>NZ_JBINNY010000001.1:0-5028134 GCF_051297175.1 Dryocola baronae
ATGCGCCCCAGCTGGGACAACCTCCCGGCACCTGCCGAGCAGTCATACCGATCTAACGTCAACCTGAAGCACACCTTCGATAACTTCGTAGAAGGTAAGTCGAACCAGCTGGCACGCGCGGCGGCACGCCAGGTGGCAGACAACCCGGGTGGCGCATACAACCCTCTCTTCCTTTATGGCGGCACGGGTCTGGGTAAAACGCACCTGCTGCATGCGGTGGGTAACGGCATTATTGCCCGTAAGCCGAACGCCAAAGTGGTGTACATGCACTCTGAACGTTTCGTTCAGGACATGGTGAAAGCCCTGCAGAACAACGCCATTGAAGAGTTCAAACGCTATTACCGTTCGGTCGACGCGCTGCTCATCGATGACATTCAGTTTTTTGCCAATAAAGAGCGCTCACAGGAAGAATTCTTCCATACCTTTAATGCCCTGCTTGAAGGTAACCAACAGATCATTCTTACCTCGGATCGTTATCCAAAAGAGATCAACGGTGTTGAGGATCGTCTGAAATCCCGCTTCGGCTGGGGGCTGACCGTTGCGATCGAACCGCCTGAGTTAGAAACTCGTGTGGCGATCCTGATGAAAAAAGCCGATGAGAATGACATTCGCCTGCCGGGCGAAGTGGCCTTCTTTATTGCCAAGCGCCTTCGCTCTAACGTACGTGAGCTGGAAGGGGCACTGAACCGCGTCATTGCCAACGCCAACTTTACCGGGCGCGCCATTACTATCGATTTCGTGCGTGAAGCGCTGCGCGATCTGCTGGCGCTGCAGGAAAAACTCGTCACCATCGACAATATCCAGAAGACGGTGGCCGAGTATTACAAGATTAAGGTTGCTGACCTGCTGTCCAAGCGTCGTTCTCGCTCCGTTGCCCGCCCGCGTCAAATGGCGATGGCACTGGCGAAAGAACTGACCAACCATAGCCTGCCGGAAATCGGCGATGCCTTTGGTGGCCGCGACCATACCACCGTGCTGCACGCCTGCCGTAAAATCGAGCAGCTGCGTGAAGAAAGCCACGACATCAAAGAAGACTTCTCCAACCTAATCAGAACATTATCTTCGTGACGCTATGAAATTTACCGTTGAACGTGAAACTTTATTAAAACCGCTGCAACAGGTGAGTGGCCCATTAGGCGGCCGTCCGACGTTACCGATTCTCGGCAACCTGCTGTTGCAAGTCGCGGAAGGTGCGCTCTCTTTAACCGGGACCGATCTGGAAATGGAGATGGTTGCGCGCGTCGCCCTGGTGCAGCCGCATGAGCCGGGTGCCACTACTGTGCCCGCCCGCAAATTCTTCGATATCTGTCGTGGCCTGCCTGAAGGCGCTGAAATTGCCGTTCAGCTGGAGGGCGACCGCATGCTGGTTCGCTCCGGCCGCAGCCGTTTCTCGCTCTCTACGTTACCGGCGGCAGACTTCCCGAACCTGGACGACTGGCAGAGCGAAGTTGAATTTACCCTGCCGCAGGCGACCATGAAACGTCTGATCGAAGCCACGCAGTTCTCTATGGCTCATCAGGACGTGCGCTACTACCTCAACGGCATGCTGTTTGAAACCGAAGGGGAAGAGCTGCGCACCGTTGCCACCGACGGGCACCGTCTGGCCGTCTGTTCCATGCCGATTGGTCAGGAACTGCCGAACCATTCGGTGATCGTGCCGCGAAAAGGCGTGATTGAGCTAATGCGTATGCTCGACGGCGGCGACACCCCGCTGCGCGTACAGATCGGCAGCAATAATATTCGCGCCCACGTCGGCGACTTTATCTTCACTTCGAAGCTGGTTGACGGTCGTTTCCCGGATTATCGCCGCGTATTGCCGAAGAACCCGGATAAACACCTTGATGCAGGCTGCGATCTGCTCAAGCAGGCTTTTGCCCGTGCGGCCATTCTGTCCAACGAGAAATTCCGCGGCGTGCGCCTGTACGTCAGCCAGAATCAAATCAAAATCACCGCCAACAACCCGGAGCAGGAAGAAGCAGAAGAAATTCTGGATGTCTCCTACGACGGCGCTGATTTGGAAATCGGCTTTAACGTCAGCTACGTGCTTGATGTGCTCAACGCGCTGAAGTGCGAAAACGTGCGCATCCTGCTGACCGACTCCGTTTCCAGCGTGCAGATTGAAGATGCGGCTTCGCAAGCGGCTGCCTATGTTGTGATGCCAATGAGACTGTAGATGTCGCTCACCCGACTGTTAATCAAAGATTTTCGCAATATAGAAAACGCGGATCTGGCTCTCTCTCCTGGCTTTAACTTCCTGGTCGGTGCCAACGGTAGCGGTAAAACCAGCGTGCTTGAGGCGATTTATACCCTCGGGCACGGCCGTGCTTTTCGCAGCCTGAAAATCGAGCGCGTGATCCGTCACGAACAGGAATCTTTTGTGTTGCACGGGCGGTTAAAGGACGGCGAAAGGGAAACCTCCGTCGGCCTGACCAAAGACCGCTCGGGCGACAGTAAAGTGCGCATCGACGGCAGCGACGGCCACAAAGTGGCGGAACTCGCGCTGCTCATGCCGATGCAGCTGATTACCCCCGAGGGGTTTACATTGCTCAACGGCGGCCCCAAATACCGTAGAGCCTTCCTCGATTGGGGATGTTTCCATAACGAACCCGGTTTTTTTGTTGCCTGGAGCAACCTCAAGCGCCTGCTTAAGCAACGAAACGCCGCGTTGCGGCAGGTCACACACTACGCGCAGCTGCGTCCATGGGATAAGGAACTCATCCCGCTGGCCGAGCAAATAAGCCGCTGGCGCGCTGAATACAGTGCAGCTATTGCGGATGATATGGCTGATACCTGCGCACAATTTTTGCCCGAGTTCTCACTGAGTTTCTCTTTCCAGCGCGGCTGGGAAAAGGAGAGTGATTACGCTGAGGTACTGGAACGCAGCTTCGAACGCGATCGCATGCTGACCTATACCGCTCACGGCCCTCACAAAGCTGATTTTCGAATTCGTGCCGATGGCGCGCCCGTCGAGGACACCCTGTCTCGCGGACAGCTTAAATTACTGATGTGCGCCCTAAGACTGGCGCAGGGTGAGTTTCTCACCCGACAGAACGGGCGGCGTTGCCTGTATCTGATAGATGATTTTGCCTCTGAACTAGACGACGCTCGGCGTGGTCTATTAGCCAGCCGGTTAAAGGCAACGGAATCACAGGTTTTTGTTAGCGCGATAAGCGCGGACCATGTGATGGATATGGCGGACAAAAATTCAAAGATGTTCGCCGTAGATCAGGGTAAAATAGCGGATTAACCCAAGAATAAATGAGCGAGAAACGTTGATGTCGAATTCTTATGACTCCTCCAGTATCAAAGTCCTTAAGGGGCTGGATGCGGTACGTAAGCGCCCGGGCATGTATATCGGCGATACGGACGACGGCACCGGTCTGCACCACATGGTATTTGAGGTCGTGGATAACGCTATCGACGAAGCACTCGCTGGCCACTGTAAAGATATCGTTGTCACCATCCACGCCGATAACTCCGTTTCCGTAACGGATGATGGCCGTGGTATTCCGACCGGTATTCACCCGGAAGAAGGCGTGTCCGCAGCCGAAGTCATCATGACCGTGCTGCACGCGGGCGGTAAATTCGATGACAACTCTTATAAAGTTTCCGGTGGTCTGCACGGTGTAGGTGTATCGGTAGTCAACGCCCTGTCCCAGAAGCTGGAACTGCTGATTCGCCGCGAAGGCAAAATCCATCAGCAGACCTACGTCCACGGCGTGCCGCAGGCCCCGCTGGCGGTCACTGGCGATACCGATGTTACCGGTACGCAGGTGCGCTTCTGGCCGAGCCACGAAACCTTCACCAACGTGATTGAGTTCGAATACGATATCCTGGCAAAACGCCTGCGCGAGCTGTCGTTCCTGAACTCCGGCGTGTCTATCCGCCTGATCGACAAACGCGATGGCCGTCAGGACCACTTCCATTATGAAGGCGGTATCCGCGCATTCGTTGAGTACCTCAACAAGAACAAAACCCCTATCCACCCAACCGTGTTCTATTTCAGCACTGAAAAAGACGGTATCGGCGTGGAAGTGGCGCTGCAGTGGAACGACGGTTTCCAGGAAAATATTTACTGCTTCACCAACAACATTCCGCAGCGCGACGGCGGCACGCACCTCGCTGGTTTCCGTGCGGCGATGACGCGTACCCTTAACGCGTACATGGACAAAGAAGGCTATAGCAAAAAAGCGAAAGTCAGCGCCACCGGCGACGACGCCCGCGAAGGCCTGATTGCCGTGGTTTCCGTGAAGGTGCCGGATCCGAAATTCTCCTCGCAGACCAAAGACAAGCTGGTTTCCTCCGAGGTGAAATCCGCGGTTGAGCAGCAGATGAACGAACTGCTGGCCGAATACCTGTTGGAAAACCCGAGCGACGCGAAAATCGTCGTCGGCAAAATTATCGATGCCGCTCGTGCTCGTGAAGCAGCGCGTCGCGCGCGTGAAATGACCCGCCGTAAAGGCGCGCTGGACCTGGCAGGCCTGCCGGGTAAACTGGCGGACTGTCAGGAACGCGACCCGGCCCACTCCGAACTGTACCTCGTGGAAGGGGACTCTGCGGGCGGCTCTGCAAAACAGGGGCGTAACCGTAAGAACCAGGCGATCCTGCCGCTGAAGGGTAAAATCCTTAACGTTGAGAAAGCGCGCTTCGACAAGATGCTCGCCTCTCAGGAAGTGGCAACGCTTATCACCGCGCTGGGCTGCGGCATCGGCCGTGACGAATACAACCCGGACAAGCTGCGCTACCACAGCATCATCATCATGACGGATGCGGACGTCGATGGTTCTCACATCCGTACCCTGCTGCTGACCTTCTTCTACCGCCAGATGCCGGAAATCGTTGAGCGTGGCCACGTATACATCGCCCAGCCGCCGCTCTACAAGGTGAAGAAAGGCAAGCAGGAGCAGTACATCAAAGACGATGAGGCGATGGACCAGTACCAGATCTCCATCGCGCTGGATGGCGCTACGCTGCACGCCAATGCCCACGCTCCTGCTCTGGCAGGCGAAGCGCTGGAAAAACTGGTTTCTGAGTACAACGCCTCCCAGAAAATGATTGGTCGCATGGAGCGACGCTACCCGCGCAACCTGCTGAACAACCTCGTTTATCACCCAACGCTTACCGAAGCCGATCTGGCTGACGAAGGCAAAGTGGGCGAGTGGGTGACCGCGCTGGTGACCCAGCTGAACGAAAAAGAGCAGCACGGCAGCACCTGGAACTCCATCGTGCGTGAAAACCGCGAGCTGAACATCTTCGAGCCGGTCATCCGCGTGCGTACCCACGGCGTCGATACCGACTACCCGCTGGAGCACGAGTTTGTCGTCGGTGGCGAATACCGCCGTCTGTGCTCGCTCGGCGAGAAGCTGCGCGGCCTTATCGAAGAAGACGCGTTTATCGAACGTGGCGAACGCCGTCAGCCAATTGCCAGTTTCGAACAGGCGCTGGAGTGGCTGGTGAAAGAGTCCCGTCGTGGCCTGTCTATTCAGCGCTACAAAGGTCTGGGCGAAATGAACCCAGAGCAGCTGTGGGAAACCACCATGGACCCAGAAAGCCGCCGTATGCTGCGCGTAACCGTAAAAGATGCGATTGCCGCCGATCAGCTGTTCACCACCCTGATGGGCGATGCGGTTGAACCACGTCGTGCCTTTATCGAAGAAAACGCCCTGAAAGCGGCGAACATCGATATCTAAGTCTGTCCCTGCTGGTGGGCGTCTTGCCCGCCAGCATCTTCTGCAGCAAAATCCCTTTATTTCCGCGCTAAATCCCCGCTGTGACATACACTTCTAAAGCACACGTCGTAATCGCAAGAGGACACAACTATGGGTCTATTCGATCAGGTTACCGGCATGCTCGGGGGTGGCGATGCGGCAAAATTCAAAGTCATCCTCGAGTGGATAAATCAACAGGGCGGGATTCAGGCCATTCTTGAGAAGTTCCGCGAGAAAGGATTTGGCGAAACCGTTAACTCCTGGCTGAGCGGCGCGCACAACCAAAGCGTTAATCCTGAACAAATTCAGGAAGTTTTTGGTATTCCGGCGCTGAGCGGGCTTGCTCAAAAGCTGGGCATTGACGTCGGCGGCGCGTCGATTCTGCTGTCCGAGCAGTTCCCTAAAATCGTCGATGCGCTTTCACCCGCGGGCGAAGTCAAACACGACGACGAAGACCTGCTAACCAAAGGGTTCCATATCCTGCGTGATAAGTTCTTTAGCTAACCGATAAACGCCACCGCGAGTTCTGTACTCGGGTGGCGTTTTTTTATCGAAAACGGACCTTTTTCACATAAATCCAGGTACTATTTTTGCAGGCGCAATCGCGTTAGCATGGAATAAATTCATTACCTCAGAAAATACTATGCCTATAAAATTGATTGCGATTGATATGGACGGCACCCTATTGCTGCCAGACCACACGATTTCCCCTGCCGTTAAAGCCGCCATTGCCAGCGCCCGCCAGCGCGGCGTGAACGTTGTGCTTTGCACCGGCCGCCCTTATGCAGGCGTTGAGAACTACCTGCGCGAGCTGCATATGGACCAGCCAAACGACTACTGCATCACCTATAACGGCGCGCTGGTGCAGAAAGCAAACGACGGCAGCACCGTCGCGCAGACCGCGCTCAGCTATGACGACTACCGTTATCTGGAGCAGCTTTCCCGCGAAGTCGGCTCTCATTTCCATGCGCTGGATCGCCACACGCTCTACACCGCCAACCGCGATATCAGCTACTACACCGTCCACGAATCCTTTATCGCCAATATCCCGCTGGTCTTCTGCGAGGCGGAAAATATGGCGAAAGACGGCCAGTTCCTGAAGGTGATGATGATCGATGATCCGGTAATCCTCGATAAAGCCATCGCAAAAATCCCCGCAGAGGTTTACGACCGCTACACCCTGCTTAAAAGCTCCCCGTATTTCCTGGAAATCCTTGATAAGCGCGTGAATAAAGGCACGGGCGTGAAAGCGCTGGCTGAATCGCTGGGCATCAAGCAGGAAGAGGTGATGACGCTGGGCGATCAGGAAAACGACATCGCGATGCTGGAGTACGCGGGCATCGGCGTGGCGATGGAAAACGCCATCGATAAAGTTAAAGAGGTCAGCAACTTTGTCACCAAATCCAACCTGGAAGACGGCGTGGCTTACGCCATCGAAAAGTTCGTGCTGAACTGATTTTTCCGTGGGTTTATCGGGTAGCGCATACGTCTACCCGATAACGCTAAACGCCGTCGCGGCTAATCCTCATAAGCGAGCGGCACGTCGGCGATCCTGCTTTTCATCACCAGCCTGCGCGACCACGCGGAGGTTAAAATCCGCGCTTTAATCACCTTTGTGAAAAGCTTCCTTCTCAGCTTGCCTGTTCCTTTCCAATAGGCGACGTTCGGCGTCACATGCCGTTCGTTAAAGATATTTGCCAGAATTTCCGCGCTGTCCAGCGCGTAGCTAATCCCTTCCAGCGAGCTGGCGCTGATAAAGCCTGCTGCTTCGCCAATGAGAAAAGCGTTGTCCCTGCCGCACACAAAATCGCGCCATCTGGACGGGCAAAGCACGATGCATTTTTCCTCTTTTACCGGTTCGGTAAAAACAAACGAACGGGCCGCCATCCTCGCCTTCAACGCACCGTAGCGCTGCCTGCCCTCCTTCATCGGGAAAGCACCGCCAAAAATAAAGTAGCCATCTTTCGACATGCTCCAGGCGTAGCAGTCCGTAATGTCATTATCAAAAATGCATGAATAGAACGGGCGCGCGTGTTTTTCGGTAAACCACTGCTGGATCGCCTGATATTTGCGGATGCTGTGCTGTGGATAAACCGTGCGGCGAACCAGCGAGTTTGCACCGTCCGCGCCGACAAGATAGCGCGCGCTCACCTCATGCGTTTTTCCCCCATCGACAAACTGAATCCGATAAGTATCACCGTTCTTTTCTATACGCTTGCACAGGGCGTCGTGGCGAACATCCACCGAATTTGGGATCAGCGTTTTAAGCCATAAATCAAAGGTATGGCGATTAATATTGATGTACGTTCGCTGGTAGTTGCATACCACGTCCGACTGCAAATCGAAGGTTTTTACGCTGAATATCTGCGGGTTGGCCAGCACGTGCACGGGTAAATTTATTCCCGATCTTATAAATGAGCGCTGGGCATCCGGTGCCAGTAAACCGCCGCAGGGTTTCTGAAAACCCTCTTCGCCTTCCCGCTGCTTTTTATCAAGAGCCAGCACCCGCCAGTGCGGGGCCAGGGTGCGCGCAAGGGTCGCGCCCGCCGGGCCAAGGCCGATAATTGCAATATCGTAATGTTCCACTGAGATTTCCCGTTGCAGACGTTAATAAACGGAAAATAGTGGGCTTTTGTGAAGTGGGTATGAAGTGTACTCTGAGGCGACTAATGCTTCAGGGTAATCATTTTCGTGACTAAACAACTCACCTTTGCACCGCGAAATCACCAGCTCACCAATATCAACGCCTGGACGCCGGACGGCGAGTGGCTCGCCTTTGACGTTCGTCCTTCCGGCGCGTCGTTTACCGGCCAAACCATCGAACGGGTGAATATCCATTCCGGCGAAGTCGAGGTGGTTTATCAGGCTCCGGCTGGCGCACACGTTGGCGTGGTAACGGTGAACCCGCAGACGCCAAACCGCTACGTGTTTATCCACGGCCCGGAAAACCCGGATGCGGACTGGCATTACGACTTTCACCATCGTCGCGGCGTAGTGGTGGAAAAAGGCGCAGTAAGCAACCTGGATGCGATGGATATCACCGCACCCTTTACGCCGGGCGCGCTGCGCGGCGGCAGCCACGTTCACGTCTGGAGCCCGGACGGTTCGCGTCTGAGCTTCACCTATAACGACCACGTTATGCACGAGCTTGACCCGGCGCTGGACCTGCGCAACGTCGGCGTCGCGCTGCCGTTCGGCCCGGTTAATCCCGTCAAACAACATCCGCGTGAATACGACGGCAGCCATTTCTGCGTGCTGGTCAGCCGCACCACGGCGTTACCACGGCCCGGCAGCGATGAGATTAACCGCGCCTATGAAGAGGGCTGGGTTGGCGCAAACGGCTATCGCAAGCCGGACGGCAGCACGCAGCGCTGGGCGCTGGCGTTTATCGGCGACACGCTTTCCGCCCAGGGCGAGAAAGTGCCCGAACTGTTTATTGTCGATCTGCCGGAAGATGAAACGTTATGGCGCACGCCGTGCGGCGCGCCGCTGGAAGGCACCGAAACCACGCTTCCCGCGCCGCCCGCAGGCGTGGCGCAGCGCCGCCTGACGTTCACCCATCAGCGCCGCTTTCCGGGCCTCGTCAGCCAGCCACGGCACTGGGTGCGCGGCAATCCGCAGGGCAATAGGCTGGCGTTTTTGATGAAGGATGAAGACGGCGTGGTGCAGGCGTGGCTGATATCGCCAGGCGGCGGCGAGCCGCAGCAGCTCACGCGCGGGGAAACGGATATCCAGTCCGCGTTCAACTGGCATCCTTCCGGGAAGGCTTTGGGATTCGTGCTGGATAATCGAATTGTGCTGTGCGACGCGCAAAGCGGAGAAATCACGCCGCTAACGCAGCAGGGCAGCGCGGTGCCGTCTGCCGATGCGGTCGTCTTCTCACCGGATGGCAGGCACATCGCCTGGATGCAGGACGTTGACGGATACCGTCAGATTTTTATCACCGAAACCGGGCTATAGCAGCGCCGGACTGAATTACTGGGCGGGCGGGATGACGGAGTTGGTCGCCAGATTCTTGCTTTCGCTGGCCTCAACCTGTGACTTGAGCGATTTGTCGTTGCGGAACATATCCCAGGGCAGCAGCACGGTATCCATTACCGCCGTGAACGGCATATCCAGCGCGACAAAGGGTTTGTATCCCCAGCTTGTTTCGCTGTCCGCCAGCATATCGTAGCTGGCGCGCGTACCGGGATAGTAGCCCTCTTGCCCGCCGGTATGGGTCATCACGCTTGAACAACCGCTCAAAACGAGCAATCCGCTGCTCAGAATAATTTTTGGGAAATAGCTTTTCATCATCGCTGTTATGTTCATTTTAAAGGACCATTTTCCGGCCAGGCTACAGGGCGGTTATAGCACCCGCGTAGAGAAAAAATAGGCTGAAATCACCGCTCTGTGGCGGCTGTCGCAGATAATTCTGGTTTACATCTTGTTTCAGTCTATGTGTTGACCGCGAAACCCGCAAAAAATTTCCATTAAGTCGTCTTGAAAAGTATGACTTAGGAACCATTTTAGGAATGTGACCGTAAGAGAGTACGCCGGAAGGGTGCTCTGGTTTCCCGGCCTGTCCACGACGGAAGGCCAATTTAAACCTCGCTGATTTCAGGAGCTTTTAACTATGCGTAATTTCGACCTATCCCCGCTTTATCGTTCTGCCATTGGTTTCGACCGCCTGTTCAACCTGCTTGAAAACAACCAAAGCCAAAGCAACGGTGGCTATCCTCCGTACAACGTTGAATTAGTCGACGAAAACCACTATCGCATTGCGATTGCCGTCGCAGGCTTTGCGGAAAGCGAGCTGGAAATTACCGCCCAGGACAATTTGCTGGTGGTCAAAGGCGCGCACGCCGGCGAGCAGCCAGAACGCACCTATCTCTACCAGGGCATCGCCGAGCGGAACTTCGAACGCAAATTCCAGCTGGCGGAAAACATCCACATCCGTGGTGCCAACCTGGTGAACGGCCTGCTGTATATCGATCTCGAGCGCGTTATCCCTGAGTCGATGAAGCCTCGTCGCATCGAAATTAACTAATTTATCCGGGCCGCCCGGTGCGGCCTTAAACATCCGGCTCGCCGATTGGGAGCTAATGGCAATCCGCATATTGCCAGGTATCAACTCGCTTCAAAGAAGGAGAAAACATATGCGTAACTACGATTTATCACCTCTGCTGCGTCAATGGATCGGCTTCGACAAACTGGCCAACGCCCTGCAAACCGCCAACGAAAGCCAGGGGTTCCCGCCTTATAACATCGAAAAAGGCGACGACAACCATTACCGCATCACCCTTGCGCTGGCAGGGTTCCGCCAGGAAGACCTGGATATCGAACTCGAAGGCACGCGCCTGGTCGTGAAGGGCACGCCGGTTAAGCCTGAAAAAGAGCCAACCTGGCTGCATCAGGGATTGGTTATCCAGCCGTTCAGCCTGAGCTTCACGCTTGCCGAGCATATGCATGTCTCCCGCGCGAGCTTCACCAACGGCCTGCTGCACATTGACCTGGTGCGCGAAATCCCGCAGGAAATTGCGCCGCAGCGCATCGCGATTAATACCGAGCGCCCGGCCATCGAAGGTTAATACCGGTGGATTGCGCTGGCGCTTATCTACTCTACAAACCGCATTCGTAGGTCGTACAAGCGTTAGCGCCCTCCGACAGCAAACCTCGTTAAGCCCCCATTTTTGGGGGCTTTTTTGTGCTCCAGACCCCATTAAGACGCCTGCCGCTCTGCCAGAATCCTTAGTAACAATAATGTTATTCACAAGGAACCGGGTATGAGTGGAATAGCGTTAACCGTCAGCATGCTCGCGCTGGTGGCAGTCGTTGGCCTGTGGATTGGCAATATCAAAATCCGCGGCGTTGGCTTTGGCATCGGGGGCGTGCTGTTCGGCGGCATTATTGTCGGCCATTTTGTGGATCAGGCCGGGATCAGCCTGAACGGCGACATGCTGCACTTCATTCAGGAATTCGGCCTTATCCTCTTCGTCTATACCATCGGCATTCAGGTCGGGCCGGGCTTCTTCTCTTCTCTTCGCGTCTCCGGCCTGCGGCTCAACCTTTTTGCCATCCTGATTGTGGTCATCGGCGCGCTGGTCACCGCGATTATCTACAAGCTCTTCGACGTGCCGCTGCCGGTGGTGCTGGGGATTTTCTCCGGCGCGGTCACCAACACGCCCGCGCTGGGGGCGGGGCAGCAAATCCTGACCGATTTAGGCACGCCCGCGAATCTCGTCGACCAAATGGGCATGAGTTACGCTATGGCCTACCCGTTTGGCATTTGCGGGATTCTGCTCAGCATGTGGCTGGTGCGCATGGCGTTTCGTATCAACGTCGACCGTGAAGCGCAGCAGTTCGATATCAGCAACGGGCACAGCCATGCCCAGCTGCACACCATGAATATCTGCGTGGTAAATCCCAACCTGAACGGGCTGGCGATTCAGGATGTGCCGATTCTCAATAGCGACGACATTATCTGCTCGCGCTTAAAACGCGGCGAGGAACTGATGGTGCCCGCGCCGGGCACGGTCATCCAGACCGGCGACCTGCTGCACCTTGTCGGCATGGAAAAAGATCTGCACAAGGCGCTGCTGGTGATCGGTCAGGAGGTGGATACCTCGCTCTCCACGCGCGGCACGAACCTGCGCGTCGAACGCGTGGTGGTGACCAACGAAAAGGTGCTTGGCAAAAAAATCCGCGACCTCCACCTGAAGCAGAAATACGACGTGGTGATCTCCCGCCTGAATCGCGCAGGCGTCGAGCTGGTGGCCAGCAGCAACGCCAGCCTGCAGTTTGGCGATATCTTAAATCTGGTCGGCCGCCCGGAATCCATCGAGGCCGTGGCGAATGAGGTAGGCAACGCCCAGCAGAAACTCCAGCAGGTGCAGATGCTGCCGGTGTTTATCGGTATCGGGCTGGGCGTGCTGCTCGGGTCGATTCCGGTGTTTATTCCAGGCTTCCCGGTGGCGCTGCGTCTGGGGCTGGCGGGCGGGCCGCTGATTATGGCGATTGTCCTCGGGCGAATCGGCAGCATCGGCAAGCTGTACTGGTTTATGCCGCCGAGCGCTAACCTGGCGCTGCGCGAGCTGGGGATCGTGCTGTTCCTGGCGGTGGTCGGCCTGAAGTCGGGCGGGGATTTCATCGAAACGCTGGTGCACGGCGACGGCGTGAGCTGGATTGGCTACGGCATTCTGATCACCGCCATTCCGTTGATTACCGTGGGCCTGCTGGCGAGAATCTTCGCCAAAATGAACTACCTGACGCTGTGCGGCATGCTCGCCGGGTCGATGACCGATCCTCCTGCGCTGGCCTTTGCCAACGGTCTTCACGCCACAAGCGGTGCGGCCGCGCTCTCCTACGCCACGGTTTATCCGCTGGTAATGTTCCTGCGTATTATCACGCCGCAGCTGCTGGCGGTGATTTTCTGGGGCGTGCTTTAATCCTCCGGCGGGTGGCGTTTCGCTTACCCGCCCCGCTTTACAGACCTTGCGGCACTTCCTTCACGTGCTCCCGCCGCAGATGGTAATCCACCTGGTATTCGCTGGCGTTTCTGAACATCACGGAATAATTCACGTAATCGCCGCTGTCGCTGTACGACAGGGACGTGATGCGCAGGATGGGCGTCAGCTCGTCGATATTCATCAGCTTCGCCATTTTCCTGTCCGCCAGCACCGGCGTCAGGCTTTCGTAGTTGCCGCGCACGACGATGTGGCACTCGTCTTCTATATAGCTGAACTTCGAGCCTTCAAGATGCGCCACCGACAGGTTGCGGAATAATTTCACCGGCATATAGCTGTCCTCAACCATCAGCGGCTTTCCGTCGACGGAGCGAACGCGGCGCGAGAAGTAGATCCGTTCATCAATATTAATCCGCAGCTGGCTGGCGATGGCGGGCGGCGCGGGCATCACGTTGAACTCCAGCACCTCGCTCACCACCTCTTTTCCCTGATTGCGCATCACCTCAATAAAGCCGGTCAGGTTGGTGGTTTCGTGGTGTACGTCTTTTTTTGCCACGTAGGTGCCGCTGCCGTGGCGGCGAATCACCAGCCCCCAGCCCACCAGCAGATCCACCGCTTTGCGCACTGTCATCCGCGATACGCCGAACTCTTCGGCCAGGCGCTTTTCGGCGGGAAGCGGGCTGCCGATGCTAAAATCGGCGGAATTGAGCCGAATACGTAACCGATCGGCGATAGATTTGTAGATCACCAGTAGACCTCTTAGCGGCTTCGCGCTGCGCTTAATGAACCTTCATTTCAACATTCAAACAATTGATTGTTATGATTTTTATTGTTCATTCATCCAGCCAATATTAAGCGGGAAATCACCCTGTCTAAATTTAACCTAAAAAGTAGACAACTAAGGGTAAATAAAAACCATGAAAGCGATCACGAATCGCTACGTCGGCCAAAGATAAGTCCCCCGCGCCTCCCTACTCTCAGTCTCAGACCAGCTTAAAAAAATAAGGTCACTTACCCTACAGGTTGTTACGTGAGGATTTAAAAATGCTCAGTCAAATACAACGTTTTGGTGGCGCGATGTTCACCCCCGTCCTGCTGTTCCCGTTCGCCGGGATTGTTGTCGGCATCGCCATTATGCTGCGCAACCCGATGTTCGTCGGCGAAGCGCTAACCGCACCCGATAACTTATTCGCCCAAATCGTCCACATCATTGAAGAAGGCGGCTGGACGGTGTTTCGCAACATGCCGCTGATCTTCGCCGTCGGCCTGCCGATTGGCCTCGCAAAGCAGGCTCAGGGCCGCGCCTGCCTCGCCGTGCTGGTCAGCTTTATGACCTGGAACTACTTCATTAACGCGATGGGCATGACCTGGGGCCACTACTTCGGCGTGGATTTCAACGTCGATCCGGTTGCGGGCAGCGGGCTGACGATGATTGCCGGGATCAAAACGCTCGATACCAGCATTATCGGCGCGATTGTGATTTCCGGGTTCGTCACCGCCATCCACAACCGCTATTTCGATAAGCCGCTGCCGGTGTTCCTCGGCATCTTCCAGGGCAGCTCCTTCGTGGTGATTGTCGCCTTCTTCGCGATGATCCCCTGCGCCTGGATCACGCTGTTCGGCTGGCCAAAAGTGCAGATGGGCATTGAATCCCTTCAGGAATTTCTGCGCAACGCCGGGTCGCTTGGCGTGTGGGTTTACACCTTCCTTGAACGCATCCTGATCCCAACCGGCCTGCACCACTTCATCTATGGCCCGTTCATCTTTGGCCCGGCGGTAGTGGAAGGCGGTATTCAGGTTTACTGGGCGCAGCATTTGCAGGAATTCAGCCAGAGCACGCTGCCGCTGAAAACCCTGTTCCCGGAAGGCGGATTTGCGCTTCACGGCAACTCGAAAATCTTTGGCTGCCTGGGGATTGCGCTGGCGCTTTACGCCACGGCGGCACCGGAAAACCGCGTCAAGGTTGCAGGTCTGCTGATCCCGGCCACGCTCACCGCCATGCTGGTCGGCATTACCGAGCCGCTGGAGTTCACCTTCCTGTTTATTTCCCCGGTGCTGTTTGCGGTGCACGCCTTCCTGGCCGCCACCATGGCGACGGTGATGTACATGTGCGGCGTGGTCGGCAACATGGGCGGCGGGCTGCTCGACCAGTTCCTGCCGCAGAACTGGATCCCGATGTTCCATAACCACGCGTCGATGATGTTCACCCAGATTGGCATCGGCCTCATCTTCACCGGCATCTACTTCGTCGTGTTCCGCACGCTGATCCTGCGCTTCAACCTAAAAACGCCGGGCCGCGAAGACAGCGAAATCAAGCTCTACAGCAAGGCGGATTACAAAGCCTCGCGCGGGCTGACCACCGCCGCCGCGAGCAAAGAAACCAAGCTTGGCCAGGCCGCAGGCTTCCTCGAAGCGCTCGGCGGCAGCGGCAACATCGTCAGCGTGAATAACTGCGCCACCCGCTTACGCATCACCCTTGCGGATATGGCGATGACCCAAAGCGACGAAATCTTTAAAGCCCTCGGTGCCCACGGCGTGGTGCGACGCGGCAACGGTATTCAGGTGATTGTCGGGCTGCACGTCCCGCAGGTCCGCGACCAGCTAGAAACCCTGATGAAAGACACTTCTTCGACCGAACTTAAATCCATGACGGAGGCAGTATCATGAAAAAATTCTCTGTAGTTGTAGCCGGCGGCGGCAGCACGTTCACCCCTGGTATCGTTTTGATGCTGCTGGCGAACCAGCACCGCTTCCCGCTGCGCGCCCTGAAGTTCTATGACAACGACGGCGCGCGCCAGGAAACCATCGCCGAAGCCTGCAAAGTTATCCTTAAAGAACAGGCTCCGGATATCGAATTTAGCTACACCACCGATCCGCAAGAAGCCTTTACCGACGTGGACTTCGTGATGGCGCACATCCGCGTCGGCAAATATCCGATGCGTGAAAAAGACGAGAAAATCCCTCTGCGCCACGGCGTGCTGGGCCAGGAAACCTGCGGGCCGGGCGGGATTGCCTACGGTATGCGCTCCATCGGCGGGGTATTAGAGCTGGTTGATTTTATGGAGAAATATTCGCCGAACGCGTGGATGCTTAACTACTCCAACCCGGCGGCCATCGTGGCGGAAGCGACCCGCCGCCTGCGTCCTCGGGCCAAAATCCTCAATATCTGCGATATGCCGATCGGCATCGAAAGCCGCATGGCGCAAATCGTCGGCCTGAAGGACCGCAAAGAGATGCGCGTGCGCTACTACGGTCTGAACCACTTCGGCTGGTGGACGTCCATTGAAGATCGCGACGGCAACGATCTGATGCCGAAAATCCGCGAACACGTGTCCAAGTTTGGCTATGTTCCGCCAACGGACGAACACGGCACGGAAGCGAGCTGGAACGACACCTTTGCCAAAGCGAAGGACGTTTGGGCGCTGGACCCGGATACCTTCCCAAACACTTACCTGAAATACTATCTGTTCCCGGACTACGTGGTAGAGCACTCCAACCCCGAACGCACCCGCGCCAACGAGGTAATGGATCACCGCGAGAAACACGTGTTTGGCTCCTGTAACGCCATCATTCAGGCGGGTAAATCCTCTGCGGGCGAGCTGGAAATCGACGAACACGCGTCGTACATCGTCGATCTGGCGGCGGCCATCGCCTTTAACACCCAGGAACGCATGCTGCTGATTGTGCCGAACAACGGCGCTATCAATAACTTCGACCCGGAAGCGATGGTCGAAATCCCGTGCCTGGTCGGCAAAAACGGCCCGGAACCGCTGGTGGTCGGCACTATTCCGCAGTTCCAGAAAGGCCTGATGAGCCAGCAGGTGGCGGTAGAAAAACTGGTGGTGGACGCCTGGGAACACCGCTCGTACCAGAAGCTGTGGCAGGCGATTACGCTGTCGAAAACCGTGCCGAGCGCGTCAGTCGCTAAGGCGATTCTTGACGATTTGATCGAGGCCAACAGAGAGTACTGGCCTGAGCTGAAGTAAGTTGTTGAGAGGCTGAAGCCAGAACGGGGCGAGGACGAAAGGTTCCCGCCCCGTTTGCTTTGCTGGGCTATTTCGCTTTCGCGAGGTACTGCGCCATCTCTTCTTCCGGCACCATGCCGCCGCCCGTTGCCCAAACGATATGGGTGGCGTTTTGCATTTGCTCCTCGGTGAAGCCGTGCATCCGACGATAGGCTTCGCCTGCGCTAACGTGCAGCGGGCCAGGCATTCCCGCCAGCGCAGAAGGCTCGAGGCGGATATTCTCTTCGTGTGCCAGCCAGCCGAGCAGGCTGTACATCGTCTGGTCTTCCAGCGTGTAGAACCCGTCGAGCAGCCGCTGCATGGCCCGGCCAACAAAGCCGGATGCGCGCCCCACGGCCAGGCCGTCGGCGGCGGTCAGGTTATCGATCCCTAAATCCTGCACGGAAATCGTATCGTGCAGCCCGGTATAAACGCCCAGCAGCATGCACGGCGAGTGGGTCGGCTCGGCGAAGAAACAGTGAACGTTATCGCCGAACGCCATCTTCAGGCCAAAAGCGACCCCGCCAGGCCCGCCGCCCACGCCGCACGGCAGATAAACGAACAGCGGGTGCTGCGCGTCAACCACGCGCCCCTGGCTGGCAAACTGGTCCTTCAGGCGCTGGCCGGCAACCGAATAGCCGAGGAACAGCGTGCGCGAGTTCTCGTCGTCGATAAAAAAGCACTTCGGATCGGCTTCGGCTGCCTTGCGCCCCTGCTCGACGGCAACGCCGTAATCCTCAGCGTATTCAACGACCTTCACGCCGTGGCTGCGCAGTTTGGCCTTTTTCCATTCGCGGGCATCGGCTGACATATGGACGGTAACGTTGAAGCCGATGCACGCGCTCATGATGCCGATGGATAAGCCCAGGTTGCCGGTAGAGCCGACGGCAATGCTGTACTGGCTAAAGAAGGCTTTGAACTCCGGGGAAAGCAGCCTGCTGTAATCATCTTCCAGGCTCAGCAGCCCGGCCTCCAGCGCGAGCTTTTCCGCGTGCGTCAGCACTTCATAGATACCGCCACGCGCCTTGATGGAGCCGGAAATCGGCAGGTGGCTGTCTTTCTTCAGCAGCAGCTGGCCGCTGATTTTTTGCCGGAACCCCTCTTCCAGGCGCTTTTGCATGGCCGGAATAGCGACCAGCTCGGATTCGATGATGCCCCCGGTGGCCGCCGTTTCCGGGAACGCCTTCTCGATGTAGGGCGCAAAGCGCGTCAGGCGCGCGTGGGCGTCCTCGACGTCTTTTTCATTCAGGCCGACATACGGCAGCCCTTCGGCAAAGGTGGTCGTTTGCGGGTTAAACCAGCAGGTTTCTCGCAGGGCGATCAGGTCACCCACCAGCGGAAAATCTTTAACTAATGTGTTTATTTCAGCGTTTTTCATAGGAACATCTCTTTGCGCTTAGATGATAAAAGAAAGCAGGAACGTCGCGCCCAGCGCCAGCAGGGAGGCGATAAAGGTCGCCGTTGTATAGTATTTGAACGTCTCGCTAAGCGTGGCGCCGCAGTACTGCTTCACCAGCCAGAACAGGGAATCCGTCACGATGGTGCAGCCGATAGCTCCGGAGCCAATGGCGATGGCGATAATCTCCGGGCTAACGTTCGGATACAGCGGCAGCATGGGAGCCACAATCGCCGTCGCGCCCATCATGGCAACGGTGGCGGAGCCTACGGCGGCGTGCAGGATCAGCGCCACCAGCCAGGCCAGCAGAATCGGGTGCATATGCAGATCCGAAAGCAGCACCGCCAGCGTATCGGCGAGGCCGCTGGTTTTCAGGATGGCGTTAAACGCGCCCCCGGCACCGATGATCAACAGTATATTGGCGATTGAGCCGAAGCCATTTTCAGTATGCGTGAGCAGCGCGCCCATGCCGATGTGCTGGCGGATGCCCAGAATGTAGTAGGCCACAAACACGGCGATAAACATCGCGGTTATCGGGTTGCCGATAAACTCCAGCAGACCATACAGCGTGCCGCCCTTCGCCATATTCAGCTCGGCGACCGTTTTTACCAGCATCAGGCCGATGGGCAGCAGAACGGTGAATAGCGTCGCGGCCAACGAAGGCAGCGTTTTCTCATCGCGCACCTTCAGGTCAGAGAATTCAGCGGGTACGGCCTTAAACGGCAGGCGATCGCCGATGAGCTTCAGGAACAGCGGCCCGCCGACCAGCGATGCCAGCAGCCCCACCAGCAAACCATAAACGATCACGGTGCCCACATCCGCGCCCAGCTTGTTGGTGACAAACAGCGCCGCCGGATGAGGGGGAACCACGCAGTGCACCGCCATTAGCGCGGTACACAGCGGAATAGCCAGCTTAAGCAGCGAGGTCTGGGTCTTTTTGGCGATTGAAAATGCCAGCGGGATCAGCAGCACAACGCCGACCTCCACAAACAGCGTGATGCCGCAGATTAGCCCCACCAGCACCATGATGACGTCGGCGGAGAGCCAGCGGCAGCGCTGTAGCGTCAGGCCGATTCGCTCGGCCGCGCCGGACACCTCCATCATTTTGCCCAAAATGGTGCCAAGCCCGATGACGGCGGCGAGGAACCCCAGCGTGCTGCCGATGCCGCTTTCAATGGCGTTGACCATCTCAAGCGGGCTCATGCCCATCATCACGCCGACGTAAAAGCTGGCTAGCAGCAGCGCGAGGAAAGGGTGGAACTTCATTTTGACGATGGTTAACACGATTAAAATGATGCTACTCAGCAGCGTACCCACGACCCACAGTTCAGTTGCCATACCCCACCTCTCCCGAGAATTTGTCTGTGGCTATTGGATAAAAATCACCGTGGGCTGACAAACGATATAAATGGCACTTCACATGTTTTAAATTGAATCAAAAAGGTGATTTAGCTTATAAAAAGGCCGTGAAAGTAGACTTTGATTCAACTTTTATCATCTTAAGGCTGAGTTTTCGGGCAAGTCTTTTACACTATTGCGACGATTTATCTTCCAGGAATACGCTATGGATCCGCTTCGCGACGTCAGAAACCGCCTGCTTAACGGCTGGCAGCTTTCCAAACTGTATACTTTTGAAGTGGCCGCCCGGCACCAGTCCTTTGCCATGGCGGCGGAGGAGCTTTCCCTGAGCGCCAGCGCGGTCAGCCACCGCATTAACCAGCTTGAGCAGGAGCTGGGCATCCAGCTCTTTGTGCGCTCGCATCGTAAGGTCGAGCTGACCCATGAGGGAAAACGGGTTTTCTGGGCGCTGAAATCCTCGCTGGATACGCTCAACCAGGAGATCCTGGATATCAAAAATCAGGAGCTGTCTGGCCTGCTGACCGTTTATTCGCGGCCATCTATCGCCCAGTGCTGGCTGGTGCCCGCGCTTGGGGACTTCACGCGGCGCTACCCTTCGATTTCCCTCACCGTTCTTACCGGCAACGACAACGTCAACCTGCAGCGTGCGGGAGTCGATCTCGCGCTCTACTTCGACGATGCCCCGTCATCGCAGCTCAGCCACCATTTCCTGATGGATGAATCTATCCTGCCCGTGTGCAGCCCGGAGTATGCGCAACGCTTTGAACTTGAAAGCAAGACGTCACACCTGCGGCACTGTACCCTGCTGCACGATCGCCAGGCGTGGAGCAACGATTCCGGGAGCGACGAATGGCACAGCTGGCTGCAGCACTTTGCCATCGAGCTGCCATCGGCCGCAGGGATTGGCTTCGACCGTTCGGACCTGGCGGTGATCGCCGCCGTTAACCATCTTGGCGTGGCGATGGGTCGCAAAAGGCTGGTTCAGAAACGCCTGGATCGCGGCGAGCTGATCGCGCCCTTCGGTGAAATGACGCTGAAATGCCACCAGCATTACTACGCTTCCACTTTGCCGGGGCGGCAGTGGCCAAAAATCGAGGCGTTTATCCAGTGGCTGCAGTCGCAGGCAGCAGGCTGAGCATCGCGCCGCGCCTCACAATTGGGCGACGCGGTTACGTTTTATTTCACTCCGCATTCCCCGCATTTATGTAAACCGTGCTAAATATTAGTTTTTCCGCCACCGTCATAAAGTTAAAGCCGATGCTTAAGCCCATTCTCGTTGTGACAGCCCTCTGTTTTAGCACCGGCGTGCTGGCTGCATCGCCGCCTGCCAACGCCGCGCAGACCTATACCAGCCAGCTTGGCGTGGGGATGATTGTCGACTGGGCAATTACCGAGCGCGGCATCCGCGAGTTCGATCCGCTGGCGGTGAGGGATTTTAAGCAGCGCGGCATCGGGCACGTGCGCATTCGCGTGGCGGGCGAGCCAACGCACCAGCGGCTGGTGCATCTGAAAAAAATCGTCGAAGCCTGCCAGCAGTATAACGTTGTGCCGATAATCAGCTATCAGGCGGCGAACGGCGCAGAAAGTGATGGGAAAATTGTGGCATGGTGGACAACCGTGGCGCGATTCTTTGCCCAGAGCGATCCGCAGCTGGGCTTCGATATCCTCTATGAACCTTCGGACAAGCTCACCCGCGCCCAGCTCAATGGCCTTTACGACCGGACCGCGAAGGCTATCCATAAAATCACCCCGCAGCGCATGATATTCATCGCGCCGCAGAACCATACCCAGCCGGACAGCCTGAAGTGGCCCGCGCAGAACCCGGCCCAGGTGCTCGCAAACTGGCATCTGTTCCCCTATGGCCCGGTGGCGAACGGCGGCAAGCGCGGCTGGACGACCGGCACCCCGGCGGAAAAAGCCGCCATCCGCGCCAGAATCAACAACGTGCTGCGCTGGCAGCAGAAAACCGGGCATCTTAGCTGGGTTGGCGCGTGGTCCGTGGGGGACGTGGTGAAGAACGCGCCGGGCAAGCAGCAGATCGCCTTCGCCACCTTCGTTGCCTGCGAGCTGCAAAAAGATCACCTTCCCTACGCCGTGAGCAACGACAGCAAATATTACGACGGCGAAGAGGGCGCGTGGCGACCTGAAACGCAGCCGCTGCTGGACGCAATTCTCAAACCCCAGTGTGGAAACTGAGCCGACACGCGAATTTGTGGTTGCCGCGCTCCGTCAAATTATGTATTTTTATGCAAATAAACTGCATAAATACATAATATATCGGAGCGCCCTATGATCAGGAAGTTAGCCAGGACAGTCGTTTTTGCCGGATGCATGGCGTCCGCCGCTCTCACCTCAGCTTTCGCCGCACAGCAGACCTACGTGGTCGGCTCCGGCGGCACCTATCGCCCGTTCGAGTTTGAAAACAGCCAGAAACAGCTGGAAGGTTTTGATATCGACATCATCAAAGCTATCGCCAAAGCAGAAGGCTTTGATATCAAACTGGTTAACACGCCGTGGGAAGGGATTTTCGCCACGCTGAACTCCGGCGACCGCGACATTATTATTTCCGGCATCACCATCACCGACAAGCGTAAGGCAATGGTGGCGTTCTCCACGCCTTATTTCCCGGCCGAACAGTCCATCGTGGTGCCCGACGATTCGAAAGTGGGGTCGGTTGCCGCGCTGAAAGGCAAGAAGGTGGGCGTGGTGAACTCCAGCGCGGGCGACATTGTGGTTTCCGATACGCTGGGCAAAAACAGCACCGATATCAAACGCTTTGATAACACGCCGCTGATGCTTCAGGAGCTTGCGGAAGACGGCATCGACGCCGCCGTTGGCGACGTGGGCGTTATCAAGTACTACATCAAATCCCACCCTGAAAAAGCCCTGAAAACCGTTTCTGACGACAAGTTTGAACGCCAGTATTTCGGCATCGCCGTGGCGAAAGACAACCAGGAGCTGCTGGGCAAAATTAACGCCGGCCTGAAAAAGATCGTTGCCGACGGCACCTACGCGAAGATCTACGCCACATGGTTTGACAGCAACGTTCCCACCCTTCCCGCTGAATAAATTTGCATCATAAGGGGCCGTTTTGGCCCCAAAAGGACAGGTATGACCGGATTTCGCTGGGAGATAATCTCAGAATACGCGCCGCTCTTTATGCAGGGCGCGATCATGACCATCAAATGCACCATCATCTGCGTGATTTTAGGCACCACCTGGGGTTTGCTGCTTGGGCTTGGCCGTATGGCGCATGCCGAGGACGGCCCGTGGAAACACGTTCTGCGTTACGCCGTGCAGTGGCCGGTGCGCGTTTACGTCAGCGCGTTTCGCGGCACGCCGCTGTTTGTGCAGATCATGGTGGTTCACTTTGCGCTGGTGCCGCTGTTTATCAACCCGCGCGACGGGATTATGGTCACCAGCGGCCTGATGTCGGTAGATTTCGCCCGCGAGCTGCGTTCTGAATACGGCGCGTTCCTCTCGTGCGTGGTGGCGATAACGCTCAACGCCGGGGCGTACGTTTCTGAGATCTTCCGTGCGGGCATTCAGTCAATCGATAAGGGCCAGATGGAAGCCTCACGGGCGCTGGGCATGGGCTGGGGCAAAACGATGCGCAAGGTGATTTTGCCGCAGGCGTTCCGCCGCATCCTGCCGCCGCTGGGCAACAACGCCATCGCGATAGTCAAAGACTCGTCGCTCGCATCGGCCATTGGCCTGGCGGATTTGGCCTACGCCGCGCGTACCGTTTCCGGCGCGTATGCGACCTACTGGGAACCGTACCTGACGATTTCGCTGGTTTACTGGGTGCTGACGTTCCTGCTCTCGCTGCTGGTGCAACACATGGAAAAGAGGTTTGGCAAAAGTGATTCACGTTAAGGACTTACAGAAACAGTTTGGCAAAACCCATGTGCTGCGCGGTATTTCATGCGACGTCGCGCCGCAGGAAGTGGTGTGCGTTATCGGGCCGTCAGGCTCCGGCAAAAGCACCTTTCTGCGCTGCCTGAATGCGCTCGAAAAGCCGGACGGCGGCGAAGTTATGGTGAACGGGTTTGCGGTTCACGACCCGAAAACCAACCTCAACTCGCTGCGCGAAGGCGTGGGCATGGTGTTCCAGCGCTTCAACCTGTTCCCGCATATGACGGTGCTGGAAAACCTGATCATGGCACCGATGTCCCTGAAAGGACTATCGAAAGCCGAAGCGGTATCGCGCGCGGAGAAGCTGCTGCAAAAAGTGGGGCTGATCGACAAAATCGACGCCTGGCCTTCAAGCCTGTCGGGCGGGCAGCAGCAGCGCGTGGCGATTGCCCGTGCGCTGGCCATGGAGCCGTCGATCATCCTGTTCGACGAACCGACCTCCGCGCTTGACCCGGAGCTGGTGGGCGAAGTGTTGGCGGTAATGAAACAGCTGGCGCTGGAAGGCATGACGATGGTGATTGTGACCCACGAAATGGGCTTCGCCAGAGAAGTGGCCGACCGCGTGGTGTTTATCGATCAGGGCGTGATTCAGGAGCAGGGCCCGCCGTCGCAGCTTTTTACCGCGCCGACGAACCCGCGTACCAGGGAGTTTTTGAGCAAGGTGCTTTAGGCGAGATTGTGTCGGGTGGCGGCTTGCGCCTTACCCGACCTACAAATAACCGTAGGGTGGATAAGCGATAGCGCCATCCACCGCTTTACACCGCCTCGCCGTGCTGCTGAAACTTATGCGACAGCGGCAGCCAGCAGAACAAAATCATCACGCCCATCGCCGTCATCAGCATGCCGAGGCTGAACTGCCCGGTCTGCGGCAGCAGGGCGGAAAACCACGCCATCGCCCCGGAGCCGATATTTTGCAGGCCGCCAACCAGCGCGCCGGCGGTGCCCGCAAGGAACGGGAACGGCTCCATCGCGCCGCTGGTTGCCAGCGGGAACAGCATGCCCGCGCCGAAGAAGAACAGCGCGGCGGGCACGATGAGCGTCCAGATATTCATAAAGCCGAACCAGCCCGGCAGCCACATTAAAATTCCGGCGAACAGACAGCTCAGCACCGCCTGCCACATCAGCGACGAAAAGCGCGCGTTCTGGCGGCCCGCGTACCACGATCCGAAAAACGCCGCCGGAATCGGCAGAATAAACAGAATGCTCACCACCACGCCGTTTAGCCCGAGCACGCCGCCCATCAGCACGCCGGAACAGGCTTCAAACACCGCCACGCCCGCCAGGCCGCCGACCAGCATCAGCAGATAGCAGCTAAACGCACCGCTGCTGAACAGCGTTTTATAGCTGGCGAGCAGCCGCTGCGGCTGTGCCTGCACCGGGCGAGTTTCCGGCAGCCAGCGCAGCATGCAGAATGCCACAATGGCGCACAGCACCAGCAGGAAGCCGTAACAGGCGCGCCAGCCCCATACCGAATCAAGCATCCCACCGATGACCGGTGCCAGCAGCGGGCTAACCAGAATCCCCATGTTCAACAGGCTGTTGGCCTGGCGAAGCGACGAGCCTTCGTACAGGTCGCGCGGCATGGTTCGCGCCATCACGCCCGCGACGCCGGTCCCCATCCCCTGTAGCGCGCTGGCGATCGTCAGTGCCGGCAGGCTAGAGGCGAACAGCGCCCAAACGGTGGCGGCGATGAAAATCCCCATGCCCGCCAGAATCACCGGGCGGCGGCCAATGCGGTCTGAAATGGGGCCATAGAAGAGCTGCGACACGCCGTAGGTCAGCAAATAGGCCGCCATCACGCGCTGAATTGCGCCGTCGCGCACGCCGAGATCGTGGGCCATGTCCGGGATAGTGGGGATATAGATGGTTTGCGTCATCTGCCCGACAGCGACCAGCAGAATGAGCATCATCAGCAGGTGGATATTGGCTAGCTTCTTCATCTTCTCAGGTTGTTTGTGTGGGTAATTGGCTTGGGTGTCAGATGATGTTGCTGACACGGTCTTAAATTCGAGTGGAATCTACCACAATGGGCGCGGGAAGCCAGACGGCGAGGGGCTTTAGTGAACATGAAAAATCGTGCAGTTCGTAAAGAAAAAGTGGCAATTTTTATTGCCAGTGACAATGCTCATTCGCAGGATGATGGAAAGTGAGAAGGGATGATTATCGTTTTGAAACCAGGGGCATTTATAACGGAGCCTCTATTTTAAGGAGTGCCCTATGAAACGTTTTTTACCCTTACTCGCCCCGCTGGGAGGAATATTCTGTTTTATGCCGTCAGCACACGCAGCCGACGGCCAGACTAACGTAGTCTGCGGCTACCATCATACCCTTGGCGACGACGCCATTATGATGTACGGCAAACCAAACGAAGCCATGCTGCATGACTTCTTCGGCAACACGGCGACGGACGCGTTTTCTACCTACGACAGCCTGCGTACCCATATCAGCACAACCTGCGATAATAAGGCGGACTCTTCCGCTTACTGGGCACCGAGCATGCGCCTGCCGGACGGGCAGATCCTCAAGCCGTCTTACCAGAAGACCTATTACCAGGCTAATCAGGTCGAAAAATACCCGTTGAACCCGTTCCCAAAAGGGCTTGAGCTGCTGGCGGGTGACCATCACGGTACCGGCCCAAATCCGCATATCAGCTTCCTGTGCGCTAACGGCAAGGGCTACACGGGTAAGGCTGACCAGGTTTGCGGCCTGCGCGGTGCCGGTGACGCAGTGCAGTTCAATATCGGTATCGCCTTCCCGAACTGCTGGGACGGCGTAAACCTGAAGCCCATGCACGGCAAAATGAACGCGGCCTACTCCGTGAGCGACGCCTGCCCGGCAGCTTTCCCGGTGAAGATCCCGACCGTGAATATGAACGTTGCCTACGTGCTGCCGCAGCTCACCTCGTTGGACGTCAGCAAAATTCAGCTTTCGCTCGATCCGGTGATGGACGGCGATAAGCGCATTGAACAATGGGGCAGCATTTATACGGCGCACGCTGATTTTATGAATGGCTGGACGGAACAGGGCGCTGAATTCATGACTAAATACTGCATGAACGAAAGCCGTGCCTGCGGCAAAACCGTGCCGTATAGCTACAACATCGCCAGGGAAGATACCTACGTGTCCAGCGAGGATGCGGACAAAAACTTTGGCGACGAGAACGGGCTGAGAGTGAAGGACGACTGGCGCAAAGGGCAGCGAAACGTGAACCCGCAGTTGCTGGCGATGCTGAAATTCAAAATCCCGCCGATGCCCACGAATCTGACGCCGGAAGAGCTTAAGGCCTTCCAGTATCGCCTGCGCATTTACGGGCAGAACACCACGGATAACGCGACGATAGTTTCTTATGCCTACGCGCTGGATAACGACTGGAGCGAGCAAACCGCCACCTGGAAAAACCATGCGGCGGCCAGCGCCAGCGCCGTGGCTTCACTCCAGATGGACGGCGGCCGCTACTGGCGCGACTACAACGTCGATAGCTACGTGCGCAAAGCCATTGCCGAAGGTAAAGACGAGGTTTCTATTTACCTTGGCGGCGAGCGAAGCGACCGCCTCATCACCTTTGACGGCAAGGACAGCGCGCACCCGCCGATGCTGGCCATAACCGCCTACCAGGTGACGCCTGAGCCGTAATCCATGGATGCATTTATTAAAGGGAGGCAGAAATCTGCCTCCCTTTGGTGCGACTTGAACATGAGTTACTTGACGTATTTCATGATTATTTCAAGCAGTTGCAGCAGGGCAACCATGAGTTTCAGAAACGCGAGTGCGATTTCCATCCAGCTCATACGCTTTCTCCTGGGGTCAGGAGCACTTTCAGCCGACGTACCTTTCCGCTGCCTGTAACCGGCCGAGGTTGTTGAGATTGTACGATGTGCACCCTTGGGGTTAAGGCACTGACGGCACCACCCGTTTCAGCCAGGACTTGTATTCCGCGGCGGATCGCGGCCCCGGCGCACATCATCAGCAACGCAATGAGTATATCAATACTACTGTATATATACACAGTTAAATATCGTAAATGCGAACGAACTCGCAGAGGAAAAATATATCTTTTGCTCAAATTAGCGCCAATGATTTGCGCCACTGCGGGTTTCGTCGTATATTTCGGGTGTTGAGATTGTGCGATGTGCGAAGCAGTCAGTCGCCACAACGTAGCAAACACAAAAAACCTCGCCTCACCAGCGGGGTTTTTTGCTATCTGACTTTCCGCCTTTAACGGCGATGCCTGGATACAGGAGTTCCATCATGAACGGACCCGATCCTCAAAATAAACACCCGATGGCGGGCTTCCCGCAGGTGTGTTTTATCAACAACACCCTCACCAACCCGAACATTATCGTCGGGGATTACACCTACTACGACGACCCGCTGGATTCAGAGAATTTCGAGCGCAACGTGCTCTATCACTACCCGTTTATCGGCGACAGGCTGATCATCGGTAAATTCTGCGCAATCGCCAAAGGCGTGCAGTTCATCATGAACGGCGCGAACCACAAGCTTTCCGGTATCTCGACCTATCCGTTTCAGATCTTCGGCAACGGCTGGGAAAAGGTCATGCCCGGCGAAGGGGATCTGCCCTACAAAGGCGACACGGTAATTGGCAACGACGTGTGGATTGGCTATGACGCGCTGATCATGCCGGGCGTGAAAATTGGCAACGGGGCGATAATCTCCTCGCGCTCGGTCGTTACGTCAGACGTGCCCGCCTACACGGTAGTTGGTGGCAACCCTGCGAAGCCGATCAAAACCCGCTTTGCGCCGGACGTGGTGGCCGAGCTTGAGGCGCTGGCGTGGTGGGACTGGCCGGTGGAAACCATCACGCGCCATCTGGAGGTGATAGTTTCGGGCGATATCCGCAGGCTTGCGGAGATCAAATCGGCCTAGTTAAAGTAGCCGTTCGGCAAGGGCTGGCCAAAGCCGTCGCCGCTGTCGGTGCTGTTATCCCGGCGGCCTCGGGCTTCAAGCCTGTTCGCGCGCAACTGCTCGCTAATCGCCCGCCGCTGGTCCTTGCTCATATTTTCTTTGTTGTAGTACGGTTCGGGATAGTGCGGGCGGGTAAACGTGTCGTCCGCCTGTGCAGGGCCGTGGGTGCGGTGCCCGTCGTAGCCGGAGCTATCGTGCGAAGCGCAGCCGGAAATCATCAGCGGGATAAGTAACGCCAGAGCGTATTTGTAAGCCATATTTCTTCCTGAAACAGCATTATAGGCGAGCCGGATGAGCGTTATTATCGCTCATTAAAATATTGATGAGCTTTATGATTACCCGATATTGGGCCGCGTATCACGAATAATTTCCCCCTTCTCCCCGAAATGTTTGAACACACTCTTTCCGCATCGCGTCGCATTTGCCGATTACGCTTAATAAGCTCGCTAATGATTCGATCATCGCCTTTAAACGCCGGAGAGAAACATGAACAAACCCCGATTTTCCGCCCTGCTGCTGGGCGCGCTATTGCTGAGCTTTGGTGCGGCTGCGGCCCCAACGGATAACGTTATCAAGCCCGTGCGCGGCACTATCGACGCGGTGAACGGCAGCACGCTACGGCTCACCACGCGGCAGGGTGAAAAGCTCGCGGTTGGCCTGACGGATCAAACCAAAGTGAACAGCGTGAGCCAGGCAAAAATCAGCGACATCAAGCCCGACAGCTTCATCGGCACCGCCGCCGTGCAGCAGGCAGACGGCACGTTAAAAGCGCTGGAAGTTCACGTCTTTGCGCCAAGCCTGCGCGGCTCCGGTGAAGGCTTCAACCCGTTTGAATCGCCTGACGGCCAGGTAAACACCATGACCAACGGCACCGTCGGCAAGCTGGTCACCAGCCACGGCCGCACGATGACGGTGAAGTATAAAGACAAAGAAAAAACGGTCATCGTCCCGGACGACGTGCCGGTCGTGCTCATTGCCCCCGGTGATAAATCGCTGCTGAAACCCGGTGTCCACGTCGTGCTGCACGCGACAAAAGACGATAAAGGCGAATGGGTCGCGCGCGGCGTGTCGGTAGGGAAAGAGGGTTTGACGCCGCCGATGTAGAAGGGGGAGTTATCCTGGAATCTTTTGTAGTGTGAATAAGCGCAAGCGCCATCCACCGCTAAGATAATGGACATGGCGGATGGTGCGGGCTTATCCGCCCTATAAAATCTTCCGTTGCCGCGACCATCTTCACTGGAGCGACAGGCTCTATATGCGAAGATGTTTATAAAAGACATAAGCATCTTTCTGGGTATGATTTAGAACCCTGCTTTTGAAAGCGCCTTTGTGTTCATCTTTCGAGTGGGGCTTTCTTTTCCAAGCGTATCATCTAATTTTTTGAGGCATGACATGTATTCCTTCTTGATTTCGCCAGGAATGTATCTAAATCCACCTTTAATGTAATCGGTGATAATGTTTTTCTTAACTTCAGTATCAATGTTTTCTAATTGATCATGCTTAAATACAAGACCGAAATCCACGGGCTCTACGCTGCCTTTCAAGGTTTTTAGAAAGTTAGATGGTTTTGCATCGCCCATCATAAAACCTTCTTTAAAAAGGTGATTAATGCCATGTAAAGTATCTTGAAAATCTGGGGTCTTACCGCTGATAAAGGGCATTTGGATGCAGTTATCCACTATGGTAGCTGCATTTTGAAGACTCCCTTTTTTTAGATTATATTCATTGCACATATTTGCTTCATGGGAGATTTCATGTGGTGTTAAATTTTTCGTTTTCTTTAATACGAACTCGCCATTTTTATATACAGCCCCTCTTGAACCTTTACCGAGCAATGGCTCTCTTTCTTTAGACTCATTGTTTTTCTCTAACAGTTTATTTGCGTTGGCTTCCCATGAGGTAAGTGTAGAATCAATAAATGAGCCACTATTTATAGACCTGATGCTTTTAATGTCTTTAATTAAGTTGGATACGTTTTCGGTATTTGCATGGTTTGTAAACGGCCGATCGCAGAAAATTGATTTCGCCTCTCCATTTTTAAATTCATACTGAGAGTTTGCTATTTTAGTCAGTTTTTCCAGTGATTTGCTGGACAGTGATGTGTTGTCTAATTTTTTGACAATGGCACTCTGCAAGTTATCAGAGTGAATATCTATTTTTTCTTTAAAAAAACTAATCATGTTAAAAACACCTAATTGTATGCTCAGTGAATAGGAAGAATATTCTCTCCCTTCATGATAAGTTTTTTGCCCGTTTTCCTCTTTCAAAAAAGGATTATAGGAAGCGTGGGCATAACCAAAGCCCAGGCGGAGGTTGGATAAGCGCTGGCGCCATCCACCGCTAAGCCGAGGAAAAATGGCGGATGGCGCAGGCTTATCCGCCCTACCAATCACGGTAAATTTTCGGGGTTACCTTAACGATAGGTAGTTACGCTTCCCGCTGTTTAATAACTAATTTCGCGCCCTGATTTAGTAGCTGGTTAATGCTTTCGCCGCTGGCTAGCGCAATGCGCTCAAGGGCTGCATGGTCTTCTGGAGATATGCGGGCAGAAATTTTCCCGCTGTAAGATTTATAGGGCTCAATACCTTTTGCGCGACATGTGTCGAGGAAAAATTTAAGAGAATCGGCACCTTCTGTCTTAAGCTCCTGCACGCTATAGGCGTAAAAATCAGCACCGCCATTTAAGCCGACGAACTCGCCACGAAACATCTCAATATCGGGATCGAAGCTGACGATGGCGGTATGGCCGTTAATTTTAATGATGTTATTCATGGTTTGATCCCCAGGCTTTCTAACCAAATGCGCGTTGCGTTTACTAGTAGCCGTAGGGTGGATAAGCGCAAGCGCCATCCACCGTTAAGCCGAGTGAAATGGCGGATGGTGCAGGCTTATCCGCCCTATAAAACCTAGTGAATTTCCGGCTTCGCGTTACCGCTAATCATCACCAACCCCGCATCGGTACGGATAAATCGCGGGGCCTTTAAATCCTCGACCAGAACGCCTATCAGTTCGTACAAAAGCCCGGTTATCTGCTCTTCCTGTTCCGCCGACTGCAGGCGCTGTAACAGCAACATAGTTAATGCCGCGCAGTATTCCCGCAGGGTTTCCGAGTCGGTTGAAAGCGGGCAGCGATAGTTATCATCCGTTGCTACATCCACCGTCAGGCGCTCAATTAAATGTTCCGGCAACGGTGCTTTAAGCAAAATCCTCATCATCTCCAGCCCTGCATTTAAACGGCCGCACAGCGCCATGCGTTCGGTGTTGTCGTCGTTTTCGATCAGCGCTTCGACGTGCTGCTGGCAGCTATCGAGCACCTGGAATAAATCCATCGTCGTTCCAAGCTGCGTTTTTAAAAGCCGCGTGATAGCCGACTCGATAACTGGTTGAGTGCACAGGATTTCAGGCTGGGGGATTGTGGTAGTATGGGTGTTAGCCATGGCGTTAACTCCTTTAACGTTTTGGTTAGCCCTCGTCTGGTACTCGCAATACCATTCGGGGGCGTTTTTTTTCAGGTAACCCTGTGATAGGGTGTGTACCTTCATGACCACAATAAGCTCAAGGGTACATACATGTCAACGGTCAAATATGATGCTAAACAGTCCTCTTCCGGTAAAAATCCTGCATTTCAGATCCGGATCTCACCGGAACTGAAAGCTCAGTTTGAAGTTGCAGCGAAGGACGCTGGTATGAGTCTGGGGAATTGGTTGAAGACGCTTGGGAGAAAGGAATTGGAGCGTTTGGATTTGCAAAGTAAAATGCAGCAATAACGTTATTATCACCCATCTACTCCATAAATTATAGCTTAGTTGGAAAGCCCATCTTTAATGTCAACATATGTCCAAGGAGAAATCTTAATTATATTCGCTAATTCCTTATATTTTGATTTAAATAAACTATGATCTTCATGAGATACATAGATGAATTTAATGTCTTCTTTTTTGAATCTAAGGGGGAACTCTATGAGCTTTTGATTGTATTTTTGTTTGTTTTTATCAAAAGCTGACGCAGATATCGATATAAGAGCTTTGTTAATTTGTTTTTTTGTAGGTACGTAACGCCATTCATTTTCACTTTTAAATTTAAAATTATTTTTTTTGGCATGGCTATTATAACCGATTGAATTTTTGGTGAAGCATTTTATTTTTATGATTGCGAGTCTAACATCAGGACTGAATTTATTTTCAGCGTCTCGTCTTGCTTGAAGTAAGGTTTCTAAAGCAGAAGAAACATATGAGTTGTTATTCATATAAATAACCGGATTAATACTATTTCTTTCAACCCAACTTTTTTTAAATGCAATCCCATATTCCCCATAAGTGATTTTTTTATTTGGGAGGCTCTTGAGCATGTAATTACTAAAAGAAACCATGGGATGTGCAGCTCTGGACGATATTTTCTCGGGCTTGTTAAAAAACTCTTCTTTACAATAGCTCAGTAACAATTCACCAGTATCAATTATTGAAATAAGTTTCTTTGAGTCATTAGTGAAATGTATAATCATGTTCAATAATCTAAATTAAGAAAAGAAAAATTGGCGGAAGATCACAGGAGTCGAACCTGCCCGGCACCGCTGGCGGCACCAACTGGAGTTGAAGTCCAGCCGCCTCACCGGAGACGACGATCTTCCCAGCCTTCATTGCTACATGGAGGCGGTGCGCATTATACCGGGTTTCTCAAATCCACCAAACAATGGTTTGCTTTCCCCGTCATACTTCGAGCCGCAGGGGCGTTGGCTGCAGCCCCTCACCCCAGTCACTTACCTCAGTAAGCTCCTGGGCCTCGCTCCCTTGCCGCCTGACTGCAACTCGAATTATTTAGGGGAAATTCCCCAATCATTCCCGCGTAACCATTAGCAGGGTCAATTAAACCGTACATAAACTACCCACCCCCGCAAAGCGCAGCCCGCGAATTGAGCGACCCCGCTCACAGTTATCAAGAAACGTAATTTAATAACCAGAAAACACAATACAAGCCTCCCCCCTGATGCATTACAACGGCATACATCAAATTAAAATGCCGCAAGGTCGAGGGTTGTAGAGATGACAAGTCAGGTTCTTTCCGCAAAGGAAAAGTTTGGCTATGGACTGGGGGACGCCGCCAGCCATATCGTTTTTGATAACGTCATGATGTACATGATGTTCTTTTACACCGACATCTTCGGTATTCCCGCCGGTTTCGTCGGCACCATGTTCCTGCTGGCCCGCGCGCTGGACGCCATTTCCGACCCGTGCATGGGCCTGATTGCCGACCGCACCCGCAGCCGCTGGGGGAAATTCCGCCCGTGGATCCTGTTCGGGGCGATTCCTTTCGGTATCGTCTGCGTATTCGCCTACAGCACGCCTGACCTTAGCGTAAACGGCAAAATGATTTACGCGGCGGTGACCTACACCCTGCTGACGCTGATGTACACCGTGGTGAACATCCCTTACTGCGCGCTGGGCGGTGTGATCACCAACGACCCAACGCAGCGCATCTCGCTCCAGTCCTGGCGCTTCGTGCTGGCGACGGCGGGCGGCATGCTCTCCACCGTGCTGATGATGCCGCTGGTAAAACTGATTGGCGGCGAAGATAAGGCCTTCGGTTTCCAGGGCGGGATCGCGGTGCTATCCGTAGTCGCGTTTATCATGCTGGCGACCTGCTTCTTCACCACCAAAGAGCGCGTGGAAGCGCCGCCGGTCACCACTTCGGCCCGTGAAGACCTGCGTGATATCTGGCAGAACGACCAGTGGCGCATCGTCGGGCTGCTGACCATCCTGAATATTATGGCGGTGTGTATCCGCGGCGGCGCGATGATGTATTACGTCACATGGATTCTCGGTTCCCCGCTGATGTTCACCGCGTTCCTTACTACCTACTGCGTCGGCAACCTGATCGGCAGCGCCGCCGCCAAGCCGCTTACCGACTGGAAATGCAAGGTCAGCGTCTTCTGGTGGACGAACGCCGCCCTTGCGGTGCTGAGCTTCGCGATGTTCTTCGTGCCGATGAGCTCCGTCGTCACCATGTTCGTGTTCATCTTCGTGATTGGCGTGCTGCACCAGCTCGTCACGCCGATCCAGTGGGTCATGATGTCCGACACCGTGGATTACGGCGAGTGGACCAACGGCAAGCGCCTTACCGGCATCAGCTTCGCGGGCACGCTGTTCGTGCTGAAGCTGGGCCTCGCCATCGGCGGCGCGATGATCGGCTGGATGCTGGCGGGCGGCGGCTACGATGCCAGCGCCGCTTCGCAGAACAGCGCCACCATCAGCATTATCATCGCGCTGTTCACCATTTTGCCGGGCATTTGCTACCTGATTAGCGCCGTGGTGGCCAAACGCTTCTACACCCTGAAAACCCCGTTCCTGAAGAAGATTCTCGGCGAACTGGCGGAAGGCGTGCGCCGTAACCAAAAAGATTTTGAAAACGCTCCTGTTTCCAAAGAATTTCAGCAGTAAGAGGATTAGTGATGAAAATTAGTGACGGTAACTGGCTTATCCAGCCTGGGCTTGCGTTGATTCACCCGATTCAGGTGTTCGACGTGGAGCAAAACGGTAACGAAATGGTGGTGTACGCGGGCACGAAGGATGTCAGCGAGCGCGGCAACCAGCTTGATACCCCGCTGTTTACGCTGCGATTCTTCTCTCCGCAGGAAGGCATTGTTGGCGTGCGTATCGAGCACTTCCAGGGCGCGGTAAATAACGGCCCGTACTATCCGCTGAACGTTTTAAACGATGTGAAAGTGTCGATGCAAAACACCGCCGAGTTCGCCGAGCTGAAAAGCGGCAACCTGAGCGTGCGCGTCACGAAGGGCAACGAATGGGCGCTGGATTTCCTGCGCGGCGGCGAACGCATTACCGGCAGCGCGTTTAAAAACAACGGCTACGTGCAGGATGCGAATACGGGCCGCACCCACGTGTTCGAACGCCTGGATTTAGGCGTGGGCGAAGCGGTTTACGGCCTCGGCGAACGTTTTACCGCGCTGGTGAAAAACGGCCAGACGGTGGAAACCTGGAACCGCGACGGCGGCACCAGCACCGAGCAATCCTACAAAAACATCCCGTTCTACCTCACCAACCGCGGCTACGGCGTGCTGGTAAACCACCCGGAATGCGTTTCTTTTGAGGTGGGTTCAGAAAAAGTTTCCAAGGTGCAGTTCAGCGTAGAAGGTGAATACCTAGAATACTTCGTGATTGACGGCCCGACGCCAAAAGCGGTGCTTGACCGTTACACCCGCTTCACCGGCCGCCCGGCGCTGCCGCCGGCCTGGTCTTTCGGCCTGTGGCTCACCACCTCGTTCACGACCAACTACGACGAGGCGACGGTAAACAGCTTTATCGACGGCATGGCGGAACGCAATCTGCCGCTGCACGTTTTCCACTTCGACTGCTTCTGGATGAAGGCCTTCCAGTGGTGCGACTTCGAGTGGGACCCGGTGACCTTCCCGGACCCGGAAGGGATGCTCAAGCGTCTGAAGGCGAAGGACCTGAAGATCTGCGTGTGGATAAACCCGTATATCGGCCAGAAATCCCCGCTGTTCCGCGAAGGCATGGAGAAAGGCTACCTGCTTAAGCGCCCGAACGGCGCGGTGTGGCAGTGGGATAAATGGCAGCCGGGGCAGGCGATTGTTGATTTCACCAACCCTGCGGCCTGCGAATGGTACGCCGGGCACCTGAAGCGCCTGGTGCGTATGGGCGTGGACTGCTTCAAAACCGACTTTGGCGAGCGCATCCCGACCGACGTGGTGTGGCATGACGGTAGCGATCCGCAGAAAATGCACAACCATTATGCGTTCATCTATAACGAACTGGTGTGGAACGTGCTCAAACAGGAGCTGGGCGAAGAAGAGGCGGTGCTGTTTGCCCGTTCTGCTTCCGTGGGCGCGCAGCAGTTCCCGGTTCACTGGGGTGGCGACTGCTACGCCAACTACGAGTCGATGGCGGAAAGTCTGCGCGGCGGTCTGTCGCTCGGCATGTCCGGCTTCGGGTTCTGGAGCCACGATATCGGCGGGTTTGAGAACACCGCGCCCGCGCACGTTTACAAACGCTGGTGCGCGTTCGGGCTGCTTTCCAGCCACAGCCGCCTGCACGGCAGCAAATCCTACCGTGTGCCGTGGGCGTACGACGACGAGGCCTGCGACGTGGTGCGCCACTTCACGCAGTGGAAGTCCCGCATGATGCCGTACCTGTATCGCCAGGCGGCCTACGCGGCGGAGTTCGGCACGCCGATGATGCGTTCCATGATGCTGGAGTTCCCGGACGATCCGGGCTGCGATTACCTCGACCGCCAGTACATGCTGGGCGAATCCGTAATGGTCGCGCCGGTGTTCAGCGAGGCGGGCGACGTGCAGTTCTACCTGCCGGAAGGCCGCTGGACGCACCTGTTCAGCAACGTGGAGGCAGGCGGCAGCCGCTGGCATAAAGAGAAGCACGATTTCCAGAGCCTGCCGGTCTACGTGCGTGACAACACGCTGTTAGCGCTCGGTAACAACGACCAGAAGCCGGACTACGCGTGGCACGAAGGCACACAGTTCCAGCTGTTTAACCTGGACGACGGACGCGAGGCGGTGTGCGAAGTCCCGGCGGCAGACGGCTCGGTTATCTTCACGCTGAAGGTGAAGCGCGAAGGCAACACGCTAACGGTGCAGGGCGCAGGCCAGGCGAAAGACTGGACGCTGTGCCTGCGCAATATCAGCGGCGTGAAGGGCGTGCAGCAGGGCAAGCACGCGGCGGGCGAGCAGGGCGTTGTGGTGACGCCGGAATCCGCTGAGTCACGTTTGGTCATCGAGCTTTAATTTTCCCCCTCACCCTCACCCTCTCACCCAGGAAAGAGAACCGTATGGTTTTCTCCCTCTCCTGGGGGAGAGGGCCGGGGTGAGGGCATTCCCGCCTTACTCAAAATCTTCCTTACCCCTCGCAATACACATTAACAATCTGTTGTGCTTCCACGGGCTACAATCGCCCTCACTTTTAAAAGGGGATTTGCCACCATGAAAAAATTATTCGCCGTTATGCTGCTGGGCACCGTTGCGCTGTCCGTTACCGCCTGTTCAAGCGACTACGTGATGTCCACCAAGAATGGCGACATGATCGTCACGCACGGCAAACCGGAAATCGACAAAGACACCGGCCTGACGCGCTACACCGACCAGCAGGGCAACGACCGCCAGATTAACAGCAACGAAATCGTGCAGATGATTAAGAAGGACTGATAGCTTTTGGGGGGATAAAACGTATTGCGCTGCGATGCGTAGTGTCGACCTGAAGTTATAGGGTGGATAGGCAGCCGCGCTATCCACCGTTTTTCTATTCCATTCCCAGCTCTTTGAGCTTGCGTGTCAGGGTATTTCGCCCCCAGCCCAGCAGGCGTGCGGCTTCCTGCTTGTGCCCCTGCGTGTGGCGCAGAGCGGTCGTCAGCAAGGTACGCTCCATTTCCGGCTGCGCTTCAGAGAGCAGGTTTTGATGACCGGAACGCAGCGCGCGGTCGGCCCACTGCGCCAGCAGCGTTGCCCAGTGGTCCGGCAGCGTTTGCGTCGTCCCGCTTTCAGGCACGGTCGTTTCAAACAGCTCGCTCGGCAGATCCTGAATCAGCACTTCCTGACCTGCGGCCATAACGGTCAGCCAGCGGCAGGTGTTTTCGAGCTGGCGAACGTTGCCCGGCCACGCCAGACGAGTCAGCGCGTTCTCCGTTTCCGGGTGCAGAAGCTTGGCTTCTACGCCCAGCTCGCGGGCCGCAACCTGTAAGAAGTGGCGAGCCAGACGCGGTATGTCCTCGCGGCGTTCGCGCAGCGGCGGCAGATGCACGCGGATGACGTTCAGGCGGTGGAACAAATCCTCGCGGAATTTCCCTTCCTGCACGCGCAGCTCGAGGTTCTGGTGGGTCGCCGCAATAATACGCACGTCGACTTTCACCGGCGCATAGCCGCCAACGCGATAAAACTGGCCGTCGGCCAGCACGCGCAGCAGGCGGGTTTGCACGTCCAGCGGCATATCGCCGATTTCATCGAGGAACAGCGTGCCGCCGTCGGCCTGTTCAAAGCGCCCCTGGCGAATCTGGTTCGCGCCGGTAAACGCGCCTTTCTCATGGCCAAACAGCTCGGATTCAATCAAATCCTTAGGAATTGCCGCCATGTTCAGTGCAATAAAGGGTGATTTCGCGCGCGGGCTGTGACGATGCAGCGCATGGGCGACCAGCTCTTTACCCGTGCCGGATTCACCGTTGATCAACACGCTGATGGACGAGCGCGACAGCCTGCCGATGATGCGGAAGACATCCTGCATGGCGGGCGCTTCGCCGATGATATCGGTGGTTGGCCCATTCACCTGCACGTTGCGCGGCTGCTGCTGTTCCTGATAGTGGCTGATGGCGCGCTCAACGAGGGCGACGGCCTCGTCGATATCAAACGGCTTGGGCAGGTAGTCGAACGCGCCCTGCTGATAGGCGCTGACCGCCGCGTCCAAATCCGAATGCGCGGTCATTATGATGACCGGAAGCATCGGGTGGCGCTGTTTGATCTGTTTTAGCAGCGCCAGCCCGTCCATGCCCGGCATACGTATGTCGGACAGCAGAACGTCCGGCGTTTTGGTGGCAAGCGCGTCTAAGACCTCCGCGCCGCTCTCAAAGGCGGTACAGATTAAACCTGCTCCGGTCAGCGCGCGTTCCAGCACCCAACGGATGGAGCTATCGTCATCAACGATCCAAACTATCCCTCGTTGCATACAAACCTCTACTTACGAATAGGCAGGTAAACGGAAAACTCGGTATGACCTGGCCAACTGTTGAATTCGATTTTCCCCGAATGCTGATCGATCAGGCTGCGTGCGATGGACAGGCCGAGGCCGGTTCCTCCTTCGCGCCCGCTCACCATCGGGTAGAACAGCGTGTCCTGAAGCGCGGCCGGGATGCCGGGGCCGTTATCTTCAACGTCTATGCGTGCAGTAAGGCGGTAGCGCATACCGTGCAGCGTTAGCTGGAAGGCGGTGCGGGTGCGCAGGACGATTTCGCCCCCGTCGCTGCCCAGCGCCTGCAGCGCATTGCGCACGATATTCAGCAAAACCTGCTCGATTTGGTCCGGATCGTGAGCAAACTCCGGCAGGCTTGGGTCGTAGTCCCGTACCAGCGTGACGTTCCCCGGCAGCTCCATAGAAACCAGCTGCATAACGCGCTCGGTGACTTTATGAATGCTTTCCGTTACGTGCATCCCCGGCTGCTGCGGGCCTAGCAACCTGTCGACCAGATTACGCAGGCGGTCTGCCTGCTCGATAATCACTTTGGTGTATTCCGTCAGCGACGGGTCTGGCAGGGCTTTAGCCAGCAGCTGCGCCGCGCCGCGCAATCCGCCGAGCGGGTTTTTAATCTCGTGTGCAAGCCCGCGAACCAGGTCGCGCGCGGCGATCTGCTGGGCATGCTGAAGCTGTTCCTGGCTTAGGCGACGCTGGTTGTCCATCGGCGCCATTTCCATCAGGATTAACCCATCCGGCAGCCGCTGCGCCGTCAGCGAGAGAATATGGGAACGGCCGTCAATCACCAGCGTGACTTCGTTATCGGTAAATCCCTGGCCTGCAATCAGGCTTTCCTGCATTAAGGCGATGTTCAGCGAGAAATAGCTCAACAGGTCCGGCAGGGGCGTGCCGTAGAGCTTGCGGGAACTTTGGGCCAGCAGCTGCTGCGCCGCCGGGTTCGCGTAATGAACCGCCAGCTCGTCATCCACGAGCAGGATGCTGTTGATTAAGGAATTCAGGATCTGCCCAGCATCGGGCAGCGTGCCAGTTGCCATACAGCAGTCTCCGGGTTATGCACTATGTTGGTGCATTATAGTGGTTGGCGCGTAAAAAGCCTTGCTATTGCTGGTTGTTAGCGGTGAAAAAAGCCCATCCGAAGATGGGCTGAAAGTTTCCACGGCAACAAAATCTTCCACGTCTTTCTTACCGCAGCCGTGTTGGCTGCCTTTGCTCACCCCAGTCACAGAGTTATCTATGCTCCTGGGGATTCGCTCAGTTGCCGCCTTGCTGCGGCAAGAAATCCGCTGAGTATTATTTTTCTTAAACGCTGTAGTACAGCTCAAACTCTACCGGGTGCGGCGTCATGCGCACGCGGTCATTTTCTTCGATACGCAGAGCGATGTAGGCATCGATCGCATCGTCAGTGAATACGCCACCGGCGGTCAGGAATTCGCGGTCCTGGTCCAGCGCGTTGAGTGCTTCTTCCAGAGAGCCTGCAACCTGTGGGATCTCTTTCGCTTCTTCCGGCGGCAGGTCATACAGGTTTTTGTCCATCGCTTCGCCCGGATGGATTTTGTTCTTAATGCCGTCGAGGCCTGCCATCAGCAGCGCCGCGAAGCACAGGTATGGGTTAGCAGCCGGGTCCGGGAAGCGCACTTCAATACGGCGAGCTTTCGGAGAAGCAACCACTGGAATACGGATAGAAGCAGAACGGTTACGGGCAGAGTAAGCCAGCATAACAGGCGCTTCGTAACCCGGGACCAGACGCTTGTAGGAGTTGGTCGTTGGGTTAGACAGGGCGTTGATCGCCTTAGCGTGTTTGATGACGCCGCCGATGTAGTACAGCGCCTGCTCGGACAGACCCGCGTATTTATCACCTGCGAACAGGTTCACGCCGTTCTTGGACAGGGACATGTGGCAGTGCATACCGGAACCGTTATCGCCAAACATTGGTTTTGGCATGAAGGTCGCAGTTTTGCCGTAAGCGTGGGCAACGTTGTGCACGACGTATTTGTAGATCTGAATTTCGTCCGCTTTTTTGGTCATGGTGTTGAAGCGGGTAGCCACTTCGTTCTGACCAGCCGTCGCCACTTCGTGGTGGTGAGCTTCAACAACCAGGCCCATCTGCTCCATGGTCAGACACATCGCAGAACGCAGGTCCTGAGCGGAGTCAACCGGTGGCACCGGGAAGTAGCCGCCTTTTACTGCTGGACGGTGGCCTTTGTTGCCGCCTTCGTATTTGGTGCCGGTGTTCCATGCGCCTTCGATATCATCGATAGCAACGTGGGAGCCGGAGATAGAGCTGCCGAAACGGATATCGTCGAACAGGAAGAACTCTGGTTCTGGCCCGAACAGCACGGTATCAGCAAGACCGGTAGAGCGCAGGTAGTCTTCAGCACGTTTAGCGATGGAGCGCGGGTCGCGGTCATAGCCTTGTAAAGTGCCTGGCTCAAGAATGTCACAACGAATAATCAGGGTAGAGTCAGCGAAGAACGGGTCGATGACGGCGGTAGACGCGTCTGGCATCAGAACCATGTCGGATTCGTTGATGCCTTTCCAGCCGCCAATTGAGGAGCCGTCAAACATTTTGCCTTCTTCGAAGAATTCGGCATTTACCTGATGAGCAGGGATTGTGACGTGCTGTTCTTTACCTTTGGTGTCAGTGAAGCGCAAATCAACAAATTTCACTTCATGCTCATTCAGCATCGTCAAAACGTGTTCAGCGGACATACTTAACTCTCCCGGATTAATCATTGTGTCGTGGCAACGAGGTGTTCTAACTTTCTTAATTTGGCTTTTCGCCCTGATTTCTATAAAGCGAAATCTGTGCCAACTTTTAAATCACCCCAAAAAGGCGTTATCATGCGCGGTATAGTGCAAAAGGGCTGCACCACGATGGATAACTTGCACCAATATAGTGCTTCGGTGTGAAATCTGGGCACCATATTGGTGCAATTTACGTTATGAATCCCTTTTTAGCTCCGTGAAAGCGATCACAAACCCTTACTTTCAGTATTGTTTGTAAAGGTTCTTTGTGATCCTGTTCTGTCCTTCGATTAATACGTGTACAATAACGCGCTATTTCTAATGCCTGAGGCAAAGTTGTGATCGAAAATCTGCGTAACATCGCCATCATCGCGCACGTTGACCATGGTAAAACTACCCTGGTTGATAAGCTGCTGCAGCAATCTGGTACTTTCAGTAACGAACGTGCTGAAGCTACCGAACGCGTGATGGACTCCAACGATTTGGAGAAAGAGCGTGGGATTACCATCCTCGCTAAAAACACCGCTATCAAATGGAATGACTACCGTATCAACATCGTTGATACCCCTGGGCACGCCGACTTCGGTGGTGAAGTTGAACGTGTAATGTCCATGGTAGACTCCGTGCTGCTGGTCGTTGACGCAATGGATGGCCCAATGCCGCAGACGCGCTTCGTAACCAAAAAGGCATTTGCCCATGGTTTGAAGCCAATCGTGGTTATCAACAAAGTCGACCGCCCTGGCGCGCGTCCTGACTGGGTTGTTGATCAGGTCTTCGACCTGTTCGTAAACCTGGAAGCGAGCGACGAGCAGCTCGATTTCCCAATCATCTATGCATCCGCATTGATGGGTATCGCGGGTGACGATCACAATGATATGGCGGAAGACATGACCCCGCTGTACCAGGCGATTGTTGACCACGTTAAAGCACCAAACGTTGACCTCGATGGTCCGTTCCAGATGCAAATCTCCCAGCTTGATTACAACAACTACGTTGGTGTTATCGGCATCGGTCGCATCAAGCGCGGTAAAGTGAAGCCTAACCAGCAGATCACTATCATCGATAGCGAAGGCAAAACCCGTAACGGTAAAGTCGGTAAAGTGCTGACTCACCTCGGTCTGGAGCGTATTGAATCCACCGAAGCCGAAGCTGGCGACATCATCGCGATCACCGGTCTGGGCGAGCTGAACATCTCCGATACGCTTTGCGATACGCAAAACGTAGAAGCGCTGCCAGCGCTGTCCGTTGATGAGCCAACCGTTTCCATGTTCTTCAACGTCAACACCTCTCCGTTCTGTGGTAAAGAAGGTAAATTCGTTACCTCTCGTCAGATCCTTGAGCGTCTGAACAAAGAGCTGGTGCACAACGTTGCGCTGCGCGTTGAAGAAACCGAAGATGCGGACGCGTTCCGTGTATCCGGTCGTGGTGAGCTTCACCTGTCCGTGCTTATCGAAAACATGCGTCGTGAAGGCTTCGAGCTGGCGGTTTCCCGTCCGAAAGTTATCTTCCGTGAAATCGACGGCCGTAAGCAGGAACCTTTCGAAAACGTAACGCTCGATATCGAAGAGCAGCACCAGGGCGCAGTAATGCAGGCTCTTGGTGAGCGTAAAGGCGACCTGAAAAACATGAATCCAGACGGCAAAGGCCGCGTACGTCTTGACTACGTGATCCCAAGCCGTGGCCTGATCGGCTTCCGTAACGAATTCATGACCATGACTTCCGGTACTGGCCTGCTGTACTCCACCTTCAGCCACTATGACGATATCCGTCAGGGCGAAGTTGGCCAGCGTCAGAACGGCGTGCTGATCTCCAACGGCCAGGGTAAAGCGGTTGCGTTTGCTCTGTACGGTCTGCAGGATCGCGGCAAGCTGTTCCTGGGTCACGGTGCTGAAGTTTACGAAGGCCAGATCATCGGTATTCACAGTCGTTCTAACGACCTGACCGTAAACTGCCTGACCGGTAAGAAACTGACGAACATGCGTGCGTCCGGTACCGACGAAGCGACTACCCTGGTTCCCGCTCAGAAAATGACTCTGGAGCAGGCGCTGGAGTTCATCGATGATGACGAACTGGTAGAAGTTACCCCGCTGTCCGTACGTATCCGTAAACGTCACCTGACTGAAAACGACCGCAAACGCGCGGGTCGTGGTAGCAAAGAAGCGTAAGTTTCTTTCCTAAAGTCATACGAAGCCCTGTCTGCAAAGACGGGGCTTTTTTTTGCCTTCTCATCAACAGAACCTCACGAGAGTCGATCCCCGCGATAGTCAAAGCCATCCTTTACCGCTACAGTTATTTGTCCATGGCGCAAAGGAGAGGCAAATGCTGTATATCTTTGATTTGGGTAATGTCATCGTCGATATCGACTTTAAAAGGGTGATGGGGGTCTGGAGCGATTACAGCCGCATCCCGCTTGCCAATCTGCAAAAAAGCTTTGTGATGGGGGAAGCCTTCCAACAACACGAACGCGGGCAAATCTCTGACGAAGATTTTGCCGCCGCCGTCTGCAAAGAGATGGACATGCCGCTCAGCTTCGAGCAGTTTGCCGCCGGCTGGCAGGCCGTATTCGTCGCTCTGCGCCCGGAAGTCATCGCCCTGATGAAACAGCTGCGCGAACAGGGGCATCGCGTCGTGGTGCTTTCAAACACCAACCGGCTGCACACGACGTTCTGGCCCGGCGAGTACCCGCAAATCGCCGAAGCGGCGGATAAAATCTACCTGTCGCAGGAGATGGGGATGCGCAAACCGGACGTGGAGATTTACCAAAAGCTGTTAGAAACCGAAGGTTTTTCTGCCGAGCAGGCCATCTTTTTTGACGATAACGCCGATAATATTAAAGGGGCGCAACGGCTGGGCATCACCAGCATTCTGGTGACCGGAAAACAAACGGTGCCGGACTACTTCGCAAACAATCCATGCTAAAAGACGTTAACCGCTCGACCCGCAAACACCTCAGGCCGTGGGTCGCCTGGGGTAAGCTGCTCTGGCAGCGTATCGACCAGGACAACATGACGACGCTTGCGGGCAACCTCGCCTACGTGTCGCTGCTGTCGCTGGTGCCTTTCATCGCCGTGGTATTTGCGTTATTCGCCGCCTTCCCGATGTTTTCTGACGTCAGCGTTCAGCTGCGCCACTTTATCTTCTCGAATTTTATTCCCGCTACGGGCGATATTATCCAGCGCTATATCGAACAGTTCGTCGCGAACTCCAGCAAGATGACGGCGGTGGGTGCCTGCGGGCTTATCGTCACCGCGCTGCTGCTGATGTACGCCGTGGATAGCGCGTTGAATACCATCTGGCGCAGCACGCGCATTCGGCCAAAAATCTACTCGTTTGCGGTTTACTGGATGATTTTGACGCTCGGGCCGCTGCTGGCCGGGGCAAGCCTCGCCATTAGCTCCTATTTGCTCTCCCTGCGCTGGGCCACGGGCTTTAACAGCGTGATCGATGAGGTACTGCGGATATTCCCGCTGCTGCTCTCCTGGCTATCGTTCTGGCTGCTGTACAGCATCGTTCCGACCACGCGCGTCCCGGTGCGCGATGCCCTGATCGGCTCGCTGGTTGCCGCGCTGCTCTTTGAGTTGGGCAAGAAAGGCTTCGCGCTCTACATCACCATGTTCCCTTCCTACCAGCTCATTTACGGCGTGCTGGCGGTGATCCCGATATTATTTGTCTGGGTCTATTGGACCTGGTGTATCGTGTTGCTCGGAGCGGAAATTACCGTCACCATCGGAGAGTATCGTCGGCTGCGCATCCAGGCACAGCAGGAAGAATTGGAAGAACCATGATTGCATTGATTCAGCGCGTTACCCAGGCTCGCGTCACCGTGGAGGGTGAGGTGACGGGCGAAATCGGCCCAGGACTTTTAGTGTTATTGGGTGTCGAAAAAGAAGACAACGAGCAAAAGGCCAACCGCCTGTGCGAGCGCGTTCTGGGCTATCGCATCTTTAGCGATGAGAACGACAAAATGAACCTTAACGTGCAGCAGGCAGGCGGCAGCGTGCTGGTCGTGTCCCAGTTTACGCTGGCGGCCGATACCGAACGCGGTATGCGTCCGAGCTTCTCGGGCGGCGCGGCTCCCGACAAGGCCGAGGAGCTGTACGAATACTTCGTCGAGCGCTGCAAACAGCAGGGGATCGAAACCCAGACCGGACGTTTCGCCGCCGACATGCAGGTATCACTTACCAACGACGGGCCGGTGACGTTCTGGCTACAGGTGTAGACCATCGGCCCCGCGTAACGAGAGAGTTAACTATGTATCACCTTCGCGTACCGCAAACCGAAGAAGAGCTAGAAAGTTACTACCAGTTCCGCTGGGAGATGCTGCGCAAGCCTTTGCATCAGCCTAAAGGCTCAGAACGCGACGCCTGGGACGCTATGGCGCATCACCAGATGGTGGTGGATGAAGAGGGCAACCCGGTCGCCATTGGCCGTCTGTATATCAATGCCGATAACGAAGCGGCGATCCGCTTTATGGCGGTTCACCCTTCCGTGCAGGACAAAGGCCTGGGCACGCTGGTGGCGATGACGCTGGAATCCGTCGCCCGTCAGGAAGGCGTGAAGCGCGTGGTGTGTAGCGCCCGTGAAGATGCGGTGGAGTTCTTCGCCAAGCTTGGGTTTGTGAACCAGGGCGAAATCACCACCCCGCAAACCACGCCGGTGCGGCACTTCCTGATGATCAAGCCCGTCGCGTCGTTGGACGACATTCTGCACCGTGCGGACTGGTGCGGTCAGCTCCAGCAGGCCTGGTACGAACATATTCCGCTGAGCGAGAAAATGGGCGTCAGGATTTTGCAGTACACCGGGCAAAAATTCATTACCACCATGCCGGAGGCGGGCAATCAAAATCCGCACCAGACGCTGTTTGCGGGAAGCCTGTTTTCGCTCGCCACCCTGACGGGCTGGGGGCTGATCTGGCTGATGCTGCGCGAACGCCACCTCGGCGGCACGATTATTCTCGCCGATGCCCACATTCGCTACAGCAGCCCAATTACCGGACGGCCTGGCGCAATTGCCGATTTAGGTTCGCTGAGCGGCGATCTCGATCGCCTGGCGCGGGGCCGTAAAGCCCGCGTGGCGCTGCAGGTCGAGCTTTACGGCGATGATACGATGGGCGCGGTGTTCGAAGGGGTGTATCTCGTTCTGCCAGCCAAACCCTTTGGGCCGTTGGAAGAGGGCGGTAACGAAGAAGAGTAACCGCCCTGCTTATCATGCGCCGGGCACTTCACCTTTTTGCATGGTTTGCTGGAGCTGTTTTCCGTCCGCGCCGGTGGCCTGTAGCGTCCCGTTCACCGTTGGCCTGAGCGGGCCTTGCGCCGAAAGGCTGCCGGTGGCAGACAGCTGTAAATTGCCGTCCCCTTCAAGTGGCAGCACCGGCCATCCCCACGGCTGTAGCGTGTTGACCGGAACCGAACGGCCACGCAGATTGATCGCCACGTTACGCTGCGGCGTCTGTGAAACCGCTCCGGTTGCCTCAAGCATGCCTTTGCCGGTAAAGGCGCTTAGCTCGGTGATTGAAATCTGATTCGCATTGGCCGTCAGCGCAATCGACGGGCGACGAACGTCCACGCGGTTAAACGTCGCGGCGGCGGCATTCAGCGTAAGATTACCGTCCCACATTCCCCACTGGCGGCTGCGCACCACTTCCAGATTGTTGCCCACGCCGTCCAGCGAAGTGAGCTGGAAGGGGAAGTTCGGGTCGATGTCGATAATCAGGTTACGGTTTGCCGACAGCTTCTTCACCGTCACCGAATTGAGCCATTCCGGAACCGGCTCCAGCCACAGTTTCTTCCAGTCTGCGGGCAGCGTGTATTCCAGCCCGGCGAACACCACCTCATCGAGCACCAGCTGGCTGTTGTTACGCTCCCATTGGCCGGAAGCGCGAACCATGCCTCTTTCCCAGCGCGAGGTGAACTGGCGCAGCACGGCGGCCTGGTTGGTAAAGTCGATGTTCACGATGGGATCGTTAAGCTGCAGCGAACCGTTGATGAAATCGCTGGCGTTGAGCGACAGCTTTCCGTCTACGCTCTGCCAGCCGCCGTTGGCGAGCGTCAGGTTGCGCAGGCTGAGATCTAAATCTGTTACCGCCCAGCCTTTGCCCTCAAGGCGCGCGTCGGTGACTTCCAGACTATCGATTTTCAGCGACGGGACCAGGCCTAATGGCGCCAGGAAATCGCTGATGGATTTATCGGTTTGCAGGCGGATATCGTTCAGGCGCAGGCTGCCAATCTCCCACGAGCCGTCCGCCCCGCGGCTTGCCGTGCCGGTGAGCGAACCGCGCGCCATATCCGCGCCGATAGTAGACAGCGTGACCTGGTTGTCATGAATCGCGCCCTGCAGCAGCACGTTGCTTGCCGGAACGCCGTTTAACGTCATCGACCCGGCGCTAAACTGAATGTCAGCCGTGCTGCCCAGCACTTTGCCCTGCTGCGGCTGCCACGGCGTTACGCCACCGCTTACCCGCTGCGCGCGCAGATCCCATTCGGTATTGGGGCTGTTCAGCGCCATATCGTTGAGCTGCAGCATATCGGCCTGGAAGGGGAGCGGAGCGGCGTCCGGGCTAAGGTTCAGCGTGCCGCTTTTGAGCAAAATGGTGTCCGCGTGCATCGGCTCCGAGAACTGACGCGAGCTAAGGCCGATATCCACGCTTTGCGCAACGAGGGTCGCGGGCTGTCCCTTGCGCCCAAAGGTAACGTTATTGAAGGTGACGTGCATGGGCGAAGCCCAGCGGTGATCCATCTCGTTAAACGAAAAGGCGTAGTCGGTGTTCTCATTCACCCATTTGCCGAGCTGGCCTGCCCCCCAGCGGGTTTGAAGCAGGAAATAAGCGGCAACCAGCACGACCAAAACGATCGCCACCAGTAGCGCAATAAGCTTTCCTAGAAATTTCATTGTCTTCCATCCCATGAAGTTTCGGTAAGGGAGTTATGCCCCATTTACCGTTATAGCTCAAGGATGAGTTTGTCAGGGAGGGTTTCACGCGCCGGGGGCAACAAATCGCCGGCGCGTGAGGCACATCAATCTTTCTCAGGCGGGAAAATCAGGTTCAGCACAATCGCGGTAATGCCACCGGCGGCAATGCCGGAGGAAAGCAGGGTTTTCAGCCACTCGGGCGCGAACTGCAGAATCAGCGGCTGCTGCGACACGCCCATACCCACCGCCAGAGACAGCGCGATAATCATAATCGCACGGCGGTTTAACGGCTCGCGTGAAACGATGCGCACGCCGGAGGCGGCGATAGTCCCGAACATCACAATCGTTGCGCCGCCGAGCACCGGCTCAGGAATATGCTGCACAAAGCCGCTTACCGCCGGGAACAGGCCCAGCACGATCAGCATCAGCGCCACCACAAAACCGACGTAGCGGCTGGCCACGCCGGTAAGCTGGATCACGCCGTTGTTTTGGCCGAAGCAGGAGTTCGGGAAGGTGTTGAAGACGGCGGAAACGCAGGAGTTTAGGCCGTTCGCCAGCACGCCGCCCTTCAGGCGCTTCATATACAGCGGGCCGGACACGGGCTGCTCTGAAACGTCAGAGGTGGCGGTAATATCGCCGATGGTTTCCAACGACGTCACCATAAACACCAGCATCAGCGGGATCAGCAGATTCCAGTCGATGCCCAGGCCGTAATAGAGCGGCGTCGGCACCATAATCAAATCGGTGTTCGTCGGCGCGACGGTCTGCGGCAGCATGTCCATCGCCCAGGCGAGGGCGTAACCCACGGCCATCGCGATAACCAGCGACGCGACGCGCAGATACGGGTTGCGCTGGCGGTTCAGCAGGATAATTACCAGCAGCACGGCACCGGCCAGCAGCAGGTTTTTCGGCGCGCCAAAGGTGTGATCGTTCATCGCCGCATAGCCGCCACCGATGGAGTTCAGGCCAACCTGAATCAGCGACAGGCCGATAATCATCACCACCACGCCGGAAACCAGCGGGGTAATAATGCGGCGCGCGAGGTGCAGCACGCGGGAAAGCGCCATTTCCGTGCAGCTAGCCAGCATCAGCGTACCGAAGAGCGCGGCCATCATCGTTGGCACGTCCGCGCCGCCGTTTTTCAGCGCCATCCCGCCCATGATCAGCGGCGAAACGAAGTTAAAGCTGGTTCCCTGAATCGACAGCAGCCCCGAGCCAACCGGGCCCCAGGCTTTAATTTGAATAATGGAGGCCACGCCCGATGCGAACAGCGACATGCTGATAATGTGCTGCGTATCTGATGCCGGTAGGCCCAAAGCCTGGCAAATCAGCAGTGCCGGAGTGATAACCGCGACAAACATAGCCAGAAGGTGCTGGCAGGCCGCGAAAAGCGTTTGCGGGAGGGGAGGTCTGTCTTCGAGGCGGTAGATCAGTTCACTATTTTGAGTCTTGGCAATCGATTGCGCTTTTTCTGACTCAACGGCATTTACGGACATCAGATAAATTCCCGTGGTGGAAAAGCGGAGATTTTAACGGACTGCATGGTAAAAGCAAACGTTTGCATGGGGGCATTCCTAATATTTAAAACTCATATAACGACGTTTTTATATAACGATTGGCCGTTTTTTGGTTAAAATCCAACTGCTGATTTTTCTACCCCCAGAAATATCAGCGAAGGAATGTAGAGCGCCGGCACCACTCATGCGCAAAAAGGAGCACTTCTATGATTCATCTCGACACCCTTTCAACCCTTGTCGCAGCAACCCTCGTGTTGTTACTGGGCAGGAAAATGGTCCACTCCGTACCGCTGCTTAAGAAATACACCATCCCCGAGCCGGTAGCAGGTGGATTATTAGTCGCCCTCGCCCTGTTGGTTCTGAAAAAGAGCATGGGCTGGGAAATTGATTTTGATATGAGCCTCAAAGACCCGCTGATGCTCGCCTTCTTCGCCACCATCGGACTCAACGCCAACATCGCCAGCCTGCGTAACGGCGGCAAAGTCGTGGGTATTTTCCTGTTTGTAGTGGTGGGCCTGCTCATCATGCAGAACGCCATCGGTATTGGCATGGCGACCTTGCTGGGCATGGACCCGCTGATGGGCCTGCTGGCGGGATCGATCACGCTTTCTGGCGGCCACGGAACGGGAGCGGCCTGGAGCAAGCTGTTCACCGAGCGCTATGGCTTCCAGAACGCGACGGAAGTCGCGATGGCGTGCGCAACCTTCGGCCTGGTGCTTGGCGGCCTGATCGGCGGCCCGGTTGCACGCTATCTGGTTAAGCACTCTTCCAACCCGGAAGGTACGCCGGACGATAGCGAAATTCCGAGCGCTTTCGAAAAGCCTGATGTCGGGCGCGTTATCACCTCTTTGGTGCTCATCGAAACTATCGCCATGATTGCCATCTGCCTGACCGTCGGCAAGCTTATGGCGCAGCTGATCCAGGGGACGGCCTTTGAGCTGCCGACCTTTGTCTGCGTGCTGTTTGTCGGGGTGATCCTCAGCAACACCATGGCTATGCTGGGCTTTTATCGCGTTTTCGAGCGTGCCGTGTCGGTGCTGGGCAACGTCTGCCTTTCATTGTTCCTCGCCATGGCGCTGATGAGCCTCAAGCTGTGGGAGCTGGCGTCGCTCGCGCTGCCGATGCTGGCGATTCTGACCGTGCAAACCATCTTTATGGCACTGTATGCGATCTTCGTGACCTACCGCCTGATGGGCAAAAACTACGACGCAGCGGTGCTGGCCGCCGGGCACTGTGGCTTCGGGCTTGGCGCAACGCCGACGGCTATTGCGAACATGCAGGCGATTACCGAACGTTTCGGCCCGTCGCACATGGCGTTTCTGGTGGTGCCGATGGTGGGCGCGTTCTTTATCGATATCGTGAACGCGATTGTGATTAAGCTTTACCTGATGCTGCCGCTGTTTGCGTAAGGCTTTTGCCGGATGACGGCTTGCGCCTTATCCGACCTACTGAATGCGGCGTGGTGCGGTTTGTAGGATGGCGGCTTGCCCTTATCCGACCTACTAAAATGCGGGATTGTGCGGTTTGTCGGGTGGCGGCTTGCGCCTTATCCGACCTACTAAAATGCGGGATTGAGCGGTTTGTCGGGTGGCGGCTTGCCCTTATCCGACCTACTAAAATGCGGGATTGTGCGGTTTGTCGGGTGGCGGCTTGCGCCTTATCCGACCTACTGAATGCGGCGTTGTGCGGTTTGTAGGATGGCGGCTTGCGCCTTATCCGACCTACTGAACGCGGTGTTGTGCGGTTTGTAGGGTGACGGCTTGCGCCTTATCCGACCTACTAAATGCGAAATTGTGCGGTTTGTAGGGTGGATAAGCGTTTAGCGCCATCCACCGAGTCCGCCAAAAAAATTACGCGTTCGAATAGCGTTCCGTTTCGGGCATCCAGCGCTCAATCAGCGCGGTTGCCTGTTCCGGGTAGCGTTCATGGATATGACGGGCAAGCCTTTGAACTTCTGGGATCATCGCCTGATCGCGCAGTAAATCCGCCACTTTGAACTCGGCGCTCCCCGTCTGGCGAGTGCCGAGCAGCTCGCCCGGCCCGCGAATCTCCAAATCTTTTTGCGCGATGACGAAGCCGTCGTTGCTGTCCCGCAGCACCTGCAGCCTTAGCTGAGCCGTTTTGAACAGCGGGGATTTATAGAGCAGCACGCAGTGGGAAGCCACGGCACCACGGCCAACGCGGCCGCGCAGCTGGTGGAGCTGGGCAAGCCCGAGGCGTTCGGGGTTTTCGATAATCATCAGGCTGGCGTTGGGTACGTCCACGCCCACTTCAATAACCGTGGTGGCGATCAGCAGATGAATATTGCCTTCTTTGAACGCCTGCATCACGGCCTGTTTTTCCTGCGGCTTCATGCGCCCATGCACCAGGCCAACGTTAAGGTCTGGCAGGGCAGCCTTTAACTCTTCCCATGTCACTTCCGCCGCCTGTGCTTCCAGCAATTCGGATTCTTCAATCAGCGTACAAACCCAGTAGGCCTGGCGTTTTTCCGTGGTGCAGGCGCTGCGCACGCGTTCGATAATCTCGTTACGGCGGGTGTCCGCAATGGCGACGGTTGTCACCGGCGTTCTGCCCGGCGGCAGTTCGTCAATGACCGAGGTATCCAGATCGGCATAGGCGGTCATCGCCAGGGTACGCGGGATCGGCGTTGCCGTCATAATGAGCTGGTGGGGATGGAAGCCTTGAATCTGGCCCTTTTCCCACAGCGCCAGCCGCTGATGCACGCCAAAACGGTGCTGCTCATCGATGATCACCAGCGCAAGTCCGGCAAACTGCACCTGTTCCTGGAAAATGGCGTGCGTACCTACCACCATCGACACCTGGCCGCTGGCGATGGCATCCTGCTGCGCGATACGCGCCTTGCCCTTTTGCTTTCCGGCGAGCCAGCCCACTTCGATACCCAGCGGCGCAAACCACTGGCGGAAGTTGCTGGCGTGCTGCTCGGCGAGCAGTTCGGTTGGTGCCATCAGGCCAACCTGCTTGCCATGCGCAATGGCACGAAGCGCGGCAAGGGCGGCAACCAGCGTTTTACCGGAGCCAACGTCGCCCTGCACAAGGCGCATCATCGGCACGTCCAGCGCCATGTCGTGTTCAATTTCTGCAACGACTCGCTCCTGCGCACCGGTTGGCTTAAACGGCAGGGCGGCCAGCAGGCGATTTTTCAGCTCGTCATGATTGACCAGCGGCAGCGCGTGATAGCGTTGAGCACCGGCGCGCAGCGCCAGCATGCTCAGGTTATGCGCCAGTAATTCTTCGAGGATTAAACGCTGCTGCGCCGGATGTTTACCCGTTTCGAGATCGGCCAGCTGCATGCTTGGCGGCGGGCGGTGCAGGGTACGCAGCGCTTCCGGCAGGCTCATCATCCCCTGGCTTAACTCAGGCGGCAGCAGTTCGGTAATCGCGCAGGTATCGAGCAGCTCCAGCGCCTGATCGGTTAGCTTGCGCAGCGTGGCCTGGCGAATGCCTTCGGTTGTCGGGTAGACCGGGGTCAGCGTTTCCTGGAGTTCCGGCGTGCTGAGATCGCCCTGCACGCGATATTCCGGGTGAATCATCTCCGCGCCGTGCGTACCGCGTTTGGCTTCGCCGTAAGCAAGCACGCGCTTCCCCGTTGCGAGGCTGTTTTTCATCGCCGCGTTGAAGTTGAAAAAGCGCATCGTCAGGATACCGGTGCCGTCGGTTATCTGGCAGGTCATCATGCGGCGGCGGCCAAAGCTGATATTACAGTTCAGCACTTCCCCTTCCACCGTGGCATAAATCCCCGGCAGCAGGTCGTTAATAGGGTAGAGCTGGGTGCGGTCTTCATAGCGCAGCGGGAGGTGCAGCAGCAAATCTTGAATGGTGTGCAGGCCGATTTTGGCCAGCTTGCCGCTCTGGCTGGCGCCAACTCCGGCAAGCGTGCTTAGCGGTATGGCATCCAGCAAACGGCCTTTCATGGCTTACTCCGCAGACTGCATGGTGGCCCACCATGCGGCGTCAGCTTCGATCTCACCTTGCTGATTCACATGGGGGTAGGGCAGGCCTTTACGGCGGGAAACCTTCGCCAGCACCGGATAGCCGCCTTCAAACAGCAGGCGCTGCTGTTCCGATTCCGGCAGGGTGCTGTTTTCGCGCTGGTACATGCCCGCGTTCTGCCGCTGGCGCTGGGCTTCATACAAAATGAGCGCGGAGGCGACCGAAACGTTGAGGGATTGCACCATCCCGATCATCGGAATAATGATGTCCTGGTCCGCAAGCGCTAACGCTTCTTCTGTGATGCCGGTTTTCTCCTGACCCATCAGAATGCAGGTCGGGCGCGTGTAATCAATTTCGCGAAAATCGACGGCTTTATCAGATAGATGAGTGGCAAGGATTTGCATGCCGCTGCTTTTTAGCTGCGATACGGCTTCGCCAATCGAGCGGTGGGTTTTTACTTCAACCCAAGAATTGCTGCCCGCGGCAGAAGAGGCCATGGTGCGCATGCGGTTGCCCGGCCACACGGCGTGGACTTCATGCACGCCCACCGCGTCTGCGGTGCGAATAATCGCCGAGACGTTATGGGGCTTGTGAACCTGCTCCATGCAGACGGTCAGATCGGGCTGGCGCCTGGCGAGCATTTCGCAGATACGCGCATAACGTTGTGGATTCATAACACTAGTTTCTGTTGCGGGTGACTTTAATCACGTCCGGCATCACGCGGATTTTACGCATGATATTCGCCAGATGGATACGGTCGCGGGCGGTCAGACGAATGAACGCACTGTAGACACGGCCATCTTTTTCTTCGGTATTCAGACTTTGAATGTTCGAACCCGCGTTATTCAGCGCTGCCGTGAGGTTAGCCAGAGCTCCCTGGTGGTTGAACATGTCCACCTTGATCTCGGTGATGAACTCTTGTTCCGCCTCTTTGTCCCACTCCACCGCCATGAACTTCTCTGGCTCTTTCTGGTAGCCGCGGATATTTCGACATGACTCGTGGTGGATAACCAGCCCTTTACCGGGGCTGACATGGGCGACGATCGGGTCGCCGGGAATTGGACGACAGCACTTCGCGAAGGTAATCAGAACGCCATCCGCGCCTTTGATAGGCAGGTGGCTGTGCGGCAATGTGTTTGCCTGAAGCGCGACCTGGGATTCGCCCTGCAGGTTCTTCGCCACGACGACGCTCATCGCGTTGCCCAAACCGATTTCCGCCAGTAAATCATCAAGCGAGGCGAGCTTCATGCGCTCAAGCTCACGCTGAATATTTTCGGGAGGCACTTCGGCCAACTTGCGGCTGCCGCCTAAGGCATGGTTCAGCAATCGACGGCCCAGGCTTACGGAGTCATCTCGTTTGAGGTTCTTCAGCATCTGGCGAATTTTGGCGCGCGCTTTGGAGCTGACGACAAAGTTCAGCCACGCGGCGTTCGGGCGAGCGCCCGGTGCGGTAATAATTTCAATGGTCTGGCCGCTGCTAAGCGACTGAGACAGCGGATAGGGCTGCCTGTCGACGCGGGCACCCACGCAGGCGTGGCCGATATCGGTGTGCACCGCGTAGGCGAAGTCCACCGGCGTGGCACCTGCCGGAAGCTCGACAATGCGCCCTTCCGGGGTGAAAACGTAAATCTCATCTGGGAACAGATCGGATTTTACGCTCTCGATGAATTCAAATGAGCTACCCGCGCTCTGCTGCAGTTCCAGCAGGCTTTGCATCCAGCGCTGGGCGCGGATTTGCGCGGTGGTGCTGCTCTCACCCTGCTCTTTGTAAGCCCAGTGAGCGGCAACCCCCATCTCGGCCATCTGGTCCATATCTTCGGTACGGATTTGCACTTCAACGGGCACGCCGTGCGGGCCAATCATTGAGGTGTGCAGGGACTGATATCCGTTCGCCTTTGGAATGGCTATATAGTCCTTAACCCGCCCAGGACGCGGCTTGTAGAGGCTATGCATCTGCCCAAGTACGCGATAACAGGTATCCATGTCATGCACGATTACGCGGAATGCGTAGATGTCCATGATCGAATGGAAACGCTGCTCTTTGAGCGTCATTTTGCAGTAGATGGAGTAAAGGTGTTTTTCGCGACCGCTGACGCGGCATGGGATGCCCGCTTCCTGCAAACGCCCGTCGATTTCAGAGAGGATTTTTTGAATCATCTCTTTGCGGTTACCACGTGCCGCTTTCACCACTTCTTTAATGACGCGGTAACGGTTCGGGTAAAGCGCTTCAAAGCCCAACTCTTCCAGCTCGGTTTTCAGGTGATGAATACCCAGACGGTGAGCCAGTGGACTATAGATTTCGAGGGTTTCGCGGGCGATACGGCGACGTTTGTCCGGACGCAGCGACCCGAGAGTACGCATGTTGTGCGTACGGTCGGCAAGTTTGATCAGAATGACGCGGATATCCTGCACCATCGCCATGATCATTTTGCGGAAGTTTTCGGCCTGCGCCTCTTTCTTATCGCGGAACTTCAGTTTGTCTAGCTTAGAAACCCCCTCCACCAGCTCGGCAACGCTTTTGCCAAATAGCTGTTCCATATCCTGGTATGTGGCAGGGGTGTCTTCGATCACGTCATGCAGTAACGCCGCCATCAGCGTTTCATAGTCGAGTTTCATCTCGGCCAGAATGCAGGCAACCGCTACGGGATGGGTGATGTAGGGTTCACCGCTTGAACGTGCTTGTCCCTCGTGAGCATCACGTGCGACAAGGTATGCTTGCCGGAGGCGCTTAATCTGCTCCTCGGGCAAGTATTGTTGAATCAGCTGATTCAGGCTTTCAAACAGATACAAGGGCTACCCGCAGGCTAAATTAACGACGACCTTCAGCAATAGCGGTAACGGCCTGCAGTTCTGCGGCTTCCTGCTCTTGCTGCTCCTGGCGATCACGAACATCGAGAATCTGGTTGGTGATCAACCCTTCTTCGATTTCGCGCAGTGCGATAACGGTCGTTTTATCGTTTTCTTCTGGTACCAGCGGATCTTTACCACCAGTTTGCATCTGACGAGCGCGACGAGCGGCTACCAGCACCAGGTCAAAACGGTTACCAATTTTCTCTACAGCGTCCTGAACGGTTACGCGTGCCATATTTTAAAGCTCCACAGATGAAGAAATGACTGGGCATGATACTGAAACTGGGCTCAGTCTGCCAATAGTTTGCTGATTAAAGCGTCATGTCGCGCTTTTTGGCGACCCATTCGCAGACGCTCGGCACGAATAATAATCTTTAAATCTGACAGCGCGGTGTCGAAGTCATCGTTGACGATAAGATAATCATATTCGGCGTAATGACTCATTTCTGCAACAGCCTGCTCCATACGCTTCGCGATAACTTCTTCGCTGTCCTGCCCGCGGCCACGCAGGCGACGGTCTAATTCATCTTTTGACGGCGGTAAAATAAAGATGCTGCGCGCATGCGGCATTTTATTACGAATTTGCTGTGCGCCCTGCCAGTCGATGTCCAGAAAGACGTCTACACCGGTTGCCAGAACCTGCTCAATGGCATGACGCGAGGTGCCGTAGTAATTGCCAAAGACTTCCGCGTGCTCGAGGAAGGCGTCTTCAGCAATCATCTGCTTAAACTCGTCTTTGCTGACGAAGAAATAGTGCTCGCCATGGTTTTCACCAGGGCGTACGCCGCGAGTGGTATGAGACACGGAAACCTGCGTGTCATACAGCGGTTGTGTTTTTAACAAAGCCTGAATGAGGCTGGATTTCCCCGCGCCACTTGGGGCGGAAACAATATAAAGCGTGCCTTGAGCCATGAGTTCTAACTTATTCGGTAAGGATAAAAGAAGAGCATCTACCGGCCTATTATACACGGCGGCAAGACGGCACGGTGAATTTGTCATACCGCCATCACGCTTTTCTCTGGTTTTGCGTAGCGCTTTCCAACTTATCCGAACGGTTTCTGCAACAACTCCAATTTCTCTGGAAATGTCTCGCAGGGATTTTAATCCGTTATCGCAGCGGTCGCGTTGTCGCGATATACCTCTTTTCAGTCTGACAGGGAGGTAGCTATGAGCAGGTTAATAAAGCTGATTTTGTTATTGAACATTCTGGCTGGAGCCGCCTCGGCCTCCTGCCCCGTCTGGTCGCCGTTACAGGCAGAACAGGAGATGGATAAGTTGAAAAGCCAGCTTAATCGGTGGGACGATGCCTACTATCGTGAGGGACAAAGCCAAACCAGCGATGCGGTTTACGACAATCTTCGTGCGCGGTTAAACGAATGGCAGCGCTGTTTTCACCCATCAGCCCCGTCGTTGCAGCCCACTCTTTCAACGCAGGGTAAGACTTATCATCCCGTTGCGCATACCGGTGTCAAAAAACTTGCGGATAGCGTGGCGGTGTCCCATTGGATTGAAGGCAAATCTGATTTATGGGTACAGCCTAAGGTAGATGGGGTTGCCGTCACGCTGGTGTACCGGCACGGCAAGCTTGTAAAGCTTCTCAGTCGCGGCGACGGGCAAAAAGGCGAGGACTGGACGGCAAAAGCCGCCATGATTGATGCGATACCCAAAAAGCTTTCCGGCCTGCCTGGAGAGAGCATATTGCAGGGGGAGCTATTCCTGAAGCGCCAGCAGCATATACAGAAAACCATGGGCGGCATTAACGCCCGCAGCAAAGTCGCGGGTTTCATGATGCGGCAGGCAAGCTCCGAATCGCTGAACAGCCTTGGCCTCTTCATTTGGGCCTGGCCTGACGGCCCGGCAGATCTCAGGCAAAAGTTAGACGTTCTCGCTCAGGCCGGGTTGCCGTTCGCCAAAGCATGGTCAAAGCCTGTCGAGTCGCTAAGCGAGATCTCTTCTCTGCGCAACGAATGGTTTACCTCGCCTTTGCCGTTTGTGACGGACGGTATCGTTATCCGCCAGGGCCATGAGCCTGCCGGGAAGTTTTGGCAGCCGGGGCAGGCAAACTGGCTTGCTGCCTGGAAATACCCTCCTGCGCAACGGTTTACGGACGTAAAAGGTATTCGCTTTAATATTGGGCGCACCGGCAAGGTTGCCGTGGTGCTGGATTTGGAGCCTATGCAGCTCGACGATAAGCAGGTTAAGCGGGTCAATATCGGTTCGGTAAAACGCTGGCAGGAGCTTGATATTGCTCCCGGCGATCGGGTTATGGTGAGTCTGGCAGGTCAGGGCATTCCACGAGTCGATGAAGTTGTATGGCGCGTCGGCCTGCGAGATAAACCGCAGCCGCCGACGCAGATAAGCGCCTCGCCTCTAAGCTGCCTTTACGCCGCCGCAAAGTGCCGCGAGCAGTTCTACGCAAAGCTTGCATGGCTAAGCACGCCCGCGGTGTTAGACATCAAAGGCGTCAGCAGGAGCACGTGGCAGAAACTCAATCAGTCCACGCACCTGGAACATATCTTTTCCTGGCTGTTGCTGAGCCAGGAAGCCTTAAAGCAGCCAGACGGCTTTTCCGCCAGCAAAGCCGAGCAAATCTGGCATCAGTTCTCTTTAGCTCGCCAGATGCCCTTTCGTCGCTGGCTGATAGCCTTTGGCCTCCCGTTGCCGAGACCTGCGATGAACTTACTTGCCGATACCCACTGGCGTCAGCTAGTCGAACGCAATGAACTTGGTTGGCAGGAGCTGCCCGGCGTGGGGGCCGTCCGGGCAAAGAAGCTGGTGGAGTTTGTTAATTATCCGCAGATAGGCCAACTGGCGGCTTTTCTGGCACAGCAGGGAATAAAGGGCTTTGCCGATTAATGTTCGCTGTGCTTGTAGTGAAAGACCGGTAAGCCAAGCCGCAGGCGCAGTGCCAGTAAACGCGTGGTGAAACCGAAAATCAGCGTGGCGATGACGACGACATCGTGGCTCGATACATAGTGTTGCAGCACGATGTAAAGGACGGCAGAGGCGAACGAAATGCCGGCATACAGTTCTTTCTGGAATACCAGCGGAATGCGCTTGCAGAACATGTCACGCAGCACGCCGCCGAACACGCCGGTCACCACGGCGGCAATAATGGCGATAATTGGGCCTTCACCCATATCCAGGGCAATTTGTGCGCCGATGATGGAAAACACCACCAGGCCAAGGGCGTCCAAAACAAGGAACAGGCGGCGAAGATGAGGCATCACCGGAGCCATGATAGTTGTGAGCACGGCGGCTATGGCAACAATCACCACGTATTCAGGATGCTTTACCCAACCCAGCGGATAATGTCCAAGCAGAATGTCACGCACCGATCCTCCGCCAAGAGCGGTAGCTGTTGCGATGATAATAACGCCAAAGGTATCCATGCGGCGGCGTCCGGCAGCCAGCGCGCCGGTCATTGCCTCGGCGGTTATACCGATGAGATAGAGAATATGTAGCAGCATGAACACCCCCTGTAAGAACGCGAAGAGGGTAACGTTTCGTGCGCTGGGCCACCATTGAGATTTTCTAAGTTGAAGTGTTTTGGATTAGTTTTGATAATGAATTTACTGGATTTTCTCCTTATTTTAAGGCGATTTTATAAAGTTTTATGTTTTATAAGGATAAGTTTAACTATCGAGTTAGAAAGAAGTCATAACGATAAATACCGCAATGATTATGCCAGGTCAGGCAAAAGGGTACGGTGCGGGCATCGCCATAGAAACACTTCGCGGTGAATTGGGGCGTTCAGAGCGCGCGGTAGGCGATCCAGCTTGAGAAAATGGGGATGGTTACGGCGGAACAGCTTATCGGCTACAGCTGAATTTGAGCATTAAAAAGCCCGCAAACAGCGGGCCATAATCAGCTAAGCGGAGATTATTCGATGTTCTGGATTTGCTCGCGCATTTGCTCGATTAGCACCTTCAGCTCAATGGCCGAATTGGTAACATCGGAATTAATAGACTTAGATGCCAGGGTATTCGACTCGCGGTTGAACTCCTGCATCATGAAGTCGAGGCGACGGCCGACGGCCTCTTTTTTCTTCAGGATGTTGTAGGTCTCTTTGACGTGCGCTTCCAGGCGATCCAGCTCTTCGGCAACATCGATGCGCTGAACCATCAGCACCAGCTCCTGTTCGAGACGCGTGTTCTCTAGCTGAACCTGCGCTTCTTCAAGCTTACTGACCAGGCGCTCACGCTGCCATTTGACCACTTCAGGCATCTGCGCGCGCACCTTAACGACTTCAGCGTTCACGCCTTCGAGACGCTGCTCGATCATCGCTTTCAGCGCCTGGCCTTCGGTCTCACGGGCAACGATGAAGTCGTCCAGCGCGCCGTCCAGCGCGGCGAGAATTTCAGCGGCGATGGCATCCAGATCCTGCTCCTGAGCGGACATCACGCCCGGCCAGCGTAAAATGTCTACCGGATTAATTTCGCCTTCGTCGCTTTGCATTTTCACCCAGTTTGCGGCTTCAACCAGCTGCTTCGCCAGCTTTTCGTTAAGCATCAGGGAGCTTTGCGCGCGTGCATCAGGTTCGAAACGCAGGTTACATTCGATTTTGCCGCGCGTTAAGCGAGTGCGGATGCGTTCGCGCGCCACGGGCTCGAGGCTACGGAACTGTTCCGGCATGCGAATATAAGTTTCGAGATAACGTTGGTTTACCGAACGTAACTCCCAGGAGGCGCTGCCCCATTCGCCTTTAACTTCACGCCGGGCATAGGCGGTCATGCTGCGGATCATAAATCGGTACCGTATTCTGCAAATGATGGGGGGATTATAGCCATGCCTGGCCGGGCAGGATAGGAATAAGCTCGTGAAGTCCGTATAATGCGCGCCACATTCGTTTTAGCCGGAGATAAGCCCATGCGTCCATCAGGTCGTAGCGCCGAACAAGTGCGCCCAGTTACCCTGACCCGTAATTACACCAAACACGCTGAAGGTTCCGTGCTGGTCGAGTTTGGCGATACCAAAGTCCTCTGCACCGCCACCGTTGAAGAAGGCGTACCGCGTTTTCTGAAAGGCCAGGGCCAGGGCTGGATCACCGCAGAATACGGCATGCTGCCGCGTTCGACCCACAGCCGTAACGCTCGTGAAGCGGCGAAAGGCAAGCAGGGCGGCCGTACCCTGGAAATCCAACGTCTGATTGCACGCTCTCTGCGTGCTGCCGTGGATTTGAAAACCCTCGGCGAATATACCATCACGCTGGATTGCGACGTTCTGCAGGCCGATGGCGGCACGCGTACCGCTTCCATCACCGGTGCCTGCGTTGCGCTGGCAGACGCGCTGAACAAGCTCGTGGCTATCGGCAAGCTTAAAACCAACCCGATGAAAGGGATGGTTGCCGCCGTTTCCGTTGGCATCGTTGGCGGTGAAGCGGTTTGCGATCTGGAATACGTTGAAGATTCCGCCGCTGAAACCGACATGAACGTGGTGATGATGGAAGATGGCCGCATGATTGAGATTCAGGGCACCGCCGAAGGTGAGCCGTTCTCCCATGAAGAGCTGCTGACGCTACTTGCGCTGGCGCGAGGGGGAATTGAATCGATCGTCACGTCGCAGAAGGCGGCGTTAGAAAATTGATTTTTAAGGCGACTGAAGAGTCGCCTTTTTTACGTCTATAAAAACCCAAAGGAGCGAATCCATGAAACCGTATCAGCGCCAGTTTATTGAATTTGCGCTTAACAAGCAGGTACTGAAGTTTGGCGAATTCACGCTGAAATCCGGGCGTACAAGCCCCTATTTCTTCAATGCCGGGCTGTTTAATACCGGGCGCGATCTGGCACTGCTGGGCCGTTTTTACGCCGCCGCCCTGATGGATTCAGGTATTGATTTCGACCTGCTGTTTGGGCCTGCTTACAAAGGCATTCCTATCGCGACCACCACGGCGGTTGCGCTGGCGGAACATCATGAGCGCGACGTGCCTTATTGCTTTAACCGCAAAGAAGCCAAGGACCACGGCGAAGGCGGTAATCTGGTAGGCAGCGCGCTGCAGGGCCGCGTTATGCTGGTGGACGACGTTATTACAGCAGGCACTGCGATTCGTGAGTCGATGGAGATCATCGCAGCAAACGAAGCAACGCTTGCTGGCGTGCTGATTTCCCTCGACCGCCAGGAGCGCGGGCGCGGCGAAATTTCCGCCATTCAGGAAGTTGAGCGGGACTATCAGTGCCAGGTGATTTCTATCATCACGTTGAAAGATCTGATTGAGTATCTGGAGGAACAGCCTGAGATGGCCGTTCATCTGGCAGCGGTGCAGGAATATCGCGCTCAGTACGGCGTATAACAAAAAGGGCCTTATCAGGCCCTTTTGCATTCAGCGAAGCTGTGCTGCGACTAGCGGCCAGCGGGTATCAAAATCATCCGTTGGCAGATAGCGGAATTCACTGCGTACAAAGCGAGAAAGCATCCCCTCGCAGAAGGCCAAAAGCTGGCTTGCAAGCAGGGCTTCGTCGGTGCTGTAGCCTTCCCCTTCGCGCATTTTTTTCTCACGCATCACCTGTCGCAGCTGCACTTCAATACGTTCAAACAGCTGGTTGATGCGGCCTTGCAGACGGTCCTGTTCGAACATCAGCGCGTGGCCCGTTAGTATGCGGGTAAGACCTGGGTTCTTTTCACCAAAACCCAGCACCAGCAGCACAATCAGGCGCAGACGAGCCAGCGTATCTTTTTCATCCTTCAGGATGAGGTTGATGCGGGTGATCAGGCTGTCTTCAATAAACTCAATGAGGCTGTCGAACATTTTCGTTTTGCTGGGAAAATGACGATACAGTGCCGCTTCAGAAACGCCCACCGTGGCCGCAAGTTTAGCGGTGGTGATGCGTTGGCTGCCGTCGCTGGATTCAAGCATCTGGGCCAGAGATTGAAGTATTTCCTCGCGACGATTCCTTTTCGCAGTCTGTTTTTCTGCCATGTTCTAAAATACCCCTGAAATAAAGCACCTGTCAGGCAAGCAGCCACACGACGCCCGCAAGCATGTCGCTTGCGGTCTGTTTTAGCGTTATGAACGCGTGTGGTTACGTTAAAAAACGAGCTTACTACTGGCGGCCAGAATGGCCAAAGCCGCCTTCGCCGCGGTCGCTGGTATCAAAATCTTCGACCAGGTTGAATTCGGCTTGTACAACCGGCACAAAGACCATCTGCGCGATACGTTCACCCGGTTCGATGGTGAAGCTATCTTGCCCGCGGTTCCACACAGAAACCATTAGCTGCCCCTGATAATCGGAGTCGATAAGCCCCACCAGGTTACCCAGCACGACGCCATGTTTGTGCCCCAGGCCAGAGCGAGGCAGGATGACCGCAGCAAGGGAAGGATCGCCGATATGAATCGCAAGCCCGGTTGGTACTAGCGTAGTCTGGCCTGGGGCCAGCTCAATGGCGTTGTCCAGACACGCACGCAGGTCAAGACCGGCTGAGCCGGAAGTGGCATAAGTCGGCAGTGGGAACTGCTGACCCACGCGAGGGTCCAGAATCTTAACGTCGATTTTTTTCATCATAACGGGTAACAATCTCGTCCATTAAAAGATGGCCAAGGAGTGACTTACGCTCGTGCGGTAAGACTTTCTCTCCTTCCTGCCAGAAAAGGTGTAACGCGTTGCTGTCGCTATTAAAGCCCTGACCCGATTGTGAAACGTCGTTGGCACAAATCAGGTCGAGATTTTTTCGGATGCGCTTTTGCCGGGCGTATTCTTCCACATTAGTTGTTTCGGCGGCAAACCCAACAACGTAAGGCCGATTGACCGAAAGTGCGGCAACGCCCGCCACGATGTCCGGGTTTTTGACCATTTTTAGCGTAATTTCATCGCCTTGCTTTTTGATTTTCTCGTCGGCGACGATTGCTGCGCGATAGTCGGCTACTGCGGCACAACCGATAAAAATATGCTGACCCGGCACGTTTTGCTGTACGGCAGCTTCCATTTCCAGCGCTGAGTTAACGTCAATCCGTTTTACTCCAGCAGGCGTCGCAAGTGAAACCGGCCCGGAAACCAGCGTAACATTTGCACCGCGCGCAGCCGCAGCCGCAGCGATGGCGTAGCCCATTTTCCCGGAGCTGTCATTGGTGATATAGCGCACCGGGTCAAGACGTTCCCGCGTCGGTCCGGCGGTAATCATGACGTTGAGATGTTGCAGATCTTTGACGACGCTAAAATGGCCCACCGCCAGTTCAACTATTTCCAGCGGGTCGAGCATGCGCCCCGGCCCCACGTCGCCACATGCCTGGCTGCCGCTGTCCGGTCCCCACAGCATGAGGCCACGGGAAGACAATACTTCGAGATTGTGTTGGGTTGCCGCTGCGCGATACATCTGTTGGTTCATGGCGGGAACGACCGCAACCGGCGCGGGAGTGGCAAGAAAAATCGTGCTGACCAAGTCGTTCGCCATTCCTGCCGCTACACGGGCAATGAGATCGGCGGTGGCGGGGGCAAGAATCACTAAATCTGCCCATTTCCCCAGTTCGATATGGCCCATTGCCGCTTCCGCTGCGGGGTCAAGCAGACTGTCTGACACCGGGTAACCAGATACGGCCTGCAGGCTCAATGGCGTTATGAAGGCTTTAGCCGCCTCGGTCATTGCCACACGTACATCCGCCCCGCGATCGCGCAGACGACGCACCAGTTCAGGCGTTTTATAGGCCGCAATGCCGCCGCTAACGCACAGAACAATTTTTTTGCCGGAAAGCCCCATCATGATTTTTCCCACTGGAAGTCTTAATCGTGAGGCTATTTTATCACACTCCTTTGGCCACGACTTTTTGCAGTTTGCGAGACATCCCGCATGCTGGAAATCTCGAGATCGCAAGCGGCCTTTTAGCTGGGCACAATGGCCGCTCAAAGGGATTGGGAGGCGCAATGGACAGTGTTAAAGAGTGGGACAAGACCGAATTGCCGCGTGAGAAGCTGTTAAGTTTTGGTGTGGGTTCACTGACCGATGTTGAATTACTGGCGCTTTTCCTGCGTACGGGATTGCGGGATATGAATGTGTTGGCCCTGGCGAACGCTTTGCTTGAGCGTTTTGGCTCGCTGAGCAGACTTCTTTCAGCGGATTATTCGCAGTTCGAGGATATTAAGGGGATTGGCAAGGCTAAATACACTCAGCTGAATGCGATTGCCGAACTGGCAAGACGTTATTATTCATCGCGCGGTGTGGAGGAGCTTACCTTCAAAAGCCCGGATGCGGTGCGCGAATTTGTGCAAAGCCAACTGACGACGGAACAGCGCGAGATCTTTATGGTACTTTTTCTTGATAACCAGCACCGTATTATTAAACACACCCCGATGTTTTCTGGAACGCTAAGCCATGTTGAGGTGCATCCAAGAGAAATTGTCCGCGAAGCAATGAAATCTAATGCAGCGGCGGTCATTCTTGCGCATAATCACCCGTCGGGTAGGGCCGAACCGAGCAAAGCTGACCGTGCCATTACCGAACGTATCGTGAAAGCCTGCCTTTTTATGGAAATTCGCGTGCTTGACCATCTGGTTATCGGTCGCGGAGAGTACGTTTCTTTTGCTGAACGTGGGTGGATTTAAGCCGATTTGCGCGATCCTTGGGGATCTTTGTCTGTTCGGGACTTGAGCACATGCGTCAGGCAGCGTATACTACGCCACCTTTGAGAATCTCGGGTTTGGCATTATGCGCCTGGCACTGTGGTTCACATTGAACCGCCAGGGACCAGGCTTGCAGCCTGACGAGGCGCCATAACCCTATACGAAGCTCGAGCTAATTTGATTTTTGGAGAATAGACATGTCCCGAGTCTGCCAAGTTACTGGCAAGCGTCCGGTGACCGGTAATAACCGTTCCCACGCAATGAACGCGACCAAACGCCGTTTCCTGCCGAACCTGCACTCTCACCGTTTCTGGGTTGAGAGCGAGAAGCGTTTTGTCACACTGCGTGTATCTGCTAAAGGTATGCGTGTAATTGATAAGAAGGGTATCGAAACGGTTCTGGCCGATCTTCGTACCCGTGGCGAGAAGTACTAAGAGGAACTAAGTCATGGCTAAAGGTGTTCGCGAGAAGATCAAGCTGGTTTCTTCTGCTGGTACTGGTCACTTCTATACCACCACGAAGAACAAACGTACTAAGCCGGAAAAACTGGAACTGAAAAAGTTCGATCCAGTTGTCCGTCAACACGTACTGTACAAAGAAGCTAAAATTAAATAATTTTAGTGACTTTGATGAAAAACCTCGCTCCGGCGGGGTTTTTTTGTTTTAAGCCATAGCCCGGAGGAGAAATGCCAGAGTTACCTGAAGTTGAAACCAGCCGCCGCGGCATTGAACCGCACCTGGTGGGCGAAACCATTCTGCACGCCATCGTGCGCAATAGCCGCCTGCGCTGGCCCGTTTCTGACGAGATTCATGCTCTAAGCGATAAACCGGTGTTAAGCGTCCAGCGCCGGGCAAAATATCTCCTGCTTGAGCTTCCCGACGGTTGGATAATTATCCACCTTGGCATGTCCGGCAGCCTGCGCATTCTTACCGAAGAGCTGCCCGCGCAAAAGCATGACCACGTCGACCTGGTGATGAGCAACGGCAAAGTGCTGCGCTATACCGACCCGCGTCGCTTTGGTGCCTGGCTGTGGGTTAAGGAGCTGGAAGGCAGCAACGTGCTGGCACACCTTGGTCCGGAACCGCTGCATGACGAGTTCAACGCGGAATATCTGCGCGAAAAATCGGCGAAGAAAAAAATCGCCATCAAGCCTTGGCTAATGGATAACAAGCTGGTGGTGGGCGTCGGTAATATTTACGCCAGCGAATCGCTGTTTGCTGCTGGGATCCATCCCGATCGCGCCGCGCAGTCGTTATCTAAAACCGAATGCGAGCTGCTGGTGAAAGTGATCAAGGCGGTACTGATTCGATCCATTGAGCAGGGTGGTACGACGCTAAAAGACTTTTTACAGTCCGACGGCAAGCCGGGCTATTTTGCCCAGGAGCTTCAGGTTTACGGACGGGAAGGGGAGCCGTGCAGGGTTTGCGGCACGCCTATTATCGCCAGCAAGCACGCGCAGCGCAGCACGTTCTACTGCCGCAACTGCCAGCACTAGCTACTTCAGTTTTTCCAGTAAAGCCTGGCAAACCGGCTCAGGCAGAAAATGCGCGACATCGCCATGGTGGCGCGCCACTTCCTTCACCAGCGAAGAAGAGACAAAAGACCACTCCTTCGACGGCATCAGAAACACGCTTTCCAGTTCCGGCATTAAATGACGGTTCATATGGGCGAGCTGCATCTCATATTCGAAATCTGCTGCGGTACGCAAGCCGCGCACCAGCACGTTGGCCTGCTGCGCTTTGGCGAAGTTAGCCATCAGATCGCTAAAGCCTACCACCTCAACGTTCGGCAGATGTGACGTCACCTGTTTAGCCAGCGCTACGCGTTCGTCCAGCGAAAACATGGTTTTTTTGTGCGGGCTGTTGGCGATGGCGAGGATAATAGAGTCAAACATCATGGCTCCGCGAGTCACGATATCCAGATGCCCGTTGGTGATGGGATCAAAAGTACCAGGGTAAATCGCTCGGGTGCTCATAGCTGCTCTTTTTCCGTATAGCCGTGGTTTAAGGCCCAGAGTTCGGTGTACTTATTAAAGGTGTACTGCGCGTTGACGACCGCCAGCAGGAAGCCTTGCTTTCCGTCCAGAAAACCTGCGCGAAGCAGCAGCGTTTTGCAGAAGGCCCCCAAAGTGTGGCTGAAAATTCCCGTGAGCGAGACTTTTTTACCGCGCTGATGGCGCTCGTGCGCCCATGCGGTGGCGTAATTCATCTGCTTACGCTGGAAGCTTGCGAAGTCACGGCAGGTCAGGTGCAGCAGGTCGCCTTTTAGAGTAATAGCTTTTATACCGGGCGCATCCAGCGATTCGTGAACCTGATTGTCGTTATAGCGGTAACGATCGCGCGGGTAGAGGCGGGTGACCCGATCCGGGTACCAGCCGCTGTGACGCATAAAGCGCCCTAAAAATAAATTGCGCCTGGCGATGCTGTAGACGGCTTCGGGCTGGGGATTTTGCAACGTAGTCTGAATGGCGGCGGCGAGTTCTGGCGTGACGCGCTCATCGGTATCGATCATCAAAACGTAGTCGCCGCTTGCGTAGGATTGAGCGCGCTGGCGCTGAATCCCAAACCCCTGCCAGTTTTCATCGCTAAAGACTTTTACGCCGGCGGCGCGAGCGATATCCACGGTGGCATCGGTGCTCCCGGAATCCAGCAGCACCACCTCATCTGCCCAGGCGACCGATGCCAGACAGTCCGGCAGAATATCCGCGGCGTTTTTGGCGATCATCACCACTGACAGACGGTTGGGCATTAGTGACTCCGCTGTGGCAGATAGGGTTGCAGCAGCTGTAACAGGCGTTGCAGGGCACCCTGATTCTGGTGCAGTACTTCGACAGCGTGGCGGCCGTAGTAAAGGCGATAGTCTTCGTCGGTGATAAGCGTGGAAATTTCTTTCACCAGCGACTGCGCGTCGGTGACGGTGATCATGCCGTCGGCTTCCAGCAGCTTCGCGCAGATGTCTTTGAAGTTAAAGATGTGCGGGCCCATCAGCACCGGAATGGCGTGCGCGGCTGGCTCCAGCGGGTTATGGCCGCCGCGTTCAACCAGGCTGCCGCCGACAAAGGCGAGGTCGGCAATACCGTACAGCAGCATCAGCTCGCCCATTGAATCGCCAATCACAACCTGCGTGCTGCCCGAGGGAATTTCGCCGCTGCTGCGCAGGGTGAAGCTGAAACCCGCTTTTTGCACCAGATCTTTTGCATCTTTGAAGCGTTCAGGGTGGCGCGGCACCAAAATCAGCAGGAGGTCCGGGAATTTCGCCAGCAGCTGGCGGTGTGCGTCGAGAATAATGCTTTCTTCGCCGTCGTGGGTGCTGGTGGCAATCCACACCTTACGGCGCGGAGCCCACTGGCGGCGCAGGGTAATGGCGCGGGCGGCAAGCTCCGGCGTGACGGAAATATCAAACTTCAGGCTGCCGGTCACCGTAAGCTGGGAGCGTTTAAGGCCCAGCTCAAGGAAGCGACCCGCATCCTCTTCATTTTGTGCGGCGATGAGCGTGATTTTGCTCATCAGGCGGCGCGTGAAATTACCGAGCTTTTTGTAACCTTTAGCGGAGCGTTCTGACAAACGCGCATTGGCGATGACCAGCGGGATTTTGCGGTTATGCAGCGCGGTGATCATGTTCGGCCACAGCTCGGTTTCCATCACGATCACCAGCTTCGGGCGCACGGTATCCAGAAAACGGTTCATGGCGCACGGCAGATCGTAAGGGAGATAAACGTGATGGACGTTTTTACCGAAGGCTGACTGTACGCGTTCGGAGCCTGTCGGCGTCATGGTAGTGACGGTGATAGGTATCGTTGGGTAGCGATGGCGCAGCGCCCGTACCAGCGGGATCGCGGCAAGCGTTTCGCCGACGGAAACGGAATGCAGCATGATACCGTCCGGCGCTACTTTCCCTCGACAAAAGCCATAGCGTTCGGCCCAGCGTTTACGATACGCAGGAGCTTTGCGGCTACGGAGCAGAAGTCGCAGCCACACAAAGGGCTGAATGAGGTAGAGCAGGGCGGTATACAACGATTCCAAGCGAATTTTCCGTATTTTCATTATCGGCGGGCAAATTCTAAGCATTCGCAGGGCGTAAAGCTATTGTTTTGGTGATATTCGACGGCTTTACCGATTGTTCTGGCAACGGGAGAGCGAATCAAAAGCAGTGCGAGCAGCCCAACGCCGCTCGCAATCATATTATTACCCCGGGACGCGAGTTGCCTTTTTCAGTTTCAGGTAGCGGCGGCCTAAGCGCCAGCGCAGGCGGAACCCGCGCGCGTTTTTCCAGATTAGGCGCCAGATACCACGGTCGAAAAATTCCTGGATTATCATTTTCTTCTTCTGCGGATCTTTCATGTTATTGAAAGTATGCAGGATGCCAAGCCCTTCTTTTGCAATCTGCCAGTTACATGCCGGGATGTTTTTGACCTTTTCCGGATAGCGCAGGTTGATGGCTTCGAGCATTTCCAGAATTTTAATGTAGTGGCGCGCCGAGCGGATCAGCGTGTCGTCGGTGTCAGGCATATGGGAGACCGACGCCGAGTGAATATAGTAGTCGTAGAACCTTTCGCTGGTGTACTGAACGCGTTCTGCGGCAAGCAACACTTCCGTGGTCCAGGGGATGTCCTGATGGCGTAAGCCGGGCTCGAAGATAAACCCGTGTTCGCGGATAAAATCATGGCGATAGAGATTCAGCCAGGTCACGTGCAGGAACTTACGCGAATCCAGTGCTTTTTTCAGCCAGGCCGGGCCGCTGATGACGCCCGTTGATTGGAGTTTGTCTTCCGGAAAAATAGGGCGCGAAGGCTTTCTGTTATTTTCGTAGACATAGTTGCCATTGCAGGTCACAACGTCCAGATTGCCCGCCAGCGCCATATCGAGCAGGCGGCGGTACATGCCGGGCTTGAAGTCGTCGTCGATATCAGGGAAGGAAAGATATTGTCCGGTCGCTACGGCAAGACCGGTATTGCGCGCGATGGAAACGCCCTGGTTGTCTTGCTCAATCACCACCATGCCAGGAAATTTTTCGCGCCAGGCGTTGATAATCGCCATTGAGCCATCGGTTGAACCATCGTTCACCATAATGACTTCCATCTCTTCGATGGCCTGCGCTTCGAGACAGGCGAAAAACTTCGCCAGGAAAAGTTCGCCGTTGTATACCGCGACGACGACGCTAAGTAATGGAGCCTGGTTCTGGGACATAAGTTACCTGAAAATAACGTTATCTTTTTTCTGTTGCCAGGGACAAATACTGCTGGCAAATAGCACCGATGCTATAGGACTCAATGGTGTTGGCATCAATAGCCGGCGGGTTGTGGTAGATGTCGAGCATGGTATTCGCCAACTGTTGGTCACTCATGCCGGAGAGGCCGCGAGCCAGCGGCCCGGTCAGGATCTCTTCCGGGCCGCCCGGGCAGTGTGTGCTGACTGCTGGCGTCTGGCAGATGAGGGCTTCGACAAGCACGTTGCCAAAGCCTTCACAGTCGGAGCTTAAAAGCAGCATGCGGGCATTGGCTATCCATGGGTAAGGATTGGCTGCGAAAGGTTTGATAAACACGCGATCCGCCACGCCCGCCGCGGTAGCCATGGTTCTTAGCTGTTCGATTCGTTCAGCGCTGCCGTTTCCCATCAGCACCAGCGGCGCTTCGATGCCGCTTAGCGCGTAGGCTTTGATTAGCCGGTCGTGGCGTTTGTGCTCATGGAAACGCCCGACATGGATGAGATAGTCCTGGCCCGCCATTTCGCACGGCTCTTTGGCGCGCTGGTGGATGCCGTCGATATCGAACGGATTATGAATGACCGTGCTTCTCGCAAGCGTAATATCAAAGCGCTGGGTGATATCTTTCAGCACCGCCTTCGATACGGCAACAACGTTACTGTTCTCATAAACGCTTTTGATTTTTTTACGTTTTATCCAGCGTGAGAAACCGTGTCGATGCAGCAGGTAAGAGAAGGAGAACATGCCGTGTACGCAGTACCACAGCCTGTCACGTGGAATCGTTTTGGTATGGGCGACGATGCGGTCTGTTTTATGCAAATGAGAGAAAATGAGGTCGAATTGCCCACTTCTTTGCGCTTTTTCAACGGCTTCATCCAGAAGTGCCGCGCGGCGTGAGAGCTCCGTGAGCTTGCGCCACGGTTTTTTGCAGGTATCCAGAATGATTTGATAGTCGACGCCGTCCGGGATTTCATAATCGCAGACGCGGCGCAGCGAGAAAACCGAGACCTGATGGCCCATACCGACCAGCCCCTTTGAAAGGGTAAGCACGGTTTTTTCAGCGCCGCCGCCGGGTAAGCCATCAATAATCATTAGGATGCGCATCGTCTAATCCAGTATGTTTTGATACAGCGAAATAAGTTGCTGTGAAAGTTTTTCCGGCGTCGCATCCCTGACTCGTTCACGTGCATGTATCCCCATGACCTCGTCCAGATGGCGGGCGGGAATGGCCATTACAGCAGCCGTCAGCTCATGAATGTTAAGTGCATCGCAAACGTATCCATTTTGTTCGGTCGTGATAAATTCTGCCCCGCCGCAGGTGGGCGTGGTGATAACCGGTAAACCACATGCCATCGCTTCCAGGATCACGTTCGGGAAGGGATCGTAGAGCGTTGGCAGCAATAATGCGTCAGCAGCCTGATAGAAGGGCAGCGTATTTTTCTGCACTCCCATGAAAATCACCCGATCCTGACACCCCAGAGTTTGTGCCAGCGCCCGGTACTGCTTTTCTGCTTTATCTTGTCCTACCACTATCAGGTAGCGATCGGTACTGGCGATAGCCCGGATTGCGCTGGCAAGACCCTTGCGCTCAAAACCGGACCCCACGTATACCAGTGCTACCGCCTGCGGTGGAATATTGATTTCATGCCGCCATTTTGCCCTCTGCTCCGGCGTGGCCGGAACGAAGCGGGAGGAATCAATAGCATTATAGATGACATGTATCTTATTAGCAGGTATAGCAAAATCTTCGATGATTTCGCGTTTTACCATTTCTGCATTGCAGATCACGGCTTTCAGCTCCGGCGCCTGATACATCGCCCGCTCGGCCTGCATGACGTAGCGATGATAGCGATCGCGAAGCAGCAGCTTTTGCCGCCAGGCTGGCAGGATACGAGCGCGCTGTAGCAGCCAGCGGCGGTGCACGCCATCGCCAGCGCGATAGATATCGCAGCCGGCTATACGTTCATGGCTTTGTACAAGATCGAAATTCTCACGCTGCCACAGCGCGCGTGCGGCATCGGCAAAACCTTTCTCGCGGCTAATCCGCCCCCACTTCATCGGGTTGCAGATATGAATATGCCAGTTTTCCTGGCGTTCGCCCTGCCACTGCCGCGTGATGACGTTCAGCTCCAGGTCATGTGCGCTTAAGGCCTCAAGGGCGCGGGAAACAAAGCGTTCTGCGCCTCCATCGGGGCGATATTTTTGGCGCACGATAGCCAGACGGCAGCGTTTCATCACAGCAGTTTCCTTGCGGCAGCAATTACGACATCGGAAGGAATAGCATCCAGATAGCGTTCGCTGGTTTTTGTATCAATTTTATCGGGATCCGGCAGCGGGCCGTAGTCGCCCGCCCAGATAACCTCGCCTTTCACCTGCCACGGGCTCCAGAACGTGAGTTTGGATGGGCCAAACAGCGCGATGCAGGGCGTTTGCAGGGCGGCGGCCATATGCATGGGAACGGAGTCAACGCCGATAAACAGACGGGCATGGTCGATAAGCGCGGCTAGCTGACGCAGGCTTAATTCACCGGCCAGGGAATAAACCCGTTCGGCCGGGCAAAGCGCACGGATGCTTTCAATCATCGCCTTTTCATTTTTATCCGGGCCGGAGGTCAGCACGATGGTGTGCCCATCCTGCTGGAGCGCGGTAATCGTCTGCGCCATTTTTGCATCATCCCAACACTTAAAGAACCAGCGGGATGTTGGCTGAACGACGATAAACGCTCCATCAACGTTTTTTTCTTTGAGCTTGTTCTGCACGGCCAGCCAGTCATCGGGCCGATAGCTCATCGTAACTTCGGAAACCGTGGGGATAGGTAGCGGAGCAAGAATTGACAGATTTTGCTCAACGGTGTGCATGTGTTGATGGCCAGTAACCGGCGCGAGCTGCGTATGGCACTGTTGCCAGAACCAGCCACGGCGCTTGTTGAAGTCAAAGCCTATGCGGACAGGCGCACCGGTAAAACGGGAAACAATAGCGCTACGCCACTGGTCGGCAAGGTTTAGCACCAGGCTATAACGCTGTTGGCGCAGCGTCCTGAGGAGCTGCCACTCTTTGCAGAAGTGCTGACGGGTGCCCAATTTTCGCCATTTACGGTCAATGCCATAGATGTGATGGATAGAGGGATGGGCGGCCAGCATATCGCGGGTTTCTTCATAAAGCAGAACGTCGATCTGTGCCTGCGGCCAAGCCTGATGCAGGGCATTGATCACCGGCGTTGTCAGCAGCATATCACCGTGATGACGCAGCTTTATGAGTAATATACGAGTTTGCGGCCCGTCAGCGAGTGTCTGCAAAGCGTTATTCATTATCGTCTTTAGGTGATTAACCAAAGCGTGATTCTAATAGACCTTGAGTATGGTTGCTACAATTCTACTCGGGAGTCGGTGCATTCCTGGAAAGCGGTTTGCCCTTGTCCGGGAGGCTGCGTAACATGGCGGAAATATCGTTAGCGTAGAGACGGCAATGAGCACCCCAGCATTTATCATCACGATTGATACCGAAGGCGATAATCTGTGGCAAAACCATCGACAGATTAAAACGGAGAACGCGCGTTTTTTGCCGCGTTTTCAGGCGCTTTGCGAAAAATATGCCTTCAAACCCGTCTGGTTAACCAACTATGAGATGGCCGTCGACCCTGACTATATCGCTTTTGCTAAGGACGTTATTGCGCGCGGGCAGGGTGAGGTGGGAATGCATTTGCATGCATGGAACAGCCCACCGGAATTTGATTTAACCGGCGACGATTGGCGCTGGCAACCCTATCTTATTGAATATCCTGACGAGATCCTGCGCGAAAAGGTCGTCTATATGACGACGCTTCTTGAAGAAACTTTCGGTACCAAAATGCTCAGCCATCGTGCCGGGCGATGGGCGTTTGATAGCCGCTACGCACGCCTGCTGGTGGAGTTGGGCTACAAGGTTGATTGTTCGGTGACGCCCCGCGTGAACTGGCGGAACGCTAAGGGATCGCCAGCTGGGACGGGCGGTACGAATTATCAACACTTCCCAACTCGTTCCTACTTTATGGATCTTGATGTCATCCATCAGCCGGGAGATTCTCCGCTGTTGGAAGTCCCGATGAGCATTCAGTACAAGCACAGCGCGCTGATGAATACCTTTAAGCAGGGCTACGACAGGCTTCGCGGAAAATATCGCAGCCCGTCGGTGAACTGGCTTCGTCCGGCGAGAGGAAATGCTGCGCAGATGATAGATGTGGCACAAAAAACGTTGGCGGAAGGCAATGATTACGTCGAGTTTATGCTGCACTCTTCGGAATTTATGCCGGGCGGAAGCCCGACGTTCAAAGACGAAGCGGATATCGAACGTCTGTATCAGGATCTCGAAACGCTGTTTGCCTGGCTTGCCGAGCGGACGCGAGGTATGACTTTGGCGGAATACTATCAGGCCAAAGTTAATAAGCCGGGCGCGTAGGCCCGGCGTTTGGTCATGCGATTTGTTTTTGCTGCGGTAGCGTAATACTACAGACACCGATTAAAGCGACGAAGAATAATATAGCCTCTGAGCTTAAAAGTATGACGTCGCTTAAGCCGTAAACAATCATGCAGTTCAAGGTAAACAGCAGGGCGGTATTGCGGTTGCGCAGAGCGACCCAACTAATACCGATATATAGCCATAATAATGCAAGACCGCCCAAAATCCCCTGTAACGATAAGGTGTCTATCGTTTCATCGTGCAGATGGACATTTATAAACTCCATGGCAGATCTGTACTGTGGTTTTTCTTTTACGTATTGTGCCGAATAGTCATAGCGGGATTGAAGCGATTGCCCTAAAGGTGCATGCGCGAAATTATTCAATCCAATCGTCCACATAGAGAAACGCGCGCCCAGGGAGGTGTTATCCTTACCCTCCTGGTACAACGTGATTTCATTGTAGGTTTGTGCGATTTTCGGATAAATAAATTTATTGTAGAGCGCACCAAAGGCTATTGCAGCAACAATTAATACGGCAAAAATAGTCTTTAGATGAATCTTTTTGAAATAATAAGCCGTCATCAAAAAGACGATCAGCAGATGGCAAATAATTGCTGCACGGGTCCCGGTAACGATGATAACCACAAACGACAGTATTATGGCCAGCGCAGCAATCACATAGCATGCTATCTTATTCTGAACATACAGCTGATAGATAAAGAAAATACTAAGCGCAGAATAAATATAAGCAGAAATAGTTGCCCTGTTAATACTCATTTCTGCTCGCTGCATGCCATGCATAATCTGCCACCAGGCATAACAGGAAGCACCGAGCACGGCGGCGCCCGTTGCGATTAACAACCACTTTTTATAATCAACGTTTTTAATGTGATAATTTAGCTGCGTGAGGTAGAAAACCAGTACTCCACCTAACACTAATTTCTTTCCGCCAACTAAATGGTCATTGTAACTATTAAAAGCTTCTGTACCATATTGATACCATAGGTACCAGACTACTTTAATCAAGCCAAATAGAATGATGGGGTAGGCTATATTAAAGCTTTTAAAGCTAATCTTTTTGCGCTCAATGAAGAGGCCAATAATACTAAGATAAATAGCAATATAATAAAAATCTCTTTGACGCCCAGTATTAATGAGCGCTAAAGAAAACGAAACAACTGTAAAACAAAATACAGCCAAATATAAACGGCTCTTTAATTTTTCCATAATGTACTCAATGCTTTTCTCTTATAGCTAACGCGCACGCTGAGGTCCAAAAAGAAGCTAACTGAGTGCGTCAAAAGAACATGTTGTTTTACGGTAGCGGCTTGGGCGCTTTTTTGAACTAAGGAGTTATATTTAATAGCAATGTCTAACCAGTGGCACAGGATCAGGTTTTTGAACTTTTCAGGGAACGATGCTTCCATCTTGATAGTGCAGGTTATCAAGTTGTCGATTTTCTCCTGATTTGGCGTTGTGGATAGAGTGCCATGATTTTTTATATAATAATAATGACTGTCATGCTGGAAATAAATATCGGTTGCATCCATCAGCATGCCTGGGAAGATATAGAAATCTTCGTAGCAGGTCATGGCTGGGATCTTGTGCTTTAAATAAATATCACGTTTGATAAATTGACCGATTAAATGAGCCTGCAAATCTTTATGAATTAAAAATCGTTTTACAGTTTCAGTCTGTGATATTTTCTCAGGGCTCAGGCCTGACCATGAATTATCAACTTTTTTGAGGTCGCGAATTTCATGCAGACGAGTGAGTAACATATCTGGCGCAGTTTGTTCAAGAAACGACATAATAGGGGCCAGGGTATTAGCCTTTAATAAGTCATCACTATCTAGCATGGTAATATAATCCCCTTTTGCCAAGGAAATACCATGTTGGCGCACGCGGCCGATGTTTTTGTACTCTACGGTTGAGGATACGACCTGAGGGTAATTGCTCGCAAAGTGGGCGATTTTATCCCCAGTGCTATCTTCTGAGGTGTCATTAATGATTATTATTTCAGACTGAACGATTGAAGGACCAAGGGCTTTTAACAGGCTATCAAACGTGGCATCTATCGTTTGTTCACAGTTGTGTGCAGCAATAATTATACTCAGAAGCGGGTTGTTCTTCATATATCTACTCATTAACAGCCTGAGGCTAATCGCAGCGCGTTTCTAATGCTGCCGTAGTATCTATGTTTTTAGTTATAAACTGCTGAATCGACGTTAAATCTTTATCACTTAAAGCAAACAGCTCTTCTCGCGGAGTATCGAAGAAATACGGTGCTTCAAAGATGTAGGATTTCTCATACTTTTCATTTCCGATAAACAGAACATTGCCCAGAGGCCTCTGTTCGGTCATACAGCATGGTCCATAAATGAGAACAATCGGGACGTTAACGGCATCAGCGATATAAACATTACCGGAATCGGAGGCGATGTAAAAATCCATTTTGCTAATCGCAAAAGGGACGTCCTGGAGAGGAAGCTCTCCAATCAGGCTGATGATATTCCCACGCTCGCCGAGCTTTCGGTTTAAATCGTCGAGCCAGACCTGCTCGCTCTTTGGCCCAAAAACATAAAAAACACAGTTCAGACCATCAAGCGCATCAAAGATTTTTTTCCACGTCACGGGCGGGATAGTTTTTGATTTGTTACCGGCAGAGATGCTGATACCAATTTTTATGACATTTTGTTTATCGAGAGAGGCCGTATAGACCGCGGGTATTCTTAAAGGAGACGTAGCGTGCTTTGGGTAGTCGCTCGAGCTTAGTTTGCGATCCGCGAGCTTAAGATAGTCGTCCACGGTTAATTGATTTTTGCGGTGGTCAACCACCCCATCAGCCGCCAGATAAAAAAGGCCATGGTACCAGCGGCGGTTATAGGTGCTTAAAAACTGCTTGTTAGCCGCGTTACAGCTCGCCGCAAAGAAAAGGTTGGTGCTGTTGGGCTGAAGGAGATAAACATTTTCATAGCGATTCATCAGCTTGAACGCCAGACGAAACTTACGCCATAAGCTCTTTTTATGTTCTTCAACCAGGAAAATAGTGTCGATGGTTTCGTCGTGCTGCGCCAGCGGCAGTACGGTTTTACCGATCAAAACGTCACTGTGCTTGAGATGGGCGAGCAGAGGCGTAACGTTAATGAAATCGCCGATTTTGGCCGTTTGAATCATCAAATTCCGGCCAGTCTTCTTGTAAAACAGCTTACCGATCAGCTTGAACGGCAGCAAAAAGATATAAAGGAAGAGGTAGCTCATTAATCGTTATTCTTTGGCTAATTGAGTAGTTGTCCGGAGCTTACTGAATGCTTCAGTTGCAGCGATGTTAGCCATGCTTTTTCCCGCACCGATGATTTCATGCTGGTTTTGTCCGTAACCGCCAATCAAACCCGGGTCGGTCGGGCCATACAGCGTAATGTTTGGACGATTAAGCGCAGCGGTCAGATGGCTCAAGCCTGTATCGACCGACACAACCGCCCGCGCCCCAGCAAGCTGCCTGGCGACCTGCTCCAGAGATAAACGTGGCAGTACATCGACGAAAGTGAACCCTTCAGCCAGTCGCTTCGCGCGCTCGTGTTCGTGTTCTGCACCCCACGGGAGTTTAATACGTAACCCCGTTTGTTGCATTAATTGAATAAGATCTCGCCAGTTCGATTCCGGCCAGTGTTTATCATCACGCGTGGTGGCGTGAAGAAAAACAACGTATTCATTGGCATCCGCTGGCGCTGTGGCAAGAAAATGCTGCGCTATAGCATAGTCGCCTTTAGACTTTGGTTGTTCGTATCCGATGCTTTTTGCGAATAATTCACGCGTGCGTTCAACCGCATGCTGCTGCTTTGCGATTGCGTGGCGTTTGTTATAGAAGAAGCTGGCAAGCGGTTCACGCGCGCTGTTCCAGTCCATGCCGTGCTTAACGCCACGGGCTTTCCGCGTCACAAGTGCCGCGCTTTTTATTAGCCCTTGGGCATCAATGACAACATCATACTTTTCGGTGCGCAGAGCCTGATAAAACGCTTTGCGTTCCGCTTTGACGGCTGCTGAAAACCAGTTTTTCCGCCAGCGGCGAATCGCCACCGGAAGCACTTTGTCTACCGCAGGATGCCAGGTTGGGATCTGCGCGAAACCTTCTTCGACAACCCAGTCGAATCGTATTCCCGGAATGGCTCGCGCCGCATCGGTGAGCGCGGGCAAAGTATGTAGCACATCGCCCATTGACGAGGTTTTGACGATCAGAACCCGCATTAGGCTTCTTTCTCCGCTTGCAGCAGCGCGTTCAGCTCATCCATAACACGGTCAGGCGTGATATCAATCAGGCTCTGGTGATAGCCTTCAGCGGCATCGCCCTTACGGATTTTGTGATAGCCGCTAATAAGGCGGATCACCCGTGCCTTATGTGACAGCGGCGGCGTGAAGTCCGGGCTGCTTGGCCCGTACAACGCAACCAGCGGGCGGTTGAGCGCAGCGGCAACGTGCATAAGGCCTGAATCGTTGGTGATGACCGCTTTGCACGCCGCAAGTAAAATGACGGCCTGCTCAAGCGCTGTGTCTCCGGCCAGATTACGGCAGTGCGCCTGCTGCACGGTAGTGAGCGCCGCGAGGATATCGTTCCCGGCCTCTTTATCTTTAGCAGAGCCGAACAGCACCACCTGATAGCCATCGTCGATGAGCTTGCCGGCAAGCGTTGCGTAGTGATAGTGCGGCCAGCGCTTAGCCGGGCCGAACTCCGCGCCCGGACAGAAGCCGATAATTGGACGGGAGGCTTCGAGGTTAAACGCTGCGCAAGTCTGCGCTTTTTCGCCTTCGTTGACCTGCAGCTGCGGCCACAGCAGCGGCTGAGGAAGATCTTTGGCCGACTGCATTACGCCTTTGTCATACGCCAGGGCAACATAGCGTTCGACCATCAGTGGCCAGGCCTGTTTATCCAGCACGCGGGCATCGTTAAGCAGGCCATAACGCATCTCACCCCGCCAGCCGGTGCGCTGCGGCACGTTGGCAAAGAACGGGACGAGGGCAGATTTGAAGGAGTTGGGCAGCACGTAGGCGCGATCATAGCGCTTTTCGCGCAGGCTATGGCCCAGACGACGGCGTTCGCCGATTTCCAGCGCGCCGTGTCCGAGGGGCATCGCCAGCGCTTCGTTGACTTCAGGCATGCGCGACAGCAATGGACGACACCATGCCGGTGCCATCACATCGATTATTGCCTGGGGATAGCGCGCCTTGAGCGTGCGATAGAGACTTTGCGACATCATCATGTCGCCCACCCATGACGGGCCAATCACCAGTATTTTCATGCGTCAGGCTACCTGCTTATGCGTCACGGTTCAGCCAGACCATGTATTCTGTCACGCCTTCGGCAACAGTTTTGAATGGCTTATCGTAGCCTGCAGCGCGCAGATTAGTCAGATCGGCCTGAGTGAACGCCTGATAGCGGCCTTTGAGTTTTTCCGGGAACGGAATGTACTCAATGCTGCCTTTTTTATGGAACGCGAGAGCCGCGTCGGCGATAGCCTGGAATGACTCGGCGCGGCCTGTGCCGCAGTTATAAATACCGGAAACGCCGTTCTGCCAGAACCACAGATTAACCGCGGCAACGTCACCCACGTAGATGAAGTCGCGCTTAAAGCCGTCGCTGCCTTCAAACAGCTTAGGATTCTCGCCGTTGTTCAACTGGGTATTCAGATGGAAAGCCACGCTCGCCATGCTGCCTTTGTGGCCTTCGCGCGGGCCGTAAACGTTGAAGTAGCGGAAGCCGGTAATCTGCGAATTCGCTTCTGGCAGGATCTGACGAACGTACTCGTCAAACAGGAATTTGGAGTAACCATAAACGTTAAGAGGCTGCTCGTATTCGCGGGATTCGATGAAGTCGCTGTTGCGGCCGCCGTATGTGGCTGCGGAAGAGGCATACAGGAACGGAATTTCACGCTCCAGGCAGTAATGCAGCACTTCTTTGGAGTACTGATAGTTGTTATCCATCATGTACTTGCCGTCCCACTCGGTGGTGGACGAGCAGGCACCTTCGTGGAAAATGGCGTCGATTTCGCCGAACTCTTCGCCTGCCATCACCTGGATCAAGAAATCTTCTTTATCCATATAGTCAGCAATATTGAGGTCAACCAGGTTTGCGAACTTGGTGCCATCTTTGAGGTTATCGACCACTAAAATATCAGTGTAGCCAATATCATTCAGTGACTTAATAATGTTGCTGCCGATAAACCCAGCACCACCGGTGACAATAATCATAAGCGTAACCTTAACAATATAGGGGGCCGCGAGGCACGATACCTCACGCGCTAATGGCTCTTATCATACCATTACAATCAAAGACCCGCCTAATCAGACGAAGTTTCTGCCCCTCGTGATTTATCCTGCAAAAATCAACTTCCCTGAAGCGTAATCTCGTCTCCTGGTATAGGTTTGGGTAATATGTGCCGAAATTTGCCCTGCCTGGAGAATCGCGATGCGCGAAGATTTTTACCAACAGTTAACGTCCCAGCTTGATACCGCACGTGCGGAAGGCCTTTTTAAAGAAGAAAGAATCATCACCTCCGCGCAGCAGGCGGATATCACCGTAGCCGACGGCAGCCAGGTGATTAACTTCTGCGCCAACAACTACCTGGGGCTTGCGAACCACCCGCAGCTTATTGACGCGGCGAAGCAGGGGATGGATACGCACGGTTTCGGGATGGCGTCAGTGCGCTTCATCTGCGGCACGCAGGACAGCCACAAAGCGCTGGAAGGCAAGCTGGCTGGCTTCCTGGGAATGGAAGACGCCATTCTCTATTCCTCCTGCTTTGACGCCAACGGCGGCCTGTTCGAAACGCTGCTTGGGCCGGAAGACGCCATTATTTCCGATGCGTTAAACCACGCCTCCATTATCGACGGCGTGCGCCTGTGTAAAGCGCAGCGCTATCGCTACGCCAACAATGACATGCAGGAACTTGAGGCGCGTTTGAAAGAAGCGCGCGCGGCTGGCGCTCGCCACGTGATGATCGCCACCGACGGCGTATTCTCCATGGACGGCGTTATCGCCAACCTGAAAGGCGTGTGCGATCTGGCTGACCAATATGATGCGCTGGTGATGGTCGATGACTCGCACGCGGTTGGCTTTGTGGGCGAAAACGGGCGCGGCACGCATGAATACTGCGACGTGATGGACCGCGTGGACATCATCACCGGCACGCTGGGCAAAGCGCTTGGCGGTGCTTCTGGCGGTTACACTGCCGGTCGGAAAGAGGTGATCGAGTGGCTGCGCCAGCGTTCCCGTCCTTACTTGTTCTCCAACTCGCTGGCTCCGGCCATTGTCTCCGCATCTATCAAAGTTCTGGAGATGCTTGAAACCGGTGCCGAGCTGCGCGAACGCCTGTGGGCTAACGCCAGCCTTTTCCGTGAAAAAATGACGGCGGCGGGCTTCACGCTGGCGGGGGCCGATCACGCGATTATCCCCGTGATGCTTGGCGAAGCGGTTGTCGCGCAGAACTTTGCCCGCGAGCTGCAAAAAGAAGGCATTTATGTCACCGGGTTCTTCTATCCGGTTGTACCAAAAGGTCAGGCGCGTATCCGCACCCAAATGTCTGCGGCCCACACCACGGAGCAGATTGAACGCGCGGTTGCGGCGTTTACGCGTATCGGTAAACAGTTGGGCGTTATCGCCTGAGGGAGCGGTCATGAAAGCATTAGCGAAACTGAAAGCGGAAGAAGGCATCTGGATGACGGATGCGCCCAAACCGGAAATGGGCCATAACGATCTGCTGATCAAAATCCGTAAAACCGCGATTTGCGGTACCGACGTGCATATCTATAACTGGGATGAATGGTCGCAGAAGACCATCCCGGTGCCGATGGTGGTCGGTCATGAATACGTGGGCGAAGTGGTCGGCATCGGTCAGGAAGTGAAAGGCTTTAAGATTGGCGACCGCGTTTCCGGCGAAGGCCACATCACCTGTGGGCACTGCCGTAACTGCCGCGCGGGCCGTACCCATCTGTGCCGCAATACAACCGGCGTGGGCGTAAACCGCCCGGGCTGCTTTGCGGAATATCTGGTGTTACCGGCGTTCAACGCGTTCAAAATCCCGGACAACATTTCCGACGATTTAGCCTCCATCTTCGACCCGTTCGGCAACGCGGTTCACACCGCGCTGTCGTTCGATCTGGTGGGGGAAGATGTGCTGGTATCCGGCGCGGGTCCGATTGGCATTATGGCTGCGGCTGTGGCAAAACACGTCGGCGCGCGTAACGTCGTTATCACCGATGTGAACGAGTACCGTCTTGAGCTGGCGCGTGAAATGGGCGTGACCCGCGCGGTGGACGTCAGTAAAGAAAACCTGAACGACGTCATGAAAGAGCTGGGAATGACCGAAGGTTTTGACGTCGGTCTGGAAATGTCCGGCGCGCCGCCTGCGTTCCGCACCATGCTTGATACCATGAACCACGGTGGCCGTATCGCCATGCTGGGTATTCCGCCTTCCGATATGTCCATCGACTGGACGAAAGTCATCTTCAAGGGGCTGTTCATCAAGGGGATTTACGGGCGCGAAATGTTCGAAACCTGGTACAAAATGGCCGCGCTGATCCAGTCCGGTCTGGACCTGTCGCCAATCATTACGCACCGCTTCGGGATTGATGACTTCCAGAAAGGCTTTGACGCCATGCGTTCCGGGCAGTCCGGGAAGGTTATTTTGAGCTGGGATTAAATTGTCGCGACTGTGATTTGTAGGGCGGATAAACGAAGTGCCATCCGCCATAAGATTCAGGAAAATAAGGTGGATGGCGCTACCGCTTATCCACCCTACCTGGCTTTCTGCTTTTCAGCATCCGTCAGGTAACGGACTTTACGGGTGTAATCCTGGCCTTTAAACAGCAGTTCGCTGTCCGGCGAGGCAAGGTACTTCTGCCATTCAGACAGCGGGAAGCCGCCGTGTGCGCCTACCACCTGTTTCGGGATAACCGACGGCGTGCCGCCGATTTTCTTCGAGACCGGCCAATTCATCCAGTCACCGAGATTCACCGTGCGAATATCCAGCATGTCGAGCAGGGTGGCTAACGGCAGCTGGTCCGTTGGCGGCTGGCTGTCGTCCATCAGTTCCCAGGTATCCTGGAATAGCGTTAGCCACAGCGGGCAGATCCGACGCCAGGTTTTACGCGTTGCGGCCAGAAAAGCGCCATTCACATGATCGACAATATACGGGCGCACCGTGTCTTTATAATAGGCAGGCACTCTTTCGGCAGGTGCTCCGTCCAGCTTGGCAATCATTTTCCCCTGGCGGAAGCTGGAATAAATGTGGTGATCTTCGATTTTGAACGTCGGCATCTGCAGCAGGTTGAGGTCGGAATCGATCATCAAAATGCCGTCGGTACGCGCCTGCAGGGGAGCGTTGAGCTTAACCAGGCGGCTTAGATAGATCTGCTTGTAGCGATAGCCCTCTTCGCGCTGCGGCAAATTGAGCGTTGCGACGCGAGTCTTCGCTGGGAGCTCGCCAAACTCTTCGGCAGGGCGATCGGAAACAATCACGATTTCCTGCACGTCCGGCGCGAAACGCGCGGCGAACGTCGCCGAAAGCAGCCCTTCTTCAATGTAATCGGCACCAGCGCAAGGAATAACGATTGAGGTTACCGGCACCGCTTTTGAGCCAGCGGCTGGCTCCTGATAAGGGATGTTATGTCGCGCCTTAATATGGCAATATTTCGCATTCAGAAATTTAAACATGATTATTCCGGGTTGGTTTCACTGCGCCGAGAACGTTTTCGACGCCGGCAACATAATGTTCTATCGCGTAATTATCAAGCACGCGCTGGTGGGCCTGGCGGGTAAGGGCATTACGTAATTCACTGTCCTGCCAGACGCTCTGGATATGCGATGCCAGCGCCATGACGTCGCCGTACGGGTACAGCAGGCCCGTACTGCCTGCATCAATCAGTTCCCCCGTTCCGGTCACGTTTGAGCCGATAACGACGGTATTGAGCAGCATGGACTCCAGCACCACGCGCGGCAGGCCTTCGCTTTTTGACGCCAGAATAAAGGCGTCAAAGGCCGCAAGATAATCGAGCGGGTTATTGCGAAAGCCGGTGAAAATCACCCGGTCGGCAAAGCCGTAGCCGCGAGCCTGCTGCTGTAATTTTTCACGCTCCGGGCCTTCACCCACCAGCAGGAATTTCCATTTCGCCTGCGGGTGCAGCTGATGAAAATGATGCAGAGCTTCGAGCGTGTGGTGACAGGATTTACGAGGGATCAGCGACCCGATGCTGCCAAATACGAAGGTGTTTTCATCAAGAGCCAGTTCCTCACGAATCGCTTTGCCATCCGGCAGACGCTGGTGGATATCGATGGCGTTGGAAACGGTGGTGCAAAGCGAAGGCTTTACGCCGTTTTCAAGCAGCACGCGCTCCACGCCATGGGAAACCGCAATCACCGCCTGCGCAACTTTATTCACCGTTTGCGCGATCTGTGGAGTCATGACGGGTTCGATGCGGCAATGCTGAACGACCGCTACATCCAGACCGTCCGCGGCAAAATAACCCTCCAGGTTTGAGCCAGGCTGGTTATTCATATACAGGATTTCGTAACCTTCGCGCTGGAGCAGCTCGCGAACGCGCTTAGCGTTAGGCAGGATGCGCCACTGCTTATCAATAATTTCTGCGGCTTTCTTGCGGGCCGTGCGGCTGAAGAAGACAAATGCGCGGGCGGTTTCTTTGCTGATTTTCGCCCACAGCGGCTGCCCGGCCTGCGGCAGGAAAATCACCGGGATACCGATGCCGTTTAGCACCTGTTCAATGGTTTCGCCTTCTCCACGCGCGTAGTTGTAGTAGAAACAACACGTGATATCAAACCGTTGGCGGTCGATGCGTTTGAGCAACTCCAGCATGCTGTTGGTGCCGCCGCCCCACTCTTTACCGTTATCCAGCAGGAGAATTTTACGCCGTTGTTGCGTCATTAAGCCCGGATCCCTGTTGCGTTAATCAGACGGCATTATATGTGTTCAGAACGCGGGTTTATACGCCGCGTTTGAATTGTCATGACTGGGGCGTATTCGAGCCCCAGCCCTGCCACTGATGCTGCATGTATTTCACCAGCGTGCTTTGGCTGATGCTATCGCCTATCACCGTAAAGAAGGTGGTAGCGTAGACCGGCTCCAGCGGCTGTTTAGGCTTGCAAAGGCTCACGCCTTTAAACGGATTGCGCGGTTTTTCAACGGGTTTGCCAGGCTGTGAAGGCACGGCGTTATTCGGCGTTGAGGTATCCACCTGCGGCTCGTTTAACAGGCTGCTCGGGCGCACCAGCGTAATGTCCGGCGGCAGGCTGTAAATCATCTGCTGCAGGACGCGTACCGTTGAAGGATGCGGGTGGCCGATGGCGATTGCGGAACCATTGCGGCGCGCAAGCGCTATGGCGCGGTTGAACTGGACGCGGATATCCGCTTCGTTCTGGGTATCGTCCAGGAAAACCTTGCGCTTGATGACTTTGACCTTCGTCCCCGAGGCGGCACGCATCGACTGGCTGTTGCCGATGGTCATGCTGTCGAGGAAGTAGAGATTGTACTGATCGAGCGCCTGCATCACCTTTTGCATCCCGAACAGGCTCGAGGTCATGGCGCTGCCCATATGGTTATTCAGGCCCACGGCGTAAGGCACTTTATTTACCGCTTCACGAATGATGCGCTCGATCTCGGCGCTGCTCATTTCCGGGCGCAGGGTGTCTTTTTCCAGAGGCTGTTTGCTCAGCGGAGCCATAGGTAGGTGGATCAAAACTTCGTGACCGGCATTGTGAGCTTTGGTCGCCATTTCATGGGCGTGAGGAGCGTTTGGCAGCACGGCGACGGAGACATTGGCTGGCAAATCAAGAACCTGGTTTTCCTGCTTCGGGCGATAGCCAAAGTCATCAATGACGATGGACAGCTTGCCGGCATTTACAGGTGCTGCCAGCGTGAAAGCGCAGGCGAGAGAAAAAACAACGTGACGAAATTGAAGCAAAACTTATCTTCCCAACCACGGCTGTGGATTGACCGCCTGGCCCTGACGACGAATTTCGAAATAAAGTGACGGGCGGCCCTGACCGCCACTGTTACCCACCAGCGCGATGGGTTGACCGGCGCGCACCTGCGTTCCCACGCTAACCAGTGCGCTCTGGTTATAACCGTACAGGCTCATATCGCCTTTGCCGTGTTCTACCACCACAACCAGCCCGTAGCCCTGCAGCCAGTCGGCAAGAATCACGCGTCCGTCAGCGATGGCTTTCACCTCGGTGCCTTCCCCCGCTGCGATAACGATACCCTTCCAACGTAGTTCACCCTGCAGCTGTTCGCCATAGCGATGCAGCAGAGAACCGCGCACCGGCCAGAAAGCCTGGCCGCGCGGCGATCCAAGACCGCCGGTTCGCGACATCAGCGAACGCTCGTCCTGGGTAGGCTTGTAGGTGCTGCCTTTGCTGGCGGCTTCTTTCTGACGATTACGGACCTGCTCGGCTTCCCGCGCTTCTTTTTCGGCGCGCGCTTTCGCAGCGGCGGCGGCACGGGCTATTTGACTCTGGAGGCGGGATTCGTTCTGGCGCATCTCACTCAGCTTCTGCTGGCCCTGCTGGATGGAGGATTCCAGGCTGGAAAGCGTCTTTTTACGCTCGTTGCGCGCATCTTCAAGCTTGGCTTGCTGTGCCTGCTGATCGTAAAGCAGCGTTTGCTGTTCGGTTTGCTTGGCTTCGAGCGTTGCTTTCTGCTCGTCGACTTCCGCTTTTGTCTGCTTGAGTTCTTCAATGGTCTGCTGGCGTGCGGCGTTCAGATAGCCAAAGTAGGCCTGCAGACGCTGCCCGCGCTGGCTTTCTTCACCGCTCAGAATGAGCTGCAAGCCCGTGTGCTGGCCCTGACGAAACGCCGCATCAAGCTGGGCGGCCAGGTTACGTTCCTGGGAAGCCTGTTGCTTTTGCAGCTTCACGAGGGAAGCATTCATGGTGTCAATCTGGCGGTTAAGCGTAGCGAGGGTATTTTGTGTGTCGCGCAGCTTACGGCTTGCGGCGGCGATGGCCTGTTCCTGCTCCCGTAGCTGAGCAAGAAGTGTGGCGCGCTGCTGCTGCTGCTGGCGTACCGCGCGTTCTTTAGCGGCGATATCCTGCTGGATGGATTTCAGCTGATCGCGGTCGTCCGCGTGGCTGGAAAACGGGCATAACAATACGCCAGCGCTAATCACGCTGGCGTAAATCATGGGCCTGACTGAAAACCGCTTCGGTTTCACGGCCCATGTTATTGAAAAAATCGCCTTTCCCCTCATGGGGAGGGATTATTCCACGATGAACAGCGGCTTGCCAGTCATCTCTTGCGGGATTTCCATGCCCATCAGGCTCAGCATGGTAGGGGCGATATCGGAAAGCTTGCCCCCTTCCACCGCGCTGACGCTGCGTGAACCGATATAAATCAACGGCACAGGCAGGCTGGTGTGAGCGGTGTGTGCCTGGCCGGTTGCCGGGTCGCGCATTTGCTCTGCGTTACCGTGGTCTGCGGTGATCAGCAACTGACCGCCAACGTTTTCAACGGCGGCAACCACCTGCGCGATGCAGTTATCCAGCGCTTCAACGGCGGAAATTGCTGCTTCATAAACGCCGGTATGGCCGACCATATCCCCGTTCGGATAGTTACAGATGATGGTGTCATACTTGCCGCTATTGATGGCGGACAGCAATTTTTCAGTTAATTCTGCAGAGCTCATTTCCGGCTGCAGATCGTAAGTTGCCACTTTTGGCGAATTGATCAGCACGCGGTCTTCCCCAGCAAACGGCTCTTCAACGCCGCCGTTATAGAAGAAGGTCACGTGCGCGTATTTCTCGGTTTCGGAAATGCGCAGCTGGGTTTTGTCATGCTTCGCCATCCACTCACCGAAGGTATTGGTTAAGGAAGCCGGTGGATATGCGCAGGCGGTTTTGATGTCCGCTGCGTATTCTGTCAGCATCACAAAATCACCGAAGTTAACCACTTTTTTGCGAGCGAAGCCGTCAAACTCTGCGTTAACGAAGGCGCGGGTGATCTGGCGGGCGCGGTCAGCACGGAAGTTCATGAAGATCAGCGCGTCGCCGTCGTTCATGACCGCATCTGCTTCGCCTTCAGCGCGGATGACTGTTGGTTTCACGAATTCGTCGTTTTCGTCCCGAGCGTATGCCGCTTCCAGGCCAGCAACGGCGCTGTCTGCCTGATATTCGCCTTTCGCCTGAGTCATCAGATCATAGGCCAGTTCGACGCGATCCCAGCGGTTGTCGCGGTCCATCGCAAAGTAGCGACCAATAATAGAAGCCACGCGGCCTTTGCCAAGTGCGGCAAATTTGTCGGCAAACTTCTGCAGGGAAGATTTGGCGCTGCGCGGAGGAGTATCGCGACCGTCGAGGAAAGCGTGCAGGTAGATGGCTTCTGCGCCACGTTCTGCTGCCAGTTCAATCATCGCCAGGATGTGCTCTTCATGGCTGTGAACGCCACCAGCAGAAGCCAGGCCCATGATGTGCACGGCTTTACCCGCTGCAACCGCTTTGTCTACCGCTGCGGTCAGCACCGGATTTGCAAAGAAGGTACGTTCTTTAATTTCAACATCCAGACGGGTCAGATCCTGGTAAACAATGCGGCCAGCGCCAAGGTTTACGTGACCGACTTCGGAGTTGCCCATCTGCCCGTCAGGCAGACCCACTTCCAGGCCCGATGCGTTGATCAGGGTGTGTGGACGCTGGGCCCACAGGTTATCCATAACCGGGGTTTTAGCATTCAGAATGGCGTTATCCTGCTGCTCTTCACGGTGGCCGTAGCCATCCAGAATCACCAGAACCATAGGTTTTTTAGTAGCCGACATTGCAAGAACCTCTAAGTCAAAGACAAAAAATTTGCGTAATTTTACTACAGGCGTCACAGGAAAATAGCCGCAGAAGATCAAAGAAAGCGGTGGGATTGGGAAAGGTTTATCTCGGGCAAGGTCATTTTTTTCGTAACAGCACGCAGAATCCACAATACATCATGCTCACTGGCTGTAATTGCCCCAATGCGAAGGTATACTCCTTGCCTGGTTTTTTTCATATTTACTCAGTCGGGAGTTATTACCCCCCATGCAAGAAATTATGCAATTCGTTGGTCGCCATCCCATACTTAGTCTGGCGTGGGTTGGTTTACTGGCCGCCGTACTTTTCATGACCTTTAAGGGTTTAACCTCAAAGGTGAAGGTGATTACCCGTGGTGAAGCCACGCGTTTGATCAACAAAGAAGATGCTGTTGTGGTGGATGTGCGCCAGCGTGATGATTTCCGCAAAGGCCATATCGCTAACTCACTGAACGTGCTGCCAGCTGACATCAAAAGCGGCAACTTTGGTGAGCTGGAAAAACACAAAGCGAAACCGGTTATCGTGGTTTGTGGCAACGGCATTTCCTCCCAGGAGTCAGCAGCGCTGCTGACAAAAGCAGGCTTCGAGCAGGTTACCTTACTGAAAGAAGGTATTGCTGGCTGGAGCGGGGAAAACCTGCCGCTGGTTCGCGGTAAATAATCTGGGTGCATTCTGAGGTAACCATGGCGAATATTGAAATCTACACCAAAGCAACCTGTCCTTTTTGCCACCGCGCAAAAGACCTGCTCAGCAGCAAAGGGGTCACGTTCCAGGAATTGCCCATTGACGGTGATGCCGTGAAGCGGGAAGAGATGATTAAACGCAGTGGTCGTACGACGGTGCCGCAGATTTTTATTGATGCACAGCACATTGGCGGCTGTGATGACTTGTATGCGCTAGATGCTCGTGGTGGACTCGATCCCCTGCTGAATTAGCGCCGTTTATCTGCCGTGAGTCGTGGATAAACAAAGGACGTATTAATTATTTAAAGGGTTTAAAAATGTCAGAACAAAACAACACAGAAATGGCTTTCCAGATTCAGCGCGTTTACACCAAGGACATCTCTTTTGAAGCGCCAAATGCGCCTCATGTTTTCCAGAAAGACTGGCAGCCAGAAGTTAAACTGGATCTGGACACCGCTTCCAGCCAGCTGGCCGACGATGTGTATGAAGTTGTGCTACGCGTAACCGTGACCGCAACGCTTGGCGAAGACACCGCGTTCCTGTGTGAAGTGCAGCAGGCAGGTATCTTCTCTATCGGCGGTATCGAAGGCACGCAAATGGCACACTGCCTGGGTGCGTACTGCCCGAATATTCTGTTCCCGTATGCGCGCGAAGCAATCACTAGCCTGGTTTCTCGTGGTACCTTCCCGCAGCTGAACCTTGCACCGGTTAACTTCGATGCGCTGTTCATGAGCTATCTGCAGCAGCAATCTGGCGAAGGTGCTGAAAACCATCAGGATGCCTGATGAACAGCCTTAATGCTTCAATGACTGTGATCGGTGCCGGCTCTTACGGCACCGCTCTTGCCATCACATTGGCAAGAAATGGCCACCACGTCGTACTGTGGGGCCACGATGCAAAACATATTGCGACTTTACAGGCCGATCGCTGTAACGCCGCCTTCCTCCCTGATGTCTCCTTCCCGGATACGCTCCATCTCGAAAGCGATTTAGCGAAAGCGCTTGCCGCAAGCCGCAATATTCTTGTGGTGGTGCCAAGCCATGTTTTCGGACAGGTGCTGCGCCAAATCAAGCCGCTGATGCGTTCCGACGCGCGCGTAGTTTGGGCAACCAAAGGGCTGGAAGCAGAAACGGGCCGCCTGTTGCAGGACGTTGCCCGTGAAGCGCTGGGCGAAAACGTCCCCCTTGCGGTGATCTCTGGCCCAACGTTCGCCAAAGAGCTGGCGGCCGGGCTGCCCACGGCAATCTCTCTGGCCGCCACTGACGAAACCTTCGCGCAGGATCTCCAGCAGCTGCTGCACTGTGGCAAAAGCTTCCGCGTGTACAGCAATCCTGACTTCATCGGCGTGCAGCTAGGCGGCGCGGTGAAAAACGTGATTGCGATTGGCGCGGGGATGTCTGACGGCATCGGTTTCGGTGCAAATGCGCGTACCGCGTTGATTACCCGCGGGCTGGCAGAAATGTCTCGTCTTGGCAGCGCGCTGGGTGCCGATCCGGAAACCTTTATGGGTATGGCCGGTCTGGGCGACCTGGTACTGACCTGTACCGATAACCAGTCCCGTAACCGTCGCTTCGGCATGGCGCTGGGGCAGGGGGCGGACGTTGATTCGGCACAACAGCAAATCGGCCAGGTGGTTGAAGGCTACCGTAACACCAAAGAAGTGCGGGAGCTGGCGGCGCGTTTTGGCGTCGAAATGCCAATAACCGAGGAAATTTATCAGGTATTGTATTGCGGAAAAAACGCTCGCGAGGCAGCATTAACGTTGCTTGGCCGAACGCGCAAGGATGAACGAAGCGGCAGTTAATACCCGTCATACTTCAAGTTGTGGGGGTAGTGGCTGCACTTACCCACAACACGAATTATTTTGGGTAAAGTTACGAGTGATGGAACAACATAACCGCAATAACTGAAGCGCCTCGGTACTTCGTGCCGGGACGCTGTTTCTGTCTGGAGAGAGCAATGTCGTCTGAAGAACTGGATTTGGTGTGGAGCAACATTAAAGCTGAAGCGCGAGCGCTTGCCGATTGTGAACCAATGTTGGCCAGTTTTTATCACGCAACTCTCCTGAAACACGAAAATCTCGGCAGTGCCCTTAGCTATATGCTAGCTAACAAGCTGGCCTCCCCAATCATGCCCGCCATTGCTATACGAGAAGTAGTCGAAGAAGCCTACGCCGCTGAACCACAGATGATCGCCTCAGCCGCCTGTGACATTCAGGCCGTTCGCACGCGCGACCCGGCCGTGGATAAGTACTCAACGCCGCTGCTGTATCTGAAAGGCTTCCACGCGCTTCAGTCTTACCGTATCGGCCACTGGCTGTGGAAAGAAGGGCGTAGAGCACTGGCGATTTTCCTGCAAAACCAGGTGTCTGTTTCCTTTCAGGTCGATATCCACCCGGCTGCGAAAATTGGCTGCGGGATCATGCTCGATCACGCGACCGGTATTGTGATCGGTGAAACGGCGATCGTAGAAAATGACGTGTCGATTCTGCAGTCGGTAACGCTAGGCGGGACGGGTAAAACCAGCGGCGACCGCCATCCGAAAATCCGCGAAGGCGTGATGATTGGCGCCGGGGCAAAAATCCTCGGCAACATAGAAGTAGGGCGCGGGGCCAAAATTGGCGCGGGTTCCGTGGTTTTGCAACCGGTGCCGCCTCATACCACCGCCGCTGGCGTGCCGGCCCGCATCGTGGGCAAGCCGGAAAGCGATAAGCCAGCCATTGATATGGATCAGCACTTCAACGGCGCGAATAACGGCTTCGAATACGGCGACGGAATTTAGCTTCTCAGTACGGCGCCGGGGTAACCAAGCTGGCGCCACGCCTCATAGACCACTACCGACACCGCGTTCGACAGATTCATACTGCGGCTGTCCGGCATCATCGGAATACGAATTTTCTGCTCGGAAGGCAGCGCGTCGAGGATCGTCATCGGCAGGCCGCGAGTTTCCGGACCAAACACCAGATAATCTCCATCCTGATAGCTTACCGCGCTGTGGGCAGGCGTTCCCTTAGTTGTCAGGGCAAACAGGCGCTGCGGATTTTCAGCTTCCAGGAAGGCGTCATAGTTCTTATGGCGATTAACGGCGGCGAACTCGTGGTAATCCAGACCCGCGCGTCGCAGGCGCTTGTCATCCCATCCGAAGCCAGTCGGCTCGATGATGTGCAAACGGAAGCCGGTATTTGCGCACAGGCGGATGATATTCCCGGTATTGGGTGGAATTTCAGGTTCAAACAGCACGATATTCAGCATACAACCCCCACAAGACAAGGGGCGCAGAATAGCAAATTTTGGGGCAGGAAGGAAAACAGGCCCCGAAGGGCCTGAAGCGTTAACGATGGTAAAGCGGTATCCAGATAACAAGGCGTAAACCGCCGAGCGGGCTGTCCTCAGCTTTTACCCAGCCGCGGTGCTGCTGGACGGCCGTTTCCACAATGGCGAGCCCCAGGCCCGTGCCGCCGGATTCGCGATCGCGCGCTTCGTCAGTACGGTAGAACGGCCGGAAAATCTGCTCACGATCTGCCGGGCTGACGCCCGGACCATCGTCGTCAACCGTGACGGTAATTCCTTGATTATCGACCGAGAAGTTCACGGCGATTTTCGTGTGCGAGTAACGCAGCGCGTTGCGCACGATGTTTTCCAGCGCGCTTTCCAGCGAGTTCGGGTTGCCGTACATCAGCCATGGACCCGGCGGATAGGTGACTTCCAGCGATTTGCCCATCTGCTCTGCTTCAAACGCTGCGTTATCCAGCACTTCTGACCAGATCTGATTCGCTTTCATCGTTTCGCTGGCGAGGGCGTTTTTCTGCTGGTTGCGGGACATGACCAGCAGGTCGTTAATCATGCCGTCCAGGCGCTGGGCTTCGGTTTCGATACGCTCCAGCTCTTTGCTTTCGCCGCTTTTACGACGCAGCAGAGCGGTGCCCAGCTGCAGACGAGTGAGCGGGGTGCGCAGCTCGTGGGAGATGTCCGACAGCAGCCGCTGCTGGGTGGTCATCATTCTTTCGAGCGCCGTCACCATCTGGTTGAAACTGGCTCCGGCTGCCAAAAATTCCTGCGGGCCTGCTTCCAGTTCCGGGTGCTGGCGTAAATTACCCTGGGCGACCTCATCCGCAGCGTTTTTCAGCTTACGAGCCGGTTTTGCAAGGCTCCACGCAAGCCAAAGCAGCAGCGGCGAGCTAACCAGCATCGTAACAATGAGCAGCAGCAGCGGACGGTCAAACAGGAGGTTTATGAAATCTGACTGCGAGCTGCTGGCCGGGCGAATAAGATAAAGTTGGTAGTTATCTTCGCCATCACGCACCGAAAATGGCCCTATCAGCTCGACGCGGCCATATTTTTTCTTCTGCGGATGATCGGAGTTATCAGACTGGCCGATGAAGTTACGGATGATCTGCATTTCATTGCGCTGGGCGCCGATTACGCGTCCTTCGCTGGTCACGAGCAACAGGCGTTGCCCGGGCGGTGCCCATTTATCAATGGCTCTAAACAGGCGACGCCACCACATCAGGTCGTTAGGGGGATCGTTTTCCAGCTCCGCCTCGACATGCTGTTCAATCATAGTGCCTTGACGTTGCTCGTTTTCCATCAGCTCGGTCATCTGACGCGAGTCCAGCTTGGGCAGCATCAGTACCAGCATCAGCACTAACGCTAACGTTAACCAGAAGATGGCAAAAATTCGCGCGGTAAGGCTACTTATCATGAAGCGGAAACCATCAGGTAGCCGCGGCCACGCAGGGTTTTAAACCACGGATGCCCATCTTTGCGCTCCGGTAATTTGCGGCGCAGGTTGGAGATGTGCATATCGATGGCGCGGTCAAACGGCGTCAGGCGCTTGCCGAGCACTTCCTGGCTCAGATGTTCGCGGGATACCACCTGCCCCAGGTGCTGTGCCAATAGATACAGCAGCGTAAATTCGGTGCCGGTTAAGTCAAGCGCCAGGCCGTCAAAACTGGCCTCCTGGCGGCCAGGATTCAGGCTGAGTCCGTCGACTTCAACCGTTGGCGAGCCGCTGTCGCTATTTTGCTGCTGCTCACTCCAGTGTGAACGGCGCAAAATAGCGCGTATACGGGCCACCAGTTCACGATCGTTGAACGGCTTAGGAAGATAGTCGTCTGCGCCCAGTTCAAGGCCCAGGACGCGATCCAGTTCGCTTCCGCGTGCGGTAAGCATAATGACAGGTGTCTGGTGTGTCTGGCGTAGCTCTTTCAAAGTATCGATGCCGTTCTTTTTCGGCATCATCACGTCGAGCAATAACAGGTCAATGCTGTCGTCTAAAAGCTCCAACGCTTGTTCGCCGTCGTGCGCGACAACTACGTTAAAACCTTCCATGTCGAGCAGTTCCTTCAACAGGGAAGTAAGCTCTCGGTCATCATCAACTAGCAGAATTTTATTCATTGTTAAATTACCTCCGAGGCAGAAATTACGTCATCAAGGCGCGCTAATCCATGACTTTACGTTGTTTTACACCCCCTGACGCTAGTTTGCAGCGGGAATCGTAGACTGGCTCTCGTTGAATCGCAGCACAGATGATTTCGGGAGCAAGTGATGCGCAATGTTACCGCTGCCGTCATGGCCTCAACACTGGCTTTCGTGTCACTAGCCAGCCAGGCCGCAGATTTATCGACAAGCGATAATTGGCACCACGGCGAAGAACTAGTGAAGCGTAACAGTGTTCAGAGTCATATGTTTGACGGCATTAATTTGACTGAGCAGCAGCGCCAACAGATGCGCGATCTGATGCAGCGGGCAAGGCATGATAGCCCACCCGTGAACGTTCGCGAAATGGAGACCATGCATAACCTGGTCACCGCAGACAATTTTGACGAAACGGCTGTACGTGCCCAGGCAGAAAAAATGGCACAAGAACAGGTAGCCCGCCAGGTAGAAATGGCGAAAGTGCGCAATCAAATGTACCACCTGTTAACGCCTGAGCAGCAAGCCGTTTTGAACAACAAACACCTACAGCGCATGAATCAATTTCGTGAACTGGCGGATCTGCAGCAGATGTCCTCGTTGCAGGCACTGAGTAGTAGCAGTACCCGTAGTAACCAGTAACAAACCCTGTTTTCCTTGCCATAGACACCATCCCTGTCTTCCCCGCCTTAAACGGCGGGGTTTTTTTTGCCTTAGAGATCGGATGAATCCGCTATACTAGCCAGCATTAATTTGTTGGAGCCCCTATGAATCAACAATATGGGCAGTTGGTCAGCCGTGCGGCTATCGCTGCTACGATCATGGCGTCGCTGTTACTTTTGATTAAAATTTTCGCCTGGTGGTATACCGGCTCGGTCAGTATTCTGGCTGCGCTGGTCGATTCGCTGGTGGATATCGCGGCATCGCTAACGAACCTTCTCGTGGTGCGCTATTCGCTTCAGCCTGCTGACGAAGAACACACCTTCGGGCACGGAAAGGCCGAGTCGCTGGCGGCACTTGCGCAAAGCATGTTTATTTCCGGATCGGCGCTGTTCCTGTTTCTTACCGGTATCCAGCATCTGGCGGACCCGGCACCGATGAACCAGCCGCTGGTCGGCGTGGTAGTCACCGTTGTTGCGCTGGTCAGCACGTTAATTCTTGTGACTTTTCAACGCTGGGTAGTCCGAAAAACACAAAGTCAGGCCGTTCGCGCGGATATGCTTCATTATCAGTCTGATGTTATGATGAACGGCGCGATTCTCGTCGCGTTAGCGTTATCCTGGTATGGCTGGCATCGTGCGGATTCACTGTTTGCATTGGGGATCGGCGTCTATATTTTGTATAACGCGATTCGCATGGGCCATGAGGCCGTGCAGTCCCTTTTAGATCGTGCGCTACCGGAAGCAGAGCATCAGGCCATTATTGATATCGTTACCTCCTGGCCGGGTGTCAGAGGAGCGCATGATTTACGTACGCGGCAGTCAGGGCCGACCCGCTTTATTCAGCTTCATATCGAAATGGAAGACAATTTACCGCTGGTTCAGGCGCACGTGATCGCTGAACAGGTAGAACAGGCGATCCTGCATCATTTCCCTGGGTCGGATGTGATTATTCACCAGGATCCCTGCTCGGTTGTACCCATGGCGCAGCAAGGGCAATTTGAGCTTTAGTTTATCGTTACAGAAAAGCAGACGTGGGCGGCATTTTATGGATAAATTACCCCCATTTGGCCTGACCTGAATCAATTCAGCTGGAAGCGGTTGTTATACTATTTGCAGCAGAGTCGAAGCCTCGGTTAGCCCGCAGGCTGTTTCCGGCAACAGGATTAATTTTGCATTCAAAGTTCAGAGGTAGTCATGATCAAAAAAATTGGTGTGTTGACGAGTGGCGGTGATGCGCCGGGCATGAACGCCGCAATTCGTGGTGTGGTTCGTGCAGCATTGTCCGAAGGCCTGGAAGTAGCTGGCGTGTATGACGGCTATCTCGGTTTGTATGAAGACCGCATGATCAACCTGGACCGCTACAGCGTGTCCGACATGATCAACCGCGGTGGTACTTTCCTTGGCTCCGCTCGCTTCCCGGAATTCCGTGATGAGAAAATCCGTGCGGTGGCTATCGAAAATCTGAAAAAACGCGGTATCGATGCGCTGGTAGTTATCGGCGGCGACGGCTCCTATATGGGTGCGAAGCGCCTGACCGAAATGGGCTTCCCATGCATTGGCCTGCCGGGCACCATCGATAACGACATTAAAGGCACCGACTACACCATCGGTTTCTTCACCGCGCTGGAGACCGTTGTCGAAGCAATCGACCGCCTGCGTGATACTTCTTCTTCCCACCAGCGTATCTCTATCGTCGAAGTGATGGGTCGCTACTGTGGCGACCTGACCTTAGCCGCGTCCATCGCCGGTGGCTGTGAGTTTGTGGTATTGCCGGAAGTTGAATTCAACCGCGAAGACCTGGTTGCAGAGATCAAAGCCGGTATAGCTAAAGGCAAAAAACACGCCATTGTGGCCATCACCGAGCACATCTGTGATATCGACGAGCTGGCGAAATACATTGAAACCGAAACCAAACGCGAAACGCGTGCAACCGTACTGGGCCACATCCAGCGCGGCGGTTCTCCGGTAGCCTATGACCGTATTTTGGCATCCCGCATGGGCGCTTACTCCATCGAACTGCTGCTGCAAGGCCACGGCGGTCGTTGCGTAGGTATCCAGAACGAGAAGCTTGTGCACCACGACATCGTCGACGCTATCGAAAACATGAAGCGTCCGTTTAAAGGCGACTGGCTGGACTGCGCTAAAAAGCTGTACTAATTGAGCTTAGAACGAGCCGGGGAAACCCGGCTTTTTTATGCGTGCCTATATTTCCATTAGTTATAGCCAATCTTTTTTTATTCTTTAATCAATGCAAAAGTTTCTGGCAGGCTGAGTTCATCAAACTACATAGAAGAGAGCGTGCGATGAACAAGTGGGGAGTGGGGTTAACTTTGCTTTTGGCGTCTGGCGGCGTTTTGGCCAAGGACATTCAATTACTCAACGTGTCTTACGACCCGACGCGTGAACTGTACGAAGAATATAACAAAGCCTTTAGCGCGCACTGGAAGCAGGAAACCGGCGACAACGTGGTGGTGCGTCAGTCCCACGGCGGATCGGGTAAACAAGCGACCTCGGTGATCAATGGCATTGAAGCCGACGTGGTTACCCTTGCGCTGGCTTACGATGTCGATGCCATTGCTGAGCGTGGCCGCATCGATAAAAACTGGATTAAGCGCCTTCCGGACAACTCCGCGCCTTACACCTCCACCATCGTGTTCCTCGTGCGTAAAGGCAACCCGAAGCAAATTCATGACTGGAACGACCTGATTAAGCCCGGCGTTTCCGTTATTACCCCGAACCCGAAAAGCTCCGGCGGCGCTCGCTGGAACTACCTTGCAGCGTGGGGCTATGCTCTGCATCACAACAACAACGATCAGGCCAAAGCGCAGGATTTCGTGAAGGCGCTGTTTAAAAACGTTGAAGTGCTGGATTCCGGCGCGCGTGGCTCTACCAACACCTTCGTAGAACGCGGCATCGGCGACGTGCTGATCGCCTGGGAAAACGAAGCGCTGCTGGCGACCAACGAGCTGGGCAAAGACAAGTTTGAGATCGTTACCCCGAGCGAATCTATTCTGGCGGAGCCGACCGTTTCCGTGGTCGACAAAGTTGTTGAGAAGAAAGGCACGCAGAAAGTCGCCGAAGAGTATCTGAAATACCTCTACTCTCCGGAAGGGCAGGAAATCGCCGCGAAGAACTACTATCGCCCGCGCAATGCGGAGGTAGCGAAGAAATATGAAAACGCCTTCCCGAAACTGAAGCTGTACACCATCGACGAAGAGTTTGGCGGCTGGACGAAGGCCCAGAAAGACCACTTCTCGAACGGCGGTACGTTCGACCAAATCAGCAAGCGTTAATCAGCCGGCCCCACACGGGGCCGTCTTTCTTTTTGAGCTAAATGCGAACCGTTATCAACTGATTTACTTTTATACCGCGCCACCGTAGACTGCTGAAAAAATCTACAGGAGACAGGTATGTCGCACTGGTTTACCCACCCTTTGTTTCTCCCTACGCTGATTATCCTTGTTACCATCACGCTCTGGGCCACCTCGGCGCTGCCAGAATACCTCACCGCTTTGCTGTTTTTTGCGGCCGCTACGGTAGCGAAGATTGCCCCAGCGGAGGTTATTTTTAGCGGCTTCGCCTCTTCGGCGTTCTGGCTGGTGTTCAGCGGGTTCGTATTGGGGATTGCGATACGCAAAACGGGCCTGGCCGACCGGGCGGCAAGGGCAATATCCGGCAGCCTGACCGATTCCTGGGTGCGGATGGTTGGCAGCGTCGTGCTGCTTAGCTATGCGCTGGCCTTTGTTATGCCTTCCAACATGGGGCGCATCGCCCTGCTGATGCCGATTGTGGCGGCGATGGCGAAACGTTCGGGCATTGCGGACGGCTCGCGCGCGTGGTTCGGTCTGGCGCTGGCCGTCGGCTTCGGCACTTTCCAGCTTTCCGCCACTATTTTGCCCGCTAACGTGCCCAACCTGGTGATGAGCGGGGCGGCGGAAGGCGCGTACGGTATTCATCTCAACTACCTTCCTTACCTCTGGCTACATACGCCGGTGCTGGGCATATTGAAAGGCCTGTTGCTTATCGGCCTGATTTGCTGGCTGTTCCCAGGCAGGCCGCACGCGCCCAATGATATAGGTCACCCGGGGCCCATGAGCCGGGATGAAAAACGCCTTGCCTGGCTACTGGCGGCGGTACTCGCCCTGTGGGTGAGCGAAAGCCTTCACGGCATCGGCCCGGCCTGGGTTGGATTAGTTGCCGCCTGCATTACGCTGCTGCCGCGCGTCGGGTTTATCAACAGCGACGAGTTCGCCAGCGGCGTGAACGTGCGGACCTGTTTCTACGTAGCGGGCATTCTCGCGTTAGCGTCTACCGTGACGGAAACCGGGCTGGGGAGCGTGGTAGGGGAAAAACTTCTCGCGGTGATGCCGCTCGACCCGCAGCGTCCCTTCACCAGTTTTGTCGCGTTGACCGGAATCACCAGCCTGTTGAACTTCATCGTCACCGCAAACGGCGTACCGGCACTCTACACTACGCTTGCAGAAAGCTTTGCGCAGGCGACGGGGTTCCCGCTGCTCTCGGTTATTATGGTGCAGGTGCTGGGCTATTCGACGCCGCTGTTGCCGTATATGGCTTCGCCCATCGTGGTGGCGATGGCGTTAGGGAAGGTACCCGCAAAAGCGGGCCTGAAGCTCTGCGTGGCGCTGGCAGTGGTGACTTTCGTGGTGCTGATGCCGCTGGATTACGGCTGGTTCCGGCTGCTGGGCAAGCTATAAAAAAAGGCTCCGCAAGCGGAGCCTTTTAACATTTGTACGTCAATTACGCTTTTTTCGCTTCAGCTGCTGCTTTAACGATAACTGCGAAAGCGTCAGCTTTCAGGGATGCACCGCCAACCAGCGCGCCGTCGATATCCGGCTGCGCAAACAGCTCTGCTGCGTTCTTATCGTTTACGGAACCGCCGTACTGGATGATGACCTGTTCAGCCACTTTCGCATCGGCTTTCGCGATATGATCGCGGATGAATTTGTGTACGGCCTGAGCCTGAGCTGGGGTAGCTGATTTGCCAGTACCGATTGCCCATACTGGTTCGTAAGCGATAACTACGCCTTCGAATGCCGCAGCGCCCTGAGTTTTCAGCACCGCGTCGATCTGACGTGCGCAAACTTCTTCAGTTTTGCCCGCTTCGTTTTCTGCTTCGGTTTCGCCGATGCACAGAACTGGGGTCAGGCCAACCTGCTTCAGAATTGCAAATTTCTTCGCGATCAGCTCGTCAGACTCGGCGTGATAGGTACGGCGCTCGGAGTGACCAATGATGATGTATTTAGCACCGATATCTTTCAGCATTTCAGCGGATACTTCGCCGGTGAATGCGCCAGACAGGTTAACGTCAACGTTCTGAGCACCAAGAATGATGTGGCTACCGGAAGCTGCGTGTTTTGCCAGGTCCAGGTACATGGTTGGCGGGGCGATAGCTACGCCACAGCCGTCAACGCCAGACAGTTCTTTGCGCAGGCCAGCGATCAGCTCGTGAACCATGTGCTTGCTGCCGTTCAGTTTCCAGTTACCCATCACTAAAGGATGTCGCATTTCAATTCTCCACGCGGTAAGCAAATAATAAATAGCTGCCCTCGGGGCAGCGTGGTCTGTGAAACAGTATAGAGACTCGCTGGGCTAAAGGCTTTGCTTTTTGTCATTTAATCGCCGTTGTTTAGCGATTCAGAAAGCGTAAGCTTAATCGGTTCAACAGCGAAAGTTAGCCCCTTTTCGCCGTTATCTGCCACCACATATCGAATCGCACCTTCGGTTTGTGCGAAGTAGCGTTTGTTTTTCCCAGCGGTGAATAGTTTATTCAGGCGTTCCTGGCTTTGCTGCTTAGAAAACGTTGGCGTGAAGCTGCGCAGCATGGCGGCCATGTATTCCATCGCTTTGGCGCGCGCGGCTTTTTGCTCCGGCCCCTGAATCGGCAGCCAGGTCATCTGGATAGATTTTATTTTTAAGGTGCCGCGCTCAAGCGCCGTGGAGGCATACAGATTTTCGTTGATCTTACTGGCTGCACGCGTCAGGTTCGCCTTATCGCGACTGGTGTCGATGGCGCGGAACTCGCCGAGCGGCAGGTTCGGATTATCGATATTAAACTTTTCGCGAAACTGCGTGATCGTAAGATCGAACGTGGGAGAGCCCGGCAGTAAATAAGGGGCGGCGGACAGGGCCGACGGCGGCTGTGCGGGAGGATCTGCCCGGCTCACCGCGACAGGCAGCGTGAACAGCACAAGGGCGCAGAGCAGATATCTCATCAACAACTTCTCCTGTCATTCATGGCACAGATTAAATCCGTAATCCGTTGGCTTGTCAAAATCATGCGTTGCCAGGGTACACTACGCGGCAAAACCCATCAGGACCTTACCATATGACCATACAGCAGTGGCTGTTCTCTTTTAAAGGACGTATTGGGCGTCGCGATTTTTGGATTTGGATCGGCGTCTGGATTGCCGGGCTGGCCATTCTCTTTACGCTGGCAGGCGCTGAAATCATGCCTTACTCCACCGCCGGGTTCTTTTTGTCCGGGTCTTTGATCCCTACGGCTGCGGTGATTGTTAAACGCCTGCACGACCGCAATAAGAAGGGCTGGTGGGCGCTGATGTTTATTCCGGCGTGGCTGCTGCTGGCGGGGAATTGGGAAGTGTTCGGCAGCCTCGCGCAGTGGGGGCTGGGGCGCTTTATCCCGACATTGATTCTGGTGATGATGATCATCGACCTGGGCGCGTTTGTCGGCACCCAGGGCGAGAACAGATTTGGCAAAGATACCAGCGACGTGAAATACCGCTGATTTACCAGTAGTGTTCGGCGGTCATATGGCCCGGACGGCGGCGAAGGTGTTTGGTCATCTGCCGCGTATCCTTCAGAAGCTGCTGGGTGTCACGCACCATCTGCGGGTTGCCGCACAGCATTACGTGGCTGGTTTCCGTGGTCATCGGCAGGCCAACCGCCGCTTCCAGCTCGCCGCTTTCAATCAGCGCCGGTACCCGCCCGGTCAGCGAGCCGGCGATGGTTTCGCGGCTCACCACGGTCTGAATGCGTAATTTCCCTTCGTAGCGCTGCTGCAGCTCCTGCATCAGCGGCAAATAGCTCAGGTCGTTGGCATAGCGCACGGCGTGCAGCAGGACGATATTCTCAAAGCGCTCGAGATCTTTGCCTTCCTGCAAAATGGAAAGGTACGGGCCAAGCGCGGTGCCGGTCGCCAGCATCCATAGGGTTTTACAGTCGGGGATTTCTTCCAACACGAAGAAGCCTGCGGCTTCGCTTACCACCATGACTTCATCGCCTGGCTGCATAACGTGCAGGCGCGGGCTGAGCTTGCCTTCGGGCACGTTAACCAGATAGAACTCAAGATTCGGATTGCCCGGCGCGTTAACGTAGGAGTAGGCGCGCTGCACGCGTTCGCCGTCGATTTCCAGGCCAAGCTTGGTGAACTGCCCGGCGGTAAACGGGGCGATGGGAGCCTCAACCGTCAGGCTGAAAAGAGAATCGGTCCAGTGCTGAACCTGCGTGACTTTACCTTTTACCCAATCCGCCATGCTGTGCTCCTGTTGTGCTCATGTCCTGGCCGTCGCTGTCTGCGAGTATCTTCACCAGAATAGTCAGAGATTTCCAGCCCGCGCGGGCCGGAAAGCTCGATCAGACAAACGGCTGCCTTACAGAATATGGTTCTGCACGTCCGGGTCTTTACGGTCAAGATAATGGATAGACTTTATGCGGCGAATGGTGCGCGATTTACCGCGAATCAGCAGGGTTTCGGTGGTCGCCATATTGCCCTTGCGGGTGATGCCGTCCAGCAGGTCGCCTTTGGTGATGCCGGTTGCGGAGAAGATAACGTTATCGTTACGCGCCATATCGTCCAGCTTCAGCACCGCTCCCGCTTCGATGCCCATCGCCTTGCAGCGTTCCAGCTCCTGCTCGCCGAGGCGGCGGTTTTCTTCGCTGTCGCCTTTTACGTGATGACGAGCCAGCAGACGGCCCTGCATGTCGCCGTCCAACGCGCGGATAACCGCTGCGGAAATGACGCCCTCCGGCGCGCCGCCGATGCCGTACATCACGTCGACCTCGCTGTCCGGCATGCAGGTCAGGATAGACGCGGCCACGTCGCCGTCAGGAATCGCGAAAACGCGCACGCCGAGCTTCTGCATTTCTGCGATGGTGGCGTCATGGCGCGGCTTGGCGAGGATGGTGACGGTAAGCTCGCTGAGCGGCTTGTTAAGCGCCACGGCAACGTTGTGCAGGTTTTCGGCCAGCGGCAGATTGAGATCGATTATGCCTTTCGCGCCAGGGCCGACGATCAGCTTTTCCATGTACATGTCCGGCGCGTTCAGGAAGCTGCCCTTATCGCCCACGGCCAGCACGGCCAGCGCGTTGGCCTGGCCCATCGCCGTCATGCGGGTGCCTTCGATAGGGTCAACGGCGATATCCACCGCGTCGCCTTTGCCGGTCCCGACTTTTTCACCGATATACAGCATCGGCGCTTCGTCGATTTCCCCTTCGCCAATCACAATCTGACCGTCGATATTGACCTGATTTAGCACGATACGCATGGCGTGCACGGCGGCACCGTCGGCGGTATTTTTGTCACCGCGGCCAAGCCATTTGTAGCCAGCAAGCGCTGCGGCTTCGGTTACGCGGGAAAATTCGATAGCAAGTTCACGTCTCATCACATACTCATTTAGCAAGCAGAATTGCGACGGAGTTTAGCACAGTTTGATACCCTCTCCCGACGGGAGAGGGTTAGGGCGAGGGGTTAACTTTCGTCGTGTTCTTCCCAGGCAAGCGCGCGTTTCACGGCTTTTTTCCAGCCCGCGTAGCGAACGTTACGCTCGGTGGTTTCGATACCCGGACGGAACTCTTTCTCGATGACCGCTTTTTCGCTGACTTCATTCAGATCTTCCCAGAAGCCGACTGCAAGCCCGGCGAGGTAGGCCGCGCCTAACGCGGTGACTTCACGCACTTCCGGGCGTTCTACGCGCGTGCCGAGGATGTCGGCCTGGAACTGCATCAGGAAGTTATTCGCTACCGCGCCGCCGTCCACGCGCAGGGCATGAAGGCGAATGCCGGAATCAGCCTGCATCGCTTCAAGCACGTCACGCGTTTGATAGGCGATGGACTCGAGCGTTGCGCGAATAATGTGGTTGGAGTTTACCCCACGCGTCAGGCCGAAAATCGCACCGCGCGCGTACGGGTCCCAGTATGGCGCGCCCAGGCCGGTAAATGCTGGCACCACGTACACGCCGTTGGTGTCTTTAACCTTGGTCGCAAAATATTCGGAGTCGAAGGCATCGCTGATGAGCTTCATCTCATCGCGCAGCCACTGAATCGACGCGCCTGCCATAAACACCGCGCCTTCGAGCGCATAGTTGACTTCGCCGCGCGGGCCGCAGGCAATGGTGGTCAGCAGGCCGTGGCTTGAGGTCACCGCTTTTTCACCGGTGTTCATCAGCATAAAGCAGCCGGTGCCGTAGGTGTTTTTCGCCATGCCTTCTTTCACGCACAGCTGGCCGAACAGCGCCGCCTGCTGGTCACCCGCGATGCCCGCGATAGGAATACGCGTGCCGCCTTTACCGCCGATGTTGGTCTGGCCGTAAACTTCAGACGACTTACGCACTTCCGGCAGCATGGCGCGCGGAATATCCAGCGCTTCCAGCATGCGGTCGTCCCAGTCCAGCTCGTGAATGTTGAACAGCATGGTACGGGAGGCGTTGGTGTAGTCGGTCACGTGCACGCGTCCCTGGGTCATCTTCCAGATAAGCCAGGTGTCGATGGTGCCGAACAGCAGCTCGCCGCGACGGGCGCGCTCGCGTGAACCTTCCACGTGGTCAAGAATCCATTTCACCTTGGTACCGGAGAAATACGGGTCGATGACCAGGCCGGTGTTGTGACGAATGTACTCTTCCATGCCGTCGCGCTTGAGCTTCTCGCAGATCTCAGCGGTACGACGGCACTGCCAGACGATGGCGTTGTAAATCGGCTTGCCGGTTTCGCGTTCCCACACAACGGTCGTTTCACGCTGGTTGGTGATGCCGATGGCCGCAATCTGATCGGAGTTGATATCGGCTTTCGCCAGCACTTCTACCAGCGTAGAGCTTTGGGTCGCCCAGATCTCCATTGGGTCATGCTCAACCCAGCCGGGCTTAGGATAAATTTGCTCAAACTCACGCTGCGAAACGCTAATGATATTGGCGTCATGATCGAGGACGACGGCGCGGGAGCTGGTGGTGCCCTGGTCGAGCGCAACGATATATTTCTTTTCAGTGGTCATAAACTTGTCCCGAAGTCAGTGTTGCTTAAGATGCTTTTTGCTGTGTAGCTGTGCTGGACGCTTTCTCTTCCACGTCTTCACAAACGTCGCACGGCAAATGGCGACCAATCAATTTACGATACCCGAATGCGCCTAGCGCAGCGCCCGTCAGCGGGCCAAAAACAGGTACCAGGAAGTAGGGAATATCTTTACCGCCGGTGAAGGCGACGTCGCCCCAGCCCGCCATCCAGGCGAAGATTTTCGGCCCCAGGTCACGCGCCGGGTTCATGGCAAAGCCGGTCAGTGGGCCCATAGATGCGCCGATCACCGCGATTAACAGGCCGATCAGCAGCGGCGCCAGCGGCCCGCGTGGAATACCGTTGCCATCGTCGGTCAACGCCAGAATCACGCCCATCAGAATGGCGGTGATAACCATCTCTACGGCAAACGCCTGCACCAGGTTAATGTGCGGGTTGGGGTAAGTAGAGAAGATACCGGCTAAGTCCAGGCTCTCTACGCTGCCACGAACCATGTGATGGGTTTGTTCGTAATCAAGGAACAGATTGTAATATAAGCCGTATACCAGCGCCGCGGCGCAGAAGGCGCCTGCGATCTGGGACACAATAAACGGCACGACTTTGCGTTTGTCAAAGCAGGCGAACAGCCATAGCGCGACGGTAACGGCAGGATTGAGATGCGCACCAGAAACCCCGGCGGTCAGGTAAATGGCCATCGCCACCCCTAAGCCCCAGATGATGCTGATTTCCCACTGTCCGAAGCTTGCGCCTGCGACTTTTAATGCGGCCACACATCCAACACCGAAGAAAATCAACAACGCGGTACCCATAAACTCTGCGATGCACTGGCCTTTTAAGGTTGGTGAAGCTGTCTGACTCATAGTAGGGTCCTGAAGGCAAAATTAATGATTATTGTGATTTGAGCGTCCATGCCACCCTTATGCCATGTAGGCATGGTGTTAATTTATCGTTAACGAACATAAACGAGAAATATCGAACTTAAATTCTGTGGCTTTCGTCAAGAAAATGCGCGTTTACGCGCTAAAAAATGAGCACTATCACACAGTGGCGGCAGGGAAATCGCGCATTTTGTTAACGGATTCTTTAACAAATAGAAGTTATTTTTGCCGTCGTCTTTCGGCATATGCTGAAAAACGTCATGATACGCAAAGAGCGCGGGAAGCCGCTGGACACGCGGTGCCGCGCTACTTACAATCGGGGAAACGCTGCGTGGTGCGCATATGTTCACAAAGGCGTCGCCGGGATCTCCGGGACGAGGATAGCCATCCATCAACGCCTTGCAATTCAGGAGAGATTTGACATGTCATTTGAAGTTTTTGAGAAACTGGAATCGAAAGTACAGCAGGCGATTGACACTATCACATTGTTGCAGATGGAAATCGAAGAGCTGAAAGAGAAGAACAACAGCCTGGCTCAGGAAGTGCAGCAGGCGCAGGGCAATCACGAAGAGCTGATCCGCGAGAATAATTCTCTGAAAGAACAACAGCATGTCTGGCAGGAGCGTCTGCACGCGCTGCTGGGCAAAATGGAAGAAGTGTAAGCTTAAACAGAAAAAAGAACGGGCGCCTCAGGGCGCCCGTTTTACGTTTAGCGATCCGTTATTCGATATCGAGCGGATCTTCAGAAAGGATAATGCCGGTGTTGTCTGCGTAGAGGTGGTCGCCGGAGAAGAACGTAACGCCGCCAAAATTGACGCGCACGTCGCTTTCGCCGATGCCATCACCCGCAGAGCCAACCGGAATCGCGGCGATGGCCTGAATGCCAATGTCCAGCTCTTCCAGATCGTCCACCTGGCGCACCGCGCCGTACACCACAATGCCTTCCCATTCGTTCTGGGTAGCCAGACGCGCTAACTCACCATCGATCAGGGCTCGGCGTACAGAACCGCCGCCATCGACCAGCAACACGCGGCCACGGCCATTCTGTTCGAGCAGATCGTACAGCAACCCGTTGTCCTCGAAACATTTCACCGTGATGATTTGCCCGCCAAAGGACGACCGCCCACCAAAGTTGGAAAACAGCGGTTCAACGACGTTGACATCTTCCTGGTAGATGTCGCAAAGCTCGGAAGTATCATATTTCATAGGATTAAGGTTCTTTTGCTGCCGGAGTTGTCAGTATATCGCTTAATGTTAACTGTTGGCAAAATCATCAATTGTTAATTGATATTTGTCAGCTAAAAATGCACCGTGCTGAGCACAACTCCTACCGCAAACAACAGGTTAATCAGCAGCGCGGCTTTCACCGTCCGCTCAAGCATCGGGCGAATAGCGGTAGGTTCCATTTCACGCGTAACGTACATCGCCTGCTTGATGAGCAGCGGCGCCGCCAGCACAAACAGCCATCCCCACAGGCTTTTCAGCCAAACCAGATTAAACATCGCCAGGCAAAGCAGGGCGCCCATCAGCAGGCAAACGTGATAGCGACGCGCCAGCACCGGCCCCAGACGCACCGCCAGCGTGTTTTTGCCGTTCTCACGGTCGCTGTCGATATCGCGCAGGTTGTTGATATTCAGCACGGCGGTTGCCAGCAGGCCGCAGGCGGTAGCCGGCAGGAAAACGAGCGGGGCGAGCGTATGCGCCTGCAGATACCAGCTTCCTGCCACGCTCAGCCAGCCGAAGAACACCAGCACCGAGATATCACCTAAACCCATGTATCCATACGGGCGCGTGCCGACGGTATAGGTAATGGCCGCGATAATCGCCACCAGGCCAAGCACCAGGAAACCGAAGAAGTCAGCCGGCGTGTGGCAGGCAACCGCGACGAGCGCCAGGCCTGAAAGACAGATAAGGACGACGGTGATAATCAGCGCGCGCTTCATTTGCGCCTGGGTAATCACCCCTTTTTGCATCCCGCGCAGCGGCCCGATACGATCTTCTTTGTCGCTGCCTTTCACGGCATCGCCATAATCATTTGCGAGGTTGGAGAGGATTTGCAGCAGCCCCGCCGTCAGTAGCGCGAGCCCGGCTACCGCCGGATCGAATACGCCTTGCCAGTACGCCAGCGCAGAACCGCAGACGATAGAGGCAAAAGCCAGCGGCAGGGTTCGGGGACGCAGGCTTTCCAGCCAGGCTTGCGTAACGCTAACAGAGTGCGGATTGCTCATAGTTTTCGATGCCAGATATAAAAAATGGAGGGCATAAGCCCTCCATTTGAAAATGAAGAAAATACGTTGAGCGCGATTATAGGATAAAACGGCTCAGATCTTCATCTGCTACCAGCTCATCCAGGTGCTTACTTACATAATCAGCATCAATAATTATCGAATGGCCGCTCAGGTCGCTGGCTTCGTAGGAGATATCTTCCACCAGGCGCTCGAGCACGGTGTGTAGACGACGCGCGCCGATGTTCTCGGTGGATTCGTTCACCTGCCATGCCGCCTGCGCGATACGACGAATACCGTCTTCGGTGAAGTCGATGTTCACGCCTTCGGTGCCCATCAGCGCCTTGTACTGCACGGTGATTGAAGCGTTTGGCTCGGTCAGGATGCGCTCGAAATCTTCAACGGTCAGCGCCTGAAGCTCCACGCGAATCGGCAGACGACCCTGCAATTCTGGGATCAGATCGGACGGGCTGGCCACCTGGAATGCGCCGGAAGCGATAAACAGGATGTGGTCAGTTTTGACCATGCCGTGCTTGGTGGACACGGTGCAGCCTTCCACCAGCGGCAGCAGGTCGCGCTGCACGCCTTCGCGGGAGACATCCGGGCCGGAACTGTTGCCGCCGCGCTTACAGATTTTGTCGATTTCGTCGATAAACACGATGCCGTGCTGCTCAACCGCATCGATCGCGTCCTGCTTCAGCTCTTCCGGGTTCACAAGCTTGGCCGCTTCTTCTTCAATCAGCAGCTTCATCGCGTCTTTGATTTTCAGCTTGCGCGGCTTCTGCTTCTGGCCGCCCAGGTTCTGGAACATGGACTGCAGCTGGCTGGTCATCTCTTCCATGCCTGGAGGTGCCATGATTTCCACGCCCATTGGCGCGGCCGCGAGGTCGATTTCAATCTCTTTGTCGTCGAGCGCGCCTTCACGCAGTTTCTTGCGGAAGGACTGACGCGCCGCAGACGGCTCTGGCGCCGTTTCGTTCTGGCCCCAGTTGTTTTTCGCCGGTGGGATCAGCACGTCAAGAATACGCTCTTCGGCCATTTCTTCCGCGCGGAAGCGGTTCTTTTCAATGGATTGCAGGCGCACCATTTTCATCGCGGAATCGGTCAGATCGCGAATGATAGAATCAACTTCCTTACCGACATAGCCTACTTCGGTGAATTTAGTCGCTTCAACCTTGATGAACGGCGCGTTAGCAAGTTTTGCCAGACGACGGGCGATTTCGGTTTTACCGACGCCGGTCGGGCCGATCATCAGAATGTTTTTTGGCGTCACTTCATGGCGCAGCTCTTCGTCCAGCTGCATACGGCGCCAGCGATTACGCAGCGCGATGGCCACGGAACGCTTGGCGTTGTCCTGGCCGATGATGTGTTTGTTCAGTTCGCTGACAATTTCGCGTGGAGTCATTTCAGACATGGGGGATCCTTACGCCTTAGACGCTAATTCTTCGATAGTGTGGAAATGGTTGGTGTAGATGCAGATATCACCGGCGATCCCCAGCGATTTCTCAACGATATCGCGTGCGCCCAACTCGGTGTTTTCGAGCAGCGCACGAGCTGCGGCCTGGGCGTATGGGCCGCCAGAGCCGATGGCAATCAGGTCGTCTTCCGGCTGAATCACGTCACCGTTACCGGTGATGATCAGCGATGCGTTTTCGTCGGCTACCGCCAACAGCGCTTCGAGCTTGCGCAGCATGCGGTCGGTACGCCAGTCTTTAGCCAGCTCAACGGCGGCTTTGACCAGGTGACCCTGATGCATTTCGAGTTTGCGTTCAAAGAGTTCGAACAGCGTGAAGGCATCCGCCGTGCCGCCCGCAAAGCCCGCGATAACCTTGTCGTTATACAGACGGCGAACTTTTTTGACGTTGCCTTTCATTACGGTGTTGCCGAGCGTGGCCTGACCATCGCCACCGATTACTACATGGCCGTTGCGGCGCACACTTACTATTGTTGTCACGAGCAGACCCCTTATTGCATCAGCTAAATATGGGCCCCAAACCGGGTTTGGGGCTGAATGCAATTATAGATGGGGGGGATTTTGGGGGTTTCAACCCCCGCCCAGACGAATGCAGTTAGAGTGACCAGCCATTTTGAGGCGGTTCAGGGTGCCGTCGGCGTTGTCCTTGCCTTTGATCGGGCCAATCACCACGCGGTTCCAGCCGTTATTGGTGGTAATGCGTGAGTCAAAGCCTTCAAACGCCAGCTGCGCGCGAACGGTTTCCGCCTGCTCGCTGCCTTTAAACGAGCCGCACTGCACCATCCAGCGTTTTTCGTCTTTTTTCTCCTGCGTGGCAGGCGCTGGCTTAGCCGCTTCGGGTTCACGCGTTACCGGCGCTGCTTTTGGCTGCGTTTGTACCTGCTCGCGCGGCTGTGACGTCTGCGCTGGAGCACGCTGCTGCGTGTTATGCGGCGGCGTCTGGATCAGATCCTGATACGGCTGCGAGGCTGCGGTAGTACGCGGCTGTTGCTGAACGGCCTTCGGCTGCTGTGTCTGCTGCACGGTGCGTGGCTGCTGATAAGGCTGCTCCACAACGCGCTGCTGTACGCGAGGCTGTTGCTGCTGCGTGTTCCACTGCTGTTGCTGAGTCTGCTGCTGCACCTGTTGCAGCTGTTTCTGGCGTTGCAGGGTTTGCTGACGCTGCGCCGGGGTTTGTTCGTTCCACGGCACTTCGTTCAGCTGAGTCGGCTGCTGACGCATATCCGCCTGCATCTGTTCCAGCAGCTGACGCTGTTCGTTGGTGAGCTGGTCTTTGTTCTGCACTTCACCACCGGCCGTTGGCTCGGTTGGCGTGCGCACGCCCGGCTGGCGGTTTTCCAGCTCTTTGATATAGCGCCAGCGCTCTTCAGGTTTCGGCGGAAGACCATTCCCGGTCACCTTATGGCCCGGCAGGACTTCACTTTCCTCTTTTTTATGATGGGTAATGAAGTACAGAGCACCAATAAAGGTCACCAGAACGGCGGCCGCAATGGCGACCATTGTCGGCGAGACGGATGGCAGGTTACGTTGCTTTTTGCGGGGGGTACTCTTTTTGCGCCGTGTCCCTGCCGATTGCCCGCGGCGTACATAATCTTTTTGTGCCACTATCGATTCGCTGTATTTATTCGTTTATCAGCCCGCCATGTTACTTAAGGGACGCCCCTTTGACCAGATTGGGGAGTCCTAAAGCGGTTCATTTTCTCAAGCCTGGCGCACTGGTGCTTCCTCGTTCAATGAGGTCGCAGTCCAGCAAGCGCGATCCGCTGCTGACGATTTCACCGTGCAGCTGATCTAATAACAACAGCATAGCTTCCCGTCCGATATCGAAACGCGGTTGCTGAACCGTGGTGAGAGGAGGATCGCAGAACTGCGATAATGCAATATCATCGAAGCCCATGATAGATAAATCTTCCGGCACGCGCAGCCCGCTGCGTTTGGCCTGCGACAGCGCGCCGAGCGCCATCACGTCACTGTGACAGAAAATTGCGGTAGGCGGAACCGGCAAAGTCAGGAGCTGCGCAAGGGCGGCGGCACCCGCTTCGTAGGTAAAATCACCGCGCTGAATGTAATGCGGATCGACAACCATGCCCGTGCGGCGCAGTGCCTGAACGTAGCCCTGCAGGCGGTAATGGCAGAGCGGCATCTCTTCCGGACCGGCGATACAGGCGATTCTTTCGTGGCCCAGCTGCTGCAAATAGTAGACGGCGTTAAACGCGGCGGTAAGGTTGTCGATGTGAACGGTCGGCAGTTCAAGCTCTGGCGCAAACTCGTTCGCCATCACCATCGGCGGCAAATTCCTTTGCTCTTCGAGGCTTGCATCAAACGGCAGGCGCGAGCCGAGCAGCAGCATACCGTCAATTTGCTTGGTGATGATGAGATCGATAAAGGTCTTTTCCTGCTGATTCTGATGGGCGCAGTCGCCGATCAGCACCAGATACCCCTGATCCGCGGCGGTGACTTCAATCCCGCGAATGATCTCGCTGAAGAACGGATCGCAAATATCCGGGACAATCACCAGTATCGTGCGCGATTCGTTACGCTTTGCGTTGCGGCCCAAAGAATGAGGTAAATAGCCCACTTCAATGGCTGCCTGCTCCACTTTACTGCGCGTGCTCTGGGAAACCTTATCCGGGTTCATCAACGCACGGGATACCGTTGCCGTAGAGACTTTCGCCTGGAGGGCAACATCTTTCATGGTCGCGTTCGCGACCTGGTTCTTCGGCTTCACTTCTTCTCCTCGCATGCAGTATGCAGGCCACGACACGTCCCTGATGCCTGATCATCTTCACATTCTTAGCAGAATAATGGCGAAGCCTGTTACAGAAATTTCATCAAAAATGTGACGGGTGCGGAATTTTTCGATCCGCTTCGCATAACCAGCCTTTTGCGGGCTAGCCCTCTATCGGATCGACATCCAGCATCCACTTCACTTTGCGGGATTCGGGAAGCGTATTCACCAGCGTAAGTGAGTGACTTATCAGGCGTTGCAAACGGGCGCGCGACGGATGCTGGAGGAGAATCTGCCAGCGGAAACGGCCGCCGCGTTTGGGCTGAAGCGAAGGCACCGGCCCCATAATCCACAGCTGTTCGTCGCGCAGCGGGCTGGATTCGAGCAGATTGCGCAGCTGCTGAAGGAACAGCGGTGCCTGCTGGTTGTTCTGGTCTTCGGCGCGGAAGATAACGTGGCTGGTAAACGGCGGCAAAAAGACCGTCTGGCGTTCGACCAGCGCCTGGCTTGCGAAGGCGTCATAGCCTTTGGTGAGCAGGGTTTGCAGCAGCGGGTGGTCAGGGTGATGGGTTTGCAGTACCACTTCGCCCTGCTTGCCCGCGCGCCCCGCACGCCCGGAAACCTGGACGTAAAGCTGCGCGAAGCGTTCCGCCGCGCGGAAGTCTGCGGAGAACAGCGCGCCGTCCACGTCCAGCAGCGCGACCAGCGTCACGTCCGGGAAATGGTGCCCTTTGGCCAGCATCTGCGTGCCGATAAGAATGCGGGCGCCGCCGCGATGGACTTCCGCTAGCTGCTCTTCAAGCGCGCCTTTACGGCTGGTCGTGTCGCGGTCGATACGTGAAAGAGGCACGTTCGGGAACAGCGGTGCCAGGCTTTGCTCAAGCTGCTCGGTGCCCATGCCGACCGGCACGAGGTTGGTCGAGCCGCAGCCGGGGCACTGATGCGGAATAGGCCGCTGGCTATCGCAGTGGTGGCAGCGCAGCTGGCGTTGCCCCTGGTGCAGGGTGAAATAGTGGTCGCAGCGCGGGCATTCCGCAATCCAGCCGCATTCGTGACACAGCAGCGCGGGGGCAAAACCCCGGCGGTTGAGGAACAAAATGACCTGGTTATCGGCCTTGATGTGCTGGCCAATTTTCTTGATAAGCGTGGGTGACAGCCCGGATTTCAATGGCTGTCCCTTTAGGTCCACCACCTGCTGTAGCGCCTGGCTTGCGTTCCCGGCGCGCTTGGTCAGGCGCAGCTTGCGATATTTACCGAGCTTCACGTTATGCAGCGTTTCGAGAGCGGGCGTCGCCGAACCCAATATTATGGGGATATCTTCCGCATGGGCGCGGTAAACCGCAAGATCTCGGGCGTGGTAGCGCCAGCCTTCCTGCTGCTTGTAGGAGCTGTCGTGCTCTTCATCAATAACGATGACGCCGAGGCGGCAGAAGGGCGTGAACAGGGAGGAGCGTGTACCGATGACGATAGCAGCCTCACCGCTGCGCGCTTTTAACCACACGGCCAGGCGTTCGCTGTCGTTCAGGCCGGAATGCAGGACTTCTACCGGCGCGTTAAAACGCTCGCGGAAGCGGGCGATGGTTTGCGGCGTCAGGCCGATTTCCGGTACCAGCACCAGGGCCTGCTTCCCCTGCGCCAGCACGTTTTCCAGCACGCTGAGGTAGACTTCGGTCTTGCCCGACCCGGTGATGCCGGCCAGCAGCCATGCGGAAAAATGGTCTGCTGAGCTGTGGATTGCGCCCACGGCTGTGGCCTGTTCGGTGTTCAATCTTAAACGTTCGCCCGCGACGGAATAGCTTTCCCGCCAGTCGGCGGCAGATGGCGCGGCGCTTTTTAAGTCGCAGAGGCCTTTGGTTCGCAACGCCTGTAGGCCCTGCTCGCTGATTTCCATCTCGCTGACCTGATGCCGCCAGATGTTTTTCTGCCGCACCGCCGCCAGCGCCTGCTGCTGTTTTGGCGCGCGCTTCAGGCTATTGAGATCGACGGCTTTGCCTTCTTCAGTGGCGAACCAGTACCACAGCGGCGCGTGATGCGCGGGTTTCCCCTGGCGCAGCAGAATCGGCAGCGCGTGGAACAGCACGTCGCCGATCGGGTGGTGGTAATAGTCCTTCGCCCACAGCAGCACGCGCCATAAAGAAGGAGGGAATAGGGAAGCGCCATCCAGCACGTCGGCTACGGGCTTGAGATCGCCAAGCGGCAGTTCGCTTTTTTCGCTGACCGCAACCACGATACCCACGGCTTCACGTTTGCCAAACGGCACCAGCACGCGACAGCCCGCTGCCACCTGCATGCCAGCAGGGATCAGGTAGTCAAAAGTACGGGCAAGGGGAACCGGTAGGGCGACGTGGGCAACAGGCATGAAAGCATCCGGGCTGATAAAAAAGACGAGATAGTGTACACTGAGTGTTCACGAAATTGCGGATCAGTTTGCAAGCGGGTTTTGTATTCTGTATGATTCGCCGCCTTTGATGCGCAGTTTTGGTGTCGAAAAACCTACATTATTCACATCGCGTGGTGTCTGGCGTAAGGGCTGGAAGAGCGACGCGGCCTTAACCGAGGTTTACCATGAAAAAAGATATCCACCCTAAATATGACTTCATTACTGCAAACTGTTCTTGCGGTAATTCTATCAAAATCCGCTCTACCGCGGGTCACGATCTGAACCTGGACGTTTGTGGCGAATGCCATCCGTTCTACACTGGCAAGCAGCGTGATGTTGCTACCGGTGGCCGCGTTGACCGCTTCAACAAGCGTTTCAGCGTACCAGGCGCGAAAAAATAAGTTTCGCAGCATGGTAAAAGAGAAAGGCGCCCAAGGGCGCCTTTTTTGTATCCATTATTTTTATAGCCGTTAGCATTCGAGTTGCAGGTAGGCGACAAGGGAGCTCATCCCCAGGAGCTTACTGAAGTAAGTGACTGGGGTGAGGGAGTGCAGTCAACACCCCTGCGGCTCGAAGGATGACGGTTAGAATTAATATTCCCAAGTATCCGGGTCGATCCCCAGTTCGCGCATAATCACCTTTGCCTCTTCCGGGATTTCATCACTACGCTCTTTGCGCAGATCCGCATCGTTCGGCAGAGGTTGGCCAGTAAACGCGTGCAGGAAAGCCTCACACAGCAGCTCACTGTTGGTTGCGTGGCGCAGGTTATTCACCTGGCGACGGGTGCGCTCATCGGTGAGGATTTTTAACACCTTCAGAGGAATGGAAACCGTAATTTTTTTTACTTGTTCACTCTTCTTCCCGTGCTCAGCGTAAGGGCTGATATATTCGCCGCTCCATTCAGCCATGAGATACCTTTAATCCTCTTATCAATTAAACATGCTCAAACCGGGCCGGGCACGATCTGGGCGATTATCTGTCATAGTGTACAGCCCAGACACCTGCGCAGTCTGCGAAGCTATCACTCTAAAGCATATAATTTTAACGGCTATTTCGCGTTTGCTCAATCTATACGCAAAGAAGTTTAGATGTCCAGATGTATTGACGTCTATCTCGCCAGTGTTTACTCTGATGCCTGACCTTTATTCGACCAGCAAGGATTAGGCAAACAATGACGCGCAAACAGGCAACCATCGCAGTACGCAGCGGTTTGAACGACGACGAGCAATACGGCTGTGTTGTTCCCCCCATTCACCTTTCCAGCACCTATAACTTCACCGGCTTCAACGAACCGCGCGCGCATGACTATTCGCGCCGTGGCAACCCTACGCGTGACGTTGTTCAACGCGCGCTAGCGGAGCTGGAAGGCGGGGCAGGTGCGGTAATGACGAATACCGGCATGTCGGCTATTCATCTGGTGACCACCGTCTTCCTCAAGCCTGGCGACCTGCTGGTGGCGCCGCACGACTGCTACGGCGGCAGCTATCGCCTGTTTGATAGCCTCGCAAAACGCGGCGCGTATCGCGTTTTATTTGTCGATCAGAATGATGATGCTGCCTTAAGCGCGGCGCTGGCCGAAAAACCGAAGTTAGTGCTGGTAGAAAGCCCAAGCAACCCATTGTTGCGCGTGGTAGATATTGCGAAAATATGCGCCGCGGCGCGTGAAGCCGGCGCCGTGAGCGTGGTGGATAACACCTTCCTTAGCCCGGCGCTGCAAAACCCGCTGGCGCTGGGGGCGGATCTGGTGCTGCATTCCTGCACCAAGTACCTGAATGGCCACTCGGATGTGGTTGCGGGTGTAGTGATTGCCAAAGATGCCGATACCGTCACCGAGCTTGCCTGGTGGGCGAACAATATCGGCGTCACCGGCAGCGCCTTTGATAGTTATTTGCTACTGCGCGGCCTGCGCACCCTGTCGCCTCGCATGGAAGTGGCGCAGCGCAACGCCCAGGCCATTGTGGAGTATCTGAAAACCCAACCGCTGGTCAAAAAGCTGTATCATCCATCGCTGCCAGAAAACCAGGGTCACGAAATCGCGGCCCGTCAGCAGAAAGGTTTTGGCGCGATGTTAAGTTTTGAATTAGACGCAGACGAGCAAACGCTGCGCCGTTTCCTGAGCGCGCTGTCGCTCTTCACTCTGGCGGAATCGCTGGGTGGCGTAGAAAGCCTGATTTCGCACGCGGCGACCATGACCCACGCGGGCATGGCCCCGGAAGCGCGAGCTGCGGCTGGCATTTCCGAAACGCTGCTGCGTGTGTCTACCGGCATAGAAGATGGTGAAGATTTAATTGCTGACCTGGAAAATGCGTTCCGGGCGGCAAGAGAGGGGTAAGCATGAGTGTTTCAGCACCAGCAGGGACGCCGGTTCGTCAACTGCATAAGTTTGGCGGTAGTAGTCTTGCGGACGTGAAATGTTACCTGCGCGTGGCAGGCATCATGACCGAATATTCCAGGCCGGGCGATCTGATGGTGGTTTCCGCCGCGGGCAGCACCACTAACCAACTGATCAATTGGCTTAAACTGAGCCAGAGCGACAGGCTTTCTGCCCATCAGGTGCAGCAGGCGCTGCGTCGCTATCAAAGCGAATTGATCGGTGGTCTGCTGCCGCCGGAAGTCTCCGACGGCCTGATCGGTGAATTCATTCACGATCTCGAACGCCTGGCGGGTTTACTGGATGGCAAGATAACCGACGCGGTATACGCAGAGGTGGTCGGCCACGGTGAAATCTGGTCCGCGCGGCTAATGTCTGCGGTGTTGAATCTTCAGGGTATTGAAGCGGCCTGGCTTGATGCGCGTGAGTTTATGCGCGCCGAACGTGCGGCCCAGCCGCAGGTTAACGAAGGCCTCTCCTGGCCGCTGCTGCAACAGCTTATGGCGCAGCATCCAAATAAACGCCTCGTGGTCACCGGCTTTATCTGCCGTAACGACGCGGGCGAAACCGTGCTGCTGGGCCGTAACGGCTCCGACTATTCAGCGACCCAAATCGGGGCGCTGGCTGGAGTTTCCCGCGTTACCATCTGGAGCGACGTGGCCGGTGTATACAGCGCTGACCCGCGTAAAGTCAAAGATGCCTGCCTGTTGCCGCTGCTGCGTTTAGACGAAGCCAGCGAGCTGGCGCGCCTTGCTGCCCCGGTGCTGCATGCCCGTACGCTACAGCCGGTTTCCGGCAGCGACATCGACCTACAGCTGCGCTGCAGCTATTCTCCGGAACAGGGTTCAACGCGCATTGAGCGCGTGCTGGCCTCCGGCACCGGCGCGCGTATCGTCACCAGCCATGACGACGTCTGCCTGATCGAATTCCATGTTGCCCCGCAGCAGGACTTTAAGCTGGCGCGCAAAGATCTGGACACCCTGCTCCAGCGTTCCCAGGTGCGCCCTCTGTCCATCGGCGTGCATCCCGATCGCAACCTGCTGCAGCTTTGCTACACCTCAGAAGTCGTGAACAGCGCGCTGCAAATTCTTCAGGAAGCCGGACTGCCAGGCGAGCTTCGCCTGCGCGAAGGCCTGGCGATGGTGGCGATTGTCGGCGCTGGCGTCTGCCGTAATCCGCTGCACAGCCACCGTTTCTGGCAGCAGTTAAAAGACCAGGCCGTCGAATACATCTGGCAGTCCGAGGACGGCATCAGCCTTGTCGCCGTTCTGCGCGGTGGCCCAACGGAAAACCTGATTCAGGGCCTGCATAAATCTCTGTTCCGCGCCGAAAAGCGTATCGGCCTGGTGCTGTTTGGCAAAGGGAACATCGGCTCCCGCTGGCTGGAGCTGTTCGCCCGCGAGCAGGAAACCCTCTCTGCCCGCACCGGCTTTGAGTTTGTGCTTGCAGGCGTAGTAGACAGCCGCCGCAGCCTGCTCAACTACGAAGGGCTGCACGCCAGCCGCGCGCTCGCATTCTTTAACGACGAGGCCGTTGAACAGGACGAAGAATCGCTGTTCCTGTGGATGCGCGCCCATCCTTACGATGATTTAGTGGTGCTGGACGTCACGGCAAGCGAGCAGCTCGCCGACCAGTATCTCGATTTCGCAAGCCACGGTTTCCACGTCATCAGCGCCAATAAGCTCGCCGGTGCGGGCAACGGGCAGAAGTATCGCCAGATTCGTGACGCCTTTGAAAAAACTGGCCGCCACTGGCTGTACAACGCGACCGTTGGCGCTGGCCTACCGGTCAACCACACCGTTCGTGACCTGCGCGACAGCGGTGACGCTATTCTTGCCATCAGCGGTATTTTCTCCGGCACGCTTTCCTGGCTGTTCCTGCAGTTTGACGGCACCGTGCCGTTCACCGACCTGGTCGATCAGGCCTGGCAGCAGGGGCTGACGGAACCCGATCCGCGTGTCGATCTCTCGGGTAAAGACGTGATGCGCAAGCTGGTGATCCTCGCCCGTGAAGCAGGCTACGACATCGAACCGGATCAGGTTCGCGTGGAGTCGCTGGTGCCAAACGGCTGCGAAGAAGGCTCGGTGGACCATTTCTTTGAGAACGGCGACGAGCTGAACGAACAGATGGTACAGCGCCTGGAAGCGGCGCAGGAAATGGGCCTGGTGCTGCGTTACGTGGCGCGTTTTGATGCCAACGGCAAGGCTCGCGTCGGCGTGGAGGCGGTTCGCCCCGAGCATCCGCTTGCCGCTCTGCTGCCGTGCGACAACGTCTTCGCCATCGAGAGCCGCTGGTATCGCGATAACCCGCTGGTGATCCGTGGCCCTGGCGCAGGGCGCGATGTCACCGCCGGAGCCATTCAGTCCGATATCAACCGTCTGGCGCAGCTTCTTTAACCTTTGAAGTGTCGGGTGGCGCTGTGCTTACCCGACCTACGCCACGCTGGAAGTTTTAGGGTGGATAAGCGAACGCGCCATTCACCGAATTGTCGGGTGGCGCTGCGCTTACCCGACCTACGCCACGCTGGAAGTTTGTAGGGTGGATAAGCGAACGCGCCATTCACCGAATTGTCGGGTGGCGCTGCGCTTACCCGACCTACGCCACGCTGGAAGTTTTAGGGTGGGTAAGCGAACGCGCCATTCACCGAATTGTCGGGTGGCGCTGCGCTTACCCGACCTACACCACGCTGGAAGTTTTAGGGTGGATAAGCGAACGCGCCATTCACCAAATTGTCGGGTGGCGCTGTGCTTACCCGACCTACGCCACGCTGGAAGTTTTAGGGTGGATAAGCGAAAGCGCCATCCACCTCCCGTCTTTTTCTGCATCGTGAACAAATTTCAGGTTGAGTGAGAATTCCTCAATTTCTCTGGTGATTTTTCAGTTGACGGCCTCCCCCTTTTCCTTCATCTTGCTATCTGGACGTCTAAACGTCTGGACTGCAAACACAACAACATAATGACAAATGCGATTGATGAGGTAAGGGTATGAGCTTTTTTCACGCCAACCAGCGGGAAGCACTGAATCAGAGTCTGGCGGAAGTCGCCGGGCAAATTAACGTTTCCTTTGAGTTTTTCCCGCCGCGCACCAGTGAAATGGAACAGACCCTGTGGAGCTCAATCGACAGGCTCAGCAGCCTGAAGCCTAAATTTGTTTCCGTGACCTACGGGGCCAACTCCGGCGAGCGCGACCGCACGCACAGCATCATCAAAGGAATCAAAGACCGCACCGGCCTTGAAGCCGCTCCGCATTTGACCTGCATCGACGCCAGTCGCGACGAGCTGCGCACCATCGCTCAGGACTACTGGAACAACGGCATCCGCCATATCGTTGCCCTGCGCGGCGACCTGCCGCCAACCGGCGGTAAGCCGGATATGTACGCTTCCGATCTGGTCACCCTGCTAAAAGACGTGGGCGATTTTGATATTTCGGTTGCTGCCTATCCCGAAGTCCACCCGGAAGCGAAAAGCGCGCAGGCCGATCTCATCAACCTGAAACGCAAAATCGACGCCGGTGCGAACCGCGCGATTACCCAGTTCTTCTTCGATGTCGAAAGCTACCTGCGCTTCCGCGACCGCTGCGCGGCAGCGGGTATTGACGTCGAAATCGTGCCGGGCATTTTGCCGGTCAGTAACTACAAGCAGGCGCACAAGTTTGCCACCATGACCAACGTGCGCGTCCCGCACTGGATGGCGCAGATGTTCGAAGGCCTTGATGACGATGCGGAAACCCGCAAAATGGTCGGCGCGAATATCGCCATGGACATGGTGAAAATCCTCAGCCGCGAAGGCGTGAAGGACTTCCACTTCTATACGCTAAACCGCGCCGAGATGAGCTACGCGATTTGCCACACGCTGGGCGTCCGCCCGAGTTTATAAACCTGCTTGTCGGGTGGCACTACGCTTACCCGACCTACGGTTGGCGGATGTAAATGTCGGGTGGCACTACGCTTACCCGACCTACGGTTGACGGATGTAAATGTCTGGTGGCGCTACGCTTACCCGACCTACGGTTGACGGACGTAAATGTCGGGTGGCGCTACGCTTACCCGACCTACGTTTGACGGATGTAAATGTCTGGTGGCGCTACGCTTACCCGACCTACGGTTGGCGGATGTAAATGTCGGGTGGCGCTGCGCTTACCCGACCTACGTTTTGAATTTTGTAGGGTGGATAAGCGCAAGCGCCATCCACCGCGTTTTTAACTACAGCGCCTTGCTGCCAAACGCCTTCTGCCAGTCTTCTTCAAACTTCACAATCGCCGCTTCTACCGCCGGTGCTGCAAGAAATTGCTGGGCGACATCCAGCGGCAGGGTGATCGCTTCACAGCCCGCCAGCAGGCAATCCAGCGCCTGACGCGGCGTTTTAAAGCTTGCGGCCAGGACTTTGCTAGCCGGAGCATGCAGCTCAAGCAGGCTTTGCAGCTCCTGCACCATGCGAATACCGTCACCCCCTTGAGCATCAACGCGGTTAACGTACGGTGCGACGTATTCCGCTCCGGCAAGCGCTGCCAGCAAACCTTGTGCCGCGCTATAGACGGCGGTGCCAAGCGTTGGGATGCCAAAATGTGCAAGCTGTTTTATGGCCGCCAGCCCTTCGGAAGTCACCGGGATCTTCACGACGATACCGGGAACGCATTCCGCTAGCTTCTGCGATTCTTTCACCATGCCCGCCGCATCCCGGCTCATCACCTGAGCGAACAGGCGGCCTTCTGGCCCCACCGCTTTTTGCAGACGCGGCAGAACGTCCCAAACGGATTCGCCGCCAGCAGCCACGATGCTCGGGTTGGTTGTCACGCCGTGCAGCGGGAAGATGCGCGCCAGGCGTTCTACTTCCGCTACGTTTGCGGTATCGAGATAAAGCTCCATCAGTTTTTCCTCTTGAGTCGATTACAGTTCAAGTTCACGGGCCAGCAAAGCGGCTATAGCGTCGCCGTGGGTGGCGTTGACCAGCGCGCTGCGGAATTCTTCGTGCATGATGCGTCGCGCCAGGCGAGAGAAAATCCTCATATGCTGATCGCCCGCCGCGTGTTTGTTCAGCGTTAACATAATGATGAACTGCGCCTCTTCATCGCCCCACGCTACCGGAGCCGGCAAGCGCGCCACGCTGATGGTGGACTGTTCGATATGCTCAGACTTGCTGTGCGGAATGGCGAAGCTAAAGCCCAGCCCGGTGGAAAACACAGCTTCTCGCGCCCACAGGTCGGCTTCCAGCTTACGCGGATAGCGGCTGCGCCCGGCGAGCAGCAGGTTATCGGTCATACCTTTAATCACTTCTTCTTTGCTGCGCCAGTCGTTATCCAGCGAAATGCACTGCGTGGTGATGAGCGGCGCGTCCTGCTGGGTCATACGGAATTGTGCCAACAGGTGTTCAACCTCAAGCGAGGTGCGGCAGGCCATCGCCTGGTTCAGCAACTGGCGGCAGGCGCGGCTGTCCAACTGAGAGAGCCGCTCTTTTGTCGCAGGCACCGATGGCGCGCTCATGCTGATTTCATCAAGACCGAGTCCCACCAGCAGCGGCAGCACAGAGCCTTTTGCGCCCAGTTCCCCGCACAGGCCAATCCATTTCCCCTGGCGATGCACCGCCTGCACGGCGTAATCCAGCGCGCGCAGGAACGCCGGGTTCAGGCTGTTGTAATGACGCGTTACCTTGGCGTTATCGCGGTCGACCGCCAGCAGATACTGCGTCAGGTCATTGCTGCCGATGCTAAAGAAATCAATCTCTTCGCAGCACTGGTCGATGATGAACATCACCGAAGGCACTTCCAGCATGATGCCGAGGGGGATTTTTTCATCGAAAGGAATATGCGCGCTGCGCAGCGACTGTTTGACCTCGGCAAGCTGATCCTTTACCCACAGGATCTCTTCCATGGAGGAGATCATCGGGATCATGATTTTCAGCGATCCGTGCGCAGAGGCACGCAGGATTGAACGCAGCTGGGTATGGAATAACGCGAGGTATTCCTGATAGATACGTACCGCTCGATAGCCGAGGAACGGGTTGTTTTCAGCCGGGATTTTCAGATAGTCCACGGGTTTGTCGCCGCCGATATCCATCGTGCGGACAATAATGCTGCGTCCGTTGGCCCCTTCCAGCGCCTGGCAATAAATGTTGTAAAGCTCATCTTCGGAAGGCGCAAAAGCACGATCCATATAGAGCATTTCCGTACGGAACAGACCGATCGCTTCTGCACCATTGTTGAACGCTGGCGCGGCTTCCACGGAGTGGGCGATGTTCGCCGCGACTTCCATACGGATGCCATCGGCCGTGCGCCCCGGTTCGTTGAGCCATACTTTTTGCCGATCGCGAATCGTTTGCTGTACCCAAGCTTCCTGCTGGTAATAACGCTTAACCGGCTCGCTAAGGTTCACCGCCACCAGGCCAAGATCGCCGTCGATTTGCACCGGCTGTTGCAGCCATGGTGCCAGCGCGTCAATGTCCACTCCAACAAGGGTTGGAATGTTAAAAGAACGAGCCAGAATAACCGTGTGGGAAGTCGTGCCGCCGCTGTGCAGCAAAAGCCCTTGCAGCAGGGTTTTATCCAACTCCAGGAACTGGCTTGGCGTAAGTTCTTCCGCCATGCAAATGGCCGTCTGCTGGAGCTTGCCCGGCGTCGGGAAGCGGGTTTCGCCATAAATCTGCTGCAGGAGCTGGAAGCAAACGTCGCGTACATCGAGCACGCGCTCTTGCAGATAGGCGCTTTCGGATTGCGCAAACTGCTCGCAAAAATGCTCTGCGGTTTTAACAACCGCCGCCGCGCAGCTCATGCCTGCCAGCACATGGCCCAGAAGCTGATTGCGCAGCGAGACATCTCCCGCCAGAGAACGATGAGCTTCCAGAATGGCGCTTGCCGTGCCGTCGTTAGCAAGCAGCTGAATATTGATGGTTTTTAGCAGCCTTTCCAGGCCGCTTTCCAGCGCCGCCTGCTCTTCATCAATGCTTTTCGCCGCCGGTAGTTCACCCAATTTATTCAGGTCGAGGCTGGCTAGCTGCACCAGCGTTCCGTTGGCGCTGCCCGCACAGACCGGCATGGCGTGAAAGAGAGTTGGATTCAGGCGGGACAGGGATTCCGGAATGGTAGCGGCTTCGCTATTTTGCACCTGTGCCAGCGGCTCATCGCAATGGGGAAACTCATCGGTGAGAAAGGTGGTAAGCCGTTTGAAGGCGTTTTCCTCATCTTCACCGCTAATGATTAATCGGCAGTCGTCTCCCTTTAGCGTCCCCGTGCCGATGAGCGCCAGCGCGCTTTTCGCATCGCCAGCGCGCTCGGTGCGCAGGTTGTGCCATTCAATGGTGGAAGCAAACTGATTACACAGCGTTTCAACGTGACTGGCTGGACGGGCATGCACCCCGTTGGGTAAGTCGCAGCGGAAATTTACTACCAGGGCCATGGGATTCTCCTGAGCCAACTCTTAATAATGCCTACAGAATAAGAGCCGGGCAGCTTGCCTCGCCACGGGACAAAACTGCCAAAAACTGGATAAATGTAATGTGTGTGGTTATTTGCGAGATGCCTCACAAATCTGCCCTATTGCAATTTATGCACGTCATTGCGGCAATTTTGAGGCGGATCGCATTTTTCTTTCTGTCATACAAAAATCCAGTAAATGTCATTTTTGTCCACTGTCTGCCGCCGCCTGGATTCCCTATTGTGTGCCCAATCTGTTTTGCTATGCGCCGCAACGGCACCGGGAGCACTTTATGAAAGAGCTAGTCCAGATCCTCAAAAATACGCGCCAGCACCTAATGACCGGCGTGTCACATATGATCCCCTTTGTGGTGGCGGGGGGCATCCTGCTGGCCGTGTCTGTCATGCTGTACGGCAAGGGCGCGGTGCCAGATTCGTTAACCGATCCAAACCTCAAGAAGCTGTTCGATATCGGCGTGGCCGGTTTAACGCTGATGGTGCCTTTTCTGGCGGCCTATATCGGGTATTCCATTGCAGAGCGCTCGGCGCTGGCACCTTGTGCGATAGGTGCCTGGGTAGGAAACAGCTTCGGCGCGGGGTTCTTCGGCGCCATCATCGCCGGGATTATCGGCGGCATTATTGTCTTCTATTTGAAGAAAATTCCGGTGCCGAAGATTTTGCGCTCGGTGATGCCCATTTTCGTTATTCCTATCATCGGCACCTTTATTACCGCGGGCATCATGATGTGGGGCCTTGGTGAACCCGTCGGTGCGCTTACCGCAAGCCTCACCCAATGGCTGCAAAGCATGCAGCAGGGCAGCATCGTCGTGCTGGCGGTGATTATGGGGCTGATGCTGGCGTTCGATATGGGCGGGCCGGTCAATAAAGTGGCCTATGCCTTCATGCTGATTTGCGTGGCGCAGGGGGTTTATACCGTTGTCGCTATTGCCGCTGTGGCTATCGCCATACCGCCGCTTGGTCTTGGCCTGGCAACGCTGATGAACCGTAAAAACTTTACTACCGAAGAGCGTGAAGCCGGGAAAGCGGCGCTGGTTATGGGCTGTGTGGGCGTCACCGAAGGGGCCATTCCTTTTGCAGCAGCAGACCCGCTGCGCGTGATCCCGTCCATCATGCTGGGTTCAGCCTGTGGCGCGGTTACTGCGGCTCTAATGGGCGCGCAATGCTATGCGGGTTGGGGTGGTTTGATTGTGCTGCCGGTGGTGGAAGGCAAGCTGGGTTACATCTTCGCGCTGTTGGTCGGGGCCGTTGTCACCGCCGTATGCGTTAACTTGCTCAAAACCTACGCGCGTAAAAAACAGGTGGATTCTCCAGCACAAGCTGAAGATGACCTGGATCTGGATTTTGAAATTAACTGATTAAATGAGAAGGAATTAACCATGACTAAGATTATTGCTGTGACCGCTTGCCCATCGGGCGTAGCCCATACCTACATGGCCGCAGAGGCGCTGGAAAGTGCTGCGAAAGCAAAAGGGTGGGAAGTAAAAGTGGAAACCCAGGGCTCCATTGGCCTTGAAAATGAGCTGACTGCAGAAGATGTCGCCAGCGCGGATATGGTGATTCTGACGAAAGATATCGGTATCAAAATGGAAGAACGCTTTGCCGGTAAAACCATCGTGCGCGTCAACATCAGCGACGCGGTTAAACGCGCCGAAGCCATCATGAATAAAATCGACGCTCATTTAGCACAGACGGCCTGAGCCTTTGCATGAAGTAAGGAAACCATTATGACCTCTCGTATCGAACGCCTGAAAACAGCCCTGTTTGCCCAGCCGCGGGAAATCTCTCTGGAGCGCGCGGTGCTGTATGCCGCCAGCCATAGAACCACTGAAGGCGAGCATGTTCTGCTCCGCCGCGCGAAAGCGACGGCGTGGATTCTGGATAACGTAGAGATTGCGATTCGAGAAGATGAGTTAATCGCGGGCAACCGAACCGTGAAGCCACGGGCCGGGATCGTGTCCCCCGAAATGGATCCTTACTGGCTGCTGAAAGAGTTAGATCAGTTCCCAAGCCGTCCGCAGGATCGCTTTAACATCAGCGAGCAGGACAAAGCGTTGTATCGCGAGCAGCTCTATCCTTACTGGGAAAAGCGCTCGATGAAGGATTTCATCAATAGCCAGATGACGGATGAAGTGAAGGCTGCGGTTAAGACGCAAATTTTCAGCGTCAATCAAACCGACAAAGGGCAGGGGCACATCATCATTGATTATCCTCGCCTGCTGCAAAACGGGCTGGGCAAGCTGGTGGCGGAACTTCGTGACCACTGTGTTCAGGCGCCGGACAATCACTTCTACCAGGCGGCGCTGATTTTGCTTGAAGCCTCGCAGCGGCATATTTTGCGCTATGTCGCCCTTGCCACACAGATGGCAGAAGAATGTGAGGACGCGGTACGGCGTGATGAGCTGCTGAAAATCGCCGCCATTTCTCGCCACAACTCGGAATGTTGCCCGGAAGACTTCTGGCAGGCGTGCCAGCTGTTCTGGTACATGAATATCATTTTGCAGTACGAATCCAACGCCAGTTCGCTTTCGCTGGGCCGCTTTGACCAATACATGCTGCCGTTTTATCAGGCCTCGCTCAACCGTGGCGAAAGCCCGGCCTTCCTGCGTGAACTGCTGGAGTCATTGTGGGTGAAGTGCAACGACATCGTGCTGCTGCGTTCTACCAGCAGCGCCCGCTATTTTGCGGGTTTTCCTACCGGTTACACCATTTTGCTGGGTGGCCTTACGGAGAACGGGCGCAGCGCGGTAAACGTGCTTTCATTCCTCTGCCTGGATGCCTACCAGAGCATTCAACTACCGCAGCCAAATCTCGGCGTGCGGGTCAATGAACTGATCGATCGTCCGTTCCTGCTTAAAACGGCAGAAACCGTGCGTTTGGGGACAGGCATTCCGCAAATATTTAACGATGAAGTGGTCGTGCCAGCTTTTCTCAACCGGGGCGTCTCGCTTGAGGATGCGCGTGACTATTCCGTCGTGGGGTGCGTAGAGCTGTCGATTCCCGGCAAAACCTACGGCCTGCACGATATCGCCATGTTTAACCTGCTGAAAGTGATGGAAATCGTTCTGCAGGAAAACGAAGGCAATACACAGCTTGATTATTCAGGGCTGCTGCAGCAAATTCGCGACAAAATTCGCCACTACATCCGGCTGATGGTTGAAGGCAGCAATATCTGCGATATCGGCCACCGCGACTGGGCGCCGGTTCCGCTGTTATCTTCTTTTATCGATGACTGCCTGAAAAAGGGTAAAGACATCACCGACGGCGGTGCGCGCTATAACTTCTCCGGCGTGCAGGGTATCGGTATTGCCAACCTGAGCGATTCGCTGCATGCCCTGAACGGGATGGTGTTTGAGCAACAGCGCTTAAGTTTCGATGAGCTGCTGGCAGTATTGAAAGCGAACTTTGCTACGCCAAACGGGGAGCAGATTCGCGCAAGGCTAATCAATCGCTTTGAGAAGTACGGCAACGATATCGACGTAGTGGACAACATCAGCGCCGATCTGCTGCGTTTTTACTGCAAAGAAGTAGAAAAATATGCCAACCCGCGCGGCGGCTACTTCACGCCGGGTTCTTACACGGTTTCAGCCCATGTGCCGCTCGGTGCCGTAGTGGGCGCTACGCCGGACGGGCGTTATGCAGGTGAACAGCTGGCAGACGGGGGGTTATCGCCAATGCTGGGCCAGGATAGTCAGGGGCCAACCGCGGTATTGAAATCGGTCAGTAAGCTAGATAACTACCTGCTGTCTAACGGGACGTTGCTGAACGTGAAGTTTACCCCGAACACGCTCGAAGGCGATGCGGGCCTGCACAAGCTGGCGGATTTCCTCGGTGCCTTCACTAAGCTTAAGCTCCAGCATATTCAATTTAATGTGGTAAACGCCGAAACGCTCCGTGAAGCGCAGCTGCGCCCTCAGGATTACACCGGGCTGGTGGTGCGCGTAGCGGGCTACAGCGCCTTCTTTGTTGAGCTGTCGAAGGAGATTCAGGATGACATTATCCGCCGTACAGCGCATCAGCTGTGACGTCATCGATAACGAGGCGCTAAAGGCGCGGATCTTCAACATTCAGCGTTATTCGCTAAACGACGGCAGGGGGATCAGGACTGTCGTGTTTTTTAAAGGCTGTCCACATTCTTGCCCGTGGTGCGCAAACCCTGAGTCCATCTCTGGAAAGATTGAAACCGTACGGCGTATGTCGAAATGTCTGCGATGCCCGACCTGTGAAAACGATGCGGATGAATGCCCGAGCGGTGCGATGGAGCGGATCGGGCGCGACGTTTCGTTTAGCGAACTGGAAAAAGAAGTCCTTAAAGACGAGGTTTTCTTTCGAGCATCCGGCGGCGGAGTGACGCTTTCTGGTGGTGAAGTGCTCATGCAGGCGGCCTTCGCGGCAAAATTTTTGCACCGTATGAAAGCATTGGGTATTCGCACCGCCATCGAAACCGCCGGGGACGCAGCGCCTGATAAGGTGCTGGCCGTGGCCCGGCAGTGTGATGAAGTCCTGTTTGATTTGAAGATCATGGATGCCGTAAAGGCGAAGCGCGTTCTGAACATGCAACAGCCACGCGTGCTGGATAACTTCAGGATGCTGGTCGAAAAGGGAATTCCCGTGATCCCTCGCGTGCCGCTTATCCCGGGCCATACGTTAGATCAGAGCAACATGCGGGCGATTATCGATTTTCTTGCCCCGCTAAGGCTCACCGAGCTGCATCTGCTACCCTTCCATCAGTACGGCGAGCCAAAATATCAGCTGCTTGGAAAGCCATGGCATATGGCGGGCGTGGCACAACCGAGTGAGGCGGATATTCTGCCGCTGCGGCAAATGGCTGAAAAGGCGGGGTATCATGTCACCATCGGCGGTTAGGTCTACTTAGGAGTTCATAGATGACACGACATCTGGTTGCGGTAACGGCATGTGTCAGCGGTGTTGCTCACACCTATATGGCTGCAGAGCGCCTGGAAAAACTCTGCCAGCAGGAGAAGTGGTCGGTGAAAATCGAAACCCAGGGAGCGTTAGGTATCGAAAATGAACTGACCGCGGCGGATATTGAACAGGCTGATGTGGTGCTGCTGATTACCGATATAGAGCTGGCGGGTGCGGAGCGTTTTCTTCACTGCCGCTGCGTGCAGTCAGGCATAAATACATTTCTCCGCGAGCCGCAAAAGGCTATCGCCGTTGTACGCCGTGTATTCGGCACGCCGCAGGAAACGCATATCATTATTAGCTGAGCGTTTTTTCCGTTAGCTGGCTGTGATACTGGCGGCGGTATTCGGACGGTGACCTTTCGGTACTCTTCCTGAACAGGCGGCAAAAATAGTTGCTGTCGACAAATCCGCAGGCGTGCGCCACTTCTTTCACTTTTAAATCGTAGCGTTTGAGTAGCGTTTTGGCGTGCTCCAGCCGCGTATAGTTCAGGTACTCGTTAAAGCCTACCGCGCCGGTTTTTTGGAAGAGATGCGATAGGTAGTTTGGCGAAATGTAAAAGGCCTGCGCGACGGATTCCCGGGTCAGGGCTTCGGCATATTTTTCATCTATATACTCGCGAATGGCGTCGAACAGCGCTTCGCTGCGCGAGGCCGTTTGGATCTGGCTGCCCAGCAGGTCGGTACAGTGGCTGAGGATGCTGCTGACGATAAACCGTGCCGTTTGCTGTTCGTGAGGCTGCATTACCAGTTCGTTAAGCGCCTGAAGCAGGAATGAGCCGATGCGCGGCCCGCGGCGCGCAACGTTTTGCTTGCCTAAGGTGGTGAATGCTTTTCCATCCCAATGCAGCACGCTAAATCCAAGCTGCTGTTTACCAAAAAGAATACTGAGCGTGGTCACCGGCGAGTTCCACTGTGGGCTGTTCCAGCATTTTGCCGGAACATAGAGCACGTCGTGTTGCTCGAGCCTTGCGGGCATACCCGCGTCGCAGGCGTCCATCAGCACGCCGTCGAGCACCACTTCAAGCCGGGGAAAATCAACCTGATACGCCAGTTCCGATGGCGCAACCTGGCTGCCCGCAAACCAGACGTTTTGCACCCCGGACGGGCCGTTGAGTAGCCGGGAAAGAATTTGGCTTACGTCGTGATTCATAGCGCATTCCGGTTTTTTTAGGGAGTTTTATCCTGGCACAATAGCGGCTTCTGGCGAATGAGCAAAAACAAAAAACCCCGCTTACGCAGGGTTTTATATTTTAGCTTCGTTATCCGTTTAGCCGGTATTACGCATCCCGGCGGCAACGCCGGCGATGGTCACCATCAGCGCCTGCTCAACCTGGGCGTTAGGCTCTTCGCCTTTTTCCTCAGATTGACGTGAACGGTGCAGCAGTTCAGCCTGTAGCACGTTCAGCGGATCGGTATAGATGTTTCGCAGCGTGATGGATTCGGCAATCCACGGCAGGTCTTCCATCAGGTGGGAATCGTTGGCGATATCCAGCACCACTTTGATATCCGCTTCCAGCTGATCGCGCAGCTGTTGACCGAGCTTCCACAGTTCTGGTTTCACCAGGCGCTGATCGTAGTATTCCGCAAGCCACAGGTCGGCTTTCGCAAACACCATTTCCAGCATGCCAAGGCGCGTGGAGAAGAACGGCCAGTCGCGGCACATGGTTTCCAGCTCGCCCTGCTTGCCGTCTTCGACCACTTTTTGCAGCGCGGCACCGGCGCCCAGCCAGGCTGGCAGCATCAGGCGGTTCTGCGTCCAGGCGAAGATCCATGGGATAGCGCGCAGTGACTCAACGCCACCGTTCGGACGGCGTTTTGCCGGACGTGAGCCGAGCGGCAGCTTGCCCAGCTCAAGCTCTGGGGTGGCCGAGCGGAAGTACGGCACGAAGTCTTTGTTTTCGCGGATGTAGCCGCGATACATATCGCAGGAAGTCTCTGAAAGCTCTTCCATAATATGCTTCCACTCTTTCTTCGGTTCCGGCGGCGGCAGCAGGTTGGCTTCCAGGATCGCGCTGGTGTAGAGCGACAGGCTGCTGATGGTGATTTCCGGCAGGCCGTACTTGAAGCGAATCATTTCGCCCTGTTCGGTCACGCGCAGGCCGCCTTTCAGACTGCCCGGCGGTTGCGACAGTAGCGCTGCGTGTGCGGGCGCGCCGCCACGACCAATCGAGCCGCCGCGTCCGTGGAACAGCGTCAGGGTGATTCCCGCTTTTTCGCAGGTTTTGATAAGCGCGTCCTGTGCCTGGTACTGCGCCCAGGAGGCGGCCATCACGCCTGCGTCTTTCGCGGAGTCAGAATAGCCAATCATGACCATCTGTTTGCCCTGAATAAACCCGCGATACCAGTCGATGTTCAGCAGCTGGGTCATTACGTCGTCGGCGTTGTTCAGGTCATCCAGTGTTTCAAACAGCGGGGCGACCGGCAGCGCAAACGTGCATCCCGCTTCTTTCAGCAGCAGGTGAACGGCCAGCACGTCGGAAGGCGTTTTCGCCATCGAGATGACGTAGGCGGCGATGGAGCCGCGCGGTGCTTCGGCAACCACTTTGCAGGTTTCCAGCACTTCGCGCGTGTCGTCGCTTGGCTCCCACTGGCGCGGCAGCAGCGGACGCTTGGAGTTCAGCTCGCGGATCAGGAACGCCTGTTTGTCGGCTTCAGACCAGCTTTCGTAGTCGCCGATGCCGAGGTAGCGGGTCATTTCGCCCAGCGCTTCGGTATGACGGGTGCTTTCCTGGCGAACGTCGATGCGCACCAGCGGTACGCCAAAGCTCTTCACGCGGCGCAGGGTATCGAGCAACTGACCGTTGGCGATGATGCCCATGCCGCAGGCCTGCAGAGATTGATAACAGGCGTATAGCGGGTCCCAAAGCTGTTCGTTCTGCGTCAGAAGGCCCTGTGGTTTCGGCAGGCGCTGGCCTTTCAGGCGCGCTTCCAGCCAGGCCTGGGTCGACAGCAGCTGCTGGCGCAGGCCTTTCATGATGCAGCGGTACGGTTCCTGTGCGCCGTCCGGGCCTGCCAGCTCGCTCAGTTCCGGGGTGCATTCCACCATAGAAAGCTCAGAGATAAGCACCTGGATATCGCGCAGGAACAGGTCGGTTGCTTTCCAGCGGCTCAGCAGCAGAACGTGGCGGGTGATGTCGGCGGTGACGTTCGGGTTGCCGTCGCGGTCGCCGCCCATCCAGGAGGTGAAGCGCACCGGCACAAAATCCACAGGCAGCTTGTAGTTCAGGTTTGCTTCAAGCTGTTCGTTCAGCTCGCGCAGGTAGTTCGGTACGCCTTCCCACAGGCTGTTCTCGACCACCGCAAAGCCCCACTTGGCTTCGTCGACCGGGGAAGGGCGATGCTTACGGATTTCGTCGGTGTGCCACGCCTGGGCGACCAGCTGGCGCAGGCGGCGCATAATCTGGTTGCGTTCATAGTCGGCGATGTCGCCGTGGTCGAGCTGCTTCAGGCAGCTGTTCACTTCAACCAGCTTGTGAATCAGGGTGCGACGGGTGATTTCGGTCGGGTGCGCTGTCAGAACGAGTTCCAGGGAGAGGGATTCCACAGCATCACGAATGGCGGCTTCGCTAATATCCGGCTGATCTTTTAGTTTTTGGAGGGTTTTAGCGATAACTTCGGGATTGCTGGCGGCCTCGCCGTTGGCGGAGATGCTGTGATACTGCTCGGCGGTGTTGGCCAGATTCAGGAACTGGCTGAACGCGCGGGCGACGGGTAGCAGTTCGTCGTTAGAGAGATTCTGCAGGGTGGTCAGCAATTCCTGACGGTTTGCTTCATTTCCCGCGCGGGAGGATTTAGACAGCTTACGGATGGTTTCTACGCGATCGAGGATGTTTTCCCCCAGCGCGTCTTTGATGGTATCGCCAAGCAATTTGCCGAGCATACTGACATTACTTCGCAAAGCAGAATATCGTTCGTTCATATGACCCCAGACACCCTATCCAATCTAATATGTAATTAAATTTCACCCGTGAAGGTTCAACACCGTCTTTTATAAAGCCACGTAAGTCATGTTTCGTCAATTGCTACGAAATCGTTTCAGCTAACGAGTAAATGCCGCAAATTCATGAAATTTACTTACCAAGTTTGCTCATAAGCAATTCTTATAAGACTCCCCATAAAACCAGCGGAAAAAGGGGCCAAAACCCCATTCTCCGCTATTTTTCAATGCCAGCAAAAATGATTGATCACCTGGGTGATGAGTTTGCGAGTCGGCTCGATAAAACGCGTTTCGATATATTCATCCGGCTGATGCGCCTGGTTAATCGAACCCGGCCCAAGCACCAGCGTTGGGCATAGCGTTTGAATAAACGGCGCTTCGGTGCAGTAGTTCACCACTTCGGTTTGCGCGCCGAGCAGCTTCTCAACGACCTGCACCAGGCGATCGTCTTTTGCACATTCATAGCCGGGGATCGGCGGGTGCAGTTCGGAGATGGTCAGGCGGCCCGGCCATTTCTGGCTCACCGGCTCCAGCGCTTCATTCAGTAAACCGTTTAGATCATTTAACGTGAGGCCCGGCAGCGGGCGGATATCCATGTGCAGCTCGCAGCAGGCGCAGATGCGGTTTGCCGCGTCGCCGCCGTTTATGTGGCCGAGGTTCAGCGTGGGATAGGGCACGGTGAAGGCATCGTGGTGATAGCGATCTTTCAGCGTGTTTTTCAGCGTCATGATGTGGCCGATAGCATCGTGCATCAGCTCAATGGCATTCACGCCGCGCGCCGGATCGCTCGAGTGGCCCGACTGGCCGAGGATCCGAATGGCGTTGGAGATATGGCCTTTATGGGCGCGCACCGGCTGGAGCGATGTTGGCTCGCCGATGATGGCGCAGTCCGGGCGTAGGCTGGTGGTTTCCGCGAAGTAGCGCGCGCCGGCCATGGTGGTTTCTTCGTCGGCGGTCGCCAGAATATAAAGAGGTTTTTTAAGCGTCGTGACATCGATATCGCGCAGCGAATCGAGAATAAACGCGAAGAAGCCTTTCATGTCGGCGGTGCCGAGCCCGTAGAGCTTGTTTTCGTGTTCGGTGAGGGTGAACGGGTCGCGGGTCCAGCGGCCTTCGTCGAAGGGAACGGTATCGGTATGCCCCGCCAGCAGCAGCCCGCCCGCACCTGAGCCGGTGCTTGCCAGCATATTGAATTTGCTGCGCGTGCCGGGCACGGGCTGAACCTCAACGTTGAAGCCCAGGTCACGGAACCAGCCCGCCAGTAAATTGATTAAAGACTCATTGCTTTGATCCAGCGCGCTGTCGGTGGCGCTGATGGAAGGAGTCGCGATAAGGGCGCGGTAAATCTCGATAAAAGGCGGTAATTTCATCTTCACTGTTGACAGGCCTTAGCTCAGGATAGTATACATAATCATGCATTAATATTGAATAAAAATACAATATCGCATGCCTCGATGGAACCTTGAATTTCGATAAATCTACGCGGTAACAAGATGTTGGGTGATAGCCTCTGCGCTGACACCTTATTTAGTAAACACGACGAAAGAAGGTGAACAGCCCAGATGTTGAATACGCTGATTGTTGGTGCCAGCGGTTATGCAGGCGCAGAGCTTGTAACCTATTTGAATCGCCATCCTCATATGAACATAACCGCATTGACGGTTTCAGCGCAAAGTTCAGATGCAGGAAAATTGATATCTGATTTGCATCCGCAATTAAAAGGCATTGTCGACATGCCGTTACAGGCGATGTCCGACATCCGCGAATTTACCGACGGCGTAGACGTGGTGTTCCTGGCGACCGCCCATGAGGTGAGTCACGACCTGGCGCCGCAGTTCCTGGCCGCAGGCTGCGTAGTGATTGATTTGTCCGGCGCGTTTCGTGTTAACGATGCCGAGTTTTATCAGCATTATTATGGCTTTACCCATCAGCACCCGGAGCTGCTTGCAAAAGCGGTTTATGGGCTTGCGGAATGGCAGAGCGATAAGCTTAAAGAAACTAACCTGATTTCCGTACCGGGATGCTACCCGACGGCTTCTCAGCTGGCGCTTAAGCCGCTGATTGATGCCGATCTGCTGGATTTGAACCAGTGGCCGGTGATTAACGCGACCAGCGGCGTGAGCGGTGCAGGGCGCAAAGCGGCTATCTCCAACAGCTTCTGCGAAGTGAGTCTTCAGCCGTACGGCATTTTCACCCATCGCCATCAGCCGGAAATCGCTGCGCACCTCGGCACGCAGGTAATTTTTACCCCTCATCTGGGCAACTTCCCGCGCGGCATCCTCGCGACGATTACCTGTCGTCTGAAAGATGGCGTAACCCAGCAGCAGGTTGCCGACGCGTTCAGTCAGGCTTATGAAGGCAAACCGATGGTGCGCCTGTATGAGAAGGGTGTACCAGCGTTGAAAAACGTGGTTGGCCTGCCGTTCTGCGATATCGGCTTTGCCGTGCAGGGCCAGCATCTGATTGTCGTCGCCACCGAAGACAATCTTTTAAAAGGCGCGTCGGCCCAGGCCGTGCAGTGCCTGAATATTCGTTTTGGCTTCGCCGAAACGCAGTCCCTTATTTAAACGAGCCGGGTGACATGATGAATCCGTTAATTATCAAATTAGGTGGCGTACTGCTGGATAGCGAAGAAGCGCTGGAGCGTCTGTTTACCGCTCTGGTCAACTATCGTCAGTCCCATCAGCGTCCGCTGGTGATTGTCCACGGCGGCGGCTGCCTGGTGGATGAGTTAATGAAAAAACTCTCCCTGCCGGTGCAAAAGAAAAATGGCCTGCGCGTAACGCCTGCCGATCAGATCGACATTATCACCGGCGCGCTCGCCGGAACTGCCAACAAAACGCTGCTGGCCTGGGCGAAGAAGCACGGCATTAACGGCGTCGGCCTGTGCCTGGGCGATGGCGACAGCGTGACCGTCACTAAGCTTGATGAAGAGCTTGGCCACGTTGGGCTTGCGAAACCAGGTTCAGCTAAGCTGATTACCGCGCTGCTGGATGGTGGCTTCCTGCCGATCGTCAGCTCCATCGGCGTGACGGCGGAAGGTGAGTTAATGAACGTGAACGCTGACCAGGCGGCTACGGCGCTGGCGGCAACCCTGGGCGCTGACCTGATTTTGCTCTCAGACGTAAGCGGTATCCTGGACGGAAAAGGGCAGCGCATCGCCGAGATGACGGCGGCTAAGGCCGAACAGCTGATTTCACAGGGCATTATTACCGACGGGATGGTTGTGAAAGTAAACGCGGCGCTGGATGCCGCCCGCACGCTGGGTCGTCCGGTGGACATCGCCTCCTGGCGACATGCGGAACAGCTTCCCTCTTTATTCAACGGCGTGGCAATTGGCACCCGGATTCTGGCCTAGTTTAAAAAAAGTATTTGAAGGAAAAGACAATGCAAAATCACGGCATCAAAAAAATCGTTCTGGCTTACTCTGGCGGCCTTGATACCTCTGCCATCATTCCATGGCTGAAAGAAAACTACGGCGGCTGCGAAGTGGTCGCCTGCGTGGTGGATATCGGCCAGGATCGTGACGATCTGAAAGGCGTCGAGCAGAAGGCCCTGCGCTCTGGCGCAACCGAATGCTATGTAGTGGATGCGCGTGAAGAGTTCATCAGCGACTACGTTTACCCGGTGCTGCAAACCGGCGCGCTGTATGAAGGCAGCTATTTGCTGGGCACTTCGATGGCTCGTCCGCTGATCGCCAAAGCGCTGGTGGACGTGGCAAATAAAGTCGGCGCGGACGCGCTGTGCCACGGCGCGACGGGCAAAGGCAACGACCAGGTGCGTTTCGAATCCGCCTGGGCCGCGCTTGCTCCGCATCTTAAAGTGGTTGCGCCATGGCGTGAGTGGGATCTGCGTTCCCGTGAAGCGCTGCTCGACTACTTGAAAGAGCGTGATATCCCGACGACCGCATCGCTTGAAAAAATCTACAGCCGTGATGAAAACGCCTGGCACATCTCTACCGAAGGCGGCGTGCTGGAAAGCCCGTGGAACGCGCCGAACAAAGACTGCTGGGTCTGGACCGTCGATCCGCAGGAAGCGCCAGACCAGGCCGAGCAGGTGACTGTTACCGTTAAACAGGGCAAAGTGGTTGCCGTGAATGGCGAAACCATGAGCCCGTTCAAGTGCCTGGAAACCCTGAACGCCATCGGTTCTAAGCACGGCATTGGCCGTATCGATATCGTTGAAAACCGCCTGGTGGGCATCAAGTCCCGCGGCTGCTACGAAACCCCAGGGGGCACCATCATGATGGCCGCGCTGCGTGGCGTTGAACAGCTGGTGCTGGACCGTGATAGCTTCAAATGGCGTGAGCAGCTGGGCCTGGAAATGTCGTACGTGGTTTACGATGGCCGCTGGTTTGCGCCGCTGCGTAAATCCCTGCAGGCTTCCGCAGAATCTTTGGCTGAAGAAGTGAACGGTGAAGTGGTGTTGCAGCTCTACAAAGGCCAGGTGACGGCGATTCAGAAGAAATCCCCGAACAGCCTGTACAGCGAAGAGTTTGCGACCTTCGGCGAAGACGAAGTGTATGACCACAGCCACGCGGGCGGCTTTATCCGTCTGTTCTCGCTGTCATCACGTATTCGCGCGTTGAACGAGTTGAAGAAGTAATTTTTACCCTCACCCTAACCCTCTCCCATCGGGAGAGGGGATAAATTGAAATTAATGGAGCACGACTATGGCACTTTGGGGCGGACGTTTTACTCAGGCAGCAGACCAGCGGTTCAAACAGTTCAATGATTCATTGCGCTTTGACTACCGACTGGCTGAACAAGACATCGTGGGTTCTGTCGCCTGGTCCAAAGCGCTGGTTACCGTTGGTGTTCTGACGCAGGCTGAACAGCTGGAGCTTGAGCAGGCGCTGAACGTGCTGCTTGAGGAAGTTCAGGCTAACCCGCAGGCGATACTTGCGAGCGACGCGGAAGATATTCACAGCTGGGTGGAAGGCAAGCTCATCGATAAAGTGGGCGCGCTGGGGAAAAAGCTCCACACTGGCCGTAGCCGTAACGATCAGGTCGCCACCGACCTGAAGCTGTGGTGCAAGGCGCAAATTAGCGAGCTGCTGGGCGCAACGCGTCAACTGCAGCAGGCGCTGGTGGACACCGCCGAGAATAATCAGGATGCGGTGATGCCGGGTTATACCCATTTACAGCGCGCGCAGCCGGTGACTTTTGCGCACTGGTGCCTGGCGTACGTTGAGATGCTGGCGCGTGACGAAAGCCGTTTGCAGAGCACGCTGGAACGCCTGGACGTTAGCCCGCTGGGCAGCGGCGCGCTGGCGGGCACGGCGTATGAAATCGATCGCGAGCAGCTGGCGGGCTGGTTAGGCTTTGCTTCCGCCACCCGCAACAGCCTGGACAGCGTGTCCGACCGCGATCACGTGCTTGAGCTGCTTTCCGATGCCTCTATCGGCATGGTTCACCTGTCGCGCTTTGCCGAAGATCTGATCTTCTTTAACACCGGCGAGGCGAACTTCGTTGAGCTGTCCGACCGCGTGACCTCCGGTTCTTCCCTGATGCCGCAGAAGAAAAACCCGGACGCGCTGGAGCTGATTCGCGGCAAGTGTGGCCGCGTGCAGGGCGCGCTGACCGGCATGATGATGACGTTAAAAGGCCTGCCGTTGGCGTACAACAAAGACATGCAGGAAGATAAAGAAGGGCTGTTCGACGCGCTGGACACCTGGCTCGACTGCCTGCATATGTCCGTGCTGGTGCTGGACGGGATTCAGGTAAAACGCCCGCGCTGTAAAGAAGCCGCGGAGCAGGGCTATGCTAACGCCACCGAGCTGGCGGATTATCTGGTCGCCAAGGGCGTGCCGTTCCGCGAAGCGCACCATATCGTCGGTGAGGCGGTAGTTGAGGCAATTCATCAGGGAAAAGCGCTGGAAGCCCTGACGCTTGCCGATCTGCAGAAGTTCAGCCCGGTGATTGGCGATGACGTTTACGCCATTTTGTCCCTGCAGTCCTGCCTTGATAAACGTGCAGCAATTGGCGGCGTGTCGCCGAAGCAGGTTGCGCTGGCAATTGCTGATGCAAAACAGCGCCTGATTTAACGCGCCGCTAAGATTAAAAACCCCAGCAGCCTTTGGCTACTGGGGTTTTATTATGGCGATGGCAAAACTGTTTTAAAGAATTGAAGCGCCCGTTTGAATCATCCCAGCGGTCAACGTCACTTCGCTAATTGTCGTTTGAATGCCGTTACAGTAGCGATAAAGGCGAATTTTATCCCCGGCCTTCAATGCCTGATTCCAGGTCCCTGTTACGGTGCCTTCTGCGGAATTAGCGGTTTTTTTGCCCCCGTTGCTTATAGCATTTGACTGGCTCTTACCCACCGTTTTGCCATTTACCTGCACCGAATAGTTTTTATTCGTCGCTTTATGGGCCGCTTCGGAAAGGGTCAGCGCTATCGCTTTTCCGCCGTTTGCAATCTTCAGGTCTTTTAACTCCTGCGAAATGACGGTAGCGGCGTTGGCCGTTCCGGCAAGCACGTTGCTGGTGACGGTAATAGTTTCTAAAGGCGTCTGCTTACCATTTGAGTAATTGCTCAGGTGAATTTTGTCTCCGGCCTTGAGAGTGTTATTCCAGGTACAGATCACCGCATCGTTTGCTGCATCCGCCGTTTTTTGGGCGGCGTTCGAACAGCTGTTGCTCTGGCTTTTGCCGATGAATTTATCATTGAGATAAATGGAATAGTTCATGTTACCGGCTTTGTGTGCCTGGCTGCTTAACGTCAGTTCGGTTTGCACCTTGCCGTTACGCTTCACGACGTTGAAGCCTTTTAACGAGGCGATGACGGGGTTAGAGATAGTCGCGGCGGTAGCGGTGTCGCTTTTTGAGTCATCGCCTTTTGAGCCATCGCTTTGAGGTTCATCGCTTTGAGCGCCATCGTGGGTAAACGGAGCGAAAATTTTGCTGTAGGCGTAAGTCGGTGCCTGCTGTGTGGTCATACCGCTATGCTCAGGGCTGACCTGTTTTGCGACGCCCGGCTGGTCACGCGCCATAGACCAGATGCCTATCATCCCCAGATCGCGCTTCACGGCGTCTTCCATCACCAGTTTGGCATCGGACTGATAGAAGACTTCGCCCTGCACGTCGTTATAACCGATCATTGGCGTTGTGCCGATCATGGCGTTGATTTGCTTATCGGACTTCGCAGGCCAGATGGCTTTAAGCTGCTTAAACATGTTATCGACGGCAGAGGTCGCGCATTTGCCGTGGATATTTTGCCCTTCGGTGCCGTCAGAGCGGCAGACGGCGTTACCGTAGTCCATGGTCATGACGTTTACACCGGCGAGTTCAACGCCCGCGTCGCGTGCATTTTCCAGCACGTAAATCCCTTCATGAGTCAGACCGGTTGGCAAAATGGGCAAGGTGTACCAGATACCGACCTTGCGGCCTTCTTGTTTCCACTGATCCTGAACGGCTTTTACCGCGCGGTTTCGACGCTGGATAGATTCGCTATCGGAAACCCATGTGCCTTCGATATCGAAGTCCAGCACGTTCAGATTCAGGTTATCAACGATATCGTGATAAAGCTGCTGCAGGTCGACATCGTTTTTACAGGCGGCGGCCAGCGGGTAGTTGTTTGCGCCACCGATGGACAGCATGATGTCGCCGCCAACGTCACGCAGGGCTTTGATTTTGCTGTACTGCGCATAATCTTGCAGGTTGTAGGCGGTGCCCCAGGTAGGAATGCACTGCTCTGCGCTTTTCGCCACGACGAAGGCCATGGTGAAGTGGGTAATGTTTTGTTCGGTGGCCAGTTTTGCCAGGTCCGGAATGGAATTCAGGCTGAAATCGACATAAGGCGCGTAAACATGGGCGGGCCACGGGTTTTTAGGCGTGCCGACGCGTTCTTTGGTGCCCGTCCAGTCGGTGTAGATAGCCCAGCGGTTGGCATCCGTTGGAGAGACGGCGCGAACTTTTAAGGTGGAAACGTAAACCTGGCCCTGGAACTGAATTAAAGAACCAGCGGCATAGGTTGTGGTGGCACTGAAATAAGGCGCGGCATTAAGCTGCGCCTGGCTGTATTCAACCACCGCGCCTAATGGTTTCCACGGTCTGCCATTATTGCTCTGTGGATTTTGGTTTGCAGGATCGGCTGGATTATTTCCTGCCGTATAGAAAAGCGCTTCGTAGGATTGTCCGTTTGCTTTAACGATATCGCCTTTATTATAAATTTTTGACGCGCTCCAGGCCGCGACCGGAATATAGCGCTGCCACGGGTTATCAATTCCTGGAGTGAATGAATTGGCGGGAATGTTGCTTTTTGCCTGATAGGTTATCTTTTCGAAAGTAATAATGTCGCCGGAAACATAGTCTTTGTCGCTGCTAAACACTTCGTGTGCGGACTGACCGGAGCCGCTGGTCGCATCACAGCTTTGCGGATTGCCATATTGCTTTATTTCCGCAGCGGTGGCCGCCCGTACGTAGCGCCAGGGATTGTTTGCCACGTCATTATTGGCTTCGCCTGGGCAGTTATCAGCGGCAACCCACCACGCGTTGCTATAAACCTTGCCGTCATAAATAACCTGTACCGTATCTCCTCCCGTTTGCCCACGCCATGCATCAAGCGCCCAGACACTAGAGGCACAGCCCAGCAAACCCAGTGCAAATAAAGACCGGGAAATATTATTTAATTTCATCGAGATTCCTTCCTGCTCATTGAAGTTGATATATAAATGTGTAATAGCGAGCGGATATTATTGAGCCGTGCGCAGAGGGATATCAACTAACTTAAAAATTAACCTTGGCTTAAAGTTTAAATAAGCATATTGAACATATTTAATATATGAGGATGTGGTAAAAACGCGCCCAGGGAAAATAATCTTGCAGGATAGATTCGATTTACAGTAGCAGGGATTTGTAGGTCGAGAGCAAAAAAAAGCGGACATCAAGTCCGCTAAAAATTCACGTTGGCTTTCATAGTTAGTCATATCAGAGATCAAGGTAGTCTCTACAGTAGAACCGCCGCTTCATGGGTAATGTGAAGGACCGTTCGTGCTGTTGATGGCTATTATTAACTTTCTTTCTTGATAGGGATAATCGTTCGTTGCTATGCTATCTATCGCCATGGGCTATCATGGCGCTGGAGGATAGATAATGAATATTCGTGATCTTGAATACCTGGTGGCGTTAGCTGAACATCGCCATTTTCGTCGGGCAGCGGATGCCTGTCACGTTAGCCAGCCAACCCTGAGCGGCCAAATCCGCAAGCTGGAAGATGAGCTGGGCGTCATGCTGCTGGAACGTACCAGCCGCAAAGTATTGTTCACGCAGGCGGGTTTGCTGTTGGTCGATCAGGCCCGTACCGTGCTGCGCGAAGTCAAAGTTCTTAAAGAGATGGCGAGCCAGCAGGGCGAGGCGATGTCCGGGCCGCTGCATATTGGCCTCATCCCAACCGTCGGCCCTTATCTGCTGCCGCAGATTATCCCGATGCTGCACAAAACCTTCCCAAAACTGGAAATGTACCTGCATGAAGCGCAGACCCATCAGCTGTTAGCGCAGCTTGATAGCGGCAAGCTCGACTGTGCGATTCTGGCGCTGGTGAAAGAGAGCGAAGCTTTTATTGAGGTGCCGCTGTTTGATGAGCCTATGGTGCTGGCGGTTTATCAGGATCATCCATGGGCCAATCGTGACCGCGTGCCGCTGTCAGACCTGGCGGGTGAAAAGCTGTTGATGCTGGAAGACGGGCACTGCCTGCGCGATCAGGCGCTGGGCTTCTGCTTTGAAGCGGGTGCCGACGAAGACACGCATTTCCGCGCAACCAGTCTTGAGACGCTGCGTAATATGGTCGCTGCGGGCAGCGGCATTACGTTGCTTCCGGCGCTGGCCGTGCCGAACGAACGCGAACGCGACGGCGTGGTTTATCTTCCATGCTACAAACCAGAACCGCGCCGTACGGTCGGCCTGGTTTATCGTCCGGGTTCACCGCTGCGCAGCCGCTATGAGCAGCTGGCAGAGGCCGTCCGCACGCAGATGGACGGCCATTTCGAAACCGCGTTAAAACAGGCGGTTTAAGCCGTTTAGCGCCGCTACCCGATAGGCTTCCGCCATGGTCGGGTAGTTAAAGGTGGTGTTAACGAAGTACTCAATGGTGTTACCGCCACCTTTCTGCTCCATTATCGCCTGGCCGATGTGAATGATTTCCGCCGCGCGCTCACCAAAGCAGTGGATGCCTAAAATCTCTTTCGTCTCGCGATGGAAGAGTATTTTTAGCGTGCCCACGTTCATGCCAACGATTTGCGCGCGAGCCAGGTGTTTAAACTGCGCGCGGCCCACTTCGTATGGCACTTTCATCGACGTTAGCTGCTGCTCGGTTTTCCCCACGGAGCTGATTTCCGGAATGGTGTAGATCCCGGTCGGGATATCTTCAATCAGGTGCGCGGTTGCTTCGCCTTTGACCAGCGCCTGCGCCGCAATGCGGCCCTGATCGTAAGCCGCAGAGGCAAGGCTTGGGTAACCAATAACATCGCCCACCGCATAGATGTGCGGCAGCGCCGTCTGGTACATGCTGTTGACCTTCAGCAGGCCGCGTCCGTCGGCTTCAAGACCCACGTTTTCCAACGACAGCGAATCGGTGTTACCGGTACGACCGTTGGCATAAAGCAGGCAGTCGGCTTTCACTTTCTTGCCGGACTTCAGCGAGACGATCACGCCGTCTTCCACGCCTTCAATGCTCTCGAACTCTTCGTTGTGGCGGATAACGACGCCGCTGTTCCAGAAGTGGTAGGAAAGTGAATCTGACATTTCCTGATCGAGGAACGCCAGCAGGCGGTCGCGGGTGTTAATCAGGTCCACCTTGACGTTCATGCCGCGGAAGATAGACGCGTACTCGCAGCCAATCACGCCTGCGCCGTAAATAATGACGTGGCGCGGCTCGTGGTGCAGGTTAAGAATGGAGTCGCTGTCGTACACGCGCGGGTGGCTGAAATCAACTTCCGGCGGGCGGTAAGGCCGCGAGCCGCAGGCAATCACAAACTTGTCAGCGGTAATCATTTCGACCGAGCCGTCGTGGCATTCCAGCGCGATGGTGTGTTCATCAACAAATCTTGCGTCGCCCTGCAGCATTTCGCAGCGGTTGCGCTCGTAAAAGCTTTGGCGCATGCGGGTTTGCTGGTTAATCACGCTGTCAGCATGGTTAAGGATATCGGCAAATGAGGAACGGAGAAGGTGGGTGTGGTCGCTGTATAACGGGTTTTGGTTGAATTCAATAATACGGCTAACGGCGTGGCGGAGCGCTTTGGAAGGAATGGTGCCCCAGTGGGTACAACCGCCGCCGACGTTGTGGTAGCGCTCTATCACCGCTACCCGTGCGCCGAGCTTAACCAGCCCCATTGCAGCGCCTTCGCCGCCCGGGCCGGAACCAATTACAACTGCATCATAATCGTAGGTGTGTGGCATGGTAAGGCTTACCTGTTCTTATACATAAAAGCAACATGATGGTAACATCATCGGCGGTATAACCCAATTATCCCTGTGCTTTTTCCTTTTTTACGCGGCCCGGCTCCCGTAAACAATCATTCACAATCCTGTTTAAAAGCGGTAGCGTTAGAGTCTGATATAGTGCCAGTTCGGTTTGAGGGATTCAGGCAAAATGATGGGTGTAAGAGCGCAACAAAAAGAAAGAACCAGGCGTTCTCTGGTTGAAGCCGCGTTTAGCCAGCTAAGTGCTGAACGGAGTTTCGCCAGCCTCAGTTTGCGAGAGGTTGCTCGTGAGGCAGGGATTGCACCGACGTCGTTTTATCGCCACTTCCGCGATGTTGATGAACTGGGCCTGACCATGGTTGATGAAAGCGGTCTGATGCTGCGCCAGCTAATGCGCCAGGCTCGCCAGCGTATTGCCAAAGGCGGGAGCGTTATCCGCACCTCCGTTTCAACATTTATGGAATTTATCGGTAATAACCCCAACGCTTTTCGCTTATTACTGCGCGAGCGTTCCGGCACGTCCGCCGCTTTTCGTGCCGCCGTGGCCCGCGAAATACAGCATTTTATTGCGGAACTTGCCGACTATTTAGAACTCGAAAATCGCATGCCGCGCAGCTTTACCGAAGCGCAGGCAGAAGCCATGGTAACGATTGTTTTTAGTGCCGGTGCGGAAGCGCTCGACGTCGATCCCGATCAGCGTCGTCAGCTCGAAGAGCGCCTGGTGTTGCAGCTGCGCATGATCTCGAAAGGGGCGTATTACTGGTATCGCCGGGAGCAAGAAAAGATGTCGCTGGCTCAATTATCCGAAGAGTAAAGGACGAGCAATGAAACAGTTACAAGAGAGAGGTACGCTGGTGCTGGCGTTTATCGCCGGGCTGTCGATTAACGGTAGCTTTGCCGCGCTGTTCAGCTCGGTGGTGCCGTTCTCCATTTTCCCGCTTATTGCATTGGTGCTGACGGTTTATTGCCTGCATCAACGTTATCAAAACCGAACGATGCCGGTAGGGTTGCCGAGCCTTGCCGCAGCCTGCTTCGTGCTTGGCGTGCTGCTTTATAGCGCAGTGGCGCGTGCCGAGTACCCGGCGATGGGATCTAACTTCCTGCCTTCGGTGCTGTCCGTGGCGCTGCTGTTCTGGATCGGCATTAAGATCCGTGCCCGTAAGGCGCAGCTGACGGACTAAGTCCCGCAGACTGGACAAAAAACAACGGACGCCTCGGCGTCCGTTTTGCTATTTGCGCGTTAACCACACGCCGCATTCCATATGGTGCGTATAGGGGAACTGGTCGAAGAGCGCCAGGCGCGACACTTCGTGCGTCTGGGTCAGCGTTTCGAGGTTTTCGCACAGCGTTTGTGGATTGCAGGAGATATAAAGGATGCGCGGATAGGCCTGCACCATTTTCACCGTGTCGGCATCCAGCCCGCTGCGCGGCGGATCGACAAATATCGTCTCGCACTGGTAGCTTTTCAGATCGATGCCCTTCAGGCGATTAAATTCGCGCACGCCGTTCATCGCCTGGGTAAATTCTTCCGCCGCCATACGGATGATTTGCACGTTTTCGATGTGGTTGGCCGCAATGTTGTACTGCGCCGCCGCCACGGACGGTTTCGCGATTTCCGTTGCCAGCACGCGGTTGAAGTTGCGCGCCAGCGCCAGCGAAAAGTTACCGTTACCGCAGTACAGCTCCAGCAGATCGCCGCTGGAGTTTTTCGTCGCATCCAGCGCCCATTCAAGCATCTGGACGTTCATCGCCGCGTTTGGCTGGGTGAAGCTGTTTTCGACCTGACGGTAAATCATCTCTTTGCCCGCTACCTGCAGCCGTTCGTCGATGAAATCTTGATCCAGCTCGATTTTAGTTTTGGTGGCGCGGCCAATCAGGTGGACGTTAAAACCACGGGCGCGCAGGCTGTCGCGCAGGGCTTCGGCATGTTCCTTCCACTCTTCATCAAGCTTGCGGTGATAAAGCAGCGAAACGACGGCCTGGTTGCTGAGCGTGGTCAGGTAGTCGATCTGGAATAGCTTATGGCGCAGAGCAGGGACGTCGCGCACGCCGTCCAGCATCGCGGGCATCAGGTCGTTTATCAGCGAGCTTGCCGCCGGGAAGCTGTTGACGCGAATGCGCTGCTTAGTCTGCTGGTCGAACATGATGTGGTAGAGATCGCCCTCGTCGTGCCAGATGCGGAATTCTGCACGCATGCGGTAATGGCTGACAGGTGAACGGAACACCTCCGGTGCCGGCGCGGCAAATGGGGCCATCATGCTCTGCAAGCGGGCGACTTTTTCATCCAGCTGCGCGTCGTACTGATCGATAGGGAGATGTTCGGGGGTCATAGGCGGCTACCTGTTAATAGAAGTCAAACTACGCGGCGATTTTAGGGAATAGCCCCGCGATGTCCAGTCTCTTTGACCGTGGAAGTGCAACTGGAAGTCTGGACATCTATAACGCGATAACTGTAGCATGCGCTCTCCGGCCTCCTGAGAGTTAAAAGGGAACCCAGTGCAATTCTGGGGCTGACGCGCAGCGGTAAGGAAGAGTGGGATGAAAGCGAAACGCAGACACTGCTGAAATTCAGTGGGAAGTCCTCATCCATAAAACACCTCCAAGCCCGAAGACCTGCCGGTTTACGTCGCAATTGGCATAGCTATCGCGTGCTATCGGTTATGCCTGCGGCATCCTTGTTTGAAAAGCGGATGCTTATATAAATGATGATAAAAAAAGTTTCGCTGTTTACGGCGCTTTCCGTAACGGCGTTTTCTGGCTGGGCGCAGGACAGCAATTCTGACGATACTCTGGTGGTGACGGCGAACCGTTTCCAACAACCTGTTAATACCGTTTTGGCACCAACTGACGTGGTGACGCGCCAGGATATCGACAAATGGCAGGCGAAAACGCTTAACGACGTGATGCGCCGTTTGCCGGGCGTGGATATCGCCCAGTACGGCGGCATGGGGCAGGGTTCTTCAATGCTCATTCGCGGTACGAATGCCAGTCACGTTCTGGTGCTGGTGGATGGCGTACCCGTTGCGCGTCCCGGCATTTCCAATACTGCCGACTTTAATCAAATCCCCCTTTCTTTGGTTCAGCGCGTTGAATTTATCCGCGGCCCGCGTTCGGCCGTTTATGGCTCCGGCGCGATTGGCGGGGTTATTAACGTCATTACCCATTCTGACGAAGAAAAATCGCAAATCACTACGGGCGTTGGTTCAAGAGGTTTCCAGCAGTATGATGGCACGCTGCGCCAGCGCTTTGGGGATACCGTGGCGACGGTTGCCGGATCTTATGAATCCACTAAAGGCTTCAACGTTCAGCCACATTCCACCTATAGCGGCGATAACGACCGCGACGGTTCGCGTAAAAAGACCTTCTGGGGCGGCGTGGAACATCAGTTTAACGACGAGTTCGACGGTTTCTTCCGTGGGCGTAGCTATACCAACAATATTGATTACGACCTGGGAAGCCCGCCGTACACGCCAGCCTACAGCGCCGACGAAGAGCAGCTTTATAATCAGAGCTACGATGCGGGGATGCGTTTTCACTCCGGCATTTACTCTTCGCAGCTGATTGCCAGCTACCAGAAGGTGAAGGACTACAACTACAGCAGCGAGTACGGACGCTATAACACCGGCACTACGCTCGATCGCATGACGCAGCGTAATGTTCAATGGGGTAATAACCTCGCTGTTGGCCAGGGTTCCATCAGCGCGGGCGTCGACTGGCAACAGCAGCGCCTGACCTCGTCCGATACCGTTCTTAGCGATACTTATAAACGCGATAACACGGGTTTGTATCTGAGCGGTCAGCAGCAGTTCGGCGATGTAACGCTTGAAGCCTCCGGGCGCGAAGACCACGACGAGCAGTTCGGCTGGCACGGCACCTGGCAGACTGCGGCCGGCTGGGAGTTTGTCGAAGGCTATCGTGCAACGGTTTCTTACGGCACGGGCTTCCTTGCGCCGTCGCTTGGGCAGCAGTTTGGCTCAACCCGCTTTGGTATTGCCTCCAACCCGAATCTGAAACCTGAAGAATCCAGACAGTGGGAAGCTGGGCTTGAAGGTCTGACCGGCCCGCTGGACTGGCGCTTGTCAGCCTATCGCTACAAGATCGAAAATCTGATCACCTATTATTCCGACCCGGTTACGTTCGATGGTGCTTATGACAACATCGACTCTGCGACTATCAAAGGGCTGGAGTGGACGGGGAGCGTTGATACCGGCATCTTTACGCATAAAGTTACGCTGCAATACATCGATCCGCGTAATGACCAGAATGACGAAGTGCTGGCTCGGCGCGCGAAACGCCAGGCGAAATACCAGCTCGACTGGACAATGTTCAACGTTGATATGGATGTGGCGTGGCAGTATTACGGCAAGCGCTACGACAACAACACTTCTGCTTATAACAACACTCAGCAAATTTTGCCGAGTTACAGCACGGTTGACGTTGCAGCATCATATCCAGTCACCTCTCACCTGACCGTTCGTGGTAGAATCGCCAACCTGTTTGATAAAGATTATGAGACGGTTTATGGCTATCAAACCCCAGGACGGGAATACTACCTCTCTGGCAGCTATACCTTCTGATGCACGCCCTACGGTACTGGTGTTCGATTCCGGTGTCGGGGGCCTTTCAGTCTATAATGAGGTTCGGCAGCTTTTGCCGGACCTGCATTACATCTATGCCTTCGATAACGTAGCTTTCCCCTACGGCGAAAAGAGCGAAGAGTTTATCGTTGAGCGCGTGGTCGATATTGTTACCGCCGTTCAGGAACGTTATCCCCTCGCACTTGCCATTATTGCGTGTAACACCGCAAGCACGGTTTCCCTTCCTGCTTTACGCGAAAAGTTCGTCTTCCCTGTCGTTGGCGTCGTGCCCGCCATTAAACCTGCTGCCCGTATGACGGCAAATGGAATTGTTGGCCTGCTCGCAACGCGCGGTACGGTACGTCGTCCTTATACTCACGAACTCGTGGCGCGCTTTGCTACGGAATGCAAAATCGAAATGCTGGGGTCAGCCGAGCTGGTGGAGCTGGCTGAGGCGAAGCTGCATGGCGAACCTGTCCCCCTCGACGAGCTGCGTAAGATCCTGCGCCCTTGGCTGCGTATGAAAGAGCCGCCGGACACGGTCGTGCTGGGCTGTACTCACTTCCCTCTATTACAGGAAGAGCTTCTGCAGGTCCTTCCTGAAGGCACGCGCCTTATCGATTCCGGGGCGGCGATTGCTCGGCGGACAGCATGGCTTTTAGAACATGAAGCGCCAGAGGCGTTTTCTGCGGATGAGAATATTGCGTACTGCATGGCTTTTACCCCAGAAACCGCACAGTTAATGCCGGTTCTAGAGCGTTATGGCTTCTCAAAGCTCGAAAAACTGCCTGTTTGCAGTGGTTTTGCACAAAAAAGCGACGCTTGAAAAGAAATTGCAAATTAGGGGTTGTCAGCCTCCGAAAAATCCCTATACTGCGCCTCCACTGACACGGCACAACGGCTTACAAACCGGCCCGTCAGTCAGACGAAAGCGAAAATAAACGCTTGACTCTGAAAGAGGAAAGCGTAATATACGCCACCTCGAGTTACCCGGCGAAAGCGGCTAACTCACTGCTCTTTAACAATTTATCAGACAATCTGTGTGGGCACTCGCAGAATTGATATCTCAGTACCTTCGGGTACAAAAAAATATCAAGTCTTGAAGAGTGACCAAGCAGTAATTCATTTAGTTGAATTATTACGAAAGTTAATTTTTGAGCACCGCTTCACGAGTTGAAGCAAATCAAGCTTTTAATTGAAGAGTTTGATCATGGCTCAGATTGAACGCTGGCGGCAGGCCTAACACATGCAAGTCGAGCGGCAGCGGAAAGTAGCTTGCTACTTTGCCGGCGAGCGGCGGACGGGTGAGTAATGTCTGGGAAACTGCCTGATGGAGGGGGATAACTACTGGAAACGGTAGCTAATACCGCATAACGTCGCAAGACCAAAGAGGGGGACCTTCGGGCCTCTTGCCATCAGATGTGCCCAGATGGGATTAGCTAGTAGGTGGGGTAATGGCTCACCTAGGCGACGATCCCTAGCTGGTCTGAGAGGATGACCAGCCACACTGGAACTGAGACACGGTCCAGACTCCTACGGGAGGCAGCAGTGGGGAATATTGCACAATGGGCGCAAGCCTGATGCAGCCATGCCGCGTGTATGAAGAAGGCCTTCGGGTTGTAAAGTACTTTCAGCGAGGAGGAAGGCATTGTGGTTAATAACCGCAGTGATTGACGTTACTCGCAGAAGAAGCACCGGCTAACTCCGTGCCAGCAGCCGCGGTAATACGGAGGGTGCAAGCGTTAATCGGAATTACTGGGCGTAAAGCGCACGCAGGCGGTTTGTTAAGTCAGATGTGAAATCCCCGGGCTCAACCTGGGAACTGCATTTGAAACTGGCAAGCTTGAGTCTTGTAGAGGGGGGTAGAATTCCAGGTGTAGCGGTGAAATGCGTAGAGATCTGGAGGAATACCGGTGGCGAAGGCGGCCCCCTGGACAAAGACTGACGCTCAGGTGCGAAAGCGTGGGGAGCAAACAGGATTAGATACCCTGGTAGTCCACGCCGTAAACGATGTCGACTTGGAGGTTGTTCCCTTGAGGAGTGGCTTCCGGAGCTAACGCGTTAAGTCGACCGCCTGGGGAGTACGGCCGCAAGGTTAAAACTCAAATGAATTGACGGGGGCCCGCACAAGCGGTGGAGCATGTGGTTTAATTCGATGCAACGCGAAGAACCTTACCTACTCTTGACATCCACAGAATTCGGTAGAGATACCTTAGTGCCTTCGGGAACTGTGAGACAGGTGCTGCATGGCTGTCGTCAGCTCGTGTTGTGAAATGTTGGGTTAAGTCCCGCAACGAGCGCAACCCTTATCCTTTGTTGCCAGCGGTTCGGCCGGGAACTCAAAGGAGACTGCCAGTGATAAACTGGAGGAAGGTGGGGATGACGTCAAGTCATCATGGCCCTTACGAGTAGGGCTACACACGTGCTACAATGGCGCATACAAAGAGAAGCGACCTCGCGAGAGCAAGCGGACCTCATAAAGTGCGTCGTAGTCCGGATCGGAGTCTGCAACTCGACTCCGTGAAGTCGGAATCGCTAGTAATCGTGGATCAGAATGCCACGGTGAATACGTTCCCGGGCCTTGTACACACCGCCCGTCACACCATGGGAGTGGGTTGCAAAAGAAGTAGGTAGCTTAACCTTCGGGAGGGCGCTTACCACTTTGTGATTCATGACTGGGGTGAAGTCGTAACAAGGTAACCGTAGGGGAACCTGCGGTTGGATCACCTCCTTACCTAATAGATACAACCCGCGTAGTGCTCACACAGATTGTCTGATAGATGTAAAGAAGCAAGGCGTCTTGCGATTGAGACTTCAGTGTCCCCTTCGTCTAGAGGCCCAGGACACCGCCCTTTCACGGCGGTAACAGGGGTTCGAATCCCCTAGGGGACGCCACTTGCTGGTTTGTGAGTGAAAGTCGCCGACCTCAATATCTCAAAACTGACTCTGTGGAGTTATGTTTGAGATATTTGCTCTTTAAAAATCCGGAACAAGCTGAAAATTGAAACGACATGTCGTCTCATTCCTCCGTAATAAGGAATGGGAATACGATATGTTCGAGTCTCTCAAATTTTCACAACGTCGATTGTGTCTTACGAGACACCTTCGGGTTGTGAGGTTAAGCGACTAAGCGTACACGGTGGATGCCCTGGCAGTCAGAGGCGATGAAGGACGTGCTAATCTGCGATAAGCGTCGGTAAGGTGATATGAACCGTTATAACCGGCGATTTCCGAATGGGGAAACCCAGTGTGATTCGTCACACTATCGTTAAGCCAATACATAACTTAACGAAGCGAACCGGGGGAACTGAAACATCTAAGTACCCCGAGGAAAAGAAATCAACCGAGATTCCCCCAGTAGCGGCGAGCGAACGGGGAGCAGCCCAGAACCTGAATCAGTTTGTGTGTTAGTGGAAGCGTCTGGAAAGTCGCAGGGTACAGGGTGATACTCCCGTACACTAAAATGCACATTCTGTGAGTTCGAAGAGTAGGGCGGGACACGTGGTATCCTGTCTGAATATGGGGGGACCATCCTCCAAGGCTAAATACTCCTGACTGACCGATAGTGAACCAGTACCGTGAGGGAAAGGCGAAAAGAACCCCGGCGAGGGGAGTGAAACAGAACCTGAAACCGTGTACGTACAAGCAGTGGGAGCCTCATTTATGGGGTGACTGCGTACCTTTTGTATAATGGGTCAGCGACTTATATTCTGTAGCAAGGTTAACCGTATAGGGGAGCCGCAGGGAAACCGAGTCTTAACTGGGCGTTAAGTTGCAGGGTATAGACCCGAAACCCGGTGATCTAGCCATGGGCAGGTTGAAGGTTGGGTAACACTAACTGGAGGACCGAACCGACTAATGTTGAAAAATTAGCGGATGACTTGTGGCTGGGGGTGAAAGGCCAATCAAACCGGGAGATAGCTGGTTCTCCCCGAAAGCTATTTAGGTAGCGCCTCGTGAACTCATCTTCGGGGGTAGAGCACTGTTTCGGCTAGGGGGCCATCCCGGCTTACCAACCCGATGCAAACTACGAATACCGAAGAATGTTATCACGGGAGACACACGGCGGGTGCTAACGTCCGTCGTGAAGAGGGAAACAACCCAGACCGCCAGCTAAGGTCCCAAAGTCATGGTTAAGTGGGAAACGATGTGGGAAGGCACAGACAGCCAGGATGTTGGCTTAGAAGCAGCCATCATTTAAAGAAAGCGTAATAGCTCACTGGTCGAGTCGGCCTGCGCGGAAGATGTAACGGGGCTAAACCATGCACCGAAGCTGCGGCAGCGACACTATGTGTTGTTGGGTAGGGGAGCGTTCTGTAAGCCGTCGAAGGTGAACTGTGAGGTTTGCTGGAGGTATCAGAAGTGCGAATGCTGACATAAGTAACGATAAAGCGGGTGAAAAGCCCGCTCGCCGGAAGACCAAGGGTTCCTGTCCAACGTTAATCGGGGCAGGGTGAGTCGACCCCTAAGGCGAGGCCGAAAGGCGTAGTCGATGGGAAACAGGTTAATATTCCTGTACTCGGTGTTACTGCGAAGGGGGGACGGAGAAGGCTATGTTAGCCGGGCGACGGTTGTCCCGGTTTAAGCATGTAGGCGGAGAGTTTAGGTAAATCCGGACTCTTATTAAACGCTGAGGTGTAATGACGAGGCACTACGGTGCTGAAGTAACAAATGCCCTGCTTCCAGGAAAAGCCTCTAAGCATCAGGTAACATCAAATCGTACCCCAAACCGACACAGGTGGTCAGGTAGAGAATACCAAGGCGCTTGAGAGAACTCGGGTGAAGGAACTAGGCAAAATGGTGCCGTAACTTCGGGAGAAGGCACGCTGTCGTTAGGTGAAGCGATTTACTCGTGGAGCTGAAGGCAGTCGAAGATACCAGCTGGCTGCAACTGTTTATTAAAAACACAGCACTGTGCAAACACGAAAGTGGACGTATACGGTGTGACGCCTGCCCGGTGCCGGAAGGTTAATTGATGGGGTCAGCCGCAAGGCGAAGCTCTTGATCGAAGCCCCGGTAAACGGCGGCCGTAACTATAACGGTCCTAAGGTAGCGAAATTCCTTGTCGGGTAAGTTCCGACCTGCACGAATGGCGTAATGATGGCCAGGCTGTCTCCACCCGAGACTCAGTGAAATTGAACTCGCTGTGAAGATGCAGTGTACCCGCGGCAAGACGGAAAGACCCCGTGAACCTTTACTATAGCTTGACACTGAACACTGGTCCTTGATGTGTAGGATAGGTGGGAGGCTTTGAAGCGTGGACGCCAGTCTGCGTGGAGCCAACCTTGAAATACCACCCTTTAATGGCTGGTGTTCTAACGTAGACCCGTTATCCGGGTTGCGGACAGTGTCTGGTGGGTAGTTTGACTGGGGCGGTCTCCTCCTAAAGCGTAACGGAGGAGCACGAAGGTTAGCTAATCACGGTCGGACATCGTGAGGTTAGTGCAAAGGCATAAGCTAGCTTGACTGCGAGAGTGACGGCTCGAGCAGGTGCGAAAGCAGGTCTTAGTGATCCGGTGGTTCTGAATGGAAGGGCCATCGCTCAACGGATAAAAGGTACTCCGGGGATAACAGGCTGATACCGCCCAAGAGTTCATATCGACGGCGGTGTTTGGCACCTCGATGTCGGCTCATCACATCCTGGGGCTGAAGTAGGTCCCAAGGGTATGGCTGTTCGCCATTTAAAGTGGTACGCGAGCTGGGTTTAGAACGTCGTGAGACAGTTCGGTCCCTATCTGCCGTGGGCGCTGGAGAATTGAGGGGGGCTGCTCCTAGTACGAGAGGACCGGAGTGGACGCATCACTGGTGTTCGGGTTGTCATGCCAATGGCATTGCCCGGTAGCTAAATGCGGAAGAGATAAGCGCTGAAAGCATCTAAGCGCGAAACTTGCCCCGAGATGAATTCTCCCTGACTCCCTGAGAGTCCTGAAGGAACGTTGAAGACTACGACGTTGATAGGCTGGGTGTGTAAGCGTAGCGATACGTTGAGCTAACCAGTACTAATGATCCGTGAGGCTTAACCTTACAACACCGAAGGTGTTTTGGTGAGAGAGACGATATAATTTTCAGCTGGTCCGAGATTAAATCAATGGTTACGTGGATAACGTAACGGTTGATAGACAGAATATGCCTGGCGGCACTAGCGCGGTGGTCCCACCTGACCCCATGCCGAACTCAGAAGTGAAACGCCGTAGCGCCGATGGTAGTGTGGGGTCTCCCCATGCGAGAGTAGGGAACTGCCAGGCTCTAAATTCAGAAGTAAAACCGGAGTAAAATCTGGTGCTGTAAGAAATTCGGTGGAGCGGTAGTTCAGTCGGTTAGAATACCTGCCTGTCACGCAGGGGGTCGCGGGTTCGAGTCCCGTCCGTTCCGCCACTTATTAGAAAGATTAAGCCTGCTATATTAGCGGGCTTAATAATAAGCGTTCTTTAGGGGCGTAGCTCAGTTGGTAGAGCACCGGTCTCCAAAACCGGGTGTCGCGAGTTCGAGTCTCTCCGCCCCTGCCATATAATGATCCTTTGCTTCGGCAAAGGATTTTTTTTTGCCTAAAATTCCTCGAAAGCCCATCTAATACTATGGAAGCGCATTACTGCGCTATCAGCTGTATCTTCAATAAGTCTTTGATCGTGCTATTTTTATCGCTGTTCTGAAGCCAAATTGCATACAGTGGACGAGCAAGCATTTTAGTTTCCGCAAGTTGCCAAATTCCTTCCTGTTTCTTCGCCCATTCAACCGGCAAAAATGCATATCCATTGAGCTCTTTGAGCAGGTTATGAGCAATCTGAGCCGAGCTTGTTGTCAGAATAGGTATGTCATCGTTGCTGATTAGACCGGCTTCATGCTGTTGGAAGTCAGGCCCCCATTCCAAGCGTAAATAAGTTAGGTCGTCTTTAGTTTTTTGCTGTGTCGAAGCAAAGAGAGCCAGGTTGAAATGGCCAAGGAGCTGGTTTGAAAATTCGTCCATCTTAGGGGCTTCAGTGGTGATTAATAAATCTAGCTGGCGCTCGTGCAGCTGTTTTACCAGCGACTGACGTTGTGCAATACGTGCTTCAAACTGCATGCCGCTATGCTGCTGATAAAGCGTGATAAGCCAATCTGAAAGCATGCACTCCCATAGAGAAGCGCTTGCTCCGATGGTGAGCTGGTTATGCTGAGAGGTTTGTGAAACGTCTTTCTTGGCAGCAAGCCAAATGCTCATAAGATTTTCAGCATAGGGAAGGAGGCGTTCCCCTGCCGTGGTGAGGCGTATGTTATTGCGGTGCCTCGTAAAAAGATTTACACCGAGTTGATTCTCAAGCTGGCGAATACGAAAACTGACGGCAGACTGAGTCAAATAAAGCGCCTCAGCCGCCCGACCAAAATGGCGGGTCCTGCTTACTTCTAAAAAGGTTTTCAGTAATTCGGTATCCACAACGCGCTCCCAAAAAAAATTTGTCGTTATGATTTAAATGTTTTGTTTGACGCTCTGTCAAGCGTAACTAATACTCCGCGCCATAAATAGCTCGGCCAAGAGAATTAGGAGCGTGTAGGATGGCGGAAAGCTTTACGACGACTAATCGGTTTTTCGACAATAAACATTATCCGCGCGGGTTCGCTCGCCATGGTGATTTCACCATCAAAGAGGCACAGTTACTGGAGCGTCATGGTTATGCGTTCAATGAACTGGATCTCGGCAAGCGTGAGCCTGGTACTGAAGAAGAAGTGCTGTTTGTAGCAGTATGCCGTGGTGAGCGTGAGCCAGTCACTGAAGCCGAACGTGTATGGAGTAAGTACATGACGCGCATCAAGCGTCCGAAACGCTTCCATACCCTCTCCGGTGGCAAACCGCAGATGGATACGGTGGAAGATTTTACCGACAGCGATGATTAAAAAATTTGGGGCGAAAGCCCCATTTTTTTATCCTGCAAGCTGCTGTAAATGTATCAGTAAACGATCTATTGCGCGGTAGCTAAGCGCTTCCAGAAGATGTTCCCGCCGGATTTTATCCTCCTGATGAATATCAGCGATTGTCCTGGCCACTTTGAGCAGCCGTTGCCAAGCTCGTATTGAGAGGCCAAGCTTTACTAACGTTTCTTCAAGCCATATCGCATCAGCTTGTTCAATCGCGCAATGTTCGCGGATCTCATGATTATCGAGTCGAGCATTAAGCTTTTGCTGGCGCTTGTACTGCCGTAGCTGGGTTTGAATGACCCTCTCTCTAACTACCGTACTGCTTTCACTATTAAGGCTGGGATTGCTGAGCATTCCAGAAGGAGGAAGGGGGATCTCAACGGACAGATCAAAGCGGTCCAGGAAAGGGCCAGAAAGCCGGCTTAAATAACGAAGCGATTGTTCTGGGCTGCAGCGGTTGTGTTTACCTTGATAATGCCCTGTCGGGCTGGGATTCATCGCTGCCAGTAATTGAAACTGCGCGGGATAACTAATTTTGGCGCGGGTCCGTGAAATATGAATCTCTCCTGATTCGATAGGCTCACGCAAAGCGTCCAAAACACGACGTTCAAATTCCGGAAGTTCATCAAGAAACAGCACGCCATTATGTGCGAGGGAGATTTCCCCCGGGCGAGGAATGGCGCCTCCGCCCACCATCGCCGTCAGTGATGCGCTGTGATGAGGTGCCCTGAATGGACGCTGGCGCCATTTTTTCTGCAGATCGTGGGGATTGATGAGGCTGAGAATTGCTGCGCTGTCGAGAGCTTCAGCATCGCTTAAAGGCGCTAAGAGCGTGGTTAACCGACTCGCTAACATCGTTTTACCCGTTCCCGGCGGCCCGATAAGCAAAAGATTGTGTCCTCCTGCTGCGGTTATCTCCAGCGCCCGCTTCCCCTGTGGCTGACCAAATATCTCATTCAGGTCTTGTCCATTTTCTGCATGCGATTCTTGTTGCCGGACAGGAGGGCAAAGCTCACCTTTGCCCTCAAGAAACGCGCATACCTGGGTAAGATGATTGGCGATAAGGCAGCCCGACTGTTTAATTAATCCTACCTCGCTGGCATTTTCCTCCGCGACAACGATCCCCCGGCCTGCTTTTAATGCTTCCATCGCTGAGGAGATAGCGCCTGGGACGCCGCGTAATGCTCCTGTAAGGGCTAGTTCACCAACAAACTCGTAATGGTCCAGCGTATCCCTTGAAAGTTGCTCAGAGGCGGCGAGCAGAGCTAATGCTATAGGTAAATCGTATCTTCCTCCTTCCTTAGGAAGATCCGCGGGCGCGAGGTTGATAGTGATCTTTCGGGCAGGAAAGGTATAGCCGCTATTTATGATGGCGCTACGGACTCGATCTCTTGCCTCCCTGACGGTTGTTTCCGGCAACCCGACCAGCGTTAGCCCCGGCAATCCCTGGCTAATATGCACCTCAACGGTGACAAGAGGGGCGGCGATCCCTAACGCTGCTCTAGTATTAATAACGGCCAGTGACATATTCCCTCCTTAGATGTCGAGCAAGCCTGGCAGCTAACCAAACCGCCATGAAGCAGGAAAAGGTGAATAGTCGAGGCCTCTTCCAGCCTTTCAACATTTTTTTCAGCGTTGCGCTAATTTTTGGAAGGAATATTCCGAAGTATAAATTTTACCTGTCACGTACAAGATTCATGGAAAATCATCGAGCGATGAATTTTTTTCACCATTCTCTTATTCACTGAAAATAAATGCTTTTTACTTTTTTCACTTTTAAATATCTCATCGCGGTCATAAAAAAATCTTGTGCCTTTCCCGATCTCTGTGATAACTCTGTAGGCATTACTTCGAACTAGACGTTAGAACATACAGAAAATGACAGCCCTTCTACGAGTGATTAGCCTGGTCGTGATTAGCGTGGTGGTGATTATTATCCCACCGTGCGGGGCTGCACTTGGAGAAAGAAAGGCTTAAAAATCAAGCCTGAATCGAAAAGAACCCCCGCACCGAAAGGTCCGGGGGTTTTTTGTTGGGCAGAGAACAGCAAATGAGAAACGGCTCAAGCATTGCAGAATAAAATGCTGTTTCTTCAGTAATGAGACGGGGAACTAACTATGAATGGTGCGCAGTGGGTGGTACATGCTTTGCGAGCGCAGGGTGTAGAGACAGTATTCGGTTATCCCGGCGGCGCAATTATGCCCGTGTACGACGCATTGTATGACGGTGGTGTGGAACATTTGCTCTGCCGCCATGAGCAAGGCGCGGCAATGGCAGCCATCGGATACGCACGTTCTACAGGAAAAACAGGCGTTTGTATTGCAACCTCCGGGCCTGGCGCTACCAACCTGATCACCGGTCTTGCTGATGCGCTGTTAGATTCCGTTCCCGTTGTTGCTATCACCGGCCAGGTGGCCGCTCCGTTCATCGGTACCGACGCCTTTCAGGAAGTCGACGTTTTAGGTTTGTCCCTGGCCTGCACCAAACACAGTTTCCTGGTTGAGTCTTTTGACGATTTGCCTCGCGTCCTCGCCGAAGCCTTTGAAATCGCAAACTCTGGCCGTCCCGGTCCGGTTCTGGTTGATATCCCTAAAGATATCCAGCTGGCGCAGGGCGATTTGGAACCCTGGCTGTCGACGGTCGAAGATGATTTCGAGTTACCGTATGCGGAACTGCAGCAGGCTCGTGAACTGCTGTCAGCCGCGCGTAAACCGATGCTGTATGTTGGCGGCGGCGTCGGTATGGCTCAAGCCGTACCGGCCCTGCATGAGTTCATCGCCGTAACCAATATGCCTTCGACCGTTACGTTGAAAGGGCTGGGTGCGGTTCCTGCAGAGCATCCTTTTTATACCGGCATGTTAGGGATGCACGGCACCAAGGCGGCCAATCTGGCCGTGCAGGAGTGCGACCTGCTGATCGCCGTTGGAGCACGCTTTGACGACCGCGTGACCGGCAAGCTCAACACCTTCGCGCCGCATGCCAAAGTCATCCATATGGATATCGATCCGGCTGAATTAAGCAAGCTGCGCCAGGCGCACGTTGGCTTGCAGGGCGACCTGAGCCAGCTTTTACAGGCGTTGCAACAGCCGCTGGATATTGCCGCGTGGCAGGAGGAAGTTTCGACATTACGTGCCGAAAATCCATGGCGATATGACCACCCGGGCGACGCGATATTCGCGCCGCTGCTGCTGAAACAGATCTCAGACCGCAAGCCGCACGACTGCGTGGTGACTACCGACGTTGGGCAGCATCAGATGTGGACGGCGCAGCACATGTCCTTCACGCGCCCGGAAAACTTCATCACCTCAAGCGGCCTGGGAACGATGGGCTTCGGCCTGCCCGCCGCGGTAGGCGCGCAGGTTGCCCGCCCGAACGATACGGTTATCTGTATCTCCGGTGACGGCTCCTTCATGATGAACGTGCAGGAGCTGGGCACCGTAAAACGAAAACAGCTGCCGCTGAAAATCGTTTTGTTGGATAACCAGCGTCTGGGCATGGTTCGACAGTGGCAGCAGATGTTTTTCTCGGAACGCTATAGCGAAACTAACCTCTCCGATAACCCCGATTTCCTCATGCTGGCCAACGCCTTTGGTATTCCCGGCCAGCGCATCACCCGTAAAGACCAGGTTGAAGGTGCCATCGACGCGCTGCTGAACAGCGACGGCCCGTATCTGCTGCATGTTTCAATCGATGAGTACGAAAACGTCTGGCCGTTGGTGCCGCCCGGCGCCAGTAACTCGCAAATGCTGGAGAAATTATCATGATGCAACATCAACTCGCCGTGCAGGCTCGCTTTCGCCCGGAAACCCTGGAGCGCGTGTTACGCGTGGTGCGTCACCGCGGTTTCCAGATCTGCTCAATGAACATGGCAGCGGTAGGCAATACCGACAATATTAATATTGAATTGACCGTTGCCAGCCTGCGTCCGGTGGAATTACTGTTTAGTCAATTAAGCAAACTGGTTGACGTTGGCCGCGTCGAAATCCAGCAACAAACATCACAACAAATCCGCGCCTGAGCGTAAAAGGAAGAGAACAATGACCACGAAGAAAGCTGATTACATTTGGTTCAATGGTGAGATGACGCCGTGGGGCGAAGCTAAAGTCCATGTAATGTCCCACGCGCTGCATTACGGTACCTCCGTGTTTGAAGGCATCCGTTGCTACGACTCGCACCGTGGGCCAGTGGTGTTCCGCCATCGTGAACACATGCAGCGCCTGCGTGACTCAGCCAAAATCTATCGCTTCCCGGTATCGCAAAGTGTTGATGAGCTGATGGAAGCCTGCCGTGCGGTTATCCGTAAAAATAACCTGACCAGCGCGTATATCCGTCCTTTGGTGTTTGTGGGTGATGTGGGCATGGGCGTGAATCCGCCGGACGGCTACACCACTGATGTGATCATCGCAGCCTTCCCATGGGGTGCCTACCTCGGCGCTGAAGCGCTGGACCAAGGGATCGACGCGATGGTTTCCTCCTGGAACCGTGCCGCGCCAAACACCATTCCTACGGCCGCAAAAGCTGGCGGTAATTACCTTTCTTCCCTGCTGGTTGGCAGTGAAGCGCGCCGTCATGGCTACCAGGAAGGCATCGCGCTGGACGTGCAGGGCTTCCTCTCTGAAGGCGCGGGCGAAAACCTCTTCGAAGTGAAAGACGGCATCCTGTTTACTCCGCCGTTTACTTCTTCCGCGCTGCCGGGCATCACGCGTGACGCGATTATCAAGCTGGCAAAAGATATGGGTATCGAAGTGCGCGAGCAGGTGCTTTCCCGTGAATCTCTCTACCTTTCTGACGAAGTCTTTATGTCCGGCACGGCGGCTGAAATCACGCCGGTTCGTAGCGTGGACGGTATTCAGGTAGGCGAAGGCCGCTGCGGCCCCGTCACCAAACGCATTCAGCAGGCGTTCTTTGGCCTGTTTACCGGCGAGACCGAAGATAAATGGGGCTGGTTAGATCCGGTAAATCCTCAGCAAAAATAATAATCAGGCGGAGGGTGATTCCCCTTCGCTTCATGACAGACTGGAGTAAATAAGCATGCCTAAGTACCGTTCAGCTACCACTACACACGGCCGTAATATGGCCGGTGCCCGCGCATTGTGGCGCGCAACCGGCATGACCGATGACGATTTCGGCAAGCCAATTATTGCGGTAGTGAACTCCTTCACGCAGTTTGTGCCGGGTCACGTTCACCTGCGCGATTTAGGCAAGCTGGTCGCCGAACAAATCGAAGCCTCCGGCGGCGTGGCGAAAGAATTCAACACCATTGCCGTGGATGACGGTATCGCGATGGGCCACGGCGGCATGCTTTATTCACTGCCGTCGCGCGAGCTGATTGCCGATTCCGTGGAGTACATGGTTAACGCGCACTGCGCGGACGCCATGGTGTGTATCTCTAACTGCGACAAAATTACCCCCGGGATGCTGATGGCGTCACTGCGCCTGAACATTCCGGTGATCTTTGTCTCCGGCGGGCCGATGGAAGCCGGGAAGACCAAGCTTTCCGACAAAATCATCAAGCTGGATTTGGTTGATGCGATGATCCAGGGCGCAAACCCGAACGTCAGCGACGCCGACAGCGAGCAAATCGAACGCTCCGCCTGCCCGACCTGCGGCTCCTGCTCCGGCATGTTCACCGCAAACTCCATGAACTGCCTGACCGAAGCATTGGGACTGTCGCAGCCGGGTAACGGTTCCCTGCTGGCGACCCACGCCGACCGTAAAGACCTGTTCCTGAACGCCGGTAAGCGCATCGTTGAGCTGACCAAACGCTATTACGAGCAGGACGACACCAGCGCGCTGCCGCGCAGCATCGCCAGCAAAGCGGCATTCGAAAACGCCATGACGCTGGATATCGCGATGGGCGGTTCAACCAACACCGTTTTGCACCTGCTTGCCGCCGCGCAGGAGGGCGAAATCGAGTTCGACATGACGGATATCGACCGCCTGTCGCGCAAAGTTCCGCACCTGTGCAAGGTCGCGCCGAGCACGCAGAAATACCATATGGAAGACGTGCACCGTGCCGGTGGCGTACTGGCCATTCTCGGCGAACTGGACCGCGCGGGCCTGCTGCATCGCGACGTGAAGAATATTCTCGGCCTGACGCTGACCCAAACGCTGGATAAGTACGACATCATGCTGACCCAGGACGAGGCGGTGAAAAAAATGTTCCGCGCGGGTCCGGCGGGTATCCGTACAACGCAGGCCTTCTCGCAGGACTGCCGTTGGGACACGCTGGATGACGACCGTGCGGAAGGCTGCATCCGCTCGCTTGAACATGCTTTCAGCCAGGACGGCGGTCTGGCCGTGCTTTACGGCAACATCGCAGACGCGGGCAGCATCGTAAAAACGGCCGGGGTGGACAAATCGAACCTGACCTTCCGCGGCCCGGCAAAAGTCTATGAAAGCCAGGACAGCGCGGTGGAAGCCATTCTGGGCGGCAAAGTCGTCTCCGGCGACGTGGTTGTCATTCGCTACGAAGGCCCGAAAGGCGGCCCGGGCATGCAGGAAATGCTTTATCCAACCACCTACCTGAAATCCATGGGCCTCGGCAAAGAATGCGCGCTGATCACCGATGGCCGTTTCTCGGGTGGCACGTCCGGCCTGTCTATTGGCCACGTTTCTCCGGAAGCGGCAAGCGGCGGCCTGATTGCGCTGGTTGAAGACGGCGACATGATCGACATCGACATTCCAAACCGCAGCATGGTGCTGGATGTTCCTGCCGCTGAACTTGCCGCGCGCCACGAAGCCGAACTTGCCCGCGGCGACAAAGCCTGGACGCCGAAGAATCGCGAGCGTGTGGTTTCCTTCGCCCTGCGTGCTTACGCAAGCCTCGCGACCAGCGCCGACAAGGGTGCGGTACGCGATAAAAGCAAGCTGGGAGGCTAATTATGGCCGAGTCACAGCCGCTACCTGACGCCCCCTGCGGGGCGGAATATCTGCGCGCCGTGCTGCGCGCGCCCGTTTACGAGGTGGCGCAGGTCACCCCGCTGCAGAAAATGGAAAAGCTCTCTTCGCGGTTGGATAACGTTATCCTGGTAAAGCGCGAAGACCGCCAGCCGGTGCACAGCTTCAAGCTGCGCGGCGCCTACGCAATGATTGCCGGGCTGAACAGCGAACAAAAGGCCAGCGGCGTGATTACCGCTTCGGCGGGCAACCACGCCCAGGGCGTTGCGCTTTCCTCAACGCGGCTTGGCCTGAAATCTCTGATTGTGATGCCGGTGGCAACGGCCGATATCAAAGTCGATGCGGTCAGGGCGTTTGGCGGCGAAGTGCTGCTCCATGGCGCAAATTTTGATGAAGCGAAGGCGCGGGCCATCGAGCTTTCTCAGCAGCAGGGTTTTACCTATGTGCCGCCGTTTGACCACCCGGCGGTCATCGCCGGGCAGGGCACGCTGGCTCTGGAGCTGTTGCAGCAGGACGCGCATATCGATCGGATATTCGTTCCGGTTGGCGGCGGTGGCCTGGCGGCAGGCGTGGCGGTGCTGATCAAGCAGCTGATGCCGCAGATTAAAGTCATTGCGGTAGAAGCCGAGGACTCGGCGTGCCTGAAGGCGGCGTTGGACGCGGGTAAGCCGGTCGATCTTGCGCGCGTCGGGCTGTTTGCCGAAGGCGTTGCGGTTAAACGCATTGGTGACGAGACCTTTCGCGTCTGCCAGGAATATCTCGACGACATCATCACCGTCGACAGCGATGCTATCTGCGCGGCGATGAAAGATCTCTTCGAAGACGTTCGCGCCGTGGCGGAACCTTCTGGCGCACTGGCGCTGGCGGGGATGAAAAAGTACATTCAGCTGCATCAGATTCGGGGTGAGCGTTTAGCCCACGTGCTTTCCGGCGCAAATGTGAATTTCCACGGTTTGCGCTATGTTTCAGAGCGATGCGAATTGGGCGAGCAGCGTGAAGCCCTGCTTGCGGTCACCATCCCGGAAGAAAAGGGCAGCTTCCTGAAGTTCTGCCAGCTGCTCGGCGGTCGTTCGGTCACCGAGTTTAACTATCGGTTTGCCGACGACAAAGACGCCTGCATTTTTGTCGGCGTTCGCCTGAGCCGGGGGCTTGAAGAGCGCAAAGAGATTCTTGAGCTGCTGCATAAGGGCGGCTACAGCGTGGTGGATCTTTCCGATGACGAGATGGCGAAGCTGCATGTGCGCTATATGGTCGGCGGGCGTCCTTCGAAGCCACTACAGGAACGTCTTTACAGCTTCGAATTCCCGGAATCGCCAGGCGCGCTGTTGAAGTTTCTGCATACACTTGGCACGCACTGGAACATCTCGCTGTTCCATTACCGCAGCCACGGCACCGACTATGGACGCGTACTGGCCGGTTTTGAGCTGGGCGAACACGAGCCGGATTTCGAAACCCATCTCAACGAGCTGGGCTACGAATGCCACGACGAAAGCAACAATCCGGCGTTCCGCTTTTTCCTGGCAGGCTAGTGGCTGCCGGGGAGTAATTTCCAGAACGCGTGCACAAGCGGCTCATTGAGCCGCTTTTTTTGTGCGCACACGCCAAGCTCAAACGGCGCGTCTTCTTCGCTGCGCTCGAGAACCAGCACGCGGTTACGCACCGGCTCGGGGCTATTCTCCAGCACGATTTCCGGGATAAGCGCCACGCCGCAGCCCAGCGCGACCATTGAAACCATCGCCTCATGGCCGGCGACCGTCGCGTAGATAAACGGATTGCTGATTTTCTGCCGGCGAAACCACAGCTCGATGCGGCGGCGCACCGGTCCCTGATCCGGCAGAATAAACGGCACTTTCGCCCAGTCTGGCGCTGGCTGGCTGACCAGCGCTCGAACCGGGCAGGGCAGCGCCGGGGCAATCAGCGCGACGGACAAATTCTCCAGCATCGAAAACGCGATGCCCGGCGGCAGCGACTCCGGCTTACCGGCAATCGCCAAATCTGCTTCGTTTGAATCCACTTTTTCCACCGCATCGGCAGCATCGCCGGTGGTGAGTTTAATCTCCACGTTTGGATGCTCGGCGCGGAAACGGTCAAGAATGGGCGGCAGATGGCTGTATGCGGCCGTCACCGAGCAGAACAGATGCAGCTCGCCGGAAAGCGATGGGCCTTCCTGGCCGATGGTGTGGCGCATCTGCTGATATTGCAAAAGCGTGTGCTGTGCGAACTGGCGCAGCTGTTCACCGGCTTCAGTCAGCGTAACGGTGCGGTTATCGCGTAAAAAAAGCGGCTGGCCGAGGTCGTCCTCAAGGCGTTGGATCTGGCGTGAAAGCGTAGACGGGCTGACGTGCATTGCCCGCGCGCTGCGCCCGAAGTGGCAGCTTTCAGCGAGGTGGAGAAACGTTTTTAGATCGCGTAAATCCATGGTCATCAGCCCTGGGTTTTGTGTTGCATTTATTGCAACGTCATGTTGTTAATATATCAATTTCAGCAACACATTTCCTGACATATAGTGGATTCATTATCGCAAGCAAGACACGGCTGGCGTCCCATACAAAAAGCACAACACGACAATCACGGAGTCCTACGATGGCTAATTATTTCAACACTTTGAACCTGCGTCAGCAGCTGGCGCAATTGGGTAAATGTCGTTTCATGGCGCGTAATGAATTCGCCGACGAAGCAAGCTACCTCAAAGGCAAAAAAGTCGTCATCGTCGGCTGCGGCGCTCAGGGTCTGAACCAGGGCCTGAACATGCGCGATTCCGGTCTGGATGTTGCCTACGCCCTGCGTGCAGAAGCAATCGCTGAGAAGCGCGCTTCCTGGCGCAAAGCGACAGAAAACGGTTTTAAAGTTGGTACCTACGAAGAACTGATCCCACAGGCGGACCTGGTGGTTAACCTGACGCCGGATAAGCAGCACTCCGCCGTGGTGAAAGCCGTTCAGCCAATGATGAAAGACGGCGCGGCGCTGGGCTACTCACACGGCTTTAACGTGGTTGAAGTGGGTGAGCAGATTCGTAAGGACATCACCGTTGTGATGGTTGCTCCGAAATGTCCGGGCACCGAAGTTCGTGAAGAGTACAAACGCGGCTTTGGCGTACCAACCCTGATTGCCGTTCACCCGGAAAACGATCCGAAAGGTGAAGGCATGGCGATTGCTAAAGCCTGGGCTGCGGCAACCGGCGGCCATCGTGCTGGGGTTCTGGAATCCTCCTTCGTTGCCGAAGTGAAATCTGACCTGATGGGTGAGCAAACCATTCTATGCGGCATGCTGCAGGCCGGTTCTTTGCTGTGCTTCGACAAGCTGGTGGAAGAAGGTACCGACCCGGCCTATGCTGAAAAACTAATTCAGTTCGGCTGGGAAACTATCACCGAAGCGCTGAAACAGGGTGGCATTACGCTGATGATGGACAGGCTGTCCAATCCGGCGAAAATCCGCGCCTATGCTCTTTCAGAAGAGCTGAAAACTATTATGGCTCCGCTGTTCCAGAAACACATGGATGACATCATCTCCGGCGAGTTCTCTTCCGGCATGATGGCAGACTGGGCAAACGACGATAAGAAACTGCTGACCTGGCGCGAAGAGACCGGCAAAACCGCCTTCGAAACCGCTCCGCAGTTTGATGGGAAAATTTCAGAGCAGGAATACTTCGACAAAGGCGTTCTGATGATCGCGATGGTGAAAGCAGGCGTTGAGCTGGCATTCGAAACTATGGTGGATGCGGGCATCATTGAAGAGTCTGCTTACTATGAATCGCTGCACGAGCTGCCGCTGATCGCTAACACCATCGCCCGTAAGCGTCTGTACGAAATGAACGTGGTTATCTCTGATACCGCCGAGTACGGCAACTACCTGTTCTCTTATGCTGCGGTTCCGCTGTTAAAAGAGTTCATGACCACGCTGCAGGCAGGCGATCTGGGTAAAGAAATTCCGGCGGCCGCCGTTGATAACGCGCAGCTGCGCGACGTTAACGAAGCGATTCGCAACCATGAAATTGAGAAAGTGGGCCAGAAACTGCGTGGCTATATGACGGATATGAAGCGTATCGCCGTTGCGGGATAAGCGAATTTGTCGGATGGTTTGATATCGTAAGGTGGATAAGCGAAGCGCCATCCACCTTAGGCCGGAGGGCGCTGGCGCTTTTCCGACCTGCAAACAAAAAGCCCTTCTCGTAATGAGAAGGGCTTTCTTTTAGTTCCGGTACAGAACTTTAATCACATGATAGCCAAACTGCGTGTGCAGCGGGCCAACCGGCTCAAGCAGTGGGCATGAAAACACCACCTTATCGAAAGCCGGTACCATCTGGCCCTGACGGAATTCACCTAAGTGACCGCCTTTCTTGCCGGATGGGCAGGTGGAGTGTTTTTTAGCCAGTTTTTCGAAGTCGCCGCCGTTTTTCAGCTGTTCGAGAATTTCCTGAGCCAGTTTTTCTTCCTTAACAAGGATATGCAATGCTGCCGCGGTTTTTGCCATGATCGTGCCTTGAGTCGTATGGATAACGCTCGCTATACTACCACGCTGTTTTTCTCCCCTCCCGATTTTCATTGAGTGACCTTATGCGTTTAAACCCTGGCCAACAACAAGCCGTCGAATTTGTGACCGGACCCTGCCTTGTCCTGGCGGGCGCGGGCTCGGGTAAAACGCGCGTGATCACCAATAAAATGGCCTATCTGATCCGCGAATGTGGCTACCAGGCGAAACATATTGCTGCGGTGACGTTTACCAATAAAGCTGCACGCGAGATGAAGGAACGTGTCGCGCAGACCCTGGGGCGCAAAGAAGCCCGTGGGCTGCTCATTTCAACCTTTCATACGTTAGGCCTTGAAATCATCAAGCGCGAGTACGCCGCGCTGGGGATGAAATCGAACTTTTCGCTTTTCGACGATACCGACCAAACCGCCCTGCTTAAAGAGTTGACGGAAGGCATACTCGACGATGATAAGACGCTGCTTCAGCAGCTGATCTCGACGATCTCCAACTGGAAAAACGATCTCAAGACGCCCGCCCAGGCAGCAGCCCACGCGATAGGCGAGCGGGATCGCATCTTTGCGCACTGCTACGGGCTGTACGACACCCATCTGAAATCCTGCAACGTGCTGGATTTTGACGATCTCATTCTGCTGCCCACGCTGCTTTTGCAGCGTAATGAAGAAGTGCGCGAACGCTGGCAGAACCGTATCCGCTATCTGCTGGTGGATGAATATCAGGACACCAACACCAGCCAGTACGAACTGGTGAAGCTTTTGGTGGGAGCACGCGCGCGCTTCACGGTGGTTGGGGATGACGATCAGTCTATTTACTCCTGGCGCGGCGCGCGTCCGCAAAACCTGGTGCTGCTAAGCCAGGATTTCCCGGCCCTCCAGGTCATTAAGCTCGAGCAGAACTATCGTTCCTCCGGGCGCATCCTCAAGGCGGCGAACATATTGATCGCCAACAACCCGCACGTCTTCGAAAAGCGGCTTTTCTCCGAGCTGGGCTACGGCACCGAGCTTAAAGTCGTGCAGGCTAACAGCGAGGATCATGAGGCGGAACGCGTAACGGGCGAGCTTATCGCCCATCACTTTATCAATAAAACCAACTACAAAGATTACGCCATTCTGTACCGCGGCAATCACCAGTCCCGCGTGTTTGAAAAGATGCTGATGCAGAACCGAATTCCTTATCGGATCTCGGGCGGCACGTCGTTTTTCTCGCGTCCCGAAATTAAGGATTTGCTGGCCTATTTGCGGGTACTAACTAACCCGGATGATGACAGCGCGTTTCTGCGCATCGTAAACACACCGAAGCGCGAAATCGGGCCCGCCACGCTGCAAAAGCTTGGCGAATGGGCGATGCAGCGCAATAAGAGCCTTTTTACCGCCAGCTTTGACTTCGGCCTGGGCCAGACGCTAACCGGGCGAGGTTTAGACTCGCTTCAACGGTTTACCCACTGGCTGCGGGATGTCGCCACGCTTGCCGAACGCGAGCCGATCGCGGCGGTGCGGGATTTAATCCACGGCGTGGACTACGAGTCCTGGCTGTATGAAACGTCCCCAAGCCCGAAAGCTGCGGAAATGCGCATGAAAAACGTCAATACGCTGTTTAGCTGGATGACGGAAATGCTCGAAGGTTCGGACATCGAAGAGCCGATGACGCTAACCCAGGTAGTCACCCGCTTCACGCTGCGCGACATGATGGAGCGAGGCGAAAGCGATGAAGAGGCGGATCAGGTGCAGCTGATGACGCTTCACGCTTCCAAAGGCCTGGAGTTCCCGTACGTTTTCCTGGTGGGGATGGAAGAGGGGCTGCTGCCGCATCAGAGCAGTATTGATGAAGACAATGTTGATGAGGAGCGGCGTCTGGCCTACGTGGGGATCACCCGCGCGCAGAAAGAGCTGACCTTCACGCTGTGCAAAGAACGCCGTCAGTATGGCGAACTGGTGCGTCCGGAGCCGAGCCGTTTTCTGCTCGAACTGCCGCAGGACGATCTGCAATGGGAGCAGGAGCGCAAGGTAGTTTCCGCAGAAGAAAGGATGCAGAAAGGGCAGAATAACGTGGCTAACATCCGAGAAATGTTGGCTAAAGCGCGTAAAAGCTAGGTTATTTAACGGTCAGCGGCCAATGGACATAGCTTTGCCACAGGCTTTCTTGTTCAAGCTGTTCCGCACCAAGCGGATGGCAGGAAAGCCAGTTAGATGGCAGGACGAGGTGTAAAGCCTCTCCTTCGGCATCCAGTTTGATTGCCGGCAGGATATCGTCGCGGCGGCGGCTGGCGAAGATAATCGCTAAACGTAACAGGCGACAAAGACGCTCCGCGATGCGTGGAGGTACTGCATTCTGCTGGTGGAGCGACGAGAGGTCGACCGGGTTAGTTTGGTTGAGCAAAAGCGTTGCCAGCAACTTCTTCTGTGCGGGCGTGTAGCCCGGTAAATCCAGATTCCGCACCAGATAAGCTGCATGCAGCGGTGCCTGTTTGAAATCGACGCTTAGGCCAATCTCATGAAGCAGGGCCGCGCTTTGCAGCATTTCTTTGCTAAGCGTGTCGAGAGCCCATTCATCGGCAACCCGATCGGCAAAGGCACGGGCAAGCTGCTGGACGCGCTGCGCCTGTGCCGTATCAACCATAAAACGACGCTGGACGTTGCGGATAGTGCGGCTGCGAATTTCCTGATCGACAGTCAGATGGAGCATGCCGTAGACAAGCCCTTCGCGTAGCGCGCCGCCAGCAAGCGTCATGCATTCAATGTTAAGCTGCTCGAAAATAGCGATTAGGATTGCCAGACCGCTCGGAAAAACCAGCGCTCTTTCAAGCGTTAATCCCTCAATTTCTAACTCTTCCAGCCGCCCGCACTGGATGGCTCGCTGTTTGAGCTGTTGCAGCTTGGCAAGGGTAATGCGTTCGTCCATGCCCTGCGCCATCATGATTTCCTGCAGGGCCTGTACGGTGCCGGAAGCGCCAACACACACCTTCCAGCCATGATGTCTTAACTCATCGATCACCGGTTTAAGCACAACGCTTGCCGCCGCTTCCGCTGCATCGAAGTTTTCTTTTGCAAGATTTCGATCGCTGAAGAAGCGTTCCAGCCAGGTCACACAACCCATTGAAAGGCTGAACAACGCTGTGGTTTGGGCACCGGTGCCTGTCACCAGTTCTGTGCTAGCTCCGCCGATATCAACGACCAGACGCTGGTCAGCGCCGCCGGTGGTGTGGGCAACGCCTTGATAAATCAGGCGAGCTTCTTCTTCACCACGAATGACCTGCACCGGGCATCCGAGAATTTTTTCGGCCTGCTCAATGAATTTGTGGGCGTTGGTAGCGAGACGCAGCGTTGCGGTGGCCACAACACGAATTTGCGTTTGGGGGATATCTTGTAAGCGCTCTGCGAACAGGCGTAGACACTGCCAGCCGCGTTCCATCGCTTCCGGGGAAAGCTCATTGGCGCTGTTTAATCCAGCCGCAAGGCGGACTTTGCGTTTAATGCGGGCTAGGGTTTGTATCGTCCCAGCCACCTCACGTACAACTAACATATGGAAACTGTTAGAACCTAAATCAATAGCTGCATACAGTGAGGTGGAGCTGAGCATAGATAATTAACCTGTGCGACGACGATTATTACCGCGGGAAGCATTACCGCCACGACGAGGACCGTTGCCGGTGCGCGGTCGTGTCAGACGTTTCGGCGGTGGAAGCTCGCTTAACAGTGCTTCTGGCTTGTATTTGCTCACCGGAATCGAGTGACCAATGTAGGTTTCGATAGCGGACAGGTTTAATGCGTAATCTTCGCAGGCGAGGCTGATTGAGTGCCCGCTTGCACCCGCGCGGCCAGTACGGCCAATGCGGTGAACGTAGTCTTCGCAGTCATCCGGCAAATCGTAGTTAAATACGTGCGTAACCGCTGGGATATGCAGACCGCGAGCAGCAACGTCTGTGGCTACCAGGATGTCGAGGTCACCACGGGTGAACTCATCGAGAATACGCAGGCGTTTTTTCTGCGCCACATCACCGGTCAGCAAACCAACGCGATGACCATCAGCGGCCAGATGACCCCAGATATCTTCACAACGGTGTTTGGTGTTGGCAAAGATGATTGCGCGGTCTGGCCATTCTTCTTCAATCAGCGTCTGCAGCAGGCGCATTTTTTCGTCGTTTGAAGGGTAGAACAGCTCTTCTTTGATACGGTGGCCGGTTTTCTGTTCTGGCTCGACTTCCACGTATTCAGCGTTGTTCATCTGCTCGAAAGCCAGCTCACGAACGCGATAGGAAAGGGTTGCGGAGAACAGCATGTTCAGACGTTGGGTGACCGGCGGCATGCGACGGAACAGCCAGCGGATGTCTTTAATAAAGCCCAGATCGTACATGCGATCGGCTTCATCAAGCACTACGACCTGAATAGAACCTAAGTTGATATGGTTTTGCTTGGCGTAGTCGATTAAGCGACCGGTTGTGCCAATCAGAATATCGACGCCACTTTCCAGCACTTTAAGCTGTTTGTCGTAGCCGTCGCCGCCGTATGCCAGACCGAGTTTCAGACCCGTGGCCTGCGCCAGCGGTTCTGCATCGGAGTGAATTTGGACTGCCAGTTCACGAGTCGGTGCCATAATCAAAGCACGCGGCTGGTTAACCTGACGGTTCTCCGGAATAGGGTGAGAGAGAAGATAATGGAACGTTGACGTTAAGAACGCCATCGTTTTGCCGGTACCGGTTTGCGCCTGACCTGCAACATCACGATTCGCCAGCGTCAGCGGAAGTGCGAGTGCCTGAATAGGGGTGCAGTTATGGAACCCTTTTGTTTCAAGGGCTTCAATCACCTTAGGGTGCAGGGCGAAGTCGGAAAACTTCTGTTCGGTCAAATGTGTTTTGCTCATAGTGTGGTAGAATATCAGCTAACTATTGCTTTACGAAAGCGTATCCGGTGAAATAAAGTCAACCTTAAGTTGGTTAATGCTACACCAACAAGGTAGACATAATCCTGTGGAGTAGAACATGAGCGATAAAATTATTCACCTGACTGACGACAGTTTCGACACGGACGTACTTAAAGCTGACGGGTTGATCCTGGTTGATTTCTGGGCAGAGTGGTGTGGTCCGTGCAAAATGATCGCCCCGATTCTTGATGAAATCGCTGATGAATATCAGGGCAAATTGACCGTTGCTAAACTGAACATCGACCAGAACCCGGGCACTGCGCCGAAATACGGCATTCGCGGTATCCCAACTCTGCTGTTGTTTAAGAACGGTGAAGTGGCTGCCACCAAGGTTGGTGCGCTGTCCAAAGGCCAGTTAAAAGAGTTCCTCGACGCTAATCTGGCTTAATGGAATCTCAGCCGGTGCGTGCCCGGTTCGCATTTTTTTGTGAGCCGCTGGACGCCCGGCGTCAGTCATGCTAAGTTACTTTTACTGCATTTAGAACTTGCCTTAAAGTCTGACTCTTTGAAATACCCTATGCTCCCATACGTTGCCATGAATAATTCTCTGTAGTGCAGTGCGCACGTGGTTGCAAAATCGATTTCGGGCGTATCACCCATTCCGTCGTGTCGTTTCAGTTCTGCGTTTTTCCGATGACCAGGCAGCGATAAGACATGTGGTGGTGGCCATTAAACAGGCATGGATTTCCTGCCATACCATTCACGAAACATGTTCGAGATTTACCCCGAGTTTAAGAACCCACCATTATGAATCTTACCGAATTAAAGAATACGCCGGTTTCTGAGCTGATTACTCTCGGCGAAAATATGGGGCTGGAAAACCAAGCCCGCATGCGCAAACAGGACATTATCTTCTCCATCCTGAAGCAACATGCTAAGAGTGGCGAAGACATCTTCGGTGACGGTGTACTGGAGATACTGCAGGATGGATTTGGTTTCCTCCGCTCCGCAGACAGCTCCTACCTCGCCGGTCCTGATGACATCTACGTTTCTCCCAGCCAAATCCGCCGTTTCAACCTCCGCACAGGGGATACCATCTCCGGTAAGATTCGTCCGCCGAAAGAAGGCGAGCGTTACTTTGCCCTGCTGAAAGTAAACGAAGTTAACTACGACAAACCGGAAAATGCTCGTAGCAAAATCCTGTTTGAAAACTTAACCCCGCTGCATGCCAACTCTCGTTTGCGCATGGAACGTGGTAACGGTTCTACCGAAGACTTAACCGCTCGCGTACTGGATTTGGCTTCGCCAATCGGTCGCGGCCAGCGTGGCCTGATTGTGGCACCGCCAAAAGCCGGTAAAACCATGCTGCTGCAGAATATCGCGCAGAGCATTGCTTACAACCATCCAGACTGCGTGCTGATGGTGCTGCTGATTGACGAACGTCCAGAAGAAGTGACCGAGATGCAGCGTCTGGTTAAAGGTGAAGTAGTAGCTTCTACCTTTGATGAGCCAGCATCCCGCCACGTTCAGGTTGCCGAAATGGTGATCGAGAAGGCGAAGCGTCTGGTTGAGCACAAGAAAGACGTTATCATCCTGCTCGACTCCATCACTCGTCTGGCTCGTGCCTACAACACCGTTGTACCGGCATCCGGCAAAGTGTTGACCGGTGGTGTGGACGCTAACGCCCTGCACCGTCCAAAACGCTTCTTCGGTGCGGCTCGTAACGTGGAAGAGGGCGGCAGCCTGACTATCATCGCGACCGCGCTGGTCGATACCGGTTCTAAAATGGATGAAGTTATCTACGAAGAATTTAAAGGTACCGGCAACATGGAACTGCATCTGGCGCGTAAAATCGCTGAGAAGCGCGTGTTCCCTGCTATCGACTACAATCGTTCTGGTACTCGTAAAGAAGAACTTCTTACCACCCAGGAAGAACTGCAGAAAATGTGGATCCTGCGCAAGATTATCCACCCGATGGGTGAAATCGACGCGATGGAGTTCCTCATTAATAAGTTGGCGATGACCAAAACCAACGACGAATTCTTCGATATGATGAAGCGCTCGTAAGCAATAAAAACTCGGGGAACGCCACGCTTAGTCGTGGCGTTTTTCTTTAGTGGTATATACGATATAGAAACGATTATCGCGGCGACGTTCTTCTCATGGCAAAGGACGCTATGTAGTCCTATTATTCCAAAATTCGTTTTGCGATACATTCGATTAAATAACCATCAGATTGTTCATGGACGAATCACGTACAACCACTGGGCAGGTTAATATATTTCCTGAACCTTTATTTTGCAGAGAGCTTGCACTGTGAATTTAATCACCGCTGGTACCGATCTGGTCTGTATTTTTTTATTTACTACCATTTTTCTCTTTTTTGCGCGCAAGGTAGCTAAAAAATTCGGCCTGGTTGATAAACCCAACTTCCGCAAACGTCATCAGGGGCTGATTCCTCTGGTCGGCGGTATTTCCGTCTACGCAGGGATTTGCTTTACATTCCTGATCGCCAATTACTATATCCCCCATGCCTGGCTTTATCTGATTTGTGCCGGGGTGCTGGTTTTTGTTGGCGCGCTCGATGACCGTTACGATATCAGCGTGAAGATAAGAGCTTCCGTGCAGGCGATTATCGGCATCGTGATGATGGTTGTCGGGAAACTCTATCTCAGCAGCCTTGGCTACATTTTCGGCTCATGGGAAATGGTGCTTGGCCCGTTTGGCTACTTTCTCACGCTGTTTGCCGTCTGGGCGGCGATAAATGCTTTCAACATGGTTGATGGTATCGATGGGCTACTCGGCGGGCTTTCATGTGTATCCTTCGCTGCGATGGGGCTCATTCTATACTTTGATGGTCAGGTAAGCCTGGCGATGTGGTGCTTTGCAATGATTGCCGCCATTCTGCCCTATATCCTGCTTAACCTCGGGGTGCTGGGCCGTCGCTACAAAGTCTTTATGGGCGATGCGGGCAGTACGCTGATTGGGTTTACCGTTATCTGGATTCTGCTTGAAACCACGCAGGGGAAAACCCATCCGATTAGCCCTGTAACGGCGCTGTGGATCATCGCTATTCCGCTGATGGACATGATTGCGATTATGTACCGCCGTTTGCGCAAAGGGATGAGCCCATTCTCCCCTGACCGCCAGCATATCCATCACTTAATCATGCGAGCCGGGTTCACTTCCCGCCAGGCTTTCGTGCTCATCACTCTCGCCGCTGCGTTATTAGCGGGCGTTGGCGTGGCGTCAGAATATATTCATTCCATCCCGGAATGGGTGATGTTGGCATTATTCTTGCTAGCATTTGTACTCTATGATTACTGCATCAAGCGCGCCTGGAAAGTGGCCCGCTTTATAAGGCGTTTTAAGCGCCGTCAGCGTAGAAACAGCGGTATTTCTTAATCCTGAAGGTAATTGGGGAAGTGATGAGACAAAACGTGCCAGGAAGTAACCCGGGAATGGTGGACAACGAGTTGGACATTCGTGGTTTGTTCCGGACACTGTGGAAAGGGAAGTTTTGGATTCTGGGTATGGCGGTCGCGTTCGCCGTTATTGCCCTTGTCTATACTTTTTTTGCCAAGCAAGAGTGGAGCGCTAATGCCATCACCGATCGCCCCACGGTCAATATGCTGGGCGGCTACTACTCCCAGCAGCAATTCCTGCGTAATCTCGATGTTAAAGCCAATATGGCTCCGGTCGATCAGCCGTCCGTGATGGATGAGGCTTACAAAGAATTCATCATGCAGCTCTCGGCCTACGACACCCGCCGCGATTTTTGGCTGCAAACCGACTATTACAAGCAGCGCCAGGTCGGCAACAGCAAAGCAGATGCCGCTTTGCTGGATGAGATGGTAAACAACATTCAGTTCACCGCAGGCGACGTCAGCCGCAATCTCAATGACAGCGTAAAGCTGATTGCCGAGACGGCGGCGGATGCAAATAACCTGCTGCGCCAGTATGTAGCCTTTGCTAGCCAGCGCGCAGCCAGTCATTTGAATGAAGAGCTAACCGGTGCCTGGGCTGCGCGAACTATCCAAATGAAGGCTCAGGTTAAGCGCCAGGAAGCGGTCGCTAAATCCATCTACGACCGTAAAGTGAAAAGCGTTGAACAGGCGCTGAAAATTGCCCAACAGCAGAATATCTCACGCAGCGAAACGGAAGTGCCTGCGGATGAAGTCCCTGATTCTGAAATGTTCATGCTTGGCCGCCCAATGCTGCAGGCAAGGCTCGAAAGCCTGCAGGCCGCAGGGCCGGACTATGACATCGACTACGATCAAAACCGCGCCATGCTTTCCACGCTAAACGTTGGCCCTACGCTCGATCCTCGTTTTCAGACCTACCGTTATTTACGTACCCCGGAAGAACCCGTTAAGCGCGATAGCCCTCGCCGTGCGTTCTTGCTCGTGATGTGGGGTGCGGTTGGGGCCCTGATAGGCGCTGGCGTGGCGTTAGCCCGTCGCCCTAAAGCGTTATAACGCCCTTACCCGACGAGGGCTCGATGGACGGCCCTCGTCTTATTTAACAAAAGAGAATCGCTGTGAAAGTGTTAACAGTTTTTGGCACGCGCCCGGAAGCTATCAAAATGGCACCGCTGGTACATGCGTTGGCAAAAGACGCGTTTTTTGACGCGAAGGTATGCGTGACGGCTCAGCATCGCGAGATGCTGGACCAGGTATTACATTTATTTTCTATCGAGCCGGATTACGATCTCAATATCATGAGCCCGGGACAGGGCCTGACGGAGATCACCTGCCGCATCCTTGAAGGCCTTAAGCCGATTCTCGAGTCGTTCAAGCCCGACGTGGTATTGGTTCATGGCGATACCACCACCACGGTGGCGACAAGCCTCGCGGCCTTCTATCAGCGGATCCCTGTGGGCCACGTTGAGGCAGGTTTACGCACCGGCGATCTCTTTTCTCCATGGCCGGAAGAAGCAAACCGCACGCTAACCGGCCATCTCGCCACTTATCATTTTGCGCCGACTGAGAACTCCCGGCAGAACCTGCTTCGCGAAAATATCAACGATAATAAAATATTCGTAACGGGCAATACGGTTATCGACGCGCTGATTTCCGTGCGTGACCGCGTTCTGGCTGATGAAGAGCTGCGTAATAGCCTCGCGCAGTGCCATCCGTTCCTGGACAGCACGAAAAAACTGATTCTTGTCACCGGCCACCGTCGCGAAAGCTTTGGCGATGGCTTTGAGCGTATCTGCCATGCGCTGGCAGAAATAGCTAAAGAAAATAGCGACGTACAGATTGTTTACCCTGTGCATCTCAACCCTAACGTCAGCGAGCCAGTGAACCGCATTCTGGGTCACGTGGACAACGTGGTGCTTGTCGAACCGCAGGAATACCTGCCGTTTGTCTACCTCATGAACCATGCGTATCTGATATTGACCGACTCGGGCGGCATTCAGGAAGAAGCGCCGTCGCTGGGTAAACCCGTGCTGGTGATGCGCGATACCACCGAACGCCCGGAAGCCGTAAAAGCGGGCACCGTCCGACTGGTGGGTACCGATCCACATACTATCGTTCGCGAAGTGACGCGACTTCTGCGCGATGAAACTGAATATCAAACCATGAGCCGCGCGCACAACCCATACGGGGACGGCAGCGCTTGTGAACGTATTTTGGCGGCACTGAAGAAAAATCAGGTGAAACTATGAGTTTTTCAACCATCTCCGTTATTGGTCTTGGCTACATCGGATTACCCACGGCGGCGGCCTTCGCTTCCCGCCAGTGCAACGTTGTTGGCATCGATATCAATCAGCATGCGGTAGACACCATCAACCGTGGTGCCATTCACATCGTTGAACCGGAGTTGGATAAGGTCGTGAAAACGGCCGTTGAAGCGGGCTTTTTGCGTGCCAGCACGCAACCCGTGGAAGCCGATGCCTATTTGATTGCCGTCCCTACGCCGTTTATGGGCGATCACGAGCCGGATATGGCTTTTGTTAAAGCCGCGGCGGAATCGATCGCTCCGGTCCTGAAAAAAGGCTCGCTGGTCATTCTGGAGTCCACTTCTCCCGTAGGTTCTACCGAGCAAATGGCCGAATGGCTGGCGACGCTACGCCCGGATCTTACCTTCCCACAGCAGGCAGGTGAAGCCGCAGACATTAACGTTGCCTACTGCCCGGAACGTGTGCTCCCCGGCCAGGTCATGGTCGAACTTATCAAAAACGACCGGGTTATCGGCGGCATGACGCCGCTTTGCTCCGCGCGCGCCAGCGAGCTGTACAAAATTTTCCTTGAAGGCGAATGCGTCGTCACCAACTCCCGTACGGCAGAAATGTGCAAGCTGACGGAAAACAGCTTCCGTGACGTGAACATTGCGTTCGCGAACGAGCTTTCGCTGATTTGTGCCGATCAGGGCATCAACGTTTGGGAATTGATCCGCTTGGCAAATCGCCATCCGCGCGTGAATATTCTCCAGCCGGGGCCGGGCGTTGGCGGGCATTGCATTGCTGTCGATCCGTGGTTCATCGTTGCGCAAAACCCGCAGCAGGCGCGCCTGATTCGCATCGCGCGCGAAGTGAACGATGATAAGCCGCACTGGGTTATCAATCAGGTGAAGGCCGCCGTTGCGGACAGCCTCGCGGAAAATGGCCGCCGTGCCAGCGAGCTGAAAATCGCCTGCTTTGGCCTCGCTTTCAAACCAAACATCGACGACCTGCGCGAAAGCCCGGCGATGGAAATTGCCGAAATGATTGCCTCATGGCACAGCGGTGAAACGCTGGTGGTTGAGCCGAACATTCATCAGCTGCCGAAAAAGCTCGAAGGCCACTGCCAGCTAGCCTCGCTCGACGAAGCGTTACGGCAGGCGGACGTGCTGGTCATGCTGGTGGATCACAACGAGTTTAAAGCCCTTTCCGGCGATAAAATCCAGCAGCGCTGGGTTGTTGATACCAAAGGCGTCTGGCGTTAATCCGCCTAGCGAGGCTAATCATGAACAGTGCGCTCTGCGCCCGGCTTGAACCGCTGGACTGGGAAAATCAATTCTTTGGCGTTAACAGCGCCATTGTTCGTTTTTGCGACCCTGCACCGGCTTTAAGCGCGGCAGACTTAGCGGCCTTTGGGCGCGTGCAGGCGAAGATTCCCGCCCATCGCACCGATCTGCTCGACGGTTTGCAGCAGCTTGGCTTCAAGCTGGTGGAGGGCGAGGTCGATCTCGTATTACGCGTTGGCACGGATAATGCTTTATCTAGCGCTATCGTTGCCGAACAGGGCGATATTCCCGTTCTGCGCGAAATGTCCGCAAGGGTATTCACGCAAAGCCGCTTCCGCATGCCGTGGTATCAGCCCGAAGATAGCGGTCGTTTCTATGCGCAGTGGGTGGAAAATGCGGTGCTGGGCACCTTTGACCACCAGTGTCTGCTGCTAAAAAACGGTGGCGATATTCAGGGTTACGTCAGCATGCGCCAGCTAAACGAACATGAAGCGCGCATTGGCCTGCTCGCCGGGCGTGGCGTGGGTGAGCAACTGATGAACGCGGCGCATAAGTGGTGCCAGCAACGTGAACTGAAAACGCTGCGTGTCGCCACGCAGATAAGCAATACCGCGGCTTTGCGGCGTTATATTCAAAGCGGTGCGACGGTAGAAAGCACCGCTTTCTGGTTATACAGGTGAAAAAATGATCCCATTTAATGCTCCGCCGGTAGTAGGTTCAGAACTCGAATATATGCAGGCCGCGATGGGCAGCGGCAAGCTTTGTGGCGACGGCGGTTTCACGCGTCGCTGTCAGCAGTGGATGGAGCAGCGCTTCGGCAGCAAAAAGGTTTTGCTGACACCGTCCTGTACCGCTTCGCTGGAGATGGCCGCTCTGCTGCTGGATATCAAAGCTGGCGATGAAGTCATCATGCCGAGCTACACCTTTGTGTCTACCGCGAACGCGTTTGTGCTACGTGGGGCGAAAGTGGTGTTTGTCGATATCCGCCCGGACACCATGAATATCGACGAGACGCTGATCGAAGCGGCAATCACCGAGAAAACCCGCGCCATCGTGCCGGTTCATTACGCGGGCGTGGCCTGCGAGATGGACACGATTATGGCTCTGGCGAAAAAACATAACCTGTTCGTAGTGGAAGACGCCGCGCAGGGCGTGATGTCTACCTATAAAGGCCGCGCGCTGGGCACCATCGGCCACATCGGCTGCTTTAGCTTTCACGAAACCAAAAACTACACCGCGGGCGGCGAAGGCGGCGCGACGCTCATCAATGACGCGTCGCTGATTGAGCGCGCTGAAATCATCCGTGAAAAAGGCACCAACCGCAGCCAGTTCTTCCGCGGTCAGGTGGATAAATATACCTGGCGCGACATCGGTTCCAGCTATCTGATGGCCGATCTGCAGGCCGCCTATCTCTGGGCGCAGCTTGAAGCCGCTGAAAAAATTAACCATCAGCGCCTGCAGCTTTGGCAGGCCTATCACGATGCGTTGTCTCCTCTGGCGCGTGCGGGTCGCATCGAACTGCCTTCAATACCGAAAGACTGTGTGCAGAACGCCCACATGTTTTACATCAAGCTGCGCGACGTGGAAGACCGCACCGCGCTGATTTCGTATCTCAAAGAGGCCGAGATCATGGCGGTATTCCATTACATCCCGCTGCACGCGTGCCCGGCGGGCGAAAAGTTCGGCTATTTCCACGGCGAAGATCGTTTCACCACTAAAGAGAGCGAACGCCTGGTGCGTCTGCCGCTGTTCTATAACCTGTCTGCCGTTAACCAACGTACTGTGATCAATACGTTGTTAAGCTACCTTTCCTGATATGTCGCTGGCTAAAGCCTCAGTGTGGACCGCAGGGTCCACGCTGGTAAAAATTGCTGCCGGCCTGCTGGTCGTAAAACTCCTCGCGGTGGCGTATGGCCCGAGCGGCGTGGGGCTGGCGGGTAACTTTCGTCAGATGGTTACCGTGCTGGGCGTGCTGGCGGGGGCCGGTATTTTCAACGGCGTCACCAAATACGTTGCGCAGTACCACGATGACCCTGAACAGCTTCGTAAAGTGCTTGGCACCTCTTCGGCTATGGTGCTCGGCTTTTCAAGCCTGCTGGCGGTTGTGTTTGTGCTGGCGGCAAAGCCCATCAGCATCGGCCTGTTCGGCCATGACCATTATCAGGGCCTGGTGCGGCTGGTTGCGCTAGTACAAATGGGCATCGCCTGGGCTAACCTGTCGCTGGCGATCATGAAAGGCTTTCGCGATGCGGCGGGGAATGCCCTGGCGCTGATTGGCGGCAGCCTGATTGGCGTAGCGGCTTACTATCTTTGCTATCGCCTGGGCGGTTACCCGGGTGCTTTGCTTGGCCTGGCGCTGGTGCCGGCGCTCGTGCTGATCCCGGCAGGTTTTATGCTGGTTCGCCGCGACCATGTGCCGCTGGCCTACCTGAAGCCGCAGTGGGATAGGGTCTACGCCAGCAGCCTCGGCAAGTTCACCATCATGGCGGTAATCACTTCTATCACGCTGCCGGTGGCTTACGTGATGATGCGTAACCTGCTTGCCGAAAATTATAGTTGGGACGATGTGGGCATCTGGCAGGGCGTGAGCAGTATCTCCGACGCCTACCTTCAATTCATCACCGCTTCGTTCAGCGTTTACCTGCTGCCGACGCTATCCCGGCTGACCGCAAAGCAGGACATCTCACGCGAAATCGTCCGCTCTCTGAAGTTTGTTCTGCCAGCAGTGGCGATTGCGAGCTTCACCGTGTGGCTGCTGCGCGATTTTGCTATCTGGCTGCTGTTCTCGCATAAGTTCATCGCCATGCGCGATCTCTTCGCCTGGCAGCTGGTGGGCGACGTGCTGAAGGTCGGGTCGTACGTATTTGGCTATTTGGTCATCGCCAAGGCCTCGCTGCGCTTTTATATTTTGACTGAAATTAGCCAGTTTGCTTTATTAACCGGATTCTCACGCTGGCTGATCCCAGCCCATGGCGCTCTGGGTGCCGCACAGGCCTACATGGCGACATACATTGTTTACTTCGCGCTCTGCTGTGGCGTGTTTCTCCTATATCGTAGACGAGCATGACGACACTGATTCACGTACTGGGTTCGGATATCCCGCATCATAACCAGACGGTTTTGCGTTTCTTTAACGACGCTCTGGCCGCCTCACATCCGCACGCGCGCCAGTTTATGGTGGTCTCAACGGATGGCGCATTGCCATCAGCGTTTCCCGAGCTTGCGATTACGCTCTTCCCTTCTAAAAAAGCGCTGGCGCAGGCCGTGGTTGGGAAAGCGCGGGCCGATCGTCAGCAGAAATTCTTTTTCCACGGGCAGTTCAACGGCGCGCTATGGATCGCGCTGCTGACCGGCGGGCTAAAGCCCGCACAGGTAAGCTGGCATATCTGGGGGGCGGATTTATATGAAGCCTCACGCAAGCTAAAGTTTCGCCTGTTTTACCTGCTGCGCCGCATTGCGCAGGGCCGCGTTGGCCGGGTCTTCGCTACGCGCGGCGATCTTAACTATTTACACCAGCGCCATCCTCGCGTGCCCGGTGAGCTGCTTTACTTCCCAACCCGCATGGACCCCGCGCTTAATAACATGGGCGATGAGGTCAAAACTGCGGGCAAACTCACGCTGCTGGTGGGCAACTCTGGCGATCGCAGCAATCAGCACGTTGCCGCGCTGCGGGCAATACACGCCCAGTTTGGCGACACCGTGCGCGTTGTCGTTCCTATGGGCTACCCGGAAAATAACGGCGCTTATATTGCGGAAGTCGAGCAGGCTGGCCGCGCGCTGTTCAGCGCTGAAAATCTGCAGGTGCTGAAAGAGAAAGTCGAATTCAACGAATACCTTACCCTGCTGCGCCAGTGTGATTTGGGGTATTTCATTTTTGACCGCCAGCAGGGCATCGGCACCCTTTGCCTGCTGATTCAGGCGGGGATCCCGTGCGTGCTGAGCCGTAAAAACCCGTTCTGGCAGGATATGGTCGAACAGCATGTGCCCGTGCTCTACACGGGCGATCCGCTGGATGAAACGATCGTGCGCGAAGCACAGCGCCAGCTACGCTTACTGGATAAGCAACAGATTGCCTTTTTCAATCCCAACTATATTGAAGGTTGGCACCGGGCGTTGGCTATCACATCGGGAGAAACCGCATGAGTTTGCTGCAGTTTGGCGGTTTGTTTTTGGTATGGTTTGTCTCGGTGATGTTTATCGGCGTGCTGACGTACCAGGAATTCCTTAAGGTTCGCTTCAACTTCAACGTCTTCTTTTCGTTGCTGTATCTGCTGACTTTCTTCTTCGGCTTTCCGTTCACCTGCACGCTGGTGTTTCGTTTTGGCGTAGCCGTCGTGCCTGCGGACATATTGCTCCAGGCGCAGCTCGCGGCGGTTTGCTTCTACGGTATTTATTACGTTGCCTATAAAACCCGCCTGCGCCCTAAGCGAATCGCAACAGCGCCACGACGCCCGCTGTTCACCATGAACCGCGTTGAAACGCATCTCACTTGGGTGATTTTGGCGGCTGTCGCGCTAGCAAGCGTGGCCGTCTTCTTCATGCACAACGGCTTTTTGCTGTTTAAGCTGCACTCCTACAGCGAAATCTTCTCGAATGAAGTGTCAGGTGTAGCGCTCAAGCGCTTCTTCTACTTCTTTATTCCGGCGATGCTGGTGGTCTATTTCCTCAAGCAGGACGGGCGTTCCTGGATGTTCTTCCTGGTTAGCACCGTCGCCTTCGGCCTGCTGACCTACATGATCGTCGGGGGAACGCGCGCCAATATAATCATCGCGTTCGCCATCTTCCTGTTTATCGGCATCATTCGCGGCTGGATTTCACTGTGGATGCTGGCGGCGGCGGGCGTTTTCGGCATCGTCGGCATGTTCTGGCTGGCGCTCAAACGTTACGGGCTGGACGTGAGCGGTGACGAAGCGTTTTATACCTTCCTGTATCTCACGCGCGATACCTTCTCTCCGTGGGAAAATCTGGCGCTGCTGCTGCAAAACTACGACAAAATCGACTTCCAGGGCCTTGCGCCTATCGCTCGCGACTTCTACGTCTTCATCCCGACATGGGTTTGGCCAGACCGCCCCGGCATCGTGCTGAACAGCGCCAATTACTTCACCTGGGAAATCCTCAACAACCATTCCGGGCTTGCAATTTCGCCGACGCTTATCGGTTCGCTGGTGGTGATGGGCGGCGTGTGGTTTATCCCGCTGGGGGCCGTAGCCGTTGGCCTGATCATCAAGTGGTTCGACTGGCTTTACGAGCTTGGGAATCAGGAAACCAACCGCTATAAGTCTGCTATTTTGCATAGCTTCTGCTTCGGGGCGATCTTTAACATGATCGTTCTGGCGCGCGAGGGGGTGGATTCCTTCGTCTCGCGCGTCGTGTTCTTCCTTGTGGTGTTCGGCATTTGCCTTCTGCTGGCGAAGCTTCTTTACTGGTTATTTGATAGTGCAGGTTTGGTCCATCAACGTCTGCGGCGAACGCCGCGCGTGGTCACCGAAACCTCTAACGCCTGACAGGGAACAATATGAACGAGTCGATTACCGCTCCAAAATACACGATTCGCGGCCTGGAATTGCTGGGCTGGCGCGATATGCAGCATGCGCTGGACTATCTCTATGACGGCGGCGCGCTGCGATCGGGCACGCTGGTGGCGATCAACGCTGAAAAGGTTCTCACGGCTGAACGCGACCAGGAAGTACGGGAGCTTATTGACGCCGCCGAGTTTAAATACGCCGACGGCATCAGCGTGGTGCGTTCAATACGCAAAAAGTATCCGGCGGCAGTCGTATCGCGCGTGCCCGGCGCTGACCTTTGGGAAGCCTTAATGGAGAAAGCCGGGCGCGAAGGCACGCCGGTTTTCCTCGTCGGCGGCAAACCGGAGATTCTGGCGCAGACCGAGGCTAAACTTCGTAAGCTGTGGAACGTGAATATCGTCGGCAGCCAGGATGGATACTTTAAGCCGGAGCAGCGGCAGGCTATGTTCGAGCGCATCCGTGATAGCGGGGCGGCAATCGTGACCGTCGCAATGGGGTCCCCGCGGCAGGAAATCCTCATGCGCGATTGCCGCAAGGTTTATCCGCAGGCGCTGTATATGGGCGTTGGCGGCACCTATGATGTGTTCACCGGCCACGTGAAGCGCGCGCCGAAGATTTGGCAGAAGCTGGGGCTGGAATGGCTTTATCGCCTGCTGTCACAGCCGAGCCGTCTGGGACGCCAACTTAAGCTGCTGCGCTACCTGGCGTGGCATTACAGCGGCCGCCTCTAAACCATTTCAACGCGCTCACTTGGGCGCGTTTTTACTTTCCTACGGACGTATTTTTCTACCACTCCGCTCATAACTGTTAACAGTTGATTTGTAATTTTGCAAAAAATGCGAAACCATTGCGTCCGCCTGGGCGCGGGCCGCGCTCGGACTTCAGGTTATTACACAACTAGAACCGGTCTAAACCGGGCAATTTGCGAATACAACTCAGAGGGCATATGGCAGAAAAACAAGCAGAGCTTCAGCGTGGGCTGGAGGCTCGACACATCGAACTTATCGCGCTGGGCGGTACCATCGGCGTTGGTCTCTTTATGGGGGCTGCAAGTACCCTGAAATGGGCCGGCCCGTCGGTGCTGCTGGCGTACATCGTCGCGGGACTGTTCGTATTTTTCATAATGCGTTCCATGGGCGAAATGCTCTTTCTGGAACCCGTAGCAGGCTCGTTTGCCGTTTACGCACACCGCTATATGAGCCCGTTCTTTGGCTATCTCACCGCGTGGTCCTACTGGTTTATGTGGATGGCGGTGGGCATCTCGGAAATTACCGCCATCGGGCTTTACGTCCAGTACTGGTTCCCCGATTTGCCGCAGTGGCTGCCCGCGCTCATCGCAGTAGGGCTTGTCGCGCTGGCGAACCTGGCTGCGGTGCGGCTGTACGGTGAAATCGAGTTTTGGTTTGCGATGATCAAAGTCACCACCATTATCGTGATGATCATCGTTGGGCTTGGCGTGATTTTCTTCGGATTTGGCAACCACGGCCAGCCGATCGGCTTTGGCAATCTTACCGAGCACGGCGGCTTTTTTGCCGGAGGCTGGAAGGGCTTCTTAACGGCGCTTTGCATCGTTGTGGCGTCGTATCAGGGCGTGGAGCTGATCGGCATTACCGCCGGAGAAGCCAAAAACCCGCAGGTGACGTTACGTAGCGCGGTCGGCAAGGTGCTGTGGCGCATCCTGATTTTCTACGTGGGCGCGATTTTCGTTATCGTGACTATCTTCCCGTGGAACCAGATTGGCAGCAACGGCAGCCCGTTCGTGCTGACGTTTGCCAAAATCGGTATCACGGCGGCGGCTGGGATCATTAACTTTGTGGTGCTGACGGCCGCGCTTTCGGGCTGTAACAGTGGGATGTATAGCTGTGGACGCATGCTTTATGCCCTTGCGAAGAACCGCCAACTGCCAGCGAAAATGGCAAAAGTCTCCCGTAACGGCGTGCCGGTGGCGGGCGTGGCGGTTTCTATTGTCATCCTGCTGCTCGGCTCGTGCCTGAACTACATCATCCCTAATCCACAGCGCGTGTTCGTCTATGTGTATAGCGCAAGCGTTCTGCCGGGCATGGTGCCGTGGTTTGTGATTCTGATTAGCCAGCTGCGTTTCCGTAAGGCGCACCGCGAGGCGATTGCCAGCCACCCGTTTAAGTCGATCATGTTCCCTTGGGCCAACTACCTGACGATGGCGTTCCTGGTATGCGTATTAATCGGGATGGGCTTTAATGAAGACACGCGCATGTCGCTTACCGTAGGGATGGGCTTCTTGCTGCTGGTGACCTTGGTTTATAAGGTTTTTGGCCTGAATAAACCTCTGAATAAGTAAAATTAGCGTGGATTAGCAGCAGAACGCACAAAGCGTAACCAAACGCGCATTTTATTCAAATAAGCACTAGACAGCTGAGCACGAAGCCCGTAATATCCGACCCCGCAACGGCGCTACGCGCCCGTAGCTCAGCTGGATAGAGCGCTGCCCTCCGGAGGCAGAGGTCTCAGGTTCGAATCCTGTCGGGCGCACCATTTAAGAGTGGCGCGAGAGCTGCGGTGGTATTAACTTACCGCGTGAAAGATTTTACAGTGGTGGCTATAGCTCAGTTGGTAGAGCCCTGGATTGTGATTCCAGTTGTCGTGGGTTCGAGTCCCATTAGCCACCCCATTAATTTAGTGGTTACGATGCGAAGGTGGCGGAATTGGTAGACGCGCTAGCTTCAGGTGTTAGTGTTCTTACGGACGTGAGGGTTCAAGTCCCTCTCTTCGCACCAATCATCTAAATTAAGTAAGATTTGCAGTACAGCAGTATTTCGGCGAGTAGCGCAGCTTGGTAGCGCAACTGGTTTGGGACCAGTGGGTCGGAGGTTCGAATCCTCTCTCGCCGACCACATTCAAGAAAAAGCCAGCTCTTTGAGCTGGCTTTTTTGCATCCGGATTCTGAAGAGGATGAGAACCTCCGAAGGAGGTTTGAGCCGAGCGAAGCGAGACAACGTTGCTTTAACAACGGCCCGTAGGGCGTGTTTGGTAAAAACAAGTCATCCTCTCTCGCCGACCACATTTAGAAAAGGCCAGCTCATAGAGCTGGCCTTTTTGCATTTGTAGGGCGGATAAGCGCAAGCGCCATCCGCCGCAAAAGTGTGATGGCGCTTGCGCTTATCAAACCTACCGATCGAATTCTGCAATCCCATCTGACTGTCGCAACACCGCGACAAAACGTATCCAGCTGTCTCTTTTTGGAGACACGCAATCACTTGATTAATAAATATTTAATATAATGTATCTTTAACTGTCTCCTCCGGGAGACAAACGAAGCGGGAAAGTTTCATCGTGGCGGTAAAGCGTCCTGCCGTCGTTGACGGCAATAACTACCTGAATTTGTAGAAATTGCGGCGATTGTCGAATACCGGATTCAAACCTGGCACGCATCGTGCAATAATATACCCGTAGATGCTCATTCCACTTCTTATGTTTGCTTAGGCTTCATAAACCCAGGAATGACGCAGAGCCAATTACGGTGCTTATCGTCCACCGACAGATGTCGCCTTAGGCCTCATCCAACACCATGGACACAACGTTGAGTGAAGCACCACTTAGTTGTCAACAGACCTGTTTTAACACCTGCCAACCGGCAGGTGTTTTTTTTTGCATCGCGGGAAGAAAAAGGGCGAAAGAACTTCGCCCGCGGTATTAAGGATTGGGATTGTTTTGCAGGGTGAGTAGCAGGCCGTCGCGGCGCATCAGAGCAGCTTCTTCCGGCTGGTGGAGCCTGTCGAGCGAGTCAGCAAGCCATGCGTAATCGAAGGCGTCCGGGCGCTGCTTGATGGCCTCGCGGAACGCTTCACTTGCCTGCTGCCATTCGCCGTGCTTCATCAGAAGCTGACCCAGCGTGCTGTAAAGCAGCGGGCGATCGCCATGGGTTTTAATCTGCTGACGCAGCGCTTTTTCCAATTGTTCAGGATTACCCGACTTGAGGCGCGGCATCAGCAAGATCAGGCGCTCGTCATACTGGCGCTTAAGGCCATCGAGCACGATTTCCTGCGCGGCCTCATGATCGTCACACTCAATCAGATGCTCCGCCATCGCCACCTGCAGCGTCGTTTCCTGCCGCGTCTTACGGCTCTGGTTGCGCCACCAGGTTTTCAGGCCATCGTTGCCCTGATCTGCCATCGCCTGGTCCATCATGCCAATCCAAGCCTGTTCCTGCAGCGCCGCGCGGTGCGCTTCGTCACCAACCTGCACTTTATCCATCGCTGGCAGAATATCCAGAATGGAACTCCATGCGCCGGTGCGGACATAGGCCTGTTCGGCAAGACGCAGCACTTCCGGATGGCGAGGCGCGATTTCCAAAAGCTTATCGACGCCATGGCGTGCCGCGTGATTTTCGTTGCGCGCCAGCTGTAGACGAACGCGGGTGATTTCCACCGGCAGCTGATCGTTGTCCGCCAGCTCCGCCGCGCGCTCCAGATGCTGGTTAGCGCGGATTTCGTCGCCACGCTGTTGAGCCGCTTCAGCAGCCAGCAGATAGTTCACGACCGGCTGTTCCGCATGGTCTGCGTTTTTCGACATCAGCTTCTCAACCTGCTGATAGTCGCCTTCCGCGAGCTTCAGCAATGCTGCTTTGGTCTGCTTGCGGGCGCGGCTGCTTTTGCGGCCTACGAACCAGCCGCGAGTGCGCGCGCCGGTACGGAAGATGCGACGCAAAATCCATTCGATAGCGAACAGCACAACCATGGTCAGGATCAGAACGATCGCCAGGCCCGTAACGCTGGTCTCGACGTTATAGTTGTCGGTCTGGATCAGCACATAGCCCTGATGACCGGCGAGCATTGGCCCAAGAACGATCCCGGCGATCAGCAGCAGGAAGAGCAATAAGACTTTAATCATCGCTTATTCTCCCTGACTTGCGGCAGGAGCCTGTTCAGGCGCGGCTGGAGCAGGTGTGGCGCTTGCCGCACCCGGCTGAGCAAGCAGGTTGCGCACGCGAGTTTGCATCAGCTTTTCAAGCAGCGGCTGGCTTTGCAGCGTCTGCGGGATATCCATGTTGATGCTCTGCTGGCCGAGGCTTTCTAATTCATCCAGGAACGCTTTAGTTGTCGCATCATTGGTATCGTAATAGGCACGAACCCACGTAGACACGTTTTCCAGCGACTGCTTATAGGTTTCATCCTGATGACGCGGCACGGCCTGAGCGGCTACCAGCAGGCGCGAGCGAATATTCTCACGCAGGTAGATATCCTGATTCGGCGCAAGCAGCGGCACGGCCGTTTCATCGCGGCGGCGGATAGTAATGAAACTGTCCATAAAGTTATGCCAGCTTTTCACCAGGTTCTGACGCCATTCGGTCACCGTGCTGGAAAGCTCGCTGCCGTCGGAGTCCATCGGCGTGTCGTCGGTGTCGTTGTCCGCGAGGCGCAGGTTATCTACCTGGTTGGAAAGCTGGTTCAGCTTAAGAATGATGCCGTCATAGTCCACCTGCGTAACGGCGGAAAGCGAACTGATGTCATCGGTCAGCGCGCGGCGAGCGGCGATCAGGCTTGGATCGTTCATGTCCGCAAGGCTCGCGTCTGCGCTTTTCAGCAGCGCGGCGGCGGTGGTCACGTCCTGATCGCTCCACAGCTTGCGGCCAGCCAGTTTCACGAGGAAATCGGCCTGGGCAAGAAGCCAGGTTTTGGCATCGCTGCCGGAAATGGTCGCCACTTTTTGCTGCACTTCGTCCAGCTGACGCGCCAGGTTTGCCTGCTGACGGTTGGCTTCATCAAGGGCTGTCGCCTGCTGTTTGATGGTTTTTTCCAGCTCGCTTTTCTGCTGATCCTGCTGTTTTTGCAACGCGGTAAGCTGTGAAGCCAGCGCATCGTTGGTGGCAGTTTGCGTTGAAGCCTGATGTTTGCCATAGCTGTAAAGCCCAGCACCTAACGCCAGAGCAATAGCAATGGCGATAGCGCCCAGTGCAATTCCCGCCACTCCGCTACGATTTTTCTGTGGTGGTTGCTCTGGAAGCGGCGTGGTTTCCACCGCGGGTTTGGTCTCTTCAACCATGGCGGAGGAGGTATTTTGTTCCGTCATTGTGGCGTCCCATATTGTTAGGTTTATTGTAACGCGCGAAGCAGCGCGTCATTGTCGGCGTTATCGGCGATCCGAATATCCTGCCAGCCCAAATCCCGGGCCGCGATCGCCAAACGCTCACTGACAACAACCAGTTGGCAGTGGAGTAACCAGTCATTGCGATACCACTCGGGAACCAGCGCATAAAGCTGCCGCAGCATTTCGCCGCTGGTGACGACAAGGGTTTTTATCCCCCGCTCGCGCCAGCGGAAAGCTTCTTCCGTTCCGTCATAAATTTTCGCATTGCGCTGATAGCATTCGCAAAATTCTACTTTAGCGCCGCGTGCAGTCAGGGTTTCGCCTAACAGTTCACGCCCGCCATTGCCACGCAGAATGAGCGCGCGCTTACCGGCAACGTTCTGTAATTCAGGTAATTGTAGCAAGACTTCACTGGTTTCCCGATCCAATGGATAGCGGACCGGTAAATGACTGACCGTATGAAAGGCCAACGCGGTGGCTCGCCCGATGGCAAACCACGAAAGATGTTCCGGCCACGACAGGTTGTTATGTCGCAACAGAGGATTGGCGTAATGCACTACGTGCTTTGAGAGCACGAAGACGAGATCGCCCGGCGAAAGCGCTGCAAGGCGTTCCGGCAGTTGGTTCAGCTGCCGGCCCGGGGAGAATTCAATGAGAGGAAAACTGTACGCCACCTGCCCGAGTGCGCGCAGACGGCTCACTAACTCTTCCCCAGCGGGGGAGGGGCGGGTGACAAGAATCGTCATGCGGGCGCATCTCCATCATAAACGGCGGCGAGCACTTCACGCGCACCGCTGTTCAGCAGCTCTTCGGCAAGGGAAATGCCCATGGCTTCTGCTTCTTCAGGTTTACCACGGCGTTCACCGCGCACCATAAAGGAACCGTCCGGAGCGCCGACCAGCGCACGCAGCCACAGCTCGCCGTCTTGCAGTTCTGCGTAGCTGCCGATTGGCACCTGGCAGCCGCCTTCAAGACGCATGTTCATCGCGCGCTCGGCGCTCACGCGAACGGCGGTTTCATCGTGATTAAGCGGCGTAAGCAGTTCGCGGGTGCGTTCGTCGTTCAGCCTGCATTCAATACCAACCGCACCTTGACCAACTGCCGGCAGTGAAACTTCCGCTGGCAGCGCGCAACGAATACGGGACTGTAGGCCAAGCCGGTTTAGTCCGGCTACGGCAAGAATAATGGCATCGTATTCGCCGCTATCAAGCTTGCTCAACCGGGTGCCAACGTTGCCACGCAGCGAACGAATCACTAAATCAGGACGACGTTCTGCAATCTGGCACTGGCGGCGCAGACTTGAGGTGCCAACCACGCTGCCCTGCGGCAAATCATCCAGGCTTGCGTACTGATTCGAGACAAACGCATCGCGCGGATCATCGCGCTCGCAGATGGTGACCAGACCCAAGCCTTCAGGAAATTCCACCGGCACGTCTTTCATCGAATGCACGGCGATATCCGCACGGCCTTCAAGCAGCGCCAGCTCTAACTCTTTGACAAACAGACCCTTGCCACCAACTTTGGCCAATGGCGTATCGAGGATCACATCGCCGCGCGTCACCATAGGCACCAGCTCAACATTAAGCTGCGGATGACACGCCATCAGGCGCTGTTTAACATATTGTGCTTGCCAAAGCGCGAGCGGACTTTGGCGAGTGGCAATTCTTAATACATTGTCTAACATGCTTGTTACCGTAATTGTCGTCTGCTGCCCATCCTACCACTCTTAACGGAAGGCTGTCAGTTTCAACGGTTTTTGCGGAAAAGAGGGACGTGACTCGTATTATGGAATATAAAGCAGGTAACCGTGATGGCGTTTTGTGCATAGCGCAACTTTCTTTACGGTCAACCAGCAAGGTGTTAAATTGATCACGTTTCCAGCAATTGTTTGCCCGTTCGTTTATAATCATAGAGGCAACAATCAGGAAACGGGTTTTTTCGAATACTGAAACCATCAGGCGATATGTCTTGTACCTCTATATTGAGACTCTTAAACAGAGACTGGATGCCATCAACCAATTGCGCGTAGACCGCGCGCTTGCTGCCATGGGGCCTGCCTTCCAACAGGTCTACAGTCTTCTGCCGACATTGCTACATTATCACCACCCGCTGATGCCGGGTTACCTTGACGGTAACGTTCCCCATGGCATCTGCATCTACACGCCTGATGAAACCCAACGCCACTATCTTAACGAACTGGAATTGATGCGCGGCATGCCGCCGCAGGAAACCGCCGCTGGCGAGTTGCCGATTACCGGTTTGTACTCCATGGGCAGTACCTCTTCCGTCGGCCAAAGCTGCTCTTCAGACCTGGACATTTGGGTCTGCCACCAGGCATGGCTGGATAACGACGAACGCCAACTGTTACAGCGTAAATGCAGCCTGCTGGAAAGCTGGGCGGCATCGTTGGGCGTTGAGGTCAGCTTCTTCCTGATCGATGAGAACCGCTTCCGTCACAACGAAAGCGGCAGCCTCGGCGGCGAAGACTGCGGCTCCACTCAGCATATTCTGCTGTTAGACGAATTTTACCGCACTGCCGTGCGGCTCGCCGGGAAACGTATTCTATGGAATATGGTGCCGGGCGACGAAGAAGAGCACTACGACGATTACGTCATGTCGCTCTACGCGCAGGGCGTGCTGACGCCAAACGAATGGCTGGATCTCGGCGGTTTAAGCTCACTCTCCGCGGAAGAATACTTTGGCGCAAGCCTTTGGCAGCTCTATAAAAGCATCGATTCCCCGTATAAAGCAGTGCTGAAAACGCTGCTGCTGGAAGCCTATTCCTGGGAATATCCGAACGCCCGCCTGCTGGCGAAAGACATCAAACAGCGCCTGCACGACGGCGAAATTGTCTCCTTCGGGCTCGATCCGTACTGCATGATGCTGGAGCGGGTCACCCATTATCTGACGCAAATCGAAGACACTGCGCGCCTGGACCTGGTGCGTCGCTGCTTCTATCTAAAAGTGTGTGAAAAACTTTCCCGAGAACGCGCCTGCGTTGGCTGGCGGCGTGAAGTATTAAGCCAGCTCGTCAAAGAGTGGGGCTGGGACGAAGCGCGTCTGGCAATGCTGGACAACCGCGCTAACTGGAAGATTGACCAGGTCCGCGACGCGCACAACGAACTGCTGGACGCGATGATGCAAAGCTATCGCAACCTGATTCGCTTTGCGCGCCGTAATAACCTGAGCGTGAGCGCAAGCCCGCAGGATATCGGCGTTCTGACCCGCAAACTTTACGCCGCGTTCGAAGCGCTGCCGGGTAAAGTCACTCTCGTTAACCCACAGATTTCACCGGATCTCTCCGAAACGAACCTGACGTTTATCCACGTGCCGCCGGGCCGTGCCAACCGCTCTGGCTGGTATCTCTACAACCGCGCGCCCAATATGGATTCCATCGTCAGCCATCAACCGCTGGAATATAACCGTTATCTTAATAAGCTGGTGGCCTGGGCCTACTTCAACGGCCTGCTGACCTCCCGCACCCGCCTGTTTATTAAGGGCAACGGTATCTGTGACCTGCCGAAGCTGCAGGAGATGGTGGCCGACGTGTCTCACCACTTCCCGCTGCGTCTGCCTGCGCCAACGCCTAAAGCGCTCTACAGCCCGTGCGAAATTCGCCACCTGGCGATTATCGTCAACCTGGAATACGACCCGACGGCGGCCTTCCGCAATCAGGTTGTGCATTTTGACTTCCGCAAGCTCGACGTGTTCAGCTTTGGGCAGCAGCAGCAGTGCCTGGTCGGCAGCGTCGACCTGCTTTATCGCAACTCGTGGAACGAAGTGCGTACCCTGCACTTCAACGGCGAGCAGGCGATGATCGAAGCGTTGAAGACGATTCTCGGCAAAATGCACCAGGACGCCGCCCCGCCAGACAGCGTAGAAGTCTTCTGCTACAGCCAGCATCTGCGTGGCCTGATCCGCACTCGCGTGCAGCAGCTGGTTTCCGAATGTATTGAGTTCCGCTTGTCCAGCACCCGCCAGGAACCCGGGCGTTTCAAAGCGCTGCGCGTTTCCGGCCAGACGTGGGGACTGTTCTTCGAGCGCCTGAGCGTATCGGTGCAGAAGCTGGAAAATGCGGTTGAATTCTATGGGGCGATTTCCCATAACAAACTGCATGGCCTGTCGGTTCAGGTTGAAACTAACCAGGTGCAGCTGCCGCCGGTGGTGGACGGTTTCGCCAGCGAAGGGATCATTCAGTTCTTCTTTGAAGAGACCAACGAAGAGCAGGGCTTTAACATTTATATTCTTGATGAGAGCAACCGAGCGGAGGTGTACCACCACTGCGAAGGAAGCAAAGAGGATCTGGTGCGTGACGTCAGCCGCTTCTACTCGTCATCCCACGACCGTTTCACCTACGGCTCAAGTTTTATCAACTTCAACCTGCCGCAGTTCTACCAGATTGTGAAGGTTGATGGGCGCACCCAGGTCATTCCGTTCCGCACCCAAACCGTGCTGCCTGCGACGTCTGCGAACCATGACGATAACGCGACGCCGCTGCTGCAACAGTATCAGTAACTAGCTAAAGCTCACCGGCTCGCCAGCCTGCTGGGTGCAGGCTTCTTCTAATAGTTGCCAGAATTCCACGCCGCTACGATCGCAAATCCACAAATCCCCTTTCAGGTCAAAGTGATAGCCACCGCTTTTGGTTGCCAGCCACACCTGATGCAGCGGCTCCTGACGGTTGATAATGATCTTGCTGCCGTTTTCAAAACTCAGCGTTAACACGCCACCGTTAATCTCACAGTCGATATCCGTGTCGCCGTCCCAGTCGTCAAGGCGCTCTTCGATCGTCATCCACAGGCCGTCGGCCAGTTGATGGAATTCACTGTCGTTCATCTCTTCTTCCCGGTTGTTCGTATTCACGGCAGTATAAAAGCAACGCTCGCCAATAGAAAAGAGTATTGCTTTTCGGGGTTCACCTGCGATGATAGACGACAGAATATTGAATCACAGGCATCTCAATAATGAAGAAAATTTTCTGCCCGCTGGCGGTTGCACTGGCGCTGTTTAGCCTCACAGGCTGCGGCCTGAAAGGGCCACTCTATTTCCCACCTGCTGACGGTAAAACCAAACCGGCCACGCAGAACACGGCCCCTCAGCCGCAAACGCAATCGACCACGCCGGACCGCAACAATCGCGGCACGAGCGACGCGCCGACTCAGGTGATCTACTAGACAATATGAGATAAGTAACCGCGGAATGGAGCAGAAGATGCAGTTCTCAAAAATGCATGGCCTCGGTAATGACTTTATGGTCGTCGACGCGGTGACACAGAATGTCTATTTCTCCCCTGAGCTGATCCGACGCCTGTCGGATCGTCACCTCGGCGTGGGTTTCGATCAGCTGCTGGTGGTTGAACCGCCCTACGATCCTGACCTCGACTTCCATTACCGCATCTTCAACGCCGACGGCAGCGAAGTTTCTCAGTGCGGTAACGGCGCGCGCTGCTTTGCCCGCTTTGTGCGCCTGAAAGGGCTGACCAACAAACGCGATATTCGCGTGAGCACGGCAAACGGCCGCATGGTATTAAGCGTGACCGACGACGAGCTGGTGCGCGTGAATATGGGCGAGCCGAACTTCGAACCTTCCGAGGTGCCGTTCCGCGCCAACAAAGCGGAAAAGACCTATATTATGCGTGTCGCCGAGCAGACCATTATGTGCGGCGTGGTGTCGATGGGTAACCCGCACTGCGTGATTCAGGTCGACGACGTGACCACCGCCGCCGTAGAAACCCTCGGCCCGGTGATGGAAAGCCACGAACGCTTTCCGGAACGTGCAAACATTGGTTTCATGCAGGTCGTCACCCGCGAACACATCCGTCTGCGCGTCTTTGAGCGCGGTGCGGGGGAAACACAAGCTTGTGGCAGCGGTGCCTGTGGCGCCGTGGCCGTAGGCATTCAGCAAGGTTTACTGGCGGAGCAGGTGCGGGTTGAACTGCCCGGCGGCCGCCTTGATATCGCCTGGAAAGGGCCGGGAAATCCGCTGTTTATGACCGGCCCGGCGGCCCATGTCTATGATGGATTCATACATCTATGAAGAACGCCGAGGAACAGCAAGAAGCCGTACTGGAGCTCGACGATAGCGCCGTGGCAGAGTACCTGCAGCGCCATCCCGAGTTCTTTATTCGTAACGCCCAGCTTGTTGAGCAGATGCAGGTGCCGCACCCGGTGCGCGGCACGGTATCGCTGGTAGAGTGGCATATGGCCCGCAGCCGTAACCACATAAATTTCCTTGAAGAAAACATGACCCTGCTGATGGAGCAGGCGAGCGCCAACGAAGGGTTATTCTACCGCCTGCTCAAACTGCAGGGCCGCCTCGCCTCTGCGACCAGCCTGCAGGAAATGCTCAACCGCCTGCATCGCTGGGCGCGTGAAATGGGGCTGGCGGGCGCGAATGTGCGACTGTTTGCTGACCGCTGGCGTATCGGTGCACCTTCTGATTTCACCCATCTTGGCCTTAACCGTCAGGCGTTTGAGCCGCTGCGCATCCAGCGCCTGGGCGATGCCCAGCATTACCTTGGCCCGCTGAACGGGCCGGAGCTGCTGGTCGTGCTTCCCCAGGCAAAAGCAATTGGTTCGGTGGCGATGTCGCTGATGGGCAACGACGCCGATCTTGGCGTGCTGTTATTCAGCAGCCGGGATGCCCAGCACTATCAGCAAGGGCAGGGAACGCAGCTGTTGCACGAGCTGGCGCTGATGCTGCCGGATTTGCTGGAGCGCTGGGTTGAGCGAGTATGACCGCCGCACCTCTGCAAACGCTCGTTGATGGCTTCCTGCGATACCTCAAGGTTGAGCGCCAGCTCAGCCCGTTAACCCTACTTAACTATGGCCGCCAGCTCGCCGCCATTATTCATCTTCTCGACGAGATGGGCATCAAAGCCTGGCAGGCGTGCGATGCCGCAGGCGTTCGTTCGCTGGCGGTGCGCAGCCGCCGCGCGGGCCTTGGGCCGTCAAGCCTGGCGCTACGTCTTTCCGCGTTACGCAGCTTCTTCGACTGGCTGGTCAGCCAGGGCGAACTAAAAGCTAATCCCGCAAAAGGTATTTCTGCCCCGAAAGCGGGCCGCCATCTGCCGAAAAATATCGATGTTGATGATATAAATCGCCTGTTGGATATCGATCTTAACGATCCCCTCGCCGTGCGCGATCGCGCCATGCTTGAGGTGATGTACGGCGCGGGCCTGCGTCTGTCCGAACTGGTGAACATGGACTGCGGGCATATTGACCTGTCTACCGGTGAAGTCTGGGTGATGGGGAAAGGCAGCAAAGAGCGCCGCGTGCCGGTGGGGAAATCTGCCGTAAGCTGGGTCGAACACTGGCTGGATCTGCGCGAGCTGTTTGGGCCGGACGACGACGCGCTGTTCCTCTCGAAGCAGGGCAAGCGCATCTCCGCCCGCAACGTACAAAAACGCTTTAGCGAGTGGGGCATTAAACAGGGGCTAAACAGCCACGTTCATCCGCATAAGCTGCGCCACTCTTTTGCCACGCACATGCTCGAGTCGAGCGGCGATCTGCGCGGCGTGCAGGAATTACTCGGCCACGCCAACCTGTCCACCACGCAAATCTATACCCACTTAGACTTTCAACATTTAGCCTCGGTGTATGATGCCGCGCATCCACGCGCCAAACGGGGGAAATCGTAATGCATTTTTATCGCCCACTTGGGCCGATTGCCGCGCTCACTTTCGATCTTGACGACACGCTGTATGACAACCGCCCGGTGATTGAACGTACCGAGCTCGAAGCCATGAGCTTCGTGCAGAACTATCATCCGAATCTCAGCGTGCTCAAAAAAACGGATTTCATGCGCCTGCGCCAGGCCATCCGCCTCGCTGAGCCGGAGATTTACCACGACGTCACCGAATGGCGACGCCGTGCGGTAGAGCGCGCGATGCTGGACGCTGGTCTGTCGTTAAAAGAAGCCGAGGCGGGAGCCGCCGCTTCGATGGCAAATTTCGCGAAGTGGCGCAGCCGCATAGACGTGCCGAAGGAAACCCACGATACGCTGGCGATTCTTGCGCAAAAATGGCCGCTGGTGGCGATCACCAACGGCAACGCGGAGCCGCATCTCTTCGGCCTGGATAAATACTTCAAGTTCGTTCTGCGGGCCGGCCCGCACGGGCGTTCCAAGCCGTTCAACGATATGTATCATCTGGCGGCCGAAAAGCTCGGCGTACCGCTGGAACACATCCTGCACGTGGGCGACGATCTTACTACCGACGTTGCGGGCGCGGTGCGCAGCGGCCTGCAGGCCTGCTGGATTAACCTGCGCGACGGCGACCTGATGCAGATCGACGATAGCCGCTTATTGCCGCATCTGGAAATTTCGCGGTTGGCATCCCTCACCGCGCTGATATAATCATCAATAACTCTGTATAAAATTCCAGGGGTTGATACTCGTCATACTTCAAGCTACAGGTGCGTTGGCCGCACTCGCTCACCCCAGTCACTTACTTTGTGTAAGCTCCTGGGGATTCCCGAGCTTGCTGCCTTCCTGTAACTCGAATTATTTAGAGTATCCCATACTCCTTTAACGGCGGTGCCAATGGACGTTTCTTACCTGCTCGATAGCCTCAATGATAAACAGCGCGAAGCCGTCGCGGCCCCGCGCAGCAACATGCTGGTGCTGGCCGGGGCGGGCAGCGGTAAGACGCGCGTGCTTGTGCACCGCATCGCATGGCTGATGACGGTCGAAAACTGCTCGCCGTATTCCATCATGGCGGTGACGTTCACCAACAAAGCGGCGGCGGAAATGCGCCACCGTATCGGCCAACTGATGGGCACCAGCCAGGGCGGCATGTGGGTTGGCACCTTCCACGGCCTCGCGCACCGCCTGCTGCGCGCGCATCACATGGATGCGAACCTGCCGCAGGATTTCCAGATTCTGGACAGCGAAGACCAGCTCCGCCTGCTGAAACGCTTAATTAAGGCGATGAACCTTGATGACAAACAGTGGCCCGCGCGCCAGGCGATGTGGTTCATCAACGGTAAAAAAGACGAGGGTCTGCGCCCGCACCACATTGAAAGCTATGGTAATCCGGTAGAGCAAACCTGGCAGAAAGTTTATCAGGCGTATCAGGAAGCCTGTGACCGCGCAGGGCTGGTGGACTTCGCCGAACTGCTGCTGCGCGCCCACGAACTGTGGCTCAACAAACCGCATATCCTCAACCACTACCGCGAACGCTTTACCAATATCCTCGTAGACGAATTCCAGGATACCAACAGCATTCAGTATGCGTGGATCCGCATGCTGGCGGGCGACACGGGCAAAGTGATGATCGTCGGCGACGACGATCAGTCGATTTACGGCTGGCGTGGGGCGCAGGTGGAAAACATCCAGCGCTTCCTGACCGACTTCCCAGGCGCGGAAACTATTCGCCTTGAGCAAAACTACCGCTCGACGAACAATATTCTGAACGCCGCCAACGCCCTGATCGCCAATAACGCGGGCCGCCTCGGCAAAGAGCTGTGGACCGATGGCAGCGACGGCGAGCCGATTTCACTCTACTGCGCGTTCAACGAGCTCGACGAGGCGCGCTTCGTCGTCAACCGCATCAAAACCTGGCAAGAGAAGGGCGGAGCGCTGGAACAGTGCGCCATTCTCTACCGCAGCAACGCCCAATCGCGCGTGCTGGAAGAAGCGTTATTACAGGTCGGCATGCCGTACAGAATTTACGGCGGCATGCGCTTCTTCGAACGCCAGGAAATTAAAGACGCGCTTTCGTATCTGCGCCTTATCGCCAACCGTAACGACGACGCGGCCTTTGAACGCGTGGTTAACACCCCAACGCGCGGCATTGGTGACCGCACGCTTGACGTTGTGCGTCAGACCTCGCGCGATAAACAGCTCACGCTGTGGCAGTCGTGTCGCCTGCTGCTGCAGGAAAAGGCGCTGGCCGGGCGGGCGGCTTCCGCGCTGCAACGCTTTATGGAACTGATTGACGCACTGGCACACGAAACCATCGACATGCCGCTGCACGTGCAGACCGACCGGGTGATCAAAGACTCCGGCCTGATGATGATGTACGAGCAGGAAAAGGGCGAAAAGGGCCAGACGCGTATCGAAAACTTAGAGGAACTGGTGACGGCGACGCGCCAGTTCAGCTATCAGGATGAAGACGAAGATTTAATGCCGCTGCAGGCTTTCCTGTCTCACGCCGCGCTGGAAGCGGGTGAAGGGCAGGCAGATACCTGGCAGGACGCGGTGCAGCTGATGACGCTGCACTCCGCGAAGGGGCTGGAGTTCCCGCAGGTGTTTATCGTCGGCATGGAAGAGGGCATGTTCCCAAGCCAGATGTCGCTCGACGAGGGCGGGCGTCTGGAAGAAGAGCGCCGCCTCGCCTACGTTGGCGTGACGCGCGCAATGCAAAAGCTCACGCTGACCTATGCAGAAACCCGCCGTCTTTATGGCAAAGAGGTTTATCACCGTCCGTCCCGCTTCGTTGGCGAGCTGCCTGAAAACTGCGTGGAAGAGGTGCGTTTGCGCGCCAGCATCAGCCGCCCGGTCAGCCATCAGCGCATGGGAACGCCGATCTCTGAGAACGATTCTGGCTTCAAGCTGGGGCAGCGCGTGCGCCATGCAAAATTTGGCGAGGGCACCGTTGTTAACCTCGAAGGCAGCGGCGAGCATAGCCGCGTGCAGGTTGCCTTCCCTGGGCAGGGAATTAAGTGGTTAGTGGCCGCTTATGCGCGGTTAGAAACTGTGTAACTTACAGAAAAACCTGGCAATTTTGTAACCGGCTACTACCCTTAAATTATCACGGGCATTTATTAGTCTGCGGTGTCCCGTTGCGTGTTGACGGCATATTTTTGCTGGCGTAACATGCGCGCACGATTACGCTAAGAGGACACTCGCCTTGGACACACCCAGTAGATACTGGCTCAACTACCTGTCATCCAGGTACAACTTCTAAGGCTATCCTCTTATGCTGATGGCCTTAGTGGTTGTCGGCGACCTCATATTTCCATATCCCGTCGCAATGAGTCAGACTGTTTAATGGTCTGAAACCTGTCATGTTTCTGCCTGTGTGCCCACCGAGCTGTCCCTGATATTTTTTGCATTGGGAGTCCCGGTCATGCTGAGCGCATTTCAACTGGAAAATAATCGACTGTCCCGTCTCGAACTGGATGAGGCCGACGATCTGACCAATTCGGTCTGGGTCGATCTCGTCGAACCTGAAGAGATTGAACGACAGCGAGTGCAAACGGAACTTGGCCAGAGCCTGGCAACCCGACCAGAGCTGGAAGACATCGAAGCATCCGCGCGTTTTTTTGAAGACGAAGACGGCCTGCACATTCACTCATTTTTCTTCTTCGAAGATGCGGAAGATCACGCCGGTAACAGCACCGTGGCGTTCACCATCCGTGAAGGCCGCCTTTATACCCTGCGCGAACGCGAACTGCCCGCGTTTCGTCTTTATCGCATGCGCGCCCGCAGCCAGAACATGGTTGACGGCAACGCCTACGAGCTGCTGCTCGATTTATTCGAAACCAAAATCGAACAGCTGGCCGATGAAATCGAAAACATCTACAGCGACCTCGAAAAGCTAAGTCGCGTGATAATGGAAGGGCATCAGGGCGACGAGTACGACGCCGCGCTTTCCACGCTTGCGGAACTGGAAGATATCGGCTGGAAGGTTCGCCTGTGTCTGATGGATACCCAGCGCGCGCTGAACTTCCTGGTGCGCAAAGCGCGCCTGCCGAGCGGGCAGCTTGAGCAGGCTCGTGAAATCCTGCGAGATATCGAATCCCTGCTGCCGCACAACGAATCGCTGTTCCAGAAGGTGAACTTCCTGATGCAGGCGGCGATGGGCTTTATCAACATCGAGCAGAACCGCATCATCAAGATCTTCTCGGTGGTTTCCGTGGTGTTCCTGCCGCCCACGCTTGTGGCGTCCAGCTACGGGATGAACTTCGAGTTTATGCCCGAGCTGAAGCTAAGCTTCGGCTATCCTGCGGCGATTATCGTTATGATTTTGGCGGGGCTTGCGCCGTATCTGTACTTTAAACGTAAGAATTGGCTTTGATTTTATGATGGTGCCGGATGGCGCTAACGCTTATCCGACCTACGGGGTTGGGGATGATTGTGTTGGATGGCGCTTGCGCTTAACCGACCTACGGGGTTGGGGATGATTGTGTTGGATGGCGCTAACGCTTAACCGACCTACGGGGTTGGGTGAGATTGTGTCGGATGGCGCTAACGCTTAACCGACCTACAAGGGCTGGGTGATTGTAGGGTGGATAAGCGCAAGCGCCATCCACCTTATACCATCCATTGCTAGCCGATTTTACGCAGCTTATTTTGCGTATAAACCGCATCCATAATAAACAACGCCAGCGCTGCCCAGATAAACCCGAACGTCACCATCTTGTCTTTCCCGACCACTTCGCCGTAGAAGGTGACCGCCAGTAGGAACATCAGCGTAGGGCCGAGGTACTGGAAGAAGCCCAGCGTTGAAAGCCGCAGACGCGTGGCCGCCGCGGTGAAGCACAGCAGCGGAATCGTGGTGACAACCCCTGCGGCAATCAGCAGCAGGTTAAGCGACCACGGGTTTTGCCCCATATGGCTGGTGGCGCTGTCGGCGAAGCCGAACAGGTAAATTGCCGCAACCGGCAGCAGCCACAGGGTTTCTACCAGCATGCCGGTTTGCGCGTCCACCGCGATTTTCTTACGTACCAGTCCGTAGAACGCAAAGCTAAATGCCAGGCCAAGCGCGATAACCGGCAGTGAACCGAACGTCCACAGCTGAACCAGCACGCCACAGGCCGCCAGCGCCACGGCAACCCACTGCATTCTGCGGAAGCGTTCGCCCAGGAAAATCATCCCCAGCACCACGTTAACCAGCGGGTTAATAAAGTAGCCGAGGCTCGCTTCCAGCATGTGGTTGTTATTCACCGCCCAAATGAAAAGCAGCCAGTTGCCGCCGATAAGCACCGCGGAAAGCGCCATCGCGAAAACCTTTTTGCGATTCTTCGTGGCTTTCTTCACCTGCGGCCATTGGCGGCAGAGCGTTATCAGCGCCAGCATAAAGAAGAACGACCAGATCACGCGATGGGTAAGGATTTCATCGGCGGGGACGTAGTTGATAAGCTTGAAGTAGGCAGGCGCGATGCCCCAAATTAAATACGCCGCAAGAGCCAGCAGCACGCCCTGGCGGGTCTGTTTCGCATCCATGAAATAACTCGTCGGAAAAATAGTTAGCAAATAGTAACAGGATTTATCGCCTCACCCCACCATATAGGTGGCCGTGGCGCTGGCGATATGCACCTGCTCTTCGTTATGCAATTCAACGCGCGCTACGGCGACTTTGTTGCCAGCCCGCAGCAGGCTGCTGCTGGCGGTAAAACGCTGCCCGCGACCCGGGCGCAAATAGTCCACGCGTAAATCAATCGTACCCATTTTCGACAGGCGCTGGCGCAGCTCTTCTTCGCTGATGGTGTCGTGCCGCGTTAGCGTACTCCCCACGCAGACCAGCCCTGCCGCCACGTCCAGCGCGGAGGCAATCACGCCGCCGTGCAAAATGCTCTGCGCCCAGTTGCCCACCATCATCGGCTGATTGCTAAAGCTAAGCTGGGCAAAAGCCTTCTCGTAGCGGTCCAGCTCAAGGCCAAGCGCGCGGTTAAAAGGCATATGATAAACGAAGATTTCGCCAACCAGCTGTAGGGCAGCCTCGGTGGTAAGGATGGTGGACATAGATCGTTCCTCTGATCGCAAAAGTCTGAATAAGTTAATTGAATGTGTATTTTATGCTTCTCATTTGTTGCTTTCCACTTTAGGAGAGGTAGACGAGCGAGACGCAGAGGAACTATGTAGAATGTGCGCAGCTCATAATTCGATACCAAATTTTACGTTCAGGAGAACATTGTCGATGCGCAAGTTTTTGGGATGTTTGATGGCCGCATCTTTGCTGCCCATAACGGCCTACGCACAGGAAGCCACAATTAAAGAGGTTCATGACAAACCTGCGGTGCGCGGCAGCATCATCGCCAACATGCTGCTTGAGCATGACAATCCGTTCACCCTGTATCCTTACGATACGAACTACCTGATCTACACCGACACCAGCGATCTCAATAAAGAAGCCATCAGCTCCTACAACTGGTCGGATAACGCGCGCAAAGACGAAGTGAAGTTCCAGCTGAGCCTCGCCTTCCCGCTGTGGCGCGGCATTCTCGGTTCTAACTCCGTGCTGGGCGCGTCCTACACGCAGAAATCCTGGTGGCAGCTTTCAAACAGCGGCGAGTCCTCCCCGTTCCGCGAAACCAACTACGAACCGCAGATCTTCCTCGGCTTTGCCATGGATGAGACGTTTGCCGGCTGGACGCTGCGCGACGTGGAGTTTGGTTATAACCACGATTCGAACGGCCGTTCCGACCCAACGTCGCGCAGCTGGAACCGCATGTACGCGCGTCTGATGGCGGAAAACGGCAACTGGCTGGTCGAAGCCAAGCCGTGGTACGTGCTTGGCAGCACCGACGACAACCCGGATATCACCAAATATATGGGCTACTACCAGCTCAAAATTGGTTACGCGCTGGGCGATGCGGTACTGAGCGTGAAGGGTCAGTACAACTGGAATACCGGCTACGGCGGCGCGGAAATGGGCCTGAGCTATCCGGTCACCAAACACGTTCGCCTTTATACACAGGTATATAGCGGCTACGGCGAATCGTTAATTGATTACAACTTTAACCAGACGCGTGTCGGCGTTGGCGTTATGCTTAACGATCTGTTCTAAAAAGTTGCAGTTTTGGACGCAGGCGCTGAAAATGGCGCCTGTTTTTTTGGTGGTGGAGAGAGCGTGACACAGGCGGAAGTAATCAATCAGACAGCGCTGGCAAGGCAGGTTTTACAAGAAACCTTCGGTTACCAGCAGTTCCGTCCGGGCCAGGAAACCATCATCGAAACGGTGCTTGCCGGTCGCGATTGTCTGGTCGTCATGCCTACCGGCGGCGGCAAATCACTTTGTTATCAGATCCCTGCGCTGGTCTTTGGCGGGCTGACGGTTGTCGTCTCGCCGCTCATCTCGCTGATGAAAGACCAGGTCGACCAGCTCCTTGCCAACGGCGTGGCGGCGGCCTGTCTGAACTCCACCCAAACCCGTGAGCAGCAGCAGGAAGTGATGGCGGGCTGCCGCAGCGGGCAAATCCGCCTGCTTTATATCGCCCCTGAGCGGCTGATGATGGATAACTTCATCGACCAAATCAGCCACTGGCACCTCTCGATGGTGGCGGTGGACGAGGCGCACTGTATTTCCCAGTGGGGGCATGACTTCCGCCCGGAATACGCGGCGCTTGGGCAACTGCGCCAGCGTTTGCCAACGGTGCCGTTTATCGCGCTGACCGCGACAGCAGACGACACCACCCGCCTCGACATCGTTCGCCTGCTCGGCCTGCAGGACCCGCTGATCCAAATCAGCAGCTTCGACCGCCCCAACATTCGCTACATGCTGATGGAGAAGTTTAAGCCGCTCGATCAGCTGATGCGCTACGTGCAGGAGCAGCGCGGCAAATCCGGCATTATCTACTGCAACAGCCGTGCAAAAGTGGAAGACACCGCCGCGCGTCTGCAAAGCAAGGGCATCAGCGCCGGGGCCTATCACGCGGGGCTGGAACATAGCGTGCGTGCGGAAGTGCAGGAAAAATTCCAGCGCGACGATCTGCAAATTGTGGTCGCTACCGTGGCGTTCGGTATGGGCATTAACAAGCCTAACGTGCGCTTTGTGGCGCACTTTGATATCCCGCGCAACATCGAATCCTACTATCAGGAAACCGGCCGCGCCGGGCGTGACGGCCTGCCTGCGGAAGCCATGCTGTTTTACGATCCGGCGGATATGGCCTGGCTGCGTAAATGCCTCGAAGAGAAAGCCCCCGGCCAGCTGCAGGATATCGAACGCCATAAGCTCAACGCGATGGGCGCGTTTGCCGAAGCGCAGACCTGCCGCCGCCTGGTATTGCTGAATTACTTTGGCGAAGGCCGCCAGCAGCCGTGCGGCAACTGCGACGTCTGCCTCGATCCGCCGCGCCGCTACGACGGGCTGGTCGACGCACAAAAAGCGCTGTCCTGCATTTATCGCGTTGGGCAGCGGTTCGGCATGGGCTATGTCGTGGAAGTGCTGCGCGGCGCGAACAACCAGCGCATTCGCGATCTCGGCCATGACAAACTCAAAATTTACGGCGAAGGGCGCGAACACACCACGGAGCACTGGGTGAGCGTGATTCGCCAGCTGATTCATCTCGGCGTCGTCACTCAAAACATCGCCCAGCATTCGGCGTTGCAGCTCACCGAGGCAGCTCGCCCCTATCTGCGAGCCGAAGTCCCGCTGATGCTTGCCGTTCCGCGCGTTGTGGCTATCAAGCCGCGCGGCAGCCAGAAAGTGTTTGGCGGCAACTACGATCGCAAGCTGTTCGCGAAACTGCGCAAGCTGCGTAAAGCCATTGCCGACGAAGAAAACATCCCGCCATACGTCGTCTTTAATGACGCCACGCTTATCGAAATGGCCGAGCAGATGCCGATTACCCCAAGTGAAATGCTGGGCGTTAACGGCGTGGGCACGCGCAAGCTAGAACGCTTCGGGCGTGAATTTATGTCGTTAATTCGTAGCCACGTTGACGGCGAAGATGAGTAGTAGCCAGTCCTGCCCGAACGTGGCAGGATGGTTGTTCACTGACTGATTATCCCGCGAGTTATTTCCTATGTTGATGCTATTCCTCACCGTGGCGTTACTGCATATCGTTGCACTGGTCACCCCCGGCCCGGACTTTTTCTTCGTCTCTCAGACCGCCGTTAGCCGTTCCCGAAAAGAAGCCATGATGGGCGTGCTGGGCATTACCGGCGGCGTCATGGTTTGGTCCGGCGTGGCGTTGCTTGGCCTGAATCTCATTCTCGAAAAAATGGCGTGGCTGCACAGCATTATTATGGTCGGCGGCGGCCTGTATCTTTGCTGGATGGGCTACCAGATGCTGCGCGGCGCGTTTAAGAAAGAGGTCGCAACGGATGAAGCTGCGCCTGAAGTTGAGCTGGCGCGCGGTGGCCGTAGCTTCCTGAAAGGGCTGCTGACCAACCTCTCAAACCCGAAGGCCATTATTTACTTCGGCAGCGTGTTTTCTCTTTTCGTCGGTAACGATGTGGGCAGCGCGGAACGTTGGGGGCTGTTCGTGATGATCGCTCTTGAAACCTTTGCATGGTTCGCCATCGTCGCCAGCCTGTTTGCCTTACCGAAAATGCGCCGTGGCTATCAGCGCCTCGCCAAATGGATTGACGGTATGGCGGGCGCGTTGTTTACCGGCTTCGGCATTCACCTGATTATCTCGCGTTAACCTGCGTCAGGCCTGGCGTGCTCCGGCAAGGAGCGCGCCAACCAGCATAAACAGCGAACCAAATACCCGGTTCAATGCCTTCATCTGGCGCGGCCCTTTGATCCAACCCGCGATGCGCGTGGCAAGGGTCGCGTAGCCAATCATCACTATGATATCCACCACCACCGTCGTGACGCCGAGAATCACGTACTGAATCGCCTGCGGCTGATGCGGTGCGATGAACTGCGGGAAAAGCGCCGCCAGAAACACGATGCTTTTCGGGTTGGTGAGGTTCACGAAAACGGCGCGCTTAAACAGGCGGCTGCGCGGCTGGCTCGTCGCCAGCGTGTTGAGATCTATTGCCCCCGCCGCACGCCACTGTTGAATGCCAAGCCAAATCAGATACGCCACGCCCGCCCACTTCAGTATTTCAAACGCCATTAGCGAACGTGAAAACAGCGCGCCCAGGCCAACGCCCACCAGCACAATGTGAATCGCAAGCCCAGTTTGTAAACCGGCGATTGACGCCGCCGCGCCGCGATAGCCGTGGCTGATGGCGGTGGACATCGTATTGATTGCGCCGGAGCCGGGCGACAGGCTGAGGATCAGCGTGGTCAGAAGGTAGGTACACCACCACTCGAAAGTCATGTGAAATTCCCAGAGCAAACACTTTTATGCCACAATACGCTATTGTTTATAGGCGTGCTACGGGGCAAAAACATTCAGTTCAGACGGTGCAAAAACAGCTTATGACGCAGCATAAAAAAGGATGGTTAAACCGTGAAGGCGCATTTGCTGCTTTCGCAACGGGTCCACTGACGGACTTCTGGCGTAAGCGTGAAGAGTGCGAATTTGCGGGCGTTGATGAGGTACCGGTACGCTACGTCCGCTTCTGCTCAAAGGAGCATGACAGGGTGATTGTCGTTTGCCCTGGTCGCATTGAAAGCTACGTCAAATACGCCGAACTCGCCTACGATTTGTTCCACTGCGGCTTTGATGTGCTGATTATCGACCATCGTGGCCAGGGCCGCTCCGGGCGCATGCTGTCTGACACCCACCGTGGCCACGTCGTCAAATTCAGTGATTATGTGGAAGATTTCGATCTCTTCTATCAGCAGGAGGTTGCTCCTGGCCCGTGGCGCAAACGCTATGTGCTGGCCCACTCGATGGGTGGGGCGATCACCACGCTGTGGCTTGAGAAAAACCCGGACGCTTTCGATGCCGTAGCGCTTTGCGCGCCGATGTTTGGCATTACGCTGCGCTGGCCGGAATGGATGGTGCGCCACCTGCTGGACTGGGCGGAAGGCCATCCTCGTATTCGTGAGGGTTATGCAATAGGAACAGGCCGCTGGCGCGCGCTGCCGTTTAGCGTTAATGTCCTGACCCATAGCCGTGAACGCTATCGCCGCAACCTGCGTTTTTATGCTGATGAGCCAGCATTGCGGGTCGGTGGGCCAACATGGCATTGGGTACGCGAAGGGATACTCGCAGGAGAACAGGTATTAGCGGGAGCCACCGCCATTACCACGCCGATGTTACTACTCCAGGCAGAAGAGGAACGGGTGGTTGATAACCGCGCCCATTACCGATTCTGCGAACTTCGTGCCGCGGCGGGCCATCCCTGTGAGGGGGAAACACCTTACGTCATAAACGGCGCGTATCATGAGATCCTGTTTGAAAAGGACAGTATGCGAGCTAGAGCGCTCAATGCCATCATCGCGTTCTTTGATAGGCATGATTAATTTGAATTCACCACCAGAGGTTCAACAAATCCTATGTACCATGTCGTTGCGTCTGACTTAGATGGCACGTTGCTGTCCCCCGATCACCTTCTTTCCCCGTACGCTAAAGAAACGCTGAAGCTGCTTACCGCCAAGGGCGTACATTTCGTGTTCGCTACGGGCCGCCACCATATCGACGTTGGTCAAATCCGCGACAACCTCGAAATCAAAGCCTACATGATCACCTCCAACGGCGCGCGCGTGCATGATACCGACGGCAACCTGGTGTTCACCCACGATCTGGATCGCGACATCGCCGCCGACCTGTTTGGCGTGATGCATGCCAATCAGGACATCGTGACCAACGTCTACCGTGGCGACGAGTGGTTTATGAACCGCCATCGTCCGGAAGAGATGAAATATTTTAAAGAGGCGGTGTTTAACTACTCGCTGTATGAGCCGGGCCTGCTGGAAACCGACGGCGTCAGCAAAGTGTTCTTCACCTGCGACGATCACGAAAAGCTGCTGCCGCTTGAGCAGGCGATCAACGCGCGCTGGGGCGATCGCGTAAACGTCAGCTTCTCCACGCTAACCTGCCTGGAAGTAATGGCCGGTGGCGTTTCTAAAGGCCACGCGCTGGAAGCGGTATCAAAAGCCATGGGCTACAGCCTGAAAGACTGCATCGCTTTTGGTGACGGCATGAACGACCAGGAAATGCTCTCCATGGCGGGCAAAGGCTGCATCATGGGCAACGCGCACCAGCGCCTGAAAGACCTGCTGCCGGAGCTGGAAGTGATTGGCACTAACGCCGACAACGCCGTGCCGCATTACCTGCGTAAGATGTTCCTCGGCAAAGATTAAGCGTTGTTGATTGCGAGATGTCGGGGGGCGATGTGCGCCTACCCGACCTACGGTCTGCACGAATCGTAGGGTGGATAAGCGGCAGCGCCATCCGCCATGTTGTCGATTAAGTAATCACTCGTAAACTAAATACTTCAGCTCCTGCCAACAAGCTTCGCTACAATAGCGAATAAATTGCCTGTTGAGATCCCATCGTGCCGTTACTCATCATCACCACTATTCTGTGGGCCTTTTCCTTTAGCCTCATCGGCGAATACCTTGCCGGGCACGTCGACAGCTATTTCTCCGTGCTGATGCGCGTGGGGCTGGCGGCGCTGGTGTTCCTGCCGTTCCTCCGTTTTAAGGGCTACAGTGCAAAAACGCTGCTGCTGTATATGCTGGTGGGGGCGCTGCAACTCGGCGTGATGTACCTGTTTAGCTTCCAGGCGTATCTCTACCTGACGGTCTCGGAATTTCTGCTGTTTACCGTGCTTACGCCGCTCTACATCACGCTAATTTATGATCTGCTGAGCCGCAGGCCGCTGCGCTGGGGATATGCCCTAAGCGCCGGGCTGGCGGTGATTGGCGCGGCGATCATTCGCTACGACAAAGTAAGCGATCACTTCTGGATTGGCCTACTGCTGGTGCAGGCGGCGAATATCTGCTTCGCCATCGGGATGGTGGGCTACAAGCGCCTGATGGAAACGCGGCCTATGCCGCAGCGCTGCGCGTTCTCCTGGTTTTACCTCGGAGCGGCAGTTGTGGCGGTCGTCGCCTGGTTCGCGCTGGGCAACCCGCAGAAGCTGCCGACCACCGGCCTGCAATGGGGCATTCTCGTCTGGCTGGGCGTGGTGGCTTCCGGGCTGGGCTATTTCATGTGGAACTACGGGGCGACGCAGGTGGATGCCGGTACGCTCGGCATCATGAACAACGTGCACGTGCCCGCAGGGCTGCTGGTGAACCTCGCCATCTGGCAGGAGCAGCCCCACTGGCCGAGCTTTATTATAGGTGGGACGGTGATAATGGCCTCGCTGTGGGTACATCGCCATTGGGTCGCTCCGCGTTCCGCACAAACGGAAGATGCTCACAGGCGTGCTGGCGCGTCGAGCGAATAAACGCCTCGGTTACCGGCTGACGCTGCTCGCCGTCGCGCACCGCGGCGTACAGCCGGCTCCACAGTCCCTCGCCCAGGGTTTTGGTAACGACCAGACCCTGGCGCTCAAAACTTTCCACTACCCAATGCGGCAGCGCGGCAATCCCCATGCGCGCCGACACCATCTGAATCAGCAGTAACGTGTTATCTACGCTTTTCAGCGATGGGCTGACGCCCGCTGGCTGTAAAAAATGCCGCCAGATATCCAGACGGGTGCGCTGTACCGGGTAAATCAGCAGGGTTTCGCTGCTCAGATCTTCCGGCTCGATGCGCGCTTTGCCCGCCAGCGGATGGTCGGTTGCCAGCACCAGGCGCACTTCATAATCAAACATCGGCGAATAGTGCAGGCCGCTGCGGGGCAGGATGTCGGAGGTTAGCACGATGTCCAGCTCGCTCTGCTGAAGCGCGGGCTGCGGGTCAAAGGTTACGCCGGATTTGAAATCCATCTCCACCTGCGGCCACTGCCGGTTAAAGCTTTCCAGCGCCGGGGTTAGCCACTGGATACAGCTATGGCATTCAATGGCGATGCGAAGCGTGGTCTGGTGCGGCTCGTTACACGCCTGAAGCGCGCGGCTTAGCTGCGGCAAAACTTGTTCGGCAAGGCCAAGCAGAATTTCACCCTGCGGCGTAAAGCGCAGCGGCTGACTTTTACGAACAAACAGGCGGAACCCAAGCCGCTGCTCCAAATCGCTGAACTGATGGGAGAGGGCAGACTGGGTCTGGTGTAACGCGGCGGCGGCGGCGGCCAGCGAGCCGCAGTTTCTTAACGCCTGGAGCGTCCGCAGGTGTTTTATCTCGATCATGAAAGTCCTTCACTTCGCCATGAACAAATTGCGCTTGAGGAATATACAGTACCTGCGGATTATGGATGTGTAAACATCTGGATGGCTAAATCCAGCGTCTTTCGAATTTATGGTGCGTTGGCTGCACTTACTTACCCCAGTCACTTACCTAAGTAAGCTCCTGGGGGGATAAGCAAGCTTGCCGCCTTCCCTAAATCCGAAATCCATCTGGATTACCTAAATTAAATGAGGAAAGAATAATGACGATCAAAAACCACACCCTCGGTTTCCCACGCGTTGGCCTCAAGCGTGAGCTGAAAAAAGCACAAGAGAGCTACTGGGCGGGCAACACCACGCAGGAAGAGCTGCTGGCGGTGGGCCGTGAACTGCGCGCACGCCACTGGGATCAGCAGAAACAGGCGGGCGTCGACCTGCTACCGGTGGGCGATTTCGCATGGTACGACCACGTTCTGACCACCAGCCTGCTGCTTGGCAACGTGCCGGCTCGTCATCAGAATGCGGATGGCAGCGTCGATCTCGATACCTTATTCCGCATCGGCCGTGGCCGTGCGCCGACGGGTGAACCGGCCGCCGCCGCCGAAATGACCAAATGGTTTAACACCAACTATCACTACATGGTGCCGGAATTCACCAAGGGCCAGCAGTTCAAGCTGACCTGGACACAGCTGCTCGATGAAGTGGACGAAGCGCAGGCGCTGGGCCACAGCGTGAAGCCCGTGCTGCTTGGGCCGGTGACCTATCTTTGGCTCGGCAAGGTGAAGGGCGAACAGTTTGACCGCCTGAGCCTGCTGAAAGACATTCTGCCGGTTTACCAGCAGGTTCTGGCGGAGCTGGCTAAACGCGGAGTCGAGTGGGTGCAAATCGACGAACCCGCGCTGGTACTGGAGCTGCCGCAGGCCTGGCTCGATGCCTTCAAACCGGCTTATGACGCGCTTGCGGGCAACGTGAAGCTGCTGCTGACCACCTATTTCGAGGGCGTGACGCCAAATCTGAATACCATCACCGCACTGCCGGTGCAGGGCCTGCACGTTGATTTCGTCCACGGTAAAGACGACATCAACGAGATCCATCAGAAGCTGCCTGCCGACTGGCTGCTGTCTGCCGGTGTGATTAACGGCCGTAACGTCTGGCGTGCCGATCTGACGGAGAAATACGCTCAGCTTAAAAATCTGGTCGGCAAACGCGACCTGTGGGTGGCCTCGTCCTGCTCTCTGCTGCACAGCCCGATCGACCTCAGCGTTGAAACCCGCCTGGATGCGGAAGTGAAAAGCTGGTTCGCCTTCGCCCTGCAAAAATGCGCCGAGCTGGCGCTGCTGCGCGACGCCCTGAACAGCGGCAACACCGAAAAACTGGTTGAGTGGAGCGCGCCGATTCAGGCTCGCCGTCACTCACAGCGCGTGCATAACGCCGCCGTGGAAAAACGCCTGGCCGCGATTACCGCCCAGGACAGCCAGCGTCAGAGCGACTACACCGCTCGCGCAATCGCCCAGCGGCAGCGCTTTAACCTGCCTGCCTGGCCGACGACGACTATCGGCTCATTCCCGCAGACCACCGAAATTCGCGGCCTGCGCCTGGACTTCAAAAAAGGCAATCTGGATGCCAACAACTACCGCACCGGTATCGCCGAGCACATCAAACAGGCGGTAGCCGAGCAGGAACGCCTGGGCCTGGACGTACTTGTCCACGGCGAAGCAGAGCGTAACGACATGGTGGAATACTTCGGCGAACACCTGGACGGCTTCGTCTTCACCCAAAACGGCTGGGTGCAGAGCTACGGCTCCCGCTGCGTGAAGCCGCCGGTTGTCATCGGCGATATCAGCCGCCCGGAAGCCATCACCGTTGAGTGGGCGAAGTACGCGCAGTCCCTGACCGACAAGCCGGTAAAAGGCATGCTGACCGGGCCGGTGACGATTCTGTGCTGGTCATTCCCGCGCGAGGACGTCAGCCGCGAAACCATCGCGAAGCAAATCGCTCTGGCGCTGCGCGACGAGGTGGCGGATCTGGAAGCGGCAGGCATCGGCATCATTCAGATTGACGAACCGGCGCTGCGCGAAGGTTTACCGCTGCGCCAGTCCGACTGGCAGGCGTACCTGGAGTGGGGCGTGGAAGCCTTCCGCCTGAACGCCGCAGTGGTGCGCGACGATACGCAGATCCACACCCACATGTGTTACTGCGAGTTTAACGACATCATGGATTCCATCGCGGCGCTGGATGCGGACGTGATCACCATCGAAACGTCCCGCTCGGATATGGATCTGCTGGAGTCGTTCAAGGAGTTTGAATACCCGAACGAAATCGGGCCGGGCGTGTACGATATTCACTCGCCAAACGTCCCAAGCGTGGAATGGATTGAAGCCCTGCTGAAGAAAGCGGCGGAGTCCGTCCCGGCAGAACGCCTGTGGGTCAACCCGGACTGCGGCCTGAAAACCCGCGGCTGGCCGGAAACCCGCGCCGCGCTGGCGAATATGGTGAAGGCCGCGCAGAATTTGCGTAACGCATAAAAGAATTGCCCCTCAATCGAGGGGCATTTTTTACTTCTTCACGCCGTAACGCTCAAACCACTTCAGCATCCTTTGCCAGCCGTCTTTTGCCGACTCTTCATGGTAGCTCGGGCGATAGTCCGCGTTAAATGCATGACCCGCATCCGGGTAGACGATAATTTCCGAATGAGCATTTGCGGCGCGCAGCGCCTGCCGCATGGTTTCCACGCTATCTTGCGGAATGCCCGTGTCCTGCCCGCCGTACAGCCCTAATACCGGGGCATTCAGATTGATGGCGATATCGACCGGATGGTGCGGCGAGTTCAGCGTTTTCTCGCCAACCAGCTTGCCGTACCAGGCCACGGCGGCCTTAAGCTGCGGGTTATGCGCGGCGTATAGCCATGCAATACGTCCGCCCCAGCAGAAGCCGGTGACCATCAGGCGATGCGCGTCCCCGCCGTTGCGTGAAGCCCAGTTGGCGACGTGATCGAGATCCGCAAGCACCTGCGCGTCCGGTACTTTCGAAACCAGCCCGCTGAACAAGGTGGGGATATCGGCATAATCATTCGGATCGCCCTGGCGGAAGTACAGTTCCGGCGCGACGGCCAGGTACCCTTCCAGCGCAAGACGGCGGCAGACGTCGCGAATGTGCTCATGTACGCCAAAAATTTCCTGAACCACAATCACGACCGGCAAGGGGCCTGCCGCATTTTTCGGGCGAGCGTGGTAGGCGGGCATGTTGTCGCCTTGAGTAGGAATCGATGTCTCGCCCGCCTGGATAGTCTCCTCCGGCGTGTGGACAACGGTTGATGCAAGCGGCGATGCGGCCGGTGCGAAGGTTCCGCCCGGCCCGTTGTGTGTGGATTGCTCTTCTTTCATTGGCATTCTCCGTTAGCGCAGTGGGATAACTATAGCCAGGATTAGTAGCATCACCGGATGGCAAAAAACGTTCTTTGTGCCTGATATCTGAACAAGTGCAGTCTGATATGTGATGCTTATCACTAATCAGATTGAAAATGATGTAATTTGTTTCATTCAAAGTGAAATGCGTCACGAAATTATGTTCAGTGGTTCTGTAAAGTACCGCTTTGCGGCGTAAGCCAACCCTACTCAACAGAGGAGTCTGTTATGTCCAAGTCTGATGTTTTTCACCTCGGCCTCACTAAAAACGACCTGCAGGGGGCAACGCTTGCTATCGTCCCGGGCGATCCGGAGCGAGTTGAAAAAATCGCCGCGCTGATGGACAAGCCGGTCAAACTGGCTGCCCACCGCGAATTCACCACCTGGCGTGCTGAGTTAGACGGTAAAGCAGTGATCGTTTGTTCTACCGGTATCGGCGGCCCGTCTACTTCAATCGCCGTTGAAGAGCTGGCTCAACTGGGCATTCGCACTTTCCTGCGTATCGGCACTACCGGTGCGATTCAGCCGCACATTAACGTTGGTGATGTCCTGGTGACTACCGCGTCCGTGCGTCTTGACGGTGCCAGCCTGCACTTCGCGCCAATGGAATTCCCGGCGGTTGCCGACTTCGCGTGTACTACCGCGCTGGTAGAAGCGGCGAAATCCATCGGCGCCAACACCCACGTTGGCGTAACCGCTTCCTCCGACACCTTCTACCCGGGCCAGGAGCGTTACGACACCTTCTCAGGCCGCGTGGTTAGCCGCTTCAAAGGCTCCATGGAAGAGTGGCAGCAGATGGGCGTGATGAACTATGAAATGGAGTCCGCGACCCTGCTGACCATGTGTGCAAGCCAGGGCCTGCGCGCCGGGATGGTTGCCGGTGTTATCGTTAACCGCACCCAGCAGGAAATCCCTAACGCCGAAACCATGAAGCAGACCGAAAGCCATGCCGTGAAGATCGTCGTTGAGGCCGCTCGTCGCCTGATCTAGTCCCTCCAAAGCCGGTGAAAGCCGGCTTTAATTTACGCTTTGCGTAACACCTCGCAGGAAATTCCTTTTCATCTGGACATTTATACAGCAGAATTTTACCTTGCTGGTGATTGGCGTGGATGCAGGAGGCGAAGTGGATATCTCAATATTGTTCGGGCTGGGCGTTGCTCTGGTAGGCGTTTTGACAGGCTGGCTGCTGGCAAGCTTACGGGCGGCACAGCGGCAATCGGCCCTGTACGAAGAGCAAAGAGAAATCTACGGTGAGCTCAAAGCGGCTCGCCAGGAGCTGATCCAGCAGCAACACTGGAAAGAAGAATGCGAACAGCTTAACCGCGAGCTGCGCAACCAGCTTGAAATCAACAGCGCCCAGGAAGCCGATCTGCGCGAATTAACCACGCTGCTTGAGCAAACCCGCCTGCACGCCGAAGACAAGCACCGTCAGATGATCAACAGCGAGCAGCGCTTAAGCGAGCAGTTTGAAAATCTCGCCAACCGCATTTTTGAGCAGAGCGGGCGCAGGGTCGAAGAGCAAAACCGCCAGAGTCTGAACGGCCTGCTGACGCCGCTTCGCGAACAGCTCGACGGCTTTCGCCGCCAGGTGCAGGACAGCTTCGGGCAGGAAGCGCGCGAACGTCACACCCTCACGCATGAAATCCGTAATCTCCAGCAGCTTAACGCGCAGATGGCGCAGGAAGCCCTCAACCTCACCAAAGCGCTGAAAGGCGACAATAAAACCCAAGGGAACTGGGGCGAAGTCGTGCTGACCCGCGTGCTGGAAGCCTCCGGCCTGCGCGAAGGGCACGAATACCAGACCCAGGTGAATATTCAGCTTGAAAACAACAGCCGCATGCAGCCTGACGTTATCGTTCGCCTGCCTCAGGGCAAAGACGTGGTTATCGATGCCAAAATGACGCTGGTGGCCTACGAGCGCTATTACAATGGGGACGATGAACTAACCCGCGATAGCGCTATCAACGAGCACATTGCGGCCATTCGCAACCACATCCGCATGCTGAGCCGTAAAGACTACCAGCAGCTTCCCGGCCTGCGTTCGCTGGACTATGTTCTGATGTTCATCCCCATCGAACCCGCATTCTTATTGGCCATCGATCGCCAGCCGGAGCTCATCAGCGAAGCGCTGAAGAACAATATCATGCTCGTCAGCCCAACCACCCTGCTGGTGGCGTTGAGAACCATTGCCAATTTGTGGCGTTATGAGCACCAGAGCCGCAATGCGCAACAAATTGCCGAACGGGCGGGCCGCCTGTATGACAAAATGCGGCTGTTCGTTGACGACATGTCCGCCATCGGGCAAAGCCTTGATAAGGCGCAGGATAACTATCGGCAGGCGATGAAGAAACTGGCCTCCGGGCGGGGAAATATCCTCGTGCAGGCCGATGCCTTCCGCGGGCTGGGCGTTGAAGTAAAGCGCGAGATTAATCCGGATTTGGTCGAGCAGGCGCGGCAGGAAGACGAAGATAACGCGGCGCGTATTGGGCATGAGCTCGATGAAGAAACCCATCAGGACAGCAGCTTAGACGAGCGTAAAATTGCCGGTGAGCGTCAGGCTTAAGCACACACAGACGGCTTGAAGCATAGGGCTTTAGCGCCCATTCTGTTACACTTCACGTACATTTTTTTGATAAGCAGGCAATGAGATGGCTGATGAATCCCAGGAAACAACACACTTTGGCTTCCGCACCGTAGCGAAGGAGCAGAAAGCCGATATGGTGGCTCATGTGTTCCACTCTGTGGCCGCAAAATACGACGTCATGAATGACCTGATGTCGTTTGGCATTCACCGTATCTGGAAACGTTTTACTATCGACTGCAGCGGCGTGCGTCGCGGGCAGCGAGTGCTTGATCTGGCCGGGGGTACCGGCGATCTGACGGCAAAATTCTCCCGACTGGTCGGTGAAACGGGTGAAGTTGTGTTGGCGGATATCAACGACTCTATGCTGAAAATGGGCCGTGAAAAGCTGCGCAACATCGGCGTGGTGGGTAACGTGAGCTACGTTCAGGCGAACGCCGAAGCGCTGCCGTTCCCGGATAACCATTTTGACTGCATTACCATTTCCTTTGGCCTGCGCAACGTCACCGACAAAGAAAAAGCGCTGCGTTCGATGTACCGCGTGCTGAAGCCGGGTGGCCGCCTGCTGGTGCTTGAGTTTTCCAAGCCGATTATCGAGCCGCTAAGCAAAGCCTACGATGCCTACTCGTTCCATATCTTGCCGCGCATCGGCGAGCTGGTTGCCCAGGACGCGGAAAGCTACCGCTACCTGGCGGAGTCCATCCGCATGCATCCCGATCAGGACACTCTGAAGGCGATGATGGAAGACGCTGGCTTCGAAAACACCACCTATTACAACCTGACCGCCGGGATTGTTGCCCTGCACCGTGGCTACAAATTCTGACCGGGAGCTGCTGATGCCATTTACACCGCTTGTGACCGCCGGTCTGGAAAGCGTGCTGAATACCTTTCTGTGGCGCGACCGTGGGCTGAAATCTGCCCGCCAGCGTCTGATGGGCAAAGTGCTGCGCGTTGAGCTCAAAGAGTTCGCGGTACCTCTGGTGCTGGTCTTCAGTGAGCAGCAGCTTGACGTGCTGGGCGAGTGGGAAGGCGAGGCGGATTGCCGGGTAATCACCCGTTTAGCCGTCCTGCCAAAACTGCGTGACCGCCAACAGCTGACCGCGCTTATTCGCAGCGGCGAGCTGGAAGTGCAGGGCGACCTGCAGGTTGTGCAAAACTGGGTTGCGCTGATGGACCTGGCGGAGTTTGACCCGGCTGAGCTGCTCGCGCCGTACATCGGCGATATTGCAGCGGAAGGCATCAGTAAAATTGTGCGTGGCGGCGGCAAGTTGCTGAAAAAAGGTTTTAGCCGCAATCAGCAGTATCTTGCCGAAGCCATTACCGAAGAGTGGCGCATGGCGCCAGGCCCGCTTGAAGTGGCCTGGTTTGCCGAAGAAACGACCGCCGTTGAACGCGCAGTCGACGCCCTGGGCGCGCGGCTGGACAAGCTGGAGGGCAAATGACGCCAGGAGAAATTCGTCGTCTCTACTTCATCATTCGTACCTTCCTCAGCTATGGCCTTGATGAGCTCATTCCCCGCATTCGCATCACGCTGCCGCTACGCATCTGGCGGCGCACGCTGTTCTGGATGCCAAACCGGCACAAAGACAAGGAATTAGGCGAACGTCTGCGCCTTGCCCTGCAGGAACTCGGGCCGGTGTGGATCAAATTTGGGCAGATGATGTCCACGCGCCGCGATTTGTTCCCGCCGCTGATTGCCGATCAGCTGGCAATGCTGCAGGACCGCGTTGCGCCTTTTGATGGCGAGCTGGCAAAGAAACAAATTGAACAGGCGATGGGCGGTATTCCCGTCGAAACCTGGTTTGATGATTTTGACATCACGCCTCTGGCTTCCGCTTCTATCGCGCAGGTTCACACCGCTCGCCTGAAAGAGAATGGCCGCGAGGTGGTGATCAAAATTATTCGCCCGGATATTTTGCCGGTCATCAAAGCCGACATGAAGCTGATTTACCGGCTGGCGCGCTGGGTGCCGAGGCTGCTACCGGATGGGCGGCGCCTGCGTCCGATGGAGGTGGTGCGCGACTACGAAAAGACCCTGATAGACGAGCTGAACCTGCTGCGCGAATCGGCGAACGCCATTCAGCTACGCCGCAACTTCGAAAACAGCCCGATGCTCTACGTGCCGGAAGTGTTCTCCGATTACTGTAGCCAGGACATGATGGTTATGGAGCGGATTTACGGCATCCCGGTTTCGGATGTTGCGATGCTTGAAAGCCAGGGCACGAACATGAAGCTGCTGGCTGAACGTGGCGTGCAGGTGTTCTTTACTCAGGTATTCCGCGACAGCTTCTTCCACGCGGATATGCACCCCGGTAATATTTTCGTCAGCTACGAGCACCCGGAAGATCCGCAGTATATCGGCATCGACTGCGGCATCGTGGGTTCGCTTAACAAAGAAGACAAGCGCTATTTGGCGGAAAACTTCATTGCCTTCTTCAACCGTGACTACCGTAAAGTCGCCGAGCTGCACGTCGATTCGGGCTGGGTGCCGTTAGACACTAACGTTGAAGAGTTTGAGTTCGCCATCCGTACCGTTTGTGAACCGATTTTTGAGAAGCCGCTGGCGGAGATTTCTTTCGGCCACGTGTTGCTGAATCTCTTTAATACGGCACGCCGTTTCAATATGGAAGTGCAGCCGCAGCTGGTTTTACTGCAAAAGACCCTTTTGTATGTTGAAGGCGTCGGAAGGCAGCTCTATCCGCAGCTAGATTTGTGGAAAACGGCCAAGCCATTCCTGGAAAACTGGATCAAAGATCAGGTTGGTATTCCTGCTCTGGTTCGAGCATTTAAAGAAAAAGCGCCGTTCTGGGTCGAAAAAATGCCGGAACTGCCGGAACTGGTGTACGACAGTTTGCGCCAGGGCAAGCATTTGCAGCACAGCCTTGATAAAATTCAACGCGACCTGCATCAGCATCATGTGCGGCAGGGACAGTCGCGTTATCTGTTCGGTATCGGGGCCACGCTTATACTAAGTGGTACTTTGCTGCTGATAAACAAACCGGAGTGGGAGCTTATGCCCGCCTGGTTGATGGCTGGAGGCATCGTCGTCTGGCTGATTGGCTGGCGGCGTTCTGCCTGAAATTTAATCGTCATTAACAGGCAACGTGCCGTATAATATCGGCCGTTACACATACATCTGAGTGATTTGAGGCAACATTATGGGTGGTATCAGTATTTGGCAATTGTTGATCATTGCCGTCATCGTCGTCCTGCTATTCGGTACTAAAAAGCTGGGTTCTATCGGTTCCGATCTGGGCGCGTCCATCAAAGGCTTCAAAAAAGCCATGAGCGACGATGATGAGAAAGAAAAAGACAAATCCGTTCAGGACGCTGACTTCAACGCGAAAACTCTGGCGGACAAACAGCCTGGCGACGTGAAAAAAGACGAAGCAAAGAGCAACGATAAAGAGCAGGTGTAAACCGTGTTCGATATTGGTTTTAGCGAACTGCTGCTGGTCTTCGTGATTGGCCTCGTTGTTTTGGGGCCACAGCGCCTGCCGGTGGCCGTCAAAACGGTCGTTGGCTGGATCCGTGCGCTGCGTTCTCTTGCCGCCACGGTGCAAAACGAGCTGGCTCAGGAACTGAAAATCCAGGAATTGCAGGACAGCCTGAAAAAGGTTGAAAAAGCGAGCATGGATCACCTCACGCCGGAGCTGAAAGCCTCAATGGATGAGCTGCGTCAGGCGGCGGAATCCATGAAGCGTTCCTACACGCAGGACCCGGAAAAAGCGAGCGATGAGGCGCATACCATCCACAATCCTTTGGTGAAAGATCCTGAGGATAGCCATGAAGGGGTGACCCCTGCGGCTGCAGCGCATCAGGCGAGCGCGCCTGACCAGGCCCCTGAAGCGGTGGAAACCACGAAAGCCGAGCCGGTGAAAGAATCTATCCCGCCCCAGGTAAAAGCCGCGCCGGAACCTGTTGCCACCTCTGCCTCTTCTCAACCTTCGAGTGATAAACAGTAACCATGGCCGTTGAAGATACCCAACCGCTCATCACCCACCTGATTGAGCTGCGCAAGCGACTGTTAAACAGCATTATCGCTGTGCTGGTGATTTTTCTGGCGCTGGTCTATTTCGCTAATGACATCTACCAGATCGTCTCCGCCCCGCTGATTAAGCAAATGCCGGTAGGGTCGACGATGATTGCCACCGACGTGGCATCGCCATTTTTCACGCCGATTAAGCTGACGATCTACGTTTCGGTATTTTTGTCCGCGCCGGTCATCCTTTATCAAATCTGGGCGTTTATCGCGCCAGCTTTGTATAAGCACGAACGCAAGCTGGTCACGCCGCTGCTGATTTCCAGCTCGTTGCTGTTCTATATCGGTATCGCTTTTGCTTATTTTGTCGTTTTCCCGCTGGCATTTGGTTTTCTGACAAAAACCGCGCCGATAGGCGTGGTAATGTCTACCGACATCAGCAAGTACCTCGATTTCGTCATGACGCTGTTTATGGCTTTCGGGGTGGCGTTTGAAGTGCCGGTTGCCATTATCCTGCTGTGCTGGATGGGCGTAACTACCCCTGAAGCGTTAAAACAAAAGCGCCCCTATATTTTCGTCGGTGCTTTCGTGGTGGGTATGTTGTTAACGCCGCCGGATATCTTCTCCCAAACGCTGCTGGCAATACCGATGTACTGCCTGTTTGAAGTCGGCGTGTTCTTCTCCCGCTACTATGTCGGCAAAGGCCGTCGGGATAGGGAAGACGTTGAAGAAGAAGATGAGCACTCTGAAAAAGAGTCCTGATAACTGGCCGCCCGTAAGGGCGGTCGTCGTTTGGAACGCTATATGTTTGATATCGGTGTCAATCTAACCAGTTCGCAGTTTGCTAAAGACCACGCGGACGTTGTGCTGCGCGCGCAGCAGGCTGGCGTCAGCGGTATGCTGATTACCGGAACCAACTTCCATGAAAGCCAGCAGGCTCTCGTGATGGCGCAGGCTTATCAAGGCTGCTGGTCTACCGCAGGCGTGCATCCACACGATGCCAGCCAGTGGGACGACGCCATAGCGGATGCCATCACCCAACTTGCCGGCGCTCCGCAGGTTGTCGCCATCGGCGAATGCGGGCTGGACTTCAACCGTAACTTTTCGACGCCCGCCGAGCAGGAGCGTGCTTTTACCGCGCAGCTCGCCCTGGCGGCCGATTTGATGATGCCGGTATTCCTTCACTGTCGTGAAGCGCACGAACGCTTTATCGCTTTGCTGGATCCCTGGCTTGATAAGCTACCGGGCGTGGTGCTGCACTGCTTTACCGGAACGCAGGCCGAAGCGCGTGAATGCTTAGCGCGCGGTCTGTTTATCGGTATTACCGGCTGGGTTTGCGACGAGCGTCGCGGCCTTGAACTGCGAGAACTGCTGCCGATGATTCCCGCTCAGCAATTGCTGCTGGAAACCGACGCCCCCTATTTGTTACCGCGGGATCTTAAACCAAAACCTGCTTCCCGCCGGAACGAACCCTGCTATCTGCCCCACATCCTCAATCAGGTAGCCCACTGGCGCGGAGAAGATCCCGCCTGGCTTGCGCAGATAACAGATGACAATGCCCGCCGTTTATTCCGGCTGGCTTAAATCAGGAGAAAGTAAATGAGCTATGCATTTCCCGGTACGTTTCCCGGCCGCCGTATGCGCCGTGTCCGCCGCCACGATTTTAGTCGCCGCCTGGTAGCAGAAAACCAGCTAACGGTTAACGATCTGATCTACCCGGTGTTTGTGATGGAAGGTCAGAATCGTCAGGAAGAAGTGGCGTCGATGCCGGGCGTTTACCGCATGACTATCGACCTGCTGCTCAAAGAGGCTGAAGCCGTTGCGAAACTGGGTGTTCCTGTCCTTTCCCTGTTCCCGGTGATTGAGAGCGCAGGGAAATCTCTCCACGCCGAAGAAGCCTATAATCCGAACGGTCTGGTGCAGCGCGCCGTGCGTGCGCTCAAAGATGCCGTGCCAGATTTAGGTTTGCTGACCGACGTTGCGTTAGACCCGTATACCACCCACGGGCAGGACGGAGTTATCGACGAAGACGGTTACGTTATCAACGATATTACCCGCGAAATTCTGGTACGCCAGGCCCTTTCCCACGCGGAAGCCGGGGCTGAAATTATCGCGCCTAGCGACATGATGGACGGGCGCATCGGCGCTATTCGTGACCAGCTGGAAGCAGAGGGTCTGGTGAATACGCAGATTATGTCTTACGCGGCGAAGTACGCTTCCTGCTATTACGGCCCGTTCCGTGACGCAATTGGCTCTTCCGGCAACCTGAAAGGCGGCAACAAAAAGACCTATCAGATGGACCCGGCGAACGGCGATGAAGCGCTTCAGGAAGTGGCGCAGGATCTGCAGGAAGGCGCTGACATGGTGATGGTAAAACCGGGGATGCCGTATCTGGACGTGGTTCGCCGCGTGAAGGATACCTTCGGCGTGCCGACCTTTGCCTACCAGGTGTCCGGCGAGTACGCGATGCACATGGCGGCGATTCAAAACGGCTGGCTGGCAGAGAAACCTGCGATTATGGAATCCCTGCTGTGCTTCAAGCGTGCCGGTGCGGATGGCGTGCTGACGTACTTCTCTAAGCGTGTTGCGCAGTGGCTTCACGATGAGCAGATGCAGCGTTAGTCGTTAGTCAGGTGGTCCACTCTGCTGTGCTTTGTAGGGTGGGCCACCCGCCCTAAAGTTTTGCCTTACAGCTTTCTGAAATCCGTATTCTTCACGCTCTGCCTCACCTGCTTGTTGAGCAGATTGAGGAGCAGCATCGAACGCGCCTCGCCGTCCGGCTCGCTGAAAATCGCCTCAAGCCCTTCAAACGCCCCTTCGGTAATGACTACGCTATCGCCAGGATAGGGGGTATCGGGATCGGTGACATCGTCAGGATGATAGTTGATCAGCTGGTCGATGACTTCCTCCGGCACGTTGGCGGGCTGGGCGCCAAAACGGACGAAGTGGCTCACGCCGCGTGTAGAATTGACCGTAGTGGTGTGAATGTTTTCCGGATCGAACTTCACGAACATATAGTTGGGGAACAACGGCTCACTGACTGCAGTTCGCTTTCCACGCACCATCTTTTCCAGCGTGATCATCGGGGTAAGACAGTTGACCGCTTGGCGTTCAAGATGCTCTTGCGCCCGCAGCAGCTGTCCTCGTTTGCAGTACAGAAGATACCAGGATTCCATAATTTCTCATCTCACCTCATTGAGCGCGCAAGAATAACAAAAGGTCGAACTCAGAGATAGCCAGCACAAGTATAACCAACGGCCGGTGGGTTAAAGGTCAGACAGTTACCAGTTTTTAACAAAAATACAGCATGCGCTGGTTGAAGTCCGTATAATGGCCGCCATTCTACGGGCACGGATTAACTGCATGAAATACCACGACCTACGCGACTTTATTACACTGCTGGAGCAGCGCGGTGAGCTAAAACGTATCGCAATGCCTGTCGATCCGCATCTGGAAATGACCGAAATTGCCGATCGTACTCTGCGGGCAAATGGCCCTGCGCTGCTGTTCGAAAACCCGAAAGGTTACAGCATGCCGGTGCTGTGCAATTTGTTTGGCACGCCGAAGCGGGTCGCGATGGGAATGGGGCAGGAAGATGTTTCCGCCCTGCGTGAAGTGGGTAAGCTGTTAGCCTTCCTGAAAGAGCCGGAACCGCCGAAAGGCTTCCGCGACCTGTTCGACAAACTCCCGCAGTTTAAACAAGTGCTGAATATGCCGACCAAACGGCTGCGCGGCGCGCCCTGTCAGGAAAAGATCCTCGAAGGGGGTCAGGTCGATTTAAACCGAATTCCCATTATGCAGTGCTGGCCGGAAGACGCCGCACCGCTTATCACCTGGGGGCTGACGGTCACCCGTGGTCCGCACAAAGAACGGCAAAACCTCGGTATTTATCGCCAGCAGCTGATCGGCAAGAACAAGCTGATTATGCGCTGGCTGTCGCATCGCGGTGGCGCGCTGGATTTCCAGGAGTGGTGTGCGGCGCATCCCGGCGAACGCTTCCCGGTTTCTGTCGCCCTGGGCGCTGACCCGGCAACCATCCTTGGTGCGGTGACGCCCGTTCCGGATACCCTGTCGGAGTATGCTTTTGCGGGACTGCTGCGCGGCACTAAAACCGAAGTCGTGAAGTGTATTTCGAACGATTTAGAAGTACCGGCGAGCGCGGAAATCGTGCTTGAAGGCTATATTGAGCCGGGTGAAATGGCACCGGAAGGGCCTTATGGCGACCACACGGGATACTACAATGAAGTAGATAATTTCCCTGTGTTTACGGTGACGCATATTACCCAGCGCGACGACCCGATTTATCATTCGACCTATACTGGCCGTCCACCGGATGAACCGGCGGTGCTGGGCGTGGCGTTAAACGAAGTCTTCGTGCCGATATTGCAAAAGCAGTTCCCGGAAATTGTTGATTTCTATCTGCCGCCGGAAGGCTGTTCGTATCGTCTTGCGGTCGTGACCATTAAGAAGCAGTACGCCGGGCACGCCAAGCGCGTGATGATGGGCGTCTGGTCTTTCCTGCGGCAGTTTATGTACACCAAGTTTGTCATCGTGTGCGATGACGATGTCAACGCGCGTGACTGGAACGATGTTATTTGGGCCATCACTACGCGTATGGATCCGGCGCGTGATACCGTACTGGTCGAGAACACGCCGATCGATTACCTGGATTTTGCCTCGCCGGTTTCCGGCCTTGGTTCAAAAATGGGACTGGATGCCACCAATAAATGGCCAGGAGAAACCCAGCGCGAGTGGGGGCGTCCTATCAAAAAAGATGCGGAAGTCTGCGCGCGTATTGATGCAATTTGGGATGAACTGGCTATTTTCGATAACGGTAAGAGCGCCTGAGGGGCGATTTTTACCGTTTAGCATTATTGACCCGACAGAGGGGACGCATGACAACCTTAAGCTGTAAAGTGACCTCGGTAGAAGCGATAACGGATACGGTATATCGCGTTCGATTGCTGCCGGAAGCGGATTTCTCCTTTCAGGCCGGACAGTATTTGATGGTGGTGATGGATGAGCGTGATAAACGCCCGTTCTCCATGGCATCCACGCCGAGCGAGCGTGAGTTTATCGAGCTGCACATCGGTGCTTCGGAACTCAATCTGTACGCGATGGCCGTAATGGACCGTATTCTGAAAGAGCAGGAAATCGTTGTTGATATCCCGCATGGCGATGCCTGGCTGCGCGACGATGAAGATCGTCCGCTGATTCTGATTGCTGGCGGTACGGGCTTCTCCTATGTGCGCTCTATCCTGCTGACCGCGCTGGCGCGCAACCCGCAGCGTGAAATCGCCATCTACTGGGGCGGCCGCGAAGAGAAGCATCTGTACGATTTGGCCGAGCTGGAAGCGCTTTCGGTGAAGCATGAGAATCTGCGCGTTGAAGCGGTGGTCGAGCAGCCGGAAGAGGGTTGGCGCGGGCGCAATGGCACCGTGCTAACGGCGGTGATGCAGGATTACGGCACGCTTGCCGGGCACGATATCTATATTGCCGGGCGTTTTGAGATGGCGAAGATTGCGCGTGACCTGTTCTGTAACGAACGCGGGGCCAACGTTGACCGCATGTTCGGAGATGCCTTCGCGTTTATCTAACCGCGTAAAGCGTCCCGAAAACTTAAGCCACCGCATCGTCGGTGGTTTTTGCGTTTATGGGCGATTAAAAAGAAAAAACCCGCCCCTGACAGGCGGGAAGAACGACAACTAAACTCTTCCCCGTCATCATTCACGCTGCCTCTTTGTTGGCTGCCTTCGTTCACCCCGGTCGCATAGTTATCTATGCTCCCGGGGATTCACTCAGTTGCCGCCGTGATGCAGCGCGAATTATTTAGGGGTTAATTCCTTAATTAAACACGTTCGATAACGGTGGCGATGCCCTGGCCCAGGCCGATACACATGGTGGCGAGGCCAAACTGCGCGTCGCGGCGTTCCATCAGGTTCAGCAAGGTGGTGCTGATACGCGCGCCGGAACAGCCAAGCGGGTGGCCGAGCGCGATGGCACCGCCGTTCAGGTTAATTTTCTCGTCGATCTGCTCCATCAACCCCAGATCCTTAATGCACGGTAGGATCTGCGCGGCGAAGGCTTCGTTCATCTCAAACAGGTCGATATCGGCGGCGGTGAGGCCCGCTTTCTTCAACGCCATTTTCGAAGCCGGAACCGGGCCGTAGCCCATGATTGACGGATCGCAGCCGACTACCGCCATTGAACGGATGCGGGCGCGGATCTTCAGGCCCAGGTCTTTGGCGCGTGATTCGCTCATCAGCAGCATGGCGGCGGCGCCGTCCGACAGCGCGGATGAACTGCCTGCGGTGACGGTCCCATGCACTGGGTCAAACGCAGGTTTCAGCGTGGCCAGGCCTTCGACCGTGGTTTCCGGGCGAATAACCTCATCGTAGTTAAAGCGTTTGAGCACGCCGTCAGCGTCGTGACCGCTGGTGGCGACGATTTCATTTTTAAAATGACCGGCTTCGGTAGCGGCCCACGCGCGCTGATGCGAACGGGCGGCAAACTGGTCCTGCATTTCGCGGCTGATGCCGTGCATGCGCGCCAGCATTTCGGCGGTCAGGCCCATCATACCGGCAGCTTTCGCCACGTTGCGGCTCAGGCCGGGATGGAAATCAACGCCGTGGCTCATGGGCACGTGGCCCATATGCTCCACGCCGCCGATCAGGCAGGCGTGAGCGTCGCCGGTTTGGATCATGCGGGCGGCATCATGAAGCGCCTGCATGGAAGAACCGCACAGGCGGTTTACGGTCACGGCAGGAACGGAATGCGGAATTTCTGCCAGCAGCGCGGCGTTTCGCCCGATGTTAAAGCCCTGCTCCAGCGTTTGCTGCACGCAGCCCCAGTAGATATCGTCCAGCGCCGCGGCTTCCAGCGCCGGGTTCCGCGAGAGAATGCTGCGCATCAGGTGCGCAGAGAGATCTTCCGCACGCACGTTACGGTACGCGCCGCCTTTGGAACGGCCCATCGGGGTGCGGATGGCATCGACAATTACAACCTTTTCCATATTCACTCCTCAGGCGCTTTTCAGTTCACTGGCCGGGCGCGCAGGCTCGACCGGGGGATAGTACGGCTCGTTACGGGAAGCCCTGTCGCGCAGACCGGCGGGTACCTGGTAGAGCGGGCCGAGCTGTTCATATTGCTGAGCCATATCGAGATATTTCGCGCTGCCGATAGTGTCCAGCCAGCGGAACGCTCCGCCGTGGAACGGAGGGAACCCAAGGCCGTAAACCAGCGCCATGTCGGCTTCCGCCGGACTTGCGATAATGCCTTCTTCGAGGCAGCGCACCACTTCGTTGACCATCGGGATCATCATACGGGCGATAATCTCTTCGTCGCTGAAGGCGTGGCGCGGCTTGCTGACGTCTGCAAGCAGGCCATCGACGGTTTCGTCCTGCTCTTTACGCGGTTTGCCCTTGCTGTCTTCTTTATAACGGTAGAAGCCCTGCTGGGTTTTTTGGCCGTAGCGGCCCGCGTCGAACATCGCGTCAACGGCGTCGCGATAATCCTTCTGCATGCGCTGCGGGAAACCGGCGGCCATGACCGCCTGCGCGTGGTGCGCGGTATCAATGCCCACGACGTCGAGCAGATAAGCCGGGCCCATCGGCCAGCCGAACTGCTTTTCCATCACTTTGTCGATCTGGCGGAAGTCCGCGCCGTCGCGCATCAGCTGGCTAAAGCCGGCAAAGTACGGGAACAGCACGCGGTTGACGAAGAACCCTGGACAGTCATTTACTACAATGGGGGTTTTACCCATTTTGCTGGCCCAGGCGACAACTTTGGCGACGGTCTGCTCGGAGGTTTTTTCACCGCGAATGACTTCTACCAGCGGCATACGGTGTACCGGGTTGAAGAAGTGCATGCCGCAGAAGTTTTCCGGGCGCTTGAGGCTTTTGGCCAGTTCGCTGATAGGAATGGTCGACGTGTTGGAGGCCAGTACCGCATCTTCACGGACCTTATCTTCCACTTCCGCCAGCACGGCTTTCTTCACTTTTGGGTTTTCGACGACGGCTTCAACCACCACGTCGACGCGTTCGAAGCCCGCGTAATCAAGCGTTGGATGAATGGTGGCGATCACGCCCGCCAGCTTCATGCCGTCGATTTTGCCGCGTTCGAGCTGTTTGTTGAGCAGCTTGCTGGCCTCAGTGATGCCCAGCGCCAGCGACTTCTCGTTAATATCCTTCATTAATACCGGTACGCCTTTCCAGGCCGACTGGTAGGCAATGCCGCCACCCATGATCCCGGCGCCGAGTACCGCAGCCTGTTTCGGGGTTTCGGTATTTTTGGTTAGCTTTTTCGCCTGGCTTTTTACGTACTGGTCGTTGAGGAAAATCCCGACCAGCGCGCGGGCTTCATTGGAGCGCGCAAGCGGTACAAAGCTTTGCGTTTCGAGCTGCAGGGCTTCATCGCGGCCAAGTCGGGCTGCGGCTTCAATGGTTTTTACCGCGGTCATTGGGGCAGGGTAGTGTTTGCCCGCAATCTGCATCACCATGCTTTTGGCGATGGTAAAGCTCATGGTCGCTTCGATTTTGCTCAGCTTCAGCGGCTCAAGCTTAGGCGCGCGTTTTGCTTTCCAGTCCAGTTCGCCGCTAATAGCCTGGCGCAGCACCGCAAGCGCGCCTTCACGCAGCTTCTCAGCTTTTACCACGCCATCGACGAGGCCGATTTTTTGGGCTTCTGCCGCGCCAACGTCTTTGCCCGCGGTGATGATTTCCAGCGCGCTGTCCGCGCCGAGCAGACGTGGCAGGCGAACGGAACCGCCGAAGCCCGGCATAATGCCTAACTTGGTTTCCGGTAGGCCAATGCGCGCATCCGGCGTTGCCAGGCGATAGTCGGTCGCCAGCACGCATTCGCAGCCGCCGCCCAGCGCGTAGCCGTTCACCGCCGCGATGGTTGGCACCGGCAGATCTTCCAGGCGGTTAAAGACGCCGTTGGCGAACTGTAGCCAGCTCGTTAACTGCTCCGCAGGCACGAGGAACAGCGAAAGAAATTCGGTAATATCAGCCCCGACGATAAACGCCGCTTTGTTTGAGCTGAGCAGCAGACCTTTGAGATCGGGCTGCTTTTCCAGGACATCCAGCGCGTGGCCGAGGCTGGCGACGGTTGCGGTGTCGAGCTTGTTGACCGAACCGGGCGCATCGAACACCAGTTCGGCGATGCCGTCTTCCAGCCAGTTGAGATGTAGGGTTTCGCCTTGGTAGAGCATGTCAGTCTCCTGAATCCAGCAATGGGATCTGGTCGTACCAGATGGAAGGGAGTGTGGAATTGATGTTAATGAAATGCAAATGACTCATTAAATATTTGCAAAGATGATCACAGCGCCTGGAAATAAGTCGGGCAACTTCGCCGTGTGCTAAGATGCGTGGCGTTCAGACCTCTAAACAGAAGGGTAAACTATGGATTCACTGGCCTCGCTTTATAAAGATCATGTGGCAACCTTGCAGGAGCGCACCCGCAAAGTACTGGAGCGTTTTAATCTTGATGCACTGCTGATTCACTCCGGGGAACTGGTCAACGTTTTCCTGGATGACCATCCTTATCCGTTCAAAGTTAATCCCCAATTCAAAGCCTGGGTGCCGGTAACGCAGGTTCCAAACTGCTGGCTGCTGGTGGATGGCGTCACTAAACCCAAGCTGTGGTTCTATCTGCCGGTCGATTACTGGCATAACGTAGAGCCGCTGCCTGAGTCCTTCTGGACCGAAGAGATCGACGTTATCGCGCTGCCAAAAGCTGACGGAATCGGCAGCCAGCTGCCCGCCGCGCGCGGTAACATCGGTTATATCGGCCCGGTTCCGGAGCGTGCTTTGCAGCTTGAGATTCAGGGTGCAAACATCAACCCGAAAGGCGTCATTGATTACCTGCACTACTATCGCGCCTACAAAACCGATTACGAGCTTGCGTGTATGCGTCAGGCCCAGAAAACCGCCGTTGCCGGTCACCGTGCCGCTCACGAGGCTTTCCTGTCGGGGATGAGCGAGTTCGATATCAATCAGGCTTACCTGACGGCGACCGGGCATCGCGATACCGATGTGCCATATAGCAATATTGTTGCTTTGAACGAGCATGCCGCCGTACTGCACTACACGAAGCTGGATCATCAGGCACCTTCCGAAATGCGCAGCTTCCTGCTGGATGCCGGTGCCGAGTACAACGGCTACGCGGCTGACCTGACTCGTACCTGGTCGGCGAGCAGCGACAACGATTATGCGCAGCTGATTAAAGACGTTAACGCCGAGCAGCTGGCGCTTATCGACACCATGAAAGCTGGCGTGAGCTACACCGAATATCACGTCCAGTTCCATCAGCGCATTGCAAAGCTGCTGCGTCGCCATCAGCTGGTCAATGACATCAGCGAAGAAGCGATGCTTGAAGCCGGGATTACCGGGCCGTTTATGCCGCACGGCATTGGGCACCCGCTTGGCCTGCAGGTACATGATGTTGCAGGTTTTATGCAGGATGATACCGGTACGCACCTCGCCGCGCCGTCGCAGTTCCCCTATCTGCGCTGCACGCGGGTTCTTGAACCGCGTATGGTTCTCACCATCGAACCGGGTATCTACTTCATCGAATCCCTGCTTGCGCCATGGCGTGAAGGCCAGTACAGCAAGCACTTCGACTGGCAGCGCATCGAAGCGATGAAGCCGTTCGGCGGGATCCGCATCGAAGACAACGTGGTTATCCACGAAAGCAGCATCGAAAACATGACGCGCGATCTGAAACTGGCGTGATGGAAAGCTGGCCGATCCCTGCTGAATCCGTATGCGTCAGCGAGGAAATCAAGAAAAGCCGCTTTATCACGCTGGTAGCCCATACTGATGGGATAACCGCGGCGAAAGCTTTTGTGGAACAGGTTCGGGCCGATCACCCCGATGCCCGGCATCATTGCTGGGCGTGGGTGGCCGGTGCGCCGGACGATTCGCAACAGCTCGGGTTTTCTGATGACGGCGAACCTGCCGGGACGGCTGGCAAACCTATGCTCGCGCAGCTAATGGGGCGGGGCATTGGTGAAATAACCGCCGTAGTGGTGCGCTACTATGGCGGGGTCAAACTTGGGACGGGCGGCCTGGTGAAAGCCTACGGCGGCGGCGTCCAGCTTGCGTTAAATCAGCTGCCTACGGTGCTCAAAGTGCCGTTAACCGAATATACTTTGCTGTGTGATTACGCGCAGCTTTCGGGCATCGAGGCGCTACTCAAACAATATGATGGGTTAATCGTGCAAAGCGACTTTCAGGCTGCGGTGCTTTTAAGAGTGGCGCTGCCGCAGACCAGGCTGGGTGAACTTTCCCTGCGTTTGGCGGATATGAGTCGCGGTTCATTGCATTTATTGCCGATTGAAGAATAATTCCCTCCTCGTAATTTTTTGATATTTAAGGAAGCGGCTGAAATGCATTTTCGTGCCATAACCCGAATCGTTGGTCTGCTGGTTATCCTGTTCTCCGGGACCATGATAATTCCCGGGCTGGTTGCCTTAATTTACCGCGATGGTGCTGGCCGCGCCTTTACACAGACTTTTTTTGTCGCGCTGGTGATTGGCTCATTCCTGTGGTGGCCAAACCGTCGTGAAAAAAGCGAGCTTAAGCCGCGCGAAGGCTTCCTGATCGTGGTGCTGTTCTGGACCGTACTGGGAAGCGTGGGGGCATTGCCCTTTATCTTCTCCGAACGGCCAAACCTGACGGTTACCGATGCTTTCTTTGAATCCTTCTCGGGGTTAACCACGACCGGTGCCACTACGCTTGTGGGGCTGGACACGCTCCCGCATGCCATCCTGTTTTACCGGCAGATGCTGCAGTGGTTCGGCGGCATGGGGATAATCGTCCTGGCCGTGGCTATCTTGCCAATCTTGGGCGTCGGCGGGATGCAGCTCTATCGTGCCGAGATGCCGGGGCCGCTGAAAGACAATAAGATGCGCCCGCGAATCGCGGATACGGCGAAAACGCTGTGGCTTATCTATGTCCTGCTAACCGTAGCCTGCGCCGCGGCGCTTTGGTTTGCAGGGATGCCGCTATTCGATGCGATAGGGCACAGTTTCTCGACTATATCTATCGGCGGATTCTCGACCCACGATGCCAGCGTGGGGTATTTCAGCAATCCGACGATCAACACGATTATTGCCGTTTTCCTGCTGATATCGGGCTGTAACTACGGTCTGCACTTCTCTTTGCTGAGCGGGCGCAACCTCAAGGTGTACTGGCGTGACCCGGAATTCCGTATGTTCATCGGCGTTCAGCTTACGCTCGTCATCATTTGTACGCTGGTGCTGTGGTTGCACAGTACCTACGGGTCGGTGATGCAAACGCTCAATCAGGCATTTTTCCAGGTTGTTTCAATGGCGACAACGGCGGGCTTCACGACGGATAGCATCGCCCGATGGCCGCTTTTCCTGCCGGTGCTGCTGCTTTGCTCGGCGTTTATCGGCGGCTGTGCCGGGTCAACCGGCGGTGGCCTGAAGGTCATTCGTATTCTCCTGCTGTTCAAGCAGGGTAACCGCGAGCTTAAACGTCTGGTACACCCGAATGCGGTATACAGCATCAAGCTGGGAAACCGCGCGCTGCCGGAACGTATTCTCGAAGCGGTGTGGGGATTCTTCTCCGCTTATGCGCTGGTGTTTATCGTCAGTATGCTGGCAATAATCGCCACGGGCGTGGATGACTTCTCTGCCTTTGCTTCAGTGGCGGCAACGTTGAATAACCTGGGGCCAGGACTTGGCGTGGTGGCGGATAACTTTGCCAGCATGAACCCGGTGGCAAAATGGATCCTGATCGGCAATATGCTGTTTGGTCGTCTGGAAGTGTTCACCTTATTAGTACTGTTCACGCCAACCTTCTGGCGCGAATAACCGGAGCCTGTAGTGAAAACTTTAATTCTGTTTTCGACCCGCGATGGTCAAACTCGTGAAATCGCTTCTTATATAGCATCCGAGCTTAAAGAGCTGGGCGTGGAAAGCGATGTGGTCAACCTGCATCGCAACGGTGACATTGACTGGAGCAACTATGACCGCGTGGTAATTGGTGCCTCTATTCGTTATGGCCACTTCCATGCGTCGGTTGATGCGTTCGTGAAAAAGCATCAGCAGGCGTTGAATGCTATCCCGAGCGCATTCTTCTCCGTGAACCTCGTGGCGCGTAAGCCCGAGAAGCGTTCCCCACAAACGAACTCATATACGCGCAAGTTCCTTCTGAACTCCCCGTGGGAGCCAAATCACAGCGCGGTATTCGCCGGGGCGCTTCGCTACCCGCGTTATGGCTGGCTGGACCGCGTGATGATTCGATTAATTATGAAAATGACCGGCGGCGAAACGGATACCAGCAAAGAAGTTGTTTATACCGATTGGCAGCAGGTCTCGCGCTTTGCCCATGAAATCGTTCAGTTATCCGCCAAATAGTTTCCAAAATAGACGGTTTGTTGAAAAATAATGCGGTCAGTAATTATTTTGCAATAAACCCTTGTCAGCCTCCGAAAAATCCCTATACTGCGCCTCCACTGACACGGCACAACGGCTTACAAACCGGCCCGTCAGTCGGAGTGAAGCGAGAAATAAATGCTTGACTACGTAGCGGGAAAGCGTAATATGCACAGCCCGCGCCACTGAAGAATGTGGCACTGCTCTTTAACAATTTATCAGACAATCTGTGTGGGCACTCGCAGGATTGATATCTCAGTACCTTCGGGTACAAAAAAATATCAAGTCTTGAAGAGTGACCAAGCAGTAATTCATTTAGTTGAATTATTACGAAAGTTAATTTTTGAGCACTCGCTTCACGAGTTGAAGCAAATCAAGCTTTTAATTGAAGAGTTTGATCATGGCTCAGATTGAACGCTGGCGGCAGGCCTAACACATGCAAGTCGAGCGGCAGCGGAAAGTAGCTTGCTACTTTGCCGGCGAGCGGCGGACGGGTGAGTAATGTCTGGGAAACTGCCTGATGGAGGGGGATAACTACTGGAAACGGTAGCTAATACCGCATAACGTCGCAAGACCAAAGAGGGGGACCTTCGGGCCTCTTGCCATCAGATGTGCCCAGATGGGATTAGCTAGTAGGTGGGGTAATGGCTCACCTAGGCGACGATCCCTAGCTGGTCTGAGAGGATGACCAGCCACACTGGAACTGAGACACGGTCCAGACTCCTACGGGAGGCAGCAGTGGGGAATATTGCACAATGGGCGCAAGCCTGATGCAGCCATGCCGCGTGTATGAAGAAGGCCTTCGGGTTGTAAAGTACTTTCAGCGAGGAGGAAGGCATTGTGGTTAATAACCGCAGTGATTGACGTTACTCGCAGAAGAAGCACCGGCTAACTCCGTGCCAGCAGCCGCGGTAATACGGAGGGTGCAAGCGTTAATCGGAATTACTGGGCGTAAAGCGCACGCAGGCGGTTTGTTAAGTCAGATGTGAAATCCCCGGGCTCAACCTGGGAACTGCATTTGAAACTGGCAAGCTTGAGTCTTGTAGAGGGGGGTAGAATTCCAGGTGTAGCGGTGAAATGCGTAGAGATCTGGAGGAATACCGGTGGCGAAGGCGGCCCCCTGGACAAAGACTGACGCTCAGGTGCGAAAGCGTGGGGAGCAAACAGGATTAGATACCCTGGTAGTCCACGCCGTAAACGATGTCGACTTGGAGGTTGTTCCCTTGAGGAGTGGCTTCCGGAGCTAACGCGTTAAGTCGACCGCCTGGGGAGTACGGCCGCAAGGTTAAAACTCAAATGAATTGACGGGGGCCCGCACAAGCGGTGGAGCATGTGGTTTAATTCGATGCAACGCGAAGAACCTTACCTACTCTTGACATCCACAGAATTCGGTAGAGATACCTTAGTGCCTTCGGGAACTGTGAGACAGGTGCTGCATGGCTGTCGTCAGCTCGTGTTGTGAAATGTTGGGTTAAGTCCCGCAACGAGCGCAACCCTTATCCTTTGTTGCCAGCGGTTCGGCCGGGAACTCAAAGGAGACTGCCAGTGATAAACTGGAGGAAGGTGGGGATGACGTCAAGTCATCATGGCCCTTACGAGTAGGGCTACACACGTGCTACAATGGCGCATACAAAGAGAAGCGACCTCGCGAGAGCAAGCGGACCTCATAAAGTGCGTCGTAGTCCGGATCGGAGTCTGCAACTCGACTCCGTGAAGTCGGAATCGCTAGTAATCGTGGATCAGAATGCCACGGTGAATACGTTCCCGGGCCTTGTACACACCGCCCGTCACACCATGGGAGTGGGTTGCAAAAGAAGTAGGTAGCTTAACCTTCGGGAGGGCGCTTACCACTTTGTGATTCATGACTGGGGTGAAGTCGTAACAAGGTAACCGTAGGGGAACCTGCGGTTGGATCACCTCCTTACCTAATAGATACAACCCGCGTAGTGCTCACACAGATTGTCTGATAGAAAACGAGCAGTAAAACCTTATAGGCTTGTAGCTCAGGTGGTTAGAGCGCACCCCTGATAAGGGTGAGGTCGGTGGTTCAAGTCCACTCAGGCCTACCAAATTCTCCCCTGTTCTGCGTTGCAACTCCGGCTCGCATACCAAAGTATGCGTCTCGAAGCTGCGCCTTGACCAGTGAAGAATTATCGGTAAAAAAATCAAAGGTTTTACGAAATCGATGGGGCTATAGCTCAGCTGGGAGAGCGCCTGCCTTGCACGCAGGAGGTCAGCGGTTCGATCCCGCTTAGCTCCACCATCATTTCACGCTCACACAATACTTCCGAGTGTACCGTACAGCGGTGTACTGCGAAGTATTTGCTCTTTAAAAATCCGGAACAAGCTGAAAATTGAAACGACATGTCGTCTCATTCCTCCGTAATAAGGAATGGGAATACGATATGTTCGAGTCTCTCAAATTTTCACAACGTCGATTGTGTCTTACGAGACACCTTCGGGTTGTGAGGTTAAGCGACTAAGCGTACACGGTGGATGCCCTGGCAGTCAGAGGCGATGAAGGACGTGCTAATCTGCGATAAGCGTCGGTAAGGTGATATGAACCGTTATAACCGGCGATTTCCGAATGGGGAAACCCAGTGTGATTCGTCACACTATCGTTAAGCCAATACATAACTTAACGAAGCGAACCGGGGGAACTGAAACATCTAAGTACCCCGAGGAAAAGAAATCAACCGAGATTCCCCCAGTAGCGGCGAGCGAACGGGGAGCAGCCCAGAACCTGAATCAGTTTGTGTGTTAGTGGAAGCGTCTGGAAAGTCGCAGGGTACAGGGTGATACTCCCGTACACTAAAATGCACATTCTGTGAGTTCGAAGAGTAGGGCGGGACACGTGGTATCCTGTCTGAATATGGGGGGACCATCCTCCAAGGCTAAATACTCCTGACTGACCGATAGTGAACCAGTACCGTGAGGGAAAGGCGAAAAGAACCCCGGCGAGGGGAGTGAAACAGAACCTGAAACCGTGTACGTACAAGCAGTGGGAGCCTCATTTATGGGGTGACTGCGTACCTTTTGTATAATGGGTCAGCGACTTATATTCTGTAGCAAGGTTAACCGTATAGGGGAGCCGCAGGGAAACCGAGTCTTAACTGGGCGTTAAGTTGCAGGGTATAGACCCGAAACCCGGTGATCTAGCCATGGGCAGGTTGAAGGTTGGGTAACACTAACTGGAGGACCGAACCGACTAATGTTGAAAAATTAGCGGATGACTTGTGGCTGGGGGTGAAAGGCCAATCAAACCGGGAGATAGCTGGTTCTCCCCGAAAGCTATTTAGGTAGCGCCTCGTGAATTCATCTTCGGGGGTAGAGCACTGTTTCGGCTAGGGGGCCATCCCGGCTTACCAACCCGATGCAAACTACGAATACCGAAGAATGTTATCACGGGAGACACACGGCGGGTGCTAACGTCCGTCGTGAAGAGGGAAACAACCCAGACCGCCAGCTAAGGTCCCAAAGTCATGGTTAAGTGGGAAACGATGTGGGAAGGCACAGACAGCCAGGATGTTGGCTTAGAAGCAGCCATCATTTAAAGAAAGCGTAATAGCTCACTGGTCGAGTCGGCCTGCGCGGAAGATGTAACGGGGCTAAACCATGCACCGAAGCTGCGGCAGCGACACTATGTGTTGTTGGGTAGGGGAGCGTTCTGTAAGCCGTCGAAGGTGAACTGTGAGGTTTGCTGGAGGTATCAGAAGTGCGAATGCTGACATAAGTAACGATAAAGCGGGTGAAAAGCCCGCTCGCCGGAAGACCAAGGGTTCCTGTCCAACGTTAATCGGGGCAGGGTGAGTCGACCCCTAAGGCGAGGCCGAAAGGCGTAGTCGATGGGAAACAGGTTAATATTCCTGTACTCGGTGTTACTGCGAAGGGGGGACGGAGAAGGCTATGTTAGCCGGGCGACGGTTGTCCCGGTTTAAGCATGTAGGCGGAGAGTTTAGGTAAATCCGGACTCTTATTAAACGCTGAGGTGTAATGACGAGGCACTACGGTGCTGAAGTAACAAATGCCCTGCTTCCAGGAAAAGCCTCTAAGCATCAGGTAACATCAAATCGTACCCCAAACCGACACAGGTGGTCAGGTAGAGAATACCAAGGCGCTTGAGAGAACTCGGGTGAAGGAACTAGGCAAAATGGTGCCGTAACTTCGGGAGAAGGCACGCTGTCGTTAGGTGAAGCGATTTACTCGTGGAGCTGAAGGCAGTCGAAGATACCAGCTGGCTGCAACTGTTTATTAAAAACACAGCACTGTGCAAACACGAAAGTGGACGTATACGGTGTGACGCCTGCCCGGTGCCGGAAGGTTAATTGATGGGGTCAGCCGCAAGGCGAAGCTCTTGATCGAAGCCCCGGTAAACGGCGGCCGTAACTATAACGGTCCTAAGGTAGCGAAATTCCTTGTCGGGTAAGTTCCGACCTGCACGAATGGCGTAATGATGGCCAGGCTGTCTCCACCCGAGACTCAGTGAAATTGAACTCGCTGTGAAGATGCAGTGTACCCGCGGCAAGACGGAAAGACCCCGTGAACCTTTACTATAGCTTGACACTGAACACTGGTCCTTGATGTGTAGGATAGGTGGGAGGCTTTGAAGCGTGGACGCCAGTCTGCGTGGAGCCAACCTTGAAATACCACCCTTTAATGGCTGGTGTTCTAACGTAGACCCGTGATCCGGGTTGCGGACAGTGTCTGGTGGGTAGTTTGACTGGGGCGGTCTCCTCCTAAAGCGTAACGGAGGAGCACGAAGGTTAGCTAATCACGGTCGGACATCGTGAGGTTAGTGCAAAGGCATAAGCTAGCTTGACTGCGAGAGTGACGGCTCGAGCAGGTGCGAAAGCAGGTCTTAGTGATCCGGTGGTTCTGAATGGAAGGGCCATCGCTCAACGGATAAAAGGTACTCCGGGGATAACAGGCTGATACCGCCCAAGAGTTCATATCGACGGCGGTGTTTGGCACCTCGATGTCGGCTCATCACATCCTGGGGCTGAAGTAGGTCCCAAGGGTATGGCTGTTCGCCATTTAAAGTGGTACGCGAGCTGGGTTTAGAACGTCGTGAGACAGTTCGGTCCCTATCTGCCGTGGGCGCTGGAGAATTGAGGGGGGCTGCTCCTAGTACGAGAGGACCGGAGTGGACGCATCACTGGTGTTCGGGTTGTCATGCCAATGGCATTGCCCGGTAGCTAAATGCGGAAGAGATAAGCGCTGAAAGCATCTAAGCGCGAAACTTGCCCCGAGATGAATTCTCCCTGACTCCTTGAGAGTCCTGAAGGAACGTTGAAGACTACGACGTTGATAGGCTGGGTGTGTAAGCGTAGCGATACGTTGAGCTAACCAGTACTAATGATCCGTGAGGCTTAACCTTACAACACCGAAGGTGTTTTGGTGAGAGACAGACAATTTAATTTTCAGCGGAATTCCGAGATTGAATCAATGGTTACGTGAATAACGTAACGGTTGATAAACAGAATATGCCTGGCGGCACTAGCGCGGTGGTCCCACCTGACCCCATGCCGAACTCAGAAGTGAAACGCCGTAGCGCCGATGGTAGTGTGGGGTCTCCCCATGCGAGAGTAGGGAACTGCCAGGCTTCAAACAAGTGAAAAGCCCTGCACTGACGTGCAGGGCTTTTTGCCGTCTGCGGTTTACAACATTTCCGCCATACAAGCCAAGCTCTGTCAGATAAGGTAAACTAGCTGGGTTCAAACTCAGGAAAGATATCGACATGAGCACCTCTCTTAAGCCCTTCAATACCTTTGGTATTCAGTCCAACGCTTCTCAAATTGTCATTGCACAAACTGTGCAACAGCTCCAACAAGCGTGGAGTGAAGCAGCGCTTGCCCAACAGCCAGCGCTTATCCTGGGCGAGGGCAGTAACGTTCTCTTTCTTGATGATTTTGCCGGCACAGTAATCATTAACCGCATTATCGGTATAGAGGTCATTGAAAAGGACGACGCCTGGTACTTACACGTTGGTGCTGGCGAAAATTGGCATCATCTTGTCGAATATACCCTGCAGCATTCGATGCCAGGGCTGGAAAACCTGGCGCTGATCCCGGGTTGTGTTGGTTCGTCACCTATTCAAAATATCGGCGCTTATGGAGTTGAGCTAAAGAAGGTCTGCGATTACGTGGACTGCGTTGATCTACGCAGCGGCGAGCAGCATCGACTTAGCAGCCCCGAGTGCTTATTTGGTTATCGTGACAGCATTTTCAAACATCAGTATCAGGATGGCTACGCGATAACTGCCGTCGGCTTACGACTGCCAAAAATATGGCAACCGGTACTGACCTATGGTGATTTAACTCGCCTGGATCCGGCCACCGTAACTCCACTTCAGGTGTTTGATGCCGTATGCCTTATGCGTATGACGAAGCTTCCCGATCCCCGCGTTAATGGCAATGCCGGAAGCTTCTTTAAAAACCCGGTCATTATTGGTGAGCAAGCTGCGGAACTGTTATCCAATTTTCCTAACGCACCCCATTATCCACAAGCTGATGGAACCACAAAACTAGCTGCAGGCTGGCTGATCGATCAGTGCGAGCTAAAAGGCTTCAAGATTGGAGGGGCTGCGGTTCATCGGCAGCAGGCATTGGTTTTGATAAATGATGCGCAGGCTACCAGTCAGGATGTCGTGAAACTGGCGCACCATGTTCGCCAGCGTGTCGGTGAGAAATTCAACGTATGGCTGGAGCCTGAGGTACGTTTTATCGGCCAGCAAGGTGAAGTCAGTGCAGTGGAGACCATCGCGTGAAAGATAATAAAATACCTCTGACACTAATAAGCATTCTGGCAGATGGTCAATTCCACTCGGGTGAACAACTCGGGGAAAAGCTCGGGATGAGCCGTGCGGCAATAAACAAGCATATCCAAACGCTGCGCGACTGGGGAGTGGATGTATTCACCGTTCCGGGAAAAGGCTATAGCTTACCTGACCCAATTCAGCTTCTGGATGAGGCATTTATCAAGTCGCAGATTGAAAACGGTACGGTCGCCGTATTGCCCGTCATCGACTCTACTAACCAATATTTGCTTGAGCGACTGGATAGCCTCCAGCCAGGAGATGCCTGCATTGCTGAATATCAGCAGGCCGGACGTGGGCGGCGAGGAAGGCAGTGGTTTTCCCCATTTGGGGCAAATCTCTATCTCTCCATGTACTGGCGCCTTGAGCAGGGCCCCGCAGCAGCTGTCGGCCTAAGCCTGGTTATTGGCATTGTCATGGCCGAAGTGCTTCGCGAACTTGGCGCTAAAGACGTCAGGGTAAAATGGCCCAACGATCTTTATCTCAATGACCGTAAGCTTGCGGGCATATTAGTTGAACTCACCGGCAAGACGGGGGACGCTGCACAGATAGTTATTGGCGCAGGGATAAATCTGGCGATGCGTAACGTTGCGACAGATGTCATTAACCAGGGGTGGATCAACCTTCAGGAGGCGGGCATTAATATCGACCGAAATGCGCTGGCGATCACTCTTATCCGCGAATTACGTACAGCCTTGAGCTTATTTGAACAAGAAAGCCTTGTGCCATTCCTCACCCGCTGGGAATCACTTGATAATTATGCTAATCGGCAGGTGAAGTTAATTATTGGCGATAGAGAAATATTTGGTATTGCCAGAGGTATTAACGAGCAGGGCGCTTTACTATTAGAACAGGATGGCGTTATTAAACCCTGGGTTGGTGGGGAAATATCGCTTCGTGGTGTAAATTAAATTAAGAGGGGGATATTATCCCCCCTTTTTACTATTTACGTAACCGTACGCTTTCTACAGCATGGTTTGCGCTTTTTGTCATGATAAGACTGGCGCGTTCGCGAGTTGGCAGAATATTCTCTTTTAGATTCATCCAGTTGATCTCCTTCCAGAGCTGCATGGCGATATTTACCGCTTCATCTTCCGATAGTTTCGCATAACTATGGAAATAAGAGTCAGGATCGGTAAACGCGCCTTCACGGAACTTCAGGAAACGAGTTATATACCAGTCCTGCAGTAATTCTTCTGGAGCATCGACATAGATAGAGAAGTCGACAAAATCGGATACAAATACGTGGTGCGGATCGTGCGGATAATCCATCCCACTTTGTAATACATTCAAACCTTCGAGAATGAGAATATCCGGTTGGGCAACGGTTTTATCGCCATCGGGAATAACGTCATAAATAAGATGAGAATATACCGGCGCGGTTACGTTAGTGGCTCCTGACTTCAGATCGGACACAAACTTTACCAAGCGATGCATATCATAAGACTGCGGAAAACCTTTCTTCTTCATCAAGTTGCGTTCTTTAAGCACCTTGTTTGGATGAAGAAAACCATCGGTAGTGATCAGTTCAACCTGGCGATGTTCTGGCCAGCGACTTAGCAATGCTTGCAGTACGCGCGCGGTCGTACTTTTACCCACTGCAACGCTGCCCGCGATACTAATTATGTACGGGATACGCTGCCCATTAGTGCCGAGAAATTGCTCAAGCACGGCCTGGCGGCGTAAATTTGAACTGATATAGAAATTCAACAAACGCGAAAGCGGCAGATAAATTTCTGCTACCTCATCGAGGGAAAGATCTTCATTGATGCCTTTCAACCGCGCTACTTCTCCTTCGGTCAGCGTCATCGGCACTGAGTCTCGTAAGGCTGCCCATTGGTTTCGGTTGAACTGCAGATAAGGGGTCGTCAACATTTGCTCTTTATTACTCATAAGCATGTTTCTGCCTGTAATTCAGGACAAAATGAACGTTAAACGCGGACTGAGGAAATGCAACCAATCTCAGATAATCAAAGGCGCGCAACGTATTTTACGTTTCAACAATGGGCAGGAGGGTAACACCAGATGGAGGAGAATAATAAGAAAAAAACAACAACGTGATGCGCTTGGGAAGCACCATCACGTTTTTAGAATGGGTTAACTCGCGATTGCATGCTCGTGTTGGTTTACTGCGAATAAACGTTTGTAGTAGATAACAGCAGGATGATAAAAGCCATCCTGGCTGCGCACATAATCGGGTAGCTCCCCCAGGCAGCGGTAACCCTGTGCGCGGTAAAATGCTTCTGCGGGCGTGCCTGCCTGGATATCCAGAAAAAGTAATCCGCGATGATGAGTATGAGCTGCCTGCTCTAGTGTCGAAATTAGCTGCCTGCCAATACCCTTTCTACGCATTCTGCTATGAACCAGAAGAGATTTAATGGTTGCACGATTCAAACCATCTGGTTCATCACACAGTTCAAGGCGTACCATCCCCATAAGCCCATGTTCATCTCGTGCAATCCACATCTTGAGCTCGCCATTGTCTATCGATCCCCTCAATCGATAAAAAGTGCTCTCTGCTTCTTCGCGGGAGAGAGAGTGCTGGTAGCCAACAGAAGCTCCGCCAGCAACCGAATCGAGAAGTAACGTCGCGAGTTCCCGATAGTAGATTGGTAGTGTGGCAGCATTTAACGGAACAATTTTCATCATCTACTCTCCTCCAAGTGTTTATATGAGCTTTGCAATAAGCGATCCATGCTGCATATGCCCGTGCTACAGAGAAGAAGGTCTACATTGGCGTTAGATTGCCCAAAACTGGAGCAAGAAATGATATTGGATGCTCTTTGAGAGTGCGCTGTAGCCGAATATCGCTGAGTTGGCTATTACGTAGATACTTCTTCGCGGCGAAAAACCTGACCCTTACGGTGCTTTATTCGTCAATTATTCGATATGTCGCGCAAAATGTGAGCGGTAATGCATTTTATACGATTTTTTTGTTGCATAGCGGCGTCTGTCTTCCTAGAATGCGCGCTACTTGATGCCGACTTAGCTCAGTAGGTAGAGCAACTGACTTGTAATCAGTAGGTCACCAGTTCGATTCCGGTAGTCGGCACCATCAAGTGCCTGGTGGGGTTCCCGAGCGGCCAAAGGGAGCAGACTGTAAATCTGCCGTCATCGACTTCGAAGGTTCGAATCCTTCCCCCACCACCATTTTAAGGCGACGCTTCGCGAAGCCCGAGACGATTAGCTCCAGGCGAGTCGGCTCGAATACTGAGAGGTTTCCTCTCATATTCAATACAGAATTAAAGCAGGTAGCCGAGTTCCAGGATGCGGGCATCGTATAATGGCTATTACCTCAGCCTTCCAAGCTGATGATGTGGGTTCGATTCCCACTGCCCGCTCCAGATGTGCTGATATAGCTCAGTTGGTAGAGCGCACCCTTGGTAAGGGTGAGGTCGGCAGTTCGAATCTGCCTATCAGCACCACTTCTATTCTCCTCCCTGTTCTTCTTCTGTTATGAATTCAGCAAATTCAGGCATTTGCCTGGTTGATGTGGTGATACCACCGATTTATCCGTGTCTTAGAGGGACAATCGATGTCTAAAGAAAAGTTTGAACGTACAAAACCGCACGTTAACGTCGGTACTATCGGCCACGTTGACCATGGTAAAACAACGCTGACCGCTGCAATCACTACCGTTCTGGCTAAAACCTACGGCGGTGCTGCTCGCGCATTCGACCAGATCGATAACGCGCCAGAAGAAAAGGCTCGTGGTATCACCATCAACACTTCCCACGTTGAATATGACACCCCGACTCGTCACTACGCGCACGTTGACTGCCCAGGGCACGCCGACTACGTTAAAAACATGATCACCGGTGCTGCTCAGATGGACGGCGCTATTCTGGTTGTTGCTGCGACTGATGGCCCTATGCCACAGACCCGTGAGCACATCCTGCTGGGTCGTCAGGTAGGCGTTCCTTACATCATCGTGTTCCTGAACAAATGTGACATGGTTGATGACGAAGAGCTGCTGGAACTGGTAGAAATGGAAGTTCGTGAACTTCTGTCTCAGTATGATTTCCCGGGCGACGACACTCCAATCGTTCGCGGTTCTGCTCTGAAAGCGCTGGAAGGCGAAGCTGAGTGGGAAGCGAAAATCATCGAACTGGCTGGCTACCTGGACTCTTACATCCCAGAACCAGAGCGTGCTATCGACAAGCCGTTCCTGCTGCCAATCGAAGACGTATTCTCCATCTCCGGCCGTGGTACTGTTGTTACCGGTCGTGTAGAGCGCGGTATCGTTAAAGTTGGTGAAGAAGTTGAAATCGTTGGTATCAAAGATACTGCGAAATCTACCTGTACCGGCGTTGAAATGTTCCGCAAACTGCTGGACGAAGGCCGTGCTGGTGAGAACGTTGGTGTTCTGCTGCGTGGTATCAAACGTGAAGAAATCGAACGTGGTCAGGTACTGGCTAAGCCAGGCTCTATCAAGCCACACACCAAGTTCGAATCTGAAGTTTATATCCTGTCCAAAGACGAAGGCGGCCGTCATACTCCGTTCTTCAAAGGCTACCGTCCACAGTTCTACTTCCGTACAACTGACGTGACTGGTACCATCGAACTGCCAGAAGGCGTTGAGATGGTAATGCCGGGCGACAACATCAAAATGGTTGTTACCCTGATCCACCCAATCGCAATGGACGACGGTCTGCGTTTCGCAATCCGTGAAGGCGGCCGTACCGTTGGTGCTGGCGTCGTTGCTAAAGTTCTTAGCTAATCGCTGATAACATTTGACGCAATGCGCAAGGAAAGGGCATCATTTGATGCCCTTTTTGTACGCTCTCGATACAGAACCTGGCTCATCAGTGATTTTTTACTCATAATCATTGCTGAGACAGGCTCTGAAGATGGCGTTTATACCGAATAGCGCCTGAAAAGAGCAATTCGGTTTGGTTTTGCCTCGCATCTGCGGGGCAAAAATGTTTGTCTGATTTATTGTGACAGGTTGGTTTATGAGTGCGAATACCGAAGCTCACGGAAGCGGGCGCGGCCTGGAAACGATGAAATGGCTGGTTGTCGCCGTTCTGCTGATTCTGGCGATCGTGGGTAACTACATTTATCGTGATGTGACCTTGCCTTTGCGTGCCCTGGCAGTGGTTATTATGATTGCTGCAGCGGGTGGTGTCGCGCTGTTGACGACGAAAGGCAAAGCGACAGTTGCTTTCGCCCGTGAAGCGAGAACCGAAGTACGTAAAGTGATTTGGCCTACTCGCCAGGAAACATTGCACACCACCTTAATCGTGGCAGCAGTTACTGCTGTAATGTCACTGATTCTGTGGGGGCTGGATGGTATTTTGGTCCGTCTGGTTTCTTTTATTACTGGCCTGAGGTTCTAAGATGTCTGAAGCCCCTAAAAAGCGCTGGTACGTCGTTCAGGCGTTTTCCGGTTTTGAAGGCCGCGTAGCCACTTCGCTGCGTGAGCATATCAAATTGCACAACATGGAAGAGTTATTTGGCGAAGTCATGGTGCCGACCGAAGAAGTGGTCGAAATCCGTGGTGGCCAGCGTCGCAAAAGCGAACGCAAATTCTTCCCGGGCTATGTGCTGGTCCAAATGGTTATGAACGATGCGAGCTGGCACCTTGTGCGTAGCGTTCCGCGCGTTATGGGTTTCATTGGCGGCACGTCTGACCGTCCGGCTCCAATTAGCGATAAAGAAGTTGATGCGATTATGAACCGCCTGCAGCAGGTTGGTGATAAGCCGCGTCCTAAAACGCTATTCGAACCGGGTGAAATGGTTCGTGTTAGCGATGGTCCGTTTGCTGACTTTAACGGCGTAGTAGAAGAAGTAGATTACGAAAAGAGCCGCTTGAAGGTTTCTGTATCTATCTTCGGTCGTGCTACACCGGTCGAACTGGATTTTGCTCAGGTCGAAAAAGCCTGATAGCCAGGTTGTAAAAGCAGCGATTATTCGTTGCACAGGGCGCGAGATTGGAATACAATTTCGCGCCTTTTGTTTTTATGTGTCTTGTATACCTGAAGACAATTTATTCACGGGGAGCCTCATTGAGGCGCTATAACCCACTAGAGGAAATTTAGATGGCTAAGAAAGTCCAAGCCTACGTCAAGCTGCAAGTTGCAGCTGGTATGGCGAACCCAAGTCCACCAGTTGGTCCAGCTCTGGGTCAGCAGGGTGTTAACATCATGGAATTCTGTAAAGCGTTCAACGCAAAAACTGATTCCATCGAAAAAGGTCTGCCAATTCCGGTTGTTATTACCGTTTACGCTGACCGTTCTTTCACTTTCGTTACTAAGACCCCACCGGCTGCAGTTCTGCTCAAGAAAGCTGCTGGCATCAAGTCTGGTTCCGGTAAGCCGAACAAAGACAAAGTGGGTAAAGTGACCCGTGCTCAGGTGCGTGAAATCGCAGAAACCAAAGCTGCGGACATGACTGGTTCTGACGTTGAAGCGATGACTCGCTCTATCGAAGGTACTGCTCGTTCCATGGGCCTGGTAGTGGAGGATTAAGAAATGGCTAAACTGACCAAGCGCATGCGCGTGATCCGTGACAAAGTTGATGCGACTAAACAGTACGACATCAACGAAGCCGTTGCTTTGCTCAAAGAGCTGGCCACTGCTAAATTCGTAGAAAGCGTTGACGTTGCTGTTAACCTCGGCATCGACGCTCGTAAATCTGACCAGAACGTTCGCGGTGCAACTGTACTGCCACACGGTACTGGCCGTTCAGTTCGCGTAGCCGTATTTGCTCAGGGCCCTAACGCTGAAGCAGCTAAAGCTGCTGGCGCAGAGCTGGTAGGTATGGAAGATCTGGCTGACCAGATCAAAAAAGGCGAAATGAACTTCGACGTTGTTATCGCATCTCCAGATGCAATGCGCGTTGTTGGCCAACTGGGCCAGGTTCTGGGTCCACGTGGCCTGATGCCTAACCCGAAAGTTGGTACTGTAACCCCTAACGTTGCTGAAGCGGTTAAGAACGCTAAAGCTGGTCAGGTTCGTTACCGTAACGACAAAAACGGCATCATTCACACTACCATCGGTAAAGTGGACTTTGACGCTGACAAACTGAAAGAAAACCTGGAATCCCTGCTGGTTGCGTTGAAAAAAGCGAAACCTTCTCAGGCTAAAGGCGTTTTCATCAAGAAAGTTAGCCTGTCCACCACCATGGGTGCAGGTGTTGCGATCGACCAGTCTGGTCTGAACGCGGTGGCGAATTAATAATCGCTGCTTTACGCGGGCATTCGATTAGTCTAAAATCTTACGCCCGTTGCCTTGCTTGCAAGGCATACAGAATTTTCGGTTGGAGCCTGGCCTTATCCAGGCCTCCGTCCAAGACCGCAGGTGTTTCGCAAGAGACTTAATTTCCTGCGTAGACGGTGACAGAACCTGAAGAATATTTTTGATAGTCTTTGGCTTGTTTCTGCTCACCGTATGTCGACGTTCATTATCGTTTTGATAATGAGTGAAGTGAGTTCCGGGGGTAACCCCGGCTAATATCCAGGAGCAAAGCTAATGGCTTTAAATCTTCAAGACAAACAAGCGATTGTTGCTGAAGTCAGCGAAGTAGCCAAAGGCGCGCTGTCTGCGGTTGTTGCGGATTCCCGTGGCGTTACCGTAGATAAAATGACTGAACTGCGTAAAGCAGGTCGTGAAGCTGGCGTTTACATGCGTGTTGTTCGTAACACCCTGCTGCGCCGCGTCGTTGAAGGTACTCAGTTCGAGTGCCTGAAAGACACGTTTGTTGGTCCAACCTTGATTGCATATTCTATGGAACACCCGGGCGCTGCTGCTCGTCTGTTCAAAGATTTCGCGAAAGCGAATGCAAAATTCGAGGTTAAAGCTGCAGCCTTTGAAGGTGAGCTGATCCAGGCGGCTCAGATCGATCGCCTGGCAACTCTGCCAACTTACGATGAAGCAATCGCACGCCTGATGGCAACCATGAAAGAAGCCTCTGCAGGCAAACTGGTTCGCACTCTGGCTGCTGTACGCGATCAGAAAGAAGCTGCTTAATAGCGCTTTGTTTTCTAACGCATTTGCTTACGTATAAACTTATTCTGATTTTCAGGAACAATTGTTATGTCTATCACTAAAGATCAAATCATTGAAGCAGTATCCGCTATGTCTGTAATGGACGTTGTTGAACTGATTTCTGCAATGGAAGAAAAATTCGGTGTTTCCGCTGCTGCTGCTGTAGCTGTTGCTGCAGGCCCAGCTGAAGCTGCTGAAGAGAAAACTGAATTCGACGTTATTCTGAAAGCTGCTGGCGCTAACAAAGTTGCCGTTATCAAAGCAGTTCGTGGCGCAACCGGTCTGGGCTTGAAAGAAGCTAAAGACCTGGTAGAAGCTACCGGTGCTATCAAAGAAGGCATCAGCAAAGATGACGCAGAAGCTCTGAAAAAAGCTCTGGAAGAAGCTGGCGCTGAAGTTGAAGTTAAATAAGCCAACCCTTCCGGTTGCAGCCTGAGAAATTAGGCTGATGGCTGGTGACTTTTTAGTCACCAGCCTTTTTGCGCTGTAGGGTACCAGTAGCGTTTCACACTGTTTGACTGCTGGTTTCCATTCAATGTTTGTCTCTATCGACGACTTAATATACTGCGACTTTCTACACCGGGAGTTCCGGGGTAAAGCGTAGCGAAATGGTTTAAGAGTGATAGAAACAGGTATTGCGGGAAGTGTTCCACTTTCCGGTCCACAAAATAGTGTTGCACAAACTGTCCCTCCGTCGGGCAGATGGGTCGACTTGTCAGCGAGCTGAGGAACCCTATGGTTTACTCCTATACCGAGAAAAAACGTATTCGTAAGGATTTTGGAAAACGTCCGCAAGTTCTGGACATTCCTTATCTCCTTTCTATCCAGCTTGACTCGTTCCAGAAGTTTATCGAGCAAGATCCTGAAGGGCAGTACGGTCTGGAAGCAGCTTTCCGTTCCGTGTTCCCAATCCAGAGCTACAGCGGCAATTCGGAACTGCAGTACGTCAGCTATCGTCTTGGCGAACCAGTTTTCGATGTCAAAGAGTGTCAGATCCGTGGCGTGACGTATTCTGCTCCGCTGCGCGTAAAACTGCGTCTGGTGATCTACGAGCGTGAAGCGCCGGAAGGCACCGTAAAAGACATTAAAGAACAAGAAGTCTACATGGGTGAAATTCCACTCATGACTGACAACGGTACGTTTGTGATCAACGGAACTGAGCGTGTCATCGTTTCTCAGTTGCACCGTAGCCCAGGCGTGTTCTTCGACAGTGACAAGGGTAAAACCCACTCTTCAGGGAAGGTGCTGTATAACGCACGTATCATCCCTTACCGTGGTTCCTGGCTGGATTTCGAATTCGACCCGAAAGACAACCTGTTCGTACGTATTGACCGTCGCCGCAAACTGCCAGCGACCATTATTCTGCGTGCGTTGAACTACACCACTGAGCAGATTCTCGATCTGTTCTTTGAGAAAGTTAATTTCGAAATCCGTGACAACAAGCTGCAGATGGAACTGGTGCCGGAACGCCTGCGTGGCGAGACCGCTTCCTTTGACATCGAAGCTGACGGCAAAGTGTATGTCGAAAAAGGCCGCCGCATCACCGCGCGCCACATTCGCCAGCTGGAAAAAGACGATATCAAGCTTATCGAAGTTCCGGTTGAATACATTGCTGGCAAAGTTGCGGCTAAAGACTACGTTGATGCTTCTACCGGCGAACTGATTTGCCCGGCGAACATGGAACTGTCTTTGGACCTGCTGGCCAAACTGAGCCAGTCCGGTCATAAGCGCATCGAAACGCTGTTCACTAACGATCTGGACCATGGCCCGTACATGTCCGAGACCATCCGCGTCGACCCAACCAACGATCGCCTGAGCGCGCTGGTTGAGATCTACCGCATGATGCGTCCTGGCGAGCCACCAACTCGTGAAGCGGCTGAAAGCCTGTTTGAGAACCTGTTCTTCTCCGAAGACCGCTATGACCTGTCTGCGGTTGGTCGTATGAAGTTCAACCGTTCTCTGCTGCGTGATGAAATCGAAGGTTCAGGCATTCTGAGCAAAGACGACATCATTCAGGTAATGCGTAAGCTTATCGGTATTCGTAACGGCCAGGGCGAAGTGGATGATATCGACCACCTCGGCAACCGTCGTATCCGTTCCGTCGGCGAAATGGCTGAAAACCAGTTCCGTGTCGGTCTGGTACGTGTTGAGCGTGCGGTTAAAGAACGTCTGTCTCTGGGCGATCTGGACACCCTTATGCCTCAGGACATGATTAACGCCAAGCCAATCTCTGCCGCAGTTAAAGAGTTCTTCGGTTCCAGCCAGCTGTCTCAGTTCATGGACCAGAACAACCCGCTGTCTGAGATTACGCACAAGCGTCGTATCTCCGCACTCGGCCCGGGTGGTTTGACCCGTGAGCGCGCAGGCTTCGAAGTACGTGACGTACACCCAACTCACTACGGTCGTGTATGTCCTATCGAAACGCCTGAAGGCCCGAACATCGGTCTGATCAACTCCCTGTCTGTTTATGCTCAGACTAACGAATACGGCTTCTTAGAAACCCCGTATCGTCGTGTGGTTGACGGTGTGGTAACAGACGAGATTCATTATCTGTCTGCTATCGAAGAAGGTAACTACGTTATCGCCCAGGCGAACACCAACCTGGACGAAGAAGGCCGTTTCGTAGACGACCTCGTTACCTGCCGTAGCAAAGGCGAATCGAGCTTGTTCAGCAACGACCAGGTTGACTACATGGACGTTTCCACCCAGCAGGTGGTTTCCGTCGGTGCATCCCTGATCCCGTTCCTGGAACACGATGACGCCAACCGTGCATTGATGGGTGCGAACATGCAACGTCAGGCCGTTCCAACTCTGCGTGCTGATAAGCCGCTGGTTGGTACCGGTATGGAACGTGCTGTAGCCGTTGACTCCGGTGTTACTGCCGTAGCCAAACGTGGCGGTACCGTTCAGTACGTGGATGCTTCCCGTATCGTTATCAAAGTTAACGAAGACGAGATGCATGCAGGCGAAGCAGGTATCGACATCTATAACCTGACTAAGTACACCCGTTCGAACCAGAACACCTGCATCAACCAGATGCCATGTGTGTCCTTGGGCGAACCTATTGAACGTGGCGACGTGTTGGCAGACGGTCCGTCTACTGACCTCGGTGAACTGGCTCTTGGCCAGAACATGCGCGTAGCGTTCATGCCGTGGAACGGTTACAACTTCGAAGACTCCATCCTCGTATCCGAGCGTGTTGTTCAGGAAGATCGTTTCACTACTATTCACATCCAGGAGCTGGCATGTGTGTCTCGTGACACCAAGCTGGGGCCAGAAGAGATCACCGCCGACATCCCGAACGTGGGTGAAGCCGCTCTCTCCAAACTGGATGAATCCGGTATCGTTTATATCGGTGCTGAAGTGACAGGTGGCGACATTCTGGTTGGTAAGGTAACGCCGAAAGGTGAAACCCAGCTGACGCCAGAAGAGAAGCTGCTGCGTGCAATCTTCGGTGAGAAAGCGTCTGACGTTAAAGACTCTTCTCTGCGCGTACCAAACGGCGTTTCCGGTACCGTTATCGATGTGCAGGTCTTCACCCGCGATGGCGTGGAAAAAGACAAGCGCGCGCTGGAAATCGAAGAGATGCAGCTGAAGCAGGCGAAGAAAGACCTGACTGAAGAACTGCAGATCTTTGAAGCTGGTCTGTTCGCTCGTATCCATGCGGTACTGGTTGCTGGCGGCGTTGAAGCTGAGAAGCTCGACAAACTGCCTCGTGACCGTTGGCTGGAACTGGGTCTGACTGACGAAGAGAAGCAAAACCAGCTCGAGCAGCTGGCAGAGCAGTACGACGAGCTGAAGCACGAGTTTGAGAAGAAACTCGAAGCTAAGCGCCGCAAAATCACCCAAGGCGATGACCTGGCACCTGGCGTGCTGAAAATCGTCAAAGTGTACCTGGCCGTTAAACGTCAGATTCAACCGGGTGACAAAATGGCAGGTCGTCACGGGAACAAAGGTGTTATCTCCAAGATCAACCCGATCGAAGATATGCCTTACGATGAAAACGGCACGCCGGTAGACATCGTACTGAACCCGCTGGGCGTACCATCTCGTATGAACATCGGTCAGATTCTGGAAACCCACCTGGGTATGGCTGCGAAAGGTATCGGCGAGAAGATCAACGCCATGCTGAAACAGCAGCAGGAAGTCGCCAAACTGCGCGAATTCATCCAGAAAGCGTATGACTTGGGTACAGACGTTCGTCAGAAGGTTGATCTGAATACCTTCACCGACGAAGAAGTTCTGCGCCTGGCTGAAAACCTGAAAAAAGGTATGCCGATTGCTACTCCGGTATTCGACGGTGCAAAAGAGTCCGAGATCAAAGAGCTGCTGGAACTCGGCGGTCTGCCATCTTCTGGTCAGATCACCCTGTTCGACGGCCGTACCGGTGAACAGTTTGAGCGTCAGGTAACCGTAGGTTACATGTACATGCTGAAACTGAACCATCTGGTCGATGACAAAATGCACGCGCGTTCTACCGGTTCTTACAGCCTTGTTACTCAGCAGCCGCTGGGTGGTAAAGCTCAGTTCGGTGGTCAGCGCTTCGGTGAGATGGAAGTGTGGGCGCTGGAAGCATACGGCGCTGCCTATACTCTGCAGGAAATGCTGACTGTTAAGTCTGATGACGTGAATGGCCGTACCAAGATGTATAAAAACATCGTGGATGGTAATCACCAGATGGAACCAGGCATGCCGGAATCCTTCAACGTACTGTTGAAAGAGATCCGTTCGCTGGGTATCAACATCGAGCTGGAAGACGAGTAATCGTTGCTCAAAAGGTCCAGGGTGCCCGGCTAACGCCGGGCATCAGAGAGTGCTAACTCCGACGGGAGCAAATCCGTGAAAGACTTATTAAAGTTTCTGAAAGCGCAAACTAAAACCGAAGAGTTTGATGCGATCAAAATTGCTCTGGCCTCGCCAGACATGATCCGTTCATGGTCTTTCGGTGAAGTTAAAAAGCCGGAAACCATTAACTACCGTACGTTCAAACCTGAGCGTGACGGCCTGTTCTGTGCTCGTATTTTTGGGCCAGTAAAAGACTACGAGTGCCTGTGCGGTAAGTACAAGCGTTTAAAACACCGTGGTGTTATCTGTGAGAAGTGTGGCGTAGAAGTTACCCAGACTAAAGTTCGTCGTGAACGTATGGGTCACATCGAGCTGGCTTCTCCAACCGCGCACATCTGGTTCCTGAAGTCACTGCCGTCCCGTATCGGCCTGCTGCTGGATATGCCGCTGCGTGATATCGAACGCGTACTGTACTTCGAATCTTATGTTGTTATCGAAGGCGGGATGACCAACCTCGAGCGTCGTCAGATCCTGACTGAAGAGCAGTATCTGGATGCGCTGGAAGAGTTCGGTGACGAATTCGACGCGAAGATGGGTGCGGAAGCTATTCAGGCCCTGCTGAAGAGCATGGATCTGGAGCAAGAGTGTGAAACTCTGCGTGAAGAGCTGAACGAAACCAACTCCGAAACCAAACGTAAAAAGCTGACCAAGCGTATCAAGCTGCTGGAAGCGTTCGTTCAGTCTGGTAACAAGCCAGAGTGGATGATCCTGACCGTTCTGCCGGTTCTGCCGCCAGATCTGCGCCCGCTGGTACCGCTGGATGGTGGTCGTTTTGCGACTTCTGACCTGAACGATCTGTATCGTCGCGTCATTAACCGTAACAACCGTCTGAAACGTCTGCTGGATCTGGCTGCGCCGGACATCATCGTACGCAACGAAAAACGTATGCTGCAGGAAGCGGTTGACGCCCTGCTGGATAACGGCCGTCGCGGTCGTGCGATCACTGGTTCTAACAAGCGTCCTCTGAAATCTTTGGCCGACATGATCAAAGGTAAGCAGGGTCGTTTCCGTCAGAACCTGTTGGGTAAACGTGTTGACTACTCCGGTCGTTCTGTAATCACCGTAGGTCCATACCTGCGTCTGCATCAGTGCGGCCTGCCTAAGAAAATGGCGCTGGAGCTCTTCAAACCGTTCATCTACGGCAAGCTGGAACTGCGTGGTCTCGCTACCACCATTAAAGCTGCGAAGAAAATGGTTGAGCGCGAAGAAGCTGTCGTTTGGGATATCCTGGACGAAGTTATCCGCGAACACCCGGTACTGCTGAACCGTGCACCAACTCTGCACCGTTTGGGTATCCAGGCATTTGAACCCGTCCTTATCGAAGGTAAAGCTATCCAGCTGCACCCGCTGGTTTGTGCGGCATATAACGCCGACTTCGATGGTGACCAGATGGCAGTACACGTTCCGCTGACGCTTGAAGCTCAGCTGGAAGCGCGTGCGCTGATGATGTCTACCAACAACATCCTGTCACCTGCGAACGGCGAGCCAATCATCGTTCCTTCTCAGGACGTTGTATTGGGTCTGTACTACATGACCCGTGACTGTGTTAACGCCAAAGGCGAAGGCATGGTGCTGACTGGCCCTAAAGAAGCTGAGCGTATTTATCGCGCAGGTCTGGCCTCTCTGCATGCGCGTGTAAAAGTGCGTATCACCGAATATGAAAAAGACGCAAGCGGCGAATTCGTTGCGAAAACCAGCATTATCGACACCACCGTAGGTCGTGCGATTCTGTGGATGATCGTACCGAAAGGTCTGCCTTTCTCCATCGTCAACCAGGCGCTGGGCAAGAAAGCGATCTCCAAAATGCTTAACACCTGTTACCGCATTTTGGGTCTGAAGCCGACCGTAATCTTTGCTGACCAGACGATGTACACCGGTTTTGCTTATGCAGCGCGTTCAGGTGCATCCGTAGGTATCGATGACATGGTCATCCCAGCGAAGAAAACTGAAATCATTTCTGAAGCCGAAGCCGAAGTTGCTGAGATTCAGGAACAGTTCCAGTCTGGTCTGGTTACCGCGGGCGAGCGTTACAACAAAGTTATCGATATCTGGGCTGCGGCGAACGATCGTGTATCTAAAGCGATGATGGACAACCTGCAAACTGAAACCGTTATTAACCGTAACGGCGAAGAAGAGCAGCAGGTTTCCTTCAACAGCATCTACATGATGGCCGACTCCGGTGCGCGTGGTTCTGCAGCACAGATTCGTCAGCTGGCGGGTATGCGTGGTCTGATGGCTAAGCCAGATGGCTCCATCATCGAAACGCCAATCACCGCGAACTTCCGTGAAGGTCTGAACGTACTCCAGTACTTCATCTCCACACACGGTGCTCGTAAAGGTCTGGCGGATACCGCACTGAAAACTGCGAACTCCGGTTATCTGACTCGTCGTCTGGTTGACGTCGCGCAGGACCTGGTTGTGACCGAAGATGACTGTGGTACTCACGAAGGCATCCTGATGACTCCGGTTATCGAGGGTGGCGACGTTAAAGAACCGCTACGCGATCGCGTACTGGGCCGTGTTACGGCTGAAGACGTGCTCAAGCCTGGCACCGCAGACATCCTGGTAACCCGTAACACCCTGCTCAACGAGCAATGGTGTGACCTGTTAGAAGCTAACTCTGTTGACAGCGTTAAAGTCCGTTCCGTAGTAGGTTGCGAAACTGACTTCGGCGTGTGTGCACACTGCTATGGTCGCGACCTGGCACGTGGTCATATCATCAACAAAGGTGAAGCTATCGGGGTTATCGCGGCACAGTCCATCGGTGAACCTGGTACACAGCTGACGATGCGTACGTTCCACATCGGTGGTGCGGCATCTCGTTCTGCGGCTGAATCCAGCATTCAGGTTAAGAACAAAGGTAGCATCAAGCTCAGCAACGCGAAGTCGGTTGTGAACTCTACCGGTAAACTGGTAGTCACTTCCCGTAACACCGAGCTGAAAGTGATCGACGAATTCGGTCGTACCAAAGAGAATTATAAAATTCCTTACGGTGCGGTAATGGCTAAAGGTGATGGTGAGCAAATTGCAGCGGGCGAGACCGTAGCAAACTGGGATCCACATACCATGCCAGTTATCTCCGAAGTAAGTGGTTTCATCCGCTTTACGGACATGATTGACGGCCAGACCATTACTCGTCAGACCGACGAACTGACCGGCCTGTCATCTCTGGTTGTTCTGGATTCTGCAGAACGTACCGCTGGTGGTAAAGACCTGCGTCCGGCGCTGAAAATTGTTGATGCCAATGGCAACGACGTTCTGATCCCTGGTACAGATATGCCAGCTCAGTACTTCCTGCCGGGTAAAGCGATTGTTCAGTTGGAAGATGGTACTCAGATCCACTCTGGTGACGCCCTGGCGCGTATTCCTCAGGAATCCAGTGGTACCAAGGACATCACCGGTGGTCTGCCACGCGTTGCTGACCTTTTCGAAGCGCGTCGTCCGAAAGAGCCTGCGATCCTTGCTGAAATCAGCGGTATCATCTCGTTTGGTAAAGAAACCAAAGGCAAACGCCGTCTGGTTATCTCCCCAATCGACGGCAGCGATGCTTACGAAGAGATGATTCCGAAATGGCGTCAGCTGAACGTGTTCGAAGGTGAACGCGTAGAACGCGGTGACGTTGTTTCCGATGGTCCAGAGTCTCCGCATGACATTCTGCGTCTGCGTGGCGTCTATGCTGTAACTCGTTACATCACCAACGAAGTGCAGGACGTTTACCGTCTGCAAGGCGTTAAGATTAACGATAAACACATCGAAGTCATCGTGCGCCAGATGCTGCGTAAAGCAACCATCGTTAACGCTGGTAGTTCCGACTTCCTGGAAGGTGAGCAAGCTGAATACTCTCGCGTCAAGATCGCTAACCGCGAACTGGAAGCGAACGGCAAAATCAACGTGTCCTTCTCACGCGATCTGCTGGGTATCACCAAAGCTTCTCTGGCAACCGAGTCCTTCATCTCCGCGGCATCGTTCCAGGAGACCACTCGTGTGCTTACCGAAGCAGCCGTTGCGGGTAAACGTGACGAACTGCGCGGCCTGAAAGAGAACGTTATCGTGGGTCGTCTGATCCCGGCCGGTACCGGTTATGCGTATCACCAGGATCGTATGCGCCGTCGTGCTGCGGGCGAAGCGCCTGTCGTACCTCAGGTCACTGCTGAAGATGCGTCTGCAAGCCTTGCAGAACTGCTGAACGCAGGTAACCTCGGTGGCAATGACGAGTAATCGTCAGAAGCGCTAAAAACAAAAACCGCTCGAAAGAGCGGTTTTTTTATGCGCGTAAAACAGCATGTAAGCGTTCGGACTGGTCGTTGTAGGGCGGATAAACGCAGTGCCAACCGCCGGGGAAAACTATTTCACCAAAGGGATACGGCGATACAGCTCAATCATGTCTTCCGCCAGATCTTGAATCACCATCGCGTTCATCAGGTGATCCTGGGAGTGAACGGTGATCAGATTAACCGGCAGCTTGCCGGTGCCTTCATCCAGCCCGATAAGCTGGGTTTGAATTTTATGCGCGTGTTTGACAAATTCTTTCGACTCTTCCATCGCCTGTTCGGCTCCGGCGAAATCACCTTTGCGCGCCAGCTGTAAAGCTGTCAGCGCCTGGCTGCGTGCGCTACCGGCGTTGACCAACAACTCCATGATAATCGTTTCTAAATCTTCCACGTCTTTATCACTCCATCATTTTTAAAGCTTTATCGAGCACCACGTCGCCTTTCATCATGCCGTAATCCATCATGTCGATGACGGCAACTTTCTTACCCATTGGATCGGCGATGGCCTGAAGCTTGGCCTGCTCGTATTTGACCTGTGGACCGAGGAGCACAATATCTGCGGTATCGATGTTCTCTTTGAATTCTGCAACAGGAACCGCCTTGATTGAGACTTCAATACCTTTCTTCTGCGCGGCATCCTTCATGCGTTGAACCAGAATGCTGGTAGACATACCTGCAGCACAACACAAAACGATATTTTTCATAATCTGCTCTCAGTGTCCGTTGGATATACAGATAATTATCCGCGAGGCGCCAGTCCAACAACCGCTTTAGCTTGATTGTGTGTGAGCTATCACAAAAGAAACGGCGAAATCCTGAAACCGGTTACATTTTGTGTTTCCGCATTAAAAAATGTCCCCCTGGACGCGAGGGGCGAGGCAACAATGAGAAGGGATGTGTTGTTGCCCCGGTCGGGTTCAGCGCCGACCGGGAGACAATATTTCAACGGGAAAAGGGCTTCAATGCCGTGAAACCAGTGTTTAGGCGCGGCTCTGAAACTGTTTTCCATCCTCTGCAATCTTGCAAAATTATTGCGGCGACCTTCCCAGATAGCCGTCCCAGTCTTTCCACACCGGCTGAAGACCGGCACGCGCTAATGCCTCAGCCACTTCAGTTGGCGTACGTCCATCATGCGGAGCAAACTGCTCCAGCTCCGGGTGCTCATCATCTGCATAGCCGCCCGGCTGAGTTTTAGAGAAAGCGCTGACGTTATTTATCGCCAGTGGAATAACCCGGTCGCGGAACCACGGGGACTCGCGCGTGGACAGGGACAGCTCAACGTCCGGTGCCAGCAGGCGAAAAGCGCATATCACCTGCACCAGCTGGCTTTCGCTCATTACCGACGCGGGTTCGACTCCTCCGGTGCAGGGCCGCAGGCGAGGGAACGAAATGGAATACCGGCTTTGCCAATAGTGCTGCTGGAGCCACAGCAGATGTTCCGCCACCATAAAACAGTCGGTACGCCAGCTGTCAGACAGCCCGATTAACGCGCCCAGGCCAATTTTATCGATGCCCGCCCGCCCCAGGCGATCCGGAGTTTCCAGCCGCCAGAAAAAATCCTGCTTGTTGCCGCGCAGATGATGCCGAGCGTAAACCGCCTGCTGGTAGGTTTCCTGATAAACCATCACGCCGTCCAGCCCGAGCGTTTTTAGCTCCGCATACTCGTGTTCGTCCAGCGGCTGCACCTCCATTTGCAGCGAGCTAAATCGGCTACGAATGGTGGGCAGATGCTGGCGAAAATAGTCCATACCAACCTTGGTTTGATGCTCGCCGGTGACCAGCAGCAGGTGTTCAAACCCGAGCCTTCGAATTGCCGCGCATTCCCGTTCAATCTCGGTTTTATCGAGCGTTTTTCGCCTGAGCCGGTTGCTCATCGAAAACCCGCAGTAGGTGCAATCGTTGGCGCAGAGGTTAGAAAGATACAGCGGCACATAAAAGCTGACGGTGTTCCCGAAGCGCTGGCGAGTTAAGCGCTGTGCCTGCCGGGCGAGAGGTTCCAGATACTGGCCTGCGGCGGGTGAAAGCAGCGCCATGAGATCGTCGCGGGTGATTTTGCGGGCGCTCAACGCCCGCTCGACGTCCGCCGCTGTTTTCGAGTTAATACGTAGCTTAATGTCATCCCAGTCGAGTTCGCGCCAGCGGTCGGTAAAGGTGCCGATCATTACGCCTCCTCCCGGCTGAACTGGAGGAATCCGGTAAGCGGGCTTGAAGCATGAGCCTGCTGGTGGCGCGCGCCCAGTCCCGAACATGCAGCGATGGCTCCCGCCTCAACGGCCAGCCGGAAGGCATGGGCCATCTGCACAGGATCGCTCGCCACGGCAATCGCGGTATTAACCAGCACCGCAGATGCCCCCATTTCCAGCGCTTCGGCCGCATGGCTTGGCGCGCCAATTCCGGCATCAACCACCACCGGCACGTTCGCCTGGTCGATTATAATTTCCAGCAGCGCGCGGGTCTGTAGGCCCTGATTGGAGCCGATAGGCGCGCCGAGAGGCATGACGGCCGCGCAGCCGGCCTCCTCAAGCCGCTTGCACAAAACCGGATCGGCGCCGCAGTAGGGCAAAACAACGAAGCCCTGTTTCACGAGGATTTCCGCCGCCTTCAGCGTTTCAATCGGGTCGGGTAACAGGTAACGGGCGTCAGGATGAATTTCCAGCTTCACCCAATGCGTCCCCAGCGCCTCACGCGCCAGTCGGGCAGCAAAAATCGCCTCTTCGGCTGTTTTCGCGCCCGACGTATTGGGAAGAAGCTGCACTCCCGCCTCCAGCAGGGGAGCCAGAATCGCATCGTTATGATTGCGCAGATCGACGCGTTTCATCGCCATCGTCACCAGCTGCGATCCGCTGGCGCGAATAGCCTCTGCCATTACCTGCGCAGAAGAGAATTTCCCGGTACCGGTAAACAGGCGGGACGAAAATGTCTTGTCAGCAATCTGTAGCATATCAACCTCCGGCTATGGCTTGAAAAAGCAGGATTTGGTCGCCATCGTGCAGCATTCTGGCCTCCCACTGCTCGCGTGGAACGATTGTCTGGTTGAGAGCAAGCGCGACGCCAGGCTTCAGCAAACGCAGCTGTTCGAGCAGCGTTGCCAGCGTCAGGCCCTCGGCGCACTGCATCGGCTCATCGTTAAAGAGAATGCGCATTTTGCCCCCCGCAAACCGGGCAGCCGGACGATTTCTGCATGACGAGCGTGCGCCAGCTGTGGTGGCGGGCATCGAACAGCCGCAGGCCGCTGGCCGGCACCATGCCGGTGAGCAGCTTGATGGCTTCAAGCGCCTGCAAAGTGCCCATCACGCCAACCACCGGGCCAAGGACGCCCGCGGTGCGGCAGTTGCGTTCCGGCTCCTGTTCGTCCGGCCAGATGCAGCGATAGCATCCGCTGGCCCACGGCGGCGTTAATACCATTAGCTGCCCGCCGAACCCCACACCGCTTGCCGAAATCAGCGGTCTGTCGTTTGCGACGCAGGCCGCATTTACCGCCTGCCGCGTCGCCATGTTGTCGCTGCAGTCCAGCACCACATCGACGCTTTTCACCGCCTGTGCCAGCGCTTCACCTGACAGACGCTGCGCGATAGCTTCCAGTTTGATATCAGGATTGAGTCGTTCAAGATGCCGTCGGGCGGCCCGTGCTTTTGGCCGATCGATATCCTGCGAGGTAAACAGAATCTGGCGCTGCAAATTGCTGATATGGACGTGGTCATCATCCGCCAGCATCAGCGTGCCGACGCCCGCTCCTGCAAGGTAAAGCGCCGCCGGAGAGCCCAACCCGCCAAGCCCGACGATCAGCACCCGGCTGGCGAGCAGCTTTTCTTGCCCCTCTACGGCCACATCCTCCAGCAGGAGCTGGCGACCGTAACGCATGAAATCCGCATCATTCATCGCCTGCTCCCGCCAGTTCGAGAAGCTGTGCCGTCGCCGCACGCCAGTCCGCGGCTTTGGTAATCGCGCTCACTACGGCGACGCTGCCCACGCCCGTAGCAAGCACGGCGGGTACGCGATCGATGCTAATTCCGCCGATCGCCACCGTCGGGTAATCACCCAGCGTTTTGACATGCGCGGCGAGCTGCGCCAGCCCCTGCGGCGATGAAGGCATCTGCTTGGTTTGGGTTGGGAAAACGTGGCCGAGCGCGATGTATGAAGGGCGTGCCGCAAGGGCGCGGTCCATTTCCATGTTGTCGTGGGTGGATAGCCCAAGGCGCAGGCCCGCGTTGCGAATGGCGTCGAGGTTGGCGATATCCAAATCCTCCTGGCCAAGGTGTACGCCGTAGGCGCGATGTTTGATAGCCAGCCGCCAGTAGTCGTTGATAAACAGCCGGGCCTGATACCGCTCGCCCAGCCTGACGGCGGCGATGACGTCTGCTTCAACGTCTTCGTCGCGCCTGTCCTTGATGCGCAGCTGAATCGTGCGAACACCCGCAGCAAGCAGGCGCTCAATCCATTCCACGCTGTCGACCACTGGGTACAGCCCCAGCCGCCGTGGGGTAGGGGGAAAAGCTTTCAGGCTCATACTTCCTCCTGGCGCAGATAGATTTCCCCGCCTTTTGCGCGGAAGTTTTGCGACATGTCTTCCATTCCCACTTCAATGACCTGCTTCGCGGCAAAGTCGCGCACTTCCTGGGAGATTTTCATCGAGCAGAATTTCGGTCCGCACATGGAACAGAAGTGCGCGACCTTGCCGGATTCCTGCGGCAGCGTTTCGTCGTGGTAAGCGCGGGCGGTGAAGGGGTCGAGCGCAAGGTTGAACTGGTCTTCCCAGCGGAATTCGAAGCGCGCTTTCGACATGGCGTTGTCGCGGATCTGCGCGCCCGGATGGCCTTTCGCCAGATCTGCGGCATGCGCCGCAATTTTGTAGGTTATCAAGCCCTGCTTCACGTCCTCTTTATTCGGCAGGCCGAGGTGCTCTTTTGGCGTCACGTAGCAAAGCATCGCGCAGCCGAACCAGCCGATCATCGCGGCGCCGATTCCCGAGGTGAAATGGTCGTAGCCAGGGGCGATGTCCGTGGTCAGCGGGCCGAGGGTGTAGAACGGCGCTTCGTGGCAGTGCTCCAGCTCTTCGGTCATGTTGCGGCGGATCATCTGCATCGGCACGTGTCCCGGGCCTTCGATCATCACCTGTACGTCGTACTCCCAGGCGATTTTGGTCAGCTCGCCCAGCGTGTGCAGCTCTGCGAACTGCGCCTCGTCGTTGGCGTCCTGAATGGAGCCAGGGCGCAGCCCGTCGCCAAGAGAAAGCGAGACGTCATAGGCCGCGCAGATTGCGCAGATTTCGCGGAAATGTTCGTAAAGGAAGTTTTCCTCATGATGGGAAAGGCACCATTTCGCCATGATCGACCCGCCGCGTGAGACGATGCCGGTGAGGCGTTTGGCGGTCATCGGCACGTAGCGTAGCAGCACGCCAGCGTGAATGGTGAAGTAGTCCACGCCCTGTTCGGCCTGCTCCAGCAGCGTGTCGCGGAACATCTCCCAGGTCAGGTCTTCGGCCATGCCGTTGACCTTTTCCAATGCCTGGTAAATCGGCACGGTGCCGATAGGAACGGGGCTGTTGCGCAGGATCCATTCGCGAGTTTCGTGGATATAGCGCCCGGTGGACAGGTCCATCACGGTGTCCGCCCCCCAGCGCGTTGACCAGACCAGCTTCTCCACTTCTTCTTCAATGGATGAGGTCACCGCCGAGTTGCCGATATTGGCGTTGACCTTCACCAGGAAGTTGCGCCCGATAATCATCGGTTCAGATTCTGGGTGGTTGATATTGGCGGGGATAATCGCCCGGCCTGCGGCCACCTCGTCACACACAAATTCGGGCGTGATATTTTCCGGCAAACGAGCGCCAAAGGCTTCGCCCGGATGCTGGTGGCGTAATACGGCATCGCGAATGCGCTCGCGGCCCATGTTTTCGCGGATGGCGATAAACTCCATCTCAGGCGTGACGATGCCTCGGCGCGCGTAATGCAGCTGGGTGACGCATTTGCCGGTTTTAGCGCGTTTGGGCGTAAGGCGCGTTTCAAAGCGCAGGTCGTCCAGGGCGTCGTCCGCAAGGCGCTCTTTCGTGTAGGCAGAGCTGCGGTCGTTGAGCGTTTCGCAGTCGGCGCGTTCTTCAATCCATCCGCTTCGCAGCGGCGGCAGCCCGCGCAGCACGTCGATGCTAACGTTTGGATCGCCATACGGGCCGGAGGTGTCGTAAACCGGCACCGCGTCGTTAGGTTCATATTGCGGATTGTCTTTACTGCCGCCCGCCATCGTTGGGCTAAGCTGGATTTCCCGCATCGGCACGCGAATATCCTCCCGCGAGCCGGAAAGATAAATGCGCTGGGAATTTGGGAAGGCGGTGCCTTCTAGCGTGTTGATAAAGTGAAGCGCAGCCGCGCGCTGTTCGCGACGTGTTGGTTTTTCAGATGCAGACATAGCTCATTCCAGGATTCGATCAGGAGTGGCTTGTCAGAACGACGGATGGAGTAATGGATGTGGGGCGCCCGAAAAAGGCCGTACCCAAAAGCAGAATTACTCTTGTTCCCTTCGCAGGTTTTAACCTGATCAGGTTCCGCGGATCCCGAATTAACGGTCTCAGCCGGTGCTTTCGCACTCGGCACTCCGACAAGAAGAAACCCGTATTGCTACGGGTGAAGTTGTAAATTACTCGTTAACAGCGCAGAACTCAAGCCGGGCGTGCAAGGCTATCCGTGTCGTTGGCGCTGCTGTGCAGATTGTTGGCGTACGCCAGTTCGATGAGCTTATCTTCCAGCGAGAAACGCGCTTCCAGCGCTTCACCGATGCCGGACAACGCCTGCTGGAACTCAATACAGTTGTCGTCGTCGATGGCGTTTTCCAGATTGGTATCGTAGAAATCCATGATCTGCTGGGTATTGGCTTCGAGCTGCGGGTAGATTTGAGTGGCCGCTAAAAGCGGGCTGGCACCTTCCATTTCATCGATAATGCGCTCATAAATATTGAAATGGCCGGCTGAAAGGTAGTCCACCAGGTTGTGGCAAAAATTATCCAGCGCCTTTTCATTAAGCGCAGAGAGCGATTCCTTGTTAGGCTTGATCCCGACCATGTTGTAATACGCCACGAGCAAATGTTTGCGGGCATATAGCCATTGGTCGACTAACTCATTGCTACCGCCAACGCGCTCAGTCAGGCTTTCTAGCTGGTTCAGCATGTTTGACTCCGTGAGTTGCAAGATTTAACGCAAACGTACCCAAAATATAACAACTATTGTTTATACCAGTGTCCAGGGGGATGTGCACCAGGTTATGGAACGTGTCATTCAAAAGTTAGATCAGGGCTGGTTTATCGTCAGTCATGAACAAAAATTGTGGCTGCCAAAAGGCGAGCTGCCTCACGGATCGGCGGCGGACTTCCAGCTTGAAGGCGCGAATGGTCTGCAAATCGGCGAGTGGGAAGGCGAGCCGGTATGGCTGATTCGCCAGAATCGCCGCCAGGAAATGGGCTCGGTGCGCCAGGTTATCGACCAGGACGTGGGCCTGTTTCAGCTTGCAGGGCGGGGCGTTCAGCTGGCCGAGTTTTACCGTTCGCACAAATTTTGCGGCTACTGCGGCCATGAGATGCACCCCAGCAAAACCGAATGGGCGATGCTCTGCAGCCACTGCCGCGAACGCTACTATCCGCAGATTGCGCCCTGCATCATCGTCGCCATCCGCCGGGACGATCATATCCTGCTTGCCCAACATACACGCCATCGCAACGGGGTTTATACCGTGCTGGCCGGTTTTGTTGAAGTCGGCGAAACCTTAGAGCAGGCCGTCGCGCGTGAAGTGATGGAAGAGAGCAGCATCCGCGTGAAAAATCTGCGCTACGTGACTTCGCAGCCCTGGCCTTTCCCGCAGTCGCTGATGACCGCGTTTATGGCCGACTACCACAGCGGTGATATCAAAATCGATCCTAAAGAGCTGATTGACGCGCAGTGGTATCGCTACGACCAGCTGCCGCTTATCCCTCCGGCTGGCACGGTGGCGCGCCGTCTGATAGAAGACACCGTCGCTCAGTGTCGGGCAGAGTATGAATGACGTGGTAAACTGGGCGGATACAGCTAAAGGAAATGCTAAAAATGACTGAACTGAAGAACGATCGTTACCTCCGCGCCTTGCAGCGTCAGCCAGTAGACATCACGCCTGTATGGATGATGAGGCAGGCGGGGCGCTATTTGCCAGAGTACAAAGCCACCCGCGCTATTGCCGGCGACTTTATGTCCCTGTGCAAAAACGCCGAGCTTGCCTGCGAAGTCACCCTGCAGCCGCTGCGCCGCTACCCGCTTGATGCGGCGATCCTCTTCTCAGACATCCTCACCGTGCCGGATGCGATGGGGCTGGGTCTATATTTCGAAGCGGGCGAAGGCCCACGCTTCAGCTCGCCGATTACCAGCCGCGCCGACGTCGAAAAGCTGCCGATTCCGGACCCGGAAGACGAACTGGGCTACGTGATGAACGCGGTACGCACCATCCGTAAAAACCTCGCAGGTCAGGTGCCGCTGATTGGTTTCTCCGGCAGCCCGTGGACGCTGGCGACCTATATGGTCGAAGGCGGTAGCAGCAAAGCTTTTACCGTTATCAAAAAGATGATGTACGCCGACCCGCAGGCGCTGCATCTGCTGCTCGACAAGCTGGCGCAGAGCGTCACGCTGTACCTGAACGCGCAGATCAAAGCCGGCGCGCAGTCGGTAATGATCTTCGATACCTGGGGCGGCGTGCTGACAGGCCGCGACTACCAGCAATTCTCTCTCTATTACATGCACAAAATTGTCGATGGCCTGCTGCGTGAAAACGAAGGCCGCCGGGTGCCGGTCACGCTGTTTACTAAAGGCGGCGGGCAGTGGCTGGAAGCGATGGCAGAAACCGGCTGCGACGCGCTGGGCCTGGACTGGACGATAGACATCGCCGACGCGCGCCGTCGCGTGGGGCATAAAGTTGCGCTACAGGGCAATATGGACCCGTCTATGCTTTACGCGCCGCCTGCATGTATCGAAGAAGAAGTTTCAACGATTCTGGCCGGGTTTGGCAAAGGTGAAGGGCACGTATTCAACCTTGGTCACGGCATCCATCAGGACGTTCCGCCAGAACATGCGGGCGCGTTCGTTGAGGCGGTACACCGCCTGTCCGCGCCATATCATCAGTAAAACAAAGGAGAGGGAATGGATCTCGCAGCGCTTCGTCAGCAACAGATCGAACTGGCATCCAGTGTGATCCGCGAGGATCGCTTTGATGTCGATCCGCCGCAGTTTATCGCCGGTGCCGACGTCGGTTTCGAGCAAGGCGGGGAAGTCACCCGCGCCGCCATCGTGCTGCTGAAATATCCTTCCCTTGAACTGGTGGAATACAAGGTGGCGCGCATCGCTACCACTATGCCTTACATCCCCGGCTTCCTGTCGTTTCGTGAATATCCTGCGCTGCTCGCGGCGTGGGATATGCTTTCGCGCAGGCCGGACCTGCTGTTTGTTGACGGGCATGGGATCTCTCACCCGCGCCGTCTCGGCGTTGCCAGCCATTTTGGCCTGCTGGTGGATGTGCCGACCATCGGCGTTGCCAAGAAGCGCCTGTGCGGGCGCTTTGAGCCGCTGGGCGATGAGGTGGGCGAGAAACAGCCGCTTATCGACAAAGGCGAACAGCTTGCCTGGGTGTGGCGCAGCAAAAAACGTTGCAATCCACTCTTCGTGGCAACCGGGCACCGCGTGAGTGTCGACACGGCGCTGCTGTGGGTGCAAAGGTGCATGGCGGGCTACCGTTTACCGGAGCCTACGCGCTGGGCTGATGCCGTTGCATCGGGCCGCCCGGCTTTCGCGCGGTGGCAAGCAATTCAGGGGTGATTAGGGTAAACTGCCGCTAATTTCCCGTCTTTGAGACATCGTTATGCTACAAAACCCAATCCATCTGCGCCTGGAGAAGCTGGAAAGCTGGCAGCACGTCACTTTCATGGCTTCTTTATGCGAGCGCATGTACCCGAACTACGCCATGTTTTGCCAGCAAACCGGCTTTGGCGACCCGCAGCTTTACCGCCGTATCGTTGACCTCGTGTGGGAAACGCTGACGGTAAAAGACGCGAAGGTGAACTTCGACAGCCAGCTCGAGAAACTCGAGGAGGCGATTCCTTCCGCTGACGACTATGATATCTACGGCGTCTATCCGGCAATCGATGCGTGCGTGGCGTTGAGCGAACTGCTTCACTCTCGGCTTTCCGGCGAAACGCTGGAGCATGCCATCGAGGTCAGTAAAACGTCTATTACCACCGTTGCGATGCTCGAAATGACTCAGGCCGGTCGTGAAATGACCGAAGAAGAGCTACGTGCAAACCCGGCCGTGGAAGAGGAATGGGACATTCAGTGGGAGATTTTCCGCCTGCTGGCCGACTGCGAAGAACGCGATATTGAACTGATCAAAGGACTGCGCGCGGACCTGCGCGAGGCCGGTAGCAGCAATATCGGTATAAATTTTCAGCAGTAAGACAACAAAACGTGACGTACAGTCCGAATTGTAGGGCCTGAAGGCTTCCAATTAACCCCCCGTCTGGTCTACATTTGTGGGGCGAAAAAAAGTGGCTATCGGTGCGTGTATGCAGGAGAGTGCTTTTCTGGCATTTCCGTCGCACTCGATGCTTAGCAAGCGATAAACACATTGTAAGGATAACTTATGAACAAGACTCAACTGATTGATGTAATTGCTGACAAGGCTGACCTGTCCAAAGTACAGGCTAAAGCTGCTCTGGAATCCACTCTGGCTGCAATTACTGAGTCTCTGAAAGAAGGTGATGCTGTACAACTGGTTGGTTTCGGTACCTTCAAAGTGAACCACCGTGCTGAGCGCACTGGCCGCAACCCACAGACCGGTAAAGAAATCAAAATCGCCGCAGCTAACGTGCCGGCATTTGTTTCTGGTAAAGCACTGAAAGACGCGGTTAAGTAATTAACGCGTGTCGGTGAACAGTTTTAGCAGAGGGGCGGCTTCGCCCCTTTTGTCTGTCTGGCGTCCTCTGATGGCGTTGACGGGCGCGCTGCTGCTCACGGCCTGTAGCAGTAATAAACTCCCGCCCTTCACCGCCAGCGGCTACATCGCCGATCAGGGCGTGGTGCGTATCTGGCGTAAAGACAATAACGACGGCACGGTGCACATGCTGACGGCATTTAGCCCGATCAGAAGCGGTGCGACCACCACCAGTGAATACCGCTGGCAGGGCGACAGCCTGGTCTTTATCGAACAGAACATTCAGGGCAAGACACCCGAACATATCAAAGTGCGTTTTGACGATCGCGGCGAGCTGAGCTTTATGCAGCGCGAGGTGAGCGGCCAGAAACAGCAGCTCTCGAACGAACAGATCGCTCTGCATCAATATCAGGCCTCGCGCACCAAAGAAACCAGCGAAGCGCTTCGCATCGGCAAAGTGGTACTGCAACAGGGGCGCTGGCATCGCAACGGTACGGTAACAACCTGCGAAGGGGAAACCTTCAAGCCGAAGCTGGATAGCGAAGCGCTAAGCCATATAGCGAACCGCCAGAGCCATTCATCGCTTGAAGTAAGCATCGCCTGGCTGGAAGCGCCGGAAGGGTCACAGCTGCTGCTCGTGGCGAATGAGGATTTCTGTAGCTGGCAGCCGAAGCCGGACGACTTCTGAGATAAATGTCTTCATGTGGTGGATGGCGCTAGCGCTTATCCACCCTACGGGTGTTTTATAGGTCGGGTAAACGAAGTGCTACCCGACATAGTTTCAGATATCACAATCGGTAGGTCGGGTAAACGAAGTGCCACCCGACATAATCAACAAGCCTCGCCAGCCGTTCCTGCTTATTTCGCGTTTTCACGCTCAATGGCGCGATAGCCAATATCCGAACGGCTAAAGCTGCCGTCCCAGTGGATATCCTTCATTAACTCATAGGCACGCTTCTGAGCCGCCGCCACGGTATCGCCCAGCGCCGTCACGCACAGCACGCGGCCGCCGCTGGTGGTCACCATGTCGTCTTCACGCAGTTGGGTTCCGGCGTGGAACACTTTGCCATCGGCGACTTCCTCAAGCGGCAGGCCGTGAATAACGTCCCCGGTGCGGTAGTCCGCCGGATAGCCACCGGCAGCCATTACCACGCCCAGAGAAGGACGTTCGTCCCACTTTGAGCTTGTTTCGTTAAGCTTGCCGTCGCAGGCCGCCAGACACAGCTCGACCAGGTCCGACTGCAGGCGCAGCATGATAGGCTGCGTTTCCGGGTCGCCAAAGCGGCAGTTGAATTCGATAACCTTCGGGTTGCCCTGCTTGTCGATCATCAGCCCGGCATACAGGAAACCGGTATAGGTATTGCCTTCCGCCGCCATGCCGCGCACGGTTGGCCAGATAACCAGGTCCATCGCACGCTGGTGGACTTCATCGGTTACGACGGGGGCCGGAGAGTAAGCGCCCATACCGCCGGTGTTCGGGCCGGTATCACCGTTGCCAACGCGTTTGTGATCCTGGCTGGTTGCCATCGGCAGCACGTTCTCGCCGTCGACCATCACGATGAAGCTGGCCTCTTCACCGTCGAGGAACTCTTCCACGACGATGCGGTGCCCGGCGTCGCCAAACGCGTTGCCCGCCAGCATATCGTTAACCGCGGCTTCCGCTTCTTCGAGCGTCATTGCGACGATCACACCTTTGCCCGCGGCCAGACCGTCTGCTTTGATGACGATAGGCGCGCCTTTTTCACGAACGTAGGCCAGCGCCGGCTCGACTTCGGTGAAGTTCTGGTATTCGGCGGTCGGGATTTTGTGACGGGCCAGGAAATCCTTCGTAAAGGCTTTGGAGCCTTCTAGCTGGGCAGCGCCCTGTGTTGGACCAAAAATTTTCAGGCCTGCTGCACGGAACGCGTCAACCACGCCAATCACCAGCGGCGCTTCGGGGCCAACGATCGTCAGGTCAATTTTTTCATTTTGCGCGAAGCTGAGCAGGGCGGGGATATCCGTCGCACCGATAGCTACGTTTTGCAAAGCCGGTTCCAGCGCTGTGCCCGCGTTGCCGGGAGCAACAAAGACGGTGCGGACCAGCGGCGACTGCGATGCTTTCCAGGCCAGCGCGTGTTCGCGCCCGCCGTTACCAATCACTAAAACTTTCATTCGTTAAGGCTCCGGATTAATGGCGGAAGTGGCGCATGTCGGTGAAGATCATTGCGATCCCGTGCTCGTCGGCTGCGGCGATCACTTCGTCATCGCGGATCGAACCGCCCGGTTGGATCACGCAGCTCACGCCGACCGCTGCCGCAGCATCAATGCCGTCGCGGAACGGGAAGAACGCATCTGAGGCCATCGCCGAACCTTTCACTTCCAGACCCTCATCGCCTGCTTTGATACCGGCAATTTTAGCGGAGTAAACGCGGCTCATCTGGCCTGCGCCTATGCCGATAGTCATATTCTCGCGGGCATAAACGATAGCGTTGGACTTCACGAACTTGGCAACCTTCCAGCAGAACAGCGCGTCACGCAGTTCCTGCTCGGTTGGCTTACGCTTGCTGACTACGCGCAGATCGGATGCGGTAACCATGCCGAGGTCGCGATCCTGAACGAGCAGACCGCCGTTCACGCGTTTGAAATCCAGGCCCGGAACGCGCTGCTGCCACTGGCCGCAGGTCAACACACGGACGTTCTGCTTCGCAGCGGTAATTTTAAGAGCCTCTTCGCTGGCGGAAGGCGCAATGATCACCTCCACAAACTGGCGGGAGATAATCGCCTGCGCGGTTTCGGCGTCAAGCTCGCGGTTGACAGCGATGATGCCGCCGAATGCGGAGGTCGGGTCGGTTTTGTAAGCGCGGTCGTAAGCATCAAGAAGGGAATCGCTCACCGCCACGCCGCAAGGGTTGGCGTGCTTCACGATGACGCAGGCTGGCTCGCTGAATTCCTTCACGCATTCCAGCGCGGCGTCGGTATCCGCGATGTTGTTATAGGAAAGCGCTTTGCCCTGAACCTGAGTTGCGGTGGCAACGGACGCCTCTTTAATTTCTTCTTCTATATAGAAGGCGGCCTGCTGGTGGCTATTTTCGCCGTAGCGCATATCCTGCTTCTTAATGAAGTTCAGGTTGAGGGTGCGGGGGAAACGGCCTGCGGGTTCTTTGCTTTCGCCGTGATAGGCCGGAACCAGGCTGCCAAAGTAGTTGGCAATCATGCTGTCGTAGGCGGCGGTGTGCTCGAAGGCTTTAATAGCGAGATCGAAACGGGTTTCTAACGTCAGGGAGCCTTCATTGCTATCCAGCTCGTTGATAATCGCCTGGTAGTCGCTGCTCTTTACTACGATCGCCACATCTTTATGGTTCTTCGCCGCCGAGCGCACCATGGTTGGGCCGCCAATATCAATATTCTCAACCGCGTCCTCTAAAGAGCAGCCTTCACGTGCAACCGTCTGGGCAAACGGATAGAGGTTAACAACAACCATATCGATAGGGGAGATGGCGTGTTCGGCCATGATGGCATCGTCCTGACCGCGACGGCCAAGAATACCGCCGTGAACTTTTGGATGCAGGGTTTTGACGCGTCCGTCCATCATCTCCGGGAAACCGGTGTAGTCAGAGACTTCGGTTACCGGTAAGCCAGCATCAGCCAGCAGACGAGCGGTTCCGCCTGTGGAAAGCAGCTCCACGCCACGTTGGGAGAGCGCTTGGGCGAATTCGACGATACCGGCTTTGTCAGAAACACTGAGCAGAGCGCGGCGTACAGGACGACGTTGTTGCATGGTTTGATCCCTTAGCTTTGGTTCGCATATAGAAGAGCGTTAGCTGAATTCTCGTTTTTCTTTCATAAAACTCAGCTAACGCCCCAAAACGGGGCGTCCTTTTATCGCGGTGCATTGTAGCGAAAACGTTTGCGTCACGCTCGCGAAATTTCAGCTCAAATCACGATTGTGGATAAGTTTGTGCACAAGTTGGTATAAGGCGGGGTTTTGCTGGGGATTGCAGCAGTCAGTCAAATTAGTGCGAATTTAGTGTTGCAGCCTGAAGAGAACTCCCTATAATGCGCCTCCATCGACACGGAACATGTGAACAACATCACAGAGTAACGGCGGCGATGAGAGTGAAAAGTTCTGAAATTTAGACTTGACTCTTAAAGAGGAAAGCGTAATATACGCCACCTCGAGTTACCCGGCGAAAGCGGCTAACTCACTGCTCTTTAACAATTTATCAGACAATCTGTGTGGGCACTCGCAGGATTGATATCTCAGTACCTTCGGGTACAAAAAAATATCAAGTCTTGAAGAGTGACCAAGCAGTAATTCATTTAGTTGAATTATTACGAAAGTTAATTTTTGAGCACCGCTTCACGAGTTGAAGCAAATCAAGCTTTTAATTGAAGAGTTTGATCATGGCTCAGATTGAACGCTGGCGGCAGGCCTAACACATGCAAGTCGAGCGGCAGCGGAAAGTAGCTTGCTACTTTGCCGGCGAGCGGCGGACGGGTGAGTAATGTCTGGGAAACTGCCTGATGGAGGGGGATAACTACTGGAAACGGTAGCTAATACCGCATAACGTCGCAAGACCAAAGAGGGGGACCTTCGGGCCTCTTGCCATCAGATGTGCCCAGATGGGATTAGCTAGTAGGTGGGGTAATGGCTCACCTAGGCGACGATCCCTAGCTGGTCTGAGAGGATGACCAGCCACACTGGAACTGAGACACGGTCCAGACTCCTACGGGAGGCAGCAGTGGGGAATATTGCACAATGGGCGCAAGCCTGATGCAGCCATGCCGCGTGTATGAAGAAGGCCTTCGGGTTGTAAAGTACTTTCAGCGAGGAGGAAGGCATTGTGGTTAATAACCGCAGTGATTGACGTTACTCGCAGAAGAAGCACCGGCTAACTCCGTGCCAGCAGCCGCGGTAATACGGAGGGTGCAAGCGTTAATCGGAATTACTGGGCGTAAAGCGCACGCAGGCGGTTTGTTAAGTCAGATGTGAAATCCCCGGGCTCAACCTGGGAACTGCATTTGAAACTGGCAAGCTTGAGTCTTGTAGAGGGGGGTAGAATTCCAGGTGTAGCGGTGAAATGCGTAGAGATCTGGAGGAATACCGGTGGCGAAGGCGGCCCCCTGGACAAAGACTGACGCTCAGGTGCGAAAGCGTGGGGAGCAAACAGGATTAGATACCCTGGTAGTCCACGCCGTAAACGATGTCGACTTGGAGGTTGTTCCCTTGAGGAGTGGCTTCCGGAGCTAACGCGTTAAGTCGACCGCCTGGGGAGTACGGCCGCAAGGTTAAAACTCAAATGAATTGACGGGGGCCCGCACAAGCGGTGGAGCATGTGGTTTAATTCGATGCAACGCGAAGAACCTTACCTACTCTTGACATCCACAGAATTCGGTAGAGATACCTTAGTGCCTTCGGGAACTGTGAGACAGGTGCTGCATGGCTGTCGTCAGCTCGTGTTGTGAAATGTTGGGTTAAGTCCCGCAACGAGCGCAACCCTTATCCTTTGTTGCCAGCGGTTCGGCCGGGAACTCAAAGGAGACTGCCAGTGATAAACTGGAGGAAGGTGGGGATGACGTCAAGTCATCATGGCCCTTACGAGTAGGGCTACACACGTGCTACAATGGCGCATACAAAGAGAAGCGACCTCGCGAGAGCAAGCGGACCTCATAAAGTGCGTCGTAGTCCGGATCGGAGTCTGCAACTCGACTCCGTGAAGTCGGAATCGCTAGTAATCGTGGATCAGAATGCCACGGTGAATACGTTCCCGGGCCTTGTACACACCGCCCGTCACACCATGGGAGTGGGTTGCAAAAGAAGTAGGTAGCTTAACCTTCGGGAGGGCGCTTACCACTTTGTGATTCATGACTGGGGTGAAGTCGTAACAAGGTAACCGTAGGGGAACCTGCGGTTGGATCACCTCCTTACCTAATAGATACAACCCGCGTAGTGCTCACACAGATTGTCTGATAGATGTAAAGAAGCAAGGCGTCTTGCGATTGAGACTTCAGTGTCCCCTTCGTCTAGAGGCCCAGGACACCGCCCTTTCACGGCGGTAACAGGGGTTCGAATCCCCTAGGGGACGCCACTTGCTGGTTTGTGAGTGAAAGTCGCCAACCTCAATATCTCAAAACTGACTCTGAGAGTTATGTTTGAGATATTTGCTCTTTAAAAATCCGGAACAAGCTGAAAATTGAAACGACATGTCGTCTCATTCCTCCGTAATAAGGAATGGGAATACGATATGTTCGAGTCTCTCAAATTTTCACAACGTCGATTGTGTCTTACGAGACACCTTCGGGTTGTGAGGTTAAGCGACTAAGCGTACACGGTGGATGCCCTGGCAGTCAGAGGCGATGAAGGACGTGCTAATCTGCGATAAGCGTCGGTAAGGTGATATGAACCGTTATAACCGGCGATTTCCGAATGGGGAAACCCAGTGTGATTCGTCACACTATCGTTAAGCCAATACATAACTTAACGAAGCGAACCGGGGGAACTGAAACATCTAAGTACCCCGAGGAAAAGAAATCAACCGAGATTCCCCCAGTAGCGGCGAGCGAACGGGGAGCAGCCCAGAACCTGAATCAGTTTGTGTGTTAGTGGAAGCGTCTGGAAAGTCGCAGGGTACAGGGTGATACTCCCGTACACTAAAATGCACGTTCTGTGAGTTCGAAGAGTAGGGCGGGACACGTGGTATCCTGTCTGAATATGGGGGGACCATCCTCCAAGGCTAAATACTCCTGACTGACCGATAGTGAACCAGTACCGTGAGGGAAAGGCGAAAAGAACCCCGGCGAGGGGAGTGAAACAGAACCTGAAACCGTGTACGTACAAGCAGTGGGAGCCTCATTTATGGGGTGACTGCGTACCTTTTGTATAATGGGTCAGCGACTTATATTCTGTAGCAAGGTTAACCGTATAGGGGAGCCGCAGGGAAACCGAGTCTTAACTGGGCGTTAAGTTGCAGGGTATAGACCCGAAACCCGGTGATCTAGCCATGGGCAGGTTGAAGGTTGGGTAACACTAACTGGAGGACCGAACCGACTAATGTTGAAAAATTAGCGGATGACTTGTGGCTGGGGGTGAAAGGCCAATCAAACCGGGAGATAGCTGGTTCTCCCCGAAAGCTATTTAGGTAGCGCCTCGTGAACTCATCTTCGGGGGTAGAGCACTGTTTCGGCTAGGGGGCCATCCCGGCTTACCAACCCGATGCAAACTACGAATACCGAAGAATGTTATCACGGGAGACACACGGCGGGTGCTAACGTCCGTCGTGAAGAGGGAAACAACCCAGACCGCCAGCTAAGGTCCCAAAGTCATGGTTAAGTGGGAAACGATGTGGGAAGGCACAGACAGCCAGGATGTTGGCTTAGAAGCAGCCATCATTTAAAGAAAGCGTAATAGCTCACTGGTCGAGTCGGCCTGCGCGGAAGATGTAACGGGGCTAAACCATGCACCGAAGCTGCGGCAGCGACACTATGTGTTGTTGGGTAGGGGAGCGTTCTGTAAGCCGTCGAAGGTGAACTGTGAGGTTTGCTGGAGGTATCAGAAGTGCGAATGCTGACATAAGTAACGATAAAGCGGGTGAAAAGCCCGCTCGCCGGAAGACCAAGGGTTCCTGTCCAACGTTAATCGGGGCAGGGTGAGTCGACCCCTAAGGCGAGGCCGAAAGGCGTAGTCGATGGGAAACAGGTTAATATTCCTGTACTCGGTGTTACTGCGAAGGGGGGACGGAGAAGGCTATGTTAGCCGGGCGACGGTTGTCCCGGTTTAAGCATGTAGGCGGAGAGTTTAGGTAAATCCGGACTCTTATTAAACGCTGAGGTGTGATGACGAGGCACTACGGTGCTGAAGTAACAAATGCCCTGCTTCCAGGAAAAGCCTCTAAGCATCAGGTAACATCAAATCGTACCCCAAACCGACACAGGTGGTCAGGTAGAGAATACCAAGGCGCTTGAGAGAACTCGGGTGAAGGAACTAGGCAAAATGGTGCCGTAACTTCGGGAGAAGGCACGCTGTCGTTAGGTGAAGCGATTTACTCGTGGAGCTGAAGGCAGTCGAAGATACCAGCTGGCTGCAACTGTTTATTAAAAACACAGCACTGTGCAAACACGAAAGTGGACGTATACGGTGTGACGCCTGCCCGGTGCCGGAAGGTTAATTGATGGGGTCAGCCGCAAGGCGAAGCTCTTGATCGAAGCCCCGGTAAACGGCGGCCGTAACTATAACGGTCCTAAGGTAGCGAAATTCCTTGTCGGGTAAGTTCCGACCTGCACGAATGGCGTAATGATGGCCAGGCTGTCTCCACCCGAGACTCAGTGAAATTGAACTCGCTGTGAAGATGCAGTGTACCCGCGGCAAGACGGAAAGACCCCGTGAACCTTTACTATAGCTTGACACTGAACACTGGTCCTTGATGTGTAGGATAGGTGGGAGGCTTTGAAGCGTGGACGCCAGTCTGCGTGGAGCCAACCTTGAAATACCACCCTTTAATGGCTGGTGTTCTAACGTAGACCCGTGATCCGGGTTGCGGACAGTGTCTGGTGGGTAGTTTGACTGGGGCGGTCTCCTCCTAAAGCGTAACGGAGGAGCACGAAGGTTAGCTAATCACGGTCGGACATCGTGAGGTTAGTGCAAAGGCATAAGCTAGCTTGACTGCGAGAGTGACGGCTCGAGCAGGTGCGAAAGCAGGTCTTAGTGATCCGGTGGTTCTGAATGGAAGGGCCATCGCTCAACGGATAAAAGGTACTCCGGGGATAACAGGCTGATACCGCCCAAGAGTTCATATCGACGGCGGTGTTTGGCACCTCGATGTCGGCTCATCACATCCTGGGGCTGAAGTAGGTCCCAAGGGTATGGCTGTTCGCCATTTAAAGTGGTACGCGAGCTGGGTTTAGAACGTCGTGAGACAGTTCGGTCCCTATCTGCCGTGGGCGCTGGAGAATTGAGGGGGGCTGCTCCTAGTACGAGAGGACCGGAGTGGACGCATCACTGGTGTTCGGGTTGTCATGCCAATGGCATTGCCCGGTAGCTAAATGCGGAAGAGATAAGCGCTGAAAGCATCTAAGCGCGAAACTTGCCCCGAGATGAATTCTCCCTGACTCCCTGAGAGTCCTGAAGGAACGTTGAAGACTACGACGTTGATAGGCTGGGTGTGTAAGCGTAGCGATACGTTGAGCTAACCAGTACTAATGATCCGTGAGGCTTAACCTTACAACACCGAAGGTGTTTTGGTGAGAGACAGACAATTTAATTTTCAGCGGAATTCCGAGATTGAATCAATGGTTACGTGAATAACGTAACGGTTGATAAACAGAATATGCCTGGCGGCACTAGCGCGGTGGTCCCACCTGACCCCATGCCGAACTCAGAAGTGAAACGCCGTAGCGCCGATGGTAGTGTGGGGTCTCCCCATGCGAGAGTAGGGAACTGCCAGGCTTCAAACAAGTGAAAAGCCCTGCACTGACGTGCAGGGCTTTTTGCCGTCTGCGGTTTACACACGCTCTGCCATGGGGCGGTTAAACGAAGAGCCATCCCCGGCAGGGGGCCGGGCTGCGGTGTCAGATGGTGCAGCCCGCCTAACGACCTGACAAAACTCCATATATTCCGCTCTATTGCAGCACTTTCCTCTACCTCAAATTCCCTCCCTTAAGTGAAACATTTTCAACTATCTTATGAACACTCGACATTTGACAGGCGTCGCGTTATCTTCAGCTATCTGGATGTCTAAACGTTTAAACGTATGTTGTGAGGGTAAAAGGTTATGCCGATTCGGGTGCAGGATGAGTTACCAGCCGTCAATTTCCTGCGTGAAGAAAATGTCTTTGTCATGACATCATCACGCGCTAGCAACCAGGAGATCCGTCCGCTAAAGGTGCTCATACTTAATCTGATGCCGAAAAAGATCGAGACGGAAAACCAGTTTTTGCGTCTGCTCTCCAACTCTCCGCTTCAGGTAGACGTACAGCTGTTGCGTATCGACAGCCGTGAATCCCGCAATACGCCGACGGAGCACCTCAACAATTTCTACTGCAATTTCGAAGATATCCAGCACGAAAATTTTGATGGCCTGATCGTCACCGGCGCGCCTTTAGGCCTGGTTGAATTTGATGACGTCGCCTACTGGCCGCAGATCGAGCAGGTACTACACTGGGCCAAAGATCACGTAACTTCCACGCTGTTTGTCTGCTGGGCCGTTCAGGCCGCGCTCAATATTTTGTATGGCATTCCCAAACAGACGCGGCAAGAGAAGCTTTCCGGCGTGTATGAACACCATCTAACCTACCCGCACGCGCTGCTCACGCGCGGGTTTGATGACACTTTCCTCGCTCCGCATTCCCGCTACGCAGATTTCCCCACTTCATTGATTCGTGACTACACCGATCTGGAAATCCTGGCTGAATCGCAGGAGGGGGACGCCTATCTGTTTGGCAGCAAAGACAAGCGCATAGCCTTCGTTACCGGTCACCCGGAGTATGACGCGCACACGCTTTCCGGCGAGTATTTCCGTGATGTCGAGGCTGGTCTGAATCCGGACGTGCCGTACAACTACTTCCCGGATAACGATCCGCAGAAAAAACCGCGCGCCACCTGGCGCAGCCACGGCAATTTACTCTTTACCAACTGGCTCAACTACTACGTGTATCAAATCACACCGTTCGATCTTCGCCATATGAATCCGACGCTCGATTAAGCGTTTCAGCACCCCATTCGCTCTGCGATCGAGGCACCTTCTGGTGCCTTTTTTATTGCCTAAAAACTCCTTCCCCTCTCAGCTAAATTTTAACTTCATATTTATCAATATGATGAATGATTTTAATTTCAAAAATGGAAATTGTTTTTGATTTTAGAAAATCATCAAGTAGTCTTAATTCTGTCGCATGAAAATAACACACTGGACGTACCAGATGTGTTTAGCCTTATTGTGGGGATCAATCTAATGACACAACAGACAGTTAGCGCAGAGTTGGCCTTCAGCCAGCCTTTCGGACCTCAGGAGAAACAGATATTAACGCCGGATGCGGTAGAGTTTCTCCGCGATCTCGTCATTCGTTTTACGCCGCAGCGCAATAAGTTATTGGCGGCACGCATCGCCCAGCAGGCTGCCATTGACGGCGGTGAGTTACCTGATTTTATTTCGGAAACATGTTCCATTCGTGAATCAGAGTGGACAATTCGCGGCATTCCAGACGATTTGCTCGACCGCCGCGTTGAAATTACTGGCCCCGTAGAGCGCAAAATGGTGATCAACGCGCTTAACGCCAACGTAAAAGTCTTTATGGCCGATTTTGAAGACTCGCTGGCCCCGAGCTGGAGCAAAGTGATCGATGGTCAAATCAACCTGCGTGATGCCATCAACGGCACCATCAGCTGGACCAACGAAGCCGGCAAGATCTACCAGCTTAAGCCGGACCCGGCGGTATTAGTCTGTCGCGTTCGCGGCCTGCACCTGCCGGAAAAGCACGTAACGTGGCGTGATGAGCCGATTCCCGGCAGCCTGTTTGACTTTGCGCTCTACTTCTTCCACAACGTGGATGCCCTTCTGGCGAAAGGTAGCGGCCCATACTTTTACCTGCCAAAAACCCAGTCCTGGCAGGAAGCGGCGTGGTGGAGCGAAGTGTTCAGCTTTACCGAGGATCGTTTCTCCCTGCCGCGCGGCACCATCAAAGCCACCCTGCTGATTGAAACCCTGCCAGCGGTATTCCAGATGGATGAGATCCTGCACGCGCTGAAAGATCACATCGTTGGCCTGAACTGTGGCCGCTGGGATTACATCTTCAGCTACATCAAAACCCTCAAAAACCATGCGGATCGCGTCCTGCCCGATCGCCAATCGGTCACCATGGATAAGCCGTTCCTGAACGCCTATTCGCGGCTGCTGATCAAAACCTGCCACCGCCGCGGCGCCTTTGCGATGGGCGGAATGGCGGCGTTTATCCCTAGTAAAGACAGCGAGCGTAACGACTGGGTGCTTAACAAAGTCAGGGCCGACAAGCAGATGGAGGCCAGCAACGGCCACGACGGCACGTGGATTGCCCATCCAGGCCTCGCAGATGCAGTAATGGAAGTCTTCAATCAAGCCCTGGGCGAGCGCCAAAACCAGCTTTCCGTTATGCGTGCCGAGGATGCACCGATTACCGCCGCACAGCTGCTGGAGCCGTGCCCGGGGGAACGTACCGAAGACGGCATGCGCGCCAACATCCGCGTTGCCGTTCAGTACATCGAAGCGTGGATCTCCGGCAACGGCTGCGTACCGATTTACGGCCTGATGGAAGACGCCGCCACGGCGGAAATCTCCCGCACCTCTATCTGGCAGTGGATTCACCATGAAAAAACGTTGAGCAACGGGCAGACGGTCACCAAAGCGCTGTTCCGCCAGATGCTCGCCGAAGAAATGCTCGTCATACAGGAAGAGCTGGGCGACCGCCGTTTCAGCCAGGGCCGCTTCACTGAAGCCGCGCGCCTGATGGAACAAATCACCACCTCCGAAACGCTTATCGACTTCCTGACGCTGCCGGGCTACCGCCTGCTTGCCTGAACCCTACTTATATAAAAAAGGAGCATCTGCCATGACCAAAACCTCTCGCACCCAACAGATCCAACAACTACAAGAAGAATGGACGCAGGCTCGCTGGGAAGGCATCAAGCGCCCGTACAGCGCGGAAGAAGTGGTCAAGCTGCGCGGTTCGGTGAACCCGGAATGCACGCTGGCGCAAAATGGCGCGGCAAGAATGTGGCGCCTGCTGCACGGCGAATCGAAAAAGGGCTATATCAACAGCCTGGGTGCGTTAACCGGTGGGCAGGCTTTGCAGCAGGCGAAAGCGGGCATCGAGGCGATTTACCTTTCCGGCTGGCAGGTGGCGGCAGATGCTAACCTGGCGTCCAGCATGTACCCGGATCAATCCCTTTACCCGGCGAACTCCGTGCCGGCGGTTGTCGATCGGATCAACAACACCTTCCGCCGTGCGGATCAGATCCAGTGGGCTTCAAACATCGAGCCGGGCGATCCGCGCTATGTCGATTACTATCTGCCTATCGTGGCCGATGCCGAAGCCGGTTTTGGCGGCGTGCTGAACGCTTTCGAGCTGATGAAATCCATGATTCAAGCGGGCGCGGCGGCGGTTCACTTTGAAGACCAGCTCGCCTCGGTGAAGAAGTGTGGGCACATGGGCGGTAAGGTACTGGTTCCCACTCAGGAAGCCATTCAGAAACTGGTTGCGGCCCGTCTGGCTGCCGACGTTATGGGCGTGCCGACGCTGCTGATTGCCCGTACCGACGCGGACGCCGCCGACCTGATTACCTCCGACTGCGATGAATACGACCGCGAATTTGTTACCGGCGAACGCACGCAGGAAGGCTTCTACCGCACGCGTGCGGGCGTCGAACAGGCCATCAGCCGTGGGCTGGCCTATGCGCCGTATGCCGACCTGGTGTGGTGCGAAACGTCGAAGCCGGACCTCGACCAGGCGCGGCGCTTTGCACAAGCTATTCACGCGCGCTTCCCCGGCAAGCTGCTGGCCTACAACTGCTCGCCGTCCTTCAACTGGAAGAAAAACCTCGACGATAAAACTATCGCCTCCTTCCAGGAAGAGCTGTCGGCGATGGGCTACAAATACCAGTTCATCACCCTCGCCGGGATCCACAGCATGTGGTTCAGCATGTTCGACCTGGCCCACGCCTACGCGCAGGGCGAAGGCATGAAGCACTATGTGGAAAAAGTGCAGCAGCCGGAATTTGCCGCAGCGCCGAAAGGCTACACCTTTGTGTCCCACCAGCAGGAAGTGGGAACGGGCTACTTTGACCGCGTTACGACGATTATCCAGGGCGGCGCTTCATCGGTAACCGCGCTGACCGGGTCGACGGAAGAAGATCAGTTCTGAGATGCCCCTATCCCCCCTCGACTTCTCCCTCTGCTGGGGGAGAGGCAGGGGTGAGGGCGTAAATCCCTTACGGAGATGCCCATGACGCCGAAGCAGGAACTGTTAATCGCTCACACCATCCTGCAGGGCTTCGACGCGCAGTATGGGCGCTTTCTCGAAATCACGGCGGGAGCCCAGCAGCGCTTTGAACAGGCGGACTGGCATGCGGTGCAGCAGGCCATGAAAAGCCGCATACATCTTTACGATCACCACGTTGGCCTCGTCGTGGAGCAGCTTCGTTGCATTACAGGCGGAGAAAACGCTGACGCAGAGTTTTTACTGCGCGTAAAAGCGCAGTACACCCAGCTGTTGCCGGATTACCCTCGTTTTGAAATTGCGGAAAGCTTTTTTAATTCCGTCTACTGTCGGTTGTTTGACCACCGCTCGCTGACTCCCGAGCGGCTTTTTATCTTCAGCTCCCAGGCGGAAGGGCGTTTTCGCTCTATCCCGCGCCCGCTTGCAAAATCCTTTTCCTCCGTTCAGGGCTGGCACTCGCTGTTAACGACGATGCTGGGCGATTTGCCGCTGCGCCTGCCGTGGCAGGATTTGAAGCGTGATGTCGGTTACATCCTGGCGCATCTCATGGAAACCTTTGGCAGCGAAGCCCTGCGTGACGCGCATCTGGAAGTTGCCAACGAACTTTTCTACCGAAATAAAGCCGCCTGGCTGGTTGGCAAGCTCGCGCTGCCGGGCGGGAAAGTGCCTTTCTTACTGCCGATTCACCGCTCGGATGACGGACAGCTGATCGTCGACACCTGCCTGACCAGCACCGCCGAGGCGAGCATCGTATTCGGCTTTGCGCGCTCCTACTTTATGGTTTACGCGCCGCTCCCGTCAGCGCTGGTGGAGTGGCTGCGGGAGCTGCTGCCGGGCAAAACCACCGCCGAGCTATACATGGCGATTGGCTGCCAGAAGCACGGCAAAACGGAAAGCTACCGCGAATACCTGAACTACATCACCGCCACCGACGAACAGTTTATTGAGGCTCCCGGCGTGCGCGGCATGGTCATGCTGGTCTTCACGCTGCCGGGCTTTGACAGGGTATTTAAAGTCATCAAAGATAGATTCGCCCCGCAAAAAGAGGTCAGTGCCGAGCGCGTTCGCGCCTGCTACCAGCTGGTAAAAGAGCACGATCGCGTCGGACGCATGGCGGACACCCAGGAATTCGAAAACTTCGTCCTGGATAAAAGCCAGATCGGCGCACCGCTGCTGGCGCTGCTGCGCGAAGAAGTGCCTGAAAAGCTCACCGATCTCGGCGACCGCATCGCGATAAGCCATTTGTACATCGAACGCCGCATGGTGCCGCTGAACCTGTGGCTCGAGCGGGTGGAAGGGCAGCAGCTACGCGATGCGGTTGAAGAATATGGCAACGCCATTCGCCAGCTCGCAGCGGCCAATATCTTCCCCGGCGACATGCTGTTTAAAAACTTCGGCGTGACCCGCCACGGGCGGGTGGTGTTCTACGACTACGATGAAATCTGCTATATGACCGAGGTGAATTTCCGCGACATCCCGCCGCCGCGTTATCCGGAAGACGAGCTGTCCGCCGAGCCGTGGTACAGCGTGTCGCCTGGGGACGTCTTCCCGGAAGAGTTTCGCCACTATCTTTGTGCCGACCCGCGCATACGCCCGCTGTTCGACGAGATGCACGGGGACCTGTTCCGGGCGGATTTCTGGCGCGCGCTGCAGGAACGCATCCGCAACGGCCACGTGGAAGATGTCTACGCCTACCGCAGACGCCAGCGCTTCAGCCAGCGTCAGTGGCGCACATTATGAATAACGGTTGACCGAACGGTTGCTGCTGCCAGGCTGCCCGCCGGAATAATTCCCGAAATCGCCGGAAGATAAATCCGCAAGGCGGGAATCAACCGAGCCTGCACTCGCAATGCTTGAGCGACGAAAATCAACTTCCCGATATAAATCTTCAGGCAGGAGCAATTTTATATGCGGCAACAGGTTGCGGTGGCGCAATTCTGACGAAGGTTGATAGTGCCCGCTGGCATTCGACCACGCGATGAGCTTTCTGTGCGAGAACAGCAGATCGCCAGCAAACAGAACGTTTCTGCGCTTTGTCAAAGAGGTATGGCCTTCAACACTCCAGTTGTTATCGGACAGAAATTGGTTGATAGGGTCAAAGGCCTTGGCGCAATAAACAAACCCCGGGCGATCCTCTTTAATGACATAAATAAATCGGCCGTGCAGAGAGGGCATGGTTTGAGTGTTTTTACTCTTAGGCCGCAGGTAATAATCATCCCTTGCGAAGCGCTCCAGTATAAAAACGCAATTCTTATCCGCCTCGCTTTGTTCAGACGCTAAAACAACGCTCAGCGGCTGAAAGCTGGGGCGGGATGAAAAAAAATCACCTATTACCTGCCGGGCCCAGGGGTTCAACATAGTTTAAATATCCTTATTTAAAAAATCCGCAGATCTCTGCGGTGACTCGTCCCGGCGAGCTAGCGCCCGCCGCCGTATGCCTGGGTAATCTCCTTCGCCGCTTTGATAACCAGCGCGCCAAGTTCGGTCACGCGATCGTCCGTGATGCGCGAAATCGGGCCTGAAATCGAAATGGCGGCAAAGGCTTCATGGTGTTCGTCGTAGATGCAGGCCGCCACGCAGCGCAGGCCCAGCGCGTGCTCTTCGTCATCAAAGGAGTAGCCGCGCTTGCGGGTCTGGGCTAAATCTTCTTTCAGATGCAGCGGGGAGGTGAGCGTGGCCGGAGTGTAGCTATGCAGCCCTTTGCGGTGCAGAAGCGCTGCCACCTGATCATCGTTGAGATTTGCGAGGAAGACTTTGCCAGCCCCCGACGCGTGCATCGGCAGCTTGCCGCCAATCGGCGCGGACATTCGCATCAGCTGGGCGCACTGCACCTGGTCGATGATAATCGCCTGATGATCGCTATGGTCAAGTACCGCCAGGTTCACCGTCTCCCCTGAATCTTCCATCAGCTTGCGCAGAATCGGGTGGACGATGGCCAGAAGGTTACGGCTTTGCAGGAAGCTGCTGCCGACGACAAACGCGTGTGCGCCAATCGTCCAGTGGCCGAGGTCGCCAATCTGGCGGACAAAGCCGAGCTGCTGCATGGTCGACAGCAGCCGATGCGTGGTGGAATTCGGCAGCCCGGCCTGCTGCGCCAGCTCGGTCAGCGCCACGCTACCGTGTGATTCAGCAATCCATTCGAGCAGCTTCAGGCCGCGGGTCAGCGACTGAACCTGCCCGGTAGGCTGTGGTGCAGCGGCGGCGGCAGCGCGAGGCTTTTTGCCACGTTTGGCGGGAACGGCAGCGACCATAGCAGACTCCTTTTTTCATATCGTGGAAATCATTTTCGTTTTATTTGGCGATAATGCAACCAGCAGGCGACTCATCGGATCAGTCAGGTGAACATGTCTCATGTTCCATTGCTTTGAGTGACAATCAACTTGTGACAGTATGGTTTGCTGGCCTTTTCGCCGCTTCGACACGTTAAGTACCCGGGAGCCTGAGTTGAGCAACAAAGTAGAACAACTGCAGCAGCAGTTAAATGAACGTATTCTGGTGCTGGATGGTGGCATGGGGACGATGATCCAAAGCTACCGCCTGGAAGAGAGCGATTTCCGCGGCGTTCGCTTCGCCGACTGGCCGTGTGACCTGAAAGGGAATAACGACCTGCTGGTGCTAAGCAAACCGGAAATTATTGCCGCGATTCATTATGCCTACTTTGAAGCCGGTGCCGACATCGTCGAAACCAACACCTTTAACTCCACGACTATCGCGATGGCGGATTACCAGATGGAATCCCTGTCGGCGGAAATTAACTACGAGGCGGCAAAGCTTGCCCGTGCCTGTGCCGATGAGTGGACCGCGCGCCAGCCGGACAAACCGCGCTATGTCGCCGGGGTTTTAGGCCCGACCAACCGCACGGCGTCTATCTCCCCGGATGTAAACGATCCAGCCTTCCGTAACGTGACTTTCGATCAGCTGGTGGAGGCCTACCGCGAGTCCACCCGCGCGCTGGTGGAAGGCGGCGTCGACCTGATTATGATTGAAACGGTGTTCGATACCCTGAACGCCAAAGCGGCGATTTTCGCCGTTAAAACAGAATTTGAAGCGCTGGGCGTCGATCTGCCGATCATGATTTCCGGCACCATTACCGATGCGTCGGGCCGTACGCTTTCCGGGCAAACCACCGAAGCGTTTTACAACTCCCTGCGCCATGCCGATGCGCTGACCTTCGGCCTGAACTGCGCCCTCGGCCCAGACGAGCTTCGCCAGTACGTAGCCGAACTTTCGCGCATCGCCGAATGCTACGTCACGGCGCACCCTAACGCTGGTCTACCGAACGCCTTCGGGGAATACGATCTGGATGCCGACACCATGGCGAAGCAGATTGGCGAATGGGCGCATGCGGGCTTCCTGAATATCGTCGGCGGCTGCTGCGGCACCACGCCGGAACACATCGCCGCGATGAGCAAAGCGGTGGCGGGCGTTGCACCTCGCAAACTGCCCGAGCTGCCGGTTGCCTGTCGTCTGGCGGGCCTTGAGCCGCTGAACATCGGCGCGGAAAGCCTGTTTGTGAACGTCGGCGAACGTACCAACGTTACCGGCTCGGCCAAATTTAAACGCCTGATCAAAGAAGAAAAATACAACGAAGCGCTGGAAGTTGCCCTCCAGCAGGTGGAAAGCGGCGCGCAAATCATCGACATCAACATGGACGAAGGGATGCTCGACGCCGAAGCGGCGATGGTGCGTTTCCTTAACCTGATTGCCGGCGAGCCGGACATCGCCCGCGTGCCGATCATGATCGACTCCTCGAAATGGGACGTCATCGAAAAAGGCCTGAAGTGCATACAGGGCAAGGGCATCGTCAACTCCATCTCCATGAAAGAGGGGATTGAGCCGTTTATCCATCACGCAAAACTGGTGCGCCGCTACGGTGCCGCGATGGTCGTGATGGCCTTTGACGAAGTAGGCCAGGCGGACACCCGCGAGCGCAAAATTGAAATCTGCCGCCGCGCCTACAAAATTCTTACCGAAGAAGTCGGTTTCCCGCCGGAAGACATCATTTTCGACCCGAATATCTTCGCCGTCGCCACCGGCATCGAAGAGCACAACAACTACGCGCAGGACTTCATCGGCGCGTGTGAAGACATCAAACGCGAGCTGCCCCACGCGCTGATTTCCGGCGGCGTGTCGAACGTCTCCTTCTCCTTCCGCGGCAACGACCCGGTGCGCGAAGCAATCCACGCCGTGTTCCTCTACTACGCGATTCGCAACGGCATGGACATGGGCATCGTCAACGCCGGTCAGCTGGCGATTTACGACGATCTCTCAGACGAGCTGCGCGACGCGGTAGAAGACGTCATTCTTAACCGCCGGGACGACGGCACCGAACGCCTGCTTGATCTTGCCGAGAAATATCGCGGCAGCAAAAGCGACGACGCGGCCACCGCGCAGCAGGCGGAATGGCGCAGCTGGGATGTCAAAAAGCGTCTTGAATACTCGCTGGTAAAAGGCATCACCGAGTTTATCGAGCTGGATACCGAAGAAGCCCGTCAGCAGGCGGCGCGCCCGATTGAAGTGATCGAAGGGCCGCTGATGGACGGCATGAACGTGGTCGGCGACCTGTTCGGCGAAGGGAAAATGTTCCTGCCGCAGGTGGTGAAATCCGCGCGCGTGATGAAGCAGGCGGTGGCGTATCTCGAACCCTACATCGAAGCCAGCAAAGAGAAAGGCTCGACCAACGGCAAAATCGTCCTCGCCACGGTGAAAGGCGACGTGCACGACATCGGCAAAAACATCGTCGGCGTGGTGCTGCAATGTAACAATTACGAGATTATCGACCTCGGCGTAATGGTGCCGGGCGAGAAGATTTTGAAAACCGCCCGTGAAGTGGGTGCGGACATCATCGGCCTGTCGGGGCTGATTACCCCGTCGCTGGACGAAATGGTCAACGTCGCCAAAGAGATGGAGCGCCAGGGCTTTACGCTGCCGCTGCTGATCGGCGGTGCAACCACCTCTAAGGCGCATACGGCGGTGAAAATCGAGCAGAACTACAGCGGGCCAACGGTCTATGTGCAGAACGCATCGCGTACCGTGGGCGTGGTTTCAGCGCTGCTGTCGCCGACCCAGCACGATGAGTTTGTGGAGCGCACGCGTAAAGAGTACGTCACCGTGCGCACCCAGCACGCGCGTAAAAAACCGCGCACGCCGCCGGTTACGCTTGCCGCCGCGCGCGAAAACGATCTGGCCTTCGACTGGGCGAGCTATACGCCGCCTGTTGCCCATCGCCTGGGCGTGCAGGAAGTCACCGCCAGCATCGAAACGCTGCGTAACTACATCGACTGGACGCCGTTCTTTATGACCTGGTCGCTGGCCGGGAAATATCCGCGCATCCTGGAAGATGAAGTGGTGGGCGAAGAAGCCCAGCGCCTGTTCAAAGACGCCAACGACATGCTCGACAAGCTGCACGCGGAAAAATCCCTCAACCCGCGCGGCGTAGTGGGCCTGTTCCCGGCAAACCGCGTGGACGACGACATTGAAATCTACCGCGACGAAACCCGTACGCATGTAACAACGGTGGCGCATCACCTGCGCCAGCAAACCGAAAAAGTCGGCTTTGCGAACTACTGCCTGGCCGATTTCGTCGCGCCAAAACACAGCGGTAAAGCCGATTACATCGGCGCGTTTGCGGTCACCGGCGGTATGGAAGAAGACGCGTTGGCGGACGCGTTCGACGCCCAGCACGATGACTACAATAAGATTATGGTAAAAGCGATTGCCGACCGCCTGGCGGAAGCCTTTGCCGAGTATCTGCACGAGCGCGTGCGCAAGGTTTACTGGGGCTATGCGCCAACGGAAAACCTCAGCAACGAAGAGCTGATCCGCGAGAACTACCAGGGAATACGTCCGGCACCGGGTTATCCGGCCTGCCCGGAACACACCGAAAAAGCGACGATCTGGCAGCTGCTGGATGTAGAAAACGTCATCGGCATGAAGCTGACGGAGTCCTACGCCATGTGGCCGGGCGCGTCGGTTTCCGGCTGGTATTTCAGCCACCCCGACAGCAAATACTACGCGGTGGCGCAAATCCAGCGCGACCAGGTGGAGGATTACGCCCGCCGTAAGGGGATGTCGGTGACCGACGTGGAACGCTGGCTCGCGCCGAACCTGGGGTATGACGCGGACTAATCTTTAAGAGGGTGGATGGCGCGTGCGCTTATCCACCCTACAACACCCATCCCCGTAGGTGGGCAAGCGCCAGCGCCACCCGACAAAACCTTCCCTCCCTCCTTATTACCGCTAATCCATATATACTGGAAAGAGAAGGAATTTATTCACTAAAACTAACCAGGAGAAAGTGTGCTTACTCTACTGCATCTGCTTTCTGCGGTGGCGCTACTGGTATGGGGCACGCACATCGTGCGTACCGGCATCATGCGCGTTTACGGCGCTAATCTCCGTAGTGTTCTCAGCCGCAGCGTTGAAAAAAAACCGCTCGCCTTCTGCGCGGGCATTGGCGTCACCGCGCTCGTACAGAGCAGCAATGCCACCACCATGCTTGTCACCTCGTTCGTGGCGCAAGACCTGGTGGCGCTTACGCCCGCGCTGGTGATTGTCTTAGGAGCCGACGTCGGTACCGCGCTGATGGCGCGCGTGCTGACCTTCGATCTCTCATGGCTCTCACCGCTGCTGATCTTCATCGGCGTTATCTTCTTCCTTAGCCGTAAACAGACCCGCGCCGGGCAGCTAGGCCGCGTGGCGATTGGGCTGGGGCTGATACTGCAGGCGCTGGAGCTGATTGTCGCTGCCGTAACGCCGATAACCCAGGCCAGCGGCGTGCAGGTCATTTTTGCCTCGCTGACCGGCGATATCATGCTCGACGCGCTGATCGGCGCGATGTTCGCCATCATCAGCTATTCAAGCCTCGCCGCCGTGCTGCTGACCGCTACGCTGACGTCTACGGGGGTGATCTCGTTTGACGTGGCGCTGTGCCTGGTCATCGGCGCGAACCTCGGCTCCGGCCTGCTGGCGATGATCAACAACAGCGCCGCGAATGCCGCCGCGCGTCGCGTTGCGCTGGGCAGCCTGCTGTTCAAGCTGGTGGGCAGCCTCATCGTCCTGCCGTTTGTGCACATTCTTGCGCGCCTGATGCACCATCTTCCGCTGCCGGAATCTGAGCTGGTTATCTACTTCCACGTGTTCTACAACCTGATCCGCTGCCTTGCGATGGTGCCGTTTGCCGAGCCGATGGCGCGCTTCTGCCGCCGGGTGATTAGCGAAGAGCAGGAGGTCGACGGGCGCATGAAGCCGAAGCACCTTGACCCGACGGCCATCGACACGCCTGCGCTCGGCCTGTCGAACGCCGCTCGAGAAACGCTGCGCATGGGGGATCTGCTTGAGCAAATGCTGGAAACCTGGAGCAAAGTCATGCACGGCGAGCCGCGTCAGGAGAAAGAGCTGCGCAAGCTCGCGGACGACGTGGACGTGCTGTATACCGCCATCAAACTCTATATGGCGCAGATGCAAAAAGAGGATCTGGCGGAAATCGAATCCCGTCGCTGGGCGGAGATCATAGAAATGTCCCTCAACCTCGAACAGGCGGCGGACATCCTCGAACGCATGGGTAGCGAAGTAGCCGATAAATCCCTCGCCGCGCGCCGGGCCTTCTCGCCGGATGGCCTGACCGAGCTGGACAACCTGCTACAGCAGCTGACCAGCAACCTGAAGCTGAGTCTGTCGGTGTTCTTCTCGGCGGATGTCAACAGCGCGCGCCGCCTGCGCCGCAACAAACATCGCTTCCGCATAATGAACCGCCGCTACTCACATGCGCACGTTGACCGCCTGCACCAGCAGAACGTGCAGAGCATTGAAACCAGCTCGCTGCACCTCGGCCTGCTTGGCGATATGAAACGCCTGAACTCCCTGTTCTGCGCCGTTGCCTACAGCGTGCTGGAACAGCCGGACGATGACGACGAGAGGGACGAATATTAACGTTCTAAATAAAACGGGCCAGAAATATCCCGGCCCGTTTTATTATGACGTTCAGTGTGCGCCGGGAATTTTTGCCGTTAACTCAATTCCAAGCGCTTTCATCACCGCCAGCGTGCTTTTCAACGTTGGGTTGCCATTCTCGCTGAAAGAGCGATAAAGCTGCTCGCGGGAAAGACCCGTATCTGTGGCAATCTCGGTCATTCCTTTCGCCCTGGCGACAATGCCCAGCGCTTTTGCTATGTAGGCCGCATCGCCTGTTTCCAGCGCGTCAGCCATAAAGAAAGCCATTTCCTCATCGTCGACAAGCGCAGCGGTGAAATCATAATCGGTAACTTTGATCTTCATTTTCTTCGTCCCGCTCAATCTAGGTTCTTATCCTTCAGCGCGGCTTCCCATCGCCGAAACGCATCCGTTTGTTTAAGTCCGTTCATAGTAGTTTATAAAATACACCCAGTATAGAGTCACGAGCGGAAAAGCTAGTCGCCTGACAGGGTGTGGAACAAGAGGGCTGTTTTTAAACTGGAAAGCGTGCCGCATGTCTATTTATCGTTCTGCGAGACGTCTCGAGATAAACAGACAAAGTAAGCCGCCCCTGTTCGCAACGTCCCACGGGTAGGGTATAGTCCGTTTTTTTACGGAGGAACCATGCTGACCAACTCATCTATTCGTCTTAACAAATACATCAGCGAGAGCGGTATTTGTTCCCGTCGCGACGCCGACCGCTATATCGAACAGGGAAATGTTTTCATCAACGGCAAGCGCGCCGCGATTGGCGATCAGGTATTTGCCGGAGACGTGGTGAAGGTCAACGGTCAGCTTATCGAACCCCGTGACGCAGACGATCTGGTGCTTATCGCGCTGAACAAACCGGTGGGCATCGTCAGCACAACGGAAGACGGCGAGCGCGACAACATTGTGGATTTCGTAAACCACAGCAAGCGCATCTTCCCGATTGGCCGCCTGGATAAAGACTCCCAGGGGCTTATCTTCCTCACCAACCATGGCGACCTGGTAAACAAAATCCTGCGCGCCGGGAACGACCACGAAAAAGAGTACATCGTGACGGTGAACAAGCCCGTTACCGATGAGTTTATCCGTGGGATGGGCGCGGGCGTGCCGATGCTTGGCACCGTGACCAAAAAATGCAAAGTGAAGAAAGAGGCGCCGTTCGTGTTTCGCATTACGCTGGTGCAGGGGCTTAACCGCCAGATCCGCCGCATGTGCGAACACTTTGGTTATGAAGTCACGAAGCTTGAACGCACCCGCATCATGAATGTCAGCATGAAAGGGCTGCCGTTAGGGGAGTGGCGTGATTTAACGGACGATGAGTTGATTGAGCTGTTTAAGCTGATTGAGGATTCTTCGTCGGAAGCAAAACCTGCGAAAAAGCCAAAGGCCAAGCCTGCCGCAGTAAAGAAGCCCGCCAGCAATGGGCCAAAAAGTTCGGCAAAAACCCCGGCAGAGCTTGCTTCACGCAAACGCTTTGCCCAGCCAGGACGCAAGAAAAAAGGGCGCTAGGCTAGCGTTTTCCGCGTATGTGAGTATTGGCCGACCAGGAATAGGTCGCTGTTGTGTCCGGTTTTAAGGCTTTTTGCTTTTTAAGCTGGCGGGCTTTTTTAGCTGCCAGCTCACGCTCGGCCATCAGTTTGTCGATGTATTCTTTTTTGACGTGATTGATTTCTGAGTTGGTCAGCGCGCGCCCTTCTGCGATGCGCGCGCGGTCGAGCAGCGTCTTCAGTTCGCGTTGCTCACTTTCCGTCATGTCTTGCTGTGTCAGTCTTGCTGTGGACATCGTTGCGACCTCGTAAGGAAAGGGCTACCAGTGTAAAGCAAAGCGGCCTTCAGCTCAGTAAAAATCAGCATCTATTGCACAAAGTGATTTTTAATTATCCACGATGGTATAAGTAATTTAACCGAGACATTTAACGTGCATAAACATACCTGCAGGCATTGGAATTAGTTGGATATTCACTAAGGACATTGGAAGCTATTATGTAAATTCATTTGTAAATGAAATGACTGGGCGATGATATATCTGTTTTATTAATTGATTTCTTGCGGTGATATATTTGCCTGGTGTATTTGTTATTCCGGTTGATAATCACAATGAATCTATTCGAGTTGTCATGTCATTTTCGATAGTTAAAGGCGATAGATTTTCGATGAATTGAGTATCAAAATCAATTTGAATGAAACCTATTCTGGTTATACTTTGATTCTTTATTCCTATTGAGTTACGGGCGTTGACTTTTATATGCGATTAAATGAACAAGAATTAGAAATAATTTCTGGGTTTTTACAGCTTCATTGGAATGATTTTTTAACGTTTTCTGAAGAGGCTGTAAGTATAAATACTACTCACAGAATTGCTGAAAAACTTAAGATTAATAATGAATTTCTATCTACAGAGAGTAGTAATTAATAAATAAAAACACCCCGAGAACATATGCATTCGGGGTGTTTTTTAATCAAAGCGTTGGCCAGTTTGGTTCAGTAAGAGTTAAATCAACAGCGGCTAAAGCAAGGGCATATTGCTGGTTTCTCAATAATGCGGTTTTTTGTTCATCAGTCGCAACTTGTAATGCCACCGCAGACAACAGCGGGAAAGATTTTTCGGCTACCGAACGTTCAAGCCTTGCCAGAGTTTCAGTGTTTTTCTTAAGAGTCAATGCAGCACGATCGATACCTGGCTCATCCACCCAGAACATAACTCCAGACTCGTCTACAGCGGGAATCTGATAGATCGGTGCAGGACCATGAAACATCTGCCAGTCCGCGTCAGAAATTTCTACTGCATCTTCGGGCCATTGTTCGATAGATGTGAATAATTCCAAATCTTCAAGCCAGTAAAAAGAACGAGAAGTATTGCTAAAAAATTTACTCATGGTTATATCCCCATCACAATAAAAGTAAATGTTCCATTCATGTTCCTGGTGTGTAATTTAAAAGACCCTTTATTAATAATTTCTGCAGTCCACCATGAGTCCTGGTCATCCCCTCCCCAGCCAGCATACGCTCCCGTGATAGCCGTTATAGCTGATGGAAATGAACGGGCCAAGGTAACAGTGACATCAGGATTAGTTGAAGAATTGCTAACAATATTACTAATGGAAATAATTCGAGCGGTACCTCTCGTTGAAAGTGCATATTGATTATTGCCAAGATTGTCCATAGTTACGCTGGTAGTTCCACTTACTGCAGAATTTGCCCTATCCATAGCCGCCTTAACCGCAGCAGGCGTAGCCGCTTCAGTAGTGCTTGTACTGTTAGTTGCATTATTAAGATTAACGATCCCTTTTTGCGTCAGCGTGCCTTCCGGGACGCCGGTGATCTGGCCCCAGGGGTGGGTATGGCTGGCGGGCGCTGCTGTATTCGCTTTGTCGTAAGCCGCATTTGCTTTGTCATAAGCGGCCTTGACTGAGTTTGGCGTGGCTGCTTCGGTGGTACTGGTGCTGTTGGTGGCGTTATTAAGCTTAACGATCCCTTTTTGCGTGGACGTAGCGTCTGGGATACCGATAATTTGGCTCCAGGTGTGGGTATGGTTACGCGCTTCGATCATCGCCGCCTTGACCGCTTTCGGCGTCGCAGCCTTTGTTTCGTCGTCGCTATCGGTAGCGTTACTGAGCTGCGTAAAGCCTTTTTGCGTTAGCGTGGCGTCCGGATGGTTGGAGGAATGCTCGTGTTCATCCATCAGCATATCCACATAGTCGCGCGTGGCCAGCACGATGCTTGGATCAACGGTCAGCGTTACCGCTGTGGTGTTGGACACTTCCATAATAAGGCGGATGCATACTTGCTTACCACAGCCTCCTGGGAGCAGCGGTTTATATGACTCGGGGAATTTGCCGATGGCGATCAGTTCGTTATCGGCATCAAAAACGCCGACTTCTCGCACGTACCAGCCACCGACATTTTCAGGCAGCACCACCTCGGCAATCATCCAGTTGGGGTTATTGGGTGCAGTTGTCAGGGTATTCATATCGCCGCGCCAGACTTCGCGGCGCAGTTTTGTCTGGCTGGTGGTCGGCTCATAATATTGCCCGCTACCGTCACCGACTGCCATTTTTTGCAGATGTATCTGTTTTTTATCCGCCAGGGCACTGGCGATTTTAGCCATCCCTCTGTCGGTCAGAAGGGTATAAAATTCATTGTCCATAATTACTCCGGGTAAATAGATGTAATTTCAAGGCTCCATTGCCCTGAACCGAAATAGATCGGTTTTGTTTGTTGGACTTCCAGAACCTGGAAGGGTAATACCGTTGTTATTTCACCACCATAAAGCGCGCTGCCAATAACGGGAATAGCGCTTTGGTTAATTAACCAAATCGTTATGGCTTCCAGTTTTGAGCGCACATTTTTATATTCATGAATAAGATCAACCAGGTTATTAAAAGTATTCTCATCAATTCCCTGATCGACTAATTCAATATCAACTTTAAAGAAATAGGCTTTGCCTCCGTATTCAAACCATTCAGAAATGGTGCCCGGCAGCGACAATATCTCCAGCACGCGGCGAACAGCCCAAGTCGTTCCTTTATATTTGTGCAGTTCGATGGCTTGCTTTATTAATTCCCGCTTCTCCTGTTCGTTGTTGGCAAATAACCAACCTTCCAGCCCCTGAACGTGAAACTGTTCAGCAAGCGACGGTAAGGCGGAGGAATCCACTAAATCCACCAGATAAACCAGTAGCGTCGTCAGGTCGATTTGCGCGAAGCGTTCGGCGGCGATATTTGCCAGAATCGAAAAGCGTTCGTCGCTGGCCAGCGGCGGCGGTAACAGCAGTTTATCCATCGCTGACTCCGGCAATGGTTATCTCGATGGCTGTACATTCCGCCCATTCATGCGCCTGTAAGATGCGCTTCTCGGGTATCGCCAGGGCAACGTCGTAAACGCCTTCGACCTGCAACACTTTGATGATCTGGTTTGGCACGATGTCTTGCCCTAATCGGGTCTGCCGCTGCTGCGTCCATGCGCTAATCGCTTCGCGGGCGGCGATTAGCGTTGTTTCCTGATCGGCGGTGGTGAACAGCGTCAGTTGAGCGCTAATCTGATAAGCCACTCGCGGAGAGCACTTCGCGCTCACCTTGTCGGTCAATGGTCGTTTTTTCTCTTTGCTCACTTCCCGTTCAATCTGAGCGAGAAGTTCAGCGCCCGGCAGGCCGTTCAGGGTGAGCGGATAGATCTCCACGCAGCCTTCCGCCAGCCCTTCGTCTGGCCCCAGCACGGCCACGTCAATAATCGACGGGCTGACCGAAAGCGTGTGAAAGCGGTAAGCCCCATAGCTGCCAGCGTTACTGAAACTTTCCGGTGCCAGCTGAATACGTTCACGCAGCGCGTCGTCGCTCTCTTCGCCGCAGCCGCCAGCAGATTCGCTGAGATTGGTGACGCTGAAATCGTAATTGCGAATGCTGTCCACCAGCGCGCTAATTTGCGCAGGCTGCCAGCCGTTGCCCGCTTCACCCGCTATCACGCAGGTTGCGGTCACCGAAATACTCTGGCTATTGGACGGGAGCAGAACGTCTTCATCGGTCGCGAACATCACGCTGTCGGATGCGCTGGCGCGTGTCCCTTGTGGTATCAACACGCTGCCATGGCGTGCGGTGTCGACCGAAAACTGTAGCGTCGTTTTTGCGGACTGCGCGGGTAAACGATGAACGCCTACCAGTTGACCTAAATAATCCAACATCGGAGCGCGGGAATACGCGACCAGGTTTTGCTTCGCCGCTTCCTGAATGGCGATGCGGGTTAAGTTTTCACGATAGGCAAACAGGTCGATGAGCAGCCGCTCCGCCTGCGCCGGATAGAGTTTTTTACCGCTCGCTTCTTCGTATTGCGCAATCATCTCACTGGTGATTTGCGCCGGATCGCGGTCGATAAAATTGGGTTCGGCTAACGCCATAACACCTCCGTAGAATTGATGACTCCGTCTGCGGCGCGCCACTGCACGCGCAACGTCAGATGCTCGCCGTTGATTGTCGGCACCACCTTCAGCAGCCGGCATCGCGGTTCCCACATGCGGATTGCTTCCACCGATTCCCGAACCACGTGCGGGATAGCCCGCTCAATCGGGTAATCGATGTAGCGCCACAGGTTGCTGCCAAACAGCGGCCGGTGGGGATCGCTACCGCGCGGCGTGCGCATAATGATGTGTATTGCCTGATGAATATCATCCAGCCCACAGACATATTCTTCAGGTCGTTGCAAGGCAGGTTGCCAGTGCAGGGTTGAGGGTCGTATTTTTGTATTCATGGGACTATTTTCGTCCCGAAGGGTGAAGAGAGATATTAAAGCGATTTATGAAAACACTTGATAATACTCGTCATTCTTCAAGCAGCAGGGGCGTTGGCTGCACTCACAAACCCCAGTCACTTACTTAAGTAAGCTCCTGGGGATTTGCTCCCTTGCCGCCTACCTGCAACTCGAATTATTTAGAGTATTCACGAAGAAAAACCCTACTTGTTGGTGTGTCCAACGTTCAGGGTTCACTTTAGTTGCGGCGGGTGGAATTTAGTGTGAATGGTGGTTAGAGTTGCCGCCGCTGTCCATGAGCGTTCCGCTGGCGTTGACGTTACCCACCACGCTGACATTCCCGGCGATCACGGCGCTATTACCGATGCCGCCGCTACCAGCCATGCCCCCGAGCCAGGTGAGTTTTTTCATCACGGTGACGTCGCCGGTAAACGTGCTGAGCGGTGCGTCAACCGTTACCTCCAGCGCTTTGATGCCGGTGCGCAGCGTTTCCACGTTGACGTCCGTCGCTTTCACATCCACATTAGTCGCCTCCACGCTGACGTCGGTTGCCGTCACGCTGACCGTTTCTGCTGTCACTGTTACCTGCTGTGCTTTTACCTCCACCAGCGGCGAAGTCAGGCTGGTGCTGGTTTTAACCTCAATGACAATTTTTTCAATACCGCCGTTGATCGTGAGCTGATGTAATTTGCGGTCATATTCAAACGCGGCACCGTCGGAAAACTGCACGTAGCGTTTATCGAGAGAGGCCAGCGGCGCGGTATCGACGGAGGAGTAGACCGCGCCAAGCACCACGCCATCCTCGCCATTGTCATCAAGTAGAACTTCCACCTGCTCGCCTACATCCGGAAGCCAGTAGTCTTTGTTGTTCTGGGTGTTGCGCTGCAATATCGGCAGCCAGCTGCTGCGCAGATTATCGCATTCGGGCAGGTTGACCCGGACGCGAACGGTCGCCTCGTCGATCTCCGTGATAATGCCCGTCTGGCGGGTGACTCCTTTCATTTTGCCTCCTTACTGGCTGGTGGCGGGGCCACGCGAAATATCAATTTCGGTGGTGTAACCGCTACGCGTGAGTTTGTGCATTGACTTGTCGATCAGCCACTGGCCGGAAAGCGCGCCAAAATCCGTGAGTTCGATTTTATTGCCCGCCGTCAGCTGCGGGTTACCCATCATGCTCAGCGTCCCGGTTTGCTGATACTCGTTATGGCTGTCCAGGGCGGCGTTGGCTTTCGCCTGCGCTGCGCCAGCATTCGATGCGCGGTTGTTCAGCTTCAGCGTATCGGCGCTAGTCGCCGAGCCCCTTGTTGATGCTTTTTCCTTGCTATCGTGGGTGTAGATAACCAGCTCTTTCTTCTTGCTGTTTTGATGCTGCACGGTGGCATTTTTATAGATCCGGTTGATGGTGTCTTTGAACGTGAAGCGCGAGATATCCTTTCGATCGATAGATTTCACCGGAGCCAGGCAGCGCAGCATTGGCAGATGCGAAAAAATCAGCTCCTTGGCCGTGACCTTAACGGTATAGCCATATTCACTCGCCAGCCGCTTGAGAAACGCGACATCGGTTTCGGCATATTGCGTGACGCGGTCAATATTCAGCGGTTCGATTTTGCCCACCAGCGTCAGGCCGTGCGTCTGGGCGATACGGCTGGCAATCGCGGAAAGCGTCGTCTCTTCAAACCCGTGGCTGTTTTTGGTACGCAGCGCTTTGCTGACCGAAGTGGCGATACCGTCGATGCTGACCGTCGAAGCCGGGGCGCTGAAACTAATTTTATCAATCACATAGATGCCGCAATCGAGCAGGTTCTCACCCTGATAACCGAGGTGAAGCGTCAACGTATCGCCTTTTCCCGGATACCATTCGTTCATCCAGCGTCCTACCGAATCTTCCACCTCTATGGCGATAACATCCGATTCATTCTTGATGCTGTCGCTATAGCTGACGCTGGTAATGTAGGGCGCGATGTCGTACGTGATATCTTTATGCCCGTACCACAGGGTAAATACGGGCGTCAGTGTGTCGAACACGCCGCCGGATACGGTTATCTCAGCCATGGCGGGAGCTCCGAGGACGTTTGCGTGAGGTTAATGACAGGAATGACCAGCCGCATGCCTGAGGGCAAGACCGGAATAATCGCGATCTGCGGATTTGCCGCGATGATGCGCTCGTAGGCCAGCGCATCGCCATAATAGCGCCAGGCCAGGTTATCCCAGCGCTCGCCGTCTGAGGTGATATGTTCCAGGTATCGCATTACAGGCTCCTCGTGATATTGGCGGAGGCCAGCTGGCTTACGTCTGACGAGCTTTCGTGCATGGTGCTGCGCGCCTGATTGACCAGCGATTCCGCATTTTCGTATGTCGCTTGCGCAACGGCGTCAGTGATGGCTTCGAACAGCGCCTGAGCTTTCTGCATTAGCTTGCTGGCATCTTTAGCGCATTCTTTGATCCCCGGCAGGCTGTTGATCAGCTCCTGGATTTTTGCCGCCAGCGCTTTCGGCATGGCGGCCAGCGTTTGAAGATCTAACGGTTGCTTGAATAGCGCCTCCACCGAGTCGATGGTTTTTTTCAGCGAATCCACGGTTTTGCTGCATTTTTCCTTTAACGCTTTGGCTTCCTTTACCAGCTCTTTTGCCTGCGTGACTTTTTTCTTGATGTCATCAATGGCATCGGAGATACCGTCCATCATCGCTTTGGCGTCACGCATTCCCTCTTCTGCGGCGTTGAGCATTTCATCGAACCAGCTGTCGCTGAGATTGGGGAATTTATCCATCATCTCGTCGATATTGGGTTCCTGAGTGGTGATAGCCGGAGGCAGCAGTGGACTTTTGGGATCGCCGGTATATTCCTGCAACGACAGGCTTCCGCTCTGCGCGATGACGTTGCCATACGGGTCGGTGTGCTGATGCGTGGCACTTAGATCGGTAATGACGAACCAGCCGCGATAATCGCCATTCCCAAACACCAGTGCCATCGCCTGGTGCGCCGTCATCGCTTCACGCAGGCGATTGAACTCCGCTGCGGGCTGGCAAAACTGGCTGTGAAAGCTAAATTGCAGGCTGATTTTATCCAGCTTGTCGCCGATAAACTGGGTTCCAGGTTTCCCCTCAATGCGGGCGTGGCTGGCGAAATCCACTCCCATTGTGCTTTCAAAGCCATCCCAGGAAGTGACGACTTCAAACTCTATTTCTCCTAATACGGCATACATCAGGCGTACTCCCGGCGCTGTTTTTGCGCCATCACATCGTTAATCATTCTCTCCAGCTCACGCTTGCTAAGCGACAGCACCTTGTTGATGTCTCCGGCGGCATTTGCTCCGTTCCCCTGGACGGTAACCTGCGGCGAAAAGTGAACCTGAACATTACTCTGCGCCCGCGACGGGGGTATCCCGTAAGGTTTTTCGCCAGGCTTTGCAGACGGCGGAAGCGGGATGGATGCGGGTTTGGTTCCAGCGTTCAATAATGGGGTGACGGGGCGTCCAAGCGCGGTTCCGGCAACACCGGTAATGGCTGGAGCGGCATTCTCTTCAGTACTGATGCCCAGCGAGCTTTTCGCCCAGTCCGGGATCATGCTTTTTATTTTTTCAACTGCGGTATTCAGGTAGGGAATCGCATTCAGAATGCCGTTTACCAAGCTAGCAAGGATGTTGCTGCCGAACTCGCTGAAGCTTGCGGGCAAGTCAATTCCAAACCAATCCAGAACGCTGGCAAACACGCTGTAAAACAGACCGAGCGGCGACCAGTCAATAATTGACGCTGAAACGCTGGCAATACCACCGTCAAACGCCGTTTTAATGCGCGCCCAGATAGCTGAAAAGAACTCTTTTATCGGTTCCCAGTAGCGATAAATGAGATAAGCCGCGCCGGCGATTGCGGTGATGGCCAGGCCGATAGGATTCATCAACAATGCCCGGCCCAACCAGATTATGGTCTGCCCGACCAGCTTTAAACCGCTTACCAGACCACGACCTAACAGCAATGCCGCGGTTTTGGCTCCATTACCCAGTGATTTTACAATCGACAGTGCGGTGCTCATGCCTCCGCTAAGCATGAGGTTAGCTTTCAGCTTGAGGAAGACATCGATAAGGCTGATAAACGGTGAGACGGTGAGCGTGACGCCGAGTTTGAGAAGGTTCAGCGCCCCGTTGAACAGCCAGATTGCGCCAACCATTTTGGCGACGCCCTGCACCAGGGCCGGGTTTTCCTGTAACCATCCGCTCAATTGCCGTACCAGAGGCGTCAAGGTTTGCGCCAGTTCTCCGACCGCGGGCAGCAGTTGTAGGCCGACGCTGAGCCACAGCTCGTTCAGCGCCAGCTGCAAGGCTTTGGTTTGTTCATTGCCCGACTTCATTCTTTCAGCGAAATCATCGTCGATCAGATTTTTATCCCCCGCCTGCATCATGGAGGTTTTTGACTGACGATATTCATCCTGGTGCGCCAGCATCGGGGCGAGGAAATCAAGCGTTTGCTGGTCGCCGAACATCGCGCTGATATTAAATTTATCCACCATGGCTTTTAGCGCGTCGCTGCGGGCGGAAAGATCCTCAATCTTCATGGTGTTTTTAAAAGTATCGAGGATTTGCGGGCTCATTTTCTCGAGCTGCATCTGCACGATGTGGGTCATCGCTTCAATCGTGCCCGTGCCGTTCTGCTGATGCTCCAGCAGCGAGCCTTGTAGATCGACACCGTGGCTGGCGAACCAGCTATCCGTTTCTTTAGAGAAAGTGGATTGCAGAAAATGTTGCAGGTTTTCAGTCGCCACGCCCACGTCTTTGGCGTTCTTCATGGCGATTTGCATCGTCGCCGCCAGGCTTGCAACGCCTTCTTTACCCTGAAGCCCGGAACTACCGGCAAAGGTGTTTATCCACTGCGTCTGGTCCGCAACGGAGCTGCCGCCTTTTGCCGCGCTGTACATCATGTTTTGTACCGAGCGGAAATCATCAGGCGCGATGTTGAGTTTATCGTGCGTTGCAATCGCCGCCTGCGCCCAGGTCTCCGCACTGTCGCGAGTGGCGGTTGCGGCTTTGGCGATATCAGGCATATAGCGGCTAAGATCCTGTAGCGATGTCACGCCGTTTTCGATCAGCGTGCCTGTCGCGTTTTGCAGATCCTGCTGGCCCTGATTGAAACCAAGGCTCCAGTTGCGGATTTTTAGGCTCAGGGCGTCCTGCACGGCGCTGCTCATGCTGCCTTTAATCGCCATGTCGACCATTTTGTCCTGAAAATCCCCCGGTAATTTCCAGTCGGGCTGCTGAACATTCAGGATGTTGCTGAGCTGGCCGGTGAAGGTTTGGGCCTTTTCCAGTAATCCGGTGCGCCGCCTGTCGTTCTCTTCCCGGCGGAAAGAGGAATCGGTTAGCTGCTGCGTTAATTTCGTGATTTTTGCTTGTTCGGCGGTGAGTGATTGCAGCGTATTGGCATTAAGTGAGCCGTAACGGGCTATAGCCTGCGTCAACGTCTCATTACGCGCCTGAAGCTGGGTAATAATGTCGTTGGCCAAAATAGTATCTCGTTTAGGTGAATGACGACTCGGCAGCAGGTTTTCCGAAAAAGTGACTGGGAAGGGGCCTGGGTATGGAACCGGGCGAGTAGTCAGGAAACCCGCAGGCGTTAATCCTGCGAGGGATATTCGTGCTTTATTTGTGTGCTGGCCTCAGCCAGCCAGTATGTGAAGTCATCAACTGCTAGCGCATCGATTTCATTTGGCGGAAAGCGGAACCATCTCGCCAGCAGGGCCATTGCCTGCCACAGCTGCTGCGGGTTCTGTAGCCATGCTAAGCATGGACTGAAATCGTTTTTGCAAAGCCTGGTAGTCGAGGAGATCCATTTCAGCTAAATCTTCGGGCACCAGCCCGGTCATGGCGGCCATTAGTGGCTCATCCCACTCTTCAGGGTTATCGCTGGAGCGTCGCGCGTTGCGCATATCTTTGACTTTCAGGCGGCGCAGTGTCAGGGCGCTAATACGGTCGCCTGCGGCAGAAGTAAATGGGAACTGTAATTTATATTTTTCGCTCATCGCACGATCCTTATTTATTGCGTTTAAATCGGGGCCGCAGCCCCGAATAAATTAGCCACCGATGTTATTACGGTAAGTGTTTAATTGATCTTCGCCGTTCACGCGGAAGATATTTGCCAGGTAATCCAGTTCCAGAAGCGTTTCCCCGTCGATAACCTGTTTAATATAGGTACAGCCGAAGGCGCTGCTAAATTCCGGGTTTTCGTTCTGTTTAAACGTGCCCAGTGGATTCTTCTTAAACATCACGGTCATATGGGTGACCAATGCCAACTGATCGGCTTTACCTTGTGAGTTGTAGCAATCAATGCTGGAGCGGCACTGGAGAGCTACGGCTTGCCACGGGTTCGCAGTTTTACGCATCACTTCCTGATAAAAGGAGTTCCATTTAATCTCCCCTTCGAGCTTATCAAAACCCGCAGGCAGCTCGATTTTACCAATCATTCCTAAGGCTTTATGCTCCTGCATAATTAAGCTGATATCCGGCAGTTTAATTTCGCTTGCACGGCCCAATAGATTATTACCATCAAGATAAATATTGGCGTTAGTAATACGGTTAATTTGAATTTTTCCGGCCATTAGCTATTGCTCTCCAGAGTCACTAAATATTCAGAGGTAATTTCAGTTTCAAACGTTAAACGCTCCAGCGGCGGTGGGGGGGTGAATTTGTAGCTCAGCAGCAGATGGCCAGCAGCCAGCTCGGTTTTATCGTTACGTGCCGGGTCGTACCAGCATTCGAAGCCCAGTAGCGCACCGTCGCCGATCAGCTTGCGACCCCAGGAGTTAACCGACTCGGTCAGTGCGTCGATCAGCGCTTGGTTAATCGGCATATCCATATATTGCTGGCTGAAATAACGAATGGATTCGTTAATGACATCACCGGTGCGGCGCACGTTTTCAAAGTTGCGCATATGGGTGACGGTCGGCCATGCAGCAGTACGGTTCCCCCACAGACGCAGGCCGGAACCGTAGCTGTTAAAGACGGTGGTAATACCGTTTTCGTTCAGCTGGTTTACTTCACTTTGCGGGTCGTCAATCATTGCTGACAGCGAACGCTCAACGCCTGTAATACCCTGAATTTCCTGATTGGAATTGCTCCACCAGAATCCTTTCTCAAGATCTACTTTGGCACGCAGACCTGCGGCTCGTGAGGAGAGTGGTTCCAGCACTTCAGCGTTGGTCGCATTGTCGTACACTTTTACGTGTGGATAGCACAAGCGAGCGCGGTCAGAACTGGTATTGAAGTTAATCGAGCCCTGCGGCCCACGACCTGCCAGAACCTGCTGGAAGGTGGTACCGATTGGCGCGTCAATGTATGCGATAGCCCCCAGATTTTCCGCCTGAGCGATAAGCTCAGTGGCAACCGATTTCTGAGTACAGAAGACCGGAGCAATGAGGATTTTTGCGGAAAAACCGTACAGGTTATAGGTATCCTGCAGGAGTTTCATCCCGGTGCGATCGCCTGCAGCATTAACGGCACCAATAACATCCGCTGACGTGACTTTGGTCGGATCCGTATAGGTATAATTGACATATACCTTGACCTCAGGTTTCAGGATTGAACCCTTGCAGGTGATTTTACCTGTCACCATATCCACGGTGTAGTCAGTGCCTTTGGTGTACGGGCTTGTGCCATTCGTCGAACGACTGACAACCAGGGTTTGCAGCGCGCCATGTTTCAATTGAATAAAGTTGTCGTCATCAACTGTCGCCGATTCACTGACAATAACGGTTTTATGTACTGCCGGATCCAGCACGTTAATGACAACAACAGTACCTGCGCCATGATCGTAGATGGCCTTCAGCGCCTGCGGAATGGTGAAGTTTGCATGGCTTGGCCCAAATTTTGCTGCATCGCTTTCAGACAAGCACAACGTCGCCTGATTCACCGGGCCACAAGGCGCGGTACCGATCAGAGCAATCACTGCGGATTTTACTGCTTTGATCGGACGTGGGCCGGTTTCGATTTCAATGGTTTCTACACCGTGCAGATAATTAGCTGCCATGAACAATTTCCTCCGTTTTAATTTCTGCATCTTCCATGACAACAGGCGTCAGATGGCGTCGTGCAAGCATGGTCATCACCCACTCATTATCTTCTGGCAGATCGATTTCACTCGTAGGCCACAGTAAGATTTCCCGGCCGTTGGCAAGCGTCACGCCGCTTGCCGGACCGTTATAAATAAATTTCATTAGATTTCCTCATAATTTACGAAGTTAAGCAGGGGTAAATCCTTGCTTTCCCGATCGGCGATAAACAGGGCGCTGGTAGCCATCTCCAGGATGTAACGACAGATATCTTCGCTTTCGCCGAGAGATTTTTCGTTTGCCAACCACAGAGGGCTCTCGCAATCGGGGAGCGTTATTCCTCCTAAGGAATTGCGAACTTTATCCAGCGCATTTATCGCTTCACTTATTTCTGGAACAATAACGGCGACATTAATCTGGAGTGTTCGTATTTGCATGTTGCTATCTGTATTTACCGGTGCGGTAAAAATCGAACCGTAGTAGTGAATTAAAACGGTTGGCTGCTGGTTGCATGGTATATAACCTTTCGGATCAATCGGCGAAATAATAATATTCATTTCGGAATGTGATTCGCGCAGTTTATTCGCTACGGCATTTACAACGGACAATGTTTCCATTTACAAATCTCCTGGATTAGCCGGTAGAGATGTAATTCCCTTCCCGTCAAAGTTCAGATGTATTTTTACCTTTTTGATGGTAAATATCTTTTAATCTGCTTTAGAGAAAAAGATTAAATATTTCAAATTTGTTAAATTGAAAGATGTTTAATGGCAGTTACGCTGTATAAGTTCAATTTTGCTATATAGTGCATCCAGTTTTACCTCTATGATGGCCTGACCGCGTAAATAATCTTCCCGGCGAACATAATGCAGTGGCAGATCGGCTCTAAATTCAAGAAATTCACGTTCTAACCTTGACCAGCCAATTTCTGATTCACGGAGCGCAACTTCCAGCGTTTCAAAACGCTCGTTTAACCGTTTTTCTATTTGCGCCAGCAGCAGTTTTCCGGCACCAAACATCAAGCCAACGAAAGAAAGTAAAAGGGAAATAACCTCCCAGACGTCGATGGTGAGTCTCATTGAATCCTCGGATTAATGACTGCAACTTGCCGGCCCCCACTGCCAGTAGAGGGGAGCATGTTGAAATAAAATAACTTTGGGATAGCGGCGATTTTCACTCCAGTTTGCGGCGCTACGACCAGCGTTCACCTGTTCAACATGTTCAAACCAGATGGACGAGTTAAGCCCCTTCGCGGTAGCCAGTTTCTTGTCGCGGCTCACCCATCCTTGCCCGCCGTTATAAGCACTTAGGGTGAACGCCATTCGTTGACAGCTATCTTTCGCCGGAAGGGCTTTCCAGAGTTGAAGGTCATATTGCACTAACGCCCTTATTGCCCAAGTGGGGTTGAAGGGTGTGTTTTCCCGTAGTTGAGGATAGAGTTCGCTCACCCATTTGGCGGTTGCTGGCATGAACTGTGCCATCCCTTGCGCACCTACCGGAGAACGCGCGTTTGGGTTCCATGCCGACTCCTGATGCAGTTGGCCTGCGAAATCAGCCACGGGGGCATTTAGCCCCCAAATTTCTCGAGCAGTTCGAATCAATTCATTTCGCCACGGCAATGACGCGCGGGGCGGTTCTACACTATAGGCTGGAAGAGTTACGCTTAAACAGAGCAGGCTCATGTATTGAAGCCACATGATTACAACCCCAAAGCAACGGCGAGACAAATAGCGGCGACGATGACTGCACGGCGAATCATCGCCGCTGCACAGCACAGTGATTCCTTCCATGGGCAAAATGAATCCGGGCGAGCCCAGGGAAATAGGCTCCGATCGAGCCAGTAACCCAATACGGCTGACAACGAGACCAGGCTGAGTTTATAAACCACGACCGGGATTTGTGCGGGTGATGTCCAGCCAATCAGCGCAAATAGTGAGAGGGCAGCGATCTGCCAGCCAGAAAGACGAGGCACATTGATTTTTTTCATAATTTAACTCCTGATAATTGAGTCAGGAGTATGGCTTTGCCTACTGGCAGAATCGTGGAAATAGATTTAATAAATAACTTTAGCGAATAATTCGTTCATTGCATCTTTCGTTAGCTAATACATCAACATCTAATAGACAGAAACATCATTGTACTAAGCTTATATGTGCCCATGGATAGTGCATTGTGTAAGTGGGATTCTGGGGCAGAGTATATCCATGCATTATTTTATCTTGTTGATTTTAAAACTACTTTAAAAGATGTCTATAAAAACAGCAGATACACTCTTTATGTCCGTAAACACACAAAACAGATAATACTGTTTATTTATACAGTAATTATGTAAAGTGACAGGGCCAGTGAAGACTTTCATTGAAGATGATAATTATTCATTTTTTTCATATTTGGATGTGATTCATTGTTTATTTTTATGATTGCTTTGCGATGATGATAAGTATTTATTCATGTTTTTAATGTGTTGATGGTTAATTATCGCACCTGCTTTAAAGTTTATCTCTGGAGAGTAGAACCGGTGACGCATGGTGCAAGACATATGGAGATGAAATATGATTCAGAAATCAAAGGAAATGGCTCGTATTCCTGAAATTATTAACGATCTGGCATTTCATGCGTCACAGGTTTTAATTGAAAGCATGAATATTGACAGCGCAGCGGCGAAAAATGTGGGTCATGCTATCGCCGACAGAATGATGAAGAATTGGGGTGGGCAAAGTATTTATTTCCCAAAGGGAATCTCTGGAAGGGCAACGGAACGTGATTATCAGATTTATAGCGAATGCGATGGCCGCAATTACGCGGAGCTGGCGAAGAAATATAATTTGACGTTGCAGTGGATTTATAAAATCGTGAAGCGCGTGCATTCGGAAAAAAAACGTTGTCCGCATATTTTTTAAACGACATGGCATAATGGCGTATAACGAAGTGCAATCGCTATACGCCAATAAGCATTATTCAAACAGATTATGATGCAGCTTCTGCACGACCTGCTCCGCGTCGTTGCCGGGCACCAGGAAGCACAGGTTATAGCTTGATGCGCCGTAGCAAATCATGCGGATGTTGAACGGTTCCAGCACGCCAAACACTTCTTTGCCGACGCCGCAGGCCTGGGAAAGCTTGTTGCCGATAATCGCCACCAGCGCCAGATTCTCTTCAACTTCCACGCGGCACAGCGAAGACAGCTCGGTGAGCAGCGAGGTGGTCAGCAGGCTGTCGCCGGTTGAGGTCGAGCCGGTGGTGTCGAGGGTCAGCGCCACGCTGACTTCGGAGGTGGTGATGAGATCGACGGAGATATTATGGCGCGCGAGAATACTGAACACTTCCGCCAGGAAACCGCGCGAGTGCAGCATGTTCAGGCTGTGCAGCGTCAGCAGCGTTTGTTTGCGGCGCAGGGCGAGGGCGCGGAACAGGGGCGGGTTGTCGGTTTCGTTACATACCAGCGTGCCGCCCGCTTTTGGATCTTTGCTTGAACCAACGAAGACCGGGATATCGCAGCGCACCGCTGGCAGCAGGGTCGCCGGATGCAGCACTTTCGCCCCGAAGGTCGCCATTTCTGCGGCTTCTTCAAAGCCAATCTTATCGATGCGTTTAGCCGCCGCGACGACGCGCGGGTCCGTAGTATAAATGCCCGGCACGTCCGTCCAGATATCAACGCGGCTTGCGCCCAGCGCTTCGCCCAGAAGTGCAGCGGTGTAGTCGCTGCCGCCACGGCCAAGCGTCGTGGTGCGGCCCTTAGCTTCGCTACCGATAAAGCCCTGCGTGATGACAATCGACTGCGCCAGGCGCGGCTGGAGCTGTTGTTCACTCAGTTCTGCAAGTGCTGCAACATCGGGTTCGGCGCGGCCAAAGCGGTCGTTGGTACGCATGATTTTGCGGATATCAAACCACTGCGCGTCCACGCGGCGCTCGCGCAGGATCTCAACGAACAGCAGGGTGGACATCAGCTCGCCGTGGCTGACCAGTTCGTCGGTCAGCGCCGTTGAGGTCGCAAGTGCAGCGGCTTCGGCGAGGGTGGTGATGTTTTCGAGCAGGCGTTCGACTTCTTCGCGGATGATCTGCGGATTCGCCAGGCGTTCCACGATGTCGTACTGAATTTTGCGAATGGCGTCGAGTTTTGCAAAGCGTTCGGTTGCTTCCAGACCTTCGGCTAAGGCGACCAGCAGGTTGGTTACGCCAGCGGAGGCGGAAAGAACGACTAAGCGGACGTTGGCGTCGGCGAGCACGACGTCGGCGCTGCGGTTCATGGCGTCGAAATCAGCGACGCTGGTACCGCCGAATTTGGCAACTACGGTTTGGGACATGACCACCTCGTGTCAGGAAATGAATAATAGCGACCATGGCACAAAGGCAGAACGAACAACCGGGCCAAGCGCAATACAGCCTAATTAACTAAACCTTCTCAACAGCCCCCATAAATAGAAGCTGGGGGGAAAACTGTCAACGCCGGGATTATGCGGATTTTTCATGCGCCGCTGGCAGACAGTAACGGGTCTTATAATAGAGCTGTTTTAAGCTATTTTTTCACCAATTCTGGCTCTCCCCAGGCCTGCGGCACAAAAATCATCACAAATTCTTTCGGGGGATATACAATTGACCGCAGTCACAGTTCTCAAATCAAAAGGGTAACGCTATGAAAAATATCAACCCAACGCAGACCGCTGCATGGCAGGCTTTACAGGCGCATTTCGACGAAATGAAAGACGTCACTATTGCCGACCTGTTCGCGCAGGATGCCGACCGTTTTGGCAAATTCTCCGCCACGTTCGATGATTTAATGCTGGTGGATTACTCTAAAAACCGCATCACCGAAGAAACGCTTGCTAAGCTGCAGGCGCTGGCCAAAGAAACCGACCTGCAGGGCGCGATTAAGTCGATGTTCTCCGGCGAGAAAATCAACCGCACCGAAGACCGCGCCGTACTGCACGTTGCCCTGCGTAACCGTAGCAATACCCCAATCGTGGTTGATGGCAAAGACGTTATGCCCGAAGTGAACGCGGTGCTTGAGAAGATGAAAACCTTCTCCGAAAGCATTATCAGCGGCAGCTGGAAAGGCTACACCGGCAAAGCGATTACCGACGTGGTGAACATCGGTATCGGCGGTTCTGACCTCGGCCCGTTCATGGTGACCGAAGCGCTACGCCCTTATAAAAACCACCTTAATATGCACTTCGTGTCCAACGTCGATGGCACCCACATCGCCGAAGTGCTGAAGAATGTTGACCCGGAAACCACGCTGTTCCTCGTGGCCTCCAAAACCTTCACCACTCAGGAAACCATGACCAACGCCCACAGCGCGCGCGACTGGTTCCTGAAAACCGCCGGTGACAACAAGCACGTCGCGAAGCACTTCGCCGCGCTTTCCACCAACGCGAAAGCGGTTGGCGAGTTTGGCATCGACACCGCAAACATGTTCGAGTTCTGGGACTGGGTTGGCGGCCGTTACTCCCTGTGGTCGGCGATTGGCCTGTCCATCATCCTTTCCGTCGGTTACGACAACTTTGTTGAGCTGCTCTCCGGCGCGCACGCGATGGACAAGCACTTCGCAAACACCCCAGCCGAGCAGAACCTGCCGGTGCTGCTGGCGCTAATCGGTATCTGGTACAACAACTTCTTCGGGGCTGAAACCGAAGCGATTCTGCCATACGACCAGTACATGCACCGTTTTGCGGCCTACTTCCAGCAGGGCAACATGGAATCCAACGGCAAATACGTTGACCGTAACGGCAACGCCGTGGACTACCAGACAGGCCCAATCATCTGGGGCGAGCCGGGCACTAACGGCCAGCACGCGTTCTACCAGCTGATTCACCAGGGCACCAAAATGGTTCCTTGTGATTTCATCGCGCCTGCCACCACGCACAACCCGCTTTCCGACCACCATCCTAAGCTGCTGTCTAACTTCTTTGCTCAGACAGAAGCGCTGGCGTTCGGCAAATCTCGTGAAGTGGTTGAGAAAGAATACGCGGCTCAGGGCCTCGATCCTAAAACGCTGGACCACGTTGTGCCGTTCAAGGTCTTCGAAGGCAACCGTCCAACCAACTCCATCCTGCTGCGCGAAATCACCCCGTTCAGCCTGGGTGCGCTGATTGCGCTGTACGAACACAAAATCTTCACCCAGGGCGCTATCCTCAATATCTTCACCTTCGACCAGTGGGGCGTTGAGCTGGGCAAACAGCTCGCTAACCGCATCCTGCCGGAGCTGGGCGATGATAAAGAAATCAGCACCCACGACAGCTCTACCAACGGCTTAATTAACCGTTATAAATCCTGGCGCGCGTAATAAGCTTGCTCAGAATTGAAATAAGCCGGCCATTGCGCCGGCTTTTCTATTTATAAGATAAATCTCCTTGTCGCCCAATATCCGCAATTTGCCCTGCTGAGGTTAATCCTAAAAATATTGGTAACCGGATAATTTATCCGCGTTACTTTCGGATTAATTAGATCATATTTTTTCTTTATGTGTATATTAAGTTGTTGATATTATTTAATTTAAGTAAGCGATAATAGCAATTTGATGTATATTTTTTCCACTTATCTTAAAACGCTACCGCTATTTCCCCTGCAACCTAAATATCACTTCTTGTTGTGTATACTCGAACCCGCCTGAAACTCTTTTGGGCAAATCTCCATTCATTCATTGAAGGGAAATTGTTATGAAGAAAGTTATCTATGGCGCTTTCGCCATATTCACGCTGGCAGCGGCTAGCGCGGCGTACGCTGACCCGGTAGCAGTGGGTGAAGCGGCCGGCGCTCAGGCCACTTCTGTGTCCGCAGGGAGTTCTACTGCGACCAGCGCCAGCACTGTCGGGTCAGCGGTGGGGGTAGCGCTTGCTGCAACCGGTGGTGGCGACGGTTCTAATACCGGGACGACCACGACTACGACGACCAGCACCCGCTAATTGGGGTGTTTTAATCATAACCACACTTCGGTGTGGTTATTCTGACTCCGGGAAAACGTCGTGCAACGACTCTCAATTCTTCTTGTTTGCCTGCTGCTTCAGGCCTGTTCCGCCACCACCAAAGGCCTTGGCTCATCGCTTTGGCACAGCATTGTCGGCACCGACGGCGTGCAGCTCACCGATGACGATATTCAGAACATGCGCTACGCCAGCCAGTACATGAGCATCAACAATGGCCCGCAGCTTTTTGTGGTGCTGGCGTATGACGAAAACGGCGAGCAAAAGTGGGTGACGCAGGACCGGGCGATGATTAACACCGTCAATGGCCGCGTGGTGAAAACGACCGGGCTTGGCGACAACCTCCAGCAGGTGACGAATCTTGCAAACGACCCGCTGGCGAAGGTGAATCAGATTGTCGATGGCGCGAGCTGGACGCGGCAGATGGGCTGGACCGAGCACCAGCAGGTGCGCATGGCGACGGCGCGTTCCACCTTTACCTGGGACGGCAGCGACACGCTGAAAGTGGGCAGCAGCGTCACGCCCGTACGCATCCTGGATGAGGAAGTCACCGCGTCGGGCAAGACCTGGCATAACCGGTTCTGGGTGGATGAAGCCGGGCAAATCCGCCAATCCAAACAGTATCTTGGCCCGGACTACTGGCCGATTACCACGGTTCTGCTGAAGGCGGCAAAAGAATGAAAATAAAAGCCTCGATGACGTTTGGCATCAACAAGCGGTGGATGGCGCGTTGCTTATGCACCCTACTGCTCACGCTTACTGCTCCACTGGCTGTTGCCGCTGGCAACGTCACGATCTATCCCGGAAACCATCAGCCCCCGCAGCAAATCACCGGCGTTGAGCGGCTTGGCGATCTCGTTAGCCAGCCTTCGCTGAGCCATACGTGGTGGCAAGGGGCAGTGATTAGCGAGCGCCAGGCAAGCTCCATTGCCGAACGGCAGCATCAAAAACTGCTCGCGGCCTTAACAGGCTTTGCCGCTCAGGAAGACGGCGATGACGCGGCGGCAATTAACGGCGTTCGCCGGCAGATGCAGGCCATCAAAGTCACCGGTCGTCAGTTCGTCAATCTCGACCCGGACTGGGTTCGCGTGCGCCCGCGCTCGAACGCCACCCTGCTTGGGGAATACAGCCTGTGGGCCGGGCCGCAGCCGTCGACCATTACCCTGGTGGGCCTGGTGAGTTCGCCGGGCGTGAAACCGTTCGTCGCCGGGCGCAGCGTTGACGAATATCTCGATGACGTTAACAGGCTGAGCGGCGCCGACCGCAGCTACGCCTGGGTGGTTTATCCCGACGGTAAAACCGAAAAAGCGCCGGTCGCTTACTGGAACAGGCGCCACGTCGAGCTTCTGCCGGGCAGCGTTATTTTCGTCGGTTTTTCCGACCGCCTGTTCGATTCTGAATTTAACCAGTTGAACCAGCAAATCCTTAGCTCCCTGACCCATCGGATACCGGATTGATGAAAAATAAATATCTCTACAGCCTGCTGGCGCTGGCCGTTTCCACCGCCTGCCAGGCGGAAACCTTTCCGGCTCCGATTGGCCCGTCCCAGTCTGACTTTGGCGGCGTTGGCCTGCTGCAAACGCCGACCGCACGCATGGCGCGAACCGGGGAGTTCAGCGCGAACTACCGCGATAACGACCAGTACCGTTTTTACTCCGCTTCGATTCAGCTCTTCCCGTGGCTGGAAACGACCCTGCGCTACACCGACGTGCGCACCAAAAAATACAGCCCGGTGGACGCCTTCTCCGGCGATCAGACCTACAAAGATAAAGCCTTCGACATGAAAGCGCGCCTGTGGGAAGAAGGGTATTACCTGCCTCAGGTGGCGGTGGGCGTGCGCGACCTGGGCGGTACCGGCCTGTTTGACGGCGAATACGTGGTGGCGAGCAAGGCCTGGGGGCCCTTTGATTTCTCCCTCGGCATGGGCTGGGGCTATATGGGCACCAGCGGCAACGTGAAGAACCCGCTTTGCGAAGCCAGCAACAGCTTCTGCTATCGCGACAACAGCTACAACCAGGCCGGTTCGTTCAACTTTAGCGGCATGTTCCACGGCCCGGCATCCCTGTTCGGCGGGATTGAATACCAGACGCCGTGGCAGCCGCTGCGCCTCAAGCTTGAGTACGAAGGCAACAACTACACCCAGGACTTTGCCGGCAAGCTTGACCAGCGCAGCAACTTTAACGTCGGCGCTATCTATCGCGTCACCGATTGGGCCGACGTTAACGTCAGCTACGAGCGCGGCAATACCCTGATGTTTGGCTTCACCCTGCGCACCAACTTTAACGACCTGAAGCCGGGCTATAACGACAACCGTCGCCCGCAGTACGAACCGCATCCGCAGGACGAAATCCTGCAGCACAACGTCGTCGCCAACCAGCTTACGCTTCTGAAGTACAACGCGGGGCTTGCCAACCCGAACATGCAGGTGAAGGGCGATACGATGTACGTGACCGGCGAGCAGGTAAAATACCGCGATTCCCGCGAGGGCATCGAGCGGGCAAACCGCATCATCATGAACGACCTGCCGGAAAATATTCGCACCATCCGCATCACCGAAACGCGCCTGAACATGCCGCAGGTCACCACCGAAACGGATGTCTCCAGCCTGCGCCGCCACCTCGAAGGCGAACCGCTGGGGCATGAAACCGAGCTGGTGCAAAAGCGCGTCGAGCCGGTCGTGCCTGAGAAAACCGAGCAGGGTTATTACATCGATAAATCCAGCGTGAACTTCTCGCTTAACCCGGTGCTCAACCAGTCCGTGGGCGGCCCGGAAAGCTTCTACATGTATCAGGTTGGCGTGATGGGTACCGCCGACTGGTGGGTTACGGACCACCTGCTGACCACCGGCAGCGTGTTCGCCAACCTGTCGAACAACTACGACAAGTTCAACTACACCAACCCGCCGAACGATTCGACGCTGCCGCGCGTGCGTACCCACGTGCGTGAATACGTGGAAAACGACGTTTATGTGAATGACCTGCAGGCCAACTACTTCCAGTATCTGGGCAACAGCTGGTACGGGCAGGTGTACGGCGGTTATCTCGAAACCATGTACGGCGGGGCGGGCGCGGAGGTGCTATACCGTCCGGTGGACAGCAACTGGGCGATTGGCCTCAACGCTAACTACGTGAAGCAGCGCGACTGGCGCAGCGCGCAGGACATGATGAAATTCACCGACTACAGCGCGAAAACCGGGCATCTCACCGGCTACTGGACGCCGCCGTTTGCCGACGACGTGCTGGTCAAGCTGAGCGTCGGGCAGTATCTGGCGGAAGACAAGGGCGGCACGCTTGAGATCTCCAAACGCTTCGACAGCGGCATCGTTGTCGGGACGTATGCGACCATCACCAACGTGTCGAAGCAGGAGTACGGGGAAGGGGACTTCACCAAGGGCTTCTACGTCAACGTGCCGCTGGATATCTTCACCTCGTCACCGACCCGCAGCCGCGCGCAGATTGGCTGGACGCCGCTTACCCGCGACGGCGGGCAGATGCTGGGCCGCAAGTTTGACCTTTATGGTATGACGAGCGACCGGAGCATGAATTTCCGGTAATCGTGTCGGGTGGCGCTGTGCTTACCCGACCTACTCAATACGTAGGGTGGATAAGCGCAGCGCCATCCACCGCTTAAAGATAAAAATATAGATCCAGATCACACTTTTAACGTATAACAACTCCCTGGGACAACCACCACGAGGGACTGTTATGCCCGCTACACCACGCGTCGAATGGATCTCCACCGTCATGCAGACGGTGCTCAATCTGGGCCTGCTTGCGCTCGGCGTGATCCTTATTATCTTTCTCGGCAAAGAGACCTTTCACCTCGCAAAGGTGCTGTTCGCGCCCAGCGAGCAGGCCAGCAAATACCTGTTTATCGAAGGGCTGGTGGTCTATTTCCTCTATTTCGAGTTTATCGCCCTGATCGTGAAGTACTTCCAGTCCGGCTATCACTTCCCGCTGCGCTACTTCATCTACATCGGCATTACCGCGATCGTGCGGCTGATCATCATCGACCACAAATCGCCGTCGGACGTCATCATCTACTCCGGTGCGATTCTGCTGCTGGTGATTACGCTGTGGCTGTGTAACAGCACGCGGCTGAAGCGGGAATGAAGCGGGAATAGCGAAAAAAATGGCGGCCCGAAGGCCGCCGGAAATGATACGAGGTCAAGTTGAGGGTTGCAGTGGCATACAGCAATGTAAAACAATGACTTACAGGAAATTTGTTAACCTTTCACTCCGCCAGCCGTCAGGCCGCTCACCAGCCAGCGCTGCGCCAGTAAGAACACCACGGTAATCGGAATAGCGGACAGCACGGCCGCTGCGGCAAAGTCGCCCCACAGGTAGTTTTGCGGGTTGAGATACTGCTGCATGCCCACCGCCAGGGTGTAGCTGTTCACGTCGCGCAGCAGCAGCGACGCCACCGGCACTTCGGTAATCGCGGCGATAAACGACAGAATAAACACCACCGCCAGAATCGGCACGGAAAGCGGCAACAGCACCAGGCGGAAAGCCTGCCACGGTGTTGCGCCATCCAGCGCCGCCGCCTCTTCAAGCGATCCGTCGATAGTTTCGAAGTAACCCTTAATCGTCCACACATGCAGCGCGATACCGCCCAGATAGGCGAAGATCACCCCGCCGTGGGTGTTCAGGCCGATAAACGGAATGTACTGACCGAGGCGGTCAAACAACGCGTACAGCGCCACCAGCGACAGCACCGCCGGGAACATCTGGAAAATCAGCATGCCTTTAAGCAGCGTCGCCTTGCCCGGGAAGCGCATGCGGGCAAAAGCGTAGGCGCAGGTTGTCGAAAGCGTGACGATGCCAATCGCGGTGATCACCGCAATCTTGATTGAGTTCCAAAGCCACAGCATGACCGGGAACGGCGGTGGCGTAACGCGCCCGTCGGCGTGCTCGACGCTAAAGCCCAGCGCCAGCTTCCAGTGCTCCCACGACACCTGGTCCGGAATGATGCTGCCGGTGGCAAAGTTTCCCGGGCGCAGCGAAATGGCGATAACCATCAGCAGCGGGAACATGATCGCCGCGATAAACAGCAGCAGGAGCAGATGCGTGGTGAACAGACGCAGCTTTTGAGATTTGGGTTGAACCATGGCCATGAGTGTCGCTCCTTAGTCAAACTTCATGCGGGTGGCTTTCAGGTTAACAATCGCAAGCGCGCCGACCAGCAGGAAGATAAGCGTTGCGATAGCCGCAGCCAGGCCGAAGTCCTGACCGCCGCCGCCTTCAAAGGCGATGCGGTAGGTGTAGCTCACCAGCAGGTCCGTGTAGCCAGCGGGCGTGGTGGTGCCAAGACGGTCTGGGCCACCGTTGGTTAACAGCTGAATCAGCACGAAGTTATTAAAGTTAAAGGCAAAGCTTGCGATCATCAGCGGCGTCAGCGGCTTAATCAGCAGCGGTAGCGTTATCTTAAAGAAGTTCTGGAACGGGCCCGCGCCGTCCATCGCCGAGGCTTCGTACAGGTCGTCCGGGATCGCTTTGAGCAGCCCCATGCACAGGATCATCATGTACGGATAGCCCAGCCAGGTGTTGACGATGATAATCATCGAACGCGCGGTCGTCGGGTCGCTAAACCAGGCCGGTTTGATGCCGAACAGCGCGCTTAACATCATGTTGATTTCGCCGAAGCTCTGGTTGAATAGCCCTTTGAAAATCAGGATAGAAATGAACGACGGTACGGCGTAGGGCAGAATCAGCAGCACGCGGTAAATCGCTTTGCCCTTCAGGGATTCCCACTGCACTACGCACGCCAGCACCATGCCCACCGCGACGGTCAGCACGACGGTCAGCAGCGAGAAAATCACCGTCCAGACGAAAATCGCCATGAAAGGTTTCTGGATGCCTTCGTCGTGGAACACGCGCAGGAAGTTCTTCCAGCCGATGGTGACGGTATAGCCCGGGCTTAGCTCGTCGTTGCCCCAGGTGCCGTCGGCGTTCACCGACTGATAGAAGCCGATGTCGTTATTCGGGCGGTATTTCACGCCGCTTTGATTGTTGGTCAGCTCGCCGTTTTCACCCTGCGTATAGAGCGGGCGGGTGCCGGAGAACTGGCGCAGGGAGCTCATTACCAGCGTGCTGGCGTCCGGCATTTCGGCGGTGATTTGCGTCAGCGCCTGGCGGTTTTGGGTAATCACGCGCAGGTTGGCCTTATCGCCCGCAGGCAGGGCGTCAGCCTCTTTCAGCTTCAGATGCTGCTCGCCGCCGAATTTGAAGCTATCAGAAACGAAATTCTTGCCGCTCTCTTCGTCGGTCAGCGCCAGCTGCCAGTCATTGCCCGCCGGATAAAGTCCAAAATTAAAGGTTTTGCCCGCCTGATACTGGCGGTCCATCAGCACCTGCTGCGCGCGCTCCTGGGTGAGCTGGTTGGTGCTGCTGTAGTTGGTAAAGGCGATGGCGATGGTACAGACCAGCGGGAACAGCACGAACAGCCCCATCCCCGCCAGCCCTGGGTAAACATAGCGCCAGGCGTATGCCCTGCGGTTTGCGTAAATATAGAGGCCAATCGAGCTTAAAATCAGCGTCATAATGGCAAACAGGTACTCCCCCTGGGCGTACATCAAAACAACAAGATAGCCAACCAGCACGCCTAACAGCCCAACTACTGACCATTTAAGCGCATCGTTTTGCCACCAGCGGCGCTTTCTTACAACATCCATGGGGTGTTCCTCTACCTCTACAGCGTCTTAACGCGGTGGATGGCACTGCGTTTATCCACCCTACGAAACCCGCAGGGCGGGTAAGCATCGCGCCAGCCTCTACAACGTTTTAATCGGTGGATGGCACTGCGTTTATCCACCCTACGAAACCCGTAGGGCGGGTAAGCCTGCGCCACCCGCCATTTTTTTACTTGGTAATACGTCCCTGAGCGTCTTTCATCGCCGCGTCTACGGTCTGGCGACCGCTAACGGCGTTAATCACCGCGGTACGAACGGCGTACCAGAAGGAAGCCATCTGCGGAACGTTAGGCATGATTTCGCCTTTCTGGGCGTTATCCATGGTGGCAGCGATACGCGGGTCTTTCGCCAGCTGCTCCTGGTAGGATTTCAGCGCTACGGCACCCAGCGGCTTGTCTTTGTTCACTTCCGCCAGACCCTGGTCGGTCATCAGGTAGTTTTCGAGGAACTCTTTTGCCAGCTCTTTGTTCGGGCTGGCGGCGTTGATGCCCGCGCTCAGCACGCCAACGAACGGTTTAGACGGCTTGCCTTTGAAGGTTGGCAGCAGCGTCACGCCGTAGTTGATTTTGCTCTTATCGATGTTGGACCACGCCCACGGGCCGTTAATGGTCATCGCCGTTTCGCCTTTATTAAAGGCCGCTTCGGCGATGGAGTAATCGGTATCGGCGTTCATGTGTTTGTTTTTGATGAGGTCAACCAGGAAGCTCAGGCCCGCTTTCGCGCCCGCGCTGTCCACGCCCACGTCCTTCACGTCATATTTGCCGTTTTCGAGCTTGAACGCATAGCCGCCGTCGGCTGCGATCAGCGGCCAGGTGAAGTACGGCTCTTGCAGGTTGAACATCAGCGCGCTCTTGCCTTTCGCCTTCAGCGTTTTATCCAGCGCCGGGATCTCTTCCCAGGTTTTCGGCGGGTTTGGCACCAGGTCTTTGTTGTAAATCAGCGAGAGCGCTTCAACCGCCACAGGGTAGGCGATGATTTTGCCGTTGTAGCGCACCGCGTCCCAGGTGAACGGATACAGTTTGTCCTGGAAAGCTTTATCCGGGGAGACTTCGGCCAGCAGGCCGGACTGCGCGTAGCCGCCAAAGCGGTCGTGAGCCCAGAAAATAATGTCCGGACCGTCACCCGTCGCCGCAACCTGCGGGAATTTCTCTTCCAGCTTGTCAGGATGCTCGATGGTCACTTTAATGCCGGTATCTTTTTCAAATTTCTTACCGACTTCGGCTAGGCCGTTATAGCCCTTGTCGCCGTTAATCCAGATGACCAGTTTGCCTTCTTCAATCTTTGCCAGTGCAGAGGCGGAAAACATCATCGTCGTCAGTGCTGACAGGGCGAGAATGCGGGCGCCGGTTTTAATTTTCATGTGTCCCATCCTTTTGAGAGGTAGTTTGCTCTTGTTGACAGCAGGGTAAGGCGTTACGGATGCCAGTCTGCGCAGATGGCAAGCGCTTCTCATCCTCCCCAGGTCTACGCCCCACCCCTGTTATCTGTGATCTGCTTTGCATAACTGGCAGTTATGTGTTCTGGCGCACACAAAATTACGCGGAAATTTGAAACCTGCATCACGAAAATCTCTTGTGCCGCCTGTAACCGGTTGCAGAAACCCCTCTCTCATCCTCCCGCCTCCTCCCCCACAAAAAACCATGGGGGTGGAGGATTCACAGAATGTATCGATCGTTCATAGTCCGACACATCTTGATTGACCTGAAGTCTATAAGGGAGAAGTGCATGGCAAGCGTACAGCTGCGGAACGTCACAAAAGCCTGGGGTGATGTGGTGGTATCTAAGGATATCAACCTGGATATCCAGGAAGGTGAGTTCGTGGTGTTCGTCGGGCCGTCAGGCTGCGGCAAATCCACCTTACTGCGCATGATTGCTGGCCTTGAAACCATCACCAGCGGTGACCTGTTTATTGGTGAACACCGTATGAACGACGTGCCGCCCGCCGAGCGTGGCGTGGGCATGGTCTTCCAGTCATACGCGCTGTACCCGCATCTCTCCGTGGCAGAAAACATGTCCTTCGGCCTGAAGCTTGCCGGGGCGAAAAAAGAACAGATTAACCAGCGCGTGACCCAGGTTTCTGAAACTTTGCAGCTGGCACATTTGCTCGACCGCCGTCCCAAAGCCTTGTCCGGCGGGCAGCGTCAGCGCGTGGCGATTGGCCGTACGCTGGTGGCGGAACCGCGCGTATTCCTGCTGGATGAACCGCTTTCTAACCTCGATGCCGCGCTGCGCGTGCAGATGCGTATTGAGATCTCCCGTCTGCACAAGCGCCTTGGGCGCACCATGATTTACGTCACCCACGATCAGGTAGAAGCCATGACGCTCGCCGACAAAATCGTGGTGCTGGACGCCGGTCGTGTCGCGCAGGTGGGGAAACCGCTCGAACTTTATCACTACCCGGCAGACCGCTTCGTCGCGGGCTTTATCGGCTCGCCGAAGATGAACTTCCTGCCGGTAAAAGTGACTGCCACAGCAATCGATCAGGTTCAGGTTGAATTACCGAACCGCCAGCAGGTTTGGCTGCCGGTGGAAAGTAGCCAGGTTCAGGTGGGGGCCAACATGTCGCTTGGCATCCGTCCGGAGCATTTGCTGCCGAGTGATATCGCCGACGTCACCCTCGAAGGTGAAGTTCAGGTGGTTGAGCAGCTCGGTCATGAAACTCAGATTCACATCCAAATCCCCGCCATTCGTCAGAACCTGGTGTACCGCCAGAACGACGTGGTGTTGGTAAAAGAGGGTGCCACATTCGCTATTGGCCTGCCGCCAGAGCGCTGCCATCTGTTCCGTGAGGATGGCACCGCATGTCGTCGGCTGCATCAAGAGCCAGGCGTTTAAGCATTCCCATAAAAAAGAAAAGCAATGATCTCAGGAGATAGAACGATGATTACTCTGCGCAAACTCCCACTGGCGGTAGCCGTAGCAGCAGGCGTTATGTCTGTTCAGGCGCTGGCGGTGGACTTCCACGGTTATGCCCGTTCTGGTATCGGCTGGACCGGTAGCGGCGGCCCGCAAGAATGTTTCCAGGCAACTGGTGCTCAGTCTAAATATCGTCTGGGTAACGAGTGCGAAACCTATGCGGAAATTAAATTAGGTCAGGAAGTCTGGAAAGAAGGCGATAAGAGCTTCTACTTCGACTCCAACATTGCCTATAACTCTCCTCAGTTAAACGACTGGGAAGACACCAACACCCCGGCGATCCGTGAGTTTAACGTGCAGGGTAAAAACCTGATTGATTCATTGCCAGGTGCCAACATGTGGGCCGGTAAGCGCTTCTATCAGCGTCATGACGTCCACATGATCGACTTCTACTACTGGGACATTTCTGGTCCTGGTGCCGGTCTTGAAAACATCGACGTAGGCGTGGGTAAACTTTCTTTCGCCGCAACCCGTTCTTCTGAGTCAGGCGGTTCTTCCGCGTTTGGCGACCGCGATCCGGTCACCGGCGAACGTACCTATAACAACAAAGTGCCAAACGACGTGTTTGACGTGCGTTGGGCAGGTATCGAAACCAACCCTGGCGGTACGCTGGAACTGGGCGTTGACTATGGTCACACCAACATTCCTGACGACTACTACCTGCAGCCTGGCGCGTCTAAAGACGGCTGGATGGGTACCCTCGAACACACCCAGAGCATGCTGAAAGGCTACAACAAGTTTGTTGTACAGTACGCAACGGACTCTATGACCTCGCAGGGTAAAGGTCAGGCTCAGGGCGGCAGCGTAAACAACGACGGCCACATGATCCGCGTTCTCGACCACGGTGCGATCACCCTGGCAGACCGTTGGGACCTGATGTATGTCGGTATGTACCAGAACCTGGATATGGATGATAACCAGGGGACCGAATGGTACACCGTCGGCGTGCGTCCAATGTTCAAATGGACGCCAATCATGAGCACCCTGCTGGAAGTTGGCTACGACAACGTGAAATCCCAGGAAACGGGCGATCGTAACGGCCAATACAAAATCACCCTGGCACAACAATGGCAGGCGGGCGACAGCATCTGGTCCCGTCCGGCGCTGCGTCTCTTCGCAACCTACGCCAAGTGGGATGAGAAATGGGGCTACGCCAAAAACGGTAACGGCGATATCACTCGCTTCGCGGTTGCAGACTCTACCGGCAACGGCACCATCTCTAACAGCCGTGGTGACGACGACGAGTTTACCTTCGGTGCCCAGATGGAAATCTGGTGGTAATACAGCAGTAACCTGATGTGAAACGTGATGAGGGAGGTGCCACTACCTTCCTCATCATGATTACCCTTATATGCCCTTGCTTGTTTCAGGTGGAGCGCGCTATTGCCTGGCTAACCTCCACCGACTTACCCTTCGAGGTTAGAACAATGAAAATGAAAAAAAGTCTCATCGCGCTCTGCCTGTCAGCAGGGCTGCTCGCAAGCCTGCCTGGCGTAAGCCTAGCCGACGTGAACATCGTTCCTCAGGATCTGAGCGCCGCTCCGGCTATCCCTGCGTCCGCATTACAACAACTTCAGTGGACCCCGGTTACCCAGAACAAAGCGCACACCACGAACCTCGCGACAGGCGGTCAATCCCTGAATGTGGGTGAAATTATCGGCCCGGTCGCCGCTTACAGCGTCCCGGCAAACATCGGCGAGCTGACCATTACGCTGACCAGCCAGGTGGAAAAAAATACGGTCTATGCGCCGAACGTGCTGGTTCTTGACCAGAATCTGCATCCTGCGGCGTTTTTCCCAAGCAGCTTCTTCGCTTACCAGGAGCCCGGCGTGATGTCGGACAACCGTCTGGAAGGCACCTTTAAGCTGACGCCTGCGCTTGGGCAGCAGAAGCTTTATTTACTGGTCTTCACCACCAGCAAAGACACACAACAAACCACCACGATGGTAGATCCGGCCAAGGCGTACGCCAAAGGTAACGGCAACGCTATCCCGGATATTCCAGACCCAATCGCGACCCACGGCACGACCGGGACGCTGAAGCTACGCGCGAAAACCTCTTCTGGCTCCAGCATTCTGGTCGGCCCTCTGTTCGGCTCTTCCGGCCCGGACCCGGTGACGATTGGTAATACCGCTGCACCTGCTACGGCCTACGCGGCACCGGCAACCGCTTACGCAGCACCAGCGCCAGGCCAAGCCGCGCCAGCTCCGGCTCCAGCACAGTCGGCGAAGAGCGAACCTATTCTGAACGACACGGAAAGCTACTATAACCAGGCCATCAAGCAAGCCGTGGATAAAGGGGAAATCGATAAAGCCCTGAAACTGCTGAATGAAGCCGAGCGTCTGGGTTCCACCTCCGCCCGTAAAACTTTTATCAGCAGTGTAAAAGGCAAGGGGTAATTTCCCCACATTGCTGATGCTTGTAAGATTGGTGCGCTAAGGCGCACCCTTTTTTTTTCGTCAGGAGAAAAGGCGGGGGGGCTAGCCCTTGTTACGTTATTGTTGCGCATAGCTGCCACGCCGTACCCGTTCTGCGTTACAATGCCTTCAGGTTATGTATCGGAGAATCCCCTCATGTCTGAGGCGCTATCGCAATTGCGCGCCCTGAGCTTCTTCGCTGAAATCCCTGACGGGTTAAGCGCCGCTTTTCTCGACTGGCTTTTACTCGAAGACTCAATGACAAAGCGTTTTGAGCAGCACTGCTCGCGCGTTACCGTCGACATCGTTCGCGAAGGTTTTGTCAGCGCGGACGAACGGTTACCCGAAGCCGAACTGCTTCCCCCCGCGCAGCGCTACTGGCTACGTGAAATACTTTTATGTGGCGATGGCGTTCCCTGGCTCGTTGGGCGCACTGTAGTGCCCGAGTCCACGCTTGATGGCCCGGAGCTTGCCCTGCAAAAGCTAGGCACGACGCCGCTTGGGCGCTATCTTTTTAGTTCATCGACTCTGACACGCGATTTTATTCAGATTGGCCGCAGCGCGGAGCTGTGGGGGCGTCGTTCCCGCCTGAGACTGTCCGACAAGCCGCTATTGCTGACGGAGCTGTTTCTACCCGCATCTCCGCTGTACAAAGAGGAAACATAATGGAGTGGAGTCTGACACAAGGAAAATGGCAGGCGTATCAAAGGCTGATGCGTATTGATAAGCCCATCGGCTCGCTGCTGCTGCTCTGGCCAACGCTCTGGGCGCTGTGGCTGGCAACGCCCGGCGTCCCGCCGCTGACGATCCTCGGCGTGTTTATCGCGGGGGTCTGGCTGATGCGCGCCGCGGGCTGCGTGGTAAACGACTATGCGGACCGCAAATTCGACGGCCACGTCAAGCGCACGGCCCAACGCCCGATGCCGAGCGGGGCGGTCAGCGAAAAAGAAGCCCGCTACCTGTTTGTCTTTCTCGTCGTGCTGTCGTTTTTGCTGGTGCTGACGCTGAACACCATGACGATAATGCTCTCGGTGGCGGCGCTGGCGCTGGCCTGGGTGTACCCGTTTATGAAGCGCTACACGCACCTGCCGCAGGTGGTGCTGGGCGCGGCGTTCGGCTGGTCCATCCCGATGGCCTTTGCCGCCGTGAGCGAGACTGTGCCCTTAAGCTGCTGGCTGATGTTCCTCGCCAACATCTGCTGGGCGGTGGCCTACGACACGCAGTACGCAATGGTTGACCGCGACGACGACCTGAAGATCGGCATCAAGTCCACCGCCATTCTGTTTGGCCGCAACGACAAGCTGATTATCGGTATTTTGCAGGTTGTTGTGCTGGCGCTAATGGTGGCTATCGGCTGGCTTAACGAGCTGGGCGGGGCGTTTTACTGGTCGATTGCGCTTGCCGGCGCGCTGTTTATTCACCAGCAGCGGCTAATAGCGAATCGCGATCGCGACGCCTGCTTTAAGGCATTTTTGAATAATAACTACGTTGGGCTGGTGCTGTTTATCGGGATGGCGTTGAGTTTGATGCACTTCTGATTTAGGCGGAAGAGTCGGGTGTCGGCTAGCGCCTTACCCGACCTACGGTACCGAGTGTATTTGTCGGGTGGCGCTACGCTTGCCCGACCTACGATTCCCATTGACGACCGCATTTGTAGGGCGGATAAGCGCAAGCGCCATCCGCCATCTATATCTACTCCACCGCAACCTGCGACGTTGCACTCTCAATCGTTAAGCGCACGTCCGATGTCACGAGATCTGCCAACATCTGGTAAACCTGCATGGTTTGCGTCGGCTCCGCGTCGCCGGTATCGCTGATATAGCCTTCATCGCGCAGCGTCAGCACCAGCGAGGTGAAGACCGCCTTGTCGAAGAACTCCGGCGCGTTGATACCGTGCAGCATCGACAGACGCTGGGCCACGGTGCGGCTTTCGCGTTCGAGAGTGCCACGGTTAATCGACGGGTTGGCGCTCAACAGCCAGAAGGTGATGGCATAACGCTGCAGCGTTTCGCGCACGCCCGCAGCCAGCAGCTGCAGAGTACGGGAACGTGCCGGGTTAATCTGCACCTCTTCACCGCTGACGGTCACCAGACCCTGGCGCACCATCTCGTTCACCAGCGCGTCGATTTCAACGGCCAGATCTGCCTTTTCCCAGCGCAGGAACAGCTCGGCTTTCAGCATTGGATAGAGCACTTCAACCTGGCGCAGCAGCTCGGCCCTGTCGATATGACGGTGCTGGGTGATAATCGCGGCAAGCAGCGACGGCAGCACCAGCATGTGCATGATGTTGTTGCGATAGTACGTCATCAGCACGGCCTGCTCGCGCGGCAGAATGATGATGTCGCCGATTGTGTCTTTTTCGACTTCGAACTTATTCATCTGCAGCGCGTGGTCGATAAGCGCGTCGGCGGACTGTTCCGGAGCGGTTGCGTCCGGCGAGTACGGCACGTTGCGCAGCAGGCTCAGGTAGCAGTCGAGCTGCTCCGTTAGCTGTTCACGGGTCAGCGAGCGCTGGCGTGACGCTAACAGCGCGGTGCAGCACAGGTTCATGGCGTTGGCCGCCCCTGCGTTGTTAATGCGCACCATCAGCTCGGCGGCGATTTCGTTCACCGTTGGCGTTAACCACGCCGGGCGCACCGCTTCGATCGGATCGATTGAGTCGCGCCATTCCGGCACGCGCTGGTTCAGGAAGGTCATCAGCGGCATAGGTTCGCCGAAGTTAACGTAGCCCTGGCCCAGATTACGCAGCTTGCTCAGGCCGCGCAGCATCGACATAAAGCCTTCTTTCTCTTTCGTCGCGCCGCGCAGTTCCTTGGCGTAGGTGCCCACTTCCATCACGTGTTCGTAACCGATGTAAATCGGCACCAGCGTAATAGGGCGGGTACCGCCGCGCAGCATGGCCTGAATCGTCATCGACAGCGTGCCGGTTTTCGGGTCAAGCAGGCGGCCGGTCCGCGAACGGCCCCCTTCCACGAAGTATTCCACCGAATAGCCACGGCTAAACAGCTCGCCGAGATATTCGCGGAACACGGTGGAGTACAGCTTGCTGCCCTTAAAGGTACGACGAATAAAGAACGCGCCCAGGCGGCGGAAAATCGGGCCAGCCGGCCAGAAGTTCAGGTTGATGCCCGCCGCGATGTGCGGAGGCACCAGCCCCTGGTGATAAAGCACATACGACAGCAGCATGTAGTCCATGTGGCTGCGGTGGCAGGGCACATACACGATTTCATGGCCGTCGTGGGCGAGCTGGCGCACGCGCTCGGCGTTGTGAACGTTGATGCCCTGATACAGGCGGTTCCACGTCAGGCCCAGCACGCGGTCGGTCAGGCGCACGGCTTCATACGAGAAGTTCGCCGCAATCTCTTCCATAAGCGCGACCGCGTTTTGCTGGGCCTTCTCGTGGGAGATTTTCTTACTGCGCGCTTCATCTTCGACCGCTCGCGCGATTGCTTTTGATGCCAGCAGTTTATTAAACAAATCCTGACGCACCGGCAGGCGCGGCCCGACGGTGGCTAAACGCTGGCGAGCAAAGTGCATGCGCGCTACGCGAGCCAGTTTTTGGGCGATTTTTTTATCCGTGCCGTGGTCGGTTGCCATCTGGCGCAGAGAGACCGGCGCGGAGAAACGCACAAAGCTATCGCGACCAAGCCAGGAAACCGCGAAGAATTTCTGAACGCCGTTGAGCATTTTTAACGGCGGGTTGATTTCGCCTTTCTCACGGCCCGGCGAACGGCCAAACATCACCGATACCGGCACCATCTGAACGTCCAGATTCGGGTTATTGCGGTGCAGATCAAGATAGTCGTGGAAGAGCTTAATTGACTCTTCTTTCGGCGTGTAATAAGTGAAGACGCGCGGGCCACCGTGAATAAAGACATAGCGCGGCAAAACCGCTCCGTCGATTTCAAGCGGTTCCAGCGGGTCGGGTAAATCATGTGCGAGGCATTGCGCGCGTAGCGTCAACAAGTCTGCCTTAGAGTTATAAGGCAGAACGTACATAATTGGGCGAGTTGTATCCAGGCCCAGTTCGGCTTGTGGATCAGCCGGTATGGACTTGCTTTTTACCAGGACGCCTAATGGTAAATTAAGTAATTTGTAGTAGATTCTTGGCCAGCCTGACATAAACGATGTAAAGCCTCAGGTTAATAATGCAAATTCGCCGCAAGAATATCAGAAACTGCATAAGATTTCTGTGGCGTTGCGATTTTACCCACCATCCTCCTGGTTGCCGTTTCCATGGCAGAAACCTGAAGAAGGTGGGCACTGATAAGCATTGACGCTTTTATTTTAAAAAGGTTTCCAAAAATGGCGAATAACACCACTGGGTTCACTCGTATTATCAAAGCCGCGGGCTATTCCTGGAAGGGCCTGCGCGCCGCCTGGATAAACGAAGCCGCCTTCCGCCAGGAAGGGGTTGCCGCGGTTATCGCTATCGCCATTGCCTGCTGGCTGGACGTTGACCCTATTACCCGCATTCTGCTTATCGGCTCCGTTGTGCTGGTTATGATTGTTGAAATTCTCAACAGCGCCATCGAAGCGCTGGTCGACCGCGTGGGCACGGATTACCACGAGCTTTCAGGCCGGGCGAAGGATATGGGTTCCGCCGCCGTATTGATCGCTATTATCCTCGCAGTTGTCACCTGGGTCACGCTGCTGTGGCAGCATATGCGCTAATTTGCGAGAGGCTTTCCAGATTGCGATAAGTGCCTGGTTTTTTGCTCAATTTGTGGTTTCAAATTCGCCTTTGACTGTATATACTCACAGCATAACTGTATAAACACCCAGGGGGCGGAATGAAAGCTTTAACTACCAGGCAGCAAGAGGTGTTTGATCTCATTAGGGATCATATCAACCAGACCGGCATGCCACCTACGCGTGCCGAAATTGCTCAACGTCTGGGGTTCCGTTCTCCAAACGCTGCAGAAGAGCACCTTAAGGCGCTGGCTCGTAAGGGCGTAATCGAAATTGTCTCGGGTGCCTCACGCGGCATCCGCCTGCTGGTTGAAGAAGTGACCGGCATTCCTCTGATTGGCCGCGTTGCCGCCGGTGAGCCGCTGCTGGCGCAGCAGCACATAGAAGGCCATTACGACGTTGACCCGTCCCTGTTTAAGCCTAATGCAGACTTCCTGCTGCGCGTAAGCGGCATGTCCATGAAAGACATCGGTATTCTCGACGGCGACCTGCTGGCGGTACACAAAACTCAGGACGTGCGTAACGGCCAGGTGGTTGTGGCGCGTATCGACGACGAAGTGACCGTCAAACGTCTTAAGCAACAGGGCAATACCGTGCAGCTGCTGCCGGAAAACAGCGAGTTCGAACCTATCATCGTCGATCTCCGCGAGCAGAACTTCAGCATTGAAGGCCTGGCCGTCGGCGTGATCCGCAACGGCGACTGGCTGTAGTCCCGATTACGTGCCCTCGCACTAGGTGATGCGCGCCCGCCGCGCATCACCGTCAAACTTCGTGTCTTTTACTCGTCCTGGAACCCCCCATGCGTTTCTTCTCGACGACGGATAAAGCGCTCTGGCGCCTCGCGTTACCGATGATTTTCTCCAATATCACCGTGCCCCTGCTGGGCCTGGTCGATACCGCCGTTATTGGTCATCTGGACAGCCCCGTTTATCTCGGCGGCGTGGCGATTGGCGCAACGGCAACCAGCTTCCTCTTTATGCTGCTGCTCTTTCTGCGCATGAGCACCACGGGCTTAACGGCCCAGGCCTTTGGCGCGAACAACCCGGCGGCGCTGGCCCGCGCGTTGGTTCAACCTTTGCTGCTGGCGCTGGTCGCCGGTATCGCTATCGTCGCGCTGCGCTACCCGCTGATTACGCTTGCCTTAAATATCGTCGGTGGGAACGAGCAGGTGCTAGAGCAGGCTCGGCGCTTCCTCGAAATCCGTTGGCTAAGCGCCCCCGCTTCTTTAGCAAACCTCGTGCTGCTTGGCTGGCTGCTCGGCGTGCAGTATGCCCGCGCCCCGGTGATCCTGCTGGTGGTCGGCAACGTGCTGAACATCGTGCTCGATCTCTGGCTGGTGATGGGCCTGCATATGAATGTGCAGGGCGCGGCGCTGGCAACGGTGGTTGCGGAATACGCTACCTTTATCATCGGCCTGCTGATGGTGAAAAAGGTGCTGGGCATGCGCGGCATCGACTTTACGATGCTAAAAAATGCCTGGCGGGGGAATGTCCGCCGTCTGCTGGCGTTAAACAGGGACATCATGCTGCGCTCGCTGCTGCTGCAAATCTGCTTCGCCTCGGTGACGATTCTGGGCGCGCGTCTGGGCAGCGAAGTGGTGGCGGTCAACGCCGTGCTCATGACGCTGCTGACGTTTACCGCCTACGCGCTGGACGGCTTTGCCTACGCCGTGGAGGCGCATTCAGGGCAGGCCTATGGCGCACGTAACGGCGGCCAGCTGCTTGACGTATGGCGGGCGGCCTGCCGCCAGGCGGGTATTGTCGCCCTGAGCTTCGCGGTTGTGTACGCGCTGTTTGGTGAAAACATTGTCGCCATGCTTACGTCACTGCCGGAGCTACAGCAGCAGGCGGACCGCTATCTGCACTGGCAAATTGTCCTGCCGGTGGTGGGGGTGTGGTGCTATCTGCTCGACGGCATGTTTATTGGCGCAACGCGCGGTGCCGAGATGCGCAACAGTATGGCGATTGCGGCATTGGGCTTTGGCCTGTCGTTACTGAGCGTGCCATGGCTTGGTAACCACGGCCTGTGGCTGTCAATTGCGGTATTTCTTGCACTGCGTGGACTGTCTCTCGGCTGGATTTGGCGTCGCCACTGGCGGCACGATACCTGGTTTGCAGCTGAAAGTCATAGATAGTTACAACTCCTGACGAGGCTTTAATCACCGCCTAACACGCTGATTTAACGCAATGTTCTGTGGTTAGTCAGCGTGTTGCCCATCACCCCGATGGTTCAATATTCTTAATTACCGCTTCGATGCCAGATCCTTGACTACAATTATTATCACGTCCAGCAGATAGTGAGTGACAGCCAGCTGGCTCCACTCGGACGATATTAATTTTGTGATATTTAACCGAACGATGAGGATCTAAATTATGAATAAAGACGAAATCGGCGGTAACTGGAAACAGTTCAAAGGCACAGTGAAAGAAAAATGGGGCAAGCTGACCGACGACGACATGACCGTCATTGAAGGTAAACGCGATCAGCTGGTTGGTAAAATCCAGGAACGCTACGGCTCTTCTAAAGAAGACGCTGAAAAGGAAGTTGTTGACTGGGAAACCCGTAACAAATACCGCTGGTAGTTTGCATAACCCTCAGTTGTGCTAACCCTCAACGGCTACCCGGCCCTGGTACAAGGATGTACCGCACTCCCTTCTTATTTTAAATCAGCGTACTTTTTTCTTAATCAGCACCGAATGGTCATGGCTGCTGCACCCATCTTTGTGGCTACAGGCTTCTACTTCGGCACACGCTGAACATAATCCATGCGCTTCAATCACGTTATGACGCAGTGCAAAGCCCATTTTAGCGGCGAGCTTGTGCATAATGTCCTCTACGCCCTGAGCGGCTTCTTCCTTCACCACACCACAGCGTTCGCAGATAAACATGGCTGAAGAATGCGTTGGCTGGTCAATCAGATTACACAGCACATAGCTGTTAGCCGACTCCACGCGGTGAACAAAGCCCTGCTCGAGTAGGAAATCCAACGCGCGATAAACCGTTGGCGGTTTGGCCTGCGGCTCGCTGGCGCGCAGTAAATCCAGAAGATCGTAGGCGCTGATGGCGCCGGTCTGTAGTGTCATCAGACGCAGCACTTCAAGACGTTGCGGCGTCAGGCGTACATTGCGCTGCGCACAAAGCTTTTCAGCCTGCGCTAACACATGTTGTGAAGTCGTCGTATCCATCAGCATTCCTCGGTTTATTAACTTCCCACTTTACCATAAAAGCATTAAAAACGCCGAATGCTGGTCCATAATGACGGCTGACCCTGTTGAATTTTTGCCCACGGGAGTGAGCATGCAAAAACCAGACTGTATCCGCCACTGGCGCGAGCTAGAAGGCGCGGATGATTCCACCTATCCAGACAGCAACGAGCTATTTTCCATTGGTGCACCGCTCGCCCGCCGCCTGGGCCTGAACCGGCTTGGCATTCATCATGAACGCCTGCTGCCAGGTCGCCGCACATCGTATCCACACGCCGAAAGCAGCGAAGAAGAGTTTGCCTACGTGCTCGAAGGCCATCCGCAGGTATGGATAAACGGCAATCTCTATCAGCTCGAACCGGGGGATAGCGTTGGCTTCCCGGCGGGCACCGGCATCTGCCACACCTTTATTAACAACACGGAACACGAGGTGCGTCTGCTGGTCGTCGGCGAAGCTAACAAAGACGAAAACCGCATTTATTACCCGATGAATTCCAGCTACGCCGCCACGCGCAAAGACAGGTGGATTGACCATCCGCCGCAGTTTTTTGGCCCGCACGACGGGCGGCCTTCACGCAAACCGCAGAAGTAAACTATAAATAAACCTGCAAGGAAATTATGAAACCATAACCCGCATGGATAGAAACGGGATTCCTATGGGTGAAACAGCCCGCTTTTAGGTTCGTTATTCACAGCAATAGTCCGCCCCTGTTGAGCTTAACTGGCAGGGGCTAGTTATTACATCTGATTAACAGACGGACGAGCGGTGAATGAAAAAAATTAAAACTCTGGTGGCGCTTAGCGCCGCATCTTTTTTTGTGGCAAATCAGGCCAGCGCGGCTGGCACATGGGCTGAAGCCCGCAGTGACGCTATGGGTGGGACAGGGGTTGCCTCCGGCAGCTACGGAAGCGGGGCGCTAATCAACCCGGCGCTGCTTGCCCGTTCGCATGAAGAGGATAACGTCAGCGTTATTTTCCCTTCCGTCGGGGCGCAAATCACCGACAAGGACAATCTTCAGGATGAAATCGACGACATCAGCGATAAGGTCGATCGCTATCAGGAAATCGTTGACGATCTCACCCTTCAGGACATCATTCTTAACCCGGCAGGCTCTCTGAACCAGTTGCAGAGTGCTGCGGGCGATCTGGCAGGCGAACTTGAATACCTGCGCGGCAAAACGGCGAATGCCAAGGCGGCGGCGGGTATCGCGGTCAGTATTCCCAACGACGTGCTCTCCGTGGCCTTTGTTACCAAAGCCTACGCCCGCGCGCGCGTTAGCTCCTCTATTGACCAGCAGGACATTGATTACCTGCGCGGCATTCAGGGGTCGAACGCCATCGCCGGAGCCGTTGCCATCGACGCGGCTATCAACGGCTCGGACGTGATTACCCGCAACCTGAACTCCACCGCCTCGGGCCGGGCGGCTATCGTGTCCGACTACGGCATCGCGATGGCAAAGCAGTTTGATTTGGGCGGCGTGCCGGTTTCCGTTGGCGTGACGCCAAAGCTGCAAAAGACCTGGCTGTATAACTACACCACTTCGATTTATGCCTACGACAGCAGCGACTGGAACAGCAGCCGCTACCGCAACGACGACACCGGTTTTAACATCGATGCGGGCGTGGCGGCTGATTTAGGCGAACACTGGACGCTGGGCCTGAGCGGCCAGAACCTGGTATCGCGCGACATCGATACCAAAGATATCCGCATCACCAACGGCCGCACCGGCGAGACGCGCAGCTACAAAGATACCTTCCAGATTACCCCGCTGGTTACCGCTGGCGCGGCATGGCATAACGATTTTGTGACGCTAAGCGCCGATGGCGATCTGACGGAAACCAAAGGCTTTAAGAGAGAAGAAAACTCGCAGTACGTTGGCGTGGGTGCCGAAGTTCGCCCGCTGTCGTGGCTTGCCGTGCGTGCCGGTTACCGTGCCGACGTGAAGGGTAACGACAGCAATGTCTTTACCGGCGGCGTGGGCTTTGCGCCTTTCAACCGCGTACACGTCGATTTGATGGGCCTGTATGGTGAAGACGAGACCTGGGGCGCAGGCGCGCAGCTCAGCGTCACCTTCTGATAAAACGTGCGCCGGGACGGGCAGGTGTCCCGGCGCTGCTTTATGCTATAGTGGCGACCCTTTTTTAACCGTAACCTGCGTAAACGTCCAGTGACTATGTCCCCACAAAGCAATCAGACTCCTTTCCAGCCGTACCGTTTCTCCATCGCGCCGATGCTCGACTGGACCGACAGGCACTGCCGCTATTTCCTGCGCCAGCTTTCGCGCAACACCCTGCTGTACACCGAAATGGTGACCACCGGGGCGATTATTCACGGCAAAGGCGACTATCTGGCGTACAGCGAGGAAGAGCATCCTGTGGCGTTGCAGCTGGGCGGCAGCGACCCGCAGGCGCTTGCGCAGTGTGCGAAGCTCGCCGAACAGCGCGGTTACGACGAAATTAACCTCAACGTGGGCTGCCCGTCCGACCGTGTGCAAAACGGCATGTTCGGCGCCTGCCTGATGGCCGACGCGCAGCGCGTGGCGGACTGCATCAAAGCGATGCGCGACGTGGTGTCTATTCCGGTGACGGTCAAAACCCGCATTGGCATCGACGACCAGGACAGCTACGAATTCCTCTGCGACTTTATCGGCACCGTGGCGGGTAAGGGCGAATGCGAGATGTTTATCATCCACGCCCGCAAGGCCTGGCTGTCCGGCCTAAGCCCGAAGGAAAACCGCGAAATTCCACCGCTCGACTACCCGCGCGTTTATCAGCTTAAGCGTGATTTCCCGCATCTGACCATGGCTATCAACGGCGGCGTGAAGTCGCTCGAAGAAGCCAAAGCGCATCTGGAGCACATGGACGGCGTGATGGTCGGCCGCGAGGCGTACCAAAATCCGGGCCTGCTAACGGCGGTCGATCGTGAAATCTTCGGCTGTGATACGCCGGAGGTGGATACCGTGGCGGCGGTACGCGCCATGTATCCGTACATTGAACGCGAGCTGGCGAACGGCACCTATTTGGGCCACGTCACGCGACATATGCTTGGCCTGTTCCAGGGCATTCCCGGCGCGCGCCAGTGGCGTCGTTATCTGAGCGAAAATGCGCACAAGCCGGGGGCGGGGATTGCGGTTGTCGAGCATGCCCTGTCGCTGGTCGCGGACAAGCGCTAATTTTGCGCCGCAATAACCGTATGGTTTGCTAAGGTATTGCGGTATCGATCACAACCTCGCATCTTTGTGATTAACTTTCAGGATGCTCCGGTATCTATTGTTTTGTAAATCTGACACTATTGCGGCGTTGTAAAAAACGAATTCATCGCAGCTGTACCCTACAAAACAGCGCGAACAAAAAAAAGAATGGGCTTCCCTCGGGAAGCCCAAATTCTTTTAAGGAATCAACAGGCTGGAACCCTGTGTCGAACGGCTTTCCAGCACCTCATGCGCGCGAGCCGCGTCCTTCAAAGCAAATTTCTGTTCGTCTGCCACATCCACTTTAATCACCCCACTGGCGATCAGCGAGAACAGTTCGTTGCAGGCTTCTTCCAGCTCTTCGCGCGTGGTCACGTAACCGTTTAATGACGGACGCGTAACAAACAGCGAGCCTTTTTGATTGAGAATGCCGAGGTTAACGCCGGTCACCGGGCCGGACGCGTTGCCAAAGCTGACCATCAACCCCTGGCGCTGCAGGCAGTCGAGCGAGGACTCCCAGGTGTCTTTACCCACCGAGTCATAAACTACCGCGACCTTCTTGCCGCCGGTTATCTCTTTTATCCGCTCAACGATATTCTCTTCGCGGTAGTTAATCGTCTGCCATGCCCCGGCCTGTTTTGCGCGTTCGGCTTTCTGCGCCGACCCCACGGTGCCGATGAGCTTCGCGCCCAGCGCCTTCGACCACTGGCAGGCAATCAGCCCCACGCCGCCCGCTGCGGCATGGAACAGGAAAACGTCGTTTGGCTTCACTTCATAGGTTTTGCGCAGCAGGTAGTAAACCGTCAGGCCTTTCAGGAAGGAGGCGGCGGCCTGCTCGAAGGAGATGGCATCGGGAAGTTTAGCCGCTTTGTCAGCCGGCACGTTATGCACGCTGCTGTATGCGCCGAGGCCTGACTGGGCATAAACCACGCGGTCGCCGACGTTGAGATGTGTCACGCCGGGGCCGACTTTGCTGACCACGCCCGCAGCTTCCGTGCCAAGCCCGCTTGGCAGCATCGGCGGCGGGTACAGTCCGCTGCGAATATACGTATCGATGTAGTTGATACCAATTGCTTTATTCTCAACCTGCACTTCGCCATCGGCCGGATCGTGCGGGGTAAACTCCACTGCTTTGAGCACTTCCGGACCGCCGTGCTGGCTGAACTCTATACGCGTTGCCATGGAAACTCCTTGTGTCGAAGAGTATCAAGACCCGTTATACTTCCCGGTCTGTAGAAGAACATGAATCTGGTAACTCCCTCACTATGGCAGGAAATAAACCCTTCAACAAACCGAACGAAACCCGTGACCGTCAAATGGAAGGGCTGAAAATGCCGCCACATTCTCTGGAAGCGGAGCAGTCGGTATTGGGCGGGTTAATGCTGGACAACGAACGCTGGGACAACGTTTCCGAGCGCGTCGTGGCCAACGATTTTTTCAGCCGTCCACACCGCATGATCTTCACCGAAATGCAGCGCCTGCTCGAGATGAGCAAGCCTATCGACCTGATCACGCTTTCGGAATCGCTTGAATTACAGGGCAACCTGGAAAGCGTCGGCGGCTTTGCCTATCTGGCTGAGCTATCTAAAAACACGCCAAGTGCGGCGAACATCAGCGCCTATGCGGATATCGTCCGCGAACGTGCCGTTGTGCGTGAAATGATCGCCGTCGCCAATGAAATCGCCGATGCGGGTTATGACCCGCAGGGCCGCACCAGCGAAGATTTGCTCGATTTAGCCGAGTCACGCGTGTTCCAGATCGCTGAAAACCGCGCCAATAAAGACGAAGGCCCAAAAAGCATCGACCAAATCCTTGAAGCCACGGTGTCGCGCATCGAGTCGCTTTATCAGACGCCGCACGACGGCGTTACCGGCGTGGATACCGGCTATCAGGATCTGAACAAAAAGACCGCCGGGCTACAGAAATCGGATTTGATTATCGTCGCCGCGCGTCCGTCGATGGGTAAAACCACCTTCGCGATGAACCTGTGCGAAAACGCCGCCATGCTGCAGGAAAAACCGGTGCTGATTTTCAGCCTCGAGATGCCCGGCGAGCAGATCATGATGCGTATGCTGGCGTCGCTGTCGCGCGTTGATCAGACCAAAATCCGTACCGGGCAGCTCGACGACGAAGACTGGGCGCGCATTTCGAGCACCATGGGCATCCTGCTTGAGAAGCGCAATATGTATATTGATGACTCCTCCGGCCTGACGCCAACCGAAGTTCGCTCCCGCGCCCGCCGCATCTACCGCGAAGCGGGCGGTCTGAGCATGATCATGATCGACTACCTGCAATTGATGCGCGTGCCGTCGCTTTCCGACAACCGTACGCTTGAAATCGCCGAGATTTCACGCTCGCTTAAAGCCCTGGCAAAAGAGCTACAGGTGCCGGTTGTTGCCCTTTCGCAGCTGAACCGCTCCCTGGAACAGCGCGCCGATAAACGCCCGGTCAACTCGGATTTACGTGAATCCGGCTCCATCGAGCAGGATGCCGACTTAATCATGTTTATCTACCGCGATGAGGTTTACAACGACAACAGCGACGAGAAAGGCATCGCGCAAATTATCATCGGCAAGCAGCGTAACGGCCCAATCGGCACGGTCCGCCTGACGTTTAACGGCCAGTGGTCACGCTTTGATAACTATGCGGGCCCGCAATACGACGAAGACTAAATCCTCGTCATCCTTCAAGCCACACCTGCGTTGACTGCACTCACTCACCCGAATCACTTACTTTAGTAAGCTCATCGGGATGAGCTCCCTGGGCGCCTTGCTGTGACTCGAATGATCTAGAGGATTGATGAGAATAACTAACTATTTTGGCAAGGAATAAACATGCAAGCGGCAACCGTCAAAATTAACCGCCGCGCTCTGCGACATAACCTGCAACGCCTGCGTGAACTGGCTCCGGCCAGCCGCATGGTGGCGGTTGTGAAAGCAAACGCCTATGGTCACGGTCTTCTCGAGACCGCACAAACCCTCCCTGATGCCGATGCGTTCGGCGTAGCCCGCCTTGAAGAAGCCGTGCGGCTGCGTGCGGGGGGAATTACCCAACCGATTCTGCTGCTGGAAGGCTTTTTTAACGCCAGCGATCTGCCGACCATCGCCGAACAAAACCTGCAAACCGCGGTGCACAGCATCGAACAGCTCGAAGCGCTGGAGCAGGCGACGCTAAGCCACCCGATTACCGTATGGATGAAGCTCGATACCGGCATGCACCGCCTCGGCGTGCTGCCCCACGAAGCGGAAGCGTTCTACCAGCGCCTCGCGCGCTGTAAAAACGTCAGCCAGCCGGTGAATATCGTCAGCCACTTTGCGCGCGCCGACGAGCCGGAGTCCGACGCCACGCCGCGCCAGCTCGATATCTTCAACTCGTTCGTGGCGGACAAGCCCGGCCAGAAGTCTATCGGCGCGTCGGGTGGGATTCTGCTGTGGCCCGCTTCGCACATGGACTGGGTGCGCCCGGGCATCATTCTTTACGGCGTATCGCCTCTGGAACACAGGCCGTGGGGCGTGGACTTTGGCTTCCAGCCCGTCATGTCGCTCACCTCAAGCCTTATCGCCGTGCGCAGCCACAAAGCGGGCGAGCCGGTGGGATACGGCGGCACATGGGTTGCCGAACGCGATACCCGTCTGGGCGTAGTGGCAATGGGTTACGGCGATGGCTACCCGCGCTGCGCGCCGTCCGGTACGCCGGTGCTGGTCAATGGCCGGGAAGTACCGACCGTTGGGCGCGTGGCGATGGACATGATTTGTGTCGATCTCGGCCCGGACGCGCAGGAAAAAGTAGGCGATTCGGTCGTGATGTGGGGCGAAGGGCTGCCCGTGGAGCGCATTGCCGAAATCACAAAAGTAAGTGCTTACGAACTTATTACACGCCTGACTTCGCGGGTGGCGATGGAATATCTCGACTAAACGTTTCGGTGGATGGCGCTTGCGCTTATCCACCCTACGAACGGCACGATGCCACAAATTTCGTAGGTCGGGTAAGGCGCAAGCCGCCACCCGACAAAAAGCACGATGCCGCATATTTCGTAGGTCGGGCAAGGCGTGAGCCGCCACCCGACAAACGGCACGATGCCACAAATTTCGTAGGCCGGATAAGGCGCAAGCCGCCACCCTACGAACAGCATGATGCCGCATATTTCGTAGGTCGGGTAAGGCGTGAGCCGCCACCCTACGAACAGCATGATGCCGCATATTTCGTAGGTCGGGTAAGGCGCAAGCCGCCACCCGACGTTCGACACCCGACAAAATCTCGCCTGACCCGCCAAACCTCTCGATCTCCGCCCGGCTTCCGGTTTACATTGGTCATCCGCCACACTGTAAACCAGGAGATCCCACCGTGTTTCAAAAAGTTGACGCCTATGCTGGCGACCCGATTCTTTCCTTAATGGAGCGCTTCAAAGTCGACCCGCGTGCCGACAAGGTAAACCTCAGCATCGGCCTCTATTACAACGAAGATGGGGTCATCCCGCAGTTACAGGCCGTGGCCGAAGCCGAAGCGCGTCTGAACGCGCAGCCGCACGGCGCGTCCCTCTATCTGCCGATGGAAGGCCTGAATGCCTACCGTAGCGCCATCGCGCCGCTGCTGTTCGGGGCCGAGCATCCCGCTTTACTGGAAGGGCGTATCGCCTCCATTCAGACGCTTGGCGGCTCCGGTGCGCTGAAGGTGGGTGCGGACTTTCTGAAAGCCTGGTTCCCTCATTCGCAGGTGTGGGTCAGCGATCCGACCTGGGAAAACCATGTCGCTATCTTTGCGGGCGCGGGCTTTACGGTAAATACCTATCCGTGGTTCGACAGCGAAACCAACGGCGTGCGCTTTGAAGCCCTGCTGGAAACGTTGAACAAGCTCCCGGCGCAGAGCGTGGTGCTGCTGCATCCTTGCTGCCATAACCCAACCGGCTCCGACCTGACGGACGCCCAGTGGGATGCGGTCATTGAAATCCTGAAGGCGCGTGACCTGATTCCGTTCCTCGACATCGCCTACCAGGGCTTTGGCGCGGGCATGGAGGAAGACGCTTACGCCATTCGCGCTATTACCAGCGCCGGGCTGCCTGCGCTGGTAAGTAACTCATTTTCTAAGATATTCTCGCTGTACGGTGAGCGTGTTGGCGGGCTATCCGTAGTGTGTGAAGACGCCGATGCCGCCGGCCGCGTGCTTGGGCAACTTAAGGCGACCGTGCGCCGCAACTACTCCAGCCCGCCGAACTTTGGCGCGCAGGTGGTGGCCACGGTGCTGAACGACGCGCAGCTTAAGGCCAGCTGGCTCGCAGAAGTGGAAACCATGCGCCGCCGCATTCTCGATATGCGCCAGGCGCTGGTGACCGTGCTCAAAACCGAAGTGCCGGGCCGTAACTTTGATTACCTGTTAAAACAGCGCGGCATGTTCAGCTACACCGGCCTCAGCGCCGAGCAGGTGGATCGCCTGCGCGACGAGTTTGGCGTCTATCTGATTGCCAGCGGGCGCATGTGCGTAGCGGGGCTGAACAGCAATAACGTGAAGCGCGTTGCGCAGGCCTTTGCCGCAGTAATGTAAGGGCTTACTAACTAAATTAAGGCGACGTTTGCATTCTGTGATCGTCGCCTTTTTCCATGATAAATCTGCAAAAATTCCTTTCACTCTCCCCGCCTCGTCGGTATGGTCAGGTAGAATTTTGACCAACTGCTCCGTTTTATAACGATAAAAATCGCTGATAATTAAAGGGAAAACGATGCGTAAAATCACACTGGCGCTAAGCGCCGTCTGCCTGCTGCTGGGGTTAAACCAGTCCGTCGTTGCGAAAGAATCCGTTCCGGCTCCCCTCAACCCTGGCGTGACGGTGGCCCAGCTTGCTCAGCAAGCGCCGATTCACTGGGTATCCGTCGCACAAATTGAAAACAGCCTGCTGGGCCGCGCGCCGATCGCCGTGGGTTTTGATATCGATGACACGGTGCTTTTCTCAAGCCCTGGCTTCTATCGTGGGCAGAAAGAGTATTCCCCAGGCAAGCCCGACTATCTGAAAAACCCGGAGTTCTGGGAAAAAATGAACAACGGTTGGGACGAGTTCAGCATGCCGAAAGAGGTGGGTAAGGCGCTGATCGCCATGCACCTCAAGCGCGGCGACAGCATTTACTTCGTCACCGGGCGCAGCCAGACCAAAACCGAAACGGTCACCCAGACTTTGCAAAAAGACTTCCTGATCCCGCAGAACGCGGTGAATCCGGTGATTTTCGCCGGGGATAAAGAAGGCCAGAACACCAAAACGCAGTGGCTTAAAGATAAGCAGATCAAGATCTTCTACGGTGATTCAGATAACGACATCACCGCCGCGCAGGACGTTGGCGCGCGCGGCATTCGCGTTCTGCGTGCCTCAAACTCCAGCTACCAGCCGCTGCCAAAAGCAGGTTCGTTTGGTGAAGAGGTGATTGTTAACTCTGAATACTGATCCTGAAAGGCGATGAAAAACGGCGATGCGCTTTAGGCCATCGCCGTTTTTTTCATCAAATATGACCCGGCGGGTTTTACTTTTGGCGAGTACCCCGCACACTTAGATGAGTGAAAATCACTCGGGATGCGCAAAGGGGAGTAAAGATGACCAATTCGGAGCTATTACAGTACTGCATGAATAAGCCTGGCGCCGAGCAGAGCGTCCACAGCGACTGGAAGGCCACGCAAATTAAAGTTGCCGACGTGCTGTATGCCATGGTGCATGACGTGGAGAAACGCCCGGCAGTGTCGCTGAAAGCAAGCCCCAGCCTTGCGGATTTGCTGCGCGAAAGCCATAGCGACGTCTTTCCGAGCGCGCATTTAAACAAGGCGCACTGGAGCACGGTTTATTTAGACGGGTCTTTGCCGGATTCGCAGATTTACTACCTGGTGGACGCTTCGTATCAGCAGGCATTATCGCTGCTGCCCGAACAGACCAGGCAGCAGCTTGCAGACTGACTACTTCAGCAAGGGTTTGAGGAAGCGCGCGGTATGCGACGCCTCGCATTTTGCAACCGTTTCTGGCGTACCGGAAACGAGGATCTCCCCGCCGCCGCTGCCGCCTTCCGGACCGAGGTCGACAATCCAGTCCGCGGTTTTAATCACGTCCAGGTTATGTTCGATAACCACGATGGTGTTGCCCTGGTCCCTGAGCTGGTGCAGCACTTCCAGCAGCTGTTGAATATCCGCAAAGTGCAGGCCGGTGGTCGGCTCATCGAGGATATACAGCGTCTGGCCCGTGCCACGCTTGGACAGCTCGCGGGCGAGCTTCACGCGCTGCGCTTCGCCGCCGGACAGCGTCGTTGCCGACTGGCCGAGGCGGATGTAAGACAGGCCCACGTCGATTAACGTTTGCAGCTTACGCGCCAGCGCCGGAACGGCATCGAAGAACTCACGCGCGTCTTCAATGGTCATATCCAGCACTTCGTGGATGCTCTTGCCTTTGTACTTAATTTCCAGCGTTTCGCGGTTGTAGCGTTTGCCACGGCACTGGTCGCACGGCACGTAGATATCCGGCAGGAAGTGCATTTCCACTTTGATCACGCCGTCGCCCTGACAGGCTTCGCAGCGCCCGCCGCGCACGTTAAAGCTGAAGCGGCCCGGCGTATAGCCACGCGCGCGGGATTCCGGCACGCCTGCGAACAGCTCGCGCACCGGCGTGAATACGCCCGTATAGGTCGCCGGGTTTGAGCGCGGCGTGCGGCCAATCGGGCTTTGGTCGATATCGATAACCTTATCGAAATGTTCCAGCCCCTGAATATCGCGATAGGCCGCCGGTTCCGCGATGGTTGCGCCGTTAAGCTGGCGCTGCGCGAGCGGGAACAGCGTATCGTTTATCAGCGTTGATTTGCCCGAGCCGGATACGCCGGTGACGCAGGTGAACAGGCCAACCGGCAGCGTCAGGGTAACGTCTTTCAGGTTGTTGCCCTTCGCGCCACTCAGCTTGAGCACTTTTTCCGGGTCGGCTGGCACGCGGTTTTTAGGTACGGAAATTTCACGCTTGCCGCTCAGGAACTGCCCGGTGAGGGATTCCGGCACGTCGATGATGTCCTGCATGGTGCCTTCAGCCACCACCTGGCCGCCGTGTACGCCAGCGCCGGGGCCGATATCGATGATATGGTCGGCGGCGCGAATCGCGTCTTCGTCATGCTCGACCACGATCACGGTATTGCCCAGATCGCGCAGGTGAATCAGGGTTTCAAGCAGGCGTTCGTTATCGCGCTGGTGCAGGCCAATCGACGGCTCGTCCAGCACGTACATCACGCCAACCAGCCCGGCACCGATCTGGCTCGCCAGACGGATACGCTGGGCCTCACCGCCGGAAAGGGTTTCTGCGGAGCGTGAAAGCGACAGGTAGTTCAGGCCGACGTTCACCAGGAACTTCAGGCGATCGCCAATCTCTTTCAGCACTTTCTCGGCGATTTGCGCGCGCTGGCCGCTCAGCTTCATGTTCTGGAAGAATTCCATCGCATGGCCGATGCTCATGTCGGAAATGGTCGGCAGCGGCGTGTTTTCAACGAACACGTGGCGCGCTTCGCGACGCAGGCGGGTGCCTTCACAGCTGGCGCAGGGACGGTTGCTGATGAACTTCGCCAGCTCCTCGCGCACGGCGGAGGATTCCGTCTCTTTATAGCGGCGTTCCATGTTGTGCAGCACGCCTTCGAACGGGTGGCGGCGCACGGAGGTGTCGCCACGGTCGTTCATATATTTGAATTCGATGGTTTCTTTACCGGAGCCGTGCAGCACGACGTTCTTCACCGCGGCGGTCAGCTCATTCCACGGGGTTTCCACGTCGAACTTATAGTGTTCGGCGAGGGAGCGCAGCATGGTGAAGTAATAGAAATTACGGCGATCCCAGCCACGAATAGCGCCGCCGGCCAGCGACAGCTCGCCGTTTTGCACCACGCGATCCGGATCGAAGTACTGCTGAACGCCCAGGCCGTCGCAGGTTGGGCAGGCCCCGGCCGGGTTGTTAAAGGAAAACAGGCGCGGTTCCAGTTCGCGCATGCTGTAGCCGCAAATCGGGCAGGCGAAGTTGGCCGAGAACAGCAGTTCTTCGGCCTTTTCGTCGTCCATATCGGCGACGACAGCGGAACCGCCGGACAGCTCGAGGGCGGTTTCAAACGATTCGGCCAGGCGCTGGCCGATGTCTTCACGCACTTTGAAACGGTCTACGACCACTTCGATAGTGTGTTTCTTTTGCAGCTCAAGCTTAGGCGGATCGGAGAGGTCGCATACCTCGCCGTCGATACGGGCGCGGATATAGCCCTGGCTTGCCAGGTTTTCCAGCGTCTTGGTGTGCTCGCCCTTACGGTCTTTGATAATCGGCGCAAGGAGCATCAGGCGGCGGCCTTCCGGCTGCGCCAGCACGTTGTCAACCATCTGGCTGACCGTCTGCGCCGCCAGCGGAACGTTATGGTCCGGGCAGCGCGGCTCGCCCACGCGTGCATATAGCAGGCGCAGGTAGTCGTGGATTTCAGTAATGGTGCCGACGGTTGAACGCGGGTTATGCGACGTGGATTTCTGCTCGATAGAAATCGCAGGCGATAGCCCTTCGATATGGTCGACATCCGGCTTTTCCATCAACGACAGGAACTGACGCGCATAGGCGGAGAGAGACTCAACGTAACGACGTTGCCCCTCAGCGTATAAGGTGTCGAAAGCCAGTGAGGATTTGCCTGAACCCGAAAGCCCGGTCACAACAATGAGTTTGTCGCGAGGGATGACGAGGTTGATATTCTTGAGATTGTGGGTGCGGGCGCCCCGAACTTCGATCTTATCCATTCACCTTTCCCGGATTAAACGCGTTTTGCCCGGCGCATGATGCCACCGGCGATCACAAACGGCTAATTATGACACAATAAAACCTGAATGGATATCCAGTGTTTTAATGCAATAATGTATGGAGCACAGAGATTCTGGAATGCATCCCGCAGCTATAAACATTGGGGGTGGCATGGTAGAATCGAGGGTTTACACTATTCATAAAACGTTTCAGGAGACACGATCATGGCCAGCAGAGGCGTAAACAAGGTGATTCTCGTCGGGAATCTGGGTCAGGACCCGGAAGTACGCTACATGCCAAATGGTGGCGCTGTCGCCAACATTACCCTGGCCACGTCAGAGTCCTGGCGCGATAAGCAAACCGGCGAAACCAAAGAGAAAACTGAATGGCACCGTGTTGTGCTGTTCGGCAAACTGGCAGAAGTCGCGGGCGAATACCTGCGTAAAGGCTCCCAGGTTTATATCGAAGGCGCACTGCAGACGCGCAAATGGACCGACCAGGCTGGCGTTGAGAAGTACACCACCGAAGTCGTAGTAAACGTTGGCGGCACCATGCAGATGCTGGGTGGCCGTGCGGGCGGCGGTGCAGGCGCACCGGCTGGCGGCAACGGCGGCGGCCAGCAGCAGGGCAGCTGGGGTCAGCCTCAGCAGCCACAGGGCGGCAACCAGTTCAGCGGTGGCGCACAACAGGCGCGTCCTCAGCAGAGCGCACCGGCGGCGTCCAACAATGAACCACCGATGGATTTTGACGACGATATCCCGTTCTGATCCCATTCAGAACAGGCGTTTGTTGCCTTAAGCATCACAAAGCCCCTGCCGTTCATCCGGCGGGGGTTTTTTGTTACTACCCCTTTCTACTCCCTTAAAACCGTTGGGGATAAGCTATCTAACGTTGTATATTTATATATACAACGTTAGAAGGACACCCCCTTGAAACTACTTCCTCGTCGCCTGTTGATTGGCGCATTACTGCTTATTTCCCCGCTCGCCGCCCTTGCCAACCGTGTTGTCACCGACCAGCTCGGCCGCCAGGTCACTATTCCCGACCGCGTGGATCGCGTGGTGGTTTTGCAACACCAGACGCTCAACCTGCTGGTGCAGATGAACGCGACGGATAAAATCGTCGGCATTCTCGCCAACTGGAAGCAGCAGCTTGGCGACGGCTACGTGCGCCTTGCCCCCGAGCTTCAGCACAAGGCGATGCTCGGCGATCTGACCCACGTGGACACCGAAAGCCTGGTCGCCCTGCATCCGCAGGTGGTGTTTGTCACCAACTACGCGCCGCAGGAGATGATCGACAGCATCAGCAAGCTCGGCCTGCCGGTGATCGCCATCTCCCTGCGCCACGACGAGGCGGGCCAGAAGGCAAAAATGAACCCGACGATGGCCGACGAAGGGCAGGCCTACAGCCAGGGGCTGAAAGAAGGTATCGCGCTGATTGGCGAGGTGGTCAATAAACCCCTGGAAGCGAAGGCGCTGGTGGATGCCACCTTTGCAAATCGCAGGCTGGTGGCGGATCGCCTGAAGGATATTCCTGAAAGTAAGCGAGTACGTGCTTACATGGCGAACCCCGAAATGACCACCTACGGCTCCGGGAAATACACCGGTCTGATGATGTCCCACGCGGGCGCGCTGAACGTCGCAGCCGCTACGATTCAGGGCTTCAAACAGGTCGCCATGGAGCAGGTCATTGCCTGGAATCCGCAGGTGATTTTCGTGCAGGACCGCTATCCAAAAGTTGTCGATGAGATTAACAGCAGCCCGGAGTGGCAGGTGATTGATGCGGTGAAAAATCACCGCGTGTACCTGATGCCTGAATATGCCAAGGCCTGGGGCTACCCGATGCCGGAAGCAATGGGGATCGGCGAGCTGTGGATGGCGAAAAAGCTCTATCCGGCGAAATTCCAGGATATCGACATGAAGAAAATGGCCGACGGCTGGTATCACCGCTTCTACCGCACCGACTATCAGGGCGTGAACTAGCGATGCTGAAAGTCATGGCGGCGGGCAGCCTGCGGCGCGTTTGGGCACCTTTGATGGCGCGCTATGAAGCGCAAACCGGGCAGAGCGTTGAAACGCATTTTGGCCCGGCGGGCCTGCTGCGCGAGCGTATCGAAAAAGGTGAAAGCTGCGGGCTGTTCGCATCGGCAAACATGGCCCATCCGCTGGCGTTACGGCGGGCGGGCATCGCGCAGGAGGTACATCCTTTTGCCGGTAATCGCCTGTGCCTGACGGTGGCTAAGTCAAAGATGGGGGAGCGGCGGAACTGGCTGGATTTGCTTTGCTGCGACGGGCTGCGCCTTGCCACTTCGACGCCGGAAAGCGACCCGTCCGGCGATTACACCTGGCAGCTTTTCGATCGTATTGAGCAGCTTCATGCGGGCGAGGGGGAAAAGCTCAGGCTGCGCGCCCGGCAGCTGGTCGGCGGGCCGTCGAGTATGGCGGTGCCTGAAGGGCAGCTTGCGGCCGCGTGGCTTATTCGCAGCGATCTCACGGATATGTTTATCGGCTATCGCAGCTACGCCCCGGCGCTGCGGGAGCAGCCTGATTTAGGCGTGCTGGAAATCCCGCTCGAGTATAATATTCGCTCGGTCTATGCGCTGGCGGTGTGCCAGCCTGCGGCAAAACCGCTGGCTGAGTATTTACTTAGCCAGCCCGCGCAGCAATATCTGGTGGATTCAGGATTTGAAACTTGAGGGATCAGGTAATGACCATCGGCCATTCTGGCGGGGTATGACTCATGATTTCGACCATCACGTCCTTAAACGACGCCCACATCACGGCAAAATCTGCCAGCGTCAGGCCCAGCAGGCCGGTCGCAAACCATAGCGCGGCGGCAATGCCCAGCCCGCTGCTCACCACCGCTAAAAACGCGTAATCAGACTTTTTAAACTGAATGTTTAACGTGCTGGCAAGAAACATCAGAAACGCGCTAACTAACGGCCAGCGCATAAGTAATACGCCAGTGGTGATTGCTGTCATGGTCCCATCCTCTCAGGCAACTCATTACGCATAACGGCTACGCGCACTAAGGGCGCGGGGCAGACCGCTCGGGAACCGTCAGGGGAATGAGTATTGCAAAAATGTAAATTAAAACGCTGTTGCAGAAAACGTGTGAAGTCTATCACATTTGTTCTTTTCGTCACCAGATGCGCGGTGCGTTTTTTGTGCGTTTTTTTGCCTGTCGAAGGAAGAGGAGTGGAAGGCGGCAGCGCGCAATGTGACAAGATATGCATTTTTGATCTGAAAATTCTTATTCTTTATATGTGTGATGATTTTACTTAACGAATTATTCTCTGCTATTTGAATTAAGATAAACGCGCTATTAGCGCATCAGTACTAAACTTACCCCCGGTAATGCCTGTTTTTTTCTCTGCCCTTTCTTAATTTCATCTACGATGTATCTATAAGAAAAAAAAGAGTATTGCTTATGCATGATTATTCATGCAATTTAATCGACGGCTTGTAGGATTGTTCCAGTTAAACGACAACGGGCGGTAATAGCAGGGACATGTGACTACTATGACAGAACGGATTTTTCTGCGTATTTTACGTACTTCGGGTTTTATGCTGACGGTGTGTTTACCCGTCGTGTTGGCGGTATACTTTGCCCATCTTCGGGCCTCCAGTGAAACGCAGCAGCATCTTCGTTCATTTGCGCAATTGGTTATCGAAAAGACGGAAATCGTCATCGAGCACGTTAATGCCGCCCAGGACGAAGCGCAGCAGTATAGCGGGCCGGTATGTACTCCTGAGCATATGCTGAAGCTGCTGGATATCACGCGCAGTAAACTTTATGTCGAAGATTTAATATACGCCCGCGGGAATCATTTCCTTTGCTCAACGTCCTATAAACCTTCCGTTCCTTATTTGGCCCCAGCGGCGAATTACACTCGTAAACCCGATATCTCAATATTCTATTACCTCGACTCGCCGTTTTATTCCGGCCATAAAATGACCTATATGCAGCGGGGTAATTTTATCGTCGTGGTCAATCCACGCGCCTATGCTGACGTTATGTCAACCGACCACAACCTGGCCTACGGCGTATACGACACGGTCACCAAACAGTTTTTCTCGTTAAGCGATCGGGTAAACCTTGAGCGGCTGCACGGCTATATTTTGCAGGAGAATAAAAACTTTACCGATGAGGACCGCGTTTATACCGTCGAAAAATCAAAGCACCGGCCTATTGCCGTTATTGTCTCGACGTCCGGCGAACGTTTTAATAATGAGTGGTATCACCAGCTCACGCTGACCGTTCCCTTAGGGATGATCTGCAGCATGATTATACTGCTTATGTGGTCGCGAACCCGTCAGCAGCTCAATTCCCCGAGGCGTCTGCTGCTGCGCGCCATCGAAAAAAACCAGCTTAAACTTCACTACCAGCCGATTATCGATATCGAAAGCGGGAAATGTGTAGGTGCCGAAGCGCTGCTGCGCTGGATGAATTACAGCGGGAAATGGATTAGCCCCAGCAGTTTTATTCCGCTTGCCGAAGCCGAAGGGCTGATTCAGAAAATCTCAGACTATGTTATCAATTCGGTGTTTGAAGATTTTGGTGAATTTCTTGCCAGTCATCCCGAGCTATATATTTCTATCAACCTTTCAGCCACTGATTTCCATTGTCCGCGGCTGGTCAGCGTGCTTTCAGAGAAAATAGAAAAATATGGCGTGCGGGCCGATCAGATTAAAATTGAGGTTACCGAACGCGGCTTTATCGATGTGCCTAAAACTCGGCCGGTTATTCAGGCGTTTCGCCAGGCCGGTTTTGAAATTGCCATCGACGATTTTGGCACCGGCTATTCTAATCTGCATAACCTGCAGTTCCTGAACGTCGATATTCTGAAAATAGATAAATCGTTTATCGACAATCTGACCACCGACCGCGCCTGCTATCTCATAGCAGAGCACATCATTGATATGGCGCGCAGCCTGGATCTTAAAACCATCGCCGAAGGTGTGGAAACGCATGAGCAGGTTGAGTGGCTACAGGCTCGCGGGGTGCGCTACTGCCAGGGCTGGTACTTCGGGAAGGCGCTGCCGCCGCAGGATTTTATCGCCTGGCTGTATCAACCAGGCAACGGCAACGAGGTTGCCGTACTGGCCGACTAGCTCAGGCGTGGTGGCGGTAGTCGGTCGGCGTGCGGTCAAACTCACGGCGGAAAACGCGTGAAAACGTCTGCTGCGACACGTAGCCGTAGTCCATTGCGATATCGAAAATAGGGCGCTGCGTCGACCGCAGCTCTTTAGCGGCTAAAATCAGGCGGCGCTGGCGAATGTATTCACCCAGCGTTTGACGCATCACGGTGCGGAACATTCTTTGCAGGTACCACTTTGAATAGCCGGATTTTTTTGCCACTACGTCAATGTTCAGCGGCTGGTCGATGTGCTCATCAATCCATTCAGTCAACGTATAAATGATGTCCTGGTGTGCCATGGGCCGTCCTCAATCAAAGTATTCGATTAGCGGGTTTTGTTGCCGGGGAGTATAATTCCTCAAGTTAACTTGAGGTAAAGCGCATTTTGGAAAAGAAATCACCCCGATTTAAATCCTTACTCTCACCCGGCGAAGTGGCGAAGCGAAGCGGCGTTGCGGTTTCCGCGCTGCACTTTTATGAAAGTAAGGGGCTTATCAAAAGCACGCGCAACAGCGGCAACCAGCGGCGATACGCGCGCGACGTGCTGCGAACGGTAGCAATCATCAAGATTGCCCAGCGCATCGGCATTCCGCTGGCGACCGTCGGTGAGGCGTTCGGCGTGCTGCCGGACGGGCATTCCATTAATAAGAACGACTGGAAGAAGCTTTCATCGTTGTGGCGCGAGGAGTTAGATCGGCGCATTCATATGCTGACGGCGTTAAGGGACGAGTTGGACGGCTGTATCGGCTGCGGCTGCCTGTCCGGCGCGGACTGCCCGCTGCGTAACCCCGGCGATAAGCTCGGGGAAGGCGGGACAGGCGCGCGGCTGCTTGAGGATTAATGCGGTGAATGGTCGGTGGATGGCGCTTCGCTTATCCACCCTACAAGTCGCACAACGCCGCTTTCTCGCAGGCCGGATAAGCGTCAGCGCCATCCAACATAAGCCTGCAAAAGTGATGTTTTAGTCGGTCGGATAAGCGAAGCGCCATCCGACATCCTCCTCAAAACCAAAAACTAAAGCGCCCAACTTCGGCGCTTTAGTTTGTTCCCGGTCTTTGTCTTTCGATCTATCCCGCTTTTCGCAAGGAGGGTTTCCCCCGACATCAGCGTCCCTCAATCACACGTTCTCAGGAGGTTCCGGATTGCGCTGACTCTTTAATTGTAGATCCCCTCCCCGAGCTTATAAGGCAAAATAGTACATTTTTTAATCTATTTTATTTCCCGCAACCGCGTCGCAGTATCTATAGTTAAGCCATTCGCAAAAACAAAAGGTTAGCCCATGATCATCGTTCATCACTTGAATAACTCCCGCTCTCAGCGCGTGCTGTGGATGCTTGAAGAGCTTGAGCTGCCGTATGAAATCGTGCGCTACCAGCGCGAGCCGACGATGCTGGCTCCCGAATCGCTGAAAAAAATTCACCCGCTGGGCAAATCGCCGGTGCTGGAAGATAACGGCAATATTATTGCAGAATCCGGGGCCATCATTGAGTATTTGCAGGAAACCTACGACGCCGAAAGTCGCCTCAAGCCGCTGGCCGCGCAGGATAAGCTTCAATACCGCTTTTGGCTGCACTATGCCGAAGGCTCGCTGATGCCGCTGCTGATGATGAAGCTGGTGTTCGGCAGCCTCGGTAAAGCCCCCGTTCCTTGGCTGCTGCGCCCCGTCGGCAAAGCTTTAGGGCAGGGCGTGCAGAAGGCCTATCTCAACAAGCAAATCACCACCCATGCGCGCTTTATTGAAGATTCTCTCGGCAAATCCCCCTGGTTTGCCGGGCAGGCGTTCAGCGCCGCAGACATTCAGATGATTTTCCCCATCGTTGCTCTGGTCCAGCGTGGCGGCATTAACGATCTGCCCAATCTCCAGGCGTGGTTGAAGAATGCGCAAATGCGCCCTGCCTGGCAGCGTGCCATTCAGAAGGGCGGGCCGTTCGATCTACCCGGCGCGTAATCCATCAAAAAATCGTATGAGTCGGCGAAATACATTACCGGTATCTTGCAGCATTGTTGCGAAATTGCGCATCGACGATAACGTTTGCGCACGGCGTGATGATATTTTGAGCGGCTAACGCGTTTTTCGTCTTAAAGCGGCAAAGTTCGGTTGAAAATCCACTCGATAAGGCCGGATAATCGTTTGCCTTCATTTTGACGCACATTTTTACGCGCGGAGTTAAACGTTTGCTATTTTGGTGACGCCCCTTTTTTGTCGCCATCTCAGCACGGGATTAGACGTTTAATCGGCAGCGGGATGTCCACCGCGCGGCAAAACGTAATCATAAAAATCTCAGGGGATTTTTCACTATGTCTACTCCTTCACCGCGTGCAACCGGCGGTCTTGACGCCTGGTTCAAAATATCTGCACGTGGAAGTACCGTCCGTCAGGAAGTCGTGGCCGGTCTTACCACCTTCCTTGCGATGGTCTACTCCGTCATCGTTGTGCCCGGCATGCTGGGTAAAGCGGGTTTCCCTCCGGCGGCGGTCTTTGTGGCAACTTGCCTGGTCGCAGGCGTAGGATCTCTGGTTATGGGCCTGTGGGCCAACCTGCCGCTGGCCATCGGCTGTGCCATCTCGCTGACCGCATTTACCGCGTTTAGTCTGGTGCTCGGCCAGCATATCAGCGTGCCCGTCGCATTAGGCGCGGTGTTCCTGATGGGCGTGCTGTTTACCATTATTTCTGCCACCGGCATCCGTAGCTGGATTTTACGCAACCTGCCGATGGGCGTGGCGCACGGCACCGGCATCGGTATTGGCCTGTTCCTGCTGCTGATTGCGGCGAACGGCGTTGGCCTGGTGATCAAGAACCCGCTCGACGGTCTGCCGGTTGCGCTGGGCCACTTCGCCAGCTTCCCGGTCATCATGTCGCTGGTCGGCCTGGCGGTGATTATCGGCCTGGAAAAGCTGAAGGTGCCGGGCGGTATCCTGCTGACTATTATCGGCATCTCTGTCATTGGCCTGATCTTCGACCCGAACGTGCATTTCTCCGGTATTTTCGCGATGCCTTCTCTGAAAGACGAGGCGGGTAATTCGCTGATCGGCAGCCTGGACATCATGGGCGCGCTGAACCCGGTCGTGCTGCCGAGCGTTCTGGCGCTGGTTATGACGGCGGTATTTGACGCCACCGGCACCATCCGCGCGGTGGCCGGTCAGGCAAATCTGCTGGATAAAGACGGGCAAATCATCGACGGCGGCAAAGCGCTGACCACCGATTCCCTGAGCAGCGTGTTCTCCGGCTTCGTGGGCGCAGCGCCTGCGGCGGTTTACATTGAGTCTGCGGCCGGTACCGCAGCCGGTGGTAAAACCGGCCTGACGGCTATCACCGTTGGCGTGCTGTTCCTGCTGATCCTCTTCCTTTCCCCGCTGTCTTATCTTGTTCCCGCGTACGCCACCGCCCCGGCGCTGATGTACGTTGGTCTGCTGATGTTAAGCAACGTGGCGAAAATAGATTTTGCGGACTTTGTGGATGCCATGGCGGGTCTGATTACCGCGGTGTTTATCGTGCTGACCTGTAATATCGTGACCGGCATCATGATCGGTTTTGCCTCGCTGGTGATTGGCCGTATCTTCTCCGGCGAATGGCGCAAGCTGAACATCGGTACGGTGGTTATCGCCATCGCTCTGGTCGCGTTCTACGCGGGCGGTTGGGCAATCTAGCATTCACCGTGTTGGGTGGCGCTGCGCTTACCCGACCAGTTTTTTGGCGGGCCGCTTTTTGCGGCCCGTTTTTTATTCCCTTCCACAGATTAAGTTTAATTAATTTAGAGTTAATTAATTCAATATTAGTATCCTTCGATTTTTATATTCTTAATATCCCATTAAGTTAATCGTTACTGATATTGAGATGATTAAGATCTTTCGCATATCATCAGCCTGTCATTTTAATTTTATTACGTTCCATCAATATTTATTTCCAGATATTTCGTACACTGCGCTGTCATGACCAAGCCAAGTGTATTTATGTGGCGAATATGTATGTTCGATTAAATGGAATTAATATATGAGATGGAAACCTAAATTACTTAGCAGCCTAATTGCGCTGGCGCTATTTGATGTTGAAGCTGGCGTAATGAGGGAAGATGTCGCCGTACAGGACTACCGTGATTTTGCGGAGAATCTCGGCAAGTACGGGGTAGGTAAAGAGAACGTTGAAGTTTTTAAAACCGATGGATCCTCGGCGGGCATGCTCAATTTCCCGATCCCCGATTTCGGCGCTATCAATAGTGGCGGATATGCAACACTCATTTCCCCTTCTTATGTGGCAAGCGTCGCGCATAATGGTGGCTATAAAAGTGTCGACTTTGGTAATAATGCGAAATACAAAACTTCATATAAATTAATCAATAGAAATAATGATCCGAAATATGAAACACAAAGGCGAGACTTCCACGTTCCCCGTTTAAATAAAGTTGTTACAGAGGCCGCACCGATGCCTCTCGTTAATCCACAGGATGTACGAAGCAATCGTGGGCGTTACGTTTATTTCGCGCGCGCAGGGGCTGGGACCCAGTATCAAATTGATCCCGTCACAAAGAAACCGGTACATCTTACCGGGGCCTATTCATGGAAAAGCGGCGGCACTATCGTCAACCCGACTTTTGAGAGCTGGCGTTTACGCTGGACTAACTACGGCCCGCCGGATGTCCGCGCCCAGCCTTTCAGTTCAGCTATTCAGGCGGGTGACAGCGGCAGCCCGCTATATGTCTATGACAACGTTGAGAAAGAGTGGAAGATTTATGGGGTTTCACCGTGGGGAGGCACGAACCCTCCTTACGGATATACCAGCTACACCCTGGATATGCAGCTTGATTTCCTCAACGGCGTTATTGCCAACAATACCGATCCGGACGTAAAGGATTCCGCCACTGGCGGTGATATTCACTGGACCTCTACCGATATTTCTCAGGGCGCAAGCAGCTGGCTGTGGCACGGCGTGAATGCGGCCCTGCCTTCTCAGGCGACAACTGCCGAGCTGGATGCATCAAAAGATCTGCGCTTTGCCGGTGATGGCGGCCTGATTGTGCTGGAGAACGCCGTCAACCACGGTGCGGCAAAGCTGCAGTTCTCAAACGATTACCGCATTGTGTCTGCCGAAGGTAAAAACAGCACCTGGGTCGGCGGCGGCATAGAAGTGGATGCCGGTAAAACCGTTGACTGGGAAGTGAACGGCCTGGCGGGAGATACCCTACATAAAATAGGGGCCGGTACGCTGCACGTTAACGCCGTGGGCAACAACGGGGGCGCGCTCAATGTGGGCGACGGCCTGGTGGTGCTGAACCAGCGGGCCGACGAACAGGGCCAGCAGAATGCCTTTTCCACCGTAACGCTAGTCAGTGGCCGCCCAACGGTCCGTCTTGAGGGCGAAAACCAGATCGCGGGTGAGAATATCAGATTCGGCTATCGCGGCGGCACCCTGGACCTGAACGGTCACGATATGTCCTTCTCCACGTTGAATCATAATGACGATGGGGCCACCATCATCAACGGCAACGCCGACAATGTCAGCACGCTGACGCTGGCGAATACCACCCAACAGCGCTTTATCGGCCATTTTGGCAGCGCCGAAACGGCAGCTAACCTTAACGTCGACTTTAACGCGGCCAGCAACTCGCATCGCTGGGAAATTGCCGGCGGGGCGGACTTAAACCAGCTCAATGTCAAACGTGGGCTGCTCAGCCTTGACGGACGCCCCACTGCGCATGCCGGTGGCGAAATCATCAGCAATGACTGGGTAGATGAAACCTATAAGGTCAATAAGGTGAACGTTGCCAGTCTCGCAATGCTGAGGATTAACGAGCATGCCACCCTTGATGCTGACGTGACGCTCGAAGACCAGTCCAGACTGATACTCAACAGTAAATCGCATCTGTCGGGTCAGGTGGCATTAAAGTCCGGCAGCAAGATTACCGTCAACCAGGACGCGAGCAGAACCACCAGCACCGACGGCAACAATGACGCGGTAATTGATGCCGAGATCACCGGCACCGGCACGCTGGAAAAAGTGGCACCGGGCGCGCTTTACCTCAACAGCAACAATACTTTTACCGGCAACACCAACATACAAAGCGGCGCGCTGGTTCTGAACGGCTCACTCGCCTCGACGCTGACCCTCGCTCAGGACACGCTGCTGGCGGGCAACGGCACGCTGGCCGATGTGATTCTTGGCGAAAACGCTCAGCTGGCGCCGTACTGGTCATCGGATATCGCATCGCTGAGCTTCACGACTGCCAGCCAGACCGTGAAGGGTTCGCTGACGGCGGGCAAGAACTCGCTGCTCAACCTGCGGGCGCATTTTGATGCGGATAACGCTCAGGCCGATACGCTGCGGATAAACGGCGACGTGAATCTCAATGACGGGCCGTTAAACGTGCAGGTCACCACCTCAGGCGATGACTATTTCACCGATGTGAACAACGACGGCGTGGCGGATAACCAGGAAGGGGTGTCGCTCATTCAGGTTGCGGGCAAGGCGGACAAAGACAGCTTTAAGCTGGCGGGTGGCTATGTGGCCCGTGGTGCCTATGCCTACGGTCTGTACGCCTTTGCGCCGGGGCGCAGCGCTGTCGATCAGCGTGCGGTTGAAGGGACAGGCGACCAGTATTGGGACTATCGCCTGCAAAACAATCTGCTGAGCGAAGGGGATAACACCGTACCGATTGACAACACGCCGGTGCCAGACGACGGCGACAACACGCCTGTTCCTGACGATGGCGACAACACGCCGGTGCCTGACGACGGCGACAACACGCCGGCGCCTGACGATGGCGACAACACGCCGGTGCCAGACGACGGCGACAACACGCCTGTTCCTGACGACGGCGATAACACGCCGGTGCCTGACGACGGCGATAACACGCCGGTGCCGGACGACGGCGACAACACGCCGGTGCCGGACGACGGCGACAACACGCCGGTGCCTGACGACGGCGACAACACGCCGGTGCCAGACGACGGCGACAACACGCCGGTGCCAGACGACGGCGACAACACGCCGGTGCCTGACGGCGGCGGTAAAAAACCAAGCCGCCTGGCGGTTACGCCGCAGGTGCCTTCCTATATTTCCCTGCCGTCGGCGATGCTGAGCTACAGCAGCCGCATGAGCGAAACCTTCCGCAATCAGTCGCTGGCCGATGACGATGAGAAACTGCACGTCTTCTTCCAGTACCTGAACGGCGAAGATCGCTATCACACTTCGCGCGGCTTCCTGGATTACGGCTACGACTACAAACAGAAAGAGGAAGGTTGGCTATTTGGCGCGCGCGTTCTGCAATGGGGTGATGACAGCCAGTCGCTCGGGCTGAGTCTGGGGCTTTCAAGCGCCAATCTGGAACTGACGCCGGATGCGGCAGACGGCAACAGCAAAACGCAGTACACCGCGTGGGGGCTGTCCTCGTTGCTGGCATACGAACATCGTAGCGGGCTAACGGCAGAACTGAGCGCGGACGTGGCGAAGTACGACGGCAACGTGTCCACGGATCTTCGCGGAAGTAACGTTGCGGACATTAACGCCAAGTCATTTGGCGGTGCGGTTGATGTAGGTTACAGGTTCAAACTGGGTAGCCACGAGCTGACCCCGATGGTGGGAGCGGGCGTGCAGTATCTGCAGGTGGATGATGTTACGGACATCGACGGAACGCGGGTGCATTACGACGACGTTACCCGCCAGACCGGCCGCCTTGGGCTGCGTTACCGCTATGACTGGGATGCGTCAATCAGCGGAAAATGGGCGGTAGTGGCGAACACTACGCTGGTGCAGGACTTCAGCGACGATAGCACGCTGGAAATCGCCGGGTCTGGAAGTCAGTCATCCAGCAGTTTCTATGCGGGTACGGCAGGCAGCACGGGAATGGTTGATTTTGGCATCGTCAATAACCCTACCGATAACGTGTCGCTGAACGTGGGCGTGCAGTATCAGCGTCGCCTGGAGGCTGAAGGCGTGGACTTCTGGCAGGGAACTGCCGGGGTGAAAGTTAAATTCTAGTTTGTTGATTAATCCTGCGGGTCACGTTCTGTGACCCGCCTCTTATTTCCTTTCAAGGCATTTCCTGTTTCCTTTCGGTGTATAAAGTTGTTTTATTATTAGAACAACATCCTGCAAAAAGGGTTTCACAACACACCGCGACTAAGGAAAGCATGGAAATCTTCTTTACCATTCTCATCATGACCCTGGTGGTCTCTTTATCTGGGGTAGCCACGCGCATGCTGCCTTTCCAGATCCCCCTGCCGTTGATGCAAATCGCCATAGGTGCCCTGCTTGCGTGGCCGCACTTTGGTTTGCACGTTGAATTCGACCCCGAACTCTTCCTCGTGCTGTTTATCCCGCCGCTGCTGTTTGCCGACGGCTGGAAAACGCCGACCCATGAGTTTCTCAACCATGGCAGGGAGATTATCGGCCTTGCCCTCGTGCTGGTGCTGGTCACCGTGGTGGGCATTGGGTTCCTTATTTACTACCTGGTGCCGGGCATTCCGCTGATCCCGGCGTTTGCGCTTGCTGCCGTACTCTCGCCAACCGATGCCGTGGCGCTGTCCGGTATCGTCGGCGAAGGGCGCATTCCGAAGAAAATCATGGGCATCCTGCAGGGCGAAGCGTTAATGAACGATGCGTCCGGCCTGGTTTCCCTGAAAATGGCGGTCGCGGTTGCGGTCGGCACCATGGTCTTCACCGTCGGTGGGGCAACCGTCGAGTTTATGAAGGTGGCGATTGGCGGCCTGCTTGCGGGTATCGCGGTGAGCTGGCTGTACGGTAAATCCCTGCGCCTGATGAGCCGCTGGAGCGGCGATGAGCCCGCCACGCAAATCCTGCTGCTTCTGCTGTTGCCGTTCGCGTCTTACCTGATTGCCGAACACATCGGCGTGTCGGGCATCCTGGCGGCGGTTGCGGCGGGGATGACCATCACACGCTCCGGCGTGCTGCGTAGCGCCCCGCTGGCCATGCGTCTGCGTGCCAACAGCGTCTGGGCCATGCTGGAATTTGTCTTTAACGGCATGGTCTTCCTGCTGCTGGGTTTACAGCTGCCGGGCATCCTCGAAACGTCCATCGAGGCGGCAAACGCCGACCCGAATGTTGAGCTGTGGATGCTGTTCCTCGACGTGGGCATGATTTACATCGCGCTTATCGGCGTGCGTTTCCTGTGGCTGTGGTCCATGAAACGCCTTAGCCTGCGCTTTATGAAGAAGCGTCCGCTGGAGTTCGGCTCTTTCACCACCCGCGAGCTGGCGATTGCCTCGTTCGCCGGCGTGCGCGGGGCCATTACCCTTGCCGGTGTACTCTCTATCCCGTTGTTCCTCGGTGACGGCTCGCCGTTCCCGGCGCGTTACGAGCTGATATTCCTCTCCGCTGGCGTGATCCTGTTCTCGCTGTTTGCGGGGGTGATCATGCTGCCCATTTTGCTCAAGCATGTGGAAGTGGCGGATAAATCTGTCGCGCGCAAGGAGGAGCGTTTAGCGCGCTCGGCGACGGCTGAAGTTGCCATCGTGGCGATTCAGAAAATGGAAGAGCGCCTCGCGGCGGATGCCAAAGAGAATATTGACGATCAGCTGCTCAAAGAGGTCAGTTCCCGCGTCATCGGTAACCTGCGACGCCGGGCCGACGGGCGAAACGACGTCGAAAGCAGCGAGCTGGAGGAAAACCTGGAGCGCCGCTTCCGCCTTGCGGCACTGCGTTCCGAGCGCGCGGAGCTGTACCACCTGCGCGCCACGCAGAAAATCAGCAACGAGACGCTGCAAAAGCTGCTGCACGATCTGGATTTGCTGGAAGCCCTGCTCATCGAACAGCACTAAAATTATTGGCCGGGGATCCCCGGCCAAAACTCTTTGCAGCAGGCAATCCACGCCTGCGCGCTCTGCGAAATATAAACGCCCTCCCGCCAAATCATTCCCAACTGCCAGGTCAAATCGCTCTCCAGCGGCAGCCACATTAGGGTCGTTTTATCCAGCTTCTGGCAGATAGGCTCTGGCAAAATCGCAATGCCGATTCCGGCCTGTACCATGGCAGCCAGGAAATCCCACTGCCCGCTGCGTACCGCAATCTGCGGCGCGAAGCCGCATTCGTGAAACAGCTGCATAAGCTGGCGGCTGAGGGCAAAATCTTCGTTGTAGATAAGCAGGGGATGGGCGGCAAGCTCGGCGGGGCTGACGCTGGTACGCGACATCCACGGGCCGGAGCGGGGCACCAGAACGCAAAGGGGGTGGCGAAACAGCGGCAGCCTCGAAAAGGCGCTTTCATCCTCAATTGGCAGCGCCGTCATGGCTAAATCCAGCTCGCCGTTCATCACCGCCTGCTGCACCGTCAGGCCGCCAAATTCGGAAATTTTCAGCTCCACGCCGGGGTAGCGCTGGCGATAAAGGCCGATTGGCCCTGTCATCAGCATGCCAACCATCGGCGGGATGCCGAGGCGCAGCACGCCTTTGCTGAGATGGTTAATATCCCCCAGCTCGGCTTCGAGCTGGCGGAACTCGGCAAGAATGGCTAAACCGCGCTGGTAAACGACCTGCCCGGTGTCGGTGAGCATCAGCTTGCGCCCGTCGCGGATGAGCAGCGTACAGCCAAGCTCATCTTCCAGATTGCGCAGCATTTTGCTGATGGTGGGCTGCGTGACAAACATCTTCTCCGCCGCGCGGGTAAAACTTTGTTGCCGGACTACTTCAACAAAATAGCGCAGCGTTCGGATATCCATAACCTTCCCCATTCATAGTATGTCAGTCAATATTAATTCATTTTAGATATTTTTGGCATGAGGAATATATTAAATAGTAATTTAATGAGAAAGTATTAGATGGTATTTATTAGGGTAATCAGGTGGTTATATGTTGTAAGCGCTGCTTAATTGAATATTCAAAGTGGTACAATTGACAATGTAGGCGTTAAATATATGATAAGAAGTTTCTGCACGACCTATATTCATTTGATTGCCATAATAATAATGCAAAGCGCAATTGTTATTTTCCAAATCTTCTGTATGTCATGCGGCCTCTCCTTCTTCAGTGATGATAATGAAAAGAATAATATTTACCAAGGTGATGAGCTTATTGCTGTCTCTCTTGCTCAACGGCTGTACGCTAGAGCCAGGCAGCCATCTTAAAACTTCCGATAAAACCGTCGTTGAAACGCAGGACGGTAAAAAAGACATCAGTGAAATGGTAAGCGTTTATCCTATTTCACCCGCCCTTGTGGCCTCGTTGCAGACGCAAAAAATCACCGCGCAAGCCAATCCTTCCTTAGAACGTATCATCAAGGGTTATAATTATCGTATTGGTGTCGGTGATATTCTTATGGTCACCGTTTGGGATCATCCGGAATTAACTACCCCTGCCGGGCAATACCGTAGCGCCAGCGATACGGGAAACTGGGTGCAGGCTAACGGCACCATATTCTATCCCTATGCCGGTAAAATCCACGTCGAAGGAAAAACGCTCGAAGAAGTGCGTGAAGTGTTAACGCAAAAACTCGCCCCGTGGATTGAATCTCCCCAGGTTGACGTAAGCGTTGCTAATTTTCGTTCGCAAAAAGCCTATGTTACCGGCGAGGTTGCTCATTCCGGCGAGCAGGCAATTACTAATGTTCCTTTAACAATCATTGACGCACTAAATAAGGCCGGCGGATTAACGGAATCAGCTGACTGGAACCATGCGGTTTTAAACCGCGGCGGCAAGAAAGAAACCCTGTCATTAAATGCCTTGCTTAAATCAGGCGATCTCACACAAAACCGGCTGTTGCTTGCAGGTGATATTCTCTATATTCCGCGCAATGATGAACTGAAGGTTTTTGTGATGGGTGAAGTCAATAAACAGACCGTCCTGAAAATGGACAGCAGCGGCATGACCCTGACCGAAGCCCTGGGCCGAGCGGAGGGTATCAATCAAATTTCCTCAGATGCGACGGGAATTTTTGTTATTCGTTCCCTTTCAGGTAACAAAATCGATGACGATAAAATTGCCAATATTTATCAACTCGATGCGTCAGACGCCAGCGCGCTTGTCATGGGCACCGTTTTCCAACTGCAACCCTACGATATCGTTTATGTCACCACTGCGCCGGTCGCACGCTGGAACCGCGTAATTAGTCAGCTCATTCCAACCATTAGCGGAATGAAAGATATTACCGAATCAACGCGCCTTATCAACCGCTGGACTGAATAGATGGTGAAATCCATTCTGGTGGTGTGTACTGGAAATATCTGTCGTTCACCGGTAGCACGTTGGCAATTAATAGATTTGCTTCCGCATATTGAAATTCATTCTGCCGGGTTGAATGCTTCGTCGGGTTTAACGGCTGATGCAACAATGTCGCGGATAGCCAATGAGAATGGGATTAAAAATCTCGAACATTCTTCGCAAAAATTTACTCTTGCAATGGGCTCGATGTGCGATCTTATTTTGGCTATGGAAGCGAGCCAGTTAACTATTATTAGTCAACAATATCCGCAGCTAAGCGGTAAAAGCCGTTTGTTGACCTACTGGAATGGCCGCAAGGATATTCCCGACCCCTACCAAAAAAGCAATGAACTTTATCGCGCGGTTTATCAGCGAATTAGTGATGCAACGATGTCATGGAAGAAAGCTTTACAAGCTTAAAAAGTGTGGAAAAAGCTATGAGTATGGATAAAAAATTGCCCTTAAAAATGGACAGGGTTGAAGAACTCGATCTCCTGCGTCTTCTTTCTACGATTTACGCTAATAAATATAAAATAATTTGTACCACGCTTATTTTTGCTTTACTGGCCTTTGGATTAAGTTCCGCAAAGATGCCTGTTTATGTCGCCAGCGTATTAGTTCAGCTCGAAAAAAATTCATCAAATAACCTTATCGGAAAATTGATGAGCCCATTGGAAGAGGAGATGACTTCGGCCTCGACCGAGATGGGTATCCTCAAATCCCGGCGGGTTCTTAACCAGACGATTGATGAGCTGGGCTTACAGGTCGTCATCACCGAAAAACAGTTCCCCGTCATTGGCCAGTGGCTGGAGGCTTTTTCTGGCCCGGCAAAAAGCGCTATCGACGTTAACGCATTTAGCGTCCCGCCAGAAAGCGAGGACCTGCCGTGGACGCTGACGATTCTTACGCCCGATAGTTACCAGCTCGATCTGGGCGAAGCCGGGAGCATCACCGGCCGGATAAATGAAACGGTGAAACAAAACGGTTTCGCCATTAACGTTGCACGGATTGCGGCTTCGGCAGGCACTGAATTTAACCTCGTTTTCCGTTCAAAGTTTACCGTCCTGCAAGATTTGCTCACGCGCCTGAACGCCACGGAACTCAACAAAGACAGCGGATTGCTCAGCGTCTCTTTTACCGGCTCTGAAAGGCAGGAAATTGTCGACATCCTCAACAATATCACGCTGAATTTTATCGAGGATAGCCGGGTTCGTAAGGCCGAGGAAACGTCCAAAAGCCTTGAGTTTGTGAACAGCCTTTTACCCGGCGTGTTGGAGAAACTCAATCAGGCCGACAGGCAGCTGCATGACTTTAAGGAAGAAAACGGTTCGATCGATCTTCCGCTGGAGGCCAAGGCGGCGCTGGATGCGGCGGTTGTTATTCAGTCTCAGCAAAACGAGCTACAGCTCGCGAAGGTTGAGATCTCGAAAAAGTATACGAAAAGCCACCCGATTTACCGCTCTTTGCTGGAAAAAGAGGCGCTGCTGAATAAAGAAAAGGCGTCCCTCGCGCAAACCATTTCGAACATGCCCAAAAAGCAGCAGGAAATTTTGAGCATTAAGCGCGACGTGGAGTCGGGCCAGGAAATCTATATGCAGCTGATGGCAAAGCAGCAAGAGTTAGGCATCGCCAACGCCAGCACCGTGGCGAGCATTCGCATCGTCGATGAGGCGGTTAGCGACCCGAGGCCGGTTGGCAGCAAAAAAAGCCTGATGGTGGTGCTTGGCGCTTTTTTGGGGCTGATCTTTTCCAGCGGCTACTGCCTGATGCTGCATGTTTTCAGAAACCCTATTGAAGACGTCGAGGTCATTGAATCCTACGGCGTCGACGTCATGGCGTCCGTGCCGCTTAGCAAGTGGCTTATCGGCAAACAGCGCCAGGTAAGGAAGCAGCAGGCGAGGCGTAAAAATATCTGGCTGGCACAAGAGTACCCAGAGGATCTGGCTATTGAAGCCTTACGCAGTCTGAGGACCGGGCTTTTTCTCGCTCTGAAACAGGCGGGGGGAAACACCTTTCTTATCTCTGGCGCGACGCCGGGGGCGGGTAAAACCTTCGTCAGCAGCAACCTTGCCTCCGTCATTGCGGACGCCGGAAAAAGCATTCTGGTTATTGATGCCGATCTCCGCCTTGGCTATATACACGAACTGCTCGGGCTAAAAGAAGGGCCAGGGTTAAGTGAGATTCTTCAGGGCAAAGCCGCGTTTACGCAAACCGTCCAATCGTCGCTAAAGCCGGGCCTCGACATTATTTCACGCGGTGCGGTATCCGCACGTTCATCCGAGCTTTTGATGAGCGAACATTTTGTGCAGCTGCTGGACTGGGCGCGGAGCCATTACGATTACGTGATCATCGATACCCCGCCAATCCTGCCGATTACCGATGCGGCGATCGTTGCCCAGCATGTTGCGCTGTCCCTGCTGGTGCTGCGCTATAAAACCAACAGCGTCAAAGAGCTGGAAATGGCGATAAATCGCTTCCAGATGGGCGGCGTGAAGCTCGACGGCGTGGTCTTTAACGGCGTAGAAAAGGGCAGCCCTTCCTCGTACGAATACAGCTACTATTCCATCGCACCATAGTTGCGATGCTTTTTATTCATTATTTATAACGCCACGGCCCTTCTATAATGCAGCTCTACTTTATTGCGGAGTATCAAGCTCATGGCCGTGGCGCTAGGTCGTTTTACGCCTGCAGTTCTCACCCGTCTTCAAATCCCCGTCCAGGTCGCCATGTATGCGGCACTCTTTGTTGCCGCAGAACGCCTCGTTGACTGGTGGCACCTGCCGCTTCCCGCTAACCTGGTGGGCATGATCATGCTGCTGGCGCTGATTGTTTGCCGCGTGGTGCCGCTTAGCTGGGTGCGTGCCGGTTCGCGCTGGCTGCTGGCGGAAATGCTGCTGTTCTTCGTGCCCGCCGTGGTGGCCGTGGTGAACTACGCGCAGCTGCTGATGGTCGACGGCTGGCGCATCTTCCTCGTGATCGCCATCAGCACGATGCTGGTGCTGGGGGCCACCGCGCTGGTGGTGGACAAAGTTTATCGTTTCGAGCTGGCGCGGGAAGCCCGTAGGCAGGCGCGCGGTGACTAGCTTCCAGGTTGGAATTCTGTGCCTTGCCATCACGCTGATACTTTATTTCGCCAATAAAAGACTCTACCGCCGCTTTCGCAAACTGCCGCTGATGCCGCTGGTATTCACGCCGCTGCTGCTGGTAGCGATGCTGATTTTCGGCCACATCTCTTATCAAAATTACATGGGCGAGGCGCACTGGCTGCTGTGGCTGCTTGGCCCGGCGACCATCGCCTTCGCCGTGCCGGTTTACGACAATTTGCAGGTGATTAAACGCCACTGGATGTCGCTGTCGGCGGGCGTTATCACCGCCACGGTGGTGGCCGTGACCAGCTCCGTCTGGCTCGCGCGTCTGTTCACCTTGTCCGATGAAATCCAGCGCAGCCTCGCCGTGCGTTCCATTACCACGCCCTTTGCGCTTGCAGCGGCGAAGCCCATCGGCGGGCAGCCGGAGCTGGTCGCACTGTTCGTGGTGGTCACCGGCGTGTTTGGCATGGCGATAGGGGACGTGCTGTTTTTGCGGCTGTCGATTCGCGAAGGTATGGCAAAAGGGGCGGGTTTCGGAGCGGCTTCCCACGGGGCGGGCACCGCGCGTTCCTATGAGCTTGGCCCGCAGGAAGGCGTGATTGCAAGCCTGGTGATGATGCTTTCCGGCGTGGTGACGGTGCTGGCAGCACCGTTAGTAGGTTGGCTGATGTTTTAATGATTTGAAAATAAGCCCCGGCCATCTGGCCGGGGATTAAACGTTAATGCGCGCGGCCCTGCTCGATACCAATCCCCGTCTGGGAACGAATAAACTGGGCGCGGAACTTATCGCGTTCCAGCTTCCCTTCCGCCGTGTTATCGGTAATCGAGAACACCCAAATCCCCACAAACGCCACCAGAATCGAGAACAGCGCCGGGTATTCGTACGGGAAGATAGCCTTAGCGTGACCGAGCACCTGCACCCAAACCGTTGGGCCGAGGATCATCAGAATCACAGCCGTCAGCAGGCCGAGCCAGCCGCCGATCATCGCGCCACGCGTGGTCAGCTTCGACCAGTACATGGAAAGCAGGATAATCGGGAAGTTACAGCTGGCGGCGATGGAGAACGCCAGGCCAACCATGAACGCGATATTTTGTTTCTCAAACAAAATGCCCAGCCCGATGGCGACCACGCCCAGAATCAGCACGGTGATTTTCGAGACGCGGATCTCGTCGCGCTCGGAAGCCCCTTTGCGGAACACGTTGGCGTACAAATCGTGTGAAACCGCAGAAGCCCCGGCAAGCGTAAGCCCCGCAACCACCGCCAGGATGGTAGCGAAAGCCACCGCCGAGATAAAGCCGAGGAACAGGTTGCCGCCCACGGCGTTAGCCAGGTGAACCGCCGCCATGTTATTGCCGCCGATAAGCGCCCCCGCCGCGTCCTTAAACGCCGGGTTCGCGCCGACCAGCATGATCGCCCCGAAGCCGATGATAAAGGTCAGAATGTAGAAGTAACCCATAAAACCGGTGGCGTAGAGCACGCTTTTACGCGCCTCGCGGGCGTCGCTGACCGTGAAGAAGCGCATCAGAATATGCGGCAGGCCAGCGGTACCGAACATCAGTCCTAACCCTAAGGAAAGCGCGGATATCGGGTCTTTCACCAGGCCGCCTGGGCTCATAATCGCCGCGCCTTTCGGGTGTACCGCCATGGCTTCGTTAAACAGATTGTTGAAGCTAAAGCCGACGTGCTTCATCACCATAAAGGCCATAAAGCTCGCGCCGAACAGCAGCAGCACGGCCTTGATTATCTGCACCCACGTTGTGGCGAGCATGCCGCCAAACAGCACGTACATCACCATCAGCACGCCGACCAGCACCACCGCAACGTGGTAGTTCAGGCCGAACAGCAGTTCGATAAGCTTGCCGGCCCCGACCATCTGCGCGATGAGGTACAGCGCCACGACCACCAGCGAACCGCAGGCAGACAGAATACGAATCGGCCCCTGCTTTAAGCGGTAAGAGGCGACGTCTGCAAAGGTATAGCGCCCGAGGTTACGCAGGCGTTCGGCAATCAGGAACAGGATGATCGGCCAGCCGACCAGGAAGCCCAGCGAGTAAATCAGCCCGTCGTAGCCCGAGGTGTACACCAGCGCGGAAATGCCGAGGAAGGAGGCGGCGGACATAAAATCGCCCGCGATCGCCAGCCCGTTCTGGAAGCCGGTAATATTGCCGCCTGCGGTGTAGTAATCGCTGCGCGAGCGGGTGCGTTTCGAGGCCCAGTAGGTGATGTACAGCGTCAGGGCGACGAACACCACAAACATAATGATCGCCTGCCAGTTCGTCGGCTGGCGCTGCACGTCGCCGGTGATGGCATCGGCGGCAAGCACGGTGGCGGGCAGGCCGAGCAGGGGAGCAGCAAGCGCTGCGAGAAGACGTTTCATGATGCGTTTACCTCGCGCAGCATCTCGTGGGTCAGGCGATCAAACTCACCGTTAGCCCGCCAGACGTAAACGGCGGTGAGCACAAACGAAATCACAATCACGCCGATACCAATGGGAATGCCGCGCGTGACGCTGGTGCCCGCGTGCAGAGGCGTGCCCAGCCAGCCGGGCGCGAAGGCAATCAGCAGGATAAAGCCGACGTAAATCACCAGCATGATTATCGATAACAGAATGGCAAACCGTTGCCGTTTTTCGACTAACTCCCTGAAATGCGCGCTGTGTTCTATCCGCTGATAAATGAGGTCATTCATCACAGAATCTCCAGAGGTAAGGGTTGTGTTGTTGTGTTCCCTTTCGCCACGCGGTACCACCGTAGGGGGATAAGCGAAGCGCCATCGGCCATAGAGGAACGACTCACCGGCGGATGGCGTTGCACTTATCCGCCCTACATCCGGAGATGAGAGGGCGGGGTCAGAAATGGTTATGAAGGCATCGTAATAGCTTGTTTTTCTTCCAGCAGTTTCTCGACCACGCCCGGATCGGCAAGCGTCGAGGTGTCGCCAAAGTTGCTGGTATCGCCGGCGGCGATTTTGCGCAGAATGCGGCGCATAATCTTGCCGGAGCGGGTTTTCGGCAGCGAATCCGTCCAGTGCAGGATATCCGGCGTGGCAAGCGGGCCAATCTCTTTACGCACCCAGTTGCGCACCTCGGTATACAGCTCCGGCGTCGGCTCTTCGCCGTGGTTTAGCGTCACGTAGGCATAAATCGCCTGGCCCTTAATATTGTGCGGAATGCCCACCACGGCGGCCTCGGCAACTTTCGGGTGCGACACCAGCGCCGACTCAATTTCAGCCGTACCCAGACGGTGGCCGGACACGTTCAGCACGTCATCCACGCGGCCCGTTATCCAGAAATAGCCGTCTTCGTCGCGACGCGCGCCGTCACCGCTGAAATACATGTTTTTAAAGGTAGAAAAGTAGGTCTGCTCGAAGCGCTCGTGATCGCCAAACAGCGTGCGCGCCTGGCCCGGCCAGGAGTCGGTAATCACCAGATTTCCTTCGGTTGCGCCCTGCTGCGGGTTGCCTTCGTTGTCCACCAGCGCGGGCTGCACGCCGAAGAACGGACGCGAGGCCGAACCGGCCTTAAGCTCGATTGCGCCCGGCAGCGGGGTGATCATAAAACCGCCGGTTTCGGTCTGCCACCAGGTGTCCATCACCGGGCACTTCTCGTTGCCGATTTTCTTCCAGTACCACTCCCAGGCTTCCGGGTTAATCGGCTCGCCGACGGACCCAAGGATGCGCAGCGACGAGCGGTCGGTGCCTTCAATCGCCTTGTCGCCTTCGGCCATCAGGGCGCGAATGGCGGTTGGCGCGGTGTAGAGAATATTCACCTTGTGCTTGTCCACCACCTGCGCCATGCGGTTCGGAGCAGGCCAGTTCGGAACGCCCTCGAACATCAGGGTGATTGCGCCGCAGGCCAGCGGGCCGTACAGCAGGTAGCTGTGGCCGGTGACCCAGCCGACGTCCGCCGTACACCAGTAAACGTCGCCCGGATGATAATCAAACACGTATTTGAAAGTGGTTGCCGCGTAAACCAGATAGCCGCCGGTAGTGTGCAGCACGCCCTTCGGCTTGCCGGTTGATCCGGAGGTATAAAGGATGAACAGCGGGTCTTCGGCGTTAACCTCAACGGGCTGGTGGTGGGCGCTGGCTTTTTCGACCAGCTCGTTCCACCACAGATCGCGCCCCTGATGCCATTCAACGTTGCCGCCGGTACGCTTGAGAACAATCACGTGCTCAACGGTTTTCACGTTCGGGTTTTTCAGCGCGTCATCGACGTTCTTTTTCAGCGGAATGGAGCGGCCCGCGCGGATGCCCTCGTCGGCGGTAATCACGAGGCGAGAGCTGGAGTCGATAATGCGTCCGGCCACGGCTTCCGGCGAAAAGCCGCCAAAAATCACCGAATGCACCGCGCCGATGCGGGCGCAGGCAAGCATCGCCACCGCGGCTTCCGGCACCATCGGCATATAAATTGCCACCACGTCGCCTTTCTTAATGCCAAGATCGACCAGCGTGTTGGCGAAGCGGCAGACCTCGCGGTGCAGCTCGCGGTAGGTAATATTTTTGCTCTGCGTGGCGTCGTCGCCTTCCCAGATAATCGCCGTCTGGTCGCCGCGCTCTTTAAGATGGCGATCCAGGCAGTTGGCCGCCAGGTTCAGCGTGCCGTCTTCATACCACTTAATTGAAATGTTTCCCGGCGCAAAGGAGGTGTTTTTCACCTTCTGGTAAGGTTTAATCCAGTCGAGGATTTTCCCCTGTTCGCCCCAGAACGCGTCCGGGTCATGCACCGACTGCTTGTACATGGATTGATACTGTTCAGGATTTATCAGGCAGTGTTCCGCAATATTTGCGGGAATAGCGTGTTTATGTTGTTGGGTCATGGCTTTTTTTCTCCTTGAAGTTGTTAATAATATGTCACGTAAACGTTAATTGAAGGGGCGGGGTTGGCTTTGTTTACTTTTTGGGCGACAGATCACGCATTCAAATAATGGTTAAAAATCATCCAAACGAATGATTCAGGAGAAATAATTCACGGAAATTATTATTTGAAAATGGAATGAAGAAAATTAATCTATAACAAATAGTTATAGTCACAGAGGTGTTTTAAGTCCTGTTTAAGTATGCAAATGGAGTGAATATCCCTGAAAAGACAGGCTTGCACAGCACGCCGTACAAATGGTACTCATAACGCCGCTGAAAAATTGCCCCTCGTAACTCCTGACGTTTGTCGTACCCCTTTCAGTTTGTGACGTTCTCATAAGTTTCAGCGTGGGAACGGCGTTTTATTGAGGAATAAAATCGTTATGAAACAACCAAAGGTCAGCCTCGCCTGGCAGATACTGCTGGCGCTGGTGCTGGGTATCGCGCTAGGAAGCGTACTGCATTATCAAAGTGATAGCCGTGAGTGGCTCATCAGCAATCTGCTCTCTCCGGCCGGTGATATCTTCATTCACCTGATCAAAATGATTGTTGTACCGATTGTTATCTCCACGCTGGTGGTGGGCATTGCCGGGGTTGGCGATGCTAAACAGCTTGGACGGATCGGCGCGAAAACCATTCTCTATTTCGAAGTGATCACGACGGTTGCCATTATCCTGGGCATCACCCTGGCGAATGTGTTTCAACCGGGGCACGGCATTGATATGTCGCAGCTTGCTACCGTGGATATTTCGAAATACCAGCATACTGCCGAAGACGTCCAGAGCCATGCCCACGGGCTGATGGGCACCATTCTTTCTCTCGTACCGACCAACATCGTGGCGTCGATGGCGAAGGGCGACATGCTGCCGATTATCTTCTTCTCGGTGCTGTTCGGCCTTGGCCTGTCATCGCTGCCGGCAACGCATCGCGAGCCGCTGGTCACCGTGTTCCGCTCCATTTCCGAAACCATGTTTAAAGTCACCCATATGGTGATGCGCTATGCGCCGATTGGCGTCTTTGCGCTGATCTCCGTGACGGTGGCAAACTTCGGTTTCGCGTCGCTGTGGCCGCTCGCCAAGCTGGTGCTGCTGGTTTACTTCGCGATCCTGTTCTTTGCTTTCATCGTGCTGGGCGCGGTGGCTCGCCTGTGCGGGCTGAAGATCACCATTCTGATGCGCATTCTTAAAGACGAGCTGATTCTGGCGTACTCGACGGCAAGCTCCGAAAGCGTTCTGCCGCGCATCATCGAGAAAATGGAAGCCTACGGCGCACCGGCGTCGATCACCAGCTTCGTGGTGCCAACGGGCTACTCGTTCAACCTCGACGGTTCGACGCTCTACCAGAGCATTGCGGCAATCTTTATCGCGCAGCTGTACGGCATCGAGCTGTCGCTGGGCCAGGAAATTATTCTGGTGCTGACGCTGATGGTGACGTCGAAGGGCATCGCGGGCGTGCCGGGCGTGTCGTTTGTGGTGCTGCTGGCAACGCTTGGCAGCGTGGGGATCCCGTTGGAAGGCCTGGCGTTTATCGCAGGCGTAGACCGTATCCTTGATATGGCGCGTACGGCGTTGAACGTGGTGGGCAATGCGCTGGCGGTGCTGGTTATTGCAAAGTGGGAACACAAGTTCGACAGTAAAAAAGCGGCTGCCTACGAGCGGGAAATGTTGGGCAAGTTTTCCAATAAGGCGAACAGCTAGAGCGACGAAAGATAATAAGGTGGATGGCGCATGCGCTTATCCACCCTACAATCATCCGGTCTAACGTAGGTCGGGTAAGCGAAGCGTCACCCGACGCTCGCTTCCCGACTTTACATCAACCCGCCGCGCTCTCGCGCAGGCTGGCCTTCAACTTGCTGTACTCATCAATCACATACTGCTCGGCGGCGCGCTGATCGGCAATCGGCTCTACCCGCACGGCGCAATACTTGTACTCCGGCGTTTTGGTAATCGGGCTGAGGTTCTCCGTCACCAGCTCGTTACAGGCCCCAATCCACCACTGGTAGGTCATGTACACCGCACCTTTATTAGGACGCTCGCTCACGTTGGCTCGCGTGATGACCTTCCCTTTACGCGAATGCACCCAAACCAGCGCCTCGTCTTCAATGCCCAGGCGTGCGGCGTCGTCGATGTGGATCTGCGCGTAGCCCGGCTCGTCCGCGAGTGCTGCAAGCGCGGCACAGTTCCCTGTCATCGAACGGCAGGAGTAGTGCCCAACCTCGCGCACCGTGGAAAGCACCATCGGGTACTCTTCGGTCACGCGGTCAATTGGCGGTGCCCAGTCGCAGGTGAAGAACTCCCCCAGGCCGTTTTCACGGTCGAACCTGCCGTCATAAAGGAACGACGTCCCCTGGTCTGATGCATCAACGTCCCGGCACGGCCACTGGATATAGCCCAGTTCGCCCATCTTCTCGTAGGTTGCGCCATAGAAATCCGGGCACAGGCCGCGCAGCTCGTCCCAGATTTCCTGGGTGTTGCTGTAGTGCATCGCATAGCCCATGCGGGTGGCGATTTCGCTGATGATTTGCCAGTCCGTTTTCAGATCCCACTTCGGCTCAACCGCCTTAAAGAAGCGCTGGAAGCCACGGTCCGCGGCGGTGTAAACACCTTCATGTTCACCCCAAGAGGTGGACGGCAAAATCACATCGGCGGCCGACGCGGTTTTGGTCATAAAGATGTCCTGCACGATCACCAGCTCAAGGTCAGCAAACGCCTGACGCACGGCGGAAAGCTCGGCGTCCGTTTGCAGCGGATCTTCACCCATGATGTACGCCGCGTGCACCTCGCCGTGCGCCACGCGGTGCGGCAGCTCGCTGATGCGATAGCCGGTATGCGCGGGCAACGACTCAACGCCCCAGGCTTTGGCAAACTTCGCCCGATCTTCCGGGTTCTTAACGTACTGATAGCCCGGATAGGTGTCCGGCAGCGCGCCCATGTCGCACGCGCCCTGCACGTTATTTTGCCCACGCACCGGGTTCACGCCGACGTTGGCTTTCCCCAGGTTGCCGGTCATTAGCGCAAGGCTCGTCAGCGAACGCACGGTTTCCACGCCCTGATAGAACTGGGTCACGCCCATGCCCCACAGAATGGTCGCGGTTTTCGCCTTCGCATACATCCGCGCGGCGGTGCGGATATCGGCGGCCTTCAGGCCGGTGATTTCCTCAACCGATTCCGGCGTGTAGCCCGCAACGATTTTTTTGTACTCATCAAAGCCTTCGGTACGCGCGGCCACGAAGGCCTGGTCGTAAAGATTTTCTTCGATGATTACATGCCCGATGGCGTTCAGCAGGGCGATGTTCGAGCCATTTTTTAACTGCAAATGCAGGTCGGCGATGCGCGCAGTTTCAATTTTACGCGGATCGATAACGATGATTTGCGCCCCTTTCTGCTTCGCGCGAATTACGCGGTTGGCGACGATAGGGTGTGAATCAGCCGGGTTATACCCGAATACAAAGACTAAATCGGTATCCTCAATCTCGACGATTGAGTTGCTCATAGCGCCGTTACCGACCGACTGGTGCAGACCTGCAACCGATGGGCCGTGTCAGACGCGAGCGCAGCAGTCGACGTTATTGGTACCAATAACGGCGCGCGCAAATTTCTGCATTACATAGTTAGTTTCGTTGCCGGTACCACGGGATGAGCCGGTGGTCATGATGGCATCAGGGCCGTGCTTGGCTTTGATTTCGCTTAAGCGGGTGGCGACGTAGTTAAGCGCCTCGTCCCAGGAAACGTTTTCGAGCTTGCCGCCCTTCTGGCGACGAATCATCGGGGATTTCAGACGCGGGGTGAGGATTTTAGTGTCATTAATAAAATCCCAGCCGTAATAGCCTTTCAGGCACAGATCGCCCTGATTGGTTTTACCCTGAGCGCCCTCCGCCTTGACGATTTTGCCGTTATCGACCACCAGGTTTATCTTGCAACCCGAGGCGCAATAGGGGCAAACCGTGACGACTTTTTTCATCGTGTTGCTCCAGTCAATGCTGTTATCGGTGTGTGACAGCAGAAGTTTTCGTCACATCTGCCCCCTTAATGCATTTTCTATGCCATATAAAACGTAGGGGTTATAAGCACGATAGTACGGGCAGAAACACCGCAAAACCCTGACGAAAAGCAGGACATCGTCAAAAGTGACGTGTCGAGGCGGCTGCCGTTTGTGACGCTGATTGAAATTTCAGCATGGGCATTTGTCTTTTATGCGGTACTCCATCAACAATCGCTCACACTTACCCTATGGCCCTGCATCCCCACGGAGAACAACGATGAAACCTGCAATTCTGGTGGTGGATGACGACCCGGCAATCTGCGACGTGCTGCGCGACACTCTCAACGAACATGTCTTTGACGTGCTGGTCACCCACACCGGCAACCAGGCGCTCACCGCCATCGCCGAGCGGCCCGCCGTCGCGCTGGTGCTGCTGGACATGATGCTGCCGGATATCAACGGGCTACAGGTGCTCCAGCAGGTCCAGCGGCTGCGGCCCGAACTCCCGGTGGTGATGCTGACGGGGCTGGGCAGCGAATCTGACGTTGTAGTGGGGCTGGAAATGGGCGCGGATGATTACATCGCCAAGCCGTTTAACCCGCGGGTCGTGGTCGCGCGGGTGAAGGCCGTGCTGCGGCGTAGCGGCGCGCTGGCCGTCGACACGCCCGCCGCAAAAACCAGCGGGTTACATTTCAACGGCTGGCGGTTGGATACCGATCGCTGTCAGCTTTTTAACGCCCGGCAGGAACAGGTGGACCTCACGCAGGGGGAATACGGCCTGCTGCTGGCGCTGGTGCAAAACGCCCGCAGGGTGCTGTCGCGCGAAAGGCTGCTTGAGCTAACGCACAGTGAATCGATGGAGGTTTTCGACAGGACGATCGATGTATTAATCATGCGCCTGCGCAGGAAAATAGAAGTGAACCCGCATCAGCCGACGCTAATCCGCACGATACGCGGCGTGGGGTATGTCTTTGCGGCAGATATTATTCAGGAAGAGCACAACGCGGCGTAAATAGAGAAGGTTAAAAAAAGGGGGAAACGCAATGTTTCCCCCGAGCACGTTTTAGAAGGTGGCTTTCACACCGATGTTGCCGTTGTAACCCTGCTGCGAGCCGTCAAACGTCTTCTGGTAGCGGCCGTCGATATAAACCGAGGTGCTGCTATTCAGCGAAGCATTGAGGCCAACGCCGGTCTGCCAGTAGTCGTCGCCAAACTCAGCACGTACTTTCTGACCACCAATGGTGACATCCGGCTCTTTGCCGACCGCCTGAACCACGTTGCCGATGACGTATGGCGTAAATTCTGGCTGCGCCAGGAACAGACGGGCACCTGCGCGAAGTTCGCCTACCGTATCAGATGAACCGGACACATCGCTGATACCATCGTTGAATTCCGCAAGGTGCATATACTGCAGTCTCGCCTGTAGCTGTGGCTCAATATGCCAGTCCTGATACAGCTGGAACGGTTTGCCGACTTCCGCAGACGCGGCGGCACCGTAGCCATGCTGCTTGGCAGACACCGTGCTTTGGTAGTCGTTTTCGTACCAGGATGCCTGGCCTACGATGTCAAGGTAAGCACCGTCATCGCCCATTGCGGTGTAATAGCCGCCAAGGCTGTAGGCAGAGGTATCAATCGAGCCGGTATCGACGGACAGATTTTTATTAACCGCGCGGCCTGAATCGGTAACGTCCGTCTGGATGGTACCCAGCGTCAGCATCACGCCCGCACGCTGGTTGTCTTTTTCCCAGACATCGGTACCAAACTGCACGAACCATGAGTCTGAGTCATAACCGAATCGACCGCTGTCGGCTTCCAGGTGGCTACCGCGCGTCAGTCCCCATGCGCCGTCTTTATGATGGATATCACCGCCGGTGCGCTGGTGGTAAGTCCCCAGGGTATCGAAGGCATAGCGTTGAACAAGCCAAGGAGCGGCGATGTAGCCTGTGACTTCCGCACGCCATGGCGTTGGATCGCCGTTTGTGCCGGAACCATTATTAGGGTTAGTACCTGAACCATTATCAGGATTGGAACCGGAGCCGTTGTCAGGATTGGTGCCGGAGCCGTTGTCAGGATCGGTGCCGGAGCCGTTGTCAGGATCGGTGCCGGAGCCATTGTCAGGATCGGTACCGGAGCCGTTGTCAGGATCGGTGCCGGAGCCATTGTCAGGATCGGTACCGGTATCAGGGTCTGTATCCGGATTTGGATCTGGTGCCAGATAGGTAGAGCGTAAATACCAGTCATTGCTGTCCTGGCTTCCGCCTTGGGCAATCTGGTACTCGTATGCGCCTGCGGCCACGCGCTCAGACAGGGCAAAGGTGCCTTTCGCGCTGCCGTCGATATTCACCACTTCAATACCATCACCGGTGGTGAGCGCGCCGCTGCCGCCCGCGTTATTTATTGCCAGTGTGAAGTTGCCGTCGACATTACCTTTTACATCAATTTTATCGGTAGGGGACGAATCGTCGCCCAGATGAGTATTGATATTAAAGCTGCCGGAACCGGTAAGATCGTTATTAATGGTCAGCGTTGAGAAGCCGTTGCTTTGCGAGCGGAAATTCACTGAACCGTTGTTGTTTAGCGCATTCACCGCCGAGCTGGTGGTCATATCCCACAGGCTGGTGGTATCAATATTAATGCTGTTGGTTTTGGCTGAAGAACCTGTCCAGGTCGAATCATCGCTGAGGCTCACATCCACCGTTGAGTTGCCGGCTTCAGTCAAAATATCGCCCGTCAGGGCTGATTTGCCGTCTGCGTTCAGGCGAACCGTAGAGCCAACGTCGCTGGTCCCGGACTTGTTGTCACGCACGGTAATAAGCTGCCCGTTGCCGCTGCTTACGCTTGAGCCCTCTGTCAGGTTAACGGTGAGATTGGCACCTGTGGCATTCATCGCCTGATGGTGCGTGGCGGAAAGATGGGTCTTTTGCAGGTTAACGGTGGTTTCGGAATTTTTATTCAAATCACCCTGTGCAAACAGGCCGACGCTATTAATCCCGTTAGCCTTAACCTGGACGTTGGATAACGTTGTATTGCTGCCGCTGTAAGCCAGCAGCGCATGGGAGCCGTCACCCTCGGTATCAATGGTCATGTCGCTGGCGTTGATAGTGGAGTCGGCAAAGTTGATTGCCCCATACCCTCGTGCGCCAGTGGTTCTGGCCGTGCCTGTTTTCAGCGTCAGAGAGCCGCCGCGAGCCGCTACCATGGCTCCAGAATCCGAACCTTCGGTCACGAGCCTAACCGTGTCGGCGTTCAGCGAGCCTTCGCTGTATAGCGCATGGGCATCTGAACCCGTTGTCGAAACGCTGCTGTTATTGATGGACATACTGCCACGGATATCAGCTCCGTGTGATGTATTGCCCTCAGTCGAGATCGCAACATTGCTGGCGTCAACTTTGCCAGTGTTTGTCGCCGCATATATAGCCGAGAAGTAATCACCCGTCGTTTTATATTCGCCTCTATCCAGCGTAACATGGCTGTAAATATTAGCGTTAATCAGGGTGTCATTGGCGCCGCTTGCCTGTACGTTGCTATCATTTAGCGTAATCGTCGCTTCTTTAGTGGCATCACCACTGACGTAAACGACGTTTTGCGAATTCACTGAAGACTGATTGAGGGTGAGGCTGTTGATGGTCAGATCGGCTTTGTCAACGTGCAGGCCATTTGATCCGTTAGCCAGATTTAGTTCAATGTCGCTGAGAGTAACGGAAGCTTTGTTTGAAACAGAAATGCCTTTAGCACTGGCTCCAGTATTGGTGAGGGTGAGGCCTGAACCCGTAAACTGCGATCCTTCGCCACGAATATCAATAATTGATTTGCCCACACCTGCGTTGCTGACAGCCGTGCCGTTAACATCAATTTTGCCACCGTTAACGGCCTCTATAGCAACACTGTTCTGCGTCGTTACCGTACCCCCATTAACGTTAATTCTACCTCCGTTAAGGGCTGAAAGGCCTGCAGCGTTGATGCCCTGTGCCTTAACTTCGACGTTTGTCAGCGAGGCTAAGCTATCCAGAACTTCACCATCGCTGATAACCGCAGACTTACTGTCTTCAGTGGTTTCGACAGAAATGTCGGAAATTGAGACTTCGCCGCCTTTCACTGAAACCTGTCCCTGAGCAAGGGCGGTTTCCGGTACGGTGAAGAGGCTGGTGCAAATGAGGCTGGCTAAAAGATGTTTACGAAACTTACTGGGTGGAGAAATAATAGTATCCATTTTTTAAATTCCATTTTGGCTCACTTCTATAGTCCTTTAATTCGAGCGCCAAGACGCCGTCATTTATTCGGACTCCTTCAATGATGATATTTTAAAAATATTATTTCTAATAGAGATATCTAAGAATAAGAGATATTAGTTTATAACTCATAGGCTGAGGTAATAATATAAAAAATCTTATTGATATAACCAATTTTATATTATTCAATTGCTTAATATAATATTTAGCGGGGCTAATATAATTCGTTTAAAGGGAGGGGTTAGCGCTTACTTATAATACAGGAATTAAAAAACACGTAATAAGCGACCAGCCGCGCTTAGGAAACGTCAAGCCTTTTCTCGTTAATAAAGATTTTTAATTCTGCCAGCGTTTTTGCGCCGTCAATCGCATTAGCACATAAAAGATTTGCCCGTGCGCAGGCGTGGGCCAGCTTCAGGCTGTCCGTTAACGTCCATTTTTCATGGCAGCCGTATAATATTCCGGCGCAAAACGCGTCGCCCGCGCCTACGCTGCCAACAATTTCCTCCGCAGATAAACGGAAAGAGGGCACCCATGCCCCTTCGCCATTGGCTTCCACGCCCCATGCCCCTTCCGGACAGTGGATCACGACGCGCTGCCGCACCCCTGACTCAAGCAGCAGCTTCGCGGCCTCGGCGATATGCTCAACGTGCGGCGAGCCGTCATTTTTACGGATCGCCAGCCCGCTAAATTCACCGGCCTCCAGCTCGTTAATCACCAGATAGTCCAGCCAGCGCAGGGCAGGGAGCACCATCGGGCGATAGCGCGGATCGCCCTGCCGCGACACCAAATCCAGCGAGGTTTCATAGCCCAGCTGCGACATCTGGGCCAGCAGCCGCGCGCTGCGCGTGCCGTACTCCGCGTCCTCCATATCCAGGCTATCCAGCAGCAGCAAATAGCCCAGGTGGAAGATTTTAAAAGAGGATTCCAGGCCGTCGAAGGCGGGCAGATCGAGCAGGCGGTTTGCGCCTGGCGAATGGAAAAACGTGCGCTGGCCGCTGGGGTCGGTCATCACCTGCGACATCGACGTTGGCGCAAAAGTGGTGCGGTGCACGTGTTGGCGGTTCACGTGATACTGGTCGAGCATCGCCATAATGTAATCGCCGTCGTGATCGTCGCCCACCAGCCCCACCGCCTGCAGCGGCAGGCCGACGTGCATTTTTGCCAGCGTCAGCAGCACGTTCAGCGGCGCGCCGCCCGTCGAACGTTCGCTGTGGACGATTTCTGCCAGCCACCCGCGCTGCGGCCACTGCACGATCTGATGCACGTGGTCGACCAGCATATTTCCGGCGGCGATAATTCCGCTGCGCTCTGTCATAGCAACTCCTTAAGCCTTACCCGAACTGCCAAAAATCTGCATCTGCCGCGCGACGACGTCCGTAATCGCCTCTTCAATGCCCAGCAGCAGCTCGGCGAACTCGTCATAAATCGCGTGACGCTGGTTCATCCGCTGCTCCACCGCGCCAAGCGCGGCCTGGGACATGCCGGTGTAAAAATTAATTTTATGGATGCCTTGCGCAATCGCCCTGCGGAAATCCTCGTCGCTGATGCCCGATCCGCCGTGCAGCACCAGCGGTAAGCCCGTTTGCTGGCGAATGGCGGCGAGGCGGTCGAAATCGAGCTTCGGCTCGCCTTTGTATTTGCCGTGCGCGTTGCCGATAGCGACGGCCAGCGTGTCGATGCCGGTGCGGTCGACGAAATCTCGCGCAACGCGTGGGTCGGTAAACTTATTGCTGTCGGCTTCACCATACAGCGCGCCGCCCTCGTCGCCGCCCACCGCGCCCAGTTCGGCCTCAACGGAAACGCCAACCGCGTGGCACATTTTCACCACCTCGCGGGTCTGCCGAACGTTCTCCTCATACTCAAGTGTAGAACCATCGAACATCACCGAGCTAAAACCTAGCCGCAGAGCGCGCACCACGGCTTCAAAATGCAGGCCGTGATCGAGATTGAGCACCACCGGAATGTCGTGGTGCGCCGCTTCGAATTTAACGGCCTCGACCAGTGAATCCAGCGAAATATATTTAAAATGCACCTCGGCAATATTAATAATAAACGGCGAGTTTTCCTGTTTTGCGGCGGCAAACAGCGCGCGCAAAAAATGGCTGTCGAGCACGTTAAAAGCACCCAGCGCATACCCGTTGGCACGAGCGTGGGCCAGCCCGTCGGCAAGCGAAATCAAAGCCATATTACGTCCCCTGGTGTTGGGCAAAATTAAAGGTGATGGCGATACTCGTTGCACAGCAGCAGCCGCGCCGGTTCGTCCTCGCTGATACTATTAAAACGCTCGAGTGGCTTCAGGAAACGGTTGTCGCGGTCGTCGTCATTGACCATCGACACTTCGCCGACCAGCACATCGCCGTAGCCCGGCTCGCCCCAGAAGCTGTGATAAACCCCCGGAACGAGGCAGATACTTTCCCCCGGTGACAGGCGCAGCTGGCTGCCCGCCGCGTGGGTCTGGCGGCAGCCGTCAATCACCACCGTCACGTTCGTTTCTTCGGGCTGTTCGAACGGGTCGGCATTCCACAGTTCGACGATCAGGTTGCCGCCGCCGCGATTGATAATGTCCTCCCGCTTGCGCCAGTGGAAATGCATCGGCGTAAGCTGGCCCTCGCGGACGTGCATGATTTTTTCAGCGTAGCTTTTTGGGTAGGGCGCACCGTCCGGCGAACCGTTGCGCAAAGTGAACAGCGTCAGCCCCTGAGCGGGGAAATCCTGGCCGCCAAACGCCGTCACGTCCCAGCCGAGCTTCAGGTCGAAGACTTCCTGCCAAAGCGTTTTATCCAGCTGCTGCCATTTGACTCGCTCATAAGAGGCGAACGGCGGCAGATGAACGTCGTGCTGCATAAAGAAATGGCGCGTCTGGGTCAGGATCTGGTTCACTTCGGAGCGTTTCATGGTGCCTCCTCTGGTTTCCCCTCACCCTTACCCTCTCCCCGTGGGAGAGGGCCGGGATGAGGGCGTCCAATGCCAATGTGAAAACTATTTCACCGTCCAACCCTTATAGGTGCCGATATTGTTCTTATCGATCATCGTCACCGGGATCAGCACCGGCTCTTTCGGCGCGGGCTTGCCCTGCAGAATGTCATAGCCGATTTCCACCGCCTTCGCCGCCATCACCTGCGGGTCCTGGGCAGGTGTTGCCACGAACAGCGTATTGCCGCCGCGCTTCAGGGCTTCTTCTGCATCCGGGCTGCCGTCCACGCCGACGATAAAGAACTCGTTGCGCTGGGCCTGCTTAGCCGCCAGATCGGCACCGATCGCCGTCGGATCGTTGATGGCAAACACGCCGTCGATCTTCGGATTGGCCGCCAGCAGCGACGTCATCACTTCAAGGCCACCTTCGCGGCTGCCTTTGGCGTTCTGGTTAGAGGAAAGGATCTTGATCTCAGGGTGCTTTTTAAACTCGGTCAGGCAACCTTCCACGCGGTTCTGCACGGCGGAAACCGGCGGCCCGTTGATGATCACCACGTTGCCTTTCTCTTTTAGACGATCCGAAATGTACTTACAGGCCATCTCGCCCGCCTGGGTGTTGTTCGAGGTGATCGTCGCGTCCGCGCCCTCCGCCGCCACGTCAACCGCCACCACCACGATCCCGGCTTCTTTCGCGCGCTTCACCGCCGGACCGATCCCTTTCGAATCCGCGGCGTTCAGAATGATCATGTCCACCTTGGCGGCAATAAAGTTATCGATCTGCGACACCTGCTGGCCCAGATCGTAGCCGCTGGACACCAGCGTTACCTTCACGTTGTCACCCGCCAGCTTGCGGGCCTCAAGCTCGGCGCCCTTGGTAATCTGCACGAAGAACGGGTTGGCAAGATCGCCCACCGTCACCCCGATGGATTTCAGTTCTTTAGCCTGAACAAACGGCGCGCTGGCTATCAGGAGTGCAGCGGCTATCAGCTTTAAACGCATGTTGTTTTCCTCTTTGGCTATCATCTTGAACGTTGAATTTATGTCGGATAGCGCTATCGCTCATCCGAGCTACGAAAACCCAACCCGTAGGGTGGATGGCGTTATCGCTAATCCGACCTATGAAACCTCAACCCGTAGGGTGGATAAGCGTTAGCGCCATCCACCGTTTACGGCTGTGTGTTATGAGCTTTGGTGATGGCGGGTACGGTATTTATCGATCAGCACCGCAATGATGATCACCGCACCCTTGATCACCAGCTGCCAGAAGTAGGAGACGCCCATCAGCGTCATGCCGTTGTTTAAGGTGGCGATAATCAGCGCGCCAACCAGCGTGCCGGTGATAGTGCCGATGCCGCCCACAAAGCTGGTGCCGCCAAGAATGACCGCCGCGATAGCGTCCAGCTCGTAGCCCGTGCCGAGGTTACCGTTGGCGCTGTACAGCCTTGACGCGCTCATCACCCCGCCAAGCCCGGAAAGCAGCCCGCTCATACCGTAAACGAACAGCAGCACCATCCACACCTTGATGCCGGTCAGGCGCGCGGCCTGCATATTGCCGCCCACCGCGTAAATGTGGACGCCAAGCGTGGTGCGCCTGAGAATGAACCAGCACACCACAATCACCGCAAGCGCAATCACCACCAGCCACGGAATCGGGCCGAGATACGCGTTGCCTATCCACTCAAAATTGATATTGGAATTAATCACCGTCGTGCCGTCGGCCAGCAGATACGCCGCGCCGCGCAGGGCGGTATAGGTGCCGAGCGTGACGATAAACGGCGGCAGCCCCGCCCAGGCCACCAGCATGCCGTTGAACAGTCCAAGCCCGGTGCCCATCATCAGCGCGGCGGGAATCGACAGCGCCTCCCAGCCCGGCATCAGCGAAACCACCATCGCCGTCACCGCCGTGGTGCCCAGAATCGACCCCACAGACAGGTCGATGCCGCCGGTCAAAATGATGAACGTCATCCCGGCGGCGAGAACGATATTGATAGACGACTGGCGGGCGATGTTCAGCAGGTTAGATTCGGTAAAAAAGTTCGGCGTGATAAAGCCAAAAACGGCGACGATCAGAATCAAAATCGGCAGGATGCCGACGGTTTGCATCAAATCGCCAAACAGCGCTTTCTTCAGCGAAGCGGATTTTGCCACCTGCTGCGGGGTGCTCGCAGGCTCCGGCGCTCCCTTACGCGGGTCAAGAGTATTAGCCATGGTGAACCCCCTTGTTGTGAGCATCTTCTACGCCGGTTGCCAGCGTCATAATATTTTCCTGAGTGATATCCGGCCCGTGCAGCTCGCCGGCGATACTCCCTTCACGCATCACGTACACCCGGTCGCTCATGCCGACCACCTCCGGCAGCTCGCTTGAGATCATCAGGATCGCCACGCCTTTTTTCGCCATCTGGCTCATGATCCGGTAGATCTCGCTTTTCGCGCCGACGTCCACGCCGCGCGTAGGCTCATCAAGGATCAAAATACGCGGGCCGATCGCCACCCAGCGCGAGATCAGCAGCTTTTGCTGATTGCCGCCGGACAGCCCACCGGCCCGCACCTGGGCGTGGGGCACGCGAATATTCAGCAGGCTGATGGCATCGTCTGAAATCGTCTGGGCTTTTTTGCGGTCAAGCCAGCCGTAGTGGGCGTCGCGCTCGAGCGTCGCCATGGTGATGTTGTCCTGCGCCGCCAGCTCGAGGAATAAACCCTGCTCTTTGCGGTTTTCGGTCAGAAAGCCGATGCCGTGCTGGATGGCTTCACGGGGTGAATGAATAGCGACGGGGCTGCCGTCGATCTCGATCGTGCCGCCGGTCGACCTGCGTACGCCAAAAATAAGCTGCGCCAGCTCGGAGCGCCCGGCGCCGACCAGGCCTGCAAGCCCGACGATTTCGCCGGATCGCACCTGTAAGCTCACCGGCTGGACTTTGGCACCGTCCGTCAGGTGATGAACGTTCAGGCGCGCGTTGCCCAGCGGGATATCGCGCTCTTTATTGAACAGATCGCTCAGCGGGCGGCCAACCATCATGCGCACCAGCTCGTTGGCGTTCAGGTTTTCACGCGTCAGGCTGCCGACGTACTGCCCGTCGCGCAGCACGCTAACCCGGTCCGATAACTCGTACACTTCCGCCATGCGGTGGCTGATATAGATAATCGCCATGCCCTCGTCGCGCAGCCGCATAATCAGCTCGAACAGGCGGTGCGTTTCGCGGGACGAAAGCGCGGCGGTGGGTTCGTCCATCACTAAAATGCGGCTGTTACGGTGCAGCGCGCGGGCAATCTCCACCTGCTGCTGCTCGGCGATGGTCAGCTTCATCACCAAATCGCTGGCTTTGAACTGCGCGCCCAGGCGGTCGATCACGGTCTGCGCCTGTAACACCATCTCTTTACGCTTCACCAGGCCGCCGCTCGACAGCTCGCTGCCGAGGAAAATGTTCTCCGCCACCGTCAGGTTGGGCGCAAGCTGCATCTCCTGGTAAATCAGCGTGATACCGGCGTTCAGCGCGTCCTTCGGCCCCTTAATGCTGTAAGGTTCGCCGTTAATTAAAATCTCGCCGCTGGTCGCGGTATAGGCACCGGCAAGAATTTTCATCAGCGTACTCTTACCGGCACCGTTTTCCCCCATCAGCGCGTGAATCTCGCCGGGGAACACCGTCAGGTCGACGCCTTTTAACGCATAAAACTTGCCGAAAGACTTGGCAATATTGCGCATCTCCAAAATGGGAACGCTGCTCATGGCGCGGCTCCTGCGGGCAAAGTGACGATTGCCATCAGTCAATCACGCGCCGGTAAACACAAAATGTCAGAAGCCGTTCATATTTGTCATATTGCTGAATAGTTAACCGTGATCACATTACCGTGACGGATTGATACGCGGTGTTCGGGAGGCTGCTTTACTGAAATTTGGAACCGGATGCCCTCACCCCGGCCCTCTCCCCCAGGAGAGTGAGACACCCTATGTTCCACTTTCCTGGGATAGGTAGGCTCGGTACAGTCCCCTCTCCTGGGGGAGAGGGTTAGGGTGAGGGGGAAACTTAGCTACTGGAGTGACCTATGCCGCTACCCCGCACGCCGTTTTTTTCCAGCGCCCGCGGCCGCCTGCTGTTCTTCAACCTGCTGGTGGTGGCGGTCACGCTGATGGTTTGCGGCGTGGCGGTGCTGGGCTTCGAACACGCCAGCCGCTTACAGGAACAGGTGCAGGGGCAAACGCTGAGCGACATGTCCGGCAGCATGGAGCTGGCGCGCGATACCGCAAACGTGGCGACGGCGGCGGTGCGGCTGACGCAGGTTGTCGGCGCGCTCGAATACCAAAGCGAGGCGGCGCGCCTGCGGCAAACGCAGCTGGCGTTGCAAAACTCCCTGAACCACCTCGCAAAAGCCCCGCTTGCCAGCCACGAGCCGCAGCTGGTAAAGCGTATCACCGACCGCAGCAACGAGCTGGAAAGCAGCGTCACGCGCATGCTGGAGCTGGGGCACCGGCGCCATCTGGAGCGCAACGCGCTGCTCAGCGCCCTCTATCAAAACCAAAGCTATCTGCATCATATTCAGGATATCAACGCGCGCGACGGACTCAGCGAGCCGGACGCCGCGCTCCTGGTGGAGATGGACAGGCTGATCCTGATCGCCATCCAAACGCCTTCGCCCAAAGCCACCGTCGTCCAGCTTACGGAGGTAATGGCTAAGCTGCCCGCACGCGCCGGTTCGCCGCTGGTAAACGAAATATTGCAGGAAATGGCAGCACATTTGCGGCAGTTACTGCCGCTTTCGCAGGCGTTGGATAGCAGCGATTTGGGCATTTCCTGGTACATGTACCACATCAAAGCGCTGGTGGCGTTTCTCAATCAGGACATCAATCTCTACGTGCAGAAGGTGGGCGAAGAGTCGCTGAACCGCACCGAACAAAGTCACAAAGACCTGCAATCCATCATCTTCTTTATCGGCCTGTTTGCCCTGCTGGCGCTGGTGATCACCGGCTTTGCGGGCTGGTACATCTACAAAAACCTCGGCTCGAACCTGACGGCAATTTCCCACGCCATGACGCGGCTTGCGCGCGGCGAGCGGGACGTCAGCGTGCCTGCCCTACAGCGGCGGGACGAGCTTGGTGAGCTGGCGCGTGCGTTCAACGTCTTTGCCCGCAATACCGCCTCTTTGGAACACACCTCGAAACTGCTGAAGGAAAAAAGCACGCAGCTGGAAACCACCTTCCACGCCATGCGCGACGGCTTTGCGCTGTTCGATAACGACGGCTTTCTGGTGGTGTGGAATCCGCAGTACCCGCTGCTGCTGGGGCTACAGGCGGAACGGCTTCAGCGCGGCCAGCATTACCTGGGGCTGTTAAAACAGGTCACGCCGCTCCAGGAGCACATTCTGGAAAACCTCTCGCGCCCCCTGCCAAAACCGCAGGAGCTAAGGCTTGCGGATAACCGCACCATCGAGCTGCGCTTCAGCCCGGTGCCGGGGCGCGGCATGGTCAACGTGGTGCTGGAGCGCAGCGAGCGCAAGGCGCTGGAAGAGGCGCTGGTGCACAGCCAGAAAATGAAGGCGGTCGGACAGCTCACGGGCGGCCTGGCGCACGACTTCAACAACCTGCTGGCGGTGATTATCGGCAGCCTTGAGCTGGCATCGGCAGACTCGCCGGACGCGGTGCGCATCAGCCGTTCCTTAAAGGCCGCCGAGCGGGGCGCGCAGCTCACCCAGCGCCTGCTGGCGTTCTCGCGCAAACAGTCGCTCCATCCGCACGCCGTGGCGATGAAAACCCTGCTGGAAAACCTCGACCCGCTGATCCGCCATTCGCTGCCCGCCACGCTGACGCTTGAGATCGAGGCGCAGCAGCCCGCCTGGCCCGCGTGGATCGACGTCAACCAGCTCGAAAACGCCATCATCAACCTGGTAATGAACGCCCGCGACGCGATGGACGGGCAGACCGGCAGCATCAAAATCCGCACCTGGAACCAGCGGGTCACGCGCACCGAAGGCGACAGGCAGGATATGGTCGCGCTGGAGGTGATCGACGGCGGGCATGGCATGTCACCGGAGGTAAAAGCGCAGGTCTTTGAGCCGTTCTTCACCACTAAACAAACCGGCAGCGGCAGCGGGCTGGGCCTGTCGATGGTTTACGGGTTCGTGCGCCAGTCCGGCGGGCGCGTGCAAATTGAAAGCGCGCCGGGGCAGGGCACGCTGGTGCGCCTACAGCTACCGCGAGCGCCCGCCCAAGCGGTGGGTGAATCGCAGCCTGAACCGCTAGCGGCCAACGACAGCCACGACCGGCTGGTGCTGGTACTCGAAGACGAACACGACGTGCGCCAGACGCTTTGCGAACAGCTGCACCAACTGGGCTATCTGACGCTGGAAACCGGCGACAGCCAGCAGGCGCTGCACATGCTCGCCGACGTGCCGGACATCAGCATCGTGATAAGCGATCTTATGCTGCCGGGCAGCATGAGCGGGGCGGACGTTCTGCACCACGCGCGCGTGCATTATCCGCACCTCACTTTGCTGCTGATAAGCGGCCAGGACCTGCGGCGCAGCGGGCAGCCGCGGCCGGACGTGGAGCTGCTCCGCAAGCCGTTTAACCAGGTGCAATTAGCCCAGGCTTTACGCCGCGCGTGGCATTCGTAATCTGCGTTACAAATCCGCAAAAAGGTCAATCTCAGGCAATTGACTCGGCGCGAAAAAGCAGACATTAATAGAAAGCCCCTTCCGCACAACCAGGAGGAAGCGGGTAGGATTTTGAACACAACTTTAGCCGCCTCATTGAAAGATATGCACCTCATTAATTTTCCTGTAGCAAGGACTTAGCCCCTCTGCAAAGAGGGGCTAACTTTGTCGTTGCTGCGGGAACCGCTGGATGAAGCGATAGGGGATTTGCGAGCCCGTTTCCAGACCTTAACCTGTGAATGAGGGATTTTGCGGAAGGCGTGGTAGGTTAGCCCATCGGTGGATGGCGCTTCGCTTATCCACCCTACAAAACCGAACGATTCGTAGGTCGGATAAGCGAAGCGCCATCCGACAAATACTTCAATCACCTCAATCTGTAGGTCGGATAAGCGAAGCGCCATCCGACAAATACCCCAATCACCTCAATCCGTAGGTCGGATAAGGCGAATGCCGCCATCCGACACATACCCCAATCACCTCAATCCGTAGGTCGGATAAGGCGAACGCCGCCATCCGACAAATACCCCAATCACCCCAATCCGTAAGTCGGATAAGCGAAGCGCCATCCGACACATCCCCAACGCTAATCCACCAAAATCTCCATCCCATCAAATCCGGCCTCGAACCCTGCCGGGAGCGCGTTCTCCATCATCCAGCAGTCGAACCGGTGGCTGATGTGCGTGAGGATCACGCGCGGGCAGCCGATTTGCTCGTTAAGGGCGACGACCGTGTTCAGGTCGCAATGGTTGTTTGGCGTTTCCGGGCGCGGCTCGTGGCTGCAATCGATGACGATAACCTGCGGCCCGTTGGCGGCGAGGAACTTGAGCGTTTTTTCGGGCAGGCCTGCGGTATCGCTTAGCCAGGCCACGCGGCTGTGCGGGGTTTCAAACAGATAGCCGAAGGTGAGCTTCGAGTGGTTGAGGGGCAGCGGGGTGACGCGCAGGGCTTGCAGGGTAAACCAGACGAACGGCTCAAGCCGGTGGCTGAAGTCAAGAATGCCGGGGTGCTTGAACAAATCGTCGCAGCCCTGCTCATCCGGCGGGCCGTACACCCTGATTTTTTTGCCCACGCCCCAGCGCAGCGGGAACAGCCCCTGGACGTGATCCATATGGTAATGGGTGAGCAAAAACTGCTGAAAATCTTCCGGCTGCCAGCGGTCCATCAGGTCCGGAATGCCCGCGTCCAGCAGCGTGACGGCATCGTTGAATTTTACCACCGCGCTACAGGGTTTGCGGCGATGCTGGGGATTCGCGCGGGCGCGCTCGCAGGCGGCGCAGCGGCAGCCAAAGGCGGGCACCAGCTGCGCGCCGCCGGTGCCGCTAAGGGTTAATTTCAGGCTCATTCTGTGTCTCCACAGGCTTGGTGAAGCGGAAGTGGGTCTGCCGATAGCCTTCGCGCTCGTAAAAACGGTGCGCGTCGAGGCGGCCTATGCTGGTGGAAAGCTCCGTTAGCTCCGCGCCCGCGACACGCGCCTGGTCTTCTGCCCAGGCCAGCAGCCTGCTTCCCACCCCGTGCCCGCGCGCCTGCGGCATCACGACCAGCTCCTGGATCTCGCCGATCCAGTTAACGTGGTGCAGGTGAAACTGCATGTGCAGGCCGATCATGCCGACAACCGCGCCGTTCAGCACGGCAAGCTGATAGCGTAAGTTGCGATCTTCGAGGTTCGCCGCAAAACCGGCGTTAAACGCCTGGCGGTCAAACTCGGCCTGCTTCAGCTCGCAGATCAGGGCGTAGACGCTGTCGGTATCGGCAGGCGTGGCGGGGCGAAATTCCAACATGGCGCGTTTCCTTGTGAATTTGGTGGATGACGCTATCGCTTATCCACCCTACAAAACCCGAGTCGTAGGTCGGATTCGCGTAGCGACATCCGACATTAAAGCAGCTCAGTAGATCAAATGCATAAACGACGAGACAGATTCATCCAGACTACCGTCGTTATTGAGTACCGGGCATTCATCCAGATCCGGTGCGTAAAGCGCCGCACGTTGCAGGCGTTGCTCGATCTGCTGCGCATTTTCGCGCCCGCGTTGTTCCAGCCGCTTACGCAAAACGTCCGTTGAAACGTGCAGGCAAATCGGCACCAGCACTTCGCCGTAGCGATAACGCGCCTGGCTCAGATGCTGGCGCGAACCGTTTACCACCACGTCCAGGCCCGACGCCAGCCAGAGATCGACCTCCACGCCCACGCCGTAGCTCTGGTGATGCGCCTGCCAGCTCAGGGCAAACAGCCCCTGCCGCTGGCGCTGCCGGAACTCCTTTTCGCTGAGCGAAACGTGATTTTCACAGCCCGCGTCGGCCGCCCTGGTGATATAGCGATGGGCAACCAGCAGCTGGTGATTGTCCTGCTGGCGCAGCGCCGTCAGCAGGGCGTCTTTCCCGGAGCCGGACGGCCCCATCAACCAGACCATTTTGCTCATCAGAACACCCGGATTCCCTGACGCCAGACGTGCCCGACGTGTACGTGGTCGCCATGCCGGTGGGCCAGCACCATGTCCGCGCGTTTGCCCTCGGCCAGCACGCCGCGATCCGCAAGTTGCAACGCCTGCGCCGGGTTGCGCGTTACCAGCGCCACCGCCTGCGGCAGGGTAAAGCCGTTTGACTCGTCGTGCGCCACGCGGAATGCGGCGTCCAGCAGGCTCGCCGGGTAATAGTCCGAGGAGAGGATATCCAGCAGGCCTACCTGCGCGAGCCGGTGCGCCGCCACGTTCCCGGAATGCGAGCCGCCGCGCACGATGTTCGGCGCGCCCATCAGCACGCTCAACCCGTGCTGGCGTGAGGCCTGCGCCGCTTCAAGCGTGGTCGGGAACTCGGCGATGACGCTTCCCAGTTCGTGAGATTCGGCGACGTGGGCGGCGGTCGCGTCATCGTGGCTGGCAAGGGCAATACCGCGGGCGCGGCACTCGGCGGCAATCGCCAGGCGGTTCGGCTGCGACCAGCGTTCGGCAAGCGCGAGCTGGTCCGCCTCGTAGCCGTCCATCTCCGCGTTGCTCATCTGGTATTTGCCCTGATAGTACTCGCGATACTTTACGAGGTTCGAAAACTGGCGCTGGCCCGGCGAGTGGTCCATCAGCGACACCAGCGACACGCCGCCCCGGTCGATCAGCTGTTGGAACAGCGGCAGGGTGGTGTGATGCGGCAGCTCGCAGCGCAAATGCAGACGGTGCTCGGCGCGGTTCACGCCGCGCTGCTGGCTGTGCATCACCGCGTTAATCATCTTCTCAAGGTTTTCCAGCCGGTCGCCGCCGTCGCGCACGTCGCCCAGCGCCACCGCGTCCAGCACGGTGGTGATGCCGCTCGCCACCATCAGCGCGTCGTGGCTGCTCATGGCGGAATGGGCCGGCCAGTCCACCTTCGGACGCGGGGTGAAGAATTTGTCGAGGTTGTCGGTATGCAGCTCGATAAGGCCCGGCAGCAGCCAGCCGCCTTCGCCGTCGAGCGCCTCGGGCAGCTGGCTTGGGCTATCGGCAAAGTTGCGGATCGTGCCGTTGGCCACTTCCAGCGAGCCGTTGACCACTTCGTTTTCCAGCACCAGCCTGACGTTATTAACGATCATGTTGTGACTCCACGGAAGCCATTGAATGCAGACGATCTGCCACCTGGTTGCGCACCGCTTCGTCGTGGAAGATACCGACGACCGCCGCGCCCCGCGCCTTTGCCTCGAGGATCAGCGACACCACGGCGGCGCTGTTTTTCGCATCCAGCGACGCGGTTGGCTCATCAAGAAGCAAAATCGGATAATCGACGATAAAGCCCCGGGCGATGTTCACACGCTGCTGCTCGCCGCCGGAAAACGTCGACGGCGCAAGGCTCCACAGGCGCTCGGGCACGTTCAGGCGGGTTAACAGCGCAGCGGCCTTCAGCGCACACTCTTTACGCGGCACGCCCAGGTCCAGCAGCGGCTGCATTACCACCTCGAGCGCCGAGATACGCGGGATAACGCGCAGGAACTGGCTTACCCAGCCGATGGTTTGACGGCGCACCGCCAGCACGTCACGCGCCGGAGCCTGCACGATGTCCAGCCACTCGTCGTTGTGCCTCACCCAGATATGCCCTTCATCCGGCAGGTAGTTGGCGTACAGCGAGCGCAGCAGGGTGGATTTACCGCTGCCGGAGTGGCCGTGCAGCACCACGCACTCGCCGCTTTTCACCTCGAGGGAGGCGCTCGCCAGCACCGGCAGGCGGATGCCGTGCTGGTGGTGTAGTACGAAGGTTTTGCTTAAGTTTTCAACCCGTAAGCGGGACATAGGGATTCCTTAAAACGTTTGCCATGATGTCGGATGGCGGCTTGCGCCTTATCCGACCTACAGGTGCATTGGTCGCCGTTGTCATTTGTTTTGTAGGTCGGACAAGCAAAGCGCCATCCGACAGGGGTCAGTTCTGCAACACCGACGACACCAACAGCTGGGTATACGGATGGTGCGGATCGTCCAGCACGCGGTCGGTCAGGCCGCTCTCTACCACCTGGCCCTGCTTCATTACCAGCAGCCGGTCGGCGAGCAGGCGCGCAACGCCCAGGTCGTGGGTGACGATCACCACCGCCAGGTTCAGCTCGCGCACCAGGCCACGCAGCAGGTCGAGCAGGCGCGCCTGCACGGAAACGTCCAGCCCGCCGGTTGGCTCGTCCATAAATACCAGCTTAGGATGCGTCACCAGGTTGCGGGCGATTTGCAGGCGCTGCTGCATGCCGCCGGAAAAGGTGGTCGGCAGGTCGTCGATGCGCGAGGCGGGGATTTCGACCTCCTCAAGCCAGCGCTGGGCGGTAGCGCGGATGTCGCCGTAGTGGCGCGCGCCGGTCGCCATCAGGCGCTCGCCGATGTTGCCGCCTGCGGAAACGTGGCGGCGCAGGCCGTCCATCGCGTGCTGATGCACCACGCCCCATTCGGTGCGCAGCAGGCGGCGGCGTTCGCCTTCGCTCATGTCGTACAACGACGAATCCAGATACACCACCTCGCCGTTCTGCGGCGCGAGGCGGGCGGAAATCGACTTCAGCAGCGTGGTTTTACCGGAGCCGGATTCGCCGACGATGCCCAGCACCTCGCCGGGATACAGCTCAAACGACACGTCGCTAAAGCCTTTGCCGGGGGCGTAGAGATGGGTCAGGTTATTGACCGAAAGTAACGGTTGCGTCATTGGGATGCGGCCTCGCTGTTCTGGCGGCAGAAATCGGTATCGGAGCAGACGAACATCCGACTGCCCGCGTCGTCGAGCACCACTTCATCAAGGTAGCTGTGGCGCGATCCGCAGATGGCGCACGGCTCGTCCCACTCCTGCACGGTGAACGGATGGTCGTCAAAATCGAGGCTTTCCACGCGGGTAAACGGCGGCACCGCATAAATGCGCTTCTCGCGCCCGGCGCCGAACAGCTGTAGCGCGGGCATCATGTCCATCTTCTGGTTGTCGAATTTCGGAATGGGCGACGGGTCCATCACGTAGCGCTGGTTCACCTTCACCGGGTAGGCGTAGGTGGTGGCGATGTGGCCGAAGCGGGCGATGTCTTCGTACAGCTTCACCTGCATCACGCCGTACTCTTCCAGCGCGTGCATAGTGCGGGTTTCGGTTTCGCGCGGCTCGATAAAGCGCAGCGGCTCGGGGATCGGCACCTGGAAAATCAGGATCTGGTCTTCGGCAAGCGGCGTTTCCGGGATGCGGTGGCGCGTCTGGATAATCGTGGCGTCTTCCGTGCGCTCGGTGGTGTTCACGCCGGTTACGCGCTTGAAGAAGTTGCGAATCGACACGGCGTTGGTGGTGTCGTCCGCCCCCTGGTCGATAACTTTCAGCACGTCGGCTTCGCCAATCACGCTTGCGGTAATCTGAATACCGCCGGTGCCCCAGCCGTAGGGCATCGGCATCTCGCGGCCGCCGAACGGCACCTGGTAGCCGGGGATCGCCACCGCTTTGAGAATGGCGCGGCGTATCATGCGCTTGGTCTGTTCATCCAGATAAGCGAAGTTATAGCCGCTCAGGTTAGCCATTTTCGCGCTCCTTAATCAGGCGGTTGAGCAGTTCCAGTTCGGCCTGGAAATCGACGTAATGCGGCAGCTTGAGGTGCGACACAAAGCCTGCGGCCTCCACGTTATCCGCGTGCGACAGCACGAACTCTTCGTCCTGTGCCGGGCCTGTCACCGTTTCATCGTAGTCCGGAGCCTGTAGGGCGCGGTCAACCAGCGCCATCGCCATCGCTTTGCGTTCGCTCATGCCGAACACCAGCCCGTAGCCGCGCGTAAAGTGCGGCGCTTCGTCGTCTGGCGCAACGAAGCCGTTGACCATTTCGCACTCGGTCAGCAGCAGTTCGCCGACGTTCACCGCAAAACCCAGCTCTTCGGGAATGATTTCGATATCGACGTGGCCGCTGCGGATCTCACCGGCGAACGGATGATTGCGCCCGTAGCCGCGCTGCGTGGAGTAGGCCAGCGCCAGCAGGTAGCCTTCGTCGCCGCGCACCAGCTGCTGCAGGCGCGACGAGCGGGAGCACGGATAAACCTGCGGGCTGCGGGTAATGTCGTCCGGCTGCTCGCCGCCGTCCTCTTCGGCCTTCGCCAGCCCCTGTTTTGACAGCAGGCTAAAGACGTGCGGGGCGGGATCGGCCCTGTCGTCCGCCTTTTGCAGCGGCGGCGCTTCGCCGTTCGCAAGCAGGGTGAAATCCAGCAGGCGATGGGTGTAGTCATACGTCGGGCCGAGCAGCTGCCCGCCGGGAACGTCTTTGTAGGTCGCGGAGATTCGGCGTTCGAGGCGCATCTTCGCGGTGTCGATAGGTTCGCTGACGGCCAGGCGCGGCAGCGTCGTGCGGTAGGCGCGCAGCAGGAAAATTGCCTCCACCATGTCGCCGCTGGCCTGCTTGATGGCCAGCGCCGCCAGCTCGCGGTCGGCAATGCCACCTTCGGTCATCACCCGGTCAACGGCCAGGCCAAGCTGCTGTTCGATTTGTGCGACGCTCAGCTCGGCAAGGCGCTGCTCGCCCCGGCGGCCGTGCTCCTGAAGCGCGTGGGCGGCGGCAATCGCCTTCTCGCCCCCTTTGACGGCGACGTACATCAGCACACCTCCACGTGGGTGGTGCGGGGGATGGCCAGCAGCCGGTCGCCGCAGGTGAGGATTAAATCAATGCCTAAAGGGAACGGGTGCGGGCGCTCGGTGAGTTCGTGGATCACGCAGTCCGGCAGCTGCGGCGCGATCATGCGCTCTTCCTGAATGCCCGCGCCGGTCAGGCGCAGCATGCGGCCGCCGCTCAGGCTGCTGACCTGTAAAATCAGCGTGGCGCTGGTGTCCGGGGCAACGTCGGTGCCCTGCGCCAGCGCGTTCAGCTCGGCGCGGGTAATCGTATCGCTGGCGACGGCGAACTGCGCCTGCTCCGGCGCGGGTGAAACCGGGGCGTTGGTATGAAAACGAATGTTCTGCCGGGCGATGTCGTTGCCGAGCGCTGCGCTAATCCACACCGGGGTGTCGTTATCGGCAAGGGTCAGCAGCACGCTGGTGGAGGCGACGTTCAGCGGCTGCCAGCCCTGCGCCAGGGAATGAAGCGCGACGATTACGCCCGGCTCGCTCATCGCTTTGAGCAGGCGGCGAAAGCTCTGTTGGGCGTCCTGCACCGGCAGGTTGAAAGCGGTCATTAGTGTCATGCGTTGTCTCCGCGAACCAGGGTAAAGAAGTCGACGCGGCTGCTGTTCACCTCGGCGCGGCGTTTGGCGCGGCGCTGTTCACGGTTTGCGGCCAGCGGCGCAATCAGGGTTTCTTGTAGTGTCTGAAAGTGGGCTTCGTCCTGCATCAGCGCGTCGATAACCGCGCAGCGTTCGGCGTGGGTTTTGTCGCGCCCGAGCAGGTAGCTATAGCCGTAGAGACCGTTGTCGAGCTGAACCACGGCGCGGGTTAGCGTGGCGTCACCGGCAAAAAAGCGCTGGCCGGTTGCGCCCATGCGCGCCTGTATCTGCACCAGGCCGGTTTCCGGCTGGCGGATGACCTGATAATTCGCGCTGATGTGTAGCGCCTGCCAGCGGTCGGCCAGATCCTGCGGCTCGCTGTGGGCCAGCACGCCCATCCACTGCTGGCGCCTGGCGACGTCAAAATGCGATGCGTCCATTTAGTGCTCCATGGTGAATTCAATCATGTCGGCGCGGGTCAGGCTGACGGAGTATTCCGCCGGATTCGCCTCGCCTTCACGGTGGTTAAGGGTGCGAACGCACAGCAGCGGCGCCATGTTGGGGATTTCCAGCAGGCGGCTTTCTTTGGCCTGCGCGCGGCGGGCGCTGATGCGGGTTTGCGTGCGTTTAAGGCTGACGCCAAGCTGCGCCTGAATCACGTCGTGCAGCGACCCGCTGTGGAACTGCTGAAGCGCGGGCCACCAGGCGAGGTCGGCAAAGTAGTGGTCGATAAGGCACACGGCGATGCCGTTCACGCGACGCAGGGTGCGCAGGTGGATAACGTCGTCGCCCTCGGTGACGCCAAGCGCGTCGGCAACCTGGCCGGAAGCGGGGCGCAGCACGGCGAGCAGGCGCTCGCTGGTCGGGTGGCTGCCCTGGTCGAGCAGGTTTTGGCTAAAGCGCGCCTGGGCGTTGAGCGGGTAGTCGAACGGGCGCATCAGCACCAGCACGCCCACGCCCTGGCGGCGCTGCACCCAGCCTTTTTCGACCAGTTGGTCGATGGCGCGGCGCAGGGTGTGGCGGTTAACGTCGTAACGCGCGGCCAGCTGGCCCTCGGCGGGCAGGTAGTCGCCGCAGCGGTAGTTTTTACGCAGCTCCTGCTCGAGCAGGGCTGCGATTTCCTGGTAGCGGGTTGGGTAACTGGTCGGATGTCTGGATAAGTGCATGTCAGTCAATCCTCGGTTAAAAACTTTCGTCGGGTGGCGCTGCGCTTACCCGACCTACACGTCATTTGCATCCATTTGCCTCCATTCGTAGGGTGGATAAGCGCAGCGCCATCCACCGCCATGTGCATCCATTTGTAGCCATCCACCGTCATTACCGCGCCTCAAATAAAATGCTTACGCAGGCGCTGGGACATAAAGTCCAGCAGGCTGACGGTAATGATGATGACGATCATCAGGGCGCAGGTTTGCTGGAACTGGAACCCGCGAATGGCTTCCCACAGCGTCACGCCGATGCCGCCCGCGCCCACCATCCCCACCACGGTTGCCGAACGGACGTTCGACTCAAAACGGTAGAGCGAGTAGGAAATAAGCAGCGGCATCACCTGCGGGAGCACGCCGTAAAGAATCTCTTCGAGCTTGTTGGCCCCGGTGGCGCGAATGCCTTCAACCGGGCCAGGCTCGATGGCTTCCACCGCTTCGGAAAGCAGCTTGGAGAGCACGCCGGTGGTGTGGATGAACAGCGCCAGCACGCCCGCGAAAGGCCCAAGGCCAACGGCGACCACGAACAGCATGGCGAAGACCATTTCGTTGATGGCGCGGCAGGCGTCCATCAGACGGCGCATCGGCTGGTAAACCCACCACGGGACAAGGTTGTCGGCGCACATCAGGCCGCAGGGAATCGACAGGATGATGGACAGCGCGGTGCCCCAGACGGCGATTTGCAGGGTGATGGACATTTCGCCGAGGTAAACGCGCCAGTCGCTGAAGTCAGGAGGGAAGAAGTCGGCGGCGAAGGTCGCCATGTTGCCCGCGTCTTTGAACAGCGTGAGCGGCGCCATTTCCGCACCCTGCCAGGAGGCGACCAGCACGGCCAGTAAAATCGCCCAGCTCATCAGTGAGAACCAGCTACGCTTCGGGGCGGCGACGTGTATCGTTTGCTGCATGGATTGCTCCGTGTTTGCTTTCGTGTCGGGTGGCGCTGCGCTTACCCGACCTACGCAGGGCCGTTTTCGGGTGGTTGTCGGGTGTCGCTGCGCTTGCCCGACCTACGCAGGGCCGTTTTCGGGTGGTTGTCGGGTGTCGCTGCGCTTGCCCGACCTACGAAGGGCCGTTTTCGGGTGGTTGTCGAGTGGCGCTGCGCTTACCCGACCTACGCAGGGCCGTTTTCGGGTGGTTGTCGGGTGGCGCTGCGCTTACCCGACCTACGCAGGGCCGTTGTAGGGTGGATAAGCGTAAGCGCCATCCACCGCATACAAAACAACCGTCACTGCACCGCTTTATTCATGCTGCTCATCGCGCCGAGCGCGGCGGTCAGGCGATCCAGGTCGTTAAGCTGGGTTTGCAGCTCGGTGACCTTCGCGGTTTTGTCCTTCTCGTCCAGACCCTTGTTGTCCTTCACGCCCTGCATCTGTTTGAACAGCGCAAGCTGGCGAATCGGCACCAGTTGCAGGTCGCTCGAGGCGCGGAACGGTGCCCAGCCGAGGCGCGTCAGCACGTCTTTCTCTTCCGGGGTTTTGCCGTAGCTCATAAAGAAGTCGTAGATTTTGTCTTTGGTGGCTTCGGACAGGTTTTTGCGCCAGACGATTGGGTCACCTGGGATAAGCGGCGACTTCCAGATCACCTTCAGCTCTTTAAGCTTGTCGGGAGCGGAGGTTTTGAGCTTGTCGAGGTTTTCGGTGTTGTTGGTCGCCACGTCTACCTGCTTGTTAGCGACCGCCAGGGCGTTGGTTTCATGGCTTGCGTTCACCGAGCGCTTAAACTCGTTTACCGACGCGTTGTTCTTCGCAAACACGTAGTAGCCGGGGACGAGGTAGCCGGAGGTGGAGTTTGGATCGCCGTTGCCGAAGGTCAGCTCTTTGCGTTTCGCCAGCAGATCCTTCAGGTTGTTGATCGGGCTATCTTTGTTCACGATCAGCACGCTCCAGTAGCCGGGGGAGCCGTCTGCCGCCACGGTCTGGGCGAACACCTGGCCGTTCGCGCGATCTACCGCTTCCATCGCCGAAAGGTTGCCGTACCAGGCGATATCCACCTTGTTAAAGCGCATCCCCTGGATAATCCCCGCGTAGTCCGGCGCGAAGAACGCGTTCACCTTCACGCCCAGCTTCTTTTCCATATCCTTCAGGAAGGGTTCCCACTGCGGTTTGAGGTTTTGCTGGGATTCGGTGGAGATGATGCCGAAGTTCAGGGACTTCTCTTGTTCATCGGCGTGTGCCGGGCTGAACAGGGCGCTAACGCTTAACAGGCTGGTAAAGGCGAGGGCTTTAACGGCTTTATAGCTCATGACCATTCCTTAAGAGAAAATAAATGTTACGCAGCGACCGCATCAACGCGGGCTATGCTGCGGTAGAGATTCCCCAGCCGTTCGCTGTCGAACGCCGAGCTGCTTCCGTCGTAAAAAACGTGTCCCTGACGCAGCGCGACGATGCGTTCGCAGTAGCGCAGGGCGTAGTCCACCTGATGCAGCGTTACCACCACGGTGATGCCGTCCAGGCGGTTAATGTCGTGCAGCGTTTCCATTACGATGCGGGCAGATTCCGGGTCCAGCGAGGCAATCGGCTCGTCGGCCAGAATCACCTTCGCCTGCTGCATTAGCGCGCGGGCAATCGCCACGCGCTGCTGCTGCCCACCGGACAGGGTGGAGACGCGTTGATAAGCGAACTGCGCCATGCCGACGCGGGTCAGCGCCTGCAAAGCGCGCTGCTTCTGTTCGCGGGTAAACCCGTTAAAGCAGGTGCGCCAGAAAGGCGTGGAGCCGAGCGCGCCAATCAGCACGTTTTCCAACACCGTCAGGCGGTTAACGAGGTTGAACTGCTGGAAGATGTAGCCGGTGTGGGCGCGGCTTTTGCGGATGTCGCCCGCCAGGCGGCCCGCTTTCTGTACCGTGCGGCCAAGCAGCTCAACGTGGCTGTCGGAGCCTTTGTCAGCGGTAATCAGGCCGCTGAGGTGTCGTAAGAGGGTGGATTTGCCTGAGCCTGACGGCCCCAGCAGAGCGACCATCTCACCTTCGTTCACCTCGAGATCCACCGCGCTCAGCGCCTGATGGTGGTTGAACGTCTTGCTCAGCTTGTTGACGCGGATAATTGTTTGCATGCGCGGCCTCCTTGAAAAGTTGCCTCATGGTGCCGACGAAATGTGTCGTTTTTGTTAACTATTGGTTTCGGGAAGATGAAGAGTGGCCTGGCGCACGGGGATAAACGCGCGGGTCGCGAGGTTAATCAGCTATTTGTCGTATTGTGACGCGCCTCGTTTTTGCCTTATCTAGAGGGATACCTCTGGGGAGGCATACACAATGAGCAAAAATATAATTTTTTGTGCGGACGGGGCTTGGGCAAATCCCGGCTTTGAGGAGCAGGCGGACGAAGCCGCGCTGGTGAGTAACGTCTATCAGCTGTTTGTGGAAATGAAGGGGCTGGTGGACAAAGAGAGCCTGCTGCTGGCCAACGAGCAGGAAAAAACCTGGCTCGACGGCAGCGGGGCGGTGGCGCAGGTCGCAAAGTATGTTCACGGCGTGGGCGATCCGCACAACAGCTTCGTGAAGCTGCTCGGCGGCACGTTCGGCGCAGGTATTATTACGCCCATTTTGCGCGGCTATACGTTTATCAGCCGCCACTGGGAGCCGGGCGACCGCATCTATCTTGTGGGCTTCAGCCACGGTGCCTACACGGCCCGCACGCTTGCGAACATGATTATCGACCGTGGGCTACTCAACCGCGAGCGGCTTAACCTCAACGAGCGGCACAAGGAAGAGGCCTGGCGAATGGCGGCGTCCGTCTGGTCGCTGTATAGCGCGCACACGCCGTGCATGAACAGCAATCTGCTGGGCGCGGTGCTGCGGGATTTTCCGGCCTTTTTTTGCGACAGCGTCGACCCAACCAGCATGACCGCCAGCGTGCCCGTTGAGGCGGTGGCGGTATGGGAAACGGTGGGGCACCAGGGCATCCCGAAGTACTTTAAAGATAAGCGCATGGACGTGTTTCGCTTCAGCGACAGCGCGCTGCATCCAAAGGTGAAATACGGCCTGCAGGCCATCGCCATCGACGAGCAGCGGGTCGACCTGGCTCCGGCGATTTGGGATAACCGCGAGCGTATCGTGCAGGTAATGTTCCCCGGCATTCACCGCGACGTGGGCGGCGGCTACAACTGCTATGAAGGGGAGTGCGGGCTGTCGAACGGCGCGTATCTGTGGATGCACGACGCGCTTGACGACCTGGGCATGCACCTTTCGCCGAGCGAGGTGGTGGCCGACCCGCTCGGGCACCTGCACTGCGAATGGTATCCGCCCACCATCTGGCAGCGCATTTCGCCCCGGCGGCTGCCCGCGCCGCTTTCCTCCTCGATGATGATTCACCGTTCGGCGGTGGAACGCCTGCGCAGCGCCACGCTGATGCCGTACCAGTCCGCCGACAGCGGGGAGTGGCTGGCGGGCAGCTACACCCCGCAGGCCTTACGCAGCTACTTCCGCACGCCGTGGGAGGTACCGCGCGAATGGGCGATAGCGCGTTAGCTAGCGAAAAACGGCCACCGCATCCACCAGGCGAGTGGCCTGATATTTCACGTTGGCCGACGCCTGCGCGCCCTCCTGCACCAGCGTGGCGTTCTGCTGGGTGATGTCGTCCAGTTCGTCCACCGCGCGCGTCAGCTCGTTTAAGCCCTGCGCCTGGTGCGCCGTGGCGGCGCTGATCTGCGCGATCAGCTGGGTGACGTCTTTCACCTGGCCGACGATATCCTTCATGCTGCGCCCGGCCTCCTGCACGTGAACCGATCCGGACTGCACCTTCTGGGAGCTGGCTTCGATCAGGTGGCGAATATCGCTTGCGGCGGTGGCGCTGCGCTGGGCAAGGCTGCGTACTTCCCCGGCCACCACCGCGAAGCCTTTCCCCTGTTCACCGGCGCGCGCGGCTTCAACCGCCGCGTTGAGCGCCAGAATGTTGGTCTGGAAGGCGATGCTGTCAATCAGGCTGGTGATACTGCTGATTTGCTTCGTGCTTTCGGCAATCTGATCCATGGTGGCTATCACGGTTTCCATTGCTTCACCGCCGTTGCTGGCCGCGTCGCTGGCGGAGAGCGACAGCTTATCGGCGGCGGAGGCCGTTTCGGTGTTGTGCTGCACGGTGGTTGCCAGCTGGTTCACGGTCGCCAGGGTTTGCTGCACGTTGACCGCCGTCTGGCGGGTGCGTTCGTTCAAATCCTCGTTGCCCTGCGCCAGAGAGTCGCTGCCGCTGCGCACGTTGTGAACCTGGCTGCTGACGTCGTTGACCAGCCAGCGGAACATCAGCCCAAGCTGGCTGATGGCGCGCAGCGTGACGCCAATTTCATCGGCACGCTGAAGGTGATCGACGCTGTGGCTTGCCCCGGTTGCCACGCGCAGCGCCTGCTGGCCGAGCTTTTCCATCGGGCGGGAGATCTGCATTTCAAGGCAAAGCGCGGCGATGAAAAAGATCGCGGCGTTAATTCCCGTGAGGCTCAAGATTTGCAGCGTTGAAAGGCCCATCAGCCAGAATGCCAGCGCGGTGAGGGGCAGCAGCGCCAGCATCGTATTGCGGATGCGCCAGCGTAGCGAAAGGGTTTTGAACAGTGAGAAAACGCTGCCGGCACCGCGGCGCACCAGCAGCCCGCGATAAAACCGATGGCCGCTCATGCTCCCCGCGTTCATCTGCGCATACAGCCGCTGGGCATGATTGATTTCTTCCCGCGATGCTTTGGTGCGAATCGACATAAAGCCAATGGTTTGATTCTGGCGAACAATAGGCACAGCGTTTGCGCGCACCCAATAATAATCCCCATTTTTACGGCGGTTTTTTACCAGGCCCGTCCACGGCTCGCCTTTTTTTAACGTCGCCCACATATCTGCGAAAACTTGTTTAGGCATATCCGGGTGGCGAACGACATTATGCGGCTGGCCAATTAATTCATCGCTGGTAAATCCGCTGACGTCGACAAAGCTATCGTTGGTATAGGTAATATAACTATTGAGATCCGTTGTGGACATTAATGTGGCATTATCCTGGAGAATATATTCTATATCCGTAACCGAAGGACGCTGATGCATAGCTATTACCTTTATAAAGGGAGAATTAAATCCACGGAATTCGTCACATTCATTTTCGGCGCGCGGCGATTTAGCTTTAGTAAAAAAAGAGTGATATCGATCGGCCTTTCTTAAATAATATTTATCTCAATGGGGATAATTGCCAGTCGGCAATATTTAAAAGAAAGGAAATAATAAAGCAGTAAATTCTTTATTGTTTGATAAGTAAGGATATTGTTTATATTTCAGGTGAGCTTAAGACTCACTGTAGTGAGTCTTAATTTAAGGCAGAAAAGCTGGTTTACATGGGCTTTTCGACATTTACCATCCACGGTATGCCAAATTTATCGGTTAACATACCGAATCCTTTTGCCCAGAAGGTTTCTCCCCACGGCATAGTGACATCGCCGCCCGCCGCGAGATTATCAAACCAGCGCTGCCCTTCGTCGACGTCCTGCGTGGTAATACTGATGGAATAACCGGTGTGCTTAACTTTATCCGCGCACATATTGCCGTCGCTCATCATCACTTCGCCGCCCGCAATACGCACGTTGGCGTGCATGATTTTATCGTCCGGCCAGTTAAAACCGCTGCCGCAGCCTTCCGCTTCGGAGGTGGCCTCGTCTTTTGGCATTTCGCCAAAGGTCATTTTAAACAGCAGTTCGGCCCCGACCGCCTGTTGATAAAAGGCGATTGCTTCCTCGCAGGTGCCGTCAAAAAATATGTAGGGTCCAACAGACATGATTCATACCTCTTAATGCACAAAAGCAGCCTTAAGTGTAGTTGTGCGCGAGAGGGGTAAGCCAGGCGGGGCAGAGAGAAAGGTGCAGGTGTGGCCCGTAGGGTGGATAAGCGTAAGCGCCATCCACCGCCACGAGAAATGTTAAAACTCTTAGTTTTTCTTCACAAACTCAGATTTCAGCTTCATCGGCCCAAAACCATCAATTTTGCAATCGATGTTGTGGTCGCCTTCTACCAGACGGATACCTTTTACTTTGGTGCCAATCTTGAGCATAGAAGAGCTGCCTTTAACCTTCAGGTCTTTCACTACGGTAACGTTGTCGCCGTCTGCCAGCAGGTTGCCGTTGGCATCTTTAACAATCAGCTGGTCCGCGTCCTGAGCCGGTTCAGCGTTGTTCCATTCGTGGGCGCATTCCGGACAAACGTACATCCCGTTGTCTTCATAGGTGTATTCGGACTGGCACTGTGGGCAATGAGGGAGTTGCATAAGAGTAACCTCAATCAACAATTAAATTTGGAAATGACTGTAAAACAGGGATTTCAGCGAAAATGGCGATGAACTGCCAAAAAGTATCAAGATTATACACCAAATCCTTACTTTTGTAGGGATTATAAGAATCCCCTTTTTGGTGAGCTTTTTTGCATAAAAGTGCGCTTATAAGAAGCGAGAAGTTTTACATGCCTGGAAAGTGAAATTTAGCTTAAAGACCTGACGATGCGTGCCGTTAATTACAGTATTAATTTAACTTAGTTTAACGTCATTCGAGAATGCCCGCCAAAACGCCTGATTGCGATAGCTGATTGAAAAAACAAAAAAAGCGTATTGCGCTGACACACCCTGTCACTTGCCAGGGGTATGGTTGGGCCGATGGATGCATCGCTACAGAGGCAAGAACCGATGAGAATGAAAGGCGCAAAAGTAAAAGTTGCAGACCGACTGGCCGAAATCGTCTTAAGTCTTTATCAGGGAGAAACCTTTTCCGCTGATATTATTCGCCAGCGTTTTGATGTAGATATGCGAACAGCGTATCGTGATTTAAACAGGCTCGGTGCTATTCTGGAGGATATCGGCGAGGGGAAAAAACGCCTCTCATCACATTTAAAAGGCCCGTTTAATGTAAACGATCTGCTGCGTTTAACAAAACGCGCAGGACTTGCTGCGGTTTATCCGTGGAACGATATAAAGACCTACAGGCAGTTTATTCACCTGAGATCAATTCCCGATTTATTGGTGTTGGGCTATGAATATGAAAATAGTCCACAGATAAATAGCCATTTTTATGAATTAAATAATCTGATAAATTCCCGGCGCTATTGCCGATTTGTCTTTGAAAATGCGCTACGCTGTGTTGCGCCGTACCGTCTGGCTACCCGCCAGGGTATCTGGTATTTATTAGGTACAGAGGATAATCACCCCAGCGCCTGGATGTTAAGCCAAATCAATTCCTTAGAATCATTATCGGACACGTTTACGCCCGACCCCGCGGTATTGGCGCAGTTCGACAGCGAAGAAGGTATGGACGACGACCTGGTGAAAACGGAAGTGCTGTTGCAGGTTTCTGCGCAGGCTGCGGTTTACTTTAAACGTCGGAAATTACTGCCTTTTCAGAAAATGCTGCAGGAGCTTGATAATGGGTGCCTTATTCTCTCGAGTCATATTGTCTCGCCGGAACAACTTTTCCCGCTGGTCCAATACTGGATACCGCACGTCACGATTATTTCGCCGCAAATCTGGCAGCACGATTTAAAAGCCAGGATTGCGGCCTGGTGCGATATTGAACAATAAAATACTTTCCTCACGTAATTATAAAACCCGGTACGTCATTACCTTAAAAAAATAATGGTCTTATAAAAGCCGGATAATTTGAGTTAAGGAAACATTTTTTATGCACACACAAACAATTTTTGAATTAAGCCAGGAGGCCGAGCGGTTATTACAGCTCGCCCTTCAGAATCTTAATGCTTTAAAAAACGTACCGTTCGCCACTCAAAAAGACCGGCATTTAAATAACGCGCAGGCGGTTGCACCGGTTGTACCTTTGCAATTTAGCGCCCGCGGCATTAATGCCCAGCAGGCAATGCTGCAAAACGAACTGCGTAAAATTACCCAGCAGGAAATGGTGCTGGCAATTGTTGGCACCATGAAGGCGGGTAAATCCACGACCATCAATGCCATTATTGGCACCGAGGTGCTGCCAAATCGCAACCGCCCGATGACGGCGCTGCCGACGCTTATTCGCCATACGCCGGGCCAGCGCGAGCCGGTGCTGCATTTTCCGCACGTCGAGCCGATTGAAACGCTGATGGGCGACCTGCGCGGCAGGCTGAAGGAAACCCAGCGCGAGCAGCTTGCGCAGCACCTGGAAATCGATCGCGACATGGACGAGCTGCTCACGCGCATTGCCAGCGGCGGGACGTTCGAAAAGCATTATCTGGGCGCGCGGCCCATTTTCCACTGCCTGAAAAGCCTTAACGACCTGGTGCGGCTGTGCAGCGTGCTGGACGTTCCGTTCCCGTTTAAAGCCTACGCCGCCATCGAGCACGTACCGGTCATCGAGGTGGAGTTCATTCACCTGGCGGGCATGGAAAAAGGCCACGGCCAGCTCACCCTGCTGGACACCCCAGGGCCAAACGAAGCGGGGCAGCCGCACCTGCAAAAGATGCTTCAGGAGCAGCTTGCGCAGGCCTCGGCGGTGCTGGCGGTGATGGATTACACTCAGCTCAAGTCGATTTCCGATGAGGACGTGCGCCGCGCGATTTTGGGCGTCGGTAAATCCGTGCCGCTCTACGCGCTGGTGAATAAGTTCGATCAGAAGGATCGCAACAGCGACGACGAAGGCCAGGTGAAGGCGCTGATCTCCGGCACGTTAATGAAAGGCGCAATCGAAGCCGAACGCGTTTTCCCGGTTTCTTCGATGTGGGGCTATCTCGCCAACCGCGCGCGCTTCGAGCTTGAGCAGCACGGCAGGCTGCCCGATCCGGACGATCAGCGCTGGGTGCAGGATTTTGCCGAAGCCGCGCTTGGCCGCCGCTGGCGCAGCGCCGATCTCGCCGACGTTGAGCACATCCGCCATGCCGCCGACCTGCTGTGGGAAGATTCGATGTTCGCCTTCCCGATCGAAACTATTCTGCACGCCGCGCACGCCAACGCGTCGATGTACGCGCTGCGCGCTGCCTCCCAGAAGCTGCTCAGCTATGCGCAGGGTGCCGAGGAGTATCTGAGCTTCCGCTGCCAGGGCCTCCAGGTTGCCAACGAGAAGCTAGAGGAAAATATCGTGCTGCTGGAAAACGACCTGGCCCTGCTGCAGGCCAGCCAGCAGGACGTCAGCCGGTTAATCCGTTCCGACATTGAAGACGCGGTGGCATCCATTGGCGGATTTATTAAGCGATACGAAAAACGCATTGCGGCGGACATCAACGACTATTTCCAGCAGGGCAAGGTGCCCGAGGACGTGGCGCGCCACTCGTTTAAGCTGTCCACGGCGCGTAACCGCGATTTTGAAACGGGCGGCGAATCCATCACCGTGGCGGACGAACAGGCCGCACGCCTGCTGCTGAATAAAATCCGCGCCTCCAGCGAAACCATTCTGCTGGTCGCCCAGGAGGCGATGACCGAAGAGCTTGCGCAGCTGCTTGAAAGCCTTGAGGCGTCGCTTATGGCGACGCTGCGTAAAACCCTCAAGCCTATCGAAATGCGGGTGGCGGACGGGCTTGCGCATTCGGGCTTCAGGGCGCATATCAGCCTGCCCGCCTTCCAGTCGAGCCAGCTTAACTTCAACGCCCAGCACGCTTTTGACGACGTTATCGACCGGCAGGATATTCCCGTTGCGCAGCTTCGTCGCCAGAGTGGGATGCGCGGCACGGTGGCGCGCTGGCTGAACAGCGAAGATTGGGGCTGGGAAGGATACACGTCGACCCAGAGCCGGTACGTTATCGCTCTGCCCGAGCTGCAGCAAAAGCTGCATCTTCACGTCGCCTCCTTCCTTACGCAGCTGAATAAGGCGATTGTTGCGCAGGTGGATATCTCCGTGGTGTCGGGAATGACAACGTTTTTTGCCGATTTTACCCAGCGGCTTGAGGCCATCAAAACCAATCTCCAGCAGAGCCTGGTTGCGCGCGCGCAAAACGAAGAGGCGCTGCAAACGCTAGAGCGCCAGCTTCAGCAGTGCGTGAGAACGACGCGGTACATCCATGAAGATACCCGTCTATTGAGGGACGATATTCAGACGCTATTTGCGGCGGAGCACCAATGAGCAGTTTATTACTTGAAGGGCCGATTCGGACCCTGGAATGCCTGAGCGAGAAGTTTGTCGTCGATTTTGCCAACGGTATCGACGTGGCGCGCGATCCGTGGCGCAGCCAGCAGAGCAAGGCGTTTTATCTGCGCTTAAAAGAGACGTTCGCCGGGCAAAACCGCCTGCGACAGTGGTCGCTCGACGGCGCGCTGCTGGACAGCCTGGAGGTATCGCTCGCCTGGCTTGCCCAGCTCACCGGCACGGTGGCGAAAAGCCATCTGGCGGCAACGCTGATTCACGAGCGTATCTGCCAGATGGAGGCCGCTTCGGCGCGGGTAGCCTATTACTCGCCGGAAGGCCGCTCGCAGCTAGGCCAGATAAAACAGCAGCTTGAGCTGCGGGTGACCAAAATCGCCCAGCAGCTACAGGCCATCGATTTATACCGCCAGGGAACGGTGCACTGCGAACAGGTTTTCTCCCGCTGGCGCGCCGGGCACTATTTTTCATTTTCCCCCGCCGGACGCTGTTACGTGGCGCTTCAGGAGCTGCGCTGGGGAGCCTTTGGCGACGCCCTGCGTTTGGGCAACGAAGAGCAGGCCACGCAGCTTTTGGAACTGGCGCGAGCGCTGGCGATAAGCCGCCTTGCCGAAGACGTTAACGCCTCGCCCCGCACGCGCCATTATTACCACGAGTGGCTCGCCACGCCGTCAGCTCCGGGGCTGATGGAGCACAAAGACGCGCTGGTGTGGCTGGGCAACGGCAGCGAAAGCGAGCTGCATCCGATAAGCTATTCGGTTACGCAGTCCTGGCAAGGGATTGCGCTCGGCATGCCGCGAATCTGTTCGGCATTGCGTCTGGGCAGCGCAATGACGGACGAGGTTTTGAGTTAATTGCGGAATGCGCCTCGCAGAAAATAGATGAAATATTAAAATAGACATTAAGCGGCTTGAATATAATCAAAGGATATGATTTATTCGCCGCTATAGGGAAATTCTTAAGGTTTATAACAGCGAGTTAATCCTCAACCGCTGTCGACGATACTCATGGATGAGATCTTATGTCTGATAAAAAAATTATCGCGCTCTATGTTCTGGCCTGCATATTAAGCGGCATTGCTTTTTCGGTGTCAGGCGCGCCGCTAAGCCCGGCCGATCGGGATATTTCACAGCAAAGGCAGCAAGAATTACTGCTTGAAAATCAAAGGCAACGCGATGAGCTACAGCGCAGCGTGTCGCCATCACTGCCTGCTCAACCCCATGCGAATAAACCTGATACCACCTGTTTTAATATTCATCGCGTGTATATTTCCGGCGCAACGTTATTTTCCGATAATAATAAACAACACTTCGCTTCACCCTACGTCAATCAATGTATTGGTATAGGTAAAGTGACGGAGTTATCCGATAAAATATCGAACTGGTATATTGAGCAGGGTTATATAACAAGCCGGGCGTTTATTCCGGAGCAGGATTTATCTCGCGGCGAACTTCACATAAGCGTGCTGGAAGGGCGGCTCGAAGATATTCGTCTTGAGGGTGCACCCGCGCGCGAGCTACGCATGACGTTCCCCGGCCTGAAAGGGGAAATCCTCAATCTGCGCGATATAGAGCAGGGGATGGAGCAAATCAACCGGACGCGCAAAACCCCGGTTGAGATTGAAATACTTCCGGGCGACAAACCCGGCTATTCGATTGTAAACCTGACCGCCACGCCGGAGTTTCCGCTAAGCGCCTCGCTGAGCTTTGACAACAGCGGGCAAAAGAGTACCGGCACCGGGCAAATCAGCGGCTCGCTGACCGGCAACAGTCTGCTGGGGCTTGCGGATAAATGGTTCGTCAGCGGCGGGCGCAGCAGCGATTTTTCATCCTCGCACGACGCGCAAAATTTCCAGGCGGGCCTGAACGTTCCGTATGGCTACAGTCTGCTTGATTACAGCTACAGCTGGAGCAACTACCTCAGCACCATTAACAACAACGGCTTTAACTGGGCGTCGACCGGCGACAGCGTGACCCACCGCCTTAACCTTTCCCACGTGCTGTTCCGCAACGGCGATATCAAAACCGGCGCGTCGCTCGGCCTGAGCCACCAAATCAGCAACAACTACCTCAACGACACAAAGCTCGACGGCAGCAGCCGCAGGTTAACCAGCCTGCTGTTCGGCCTAAGCCATACGCAAAAAATGTTTGGCGGCGTGGCGACGTTTAATCCCTCCTTCAGCCACGGTGTCTCCTGGCTGGGGGCGGAAGACGATAACGGTAAAAAAGGCGACATGCCGAAGGCCGGGTTTAAAAAATGGAGCGGCAACGCCAGCTTCCAGCTCCCGGTTGCTAACGATTTATGGTGGCTGACCAGCATCTACGGGCAGTGGTCGCCGGACAGGCTGTACGGCAGCGAAAGGCTGACTATCGGCGGGGAAAGCTCGGTACGCGGCTTCAAAGAGCAGTACCTCTCCGGCGATAACGGCGGCTACCTGCGCAACGAACTCAGCTACACGCTTTTCACCCTGCCGCTTATCGGGCAGGTCAGCAGCGTTGCGGCCATTGACGGCGGCTGGCTGCAAAAAGACGCTAAAGATCCCTGGGCGTCCGGCACGCTGTGGGGGGCCGCAGTCGGCCTTTCCGCTGCCAATCGCTACTCATCAAGCCAGTTCACGATCGGCCTGCCGGTGAAGTATCCGGCCTGGCTGGCTCCCGACCGTTTCAGCGTTTATTACCGCATTGCCTTCGTTCTTTAAGGGAAAAATGATTATGGATAATCGCCAGCAGCCCGTTCGTTTTGCACAGCGCCAGCTCAGCTACCTTATCTGCCTGCTAATCGCCGGTCAGCCCGTGTTACCGGCGTTTGCCGCTACGACTCCCGCAGGCAGCGCCACGCAAATGGACAAAGCCGCCAACGGCGTACCGGTGGTCAATATCGCCACGCCGAACGGGGCGGGGATTTCCCATAATCAGTTCAAGGATTACAACGTCGGTCGCGAAGGGATAATCCTTAACAACGCCACCGGGCAGCTTAATCAGACGCAGCTCGGCGGGCTTATCCAGAACAACCCTAACCTGAAGGCGGGCGGCGAAGCGCGGGGCATCATTAACGAAGTTACCGGCGGCAACCGTTCGCAGCTGCAGGGCTACACCGAGGTGGCGGGCAAAGCGGCGAATGTGATGGTCGCCAACCCGTATGGCATCACCTGTAACGGCTGCGGCTTCATCAACACCCCAAACGCCACGCTCACCACCGGCAAACCGGCGTTCGACGCGCAGGGCAATTTACGTTCGCTGGACGTAACCAAAGGCACCATTACGGTTGAAGGCCAGGGCCTGAACGCGGGCCAGTCGGACGCGCTGTCGATTATCTCCCGCGCCACCGAAATCAACGCCGACATCCATGCAAAAGACCTGAAAGTGGTCACCGGCGCTAACCGGGTAACGGCCAGCGGCGGCGTCACGGCCATCGCCGGAGAAGGCCCGGCTCCTCAAGTAGCGGTAGATACCGGCGCGCTTGGCGGCATGTACGCCAACCGCATTCGCCTGATCTCCAGTGAAAAAGGCGTGGGGGTTAACCTCGGCAATCTTAACGCCCGGCAGGGTGACATTACGCTTGATGCGAACGGCAAACTTAGCGTTAAAAACAGCGTTGCCAACGGCAATTTAACGGCGAGCGGCCAGGATCTGGCGCTGACGGGCGCGCATAAAGCGGAGGGCAATATCATCCTCGTCGGCCAGAACGCGCTAACGGTAGACGGCGGGCAGGTTAGCGCCGGTAAAGAACTTTCGGCTCAGGCTGAAAAGCTGTTAAACAACAGCGCATTGACGGCTCAGGGCAACGCTACGCTACGCGCGACGCGGCTCACCAATAACGGCGAATTACAGAGCGGACGCGATCTCAGCATCACCGCAGCCCAGGCTCAGCTTGCGGGTACGCAGCTTGCGGTCGGCAGATTAGCCGTGAAGGCGGACGATCTCACCCACGGCGGTAAAAGCAACGCGGCGGCGATTTCGCTTAGCGCGGACAGCCTGAATAACGATGGCATGCTGGTTGCGCCTGAACTGACGATTGCCGGGAAAAAGCTAACCAACAGCGGCCTCCTGCAGGGCAACCGGGCGCTGAATATTTCCTCTGCATGGCTCGACAACCTGTCCGGCGGCAATATCTACAGCGAGCAAAACCTCAGGCTTGAGATCCCGACGATCGATAACGCCGGTCTGATCGCCACCGACGGCGATCTGCTTTTCAGCGGCAGTTCGCTGGTCAACAGCGGGGAGCTTAACGGCGTAAACCTGACGTTTGCTGCCGCAAGCCTGGTTAACCAGCAGGGCGGCCTGCTGCTGGGTAAAAAATCAGTAGGGTTTAACGGACAGACGCTGGATAACGCCGGTCAGATCGTTGCAGATCGCCTGACGCTTAACGCCGATAGCTTCATCAACAAAGGCAATTTACAGGGGGATAAAGCTCTTTCTCTGGCAGCGAAGAACGCTGATAACCAGGGGAATATGCTTAGCGGCGGCGAGCTGAATATCAGGGCGGATACCCTGAATAACGCTGGACTAGCGCAGGGAAAAGCCCTCAGCCTGACGGCCGGCGAGTGGACTAACACCGGCAATGCGCTGAGCGAACAAAACGCTACGCTGCGCGTGGGCGACAGCCTGACCAACAGCGGCAAAATCCTCGGGCAGCAGGGGGTAAACCTATCCGCCGCCTCGCTGAATAATCAGGGCTTTCTCGCGGGCGCTGCGGTCACATTCCACGGAGACTTGGTCAACGGCGGCCTGATTCAGGGCAGCCATTCCCTGGAGCTGTATACCCCCACCTTTAGCAACCTGAAAACCGGGCAAATCATCAGCGGCGGCGCGTTCGACCTGACGGCAGCACGGTCCAATAACGCCGGTTTATTACAGGCGAATGACGCCTTTACGCTGGCCGGTGAACGGTTTGCTAATCAGGGCAACGTATTTGCGGACAGTTTGGTCTTTAACCTGCAGAGCGAGTTGAACAACGGGGGCGTGCTGGCGGCGGATAAGTTGAGCGCGCGCGCAGGCTCGGTGACCAACAGCGGAGTCATGCAGGGAACGGACGGCGTCAGTATCGAAAGCCAGCGGTTTGATAACCTAATCGACGGCAGGCTGTTAAGCGGCGGCGAGCTGGCGCTTTCTGCGAAGCAGCTTTCCACAAACGGCACCGTACAGGGCGTACAGACCGCTATCATGGCGGACAACTGGCAAAACGGCGGCTCGCTGCTTGGGCTTGATTCGCTCACGGCGGAGGTGTCCGGCGGGCTTACCAATACCGGGGATATTTTAAGCGAAGGGAATACGCACATTGGCGCGCAGACCCTGGATAACAGCGGTTCATTACTCAGTGAAGGCGACATGCGTCTTGCGGGGAATACGCTCCGTAACGGTGGAGCGATTCAGGGCCAAAACCTGACCCTCAGCCAGGCCAAAATAACCAACGCCGGTACGGCTATCGGGCTGCAATCCTTAACGCTTGGGGCACAGCAAACCCTTGCAGGCCGCCTGTTGATGGCGGCTCCGCTGCTGGAACTGGCCAACGGCGGACAGATGCTGACCGGCGGAACGCTGACGGTCAACGGCGGCAATATCATCAACACCGGCACCTGGCAGGGGCAGCGCGTGCTGCTGAGCGCCCGCCAACTGCATAACGAGGGTGCGATTCAGAGCGCGGATGCGCTAACCCTGACGCTCTCGGACAGCTTCACCTCCGGTGAGAGAAGCAAAATCACCGCGAACGGCAGCGCCGCGATTCAGGCGCTGAGCCTGACCAACGGCGGCCAGTGGCTGGCGAAAAATCTTAGCCTTAAAGGCGGCTCGCTGAACAATGCCGGTGAGATAAGCGGTGTGGAAGGGCTTACCCTTGCGCTGAACGGCGCCTTCACCCAACAGCAGGACAAAACGCTGCTGAGCGGCGGCAGGCTCACCCTCAGCGCTGCCTCCATCGATAACGGTGGGCGAATACAGGCCAGCGAACTCGACGTCACCAGCGGCGCGCTGACCAACAGCGGTCGCCTGCAGGGTGATAACGCGTTAATCCTCAACCTGAACGGAGCGCTGAACAACGGCGGCACAGGCTCAATCCTTAGCCAGAAAACCCTCAACATCACCACGCCCGAACTGCTCAACTACGGCCTTATCCAGGGCGGCGGCTCCACGCGCGTTAACGCTGCCAGCTCGGCCCGCAATGATGGCCGCCTGATATCCGGCGCGGATTTCACACTCGATACCGCCTCGTTAGTTAACAGCGGCTGGATACAGGCAAACAAGCTGGTGCTGAACGCATCAGCGGCGGTGAACAACGGCACCTGGCTTGCTGAACGGCAGGCGACGCTGACCGGCAATACGCTCACTAACGGCGGCACCGTCCAGGGGATAAATCTGGCGGTGAACTATCGGCAGCTGGCTAACGGCGGCACGCTGATGGGCCGCGAAACCCTGAGCATTAGCGCAGATCGGGTGAATCATCAGGCCAGCGGTAAACTGTTCAGCGGCGGCAATTTGCTGCTCAACAGCACCGGGTTTGATGCCATCGGCCAAGTGGTGGCGCTCGGTAACCTGACCCTGAATCTGACGAACGCCTTCACCGGCAAAAACGTGCTGGCGGCGGGCGATACGCTTTCTATCACCAGTGGCGGAGCCATCACTAACCAGAGCGTAATGCAGGGCCAGGCGATAAACCTGAACGCGGGCGGCGCACTCGCTAATAAAGGGCAGATTGCCACGGGCGCAGGGGCAGGCACGCTTTCCGGCAGCAGCATTGAGCTGAACGCCGAAGGGACGCTGCAGGCGGGCGGCGACGTAACGATCAACAGCCGCGGAAATATTCTGGTCAACGGCTTTACGGGCTCGGCGGGCAATCTGACCCTCAATGCGGTCGGCAGCCTCATCAACACCGCGCTGCTGTATGCCGGGAACAATATGTACCTGCTGGCAGACAGTATAAAAAATAACCGTGGCGATATTCTTGCAGGCAACAGCCTGTGGCTGCAGCGCGATATGGCAGGCAATGCCAATGCGGAAGTGGTCAATACTTCCGGGACGATTGAGACACAGCGCGGGGATATAACGGTTAATACCGGGCATTTGCTGAATGAACGGGCTGGGCTTAGCGCAAGCGTAAGCGAAGAGACAGATCTTACTTCAACATATTCATGGCTTACGTCGATAGATGCCGATGTTCCTCTCAGCTATCTGGACAGCATTAATTATGATTATGGTTATTACCGTGCTGCTACCGGGTGTGCTAACTCCTGTGCTGGCGCTTACTGGTCTCGACCTGCACCGTATAGGAATAGCCCTGGACTAGAGTTTGCTATTTCCCGTTCACAGGTGACTGTGAATAGTGACGGCTCGCCAGCAGCACGCATATCTTCAGGTCGCGATGTTCTGCTCAGTTCAGACGTGTTGGAAAATAATGCCAGTCATATTCTGGCGACGAATAATGCGTTTCTCAGCGGTAATACACTTATTAACCAGTCGTGGTTTGAAAGTACGGAAACTCGTTATCTGACATATTTATATGGGAGTGATAAGTACGCAACAGAATCGAGCATAACTTCTCAGAACGGCACGGGTGGCTCGAATTCGATATATTTCGTCACTACGGGACAAGTCCGTAAAGAAAGTAGTGACGGCGGAATATACCGCTCCGTAATTCAAGCAGGCGGCAACATCTCCGCCAATTTCACTAACGATATAAGCAACACTTCTACCACGGCAAATACTGGCGGAATCAGCCCTACTATTAGCGCCCCAACGCTCAGTCCGCTTAGCAGACAGAGCATTGGTGACATAACGCAAAAACAAAGCCTTAGCGGAGCGGATAGCCTAGCGGTCAACTCCCCGGAATGGAACGATAGGCTCCAGGAAGCGCTGCAACAAATAACCGGTAACCCTGCGGATCTGCAAGCCGGTGAAGGCACGGCTTTACGAGATACCACGGCTCAGGGAGCCAGCATTCAGGACGGGGCAGGGCGGCAGGCCCACGGCGTGGACACCAGCGCCTACCCGATCCCCGCCGGGCAGAACGGCTATTTCATCACCTCTACCGATCCGAACAGCCCGTATCTCATCACCACCAACCCAAAACTCAACGGGCTAGGTGCGCTCGACCAGAGCCTGTTTGGCGATCTCTATGCCCTGATGGGCATCACGCCCGGCGCAGCGCCCCGGGAAACGAACACAAACTTTACCGATGAAAACAGCTTTATCGGCTCATCCTATTTCCTCGAAAGACTGAACCTGCACCCGGAATACGACTACCGCTTCCTGGGCGATGCGGCGTTCGACACGCGTTACGTCAGCAACTACGTGCTGAACCAGACCGGCAGCCGCTACATCAACGGCCTGGGATCCGATCTGGCGCAGATGCAGTATCTGATGGACAACGCGGCCAATGCGCAACAGCCGCTGGGCCTGACGTTCGGTATCGCCCTGACCGGCGCGCAGATTGCCGCGCTCGACCAGAGCATCCTGTGGTGGGAGGCCGCCACGGTAAACGGCCAGACGGTAATGATCCCTAAAGTGTACCTCTCGCCGAAAGACGTGACCGTGAACGGCGGGAGCGTCATTTCCGGCAATAACGTTCAGCTTGCGGGCGGCAATATCACCAACGGCGGCAGCACGATAACCGCGCGTAACGACCTGGTGCTAGACGGTCAGAACAGCATCAGCAACCTGAACGCCGGGCTTATCAACGCGGGCGGCAGCCTGCAGCTGGGCGCGCTGGGAGATATCAACAACATCGGCTCGCAGATTTCCGGCAAAACGGTGCAGTTGGAAAGCTTCGGCAATATCAACAACATCACGCAGACCGAACTGTGGCAGGCGGCGGGCGGCGCCGGGAGAGCGGGTCAGGCGGTCAGTTTCACCGATACGCTGAGCGGGCCGGTGGCGGGCATCTCCGCGCAGGACTCCCTAAGCCTGTCTGCCGGGGAAAACATAAACATCACCGGCGCGAACGTATCAGCGGGGGGCAACCTGCTGATGAACGCGTGGGGTGATATCGCCATTGCTTCCAACCAGATAACCGACAGCTACAGCCAGTCCGGCTTCCGTGGCCGCGAAGCGTTCAGCAATGAATCCGTGACCCACAGCGGCAGCACGATTTCAGCGGGCGGCAGTATCGGCATGCAGGCAGGCAATGACCTGACGGTTCAGGCAAGCCAGGTCAACGCCGGTAAAAATACCACGCTGATCGCGGGCAATGACCTGAACCTGAACGCGGCCGATACGCGCGAAAGCGCGAGCCGGGGCAAGAGCGAATCGCACAGTACCGACGTTGCGCGCACCACGCTGAGCAGCGGCGGTGATATGACGCTGGCCGCAGGCAATGACATCAACAGCCGGGCGGCGGGGATGGCGGCAGAAGGCAACGTGGCGATGCAGGCAGGACGCGACGTCAACCTGCTGGCAGAAGAAACCACCGAAGGCGACAGCTACCGCGCCAAGAGAAAGGTCGAAATCAACGAATCGGTGCGCCAGCAGGGCACGGAAATCGCCAGCGGCGGGGATACGACGATTGTCGCCGGTCGGGACGTCTTAAGCCAGGCAGCACGGATCACCGCCAGCGGTGACATCGGCATTGCCGCAGGAAACGACATCAGCCTGTCCACCGCGACGGAAAGCGACTACCGCTTCAAGGAAGAGACGAAGACCAAAAAAGGCTTCATGAAGAAGACCACCACGCACACGATTGAGGAAGACAGCGCGATACGGGAAGCGGGCACACTGCTGAGCGGGGATAACGTGGCGCTGGCTGCAGGAAACAATCTTCTGGTGGAAGGCTCAGCAGTTGTGGGCGACGGCGATGTGGCGCTGAACGCGGGCAATAATATCGACATTTTTGCCGCCACCAACACTGACTCAACGTACCGCTTTAAGGAGAAGAAAAAGAGCGGCATGTTCAGCGGCGGTGCCATTGGCGTCACCATCGGCACCAGCAAATCGCGCTACGAGATGAATGACGACGGCACGACTCAGAGCCAGAGCTTCAGCACTGTAGGCTCAACGGGCGGTGACGTCAGCATTAACGCGGGCAAGCAGGTGCACATTGGCGGTGCGGACGTGGTTGCCGGAAAAGACCTGTCCATCCGTGGCGACAGCGTGTCGATCGAGCCGGGGCGTGACCAGCGCACGCACGATGAGTCCTTCGAGCAGAAAACCAGCGGGCTGACGCTGGCGCTGTCCGGTGCAGCGGGCGCGGCGGTAAACAGCGCGGTCTCGGCGGCACAGGCTGCCAGTAGTGAAAGCGATGACAGGCTGGCGGCGCTGAAAGGTACCCAGGCGGCAATGTCGGGCTATCAGGCGAGCCAGGCACTCCAGCTTGACGCTGCGAACGGGGGTGACCCGGCGAACAGCAACACCATCGGCATCAGCGCCTCCATCGGGTCGCAGTCGTCTGAGTCCCGCTCGCACAGCGAGCAGAACACGGCAGCGGGCAGCACGCTCACGGCAGGCGATAACGTCGCCATCACGGCAACCGGTGGCGACATCACCGCCATCGGCAGCCAGATCAAGGCCGGGCAGGACGTGGTGCTGAACGCCGCAGACGATATCAACCTGATTTCTTCCCAGAACAGCCAGCTGCTTGAAGGCGATAACAGCAGCAGCGGCGGCTCGCTGGGTGTGGGCGTTGGCGTCGGGTCGGGCGGGATGGGCATCAGCATTTCCGCCAGCGGCAACAGCACGAAAGGCAACGAGAGCGGCAACGGCACCACGCATAACGAAACCACGCTGGATGCCGGACGGCAGGTGACCCTCACCAGCGGAGATGACACGACGCTTGCCGGGGCGCAGGTCAGCGGTAATAAAGTCGTGGCGGACGTGGGCGGCGACCTGACCATCAGCAGCCTGCAGGACAGCGACCGCTACGACAGCAAACAGACCGGGGTGAGCGGCGGGGGAAGCTTCACGTTCGGGACGATGACGGGCTCGGGCGGAGTCAGTTTCAGCAGGGACAGGATGCGGTCGGAGTACGACAGCGTTATCGAACAGAGCGGCATCTTTGCGGGCGACGGCGGTTTTGACATCACCGTTGGTAATCATACGCAGCTGGATGGCGGGGTGATAGCGTCCACGGCAGGCGCAGAGAAAAATGGTCTTGATACCGGGACGCTGGGCTGGAACGACATCCATAACAGGGCGGAATACGACGTCAGCCACAGCGGTGCGAGCATCAGCAGCGGCGGAAATATTGCCGACCAGTTTATGGGAAATATGGCGACCAACATGCTGGCGGGCCTGGGCGGCAGCGGTGATGCGGAAGGCACGACGAAGGCGGCGATATCTGACGGCGGTATCACCCTCCGGGATAAGGAAAACCAGCAGCAGGATATTGCCAGCCTGAGCCGCGACGTGGAGAACGCGAACGGCAGCATCAGTCCGATTTTCGACAAGGAGAAAGAGCAAAAGCGGCTGGAGACAGCACAGACGATTGGCGAGCTGGGCAGCCAGGCGATGGATATTGCCCGCACGGAAGGGCAGATCCGGTCGATAAACGCGGGCAAGGCGGAGCTGGCGGCGAAGAACATAAAGGAGCCGGAAAAAGGTGCGTCAGAGCAGGAGTGGGCTGATTACAATACTGCGCTGAAGGAAACCGCCAGCTATAAGGAAACTCAGAGGAAGTGGGGCACCGGGAGCGATATCCAGCGCGGGCTTCAGGCCGCAACGGGCGTCCTCCAGGGGCTGGCGGGTGGAGATATTGCTGCGGCGATAGCGGGCGGCGCGGCGCCGTATCTGGCGCAGCAGATAAAGAAACAGGTCGGGGAGGAGAACAGGGCAGCCAATGCCGTTGCTCACGCCATTCTTGGCGGCGTGGTGGCAGAGCTGCAGGGCCGCAGCGCAGGAGCGGGTGCTGCGGGCGCGGCAACGGGGGAGCTCATCGCGCAGCAGCTCTATCCTGGCGTGAAGCGTGAAGACCTGACGGAGGAGCAGAAGCAGAATATCTCCGCGCTGTCGACGATGGCAGCAGGGCTGGCGGGTGGGCTGGCCGGTGGCGATACCGCGGGCGCGATTGCGGGCGCGCAGGCCGGGAAGAATGCGGTTGAGAATAATGCGCTGAGCCGTGATGAGGAGAAAAAACTTGGGCTACGTCCGGTAAAACCTATCAGTATTAATCCATTGATGGAGAGTATTGGGGTACTTGACTCAGATGGAGAGGTTGAACTACCCAAAGGCGGCGCAAAGGGTGGAAAATCTAAAGATACTCAAATTTGGACTGAAACGAAGAAAGATAAGCCTGTACCCAATGCATACGGGCACTGGAATAAGCATAAGTCTGAATTTCCTGAGTATCTGAATGCGAAGCAGTACGTTGATGCAACGCATAATTTTGTTACTACTCCGCCAGTGGGCACTTTGACTAAAACCAGACCTAATGGAGATACACTCTATTACAATCCAGCAACTAATGTATTTGCTTCAAAAGACATAAATGGTGTACCTCGTACAATGTTTAAACCACAGAAAGGCCTCGAATATTGGAACAAACAATGACAAATAATGAAGCTTACCCTTGCCCGTGTTGCGGAAATAGAACTATAGATGAGCTTGGTTGTTATGAAATATGTCCTGTCTGCGGATGGGAAGATGATCCTGTTCAATCGGCTGATCCAGATTTTTCCGGCGGAGCCAATTTCCCTAGCTTAAATGAAGCAAGGCAAAAATTTAATTGCCACCAATAATAAACAAAAAATCCCGGCCAATGAGCCGGAATCCTTAGCCCGATTTTCGACAAGGAGAAAGAGCAAAAGCGGCTGGAGACAGTACAGACGATTGGCGAGCTGGGCAGCCAGGCGATGGATATTGCCCGGACGGAAGGGCAAATCCGGTCGATAAACGCGGGCAAGGCGGAGCTGGCGGCGAAGAACATAAAGGAGCCGGAAAAAGGTGCGTCAGAGCAGGAGTGGGCTGATTACAATACTGCGCTGAAGGAAACCGCCAGCTATAAGGAAACTCAGAGGAAGTGGGGCACCGGAAGCGATATCCAGTGCGGGCTTCAGGCCGCAACGGGCGTCCTGCAGGGGCTGGCGTGCGGGGATATTGCTGCGGCGATAGCGGGCGGCACGGCGCCTTATATGACGCAGCAGATAAAGAAACAGGTGGGGGAGGATAACAGGGCGGCCAACGCCGTTGCTCACGCCCTTCTTGGCGGCGTGGTGGCAGAGCTGCAGGGCCGCAGTGCGGGAGCGGGTGCAGCGGGCGCGGCGGTAAACAGCGCGGTCTCGGCGGCACAGGCTGCCAGTAGTGAAAGCGATGACAGGCTGGCGGCGCTGAAAGGTACCCAGGCGGCAATGTCGGGCTATCAGGCGAGCCAGGCACTCCAGCTTGACGCTGCGAACGGGGGTGACCCGGCGAACAGCAACACCATCGGCATCAGCGCCTCCATCGGGTCGCAGTCGTCTGAGTCCCGCTCGCACAGCGAGCAGAACAAGGCGGCGGGCAGCACGCTCACGGCGGGGGATAACGTCGCCATCACGGCAACCGGTGGCGACATCACCGCCATCGGCAGCCAGATCAAGGCCGGGCAGGACGTGGTGCTGAACGCCGCAGACGATATCAACCTGATTTCTTCCCAGAACAGCCAGCTGCTTGAAGGCGATAACAGCAGCAGCGGCGGCTCGCTGGGTGTGGGCGTTGGCGTCGGGTCGGGCGGGATGGGCATCAGCATTTCCGCCAGCGGCAACAGCGCGAAAGGCAACGAGAGCGGCAGCGGCACCACGCATAACGAAGCCACGCTGGATGCCGGACGGCAGGTGACCCTCACCAGCGGAGATGACACGACGCTTGCCGGGGCGCAGCTCAGCGGTAATAAAGTCGTGGCAGGCATGGGCGGCGACCTGACCATCAGTAACCAGCAGGACAGCGACCGCTACGACAGCAAACAGTCCGGCGTGAGCGGCGGCGGGAGCTTTACGTTCGGGACGATGACGGGCTCGGGCGGAGTCAGTTTCAGCAGGGACAAAATGCGGTCGGAGTACGACAGCGTTATTTAGCAGAGCGGCATCTTTGCAGGTAATGGCGGTTTTAACTGCACCATTGGAAAAAATCACCTGCTTTTTCCCGATAAAACCAGCCAACACCAGTTACCTCTAATATCAATCACCAAAACAATATATGAATCAAATATCATTCATTAAATATATTTATTTCCGAAAGTTAATATCACAGCACGCTATCTTCCATTAATCACGGAAGTGAGATTTTATTGGAGGTCAGCTTGAACCATTAAAGCTTAAGTTTTAATATTTCTCGTGTTATAAGAAATAACTTGAAATGTTTTATATATAAAGCATTCATGTGAATTATATAAAAGTTGCCGGTAATCATAATCAATGATTATTAAACAGGATCTCTTTGCCATAAGGATTATATCGTCATGCGTAAAATCGTTGTCGCGATGGCAGTTGCAAGCTCGTTCTTGATGAGCGGCTGCGCTTCAGAATCATCTCGTTCATTGGAAGTAGAAAAAGTAGCTTCCTATCGTACCGATTACAGTGGTCCGAAAAGCCCGGTCAGTATCGGAAAGTTTGATAACCGCTCCAGCTATATGAATGGCATTTTCTCAGACGGCGTTGACCGTTTGGGGAATCAGTCTAAGACGATACTGATGACGCATTTGCAGCAGACCGGGCGTTTCAATGTCATGGACCGCGCTAACATGGAAGAGTTAAAGAACGAGGCGGGCATCAGCGGTAATCAGCAGCAGTTAAAAGGTGCGACCTATGTTATCACCGGCGATGTGACCGAATTTGGTCGTAAAGAAACCGGTGACAGGGCTTTGTTTGGTATTCTGGGCCGTGGGAAAACGCAGGTCGCTTACGCGAAAGTCGCTTTAAACGTGGTGAATGTTAAAACGTCAGAAGTTATTTTCTCAGCTCAAGGCGCTGGGGAATATGCGTTATCTAATCGCGAGATTATTGGTTTTGGCGGAACGGCGAGCTATGACTCCACGCTTAACGGAAAAGTATTAGATCTGGCAATTCGTGAAGCCGTGAATAATCTGGTTAACGGTATTGATAGCCATGCATGGAATCCGGCTGCAAATTAATAAAGGGAAGATGTTATGAAAGGGAAGCACATTATTTTTCTGGGCGTTTTATCCGTCCTGCTTGTCGGTTGTAAGACTGCACCGAAACCTATTTATCAGTGGGACGGCTACCAGGATACGCTGTACCAATACTATAAAAACGACACCAGCCCCGCAGAGCAAATAGCTTCGCTGCAAAAGCTGGTTGAAAAATCACGAGCCACGTCGCAGCCCGTACCGCCTGGAGTCCACGCACAGTTAGGCTTGCTGTACAGCAATACGGGGCAGATGGATTCGGCCATGGCAGAATTTAACACCGAGAAAAAGCTCTTCCCGGAATCTACGGTATATATTGATTTTCTGACTAAAAAAGACAAAGGAAGTCTTAAATGAAATCACTCATTACTATTATGACTCTCGCCATGGCGCTGCTCATGAGCGGTTGCGCCAAAAAAAATGCTGTATACGATTATTCGGCATTCAAAGAAAGCAAGCCGCGGAGTATCCTTGTTTTACTGCCGCAAAACAGTTCGCCTGATGTTAGCGCAAGCCACAGCTTTATTTCTGAGGTGACATTCCCGTTGGCCGAAGCGGGTTATTATGTTTTCCCGGTTGCCGTTGTTGAAGAGACATTCAAGCAAAATGGCTTAACAAATGCAGGAGACATCAATTCTGTCAGCCTGAAAAAGCTTCAGCAAATATTCGGCGCCGATGCGGTCATGTATTTGAATATTACCGACTATGGCACCTCATACCAGGTTATTGATAGCGATACTCGCGTTTCGGCTTCTGCACGCCTTGTTGATGCTCGCAGTGGCAAAGAATTATGGACGGGTAGCGCAACCGCGTCATCAACCGAACAGCAGTCCAACTCTGGCGGCGGAATTTTAGGCATTCTCATTACGGCTGCGATTAACCAGATTGCGAACACCGCGCTGGATAAAGCCCATGACGTTGCGGCTGTCACCAGCGTGCGGCTGCTGGCTGCGGGTCCGAATGGCAGTATGCTTTACGGCCCTCGCTCTCCGAATTATGCAAAAGCTGGCTTATAAAACAGTTTTAAATACCTGCATCATCGTTTTAACTTAATTATCTTTTGCCGAATTTCATCTTAATCCATTGATGTGATGAAATTCGGCGCATTCACCCGCATCCACTCCGCCAGTGAATCAAGCGTTGGCCGCAGCGATTTTCCTAATTCCGTAATCTGGTATTCCACCCTCGGCGGCACCTCGGCGAATACCTGCCTTGTCACCAGGCCTCGCGATTCAAACTGCCTGAGCTGGCGCGTCAGCTCTTTTTGCGTGATGGGGTGCACCGCGCGCTGTAGGTCGCTGAAGCGGACGGGTTCATCAATCACAATCAGCCGGTAGAGGATGGGGATCGCCCATTTGCCGGATATCAGGTTTACAAAGCTCACCATCGGGCAGCTCAGTCCCGCTTCCGGCAGCGCTGAAATATTTTTGTTCATGGTTTTCCTTATGGGGCGTCAATGCATCCCATTCGGTTCTTTAGTATCCAAATGGTGCCTACTATCCAAAGGATACTATAGCGCAAATAATGCCCTGACCAGTCAAAAAAGAGGTGAGCAAAATGGGCAGATTAGAAGGCAAGTTCGCGTTAATTACCGGCGGCACCAGCGGTATCGGGCTTGAAACGGCGCGGCAGTTTATCGCCGAAGGGGCGACCGTCGCGATTACCGGGCGCAGCCAGCAAGGGTTGCAGCAGGCAAAAGAAGCGCTGGGGGATGTGCATATTATTCACAGCGAAGCGGGCGATATCGGCCAGCAGCGGGAGCTTGCCGGGCAACTTGCGCAGCTGTGGCCGCGCCTCGACGTGCTTTACATCAACGCCGGGGACGTCACCCATCATCCTGTCGAAGAGTGGGATGAAAGCAGCTACGACAGGGTGATGAACACCAATCTTAAGGGGCCGTTCTTTCTGATTCAGGCGCTGCTCCCGCTGCTTGCCAACCCCTCTTCGGTGATTGTTTGCGGGTCGGTGAGCGCTCGCATCGGGCTGCCGCAAAGCAGCGTTTATGCCGCGAGCAAGGCCGCGATTCTCTCGCTTGCGAGAACGCTTTCCGGCGAGCTTCACCCGAAAGGTATACGCGTAAACGGGCTTAGCCCTGGGCCTACGGAAACGCCAGCGCTTGGCAAGCTGGGCAACGGGGCTTCAGAGGAGGCGCTGCGCGACGAAATCCGCGCCCTGGTGCCGATTGGCCGCCTGGGAACCGCCCTGGAGCTGGCAAAGGCCGCCGTTTATCTCGCTTCCGACGAATCCGTTTTTATGGTCGGCAGCGAATTACTTATTGACGGCGGGGTCGGTAATTTATAAATACCGCGATAAATGGGCGAAGGAATGCCCTTATTTCTACCGCGAGTAACAGGGCTATGCTGCTGTTTATTATCGTTAAAAGTCGCATGTATCATTAATGCCTTGAAAAGTACCACGCATTAAAACCAATTCTGTGTTGCCCCTCACTTGCCGCTTTTTCCGTCACTACCCAGAATATATTTGCCGCGCCTTGCGGGTAACTACTTTTAATACGCCAGGGAGTTGTGATGAAGAAAATCTTTTTATGCTGTGCTGCCGGTATGTCTACCAGCATGTTAGTGGAAAGAATGAAAAAGTCCGCCGCCAGTCGCAATATTGAAGTGGAGATCGCCGCGGTGCCGGTGTCTGATTTTGAGCAAATTATTACCGAGGCGGATGTTATTTTGCTCGGCCCGCAGGTGAAATTTCAGCTTCAGAGCTTAACCAAATCCGCTGAGCCGCACGGGGTGCCGGTGGCGGCTATCGATATGATGCAGTACGGCTCGATGCAGGGCGATAAGGTGCTGGATCATGCCCTGTCTTTATTACAACAATCACAATAAGGGCGAGCCATGAAATACCGTTTTCCTGATAATTTTTGGTGGGGTACGGCCACCAGCGCAACGCAGTCTGAAGGGCATGAACCGGGGGATGGCAAAGGTGAAAATATCTGGGACTATGCCTCACACCAGTTTAATGAGCGTTTTCATCAGGGCGTGACGTCGGACGATACCTCGACGTTTTACCGACATTATCGGGAAGACATTCAGCGCGCCAAAGATATTGGCCTGAATTCGTTTCGTACCTCCATTTCCTGGTCGCGCTTAATTCCAGACGGCGACGGGGGAATTAACCCGCAGGCGGTAGAGTTTTATAACGCGGTGATTGACGAGCTCCACGCGCAGGGTATCGAGCCTTTTATCAACCTGTATCATTTCGATATGCCGATGGCGTTGCAGGAAAAGGGCGGTTTTGAAAACCGCGACGTAGTTGACGCCTTTGCCCGCTATGCGCGCATTTGCTACGAATTATTTGGCGACCGCGTGCGCTATTGGTTCACCTTTAACGAGCCGCTCATTCCTGCCGAAGCGGGTTATTTACACCCTCGCCACTATCCCTACGTGACGAATTTCCGCCGTGCTGCGCAGGTATTACACCACATCGTGCTGGCACACTGTAAAGCCGTTGCCGCCTGGCGCGAGCTGAATATTGAGGGGCAGATCGGCATCATTATGGATGTTATTCCGGTCTATCCGCGCAGCGATACGCCCGAAGATTTACAGGCTGCGGCCATGGCCGATCTCTTTTATACCCGCAGCATAAACGAGCCTATTTTATTGGGGCGGTATCCGGATGAACTGATCGCCATTCTGAAAGAACACGACCAGCTGCCAAAAAGCCTGCCCGGCGACTGCGAGCTTATCGCGAATACGCGCATCGATTTGCTGGGAATAAATTACTATCGCCCGCGCCGCGTTAAGGCACGTGAAAGCATTCTGGACGAGCCGCACGGTTTTGTGCCGGAACGCTTCTTCGAGGAATACATTATGCCGGGACGCAGGATGAATACCTCGCGGGGCATTGAGATTTATCCTGCCGCGCTTTATGACATTGCGATGGTGGTGAAAGAGCGCTACGGCAATTTACCCTGGTTTGTTTCGGAAAACGGCATCGGTATTTCCGACGAAGAGCAGTTTATGGAAAACGGCCAGGTGCAGGACGATTACCGTATCGAGTTTCTGAAAGAACACCTTGGCTATTTGCACCAGGCGATGGCCGACGGCAGCAACTGTCAGGGCTACCACATGTGGACGTTTATCGACTGCTGGTCGTGGCAGAACGCCTATAAAAACCGCTACGGCTTCTATCGCCTGGATTTAGCAACCCAGCAGCGCGCGCTGAAAAAATCCGGCCTGTGGTTCCGCAAGGTGATTGAAAATAACGGCTTCGAGGAGGCATAGCATGTCTTACTTTGAAAGACTGGCCGAAAAGATGCTGCCGGTGGCGAATGCCATTGGCAACCAGCGGCATATGCAGGCGATTCGCAACGGGCTTATTTCTATTTTACCGCTGACCATCGTCGGATCGTTTTTCGTTATTTTGCTCAATATTCCGATTAAAGGGTATATGGACTTTATCGCGCCGTACCGCGATATGCTGGACGTTCCCTTTCGGTTTACCGTTGGCCTAATGTCGCTTTACGCCGCGTTTACCATCGGGTCATTTTTGGGGAAAAGCTACAAGCTGAACGATATCACCAGCGGGCTGCTGGCGATGTTAGCGACGCTGCTGATGATTGTGCCGGTCAATATTAAAGAGGGAATGACCGTAGCCGGGGAGGCGGTTTCCGGGCGCTATATTCCCATTACCTCGCTCAGCTCACAGGGGTTATTTGGGGCGATTATCTCCTCGCTGATTGCCATTGAGATTTACCGCTTTATTAAAGTACGAAATATCGAAATCAGGATGCCAGAGGGCGTGCCGCCGGTGGTAGCGAGTTCGTTTTCAGCGCTGTTCCCGACGCTTGCGGTGGTGCTGATCTTCTGGATCCCGCGCCACTTCCTGAACGTCGATATCAACGCCATCATCAGCTTTATTATTATGCCGCTGAAAGGCTTTATGACCGGCACCAACCTGTTTGGCGGCATCGTCACGCAGTTCTTTATCGATCTGTTTTGGGTGTTTGGGATCCACGGCCACGCGGTGATGGGGCCGCTGATCCGCCCGCTGTGGGATCAGGCGATCGTGCAGAATATGGAGCTGTTCCAGGCGGGCACCAGCGCCTACGAGCTGCCGAATATCTTCACCGAGCAGTTCTTCCAGTGGTACGCGCAGATGGGCGGCACCGGCTCGACGCTGGCGCTCGTGGTGCTGTTTATCCGCTCGAAGGCCGCCTATCTGAAATCGCTGGGGAAACTGTCGTTTATTCCGGGGCTGTTTAACATCAACGAGCCGATGATTTTCGGCGCGCCGATCGTCATGAACCCGATTCTGGCGGTGCCGTTTATCCTCGCGCCGATGGTGAATACCGTGGTGGTGTACCTGTTTACCATCAGCGGGCTGATCCCGCGCATGATGGTGAAGCCGCCGTTTACCATCCCGGCTCCGCTGGGGGCGCTGATCACCACCAACTGGAACCTGATAGCCTGCGGGCTGGTGTTCGTCTGCTTCTTTATCTCGCTTGCGATCTATTACCCGTTCTTCAAGGTCTATGAGAAGAAGATGCTGGAGACCGAGCAGCAGCAGCGCGAAGAGGAGCAGGCGAAGGTGTTGGCAGGGGTGTGAGGGTTGTCGGGCAGGTGTCGGGTGTAGGGTGTTGGGCGGGATAGTGTCGGGTGGCGGCTACGCCTTACCCGACCTACGTTTGTCCGCGAACGTAGGGTGGATAAGCGCCAGCGCCATCCACCGGTTAACCAACGGCCACCGCATCCAGAGTCGTAGGGTGGATAAGCGCCAGCGCCATCCACCGTTTTTAGCTTAAAAAGCCGTCTCTAAGGTTTCGAGCACGTTGTAGTTCTCGTCCACCAGGTGCAGCGCCTTCCACTTGTCAAAGGTCAGGCACGGGTGGGAGGTGCTGAACACCAGAATGTCGCCCACCTGCACGTCCGTTCCCTGTTCCAGCTTCAGCATCGCGTGCTGGTCCATAATGCCGGTGGTTGTGATGGCCTGCGCCGGGTTCGCCAGCGCTTTGCCCTGGCGGTAATGCGCCACCGGCTGCGGTAGGCCCGCGTCGAAGGCGCTGTCGCGCTTGCCGAAGTTCACAATCGCGCGGTCGCTTTCCGGCACCGACTGCACCATCGCTACCAGCTCCAGCGCGGAAACCAGATCGCCGCCTAGATCACAGGCTACCTTGTCACGGGCCATCAGCTCGTCCTGCGCTTCCTGATAGATACCCGCGTCGTGGGTGATGTAGCAGCCGGGGCGAATGACCACGCGGCAGTCGGCCGGTTTGTTCGCCTCCAGCCAGACGTTGCATACCACGTCGTACCAGACGGAACCCGCGCCGGTGAGAATAAACTCCCCTTCGACATAATGTTCAAGCCGGCAGGCAAGTTCTGCGGCATCGCGCAGCAGCGCTTCCACCTTTGGCTGCGGGTTTTCACCGTGCAGCACGCCTTCGTACAGCTCCAGCCCGCGCAGGCGCAGGCCCGGTAGACCGGAAATTTCTTCGGCCAGCGCCAGCGCCTGTTCGGCGGTGCGACAGCCGCAGCGCCCGCCCGGCACGCCCAGCTCAATCAGAATATCGAGCGTCTGGCCCTGCGTGCTAAAGAAGGCGGAAAGCGTTTTTGCGTTGGCGACGCTGTCCACGCAGCACAGGTAGTCGACGCCTTGATATTCGTTTTTGAGACGGGAAACCAGCTGCATGTTCGCTTTGCCGACCAGCTGGTTAACCATCAGTACGCGCTTCACGCCGCTTGCCATCGCGATGCTCGCCTGCCACGCGCTGCCGACGCCCACCGCCCAGGCGCCGGCCTTTTGCTGCTGCTGAAAGATCCACGGTGTCATGGTGGTTTTGCCGTGCGGGGCGAGGGATACGCCGCGCGTATCGGCGTAGCGCTGCATCCACTGAATGTTGTTTTCCAGCGCGGCCTTTTTGATGACCGCGGCGGGCAGACAAACGTCTTCATTGAGGATATTCGCCGGGGTGAAAAGAGGGGCAGATTTATGCGGAACGAGGTTACTTTCTTGGTATTTCATAACATAATTCCTTTGCGATTATCTATTCTTTCAGAGTGGGTATCTTTTGTAATTCAATGAAAATAAACGATATATATTCATTGTTATCGAATTGATGAATAAAAGTATCAGAAATTCGTATGCATTTTGCGTAGTCTTCCACTGTTTTTATCGCTTGTAAATGGTTAACTTTAGCCCAGAACACAACGGGGGTATGGAACACATGAAGTTCGACTATCTGTTCAGGAATGTCACGGTGATTGACGGCAGCGGCGGCCCGGAATACCGCGCCGACGTCGCGATTCAGGGCGATCGCATTGTGGAAATTGCCCCGGCGATTAGCGGCGGGGCGCAGCATGAAATCGACGGCGCGGGCCGCGTGCTGGCACCCGGTTTTATCGATGTCCACACCCACGACGACATCAACGTTATTCGCATGCCGGAGTACCTGCCGAAAATCAGCCAGGGGATCACGACGGTCATCGTCGGCAACTGCGGCATCAGCGCGGCGACGGCCACCATGAAGGGCAGCGTCCCGGACCCGATGAATTTACTCGGCGACGTGGAACACTTTGTTTATCCGACGGTTGCCGCCTACGCCGCGGCGGTTGAGCAGGCCCGCCCGGCGATTAACGTCGGCACGCTTATCGGCCACACCGCGCTGCGCAACAACCATATGGACGACCTGTTCCGCACCGCGACGGACGAAGAAATTGCCGGGATGCGCGGCCAGCTTAAGCTCGCTTTGCAGCAGGGCGCGCTGGGCCTCAGCACTGGCCTTGCGTACGGCACCGCTTTCCACTCATCCACCGAAGAGGTGATGGCGCTGGCGGAAGAATTAGCCGCAGAGAAGGGCATTTACACCACCCATCTGCGCTCCGAGTTTGAGCCGATTCTGGAGGCGCTCGACGAGGCGTTTCGCATCGGCCGCCACGGCAACATTCCGGTGGTTGTCTCGCACCATAAATGCGCCGGGGCGAAGAACTGGGGCCGCACGGTAGAAACGCTGAAGCTGTTCGACAAGGTGCGCGAGCAGCAGGACGTTTCCTGCGACTGCTACCCGTACTCGGCAAGCTCGTCCACGCTGGACATGAAGCAGATCACCGACGAATTCGACATCATTATTACCTGGTCGGAGCCGCATCCGGAGGTCGCCGGGCGGTCGCTTGCGCAGATCGCGGAGAGCTGGTCGATGTCGCTTCCAGATGCCGGAAAATTACTGATGCCCGCCGGGGCGATTTACTACAACATGGACGAGCAGGACGTGCGGCGCGTGTTGAGCTACCCGGTGACGATGGTCGGTTCCGACGGCCTGCCGAACGACCCGATGCCGCATCCGCGCCTGTGGGGCGCGTTCCCCCGCGTGCTGGGGCATTACAGCCGCGACGAGAAGCTGTTCCCGCTCACCGTTGCGGTTCACAAAATGACGGGAATGTCGGCGGCGCGCTTCCAGCTACCGGAGCGGGGCCTGGTTAAATGCGGCTACTATGCGGATTTAGTGCTTTTCGACCCGGAAACGGTGCGCGACGTGGCGAGCTTCAGCGACCCGCAGCAGCCCGCGGCGGGCATCGAAGCGGTAATGGTCAATGGCGTGATGAGCTACGGCCGTGATAAACAGGTTATCGGGCGCGCCGGGCGATTCCTGCGCCGATAGGTTTTTGTCGGATGGCGCGTTGCTTATCCGACCTACACATTCGAACCCTGGGGTGGATGAGCTACGCGCCAGTCACCTCAATAAGGAGCAACAATGAGCATTAAACGTTACGGAGTAGGTGGCAGCACCGGGACCGGCGGGCAGCACCTGCCGTTTGCCAAAGCGGTGGAAGCGGGCGGCTGGCTTTACGTGTCCGGGCAAACGCCGATGAAAGACGGCGAGGTGGTGGAAGGCGGCATTATCGAGCAGTCGCGCCTCGCGATTCAGAACTGCGTCGATATCATGGAAAGCGCGGGCTACACGCTTGCGGACGTGGTGCACGTAAAGGTGTATTTGACCGATGCGCGCTATTTCCAGTCGTTCAACAAGGTGTTCAGCGAATTCTTCTCCGACCATCCGCCCGCCCGCGTCTGCTGCGTCGCTGACCTGGTGGTGGATTGCAAAGTGGAAGTGGATTTAACCTGTTATAACGCCGAGCGCGCAAAATAATCTGAAGTAGGGCGGGTAAGCGTATGCGCCACCCGCCGCAATAATGGTGGATGGCGCATACGCTTATCCACCCTACAAAAACTATTCCAACATAATTCCGGTACGCCAAGAACGTGCCAACGGGTTTTCTGTACCCTTTTTTCAGAAAGCCAACGCAACTTAATTAATCTGGAAGTGAGCCATGAATAATTATTCTTTTCTTATCTGGTTTGCGATTTATGCCTGCGCCATGATTACGCTTGGCTGGTATGTTTCGCGCAATCAAAAAAATGGCGATGACTTTTTATTGGGTGGTCGCTCATTGCCGATGATTTTAACGCTGGGTTCAACCGTCGGCACCATGGTTGGCACCGGCTCGAGCGTTGGCGCGGTAGGCTTTGGCTATACCAACGGCTGGGCGGGCATGTTATATGGCCTGGGCGGCGCGGTGGGTATTCTGCTGGTGGCCTGGCTGTTTGCGCCGGTGCGTAAAATGCGCTTTATGACCATGAGCGAAGAGATCTCTTATTACACCGGCGGCAGCAAAATTATTAAGAACGTGGTGGCAATATTAATATTTATCGCCTCTATCGGCTGGCTGGGTGCGCATATTCTTGGCGGTGGTTTATATCTGGCGTGGGCCAGCGGCATTAATATTAATACCGCAAAAATTATTATTGCCGCGGCGTTTGTGGTTTACGTTGGCATCGGCGGCTATTCCGCGGTGGTGTGGATCGATACCGTTCAGTCGCTGATTCTATTTATCGGTTTTATCCTGATGGCCGGGCTTGCCGTGCACCACGTCGGCGGCTGGAGCCACATCCAGCAGGCCGTTGACCCGGCGGCGCAGAGCCTGTTTGCGGTGGATAAGCTTGGCATCCTGCCCGCGTTCTCGCTGGCGATAGTGATTGGCGTCGGCGTGCTGGCCACTCCTTCTTACCGCCAGCGTATCTATTCTGCGAAAACGGTCGGCACGGTGCGTAAATCCTTCGTGATTACCGGCCTGCTGTACCTCGGCTTCTCCTTCCTGCCGGCGATTATCGGCATGGCGGCCTACACCATGAACCCGGCGCTCGAAAACAGCGGCTTCGCCTTCCTGTTTGCCACCCAGGTTCTGCCGCCCGTGCTGGCGATGGCGGTGCTGATTGCCGGGATGTCCGCGAACATGTCGTCGGGCAGCTCGGATGCGATTGCCGCCGTTTCCATCATGCTGCGCGACCTGTACACGCTGATTACCGGGCATATGCCCGCGCCGGAAAAGGCGATTCGCATGTCGCGCATTTTCCTCGTGCTGGTGATTGGCCTGGCGCTGCTGTTCGCGCTGACCTCCAACGACATCATCAGCTACATCACCAAAATGATCTCGATGATCATGTCCGGCATGTTTATCTGTTCGATGCTGGGCCGCTTCTGGACGCGCTTTAACTGGCAGGGTGCGCTGGCGGCGCTGATTGGCGGCGCGGGGGCGTCGATTGTGGTGCTGGCGAACGATAGCTGGATGAGCTTCTGGGGCAACCCGGTGGTGCCGTCGGTGCTGGCGAGCCTGGGCTTTGCGGTGGTCGTCACGCTGGTCACCCCGGCGAGCAAGATGAGCCGCGAGGAAGCGCTGGAGATGATTACCCGCGAACGTGAAAGCCAGCCGGAAGCCGTACCGGTACCGCTGGGCAAACGCGCCACGGGGAACGCACGATGAGCGGCAGCTACATCGCCATCGACTGGGGCTCAACGCACCTGCGCGCCTGGCTGTACCGCGACGGGGAGTGCGTTGACAGCCTGCAGCTGCCCTACGGGGTGAGCCGCCTGGTCGGGCAAACCGCCCGCGAGGTGTTTGATAAGTACGTCGATCCGTGGCGCAGGCGTGAAGCGCTGCCGGTGGTGATGGCCGGGATGATCGGCAGCGACGCGGGCTGGCAGCCGGTGCCGTATCTGCCCTGTCCGGTGTCGCTGCACGAGCTGAGCGCACGGCTTTTTGAAGTCGCGCCGCAGGTGTGGATCGTGCCGGGGCTGAACACGCCACGGAACGTGATGCGCGGCGAAGAAACGCAGCTGCTGGGCGCGATGCAGCTCGCCCCGGCGGCACGTTACGTTCTGCCGGGCACGCACAGCAAGTGGGTTCAGGCGGCGAACGGCGCGGTGAGCGGCTTTACCACGGCGATGACCGGGGAGCTACACCACCTGCTGATGAACCATTCGCTGGTCGGCAAAGGGCTGCCGGAGCAGCGCGACGACCCGGCGGCGTTTCAGGCTGGCCTGCAAAGCGGGCTGGAATCCCCGTCGCTCGTCACCCGGCTTTTTGAAGCCCGCGCGCTGCGGGTGCTGGGCGAGCTGGCGCAGGAGTCCGTCAGCGACTGGCTTTCGGGGCTGCTGATTGGCGCGGAGGTGGCGGCCAACAGGCAGGTCGGCGAATCCGTGACGCTGGTGGGCAGCGAATCGCTGTGCGCCCGCTATCGGCAGGCGTTGGCAACGGCGGGCATTGCGGCCCGTGAAATCGCGGGTGATACCGCTTTCCAGCAGGGCATAAGGAGCATTCTCGATGCAAGACGCTAAACCCTTAGTCGCGATTTTACGCGGCATCCGTCCCTTTGAGGCCAGCGGCCACGTTGGCGCATTAATAGAAGAGGGCTTTCGCTATATCGAAATCCCGCTCAACTCGCCGGACTGGCAGCAAAGCATCCCCGAAATGGTGAGACTTTACGGCGAAAAAGCGCTAATCGGCGCGGGAACGGTGCTAAAAGTCGAGCAGGTGGATTTTTTGCATGAGGCCGGGGCGAGGCTGGTGGTGACGCCGAATACCAACCCTGCGGTGATTCGCCGGGCGGTGGAGGCCGGGATGCTGGTCTGCGCCGGTTGCGCCACGGCAAGCGAAGCGTTTACCGCATTGGAAGCCGGAGCGCAGTGGCTGAAGATTTTCCCGTCGTCGGCCTTTGGCCCGGCGTATATTTCCGCGCTGAAGGCCGTGCTGCCGCCGGACGTTCCCGTGCTGGCGGTCGGCGGCGTGACGCCAGAAAACCTGGGTGAGTATTTGCGGGCGGGATGTGCGGGAGCCGGGTTAGGCGGCGATTTGTACCGCGCCGGGCAGGATGTTGAAACCACGCGGGTTCAGGCTCGGCGGTTTATGGCGGCCTTTAAGTAGGAGCATGTCGGGTAACGAATGTCGGATGGCGCTGGCGCTTATCCGACCTACGAAAATTATGGGGTTTTGTCGGATGGCGCTGGCGCTTATCCGACCTACGAAAAATGCGGGGTTTTGTCGGATGGCGCTGGCGCTTATCCGACCTACGAAAAATGCGGGGTTTTGTCGGATGGCGCTGCGCTTATCCGACCTACGAAAAATGCGGTGTTTCGTCGGATGGCGCTGGCGCTTATCTGACCTACGAAAAATGCGGTGTTTCGTCGGATGGCGCTGGCGCTTATCCGACCTACGAAAAATGCAGGGTTTTGTCGGATGGCGCTGGCGCTTGTCCGACCTACGAAAATTGCGGGGTTTTGTCGGATGGCGTTGGCGCTTATCCGACCTACAAATCGGAACGTGTAGGGTGGATAAGCGCAGCGCCATCCACCGAAAGAACCCCGCTTGCCTTTAATCCCCCAACGGCTGCCGGTCCACGCCGCCGCGGTGGCTGTCGAGCGCCAGCTTAATGCGTCGCAGCCTGTCTTTGGCCTGGCTTTTGTTCGCCATCGCCAGCTCCGTAGCCAGCACGTCCACCATTGCCAGCATCGCGTAGCGCGAGGTGCTTGGTTTAAAGATGTAGTCGTTTTCGCGCACGATCAGCGGCAGCACGACGTCGGCGTTTGCCGCAAGCGGGGATTCCTCCGGCGTGATGGCGATGACTTTCGCGCCGTACTGGCGGGCCATCGCCGCGCTTTCAATGATTTCCGGGGTGTAACCGCCGAGCGACAGCGCCAGCACCACGTCGTTTGGCGTGACGGCGGAGCACATCATGCGCACCAGCAGGCCGTCGCTCTGGCTGACTACCGGCAGGCCGAGGCGGAACAGGCGGAACTGCACTTCCTGGGCGCAAATCGTCGAGCCGCCGCCCATGCCGATCGCCAGTATCTGCCGCGCGTCGCTCAGCCATTCGACGGCTTTTTTTAACGACTCCGGGTTCAGCGCCCGGCGGTTGATGTCCAGCACGTTAATGATAGTTTCGTAGATCCCCTGTACGCCCTCGAGATCCGGCACGTCGAGAATAAAGCGCTGCCCGACGGCGAGCGACTGGGCGAGCTTCACCTTCAGCTCACGCACGTCTTTGCAGCCTATCGCGCGGGCAAACCGGGTGATTGACGCCTGGCTTGTTTCGGTTAGGCGCGCCATTTCGGCAATCGGCAGGGTGGCGGCGGACTGCACGTCATCCAGAATAAACTGCGCGATGCGCTTTTCCGTGGCGGTCAGCTCCACAAAGCGGTCGGTAATGCAGGAGATAATGTCGATGGAGAAGGCCATGGCGCATCCTGAAAGTGAAGATTAAGGGCTGGTACTTTGTACCATATATTCGCCCCATGTGTCCGGCAAAAGGGGGATGCTTTATTTCGCCAATGACGGATAATAAGCAAATCTGAAACAACAGTTTATTTTTATAAAGGATTAGGCGTGGAAAGCAACGTGTCGCTGTTTACCCGTAAGAAATTCGCATGGATGTGTGCCGCATTCTGCTGCCTGCTGTGGGGCAGCGCGTATCCGGCGATCAAAAACGGCTATGAGATCTTTGCGATCGCCACCGACGATCTTCCCGGTAAGATCGTCTTTGCAGGCTACCGCTTTGTGATCGCGGGTCTCCTGCTGCTGGCCTTTGCGGCCCTGCAGGGCAAGCCGGTTGGGCGTCTGTCTCGCGGGCAGTTTTCGCAGCTTGCCGCGCTGGGCGTGACGCAGACGGCCATTCAGTACATCTTCTTTTATATCGGGCTTGCCTACACCACCGGCGTGAAGGGCTCGATCATGAACGCGACGGGGACGTTTTTCAGCGTGCTGCTGGCGCACTTCATCTACCAGAACGATCGCCTGAGTATGAATAAAATCGTCGGCTGCGTGCTGGGGTTTGCGGGCGTCATGGTGGTTAACTTCAACAGCCAGCTGATGGACTTTAGCTTTAGCTGGATGGGCGACGGCTTCGTGGTGCTGGCGGCGTTTATCCTGTCGGCGGCCTCCCTGTACGGCAAGCGTATTTCGCAGACCATCGACCCGACGATTATGACCGGCTGGCAGCTTGCCATCGGCGGCGTGGTGCTGACCGTCGGCGGCTTTCTGGCAGGCGGCAGGCTTGCGTTTCACGGCTGGGAGTCGGCGGCGATTCTGGGCTACCTGGCGCTGCTGTCCTCCGTGGCGTTTGCGCTGTGGAGCCTGCTGCTGAAGTACAACCGCGTGGGGATGATCGCGCCGTTTAACTTCCTGATCCCCGTTTCCGGCGCGGTGCTGTCGGCGATTTTCCTCCAGGAGAGCATTATGGAGTGGCGCTATGCGGTTGCGCTGGTGCTGGTCTGTTTTGGGATTTGGCGGGTGAACGTGGTGCGGCGTTAGTCGTTGATCTTAAAGATTGCGGCGGAGGGCGCTGGCGCTTATCCGCCCTACGTGTTCGAAAGCTAAGTCTGAATCAGAATCTCCGTCCCCAGCGCTATCCCGTTCTTGCCGGTGTGTTTCACCAGGTACATTGATTCATCGGCGCGGATCACCGCGTCGCCAAAGTTATCGCTCATCCAGGATTCGTTGACGCCAATTGAGGCGCCAACCGTGGCCGCACCGTTGCCCAGTTCGAAAGGGGTGATGGCCGCGTCGAGACAGCGTTTGGTGATGCTGCCGATTTCCGGGTGGCCCATCGTCCACGGCATCAGCAGAATGAACTCGTCGCCGCCGATGCGCCCGATGGTGACCTCCGGCGGGCAGGCCTCCTGCAGGCGCTGGCTGAGCTGGAGCAGCACCTCGTCGCCGCTGCGGTGGCCGAAGGTATCGTTAACGTTCTTGAAGTCGTCCAGGTCGATAAAAGCCACGGACAGCGCGCCGAGCTTTTTTAGCAGATCGAACTGCGCGTGCAGCGCGTGGCGGTTGGCAAGGCCGGTGAGCGGGTCGTGGTTGGCGAGTTTGGCAAGCTGCTGCTCGTACTGCTTTTCTTTGGTCATGTCGATGTGGGTGCCGGTGACCTTCAGCGGCGTACCGTCGTCGTCCCATTCGGTGACCCTGCCGCGATCTAACACCCAGGTGACGGTGCCGTTTTTGGCCTGCATGCGGTGCAGAGCTTCGTAAAACGGCGCTTTGCCTTCCAGATGGTTATAGAACGACGATAAGACCATCTCTTTGTCGTCCGGGTGCAGGTGTTCCCGCCACACGTCGAAGTGAGCGCTAAGTTCTTTGGGCTGATAGCCCAGCATGGAACCCCAGCGGCGGTTGAAGATGACCAGCTTGCCGCTGGGCACATCGAGCTGCCACAGGCACAGGCCGGTGCCGTCGAGCGCCGCGCTGAGCTTGTTGCGGGCGTCGTGGGCGATTCTCTTTAGCCGGGCATTGTGCTTTTTGAGGTTGAGGATCTGCTGCCTGAGCGCGTCTTCGGACATTGAGCATGTTTATGTTCAAATAATATTCATTCTCAACAGTTATTAATGGCTTGTAAATATCGCCCACGAAAAAGTTATCGCGCGGCGCTTTGCCCGGCCTCAAGCCTTGCCTGTTTTCTCGTTGAAAAGACAAACGCCGCGATAAATACGATGGCGGAAAGCACGACGATGGTCGGTGCCGGGGCGCTGTCGATAAAGAACGAAAGATAAACGCCGATAAACGAAACGCTAACCGCCAGCGCCAGCGCGACCAGCATCATCGACAGAAAGGTGCGGGTGAGCAGCGAGGCAATCGCGCCGGGGGCGATAAGCAGCGAGATAGCCAGAATAATCCCCACCGCTTTTAGCGCCGCCACGATGGTCAGCGACACCATGCACAGCAGGCCGTAGTGCAGCAGCTTGACGTTCAGCCCGGACGCCTGCGCCTGCGTCGGGTCAAAGGCGTGCAGCAGAAAATCCTTCCACTTTACGGCGACGATGCCCGCGGTCAGCAGCGCGATAATACCCGTCTGGATGATGTCCGCCGAGCTCACGCCGAGCATGTCGCCGAACAGAATGTGGTCGAGGTGTATGTCGGGCTTCAGGTAAACGTAGAGCACCAGGCCCGCGCCGAACATGCCGGAAAAAACGATGCCCATCACGGTGTCGCGCTTGATGCGGCTGTTGTCCTGCAGAAAGCCCGTTGCCAGCGCGCAGAACAGTCCGGCGATAAACGCGCCGACGCCGAGCGGCAGGCCGACCATCCACGCCACCACGACGCCGGGGAAGACCGCGTGGCTCATGGCGTCGCCCATCAGCGCCCAGCCTTTCAGCACCAGGAAGCACGAGAGCAGTGCGCAGGGCACGGCGACCAGCGCGGTCATCACCAGCGCGTTGACCATAAAGCCGAACTGGAAGGGGGAAAGCAGGGTGTCGATGAGGCTCATGGCGTTTCTCCTGCGGTGTGGCGGGCGCGCCTGCGGCTGGCGAGCAGGCCGTGTTTCGGGGCAAAAATAAAGGTTATCAGGAAGATAAGGGTTTGCAGCACGACGATAACTCCGCCCGTTGCGCCGTCCAGGTAATAGCTGATATAGGTGCCGACGGCGCTGGTAATACTGCCCAGCGCCACCGATATTATCAGCAGTTTCGGGAAGCGGTCGGTGAGCAGATAGGCCGTAGCACCCGGCGTAACCACCATGCAGATCACGAGAAACGCGCCGACGGTTTGCAGCGCGGCAACGGTGGTAACGGAGAGCAGGGTGAAAAACAGCCCCTTGAGAAGCGTGGGGTTCAGGCCAATCGAGCGGGCGTGGTTTTCATCGAAAAAGGTCACCATCAGGTCTTTCCATTTCACCAGCAGGATCGCCAGCGACACGAAGCCAATCACCGCCAGCTGCACGATATCCGCCGGGGCGATGGCCAAAATATTACCCAGCACGATGGTCTGGATGTTCACCGACGTGGGGTTGAGCGAGACCATAAATAGCCCGAGGCCGAAGAACGACGAGAAGATAAGCCCAATGATGGTGTCTTCCCGCAGGCGCGTGCGCTGGTTTAAAAACAGCATGGTTGCCGCCGCCAGCCCGCCGGAGAAAAACGCGCCGAGGGAGAACGGCAGGCCGAGCATGTACGCGCCCGCCACGCCCGGTACGATGGAGTGCGAGAGCGCATCGCCGATCAGCGACCAGCCTTTTAGCATCAGATAGCAGGACAAAAACGCGCACACGCCGCCGACCAGCGCCGATACCCAGATGGCGTTGAACATGTAGCTGTAGGCGAACGGCTCAAGCAGAATGTCCATCGGCTAGTCCCCTTTTGCCTGGGTGACGGCGCGGATAAACGGGCGTTCGTCGTCGGTCACTACGCTGGTTTCAAGCCCGGTCAGCGCGACGTGGCGCAGCACGCCGCTGAAGGCGATTTCGAGGTTTTCCTGGGTGAAGGTTTCGCGCGTGGGGCCGTAGGCGAGCACGGTGCCTTTCACCAGCACGGTCTGGTCGCAGTAGTCGGTCACCGCGCCGAGGTTGTGGGTGGCGACCAGCATGGTGCGGCCTTCATCGCGCAGTTCGCGCAGCAGGGCGATGATTTGCTCTTCGGTTTTGACGTCCACGCCGGTGAAGGGTTCGTCGAGCAGGATCACCTGGCCGTCCTGGGCGATGGCGCGCGCCAGGAACACGCGTTTTTTCTGCCCGCCGGACAGCTCGCCGATCTGGCGGTGGCGAAAGTCGCTCATGCCAACGCGGGCCAGCGCGTGGTCGACCGCCTCTTTGTCCGCTTTGCCGGGAATGCGCAACATGCCCATGTGGCCGTAGCGGCCCATCATCACCACGTCTTCAACCAGCACCGGGAACGACCAGTCGACGTCCTCGGACTGCGGCACGTAGGAGACCAGGTTCTGGCGCAGCGCCTTTTTGGTCGGCATGCCGAGTATCGAAATGCTGCCCTTTGCCAGATTCACAAAGCCCATAATCGCCTTAAACAGCGTCGATTTCCCCGAGCCGTTCACCCCGACCAGCGCCGCGATGGTGCCGGTTGGAATATGGAACGTCGCATCGCGCAGGGCGGTGTGGCCGTTGCGGTAGGTGACGCTGGCGTCCTGCACGGAGATACCGTTGGTCATTTCGCGGCTCCTTCGGTGATGCCTTTGACGATGGTCGCGGTGGTGACGCGCAGCAGGTCGAGATAGGTCGGCACCGGGCCGTCTGCCGCGCTGAGGGAGTCGACGTACAGCACGCCGCCGTAATGGGAGCCGGACTCGCGCGCTACCTGGCGGGCGGGTTTGTCGGAAATAGTGCTTTCGCTGAAGATCGCCGGAATGCCGTTTTTGCGGATGGTGTCGATGACCTTGCGCACCTGCTGCGGCGTGCCCTGCTGGTCGGCGTTAATCGGCCACAGGTAAAGCTCTTTCAGCCCGTAATCGTTGGCGAGATAGGAGAACGCGCCTTCGCTCGTCACCAGCCAGCGTTTGTCCTGCGGGATTTTACTGATTTCGGCGCGCAGCGGCTCCAGCGTTTGCTGGATTTTTTCCTTGTAGGCTTCGGCGTTTTTGGCGTAGATCGCAGCGTTTTCCGGATCGTATTTGCTGAACGCGTCGCGGATATTATCAACGTAGATCAGCGCATTTTTCGGCGACATCCAGGCGTGCGGGTTAGGCTTGCCGTTGTACGGGCCTTCGGTGATGCCGGTCGGCGTGATGCCCGTCGAGACGATGACTTCCGGCACGCCGGAGAGATGCTGGTAGAACTTCTGGAACCAAAGTTCGAGGTTAAGCCCGTTGGCGAGGATAAGCTTAGCGCCCTGCGCGCGGCGGATATCGCCCGGCGTCGGCTGGTATTCGTGGATCTCGGCCCCTGGCTTGGTGATGGATTCCACGTCCGCCGCGTCTCCCGCCACGTTTTTCGCCATGTCGGCGATGACGGTGAAGGTGGTGATGGCCTTAAACTTTTCCTTCGCCCACGACTGGCCTGAGGCGAATATCAACGCCACCGCCACGCCTACAGATAAAATCGCTTTTTTCCCGGACATAACGCTCCCTCTGGTTCGTCTGATAATTAAACAGATATAGCAAGAGCTATAAAACATAGCCGTAGCTATAATTAAATGCAAATAATTATCATTTAGTTAGGGTGCGTATGATTTTCAAACAGAGATAACCCGGCCGAAGCCGGGTGAATTCATGCGGGGATCTTAGAGGTTAAACGCGTCGAAATCGGCGGCATCGTGGCGTTCAGCCAGCTGCTCATCGCCCCAGGTGCGGTTAACGATGCGGCCGCGCTTAACGGCGGGACGGTTGGCAACGTCGTCCGCCCAGCGGTTGAAGTTTTTGTAGGAGGCGATGTCGAGGAATTCCGCCGAGTCGTACAGGCCGCCTTTCGCCAGCGCGCCGTACCACGGCCAGATCGCGATGTCGGCAATGGTGAATTCGTCGCCCGCGATATAGCGGTGGTTCGCGAGCTGGCGGTCAAGCACGTCGAGCTGGCGCTTGGTTTCCATCGCAAAGCGGTTGATGGCGTATTCGATTTTCACCGGCGCGTAGTGGTAGAAGTGGCCGAAGCCGCCGCCCAGATAAGGCGCGGAGCCTTGCAGCCAGAATAGCCAGTTAAGCGTTTCGGTGCGCGCGGCGATGTCCTTCGGCAGGAAGTGGCCGAACTTTTCCGCCAGGTAAACCAGAATGGAGCCGGACTCAAAAACGCGTATCGGCGGGTTAGCGGAGTTATCCAACAGCGCCGGGATTTTGGAATTCGGGTTTACGTCCACAAAGCCGCTGGAGAACTGATCGCCGTCGCCGATGCGAATCAGGTGCGCGTCGTATTCCGCGCCGCTTATGCCCAGCGCCAGCAGCTCTTCCAGAAGAATGGTGACCTTCTGGCCGTTCGGCGTGCCGAGCGAATAAAGCTGAAGCGGGTGCCTGCCGACCGGCAGCGTTTTCTCATGCGTCGGCCCGGCAATCGGACGGTTGATGTTGGAGAACTGGCCTGCCTCGGACTTGTTCCAGGTCCAGACTTTTGGCGGTTGGTAGTTGCTGTCTGACATGCTGTTCCTGCCTTCTGCTAGGAAAATTACTCGGGGCGGATCGTTTACGCCTTCCGCCGTCATCGGTATGAAGCCACAAATCTGGCGGATGGCGCTGACGCTTATCCGCCCTACAACTGAGCGAAAGAATGACCCTGAAGTGTAGCAGGAGGGAAGAGGGGAAAGAGGGATACCGCCAGAAACGCAAAAACCCGCCTTGTGGGCGGGTTCTTTAAATAGTGGTGCCCGGACTCGGAATCGAACCAAGGACACGGGGATTTTCAATCCCCTGCTCTACCGACTGAGCTATCCGGGCAACGGGGCGCATTAAACCGTAATGCCCCTAATTCGTCAATCAAATTTCCGGAAAAACTGTTCAATCGCTTAACTTTGCGTCAATCTGAAGCGTTCTGGGCCCTGTAGCTCCGAAGCTGCACAAATGTTCCAGACTTTCGCCGATGCGTTGGCAATGCTGGGTGTTCGATTCAGGAGGTGATATGGCGGACGACTGGCTGGAATTACACCAACACGGTGAGACGGGCATCGAGACAATTCGCGCCCATTTTGAGGGGCATGCGTTCGATCCCCACTGGCACGATAGTTATCTGGTCGGCATTACGCTTGCGGGCACGCAGCAGTTTCACTGCCGTCGGGAGCGGCATCACAGCACGCCCGGCGATGTTTTCCTGCTCGAGCCGGGCGAGATTCATGACGGCGACGCCCCGGTCGCGGGCGGCTTTACCTATCTGACTTTTTACCTTGAAGAAGAGTGGCTGACGCGCACGTTACAGGGGTTGTTTGAAACCGTGCCCGCGAGCTATTCGCTGCATTTTTCCCGCACCATCGCCCGCGAGCCGCAGCTTGTTCAGGCGATTGCCGGGACGTTTCACGCGCTGCACAGCGAAGAGATGCGCATCGTGCAGCAAAACACGATGGATAACCTGTTAGGGCAGCTGACGGCGCATTGCCAGTGGCGCAGGCGCGTGCCGTCGCAGGTGCAAAGTACGGCGATTGCCCATCGGGCGCGGGATTATCTGCACGCGCACATCGGCGACAATATCGGCCTGGACGATCTGGCGCGCGAAACGCAGACGGACAGGTTTACGCTTTCCCGCTGCTTTAAGCGTGAGTTTCACCTGGCGCCCCACGCCTGGCTGATTCAGCTGCGCCTTGCCAGGGCGAGGGCGATGCTGGCGAAGGGCGAGCAGCCGGTGAACGTCGCGGCGGCGTTGGGCTTTGCCGATCAGAGCCATTTAGGCCGCTGGTTCCAGCGCGCGTATCGGCTGACGCCCGCGCATTACCGCCGGTTGTGCACAAACCTTCCAGACTTGCCGTAGAAAAAAGTCAAAAGTCAGGGTTCAGACCACTTAAGGAGTTGCTGAACCGTGAGCCAGCTGTATGCATCCGCACCGTTTTTACTTTTCGCTTTTGTCGCGTCCATTACGCCGGGGCCGACCAATATTCTGATCTTTTCCAGCAGCCAGCGCTTCGGCGTGAAGGCGACGTTCCCGGCGGTTGTCGGGGGCTGTTTTGCCGCAAGCCTTATCGTGTTTGTTTCCGGGGCGGGAGCGGGGGAGATACTGCGCCAGCACGCGCTAATCCGTGAGGCGATGAGCTGGGCCGGAGCGCTTTGGTTAAGCTGGCTCAGCTGGCAGCTGTTTACCGCGCCCGCCGCAAATCTGACGAACGAGGCCCGGCAGCCGTTTAGCTGTCGTTCCGCCGCGCTGCTGCAGTTTATTAATCCTAAAACCTGGATGATGGCGCTGGCGGTGGGCAGCCTGTTTGCGCCGCAGAGCGCGCATCCGCTTTGGGATGTGCTGCTGCTGGCGACGTGGTTTTTGCTGATTTCGCTGCTTTGTCTGAGCGCCTGGGCTTTGCTGGGGAAGGCGGTGACCCGCCTGTTTCGCACAACGACATCACTCGTCTGGTTTCAACGCGTGATGGCATTGTGCCTGCTGGCGTCGGCCTGGGCCGGGATGCTGGGCTAGCTTAGGTTAACGCGCCGCCCTGACGGCACTGGGCGAAGCGCAGAATGTCTTCGGCCAGACGGCGGGCGGTGTCGATGTCGGCCTGGCTGCGCTTCACCAACAGCTTGCTCAGGCAGCCTTCGAGCACCAGCTCCATCTGATGCGCGACCATGGTCGGGTCGTCCACCTCCAGCTGGGTAAGCAGCTCGTGGGTATACTGCCACGCGGCTTTTTTCTGCTGGTCGGCAAGCTGGTGGATGGGGTGCGACGCGTCCGGGTAGAAGGTGCAGGCGGCGATAAACAGGCAGCCCGGATAACGCTGGTTGCTGACGCATTCGGCCAGCGCCTGGTAGCGGCGCAGGAGTTTTTGCTCGGGCGTTAGCTCTTCGTTGAGCATCAGCTGGCGGCGCCAGGTATCGACCTGCTGGCTCAAATAGCGCAGCGCGTCGTAGAGCAGGGCTTCACCGTCGGGCCAGAATTTCTTTACTTCCTGCAGCGGGTAATCTGCCTCAAGCGCTACCATTTCGAGGGTAGTGCTGGCAATGCCCACACGTTCAAGGACGTGCAGGGCGTGCTCTAGTACGTCTTCGCGTTGCACGGTTTTCTCCTCCGTCGTTCAACGGTTTGTCCACATTAGTGTTGTTTACTGCGCGTGTTTGCGCAAATGTTCCCGAAAAGCGCTGGCATCCATAAAGCCGGTGACGCGGGCGGCGGGCTGTTCGCGTCCGTCTGCGTCAAAGAACAGGATGGTTGGCAGCCCCAGGACTTTCAGGTGTTTTAACAGCGCGACGTCCTGCCCGTTATTGGCGGTGACGTCGGCCTGCAGCAGCACGGTATTGCCCAGCTTTTGCTGAACCTGCGCGTCGCTGAAGGTGTACTTCTCGAACTCTTTACAGGCTACGCACCAGTCGGCGTAAAGATCCAGCATAACCGGTTTGCCCTTTGCGTTCGCCAGCGCCTGGTCGAGCTGTTCGACGTTCGCCACGCGTGTGAAGTTCAGGTGCTGCTGGCTGGCGGTGACGGCTGAACCAAATACCCAGTCCTGCACGGGGCGGGCGCACACCAGCGCCGCGCCGAGCAGCACGACCTGCACTATACGCATCCACGGCCTGCTGGCCTGCAGGCTGGTGATGAACGCCCAGCCGAAGAACGCCACGCCCAGCAGCCCCCACAGGCGCAGACCCCAGACATCGCCAATCACGCGTTCCAGCAGGAACACCGGCAGGGCGAGGATCACAAAGCCGAAGGCGGTTTTGACCGTTTCCATCCACGGGCCGCTTTTCGGCAGCAGCCTGTTGCCGAAGACGGTGATGAGGATCAGCGGCAGGCCCATGCCCAGCGCGTAGAGGTACAGCGTGCCGCCGCCGAGCCACATGTTCCCGCTCTGCGCGATGTAGAGCAGGATGGCGCTAAGCGGCGCGGTGGTGCACGGCGAGCAAATCAGCCCCGCCAGCGCGCCCATGGCGAAGACGCCGCCCGCCGATCCGCCCTGCTGGCGGTTGCTCATGAGCGTCAGGCGTGTTTGCAGCGAAGAGGGAAGTTGCAGCGTGAACAGGCCGAACATCGAGGCGGCGAGCAGCACGAACAGCGCCGACAGGCCAATCAGCACGTACGGGTGCTGCAACGCGGCCTGGAACTGTAATCCCGCCGCGGCGACCACCAGGCCCAGCGCGGTGTAGGTGAGCGCCATCCCCTGAACGTAGATAAAGGTCAGCAGCAGGGCGCGGGCGGTGGACAGGCGCTGCCTGCCGCCGAGGACGATGCCGGAGATTAGCGGGTACATCGGCAGCACGCAGGGCGTGAAGGCGATGCCGATGCCGATTAGGAAGGCCCATAGCGCGGAGAAGGGGAGCTGGGTTGGGGCAGAGTCGTCGGTACCCCTCTCCCCAAGGGAGAGGGAGGAAGACGAATTGGGCTGCTCTCCAGGGGAGATGGCCGAGGAGTCGTCCGCGCTGGTTTGTTCCCTCGCCAGAGGGTCAGGGTGAGGGCGTCCTTCTTCACCCGCAACCACCGCGCTCAGCGGCACGACACGCGTTTCCGGCGGATAGCAGAAGCCCGCTTCGGCGCAGCCCTGATACGTCACGCTGACCGTCGCGCCTTTTTCCGCCGATTTTACCGTCACCGGCAGGTTGAGGCTTTCGGTGTAGATTTCGGTTTTGCCGTAGAACTCGTCTTCGTGCCAGGCGGCTTTGGGCATCGTTATTTCGGCAAGCGTGGCCTGCGCCGGGCTGAGTTTGATCTGCTGGCGATAGAGATAGTAGCCCGGCTTAATCTGCCAGTTCAGGTTGAGCTGGCTGCCGGACTGCTGAAAATCAAAGGCAAAAGCCTGGTCGACGGGCACAAACTGCGTTTTGCCCTGGTTGTCGAACAGGCCTGCGAAAGTTTGGGTGCTGAACAGCAGGAAAATCAGCGTAAGGATGCGTAGAGCCATGAGAGGTATTCACTATCTCCGTGGGTAACCGGCGGGGAAACAGCGGAAGACTATAGCACGATGAGATGGCGACGGGCTGCCCGAGCAGCCCGCGTTTGAGGAGATTTACAGAACCAGACCGCCGACGATAAAGCCGAGGATCACGCACAGCGTAATAGCAATCACGCCTGGAATTAAGAACGCGTGGTTAAACACGTACTTGCCGATGCGGGTTGAGCCGGTGTCGTCCATTTCGACCGCCGCCAGCAGCGTCGGGTAGGTTGGCAGTACGAACAGCGCGGAAACGGCGGCAAACGAGGCGATGGCGGTCAGCGGGCTAACGCCGAGCATCAGCGCCGCAGGCATCAGCGCCTTGGTGGTTGCGGCCTGGGAATAAAGCAGGGTCGCGGCAAAGAACAGCACCACCGCCAGCAGCCACGGGTAGCCCTGCAGCAGCTCGCCCGCGAAGCCCTGGATATCCTGAATGTGGTTTTTGACGAAGGTATCGCCCAGCCACGCCACGCCCAGCACGCAGATACAGGCGCTCATGCCGGATTTAAAGGTGCTGGCGTTGAGGATTTCGCCGGTGTCGATTTTGCAGGTGATGCAGATAAGCGTGGCGATGGTCAGCATGAACACCACGATCGCTTCGTTGCGCGGCAGTACCGGGTTCTGAATCAGGCCCACGGTGTCGCTGATGGCGGTGGCGTAGAACATTACCGCGACAATACCGATGAGGAACAGCAGCACGGAACGTTTTGCGTGTGGCTTCAGCTCAAAGACCTGGCTACCACGAAGCTGCACTTCGCCTTTGGCGAGGCGCTCCTGGTATACCGGATCGTCTTTCAGCTCGCAGCCCAGGAAGTTACAGACCACGGCAGTCAGCATGACGGCAACCAGCGTGACCGGAATACAAATGCCCAGCAGCGTAAGGTAGCTGACGCCCAGCGGCTCAAGAATACCGGCGAAGAACACCACGGCGGCAGAAATCGGCGAGGCGGTGATAGCAATTTGCGAGGCGACAACGGCGATAGACAGCGGGCGTGAAGGGCGAATGCCCTGCTCTTTCGCTACTTCAGTGATTACCGGCAGCGTGGAAAACGCGGTGTGGCCGGTGCCTGCAAGAATAGTCATGAACCAGGTGACCAGCGGGGCGAGGAAGGTGATGTATTTCGGATGGCGGCGCAGCAGGCGCTCCGCCAGGCTCACCAGGTAGTCCATCCCGCCCGCGATCTGCATGGCGGCAATCGCGGCGATAACCGCCATGATGATTTCGATGACGTCGAAGGGAATAGCGCCGGGTTTAATCTGGAAGAAAAGGGTGAGAACTAAGACGCCAAGACCGCCGGCAAAACCAATGCCTATGCCGCCCAGCCTGGCCCCGAGATAAATCGCCAACAGCACGATAACGAGTTCAGCTCCAAACATGATGTGCTTCCTTGAAGTTTGATGAAATGAAAATGAGTTGTTGTATTTTTGTATGCCTGAAAACGAAAAAGGCACGTCGCGATGGACGTGCCTTTGGGTCTTTATTCTCGTTGATTATTGTTCGTTTTCATCGGTATACCGTTTGGCTTTATAAACCGGGTGCATCAGGTTGTGGACGGAGAAGATATCGTCCAGTTCGGCTTCCGTCAGCAGGCCGCGCTCAAGCACGACTTCACGCACGCTCTTGCCGGTTTCCGCACAAATCTTGCCGACGATGTCACCGTTGTGGTGGCCAATGAACGGGTTCAGATAGGTGACGATGCCAATCGAGTTGTAAACGTAGCTTTCACACACTTCTTTGTTAGCGGTGATGCCGTTAATGCATTTTTCCAGCAGATTGTAGCAGGCGTTGGTCAGGATGTGGATGGACTCAAACATCGCCTGGCCAATCACCGGCTCCATCACGTTCAGCTGCAGTTGGCCCGCTTCGGACGCCATGGTGACCGTAGTGTCGTTACCAATGACCTTGAAGCACACCTGGTTTACGACTTCCGGCACAACCGGGTTTACCTTGGCCGGCATGATGGAGGAACCGGCCTGCAGTTCTGGCAGGTTGATTTCATTCAGGCCGGAGCGCGGGCCGGAGGAGAGCAGGCGAAGGTCGTTACAGATCTTCGACATTTTCACCGCCAGGCGTTTGAGCGAGCTGTGTACCATGACGTATGCGCCGCAGTCGGACGTCGCTTCAATCAGGTCTTCCGCCGGTACGCACGGCAGGTTGCTGACTTCTGCCAGCTTCTGCACCGCCAGCTGCTGGTAGCCTTCCGGGGTGTTCAGGCGAGTACCGATTGCCGTCGCGCCGAGGTTAACTTCCAGCAGCAGCTCTGCGGTACGCAGCAGGTTTTTGGTTTCTTCGTTCAGCAGAACGTTGAAGGCGTGGAACTCCTGGCCCAGCGTCATCGGTACGGCATCCTGCAGCTGGGTGCGGCCCATTTTCAGGATGTTTTCAAATTCAACGGCTTTGCGCTGGAAGCCTTCCCCCAGCTGGTTAATGGCGTCAATCAGCTTGATGATTGAGGCGTAGACCGCGATGCGGAAGCCGGTTGGGTAGGCGTCGTTGGTGGACTGGCATTTGTTGACGTGATCGTTCGGGTTCAGGTACTGGTACTCGCCTTTCTGGTGGCCCATCAGCTCCAGGCCGATGTTAGCGAGCACTTCGTTGGTGTTCATGTTTACGGAAGTGCCTGCGCCGCCCTGGTAGACGTCTACCGGGAACTGGTCCATGCATTTGCCGTTATTTAACACTTCGTCACAGGCCTGGATAATGGTGTTGGCGATGCTTTTCGGGATGGTTTGCAGCTCCTTGTTCGCCATCGCTGCTGCTTTCTTCACCATGACCATGCCACGCACAAACTCAGGGATGTCGCTGATTTTGCTGTTACTGATGTAGAAGTTTTCAATCGCTCTCAGAGTGTGAACACCATAGTAGGCATCCGCTGGCACTTCCCTGGTACCCAACAAATCTTCTTCGATACGAATGTTATTTAACATGTGAACCTTCTTTTTCAAGCTGCCAAAAATGCACCGTTTTCACGCACAGGATGTGTGGTCGTGAGATGATTAGACCGACGATTATTTCCGTAATCGGTCTCCATGCCGTGATGATATGCTGATCATAGCGAAAAGCAGTAATCTGGATCACTTAATAAAACCTTCCTCACATAACTATTATTAATATGTGATAACGATCAACGCTTGGAAATTTCCAGAAAAATAACGGTGCGTAAACATTGATCTTTGTCTATCGCGCCGCCATCTGTTACCCATGCGTGTTTGCTAACCCATTTTCACAAGTGCCGGACAGGGGCTTGTTGTCCAACTACAGGAGAATACGGTGCGCTGGATACCGTTAATTGCCATTTTTCTTTATGTTTACATAGAGATATCTTTGTTTATTCAGGTCGCTCATGTGATGGGCGTATTCCTGACGCTGATGCTGGTGATATTCACCTCAGTGATAGGTATGTCGCTGGTGCGTAACCAGGGCTTTAAAACCTTTATGCAGATGCAGCAGAAGATGGCGGCGGGTGAAAGCCCGGCGGCAGAGATGATCAAGAGCGTTTCGCTGGTGCTGGCAGGCTTCCTGCTTTTACTGCCCGGCTTCTTCACCGATTTCCTCGGCCTGCTGCTGTTGCTGCCGCCGGTACAAAAACATCTGACGCTGAAGCTGATGCCGCATCTGCGCTTTTCGCGCACCCCTGGCGGTGGTTTTAGTGCAGGCGCGGGCGGCGGCCAGACCTTTGACGGCGAGTACCAGCGCAAAGACGACGGCCCAAAAAGGCTCGACAACCATGACGACGACAGTCGTCACGATCGTTAAAATTTCGAAAATTTTTTTGTTTTCCCCCCTTGAAGGGGGGAAGGCGCATCCCCATCTCTCAGGTCACCAGCCGATAACCCATCTGGGCCGGCGTTACCCAAACAATTGATACTGACTTTCTCAAAGGAGAGCTATCACATGAGTATTCGTCCATTACATGACCGTGTCATCGTCAAGCGTAAAGAAGTTGAGTCCAAATCTGCAGGCGGCATCGTGCTGACCGGTAGTGCAGCAGGTAAATCAACTCGTGGCGAAATCATCGCTGTCGGTAAAGGCCGCATCCTGGAAAACGGTAACGTGCAACCGCTGGACGTGAAAGTCGGCGACATCGTAATTTTCAACGATGGCTACGGTGTGAAGTCCGAGAAGATCGACAATGAAGAAGTGTTGATCATGTCCGAAAGCGACATCCTGGCAATTGTTGAAGCGTAAGTTACGCATACCTCACTGAACGAAACGAATTTAAGGGAAAAGAAGAATGGCAGCTAAAGACGTAAAATTCGGTAATGACGCTCGTGTGAAAATGCTGCGTGGCGTTAACGTACTGGCAGATGCAGTGAAAGTTACCCTCGGTCCTAAAGGCCGTAACGTGGTTCTGGATAAATCTTTCGGTGCACCGACCATCACTAAAGATGGTGTTTCCGTAGCGCGTGAAATCGAACTGGAAGACAAATTCGAAAACATGGGTGCGCAGATGGTGAAAGAAGTTGCCTCTAAAGCGAACGACGCTGCAGGCGACGGCACCACCACCGCAACCGTGCTGGCTCAGGCTATCATCACCGAAGGCCTGAAAGCCGTTGCTGCGGGCATGAACCCAATGGACCTGAAACGCGGTATCGATAAAGCTGTTATCGCCGCTGTTGAAGAGCTGAAAGCGCTGTCCGTACCATGCTCCGACTCTAAAGCCATCGCTCAGGTTGGTACCATCTCTGCTAACTCCGACGAAACCGTGGGTACTCTGATCGCTGAAGCGATGGAGAAAGTGGGCAAAGAAGGCGTTATCACCGTTGAAGAAGGCACCGGCCTGCAGGACGAGCTGGATGTAGTAGAAGGTATGCAGTTCGACCGTGGCTACCTGTCCCCGTACTTCATCAACAAACCAGAAACTGGCTCTATCGAGCTGGACAGCCCGTTCATTCTGCTGGCTGACAAAAAAATCTCCAACATCCGCGAAATGCTGCCAGTGCTGGAAGCCGTTGCGAAAGCCGGTAAACCACTGCTGATCATCGCTGAAGATGTTGAAGGCGAAGCGCTGGCAACTCTGGTTGTGAACACCATGCGCGGTATCGTGAAAGTGGCTGCTGTTAAAGCACCTGGCTTCGGCGACCGTCGTAAAGCAATGCTGCAGGATATCGCTATCCTGACCGGCGGTACCGTTATCTCTGAAGAGATCGGTATGGAGCTGGAAAAAGCGACCCTGGAAGACCTGGGTACCGCTAAGCGTATCGTTATCAACAAAGACACCACTACCATCATCGACGGTACCGGTGAAGAAGCTGCAATCCAGGGCCGCGTGTCCCAGATTCGTCAGCAGATCGAAGAAGCAACTTCCGATTACGACCGTGAAAAACTGCAGGAGCGCGTAGCGAAACTGGCTGGCGGCGTTGCGGTAATCAAAGTCGGTGCGGCTACCGAAGTTGAAATGAAAGAGAAGAAAGCTCGCGTTGAAGATGCCCTGCACGCTACCCGTGCTGCGGTAGAGGAAGGCGTGGTTGCCGGTGGTGGCGTTGCGCTGATTCGCGTAGCTTCTAAACTGGGCGAACTGCGCGGCGTGAACGAAGATCAGAACGTGGGTATCAAAGTTGCACTGCGTGCAATGGAAGCACCACTGCGTCAGATCGTTCTGAACTGCGGCGAAGAGCCATCCGTTGTTGCTAACACCGTGAAAGCGGGCGACGGTAACTACGGTTACAACGCGGCAACCGAAGAATACGGCAACATGATCGACATGGGTATCCTGGACCCAACCAAAGTAACCCGTTCTGCTCTGCAGTACGCGGCATCCGTAGCGGGTCTGATGATCACTACCGAATGCATGGTTACTGACCTGCCAAAAGGCGACGCTCCTGATTTAGGCGCTGCTGGTGGTATGGGCGGCATGGGTGGCATGGGCGGCATGATGTAATTGCCTTAGCACCCTGTGTTAAAGAAACCCTCAGACAGAAATGTCTGAGGGTTTTTTCTTTTGGGCCGCAGTCTGGTATAAGGTCTTACCGGGTGATAGAGGCCCGCTCACTCACTACAGCATTGATTACGGGGAACAACATGCGCATTAAAGTTTCAGCAGGAATGGCTGTGGCAGCGTTGCTGCTGGCGGGTTGCAGTACCAGCAATGAGCTAAGCGCCGGCGGCCAGAGCGTTCGTTTCGTTCAGGATAAGCCTGCGAGCAACTGCCAGCTGTTAGGTACTGCCACCGGTGAACAAAGCAACTGGCTGTCCGGGCAGCATGGTGATGAGGGCGGTTCAATGCGCGGCGCAGCAAACGCCCTGCGTAATAACGCGGCGGCCATGGGCGGCAACGTGATTTACGGCGTCAGCAGCCCAAGCCAGAACCTGCTGTCGAGCTTTGCACCAACGGCCAGCAAAATGACCGGCCAGGTTTATAAGTGCCCGAATTGATTTAGCGGTTGTGGCGGGTGGCGCTCACGCTTACCCGCCCTACGCTTGATGAATGTAATCTTGTTTATGACTGGCGCAGCTGCAAATCCAGCGGCGTTTTGCTCGGCTCACCGCCAATCTCACGGGCGAGTTTCGGCACCATATAGCCCGAAACCAGCGTCAACAGCTCGCGCATAATCTTCCTCGCTTCGTCGTCGCTGACCATGAAATGGGCCGCGCCCTGCACTTTATCCAGCACGTGCAGGTAATACGGCATCACGCCCGCATCAAATAACGCATTGCTGAGGTCAGCAAGAGTTTGCGCACTGTCATTGATATCGCGCAGCAGCACGCTTTGATTTAGCAGCGTGACGCCCGCCTGACGCAGGCCTGCCATCGCCGTTCTGAACTCGTCGCCAATTTCCTGCGCGTGGTTGATATGGTTAACCAGCAGCACCTGTAGGCGCGAGCGGGCAAGGCGTGCGGCCAGCGTGTCGGTAATGCGTGCGGGGATAACAATCGGCAGGCGGCTGTGAATGCGCAGGCGCTTAATATGCGGGATAGCTTCCAGTTCGCCCAGCAGCCAGTCCAGCTCGTGATCTTTTGCCATCAGCGGGTCGCCACCGGAGAAAATTATCTCGTCCAGCTCCGGGTGTTCGCTAATATAGGCGAGCGCGGCCTGCCAGTTACGCTTGTTACCCTGATTGTCGGCATACGGGAAGTGGCGGCGGAAGCAGTAGCGGCAGTTGACGGCGCAGCCGCCCTTGACCAGCAGCAGCGCACGGTTGCGGTATTTATGTAACAGGCCCGGAACGACGCTGTGCTGTTCTTCGAGCGGGTCGGTGCTAAACCCAGGTGCCGCGATAAACTCTTGCCGAGCGGTAAGTACCTGGCGTAAAAGCGGGTCGTGCGGGTTGCCTTTTTCCATGCGGGCGACAAACGCACGCGGCACGCGTAATGCAAAAAGTCGACGTGCATCACGACCCGCCAACAACTCTTCGTCAGCGTCTACATTTAAAATATGCAACAGTTCGTCAGGATCGGTTATAACATCGGCAAGTTGCGTTAACCAATCTTCTCTGCGGGGGGGATTTAGGGTTACAATGTGTGCCATTTTTTTGGCTAAGCTACCAATTAACAATTTCAGAGGGCCTTATGGCGACTTATTCTAGCAACGATTTTCGTTCCGGTCTTAAAATCATGTTCGAAGGCGAGCCTTACGCAGTCGAATCCAGCGAGTTCGTGAAACCAGGTAAAGGCCAGGCCTTTGCTCGCGTTAAAATGCGCCGCCTGCTGACCGGCACCCGCGTTGAGAAAACCTTTAAATCTACCGACTCCGCTGAAGGCGCAGACGTTGTAGATATGAACCTGACTTACCTGTACAACGACGGTGAGTTCTACCACTTCATGAATAACGAAACCTTCGAGCAGCTGGCAGCCGACGAAAAAGCGATTGGCGACAACGCTAAATGGATGCTGGATCAGGCTGAATGTATCGTTACCCTGTGGAACGGTCGTCCAATCGCCGTTCAGCCACCGAACTTCGTGGAACTGGAAATCGTTGAAACCGATCCAGGCCTGAAAGGCGATACCGCAGGTACCGGCGGTAAACCAGCAACGCTTTCTACCGGCGCTGTGGTTAAAGTTCCATTGTTCGTACAGATTGGCGAAGTGATCAAAGTTGACACCCGCTCTGGCGAATACGTTTCTCGCGTTAAGTAAGACGTGATGGCGAGCGGCGTGGGCCTACACCGCGCCGCAGCTTGTTGAAGGCAGGGAAGATGAATCGACTGGCTAAGCTATTCCTCGTTATCGCACTGCTAACGACGTTCCTGAGCGGTTGCAACACGACGCGTGGCTTCGGCGAAGATCTGCAGCATCTCGGCGGCGCAATCGAGCGCGCGACCAACAAGTAACTTCCACAACTCCTAAAAAACGCGCTATCTGTCTCACGTTTCCATTTTTTGGCTATGCTTAAGTGGCTATACACAAACACATGGGCAAAAAAGGAAAAATGTCATGATTAAGAAAACTATTGCAGCGTTCTTTTCACTCGTGGTGCTTTCGTCATTGCTGACGGCTTGTAATACTACGCGTGGTGTTGGTGAAGATATTTCTACCGGCGGTAGCGCGATTTCTGGTGCGGCAACAAAAGCGCAGAACTAGCCTTAGGCACGACGGTACGGTCATCGTTGCCGTACCGTTATTCTGCCATCTCCACAGGATGGGTCAGAAACAGTGAAAATCGATTGTCAGCGCCTAATTTCATGCGAATATTCCGCTTATAGGTATAAACCGTTTTCGTCGTAATCCCCATTATTTTAGCAATCGTCTCGTTACTGGCGGCATCCGTCCAAAGCTTCAGCACGCGTTCTTCCCGTAGGGTTAGCAGCGAGGGAATGTGATGTCTTTTATAACGGAACGGTGGGCGAGCGTTTAGCGTTTGTTCTATAAGAGAATGTAATTCTTCCAGCGGCAGAGATTTATTAAAAATTTCATGCGTACCCTGCTCACGGCAGTACTCTTCAATAAGTGGATAATCACCGCTCTGTAATACCATCAGGCGTGTTGATTTACCGCAGGCCGAATATATTGCCGACAGCTGTTGAATATTATGAAGAATGCTCGAAAAACCAGAAAAATCGACAATTACCATATTAGGTTGCCATTGTATTATTTTTTCTCGGGCAATGAGTAAATTGTCAGTATCAGAAATACAGAATGTATTATTTTTATTGATAAGTTTTCTAAGGCCTTGAAGGCTATAGAAACATCGGTCGACCAATAATATTTTATACATTTTTTGCGTTCACGACATTCATCAGGTACAGCCTTTCCAGGTGCGAAAAACAACGTTTTAATCATATGAATGTTTTAAGTAAATTGAACTGGTGAACTACACCACAATACTGAGCTATTTCCGGCCTTAGGCTTTTCATGCTTACTCTGCACATACCCACGGATATACGCCCTGGCGGTTGGATTGCGCTACGTGCTTTTTAAACGCTAAACTATGCCTCTCAAATCAGCCTCACGGGACGACCCGTAAGCGCTTCTTTTTCAACGGGGACGGCCCCAGCCTGGAGCGACTATGGCGTGGTTTATTCTTGTTATTGCTGGTCTTCTCGAAGTTGTGTGGGCCGTTGGGCTGAAATACACCCACGGTTTTAGCCGCCTGTGGCCAAGCGTCATTACTATCGTGGCGATGGTGGTGAGCATGGCGCTGCTGTCCTGGGCGATGAAAACCCTGCCGACCGGCACCGCTTACGCGGTGTGGACCGGTATTGGTGCCGTTGGCGCGGCGATTACCGGCATTCTGATGCTGGGCGAATCAGCAAACCCGGCCCGCATTGCGAGCCTGGCTTTAATCGTCATCGGCATTATTGGCCTGAAGATCAGCACTCACTAACCTTTCTGTTTCACCCACAGGAGCTTCTCAACCGGGAAGCCCTGTCGGGTCGCGGTTTCCAGCATTTGCTCCTTCACCTCTTTGCTGATGGTCGGCGTGCGCGACAAAATCCACAGGTAGTCACGGTTTGGCCCGCAGACCAGGGCGTGGCGGTAATCTTTATCCAACGCAATTACGTTATAGCCGCCATAGAACGGGCCGAAGAACGATACCTTCAGCGCCGCGCGGTCCGGCGAGCCGGTAAAGTAGGCCTTGCCTATGCTCTGCTGCCACATCTGACGGTCGGGATTAAACCCGCGGTTAATGACCCGCAGCCCGCCGTCGTCCATCAGGCTGTAAGTTGCCGTGACCTGTTCAAGACCTTTTTCAAAGCTATGGTCGAGGCGAGCAATTTCATACCACTGCCCGAGATAACGCTTGGCATCGAAATGCTCGACCACCGTCACGTTGGAAGGCGGGGTGGGGGAACTACAGGCGACGACGAGCAGCGCCACGGATACTGCGGAAACTATTGGCCAGATACGCATAGCAAATTCCTTGTCAGCTTTTTGCTAAGTGTAGATTGCGGAGGGGAAAACGTTGGTTTTGGGCAAAATAAAAAGCCTGCCGCAGGCAGGCTTCTGGAGGCTATTGTAGATCTTCGAGGATGCTAAAGGCCGCTTTTACCCGCTCCGGATTGGGGTAGTTTTTGTTCGCAATAATCACAATGCCGAGCTGCTGCTGCGGAATAAACGCCGCGTAGCTGCCAAACCCACCGGTTGAGCCGGTCTTATGCACCCACGAGTCATTGACCGGCGGGGCAGGCGGCCGTATCGCCACCGCAGGCGTTGCCGCGAGCGCAACCTTGCTTTCGCTGCCGTCGACTACAACCTTAGCTTTTACCGGCCAGTTCAGCATTTCCCAGCCCAGGCCCTGATACATGCTGCCAATGCGCCAGTAGCGCGACTGGGCAAGCTCCATCCCCTGCCGCAGCGTTTTGTCTTTTACCTGCTGCGGGTTCATGTTCGCCTTAATCCAGCTTGCCATATCTGCGATAGACGACTTCACGCCGTAGGATTCAGCATCAAGCATTCCCGGCGAAACGCGCACCGGTCTGCCGCTGCTGTAGCCCCACGCGTAGTGGCTCTCTTCGGAGGCTGGCACTTTTATCCAGGTGTGCGAGAGGCGCAGCGGTGCCAGCACGCGTTGGGTCATCGCCTGTTCAAAGCTTAAGCCTGAAGGTTTGACCGCCAGCGAGCCAAACAGCCCGATGCTGCTGTTAGCGTAGAGGCGTTTTTCGCCGGGCGCCCACTGCGGCTGCCAGGTCTGGTAAAAGTTGAGCAGAGCGGCCTTGTCCGTTACCTCATCAGGCACCTGCAGCGGCAAACCGCCTGCGGTATAGGTCGCCAAATCCAGCATGCTGATATTCTGCCACTGCCTGCCGTTAAGCTCTGGCCAGTATTTGTTGGCCGGGTCGCTCAGCCTGATTTCGCCGCGTGCTACGGCATCGCCGCCCAGCACGCCGGCGAAGGTCTTGCTCAGCGAGCCAAGTTCAAACAGCGTCTGCGTGGTGACCGGCTGATTGTTAGCAATATCCGCCTTGCCGTAGGTGAAGTAGTAAGGTTTGCCCTGGTAAATGACCGCCACGGCCATGCCTGGGATGGCCTGCTCTTTGAGCAGCGGGGCAATGGTTTTATCGACGACATGGCCGATCTGCTTTTCGGTCAGCGTTCCCGGAGCGGCAAACGTTGAGCATGAGGCGGTCAGCAGCAGCGCGCTGCAAAGCGTTTTCTTCATCATTGGTTATCTTCCATAGGGTGAAACGACAGGGTGTCCGGGCCCATCAGACGCGCTCAGTCTGTTGTAATTGACTGGTGATGACAAACGATTAAATTTAGCATCAGCCTTTAGATTTTCTTACAGGTAACCTTATGACTCGCAGCTATATCCCGCTTAACTCACTGCGTGCTTTTGAAGCCGCCGCCCGGCATCTAAGTTTTACTAATGCTGCCGTGGAGCTAAACGTCAGCCATTCGGCGATCAGCCAGCAGGTAAAAGCGCTGGAACAGCATCTCAACTGCCAGCTTTTTGTACGCGTGTCGCGCGGGCTAACGCTGACCACGGAAGGCGAGAATCTGCTACCCGTGCTTAACGATTCCTTCGACCGCATCGCAGGTATGCTCGATCGTTTTTCGAAAACGCTGGCGCGTGAAAAGCTCAAGATTGGCGTGGTCGGCACTTTTGCGACGGGCTTTCTTCTACCGCGTCTGGAGGCGTTTCAGCGGGAATATCCGCATATCGATTTGCACCTCTCAACGCATAACAACCGGGTCGATCCGGCAGCCGAAGGGCTGGACTACACGATTCGCTTCGGCGGCGGCGCGTGGCACGGCACGGACGCAACGTTTCTGTGCGATTCACCGCTGTCCGCTTTGTGCTCGCCCACGCTTGCCCACGAGCTGCACAAGCCCGCCGACGTGCTCAAGTTCACTTTGCTGCGTTCCTATCGGCGCGATGAATGGACGGCGTGGCTGAAAGCGGCGGGTGAAGCTGCACCTTCTCCTACCCACCGGGTCATGGTTTTTGATTCCTCCGTCACCATGCTTGAGGCGGCGCAGGCGGGCGTCGGGATTGCTATAGCACCGGTCGGGATGTTTACCCATCTGATAAATGGTGAACGTATCGTGCAGCCCTTCGGCACGCAGATTAGCCTCGGTGGCTACTGGCTGACGCGGCTACAGTCTCGCCCGGAAACCCCGGCGATGGCGGATTTTGCACGCTGGATTGTGGCGCAGGCTAGCCAATAAAAAGGCCTGCGCGAGGCAGGCCTGATAACTTTATTATGGCGTCAACGCCATCCGACATTTTCGGTAGATGGCACCGCGTTTATCCACCCTACGAGCCTGGTCGTGTAGGTCGGATAAGCGGTAGCGCAATCATACAGTCAACACGCCAATCAGCGTGACGACCGTCAGGATCGCTGCCAGCCCGTAAAATACCCATTTGCCGGACGGCACGTGGATCTTCAGATCGTGCATGGCGTGGTGGATACGGTGCAGGCCGCACCATAGCGGCAGCACGATCATCAGGAAGATGAACAGGCGGCCAATCAGGCTGTGGGCAAAGGCATACACGCGGTCATAGCCCAGCGCATCGCCGGGGAACAGGCCGAGCGGCAGCATAATGCCCACCAGCAGCACGATAACCGGGGCAATAATCGCGCCCCACATGCCGCCTGCGCCGAACAGGCCCCAGAATACCGGCTCGTCGGAGCGCTTCGGATTCGGATCGATCATAACGTCCTCCTTACCAGAATAGTGCAACAAACAAAATAACGACCGTTGCAACCACGGTCACCGCCCAAAGCCCCTTGATAACCGGCTCTGGCCCCATTTTCTCGTCTTTGACGATGATATTGGCGGCCTTTGGTGCCAGCTCAAACCATGTTTTGGTGTGCAGCAGGGCGGCGGCCAGGGTGATGATATTGAGGATCACCACAATCGGGTTTTGCAGGAAGCTTATGAACCCCATCCAGCTTTCCGGGCCGTTTTTCAGCGCGAACAGGCCGTAAATCAGTACGATACTGAACCAGACCGTCGGCACCGAGGTGCCTTCGCGCAGCATATAAAAGCGATAGAAGCCCAGCTTTTGCCACCATGTGGGTGCCATTGTCCGGACGTATGGCTTACGTTTCGTGGTCATTGTGCACTCCTTAGCGTGGTTTCAGGGTGGCAATCAAAAAGTCTTTCGAGCTTTCGACTTTGCCCTGCTGGATGGCGGCGGCCGGATCGACGTGCTTCGGGCAAACTTCCGAGCAGAAGCCGACGAAAGTACAGCTCCATACGCCGTTTTTGCCGTTAAGCTGCGCCATACGCTGCTTCTTGCCGTGGTCGCGGTTGTCCAGGTTGTAGCGGTGGGCGAGCGTGATGGCCGCCGGGCCGATGAACTCTGGGTTAAGCCCAAACTGCGGGCATGCCGCGTAGCACAGGCCGCAGTTGATGCAGCCGGAGAACTGATGGTATTTCGCCATCTGCGCTGGCGTCTGGGTGTTTGGCCCCTGGTCAGGCGTGCGCGTGTTGCCGATGATGTACGGCTTAATCGCCTCAAGGCTTTCGATAAAGTGGGTCATATCGACCACCAGATCGCGCTCGATTGGGAAGTTCGCCAGCGCTTCAACCTTCATGCCCTGGGTGTATTCGCGCAGGAAGGTTTTACAGGCCAGCTTCGGCACGCGGTTGACCATCATGCCGCAGGAGCCGCAAATCGCCATGCGGCACGACCAGCGGTAGCTCAGGTCAGGGGCGAGATTGTCCTTGATGTAACCCAGCGCATCCAGCAGCGAGGTTTGCTCATCGTAAGGGACATCGTAGATTGCGCTGTGCGGCTCGCTGTCCGTTTCCGGGTTGTAGCGCACCACTTCAATCTTCAGGGTTTTCATCACATCAGCCATTCGTCGTCTCCTTCTTGTCGGCTGCTTCTGCTTCCGCACCGTAGACGCGTTTTGCCGGTGGCAACGTGGTGATTTTCACGTCGCTGTAGTCCAGACGCGTGGTGCCATCAGCATCTCGGAAGGCGAGGGTATGTTTCAGGAAGTTGACGTCGTCGCGTTCGGTGCAGCCTTCGTCCAGACGCTGGTGCGCCCCGCGAGACTCTTTACGCGCCATCGCAGAATGCGCCATACATTCCGCAACGTTCAGGCCGTGACCCAGCTCGATGGTGTACAGCAAATCGGTATTGAAGACGCTGGAGGTATCGGTTACGCGCACGCGCTTGAAGCGTTCCTGCAGCTCCGCCAGCTTGTCGATGGTTTTTTGCATCAGCTCCGGCGTGCGGTAAATCCCGCAGCCTTCTTCCATCGACAGGCCCATTTCGTCGCGGATCTTCGACCAGTTTTCGTTGCCTTCCTGGTTGACGAGTTTTTTCAGGCGGCCTTCAACATCGGCGGCCTGTGCGTTAAGCGCCGCGTCGTTTGCAGGCTGCGCGCCGTTAGCGCGAAGCATCGCCTGCTCGCCCGCCAGACGGCCAAATACCACCAGTTCAGCAAGCGAGTTAGAGCCAAGACGGTTCGCGCCGTGCAGGCCCACGGAAGAACATTCGCCGACGGCGAACAGCCCTTTGATACGGGTTTCACACTGGGTATCGGTTTCAATGCCGCCCATGGTGTAGTGCGCGGTTGGGCGCACCGGAATCGGCTCTTTCACCGGGTCGACGCCAACGTAGGCTTTCGCCAGCTCGCAGATAAACGGCAGGCGTTCGAGGAGTTTTTTCTCGCCCAAATGGCGCAGGTCGAGGTAAACCACATCGCCACGCGGAGTAGGTACGGTGCGGCCCGCGCGCCATTCGTGCCAGAAGGCCTGGGACACTTTGTCGCGCGGCCCCAGCTCCATATATTTGTTCTTCGGCTCGCCAAGCGGGGTTTCTGGCCCCATGCCGTAATCCTGCAGATAGCGGTAGCCGTCTTTGTTAACGAGGATACCGCCTTCACCGCGGCAGCCTTCCGTCATCAGAATGCCGGAGCCCGGCAGGCCGGTTGGGTGATACTGCACAAATTCCATATCGCGCAGCGGCACGCCGTGGCTTAACGCCATGCCCATACCATCGCCGGTCACGATGCCGCCGTTGGTGTTGTAGCGATAAACGCGGCCCGCGCCGCCGGTGGCCATTACCACCGCGTTGGCGCGGATTTGCACCAGCGTGCCTTCCATCATGTTCATCGCGACCAGGCCACGCGCCTGGCCGTCATCTACCAGCATGTCGAGGACAAAGTGTTCGTCAAAGCGCTGAATTTGAGGGAATTGCAATGAGGTTTGGAAGAGGGTGTGGAGCATATGGAAGCCGGTTTTATCGGCGGCAAACCAGGTTCGCTCGATTTTCATGCCCCCAAAGCGGCGCACGTTAACCGACCCGTCCGGGCGACGGCTCCACGGGCAGCCCCACTGTTCGAGCTGCGTCATTTCGGTTGGGCAATGATGCACGAAGTAGTCAACCACATCCTGTTCGCACAGCCAGTCGCCACCGGCAACGGTGTCGTGGAAATGGTACTCAAAACTGTCGTGATCCTGCGCGACGGCGGCGGAACCCCCTTCGGCGGCAACCGTATGGCTGCGCATTGGATAGACTTTGGAAATCAGAGCGATTTTAGCCTGTGGATTGGCCTGAGCTGCTGCAATGGCCGCTCGTAAGCCCGCTCCGCCAGCGCCAATTATGGCGAGATCGGCTTGAAAGGTTTGCACGACATTCCTCCAGTTTTTAGTTATTTCGCAATGCTAATGTCACCAAAGGTAGTCCACCAAAACGGTAGGGGCTATTGCGAAAGGGTTTTTCCCTGCTCCTTTGTAGGTAGACGATTATAACCGGAGGGATTTTAAGGAAATTTGATGTGTTCGATTTTTTTGCAGTTATCTTCCGCAATTAATTACCTGTAGTAATGAGTCACGTCACAGATTTAACACCGTTTATCGTGTGGGTATCGGCGTGATTTGCCCTTTCTCCGCGCAAAATTTGTCTCCCTCCGGGGATACGAGTAGACTTCCTCGCCTTGTTAGATTTTGGAGAATTAACCATGAGCGAAACGGCCACCTGGCAGCCGAGCGCGTCCATCCCCAACCTGTTGAAACGCGCCGCCATAATGGCGGAGATTCGGCGTTTTTTTGCCGACCGCGGCGTACTGGAGGTGGAAACCCCCTGCATGAGCCAGGCGACGGTAACGGATATTCATCTGTTCCCGTTTGAAACCCGTTTTGTTGGCCCCGGTCATTCTGAAGGCATGAATCTGTATCTGATGACCAGCCCGGAATATCACATGAAGCGCCTGCTGGCGGCGGGCGTTGGCCCGGTATTCCAGCTGTGCCGCAGTTTCCGCAACGAAGAGATGGGCCGCCACCATAATCCAGAGTTCACCATGCTGGAATGGTATCGCCCGCACTACGATATGTACCGCCTGATGAACGAGGTGGACGATCTGCTCCAGCAGGTTCTGGAATGCGAGGCCGCTGAGTCGCTTTCTTACCAGCAGGCTTTCCAGCGCCATCTGGAAATCGATCCGCTGTCGGCAGACAAAACGCTGCTGCGCGAAGCGGCCGCAAAACTCGATCTGAGCAATATTGCCGACGAAGAAGAAGACCGCGATACCCTGCTGCAGCTGCTGTTCACCATGGGCGTGGAGCCGCACATCGGGAAAGATAAGCCGACCTTTATTTATCACTTCCCGGCAAGCCAGGCGGCGCTCGCGCAGATCAGCACCGAAGACCATCGCGTAGCGGAACGTTTTGAGGTTTACTTCAAAGGTATTGAGCTGGCGAATGGATTCCATGAGTTGACCGACGCTCGCGAACAGCAGCAGCGTTTCGATCAGGACAACCGCAAGCGTGCCGCTCGCGGGTTAATCCAGCAGCCAATCGATGTGAACCTGCTCGAAGCTTTAAAAGCCGGGCTGCCGGACTGCTCCGGCGTAGCGCTGGGCGTGGATCGTTTGATCATGCTGGCGCTGGGCGCGGAAAGCCTGGCCGACGTGCTGGCTTTCCCTGTAGATCGCGCTTAAAAGTGAAGGTTTGATAAGCGCCAGCGCCAACAAACGACCGTGGCGGGTGGCGCTTACGCTTACCCGCCCTACAAAATCAGGTAGTAGGTTTGATAAGCGTTAACGCCATCAAACGACTGTGGCGATTTCGTTTACCGGCCCTACAAATTATCGCCTGACAGACTGGTTATTACCGGAATATTTAATAACTCCAATATATCTTTTATGTAAACAAATAGACTTGAATCACGTTCCTCTGCTTAGTGATGTAATTATGCTTAAAGGCTATTATCACTCGCTGAATATATAAAAAATGAATGAATCCTTACTGTTTTGTAAGATTGATGAATATGGTTTTCCACATTGGAACGGGCTTGATGTTTTTCGTTGGTATACGCTGCCGTCAAATTGGCGATATATGACCGGTGATGCATACTTATGGATTTATAAAACATCATGGCTTACTTTTCACCGTTCCAGTATTAAGCAGTTTGCAAGGGAGGCTCAGATACCTGAGCTTTTATTGGCAGGCGTTGCTGTGGCAGAGGTGGGTGGTACGCCGGAAAAAAATAAAAAGTGTTGGTGTATTACAGGTAAGGCAAGTCATTAAAGAGTTATTGGGGGAAAATAATCGGCGTTCAAATGCAACCTCTGTTGGGTCGATAGCCATTCAGCTCGGCGTCGCTGCTCAAACATTGGGTATGAATCCTCATGCATTAACCCCTTTCCAGCAGTTTCGTCTGTCCCGATGCTTGCTGGATAGTCGGTTCAATATTCGTGTGGTAGCTTTCCACCTGCGCGATCTGATTCTCTTTGATAACCCGGGCATCAACACTCGTATCCTCACTGAGGAACAAATCATTCTTGCAGGCTCCCGGTATAATCGAGGCACTCAACGAAATGCTAGCGACATACTTAAGTCTATCACGGCTCCCAAAGGCACGCTTTCACGTCAATATAGCGAATATGGGAGGCGTATTATGGAAAAGAAACAAACCATCTTACAAATACTGGAAGGTAGGTAGATGAACTGGAAGATTTTTTCGTTAGGAGTGGTTTGGCTCTTTGCCTCTCTTGCGTTAATTATTATTTTTTCCACTCAGAGTAAAGAATGGTGGATAGGTGAGGGCGGAATAAATAATATTTGCGATCTTATGCGTTATATCGAAAATGATGACGTGCGTGACTTCGGAATAATTATAACGCTGCCTGTTTTTTTTCCGGCAATGTATGCATTTTTCAGAAAAGGGAAACGTTACTGGTTTATTTATCTAGTGACGGCGATTATTGCCGGTTTTTGGTTATGGAAATTTCTGGTTCGCTACCAGTTATGCCTCTGGTAAGCAAACGCGCGAAAAAATACCGGCAGCCAGTTACGGCTGCCGGCACTATCAAATTACAAACTTCCCGGCGTTCTCGCCGCTTTCCCTGCTGACTTAATCGTTCTGTTCCGCGTGCCGCCCATATTTTCCAGACGCATCTGGAAAGGTGGGAACGGCAGATCGATATTGTGCTCACGGAAGCCTTGCAGAATCAGCTGGTGAATCTCATGGCGCAGCGGCATGCGGTGCCCCATCTCTGCGGCGTAGATGCGCAGCTCAAAGATCTGAATCCCTGCCTGTAGGTCTACGAGGAACGCTTCCGGCTGCGGGTTATCGATAACCAACGAGCAACGCTCTGCGGCCTGTAGCAGCACCCGGGTAACCTCTTCGCTATCCGCGTCCGACGGGGCAGGCACGGTGAGCACCACGCGCGTTACCGAGTCCGACAGTGACCAGTTGATAAACTGCTCGGTGATGAACGCCTTGTTCGGCACGATAATCTCTTTTCGGTCCCAGTCGCTGATGGTGGTGGCGCGCGTATTAATCTTCGTCACGCTACCGGTCAGGTCGCGGATGGTCACGGTATCGCCGATGCGGATGGGTTTTTCGAACAGGATAATCAGGCCGGAGATAAAGTTGGCGAAAATCTCCTGTAGCCCGAAACCAAGCCCGACGCCCAGCGCCGCCACCAGCCATTGCAGCTTCGACCACTCAATCCCAATCATCGAGAAGCCGACCAGGCCGCCAATCAGCAGCAGCAGGTATTTGGTGATGGTCGTGATCGCATAACCGGTACCCGGCGTTAAATCCAGGTGCTGAAGCAGCGCCAGCTCCAGCAGCGCGGGCAGGTTGCGAACCAACTGCATGGTGATGATCAGCACCAGTATCGCAATCAGAACCGCACCGAGCGTAATCGGCTCCAGGCTTTCGACGCCCTTGACGGTTGATGTCACGTCCCAAAGCGTGATGTTTTCCAGGAAACCAAACGCGGAATGGATCTCTGACCACAGCACGATTACCGACAGCAGTGCGATCAGCATCAGAATCGACCGCACCAGGCGCAGGGATTGGGCGCTGATGGCATCAAGATCGATTTCCGCCTCTTCCACTATTTCAGCCGAGCCTTCGGTGCTGTGGGTGTGGGCCGGTTCTTCTTCACCACGCGCGCGCTGGGCGAGTATTTCCGCACGGCGCTGCTTGGCGCGGTCAAAGGCCAGGCGGCGGCGCTGAATCAGCATCCAGCGGCGGAATACGTGGTAAATCACCAGCAGCAGGAACCAGATGGCGACCGACGTTTCAAGACGCGCAAGCAGCGCCTGTGCGGTCGCCAGATAGCCAACCGCTGCGGCCAGCATGGCCGACAACGGCGCGGCCAGCAGCAGGTTCCAGAGCATCTTGTTGGCGATATTATCGGCGCTGTTTTGCTTATCCAGATACAGCGGGATGCCGCCGCGCTTGAAGCTCAGCGTGACCAGCGCCAGCGCGCCGCAGATCAGCATAAAGCAAAGCCGCCCCAGCGAGCCGGAGAACTCGCGGTCGTTGAGGTTATCGAAAGTGATGAGCGCCATAATCAGCGGCACGATCAGGCCGATGCTCATCAGGTAATAGCGCATGGCCCGGGCGACGCGTTCGCGCGGCCAGCCGAAATGCACGACGAACAGGCCGGTTGGGCGAGCAAAGGTCGCACATATCATTACCGCCCACAGCAGCGGCACCGTAGCCGTAACCCCATCCCCCACGGCGACGGCTATCGGATAAGGCCATGCCTCCTGTAACCCGTAGCCGAGCGTCGCCCACAGTACGGGAAGTGGGGAGGCGACCAGAATCGACCAGAATAGGGTGCGCAGCGTCAGCGTGAAGTGGTCCTGCGTTACCTTGCCGACCTTGGCGCTGGAGCGCTCAAGGAAGGCGGTGAAGTGGCGGCGCGAGCTGATGCTAAAGCCGACAAGAATGAGCGCGGCGAACAGCGGCAACAGCGTGCTACGGCTGGTTAGCATCATGATTGTCGCGCTGCCGAGCTGGCTTACGGTATCCAGCGAAACCAGGCGGCGCAGGTCCTGAACAATTTCCACAGGCCAGGTGATGCCCATCGGGCTGACGTCCGAGGTCCAGAACAGATAGCGGTGGGTTGCTTCGTTCACCTCTTTGAGCGCGTCCTCCAGCTGACTGTTGGCGACCTTGAGCTTGGTCAACTCAAGGATGAGCGTATCGCCGCCCTGCAGCAGGGAATTAAGCAGTTCGCGCTGGGTGCGCAGCTGGGCTTCCAGAATACGATTTTGTTCGGCGGTGAGCTCGTTGCCGTCGGCCTGACGCAGCTGGCGCAGCTGCTGCTGTTTGTTTAGCAAATCCTCGTAGTGCAGGCGCTGCACGCGCAGCTGGGCTAGTTCGGTATCAAGCTGCTGTGGTTTTGGCATTTCGGGCAGGCGAGCGACCTGGGCGCGCAGCGCTTCCCCCAGCACGTTAGAAACGCCGAGCCACTGCGACTGCTCGCGCAGCGTGTTCAGCGCCTGGCGCACCTGCAGTGTCTGGCTGGTGGCCTGACGCTGCTGCGAGGCGACCAAATCCATACGCTGGGCCTGCTGATTAAGCGCCTGCGAAAGTTCACGGTTATTTTTAAACTGCGCGACCAGCGCTGGCGGCAGGTCCGGGCTGTTTTCCGCCAGTAATTCGGTGCTTTCGAGCGCACGTTCTGCTTCACGCTGGCGCTGGTTATTAAGCTGATTACGCAGCCCCTGGAGATAGGCATCCAGCTGGGCGCTTTGCTTCTGCGCCAGTTCGGCACGCAGGCGCGATAGCTCCTGGCGGTTGCTGGCCGAAAGCTGCGCCAGCTCCAGCTCATCTACCAGCGCTTTCAGCCGTGCTGATTCTGCCTGCAAAGAAAGATTCTGTGCCTGTGCCAGCGGCGTGCCGGAGGCCGGATGCGTGCCTACGCGGCGCTCCATTTCGTTGAGCTGACGGCGGGCATCGGTTTGCTGCTGCGGGAGCTGGCTGAGCGAGTCGGCAATTTCCCGCGTGCGCTCCTGCTCCTGCTGGGCCTGGCGGCTTTTATCCAGCAGCTGGCTGCTGACCTGGAGGATTTCCTGGTTTAGCGCATCGGTCGTCATGCCTTCCGGCACTTTCTGCGGCTCTTCACGCAGGTTGTTGAGCTGTTGACGCAGGGTTTGCGACAGCTTCGGGAAATTATCTATGACCTGTTGGTACTGCTTCGCGCGTTCGAGAGAGCCTTTGTGCTCTTCAAGCGCGTTGAGGGCGGCGGTGAGCGTTTCCACGGTTTCAGCCTGATTTGGCTGGTCCTTCGCGGCTTTGGCTTGCTCAAGTTCCTGGGTGATTTGTTTTGCGTCGGGGATCGTTGCTGCATACGCCCCAAGGCTGAGGCACCAGGCCATCAGAAAAGTGATTATCAGGCGCACGTCAGTCTACCTTCATGTCAACCTGCCGCCCTGCGAGAGGCGAAAGCGGCATGGAATTTGTCGGGGGGATGAGCTTAAGCGCCATCCCCCGCTTATGCCGTAGAGTAGGGATACTGGCGGGTGTCGCTACGCTTGCCCGCCCTACGTATTATTGCTCGGAAGTGTTGATATCGCTCTCTTTCGGCGCGATTTCCACTTCAGGAATTTCACTAACCGGCACCTCTGGTTCAACCATCGGTTCAGTGGAGACAGCCAGCGGCTCGCCAATTTTGGTCACCGACAGGCTTTGCAGATGATCGGCCAGGTTAACTTTGCCCGGTGCGAAGAGGTTGATAACGGTTGAGCCCAGCTTGAAGCGGCCCATTTCCTGACCTTTCAGCAGTGCAACGGAACCTTCGCTTTCACCCGCCGGCCACGTCCAGCGTTTGATCACGCCTTCCCGCGGAGGCGTAATGGTGCCCGCCCAGACGGTTTCAATGCTGCCAACGATAGTCGCGCCGACCAGAATTTGCGCCATCGGGCCAAATTCGGTGTCGAACAGGCAAATTACGCGTTCGTTACGCGCAAACAGGTTAGGGACGTTTTGCGCCGTCAGGTGGTTTACGGAGAACAGATCGCCCGGCACGTAGATCATTTCACGCAGGATGCCGTTGCACGGCATGTGTACGCGGTGATAGTCACGCGGGGACAGATAGGTGGTGGCGAAGCTGCCGTTCCGGAACAGGTCGGCCATCAGGTAGTTACCCGCCAGCAGCGCTTCCAGGCTGTAGTTATGCCCTTTGGCCTGCAGGATTTTATCTTCTTCGATGCGGCCAAGCTGGCTGATAACGCCGTCGGCAGGCATTACCAGAATGCTCGGGTCGGTGTTCACCGGGCGAACTTCATCACGCAGCGGGCGCACGAAGAAATCATTGAAGGTGCGGTAGCTGGCGGTGTCCGGCTTCTGCGCTTCCGCCATGTTGACCTTGTAGTATTTTACGAACAGGTCAATGACCAGCTTGGTCAGCCAGCCGCCACGTTTACTTGCGCCCCAGCCCGCGAGGCGGGTCAGCCAGAGTTTCGGCAGAATGTATTGCAGCGAAAGTTTGATATTGTCTAACAAAATAGCCTCCTGGCTAAATGTTCCCAATAAAGGGCTGATACAAAAAAAGGGGGCGATTCTATACCCTTCTTACTTGAATCTGTAGCGGCGTTGGCTGCTCTCACTTGCCTGAATCACTTACCTAAGTAAGCTCATCATGCTGAGTTCCTTTGCCGCCTAGCTACAAATCCAACTAATTTGGCTAATACGACGCCCAGCCTAATTGTCAGTTATCCGTTTCGGAAAAGTTTTTACGCGTTTTTACCTGCGCCATGCTTTCCAAAATGCGGTGATAGTTTTCAAAGCGTGTTTCCGCTATTTCCCCACGTTCGACCGCTTCGCGCAGCGCGCAGCCAGGATCGTTGTCGTGGCGGCAGTCGCGGTATTTACAGCGGCCTAAATAGTCATGGAATTCGACAAACCCGTGGGTGATTTGTTCCGGCTCTAAGTGCCACAGGCCAAATTCACGCACGCCCGGGGAGTCGATAACGTCGCCGCCGCCCGGGAAGTGGTAGAGGCGAGAGGCCGTGGTGGTGTGCTGGCCCAGACCGGAGTTGTCGGAGACATCATTCACCAGAATTTGCTCGTCTTTGAAACCAAGCAGGTTGTTGAGCAGGCTGGATTTACCCACGCCGGACTGCCCTGCGAAGATGCTGACGCGGCCTACAAGCGCGGCTTCCAGCTCTTTTAAGCCTTCGGCTTTATGGCTCGACACCATCAGCACGCGATAGCCAATCTTGCGGTAGATATCCATCTGCTCGTTAACAAAAGCCATGCCTTCTTTGTCCAGCAGGTCGGTTTTGTTAAGCACCAGCAGAGGTTCAACGTCGAGCGTTTCGCACGCGACTAAATAACGGTCAATAATGTTAAGCGAGAGTTCTGGCAAGATCGCCGAAACGACGATGATTTGGTCGATGTTGGCGGCGATGGGCTTCACGCCGTCGTAGAAGTCCGGGCGCGTCAGAACGGAAGTGCGTTCATGCACCGCATCGACAATGCCCTTGATGGTGACGCCTGCCGCGGCCTCTTTGGCCGGGCGCCAGACGACGCGGTCGCCGGTAACCAGCGAGCGAATGGTGCGGCGAATGTTGCAGCGGTGCACTTCGCCTTCAAGGGATTCTATGTCCGCATGCTGGCCAAAACGGCTGATAACGCGGCCATCGCGGGGTTCGCCAAACTGAGAGTCGTCGGGATCGGCTTTCTCCACGGTCTGTTTAAGCCGACGCTGGTGGTTTGCTTTAACCCGGCGTTGCTGTCCTTTGGAGAGTTTATTTTTGCTCAATCGTACTGGCTCCTGGTCGCCCCTGGTGGGCAAAACCTCTATGATACACACTATTTTATACGAGTTAACCCATCGTCACGGGTGGGTGACGAGCGCAGAAGGGTGGAAAATAGCATGAGTGGAAACGAAAACAATCTGATTTGGATTGATTTAGAAATGACCGGTCTGGATCCCGAGCGGGATCGCATAATTGAAATTGCCACTCTGGTGACCGATGCCAATCTGAATATCCTCGCGGAAGGGCCGACCATTGCGGTGCACCAGTCTGACGAGCAGCTCGCGCTGATGGACGACTGGAATGTGCGCACCCATACCGGCAGCGGCCTGGTTGAACGCGTTAAGGCAAGCAACTTTGACGACCGTGCGGCGGAGCTGGCTACCATTGAGTTTCTCAAGCAGTGGGTTCCGGCGGGCATTTCGCCAATCTGCGGTAATAGCATAGGCCAGGATCGCCGCTTCCTGTTTAAGTATATGCCGGAGCTGGAAGCCTACTTCCATTATCGCTATCTCGACGTCAGCACCTTAAAAGAGCTGGCGAAGCGCTGGAAACCTGAAATCCTGGCGAACTTCAAAAAGCAGGGCACCCATCAGGCGATGGACGATATTCGCGAGTCGGTTGCCGAGCTTGCTTTCTATCGTGAGAATTTCATTAAGCTTTAAGTTCTGAGCGAAAGCGGTGGATAACGAGCCTGTTTATCCACCCTGCAAATCGCACGAGGCGTGATTTGATCGCAAAATAAACATATTGCCGTTAAAATCGCCATTCGAACTTAATTTGTGAAAAAAACGGTTTGAGGGGCTTGCGGCAAAAACGATTTCTCGTATAATGCGCCTCCCGTACCGATGCAGAATTTGCAGCGTTACACAGAGCGGGAATAGCTCAGTTGGTAGAGCACGACCTTGCCAAGGTCGGGGTCGCGAGTTCGAGTCTCGTTTCCCGCTCCAAAATTTGATTTGGCTTTTACAGCCACGCACCACCCAAGCGGGAATAGCTCAGTTGGTAGAGCACGACCTTGCCAAGGTCGGGGTCGCGAGTTCGAGTCTCGTTTCCCGCTCCAAAATTTGATTGGCTTTTACAGCCACGCACCACCCAAGCGGGAATAGCTCAGTTGGTAGAGCACGACCTTGCCAAGGTCGGGGTCGCGAGTTCGAGTCTCGTTTCCCGCTCCAAATTCTTCTCTCCAGTATAAATTATCCACAACGCTATACGGCGGCTATGGTGGTTTTTCACGTCCCTGACATACTCTTGTCAACAGAGTTATCCACAGGTAGTTTGCATTTCCCTTTCCTGCTAAAAAAATAATAACTATTACAGCCTCTTTTTAATCGATTGATTAATAAAGAAAATATTTTATCTCAAAATGTCGATTTAACCGCTTGAAGGATTTCTTACGGTTGAATGACAAAGGGTTTTTATTTTTATTCACATCCTGTGGACATTTCAGGCGTCACGCTTTAGCCCCTTTTCTATCACGCGAACCAGCCTTTGTTTTTGCGGCAGCTGTACCTCTACCTGCTCCGCGCTTCGTCTGGCTAATTGTTGCGCAATCGCCCAGTCAATGTGCTCATCCAGAAGTGGGTGCTCACCTTTGCGCTGTTGCAAGGCATTTAGATGAGCTTCATCCCAGGGGGCATTTCCTAGCGCTACGGCGATATTACGCAGCCAGCGCAGATGCCCGATGCGGCGAATGGCCGAGCCTTCCGTTACCTTCAAAAAATGCGCCTCGTTCCAGGCAAACAGTTCGACCAGCGGCGGGGCGTGTAGCGCGTGGCGTGGGCTGAAATCGTCTTCTTCAGTGAGCTGTGAAAAGCGATTCCACGGGCAAATGAGCTGGCAGTCGTCGCATCCGTAGATCCGATTGCCTATCAGCGGGCGGAACTCTTCAGGGATCGCGCCTTCGAGTTCGATGGTCAAATAGGATATGCAGCGGCGCGCATCGACCGTATACGGCTCTACGATTGCACCCGTGGGGCAGATGGTCATGCAGGCCACGCAGCGCCCGCAGTTTTCCTCTACCGGCTTGTCGATGGGCAAAGGGATATCGACCAGCAGTTCGCCGAGGAAAAAGAACGAGCCCGCGTCGCGGCTGAGAATAAGTGAGTGCTTACCTGTCCAGCCAAGCCCGGCCTTTTCCGCCAGCGGGCGTTCGAGAAGCGGCGCGGAATCGACAAAGGGTCTAAAATTCAGCGTGGAGCAGTGGGTCTGAATCATCTCGCCCAGTTTTTTCAGGCGGTTACGCAGCAGCTTGTGGTAGTCGCGCCCGAGGGCGTAGCGGCTGACGTAGCCCAGGCTGGGATTTTTTAGCGTTGAGGCAAAGGCGGCGTTCGCCGGAAGGTAGTTCATCCTCACGCTAATCACGCGCAGCGTGCCGGGGAGCAGTTCGTGAGGCCGCGCGCGCATCATGCCGTGGCGGGCCATCCACTCCATCTCGCCGTGGTATTGTTTATCCAGCCAGGCCTGCAGCTTTGGCTCAGAGGCGCTGAGATCGGTATCGGTAATACCTACCTGCTGGAAGCCGAGTTCATTGCCCCACCGTTTGATATTTTGCGCTAATTGATTGAGATCGAGGGGCTGTGACATGACGGACCATAACGAGACATTAACCGCTAAAAGTATACCACATTCCGTCTGGTCAGCGGGCTGGCTGCGCAATGCCGAGAGACAGGCGGCGGATTGCCTGGGCCTTACGCTCTTTGAGCTGATGCTGCGCGCGGGCGAAGCGGCGTTTAATCTGGCCCGCGAATGCTATCCCGCAAGCCAGCGCTGGCTCGTCTTGTGCGGCCACGGCAACAACGGTGGCGATGGCTACGTTGTTGCACGTCTGGCGCAGGCCGCCGGGATCTCCGTTACGCTGCTCGCCTATGAAAGCGATAAGCCGCTTCCTGAGGAGGCGGCGCAGGCTCGCGATGCGTGGCTTAATGCCGCCGGGGAGATTCATGCGGCGGACATCCCCTGGCCGGAAGACATCGACCTGATTATCGACGGGCTGCTCGGCACGGGGCTTAGCAGCGCTCCCCGCTCGCGTATCGCGCAGCTTATTGAAAAAACAAACCAGCATCCTGCTCCCGTTATTGCGCTGGATATTCCTTCCGGGCTGCTTGCCGAGACGGGGGCAACGCCGGGTGCGGTAGTCAATGCCAGCCATACGCTGACGTTTATCGCTCTCAAGCCGGGACTGCTTACCGGGAAAGCGCGCGATGTGGTGGGCAAGCTGCATTACCACGCTTTGGGGCTGGAAACTTGGCTACAGGGCGAAACTGCGCCAATTTCACGTTTTGACAGCGCCGATTTGCCGCGCTGGCTCAAGCCCCGCAGGCCGACATCGCACAAAGGCAGCAATGGTCGGCTGGTAATTATTGGCGGCGATCGCGGTACGGCTGGAGCGATACGCATGACGGGCGAGGCCGCGCTGCGGGCAGGGGCAGGCCTGGTACGCGTGCTGACGCGTGCTGAAAACATTGCCCCGCTGATTACCGCCCGCCCCGAATTAATGGTTCATGAACTGACGCCAGACTCCCTTGAAGAAAGCCTGGAATGGGCCGATGTCATTGTTATCGGGCCAGGATTGGGGCAACAGGAGTGGGGCAAAAAAGCCCTACAAAAAGTAGAGAACAGCCGTAAACCGATGCTCTGGGACGCAGATGCGCTCAACCTTCTGGCAATCAACCCCGATAAACGTCAGAATCGCGTGATTACGCCGCATCCCGGCGAGGCCGCGCGCCTGTTAAATTGCGCCGTGTCACAAATTGAGAGTGACCGCTTACTTGCAGCCGATCGCCTGGTAAAACGTTATGGCGGTTGTGTGGTCTTAAAAGGTGCGGGTACGGTTGTAGCAAGCCAGGAGCGTGAATGCGCCTTGATTGACGTCGGCAACGCGGGAATGGGCGGCGGCGGTATGGGCGATGTGCTGTCGGGCATCATTGGGGCATTGCTGGCACAGAAGCTAAACCCGTATGATGCAGCCTGCGCAGGCAGCGTTGCGCACGGTGCAGCAGCCGATGTTCTGGCCGCAAAATACGGCACGCGCGGCATGCTGGCTACCGATCTCTTTTCGACGCTGTACCTTTTTGTTAACCCGGATTTGAATACCTGAAACCATGATGAATCGTGTTATCGCATTACCTGATGAAGCCGCAACTCTGGAATTAGGCGCGCGCGTGGCTGCCGCCTGCGAAGGGGCAACAGTTATTTATCTCTATGGCGATCTCGGCGCGGGGAAAACCACGTTTAGCCGTGGATTCATGCAGGCCCTGGGCCACAAGGGCAACGTAAAAAGCCCAACCTATACGCTGGTTGAGCCGTACAATCTCGATAATTTGATGGTGTACCATTTCGATCTTTATCGGCTTGCGGACCCGGAAGAGCTAGAGTTCATGGGGATCCGCGACTATTTTGCCAATGATGCAATCTGCCTTGTAGAGTGGCCGCAGCAGGGGAAAGGCGTGCTGCCTGAACCGGACGTGGAGCTGCATTTAAGCTACGAGGCGCAAGGGCGTGAGGCACGCATAACAGCCGTTTCCTCATCTGGTGATTCGTTACTGGCGCGCTTAGCCAAATAACAAGGATGACGGGATGATTTATCGCGTTAAGGGTTGGTTGATGGCGGCCTGGCTGCTGGTGCTCTGTGCCCAGGCCGGGGCGGCAAGTCTTGCGGATATTCAGGTGTCGAACGGTGATAATCAGGCGCGTATCACCTTTAGCTTTATGGGCGACCCGGAATATGCGTTTTCCCAGGACGGCAAGAAAAGCGTTGCGCTGGATATCAAACAAACCGGCGTGATTCAGGGGCTACCGCTGATGTTTAGCGGCAATAACCTCGTCAAAAGCATTCGTTCCGGCCAGCCGAAAGATGCCGATTCTCTGCGTCTGGTGGTCGATCTTACCCAGCCGGGTAAAACCCGCGCGGTAAAACAGCAAAACGGCGCGAATTACACCGTGGTCTTCACGATCAATGCGGACGTTCCGCCGCCGCCTCCACCGCCTCCGGTTGTGGCGAAGCGTGTGGAACCGGCCCCGGTATCTCGCCCGTCAGAACCTGCCAAAAACCCGTTTAAACCGCAACAGGTGACCGGCGTCATTGGCTCTAATACCGTGACTCGCCCGGCGCGTGCGCAAAAAGCTAACGTGGATTCCGAGACTATCGTGGTCGCTATTGATGCCGGTCACGGCGGGCAGGATCCCGGCGCTATCGGGCCTGGCGGCACCAAAGAGAAAAACGTCACAATTTCCATTGCCCGCAAACTGCGTGCGCTGCTTAACGATGACCCGATGTTTAAGGGCGTGTTGACCCGTGACGGCGACTACTTCATTTCGGTGATGGGCCGCTCCGACGTGGCGCGTAAGCAAAACGCCAATATTCTGGTGTCGATTCATGCGGATGCCGCGCCGAATCGCGATGCGACCGGCGCTTCGGTTTGGGTGTTGTCAAACCGTCGCGCCAACAGTGAAATGGCGGGCTGGCTCGAGCAGCACGAGAAGCAGTCAGAACTGCTCGGCGGGGCGGGCGACGTGCTGGCGAACAGCCAGGCCGATCCGTATCTCAGCCAGGCCGTGCTGGATTTGCAGTTCGGTCATTCCCAGCGCGTCGGGTATGATGTTGCCACTAAGATGCTTGCGCAGCTTGGTCAGATAGGTTCGCTGCACAAGCGCCGCCCGGAACACGCAAGCCTCGGCGTGCTGCGCTCCCCGGATATCCCTTCCGTACTGGTTGAAACCGGGTTTATCAGCAACAACGGCGAAGAGCGCCTGCTGGGCAGCGATGATTATCAACAGCAGATCGCCAAAGCTATTTACGAAGGGCTGCGCAACTACTTCCTGTCGCATCCTTTGCAGTCCGCGCCGGGGGCGGGGCAAACCGCCAAATCCCAAAACGCTGACATAGACAAAGTCGCTATTACTCAATAAGGAAATTTCATGCCGATTCAGGTTCTGCCTCCCCAGCTTGCGAACCAGATTGCCGCGGGCGAAGTGGTTGAACGCCCTGCGTCGGTGGTGAAGGAGCTTATCGAAAACAGCCTTGATGCCGGTGCCACGCGCATCGATATCGATATTGAACGCGGCGGTGCGAAGATGATCCGCATTCGCGACAACGGCTGCGGCATCAACAAGGATGAGCTGGCGCTGGCGCTGGCTCGTCACGCGACGAGCAAAATTACCTCGCTTGACGATCTTGAGGCGATTATCAGCCTCGGGTTTCGCGGCGAGGCGCTGGCGAGTATTAGCTCGGTAGCTCGTCTTACGCTAACTTCACGCACTGCTGACCAAGCCGAAGCGTGGCAGGCCTACGCGGAAGGGCGCGACCAGCAGGTCACGGTGAAACCCGCCGCTCATCCGGTCGGCACCACGCTCGAAGTGCTGGATTTGTTTTACAACACGCCAGCCCGCCGCAAGTTTATGCGCACCGAGAAAACCGAATTTAACCATATCGACGAGATTGTTCGCCGCATCGCGCTGGCGCGTTTTGACGTGACGATCAACCTCAACCACAACGGTAAAATGGTGCGCCAGTACCGCGCCGTGCAGGAAGGGGCACCTCGCGAAAGGCGTCTTGGCTCTATTTGCGGCACGCCGTTTCTGGAGCAGGCGCTGGAAATCGAGTGGCAGCATGGCGACCTGGCCCTGCGCGGCTGGGTTGCTGAACCTTCCGCCACCACGTCGGCGCTAGCGGAAATCCAGTACTGCTACGTGAATGGCCGCATGATGCGCGACCGTCTTATTACCCACGCTATCCGCCAGGCCTGCGAAGACAAGCTGGGGGCCGATCAGCAGCCTGCCTTCGTGCTGTATCTGGAAATCGATCCGCATCAGGTGGACGTTAACGTGCATCCTGCCAAGCATGAGGTTCGCTTCCATCAGTCGCGCCTGGTGCATGATTTTATCTATCAGGGCGTGTTGAGCGTTTTACAGCAGCAAAGCGAAAACCGCCTGCTGCATGAGGAAACCCCGGTCGACGTGGTGCAGGAGCGCTGGCAGCCTGAAAACCGCGTGGCTTCGGGGCGCAACCAGTTTGCTACTCCCGCAGCGGCACCTGCTGCGCCGCGTGAACCAACGCCTCGCTCATCGGGCGGAAGCTCTGGCGCACCGCATCAGCCAACATGGCCGAACGCGACGCCGGGCTACCAGAAGCAGCAGGGCGCGCTTTATCGCCAGCTGCTGGATACGCCAAACGTTCCCGCCGTTGCTAACCGGGCGGAAGAACCCAGCGCGCTGGAAGGCCACACCCAAAGCTTTGGACGCGTGCTGACGATTCTCCCGCCGGACTGCGCGCTACTGGAGCGTGAAGGCAGCATCATGCTGCTTTCCCTTACCGTAGCGGATCGCTGGCTAAAACAGGCCCAGCTTATTCCCGGCAGCGAAGGCGTTTGCGCCCAGCCGCTGCTGATTCCCGTGCGCATGAAGGTGTCGAAAGAGGAGCTGGACGTGCTGCTTCGCAATCAGCCTTTGCTGCTGAGTATGGGGATTGAATTTGCAGCCGATGCCAGGCAGATCACAATTCGCACGGTACCTTTACCTTTGCGTAAACAAAATTTACAAATCTTGATTCATGAACTGCCAGGATACCTGGCGCAACAGGCAGAGGTGAGCGCAACGCAAATTGCCCACTGGTTCGCCCGTCATTTGACGGCCGAACACGAACAGTGGAATCAGGCACAGGCTATAGCTTTGCTTGCAGACGTTGAGCGCCTTTGCCCGCAGCTGGTGAAAAATCCACCTGGCGGTTTGATACAACCTGTTGATTTAACGATGGCGATGAACGCCCTGAAACATGACTGAAGTGAGCAAAAGCCTGCCAAAGGCGATTTTTTTGATGGGGCCGACGGCCTCGGGCAAAACGGCGTTAGCCATTAATTTGCGTCAAACGTTGCCGGTAGAGTTGATAAGCGTTGATTCGGCCCTTATCTATCAAGGGATGGATATCGGAACGGCGAAGCCGACGGCGGAAGAACTCGCTCAGGCTCCGCACCGACTGCTCGATATCCTCGACCCGGCAAAGGCGTATTCAGCTGCGGATTTCCGTCGCGATGCGCTGGCAGAAATGGCGGAGATTACCGCCGCTGGCCGTATCCCCTTGTTAGTTGGGGGAACGATGCTCTACTTCAAGGCATTGTTAGAAGGTCTTTCACCGTTGCCACCGGCCGATCCAGACGTTCGCGCGCGGATTGAACAACAGGCTGCAGAGCAGGGATGGGATGCGCTGCATCGTCAATTGGTCGAAGTCGATCCGGTTGCCGGCGCACGGATTCATCCAAATGATCCTCAAAGGCTTTCCCGGGCACTGGAAGTTTTTTTCATTTCGGGTAAAACTTTAACGGAACTGACGCAAACGTCAGGAGAAGCTCTGCCTTACCAGGTGCATCAGTTCGCCATCGCCCCGGCGAGCCGTGAACTGCTCCATCAGCGCATTGAGCAGCGTTTTCATCAGATGTTAGCTTCAGGTTTTGAAGCAGAAGTGCGGGCACTTTTTGCTCGCGGAGATTTGCATACGGAGATGCCTTCCATTCGTTGTGTGGGTTACCGGCAGATGTGGTCTTATCTGGCGGGAGAAATAACACATGAGGAAATGGTTTATCGAGGTATTTGCGCGACGAGACAATTGGCTAAACGCCAGATGACCTGGTTGCGAGGATGGGATGGGGTTCACTGGTTAGACAGCGAAAACCCAGATCAGGCCCGCAATGAAGTATTACAGGTTGTTGGTGCGAAGCATCAATGAATGTGTACAATTGAATCGACATCGTGCGCAAATTTTTACGCAGTTTTTCAGAGCCTCAGGGTTCTTGAGTTACAAACAACAAACATATAAGGAAAAGATAGAATGGCTAAGGGGCAATCATTACAAGATCCGTTCCTGAACGCATTGCGTCGGGAACGTGTTCCAGTTTCTATTTATTTGGTGAATGGTATTAAGCTGCAAGGTCAGATTGAGTCTTTCGATCAGTTTGTGATCCTGTTGAAAAACACGGTCAGCCAGATGGTCTATAAGCACGCGATTTCAACTGTTGTTCCGTCTCGTCCGGTTTCTCATCATAGCAATAACACCGGTACTAGCGGATCTGGCAGCTACCACCATGGTGGAAGCGCGCAGGGTGCTGCGCCGCAACAAGACAGCGAAGACGCCGAATAAGGCATTTTGTTGTTTTTCCAAGTCGGGGGACCAGGAAAGCTGTGTTCCCCGCTGGTCTTTTTGAGAGGTTATACGCTTGTTTGACCGTTATGACGCTGGTGAGCAGGCGGTGCTGGTACACATCTATTTTTCGCAAGACAAAGATATGGAAGACCTCGCGGAGTTTGAATCGCTGGTCTCTTCAGCTGGTGTCGAAGCGCTGCAGGTGGTTACCGGTAGCCGTAAAGCGCCGCATCCAAAGTATTTTGTTGGTGAAGGCAAAGCCGTAGAAATTGCGGAAGCAGTAAAAGCCACTGGGGCCTCGGTCGTGCTATTTGATCATGCGTTGTCCCCGGCGCAAGAACGTAACCTTGAAGCCCTGTGTGAATGTCGCGTTATCGACAGAACGGGCCTGATTTTAGATATCTTTGCCCAGCGTGCGCGTACCCATGAAGGTAAGCTGCAGGTTGAGCTGGCACAGTTGCGCCATCTGGCAACCCGTCTGGTACGTGGCTGGACTCACCTTGAGCGTCAAAAAGGCGGGATTGGTTTACGTGGCCCGGGTGAAACACAGCTTGAAACGGACCGCCGACTGCTGCGTAACCGCATCATGCAGATCCTCTCACGCTTACAACGAGTTGAAAAACAACGTGAGCAGGGGCGCCGGTCGCGAGCCAAAGCCGATGTGCCAACGGTCTCCCTGGTGGGCTACACCAACGCCGGTAAATCCACCCTCTTTAACCAAATTACCGCAGCTGATGTGTATGCAGCAGATCAGCTGTTCGCCACGCTCGATCCTACCCTGCGTCGTATCGACATCGCAGACGTTGGGGAAACCGTGCTGGCCGATACGGTAGGCTTTATTCGACATCTGCCCCATGACCTTGTGGCAGCGTTTAAAGCAACCCTGCAGGAAACGCGTCAGGCTACACTGCTGCTGCACGTGATTGATGCGTCAGACTTGAGGATTCAGGAAAACATCGCCGCGGTGGATACCGTTCTGGAAGAGATCGAGGCCGATGAAATTCCCGTCCTGCTAGTAATGAACAAAATCGATGCGCTGGATGAGTTTGAGCCGCGTATCGACAGAAACGATGAAAACATGCCGATTCGCGTCTGGCTTTCTGCCCAGACGGGTGCCGGTGTGCCACTGCTTTTCCAGGCTTTGACTGAACGTTTATCTGGTGAAATTGCGCAGCATACGTTGCGCTTACCCCCCCAGGCAGGGCGACTTCGGAGCCGGTTTTATCAGCTTCAGGCAATAGAAAAAGAGTGGATGGAGGATGACGGCAGCGTGGGCTTAGAGATACGTATGCCTATCGTCGACTGGCGTCGCCTCTGTAAACAAGAACCGGCACTCGTGGACTACATTGTTTGACCGGCACGCGTTTGTCCTGAAGACTTTTTCCCCTACGGGGGATATCACCGCACAACAAATATGGAGCATAAACATGGCGTGGAATCAGCCCGGTAATAACGGACAGGACCGCGACCCGTGGGGAAGCAGCAAACCTGGCGGCGACTCTGGGGGTAACAAGGGAGGGCGCGATCAGGGGCCACCCGATCTGGATGATATCTTCCGAAAGTTAAGTAAAAAACTCGGCGGCCTGGGCGGCGGTAAAAGCGGCGGCACCGGCGGCGGTTCTTCCCCAACTCCTCGTCCACAGCTTGGTGGCCGCGTGATTGGCATTGTGGCCGTTGCGGCAGTGATTATCTGGGCTGCAACCGGCTTCTATACCATTAAAGAAGCGGAACGTGGCGTGGTGACTCGCTTCGGTAAATTCAGCCATCTGGTTGAGCCGGGCCTGAACTGGAAACCGACCTTTATCGATAGCGTGCGGGCGGTTAACGTTGAATCCGTGCGTGAGCTCGCGGCATCAGGCGTCATGCTGACTTCTGACGAAAACGTCGTGCGCGTTGAAATGAACGTGCAGTATCGCGTCACCGATCCAGAGCGTTATCTGTTCAGTGTGACCAGCGCGGATGACAGCCTGCGTCAGGCAACTGACAGCGCGCTGCGTGGTGTAATCGGTAAATACACCATGGATAAGATCCTCACCGAGGGTCGTACCATCATTCGTAACGATACCCAGCGCGAACTGGAAGAAACCATTCGCCCGTACAACATGGGTATCACCCTGCTGGACGTCAACTTCCAGGCTGCTCGTCCGCCGGAAGAAGTGAAGGCCGCGTTTGACGATGCGATCTCCGCACGTGAAAACGAACAACAGTACATTCGTGAAGCAGAAGCCTACACCAACGAAGTCCAGCCGCGTGCTAACGGTCAGGCACAGCGTATCCTTGAAGAGGCTCGCGCTTATAAGACTCAGACCGTGTTAGAAGCGCAGGGTGAAGTTGCTCGCTTTGCAAAACTGCTGCCGGAATATAAAGCCGCGCCGGAAATTACCCGCGAGCGTCTGTATATCGAAACGATGGAAAAAGTGCTTAGCCATACCCGTAAAGTGCTGGTTAACGATAAAGGTGGCAACCTGATGGTTCTGCCGCTCGACCAGATGCTCAAAGGTGGGGCACAGCCTGCGGATAAAGGCGACACCAGCGGCGCGAACAATCTGCTGCGTCTGCCACCGGCTTCCAGCTCAAGCAGCGGTAGCGCTAGCACCCCGTCCTCTGCCAGCAGAGGCGATATCATGGATCAGCGTCGTGCCAACGCACAGCGCACTGATAACCAGCGCGTAGGGAGTGAATAACGATGCGTAAGTCAGTCATTGCTTTAATTATCATCGTGCTGGTGGTGCTGTTCACCTCTGTCTTCGTGGTACACGAAGGCGAGCGTGGGATCACCTTACGCTTCGGTAAAGTTCTGCGTGATGATGAGAACAAACCGGTAGTTTACGAGCCGGGCCTGCACTTCAAGGTGCCGTTTATCGAGTCGGTTAAAACGCTTGATGCTCGTATTCAGACCATGGACAACCAGGCCGATCGCTTTGTGACCAAAGAGAAAAAAGACCTGATCGTTGACTCCTATATCAAATGGCGTATCAGCGACTTCAGCCGCTACTACCTGGCAACCGGCGGTGGCGATGTGTCTCAGGCTGAAGTGCTGTTGAAACGTAAGTTCAGCGACCGTCTGCGTTCTGAAATTGGTCGTCTGGATGTGAAAGACATCGTGACCGATTCCCGTGGTCGCCTGACGCTGGACGTGCGTGACGCGCTGAACTCCGGTTCTGCGGGTACCGACGACGAAGTGGCAACCCCGGCAGCGGATGATGCAATCGCTTCTGCGGCAGCGCGCGTAACCAAGGAAACCAATGGTAAAGTGCCGGTGGTTAACCCGAACAGTATGGCGGCGCTGGGTATCGAAGTTGTGGATGTGCGCATCAAGCAGATCAACCTGCCTGCTGAAGTGTCTGAAGCTATCTACAACCGTATGCGCGCCGAGCGTGAAGCGGTAGCCCGTCGTCACCGTTCACAGGGCCAGGAAGAGGCTGAGAAGCTGCGTGCAACCGCCGACTACGAGGTGACTCGTACTCTGGCAGAAGCCGAGCGTCAGGGCCGAATCAGCCGCGGTGAAGGTGATGCCGAAGCGGCCAAACTGTTTGCTGACGCATTCAGCCAGGATCCGGACTTCTATGCCTTTATCCGTAGCCTGCGCGCCTACGAGGCAAGCTTCAAGTCCGGTCAGGACGTGATGGTGCTTAGCCCGGACAGCGATTTCTTCCGCTATATGAAAACGCCTGCGAACAGCGCACGCTAAGTTCGTAAGTGAGCAATCAAGAGCCGGTCTGACCGGCTCTTTTTTTATTCGCAGTAGGGAATGTTATGAATTCAACAATCTGGATAGCACTGGCGCTCGTTTTGGTTCTTGAAGGCCTGGGCCCGATGCTTTATCCGCGCATGTGGCGTCGAATGATCTCCGCGATGACCCAGCTTCCCGACAATACGCTGCGCCGTTTTGGCGGTGGACTAGTGGTTGCCGGGGTCGTTATCTACTACATGTTGAGTCGGTCGGCAGGCTAATAGCACTTCTGGCAGTTGATTGCCATTTTGTATACTAAAAGGGCTGATCATCGGGGAAACCGATGGTAGAATCCTTTTTTAAGCAAACGGTGATTTTGAAAAATGGGTAACAACGTCGTCGTACTGGGCACCCAATGGGGTGACGAAGGTAAAGGAAAGATCGTCGATCTTCTGACTGAACGGGCTAAATATGTTGTACGCTACCAGGGCGGTCACAACGCAGGCCATACTCTCGTAATCAACGGTGAAAAAACCGTCCTCCATCTTATTCCATCAGGCATTCTTCGCGAAAACGTCACCAGCATCATCGGTAACGGCGTTGTGCTGTCTCCTGCGGCTCTGATGAAAGAAATGAAGGGTCTGGAAGACCGCGGTATTCCAGTACGTGAACGCCTGCTGCTGTCTGAAGCATGCCCGCTGATCCTCGATTACCATGTGGCTCTGGATGTTGCTCGCGAAAAAGCGCGTGGCGCCAAAGCAATCGGTACTACCGGTCGTGGTATCGGTCCTGCGTATGAAGACAAAGTGGCCCGTCGCGGCCTGCGCGTTGGCGACCTGTTCGACAAAGCCACCTTTGCAGACAAGCTGAAAGAAGTGATGGAATACCATAACTTCCAGCTGGTTAACTTCTATAAAGTTGAAGCGGTTGACTACCAGAAAGTGCTGGATGATGTGATGGCTATCGCCGACATCCTGACCGGCATGGTAGTGGACGTGTCCGATCTGCTGGATCAGGCGCGCAAACGCGGCGACTTCGTCATGTTCGAAGGTGCACAGGGCACCCTGCTGGACATCGACCACGGTACCTATCCGTACGTGACCTCTTCCAACACTACCGCAGGTGGCGTTGCAACAGGTTCTGGCCTCGGCCCGCGCTACGTTGATTACGTGCTGGGTATCATCAAAGCTTACTCCACCCGCGTAGGCGCAGGTCCATTCCCAACCGAACTGTTTGATGACGTTGGCGAATTCCTTTGCAAACAGGGTAACGAGTTCGGTGCTACCACTGGCCGTCGTCGTCGTACCGGCTGGCTGGACATCGTTGCCGTGCGTCGCGCCGTGCAGATCAACTCCCTCTCAGGCTTCTGCCTGACCAAGCTGGACGTGCTGGACGGCTTGAAAGAGGTGAAACTCTGCGTTGGTTACCGCATGCCGGATGGCCGTGAAGTGACCACCACCCCAATGGCTGCGGACGACTGGGAGGGCATCGAGCCTATCTACGAAACCATGCCGGGCTGGTCTGAAACGACCTTTGGCGTGAAAGAACGTAGCGGTTTACCGCAGGCTGCGCTGGATTACATCAAACGCATTGAAGAACTGACTGAAGTGCCTGTTGATATCATTTCAACCGGTCCAGATCGTTCTGAAACCATGATTCTGCGCGATCCGTTCGACGCATAATTATGATACGGGGTGTGGCCATCACACCCCGTTATAACCAACACCCCTGCAACTCGAATGCTAATGGGTATAAATAAATCTCTCGCCGCTATTTTACCTTCCCTAGTCAAATAAATTAGCCGCCCAACATATGGCTGGTTTATCATCAAACTATCGCCACCGCGGCGATGAGCGTTTTCCCCTCCCACCTAAGAGGCTGATGTGCAGTTAACGAGTTTTACTGATTACGGTTTACGTGCTTTGATTTATATGGCGTCACTGCCAGAAGGCAGAATGACGAGCATTTCTGAGGTGACAGAAGTGTATGGCGTGTCCCGTAATCATATGGTGAAAATCATCAATCAACTCAGTCGCGCGGGCTATGTCACAGCGGTGCGCGGCAAAAACGGCGGCATTCGCCTCGGCAAACCTGCGCACACAATTCGCGTGGGTGATGTGGTACGTGAGCTGGAACCGCTATCTTTGGTGAACTGTAGCAGTGAGTTTTGTCATATTACCCCCGCATGTCGCCTGAAACAGGCACTGGCCCAGGCGGTGCAAAGCTTTCTAACAGAGCTGGATAAGCACACGCTGGCCGATTTGGTGGACCAAAACCAACCGCTCTACAAATTACTGCTGGTGGAATAATTACACTTCCCCCTGCGGATGACTTCGGAGGAACCGCAATGTCAAAAGATCCTTTTCAGGAACGAGAAGCCGAAAAATACGAAAACCCGATCCCAAGCCGGGAGTTTATTCTCGCCCACCTCGCTAAACGTGAAAAACCTGCCAATCGTGACGAACTGGCAGAAGAACTGAATATTACCGGTGAAGAACAGCTTGAGGCGCTCCGCCGCCGCCTGCGCGCCATGGAGCGTGACGGTCAGTTAGTCTTCACTCGCCGCCAGTGCTATGCCTTGCCTGAACGCCTCGATTTGCTCAAAGGTAAAGTTATCGGCCATCGCGATGGCTTCGGCTTCCTGCGCGTAGAAGGCCGCAAAGACGATCTCTATCTTTCATCCGAACAGATGAAAATGTGCATGCATGGCGATATCGTGCTGGCGCAGCCGCTGGGCGCGGACCGTAAAGGCCGTCGCGAAGCGCGCATCGTGCGCGTGCTTGAGCCAAGAACCGGGCAAATCGTCGGCCGCTACTTTACCGATGCCGGCATTGGCTTCGTGGTGCCGGACGACAGCCGTCTGAGCTTCGATATCCTCGTCCCGCCGGAAGAGCTGATGGGCGCTCGCATGGGCTCCGTGGTCGTGGTTGAACTGACCCAGCGTCCAACCCGCCGTACCAAAGCCGTCGGCAAAATCGTTGAAGTGCTTGGCGAAAACATGGGCACCGGCATGGCAGTCGACATGGCGCTGCGTACCCACGAAATCCCATACGTCTGGCCGCCGGAAGTTGAAGCCCAGGTGGCAAAACTGAAAGAAGAAGTGCCGGAAGAGGCCAAAGTGGGCCGCGTTGATTTACGCGATCTGCCGCTGGTCACCATCGATGGCGAAGACGCCCGCGACTTTGATGACGCCGTATTCTGCGAGAAAAAACGCGGCGGCGGCTGGCGCCTGTGGGTAGCCATCGCCGACGTAAGCTACTACGTCCGCCCGCCAACGCCGCTGGACAAAGAGGCGCGCAACCGTGGCACGTCCGTTTACTTCCCGTCGCAGGTTGTTCCGATGCTGCCGGAAGTGCTTTCCAACGGCCTGTGCTCGCTGAACCCGCAGGTAGACCGCCTGTGCATGGTTTGTGAAATGACCATTTCCGCCTCGGGCCGCCTGACCGGTTCGAAGTTCTACGAAGCGGTAATGAGCTCCCATGCGCGCCTGACCTACACCAAAGTGTGGCACATGCTGCAGGGTGACCAGGAGCTGCGCGAGCAGTACGCGCCGCTGGTTAAGCACATTGAAGAGCTGCACAACCTCTACAAGGTGCTGGAAGTTTCCCGTGCACAGCGCGGCGGCATCTCGTTTGAAAGCGAAGAAGCGAAGTTCATCTTCAACGCCGAACGCCGTATCGAACGCGTTGAGCAAACCGTTCGCAACGACGCGCACAAGCTTATCGAAGAGTGCATGATCCTGGCGAACATCTCGGCCGCGCGCTTCGTTGAGAAAAGCAACGAACCGTCGCTGTTCCGCGACCACGACAGACCAACAAATGACGCCATCACCGCCTTCCGTACGGTGCTTGCGGAGCTTGGCCTGGAACTGCCGGGCGGGCAGAAGCCGGAGCCGCGCGACTACGCGCAGCTGTTGAGCTCAATCGCCGATCGTCCCGATCATGAAATGCTGCAAACCATGCTGCTGCGCTCCATGAAGCAGGCGGTTTACGATCCGGAAAACCGTGGGCACTTCGGCCTTGCGCTACAGTCCTACGCGCACTTCACTTCGCCAATTCGCCGTTATCCCGATCTGCTGCTGCACCGCGCCATCAAATATCTGCTGGCGAAAGAGCAGGGGCACAAGGGCAACAGCACCGAATCCGGCGGCTGGCACTACGACATGGAAGAGATGCTGCAGCTTGGCCAGCACTGTTCTATGGCGGAACGCCGCGCCGACGAAGCGACCCGCGACGTTGCCGACTGGCTGAAATGCGACTTTATGCAGGATCAGGTCGGCCAAGTCTTCAAAGGCATCATCGCAAGCGTCACCGGCTTTGGCTTCTTCGTACGACTTGACGATCTGTTTATCGACGGCCTGGTACACGTGTCGTCGCTCGACAATGACTACTACCGCTTCGACCAGGTTGGTCAGCGCCTGATTGGCGAATCCGGTGGCCAGACCTATCGCCTGGGCGACCGCGTGGAAGTTCGCGTTGAGGCTGTTCACATGGACGAACGTAAAATCGATTTCGCCTTAATTTCCAGCACCCGCGCGCCGCGTGGCGAAGGTAAGACGGCGAAAGACAGAGCCAAAAAAGGCGGCAACGGTAACGGGCCAAAACGTCGTCAGGGCGGTAAACGCGTGAACTTCGAGCCGGACAGCGCCTTCCGTAAAGAGAAGGGGTCAGCCAAACCGAAGAAAGCGAAAGCCGACAAGGCGGAAAATACGGAGAAGAAAAAGGAGAAGAAAGCAAAAACTCCTTCTGACAAAACCCGTAAAATAGCGGCGGCTACGAAGGCCAAACGCGCGGCGAAGAAACAGCCGAGCTAGTTTTAAAATGGTGGATGGCACTTCGTTATCCACCCTACAACTGCTTTTCGTAGGTCGGATTAGCGTAAGCGACATCCGACATTGACGAGCAAATCAACACGGGCGCATCAGCGTCTGAAACGAGTAACAGCAATGAGTGAAATGATTTACGGCATTCACGCCGTCCAGGCCCTGCTGGATAACGCCCCGCAGCGTTTTCAGGAAGTCTTTATTCTTAAAGGCCGCGAAGACAAGCGCCTGATGCCTTTGATTCACGCGCTTGAAGCCCAGGGCGTGCCCGTGCAAATGGCAAACCGTCAGTGGCTGGATGAGAAATCCGAAGGCGCTGTGCACCAGGGGATTATCGCGCGCGTGAAGCCGGGCCGTCAGTATCAGGAAAACGACCTGCCGGAACTGATTGCCAGCGTCGAGCAGCCTTTCCTGCTGATTCTTGATGGCGTTACCGATCCGCACAACCTGGGCGCCTGCCTGCGTAGCGCGGATGCGGCTGGCGTGCATGCCGTTATCGTCCCGAAAGACCGTTCAGCGATGTTGAACGCAACGGCTAAAAAAGTTGCCTGTGGTGCCGCAGAAAACGTGCCGCTTATCCGCGTCACCAACCTGGCTCGCACCATGCGTATGCTCCAGGAAGAGAACGTCTGGATTGTCGGCACCGCCGGTGAAGCAGACCATACTCTTTATCAAAGCAAAATGACCGGCCCGATGGCGCTGGTTATGGGCGCGGAAGGCGAAGGCATGCGTCGTCTGACCCGTGAACACTGCGACGAGCTGATCAGCATCCCCATGGCGGGTTCGGTATCCTCGTTAAACGTCTCCGTAGCAACGGGTATTTGCCTGTTCGAAGCGGTGCGTCAGCGCAGCTAAACAGCTTTGTTTATTCTGAAAAATAACCATTCATAATTGAATGGTTATTTTTTTTATGGGTGTTAATATATTTCTTTGCAAGTAATAATATATTCAAAATGTGAATAATTATTTTATGGTTATTTGTTTTATGAATGCAAAGAGGTGTCGTTATGCCATGGAATCTCGATCTGCTTTATGATGTTTTAGTCGGTAAACCTAATTATCATGTCACCAAAATGGAGGGCGCTTTATTAATCAATCTTGAAGATTATGGCGACCTGCAATTGACATTAACACTGACGCAAAAGCAAATGCTAATTGAAACTTGCATTTGTGCTGTCGATATCGTCGCGCGGCCTGCTGAATTTAATTTATTCCTCCTACAACATCAAAAAATATTACCTCTTTCTACCGTAGGCATTACCAGTATCGAACAGCAGGAGTTTTACATTGCTTTCGGTGCCCTGGCGGTGAGCTCTTCTTTAGAAAATATTATGCTCGAAATTGAAACTCTCGCTGAAAATGCGCTTGAATTGGCTGAACTCATTGAAGAGTTCATTTGACCTCACGTTGTGCTGTTAGAAGGTATTTGTTATGGGAATCCTGAAAAAGTTATTTACCTTTGGGAAGTCTGTTGTGGCCGATGCGGAACAAGCTCTGGAAGAAAGCCAAGGTATTCGTTTGCTTGAACAGCATATTCGCGATGCGCGCAGCGAACTGGATAAAGCGGGAAAATCGCGCGTTGATTTGCTTGCACGCGTTCGAATGAGCAAAGACAAATTGGCGGGTCTGCGGGAACGCCAGACTACGCTGGAAGCCAGCGCGATACTGGCCATGGAAAAGGAGGTTAATGAGGCACTTCTTCAAGAGATCGCACAAGAAATCGCGCGCCTTGATGACGCAATCAACACAGAAGAACTGATGCTGGCGAATCTGGAATCATCGCAGCAGGCGGTAGAAAAAGCGGTAACGGCAACGGGGTCTCGGATTGCACAATTCGAGCAACAGTTGGAGATGATCAAGGCTACTGAAGCGACTCAAAAAGCGCAGCAGGCTGTGACGGCTTCTTCCTTAGGTGCAACAACGAATGTTGCTACCGCGGCGGAGTCGCTAAAACGCATCAAAGCACGCCAGGCGGAACGTCAGGCCAAGCTGGATGCAATAGAAGAATTAGAAAAAGTCAGCTCCGGTACAAGCCTGGATGAGAAACTAGCAGAGGCAGGCATTGGTAGTTCGACACGAGTCTCGGCGGATGACGTACTTGCTCGGTTAAGGCAAAAAAGCGGGGCGTAATGCTTTTTACCCATATTGTGAAGCTGTGCCAGCTTCATTTAGTTCGCCTATCGTGGTTTGGTTTACTGGTGATGTTTGTTGCTCATTACATTAGCTGCTATTGGCTACTGTGGTGCTTGGGAGAGCAGCAACTCACCGACCAGCTGGTTAATTTTATTTATTACAGTTCGGTACTCGGCTCCACTATTGGTTTTGGAGATCTCAGTCCGTCGACTCCTGCAGGGCGTCTTTTCACCGCGCTTTGGCAAATCCCCATTGGTGTAGGACTTTTCGGGGCGCTGATGGGTAAAGTTATTGGCATGGTGCAGTTGGTTATAAAAAAGGGACTTAACGGTATGGCTGACTTCAGCAACTTGCGAAAGCATGTGATCGTGGTGGGTTGGCGCGGGCATCAAACGCAGAAGATGATTTCGCTTTTGCTGGTGGATGAACGTCGGCAGTTCAATCGGGTTTTGCTTTGCGATCCAGGTGACCTGCAAACTCATCCATTGCCGGATAATCCTCTGGTCGATTTTGCTAGCGTCTCTAATTTTAACGACTCCGATGAACAACGGCGCATCGCGCTCTCTCGTTGTCACAGCGTCATTATTTTTGCTCAAAGCGATGAGCAAACCTTCACTATCGCGTTGTCTATTGCGAGAGAAATACCGACGAGCAGCCACGTTGTCGTGTATCTCGAAGATGAGCGTTACGCGACTTTGCTTGAAATACACTGCCCCAATATTGAGATCAACCGCAACCTCTCCGCCGAGCAGCTCGCCCGTTCCATGCAGGATCCGGGGTCTTCGCAATCCGTTGCTTCTATGGTTAATCCGTTACTTGGAGATACCGGCTGTGTTTTGGCGATTCCTGAAGAGGTAAAGGCTTTCCCCTATGGCGAGCTGATGCGTTATATGAAGCTACACCATGATGCGACGGTAATAGGTATCAGCCGCCTTAAAAATGGCCGTGATATAGAGCTTAATCCCGTTGTGTCCACCGTTATTCACGGCGGCATGTGGCTGCATATGATTGGTAATGCTCGCATTCTTGCACAGGATATTAGCTGGTCAGAAATAGGACAAAAACAATGACGTTGCTTACCCGTTTGAAAAATCTTTTTGGCGCTGCCAAATCCAGTGAAAAACAACCAGGGCCTCTTGGATTGCATCTGCATGCTGCATTTACTCTGAATATATTGGAGTATCGACTCTATGAAGATCAGCTTTTGATTGAGCTTCCAGGGGAACAGTTCTTGGTGGCGGCTAAAAGCACGATCGATCTCGGTGCCGGATGCGATATATATCGCTACTACACCTCAGGAGATGAATTTATTCAAGTTAACACTTCAGGTGGATACGGACACGATAATATTATCGATATCAAATTTTTTATTTACGACGAGAGCACGGGTATTTCTGGAGTAACAGCATGGGAAAACGCAATTAGCCCTGAAAAAATAGGTCTGCCAAAATTAAACTGGCGCGGAAAATCATGGCAGCGCGTTTTTAATGATACGGAGTCAGGTGCAGTTCCACCCATTTATATGCTGGAGAACGTCAGTAACCAGCAGGGAGAAGAGTGGCAGACTCACAACTTTACGATGCTTTATCAAAGGCCAGTAGATAATTCGCAATATGAATACTTAATGATTAGCGGGGAGGAAACCTTCGATCAGAATAATCAGCCAGAATGGCTAATCTCTTATGCATTAGGCGTCGATTTGACCTTCCTTCAGATCAATGTCATAGGTTAATTCACTTTACAGGATGTTTCAAAATGCACTTTTTAGCCTCACTATTTGCTTTTGCGAACTATTTTTTTATTGGTCTTGCGATGATCTGTTGCTTCATGTTCATTTATACCCGTATCACTCCTCATAATGAATGGCAGCTCATTAAATCAAACAATGTTGCCGCAGCGCTTGCTTTTAGCGGCACATTGATTGGTTACGTCATCCCCTTATCCAGCGCAGCGGTAAACTCAGTCAGCATTCCTGACTACCTGGCTTGGGGGGGAATTGCCCTGATCGTGCAAATGCTGATCTATTTTGCTGTCCGAATCTATATGCCTAAGCTGAGTGAGAAAATTATCAGCCATAACATTGCTGCCGGTATGTTCACGGGCACCGCTTCACTAGCGGGTGGGATCTTCAACGCCGCGTGCATGACCTGGTAGGGCAGAAAATGAGCCGTAAAAAATCAAGCAGAAATAAATCTGTGTCCCCTTTTTTAAGCAAAACTCCGCATGAGCGCAAAGGCCCAAGAGTCCTGACATTAATGATTATGGGCGGCGCGGCACTGTTCATCCTGAAAGGGTGTGATGATGATGAGGCGAGTGAGACAAGTGAGACAATTTACTCCACGCCTTACGAATGTTCAGCGGATAGCCATTTATTTGAAACCTGTAATGCAGCTTTTGAAGAAGCTAAAAAAGACTTTTATAGCAAGGCACCTAAAAATCTAAATCGTACCGATTGTGAGCTTCAGTTCGGGGATGGAAGCTGTCACTACGAAACGGATTATAACGGTTATATTCCTGCATTTGCTGGCTTTATATTAGGACAAGCCTTGGCAAATAGTCAGCGAAGTGACTGTCGACACAATTCCGATTACTGTAGCAACTATACTTCCAGACCCGTCTGGGCTGGTTCATCGGGGCACTATTCGTACTCATCAAGTACCGCAAGTTCCGGTCAGAGCTACAGCAGTAACCGACATTCCACGCGCGTAACAAAAGCGACAACAGTATCACGTGGTGGTTACGGTAAATCATCCAGCGCTCGCGGTAGTTGGGGAGGATAATCATGCTCAGACGTAAACTTCCCGTACGCCCTAATCTGGATGCAATTGCAAAGCTGCATGGCTTTGATTTTCATATTATTGATGACGAAATTTACTGGGATGAAAGTCGTGCCTACTGCTTTACCCTGCGTCAGATAGAAGAACAAATCGAAAAACCTACGGCTGAATTACATCAGATGTGTTTGGATATAGTCGATCGCGCAGTAAGAAGCGAAGCGATGATGGAGCGTTTAGCCATTCCACCACTTTACTGGGATGTGATAGCCGAAAGCTGGCGGCAAAAAGATCCCTCTCTTTATGGCCGGATGGATTTTGTCTGGACCGGCCCTGGCCCTGTAAAACTGCTGGAATATAATGCTGACACCCCGACTTCACTCTACGAGTCAGCTTATTTTCAATGGACTTGGCTGCAGGACGCCAGGCGTTTAGGGATCATTCCGGGTGATGCAGATCAATACAATTCAATCCAGGAAAAACTCATCGCCCGTTTTGGTGAGATAGCGAGCGAAAATCCTTTCTATTTCTGTTGTTGCCAGGAATCAGAAGAAGATCGTGGAACCGTACTTTATCTGGAAGACTGCGCCCGCCAGGCGGGATTGGATACCCGTTTCCTGTACATGGAAGACATTGGGCTAGGCGTCGGTGGAGTGTTAACCGATCTGGAAGATAATGTGGTTCGCCATGCATTCAAGCTCTATCCACTTGAATGGATGATGCGAGATGAAAATGGCCCTTTGCTGCGTCGGCGCCATGAACAATGGGTTGAGCCTTTGTGGAAAAGCATACTGAGTAACAAAGGATTGCTGCCGTTGCTTTGGCAACATTTCCCTAATCATCCTAATTTATTGCCTTCATGGTTTGACCAGGATTTCTCCCGGCATAATAAGGCCATCGTCAGTGACCTAAAAGCCAGCCGTGGTTATGTGAAAAAACCTTTATTTTCAAGGGAGGGTGGTAACGTAACTATCTATGATATGCGCGATGAAATCATGGTTGCAGAAGATGGTGACTATGTAGATGAGCCGGTGATTTACCAGGCGTTTCAGGCACTGCCTCGTTTCGGTAACAGTTATACGTTAGTGGGAAGTTGGTTAGTGGACGATGAGCCTGCGGGAATCGGCATCCGAGAAGATATTTCACTTATTACCAAAGATACCTCGCGTTTTATTCCCCACTATATTTCTGGCTAACGGGTAGCTGGACTGATATTTCTGTGATAACCCTCCAGGGCGGATTGACTACCACCGTCCATACTTAATGGCATTATCCATTGATGGAGGGAACAGGATGCGCTGGCAAACCCATACCGTTTTTAATCAACCGACGCCCCTCAATAACAGTAATCTCTTTCTTTCCGATATCTCGCTGTGTGAAGCGGTCGCCCGCGAAGGCGCGGCTTGGGATACAGAACTTTTAGCGAGTATCGGCCAGCAGCTAGGGTCCGTTGAGTCGCTGGAGCTTGGACGGCTGGCCAATACCAATCCACCAGAACTGCTGCGCTACGATCCTAGCGGGGAGCGTCTTGACGACGTGCGCTTTCATCCGGCCTGGCACCTGCTGATGCAGGGGCTTTGCGCCAATCGCGTTCATAATTTTCCGTGGCAGGAAGATGCACGCCAGGGTTCGTTTGTTGCTCGCGCCGCGCGCTTTGTGCAGCATGCGCAGGTTGAAGCCGGCACGCTATGCCCGGTAACCATGACGTTTGGCGCTATCCCACTGCTGCAAAAATCCCTGCCGAAGGAATTTCACGCCTGGCTAAAACCGCTGCTTAGCGACCGCTACGACGCCCATCTCCTGCCCGGCGGCCAGAAGCGCGGCCTGCTAATCGGGATGGGCATGACGGAAAAACAGGGCGGATCGGACGTGCTGAGCAATACCACGCGAGCCGAAGCCATCAATAAAACAGGGCCGGGCGAAATGTACCGCCTGGTCGGCCACAAATGGTTCTTCTCGGTGCCGCAAAGCGACGCGCATCTGGTGCTGGCCCAGGCGAAAGGCGGGTTGTCCTGCTTCTTTCTGCCGCGTTTCTTACCGGATGGGCAGCGCAACCACGTCAGGCTTGAGCGCCTCAAAGACAAGCTCGGCAATCGCTCCAACGCCAGCAGCGAAGTCGAGTTTTGCGACGCACTCGGCTGGCTGATCGGCGAGGAGGGTGAGGGAGTGCGTTCCATCCTGAAAATGGGCGGCTATACCCGCTTTGACTGCGCCCTTGGCAGCCACGGGCTAATGCGCCGGGCGCTGTCCGTCGCGCTCTATCACGCTCACCAGCGGCAGGCTTTTGGCAAAAATCTCATCGATCAGCCCATCATGCGGCAGGTTCTGGGGCGCATGGCGTTGCAGCTTGAAGGGCAAACCGCATTTCTATTCCGGCTTGCTCGTGCCTGGGAATCGCCTGGAAATCCGCATGAGCTGGCCTACAGCAGGCTGTTCACTCCCGCCGCGAAGTTTAGCGTCTGTAAAGCAGGCATGCCGTTTGTGGCAGAAGCGATGGAAGTGCTTGGCGGCATCGGGTACTGCGAAGAGAGCGAACTGCCGCGCATCTATCGTGAAATACCGGTTAACAGCATCTGGGAAGGGTCGGGCAATATCATGAGCCTGGACGTGCTGCGGGTTATCGCCCGGCAGCCCGGCGTGCTGGAAATGCTGCATGCGGAATTTGACGAAGTGAAAGGGCAGAATCGTCATTTCGACCGCAGCTGGCGGCAGCTTCAGCAGCGCATCCGCAAGCCACAGGAGGAGTGGGGGCGGAATATCACGCGCCAACTGGCAAATCTTGCCGCCGGAGCGCAGCTTCTACCGCATCTTTCTCCACCGCTGGCAGAGGCGTGGTGCCGCATGGTGCTCGACGAGCGTGGCGAGTCGGTGCTACCTGAGCAGGTGGTAGCCGACGTGCTGATGCGTGCTACCGGGCGTAGCTAGGCACAAAAAAGCCACCTTCGCGGTGGCTTTTAAACGTAGGTAGAACAAGCACTAACGCCATCCGACACACAAATCACGCGTACAAAATAGCCTGCGCACGCCAGCTGTCAGCCTGAGGATTTTCCTGCATTTGGATGATGCGGTAATAGGACGCACCTTGTTCATCCGCCTTGAGGGCAATCATTTTTTCAACGTCCTGTACGCTACCGGCAATGCCATTGACGGAAATCAAGCCAATTTCATTCAACCCGGTAACGCGGTCTGCAGCGACATCTTCCGCCGATTGCGCGGCGGTGGTAATCAGCCCCACGGACAACAGTAATGAGGTTAAGGCAAGAGATCGTTTCATTGTCAGCTCCTTTTAAAACCAACCCCGGTCAACAGCAGGGCATTCCTTCGCTTAACTGAACCTCATCCATGCTCCTGAGGCGTGAGGTCCATTGTGCATAAGAAACAATAAAACGCCGAAAAGCTGTGTAAATATCAATAAATAAGCAGCATCAGGATCTCATTTTCGGTACAAAATCGCTTGGGCATACCATTGACCAGCAATCACCGTTTCGTCGTTAAGAACGATGAGATAATAGTCAGCCTTCGCTGCGGCAGCTTTTGCTTTAATCGTGGCCTCCGAATCCATCGGAGAACCGCGTTCCATCGCGCTTACCGTGCCAATCTTTGTCAGCCCCTGCGTTTGCGAGCGCTGAATTTCCTGCGGATGGTCGGCAACCGGCGGTGCAGGTTGCGGCGTTCCGTGCAGGACGCTACAGGCGCTGAGCACCATCGTCAGTAGCAGGGCAGAGAGCAAGCGCATGATGTTTTCTCGTTTCTTAATAGCCATAGTGTAGTTCCGGGTTAATTCTGTGAAGAGGGAAGGTTCCCGTTCTGTTACCTTCGCCGCGCTTTTGAATGACTTTCGAATGAAAATCGTCGGTTAGATCTCACCGTTACAATAATCCATTCGCGTGATTTTCTTGCTCCCTGCGACACCTTGCCTTACAACAGTGAATGACAGCGAATCGGGGGAAAGGGCAATGATCGAAATTTATACCGAACAACTTGCAGGAATCGACGTTTTACATGCTATTCCTGCCGGGCAGAAACACACCGCCTTGCCTACCGTTTTCTTTTACCACGGCTTTACCTCTTCAAAACTGGTTTACAGCTATTTTGCCGTTGCCCTGGCGCAGGCTGGAATGCGGGTTGTGATGCCGGACGCCCTGGGTCACGGCGCTCGTTTCGATGGCGATGAAGAATCACGACTGCGCCAGTTCTGGCCCATCCTAAAAACAAGTATTGATGAATTTCCGCTGCTGCAACAGGCGCTCAGGGATCGTGGTTTAGTCGATGATGGAAAACTTGCCGTGGGCGGGGCGTCAATGGGGGGCATGACGGCGTTGGGCATTATGGCGCGGCACCCGGAAGTGCGCTGCGTTGCCTGTCTGATGGGGTCTGGCTATTTCGCGACGCTTGCCAGGACGCTCTTCCCGCCGGATGAAACGCAGCTTGCAGCTACGCTCGCCATGCTTGCTGAATATGATGTCAGCAATCGGCTTGCACGCCTTGCGGACCGCCCGCTACTGCTGTGGCACGGTGAAGAAGATGATGTGGTTCCCGCCATTGAAACCTGGCGCTTGCAGCAGGCGCTTATCCAGCAGGGGCTGGACAAGCAGCTTACCTGCCTGTGGGAGCACGGTGTAAAGCACCGTATAACCCCGACCGCGCTGGACGCCACCGCGCAGTTCTTCGCGCAGCATCTCCACGTACAAAAGAACTAAACCAAAATGACCTGCACGCCCTGATCCTGAAGTTTTTTCACTACTTCAGGGTCTGCCTGATTACCGGTAATCACCAAATCAATTTGTTCGGCACGGCTGAAAAGCATGCCCGCGCGCTGGCCGACTTTACTGCTATCCACCAGCACGGCCAGCTTGCCGACCACGCCCAGCATCTTCTGCTCCGCCATCGCCGTTAGCATATCCGTTTTGTACAGCCCTTCCGCCGTCAGGCCCTTGCCGCTGGTAAACATCCAGTGGCCCGCGTACAGCGAGGTTTCGTTATCCTGTGGGCCTAAGGTGATGGCGTGGCTCTTGTTGTACTGCCCGCCCATGATCACCACGCTCTCATGTTCCTGATCGATAAGATAATTTGCCAGCGGCAGGTAGTTGGTAATGATCTGCACGGGCTTGCCGCAAATTTGCTGCCCCAACAAAAAGGCGGTTGAGCCGCAGTTAATGACTACGCTTTCCCCCGCGCCAACCAGTTGAGATGCGGCGCTCGCGATGCGGCTTTTCTCATCGTGATTCTGCGCCAGGTGAATATTCATCGGCGTCCAGCGTGGACGCTGCTGGCTGATGGCTTCAGCGCCGTTACGGACCTTCTTCAGCCTGCCGCTTTCATCCAGCTTATTAATGTCGCGCCGTGCGGTGGCAGGTGAGATCGCGAGGCGTTCCATCACCTGCTCGACCGTAACAAACCCCGTTTGCTGCAGCAGTTCGAGCAGGATCTGGTGACGTTGTGCTTCAGTCATGCGTATTCCCGATGAGAGATGATTTTTAAAGATGATATTTGAAAAAGTTTGAAATACCTATGCATAAACGAAAAAAGCCGGGCGTTTGCCCGGCTTAGTATTAAAGGAATGACTTGAACGGCAAATCGGGTTCGATTGTAAAGCAGTCATCGAAACCACGCGGATAATGGTATTCAAACTGGTCTTTATCGAGCGGCCAGGTGAATTTGCCGCCTACCTGCCAGATGAAAGGTTTGAAGCCATATTTCAGACGATCTTTTTTCATCTCCCACAGCACGCGGATCTCCTGCGGATCGGCCTGGAAGTTTGACCAGATATCGTGGTGGAACGGGATCACTACTTTAGTATTCAGGGATTCAGCCATGCGCAGGATATCCGCGCTGGTCATTTTGTCCGTGATACCACGCGGGTTCTCGCCGTAGGAGCCTAGCGCTACATCAATCTGATGCTCGTTGCCGTGTTTAGCGTAGTAGTTGGAGTAATGGGAATCGCCGCTGTGGTAAAGGTTACCGCCAGGCGTTTTAAAGAGGTAGTTCACCGCACGTTCGTCCATGCCGTCTGGCAGCACGCCCGCGGCTTTTTCTTCGGCAGGTAAGGTGATTAAGGCTGTGCGGTCGAATGCGTCAAGCGCATGAATTTCTATGTCTTTTACCTTCACGACGTCACCCGGTTTTACCACGATGCAACGCTCGCGCGGAACGCCCCAACCAACCCAAATATCAACACAGGTTTGTGGCCCGATAAACGGAACGTCAGAAGCGCAGTTTTGCATTACTGCCGCAGCCACATTCACGTCAATGTGATCGTTGTGATCGTGCGTGGCAAGAATCGCATCAACGTTACGAATCGCGAAAGGATCGAGAACAAACGGCGTGGTGCGCAGATTCGGCTGGAGTTTCTTCACGCCCGCCATGCGCTGCATTTGGTGGCCTGCCTTCATGAAGGGGTTGCCATGGCTTTGCTTGCCGGTTCCGCACCAGAAATCGACGCAGATGTTTGCTTCACCTTGAGATTTCAACCAGATACCCGTGCAACCCAGCCACCACATGGCAAAAGTGCCGGGTGCAACAACTTCCTGCTCAATCTCCTCATTCAGCCAACTGCCCCATTCCGGGAAGGTGCTCAGTATCCAGGATTCACGGGTAATGGTTTCTACTTTGCTCATCTGCTATCTCCTCGATATACGTTTTAAATCAAAATAAATCATAATGTGATTTCTTGTGATTGATATTGGCATCAAAAATCAGCGTTGAGAAGCAGTTTTTGTGTGTGCCAAGTCGTCTTTTGAGGATGTAGAGGGAAGTATAACGGAAGGTTTTCATGAGGAATAACTTAATATATGTATGAAATATATCAATTAAATTTCGTTTATTGACCTTTATCTAATTCCACAATGTATACATGGAAAATATTTTGCGGGACATCTCACAAATAATCACATGCAATCTTGTTGTGATTACTTTTGATTAATAGAGTGGGGGCGAACATTACTTCCGCCTGTTCTGACTAGAGCAGGGAGCGACTACCCTACGGAGAGCTTTATGGAGATCCTCTACAACGTCTTTACCATCTTTTTTAATCAGGTAATGACTAACGCCCCGCTGCTGTTGGGGATAGTCACCTGTCTTGGCTACATTTTATTGCGTAAAAGTGTCAGCGTGATTATCAAAGGCACCATTAAAACCATCATTGGCTTTATGTTGCTGCAGGCAGGTTCGGGGATATTAACCAGCACGTTTAAACCCGTTGTGGCGAAAATGTCCGAGGTTTACGGCATTAACGGCGCGATCTCAGATACCTACGCTTCGATGATGGCCACTATCGAAAGAATGGGGGATGCCTATAGCTGGGTGGGGTACGCCGTTCTACTGGCTCTGGCGCTGAATATTACCTATGTGCTGCTAAGAAGAATTACCGGTATTCGCACCATCATGCTAACCGGGCATATCATGTTCCAGCAGGCGGGGCTTATCGCCGTCTTCTTCTACATTCTTGGCTACCCAATGTGGACCACCATTATCTGCACCGCCGTGCTGGTCTCACTGTATTGGGGCATCACCTCGAACATGATGTTCAAGCCGACCCAGGAAGTGACGGAAAATAGCGGTTTCTCCATCGGCCACCAGCAGCAGTTTGCCTCCTGGATTGCCTATAAAGTCGCGCCATACCTCGGTAAAAAAGAAGAGAGCGTCGAAGACCTCAATCTGCCGGGCTGGCTCAATATCTTCCACGACAACATCGTTTCTACCGCCATTGTGATGACCCTGTTCTTTGGCGTCATTCTCTGTTCGTTCGGCATCGACATCATGCAGGCGATGGCTGGGAAAACACACTGGACAATCTACATCCTGCAAACCGGCTTCCAGTTTGCGGTAGCGATTTTCATCATCGTGCAGGGCGTGAGGATGTTCGTCGCGGAACTCTCCGAAGCGTTTAACGGTATTTCGCAGCGTTTGATCCCTGGCGCGGTACTCGCCATCGACTGTGCGGCTATCTATAGCTTTGCACCAAACGCCGTGGTGTGGGGCTTTATCTGGGGCACCATCGGGCAGCTTATCGCGGTGGGCGTTCTTATCGCCATGGGCTCATCCATCATGATCATCCCAGGCTTCATTCCTATGTTCTTCTCTAACGCCACAATCGGCGTGTTTGCCAACCACTTTGGCGGCTGGCGCGCGGCGCTCAAGATCTGCCTGGCGATGGGCATGATTGAAATCTTCGGCTGCGTATGGGCGGTGAAACTCACCGGGCTGAGCGCCTGGATGGGCATGGCCGACTGGTCGATTCTGGCACCGCCGTTAATGCAGGGCCTGACCTTCGGGCTGTGGTTTATGGGCGTCGTTATCGTTATCGCACTGATTTACATGTTCTTCGCCGGGCGTACGTTGCGCCAGGAAGAGGACGCCGAAAAACATCTGACAGAAACCTCCGTCAACTAAAGGAATTGAATTATGACCGTACGCATTCTTGCTGTCTGTGGTTGTGGCCAGGGCAGCTCCATGATTATGAAGATGAAAGTGGATCAATTTCTCACCCAGCAGGGCGTTAAGCACAGCGTTAACAGCTGCGCCGTAGGGGAATACAAAAGCGAGTTGGGCGGTGCCGACATCATTATCGCCTCCATCCACGTCGCCAGCGAAATCACGGTTTCTGGAAACAAATATGTGGTGGGCGTGCGCAACATGCTTTCCGCCGCGGATTTCGGCCCCAAGCTGATGGAAGTTATCCAAGCGCATTTCCCTCAGGACCTGCAGCAGTAAGGAGGAGTAGATGAAATTACGTGACTCGCTGGCGCAAAATCACTCGATTCGCCTGCAGGCTGAAGCGGCGACATGGCAAGAAGCCGTGAAGATTGGCGTCGATCTGCTGGTGGATGCCGATGTTGTCGAGCCTCGCTACTACCAGGCCATTCTTGATGGTGTAGCACAGTTCGGACCCTATTTTGTTATCGCGCCAAGCCTCGCCATGCCTCATGGCCGCCCGGAAGAAGGGGTGAAAAGCACCGGTTTTGCGCTGGTCACACTTAAAACCCCGCTGGTCTTTAACCATGAGGATAACGACCCGGTAGATATCCTCATCACGCTTGCCGCAGTCGATGCCAACACCCATCAGGAAGTGGGCATCATGCAGATCGTCAATCTGTTTGAAGACGAAGCTAATTTCGATCGCTTACGCGCCTGCCGTTCCGAGCAGGAAGTGCTGGATTTAATCGACCGCGCCACGGCTGCGGCTTAAGGAGTATTTATGTCTCATTCATTACCTATGCTTCAAGTTGCCCTGGATAACCAGACGCTTTCCGATGCTTACCACACCACGCGCCTGATCGCGGAAGAGGTCGATATTATCGAAGTTGGCACTATTCTTTGCGTTGGCGAAGGCGTGCGGGCGGTACGCGATCTCAAGGCGCTGTACCCACATAAGATCGTTCTGGCAGATGCCAAAATTGCCGATGCCGGGAAAATCCTTTCACGTATGTGTTTTGAAGCCAACGCTGACTGGGTAACCGTTATCTGCTGCGCTGATATCAACACCGCTAAAGGCGCGCTGGAAGTTGCTCACGAATTCAACGGCGATGTGCAAATCGAACTTACCGGCTTCTGGACATGGGAGCAGGCTGAAGAGTGGCGCGCGGCAGGCATTCAGCAGGTGGTTTATCACCGCAGCCGTGATGCACAGGCGGCGGGCGTTGCCTGGAGCGAAGCGGATATCACCGCCATTAAACGTCTTTCCGACATGGGCTTCAAAGTCACCGTAACCGGTGGCCTGGCCCTGGAAGACCTGCCGCTGTTTAAAGGCATTCCAATTCACGTGTTTATCGCCGGACGCAGCATTCGTGATGCCGCAGACCCCGTCGAGGCGGCTCGCCAGTTTAAACGTTCCATCGCCCAGCTTTGGGGATAAGGAGCGCACATGTTGCATAAACAGGTTCCGCTTGGCATCTATGAAAAGGCGCTCCCTACCGGCGAGTGCTGGCAGGAAAAACTGTCCCTTGCCGCAAAGCTTGAGTTCGATTTCGTCGAAATGTCGGTAGATGAAACGGACACCCGTCTGGCTCGCCTCGACTGGAGCCGCGAACAGCGTCTGACGCTGGTTCAGGCCGTCGCGGAAACAGGCGTACGCGTGCAATCCATGTGTCTGAGCGCGCACCGTCGCTACCCGTTAGGCAGTGAAGACGATGCTGTGCGTAATCAGGGGCTGGAGATTATGCGCAAAGCCATTGAGTTCGCGCAGGATGTGGGCATCCGCGTCATTCAGCTGGCTGGTTATGACGTCTATTACCAGCAGGCCAATGACGAAACACGTCGGCGCTTTCGCGAAGGGTTAACCGAAGCGGTGGAAATGGCAAGCCGTGCGCAGGTTACGCTGGCTATGGAAATCATGGACTATCCGCTGATGAATTCAATCAGCAAGGCGATGGGCTACGCTCACTACCTAAATAACCCATGGTTCCAGCTCTATCCCGATATCGGTAACCTCTCGGCATGGGATAACGACGTGCAGATGGAGCTACAGGCGGGCAGCGGGCATATCGTCGCCGTGCATGTGAAAGATACCCGCCCGGGGGTGTTTAAAAATGTGCCGTTTGGCTCAGGCATCGTCGAATTTGAACGCTGCTTTGCCACGCTGAAGCAAAGCGGCTACCGCGGGCCTTATCTCATTGAGATGTGGAGCGAAACGGCGGAAGACCCGGTTGCTGAAGTGACCAAAGCCCGTGACTGGGTTTTGGCCCGCATGGCAACGGCTGGGCTGCTGGAGGAAAGTTATGCAGAAGCTTAAGCAGCAGGTATTTGAAGCTAATATGGCGCTGCCGCGCCATGGGCTTGTGACCTTCACCTGGGGCAACGTGAGCGCCATTGACAGGGAGCGTGGGTGCGTCGTGATTAAACCAAGCGGCGTGGCTTACGAAGAGATGTCCGCCGAGGATATGGTCGTAGTAAATCTGGAGGGCGAGGTGATTGCGGGGCAATACCGCCCCTCTTCAGACACCGCGACGCATTTAGCGCTGTATAAACGCTATCCGGCGCTCGGCGGCGTTGTTCATACCCACTCCACTCACGCAACGGCTTGGGCGCAGGCAGGGTTAGGCATTCCAGCGCTCGGCACGACGCATGCGGACTATTTTTTTGGCGATATTCCCTGCACGCGCGCGCTGACCAGCGAAGAGGTGCAGGGGGAATATGAGCTAAACACCGGTAAAGTCATTATCGAAACGCTGGGTGAAACCAATCCGCTTCACACGCCGGGTATCGTGGTCTATCAACACGGGCCGTTTGCATGGGGAAAGGACGCTCAGGATGCGGTGCATAATGCGGTCGTCATGGAAGAAGTTGCGCGAATGGCATGGATAGCTCGTGGCATTAACCCACAGCTTAAGCCAATCGACGGCTATTTGATGAATAAGCACTTCCAGCGTAAGCACGGCCCCGACGCGTACTACGGCCAGCGGTGATTAAGAGATGTGACGGGTAAAAAAAGCCCCCTTTCGGGGGCAAGTATAACGTTGGCTTTCTATGTCGTATGACATTGTCGTTGTGGCATTCCTGGTGTTAACGCTTGGACTGTGATGCTACTATCTGTAAATATCTGCACTGACGCGCATGTTGCCGTTACTACCGGGTTCTCTCATTAATATAGTGTGGTAGTACTTTGCTCCATGCTGATCCGCATCTTCGTTTATTGCCAGCTCGGCCTCATGCTCGGTGGCGAAATTATGGTTGATGTAAATAACCCCAAGGCTTTGTACATCATCCATATTTCTGGCGATTTTGCTGTCGATCTTGATCGCTGCCGTCGCATTTGCGCAGAGCAATAATGCAGCGACAAAGACATAAGCGATGGTTTTCATAATGCGCTCCACTACAACGGTGAATCAGTGGTCGTCGCTCCTGTTAATGATTAGTGGCGGCCTATGACATTAAGTGTAAACCGATAGCTTTGAATAAAAAGTGACCATTTCTGATGGTCTTCTTCAAAAATTTTAAGTAACTCACAGTAACTTTATAGATTTCACTGCCTTAGCAGGTTGTATATTTCTCATCCACCCCACAAAAGAATTAATTTGCGCCCAGCCTTGAGTTTATGGGGCCCCGCTTGTATTATGGCGCGTCAAATTTTCGGCCGCACACAAACACGTTCCTTGCCTCCATGGGCCGCGGCTGACCCTATCAGGAGGCTGAATAATCCGTAAGGAGCAATTCGATGCGTCATTACGAAATCGTTTTTATGGTCCATCCTGACCAGAGCGAACAGGTTCCGGGTATGATCGAACGTTACACTGGTGCAATCACTGCAGCAGAAGGTACGATCCACCGTCTGGAAGACTGGGGCCGCCGTCAGCTGGCTTACCCAATCAACAAACTGCACAAAGCTCACTACGTTCTGCTGAACGTTGAAGCTCCGCAGGAAGTGATTGATGAGCTGGAAACTAACTTCCGCTTCAACGACGCCGTTATCCGCAGCATGGTTATGCGCGTTAAGCACGCGGTTACCGAAGCATCTCCAATGGTTAAAGCGAAAGACGAACGCCGTGAGCGTCGTGATGATTTCGCTAGCGAAACCGCTGACGATGCAGATGCTGGGGATTCTGAAGAGTAATTTCTGATGTCGGCAAACCGCCTGGTGTTATTTGGCACAGTGTGCAAGATGCCCCTTCGCAAGGTCAGCCCGTCAGGAATTCCTCACTGCCAGTTCGTGCTTGAGCATCGTTCTGTGCAGGAGGAGGCCGGTTTTAACCGGCAGGCATGGTGCAGAATGCCAGTTATTATTAGCGGGCATGCACATCAGGCCATTACTCACAGTATAACGGTCGGCACGGTACTTACGGTTCAAGGTTTCATCTCTTGCCATCAGGCAAAAAATGGGCTGAACAAAGTGGTATTGCATGCCGAGCAGATTGAATTGATAGATTCTGGAGACTAGCCATATGGCACGTTATTTCCGTCGTCGCAAGTTCTGCCGTTTCACCGCGGAAGGCGTTCAAGAGATTGACTATAAAGACATCGCTACGCTGAAAAACTACATCACCGAAAGCGGTAAGATTGTCCCAAGCCGTATCACCGGTACCCGTGCAAAATACCAGCGTCAGCTGGCTCGCGCTATCAAACGCGCTCGCTACCTGTCCCTGCTGCCGTACACTGATCGTCATCAGTAATCGGGCACGGTCCATTAATACGACTTTGAGAGGATAAGGTAATGCAAGTTATTCTGCTTGATAAAGTAGCAAACCTGGGTAGCCTGGGTGATCAGGTTAACGTTAAAGCGGGTTATGCTCGTAACTTCCTGGTACCACAGGGTAAAGCTGTTCCTGCTACCAAGAAAAACGTTGAATACTTCGAAGCACGCCGTGCAGAACTGGAAGCTAAACTGTCCGACGTTCTGGCTGCTGCTGAAGCTCGCGCTGCGAAGATCAACGCACTGGAAACCGTTACTATCGCGTCTAAAGCAGGCGACGAAGGTAAACTGTTCGGTTCCATCGGTACTCGCGACATCGCTGATGCTGTAACTGCAGCTGGCGTTGACGTGGCTAAGAGCGAAGTTCGTTTACCGAACGGCGTTCTGCGTACCACTGGTGAGCACGAAGTGGACTTCCAGGTTCACAGCGAAGTGTTCGCTAAACTGATTGTAAACGTTGTTGCTGAAGCGTAATTCACGCTAACGTAACCGTTACAGCAGATGTTAAAACGCCGGCCATGTGCCGGCGTTTTGCTTTTCCAACTATCCCATCTTTTTTTAACGAGCGCGCAGGAAGCTGCCATCCGGTTGACGGGTGAAGAGGATCTGCTGGTCGTTGCCGATATCAATCGTAAGTCCCGTCACCACACCATTCGCGTTCTGGCGAATTTGCACCATTTGCCCGGTCTGTAAGTTACTCAGCGGCTTGTTGTCGCCTTCAACCTGCGCCATGGAATAGACGTCGGCGGGCGGAAGATTATTATCGCGGAAGAGTTGCGCCATGGTTTGGCCTGACGCCACGCGGTAAGAGCGCCATTGCCCCTCAATATCGTTATTTTCATGAGGTACCGGAGCCTGGCTTTGCGGCTGCTCTTCAACCTGTGCCGGTTCGACGGGCGCGGTCTGCGCGGTGTTTGTCGGCGGGTTTACCAGTTCGGCATGCATCGGTGACTGTGATTCAATAGAAAGCTGGGCATCGCGCGTGACGGGGCGAGTCGTCGCGTCTTCGGTTGGCCACAGAAACCCCACCACCATGATCAGAGCGGCGATAATAATGCCGCGACGGTGCATCACAGGCAGCGGATCCATCAGCCGGAAATGTTCAGGTGCGTGCCATATCCGCGCAAGCATAGGTTTAACAGCGAATCGCATCGGCAACCCTCCTCATATTCACATAATGTGCAATGTACATTTCCCAACTCCATTATAGAACGCTAACTGTTTGATGCTCTAAGCAATCCCACTTTACGTGATGCCCAGCCGTAATTTAGCGCGCAGTCGTTCCATTGTTCCCGTTTCATTCGCATTTGTCATCATCATGGCTTTTGCATTTTACCCGGCCAGGCGACGCTGATATGCTTCCGGCTGGCTTTTAAACACCTCATAGGAAATATTCATGACAACCCCTTCTTTAGACAGCGTCGAAGCGCAAGCAAGTTACGGTATTGGTTTACAGGTTGGTCAACAGCTGAGTGAATCTGGTTTGCAGGGTCTGCTGCCAGAAGCGCTGGTTGCGGGTCTGCGTGATGCGCTGGAAGGGAATGCTCCGGCAGTTCCGGTTGATGTTGTTCATCGTGCGCTGCGCGAAGTTCATGAACGTGCCGATGCGGTGCGTCAGGCTCGTCAGGCTGAAATGGTGGTAGAAGGCCAGAAATATCTGGAAGAAAACATCAAGAAAGAAGGCGTGAAGAGCACCGAAACCGGCCTGCAGTTCCGCGTTCTGACCCAGGGCACCGGCCCAATTCCTTCCCGTAAGGATCATGTTCGCGTGCACTACACCGGCAAGCTTATCGACGGCAGCGTTTTCGACAGCTCCGTAAAGCGCGGCGAACCGGCCGAGTTCCCGGTCAACGGCGTAATTGCTGGCTGGATTGAAGCACTGACTCTGATGCCGGTAGGCTCTAAGTGGGAACTGACTATCCCTCACAACCTGGCCTACGGCGAGCGCGGCGCTGGCGCGTCCATCCCGCCGCTGAGCACGCTGGTCTTCGAAGTGGAATTGCTGGAAATTCTGTAAGCAGTCAGAAAATCCCCGCTTCGGCGGGGTTTTCGTTTGGTCATTAACAAAAATGCGTGATTTAATCTTGCATATACCCACGTTCCGGGTATTTTTGTGAGGCATGTCGCGTTGATAGAGTGATATCGCACTCAAATTAAACAAAATATTAACAATAACGTTTCTTGCAGGTATTCATCCCACCGATTCTTACCTACTATCGATGTGCTTTGTTCAAGCAGCATCACATCAAACATAACGTTTAAAGGCCAGCAGAGCCTAAACACAACAGACAGTTACAGGAATAAAACATGGTAGATCAGGTCAAAGTCACAGACGAAGCCGAGGCGCCGTCTGAGCAGTCGCTACGGCGTAATTTAACAAACCGGCATATTCAGCTTATTGCCATCGGGGGCGCTATCGGAACCGGCCTGTTTATGGGATCGGGTAAAACGATAAGCCTTGCCGGGCCGTCGATCATCTTCGTGTATATGATCATCGGCTTTATGCTTTTCTTCGTGATGCGCGCCATGGGCGAGCTGCTGCTTTCCAACCTCGAATATAAGTCGTTCAGCGATTTTGCCGCAGACCTCTTAGGCCCGTGGGCGGGATATTTCACCGGCTGGACCTATTGGTTCTGCTGGGTGGTGACCGGCATGGCGGACGTGGTGGCAATAACCGCCTACGCGCAGTTCTGGTTCCCCGGCCTGTCTGACTGGGTCGCATCGCTTGCCGTGATAGTGCTTTTACTGAGTCTGAACCTGGCAACCGTGAAGATGTTCGGCGAAATGGAGTTCTGGTTTGCGATGATCAAAATCGTCGCCATCGTCGGGCTTATCGTCATCGGTCTGGTCATGATACTGACCCACTTCCATTCGCCGACGGGGGTTGAGGCCTCTTTCACCAACCTGTGGAATGACGGCGGCTGGTTCCCGAAAGGGCTGAGCGGTTTCTTTGCGGGCTTCCAGATTGCCGTGTTCGCCTTTGTGGGCGTTGAGCTGGTGGGCACTACCGCCGCAGAAACTAAAGATCCGGAAAAATCGCTGCCGCGTGCGATTAACTCCATTCCTGTGCGCATCATCATGTTCTACGTGTTCGCGCTGATCGTGATTATGTCGGTCACCCCGTGGCGTTCCGTCGTGCCGGACAAGAGCCCGTTCGTTGAGCTGTTCGTGCTGGTCGGCCTGCCTGCCGCAGCGAGCATCATCAACTTCGTGGTGCTGACCTCCGCAGCCTCGTCCGCCAACAGCGGCGTGTTCTCCACCAGCCGCATGCTATTCGGGCTGGCGCAGGACGGCGTTGCGCCAAAAGCCTTTGCCAAACTCTCTAAGCGCGCCGTACCGGCCAAAGGGCTGACGTTCTCCTGCATGTGCCTGCTGGGCGGCGTGGTAATGCTTTACGTCAATCCAAACGTGATTGCGGCCTTCACCATGATCACCACGGTATCGGCGATTCTGTTTATGTTCGTCTGGACGATTATTCTTTGCTCGTACCTGGTGTACCGCAAACAGCGCCCGCAGCTGCATCAGAAGTCGATCTACAAGATGCCGCTTGGCAAGTTCATGTGCTGGGTCTGCATGGCGTTCTTCGTATTTGTGCTGGTATTGCTGACGCTGGAACAAGATACCCGCCAGGCGCTGATCGTCACGCCGCTGTGGTTTATCGTACTGGGTCTGGGCTGGATGTTTATCGGCAAGAAACGCCTGGCTAATACAGGTAAGTAGGGCGGGTAAGCATCGCGCCATCCGCCAGTTTTCTAAGTGGGAAGCCCAGGGCTTCCCACTTTATTGAAGCGTTACTCCCCGGCCAAAGCCCGTGGGAACAGCACGTTGTTTTCCAGGCTAATGTGATTCATCAGATCGTCAATCAGCTCGTTAATCCCGTTATACATCGCCTTCCAGGTGGTGCAGGCTTCCGGCGGCGGCGTCACGTTGTTGGTCGTGTGCTTGATGACCTCCAGCAGTTCCCCCGCATCGTCATGCTCGCTTTCCATCACGCTAATCGGCCCCATCGCCTGTGAGCCCATGCCCTGTTTGATCATCGGGAAGAGGATTTGTTCTTCCTTCATCATGTGGCTGCTCAGCTCCTGATTGAGCATGGTCAGATACTTCGCCAGACCCTTCGGCACGTTCGGTTTGTCCGCGTGCACGCGCTCGACCTTGGTGGCCTGCAGGATAAGCTCCGGCAGTTGCTCCCGGTGGCGGTCGTGGTAGCGCACGATAATATGGTCGATGATTTCGGCAAGCGCCGCCGTGCGCCATTCCTTCTCTACCGGCTCTTCGGCCAACGCCGCCAGCTCGGCCTCAATCGCGTCGAGGTCTAACGCTTTGCGAGTTGCAGCGCGCTCAAGCGTCTGTTTACCCCCGCAGCAGAAATCCAGATCCAGTTTACGGAACAGCGCGGAAGCGCGTGGAATGGTTAAAGCCAGTTCACCTAAAGGTTGGTCGCGGAAGGCCATGGGCTACTACCTCATCGTTAATAATATAAGATGCATATTAAATGCATCTTTAAGGTAAGGCTATGACTCTTTTTAGGTAGCCTGTTATTTATCCAGCGCGACGGCAACCTCGCTAACTTTCGTTTTTTGCGGTTTGGTCAGCACCGCGAGCACCACGCCGATAATCAGACAGAGGATGCCCAGCAGCGTCAAAACCGGCGGCAGGCTTTTGCGCAGCACAAAGGTATAGGCTAGACCCGCCAGGGTTTCGAAGACGATAAGCGGGCCTACGATCACCGTCGGCAGGCGCTGGCAGGCGATGTTCCAGCACAGGTTGCCGAGCCAGGAACAGAACAGGGCGATGGCCAGCATCAGCGTGACGAACACCTCCGGGCGCGGCCCAAACGGCAGGGCGAAATCAGCGCGGCTTTGAGCCATATACAGACACACGGCGATATAGCCGATAAGGGAAAACGGCAGCGTGGAAAGCCCCTGCGCAGTGGCCCACATCATCGGGTTTTTATCAGGATTCTCGCGCAGCCAGCGGGCGTTGCGCAGCGCGTACCAGGCCCAACAGGCAACCGACACAAAGGCCAGAGCGATGCCGCTCCCGTACCGCCACCAGCTGAAATCAGCCTGCCCGCCGCGCAGTTCTGCGGTGTTCACCATCGCCAGCCCGACGCCGATGATAACGAGCGCAGGCGCCAGGCGCCGCCACGGCAGTTTACCGTCGCGCCTGCTGTAAAGCAGGTTGGCGAGCACGGGGATAACTACCGGCAGCGTGCCGATAATCATCGTTGAGATGGGCGCGCCGGTGCGCTGAATGGCGCTGGCGAGGCAAACGTAATAAATGAGGTTGCCGACGGTCGAGAGCTTCAGCGCCGTCAGCCAGTCCCTGCCGCTAAGCTGGCGCATGCGCTGCCGCCCAAGCCACGCCAGGGGAATAGCAATCAGCCCCAGCGCCAGATAGCGCCCGGTGGACTGTAGCGCCGCAGGGTAGTCGGGAACGATAATTGGGCCTACGAAAATCAGCCCCCACATCAGCCCCGCAAGCAGGGCATACATCACGCCAGATAGCATCTTCATCTTCCAGATTAGGTCTTTGCGGGGAGTGTAGGGACAGGCGTGACGGGCGTATTGTACGAGCTTGCGGTTTGCTAGCGGTTAACCTGTTTCTGATAGCGAACGGGCGTAATGCCGTAGCGCTGGGCGAAGGCGCGCGTGAGGTGGGCCTGATCGGTCAGCCCGCTCATGGCCGCGACCTGGGCTGCGGGCACGCCGTTGGTCAGAAACCGTTTGGCGTACCAAAGCCGGATTGCCATCAGCATCTGATGGGGCGTGACGTGGAAATGCGCTTTGAACTGCCGCTGGAAATGCCAGGGGCTGAGCGACGCCACGGCGGCCAGGTCGTCAAGCGTCAGCGGGTGCATATAGTTATCGTGCAGATACTCGCGGATGTGGTCGAAGCGGTGCGCGGCCTCCTGCGGGGTGGAAGGCCGGTGGCGCGCGTAGGGCCGGAAGGTATCGATGAGGTTAAGCAGCAGGCCCTGCTGGGTAAGCGAATCCCCGGCGCTCCACAGGCCGTTGATCAGTTGGGAAATCTGGCGCGACCGCAGCGGGTCGTGGGTCACCGCCTCGTTAAACCACCAGCTGCGTTCGCCGGTGATGGCTTCGAGCATATCCGGTTCGAGATAAATCATACGGTACTGCCAGCCGTCTTCCGTTGCCGCTTCACCGGTATGCAACTCGTCCGGGTTCATCAACACCAGCGAATCCTGGGCGGCGACGTGCTGCACGCCACGATAGCGGAAACGCTCCGCGCCCCAGGTGACGGTGCCGATGCCGAAGGCTTCGTGTGTATGGGGTTCGAAGGCGTAACGTGAAATGTGAGCGTGATAAAGCTCAACGCCGGGAAGCTGCGGCAGGTGCCGAAACTGGGCGTTGTCTTTCTCATCGTTGAACTGTTCAGGGACGCCTTGCACGCTATCTTCTCCGTCAGGACATCCCTTAAGTATAGGGATGTCCAACTTTAACGGATAGATAACAATTACAGCGCGGCGCGAACGCTCTCTTCAAGCGTGGTGGTTGGGCGGCCAATCAGCTTGCTGAGCTGCTTGCCGTCGTCAAACAGGCCGCCCCTGGAGGCGCCGATGTCAGAATTTGCCAGCATGGCAGCCAGGCCTTCCGGCAAACCCGCTCCCAGCAGCGCGGCTTTGAAATCCGCTTCCGACAGGTTCTGATACACCACGGTCTTGCCGCTCTGCCTGCTGACTTCCGCCGCCAGCTCGCCGAGCGTCCAGCCGCGGTCGCCCGCCAGCTCGTAAACTTTGCCGCCCTGGTTATCAAGCGTAAGCACTTTTGCCGCCGCCGCAGCGTAGTCTGCACGTGCCGCTGAGGCGATTTTCCCTTCGGCTGCGCTACCGATAAACACGCCGTGTTGCAGAGCAGGCGGCACGCTGGCGATATAGTTTTCGGTATACCAGCCGTTGCGCAGCAGCACGAACGGAAGGCCGGATTCTTTCAGCATTTTTTCAGTTTCGATGTGCTCGCTAGCAAGGCCTAGCGGGGAAGTGTCGGCGTGCAGCACGCTGGTGTAGGCAATCAGTTTTACGCCCGCGGCTTTCGCCGCTTCAATCACGTTACGGTGCTGCGCGGCGCGCTGTCCGACTTCGCTTGAGGAGATCAGCAGCAGCTTCTCAACGCCCGCCAGCGCCTTTTCAAATGCCGCTTTGTCATTGTAATCGGCGGCGCGAACCTGCACGCCGCGCTCGGCGAGGTCGCTGATTTTGGCCGGGTTACGAACGATGGCGACCACATCTTTAGGCGCAACCTCTTTCAGTAAATCTTCCACAACGTGACGACCCAGCTGGCCGGAAGCAGCGGTAATAGCAATCATGATAAACCCCTTATTGTTTTGGATGACTTATGGCAAAATAGCACCATAACTAACTTTTAGTAAGTACGTACAAAAAGGTAAGTATAAAATGAGTGAATTCCTTCAAGGCGCGCCGTCGCTGACCGAACAGATGCGTAACGGAAACCTCTTCGCTGAAAAATGCCCGTCGCGGGACGTGCTCAAGCACGTCACCAGCCGCTGGGGCGTGCTGATTCTGGTGGCGCTCCAGGGAGGAACGCATCGCTTTAGCGACCTGCGCCGCAAAATGGGCGGCGTGAGCGAAAAAATGCTCGCCCAAACGCTGCAATGGCTGGAAGCAGACGGCTTCGTGAATCGCAAAAGCTACCCGGTGATACCGCCGCACGTTGAATACAGCCTGACGCCATTGGGTGAAGAGGTAGCGGAGAAAGTCGCCGCGCTGGCCGACTGGATAGAGGTGAATTTACCGCGTGTGGTAGCGTCAGGGGACAACGACGCCTAATGTTTAGTCCGCCGCAGCTGGCGTCTGGGTGTTTATTAAAAGAGATGAAAAAACCGCCCTCTCTCCTGAGAGGCGAGGGCATGAAAAGCATTAACTCTCTTTCATGTCATGCACGCTGATTTCTATAATTAAAAGCGAGTTCGGCGGGTTTTAATGCCTTTTTTCCATAGGCTGCTCACGGGGAATGTGGAAGATCGCGCCACCGCCTACGGCAAACTTCTTCTCTCGACCGCCATTGCTGTTGCCTCATTTCTTTTGATGCTTTTATCAAGCCTGTCCAGCGCCACAGTCATATCTTCTTTCGACATGTTAGCGATCCGATTCATACGATCCACGAAGCCTTTGATAACGATCTGGCGATCGACTTGCTCACCAGATGAAACAACCTGGTTTATTTTTGTATCCGCTGCCTGCCCCAGAATATAACCAACGGAATAAGAATTAACGGTTTTATCGCCTTCCTTTGAATGCGCTATTCTGAGCACTTCATCACTTATCAGTTCGCCGTCTTTTTTAGTTATTGCTGCGAGACTCAGGGACATGAGTTCTTTTTTGGTTTTAGTCAATTCCTGAGTGATTTTCTCTTTATCTTCTAATGCTTTTTGTCCGGCAGTTTGAGCGTCTTTGAGCTGGCTTTTCAGCGTCTTGTTATACTCATCAGATTTTTGCAGCGCAGACTTTGTTGCCTGGTTAGTATCCTGAGATTTTCTAAAGGCAGTCTCAGAAGCTGAAAGTTTCTCTGCAGCCTGTTTATTCAAGATTCTTATTTGATCGTTAAATTTCTTATTTTCATCAGCGGACTGCTTTTTTAGCGTATCCAACTGTGCCTGGAGCTGTTTATTTTCTTTCAGCGCAACGGCATAGTTCTTCTGGAGATTCGAATACGCTTTGCGTGCTTTAGCCGCAGCGGATTGTGCACTTTCAAACGCCTTTTTAAACTTTCCCGAAGATTGCTTCTTAACCTCACCCGGTTTTTTTTTTCGCGACGGTAGAGGATGTCACCGTTGATGAGAATGCACCTTTTTTAACGGAGTCGGCCTTGTTAATGCTCGGCGATTTTGGATGCTTTTTTAGCTTAGTTTTTTTTTCCTTAGCGATAACCGGTTTCTTGACGGATACCGCTGGCTCAGTCGCGATCTTTGGTGGGGACGTTAAAGGATATGAAGTCGTTTCTTTTTCCTCGAAAACCGCAGGCTGAGGGGTGGAAATGATATTCTGTTCCTGTAACCGATCCAGAAGATTTAAATTACTCTCATCTGCGTTTGCTGCGTCAGCTCCCTGTACGCTAGCCAGGAGAAGAAGTAAAAAGACAGACTTCACACTCTTCTTCATATGTTGTTTATTTCCTGCGAGCGTTTGTCCATGTTAATGAAGACGGCATTTTTAACGCGTGCACAAATGAGCGTCAGCTTTGCATTGAGTTCAATGTTGAGGATCTCTTTCGAATCTTTATTAATCACTTCTTTATTATTCTTATAAACGTCATAAGTTTTGTTTAATTGATTAAATTGTTGCTGATAAACTTCGTAATCACTTTTAGATAAGTGTTGCAATGCCTTAAACTCATTAAGGCAGATATTTTGCTTGCTAGTGTTAGCTGATGTTTCTTTTTTTGCGGGTAAAGTATTTGGCGCGCTGCAACCAGCCAATAATGAAAAGGCAACTATGGCTGAAGCCAAGAAAGGCTTATTCATGAAAATGATCTCGCGTAATTATTATGATGGAAAAATATAATAGCAGTAAAGTGATGTGTAGAAAATTATCCTTTCTTGAATGATACTTTCGGAAAACCAACAATATAAATAATTGTAATTTATTCAATTGGTTATCTTATGGCAGTGTACGATTGCAGATATTTTTCATCATCGAATTTTAGATTTGTTTTTGATTGCGGTTACAATTTATATATAACTTTATTATTAATTCATTACACGAGATTGTTCAGTTTTTCTTATTAATAGTGCTAGTGTTATTAGCAAGGAGATGAACTGTGGGAGGTATCTTTTAATTATAAGCTATTAAATTAAATATGCTTTGCTAATTTCAACTCTGGATATACCTTCGATACGGCCTATTCAAATGTTTTCTCGATTCACCGAACTAAAAAATTTACGGTAAACTTATAGTAATTTTCGTAGCGATGATGCCCGTCTATGATCAGACCAGAATTTGTAAACGATTTGAATGCGACGCCATGGATATGGATTGCGCGGGTAGCAGCAACGCTACCCGACGTTTTAAATATTACTTATTTAAATCAAGCTGATAAATCGCAAATCCAATATCATCCGTTCCCACGTTCAGCATCGGGTACTGCGCTTTCTCTTTGATGAAGGCGGCGGCTTTTTCGCCCGGTGAAGTTTCAAAGCGGATATCCAGCTTCTGCTGGCTGTGGATCGGGGCCAGCTTCCAATTGTTGTCCGCCGCCGGGTGGATTTCTTTCTGCGCGCTAATCCAGTTCGCCAGCACCGAGCGGTTTTCATCCGGGGAAGCGAAGGCGATATGGCTATCGCCGGTGCCGGCAAACTTGCCGCCGTAGGCGCGATAGTTGTTCGTCGCGACGAGGAAGGTGGCGTTCGGATCGATTGGCCTGCCTTTAAACGTCAGCGCTTTTATACGCTCCGCTTTCGGGTTCACCATCTGGCATTCGCCGTCGTAGCGCGCGGGCTGCGAAACGTCGATCTGGTAATCCACGCCGTCGATAACGTCGAAGTTATAGGTGCGGAAGCCGTCCCAGTTAATCAGCGGCTGCGGCCCGCTGCTGTTCACGTCAATCTGATTAAACTGTCCGGCTGAACACTCCAGCCACTCCTTCACATCTTTGCCGCTCGCCTTCACGACCACCAGCGTGTTCGGATAGAGATACAAATCGGCGGCGTTACGGAAGGTAAGCTGGCCTTTTTCCACTTCGACAAAGCTTGCAGGATCGTTCTTGCGCCCGCCCACTTTGAACGGCGCGGCGGCAGAAAGCACCGGCAGGTTCGCAAGGTCCGGGTCGCCCTGAATGAATTTTTCGACGTAGGCGCGCTGGGCGTTGTTCACCACCTGCACGGTCGGGTCGTCCTGCACCAGCGCCAGATAGCTGTACATGTTGTCGGCGGACTTGCCGATAGGCTTGCTGACAAACTCGCGCGTGGCGTCATGATCGTGCGCCAGCACTTTCACCAGGTTTGCATCCTCCGCCGCGAGGGATTTCTTCGCCACGCTGTCATAGATCGGGCGCGCCTCCGCCCTGCTGCTGGTGACCTTCCACGCGCCGCTGTCGTTATTCAGCACCAGATCCACCACGCCGAGATGGTCGCCCCACATCCCCGGCATCACCGCAGGAATGCCGTTCAGCGTGCCTTTTTCGATATCGGCACCTTTAATATTGGCGAAATCCTTCCCAGGGAAGACGGCGTGCGCGTGACCGAACAGAATTGCGTCTACGCCCGGCACTTCGCTGAGGTAATAGACGGAGTTTTCAGCCATCGCGTGATACGGATCGCTGGAAAGCCCTGAGTGGGCGACGACGACCACTAAATCCGCGCCCTGTTTACGCATCTCCGGCACGTAATGTTTGGCGGTTTCGGTGATGTCGTTGACCGTAACTTTACCGTCCAGATTCGCCTTATCCCACGTCATGATCTGCGGCGGAACAAAGCCGATATAGCCGATGCGCAGGGTCTGCGTTTTGCCGTCTTTATCTTTGACCTGGGTTTCTTTAATCAGGTAGGGCGTAAACAGCGGCTTCTTGGTTTTTGCATCGATAATATTGGCGTTAACGTAGGGGAACTTCGCCCCCGCCAGCGCGTTATGCAGGTAGTCGAGGCCATAGTTAAATTCATGATTGCCCAGGTTACCGACGGCATAATCCAGCGTGTTTAGCGCCTTGTAGACCGGATGGATATCGCCCTTTTTCAGCCCCTTTGCCGCCATGTAATCACCCAGCGGGCTGCCCTGAATCAGATCGCCGTTATCGACCAGCACGCTGTTTTCGGCCTCACCGCGAGCGGCATTAATCAAACTTGCCGTACGTACCAGACCGAACTTCTCCGTCGGCGTATCTTTGTAGTAGTCGAAGTCCATCATATTGCTGTGCAGATCGGTGGTTTCGAGAATACGCAGGTCAACCGTCGCCGCGTTTACGCTGGTCGCGATCAGCGTGGCAAGCAGGGTTACGCTAAACTTGATCATGATTAAGGTCCTTTTTTCGAGGTACGCCACAAAAGGCAATGAATTTACAGGCCGTTGCTTACAAAACTGTGAAGTCTGCCAGAAATTAGGGCGATGAAACCGGAATCGCTTCACAGATAGCGCATCAGGTCGCAATGAGATATAAGTAAAACAACAGGTTATTCGCGCTATGCAGCGTGCGGCGACACAACACGAGGTGGACAATGTTAGAACAAATTTGCCAACTGGCGCGGGAGGCGGGAGCCGCCATCATGCAGGTGTACGAAGGGGAAAAGCCGCTGGAGGCGACCCAAAAATCCGATGACTCGCCGGTCACCGCTGCGGATTTAGCCGCGCACACCATTATTCTTAAAGGATTGCAGTCGTTAACGCCGGACGTGCCGGTGCTTTCAGAAGAAGACCCGCAAACCTGGGCCGTTCGCCAGGGTTGGGATCGCTACTGGCTGGTGGACCCGCTCGACGGCACCAAAGAGTTTCTCAAGCGCAACGGCGAATTCACCGTGAACATCGCGCTGATCGAAAAGGGCAAAGCCGTGCTCGGCGTGGTTTATGCGCCGGTCTTAAAGATTATGTACAGCGCCGCAGAAGGCAAAGCCTGGAAAGAAGAGTGCGGCGTGCGCAACCAAATCCACGTGCGCGACGCGCGGCCGCCGCTGGTTGTGGTGAGCCGCTCACACGCGAATAACGACCCGGAGCTAAAAGAGTATCTCCAGCAGATGGGCGAACACCAGACCACGGCGATTGGTTCATCGCTTAAGTTCTGCCTGGTGGCTGACGGGCAGGCGCAGCTGTATCCGCGCTTTGGGCCGACCAACATCTGGGACACCGCCGCAGGGCACGCGGTAGCGGTAGCCGCCGGGGCGCACGTTCACGACTGGCAGGGCAAGCCGCTGGATTACACCCCGCGCGAGTCTTTCCTCAACCCCGGCTTCCGCGTTTCTATTTATTAAGCAGCTCCTGCAGCAGGTTCATCACCTGCTGCACTTCCGCCTGCGTTAGCGAGCCGTCCTTCGCGTACTGAATACGCCCGTTTTTATCCAGCACCACTACCGCCGAACCGGCGTCTTCCAGCTGCCAGGCCTTCTTCGCCACGCCGTTGCTGTCGACAATAAACTGCGACCACGGATACTGCTTTTTATTACTCTCAATGCTGCTGCGCACAAACATGCCGGTGCCGACGATAGCATCGTCAGTGTTGACGATGGTCGTGGTCTGGTAGCGATCGTGCGGGAACTTCGCGGCTTTAATCGCTTCTATCAGCCCGGCGTTTTTCTCTTTCGCGCTGGAGCGGCCTGCAATGTGTTGCAGCACCCGCACTTTTCCAGCGAGCTGCGCGCTATTCCAGCTTTTATAGCTAAACTTATCGTTATCCAACACCAGCTCGCCCTTATCGGCGATGCCGACCGGCGCCACGCGCTGGTTGGTCTGGAAGTTATGGGCTGAGGCCATCAGCGGCAGCAGCAGGGCGGTGAGGGCAAGCGTTGCTCGCAGGGTCATGGTTGACTCCTTGTTGTTTTAGTTAGGCATGGCATGCAGGTGATCGGACCACTTGATCCGTCGGTTTAAGCATAAGTGCTGAATACGCATCTGTCCCGCAACATGAGTGCCAGTTTGCGGGCGATCGCACATATCCCTGATTTTTGAATGCATAAACTAAGTTTTATTAACATTTGCAGAGATTATTCTGAGAAATTGTAATCAAACGGTAAATAAGAGTATGCAAACTGGGTGTCGGTTTGGATATGGACTATAGTTTCCAGGCACCAAAATTTTGCGCCTCGTTTTGTCGGACCAATTGTGGAACCGCAGGGGCGTTAACACTGCAGGAGAGTAAAAAGAATGAAAATTTTCCAACGTTACAACCCGCTTCAGGTGGCGAAGTACGTGAAGATCCTGTTCCGTGGACGGTTGTACATCAAGGACGTTGGCGCTTTTGAATTTGATAAGGGCAAAATTCTTATCCCAAAAGTGAAAGATAAGCAGCATTTATCTGTTATGTCTGAAGTAAACCGCCAGGTCATTCGTATGCAGGCGGAAATGGCGTAAAGCCAGAGAAGTACAAAGCAAAACGGCCCCGATGGGGCCGTTGATGTTTCTGGTATTTGAAAACTTAGCTGGCGCTATGCCCTTCCGCATCCGGCAGTTTTGGCGTCAGCGTCGAAGGTTTATTGTCGATGCGCGTCACCAGCAGCTGGTCAATGCGGTAGTTGTCGATATCCACCACTTCGAACTTATAGCCGGAGAACTTCACCGAATCGGTACGTTTCGGGATTTTTCGCAGCATAAACATCATAAAGCCGCCGATGGTTTCATAGTTTCCGGACTGCGGGAACTCGTCGATATCCAGCACGCGCATCACGTCGTCAATCGGCGTGCCGCCTTCCACCAGCCATGAGTTTTCGTCACGGGCGACGATTTGCTCTTCCATGCCCTGGCCGACTAAATCGCCCATCAGCGTGGTCATGACGTCGTTCAGCGTGATGATACCCACCACCAGCGCGTACTCGTTCATGATCACCGCGAAGTCTTCACCCGCCGTTTTGAAGCTTTCCAGCGCTTCGGAAAGCGTCAGCGTATCCGGCACAATCAGCGTATTACGCAGATGCACGCCGCTGTTTAGCGCCATGCTTTGATTGCCCAGCACGCGGTTCAGCAGCTCTTTGGAATCGACATAGCCGACGATATGATCGATATCGCCGTTGCACACCAGGAACTTGGAGTGCGGATGCTCGGCGATTTTGTTCTTCAGGCTCTGCTCTTCTTCGTGCAGATCGAACCAGATGATGTTCTCGCGCGAGGTCATGGATGACGGCACGGTGCGAGATTCCAGCTCAAACACGTTTTCAATCAGCTCGTGCTCCTGCTTACGCAGTACGCCCGCCAGCGCCCCGGCTTCAAACACCGCGTATACATCGTCGGAGGTGATGTCGTCGTTACGGACCATCGGCAGTTTGAAAATGCGGAAAATGACGTTTGCCAGGCCGTTGAAGAACCACACCAGCGGACGGAAGACAAACAGGCAGAAGCGCATCGGGTTGATGATTCGCAAAGCAACCGCTTCAGGCGAAATCATGCCGATGCGTTTCGGGGTGAGATCCGCAAACAGGATGAACAGGCTGGTAACGAGGGTGAAGGAGATAATAAAGCTCAGTTGGTCGGACATCTCCGGTGATAAAAAGCGCTCAAGCAGGCTTTTGAATGCGGGGGAAAACGCCGAGTCACCGACGATACCGCCCAAAATCGCGACCGCGTTAAGGCCAATCTGCACCACGGTAAAGAACATGCCGGGCGTTTCCTGCATCTTCAGAACGCGCTGTGCATTCACGTTGCCCTCATCAGCCAGCAGCTTGAGTTTGATTTTGCGGGAGGCGGCCAGCGAGATCTCTGAGATGGAAAAGAACGCACTGATAGCGATAAGAAGAAGTATTACTAAAATACTGTTTAACATAGTTTATCCGGCTGTTGTGGCCAGATCCTCGGAAGGGAAAGTTGAATATCCATGGGGTCATACATAAGAAAAGCCGGCTTTAAGCCTAAGCGAGCCAGCAATTTCAACGGGTAGTATAGCGTAAGGGCGGGAGGGGCTGCTACTGGGCAAAGTTTGGGCCGGGCTGTTTCAACCGGTAGGGCGGATTAGCCTGCGCCATCCGCCGCAAAACAACTTAGCCCTGAGGCGGCAGGCAAACCCCAATTCCACCAATCGCACAGTAGCCGTACGGATTTTTATGCAGATACTGCTGGTGGTCGTCTTCGGCGTAGTAGAACGGCCCGGCGTTGGTGATTTCGGTGGTCACCTGACGTTTGTCGCCCGCAAGCGTCATGGCTTCCTGGAAGCGTTGCAGGCTCGCCCGCGCCGCCGCGTCCTGCTCGGGCGTTAACGGATAGATGCCGGAGCGATACTGCGTGCCCACGTCGCCGCCCTGGCGCATGCCCTGCGCGGGATCGTGGTTTTCCCAGAATATCTGCAACAGCTGCTCGTAGCTCACTTCCTGCGGATCGTAGACCACGCGCACCGCTTCCGTATGGCCGGTTTGCCCGGTGCAGACTTCGCGGTAGGTAGGATTTGGCGTATAACCCGCCATATAGCCCGCCGCCGTGCTATAAACGCCCGGCGTTTGCCAGAATAAACGCTCAACGCCCCAGAAACAGCCCATCGCAAAATAAGCGATTTCCATCCCTTCTGGTACATTGGTCATCGAATGTTCGTTAACGGCATGCAAAGTCGCTACCGGCATCGGGGTATTGCGGCCCGGCAACGCTTCGGACTGCGTGACGGGATGGGTTTTCTCGAATAATTTCATCAGATATTTATCTCCCGATATCGGCAAATTAGGTGACAACCGTTGTGCGGTTGTAACGGGGCGTGTAATTGCAGACAATAACCCCGCGTTATCAGACTACAGTACTTATAAGAATTATTTGGGTGTTTGAGCAGTTTTCAACCCCGTTTGTTGGGGTTTTGTTAAACCGCGGAGCGGTGTAGACGTTACCGATCAGGGGTAGGTACAAGGATATTCAGGAGAAAACGTGCCAAGAATCCGTATTTTATGTCTGGCAAGTTTATGCCTGGCAAGCACGTGGGCGGGCGCTGCCAACGTGCGATTACAAGTGGAAGGATTGACCGGAGAGCTGCAGAAAAACGTTCGTGCGCAGCTCTCAACGATTCAAAGTGACGAAGTGACGCCGGACCGGCGTTTCCAGGCTCGCGTGGATGACGCCATTCGCGGCGGCCTTAAGGCGCTCGGCTACTACGAGCCCACCATCGATTTCGACCTGCTTCCGCCGCCGCCGAAGGGCCGCCAGGTGCTGAAGGTCAAGGTGCAGGCCGGGCCTCCGGTGCTGATTGGCGGCACGGACGTGGTGCTGCGCGGCGGCGCGCGCGAGGACAGCGACTTCCTCGATCTGCTGCACGATCGCCCTAAAATCGGCACGGTGCTTAACCACGGCGATTATGAAAGCTTCAAAAAGAGCCTGACCAACACCTCGGTGCGCAAAGGCTATTTCGACAGTGAATTCCGCAAGAGCCAGCTTGGCGTTTCGCTCGAGCGCCGCCAGGCGTTCTGGGATATCGACTACGACAGCGGCCAGCGTTACCGTTTCGGCGACGTGACTTTCGAAGGTTCGCAGATCCGCGAAGAGTACCTGCAAAACCTCGTGCCCTTCAAAAAAGGCGACTATTACCAGTCGCGTGACCTGGCGGAGCTAAACCGCCGCCTGTCCGCCACCGGCTGGTTTAACTCGGTGGTGGTAGCGCCAGAATTCGACAAAGCCCGCAAAACGAAAATTTTGCCGCTGCACGGGGTGGTTTCGCCGCGTACCGAAAACACCATCGAAACCGGTGTAGGCTACTCCACGGACGTGGGGCCGCGCGTGAAGGCGACGTGGAAAAAGCCCTGGGTTAACTCCTACGGCCACAGCTTCACCACCAGCACCAGCCTTTCCGCGCCGGAGCAGGTTCTTGATTTCAGCTACAAAGTGCCGCTGCTGAAAAGCCCGCTAGAACAGTATTACCTTGTGCAGGGCGGCTTTAAGCGTACCGATCTCAACGATACCGAACAGGATTCCACTACCGTTGCGGTATCGCGCTTCTGGGACATGTCGAGCGGCTGGCAGCGCGCCATCAACCTGCGCTGGAGCCTTGACCACTTTACCCAAGCCAACGTCACCAACACCACCATGCTGCTTTATCCGGGCGTCAGCCTCAGCCGCACCCGTTCGCGCGGCGGCCTGATGCCGACGTGGGGCGACTCGCAGCGCTATTCGATTGACTGGTCCGATACCACCTGGGGTTCTGACGTGGACTTCGGCGTGTTCCAGGCGCAAAACGTCTGGATCCGCAGCCTGTACGACAAACACCGCTTTGTAATGCGCGGCAACCTCGGCTGGATTGAAACCAACAACTTTGAAAAAGTCCCGCCGGACCTGCGCTTCTTCGCCGGTGGCGACCGCAGCATTCGCGGCTACAAGTACAAATCTATCTCGCCGGAAAACAGCGACGGCAAGCTGACGGGGGCGTCCAAACTCGCCACCGGCTCGCTTGAATATCAGTACAACGTCACCGGGAAATGGTGGGGCGCGGCCTTCGTCGATTCCGGCGAGGCGGTGAACGATATTACCCAAAGCAACTTTAAAACCGGCGCCGGTGTCGGCGTGCGCTGGCAGTCGCCGGTCGGGCCAATCAAGCTCGATTTCGCCGTGCCGGTGGGTGATAAAGACGAACACGGATTACAGTTTTACATCGGTCTGGGGCCTGAACTATGAGTCGTTGGAAGAAAATAAGCCTCGCGGTGCTGGTTGTTATTTTACTGCTGATTGGCGCGGTGGGTTTCCTGGTGGGCACCACGACCGGGCTGCATATCGTGTTTAACGCGGCTAACCGCTGGGTGCCGGGGCTGGATATCGGCAGCGTGACCGGCGGCTGGCGCAACCTGACCATCAAGGGCCTGCGCTACGAGCAGCCGGGCGTGAACGTGATGGCCGGTGAGGTAAACCTTGCGCTGAAGCTCGGCTGCCTGCGCGACAGCAGCATCTGCGTGAATAACTTCTCGCTCAAAGACGTCGACGTGGTTATCGATAGCAAAAAGATGCCGCCGTCCGCGCCGGTCGAAGAAGAAGACAGCGGCCCGCTGAACCTCAGCACGCCGTATCCGATTACCCTAAGCCGCGTCGCGCTCAACAACGTCAATATCAAAATCGACGACACCACCGTATCGGTGATGGAATTCACCTCCGGCCTGAACTGGCAGGAACGCAACCTGACGCTGACGCCAACCAACCTCGAAGGCCTGCTGATCGCCCTGCCGAAGGTGGCGAAGGTTGCCCAGGAAGAGGTGGTGGAGCCGAAGATCAACAATCCGCAGCCGGAAGAGCTGCCGCTTGGCGAAACGCTCAAACAGCTGTTCGAGAAGCCGGTGCTGCCGGAAATGACCGACGTGCATCTGCCGCTCAACCTCAACATTCAGGAATTTCGCGGCTCCCAGCTGCGCCTGACCGGCGACACGGATCTGCTGGTGAGCAGCCTGCTGCTCAAAGTCAGCAGTATCGACGGGCACGTTAAGCTGGACGCGCTGGACGTGGACTCTTCGCAGGGGCTGGTGAACGCCACCGGCAGCGCCGAGCTGCGTGATAAATGGCCGGTCGACCTGACGCTGAACACCACGCTGAACATCGATCCGGTGAAGGGCGAAAAGGTAAAAATGAAGGTTGGCGGCGAGCTGCGCGACGTGCTGAAAGTCGGCATTAATCTCTCCGGCCCGGTGGACATGGAGCTTACCGCGCACACCCAGCTTGCCGAAGCGGGCCTGCCGCTTAACCTTGAGGTGGTCAGCAAGCAGCTGTACTGGCCGTTCACCGGCGAGAAAGAGTACCAGGCCGACGATCTCAAGCTGAAGTTCAGCGGCAAAATGACCGACTACGCCCTCTCTTTCCGCACCGCCGTGAAGGGCGCGCAGATACCGCCCGCCACCATCACGCTTGACGGTAAAGGCAACGAGCAGCAGCTCAACCTCGACAAACTGCGTATCGCGGCCCTGCAGGGCAACACCGACCTGAAGGCGGTGCTCGACTGGAGCAAGGCGATCAGCTGGCGCGGCGAGCTGACCCTCGACGGTATCAACACCGCGAAGCAGTTCCCGGACTGGCCCGCGAAGCTCGACGGTTTTGTGAAAACCAGCGGCAGCCTCTACGGCGGCACCTGGCAGGTGGACGTGCCGGAGCTTAAGCTTGCCGGGAACGTCAAACAGAACAAGGTAAGCGTTGCCGGTAAGCTAAGAGGCAACAGCTACATGCAGTGGAACATTCCGGGCCTGCATCTGGAGCTTGGCCGCAACAGCGCCGACGTGAAGGGCGAGCTGGGGCCGAAGGATCTGGCGCTGGATGCGACTATCGATGCGCCAAGCCTCGACAACGCGCTGCCGGGACTCGGCGGCACGGCGAAAGGCACCGTGAAGGTTCGTGGCGACGTCAAAGCGCCGCAGCTATTTGCAGACGTCACCGCCAACAGCCTGCGCTGGCAGGAGTTGTCCATCGCCCGCGTGCTGCTGAAAGGCGACGTGAAGTCTACCGACCAAATCGGCGGTAACCTGAATCTGCGCGTGGAGCGCATCGCGCAGCCGGGGGTGAACATCAGCCTCGTCACGCTCGAAGCGAAGGGCAATGAAAAGCAGCACCAGCTTCAGCTGCGCGTGCAGGGCGACCCGGTTTCCGGGCAGCTGAACCTCAGCGGCGGCTTCGACCGCGCCGAAGAACGCTGGCGCGGCAGCCTGTCCAATACGCGCTTCGAAACGCCGGTTGGCCCGTGGAGCCTGAACCGCGCCATCGCGCTCGACTACCGCAACAAAGAGCAGAAGATCAGCATCGGGCCGCACTGCTGGAACAACCCGAATGCCGAGCTGTGCGTGCCGCAGACCATAGACGCGGGGGCGAAGGGGCGTGCGGTGGTAAATCTCAACCGTTTCGACCTCGCGATGCTCAAACCGTTTATGCCGGACACCACCCAGGCGAGCGGGTCGTTCAGCGGGCGGGCGGATGTGAGCTGGGATGCTGAATCAGAAGGGCTGCCGCAGGGGCAAATCACCCTCAACGGACGCAGCGTGAAGGTGACGCAGGAAGTGAACAACAGCCCGCTGCCCGTCTCGTTCGATACGTTGAACCTTAACGCGGAGCTGAAAAACAATCGCGCGCAGCTCGGCTGGCTGATCCGCGTGGCGAACAACGGGCAGTTCGACGGCCAGGTGCAGATTACCGATCCGCAGGGCCGCCGTAATCTGGCCGGTAACGTCAACCTGCGCGGCTTCGATCTCGCCATCGCGAACGCCATTTTCTCACGCGGGGAAAAGGCTGCCGGTAAAATCAACGCCAACCTGCGCCTGGGCGGCAATCTCGAACGGCCGCAGATGTTCGGGCAGCTACAGGTAAACGGCGTGGATATCGACGGGAACTTTATGCCGTTTGATATGCAGCCAAGCCAGATCGCCATGAATTTCAACGGCATGAACTCCACGCTTGCGGGCGTGGTGCGCACTAAGCAGGGCGAAATCGTGCTGAGCGGCGATGCGGACTGGACGCAAATCGACAACTGGCGTGCGCGCGTGGCGGCGAAAGGGAGTAAGGTACGCATCACCGTGCCGCCGATGGTGCGTCTGGACGTGTCGCCGGATATCGAATTTGTCGCCACGCCAAGCCTGTTCACGCTTAACGGCCGCGTGGATATTCCGTGGGCGCGCATCGTCGTTCAGGAAGTGCCGGAAAGTTCGGTGGGGGTTTCCAGCGACGAAGTGATGCTGGATAAAAACCTGAAGCCGGAAAAACCGCAGACCGCCGGTATCCCGATCAACAGCAACCTGATTATCCACGTCGGCAACAACGTGCGGCTGGACGCCTTCGGCCTGAAGGCTCGCCTGAACGGCGATCTGAAAATGGTGCAGGATCGCCAGGGGCTGGGCCTGAACGGGCAGATTAATATTCCGGAAGGCCGCTTCCACGCCTACGGACAGGATCTGATCGTTCGTAAAGGCGAGCTGCTGTTCTCCGGCCCGCCGGACCAGCCGCTGCTGAATATCGAGGCGATTCGTAACCCGGAAGCGACGGAAAACGACGTTATCGCCGGGGTTCGCGTCACGGGATCGGCGGATGAACCGAAAGCCGAGATATTTTCCGATCCGGCGATGTCGCAGCAGGATGCCTTGTCCTACCTGCTTCGCGGCCAGGGTTTAGACAGTTCCGGCAGCGATGCGGACGCCATGACCTCAATGCTTGTTGGTCTGGGGGTTGCGCAGAGTGGGCAGGTTGTGGGTAAAATCGGCGAGACGTTTGGCGTAAGCAATCTGGCGCTGGATACTGCCGGGGTAGGGGACTCCTCCCAGGTGGTGGTCAGCGGCTACGTGCTGCCGGGTCTCCAGGTGAAATATGGTGTGGGTATTTTTGACTCGTTGGCGACACTGACCTTGCGTTATCGCTTGATGCCTAAGCTATATCTGGAAGCGGTGTCTGGCATAGATCAGGCACTTGATGTGCTCTATCAGTTTGAGTTTTAGCAATGCGAATATTTGTTTACGGCAGTTTACGACGCAAGCAAGGCAACAGCCACTGGATGACCAACGCCCAGTGGTTGGGCGATCACACACAAGAAAATTATGTGCTTTACAGCATAGGTCACTACCCGGGCGCAGTACCGGGCGACGGCGCGATTCTTGGTGAGGTCTACCGTATTGATGCCTCCACGCTCGCCGAGCTGGACGCCCTGCGTTCCAAGGGCGGCGAGTATAAACGCCAGCTCATTCGGACACCGTACGGCAGTGCATGGATGTACGTGTACCAAAGGCCGGTGGATGGACTCACCCGCATTGAAAGCGGAAACTGGTTGGATAAAGACCAGTATTAATCTCTTTGAAAACGTCGTCGGGTGGCGGCTTGCGCCTTACCCGACCTACACGATGTAGGGTGGATAAGCGTAAGCGCCATCCACCGGTTTGCCGGTTGCCTCTACCCACGAAAAAAAACACCGCCATTTGGCGGTGTTTTCACAAGCATGGCAGCAAGAAGAATTACTTCTTAGCAGCGCGCTCGAAGGAGGCAACGATTTCAGCTTTCGCCGCTTCTGCGTTGTCCCAGCCGTCAACTTTCACCCATTTGCCTTTTTCGAGGTCTTTGTAGTGCTCGAAGAAGTGGGTGATCTGCGCTTTCAGCAGTTCTGGCAGGTCGTTCACATCTTTGATGTGATCGTATTCTTTGCTCAGTTTGGTGTGCGGAACCGCAACCAGCTTGGCATCTTCGCCCGCTTCGTCGGTCATTTTCAGCACGCCAACCGGGCGGCAGCGCACGACTGAGCCTGGAGCCAGTGGGTATGGCGTTGGGACCAGCACGTCAACCGGGTCACCGTCTAAAGACAGGGTGTGGTTGATGTAGCCGTAGTTGCACGGATAGAACATCGCGGTAGACATGAAACGGTCAACGAACAGCGCGCCGGTGTCTTTATCAATTTCATATTTGATAGGGTCAGCGTTAGCCGGGATTTCGATAACAACGTAGATGTCTTCTGGCAGATCTTTGCCCGCAGGGACGTTGAGTAAGCTCATGTCTGTTTCCTTTAAACTGGTGTCATTCAAGTGCCCGGTATTATAGCCAACTGGCTTTAAATGTCCTGGACTCTTTTCATCCCTCTTACGCGCTAATCCCCCTTTTCAGAGCACTCCGGCAACGAATATCTCCATAAACACAGCCGTATTTTTAATAAATAAGTGTAAGCGGTTACAGGCTTGCTGAGCAGATGTTCGAATTGTGATGTAACTCATTCTGTTAACCCACGCCTCGACTATGCTTTTTCGAAAAGGTCAGTTTTCACCCAACAATAAACCCTACGAGGATTCACTTATGTGGAAGCGCTTACTTTTGGTCTCAGCAGTCAGTGCAGCAATGTCGTCTATGGCCTTTGCTGCTCCCTTAACGGTTGGATTTTCGCAGGTAGGTTCTGAATCCGGCTGGCGCGCGGCGGAAACCTCGGTGGCGAAGAGCGAGGCCCAGAAGCGTGGCATCACGCTAAAAATCGCCGACGGCCAGCAAAAGCAGGAAAACCAGATTAAAGCCGTACGCTCGTTTATCGCCCAGGGCGTAGACGCCATCTTCATTGCGCCAATCGTCGCTACGGGCTGGGAGCCGGTGCTCCAGGAAGCGAAAGAGGCCAAAATTCCCGTCTTCCTCCTCGACCGTAACATCGACGTTAAAGACAAATCGCTCTACATGACGGTGGTCACCGCCAACAACGTGCTGGAAGGCCAGCTTATCGGCGAGTGGCTGCTTAAAGAGCTGAACGGCAAGCAGTGTAACGTCGTTGAGCTACAGGGTACCGTCGGCGCGAGCGTGGCGATTGACCGTAAGAAAGGCTTTGCCGATGCGATATCCAAAGCGTCGAACGTGAAAATAATTCGTTCGCAGTCCGGCGACTTCACCCGCAGCAAGGGCAAAGAAGTGATGGAAAGCTTCATCAAGGCTGAGAACAACGGCAAAAACATCTGCATGGTTTACGCCCATAACGATGACATGGTTATCGGCGCCATCCAGGCCATTAAAGAAGCGGGCCTGAAACCTGGCAAAGACATCCTGACCGGCTCTATCGACGGCGTGCCGGATATCTATAAAGCGATGATCGACGGCGAGGCGAACGCCAGCGTGGAGCTGACGCCAAACATGGCGGGCCCGGCGTTTGACGCGCTCGAGAAGTTCAAGAAAGACGGCACCCTGCCGGAAAAAGTCACTATCACCAAATCCACCCTCTACCTGCCGGATACGGCTAAAGAAGAGTTAGAGAAGAAAAAATCGATGGGTTATTGATGGGGTTTTCTCCTCACCCTAACCCTCTCCCCAAAGGGGCGAGGGGACTGGATCGAGCGTGGTTTTGATTTTGTTTTCCCCCTCTCCCTCAGGGAGAGGGCCGGGGTGAGGGTGATTTAATGAACATAAACAATCAGGAAATTCTGCGCACGGAAGGTCTGAGCAAGCATTTCCCTGGGGTCAAAGCGCTCGACAACGTGGACTTCAGCCTGCGGCGTGGCGAGATCATGGCGCTGCTGGGGGAAAACGGCGCGGGAAAATCAACGTTAATCAAGGCGCTAACCGGCGTTTACCAGCGCGATAGCGGCAGTATCTATCTCGAAGGCGAGCCGATATCGCCGAAAAATACCGCCCATGCCCAGCAGCTCGGCATCGGCACCGTGTACCAGGAAGTGAACCTGCTGCCCAATATGTCGGTGGCCGACAACCTGTTTATTGGCCGCGAGCCGCGCCGCTTCGGCCTGCTGCGGCGTAAAGAGATGGAAAAACGCGCCGCCGCGCTCATGGAGTCATACGGCTTTTCGCTGGACGTCGCCGAGCCGCTCAACCGCTATTCCGTGGCGATGCAGCAGATCGTCGCGATTTGCCGCGCCATCGATCTTTCGGCCAAAGTGCTGATCCTCGACGAGCCCACCGCCAGCCTCGACGCGAAAGAGGTCGACATGCTTTTTACCCTGATGCGCCAGCTGCGCGATCGGGGCGTCAGCCTGATCTTCGTCACCCACTTCCTCGATCAGGTTTATCAGGTGACCGACAGGATCACCGTGCTGCGCAACGGCGCGTTCGTCGGCACCCGCGAAACCAAAGATCTGCCGCAGATCGATCTGGTGAAAATGATGCTGGGCCGCGAGCTGGAAACCAACGCGCTGCACCGCGCGGGCCGCACGCTGCTGAGCGACAGGCCTATCGCCGCGTTCAAAGACTTCGGCAAAAAAGGCACCATTAATCCGTTCGATCTTGAGGTTCGCCCCGGCGAAATCGTCGGCCTTGCCGGACTGCTGGGATCGGGCCGCACCGAAACCGCCGAGGTGATCTTCGGCATCAAGCCCGCCGACCAGGGCACCGCGACGATCAAAGGCAGGCAGCAAACCCTGGGATCGCCGCACAAGGCATCGAGCCTTGGCATCGGCTTCTGCCCGGAGGATCGCAAAACCGACGGAATAATCGCCGCCGCCTCGGTGCGTGAAAATATTATTCTCGCCCTGCAGGCCCAGCGCGGCTGGCTGCGGCCGATTCCAAAGCGCGAACAGTATGAAATCGCCGAGCGGTTTATCCGCCAGCTCGGTATCCGCACGCCCGGCCCGGATCAGCCGATTGAATTTCTCTCCGGCGGCAACCAGCAAAAAGTTCTGCTTTCGCGCTGGCTGCTGACCCGGCCGCAGTTCCTGATCTTAGATGAGCCAACGCGCGGCATCGACGTGGGCGCGCACGCGGAAATTATCCGCCTGATCGAAACCCTGTGCGCCGACGGCCTGGCGCTGCTGGTTATCTCGTCCGAGCTTGAGGAGCTGGTGGGCTATGCGGATCGCGTGGTGATCATGCGTGACAGGCAGCAGGTGGCGGAGATCCCGCTCGCTGAGCTGTCCGTTTCGGCCATTATGAATGCCATTGCGGCATAAGGAGTAACACGTGATGTCTCGTTCTTTGCCGCAGGCCGACGCGCCGAAGCCGAAGCGCAGCTTCCGCTGGCCGCCCGGCATCCCGCAGCTGATCGCGCTGGTGCTGGTCCTGCTGGTGGACAGCATGGTCGCCAACCATTTCTTCGATATCGTGGTACAAAACGGGCGGCTGTTCGGCAGCCCGATAGACATTCTTAACCGTGCGGCCCCCGTCGCGCTACTGGCGATTGGCATGACGCTGGTGATCGCCACCGGCGGCATCGATTTGTCCGTCGGCGCGGTGATGGCGATTGCCGGGGCGACGGCGGCGACGCTTACGGTCGATGGGCACAGCCTGAGCGTGGTGATCCTCGCCTCGCTCGGCGTTGGCGTGCTGGCAGGGCTGTGGAACGGCATTCTGGTCGCCATCCTCAAAATCCAGCCGTTCGTTGCGACGTTAATCCTGATGGTCGCCGGGCGCGGCGTGGCGCAGCTTATTACCACCGGGCAAATCGTCACCTTCAACTCGCCGAGCCTGTCGTTTCTCGGCAGCGGCTCGCTGTTCTACCTGCCGACGCCGGTGATTATCGCCGTCGCCACGCTTATCGTCTTTTGGCTGTTTACCCGCAAAACCGCGCTCGGCCTGTTTATCGAATCCGTGGGGATTAACATCCGCGCCGCCAAAAACGCCGGGGTGAACACGCGGCTGGTGGTGATGCTGACCTACGTATTAAGCGGCCTGTGTGCCGCTATCGCTGGGATCATCGTCACGGCGGACATTCGCGGGGCCGATGCCAACAACGCCGGGCTGTGGCTGGAGCTGGACGCCATTCTGGCGGTGGTTATCGGCGGCGGCTCGCTGATGGGCGGGCGCTTTAACATCGCGCTGTCCGTGGTGGGTGCGCTGATTATCCAGGGGATGAACACCGGCATTCTGCTCTCCGGCTTCCCGCCGGAGCTTAACCAGGTTGTGAAAGCCGTCGTGGTGATGTGCGTGCTGATCGTGCAGTCGCCGCGTTTTATTGCCCTGCTCAAAGGACTTCGCCGCCATGATTAAACGTAACCTGCCGTTAATGATAACCCTGGCGGTTTTCGTGCTGGGCTACCTCTACTGCCTGACGCAGTTTCCCGGCTTCGCCTCTACCAGGGTGATTTGTAACATCCTGACCGACAACGCGTTCCTGGGGATTATTGCCGTCGGCATGACGTTTGTGATTCTCTCCGGCGGCATCGATCTCTCCGTCGGCTCGGTGATCGCCTTTACCGGCGTGTTCCTCGCCAAGGCGATTGGCTTTTGGGGGCTGTCGCCGCTGGTCGCCTTCCCGCTGGTGCTGCTGATGGGCTGCGCGTTCGGGGCGTTTATGGGCCTGCTCATTGACGCGCTAAAAATCCCGGCGTTTATCATCACCCTCGCCGGGATGTTCTTCCTGCGCGGCCTGAGCTACCTGGTGTCTGAAGAATCTATTCCCATTAACCATCCGATTTACGACACGCTCTCGAACCTCGCCTGGCGCATTCCCGGCGGCGGGCGGCTCAGCGCGATGGGCCTGCTGATGCTGGCGGTGGTGGTTATCGGTATTTTCCTCGCCCACCGCACCCGCTTCGGCAACCAGGTTTACGCCATCGGCGGCAACGCCACCTCCGCCAACCTGATGGGCATCTCGACGCGCAGCACCACGGTGCGCATCTACATGCTGTCCACCGGGCTTGCGACGCTTGCGGGCATCGTCTTTTCCGTTTACACCTCGGCGGGCTACGCGCTGGCGGGCATGGGCGTGGAGCTGGACGCCATCGCCTCGGTGGTGATCGGCGGCACGCTGCTAAGCGGCGGCGTGGGTACCGTGCTCGGCACCCTGTTTGGCGTGGCGATTCAGGGGCTGATCCAGACCTATATCAATTTTGACGGCACGCTTAGCTCGTGGTGGACGAAAATCGCCATCGGCATTTTGTTGTTTATTTTTATAGCGTTACAGCGCGGCCTGACGGTGCTGTGGGAAAATCGCCAAAGCTCGCCCGTCAAGCGCGTTAGCGTGACGGCAACTCGTTCGTAACATATTGAATTAACGAAAATCGTCTAAACTTTCCCCGGTGGCTGCCGATAACTTCCCCACGAGTTATCTAATGATGAAAGCCACCGGGAAGAGAAGCATGCTGAGAAATCTGTCGATTCGTACGGGTCTGCTAACGTTACTGGCAGTGATGACATTTCTGCTGCTGGTCGTCAGCGGCATCGGTATTTTTGCTCTACAACAAAGCTCCAGTTCGCTCGAAAAAATCAACCGCCTGCAGGGCGAACAGATGGTGCGCCTGACCGACGGCTACGTTTCCCTGCTGCGCGCCCGCAACGAGGCGGGGCAGGCGGTTCGCCAGATGGAAATCGGCATGCTGGAGGACGCGGCAAAATCCACCAACACCGTTACCGGCGAGGCGGCCCACGCCCAGCAGCAGATGAAAGCCTTTATCGACAGCGGGGTGGACAGCGAAGAGGGCAATCAGCTGATTAAAAACCTCTCCCAGACCTACGCCGACTATCTCGCTCGTGGCATCACGCCGATGCTGGCGGCGCTTGGCAAACAAAGCCCGGATGACTATTACGATCTGCTGGAAAACGGCCTTATCCCGCTGTCGCAGAAGTTTGACACCGACGTGCAGATCTTCCGCCAGTGGGGCGAACAGCGCGGCAACGACGAAGTGGCCGCCATCCAGAAACAGAAGAAAATTGTGCTGACGCTGATCGTTATCGCCGCGCTGCTGACGGCGGGCATCATCGTGCTGGTGTGGCTGGCCCTGCGCCACCTGCTGCTCAGGCCGCTGGACGAATCCATTGAACAGCTCGAATACGTGGCGGAAGGGGATTTAACCCGTCAGCTGCCTCCGGCGGGCAACAACGAGTTTGGCCGTCTTGCCAGCGCCATCGCCGCGATGCGCAACTCGCTGATGGAGTCGGTGAACCGCGTGCGTGACGCAAGCCTGCAGATTGATACCGGCAGCCGCGAGCTGGCGGCGGGCAACCTGAATCTTTCCCAGCGCACCGAATCCACGGCCACTTCGCTCGAGCAGACGGCCGCCAGCATGGAACAAATCACCGCAACGGTGAAACAGAACGCCGACAACGCCGAGCAGGCGCACAAGCTTGCGAAAGACGTCTCCGACACGGCGGATCGCGGCAGCGAAATGGTCTGCTACGTTATCGAGAAGATGCGCGATATCGCGGGCAGCGCCGACCGTATCGCCGACATTCTTAGCGTTATCGACGGCATTGCCTTCCAGACCAATATCCTGGCGCTGAACGCCTCGGTAGAAGCCGCACGCGCGGGCGAGCAGGGGCGCGGTTTTGCCGTCGTCGCAGGGGAGGTTCGCACGCTGGCAAGCCGCAGCGCCGACGCGGCAAAAGAGATCCGCACCCTCATCTCCGATTCGCAAAGCCACGTCGGCGAAGGGCGCGAGCTGGCGCAGCAGGCGGGCGAAACCATGGACGAAATCGCCGAAGAGGTGACGCGCATGACCAAGCTGATGCGCCAGATTGCCAGCGCCTCGAACGAACAGAGTCACGGTATCGAACAGGTGAATATCGCGGTGAGCCAGATGGACGAGGCGGCGCAGCAGAACGCGGCGCTGGTGCAGGAATCTTCAGCGGCAACCCGCTCGCTGGAAGAGCAGTCCCAGCAGCTGGTCGCGGCGATGGCGACGTTTCGGTGCTAGGCGGCGGATGGCGTTGCACTTATCCGCCCTACGCGATCCACGATCTGTAGGGTGGATAAGCAGCGCGCCATCCACCGAGTTTTTACAACTTAAGCGTCCGGGTACTCGCGGATAAAGCGCTCAACATCATCAACCATATGCTCGTTGCCGACGAAGAACGGACGGCGCTGGTGCAGGGTTTCAGGGATGATATCCATGATCCGCTCTTTACCGTCGCTTGCCTTACCGCCCGCCTGCTCGGCCAGAAACGCCATCGGATTCCCTTCATACAGCAGGCGCAGCTTTCCTTCCGGGTGGCTTGCGGTGCTTGGGTAAAGGTAAATACCACCCTTAAGCAGGTTGCGGTGGAAGTCGGCGACCAGCGAGCCGATGTAGCGCGAGGTGTACGGGCGCTGCGTCGAGCTGTCTTCTTCCTGGCAGAACTTAATGTACTTCTTCACGCCGGTTGGGAAGCGAATGTAGTTCCCTTCGTTGATGGAGTACGTGTTGCCCTTTTCCGGGAAGCGCATGCGCTCCTGGCACAGGCAGAACACGCCCAGCGACGGATCGTAGGTAAAGGCGTGAACGCCGCAGCCGGTGGTATAAACCAGCATGGTAGAAGAGCCGTAAACCACGTAGCCCGCGGCGACCTGCTTGTTACCCGGCTGGAGGAAATCCGCCTCGGTAACCGGCGAGCCAACCGGCGTAATACGGCGATAAATAGAGAAAATGGTGCCAACGGAGACGTTGACATCAATGTTAGATGAGCCGTCGAGCGGGTCCATTAACACAACGTATTTAGCGTGCTCGGCTCCTTCAAAAACGACGATATCGTCTTCTTCTTCGGAAGCGATGCCCGCCACGATCCCTCGGGCCTTCAGTGCTGCTTTGAGTTTTTCATTCGCGAACAGATCGAGCTTTTGCTGCACCTCGCCCTGCACGTTTTCAGCGCCGCTGGCACCCAGGATATCGACTAGTCCGGCCTTGTTGATATCGCGGTGGATGATCTTGGCACCCAGCTTTATTGCCGACAGTAAGGCAGTGAGCTCGCCGGTTGCGTGGGAGAACTCGTGCTGCTTCTCAACAATAAATTCACCTAACGTTTTCATAAACACTTTCCCTGCATGTTTCAGTTGGATAAAGCGGTTGCAACAATCCTAACAAATTTTCAACTAGACGCGCTCAGGTGAATCGCGCCAGCAAAGTAAGGAATATCCCGAAATACACTTCTTACCCGACGACCATGCGGGTAGAATGTGCGCCAAACAGAGAAAGGATAGTTTTGTATGCGCATTCATATTCTAGGAATTTGTGGCACGTTTATGGGCGGTCTGGCTATGCTCGCTCGTGCGTTAGGCCACGAAGTTACCGGCTCGGACGCTAACGTTTATCCACCGATGAGTACCCTGCTTGAAGAGCAAGGCATCTCCCTGATTCAGGGTTACGATGCGGCCCAGCTCGACCCACAGCCTGATTTAGTGATTATCGGCAACGCCATGACGCGCGGTAACCCGTGCGTGGAAGCGGTGCTGGAAAAGAGCATTCCGTACATGTCCGGCCCGCAGTGGCTGCATGATTTCGTTCTGCGCGACCGCTGGGTTATCGCCGTGGCGGGAACGCACGGTAAAACCACCACCGCCGGTATGGCGACCTGGATCCTGGAAGCCTGCGGCTACAAGCCGGGCTTTGTGATCGGCGGCGTGCCGGGCAACTTCGACGTCTCAGCGCGCCTGGGCGACAGCCCGTTCTTCGTGATTGAAGCCGACGAATACGACTGCGCGTTCTTCGACAAGCGTTCCAAATTCGTGCATTACTGCCCGCGCACGCTGATCCTCAACAACCTTGAATTCGATCACGCGGACATCTTCGACGACCTGAAAGCCATTCAGAAGCAGTTCCACCACCTGGTGCGCATCGTGCCGGGGCAGGGCAAAATCATCTGGCCTGAGAACGACGCCAACATCAAACAGACCATGGCGATGGGCTGCTGGAGCGAGCAGGAGCTGGTGGGTGAACAGGGCCACTGGCAGGCGAAGAAACTCACCCCGGACGCATCCCGCTGGGAAGTGTACCTCGACGGCGAGCGCGTGGGCGAAGTGAACTGGCAGCTGGTTGGCGAACACAACATGCACAACGGCCTGATGGCGATTGCCGCCGCGCGCCACGTTGGCGTGACCCCGGCAGACGCCGCGAAGGCGCTGGACACCTTCGTTAACGCCCGCCGCCGCCTTGAGCTGCGCGGTGAAGCCAACGGCGTGACGGTGTATGACGATTTCGCCCATCACCCAACCGCGATTCTGGCCACCTTGTCCGCCCTGCGCAGCAAAGTGGGCGGCACCGCGCGTATCCTCGCCGTGCTTGAGCCGCGTTCCAACACCATGAAAATGGGCCTGAGCAAAGACGACCTCGCGCCGTCGCTGGGCCGCGCCGATGAAGTGTTCCTGCTCCAGCCGCCGCATATTCCGTGGCAGGTTGTGGAAGTGGCGGAAGCCTGCGTGCAGCCCGCACACTGGAGCGCGGACGTCGACACGCTGGCGGACATGGTGGTGAAAACCGCGCAGCCAGGCGACCACATCCTCGTGATGAGCAACGGCGGCTTCGGCGGCATTCATCAGAAGCTGCTGGACGGCCTTGAGAAAAAAGCCGCTCAATAAATATACGACTATGATGTACTCATGCCAGCCAGGGTTGCCGGGCTGGCATTTTTTTTATCTCCATCCAACGGGCTGAAAAAATGACTGCAAACACCCAAACCGTCGATGTGATCTACTACAACGGCATTCTCTATACCGCTGACCAGCATGATTCCTTCTGCCAGGCCATGGCGATAGGCAAGGGTTATATCGTCGCCGTCGGTGACGATGAAGAGGTTCTGCGCCACGCCACGCCGGAAACCGAGCTTATCGACCTGCGCGGCAAAGTCATGCTGCCCGGTATTATCGACAGCCACATGCACCCCTTCTGGGGCGGTAAACAGCTGCGCGGCTGCAACCTGAACTACGCGGCGCTCTCCGTTGAAGAGACGCTGGCCATCATCCAGAAGCACATTGATAACGACCCGTTCAGCGGCGAAAGCGACTGGCTGGTGGTGCGCGCGTGGCAGCGCCAGGCCATGACGCCGGTAGGCGCGGACATGAGCCGTATCGCGCTCGACACGCTGAAAACGCAGCGCCCGGTCGCGCTGTTTGCTAACGACTGCCACACCCTTGCCGCCAACAGCCGGGCGCTGGAAATGCTCGGCATCGACGAAAACACGCCGGTGCCGGCTGACGGTAAAATCGCGCGCGATGAAGCGGGCCGCCTGACCGGGATTCTGGAAGATGCGCCGGCGATGCGCGCCTTCGACAGCATTCCTTCCGGCACGCCGGAGCAGAACGTGCAGATTGCGGCCCACGTCCAGCAGGTGCTCAACGAGCAGGGCGTCACCACCGTAATGGACACCCGCGTATTTGCCGAGCAGCTCGAAGCCTTTGCCGTTCTGCGCGATCGCGGCGAGCTGACCGTGCGCATGCTGGGCGCGAAAGAAGTCACGCCGGACAGCGTAAACGGCCCGCAGGATGCCGCCCGCGCCATCAACGAAATCGCCGAATTTAACCGCAGCTGGAACGACGCCGAGTGGACGCCAGCGCCGGGCTTTGGCCTGACGCACGTGAAGTTCTTCGTCGACGGCGTATTGCAGCCGCCAACCATGACCGCCTCGCTGCTGGAACCCTATCGCGAGAACATCGGCACGCACGATGCCCCGAACTGGCAGCCGAGCGAGCGCTACGGCGACCTCTACTTCACCGCGCCGGTATTAGACGCCCTGATGGTGGAATGCGGCCGCGCCGGTATCCATCCGCATATGCATACCGTGGCGGATGGTGCCATTGAAATGGTGCTGAACGCGGTTGAGAAAATGCGCGCCGAAAACCCGGGCAAAGACGTGCGCCCTGGGCTTGCGCATAACGAGCTGGTTGCGCCACACCAGTACGAACGCTTCGCCACACTCGGCGCGACCGCCGTGCTCTCCTACCAGTGGGGCGGCCTGCCGGGCGTGCTGATTGATGAAGAACGCGAAATGCTGGGCGAAGCGCGCTTTGCGCACATGGAGCCTGCGGCCCGCTTCCTCGACGCCGGGGCGCGCCTTGCCTACGGCAGCGACTGGCCGATTGACCGTCTGGACGAATGGTACAACCTGCAGGTGGGCATGACCCGTCGCGCGTGGGACAGCGAAGGCAACCCGGCGGGGCCGCGCCTCGACACCGACCGCGACCTGACGCTCATCGAAACCCTGCGTTCCGCCACCATCGACGCGGCCTATATGATTGCCCGCGAGCGCTATATCGGCTCGCTGGAAGTTGGCAAGCTGGCAGACGCCATCGTGCTGGAAAACAACCTGTTTGAGCAGCCGGTTGAGACGATTTACCGCACGAAGGTGATTCGTACGCTGGTGGGCGGGAAGGTCGTTTACCAGGCCTGATGTAGCGGGGCGGATGGCGCTGCGCCCGTCCGCCCTGCGCGCCACTTCTCTGGCGTTAATTAACTGGAAAGAATAACCGCTTTTCAAAGCTGCAACTCGTGTGCCAAAATCCGCCGTTTTCTAAATTCCCCTGCCGCGTGCAGGACGACCAATCGGTGCTTTGTTTCACCAGGAGATGATAGGGTAATGCCACAAAATATTCAGTTGCGAAGAGTCCTCAAAACGCCGGCGCTGGTCGCCTTTGGCCTCGCTTATATGGTTCCGCTGGGCGTCTTTACGACCTACGGCCAGGTAACGGTACTCAGCCACGGCCACCTGCCAATCGCCTATCTGCTCACGATCGTCACCATCCTGTTTACTGCCTTGAGCTACTGCCGCATGACCAGCGCTCTACCGCTGGCGGGCTCGGCGTACTCTTACGTGCAGCGCAGCTTTGGCGGCAAAATTGGTTTCCTGGTCGGCTGGGCGCAGATCCTTGATTACCTCTTCCTGCCAATCCTTAACTACCTGGTGTTGGGGATTTTCCTGCATGAAGCTTTCCCGGCTATTCCCGCCCCGGTATTCGTGGTGGCGTCGATTGCCTCGGTAAGCCTGCTGAATATTTTGGGCGTACGCCTGATGACCTCGGTGAACTTTTCTCTGATCGCCGCGCAAATGGTGTTTATCGTGCTGTTTATCGCGCTGTCGTTTAGCCAGGCCGATTTAAGCCCTGAAGCGCTGATGAAGCCGCTGCTGGTGGGGGCGGGCGACTTTGCGGGCCTGCTGTCCGGCGCGGCGGTGCTGTGCCTCGCGTTCCTCGGTTTTGACGCAATCGCCACCATGGCGGAAGAAGCGGACGACGCCAAACGCACCCTGCCGCGCGCCATTTTGATCACCGTGATTGTCGCCGGTGCGATCTTTATGGCCGTCTCCTACGCGGCGCATATCGTTTACCCGGACTGGCAGTCGCTGATCCCGGTGCAGGATACCGCGAGCCTCGTGGTGTCTGAAAAGGTCGGCGGCAAATGGATGTATAACTTCTTTATGGCGGCCTACCTGACGGGCGTTTACGCCTCGGCCATGACCGCGCAGACCGGCGTTTCGCGCATCTTCTACGCCATGGGCCGTGAAGGCGTGCTGCCGCGTAAAATCTTCTTCAATCTGCACAAGAAATTCCACACGCCGTACCGCGCGATTCTGTTCGTCGCGACCATCTCCCTGTCCGCGCTGTTCCTGGACCTCGGGCTGGTAGTGTCGATGATTAGCTTCGGCGCGCTCGGGGCGTTTACCTTCGTGAACCTGAGCGTGGTAAAACACTTCCTGATTAACGAAAAACGCCGCGGCACCGGCGCGATGATAAAATACGGGCTGCTGCCGATTATCGGCTTCGTGATGTCCGTGTGGCTGTGGACCAACCTCGAGCGCGACGCGATGATCGTGGGCCTGGTATGGTTAGCGATTGGCTTTGCTTATCTGCTCTACCTGACCAACTTCCTGCGCAAACAGCCGCCTTCTGTTGACTACGACGATATAGCGCATCTTATTGATTAATATGTTAACGATTAAACGCATTACCGGAACGGACGCCGAATGGTTTGCGGAAGTGGACGCGCTGTACGAAAGCGCGTTTCCCTTTCATGAAAAACGTGAACCCGAGGCAAAAGCCAGCGCGCTGAAAAACGACCGCTACGCCCTGCAGGCGTGGTTCGACGGCGAGCAGTTTATCGGCATGATAGGCGCGTGGCGCTTTGACGGCTTCACCTACATCGAACACCTGGCGGTAAACGGTACGCTGCGCGCGCAGGGATACGGCAAACGGATGCTGAGCCAGTTTTTGCAGATGCATCCGCTGACTATTCTTGAGATCGACCCGCTGACCACCGAAATAGCCCACAAGCGCCTGCGCTTTTATCAAAGCCTGGGCTTTTGTGAAAATGACTATGCGCATTATCACCCGAGCTACCATGTCGGCACGCCGGACCATGACCTTATCGTGCTGAGCTATCCGCAAAAGATTAGCGAGGCGCAGTACGAAAGGTTTAACGAGGCGCTGCGAAGGGTAGTTATGGAAGTGGCGCTGTAAAAGAGTATTGATGGAATTAAGGAAGATATGTTTTCAAAATCAAAGGATGATTTTTTTCTCGTCACGTCTAAAAACCGGCACCTGAGCACGCTTAACGCGGTGGCGAAGGGCCTTAGCCGCGCTCACACTCTTGAGGAGCGCCAGCCGATCCGCCATGACGTGAACTTCAACAGTATCCATAAAACGCTTCAGGATTCCTGGCTCGCGGCGGTTATTCTGCGCAACTCGGACGTGTTCGGCGATATGGTTTACGATCTCGTTGAGCGCTTCTCGTCTATTTATCTTGCTGATTTAAAAGACGAGATATTCATGGATTTTGTCTGTGATATTCGCGCTGACGTCAGCACCGAAGGCCAGTTCGGCAAAATCCCCGCGCACCGCGTGGAAGAAATTATCCGCAGCAAAGAGCGCAGCGCGGAGGTCTTTGCGCAAAAGATTTCCATCCTCCGCGCGATAGGCGCCATCGTGATTAACTACGCCCGCGCGGACGTCGCCGCCTATCACTTTTTATTTAAGCATTACAAAAGGCCGGTTGACGCGCTCGTCGATAAAAATCGGCCATCGGATCTGTTTACCGTGCGCGGGAGAAGCGGGCTAGTCTCGTCGGCGACGCGCAGCGATCTTGGCATCCTCACGGGCGAAACCTATCGGCGTCTGAATGACGAAATGAAAAGGCTGCTCACGGTTAACGGCCTGTCAGGAAAGCGCCCGCTGTTCCGCCCGCGCATCAACGAACGCCTGCCTAACGGCAGGCCGGCATTTGTGGAACGCATGTTTGACCGCGACGAGCCGGTGGTCGCTTCTATATCCGGCAGCACCGCCTGTATTTACGTTGCCGCAGAGATTCTCAATCCGTCCATGACCGCGCACCATTTGCAGCAGCTCACCGCGTCGGCGATTGGCCTGCTGGTGGGCGGCGGCTATCACTCGGTAAGCGAAGTGAAGTACGTCCGGCTGCCGCATTTTGACTGCCAGAATTACGTTGAGGGCGAAATGCGCAAACACGGCAAAGAGCAGGAAATGGGGGAATATAAGCGGGTATTGCAGGAAAGCCTGTCGCGTTTCCCAGGGTGAGGTGATTTCAGGGGGAACTCTCCACCCGCAGCGTGGTGGAGAGATAACGGCTAGTCCTGGCTTTCGGCCAGCTCGCGCAGATAAGAGAAAATCTGGCGATAAGATTTTGGCGGCTTGTTGGCTGCCTTTTCTTTTTGCGCGTTGCGGATCAGCACGCGCAGCTGCTGGCGGTCGGCTTCAGGGTAGAGGCGTAGCACTTCGGTCATCGCCTCGTCGCCTTCTTCCACCAGACGGTCGCGCAGGGCTTCCAGCTTGTGGAACAGCGCAACCTGCTGGTTGTGGCGGTTCTTCAGTTTGTCCAGCGCCTGGCGGATAGGGTCCATGTCGCGCGAACGCATCATTTTACCAATCAGCTGCACCTGGCGGCGGCGGCCTTCTTTTTTGATCTTCTGCGCAAGCTCAATGGCGGCGCGTAAATCATCATCCAGAGGGATTTTGTCGAGCGCGTTTTTGCCCAACTCCATCAGCTCCATACCGAGGCGTTTTAGCTCTTCGGCATCGCGTTTAATTTCGCTTTTACTGACCCAGATAATCTCATCATCATCGTCTTCATTTTCGTTATCGGGTACGTCATCGAGCCAGTCATCGGGCTGCTTAGTCATATTAGGCTCCTTAAAAAAAGTGGCTAATTCTACCAGTAAAGCCTGTTCACTGCGAAATTGTTCTGATCCTGTTAGACTTAATTAACTCACCTTACATTATGGCAGTCGCGATGAAAGTAAACACGCAAGTAGAGCAACAACGTAAGATCCTTGAACAGGCGGTTTCTCAGGCGCTGGAGCTGGCTTCCGCGCAATCCGATGGTGCGGAAGTCGCCGTCAGCAAAACCACGGGTATCGGCGTCAGCACCCGCTACGGTGAGGTAGAGAACGTAGAATTTAATAGCGATGGTGCGCTGGGCATCACCGTTTACAACCAGAATCGCAAGGGCAGCGCCTCCACGACGGATTTAAGCCCGGACGCCGTAGCGCGCACCGTGCAGGCCGCGCTGGATATCGCCCGCTACACCTCTCCAGACCCGTACGCGGGCGTCGCTGAAAAAGAGCTGCTGGCCTTTGAAGCCCCGGATTTAGACCTTTACCACCCGGTAGAAATGGACGCCGACCGCGCCATTGAGCTTGCGGCGCGCGCGGAAAATGCCTCGCTGAACGTCGACAAGCGCATCACCAACACCGAAGGCGGCAGCTTCAACAGCCACTACGGCATTAAAGTTTTCGGCAACAGCCACGGCATGCTGCAAAGCTACTGTTCGACGCGCCACTCCCTTTCTAGCTGCGTTATCGCCGAAGTTAACGGCGAAATGGAGCGCGATTACGCCTACACCATCGGCCGCGCCATTGAAGACCTGGAAAGCCCGGAGTGGGTGGGGGCCGAGTGCGCTCGCCGCACGCTGTCGCGCCTTTCTCCGCGCAAACTGTCCACCATGAAAGCGCCGGTTATCTTCGCCGCCGAAGTGGCGACGGGCCTGTTCGGCCACCTGGTCGGGGCCATCGCAGGCGGCGCGGTTTACCGCAAATCCACCTTCCTGCTGGACTACCTCGGCAAGCAGGTTCTGCCGGAATGGCTGACCATTGAAGAGCATCCACACCTGCTCAAGGGCCTGGCCTCCACGCCGTTCGACAGCGAAGGCGTCGTGACCACTCGTCGCGACATCATCAAAGACGGCATTCTGCAACAGTGGCTGCTGACCAACTACTCCGCGCGCAAGCTCGGCCTGAAAAGCACCGGCCACGCGGGCGGCATCCACAACTGGCGCATTGAAGGGCGCGGCCTGGACTTTGACGGCATGCTCAAAGAGATGGGCACCGGCCTGGTCGTCACCGAATTGATGGGGCAGGGCGTAAGCGGCATTACCGGGGATTACTCGCGCGGCGCGTCCGGTTTCTGGGTTGAAAACGGCGAAATTCAGTACCCGGTGAGCGAAATCACCATCGCCGGGAACTTAAAAGACATGTGGCGGGACATCGTCACAGTAGGCAGTGATATTGAGAAACGCAGTAACATTCAGTGTGGCTCAGTGCTGTTACCGGAGATGAAAATCGCCGGCCAGTAGAGCGATTACGGGCGCGTCCTGCCGCGCCTTTTCTTATTAAAAATATTACTCTAAATAATTCAAGTTGCAGGTAGGCGGCAAGTGAGCTTATCCCCAGGAGCTTACTTCAGTAAGTGACTGGGGTAAGCGAGTGCAGCCAACACCCCTGCAGCTTGAAGTATGACGAGTAAAAAGGTGATGTAATGCGTAAGCAACTGATTGCAATGTTGGCAGTATCGTCCGTGTTATTTACTGGCGCCGTGATGGCGGCAGACGTTGGCGATGATATGGATACCATCGCGGAAAACTACAAAACCGTGTTGAGCACCAAAGACGCGGCGGAGTTAAAAACCTCGCTAAACAACATGCGCACCGCGGCGTTGGACGCGCAAAAAGGCACCCCGCCGAAGCTTGAAAACGAAGCGGCAGACAGCGCAAAACTGAAGGATTATCGCCACGGCCTGGATATTCTGGTCGGCCAAATCGACGGCGCGCTGAAGCTTGCAAACGTTGGTAAAGTGAAAGAAGCGCAGGCGGCAGCCGAAGAGTTTAAAACCACGCGCAACACCTATCACAAGAAGTACCGCTAATCAGCAAGGTGCGGCGGATGGCGCAGGCTTTTTGCCGCACGACTAACGAAGTCTCTTTCCTGCATTCTGATAGGCAACGGAACGTTCGCGCTTACCCACGGCCACCACGAAAACCGTAATCGTCTCGTCTTTTACCTGATAAATCAGGCGGTAACCTGCCTGCTTAAGTTTGATTTTGTAGCAGTCGGGCAGCTCACGCAGCCTGTTGGCCTCTATTCGGGGGTTGATAACAATCTCAGCGAGCTTCTTCTTAAACTGCTCGCGAATAGTAGAGCCAAGCTTTCGCCATTCTTTAAGCGCTGCCGCATCGAAATCAAGAAAGTATTCCACCTGCAAATTCCTTTTTGTTGGCCCGTGATTCCATCCTGAATCGCGTTTAATGCTTACAGATCGTCAAGCGTAACCCTGACCGGCTGAGGATTCTTTAACCGTTCCCGAACGATCTCGACTAGCCGCGCGTCTTCGTCGCTGACAAGAATCTGCTTAAAAGGAAGGCGCTCATTATCAGCAACATATTCAAGCGTCTGGCGCAGCAGCTCAGAAGGCGTGATGCCCAATTTTTCAAGGGCTGCGAATGAGCGCGCTTTAAGATCTTCATCAATGCGAATGTTGAGGTTGCCCATAAAACCACCGTTTTGTCATTGCGTTTGTCATTACATAATGGTGCATTTGATAGCCATATTCAACCGCATTTACGCCGCTAGCCCACAATCCCCCAAACCGCATTCCACGCCGATCGCAAAACTGAATATCCATCATTACTCTAAGGCTAATGATTAGTCCCTGACCTTAATTGATACCCGAAATAGCCAGGCGCACAATTTAACCAGACTAAAGCAAATCAAAATGATGAGCTGAATCAGGAGGTTAATTATGTTGTCTGGGCAAACCCCAGCACGTGTCTGGAACACGCGCCGCACCGAGAAACAGCGGCGTATGGCGTCCACCAACGTGCAGGGCAAGGTGCTTCCAACCGAAGGCCTTGTCGATATGCTGGAAAAGCTGATCGCTCCTGGCGACCGCGTGGTGCTTGAAGGGAACAACCAAAAGCAGGCGGACTTTCTCTCCCGCATGCTGGCGGAAGTCAGCCCGTCTAAGGTTCATGACCTGCATATGATCATGCCGAGCGTGGGCCGTAGCGAACACCTTGATATTTTTGAAAAAGGTATCGCCCGCAAGCTCGATTTTTCTTTCTCCGGCACCCAGAGCCTGCGCATTTCGCAGCTGCTTGAAGACGGTCAGCTCGAGATTGGCGCTATTCACACCTACATTGAACTCTACTCCCGTCTGTACGTTGACCTCGCCCCGAACGTGGCGCTGATTGCCGGTTTTAAAGCCGACCGCAAGGGCAATCTTTATACCGGCGCGAGCACCGAAGACACCCCGGCGCTGGTCGAAGCCGCCGCCTTCCACGACGGCATTGTAATCGCCCAGGTTAACGAACTGGTGGATGACGAATGCGACCTGCCGCGCGTGGATATCCCCGGCTCGTGGGTAGATTACGTGGTGGTGGCCGACAAGCCGTTCTTTATTGAACCGCTGTTCACCCGCGACCCGCGCCTGATCAAACAGGAACACATCCTGATGGCGATGATGGCGATCAAAGGCATCTACGCCGAGCATCAGGTGCAGTCGCTCAACCACGGCATCGGCTTTAATACCGCCGCCATCGAACTGCTGCTGCCGACCTACGGCGAACAGCTCGGCCTGAAGGGCAAAATCTGTAAACACTGGACGCTCAACCCGCACCCGACGCTGATCCCCGCCATCGAAAGCGGCTGGGTTGAAAGCGTGCACTGCTTCGGCGGCGAGCTGGGGATGGAAGAGTACATCCGCGCGCGTCCGGACGTGTTCTTTACCGGTGCCGACGGCTCGATGCGCTCCAACCGCGCGTTCTGCCAGCTGGCGGGCCAGTACGCGGTGGACATGTTCATCGGCTCTACGCTGCAGGTTGACGGCTACGCGAACTCCTCAACGGTGACCCGCGGTCGTCTTTCCGGCTTCGGCGGTGCGCCAAATATGGGACACGACCCGCACGGTCGTCGTCACGCAACGCCTGCCTGGCTTGCCATGCAGAACGAACCGGACCTGATGCAGCGCGGCCGCAAGCTGGTGGTGCAGATGGTCGAAACCTTCCAGGCGGGCGTGAAGCCGACGTTTGTCGAAAAACTCGACGCGGTTGACGTTGCGAAAACCTCCGGTATGCCGCTGGCTCCGGTGATGATTTACGGCGACGACGTCACCCACGTGCTGACCGAAGAAGGTATCGCGTACCTCTATCGCGCCGAAAGCCTTGAGGAACGTCGTGCGATGGTCGCCTCCGTGGCCGGGATCACCGACATCGGCCTGGGCGTGGACGCGAAACGCGTGGCCCAGCTTCGCCAAAGCGGCAAGGTCGTCTTCCCGGAAGATATGGGCATTCGCCGCAGCGACGCGACGCGTTCCCTGCTGGCCGCCAGCAGCGTCGCCGACCTCGTCGAATGGTCCGGCGGACTTTACAACCCACCTGCGAAATTCCGGAGCTGGTAATGAAATTACAGCCACAGACGGGGGCTGAGGGCGGCGCGCATTGGCTTGCACGGGTTGCCACCCACAGCCTGATTGAAGAAGCACGCCTAAGCCCGAAACCCGGTCTTGTGGACAGCCGGGGAAACGGCGCACACCGCGACCTGACGCTAGCCCTGATGGAGCGTTCCGCGCGCAGCCTCTCCCCGACGTTTCATGCTCTGGCATTGCAAAGCTGGAGGCGTCCGGCGGATATCGCCCTGCGCCAGCTCGTGGGCCGCTTAGGCCGCGAAGGCGAAACGCAGATGATGGACGCCACGGGCGGAGTGAACACTCACCGGGGCGCTATCTGGGCGCTGGGCCTGCTGGTTTCTGCCGCCGCCATGTGCGGCATGCAGGGCAGTAGCGAAGAGATTGCGGCAAATGCCGCGCTTCTCGCCAGCCTGCCCGACAGCTCTGCACCAAAGGTTTTCAGTAAGGGGCTTCGCGCCACAAGGCGCTATCGCGTACCCGGCGCTCGCGAAGAGGCGCAGCAGGGCTTCCCGCACGTCATGAATCTGGCGCTGCCGCAGCTCCGCCGCAGCCGCGAGCACGGCGCAACGGAGCAGCAGGCGCGGCTGGATGCGCTGATGGCGATTATGACCTCGCTCAGCGACACCTGCGTGCTGTCTCGCGCCGGACTGGAAGGGCTTGAAGCGATGCAAAACGGCGCGCGCAGCGTGCTGGTTGCCGGCGGCACCGCTCGCGCGGAAGGCCGTGCGGCGCTGGCTCAGCTCGATAAGCACATGCTTGCGCTGAACGCCTCGCCGGGCGGAGCGGCAGACCTGCTTGCCGCCACGCTGCTGCTCGACCGCATCGCCTGCGATGACGCTCGCGTCGCCCCATTACCGCAACATTCACACTTTTAAGAGGGTGTTATGGAACACATTACATTGTCATTTCCGGCAACCCGTACCGTCAGCGGCAAAGCGCTGGCAGGCGTGGTTGGCTCCGGCGATATGGAAGTGCTGTTTACCGCAGCCCAGGGTGAAACCCTGTCCGTCGATATCACCACTTCGGTGGATAACAGCGAGCAGCGCTGGCAGGCGCTGTTTAACCGCCTCGCCACGCTCGGCAGCCTGCCCGCCGGGCAGATGAAAATCCACGATTTTGGCGCGACGCCGGGCGTTGCCCGTATCCGTATCGAACAGGTATTTGAAGAGGTGAGCCATGCGTGATGACCGCAGTTTTATCGAACTCAAAGCGCGTGAACGCGCCCGCTGGCTGCTGGACGACGGCAGCTACCGCGAACTGCTCGACCCGTTCGAAGGCATCGTTTCCCCGTGGCTGGAAGCGCAGGGCATCGTGGTGCAGTCGGACGACGGCATGGTGGTCGCCAAAGGCACGATTAACGGCCAGCCTGCGGTAGTGATTGCTATCGAAGGCTCCTTCCAGGGCGGCAGCATGGGCGAGGTGTCCGGCGCGAAAATGGCGGCGGCCCTTGAGCTGGCGGCAGAAGACAACCGCAACGGCATTCCGACTCAGGCCGTGCTGTGCCTCGAAACCGGCGGCGTGCGCCTGCAGGAAGCGAACCTGGGCCTTGCGGCAATTGCTGATATTCATGCGGCGATCGTTGACCTGCGCCGCTACACCCCGGTCGTGGGCGTGGTTGCCGGTACGGTCGGCTGCTTCGGCGGGATGTCCATTGCCGCCGCGCTGTGCAGCTATCTGATCGTCACCCGCGAAGCGCGCCTCGGCCTGAACGGCCCGCAGGTTATCGAGCAGGAAGCCGGGATCGACGAATACGATTCCCGCGACCGTCCGTTTATCTGGAGCATGACCGGCGGCGAAGTTCGCTACCAAAGCGGCCTGGTTGACGCGCTGGTCGGCGACGGCGTGAACGCGGTAAAAGACGCCGTGAACGAAGCCATCGCCAGGGGCGTTCCGGCAAAACACCGCACCGATAACTACGCCTGGTATCTGGATCGCCTGACCCACTTCGACACCACTAAACAGGCCGATGCCGAACAGATTAAACAGCTTTTTGGGGAGAATCGCTCATGAGCCAGAAACTGAATCGTGCCGCCGTCTGGCTGGACAAACTGACCGCCAGCGCGCCGCGCATGGCCGATTTGTGCGCCTCCGTGCAGGTTGCGGACGGCACCGTTGACGGAAAAGCCGCGCGTTTTATCGCGGTCGTTCCGGATGAAAACAACCATTACCCGCGCGCCGCAGGCGGCGAGGTCGGGCTGCTTGAAGGCTGGACGCTGGCAAAAGTGGTTAGCGAAACCATCGCGGAAGATGCCGATAAAGCGGAGAAACGCGCCATCGTGGCGGTGATCGACGTGCCGAGCCAGGCCTACGGCCGCCGCGAAGAGGCATTCGGCATTCACCAGGCGCTGGCCGGTGCGGCAGGCGCTTACGCCAACGCGCGTCTGGCGGGGCATCCGGTCGTCGGGCTTATCGTCGGCAAGGCGATGTCCGGGGCGTTTTTGGCCCACGGCTACCAGGCCAACCGGCTGGTCGCATTCAACGATTCCGGCGTAATGATCCACGCGATGGGTAAAGAGTCCGCCGCCCGCATCACGCTGCGTACCGTCGAAGCGCTGGAAAAACTGGCCGCGACCATTCCGCCGATGGCCTACGACATCAGCAACTACGAAACCCTGGGGCTGCTGTCCGCGCTGCTGGATATCGCTAATCCCGAAGCGCCGCAGGACGACGATCTGGACAAAGTGAACGCCGCCCTTGTTATCGCCGTGCGGGAAGCACGCACCGATAACACCCTGAAAAACCGGCTGAACGCGAAGAATCGCCATAGCTCAGCCCTTGTTCGTGAACGTATGCGCGCCAGCTGGTAATAAAAAGACAGACCTGCCAGACGAAATATAAGGGCGTCGGCATGTGGGATTTGTAGGGGGGATAAGCGTTAGCGCCATCCACCGTTCAAACTCGGCGGGTGGCACGTTGTTTACCCGCCCTACAAATTTCGCAGTTGAACGCCCAAAACAACACTCGTCTGAAAATAATAATCATCGCACCGGTGCTGGCTCTCTTTTTTAACTAAGGTGAAGTTATGACTTACGTGATTGTTCATGCTCTTGCGCCCATTTTTGTCATCATGCTGCTGGGCTTTTTCGCCGGTAAGGCGAAGATGGTTGATAACAAAAATGTCTCTCTGCTCAATATCTTCGTGATGGATTTTGCTCTGCCCGCCGCGCTGTTTAGCGCCACCGTGCAGACGCCGTGGGCGGGTATCGTCAAACAGTCGCCGCTGATCGTGGTGCTGGTGCTGGCGATGTGGATTACCTACGCCGCCATTTACTTCCTTGCGACCAAAGTCTTTAAAAAATCACCGCAGGACGCGGCCGTGCTGACGCTGACCGTTGCGCTTCCGAACTACGCCGCGCTTGGCCTGCCGATCCTGGGCAGCGTGCTGGGCGAAGGTTCCGCCACCTCGCTTTCCGTGGCGGTATCCATCGCCTGCGGCTCCGTGCTGATGACGCCGTTCTGCCTGCTGATTCTGGAACGTGAAAAAGCGCGTGCGGCTGGCGAAGCTACGGGTTCAACGCTTGCGATGCTGCCGGTGCTAATGTGGCGTTCGGTGAAAAAACCTATCGTCTGGGGGCCGCTGCTCGGCGTGGTGCTGTCCGCGATCGGCATTCGTATGCCGGATCTGCTGCTCGCCGCCATTAAGCCGCTGGGCCTGTCCGCGACCGCCGCCGCGCTGTTCCTGACCGGGGTTATCCTTTCTGCCCGCAAACTGCAAATCAACACGATGGTCTGCACCGCGACCATCACCAAGCTGCTGATCCAGCCGTTTATCGCCTGGGGCATCGTGCTGGCGCTTGGCCTGAGCGGCCCGGTGGCGATCACCGCTATCCTGATGATCGCGCTGGCGGCGGGGTTCTTCGGCGTGGTGTTCGGCAACCGCTTCGGCGTGCAGTCGCCGGATGCCGAAGCCGTGTTGCTGCTTAGCTCCGTGCTCTCTATCCTGTCGTTACCGCTGTTTATCTCTTTGACTTCAGGACTCTAAACCATGAACACATCGCGCCCGCATGACCTGCTCTGGCTTAATGACCGCAATGCGCTGGAAGGCGTGAGCGAAGAGTGGGTGGCAAGCCAGTGGCGGCCCGCGCTGCCGGTGGTAGTGCGGCGCGATGTGCATCATGATGGGCGCATTCCGGTAGGCGTTCGCGGTATGCGCCGCGACCAGCGGGCTGCCGGATGGGCCAACGCCGGGGGCGTTAAGCGCATTCTCAGCCCCGAAGCCCTGGCTTCCCGCGAGGTGCTGGTCAACTCTCCGTTTGTTTCTATGCCGCCGGTTCAGGGGGCAATCCAGCTCGCGCTGCGCGAATGGCCGTGGGTCTGGGGCATTACCGGAAGCGTGGGCTATGCGCTGGCGACCGAAGTGCCGGTGCTGCACGCGGACAGCGATCTCGACCTGCTGATCCGCTGCCCGCAGCCCGTCGCACCCGACGTGCTGGCGCAGTGGCAGCAGGTCATTAGCCAGCTGCTCTGCCGCGCCGATACGCAAATCGAAACGCCAAACGGTGCGTTTGCGCTGGCCGAATGGCTGCGGGACGGTCGCGTGCTGTTGAAAACCAGCGGTGGCCCGTGCCTGGTCACCGATCCGTGGATGTCAGGAACGCAGTAAGGCTCTTCTTTTGTAGGGTGGACAAGCGCGAGCGTCATCCACCGTTTACGCCAGATCTGGCGGGTGACGCATTGCTTACCCGCCCTACAGTATCTATTCGACGAATATTGTTGGTAATCCTATGAAAATTCTCTTTACCTTTCCTGGGCAGGGAACGCAGCGTGCAGGCATGTTGCAGAAGTTACCGCAAGATAGCGACGTAATGGCACGCGTTCGCACCGTTCTGGGTGATGAAGCAGGCTCGCTTGATTCTCCCGAAGCGTTAAAACACACCCGCGCGGTTCAGCTTTGCCTGCTCATCGCAGGCGTTGCCTGGGCGCAGGAGCTGGAACGCAGCGGCGTGCAGCCTGACATGGTTTGCGGCCTGTCTATCGGCGCGTTTCCGGCGGCGGTAGCGGCGGGCGTGCTGGGCTTTGAGGACGCGCTGCGGCTGGTTGCCCTGCGCGGCGACCTGATGGAACAGGCGTACCCTCAGGGTTACGGGCTCACCGCCATCATGGGATTGCAGCTCGCGGAGGTTGAGGCGCTGGTGGAAGGCTCGGGAACCTACATCGCCAATATTAACGCCGAGCAGCAGATCGTGATTGCCGGGCGCGATGAGGATATGGCGAAGGTCGCGGAACGGGCGCGGGCTGCGGGCGCGCAGAAAGCCAGGCGGCTGGCGGTCAGCGTGCCTTCGCACTGCGAGCTGCTTCGCGAACCGGCGCAAAAATTAAAGCAGGCCTTTGACGGCGTAACGCTGCATCGCCCGCGCTGCACCTACCTCAGCGGCAGCACCGCCCGCGTGCTGTGGCAGCCGGAGCACATCGCCGAAGATCTGGCGCTCAACATGTCGCGCACCGTGCGCTGGCGCGACGCGATGGTTGCCGCCAACGAGCGCGACGTGCGGCTGGCTATCGAAATGCCGCCCGGCAGCGTGCTTTCAGGGTTGACCCGACAGGCCTTCCGCGAGGGCATTACCGTATGCCGCGAGCAGAACAGCGTAGCGCTTATCCAGCGTCTGGCCGAACGTACTAAAGCGGCGCGTTAGGCGTATCGGTAAACGAGCGGGCGTACATGCGCCCCTCGGCCGCCAGCGCCAGCAGGTTCGGGTCCAGCTCGCGGTTACGGGCGAAGACAATCGCAATCTGCTGCTTCATCTGATACGGCTCGGCAAGCTCGCAAAGCTGTATGGAATTCTCATACACCTTCTTCATGCGCCCCGGCATTAACGACAGCCCCACGCCCGCCTGCACCAGGCTCAGCATCGAAAAGATATCGTTCACCCGCGTCACAATCTCTGGCTCAAAGCCCGCAATATGAAACGCCTCCTGGAAGCCGTTATAGGTGGCGAAGCCTTCGGCCAGTGAGACAAATTTTTGGCTGTGGAAATCACGAAGATCGGCGAGTTTGCCGGTATCGAGCGGGAAAGAGGTGGGTGCGGCGAGGAAAATGTTGTCCTGGAACAGCGGCAGCACCTCAAGGCTGGTGCGGTCAATCTCACTCTCGGAAACCGAAATCAGAATCGCATCCAGCACGCCGTCTTCAAGCATATTCAACAGCAGCTGGTTAGAGCCCATGGTGAGATCCATTTCCAGCTCCGGGCGGCGCAGCTTCATGCCCATTATCAGGCGCGGCACGGTTTCAAGCGTCAGCGAATAGAGCGTGCCGATGCGCAAACGCCCCTGCCCAACGCCCGCGGCCTGGCGGGTTTCCTCAATGCCGCGCTCCATCAGGGCCACCGCTTCTTTGCTGTGTTCCAGCAGCGTATGCGCCGACGGCAGCGGCACCAGGTTGCGGCCCTTGTGGATAAACAGCGGGCAGCGCACGCCTTCCTCAAGCGTATGCAGCGCGCGATGCACGCTCACACCGCTGATGCCCAGCGCCTCGGCGGTGCGGGCAATGTTTCCCTTCTCCATAAACGCCATAAAGATTTCGAGCTTGCGGAAGGTGATTTCTGCGTCGATTTTCATATTTGCTGTAGCTTGAAGTTTACGCCGCAGGCGCGAGCGTAGCGTAGCAGGGTTTCGTAGCTCATTTTCGTGGCATTCTTTTCCATCCGAGATACGGTGGGCGGTTTAACTCCCATTCTTTCAGCAACTTGTGCAGAGGTAAGTCCCGCCTCAACTCTCCAGCTTTGTAACGTTTCCTGTAATCTTTCAAGCGCTTCTTCTGCTTCATAGGCAGCGCGGTACTCGGGATCTTGCAGGGATTCGTTGTGAATCTGATCGAGCGTTTTATATTTCATTTTTCATTTCCTCCAACCTTCGGAAGGCCAGTTCTATTTCGCCATACGGGGTTTTTTGAGACTTTTTAATGAAAATGCGCAGCAGAAAAATGCGCTCACCAGTCTGATATACCCAGAGGCCGCGGGCTATGCCTGTCCCCATGGTACGGATTTCAAATAAGCCTTCGCCCAAAGGTTTGGTATCGGGCTCCCGCAGCAGGCGGGGATTAATTTCCAGCTTCTTAAGGAGTCGAGTCATTTTAGCCCGAGCTGAAGCAGGTAACGCGAGCAGTTCCGTTTCGGCTTCATTGTGAAAAATCACAGTGAACATAACGTTCCTCCATGAACGATAAATTAGCTCATAAGCTATGTTAGCTCAAGAGCTAATATTGGTGTATTTCTTCCAGGCATCATTGCCATGGCATTGATAAGCTGCCGCCGGTTTTTGATTTGATTGAGAATATTTTCGGTTTAGTAGAGTAAATACCAGGTCATGATTTTATGAATTCCCCCTTAATTCTCTATGACCATCGCTTCTTTCTTCGCGAGACCTCGCAAGAAATATTCAGAGTGTAGTGCGGGTAAGCGAAGCGCCACCCGCCAGAGTTTCTCAAAGAACGGGCTTTCTCATCGGCGTGGGGTTTGTAAGGCGTATTCCAGTTCGTAAAATCATGTCGCTAAAAAGGCTTAAAGCTGGAAAATCACCTTTTTTCGTGCGACAGCGTGGCCTTAAGTTCACCCAACATAAGCCTTTCCGATACCTGCCGTTAAAACCCGTCCCGCGTCACATTTCTGCGCAAAAACTATCACTGCCGAATATGTATTTCGCCTGTTAATCCCGTGAGCTTAATCACTTAAATCCAGCATAAAACCGCTAATCGCCGCGAATATGCGGCACAGATCACTCATGCCGCGCCGATTTCCACTTCGAAGTGGAAAACAACTCGCTACAAACTGATAACCCCGGTGGATACCTTAACGCTATATCGAAAAACGAGGTACGCAGTGTGAATAACGGAGCGGTAAAGGTTAATGAAGCCGGGAGTGCCGGGGCCGCGCAGCTGGCGGACAGGGTGCTGGTGTTTATTCATCAGCTGCTGGAATCCAGAAACATCACCCCGAACGCGGTGCAGGAGCAGATGCTCACCTCCCACGTCCGCGCCATGGCCCATCGGTCGTTGAGCGGCGAGCCGCTGCCGGAAGTGGAAGAGAGCCTGTTTGAGGAAATCTCGGCCGACTCGCTTGCCATGGCGCAGGCGGTGGTGGAGCAGTTTGGCAACCTGCCGGTGGAAGAGGCGTGGCTGCTGTCGGTGCATTTCGAAGTCGCGAAAGACAATCTTTGAACAATCAGGAGACGCAAATGGAACAAATTACCGTAGTCATTGGTGACCGTCTGGGTAAAGGACAGAAGGTTGCGGCAGGGATCGAAAAAGCGGGTGGTCGCGCGGTGGTCATACCTGGCGTCGCCGCCGACATGAAGCTCGGCGACGTGATGAAAGCTGAAAACGCCGCCTTCGGGATTTCCTTCTGCGGCAGCGGCGGGGCGGGGGCCATCACCGCGCAAACCAAACACGGCTACAAAGCCAAATACGGCATGCGTTCCGTGGACGAGGGCGTAACGGCCATCAACGAGGGCAACAACGTTTTAGGCTTCGGCTTTATGGATAAAGAAGAGCTGGGCGAGCGCCTGGTGCAGGCCTGGAACAAGAAGTACGGCAGCTGAGTATGAAAGAACACTTCTCCGACAGGGTGCGAGTGAGCGGGCGCGGCGATAGCAAAGCCAAAGCCTTTGCCGATGCCCTGAGCCACGTTCAGGGCGCGGTGCTCAAGACGTCGCCCACATATTACTGCGTATTGAGCCACAGGATGTGCAGGTTGTTCAGGCGCGGGTGCAGGTGAAGAAAGAAGCCTTTTTGCTCTTCTTTCTGAAGCGCGAACGACGGACGTTTAGCGTCGAGCTGGACGTCACCGTCAACGTAACAGCGATAAATCTCGATAAGGTAGATTTCGCCACGACCTAAAAATCACACAGAAAGGACAGACAGATGTTCTTAATAATACTAATAAAATCACTCATCATCGGGGGGCTCGTCGGCGTAGGTGTTGGCGCTGGGGCAGCACGCATGTTCCACGCGCCAACCTCGCAGGGGATGGGCGCATTTCGTACTCTGGGCGAGCTAAATTCCTGCGAAGGGGATCCGGCATCGCATTTCTCTTTTGGTCTGGGCTTCTTCTTCAACGCCTGGGCTTCCTCCGTTGCGGCGGGCGCTTTCACCCAGGACGTTGACCACCGCATCATCCCCAACTGGGGGGCCGCCGCGCTGATGGTGAAAAACCGCAACGTGGCCGAAACCCTGCACGATCCGAAGAAAATGGCTATCGCCTGCGGCCTTATCGGCATGGTGGTGGTGGCATTCCTCAACAGCACCGCTTCCGCCGTACCCGCCGCTTTGCAGGTCACCGCCGTTAAGGTGCTGGTGCCTGCGGCTAACCTGCTGGTGAACACCGTGATGCCGGTCATCTTTTGGCTTGCAGCCATCGACGCCGGTAAGAAATCCGGCTTCTGGGCGACGATTTTTGGCGGCTGCGCGCAGCTGATTATGGGTAACGCCGTGCCGGGCCTGGTGTTGGGCATCCTGATCGGTAAAGGCGTGGAGGAGAGCGGCTGGAACCGCGTCACTAAGGTGATGATGACCGCGATTGTCGCGCTGTTCGTGCTGAGCGCCTTCTTCCGCGGCTTCGACATGAAGATGATCGAATCCTTCCATCTGACCGTGCCGAACTGGCTGGACATGATCCATAACTCGATGAGCGGAAAATAAGGGAGCCTGCGATGGAAGAGAATAAAGGTTTTTGGTATGCCGACTGGTCGTTCCCAATCTTTGTTGGCCTGCTTTCCTCCGGCGTGTTCGCCGGGACACACATGTACTACCTCTACGGCATCGGCGCGTTTAACGAAGTGGCGTTTGTCTCCATGCTGCGCGCCGGGATTGATACCGGGGTTTACGGCGCGGTAGCGGCCTTTGGCGCGAGCTTCCTTTTTGCGCGCATCATCGAAGGATCGCTGGTCGGGATTCTGGATATCGGCGGTGCGATTCAGACCGGCGTGGGGCTGGGCGTTCCGGCGCTGTTGCTGGGGGCGGGCTTCGTCTTCCCGGTAGCTAACTTTGCCGCTTCGCTGGTTACCGGCCTGGTGATTGGGCTGGCGATTGGCTACCTGATTATCCTTGCGCGTAGGTTCACCATCAACCAGAGCGATTCGACCTACGGCGCGGACGTGATGATGGGCGCGGGTAACGCGTCGGGCCGCTTCCTCGGGCCGCTGATTATCCTGAGCGCGATGACCGCCTCAATCCCCATCGGCATCGGCTCGCTGCTTGGCGCGCTGGCGTTCTACCTGTGGAACAAGCCGATTACCGGCGGCGCGATTCTGGGAGCGATGATTTTAGGGGCGATATTCCCGGTGGCCCTGTAGGTTTTCGTCGGGTAGCGCTGCGCTTACCCGACCTGGTTTTAAAGAAAGGAGAAAACCATGTTCGACCTGATTCTGCGCCAGGCGCGCCTTGTGGACGATACGGTTATCGACATCGCCATCAAGGACGGCAAAATCGCCGCGCTCGGCGAGGTGAGCGGCAAGGCGCACGAGGAGCGGGCGCTGAACGGCGAGTTCTACGTCAGCGCGGGCTGGATTGATTCACACGTCCACTGCTACCCAAAATCGCCGATTTATCACGATGAGCCGGACAGCATCGGCATCGCGACGGGCGTGACCACTGTTATCGACGCGGGGAGCACCGGCGCGGACGATATCGACGATTTTTATCAGATAACCCGAAAAGCGACGACGGACGTATACGCGCTGCTGAACATCTCCCGCGTCGGGCTGATCGCCCAGAACGAGCTGTCGGATATGGCGAATATCGACAGCGCTGCCGCGCGCGATGCGGTGAAGCGCCACGGCGGTTTTATCGTCGGCCTGAAGGCGCGGATGAGCAGCAGCGTGGTGGGGGATAACGGCATCAGGCCGCTGCAACGCGCCAAGGAAATTCAGCGTGAAAACGGTGATTTGCCGCTGATGGTGCACATCGGCAACAACCCGCCGAACCTTGATGAAATCGCCGATTTGCTCTCCAGCGGCGACATCATTACCCACTGCTACAACGGCAAGCCGAACCGCATCCTTTCGCCTGCGGGCAAGCTGCGCGCGTCCATTGCCAGCGCGATTGGGCGCGGCGTGCGCCTGGACGTAGGCCACGGCTCGGCGAGCTTCAGCTTTGAGGTGGCGAAAATCGCCATCGCGCAGGGAATTTTGCCGCAGACCATCAGCTCCGATATCTACTGCCGCAACCGCATTAACGGGCCGGTGCATAGCCTGGGCGCGGTGATGTCGAAATTCCTCTCCATCGGCCTTTCTCTGCCGCAGGTTATTGACCGCGTTACCGCCCACGCGGCGGACGGCCTACGCCTGCGGCACAAGGGGCGTCTGGCGGTCGGCCTTGACGGCGATCTGACAATTTTTGAACTTCGCCGCCAGCCGACGGTGTTTACCGATTCCGAGCAGCAAACGCTTCACGGCGAGCTGCTGCTGGCACCTCTTGCCGCCGTGCGCGCCGGGAAGTGGTTTACGACTGAACAAGGAAATGCAGAACATGTCTTCGATCTATGAAAAATACGATTTAAAACAGGTGATTAACGCCTCGGGCCGCATGACCGCGCTGGGCGTTTCAACGCCGCGCCCGGAGGTGGTGGAAGCCGTCACCAACGGCATGAACCACTACTTTGAAATGAAAGATCTGGTGAACAAAACCGGCGACTACATCGCGAAGCTGCTCGACGTGGAGGCGGCGACGGTTGTCTCCTGCGCCTCTTCCGGCATCGCGCAGTCCGTCGCGGCGGTGCTGGTTAAAGACAACGCCTGGCTGATTGAAAACCTGCACGCCGCCCCGCTTGAGAACAACGAGATCGTGCTGCCGAAAGGGCATAACGTTAACTTCGGCGCGCCGGTTGGCACGATGGTGAACCTCGGCGGCGGCAGGGTCGTTGAGGCGGGCTACGCGAACGAATGTTCAGCCGACCAGCTTGCCGCCGCGATTTCCCCGCGCACCGCCGCGATCCTCTATATCAAGTCCCACCACTCGGTGCAGAAAAGCATGCTCAACGTTGAGCAGGCTGCGGCGGTTGCCCGCAGGCACAGTCTGCCGCTGATCGTGGACGCCGCCGCGGAAGAAGATCTTCAGTGTTACTACCGCGCGGGCGCGAGTCTTGTGATTTACAGCGGCGCGAAGGCGATTGAAGGGCCGACCAGCGGGCTGGTGATCGGCAAGAAACAGTACGTGGAGTGGGTAAAGCTGCAAACCGGCGGCATCGGCCGCGCCATGAAAGTGGGTAAAGAGGGGATCCTCGGCCTGACCTGCGCCATTGAACATTACCTCACGGCGCAAAAAGAGACCGGCGAGCAGATGGTGCAAAAAATGACGCCGTTTATCGACGGCCTGAACGCGCTGAACGGCGTTAGCGCCCGCGTGGTATGGGACGCCGCGGGCCGCGACATCGCCCGTACCGAAATCAAATTCAACGAGGCCGCTATCGGCATGAGCACCGGCGGGCTGGTCGACGCGCTTAAGCAGGGTGAATACGCTGTCTATTTCCGTGGCTACAAGGCCAACGAAGGCATTATTGAGGCCGACGTGCGCAGCGTCAGCCCACAGCAGCTGGAGATTATCGCCCGCTGCATTAAGGCGAACATCAGCAAGGAGAACCAGTCATGAAGCTGACCCCGAACTTTTACCGCGACCGCGTTTGCCTGAACGTGCTGGCGGGTTCGAAAGAGAACGCAAAAGAGATTTATGAGGCAGCGGACGGCCACGTGCTGGTGGGCGTGCTGTCAAAAAACTACCCCGACGTGCAAAGCGCCGTGGCGGATATGCGCGACTATGCGGCGCTAATCGATAACGCGCTTTCCGTGGGGCTGGGCGCGGGCGATCCAAACCAGTCGGCGATGGTCAGCGAAATCTCCCGCCAGGTGCAGCCGCAGCATGTGAACCAGGTGTTTACCGGCGTGGGCACCTCGCGGGCGCTGCTCGGGCAGGCTGAAACGGTGGTTAACGGCCTGGTTTCACCGACCGGCAAGGTGGGCTGGGTGAAAATCTCCACCGGACCGCTAAGCTCAAAAGCGCCCGACGGCATCGTTCCGGTTGAAACCGCCATTAAGTTGCTGAAAGATATGGGCGGCAGTTCAATCAAATATTTACCGATGGGCGGGCTCGCCTGCCGTGACGAGTTTAAGGCGGTCGCCGAAGCCTGCGCGAAGCACGATTTCTGGCTGGAGCCGACCGGCGGTATCGATCTGGACAATTACGAAGATATTCTCCGGATAGCGCTGCAGGCCGGGGTGAGCAAAATCATCCCGCACATTTACAGCTCGATTATCGATAAGGCGAGCGGCAATACGCGCCCGGAAGACGTGCGTGCGCTGCTGGAAATGACCCGGAAGCTGGTAGGGTAAAACCCAACGGCGGATGGCGCTGTGCTTATCCGCCCTACGCGCGCCCATTCAACATTCACCAATAGCGAGGAATCCCCAATGCCTGTAACAACGCGGTTCGCCTGGGTTGGCACCTATAATCCCAACGGTGAGGGGGTGTATCGTTTTCAGGTTGATGCGAAAACGGGCGCGCTGAGCGGCAAAACGTTAGTCAGCACGCTGCCGAACGCGGCCCAGCTTGCGGCATCGCGAGACGGCCAAACCCTGTACGCCGCATGCGAAGAGGAGGAGGGCATTATTGTCGCCCTGCGCGTTGGGCGCGACGGGGGCCTTAAAGCGCTAAATCAGGTTTCATCGGGCGGCGGCGGGCCGGTTTACCTATCGCTTACGCCAAACGAGCGCTATCTGCTGGTGGCGAACTACATCAGTGGTTCCGTTGCCGTGCTGCCGGTAAAAGAAGACGGCAGCCTCGGCGAGGCCAGCGATATTCATACGGATTCCGGGCCTGCGGGCGCGGCGAGGCCGGAAGCGGCCGTAGAGGGCAGTTTTGCGGCGAGCGGGCATAGCCGAGCGCACGCGCACATGATCGAGGCCGATCCGAGCGGGAAATATGTTTTCACGACCGATCTCGGCTTAGACCGCATTTATCAGTACCGCTTTGACGACGCCGCCGGGAAGCTCACGCCGAACGATCCGCCGTTTATCGCCGCCTCGTCGAAGGGCGCGGGCCCACGCCATTTCGTCTTTACCCCGGACGGGAGCGGCCTGTGGTTGATTAACGAAGAGTCCTCTACGCTGACCCATTATTCATTCGATGCGGCAAAAGGCACCCTCACCGAAGGCGAAACCGTCTCCGTGCTGCCGGAAGGCTACCGGGGAACCAGCTATGCGTCGGGCCTTGCGCTGAGCCTTGACGGCAAACAGCTTTATGTCGCCAACCGCCTGCGTAACAGCATCGCGCACTTCAGCGTGGCGGCTGACGGGACGCTGGCGCATCGGGACGATATCTGGACGCGCGGCGACTACCCGCGCACCTTAACGCTCGATAACCACGGTCAATATCTCTACGTCATGAACCAGCGCAGCGACAACATCACGCGCTTTAGCGTGACGCCGCACGACGGCAGCCTGACCTTTATCGAGGATTACACCCCGGTGGGCAGCCCGTCGCAGCTGGTTTTCACTGCTGGGCAGTAGGCTGTTTAATAGAAGGAAAGCGCGGTGAGATTCCCCAATCTTCGTCTGGCCCAGCTTTTTGAGCTGCTGCAAAACGAGACGCTGCCCCAGGACGAGCTGGCGCGACGGCTTGCGGTATCTACCCGTACCGTACGGGCGGATATCACCGCACTGAATGCGTTAATGGCCGGGCACGGCGCGCAGTTTGTGCTCAATCGCGGCGCGGGCTACCAGCTCAAAATTGATGACGCTGCCCGCTATCAGGAGATGGTGCTTCAGCCCTCGCGCCAGCTGCGCATTCCGCGCACCTCGCCGGAGCGCGTGCAGTATCTGCTGGTGCGCTTTCTGACTTCAGCTTTTTCGCTCAAGCTTGAGGATCTGGCTGAAGAGTGGTTTGTCAGCCGCGCCACGCTGCAGGGCGATATGGCGGAGGTGCGCGAGCGGTTTAGCCGCTATAGCCTGACGATTGAGACCCGTCCACGCCACGGCATGAAGCTGTTTGGCAGCGAAACGGCCACCCGCGCCTGCCTGACGGATTTGCTCTGGCAGCTCGCGCAGGATGACAGCGAAAACCCGCTGCTGACCGAAGAGGCGCTCAACGCGGGCGTGCCGGAGCAGCTGGCCGCCGAGCTGCACGACTGTTTCACCCGCTGCCGCATTCGCCTGACGGATGAAGGCGAGCAGTTTATTCGCCTTTACTGCGCCGTCGCGGTACGGCGCATTAGTGAAGGCTATCCGCTGGCCGAATTTAACGCCGCCGAGGTGGATGAAAACGTGCGCGAAGCCGCGCGCCAGATTGCGCGGCTGCTGCAAAGGCTGGCGGGAAAGCCGCTGTCTGAGGCGGAAGAGGAGTGGCTGCAGGTACACATCGCCGCGCGCCAGGTTCAGGAGGTCGCGCCCAGCGCCATCAGCGCCGACGACGACGAGGCGCTGGTGAACTACATCCTGCGCTACATCAACACGCACTATAACTACAATCTGCTGACCGACGAGCAGCTGCACGCAGACCTGCTCACGCATATCAAAACGATGATCACCCGCGTGCGCTACCAGATAAATATTCCTAACCCGCTGCTTTCCAACATTAAACAGCACTATCCGATGGCCTACGACATGACGCTTGCGGCGGTGTCGAGCTGGGGGAAATACACGCCTTACGCCATCAGCGAGAACGAGATCGGCTTTCTGGTGCTGCACATCGGCGTCGGCCTTGAGCGGCACTACAACATTGGCTATCAGCGGCATCCGCGCGTTCTGCTGGTCTGCGATACCGGCAACTCCACGGTGCGGATGATTCAGGCGATGCTGATGCGCAAGTACCCGCAAATTGAGGTGACGCGCATTATCTCGCTGCGCGATTACGAGCAGCTTGCAGGCGTGGAAGAAGATTTTGTGATTTCGACGGCGCGGGTCACCGAAAAAGAAAAGCCGGTGGTGACGATGGCGCCGTTCCCGACGGAGTACCAGCTCGAGCAGCTCGGGAAACTGGTGCTGGTCGACCGAACGCGCCCGTATATGCTGGCGAAGTACTTCGACGAAAGCCACTTCCTGGTCGTCGACGAGCCGATGACCCAGCAGCAGCTGTTCGGCATTTTGTGCGGGCAGCTGGAGCGTGAAGGGTATGTGGGGGAAGATTTTTACCCCTCGGTCGTCGAACGCGAAGCGATTGTCAGCACCATGCTGGGCGACGGCATCGCGCTGCCGCACTCGCTGGGGCTGATGGCCAACAAAACCGTGGTCTATACCGTGCTGGCCCCGCAGGGTATTAGCTGGGGCGACGAAACGGCGTACGTTATCTTCCTGCTGGCGATCAGCAAAAGCGAATACGAAGAGGCGATGGCGATTTACGATTTGTTCGTCACCTTCCTGCGCGAAAGGGCGATGCCCCGGCTGCGGGAGCAAAAGGATTTTGCGGGATTTAAGGCGGTGGCGATGGCGTGTTTGAGCCGGTTTTAAGTTGGGAGTAAAGTCCCCTCTCCCCAAGGAGAGGGGGCAATGCGTTTTACTTAAGAAGCGTAAAAGCGGTGGTGACGTGCTTCACGCCGCTCACCCGGCTGGCGATATCCGCCGCCGCTTTCCCTTCTCTGTCCGTTACCAGACCTAACAGGAAGACTTCACCGTTTTCGGTGGTCACCTTCACGTTTGAGGATTTCACCTGATCGCTTGCCAGCAGCTGCGAGCGCACTTTGGTGGTTATCCAGGTATCCGTTGACGCGGTGCCTAAGCCAACCGGTGCCATGTTACGGATTTCGTTATACACCTCGGTGGCACCGTCGACGCCCAGCGCGATTTGCTTCGCACGCGAGGCCAGCTCGGTATTTTGCGTCTGCCCGGTCAGCAGGACTTTGCCCTGATAGGCGGTGACGTTAATGCGGGCATCTTTTTTGAGCTGCTCGTCTTTGCCAAGCGCGCTATTTACGCGAAGTTCCAGCGTGCCGTCGTCAACCTGGGTGCCAACCGTTCGCGGGTCGGTCGCCGTTTTTGTGGCGACGGCTGCACTTCCTACTACCGCTGCGGCGACACAACCCTGTAGCGCAATTGCGGTTATAAGGACTGCAAGTGGCTTAAATGCCTTCATCTGTACTCCTTAATCATCCTGGTGAGGGAATAACGTGTTATCAATCAAATCACATAGGCAATTGACCGTCAGCATGTGCATTTCCTGAATGCGCGCGCTGCGGTGCGAAGGAATGCGGATCTCCACGTCCTGCGGCCCTAACAGCCCGGCAAGTTCACCGCCGTCGTAGCCGGTGAGCGCAACGATGGTCATGTCGCGCGTTACCGCCGCCTCTACCGCTTTCACGATATCGCGGCTGTTGCCACGGGTTGAGATGGCGAGCAGCACGTCTCCGGCATGGCCCAGCGCACGTACCTGTTTGGCATACACTTCTTCGTGCAAACGGTCATTTGCAATAGCGGTTAAGACCACATTATCGGCATTAAGTGCAATGGCAGGTAAACTTGGCCGCTCCGTTTCGAAGCGATTGATCATGCTGGCAGCAAAATGCTGTGCGTTGGCAGCAGAGGTTCCGTTACCACAACAGAGAATTTTGTTGCCGTTAAGCAGCGACTGAACCAGCGTCATGGCTGCACGGGAGATGGCATCTGGCAGAGCTTCGGCTGCGGCAATCTGGGTTTGAATACTTTCCGTGAAGCAGACTTTGATTCTTTCGAGCACGTTGTTCTACCTGGTTACTTTAGACATCTGCGGTAAACGCGTTGGTTAACCACTCTATTTCATTGCCGGTGAAGGCTATCACATCGAAACGGCAATCCACAGTATCAAAACTCCCTGATTTGCGAGCAAGCCAAATCCGTGCGGCGTGCAGCAGCTTTTGCTGTTTGCTGCGGGTCACGCTTGCCGCCGCGCCGCCAAAACGCGGGCTGCTGCGGTAACGCACCTCGACAAACACAATCACCTGCCGATGTTTCATGATGAGGTCGATTTCGCCGCCGCGCACGCGGACGTTGGCGGCGATAAAGCGCAGTCCGTTGCGCTCAAGATAGCGGCGCGCTTCGGCTTCGAAGCGCGCGCCAGCCTGTTGACGGTTCAGGATACCGGGACGATCTGCCCCTGGGTGAACTTCTGCCAATTTAACTTCCTGTTAATGACGCAGTCCTGGCTTGCCGAGAGCGTGCCGGTGTTGCCGCTTATCTGATAACCCGGAACCTGACGGATTTGCGAGAAATGATTTGCCAGCGACCAGGCGTCAACGCCCATCGCGTACAGGCGGGCCAGGGAATAGTCGTTGCGCACGGCGCTCAGGGCCTGCTGCTGTAATGACGGGTTGCCGCCGGACAGCATCGGGATTTCGCTAAACTGCAGGCCTTCCATTTCCAGACGGAAGTCCGGGCCGTTCACGCCCTGCGAGCTGCGGGAACTGGCGTACAGCTGCGCGCTGCTGCGGCTGCCGGTGCGCATGGCGATCATCGGCTTGATAAGCGCAACTTCGCCCGGCGTTGCCACGATATAAGCGGCATCAACGCCGCCGCTTGCGCCTGCGGTGATTTGCGCGTCGGTTGGCGGTGCCGGGATGGTCAGGCCGCCGATGGTGACCGCTTCCTGCTGCGGCGCGGAAGAGGAGACTGGCGTACCGGTTAAGGCGATGCCGGAGCCGCTGTTAATGCCCTGCTTAAGTTCGCCGACCGAACCAAACTGCTGTTGCAGCACGATACCGCCGCCCAACTTCTGCCATTCGGCGCTAAAGGCTTTGGTTACGCGGTCGCCCAGCGCGCTGCGTGGCACCAGCAGCAGCGGGGCGCGGTGGCCTTCCTGCCAGATATGGTCTGCCGCATCACGCGCTTCGTCTTCCGGGGAGAGCGCGAAGTAGCAGATGTTCGGGCGGTTCTGCACGTTCTCCGGCTGGTTGAGCGCAAGGATATTCAGCGAGGTGGTGCTGGTGGCGAGCTGGTCTACGTTGTTTTTCAGCAGCGGGCCAACCACAAGCGTTGCGCCGTCCTGCTGAGCCTGAGCGAGCACCTGGTCGAGCGGCTGGGAGGAGGTGTCGTAGACTTTCACTTCGGCGGACGGGTTGGCCGCCACGGCCGCCGCGCTTTGCACCGGCTGCTGCGCTGGCTGAGGCGCGGGCTGTGCGGTTTGGTCCGCCGGCTGCTCGTTGGTGAGATCGCTTACCGAGGCGTCGGACGGGCTGGCAACAGCATTGGCATCAGCAGGCTGAGCCGCCGCTGGCTGCGTGCTGGCGTCCGGGGTTTGCGCAGGGGCGCTTACCGGTGCGACGGGTGCGGAACCGTTATTCTTCGCGGCCTCAAACCCTTGCTGAATCGCACGGCTGAATACCGCCGCCTGGCCGTTCAGCGGCAGCAGCAGCGCAATCTTGCCGACGGATGCCTGCTGGTAGTTCTGCATGTTGCTAAGCTGGGTCGGCAGGGTTTTCGCACCTGGGTTATTGGGGTAGCGCGTCTGCCAGTCTTTGATGCCCGCTTTGAGCATATTCGGGTCGCTGCGGTTATCGTTCCATACGCGTTGCAGATCCAACCAGCCTTGCAGCACGTTTTCGTCGGCGTTGATCACCATGCTGTTCATCTGCTCAGGCGTGAGCTGCGACAGGGCCTGCCAGGTGCCGTCGATATTTTTCTGATGTGCTGCGCCCTTGAGCATCGGCTCTTGCTCGATGTAGGCGCGCAGCAGCACCAGCGAAGGGCGATTCTGGCTGGCGTCAATCACCGCCTGGTAATAGCGGGCGAGCTGTTTTTTATTGAATACAGAAAGATCGAGCTTCGCCAGCAGCGCGTTGGCGGCGGCGTAATCTTTCTGCGCAATTTTGATTTCGGGTGCCAGCAGCGACCGTTCGTGACGCTGAGTGTCGTCCATCTGCTGCGGCAACTGGTTATAGAGTTCTACCGCCTGAGGGGTTTTACCTTCGGCAAGCAGCGCATGAATGGCGAGTAATTGCCAGGTGGTCTTGCTATCATCTGCGCTTTGCTGCATCTGTTGCAGATAGTATGCAGAATCCGCAGTGGCTTCGCCCTGCACGTGAGCGGCGGACTGGTCTGGCGCTTTCGTGGTACAGCCTGCAAAGACCAGGGCTGCAAGCACGACAGGCAGACAGCGCCCGGCTTTAGAACGAATAAATTTAGACGGTAGCATTCTGTATCCAGTGAATTTTTCTTCTCAGTGTTCAATATTAAATCGGCAATACGGATGAAACAATGAAACAACTCGAAACGGCGGCGATTTCTGCCAGCACGCTCTACATCGTTCCGACACCCATCGGTAACCTCGGCGATATCACACAGCGGGCGTTATCCGTGTTGCAAAGCGTTGACCTGATTGCTGCCGAAGATACTCGTCATACCGGTTTATTGCTGCAGCATTTTGCCATTAATGCGCGATTGTTCGCATTGCACGATCATAATGAGCAACAAAAATCAGAAACTTTGTTAGCGAAGCTTCAGGAAGGGCAGAGTATCGCGTTGGTTTCCGACGCCGGTACGCCGCTGATTAACGATCCGGGCTATCATCTGGTGCGTACCTGCCGCGAGGCGGGAATCCGCGTGGTGCCGCTGCCCGGCCCGTGCGCCGCCATTGCCGCGTTAAGCGCCGCCGGTCTACCTTCGGATCGATTCTGTTACGAAGGCTTTTTGCCCGCGAAGTCCAAAGGCCGCCGCGACGCGTTAAAAGCCATTGAGCAGGAGCCGCGCACGCTGATCTTCTATGAATCTACCCATCGCCTGATCGACAGTTTAGACGATATTTGCGCCGTACTCGGCGAATCCCGCTACGTGGTGCTGGCGCGCGAGCTGACCAAAACCTGGGAGTCGATTCACGGCGCGCCCATCGGCGAGCTGGTGGCGTGGGTGAAAGAAGATGAGAACCGCCGCAAGGGCGAGATGGTGCTGATAGTCGAAGGCTTTAAGGCCCCGGCCGACGACGCGTTGCCCGCCGATGCGCTGCGCACTCTGGCGCTGTTGCAAACCGAGCTGCCCCTGAAGAAAGCCGCCGCGCTTGCCGCCGAAATCCACGGCGTGAAAAAAAATGCGCTCTATAAATATGCTTTAGAAAACAGCGAGAAGTAGTTTTTTCGAGCCGCCTCGCACGCTTCTATTACGGGTATCGGTATTGTTTGTGTGGTTTAAATAAGCGATGTTAATTTGCTCAAAATTTAGGGATGAATAGGTGAGCAAAGGTATGCCGGTATTGATAAGAGGGGATTCGAATATGATTCTTTACCCCATAAGCTACAGTCCTGCTGCGCTTGAACGCGCATTTGATCGGTTGGGGACTACCGATGTGTTGGGTGTCCCTGCGTTAATCGTTCTCAGAAAAGACAAAACTGCCGCTGCGATTGTTTATGCAGAACCGTCATTGGATGAGAAGGGTGAACTACGCCATTCGGTCGTTGCCAAGCTCGATCTGATTCCGCGTAAAAGTACCGTTCAAAATGAATCAATTCTTGCCGTTAAGCGCTACTGGGAGTCAAAAGCTGTTTGCCAGGTTGAAGGTGTGGTTGTCGATAGCCCCGCGCGTGATACCCGAGTCGCAACCACGCTTTATGAGCATCTGGTTGTTGACCAGGGCATGATCCTGATGAGCGATCGCGAGCAATACGATGGCGGTCAAAACATCTGGAAGCGAATTGCTCGCGTATCAGAAAAAATTCATGTCTTTGTCCTGGACACCGAAAGCGGGCGCTTCTATCCCTATGACGGCGAGCGCATTCGCTATGACTGCGAAAGCATTCCCGAGTCTGAAATTTGGAGTCTGGCCCCCGATGAGTTCCGTCGCGGCATCGTGCTGGTGGCGGAGCGAGCCGTGGAGACATAAAAGAAATGCCTGGTAAAACCCAGGCATTTTTTCTTCGTTATTACTTCACCCCCGCCACAGGCACAGCCTCCACTACCAGCGTTTCCAGCGGTTTTAAGGTCACAATCACCGGATTTTTATAGTCTGCGGCAAGCGTTGTGTTGCTGCCGTAGACCGGCTTGAGCGTGAACTGCGTGGCCTCGCCCTCCGGGATTTCGAAGTTTTTCGCCAGGTCTACGTAGTAGCGTTGTTCTTTGTCGGACGGGTTGCGCAGGCCGAAAATAGCCTTATCTTTGCTCCATGACGCCCAGCCGTAAACCTCAAGCTGCGTTGGGTCGCCGCCGATCCAGTGGGTATCAACCAGCACGTTGGCGTTTTCGCGTGACCATTTCGCCGCGTCGGCCAGCGTATCCCATTTGGCGTCGTTGAGCATCGAAGGCGTGATGTACAGCTCCTGGAGCTGCGTGCCGGTAGCGAAGTAGCTCCATACCTGGTCGGCAAAGTCGCCGTCCGTCTGCACTTTTTCCAGCCCAAAGTAGGCATGTTCCGCACTTACGATTCCGTGATACATCAGTGAGTTCAGCGGGAACAGCGGGCCTTTACGCACGATAGAACGGTAGGTTTCGGCGTCGCGGTAGGTCATCCACCGCTGCGCCGGGGAACCTTTGCCATAGACGTTGATATCGTCGCCCTGACGCCAGATGGAGTCGGCGTAGAATAGCCATGACGGGCTGGCGTCGGTGCCGGTGGTCAGGTTGATAAACAGGTCTTTGTTCGCCTCGCGCATGTTTTTAATCAGCTCGATGGATGCGTCGAAATCTGAGGCAAACGCGCTGCCTGGAATGTACGAGTTGGCGTTGCCCATGCCGTCGAGCTTGAACGAGGTGATATGTTCGTTCTTGATAAGCTTGATTATCTGCTCGTTAAAGTTGCGGAAGTAGTTCGGGCCGGAAAGCGCGAATTTGCCATCGACCGTCTCAAAACCGTTCTCTTTCGCGTGGGAAACCCGGATATCACGCGGTTTATTGTAGCCGCCCCACGGCGAGAGCCACAGCCCGACCGAGGTATGCAGGCTGTCGGCCTTTTCCTTCACGACCCCAAATCCTTTGCTAAATGCCGGGCCGAACAGCCACTTGCCGGTGCGGTCGTCCCAGCCGTCGTCGAGCAGGAAGCCGTCCAGCTTCACGCCGCGCTTTTTGATCAGCTCATTGGCGTAGGTATCCATGCGGTTCAGCACCTCCTGTTCGGTATAGGTGGTGAAGAAGCCAATGTCCATCCAGCTGTTGTAGTGGAGATAGGGCTGGTATGGGCGCGGGCGCATGGCGTTGATAAATTCGTTAAAGCTGCGGCGAAGCTGGTTTGTCGCCTCGAAGGTGCCGAAGTAGGTGGTGAAGGTGACTGGCGTGTCCGTCTTGATGGGGGTTTTTAACTCGACGTTAAGGTTGGTGGTGGTCTCGTAGGCGTAGGTGTTGACGATAGGCTTCTCGGGCAGAATAAAGAAGCTGTCGGCGACGATCGGCGAACTGTTTATCGCGCCGTCAACGTACGGGGCCTGGGACTGTCCTTTCGTCGGGAAGAAGGTGATTTTCGCCACGTCCTGGGCTTTTCCCTTGGCCTGAATGCTGTAGTCAATGCTGGCGTATTTGCCCTTCAGGACGTTAAGCACCACGCTGACGGTAAAATCTTTATGGTCGTAGTCGACGTGTATCGCGTCGCCTTTCTGGCTGACGTTTTTGATTTTGAAATCCGAAGCGTGAATCACTTTTTCATCGGGCAGGGTCAAAAAGAACAGCTCGATGGGCGCGAGCTTGTGTTCTGAAAGCCTGTCCTTTACCAAAACGGCGGAGTTTGCGTCGTCAAAAGAAAGCGAAATATTGTCGTTATTAAGCAGATATTGGGAGGCCAAAGCGCCGTTGCTCACGAACAGAAGCAGTAACGAACTCTTTATGATTCTCTTCATAGGGGTGTCCTTGTTCTTTGAGGTATTGAGGGGTCTTTCACTTCCGGTTTTGCTTCAGGGCAGAGCGTTACGCGGGGCCGGTAACGCTCAGGGGTAAGTCTTTTAGAGCGAAGATTCAGTTTCAGGTAACAGCTTATAGGCCGAGCCGCAGACGGTGACTTTGCTGCGTACCACTTCCTTCATTGCATCCATGCCGACGCGCATGTAGTAGCGCGGATCGTTGCCTTCCGGGTTATCGCCAAACCATTTTTTCACCGCGTCGGCAAAGGCGATTTTCAGCTCGGTAGCGACGTTCACCTTGCAGACGCCCAGTTCGATTGCGCGCCGCACATATTCGTCCGGCACGTCGCTCGCCCCGTGCAGCACCAGCGGGATGTTTACCGTTTCGCGGATTTCGCCAAGGCGCTTAAAGTCGATTTTCGGACGCTGGGTATAAAGGCCGTGCGCCGTACCGATGGCGACGGCGAGGCTGTCCACGCCGGTTTGTTCTACAAAGCGTCTCGCCTCCTGCGGATCGGTTAAGAAGGCGCTCTCTTCATCGACGTCCATATCGTCTTCTACGCCGCCAAGTCGCCCCAGTTCGGCCTCAACGCTACAGTCGTGGCGATGGCAGAAATCCACCACGCTGCGCACCAGCCGCACGTTTTCGGCGAACGGGAAGTGGCTGCCGTCGATCATGGCGCTGCGCACGCCCGCGTTAACCTTGCGGCTGATGTCGGCAAGAGATTCGTGGTGGTCGAGGTGCAGGGCTAAAGGCATGCCGTAGCTTTCGGAATAGGCTTCGCAGAGCGCGAAAATTTCCTCAAACGCGATGTGTTTGAAGGTGCCCGGCGTGCCGGCGAGGATCACCGGGGACTGCATTTCCTTGCACACTTCCAGAATCGCCTGGATGGTTTCCGCGTTATGGATATTAAACGCGGGCACGGCGTAGCCTCTGGCCTGCGCGTCCTGAAGCAGATATTTGGTGGAGATAATGCTCATGGGAAATCCTCTCAGCCTTTCCAGGGATGAATGACCACGCCTTTCACGACGCGATTGACCGTGCCGCTGGCGGAAGGCGTGTCCGGGGTGATGCCCGCCTTGATGGATTCAGCCAGCGCGAAAATCTGTGCGTATATCAGGAAGCAGAATGCCTGCTCCACATCGATAAACTCACGGGCGGCGGGCAGCATGATGTGCGGGCCTGCTTCGATTTCCGGGCTGGTCGTGGCAGAGATTGCCACTACGCGCATCGCCTGCCCATCGCGACGGAGTTCGGCCAGCAGATCGAGGTCGTACAGGCGCGTGTACGGGTGGCTGGAAATGAACTGAACAATCAGCGTTTCGCCGTTCACCAGTGATTTTGGCCCGTGGCGGAAGCCCGTTGCCGAGTCATAAAATGCCGCAAGCTTGCCCGCAGTTAGCTCTAACACCTTCAGCGCCGATTCGCGCGCCACGCTCTGCAGTCCGCCGCTGCCGAGGTAAACGATCCGCTTGTAGGGCAGATCTTCGAAGACGGTCTCGCTGAAGTCGCGGTGGGAATCCAGGATCTGCTGGCAGCGCGTGGCGACGTCCTGGAAGGTCGCCGTATTGATAAGATCCGCAGCAAAGACCGCAAGACAGCTTGCCATCATGGTGGTGATGCTGCTGGTCATGGCGAAGCCGCGATCGTGGGTTTCGGCTGGCATCAGCAGCGGCAGCGCGTTTTCACTCTTCGCCGCGTTTTGGTACAGGCTACCCGCCTCGTTGCAGGTGATCGTCAGATGGTGGCACGACGTGACGATCTGGTTGGCGAGATCCACCGCCGCCACGCTTTCCGGGCTGTTACCGGAGCGGGCAAAAGAGACCAGCAGCGTAGGCTGTTCGGCGTGCAGATAATCAACCGGGTTGGTGACCAGGTCGGTGGTCGGGACGGCAACGAAGTCTTTCCCCGTGTGGCGAGCAAGCCAGGGCGCGATGATATCGCCGATAAATGCCGAGGTGCCTGCTCCGGTCAGAATGATTTTCAGGTCGGAATTTTGCAGCAGGGGCGCGAGGAAGCTGTCGATATCGTGGCGTTTGGCCGCGATATTTTTTAACGATCGCATCCAGCTTTTGGGCTGCTGGCGGATCTCTTCTTCGGTCCAGGTTGATGTGCCGGAGGTGCTGGCAGAAGGCGTTTCGCTCATATCTCATTCCTTAGCGGTGCATATTTCAAGGGGATCGGCACAAAGAAGAAGAGAGAGGTCTTTCGTTTTGTTTCATTTAATCAACTTTATGCTTGATTAAAATTTATAGAAAAGAAAATGAAAGGTCAATAAACAAAAGGAAATAAAACGAAAACTGTGAGCGCTGAAACGATCCTCGATTTATACGTTATTGAACGAAAAGATAAGTGGTGGAAATGATATTCGCGCTAGCTTGATTGACATCGAAAGGAAAAGAAAGGTCCGCAGCGGAGCCAGCCGCAGACCAAAGTCCTGCACAGGAGAAAAAGGAAAGCGCTACAGGGGAACAGCGCTGCCGTTTACCCAAAGGGTCTGCACCCGGAGCGCGCTATCTAGCCCGATCATGCTGGCGCGCTTGCCTGCTGCAAGGGAGCCCAAGGCCTCATCAAGCCCGAGCATTTTTGCAGGGTGTAAGGAGGCCATATGGATCGCTTCTTCGGCGGCGATGCCAACGTCGTTGACGAGGTTTCTGACCGCCGCATCCAGCGAAAGCGTGCTTCCGGCAAGCCCGCCAGAAGCGGTGCGCACGATGCCCTGCTGCATTTTTACCTGCTGCCCGCAAATGGCGTAGTCGCCGTCCGGCATTCCCGCTGCGCTCATTGCATCGGTAATGAGCAGCACGCGGGGGCTGGCGCAGGCGCAGCAAATTTTCATTACCGCCGGGTGAATGTGGTGGCCATCGGCAATAAGCTCAAGCCAGGCGCGTTTGTCCGTAAGCCCTGCGCCCACCATGCCGGGATTGCGATGGTGCAGGCCCGTCATGCCGTTAAAGCAGTGCACCAGCCCGTCGGCCCCCGCGTCGAAGGCGGCAACGGTTTCGTCATAGCCTGCCGCGCTGTGGCCGAGCATGACCTTAATGCCGCGTTTTTTTAGATGCCTGATTGCCGCCAGCGCCCCCGGCTTTTCGGGCGCCAGCGCAACCACGCGCAGGGTGTTCTGTGAGGCGTCGATAAGCCTGTCCAGCTCCGCCTCGTTTAGCTCCCTGAAAAGTTCGGGCGGATGCGCGCCCTTGTTCTGCGGCGTGAAGTACGGGCCTTCGAGATAGCTTCCGAGCACTTCAGCGCCCGGGCCGCCCTGCTGGCAACGCTTCGCGATACGCCGCAGCGCACGGTCGATGGATTCAAACGGCGCGGTGACCGTGGTCGGCAGCCAGGCCCCTACGCCTTCACGGGCTTTGCGCAGCGCCAGCCTGTCCAGCACGCCGTCCTCTTCGTCCATCACGTCCAGACCGTCGCCGCCGTGAACGTGGATGTCGATATAGGCGGGGCACAGCAGTTCGACATCGCGTTCCCGATCCCCGGCCGGTATGGGTTCGATTGCGACAATGGTGTCGCCCGCAAACCGCAGCTGGTGGTCGTCAAGCCAGCCTTGTTCGGTGAGCACGCGCCTCGCCCGAATCACGCCGGTCATATCCCTTCCTCGGCGGTTTCGGTGGCGCGATGCCGTCCCAGCTCGTCCACAAGGCTGGTCAGGCCGCGATGGCCGCATTCCAGCGCCATCAGGCGAAACTCTTTGCTGCTCAGTCCTTCACGCTCCAGCACCATCTCCAGCAGCAGCTGCAAATTGATGCCGGTGATGACTTCGCGCCCCGGCTGCTGCATGGCTAACGTGGAGGCGACGCGGAACGGCGTGCCGCCCAGCAAATCGGTCAGAAAAACCAGCCCTTCGCTTTCGTCCAGCATCGCCAGCGCCTGCTCAAACTGGCTGGTCAGCAGGGCGGTTGACGAGCTTTCTGGGAAGTCGATAGCGACGATCTGCGGCTGTTCGCCGAGGATCTGCTTCATCGCCTGTTCAAGCCCGGAGGCAAACCCGCCGTGGCCGCTCAGAATAATGCTTAACATGTTGTTTCCTCTCGCTTACAGGAAGTGGCAGAACTTGCCGACAACCCCTAAAACTACCGTGATACCAATCAGGCGGAGCGGGCTCCAGCCGCGGCGTACCAGCCAGAACATGGTGAGGGTATAAACCAGCGGCAGAAACGCCGGCATCAGCTTGTCGATGACGTCGGTTTGCAGCTTGACGACGGCGTCGCCCGCGGTGATTTCGAGCGTGGTGGATAGCCGGACGTAGGTCGCAACCAGCGCGCCAATCACCGTCATCCCGACGATGGACGCCGCATGGCCGACCTTACGGGTATTGGCTTTGATAAGCGGTATGGCGGCGACGCCCATGCGGTACGCGTAGTGGGCAAGGCCGAAGCGCAGCCCAAGGTGTACAACGTTAAACAGTACGATGAAGATCACCGCGCCAAGAATGGAGCCTTGGAGCGCGAGGCTCGCGCCAATCCCGCCGCAAATGGGCAGCAGAGTGAGCCAGAACATGGCGTCGCCGATCCCGCCCAGCGGCGCACCTACGGCAATTTTGGTGCTCTGGATGCTGTTGACGTCCTGCTTTGAGCGTTCCATCGCAAGGATGATGCCGATAACAAAGGTGACTAAAAACGGGTGCGTGTTGAAGAAGCCCATGTGGCCTTTCATGGCGCGCGCCAGGTCGCTTTTGTTGGTATGGATTTTCTTCAACGCGGGCAGCAGGCCGTACAGCCAGCCGGACGCCTGCATACGTTCATAGTTAAACGAAGCCTGCAGGAGCATCGAGCGCCAGGCCACGCGGTTGATGTCTTTACGGGTTAAATCCGCGCCGATGGACTGGTCTTCATAGACGTTGTCGTTGCCGTTGGTCAGCGACGGTTCCGTGACGCGGGTTTCCGGCAGGATCTGGGTATTAGATGCCATCTTCAAATTCCTCTTTCTGAGCGCCGGAAGGCTGTTGTGGAGTCGGGTCTTTACGCACGAAATCAATTAACGCCATGGCGAGCGCGGCGGCGGCAATCGCCAGCACCGGCAGCTTGAGCCAGGCGGCGGCCACAAAGCCGAGGATGAAATAGGGGATGTAGACGTTTTTCATCATGATTTTCAGCAGTACGGCAAAGCCGATAGCCGGCATGATGCCGCCCGCGACGCCGAGGCCGTCAATCAGACGGGCAGGCAGCACGTCGATGGCGGTTTTGGCATGCTCCGCACCGAAATAAATGGGCAGGAACGCGCACAGAAAATAGAAGATGCCGAGTGCCAGCAGGGCTAAATAGTTCACGCGTTCGATGCCGTCGGTATCCGCCTGCGCCGCCATTCTGTCGCAGCGGGCCATCACGCCGGACATGATCGAGAACAGGAAGGTAATGCCCATTTGCACCGCAACCGCAAACGGAACGGCCACGCCGACGGCGACTTCAGGCTTCACGCCGGTGGTGATCGCAAACGTTGTGCCGACGATGGTGCCGATAATGACGTTAGGCGGCTGCGCCCCGGCCAGCGGCGCAAGGCCCATCCACACCAGCTCCAGCGTACCGCCCGTCAGGATGCCGGTATGCAGGTCGCCAAGAATCAGGCCAACTAGCGGCCCAAGTACGACCGGACGGTGCATGTGCGTCAGGCCGTTGAACATGTCCAGCCCGGCAATAAAGGCAAGAACCCCCAACGTTAATGCTTGTAACAAGCTAATTTCCATAGCAATTCCCTCAAAGGAGTTTGTAGAGGTCCTGAGCCGTTTCGGTCGGGACGCCCTGCACAAAGCATTCGACGCCCGCGTTTTTTAGCCCCTGGAAGGCGGCGATATCCCCGGCGTCTACGGAGACGGTTTTAGCGATCTGTTTTTTCCCGTCGGCGTAGTGCATGTTGCCGACGTTAAGGCGTTTAATCGGCACCCCCCCCTGCACGAGGGTGTGAAAATCTCCCGGCGTTTTGCAGACCAGCAGGATTTTCTGACGGTCCGCCGCGCGGTGGATGTTGTCGATAACTTTTTGCAGGGTCCAAAAGCGCACGGCGATACCTTCGGGCAGGACCATTTCCATCAGGTTCTGCTGCATCGCATCGTCAGCCACTTCGTCATTGGCGACCAGCACCAGATTTGCCCCCGCAAACCCTACCCACTGGACCCCAACCTGGCCGTGGATCAGACGCTCATCAATACGACTCAATACAATGTTTGGCATGTTTTTTTCCTTATTATCATTGTGTTAATGGAGTGCGGATTATGCCGTGCAGGCCGCGTGGTACTGGCGCAGCACATCCTGGATATGGTCGATAATCAGCGCGTGTGGGGTTGCGGCAACGGTGCCCTCACGGACCTTAACGTACTGCAGCGGCAGATATTGGCTGATCAACGGCAGGGAAATAGATTCATCAGTAAAATTCGCGACCAGCCGTGAATAGGCTTCATCAATGTCTTTGTCAGGCCAGTAGTAGCGCACGCGGTCCGAATAGCTGTAGCCGCGCGCCAGGCGGCGGGCGTCGTTGCTGCCGTGATAGTGATGCTGCCAGTGTTCAGGGTGTTCGAGCATGACGCTTTCAAGCACTTCGCGCAGGCCAGAGCAGCGGTGCGCCGGGAGCAGCTCATGCTCTATTGCCGCGAGGGAGAAGAGCGCTTCACGTAGCGCAAAAGTCAGCGCCGGGCCGACTTTGAGGATGGCAAAATGATGCTCGACGAGCTGCTTCAGGGCCTGCGGCGTTTGGTAATCCGTGGAGTGTGCTTCGTACACCAGGGTGTCGAAGGCTTCGATCATTTTGCTTAGCGGCAGCGATTTTTCCGGCTGATAGTCAATAACGTTGGCGTGGTCGAACTCCACGCCGGGCTGCACGACCAGGCCGATAATGCGCGGCCACAGCTCGCTTAAACCTTGCTGTTCGAAGGCGTGACGATGGGCTTCCAGCGTCGTTTTTGCCGCTTCTGGCGTGGTGACCGCAAGTTCGTCCAGCGTTTCATGCGCTCCGCCGGGAACCGGAACTTCGGTGCCGATGATGTAAACCAGATCGGATTTACCGAAGGTTTCAATGCAGGTTTGCTCGGCGATACGGGCTAGCCGCGCCGCACGCAGGGCGACCGTTTCATCGCTCAGCGGCACCGGGTCGTCCGCGCAGGACATGCTGCAGTCGAGGTGGATTTTCCTGAAGCCCGCCGCCGCATAGTGGCGAATCAGCTCTTCTGCGTGCGACATCGCTTCGGCTGCGGGCAGGTTCTGCCAGCGGTTGGGGCCAAGATGATCGCCGCCAAGAATGAGGTTTTCACGCGGGAAGCCGTGCTCGTCGGCCATTTTTTCGACAAAACTACGGAAAGCCTTTGGCGTCATGCCGGTATAGCCGCCCAGCTGATCGACCTGGTTTGAGGTCGCCTCAATTAATAAGAGGGATTCTGCGTCCGCCGCGTGGCGCAAAGCCGCTTCTAATACCAGCGGGTGAGCGGAACAGACGGCAAAGATGCCACATCCTGAATCCTGTTTATGGTCAGCCACAAACTCGGTTAAATGTTTCACTTTCCTCTCCGTAAGTTATGCATGTCGCATGTTCTTTCGATTCATTTCATTTAATACTGCGTTATCGTGTAATAAAAACAAAACGAAAGATAATAGAATTGAGATCTGTTTCGCAAAAGAAACATAATGAAAGGCTATTTGACAGATTAATTTGCCGGGCAGCCCGTAATGTAAGGGCTTGCTTTCCGCTAAAAGAAAGGTGTTAATAGGCGAAGTGAAATGAAACGAAAGGTTTTGAGAAAGGATCACCTATGAGCAATACCGATTCGGCAACGGATAAGCGTATAACGGGTACAAGTGAAAGGCGCGAGCACATTATTCAGCGTTTGCGTCAGCAGGGAAGCGTACAGGTTAATGATTTATCATCATTTTTTGGTGTTTCGACGGTGACCATCCGCAACGATCTCGCTTTTTTAGAGAAGCAGGGAATAGCGGTGCGCGCCTATGGCGGTGCCCTGGTTTGTGATGCCGGAACGCCTGCGGTGGAACCTACCGTAGAAGACAAAAGCTCGCTGAACACGTCGTTAAAACGCAGCATCGCGCGTGCGGCAGCCGAGCTGATTAAGCCGGGCGATCGCGTCATTCTGGATTCCGGCACCACGACTTATGAGATTGCGCGCCATATGCGTAACCATAAGGAAGTGATCGCCATGACCAACGGCATGAACGTCGCCAACGCGCTGCTGGAAGCCGAAGGGGTGGAGCTGCTGATGACGGGCGGGCATTTGCGCCGTCAGTCCCTTTCGTTTTATGGCGACCAGGCCGACCAGTCTTTGCAAAATTACCACTTTGATATGCTGTTCCTCGGCGTGGATGCCATCGACCTCGAGCGCGGCGTCAGCACCCATAACGAAGATGAGGCGCGCCTTAACCGCCGGATGTGCGAAGTGGCGGAGCGGGTTATCGTTGTCACCGATTCCAGCAAGTTCAACCGTTCCAGCCTGCATAAGATTATCGATACCCAGCGGATTCATATGGTTATCACCGATGCGGGTATTCCGGCCGACAGCCTGAACGGGCTGCGCAAGGGCGGCATCGAAGTGATCGTGGTGGATCAATAGCGCCTGCAAGGTGCCCGACGGCGTTTCGCTGCCGGGCATTGTTCGGCGTATACGTTAGTTAAACAGGCGCGTCAGCCAGCTGCGTTTCGGTTCCGGCGCCTGGCGAGGCGGCGGCGTTGCGGGTAGGGTGGTGATTTCGCCAAGCCCGCCGTCGATTGCCCTGCCGATAGCTTCCAGCGCCTGTTTGGCGTCACGCCCTTTTGCGCTAAAGCAGAGCCGGTGCCCGTTTTTAGCGCCAACCGATACCACGCGCATTAGATTTTTAGCGTCAACGGCTCTGGCGTCCGCGTCCAGGTTTTCTACCGTAATTTCGCTTGCAAACTGCCTGGTGGTTTTTACCAGTACCGCGCTCGGACGGGCGTGCAGCCCGTGTGGATTATGAATCACGAAGACAGCCTGCTCGCCGCCGTCGGTGGAGAGTGCGGGCGTGTCGCTGGCCGCTTTGCCCGTCAGAATTTCAAGAATATCGGCTGGCGTTTCGGCATTTTCTATCTCCGCGGGCACGCTATCATCGCTCAGCGCATGGGTTAGCTGGCGCAGAATATCCAGATGCTCGTTAGAGCGGGCGGCAATCCCCACCACGACCCTCGCAATATTGCCTTCGCCCCATTCCACGCCGTGGCGAAACACCATGACTTTGACGCCCGTTTCCAGCACGGCATCGCGCGTTTCCGGCGTTCCGTGGGGGATGGCTATGCCGTTGCCGAGATAGGTTGAAATTTGCGCCTCACGGGCCAGCATGCCTTTAAGGTAGCCGTCGGTGGTATTCCCCGCCTGCACCAGCTGCCCGGCGACGAGGGTTAACGCCGTTTTTTTGTCGACTAGCTCGTCGCTAATCACGATGTCCTGTTTACAGAGTTGCATTCTGACCTCCTTGTTGGACGTTGACAGTGGCGGGCGCGGCGGGCTGTTTGCGGCTTAGCCACAGTCGCCACGAGCCGAGCATCACCGCGCCGCAGGCTGAACCCGCCAGAATACACAGCACCCAGGCCAGAGGTTTGCTGACCAGAGGCAGGATCAGGAAGCCGCCGTGGGGGGCCGGAACCTGAATGTGCAGGCTGTAGCTCAGCACAGCCGAAACGCTTGAGGCGATCATCATCATCGGGATCACGCGCAGCGGATCTTTCGCCGCAAAGGGAATTGCCCCTTCGGTGATATGCGTGCAGCCGAGGATGTAATTCACCATGCCGGCCGCGCGCTCGTCTTCGCTGAAGCCTTTCGGGAAGAAGGTGGTTGCCAGCGCGATGACCAGCGGCGGCGTGATGCAGGCCGCAGAAACACCGGCCATGAAGAAGTAGTTGCCCTGGCCGAGCAGCAGGGTGCCGGTCACGTAGGCCGCTTTATTCACCGGCCCGCCGAAGTCGAAGGAGCACATCGCGCCGACCACGATCCCCAGCAGGATGGGGTTCGCTTCCTGTAGCGAAGCCAGCCAGCTCATCATGCCGTTGTTGATGGCGGCGACGGGCTGGCCGAGCAGCACCATCAGTATGCCAATCGCCAGCACGCCGATAAGCGGCATAATAAAGATAGATTTCAGCCCCTCATACTGGCGCGGCAGCCCTTCGAGGAGATTTTTTACCCACAGCATTAAATAGCCCGCCGCGAAGCCCGCGATAATTCCGCCGAGGAAGCCCGCTCCGGTGGCGTTGGCAAGCAGGCCGCCTACAAAGCCTGCCACCATGCCCGGCCTGCCCGATATCGAGTAGGCGATGTAGGCGGTGAAGACCGGCACCATGATGGAAAACGCCTGCTGGCCGATTTTCATCAGCATCGCGGCGATGGCGCTGTATTCCGGCGATTTCGGGTCGGCAGAATAAATGCCCCATAAAAACGAAACGGCGATTAATATCCCGCCTGCCACCACGAAGGGCAGCATATTGGAGACGCCGCTCATCAGGTGTTTATAAATCTGGCGGCCAAAGGATTCCGTTTCGCTATTCGCCACGTTTTCACTTTTTTCGCCTTTGCGGATCGGCGCTTCACCGTTAAGGACTTTGTTAATGAGCTCCGTTGGATGATGAATGGCTTCTTTTACCGGTACTTCAATAACCGGAAGTCCATTAAAACGATCGGCATTAATGTCTTTATCCGCCGCGATAATGACGCCGAGAATATCTTTTAAATCCTCCGGCACGATGGCGTTTTCCACGCCGCTTGCGCCGTTGGTTTCGACTTTAATATTAACCGCGAGTTTTTTTGCCGCATGTTTCAGGGCCTCTTCGGCCATAAAAGTATGCGCAATACCGGTAGGGCAGCCGGTAATAGCTACGATCTTTTTCATAAGCAGACCTTTATAAGTTTAGGTGACGTCTACAGTTTTCTGACTTCAATTTTTGGCAGTAAATCTTCTATTCCAGCGAGTCGGCCAAGGCCTGCTGAACCCGCCACATCAGCACCTGTCGCGCTTGCGAGCGCTAACGCACGTTCTACATTTCCGTCGGTTAGCCAAACGCTAAGAAATGCGGCGAGGGAGGCATCACCGGCGCACGCGGAGCTAACCAGCTCAATTTCCGGCGCGTTACAAAACCAGCTTTCGGTGCCGTTGGAGAAGTACATGCCCCGGCCGCCGAGCGTCAGTAAAATATTTTGCGCGCCAAGCGCGTGTAGTTCGCTGAATGCCGCTTTTGCTTGTCGATCGTTGGTGACCGACAGGCCAAAAATAGCCTCCAGTTCCTCATCGTTCGGTTTAATCAGCAGCGGTTTGAATTCCAGCAGCTGGCGTAACGCCGGATGGCTGATATCCAGAATCACCGCAATTTTTCTTTTCTGACAAAGGTGCAGTATTTCCGCATAAAAACTGCTTTCTATACCCTGCGGCAGGCTGCCGCTAATAACCAGGTGTTGCGCATCGGGCAGGTTAGATATTTCATTAATGATTTGCTGTTTGCATTCATCATTAATAAAGCTGCCGGGGTTTACGAGCTTATATTCCTGCGCGCCGTCGTGAATGAAAATATTTATTCTGGTCGGTTCGTCTACCCAGGCGGGCGTTACGTTGAGCTTTTTCTTGCGCAGTTCCTCAACGATATAGCGCCCGGTAAAGCCGCCAAAAATGCCAAGAATGTGCGTTGGCCGGTGAAAATGGTTCAGCACAAGCGCAACGTTGACGCCTTTTCCGTTTGGGCAATATTCCGTGTGGTGAGTGCGGTTCACCACGCCCGGCCTGATAGGATCGCTAAAGATGTTCATGTCGATAGCGGTATTGAGGGTCAGGGTATAAATCACCGCTCGCTCCTTACAGTTGTCCTTCGCAGCCGCAGACGTTTATCACCTTGCGCACCACTTCCTTCATCGCCTGTTTGGCGGGCTGCATATAGTGACGAGGGTCGTTCGCCTTCGGGTTTTGGGTGAAGTACTGCTTGAGGGCATCGGAGAAGGCGATTTTCAACTCGGTCGCTACGTTTACTTTGCATACGCCCAGGCTGATGGCGCGGCGAATATCGCTTTCCGGCAGGCCGGATGCGCCGTGCAGCACCAGCGGGATTTCAACCTGCGCGCGGATTTCGGCGAGGCGGTCAAAATCGAGCTTAGGTTCAGCGGCGTACAGGCCGTGCGCCGTGCCGATGGCGACCGCGAGTGAATCAATACCCGTGCGGGCGACAAAATCGCGAGCCTGCTGCGGATTGGTGTAAAGCGCGTCTTTGCTGTCGACCACCAGGTCATCTTCCACGCCGCCCAGGCGGCCCAGCTCTGCTTCAACGCTCACGTCATAGCGGTGGCAGAAATCCACCACTTCTTTAACCAGCGCGACGTTTTCTTCAAAAGGAAAATGGGAGCCATCGATCATCACCGAGCGGATCCCGGCGTGTACTTTCGTTTCGATATCGGCAAGCGTTTCGTGATGATCGAGATGAATCGCCAGCGGCAGGTTGTAAGCGCGGGCCAGATCGCCTGCGATCGCCACGATATTACCGATGCCCGCATAGCTAAAGGTGCCCGGCGTGCCGGCAACAATCAGCGGTGAACGCATTTCGGCGGCGGTTTCAACGACGACCTGAAGCGTTTCCAGGTTGTGAATATTAAAGGCCGGAACGGCGTAGCCGTTTTGCTGGGCCTTCAGGAGCATATTTTTACTGGAAATGATGAACATGTTTGTCTCCGCTGGATGATAACTTTCAATATTAAAGTTAAATATCAATTTAACCTTCGTTTTGAAAGTAATGTAGCGATCGTTCACGCTTCGCGTTGTGATCGCGGCCGCATAAACGCGATCATTTTTTCTAAATGAAAGTTATTTGTTGACTGTTGATTTTGTTTTGTAAGTTAATGAGAGAAGGGAATGGAAGGTAATCTCTTGAAAGTATTGACTTGTTTTGAATATGTTAGTGAGCGAAGCCGCGGTGCATTTGACTTCACCCGGTGGAAATTTAAAAATGAAAGTTATGAGCCGGGATTTGTACCCGGAGGACAAGCCAATAAGGTCATGCCGTGTCAAAACCTTCTACCAGCCTGCTGAAAAGGCGTCTGGATATCGCTGAGATCGTCCGTAAAAACGGTGAGATAAAAGTAGAGGATCTGGCTGAAATGCTGGCGGTTTCGGGCGTGACGATCCGTAACGATCTTAATTATCTGGAACAGCAGGGTTATTTGAAGCGCTCTTTTGGGGGCGCTATTTATACCGCACAGTCCGTCGGCGTGCCGGTAAGCCAGGAGGCTGTACGCGCGCAGCCTTTAGATAACGCAATTGAGCTCGAGCTGGCCCGGCAGCTTGCTCGCGCGGTGTGTGACGGCGAAACCGTTTTTTTGGGTTCGGGAAGCGTGATGCGTAAGGCGATTCCCTTTTTGGGCGAATGCCGCGATCTTCGCCTGGTGGTGAACGATCTGTCGCATGTGTCACCCGGCCGCGACTATATCGATGGCGAACTGGTGCTGCTGGGCGGCGTAGTGGGGCAAAGTGGACAAACGTTAGAAGGCGAGCTGACGCTTCAGTCGCTGCGGCAATACCGGCCGAGCCGCTGCCTGATTGTTGTCGAGAGCATTAGCGACGACGGTACGCTTAACGTGGCGAATGACGCGACGGCGGAGCTGCTTAAGGAAGCCATGAAGCTGAGCGATCGTCGCGTGGTGGTCGTGGCCCAGCGCCCGGTATATGGCGAAGCGCGGCACGCCGTAGGGAAGTTAAACGAGATAAATGCTGTCATCACGCCGCAAATTGTGGCGGCAGAGTACCATTCCCGGCTTCAAGCCGCGGGTTTATCAAACAGCTACACCAACAGCGAATGCCTGACCTGGATAAATCCTGCCCTGCATCCGACAAGGTGATGGATATAAGCATGAATGTGACTATTGCGACGCTCGGCGAGCTGCTTGTCGAATTTCTGGCGAAAAAAGAGAATCAGGGCTTTTCTACGCCCGGTGAGTTCTGGGGGCCGTATCCCAGCGGTGCACCGGCTATTTTTGCCGACCAGGTGGCGAAGCTGGGGTTTAAATCCCTGCTGTTTAGCTGCGTGGGTGACGACGCCTTTGGCTCGATGAATATTTCGCGTCTGGCGCGTGACGGGGTGAACGTGCGGGGGATTGCGGTTTTGCCTAACGCAACCACCGGTAGCGCGTTCGTCAGCTACCGAAGCCAGGCGCAGCGTGATTTCATCTTTAATATGCCCAACAGCGCCTGCGGCCTGCTGAACGTTAATCATCTCGACGAGTCGCTGCTGAAACAGTGCAATCATTTTCACATTATGGGCTCGTCGCTGTTCTCGTTTCGTCTGATTGATGCGGTGCGTAAGGCCATCGGCATCGTGAAGGCTAACGGCGGCACCGTGTCGTTCGATCCTAATATCCGTAAAGAGATGCTGAATATCCCCGAGATGTCGCAGGCGTTTGAGTACATTCTCGATTACACGGATTTCTTCCTGCCGAGCGACGGCGAGCTGGACTATTTCGGGCTGAGCAAATCACGCGATGAAGAGAAGATCGTCGCAAGCCTTTTTGCCCGGGGAATAAGTCATGTGGTGATAAAACGCGGGCCGCGCGGTGCAAGCTACTACAGCGCAAGCGAGCGGTATCACATGCCGGGATATGCCGTAGACGTGGTTGACCCAACCGGTGCGGGCGACTGCTTCGGCGCGACGTTCGTTAGCCTGTTCCTTGCCGGGTATAGCGTATCGGACGCGCTGGCCCGCGCCAACGCCAGCGGCTCGCTTGCCATTTCCCAGCGCGGCCCGATGGAAGGCACTTCTACGCTCGCGGAGATTGAAGAGTTTATTGCCAGCCAGGAGGCGCGTTAATGGCGGGTTATCAACATTATCTCTGCCAATGGATTGGGCAAGGGATTACCGTTTAAAAATATTCTACCGCCAAAATGGCGGGAGAAATCTCTTTAGAAGAAAGGTGTGGAAAACCACACCTGCGCCAAAAATCTCGTCACGGCTTTGCTCTAATTGATTTTATTCAGTCGTTAACCTTCCCCCCCGCAGTCTACTGACGCTAATCGCGATGGCCAGTACGGTGGCGGCAACGGCAATCCACAGGCTTATCTGTACGGCGTAGGCCTCTTGCTGCGGATTGTTCTGCGCATAAATCGAAAGGATGACGCCGACAGCGGCTGCGCCCAGGCATTGGCCGAAGGTGCGCATTATTGCCAGCATCCCGGAGGCGTAACCGCTGTTCGCCCGCGAGGCATTTGCCAGCATTTCCCTGTTGTTCGGGCTTTGAAAGCAGCCAAACCCTATGCCGCAAAGCAGGCTGCGCAGGCCGATATCCCAAACCTGCGCGTGTTCGGGAAGCCGGGCAAGCAGTATCAGCCCGATGGCAAAGATGGTTAGCCCAATGGTTGAGATCATCGCTGCGGGAACGCGGTCGGCCAGGCGTCCGGCATGCGGGGCGGCCAAAATGATGCCAATCGGCCACGGGGTAAAAAGCAGCGCCGAGACAAGCGCGCTGTAGCCGTAGGCGCTTTGAAACAGGAAGGGCAGCGCCACAAAGGTGATCCCCTGGCTGACAAAAGACGCCAGGGAAGTCAGGGCTGCCAGCGAAAATCGCGATGAAGCGAACATGTCGAGCGGCAGCAAGGGGGCCGCCGCGCGGCGCTGACGCCATATAAAGAGCACCCCCGTCACGACAGCGGTTACCCCATAGGTTAAGGCCGTTGCCAGTTCGCCGCGTCCAGGATGTGAAAAAGCGTCTGCCGCCATAATCAGCGCGCCCAACGATGCCGCAGACAATACCGCTCCCGCGTAATCAAACGGTTTGTGCTTCAGGGCAGGCTCGTGGGGGATTGCCCGTAGCGTTAGCCAAAGGGCAATGAGGCCCAGCGGGATATTAATGGCAAACAGCCATTCCCAGCTCATCGCCGACAGGATTGTGCCACCCAGTACGGGTGCGATAGCGGTTCCGGTGCCAATGAGCAGCGCGTTCAGGCCGAGTATTCTGCCCAGCAGGCGATTTGGGAACACCGAACGTAAAATCGCCGGGCCAATGCTTAGCGTCGCCGCGCCGCCGATGCCCTGTAAAATTCGCATCGCGACGAGCATTTCGAGCGAGGAGGATAACGCGCACCCCGCGGAGGCCAGCGTAAATACGCCGAGGCCGATGGCAAAGAGCCTGCGGAACCCCATGATGCTGGCAACGGAGGCAAATACGGCAAGCGTCATGGCTGCGGCGAGTAAATAACCGTTGGCAACCCAGACGGCAGCGCCTGCGGATACGTTCAGCGTGCGGGCGATTTGCGGCAGGGCAATGTTGACCATGGAGCCGTCGAAAACGGCCATGGTTGTCATCGTCATGACGGCGGCCATGGCTAAGGCGCGTTCGTGGCCCGCTAATCCCTCATCCCCTGGCTGGTCGGAAAAAAGTACCATTGTATTTTCTCTTTCACTGGTTGATGCCGGGAATATAGCTGCGCGTGAGATAAGGCGGAAGACGCAGCACCTGCAACAATAAGCTGCACCAAACGCCTTCTCTTCGTTTTACTGCCGGACTATGATGTGCGCTATGACCGATCCAGACCTGAACTTACTTATCGCGCTTGACGTGCTTCTCGCTGAGGGGAGCGTGGCCGGTGCCGCGCGCCGCTTAGGGCTTAGCACGTCGGCGATGAGCCGCACGCTGGGCCGCCTGCGTGCGACAACTGGCGATGCCCTGCTGGTGCGGGCGGGGCGAAATATGGTGCTAACGCCTTTTGCCGCTGAGATCCGCGCGCGCACGCAAAATGCCGTTCATGAGGCCCGCGCGATACTTCGCCCGCCCGCCAGCGCTCTCGACCTATCGACGCTGGACCGCACTTTTACACTGCGTACCAACGAAGGTTTTATTGAAGTATTTGGCGCTGAGCTGATTGCCGCAGCGGCCGCCATAGCGCCTCTGGTGCAGCTGCGTTTCACCCCAAAACCGGAGAAAAACACTCGCTATCTACGGGAGGGGTTGATCGACCTTGAGGTTGGCGTGTCGGGGGATATGGGGCCAGAAATCAGGCTCCAGGCGCTGTATCGCGATAGGTTTGTGGCGGTGGTAAGAAAAGGCCACCCGCTGGAGCAGAAGGCTTGCGTCCGCGCCGCAGATTACGCCGCCTTCGGGCACGTTGTTGTTTCCCGTCATGAAAGGGTAACCGGGCCGGTGGATGACGCCCTGGCAGCGCTGGGGCTGGTGCGCCACATTGCCGCCGTGGTGCCGAGCTTTCCGGCGGCGATTGCCGTGGCGCAGGCTTCTGCTTTAATCGCGCTGGTGCCGGGGACTTTCCTGCTCCGACAGCCGGGCCTGCACGGCAATCCCGGTGACGCCAGGCTGTTTGCCTTTGCGCTCCCCGTCAACACTCGCGAAATCACCGTGTCGCTGATGTGGCACCCTCGCTCGGAGGCCGATCCGGCCCATCGTTGGCTACGGCAATTGGTGCTGAGCGTTTGTCGTCAGAAAGTGCCTTACTGAATGACTTTTTAATTCAGCGATCCTCCCCATACTCTACGGGAAAAGCGTTGGCAGGGTTTCCTCCAGCCCGAACGGGCACTTCTCCAGATAGCATTTCCCTTTGAAATCACACCTGGTAGGCATAACTGCCGCGTTGCCGGGACATTCGGACTGCGACATCATCGTGCGCCAAAGGGAGGCGTTAAACGGGCTGATATTGCAGATCGTTAACTCTCTTGCCTGGTTATTTACAAATAGCCCTAATTCGCTGGTGATAATTTCATCTCCCGGCAGCATGAGCCGTGAGGATTTATACCAGATCATGAGCTTCAGCTCGCGCCGCGAGATAATGCATGAGAACGCCGTTCCGGTGCTTGGGCTTATTACAGAGTCGATCACAGTCCATTTCATTTACTTCTCCTTTGGCTACTAAACGGCGGGTTATGACGCAGAAGATATCGCAAGAAATACCATCTTGTTGTAGAGCAGTTTAATAAGACGAAACATCTTTACTCTTAGGCGTTAACAAACCCTTTCCGGACTTTTCCATTATAGCAATAAGCTACGTCCTATAGCCTAGATCAATGTATTGATATAAACCATTGAATTTGATCGAATTTTTAAATATTTATAATAATAATCTTAAAATTCAAAAGGATATTTAAGAATATATTTTAGAAAGGGAGCGTTTTTGATCAAAAATAAAGCAGGTTGTGTTTGTGAAGCAGCCAGGTTGATCTGTAACAATATATCGGCGGTTCTTATCCGGTTTATGGTTGGGGGATTTATTAGTATCGGCAAAAGATGGAGCAGTTTGCAATAGTGCTTTCACTTTACGGGATAAGTATTACGGAGGGTATTTTAAAGCGTTGAGTTATCGTTGAGGAAGCGGGTTCTAATATACTTAATTCTTTTTCCTGCGAATTAATACTGCGGGATTGTTAGCTATTACGGAAACGTATTCATGATAACCGTCGACTCAAGGCGGGTAACCAAGGCTACCCGCCGGGTTGGCGACTGACCGAAATCAGGTTACCGGAGCCGGGTTGAATACCGCCAGCGCGTTGTGTAAGCCCCACTGGTCGGAGAAGGTTTGTTTCGTACCGCTGGCGACGTCGAGGATGAATTTAAACAGCTTCCAGCCCACGTCTTCTATGGTTTCTTCCCCGGTGGCGATGGTGCCAGCGTTGATGTCCATTAGGTCATACCAGCGGTTTGCCAGCGCGGTACGTGTCGCCATTTTAATAACCGGTACCGCCAGCAAACCATATGGCGTGCCGCGCCCGGTGGTAAAGACCTGTACGGTGATCCCGGAGGCGACCTGTTGCGTACCGCAGACGAAATCGCTGGCCGGCGTTGCTGCGTAAATCAGGCCGCGTTTGGTTGGGCGTTGACCCGGGGAAAGCACTTCCACGATCGCGCTCTGCCCTGATTTAGCGATGGAGCCAAGGGCTTTTTCCACCACGTTCGCCAGGCCGCCCTTTTTGTTGCCGGGGGACGGGTTGGCGCTGCGGTCGGTTTTACCCATGTCCAAATAGTTGTCGTACCATTCCATTTCTTCCAGCAGGCGCTTGCCCACCTCTTCGTTGATCGCGCGTGGCGTTAACAGGTGGATGGCATCGCGTACTTCCGTCACTTCTGAGAACATCACCGTTGCGCCGCAGCGTACCAGCAGGTCAGACGCAAAGCCTACGGCCGGGTTAGCCGTTACGCCGGAGAATGCGTCGCTGCCGCCGCACTGCATGCCGACCACCAGTTCGGATGCGGGGCAGGTTTCACGCTGGCGCTGGTTAAGTTTTGCAAGGTGGCGTTCCGCCACGCTGAGAATGTCTTCAACCATCGACTTAAAGCCGACGTGGTGTTCGTCCTGCAGCCGGACGATGCTGGCTTCGCCGACGGAGATAGCCTGCACGTCTTCGGTGCCTTCCAGCAGGCGTTCCGGCTGGAGCTTTTCGCAGCCCAGGCCGATGACCATCACTTCACCGCCGAAGTTCGGGTTAAGCGCGATGTTGTGGATGGTGCGAATAGGGATAACCGCCGCCGGGGCGTTGATCGCCACGCCGCAGCCGTAGAGGTGATTCAGGCCAACCACGCCGTCCACGTTCGGGTAGCGCGGCAGCAGGTCGCGTTCAATAATTTTGATGACGTAATCCACCACGCCCGCCACGCAGTGTACGCTGGTGGTGATGCCGAGCAGGTTTTTGGTACCGACGCTGCCGTCGGCGTTGCGGTAGCCTTCAAAGGTGTATCCTTCGAGCGGGGGCAGCGGCTCGGGGACTTTGGTTGCCAGAGGCAGCGTGTGCAGCGGCGGCGCTTTTGGCAGCTCAACCAGGGATTCATCAATCCACGACCCCTGCGGGATGGCGCGTACCGCATAGCCGATGACTTCGCCGTAGCGGATAATTTCACCGTGGGCGGGGATATCGACCAGCGCGGCTTTGTGCCCCTGCGGTATATGTTCGATTAATGTCAGCCCATCCGGAAACTGAGTGCCCGCTTTCAGACCGTTGTCGTTAACAATAATTGCAACGTTGTCGGTTTCATGAACTTTAATATAAAAGGCCGTCGGCGACTGCTGTCTAATTTCGATGTCTGCCATTGTTCACGCTTCTCCAAAAACGCAGTTACTTATTTGTAAAGTAATTGCAAAGTAAAGAACTTAAATTAATCGAGCGCTGTTGGCTCGGTAGCTAATTAAAGAATGTCAGTTCAGGAATAATAAGAATGTGATGCAGATCACTTAATTCTCTGACGCCAGCATTGATAAGGGTAGCAATATAGAAATCTGTGCAATACGCCCCACAATCATGTGCCAATGAACATAAAAATTGCGTTATGGTATTTCTCTATTGGGCATATGCCTAATGCCTGCTTAAGGCGAGCTGACTATACTGTGTTGCGTATTATCAACACTAGGCTAATTACAGTTCGCGACAGAAAGCCAAATATATATTGGTAAATGTTGCTTCTTATAAATAAAAATCCTTGTCAGCAGTGCCCGTTACAGAGGATATAAAAATGATTTTGGATACTTCCACCGATTCAAAGGTAAGTGTTGAATCGAAAAAAGGTCATCACACCCGTTATTTAATATTATTAATTATTTTCATCGTTACGACCATTAACTACGCGGATCGTGCGACCTTATCTATTGCCGGTACCGAAGTCGCTAAAGAATTGCAGCTGAGCGCGGTTTCTATGGGGTATATCTTTTCCGCGTTCGGCTGGGCCTATTTGCTGATGCAGATCCCCGGCGGCTGGCTGCTTGACCGCTACGGCTCGAAGAAGGTGTACACCTACAGCCTGTTCTTCTGGTCGCTGTTTACCTTTACTCAAGGTTTTGTGGACATGATACCGCTGGCGTATGCCGGTATCTCAATGTTCTTTATGCGTTTTATGCTCGGTTTTTCGGAAGCGCCGTCGTTCCCGGCTAACGCCCGTATCGTAGCCGCATGGTTCCCGACTAAAGAGCGCGGCACCGCTTCGGCGATTTTCAACTCCGCGCAGTATTTCTCGCTGGCGCTCTTCTCCCCGCTGCTCGGCTGGCTGACCTTCGCCTGGGGCTGGGAGCACGTCTTCACGGTGATGGGCGGTATTGGTTTCGTGCTGACCTTCCTGTGGGCGAAGTTCATTCACAACCCAACCGACCACCCGCGCATGTCGAAGCAGGAGCTGGATTTCATCTCCAAAGGCGGCGCGGTGGTGGACATGGACCACAAAAAAGCTGCCAACGCGGATAACGGCCCTAAGCTGCATTACATCAAGCAACTGCTCAGCAGCCGCATGATGCTCGGCGTGTTCTTCGGGCAGTACTTCATTAATACCATCACCTGGTTCTTCCTTACCTGGTTCCCGATTTATCTGGTGCAGGAGAAGGGGATGTCGATTCTGAAGGTTGGGCTGGTGGCGTCTATTCCTGCACTTTGCGGTTTTGCCGGTGGCGTGCTGGGCGGGGTGTTTTCGGACTATCTGATCAAGCGCGGCTGCACGCTGACGCTTGCCCGCAAGCTGCCGATTGTGCTGGGTATGCTATTGGCATCGACCATCATTCTGTGTAACTACACCGATAACACCGCGCTGGTGGTGACGCTGATGGCGCTGGCGTTCTTCGGCAAAGGCTTTGGTGCGCTGGGCTGGCCGGTGATTTCCGATACCGCCCCGAAAGAGATTGTCGGGCTGTGCGGCGGGCTGTTCAATGTGTTTGGTAACGTCGCTTCTATCGTGACGCCGCTGGTGATTGGCTATCTGGTCAGCGAGCTGCACTCGTTTAATGCGGCGCTGGTATTCGTGGGATGTTCCGCCCTGATGGCGATGGTCTGCTACCTGTTCGTAGTGGGTGACATCAAACGTATGGAATTGCAGAAGTAAGCAACGAAAAACATAAGGTAAAGCTGATGAACAACAACGTATTCCCGAATAAATTCAAGGCCGCGCTGGCGGCCCACCAGACGCAAATCGGCTGCTGGTCGGCGCTTGCTAATCCTATCAGCACCGAAGTGCTGGGCCTTGCCGGGTTCGACTGGATTGTGCTGGACGGCGAGCATGCGCCGAACGATATCACGACTTTTGTTCCGCAGCTGATGGCGCTGACCGGCAGTCACAGCGCGCCGGTAGTACGTGCGCCTACGAACGATCCGGTGATTATCAAGCGTCTGCTGGATATCGGCTTCTACAACTTCCTGATCCCGTTTGTTGAAACCCAGGAAGAGGCCGCGCAGGCCGTGTCGTCTACCCGCTATCCGCCGGAAGGCATTCGCGGCGTGTCGGTTTCACACCGCAGCAACGGCTACGGCACCGTGGTGGATTACTTCAAACAGGTGAATCAGAACATCACTATTCTGGTGCAGATCGAAAGCCAGCAGGGCGTAGATAACCTGGATGCGATTGCGGCAACCGACGGCGTGGACGGGATTTTTGTAGGGCCAGGCGACCTGTCCGCAGCCCTGGGCCACCTCGGTAATCCGTCCCATCCCGAAGTGCAAAGCGCCATTCAGCATATTTTTGCGCGTGCCAAAGCACACGGCAAACCTGCCGGTATCCTGGCTCCGGCTGAAGCAGACGCGCGCCGCTACCTGGAATGGGGCGCAACTTTTGTCGCCGTGGGCAGCGATTTGGGCATTTTCCGCTCCGCCACCCAGAAGCTGTGCGACCAGTTTAAAAAATAACATCCACCCGTAAATAACGAGAGAGTAAAGCTATGACACTGAAAGTTGGGTTTATCGGCCTGGGCATTATGGGCAAACCAATGAGTAAAAACCTCATCAAAGCCGGTTATTCGCTGGTGGTGGCCGACCGTAACGCAGAGGTGATTGCTGAAGTGATTGCCGCTGGCGCTGAAACTGCGGCTACGCCAAAAGATATCGCCGAGCGATGCGATGTGATCATCACCATGCTGCCAAACTCCCCGCACGTGAAAGAAGTCGCGCTGGGTGAGAACGGCATTATCGAAGGCGCGAAGCCGGGCACGGTGGTTATCGATATGAGTTCTATCGCACCGCTGGCAAGCCGTGAAATCAGCGAAGCGCTCAAAGCGAAGGGCATCGATATGCTGGACGCGCCGGTCAGCGGCGGCGAGCCAAAAGCTATCGACGGCACGCTGTCCGTGATGGTCGGCGGTGACAAAGCCATTTTCGACAAATATTACGATCTGCTGAAAGCCATGGCCGGGTCCGTGGTGCATACCGGTGATATCGGCGCGGGCAACGTTACCAAGCTGGCAAACCAGGTCATTGTGGCGCTGAACATCGCGGCTATGTCCGAAGCGTTAGTGCTGGCAACCAAAGCGGGCGTGAACCCGGATTTAGTTTTCCAGGCCATTCGCGGCGGCCTTGCGGGCAGCACCGTGCTGGAAGCGAAGGCGCCGATGGTGCTGGATCGCAACTTTAAGCCGGGCTTCCGCATCGATCTGCACATTAAAGATCTGGCGAACGCGCTGGATACCTCCCATGGTGTTGGCGCGCAGCTGCCGTTAACGGCCGCGGTGATGGAAATGATGCAGGCGCTGCGTGCAGACGGCCACGGCAACGATGACCACAGCGGAATCGCGTGTTACTACGAAAAGCTGGCGAAGGTTGAAGTCGCTAAGTAAGCCGTCGTAGGGCGGGCATGCTTCGCGCTCCCGCCAATTTTACCGGTGGATGGCGAGCCGCTTATCCACCCTATAAACCTGTCAGCAAGCTAGAACAGGCATGGACACTATGAAAATCGTTATCGCACCCGACTCATATAAAGAAAGCCTCTCCGCTGTTGAAGTGGCGCAGGCGATTGAAAAAGGATTTCGCGAGATATTTCCTGATGCGGAATATATATCGGTTCCGGTTGCAGATGGCGGGGAAGGGACGGTCGATGCCATGATCGGCGCCACTCAGGGCTCGAAAATGACCGCCACGGTCACCGGGCCGCTCGGCGAGCCGGTAACGGCCTGCTGGGGGATGTCCGGCGATGGCAAAACCGCATTTATCGAAATGGCCGAGGCCAGCGGCCTGGCGCTCGTTCCCGTGGAAAAACGTAATCCGCTGGTGACGACTTCCCGCGGTACGGGCGAGCTGATTTTATGTGCCCTGGACAACGGTGCGCGCAATATCATTATCGGCATCGGCGGCAGCGCCACCAACGACGGCGGAGCGGGCATGGTGCAGGCGTTGGGCGCAAAGCTTGTTGACGCTACGGGGAAAGAAATTAGCCCTGGCGGCGGCAGCTTATTGAGCCTGAACAGCATTGATATTTCCGGGATGGACAAGCGCCTGGAAAGCTGCGTGATTAACGTGGCCTGCGATGTGACTAATCCGCTGATTGGCGATAACGGCGCGTCGCGTATTTTTGGGCCGCAGAAAGGGGCCGACGAGGCAACGATAGTCGAGCTGGATCGCAATCTGGCGCACTTCGCCGACGTGATTAAAAAGCACCTGCGCATCGATGTGAAGAACGCACCTGGCGCGGGGGCCGCAGGCGGGATGGGCGCGGCGCTAATGGCTTTCCTTGGGGCCGATTTGCGCAGCGGTATTGAGATTGTGACCGAGGCATTGAATCTTGAAGAGCATATCCATGATTGTTCGCTGGTGGTGACGGGCGAAGGGCGCATGGACAGTCAGAGTATTCGCGGCAAGGTTCCCGTTGGCGTAGCGGCGGTGGCGAAGAAATACCGTAAGCCGGTGATTGGTATTGCCGGGGCGCTGACCAGCGACGTTGCCGTTGTGCATCAGTATGGGATCGACGCGGTGTTTAGTGTGCTCAACAGCATTGGTACGCTGGAAGATGCTTTTAAGAACGCCTTCGAGAATATTTACCGCGCCTCGCGTGATATCGCCGCGACGGTGGCTATTGGGATGCGAATTACCGGCTAAGTCGGCGTGACATGGGCGCGCAAACCCTCTATACTTCGCGCCGAAGCTGACCAGGCAGTCGCCGCTTCGTCGTCGTCCTCTTTCGGGGGGAGACGGGCGGAGGGGAGGAAAGTCCGGGCTCCATAGGGCAGGGTGCCAGGTAACGCCTGGGAGGCGCAAGCCTACGACCAGTGCAACAGAGAGCAAACCGCCGATGGCCCACGCAAGTGGGATCAGGTAAGGGTGAAAGGGTGCGGTAAGAGCGCACCGCGCGTCTGGCAACAGTTCGCGGCACGGTAAACTCCACCCGGAGCAAGGCCAAATAGGGGTTCACAAGGTACGGCCCGTACTGAACCCGGGTAGGCTGCTTGAGCCAGTGAGTGATTGCTGGCCTAGATGAATGACTGTCCACGACAGAACCCGGCTTAACGGTCAGCTTCAACCATTCAGAAAAACCCCGCTTCGGCGGGGTTTTTTGCATCTGGAGAGTAGATAAGCGTCGGCGTCATCAATCGAATTTGCGATGTCCTGATGGCGAATGGCTCGTTGTTATCCGCTCTACGAATGATGTTCAGTCGCTGGTTTTGTAGGGTGGATAAGCGTCAGCACCATCCACCATACAGAGTACTTTTGGGCTACGAATAGCTGCCCGATTTCACATCATCTTTTACGCATCAGCCGGGACCGATCGATAAATTCATGCGTTTCGGGATGGTAATAGCGTGAAGGCCAGATTAACCAGGGTTTTGTGCCTAATGCTTCGGCAATTATTAGCTCCCCCTTTGGCCACGGGCGTGATAATGCATTGGCTAAAGTCGATGAGTTCAACCCTGCCTTGCGTGATTCTGCCGCTAAAGACGTTCCCTTTTTTCGCAGGCTGGCGATGATATCCGCCGGATGCCAGTCGGTCTGTTTTGTGCTCAAGTTTCCTCCCTGTAACAACGTCATTTCCCGGAGTGATATCTTTCCGTTTAGAAGTTATAGCATGAAATTATCCAAATAATTCCAATAAATGACGTGAAAGATAAGATCTGTGTTTTATTACACAAAACAGTATGCAAGATGATGAAAAAGCGTTTCAAAAGGAAGCGTTGAAGGATTGGTGCGGAATTTATTGGAAACTCTGCGCGCCTTGTTAGGCGCGCAAAGGGGTTAACGGTCGCGTTGAACGGACATGTGTGCCAGAGCAACCAGCGCTGCTTTGTGATCGCTTTCTGGCAGCAGCGCAAGGGCATCAATCGCTTTATCCGCTTCTTGCTCTGCACGCAGGCGAGTCCATTCCAGGGAGCCGCAGGCCGCCATGGTATCCAGCACTGGCTGAAGTAAATGACGTCCGTTACCCTGTTCAATGGCTTCACGAATCATCTGCGCCTGTTCAGGCGTGCCATTGCGCATGGCGTGCAGCAGAGGCAGGGTAGGTTTACCTTCATTGAGGTCATCGCCGACGTTTTTACCCAGCGTTTGGCCGTCTGCGCTGTAATCCAGCAGGTCATCGATCAGCTGGAAAGCCGTGCCTAAATAGCGGCCATAATCCTGAAGCGCCTGCTCCTGTTCCGGCGTGGCATCGGCCAAAATTCCCGAGCACTGCGAGGCCGCTTCGAACAAGCGCGCGGTTTTGCTGTAGATCACCCGCATATAGCTTTCTTCGGTGATATCCGGGTCGTTGCAGTTCATAAGCTGGAGGACTTCGCCCTCAGCAATGACGTTTACCGCCTCGGACATGACTTCGAGAACCTTCAGCGAGCCTAGCTGGGTCATCATCTGGAAGGCGCGTGTATAAATAAAGTCACCGACAAGCACGCTAGCCGCATTGCCAAACGCCGCGTTGGCCGTGGCTTTACCGCGGCGCATATCAGATTCGTCCACGACGTCATCATGCAGCAGCGTCGCGGTGTGAATGAACTCGATTAGGGCAGCGATATTGATGTGCGCATTGCCTTTATAGCCGAGCGCGCGTGCGGCAAGAACCGCGATCATCGGGCGTATGCGTTTCCCGCCACCGCTTACGATGTAATAGCCTAACTGGTTGATCAGTTGGACATCCGAATTCAGTTGCTCAAGGATGACCGCGTTGACACCCGCCATATCTTGCGCGGTTAACTCATTAATTTTTTCTAAATTCATCGCAAAAGTCTGGCTTACAGTCCTGTTTACCACGTGTTGTTATGGAATAACGTGGAGGTAGAGGAGGTTAATGTAGTACAGATTGTACTGAAAAAACGAGGCAGATAAACGTTGTCTGTGATGTTGCGTTTTTTTTCTACGTGTATGCACAAACAGGCTTGTCAAATGCTCTCTGTTTGCGTAATATTCGCGCCCTATTGTGAATATTTATAGCGCCACCTGAAACCAATGTAAGGTGTGTGCGGAAAGCGGAGTTTTATATGTACGCGGTTTTCCAAAGTGGTGGTAAACAACACCGAGTAAGCGAAGGTCAGACCGTTCGCCTGGAAAAGCTGGACATCGCAACCGGCGAAGCTGTTGAGTTCGCTGAAGTTCTGATGATCGCTAACGGTGAAGATGTCAAAATCGGCGTTCCTTTCGTTGATGGCGGCGTAATCAAAGCTGAAGTTGTTGCTCACGGTCGTGGCGAGAAAATTAAGATTGTTAAGTTTCGTCGTCGTAAACACTATCGTAAGCAGCAAGGCCATCGTCAGTGGTTCACTGATGTTAAAATCACTGGCATCAGCGCTTAATACAGAGGAGCAGATTAAATGGCACATAAAAAGGCTGGCGGCTCAACTCGTAACGGTCGCGATTCCGAAGCTAAACGTCTGGGCGTAAAACGTTTCGGCGGTGAAGCAGTTCTGGCTGGCAGCATTATCGTTCGTCAACGTGGTACTAAATTCCACGCTGGTAGCAACGTAGGTTGCGGCAAAGATCACACTCTGTTCGCTTTGACTGACGGTAAAGTTAAGTTCGAAGTTAAAGGCCCGAAAAACCGTAAATTCATCAGCATCGTTGCTGAATAAGTTTTTCGCGTCCCGGTAACGGATTGAAGCCCCGCAACACGTTGCGGGGCTTTTTACATTCTGAGTCCGGCAAATTAATGAAGTACCTGAGAACTTCAGCATGAAACAGCAGGCGGGAATTGGCATTCTTTTGGCACTGACCACGGCCGTTTGCTGGGGCGCTCTGCCAATAGCAATGAAGCAGGTGCTGACGGTCATGGAACCGCCAACGGTAGTGTTTTACCGCTTCCTGATGGCAAGTATTGGCCTGGGTTCGATCCTCGCTATTCGCGGTAAATTGCCGCCGATGCGACTCTTCCGCAAGCCGCGCTGGCTGGTTTTGCTGGCGATTGCTACCGGTGGATTGTTCGGTAACTTCCTGCTGTTTAGTTCATCACTGCAATACCTGAGCCCAACGGCTTCTCAGGTTATCGGCCAGCTCTCTCCGGTGGGGATGATGGTGGCAAGCGTGGTGGTGCTGAAAGAAAAAATGCGCGGCACGCAGGTCGTTGGGGCCATTATGCTGCTTTGTGGCCTGGTGATGTTCTTCAACACCAGCCTGATTGAGATTTTTACCCGTCTGACGGATTACACCCTTGGGGTGATTTTCGGCGTTCTGGCGGCGACCGTGTGGGTCAGCTATGGCGTGGCGCAGAAGGTGTTATTACGCCGTCTGGCCTCGCAACAGATCCTCTTTTTGCTGTACACTTTGTGTACTATCGCTTTGTTGCCTCTGGCGCAGTTGAATATGATTTTTCAACTGAGCGGCTGGCAGCTGGCATGTTTGATTTTCTGCGGCCTGAATACGCTGGTTGGGTATGGAGCGCTGGCAGAAGCGATGGCACGGTGGCAGGCGGCGCAGGTTAGCGCAATCATTACGCTGACTCCGCTGTTCACCCTGCTGTTTTCTGATTTATTAGCGTTAGCCTGGCCCGATTTCTTCGCCATGCCGTTGCTTAACCTTGTGGGTTATACCGGCGCGTTTGTCGTGGTTGCGGGCGCAATGTATTCCGCCATTGGTCACCGTCTTTGGGGACGCTGGCACAAAACCGAAGCTGTCATTCCAGTACAACGTTCGGGCGAATGATTTACGGAGAAGTGAAATGAAGTTTGTTGATGAAGCAACGATCCTGGTCGTAGCAGGTGATGGCGGTAACGGCTGCGTTAGCTTCCGTCGTGAAAAATATATCCCAAGGGGCGGCCCGGACGGTGGTGACGGTGGTGACGGCGGTGACGTTTGGCTGGAAGCTGATGAGAACCTCAACACCCTTATCGATTACCGCTTCGAAAAGTCTTTCCGCGCAGAGCGTGGCCAGAATGGCCAGAGCCGTGACTGTACCGGTAAACGTGGCAAAGACGTCACGGTGAAAGTGCCTGTAGGTACTCGCGTCATTGACGGCGGCACCGGCGAAACCATGGGCGACATGACGCAGCACGGTCAGAAGCTGATGGTCGCAAAAGGCGGCTGGCACGGCCTGGGTAACACGCGTTTTAAATCCTCTGTAAACCGTACACCGCGCCAGAAAACGATGGGTACGCCTGGTGAAAAACGCGATCTTCAGCTTGAGCTGATGCTGCTGGCGGACGTAGGTATGCTGGGGCTGCCGAACGCGGGTAAATCTACCTTTATTCGTTCCGTCTCTGCCGCAAAACCAAAAGTTGCCGATTATCCATTTACCACCCTGGTGCCGAGCCTTGGCGTGGTGCGTATGGATAACGAGAAGAGCTTTGTCGTTGCCGATATCCCTGGTCTGATTGAAGGCGCTGCGGAAGGTGCTGGCCTGGGTATTCGCTTCCTGAAGCACCTTGAGCGCTGTCGCGTACTGCTTCACCTCATCGACATTGCGCCAATCGACGAATCGGATCCGGTTGAAAACGCCCGTATTATTATTGGCGAGCTTGAGAAATACAGCGCTAAGCTGGCAGAGAAGCCGCGGTGGCTAGTGTTCAACAAAGTCGATTTGATGAGCCAGGAAGAAGCCGAAGCTCGCGCTAAAGAAATTGCCGAAGCGATGGGCTGGGAAGATAAGTATTACCTTATCTCGGCGGTCAATCGTGAAGGCGTCAACGCGCTGTGCTGGGACGTGATGGACTTCATTATCGCTAACCCGAAAGTCAGCGAAATTGTACCGGTCGCGCCTGAGAAAGTTGAGTTCATGTGGGATGACTACCATCAGCAGCAGCTCGATGCGGCAGCCGAAGCGGAAGAAGACGACGACTGGGATGATGACTGGGATGAAGATGACGACGAAGGCGTCGAAATCATTTATCAGAAGTAATTAGCCAGTTGCGGCGGGTGGCGCGAATGCTTATGCCCGCCCCACGTAGGTCAGATAAGCGTTAGCGCTATTCAACAACATATAAGGGCCGGAATTTCCGGCCCTTTTTTATGGGTTACTGAATCGTTGTTGGCAGCCAGCTGCAGGCGTTCAGGCCGCTGCATTCGCTGCGGTTATCGAGCGAAAGCCTGCCGTGGTGCAGTTGCACGATGCGCAGAACGATATTCAGCCCCAGACCGCTGCCGCCATATCGCTGGTCCATACGGCGGAAGGGTTCGGTAAGCGTTTGTCGGTGCTGCTCGTCGATCCCCGGCCCCTGATCGGATACGGTCAGTACGGTGCCCTCATCCTTTGGCGAGATGGAGACGGTAATCACGCTCCGCTCCGGGCTGTAGCGCGAGGCATTCTCCAGCAGGTTGCGCAGCATCAGGCGTAACAACACCGCGTCCCCCTGCACCGTGAGTGCGCTTTGCTGCGGCCAGTCGATGGTTTGGCTGCGAAGCGCCATCATTTCTTCCATCTCCATTTTCAGCGGCGCGATGATATCGCTCGTCCAGCTAAGCGTATTGTAATGCCCGCTTGCCAGCGCCTGTCCGGCTCGGGAAAGCATCAGCAGCTGTTCGATGGTGTGCATAAGCTGATCGATACGGTCGAGCAGCATCGGGGCCTGTGGGTTGCCTGAGTTTGCCATCAGTTCGAGATGCAGCCTGAGTCCGGCAAGCGGCGTGCGCAGCTCGTGAGCCGCATCGGCGGTAAAGAGACGCTCCTGCTGAATGGTATGGTCAAGACGGCCGAGAAGCTGGTTCAAGGACGTGGTGACGGCCACCATCTCTTCCATGTCCGAATACATCGGCAGGGGAGTGAGGTTGTCCGCAGAACGGTTGGCGAGGCTTGATCGCAGGCGGTTTAAGGGGCGGGTTATCCAGGTTATTGCCCAAAACGAGAAAAATAGCGTGAAGCCAATCATCACCAAAGAGGGGACCAGCAGCGACGCGATTGCCTCGCGGATCTCTTTTTCGACGTGCTGGTTGCGGGCTTTGGCAGAGAGCGTTTCGCTGACCAGGAAACCGATTTGCTCCCGGCTTTCATGCCACAGCCACAGCACGCTGACTAATTGAAAAAACAGCAGGATTAACGCAAGTAGGATCATCAACCGCCGACGCATGCTGTTCATGTTCGGCTCTCCAGGCGATAGCCAACGCCGCGCACGGTTTTGATACGATCTTTGCCTAACTTGCGGCGAAGATTGTGGATGTGAACCTCAAGCGTGTTTGAACCGGGATCGTCCTGCCAGCTATAAATGTCCTGCTGTAGCGTTTCGCGATGGACTGTCTGCCCGATACGCATCATTAATCGCGTAAGCAGAGCGAATTCTTTTGGCGTGATTTCGAGCGGCAGGCCCTGTAGCAAAACCTGCTGGGTTTGCAGATTCAGCGTGAGGTCGTCCTGCTCCAATAGGTTGTCGCTGTGCCCTTGGTAGCGTCGGATTAATGCCCGCGCTCGCGCCTGGAGTTCGGCCAGGGCAAAGGGCTTGACCAGATAATCATCGGCCCCGGAGTCCAGGCCTTTCACCCGGTCTTCCAGCGCGTCGCGCGCGGTGAGAATCAATACGGGATTCGTCACGCCGCGGCGGCGCCACTGGCTGAGCAGCGTGGCACCGTCTTTATCCGGCAGGCCGAGATCCAGAATAACCAGGCTGTACTGGCCGCTTTGTATCAACGCGTCGGCTTCGGCGGCGGTTCCGGCGCAGTCCAGCGCGTATCCTTCATTGCCTAATGCCTGTGCTAAACCTTCCTGTAACAGTAAATCGTCTTCAACAATCAGCAGTTTCATGGCTTAGTTATTCTGGTAGATATCCTTATAGAGTCGACTTTCGAAGCGCACTAATGGGATACGACGGTTACGTTGATCGGCAGGCTCTACGGCATAGCCGGATAAATACTGCACAAAGGCCATCCGCTGCCCGCTGGCGGTAGTAATGAAGCCGGCCAGGTTATAAACCCCCTGTAGGGATCCCGTCTTCGCGGAGACTTTGCCATCGACGCCCGCCTGATGGAGGCCTGCGCGGTACTGCAAGGAGCCGTCATAGCCTGCAAGCGGCAGCATCGATATAAAGTTTAGCTGGCTATCGTTCTGCGCGATGTATTGCAGAACCTGCATCATGGTGGCAGGGGAGATCAGGTTATGGCGCGATAGGCCAGAGCCGTCCACCACGATTGTGTTACCTAAGTTTACACCGGCCTTCTGGCTGAGGATTTGACGCACGGCGTCTGCCCCCGCGCGCCATGTGCCCGGCACGCCAAAGCGATTATGGCCAATGGTACGGAAGACCGTGTCGGCAATCATGTTGTCTGATTTCTTGAGCATGATTTTCAGCAGGTCGTGCAGCGGCGCAGACTCTTTGCTGGCGATAACGGTGCCCGGTGTAGTCACCTGGGTCTGGCGTAACAGCGTGCCGCTATAGGTAATGCCTGCTTCTTTAAGCTCGGCTTTTAAAATAGCGCCTGCATAACTTGCGCCGTCCTGAATAGCGAAGGCTAAGGGCAACGGGTCCGCACGCTGAGTCATACAGCCTGTGAGAGTGAAACGGTTAAGGTCGCCGGGCACAACGTCAAGCTCGCAGTACTGTGCATCAGGCGATCCTTTGGCGAGTGTTCTGACCTGGCTGTTCATCAGCACTGGGTAATAGGAGGCGATACGTATAAACGCGAGATCGTCGGGTTTTGGCGCGCTGTATAACAAAATGGAGAAACAGTTTCGATCGACAATCGCTGCAGCAGGCGGCGCGCTAAAGCATTGGGTCATGTCGTTCCACGGCCAGCCCGGTGCTTTGTCGTGGCTTGCAAATACGGAAGTATCAATCAGCACATTGCCCTGGATTTGCTGTACGCCGGATTTTTTCAATACCGCAACCATATTGCGGATATCCTGACGTTTTAGCGTCGGATCGCCACCAAATCTTGCAACCAGGTCGCCATTCAAGACGCCATTGCTGACCTGCGCGTGACTTTCAAGCGTTGTGGTGAAGCGAAAATCCGGGCCAAGCTGTAGCAAAGCTGCAAGCGCCGTAATCACTTTTTGAGTACTAGCGGGCAGCGCCATTTGCTGACTGTGGTAGTCAATTGATGGCGTTTGAGCACCAACCTTTTGCACCATCAGTGCCAGATTAGCTCCCGCGGGTAATTGGGAGGTGTACTCTTCAACGTTGGCAGCCTGAACGTTTAATACCACTGCACTGGTCAATCCAATGACAAATCTAAGAAATCGCATAATCTCGCGGTAACAACCTGGAAACGTGCAGCCATACTACGGTGCAACGCGGTGGAAAGTAAACGATGACCCTCGGGGAACTCCAGGGTAAAATGCGTATCAAATTGAAAACCGTTCCTGACCTGGGGCTTTGCTCCGGGTCAGTTTTCTTTTATTTGTTGTCAGGGAAACGCACTGCGCGCCCTGGCCAGGCTCTTAAGTCAGACTCGTCGAAAAGGCGGTGCTGAACAGGACAGTTTTAAGAGGTATAACAAATGCAACCTATTCCGATGACCCTACGTGGCGCTGAAAGATTACGTGAAGAACTGGACTTCCTGAAGTCAGTTCGTCGCCCAGAAATTATTGCAGCTATCGCTGATGCACGTGAGCACGGCGATCTGAAAGAAAACGCCGAATACCATGCCGCTCGCGAACAGCAGGGTTTCTGCGAAGGCCGTATTCAGGATATCGAAGCCAAGCTTTCTAACGCTCAGGTTATTGATGTGACCAAAATGCCGAACACTGGCCGTGTTATTTTTGGTGCCACCGTTACCGTCCTGAACCTGGAAAGCGACGAAGAGCAGTCTTATCGCATTGTTGGCGATGATGAAGCTGATTTTAAACAGAATCTGATTTCAGTTAACTCACCTATCGCGCGCGGTCTGGTGGGCAAAGAGCAGGATGATGTGGTCGTGATCCGCACGCCTGGCGGCGATGTCGAATTCGAAATCGTAAAAGTGGAATATTTATAATTTCTGCTACGCTGAAAGCAGGCGTTGCGTATTGTAAAGAAAGGAAAAAGGCCGCATAGCGGCCTTTTATCAACTAACAGAGCGTGGCATTTTGCACACTCTCTGCTTATTTTGGCAGAGAAATCTTACGCTCTTTAGATGGGCGATATAGCACCAGCGTTTTTCCGATGACCTGTACATTACAGGCGCCGGTTTCCCGCACGATAGCATCCACTATCAAGGTTTTCGTCTCGCGATCTTCTGTTGCGACTTTGACCTTGATTAACTCATGGTGCTCAAGTGCTTGTTCAATCTCGGCCAGTACCCCTTCGGTCAAACCATTATTGCCAAGCATAACTACTGGCTTGAGTGGATGAGCAAGACCTTTCAGGTGCTGTTTTTGTTTAGTACTCAGATTCATCGTATTATTTGCTTACGTTGGGATTGAAAACGGTTCATTCTACCGCCATCTCCAGTGTATCGCCAAATCGGCTGTGCTGATTTTTAACAGTCTGCCACTCACGATGAACAAAGTTGGAATTTGAGATGACAGGTAAAAAGCGTTCTGCCAGCTCCAGTCGCTGGCTGCAGGAACACTTTAGCGATAAATATGTACTTCAGGCACAGAAAAAGGGGTTGCGTTCCCGTGCCTGGTTTAAACTTGATGAAATACAGCAAAGTGACAAACTTTTTAAGCCAGGAATGACGGTAGTCGATCTTGGTGCTGCGCCCGGAGGCTGGTCACAATACGTTGTGACAGAAATCGGGAATCAGGGGCGAATCATTGCTTGCGATCTTTTACCAATGGATCCTATCGTTGGTGTTGATTTCCTTCAGGGCGATTTTCGTGATGAATTAGTCGTCAAAGCCCTGCTGGATCGTGTTGGTGACAGTAAAGTTCAGGTTGTCATGTCAGATATGGCACCAAACATGAGCGGGACACCGGCAGTAGATATTCCTCGCGCCATGTATTTGGTAGAACTGGCACTGGAAATGTGCCGCGATGTTCTGGCGCCGGGCGGAAGTTTTGTAGTGAAAGTGTTCCAGGGCGAAGGTTTCGATGAATACCTGCGAGAAATTCGCTCCCTGTTTACGAAGGTTAAAGTTCGTAAACCGGACTCTTCTCGTGCCCGCTCACGTGAAGTGTACATTGTAGCGACCGGGCGCAAAGTATAGTACCCTGACGCTGTTTGTTAACACAGTTGTAATATGAGGTTAATCCCTTGAGTGACATGGCGAAAAACCTAATACTCTGGCTGGTCATCGCGGTTGTGCTGATGTCTGTGTTCCAGAGCTTTGGGCCCAGCGAGTCAAACGGCCGTAGGGTGGATTACTCCACTTTCCTGTCTGAAGTAAATCAGGACCAGGTTCGTGAAGCGAGTATCAATGGACGTGAAATCAAAGTTACCAAGAAAGATAGTAACCGATACACGACTTACATCCCCGTTAACGATCCCAAGCTGCTTGATAATCTGCTGACCAAGAACGTTAAAGTTGTAGGCGAACCGCCTGAAGAGCCAAGCTTGCTGGCTTCTATCTTTATTTCCTGGTTCCCAATGCTGTTGTTGATTGGGGTCTGGATCTTCTTTATGCGCCAAATGCAGGGCGGCGGTGGCAAAGGTGCCATGTCGTTCGGTAAGAGCAAGGCGCGTATGCTCACCGAAGACCAAATCAAAACCACTTTTGCGGACGTTGCAGGCTGTGACGAAGCAAAAGAAGAGGTTGCTGAGCTGGTTGAGTACCTTCGTGAGCCGAGCCGTTTCCAGAAACTGGGCGGTAAAATCCCGAAAGGCGTGCTGATGGTTGGCCCTCCGGGTACCGGTAAAACCCTGTTGGCTAAAGCCATTGCGGGTGAAGCGAAAGTACCATTCTTTACCATTTCCGGTTCTGACTTCGTAGAAATGTTCGTTGGTGTGGGCGCATCCCGTGTGCGTGACATGTTCGAACAGGCGAAGAAAGCTGCACCGTGCATCATCTTTATCGATGAAATCGATGCCGTAGGCCGCCAGCGTGGCGCAGGCTTGGGCGGTGGTCACGATGAACGTGAGCAGACGCTGAACCAGATGCTGGTTGAGATGGATGGCTTCGAAGGTAACGAAGGTATCATTGTTATCGCTGCAACTAACCGTCCAGACGTACTTGACCCAGCGCTGCTGCGTCCAGGCCGTTTCGACCGTCAGGTTGTAGTTGGCTTGCCAGATGTGCGTGGCCGTGAGCAAATCCTGAAGGTGCATATGCGCCGTGTGCCTCTGGCACCCGATATCGACGCGGCAATCATTGCCCGCGGTACGCCAGGCTTCTCCGGTGCGGACCTTGCGAACCTCGTGAACGAAGCTGCGCTGTTTGCGGCTCGTGGCAACAAACGCGTTGTGTCGATGGTTGAGTTCGAAAAAGCGAAAGACAAAATCATGATGGGTGCGGAGCGTCGCTCCATGGTGATGACGGAAGCGCAGAAAGAATCTACCGCGTATCACGAAGCTGGGCATGCGATTATTGGCCGTCTGGTACCTGAGCACGATCCGGTACATAAAGTCACCATTATTCCGCGTGGCCGAGCTCTGGGCGTAACGTTCTTCCTGCCGGAAGGCGATGCAATCAGCGCAAGCCGTCAGAAACTCGAAAGCCAGATTTCCACGCTGTACGGCGGTCGTCTTGCCGAAGAGATCATTTACGGGGCAGAACACGTTTCTACCGGTGCGTCTAACGACATTAAAGTCGCGACTTCCATCGCTCGTAACATGGTTACCCAGTGGGGCTTCTCTGAGAAACTCGGTCCGCTATTGTACGCGGAAGAAGAAGGCGAAGTGTTCCTGGGCCGTAGCGTTGCGAAAGCGAAGCATATGTCCGATGAAACCGCACGTATCATCGATCAGGAAGTGAAGCTGCTGATTGAGCGTAACTACGCTCGTGCTCGCCAGCTCCTGAACGAGAACATGGACATTCTTCACACCATGAAAGACGCGCTGATGAAGTATGAAACCATCGATGCACCTCAGATCGACGATCTGATGGCTCGCCGCGATGTGCGTCCGCCAGCTGGTTGGGAAGATTCAAACAACGGCAGCAGCAACAATTCTGACAACAACGGTACACCACGTGCACCGCGTCCGGTCGATGAACCGCGTACGCCGAATCCTGGTAACACCATGTCAGAACAGCTGGGCGATAAATAAGCCGAGTCTGACCTATGTTTTTGCAGTAAGTTATTCAAACCCCGGGCTGGTCCCGGGGTTTTTGTTTTTGTCTCAACCGAAGTTTAACCAAGGAACTTTGATGAAACTGACCGCTCAGGGCACCACGCTCGATCTCTCCCATCCCCACGTTATGGGCATCTTAAATGTGACTCCGGATTCGTTTTCCGATGGTGGAAAACACAACTCGCTGGTTGAGGCGGTAAAACACGCCAACGCCATGATTAATGCCGGAGCGACCATAATTGATATCGGTGGAGAATCTACGCGTCCAGGTGCGGCTGAAGTCAGCGTGGAGGACGAGCTGGCCCGCGTCATCCCCGTAGTGGAAGCCATTGCCCAGCGCTTTGAAGTGTGGATTTCGGTGGATACGTCCAAGCCTGAAGTGATTCGCGAAGCCGCCCGTGTAGGCGCGCATATCATCAACGATATTCGCTCGCTGACCGAACCTGGAGCTTTGGAAGCTGCGGCGCAAACGGGGTTGCCGGTTTGCCTGATGCACATGCAGGGCAATCCAAAAAATATGCAGCAGGCTCCGCATTATTCCGACGTTTATGCTGAGGTGGATAGCTTCTTTGTTGAGCATATAGCTCGCTGCGAGGCGGCAGGCATCGCAAAAGAAAAATTGTTGCTCGACCCCGGCTTCGGTTTCGGTAAAAATCTCAGCCATAATTACCAGCTTCTTGCCCGACTTTCAGAATTCCATCATTTTGGCTTACCGCTTTTAGTTGGAATGTCGCGTAAATCTATGGTTGGCCAACTGCTTAACGTCGGGCCCGATCAGCGCCTGAGCGGCAGTCTTGCGTGTGCCGTTGTGGCGGCCATGCAGGGGGCACATATCATTCGGGTCCACGACGTGAAAGAAACCGTAGAGGCCATGCGCGTGGTTGAGGCCACACTTTCAGCGAAGGAAAACAAACGCTATGAGTAATCGTAAATATTTTGGTACCGATGGCATTCGTGGACGCGTCGGCGACAGTCCAATCACTCCTGATTTTGTGCTGAAGCTGGGCTGGGCAGCGGGCAAGGTGTTGGCTCGCCATGGCTCACGTAAAATCATCATCGGTAAAGACACGCGTATCTCTGGCTACATGCTTGAGTCTGCTCTTGAAGCGGGTCTTGCTGCTGCGGGCCTCTCTGCCTCTTTCACAGGCCCAATGCCAACCCCAGCAGTGGCTTATCTGACTCGTGCGTTCCGTGCCGAGGCTGGGATCGTAATTTCTGCTTCCCACAATCCTTATTACGATAACGGGATTAAATTCTTCTCCATCGATGGCACCAAGCTGCCTGACGAAGTGGAAGAAGCTATCGAAGCGGAAATGGAAAAAGAAATTACCTGTGTGGATTCCGCTGAACTGGGTAAAGCCAGTCGTATCGTCGACGCAGCGGGCCGCTATATCGAGTTCTGCAAAGGCACCTTCCCGAACGAGCTTAGCCTGAGCGGGCTGAAAATCGTTGTGGACTGCGCCAACGGGGCGACCTACCACATCGCACCAAATGTATTACGTGAACTGGGCGCAAAAGTCATTGCGGTGGGCTGCGAGCCGGACGGCGTAAACATCAACGAAAAATGCGGTGCTACGGACGTTCACATGCTCCAGGAGCGTGTGCTGGCAGAAAAAGCTGACCTGGGTATCGCATTCGATGGCGATGGCGACCGCGTTATTATGGTCGATAACCAGGGTCTTAAGGTCGATGGCGACCAGATCCTGTATATCATCGCTCGTGAGGGTCTGCGTCAGGGGCAGCTACGTGGCGGAGCAGTGGGCACGCTGATGAGCAACATGGGCCTAGAGCTTGCGCTTAAGCAGCTCGGCATTCCGTTCGCACGTGCCAAAGTAGGTGACCGCTACGTGCTGGAAAAACTACAGGAAAAAGGCTGGAGAATTGGTGCGGAAAACTCCGGACACATTATCCTGCTAGATAAAACCACTACAGGCGACGGCATCGTTGCAGGTTTGCAAGTGCTCACCGCTATGGTTCGTAACCATATGAGCCTGCACGATCTGTGCAGCGGCATGAAGCTGTTCCCGCAAATTCTGGTAAACGTTCGCTTTAAAGCGGGCAGCGGCGATCCGCTTGAACACGACAGCGTGAAAAAAGTGACCGCTGAAGTAGAGGAAGCACTTGGCAGCCGAGGCCGCGTACTGCTGCGTAAATCGGGTACCGAGCCATTAATTCGCGTGATGGTTGAGGGTGAAGACGACGCGCTGGTAACCGAGTATGCAAACCGCATTGCTGACGCCGTAAAAGCCGTATAATAAATTGCTGTAAAATCGAACGAAAAGGCGGCTTTTGCCGCCTGATATGTAAGCGAAAACGGGTGTATTGATGCTTTTTTCCGCAGTCGGTGAAATGTGACAAAATTGCCCTTGCGCACCTTGGCTGCTTTGGTTAGTATTCTCACCCGCTTCAGTGGGTAAACGAAATATTGCCCGCTACACTGGTTTGAAGCAATTGGTATGCGGTAATCCCGCAAGGAACAGGTTGATTATGTACGAAGCTCTTTTGGTAGTTTTCCTTATTGTAGCCTTGGGCCTTGTAGGTCTGATCATGCTGCAACAAGGTAAAGGCGCTGATATGGGAGCCTCCTTCGGAGCAGGCGCTTCCGCAACATTATTCGGCTCAGGTGGTTCTGGTAACTTCATGACCCGCATGACTGCTGTGTTGGCAACGCTGTTCTTCATCATCAGTCTGGTGCTGGGCAATATCAACAGCAACAAAACCAGTAAAGGAAGTGAGTGGGAAAATCTGAGTCAGCCAGCGAAATCTGAGCAGACTACTGCCCCGGCAACTACCAAGCCAAGCAGTGATATCCCGCAGTAATAAGCAGTAAGCTTCTGTACGGTAAGAACTGATTACCGTGCGCAAAGTGCCGAGGTGGTGGAATTGGTAGACACGCTACCTTGAGGTGGTAGTGCCCGATTGGGCTTACGGGTTCAAGTCCCGTCCTCGGTACCAAATCCCAGCAATTCTTGCATTTATTGCAATTCTGGCGTAGTATTTGCCACGTTTTCGGACGCGGGGTGGAGCAGCCTGGTAGCTCGTCGGGCTCATAACCCGAAGGTCGTCGGTTCAAATCCGGCCCCCGCAACCACTTTCCCTGAGAGTTCTTTTTCAAATATACTGTGAGCCATTTGGTGCCTCGCGAAGAATTTAGAAAAAAATTCTCCTGGACGGTGTCCGGGCCGCAATTGCGGCATACAGGGTTCAGTTATATAAAGCCCCGATTTATCGGGGTTTTTTGTTATCTGACTTCAGAATAACTGGGCTATATGCCCTTTTTTTATGTCTTGGGGGTGGGCTTGTCCACATTAGAGCAAAAATTAACAGAGATGATTACAGCACCCGTGGAAGCACTGGGTTACGAATTGGTGGGTATCGAATTCGTTCGAGGTCGCCAGTCTACGCTGCGCATCTATATTGATAGTGAAGATGGCATCAATGTTGATGATTGCGCTGATGTCAGTCACCAGGTCAGTGCAGTGTTAGACGTCGAAGACCCTATCACCGTGGCCTATAACCTTGAAGTTTCCTCACCTGGTCTCGATCGCCCAATGTTCACGGCAGAACATTACGTTCGCTATACTGGCGAAGAAGTGAGCATTGTGTTGCGTATGGCCGTGCAAAACCGTCGCAAATGGCAGGGTATTATCAAAGCCGTTGAGGGTGAGATGATCACGGTCACGGTCGAAGGCAAAGATGAAGTGTTCGCACTGAGCAACATCCAGAAAGCGAACCTGGTACCCCACTTTTAATAGTTTGGATTGAGGTGAAAACCCAGGATGAACAAAGAAATTTTGGCTGTTGTAGAAGCAGTTTCCAACGAGAAATCTCTCCCACGTGAGAAGATTTTTGAAGCGCTGGAAAGTGCGCTGGCAACAGCGACAAAGAAAAAATACGAGCAAGAGATTGATGTCCGTGTAAGCATCGATCGTAAAAGTGGTGACTTTGACACTTTCCGCCGCTGGGTCATTGTAGAAGAAGTGACGCAGCCGACGCGTGAAATCACCCTTGATGCCGCTCGCTTCGAAGATCCTGAACTGAACGTAGGCGAATACGTTGAAGATCAGATCGAATCCGTTACCTTTGACCGCATCACGACTCAAACGGCTAAACAGGTTATCGTACAGAAAGTACGTGAAGCTGAACGTGCGATGGTTGTGGATCAATTCCGTGAGCACGAAGGTGAAATCATCACCGGCGTGGTCAAAAAAGTTAACCGCGACAACATCTCTCTGGATCTGGGTAGCAACGCTGAAGCCGTCATCATTCGTGAAGACATGCTGCCACGCGAAAACTTCCGTCCAGGCGACCGTATTCGCGGCGTACTTTATGCCGTACGCCCTGAAGCTCGTGGCGCACAGCTGTTCGTTAGCCGTTCCAAACCGGAAATGCTGATCGAACTTTTCCGCATCGAAGTGCCAGAAATCGGCGAAGAAGTCATTGAAATCAAGGCCGCAGCTCGCGACCCTGGTTCACGCGCAAAAATCGCCGTGAAAACTAATGACAAACGTATCGATCCAGTTGGCGCTTGCGTCGGTATGCGCGGCGCGCGCGTACAGGCAGTTTCCACTGAACTGGGTGGCGAGCGTATTGATATCGTGCTGTGGGATGACAACCCGGCGCAGTTTGTTATCAACGCGATGGCCCCGGCTGATGTGGCTTCCATTGTGGTTGACGAAGACAAACACACGATGGATATCGCGGTAGAGGCAGGCAACCTGGCGCAGGCGATTGGCCGTAATGGTCAAAACGTGCGTCTGGCAGCACAGCTAAGCGGCTGGGAACTCAACGTTATGACCGTTGATGACCTGCAGGCTAAGCATCAGGCTGAAGCACATGCAGCCATTGATACCTTTACCAAGTACCTCGACATTGACGAGGATTTCGCCACCGTGTTGGTTGAAGAAGGTTTCTCAACGCTCGAAGAACTGGCTTACGTGCCGATGAAAGAGCTGTTAGAAGTTGATGGCCTTGATGAAGACACAGTGGAAGCATTACGTGAACGCGCTAAAAACGCCCTCACCACCTTGGCTCTTGCTCAGGAAGAAAGCCTTGGCGATAACAAACCTCAGGATGATCTGCTGAATCTTGAAGGTATGGATCGCACGCTGGCCTTTAAACTGGCATCGCGTGGTGTGAGCTCGCTGGAAGACCTGGCTGAGCAAGGCGTTGATGACCTGTCAGATATTGAAGGTTTAACCAATGAGAAAGCCGGTGAATTAATCATGGCTGCTCGTAATATCTGTTGGTTTGGCGGCGAAGCGTAATAAACTGTAGCAGGAAGGAACAGCATGACAGATGTAACCGTAAAAGCGCTGGCCGCAGAGATTCAGACCTCCGTGGACCGCCTGGTACAGCAATTTGCTGATGCAGGGATCCCGAAGTCTGCTGATGATTCTGTTTCCGCGAACGAGAAACAAACGCTGCTGGCGCACCTGAACCGTGAACATGGTTCAGCACCAGACAAGTTGACATTACAGCGCAAAACGCGCAGTACTTTAAACATTCCAGGTACCGGTGGGAAAAGTAAATCGGTACAAATCGAAGTCCGCAAGAAGCGCACCTTTGTGAAACGTGATCCGCAAGAGGCTGAACGCCTTGCAGCGGAAGAACAGGCGCAGCGTGAAGCGGAAGAGCAAGCCCAACGTGAGGCACAGGAAGCTGCCAACCGTCAGGCGCAAGAAAAAGCTAAGCGTGAAGCTGAAGAAAAAGCTAAGCGTGAAGCCGCTGATAAAGCGAAACGTGAAGCTGCGGAAAAAGACAAAGTGAGCAATCAACAAGACGATATGACGAAAACCGCCCAGGCCGACAAAGCCCGCCGCGAAGCTGAGGCTGCCGAGCTTAAGCGTAAAGCGGAAGAAGAAGCCCGTCGCAAACTCGAAGAAGACGCACGTCGTGTAGCTGAAGAAGCCCGTAAAATGGCTGAAGCTAACGCAGGCGTCTGGACGGAAGAAGAGAAAGTGGAAGACGACAAAACTGATTACCATGTAACCACTTCTCAGCATGCCCGCCAGGCAGAAGACGAAAACGATCGCCAGGTAGAAGCTGGGCGTACTCGTGCTCGTACTACTGCAACTAAAGCACCACGCCAGAAGAAAGGCGGCAAGCACGGCGAATCTAAAGCTGACCGTGAAGAAGCGCGTGCAGCAGTTCGCGGTGGCAAAGGCAAACGTAAGCCTAGCTCCCTGCAACAGGGCTTTAACAAGCCTGCGCAGGCGGTTAACCGTGACGTCGTGATCGGCGAAACCGTCACTGTTGCTGAACTGGCTAACAAAATGGCTGTTAAAGGCTCTCAGGTCATCAAAGCGATGATGAAGCTGGGCGCTATGGCAACCATTAACCAGGTCATCGATCAGGAAACCGCTCAACTGGTTGCTGAAGAGATGGGCCACAAAGTTATCCTGCGTCGTGAAAACGAGCTGGAAGAAGCGCTGATGAGCGACCGTGACACCGATGCAGTGGCAGAAGCCCGCGCGCCGGTTGTGACCATCATGGGTCACGTTGACCACGGTAAAACCTCTCTGCTTGACTACATTCGTTCTACTAAAGTTGCGTCCGGCGAAGCGGGTGGTATTACCCAGCATATCGGTGCATACCACGTAGAAACTGACAACGGCATGATCACCTTCCTGGATACCCCGGGCCACGCAGCCTTTACTTCAATGCGTGCTCGTGGTGCTCAGGCAACGGACATCGTTGTACTGGTTGTTGCAGCTGACGATGGCGTGATGCCGCAAACTATTGAAGCAATCCAGCACGCGAAAGCGGCGCAGGTGCCGGTAGTTGTTGCAGTAAACAAAATCGATAAGCCAGAAGCCGATCCAGACCGCGTTAAGCAAGAGCTGTCTCAGTACGGCATCATGCCGGAAGAGTGGGGCGGTGAAAGCCAGTTCGTACACGTATCTGCGAAAGCGGGTACAGGCATCGACGATCTGCTGGATGCTATCCTTCTGCAGGCTGAAGTTCTCGAACTGAAAGCGATGCGTGAAGGTATGGCAAGCGGCGTTGTTATCGAATCCTTCCTAGATAAAGGTCGTGGTCCGGTTGCAACCGTTCTGGTTCGCGAAGGCTCCCTGAACAAAGGCGACATCGTGCTGTGTGGCTTCGAATATGGCCGTGTTCGTGCAATGCGTGACGAACTGGGCCGCGAAGTGACTGAAGCAGGTCCTTCTATCCCTGTTGAGATCCTCGGCCTGTCCGGTGTTCCAGCTGCGGGTGATGAAGTGACCGTTGTTCGTGACGAGAAAAAAGCGCGTGAAGTTGCTCTCTATCGTCAGGGCAAATTCCGTGAAGTGAAACTGGCTCGCCAGCAGAAATCCAAACTGGAAAACATGTTCGCCAACATGACCGAAGGCGAAGTGTCCGAAGTGAACGTTGTGCTCAAAGCAGACGTTCAGGGTTCTGTGGAAGCGATCAGCGATTCCCTGCTGAAGCTGTCTACTGATGAAGTTAAAGTTAAAATCATCGGTTCCGGCGTGGGCGGTATCACTGAAACTGACGCAACGCTTGCTGCAGCTTCCAACGCAATCCTCGTTGGCTTCAACGTTCGTGCTGATGCATCTGCTCGTCGCGTCATCGAAGCGGAAAGCCTGGATCTGCGTTACTACTCCGTCATCTACCATCTGATCGACGAAGTGAAAGCGGCGATGAGCGGCATGCTCTCTCCAGAATTGAAACAACAGATCCTCGGCCTGGCCGAAGTTCGCGATGTGTTCAAATCACCGAAGTTTGGTGCCATCGCAGGTTGTATGGTTACCGAGGGCGTGGTCAAACGTCACAACCCAATCCGCGTACTGCGCGACAACGTTGTTATCTATGAAGGCGAGCTGGAATCCCTGCGCCGCTTCAAAGATGATGCCAACGAAGTCCGTAACGGCATGGAATGTGGTATCGGCGTTAAGAACTACAACGACGTGCGTGTTGGCGATGTTATCGAAGTCTTCGAAATCATCGAAATCCAGCGTACGATCGCCTGATAGAAGCCGAGTTATCGGTCATATCTTAAGGGGGGCCACGCGCCCCCCGATTTGTATGGAGAATTTAATATGGCGAAAGAATTCGGTCGTCCTCAGCGCGTCTCTCAGGAATTGCAGAAAGAAATCGCAATCATCCTGCAGCGCGAAATTAAAGACCCGCGTCTGGGCATGATGACCACCGTCTCCGGTGTGGAAGTGTCGCGCGATCTGGCTTATGCCAAAGTCTTTGTTACCTTCCTTAACGACAAAGACGAAGCCGCAGTGAAAGAAGGCATCAAAGTATTACAGGACGCCTCCGGTTATATCCGCAGCCTGCTGGGCAAAGCGATGCGTCTGCGTATCGTGCCTGAACTGACCTTCTTCTACGACAACTCACTGGTTGAAGGGATGCGTATGTCTAACCTGGTTTCTAACGTCATCCGCAACGATGACGAGCGCCGCGTAAACGATTCGGATGACAGCAAGGAGGATTGATGAGTCGTCCTCGTCGTCGTGGTCGTGATATCCATGGCGTGTTGTTGTTAGATAAGCCGCAGGGCCTGTCTTCCAACGACGCGCTGCAAAAGGTTAAGCGAATCTATAACGCCAACCGTGCCGGCCACACCGGCGCGCTGGATCCGCTGGCTACCGGTATGCTGCCGATCTGCCTGGGTGAAGCGACAAAGTTTTCGCGATATTTGCTGGATTCCGACAAGCGTTACCGCGTGATTGCCCGTCTGGGACAGCGTACCGATACCTCAGACGCCGATGGTTCCGTCGTGCAGGAACGTCCGGTTACCTTTAGCGAGCAGGAGCTTGCGGCTGCGCTTGAAAGCTTCCGCGGTGAAACCATGCAGGTGCCATCGATGTATTCGGCGCTTAAGCATCAGGGAAAACCGCTATACGAATATGCGCGTGCAGGCATTGAAGTTGAACGCGAAGCGCGTCCAATCACCGTTTATGAACTGCTGTTTATTCGTCATGAAGGCGATGAACTTGAGCTTGAGATCCACTGCTCAAAAGGCACTTATATTCGTACCATTACGGACGATCTGGGTGAAAAACTGGGCTGCGGCGCGCACGTGACTTTCCTGCGTCGTCTGGCCGTGAGTAAGTATCCCGTTGAACGTATGGTAACGCTTGAGCATTTGAACGAACTGCTTGAGCAGGCGCAGCAGCAGGGCATTGAGCCTGGCGTTCTGTTAGATCCTTTATTAATGCCAATGGACAGTCCGGCATCGGACTTCCCGGTAGTGAATTTACTACCTGCGGTGGCGGGCTATTTCAAAAATGGTCAGCCGGTTCAGGTTGCGGGCGCACCAGCTGAAGGGTTGGTACGCGTCACCGAAGGTGAAGAAGCTAAATTCATTGGCATGGCAGAAATCGATGATGACGGACGCGTTGCGCCTCGTCGTCTGGTCGTAGAGTATCCCGCCTGACTTCTGTAGTTACCTTGCGATAACAGGTTGCTACAGGTAAAATAGCGCGGCTTAGCATTCGAACCTTGTCTTACAAGGTATCGGGTGTGCACTGGGGGTTGCTGAATTAGAGATCGGCACCCTGTCTTTTTATCTAAAAATGTTGGAGTTGAAAATGTCTCTAAGCGTTGAAGCTAAAGCTAAAATCGTTTCTGAGTTTGGTCGTGGTACTAACGACAGCGGTTCTACCGAAGTTCAGGTTGCACTGCTGACTGCACAGATTAACCACCTGCAGGGTCACTTTGCAGAGCACAAAAAAGATCACCACAGCCGTCGTGGTCTGCTGCGTATGGTTTCTCAGCGTCGTAAACTGCTCGACTACCTGAAGCGTAAAGATGTTGCACGTTACACCAGCCTGATCGAGCGTCTGGGTCTGCGTCGCTAAGTCTTGCGAGTTTCAGAAAAAGGGGCCTGATAGGGCCCCTTTTTTCAACCTGACGGCAGCAATTCTAATGAAACTAATGTATTGTTGCTGTGTGTGATCTTTGTTGCAGAGGTTCGCGCGGCTAATGAGAGGCTTTATCCGCAGGGGCGGGTTAGGGTTGTCATTAGTCGCGAGGATGCGATAAAGGTCGGGTCATAACGGCACCGCGTGAAGTCACCGGAAGCCTAAGAATCTTAAGGATATTATCTTGCTTAATCCGATCGTTCGTAAATTTCAGTACGGTCAGCATACGGTCACAATAGAGACCGGTATGATGGCACGCCAGGCTACCGCAGCAGTAATGGTAAGCATGGACGACACCGCAGTATTCGTGACCGTAGTTGGTCAGAAAAAAGCTAAAGCCGGTCAGGACTTCTTCCCACTGACCGTTAACTACCAGGAGCGTACCTACGCTGCTGGCCGTATCCCAGGCAGCTTCTTCCGTCGTGAAGGCCGCCCAAGCGAAGGCGAAACCCTGATTGCGCGTCTGATTGACCGCCCGGTTCGTCCGCTGTTCCCAGAAGGCTTCGTTAACGAAGTTCAGGTTATTGCAACCGTCGTTTCCGTAAACCCACAGGTTCACCCTGACATCGTGGCAATGATCGGTGCATCTGCCGCTCTGAGCCTGTCTGGTATTCCATTCAACGGCCCAATTGGTGCTGCTCGCGTGGGCTACATCAACGATCAGTACGTGCTGAACCCAACCGCAGATGAGCTCAAAGAGAGCAAGCTGGACCTGGTTGTTGCTGGTACCGCTGGTGCTGTATTGATGGTTGAATCCGAAGCAGAACTGCTGAGCGAAGATCAGATGCTGGGCGCGGTTGTGTTCGGTCACGATCAGCAGCAGGTTGTTATCGAAAACATCAACTCCCTGGTTGCTGAAGCTGGCAAACCACGTTGGGACTGGAAACCAGAAGCCGTTAACGCTGAGCTGAATGCCCGCGTTGCAGCGCTTGCTGAATCCCGTCTGAGCGATGCTTACCGCATCACCGACAAGCAAGAGCGTTACGCGCAAATCGACGTTATCAAATCTGACGTTATCGCGGCTCTGCTGGCGGAAGACGAATCTCTGGACGACGCCGAGCTGAGCGACATCCTGCACGCTATCGAGAAAAACGTTGTTCGTAGCCGCATCCTGGCTGGTGAACTGCGTATCGATGGCCGTGAAAAAGACATGATCCGTGGTCTGGACGTGCGTACTGGCGTTCTGCCACGTACTCACGGCTCTGCTCTGTTCACCCGTGGTGAGACTCAGGCGCTGGTTACAGCAACTCTGGGCACCGCTCGTGATGCGCAGAACCTGGATGAGTTGATGGGCGAACGTACCGACAATTTCCTGTTCCACTACAACTTCCCTCCGTACTCCGTAGGCGAAACCGGCATGGTCGGTTCACCGAAGCGACGTGAGATTGGTCACGGTCGTCTGGCTAAGCGTGGCGTGCTGGCAGTTATGCCAGAAGCAGACCGCTTCCCGTACACCGTGCGTGTTGTGTCTGAAATCACTGAATCCAACGGTTCTTCTTCCATGGCTTCCGTTTGTGGTGCTTCTCTGGCACTGATGGACGCAGGCGTGCCAATCAAAGCCGCAGTAGCCGGTATTGCGATGGGCCTCGTGAAAGAAGGCGACAACTTTGTTGTTCTGTCTGACATTCTGGGTGACGAAGATCACCTGGGCGATATGGACTTTAAAGTTGCCGGTAGCCGTGAAGGTATCTCTGCACTGCAGATGGATATCAAAATCGAAGGTATCACCCGCGAAATCATGCAGGTGGCTCTGAACCAGGCTAAAGGTGCGCGTCTGCATATCCTTGGCGTGATGGAACAGGCTATCAACGCTCCGCGTGGCGACATCTCTGAATTTGCTCCACGTATTCACACCATCAAAATCAACCCAGACAAGATCAAAGATGTGATCGGTAAGGGTGGTTCTGTGATTCGTGCGCTGACTGAAGAAACCGGCACTACCATCGAAATCGAAGATGACGGTACCGTTAAAATCGCTGCGACCGATGGTGACAAAGCGAAACACGCGATCCGCCGTATCGAAGAGATCACTGCTGAAATCGAAGTAGGCCGTATCTACAACGGTAAAGTTACTCGTATCGTTGATTTCGGTGCGTTCGTGGCGATCGGTGGCGGTAAAGAAGGTCTGGTACACATTTCTCAAATCGCTGATAAGCGTGTAGAGAAAGTGACTGACTACCTGCAGATGGGTCAGGAAGTGCCGGTCAAGGTACTGGAAGTTGACCGTCAGGGCCGTGTTCGTCTGAGCATCAAAGAAGCAACCGAACAGTCTCCGGCTGAAGGTGCGGCAGCGCCAGCTGCGCCAGAAGCTGAGTAAGCTATACCTATTAAGCTCTCCATGGTGACATGGAGAGCTGTTTATTACGGAGCAGGATGCTCCGTTTTAGCAGCCGGCGGACAGGATGTTCATTCAATTGTTGTCTTCGGGAGTGGGAAATGAAGCCTTTTTTGCGCTGGTGTTTCGTTGCGACAGCTCTCGCGCTGGCAGGATGCAGCAACTCTGCCTGGCGTAAGAACGAAGTCCTGGCGGTACCACTGCAACCGACTTTGCAGCAGGAAGTGATTCTTGCACGCATGGAGCAGATACTTGCCAGTCGGGCTTTGACCGATGATGAACGCGCACAGCTTTTATATGAGCGCGGAGTGTTGTATGATAGCCTCGGCTTGCGGGCTCTAGCGCGAAATGATTTTTCACAAGCGCTGGCAATCCGCCCCGATATGCCTGAAGTATTCAATTACTTAGGTATATATTTAACGCAGGCAGGCAATTTTGATGCTGCCTATGAAGCGTTTGATTCTGTACTTGAGCTTGATCCAACTTACAACTATGCGCATTTAAATCGCGGTATCGCCCTCTACTACGGTGGTCGTTATCGTTTAGCGCAAGATGATCTGCTAGCGTTTTATCAAGACGATCCCAATGATCCGTTCCGCAGTCTGTGGCTCTATATTGCCGAAAGCAATATCGACGCCAAACAGGCCAAAGTGGCGTTACAACAGCGCCTCGATAAATCGGATAAAGAGCAATGGGGATGGAACATTGTCGAGTTCTACCTGGGGAACATTAACGAGAAAACGTTAATGGAACGCCTCGAGGCGGACGCAACGGATAACACCTCGCTCGCTGAGCATCTCAGTGAAACCAACTTCTATTTAGGTAAGTTCTACCTAAGTCTGGGGGAAAAGGACAGCGCCACGGCACTGTTCAAGTTAGCGGTCGCTAACAACGTACACAACTACGTTGAGCATCGTTATGCATTGTTGGAATTAGCGCTCTTGGGCCAGGAGCAAGACGACCTGGCAGAATCGGACCAGCAATAGCTGACGAACAACGATCAGCCCATACACTTTTTTATTAAAGTCATCACCTTAACGGGTGAGGGCGTTTTTGTTCGTTTATCAACCAAATTTGAGCCGGTTCACACTTTTCAATGAAAATTGCAGGTCAATTTCACGATGAGTTACGTAGACTGGCCGCCATCAACGAGGCACATGTACTACATGACTGATATCATCGAGACTACTACTATCGAAACTACTTTTTCCGATCTGGGGCTGAATGCCTCCATCCTTAAAGCCCTGAACGATCTGGGTTACGAAAAACCTTCTCCAATCCAGGCAGAGTGTATCCCACAACTGCTGGCTGGCCGCGATGTACTGGGTATGGCTCAGACAGGTAGCGGCAAAACTGCAGCCTTCTCTTTACCGCTGCTGCACAATCTTGATCCAGAGCTGAAAGCACCACAAATTCTGGTGCTGGCACCGACCCGCGAACTGGCGGTTCAGGTAGCTGAAGCCATGACGGATTTCTCTAAACATATGCACGGTGTAAACGTTGTTGCCCTTTATGGTGGCCAGCGTTATGACGTGCAGCTGCGCGCCCTGCGTCAGGGTCCACAAATTGTTGTGGGTACCCCTGGTCGCCTGCTTGACCACTTAAAACGCGGCACGCTGAACCTGTCCAACCTGAAAGGTCTGGTACTGGACGAAGCCGATGAAATGCTGCGTATGGGCTTCATCGAAGACGTTGAAACCATCATGGCGCAGATCCCGGCTGAACATCAGACCGCGCTGTTCTCCGCGACCATGCCAGAAGCGATTCGTCGTATTACTCGTCGCTTCATGAAAGATCCTCAGGAAGTGCGCATTCAGTCAAGCGTGACGACCCGCCCGGACATCAGCCAGAGCTACTGGACCGTCCACGGCATGCGTAAAAACGAAGCGCTGGTGCGTTTCCTGGAAGCAGAAGATTTTGATGCGGCGATCATCTTCGTTCGTACCAAAAACGCGACCCTGGAAGTGGCTGAAGCGCTGGAGCAAAGCGGCTACAGCAGCGCGGCTCTGAACGGCGACATGAACCAGGCGCTGCGTGAGCAGACTCTGGAGCGTCTGAAAGATGGTCGTCTGGACATCCTGATTGCAACCGACGTTGCGGCCCGTGGCCTGGACGTTGAGCGTATCAGCCTGGTTGTTAACTACGACATCCCGATGGATTCCGAATCTTACGTTCACCGTATCGGCCGTACCGGTCGTGCGGGTCGTGCTGGCCGTGCGCTGCTGTTCGTTGAGAACCGCGAGCGTCGTCTGCTGCGCAACATCGAACGCACCATGAAGCTGACTATTCCAGAAGTTGAACTGCCAAACCGTGAACTGCTGAGCGAGCGTCGCCTGGCTAAATTCGCGGCTAAAGTTCAGCAGCAGCTGGAAAGCAGCGATCTGGATCTGTACCGTGGCCTGCTGGCGAAAATCCAGCCTTCTGCTGAAGCAGAAGAAGCCCTGGATATGGAAACGCTGGCTGCTGCGCTGCTGAAAATGGCACAGGGCGAACGTCCTCTGATCCTGCCACCAGATGCACCAATGCGTCCACGTCGTGAGTTCAAAGAGCGCGATGAGCGTTTCGAACGTTCCGATCGTGCTCCACGCGGCGACCGTGCACCACGCGGTGACCGTCCACAACGTGAAGGTGACGCCCCGCGTCGCGAACGTCGTGACGTTGGCGATATGGAACTGTACCGCATTGAAGTGGGCCGTGATGACGGCGTTGAAGTTCGTCACATCGTTGGCGCTATCGCTAACGAAGGCGACATCAGCAGCCGTTACATCGGTAACATCAAGCTGTTTGGTACTCACTCAACTATCGAACTGCCAAAAGGCATGCCGGGCGAAATCCTGCAGCACTTTACCCGCACTCGTATTCTGAACAAGCCGATGAATATGCAGCTGATGGGTGACGCGCAGCCACGTACTGACCGTGGTGGCGAACGCCGTGGCGGCGGTGCGGGTCGTGGTTTCGGCGGCGGCGAGCGTCGTGAAGGCGGTCGTGGTCCACGTCGTGACGGCGCGGCACCGGCTGGCGGTCGTAGCTTCAGCGGCGAACGTCGTGAAGGCGCCCGTGGCCCACGTCGTGATGATGGCGCAGCACCTGCTCGTCGTCGTTCAACCGAAGCTTAATTGACCGAAGTTTATGCCTGTTGATGTTTAACAGGCAGTCATAAAAATCCCAGTGATGAATACTGGGATTTTTTTTATCCAAAGCGTACTCATGTACTGGTACAATACTCCGCAGTAAACCTGTCACCTCGACAGCCGTTCTCGTATTCAGGAATTTGTATGGCAACCTTATCGACCACCAAAGCCTCGCCCTCTATTCTCGGCGGCGTGATGATAATTGGTGGCACAATTATTGGCGCTGGCATGTTTTCGCTCCCGGTCGTGATGGCGGGCAGTTGGTTCTTCTGGTCGCTAGCCGCGCTGGTCTTCACCTGGTTTTGTATGCTGCATTCCGGGCTGATGATCCTGGAGGCGAACCTTAACTACCGCGTTGGCTCAAGTTTTGACACGGTCACCAAAGACCTGCTCGGCAAAGGCTGGAATCTGGTCAACGGGCTTTCCATCGCCTTCGTGCTTTATATCCTCACCTATGCCTATATTTCGGCGAGCGGCTCGGTTATCCACCACACGCTTAAAGAGATGTCGATTGCGTTCCCGGCGCGGTTCGCGGGCCTGATCTTCGCACTGGTGGTGGCATTTATTGTCTGGCTCAGCACGCAGGCGGTAAGCCGCATGACCACGATTGTGCTGGGTGCAAAAATCCTCACCTTCTTTATGACGTTTGGCGGCCTGATGTGGCACGTCGAGCCGAAAACCCTGCTCGACACGCAGGCGGTCAACCCGAGCTATCTGCCGTATCTGTTTATGACGCTGCCGTTCTGCCTGGCATCATTTGGCTACCACGGCAACGTGCCGAGCCTGATGAAATACTATGGCAAGGACCCACAAACCATTAAACGCTGCCTGATTTGGGGCACCGTGATGGCGCTGGTGCTGTATGCCATCTGGCTGGTTGGCAGCATGGGCAATATCCCGCGTGGCGATTTCATTGCCATCGCGGAGAAGGGCGGCAATATCGACGTGCTGGTGCAGGCGTTAAGCGGCGTGCTGAACAGCCGCGCGCTGGATATGCTGCTGATTATCTTCTCAAACTTCGCGGTTGCCAGCTCGTTCCTCGGCGTTACGCTTGGACTGTTCGATTACCTGGCCGACCTGTTCAAGTTTGACGACAGCCCGGTAGGCCGTTTGAAAACCGCGCTGGTGACCTTCATTCCGCCAATCCTGGGCGGCGTGATTTGGCCCGACGGTTTTATCTACGCGATTGGCTATGCTGGGCTTGCCGCGACTATTTGGGCTGCCATCGTTCCCGCGCTGTTGGCCAGAGCCTCACGCCGCAAGTTTGGCAGCCCGACATATCGCGTCTGGGGTGGGGATAAAATGATCGTGCTGATTCTGCTCTTCGGGGTGGGTAACGCGGTGATTCATCTTCTTTCGAGCTTTAACCTGCTGCCGGTTTACCATTAATGATTCGCCCCCTTTTCGGGGGCGAAAATATTAACCCGCCAGGCTCTCGTGGACCTCCATCGCCAGGTCGAAAGAATGCAGCCGCGCCTGGTCGTCAAAAATCTGTCCATTAACCATGATTTCATCCGCCTGCGTTTCGCGCAGCAGTGAAATCAGCCCGTGACGCACCTTCGCTTTATCTCCCACCAAAGACATGCTCAGCGCCTGCTGCACGCCGTATTTTTCGGCCGGGCTCCAGAAGTTATCCATACTTTCAATCGGCGGCGGCAGCTGGCCCGCTTCCCCACGGCGCAGCTTAACGAACGCCTGCTGTGCGGAGGTAAACAGGAATTCCGCATCGCGATTGCTGTCAGCGGCGATGATATTAATGCACACCATGGCGTAAGGTTTTTCCAGACGCGCGGAAGGTTTGAACTGGGAACGATAAAGCTGCAACGCCTGGAAAAGCATATCCGGCGCGAAGTGCGAGGCGAAGGCAAACGGCAGGCCCATCTGTGCCGCCAGCTGTGCGCTGTAAAGGCTGGAACCCAGCAGCCAGACCGGCACCTTGCTGTTGTAGCCCGGCACCGGGCGCACGGCAGGGTTTGGGTCGGTGGCATCAAACCACGACACCAGCTCGTTCACATCACGCGGAAAGTTGTCGATATCGCCGCTCATGTGGCGGCGCAGCGCCATCATGGTGCGCTGGTCGCTGCCCGGCGCGCGGCCCAGGCCCAGATCGATACGCCCAGGATAAAGCGCGTCCAGCGTGCCGAACTGCTCGGCGATCACCAGCGTGGAATGGTTCGGCAGCATCACGCCGCCGGAGCCAAGGCGCAGCGTTTTGGTATTGGCCGCCAGATAGCCAATCAGCACCGATGTCGCCGCGCTGGCGATGCCGGTCATATTATGGTGTTCCGCCAGCCAGTAGCGGTGATAGCCGCGCTTTTCGGCCAGGCGGGCGAGATCGAGCGAACGGTGAAACGCGTCTGCAGCCTGTGAACCCTGTGGGATCGGGGACAGGTCCAGCAGCGAGAAAGGCACTTGGGTAATGTCAGACATAACGGCTCACTTTGTTAGACGAAGTGGGTAACTTCGTTTGCTGATAGTTAGCCTCAGTATTGCGCAAAACCATCAACAATTAAGTAACAAAGTGAGCTTTTTATCAGGCGTGGTTAATCAGCTCCAGGCCCGCGACGCGACGCCAGTAGCCGTTGCAGTCGCTTTGCGAAGTGAGCTGTAGAGGCGCTGAACCCTGTTCATTTGCCCGGAACGTTTCCAGCACGCGCAGGGTTTCCATGCCCATCGGCGACAGGCGTACCATGTCCACCAGCCCCTGCATCGACGTCAGCTCGTTGCCGAGGTTATAGACGTAGCCGCTCATCGTCTGGATGCCGTTAAGCACGAAAACCTGCTGATTTTCCTGCGAAAGCATATTGCGCCCGGTTGGATACTTGATGCAGCAGGTTTCACATTCGTCTTTTGGACGGTCTTCAGAACGCGCGGTAAAGCAGCGGGCAGAATAGGCCAGCGGCAGGTGGCCGTAGCTCAGCACCTCCACTTCAAACTTATTGCGGATGCCCAGCTCGTCGCACTGGTTTAACAGGTTCGCCAGCCAGTCGCGGGAAAGCTCAACCGGCATGCACCAGCGTATCATCCCTTGCTTAAGCAGCAGACGCAGCGTGACGGCGTTATAGCAGTTGAGCGCGTGTCCCGCAACAAACGGCAGCCTGCGCTCAGCCGCCATGTTTACCGCGCCAATGTCGTTCGCTTCGATGAGAAAATCGCCGTTCTCAACGTAGCGCTTAAGCTCGTTAAGCTCGGAAGGGGCCTGCACCAGCGCAAGCGTTGAAAGCACGACCTGTTTGCCCTGGCCCGCCAGCGTTTTCGCCATCTCCAGCCAGTCGCTAACTTTGGTCGCCCGGCGTTTGCTGCACACCGCCTCGCCGAGATAAATCACGTCGGCGCTGCTTTTCGCCGCCGCTTCGTAGAAGCTTTCCAGCGTCTCTTTTGGCCAGTAGTACAGCACCGGCCCTAATGAATATTTCATCTGATTTCCTACTGCCATTTGCGGTGGTATGCGCCGAGGGTCGTTTGCGTGCCTTCTGCCATCGCGCCGAGGGCGTCCATCCAGGCGGGTTGAGCGAGGTAGTTTTCCGGGTCGGCCATGCAGCGGTCGATGGCCTGACGCCAGACTTTCGCCACCTGGCTGACGTACGCCGGGCTACGCTGGCGGCCTTCAATTTTCACCGACGCGATGTTTGCGGCATACAGCTCCGGCAGCAGCTCAAGGGTGTTCAAACTGGTCGGTTCTTCCAACGCGTGATACTTCTGGTCATCGACCAGATAGCGGCCCTTGCACAGCGTCGGATAGCCCGCGTTTTCACCATCCTGATACCTGTCGATCAGCACGTCGTTAAGGCGCGATTCCAGCCCCTGCGGCGTTTGCTGCCAGCGTACAAAACGCGCCGGGGAGCAGGCACCCACGGTATTTGGCGACTCGCCCGTCAGGTAGGAAGAGAGATAGCAGCGCCCTTCGGCCATAATGCACAGGCTGCCGAAGGCGAAGACTTCCAGCGGAACCGGCGTCACGCGGGCAAGCTGTTTGACCTGATGAATAGACAGGACGCGCGGCAGCACGACGCGGGCCACGTCAAAGTTGCGGTGATAAAAGCGGACGGCCTCTTCGTTAGTTGCCGACGCCTGGACTGAGACATGGCGCTCAATATGCGGATAACGCTCTGCGGCATACTCAAGCATGGCGAGGTCCGCAAGAATCAGGGCGTCTGCGCCAAGCTGGGCTGCCATGTCTACGGCGCGTTGCCAGCGCACGTAGCCATCCGGGTGCGCGAAGGTGTTAATAGCGATATGCAGCTTACGGCCACGCTGGTGCACGTAGCTCACCGCTTCCTGCAGTTTCTTTTCCGTGAAATTCAGGCCAGCAAAATGGCGCGCGTTGGTGTCATCTTTCAGACCGATATAGACCGCGTCGGCACCATTATCGATGGCCGCTTTCAGCGCCGGTAAGTTTCCGGCAGGGCAAAGCAACTCCATAATTTATCCTGAATCATCGGGGACCGTGACCGCTGTCCCGTGCAGCCGGGTAAAGCCGGCAAATTGTTAACGAGCTGGGATTTTAATTAACCTGCCAGCGACAAATTTTGATTTGAGCCAGCTAATGGCGTATTGATCGCATCTATATGGCGAAGGTGAAACCTTCGTAATTGTTGATTTGCCCCGCTATCGCGTTTGCCGGGTATGGCAAAATAACGGAAATTTTTCTCAAGGAGTAAAGCTCGTGTTGGATAAACTGCGTTCTCGCCTGGTACAGATTGGCCCATCTTTGTTGCGGACCCCAGTCAAACTGACGCCCTTTGCTCTGAAGCGCCAGGTGCTGCAACAGGTTCTGGGCTGGCAGTTCCGCCAGGCGCTTGAAGACGGCGAACTTGAATTCCTGGAAGACCGCTGGCTGAGTATTGAAGTGCGCGATCTGGGCCTCAAATGGTTTACATCGGTGCAGGATAATAAGCTGGTGGTGTGCGAAGATGCTCCGGCGGACGTCAGCTTCAGTGCCGAGGCCAATGACCTGCTGATGATTGCCGCGCGCAAACAGGACCCGGACACGCTATTCTTCCAGCGTCGCCTCGTCATTGAAGGCGATACTGAACTCGGTTTGTACGTAAAAAACCTGATGGATGCCATTGAGCTGGACGCGATGCCTAAACCTTTACGCGTTGGGCTGATGCAGCTGGCTAATTTCGTCGAAGCAGGTATGCAGCACAAACCTGCACCAGAAAGTAACTCGGTAGGTGAGCCATGTTAATTCGTGTAGAAATCCCCATTGATGCCCCCGGTATCGATGCCCTGCTGCGCCGCGCCTTTAACGGCAACGGTGAGGCGGATCTGGTAAAAGATTTGCGAGAAGACGGCCTGTTAACGCTGGGCGTGGTAGCGACGGACGATGAAGGCCAGGTTGTTGGCTATGTTGCCTTTAGCCCGGTTGCGGTCGAAGGTGAAGAGCTACAGTGGGTAGGGCTTGCTCCGCTGGCGGTAGACGAAGCGTACCGCGGCCAGGGCATTGCGAAACAGCTGGTTTACGAAGGGTTAGACTCGCTCAACGAGTTCGGCTATGCCGCCGTGGTCACCCTTGGCGATCCTGAACTCTATCGCCGTTTTGGCTTTGTACCAGGCGCCCAGCACGGCCTGCGCTGCGCGTGGCCGGACACCGAAGCCGCTTTCCAAATTCATCCCCTCGCGGACGATGCGCTAAACGGCGTCACCGGCCTTGTGGAATACCACGATCATTTTAACCGCCAATTTTGATCTCAGGTCTTTTGAAGATCTGCCAGCAGGTCTTCAAAAGGCATACCGCCGCTTACCAACCGTTCTTTTTGCGCTTTCGTCAGCCGTTTAATGCGGTATTCAACGCGTAGTGCGGCCGAACGATCGCCCACCTGATGGCTAAAGGCCAGCGTTAACTCGCCCTTGCCGCGCAGCGCTTTTGCCCCTTTTCCAGCCTGATGCTGGCCAAAGCGGCGTGCTACATCCGTCGTGATGCCGGTGTATAAACGGTTATCGAGGGTGCGGATTAAATAGAGATACCAGGGTGACATAGGGCAGGCGCATAATTGAAATTATTTGCAGAATATCACCGTTCAGGTTGCCCATGGAAACACTTGATGCCATCAGCCGCTGGCTGAACAAACAGCACGTATTAACCTACTGCGTTGGCGGTAACGAAGATTTATGGTGCTCTAACGCCTTTTATTACTACGACGCTAAGCGCGTAGCCTTCTATCTGCTTACCGAGGCGCATTCCCGCCACGGGCAGTTAATCGGCACAGGATCGTTTGCGGCAGGGACGGTGAACGGCCAGCCCAAAACCGTCGCGCTGATACGCGGCGTTCAGTTTCGTGGCACAATCCGGATGCTGGAAGACAGCGAGGCGCAAAACGTTCGCCAGCTTTACTGCAAACGCTTTCCGGTCGCGAGAGTGATGTCGGCACCCGCCTGGGAAATTCAGCTCGACGAGCTAAAAATGACCGACAACACCCTCGGCTTTGGCAAAAAACTACACTGGCTGCGGGAGCCTAGCGCCCCAGCAGACGAAGCGCCTCACGGTTAAACGCCGGAAGATCGTCCGGGGTGCGGCTGGTAACCAGCTGGTCTTTATCGACCACCACTTCTTTATCGTAGAAGTCAGCGCCCGCGTTCTTCACGTCAATCACGATAGGCTTCACGGCGGTTAGCTTGCGCCCGCGAATCACATCTGCGCTGATTAACAGCTGCGGGCCGTGGCAAATGGCGAATACGGGCTTGCCGCTGTTAACGAATTCACGCGTGAAATCCACGAAGCGATCGTCGCCGCGCAGGCTGTCCGGTGAGTGCCCGCCGGGCAGAAGCAGGGCATCGAATTCGTCTGGGCTGACGTCATCAATGGCTTTATCAATGGTGACTTTTGCCTCGCCCTGCTTGCCGGTCACGGTTTTCCCGGCCTGCTTCTCGATGGTAATCACCTCATGGCCCGCTTTACGGTACGCCTCCGCCGGTGATGTAAATTCAGAATCCTCAAATTCGTCGGTGATCAGGACCGCAATCTTCTTGCTCATGGTGCCTCCGTTTTTTATGGTTCCAGTTATTAAGCCTGGTCCACGAGGCTGACATTGCAAGCGAAAGGACTAGACTTAGAATCATCTGATAAGGAGCAATTTATGAGCCGGGTACTGATAACAGGGGCGACGGGCCTCGTTGGCGGGCACTTACTCCGCATGCTGAACGACGAGCCGCGCGTGACCAACATCGTGGCGGCAACGCGTCGTCCGCTGCCCGCCATGCGCAAAATGTTCAATCCTCATGACCCGCAGCTCAGCGATGCTCTCGCCCAGATCACCGAGCCGGTCGATATCGTATTCTGCTGCCTTGGCACGACGATGCGCGAGGCGGGCAGCAAAGAAGCCTTCGTGCTGGCGGACTACACGCTGGTGGTGGACACGGCCATCACGGGCCAGCGGCTGGGCGCCAAACATATGCTTGTGGTCAGCGCTATCGGGGCCAACAGCAAATCGCCGTTCTTCTACAATCGCGTCAAAGGGGAAATGGAAGAGGCGCTGATAGAGCAGAACTGGCCTCGGTTGACCATCGCGCGCCCGTCGATGCTGCTTGGGCACCGCGAATCGCAGCGTTTTAACGAATCGCTGTTTGCGCCCCTGTTTAAAATTATGCCGGGGAAATGGAAGTCTATCGAAGCCCGCGACGTGGCCCGAGCCATGCTGCATGAAGCATTTTCTCCCAGCCCTAACGACGTGGCGATCCTGGATTCCCGCGAGCTAAGGGAAATCGCCGCACAAACGGCGGTTTACTAGCCCCAACTTTCCAATAGCCCGGCGAGAAGCGTAGTATTGGCGGCCATCAATCTGTCCATCACGCTTATTACTCGCAGGGTAACTCTTCATGCATACACAAACTTCGCGCCGGGCGGGCCAAACCCCGTTCGCCTGGTGGAAACCCGTTCTCTTTTTTGCGGTGGTGATTGTCGGGCTGTGGATCGTTAAATGGCAGCCGTATTACGGCAAAGCGTTTACCGCCGCCGAAACGCACAGCATCGGCAAATCCATTATTGCTCAACAGGAAGTGAACCCGTTCCAGGCTGCCTGGGATTACGCGCTGGTCTATTTCATGGCCGTCTGGAAAGCGGCGGTGCTGGGGGTGATCCTGGGATCGCTGATTCAGGTACTCATCCCGCGTGACTGGCTGATGCGCACGCTGGGTCAGCCGCGCCTAAGCGGCACGCTGTTCGGCACGCTTTTTTCACTGCCGGGCATGATGTGCACCTGCTGCGCGGCGCCGGTTGCCGCAGGTATGCGTCGTCAGTCCGTTTCGATGGGCGGCGCGCTGGCGTTCTGGCTGGGCAATCCGCTGCTTAATCCCGCCACGCTGGTGTTTATGGGCTTCGTGCTGGGCTGGCATTTTGCGCTGATTCGACTGGTCGCAGGTATCGTTACGGTGCTGGGCGTGGCTACGCTTGTGCAGCGCTGGGTCAAAGACCAGCCGCAGGCCGTGGATATCCCGCAGCCCGCCGCAGAGCCGCAGATTCAGGGCAGCTTCCTGCAACGCTGGCTGAAGGCGCTGTGGAGCCTTTTCTGGAGCACCATCCCGGTTTACATCATCGCGGTTCTGGCGCTGGGCGCGGCCCGCGTCTGGCTGTTCCCGCATGCGGACGGCGCGGTTGATAACACGCTGTTCTGGGTGATAGCGATGGCGATTGCCGGCTGCCTGTTTGTGATCCCAACCGCAGCCGAGATTCCGATTATTCAGACCATGATGCTGGCGGGAATGGGCACGGCGCCCGCGCTGGCGCTGCTCATCACGCTGCCAGCCGTCAGCCTTCCTTCGCTTATCATGCTGCATAAGGCGTTCCCGGCTAAAGCGTTGTGGCTTACCGGCGGGCTGGTGATGCTAAGCGGAGTTATTGTGGGTAGCCTGGCGCTGCTATAAAAACGATCCGATTTGAAGGGCGGATAAACGAAGTGTCATCCGCCGCAAGATTTAACGCCGGGCGGTGGATGGCGCTCGCGCTTGTCCACCCTGTTAAGAGGTTTTAACGCAGGTGATGTACGACCTGGTTGCTGCTGCCGCGCCAGATAAGCGCCGGGTCTTTTAAATCCTGCACAAACTTGCCGTCCACCAGCACGTTAATCAGATCGATCACCTCGCGCTGGGCCGGGGTGAGTTCCTCCAGCCTGTAACCCGTCCACATCCAGATATCTTTGCCCGGGCACTCGGCCCGCACGCGCCGTACCAGCTTCAGCACGTCCGGCACGTTTTGCGGATGCAGAGGATCGCCGCCGGAAAGCGACAGCCCCTGACGGCGAATCCGCGTATCGTTCAGATCGGCAATGATCCGGTCTTCCATTTCCTGCGTGAATGCCACGCCTGAATTAACCCGCCAGGTGCTTTTGTTATAGCAGCCCGGGCATTCGTGCACGCAGCCGGAAACGAACAGCGTGCAGCGGGTACCCGGCCCGTTAACGATGTCGACCGGGTAATACTGATGGATATTCATTTTCGCTTCTCACCTGCCATCATAGCTGCGTTAGCTGCTCTCAATCACCCTGGGCACTGACTTTAGTCAGCTCCCAGGGATTCTTCGTTTGCCGCCTCGCTCTGACGTCAATTGCTTTGCGAAAGGCCAATCTGCCCGTTACCTAAATGCTTCACGCGGCGTTTCACCTCTTCCTGCTTGCCGGCGTTAAACGGACGCGCATCCGGGCTGCCGAGGTAGCCGCAAACGCGGCGAGTCACCGAAACGCGCGCGGCGTCATGGTTGCCGCATTTCGGGCAGGTGAAGCCTTTGCTGGTGCATTCGAACTCGCCGGTAAAGCCGCATTCATAGCATTCGTCGATTGGCGTGTTGGTGCCGTAATACGGCACGTGCTGGTAGCTGTAGTCCCAAACGTCCTCCAGCGCCCGCAGGTTGTGCTGAATGTTTGGATACTCGCCGTAGCAGATGAACCCGCCGTTGGCGATCGGTGGATAAGGCGCTTCAAAGTCGATCTTGTCGTACGGATTGACCTTCTTCTCGACGTCGAGGTGGAAGCTGTTGGTGTAATAGCCTTTGTCGGTAACGCCCGGCACCACGCCAAATTCGGCGGTATCGAGGCGGCAGAAGCGGTCGCACAGGTTTTCGCTAGGCGTGCTGTACAGGCTGAAGCCGTAGCCGGTTTCTTCTTTCCAGCTGTCCGTGGCTTCACGCAGGCGGTTAACAATCGCCACGGCCTTCTCGCGCAGCGCTTCGCTGTCGTAAACGTGCTGGTTGCCGAACAGCGCGTTGACCGTTTCGTGAATACCGATGTAGCCCAGGGAAATCGACGCGCGGCCGTTTTTGAAAATCTCGGACACGTCGTCGTCCGCATTCAGGCGCACGCCGCAGGCACCTTCCATATAAAGAATTGGCGCGACGCGAGCTTTCACCCCTTCAAGGCGTGCGATACGGGTCATCAGCGCTTTACGGGCCAGCTCCAGACGGCTGTCGAGCAGCTTCCAGAAGCTCGCCTCGTCGCCTTTCGCTTCCAGCGCGATGCGCGGCAGGTTGAGGCTGATAACGCCGAGGTTGTTGCGGCCGTCGTGAACCTGCTCGCCGTTTTCGTTTTCCCACACGCCGAGGAAGCTGCGGCAGCCCATCGGCGTTTTGAACGAGCCGGTGACCTTCACAACCTGGTCGTAGTTCAGGATATCCGGGTACATGCGCTTGCTGGCGCATTCCAGCGCGAGCTGTTTGATGTCGTAGTTAGCGTCGCCAAACTTGTGGTTCAGGCCGTCTTTAATGGCGAAAACCAGTTTCGGGAAGACGGCGGTTTTGCGGTTTTTGCCGAGGCCCGCGATGCGATTACGCAGAATCGACGTCTGAATCAGGCGCGATTCCCAACTGGTGCCAAGCCCGAAGCCAAAGGTCACGAACGGCGTCTGGCCGTTGGCGGTGTGCAGCGTGTTTACCTCATATTCCAGCGACTGGAAGGCGTCGTAGCACTCTTTCTCGGTGCGGGAATGCGCATAGCTGTCGGCGTCCGGGATCTGCCACTCTTGCGCGGTTTTGCGGTGCTTTTCGAAGCTTGCCGTCACGAACGGGGCCAGCACTTCATCGATACGGTTAATGGTGGTGCCGCCATAAATATGGCTGGCAACCTGCGCGATGATCTGCGCGGTGACGGCGGTCGCGGTAGAAATAGACTTCGGCGGTTCGATCTCCGCGTTGCCCATCTTGAAGCCGTGGGTCAGCATGCCTTTCAGATCGATAAGCATGCAGTTAAACATTGGGAAGAACGGAGAGTAATCCAGATCGTGGTAGTGAATATCGCCGCGCTCGTGCGCCAGCACCACGTCGCGCGGCAGCAGATGCTGCTTGGCGTAGTGTTTCGCCACGATGCCCGCAAGCAGGTCGCGCTGGGTTGGGATCACTTTACTATCTTTGTTGGCGTTTTCATTCAGCAGCGCAGAGTTGGTTTGCTCAACCAGACCACGGATTTCCTGGTTCAGACGACCGCGCTTTTCGCGTTCGATATCGCGGTCGTGGCGATATTCGATATAGGCGCGAGCCAGCTGTTTGTAGTTACCCGCCATCAGCTGGTTTTCAACGGCGGTTTGAATCTCACCGATATCAACCTGGCTGCGGCCCGCCATCTGGGCACTTACGACGTCTGCGACGGTGGCGCAATAGTCCGCGTCATCGACTCCCGCTGCTTTAGCTGCACGAAGAATAGCTTCTTTAATGCGCTCTGAAGTGAAAGGTACTTTGCACCCGTCTCTTTTCATCACATGCGGTGTCATGATCTCTCCATTTTAAAAAGGTTATCCACAAAGGGATGGATGATTCCGGGTCTGGTTTTACGCTTTCTGCGCCATAGACTTCCGGATTCTGGCCCGTTTTATCCACAGATAATCCCCAGAGTTATGCTGAGGACGCTGTTGCTATAATAGTCAAAAAATACAACATATGGGGCCGGGGCGCATTTTAAGGTCTATATGTAGTGCTTGCACCAAAGATGTTTGCGCTTTTATTGATTCAGAACAAAGTTTCTTAGGCGTCGCAGAGAGGATGGGGGGTGTGGGAGGGGAACTAATTCACGCGGTGAATCTTTCGGGTAAATCATCGACAAACGAGCGGGTAGGCGTAAGCGCCACCCGCTCTTTATTCAGCTTAGTTTTGCAGCCAATAAACCGCCTCAAAAGGCCGCAGGCTGATTTCGCCCGGTTTGCCCGCCGCTTCGGCGTAGTTGCTCATCAGCACCTCCCAGACGCCCTCAAACGCGTCCGGTTTCCACCACTGGTTGTGGCGGCTGAGGTTGGCTGCGACCACCAGCGTCTGGCCCTGCCATTCGCGGCGGTAGCACCACAGATACGGATGTTCCGGCAGCAGATCCTGATAGTTACCCCAGGTGAAGATGGGCTGCGCCTTGCGCAGCTGGATCAGGCGCTGATAGGCGTAAAACACCGAATCCGGGTCATCGACCGCGGCTCGCGCGTTGATGGTCTGGTAGTTATCACACAGGCCGATCCACGGCGTGCCCGTGGTAAAACCGGCGTTTTCACCGTCATCCCACTGCATCGGCGTGCGGCTGTTATCGCGGGATTTGCTGGCGAGGATCGCGAGCAGATTGTCGCTGTCGCGGCCCTGCGCGCGCAGTTCGGCGTACATGTTATGGCTTTCCACGTCGCGGTAATCGATGATGCGCGTGAAGTGCGGGTTGGTCATGCCAAGCTCTTCGCCCTGATAGATATAGGGCGTGCCCTGCATGCCGTGCAGCACCATGGCGAGCATCTTCGCCGCCGGAATCCGCAGCTCGCCTTCATCCCCAAAGCGGGACACGATGCGCGGCTGATCGTGGTTACACCAGAACAGCGCGTTCCAGGCGACGTTGTGCATGCCCTGCTGCCAGTGGCTGAAAATAGACTTCAGCGCGACAAAATCCGGCTCCGCCAGCGTCCATTTCTGCCCGCCGGGGTAGTCCACCTTCAGGTGATGAAAGTTGAACGTCATCGACAGCTCGCCGCCGTTTAGCGCGGCGTACTGCTGGCAGTTGTCGAGGGTGGTGGAGGACATTTCGCCCACCGTCATCAGCCCGCGCGGGGTAAACACATCGCGGCTGAACTCCTGCAAATATTCGTGGATGCGCGGCCCATCGGTGTAGAAACGGCGGCCATCGCCTCCTTCAATATCGTTCGGGAAATCCTGATCCTTAGAAATGAGGTTGATCACGTCCAGGCGCAGGCCGTCCACGCCGCGGTCGGCCCAGAACTCGCACACCTTTTTCAGCTCGGCGCGCACCTGCGGATTCTCCCAGTTGAGATCCGCCTGCTCGGGGGCAAACAGGTGCAGGTAATACTGGCCGCTTTCCGCATGCCAGCGCCAGGCGTTGCCGCCAAACTTCGAGCGCCAGTTGTTCGGCAGCTCGTCCGGCGTGCCGTCGCGCCAGATGTAGAACTCGCGGAAGGAGCTTTCAGGGTTCAGCGACTCATGGAACCAGGCGTGCTGCGTCGAGGTATGGTTAAACACCATGTCGAGGATAACGCGGATGCCGCGCTCGTGCGCCCCGGCGACCAGCAGGTCGAAGTCATCCAGCGTGCCGTAGTTGTGGTCGATGGCGCAGTAGTTCGCCACGTCATAGCCGTTATCCACCTGCGGGGAGACATAGAACGGCGTCAGCCAGATAGCGTCCACGCCCAGCAGCTTGAGGTAGTCGAGGCGTTTAATTACGCCAATAAGATCGCCAGTTCCGTTGCCGGTCGTATCCTGGAAACTCTTCGGGTAGATCTGGTAGATGACACCATGCTGCCACCATGGAGGAGTTGTATTCATAGCGCTTTCCTAAAGCTAAGGGGCCAATACTGGCCCCGTTAAAAACTAAACCACTAACAAAGTACCCTGGCGGAATTTGCGTTTATACACCGCGGTTGTCAGCACGATCGGTATCACTACCGCAATCAGAATGGCAACGGAGTAAACCTCCCAGTAGCGCGGCTGAATGGACAGGATGCCCGGCAAACCGCCGACGCCAATACCGTTTGCCATCACGCCGTTCAGGCCGCACAGCAGCCCTGCGATACCGGAACCGACCATCGCGCAGAGCATCGGGAAGCGGTACTTCAGGTTAATGCCGTACATCGCCGGTTCGGTCACGCCGAGGTAGGCCGAAATCGCCGCCGGGACGGAAATCTCACGTTCGTTATGCTTGCGGCTGCAAATAATGACCCCCACAACCGCCGACGCCTGAGCGATGTTAGACAGCGCAATCAGCGGCCAGACCGGCGTGCCGCCCATGCTCTGAATCATCTGCATGTCGATGGCGAGCGTCGTCTGGTGCACGCCGGTGATGACCAGCGGCGCGTACAGGAAGCCAAACAGCGCGGCGCCTACCGGTGCAAAACTGCCGGTCATCAGGTGGCGCACCGCGAAGGCTACGCCGTCGCCAATCCAGCGTCCGAACGGCCCGATAAACGCGTGGGCGAGGAACACGGCCAGGATCAGCGAACACACGGGCACTATTACAAGATAGAGGTAATCCGGCACTATGCGTTTCAGACGCGTCTCAATAAAGCCGAGTGCCAGGCCCGCCAGCAGCGCGGGAATCACCTGCGCCTGGTAGCCCACCTTCGCGATGGTGAACAGGCCGAAGTTCCACACGTCGGGGATTTTGGTCCCTAAATCGTAGGCGTTCATCAGCTGTGGCGAGACAAGCGTTACGCCGAGCACGATACCAAGGATAGGCGTCCCGCCCATTTTCCGCACGGCGGACCAGCAAATCCCTACCGGCAGATAGAAGAAGATCGCCTCGCCAATCAGCCACAGGAAGTCATAAATGCTTTGTAGCGACGGGTACATCTGCGCGAGCGTGTGGCCGTTGCTCATCGGCAGATCGCCAATCACGTTGCGGAAGCCGAGGATCAAACCACCGCTGATCAACGCGGGCAGCAGCGGGAAGAAGATCTCCGCGAAGTGCGAAATCAGCTGTTCATGCCATTTCATGTTCTGGCGCGCAGCCTGCTTGGCCTGCTCTTTATTGGCGGTGTTATGCCCGCTGGTGGCGATCAGCGCCTGATAGTAGTCGCCGACGTCCGTGCCGATAACCACCTGAAACTGCCCGGCGTTGGTAAAGCAGCCTTTGACCATCGGCAGCTCTTCAATTTCCTTCGGACGTGCGATCGCCGGGTTGTTGAGTACAAAACGCAGGCGGGTAATGCAGTGGCTGACGGTGGCGATGTTCTCGCGCCCGCCCACCAGCTCGATCAGCCTGTCGATATCCTGTTGTTTTACTTTGCTCATGGTGTGGCCCCGAATAAGGAGTAATGACCTGCCGACAAGGTTACCGATTAATCATCTGGTCGAAAATGGGAACGTTCCCGAAATCGGGCGACGATCACAATAAACCCATTTTCGGGCGTTTACTGGAGGGTGCTTGGGATAACGATCTGGCGCAGTTCGCGGGACTGGGTGACCTGCCCGATGAGCTGTAAAACCGCCTGGCGTCCGGCTTCCGCGTAGCCCGGATCGACGGTGATGATCTCTGGATGCAGGAACTTCATCAGCGGCGTATTGCCCACGCTTGCGAGCTGCAGGGCGGCGCGCTGGTGCTCCTGAAGGTATTTGCTCGCACCCAGCGCAAGCGTATCGGTGGCGCACAGCAGGGCGGTGGTTTCCGGCAGCAGTACTTCGGCGACGTGCTCATAGCCCTGCTTCATGGCGAGGCCCGGCAGCGCGACGTTAGCCGTCAGTCTGTGCTTTTTGCAGAAGGCGAGATAGGCTTCGTGGCGGCGTAAGCCGGTGGTTACGTCGCTGTGGGGAACGCCAAGGAAGCTGATGTGGCGGTGCCCCTGCTCGTAAAGCGCGGCCATCAAAATGGCGATAGCCCCTTCGTCGTCGTAGCACACGGAGGCAAAGCCTTTCGCATCGCGCGCCATCAGCACCATCGTGGACTGCCAGGGCTGGAGCATTTTTTCGGTAATGCCGGTGAAGCCAAACAGGATCACGCCGTCGATATTGCGGCGCTTGAGCATGCCGAGATGCTCTTCTACAAGCCTGGGATCGAACTGGCTTTCCATCATGATCGGATCGTAGCCCTGCTCGTACAGGCTTGGCAGCATGGTTTGCACGGCCAGGTTTTCAGACAGGGAGTCCAGACGCGTGACGATAATCGCCACCACCTTATCGCTCTGACCGCGCATCGCGCGCGCCGAGCGGGAAGGGGAGAAGCCGTGCTGCTGCATCACCGCTTCCACCTTTACACGCGTGCGATCGCTGACGCCGCTTTCATTATTCAGCACGCGCGAGACGGTGGATTTGCCCACGCCGCTCAGGCGGGCAATGTCTTTGATGGTAAGGCGATTCTGCATGGCTATGGTCATTCCCTGAAATAATTCGCGTAGGTTTTATACATTAAAGTGCTACTGCCCAACAAACGACAATGGGTAAAATCCGGTTTACGTTAGGTTTAGTTTCGCGGGTGTATTATATCCGCGCTTTAATAGCGCCGTGAGGCGTAAAGAAGCATTCCCTTTTCTTTAACCGGAGGCGACATGGAACCCGATCCCAGTCCACGCCCTGTGAAAACAGGAACCATCCGGTAAGACGCACCTCTTTCGAGCGACTGCCTTACCGGAACATGTAAGGTAGCGATTCACACTTTGTCGATCCCTGCTGAATAAAAATATGACCTGCGTGGTCGGCTTTGCCTTGCCCGCAGAACAGCCAGGTGCCGCCGCTGCGGTGCCAGGGGACACTATTATGCAGTTTAAAAACCTGACCCGGCAGTTGTTTTCACAACTCAGCCGCCATCTGCCACGTCGCCTGATCCAGCGCGACCCGATGCCGGATGGCAAAACCGTAACCCAGGCGACGGACATTCCAGCGACGCTGACCGAAGCCTGCCTGAAATACGCTTACGCCAGCGAAGAGCAGCTCTATCGCGATTTCTCCAGCCATCCTGAAGGCCTGAACGAGCGGGAAGTGGAAGACGCGCTCGAAGAGCACGGCCTGAACCAAATCCCGGCGCAGGCACCGACGCCGTGGTGGAAACACCTGTGGAGCTGCTACAGCAACCCGTTCAACCTGCTGCTGACGGCGTTGGGAATTTTCTCCTACGCCACCGAAGATGACCTGTTCGGCGCAAGCGTCATCGCGCTGATGGTGGTCATCTCTACGCTGCTGAACTTCATTCAGGAAGCGCGCTCAACCAAGGCGGCGGACGCGCTGAAAGCGATGGTCAGCAACACGGCCACGGTGATGCGCGTCATCAACGATAAGGGCGAAAGCGGCTACGTTGAAATCCCCCTCGACCAGCTGGTGCCCGGCGATATCGTCAAGCTTTCCGCGGGCGACATGATCCCGGCAGATTTGCGCGTGCTGCACGCCCGTGACCTCTTCGTCGCTCAGGCCTCGCTGACCGGCGAATCGCTGCCGGTAGAGAAAGCGGCGGTCAGCCTCCAGCCGCAGAACACCAACCCGCTTGAGTGCGACACGCTGTGCTTTATGGGCACCAACGTGGTGAGCGGAACCGCGCTGGCAATGGTTGTGGCAACCGGCGGCAACACCTGGTTTGGCCAGCTTGCAGGGCGCGTCACCCAGCAGGAAACCGAGCAAAACGCCTTCCAGAAAGGCATCAGCCGCGTGAGCTGGCTGCTGATCCGCTTCATGCTGGTAATGGTGCCGGTGGTGCTGCTGATTAACGGCTTCACCAAGGGCGACTGGTGGGAAGCGGCGCTGTTCTCGCTCTCCGTGGCGGTTGGCCTGACGCCGGAAATGCTGCCGATGATCGTCACCTCCACGCTCGCTCGCGGCGCGGTGAAGCTGTCAAAACAGAAGGTTATCGTCAAACACCTCGACGCCATCCAGAACTTCGGCGCAATGGACATCCTTTGCACCGACAAAACCGGCACCCTGACCCAGGACCGCATCATTCTGGAAACGCACACCGATATTCTCGGCAACGTCAGCGACAGTGTGCTGCACGCGGCCTGGCTGAATAGCCACTATCAAACCGGCTTGAAAAACCTGCTCGACGTGGCGGTGCTGGAAGGCGTCGATACCGATCACGTTCGCAAGGCGATTGCCCGCTGGCAGAAAGTGGATGAAATCCCGTTCGACTTCGAACGCCGCCGCATGTCGGTGGTGGTTTCCGAGGAGCCGGAGGTGCACCAGCTGATCTGTAAAGGCGCGCTGCAGGAAATCCTCAACGTCTGCACGCTCGCTCGCCACGGCAATGAAATCGTGCCGCTAAACGACGCGATGCTCAAACGTATCCGCCGCGTGACGGACGACCTGAACCGGCAGGGGCTGCGCGTGGTGGCGGTTGCCACTAAGTTCCTGCCCGCGCGGGAAGGCGACTACAGCCGCGTTGATGAATCCGATCTGATCCTCGAAGGCTATATCGCTTTCCTCGATCCGCCGAAGGAAACGACCGCGCCTGCGTTGAAAGCGCTGAAAAAAAGCGGCATCACCGTCAAAATCCTTACCGGCGACAGCGAGCTGGTGGCGGCGAAGGTGTGCCGTGAGGTCGGGCTGGACGTTGGCAAGCTGGTGGTCGGCAGCGATATCGAAAAGCTCAGCGACGAAGAGCTGGCGCAGCTTGCGCTACGCACCACGCTGTTTGCGCGCCTCACGCCGATGCATAAAGAGCGCATCGTGCGCCTGCTGCGCGGTGAGGGCCACGTGGTGGGCTTTATGGGCGACGGCATCAACGACGCGCCCGCGCTGCGTGCGGCGGACATTGGTATTTCCGTTGACGGCGCGGTGGATATCGCCCGCGAGGCGGCGGATATCATCCTGCTTGAAAAGAGCCTGATGGTGCTGGAAGAGGGCGTCATCGAAGGGCGTCGCACCTTCGCCAACATGCTCAAATACATCAAAATGACCGCCAGCTCTAACTTCGGCAACGTGTTCAGCGTGCTGGTAGCGAGCGCCTTCCTGCCGTTCCTGCCGATGCTGCCGATTCACCTGTTGATTCAGAACCTGCTCTACGATGTCTCGCAGGTAGCGATCCCGTTTGATAACGTCGACGACGAGCAAATCGCCAGGCCGCAGCGCTGGAATCCGGCGGATTTAGGGCGCTTTATGGTGTTCTTCGGGCCGATCAGTTCCATCTTCGACATCATGACGTTCTGCGTCATGTGGTGGGTATTCGATGCCAACACGCCGGAACACCAGACGCTGTTCCAGTCCGGCTGGTTTGTGGTGGGCCTGCTGTCGCAAACATTGATTGTGCATATGATTCGCACCCGTCGCGTCCCGTTCTTCCAGAGCCGCGCCGCCTGGCCGCTGATGGTCATGACGCTGGTGGTGATGGTGGTTGGCATCGCGCTGCCGTTCTCACCTTTAGCGAGCTATTTGCATCTCGAGGCGCTGCCGCTCAGCTACTTCCCGTGGCTGGTGCTGATCCTCGGCGGTTACATGACCGTCACTCAAGGCGTTAAAGGCATCTATAGCCGTCGCTACGGCTGGCAGTAATCTTAAAAATTACAAAACCCTGGCGAGATGTGATCTGCATCTCGCCATAGCCTTGATGAATATTTCTGCACGTGTTACCAGAGTGGTTTGCCTTTTTTGGCCCGTCAGCTGGTATGCCACTTAGAAAGGAATATTCATGATGAAATCAATACGTTTGAGCCTGCTCGCCGCCTGTGTTGCTAGCGTGTGTCAGGCCCACGCGGCCCCGGCAGGCGATCTACCGCTCATGCCCTGGCCGCAGCAGGTCACCCGCCCGACGGCGGAAGGCAGCCTGACGCTGGATAACGCGGTATCGATAAAAATCAGCGGCGACAGCCTCGACGGCGCGACGGAACGCTGGCGTCAGCGCATCGCCCAGCAGACCGGCTGGCAGCTACAGCCGATGCAGGCAAATCCTGCCAAACCAACCATCGATATTCACATCAACAAGGTCGTCGATCCGTTACCCCGGCTTGGCAGCGATGAAAGCTACGCGCTGAGCGTAACGGAAAACGGCGTCAAGCTAACCGCCAATACCCGCTTTGGCGCGATGCGCGGCATGGAAACCCTGCTGCAGCTCATCCAGAACGGGACGCAAAATACCTCGATTCCTTTCGTGGCGATCAAAGACGTACCGCGCTTTCCGTGGCGCGGCCTGCTGCTGGATTCCGCCCGCCACTTCGTGCCGGTAAAAGACATTCTTCGCCAGCTGGACGGTATGGCGAGCGCCAAGCTCAACGTCTTCCACTGGCATCTGACCGACGACCAGGGTTGGCGCTTTGCCTCGACGAAATATCCGAAGCTGACGCAGCTCGCCAGCGACGGGCAGTTTTACACCCAGGCGCAGATGAAAGAGGTGGTGCGCTACGCGACCAGGCTTGGGATCCGCGTGGTACCCGAAATGGATTTACCGGGCCACGCCTCGGCGATCGCCGTGGCCTATCCTGAACTGATGAGCGCGCCCGGCCCTTACCAGATGGAGCGCCACTGGGGCGTGCTCAAACCGCTGCTTAACCCGACTAACGACGCTGCCTACCAGTTTGTCGATGCGCTGATCGGCGAGCTGACGGCCATTTTCCCGGACGCTTATCTGCATATCGGCGGTGACGAGGTGGACGACACGCAGTGGCAGGAATCCGCGTCCATTCAGACGTTTATGAAGCAGCACGGCATTGCCGATACACACGCGCTGCAGACTTATTTCAACCAGCGGCTGGAGAAGATCCTCGAAAAGCATCATCGCCAGATGATGGGCTGGGATGAGATCTCCCATCCGGATCTGCCGAAAAGCATTTTGATCCAGTCATGGCAGGGCCAGGATTCGCTGGGGGCGATAGCCGCGCACGGCTACAAAGGCATTCTCTCGACGGGCTTCTACCTCGACCAGCCGCAGTCCACCGCCTACCACTACCGCAATGAAATACTGCCGCAGGGGCTGAATGGCATCGACCAGATTACGCCCGCCGACAGCGCGCAAAGCTGGTTCTTCAGCATGCCGCGCCTCAAGGGAAGCCCGGTTGAAGGCAGCTTTACGCTTATAAATAACAAAAGCGGCTGGCGCGGATTCATTGATTTCAAAGGGAAGTCGCGGCGTGCGGTGCGCGACGTTGAGTGGTTGACGCCGCATCAGGTCACCTTCACGGTGGATACCTGGATGGGCGAAACCCGTCCGGTGCTGAACATCGACCAGGATAAGCTGACGGGCTACATGCTTGTGGGCAACGTCCGCTATCCGGCCACGGGGCAGAAGCTGGACAGCGTGCCGGACGGCGTGCAGCCGGTGGTGCCGACGCCCGAACAGATGAACAATATTCTCGGCGGAGAAGCCGCGCTGTGGGCGGAAAACGTTATCTCCCCGCTGCTCGATATCAAGCTGTGGCCGCGCACCTATGCGGTGGCGGAGCGCCTGTGGTCAACGGAAGACGTGAAGGACGTCGATAACATGTATCAGCGCCTGCAGGCGATGGACGCCTGGTCGACGGTTTCGGTGGGCATGCAGCAGCACGCTGCTTCCGTGCAGCAGATGACACGCCTTGCGGGCACGCCGGACGTTATGCCATTACAGATCCTGGCCCAGGCCGTAGAGCCCGCCCAGTACTACACGCGCCAGCATCTTAAGTTCCAGGCGGGGAATTACCATCACTTCGAGCCGCTCAACCGTTTTGCCGATGCGTTAGGGCCGGAAAGCAGCCAGGTTCGCGCCGTCGACGGCTGGGTGGACAAGCTTGTTGCCGACCCGGAAGACAACAATAGCGCGGAGTCGCTGCGTCATACCTTCGCGCGCTGGCAGAGCAACACCCCGGACGTGCTGGCGTTGATTGACGGCAACTACCAGCTTAAAGACATAAAACCGGTGGCGGAAGGCGTCGACAAGCTGGCCGGTATCGGGCTGCGGCTGACCGATCTTGTTGCAAGGCAGGGCACGCTAAGCGGCGATGAACGCGAAGGCATTCAGAAGCAGCTCGACGAGGCGGCGAAAACCCAGGATGAGGTTATTATTGCCGCCGTCTATCCGTTGCAAAAGTTATTACGAGCAAGCGTTAAATAAACGTGTAATAAATAAGGCCGCAGGCGCGGCCATATTTAAAAGGGTGCGTTCACCATTCCACTCCATCAAAGCAGGGGGAGCGAGCTCCCCCGATGGATTATTACCTGCTTACCCAGGAAAGCTTGCCTGATATCATTACGTCCTTATTGATAAAGAAAAACTCGCACAGCGAGTCCTGAATCAAAAAGATAATAGTGATTAACGTTAAGCAAACTATTAATAAGCCATAAAGCTTTAATGCTTTTTTCATAGCTCCTCTATTGAAGTTACGCTTCAGAAGAACTACCATCGCACTTGTGTGGAGTGTTTTGGTAGTTCCCCATCCGCTGTTAATGGGATGGGGCCCCGACCAGTAAACCTGCAACACAATCCACCACGAATGAGTGACGTTATGCTGAAGGTTAATGGCTTCAGCACCCGCAGCAATACTATTTTAAATTCTTGTCGATGACTAATTTTTATTTATTATGCATGTACTGCTTACATTCTTTAAATAATTAATAATGGTTCATGCAATAGCATTAGCTAGAGGAAATAATGATTGCTACGTTTAATTTTCTGGTGGTAGGATGTTTAACAGAAGGTAATCATGGTTTACTTTTATAATGCTTTTAATGTTTTCTCTGAAGTTAAAAAAGCCGGTTCTTCATTGAACCGGCATTTTTTTTAGAAATTAGCGGCGAATAGCGATCGCTTCAATTTCAATTTTTACATCTTTCGGCAGACGGGCCACTTCCACGCAGGAACGCGCAGGGAAGGTGGCTTTGTGCTCGTTGAAGAAAGCTTCGTAGGTGGCGTTCACGGTCGCGAAGTCGTTAAGGTCTTTTACGAATACCGTGGTTTTCACGATATCGCCAACCTTCAGGCCCGCGGCTTCAACGATGGCCTGCACGTTTTCCAGCGACTGGCGCGCCTGAGCGGCAACGTCTTCCGGCACGCTGCCGGTTTTTGGGTCAACCGGGATCTGGCCGGAAGTGATGATCATGCTGCCGAGATCCACGCCCTGCACGTATGGGCCGATGGCCGCAGGGGCGTTTTCAGTACTAATAGTACGAGACATTATTTCTTCCTTATGTAAGTTCGTAGGGCGGGTAAGCTGTGCGCCACCCGCCAAATCGGAGTGGTGGATTATGCTGACGCACATCCACCCTACAAACAAAAAAGCTCCCGCCCATTATAGGGAAGGGAGCCTGCTTGTCATTAGCGGCGGCGTCAAACTGCCGGGCTAGTCCGCAAGAACCACATGATGCGCGAACTCTTTCTCGCAGTATTTACATTTCAGGCTGATGTCCTCACCGCGCTTTTTCACCGCAAATGACGAATACACCGGCTCGCTGCGGCTAATGCAGTTGGTATTCGGGCAGATCAGCACCTTCTCGATGCGCTCCGGCAGGTTAGGGCGGCTTTTGCCCACCACTTCATATTCATCGATACGGTTCACCGTCGCGTGCGGCGCGTACAGCGCCAGCTGGTTCACCTGCTCGTCGGTCAGGAAGGTGTTTTCGATTTTGATCAAATCTTTGCGGCCCTGCTCGCGGGACGGCAGGTTCAGGCCGATGGTGATGCGCTGCTCGGTTTCGGTCAGTTGAAACAGCGTCAGCAGCTTAAAGCCTACCTGCGCCGGGATATGGTCGATAACCGTGCCGCGTTTAATGGCTTCTACCTGTAATTTGTTATCGTGCGTCATCTCTCTTTCCTCTCACTTAAGCCAGTTCGCGATTCAAAACCAGTGCCAGCAGCGCCTGGCGAGCAAAAATGCCGTTACCGGCCTGCTGGAAGTACCAGGCGTAAGGCGTTTTATCCACGTCGGTGGTGATTTCATCCACGCGTGGCAGCGGGTGCAGAACCTTCATGTTTTCGCGTGCGCCGTTAAGATCCGCCGCGCGCAGCACAAACTGCGCCTTCACGTTGGCGTATTCGGACGGGTCGAGGCGCTCTTTCTGCACGCGGGTCATGTAGAGAATATCCAGCTCGGTAACCACATCGTCGATGGCCTCGTGGCAGCTCCACTCGATGCCTTTTTCGTCCAGCATATCGAGGATGTACTTCGGCATCGCCAGCGCGTTCGGCGCGATAAAGTAGAAGCGGTTGCCGCTGAATTTCGCCAGCGCCTGGGCAAGAGAATGCACCGTGCGGCCATACTTCAGGTCGCCGACCATCGCGATATGCAGGTTTTCCAGACGCCCCTGGGTCTCCTGAATGGTGAACAGATCGAGCAGCGTTTGGGTCGGATGCTGGTTTGCGCCGTCGCCCGCGTTCAAAATCGGCACGCTGCCGGAAAACTCGGTAGCCAGACGCGCCGCGCCTTCCTGCGGGTGGCGCATCACTATCGCATCAACGTAGGTGCTGATGACCGAGATAGTGTCCGCCAGCGTCTCGCCCTTTTTGCCCAGCGACGTATTGCTGCTGTCGGAGAAGCCCACCACGGACGCGCCCAGGCGGTGAATGGCGGTTTCAAACGACAGGCGGGTACGCGTCGACGCTTCAAAGAAACAGCTGGCGATAACCTTGTGCTTTAACAGTTCTGGCTGCGGATTGGCTTTCAGCTTCGCGGCGGTAGACAGCACCAGCTCAAGCTCTTCACGACTGAGATCGTTGATGGAAATGATATGTTTTTGATACAGCGGGTTAGCCATGGTTATCTCCTGTTCTCGGGCGTCGGGCAAAAAAAAAGCCCCTCAATGAGGGGCCTTTAGAATTGATTGGAGCAACGGAAAGAAAAACGGGGTCGCGCCGTCTTTCAGACGACGAGGTGTGACAATTTTTTGAACACACTGGACCATGCTTCCTCCCGGCAAATTGTGGCGCATTATACGCGGGTGGTTTCTCCTTGCAAGGGGGAATCTCACACTTTTTTATACGCAGGCAAACGGTTGCTGTGAATACTCATGCAACGCTAATGTAATCCCAGCGTCTGCATGATGCGCCGATGCACCTGCGGGGTCTTCTGCACTTCACGCGGTGCGATCCACACCACGCTGCTGCCCGCGACCACGCCTAAAATCTCTGGCAAAGCGCGGTAATCAAGGATTTTCGCCACGGCGCGCCCGTATCCGGCAACGGCGTGAATCATAATAAACTCGGCGTTGTGCTCGACGCTTATCACCATTTCGGCGACGGAGCGTGCGGCATCGGGTTCAGGCTGCTCCTGCGGGTTAAGCGCATAGATTTTCTGGCCCTTGGCGTTGCGCATTTTGATGACGCCAAGGATCTTGAGCAGGCGGGAAACCGTTGACTGGCTGATGGCTTCAAAGCCGTGGCGCTGCATGTCGCGGCGCAGCTCTTCCTGGGAGTGATAGCTTTTATGGACGATGAGTCGTTGGCAAAGCGTCAGCAGGCTTTGCTCCTTTTCGGACGATGCTCGGGAAACCCTCATTTTGTTCACCATGCCTTGATATCTATAGGGAATTAATTTACGCCACTTATAGATTTAAACTGTTCGATAGATCCGACTTTGCAACAGTAAGCGATAAAAAATAGTGTAAATCATATTTATTCCAGCATTAAACGCCCCGTTTGGGGCGTTTGGCGGATCAGGCAATCTGAATTGCCCCGGTCATGACCAGTTTTAGCGTCCATGCGGCCAGCAGCAGCAGCGCCACCACAATCGCCCACTCGTAGCTTTTCAACAGCTGTTGCCCCTGCTGCTTTTTCTGCCACAGGAAGACCGCAAGCCCCGGAGTGAACAGCAGCGAGCTAAGCAGCATAGAATCGCCCGCGGCATAGCAAAGCCAGAAGCCGTATACCGTGGCTATCACGCCGAGCACGATGCCGCCGGTGCGGGACTCGCCTTTCGCATAGCGTTCACCGGTCCAGGCAAGCTTCAGGCCGTAGGCGGCGCTGAACAGATACGGTGGCAGGATTGCCGCAGTAGCGATGGAAAACAGCGCCTGATAGCCCGCCTGGTAGAACAGCGTGAGGATGAGGAATAGCTGGATTAAACCGTTAGTGATCCACAGCGAGAACGACGGAGAGTGCCTGGCGTTTTCTTTCGCGAAGACTTTCGGGAAGATGCCGTCATTGGCCGCCACGCGCGGCAGCTCGGCGGCAAACAGCGTCCAGGCCAGCAGGGCACCGGCGACCGACAAAATGACCCCGCCTGCGACAAATTTCGCACCCCATGCGCCCACCACATTTTCCAGCACGCCCGCCATTGAAGGATTTTTCAGCCCCGACAGCGTGGCCTGATCCAGAATCCCCATCGACAGGACGCTGACCAGCACGTAAATCGCCAGCGCGCCGAGCAGCCCGATAACCGTCGCCTTGCCAATATCGCTACGGTTGGCCGCACGGGCCGAAACCACCGTCGCCCCTTCGATGCCGATGAACACCCAGGTGGTGACCAGCATGGTGTTTTTCACCTGATCGAACAGCGCCGGCTCCTGGCCGTTGACGATCATCATGCGGCCCCAGAAGTCGGCGGTAAACACGCCGATCTTAAACGCGATCAGCACCGCGACGATAAACACCAGCAGGATCACCACCTTCACCACCGTGAGGATCGTGTTGATGTAGGCCGCTTCACGCACGCCGCGCAGCACCAGCGCATGCACTAGCCACAGCACCACCGACGCGCCGACTATCGACGGCAGGTTGTTCCCGTCGCCGAAGACCGGAATGAAAAAGCTCATCGCGCTAAACAGCAGCACCGCATAGGAAACGTTGCCGAGCCAGGCGGAGAACCAGTAGCCCCAGGCGGACTGGAAGCCAATAAAATCGCCGAACCCGGCGCGGGCGTAGCTGTAAACGCCGCCCTCAAGCTCCGGGCAGCGAGAGCTAAGATTTTGATAGATAAAAGCCAGGCAAAGCATGCCGACGCCGGTAATCACCCAGCCGATTAATAACGCGCCGGGTGAGGCGACGGAGCCAAAGTTTTGCGGCAGGCTAAAGACGCCGCCGCCAATCATTGAACCAATGACCAGCGCTACCAGCGCGCTGAGCCCTAATTTTTTTTCTGTTGTTGCGGATGCCGCACTGACATCCCCTTGGGTTACATCGGCCATTTTCCTTTCCTCCTGCGGCGCGGGGCCGCACGCGTGCATCCGGCGGCGAGGCTATCCCCGCCGCCTCAGGGATTACTCGCCAAGCGTTGCAACCATGACGGCTTTGATGGTGTGCATGCGGTTTTCGGCTTCGTCGAAGACGATGGAGTGTTTGGATTCAAACACTTCTTCCGTTACCTCCAGCCCCTTGAGGCCGTATTCCGCTTCAATTTCTTTCCCGACCTTGGTGTGCTCGTTGTGGAACGCGGGCAGGCAGTGCATAAACTTCACGTCAGGGTTGCCGGTCGCGTTGATAACGTTCTGATTAACCTGATACGGCGTCATGATGCTGACGCGTTCGGCCCAGGCTTCTTTCGGCTCGCCCATGGAAACCCAGACGTCGGTGTAGAGGAAATCAACCCCTGCCACGCCTTCTTCAACGCTGTCGGTGAGCATGATGCGGCCGCCGGTTTCTTTGGCGATGGCGCGGCATTGTTCCACCAGTTCAGGTTCCGGCCAGAAGGCCTTCGGTGCGACGAGGCGGATATCCATGCCCATTTTCGCCGCGCCAACCATCAGGGAATTGCCCATGTTGTTGCGCGCGTCGCCGAGATAGGCGAAGGAAATATCCTGCAGCTTTTTGCCCGGCGCATGTTCCAGCATTGTCATCAGGTCGGCGAGAATTTGCGTTGGGTGGAACTCGTTGGTCAGGCCGTTCCACACCGGCACGCCCGCGAATTCACCCAGCTCTTCAACGATATCCTGGCCGTAGCCGCGGTATTCAATGCCGTCATACATGCGGCCCAGCACGCGGGCGGTATCCTTCATGGATTCTTTATGGCCAATTTGCGAGCCGCTTGGGCCGAGGTAGGTGACCAGCGCGCCCTGGTCAAAAGCGCCCACTTCAAAGGCGCAGCGCGTGCGGGTGGAGGTCTTTTCAAAAATCAGCGCGATGTTTTTACCCACCAGGGTTTTCTTCTCGGTGCCCGCCTTTTTGGCCGCTTTCAGCTCCACGGCGAGATCGATCAGGTGCTGGATTTCAGCGGGGGTAAAGTCCAGCAGTTTCAGAAAGTTGCGGTTTTTAAGGTTGATGGTCATTTTTATTATCCTTTTGAAAAATAATATATTTATTACCCTCACCCCGGCCCTCTCTCTGAAGGGGGAGGGTTAGGGTTAGGGCGGTATTCAAAACGGCTATTCCCGAATCAGCGTGCCTTTCTCGCCCGCCAAAATAGCCGGGCCGTCAGCCAGCGCGCCTATTCCGGCAATGCCGTGGCATTCGGCAACGAACCTGCTGCAGGCGGCGACCTTCGGCCCCATCGACCCGGCGTCAAACGCCATGCCGTCCAGCTCCTGCGGCGTGATGTGGGTAATCGGACGCTGGGTTGGCGTGCCCCAGTCGAGGTACACCGCGTCGGCATCGGTCAGGATCAGCAGGGCATCGGCCTCGATCTGGCGGGCCAACAGCGCTGCGGAAAGATCCTTGTCGATAACCGCTTCGATACCGTGGTAGCCATCGGCGCGTTCCACCACCGGCACGCCGCCGCCGCCGTTACAGATAACCAGGTGATCGCGCTGGATAAGCGCGGTGATGGCATCGTTTTCCACGATCCGCTTCGGCTGCGGCGACGGCACCACGCGGCGGAAATACTGGCCGTCCGCTTTCACCGTCCAGCCTTTCTCGGCCACCAGACCGTCGGCCTGCGCCTTGTCATACACCGGGCCGATGTATTTAGTGGGGTTCTTGAACGCCGGGTCGTTGGCATCCACCTCAACCTGGGTCAGCAGCACGCTGATTTCCCTGTCGGGCAGCTGATTTTTAAGCGATTGCTGCAGCATGTAGCCGATCATCCCCTGGCTTTCCGCGCCAAGAATATCGAGCGGATACGGCGTCACTTTTTGATAGGCGCTGTTCTGTAACGCCAGCAGGCCTACCTGCGGGCCGTTGCCATGTACCAGCACCACGCGCCAGGTGGCGGTAAGCTGAGCGATAGTTCTCGCGGCAAGATCGATGTTTTTACGCTGGATTTCAGCTTCCAGCGGCTCGCCCCGTTTCAGCAGCGCATTCCCGCCCAGGGCGACGACAAGCGTCGGTTTATGTTCCATTTCGTCTTCCTCGCCTTAGATGCCGTCACGTTCAAGCGGGCAGCTCATGCAGCGCGCGCCGCCGCGGCCGCGTCCCAGTTCGTCACCCGGAATCGGCAGAACGGTGATGCCCGCCTTGTCGTATTTCTCGTTCGTCCAGATGTTGCGTTCATAGCCGATCACCACGCCTGGACGGATGGTCAGCACGTTGTTGGCGTCGTTCCACTGCTCGCGTTCGGCTTCGAAAGCGTCGCCGCCGGTGGTGATAAGACGAACCTGATCGATGCCCAGCGCCTGCTCAATGGCGTGTACCAGGCTCGGTTCCTGGTGGCGCTTAATGCCGCCGCGTCCGTCCGGGGTGAGCGTCCAGCACTGCACGTCCTTGCGCACCACTTCTGGGTAAACCGAGAAGGTATCGACATCGATATGCGTCATCACGGTGTCGAGGTGCATACAGGAGCGGTGTTTCGGTAATTCAACGGCAATAACGCGGGTGGCCTGCTGGTGTTTAAATAAAGCTTCCGCAAGGAATTCCACACCCTGAGGCGTCGTGCGTTCTGACATACCAATTAATACCGCACCGCGGCCGATAACTAATACGTCGCCGCCTTCTAGCGTCGCATGGTCATAATTAATATTGTCGTCGCCGTAATATTTAATAAAGTTGCCGTCGGTGAAGGTTGGATGCCAGCGGTAAATAGCGCGCAGGTTATTTGTTTCACGCTGGCGGGCCGCTTTAGCCATCGGATTAATTGACACGCCGTTATAAATCCAGCATGAGGTATCGCGGGTAAATAAATGGTTTGGCAGCGGCTTCATAATAAAGTCGGTAGCCTGGTGAGTGTCTACCACCATATTCTGAATATGGGTTGGGATTTCACCGTAGGTTAGCCCGCCGCTCAGCCGACGCGCGAGCTCGCGGTGCGGCATATCGGCCAGCCAGCCGCGAATATCCGAGGCAAACGCTGGCCCCAGGCGGTAATCAGAAATCTGCGTATCCAGCAGCCACGACTTGGCTTCGCTGACGTCGAGGGTTTGCGTTAATAAATCCGTTAATAATAAAACCTCAACTCCTTCACGGCGCAGCGTATTCGCGAAAATATCGTGCTCTTCACCGGCACGCTCTACCGATAACACATCGTCAAATAAAAGCTCCTGGCAATTGGAAGGGGTCAGTCTTTTCAGGCTGAGATTGGGGCGATGCAGCATTACGCTGCGCAGTTGTCCAATTTCGGAACCGACATAATGTTTGTCCATGACTATTCCTTTACATTAATCCGGAGATGAAAGTGCCCGTGGTGCAATAGGATTTGCACCGGAGTTGAAATAGGTTTGTTTGCTGTCTTCGAGAAATATCTTAATTTCTTACTGACTATTTAATGTGAGGTTTATCACGCGCTCAAGTGACTTTTAAGTTGTTTATTGATTAATTGATAGCGGTCAGAGAATAGTAAATAAGGTCAGCGTAGGGGGTGCATAACCAGGCGGTAAGGCATTCTTTCTATTTTGATGTTGTTAACTATTTGTTATTTTATGCAGAATGATGAGTAGTTTAATTTCTTGAAAATTAAGGGTTTTTAAAACATGACTGCATAATTATTCGCAACGCTATGGCTTTCATCTTTTTGAGTAAAAAATAGCGCGGATAGTTATGGATGAATTTGCATTAATTTACCTGGTTTAAAATGTGAAGGGTGATTCATTTTTTATAAATGAGTCGATAAAACAGTAGGTTGTGAGTGCAGGCGCAGCGGCAAAAATTCGCCTTATGCTCTTTTACTGCATAAAAACTTTTTTGCTGAATCAGATCTGTAACATCTTTTGCGATAAACATGCGTTAGCACAGGTTTTGGTGAAAAACCCGTAGCGGGAGAAAAAGAAGTCTCGTATAAAAGCCTTTATAAAACATCGTTTCAAAATAGGGCTACACATCATGATCGTTGGTAACATCCACGCTTTGCAAAGCTGGCTGCCTGAAGAGCTGCGCCAGGCTATCGAACACGTCAAACAGCACATCACCCCCGAAACGCCGCTGGGTAAACATGATATCGACGGCAACCGCCTGTTTATGCTGGTTTCCGAAGACAGCACCCAGCCTATCGCCGAGCGCCCGGCGGAGTTCCACGCACGTTATCTTGATATTCAGATAGTTATGCGCGGGCAGGAAGGCATGACTTTCAGCACGCAGCCCGCCGGTGAGCCGGAAACGAACTGGCTGGCAGATAAGGACATCGCGTTTTTGCCGGAAGGGGTGGAGGAGAAAACCCTGACGTTGAGTGAAGGGGATTTTGTGGTGTTCTATCCGGGGGAAGTGCATAAGCCGCTGTGCGCGGTGGGCAAGCCCGAGAAAGTACGCAAAGTGGTGGTGAAGCTTTTGATGGCGTAGGTTGCGCCTGGTAATGTCGGGTGGCGCTGCGCTTACCCGACCTACTTAGCTGGTAGGGCGGGAAGGCACAACCGCCGCTCCCGGTTAACTCTTCGCAAGCGTAGCCACCATCACCGCTTTAATGGTGTGCATGCGGTTTTCTGCCTGGTCGAACACGACGCTCGCGGCGGATTCAAACACCTCGTCCGTGACTTCCATTCCGCCCTGCAGGCCGTACTGCTCCGCCATTTGTTTACCCAGCGTAGTCTGGTCGTCGTGGAACGCCGGGAGGCAGTGCAGGAACTTGACCTGCGGATTGCCGGTTTGCGCAAGCATCGCCTTGTTCACCTGATAGGGGCGTAGCAGCGCAATGCGCTCGGCCCACTTCTCTTTGGCCTCGCCCATCGACACCCACACGTCGGTATAAACGAAATCCGCGCCCTTCACGCCTGCGGCAACGTCTTCCGTCAGCGTAATCTTGCCACCGTTAAGCGCCGCCAGCGCCCGGCATTCGGCTACCAGCTTTTCATCCGGCCAGCAGGCTTTCGGGGCGACAAGGCGCAGATCCAGCCCGGTTAGCGCGGCGGCTTCCAGCATTGAGTTGCCCATGTTGTTACGCGCATCGCCCGTATAGACCAGCGTCATTTCATTTAATGCTTTGCCCGGCAGATGCTCCTGCATGGTCAGCAGGTCGGCAAGCAGCTGGGTTGGGTGAAACTCGTTGGTCAGGCCGTTCCACACCGGCACGCCGGCAAATTCCGCCAGGGTTTCAACAATCTCCTGGCCGTAGCCGCGATACTGAATGCCGTCGTACATTCTGCCCAGCACGCGCGCGGTATCTTTAATTGATTCTTTATGCCCGATTTGGCTGCCGCTTGGGCCAAGATAAGTGACGCGCGCACCCTGGTCATAAGCGGCAACTTCGAAAGAGCATCGCGTGCGGGTTGAGTCTTTTTCGAAGATGAGCGCAATATTTTTACCGGTAAGATGCTGAGTTTCAGTGCCTTTTTTCTTATCGTGTTTAAGCTTAGCGGCAAGGGTTAGCAGTTCGTGGAGTTGTGCAGGGGTGAAATCCAGAAGTTTGAGAAAGTGCTTTTGATAAAAGTGACTCATCTTTTCCTCACATGGCTTGTGCCACTTATTGAATTAAAATTCAATTTATATGTATTAATATTCACATGCAACCCCTGACCTGGAAATCTTTCTGGGGGAAAGGTGGAGGCAAACCGATGCGTGTGTGAAAATAGAAGTATCTGCCGACAAATTGAGGAAAGGGCCATGGCAAATCCAGAACTGCTGGAAGAGCAGCGCGAAGAGACGCGTTTGATTATTGAAGAATTATTGGAAGATGGCAGCGATCCGGACGCGCTGTACACCATCGAACATCACCTTTCTGCAGACGACTTTGAAACCCTGGAAAAAGCAGCGGTTGAAGCGTTCAAAATGGGTTATGAAGTTACCGACCCGGAAGAGCTGGAAGTGGAAGAGGGCGAAACCGTCATCTGCTGCGACGTGCTGAGCGAAAGCGCGCTGAAGGCCGAATTGCTCGACGAGCAGGTTGAACAGCTGCTGAACCTCGCCGAGAAATTTGGCGTGGAATACGACGGCTGGGGCACCTACTTCGAAGATCCGAACGGCGAAGAAGGTGAAGAAGGCGACGAAGACGATTTCGTGGACGAAGACGACGACGGCGTACGCCATTAATCCCCCGTGCAGCGGCTCCCCGCCGCTGCATTTCATAAAGCTACGAACACGCCATCATGAACTACCCCGAGCTGCTTTCCCCCGTTTTACGTTTCCTGCACTGCCCGACGCCCGAGGCGTGGATTGCCGAGGCCCGTAAGCCAGAACATCTTCCCCTGCTGCTGACCGACCATATGGTGTGCGAGCTGAAGGCCGCGCAAACGGCGATGCTGCTTATCCGTAAATACGTGGCGGACAGATCCAGCGCCCAGGCGCTGCTGGACTGGCTGAAGCCTTACGAGGATTTCACCTTTCGCGAAGGTGCCGAGCCGGACTTTATCGCGCTGTACAAAGGGCTGAGTAAAAGCGTGCTGCCAAAGACCAGCACGCCCTGGGGCCAGGCGCTTATCGACAGCATGGTGTTGCTTATTAAGGAAGAGCTGCATCATTTTTGGCAGGTGCGCGAAATCATGATTGCCCGTGGCATTCCCTACGTGAAAATTACCGCCAGCCGCTATGCCAAAGGCCTGCTTAGCGAAACGCGAACCCATGAGCCGCTGATGCTGGTGGATAAACTCATCTGCGGAGCCTACATCGAAGCGCGTTCCTGCGAGCGTTTTGCCGCGCTGGCCCCGCATCTGGATAGCGAGCTGCAAAAGTTTTACCTGTCACTGCTGCGTTCGGAAGCGCGGCACTATCAGGACTATCTGGCCCTTGCCGAACAGATTGCCGGGGGCAACATCAGCGAGCGCGTGCGCTTCTTTGGGGAAGTGGAGGCGGCGTTAATCACCGCTCCTGATGGCGAACTGCGTTTTCACAGCGGCGTGCCCGTTGACGCGGCGTCTGCCTAAAGCGATTTCAGCATCCTGACTTCGCAGTCCACGTGTCCGGTACAGCCAAGCGGCTCGGAAATATGCTCGAAGCCCAGGCGCTCATACAGCGCGATGGCTTCGGTCAGAAAGGCGGTCGTTTCCAGATAGCAGCGCGCAAAGCCCTGCTCGCGGGCAAAATCCATCGCCTGTAGCGCCAGGCGCTTTGCCAGCCCCTTTCCGCGCACCACCGGCAGAAAGTACATTTTCTGCAGCTCGCAGATATCAGGTTCGCTACAGGAGAGCGGTGCCACGCCGCCGCCGCCCACCACGCGCCCGTCCATTTCCACCACCCAATACGCATGGCCCGGCTGGCTGTAGAGCTGGTAAAGCTCGTCGAGATTTGGGTCGGCAACGGTATAGCCTTTATCGGCGGTAAGACCGTATTCAGCGGAGACTTCACGGATTACCCGCGCAATGGCCGGATTGTCCTGTGGGGCAATGCGGCGCAGAGCGAGCTCAACCGGAGCTGCAATGTTCATAATTTAGCTCGTGAATTTTTGGCGAATATTGCGAGTTAATAGCACTCTTGGCCCGATCGTGCAAGAAGTGAAGCCCGTGGGTTGCTTTATAGGGGATGGTGAAGTATTCGCGCCACCCGGTACGGCCATTTTAAATTATGTGGCGGATGGCACTTCGTTTATCTGCCCTACAAATTTCAGCGTGACAAATAAAAAAGGCCGGGAAATCACCCGGCCTTTTACGCTTAAGCAGTCAATTGATTACAGCGCGGCGATAACGCCCTGCTGCTCAATCAGCTTGGCTTTCGCATCGGCGAAGCCCTCCAGACGCTCGCGCTCTTTGGCGACCACGTCCGCTGGCGCACGCGCCACAAAGCCTTCGTTGGACAGCTTGCCTTCGATTTTGCCAATCTCGATGTCGATTTTGGCAACTTCTTTAGCCAGACGCTCAATTTCCGCTTCTTTGTCTACCAGGCCCGCCATTGGGATTAGCAGCTCTGCGCCGTCGATAATTTTGGTCACGGAAACCGGACCTTTATCGTCGCCTGCCAGCAGGGTGATGCTTTCGAGGCGCGCCAGGTTTTGCAGGAAGGTGCGGTTTTCGCTGACGCGTCGTACCGCTTCTTCGGTACAGCCGCGCAGCAGCACGTCCAGGCGTTTGCTCGGCGCGATGTTCATTTCAGCACGAATGTTACGCACGGCTGTAATCACATCTTTTAGCCACTCGGTGTCGGCAAACGCCGCTTCATCAACCTGAGACGCATCATAAGCCGGGAATTCCTGCAGCATGATGGTATCGGCGGTAATGCCTTTGAAGACCTTCACGCGCTGCCAGATGGTTTCGGTGATGAATGGAATGATTGGGTGCGCGAGGCGCAGCAAACCTTCCAGCACGTTGATAAGCGTATTGCGCGTGCCGCGCAGTTCCGCCTCGGAGCCGCTGTTCATCACCGGCTTGGTCAGCTCAAGATACCAGTCGCAGAACTGGTTCCAGGTGAATTCATACAGAATGTTGGCAGCGATATCAAAGCGATAGCTGTCCAGCGCTTCACGGTACGCCTTCACGGTGCGGTTGAATTCCGCCAGAATCCAGCGGTCAGCCAGCGACAGAACCTTCTCGCCGCCGTCAAAGCCGCAGTCCTGATCTTCGGTATTCATCAGCACGAAACGACTGGCGTTCCACAGCTTGTTACAGAAGTTGCGATAGCCTTCCAGGCGCTTCATATCCCAGTTGATATCGCGACCGGTTGAAGCCAACGCGGCAAGGGTAAAGCGCAGCGCATCGGTGCCGTGCGGCTCAATGCCGTTCGGGAACTGCTTCTCGGTGCGCTTGCGGATTTTCTCGGCCAGCTGCGGCTGCATCATGTTGCCGGTGCGCTTCTCGAGCAGATCTTCCAGGGAAATGCCGTCGACCATATCCAGCGGATCGATAACGTTGCCCTTGGACTTGGACATCTTCTGCCCTTCGTCGTCGCGGATAAGGCCGGTCATGTAGACGGTCTTAAACGGAACCTGCGGCTTGCCGTCTTCGTCCTTGATGAAATGCATGGTCAGCATGATCATGCGCGCAATCCAGAAGAAGATGATGTCGAAGCCGCTGACCATTACGCTTGTCGGGTGGAAGGTGCGCAGCGCTTCGGTGTTCTCAGGCCAGCCTAAAGTGGAGAACGTCCACAGGCCGGAGGAGAACCAGGTGTCGAGCACGTCTTCGTCCTGGTTCAGCGCAACGTCTGCACCCAGGTTGTTTTCAGCGCGGACTTCCGCTTCATTGCGGCCAACGTAAACGTTGCCTTCGGCATCGTACCAGGCCGGGATGCGGTGACCCCACCACAGCTGACGGGAGATACACCAGTCCTGAATATCGCGCATCCAGGAGAAGTACATGTTTTCGTACTGCTTCGGCACGAACTGGATTTCGCCTTGCTCAACCGCTTCAACGGCAACTTTCGCCAGCGGGGCGGTGCGCACGTACCACTGGTCGGTCAGCATCGGTTCGATAACTACGCCGCCACGGTCGCCGTAAGGAACGGTCAGATCGTGGGGTTTGATTTCGTCGAGCAGGCCCAGTTCGTCGAACTTAGCGACAACGGCTTTACGCGCGGCAAAGCGTTCCAGCTTCTGGAACTCGGCCGGGATATCGCTGCTGTAAACGGTAGATTCTTCGCCGTTGGTATCAAATACTTCTGCGCTCTCGCGGATATCGCCGTCGAAGGTCAGAATGTTGATCATTGGCAGAGCGTGACGGCGGCCAACTTCATAGTCGTTGAAGTCGTGCGCCGGGGTGATTTTCACGCAGCCGGTGCCTTTTTCCATGTCGGCGTGTTCATCGCCAACGATCGGAATGCGGCGGTTAACCAGCGGCAGCACCACGAATTTGCCGATCAAATCCTTGTAACGCGGATCTTCAGGGTTAACGGCCACGCCGGTATCACCGAGTACGGTTTCTGGACGGGTAGTTGCGACAACCAGGTAATCCAGGCCATCGGCAGTTTTCGCGCCGTCGGCCAGCGGATAGCGCAGGTGCCACATGGAGCCTTTAGACTCGCGGTTTTCTACTTCCAGGTCGGAAATAGCGGTGCGCAGTTTCGGGTCCCAGTTTACCAGGCGCTTGCCGCGATAAATCAGGTCTTCTTTGTACAGGCGGACGAACACTTCTTTCACCGCGTTGGACAGGCCTTCGTCCATGGTGAAACGTTCGCGCTCCCAGTCTACCGAGTTGCCGAGACGACGCATCTGACGGGTGATGGTGCCACCAGACTCCGCCTTCCACTGCCAGATTTTGTCGATAAAGGCATCACGGCCGTAGTCGTGGCGTGTTTTACCTTCTTCGGCGGCAATTTTGCGCTCGACGACCATCTGGGTCGCGATGCCGGCGTGGTCAGTCCCCGCCTGCCACAGGGTATTTTTACCCTGCATGCGCTGGTAGCGAATCATGGTGTCCATGATCGTCTGCTGGAAGGCGTGACCCATATGCAAGCTGCCGGTGACGTTCGGCGGTGGGATCATGATGCAGAAGCTTTCCTGGCTGGTGTCGCCATTTGGCTTAAAGTAGCCCTGCTGTTCCCAGTGCTCGTAAAGCGGCTGTTCGATATCTTGCGGGTTATATGTCTTTTCCATTGTCTGCTATGTCGTTCCCGGCGGGGTATGAGTCGCCGTAGTCAAGTGGAAACCAGCAACGCGGTACGCTTTGTAGCGCTCGCGGGCCAGTTGTTTTTGAGTGTCTTCGTAAGGTACGAAGTCTATCACTTCATGGAAAGCGGTGGCAAAATCTGCGAAGTGCGGCAGCAGGCTTATCAGCACGTCGCGCGGCGAGCTGCCGCGACGCTGAGGCCAGGCCAGTTCGACAGGGGCACCGTAACGCGGCCCTTCACCGGCGAGATTGTGCGGCACAAAGGCGTGGGCATCTCGCTGCCACAGCGCTTCATCCAGACGGATGGCCTGTTGTTCATCAACACAAGCAATGAGCAGGCGCTTGCCCGCCCGAAAACTTTCTGCCGCCAGTTCACAGACCAACGCTTCAACGGCATTCAGCTCGCCCGCGGGCGTGTCGTTGTCGAGAAGGTAGAACGTCGCGTTTTTCATTTTACTCGCATCTTCTGAATCATTGAGGGGCGTTTGTCGGGTGGCGCGATGCTTACCCGACCTACGGAACCCAGCGATTTGTAGGGCGGATAAACGACGTGCCATCCGCCGGATACGGGGCAGATGGCACAGGTTTATTCTTCGCCATTAAACCCGGAACGGTTCAACAGGAACTGCGACAGCAGCGCCACAGGGCGGCCGGTCGCGCCTTTTGCTTTACCTGAACGCCAGGCGGTACCTGCGATGTCCAGGTGCGCCCAGTTGTACTTACGGGTAAAGCGTGACAGGAAGCAGGCTGCGGTAATCGCGCCGCCTGGGCGGCCACCGATGTTTGCCATATCGGCAAAGTTGGAGTCCAGCTGATCCTGATACTCGTCGCCCATCGGCAGACGCCACGCGCGGTCGCCCGCCTGTTCAGACGCGCCGATAAGCTCGTGCGCCAGCGGATTGTGGTTGGACATCAGGCCGGTGATGTGATGGCCCAGGGCAATCACGCACGCACCGGTCAGCGTCGCCACGTCGATAACCACTTCCGGCTCGAAGCGCTCAACGTAGGTCAGCACGTCGCACAGCACCAGGCGGCCTTCCGCATCGGTATTCAGCACTTCTACGGTCTGCCCGGACATGGTGGTCAGTACGTCGCCTGGACGATAGGCGCGGCCACCCGGCATGTTCTCACAGCCCGCCAGCACGCCGATAACGTTAATCGGCAGGTTGAGTTCGGCAACCATGCGCATCACGCCGTAAACGGACGCCGCGCCGCACATGTCGTACTTCATCTCGTCCATGCCTTCGGCAGGCTTGATGGAGATACCGCCGGAGTCGAAGGTCAGGCCTTTGCCGACCAGCACGATGGGGCGTGCGTCCGGCGCATCGTTGCCTTTGTATTCGATAACGGACATCAGCGATTCGTTCTGGGAGCCGTCGCCTACCGCGAGGTAAGAATGCATGCCCAGCTCTTTCATCTGCTGTTCGCCGATCACGCGGGTCACCACGTTTTTGCTGTAGGAATCAGCCAGCTGGCGCGCCTGAGAAGCCAGATAGGCGGCGTTACAGATGTTAGGCGGCATGTTGCCAAGGTCTTTTGCCGCTTTGATACCGGCGGCAATGGCCAGCCCGTGCTGGATGGCGCGTTCGCCGCTGGTGAGCTCGCGACGCGTTGGTACATTGAAGACCATTTTACGCAGCGGGCGGCGCGGCTCGCTTTTGTTGGTTTTCAACTGGTCGAAGCAGTAAAGCGACTCTTTTGCGGTTTCCACCGCCTGGCGCACTTTCCAGTAGGTATTGCGACCTTTTACGTGCAGTTCGGTTAGAAAACAAACGGCTTCCATTGAGCCAGTATCATTCAGGGTATTAATGGTTTTCTGAATAACTTGTTTATACTGACGCTCATCCAGCTCGCGCTCTTTGCCACACCCAATCAGCAGAATACGCTCGGAAAGCACATTCGGAACGTGGTGAAGCAATAAAGTCTGACCTGGTTTCCCCTCAAGCTCACCGCGGCGCAGAAGCGCGCTGATGTAGCCATCGCTGATTTTATCGAGTTGTTCGGCGACCGGGGACAGGCGACGCGGTTCAAAGACTCCCACAACGATGCAGGCACTACGCTGTTTCTCGGGGCTACCGCTTTTTACACTGAACTCCATGCACTACGCTCCTGAATCTTAAAGACAACGGCGGTGGCTACAGCTAGAATTGCAAGCTCTCGTAACTCAGGTCCGCGGTTGCGATGACTTCGTGTTAATCTTAACGAATGTATTGTTACGGTTTCGGCAACGTCAGTTAAAACATCCTGGGGCATCACTTCGCCGGGTAAGTTTAATCTTAGCGATGTTTTCGACGACTCAAGAGAATAAATGACGTATAAGCGATGAAACAAGCGATTTTCCTGCAAAAAGACTCGTTTTCACAGGCGTACTTAATGTGATTATCATAAGATATCTGGTTCGGGAGACGCTCAAAAGCCAACTTGCGATCCTCTTCATCCTCCTTCTGATCTTCTTTTGTCAGAAGCTGGTCAGGATTCTTGGTGCGGCGGTTGACGGCGACATCCCAACAAATCTCGTACTTTCTCTTTTAGGATTGGGTGTGCCGGAAATGGCCCAGCTGATTCTGCCACTCAGCCTGTTTTTAGGGCTTTTGATGACGCTTGGTCGGCTTTACACCGAAAGCGAAATCACGGTAATGCATGCCTGTGGTCTGAGTAAAGCCGTGCTGGTCAAAGCCGCGATGATCCTCGCACTCTTTACCGGCGTGGTGGCGATGGTCAACGTAATGTGGATGGGGCCGTGGTCCTCGCGCCACCAGGATGAAGTGCTTGCTGACGCCAAAGCGAACCCCGGCATGGCTGCACTCGCGCAGGGCCAGTTCCAGCAGGCGACCGACGGCAATTCCGTGCTCTTTATTGAAAGCGTGAATGGCTCGAACTTCAAAGATGTCTTCCTCGCGCAGATACGTCCGAAAGGCAACGCGCGTCCTTCCGTGGTGGTTGCCGATTCCGGCCACCTTTCCCAGCGCGCCGACGGCTCGCAGGTTGTGACGCTCAATACCGGCACCCGTTTTGAAGGCACCGCGCTGCTGCGCGACTTCCGCATCACCGATTTCCAGGACTATCAGGCGATTGTCGGCCACCAGACGATAGCCCTCGACCCGGACGATGCCAGCCAGATGGATATGCGTACCCTGTGGAACAACGACAAGCCGAACGCTCGCGCCGAACTGCACTGGCGCATCACGCTGGTGCTCACGGTGTTTATCATGGCGCTGATGGTCGTGCCGCTGAGCGTGGTGAACCCGCGTCAGGGCCGCGTGCTGTCGATGCTACCGGCCATGCTGCTCTACCTGGTCTTCTTCCTGCTTCAGACATCGCTTAAGTCGAACGGGGCAAAAGGCAAAATCGATCCGATGATTTGGATGTGGCTGGTGAACCTGATTTACCTCGGTATCGCGCTGCTGCTCAACGTCTGGGATACGGTTCCGATGCGCCATTTCCGCGCGCGCTTCAGCAAAAAAGGAGCGGCATAAATGTTTGGCGTTCTCGACCGTTATATCGGTAAAACCATATTCACCACCATCATGATGACGCTGTTCATGCTGGTGTCGCTGTCGGGCATTATAAAATTTGTCGATCAGCTAAAAAAGGCCGGCCAGGGCGATTACTCCGCCATGGGCGCAGGCATCTACACCATTCTGAGCGTGCCGAAAGACATCCAGATCTTCTTCCCGATGGCGGCGCTGCTGGGCGCACTGCTTGGTTTGGGGATGCTGGCGCAGCGCAGCGAGCTGGTGGTGATGCAGGCTTCCGGGTTTACCCGCATGCAAATCGCGCTTTCCGTTATGAAAACGGCGATTCCTCTGGTGCTGCTGACCATGGCGATCGGCGAGTGGGTTGCCCCGCAGGGCGAGCAGATGGCGCGTAACTACCGTGCGCAGATGATGCTTGGCGGCTCGCTGCTCTCCACGCAGAACGGCCTGTGGGCCAAAGACGGCCACGATTTTATCTATATCGAACGCGTGAAGGGCGATACGGAGCTGGCTGGCGTCAGCATCTATACCTTCAATAACGAACGCCGCCTGCAGTCCGTGCGTTCCGCAACTGCGGCTACCTACGATGTCGATCACAAGCTGTGGCGGCTGTCGCAGGTTGATGAATCCAACCTGACCGACCCGAAACAAATTACCGGCTCGCAGACCGTCAGCGGCGAATGGAAAACCAACCTCACGCCGGATAAGCTCGGCGTAGTCGCGCTGGACCCGGACGCGCTGTCGATTAGCGGTCTGCACAACTACGTGAAGTACCTAAAGGCGAGCGGCCAGGATGCGGGGCGTTACCAGCTCAACATGTGGAGCAAAATCTTTGCGCCGCTGTCCGTGGCGGTCATGATGCTGATGGCGCTGTCGTTTATCTTCGGCCCGCTGCGCAGCGTGCCGATGGGCGTGCGCGTGGTTACCGGCATCAGCTTCGGCTTTGTGTTCTACGTGCTCGACCAGATCTTTGGCCCGCTAAGCCTGGTGTACAACATCCCGCCGATCGTCGGCGCGCTGTTGCCAAGCGCCAGCTTCTTCCTGATAAGCCTCTGGCTGATGATGAAGCGTTCGGGCTAATTTGCGATAAAGAGTCGGGTGGCGCGATGCTTACCCGACCGACAATTTCCAGCTCGTACGTAGGTCGGGTAAGGCGTAAGCCGCCACCCGACTTTCCCCACCCGACATACTGCTCACTACGTAGGTCGGGTAAGGCGTAAGCCACCACCCGACGTTCCCCACCTGACAATGCGGTGGATGGCGCTATCGCTTATCCACCCTACATCCACTCATTTTTAGTTCCCCCTCTCCCTCAGGGAGTTGGCCCGGTCGAGGGTTGTTTTACCAACCCCGGCGCCTGCCACATCGACGTCGTTAACCCGCTGTCGACCAGCGTCAGCTGATCCGCATACACCTTCATCCACTTGCGCTTCATCTCGTCATACAGCTCGCGGTGCGCCAGGTTTGGCGTGAACTCCCGCTGCCATTTCACCAGCCTTTCGCCGGTATCCGCCATATCGTTAAACAGCCCCGCGCCGACGCCTGCGGCAATCGCGCAGCCCAGCGCCGTCGCTTCTTTCACCACCGGCACGCGCACCGGCAGGCCGGTCACGTCGCTTAAAATTTGGCTCCACAGCGCGCCCTTCGAGCCGCCGCCCGCAAAGACCAGCGACTCAAACTCCACGCCGGAGAAGCCGGAAATCTGCTCTAAATTGCACGCCGAAACGATAGCCGCATTCTCCTCGAGCGCGCGGAACAGCGTCGGCTTGTTGCACTTTTCAGGGTCGATTGACAGGTTAATAAACGACGGCGCGGCGTGGTACCACTGCTTAAAGTGCATCGCGTCGGAGAAGATGGGCATCACGCCGTGGGAGCCGGCCGGCACTCGCGCCGCCATCTCTTCGAGCAGCGCGTAGGTGTCCACGCCCAGCCGCTCGGCGAGCAGCTTTTCCTCGGCGCAGAAGGCGTCGCGGAACCAGCGCATCGTCAGGCCGGTAAAGAAGCTGATCGACTCCGCCTGCACCATATTGCCGATAACGTGCGGGTTAATGCGGATGTTCATGTCCGGGTCGGTTTTGATGGCGGGGAGATTCACCACCTGCTGCCAGAAGGTGCCGCCGAGCACCGCCGTTTGCCCGGCGCGCACCACGCCAAGCCCCAGGCAGCCCAGCTGCACGTCGCCGCCGCCCATCACAACCGGCGTTCCCGGCAGCAGCCCGCTCTGCGCGGCCGCCGCCTGCGTTACGCCGCCGAGCACCGTACCGGTTTCTTTTACCGGCGAGAGGATATCCGCCCGTAGCCCCGCCATATCCAGCAGCGCGGGCCGCCAGTCGCGGGTGGCGAGATCCAGCATGCCGGTCGTGCCCGCGTTTGACGGGTCGACCGCCAGCTCGCCGCTGAGCTTCGCCGCCAGCCAGTCGCTGATCATGGTGATGGTCGCCGCCTGGCGATAAATATCCGGGCGATGGTGCGCAAGCCATAGCAGGCGCGGCATGGCGCTCAGCGCCAGCGTCTGCCCGGAAACGTGGTACACCTCGGATTCGAACTGAAAATCGTGGATCTCTTTAAGTTCGCTCACCTCGCGGCTGGCGCGGGCGTCGACGTTGGCGCACGCCCAGATGGGGTCGCCGTTGCGGTCGTAAAGCACGATGCCTTCACGCATCGAACAGCAGGAAATCGCGCTGATTGCGCCGGGGGGAAGGTGCGCCTTTTGCAGCGCTTCGCGAATGCACCGGCAGGCGAGCTGCCAGTTGGTATCAAGGTCAAACTCCATCGAACCGGGCACGTCCGCCACGCTCAGGTGCTTCCATTCGGCCTGGCCGACGGCAATCTGGTGGCCCGAAGTATCGAAGATAACGGCGCGGATACTGCCGGTTCCGGCATCCAAAGCTAACAGGTAACTCATAATTAACCCCTGCACAGGCGCAGGGGTTAATCAGCCAAAGCCAACACCGCCCGCGCAGTTTCTTCTTCCGTCACCAGGCCATTGATGCGGCGGCCTTTCAGTGCGGCATAAATTGCGTCCGCTTTATCCTCACCGCCCGCCACGCCGACAATCGTCGGCAGCTGCGAAAGGTCATCAAGCGTCACGCCCAGCAACTCGCGGTGGATTTCCATCCCGTCCACCAGTTCACCATTGGCCTGCAGGAAATAGCCGAGGATATCGCCGACCGCCCCTTTGCGGGCGTACATCAGCTGTTCCCCCTCGCTGATATAGCCGGAGCGCAGAATCGTGGCGTCGCGCTTCTGGTTTATCGCGCCGATGCCGACAACGGCGACGTCCGCCGCCGAAGCGGCAAGAATCACATCCCGCACGCTCGACTCCATTCGTAAAATCTCCGCCACCTGCGGTGACGAAACGCGCAGCGGGGCGGGGATAATGCTGACGCTACAGGCCGCGTCGAGCTGGCCGATGCCGGTCATATACGGCCCTACGCCGCCGGACAGCGTCACCAGGCGAATCTGCTGCGAACCGATAAAGCCGCTCAAATGTTGTAAGCAGCTCATGGTGGTTTCACCGAAGCCGATCGCCAGCAGCTGCCCCGGTTCGAGGACGCCCATCAGCGACTGCGCCGCACCGATGCCCAGGCGCGTGCTCATCGACGGCGTATTTTGCGCGGGCAGCACGCGGGCAATCTTCAGGTTAAAGCGTTGGGCAAGCTCGGTTTCCAGCGCCAGGCAGCCTTCGAAACGCGAGTTAATCTGCACGCGGATCACGCCGGACTGGCGACCTTTTTCCAGCAGCCGGGATATCTTGAGGCGCGGCAAACCGAGGCGCTCGCCGATATCGTTCTGCGTTAATCCATCGTGGTAGTAAGACCACGCCACCCGCGCCAGCAGCTCTTCCTCCGCCATCGGCAGGCTGCCGAACCGTCCTTCTTCCGCTCGTTTATCGCTCATAGATGAACTCTTATTCAAATTTAGATCATATGTTCGAGGTTGCCGGATGAGAAAATGTGAAGCGCCCGGCAAAAAGATCATTTAGTGATGCACAGGGTTTAGCCGATCTATTTAAAAAAATTGTGATCCGCGCCCGGTTGTAAATATATATCGGCGTCTACGCTTTTGAACATTATTAATGCAATTTCTCTTTTGTTCAATTGTGGAGTGAAGATGCCCAAACCTAACGCCGTACTTGAAGCCTGCCGCATCAGCAAAGGGTTCGCGGGCGTGAGCGTCCTCAAAGACATTGATTTTGCTCTCTATCCCGGGCAGGTACACGCATTGCTCGGCGGTAACGGGGCGGGGAAGTCGACGTTAATGAAGATCATTGCCGGGGTTGAAACCCCGGACGCCGGTGAACTCAAGGTGCACGGCAAATCGTTTGGGCGGCTGACGCCGGGCCAGGCGCACGAACAGGGCATCTATCTTGTGCCGCAGGAACCGATGTTATTCCCCAACCTCACCGTGCGCGAAAATATCCTTTTCCGGCTGCCGCGCGCGGCGGACGCCGATTCCCGCCTTGCAGAGAAAATGCGCCAGCTTGAATGTCAGATCCCGCTTTCGGCGGCGGCCAGCACGCTGGAAGTTGCCGATCAGCAAATGGTGGAAATCCTGCGCGGGTTAATGCGCGAGGCGAGGATCCTGATCCTCGACGAGCCTACCGCATCCCTGACGCCGGGCGAAACCGAACGCCTTTTTCGCCAGATCCGCGCCCTCCAGGATCTCGGCGTCGGCATCGTTTTTATCTCCCACAAGCTGCCGGAGATCCGCAGGCTCGCCAGCCATATTTCGGTGATGCGCGACGGTGCGGTGGTGCTGCACGGCGAAACCGCGCGGCTGCTGGACGAACGGCTGATCGATGCCATGACGCCGATTAACCGCCAGCACAGGCTCAGCGACACGCAGAAGCTATGGCTGGCGCTGCCGGGCAACCGCCGCACCGAGCCGCAGGATTTCCCGGTGCTGCGCGTGGCGGAGCTGACCGGCGAAGGCTTTCTCGATCTGAGCTTCGAGGTGTACGCCGGGGAAATCGTCGGCCTGGCGGGCCTGGTGGGTTCGGGCCGCACCGAGCTTGCCGAAACGCTATACGGCCTGCGCCCGGTGCGCGGCGGGCAGATCTTCCTTGAAAATCGGGAAATCAGCGGCGATCGCACAAAGTCCCGGCTAGATCGCGGGCTTATTTACCTGCCGGAAGACAGGCAGGTATCGGGGCTTTTTCTGGATGCGCCGATCCGCTGGAACACAGTGGCGCTGAACGAGCCGAGCCTGTGGCAGCAGGGCAAGCGCGAAGCGGCGGTGGTGGAACGCTATCACCGGGCGCTGGGCATCAGGCTCAATAGCGCCGAGCAAACGGTCAGAACGCTTTCCGGCGGCAACCAGCAGAAGGTGCTGCTGGCGCGCTGCCTGGAGGCCAATCCGCTGTTGCTTATCGTCGATGAACCGACGCGCGGCGTGGACGTGGCCGCGCGGGCGGATATCTACCAGCTGATAAAAAGCGTCGCCGCGCAGAACGTGGCGGTGCTGATGATCTCCTCCGATCTGGACGAGTTTGTCGGCCTTGCGGATCGCGTGCTGGTGATGCATCAGGGCGCGATGAACGGTGAGCTGCGCAGGCCGTCTATCAGCGTCGATCGCATGATGAGCATGGCGTTTGGCGGAGGCAAAGTATGAGAAAGCTGCTTAAAAACCGCGAGCTGAGCGCGCTGCTTGCCATTCTTGCCCTGTTCGCCGTGCTGGTGGCGCTCAACCACGGCTCCTTCAGCCTGCAAACGCTGGGCATGATCTTTACCAGCGCGCAGATCCCGATCCTGCTCGCGGTCGGGGCTACCCTGGTGATGCTGACGCGCAACATCGACGTGTCGGTCGGATCGACCGTTGGCCTGTGCGCCATTGCCGTCGGCGTGGCGCTGAACGGCGGCTACAGCCTGCCGGTGGCGATGCTTTTCGCGCTGGCGATCGGCGCGGCGGCGGGGTTTTTCAACGGCGTGCTGGTCGTCTGGCTGCGCATACCGGCGATTGTCGCCACTTTGGGCACGCTCGGGCTGTATCGCGGCGGCATGCTGCTGTGGACCGGCGGAAAGTGGATTGAAGGGCTGCCCGCCAGCCTGAAAGCCCTCTCCGAACCCGTCGCGCTGGGGGTTTCGCCGCTCGGCTTCCTGGTGCTCGCGCTGGTTGCCGTTGCCGCGTGGCTGCTGGCAAGAACGGCATTCGGGCGGGATTTTTACGCCGTCGGGGATAACCTCGCCGCCGCCCGCCAGCTCGGCGTCGCCGTTAACCGTACCCGGCTGCTGGCCTTCACCTTCAACGGCCTGCTGGCGGCGCTCGCCGGTATCGTCTTCGCATCACAAATCGGCTTCGTGCCCAACCAGACCGGCAGCGGGCTGGAGATGAAGGCCATCGCCGCCTGCGTGCTCGGCGGCATCTCCCTGCTCGGCGGCACGGGCACGGTGATTGGCGCCTTCCTCGGCGCGTTCTTCCTCACGCAGATTGACACCGTGCTGGTGCTGTTCAAGCTCCCGGCCTGGTGGAATGACTTTATTGCCGGGATGGTTTTGCTGGGCGTGCTGGTGCTCGACGGGCGGCTGCGCCAGGCGCTGGACCGCCACCAGCGGGCGCAGAAATATAGCCGTTTTGTTCCCCCTCTGCCGGGCGCGAAAAACGTCCGCGCCTTTCCCCGCAAGAAGAAGGACGTGGCATAGATGAAAAGGCTAAAGCTTAACTGGGAAGGGGCGCTGCTGCTGATACTGGTGGCGGAGATCCTGCTGTTTGGCGCCGTGAACCCGCGCATGCTGGACGTCAACATGCTGCTGTTTAGCACCAGCGATTTTATCTGCATCGGCATCGTGGCCCTGCCGCTTACGCTGGTGATTATCAGCGGCGGCATCGACATATCGCTGGGGTCAACCATCGGCCTGTGCGCCATCGCGCTGGGCGTGATGCTTAACGCCGGGCTGCCCGTTGCGCTTGCGGTTGTCCTCACGCTCGCGGTCGGCCTGCTGTGCGGCCTGTTCAACGCGGCGCTGATTCACTACACCGGCATCAGCCCGCTGGTCATCACGCTCGGCACGCTTTACCTGTTTGGCGGCGCGGCACTGCTGCTTTCCGGCTTGGCGGGTGCGACCGGCTACGAAGGCATCGGCGGCTTCCCGGACGCCTTCACAGGCTTTGCCAACCTGACCGTGTTCGGCCTGCCGATCCCGCTGGTGATGTTCGCGGTTATCACGCTGCTGTTCTGGCTGCTGACGCACCGCGCCCGCTTTGGCCGCCACGTCTTTTTGATTGGGCAAAACCCGCGCGCGGCGCGCTATGCGGCGCTGCCGGTAAACGGCTCGCTGTATGGCGTCTACGGCCTGGTCGGGCTTGCCTCGGCGATTGCCGCCATCGTGCTGGTTTCCTACTTCGGCTCGGCGCGTTCGGATTTAGGGCGCGACCTGCTGATGCCCGCGCTCACCGCCGCCGTGCTGGGCGGAGCCAATATCTACGGCGGCTCGGGGTCGATTTTAGGCACCGCGCTGGCGGCGCTGTTGGTGGGGTATCTGCAACAGGGTTTACAGATGGTTGGCGTGCCAAATCAGGTGTCGAGCGCGCTTTCCGGCGCGCTATTGATTGTGGTGGTCATTGGTCGTTCGGTGAGCCTGCATCGCGAAACGCTGATGGCGGCCTGGCGTCGCCTGCGCGGTCACAAAAAACTAACGGGAGTTTGATTATGAAGCAGACAGCAAAACGCGCGCTGCAGCTCAGCGCGCTCGCCCTGGCCTTTGGCGTCGTCAGCGCCCAGGCCGCCGACCGTATCGCCTTTATTCCCAAGCTGGTCGGCGTGGGCTTCTTTACCAGCGGCGGCAACGGCGCGATGCAGGCGGGGAAAGACCTCGGCGTGCCGGTAACCTACGACGGGCCAACCGAGCCGAGCGTTTCCGGCCAGGTGCAGCTCATCAATAACTTTGTGAATCAGGGCTACAACGCGATTATCGTTTCGGCGGTGTCGCCTGACGGCCTGTGTCCGGCCCTGAAGCGCGCCATGCAGCGCGGGGTAAAAGTGCTGACGTGGGATTCCGATACCAAACCGGAATGCCGCAGCATCTACATCAACCAGGGCACGCCGCAGCAGCTCGGCGGCATGCTGGTCGATATGGCGGCTAAACAGGTCACCAAACCCGCCGCTAAAGTTGCCTTCTTCTATTCCAGCCCTACGGTCACCGACCAGAATCAGTGGGTGAAAGAGGCGAAGGCCAAAATCGAAAAGGATCATCCGCAGTGGCAGGTGGTCACCACGCAGTTTGGCTATAACGACGCGACGAAATCGCTGCAAACCGCAGAAGGGATCTTAAAAGCCTACCCGGATCTGGACGCGATAATCGCCCCGGACGCCAACGCGCTGCCCGCTGCCGCACAGGCCGCCGAAAACCTCAAGCGTACCAACGTTGCTATCGTCGGTTTCAGCACTCCGAACGTGATGCGCCCCTACGTTGAACGCGGCACCGTGAAGGCCTTCGGGCTGTGGGACGTGGTGCAGCAGGGGGAAATTGCGGTGAACGTCGCAAATACGATGCTGAAAAAGGGCGATCTTAACGTCGGCGACAGCGTAGAGGTGGCGAAAATCGGCACGCTGAAGGTCGAGCCTAACAGCGTGCAGGGCTACCAGTACGAGGCGAAGGGCAACGGCATCGTGCTGCTGCCGGAGCGCGTGGTGTTCACGAAAGAAAACATCGGTAAATACGACTTCTGAGGGAGGAGCAAATGGCAGATCTCGACGATATCAGAGAAGGAAAAGACTACGGCATAGGCCGCCCGCAGGAGAACAAAGCGTTTTACCTGAAGGGCAGCGGGGCGCTGGACTGGGGGATGCAGTCGCGGCTGGCGCGCATCTTCAACCCGGACACCGGGCGCACCGTAATGCTGGCTTTCGACCACGGCTATTTTCAGGGGCCAACCACCGGGCTTGAGCGCATCGATTTGTCCATCGCGCCGCTGTTCGAAGAAACCGATGTGTTGATGTGTACCCGAGGCATTCTGCGCAGCGTGGTGCCGCCTGCGACCAATAAACCCGTGGTGCTGCGCGCTTCGGGCGGTAACTCGATACTCAGCGAGCTGTCGCGGGAAAGCGTGGCGGTGACGATGGAGGATGCGCTACGGCTCAACGCCTGCGCGGTGGCGGCGCAGATTTACATCGGCAGCGAGTACGAGCACCAGTCGATCAACAACATCATCAGGCTGGTGGACGAAGGGACGCGCTACGGCATTCCAACGCTTGCCGTGACCGGCGTTGGCAAAGAGATGGCCCGCGATGCCCGCTACTTCTCGCTTGCCAGCCGCATCGCCGCAGAAATCGGCGCGCAGTTTGTGAAAACCTATTTCGTGGAGGAGGGCTTCGAGAAGGTGGCGGCGAGCTGCCCGGTGCCGATTGTTATCGCCGGGGGCAAAAAGCTGCCCGAGCAGGAGGCGCTTGAGATGTGCTTCCGGGCTATCGACCAGGGCGCGTCCGGCGTCGACATGGGGCGCAACATCTTCCAGTCCGAAGCGCCGCTGGCGATGCTCAAAGCGGTAAAAAAAGTGGTGCATGAGAAGGCTTCCGCCCGCGAGGCGTACCAGTTCTGGCTGGATGAAAAACATCAGGGAGGCAAGGCATGAACGTCACGCTTGTGGAAATCAACATCAGGCCGGAAAGGGTGGACGAGTTTCTGGACGTGTTTCGCGCCAACCACGAAGGCTCGATAAAAGAGCCGGGCAACCTGCGTTTTGACGTGCTGCAGGACCCGGAAATCCCGACGAGGTTCTTTATCTACGAGGCGTATCAAAACGACGAGGCGGTGCTGGCGCACAAGAAAACCCCGCACTACCTGGCCTGCGTGGAGAAGCTCGACGAGATGATGTCCGAGCCGCGTAAGAAGCGGAGTTTCGTGGGGTTGTTGCCGGGTTAGTGGACTCTTTGTAGGTTGGATAAGGCGCACGCCGCCATCCAACGAATTGGCGGGTGGCGCTGCGCTTACCCGCCCTACGATAGAGTTGTAGGTTGGACAAGGCGCACGCCGCCATCCAACGAATTGGCGGGTGGCGCTGCGCTTACCCGCCCTACGATAGAGTTGTAGGTTGGATAAGGCGCACGCCGCCATCCAACATTCAAACTCACATCATCAAACGTGTTTTTTCAGGGTATCCAACATGCCGTCCGCGCTGTATTCCCGCCCCAGCTCAGAAACCTGCGGGGTCGGCATGTGCTGGAGGAATTGAGCCAGCTCCCGCTCGTTGCTGCCGTCATAAACGAAAAATTGGGTCGGGTGATAAAACTCATGCTCTTTGATCGCGGCATTATTGGTTATCAGCTGTTTATTAAAAACCAGCGCTTCTACCGCCCGTAGTGTTAGCCCGGCCTGATTAGGTTTATTGACCTCTAATACCAGCCGCGATGCCGTGAGTTTTTGAATATTTTCAGCATAGCTAAGCTTCTTATTTTTACAGTTTACGGGGTAATTTTGCTGATTATTATCTTTATCCACAAGATAAAAATCCGTTGCAATGCCGTTCTCGGTTAATAGCGGGGATAGGGCGTTGATGATATTGACGCGATGTTCATCGTAGCCGCCGACATAAAAACAGCTATTGTCCGCTTTCCGATGCTTATTATTGATATCGTTAATTTGCTGCCACGTAAAGGGTACAAACTGCTTTATATATTGCAGATTATATTTTTCGCTGTCCTGCGGGTCGAAGCTGAAAATAACGTCAAATATCGGTTTGACGGTGGCAATATAATCCTCGTTTTGGCCGAGATGGCCTAATTTTCTACGTTTAAACGTCAGGGCCGCAACGGAGTCACGCAGAATAAGTATCTTCTTGCAGGGCATCTCGCGCACCGCATCCAGGAAAGGAAATACGCTGTAGCCATTACAGATAACCACATCGTCTTTTTTAATCGCCGAGAATCGAATTGCGCAGTGCAGTTTTTTATGCAGCTTTTTTAATCGTTCGCCGGGCAGTAAATTATTGATGGACTTGAAGCGGCGCATGACGCGATTAATTTGGTAAACGGGATTTTCTTTTGCCAGTGAATCCAGCATCATTTTTTCAAAATCATTAACCCATTCCAGAAAGAAGAATCGCATAGACATCCGTGCCGTTAAGGTGAAATTTGGCTGTATTCTACAGAAGTACGCTGAAAATTAAAGCAGGGGCATAAACATCTTATTTATGCCCCTCTGTTTAAAGTCACGCTCATTCCTGTTCGGCTTCCAGTATTTCGCGCTGCGACGTATGCAGCCCCTGCAACGCCCTCCGCGCGCACCCCAGCACGTGCTCGCACTGCTCGATGGTGATGGTCAGCGGCGGCTCAACGCGGATGGTTTTCGAGTTATTGAGCGTCCCGGCGACCAAAACCTGCTGGCGGAACATCTCGCTGGCAAAGCTATAGCCGGTTTCGTTGTCGGTAAACTCAATGGCAATCAGCAGCCCCTGGCCTCGGGCTTCGACCACCAGCTCCGGGAACTCGCGGGCGAGCGCCTGGAAGCCATCCACCAAAAGCTGGCCTTTTTGCGCCGCCTGCGCGGGAAGGTTTTGCTCAAGCAGGACGTGGATGGTGGCGAGCGCCGCGGCGCAGGCCAGCGGGTTGCCGCCAAACGTGGTGGTGTGCAGGAAAGGATTATCAAACAGCACGGAGAACACTTCTTCCGTCGCAACCGTCGCGCCAATCGGCATCACGCCGCCGCCGAGCGCCTTGGCGAGGCACAGAATATCCGGCTGCACGTTTTCATGCTCGCAGGCGAACATTTTACCGGTGCGGCCCATGCCGGTTTGCACCTCGTCGAAGATCAGCAGCACGCCAAACTCGTCGCACAGCTTACGCACCAACGGCAGATAGCCCGCCGGAGGCAGGATCACGCCGCCTTCACCCTGGATAGGTTCCAGAATCAGGGCCGCCACATCGTCGCCGGTTTTGCGGCATTCGCTGAACATGGAGCGCAACGCGTCGATATTGCCGAACGGCACGTGGCGGAAGCCCGGCAGCAGCGGCATAAACGGCTTGCGAAATGCTGATTTTGCGGTGGCCGACAGCGCCCCGAGGGATTTACCGTGAAACGCGCCGCTGGCGGCGATAAAGGTAAATTTCCCGCGCGGTGACTGGTACGCCTTCGCGAGCTTAATCGCCGCTTCGACGGATTCCGTGCCGCTGTTGCTAAAGAAGCTGTATTTCAGTTTACCGGGAGTGAGGGTAGCAAGCGTTTTGGCAAGCATCGCCCGAAGCGGGTCGAGCAGTTCCTGACTGTGCAGGGGTTGTTTTTCTAACTGATGCTGTACGGCGGAAACCACTGTTGGATTACGGTGCCCCACGTTAAAAATGCCGAATCCGCCCAGGCAATCGAGGTACTCCTTACCCTGGGTGTCGACAAGCGTATTTAAACTGTTCGCTTGCCACTCTACGGCTCCGTAATCCCCGCCGGCGGTAACAGACTTGCGATACTCAAGAAAACCCGGATTGACATGCTGTTGGAAACTTTCGATAACCTCTCGGTTTAGTGCCTTCATCTCCTCGTGACTAAGGGACTTCTTTTCGATGATGTTCAGTGCATGCGCCGTGCAGGCAAGAGCCGAGGCGCTGGAAGGTAACCTGTTCAAAATATGCTCCTGGGAGTGGCGTATCACGCGATACACAAAATAAGTATTGCAGGGAACACGCCACTTCGCCGTCCATAAGCGAAATCAGGATAAACGCCAGGCGAAACGAGGAGTGCGCAATAAATAATCACATTGGATTACATTTTGCGCGGTTTAATGCTGGGGAAAAGGGGCACCGTTGCGGCATTCTGCGGATAGCTGCACCGCCGGGGTGCAGCCCGCACTTTTAGCGTGCGATATCCATTCTGTGCAGGCCGCGCACCAGGTCGGCACGGCGGTATTCCTGCTGAATAGCACCCTGCGACATAAACGCCGCGCGGTCAGACATATGGGCAATCACGTCGGCGTCGTGGCTGACCAGCAGGTAGGTCATGCCGAACTGCTGCTTCAGCCGGTTGAGCAGGTTGAGGATTTCCGCCTGCACCGACATATCCAGCGCGGAGGTTGGCTCGTCCAGCAGCAGAATCTTCGGGCGCAGCAGCAGCGCACGGGCGATGGCCACGCGCTGCCGCTGCCCGCCGGAAAGCTGGTGCGGATAGCGTTTCGCGGCGTCTGCCGCCAGGCCAACCTGCAATAACGCCTCTTCGACGCGGCCCGGAACAGCCCGCTTATCCTCGCCGTGAATCGCCAGCGGCTCGGCCAGCGTGCGGTACAGCGTGTGGTTAGGATGCAGCGACGCGTACGGGTCCTGAAACACCATCTGCACGTTGCGCCTGAGCGCGCCCTGAAAACGGCTGCCGGGCCTAACCGCACCGCCGAGCAGGTTAACCTCGCCCTGCCACTCCCGCTGAAGTCCGGCCAGCACCCGCAGGATGGTCGATTTCCCGCAGCCCGATGCGCCGATAAGGCTAAAGGTTTCGCCTTCGTTAATGTCGAAGCTCGCGCCGCTGACGGCGATTTTCGTCTGGCCTTTGGCGGAAAACTGCACGCCCAGGTTTTTTACTTCAACGATCGCCATGGGCCTCTCCCTGAAGGTTTTGAGTGCGGTCAAGCGTGGGCAGCATCATGCCGTAGGTCGCGGCGTTCGGACGGCAGGTCCACAGCGTGCGGGTGTAAGGATGCGTTGCGCTGGATAACGCGCTGGCGGCCATTTCGTCCACCTTCTGCCCCTGATACATCACCAGCACGCGGTGGCAGTGTTCCGCCACCAGCGGCAGGTCGTGGCTAATCAGCAGCATCGCCATCTGCCGCCGTTCGCACTGTTCAACCAGCAGTTCGAGGATCTGATTGCGCAGGCGAGCGTCGAGCGCGGAGGTCGGCTCGTCGGCGATCAGCACTTTGGGATTGTTGACCAGCGCGATGGCGATCATCACGCGCTGGCCCATGCCGCCGGAAAGTTCCGCCGGATAACGGCCCAGCACGCTGTCCTGTAGCCCCACCGAGTTAATCACTTCACGGACCCGCTCCCGACGTTGGCTGGTGGAAAGGTTCTGATGCAGGCGCAGCGCTTCGTCTATCTGCTGCGCCACGTTTTTCACCGGGTTCAGCGCGTAGCGCGGGTCCTGTAAAACCATCGCAATATCGTTCCCGCGCAGGCGCTGCCAGCCGCTGTTTTTCATGTGCAGCAGATCGTTGCCGAGCACGTTAAGCCGTCCGGCGCTCACTTTGCCCGGCCTGCGCACCAGCCCCATCAGCGCGCGGGCGGTCATCGACTTGCCGGACCCGGACTCGCCGACCAGCGCCAGGCGTTCGTTACCCAGCGTAAACGAGAGGTTGTCCACCACGCGCGCGCCGGGATAGTCGATGTTCAGCCCGGCAACTTCAATACGATTTTCAGTCATGTTCGTGCTCCAGCACGTCGCGTAATCCGTCGCCCAGCAGGTTAAACGCCAGGCTTGCGATGAGAATGGCTGTGCCGGGAACGGCGGCTATCCACCACTGGTCGAAAATGACCTGCATTCCATCGGCGATCATCGCCCCCCATTCCGCCATCGGCGGCCTTGCGCCGAGGCCCAGGAAACCAAGCCCGGCGGCGGCCAGAATAATGCCCGCCAGATCCAGCGCCAGGCGCACAATCGCCGACGGCAGGCACAGCGGCAGGATGTGCCCCGCCAGCAGGCGCAGGCCGCGAATGCCCATCATCTCGGCGGCGGCAAGATAGTCGCTGTGGCGCAGACGCTGGATTTCGCTGCGCGCCTGCCGCGCGTAGGCAGGCCAGGTTGTCAGCGCCAGCGCCAGCGCGCCGTTGACGAGGCCCGGGCCGAGCATCGCCACAAAGGCGAAGGCCAGAATCAGGCGCGGCATCGACATCACCACGTCGGTAAAGCGCATCAGCACGCGCTCCAGCCAGCCGCCGTAGTAGCCGGACAGAATGCCAATCAGCAGCCCAACCGGCAGGGTGATCGCCGTCACCAGCAGCACGAGGCCAAGGGCCGGGCGCGTGCCGTACAGCAGGCGCGACAGCAAATCGCGGCCGTAGCTGTCGGTGCCCAGCCAGTGCTGCGCGTTAGGGGCCTGCAGGCGCGCGGCGGCGTCCTGCCAGTTCGGATCGAACGGCGCGAGCAGCGGGGCGAAGAGGGCGATAAGCACCAGCAGCGCGATAATCGTCAGCCCGCAGACCGCCGCCGGAGAGCGCATCATGCGCCGCAAAAACACATAGGACGGCATCAGCGCACCCTCGGGTCGGTGACACGCACGAGCACGTCGGTCAGGTTATTGATAATCACGAACGACACGCCGATGAGCAGCGTGCCGCCCATAATCGCGGTGGTGTCCCCGGCGAACAGCGCGGTGGTCAGGTAGCGGCCAATGCCCGGCCAGGAGAAAACCGTTTCGGTCAGCACCGCGCCTTCCAGCATCGAGGTATAAGCAAGCGCGATAACCGTGAACAGCGTGCCGCGAATGTTTGGCAGCACGTGGCGCACCAGAATCGTCATTTCCCCGGCGCCTTTGGCGCGCGCGAGGGTGATGTACTCTTTGTTCATTTCGCTCAGGCAGGCGGTACGCGTGAGGCGCGTGATGCTGGCGAGCGAATAGTAGGCGAGCAGCAGCACCGGCAGGGCAAGATGGTTGATGGCGTTCAGGAAGGCGTCCCGGTCGCCCGAAAGCCAGGTGTCGATGAGCACGAACCCGGTTTTCGCCTCCACGCTGTACTGGTAGATATCGTCCAGCCGCCCCGGCCCCGCGCTCCACTGCAGGCGCGCGTAAAACAGCGCCAGCATCAGCAGGCCGAGCCAGAAAATCGGCACGGAGTTGCCGAGCAGCGTAAAGGTGCGCACGGCTAAATCCCACGGCGAACCCGCGAAGCGTGCACAAAGCACGCCGAAAATTATGCCCAGCACGCTGCCGATAATCAGCGCCAGGGTGGCAAGCTCAAGGGTCGCGGGGAAGGCTGAAAGCAAATCCCGCAGCACGGGCTGGCCGGTGGCGCTGGCGGTGCCTAAATCACCGTGGGCAAGCTGGGTAAGGTAATGCCAGAACTGCACGGGCAGCGGCCTGTCCAGCCCGAGCTGGTGGCGCACCTGGTCGTAGGTCGCCTGGCTTGCGTGGTCACCGACGATTTGCAGCACGCGGTCTACGGGGGAAAGTGCCGACAGCGCAAAGGTAATCAGCAGCAGGCCGACGAGCGTGAGCGCCAGGGTAAACAGGCCCTGGAAAAGGGTCAGCAGCGTGCGGCGTAAATGTGGCGAGGCGAGGGTCATTTTAACTCTTGGCATGAAAAAGTAGGGTGGATAAGCGTCAGCGCCATCCACCACAATATTATCGGCGGATGGCGCATTTGCTCACCCGCCCTACGCTATACGTGTGGGATTACTTACTCACTTTATCGTAATAAACCATGTCCGCATTCAGCCCCTGCTGGTAGCCCTTCACGTTGTCGCGCACCACGATTTGCGTTTTGCCCTGGTCGACAAACACGTACGGCGAGCTGCGCTGTAGCTCCTCCTGAATTATCTTGTACAGCTCGAGGCGTTTAGCCGGATCGGCTTCGGCTACGGCGGCCAGCGTCTGCTTGTTCAGCTCCGGGATCTGCCAGCCGTTGAGTCCCGCCACGGTGCTCGCCTTGCCGTCGTTAAACGCGAACGCGCTGGCGTTGGAGTGGGCGTCGAAATAGTCCGGGATCCACAGACGGATGGCGGCCTGATGCTGTTTGGCGCGCACGCGGGCGTAAACCTGGCTACCCGCCGCCGGCAGCAGGTCGATCTTCACGCCGCCCTGGGCGAAGCTCGCCTGCATGGACTGCGCGAGGGTGATAAACGGCGGCTTGTTTTCCACGTCCAGCGTGAAGTGCGCGTCTTTGATGCCCGCCCTGGCGAGGATCTCTTTCGCCTTCGCCGGGTCAAACTTGAACGGGTTGTTATCCAGCGCCCCGGCAAAGCCGACCGGCAGGAAGCTCTGGTGCACGAAATACTGGCCTTTCAGCAGGTCTTTGGTAATGCCTTCATAGTCGACCAGGTAGCGCGCCGCTTCCCACAGGGCCGGGTTTTTCAGCAGCGGGTTAGCGCCGTTGCCAACGTTGAACACCATATAGTTCTGCTCGGTGGACGGGATGCTCAGCACTTTTACGCCCGGTTTGCCTTCCAGCGCGCTGGTCTGATCCGCGCCCAGGTCGCGGGCGATGTCCGCGTCACCCTGCTGAATCAGCAGACGGCGGGCGGCCGGGTCGGGCACGTTTTTAATGATGATGTTTTTAACTTTAGGCGCGTCGCCCGGTGACGTTGGGTTGGCGTCTAAAACGATGGCCTGGTGCGGCTGGTAGACGCGCATTTTGAACGGGCCGCTGCCCGCCGAGTGCATTTTCAGCCACGCGTTGCCGAAGTCGCCCGCCTTCACGTTTGGCGTGACGGCCTTTTCATCGACGATAGAGGCAATCGGCGTGGAGAGAATATTCAGCGCTACCGCCGGGCTGACGTCCGCCGTCCAGTGCAGCTCAAGCGTGTGGTCATCCACCTTTTTAAGCTGGGACGCGATGTTGTCCGGCTGCCAGCCGAGGACGTTCAGGATAAACGCCGGGGACTTGTTGAGCGTGACCGCGCGGGTGTAGGAGAAAATCACGTCTTCCGGGCGCAGCGGGTTGCCGGAGGCAAATTTGGCGTCGGGGCGCAGCTTAATGGTCAGCTTTTTATTTGCCGCATCGCCCTGCCAGCTTTCGGCAAGCACGGGGATAACCTTCGCCGGGTCTTCTCGGTCGGCCTGCACCAGGCGCTGGTAGAGGCTTGGCACGGTCTGGATGCTGGAAAGCTCGTTCGCTTCCGCCGGGTCGAGGCTGACGATATCGTCCAGCCCCTGGGCTACGACTAACGTGTTGGGCGGAGTAGCCGCGGACGCGCCGGCCGATAACGCCGCCAGCAGCAGTAAAGGCAGTACTTTTCTTTGCATGAGTGCACCCTGCGTAAAAAGGAAGGTTAGTTTTTGGTTGTTATTTTGTGACCTGATTACGTTAGGTGAGATACGGCGTTTCGCAAAGTCCAAAACAGACTTTGCTTATAAATATAGGATATATCGAATGTCTTTATGGAATGAAAAAAGCCGGGCAGTTGCCCGGCTTGTTTGCAGCGATTAACCGTTACTCGTTGATGCGAGGGTGCTGATCCACCAGGTTAGAACGTTTGGCCTGCAGCGCTTCGATTTCACGATCGATATCTTCGATTTTCTGCTCGATATTATCGTGATGCTCCTGCACGATTTCGCGCGCTTCGGCAATATCGGACGCGGCAGGGGTTGCCCCTTTCAGCGGCTTGTTGGCGGTTTCTTTCATCGTCAGGCCGGTAATCAGGCCCAGCGCGGCGAACACCATCAGATAATACGCGGGCATCATCAGGTTTTCGGTGGACTCAACCAGCCAGGCGGCGATGGTTGGCGTCAGGCCAGCAACCAGTACCGAGATGTTAAAGGCACTCGCCAGCGCGCTGTAGCGGATGTGCGTTGGGAACATCGCCGGAAGCGTTGATGCCATTACGCCGATAAAGCAGTTGAGTATCACCGCCAGCAGCAGCAGACCGGCAAAAATCAGCCCCAGCACGTTGCTGTTAATCAGGACAAACGCCGGAATGGCGAAGATGATTAACCCAAGGCTACCGATGACGATAAACGGACGGCGGCCGAAGCGGTCGCTCAGCAGGCCGATAATCGGCTGCACGAACAGCATCCCGACCATGATAGCGATGATGATCAGCACTCCATGGCTTTCGGAATAGTGCAGGTTGTGCGACAAATAGCTCGGCATGTAGGTGAGCAGCATGTAGTAGGTCACGTTGGTCGAAACCACGATGCCGATACAGGTCAGCAGGCTGCGCCAGTGCTTGGTGGCAATCTCTTTAAAGGAGACTTTCGGGCCGTCGCTCAGGCCTTCTTTATCGCCCTGTTCCAGCTTCTCAACGTGCTGCTGGAAGGCAGGAGTTTCTTCCAGAGCATGACGCAGGTACAGGCCGATAATCCCTAACGGCAGCGCCAGGAAGAACGGCAGACGCCAGCCCCACTCAAGGAAGTTATCATCGCCGACGATGGCGGTGATCAGCACGACCACGCCCGCGCCGCAGACGAAGCCCGCAATGGAGCCGAAGTCGAGCCAGCTGCCCATAAAGCCGCGTTTACGGTCCGGGGAGTATTCCGCCACGAAGATGGATGCCCCGGTGTATTCGCCGCCGACCGAGAAGCCCTGCGCCATTTTGGCCAGTAACAGCAGGATTGGCGCCCAGATGCCGATCGTCTCGTAAGACGGGATCAGGCCAATACAGAAGGTACTGAGCGACATGATGATGATGGTCATCGACAGGATTTTCTGACGACCGTACTTATCGCCGAGCATGCCGAAGAACAGGCCACCAAGGGGACGAATCAGGAAGGGAACGGAGAAGGTACCGAGCGCGGCAATCATCTGTACGCTTGGGCTGGCATCCGGGAAGAAGACCTTACCGAGAGCAAAGGCGACGAAGCCGTAAACACCAAAGTCAAACCACTCCATTGCGTTCCCGAGTGAAGCTGCGGTAATCGCTTTTTTCAGGCGCGAATCGTCAATGATAGTGACATCACTGACCTTGATAGGCCTGACTTTCTTTTTCCTTTTTAACATTCTTATCCTCTTTATTTTCCTTGCGGGAGCAAAGCTGTCTCCCTTACCAAGTGTAGTGAGCCGATAAAGATTTGATGGCTAAAACTGCAGCACTTAGTCGTACTACGAAATCGCTATTAGTAACTACATGAAATTATTAGGGAATGTAGTCGAGCGAGGAAGCCATTATAAATGCTGTGGCTTATTTTAAAAGTGTGATCGTCGTCAAGTTTAACCGCTAAAGTAAATTTTTGCAGCGCCGAAATAACATTAAGAGAGAAAAATTAACAACTGGAACATCTGCACAACGGAGTTGCTATGTCTGCGCGCGCCCCTGTTACACAGCACGAATTTTTGCTGGATGACGACACTACCCTCATGTCCACCACCGATCTGCAAAGCTACATGACCCACGCCAACGATACCTTCGTCCACGTCAGCGGCTATCGGCTTGACGAGCTTATCGGCGTCCCGCACAACCTCGTGCGCCATCCGGATATGCCGAAGGCGGCCTTTGCCGACATGTGGTTTACCCTCCAGCAGGGCGAGCCGTGGACCGGCATCGTTAAAAACCGTCGCAAAAATGGCGACCATTACTGGGTGCGCGCCAACGCGGTGCCGGTGGTGCGGCACGGCAAAACCACCGGCTATATGTCGATTCGCACAAAAGCGACGCCGGAAGAGGTGGCAGCCGTGGAGCCGCTGTATAAAGCGCTGAACGAGGGGCGAGCAAACCGGCGCCTGTTCAAGGGGCTGGCGCTGCGCAAAGGCTGGCTGGGCAGGCTGCCGACGGTTTCCCTGCGCGGGCGCATCCGCATGATGATGCTGACGCTGTTTGCCGTGCTGGTGGCGACGGCGCTGGCGACGGGGCAGAGCGCGGTTATGCTGGCGGTGGCGACGCTTGCGAGCGCCATCACCTGCGGCCTGCTGGAATGGCAGATCGCGCGTCCGATGGAGAACGTTGCGCGCCAGGCGCTTGAGGTCGCGACGGGGAATCGTCAGAAGATAGATCACATGGCCCGCACCGACGAGGTCGGCATGACGCTGCGCGCCATCGGACAGCTGGGGCTGATGTGCCGCTGGCTGATTAACGACGTCAGCCACCAGATCGAAAGCGTGCGCAGCGGCAGCGAAACCCTGGCGAAGGGCAACGACGAGCTGAACGAACGCACCCGCCAGTCGGTGGCAAACGTGCAGCAGACGGTCACCACCATGAACCAGATGGCCGCCTCGGTGCAGAACAACTCGGAAACCGCGGCGGCGGCGGATAAGCTTTCCAGCTCGGCAAGCGACGCGGCGGCGCACGGCGGGCGGGCGATGGAAACGGTCGTCACCACCATGGACGATATCGCCGACAGCACCCAGCGCATCGGCTCTATCACCAGCCTGATTAATGACATTGCCTTCCAGACCAATATCCTGGCGCTTAACGCGGCGGTAGAGGCGGCGCGCGCGGGCGAGCAGGGCAAAGGCTTCGCGGTGGTTGCCGGGGAAGTGCGCAGCCTGGCGAGCCGCAGTGCCGCTGCGGCAAACGACATCCGTAAGCTGATTGACGCCAGCGCCAGCAAGGTGCAGTCCGGCACCGTGCAGGTTCACGAGGCGGGGCGCACCATGCAGGATATTGTGAGCCAGGTGCAAAACGTGACGCAGCTGCTCGGGCAAATCAGCCACGCCACCCTCGAGCAGGCGGAAGGGCTGGCCGACCTGACCCGCGCCGTTGCCGAGCTGGATACCATCACCCAGAAAAATGCCGCGCTGGTGGAAGAAGGGGCGAACGTCTCCGCGATGGTCAAACACCGGGCGACGCGGCTTGAGGACGCGGTGACGGTGCTGCATTAACTCTGGGGCATCAATGGTGAATGGCGCTTGCGGCTTTCCGCCCTACACTCTCTGTAACAACGTTTGTCGGGTTTACCCGACGTTTCCCTTTCCGCACGTTATGGAGATCGTTATGACGCAGTCGTCCCACGTTAACCGCCGCTTTGTGCTGGCGAAGCGCCCGCAGGGCATGCCGACCACCGAAGATATCCGTCTTGAAGAAGCGAACGTTCCGCAGCCTGCCAAGGGCGAGCTGCTGCTGCGCACGCTCTATCTTTCCCTCGACCCGTATATGCGCGGCCGCATGGACGATAGCGAATCCTACTCCGCGCCGCTGGCGATTGGCGATGTGATATGCGGCGGCACCGTGTGCCGGGTGGAACAGTCCGAGCATCCTGATTACCGGCAGGGCGATCTGGTGCTGGCCTACACCGGCTGGCAGGATTACGCGCTGTCTAACGGCGACGGTCTGCAAAAGCTGGATGCCGACATGAGCCACCCGTCTTACGCGCTTGGGCTGCTGGGCATGCCCGGCTTCACCGGCTACATGGGTCTGACGGACATCGGCAATCCGCAGAAAGGCGAAACCGTGGTGGTTGCAGCGGCGAGCGGGGCGGTCGGCTCCGTGGTAGGCCAGGTGGCAAGGCTGCGCGGTGCGCGCGTTGTCGGCATCGCGGGCGGCGCGGAGAAATGCCGTTACGTGACCGAAACCCTGAAGTTCGACGCCTGTATCGACCATAAGGCCGCGGACTTTGCCGAACAGCTCAAGCAGGCCTGCCCGCAGGGCATCGACGTCTATTTTGAAAACGTCGGCGGCGCGGTGTTCGACGCGGTGTTCCCGCTGTTAAACACCAAAGCGCGTATTCCCGTCTGCGGCGTGATAAGCCAGTACAACGGGCCGACCGGCGGCGTGAGCCACGACCGCCTGCCGCTGCTGATGGGCACCATTCTCAAAAAACGCATGCGCGTGCAGGGCTTTATCATTTCTCAGGACTACGGCGACCGCTATCCCGAGTTCTTCGCCCAGATGAGCCTGTGGCTTAGCGAAGGCAAGATCCAGTTCCGCGAAGATATTGTCGACGGCCTGGAAAAAGCCGTTGAGGCTTTCCAGGGGCTGCTGGTCGGCAAGAATTTCGGAAAGCTTATCGTTAAAGTAGGTGAGTAAGTGACAAAGCGTTACCAGTAGTTTGAAAAAAACCTGTGATCGGCCATGCAAACCCGTTTTGCATGGCTTTTGCCTAAGCAATTAATGCTACTTTTTTTCTAAACATAATTAAGGAATAGATACATCCCCCGCATAAATGATTTCCATCTGTATATTCCTGCTGGTTATTTTGAGCGTAATTATCAAGCATAAATAGGGTGGAAAAATACCAATGCACGGAATTAATACCGTAATTGTGCATTAATGCCGAATTGTAAAGTATCGTAATCGTACATGATTTTAACTTTACATATTTCATATTTAAATGACTAAAAGCCTTAAATATATTTTAAGTGGATAATTCCAGTTATCTCCAATAAATATAAGCACATTTTATTTTCGGAAACGGATAACATACACGCGAATATTTTAGCAGCAAATTTTTGCTGCTTTGTGAAATGAATTTACATAAGGATTGTGTGTAATGAATAAAAAAACGTTGGTTTCGCTGATCGCCTTTGCGCTTTCTGCGGGAAGTTTTACCGCCCATGCTGCCTCTACCTTAGTTGCCAATGATGACCAGAACACCCTTCAGGGTCTGGACACCTCCATGGAGTATAAATTGTCCACTGACCAGGTGTGGAAACGATTTGTCTCCTATGATGATTTACCGGCGTTAGCCGGTAATGTCGTCGTTACCGTGCGCCAGGCAACCACCGACACGCCTCCGGACGATATGGCGCAATATCCGGCATTTAACGGCACGGCAATTCTTTATGAAGAAGGCCGCAGCTATTCCACCGGCATGTACGTCGACTACCGCAATAGCATTTATTTAGTTTTAGCCCCGACCTCAAGTATTCCTGGCTCTGATTCCACCTGGTATAAATATACCGGCCAGGGCATGACGCCTGTTGTGGATGTGGATACGCCTGATGAAGAGGGAACCTATACCCGCTTCTATCCATTCTCTAATTCCTGGATTGTCTATGAACCAGGAATGAAAGCGTCTCCGGGTAACTGGGTGGAATACAATGGTCATTATTATATGGCGATTGAATCCACTACCTCTATTCCAGGTTCCGACGCTAGCTGGAGAACGCAGGAAGAAACCGAGGCCGCACACGGCCTGGATATTCCGGGCGCCGCCCAGCCAGATGAAACCGAATTAAAAGAAGGTGAGCTGGGCCGCTTTGTCTTTACGCCGTGGGCCGCAGAAAAAGCCGCTGCCTATCAAAACGAGCAAAAAGCTGCCGTTGCCGCACAGCGTAAGCTTATCGGCACCTTCTCCGAACGTGGCGTTGATGAAGCTATCCGTGAAGGTAAACCTTACCTGACGCCGGAAGCCGTGATCTCTGGCTGGGGCGACAAGCTGACCCACCTGAACTACGAAGACGCCATTATCAATAATCACAAAATTATTGGTGATGATTTTGCCAACGGCCCAGACCTGATGCGCCGTCTGCATGCGACCAGCGTGATGAAAAACATCAAGCAGCTGATCACCATCAACGGCAACGGCGAACAGCTGTTCTACGAAGTCAATCCACGCCATAACGCCGAAACCTTTGAGAATGCGTTGACCACCCCTGAAAGCGTTGATGCGCTGGCGGACAGCATGGTTGCCTACATGTTGAAGCACAGCTTCGACGGCATCAACATCAAGTGGACGCAGACCGATACCGAAACCGATCGCCTGAACTTCACCCGTTTAATCCAGGATCTGCGCACCAAGCTGGATGCGGAAGGCAAGCAGCAGGATAAGTATTTCCAGCTGACGGCAACGGTCACCGGTGACTATCGCAACATCCAATATGTTAACTCTACGGAAACCGCACCGCTGCTGGATGCGATCACCGTCGCGGCTTATGACATGCATAAGCCATCTCAGGATAACGTTACCGGCCACCGTGCGGGCCTGTTCGCCAGCTCTCAGGATAGCGACAAAAATCTGAACGTTGACGCGGTCATGAAGGCGTATCAGAACACCTATCACGTGCCGAAAAACAAGCTGGTGATGGGCGTTGATTTCTCAGGCTACGGCTGGAGTTCCGTTGAGCCGACCGAAGTGGTTAAAGGCCTGCCAGGCCTGCTGACCAGCGGTTCCGCAACCCTGACCGGCCCGTGGGACGATACCTACATGGGCACGAAAAACGGCTATACCTCCTATGCAGACGTGGTTAGCCTGCTGAACGGCGGTAAATACAACCGTTATTATGACCGTGAAGCGCGCGTGCCTTACGTGTATAGCGCATCGACTAAAAACTTCTATACCTACGAAGACGACCAGTCCCTGCGTGCGAAGATTAACTACATTCAGTCTGAAGGCCTGGCCGGTATCAGCGTGGCTAACCTGAGCGGCGATACCTACGAGAAAGCGCTGGCAACCGTGGTTAAATCCGTACGTTACCTGCCTGCGCCGTCCGTCAATGTTGACGAGTTGAAAGGTCTGTACGTGACCAATTTCGATAACGAAAAACGAATCACGCTTAACCTTGACCCTTCGGCGCTGACACATGGCCATGCCTATCGCGTAGAAGTTGACGGTAAATACGTCTTCTCCACCGAAGGGACAACCAACTATTACAGCTACCGCTATAACTACGGCAACGAAGTATCGCTGCGCACGGGTCAGCTGAGCAGCCTGCTCAAGCCGGGCGCGACGGTTACCGTTACACGCACCACGCCTAACAAAGCCGTTATCGGTAAAGTTGTCGTAACTCAGGAAATGGTTAACGGAAATAACCCGGTTCTGAACGACGGCAGCGTTAAATCCCTGACGGTCTTTAAAAAGGGCAACGTGCCTTATATCGGCGTTGATTTTGATAAAGAGAAGCTGAACAGCGCGGAAGGCTCTTCATGGGTGGCAAAAGTCATCAATGACGACAAGAAAAAGGGTAATTACATTTTCAACTGCGATAACGGAAAATGTTTCTACAGCACCGTAGCCAATAAAGAAAACAACGTTACACGCGTTGAATCTGACGAGCGCGATATCTCCGTCGGTGAAACAATCGTCGTTGAGCGCGTTTCTCCAAACCCAGCGACGGTTGCAAAAATTGTCGTTACCGCAGATATGCTGAAATAAAGTCATCTGCTTATTAATGGGGCCCTTTTAAAGGGCCCTTTTTTTTAACTTTTATAATATGGCCCGCTGCTAACCGAATCCCGCAGCATAATTTCCGAGGTGAAAACATTATCTTTCGGTATATATCCGCCGTCGAGCATGGAAATTAAGCGGTTAATCACTTCACCCATCATGTCGCTAACCGGGTCTTTGACGCTGGAAAGCGAAGGGCTTAAGAAAGGCGCGGTGGGGATATTATCGAAGCCGATAACCGAAACCTCTTCAGGTACCTTCACACCCGCTTCGTTTAGCTTTTTGATAGCGCCAATCGCCATCTCGTCGTTGCTGGCCAACACGGCGCTGAACGTCACTCCCTTATTTAACAACGCTTCTATGCCGCCAAAGCCGCTGGCGGGCGTCCATTTTCCCTGCACGATCAGGTCGTCACGTAGCGCAATATCAAAGGCGCTAAGCGCTTCTTTGTAGCCGGACAGGCGCTCGAGCGCCGTCGGGGAGTCCATCGAACCGGTGAGGAACGCGATGTCGCGGTGGCCGCGCTCCACCAGACGTTTCGTGGCATTGTAGCTGGCACCTTTGTGGTCGCAGCAGATGCAGTGGCTGTGGTGCTTTCTGAGCTTTCTGTTCACCACCATGATCGGCTGCCGGTGCTGTTCGATGATCTCGTCCATCTCGTCGACGGTTAAAAAACGCGGATAGATGATTATCGCGTCGCACTGCAGGTCGAGCAGAAACTGGATGGCCTCGCGCTCTTCCCGCGCGCTGTGCTTGCCGTCCATCAGAATCAGCTGGCGGCCGTTATCCTCGAGCTTTTTCGCCGCCTGGGTGAGGATCTCGCTGAAGTAGTTGCCGTTGTACAGCGTGTTGGTCACCACCAGGCCAATGCACTGGGAGCTGCTGCTCGCCAGGTTTCTCGCCAGCAGGTTTGGGCGGTAGCCGGTTTGCTCAATGGCTTGATAAACCTGTTCTTTTGTCGCCTCGCTAACGTATCCCTTACCGGAAAGTACGCGCGAAACGGTAGCCTTTGACACGCCTGCTTTCTTTGCCACTTCCAGCATGGTCGACATCGGGGAATCCTCGATCCTTAAAGTTGCGCCTATTCTACACGGCGGGCCAAACGCGACAAAATCGCCCTAAAACCGCCGCTTAGGGCGATCTTCTTCACAATTTATAAACAATAAAAATTTTTAAGTTGATCTAATAATTCAATATTAACACTCTTGTGTGGAACCGGTTACCTACCCCTGAGAACTGTTAATTATGGCTAAAAATTATACGGCAGTATCAAAATCGATCGTCGACGCGCTCGGCGGAGCCAGCAACATCGCTGCCGTCACCCACTGCATGACGCGCCTGCGCTTCGTGCTCAACGACGATTCGGCGGTAGATGCAGGGCGGCTGAAGGCCATCAGCGGCGTGCTGGGAGTGGTCAGGAACGAAAATCAGTGTCAGGTGATTATCGGTAACACGGTTTCGCAGGCCTATGCCGAAGTGCTGAAGCTGCTGCCGGAAGGCGCGGTCGCCGAACGCCCGCAGCCGGAAAAGGGCAGGCTCAGCCTTAAGCGCATCGGCGCGGGTATTCTGGACGCGCTGATCGGCACCATGTCGCCGCTGATCCCGGCGATCATCGGCGGTTCAATGGTCAAGCTGCTGGCGATGATCCTCGAGATGACCGGCGTCGTTGAGAAAGGATCGTCGACGCTGATTATCCTCACCGTCATCGGCGACGGCGCGTTCTTCTTCCTGCCGGTGATGGTGGCGGCAAGCGCGGCGGTGAAGTTCAAAACCAACATGTCGCTGGCGATCGCCATCGCCGGGGTGCTGGTTCACCCAAGCTTTATCGACCTGATGGCGAAAGCGGCGCAGGGCCAGCACGTTGAATTTATGGGGCTTTCCGTCACGGCGGTGAAGTACACCTATACGGTTATCCCGGCGCTGGTGATGACCTGGCTGCTGTCATACATCGAACGCTGGGTGGATAAAATCACCCCGGCGGTCACCAAAAACTTCCTCAAGCCGATGCTGATCGTACTGATCGCCGCACCTATCGCCATCCTGCTGATTGGCCCGCTGGGCATCTGGATCGGCAGCGGTATTTCGGCGCTGGTTTATACCGTTCACAGCTATTTGGGCTGGCTGTCGGTGGCGATCATGGGCGGGCTGTGGCCGCTGCTGGTCATGACCGGCATGCACCGCGTATTTACCCCAACTATCATTCAGACCATCGCGGAAACCGGCAAAGAGGGCATGGTGATGCCGTCGGAAATCGGCGCTAACCTGTCGCTTGGCGGCTCGTCGCTGGCCGTGGCGTGGAAAACGAAAAACCCGGAACTGCGCCAGACGGCGTTGGCCGCGGCGGCTTCCGCTATCGTTGCGGGCATTTCAGAACCTGCACTTTACGGCGTGGCGGTGCGGCTCAAGCGCCCATTAATTGCCGCGCTTATCAGCGGCTTCGTCTGCGGCGGCGTGGCGGGCGTAGCGGGGCTTGCCAGCCATTCCATGGCCTCGCCGGGCCTGTTTACCAGCGTGCAGTTCTTCGACCCGTCTAACCCGATGACCATCGTCTGGGTGTTCGGCGTGATGGCGCTCGCCGTCGTACTCTCCTTCATCCTCACGCTGGTGCTCGGCTTTGAGGATATTCCGGTCGAAGAACCGGCAAATGAACAACCGCCTGTTGCCGTCGCGCGCCAGGCAGTGAAAGTTAACTAGTTAAGAACAAGAGGTATTTCATGGCCGAATCCATTTTCCCCGCAGGCTTTTTATGGGGCGGGGCGCTCGCGGCAAACCAGGCCGAGGGCGCTTATCTTGAGGGCGGAAAAGGCCTGACCACCGTCGATACGATTCCGCACGGCAAGAACCGCATGGCGGTCAAGCTGGGGCAGGAAAAGCGCTTCACGCTGCGCGACGACGAGTTCTACCCGAGCCATCAGGCCATCGACTTTTATCATCGCTACAAGGAGGATATCGCATTGATGGCGGAAATGGGTTTCACCGTTTTCCGCACCTCCATCGCGTGGAGCCGTATTTTCCCCAACGGCGACGAGCAGGTGCCGAACGCGGAAGGCATCGCGTTCTATCGCGACGTGTTCAACGAGTGCAAAAAGCACGGCATCGAGCCGCTGGTCACGCTGTGCCATTTTGACGTGCCGATGCATCTGGTGCGTGAATACGGCTCGTGGCGCAGCCGCAAAATGGTGGAATTTTTCACCCACTACGCGCGCACCTGCTTTGAGGCCTTCGACGGGCTGGTGAAGTACTGGCTGACGTTCAATGAAATCAACATTCTGCTGCACAGCCCGTTCTCCGGCGCGGGCCTGGCGTTTGAGAAAGACGATAACCAGGAGCAGATCAAATATCAGGCCGTCCACCACGAGCTGATTGCCAGCGCGATGGCGACCAAAATCGCCCACGAGGTAAACCCGGCGAACCAGGTCGGCTGCATGCTGGCCGGCGGCAACTTCTATCCGTGGTCGTGCAGGCCGGAAGACGTGTGGGCGGCGCTGGAAAAAGACCGCGAGAACCTGTTCTTTATCGACGTGCAGGCGCGCGGCGCGTATCCGGCCTATACGAAGCGCGTTTTTAAAGAAAAGGGCATTACGGTTGAGATGGCGCCGGGCGACGCGGAGATCCTGAAAAACACCGTCGATTTTGTCTCCTTCAGCTATTACGCCTCCCGCTGCGCCTCGGCGGACATGAACGAGCAAAACACGAACGCGGCGAACATCGTTAAATCGCTCAAGAACCCGCACATCCAGGCGAGCGAATGGGGCTGGGGCATCGACCCGCTGGGCCTGCGCATCACCATGAACATGATGTACGACCGCTACCAGAAGCCGCTCTTCCTGGTGGAAAACGGCCTCGGCGCGAAGGACGAAATTAACGAGCAGGGCGAAATCAACGACGACTACCGCATCAGCTACCTGCGCAGCCACATCAAGGCGATGGGCGAAGCCATCGAAGACGGCATTCCGGTGATCGGCTACACCTCATGGGGCTGCATCGACCTGGTTTCCGCCTCCACCGGCGAGATGAGCAAGCGCTACGGCTTTGTCTACGTTGACCGCGACGATCGGGGCAACGGCACGCTTGCCCGCACCCGCAAGAAATCGTTCTGGTGGTACAAGAAGGTGATCGCCAGCAACGGGGCGGATTTGGAGTAATACGCCCTAAGCGGCTTTTTAATTTGTAGGGCGTTATAAGCGCAGCGCCACCCGCCGCGAACGAGGGGTGGCGCTGGAGCTATTACTTAGGCAAGTGCGAAGAACGCGCTTTAGGGTGAATGAAAAAATGGCCCGCCGGTGCGTTATCGACGTTTACGGGTTCGATAGCCGGCGCCTGCCTGCCGTAGCTGCCGTCGCGGAACAGATAAACGATAAACGGCAGAACGAAGACCAGCACGAAGCAGACAACCAGCAGATCGGCGTAGAGATCCTGCGCGTGCGCGCCGGGTAAAGACGACGGTGGAATAAACGACACCACGAACGCCAGCACCGAAATAACCAGCCCCGAGCAGGCGACCAGCAGTTTGACTTTTTTGCCGCCCGGCACCTGGAAGGCGCGTTTTTTATTCTGCTGTTTGCGAACCAGCTGAATGTAGCCCAGGAACAGCATCAGATAGCTGCACAGGTAAATCACCACGGTCAGCGACAGGGCAATCAGGAAGGACATATTGTTGCCGCCGCCGGTATTGGTGAGGACGATCAGCGCAATCGACGTGATGAGCAGCTGGGAAATCACTAGTGCTACGGGCACGCCGTTTTTATTCACTTTGGCAAAGCGCGCGGGCAACAGGCCTTTCTGAGCGGTGACCAGCATGCCGCGCGAAGGGCCAACGATCCACGACGCGATTTCCGCCAGCACGCCAAGCATCAGCAGCGCGGCAATCACCCTGATCGCCCATTCAAACTGCGGCCCGTAATAGCCAATCAGCGTGCTAAACGCCTGCATCACGCCAGCGGAAAGGTTGATTTCGTCATGCGGGATCACCGCCGCAACCGACAGCCCGCCGATGGAGCTGAGCACGATGGCGGCAATCACCAGCAGGATCATCGCCAAAGGATAATCGCGCGCCGGGTTGTTCATCTCATTGACGTGGGTAGCTGAGGCTTCCACGCCCATATAGCTGAGCACAAACGCCACAAACACCACCAAAGTGCCGACCTGCGAGAAGTCCGGGAAGAAGGTTTTCGCCGACATTTCAATCGCCAGAGGCTGGCCGTGGCACAGCCACGCAACGGCGAGCGCAACCAGCACAATGGCCGGGAACAGGATGCCCAGGAAGAAGCCGATTTTGGCGATGCTCGCGGTATAGCGGGTGCCTTTGAACTGGGTTAGCGCAAGCCCCCAGAGGATCACCAGCGCGGCCACGGTTTTCACCAGCGGGTCGGTATTCAGCTCGGGCCATTTCAGAATGTAGGACAGCGCGCCGAGCACAAAATAGAGCATCGGAATAAAGCCGATGGCGATTTGCAGATAGCTAAAGGATATCGCCGCAAACCCCCAGCGCTGGCCGAGCGTGTTGGAAACCCAGGCAAAAAGCCCGCCCTCCTGCCAGCCTTCGACGGTCGCCATTTCGGCGGCGCACAGGCCGACGGGAATAAACCAGAAGATGCCGCCCATCAGCAGGAAGAAGATCAGGCTGAAGCCCGAGGTGGCAAAAGTCGGGTATTCATAAACGGCCATCACCATTGAGGCGGTGATGGCGAAAAAGCCGAGCAGGGTGAGCGACCTTGCGGGCGTACGAGTTGTTACGGTGGACATAATCCTCTCCGCATCCGCAGGCGGGAAGCGTGCGGATGTTCAAGCGTATTCATGGCGAGAGCCCTGTTGCCAGGGCTCCCGGTTAAGGTGTTTTAGGGGGATTAGGCGTGGTTAAAGCCGCCGGCTTCCGCTGCGGTCAGCGGCTGGGTGACGGGATTCTTCTCAAGCGCCTCGAGCGTGCGTTTCAGGTCGGCAATAAGCAGCTCGGCCAGATCGTTGCTCATGCCGTGGCGCACCAGAATGCGCTGCACCACCAGATCTTCGCGATGGGTCGGCATGGAATAGGCGGGCACCTGCCAGCCGCGGCTGCGCAGCCGGTCGGCCAGGTCGTACAGGGTGTAGCCGTCGTGCTGGCGGTCGGCCTTTAATGTCCAGGTTAGCGCCGGGATGCCGTTGTGGCTGTTGCCGTCGAAGATGATGTCAAACGGACCGATCGCCGCAATCTCTTTTGCCAGATACTGTGCGGTGGCGTAGCAGGCGTCGTGGATCTTGCGGTAGCCTTCATGGCCGAGGCGCAGGAAGTTGTAATACTGGGCAACGATTTGCCCGCCGGGGCGCGAGAAGTTCAGCGCAAAGGTCGGCATATTCCCGCCGAGATAATTAACGTTGAAGATAAGATCTTCCGGCAGATCCTCTTTCTCACGCCATACCACCCAGCCCGCGCCCAGCGGCGCAAGCCCGAACTTATGGCCGGAGGCATTGATCGATTTCACGCGCGGCAGGCGAAAATCCCACATCAGATCCGGCGCGCAGAACGGCGCGAGGAAGCCGCCGCTGGCGCCGTCGACGTGCATGGGAACGTCGAGGCCGGTGCGCTGGCACAAATCGTCAAGCGCGTCGTGGATGGCGGCGACCGGCTCGTACAGGCAGGTGAAGGTGATGCCGAGCGTAGGCACCACGCCGATGGTGTTCTCATCAACGTACTTGAGCACTTCTTCCGGGGTCATCATCAGGCGGTCGCCTTCGAGGGGGATTTCGCGCAGCTCGACGTCAAAATAGCGGGCGAATTTGTGCCAGCAAATCTGCACCGGGCCGCAGACCAAGTTAGGCTTATCGGTAGACAGGCCCGCCTGCTCGCGGCGTTTGCGCCAGCGCCATTTCAGCGCCAGGCCGCCCAGCATCGCGGCCTCGGATGAGCCGATGGTAGAGCAGCCCAGCGTTTCGGTCGGGGTCGGGGAATGCCACAGGTCGGCGAGCATGGTCACGCAGCGCTGTTCTATTTCGGCTGTTTGCGGGTATTCATCCTTATCAATCATGTTCTTATCGATGGACAGATCCATCAGCTGGCGGATCTCGTCGTCCACCCAGGTCTGGCAGAAGGTCGCCATATTCTGACGGGAGTTGCCGTCCAGCATCAGCTCGTCGTGGATGGCGTGAAATACGTTGCGCGGGTTGCTTTCCCGCTGCGGGAATTTTGTTTTTGGCAGCGATTTGGATAATTCAACGGATGCGTATACATCGTCGTTTTCATTTTCAGCGGGCTGAATGAGCATAGTCATAGTTAATCCTTGATTATTTATAAATTGATAACGCTAAGGGGCCGTGTGGTTTAGCTTTTATTATTTGCTTAACGCCAGTTCGCCCAGTTTCGCTTTTGGATTCTGGTGGCACTCTTTAACCATTTGCGGGACGGACACGGTTTCAACCTCATGCCAGTCAACGTAGTCGCCGCCTTTAAAATCGGTGTTTTTATTCACCACCCAAAAGGCAATCGGCGTCATGGTTCTCGGGTTCATATCGATAAACTCCTGACAGGTCATATTTTGCGGCGTAGTTTCCTGTAAGGCGAAAGCGGTATTAATTGATGCGCCAACTGCAACGCTTGCGATAATCAGCGCGACGGCTTTTTTAATGTTCATAATATTCTCCAGTTGTTTAGATTGCCTGTTTAAGAGGCCGGGAAGGCTTCAGGACTTTACGTAAAGAGAGGAAGCTCATGGCGCTGAAGATCATCTCCACGCCGATAAATGCGGTAGTGAATAAATACGACTGTTCGGGGTTCATGCCGATCCACAGCCCGGCAATCAGCAGGTCGAGAATGCCGATGAAAATGTTCCAGCCGTAGCCCGGCATGCCGATGGTGCTAAAGCCGCTGAGGATGCGCGACACCCCGCCGACGATAAACAAGCAGCAAAAAAGAATCGCCAGCGAATTCATCCCGGCGATGGGGTTAACGATAAACAGCAAGCCCAGCAACAACCACGCCACGGCGAACAGCACGGCGGCAAAAATGGATTTCCAGTTTTGTTTGCGAAATACCAGCAGGCTATACAAGGTATAAAAACCGCACATCATAAACAGCATGCCGGTGAGATAGCTGAGGTACATTGCCGCAAAGAAAGGATAAATAAGACAGCAGACGCCGCAAATAAACAGCAGAATCGCCATGACCAAGGCATGCTTTCTATAATGCAGCAATGCGCTTTCATTTAATGCCCGAAGGCCGTATTGATTAAATATAAACATAAAATCCCCGCTCATCGCGAATCTATTATTGATGAAGAGTTAACGAGTGAGATGGTAGAGCCGCTTGGCTATTTGGGTAAATAAGAGTGGCTGCCCGCTTTTATCATCCGCGTCCTACGCGTGTCAGCTGGCCGACAGATGTAGGACTGCGCTTTCAATATTGATTCAGCGCTCTGATTCTTTTTGCCTGCTTTATTTTTTATGCTGGCGGCGTTTGGTGATGTTTACCCATTTTATGAAGGAGAAAATAATGAAAAAGATTATTCTGGCGAGTTTAGTGGCAACCATGATGGCGGCGACACCGGTAATGGCAGCGCAGGCTTCTGCCCCGGCTGCGGCGACAACGGCGCAAATCCAGAAAGAAGCTGCTGACGTGATGCAGGTGGCGGTGCAGGGTGCGAACGCGATGCGCGATATTCAGTTTGCCCGGCTGGCGCTGTTCCACGGCCAGCCGGAAAGCGCTAAAAAATTAACCGACGATGCGGCAAGCCTGCTGGCAGATGACAGCGCCGACTGGGCGAAGTTTGTGAAAACCGACGCCAAAGCGAAGATGATTGACGATAAGTACGTGATTATTAACGCGACGGTTGCGCTGTCCGAGGACTATGTTGCCACCCCCGCTAAAGAGAGTGCCATTAAATCGGCTAATGAGAAACTGGCTAAGGGCGATCAAAAGGGCGCGGTCGATACGCTTCGCCTCGCTGGCATCGGCGTCATTGAAAATCAGTATCTTATGCCGCTCAACCAGACCCGCAAGGCCGTGGCTCAGGCACAGAAAATGCTGGATTCCGGCAAATACTATGAGGCTAACCTGGTGCTGAAAGGTGCCGAAGACGGCATCGTGCTGGACAGCGAAATGCTGGTCGCGGGTAACTAAGCACCTTCATAGTCAGTGTTTCAGGCAGTCGCACAGGGACGTGCTCTGGCTGGCCGGGCGCTATAGCCCGGCCAGACGGATCAATGGCTGATAAGGCCGTCGATCTCGACTTCGATTTCCCGCATCACTGCGGTAATTTTCTCCAGCGCCTCGTGGCGTATCTCCAGCGGTAAATCATCGTGCCGCCGCGATTCAAAGGGCAGGCACAGCGCCTGTAGCGCGGAGATTTCCAGAATTTGTGCCGAGCCGTGCAGACGATGCAGGGCGCGCAGAAATGCCTGCGGTTCATCCTGCTCGATAGCGCATTTGGCGGCCTGTAAATCACAGGCGGAAGCCTCGCGGAAGGTTTGGAGGATCTCGTTTATCAGCGCCCGATCCCCCCCGGTGTTTTCAGTCAGCATGCTCAGCTTTAAATGATGGGTTGGGCAGGGCGACGTGCGGTCGCCGTCCAGCTTGCTCAGCTCGTGGCTCAGCGTCTGGATCGATACCGGCTTAAACAGGCACAGGTTCATGCCGCTTCGCAGGCACTGGGCGCGGGATTCAGCGAGCGCGCTGGCGGTCAGCCCCCAGATTTGCAGCTGCGGATAGCGGCCGCGCAGCGAGGCGGCCAGCGCCAGGCCATCTTTTTTGGGCATGTTGAGATCGGTGATCAGCAGATCGTAATGCCTGGAGGCGATTTTGGCCTCCGCCTCTTCGCCGTCGCACGCCTCGTCCACGCTGTAGCCGATGGTGCTCAGCTGGCGTTTAAGCAGCAGGCGGTTGGTCGGGTGGTCGTCGGCAATCAAAATCGACAGGCGCGGCAGCGACGACGGGGCGTTCGGCGCGTTGCGCGCCGTTGTCAGGGTTTGCCGCGCGGTTTCAACCGACAGGGTGAGCGTGAACGTGGTGCCCAGCCCCTGGCGGCTGTTCATCACCAGCGTGCCGCCCATCAGCGTCACCAGCTCTTTACAGATAACCAGCCCCAGGCCGGAGCCCATTTTATTACGCCCCTGCCGCGCCTGGGCGTAGCGGTGGAACAGGATGGCCTGCTCTTCTTCGCTAATGCCGCAGCCGGTATCGCTGACCGCCACGACAAGCGTGCCGTGCTTGTCGCCGTCCGGGGTGAGCTGGGCCGAAACCTGAATGTGCCCCTGCTCGGTGAACTTCAGCGCGTTGCCGACCAGGTTGGTGAGGATCTGCCGCATGGCCTGCGGGTCGACCATCACCCGGTCGGTGGCCGCAAGGTTGCTGATGCAGCGCAGCTCGATGCCCTTTTGCCGCGCCAGCGCGTCGAACGAGTGGCATTGGATATTTATCAGCTGGGCTACGTCGGTCCACTGGCGGGTAATTTGATATTTTCCCGACTCAATTTTATCGACGTCGAGGATTTTACCGATAAGGCCAAGGAGGGACTGCGCCGTGCAGCCCGCGTGGGCAATCGCCTCGTTGCGCTGGGCCGGGCTGAGATCGGGATTCGACAGCAGCTCTAAAAAGCCCACGATGGAGCTGACCGGAGTGCGCAGCTCGTGGCTCATGCTGGCAAGGAAGCGGCTTTTGGCCTTCGTCGCCTGAATCGCCTTGTCTTTTTCGGCCTCCAGCTCGCGGGACAGCGACTCCTTAAGCTGCAGCTGCTCTTCAAGCTCGCGCTGCGACTGCTTTCTTTTACGCACCTCGCGCGACAGCGAAAGCCCCCAGCCCAGGCTGATGACGATAAGCACCAGCGCGAAGATCACCAGCTGGTAGAACTGCTTGCTGTAGAGATTCCAGGTATCGATCTGCACGTTGGAAATCTTCGACCACCGCTCCGTCATTTGCAGCACCTCGCGCGGCGGAATGGCCCGCAGCGCCTTGTTGAGGATGGACTGAAATTCGGGTTCGTTGCGCGACATCGCAAAGCTAATCGAGGCGACGGGCATATCCGGCAGCCGCGAGAAATACATATTTTGCGGGTAGTAATGGTCAATCATGTATCTGGCCGACAGCTCGGTGGTGATCGCCGCGTCCACCTTGCCGTCTTTGACCATGTTCATCGCCACGCTGGCGTTATCCGCCTCAACCCAGGTGGCCTGCGGGTAGCGGAGTTTCAGGTCGTGCATCAGGGTATGCCGCGCGGGCAGGGCGATGCGCAAGGGCTTCGCCAGCAGGGCGGCGGCGGGCTCCCTGTAGGCGCTGACAATCACGAACGAGACGTTCATCACCGGGTCGCTGAACGATATCAGCGCCTGCCGCTCGGGGCTGATTGTCGCGGCGGGGATCATGTCCCATTCGCCGCGCGTCATTTTGCCTATCATCTCCCGGTTGGAGTTGACCAGCACCGGCTCGAACTCGAGGCCCGTTTGCAGCGCGATGATGTTGAGCAGGTCGCCCATGATGCCGCGCAGCTCGCCGTCATGGTCGGCAAGCGTAAAGGGCGGATAGTACGGATTGAACAGCACCCGAATTTTACGGTGCCTCTTCAGCCACTGTTTCTCCGCGCTGCTAAACGCCAGCGGCGTGTTCAGGTAGGAAAGATTCCCGCGATTGAGCCAGTGCTGCATGATTTGCATATGCAGCTCGTCGCCTATCGAGGTGATAAAGCGGTCGAGAATATTGCGCAGCAGCGGCTTGTCCCGGCTGGTGACGAAGTAGTTGTACTGTTCCTGCTTGTCAAAATAGTGCGTGATGACCAGCGACTGGGAAAAGTACTTTGAGATGCAGTGGCTGGTGGTGATGTTATTGCCGATGAAGTACTGATTGTCGCCGGACATGACGGACGACATCGCCTGGTATTCGTTTTCGAAGAGGCTGATTTTCGCGTTCGGAAAAGCGCCGTGGATCACGTCCAGGAAGGCGCAGTCGCGCACGCAGGCGAAGGTGACGACCTTGTTGCTTTTCAACGGCAGCATGGTGTTTTTCAGCGTGGTGACAAGCGTGGGCCAGGTTTTTATCAGCGCGGAGGTTTGCAGCTGGTGTTCGCCGGTCTTCTGCTCGTGGGATAGCTGGGTGAGCAGCGTGTCGACGTCGTTATTCGCCAGCGCGGTCAGCGCTTCCTGTTCGCTAGCGTACTGTTTGATAACGATCTTAATATTGAGGCTGCGCTGCATGAGCGCCAAATAGTCGGCGTTGACCCCCTGATAATCCTCCCCGCTGCTTTCATAAACGATGGGGGAAATTTCCGGCAGCCAGGTGCCGACGACGAGGCTATTTTTATTGACCAGCCAGCGCATCTCTTCGTTGTTCAGGCGAATATCCTGCACCGCCGAATGATTATTGCTTTTAAGATCGATTTGCCGCGCTGGGCTGGCGGCCGCAAAAAAGCTTAAGCTAAACAGAATAATAACCGAGAGTAATAATCGAACTCGCATTGCCTTATCCTATTTTGTTTCTTTGCGCGTAGTCATAAAGTTCCATTAATGATGAGCAGTCGAGTTTTTCCATCAGGCGACTTTTATAGGTGCTGACGGTTTTATTACTGATATTCATTTTGCTGGCGATGGTGGTGTAATCGATGCCGCTAAGAATATAGCGTAATACTTTCATTTCCTGGCTGGAGAGGCTATCGAGCTTATCCTGTTCGGTGAGCACCGCGCCGCTATAACGTTCGAGAGAGAACGGGAAATAGCTGTAGCCATTTTTGGCCGCTTCAATGGCGGCAAGAATATTGTTCATCCCTTCTTTTTTGCTGACGAATCCATGAGCGCCGCTTTCCGCGCTGCGCTTGCCGTAGAACAGTTCATTTTTGGCTGAAATGATAATGATGATGCCCGCGAAATGCCGCTTGCGCAGCTGTTCCAGCACTTCGATACCGCTGATGCCGGGGATATCCACATCGATAATCAGCAGGTCTGGCTTGTGTGTTTCAACGGTCTGTACGGCGCGCTCTCCGCTGTCGAGTTCGCTGATGACGGTAATGCCGTTTGTATCAAGCAGGTTACGAATGGCGATGCGCGCCAGGGGGTGATCGTCAACGATTATCGCGTTCATTGCGTAAAAGATCCCAATGTAAAAAGAAATAGCGATGCCAGCGCAGGGTGGCTGCAAGATTATGGTTATTAAAGGACGAGCCAGAGGACATTAAAATATTAGCATAAGCCTCTCGGTAATTTCTTAAATATTTACTAAATGGATAAATGTGCCGCAGTCGAGTGTTAGCGATATGTTTATTAATTTAGGCGCTCTCTTTATTTTGTCGCAATTTTTTAACATGACGTCATTTTTAATGGATGACACGCGTAGGAATCTTCATTCGAATATCTCAGCGGAGTCTTCTGTTAAAAACTGAATAACTATTTATTCTTTCGCCCATAAATATGGCATTGCCATTTCCCCCGGCAAGCTGGTTAAAACCAGAGAGAAAACAGTGGAAGATTTACGCGTACAACCTCATCAGAACAATCGTAGATGGATATGGGCCGCGGTGGCAGCGGCAATATTTATCCTCATCCTCGGCGTGGCCGCCTGGTGGTATTACGAGCTGCACGACCGGCAAAGCACCGACGACGCCTACGTTGCCGGGAACGTAAACCCCGTTACGTCGCAAATCAGCGGCAGCGTGGTGACCATCAACCATACCGATACCGAACGCGTCAGGCAGGGCGACGTGCTGGTGGTGCTGGATAAAACCGATGCGCGGCAGGCGTTGGAAAAGGCGCAGAGCAACCTCGCCTATACCGTCCGCCAGCTGCGCCAGCTTGCGCTACAGAACGCCCAGAATGAGGCCAACGTCCGCCAGAGCAGCATTAAGTATCGCCAGGCCAGCGACGACTTTCACCGCCAGAACCAGCTTGCCCGCCAGGGCCTGGTGGCAAAAGAGGCGCTGGAGCATGCCCGCGATACCATGAACGGCAGCGAAGCGGCGCTGGACGCGGCGACCCAGCAGTATAAGGCCACCCAGGCGCTGCTGCTGGATACCCCGCTCGCCGAGCAGCCGCAGGTGCGTCAGGCCGCCGAAGCGCTGCGTGAAGCCTGGCTGACCCTACAGCGTACGGACATTCGCAGCCCGGTTTCAGGCTATATCGCGCAGCGCGGTGTTCAGGTCGGGCAGACGATATCCCCCGGGCAAATGCTGATGTCGGTGGTGCCCGAAAACCAGATGTGGATAAACGCCAACTTTAAAGAAACCCAGCTCGACGCGGTGCGCATCGGCCAGCCGGTTAGCGTGGTGAGCGACCTGTACGGCAGCGATGTGGTTTATCGCGGCAAGGTGCTGGGCGTGAATATGGGAACGGGCGGGGCGTTTTCTTTGCTCCCCGCGCAAAACGCGTCGGGGAACTGGATCAAAGTCATCCAGCGCGTGCCGGTGCGTATCAGCCTCGATCCCGAAACGGTGCGGCAACATCCGCTGCGGATCGGGCTGTCGGTCACGGCGACGGTCATGCTGGATAACAATCCGCAGCAGCCCGCGGGCGCGCTGCCGACAACGGTCGTGCAGAAACCGGCTCTGCAAAGCGACGCGCTGGTGATTGATACTCAGCCAGCTGACGATCTGATAGCCGAAATCATCGCCCGCAACGGGCCGCAGCCATGAGCACCCGTGCGCAAAATCTTCCGCCCCTGAAGGGCGGGATGCTGATTTTCGTTACCCTGGCGCTGGCAATGGCGACGTTTATGCAGATGCTGGACTCGACCATTTCAAACGTTGCGATCCCCACGATCTCCGGCTATCTGGGGGCCTCAACGGATGAGGGCACGTGGGTCATTACGTCCTTCGGCGTCGCCAACGCCATCGCCATTCCGATTACCGGCAGGCTGGCGCTGCGGATGGGCGAGCTGCGGCTTTTTCTGCTGTCGGTGCTGCTGTTTTTTATCGCCTCCCTGTGCTGCGGGCTTTCGACCAGCCTGCCGATGCTTATCGCCTTTCGCGTGATGCAGGGGCTGGTGGCGGGACCGCTGATCCCGCTTTCGCAGAGCCTGCTGCTGCGCAACTACCCGCCGGAAAAGCGCACCTTCGCGCTGGCGATCTGGTCGATGACCGTTATCGTCGCGCCCATTTTTGGCCCGATTCTGGGCGGCTATATCTGCGACAACTATCACTGGGGCTGGATCTTCTTTATCAACGTGCCGATGGGCATATTGGTTATCGCGCTGTGCGGAAGTTTGCTCAAGGGAAGGGAAACGCCGACGCAGCGCGTAACGCTTAATCCGCTGGGCCTGAGCCTGCTGGTGCTGGGCGTGGGATCGCTGCAAATCATGCTCGATAAGGGCAAAGATCTCGACTGGTTCAATTCCACGACCATTATTGTGCTGGCGGTAATCGCGGCGGTCGCGCTGGTGGTGCTGGTGATCCACGAGTGCACGAACGACAACCCTATCATCGATTTCAGCCTGTTCAGATCGCGCAACTTTAGCATCGGCATTCTGTGCATCGTTTCCGCCTATCTGATCTATTCCGGGGCGATCGTGCTGATGCCGCAGCTGCTGCAGGAGGTGTTGGGCTATAACTCGATTTGGGCGGGGATTGCCTATGCGCCGATTGGCCTGATGCCGTTAATTATTGCGCCGCTTATCGGCCGCTACGGCAATAAGCTGGATATGCGGATGCTGGTGACCTTTAGCTTTATGGTCTATTTCCTTTGCTACTACTGGCGCTCGGTGACCTTCACGGTGAGCATGGACTTTAGCGACGTCGTTCTCCCTCAGCTGATACAGGGATTTGCGGTGGCGTGCTTCTTCCTGCCTCTCACCACGATTTCGCTCGCCGGGCTTTCCGCCGACAGGTTCGCCAGCGCGACCAGCCTGAGCAATTTCTTCCGCACGCTGTCTGGCTCGATTGGCACCTCGCTGACCATGACGCTGTGGAGCCGCCGCGCCTCGCTGCACCACAGCCAGCTTGCCGAGCAGATTAACAATGCGAATCCGAATTACGACCGCTATCTGACCGGCTTTAGCGAGCACGGCTTTAGCCTGTCGCAGACGCTGGATTACATAAACCAGCAGATCACCCAGCAGGCTCTGCTGATTTCGGCCAACGAAATCTTCTCGCTTTCGGCATTTGTGTTTCTCTTTTTAACCGCGCTGGTGTGGTTTGCAAAACCGCCGTTCAATACCGTTCAGGCAGCGGGGTAAGCCGATTTTTGCCCATAAAAAAGCCACTTCCGTGAAGTGGCTTTGTCGATGATATCAAGCTTATTTACAGCGCCTGTTCCCAGACGGATTTTGGCAGCAGGTAGACCGCTTTTTCGGCATTCTGACCTTCAGTGACGATGTGTTTTATCCCGCTTGCCATTACCGCAAGCGTCACGTCAAAGGCGTTCAGGCTGTCGCCGAAGCCTGCGGTCAGGTTCAGCATTGAGCCGTTGGCCATCAGGTAGAGCGTTTTGCCGTTGAGCCGATAGGCGTTGATAAAGGGCATCACCTCTTCCGTCGGGAACTGCTGGAGGTAGCCGCAGTCGATCTCTTCCGCCACGTGGCCGACGTTCAGCACGAAAACGCCGTCTTTTGCTTTATCCAGCACGGCGGCGCTGACGACCTTCTTCGCGCCGGTAGCGGTGGCGACAACGTCTGCGCTGGCAATCGCCTCGTGAATATCAACCACGTGCCAGCCGTCGTACGCGGCCTGCAGGCGACGCGCCGGGTCCAGCTCCGCAACCATCACCTGCCCGCCGTAGGCTTTTGCCGCGGCGGCAACGCCCTGGCCTACAAGGCCGTAGCCAATCACCAGCACTTTCTTTTCGTGCAGCGTCAGGTGTGTGGTCTGGAAGAAGGTTTGCCAGGCGGTCAGCCCGACCATATGACGGTTGTGCAGACCTTCTTTTACCGGCAGATCGTCCCAGTTGAAAATAGGGTAGCCGGGACGCAGATCCGCAAGGCGATTAACGCCGGAACCCGTTGCCTCAAGGCAGGCCACAACGTCGCCAAACTCGCCGCGCTGGTGCAGTAGGGTGGTGATGTCCGCGCCCATTTCGCAAAGGTGCGTCGGGCGCCAGGCGATGGCTTTTTCCCATGAGTTGCGCCAGTCCGCGTCGCTCATATTACGCCACGCGCAGGCTTCGGCTCCCGCCGCGACCAGGTACGCCACGACGTCGTCCTGCACGGTTGTCGGGTTGCAGGTGGTCAAAAAGATGCTGGCGTTCTTTTTCAGCAGGCCTTCCACCAGCGGAATCATTTTGAGATCGAGATGCATGTTGCAGGCCAGACGCACGTGGCTTAAATCTGGAAGCGCCTGAACCTGCTTAAGCGTGCGAACCATATGGCGGCAGGACCAGGCAATCTCTTTGTTAAACATCTCGTTATCGGCGTTCACAGGCTTTCCTTATTGATTGTTTTTTATGGTTTTTAAGCGCAAGGGCAACATTTTTTCGTGTTCGAGGATAACAAAATGGGCGGGGGTTGTTAACTCGCGATGGCGGCGGCGTTTATTGTGAATGTCGATCACACTTTCCGAAAAAATTTGCGTCAAAAAACCAAATCAGGGCGTATCCCGGCATGATGAATCTAATTTCAATCAGCAATATCGGCCGCAGACCGGCGGCCTCTCATTGAGGGAAAGAGATATGTCCGGATTTAAAGAAGGATTTCTGTGGGGCGGCGCGGTGGCGGCGCATCAGCTGGAAGGCGGCTGGAAAGAGGGCGGCAAGGGGATAAGCGTTGCTGACGTGATGACCGCCGGGGCGCACGGCGTGCCGCGTGAGATTACCGACGGCGTACTGCCGGGAAAAAACTACCCCAACCATGAGGCTATCGACTTTTATCACCGCTATAAAGAAGACATCGCGCTGTTCGCCGAGATGGGCTTCAAATGCTTCCGCACTTCCATAGCCTGGACACGTATCTTCCCGCTGGGCGACGAGCAGGAGCCGAACGAGGCGGGCCTGCGGTTCTATGACGACCTGTTTGACGAGTGCCGGAAGCACGGCATTGAGCCGGTCATCACCCTGTCGCACTTTGAGATGCCTTATCACCTGGTGACCGAGTACGGCGGCTGGCGTAACCGCAGGCTTATCGACTTCTTCGTGCGCTTTGCCAAAGTGGTGTTTACCCGCTATCAGCACAAGGTGAAGTACTGGATGACCTTTAACGAGATCAATAACCAGGCTAACTTCCACGAGGATTTCGCGCCGTTTACCAACTCCGGGCTGAAGTATGAGCCGGGCGAAGACCGCGAGCCGGTGATGTTCCAGGCCTCGCACTACGAGCTGGTGGCAAGCGCCCTGGCGGTACGTGCGGCGCGCGAGATCAACCCCGATCTGCAAATTGGCTGCATGATCGCCATGTGCCCGATCTACCCGCTGACCTGTGCGCCAAACGATATGATGATGGCGATGAACGCCATGCACCGCCGCTACTGGTTCACCGACGTGCACGTGCGCGGTAGGTATCCGCAGCATCTGCTGAACTACTTCAAACGCCGTGGCTTTGAGCTGGATATCACCGATGCGGACCTGGCCGCGCTCGAGCAGGGCCGCGTGGACTACATCGGCTTTAGCTACTACATGTCGTTCGCAACCAAAGCGACGGACGATAACCCGCAGCTCGACTACGATGAATCCACGAGCCTTGTCTCTAACCCGTATGTGCAGAAGTCTGACTGGGGCTGGCAGATTGACCCGGTCGGCCTGCGCTATTCGCTGAACTGGTTCTGGGACCACTATCAGCTGCCGCTGTTTATCGTCGAAAATGGCTTCGGCGCAATCGACGTGGCGCAGGCGGACGGCTCGGTGGACGACCAGTACCGCATCGACTATATGGCCAACCACATCGCCGAGATGAAAAAAGCGGTGGTCGAGGACGGCGTGGACCTGATGGGCTATACGCCGTGGGGATGCATCGACCTGGTTTCCGCAGGAACCGGCGAAATGAAAAAGCGCTACGGCCTGATTTACGTCGATAAAGACAACGAAGGGAACGGAACCCTGAAGCGCAGCCGCAAAAAATCCTTCGGCTGGTATAAAAAAGTGATTGCCAGCAACGGGGAAGATTTAGGTTAAGTTGAATTTGATGAGCCACTTGTCGATGAGTGGCTCATTATTACCGTGCAGGTTTATAGCGCAGCTAATCCGCGAGCGATATTGATTTTATTAAAGTCGAATTTCTCAATTTCGTTATTCGCTATTTTGGCTTTCATTGTAGTAATGAACTGCTCGATGTCAGTCGCCGTACTAAAGGGCGGCAGATCGACGAAGTTATAATCCCACCACTTGATGGCTAAAAGCGCGTTAATTTGTTCTTCGCTAAAGCGATACTTTATTATCCTGGCGGGTACGCCGCCTACAATGGCATAGGGAGGTACATGGTTAGTCACCACCGAATTGGCGGCAATAATGGCTCCGTCGCCAATCATAATCCCACCTTTGATTACCGCATTGCCACCAATCCACACGTCGTTGCCGATTGTCGGCGGGGGCAGGGTATTGTCGTACTCCAGCAGGCCCAGCTCGCGGCCAAACTCGGCTCTGGCTATTTCCTGGAACGCTTTGTTATAGGTTACGGGGCTGGTGGTGAAACGGGTAACCGGGTGCTGCGAACCCATCAAGGTTACGCCCGCCGCGATGCTACAGTAGCGACCGATTCTGACATTATTGGCAAGCCTGCTACAGGAATAAGAGAACGCGCCAGAAGTACAAAAGCTTGCGTGCGGCATACAGGAATAAAGTTCGGCAAATACATCGCTTTTAAAAGTGATTTTAGTGCCTTTTTTTAACAGCAATAAATTCCGCTTTTTATAAACGGCTTTCTTTCTACCCGGAAACTCCAGGTAAACTTTGTTATCCCTTAAATATTCTTCATGTGCTCTCTTCCATCTGAAGCTTACTGGATAATCCATTAATATTTACCTGCTGCTGAAATGAGTCGATGGTGCCGAAATTTGCGCGTAAGTATAGCGTAAGAAATCACAATTCCGAATATCGATCGGCCGCCGCTGCCTGCTCGCTTGCATAAACTTTCCTGACTTAAGCGATACAGGCCACAGAACGTGGCTCTTCCCGCTGCTCGCCCCTGATCCGGTTCATACTTATCGTTGGCAAAACACATCGGGCGCAATGCCCGGCAATCATGACAACAGGCAGGCTAAGCTATGGCTAAAAACACTATCTGTATTTGGTACGATCGCGATGCGGAAGAGGCCGCTCGTTTCTACGCCGCGACCTTTCCGGACAGCAGCGTGGGGGCCGTTATTCCTGCGCCCGGCGATTATCCGGACGGCAAGGCTGGCGACACTATCGTTGTTGAATTTACCGTCGTGGGCGTAGCCTGTATCGGCCTCAACGGCGGGCCGCATTTCAAACACAGCGAAGCCTTTTCGTTTCAGATAGCCACCGACGACCAGCAGGAAACGGACCGCTACTGGAACGCCATCGTCGACAACGGCGGCCAGGAAAGCGAATGCGGCTGGTGCAAAGATAAATGGGGCGTCAGCTGGCAAATTACCCCGCGCGTGCTGACCGACGCCCTCGCCACGGGCGGCGATACCGCCACGCGCGCGTTCGGTGCGATGATGTCGATGAAGAAAATTGACGTTGCCGCTATCGAAGCGGCGATACGGGGTTGATTGGGGAGGGCCAAGTGGTGGATGGCGCTTATCCACCCTACGAGGTTGTAGCCAATTGTTCGCCACTCAAAAATGACGCAATAAAAAAGCCACTTCGTTAGAAGTGGCTTAATCATATGATTTTAAAGCTAAAATTTGGTGGCCCCTGCTGGACTTGAACCAGCGACCAAGCGATTATGAGTCGCCTGCTCTAACCACTGAGCTAAGGGGCCGTGGCGCAGGATTATAATGGAACTTCGGGCTGCAATCCAGCATATACGTTATATGTGCTGGTTTTATAAACAACGCCTAATCAATCTCTTATACTTACTTTAAGATTTATAACGACGGGAAATGTCATGATTAGCGATATCCTTCAACCTGGGCTGCGCGTGGTGTTTTGCGGCATCAATCCCGGCAAGTCTTCGGCGCATACCGGCTTCCATTTTGCGCATCCCGGCAATCGATTCTGGAAGACGATTCATCTTGCCGGTTTTACCGAACGCCTGCTTAAGCCGGAAGAAGAGCGACATCTGCTTGATACTCGCTGTGGGATCACCATGCTTGTTGAGCGCCCTACGGTTCAGGCCAGCGAGGTGGGACTGCACGAGCTGCGTGCCGGCGGGCGCGAGCTGGTGACGAAGATGCAGGACTATCAGCCGATGACGCTTGCCGTGCTGGGCAAGCAGGCTTTTGAGCAGGCGTTTAGCCAGCGCGGTGCGAAGTGGGGGAGGCAGAACATCACCATTGGCGATACCGAGGTGTGGATTTTACCGAACCCTAGCGGGTTGAATCGTGCGACGCTGGATAAGCTTGTCGAGTCTTATCGGGAGCTTGAGGAGTCTTTAACGGCGCGGGGGCGGTAGTAGCGAGATAAACGGGTGAAATTCCCTCACCCCGGCCCTCTCCCCAGGAAAGGGAGAAAGACGGGATGAGGGGAGTGGACGAATTAATCGTCCAGGAAGCTACGCAGCACTTCAGAGCGGCTTGGGTGGCGCAGTTTGCGCAGAGCCTTCGCTTCGATCTGACGGATACGTTCGCGGGTAACGTCGAACTGTTTACCCACTTCTTCCAGCGTGTGGTCGGTATTCATATCGATACCGAAACGCATACGCAGGACTTTCGCTTCACGAGCGGTCAGGCCTGCCAGCACGTCGTGCGTGGCAGAGCGCAGGCTTTCAGAAGTTGCAGAATCCAGCGGCAGCTCGAGGGTGGTATCCTCGATGAAATCACCCAGATGCGAATCTTCATCGTCGCCGATTGGCGTTTCCATGGAGATTGGCTCTTTTGCTATTTTCAGCACTTTACGGATTTTGTCTTCCGGCATCAGCATGCGTTCAGCCAGCTCTTCCGGCGTAGGTTCGCGGCCCATCTCTTGCAGCATCTGGCGCGAAATACGGTTGAGCTTGTTGATTGTCTCAATCATATGCACCGGAATACGGATGGTACGCGCCTGGTCGGCGATGGAGCGGGTGATAGCCTGACGGATCCACCAGGTCGCATAAGTTGAGAACTTATAACCACGGCGATATTCAAACTTATCAACGGCTTTCATCAGGCCGATGTTACCTTCCTGAATCAGGTCGAGGAACTGCAGACCACGGTTGGTGTATTTCTTGGCGATAGAAATAACCAGACGTAAGTTCGCTTCCACCATCTCTTTCTTCGCACGGCGGGCTTTCGCTTCACCGATAGACATGCGACGGTTGATGTCCTTAACCTGCTCGATGGTCAGGCCGGTTTCTTCTTCAATCTGCTGCAGTTTTTGCAGGCTGCGGTGCACGTCGTCAGACACGTCACGCAGTTTTTCAGACCACGGCTTGTTCATGGCGATGGCAGCGTTGAACCAGGTTTCGCTGGTTTCGTTGCCGGTGAACAGCGTGATGAAGTTTTTCTTCGGCATTTTGCACTGTTCAACACACAGCTTCATGATGATACGTTCTTGCGTACGAACGCGGTCCATCATGACGCGCATGCTGTTTACCAGGTAGTCGAACTGCTTCGGCACCAGGCGGAACTGTTTGAAGACTTCGGACAGCTGAAGGATCTCGGCGGCGGCGTCTGCATGAGCGCGGCCCTTCGCTTTGATGGTGTCGCGCGTTCTTTCGTACTGGGTACGCAGTTCGCTGAATTTCTCGCGCGCTAACTCCGGATCGATGCTGTTGTCATCTTCGGCGTCGTCGTCGTCATCGTCCTCTTCGTCATCATCACTGTTTTCTTCGCTGGTAAGCTCAGAACCAATGTGTGTGGCGGTCGGGGCCAAATCTTCTTCTGCATTAGGATCAACGAAACCGGTGATCAGATCGGTCAGGCGAACTTCTTCGGCTTCGACGCGATCGTACTGTTCCAGCAGATAAGTGATCGCTTCCGGATATTCGGCAACGGAGCACTGAACCTGGTTGATACCGTCTTCGATACGCTTCGCAATATCGATTTCACCCTCACGGGTTAACAGCTCAACGGTACCCATTTCACGCATGTACATGCGAACCGGGTCGGTGGTGCGCCCGATTTCGGATTCTACGCTGGACAGCACCTGTGCGGCTGCTTCTTCCGCATCTTCATCGGTGTTGTTTGAGTTTTCAGCAAGCAACAGGTCATCGGCGTCAGGTGCTTCTTCCATCACCTGAATGCCCATGTCATTGATCATTTGGATGATGTCTTCGATCTGATCGGAGTCGACGATATCTTCCGGCAGATGGTCATTGACCTCAGCATAGGTCAGATAGCCTTGCTCCTTACCACGTTGGACAAGAAGTTTCAGCTGTGACTGCGGGTTTTGCTCCATAAGACGGTATCCACACTTCAGTATTAGGGTTGTGTCGGTAGGCGTTGCCGCCAACAATAACGTAACGAGGGCTGTTTATTTTTATGCCGCAGCCCGTCCGTGCGGCGTTCGGGTTTGACCCGATCAATGTTCGGCAGTTAAGCCGCGAGTATTTACTTTTTCGCGCGTGATTCTGTTATCACGCGGACTTCCTCACGCTCCGCAGGCGTTAAGCCCGTCGTTCTGGAGCGTGCCATTAATTCTTCAAACCTCAGCTCGAGCACGGAGTCAAACATATGCTCCAGCGCGTCGGTGAACGTTTTTTCCGCAATGTCCTTATCTGCTATATCGTCCCAGGCCGACAGTTTTTCAAGGGTAGCGGCTTCATTTGTGCCGCGATAGTGCTCTAAAAGCTGTCCTGTGCTCAGGCCTGGCTGGGCCAGACAGGTATTTACCAAATCGATAAATAGCTTCAGCCCCGGCAGCTTCGCCTCTTCCAAACCGTTTAACGGTGGAACAGAGGGAGCCAGCTCTGGATTTTGTACCAGCAGTCCTATCAGTATACGCATGGTTGTGCGTTTTAGCTGTGGAGCCGGGCGCGGCGTACCGCTTTCCGCGAGCTTTGGCATCAGCTTTTCAAGCTGGCTGTCGTCCAGAATGCCGAGTTTGTTGCCCAGCTCCTGACGCAGATAAATGCGCAAAGTTTCACCAGGTACCTGACTAATCAGGGGTAATGCCAGCGTGCTAAGGCGCGCGCGACCATCCGGTGAACTCAAATCGACCTGTGGCATCAGGCTATTAAAAAGAAACGTCGAAAGCGGTTGAGCATGTTCCATTCGCGCTTCAAAGGCTTCTTTTCCTTCTTTACGTACCAGCGTGTCCGGGTCTTCACCGTCCGGCAGGAACATAAAGCGTAGCTGACGGCCGTCCGTCATATACGGTAGTGCCGTTTCCAGCGCTCGCCATGCGGCGTCGCGTCCGGCGCGATCCCCGTCATAACAACACACGACGTTATCGGTTACCCGGAACAGCAGCTGGATATGGTCGGCGGTGGTTGAGGTGCCCAGTGACGCAACGGCGTAAGAAATGCCATATTGCGCGAGGGCCACCACGTCCATATAACCTTCGACCACCAACAGGCGCGCCGGTTCCGGCTGGCTCTGCTGGGCTTCATACAGGCCGTAAAGCTGGCGGCCTTTATGGAAAATATCGGTTTCCGGGGAGTTCAGGTACTTCGGCAGGGCATCGCCCAGCACGCGGCCACCAAAACCAATTACCCGGCCTCGCTTATCGCGGATGGGGAACATCACCCTTTCGCGGAAGCGATCGTAACTGCGACCCTGATCGTTGGTCACCAGCATGCCTGCATCCGTCAGTGCCTGACGATTCTCGGCATTACCGCCAAAACGCTTTAACGCGTTATCCCAGCCGGGAGGGGCAAAACCGATAGCAAAATGCTTGATGACTTCTGCGCTTAACCCACGCTGTGCCAGATACTGGCGGGCAGGTTCCGCATTGTGTTGCGCCAGGGATTGCTGATAAAAGGCGTTAAGGCCGTCCATCAACTGATAAAGACTCTGCCGCTGATGGCGCTCGATCTGGCTTGGCCCGTTACCCGCTTCGTACGGCACTTCAAGGTTGTGCATGGCCGCCAGTTCTTCAACGCTTTCGACAAACTCAAGCTTGTCGTAGTTCATTAAAAAATCCAGCGCGTTGCCGTGCGCTCCGCATCCGAAGCAGTGGTAAAACTGTTTATCACCGTTTACGGTGAAAGAAGGGGTTTTTTCGTTATGGAACGGACAGCACGCATGGTAGTTCTTGCCTTGCTTCTTGAGCTTCACCCGGGCATCGATCAGATCGATGATGTCGGTGCGTGCCAGCAAGTCATTGATGAAAACACGTGGGATTCGTCCAGCCATAGGCCCCGTTTGACCCCGTAAGTTGGTCTGCCGTTGACTTTGTAAGCTCACGCCAGAAACCTGAAGGGCAGGTCAGTTCATAAACGAAAATAAGCCGCGCATTCCTTTCGGAAGCACGGCCTTTACAACTACAACTTGTCTGTTCCGAAGGGATGACCCTTCAGGGAATTAGTACAGACGAGTGCGGCGTGCGTTTTCGCGAGCCAGTTTCTTCGCGTGACGTTTCACAGCAGAAGCTTTAGCGCGTTTACGTTCGGTAGTCGGTTTTTCATAGAACTCACGACGACGAACTTCCGCCAGAACACCTGCTTTTTCACAAGAACGCTTGAAGCGACGCAGTGCTACGTCGAATGGCTCGTTTTCACGTACTTTAATTACCGGCATTAACTCTCACCTTTGATAAATTCGGTTTGCCGCTGACTGATGCGCCAGCTATTTCAAAATGGTGCGGAATTTTACTGCAACTGCTGCTGCTTTGTAAAGCACCGGACAACCAGAAACCTGGCTTTTAAGGCCGGAATCTTCCAGGGGTGCGGATTATACACCACTCGAGGTTAAGATGTGAGCAAAGTTTTACAGCCGTATCCTTCGAGCTATAGCTGCGTTGGCTACACTCCCTCACCCCAGTCACTTACTGTAGTAAGCTCCTGGGGATTCACTCCCTTGCCGCGTTGCTCTGTCTCGAATGCTCCAGGCTATACAAGTGATGCCGGGGAGCATAAACTTCGCCGCAAGACTGTGAGGTAGAGAAAGCCATGCGCGTATTGGGTATAGAGACATCCTGTGATGAAACCGGCATCGCCATTTATGACGATGAAAAGGGGCTATTAGCCAACCAACTGTATAGTCAGGTGAAATTACACGCTGACTACGGCGGCGTCGTGCCGGAGCTGGCCTCCCGCGACCACGTTCGTAAAACCGTGCCGTTGATTCAGGCTGCGCTCAAAGAGGCGGGATTGACCGCTGACGACATCGACGGTGTGGCCTATACCGCAGGCCCAGGCCTGGTCGGCGCGCTGTTGGTTGGTGCGACGGTTGGCCGCGCGCTGGCGTTTGCCTGGGATGTTCCTGCCGTACCCGTCCACCATATGGAAGGCCATTTATTAGCGCCGATGCTGGAAGATAACCCTCCAGAATTTCCGTTCGTTGCGCTGCTGGTTTCCGGCGGGCATACGCAGCTGATAAGCGTCACCGGCATCGGTCAGTATGAGCTGCTTGGCGAGTCGATTGATGACGCAGCGGGCGAAGCCTTTGATAAAACGGCCAAGCTGCTTGGCCTGGACTATCCCGGCGGGCCGATGCTGTCGAAAATGGCGGCACAGGGTACCGAAGGGCGCTTTGTCTTCCCACGCCCGATGACCGATCGTCCCGGTCTGGATTTCAGTTTCTCCGGTCTTAAAACCTTTGCCGCCAACACCATTCGCGGCAACGAAGCGGACGACCAGACCCGCGCCGATATCGCCCGCGCCTTCGAAGATGCGGTTGTCGATACGCTGGCAATTAAGTGCAAACGCGCGCTGGATCAGACAGGTTTCAAACGCCTGGTGATGGCCGGTGGCGTCAGCGCTAACCGCACGCTGCGGGCACGTATGGAAGAGCTGATGGCCAAACGTCGCGGCGAAGTGTTCTACGCTCGCCCGGAATTTTGCACCGACAACGGCGCGATGATTGCCTACGCGGGTATGATTCGCCTCAAGGCCGGAACGGCGGGTGAGTTGAGCGTAACGGTTCGGCCACGCTGGCCGCTTGCGGAGCTGCCTGCGGCATAAATTTTCAACATGCGTGCCAACAAGCTTCCCGGCACGCATAATTTCCCTTCCTCCCTCTCCAGAATATATTTTTAACATTTCATTTATCTTCTTCTTATAATCATTAACATCGACACGCTCGCGCGCATTGTCTGCCCGTGAGAATTTTATGGATTCGATGTTAAACGGCCCCGGCTGACGATCCGCTCCTGACACGAAATGTGTGGCTTTATAAAGGTGAGCCCATTGGGTAGACATCTCGCGACATCCCCGAGAAAACTGATTGCCTGCTTGCTTCCTTCTTTGTTAATGATGGGGATAGCGCCGCCTGCTTTTGCAGCAATAGTCCTTCCTTCTTCTACGCAAACGGTCTCACTGCAGTCGCTGTCCTCTAACGAAACCTCTTTTATATTGCCGGGGTCTTCGCTCATCACCACCGCTCAGGGCGACGGTTTGGTTGGCGATGGCGCGTCCCGCTGGCAGCTGCTGCTGCAAGGGGTTGTTAATGCCGCGGGCGATGGCATCAGCTTCACGTCGTCTGGAACGCAGATCGCCACCCGGGCCGGCTCGTCGGTGACGGGGCTGGTCGGTATTAACCTCGCGTCAAATAACAATACGCTGCTTAACAACGGGACGATCGTCGGAACGGGCGGCACCGCTATCTCACTTAACGGTGCCGATAACACGCTGCGGCTTGGTTCAGGCTCGGTCATTAAAGGCGATATTCTGAGCGCCGGAAGCGGCAATATTTTGCTGCTGTCGGGCGTGGGCGAAGCCAATGCCAATATCGGCGGTGCCACAGGGTTTGATGCCATCGACGTTGGCGGACGCTGGGTTCTGGGCGGCGATGTATTACTCAGCTCGGTTTCGGGGTCTGCCTTAACCGTTGAAAAGGGCGGAATACTGATACTGCCAGGCTCCCTCTACAGCTATAACAATCACACCTCCGGCGTGAATATTGAGCCGGGCGGGTCGCTTCAGGTGGGGGCGGGTGGAACGACGGGCGACGTAAAAATACCCGTGTTGAATAACGGCGTTCTGGTGTTCTATCGCTCCGATACAAAATTTAATCTGAATACGGCGGTATCTGGTGACGGCGTGTTGATATTCAGAGGCACGGGCGTTAGCGGCGAGTCCTCCTATATCCTCAGCTCTAACAGCAATTCGTTTACCGGCAGCGTGGTTATTGAAAACGGCGCGCGCCTGCAGGTTAAAAGCTCAGACCCGGCGCCCAGAGCGAAAATTGTTGTCCAGAACGGCGGCACGCTGTGGCTGGGCAGTTCGGCTAACTTCACCACGCCTTTACTGCTTGAAGGGGACGGATGGCCGGAGGGCGGCGGGCCGTATGGTGCCCTGCGGTTGGATAGCGACGCTATTCAAGCCGGAGCCATTACGCTCACGGGCAATGCGCGCATCGGTGCGGTCTATTCTGACTATATCGGCACGATTAGCGGCGCAATCGGCGACGATGGCAACGGTTATCAGCTTGTAAAAACCGGCGGCGGCCTGATCATTCTTTCCGGGGACAACACCTGGACCGGCGGCATGCTGCTCAACGAAGGGCGGGTATCGGTATCCGCAGACGATAATCTTGGGGCACAAAGCGGCGTATTGACGTTTAACGGCGGCACCCTTGAAATGACGCAAGACTTCCTCAGCAGGCGGGCGATCGTCGTGGATGCAGGCGGGGGCGCAACAAGCTCAACCGGAACGAACACGTTTGCCGGGGGAACCAGCGGCAGCGGCAGCCTGACGCTGAACGCCGGGAAGCTGGTACTTGCGGGTAACGATACGCGCACGGGCAGCACCACAATAAACGGCGGAGCCACATTACAAATCGGGTCTGACGCGGTAAACGGGGCGAATCAGGGAACGTTAAGCGGCAATGTTAACAACGCCGGATCGCTGATTTTTAACCGAAGCGGCAGCTCGACCTACGCCGGAGTGCTGAGCGGCCGCGGCTCGTTAAGCAAACAAAACGACGGCGTCGTGACGTTAAGCGGCGCGGGTTCTTCCCAGGGCAACGTTTCGGTGAACGGCGGCACGCTGGCGTTTTCTCCCGCCGGTGCCTTCAATTCTACCGGCAATTTCACCACCGCCAGCGGCGCTAAAACGTCCGTGGCGGCGGGTTCAACCTTAAATATCACGGGCCAGCTGTTGCAGCAGGGGGCCGCGATATTTGAATCCTCCCTGAACGCGGCCCAACCTGCCGCAACGGCGACAACTATCGGGCTTAGCGGCGCGCTGGCGTTAACGGGCGCGCCGGGTTCAGCCAGCAGCATAATCGGTAAAACGCTCAACGTCCTGCACAGCACCACTTCTTCCGGAATCACCGGGGATTTCACCTCGATAGGCTTCAGCAACCCGGCTGATTACCTTGTTATTACGGGCGGCAAGGCCAACAACAATCAGGATTACAACCTTGATTTTGGCCTGCGCTGGCTCGCCGGTCCGGCCGAGGGCAACGGTACCTTTACCCTGATTAACCCCGCAGATACCTTCGATGTGGACGTGGCGCTGGCAAACCAGTCCGGCCCGTTCGCCAGCGGCTGGGACGGGCAGAGCCTGACTAAAGGCGGCAGCGGGACGTTGCTTCTTTCCGCAAAGAATACCTACACCGGTAGGACGCTGGTGAACGGCGGCACCCTGCAAACCAACACCGCAGATGCCCTTGCCGATTCGTCCAGCGTGACCGTCGCGAGTGGAGCCACGCTTGCGCTGAATAATTTCGATCAGCGTCTGAATAATCTCTCCGGTGCGGGAACCCTCGCCCTCGGCAGCGCCACGCTTACGGCAAACGGCCAGGCGGATACGAACTTTTCCGGTTCGATAACCGGCAGCGGCAAGCTGGTGAAAGAGGGGGCCGCGGCTTTGACCCTTTCCGGGAACAGCAGCTTTAGCGGCGGCATCAGCATCAATGCGGGCACGCTTGTTGCCACAGCCGGCGCGGCGCTTGGCGTTGGGGATATCTTCAACGGCGCGATCCTGACGCTGGATTTCGCTACCGTCAGCCGGGTGCAGAACCTGATTTCCGGCAGCGGCGTACTAAATAAAGCGGGCGCGGGCATCGCCACGCTGCAAAAAAATGGATCTTCGGCCGGAGAGGTAAACGTAAATCAGGGCGCGCTAAACCTTGCGCACAACGTTTCATTTACCAGTTCGGGCGACGTGAATACCGCCGCCGGGGCATTTATCGGCGTGGGCGACAGCGGCGCGCTAAACGTCGCTAACCGCTTCGATTTGCAGGGCGGGCTTGCGGTGGTGCCGGGGCAGACGCAGCCGATCGTCACGGCAGATAATGCTCTGCTCGGCGCGGGTTCCTCGCTGAATATCGCCGGGATCAATTTTCGCCAGCAGGGCACGGCGCAGCAGTTTGCCGGGCAGACTTTCCTGGTGATGAGCACCGCCGCGCCGGGAGGCATCGACGGGGATTTCTCGGCGCTGCGCATCGGCGGTGCGACTTCCCCGGTGGATTATGCAGAAGTAGAAGGATTTAAAGACGCGTTAAGCCAAAACTACAGCGCGGCGGTTCGTTTGACCTGGTATGCGGCGCACTCCAGCACGCCGGAAAAGGCCAACGGCGTGTTCACGCTGGCGACGCCGCAGGAAAGCTTCTACCTGAGCGCACCTCTGCTCGACCAGGCCGCTAATCCGGCCACCGGCTGGGATGGCAAAACCCTTACCAAAGCCGGGGAAGGCACGCTGACCCTCGCGAAGCACAACCTGTTCACCGGCCCGACGCTGATTAACGGCGGGACGCTACAAGCCGGAATTGACAACGCGCTGACGCAAAGCAGCGAGGTGCGTATCGCTTCAGGGGCAACGCTTGCGCTGGACGGTTTCGATCAGGCAATCAACAACCTTTCCGGGGGCGGCAACGTCGAGCTTGGCAGCGCCACGCTCAGGGTGAATAACGATCGGGATACCGCGCTTTCGGGCGCTGTTTCCGGCTCCGGGGATGTCATTAAGGTGGGGCCGGGCACGCTGCAGCTTCTAGCCGATCAGTCATACACCGGCACCACCACCCTCAGCGGCGGTACGCTAGCGATAGGTAGCCAGACGGCGGCCGCAACGCTTGCAAGCTCGCAGGTCAACATCGCCAGCGGGACGGTATTCGGCGGCTACGGCGGCGTTGCGGGAAACGTTGATAACCAGGGGACGCTCGCCGTTGCCGACGCCCTTCCTCCATTTGCGTCGGGCCCGGCGGGTAACTTCACCGTTGGCGGGAATCTGACCAACGCCGGAAATATCGTCATGGCAAGCCCGGCGCCCGCAAGCGTGCTGACGGTCAACGGCAACTACATCGGCAACAACGGGCTATTAACCCTGAGCACCGTTTTAGGCGGCGACGGCTCGGCGACGGACAGGCTGGTGATTCTGGGCGACAGCAGCGGCAGCACACGGGTGAAAATCAATAATGCCGGGGGCAGCGGCGCGCTCACAAACCGGGGGATCGAGATCATCAGCGTAGCCGGGCAGTCCAGCGGCCGGTTTACCCTGGACGGACGCGTGGTGGCCGGAGCTTACGATTACTTCCTCCAGCAGGGGATGCCGGGCGACGCTAACGGCAACTGGTATCTGCGCAGCCAGCAGCCCGCCCCGCCGACGCCTGAACCAACGCCTGCGCCGCAGGTTGTGCGGCCCGAAGCGGGCAGCTATCTGGCGAACCTCGCGGCGGCTAACACGCTTTTCACCCAAAGCCTTTCCGATCGCGCTGGCAGAGCGGAAGATTCCACGCTTTGGCTCAGGCAGTTCGGCTCCCGCACGGGCTTTTATGACGGCAGCGGGCAGCTTAAAACCCGCGTCAACAGCTATATGGTGCAGGGCGGCGGCGAGCTTGCGCAGGGGCAGTTTGCCGATGACGATCGCCTCGGCGTTGGCGTAATGTTTGGCTATGCCAACGCGCAAAGCCACACGGACGCCAACCGCAGCGGCTACAGCTCAAAAGGGAAGCTGGACGGCTACAGCGCCGGGCTGTACGGCACCTGGTATCAGGACGGGAAAAATCAGCAGGGGGCGTATGTCGACACCTGGCTGCAGTACAGCTGGTTCAAGGCGCAGGTGAACGGCGAGCAAATCGCTCAGCAGAATTATGACATCAACGGCTTTAGCGGCTCGGTTGAAAGCGGCTATCGCATGGGGCTGTCCCAAAGTGAGAGCGGCGGCGTTTATCTGACGCCCCAGGCGCAGCTTATCTGGCAGGGCGCGCAGGCTGACGATGTGCGGGAACAAAACGGAACGGAGGTGAGCGCCGACGGCAGGAACAATCTGCAAAGCAGGCTCGGCGTGAAGCTCTCAAGGGACGGCGTTTCGTCCAGGGATAAAACCAGCGGCAGACTGTTTACCACCTACGTTGAGACAAACTGGCTGCACAACACCCGTCCGGTGGGGATTTCGCTGGATGATGAAAGCGTGGGCGTGGCGGGGACGCGCAACGCGGGGGAAATCAAACTGGGTATCGAAGGTAGGCTGAGCGACAGATTAAACCTGTGGGGCAACGTGTCCACCCAGATGGGCGGCAGCGGCTACAGCGCGGTAGCGGGCGTGGTTGGCGGAAGCTATCGCTTCTGAGCCCTGTAGCCGGGGGTTATTTTTTGTCCTGGTCTTTTGACTTTTTGCGCAGTTTCTTCCAGATCTTGGTTTCCTGGCCGCGCCACAAGCGCTGAATATTATCGTGATGGCGCATGAGAATAAGGCAGGAGAGCATGGCGACCGGGAAGGTAAACTGCGGCTTGAACCACCAAACGTAAAACGGCGCTATCAGCGCGCTGATTATCGCCCCTAAGGACGAATAGCCGCTGAGCAATACGCTAAGCAGCCAGGTTCCCGCCATCACGCCGGTTAAATCGAAGCCAATGGGCGCAATGGCACCGAACGCCGTCGCCACGCCTTTACCACCGCGGAATTTAAAGAAGACCGGCCAGATATGCCCCAGACAGGCGGCGATGGCGATAAGCCCGAGCCAGAAAGGGGTTACGCCGAGTGCATACGCCGCCCAGACCGGCAGCATACCTTTTAAAACATCAAAAATGAGTACCGCTACGGCTGCGCCTTTGCCGCCAATACGTAAGACGTTGGTCGCTCCTGGATTGCCGGAACCGTGCTCTCGTGGATCGGGAAGACCCGCGAGTCGGCAGACCAGAATGGCGCTAGAAATCGAGCCGCAAAGATACGCAAGGAGAATCATGCCAGGCGCGATTGCACTCATAACGCTGTTCCATTTTGAAAGTGTCGTTGTATTCTTCGCATCTGTGGATAATACGCATATTTCGCCGGAAGTGGTATCTGGCGTCACCAAAAACCAGGCAGGGCGTGATGGACATTGTATTTATAGAACAACTTACCGTAATCACCACTATCGGTGTTTACGACTGGGAGCAGACCATCGATCAGAAGCTGATCTTCGATATCGAAATGGCGTGGGACAACCGCCCGGCGGGGGCAAGCGACGACGTGAAGGATTGTCTGAGCTACGCGGACGTCAGCGAAGCGGTTATCAGCCACGTTTCCGGCGGGCGCTTTGCGCTAGTCGAACGCGTGGCGGAGGAAGTGGCCCAGCTGCTGCTATCCCGCTTTAACTCACCGTGGGTTCGCCTTAAGGTGAGCAAGCCTGGTGCGGTTGCTCAGGCGGCTAACGTTGGCGTGGTTATTGAACGTGGCAGTAATCTGAATTCAAAGAAATAAGTTCATAATTGCTAAACCAAACGAGTCTACTCTGGTCATAGCCAGTAACCTTTTGCGGCAGTCGCATCGTGCGCGCCGCTTTTTTGTGTCTTTTTTAGGGGTATGAGGGTTTATTAATGAGCGATTTTCACTCGCTGGCGATAGCCGCGATTCTCGGGGTTGTTGAGGGGCTGACGGAGTTTTTACCTGTCTCATCCACCGGTCATATGATCATTGTCGGTCACCTGCTGGGATTTGAAGGCGACACCGCCAAGACGTTTGAAGTGGTGATCCAACTGGGTTCGATCCTTGCTGTTGTCGTGATGTTCTGGCGCCGTCTATTTGGCCTGATTGGCATTCACTTTGGCCGCACGCCTCACGAAGGCACCGGCAAAGGCCGCCTGTCGCTGATCCATATTCTTCTGGGCATGGTGCCTGCCGTGGTGCTGGGCCTGATCTTCCACGACGCCATCAAGTCGCTGTTCAATCCGATAAACGTCATGTACGCGCTGGTGGTCGGCGGCGTGCTGCTGATTGCCGCCGAGCTGCTGAAGCCGAAAGAGCCGCGCGCCGTTGGGGTGGACGATATGACCTATCGCCAGGCGTTTATCATCGGCTGCTTCCAGTGCCTGGCGCTGTGGCCGGGCTTCTCCCGCTCCGGTGCGACCATTTCCGGCGGCATGCTGATGGGCGTAAGCCGCTATGCCGCGTCCGAATTCTCGTTTCTGCTGGCGGTGCCGATGATGATGGGCGCAACGGTGCTGGACGTCTATAAAAGCATCGGCTTCCTGACCATGGCAGACGCGCCGATGTTTGCCGTGGGCTTCCTCACCGCGTTTGTGGTCGCGCTGATTGCCATCAAAACCTTCCTGCAAATCATCAAACGTATGTCGTTCATTCCGTTTGCTATCTACCGCTTCTTTGTGGCCGCAGCGGTTTATTTCGTCTTTATGTAAGCTCTCCGCCCTCAGCCTTGCGGCTGGGGGCTCACCCCCGTCTGCGTCATCTACAATATCGATTATCCATCTTTACGCGAGTAAATAACTATATTCACCACGAATGATTCCTGAATAAATTAATATTTAATTTATAGGTCACTGGGGGTAAATAATTTAAATATTCAATTAATATATTTAACTTAATTAATTTTAACGTGAGTGATATAAGTCCTCAGCCGATCGCTGAATCAATAAGCGTTACGGGAAATATTATGGATGATATTGGAGGTTTTATGCGTATAAATAATTTAAGCGTGGCAATTCTATTGTCAATCGCCGGCTCGCCTTTAGCTGCGTGTGCCGCATCAGTCACAGCAAACGATCAAACTAACAGCTTCTCCGGCCTTGATAGCTCGATGATGATTTCTAAAGATGGCGGCCATAGCTGGGTTGCCTATGCCAACACTACACAGAACAATTTCCCCGGTAGCGTATTGGCCATGGTGGCCCAAAAACAAGAGCTGGCAATTATTTCTGCTGATTATGATCCAAATAGAACATATCGAGGCGGTGAAACAGTCCGCTTCCTGGGATATTATTGGACGGCGCAATGGTGGGTCGATCAGGGGATAAGTCCTTCTACCGATCCGGTGTGGAAAAAAGGCGATAAAATTGATTATCAAACCTATGCCACTTTCCAGTTCACGCCTTTTACGGGTAAAGACGCCACGGATTTACAACAGAAAGAAAAAGCTAAGGTTGCGGCACAGCGTAAAGTGATCGGCTATTTCCCTGAATGGGGTGTTTATGAAGCCCATAATTATTTCACCCCTGATAAGGTGGACTATTCCGGCTTAACTCATCTCAACTATGGCTTCGCGGTAGTGAAAGATGGCGTTGTCGTCATGCATGACAGCGAAAAAGCGCCAGGCCTGATGCGCGATCTTGATAGCCGCACGGAAGCTGCAAACGTTGCGCATATGGTTTCTATCGGCGGGTGGACGAATTCCGAGGAAGGCGTTTTTGAAGCCGCAACGGCTACGGATGCGGGTATAGTAAAACTGGCTAACAGCATGGTCTCCTATATGCGCCAGTGGAATTTTGATGGCGTTGATGTTGACTGGGAATATCCGGACAGCACAGCCGAGAAAGCTCAGTTTACTAAACTGATTCAGTCACTACGCAGCAAGCTAGACGCTCAGGGTTTGAAGGATGATAAGTATTATCAGCTTTCCGCCGCAGTAACGACCAATCACAAAAACATCCAATATATCAATCCACAGGTAACGGCTTCTTTACTGGATAGCGTCAACGTGATGGCCTACGACATTCACGGCGCATTCGATCCGTTAACCGGGCACAACGCACCGCTTTTCGCGAATACCAAAGACGAAGATCCGAAGTTCAACGTTTCGGCGGCCATGAACGAATACGTTAATACCTGGAAAGTACCGAAAGCGAAACTCATGATGGGTATTCCCTACTATGGTCGCGGCTGGGGGCATGTTCCGGGAACACAAATTATTGCAGGCTTGCCGGGATTATTCGCAACCGGTGCCGCAACGGTTAAAGGTGCCTGGGATGACGTGGGCCAGTTTACCGGTACGAACCCGTGGTACGTATTGAAGCAGAAGCTGGCTAGCGGTGAGTATGTTCGCTACTGGGACTCTGAGTCTCGCGTTCCCTATTTGTATAGCGCAAGCAAGCAAGAGTTCCTGACTTATGATGACCCGCAGTCAATTAAAGAGAAAGTTGACTACATCAACCAGCAGGGCTTCGGTGGCACGATTATCTGGGATCTAAGCGGGGACACGCCGGATCATGAATTAGGCAATATTGTTAAGTCAGTGAAAAGCACGCCGCTTCCAGATCCGGACGTAAAAAGTGAAGAACTGAAAGGGCTAACGGTAAGCCTTTACGATAACCAAACCCGTATTACGGTAAACCTGGATGCGGCGAAACTTAGCGCTGGCAATAATTATCGGGTTGAGATTGACGGTAAATATGTCTTCTCTACCGAAGGCAGCAAACACTACTACAGCTATCGCGAAAACTACGGTAAAGAGGTGTCACTGCGAACAGGCGATGTAAGATATTTACTGACTCCGGGGTCGGTGATTACGGTAAAACGCACGGCACCAGGCTCGGCTATTCTCGCCCAGCTTACCGTAACCCAGGACATGCTTAACGGTAATAATCCCGTTATCAATGATGGCAGCGTGAAATCACTTAAGGTAGCTAAAACCAACAATGTTCCAACCGTTACCGTCACGTTTGACAAGACGATGCTTAAAAGCGCGGATGGTTCTTCTTGGGTTGCCAAAGTCATTGATGATAATAAGAAAAAAGGGAATTATATTTTTAACTGCGACAACGGTAAATGCTATTACTCCACCATGACGGACAAGGGTAGCGTTATCGAAGTCACTTCCGGGGAAGGCGACATCTCCGTGGGTGAAACTGTGGTGGTTGAACGTGTTTCCCCTAACCCAGCCACCGTAGCTAAAATCTTGGTCATGGCAGATATGCTTAAGTAATTCCGTCAAAATAAAATAGCCCTCATTTGAGGGCTATTCTTTTATCAGTAATATCAGAAAAGACACTATTCCGAAGGCGTTGTCAGGCCCTGTGACTTTTTCCATGAATCTACCGCCGCAATACGGCGCTTGGTCAGCTCTTCACGAATTGCCGGGCCGCTAAAACCTGCCTCAATCACCTCTTTATTCGTCACCCGCTGGGCGGCGACCCAGGCATCGCGCAGCATTCTGCCCTGCGGATAGTCGCTGCCTTCAAAGCCCGTGCGCCCGCGCGCGTCTGCCTCGCTGGTAAGCGCGATTTGCTCAACGCGATGCGGCTTGCGCCAGGCGTCGATAGCATCAAAAAGCTTCACCACGGTTTTCGGCTGCAAAATCGGGAAGGTGTGAATGAGATCGTGATACTCCGCCACCAGCTTGGCCAGATCGCGGATCTCGTTTGGCACGCGCATTCTCTGGCAGATATTTTCCACCAGTTTAACGCCCGCCGGGCCGTGCCCGTGATGGCGAGGCCAGAACTCTTTCGGCGTCAGCCCCTTGCCGAGATCGTGGCAAAGCGTGGCAAATCTTACGTCCACTTCCGGGCTGAGCTGGGCGGCGATGGCGAGCGTCATCAGCACGTGAAGGCCGGTGTCGATTTCAGGGTGCCATTTGGCGGGCGCGGGGACGCCGAACAGGGCGTCTATTTCCGGGAACAGCACGGCGAGCGCGCCGCATCTGCGCAGCACGTCGAAATAAACCTGCGGGTTACGGCTGGTTAACGCGTTTTCCGTTTCTTTCCAGACGCGCTCGGGCGTCAGGTGCGCAAGCTCGCCGCCTTCGGCCATGCTTTGCATGAGCGCCAGGGTTTCTGGGGCAATCTGGAAGTTCAGATGGGCGTAGCGTGCGGCAAATCGCGCCACGCGCAGGACGCGCAGCGGGTCTTCATTGAAGGCCGGTGAAACGTGTCGCAGCAATCGCTTTTCGATATCGGCACGCCCGTTGTACGGGTCAATAAACTCGCCGTGTTCGTCCTGGGCAATCGCGTTGATCGTGAGATCGCGGCGCAGCAAATCCTGTTCGAGCGTAACGTCCGGCGCGGCATAACAGGTGAACCCCGTATAACCCTGGCCAGATTTACGCTCGGTGCGTGCCAGCGCGTACTCTTCGCGGGATTTTGGATGCAGGAAAACCGGGAAGTCCTTCCCAACCTGTTGATAGCCCGCGTCCAGCATTTCCTGCGGGGTTGCGCCAACCACGACCCAATCTTTATCTTTGACCGGTAGTTTTAACAACCCATCACGAACTGCGCCACCGACCAGATAAATCTTCACTCCATACACCCCGCATCTGTTAACTCACGCTAATACATAAGTGTAGGATACAGGGTTGAAGATCAATTCATCCAGCGGTCTTTCTTCTTGCGGCTTGGGATCATGTGCGGCAGCAGCAGGCCAAACAGCAGGCCGACGCCCAGCACGCCGCCGCCATACATAAACCATTGCATGATGATGGCGCGCTGCTTGTCATCAAGCTGCACGTTGGCGGCGTTCACCTTTTTCTGTGCGACGATCAGCTGGTTTTTCAACTGCTGATTTTCATCTTTCAGGCCGTTTATCACGCTGTCGCTCTGCGCGACTTTTTGCTGCATTTCTGCCGTGCGCTGATTCCAGGTGGTGTCGATATTGGTGAGCTTGTCCGTCAGGTCTTTAACCTGTTGTTCCAGAACCGGGACGCGGGTGCGCAGGCTTGGATTGGTGCTCAGCTGCGCAAGAGGAATCCAGGAAGTGCGGCCGTTGCTGTCGCGCACCTGTCCATATTTGGTTTCTTCGTTGCTTTGCAGGAGGGTAACTTCTTCGCCAGCGTTAACTGTACCCAGCAGGCGGTAGTTATCACCCGGGCCACTACGAACCCAGGTATTTAATTCGTCGGAAACATAGCGTTTTTCGTCGGCATGAGCCGCAATGGGGGTAATGCTAAGAGAAAGCAAAGTAAGGCAAATTAAGCGTAATTTCTGCATGAGTTCATCATTATTGTCATAAAGTGTGGAACGATAGTAGTGGCATCAGTCTGACGGTGCAATCCGTAAACCTGAATGAGAATCATCCTGGTGTCTATTTAGCCACTTGTTCAGTGTGTTATCGCCATAATGTCCGGTTTGTTGCCTGCCAAATTGCGCGCTGGGCGTGGTAATCTGTGGCAAATTATTATCTACTGACCAGCAACTCGCTATTAAGTTCGCCGGGATATCATCCCGTGTGACACAACCAAAAGTAAAAAGACGATGCCACAAGAAATCGAACTCAAATTTATCGTTAATCCAACCGCGTTGGATGCGCTGCGTAACACCTTAAATTCCCTTGAAAGCGAACATTCAGATCCGCGCCAGCTGCATAATATCTATTACGAAACGGCGGACAATACGCTGCGTAGCCATGATATGGGCCTGCGTATTCGCGGGGTAGATGGCCGCTATGAAATGACGATGAAAATCGCAGGCCGTGCGGTCGGCGGGCTTCACCAGCGCCCCGAGTACAACGTCGAGCTGAGCAAGCCGGAACTGGATCTTGCGCTGCTGCCCGCTGAAATCTGGCCGGAAGGCGTGGACGTTACCGCTTTGCAGGACGCATTAAAGCCGCTGTTCAGCACGGACTTTGCGCGTGAAAAGTGGGTGGTTACTCACCGTGGAAGCAAGGTCGAAATTGCCCTGGATCTCGGCGAAGTAAAGGCCGGGGAATTGAGCGAACCGCTGTGCGAGCTGGAGCTTGAGCTGCTGGAAGGTGAAACCTCTGCGGTTCTGGAGCTAGCCCAGCAGCTGGTCGCCCAACCTGGCCTGCGTCAGGGAAGCCTGAGCAAAGCCGCGCGCGGCTACCATCTGGCGGCGGGCGATGCGCCACGCGAAATCAAACCGCTGACCGTGCTGCGCGTTGCGCCAAAAGCAACGGTCGAGCAGGGCCTGGAAGGCTCGCTGGAAATGGCGCTTGAACACTGGCTTTATCACGAAGAGCTGTGGGTACGCGGCAGCAAACAGGCGAAAAGCGCGGTGGTGAATGCGGTTGGCCTGGTTCGCCACGCTTTAGCGCTGTTTGGCGGAATCGTGCCCCGCAAAGCGAGCGCTCACTTACGTGAACTGCTGATGAGCTACGAAGCGCTGCTGGCGCAAAACTTAAAAGCGGAAGAGCTGGTCTTCAGCCCGGAAAGCAGCCAGGCGAAGCTTGCGCTGACCGAATGGCTGGTGGGCCGCCAGTGGCAGCCGTTTATCGATGAAAAAGGCAGCACCAAGCTCGCCGGTTCCTTTAAGCGCTTTGCGGACACGCATCTTTCGCGCCACGCGGCGGAGCTGCGCAACACCTTCCAGCGCCCGCTGGGCGATACCTATGGCGACCAGCTGCCGCGCCTGGCGCGCGAAACGGACTCCATGCGCCTGTTAGCGGGCGTTTATGACGACGCGGTAACGCTGCCGTGGCTCGACAACTGGCAGGGCCTGCGCCACGCCATTACCACGCGCCAGCAGGTTGAAATCGAACACTATCGTAATGAAGCCATCTCGCAGGCGCCGTTCTGGCTGCACAGCGGGAAATAATCACTTGCCGGGATAACCCTATGCCGCACTCGCTCCTTTTACAGCAGCACCTGCAGGCGGTATTGCCGCGTCTGCCACAAGAGATTGAAAGTCAAAGCCTAAGCGCCCAGGCGCTGGCGGTGCTGGCCTTCAGTGATTTTGTTTGCGACAGCCTCGTGGCGTATCCCGCCTGGCTGCTGGAACTGGAGCAAAGCCCCCCGCAGGCCGACGAGTGGCAGCATTACGCCGCCTGGCTGCAAGGTGAATTGCAGGACGTGCATGACGAAACGGCGTTGATGAAGGCGCTGCGCCTGTTTCGTCGCCGAATAATGGTGCGCATCGCCTGGTCACAAACTTTGCAGCAGGTGCCGACGGAAAGCTCGCTACAGCAGCTTTCCGTACTAGCGGAAACCCTGATTATTTGCGCGCGAGACTGGCTTTACGCCGCCTGCTGCCGCGAATGGGGCACGCCCTGCAATCAGGCTGGCGTCCCGCAGCCGCTGATGATCCTCGGCATGGGGAAACTGGGCGGCTGCGAGCTGAACTTTTCCTCGGATATCGATCTGATCTTTGCCTGGCCGGAAAACGGCTCAACCCAGGGCGGGCGGCGCGAGCTGGATAACGCGCAGTTCTTCACGCGCCTCGGCCAGAAGCTCATCAAGGTTCTCGACCAGCCCACGCAGGACGGCTTCGTCTACCGCGTGGACATGCGCCTTCGCCCGTTTGGCGACAGCGGCCCGCTGGTGCTGAGCTTTGCCGCGCTGGAAGATTACTACCAGGAACAGGGGCGCGACTGGGAACGGTATGCGATGGTCAAGGCGCGCATCATGGGCGACAACGACGACGCGTGGAGCCAGGAGCTGCGCAATATGCTGCGTCCGTTCGTCTTCCGCCGCTACATCGACTTCAGCGTCATTCAGTCGCTGCGCAACATGAAGGGGATGATTGCCCGCGAGGTGCGCCGTCGTGGCCTGACGGACAATATCAAACTCGGCGCGGGCGGCATTCGCGAAACCGAATTTATCGTTCAGGTGTTCCAGCTTATTCGCGGCGGGCGCGAGCCTTCGCTCCAGTCCCGCTCGCTGCTCCCCACGCTCGAAGCCATCCAGCAGCTGCATCTTCTGCCTGAAAACGACGCCCGGCGGCTGCGCGCGGCCTATCTTTACCTGCGCCGTCTGGAAAATCTGCTGCAAAGCATCAATGACGAACAGACCCAGACGCTGCCGGGCGACGAGCTTAACCGCGCGCGCCTCGCATGGGGTATGGACGAAGAAAGCTGGGATGCGCTGCAGCAGACTTTGCAGGCGCACATGCAGGCCGTGCGGCAGGTGTTTAACGAGCTGATTGGCGACGACGAGCCGGAAGCGGGCGAGGACAAAATCGCCGAGGCGTGGCGCGAGCTGTGGCAGGACGCGCTCGACGCGGACGACACTTCAGCCGTGCTCGCGCATTTAACGCCGCAAGCGCGCGGCGAAGTGCTGCGGCTGGTCAGGGAATTTCGTCAGGATACCGACAAGCGCACCATCGGCCCACGCGGCCGCCAGGTGCTGGACCAGCTGATGCCGCGCCTGCTGTGCGAAGCATGTTCACGAAGCGATGCGCCGCTGCCGCTGTCCCGCCTGACGCCTCTGCTGCTGGGCATCGTCACCCGCACCACCTACCTCGAACTGCTGACGGAGTATCAGGGCGCACTCAAACACCTCATTACGCTATGCGCCGCGTCGCCAATGATTGCGGGCCAGCTCGCGCGCTACCCGCTGCTGCTGGACGAACTGCTCGACCCGAATACGCTCTACCAGCCAACCGCAACGGACGCCTACAAAGACGAACTGCGTCAGTATCTGCTGCGCGTGCCTGACGACGACGAAGAGCAGCAGCTTGAGGCGCTGCGCCAGTTTAAGCAGGCTCAGCTACTGCGCGTTGCCGCCGCGGATATTACCGGCACGCTGCCGGTCATGAAGGTGAGTGACCATCTTACCTGGCTTGCGGAGGCGATCATCGACGCCGTTGTGCAGCAGGCCTGGACGCAAATGGTGGCGCGCTTCGGCCAGCCTAAACATCTGCGCGAGCGCGAAGGGCGCGGCTTTGCGGTTGTCGGCTACGGTAAGCTAGGCGGCTGGGAGCTGGGCTACAGTTCGGATCTTGATTTAGTCTTCCTGCACGACTGCCCGGCGGATGTGATGACCGACGGCGAGCGTGAAATCGACGGACGTCAGTTCTATCTGCGTCTTGCCCAGCGCGTTATTCACCTGTTTAGCACCCGTACTTCATCCGGCATTTTGTATGAGGTAGACGCTCGTCTGCGCCCGTCTGGCGCGGCGGGAATGTTGGTCACCACGGCAGAAGCTTTCGCTGATTACCAGCAAAACGAAGCCTGGACGTGGGAACATCAGGCGCTGGTTCGCGCGCGCATCGTCTACGGCGATCCGCTGCTGAACCGCGAATTTGACGCCATTCGCCGTGAAATTCTTACCCGCCCGCGCGAGGGCGACAGGCTGCAAACGGAAGTGCGCGAAATGCGCGAAAAAATGCGCGCTCATCTGGGCGGCAAGCATCGCGATCGTTTTGATATCAAAGCCGATCAGGGGGGGATTACGGATATTGAATTCATCACCCAATACCTGGTTTTACGCTATGCGGCGCAGGCCCCAAAATTAACGCGCTGGTCCGATAATGTGCGCATTCTGGAATTAATGGCGCAAAACGACATCATGAGTGATGACGAAGCGAAGGCGCTGACGCATGCTTACGTCACGCTGCGCGATGAGCTGCACCATCTCGCCCTGCAGGAACTGCCGGGTAACGTGGCGCTGGATGCCTTTGCCGCCGAGCGCGAGCAGGTTGAACGCAGCTGGAAAACGTGGCTGGGCGAGGCGTAAACGCGCGCTCAGGTCTAATTGTGATATTATCTCGCGCAAAATTTTTTCCCTCTCTGGAGAGTCAGGAATGAAAGTAACGCTGCCCGAATACAGCCGTGCAGGCGTCATGGTGGTTGGTGATGTGATGCTGGATCGCTACTGGTATGGCCCAACCAGCCGTATCTCCCCGGAAGCCCCGGTGCCGGTGGTGAAAGTGGATACCATTGAAGAACGCCCTGGCGGTGCTGCGAACGTGGCGATGAACATCGCTTCACTCGGCGCTAATTCACGCCTGGTTGGCCTGACGGGGATTGATGATGCCGCGCGCGCGCTCAGCCAGACGCTGGCGGGCGTTAACGTTAAATGCGATTTCGTTTCCGTTCCTACTCATCCTACGATCACTAAGCTGCGCGTGCTTTCCCGTAACCAGCAGCTGATTCGCCTGGACTTCGAAGAAGGCTTTGAAGGCGTCGATCCTGAACCTTTGCATGAGCGTATTAGCCAGGCGCTGCCGCACATCGGCGCGCTGGTGCTTTCGGATTACGCCAAGGGCGCGCTGGCAAGCGTACGCCAGATGATTAGCCTCGCTCGCGCCGCCAACGTGCCGGTGCTTATCGATCCAAAAGGCACTGATTTTGAACGCTACCGCGGCGCGACCCTACTGACGCCAAACCTCTCCGAGTTTGAAGCGGTGGTCGGCAAGTGTAAAAACGAAGCCGAGCTGGTGGAACGCGGCATGCAGCTGATTGCAGATTACGATCTCTCCGCTCTGCTGGTCACCCGTTCAGAACAGGGCATGACGCTGCTGCAGCCAGGGCTGGAGCCTGTTCATCTGCCGACTCAGGCACAGGAAGTTTACGATGTGACCGGTGCGGGCGATACGGTGATTGGCGTTCTGGCCGCCACGCTTGCCGCAGGAAATTCTCTGGAAGAAGCCTGCTACTTTGCCAACGCTGCCGCAGGCGTGGTGGTGGGTAAACTGGGGACTTCAACCGTTTCCCCAATCGAGCTGGAAAACGCGGTGCGGGGCCGTGCCGATACCGGCTTTGGCGTGATGACCGAAGCTGAGCTGAAGGTTGCCGTTGACAGCGCCCGTAAACGCGGCGAGAAGGTCGTGATGACCAACGGCGTGTTCGACATTCTGCACGCGGGCCACGTTTCCTACCTGGCGAACGCGCGCAAGCTGGGCGATCGCCTGATTGTCGCGGTGAACAGCGATGCCTCTACCAAACGTCTGAAGGGGGAAACCCGTCCGGTGAATCCGCAGGATCAGCGCATGATCGTGCTGTCCGCGCTGGAAGCGGTGGATTGGGTGGTGCTGTTTGAAGAAGACACTCCGCAGCGCCTGATAGGCGAGATCCTGCCGGATTTGCTGGTTAAAGGCGGTGACTACAAGCCGGATGACATCGCTGGCAGTAAAGAGGTGTGGGCGAACGGCGGTGAAGTGATGGTGCTGAACTTTGAAGATGGTTGTTCAACCACCAACATCATCAAGCGCATCCAGAATAACGAAGCCTGATAGCAACTTACTCCCCCGGCAAGCGGGGGAGTAAAAGATTACATTTGCGGGTCAGTTGGCGGGATAACCGCAGGCGCTGGAGTATGAGCTTCGCGGCTTTCCAGCTCGCTTAAACGCTGCTCCAGCAGGGCCAACTTTTCGCGGGTGCGCAGCAGCACCTGAGTCTGCACGTCAAACTCTTCGCGGCTCACCAGATCAAGACGAGTAAGCTGCGACTGCAGCACCTGGCGGATCTTCTTCTCGACATCATCCCCGAACTCACGAATCCCTTTCGGCATTGACTCATGAACCTGGCGGGCGATTTGCTCAATTTTTTTCGGGTCAATCATAGTGGCTTCCATTTAACCGGCGTGTTTAACCTAATTGTAATGCCTGATGGGCAGGTGATAAACCTGAAATGCCGTTGCCAGAGAAAATCATCGGCGTTATAGTAAGCCTGCTTATTCTCAGGGCGGGGCGAAACTCCCCACCGGCGGTAAATCAGCTTACGCTGAAAGCCCGCGAGCGCTCCGGTTCACGCCGGAGGTCAGCAGATCCGGTGTAATTCCGGGGCCGACGGTTAAAGTCCGGATGGGAGAGAGTAACGATCAAGACAGGCCCCGGCCTGCCCACGTTATTTTTTATAGCTCCTAAGACTGCCCTGATTCTGGTAACCATAATTTTAATGAGGTTTTTTTACCATGAATCAGACGCTACTTTCTGCATTTGGCACCCCGACTCAGCGCGTTGAACATGCGCTTAACGCACTGCGCGAAGGCCGCGGCGTGATGGTTCTTGACGATGAAGATCGCGAGAACGAAGGCGACATGATATTCCCTGCTGAAACCATGACCGTTGAGCAAATGGCGCTGACCATTCGCCACGGCAGCGGCATTGTCTGCCTGTGCCTGACCGACGAACGTCGCAAACAGCTCGAACTGCCGATGATGGTTGATAACAACACCAGTGCTTTCGGCACCGGTTTTACCGTGACCATTGAAGCCGCCCACGGCGTGACCACCGGCGTTTCTGCCGCAGACCGTATCACCACCGTTCGTGCGGCGATTGCCGATAACGCTAAGCCAAGTGACCTGAACCGCCCGGGGCACGTGTTCCCGCTGCGGGCTCAGCCTGGCGGCGTGTTAACTCGCGGCGGCCACACTGAAGCCACCGTTGACCTGGTGACGCTGGCCGGTTTCAAACCTGCTGGCGTGCTGTGCGAGCTGACCAACGACGACGGCACCATGGCGCGTGCGCCAGAGTGCATCACCTTTGCCCGCCAGCATAATATGGCGGTGGTGACCATCGCCGACCTGGTTGAATACCGCCAGACGCACGAGCGCAAAGCTAGCTAAGAGCATTAAAAAACCCGGTTTAATACCGGGTTTTTTGTAGGTGAATTATTGTTTGTCGGATGGCGCTGCGCTTATTCGACCTACGCCACTACTCTTGGTTTTTGTAGGGTGGATAAGCGATCGCGCCATCCACCAGTTATGCCAGGAGCCTATTAGCCAATCCCGCTACTCTGCAGCAAAGTCAAACTCAACCCCATCACCGCCATGCCACAAAGCACGCCGTAGCTCGGATTGTTATGCGGGTCAATCTCTTTGGCCAGCGGCATCAGTTCATCCACCGAAAGCGCCACCATAATTCCCGCCACTGCCGCCATGATTGACGCCATGAGCACCGGGGAGATCATCGTGCCAAGAATCAGCCACGCCAGCACGCCGCCGAGGATTTCTGCAAGCCCGGAAATCCCCGCCCAAAGTATAGCCTTGCGCTTCGAGCCCGTTGCCGCATAAACCGGGCCAGCGACCGCTAAACCTTCAGGGATATTGTGTAAAGCGACGGCGAGCGCAATGCCCAGCCCAAGCTCGAGATTAGCGCTGGCGGTAACGAAGGTGGCAATCCCTTCCGGGAAGTTGTGCAGGCTGATACCGAGCGTGAGGAGCAGCGCGGTGCGGCGCAAATTGGGCGCTTTTAAAGAGCCGTCCATCAGGTCCTGCGGATGCGCGTGAGGGAGGCTTCGGTCGAGCGCAAAGTAGCCCATCAGCCCGAGCACAAACATGCCGTAGCCCAGCACGGGCGACATTCCCTCGGTATGCAGCGCCGCAGGCAGCATTTCCATCAGCGAGATGAGCAGCATAATTCCTGCGGCAAAGCCAAGCGAAAACGCCAACACGCGGTTCGACGGCTTCTGGCCGATCACCCCCAAAATCGCCCCGATAAACGTGGCCCCCCCGGCAAGCAGGGTCAGGATCAACGGTACTGACATCCACAGCTCCTTATCCGACATTCAAATTTCCTGATGATCTTCATCATGCTTATCTGAGTTCATCCAGCCTCGAATGGGCGTAATGTTGTGTCATTCGAACTTATCCGCTTAAGGAAACTCCTATGACAACCCAACGTATGCCCGCGTTATTCCTTGGCCACGGCAGCCCGATGAACGTGCTGGAAGATAACCACTATACCCAGGCCTGGCGTCATTTGGGAGAAACTCTGCCGCGCCCGAAAGCGATCGTGGTGGTGTCCGCGCACTGGTTCACGCGGGGCACTGGCGTGACGGCGATGGAAACGCCAAAAACCATTCATGATTTTGGTGGATTCCCGCAGGCGCTGTACGACACGCATTACCCGGCGCCCGGTTCTCCGGAACTGGCGCAACAGCTTGTTGACCTGCTGGCTCCTGAACACGTCACGCTTGATAAAGAAGCCTGGGGTTTCGACCACGGCTCGTGGGGCGTGTTGATCAAGATGTATCCGAATGCGGATATTCCGATGGTGCAGCTCAGCGTCGATAGCACCAAGCCGAACGCGTGGCACTTTGAGTTGGGCCGTAAGCTTGCGAGCCTGCGTGACCAGGGCATCATGCTGATTGCCAGCGGTAACGTCGTGCATAACCTGCGTACCGCGCGCTGGCATGGGGAGAATACGCCTTATCCATGGGCTGAGTCTTTTAACCAGTATGTGAAAGACAACCTGACGTGGCAGGGGCCAACCGAGGAACACCCGCTGGTGAACTATCTGAATCACGAAGGTGGGGCGCTGTCGAACCCGACGCCGGACCACTATCTGCCGCTGCTGTACGTTCTGGGCGCGTGGGACGGGAAGGAGCCGATTACGCTGCCGGTGGACGGCATCGAGATGGGATCGTTGAGTATGCTGTCGGTCCAGATTGGGTGATAAAAAAGGCGCGATAATCGCGCCTTTAACTTTTCATGACTTCTTACTCGACAAAAACGTGCGGGTAAAAACGCGAAAGATCCTGCGTGATTAGCGCGTGGTCCTCACGAATACCGATCCCCGCCGGCTGGTCGTCTATCAGCCAGCTGCCAATCAGCGTGTAGCTATCGCCATATTTCGGAAGCTGATAGAACTCCTGCACTATCATACCTTCTTCGCCGTAAGGGCCATCGACGCGGGCAACTTCCTGGCCGTTTTCGATGATCTTCACGTTTGCGCCTTCGCGAGAGAAGATTGGCTTCACAACGTATTTATCCATTGCCGGATGGTCGTCTTCCGCGAAGTACGCTGGCAGCAGGTTAGGATGATTGGGGAACATTTCCCACAGCATCGGCAGCAGCGCTTTGTTGGAAATAATGCTTTTCCAGGCCGGCTCAAGCCAGCGTACGCCTGCGTCTTCAAGCTTGGTGGAGAACACCTCGCGCAGCATGTATTCCCACGGATAGAGTTTGAACAGGTTACTGATAACCTGATCCTGCAGATCGGTAAACTGGCCTTTTTCGCCAAGGCCGATCTCTTCCATGTACACGAACTCGCTTGCGACTTCGGCTTCTGCTGCACAATCCTGCAGATATTGCACGGTGCCGCGATCTTCTACGGTGTCCTGGCAGCAGGCGAAATGCACAAGGTTAAAGCCGTGCTGCTGTTTTAGTTCGGCAAACCGCTCGATGAGCTTTTCCTGCAGGCTGTTGAACTGATCGCTTCCGGCGGGCAGATTTCCGGCCTGAATCTGATCTTCCAACCAGATCCACTGGAAGAACGCCGCTTCGTATAAGGAAGTGGGCGTATCCGCGTTGTTTTCCAGCAGCTTTGGTTCGCCTACGCCATCCCACGCCAGATCGAGGCGGGAATAAAGCGAAGGCTGCTGCGTGCGCCAGGACTGGCGCACAAATTCCCAGGTGTGCTTCGGAATGCGGAATTTAGCTAGCAGCTCATCGCTGCTGACGACTTTTTCAACCACCTTCAGGCACATTTGGTGCAGTTCGGCGGTGACCTCTTCCAGTCGTTCGACCTGCGGGAGCGTCAGTTTGTAGTAGGCATCTTCACACCAGTAGGGTTCGCCGTACATGGTGTGGAAGTTGAAGCCGTATTCGGCGGCCTTTTCGCGCCAGTCCGGACGCTCGGTTATCGCAACTCTTTCCATTATGCTTAGCCGCCCATCGAACGGGAAGAACCGGTCGCGCTGCTACGCTGCATGGTTGATTGCTTGGCAACGGAATCACCAAAGCCGCCGCGAGTAACGGTGCTGGTGGTGGCCGGTTTCGGTGCCATGGCTGTTTTCGGAACGGTAGTCGTGCGGCCCGGGGTTGCTGCGCCGTAGCTCTTACCGCTGGCATCAGCGTATTTTCCGTAGGCCGGGCTTGCCGGGTTTTTGGATGAGAACAGCGGCTGCTGGGCAAAGCCCGCACCGCCGCCCATCAGGCGACCCATCATGTAGCCTGCCATCAGCGGCATCCAGAAGCTGCCGCTCTGCTGGGTCTGCGCCTGGTTTTCACCCGCCATGCTTGCCTGGGCCGGAGCCTGCTGGCACTGGCCTTCGCCAAATTCAGCAATACACTCTTCGCGAGAAGCGTATTTAGGCGCGGTGCGCTCCGCTTCTTTTAGCGCGTTGTTATAGGAGGTGGTGCATTCCGCACTTTTGCCCGGGTTAGCCTGGGCGCAGTCGTCTGCGTTTTGATACATGGAGACGGTTTCGTCGTTTTGTTCACAGCCCGCGAGCATAAACACGGCGGTGACCGCCAGCGCAACCGGCGTTAAATGCCTGGCGTTCCAGCTTTTGCGGAACGACGCGTGGTTTATCGTTTTTGTCCGTTTCATTTATCTATCCTGAGCCCAAAGGAATGAAGCCTGTAAATCCGTCATACTTCAAGTAGTGGGGGTGTTGGCTGCATCCGCGCGCCACAGTCACATAGTTAGCTATGCTCCTGGGGACTTACGGCTGGCCGGCTACCCACAACTTGAATTATTTTGGATGTAGTTGCCCTTAGGATAGGGGATGAATGGTCGAAATTAAAGCGGTGACGTAGGTATGCCGGGGGATCTTTACGTTGCCTTACGTTAAAGGGCGCAAGTTGTGACAGGGGTAGGGCTTAATAAACAATAAAGCCCCGAAAACAGCGTTTTCAGGGCTTTGGATTAAGCGAAGCTATCGCTTAAGCAATCAGTTGCCGAATGGGTTACGGGCGCCGTTGCTGGTCGCTTTTGCCGGCTGTGCGACTGGAGCCGCCTGAGCCGAAGCGTTGGTCGTGGTATCAGCGGTATCCGCCGTGTAGCCATCCGCACGTGCGTTCTGATCTGGCGTTTCTGGCGCTACGCTGTCCGCGGTAGTCGGAACCGGCTTACCAAGCGTTGCGTTAAGGGAAACCAGATCCTGTTCGTTAAGCGTACCCAGGGCCTGCTTGATATTCAGCTGGTTGATCAGGTAGTTATAACGAGCGCTGGAGAGCTGCTGCTTCGCGTTATACAGCGTAGTGGTCGCATCCAACACGTCAACGATGGTACGCGTACCCACGGAATAACCGGCTTCCATCGCATCTAACGAGCTTTGTGCAGACACAACGGCCTGTTTGTAAGCGTTGATGGTACTGATGGAGGCGTTCACGTTATTGAAGGAAGAACGCACGTTCTGCACGACGCTGCGGTGCGCGCTTTCGAGCTGTTCGCTGGCACCCACAAAGCTGTACTGCGCCTGCTTGACCTGGGAATTAACCTGGCCACCCTGGTAGAGCGGCAGCGAGAAATTCAGGCCGATTTTGTTCTGACCCGTATTGCTGTCGTCATACTGCGCGCTGTTAGTTTTCGAGCCGCTGTAGGTGGTATCGGAAATACCTGTAGAAGCGGTTAAGCCAACGGTTGGCATATGGCCTGTCTCTGCGTAACGAATTTGTTCGCGAGCCAGATCCTGAGACAGACGAGCCTGTAACAGCGCAAGGTTACGTTTTTCAGCTTCCTGCAGCAGGCTGTTCACCGCCTCTGGCTTATTGGTTTTGAAGCCATCAACGTTCAGGGAAGCCAGAGAAGGATAGTAGTTACCGGTTACCTGACGCAGAGATTCCACCGCGTTATCGAGGTTGTTACGGGCGGTTACTTCGTTTGCCAGCACGTTGTCGTACTGCGAACGGGCGTTCTGCACGTCGGTAATGGCTACAAGGCCTACGTTAAAGCGCTGGGTCGTCTGGTCTAACTGACGGTAAATCGCCTGTTTCTGCGCTTCAGTGTAGGAGAGTGCATCAATGGCGCTCAGCACGTTAAAATAGGCCGTCGCGGTGTTCAGGATCAGCGTTTGCTGGTCAGTCTGGTAGGTCACGTCCTGGATACCAGCCGATTTTTCCTGCAGGGTCAGCGCACGCCATCTCGACATATCAAAAATGGTCTGCGTTAACGACAAAGAGGCACCGGTACTATTGGAGTTAACGCCATTTACATCGCGGTAACCGTTGCTGTAGGTGTAATCTGCACCAAGGCCGAGCTGTGGTAATAACGGGCTGCGTGCTTCGTTAATTTTCTCGAATGCGGCGTCACGGTCTGCAGCGGATTTACGTAAATCCGGGTTGCTAAGACGCGCCTGCTGATAAACCTGCATCAGGTTTTCTGCCTGGCTCATGGCGCTGAAACCCGTTAGGCTCAGACCGATAAGGATTGGGAGCAGTTTCTTCATTTGCATTCCTTGTTGTGAAGCAAAATTGTTTTTTGTTTGTGCTAATTGAGTCGAAATATTTGCCGATTCTAGCAGAGTCCGCCAACGGGGCGGGTTGGCGTAATGTGCCATCCACCCTGAATTTGTATCAATCTATCACATAGCTTGTGAAACGGCAGTCAAACAGGCTTGAAAACGCTCAATTCATTACCATAAGACTTCAGGACATCATCATGAGTAAGCCAAAGAATACGCTTGTCACATTAGCCAAAAACGATGTTGAAATTATTGCACGGGAAACGCTTTACCGCGGTTTTTTTTCACTCGATCTTTATCGTTTTCGCCATCGCCTGTTTAACGGTGAGATGAGCGGTGAAGTTCGCCGCGAAATTTTTGAACGCGGGCACGCTGCGGTGCTGCTACCCTATGACCCTGTGCGTGATGAAGTCGTGCTGATTGAACAGATCCGCATCGCGGCTTACGACACAAGCGACACGCCATGGCTGCTCGAATTGATTGCCGGAATGATTGAAGAAGGCGAAAGCGTTGAGGACGTGGCGCGTCGCGAAGCAGTGGAAGAGGCCGGATTAGTGGTTGGGCGCACCAAACCCGTACTCAGCTACCTGGCAAGCCCAGGAGGAACCAGCGAACGTTTGTCGATACTGGTGGGCGAAGTGGATGCCACCGCCGCTGAAGGAATTCACGGCCTGGTGGATGAAAACGAAGATATTCGTGTTCATGTGGTGAGCCGGGAAAAAGCTTATCAGCTAGTAGAAGAGGGGTCCATCGACAACGCTGCCTCAGTCATCGCTTTGCAATGGCTGCAGCTGCATTATGAAAAACTGCGAATAGAGTGGAACGACTAAATATGAAGCGCTACACACCTGACTTCCCTGAAATGATGCGTCTGTGCGAAACCAACTTCGCCCAGCTGCGCCGCCTGCTGCCGCGCAACGACGCGCCAGGTGAAACCGTTACCTATCAGGTTAATAGCGCCCGATATCGGCTGACCGTGCTTGAATCGACTCGTTACACTACGCTTGTTGAAATTAAACAGACCGCGCCTAGCGTCAGCTACTGGAGCCTGCCGTCAATGTCCGTCAGGCTTTACCACGACGCGATGGTGGCGGAAGTGTGTTCAAGCCAGCAGATCTTCCGTTTTAAAGCACGTTATGATTATCCTAATAAAAAGTTGCATCAACGCGACGAAAAGCATCAAATTAACCAGTTTCTTGCTGATTGGTTGCGCTACTGTTTAGCGCATGGAGCGATGGCGGTTCCGGTTTATTAGAGAGAGTGAAACCTAAGGACACCATTTGGAAAGCCTGTTAAATCTTCCTGTGGCCGGTGGGGGCCGTATCAGGATTCTGCAAATTACCGATACCCACCTTTTCTCTGGGAAGAATGAAACGCTGCTTGGCATCAACACCTGGGAGAGCTACCAGGCGGTGCTTGCTGCCATTCTTGACGAGCAGCGTCACTGCGACCTAATTGTCGCGACCGGGGATTTGGCCCAGGATCATAGCGAGCAAGCCTACCAGCACTTTGCTGAGGGTATCGCGAGAATCGCTGCGCCCTGCGTCTGGCTGCCGGGCAATCATGACTTCCAGCCAGCCATGTACGGTGCCCTGCAGGAAGCAGGCATTTCTCCTTCGAAACTTGTCTATATCGGCGATAGCTGGCAAATCGTCCTGCTGGATAGCCAGGTCTTTGGCGTGCCGCACGGTGAACTGAGCGATTACCAGCTCGAATGGCTTGAGCACAAGCTTGCCGCCGCGCCTGAACGCCACACTCTCCTTATGCTCCACCATCATCCGTTGCCCGCTGGCTGCAGCTGGCTCGATCAGCACAGCCTGCGAAACGCGCAAGAGCTTGATAACGTGCTGGTCAACTATCCCCAGGTGAAAACGCTGCTGTGCGGGCACATTCATCAGGAGCTGGATCTGGACTGGAACGGTCGCCGCATGCTGGCAACGCCTTCCACCTGCGTGCAGTTTAAGCCCCACTGTGCCAATTTTACTCTGGATACCATCGAGCCGGGCTGGCGCTGGCTGGAACTTCATCCGGACGGGCTGGTCACTACCGAAGTGTGCCGCCTCAAGGGCGCGGTTTTCAACCCTGATACCGCCTCAGAAGGCTACTGATGTCCACGTTACTCTACCTGCACGGCTTCAACAGCTCGCCTCGCTCGGCGAAGGCGACCAGCATGCAGTCGTGGCTTGCGGAACGCTATCCGCATATCAACATGGTGATACCTCAGCTGCCGCCATATCCTGCGGAAGCCGCAGAGCTGCTTGAGTCGCTGGTGCTTGAACACGGCGGCGAGCCGTTGGGCGTTGTGGGCTCATCCTTGGGCGGCTATTACGCCACCTGGCTGTCGCAATGTTTCATGCTGCCCGCCGTGGTGGTCAACCCGGCGACACGCCCGTTTGAATTGCTGGCAGATTATCTCGGCGCCAACGAGAACCCCTACACCGGCCAGCAATATGTGCTAGAGTCACGCCATATTTACGATCTTAAAGTCATGCAGGTTGACCCGCTTGAAGCGCCGGATCTCATCTGGCTGCTGCAACAAACGGGTGACGAAGTGCTTGATTATCGCCAGGCGGTGGCTTACTACACCTCCTGTCGCCAGACGGTCGAATCCGGTGGCAATCACGCCTTTGTGGGCTTCGAAGATTATTTCACACAGATTGTCGACTTCCTCGGTCTACATTGAGGCCGGGTCGGCCGATTCCCTGTTTCGCTATCTGAACGAATAAACCATGACGCAATCCAGTTATAACGCCGATGCCATTGAGGTACTCACCGGGCTTGAGCCGGTTCGCCGCCGTCCGGGAATGTACACCGACACTACCCGCCCAAACCATTTGGGCCAGGAAGTCATTGATAACAGCGTGGACGAAGCGCTGGCAGGTCATGCTAAGCGAGTTGATGTCATTCTTCATGCCGACCAGTCATTAGAAGTCATCGATGACGGACGCGGCATGCCGGTGGATATCCACCCCGAAGAAGGCGTTCCTGCGGTCGAGCTCATTCTCTGCCGTCTGCACGCGGGCGGTAAATTCTCCAATAAAAACTACCAGTTCTCGGGCGGCCTGCACGGGGTAGGGATTTCCGTTGTCAACGCCCTGTCTAAACGTGTGGAAGTCACCGTTCGCCGCGACGCGCAGGTCTACAGCATCGCATTTGAAAACGGCGATAAGGTTCAGGAGCTGCAAGTTGTCGGCACCTGCGGCAAGCGCAATACCGGCACCAGCGTTCACTTCTGGCCGGACGAAAAGTTCTTCGACAGCCCGCGTTTTTCAGTATCGCGCCTGAGCCATCTGCTGAAAGCGAAAGCGGTACTTTGTCCGGGCGTTGAAATCACCTTTACCGATAAAGTTAACAATACCGAGCAGCGCTGGTGCTACCAGGACGGTCTGAAAGACTACCTGAGCGAAGCCGTGAACGGCCTGATCACGCTGCCGGAAGCGCCGTTTATCGGCAACTTCGCGGGCGACACCGAACAGGTTGACTGGGCGCTGCTGTGGCTGCCGGAAGGCGGCGAGCTGCTGACCGAAAGCTACGTCAACCTCATCCCAACGATGCAGGGCGGCACCCACGTCAATGGCCTGCGCCAGGGGTTGCTCGACGCCATGCGCGAGTTTTGCGAATACCGCAACATTCTGCCGCGCGGGGTGAAACTCTCGGCGGATGATATCTGGGAACGCTGCGCCTACGTGCTGTCGGTGAAAATGCAGGATCCGCAGTTTGCGGGCCAGACTAAAGAACGTCTTTCATCCCGCCAGTGCGCCGCCTTTGTTTCGGGCGTGGTAAAAGATGCCTTTAGCCTGTGGCTGAACCAGAACGTTCAGGCAGCGGAACAGCTGGCCGAGCTGGCGATTTCCAGCGCCCAGCGTCGCATGCGGGCGGCCAAAAAAGTCGTGCGTAAAAAGCTGACCAGCGGCCCTGCGCTGCCTGGCAAGCTGGCGGACTGTACCGCGCAGGATCTCAGCCGTACCGAACTCTTCCTCGTAGAAGGGGATTCCGCAGGCGGTTCAGCCAAGCAGGCGCGCGATCGTGAATATCAGGCGATCATGCCGCTCAAAGGCAAGATCCTGAACACCTGGGAAGTCTCCTCGGATGAGGTGCTCGCTTCACAGGAAGTGCACGACATCTCCGTGGCGATCGGCATCGATCCCGACAGCGAAGATCTCAGCCAGCTGCGCTACGGTAAAATCTGTATCCTTGCGGATGCGGACTCCGATGGCCTGCATATCGCCACGCTGCTGTGCGCGCTGTTCGTGCGCCATTTCCGCTCGCTTGTGAAAGGCGGGCACGTGTATGTCGCCATGCCGCCGCTCTACCGCATCGACCTCGGCAAAGAAGTGTATTACGCGCTGGACGAAGAAGAGAAAGCGGGCGTGCTTGAACAGCTCAAGCGCAAGAAAGGCAAGCCGAACGTGCAGCGCTTTAAAGGTCTGGGCGAAATGAACCCGCTTCAGCTGCGCGAAACCACGCTCGATCCCAACACGCGCCGCCTGGTGCAGCTGACCATCAGCGACGAAGACAGCGATAAAACCTTAGCAATGATGGACATGCTGCTCGCCAAAAAACGTTCCGAAGACCGCCGTAACTGGCTGCAGGAAAAGGGCGACATGGCTGACCTCGACGTCTAGATCCGCTGAACATCGGCCGCTTTTATGCAGCAGTGCTAAAAGCGGCCAACTCCTCCGCAAGACTCCGCTATTCACAAACCGTCGCGAAACCATGGATTAACGAGTTAAAACGTCGTTTCGAACTGGCCCGCCCCCGCAGAATGATAAATAATGATCGCATTCTTCTGTTGAAGTGGTTGGTCGTGTGAAAAAAACGATTTTCTCGTTAGCGCTTGGTACGTTCGGCTTGGGGATGGCCGAGTTTGGCATTATGGGCGTTCTCCCTGAGCTTGCCCGCGACACGGGGATCACCATTCCCTCCGCTGGCAATATGATCTCGTTTTACGCCTTTGGCGTGGTCATCGGCGCGCCGCTTATTGCTCTGTTCTCCCATAAATTCTCGCTAAAAAACATTCTGTTATTTCTGGCTGCACTCTGCGTGGTCGGTAACGTTATTTTTACCTTTTCAACGTCTTACACCATGCTGGCGATAGGGCGGCTGGTTTCAGGCTTTCCCCACGGGGCGTTTTTTGGCGTTGGCACCATCATCCTCTCTAAACTAGCGCCGCCCGGAAAAGTCACGCTGGCGGTGGCGGGCATGGTCGCCGGCATGACGGTCGCCAATCTCGCAGGCGTTCCGCTCGGCACCTGGCTCGGCCATACGTTTAGCTGGCGCTACACCTTTATGATGATTGCCGCGTTTGACGTGCTGGTGATCCTGTCGATATTTTTCTGGGTGCCTGGCCTGTTTGATAAATCAGAAATCCGCTTTACGGAACAGTTCCGCTTCCTCAAAAAGCCGGAGCCGTGGCTGATTTTCTCAGCCACAATGTTCGGCAACGCCGGTGTCTTTGCCTGGTTCAGCTTTGTTAAGCCTTTCATGGTTAACGTATCCGGCTTTTCCGAGGTGGCGATGACGGTCATCATGGTGCTGATGGGGCTGGGTATGGTGCTGGGCAATATGCTCAGCGGCAGGCTGTCAGGGCGTTTTAGCCCGCTTCGCATTGCGGCAACCACCGATCTGGTTATCGTTCTCTCCCTGGTACTACTTTTTGCCTTCGGGGAAAACAAAACGGCATCGCTGATGATGGGGTTTGTGTGCTGCGCCGGGCTGTTCGCGCTTTCGGCTCCGCTACAGATTTTACTGTTGCAGAATGCTAAAGGTGGCGAGCTGTTGGGTGCCGCTGGGGGGCAGGTGGCGTTTAATCTCGGCAGCGCCATCGGCGCATATTTGGGAGGGACGATGATTACGCTTGGCTTTAGCTGGAGCTACGTGACCCTGCCCGCCGCGCTGCTTTCTTTCTCGGCGATGTCTTCGCTGCTGATGTATGGCTACCTGAAGGCAAAACGACCGCAGATTAACGTTCAGGCCGATGCCAAAAGTTAAGCGGGGCAAGTGTAGGGTGGATACGCCAGAGCGCCATCCACCGCTACATACAAGCTTTACTTAATGCCGTCTTCCAGAATGTGGATATGAATATCCAGCACGTCATCTTTCACCGCGGCGCTGTGGTTCTTCATGTGCGGGGTAGCCAGATGGGCTTCCAGGTGAGCAACGGTTTCCCACTTCTCAACCATAAAGATGGAGTCCGGAGCGGTAGTCTGGAAAGCGACCTGTGCATTGTGATCGACTAACGGCGCGTAGCCGAAGCAGCCTTCTTCTTCGAGCACGGTCGGGATAATTTTTGCAAAGGCATCCAAAACGGCCTGGCGATGATGAACGCCGGGACGGGTACGAATTTCAGCTATCACTGTCAGCATGGCTAACTCCTTTTTTTAAGCAGACCAACAGTTAAGCAAAAATCTCGCCGAGATGCTTGCGATATTCTGCTACAAAGCGTGGCACGTCAGGCACCTTCATCACGTCGTTAGCGATAAAGGTTGGCAAAGCTTCCATCCCCAGGAACTCATTGGCCTTATGGAACGGCAGGTAAACGCCGTCAACGCCCACGCCGTGGAAGAACTGCTCTTTGTCTTCAAAGGCCTGCAGCGGCGCGTTCCAGGTCAGGGACAGCATATAGGTTTTACCCTGAATCAGGCCGCCGGAGCCGTATTTCTTCTCGGCGTCGGAGCGCGTGCGGCCATCGCTGGCATACAGTGAGCCGTGGCCTTCGGTGAACACGTCATCGATGTATTTTTTCATGGTCCACGGCGCGCCCATCCACCAGCCCGGCATCTGATAAATTACCGTGTCAGCCCACAGGTATTTCTGCACTTCTTCTTTTGCGTCGTACTCGCTGTCGGTGCGGGTAACCTGAACATCATGTCCGAGGTCGCGCAGGAAACTTTCCGCGACTTCGGTCAGGGTGTCGTTAAGCTGGCCGTTTGAGTGGGCGAATTTTTTCGCCCCGTTGATAATCAGAATGTTGCTCATCGTTAGTCCTCGAATCATTGCGTTTGGCACGAATTTTAACGTGATGCTGGTCACAGAAAAATAGCCAAAATGTGCAAAGACTTTTGCCAGATAAGCAATAATCCGTGCTCTACCAGGTCAACCGCACCTGAAATCCACCCGCTATAACATTCGAAAAATGCGCGTGCATTCCGTGCAAAGCCGCTATCCGCTGAACGATGGATAAACCCAGCCCGCTGCCGGTTTTCTCCTGTCCCGGCGGGCGGAAGAAGCGTTCGCCAAGGTTCGGTAGGAATTCCGCGCTTATTCCAGGGCCGTTGTCGGTAATGCAGATTTCCCGTTTGTGCAGCACCACTTCCACTACGCTACCGCGTGGGCTGTAGCGCACCGCGTTGTCCAGTACGTTACGGATCATCAGGCTTAATAACAAAGCCTGACCGCGCAGCGAAACCTGTTCATCGTGCAGCTCAAGGCGAATGTCGACGCCTTCTCGCTGCGCCTGATGGTAGGCGTCCATCACGGCGCTTTGTAGCAGAGCGGGAAGTGAAACGTCTTCTAGATCATCCAGCCCGGCGAGTGAGTCCAGGCGCGATAGCGTAAGCAGTTGATCCACCAGGCGCGTTGCACGGTCAATACCCGTCGTCAGGTTATTCAGGGCGTGGCCGCGCATCGGGGCATCGTCCCCCGCCAGCTGTGCCACTTCGGCCTGCACTTTCAATGCGGCAAGCGGGCTGCGCAGCTCGTGGGCTGCATCGGAAGTGAAGCGGCGTTCGCGCAGCATAAACTCACCGGTACGGGTAAACAGAAGATTGAGCGCGTCGACCAGCGGCGTGACTTCCGAAGGTAGCGGTTTTGTCTCAAGCCCGGTGTCGTCATCCGGTGAACGATGGCGCAGTTCCATCGCCAGTTTGTGCAGCGGAGAAAGCGCACGGCTCACCAGCCACACCAGCAGCAGGAGCATCAGGGGAAGGGCGACAAGCCACGGAGCGAGCTGAGAGGCAACGATGCTGAGCGCCATGTCCTCACGATACTCTCTCTCCTGGCCGACGACGATGCGGTAGCGTCCGTCCGGCGTGGTGAGCCAGACCAGCCGCCAGGGGTCGTCATCGCCGTTCAGATAGCCGTCGGTGAAGCCGTCGCGGCGATAGTTAAACCGCAGATCTTTGCCGTTATCGCCATCGTTAAGCTGCATGATCCCGTCGGCGGAGAAAATGGCGAAGGCGAGGGTATCGTCATCCTGCTTGCCACGATGATGCGGCATCATTTTCTTGGTGCGCGGCAGCTGAGGGTCTGCGCGCAGCTCTCTTAAATCAAAGGCGCTCAGGCGCTTGGCGAACAGCATCTGCTGCGTGTCGAAAAGCTTATCGAGGGTTTTTGAGGTCTGATACCAGGCGGCGATGCTCGCGCCAAGCCAGGCAATTACCGTCAGCAGGATAAAGCCGGCGATCAGCCGTGCCCGCAGGCTTTGCGTCAGCGTTTTAATCATTCTTCACCCAGCGTGTAACCAATCCCATGCACGGTGCGGATGAAGCCGCTGCCGAGCTTGCGGCGCAGATGGTGGATATGCACCTCCAGCGCGTTGCGGGAAACCTCATCGTCCCAGCTGTAGATCTTCTCTTCGATAAGCGAACGCGGCAGAACACGCCCGGCATTGCGCATTAACAGTTCGAGCAGCGCAAACTCCTTTGGCTTTAGCTGCAACGGCTCGCCGTTTTGCGTAACGGTTAATTTAAGCGGATCGAGTTCAACCCCGGCATGATTAAGTGCTGGCTGTGATTGCCCATGCGTGCGGCGAACTAAAACCTGCAGGCGAGCGGCCACTTCAATGAGCGCAAAAGGTTTGCAGAGATAATCATCGGCCCCTAGCTGCAGCCCCTCCACCCGCTGTTCTAAGGCATCCCGCGCGGTGAGAATTAATACCGGTTCATTTTGACCGTTACGTCGCCAGCTTTTTAAAATCTCCAGGCCATCAATACCCGGCAGGCTAAGGTCGAGGATGACGGCATCGTAAGGGGCCTGGCCCAGGGCCGCCTGGCCGAGCTTGCCTTCGGTAAACCAGTCGAGCGTAAATCCCATTTTCGTCAGGCCAGCCTTCAGGCCGTCGCCAATCAGTTTGTCATCTTCAATCAATAATACGCGCATGACGTTTTCCCTTGAGGCTCATTGCCGTGAAGTTAATAACGTTTGATTAAGCGTGTACAGGGGAAAAATGCGTTGCTTCGGCGTTTGCCGCAATTCATTAAAAAAAGTCGTTTTGCTATGCGAAATTAAGATCTCGTTAAGATCTCTGGGTTTTAATAAGCCTAAGAAACGACATTCATAGAAGGAAAATAAACAATGAAAAAAGTAGCCGCTATTCTTACTGTCCTCGCGATCACCGCCGCTCCAGCATTTGCCGCAAACCAGGGGGGCTTTGTCGACCCGAACGCACCAACCACTACCCAGCAGGCTCCGGCAACGGGCGGCTTCGTCGGCCCAACCGGCACTGTCACCACGGTAGAAAAGGCCAAAACCTTCTCTGACGATACCTGGGTTACCCTGCGGGGCAAGGTTGAACAGCGTATCGGCGGCGACCACTACGTCTTCCGCGATGCCTCCGGCACGGTCAACGTAGACATCGACCATAAGCGCTGGAACGGGCAAACCGTTACCCCGAAAGACACCGTTGAAATTCAGGGTGAAGTCGATAAAGACTGGAATTCCGTCGAAATCGACGTGAAGCAAATCAACATCGTGAAGTAACACTGAGATGGGCCGCCAACCGCGGCCCGTTTTCATCCATTCATCCGCGTTATTCCTCGGAGCAAAGCTATTCCTCCCTGTGACTCAGCAAGCCAGATAAGGTACTATCGGCGGCAATTACGCCGTTTGTGGCCACACTCGGCTCGTCAGTTTGAGGATGAATGATTAATGAGTGATCTAACTCATGATGGTGCAGAACGCTTAGCGCTGCACGAATTCACGGAAAATGCCTATCTCAACTATTCCATGTACGTCATCATGGACCGTGCGCTGCCGTTTATCGGCGACGGGCTTAAGCCTGTTCAGCGCCGTATCGTCTATGCCATGTCGGAGTTGGGACTCAGCGCCAGCGCTAAATTCAAAAAATCCGCGCGTACCGTAGGTGACGTGCTGGGTAAGTACCATCCGCACGGCGACAGCGCCTGTTATGAAGCGATGGTGCTCATGGCGCAGCCGTTCTCTTACCGCTACCCGCTGGTAGACGGACAGGGGAACTGGGGCGCGCCGGACGATCCGAAATCCTTTGCGGCGATGCGTTATACCGAATCCCGCCTGTCCAAATATGCAGAAGTGCTGCTGGGCGAGCTGGGCCAGGGCACCGTTGATTACACCCCGAACTTTGACGGCACGCTGCAAGAGCCAAAAACGCTGCCTGCGCGTCTGCCGAATATTTTGCTCAACGGCACCACCGGCATTGCGGTAGGCATGGCGACGGATATTCCGCCGCATAACCTGCGCGAAGTCGCGAAGGCCGCCATCACGCTTATCGACCAGCCGAAAACCTCGCTTGATGAACTGCTGGATATCGTCCACGGTCCGGATTACCCGACCGAGGCTGAAATCATCACTCCGCGTGATGAGATCCGCAAAATTTATCAGAATGGCCGCGGCTCCGTGCGCATGCGCGCCGTCTGGAAGAAAGAAGAGGGCGACGTGGTGATCACCGCGCTGCCGCATCAGGTTTCCGGCGCTCGCGTGCTGGAACAAATCGCCAACCAGATGCGCGCCAAAAAGCTGCCGATGGTTGAAGATCTGCGCGACGAATCCGATCACGAAAACCCGACCCGCCTGGTGATTGTGCCTCGTTCCAACCGCGTGGACATGGAACAGGTGATGAACCACCTGTTTGCCACCACCGATCTTGAGAAAAGCTATCGCGTAAACCTCAATATGATCGGCCTGGACAACCGTCCGTCGGTGAAAAACCTGCTCGAAATCCTGACCGAATGGTTGGTCTATCGTCGTGATACCGTGCGTCGCCGCCTGTCCTATCGCCTCGAGAAAGTCCTTAAGCGCCTGCATATCCTTGAAGGCCTGCTGGTGGCGTTCCTCAACATTGATGAAGTGATTCACATTATCCGCAGCGAGGACGAGCCGAAGCCGGTGCTGATGGAGCGTTTTGCCCTCAGCGAAACCCAGGCTGAATCCATCCTCGAGCTGAAATTACGCCACCTCGCCAAACTCGAAGAGATGAAAATCCGCGGCGAGCAAAGCGATCTGGAAAAAGAGCGTGACCAGCTGCAGGGCATTCTGGCTTCCGAACGCAAGATGAACACGCTGCTCAAAAAAGAGCTGCAGGCCGATTCCGACGCCTACGGCGACGACCGTCGTTCCCCGCTGCGCGAGCGTGGCGAAGCCAAAGCGATGAGCGAACACGACATGACCCCTTCCGAGCCGGTCACCATCGTGCTGTCGCAAATGGGCTGGGTGCGCAGCGCCAAAGGCCACGACATCGACGCTCAGGGGCTAAACTACAAAGCGGGCGACAGCTATCTGGCCTCCGCGAAGGGCAAAAGCAACCAGCCGGTTGCCTTTATCGACTCTACGGGGCGCAGCTACGCGCTGGACCCAATTACGCTGCCGTCTGCACGAGGCCAGGGCGAGCCGCTGACCGGCAAGCTCACGCCGCCGCCGGGCGCAACCGTCGAACACGTCCTGATGGCCCCGGACGATCAGAAGCTGCTGATGGCGTCCGATGCGGGCTACGGCTTCGTCTGTACCTTTAACGACCTGGTGGCACGTAACCGCGCGGGCAAGGCTTTGATCTCTCTGCCGGAGAACGCCCGCGTGCTGCCGCCAATGGAAATTACAGGCGAAGACGATATGCTGATGGCGATCACCGCAGCCGGGCGTATGCTGATGTTCCCGGTGAGCGATTTGCCGCAGCTGTCGAAAGGTAAAGGCAATAAAATTATCTCTATCCCGTCCGCTGAAGCCGCGAAAGGGGAAGATAAGCTGGCGCATCTCTTTATTCTGCCGCCGCAAAGCACCGTTACTCTGCACGTCGGCAAGCGTAAGATTAAGCTGCGCCCGGAAGAGCTACAGAAAATTACCGGCGAGCGTGGTCGTCGCGGTACGCTGATGCGTGGCCTGCAACGTATTGACCGGGTGGAAGTGGATTCCCCGGCACGGGCAGGCTCTGGCGACAGCGAAGAGTAATCCGCTACCGGGCGGCAATTCTGTCGCCCGAAAAGCAGGTTTTACGCGATAGCCGCTCTGGTTTGCCCCAAACGCCCGAAAAACGTTTTTGGTGTTTGTGATTAATCTGGTCATACTTGTAAGCGGTTCAGGCTTTAGAGGTTGTTATGCTATCCATTGTTCGTTTTATTATTGTTGTAATTTATTGCCTTTTGGTCTGTATTTTAGGCAGCATTTACTGCTTATTTAGTCCACGTAATCCACGCCACGTGGCGACGTTTGGTCATCTTTTTGGCCGTCTTGCGCCGGTATTTGGGCTGAAAGTGGAAACCCGTTTACCTAAAGGCGTTGAAAACCACCCGACGGCTATTTATATCGGTAACCATCAGAACAACTATGACATGGTCACCGCGTCGAATATCGTTCAGCCGCCGACCGTCACCGTCGGTAAAAAAAGCCTGCTGTGGATCCCGTTCTTCGGGCAGCTGTACTGGCTGGCAGGTAACCTGCTGATCGACCGTGATAATCGCGCTAAAGCGCACACCACCATCTCGCAGGTTGTTTCGCAAATGCAGAAGCGTAACGTGTCCGTGTGGATGTTCCCGGAAGGGACTCGTAGCCGCGGTCGCGGGCTGCTGCCGTTTAAAACCGGCGCGTTTCATGCCGCAATTGCTGCGGGCGTCCCAATTATTCCCGTGTGCGTTTCGAATACCAGTAATAAAATTAAGCTAAACCGTTGGAATAACGGTCTGGTGATCGTCGAAATGCTGGATCCCATTGATACCAGCGTTTATGGCAAAGACCAGGTGCGCAAGCTCGCCACCCACTGCCGCGAAATCATGATGGCAAAAATTGACGAGTTAAATAAAGAAGTGGCGGAGCGCGAAGCGTCCGGCACGGTTGAGAAAAAACAGGCGAGCTGATCGCCTCATTCCGGGGTTAGCCCCTCTGGCGGTACGGCTTGTACCGCCCCACGTTTTCAGTTTTACATGGAGCAATTATGTCACTCAGTCGGCGTCAGTTTATTCAGGCATCGGGAATTGCACTTTGTGCGGGTGCGGTGCCACTGAGGGCAAATGCGGCAGGGCAGCAGTTACCTTTACCCGTTCCCCCTTTGCTGGAATCCCGTCGCGGCCAGCCGCTTTTCCTGACTTTACAGCGCGCCCACTGGTCATTCACCGGCGGTACAAAAGCGCAGGTGTGGGGGCTGAACGGGCGCTATCTTGGCCCGACGATCCGCGTCTGGAACGGCGACGACGTCAAAATGATTTACAGCAACCGCCTGCAGGAAAACATCGGCATGACCATCGCCGGGCTTCAGGTTCCCGGCCCCCTGATGGGCGGTGCGCCGCGCATGATGTCGCCGAACGTTGACTGGGCGCCGGTGCTGCCGATTCGCCAGCAGGCCGCAACGCTTTGGTACCGTGCCAACACGCCGAACCGTTCCGCGCAGCAGGTTTATAACGGGCTGGCGGGCATGTGGCTGATTGAGGATGAGGTCAGCAAATCGCTGCCGATCCCGAATCACTACGGCGTGGATGACTTCCCGGTGATTATTCAGGACAAGCGCCTGGATAACTTCGGCACCCCGGAATACGTCGAGCCGGGCAGCGGTGGCTTCGTTGGCGATACGCTGCTGGTGAACGGCGTGCAGGGGCCTTTTGTTGAGGTTTCTCGCGGCTGGGTGCGTCTGCGCCTGCTTAATGCCTCCAACGCGCGCCGCTATCTGCTGCAAATGAGCGACGGCCGCGCCATGCACGTTATCTCCAGCGACCAGGGCTTTCTGCCCGCGCCGGTTTCGGTTAAACAGCTTTCTCTTGCCCCCGGCGAGCGCCGCGAAATCCTCGTGGATATGTCTGACGGCAAAGAAGTGTCGATAACCTGCGGCGAGGCGGCGGGCATCATGGACCGCATTCGCGGCTTCTTCGAGCCGTCGAGCATCCTGATTTCCACCCTGGTACTGACGCTTCGGGCAACCGGGCTGCTGCCGTTGGTGACGGACAGCCTGCCGATGCGCCTGCTGCCCGATGAGATTATTAACGGCAGCCCGGCACGCAGCCGCGATATTACGCTTGGCGACGACCCGGGTATTAACGGCCAGCTGTGGGACATCAAGCGTATTGATATCCAGACGCAGCAGGGCACGTGGGAGCGCTGGACGGTGCGTGCCGACACGCCGCAGTCGTTCCACATTGAAGGCGTAACCTTCCTGATTAAAAACGTTAACGGTGCAGCACCCTTTGGCGAAGACCGCGGCTGGAAAGACACCGTGTGGATTGACGGCCAGGTGGAGCTGCTGGTGTATTTTGGCCAGCCGTCCTGGGAGCACTTCCCGTTCCTCTATTCCAGCCAGACGCTGGAAATGGCGGACCGCGGCTCAATCGGCCAGCTGCTGGTCAACCCGGCCCCGTAAGCTTCTAGCGAGCGCCCTCACGCCGGTGGGGGCCACAACGTCCTGATATTAACCCTTCATTTATTGCCTGATTACGGCGTATAATCGCCGGCTTTGGTTACTTTTACATCATTTTTTCGGAAGCATTATGAGCTCTATAAGCTTGATCCAGCCCGATCGTGAACTCTTTTCGTGGCCACAATACTGGGCGGCCTGTTTCGGCCCAGCACCGTTTTTACCTATGTCACGTAAGGAAATGGACGACCTCGGCTGGGACAGCTGCGACATCATTTTAGTAACCGGTGATGCCTACGTAGACCACCCAAGTTTTGGTATGGCGATCTGTGGCCGCATGCTTGAGGCGCAGGGCTTCCGCGTCGGGATTATTTCCCAGCCGGACTGGAACAGCAAAGAGGACTTCATGCGTCTGGGCAAGCCGAATCTGTTCTTCGGCGTGACCGCGGGCAACATGGACTCGATGATCAACCGCTACACCGCCGATCGCAAACTGCGTCACGACGATGCCTACACGCCGGACAACGTTGCGGGCAAGCGCCCGGACCGCGCCTCGCTGGTTTATACCCAGCGCTGTAAGGAAGCCTGGCGCGATGTGCCGGTGATCCTTGGCGGCATCGAAGCCAGCCTGCGCCGTACCGCGCATTACGATTACTGGTCCGATACCGTGCGCCGCTCAATCTTAGTGGATGCCAAGGCCGACATGCTGATCTTTGGCAACGGCGAGCGTCCGCTGGTGGAAGTCGCGCACCGCCTGGCGATGGGAGAATCGATCGACGAAATCAGCGACGTGCGCAACACCGCGATGATGCGTAAAGAGGCGATGCCGGGCTGGTCTGGCGTTGACTCCACCCGCCTGGACACGCCGGGGCGCATCGACCCGATCCCACACCCGTATGGCGATGATTTGCCGTGCGCGGATACCGGAAGACCAACGGCAGAAGTGGCTAGCGCAAAAGAAGAATCCAAAGCCGTTGTGGTGCAGCCGCCACGCCCTAAGCCGTGGGAAAAGACCTACGTGCTGCTGCCGTCGTTTGAAAAAGTGAAGAACGACAAGGTGCTTTACGCCCACGCGTCGCGCATTCTGCACCATGAAACCAACCCAGGCTGCGCCCGCGCCCTGATGCAAAAGCACGGCGACCGCTACATCTGGATCAACCCGCCCGCCATTCCGCTTTCCACCGAAGAGATGGACAGCGTATTTGCCCTGCCGTACCAGCGCGTGCCGCATCCTTCCTATGGCAAAGCGCGTATTCCGGCTTACGAAATGATCCGTTTCTCGGTCAACATCATGCGCGGCTGCTTTGGCGGCTGCTCCTTCTGTTCGATTACCGAGCACGAAGGGCGCATTATCCAGAGCCGTTCAGAAGACTCGATCATCAGCGAAATCGAAGCGATCCGCGATACCGTGCCCGGCTTTACCGGCGTGGTTTCAGATTTGGGGGGGCCGACGGCAAACATGTACATGCTGCGCTGCAAGTCGCCGCGCGCGGAACAAACCTGCCGCCGTCTGTCCTGCGTCTACCCGGATATCTGTCCGCACATGGACACTAACCACCAGCCGACGATCAACCTCTATCGCCGCGCCCGCGACCTGAAAGGCATCAAGAAGATTCTGGTCGCCTCCGGCGTGCGCTATGACCTGGCGGTAGAAGACCCGCGCTATATCAAAGAGCTGGCAACCCACCACGTGGGCGGCTACCTGAAAATTGCGCCGGAGCATACCGAAGAGGGGCCGCTGTCGAAGATGATGAAGCCAGGGATGGGCAGCTATCACCGCTTTAAAGAGCTGTTCGACACCTATTCAAAACAGGCTGGTAAAGAGCAGTACCTGATCCCGTATTTTATCTCCGCGCACCCCGGTACGCGCGATGAGGACATGGTGAGCCTGGCGCTGTGGCTGAAGAAAAACCGCTTCCGTCTTGACCAGGTGCAGAACTTCTATCCTTCACCGCTCGCCAACTCCACGACCATGTATTACACCGGCAAGAACCCGCTGGGTAAGGTGAACTACAAGAGTGAGGATATCGTGGTGCCGAAGGGCGATCGCCAGCGTCGCCTGCACAAGGCGCTGCTGCGCTACCACGATCCGGCAAACTGGCCGCTTATCCGCGAAGCGCTGGAAGCGATGGGCAAAAAGCACCTGATCGGCGGTCGTCGCGAGTGCCTGGTGCCGTCGCCAACGTTAGAAGAGATGCGTGAAGCGCGCCGTCATAACCGTGGCGCGCGCCCGGCGTTGACGAAGCATACGCCGATTGCGCATCAGCGTCGTCCGGCACCGGCCGGTGCGAAGAAACGCGCGCCTAAGCCATAAAAAAGGCGAATGGCGCCAGCGCCATTCGCCCTACAATTAAGTCCTTAGGTTGGTCGGGTAAGCGCAAGCGCCACCCGACATAGCCCATTTGACGTTTTATAGGTCGGGTAAGCGTAAGCGCCAGCCGACATAACCCTTTTAACCGCCAAACTCATCCGGGTTCGGCCCAAGCCGCTTGCTCGCATCCAGCTTCGCAATTTCCCCCAGCTCGTCTTTATCAAGACGGAAATCAAACACGTCAAAGTTCTCGACGATGCGCGAAGGCGTGACCGATTTCGGGATCACCACCAGCCCGCTGTCTAAATGCCAACGGATCACGATTTGCGCCGGGGTTTTGCCGTACTTGTCCGCCAGGTCACGAATGATTTTCCGATCGAAAACCCCTTCGCCGCCCTGGGCCAGCGGGCTCCATGATTCGGTCTGGATCTTATGCGTGGCGTTCCACGCGTGCAGCTGGCGCTGTTGCAGCAGCGGGTGCAGCTCAATCTGATTGATAACCGGCGTAACGCCCGTTTCATCAATCAGCCTTTGCAAATGGTTGACCTGGAAATTACAGACGCCGATGCTTTTCGCCAGCCCCTGCTTTTGCAGCTCAATCATCCCTTTCCACGCCTCAACGTAATGATCTTTGCTGGGCACCGGCCAGTGCATCAGATAGAGATCGACGTGGTCCAGCTGCAGTTTCTCCAGGCTCTCTTCCAGGGCCTGGCGCGGGCGCTGCTGGTCTTCATTCCAGAGTTTGGTGGTGATAAACAAATCTTCGCGCGGCAGGGCAGCCTGTTTTAACGCGTTGCCCACGCCGTCTTCGTTTTTGTACGCTGCGGCGGTATCGATAGACCGATAGCCGACTTCCAACGCCTTATCAATGGCTGTCAGCACCTGTTCGTTGCTCGCCTGCCAGACGCCGAGGCCCAACTGAGGCATCACGTTCCCGTCCTGGAGCTTGATTACTGTTGGATTTGCCATGCGTTCCTCCTTAATGAGCGATTCACCGGGGCCGCGCCCCGGTGTAACAATTGCATTTAAGTCTGGACCAAATACCCAAAAACGAAAACCAAATGGGGAAATTACTTAGCGGGCCGCTTCGTAAATGCGACGGCTCACCTCAAGGGTAATGTCCTGATTTTCGCCGAGCTGGGTCATGCCTTTCTCTTCGAGTTTGACCAGCAGCGCTGGGATGGAGCTGCCGTCCAGGCCGTAGGCGGACAGGCGGGTTGCTGCACCCATTTTCTCGAAGAAGCTGCGGGTTGCGTCGATCGCCGCGTCGATGCGCTCTTCTTCGCTGCCGCTGGTGATGTTCCACACGCGCTCAGCGTACTGCAGCAGCTTGGCATGCTTCTCGTTGCGCTTTTCGTTGAGCAGGGAAGGCAGCACCACCGCCAGAGTCTGCGCGTGATCCAGGCCGTGCATCGCCGTTAGCTCGTGGCCCAGCATGTGCGTTGCCCAATCCTGCGGCACGCCTGCGCCAATCAGGCCGTTTAACGCCATGGTCGCCGCCCACATGACGTTGGCACGCACATCGTAGTTTTCAGGATCGGTAAGCGCTTTCGGGCCGTCTTCAACCAGCGTCAGCAGGATGCCTTCGGCGAAACGGTCCTGCACCTTCGCGTTGACCGGATAGGTGATGTACTGCTCAACGGTGTGCACGAATGCGTCAACAACGCCGTTGGCAACCTGGCGCGGAGGCAGAGTGTAGGTGTAAACCGGGTCCAGGACCGCAAAGACCGGCTGGACGTGTTCAGACATAAACGCCTGCTTGTCGCCGGTTGCACGGCGGGACACCACCGCGCCTTTGTTGGATTCGGAGCCGGTCGCAGGCAGCGTCAGCACGGAACCCATTGGAATGGCGCTTTTCACGTCGTCACCGCGGGTCAGCAGAATATTCCACGGGTCCCGATCCTGCGGGTAGTTAGCCGCAGCGGCGATGAATTTGGTGCCGTCCAGCACGGAGCCGCCGCCGACGGCCAGCAGGAAGGTGACGTTCTCTTTACGCACCACTTCAACCGCTTTCATCAGCGTTTCATAGGTTGGGTTCGGCTCGATACCGCTGAATTCCAGCACGTCGAGGCCTTCCAGCGCGCCGTAAACCTGGTCCAGCACGCCGTTTTTCTTCACGCTGCCGCCGCCGTAGGTGATGAGCACGCGGGCGTTTGCCGGGATCTGGTCACGAAGTTCAGCAATCGCACCTTTACCGAACAGAATGCGGGTTGGGGTATGGAGATTAAAATTGTTCATTATTTGATTCCCGTTGAGTGGGTGAAACGGACAGAGGCTGTCGCTTTTTGATGGTGTCCATTGTCGGCCTCGAAGCGCTATCTCTCAATGCATATTCCTGCCTTTGTCTTGCCCATTTCTCCATAAGGCTGGAGAAAAACCACTATTCGTCGCACAATGTCATCGCTATAAAACCCCCGTGGAGCGGATGAAGATGAACCGGAAAACGATTTGCCAGCAGCTGACGCAGAAGATTAATCATTTGATCCAAAATGGAAATGATGCGCTTGCCGCCGTTCCTAACGTGCGCCTGCTGTACGGCACTAAGCCCAATGCCAGAACGCCGGTGATGTACGAGCCGGGCATAGTAATTCTCTTCTCCGGCCATAAAACGGGCTATATCAACGACCGCGTCTTCCGCTACGACGCCAACGAATACCTGCTGCTCACCGTACCTTTACCCTTCGAATGTGAAACCTTCGCGACGCCGGACGTTCCGCTGGCGGGAATGCGCATCAACGTGGATATTTTGCAGCTTCAGGATCTGCTGATGGATATCGGCGAGGACGATCTTTTTCAGCCGCAGGCGTGCTCAACGGGCATCAACTCCGCCGAGCTTTCGGAGGAAATTTTGTGCGCCGTTGAACGGCTGCTTGACGTGCTGGAGCGCCCGCTGGACGCGCGCATCCTTGGCAAACAGATTATCCGCGAAATTCTTTATCACATTCTGACCGGGCCACGGGGCGGCGCGCTGCTGGCGTTAGTCAGCCGTCAGACGCATTTCAGCCTGATTAGCCGCGTGCTGCGGCGCATTGAAACGCAGTACACCGAAAACCTGTCGGTAGACCAGCTCGCCGCCGAAGCGAACATGAGCGTGTCGGCGTTTCACCATAACTTTAAGTCGGTCACCAGCACCTCGCCGCTGCAGTATCTGAAGAGCTATCGCCTGCACAAGGCGCGCATGCTGATTCTGCACGACGGCCTGAAGGCCAGCGCCGCTGCGGTTCGCGTGGGATATGAAAGCGCGTCGCAGTTTAGCCGCGAGTTTAAGCGCTATTTTGGCGTGACGCCGGGAGAGGATGTGGCGCGCATGCGCACCATGTAGGAAATACCAAGGCAGGAAAAACCGTGCTCCGGGCGGAGCACGGTATGCGGGTTTAGCCTTTAAACTTGACCGGGTTATTGCGATAGGCCTTAAGCTTCGCGCGCATCCAGCTGCTGCTGTTGTGGTTTACGGCGCTGACCACGCCGGTGGTGGCACCGCCGCCGACCTGCACATGGAAGATGCCGCGTGAAGGGAAGTCCAGATACTTCGGCGTGGTGAAATCCCACTCGTGGCGGCTGAACAGCTCGCGCGGGTTGTGGGCCATCATCGGCGCGTGAACGTCGAGGAACTCAATGTTCAGCAGGCGTTCGTTGATGGCGTCAACGGAACGACCGATTTCCGCATGCCCCATCAGGTAGCTGCCGCCGGTGCCCCAAAACTCTTCTTCCAGTTCGCCAACCTGCTCGTTAACGCTCGCCAGACGGCTTGCCGGAACCTGCCATGGCAGAACCGGCTGACGCAGATGGCGGCTCAGCGATGCGCAGTAGTCGAAGGTGCGATCCCATTCGTACGGTGAATAGCAGTAGCCGTTTTTGTAAGAGCGGCCGGTGAAGTCGTCGGCTTCGTAGCGGTCGGTTGCCATAAAATCGGCACCCTTGGCAACGGCAGGCGTGCCGTCTGCACAGGTGTAGGCAGTCTCTTCAAATACGCCAACCAGCAGGGCGTATTCCGCCGTCAGCTTGCCCGCAAGCTCCGGGCTCATCAGCATTTTTTTATGCTGGCCGTCGGCCGGGTCGAACACGTCGTCATAGCTGAAGTCGTTGTATACCCACTGCGAGCCGCCCACGCTCCACAGGTTGACCTGCCAGCCGAGCACCACGTCAGGCGCAACCACGCGCACCAGCCAGTTAACGCCTTTGATATAGCCCTTCAACGTGTCGGTGATTCCGGCTGGAACCTCGATTTCCACGTTGTGATGAGCAAGCGCGGCGGCCAGCGGCTGGCGTACAGGCACGGCATAGTCCGGCGCGAAGCCGTATTTCTGACATTCGCCCAGGTAGTCCGGGTTGACGATAAAGCCAGCCGGAACCTCGTGGTCGGCGTCCTTCGTCGCCTGCGCAAGCTTCAGCGCCTGGATGAAGTTAGCGAAGCTAAACTCGTGGCGCACCGGGTCTTTGATCAGGTTTGGCACGTCGCCAAGCGACAGGTTACAGGTGTAGGAAACCATCACGGGCAGAACGTGGTCGCCGGTTTTAGCGGAAACATCACGCGCCATTTCGATGATTTTTGACGTCGGCTCTTTAGCCGGGTCGAGATAGCCGGACGCGTCGCCCATGCCGTCATCACCGGAGTATTTGAACAGGGATGACACGCGCGCCTCGGCGAAATCCTCCACGTTGCTCGGCGACATGTCCGCGCAGCCGCCGAAGCTTAAGAAGTCAGGGAAGCCCTTCACGCGCAGGTTTGCACCAACGATGATGGTTACGTTCAGCTGTACCGGCGAGTTGGCTTTAACGGTCAATGGCGCGGGAGCCACGTCGACATAGTGCAGAACGCCGTCGTGAATAAAGGTGCCGGACTTAACGGCGTAGGTGCCGGGAACCAGCGCCACGGCCTGCTCGGCGCTTGACTGCTGGGCTGGCAGGTTGTCGAAGCGATACTCGCGCGGGGTGGCCTCATCGTTCGTCAGGCGCAGGCCGAAGGTGGCGCTAACCGGCTGCTCGGCATGGATATTAATGATGAGTTTCGCCGCGTCCGGCTGCGCGTCGTCAGCCTGATGCACCTGCGCCTGGGCGAATTTGACGTCATGGAAACGACCGTCAAGGCTGCCGTTAACGGCGTCGAAGGCGTAGTGGACGTTGTTCAGACGAATATCGTCGATGCGCAGGCCGAAGCTGCCGCTTACCGGCAACAGCTCAAGGCGCTGCTGCTCGCCAGAACGTAAGGTGCATGCCAGGGTTTCTACGCCGTTTTCAAGGTAGATAACGCGCACGGATTCATCCAGCAGCGCTGGAACGTGGCTAAGATCGAGGCTGACGTCAACGGTCGTGCTGCGCATGGCCGGGCCGAAGGTAATAACCAGTGCGGTGGCCTGGCCTTTGGAAATGGACAGTTCAGACGCGCTCAGGATAACGGAGGCGCGAACGGTGCCGTCGGTGGTTCTCAGGTTGGCCGCTACGGCCTTATAGTTGCCCGCCGCGATATCAAACGTGGTCACGCCCGCTTTTGGCGCGAGGCGTTCGGTTTTTTCACCGCGAATCAGACAAAGTTCCAGCTCGGCGTCTTCAAGCCCTGCCGGGAAAGCGGCGCAGTTGACGGCGAGCTTGCCCGCAACGTTTGGCTCTTCGTCGGCGGCAAGGGCAAAAGTATTGCCAAGCGTAGACCACTTCGGCGCGCTATCTGAAGAGGCGTTAACGCCCATGTGAATATTGGTGAGGCTGTCGCCGATCGCCTGGCCGTCGGTGCGGAAGACGGACATTTTAATGTCATAAACGCCGCCGGCGACTTCACTTGCTTCAATTTTAGTGCTGAATGCGCTCCACGGGCTGGAGGATACGGTAACGTCACCTTCGGTGATTTTCCCCGGTGCGCTAAATACCAGCTCCAGCTTTTCTTTAATATTGATACTGTCGCCCGTTTTGGATTTGAAATTATTAATTTCCGCGGTTGGGTACCAGGCGTCATCGGTGATTTTAAGCGTAAAGTCGAGTTGCATTTTGTTTCTCCGTTATGCAGATAAGTTCTTAAAGTGTGAAGCCAACGCCTTGTGCGGCGGGCTTCCGGACCGGGAATTTATAAGCTGTACGGGGCAACAAAGACGACTCATCCTGGATGATAAGATGAATTGTGATAGGCGTTTATATTGCTGATTGAGGTGAGGAAGCGAATTTGTTTCTCAATTTTCCTCAGCGGGAAAAACGATGTGCATTTATCGAGGAAGCAGGGGAGAAAAGCGAAGCGAAATTCGCCGCCGTATTTAATTAACGGCGGCGAGTGATTCATCTAATTAAAGGTCAGGCTATCCTAACTTTTTTTTTGAGCACTACGAACAGCGTGCCGATCAAACCGGCGACCAGCAGCGCAACGGGCAGGATCATCAGGAAGGTCATCACCTGGTCTTCATGACGCTTCACAAACGGGATCATGCTCAGCGCATAGCCAAAGCTTGTCACCACGCCAACCCACAGCAGCCCGCTCATCCAGTTAAAGAACTGGAAACGGCGATTGCTAAGGCCGGAAATGCCCGCCATGGTCGGCAGCAGGGTGCGAACGAAGGCGAGGAAACGTCCGGCAAGCAGCGCCAGCAGGCCGTGCTTATCAAACATATGCGTCGCACGCTGGTGGTACTGGTCGGGAAGCTGATCGAGCCAGCCCTTTACCGTTTTGGTATTCCCCAGCCAGCGGCCCTGCAGATAGCTAAGCCAGCAGCCCAGGCTCGCGGCGGTGGTTAAAATCACCATCGTCGGAATGAAATCCATCACGCCTTTCGCAACCAGCGCGCCCGCCAGCAGCAGCAGGCTGTCGCCCGGCAGGAACGAGGCTGGCAGCAGTCCGTTTTCAAGAAACAGCGTCGCAAACATGACGCCGTAGACAATGCTAATCACATGAGGGTCTGCCAGGGCGGCAAAGTCATGTTGCCAAAGCGCCTGGACGATATTTTGTATTACAGCCATGGAAAATCCTGTGGAACCGCTTTTGTAGGAATGTCCGCAAGTTGATGCAACGAATCGGCACAGACCTTAGTTTGCATACAGTGTAACGCTAAATGGCCCACGACATCTTGATCGCGGGCTCAACTCATCGCGGCGGGAAGCAAAAAAACGTCCTTTCAGGTGTCCAGAATTGGAAATATCAGGCGATACGTTGGAAACCAGCGTCGAGATCGGCGCGAAGATCCTCTACGTTTTCCAGCCCGATATGCACACGAACTAAGGTGCCTGAAAAATCTACCCCGCCTGCCGGGCGGATTGCTGCAAGTTCCTCCGGCTGGTTGGCAAGGATAAGCGATTCATAGCCTCCCCAGGAATAGGCCATGCTGAAATAACGGAAATGATTAAGGTAATGTTGAAGTTGTTCATCATTTAGGCGTTTTTTTAGGACAAATGAGAACAAACCGCTGCTGCCTGTAAAGTCACGTTTCCAGAACTCGTGGCCTTTGCTGCCCGGCAGCGCAGGGTGATTCACCCGTTCGACGAGCGGGTGTTCTGCCAGCCATTCGGCAAGTATCAGGCTGCTTTCCTGATGCTGACGTAAACGCACGCCCAGGGTGCGCAATCCCCGACTGGTCATATAGGCCGTGTCGGCGTCCAGCATCTGGCCCATCAGATAAGAATTTTCGCGTAATTGATCCCAGCAGCGCGCGTTGGAAACGGCGGTACCGACCATCGCATCGGAGTGGCCAATCAGGTATTTGGTGCCCGCCTGAATCGAGATATCGATGCCGAACTCCAGGGCTTTAAACAGAATGCCCGCCGCCCAGGTGTTGTCGATCATAATGATGACGTCGGGCGAGACTGCGCGCACCGCTTTCACCATCGCCGGAATATCATGGACTTCCATGGTGATCGAGCCGGGGGACTCGAGGAAAACGACTTTGGTATTCGGCTTGACGAGACTGGCAATCTCCGCGCCGATTGACGGGTCGAACCAGCGGGTGGTGACGCCGAGCCGGGCGAGGATTTTGGTGCAGAAATCCTGGCTTGGCTCATAGGCCGAGCCGGTCATCAGCACCTCATCGCCGTGCTCCACGAAGGCCAGAATGGCGTTTGCCACGGCGGCAGCACCGCAGGGGTAGAGCGCACAGCCCGCGCCGCCTTCCAGCTCGCACATGGCTTCCTGCAATGAGAAATGGGTCAGCGTGCCGCGACGTCCGTAAAACAGTTCACCCTTGGCGCGGTTGGCGGTAGCCTGCCTTTTGGCTTCAACGGTTTCAAAAACCAGCGATGAGGCGCGTTGAATAACGGTATTGACCGAGCCTTGGGTGAATTTCTTATCGCGCCCGGCGTTCACCAGCGCCGTTTCAATGTGCTTCGCTGCCATCGTTTTGCTTCCCCGTTTAACCATCTGGATGTCTAAACATAACTTATCATGGTTTGTCGGGGTTGCCTCATGGCGATTCTTCAGGTTGGCAAAAAAAGCTGAAAATTCGGCGGTCGCCCGCTTTTACTGCGTAAACGCAAGGAACCATTAGACAATTTTAGGCACTATGCAAATACTAATGAGAACTACTATCAATTCGATGTCGTTTTGATATTATTGCGCTCAGATTTTGTATCAATTTCGCGGTGGAGAGTAAGAGTGACGAATAATTTGATGCAGACGGACCTTTCCGTCTGGGGCATGTATCAGCATGCTGACATCGTGGTAAAGATTGTGATGATCGGCCTGATTCTGGCCTCTGTCGTCACCTGGGCGATCTTCTTTAGCAAGAGCGTTGAGCTGTTATCCCAGAAGCGTCGCCTCAAGCGCGAACAGCAGCAGCTGGCGCAAGCCCGCTCTCTGGACGAAGCCAGCGAAATGGCCTCGGCCTTCGGCGCAAAGAGCCTCAGCACGGTGTTAATTAACGAAGCTCAGAACGAACTTGAACTCTCCGCAGGTAGCGAAGACAACGAAGGAATTAAAGAGCGTACCGGGTTCCGCCTTGAGCGCCGCGTCGCGGCCATCGGTCGTCACATGGGGCGCGGTAATGGCTTCCTGGCAACCATCGGTGCGATTTCCCCGTTCGTCGGCCTGTTCGGTACGGTGTGGGGCATCATGAACAGCTTCATCGGTATTGCCCAGACGCAAACCACTAACCTCGCGGTGGTGGCACCGGGTATCGCAGAAGCCCTGCTGGCGACGGCAATCGGCCTGGTTGCGGCAATTCCGGCGGTGGTTATCTACAACATCTTCGCCCGTATGATCGGCGGCCATAAAGCTTCACTGGGTGACGTGGCGGCTCAGGTTTTACTGCTGCAAAGCCGTGATTTGGATTTGGAAGCAAGCTCGGCGCGTCCGGTTCGTACGGCTCAGAAACTGCGTGTAGGTTGATTCCCCATGGCGATGCGTCTTAACGAAAATCTCGACGATAATGGTGAAATGCACGAAATCAACGTCACGCCGTTTATCGACGTCATGCTGGTTCTGCTGATCATCTTTATGGTGGCCGCGCCGCTGGCAACCGTAGACGTGAAGGTCAACCTTCCAGCGTCTTCAAGTCAGCCGCAGCCGCGCCCGGAAAAACCTGTTTATCTCTCCGTCAAAGCCGACAACACCATGTTTGTGGGTAACGACCCGGTGACGAAAGAGAGCATGATCAACGTGATTACCGCCGCTACCGAAGGCAAGAAAGACACCACGATTTTCTTCCGCGCGGACAAAACGGTGGATTACGAAACGCTGATGAACGTGATGGACACCCTGCACCAGGCGGGCTATCTGAAGATTGGTCTGGTTGGTGAAGAAGTCGCGAAGGCGAAATAGTTTTATCAGATGAATGTCGGGCGGCGCGATGCTCACCCGACCGACTCAATAAATGGCGTGGTAATTACCACGCCATTTTTTTTACGCTAAATGTTCCCCGCCGCACACGCCGTGCACTTCGGCAGTCACGTAGCTCGACTCCTGGCTCGCCAGGTAGACGTAAACCGGCGCAAGTTCCGCAGGCTGCCCGGCGCGCTTCATCGGCGTCTGCTGGCCAAACTGTGGGATTTTATCCTGCGTCTGCCCGCCGGAGATTTGCAGCGCGGTCCAGATTGGGCCTGGGGCGACTACGTTCACACGGATCCCTTTCTCTGCCACCTGCTTAGCGAGGCCACGGCTGTAGTTCAGAATGGCGGCCTTGGTTGAGGCATAGTCCAGCAGATGCGGGCTAGGCTGATAGGCCTGAATGGATGAAGTTGTCACAATGCTCGCGCCTGGCTTCAGGTGCGGAAGCGCCTCCTGAGTGATCCAGAACAGCGCAAACACGTTAACCGCGTAAGTCTTCTGAAACTGTTCGCTGGTCAGCTCGGCAATCTCTTCTACCGCCGTTTGCTTACCCGCGACCAGCGCAAGAATGTCCAACCCGCCAAGCTCTTTAATGGCCTGCTGCACCAGCGAGCGGGCAAACTTTTCATCGCTCAGATCGCCCGGGATAAGCACGGCCTTGCGGCCCGCCTCTTCGATAAGCACTTTGACCTGTTCGGCGTCTTCCTGCTCGGCTGGAAGATAGTTGATAACCACGTCGGCACCTTCACGTGCATAGGCAATAGCGGCCGCACGTCCAATACCCGAGTCACCGCCGGTGACCAGCGCTTTACGGCCCTCAAGCCTCCCGCTTCCGACATAGCTGCTTTCGCCACAGTCCGGCACCGGGTCCATCTTCGCCTGTACGCCGGGTGCCGGTTGCTTCTGCTTCGGATATTCGCCGGTGTAATACTGGTTACGCGGATCCTGCATTTTTGACTGGTGATTTGCCATTAGTCGTTCTCCTTTTTGTTTGCACATCCATAAAGCCTAGTTATGAATGACGAGATGTCGAACCGTTCCAGTTAATTCCTAATGCGCAAACCCGCTGCAATAGAGACACAGTACGCTGACTTAATTCAAATTAAGGTTACAGACCGCAGAGATTAAATGCCGGGACGGAAAAATTTCACTCGCTAACAATAAAGCATCTACGCTTTTTCATGGGGCGATAATAAAGCCGCGAAAATACCGGTTAACAATAATCGTGGAAAACGTAATGGCAACGATGACTCTATTTAACACAGCATATAAACAGCCAGCTGCAGTATCATTACGGCGTATTTATCAACATGCCGATCTGTTAATGTTCGGCCTGGTTTGGGGGCTATTTTTCATCGCGCTGGGTGTGGGATGGGCGTATGACTCGCTGTCTGTTGCGATTGTGGCAGGCGGGGCGCTCGCGGTAATCTCCAGCATTATCAAGCTATTATTTCCCGGTCAGCTTGTCACCCGTTTATTTTACGCTTTTACTTTATTAGGTTTTGCGGCGCTGTTAATACAGCTTGCGCAAGGCGAGACGGAATTTCACTTTTCGGTTTTTGTTTTATTATCCGCTCTGCTGGCCTACCGCGACTACCGCCCGGTATTAATGGGAGCGGTTACCGCAGCAATACATCATATATTATTTAATTACCTGCAGGAAAACGATCTCTTTGGCATCGTTTGTTTTATGCATGTGGGTTTTCATATGGTGGTTTTTCACGCCATTTTTGTCGTCGCCCAGAGCGCCATTCTTATTTATATGGCGGTTAATATGGCAAACGACGCGCGCTCGGCGAGCGAAGTGGCGCAGCTGGCGGCACAAATCAACCGCGAACCCGGCAGCTTGACGCTCACCAGAAGCGAACGCGCAAGCCATTCACCCTTCGCGCAAACCTTTAGCACGACGCTCACCACGATGCGCGAAACGTTGGGTAAAGTCAGCGTGGGCGTAGCGGGCGTGCTTAATGCTTCCGAAAGTATCATCGAGCGCAATGCCGCGCTGTCGAAACGGACGGACGAGCAGGCCGCCGCGCTCGCCGTTGCCGCCAGCGCCATGGAGCAGCTGACCTGCGCCGCAGTGCTCACCTGTGAGAAATCTCATGAAGCCAAGCAGCTGGCAACCCGAGCGAGCGAAGTCGCCACGCGCGGCGGAGCCAGCATCAACGAGGCCACGCAGACCATGGAGCAAATCCGCGATGAGTCCCAGCGCATCAGCAACATTCTTGAGCTTATCGACGGGATCGCTTTCCAGACGAATATTCTTTCGCTGAATGCGTCCGTGGAGGCGGCGCGGGCCGGAACGCACGGCAAAGGGTTCGCGGTCGTTGCCTCGGAGGTACGTACTCTGGCGATGCGTTGTGAAAACGCCGCGAAGGACATTCGCCAGCTGATCTCGGTTTCCGTCGAATGCACGCGCAACGGTTCCCAGCAGGTTGAGCACGCCGGGGAAACGATGAAAGAGGTTATCGCCTCTATCAGCACGCTGTCACAGCTGGTGGAGGAGCTTTCGGTGATGAGCGGCCAGCAGAGCGCCAGTATCACGCAGATGAATGAAAGCGTCGCCAGCATCGACGATAGCGTTCATGAAAACGTGGAGCACGTTGCCCAAACGGTGCAGGCGGCACGACAGCAGCAGCGGCAGGCGGATGAGCTACAGCAGGCTATTTCGGTTTTCCGCCTGGCCTGAGCAACGCTGCCAGGGTAGACGGGCAGGGGGAGCGACGCCCTTTTACCCCGGCACCCGCTACAAATTCGGGGTTTTATAAATGCCCTCGGCTAGCGCGCGCGTAAGGGATAATGTTTGCGCTTCACGTTCGCGGATAGCCTGATAGTTGGCCTCGAGGCGCGATGTTATCAACTGCTTAAGCTGCGGATGGCTGGCGATAATTTCACTTAATACCGCGCCATAGACCTCCTCTTTAAATCTCATCGGATAGATTTCGCGGCGGTTTTTCCACTTAAGCTCGACGAGCGCTGAGGTAATATCCGTTATTTCCTGAGTGTACTGAGCAAGGGTTTTATTCTTTAGAACGACCAGTGCATTAATATTTTGATTTAAGGTAAATTGCAGGTCATCTTCGCTGCTGGCCATTTTGTTTACCTGCGGCTTAATTTTACTTAATTCCGACATGCCCCTACTCCTCAAAAGAATAAAATAGCGGCCAGCTTTTTTCCTGGGTTAACTGGTTTAACCATATGCTCTCTTCTTTTAGAGCGAGCGCTGCCGTCTTGTCTGCTAATAACATGTGTAGATCGCCGGGATTGAGCTTTTCCTGCTCACATAGCTCATTGATAACCGCCACCAACGTTTCGATTTTAACCGCACAGAGCAGGCGATCTTTTATATGCCGGTCAGTTTCTTCCAGTAGCGTGTTTTTAGCCTGTCCGGCATAATGCCTGCCGCTGAGAATAGTTTTTTCAAGCGCCTGGAGTTTATGCTGCTCGGGGCTTTCTGCCTGGCTGAATTGCGGGTTTTCGCCGTGCTCTTTCAAAGCCATAGCCTGAAAGTGTCGCGGCATAAAATTATTGGGCAACATGGATTTATATCCTGTAATATCAATCACCTGCTGAGCGCCTGTTTAGGCGAGATGTCGATAATATAATGCCTCAATTTCAAATTAAAAAAAACAGGAGTTTCTGATGCATAACGTATTTTACTTTATTGTCGCCATTCTGATGCTGTTATGTATCGTGCTGCTATTAATGAAAGAAATGTCCGTGGAGCAGGAGCGAACGTCATCGGCTAAATTAAAAGAGCTTTCTTCTAGTAGCCCGGAAGAGCGTGAAGATTATTTCTCCATGCTGATGGCGAAAATCACGCCGGATTACTTTTGGCGCGTCAGCAGTGAATATATTGATTTCACCCACGCGACCATTAAAAGAATGAGTATTGACCAGCTGACGACTAACCCGGAATTGTTTAACGCCCAGCGCCGCTGTAGCGATTTGAATTCGGCGGTGTACAAATACTATGACAATTTAAAAAAGCGCTGTGCGGAAGGCGAACAGGTGAAGTTTTCCGATATCGAAGTGCTCAACCTGCGCCAGTGTTTTAACGAGCTGAGCCAGGAGGCCTATCCCGCGCTGGTCGGCCTCGTCTGGCCGCAGTACCAGCGCCCGCAGGTGGAGCTTACCAACGTCTAAAAGGCTGTGTGAACGTAAGCAGCTGTATCGTTGAGGTAAAATTTCAAAGTCCAAAACTAGACCCTTTTTTCATTGGTGAAATAATATCCAGTGGTTATTATTTGCGCACTCAACGAAGATTCACTCCCCCCGTAGCGGGTAATCTGGTAAGGATTCGTTATACCTCTGTTAAAAAGTTGCTTATGTCGCCATTTAAAAAATTTAGCCTTAAGAAATGTCTTCCCGCGTTGCTGTTATTTATTCCCGCATTATTTAGCACAAATTCCTTTGCCTTTAATATGCCAAAGGAATTTGCGTCTTTAGGGACACAAACGCTTTCCCAGCCAGACGTTTATACGCAGCGCGCAACGTTTAGCGCGAGCGATAATAAGCAGAGCACGCAGGAAATTAAAAACGCTCTGCTGGCGCAGTATTCCCAGTGGAAAGGCACCCGCTACCACTGGGGCGGCTCGACACATAGCGGCGTCGACTGCTCTGCGCTGATGCAGCATATTTTCAATGACTCGCTGCACAAGCAGCTGCCGCGCACCACTTTTGAACAGATCAAAAACGGCCAGCGCATCGACAGGTCAGAGCTAAAGCCGGGCGACCTGGTGTTCTTCCAGACGCATCCCGGCGTGCGCCACGTCGGGGTTTATCTCGGCAACAGCGAGTTTATGCACGCCTCGAGAAGCCAGGGCGTAACGATCTCATCCCTGGCAAACCGCTACTGGGTGCAACACTATGAAACCGCGCGCCGCCTGACGTTAACCAGCTAAGACGCTAAGCGGCAGGACAGGGGCTGGCCGGATTCGTTATACTAAGCGTCCAATTTTTTCGGATTCAGGACACTATGGAACGTATCTTTGAAAATGCGATGTACGCCGCACGCTGGCTGCTAGCGCCGGTTTATTTCGGTTTATCGCTGGCCCTGCTTGCCTTAACGCTGAAGTTTTTCCAGGAAATCCTTCACGTCATACCGAACATTTTCTCCATCGCCGAAGCGGATCTGATCCTCGTGCTGCTTTCTCTGGTCGATATGGCGCTGGTTGGCGGGCTGCTGGTGATGGTGATGTTTTCCGGCTACGAGAATTTTGTCTCGACGCTGAACATTTCGGAAGGCAAGGAAAAGCTGAGCTGGCTTGGCAAAATGGACGCGGGCTCGCTCAAAAACAAAGTGGCGGCCTCCATCGTTGCCATTTCTTCCATCCACCTGCTGCGCGTGTTTATGGACGCCAAAAACGTGCCGGACAACAAGCTGATGTGGTATGTGATTATCCATCTCACCTTCGTGCTATCCGCTTTCGCGATGGGCTATCTTGATAAGCTTTCGCGGCAGGGCAAGTACTGAATTATTGGGTGGATGGCGTTGCGCTCATCCACCCAACCTAACTTACGTCGTGCGTCCCGCGTTTATTCCTGAATACCTTCACCGCTTTTTCCCTTCTCCCAGGCTACCCGGCGACGGAACATTTTCTTAAGCGCTCGCCCCGTGGTGTTAAACCAGCCGGTAGGGCGCGGGTCGGCGAGCATGCTCAGCGCGCGGGCGTAGTCCAGCACCAGCCCCGGCGTCCAGGCCATGGTTTCGGCGCGTTTACGGATTTGCAACGCGACCCATAGCTCCGGGGTGGACATCAGCTTGCCCATCGCCATCCAGAACCCGCGCGACTGCCAAAGCCTGCCGACCGATCCCTCAAGCGCCGCCTCGAGCGCTTTTGCCACGCTGCTGGAGCAGTTACGATAGGTCAGATTGTAGGATTCGTTTTGGCGATAGCTTTCCCAGAAGGCGTTAAGGCGTGCTTCGCTGTAGTTGCGGATGCGCACTTTGCGGGTTGACGGGCACCAGTTTGCGGCCTCCGTCGCATAATCCGGCTGAAACAGTCCGGCTACGTTGTTTTCCGGCGTGGCTCGCAGAAGGCGGGCAAATTCGTCTGGGGAGCGGTCGATAAGCTCCGCGGGATAAAGGCTGATGTAAATACCGTGCGGGGATTCTAAGGCCGCGTGCCCGGTGGAAATGACCCCGTTGCGGTCGACGGCGGCGATGTAGCGGCTGATCACCGGGCGCGGGATTGTCTCGCCGGGGGCCGAACCGGCGGGCGTCCAGACGTGCACCGTCAGCGCTTCTTCGTCGTCGCCCGGCGGGCCGTCCCATTCCACCACGGCGGGCGGTTCGGCGTCGGTTTCTTCCATAAATATCGTTCCCTGCATTCCCGGATTCGTAGCGGCCCTTTTCACGCGGTTGGCGAGGATAAACATGTTCCACCCCGCGAAGGCCAGGCCAAGCCCGAGGCAGTAGGGCACCGTGCCTGCGTAGTTTGATGGCCAGGGCTGAAAGAAGAAAATCGCCAGCGCGATTTCAACGATTCCCCCCCACAGCGCGGGCCGCCAGCGCCGGTATCGTACCACCACCGCAGAGGCGATTTGCAAAGCGCCGTCGAATAAAAACAGCGCGCCGAAAATCATCGCCAGGATGACGTCGCCGTCGTGGCGTCCGGCCAGAATCAGCAGAGCGGCAAGGGTAAAAGCGCTGCCCTTAACGTAGCGCAGCACGCGCTGCCCGCCCATGCCGCTGTGCGCCACCATCAGCGTGGCGGCACCTTCAAACAACAGCAGGCAGGCGAAAGGTTCGATGGGGAAGAACAGCGAGCCGTCCATCGCGTCGATAAAAATCACAAGGCCGGCAATCAGCGTCACCCAGCCGAAGCGACGCAGCCCGCGCCAGTGTGACCGCAGAAAATCAACGCCGAGCAGGATCATGGTTAACCGCATCATGGAGGAAGCTCCGCAAAAGAGTCTTCAAATATATAGCCCACATGTACGCCGCCTGCGTCTTATCTTGCTCCAGGGGAAAGGGAAGAATGATGGGGAGGAGGGAAGCACTGAGAATTTCTGAACGCCAGAAAGCAAAAAACCAGCCCGTAGGCTGGTTCTTCTAAATAGTGGTGCCCGGACTCGGAATCGAACCAAGGACACGGGGATTTTCAATCCCCTGCTCTACCGACTGAGCTATCCGGGCAACGGGGCGCATTAAACCGTAAAGCCCATTCTTCGTCAACGATTTTGTAGGTTTGTCCCGCGCGTTTGCATGAATAATGTGCGCCGTGTTGCATGTAGGTGGCCGCTCGCGTCTTGAACCCCATGTAAGAAGGTGCCATTATTGCGCGCAATTTCACGTATGCAGCGGGGCGCCTGTTGATGATTGCAGTCACTGTTCACCGACATCTCTCAATGGCGCCCGTTCTCCTTTCCGCAGTCTCCTGAAGACCTTCGCTATGAAATCATTGAAAATCGCCGCCAGCCACGATGTGGTTGCCACGCTTTCCACCCATCGTGAAGTGGTTGCGCTCGATAGCACCGACTTCACCGATGTTGCAGCGGTCGTGCTGTCCGCCGCCGACAGCCGCAGCGGCATTCTGGCGCTGTTGAAGCGCACGGGCTTTAATCTGCCGGTCTTTTTAGCCTCCGCGACACAGCCGGACGACCAGTCTGCTTTTACGGGCGTGATTACCGGCCGCGCGCAGGATTATCTCGAGCTGGAAACGGCGGCGACGGAATATGAAGAAGACCTGCTGCCGCCGTTCTTCGACACGCTGACCAAATACGTGGCGATGGAAAACGCCACTTTTGCCTGCCCTGGACATCAGCACGGCGAGTTTTTTAAAAAGCACCCGGCCGGGCGTCAGTTCTATGATTTCTTCGGTGAGAACGTCTTTCGCGCCGATATGTGCAACGCGGACGTGAAGCTTGGCGACCTGCTGATCCACGAAGGATCGGCGAAGGATGCCCAGAAGTTTGCCGCCAAAGTTTTCCACGCGGATAAAACCTACTTCGTGCTCAACGGCACCTCGGCGGCTAACAAGGTCGTCACCAACGCGCTGCTAACGCGCGGCGATCTCGTGCTCTTCGATCGTAACAACCATAAATCCAACCACCACGGCGCGCTGATCCAGGCCGGTGCTACGCCGGTCTACCTGGAGGCGGCGCGTAATCCGTTCGGCTTTATCGGCGGCATCGACGCGCACTGCTTCGACGACGCTTATCTGCGCGATCTGATCCGCGAGGTCGCGCCGGAACGCGCCGAGAAAGAACGCCCGTTCCGCCTGGCGGTGATCCAGCTTGGCACCTACGACGGCACGATCTACAACGCCCGCCAGGTAGTGGATAAAATCGGCCACCTGTGCGATTACATCCTCTTTGACTCCGCGTGGGTGGGCTACGAGCAGTTTATTCCGATGATGGCGGACTGCTCGCCGCTGCTGCTTGATCTCAACGAAAACGATCCGGGGATCTTTGTCACCCAGTCGGTGCACAAGCAGCAGGCCGGGTTCTCGCAGACTTCGCAGATCCATAAAAAAGATAACCACATTCGCGGCCAGGCGCGTTTTTGCCCGCACAAGCGGCTGAACAACGCTTTTATGCTGCACGCTTCAACCAGCCCGTTTTACCCGCTGTTTGCGGCGCTGGACGTCAACGCCAAAATCCACGAAGGTGAGAGCGGACGCCGCCTGTGGGCGGACTGCGTGGCGCTGGGCATCGAGGCGCGCAAGGCGATCGTCGCCAACTGTAAGATGATCAAACCGTTTATTCCGCCGGTCGTGGCGGGGCGGCCATGGCAGGATCACCCTACGGAAATCATCGCGCAGGAGCGTCGCTTCTTTAGCTTCGAGCCGGGTGAAAAATGGCACGGCTTTGAAGGCTATGAGAAAGACGAATATTTTGTCGATCCCTGCAAGCTGCTGCTGACCACGCCGGGCATCGATGCGCGCACCGGGAAGTACACCGAGTTTGGGATTCCGGCGGCGATTCTGGCGAACTATCTGCGTGAAAACGGCGTGGTGCCGGAAAAGTCGGATCTCAACTCGATCCTCTTCCTGCTGACGCCTGCGGAAAGCGCCGAGAAAATGTCGCAGCTGGTGGCGATGCTTGCGCAGTTTGAGCAGCACATCGAGGACGACACGCCGCTTGCCGACGTCCTGCCGACCATCTATCAGAAATATTCCGTGCGCTATAAGGACTACACGCTGCGCCGGCTCTGCCAGGAAATGCACGATCTGTACGTCAGCTTCGAAGTGAAGGATTTGCAGAAGGCGATGTTCCGCAAGAGCAGCCTGCCTGCGGTGGCGATGAATCCGCAGGACGCCCACAGCGAGTTTATCCGTGGCAACGTGGAGCTGGTGCGTTTAAGCCAGTCCGAGGGGCGCATTGCGGCGGAAGGCGCGCTACCGTACCCGCCGGGCGTGCTTTGCGTGGTGCCGGGTGAAGTCTGGGGAAGCGCCGCGCTGCGCTACTTCCTGGCACTGGAAGAGGGCGTCAACATGCTGCCGGGCTTCTCGCCGGAGTTACAGGGTGTGTACAGCGAAACGGATGCGGACGGGATTAAGCGTTTGTACGGCTATATGGTGAAGTAGTTTTCCACTCCTTACCACGGCCCTCTCCCGGTGGGAGAGGGAGAAAATAGGGTAGGTCGGGTAAGCGCTAGCGCCACCCGACACAAACCCGATTACCGCCGACGATAGCTCTTCTGCGCGGTATTCACTTTATAAAGATAGTGGCGCGATTCCGCAGACGGATGGCGCGTGGTCAGCGTCTGGTAAACGTCGTCCGCGCCCATGCTGTTGATGATGCTGAAGGCGCGCTGTTTGTCGCTGTTGAACACGCGCAGCACGCTGCCCGCGCCGCCGTTGTAAGCGGTGATCACCGCGTAGCGACGCGAGGTTGGGTTATCGATGCCGCTCAGGTAGCTGTCCTGCAGAATGGCAAGATACGCGGTGCCGGTGTCGATATTGCTTTCCGGGTCGAACAGGTAGCTGCGGCTCGGCTTGCCCCATTTCCCCTGCGATTTAAACACATCAACGCCCGCGCTGTGCTGCACAACCTGCATCAGGCCCAGCGCATCCGCGTGGCTTACCGCATACGGGTTGAAGCTCGATTCGGTTTGCATGATCGCAAGGATCAGCGACTCGTCCACGCCGTATTTCTTCGACGCTTTGCGCACCATCCCGATGTACTTATGGGCACGCTTATCAAGGTGGTTCGGCACCAGGTTAATCGTCACGCTATAGACGATCTTAAGCCCCGTTGAGCGGCTTTTCATGCGCGTTTGCAGCAGATAATCGGCGAACTTGGATGCGCGGCCTTCCCAGCGGATCGGCTGCCCGGTGTTGTCCACCACCTGGCCATACAGGAACGGCATCTTCGAGATCAGCACGTCGTTGGCGTCGGAGTAAAGATCGATTGAGCCAGGATCGTCGCCCATCAGCAGGGTGCTGATAATGGCCTGCCGCAGGTGCGCGGCGGGATCGGTGCCAGCGATGGTTTCAACGGTAATGGTACCGTCGTCAAAGTTGATGTGGCTACGGGTCAGATACTGATCGGTATATTTAACGTAGTCCTTTGGACCGGCGATCAGCACTTCCTTCATTCCCCAGATATTCTCGATGTTGTGGGCAAACTGCCCCATCAAAATATCAAACCCGTTCGTATCCTTAATAAAGGCTTCGTTATAGGCGTCGTCTTTTTTGCTCGAACACGAGATGAGCAGCGGGGCAACCAAAGCTAGCGCGAGAAATTTTTTCATCGTTCCGTGTATGTATTTGCGTGTTGTGATTAGCAAAAAGGGCCAGCGGCCCCTTGTTTTTATTTTTCTGGCGGCGTGAAGCCTTCAATGTGGACTTCTTTGCCTTCGAACAGGAAGTTCACCATTTCGGCTTCCAGCTCTTTGCGGTGTTCCGGGTTCATCATGCTCATTTTGCGTTCATTAATCAGCATGGTTTGCTTGGCCTGCCACAGCGCCCAGGCTTCTTTAGAGATCTCGTTATAGATGCGTTTGCCTAGCTCGCCCGGATAGAGCTGGAAGTCCTGGCCTTCGGCCTCGCGCTGCAGGTAGGTACAAAAAATCGTTCTGCTCATGATTATTCCTCTTCAAAAGCTCTGGCAGTGTTAATCACTACCGGGTCTGCATGTAATTGCTGTAACAGGCGCTCAACGGGAGCGGCAAGGCCTACAGACGGTGGCTGCGCTAAGTTATACCAGAGAGCGGTTCCTTCATCCATGCACCCGGTGAATGACGACACGGGAAGCCACATTGGCACAATATCCAGATGGAAATGGCTGAAAGTGTGGCGGAAGGCGGTTAGCTGCGTGAGATTATCGGCGGATATCTGGCGCTGCGCCAGCCAGTCGCGCAGCTCGCTTTCGCTTGTGAACTGCGGAAAACAGTACAGCCCGCCCCACAGGCCAACGGCGGGGCGCTGGGCGAGAAACACTTCGTGGCCCTGCTGCATCATAAGCATGTACCCGGTGCGCTCCGGCAGAGTGACTTTTGGCTTCTTGCCCGGATAGCTTGCCCAGGTGCCGTGAGCGTAGGCCACACAGCCGTTGTTAAGCGGGCAGAGTTCGCATTTTGGCTTTGAGCGCGTGCAGACCATCGCGCCAAGGTCCATCATCGCCTGGTTGAACTGGCTGACGCCAAGGGCGGGAGTGACCTGCTCGCTAATTTCCCACAGCCGTTTTTCCACGTCCTTCTTGCCCGGCCAGCCCGACACGGCGTAGCAGCGGGCCAGCACGCGCTTAACGTTGCCGTCGAGAATAGGAAAGTGTTTGCCGAGCGAAAGGGACAAAATGGCCCCCGCCGTGGAGCGACCGACGCCGGGCAGGGCTTCCACCTCTTCAATGGTTTCCGGAAAGACGCCGCCGTGAACCGTCGCCACTTTTTGCGCGGCCTTATGTAGATTGCGCGCGCGGGCGTAGTAGCCGAGGCCGGTCCACAGGTGCAAAACCTCGTCGAGCGGCGCGTTGGCGAGATCGGTCACCGTTGGGAAACGTGCCATAAAGCGCTCAAAGTAAGGAATAACGGTCGCGACCTGCGTTTGTTGCAACATCACTTCTGAGAGCCATACTTTATAAGGCGTCTTTTCGAGCTGCCAGGGCAGGGTTTTACGCCCAAACTTGTGGTACCAGTCAAGAACCTGGTGGGCGAATTGAGGCGCTTGTATCGTCAACGCGGGGCATCCGGCAATGGGTGAAATCAGGGTGCCGATTCCAGCACAGACCACGGAGGGCTGTAAACCGGAACTTTCTCGGCTTTTCTTGCAACTCACCCTTAACTTTGGATAATGCCCGTTTCCCGAACACTAATACGTAGCCAAAACCCATGAACAATGACGTCATTTCACCGGAATTTAATGAAGAAGGCCGCGCGCTGCGCCGGATTCGTAGCTTTGTCCGCCGTCAGGGCCGTCTGACTAAAGGCCAGGAGCACGCGCTGGAAAACTACTGGCCGGTGATGGGCGTTGAGTTTGAAGCCGCCCCGGCAGATTTTGTCGCCCTGTTTGGCCGCGATGCGCCGGTAACGCTGGAAATCGGTTTTGGCATGGGCTCATCGCTTGTGGCGATGGCGCAGGCTAAGCCTGAGCAGAACTTCCTCGGCATCGAAGTGCACTCGCCTGGCGTCGGTGCCTGCCTGAGCACGGCACATGAAGCGGGCGTCGAAAACCTGCGCGTAATGTGCCACGACGCGGTGGAAGTGCTGGAAAACATGATTCCTGACAATTCTTTAACCATGGTGCAGCTGTTTTTCCCCGACCCATGGCATAAAGCACGTCATAATAAACGCCGTATCGTTCAGGTACCTTTTGCCGAGCTGTTAAAAAGCAAACTGAAACTGGGCGGCGTGTTCCATATGGCGACCGATTGGGAACCTTATGCCGAACACATGCTCGAAGTGATGTCCTCGATCGACGGTTATCAAAACCTGTCAGAGAGTAACGACTACGTACCGCGTCCGGATTCGCGTCCGGTGACCAAATTTGAACAACGTGGCCATCGTCTTGGCCACGGCGTATGGGACTTAATGTTCGAGAGGGTAAAATAATGGCAAAAAATCGTAGCCGTCGTCTGCGTAAGAAAATGCACATCGACGAATTCCAGGAATTGGGGTTCTCAGTTGCATGGCGTTTCCCGGAAGGCACCTCGGAAGAGCAGATCGATAAAACCGTCGACGAGTTTATCAATGAAGTCATCGACAAAAACGGCCTTGCCTTTGACGGCGGCGGCCACCTGGCGTGGGATGGTCTGATCTGCATGCAGGAAATCGGTAAATGCACCGAAGAGCATCAGGCGCTGGTGCGTAAATGGCTTGAAGATCGCAAGCTCGAAGATGTTCGCACAAGCGACCTGTTCGACGTCTGGTGGGATTGATAGTCAGTCACGGGTCGGTTTAACCGGCCCGTTTTTTTATCAGGAGAAGCTATGATTCGTAAGGCTCTGATGGGTGTTCTGCTGCTTACCGCGATGCAGGCACAGGCCGACTATAAATGTAGCGTGACCCCGCGCGACGACGTGGTTATCAACCCGCAGTCCGTTCAGGTGGTAGGCGAGAACGGCAACCTGGTTATCGCGCCGGACGGCAGCCTGCAGTTCAACGGCAAGCCGCACACGCTAAATGCAACCCAGCGTCAGCTGGCAATTGATTACCAGAAAGCGCTGCGCGCCGACCTGCCGTGGATTGACACCGGCGCACGCAACCGCGTGGAAAAAGGCCGCGTTGCGTTGGATAAAATCATCGCCAAGGAAGTGGGTGAAAGCAGCAATATGCGCGGTCGCCTGACCAAGCTCGACGCGCAGCTTAAAGAGCAGATGAACCGCATTATCGAGCGCCGTCCGGATGGGTTAACCTTCCACTATAAAGCGATCGATCAGGTGCGCGCCGACGGCCAGAACCTGGTGAATCAGGCGATGGGCGGCATCCTGCAGGACAGCATCAACGAAATGGGCGCAAAAGCCGTGCTCAAAGGCGGCGGCAACCCGCTGCAGGGCGTGCTGGGCAGCCTCGGCGGCCTGCAAACTTCGATTCAAAACGAGTGGAAAAACCAGGAACAGGATTTCGAACAGTTTGGCCGCGACGTGTGCAGCAAAGTGGTAACGCTGGAAGGTCAGCGTAAAGGGCTGGTTGAAACGTTGAAGTAAGGTTTTGCGCCCGATTGAGCCGATTGTGGTGGATGGCGCTGCGCTTCCTCGAACTACAAATCGCCGTAGGGCGTAGCGCTTTTTCGCCCTATAACTGCTTATTTCGTAGGGCGGATAAGCGATAGCGCCATCCGCCGCCTGTCCCACATCACTCCGCCAAAAACAGCTCCAACAGCGAATTTAAAAACAGCTTGCCGTGCTCGGTGATCTGCCAGTGCTCCGGCGTTTCCACCAGATAATCCTTCGCAATCGCTTCATCCAGCTGCGGGCGAATTACCGCTTCATCAAGCCCCGTATAGAGCGTGAACTCGCGGCGCGGCGCGGCTTCAAGCAGGCGGAAGCGGTTCATAAAGAACTCAAACGGCTTGTCTTCCTGCTCCACGTCGTGCTGGCGTTCGAGATACCTTCCTTCCATATAGCCGCGCGGATGGCGGGTTTTCGCCGTTCGCAGAATGCGCCCGTCCTCAAAGGTGATTTTGCCGTGCGCGCCGCAGCCGATGCCCAAATAGTCGCCGAAGCGCCAGTAGTTCAGGTTATGCTGGCACTGGTAGCCCGGCTTCGCGTAGGCGGAAGTTTCGTACTGCCGATAGCCCGCGGCGGTCAGCAGCCTGTCGCCCTGCTCGAAGATATCCCACAGCGCGTCGTCGTCCGGCAGCTTCGGCGGGCGCGAGCCGAACAGCGTGTTTGGCTCGATGGTCAGCTGATACCACGACAGGTGCGGCGGGTTAAGCTCGATGGCCTGGCGCAGGTCGTCCAGCGCCTCTTCAAGAGACTGGTCCGGCAGGCCGTGCATCAGGTCTAAGTTAAAGCTGCGCAGCCCCAGGCCGCTTGCCAGATTCGCCGCGCGTTTCGCTTCACCGGCGTCGTGAATACGGCCAAGGCGCTTAAGCTTCGGCTCGCTAAAACTCTGCACGCCGATGGAGATGCGGTTCACCCCGGCGCGCTGATAGCCCACGAAGCGGTCGGCTTCGACCGTGCCCGGGTTCGCTTCCATGGTGATTTCCGCATCTGCTGCCAGCGGCAGGCGAGCGCGCACGCCGTCGAGCAGGTTTTGCATCGCCTCGCTTGAGAGCAGGCTTGGCGTACCGCCACCGATAAAGATGGTCTTTATTTCACGTCCTTGTGCCATCGGCGCGTCGTTATCCAGATCGCGCAGCAGGTGGCTGACGTACTCGTCGTGCGGTACGTCACCCTTCAGCGCGTGGGAGTTGAAGTCACAGTAGGGGCACTTCTGCACGCACCACGGGATGTGAATATAGAGACTCAGCGGTGGCAAATTAGCCATTTTTCATTGCTTCCAGTAACAGTTTCAGCGCCTGCCCGCGGTGGGAGATGGCGCGCTTTTCGTCGCGAGTAAGCTCAGCGGCGGTTTTGCCTTCGCTCGGCACGTAGAAGATTGGGTCATAGCCAAAGCCGCCCGCGCCCGCGGCCTCGCGGGTGATTTCGCCGTCCCAGCTGCCGTGGAATACCAGCGGGGTGGGATCTTCGGCGTGGCGCAAGTACACCAGCACGCAGTGGAACTGGGCTTTGCGCTGCTCGTCGGGCACATCTTTAAGTGTAGCAAGCAGCTTTTCGAGGTTCTGCTGGTCGGACGCCTCAAGGCCTGCATAGCGGGCGGAGTAAATTCCCGGCGCGCCGCCGAGCACGTCCACGGCCAGGCCAGAGTCATCGGCGATGGCGGGCAGACCGGTAACCTGGGCCGCGTGGCGAGCTTTTAAAATGGCATTTTCGATAAACGTCAGGCCGGTTTCTTCTGCGGATTCGACGCCAAGTTCGGTTTGCGCCACCACGTCCAGACCGAAGTCGCGCAGTAAATCGGCGAGTTCACGCACTTTACCGGCGTTACCGGTAGCGAGGACAACTTTTTGCATAGTGAATTCCTGTGAATTATTCGAGCAGTGCCGCGACTTCCGTCGGGATTTGTTGCGGGTCGATAATCTTAATCTGCTTATGACGGCCCAGTTCGCCCTTTTCGACCAGCACCTGGCCTTTGGCGACGCGAAAAAGTTTTGCGAGATACTTTACCAGATGGGCGTTAGCTTTGCCGTCTACCGGCGGGGCGGTGATGGCGACTTTTAACTCGTCGCCATGCAGCCCGACAATGCTGTCCCGGCTGGCTTTTGGCTGAATATACAGCCGTAAAACCAGCCCGTCGGAGGTTTGATTTACTGCACTCAAAGCGCCATCCACAGGCTCGGCAGCAGCATATTGCCGGAGAGGGCTAACAGCTCGGCCACGCCGATATTCAGCGCGTACAGGGCGAGGATAACGATCATGCCGGAGAAGTCGATGCCGCCCATCGCAGGCAAAATACGGCGAACCGGCGCCATAAACGGCTCGGTCAGCTGCATCAACACGAACTCAACCGGGCTGCGGCCCTGGCTCACCCAGCTCATCAGCGCGCGGATAATCATCACCCAGAAGAACAGCAGGCCTGCGGTTTTCAGCAACACCAGCAGGGCGGCAATCCAGATGATTGGCGCGAAGCTAATGGCCTGGAACAGCACCATCGCTTTAATCAGGCACAGCACGTAGGCGACGATCAGCGAAGCGGTATCAACTGGCCCCATCGACGGGATAACGCGGCGTAGCGGGCTGATAATTGGCTGCGTCGCTTTCACCACAAACTGCGAAAACGGGTTGTAAAAATCGGTGCGTGCCCACTGCATCCAGATGCGCAGCAGCAGCACCATCACATACAACTCAATGACCGTAGAAACCAGGAAGGTCAACATCTGCATGGCGTTCCTCAAAGTTTAGTGTTTAGCGAGCGGAGTAATCCCGCGCGCCGAAAATAGCGGTTCCAATGCGCACCATGGTGCTGCCAGCGGCAATCGCGGCGTCCATGTCATCGGTCATGCCCAAAGACAACGTATCTACCGTTGGATAACGGCTTTTGAGCGTTTCGAATGCCGCAGCCATCCGGCTGCACACGGCAAACTGACGCTCGTAATCGGGTTCAGGGGCGGGAATAGCCATTAAACCCCGTAACACCAAACCCGGCAGCGCGGCTACGTCCGCCGCAAGCTGTTGAAGCTCGCTTAGCGCGATGCCGGATTTGCTATTTTCATCGCTGATATTTATTTGAATCAGTACGTTAAGCGGGCCAAGCTCGGCTGGGCGCTGCTCGTTTAAACGCGTGGCAATGCGCAGCCTGTCTACCGTATGGCACCAGTCAAAATGCTCGGCCACCAGGCGGCTTTTGTTCGACTGCAGCGGGCCAATAAAGTGCCACTCCAGCCGCTCGCCGCCGTTTTCGGCGAAGTAGCGAATTTTATCCACGCCTTCCTGCACGTAGTTTTCGCCGAAGGCGCGCTGCCCGGCGGCAACCGCTTCTTCGATCGCGCTCGCAGGTTTTGTTTTGCTGACTGCAAGCAAAGTAACTTCTTCGGAAGCACGGCCGCAGCGTTCTGCTGCCGCTGAGATTTTGTGGTGAACCTGTGCCAGATTGTGCGCTATCTCGTTCATACGTTGGAAAGTGATATGGATATCGAAGAAATTGTGGCCCTTAGTGTAAAGCATAACGTCTCCGATCTACACCTGTGCACGGGGCAATCTGCACGCTGGCGCAGGCAAGGGGAGCTGAAACCGTTGCCCGAAGAGGCTCCCGACCCGCAAAGGCTGCTGGCGGACTGGTTAACACGCGAACAGTTTGCGGAGCTTGAAGAGGTGGGCCAGCTGGATTTTGCCGTAACGCTTGGGGAGGGAGTGCGCCTTCGCGCGAATGCTTTTCGCCAGCTCCACGGTTACTCGCTCGCGCTGCGCCTGCTGTCGTCGCACTGTCTGGCGCTGGATGTCTTAGGCATGCCGCCAAAAATCCCCGAGCTGCTGCAAATGCCCGACGGCCTGATTCTGGTCACCGGGGCGACCGGCAGCGGCAAATCCACAACGCTTGCCGCGATGGTGGAATACCTTAATCAGCACCTCGACGGGCATATCGTTACCCTCGAAGACCCGATTGAATTCGTTCACCTCTCGCAGCGCTGCCTCGTTCAGCAAAGGGAATGTGGTACGCACTGCCGTTCTTTTGCGTCAGGACTAAAGGCCACGCTGCGCGAAGACCCTGACGTCATCCTGCTGGGCGAACTGCGTGACGTTGAAACCATACGGCTAGCGCTGACGGCGGCGGAAACGGGCCATCTGGTCCTGGCGACGCTGCACACGCGCGGCGCGGCGCAGGCGGTGGAAAGGCTGGTGGACGTCTTCCCCGCCGAAGAAAAAAACCACATCCGCAGCCAGCTTGCGGGCAGCCTTAAGGCCATACTGGCGCAAAGGCTGATGCCCGCCGCGCAGGGCGGTCGCGTAGCTCTTTACGAACTGCTTATCGCCACCTCGGCGGTGGCAAATCTTATTCGCGAAGGCAAAACGCACCAGCTGCCGGGGCTGCTGCAAACGGGCCAGCAGCATGGTATGCAAAGCTTTGCGCAAAGCGAGGGGATGCTGCGTGCGGAGGGGCGGCTTGCAGAAAGTAGGGAAACCCAGAGTTGTGGTTATGCTAATGGTCACGTGACGTGAGTGAGACGGGGAGAAAAGAGAGTCGCTCAGAGCGAAAGGCGGATAGACGTTGCTATCCGCCACAAAGGTTTCAATCAGGGATTGTATTCAAACCAGCTTTCCAGAATCACCACCGCCGAGGCGGAATCAATGCTGCCTTTGTTAAGCGCGCGAAAGCCGCCGTGCTCAAACAGGCCAGCCCTTGCTTCAACCGTGCTGAGGCGTTCATCCTGCAATGAAACCTTAACGCCGAAGCGGCCGTGCAGGCGGTTGGCGAATTTGCGGGCGCGGGCGGTGAGAGGCTGTTCGGTGCCGTCCATGTTCAGCGGCAGGCCGACGACTACTTCATCCGGCTGCCACTCCTTAAGGATTTTTTCAATGGCGTTCCAGTCCGGCGTGCCGTCCTGAGCTTTCAACGCGGTAAGCGGGCGGGCTGTGCCGGTAATGCGCTGGCCGATGGCTACGCCGATGCTTTTGGTGCCGAAATCAAACGCTAAAAGTGTTCCACTGCTCATTACGCGTGTCCCGCTTCGCCAGGCATATTATGGATATCCACGCCAATAAGCTTCGCGGCTTCGCGCCAGCGTTCGGCAATGGGGGTGTGGAACAGAATGTTGGCGTCCGCCGGGGCGGTCAGCCAGGCGTTTTCGAGGATTTCCTGCTCGAGCTGGCCTTTCTCCCAGGAGGAGTAGCCCAGTGCCACAATGACGTCCTTCGGCTGGCTTGGCGTGCCGATGGTTTCCAGCACGTCGCGGGAGGTCGTAATCACCGTATCGTCTGAAATATGAATGCTCGAGGCAAACGCGTCTGGCGGGGTATGCAGGATGAAGCCGCGGTCTTCTGCCAGCGGGCCACCGATGAATACCGGTTTATCAAGACGAATAGCCGGGTCGCGCGGATCGGGTTCGATCTTCAGCTTTTGTAGCACGCCTTCAACCTGCAGGTTTTCGAGGGGTTTGTTGATGATAATCCCCATTGCGCCATCTTCGTTGTATTCGCAGATATAAACTACGGCACGCTTAAAAAGGGGGTCCTGGAGAGCCGGCATGGCAATAAGAAAGTGATGCTGTAAATTCATTGTCAGAGGTTCTGATCCCGGTTGAAAAAGCGACAGCGCCCAGTATGCGGGGAAAGAGGCAGGCTGTCACTAGCTGGCGGTTTCCCTACCGCCATTCAAAGATTACTTCGCGAGGCGTTTCTCAATGGCGTCAAACAGCATGCCGGTAATCGACACCGGGAACGCGGCTTCGATTTCGCGGATGCAGGTCGGGCTTGTGACGTTAATCTCGGTCAGGCGGTCGCCGATAATGTCGAGGCCGACAAAGATCAGGCCTTTAGCTTTAAGCGTTGGGCCAACGCGACGGGCAATTTCCCAGTCGCTTTCGGTCAGCGGACGCGGTTCGCCACGGCCACCGGCGGCCAGGTTACCACGGGTTTCGCCGCCCTGCGGAATACGCGCCAGGCAGTAAGGAACCGGCTCGCCGTCGACGACCAGCACGCGCTTGTCGCCGTCAACGATGGCTGGCAGGTAGTTCTGCGCCATGCAGTAGCGGTTGCCAAGTTCGGTCAGGGTTTCGGCAATCACGCCGAGGTTTGGATCGCCTTCTTTCACGCGGAAGATCGACGTGCCGCCCATGCCGTCCAGCGGCTTCATGATGATATCGCCGTGCTTCTGCCAGAAAGCCTTAAGCTGCGCCTTGTTGCGCGTCACCAGGGTTTCCGGGGTTAAATCCGCAAACCAGGCGGTGAACAGCTTTTCGTTACAGTCGCGCAGGCTCTGCGGCTTGTTGACGATAAGCGTACCTTGCTCCTCAGCGCGTTCGAGGATATAGGTCGCGTAGATAAATTCGGTGTCAAACGGCGGGTCTTTGCGCATCAGCACTACGTTGAGATCCGCAAGGGCGATGTCCTGCTCGCTGCCGAATTCATACCATTTGTCGTAATTCTGCTCGACGTTAACCACGCGAGTCCGCGCGCGCGCTTCGCCGTTGATCAGGTACAGGTCGGCCATTTCCATATAGTGGAGTTCATAACCGCGGCGCTGCGCTTCGAGCAGCATGGCAAAGCTTGAGTCTTTCTTGATGTTGATGTGTGCGATGGGGTCCATCACGATGCCGAGCTTGATCATTTTTTCTCCTTTAGCCCAGGTCGCCAAAACGCACCTGCAGTGCGGTGATGGCGGTGAGCGCGGTAGTCTCAGTGCGCAGAACGCGTGGTCCTAACAAGATATCAGTAAACTGGTGGTCTGCGGTCATGGCAATTTCATCCGCCGTTAGGCCGCCTTCCGGGCCAATCAGCAGGCGTACGCGTTCGACCGGCTGCGGCAGGGTGTTGATGCTGGCGCTGGCGCGCGGATGCAGATTGAGCTTAAGGCTGTCATCCTGCTCGGCGCACCATGCGTCAAGATCCATCGCCGGGCGGATTTCCGGCACCACGTTGCGGCCACATTGCTCGCAGGCGGCAACGGCAATTTTTTGCCACTGCGCGAGCTTTTTGTTCAGACGTTCGGCATCCAGTTTTACGCCACAGCGCTCGGAAAACAAAGGTGTAATCACGTTCACGCCCAGCTCAACGGCCTTCTGCACCGTAAACTCCATTTTCTCACCGCGCGACATCACCTGGCCCAGATGCAGATGCAAAGGGGATTCCCGGTCATCTGTCTGCGCGGCGAGCACTTTTACCCGCACGCTTTTCTTATCGGCCTGTACGATTTCTGCCTCAAAGACCTGGTTGCTGCCGTCAAACAGCAGCACGGCGTGACCTGCGCCCATACGCAGCACGCGGCCCACGTGGTTGGCGGCATCTTCGCTGAGCGCGACTTCCTGGCCGACGGTAAGTAGTTCAGGGTGATGAATGCGGGGTATACGCATGCGTAAAATATCCGATAGTTAGGCTGTATGCTCGGTCGTAGGGTGGATAAACGAAGTGCCATCCACCGGGATTGTCGGGTGGCGGCCTTGCCTTACCCGACCTACAGAAATCGGCTCGATCATCACAGCTAAATGAGCAATGGACGCTAGTGTAGGTTAGCTGTTTTGTGCCTGGCAAGCCCGCAGCACGTAAGGGTTATGATTGCCCTGGACTTTGGCGATGCGCGCGTCGCGCTCGCATTCCCAGGCGCTGACCGGATACATCTTATTCCAGGCTTCAAATAGCTGCGTCTGCTGGCGTGAAAGGTTGAGCTGATATTGGTCGCGCATATAGAAGTAGGTGCGGGCGATGGCTCCGCGCGCTCGCGCAGGTGGCTCGGCGACCTTTTCCTTGAAGTCTACCTTCATTGCGCACTGCCCGTACTGGCCTTCGCCACCGTTCCACTGGCCGTACATAAAGTTATTTCTGTCGGCATTCACCTCCCCGACGGCAGGCTGGAGGTTGTGCATGTCGCTTTCCATCTGGCGATAGACCGGGTCTTTGGTGCAGTTCTTTCTGCCGCCGTCCTGCCAGCACTGGCGCTGGTGGCCAAATTGCCAGGCCGGGACAACGTGTTCCCATTCGATGCGCGTGGCGCGGTTTTCGTTTTTACGCACCTTGTAGCCGCAGGATTCAAGGTCCGGAATCCCTTTCTTGCCCTGCCAGCTAATTTTACAGCCGCAGTAGAAATCCCCCGGCGCATCGGCGTTCACCTTTACGCCCGCCGTTTTTGCCTGCGAGAAGCTGTTGATACCCGCGCTAAGGGCGGAAAAAGAGGTGAGGGCTGCAACAACTGCAACAGCCAAAGAATATTTGCGAGACATTTCCAGAATCCTAACTAAAACCTGCCCGCACCCTACCTGAGGATTTATCCAGTTTCAACCAGCGCGATTGGGAAAGATTCTGATTAATTATTTTAATTACAGGGAGTTGTAACTTCAGGCTTTAACAGGTCACCACAATGGACGCAGCGGTATTCGGATTCGCCCCGCAGCACCTTGTTGTGACGGCGAACGGTGAGCTGATGCAGCTGGCACCGGCAGCGGTAGGGGAAGGTATTTTTGCGCACGGACTGCACCTCAAACTGATGCGTTCGACGCGCGGGCACGCCGAGCACCGCCTCCATCATCCATTTCCACTCTTTGCCGTGCGGCGCCACGCGGCCAAAGTGTTTCCAGACCAGCAGGTGCGCTAGCTCGTGGGGAACCACCTCTTCGATAAAGGCCTGCTGGTTTTCCATCAGCAGTACCGGGTTCAGACGGATTTCGTAGCTTTCCATCCACGCGGTGCCCGCAGCGGTGCCGCGCTGTTGATACACCAGCTTCGGTTCCGGGTAACTGCGGCCAAGGTGCAGGTTTGCCTGCTGAAGTTTTTCCCGCAGGCAGCGCATAACGGCCTGTTGGATGGCGATGGGGAGTCGTGGGGATTTCATAACGGCAGAGAATAGAATGGGGCGGGGCGGGGTGCAAGCCCCTCTCCTCGCGGAGAAGGGCTGATGTAGACTTAGTCGTGTGCGCCAATCTCACGTAACGGACGGCCTTTCATCAGGTTACGTTCGATGTGCTCCAGGGAGACATGTTTGGTTTCCGGTACCAGCCACAGCGTCAGCACGATAAAGAAGATGTTCAGACCGGCGTAAACCCAGAAGGTGTTCGCGTTACCCAGTGTATTGAGCATGGTCAGGAACGTTGCGCCGACGATCATGTTGGCAATCCAGTTGGTCGTGGTTGAGCAGGTGATACCGAAATCGCGGCCCTTAAGCGGCTGGATTTCAGAGCACAGCACCCAAATCAGCGGCCCGGCGCTCATCGCAAAACCAACGATAAACATCAGCAGCATAGCGATGGCGAAGTACTGCGCGCCCTGGGAGTGAATGCCCACGTGCAGCATGGTGCCCAGCACGCCCATCCCCGTTGCCATGACCAGGAAGCCCAGCACCAGCGTCGGTTTACGGCCCCAGCGGTCAACCAGACCGATAGCGATAAAGGTCGCCAGCACGTTGATTAGGCCGACGATAACCGTGCCCCACATTTGCTGCGTGGTATTGGTAAAGCCTGCGATTTCAAAGATTTTCGGCGCGTAATACATGATGACGTTCATACCGGTGAACTGCTGCATCACCTGTAACAGCACGCCAAGGAAAACCGCGCGGCGGAAGTTGCTGTTGTCTTTAAACAGCGACCATCCGCTCTGCTTAACCTGCAGGCTTTCGCGGATCTCTTCCAGCTCGCGTTTCGCTTCGGCGCTGGTGTCGCGCAGGCGTAGCAGCACGCGTTCGGCATCATGGAAGCGGCGTTTGGCGGCGAACCAGCGCGGGCTGTCCGGCAGGAAGAATACGCCGACCAGCAGCAGCAGGGCAGGAATGGTGATCACGCCCAGCATCCAGCGCCACGAGCCGGAGTAGCTGAAAGCGGTATCGGACAGGTATGCGCCGAGAATACCGATGGTGATCATCAGCTGATACATCGAAATCATGCTGCCACGGATTTTTTCCGGCGCAATCTCGGACAGGTAAAGCGGAGCGGTATAAGACGCCACGCCGACGGCCAGGCCAAGCAGTACGCGGGAAACAATCAGCACTTCTACGTTCGGCGCGAATGCGGAGCACAGCGAGCCGGCCACGAAGAGTACCGCACCGATCATCAGGCTGTATTTACGCCCGAGGCGGAAGGAGAGCCAGCCGCTGCCAACCGCGCCCACGGCGGCACCGAACATCATGGAGCTAACAACCCATTCCTGCGTGTGTGAGCTAATCTGGAAATCGTTAGCGATAAACGGCAGGGCACCAGCGATAACGCCGATATCCAGACCAAACAGTAAACCTGCCAGCGCTGCAAGGAAGCAGACAAAAAACGTCATGCTCTTGTTTGAGCGCTTGTGTTTTTTAACGTCAGGCATTGAGCCCTCCAGTTGAATTATCAATTTTATCGTTGTTAAGGGTAGGTTAGTGCTGAGTAAAATAGTGTGATACCAATCACGTTAGTGTAATCGGTTACACTAGTGTCAAGAAGTGTATGCACTATTTGTTGAGCTAAAACATAGCATTAAGCGGGGATGTAGCAAGCTAATTGGCGAGTTTTCAGACTAAGCCGAAACGCTGACGAAGCGGGATGTAACAAAAAGTGCAGGATTCCGAAAAACGATAAACGGGCTTCAGATTTAGCCCGTAAAAGTGGTATGTAATCGCTTTCATTGCTGGATCGACAGCGGGATACTTAGCGTGCTTTCCTTACCAGTATAGTCATTGCGGTAGTCAAGACGGAGGTTACCTTCTCCGATTCTGGTCGCTTCGGCGAGGCCGGCCGTGAGCGGCTGATGGGGATAGATGCTTTTTTTAATATCCTTCCAGCTACAGGCGCTGTCATCTGCGGATGTGGGGCAAACGCCGATTCGTTTAACGAAGATATGCACATTTCCGTTGTTATTGAGCTGCCGGGTGTGCGGGTTATAGCTCACAGAAATAACCGGATTGGCCGGTGGCACCATCACTATCACGCCCCAGACAAGGCTGACGCTAAGGCTCGTTTGATAGTTTTTGTCCTGCTCCGCGCTGTTCATCTGCTCGGGCGTCATGGACTGAAAGTAAGCGCGATAGAACTGTTCTTCGCTGCCGCTTCCCAGGCTAACCACCCGCACGGTCTGGCTGTTTCCCGCAGGTAGAGCAAATTTTAGGGGCGTAATGACAAGGCTGTTTTCACTTCCCTGGCGCGCTGGCGTTTCGCTTTCCTGGGCAGTTCCTGGGTTGTGTACCTCAACAAGCGAGCCCTTCATATACTGTGTTGTCGTACCTTTTGAGACGACGGTGATAATTCCCGGCTGCGCATTTTTTAATAGCACCTTCATGGGTGATATCTGGATATTCGCCTGGCCCAGCGTGGGGACTAACATCGTGGTGGCCAGTAAGAGTTTTTTTGCGTAAGCCATAAATTTCTCTTTCATGATGAGGAGTTAAAAAATTTCCGTGAATATAAAGGTTAAATTCCCGACATACCGGCCCTGGTTTTTTTTGTTAATTGTGGTATCAACCGTTTCCAATTTCAGGGGCGTGGGCACACAGAGCACCGCTTCAGGAATGCCTGATAAATGCACCAGCCTTGTTTGTGCCTGCTGAATATTATCGAAAAAGATATCTTCTTCTCTTTTTACGTTCGTATATTTATTTCGCGTGGGATCAAGCATCCTGACGGTGAAATCAATGCGGTCTTCATCTTTAGTCTTCGATCCCCCCTCGCGATACAGTGAAAATAGGTTAGCGGCTCTGCTATCCGGCCCCTGGTTTTTCATTTGCACGGTGAACTGGCTACTTTGCGAGTTAAAGCCGTCATATAAACACAGGCCCAGTGAATTTTCTCCGTGCAGAATATTCACTCGACCATCGACGCCCGGTAAGGGATGCATATTTAAATCTATCAGCGGCTGCGCATCCCCAAAATCGGGTAGATAAATTTGCTGATGGTCTTCATCCGTAATATCGAGAACGATATGTTTCGTCCAGGTCGCCAGGTGAACGGTATGGCCTGGGTTTATCATGCCTCTTTGTTCAAGCACCATAGTGGCTTCCCATATGCCGCCGAAGGGTAATTTGCTTAGCTCCGTCGCTTGTAGATAAGCATAAAGCTCTTTTCCCGTTGCAAGGGCCTTACTGCTGGCGCAGCGAACGCCACCGGCATCGTTCATATAGTACAAATTGCTGGATTTCGTCTCCGCACAGTCAATGGGAAAAAGACTGTAGTTGCGCGCTTCGACCTGAAGATAAACCTGTGTATGGCTTCGCCTTTCGGTAAACAACAGTTTTATCAGCGTGTCGCCGCTGTTTGCGGAGTCGACTATATCGTGGGCATTGCAAATACCGTTGGCTGAATTTTCCCGATCGGTACATAACCATCCGCTCTGCGCCCATTCCGGTCTCCAATTGATGGGATCATATGCGCCGGTTACGTGATCATAAAGACGAATCGTGGGCAGGTATTTAATACTGGACAGATCCAGAGTTAAGGTCGTTGTATCCGTATTGTCTGCCGGAGGAACAGATTGCGCATAGCTAAAGCAGGGATAAAGAATAATCATTATCACAAGCACCGCTATTTTTTTCATAAAGAATGACATAACGTCAGCGGGCGACTGCATATTAAATTTTATATCATTCTTGAACATTGGATTTTTCAGTTTCGTTTAATTGGGATATATCACACAGCAATATGAATAAGTTAGAACTGCGGCGTGAATACGATAGTCATGATGCCGGTGTAGTGCCCCTCAGTTTTACTGGAGATAGTTACATCACCCGTTTCTAGCATCAGCGGAGTAGGGACACAGAGCACAGTTGCGGTATATCCGGCAAATGTACCTGTCTAATTCTGGCTTTTTGAATATCTGGTATGACCATCTCCTGCCCGCGATTAACCTCAATAAACTGTCCGGTGACCGGATTAAACATTTTCACAAAAAAATCCACTCTGTCTTCGTCTTTTGAATAGGAGCCACCATCACGATATACGTAAAAGACATTTTCCGGTCTAGCTGGCGAGCCAGCCCCTTTTATCTGAATAGTGAATTGGCTACTTTCTGAGTTATAACCATCATACAAGCACATATCGAGAGTGCTCTTGCCATGAAATATACTATGTTGCCCAGATGTACCCGGTAAGGGACGTAAGTTTAAGTCAATTAGGGGTTCCGCCTGGCCAAATTTGGGCAAGTAGATCTGCTGATGATTGATGTCGGTGATTTTTAACACCAGGTGAGCATCCCAGTTATAGCGTTCGGTGTTATTACTATTATGTAGAGTTAATTTTAAATCGGCCTCCCATATGCCGCCAATGGGGATCTTTTTAAGTTCTGAAGGGCTAATATCAACCGTCACGGCCACGCCCTGTGCCGCACCTTGACAGTCATTTTGAGCGCTAACGTTCATTGGTTTGGAATCGCCATAGTTTCCGCAGGGGCTACCACCAACGAATTGAGATTTTCTCATGCCATTAAGGCTAATATTTTGTGTTGCGCCGCTCTTTTTTTCCGTGAATGTTAAAATTATTGGGAAAGATGTTGCCCAGCCACCTTTACCTGTTGAGCATTTTCCATTTAGTGGATTGGAATCTGAGTTACATGTCCAATAGTTGAATGCCCACCTGGAAGCGTTAGTAGTATCATAGCCACCGGACTTTTCCGACCAAAGTGTTATTTTTGTTGGCGAATTAGCAAGATCGAATGATGCCTCAATGTCAATGTTTTGATCGGATGGTATTAAAATATCGGCATGCGCCACACTATTAAATAATATGTAAACACAAAAGACTATTATCAGGTGGGTGTATTTAATTGCCATGATATCCTCTACGTTTACAATGGCGTTGATTCGGTTTTATCTATCCATAGCGATTTTTAGGTTCTGGCAGTATTTTTATTCTTAGGAATCAGCAATACCACAGATATATTGTCGTTAACCATAAATCCAAATTTTACGGTAAGTAAGTTAATACTGAGGCGTGAATACGATTGTCATGATACCGACATAACGCCCCTGGGTTTTGCTGGCCATAGCAATATCTCCCGTTTCTAACTTAAGCGCCGAGGGTACGCATATCACGGGCTGCGGTATTTCGGGCAAATGTACCTGTCGGATTCTGGCATGCTGAATATCCGTGATGACAATGTTCTGACCACGATTAACATCCATAAACTCCCCAGAGACCGGATTGAACATCTTCACAAAAAAATCAATTCGGTCTTCGTCTGCCGTGCGAGAGCCGCCTTCACGGTATACGGAAAAGACATTTGCCGGCCTGTCTAAACTACCTGCACCTTTAATCTGTACGGTGAACTGGCTGCTTTCCGCGTTGTAACCATCATATAAACACATATTCAGCGTTTTTTTTCCGTGCAGTATACTTTGATATCCGGTGGTGCCCGGTAATGGACGCAGGTTTAAATCAATAAGCGGTTCCGCCTGGCCAAATTCAGGTAAATAGATCTGCTGCCGGTTCATATCGGTGACATTAAGCGTGATGTACGCATTCCACCTTCCTAATTTTTTACCCGGCGACCATTGCCATAAATCCATTGCCAGATGCGCTTCCCAAATTCCGCCGATGGGAAGCTTTGCTAACTCCGTCTGGGGAATCCAGGTGTTGTTTAAGGCTTGAGGCGCGATGTTAATTGCGGCGGCGGTTAAATAATATTGAACACCGTCGCTGTTATGGTAGCCCTCAATATTAATCACCGCCTGTGCGTGGGTTCTTTTCTCGATGAACAACGTCGGTATTAAAGTATGCCCTTTTCCGCCCCAGTCACCTCCACCTGCCGAGGCTTCCCCACTTTTACATTTCCCGGTCGCGGGTGATGTGGAAGACAAGCATCGCCAGTTATTTCTACCCCATAGGTACGGGTTGGACGTATCGATCCCGCCGGTTTCATTAACCCAAATATCTATTTTCGACGGTGCAGAAGAAAGATCGTAGGTTCCGGTGATATACGTTTCCCGCCCAGTTGGTGTGACCACTTCGGCGAAAGCGCTTTGGCTGGCTATTAACGAGATGATTAATAGTTGAAATAAAGTGAAGAGATACAGTTTCATTTTCATATCATTTATTCTCTTTCATTACTCTGTCTTCGCTGAAGGTGATGAGCTATTTAGCGAGGCAGTAATAAGAGCGTGTAAATCATCAGGCAGAGAAACCAGGGATATTTCTGAACAGCTGGTTTTACCCACATAGCGGACGACGTCCTGCGATGAAAGGATTTTTAACGAGCACTGATAGGCCGTTCCCTGTTTGATGAGATAGAGATTTTTTAGCATACGGTTAACTTCTGCCGTAAAGCCACCGTCTTCAGAAGCGCTGAACATCGAAGCGTTGAGTATTTTATCCGGCATAATCGGCTGGTTGTTGGTATCAATCAATTGGCCGACGAAAGTATATTTCGACTCCATTTTTACTTCCTGAACCTTCAGTTTGCCCGGCAGCAGGAATAACTGCTGGCTGCCGGCACCTTCCGTGATGTTTGCCTGGCTGCCTTCGCTGACGTCCTGGCTTTCATTGATCGATACGCGCCCCTGTTCAAATCCGCCTACCGGGAAGAGTACATGGCTGCCCTTATTGAGCTGCGCCGAGCCGCCGCCAGCGACGTCGACATCAATGAGCGCATTATTATCCGCTTCGCTATCGTCGTCTTCGTCTTCTTCCTCGCCTTTAACGTTGACCGCGACGGCAGCACCTGGCGATCCGTTGCCAGCGGGCCCCCAGAACGCGCCTGATTTCGAAACGGATAGTGAGGAGCTATAGCTTCCCGTCAGCGAGGTTTCATGGTTATGCTGCTCGTTATCATAGCTGTCGGAAAGGGTGACGTTGCTGTCGCCATATTTGCCGTTCATGCGGCCGCTCAGCGACGCCGTCGCGTTGTCGGTGTTGTTCCCGCCAACGTTTATCTCTACTTCGCGCTCGTTGTTGTTACCCCAGTCCCAGTTTTGCGCTGCGTTATAGCTCAGCTGGCCTGAACCCGTCTGCGAGCTTTGATAGTTTGAGCTAACGGTCGTGCTGCTGCTGCGCTGCTGGCTGTCCTTAGGCGTGCTGCGTGATAGGCTAAATCCGACATAAACGCCCTTGTCGTTATCGCTGCTACTGCTGCTTTGGCGGCTGTAACCGCCGAAGCGCGTGGTGAACAATACCTGCTTGAAGCTGAAGGTTTTGTTAAGGCTGAGCTGCCAGGTGCTGGACGTGGTCTGCGATTGGGTGTTGTTGACGAGGTTGTCTTCAAACGGCCGGTTGGGGTCGTAGACAGAACTGTCAGAGTAAAGGCTGTTATTGGTATTCCACGTGTAGCCAAGCGAAGTCGTCCAGCCTTTCACCGGCACCGCAATCGTGGCGTTCAGCGAGGTGTAGCAGCCGATGTCCGCGTAATCCTGCTTTTCACTGTTGGACTGCGTGCAGCTCGTGCCATGGGCGGCATTGCGATAAAGGCTGAAGGAAAAGCCGTCGTTGTAGCTGATCTGTTCAACGTCGCCTTTTGAATTCTCCGTGCCTTTAAAATAGTTGGCCTGAATGTCCAAAACCCCGTCGATAATGCTGCCGTCAAAGCCGTGCGTCCACTGTAGGCCGCTTTCCGCGTAGCTGTTGCCGTCCGTTTTTGCGACGCCAAGAGTGGTAGTGAAGGCGCCGGGGAGCGGCATTTTGAAACCGGCCTGGGCCACGGGTTTTCGCTGGATCGTGGAGTCGTCGTCATTAGAGAAAACATTGCTGTCCTGCGCGGTTTCGCCGAACTGCATAAACCACTGCAGGTGGCCGTCGCTAATGCCGCCCGTTTTGGTGAAGGGCTGGGTTTCAGTGCGTACCAGATTGTTATTTTCGTAAATTTTCAGCGTCACGGCGTAGCTCCCGCCGGGAAAATTGCTGGTGTCCAGCGTGTTAGAGCCGTTGTCCAGATAGTAAGAGCCAAGCAGCAGGCCGCCGCGATAGGCGTCTATGCGAGATTTTGCTGAAAGCAGAACCACGATGGGCGTGCCTTTGCTGGCTTCCACCTGGTTGAGATAGCTCAGGCTGCTGCCAAGGCGCATCCCGTCGATAGATTTAAGCGGCAGCAGTGAAAAGCTGATGTTACCGCCCAGGCTGCTGGAAAGATCTCGCGAATCCATCCGGCCCGCCTGCAGGTAATGCCGCACGCCAAGCGACTGGCGGTAGTAAAAATCATCTACGGCCAGGGTTTGCTGGCTGCTGCTGTCTCCCTGAAATGAGTTCAGCAGCCAGTCGATGCCCAGATAGCTATCTTCAAGTACCCCTAAAGCCCCCGCGCCCTGTAAAGAAAGCGTTTTGTAATCATTCTGGGCCGAGACGTTCAGGGTTTGCTGATGGATAAGCGCGTTTTCCGCCTGGCGCGTTGGCGTGTAATAAATGGCATGTTTATCCCCTTCAGGCAGAAGTTCTTTATTGGCAAAGAGATCGACTCGGTTGTTATTTTCGTCATAGATAATCGCCACGCTGTCCGTTTCCAGATAGCCACAGCCCTGCGCGTCAGCATTGCTGCTACAGGCCAGGTTACCGTGGCGGGCAAGCGGGCCCGACAGCGCGGTCAGGATTTCTTGATAGTCGGCGTTCCCAGGCTGCGTTTTAAGGTTGAGCGCTTTTAACAGTCCGTTGGGATCCTTAAAGGTAACGTTGTCAAGCGAGACCGTCGCCTCAAACAGGCCCACTGACTGGCCTAAGACGTTAACTTCAAGCCAGACCTGCTGCCCTTTAACCAGTTCTTCAAAGCCGGGTGGGACGTTTTGTGTTGCAAGAGCAGAAGCGCTAAACAAAGCAAAATGAACCACAAGGAAACAAAGCGATATTTTCCTGGTTTTCATGATTCATTTTCCTTTTTTTAGACAAATAAAGGGTAAAGTCGGCCTGGCGAGCAGGCCGATGAGTGAGGGTATAGAGAGTAAATACGTACTAACTAACGTCTGAACTTAAGGAGCAGGTGTAGCTGCCGCTTGAGTCAGAATTAGACTGACGATGCCACTGTAACGGCCGGTAGGAACAACCTTTTGAGTGGACTGGCTAATCATTAATGGCTGAATAATGGAGCCATTAGTTGTGTCGCCAGTAGGGAAAAGAGTTGTGGCAGTCAGAACTTGCGGAGCGGCAGTTAATGTGGTGCTGCCGTACTTAACAGTCAGTGGAATCGCCGGGCTTGAGCCCAGGGTATCCAGCAGCTGAGGAGCACCCGCAAGACTGATGTTTACGTCTTTATCCGGATCGTTAGAAAAGATTTTCGTCTGTTGCATCAATGGTTGCAGACCGGTACCCGGCATATATGACATTACCATCGTAGATGGTAATGCCGCGCCAGTTTCGGTGGTCATATCCAGGGTTGCATCAACGTTTGCAGTGACAGTAATATCTTTCTGTACTGCGAAAGCATTAATAGCAAGACCCATGATGACCGTAGCGAGCAATGGTTTAACAAACTTGTTCATGATAAATATCCTTTTGGTGAATTTGCATATCATTATGCGATTTACTTTTAGAGCTACGCTCTATATTTCCATTTTCTGCAAACCTATGGTCTGCTAGAAATAAATTCCTTTTCAGCAGAGGTCTTATCTACCCAGTTAATATATTTAACGCGGACGGTCTGATAATTCATTCCGCTAAAATATTCAGCAGGCAAAATCATCTTTTGTCCAGGGTAGACGCTTTTCTTGACCCCTTTGCTCCATTTGCATCCTGCATCCGTTCCGCTTTTAGGGCATAAACCGATGCTGGAAATTTTTAAATGTATATTCCCGGTATTATTCACTTCTCTTGCCGAGGCGTTGAGGGTGAAGTCAACGTGTGGCCGGGCAGGCGCAACGTTCACCAGAACGCCCCAAATCATGTTAACCCCAACCTGTACTTCATTATTTGCCGGGGCTGCCGAGTCGTCGAGACTTGAAACATTTTCGAAATAGACCCGGTAAACTTCTTCATTTACTGGTGGTACAAGGTTAACCAAGCGAATAATTCGCGTTGCCCCCGGAGATAAGGCAAATTTTTCCGGTGTGACGACAAGCATATTTCCTGATGCCTGGCTAACTGACGATTCGTTTTCTTGTTTCGAACCGGGGTTATTTATCTTTTTGATGGTCGTTCTTACAAACTCGGTTTTATCGGAGTTAGTGAAAACTTTAATTTGTGAACTATTGCCTTCGTTCATGCCAACAGCGATAGGGTAAACGGTGATACCCGCGCTGGCCGATGAAGAAAATAAAAATGCTGCTGCCGTGACCGTTAATAATAACGAAAGGCTACTTTTAAAATTTTTCATTTGTTGTCATTAACCTTTAATGAATACATTTGAGCTATATTCAAAAACATGATGAGTCAATGTGATGTGTCGTGTTTGTGGGATAATATTATCACCGTGAATGTATTGAGCAATAAGGCAAAGACATCCATAAAAAGAAAATCAACATGTTAACATTTATTGTAACAATGAGATTTTTGAGGAAAGTCTGAGGGTGGGTAACTGCATGTTTTTTATGGATAGCTAATATTTAATGAAACACCGGTGTTAACTAAAAGTGTGTCTTAAGCAGTGCTTAATATGGAATAAAGAGTTGCGGCTGGTATGCATCTCAAAAGTATGAACACAAATTTGTATAGGTCGCACATTCATACACGACGGTGGGAGGCAGGCGATAAAAAACCCGGCCAGAGCCGGGTTTGTGAGGAAAAACGATGCGCGGTGAGGAATGTTACAGGCCAGCCGCTTCACGCAGCAGGGCGGCTTTGTCGGTTTTTTCCCAAGGGAAATGCTCGCGACCAAAGTGACCGTATGCAGCGGTTTCTTTATAGATTGGGTGAAGCAGGTCCAGCATCTGAATCAGGCCGTATGGGCGCAGATCGAAGAACTCACGCACCAGCAGGGTAAGCTGCTCGGTAGAGATTTTCTCGGTGCCGAAGGTTTCAACCATGATGGAGGTTGGCTCAGCCACGCCGATAGCGTAGGAAACCTGAATCTCACAGCGGTCAGCAAGGCCCGCGGCCACGATGTTTTTCGCAACGTAACGCGCAGCGTATGCCGCAGAGCGGTCAACCTTGGACGGATCTTTACCGGAGAACGCGCCGCCGCCGTGACGAGCCATGCCGCCGTAGGTATCAACGATAATTTTACGGCCGGTCAGACCGCAGTCGCCCATTGGGCCACCGATAACGAAACGTCCGGTTGGGTTGATGTGGTATTTGGTGGAAGCGTTCAGCCATTCTGCTGGCAGAACCGGCTTGATGATCTCTTCCATCACCGCTTCCTGCAGCGTTTTCAACGCCACGTCTTCAGAGTGCTGGGTAGAAAGCACAACCGCATCGATGCCGACGATTTTGCCGTCGTCATACTGGAAGGTGATCTGGCTTTTCGCGTCCGGACGCAGCCACGGCAGGGTGCCGTTTTTACGCACTTCGGCCTGGCGCTGAACCAGACGATGAGCGTAGGTGATTGGCGCTGGCATCAGCACGTCGGTTTCGTTGGTCGCATAGCCAAACATCAGGCCCTGGTCGCCCGCGCCCTGTTCCAGCGGATCGGTGCGGTCAACGCCCTGGTTGATGTCCGGGGACTGTTTGCCAATGGCGCTAAGCACGGCGCAAGAGTTGGCATCAAAGCCCATATCAGAATGCACGTAGCCGATTTCACGCACCGTGTTACGGGTAATCTCTTCGATATCAACCCATGCGCTGGTGGTGATTTCGCCGCCGACCAGCACCATGCCGGTCTTGACGTAGGTCTCACAGGCTACGCGCGCTTTTGGATCCTGCTCGAGGATCGCATCCAGCACCGCGTCGGAGATTTGGTCAGCGATTTTGTCGGGATGCCCTTCTGATACAGACTCGGACGTAAATAGGTGTTTAGCCATGTTTTCTTCACCCTAAAGTAATTCATGTAGTGCAGACTGCTGCTGATTGGCGCCCGCATCAGTGCAATGTGCTGATGTTCTGGGAATTCGCCGCAGGTTGAACGACAGGCAGTCTAACAGTTAATCAGTATAGATGGATTAACATCTGGACGGCTATTTTAGGTTAACCCTTAAACAGATTGCCAGTGATTTTTCGCATTCAGCACATTTATGGCTAAAGCATAGTGGCAATTTTTCCTGACGCGGTAAGCAAAGTGCGTATTTATCTTTTGCTTTTTAAGCCCGTAATGGTATAAAGCGGCGCGCGCGGCTCATTCAACAAGCACACAGATTTTTGTGTTGCCCACTTCCAGCCGGGTTGAGCACTTATCTTAGCTTTGGCTTGTCGCATACCCAAAACGTATGTGTGGAGGTGATAGGATTGAAAAACCGCTGTAATTCGCAGAATCTGGCCGCCGTTCAGTCCGCGCCGCTGCTCCTCGCAAGCTGTATCTCTTTGCAACATTCCTGCCGATGTTATATCCGTCGTCTTTCAAGCTGTATCTGCGTTGGCCACATGACCTCACCCCAATCACTTAGTTTGTCTAAGCTCATGGGGGTTCAGTCACTTGCCGCCCTGTTACCGCTCGAATGGCATAGGATAACTACCCATCTCGGCGCTTCTCAGGACTCCCGGGCCGGTTAGTCACGCCTGTCGTTCTGAACAAGGGCTCTCTTATCTTGATAAGAGTTTTCTCGTGGTTTCGCCGACCCGTCATACGGAGTTCGGTAACGTGTTTTACAATGATATGAAAATGAAACCGGTCGCACAGCCAGTCTGTCAGCGTCTTATGCTGCCGCTACGCGCTGTTAATGGGTTGTTATTGCGGGATACCCCTGCGATAGTAGTCAACTGTTTTGCACATTTGTCTAAATTTGAGGTTCGCCATGTCTGACAAAATCTCTTCTGTTTCGGGTTCGTCAGTGGGCGAGCAGGATGTACACCGCTCCATCCAGGAGGTTGCCATGAGCTCCCAGGAAGCCAGCAAGATGCTGCGTACTTACAATATTGCCTGGTGGGGCAATAACTACTATGACGTCAACGAACTGGGCCACATCACCGTTTGCCCGGATCCGGACGTTCCTGAAGCCAAGGTCGATCTGGCCGAGCTGGTCAAAGCGCGTGAAGCGCAGGGCCAGCGCCTGCCTGCGCTGTTTTGCTTCCCGCAGATTTTGCAGCACCGCCTGCGTTCAATTAACGCCGCGTTTAAACGCGCGCGCGAATCCTACGGCTACAACGGCGATTATTTCCTCGTTTACCCGATCAAGGTAAACCAGCACCGCCGCGTTATCGAATCGCTGATTCATTCCGGCGAGCCGCTGGGCCTGGAAGCCGGTTCGAAGGCCGAGCTGATGGCGGTACTTGCCCACGCGGGCATGACGCGTTCGGTAATCGTTTGTAATGGTTATAAAGACCGTGAATATATCCGCCTCGCGCTGATCGGCGAAAAGATGGGCCATAAGGTCTATCTGGTCATCGAGAAGATGTCTGAAATCGCGATTGTGCTGGAAGAGGCCGAGCGTCTTAACGTCGTACCGCGCCTCGGCGTGCGTGCGCGTCTGGCCTCGCAGGGTTCTGGCAAATGGCAGTCTTCTGGCGGTGAGAAATCCAAATTTGGCCTGGCGGCCGGTCAGGTTCTGCAGCTGGTTGAAATGCTGCGCGAGCGCGGCCGTCTGGACAGTATCCAGCTGCTGCACTTCCACCTCGGTTCGCAGATGGCGAATATTCGCGACATTGCGACCGGCGTGCGCGAATCCGCGCGCTTCTACGTCGAGCTGCATAAGCTTGGCGTGAACATCGAGTGCTTCGACGTGGGCGGTGGCCTGGGCGTGGACTACGAAGGAACGCGTTCCCAGTCCGACTGCTCGGTTAACTACGGCCTGAACGAGTACGCCAACAACATTATCTGGGCAATCGGCGACGCGTGTGAAGAACACGGCCTGCCGCACCCGACGGTGATCACCGAATCCGGGCGTGCGGTTACCGCGCACCACACCGTGCTGGTGTCGAACATTATCGGCGTTGAGCGCAGCGAAAATACCGAAGCGACGCCGCCGCAGGACGATGCACCGCGCGCGCTACAAAGCATGTGGGAAACCTGGCAAGAGATGCATGAGCCGGGCACGCGCCGCTCGCTGCGTGAATGGCTGCACGACAGCCAGATGGACCTGCACGATATTCACGTCGGCTACTCTTCCGGGACCTTTAGCCTGCAGGAACGCGCGTGGGCCGAGCAGCTCTATCTGAACATGTGCCACAGCGTGCAGAAGCAGCTCGATCCGAGCAACCGCGCGCACCGTCCGATTATCGACGAGCTGCAGGAGCGCATGGCTGACAAGATTTACGTCAACTTCTCCCTGTTCCAGTCGATGCCGGATGCCTGGGGTATTGACCAGCTGTTCCCGGTTCTGCCGCTCGAAGGGTTAAACCACGCGCCTGAACGCCGTGCGGTGCTGCTGGATATTACCTGTGACTCGGACGGCGCTATCGATCACTACGTCGATGGCGACGGGATCGCAACCACCATGCCGATGCCGGAATACGACCCGGAGAACCCGCCGATGCTGGGCTTCTTTATGGTCGGCGCGTATCAGGAAATTCTCGGCAACATGCATAACCTGTTTGGCGATACCGAAGCGGTTGACGTGTTCGTCTTCCCTGACGGCAGCGTTGAGGTTGAGCTGTCCGACGAAGGCGATACCGTAGCGGATATGCTGGAGTACGTTCAGCTTGATCCGAAAAAACTGCTGACGCAGTTCCGCGATCAGGTGAAACAAACCGATCTCGACGCGGGTCTACAGCAGCAGTTCCTCGAAGAGTTCGAGGCGGGTTTGTATGGCTATACTTATTTAGAAGACGAGTAAATTACTCGTCGTAATTCGAGCTGCAGCGGTGTGGGCTGGACTCGCTTACCGCCTACCCGCAACTCGAATTATTTAGAGTAATTAGTGTACAATTAAGGCTGCATTCGGCGATAATCCGCGCCAACAGCAGTCTCGAAACGTATCCAGTCCCTTCCTCGTCGGGTTTAACGACGCGGAGGGGACTTTTTTTTGACATAAATTCATTCACCGAGAGGTCAAACAATGAGCACTCTAGGCCACCAATACGATAACTCCCTGGTCTCCAATGCCTTTGGTTTTTTACGTTTTCCGCTGAACTTCATGCCGTACGACAGCGATGCCGACTGGGTGATCACCGGCGTTCCTTTTGATGCAGCGACCTCTGGTCGTGCCGGTGGCCGTCATGGGCCGGCGGCAATTCGCCAGGTTTCTACCAACCTCGCGTGGGAAGGCAACCGCTTCCCGTGGAACTTCGACATGCGCGAACGTCTGAACGTCGTGGACTGCGGCGATCTGGTTTACGCCTTCGGCGACGCGCGCGACATGAGCGAACGTCTGCAGGCGCACGCCGAAAAGCTGCTGGCTGCCGGTAAACGCATGCTTTCCTTCGGCGGCGACCACTTCGTCACGCTGCCGCTGCTGCGCGCTCACGCCAAGCACTTCGGCAAAATGGCGCTGGTGCATTTCGATGCCCACACCGATACCTACGCAAACGGCTGCGAGTTCGACCACGGCACCATGTTCTACACCGCGCCGAAAGAAGGCCTGATCGACCCTAATCACTCAGTGCAGATCGGTATTCGTACCGAGTTCGATAAAGACAACGGTTTCACCGTTCTGGACGCGGGCCAGGTGAACGACCGCACCGTGGACGACATTCTGGCGCAGGTTAAGCAGATCGTTGGCGATATGCCGGTGTACCTGACTTTTGATATCGACTGTCTGGACCCTGCTTTCGCGCCCGGTACCGGTACGCCGGTAATCGGCGGCCTGACCTCTGACCGCGCGCTGAAACTGGTACGCGGCCTGAAGGATCTGAACATCGTGGGTATGGACGTGGTGGAAGTCGCTCCGGCCTATGACCAGTCTGAAATCACCGCGTTGGCAGGTGCGACTTTGGCGCTGGAAATGCTGTATATCCAGGCGGCGAAGAAAGGCGAGTAATTTACCGCCAGGTTTGCTGGGTGGATACGCAAACGCGCTATCCACCCGTTACGTCGGGTGGCGCTCCGCCTACCCGACTTACCTCTTAGTTACTTCAAACCATCTGCCGCCATGCGATCGCGGATATGCTGCGCGCGTTCGGCGGAAGCAGGGTGATCGTCAAGCATTGAGCTTTGACGCCCTTCGTCCAGCTTGGCAAGCTTCTCAAAGCTGGTTGCCAGACCAATCGGGTTAATCCCGCGTTTGCGCAACAGATCGTAGGAATAGTCGTCGGCTTCTGATTCCTGACGCTGCGAGAACTGCGCGTTCACTAGTTTTTCACCCAAATCCCCAAGCTGCGACTGCGACAGGCTGCCAATCATGCCACCGGCTGAAGCGGCGGCGACTCGCGCGGCGTTTGTGCCCAGCGCAACCTGCATGCCTTTCTTCACGTGGCCGAGCGCGACGTGGCCCATTTCGTGGCCGATAACCGCTTCTACTTCGTTGTCGTTCATCAGGTCCATCAGGCCGCTGTAGACGCGGATACAGCCGTTAGCCATGGCGAAGGCGTTGACGTCTTTGGTGACGTAAACCTTATAGTTCACCGGCATGCCGTTGATGTTGTCGCCCAGCGCGCTGGCGATTTTGGTCAGGCGTTTCGCGTAGTCGCTGGTTGCCGGGGCAATAGTCGCTTTGCTGTCCAGCTCCGCACAGGACTTGTCGCTCAGCTCTTTAACCTGCGCATCGCTTAGCGTGTAGGCCTGAAAGGCTTCCGCGCCGGAGGTTAGCAAACCGTTGGAATCCATGTTTTGGCAGCCGCTCAGCAGCGTGGCGAGCGTCAGGCTTAGTAAAATAGGGCGCATCTTCATGGCCAGTCTTCCTTTATTAGTTTCAACAGCCCAAGGGCAAGCTCAGCGCCCACGTTGGCGCTGAATAATGCTCAGTATAAAGAAGATAACGAAGCGCGCGCAGCTACTTGCGCAACATGCGAGCGTGATCCAGAGATTTCTTACCGGGACAAAAGGATGCTCCATGTACATGACCCACGGCTTGCGGTACATTGTGGGCACTTTTTCGGGCGTAGCCCATAACGCTTAGTAGTCAAGTCGTAAAACAAGGCGTGACCTTCAACCATCCGATCTGGAGTGAAAATGTCCTCTCGTAAAGAGCTTGCCAATGCTATTCGTGCGCTCAGCATGGACGCAGTTCAAAAAGCCAAATCCGGTCATCCGGGTGCCCCTATGGGCATGGCTGATATTGCCGAAGTCCTGTGGCGTGATTTCCTGAACCATAACCCGCAGAACCCAGCCTGGGCTGACCGTGACCGCTTCGTGCTGTCTAACGGCCACGGCTCTATGCTGATTTACAGCCTGCTGCACCTCACAGGTTATGACCTGCCGATCGAAGAGCTGAAGAACTTCCGTCAGCTACATTCCAAAACCCCTGGTCACCCGGAAGTGGGTTACACCGCGGGTGTTGAAACCACTACCGGCCCGCTGGGTCAGGGCGTGGCGAACGCGGTAGGTATGGCGATTGCTGAACGTACCATGGCGGCGCAGTTCAACCGTCCTGGACACGACATTGTTGACCACTTCACCTACGTGTTTATGGGTGATGGCTGCATGATGGAAGGCATCTCTCACGAAGTCTGCTCGCTGGCCGGTACCCTGAAACTGGGTAAACTGGTTGCGTTCTACGATGACAACGGCATCTCCATCGACGGCCACGTTGAAGGCTGGTTCACCGACGATACCGCTAAGCGTTTCGAAGCCTACGGCTGGCACGTTGTGCGCGGCGTTGACGGTCACGATGCGGACGCTATCAAACGCGCTGTTGAAGAGGCGAAGGCGGTTTCCGACAAGCCTTCTCTGCTGATGTGCAAAACCATCATCGGTTTCGGTTCGCCAAACAAAGCGGGCACCCACGATTCCCACGGCGCTCCTCTGGGCGACGCAGAAATCGCACTGACCCGCGAACAGCTGGGCTGGAAACACGCTCCGTTCGAAATTCCACAGGATATCTACGCTCAGTGGGATGCGCGCGAAGCAGGCCAGGCGAAAGAAGCGACCTGGAACGAGAAGTTCGCAGCCTACGCGAAAGCCTTCCCGCAGGAAGCGGCAGAATTTACCCGTCGTATGAAGGGCGAAATGCCGACTGAATTCGCTGCGAAAGCGCAGGAATTTATCGCTAATCTGCAGGCAAACCCTGCGAAAATCGCAAGCCGCAAAGCTTCCCAAAATGCAATCGAAGCCTTCGGTCACTGGCTGCCAGAATTCCTCGGCGGCTCTGCCGACCTGGCACCAAGCAACCTGACCATCTGGTCTGGTTCTAAAGCTATCAACGAAGACAAAGCCGGTAACTACATCCATTACGGCGTGCGTGAATTCGGTATGACGGCGATTGCCAACGGTATCGCGCTGCACGGCGGTTTCCTGCCGTACACCTCTACCTTCCTGATGTTCGTGGAATATGCCCGTAACGCGGTGCGTATGGCGGCGCTCATGAAGCAGCGTCAGGTGATGGTCTACACCCACGATTCCATCGGTCTGGGCGAAGATGGCCCAACTCACCAGCCGGTAGAGCAGCTTGCTGCCCTGCGCGTTACGCCAAACATGAGCACCTGGCGCCCATGTGACCAGGTTGAATCTGCGGTTGCGTGGAAATACGCGGTAGAACGTCACGACGGCCCAACGGCGCTGATCTTCTCCCGTCAGAACCTGGCGCAGCAGGATCGTTCCGAGCAGCAGCTGGCGGATATCGCTCGCGGCGCATACATCCTAAAAGACTGTGCGGGTCAGCCTGAGCTAATCCTGATCGCGACCGGCTCTGAAGTTGAATTGGCCGTTGCAGCATGGGACCGGCTGTCTGCTGAAGGTATCAAAGCGCGCGTGGTTTCCATGCCGTCTACCGACGCCTTCGACAAGCAGGACGCGGCCTACCGTGAAGCGGTTCTGCCGAAAGCCGTTGCCGCTCGTGTTGCTATCGAAGCCAGCATCGCTGACTACTGGTACAAATACGTTGGCCTGAACGGCGCGGTTGTGGGCATGACCACCTTCGGTGAGTCAGCACCAGCCGAGCAGCTGTTCGAGGAGTTTGGCTTCACCGTTGAAAATGTGGTGAAACAGGCGAAAGCAGTACTGTAATTCCCCCCTTAGAAACGGGTCGCTTTAGCGGCCCGTTTTTTTTGTTTATTATTCAACCTCACCCGTAAAAGCGTTGCAGTTATTCCATCAAAAATGTGACCTATGTCAGAAGATCGGTTGCCTGTCCCGGGCCAACGTTCCCTTTATTCCGCGTTTCGCTTACCATAGCTGAAGCGTTTCAGTCGATGAAATATTCGACAATCAAGCAATCAATTGCAGTTTCGTGAGTGCGAGGATTCCCCTGAAGCGGTGGCTGCATTACTCTGTCAGCCACAACGTTAAGGGATTCTGGCAGGAGAGATATGACCGTACGCATCGCAATTAATGGCTTCGGTCGCATTGGGCGCAACGTGGTACGTGCTTTGTACGAATCCGGTCGCCGTGCGGAAATCACCGTCGTAGCAATCAATGAACTGGCTGATGCTGCGGGCATGGCGCATCTGTTGAAATACGACACCAGCCACGGGCGATTCGCGTGGGACGTGCGTCAGGAACGCGACCAGCTTTGGGTCGGCGACGACACTATCCGTTTGCTGCATGAACCCACGATTGCCGCGCTCCCGTGGCGCGAGCTGGGCGTAGACGTAGTGCTGGATTGTACCGGCGTATTCGGTTCTCGCGCAGACGGCGAAGCCCACCTGGCTGCCGGCGCGAAAAAAGTTCTCTTCTCCCATCCTGGCGGCAACGATCTCGACGCAACCGTGGTTTACGGCGTCAATCATGAAGAGGTGGTTGCCGAGCACCGCATCGTTTCCAACGCCTCCTGTACCACGAATTGTATAATTCCAATTATCAAATTGCTTGATGATGCCTTCGGCATTGAGTGGGGCACGGTAACAACCATCCACTCCGCCATGCACGATCAACAGGTTATTGACGCGTATCACCCTGATCTGCGCCGCACGCGCGCAGCCAGCCAATCGATCATTCCGGTCGATACGCGACTCGCCGCCGGCATTACGCGTATTTTCCCGCAATTCAACGATCGTTTTGAGGCTATTGCCGTGCGCGTACCCACGATCAACGTCACCGCCATCGATTTAAGCGTGACGGTACGAAATGCGGTAAAACCTAATGAAGTCAATCAGTTGCTGCAAAAAGCGGCACAAGATTCATTTCATGGTATAGTTGACTATACGGAAATACCGTTGGTCTCGACTGATTTTAACCACGATCCGCACAGTGCCATTGTTGACGGCACGCAAACGCGGGTCAGTGGGCAACATCTGATTAAAACTCTAGTCTGGTGTGATAACGAATGGGGCTTTGCTAACCGAATGCTCGACACGACGTTAGTCATGGCTGCAAGTGGTTTCAGGTAGGGCGCGTAGTGCGCCTGCAAAACTTTAAGAATCAACGAGAGGATTCACCATGTCTGTAATTAAGATGACCGATCTGGATCTGGCTGGTAAGCGCGTTCTGATCCGTGCAGATTTGAACGTACCAGTTAAAGAAGGGAAAGTGACATCTGACGCACGTATCCGTGCATCTCTGCCAACCATCGAACTGGCCCTGAAACAAGGCGCGAAAGTGATGGTTACCTCTCACCTGGGTCGCCCGACCGAAGGCGAGTACAACGAAGAATTCTCTCTGCTGCCGGTTGTTAACTACCTGAAAGACAAGTTGTCTGCTCCGGTTCGTCTGGCTAAAGATTACCTCGACGGCGTTGAAGTTGCTGCCGGCGAGCTGGTTGTTCTGGAAAACGTTCGCTTCAACAAAGGCGAAAAGAAAGACGACGAAACACTGTCTAAAAAATATGCTGCACTGTGCGACGTATTCGTAATGGATGCTTTCGGCACCGCGCACCGCGCGCAGGCTTCTACTCACGGCGTTGGCAAATTTGCTGAAATCGCCTGTGCAGGCCCGCTGCTGGCTGAAGAGCTGGACGCGCTGGGCAAAGCCCTGAAAGAACCTGCTCGCCCAATGGTTGCTATCGTTGGCGGTTCTAAAGTTTCTACCAAACTGACCGTGCTGGACTCTCTGTCCAAAATTGCTGACCAGCTGATCGTTGGCGGTGGTATCGCGAACACCTTCGTTGCCGCTCAAGGCCACAACGTGGGTAAATCCCTGTACGAAGCGGACCTGGTTGACGAAGCTAAACGCCTGCTGACTACCTGTGATATCCCAGTTCCAACTGACGTGCGCGTAGCGACCGAGTTCTCCGAGTCCGCAACGGCTACCCTGAAATCTGTCAACGACGTGAAAGACGGCGAGCAGATTCTGGATATCGGTGACGCTTCTGCACAGCAGCTGGCTGAAATCCTGAAAAACGCGAAAACCATTCTGTGGAACGGCCCGGTTGGCGTGTTCGAATTCCCGAACTTCCGCAAAGGTACCGAAATCGTTGCTAACGCTATCGCAGACAGCGAAGCGTTCTCTATCGCAGGCGGCGGCGACACCCTGGCCGCAATCGACCTGTTCGGTATCGCAGACAAAATTTCCTACATCTCCACCGGCGGTGGCGCATTCCTCGAATTCGTGGAAGGCAAAGTGCTGCCAGCAGTAGCGATGCTCGAAGAGCGCGCTAAGAAGTAATTGATTACGGGCAGGGTTTCCTGCCCGTTGTTTTTTGGTCGCCTGCAGGCGCGGGCGGCACAGTTTTTTCTAACGGCCAACGATACAGGACAACGTAACATGTCTAAAATTTTTGATTTCGTAAAACCAGGCGTAATCACTGGTGATGACGTACAGAAAGTTTTCCAGGTAGCAAAAGAAAACAACTTCGCACTGCCAGCAGTTAACTGCGTCGGTACCGACTCCATCAACGCCGTACTGGAAACCGCAGCGAAAGTTAAAGCTCCAGTTATCGTTCAGTTCTCTAACGGTGGCGCTGCCTTCATCGCGGGTAAAGGCGTGAAAACCGACGTTCCTCAGGGCGCTGCAATCCTGGGTGCTATCTCTGGCGCGCATCACGTTCACCAGATGGCTGAGCACTACGGTGTTCCAGTAATCCTGCATACCGACCACTGCGCTAAGAAACTGCTGCCATGGATCGACGGTCTGCTGGACGCGGGTGAAAAACACTTCGCAGCTACCGGTAAACCACTGTTCTCTTCTCACATGATCGACCTGTCTGAAGAGTCTCTGGAAGAAAACATCGAGATCAGCTCCAAGTACCTGGCTCGCATGTCTAAAATCGGCATGACTCTGGAAATCGAACTGGGTTGCACCGGCGGCGAAGAAGATGGCGTAGACAACAGCCATATGGACGCATCCGCTCTGTACACTCAGCCAGAAGACGTTGACTACGCGTACACCAAACTGAACGCAATCAGCCCACGTTTCACCATCGCTGCTTCCTTCGGTAACGTACACGGCGTTTACAAGCCAGGTAACGTGGTTCTGACCCCAACTATCCTGCGCGATTCTCAGGATTACGTTTCTAAGAAACACAACCTGCCGCACAACAGCCTGAACTTCGTCTTCCACGGCGGTTCCGGTTCTTCTGCTCAGGAAATCAAAGATTCCGTGAGCTACGGCGTTATCAAAATGAACATCGATACCGATACCCAGTGGGCAACATGGGAAGGTATCCTGAACTACTACAAAGAAAACGAAGCTTACCTGCAGGGCCAGCTGGGCAACCCTAAAGGCGCTGACCAGCCGAACAAGAAATACTACGATCCACGCGTATGGCTGCGCGCTGCACAGACCTCTATGATCACTCGTCTGGAGCAGGCTTTCAAAGAACTGAACGCGGTAGACGTTCTGTAATTTAGAAAGTTTTCGATCTGAATCAAGCCCGCTTATTGCGGGCTTTTTTTATTATTTAAAAATAATGTAGTAAAAATATTTTAGAATAATTTCACTCTATTTAGATTTAATTTAGGTTAACTGCGGGTAATCGTTTTCGTCACCTTTAATTGCGTTAATAGTGAACGATTTAGTCATTTCGATATAAATTAATTATCACCATAACTTTATTTTATTACCTGTCTTAAGGTTGACCTTAATCATATAAAAGCCACTTAGAAAATATCTATCATTTTGTTTTTTAATGGGTTTATTTGGTTTGTTTACTTGTTACGCAAATATTCATGGGGTAAATGTGCGTCACAGCACATAACATGACAGGTGCAATTCGTTATGATCCTCGGCACGGAAAGTTAATTAGGCGCAGAGCTTTATGGAAAATAACACCCTACCTAAAACACAGCATCTGGTTACCTTTCAGGAAGTTGTGCGCAGCGGGTCGTTTGGGTCTGCGGCGAAACAGTTAGGTCTTACCCAGCCTGCGGTGAGCAAAATTATCAGCGACATGGAAACCTATTTTGGCCTTGAGCTTATCATCCGTAAAAATACCGGCGTTAAGCTGACCGAAGCCGGAAAGGTGCTACTAACCTACGCCGAGTCCATCACCCGCGAGATGCGCAATATGTGCAGCGAAATGCACAGCCTGATTGGCAGCGGGGTCGTAGACGTCTCCTTTGGGTTTCCATCGCTAATCGGCTTTACGTTCTTGCCGGGCATGATGAAGGAGTTCAAAGAGCTTTACCCGCAGGCCCAGGTGTCGATGTTTGAAGCGCAGCTTGCTTCGTTCCTTCCCGCTATTCGCGACGGGCGGTTGGATTTTGCCATCGGCACGCTGAGCGATGAAATGCTGCTACAGGATTTGCACATCGAGCCGCTGTTTGAGTCTGAGTTTATTCTGGTGGGAAGCCGAACGCGAACGTGCAACGGCACGTCGACCCTGCGCTCGCTGAGCAACGAGCAGTGGGTTCTGCCGCAAACGGAAATGGGCTATTACAGCGAACTGCTTACCATCCTCGAAAAAAACGATATTACCAGCGAAAGTATTGTTAAAACCGACTCGGTAGTCACGATTTATAATTTAGTACTTAACGCCGGTTTCTTAACCGTTATTCCTTGCGACATGATTGCACCTTTTGGCTCCAACCAATTTATTAAGGTGCCGGTGGAAGATAAACTCCCCGTAGCACGCTACGCCGCCGTGTGGTCTAAAAATTATCGTATAAAAAAATCCGCATCCACGCTGGTGGAATTAGCCAAAAAACATTCTGTACGCAGCCAGTTTAAATTTAATAAATTAACGGAAGTTGCTTAGCTAAAGTCTCGCAGTCCGAATAAATAAATCAAGAGGGTAATTTGTCTTTAAATTACTTTCTCCCGTATTGCTTATCGTTTTGTTAGTAGAGGTCAACATGCATATCGATTATGAACTCCCTGTCACCATTTACGATGTACTGGAAGCGAAAAAAAGGCTTGCTGGGTATATTTATAAAACAGGCATGCCTCGCTCTAATTATTTAAGTGAATGCTGCAAAGGCGAAATCTATTTAAAATTCGAAAACATGCAGCGCACCGGCTCCTTTAAAATTCGCGGCGCGTTTAACAAACTCAGCTCGCTGACGCAGGAAGAAAGAGAGAAGGGCGTGGTCGCCTGTTCAGCCGGAAACCATGCGCAGGGCGTATCGCTTTCATGCGCGATTTTGGGCATCAACGGTAAGGTCGTCATGCCGAACGGCGCGCCTAAGTCAAAGGTTGCCGCGACCACCGACTACTCCGCGCAGGTGGTAATGCACGGGGATAATTTCAACGACACCATCGCCAAGGTCAGCGAAATCGTCGAAATGGAAGGGCGCATATTCATCCCACCTTATGACGATGAAAAGGTCATTGCCGGGCAGGGTACGATTGGTCTGGAAATTCTCGAAGATCTCTACGACGTCGATAACGTCATTGTGCCTATCGGCGGCGGCGGCTTAATTGCCGGGATTGCGCTTGCTATTAAATCCATCAACCCGACGATTAATATTATTGGCGTGCAGGCAGAAAATGTTCACGGCATGGCCGCTTCATTCTACAAAGGCGAACTTATGTCCCACCGCGTGAGCGGTACGCTTGCCGACGGCTGCGACGTATCTCGCCCTGGTCGAATTACCTATGAGATCGTCAAAAGCTCGTCACCGATATTATTTTAGTCAGCGAAGAAGAAATCAGAAACAGCATGGTCGCGCTTATTCAACGCAATAAGGTTATTACCGAAGGCGCTGGCGCTCTGGCATCGGCTGCATTATTAAGCGGCAAGCTCGACCATTATATTAAAGGGCGTAAAACGGTAAGCATTATTTCCGGTGGAAATATTGACCTGTCCCGCGTTTCGCAAATTACTGGCGCCGTGGATGCTTAATCGCACAACATAAGGATCTCTATTATGAGTAATATTGATACAACCCTTATCGGCCAAAAAGAGGCCGCCGCGTGGCGAAAATCTGACACTACGTGGACGCTCGGTTTATTCGGCACCGCCATCGGCGCGGGCGTGCTCTTTTTCCCTATTCGTGCAGGCTACGGCGGCTTAATTCCCATTTTAATCATGCTATTTCTGGCCTTCCCGATTGCCTTTTACTGCCACCGCGCGCTTGCGCGCCTGTGCCTTTCCGGCAGCAATCCTTCCGGGAACATCACCGAAACGGTAGAAGAGCACTTCGGCAAAACCGGCGGCGTGGTCATTACCTTCCTGTACTTCTTCGCCATTTGTCCGCTGCTGTGGATTTACGGCGTGACCATCACCAACACCTTTATGACCTTCTGGGAAAACCAGCTCCAGCTGATGCCGCTTAACCGTGGCGTCGTGGCGCTCTTCCTGCTGCTGCTGATGGCCTTCGTCATCTACTTCGGCAAGGATCTGATGGTCAAAGTGATGAGCTACCTGGTCTTCCCGTTTATCGCCTGCCTGGTGCTGATTTCGCTGTCGCTGATCCCTTACTGGAACTCGGCGGTATTCGATCAGGTCAACCTTAGCGATATTGCGTTTACCGGGCACGACGGGATTCTGGTTACCGTCTGGCTGGGCATCTCCATCATGGTGTTCTCGTTTAACTTCTCGCCGATTGTTTCTTCCTTCGTTGTTTCGAAGCGCGAAGAGTATGAGAAGGACTTTGGTAAGGAATACACCGCGGACAAATGTTCGAAAATCATCTCCCGCGCCAGCATGCTGATGGTCGCCGTGGTGATGTTCTTCGCCTTTAGCTGCCTGTTTACCCTATCGCCGCAGAACATGGCGGAGGCCAAAGCGCAGAACATTCCGGTACTGTCATATCTGGCGAACCATTTCTCCTCGATGGCCGGATCGAAATCGACCTTTGCCACGATTCTGGAATACGGCGCGTCCATCATTGCGCTGGTCGCGATCTTTAAATCCTTCTTCGGCCACTACCTTGGCACGCTGGAAGGGCTGAACGGCCTGATTCTTAAGTTCGGCTTCAAGGGCGACAAGACGCGCGTTTCCATCGGCAAACTCAATCTGCTGAGCATGGTCTTTATCATGGGGTCAACCTGGATTGTTGCCTACGCGAACCCGAATATTCTCGATTTAATTGAAGCGATGGGCGCGCCAATTATCGCCTCCCTGCTGTGCCTGTTACCGATGTATGCGATTCGCAAGGTGCCTGCGTTAGCGAAATATAAAGGCCGGTCGGACAATATTTTTGTCACCGTGATTGGTTTCCTGACCATCCTTAATATCGTCTACAAACTGTTCTGATAATTCGCGCTGTCTCAGGATGAGTGACATGAATGAATATCCAGTAGTACTAACGATTAACTGTGGTTCGTCTTCCGTTAAGTTTTGCGTTTTGGACGCGACGACCTGCGACGTGCTTTTATCCGGCATTTGTGAAGGGCTTAATACGGACGACGCTTTTATTACCGTGAATAATGGAGAGCCGGTCAAACTGGCTCGCCAGGATTACGAAAACGCGCTGGATGCCATTTCTCTCGAGCTTGGTAAACGCAGTTTAAATAACAGCGTCGCGTTTATTGGGCACCGTATCGCGCACGGCGGCGCATTATTTAAAGAATCGGTATTCATCACCGACGACGTCATTGAAAAAATTCGCCAGGTTTCGCCGCTGGCACCGTTACATAACTATGCCAACCTGAGCGGCGTAGAGTCTGCAAGGCTGCGTTTCCCGGGCGTGCCGCAGGTGGCGGTATTTGATACTAGCTTCCACCAAACGCTACGGCCAGAAGCCTATCTGTACGGCCTGCCGTACCGTTACTTCGAGGAATACGGCGTGCGGCGCTACGGTTTTCACGGCACGTCGCACCGCTACGTCGCGCAGCGCGCCTGTGAACTACTGGCGCTGAACCCAGAAGATTCGGGGTTGGTGATTGCTCACTTAGGTAACGGAGCGTCAATTTGCGCGGTGCAAAACGGCGCAAGCGTTGACACCTCGATGGGCATGACGCCGCTCGAAGGCCTGATTATGGGCACGCGCTGCGGCGACGTGGACTTCGGTGCCATGGCCTGGCTTGCCCGGCAGACCGGCCAGTCGCTGGATGACCTTGAACAGGTGGCGAATAAAGCGTCCGGCCTGTTGGGTATATCGGGCTTGTCTTCGGATTTAAGAACTCTGGAAAAGGCCTGGCATAACGGCGACGCGCGCGCGCGGCTTGCGATAAATACTTTTGTGCATCGCATCGCGAAAACGATTGGCGGCCACGCCACGTCTTTAAAACAATTTGACGGTCTGATATTTACCGGCGGAATTGGTGAAAACTCAACGTTAATTCGCGAACTGGTGACGCAACGTTTACGCATCTTCGGGATGTATTTGGATGGGGATAAAAATAACCATGCGAACCACGTCGGGGAGCGAATAATTTCCAGCGCAAACTCGGCAGTTGCCATCGCCGTAATTCCGACAAATGAAGAAAAGATGATCGCTCTTGACGCCCTGCATGTCGGTAAAAAAAGCCGCCTTGCAGAATACGCCTGATATACCCGTCATCTTTCAAGTTGCAGGGTTGCTGGCCGCACGCACAAACCCCAGTCACTTACTTTAGTAAGCTTCTGGGGATTTGCTCCCTTGCCGCCTGACTGCAACTCGAAACCTAAAGGGTATGATTAATATTGTACAAAGGAATGAAGTAATGAATGTGGATATCGATATTGCCGAAGCAAATTATTCCGATGCCTGGCTGAATTTCGCGGGCGACGAGTGGAAGCGGCAAATAAACGTTCGTGATTTTATCCAGCAAAACTATACGCCTTATGAAGGGGACGAAACGTTTTTAGCGAACGCGACGTCTGCCACCACCGCGCTGTGGGAAAAGGTGATGGACGGCATCCGTATTGAAAACGCCACCCACGCGCCGGTGGACTTCGACACCAACGTGGCAACGACCATTACCGCCCACGGGCCGGGCTACATCATTAAAGAGCAGGAAAAAATCGTCGGCCTGCAAACCGATAAACCGCTCAAGCGCGCGCTGCATCCGTACGGCGGCATCAACATGATCAAAAGCTCGTTTGAGGCCTACGGCCGTGAGATGGATCCGGACTTTGAATATCAGTTCACCGCGCTGCGCAAAACCCACAACCAGGGCGTGTTCGACGTTTACTCGCCGGACATTCTGCGCTGCCGCAAATCGGGCGTGCTGACCGGCCTGCCGGACGGCTACGGGCGCGGGCGTATCATCGGCGACTACCGCCGCGTGGCGCTGTACGGCATCAGCTATTTGGTGCGCGAAAGAGAGCTTCAGTTTGCCGACCTGCAGGGCAAGCTTGAGAAGGGCGAAGATCTTGAGTCGGTTATCCGCCTGCGGGAAGAGCTGGCGGAACACCGCACCGCGCTGCTGCAAATCCAGAAAATGGCGGCGAATTACGGCTTCGATATTTCTCGCCCGGCGCGCGACGCGCAGGAGGCGATTCAGTGGCTCTATTTCGCCTATCTGGCCGCCGTCAAATCGCAGAACGGCGGGGCAATGTCCCTCGGCAGAACCACCACCTTCCTCGACATTTATATCGAACGCGATATAAAAGCCGGGCGCTTAACGGAGTTGCAGGCGCAGGAGCTTATCGACCACTTCATTATGAAGATCCGCATGGTGCGCTTCCTGCGCACGCCGGAGTTTGATTCGCTGTTCTCCGGCGACCCGATTTGGGCCACGGAGGTGATTGGCGGGATGGGGCTGGACGGCCGCACGCTGGTGACGAAAAACGCCTTCCGCTACCTCAACACGCTTTACACCATGGGGCCTGCGCCTGAGCCAAACCTGACCATCCTGTGGTCTGAAAAGCTGCCGAAGCCCTTCAAGGTGTACGCGGCGAAAGTCTCCATTGAAACCTCGTCGTTGCAGTATGAAAACGACGATCTGATGCGCTGCGACTTCGACAGCGACGACTACGCCATCGCCTGCTGCGTCAGCCCAATGGTCATCGGCAAGCAAATGCAGTTCTTCGGCGCGCGCGCAAACCTGGCAAAAACGCTGCTGTACTGCATCAACGGCGGCATGGACGAAAAGCTCAAGATTCAGGTCGGGCCAAAAATGCCAATGCTGCTCGGCGAGACGCTGGATTACGACGAGGTGATGCAAAGCCTCGACCACTTTATGGACTGGCTGGCTGTGCAGTACATCACGGCGCTGAACCTTATCCACTACATGCACGACAAGTACAGCTACGAAGCGTCGCTGATGGCCCTGCATGACCGCGATGTCTATCGCACGATGGCGTGCGGCATCGCCGGGCTGTCGGTCGCGGTGGATTCCCTTTCAGCCATCAAGTACGCCAGCGTCAAACCGGTGCGGGACCATACCGGACTCGCGGTTGATTTTGTTATCGAAGGCGATTACCCGCAGTACGGCAACAACGACGACCGCGTTGACGCCATCGCCTGCGATCTGGTTGAGCGCTTTATGAAGAAGATCCAGGCGCTGCCAACCTACCGCAACGCGGTGCCGACCCAGTCGATCCTTACCATTACCTCAAACGTGGTGTATGGGAAGAAAACCGGCAACACGCCGGACGGCCGACGTGCGGGAATGCCGTTTGCGCCGGGCGCAAACCCGATGCACGGGCGGGACACCAAAGGTGCGGTAGCGTCGCTGACGTCGGTCGCCAAGCTGCCGTTCAGCTATGCGAAAGACGGGATCTCCTACACCTTCTCCATCGTTCCCGCCGCGCTTGGCAAAAACGACGGGGTTCGCCAGCTCAACCTGGTCGGCCTGCTTGACGGCTATTTCCATCACGACGTGCAGACCGAAGGCGGGCAGCACCTGAACGTCAACGTCATGAACCGCGAAATGCTGCTCGACGCCATCGAACACCCGGAGAATTACCCGACGTTAACCATTCGCGTTTCCGGCTACGCGGTGCGGTTTAACGCGCTGACCCGCGAGCAGCAGCAGGACGTGATTTCCCGCACCTTTACCCACGCCATTTAAACGATTCCATCACCACCCTTGGCCGCTGAAACCAGCGGCCTTTTTTATTGCCGCGCGCTTAAACCGCCGCTTCCTGGCGGAGGCGGGCTTTTTTGTTTACCCTTTAATAACAGGCCCTTCTCTTTGGGATGGTTCATTTTTGCCCGTTCGGGCACGTTTTGGGTAAGCATAAGGAAAGTTGAATGGAAGATCTCAACGTAGTAGACAGTATCAATAATGCCGGGGGCTGGCTGGTGCGCAACCAGGCGTTGCTGCTGAGCTATGCGGTTAATATTGTGGCGGCCATCGCCATCATCATCGTCGGGATGATCGTCGCGCGAATGGTTTCCGGCGCGCTTAACCGCGTGATGCGCGCGCGTCACATTGACGCCACGGTCGCAGACTTCCTGTCCGCGCTGGTGCGTTATGGGATTATTGCCTTCACGCTGATTGCTGCCCTGGGCCGCGTGGGCGTGCAGACCGCATCGGTTATCGCCGTGCTGGGTGCCGCCGGTTTGGCTATCGGTTTGGCGCTGCAGGGGTCGCTGTCCAACCTTGCGGCAGGCGTGCTGCTGGTGACCTTCCGTCCGTTCCGCGCGGGTGAGTATGTTGACCTTGGAGGTATCGCAGGCACCGTGCTTAGCGTGCAGATTTTCTCCACCACGCTGCGTACCGCAGACGGCAAAATCGTCGTGGTGCCAAACGGTAAAATCATCGCTGGCAACATTATCAACTTCTCCCGCGAGCCGGTTCGCCGTAACGAATTTATCATCGGCGTGGCCTACGACGCGGACATCGACCAGGTTAAAGAGATCCTGACCAACATCATCAATAGCGATGAGCGCATCCTGAAAGATCGTGAAATGACGGTGCGCTTGAACGAGCTGGGTGCGTCTTCGGTGAACTTTGTGGTGCGCGTCTGGAGCAACAGCGGCGACCTGCAAAACGTCTACTGGGACGTGCTCGAACGCGTTAAGAAAGAGTTCGATGCGGCCGGCATCAGCATTCCTTATCCGCAGATGGACGTGAATTTCAAACGCGTCAAAGAAGCGACTCAGGAATAATCCCCGCAGGCCAGCTTCGGCTGGCCCTGTTCTTATTAGTCGTACTTATTAACCATTAAAATTATCCATTTCCTCTAATAATTTTTCCGTCTTACACTCCTCTTCAATTGCTTAACAAAGAAGAGCGAATCATCGTGTTATCTTACTATTTTCAAGGGCTTGCACTGGGTGCGGCCATGATCCTTCCGCTGGGCCCGCAAAACGCGTTTGTGATGAACCAGGGCATTCGCCGCCAGTACCATTTGATGATTGCCACGCTGTGCGCGCTGAGCGACGTGGTGCTGATCTGCGGCGGAATTTTCGGCGGCAGCGCCATTCTGATGCAGTCGCCGTGGCTGCTGGCTATCGTCACCTGGGGCGGCGTGGCGTTTCTGCTGTGGTACGGCTGGGGCGCGCTGCGCACCGCGATGAGCAGCAGCGTGGAGCTGGCGTCGGCGGAGGTGATGAAGCAGGGGCGCTGGAGAATCATCGCGACCATGCTCGCCGTCACCTGGCTTAATCCGCACGTTTACCTCGATACCTTTGTGGTGCTGGGGAGCCTGGGCGGACAGCTGGCCGACGATCCGAAGCGCTGGTTCGCGCTGGGCACGGTGAGCGCGTCAATCCTGTGGTTCTACGGGCTGGCGATCCTGGCCGCCTGGCTGGCCCCGCGTTTACGTACCGCGAAAGCACAGCGCATTATCAACGGTCTGGTCGGCCTGGTGATGTGGTTTATCGCCTCGCAGCTGGCGTGGGACGGGGTGCAGCACATCGCGGCGCTGGTGCGCTAATTAGCCTAAATCCGATAGACAACGTGCTGAACCAGGCTATGCTTGCTGCCAAACGACCGCGTTTTCGTAACGTGATGACAGTGGAACATAGCATGGAGAAATTACAGTGAAGTTTAAAACCCTGGCATTAGCCGCTTTAGTAGGATTTGGCTCGGTTCCGGCGCTGGCAGACGAACTGCCTAATGGTCCGCATGTTGTCACGTCCGGTACCGCAAGCGTTGACGCCGTTCCTGATATCGCAACGCTCGCCATCGAAGTTAACGTCTCTGCTAAAGACGCGGCCTCGGCTAAGAAACAGGCTGACGACCGCGTTGCACAGTACCTGACCTTCCTGCAGCAAAGCGGCGTTGAGAAGAAAGACATCAACGCTGCCAACCTGCGTACCCAGCCGGAATATGAGTACCTGAAAGACGGCAAAACCCAGCTGAAAGGCTACCGCGCCGTGCGTCAGGTTGAAGTGACGCTGCGCAAGCTCGACAAAATGAACGAGCTGCTCGACGGCGCGCTGAAGTCTGGCCTGAACGAAATTCGTTCCGTGTCGCTGGGCGTTGCGCATCCGGAAGAGTACAAAGACAAGGCGCGTAAAGCTGCCATCGACGACGCAAGCCGTCAGGCGAAGCTGTTAGCCGAAGGCTTCAACAGCAAGCTGGGGCCGGTTTACAGCGTGCGCTACCACGTTTCAAACTACCAGCCAGCGCCGATGGTGCGGATGATGAAAGCCGATGCCGCAGCGCCGGTTTCCGCCGACGATACCTACGATCAGCAGACCATCCAGTTTGACGATCAGGTAGACGTGGTGTTCGAGCTGGAACGCAATCAGAGCCAGCCGGCGCAGCAGTAGTTAGCAATTGGTGGATGGCGCTTACGCTTATCCACCCTACAAATGCGTTATCCGTAGGTCGGATAAGCATTAGCGTCGTACGACAAAGCCGCCCGACAAATGCGTCACCCGTAGGTCGGATAAGCGTTAGCGCCATCCGACAAAAAAGCCCGCTACGATGAGCGGGCTTTTTGCTATTCGGCGTCCTGGCGCAGGACCCGGTGTCCATACTCCAACAGCGCGTCCGTGACGTTGCGCATCATGCGGCTTTCTGGCGCGAACCGGTGCCAGTACAGCATACGGCGCTGCATCAGCCCCGGCGTCAGGTCAATAAGCTCGCCGCTGTTCAGCTCTCTTTCAATTTGCAGGTGCGGGATCATGCAGCAGGTGGTGCCCTGACGCGCCAGCTGTACGAAGGCTTCCGACGAGTTAACGATGTGGCACGGCACGCTGCCCGGCGACAGGTCGAAATTCTGCTGTAAGAAGGCCTGGTGCATATCGTCCAGATGGTCAAAGGCGACCGCTGGGGCTTTAAGCAGCGCCGAGCGCGTCACGCCGTTCGGGAAGTAGCGTGCGGCAAAATCCTTCGAGCCGACGAACAGATAGTCCAGCGCGCCCAGGCGATCGACCAGGCAGCTCGGCAGCGGCTGCGGTTGAATCGAAACCGCGCCAACCACTTCGCCACGACGTAGGCGTTCCTGGGTGCGGGTTTCGTCTTCGACCTGCAAATTCAGGCGGATAGGGGAGTCGGCCAGCACGGGAGCCAGCGCGGGCAGCAGCCAGGTTGCCAGACTGTCGGCGTTGACGGCCAGCGACAGCAGCAGCGGGGTGGAGCCGGTTTGCTCGTCGCCCAGCCACTCCTCTTCAAGCAGCTCAACCTGGCGCAGCAGGGCGAGCAGCTTCTGCCCCTGCTCGGTAGGACGCGGTGGCACGGTGCGCACCAACAATGGCTGGCCGAACATATTTTCCAGCTGCTTGATGCGCTGTGAAACCGCTGACTGAGTGATGCACAGCTTCTGCGCCGCGCGCTCAAATCCTCGTTCACGTATCACTGCATCCAGCGCCTGTAGCGTTCTGTAGTCCGGGCGTTTCATTGTTGTTGCTAACTCCTGTTTTCGTTATGCCAGCACTATGACATAAATTTGTGACCAATCCAGACCAAATCCACAAAGATCGGATGAGTTCGGCCATTCTCGGGGACTTTCCCCGTGGGCTTGCTCTATAATGCGCGTCAGTTTTCACAGCACAGGCAATTAACCATGACGCAGGATGAACTGAAAAAAGCAGTCGGATGGGCAGCACTCCAGTACGTGCAGCCGGGCACCATTGTTGGCGTGGGCACCGGCTCTACCGCCGCACACTTTATTGATGCTCTGGGCACCATCAAACACCAGATTGATGGCGCGGTATCCAGCTCCGACGCTTCCACCGCCAAACTGAAAAGCCTCGGCATCACCGTGTTCGATCTCAATGAAGTGGATTCCCTCGGCATCTACGTTGACGGCGCGGACGAGATCAACTGGCAGATGCAGATGATCAAAGGCGGCGGCGCGGCGCTGACTCGCGAAAAGATCATTGCCTCGGTGGCGGACAAGTTTATCTGCATCGCGGATGCGTCCAAGCAGGTTGATATCCTCGGTAACTTCCCGCTGCCGGTTGAAGTGATTCCGATGGCGCGCAGCTGCGTGGCTCGCGAACTGGTGAAGCTGGGTGGCCGTCCGGAATACCGTCAGGGCGTCGTGACCGATAACGGCAACATTATCCTGGACGTTTATGGCCTGAGCATCATCGACCCGATCGCGCTGGAAAATGCGATCAACGGCCTGCCGGGCGTGGTAACCGTCGGCCTGTTTGCCAACCGTGGCGCGGACGTCGCGCTGATCGGCACCGCTGACGGCGTGAAAACCATCGTTAAATGATCTGACCGGGGCGTCTTGTGCGCCCCAAAAAGCCGTATAAAAAATGACAAATTATTTTAACGGTAATTTTGGTGACATATGTCACATTCCTGTAAAGCACCTGTGATTCATTCCTGCTTCTCAATCCCAGCCAGCATTTTGTTCTGACTCCCCGTTTTTTCGCGCCTTCCGCCCCCGCTTGCGCGCAATCGTTTATATTGCCCCAGGCGTAAATTTTGATATTTTGACAGAAGGGTAACTTATACACAGAACAGATAAACAGGGTCGGGAAATGGCAAAAGTATCACTGGAGAAAGACAAAATTAAATTCCTGCTGGTGGAAGGCGTACACCAGAAAGCGGTCGAGAACCTTCGCGCGGCAGGCTATACCAACATCGAGTATCACAAAGGCGCGCTGGACAGCGACGCGCTGAAAGAAGCCATTCGTGATGCCCATTTCATCGGCTTGCGTTCCCGTACCAACCTGACGGCAGATATCCTCGCTTCGGCGGAGAAACTGGTCGCCGTCGGCTGCTTCTGTATCGGCACCAACCAGGTTGACCTTGACGCTGCGGCAAAACGCGGCGTGCCGGTGTTCAACGCACCTTTCTCCAACACCCGTTCCGTTGCGGAGCTGGTTATCGGCCAGCTGCTTCTGCTGCTGCGCGGCATTCCGGAAGCGAACGCCAAGGCGCACCGCGGCGTGTGGAACAAGCTGGCCGTCGGCTCGTATGAAGCGCGCGGTAAAAAACTCGGTATTATCGGCTACGGCCACATTGGCACTCAGCTAGGGATCCTTGCGGAAGCGCTGGGCATGCACGTTTACTTCTACGATATCGAAAACAAGCTGCCGCTGGGCAACGCGACGCAGGTTCAGCACCTGTCCGACCTGCTCAATATGAGCGACGTGGTCAGCCTGCACGTGCCGGAAAACGCTTCTACCAAAAACATGATTGGCGCGAACGAGCTGGCGCTGATGAAGCCCGGCTCGCTGCTGATCAACGACGCGCGCGGCACGGTGGTTGATATCCCGGCGCTGTGCGATGCGCTGGCACGTAAGCATCTGGCAGGGGCGGCAATCGACGTATTCCCAACCGAGCCTGCGACCAACAGCGATCCGTTCACCTCCCCGCTGTGCGAATTTGATAACGTGATCCTGACGCCGCACATCGGCGGTTCTACCCAGGAAGCGCAGGAAAACATCGGCCTGGAAGTGGCGGGCAAGCTGGCGAAGTACTCCGACAACGGCTCAACGCTGTCTGCGGTAAACTTCCCGGAAGTTTCCCTGCCGCTGCACGGCGGCACCACCAGCCGTCTGCTGCACATCCACGAAAACCGCCCGGGCATCCTGACCGCGCTGAACCAGATTTTTGCCGAGCAGGGGATCAACATCGCCGCGCAGTTCCTGCAAACGACGCCGCATATGGGCTACGTAGTAATTGATATCGATGCTGAGGAAGACGTTGCCGAAGCGGCGCTGAAATCAATGAAGGCGATTCCGGGGACTATCCGCGCGCGTCTGCTTTACTAAGCTATTTTGAAATGTCGGATGGCGCTGCGCTTATCCGACCTACTACCAGGCTGAATGTCAGGGGGCGCTAAGCTTACCCGACCAACAACAACTTACGTGTAAGGTGGATAAGCGAACGCGCCATCCACCGTTTTTACCACTCCCAAATCTTTGACGGCGTCACCACCGCGGGCAGCGGAATATCCCACTCTTCGGCTGGTAACGTCGGCACCCGCTGGCAATCGTGGGCCAGGCCTACCGGCCACAGGCCATGCTGTCGCCAGTTCTGTAATGTCCTGTCGTAGAACCCACCGCCCATTCCCAGACGCTGCCCCTGTTCATCAAAGGCGACCAGCGGCGTAATCAGTACGTCCAGCCCGTCCAGCGGCAGAACGTTGCGCACGTCGAGCTTCGGTTCAAAGATTTTCAGACGATTCATCACCAGATGGCTGTCGCGGTCGTAGCGCAGAAACAGCAGGCTGCCCCTGGTAAACGGGTGAAGCACCGGCAGGTAAACGGACTTCCCGGCCTGCCACAAAGCGTGGATCAGCGGGCGCGTATCCAGCTCGCCGTCAAACGACAAAAATACCGCAACCGTGGAGGCTTTCACCACCGGCGGATACGCCAGCATGCGTGAAGCGGCCTGTTCGGCAAAGGTTTGTTGTTGTGTATCGGTAAGAGCTCGGCGACGCTGCCGGATGGTCTGACGAATTTCAGTGCGAAGTGTAGAAACCGAAGAAGGTAGTGCTTGGGAAATGGCTGTCATACGTGATGACCAGGTAGAAAGAGGGAATCTCCGAGATGCCGCCGCAGGCTGTAACCCTTGAACCCTTGGTTCAAGGTGAATGTAGCGTCACTGTCTTAAGGCTTCTCGGACGAACCGAGCATGCTCACCGACGGTGGAGCACCACATTCTTGTGGTATGAAATATCGGCTCAGGGGACTGGCCCGCTTGCAAACATCTCAGAGAAATTTGGACTTCACAGTTACTCTACCATAGACAACTGCGAAGCGTTATTCAAAATTTGGACCCTGTCTATCTGTTATGCGACCTTGCTCAAGTAACGCCTGTTCAATGGTCTGCTGTAACATTTTGATGCGCTGCTCCATGTTGGCAGCGTAATCACGGGTTTTCGATTTTTCCTGAGCTAACTCGTAGCAAATGTTCAGCGCTGCGATGAAAACTAACTGCTCAGTATTTGTGACTCTAGTGCGAACTTTTAAATCTTGCAACCGCTGATCTAGCTCAACCGCGGCCTGATTCAACGCATCCTGTTGTTCAGGCGGACAATTCACGCGCAATGAACGACCGAAAATTTGGATATCGACTGGTTGTGCAGACATGCCACCTTCCTGCTGTTAACTCGCCTGCCTGTCGCAACCTGTTCCAGGCCACGAAAGGGGCGTCACTATAGCTACCCCGTTATGAAGATACAAGCCCTTTTCTGGTGCCTCGGAGTCCCTGGTGGTAGCATAACATGAACTATCCCTGCCAACGATGACGAATGCATGTCTATACAGAACGCTATGCCAGGCTACGACGCCGTAAGCCAACTTTTGAACCAACAGGGCGTGGGGCTGACCCCTGCGGAAATGCACGGCTTAATCAGCGGCATGCTATGCGGTGGCAACAAAGACACCAGCTGGCAGCCGCTGCTGCATGACCTGACAAACGAAGGCCTGGCCTTCAGCCAGAACCTCGCCGATTCCCTGCGCGAAATGCATGGCGCAACGGGCGATGCGCTGGAAGACGACGGCTTCCTGTTCCAGCTCTATCTGCCGGACGGCGACGACACCACGGTGTTTGACCGTGCGGACGCGCTGGCAGGCTGGGTGAACCACTTCCTGCTTGGCCTCGGCGTAACCCAGCCTAAGCTTGATAAGGTGACCGGCGAAACGGGCGAAGCCATCGACGATCTGCGCAACATTGCCCAGCTAGGCTATGACGAAGACGAAGATCAGGAAGAGCTGGAAATGTCGCTGGAGGAGATTATCGAGTACGTGCGCGTTGCAGCACTGCTGTGCCACGACACCTTTACTCGTCCGCAGCCAACCGCGCCAGAAGTGCGCAAGCCAACGCTCCACTAAGAAAAATAAGCTTCAGGAGGTGTGATGACACAGCAGGAATTTCTTCGTCGCCGCCAGGCGCTACTGGCGAAAATGGCCCCGGCCAGCGCCGCGCTAATTTTTGCGGCTCCCGAGGCTACCCGCAGCGCGGACAGCGAATACCCGTACCGCCAGAACAGCGATTTCTGGTACTTCACCGGCTTCAACGAGCCGGAAGCGGTGCTGGTGCTGATTAAAAGCGACGAAACCCACAACCACAGCGTGCTGTTTAACCGCCTGCGCGACAAAACCGCAGAGATCTGGTTTGGCCGCCGTCTTGGTCAGGAAGCGGCACCCGAAAAGCTGGGCGTCGACCGCGCCCTGGCCTTCTCCGAAATCGGACAACAGCTGCACCAGCTGCTGAACGGCCTGGACGTCGTCTACCACGCCCAGGGCGAATATAATTATGCAGACAGCATCGTCTTTGCTGCATTAGATAAGCTGCGCCGCGGCTCGCGTCAGAATTTATCCGCGCCTGCAACGCTGACCGACTGGCGTCCGTGGGTTCACGAGCAGCGCCTGTTCAAGTCTGAAGAAGAAATCGCCGTCATGCGCCGCGCCGGGGAAATCACCGCGCTGGCCCATACCCGCGCCATGGAAAAATGCCGCCCCGGTATGTTCGAATACCAGCTTGAAGGCGAAATCCTGCACGAGTTTAGCCGCCACGGCGCGCGCTTTCCTTCCTATAACACTATCGTTGGCAGCGGTGAAAACGGCTGCATCCTGCATTACACGGAAAACGAAAGCGCAATGCGCGACGGCGACCTGGTGCTCATTGACGCCGGGTGCGAATACAAAGGCTACGCGGGCGATATAACGCGCACCTTCCCGGTGAACGGCAGGTTTACCGCGCCGCAGCGGGCTATTTATGACATCGTTCTTGAATCCTTAGAAACCGCGCTCAAGCTTTACCGCCCCGGCACCTCGATGCAGGAAGTCACCGGCGAGGTGGTGCGTATTATGGTTACCGAGCTTGTGAAGCTTGGCATCCTGAAGGGCGAAGTGGATCCGCTGATTGCCGACAACGCGCACCGTCCGTTCTTTATGCACGGCCTGAGCCACTGGCTGGGGCTGGACGTTCACGACGTCGGTGCCTATGGGCAGGACCGTTCCCGCGTGCTTGAGCCGGGCATGGTTATCACCGTCGAGCCGGGCCTGTATATCGCGCCGGATGCCGACGTGCCCGCGCAGTACCGCGGCATCGGTATCCGTATTGAAGACGACATCCTCATCACCGCCGACGGCAACGAAAATCTGACGGCAGGCGTAGTGAAATCCGCCGATGAAATCGAAGCCCTGATGGCGGCGGCGCGTCAGCTATGAGCGTGATCATCGTCGGCGGCGGCATGACCGGCGCAACGCTTGCGCTGGCTATCTCACACATGACCGGCGGCAAGCTGCCGGTGCATCTGGTCGAGGCGACCGCGCCAGATTCCACCCAGCATCCGGGCTTTGACGCCCGCGCCATCGCACTGGCGCAGGGCACCTGCCAGCAGCTCACCCATATCGGCGTCTGGCCTGCGATATCATCCTGCGCGACGGCGATTACTTCCGTTCACGTCAGCGATCGCGGCCATGCCGGATTCGTGACGCTCGAGGCGGAAGACTATCAAATCGGCGCGTTAGGGCAGGTCGTAGAGCTGCATGATGTCGGGCAGCGCCTGTTTGCCCTCCTGCGTAAAGCGCCCGGCGTGACGCTGCATTGCCCCGAGCGCGTAGCCTCGTTTACCCGTTCGGCCGAGGGCGTAAGCGTCACTCTTGACAGCGGCACGATTCTGGACGGCAGGCTGCTGGTCGCGGCAGACGGCTCTCGTTCGCGCCTGGCCGCGCAGTGCGGGATCGTCTGGCAAAAAGAGGATTATCAGCAAATAGCCGTTATCGCCAACGTCACCACGGCGCTGCCGCACAACGGTCGGGCGTTCGAACGCTTCACCCAGCACGGCCCGCTGGCGATGCTGCCGATGTCCGACGGGCGCTGCTCGCTGGTCTGGTGCCATCCGCAGGATGCGCAAGCAGAGGTGGAAGGCTGGAGCGACGAGCGGTTCAGCAACGAGCTGCAGCGTGCCTTCGGCTGGCGTCTTGGGCGTATCACCCACGCGGGCAAGCGCAATATTTATCCGTTAGCGCTGACAACCGCCTCGCAGTTCATTTCGCACCGCGTGGCGCTGGTCGGCAATGCGGCGCAGACCCTGCACCCGATTGCCGGCCAGGGCTTTAACCTCGGGCTGCGCGACGTTATGTCGCTTGCGGAATCGCTGGCGGCGGCGCACCGGGCCGAACAGGATCCGGGCAGCTATCCGGTACTGGCAGAATATCAACAGCGTCGGGCGGCGGACAAAGCCGCGACCATCGGCGTCACGGACGGTCTGGTGCAGCTCTTTGCTAACCGCTGGGCACCGCTGGTCGTTGGGCGCAATCTTGGCCTGATGGCGATGGAACATTTTACTCCGGCACGCGACGTGCTGGCACAGCGCACCCTCGGTTGGGTTGCGCGCTAAAGGAGAGTCAATTTGCAAAGCGTTGATGTGGCGATTGTTGGTGGTGGCATGGTCGGTCTGGCGGTTGCCTGTGGCCTGCAGGGTAGCGGTCTGCGCGTAGCGGTGCTGGAGAGCCATCTCCCCCAGCCGCAGGCTCAGGATGCGCCCCCGGCACTGCGCGTTTCGGCCATAAACGCTGCCAGTGAAAAGCTGCTGGCTCACCTTGGCGTCTGGCAGAACATCGTTGCCCGGCGTGCCAGCGCCTATCACGGCATGGAAGTATGGGAAAAAGACAGCTTCGGGCGCATCGCGTTTGACGACAAAACCTACGGCTTCAGCCACCTCGGGCACATTATCGAAAATTCGGTGATTCACCATGCGCTGTGGCAGCGGGCGGAACAGTGCCCGGACATTACGCTTATGGCTCCGGCTGAATTACAGCAGGTGGCGTGGGGCGAAAACGAAGCGTTTATCACCCTGAAAGACGGTGCGATGCTGACCGCGCGGCTGGTCGTCGGGGCCGATGGCGCAAACTCGTGGCTGCGCAAGCAGGCCGATATTCCGCTCACCTTCTGGGACTATCGTCACCACGCGCTGGTCGCCACTATCCGCACCGAACAGGCGCACGACGCGATTGCCCGTCAGGCTTTCCACGGCGAGGGTATTCTGGCCTTCCTGCCGCTTGCCGACCCGCACCTGTGTTCGATTGTCTGGTCGCTGCCGCCGCAGGAAGCGGAACGCATGCGCAACGCCACGGACGATGCGTTTAACCAGGCGCTTTCGGTGGCCTTTGATATGCGTCTGGGCCTGTGCAGCGTGGCAAGCGAACGACAGGTCTTTCCGCTGACCGGGCGCTACGCGCGCAGCTTTGCGGCCCATCGCATGGCGCTGGTGGGCGACGCGGCGCATACCATTCACCCGCTGGCCGGGCAGGGCGTCAACCTTGGCTTTATGGATGCCGCCGAACTTATCGATGAAGTCCGTCGCCTGCATCGTCAGGGCAAAGATATTGGCCAGTACCTGTATCTGCGCCGCTATGAACGCAGCCGCAAGCACAGCGCGGCGGTCATGCTGGCAAGCATGCAGGGCTTCCGCGATCTGTTCGCTGGCAGCAATCCGGCTAAAAAACTGTTGCGCGACGTGGGCCTGAAGCTCGCGGACACGCTGCCGGGTGTAAAACCGCAGCTGGTTCGCCAGGCGATGGGGCTACAAGATCTGCCGTCCTGGCTACGCTAAATACTCGTCATACTTCAAGTTGCAGGGGTGTTGGCTGCACTCGCTTACCACCTACCTGCAACATGAATTATTCAGAGTATTGAAATGATAACCCCGTCACATTTCCCTTTCCGATACTCGGGAAGGGAACCCCGCTCCTCATTTGAAATATTCTAATCTCACGCCAAATTTCGGATTACTTTTATTAATGTCATGTTTTTATTGATGTAGTGAATTTGTTTCTGAAATGGTCGTAAATGTTAGCTAACTCTAAATTCTGCGCTTAACACTTCCGAATTATGCGTACCGCTTCGCATTTTTGCAGTCGAATACTCTGCGTGCCCCTTGGTCTGTTTTGGTCATAAGCTAATGGAATGACCGGTTTCCCCTTATGGTTTACGCGGCATTTCAGTGGTAAGTTCAAACCAAAGGTAACGTTTGCGTCGCTATCAGAAACGGTGGCGATGCCGGGTTTCGTCTGACGGAAAACGGCGTGTAAAACCGCGCTGTAACCTGAAGGTTAAAGAGGACAAGATGGCTCAACAGACCCCTTTGTTTGAACAGCACAATCTCTGCGGCGCGCGCATGGTGGACTTCCACGGCTGGATGATGCCGCTGCATTACGGCTCGCAGATTGACGAACATCACGCGGTACGCACCGACGCGGGCATGTTCGATGTTTCCCACATGACGATTGTCGATTTACACGGCAGCCGCACCCGCGAATTCCTGCGCTACCTGGTCGCCAACGACGTTGCCAAACTGACCCAGCCTGGCAAGGCTCTCTATACCGGCATGCTCAACGCCTCCGGCGGCGTCATCGACGACCTGATTATCTATTTCCTCAGCGAAGACTATTTCCGCCTGGTGGTTAACTCCGCGACTCGCGAAAAAGACCTTGAGTGGATCAACCAGCACGCCGAGCCGTTCGCGGTTGAGGTCACGGTACGCGACGACCTTTCGCTGATTGCCGTGCAAGGGCCAACAGCCCAGGCCAAAGCGGCGAAGCTATTCACCGACGAACAGCGTGACGCCGTTGCGGGCATGAAGCCGTTCTTCGGCGTGCAGGCGGGTGATTTATTCATCGCGACCACCGGCTACACCGGCGAAGCGGGTTTTGAGATTGCCATGCCAAACGAGAAGGCCGCAGAGTTCTGGGCGCATCTCGTTGAGGTGGGCGTTAAGCCTTGTGGCCTGGGCGCGCGCGACACGCTGCGTCTGGAAGCGGGCATGAACCTTTACGGCCAGGAAATGGACGAAGGCGTTTCACCGCTGGCGGCCAACATGGGCTGGACGATTGCCTGGGAGCCAGCGGACCGCGACTTCATCGGTCGTGAAGCCCTCGAAGCGCAGCGTGCAAAAGGCACCGAAAAACTGGTTGGCTTGATCATGACCGAGAAAGGCGTATTACGTAATGAGCTGCCCGTTCGTTTTACCGACGAATCCGGCAACGCCTGTGAAGGTAAGATCACCAGCGGCACTTTCTCGCCAACGCTTGGCTACAGCATTGCTCTGGCGCGCGTTCCGGCTGGCATTGGCGACACCGCCATCGTGCAGATCCGCAACCGTGAAATGCCGGTAAAAGTGACTAAACCTATTTTTGTTCGCGCCGGCAAACCCGTCGCCCAGTAAATTTTGATTGAGGGTAATAATAATGAGCAATGTGCCAAATGAACTGAAATACAGCAAAGAACACGAATGGCTGCGTAAAGAAGCCGACGGCTCCTACACCGTGGGCATCACCGAGCACGCGCAGGAGCTGCTGGGCGACATGGTCTTTGTCGACCTGCCGGAAGTCGGCTCCACGGTAAGCACCGGCGACGACTGCGCCGTAGCGGAATCCGTAAAGGCCGCCTCCGACATCTATGCGCCAATCAGCGGTGAAATCATCGCCGTTAATAACGAGCTGGAAGGCAACCCGGAGCTGGTCAACAGCGAGCCGTACGCCGGCGGCTGGATCTTCAAAATCAAAGCCAGCGACGAATCCGAACTGGACAGCCTGCTGGACGCGGCCGCGTACGAAGCCCTGTTAGAAAACGAGTAATGACCCAACGGGCGAGGGGCCAATGCCTGCTCGCCCAGGCCATGTTTTGTCGGGTGGATAAGCGAAGCGCCATCCACCGCTAAAGTTCCGCATGTTTCAGGATCCCCGCTCATGACCCAGTCCTTACGTAGCCTTGAAAACCACGAAGCGTTTATTGACCGCCACATCGGCCCGTCCGCCGGGCAGCAGCACGAAATGCTGGAAACCGTCGGCGCGCGTTCGTTAAACGAACTGATTTCCACGATTGTACCGGCAGACATCCAGCTCGCGCAGCCGCCGCAGGTGGGCGAGGCGGCCACTGAATTCGCCGCTCTTGCCGAGCTGAAGGCCATTGCCGGTCGCAACAAACGCTTCAAAACCTACATTGGGATGGGCTACACCGCGGTACAAACGCCGCCGGTGATCCTGCGAAACATGCTCGAAAACCCAGGCTGGTACACCGCGTACACGCCTTACCAGCCGGAAGTATCCCAGGGCCGTCTTGAAGCGCTGCTGAACTTCCAGCAGGTGACGCTTGACCTGACCGGTCTGGACATCGCCTCCGCATCCCTGCTGGACGAAGCCACCGCCGCCGCCGAAGCAATGGCGATGGCGAAACGCGTCAGCAAACTGAAAAACGCCAACCGCTTCTTCGTGGCGGCGGACATTCACCCGCAGACGCTGGACGTGGTGCGCACCCGTGCGGAAACCTTCGGCTTCGACGTGATTGTTGATGACGCGGACAAGGTGCTGGACCATCAGGACGTGTTCGGCGTGCTCCTGCAACAGGTCGGCACCACCGGCGAAGTCCACGACTACAGCGCGCTGATTCAGGAACTCAAACAGCGCAAAATCGTGGTGAGCGTTGCCGCCGACTTTATGTCGCTGGTGCTGCTGACCGCGCCGGGCAAGCAGGGCGCCGACATTGTGTTTGGTTCCGCCCAGCGCTTCGGCGTGCCGATGGGCTACGGTGGCCCGCACGCGGCCTTCTTCGCCGCCCGCGATGAATTTAAACGCTCCATGCCCGGCCGTATTATCGGCGTTTCCCGCGATGCCGCAGGCCGCACCGCGCTGCGCATGGCGATGCAGACCCGCGAGCAGCATATCCGCCGCGAGAAGGCGAACTCCAACATCTGTACTTCACAGGTGCTGCTGGCGAACATTGCCAGCCTGTATGCGGTCTTCCACGGCCCGGCTGGCCTGAAACGCATTGCTGGCCGCATCCACCGCCTGACCGACATTCTTGCCGCTGGCCTGCAGAAAAAAGGCCTGGCGCTGCGCCACAAGCACTGGTTCGACACGCTGTGCGTAGAAGTTGCCGATAAGGCCGCCGTGCTGGCGCGCGCCGAAGCGCACGAAATCAACCTGCGCAGCGACATTCTGAACGCGGTTGGCATTACACTGGATGAAGCCACCACCCGTGAAGACGTGCAGGCGCTGTTCGACGTGCTGCTGGGCGACGGCCACGGGCTGGACATCGACAGCCTGGACCAGGACGTTGCGGGCGACAGCCTGTCTATTCCGGCGGCTATGCTGCGCGACGACGAAATCCTCACTCATCCGGTGTTCAACCGCTACCACAGCGAAACCGAGATGATGCGCTATATGCACTCGCTCGAGCGTAAAGATCTGGCGCTCAACCAGGCGATGATCCCGCTCGGCTCCTGCACCATGAAGCTGAACGCCGCGGCGGAAATGATCCCGATCACCTGGCCCGAGTTCGCCGAACTGCACCCGTTCTGCCCGGCCAACCAGGCGGAAGGCTACCATCAGATGATCGCCCAGCTTTCCGACTGGCTGGTGAAGCTGACCGGCTACGACGCGCTGTGTATGCAGCCAAACTCCGGCGCGCAGGGTGAATACGCCGGCCTGCTGGCGATCCGTCGCTACCATGAAAGCCGCAACGAAGCCGCCCGTAATATCTGCCTGATCCCAAGCTCCGCGCACGGCACTAACCCAGCCTCCGCGCAGATGGCGGGTATGGAAGTGATCGTCGTGGCGTGCGACAAGCAGGGCAACATCGATCTTCAGGATCTGCGCGCTAAGGCCGAACAGGCGGGCGACGCGCTTTCCTGCATCATGGTGACCTACCCGTCCACCCACGGCGTATACGAAGAAACGATTCGCGAAGTCTGCCAGATTGTTCACCAGTACGGCGGCCAGGTTTATCTGGACGGCGCGAACATGAACGCCCAGGTTGGCATCACCTCGCCGGGCTATATCGGTGCCGACGTTTCGCACCTCAACCTGCACAAAACCTTCTGCATCCCGCATGGCGGCGGCGGCCCGGGCATGGGGCCAATCGGCGTGAAGGCGCACCTGGCACCGTTCGTGCCGGGCCACAGCGTGGTACAGATTGAAGAGATGCTGACCCAGCAGGGCGCGGTTTCCGCCGCACCGTTTGGCAGCGCCTCGATTCTGCCGATCAGCTGGATGTACATCCGCATGATGGGCGCGGAAGGCCTGAAAAAAGCCAGCCAGGTTGCGATTCTTAACGCAAACTACATTGCCACCCGCCTGAAATCTGCTTTCCCGGTGCTCTATACCGGGCGCGACGGCCGCGTGGCGCACGAATGCATTCTCGACATTCGTCCGCTGAAGGAAGAAACCGGCATCAGCGAGCTGGACATCGCCAAGCGCCTGATCGATTTCGGCTTCCACGCGCCGACCATGTCGTTCCCGGTGGCGGGCACGCTGATGGTTGAGCCGACCGAATCCGAAAGTAAGCTGGAGCTGGATCGCTTTATCGACGCGATGCTGACCATCCGCACCGAAATCGACCGCGTGGCGCGCGGCGAGTGGCCGCTGGAAGATAACCCGCTGGTCAACGCCCCGCACACCCAGGACGAAATCGTCGCCGAGTGGGCACACCCGTATACCCGCGAGCTGGCGGTATTCCCGGCGGGCCACGGCAACAAATACTGGCCGACCGTGAAGCGCCTCGACGACGTTTACGGCGACCGTAACCTGTTCTGCTCCTGCGTGCCGATGAGCGAATATCAGTAAGCTTCACACGATCCGTAGGGTGGATAAGCGATAGCGCCATCCACCATCACTACCAGTAAAGGGCACTTCGGTGCCCTTTGTGTTATCGGGAGGAAAAATGAAAGGGCGCGTCGATCGCGTAAAGGCCAACCTGCCCATGCAGCGCGGAGGGCAGCCGGAAGAGGTCGCCGAAGCCATCGTCTGGTTGCTCAACCAGAAAGCTTCCTACGTCACCGGCAGCTTTATCGATCTGGCTGGCGGGAAGTGATTTTCCCCCTCGTCATAAAAAGGGCGGGTGAGGGGAAGAGTTAACGAAAATGTGACAACTTCCCGCACGCATGTTGTGTAGACTTTTAGCATGACGTAAATGCGGGGATGAGTAAGTGGATCAGGCTAAAAAGCTGCTAATAGTTGAAGACGATGAAAACATCGCCGAGCTTTTGCAATTGCACCTGCGGGAAGAGGGTTTTGCTATCACCCACGCCGCGGACGGCAACGCGGGCATGGAAAAACTCCGCCAGGGCGGCTGGGACGCGCTGATTCTTGACCTGATGCTCCCAGGCGTCGACGGGCTGGAAATCTGCCGCCACGCCAGAACCATGACGCGCTACACGCCCATCATCATTATCAGCGCCCGCTCGAGCGAAACGCACCGCGTGCTGGGCCTTGAGCTTGGCGCGGATGACTATCTCGCCAAGCCGTTTTCCATGCTGGAACTGGTCGCACGCGTCAAAGCGCTGTTTCGCAGGCAGGAGGCGATGAGCCAGAACCTGCGCCTGGATGCGGGCGTGCTGACCTTCGATAACCTTTCTATAGACCCGCTGGCGCGCGACGTGCAGCTCAACCGCCAGCCGGTGGAGCTGACGCCCCGCGAGTTCGATTTGCTCTACTTCTTTGCCCGAAACCCGGAAACCGTCTTTTCGCGCCTGAACCTGCTCAACGAGGTCTGGGGCTACGAGCATGAAGGCTACGAACACACCGTCAATACCCACATCAACCGCCTGCGCATCAAGATTGAAGACAATCCGGCGGAGCCAAATTTCATCCGCACCGTGTGGGGAAAAGGCTACAAATTCACCGCATCGCCACGCGAGTAACCTATGCGAACCCTGACCCTTTCACAGCGCCTGACGCTGGTCTTTGCGCTGCTGCTTCTCACCTCGTGCGCGCTGCTGGGCTGGCTACAGGTGCGAACCAGCACCCAGTACAGCCAGGCGGTTATCCAGCAGATTTCCGGCGATCTGGCCCAGCACATCAACCAGAGCTACCCGCTGCTCGGCCAGGACGGGCTGAACAGAGATTCCGTACGTACGCTGTTCGATCATCTGATGGCCGTGAACCCGAGCGTTGAGGTTTATCTGCTGGATAATCAGGGCAATATCGTCGGGGACGGCGCGCCGCCCGGGCATATCAAGCGCCCGCGGATCGACCTGGAGCCGATTCAGACCGCGTTAAGCAGCCACGAATTTCCGGTCTACGGCGACGATCCGCGCAGCCTGGACGGCAAAAAAGTCTTCAGCGTCGCGCCCATGCGCCAGGACGGGGAGATCAAAGGCTATCTGTATGTGATTCTGCTTGGGGAAAAATACACGGCGTTGAGCAGCGACGCGCAGTTTAACGCGCTGCTAAAAATTGTCCTGCTCTCGATAAGCCTGGTCGCGCTGCTGGGGCTGATCGTCGGTGGCCTGGCCTTCCGCTGGATCACCCGGCCGCTGCGCGAACTGTCGCGCCAGGTGCGCGAGCTGGAAACCGGCGGCATGGAAGAGATGAAGGCGATGGCCGCGCTGCCGCTGCAGGCCGACAGGGGCAGTGATGAAATTAATCTTCTGCGCCAGGGCGTGATTAGCATGGCCAGGCGCATCGCGGAACAGTGGCATCGGCTTGCGCAGCAGGACCAGCTGCGCCGCGAGTTTATCGCCAATATCTCCCATGACCTGCGCACGCCGCTAACCTCGCTGCACGGCTATCTTGAAAGCCTGTCGGTGATGTCCGCAACCCTGTCCGAGGCGGATAAAAAGCGCTATCTGGAGATTGCGCTCGCGCAGAGCCAGAAGGTCGGCACGCTCGCGCAGTCGCTGTTCGAGCTGGCGCGGCTGGAATACGGCGTGGTCAAACCGCAAAAAGAGCACTTTTCACTGAGCGAGCTTTTGCAGGATGTGTTCCAGAAATTTGAGCTGGCGGCGCAAACCCGGCAGCAGCAGATGTTAGCGGATATCCAGCCCGGCCTGCCGATGATTGACGCCGATGTCGGCATGATCGAACGCGTACTTACCAATCTTTTGGACAACGCCATCCGTCATGCGCCCGAAAAAGGGACGATAGCGGTGCGGCTGTGGGCCGAAGGTGAAAGGGTGCTGGTGCAGGTGAGCGATAACGGGCCGGGAATACCGCAGGAGCTGAAAGAAGGTCTGTTCGTGCGTCCGTCAATCGCCAGCCAGTCCCGGCTGCGGGTCGGCGGCCTTGGCCTGATGATCGTGCGCCAGATGCTGCAGCTTCACGGCAGCGACATTACGCTGGTGGAAAAACCGGACAGCGGGGCCTGCTTCCGGTTTGCTTTGCCCGTTTAAAGCCAGAAGTGTTGTCGGGCAGCGCGAACGCCTGCCCGACCTACAACTGTTGGATTAATCAATCGGATACGGTGAATAAACCCCGTTTAGCGATTCAAGGAAGGCGACGATATCCTCTACGTCACCCTGGGCAAGCGTTGTCCCCACCTGATACTTGAGCATCTGCTTCACGGCTTCATCAAGCGTGGCCACATCTCCCCGATGGAAGTAAGGCGCGGTTAACGCCACGTTGCGCAGCGTTGGCACCTTTTGACGCAGCCGGTCGCGCACCTCGTTGGTGACATTCATGCGGCCGATATCCGCAGCCGTTATTTCCCCGAAGCCAAACTCTTTTTTCAGCCCAAGCGGTTCATAAGAACGCCCGCCGAGGATTTTCCCCGTGTGGCAGGTGGCACACTTATTGTCTTTGAACAGCTGATAACCGCGTTTTTGCCGCGCGGTCAGCGCGTTATCGTCCCCGCGCAGGTATTTGTCGAAGGGGGAGTCTGGCGTGATTAGCGTTTTCTCGAACTCGGCGATCGCATCGGTAATCGTCTCACCGGTTAGGCCCTGCGGATAAACGGCGGTGAAATCACGGGTCAGGATCGGGTCCTGGTTAAGCTTGCCGGTGATTTCTTCCCAGGATTTGGACGCCATTTCAAGAGGGTTCAGCGGCGGGCCGCCGGCCTGCACCTGGAGATCCGGCGCTCGCCCGTCCCAGAACTGCTCGATATTGAACACCGAGTTAAACACCGTTGGGGCGTTAATCGGGCCGATAGCGCCTCCTACACCCTGGGAGGTTTTACGTCCGTCTACGCCGCCCGCGCCAAGCTGGTGGCACTGCGCGCAGGAAACGGTGTTGTCGCCGGAAAGGCGAGGATCGTGATAAAGCCGCATGCCGAGGGCGACCTTTTTCGCATCAACCGGCAGCGACTTAGGTATGGGCTGTACGGGTTCGTTACGGCGGTTTTCGGCCATATCCGGCGTGGCGTAGTAGTTCAGCCGCTGATGTTTTACCCACTCCAGCAGGGTGTTCCGTTCTTCTTTATTCATCGCGCCCGCCCAGTGCAGGGCGGTGTAGCGCGTAGGCGGCATGGTCTGGTGCTCCATCACCCATTCGATTTTAGTGATGTCGCTTTGTGGCGCGCCGTCGTTGTTATTAAGGCTTTCACGGACATGGGTCAGGTTAAAAGATTTGTAACCTAGCTCAATATCGTACTCCATCAGCTGCTTTGCTATCGGAAAAGAGGCGTAGAAAGGCAGCTCGGCGGAAGGGGTATGGCAGTAATCGCATCCCTTTTCCTGGAGAATATTCAATACCTTAGCGTTTAGAACGGATGGTTCTTTTTGCGCGAACGAGGCGTTAATGCGTTGTTTATCATGATAGTTGACGTAGCCGACAAGCCCGAGATAACACGCGGCGCCGCCTGCGACGGCTAGCCCCAGCAGTTTTGTTATTTTGTTCATCAAAGTTCCCTTTCCCAGAGGTAAAGCAGAATCCGCGATCTTTCTAAACCACAGATTTTATGTGGTTTAGATGATGGTGATTTCGGGGGAGGCGCTCGTTGAGCGGCATCAAGGTAAAGGGCAGGCTGCGGCTATCGTTAAAATAGGCGGCGCCAATGATGAGGCGGAAGATGCAGGGCGGGTAAACGAAGCGTTACCCGCCGCAGGGCTTAAAGCAAGTTGTTAGAGGGTTTCGCCGTTGCTGGCGATAACTGCTTTGTACCAGTTAAAGCTCTTCTTGCGCGAGCGGGACATATCGCCGGTGCCGTCGTCGTGCTTGTTAACGTAGATAAAGCCGTAGCGCTTGCTGTACTGGCCGGTGGTGAAGGAAACGCAGTCGATACAGCCCCACGGGGTGTAGCCCATCAGGTCTACGCCGTCATAGGTGACCGCTTTCATCATCTCTTCTACGTGGGCTTTGAGATAGTCGATGCGGTAATCGTCGTTGATAGAGCCGTCTTCTTCGACCTTGTCGTATGCGCCAAAGCCGTTTTCCACGATAAACAGCGGTTTCTGGTAGCGCTCGTAAAGCTCGCACAGCGCGTAGCGCAGGCCAACCGGGTCAATCTGCCAGCCCCAGTCGGACGCCTTAACGTGTGGATTCGGCACGCTGCCCTGGAAGCCGGAAAGCGCATCGCCGGTGCCGCCGTCGGCCTTCACCGCATTGGTCATGTAGTAGCTAAAGCCGAGGTAATCGCACACGCCTTCACGCAGGATCTGCTCGTCGCCTGGTTCCATTTTGATATTGAACTCGCGGCGTTCCCACTCGTTCAGCACGTAGGACGGGTAGTAGCCGCGCAGCTGCACGTCGGTAAACACGTAGCGTTCGCGCATGGATTCCTGGGCGTACATCACGTCTTCCGGTTTGCAGGAGAACGGGTACAGCGGCACCATCGCCAGCATGCAGCCGATTTGCATTTCCGGGTTGATGCGGTGGCCGATTTTCACCGCCATGGCGCTTGCCACGAACTGGTGGTGCAGAACCTGGTACATCACCTCTTCCGGGTTGTCGTGCTCGGTGTAGACCACGCCGGAACAGCAGTAGCCAAACAGCGGCGCGCGCCAGTTGCGCTGGTTATTGATCTCGTTAAAGGTCATCCAGTATTTCACCTTGCTCTTGTAGCGTTCGAACACCACTTCAGCAAAGCGCACAAAGAAATCGACGACTTTACGGTTGGTCCAGCCGCCGTATTCCGTCACGAGGTGGTGCGGCATCTCGAAGTGAGAAAGGGTGATAACCGGCTCGATATTGTATTTGTGCAGCTCGTCGAACATGTCGTCGTAGAACTTCAGGCCTTCTTCGTTCGGCTGCTGCTCGTCACCGTTTGGGAAGATGCGCGTCCAGGCAATCGATGTGCGGAAGCACTTGAAGCCCATTTCGGCAAACAGCTTGATGTCTTCTTTGTAGCGGCCGTGGAAGTCGATGGCTTCATGGTTTGGATAGTATTTGCCGGGGACGACTTCCTGGGTGATTTCACGAGGCACGCCGTGTGCGCCGCCGGTTAGCACGTCGCAGATGCTTGGGCCTTTGCCCTCTTTGTTCCAGCCGCCTTCAACCTGGTGCGCGGCTACCGCGCCGCCCCATAAAAAGTCTTTTGGTAAGGTCAATTTCTTCATATTTTTTATCTCGCAGTGGCGCGCCGGGAATATTGTGGGTGAGTTCACAATCTGGCGTTACGTTAATAAACTCTGGTCTGGAGTCTAACAAACGAGATTTAATTGTCACGATATAACAAATCACGCCAAATGTGATTTGTCACATCTAAAAAACAGCATGTTTTTTTACGCCATTTTTTTAGCCAGCTTGCGACCGATGGTTTCGAGAATATAAATAACCGGAATCTGCGTGGTAATGTCGTAAACGCCGCCGACACGCGTCAGCGGAATATGCCAGGAGATATTAAAATCTGCAAGTTTCGCCAGCGCCGAGTTCTCATGGCTGGTGATGGACAGCACCTTACAGTTATGCAGGCTGAACTGGCTGGCAAAACGGAGGATTTCCTCGGTTTCGCCGGAAACGGAAAGCACAATGGCCAGCGCGTTTTTAGCCATATCGTTGGTGACCGGAAAATAAGGGTCGTCGATATGGTTACTAAATTTTCCCACGTTAGAGAAGAAGCGTGCGCCATATTTAGCTAAAGCGCCCGACGTGCCCGCCCCGACAAATATAATTCTTTCCGATGAGCAAATAATATCAACCGCGCGGTCAATTAAATTATCAAACTCTTCATTGTTGGTGCTTTTAAAAAAGCTAATGATTTCGCTGGGGCCAAAATTAACCAGCTGCTCGTCGTTTTGCTCAAGATATAACTTAAAGCGCACGCGAAATTCGGAATACCCTTCGCAATTAAGCTTGCGGCAAAAGCGCAGCACGGTGGTGGTGGAGACGCCCGCGGCATCGGCCAGCTCGCGGATGGTCATGTACATTACTTTGTCACGGTTTTTAATGACATAGTTGTAGACCAGCATTTCCAGGCCGTTGAGATTAGCGATTGCCGCGTGAGTAAACATCGTCCGTCTTCCAAAGTTAAGCCGTATAGGGAGTTTAGCGCAGCCAGCCTTTTTCCTGCGCGCCATATAAATGGCTGACGACATGTTGCCATAATTCCGGCCAGCTTTCGCCCACCAGAGCGTTACGGGTTAATACCTGCTCAAGAGAGATATTATTTTCGCGCCAGCTTTGCCCTTCGTTATGCAGGTTTTGCAGAATGGGCAGGATGCGATCCAGCGCGCTGGCAAAACGGGCGTCGGCGGTGGCGCCTGTTTCGTATTCCAGCCACAGCCTGAGGAATTCACCGCTTTGCGGCTCGGGTAACAGGCCAAAAAGGCGGGCGGCGGCCAGCGCTTCTTTTTCAGCAATCGCTTCACGGGCGGCCAGGTCGTAAACCAGCACATCCCCAACGTCGATTTCCACGATGTCGTGCAGCAACGCCATCTGCACGACGCGCGAAATATTCACCTCAGCGGGAGCGAAAGGTGCAAGGCTCATCGCCGCAACGGCAAAATGCCAGCTATGCTCTGCTGAGTTTTCCTGCCGACCGTGGCCGATAATTTTGGTGCGACGTTCGACCAGCTTCAGCTTGTCGATTTCTATCAGAAAGGCGATGACTTCGCTCATCGCGCCAAAGGCGTGCGGGGACATAGCGTTCTCCTTCATTCTTGCAGCTGCTAAGCCGTTGCTATGCGTCGCGGCCGCGGGCTAAATTATTTTAGCGTACACGTGTTCACTGGAATCATTCTCAGTTATGCTAATCGTGCTGCATTTTTCATCTTTAGACTTACCTGGAGTAGCCTTATGGCTGACAAACCAATCAAAGCACCGGGATATTCACTGGCTGAGGAAATAGCCAACAGTATTAGCCACGGTATTGGGCTAGTGTTCGGGGTTGTCGGACTGGTGCTTTTGCTGGTTCAGGCCTACTCGACCCACGCCAGCGCGGTGGCCATCACCAGCTACAGCCTGTACGGCGGCAGCATGATTTTGCTGTTCCTTGCCTCCACGCTTTATCACGCGGTGCCTCACCCCCGAGCGAAGCGCGTGCTCAAAAAATTCGACCATTGCGCCATTTACCTGCTTATCGCCGGAACCTACACGCCGTTCCTGCTGGTTGGGCTGAACTCACCTTTTGCGCACGGCATGATGGTGGTTATCTGGAGTCTGGCGCTGCTGGGCATTCTGTTTAAGCTGACCATTGCGCACCGCTTCAAAGTGCTGTCGTTGGTGACCTATCTGCTGATGGGCTGGCTGTCGCTTGCGGTTGTGTACCAGCTGGCGATGAAGCTAGACGCGGGCAGCATAACTCTGCTGGCTGCGGGCGGGGTGATTTACTCGCTGGGCGTCATTTTCTACGTCTGCAAGCGCATCCCCTACAACCACGCAATCTGGCATGGTTTCGTGCTGGGCGGCAGCGTGTGTCACTTCCTCGCTATCTATTTGTACATTCGCTAAAGCAAAGCCCCCGCAGAACGGGGGCTCAGATTGCTGACAAAGAAGGAAAAAGCGTGGTTTTTCCTTCTTTGTGGTTATCAGCCGAAAATCAATGAATTGATTTTCCTTATTATTTTTTCGGAGACAAATGTTCATATCGTGGAGGTATGAGGCTTGTCATCAGTCTCAGCCCCCGCAGAACGGGGGCTTGAGCACGACCGTTAACTCTCTTCCAGTGAATAAGGCAGCGGCTCAATAGCCAGTTCGCTGCCGTTGTCTTCCCGCACGCGGAAAACGCTGTCCGGCTCCAGATCGTTATTCATGACGGCCTGAATCAGCACGCGGCCGTCGTCGAGGAGGCTTGCGGCAAGCACTGTGCCGGTACGACGCCAGTTGTCGCCCATTTTCATCTCGAGATCTTCGCCTGCTTCCGGCACACGGGAAGCGCTGCCTGCCAGATACCACAGCGCGCGTTTGTTAGCGCCGCGAAACTTCGCTCGCGCCACCATTTCCTGGCCGGTGTAACAGCCTTTTTTGAAACTAATGCCGCCCAGCGCCTGCAGGTTTGTCGCCTGCGGGATAAACTGCGCGCTGTTCGGGGTGTCAATGACCGGCAGCCCGCCTTCGATATCCAGCGCCAGCCACTGCTGGCTGTCGTTAAGCTGGGCTTCGCCGCGCAGTTTTTCAGCCAGCATTTGGGCCGTGGCGGCGTCCGTCACCAGCAGGAAACGCTCGGCTGGCAGGTTGAACCACAGCAGGCTGGTGGCACCGTCCTGGACAACGGGATTTGCTTCATCCGGCAGGGCGGTGAACAGGTTCGCAAGCGCTGCGCGAGCCTGGAAACCAGCAACGCCCAGCAGAACGCTTTCGCTGTCCGGCGTCATGGTCACTTTTGAGAACACCGCATACTTTTTCAGTTCGGTCAGCTGCGCTTCAAAGAGGTTGCGACGTTCAATAAAGGCATAGCCTTCGCCGCGATGGAACAGACGCAGGTTGCTCCACATCTTGCCTTTCGCGTCGCAGTGGGCGCAGAGCAGATGTTGGTTCGGTCCCAGTTGCGCTACGTCCGCAGTGACCTGCCCCTGGAGATACTTTTCAGCGTCCGCGCCGGTGACGTTCACCAGCGCCCAGTCATCAAGAGTCATCAGCGTCAGCGGCAGGCGGGCTGCGGCGGTAGGCTGACGAGGAGGAAACGGATTGAAAGCCATATATTGTCCCGGGTTATGCAACAGAGGTATGGCGTCAATGGTAAAAGAGCCACCCGCCAATGCAAGCAGTTTGATGGCGCGATTTGTGCCGCTTCGAGTTCTCTCGCAGCAAAAATGTAACGATGCGGCTTTGCAGCGATTTCTGCCGAGAAACTACTCAGAAAGCAACATTCAGTTAATACGCGCGGTGAAAACACGTTACACTAACACACGTACCTCACACGTCAGTTAAGCAGGAAAGAGCACATGGATATCAATAACAAAGCCCGAATTCACTGGGCGTGCCGCCGTGGAATGCGCGAGCTCGATATTTCGATTATGCCGTTCTTTGAATATGAATATGACACCCTGAGCGACGCGGATAAGCAGCTCTTTATCCGTTTACTGGAATGCGACGATCCCGACCTCTTTAACTGGTTGATGAATCACGGCGCTCCGGCAGACGTTGAACTGCAGCGTATGGTGAAGCTCATCCAAACACGGAATAGAGAACGTGGTCCTGTGGCAATCTGATCTTCGCGTCTCCTGGCGGGCGCAGTGGCTTTCGCTGTTAGCCCACGGGCTGCTGGCGCTGTTTGTGCTGCTTTTACCCTGGCCGATGAGCTATACGCTTATCTGGATGTTTTTACTTTCTCTGGTGGTTTTCGACAGCGTGCGCAGCCAGCGCCGCATTCACGCAACGCAAGGTGAAATCAAACTGCTGACCGATTACCGCCTGAAATGGCAGGATAAAGAGTGGGAAATCGTAGGCACGCCGTGGATGCTGCGCACCGGCATGATGTTACGCATTCGCCAGACGCGCAAAACCCGCTGCCAGCATTTGTGGCTGGCAGCCGACAGTATGGATATTGGAGAGTGGCGTGATTTGCGCCGCCTGATGCTACAGCAGCAGGCAAGCGGCAGCGGGCAAGCCTGAGCCTACGTCAGACGAACTTCTCGGCCATTTCACCCAGAATCTGTTCGCACCAGTTTTGAATGCGTTCGTCGCTTAAATCGTACTGGTTGGTTTCATCCAGTGCGAGGCCAACAAACAGTTGTCCATCGGCGATAATCGGTTTCTGGCTGGTAAATTCATAGCCTTCGGTTGGCCAATAACCGATAAACTGCGCGCCGCGCGGGGCCAGTTTGTCGTGCAGCATACCCAGCGCGTCGAGGAACCATTCGCCGTAGCCAAGCTGGTCACCCATGCCGTAAAGGGCCACGAGTTTGCCTTCCAGGTTCAGGTTATCCAACTGGTCCCAGATGGCCTCCCAGTCTTCCTGCAGCTCGCCGAAATCCCAGGTTGGGATGCCGAGGATCAGCACATCGTACTGTTCCATTTGCGCGGGGGAGTCATCCTTCAGATTGTGCAGCGTCACCAGCTCCGGGCCGATGATGTCACGAATCTTCTCGGCAGCCATTTCGGTGTAGCAGGTGCTGGAGCCATAAAAAAGCCCAATGTTCATAGCGATAACAACTCATTTAATAACGTGCAGGCGGCAAGTGTACCAGATCCCATTGTGCATCATGCATAATGGACACAATTGAGCAAAAGAGAGGCTTCAGTGGAACAGGATCTCGCCCGTATAGAACAATTTCTTGATGCACTTTGGCTCGAAAAGAATCTGGCTGAGAACACGCTGACTTCCTACCGCCGCGATCTGAAAATGGTTGTGGAATGGCTGGACCGCCACGGTCTGACGTTGCTTAACGTGCAGGCGGGCGATCTGCAGTCGCTGTTTGCCGAGCGGCTGGAAGGGGGCTACAAAGCGACAAGCTCCGCCCGCATGCTGAGCGCTATCCGACGCTTATTTCAGTATCTTTATCGTGAAAAAGCCCGTGACGACGACCCGAGCGCTTTGCTTTCGTCGCCTAAGCTACCGCAGCGTTTGCCAAAAGATCTCAGCGAAGCGCAGGTTGACCGGCTGCTGCAGGCACCCTGTCTCGACCAGCCTATCGAGTTACGCGACAAAGCGATGCTCGAATTGCTGTATGCTACCGGGCTGCGCGTGTCTGAACTGGTGGGCCTGTCGATGAGCGACATCAGCCTGCGTCAGGGCGTAGTGCGGGTGATCGGTAAAGGCAACAAAGAGCGTCTGGTGCCGCTGGGCGAAGAGGCGGTGTACTGGCTGGAAAACTATCTTGAGCATGGCCGCCCCTGGCTGCTGAACGGGCAGTCTATCGACGTGTTATTCCCCAGCCAGCGCGCGCAGCAGATGACCCGGCAGACGTTCTGGCACCGCATTAAGCACTATGCTGTGATTGCGGGAATCGACGGTGAAAAGCTGTCACCCCACGTGCTGCGCCATGCTTTTGCCACGCACCTGCTGAACCACGGCGCGGATTTGCGTGTCGTACAGATGCTCCTTGGACACAGCGATTTGTCCACCACACAAATTTATACACATGTAGCGACCGAACGATTGCGTCAGCTGCATCAACAGCACCACCCCCGAGCGTGAGTGCCGAAGACAAAGGAAGAATCATGAAAAAAGGTATTTTATTGCTCTCGTTGCTGGCTGCCTCCGTGACCGGTTTTGCGCATGCTGACGACGCGGCAATCAAACAATCCCTGGCGAAGCTGGGCGTGCAGAACGCGGATATCCAGTCTGCGCCGGTTGCCGGAATGAAAACCGTGTTGACCGACAGCGGCGTGCTGTACGTGACGGAAGACGGCAAGCACATCATTCAAGGCCCGATGTATGACGTCAGCGGCGCGCAGCCGGTGAACGTGACCAACCAGCTGCTGATCGGCAAGCTGAACGCGCTTGAAAAAGAGATGATTGTCTACAAAGCGCCGCAGGAAAAACACGTCATCACCGTCTTTACCGACATCACCTGCGGCTACTGCCACAAGCTGCACGAAGAGATGAAAGACTACAACGCGCTGGGTATTACCGTACGCTACCTGGCGTTCCCTCGTCAGGGGCTGCAAAGCCAGGCTGAGAGCGACATGAAGTCCATCTGGTGTGCTAAAGATCGCAACAAAGCTTTCGATGCCGCAATGAAGGGTGACGCGGTGCCGTCTGCGAGCTGTGCGACTAACATCGCTAACCATTACAACCTCGGCGTGCAGTTTGGCGTGCAGGGTACACCGGCTATCGTGCTAAGCAACGGCACCGTGATCCCGGGTTACCAGGGGCCTAAAGAGATGAAACAAATGCTGGATGCGCATCAGCAGCTGAGCAAAGCAAGTGGTCAATAACGGGTGAAACAGCAAACGCAGCTTCGCCGCCGGGTCGTGGATGACACGGTGGTCTTACCGGCGGGCTTACCCCCGCTGTTAAAGCGCCTCTACGCCAGTCGCGGAGTGCGTGGTGAACAGGATCTGGAACGCAGCGTGAAGGGCATGCTGCCCTGGCAGCAGCTCAACGGCATGGATAAAGCCGTCGAGATCCTGCACGGCGCTTTTCGTGAAGGGTTACGCATTATTGTTGTCGGCGATTTTGATGCCGACGGCGCGACCAGCACCGCGCTGAGCGTGTTGGCCTTACGCAGCCTCGGCGGTGCGAACGTCGGCTATCTGGTGCCAAACCGCTTTGAAGACGGCTACGGTTTAAGCCCGGAAGTAGTCGATCAGGCCAACGCGCGCGGCGCGCAGCTCATTCTCACCGTGGATAACGGCATTTCGTCGCATACCGGCGTGGAACGCGCGCACGAGCTGGGCATTCCGGTGATCGTGACCGATCACCACCTGCCGGGCCCGGAGCTTCCGGCAGCCGAGGCGATAATTAACCCGAACCTGGTTGACTGCGAGTTCCCGTCCAAATCGCTTGCGGGCGTGGGCGTGGCCTTTTACCTGATGCTTGCCCTGCGCGCGCATCTGCGCGACTGCGGCTGGTTTGAACAGCAGGGCCTGGCAATTCCCAATCTGGCGGAGCTGCTGGATCTTGTCGCACTAGGCACGGTGGCAGACGTTGTTCCCCTCGATCCCAATAACCGAATTCTTACCTGGCAAGGCCTGAGCCGGATTCGCGCACGTAAGTGCCGTCCGGGGATTCTTGCGCTGCTGGAAGTCGCCAACCGCGAGCCGCACAAGCTGGCGGCAAGCGACCTGGGCTTCGCGCTTGGTCCGCGTCTGAACGCCGCGGGCAGGCTGGACGATATGTCCGTCGGCGTGGCGCTGCTGCTGAGCGAAAATATCGGCGAAGCGCGCATGCTGGCAAACGAGCTTGATGCGCTAAACCAGACGCGCAAAGAGATTGAGCAGGGCATGCAGGTTGAAGCGCTGAGCCTGTGTGATGCGCTGGAACGCAGCAACGACGCCTTGCCCTACGGCCTCGCGATGTACCATCCCGAATGGCACCAGGGCGTAGTCGGCATCCTCGCCTCGCGCATTAAAGAGCGTTTCAACAGGCCGGTTATCGCCTTCGCTCCCGCCGGTGACGGCACGCTTAAAGGTTCCGGGCGTTCGATTCAGGGCCTGCATATGCGCGATGCGCTGGAAAGGCTTGATACCCTGCATCCGGGCCTGATGCTCAAGTTTGGCGGCCACGCTATGGCGGCAGGGCTTTCGCTTGAAGAAGCGCGCTTTGAAGAGTTCCGCCAGCGCTTTGGCGACCTGGTGGGCGAATGGCTCGACCCGGCGCTGCTGCAGGGTGAAATTTGGTCAGACGGCGCGCTGGCTCCCCAAGAGATGACGCTGGAAGTCGCCGAAATGCTGCGTGACGCGGGGCCGTGGGGGCAAATGTTCCCGGAACCGCTGTTTGACGGCAAATTCCGCCTGCTGCAACAGCGGCTGGTGGGCGAGCGTCATCTTAAGGTGATGGTTGAACCCTTAGGCGGCGGCCCGCTGCTGGACGGCATCGCGTTTAACGTTGACACCACCCGCTGGCCGGACAACGGCGTGCGTGAAGTCGAACTGGCTTTCAAGCTGGATGTTAACGAGTTTCGCGGCAACCGCAGCGTGCAGCTTTTGATCGATCATATTTGGCCAATATAGCCTGCGTTCTGCAACGCCAATTACCTGGCTATATAAAGCCAGCGAACGCTATAAAATGCGGCACAATTCCGGTAAACTTTCCGGTTTATGACCGCATTTTCGTCTTAGTCCCCAACATAAGATATTACACATGTTTGAAATTAACCCGGTAAAAAACCGCATCCAGGACCTCACAGAGCGCAGCGACGTTCTTAGGGGGTATCTTTGACTACGATGCCAAGAAAGAGCGCCTGGAAGAAGTAAACGCAGAGCTTGAACAGCCTGACGTGTGGAACGAACCTGAACGCGCGCAGGCGCTGGGTAAAGAGCGTTCCGCGCTGGAAGCGATTGTCGAAACATTAGATCAAATGACCCAGGGGCTGGACGACGTTTCCGGCCTGCTGGAGCTGGCCATTGAAGCCGACGACGAAGAAACCTTCAACGAAGCCGTTGTTGAGTTAGACCAGCTGGAGGCCAAACTGGCGCAGCTCGAATTCCGTCGTATGTTCTCAGGCGAGTACGACAGCGCCGACTGCTACATCGACATCCAGGCTGGCTCCGGTGGTACCGAAGCGCAGGACTGGGCAAGCATGCTGATGCGTATGTACCTGCGCTGGGCCGAAGCCCGCGGGTTCAAAACGGAAATCATCGAAGAGTCCGAAGGCGAAGTGGCCGGCATCAAGTCCGTCACCATCCGTATTCAGGGCGAATACGCTTTCGGCTGGCTGCGCACGGAAACCGGCGTACACCGCCTGGTGCGTAAGAGCCCGTTCGACTCCGGCGGCCGTCGCCACACCTCCTTTAGCTCCGCCTTCGTCTATCCAGAAGTGGATGACGACATCGATATCGACATCAACCCGGCAGACCTGCGCATCGACGTATACCGTGCGTCCGGCGCGGGTGGTCAGCACGTTAACCGTACAGAATCCGCGGTGCGTATTACCCACATCCCGACCGGGACCGTCACCCAGTGCCAGAACGACCGTTCGCAGCATAAGAACAAAGATCAGGCCATGAAGCAGATGAAAGCGAAGTTATACGAGCTGGAAATGCAGAAGAAAAATGCTGAGAAGCAGGCGCTGGAAGATAACAAATCGGATATCGGCTGGGGCAGCCAGATTCGTTCTTACGTCCTTGATGACTCCCGTATCAAAGATCTGCGCACCGGGGTTGAAACCCGTAACACGCAGGCGGTACTGGATGGCGATCTGGACAAATTTATCGAAGCAAGTTTGAAAGCAGGGTTATGAGGAACCAACATGTCTGAACAACAAGCACAGGGCACCGAAGCGGCAGTCGATCTTAATAACGAATTGAAATCCCGCCGCGAGAAGCTGGCTGGCCTGCGCGAGCATGGCGTTGCCTTCCCGAACGACTTCCGTCGCGACCATACCTCAGACCAGCTGCACGCAGACTTTGACGGTAAAGAGAACGAAGAGCTCGAAGACCTCAACATCGAAGTGACCGTTGCTGGCCGCATGATGACCCGCCGTATCATGGGCAAAGCCTCTTTCGTCACTTTGCAGGACGTTGGCGGCCGCATTCAGCTGTACGTTGCCCGTGACGATCTGCCGGAAGGCGTCTATAACGAGCAGTTCAAAAAGTGGGATCTGGGCGATATCCTCGGCGCGCGCGGCAAGCTGTTTAAAACCAAAACCGGCGAGCTGTCTATCCACTGTTCCGAACTGCGCCTGCTGACCAAAGCCCTGCGTCCTCTGCCGGATAAATTCCACGGCCTGCAGGATCAGGAAGCGCGCTACCGCCAGCGTTACCTGGATCTGATCTCCAACGACGAATCCCGCAACACCTTTAAGATTCGTTCGCAGATCATGTCCGGCATCCGTAACTTCATGGTTGGCCGCGGCTTTATGGAAGTCGAAACGCCAATGATGCAGGTTATCCCTGGCGGCGCGTCTGCTCGTCCGTTTATCACTCACCACAACGCGCTGGACATCGACATGTACCTGCGTATCGCGCCAGAGCTGTATCTGAAGCGCCTGGTGGTGGGGGGCTTCGAGCGCGTCTTCGAAATCAACCGTAACTTCCGTAACGAAGGCATTTCTCCGCGTCACAACCCAGAGTTCACCATGATGGAACTCTACATGGCGTACGCGGATTACAAAGACCTGATCGAGTTGACCGAATCCCTGTTCCGCACGCTGGCGCACGAAGTGCTGGGCACCGCGCAGGTGACCTACGGCGAGCAGGTGTTTGACTTCGACCAGCCGTTCGCCAAGCTGACCATGCGTGAAGCCATCAAAAAATACCGCCCGGAAACCAACATTGCGGATCTGGACGATATGGCGAAAGCGCTGGAAATCGCCGCCTCTATCGGCATCAAAGTCGAGAAGAGCTGGGGCCTGGGCCGCGTAGTGACCGAAATCTTCGAAGAAGTGGCGGAAAGCCATCTGATTCAGCCGACCTTCATCACCGAATACCCGGCAGAAGTTTCTCCGCTGGCGCGTCGTAACGACGAAAACCCAGAAATCACCGACCGCTTCGAGTTCTTCATCGGCGGCCGTGAAATCGGTAACGGCTTCTCCGAGCTTAACGACGCGGAAGACCAGGCGCAGCGCTTCGCTGACCAGGTTGCGGCGAAAGACGCGGGTGACGACGAAGCGATGTTCTTCGACGAAGACTACGTGACCGCGCTTGAGCACGGCCTGCCGCCAACCGCGGGTTTGGGCATCGGTATCGACCGCATGGTGATGCTGTTTACCAACAGCCACACCATCCGTGATGTGATCCTGTTCCCGGCTCTGCGTCCGGTTAAGTAAGTCAGTCTGAGTTCCTCCCTGCGGGGAGGAACTTCTTTATTATCTCCAGTTTCAGAGGTTCGCTTGCGCAAGGAAAGCACAGTCAGAAAATGGGCTCCCAACGCCATCGTACTGCTCCTGAGCCTGCTTCTCGTTGCGTGCTCATCAAACAAAGCGGGCACTTCTCAGGCCTCCGCAGGCAGCTACAGCGGCTCGGTCTACACCGTTAAACGTGGCGACACGCTCTACCGCATCTCGCGCATGACCGGCTCAAGCGTCGGCGAGCTGGCGCGCCTCAACGGCATATCGGCACCCTACACGCTGGAAATCGGCCAAAAACTGCGGGTTAAAGGCAGCTCCGGCTCATCTTCTAAGAAATCAACCGCCGTTGCGAAAACCTCGAAGCCTCGCTCCTCGTCAAGCAACGCAAGCGTTGCAAAAGTCGCCGCTCCGCCTGTCGGTTCCCGATGCTGGCGCTGGCCAACCAGCGGCAGGGTCATCGAGCCGTTTTCCAGCAGCGACGGCGGCAACAAAGGTATTGATATCGCGGGTTCACGCGGCCAGCCGATTTACGCGTCCGCCGCGGGCACGGTGGTGTACGTGGGCGATCAGCTGCGCGGCTACGGCAACTTAGTGATGATTAAGCACAGCGAAGACTACATCACCGCCTACGCGCACAATGACACGACGCTTGTGAACAACGGGCAAAAGGTCACGGCAGGGCAGAAGATTGCCACCATGGGCAGCACCGGCTCAAACTCGGTTAACCTGCATTTCCAGATCCGCTACCGCGCCACGGCGCTTGACCCGCAGCGTTATTTGCCGCCGCAGGGTAGCAAGCCGTCCTGCTAAATCGCTGACTGCAACCGTTTAAAATACCACCACTTAGCATCGCTGCCTCTTGTCACCTTGCCCCGGAGGGTTATAATGCCGGGGCTTCCTAAAAGCGGGTGTAGTTCAATGGTAGAACGGCAGCTTCCCAAGCTGCATACGAGGGTTCGATTCCCTTCACCCGCTCCAGATCTCTCCCCTTATTGCAAAACTTCACAAAAAATCGTTTCACTTTTGACTACTTACTTCTAATAAGTTTGCGCGATCGTTCTACGATTGAACGACGAAGTACCAACGGGGCACTTAGTTGTCACGGATAGTTACCAGGGAAATGAAAGTTTCACTTTTCGGCGGCTGTTCGAATCCTTATCCTGCGATAGCACAACATGTAGGCAAAGCCTGAGTCAGGCATTGATTCTCATAAACCACATGTGAAGTGTAATTTGCCAATGCTACTACATGCCACACGTTGTCTTTCCACTAACAGGGCTTTATGGCTTCTATTACCTAAAATCGGGGGAAAGGGGAAAAGGCTGGAGACTTCCAGCCTTTAGGGATCATCTCACTTTCTTGAAGATGATCAGGATCAACACGGTAGAAATGATGTAACCGAAGAGAGAAACATCAATCAGTCTGTGGTAATACTGTTCAAAATCAATCACCACAGCATTACAGGCTTCAATAGCGATCGTTTTTTTCGTTGAGTATGTCAGTGTATTTTCTCGTTATCCCATAATCTAATACATTGACCAAAATGGATGCTATGTAGAGGAAAAAGATCGTGAGTATGCTTCCCCACCGGATGAAACATTTTGTTCTATTCGTCAAGGTCATATGAACCACCCAAAAATCCACCAACCGTACCGCCAGAATAACCTGAAGCCGAACCTAATGTTGCTGCTCCCGCAGCGAGGTTTTTCTCCATAGCATTTTCTTCACCAAGAGTGTAATTATCTATGTTTGGATACTGCTCTTTAAATTCATTGGTAACTTCAGTTACTTGCATTGAATTTAGGCTGCTTTTGTGCATAAGATAATTTTGCAGAGATAAAGGCACTGCAAAATCTTCCACACCTTCAATTGGTAATTGTGTTGTAGTCGATGTGTAGATTGTTTCGAAAATGTTTGAGCCAGCTTTACGAATTACGTGAACAGTATGAGTTGTACAATTGCTGCCAGTAAGATCATAGACGTCAATTACTCTTCCCCTGCGTTTGGTTCTTTCACCCATTTTCTCAGTAGGGATTGGCTTTGCTCCTGAGTTCCAAAGGTTTTCAAACAATGAACGTGTCTCCAGTATGGATGCATCATCAATTTTGAATACCCGAGCATTAACTTTGTAAAGTTCTTCACGGTAGTAGCTACGTGCATCGTCTCCGGTAAAGAAGTTAAGTATTCCATCGCCTGTAAAGTTAGCTGGTCCTCTTCGCCCAAAGCGCCCGTAGGTGTAAACGTAGATCGAGTTATTCTCATGCACCGAAACGAAAGCGTGTCCTGCATCGATGATTTCAGTCCAGATGTAAACGCCGTTCAATAACGGGTTATCTTCTGGCTTGCGGGTGTCAGCAAAACTGGTTTGCTTCTTCTCCGCCAGTGCGTGCTGCACTGGCTTTTGTATTGGTTCAGATACTGCTTTTGTTGCCACTGGTGCGGGTGTTGCTTTCGCGGGTGTCTGGTAAGGGCCGTGCCGCATAAAAGTATGGGTAGGGATGAATAAAGCCTTACACGGACAGGTCGAACGGCTGTAAAGTGTGCTGGCGGCTAATTGTCCGTGAATATACTCTCCAGGGTATCCACCTGCCACGCTGTAAGTGCCTTGATGTTTACCACAGGATACCTGACAGCCTACTGTTGCCTGTCTGTTTAGATTGGGGCCAATCTGCTTCCCTTTCGGGTGTCCGGTCAGTACCGATCCCCCGCATGTTGTTTTATCGCCTTTCACAACCCAAAACCCTATAGCCATTTTCAGAACTCCTTATTTTTTAGAGTGCCGCTGGAGCGAGAAAATCGGCTGGCATTGCGGGGCCAGTTGTCCAACTTTGAAAATCTGACGTTGTTCGTCGTCTGCATTTTCATGTTGCTCATGCTCTGCATGAATTCTTGAATGATGCGATCACAGATGGGATGAGTTCGTTGGTAGATTGTTTCATAAGTCCCTTTACGTGTTATGTAAACTATTTCAATGGCTATTTTACAACCTCAAATCTCGTTCTTGCTTAGACGTAACTGTCTTATCAACCTCAAATCAATAAATCGCTTCGTAGCCCTTCCTGTCATCACTGGATGAGGTAGCGGAACGGCAAAAACAAAGAATAATTCTTTCGTAATGAATGCCGGCTTTACTCAGCGCATGCATGACATCTCTCAGCGTGGGGGAAAATCTTAGGTGCCGATACCTGATAGATAAAACATCGGTGCGCCGTCTGTTAAAAAGGTGGAACTGTGACATGGCGATGCCCTCTCCCAGTTCGATAAACCCACGGGTTGCCAGATAATTATCATCCGTATCGCCCTCATATTTGCACAGTTTGTAATTTCTGTAGCGCCCGCCACTGCGAGTGCCCGTGATGCTCTTCTGCGAGTATTCATGTTTTAGAAAAGGCTGTGTTTTCGTATCGAGATAGTATTGTTCGTTGTTAATTTTGCCGTGTATGGCACCGCTATTATGAACGGTTGCGTAGGGAACCAGGCTCTTGAGTAACAGGTTAGGCAGAGTCGGATCGACTAGCGGGTATTTATGCGGGCCAAGAATGATAAAATCAGTGCCGCTGGGTATCTGCACGTCACCCTGCCAGGGCTGATACTGCCCGTGTGCCGTGATGACTAAATCGAGGCCTTTATTGTTTCCCGCGGTAAAAAGAAGAAAGCTCGATCCCAATTCCCAGGATTTGCATTTCGCGTCAATTCTCAGTACCGGATATTCCCTTACGGGCAGCGACGTTCGCGTGCCGGGGAAAAACTCTTTTTTCATTTTTTGCGCTTCCTTTCGTGTCGTGGAAATAACGTACTTTTCAGCCGCTTTTTTAACCCGGTGAAATGTTATGTCAGTTGATGCCCGGCGCGCCAGAGCAAAAGTGAACAGGAGGTGTTTTATTTCCAAAATATATATGTGCGAACAATATGATGCCGATATAAACGCTTAATACATCATTTGAAATAATGAATGAATCATCAAGGCTGTTTATATTAGTGCAGAAGATTAATGCCCCTTATTTATATTGGTTTATACAGGTAGGCCCACATAACGGTTTTTTCATTATAAATAACCACGGAAAGTGGGGTTTTAAACAATACGGTGAGATCTACGCAACTCTTAGGTTTTAGGGGAGCACTTCAGCAAAATATATGCTAAAAACGTACGCTTCTTGGGCAGGGGCCTGGGAGTGACCAAAAAAGGTGCTGTTGATTTTATGTCTGACAATATTATCGAGCGCATTTCAAGCGCGTTAGAGTCTGAATACACGCTTGAAGGCCTTGTCCGACAGCTTCTGGAGATGCTTGAGCTGGTCACTAATATGGAATCCACCTACCTCACGCGCATTGAGCCAGACGGCAGCAACCAGCACATCCTCTTCTCGCGCAACACCCAGCGCATGCAAATTCCCGAAGGGCTGTCCGTGCCGTGGGGCGATACGCTCTGCAAGCGCGCCATGGACGAAGGCTGCCGCTACACCTGCGATGTCGCCAGCCGCTGGGGAGATTCGCAGGCGGCGAAGGAATTAGGCATCACCACCTACGTCAGCACCCCGGTAATGCTTGCCGACGGCTCGCTCTACGGCACGCTTTGCGCGGCGAGCTCCGAACGCCGGGAGCTGTCCGAACGCAGCGAACAGGTATTACAACTTTTCGCGCAGCTCATCGCCCAGCAGATCCAAAACGAGCAGCTGTTACAGAAGCTCCAGCAGGCGAACGCCGCGCTGACGACCGCCAGCTACACTGACGAACTGACCGGGCTGCCGAACCGCCGCGCTGTGTTTGACCAGCTTCCGCAGCTATTTTCAAAGGCCGAAAAGGACTCGCGCTACGTGCTGGTGGCTTTTGCCGATCTCGACGACTTCAAGCAGATTAACGACGTGCACGGTCACGAAGCCGGGGACGACTTCCTGTGCGCCGTGGGGCAAAGGCTTAAAGAGGGCGTGCGCTACGACGAGGTTGTCGGGCGCGTTGGCGGCGATGAGTTTATCGTTGCAGGAGAAGGCCCGGCCGATCCCCAGGAGGTAGATGGTGCGGTCACGGCCTTCAAATCCCGCCTGGGCCAGCTGCTGACCGGCGAATATCGGCTGCACTCCACGCTTATCGACTACGCCGGGCCAAGCATCGGCGCGGTGGCCATTAATCCCGCAGCAACCGATCCGGACACGGCGCTGCGCGAGGCTGATCGGGCGATGTATCTTGAGAAAAAGAATCGACGCAGGCCGATTCTTTAGCACAGGGTTTACACCGGGCTGGCAGTCTCCAGTTTGAACACGGAAACCATCGTCGCCAGCTGCTTAGCCTGCTCGTCCATGCTTCCGGTAATCACCGCCGACTCTTGCACCAGCGCGGCGTTGCGCTGCGTGACCGTATCCATTTCGTTGATGGCGGTGGCAATCTGATTTACCCCTTCGCTTTGCTCAACGGACGCGAGGGAAATCTCGTGCATAATGCTGCTCGCCTGCGCAACCGAAGCCACGATGTCGTGCATGGTATTGCCCGCATTGGTGACGAGGCTGTTGCCGTTATTGACGTTTTCAACCGACTGCTTAATTAGCTCGCTGATTTCTTTTGCGGCATCCGCGCTGTGCCTGGCAAGGTTACGCACTTCGCTGGCGACGACGGCAAATCCGCGCCCCTGCTCGCCCGCCCGCGCGGCCTCAACGGCGGCGTTCAGCGCCAGGATGTTGGTCTGATTGGCAATGCCGTTGATAACGTTATTGATATCAGAAATCTTTTGCGCGCTTTGCTCGATGGTCTGCATGGTCGCAACCACCTCATTCATCGCGGCGGCACCGCTTTGCGCCGTCGCGCTGGCTTTGTCGGCAAGATGGTTGGCCTGTCTCGCGTTTTCGGCGTTGTGCGCGGCGGTAACTTTAATCTGTTCTATGCTGGCGGCGGTCTGCTGCAGGGCACTCGCCTGCTGCTCGGTGCGTGACGATAAATCCAGGTTGCCGGTAATGATCTCCGTCGTGTTGTCGTTGAGCGCGTCGGCTGAATCTTTTATCGAACCGATGATGCGGTTTAAATCCAGACGCATATGGTCTAACTGTTCAATAACCTCGCCAATTTCATTCTTCTTGCCGAGGTCTAAGGCGGAATGAAGGTTGCCGCCGGATATCAGGGAGAAACACGCTTTCATATACTCAAGACGAGCAATAATATTCTTCTTCACCCATCCAAAGCCGAGAACGCAGGTGGCTAAAGAAAACAGCATCAGGAAGGTGATGTAATAAAACAGCGTCTCGATACTTTCGTTTATCTCGTCGTTGGTTCCCTGAACGTCATATTTTAAAATCATGCCGTTAAAGTCATCGACCAGCGCATCAAACTTGTGGATGTTGGTTATTAATTCCACGCGCCGTCCCTGGTTCACCGCGGTGTCTACGCTGCCAAGCGCGGACTGTAGCTCTTTGGTTTTCTTGATGCCTGACTCGGTGGTAACGGGCGCGACCTTCAAATAGCTGTTAAAGGCTTCTTTAGCCTGGCTGACGGCGAGTGCGGCGGCGTCGTTGTCTATTTTATTGGCATCCTCCGGTATCGTCTTCAGTTTAAATAACGTTTCAGTTAGCGCCTTATACTGATAAAAGCCCTTGGCGAAACCGTCTGTTTTAACCTTAATTTCGTTAAAGTTATAAAGCGTCCAGGCATTGGATGAGATAAACACCAGGGTGATGATGGACATGGCCAATAAAAAAGTATTTTTAATACTGAAGGCGGCTTTGATCGCGCGGGGTTGAGGGTTTTTATTAATGGAGTTATTGCATTCCATAACGAGCGGGGTTCCTTATTTAGGGTTGTAACGGTACGGGTAATCTGAGGGGGAAAAAAACACCCCGTTTATTATTCTCCAACCCGATAATCAACCGTCACCCGATTGCTGAGGATAGTCAGCGCGGGCAAAAGTGGACCACGGGTTTTAAACGAGTAGACGAAGTGAAATGGCCCGGAGGCGGGGAATGACGCGGGGAGCGTTGCCGTTCCCGCAAGCGCGGGCAGCGCAATGCAGCGGTTAACGCTACACAGCTTAATGTCAAAATAGGGAGGAACGGTGCCATCCGGGGTTATTTGCCACGACACCCTGGACGAAACGGCACCGGCGGGCAGCGAAGAGGGCGCCATCACCGGGTTGCTTTTGAACGCCTGCTGGCCGCGGGTAATCACGCTCCCACGGCTTTGGCTGCTCCAGGCGCCGCCGGCGGCCATCGCGGTTTGCGAAGCGGCCAGCAGGGCGACAAGAGCCAGCGTTTTCATCAGCGCCCACCAATCATGTAGGTCATACGAACGTTGCGCTGGCTACTGATCTCCTGGCTGGAAAGCACCACCAGCTGCGGGAAGACGCGGCGCAGATAGCGCGACAGCATCAGACGCAGAGAAGGGTTCACCAGCAGCACCGGCGGCGCGCCGATCCCTTCCTGATGCAGCAGCGCATTCTCGGTCTGCTTCATCAGATTCTCGGCAATTCCCGGCTCGATGGCGCTGCCGCTCTGGGTCGCCTGAATCAGCATCTGTTCAAGCGTCACGTCCAGGCCGATAACCTGAATATCCTCGTCGCCGGGGAACCACTGGTGCGTGATGGCGCGCGCCAGGCGGGCACGCACCCGCGCGGTCAGCTCGTCCGCGTCGCTCTGGGCGGTGGCGTATTCCGCCAGCGTATCGATGATGGTGCGCATATCTCGAATCGAAATGCGTTCCGCCAGCAGGTTCTGCAACACCTTATGCAGCGTGGTCAGCGTAATCACGCCCGGAATCAGGTCTTCCACAAGCTTTGGCGACTGTTTGGTGAGCTGGTCGAGCAGCTGCTGCGCCTCCTGGCGGCCAAACAGCTCCTCGGTGTGCAGCGTCAGCAAATGGTTGATATGGGTGGCGATCACCGAACTGGGGTCAACCACGGTATAGCCCAGGGTTTGCGCCAGCTCGCGGTGGGCTTCCTCAATCCACAGCGCGGGCAGGCCGAAGGCCGGTTCCACGCAGGCGATGCCGGGAACTTCCCCCTCCGCACAGCCTGGGTTTATCGCCATCCAACGCTCCGGCATGGTTTCGCCTTTGCCGATAACGACGCCCTTAAGCAAAATTCGGTAGGCGGTAGGGGACAAATCCAGATTGTCACGGATATGCACCGGCGGCGGCAAAAAGCCCATATGCTGGGCAAACTTCTTGCGGATGCCGCGCACGCGGGTCAGCAGCTGGCCCTGACGATCCTGATCGACCATCGGGATCAGGCGGTAGCCCACTTCCAGCCCCAGCACGTCTTCCATCTGCACGTCGGACCATGTCGCCTCATTGACCTGCGCGGCCTCCGCCTCCGCCATCGCTTTATCTTCGCCGAGCGTTTTCGCCCCGCCGCTCTTCGCGCCCGGCTGAGCCTCACGGCCGCGCAGCCACCAGGCCGCGGCCAGCAGCGCCACGGTAAACAGCAGAAACACAAAGTTCGGCATGCCGGGAATAAGCCCGAGCAGGCCGATTACGCTTGCGGCAAGGAACAGCACGCGAGGTGAGGTAAACAGCTGGCTGACCATCTGTTCGCCAACGTCCTGCTCGTTCACCACGCGGGTAACCACCACGCCCGCCGCCGTGGAAATCACAAGCCCTGGGATCTGCGCGACCAGGCCATCGCCGATGGTCAGCAGGGTATAGGTTTCCGCCGCCATTCCGGCAGACATGTCGTGCTGCATAATGCCGATCATCAGGCCGCCCAGCACGTTGATGACCATGATCATTAATCCGGCAATCGCATCGCCGCGCACAAACTTGCTGGCCCCGTCCATCGAGCCGTAGAAATCAGCTTCCTGCGTCACTTCCTTACGGCGCTTCTTCGCCTCTTCCTCGCCGATAAGCCCGGCGTTCAGGTCGGCGTCGATAGCCATCTGCTTGCCCGGCATCCCGTCGAGGGTAAAGCGCGCGCCGACTTCGGCAATACGCCCGGCACCCTTGGTGATCACCATAAAGTTAATGATGATCAGAATAATAAACACGATGATCCCGATGGCAAAGTTGCCGCCCACCAGGAAGTTACCGAAGGCTTCAACCACCTGGCCTGCGGCATCGGTGCCGGTATGGCCGTGCATCAGGATCACGCGCGTGGAGGCGACGTTCAGCGCCAGGCGCAGCAGCGTGGAAAACAGCAGCACGGTGGGGAACGCGGAAAACTCCAGGGTATTCTGGGTAAACATGGCCACCAGCAGGATCATGATCGACAGCACGATATTGAAGGTGAACAGCAGATCCAGCACGAAGGTCGGCAGCGGCAGGATCATCATCGCCAGAATGGTCATGATGAGCACCGGGCCTGCCAGCACCTGCCACTGCGTCTCTTTCATGTTAGGTAAACGTAACCTGGTGGCTATATTGGCCATGACTCTTTACTCTCTTGGGCAAAATCCAGCGCTTCGGGCACCGGGAGGTTTTCAGGGGTTTTGGGACGCATGCCGAAGCCTTTACGCCAGCGTTTCAGGCCGTAAACCCAGGCCAGCACTTCTGCGACCGCGTTATACAAATCCGCCGGAATCGCTTCGCCAATCTCACAGTGTCGATACAGCGCTCGCGCCAGCGGCGGCGCTTCAAGCATTGGCACCTTGTTGTCCTGCGCCAGCTCGCGGATGCGCAGGGCAATCAGGCCGCTGCCTTTCGCCACGACCTTTGGCGCGCCCATGCTGCCTTCCTGATATTTCAGCGCCACGGAATAGTGGGTCGGGTTGTTGACCACCACGTCCGCGCCCGGCACGTCCGTCATCATGCGCTGCTGCGCGGCGGCACGCTGCATCTGCCGGATGCGGCCCTTCAGCTGCGGGTCGCCTTCCTGCTGTTTGAACTCGTCTTTGATGTCCTGGCGGCTCATACGCAGTTTTTTCAGGTTGCTCCAGATCTGATAAATCACATCGAAAGCCACCATCGGAATTAACGACAAAATCACCGCCAGCAGGCAGCCGATAATCAGGGAGGCGATATCGCCTAGCGCCATGCCGAGCGGCTCAAAAATCAGCCGGATAAACTTCTCTTTATTGCTGAGCAGATAGAGGCCGCCGCCGGTGACGGCCAGCAGCACCTTCAGCAGGGCTTTCACCAGTTCGGAAACCATCTGCGCGGAAAACATGCGCTTAATCCCGCTTAGCGGGTTCAGTTTTTTCAGGTTCACCTTGAGCGACTTGCCGCTCAGGTTCAGGCCGCCCAATATCGGCGTGGCGGCAATCGCGGTAATCAGCAATCCCACCACGAACGGCAGCACCGCCAGAAACCCCTGGCTTAGCAGCGATGAGGCCTGGTGTTGCAGATGCACCGGGTCGCTCAGCAGCAGCCGGTCGAAGGTCAGGCCGTTATGCAGAAGATGCATCAGGCTGCGCGCCAGATGTTCACCCCCGCCGACCATCATTCCCCAGCCCACCAGCAGCATCAGCAGCGTGGTCAGCTCTTTGGAGCGGGGAACCTGCCCCTCTTCCCTGGCCTTCGCCTTTCGGTGGGGCGTGGGGTCTTCGGTTTTTTCGCTATCGCTTTCTTCGGACATAGTGGCGGCTCGGCGGCCTTAGAAGCCCAGCGACTCCAGCAGATCGTCCACCTGCTCCTGCGAGGCAACGATGCCTTCGGCGGTGGCGTTAATCTGCGGGCCGTTTTTCAGCTTCGCGTCGCCCCCGGCATCGGCAGGCTCAATCTCCTGCATATTCTCCAGCAGCACGCTGATAAGCTCCTTCTCGATGGACTCAATGAGGCCCATCAGGCTTTGCAGCACCTGGCCGGTGAGGTCCTGGAAGTCCTGCGCCATCATGATTTCTGTCAGCTGCTGGTTGGTGGAGCGGGTCAGTTCCGGAACCTGCTGCAAATAGCCGCGCGTGTCTTTCACCAGCTCGCGTGCGATCTCCAGCGGCTTGGGTTCGATAAACCACTCGTCCCAGCGTGCCGTCAGCGCGTCGGCATTGGCGGCCAGCGTTTCCTGAAGCGGGCGCGCGGCCTCAACGCAGGTCAGGGCGCGGTCGGCGGCCTGCGACGTCTTACCGACGACATAATCCAGGCGGTCGCGGGTATTCGGGAAGGCGTCGGCCACTTCCATAATCGCCTGCTCAAGCCCGAGGTTCGCCATGCTGTCGCGCAGCAGCCGGGTCAGTTGGCCGATTCGTGAGAAAATATCCTTGAAGTTATTTTCGCCAGCGCCGTTGAGGTGTGATGTCATTTTCTTCACCCGAGTTTTTCAAAGATTTTGCCCAGCTTCTCTTCAAGCGTGGCGGCGGTGAAAGGCTTAACGACGTAGCCGTTAGCGCCAGCCTGGGCGGCGGCAATAATATTTTCTCGTTTGGCTTCGGCGGTCACCATCAGCACCGGCAGCTTCGCCAACGCGGCGTCCTGGCGAATGGTTTTAAGCAGCTCAAGGCCGTCCATGTGCGGCATATTCCAGTCGCTGACCACGAAGTCGAACGTCGAGGCGCGCAGCTTCAGCAGCGCGTCCTGGCCGTCTTCCGCCTCTTCGATATTTTTGTAGCCGAGATCCTGCAGCAGGTTACGCACGATGCGACGCATGGTTGCGAAGTCGTCGACCACCAGAAAACGTATGTTTTTATCCATCGTAAATTTGTCCTGAAATCAATCCTCCAGAGGCCGGGGGAGGTATCCCGCATTAATTCGAGGCGCTTCCCCGCCGGTATTTCGAGAAGCTGTCGAGCAGCCGCTGGCTGATATCGGCCAGGTCCGCCACTTCCACGGCGGCGTGCCGGGCGATGGCCTCGCGCGGCATGCCGAACACCACGCAGCTTTTTTCGCTCTGCGCGAGGGTGTAGGCACCGGCCTCGCGCATCTCCAGCAGCCCAACCGCGCCGTCGCCGCCCATGCCGGTCAGAATCGCGCCGCTGGCATGAGGCCCGGCCTGGCCTGCGACGGAATGAAACAGAACGTCGACGGAAGGGCGATGGCGGTTAACCGTCTGGTGGCTGTTAAGCCGGATTTGATATCCCTTGCCGTAGCGCTGAATTTCCATATGGAAATTGCCCGGCGCGATATAGGCGGTGCCGTTCACCACCGGGTCGCCCTCGGCGGCTTCTTTCACGGTCATGGTGCACAGCGAATTCAGGCGCTGGGCGAAAGATCGCGTGAAGCCCGGCGGCATATGCTGGGCAATCAAAATCGCCGGGCAGTTGGCAGGCATCGGCATCAGCACCTGACGCAGCGCTTCCGTGCCGCCGGTGGAGGAGCCGATAGCAATAATCTTTTCCTCGCCCAGGCGCGGAACGCTGAGCAGGCCACGGTCGGCCGCCGCCGCCGCGCGCTGCGGCAAGGAGGCTTTTGCGGCCATGCGGATTTTCTCGGCAACCTGTTCCGCCCAGCTATCAATCGCCTCAATCTGGCGGGCGTCGGGCTTGGCGATAAAATCAACCGCGCCAAGCTCGAGCGAGTTCAGCGTCGCCTCCGAACCCCGTGCGGTATGGGATGAAATCATCACCACCGGCATCGGGCGCAGGCGCATCAGGCGCGACAAAAACTCCAGCCCGTTCATGCGCGGCATATCGATATCCAGCGTTAAAACGTCCGGATTAAATTTTTTGATTAACTCCCGGGCGGTGATCGGGTCCGGTGCCGTTGCCACCATTTCCATGTCCGGCTGCTGGTTGACGACTGCGCTAATCATGTTGCGCATCAGGGCCGAATCATCCACGCACAGCACGCGTATCTTGTTCACCTGCGTATCTCCGTCAGCTCGTAAATCGACTGTCCTCGTAGCCGAAAGGGGCTTTTCAGATGGTTAAAATGCTCCGAGTGGCCGACGAACAGCAGCCCGCCCGGTTTGAGCATCTGTGAAAAGCGCTCGATCAACGTGGCCTGCGTCGCCGCGTCGAAATAAATCAGCACGTTGCGGCAAAAAATGGCGTCAAACGGCCCCGGCACCTTCCACTCACGGTCGAGCAGGTTGAGCTGCTGATAGTGAATGGCCGACAGCAGCTCCTGCTTTACCTTGACCTTGTCGCCGTGCTCGCCCGTGCCGCGCAGAAAATAGCTGCGCTTCTGCGCCTGGCTTAGCGACTGCAAATCGGCCAGCCGATAAACCCCGGCGGTCGCCTTTGCCAGCACGCTGGTATCAATATCCGTTGCCCAAACGCGCGGCCCGGACAGGGGCGCGCCCAGACTCTCGTCGAGCGTCATGGCAATCGAGCAAGGCTCCTCGCCGGTTGACGCGGCGGTACACCAAACCCGATAGCCGGAAGGGCGGCTGCGGGCGTGCTGAGCGAGCGCGGGAAAGTGGTAAGCCTCGCGAAAAAAAGAGGTCAAATTTGTTGTTAATGAATTAATAAATATCTGCCATTCCGGGCTTTCCGAATTGGACTCGAGAATGGCGATATATTGACTAAAGCTGCTGAGTGATAATTCCCTTAAACGACGGGATAAGCGGTTGAATATCATGTCGCGCTTTTGTGCATTAAGCACAATCCCCGCGCGCTGATAAATTAACTGACTTATCTTTTGCAATTCCCTGTCGGTAAGAACGTCCGATAACTGCGATAAACGTGGTGGCTGACGCAAAGTTTCATTCATGATTTATTTCGACTATGCGGTTAAACCGGCATATTCATCACTTCCTGATAGGCGCTCACCATTTTGTTTCGCAGCTGTACTCCAAAGTTAAACGCCACGGAAGATTTCTGCATCGACAGCATAACGTCGTTCAGGCCCACGTCGCTGCTGCCGGACATCCAGTCCTGCGTCTGCTGCTTCGCCGTCTGCTGCGTTTTATTAATTTCATTGATGCTGTTAAACAGCACATTGGAAAAGCCCGTGCTTTTGTCTTCGCTTTTAATCGGGCTGCCGGAAAACAGACTGCCGGAGCCAGATATTTTCTGCGCCTGCGAGTGTATTTGTTCAAGCACGCCGTTAATTGATGCTGCCATTATTTTATTTCCGAATGGGTAAGGAAAAACACTGCATCAGAATTGCGCAGCTTTTAGACGAGAAACATCTTAGCATGCACCTAAAAACTAAGAAAAATCCGATAAGCCGTCAGAAGTTTCACCTTATTTGTGCTTAAAAAAACCGCCGCTCAGACGATAATGCCCGCCTCAAAATTTCTCCGAATATTCATTCAGTCGGTTGCTGCCCGGCTATTAACGCGGGCTGATACGCAGAATTCTGCTGCGTGCTTATTTCTTACAGGATTACGGCATGAGTGCCACATTAAATGGTTTAAAGAACAATCCGGCAGACGGCGTGAAGGCGGCAATCAACTATTTCCGAGCCAGCCCAAAGCTCCTGCTGGTCGTCTGCGCCGCCGCCGCGCTGTCGGTCATTATTGCCCTGATATTTTGGGCGAAAGAGCCGGCCTATCGGGTGCTGTTTAACAATATTAGCGATGAGGACGGCGGGGCTATCGTCACCCAGCTTTCGCAGATGAATATCCCCTACCGCTTCGACGCGGGGGGCGGGGCGATCATGGTGCCGGAAAACAAGGTGCACGAGCTGCGCATGAAGCTGGCCCAGCAGGGGCTGCCGAAGGGCGGGGCCGTGGGTTTTGAACTGCTCGATCAGGAGAAATTTGGCATCAGCCAGTTTAGCGAGCAGGTCAACTTCCAGCGCGCGCTTGAGGGCGAGCTGTCGCGCACCATCGAAAACCTTGGGCCAATTCAGCGCGCTCGCGTACATCTTGCGGTGCCTAAACCGTCGATGTTCGTGCGCGAGCAGAAGCAGCCTTCCGCCTCGGTAACCGTAAACCTGGTGCAGGGCCGCACCCTCGATGACGGGCAGGTGACGGCGATAACGCACCTCATCTCAAGCGCCGTTTCCGGCCTGCCTGCGGATAACGTCACCATCGTCGATCAGCGCGGAAACCTTCTGACGCAAAGCGGCGCGCGCGGCCTGCAAACCTCGCAGCTGAAGTACACCAGCGAAATTGAAGCGGACTACCAGCAGCGCATCCAGCGCATTCTGGCTCCGCTGGTGGGCGACAGCAACGTCCGCTCGCAGGTCACGGCGCAGATAGACTTCACCGAGCAGGAGCTGACCCAGGAGCAGTATCAGCCCAACTCGGACCCGGAAAAAATGGCCATTCGCAGCCGCCAGTCCAGCCAGTCGGCGCAGGGGAACGGCCGTGCGGCAAGCGGCGTGCCCGGCGCGTTGAGCAACCAGCCGCCGACGCCCGCCACGGCACCGTTAACCCAGCCGCTGAACACCCCGGCTCCGGCTGCGGGCCAAAACAATAACGCCAACGGTGCCAATAACGCCAACGCCACGCGAACGGCGGGCACGGCCACTAATCCGGCGGCGTCACAGCCGTACAACAAGCGCGATGACGAAACCACGAACTTCGAGGTTGACCGCACGCTTATCCATACCAAAAACAGTGTCGGTCGCATTCAGCGCCTGTCGGTGGCGGTGGTCATCAACAATCTGACCACCGACAAGGACGGCAAATCGGTGCCGCTGTCCGCCGAAGAGCTGGAGCGCATTAACTCGCTCGTCAAAGAGGCCATCGGCTTTAGCGCGGCGCGCGGCGACAGCGTCAACATCGTCAACTCCGCCTTTAACGGCGTAACGGCCGAAGAAATGCCGCCGTTCTGGGAACAGGATCGCTTCCACGACATGCTGATGGCGATGGCCCGCTACCTGCTGATTGCCATCATCGCGTGGATTATGTGGCGCAAGCTGGTGCAGCCCGCCTGGGCGCGCCAGCAGGAAACCGCCATCAAGCGCATGGAGATGGAACAGCAGCTTCGCCAGGCCGAGCTTGATGAGAAAAGTAAGATTGCCGAAATCCACGCCAACGCCAAAGCGCAGCGCCGCGTGGACTCTGAACTCAACAGCCAGCAGCTGCGCGAGCTGGCAGAACAGGAGCCGCGGGTCATCGCGCTGGTGCTTCGTCAGTGGATGAACAAGGAGCAGAAGTCATGAATGCGTATGAAAAAAGCGCCATCATTATGCTGACCCTCGGCGACGAGCTTGCCGCCGAAGTGTTTAAGCACCTCAACGCGCACGAGGTGAAGCAAATCAGCAGCTCGATGGTCAACATGGCCGGTTTCACCCACGACCAGATGTCCGCCGTGCTGGAAGAATTCAGTGCCGATTCAAGCGAATACGCGGCGCTGAGCGTCAATACCAACGACTACCTGCGCAGCGTGCTGGTGAAAGCGCTGGGCGAAGAGCGCGCCTCGTCGCTGCTTGAAGATCTGCTCGACAGCCATCAGGGCTCGAACGGCATCGAAACCCTTAACTTCATGGAGCCGCAGACCGTTTACGACCTGATCCGCGAAGAGCATCCGCAGATCATCGCCACCATCCTTGTGCACCTCAAGCGCAACCAGGCGGCGGACGTGCTGGGCAAATTCGACGACCGCGAGCGCAACGACATCATGCTGCGTATCGCCACCTTTGGCGGCGTCCAGCCTGCCGCGCTGCAGGAGCTGACCGAAGTGCTCAACAATCTGCTGCACGGCCAGAACCTCAAGCGCAGCAAAATGGGCGGCGTGCGCCCGGCGGCGGAAATCCTCAACCTGATGAAATCCCAGCAGGAAGAGCAGGCCATCGAAGCGGTGCGCGAGTTCGACCAGGAGCTGGCGCAGAAAATCATCGACGAGATGTTCCTGTTCGAAAACCTCGTCGAGGTCGACGACCGCAGCATCCAGCGCCTGCTTCAGGAAATCGAAAGCGAAACCCTCATCATCGCCCTCAAAGGCTCGGACGAGAAGCTGCGCGACAAGTTCTTCCGCAACATGTCTCGCCGCCAGTCCGATCTGATGACCGAAGACCTGGCCTCCCGCGGGCCGGTGCGCCTGTCTCAGGTGGAGGCGGAACAGAAAACCATCCTGCTGGTGGTGCGTCGTCTTGCCGAAACCGGCGAGATCCTGATTGGGAGCGGCGACGATGCCTACGTCTGATGAATTCAGCGCCCCGCAGTGGCGCACCTGGCAGCCCGATAACCTGCTGGAATCCGACACCCCGCCGATAGCGGCGATGCCGACGCTGGACGGCGCCCAGTCCGACACCCAGCTTAAAGCCGAGCTTGCCCGCCTGCGCAAACAGGCGGAGCAGCAGGGCTTTAACCAGGGGCTGGCGCGCGGTCAGGAAGAGGGTCAGAAACAGGGCTACGAAGCGGGCCTGCAGGCCGGGCGAGAAGCCGGGATCGCGCAGGGGCTGGCCGACGCTCAGGCCGCGCAGCAGGCGGCCTTAAAGCACGTTGAAGAGTGGATCACCTCTTTTAAACTGTCGCTCGATAATCTCGACAGCCTGGTGCCGAGCCGCCTGGTTCAGCTTGCGCTGCACGCGGTGCAAAGCCTGCACGGCAGCGAGCAGGCGTCGAACAGCAACATCCTGCTCGAGCAGATTAAACGCCTGATGAAACAGGACGCGCTTTTGCAGGGCAAAGTTCGCCTGATGATAAACCCTGACGACCAGGCGCTGCTGCTGCCCGAATTGGGCGACACCCTGACGGCGATGGGCTGGGAAGTGCATGTCGATCCGCAGCTTGCGCCGGGCGGCTGCCGCGTGGCAACGGACGAAGTGGAGTTTGACGCCACCATGGAAACCCGCTGGCAGACCCTGTGCCAGCTGGTGCGCGAGGAGCTTTCCGAATGAGCCAGCGCCTGAAAGCCTGGCTTGCGGCGCTCGACCGCACCGAAGCGAAGCTGGGCGAGATCCCCGAATTTCGCCAGTACGGCAGGCTGACCCGCGTCACGGGGCTGGTGATGGAGGCCGTAGGGCTGAAGCTGCCGATTGGCGCGCTGTGCATTCTGGAACGCCAGACCCGCCACGGCGTGGTGGCCGTCGAAAGCGAAGTGGTGGGCTTCAAAGACCAAACGCTCTACCTGATGCCGCTGGAACACGTCGACGGCATTCTTCCCGGCGCGCGCGTCTACGCGCCCGACCCGGAAAACGATATCGGCAAACAGCTGCCGGTGGGGCCACATCTGCTGGGGCGCATTCTTGACGCGCAGGGGCGTCCGCTGGACGGGCGCGCCGCACCGGCCAAGGGCCACGCGGCCAGCCTGTTTACCGCCTCGCTCAACCCGCTGCATCGCGATCCGATTAAAAAAGTGCTCGACGTGGGCGTCCGCGCGATTAACGGCCTGCTGACCGTCGGGCGCGGGCAGCGCATGGGGCTGTTTGCTGGCTCCGGCGTCGGCAAAAGCGTACTGCTGGGCATGATGGCGCGCTACACCGATGCGGATGTGATCGTCGTCGGCCTGATTGGCGAACGCGGGCGCGAGGTAAAAGACTTTATCGAAAACATCCTCGGCGAAGAGGGCATCAAGCGCGCGGTGGTGATTGCCGCCCCGGCCGACGTTTCGCCGATCCTGCGCATGCAGGGCGCGGTGTACGCCACGCGTCTGGCGGAAGATTTCCGCGATCGCGGCCTCAACGTGCTGCTGATTATGGATTCCCTGACGCGCTTTGCCATGGCGCAGCGCGAGGTGGCGCTGGCTATCGGCGAGCCTCCGGCCACCAAAGGCTATCCGCCTTCGGTCTTTGCACGGCTGCCCGCGCTGGTCGAGCGTGCGGGCAACGGCATGCCGGGCGGCGGGTCGATCACCGCGTTTTATACCGTGCTGACCGAAGGCGACGATCAGCAGGATCCGATTGCCGATTCGGCCCGTGCGATCCTCGACGGCCACATCGTGCTGTCGCGCCGTCTGGCGGAGGCGGGGCACTACCCGGCCATTGACATCGAAGCCTCGATCAGCCGCGCGATGACCGAACTTATCACCCACGCGCAGTACCGCAAGGTGCAGACCTTCAAGCAGCAGCTCTCTTCCTACCAGCGCAACCGCGACCTGGTGAGCGTCGGAGCCTACGTCGCCGGGAGCGATCCGCTGCTTGATAAGGCCATCAAGGCCTACCCGCAGATGGAGGCGTACCTCCACCAGGCCATCCACGAAAGCTGCGGCTATGAAGAGGCGGTCAGCGCCCTTACCGCGCTGTTCCCAGACGTAAAATCCTGACCGGAGTCCCGCTATGAAAGTTAAAAACCCGATGGTCATGCTGCGCGATATGGCCGAGGAAAAGCTGACTGAAACCACCCAGGCTTTGGGCAGCGCCCAGCAAACGTGGCAGCAGGCGGTGAGCCAGCGCGACCAGCTGCAGGGCTATGAGAAAGAATATCAGCAGTCGCTGCGCAGCGGCATGATGAACCGCGGCATGAGCGTGGCGGATTTGGTCAACCACCAGTCGTTTATTTTATCGCTCAATCAGGTCGTTAAGCAGCATAGCCAGCACGTAAGCCACTGCGAGCAGGCGGTGACGGAAGCGAAGGCGAGCTGGGTTGAGGACAAGCAGCGCCTGAACGCGTTCGAAACCCTGCTCACCCGGCGCGAAACCGCGCGGGCGCTGGTGGAAAGCCGCTATGAACAGAAACAGATGGATGAGTTCGCGCAGCGTGCCGGGCAAAAAAGAGAAATGCTATGAATATCGATATTAACGCGCTGCTTAACGGCGGCGTCGCGCTGCCGGGCAGGCCAAACTTTAAGGCGCAGGCGGCGGAAGGCACCTTTGGCGACGCCATGGATGAGCGGCTCTCGCTGCGGGATCTGCTGCTGACGGCGAGCGGCGAAGCGCCGCTGCTGCCCATCGACCCGGACGTTCTGCCGCAGCCCGTTGAGACAGCGCCCGCAAAGGCCGCCGAAGAAAAAGAGGCCGTCGCACCTGGCGCTATTTCCCTGCCGCCGCTGGCGCTTGAGGGCCAGCCGAACTGGCAGCTCCAGCAGGTGGTGACGGAAAACGCCGCCGGTCGTGAAAAGGCACCGCCGGAAGGCATCGCCGGGGGCAAAGCGCTGTTGATAGCGCCCGGCATCACGCCAAAAAGCCGGGTAGCCGCCGGGGAAAAAGCGCCGGTGGAAGCGCCGCCGCAGACGCAGACGCCGCCCGCGACCGTCGCGGAAAAACCGCAGAACATCGTTATGCCGCAGACGGCGCACGCCGTGCAGGAAACCCTCGTTAAGCCTGACGACTCGCAGCTCGGCCAGACGCAAATCCACGCCCAGCGCCCGGTGCAGACGATGGACGCCGTGGCTCGCCCGGCTCCCGCCGCGAGCACGCCAGCGGCGGTTATCCCGCACGCCGTGGGCACGCCCGCCTGGGAGCAGTCGCTGAGCCAGCAGCTGTCGGTTTTTACCCGCAACGGCATCCACAGCGCGGAAATTAAGCTTCATCCCGAAGAGTTAGGATCGCTGCAAATTTCTATGCGCATGCAGCAGGATCGCGCGCAGTTGCAGATTGTTAGCGAGCACCCCCACGTGCGCCAGGCGCTGGAGGCGGCCATCCCGCAGCTGCGCGCAGCGCTTGCGGAATCCGGCGTGCAGCTTGGGCAAACCAACGTCAGCGCGGATAGCTCGCAGTCGGCGGGGGCTAACGCCCACGGCCAGCAGCACGGCGGCGGGCAGGGCGGCTTTGCGCGCGGCGAAGGTGCAGCCCACGTTGAAGATGAAGCCCCGCAGCAAATTGTCAGCCAGCCGTTAGCCAACGGTTACGGAATAAATACCTTTGCCTGAAGCCGTGAATAGCCAGCAGGAATGAAATTTTATTGGCTAATTATGCAACTGATTAAATGGTCTACAATGGCCGCCTTATTTCGTCAGGCAGCAATCTGGCCGTTCGGTATTATTTACAGAGTTTAACGTTCAATGAGTAATAAAAATAAAAAGCCAGCCGCAGCCGGCGGAGGTTCCCGTTCGCTGTTGGTTATTTTACTGCTGCTGATCACCGTCGCGGCCTGCGGCGTTTCAGGCTATGTCTTCTGGGAAATGAAGAAAATGCAAACCGTCGGCCAGAGCGAAAAGGCGCACGACGACCCGGAGGCCGAAGCTGAAAAAGCGGCCAAAGTTGAGCCTTTATACCAGCCGTTAAATACGTTTACCGTCAGTTTAAAACCTACGGATAATGAAAGCGACCGCGTGTTATTTATTGGCCTGGCATTACGTCTGACGGATCAAAAATCACAGCAGACGCTGGAAAAATATTTACCGGAATACCGCAGCCGTATTTTTATTATGTTGTCGCAGCTGACTTATGAAGAGTTAGCCACCAATGCGGGTAAGCAGAAATTAATTGCCAGCATTAAAGATGAAGTCAGTAAACCGCTGGCTACGAATCAGTCGGTTAAGGTAACGGATGTTTTATTTAACGAATTTATTCTGCGGTAGCCACCATGTCTGACAGCTTTTTATCACAGGCTGAAATCGACCGCCTGCTGAATGCGGGTAGCGCCGGGGAGAGCAGCGACGAGCCCCAGGCCCCGCCGATGGACGGAGAGGCCCGGCCTTACGATCCGAACACCCAGCGCCGGGTTATTCGCGAGCGCCTGCATTCGCTGGAGATCATCAACGAGCGGTTCGCGCGCCAGTTCCGTATGGGGCTGTTTAACCTGCTGCGCCGCAGCCCGGATATCACGGCGGGCAATATTAAGATCCAGCCGTATCACGAGTTTGCCCGCAACCTGCCGGTGCCGACCAACCTGAACCTGCTGCATCTCAACCCGCTGCGCGGCACCTCGCTGATGGCGTTCTCGCCGGGGCTGGTGTTTATGGCGGTGGACAACCTGTTTGGCGGCGACGGGCGCTTCCCGACCAAGGCCGACGGGCGGGAGTTTACGCCGACCGAACAGCGTGTGATTAACCGCATGCTGACCATGGCGCAGGAGGCGTACGAGTTCGCCTGGAGCACCATCTATAAAATTAAGACGGAATACATCCGCTCCGAAGTGCAGGTGAAATTCACCAATATCACCTCGTCGCCGAACGACGTGGTGGTCACGACGCCTTTCTCGGTTGAAATTGGCTCGCACCACGGGGAATTCAATATTTGTATCCCGTTTAGCACCATCGAGCCGCTCCGCGAGCTGCTGAGCAACCCGCCGATGGACAACTCCGGGCAGGAGGACTCGCAGTGGCGCGGCCTGCTGGCGACGCACATGCGGGAGACGGAGCTTGAGGTGGTGGCCTGCTTTGGCGACGCGGCGACGCGCCTGTCCAACGTGATGAAGATGAAGGTCGGGGACGTTATCCCGCTTGAGAAACAAGAGTTAATTGAAGCCAGTGTCGGCGGCGTGCCGGTCTTCACGGCGAAATATGGCTCCGTTAACAACCAATACGCGCTGAAGGTCGAGCAGATGATTCGATCGGCATTACCGTCGTTAGATAAGGAGTAATTTCCCATGAGTGACAACAAACTCTCGTCGGGTTCAGATATCAATGACCTGTGGGGTGAGGCGATGAGCGAACAGAATTCAGAGGGAATTACGCAAAATATGTCAGCACCACATATTTCCGATGAGCTTAATTTAATTCTCGATATCCCGGTAAAAATGACCGTGGAGCTGGGCCGCACCAAAATGACCGTCAAAGAGCTGCTGCGTTTAAGCCAGGGCTCGGTTGTTTCGCTGGATGGCCTGGCGGGCGAACCGCTGGATATTCTGATCAACGGCTATTTAATTGCCCAGGGCGAAGTGGTGGTGGTGTCCGATAAATTCGGTATCCGCATCACCGACATTATTACGCCCTCCGAGCGCATGCACCGTTTGAGCAGATAATGAAAACCTCGTCCCCCCTGCTTAACGCCGCTTCCGCAGGCGAGCCGTTGGCCGGTGATTCCATCATGCTGACGGTAAGCGGCGCGCTGGCGCTGATTATTCTGATCATGGTAGCGCTGGCCTGGGCGGCCCGCCGCAGCGGCATTGCCCGCCGTTTTAACGACGGCAGGCACGATATCAGCGTGGTCGCCAGCAAGTCACTGGGCAACCGCGAGCGCGTGGTGGTGGTGGACGTGCAGGGCAGCCGCCTGGTGCTGGGGGTAACGGCGTCGCAGATTTCCTGCCTTGCGACCCTCGAAAAAGTCGATGAACCCCAGCCGGACGAGCCGGCCGCTGATTTCCCCGCCATGCTGCAAAAGCTGCGCCAGAAGTACCGCAAGGACCCGTTATGAATCGCCAACTTCCGTTACGCCTCCTGACGCTGGGGGCGGGCCTGCTGCTGCCCGTGGCCGGGGCTTTCGCCGCCAATAGCGACATCACACTCGTCAGCCCTCAGGGCGCGGGCGGATGGACGCTGCCGGTTCAGACGCTGGTGCTGCTTAGCTCCATCACCTTCCTGCCCGCCATGCTGCTGATGATGACCGGATTTACCCGCATTATCATCGTGCTCGGGCTGATGCGTAACGCGCTGGGCACGCCTACCGCGCCGCCGAACCAGGTGCTGCTGGGGCTTGCGCTGTTTCTGACGTTTTACGTCATGTCGCCGGTGTTTAACCAGATCCACAAAGAGGCTTGGGTGCCGCTGCAGGAAGATAAGATCACCATGGAAGTGGCGCTCGACAAGGGCGTGCAGCCGCTGCGCGCCTTTATGCTCGACCACACCCGCGAGACGGATCTGGCGATGTTCGCGCAGATAGCCAAAGCGGGCGCGATTGCCGGGCCGGAAGAGGTGCCGCTCGGCATTCTGGTGCCCGCCTTTATCACCAGCGAGCTAAAAACCGCCTTCCAGATTGGCTTCACCATTTTTATCCCGTTCCTGATTATCGATCTGGTGGTCGCCAGCATTCTGATGGCGCTGGGCATGATGATGGTGCCGCCCGCGACCATCGCGCTGCCGTTTAAACTCATGCTGTTCGTGCTGGTTGACGGCTGGCAGCTGATGATGGGCTCGCTGGCCCAAAGCTTCTACAGTTAGGTAACCCCAATGACGCCAGAAAGCGTAATGTCACTCGGCATCCAGGCGATAAAGGTCGGCCTGATGATCGCAGGCCCGCTGCTGCTTGCCGCGCTGGCAACCGGCCTGATTATCAGCATATTGCAGGCGGCGACGCAGATTAACGAAATGACGATGACCTTTATCCCCAAAATTCTGGTCATCGTCGGTATCGCCGTGCTGCTCGGCCCGTGGATGATGAAAACCTTTATTGAGTACACCCGTCTGCTGATCGTCAGCATCCCGTCCGTCGTCGGCTGATGGCCTTTTCGCTTCCCCTCGACCAGCTTTACGGCCTGCTCAGCCACTATGCGCTGATTGCGGTGCGCATTCTGGCGCTCTTCACCACGGCACCTATATTCAGCGAAAACGGGGTGCCGAAGCGCGTGCGCGCGGGGCTTGCGGTGCTGGTCGCCGTGCTGATTGGCGGCAATATTCCAACCATCGACATCGGCATCTACTCCTGGCAGGGCGTTTGGGTCATCGCCAAACAGATAATCATCGGCTCCGCTATCGGCCTGTCGATGCAGCTGCTGTTCGCCACGGTGCGCATGGCGGGGGAGATTATCGGGATGCAGATGGGCCTGTCCTTTGCGACCTTTTTTGACCCCAGCGCCGGTAACTCGCCGATTATCGCCCGCTTTCTTAATCTGCTGGTCACGCTGCTGTTTCTGGTCTTTAACGGCCACCTGTGGCTCATCGCCCTGCTGGCGGAGAGCTTTCAGCAGCTGCCCGTAAACGACACGCCGCTGCACGCGGGCGGCTTTTTCTACCTGGTGCAGCAGGCGGGAATGATATTCCGCGAAGGGCTGATGCTGGGGCTGCCGGTTATTTCGCTGCTGCTGTGCATTAACTTCACCCTCGGCCTGTTAAACCGCCTGACGCCGCAGCTTTCGATATTTGTCGTCGGCTTCCCGCTGACCCTCACCGTCGGCATGATGGCGCTGTCGCTGATTGCCCAAACGCTCGCGCCGTTTTTCGAAAGGCTAATGGCCGCAAGCTTCGACCGGCTCTCCGCGCTTATTATGGCGCTGCTCTAAATATCGCTACCCGGTTAATCATTTGCATATCTGCGAGCTTATTACAAAATAGAGCTTAAGCCGCTGGTGATAAAATCGCCCATAATTATTGTTGGCTATTATGGTTTTCGCGTGAGCTTATTTTATTCCCCATGGCATTATTCCCCGGCAGCGATAGCCTCGGCGGCGCACCTGTATAATTTTAGCGGAGCGGATATCGCCCAGGCTTCTATTCTCGAAATAGGCTGTAGAAACGGCGATAATTTACTGCGTCATGCCGCTCTATATCCAGAAAGCACCTGCGTCGGCGTTGATATTGACCCGGAACGCATTGCCGCGGGCGTTGCGCAATTAAACGAACGGTCGCTTGAAAATATCCATCTTTACTGCCTTGGGCTTGCGGATTTGCTGTCGGTGGAGGTGGGTAAATTTGACTATATTATTCTACCCGCGATGTATTCCCTGTTAGACGATGCCTCACGCGATGCGCTAGTAGACTGGTGCGAACGCCAGCTCGGCGAGCGCGGCGTGATTGCCGTGAAGTGGAATACCCAGCCGGGCGCGCGGGCGAATAAAATCCTCCAGCAGGCCATCGCTTTCCATACCCGTCACGCGCAGACCGAAGAGGCGTGGCTGAGCGGCGCCAAGGCGATGCTGTCGTTTATGGAGATGGCCGACCTCGAAGGAGGCCTGAAAGAGCAGGTGGCGCAAACCCTGCTGCTTAGCGATACGGAGCTGCTGGCGCAGTATCTTGAGGAGAGCAACGACGCCAGCCTGCTGACGGAGTTTGTCGCCCGCGCCGGGGCCAACCGGCTGCGCATGCTGGGCGACGTTGTCCCGCAGTATGAAATGTCGCAGCGCTACGGCAGGCAGATTGACTCTCTGACCCAGGCCGTGTCGATGGGCAAAGACCGCACCCAGCTCCAGCAGTATCTGGATTTTGCGGTGCAGCGCAGCGAGCGCTTTAGCCTGCTTGTCTCTGAGAAAACGGCCGCGCCGGTGAGCGATCTCCCCGACCTGAACCGGCTTGCCTCGATGCACTGGGCGGCGAGCTATGCTGCGACCGACGACGAAAATCAGCGCATCACCCGCTACGGCGACAGGGTGGATACCTCCAACCCGGACATTCGCCGCGTGCTGGACTGGCTGGCCGCCGCCTGGCCGCGCAGCCTGAGCACCGAGCAGCTCATCCATCTTGCGCTCGAGCCGGAAAAGCCCGAGCAAACCCGTGAAACGATTCTTGAGGCGCTGCGCGAGCTGTATCTCAATAATCCGCCTCTGCTTTACGTCAGCGTTTTTCCGTCGCCCTACAATATCGACCGCCGGGAGAAGCTCACCCTGAACTGCACCTTCAGCGAGCAGGAGGTGCCGGGCGGCGCGTTCTGCGCCCGCACCAACGGGTGGGGCGAGCGGCTGGCGCTCAAGCGCGAAGAGTTCGATCTTTATGAAAAAGGGCTGAAGATTGAAAGCGTGCAGGACGCCAAAACCGCCGTCGAGCTGGCGGGCAAGGGCCTGATTAGCGGCAGCCCGCTTGCCTGGACGCGCCTGTGGCAGCGCATTATGGGCTGCGGCGACAATGCGCTGCTGGAAGGGTGCCTCACCTCTTATCTGCTCGCGATTACCCCCTGCGAGCGCGGCGGCATGCTCACCGCCGCCGAGGAGCGCGTCATTACCTCGGCGAAGCTTCCGGACACGGTCAACGTGAAGAAGGCGCGCCAGGCGGAGGCGCTACTCGCCAGCGGCTTTACCTCTCAGGCGAAAGAAAAGGTCTGCGAGCTGCTCGAAGAGAACCCGCAAGACGCGCGTTTTCTTACCCTGGCGGCGGACACGTTCAAGAAGTGTGGCGACTACGACCAGGCGCTAAAAATCACCGGCAGGCGGCTGAGCATCGACGGGAGCTATATCAGCAAGCTGGAACAGCTCGGTTTTATCCTCACCCAGCGCGCGGAAGGCTCGATTACCGCGAAGCTTCTCTGGCAGTATCTGATTAAGCACGACGGCAAAGGCAGCATTTACTGGCAGAGCCTTTCCGCTTTCTACAACGCCGACCGCCGGTCGCGGGTTGAGGAGTACTGCCTGTCCAGGGCGATTGCGCTCAAGGAAAGCAACGCCGTCAGCATGCTGCGCCTGGCAACGCTGTTAAGCCACATTGGCCGCATGGCGGAGGCGAAAGCCCTGTGCGAAAAGACGCTGGCCCTGCCTATCAAGGGCATCGACCGCGCGGCGGCGCAGGCGATGTATCTGTTTATTCTGTCCCACGATTCCGCGATGTCGGCGCAGGAAAAATTCTTGCAGCACCTGGAGTACGGGCGTCTGGCGACCCGGTGGGCGCAAAGCGTGAGCCGCCCGTGGAAGGCGCTCTCGCGCGACGCCGGGCGCCAAAAAATCCGCATCGGCTTTGTTTCCGGCGACCTCAACGATCACCCCGTTCACCTGTTCGTCTACCCGATCTGGCAGGCAATCAACCGCGAGCGTTATGAGCTTTACGTCTACGCCACAGGCAAGCAGGACGCCGTCGCCAACCTTTATAGAGAATCGGCCACCCTTTATCGCGACGTGAAAACCCTGAGCGAGCACGAGCTGGCGGGGCAAATCGCCAACGACGGCATCGACGTGCTTATCGATCTTTCCGGCTACACCAACGGCAACCGGCTGCTGACCTTTGCGCTGAAACCCGCGCCGGTGCAGATGTCGTGGATCGGCTTCGTCGGCACCACCGGGCTACAGGAAATGGACTACTACGTGCTGATCGACGGCCTGGCGGCACCGGGCGAGCTGGACGACGTGTTTACGGAAAAGCTGATCTCCCTGCCTGCGGCAAAACTGTTTGAATACAGCCCGCTCGCCCCGGCGGTGAACGGGCTACCTGCGCTGAAAAACGGCTATCTCACGCTCGGCAGCTTTAACCGCCCGCAGAAAATTACCGCCGAAATCCTCGACTGCTGGGCAAAAATTCTTATCGCGCTGCCCAACGCCCGCCTGCTGTTCGGCTTTATGGCGGACGACGCGATGATTGCGCACTACGGCGAAGAAATGACGCGGCGCGGGGTGAACCTGGCGCAGCTGGAGTTCCGCACCCGACGCAGCTTCGTGGACTATCTGGCGATGCACAACGAGGTGGATATCCTGCTCGATTCCCACCCTTATTCCGCAGGCACCACCGCCCAGCACTCGGTGTGGATGGGCGTTCCGCTGGTGACGGCCGTCGAAGGCTCGCCGGTCTCGCGCACCGCCGCGCTGGCGATGCGCATGCTGGGTCTCGACGAGTTTGTTACCACGAGCCTTGACGAATATGCGCAGAAGGTAATCGAACTAAACGATCGCTATGACGACCTGAATACGCTGCGCCTGACGATGCGCGAGCGCATCCAGCGGCGCGAGAAGAGCCACAGCCACAACGCCTGCTATTTCGAAAAGATGATCGATACGGTCTGGGCGCGGCACGTCAACGGCGAAGCGCCGTCGCCGCTGTTTATTGAAGACGAGCACCGCTGGGACGACCGCCATGCTATCTGAGAAAAAAACCTACGTTACCCGGCCGCTGATGCCCGCACTTGAGGAGTTCATACCCTTTCTCGAGCAGATTTGGGAAAACCAGCAGCTCACCAACAACGGGCCTTGCCACCAGCAGCTGGAAAGGGAGCTTGCGGACCATCTCGGCGTTGAACACCTGTGCCTGTTTTCCAACGGCACCATCGCCCTGCTTACCGCCCTGCAGGCGCTGCGCGTAACCGGGGAGGTCATCACCACGCCGTACTCCTTCGTCGCCACCGCGCACTCCCTGCTGTGGAACGGCCTGACGCCGGTCTTCGTTGATACCGAACGGGACGGCTTCAACATGGACGCGGAGAAAATCGAGCAGGCGATTACCACGCGCACCACGGCTATCCTGCCGGTTCACTGCTACGGCGTGCCGTGCAATACGCGGCGCATCCAGCAGATTGCCGATCTCTACGGCCTGAAGGTGATTTACGACGCCGCCCACGCGTTTGGCGTGCAGCGCCACGGAAGCAGCGTGCTGCTGGAAGGCGATCTTTCGGTGCTGAGCTTCCACGCGACCAAGGTGTTTAACACCATCGAAGGCGGGGCGATAATCTGCCACGACGCCAGCATGAAGCGGCGCATCGACCTGCTGAAAAACTTTGGCATCGCCGATGAAACCACCGTCGTGGCACCGGGCATTAACGGCAAAATGAACGAGGTGCAGGCCGCCTACGGCCTGTTGCAGCTTCGGCACATCGATAACGCCATTGCGGATCGCGCTGCGGTTTACGCGCGTTATCTGCAGGCGCTGGCGGGGATTCGCGGCATTCATATCCCCCCGCTCCCGCAGGACGTCGTCTGGAACTACGCCTATTTCCCTATCGTGGTTGAAGAGGACTATCAGCTGACGCGCGACGGGCTTTACGAGGCGTTAATCGCGCGCAATATCATCCCGCGCCGCTACTTCTACCCGCTGATCAGCAGCTTCCACATGTATAGACACGCGCTGGGCGCGCAGCCTGAAAATCTGCCTAACGCCCACCTGGCGTCGAACCGCGTGATTTGCCTGCCGTTTTATCCAGGCCTTGAGGAAAGCGTGATCGACAAGGTTGGGCATATCATCCGCAGGCCTGCCGCACAGAGCTAAACCAAACCCGCCGCTGGCGGGTTTATTTTATTAGCCTCTCAAGCTGCAACGGGTTGCGCTTGCGGTCTTTGATTCGCCTGGCGGGGGAACCGGCATAAATCGACCAGGCTTCGGTATCTTTGGTCACTAAGGAGTTGGCGCCCACGGCGGTCCCTTCGGCGAGATGGACATTCGGCAGCAGGCTGGACTGCGAGCCGACGATGGCGTGGCGGCCAATAATAATGGTGCCCGAGGTGACGTGCGTCAGCGACGCGGGAACCGTCGGGTTGGTCATAAACTCCCCGCTGTAGTCGTCGCTGCGGGTATATATTTTTACGCCGTGCGACAGGCAGGAGAAGTCGTCCATCACCACGCCCGAACTTGCGAGGAGGGTGCTGGTACCGCCGATATGAATATAGGAGCCAAGCCGGATAAAACCTTCTCCGGCGGCGATGAGGGTAGTGAAGCCGTCGATTCTGACGTTATTGCCGATTTCAATATTGCCAAGCCCAACGATGGTGCAGTTCCTGGCGACGAGAACGTTTTTCCCTACGGACTTTATCCCCGCTTCCTTAAGGTCTGCTTCGGTGTAGTAACCGGGGTTGAACCTCTCCATTTTACGTCCTGACCGCTTAGAAAATTACATCCCTGTATTTTACGGTACTCCCTGTTCATTCATTTGCCCGGTCAGTGAGCGGCTTTGGCGCTAATCATCTCAGTCAAGACACAGTACGCGCGGGGTGGCTTCCGTTCCCGTCGCCAACACCTTTCCTTCGAGTAAATACAGCGAGCTGGTGCTGACTTCACCCGGCACGAGGTGCGGGAAGACATATTTCTTCACGTCCTCATCGCTGCTTTGATCGCCGAGCCTGCGGCCCTGGGAGGTAATAGTGGTGCGCATCGTATTATTGTCAAACACGCCGGTAAAACGCACCTCGCGCAATACCGGGATCGGGCTTTCGCTCGGCAGGTCGCCTTTAAAATGGCTGATGGTGCCAATATAAACGGTGCGCCCCTCGCTTATTCCCTCGCGGTAAAAGCGATAGACGCCGCGCGTTAACGTCCATTTATCTTCGTCAATGGCGTAATAGGATACCGGGGCAACGCAGGTCGCCGTCATGGGATAAACCACCATCTCCTTGATAAAAACGCACGCCAGCGACACCGCAATTCCGCCGAGAAAAAACAGGATTAACGGGGATTTAATGGTATCTAAAATAGTACGATTCACAGTTATTCTCCGAATCCTGAAGTGGGGCTACGCAGGCGACCAGGCCATAATATTGCGGGTCCTTGCCTACGGTAATATACAGATGATTGGCCTTATCAGTTTTGGCCTCGCTCTTAAGGGCATATTCGGCATAAAGCTCGAGCGTGCGGCGAATGGTCAGATCTTCAGACTGACTTGCGGCCGGCACCCACACTTCGGTTAACGGAGGCGCTTCTTTGCCGCTCCAGCGCACGAACTTAACCGGGTCCGGCGACACCCGCAGCAGCCAGCCAATAAACATCGCCATCAGCATCCCCAGGATAAGTCCTGCAAGGGTGGCGATAATGCGATATTTCCATGTTACTCGTATGGTTTTTATTTGCGGAGGTTCGGTGGCAGAGGAATCAAATTCAGAAGGTAAAGCAGAAGACTTTGGAATTTCCTCAGGCTTCGCCTGCCGGGCAAATTCACCGAGCTGACCGGCCGCATTGCGAATAATCAGGCGGTAGCCGCTGCGGGTGACGGCAAGTAAGGTAATGCTGTCCTGCATGTCGAGGGATGAAATGGCGCGGCGAATCTTATTGATCATTACGCGCACGCTATTTTCGGTAACCTCTACGCCAGCATTTCGCCAGCCGATGTCCATCAGCTGTTCCTGGGATAGCACTTCTTCCTTCGCTTCCACTAGAGCTTTCAGGCAGTTACAGGCAGAGACCGGCAGCGTAACGCTTTTTCCGTCGCGAATACGCGACAGCGTCCTGGCCTGCAGGTCGAGCGAAACCGCGGTGCCAATTGCAATATTGTTAAGCATAGTTAAAGGGTTCTTCTCAAAGAAAAAAGTAAAGCATTCACTGAAGGGCGGATATTAATATCAATTGTTGGCTTTCCACCGTGATGCCGTGTGCTTTTTATGTCTTATCGTAGTGTGTATCAAATCTCATTTTTTCAGTGGTTTGCGGATTTTAAGGTTATTAATTCTCTGCGTGCGGCACTCTTTTTACGACCCCAGGCGATGTCGTCGTTAATAAAATTAACACCTCGCGAAGCTGCGCTACAGCTTCTGGATCTACTTACCTCTCAGTTCTACCTCTTTATGATAATAACTATAGACTACTGACACTTAGCGGGTGATGCAGCAGCCGTAAAGGCTTACTTATGGCGTGGTTATATCGACGTTCGGAATGAACATATAGGGATATGGAAAGGACATTAAATATTACTGGGTGCTGTCGTTCATACGCCGTTAATTATATTAATTTTGAACGTAAATACCAGAGTTTTCAGCCCGTAAAAGAGATTCATAATGTGTAACTGGCATTGATAACGATATTCAATATCGACAAGGTAATTTTCTGTAAGTAATTAATGAGCTTATTTTCAGTGAGGCGATATTATTCGTGGTAAAGAACGGCTGGAACGCAGGGAATAATATTTGCAACCTAATTCCTGAATATTATCTGATTATCAGATTATTCCTAAAGGCGTTAATTTGTGCATTTTGTACATCAATATGCACCTTTAGCTTGCTAATTATTCACAGGCTTAGGGAAGGGGAGATTATCTTTTAGAAAATAATGCCGATAGCTGACAGGTATTTATCGGACGAGGGGTAAAAAAAGCCCTCCCGGTGGGGAGGGCTGCTAACTGCATGACTGCACGAGCGTTTAGCGATCCAATATTAGCGCAGCAGGCTCAGCACGTTCTGCGGAACCTGGTTTGCCTGGCCCAGAACGGTCACACCGGCCTGTTGCAGGATGTTCGCACGGCTCATCGCGGAAACTTCGGAAGAGAAGTCGGCGTCGAGGATACGGGAACGGGCTTCGGTCATGTTGTTAATGGTGGTGTTCAGGTTGCTGATGATAGAGCCAAAACGGTTCTGAACCGCACCCAGGCCGGAGCGGAAGCTGTCAACCTGCGCCAGCGCTTTGTCGAGGGTTTCCAGCTTCTCGGCGGTCACGCCCGGCAGCGTCACTTCTTCCAGCTTCTGGAAGTCTTTGGTGCTCATATCGGTGGTGGCGGTAGCTTTAAAGTCGGTGCCGTCAAACTCCAGATCCATCGCTTTACCGGTACGCTTGCCGTTTTCATCAACGTGAACCGCGTAGTAGGAAACGTTGCCCGCGCTGTCGGTGGTGCCGAACAGCTGCATGTTGGCCGCAGACTCGGCGGTGCCGAAGGCCGCGATGGCAATGTCATCCAGGTTTTCTGCGGACAGCTTCATGGAGGAGGTGCCGGAAGCGCCGTCGCTGACCACAACTTCATTACCGGCCTTATAGATAGCGCCGTTGCCGGAAACGGTACTGGTACCGGTCAGCAGGATGTCCGCGTCAACGGAAGACAGGCTGGACACTTTCGCCGCAGAAACGAAGTCGCCGGATGCATCATCAGCGGTGATGTTCACTTGAACCGCTTCTTTAGAGGCGACATCCATGGCGTAGGTTTTGGTGGCAGCGCCGGTGCCGATGGTGAACAGCGTGATATCCGCCGCTTCTTTCGCCGGGTCTTCGAAGGCCGCCTTAGCGATCTCGCTCAGGGCGTTATCGTCGAGCGTCATTTCGGTGAGCGCGCCGCCCGCGTTATTCGCCACGCTAATCGCGCTACCTGCACCTACGGCGGTGCCGGAAGCGGTCAGCGTTGCCTTATCAAGCTTGGCACCTTTGTTCAGCGCGCCGGTCACGCTGAAGTTATCGAGGCCCAGTTTTTCCAGGTCCATGGCAGGCAGGTCGATATCGATAGTCTGGCCGTCTTTCGCGCCGATCTGGATTTTCAACTGGGAGGTGGAGCCGTCCAGCACGTTCACGCCGTTGAACTCGGTATCGGCGGCAATACGGCCGATTTCCTGCAGACGGGCGTCGATTTCTTCCTGGATGGACTTACGGTCGGAATCGGAGTTGGTGCCGTTCAGCGCCTGCTCGGTCAGACGACGGATGTTCAGCACGTTGTCGTTGATTTCGTTCAGCGCGCCTTCCGTGGTCTGCGCCAGGGAGATACCGTCGTTGGCGTTACGCGCGGCCTGGGTCATGCCTTCAATGTTAGCGGTGAAGCGGTTGGTGATGGCCTGGCCCGCTGCATCGTCTTTGGCGCTGTTAATACGCAGGCCGGAAGACAGGCGCTGAATAGCCGTACCCAGAGAAGCCTGGGATTTGTTCAGGTTAGTCTGAGCCATCAGGCTCAAGGAGTTGGTGTTAATGACCTGCGCCATAATAATATCCTTAATGAAAGTTGATGCTGTTTGAATCTATTAAAGTTATGCGTCCATGAGAGCGCATAATTAATCTATCGGTGGCTGTCGGATATCACTGAAATAATATTTTGAGGATTTTGTCAAAGGCGATAATAGCGCTCGCTTGTGACGCTAATTCTTTATTTTGCTGGGTTGGTGCAGATATAAAAAAGCCCTCCCGAAAGGGGAGGGCTATTACTCGCAGAATATATCGAGCTATTTAAGCATGAAGTTCCGCTATTAACGCAGCAGGCTCAGCACGTTCTGTGGAACCTGGTTTGCCTGGCCCAGAACGGTCACACCGGCCTGTTGCAGGATGTTCGCGCGGCTCATCGCGGAAACTTCGGAAGAGAAGTCGGCGTCGAGGATACGGGAACGGGCTTCGGTCATGTTGTTGATGGTGGTGTTCAGGTTGCTGATGATAGAGCCGAAACGGTTCTGAACCGCACCCAGGCCGGAGCGGAAGCTGTCAACCTGCGCCAGCGCTTTGTCGAGGGTTTCCAGCTTCTCGGCGGTCACGCCCGGCAGCGTCGCTTCTTCCAGCTTCTGGAAGTCTTTGGTGCTCATATCCGCGCCAGCGGTTGCGGTGAAGGTGCCAGCATCGTTTTTCAGATCGACAGCTTTACCGGTACGGTTGCCGTTTTCATCAACGTGAACCGCGTAGTAGGAGACTTTGCCCGCGCTGTCGGTGGTGCCAAACAGCTGCATGTTGGCCGCAGATTCTGCGGTGCCGAAGGCTGCTACCGCAATGTCATCCAGGTTTTCAGCGGTCAGCTTCATCGCCGTGGTATCGCCAGCCGTCGCGCCGCTAACGGTAATTTCATTGCCCGCTTTATAGATAGCGCCGTTGCCGGAAACGGTACTTGTGCCGGTCAGCAGGATGTCCGCGTCAACGGAAGACAGGCTGGACACTTTCGCCGCAGAAACGAAGTCGCCGGTGCTGTCATCAGCCGTTACCTTAACTTCAACCGCTTCTTTAGACGTTTTATCCATCGCGTAGGTTTTCATCGCCGCGCCGGTACCGATGGTGAACAGCGTGATATCCGCCGCTTCTTTCGCCGGGTCTTCGAAGGCCGCTTTAGCGATTTCGCTCAGGGCGTTAGCGTCGAGATTCATTTCGGTCAGCGCACCGCCGGTGGTTGCGGCGCTAATCTTATCGCCTACAGCCGCTTCGACACCGGAAGCGGTCAGAGTAGGCTTATCAAGCTTGGCGCCTTTGTTCAGCGCGCCGGTCACGCTGAAGTTATCCAGGCCCAGTTTTTCCAGGTCCATGGCAGGCAGGTCGATATCGATAGTCTGGCCGTCTTTCGCGCCGATCTGGATTTTCAGCTGGGAGGTGGAGCCGTCCAGCACGTTCACGCCGTTGAACTCGGTATCGGCGGCAATACGGCCGATTTCCTGCAGACGGGCGTCGATTTCTTCCTGGATGGACTTACGGTCGGAATCGGAGTTGGTGCCGTTCAGCGCCTGCTCGGTCAGACGACGGATGTTCAGCACGTTGTCGTTGATTTCGTTCAGCGCGCCTTCCGTGGTCTGCGCCAGGGAGATACCGTCGTTGGCGTTACGTGCGGCCTGGGTCATGCCTTCAATGTTAGCGGTAAAGCGGTTGGTGATGGCCTGGCCCGCTGCATCGTCTTTGGCGCTGTTAATACGCAGGCCGGAAGACAGACGCTGGATAGCCGTACCCAGAGAAGCCTGGGATTTGTTCAGGTTAGTCTGAGCCATCAGGCTCAAGGAGTTGGTGTTAATGACCTGCGCCATAATAATATCCTTAATAATTAGTGCTGCTGTTTGAAGCTATTAAGCTTATGCGTCCGTTATTGGGCATAACTTAGCTATCGGTGAACATTTGTCAGCGCTGAAATATTTTTTACCGCTTTATTGCAAACGCGATAATTGCGTTCACTTGTGACGGTAATTCTCTGGTTAATATTATTGCTGCGGTTTTTATTTCTATTTAATGGCGGAAAAAGCGCAAGAGAGTGTCATTCCGACAAGTGTGCGTTGTCGCTGCAAAAGTAAAAAATTAAACTTAATGTCCGTTGCCCCGATATCCATTAGTGATACCGACAATTACTTTATACAGGAGATAACCATGGCCGGATTTTCAATGCCAGGTCTGGGTTCAGGCGGCGCGCTCGATATTACGTCAATGCTCGATCAAATCAGAACCGCAGAGCAAACCAAGCTTGTTCCGTACACCAAAAAAAAAACCAGCTACAGCAATCAGGTTTCCTCCTGGGGAAAAATTTCCAGCTCGCTGTCGGCGTTAAACACCAACCTTGGCAAAATTGAAAGCGAAGGTTTTCACGGCGTGAACGTCGGCACCAACAAAGCTTTCAAGGCCACCGCCGGCAGCGGCGCGCTGCCGGACAGCTACGAGGTGCAGGTTGAACAGCTGGCAAAAGCGCACAAGATCAGCACGACGGAACAGGCCAGCAAAACCAATCAGCTGGGCAACGGCGGCAGCAGCCGCACCTTAAAGATCACCACCGGCAGCGGCGATCCGCTGAACATTGAGCTAAAGGACGATGAAACGTCGCTTGAGCAAATCGCCAAGAAAATCAACGCCGCTAAAGGTGACGTCACCGCTTCGGTAAGGGCGGGGGAAAAAGACGGCACCTACAAGCTGGTGCTCAGCTCGAAAAAAACCGGCGAAGACGGCAAGCTCAAAGTTGAAGTCGAAGGCGACGACAGGCTGAAGGGCGTGCTGAACTACGACCCGGCGCTTGAGCCTGCGACCCCAGGCGGTGCGACGGCGAATAAAATGTCCACCACCGCCAAGGCGCAAAACGCCATTCTTGTGGTGGACGGCACCCGAATCACCCGCAGCAGCAACACCATCACCGATGCGATTGAAGGCATCACGCTCGAGCTACAGCAGGTCTCCGAAAAAGACGGCACCGAATTCATCCCTGAAAACCTGACGATCACCCCGGATAACAGCAAGCTCAAAAGCGCGATTGAAGAGTTTGTGAATCTGTATAACGCGTTTATCAGCGAATCCAGCAGCGCCAGCGCGTGGAAACCGCCGGTGGAAGGCAGCGGCGAACCGAATCCAAATAACGGCGCGCTGATGGGCAACAGCACCCTGCGCCGCCTGACCGGCGACATGCGCGAAATCGCGGTCGGCAGCTACCGGGAGCTGAGCGAGAAGTTCTCCTCGCTTGCGGAAGTGGGCATCAAGGTTGAGGTGGAAGACGCCGGAACGGGCAAGCTGACCATCGACAGCAAAAAGCTCGAAGAGGCGATCAACAAAAACCCTGACGATCTCGAAGCCCTGTTCCTCGGCAAAGAGGGCAAGGAAGGCATCGCCGACAAGATGCAGACGCTGATCAAATCCTACATCGGCGACAGCGATGCGATCCCCAAGACGAAAGGGATTATCGCCGAAACCACCAAAGGCCTGGAAGAACAGACCAAGCAGGTCACCGAGCGTATCGCCCAGATGCAGAAGATGATTGATGCCACCATCGAGCGCAATCGTAAAGACTTCGAACGCCTCGATCTGGCGATGAGCAAAATGACCAGCACGCAGAACCAGCTGACCGGCCTGCTGGCCAGCTTCAACTAAACCACCTTATTCACCTTTATTCGCCGGGCGCAGCGGGTGCCCGGCAGGAAGCAAATCATGTACACCAAAACGGGCCAGAACGCTTATGCGCAGGTCTCTTTAGAAAGCCAGGTGGCAGGGGCCACGCCGCATCAGCTGATCACGCTGCTGTTTGAAGGGGCCATCAGCGCCATGCTGCGCGCAAAGATCTATTTTGAAACGGGCAACATTGCCAAGCGCGGGGAGATGATCTCACGCGCGATCAACATCATCGATAACGGCCTGCGCTCCGCGTTAAACCACGACATCGGCGGGCAGGTAACCGAAGAGATGGAAAGCCTTTACGAGTATGTCTCGCGCAGCCTGCTGCTGCTGAACCTCGAGAAAAAGCCGGAAGAGCTGCCACATCTTATTGAAATCATGACCAATCTCTCCAACACCTGGAAAGAGATCGAACCTAAAAAGCAGGTGAGCCATGTTTAAGGCGCTGGAGTCCGAGCTGCAAAACGTCCGCCTGCTGAACAGCAACATGCTGGAGCTCACCGGGCAGGGGAGATGGGACGAGTTTATCGACTCGATGACCAGCTACGTTTCGCTTATCAGCGAGGTGATGGCGAACGACATGGCGAACCTCACGGCCGAAGAGCAGGCGGCGCTTAAAGAGGTCATCGAAAACCTGCTGCAAAATGAAGCCGTCATGATGCAGCATATGCGTTCGCGCCTTGACGTGCTGCGCGATGAAATGAAAAACATCAATAAAGGCAAAGCGATCAGCGCCGCCTACCTCGAGCCGTTCACCTCCTTCCCACGTTAATTCCCCTCACCTATATTCGGCAGGCTAAGCACGCGCTTTCTGCCCTTCAATTAACGTTGTTGGGCGGTAAGCTTATTCATAATATAAAGCCAAAAAAAAGCCAGCGGAGAGGCTGGCGAAAGATGGTAATGAAATTCCAGCCTTAAACGCTGATATTATAAACCCGTCCGGTGGTGGTGGAGCTGGCCTCGCCCGCGGAACCGTACAGGTTATTCCCGCCCCCCGCCGTTTCAACAACCTTCTTTAATCGCTCATTTTTTTTCATATGTACCGAAAGCAGTTCTTCCACTTTCATATTCAGCGATTTGGTGTTCTGGACTTTTTGCGTCACCTGCTGCCAGCAGGAAAATAGCTTCGTCTGCTGGCGATAGGGGGCGCCGATCTTAAGTTCCTGCTCTTCCTGCTGGCGCAATTCATCATAATATTGGATCGTCGATAAGAGCTGGCTCTTATTATCCGTCAGCACCTGGAGCGACACCGGATTAATACGCGGCCGGTTCAGCTGATTGACTTCTTCAATCATAATCGCCTCCAGCTCATCGAGAGACGTTTTCATTTGCGACAATATCGGGAACAGCTTATCCATGGGTCTTACAGCTCAACGGTTAACTAAATTGAAAAATATCCTGCACCAGCGCGCGGGCAATTTTTTCCGGTTCAATCGGTAATTCCCCGGCCTGCAGTGCGGCGCGAATTGCAGCAACGCGTTCATAGTCGACGTCGCGGCTGCTGTCGGTATTGATCTGCTGCGTCAGGCTGCTTAATTTCACCTGCGTTTTGCTGCCGTCAGCGCTTGCCGACTCTGCTTTGCTGGCTTCCGGCCCCTGCGGGCGGGTGCGCAGCTCCTGCGCGGCGGCGATGTTATTTACGGGTGCGGCTGGTGCTGTACGGTCAATGCTCATTATTATCCTCGCCAGTTAATTCGTCAGGCTTCAAGCCCTCTACCTGTCTCATCGGTGACAGGGAAAAAAACTAAAATTTTATTGCAAAGAAATCATCACCTGGCCGTCTTCGTTAACCCTGCCGCTGAGGGTTTGCCCGCTGCGGGTCTGCACTCGCAGCGTGTCGTTGACCGAGGCGTTGGCCAGCGCCTTGCCCTGGCTGCGAATCAAAAAGCCATCGCCCGCCGCGACCAGATCGACCTGCTGGCCCGCGTGCAGCCGCCACTGCTGGCGCAGCTGGTTGCTGCGCACCGGCTGGCCGGCTATCGCCGCGCGGGTGAGCGTCTGGCCGATAATCAGCGCCGGGTTGAAAATAATGCCCGCCGGCTGGCGTTCTACCGCGCCGGTGTGCGGTTCGATATCGCTCGCCTGCACCACGCTTCCCGCAGGCAGATTGCCTTTTGCCACCCACCACGTGCCCTGGGCTTTTACCTGAATCTGGATAAAGTGGCGGCGCGATTCGCATTCGGCGACCACGCTGCGCTTGCCCGTCAGACGCCTATCGTTTCCCGCAAGCGAAAGCACCGGGCTGGCGCAAATCGCCGCCAGCTGCTTTGCGGGCGTAAGAATGGTGGCGAGCTGCACGACGTATGCGTCATCGCCTTGCCCGCTGCGTTTCTTCAGTAGCTCATCTATTTTTATCCGCAGACGAAGCTCGATATCCTGCGCCGTGTTGGTGCTGGCATACAGCGGGGCGCTGCAGCACAGCGTCAGCATAATAATGCGGATAAATAAAAACATAATGATTGCTAGCCCTAATGAAATACGCGTAAATTAATGCTCAACCCTTCTGTTTAAATTATAAACTAAGCGCCAACTATCTTAATGCGTTAAATGGCGACACTTCTGCGCGCAATTTAATAGCTAGGCTTTTCTTTTTTTAAATATCCCGGCTGATTTCGCTAATAACGTTTATTTCTGTCAGTTCCTTGCGGTGTAATATTTAACCCGCGCTGACTAAAATATGACGGTTATTTTTACAGGCGCGAGGCCAATTTCATGATCAATAAGCTTGATGATGCATTTCGCTTTCAGCAGGAGGCGTTGGGTTTACTTTCGCGTCGGCAGGAAGTGCTGGCATCCAATATTGCCAATGCCGATACCCCAGGGTATTTGGCGCGCGATATTGATTTCTCCCAGCAGCTAAAAACCTCGATGGCCAACCAGGCTGCCGCTAAATCGCCGGTGTCGCTGTCGTTAACTTCAAACAGACATATTGAAGGAAAAGCCACGCCGTTTGACGACGCGCAGCTGCTGTATCGCATTCCGGATCAGCCCAGCGCTGATGGTAATACCGTGGATATGGACCGCGAAAGAATCAGCTTTGCGGACAACTCCGTTAAATATCAGTCGAGCCTGACGTTCCTCGGCGCTGATATTAAAAAAATGATGAGCGTGCTTTCTCAATAAGTGGCGCGCGGCACAAGGGTAAATGGACCGATGTCTCTATTTAGTGTTTTTGATATTTCCGGCTCGGCGATGGCGGCGCAGTCCAAACGCCTCAACGTCAGCGCCAGCAATATGGCCAACGCGGACAGCGTGGCCGGGCCTGACGGACAGCCGTATCGCGCGCGCCAGGTGATGTTTGAAGTCGATGCCGCCGCGGGCGGTGATATCGGCGGCGTAAAGGTCAGCGACGTGGTGGAAAGCAGCGCGCCCGACCGCCTGGTGTACGAGCCGGGCAACCCGCTTGCCGACGAGCAGGGCTACGTGCGTATGCCCAACGTCAACGTGGTCAACGAGATGGTCAACACCATTTCCGCCTCCCGCAGCTATCAGGCCAACGTCGAAGTGATGAACTCCGCCAAGTCGCTGATGCTGAAAACTTTATCCCTGGGACAATAAGGACAGTCAAATGGCAGTTTCACCAGTTAGCGGCAACAGCGGCAACGGTCAGGTCGGCACGGGAAGCAGCGCGGCGGATCTTTCCGAAAGCTTCATGCAGCTGCTGATCGCGCAGATGCAAAACCAGGATCCGACCAACCCGATGGATAACAACCAGCTGACCTCGCAGCTGGCGCAGTTCAACACCGCGGCGGGGGTTGAGAAGCTCAACACCTCGGTGACGGCGGTGGCCTGGATGATGAGCACCATGCAGGAGATGAACGCGGTCAACTGGGTGGGCCGCGACGTGATGATTAAAGGCGACCCTAAGGTGACGTGGGGGGCCGACGGCACGAGGAGCATGGACGGCGAGCTGAGCTTCCATCAGCAGGGCGAGGCCGACAAGGTCACCGTGACCTTTACCGATGAGGCGGGCAACGCCTACACGGCTGAGCTGAAAGACACCAAAACCGGCGTGAACAATTTCAGCCTCGACGATCTGGAAAACTTCCAGCCGTCGGAGCCGGAAGCCGGGGTGGAATACAAAGTGACCTACTCGGCGACCAACGAAGGCGGCGACGATCCCGTTTTCACCGGGCTGATTAAGGACAAAGTGGAAGGCGTGTCGATGACTCAGGAGGGGGCTGTACTGCACCTGGCGAGTGGCGAAACGACCACCATCAGCGACGTTTTCTTACTTCAATAACACCTGATTCATTACTCACTTTCTGGAATATTACTATGAGCTTTTCACAAGGATTAAGCGGGCTTAACGCCGCTTCGCGCGCGCTGGACACGGTCGGCAACAACATTGCTAACTCCCAGACGTTTGGCTTTAAATCAGGTTCCGTGGGCTTTGCCGATATCTTTGCCGGTACGCAGGGCATGGGCGTGCAGGTGGCGGGCGTTAACCAGAACTTTGGCGACGGCGGCCTTGCGGGCTCCGGCCGCGCGCTGGACATGGGCATCACCGGCAACGGCTTCTTCCGTCTGGTGGATGCCGCAGGCCAGGCCTTCTACAGCCGCAACGGCCAGTTCGCCGAAGACAAAGACGGCAACATTTTCAACAGCACCAACGGCCTGTTTCTGAGCGGCTACCAGGCGACCGGCAACCCGCTGGCTATTCAGCCGGGCGCGCCGGTTGGGCCGATTACCATCAATAAATCCCCGATGCTGCCCGAAGCCTCAACCAGCGCGACGCTGAAGGGCAACCTGACCTCGGACGCCAAAGAGCCGACCAAAACGCCGTTCAAGGCGGATGACCCGGAAACCTACAACTATTCCTCCCAGGCAGAAGCCTTCGACAGCCAGGGGAATAAGCACACCATTGATATCTATTACATTAAAACCGGCCCCAACGAATGGACCGCCAAGGCCGTGGATACCACCGCGCCGAAGGGCGGCGCCGCCACGCCTGACTACATGGACGTGCCGCTTAAATTCGACGAAAAAGGCCAGCTCACCTCGGCCGGGACATTCACCTTAACGGGTGAAAGCTACAACGGCGCGACGCCGCTGTCGCTGGATATCGACCTGAGCGCCATGACCCAGGTTTCCACCAAGGAATCCTCCACCGACACCTTTAGCTTTAACGGCCAGGCGCTGGGCAAGTTCCTCAACTACGTGATCGGCGAAAGCGGTGAGATCGTCGCCAACTACGACAACGGGCAGAAGCAAACCCTGGCCCAGGTGGCGCTGACCAACTTCGCAAGCGTCGGCGGGCTACAGCAGAACGGCAACAACACCTGGACCGAAACGCCGCAGTCCGGCAACCCGATCCTCGGCGTGCCCGGCTCCGGCAGCCTCGGCTCGCTTACCGGCAACGCGCTGGAAAACTCCAACGTCGACCTCGGTAACGAAATGGTCAACATGATCGTCTACCAGCGCAACTACCAGTCGAACTCGCAGACCATCAAAACCCAGTCTGAGCTGTTGCAGACCCTGGTTAACCTGCGTTAACGGCGGTAGATGATGGATCGCGCGATTTATACCGCCATGAGCGCCGCCAACGCGGCGCTTAACCGCCAGTCGATCACCTCGAACAACCTGGCTAATAGCTCGACCACCGGCTTTCGCGCCCAGCTCGCGGCGTTCCGTGCGGTGCCTATAAATGGCGAAACCCACGCCACGCGCGCGCTGGTCGCCGAATCCACGCCGTTTCATGACAACACCATGGGCCCGATAAACAACACCGGGCGCAGCCTCGACGTGGCCCTGCCGCAGGACGGCTGGCTCGCGGTCGCCGCGCCGGACGGCAGCGAAGGCTACACGCGCAACGGTGCGATTCAGGTGGACAGCGAAGGCGCGCTGAGCATTAACGGCTTTCCGGTGCTGGGCGACGGCGCGCCGATCGTCGTGCCTCCGCAGTCCAGCATCACCATTGCGCCAGACGGCACGCTCACCGCGCTTGGCGCGGGCGACGAGCCGAACGCCGTCGTCGCGGTTGGCCGCCTGAAAATGGTCAACGCCCGCATGCAGGATCTGACGCACGGCGACGAAGGGCTATTCCACCCGGCTGGGGGCAACGCTCTCCCCGCTGACACGGACATGCGCCTTAGCCCGGAAGCGCTGGAAGGCAGCAACGTCAGCCCGGTGAAAGCCATGGCCGACATGATTGCCAACGCCCGCGGGTTCGAAATGAACATGAAGGTCGTTCGCACCGCTGACGAAAACGCCAAACAGGCCAACCAGCTATTAAGCATCGGCTAACCCCGGTCAGGAGTAACAAGATGATCCGCTCTTTATGGATTGCTAAAACCGGTCTGGAAGCACAGCAGACCAATATGGACGTCATTTCCAACAACCTGGCGAACGTCAGCACCAACGGCTTTAAGCGCCAGCGCGCCGTGTTTCAGGACCTGCTTTACCAGACGATGCGCCAGCCGGGCGCGCAGGCCTCCGAGCAAACCACGCTGCCAACCGGCCTTCAGCTGGGAACCGGCGTGAGCGCCGTGGCGACCGAGCGCCTGCATACCCAGGGGCAGCTGACCGAAACCGGCAACGACTATAACGTCGCCATCCAGGGCAAGGGCTTCTTCCAGATCCAGCTGCCCGACGGCACCACCGCCTACACCCGCGACGGCGCGTTTAAGCCGAACGAAAACGGCCAGATCGTCGACGCCAGCGGCAACCCGGTGCAGCCGGGGCTGACCGTGCCGCCCGACGCGCAGACGCTGACCGTGGGCGAAGACGGCATCGTGAGCGTCACCGTTCCGGGCCAGGCGGCCCCGCAGCAGATTGGCCAGCTTACGCTTGCGACCTTTATCAATGACGCCGGTCTGGAAAGCATCGGCGGCAACCTGTATCGCGAAACCCAGGCCTCCGGCACGCCGAACGAGGCAACGCCGGGCATGGACGGCGCCGGTAGGCTAAAACACCAGTACATCGAAACCTCGAACGTGAACGTCGCCGAAGAGCTGGTGACCATGATTCAGGTGCAGCGCGCCTATGAAATCAACAGCAAGGCGGTCTCCACTTCTGACCAAATGCTACAGCGGCTTTCCCAGCTGTAACCCCCTCTCACCCGCCGGTTATCCGGCGGGTAACAGACAGTTTTTATCGTAAAAAAATGAACAAATTCCAGGTTATTCCGCAATACGGCGCGCGTGTCATCGCCGCTTTAGCTGGTGCTCTGTTGCTCAGCGGCTGCGCGCACATCATGCAGCAGCCGCTGGTTCAGGGACCCACGACTGCGGCCCCATTACAGATGGTACCGACAGGCCCAAGCGGCTCGCTGTTTCAGACCGGACAGGCCATGAACTATGGCTACCAGCCGATGTTTGAAGACCGCCGTCCGCGCAACGTCGGCGACACGCTGACCATCCTGCTGCAGGAAAACGTCAGCGCGAGCAAAAGCTCCTCGGCCAGTGCCAACCGTAATGGTTCTGCGGGGATGGGGCTTGCCGCCATGCCGGTGGGCGGGTGGCTTGGCAACGGCGGCGCGGACTTTGACGCCAGCGGCAAGTCCGACTTCACCGGCAAAGGCGGGGCCGCCGCGCGCAACACCTTTACCGGCACGATCACCGTAACGGTCAACGCCCTGCTGCCGAACGGCAATCTCCAGGTCGTTGGGGAGAAACAGATAGCCATTAACCAGGGCACCGAGTTTATCCGCTTCTACGGCGTGGTGAATCCGCGGACCATCAGCGGCAACAACACGGTGTCCTCCACTCAGGTGGCCGACGCGCGTATCGAATACGTGGGCAACGGCTACATAAACGAAGCACAGAACATGGGCTGGCTGCAGCGTCTGTTCCTGAATCTGGCACCTTTTTAACATGACCATCAGAAAAGAATTCACCCTGTTTTTCCTTAGCATCGCGCTTTACGCCGTGATGCTGACGATGCCGCAAGCCGCACACGCCGAGCGCATCCGCGACCTCGCCACCGTGCAGGGCGTGCGCTCCAACTCGCTGATGGGCTACGGCCTGGTGGTGGGCTTAGACGGCACCGGCGACCAGACGATGCAGGCGCCTTTTACCGGGCAAAGCCTCAATAACATGCTCTCGCAGCTGGGGATCACCGTGCCTCAGGGCACCAACATGCAGCTGAAAAACATCGCGGCGGTGATGGTCACCGCCGAGCTGCCCGCTTTTGCCCGCTCCGGCGACAAAATCGACATCGTGGTTTCTTCGCTCGGCAACGCCAAAAGCCTGCGCGGCGGCACGCTGCTGATGACGCCGCTGAAGGGCGTCGATAACCAAATCTATGCCCTGGCGCAGGGCAACGTGCTGATTTCCGGCGCGGGCGCCCAGTCCGGCGGCAGCCGTGTGCAGGTCAACCAGCTAAACGGCGGGCGGATTAACGGCGGCGCAACGGTCGAACGCGAGGTTCTCAACGATTTCGCCAGCCAAAGCGCGGTTCGTTTGCAGCTTAACGACACCGATTTTGGCCTCGCGCAGCAGATCAGCGACGAGATCAACAAGCGCTACGGCGGCGGGGCGGCGATGCCGGAAGACGCGCGCACGGTTCGCCTTTTTGCCCCGGCGGACGGCCCGTCGCGCGTGCGCTTCCTGGCAAACATTCAGGATATCCCGGTTCGCGTCACCATCCAGGATGCGAAAGTCATCGTTAACTCCCGCACCGGCTCGGTGGTAATGAACCGCCACGTTTCGCTGGATGCCTGCGCCGTGGCGCACGGCGCGCTGACGGTCGAAGTCTCGCAAAACAACGTCGTCAGCCAGCCCGACACGCCGTTTGGCGGCGGCGAAACCGTCGTCGTGCCGCAGACCGAAATCTCCGTGCGCGATCGCGGCGGCTCGCTCCAGCGGGTTAGCAGCAGCACGGATCTGAATAACGTGGTGCGGGCGCTGAACACGCTGGGCGCGACGCCAAACGAGCTGATGTCAATCCTACAGGCGATGAAAAGCGCGGGATGCCTGCGGGCGAAGCTGGAGATTAACTGATGAACGCGCTCGATAAGGCAGGCGGCGCGGCGTTTGACGTGCGTTCGCTCGACGCGCTTAAGCGCGATGCGGGCAACAATTCGCCGCAGGCGCTGCGCGAGGCCGCGAAGCAGATGGAAGGCATCTTCGTGCAGATGGTGATGAAAAGCATGCGCGACGCCAGCTTCAAGGGCGGCCTGCTGGAAAGCCAGGCGTCGGACATGTACACCTCGATGTACGACCAGCAGATCTCGCAGGATATCGCGCGCAAGGGGCAGCTTGGGTTTGCCGATCTCATCGTCAGGCAAATGGGCGGCGAGGGCATCAAGCCTGCCGCCACCATTCCTGCGCCGGGTGCCGCGCCCTATACGCTTGCGAACGCGACGACCCCTCCTGCCCCGCAGGCTGACCCAGCACAGGCCGTGCCGCTAGCGTCAGCCGTCGCCGAGCAGGGGGACAAGTCCCATCCGTTTATCAACCGCATGCTGCGCCCGGCGATGCTGGCAGCGCAGAAAAGCGGTATTCACGCGCACCTGATTCTGGCCCAGGCGGCGCTGGAATCGGGCTGGGGCAAGCGGGAAATCCTGACCGAGGACGGGAAGCCGAGCCACAACCTGTTCGGCATCAAGGCCACCGGCGACTGGCAGGGCAAAACCACGGAAATCACCACCACCGAGTTTATCAACGGCGAAAAGCGCAAGGTCAAAGCGGCGTTTCGCGTTTACGACTCCTACACCGAGGCGCTGGCGGACTACACCAGCCTGCTGAAAGACAACCCGCGCTACGGCCAGGTCGCGCGGTCTTCTTCCCCAGAGCAGGGCGCTCGCGCTCTGCAGGCCGGTGGCTATGCGACCGACCCGGCCTATGCCACCAAGCTCATCAATATTATTCAGAAGGTCAAAGGCAATATTGACCGCGGCGTTCAGGCTTACCAAAACGATTTGGCGAAATTATTTTAGCAATCGCGTTTTAGTAATTTTCTGAATCACCGATGAAGTAAGAAGGATAAGTTAATTTCCTTGTCCGGCAGCGCCGGGCAAGGCTTCATGAAATTCGTTGGTAAACTATGAATCTCTTTAATTTAGCGAAAAGCGGTCTTAGTACTGCACAGTCGGCGCTGAGCGTAGTCGGCAGCAATTTAACCAATGGCATGACGCCGGGCTACAGCCGTCGCGATATTATTTTGGGTGAAGCGGGCGGCCTTGCGACCGGCAAAGGCTTCTACGGCTACGGCGTGCAGGTCAACGGCGTGCAGCGCGGCTATGATGCGTTTATCAATAACCAGCTGCGCGGCGCGTCGAACACCATGGCCGGGATCACCAGCCGCTACGAGCAGCTCAGCGAAATCGACAACATGCTGGGCGACAGCGAATCTAACCCTTCCGTTGCGCTAAACGGCTTCTTTGGGGCGATGAAAACGCTCAGCGACGACCCAAGCCTGCCGTCATCCCGCCAGGCCGCCTTCCGCAAGCTCGACTCGTTAACCTACCAGTTTAATACCAGCAGCAAGCGCCTGACCGGCCTTGAGCAAAGCACCAACACCAAGATCAAGCAAAGCGTTGACGTGATTAATAACAGCACCGAGCAGCTGGCGCGCCTCAACATGCAGATTGAGAAAATCACGGCGCAGGGCGGCACGCCGCCTTCGGATCTGCTGGATACCCGCGACGGCCTGCTGCGCCAGCTCAGCGAGCACATCGGCATCGAGGTGAACGAGAATATTGAAACCGGGCGCGTTGACGTGAAGCTTGCCGACGGCCGCGCGCTGGTCAGCGGCGAGACCGCCTATAAGATGCAAGCCTCCACCTCACCGGCCGATCCGAACAAAACCATCGTTTCCTACGTTGACGCCAACGGCGTGGCCAAGCCGCTGAACGAAGAGCGCATCACCGGCGGCGTGCTGGGCGGCCTGTTCAAGTTCCGCAACGAAGACCTGACCCACGCGCGCAACGAAATCAACCAGATTGCCCTACAGATGGCGTCGCGCTTTAACGAAGTGAACCGCAACGGCTTCGACCAGAACGGCCAGCCGGGCGGCGATCTCTTTACCATTCCCGACCCGAAGGCCATCGCCAACACCAACAACGGCGGGGACGCGGCGCTTACGCCAAAGTTCAACGGCAACATCGGCCAGGTGAACGCCGAGGACTATTCCATCACCTTCGACGGCACCAGCTGGCAGGTGAAAGGGGCCGACGGCCGTAACGTGCCTTATACCACTGACCCAACGGGCAAGCTGGTGTTCGACGGCGTGGAAATTGAGGTGAGCGGCACGCCGCAGGCGGGGGACAGCTTTGTGATGAACCCGGCGGCGGGCGTGGCCGAGAGTCTGGACGTGGCTATCGCCAGCGGCGAAGAAATTGCCGCCTCGGATTCCAACGACCCGACCGATGCCAAAAACAACGTTAACCTGCTGGAACTGCTGAAGATTCAGGACGAAAAGCTGCTGGGCGGCAAGGCGACGCTCACCGACGCCTACGCAACGCTTGTTGGCTCCGTCGGCTCGTCGATGAACGCGCTGAAGGTGGACGGCGACGCGTCAAGCAGCGTGTTGCAGGAGCTGGAATACAAGTGGCAGGCGACCTCCGGCGTCGATCTCAACGAAGAGGTGATGAACCTGCAAATGTTTACCCAGTACTACCAGGCAAACGCCCAGATCCTGCAGGCGGCGACCACGCTGTTCGACACCCTGCTGACCCTTAAATAACCGTCTGCCGAGCAGAAAAGGAATTAACAATGCGCCTAAGCACGCAGTATATGTTCAAACAAAGCATCGACAGCATGTCGCGACGGATCAACGAAAACAACGACGCCTACATGAAGGTGTCGGCAGGCAAAACCCTGCTGTCGGCCTCGGACAACCCGGTTGGCGCAACCAACGCGGTGATGTATCAGGACGCGCTGGCGAAGATGGAAATCTATTCCAACGCGCGCTCCACCGCGCGCGGCAGCATGGAGCAGACGGACTCAACGCTTAGCTCCATCGGCAACCTGCTGACCAAAAACCTGAGCCAGAAGCTTGTCGCCGCACAGACCGAAACCATGTCGGAAGACGACCGCAAGGCGCTGGCGACGGAAATCGAGGGCATCCGCAAAAACCTGATGGATCTCGCCAACAGCCGCGACGGCGGCGGGCGCTACATCTTCTCGGGCTATAAGTCCGACACCGCGCCGTTTGACGCGGCGGGCAACTATCAGGGCGGCGACCGGGCTATCTCGCAAACCGTGGAGCAGGGTTCCGAGATGAAGGTCGGCTACCTCGGCAGCGAAATCTTTATGAGCGGCAGCGGCACCGACCTGTTTAAAGCGCTGGATGAAGCGGTCGCCCAGCTGAATAAAGGCGGCCCGGTTGATAACGACCTGCGCGATGCCCTGGGCCAGGCAAGCAAGGCCGTCGATGCCGGAATCGGCAGCCTGGGCAAGGTGCAGGCCGAGCTTGGCACCAACCTGCAGCGCCTCGACGAGCTGGATCTGCGCGGCGATACCGATCGCAACGCGATGATCGACAAGCTCCAGGCGGCGGTTGGCTCCGACTACGGCACGCAGATTGGCGTGATTACCGATTCTAAAATGGCCGAGTTTTCGCTTAATGCCTCGATGATGGTATTTCAGGCGATGCAGAAGATGAATATCTTCACTAAATAATCGTTACGTCTTTATTTTTTCTTTTTTATTTCTTACTTCTGAAAGAGTGGTGAATGCTATCGGTGTCCGATCGGTAGCCTTACCCGATGGATACTATGTTCAGCAAACTTAAAATTTATACCGCCATATCTCTGATTATCGGCAGCTTTGCCATGACATTGCTCGCTACCACCGGATATTCCGTTTTTAATAGCGTCACCACCAACGGCAATTTAAAAAGAATTTTGATCGCCGGGGAAAATAATAATCAAATCCGCGATGCCGCCTATAACATTAACTCCGCGACTGCGCGAATTAATGCCCTGATGCTGCAAAGCAGCCTCGGCCATAGCGTCACCCAGAATATGATTGATGACACTAAGGATATTCTTGCCGCAGCCCACGATCGCATGGCGCAGTTTATGGCCTCGCCGTTTAACTCCGAAGCGGGCAAGAACGCGGCGCATGAGGTTAAGACCGCCTTCGATGCGCTCGAGGCGGAAACCCTCGCCAAAATGAATTTCATTAATAACCCTGCGGGCGATCCTTCCGATATTACCAATGAACTCCGGTCGCGCGCATTATTACGCGACAAAATCGGCGCTTATACCGCTATTTCCGACAGGACGAGCGACGGCTACGTTGAGGACGCGGAAAGCGGCAATCGCTATATGGTTGTTGTCGGCATCGTCGTATTCAGCGTGGCTATTTTGATGCTGATTGCCGTGCGCATCTGGCTCAACCGCACCCTGGTGCAGCGCCTGCAGGACACCATTGATTCGCTGAAGCTTATTTCCGCCGGGGACTTGAGCAGAAAAATCGAGGTGGGCCAGCAAAACGAAATTGGCCTGATGCTCCAGGAGCTTGAGCAGATGCGCCACACCCTGACCGACACCATCGAAGGGATTCGTGAGGGCGTCTACGGCATCCATAAAAACGCCCGTGAAATTGCCAACGGCAATAACGACCTCTCTTCCCGCACCGAAGAGCAGGCATCGGCGTTGCAGGAAACCGCTGCCAGCATGGAGCAGATTAAAACGACCGTGCGCCAGAATGCGGATAACGCGCACAGCGCACGCCAGCTGGCGGAGGGGGCCAGCTCGAACGCCCGCCACGGCGGCGATCAGATGCAAAATCTTGAGCAGATTATGGAGCAGATTACCGTCAGCTCGCGCCAGATTGGCGAGATTAACAGCGTCATCGACAGCATCGCTAATCAGACCAACATTCTGGCGCTTAACGCGGCGGTGGAAGCGGCGCGCGCCGGCGAGCAGGGCCGCGGCTTTGCCGTGGTGGCAGAAGAAGTGCGCAACCTGGCAAAACGCAGCGCCGATGCGGCAAAAGAGATCAATCAGCTGATCAATACCTGCGTCGCCACCATGGACAGCGGCTCCCGCCAGGTCAGCCAGGCAAGCGCCGTGATGCAGGACATTGTGACCTCCGTTTCGCAGGTGACCGAAATCATGGGTGAAATCACCTCGGCCTCCGACGAGCAAAGCGCGGGCATCAACCAGATTTCACAGGCCGTCAACGAAATGGACCTGGTGACCCAGCAGAACGCGGCGATGGTCGAAGAGGCGGCGCTGGCGGCGGCGAACCTGGAAAAGCAGTCAGACGACCTGGAAAACCTCGTCGCGCAGTTTGTGCTTAGCACCTCGGGCACCCCGAAAAAGAGCTACGTCAGCGCGCCGTCGGCACCGGCATTTCGCGCGAAAGCAGTCGAAACGGATAACCCAACGTGGGAAACCTTTTAATCCTGTTAATTAGCGATAAAACCGCCGTTAATTAGCTTCATTAATTTAATTAACGGTGGTTTTTTAAGGATTAAGTAGGGGATTGGACGTTTTTGTAGCGGCTTATTGCGCTATATGAATGACTGCTTTCACCGGATAATTCTGATCAGTATTATTGGCCGGATAAACATTGTGAGCGGTATTTATACTTCAGAAGGTATTGAAGATAAAACGGACCTGTGGTCCAGATATCAACATATAGTGCGTCAGGAAGCGCTACGCTTGCAAAAAAGGTTACCGGCAAGCGTGGAGCTTGACGATTTAATTCAGGCGGGTTCGCTGGGCTTTTTAAGCGCGGTCGATCAGTTTGACCCGAAAAAAGGCGTAACGCTAAGCGCCTGGATTACCCAGCGCGTGCGTTGGGCATTGATGGATGAATTACGCGAGCGGGACTGGGTGCCAAGAAGAGTGCGAACCCACGCCAGGGAAATGGTCGCCGTAATTCATCAGATTGAACAGGAAACGGGTCGTGAAGCGGTCGAAGCGGATATTGCCGAACGCATGGGCGTATCCATAAAAGAGCTTCAGCAAATGCTGGCGGATACCAATACCAGCCAGATTTATTCGTTGGACGAGCTACAGGAACAGTTTGCCGATAGCTTCGAGAAAATTGAAGACGCGCATGAATCGCTGAATCCGCTCAATGACGCGATTCAGGATAACTTAATCGCCAGAATTGGCGGGCATATTGCCGCGATACCCGAAAGAGAGCAGACCATTTTGCAGCTCTATTATCAGCAGGATCTCAATATGAAAGAGATTGGGCTGGTGCTGGGATTGACCGAAACTCGCGTAAGCCAGTTACACAGTCTGGCAATTAAGCGTCTGCGATCGCGAATGGATATCGCTTAGAAAAATGTTTTTATTATGTTAATTTTTTATTGTTAATATTTAGTGAGGAAGGTAAATAAATCATTTTCTCTTTTTGCGGGCAGAATTAACATTATTTCCAATGATTGAATTAACATTAAAATGTTGACTTTTAAGATCTTTTAATGATGGTTAATAATCAAATTTATCAACGAGATAGGTCGTTTTTTTCAGCGCCTGATGTTTCCGGGCGGTTGTGGACAAAAAAAGGTATGGCTATGATGCGCTCACATTTTGATGCAGCCATCTTTTGGCATTGATGTCGGATATTTGACGTCTGGTATCGTCCTCCGCTGAATACGGAAAGGGATAACGGATATCAATACCAAAGGTTCTCTGCGTCGTCTTCGTAATACTGTGTGCTCCGTATTTTCTGCGTAGTTACATTTCTAGTTTCGACTGATAAAAACTGAGAGAATTTTCATGCCTAATTTTGACGAGCATCTGCAAAGTATCCATGACATTAACCTTTCTTATTTATTATTGGCCCAACAGCTGATACGTAAAGATAAGTTTGCCGCAGGTTTCCGTCTTGGATTATCAGAAGGGTCTATCGAGAATTTGAAAGATTTATCGCTGCCGCAGCTAATGAAGCTGGCATCGACCAATCAGTTAATTTGTCGTCTGCGCATTGATGATGAAGTTGTCATTGAAAACCTGACCAAAGATTCACGTATTGAGGCGCTACAGCAAATTCACACCGGCATTATTTTGTCGACTAATTTACTCAATTCACTTTGCGAGCAGAATGCCGCAACGGCAGGAGGAGAATAATATGTGCGATAACGAAAAAAGCCTGCTGCAGGAAATTCATGAAATCCATATCGCCATGGAGTTGATTAAGCTTGGCGCGCGCATGCAGGTTTTAGAATCTGAAACCTCATTGAGCCGCCGCCGTTTGTTGCGACTGTATAAAGAATTAAGAGGCTGCCCGCCGCCAAAAGGCATGCTGCCTTTTTCTGAGGACTGGTTTATGTCCTGGGAGCAGAATATTCACTCGTCGATGTTTTATAACATCTTCCTTTATTTAAAGCAGACGCAGCAGGGCCGCACCATTGAAACGATGATGAAAGCGTACCGGCTTTATATGGAACAGTGTTATCCGCGTTCCGGGGAAAAACCGGTGCTGGGCCTGACGCGCGCCTGGACATTATTACGCTTTATCGACTGCGGCATTGTTTCCCAGAAAGCCTGTAGCGAATGCAAAGGCGGCTTTGTGGTCGCCACCGAATATATCAAAAAACCCTTTACCTGCAGCCTGTGCAGCCCGCCTTCCCGCGCGCTGAAAAAGTCGCAGGCCAGCAATCAGGATTATATCGACGCTTTCTCTTTGCAGCAGGAGGCGCTTGCCGCTTCCGCCTGACCGAACGCCTGCGGTTCACGAGATGGCTTTTACACGCCCCCGCAGTGATGCCGGGGGCGGATATTGTTTAAAGAAGGAGTAAGTGTGTTAGTTATCATTGGCTATCTTGTTGTTATTGCGACCGTGTTTGGCGGTTTTGTGATTTCCGGGGGCAACCTGGCAGCGCTGTTCCAGCCCGTTGAACTGCTGATTATCGGCGGGGCGGGGGTCGGGGCGTTTATCGTCGGCAACAACACCAAATCCCTCAAAGCCACCGGTAAAGCGCTGGTGCGGCTGTTTGTCGGCAAGCGTTACAACAAGGCCGTGTATATGGATCTGATGGCGCTGCTGTTTTTGCTGCTGTCGAAAAGCCGCGTTCAGGGGCTGATGTCGCTTGAGAAAGACATCGAAGACCCGGCCAGCAGCGAAATATTTTCCGCCTACCCGCGCCTGCTTTCCGACCCCAGCCTGATTAACTTCGTCCTCGACTACTTCCGCCTGATGATCAGCGGCAGCATGAACTCGCACGAAATCGAAGCGCTGATGGACGAGGAGATCGAAACCTGCGAAGAGGAGCTGGAGGTTCCGGCGAACAGCCTGAATACCGTCGGGGATGCCTTCCCGGCGTTCGGCATTGTGGCGGCGGTAATGGGCGTGGTCAACGCGCTGGCGGCGGCCGACCGGCCTGCGGCGGAGCTGGGCATGCTTATCGCGCACGCCATGGTGGGCACCTTCATCGGCATTCTTATCGCCTACGGCTTCGTTCTGCCGCTGGCAACGCTTTTACGCCAGATGAGCAGCGACCAGGTGAAAATTTTGCAGTGCATCAAGGTGACCCTGCTTTCCAGCCTGAACGGCTACGCGCCGCAAATCGCCGTGGAATTTGGCCGTAAGACCATTTTTAACAGCGAGCGCCCTTCGTTCGTCGAGCTTGAAGAGCACGTCCGCGAAGTCAAAACCAACGCCAGCTTTAAGGCGAAAGAGGGCGCTGCGTGATGAAAGGCGCGGCTCCGGTCATTATTTCGCGCAAGCGAAAACGCAAAAAACATGCCCATCACGGTGGAACGTGGAAAATCGCCTATGCCGATTTCATGACCGCCATGATGGCCTTTTTTCTGGTGATGTGGCTGCTTTCCACCGCCAGCGACACCAAGCGCGAGATGATTGCCGACTACTTCCGCGTGCCCATCAAGCCTGCCCTGGCCCAGGGTAACAAAATCAGCCTGAGCGACAGCGTGATCCCCGGCGGCGGCGATGACCCGATGAAGCAGGAGGGCGAAGTCTGGAAACAGAAGCTCAACCGGCTCGACAAGCTCAAGGGCGCGCAGAGCCTGAAGCGGGCCAAAGAGCGGCTGGAGCGGATGATTGAAACCGATCCGCGCCTCAACAACTTTAAATCGAACCTGCTGCTGACGCTGACCGACGACGGCCTGATGATCCAGATAACCGACTCCCAGGAGCGCCCGATGTTCAAGGTCGGCAGCGAATCCCCGGAGGCCTACATGACCGGCATCCTGCATGCGCTGGTGCCGCTGCTTAACGAGCTGCAAAACAAAATCAGCCTGACGGGCCACACGGATTCATTGCCCTATCCGGGCAACAACACCGGCTACAGCAACTGGGAGCTTTCTTCCGGTCGCGCCAACGCGGCGCGGCGCGTGCTGGTCAGAGCGGGGCTGGACGACGATCACTTCCTGCGCGTGATCGGCACCGGCAGCCGCATGGGGCTTGCCGACCTCAGCCCGGACAACCCGATGAACCGTCGCATCAGCATTCTCGTGCTAAGCGAGCCGAAAGAGCAGCAGATTCGCGATGAAAACACCGTACTTCAGCAGGCGACAACGCCGTTGCCTGCCGGAACCAATGTGAGCATACAGCAGGGAGGCGGCAATGGACGTCAATGATTTCTCTCAGGTATTTTTTGCCGAAGCGGGCGAGCTGTTAACCGAAATGGAACAGCATCTGTTGGCCCTCGACGTTGCATCGCCCGACGCGGAACAGCTAAACGCGATATTCCGCGCCGCGCACTCGGTCAAAGGCGGCGCGGGCACCTTTGGCTTCACCGCGCTGCAGGAAACCACCCATCTGCTGGAAAACCTGCTGGATAAAGCCCGCTGCGGCGAGCTGGCCCTCAACCGCGCGATGATCAACCTTTTCCTCGAGGGCAAGGACATCATGCAGGCGCAGCTGGAAGCCTACGAGGCGTCGCAGGAGCCGGATGAAGCCAGCTTCCGCTACATCCGCGAGGCGCTACAGCAAATCGTCGTGGCGGAACATTGCGACCCGGTCGAGCAGCTCGCCATCGCGCTTGCCGACGAGGTTGGGCAGCCGGAAGAGGCCGCCTGCGGCGTGCCGCGCCTGAGCGTGAAGATAAGCGATCTCGCAAAAGACGACCAGGCGCAGATGCTCGAAGAGCTGGCTAATCTCGGCGACGTTATCAGCCACGAGTCCAGCGACGATGCGCTTAGCGTGGTGCTGGAAACAACCGCCTCCGCAGACGATATCACGGCGGTGCTGTGCTTTGTGCTCGATGAAAAACAGATCGTCATTCAGCAGGCTGGCACCACCGGCCTTGTGAGCGTCGCCGCTCCGGCAGCGGCGGTGGAAACGAGCGTCGCTGCGGCTCCCGTCGCCGTGACTCCCGTCGCGGCTGTGGCAAAACCTGCCGCCGCGCCTGCGGTCGCAAAAACAAGCGCCGCCAAAAAATCGGCCACCTCGGAATCGGGCAGCATTCGCGTGGCGGTGGAAAAGGTCGATCAGATAATCAACCAGGTGGGGGAGCTTATCATCACCCAGGCGATGCTCTCGCAGCTCGCCAAATCGCTCGACCCGGCGAAGGACGGCATGCTGCTCAGCAGCGTCGCGCAGCTCGAACGCAACGCCCGCGAGCTTCAGGAATCGGTGATGTCGATCCGCATGATGCCGATGGACTACGTGTTCAGCCGCTTCCCGCGCCTGGTGCACGACCTCGGCTCGCGCCTGAATAAAGACGTCGAGCTGACGCTTATCGGCGGCTCCGCCGAGCTGGATAAGAGCCTGATTGAACGCATTATCGATCCGTTAACGCACCTGGTGCGCAACAGCCTCGATCACGGCATCGAACCGGCGGACGTGCGCGTGGCGAAGGGCAAGTCCGAGGTGGGCAATCTGACCCTTTCGGCGGAACACCACGGCGGCAGCATCGTGATTGAGGTGACCGACGACGGCGCGGGGCTTGACCGCGAGAAGCTGCTCGCCAAGGCGCGCTCGCGCGGGACCAACATCAGCGACACCGCGAGCGACGAGGACGTGTGGATGCTGATCTTCGCCGCAGGGCTGTCCACGGCGGAGAACGTCACCGATGTCTCCGGGCGCGGCGTCGGCATGGACGTGGTGCGGCGAAACATCCTTGCCATGGGCGGGCACGTTGACGTGCTGTCGGCCAAAGATCGCGGCACCACCATTCGCATCATCCTGCCGCTGACGCTCGCCATTCTGGACGGCATGTCGGTGAGGGTGGGCGATGAGATTTACGTCCTGCCGCTCGGCGTGGTGATGGAATCGCTCAAGCCGACCGACGAAATGCTCTACCGCTTCGTCGGCGAGAACCAGCTCCTGCAGGTGCGCGGCGAGTATTTACCGCTCACCAGGCTGCGCGAAGTGTTCGCCGTGCCGGAGGATAAGGGCGTGGACGAGGGCATTATCGTTATCGTGCAGAGCGCGGGCTGCCGCTATGCGCTGTGCGTCGATCAGCTTATCGGCCAGCACCAGGTGGTGGTGAAAAACCTTGAGCAAAACTACCGCAAAGTGCCCGGTATTTCCGCCGCCACCATTATGGGGGACGGCAGCGTGGCGCTCATTCTTGATGTTGTTGAGCTGGCGACCTTGAGTCACCGGCTAAGTGAAAACGCGATCCTGGTCGGGGACGCGCAGGGGAATAAACCATGACGTTACAAACTGGCAGTATGCTTTCCGTTATCGATGCCGGGCAGCAGGAGTACCTGATCTTCCGTTTGGGAGATGAAGAGTACGGCATCGAGATCCTAAAAGTGCAGGAGATCCGCGGCTGCGACCGCGTGACCCGCATTCCGAACGCGCCCGATTTTATCAACGGCGTAACCAACCTGCGCGGCGTGATCGTACCGATTGTCGATCTGCGCGTGCGCTTCGCCTTTGAGGTCGATCCGGCCAACGACCGGGCGGTGGTGATCGTCCTAAATCTTAACGATCGCATCGTCGGGATCGTGGTGGACGGCGTTGCCGACGTGCTTTCGCTGAAAGAAGAGCAGATCAAGCCGACCCCGGAAGTGGGGGCCGGGCTGGCAAGCCGCTACCTGATGGGGATCGGGGTGATGGAGTCGCGCATGGTGATTCTGGTCAATATAGAAAAGCTGCTCAGCCGCGACGAGATGGCGATGGTAGACGCGGTGACCGAGGCGTTTGTCGAGTAGTTTTTTGGTGGTTCGGCGGGGAAGGTGTCGGGTGTCGGGTGGCGGCTTACGCCTTACCCGACCAACGTTTTAGGCTCGATTGTAGGGTGGATAAGCGCAAGCCGCCATCCACCATTTCCCGCCTACCGCGCTCCGAATGTAGGGTGGATAAGCGCAGCGCCATCCACCATTTCCCGCCTACCGCGCTCCGAATGTAGGGTGGATAAGCGCAAGCCGCCTCCACCAATTTCCCGCATACCGCAGTCCGAATGTAGGGTGGATAAGCGCAAGCCGCCATCCACCATCTTCCCGCATACCGCGCTCCGATTGTAGGGTGGATAAGCGCAGCGCCATCCACCATTTCCCGCATGCCGCGCTTCGAATGTAGGGTGGATAAGCGCAGCGCCATCCACCATTTTCCCTCACGCCGCCGCGGTTTCATGCAGCCGCAGCCACCGCACGCCGCCGTTCGTCCTGCTAAACGCCACCGTAGAATGCCGGAGCGTTCCCGCCTCCCCCGGCAGGGTCTGGATTTCGCTGTAGCTGACCAACGCGCCGTCCGGCCATTCGGCGATAACGGCAATATCCGCGACCTTAATTTTTAACCCCGGCTTTGCCGCGGGCTGCCCACGGAAAAAGCCGCATAGCCTCGCGAAATCGAGCCGCGCGCCGCTCGTCGCCACCATCGTAAAGGCGGGGGCGAATCTCGCCAGCAGCGCCTCTACGTCACCTTCACCCTTGCCCAGCCAGCTTTCGATGGCGACGTGGGCGTCTATCACTTCAAAAACGTATGGATTCATTTTGCTTCCTTTTGTGCGTGGAGCTTGCGCACGATGGCGCGGTTATTCAGGCGCAGGCACAGCGCCGCCGGGGCGAGCGCGCTGGCGGCGGCTAGGTAAAAACACAGCGCGTAGGCGTCCGCCGGTGCGAAGTGGTTGAGAAGCTTATTGAGGAGCAGGCTCATAATGGCGACGCCGAGGCAGAAGCTCAGCTGGCGGTTGATGTTCCACAGCGCGCTGGCCTGCGGCAGCTGCGCGTCGTCAATGTGCAGGAAGGCGCTGCTTTGCGCGGTGCTGCTGCACAGGCTGCCGCCGAACCCCATCAGCGTAAACGCGGCCAGCAGGAGCGGATAGTGGCCGGCGCTATCGACCTGCGTGAGTAACAACATCCCCAGCCCCTGAAGCAGGCAGCCGCAGACCAGCAGCGGGCGTGGGCCGAAGCGGTTGAACTGCTTGCCGGTAAAGGTAATCGCCAGCAGCGAGGCTATCGACCAGGGCACCATCAGGCTGCCGACGAGCGCGGCGCGCATGCCGAGCTGGTTTTGCAGCCACAGCATCGCCACCAGGCTGACGCCGATAAACATCCCCGGGATCCCCTGATAAATCATCATCGCGCTGCGCAACAGCGGTTCGTTAACCAGGCGCAGATCGAGCAGCGGGTGAGGGTGGCGCAGGCTGTGGCGCACGTAGGCGGCAAACACGATCAGCCCGCCGACAAGCATGCCCAGCCCCGGTGCGAGATCCTCGCTTTGCGCAAGGCGCGTCAGGCCGAGCAGCAACAGCAGCAGGGCGCTACAGCCGCCGAGCAGGCCGATAAAATCCAGCGACGAGCGCGGCTGGCTGGACGGTTCCCTGCGTAACCACATCGCCGCCAGAATTAACGCCAGCAGCGCCAGCGGCAGGTTGGCGAAGAACACCCAGCGCCAGCTAAGGTTATCGACGATAAGCCCGCCGAGCGCCGGGGAAAGCGCCGGGGCCAGCAGGCCAACCAGCATAATCGCCGCCGTCAGCCCCGCCCGCTCGTGGCTTTTATAAAGCTGATAGGCCAGCGTCTGCCCGACCGGGATCAGCAGCCCGCCGCCCATGCCCTGCAAAACCCGCCAGCCGATGAGCTGCGCGATGGTCTGCGCATAGCCCGCGCCGAGCGTCGCCAGAAGAAAAAGCCCGAGTGAAACCAGCAGAACGCGCCGCCCGCCGATGCGTTGGGCAAGCCATGCGCTGAGCGGGATCACCAGCGTCAGCCCGAAGATGTAGCCGTTGCTGACCCAGGCCAGTTCGCTGACCGACGCGCCCAGCCCGTGGCCGATGGCGGGGTAGGCAACGTTTGCGATAAACATATTGATGAGATCGACGAAAAAGCCGAGCAGGTAAACAGCGGCAACTTTGGTACGATAGGGCATGGAACCTCCGGTTAGAGGCCGGAAGTGTAGCGGGGCAGATTGTCGGGATAAATCGCCGCCGGAGGATTACACTGTCAAAAATATTTTGACAGTAGCGAGGCTACGATGCTCAACCTGCAAAGGCTGACGATATTTGTCGCGGTGGTAGAGGCGGGCAGTTTTACCGCCGCCGCCGTGGCGCTTGGGCAAACCAAGGCGGCGGTAAGTTTTAATATCAAGCAGCTGGAAGCGGAGCTAGGCGTGTCGCTGCTGGTGAGAAGCACGCGGCGGCTTTCGCTTACCGACTCGGGGGAGCGCTTCTACCTGCGCTGCCAGCGCCTGCTGGAAGAGGCGGAAAACCTGCTCGACGACGTGCAGCAGGATCACGGCGGCCTGAGCGGCGTGCTGCGCATTACCAGCACGCCGGAGTACGGCGCGCAGGTGGTTGTGCCCGCGCTTGCTGCCTTCAGCCGCCAGCATCCGCAGCTGCGCATTCAGCACGTCTCGTCTTCCTACCACGCGGATTTGATCGCCGAGCGCTTCGACGTTGCCATTCGCCTGGGCCAGCTTGCCGACTCCAGCCTGCGCGCCGCTCCGATAGGCAGCTTCGCGATTTTGCCCGTCGCCTCGGCGGGTTATCTCGCCGAAAGGCCGATTACCCACCTCGCCGAACTCGCCCAGGCCGCGTGGCTGGCGCACAGCCGCCTCAGCTCGCCGCTAAGCTGGCAGGTCACCACGCCGGGCAAGCAGGCGGTTCTGTTCAAGGTGGAAACGCCGCCGACAATAATGGCCGACAGCGCCACCGCGCTGCTCTCCTTTGCCAAACACGGCGCGGGCGTTGCCCTGCTGCCCGACTGGCAGGTCGCCCCGTCGCTTGCTAACGGTGACCTTCAGGCGCTGCTGCCGGACCACGGCTTCCCCCGGCAAAGCATTTACGCGCTGTATCCCAATACGCGCCACGTCCCCGAGAAGGTCCGCGTGTTTATTGATTTTCTGCGGGAGTGGGTGCGCTAGCTGGTTCGTCATCCAGAAAATATTCTGACTCATCCGGGATGATTCCATCGCAATAGCGGGTATCTTCCCAAACCAGGCGCCAGTGAACGTCGCGATAACGTATAGGGTTATCTGAAAGAACTCTGTGTTTATTGTCTTCGATTAATGTGTCGTAATAAATCTGTAACGGAGCGTTCATTCCGCGAATAAAATAATTATAGGCACCGAGGTTTTTAAACCCTTTGATGCCATCTTTAATGACCAGAAGTTTATGGTGGTACTGAATTTTTACCGGTTCCCATATTCCGTCACAGGGTACTTGGTCGTTAGTTTTGATAATAATATCGCTGCGTTGAGGTACTGGTGGAAGGTTTTTTGGGAATACAGGATAAGATAATGTTTTTAATTTATGACGATAGTTATCAGGATCAAGCAAATATTCGGCATCAAAAAAATTGCACGCTTTATTTTGCGGTGGATAAAGCAGATTATCACCCTTAAATTCTGCTGCAATTCTTAATATATTTAACTTCTCAATTTCAGGCGGATAGGCTTCTTCCTGGCCCCCGCGCTCATGACAGGGCAAATAGAAAAATGAGCTAACTAAATTTACGGGGTTGAAAAGTTGATCAAATGCGCCTGTTTTAATTTGCCATACCTGCCGGTTACCGCTTGCCAGCTCCGGTAATCCCTCATCATAGAGACGCAGGGCGTCGTAAACCCAAATAATGACTTCAGGATCGAATCCATTAGTGATCTTTTCCGGCCAGGTTTTTAGCGCCTCTTCATACTTATGCGCAAAATGTGCCCAGGCATCGCGCTTGCGCTGCCACAGGCTGTAGCTGCTCAGGCGCTGCAGCAGCCAGAACAGTTTGCGCCGTACCTGATCGTCGCTCATTGGGTATCTGGTTTGTTCAATCGTAATCATCGTTCACTCCCTGTGGCCCTGGCGGGTGGTTATTTCCTTAACCGAAAAGTCAAACTCAATGAGTTGTCGGTTTAATATATACGCTCTTGCCATCCTCGCGGCGCAACAGGCTCCATACTGCCGGGACGCGTATTTCGGGAGCATAAATATTGCTCTGATATTTCACGGCTTCCGGCATCAGTTGGCCCGCCTTAACGTCTACAAACTGCTGTTGGTCTCCGGCAATAGTGGCCCAGTGCCCCGAATGTGGGCAAGGTTCCCCGCTCCGGCAGGTAATGCGCTTGCCGGGTTCATCATCCAGAAAATACTCTGACTCATCCGGGATGATTCCATCGCAATAGCGGGTATCTTCCCAGACCAGGCGCCAGTGAACGTCGCGATAATGTATAGGGTTATCTGAAAGAACTCTGTGTTTATTATCTTCGATTAATGTGTCGTAATAAATCTCTAACGGAGCGTTCATTCCGCGAATAAAATAATTATAGGCGCCGAGGTTTTTAAACCCTTTGATGCCATCTTTAATGACCAGAAGTTTATGGTGGTACTGAATTTTTACCGGTTCCCATATTCCGTCACAGGGCACCGGGTCGTTAGTTTTGATAATAATATCGCTGCGTTGAGGTACTGGTGGAAGGTTTTTTGGGAATACAGGATAAGATAATGTTTTGAATTTATGACGATAATTATCAGGATCAAGCAAATATTCGGCATCAAAAAAATTGCACGCTTTATTTTGCGGTGGATAAAGCAGATTATCCCCCCAAAATTCTGCTGCAATTCTTAATATATTTAGTTTCTCAATATCAGGCGGATAAGCTCCCTCCTGACCCCCACGTTCATGGCAGGGCAAATAGAAATAGGCGCGAACTAAATCTACCGGTCGATCAAGTTGATCAAATGCGCCTGTTTTAATTTGCCATACCTGTCGGTTACCGCTTGCCAGCTCCGGTAATCCCTCATCATAGAGACGCAGGGCGTCGTAAACCCAAATAATGACTTCAGGATCGAATCCATTAGTGATCTTTTCCGGCCAGGTTTTTAGCGCTTCTTCATACTTGTGCGCAAAATGTGCCCAGGCATCACGCTTGCGCTGCCACAGGCTGTAGCTGCTCAGGCGCTGCAGCAGCCAGAAAAGTTTGCGCCGTACCTGCTCGTCGCTCATTGGGTATCTGGTTTGTTCAATCGTAATCATCGTTCACTCCCTGTGGTTGTCTGGCGCTCTGCGCGCGCGGCGTTAACTATCGCTCTGTCCTTCCGCTTGCTGCGCAGCTCGTCGTCATGCAGCTTGCGCGTGGTGGTGGCGTAGGGGGGGGCAATCCCGTCCGGCCTGCTGTAACCGTGAATACCCTCCACGTCCTTCCAGCGGGTTGGATAAAAATCGGCCTTCACGCCGTTGATTTCCGTACTTGCTGGCTGCCCGGTCGCCTTTACCTGCTCACCTATGCGGTGCAGCTCTTTTTTTAACATCTCATCTAGATTAATTATCACCTGCTCGCCGCCGCCTTCCAGATATTGATTGGCTATTTTCTGACCAAATTGTTCGGCGATTTTGCCATGCCAGGCGTTGGAGCCAGGCATTCTGGCGGCAAAATCTTCCGGTAAATGCAATACCACCAGAAAGCCGTTGCCGTTCCACTCGTCCAGCACCGCCGATAGCTGTCGCCACTCTTTTGCATCACCCGGCAGTTTCTGATACCCCCAAAATCCCCCGGCAGCCCAGGAGCCTTCGGGATTTGTGGCTAGCCTGGTTTTATTACCGAAGGCACGGAAAATGGTCGTGCCGCTCATATCTCGGGCGCTTTTAGCCGCAATTTCACCGCTAAAAGAAGCTATATTGGCGTAGACCAAAGTCTTACCAAATGCAGGACTTTTTTCCGGTGGCCGGGAAAATAAATCTGGATACCCAGACTTAAAGTACTTTCGTTTAAGTATTCTAAGATGCTGTTTCTCAGCATGAATACTCGGAAAACGCGTTCCCTGCTTCGGGGCTTCTCGCAGCGGACGTTCAAGCAAATACGCCTCAGCCTCACGCCGAACTTCAGCACGCCCAGACCCGGTCGCGATCGTATGTATTTTTCCTTGATACACCAGCGCCTGAAGCACCCTTACTTTGGCATGCAGCTCTTTAAGCGCCTGTGGGATCATTTCCGCTGCCAGCTGTTGTAAAGCCGCGAACCCATCCCGCATGTGGATTAAATCAGCCCGCAGCTTTTCGGGTAACATGCGGCCGATTCTGGCCTTCAGAATTTGGTTTATTGTGGCGATCATGGTGTGGCAAAACGCGCTCATTTTCTCAATAAGCTGCGCCTGATACTCAATGACATTCAGTTTATTCAGCCACTTAACCGCATCACCTTCACCTACCCGGTTGAGAAACTTAATGACCTCGGCGAGCGTTTCAACATTCTCAGCCGCCTCTTTCGTTACCCGAATAGCCAGGCGACCCACGCCTTTAATTACGCCGCCTATCACCGGGATTAGCGCAAACAGCAGGATCGTCAGAAACACCCACTCGCTGGCGCTTTCCCGTTTACGGGGATCTTTCGCAAGCCCCATAGAAACGGCGATCAGATCCCGCACTGCCGTGACGTCACCGACCAGCGGGATCATGCCGATCGCCGCATCGACAATAATCTGTCCGATGGTCTGCTTTTCATTAAACGAGCCCTGAAGAGTTCCCCAGATCCACTGTCCGGTTTCAAGGCTGGTTTCTTTAAACCACGCCACCCCCGGCATATTCATTCAACACCTCCGCTGTGTTTCGCAATCAGCGCATCAATATCGGCTTCATTCAACGAGGTTCCGATAAATTGCTGATTATCTTTATTATCTTTTCGCAGATAGCTTCGCGAGTCTGGGCCGAGCTCAACCTGTATCTCTCCGGCTGGAACATCCTCAAGATGCAGGTATCCGGCACCGTCGAGCGTTCCCGTTCGCACCGAGCCATCCGCGAGCGTTGCGGTGAAAGGTGCTCCCACAACCGGGGCATCGTCGTGATAGAGATACTGCATCAGTGCCTCGGTGCTGTCTTTTACCGGGTCAGCGAGCCACGGGATTTCCGGCGGCAGTGAAGCGCTCCCCGCCGCCATCGTCCGCTTCACCCTGCGCATATAGGTCGCCGTGGTGCCGTACTCCACCTTCCCCGCCTCAAGCTTCAGGTAACTGCCGCCGCCAATCAGCGTGATGCGCTTCTTGCCGGCAAACGAGATGTCGCTTTCTGAGGTCATGGTCAGCTTTTTCTCAGCAAACAGGCGCATACTGGCGTTCTGCGCCTGCACGTCTATCGGGCCCTCGCTGGCCTTCAGGCTCAGCTGCCCGGTGCGGGCAAACATCCCCAGCTTTTCCCCGACAAGCGCCGTCATATTCCCCATCACGCCGACGCTGATATCGCCCCCGGCGTTGATGGCGACGTTTTTCGCGGCCGCTATCTGCATGTGCTCGCCGCTGGTGAAGGCCATGCCTTCCGGAGCGGAAAAAAGTATCGCTTGGTTAAGCGGCTTCAGCCTTTGCTCAAACATCGCAATCTGGCTGTCGATATCCGCCTTCAGCGCCTGCGCCTGCTCTGCGGCCATCTCCAGCTGCTGCAGCTGCCGGTTGAGCCGGTCGATTTCCGCAAGCGCGGCGTCCATGTCCAGCGCTTCGCCCTGGGCTTTTGGCTGCCCGTCCGCGCTAATAAACAGCCCTTTCCCGGCGCGGATGGTGCCCCGCTCGTCGGTGCGCAGCTCGGCGCCCGCGCCGCGCGGCCTGCCCTGCGCGTCCACGATATGCCCGGTGTTGAGCTGGGTTTTTCCGTACTCCGTGGCGAGCTTGATATGCTCCTCGCCGCGCCTGTCCTCCATCCGCAGCTTGTTGTTGGCAGGCGTCCTCAGGACGTTGCGGGTGTGATTGTCGCGGTTAACGAGGTCGGGGTGTGCGGAGTCGTGCATGGCGTGGGAGATGTACGGCAGGTCGATGTCGCCGTTGCCGTAGGCAATCGCCACCCCGGTGCCGTCGGTAAGCGGCATGTGCCAGCCGTACCGCTCTCCGGCATACGGCTTCGCCATGCGCAGCCACAGATAGCCGTAACCCTGCTCGCTGTCGTTGCGGTCAAAGTCCAGCCTGACGCGGTAGCGTCCGTGCGCATCCAGGTGCGCGTAGATGTCGTTTTTCTCGCGGCTCTCAACGCGGGCGGGCAGCGTGCCGTGGATTTCCGGGCGCGCGGGTCGGTACGGGCGAAAGCAGTAGCGCTCGGTGTAGGGCTGGCCCCACACGCAGACGCGCAGCCGCGAATCGCGCGCGCCGCTGAAGGCCACCATCGTCGTCACCACGCCCTCTTTCAGCGCGGAAATCACGTTGCCCTGCGGCTCCAGCACCTGGCCGGGCGTGAGGAGCGAGGCGTTGCTGAACAGGCGGACGCGGGCAGATTTGTTCAGCTCGCGCTCGTGGTGGATGCGGGCATAGAACGCGCCGCTTTCGGTTTCCGGCTCCGGGTCGCTGTCATCCCCGGCTTCGCGGTAAGGGGCGGCGTAGCGGTAGTGTTCTCCCGTCGTCGCCGCATGATTGCGAACTGAAACGACCGCATCCAGCGGCGTGGCGGCGGTGCGGTAGTTGTAGTCACGCGTGGCGACAGTGCCGGTGACCACATGATGCGAGGTGCGCACGCCCCACACCGATTCCGCCGCACCGTCGTACAGGCCGGACGGCTCGCCGTAGGGCAGTTTCACATCAAAGACGTACTGCCTCTGGCTGTCGGCAAAAATCACCGTTTCCAGCGCCGTTGCCGGGTTCATTTCAAAGCGAAACCAGATGCCTACCTCCGCAAGAATGCGGCGGACAAATCCGAGGTCGGTTTCGCGCCACTGGGTGATGACTTCGCGCGGCGGGTAGTCGCGGGAGAGGCGGAATTCAAAGTCCGGGCCTTCCAGCCCGTGGGCGCGCAGCACCTGCTCCACCACCTGCGGCACGGAGTCATTCTGGTATACGGCGCAGCGGCGGGTGCGGGAAAGCAGGGCAAGGCGGGGTTCGAGAATGACGGAATAATGCGCCTGGTCGGCCGAGGTTGAGAGCCATTCCAGGCGGGTGATAATGCCGTGCACCGTTTTGCCGTCGCGCATGCTGAAGGTGGCAAACTTCATCAGCGCCTGTTCGGGCCGCAGGTTGCCCTGCGGCGAGGTGAACTCAATCGCCCAGCGAAACGGTTTGCTTAACGCTTCCCGGCCGCGAAAGCGCAGCACCTCAGCCGGGAAGTCTCCATTGCAGATATCCAGCGCATAGCCGGACGGTGAACCAGCTCGTGTATTCACAGTTCCTTCCTTAGAAACGGCTTGTCCTTAACTCAAACTGGCGAATGGTTACACGATTTTATCCCTTATTCCATAAGGGATATTTAAGTTTCTGCGATAATCCTGCCTAAACCTCAATCTCCACCGTATGCCACTGCCCGTCGTCAGTTAGCGGGATGCGGTCGTCGGGGAGCGGGCTGTCGTCCAGCCTGACGGCGTAGCCGTTTGCGCCGTGGGTGACGTTGATTTGATAATGGCTGCCGCCGTGCTGATAGACCATGCTCACCGACGGCCAGTCCGGCGGCAGGAGAGGGCGCACGGATATCGCCTGGCCGTGGCGTTCGATGCCCAGCAGCGTTTCTACGATCAGCCGATAGGCCCAGCCCGCGGAGCCGGTGTACCAGCTCCAGCCGCCGCGTCCGGTGTGCGGTTCTACGCTGTAGACGTCGGCGGTCATGACGTAGGGCTCGACTTTGTAGCGTTCTACCGCGTCGCCGTCGAGGGCGTGGCTAATCGGGCTTATCTGCGACCACAGCCGCCACGCGCGTTCGACGTTGCCGCTGCGGGCGAAGGCCATCACCGCCCAGATAGCGCCGTGGGTGTACTGGCCGCCGTTCTCGCGCACGCCGGGCAGGTAGCCCTGAATGTAGCCGGGGTTCGGGCCTTTGCCGTTAAACGGCGGGGTGAGCAGTTTGATGATGCCGATATCGTCGTCCACCAGCCGCTCGTCCAGCGCATGCATCGCCTGGGCGCAGCGTTCCGGGCTGCCCGCGCCGGAAAGCACCGACCAGCTCTGGGCGATGGCGTCAATCTGGCACTCGTTCGCGGTGTGCGAGCCGAGCGGCTCGCCGTTGTCGAAGTAGCCCCGGCGGTACCACGCGCCGTCCCATGCCGATTCCTCAAGATTTTTTTGCAGGCCGCTGGCCTCTTTGCGGCACAGGCCGGCGATTTCGCCGTCGCCGCGGCTGTCGGCAAGCTTCGCAAAGCGCTGGAGAATGTCGTAGAGGAAGAAGCCGAGCCATACGCTCTCGCCCTTGCCCTCCAGCCCGACGAGGTTCATGCCGTCGTTCCAGTCGCCCGCGCCCATCAGCGGCAGGCCGTGCTGCCCGAAGCGCAGGCCGTGGCGCAGGGCTTTTACCCCGTGCTCCCACAGCGTGCCTTCGACGGCGCTGATGACCGGCTGTTCGTAGGCCGACTCTTCGCCGGGCTGGAGCTGGCGGCCTTCAAGGTACGGCAGGCGGTGTTCGAGCACGCCGGTGTCGCCGGTGGTTTCCACATAGTGGCAGATGGCGAGCGGCAGCCAGAGGTAGTCGTCGGAGCAGCGCGTGCGCACGCCGTTGCCCAGCGGCGGGTGCCACCAGTGCTGGACGTCGCCCTCCACAAACTGCCTTGAGGCGCAGAGCAGGATCTGATCGCGCAGCCGCTCGGGCGCGGCGTGGCTTAAGGCGAGGGTGTCCTGAAGCTGGTCGCGGAAGCCAAACGCGCCGCCGGACTGGTAGTAGCCGCTGCGCGCCATGATGCGGCAGGCAATCGTCTGGTAGAGCAGCCAGCCGTTCGCCAGCAGGTTGACCGCCGGGTCGGGCGTGGTGACCACGACTTTATCCAGCAGGCCATGCCAGTGGCTGTGCACGTTAGCCAGCTCCTGCCGCGCCGTTTCTTCGTCAAGGAACTGGCCGACGAGCGCCTCCGCGTCGTGGACGTTTTGCCCGATGCCGAGCACGAATACGAAGGTGCGCTGGTCGCCGTCGATAAGCGTCGTTGCGGACTGCACCGCGCCGCACGGGTCAAGGCCCGCGCCGGTTTTATCCGACAGCATGCGCTGCTTCATGGCGGCCGGGTTGCGCTGCGAGCCGTTGCGCCCAAGGAACTCGCGGCGGTCGCCGGTGAACGAGCAGTGAACGCCCGTCACCGCGAAGAACGCCGTGCGCTCCGAGCCGCTGCTGCTGTAGAAGTTGTTGGCGAGAACGCCGCAGCCGCGCGCCACCGTGGAAGGGCGGGTGACGACGTGCATCGCAGACTTGCTGCGGGATTCGCCGAGCGTCCATTCCACGAAGCCGGTGACCGAGATTTTGCGCGTGCGGCCCGACGTATTGCTGAGCGTCAGGATGGCGATTTTCACCGGGGCGTGCTCCGCCACGAGGATGGTCAGCTCGCTGTCGATGCCGGTTTCGCGGTGGGCGAACACGCTGTAGCCAAAGCCGTGGCGCGACAGGTAGTGGCCGCTGCCGCGCACCGGCAGGGTGGTTGGCGACCAGACCGCGCCGCTCTCTTCATCGCGCAGGTAGTAGGATTCGCCGCTGCGGTCGCTGACCGGGTCGTTTTCCCACGGCGTGAGGCGGTATTCGTGGGCGTTTTCAAACCAGGTGTAGGCCTGGCCCGCCTCGGAGATGACCGTGCCGAAGCTGGCGTTCGCCAGCACGTTGGACCACGGGGCCGGGGTCTGGCCGCGTTCGTCGAGCGAGATCTGGTATTCGCGCCCGTCCTGCGAGAAGCCGCCCCGCCCGTTGAAGAACACCAGCGGGTCGGTGTCCGGCCGCCACGGATCGTGCTCGTTGGCGGGCAGGCCGGCGGTTGGCACAAACGCCTGCTGGGAGGAGGTGGTTGGCAGGAAGCGCTGGTTAAGCTGCTCTTTCAGGCCGCCGGAGCGGTCGTCGAGAACGATTTGCGCCACGCTCAGCAGCAGCAGGCGATCTTCTGCCGACATGTGCTCGCCGTTGCGCACGAAGATGCCGCCCGGCTTGTCCATCTGGCTGGCCTCGGAGCCTGCGACGATCAGGTCGACGATCTGGTTTTGCAGCTCCTGCTGGTAGCCGCCCTGGCTGTCGTTGAGGATCACCAGATCGACCGCCAGCCCTTTCAGCCGCCAGTAGTGGTGCGCCTGAATCAGGGTGGTGATCAGCAGAATGCTTTCATCGCTGGTGACGTTGAGTATGACGATCGGCAGGTCGCCGGAGATCGCCCAGCCCCACAGGCCGGACTGCCCGCGACGGTTGCGAATAATCGTTTTGGCCTCCGCGCGCAGTTCGGGACCGGGGAACAGCACCGCGCTTGCCAGGCGGTTGAACAGCGTGGCGTCGTCTTCGTTGGCGTTGATCTGGCGCAGGACGATTTGGCTGTGCGACCAGGCCAGCTCAAACACGCGGTCGGCTATCGGGTGGTCGCGGTATTTTTCCAGCAGCGCCTGGCCCTGCGGGCGGGTTTCGGCGGCACCGTAGATGATGTCGATGATGACCGGCACGCCGGGCTGTAGCACCAGCGACTGGCGGATGGAGAGAATCGGGTCGAGCACCGGGCCTGCGGTGTTGCTGAGCGGGCCGTTTTGCTCCAGCGCAAGGGCGTTGGCCGGGGTGCGCCCGCGGCCCAGGAACTTCGCCCGGTCGGTTTCGAACGAGGTGACGAGCGGCGTCTGGTCATGCACGACCATCATGTGGAACATCCACGGGCAGCGTTCTTCCGGCGCGCGCGGGCGGCGGTGGCAAAGTATCGCGTCGTGATCCGGCACCAGCTCGGTCTGCACGAACAGGTTGCTGAACGCCGGGTGTGCGAGGTCGCTGGTGGCCGGGGCGAGCACCACTTCGGCGTAGGTGGTCAGCTCCAGCGTGCGCGGCTGGCGGCTGCGGTTGAGCAGGGTAACGCGCCGCAGTTCGATGTCGTCTTCCGGCGAAACTACGATCTGCGTTTTGATGTTCAGCGCGCCTTCGGTGCGCTTGAACTCCACGCCCGCGTCGGTAAACACCACGTCGTAGAGGTTGGCGGGCTCGCCAATCGGCTGCCAGGTGTTGCTCCACACTTCGCCGCTTTTCGGGTCGCTGATGTAGCAGAACGCGCCCCAGCTGTCGCAGGTGGTGTCGCTGCGCCAGCGGGTCAGCGCCATGTCTTTCCAGCGGCTGTAGCCGCCGCCGGACTGGGTCATCATCAGGTGGTAGTCGGCGTTCGCCAGCAGCTGAACTTCCGGGATCGGGCTGTCGACGTCGGTGAATTCGCGTAGCTCATACTGAACCGGCTGGAGCACCCCTTCGTGGGATTCAAAGTGGCGGCGCGGGCTGTAAAGCTCCACCGCGTCGGGCACGCGTTCCTGCAACAGCAGGCGAGCGGACTGGAACGCCGGGCTGGACATAAATCTGTCGACCATCGGCGCGTCCTGCAATACGTGGGATAACGCCTGGAACGCCATGCCCTGATGGTGCGCCATCCACGAGCGCACCACCGCGTACATCTGCCCGCTGGCGAGCCTTGACGGCGTGTAGTCCAGCGCCTCGTAGAAGCCGTATTCCCCGCGCGCGCCGTTGCGTTCAAGGGTGGCCAGGTTGTCGCAGGCTTTAAGCGGTGCGACGGTGAGCGCCATCAGCGTGGCGTAAGGGGCGATAACCATGTCGTCCGCCAGCCCGCGCCGCAGGCCGAGTCCCGGCACGCCAAAGGCGTGATACTGGTAGTTTTGCAATGCGTCGAAGGAGTAGTAGCCGGATTCGGAAATCCCCCACGGCACGCCGCGCTCTTTGCCCCAGTCTATCTGCCGGTTGACCGCCGACTGGCTCATCTCTTCAAGCAGGCTGCCGGGGTAGGTCGGCATGACGAGGTTCGGCATCAGGTATTCGAACATCGAGCCGCTCCAGGACATCAGCGCGGTTTCGTTATTGATGGTGGTGAACAGGCGGCCCAGCGCGAACCAGCTTTTTAACGGCAGCTGGTTGGTGGCGATCGCGAAGAAGCTGGTGAGGCGAATCTCCGACGGCAGCAGGTCGTAATGGCTGTTGTCGAGCTTGTTGTTGTCGCAGTTGTAGCCGACGCTGAGCAGGCTGGTGACCTCGTTGTAGAGGAAGGTGAAGTCCATGCGCGCGTGCTCGGTGAGGCGCTGCTCCAGCTCGGTGATGATGTCCAGCCGCGTGCGGGCCTGGCGAATGGCCGATTCTGACGGCGTGCCTTCACCGGTGTGTTTAGCCTGGGCAATCTGGCTTAACGACGGCAGATTTTCTTCGCTCCAGTCCTGCGGCAGCCAGCTCAGCAGCTGGGTCCATTCGTGGCAGAGGATCACCAGCTGGTGCTGAAGATGGTCAACCCAGCGGCGGATCTGGCCCTCTTCGTGGCTGCACAGCGCGTGCAGGCGGTTGCTCTGCGAGCGCATGTTTTTAAGCTCGGGGAACAGCAGCGCCGGGTGAAGCGACGTCGCCGCGCTACAGTGTTTGCGGAACTGGCGCAGCGCGGTGGGCGCGCGCTGGCCCCACACTTTTTCCAGAATGCGCAGCGTGTCGTCAAGCCCGGCCAGGATTTGCGTGCAGTCGAGGATCGGCTGGCTGCGAAGCTGGGTGAGGCCCGCCGCCAGCGTCATCAGGTGCCCGGCCATGTTGCCGCTGTCCACGCTTGAGATGTAGCGCGGGTTGAGCGGCTGCAGGGTGCGCGTGTCGTACCAGTTATAAAGGTGCCCCCGGTAGTGCTCCATTTTGTCCAGCGTATCGAGGGTGAGCGTGATGCGTTGCAGCATTTCGCCCTGCGGCAGGTAGCCGAAGTCCCACGCCGTAAGGTTCGCCATCAGCGACAGGCCGATGTTGGTCGGCGAGGTGCGGTGGGCGATGACCGGCTGGGGGATTTCCTGATAGTTGTCCGGCGGCAGCCAGTGCTCTTTCGCGTTGGCGAAGGTTTCGAAGAAGGCCCAGATCTCTCGTGCGGTCTGGCGCAGAAGCTGCTTCTGCCCGGCGTTAAGCGAGTGCGCCTGGCGCGACGGCTGGCGGCTCAGCCAGCTTAACAGCAGCGGGGCGAGGCACCAGACCGCGCCTATCGGCAGGGCGAAAATCAGCAGCATCGGCGCAAGCCAGGCGGTCAGCGCAATCAGCGCCACGCCCGAAGCGACGTTCATCCACATCGCCCGGTAGAAGCGGAGCGGCGAGGCTTTGCCACCGGCGGGACTCTGGTCGAAGCTGGCCCACTGGTTGAGGTTGCGATGGCTGACGCCAAGCCGCCAGAGCGTGACGGCAATGGCGTACAGCGAATAGCCCGCCTCGTGCGGCAGCGTGATGAAGCCGAGGCCGACGCGGGTCAGGCGTTTAAGCGCGCCGCCGGTGACCAGCAGAACGTGCTGCACGAAGGGCCGCCTCGGCGGTTTGTTAACCAGATCCTGCATCACCACCAGCACCGTCGGCATCAGCAGGGCAATCGCCAGCACGCCGAGCCAGAAGAACGGATTGGGCACCAGCAGCAGCGCGCAGAAGATAAGAATCAGTAATGAAGGCGCGACCAGGCTGCGGCGCAAATTGTCGAACAGCTTCCAGCGCGACAGGGCGCTGAGCGGGTTTTTGTCGCGGGTGCCGTCGGCCCTGGTGACGCGCGGTTTGAGCCAGTTGAGCAGCTGCCAGTCGCCGCGTATCCAGCGGGTGTGGCGCGCCACGTCGGTCAGGTAGTTATTCGGGTACTGTTCGTAAAGCAGGACTTCGCTCAACAGGCCCGAGCGGGCGTAGCACCCTTCGAGCAGGTCGTGGCTCAGGACGAGGTTTTCCGGGCAGGTGTTGTGGGTGGCGATGACAAACATGTCCACGTCGTAGATGCCCTTGCCGACAAACGAGCCTTCGCTGAACAGATCCTGATAGATGTCCGAGGACATCATCGAGTACGGGTCGTTGCCGGGGATGCTGCTGCACATGGCGGCGTAGCGCCCCTGGCCGTGGCGCGGGATCTCTTCCGCAAGCCCCGGCTGAAGTATGCCGTAGCCTTTTACGACCCGCTGTTTTTGCGCGTCGTAAACCGGGTGGTTGAGCGGGTGTGCCATGGTGGCGACCAGCTTGTGCGCCGTTTCGCGCGGCAGCACGGTGTCGCTGTCCAGCGTGATCACGTACCTCACGCCCGCGGGTGGGCTAATCACGTTGCCGTGCACTTCGGAAAACTGCGTGCCGGGGCGGCGTAGCCAGTCGTTGAGCAGCGCCAGCTTGCCGCGCTTGCGCTCGTAGCCCATCCACACGCCCTGCTGTTCGTTCCACAACGCCTCACGGTGCAGCAGGAAGAAACGCGGCTGCGCGCCCGTCGCATAGCGGCGGTTAAGGTTTTGCGTTTGCGCCTCGGCCCAGTGTAGCAGCGCCTGGTTCTGCGCCGAGCTTTCTACCGGCGAATCGGCGAAGTCGCTGAGCAGGGCGAAGTAGAGGTGCGGCGTGTTGTTGCCGAGGTAGCAGACTTCGAGGCTGTTTAGCAGCCTGTCGATACCGTCGCGGCTGGTGAGCAGGCAGGGAATGACCACCATGGTGCAAAACTCGGCCGGAATGCCGGTGGAAAAATCCATGCGCGGCAGCGGCATCGGCGCTCTGAAGCGGGTGGTCGCCTCGCTCAGCAGGTTGCTGGCAAGCTGGCTGAGCAGCACGATAAGCGGCAGTGCCAGGAGCCATAAAGGCCAGGTCATGCCGTGTTGATAAGTGCGCAACAGCACGTCGGCGGCAAAGGCGGTGGTCAGTAGGGCAAGGCTGCCCAGCCAGGAAAGCAGCGGGATCTGGTTGAAGCTGTGCCGCAGGCGGGTTATCCACGAGGTGTTCGCCGCCAGCTGTTTTTCCAGCTCCGGGCGGCCTTCGCCAATCAGGTAAAAGCCGACGTGATGCCCCGCGCTGTCCGCATCGGCGGCCTGCGCCATCGCCAGAATGCGCCTGGCCACGGCGGGTTCGTTGTAGGGGCTGTGGCGGGCAAGCATTTCGATAATGTGGCGATAGTGGTCGCGGGTGTCGAAGTGCATGGCCGGGTAAACCCCGGACGGATCTTCACGCAGCGTTTGCTCGACGAGGCTCATCGCCTCGGCAAAATCCGCCCAGTTGGTTTCGCTCAGCAGGCGCAGCCCGGCGATGCTGTTGCTGACCGAAAGCTGGCTGGCGGCAAGCTGCTGGTTAAAGCGGTGGATCAGAAAATCGGTGGTGATGCCGCTTTCGGCGAGCCGCTGATCGACCCAGGTGAGCGGCAGGGAGAGCATGTTGCCGCGGCCCTGTAAGCGCCGCACCAGCTCCGCCACAAAGGCGCTGGAGAGCGGCGGGCGCGAGCGGGCCATGTCGGCGATGACCATGATTAAATCGGCCGGGGCGTTTTCCGCGCTGTCAAACAGGCGCGTGACCCATTGATCCGCCAGGTTGCGTTCTTTTTGCGCGTCGGCGACTTCGATGCTGACGCGGCGCAGGTTTTCAATCAGCGCAAGGCGCAGCATCCCCGGCAGCGCCCAAAGCTCGCCGAGGGTTAGCGGCGTCACTTCCTGATAGGCGGCAATGTAGCTGGTGAGGCTCGCCGCGTCCCAGCGCCCGTCGCCGTGGGCAATCGCCTCGGCGGCAATATCGTAGATGCGCGGGCAGTTGTGCGGCGCGCTCAGCGAGGGCAGCCCCTTGCCGAAGTTTTTCGGCAGGTGATGGCGAACCACGCGGATCTGTTCTTCGATGAGGTAGTAGTTATCCAGCAGCCATTCGCCGGCGGGGGCGATACTCGCTTTTTCCCCGGCGTTGAGCAGATAGCAGTTGCGCGTTATTACCGCCTCATTCTCTTCGAGCCGCTTGAGCAGGTAGTAGGGCATGCGGGCCGGAGAGAGCTTGTGCGAGCGGGCGAGCTTCTGTCCGAAGCGCTCCATCTGCACGTTGGAAAAGAGTTCTGCTTTGATCGCCCCGTCGTTGGCGGGCTCACCGCCGGGCCAGTGTAGGGGTTCTGAACGAACGTCGGCGGACTTACCGGCGGTAAACCACTGTTTAACTTTTGTTTTCATGAAGTGCCCGTTTGGCGGTAGACGCGCAGGAGCAGTTGTCGAATCAGATCAGAAACGTTCTCTCAGGATGGGGTGCCAGGCATCAGGGATTTAACAGCTGCAAGTGTTTAGTTTTTAGTCAGTATAGTTGAATTTTTGTTCAGTCAACTTACTCCCTTTCGTCGGCAATAGCCCTTAACCATTTCAGCGACTTGCAGATAGGGGTTATCGAATTGTGACGATGTTCACTGGTTGCGAAGAAATATCCGCAGGCGAAACGGCAGGGATAAGTGCTTATCTTTATGAAAGTTATTGTTATTTGACGAGGTATTAACGTTTTACGTCTAAGCACCTGCGAAAATGGAAATTAACAATTAATTAATATTCACTCATGATACGCGCACTTAAGGCTTGCTTACCTCTCGCGGAGAGTTCGATGAAAGATGTAGTGATTGTTGGGGCCGCTCGCACCCCGATTGGCTGCTTTCAGGGCGCGCTTTCCCGTCGCAGCGCGGCGGAGCTGGGCAGCGCGGTGGTAAAAGCGCTGCTTGAGCGCAGCGGGGTCAGCGAGCAGGAGATCGACGAGGTGATTCTGGGCCAGGTGCTGACCGCCGGCGCCGGGCAAAACCCGGCGCGCCAGACGGCGCTGAACAGCGGCCTGCCGTGGTCGGTGTCCGCCATTACCATCAACGACGTCTGCGGTTCGGGGCTGAAGGCGCTGCATCTTGCCACCCAGGCGATTCAGTGCGGGGAAGCGGACGTGGTGATCGCGGGCGGGCAGGAAAACATGAGCCGCGCGCCGCACGTGTTGGCCAACAGCCGAACCGGCGCGCAGCTTGGCAACAGCCAGCTTATCGATAGCCTGGTGCACGACGGGCTGTGGGACGCGTTCAACGATTACCATATGGGCGTGACCGCCGAGAACCTCGCGCGCGAGTTTGATATCAGCCGCGAGAAGCAGGACGCGTTTGCCCTGGCCTCGCAGCAAAAGGCGCGGGCCGCCATCGATTCCGGGCGCTTCCGCGACGAAATCGTGCCGATTGCCGTTGAGCAGCGCACCGGCGGCATCGCGATTGTCGATACCGACGAACAGCCGCGCACCGACGCCAGCGCCGAGGCTTTAGCGCGCCTGACACCTGCCTTTGAAATCACCGGCAGCGTCACCGCCGGGAACGCCTCGTCTATTAACGACGGCGCGGCGGCGGTGCTGATGATGAGCGCCGCCAAGGCCGAAGAGCTGAACCTGCCGGTGCTGGCGCGCATTCGTGCCTTCGCAAGCGTCGGCGTCGATCCCGCGCTGATGGGCATTGCGCCGGTGACGGCCACGCGCCGCTGCCTGGAGCGGGCGGGCTGGCGGCTTGAGGATCTGGATCTGATCGAGGCGAACGAGGCCTTTGCGGCGCAGGCGCTGTCGGTCGGCAAAATGCTGGAGTGGGACGAGCGCAAGGTTAACGTCAACGGCGGGGCGATCGCGCTGGGCCACCCGATCGGCGCGTCCGGCTGCCGCATTCTGGTTTCGCTGGTGCATGAGATGGTCAAGCGCGATGCGAAAAAGGGCCTGGCGACGCTGTGCATCGGCGGCGGGCAGGGCGTGGCGCTGGCGATCGAGCGCGATTGATTAACATTGCCTGGGTTTGATTTCCTACCGGCGCTCTCCACTCCCCTGAGAGCGCTTTTTTAACTGCATCACACTTCACTCGCAATATGCCTTCCTGCGTCACATAAATTTTCCATCATTCTCTTTTAGAGCGAGATTTATTCTTATTTTCTGGCGAATGGCTGAAATTTATGTGATCCAGATACGGTTATTATCACCGCGCTGATTATTCATTGTTTAATAAGTATGGCGCGTATTATTTGATTTAACTTAAGACTAAGATCATTCGCAAGAAAAAATAAATTTAAGATTGAAATAGCGTTTCTTTTATGAAGCCCTGCCGCTGCGTGTGATGTAACTCGCTGTTTAAAGTCCATATATGCCTGCTTTGTTGATGGCTGTCACGAAGGTGGTCAAGAAAAGATCTGACATAAATATTTACGATCTTGATCACTAAAATATCGTTCGATTAAAAATAAAATCCAATTTCATAATAATGAAACGATATTTCAATGAAGGATTTGATCATGTTGAAGAAAACTCTGGCTGTGGCTGTCCTCTGTGGTTCCAGTATTGCTGCGCAGGCGGTAACTGTAGACTTACGTCATGAATATATTGATTCCGGCATTAACGCAGACCGCGTTTCCGTTTCCCATCGTTTTGATAACGGTTTAGGTTTTAGCGTTGAGGCCAAATGGAAATCCGGCGGCACCGATAAAGATCAGCCGTTTGCGGATTTGGTCGGTAACGGCCATGAAGATCAGGTGAGCTGGCGCTGGAAAGCGACGCCGAATATCTCCCTGACCCCGGCGCTGACCGTGGAAAGCAACGATAGCCGCACCATCTGGAAGCCAAACCTGCACGCGCAGTACAGCTTCGATAACGGCTTCTACGTTGCCGCCCGCTACCGCTTCGAATACACGCGTAACCCGAACGACTCCAATAAAGAAGATGACAAGGTTAACCGTGGCGATGCGTGGGTAGGCTTCGCGCTGGGCGACTGGCGTACCGAGCTGAACTACGTGTACGCGAAAAGCGAACACCAGATCCGCTCCAACAACGACAAAGATTCCCAGGAGTACAACCTGAAGCTGGCCTATAAGTGGGATAAAAACTGGGCACCGTATGCCGAAGTGGGCAACGTCAGCGGCAGCAAATCCACCGACGAACGCCAGACCCGTTACCGCGTGGGCGTCGCGTACTCTTTCTAAGTTTTACCTCTGTATCCTGTCTGTATCTAAAGAAAAACCCTCTCCGGCCCCCGAGCAGTCAGCGGGGGTTTTTTTGTGGGGTGGATTGTGTCGGGTGGCGGCTTGCGCCTTACCCGACCTACGTTTGCGTGGGGTGATTGTAGGGTGGATAAGCGTAGCGCCATCCGCCGGTTTTTAATGACAAATCCCAGCTAAAAAAAAGCCCTCCGCGCGGGAGGGCAAGGCCAGTTACAGGACACTCAAAAATTATCAGGCTTTTACGTACTCGGGGTCGACAGGCATTTTGGCGATGTACAGCGCCGGTTTGCCGTCTTTGTCGGAGCTGAACAGCACCGCGCCGTCGTCCGGGGTGAATGATGGATGCGGGTGCGTGACCTGGCGGCTGTTGGCGAAGGTGGCCCACGAGGTGTCGTGCCGCGCGACGCGGAAGTAGGCTTTCTTCGCTACGTCAAAAGCATACAGGTACGGATCGTTGTCGATGGTGTAGCCGCTGGTGTCCTTCACGTCCACCGGGGTGCCGGAGCCGTCGCCGACCAGCAGCGTGCCGTCGAAGTTGCTCATCAGGTGCGAGCAGGCCGGCATCTGCATCACCGCTTCGTTGACGCCGCTGTCCGGGTTGTAGCTGTAAATGGTGCGGCCCTGCTGGCCCTTGAGGTAGGAAACGTACATCAGGGAAGAGCCGTTCGGCACCCAAAATTCGTGGGTGCAGCTTTCGCCTTCGGCGTGCTCTTTGACCTTGCGCACGTTGCTGCCGTCTTCGTTAACCATCCACATGCGCGCATCGACCAGGTCGTGCGGGCCTTCGTGGCAGAAGGCGACCGTGCTGTCGTCGAACGGGCGGTAGATCGGGTGGCCGAGCCAGTTTTTCTCCTGGTGGATCACCGCGCTGTCGCCGGTTTGCAAATCGACGCGCAGCAGGCGGCAGTTTGGCCCCTTGTGGAAGAAGTCGTGGAAGATTTTCCAGTCGTTGAGCGGCACCCAGTCGCTTTTGGCGATTTCGATTCCGACAAGCTTGGTGCAGTCGCTGTTCGCCACCCATGTGCCGTAGCCGACCCAGTCGTCCGGCACGCGGTAGACTTCGCGTTCCGTGAGCGTGCCGAGGTTAACTTCCAGCAGGGTGCGTTCGTTCTTCACATAGTAGAGGGATTTATCGTCCGGGGAGAGGAAGCCGCCAAAGGTGTTGTCGCCCGCGCCTTCGGTGAGCTGCACCGCTTCACGTTTGGCGATGTCGAGCAGGTAGTAGTTCCAGTTGCCGTCGAATTCGCCTGCGAAAAGCAGCCTGCTGCCATCGTTGGTAAAACACTTCTGATAGAAGTAGTTGCGATGACACGTCACCTCCGGCGGGGTTAAGCGGGTGACTTCGACGCCCGTGTCCGGATCCTGACTCACTTCGTAAGCCAGCTGTACCCGCATACCTTTAGCCATATTGTTCTCCTTCGAATAATAATTCGTATCTATAGATAGTTCTAAAAGTTCGAACAGATGGTCATAATTTATCAAAACATCGTTTCAATATGTGTGACACCTTTCACTAAACGGTAACTCTTGCCGCGATTCATGCGGTTTTTCTTAGGCTTCTGGCTGGGTAAAAACCAGGCAACCGTGATCCCATTATCAGATCGAGAGAATATATCTCCAAAATTGAAACGATGTTTTAAATATAATTGAAATGGAGTTTCAAGATGATTAGTATGGTGCCATCAAAGATAACGGAACGGTGTTTTCAGCATAAGTTCTTCGTGTGAAGGTGCGCTTACTGCGTGAACAATATTTTTCCAGAAACGCCTGCCCGCGCAGGCTCGAACTAAAAGGAAACCTCCATGATTCTGGATTCATTCTCCCTACAGGGTAAAGTTGCGGTTGTGACCGGCTGTGATACTGGCCTCGGTCAGGGTATGGCGCTGGGCCTGGCGCAGGCCGGTTGCGATATCGTCGGCATTAACATCGTTGAGCCGAAGGAGACCATCGAGCAGGTGATCGCGTTGGGCCGTCGCTTCCTGAGCCTGACCGCTGACCTGCGTAAGATCGACGGTATCCCGGCGCTGTTAGACCGCGCGGTGGCCGAGTTTGGTCATATCGATATTCTGGTTAACAACGCGGGCCTGATTCGTCGTGAAGACGCGATCAACTTCAGCGAGCAGGACTGGGACGACGTGATGAACCTGAACATTAAGAGCGTGTTCTTTATGTCTCAGGCCGTGGCGAAGCATTTCATCGCCCAGGGCAACGGCGGCAAAATCATTAATATTGCCTCTATGCTTTCTTATCAGGGCGGCATCCGCGTGCCATCTTACACCGCTTCCAAGAGCGCGGTGATGGGCGTGACCCGTCTGCTGGCGAACGAGTGGGCGAAGCACGGCATCAACGTCAACGCCATCGCGCCGGGCTATATGGCCACCAACAATACCCAGCAGCTGCGTGCTGACGAAGAGCGCAGCGCCGCGATTCTTGAGCGTATCCCTGCGGGCCGCTGGGGTCTGCCAAGCGATCTGATGGGGCCGATTGTGTTCCTGGCTTCCGGCGCGTCGGATTACATCAACGGTTATACCGTGGCGGTTGACGGCGGTTGGTTGGCACGTTGATTTGAGTGGTTTTGATTGAGTGATTGTGTGTCGGATGGCGCTTCGCTTATCCGACCTACGTTACCGTTCAAGTTGTAGGGCGGATAAGCGAAGCGCCATCCGCCGTCATACCTACACCCGCGCCAGATACAAAGCGGGCATCCCTTCTTCATCTGACGTATACAACACCCACTGGTTATCCGGCGAAAACGACGGATGCGGATGTGTGACCTGGCGGTCGCCGTCTATCACCTTCCATGAGGTATTGTGCGCGCACACCGCTCTCTGCGTGCCTTTTTGCAGATCGAACACCCAGATAAACGGATCGTTAAGATCGATGTTGCCGGTTTTGTGCGGCGCGCCGTCGCCGACCACCAGCGAGCCGTCGTGGTTGCTCATCAGGTGCGAGCACGGCGGAATAGTGCGCAGCTGGCGGTTTTCCAGCGTGTGCGGATCGGCGCTCCACAGGTAGCGGTGCGCGGAGCCTTCTTTGTGCGCCACGTAATACAGCGCCGAGCCGTCCGGCACCCAAAATTCGTGGGTAAAGCTTTCGCCCGGCTCGTGCTGGCGCACTTTGCGCAGGTTGCTGCCGTCTTCGTTGATGAGCCACATGCGGGCGTCGATGGCGTCGCGCGGGCCTTCGTGGCAGAAGGCGACGGTTTGGTCGTCGAACGGGCGGTAAATCGGGTGGCCGAGCCAGCGCTTTTCCTGCAGCAGAGTCGTCTGCTCGCCGGTTTGCAGGTCGATGCGGATCAGGCGGCATTCAGGGCTTGTGAAGTAGAAGTCGCGGAATTTTTGCCAGTCGGTGAGCGGCGACCAGTCGCTTTTTTTAATCTCAATGCCGACAAGCTTCGTGCAGTCGGAATTTGCCACCCAGGTGCCGTAGGCTACCCAGTCGCTGTCCACTTCGTAAACGACGTATTCCTCAAGCGATTGCAGATCGACGCGCCGCAGCTCGCGGGTGTTTTTCACGTACCACAGCGATTTATCGTCGGCGGATAAAAAGCCGCCGAAGGTGTTGTCGCCGCTGCCTTCCGTAAGCTGGGTGGCGATCTGTTTGTTGAGATCCAGCCCGTAATAGTTCCAGTGGCCTTCGAACGCGCCGCCGAAGATAAGCGTTTGTCCGTCGCCGCTGAAGCATTTTTGGTAGAAGTAATTGCGGTGGCAAACCACGTGCGGCGGGGTGAGGCGCAAGACCTCGCTGCCGGTTTCTTTGTCGCGTCGCGAGCGGAAGGAAAGCTGGATTTTTTTGCCTTTAGCCATGACGAAGATCCTTATCGGTTAAAAAAATACCCTGCCGCGCAAGCGGGGCAGGGTACGGGTACTTAGCTTTCGAAATTAACGCATGGCACGTTTAAGGATGCGGTTACCCTGACGTTCGAACTCTGCGGCGGTTTCTTCCACGGTTTTCTGGCCGTAGTCGATGTACTGCAGGGAGGTGCCGAACAGGGAGACGATCTGCGGATCGTCAAAGTACGGCGAGGTGGTCAGGTGGTTTGGCAGCGACTGCGCAAGCTTCAGGCCCGCTACCGCCGGATCGTTGTCTTTGATCACGCCGTCGGCGGTGAGCTGCGCTACCGCTGCTTTGCTCAGCGGTACGCCGCGCTCAAGTCCCAACGCCTCCACGCCTTCCTTGCTGTTAAGCAGGAAGTTAATCAGCTGCGCCGATTCTTTAGGGTGCTTGGTCGTTTTGCTGATTGAGAACATCTGCGCCGGTTTGAAGAACAGGCCCGCGTCTTTGGCGTCCGGCAGCATCGGGTACGCGCCCAGATCCAGCTTCGCCGGCGGCTTCAGGTTGTCGGAATACTTGGTGATGGTGGAGTTCCACATGTACGTCCCGGCCCACTCGCCTTCGATCCACGGCTTCATCTCGTACATGTTGCTCTTGCCGAACGAGGCGTAGTACTTGGTGTCCGGCATGACGTGGCTGTCGATAAGCTTCTTGTACATGCCGAAGAACTCAACCCACTGCTCTTTGCTGTAGGCGAATTTTTTACCGGCAACGTCCACTTCGCCGATGTTGTACTTCTGCACCATGTACGAGCGCAGCAGCGCCAGCGTGTCCTGGTGCTCAAGCACGACCGGGAAGTACTGTTTGCCGAGCTTGCTTTCGAAGGTTTTGCCCGCCGCCATCAGCTCGTCCCAGGTTTTCGGATAGCTGACGCCCGCCTTTTTCCAGGTTTCGTCGTTGAAGTAGAAGACGCGGGCGGTGACGGAAATCGGAATGCCGTTCAGCTTGCCGTCAACCGTGGTGGACTGTAGCTCTTTCGGATCGAACTGCGACAGATCCAGATCGCCCTTCACGGCGTTCAGATCGTAGAAGCCGGTGCCGGTTTTCGAGAAGATCGGCAGCCAGTTCCAGTTGGTCTGCATGACGTCAGGCTCGGTGCCGCCCGCGATCTGCGTGGTCAGGCGCGAGAGGTGCCCGTCCCAGCCGGTGTATTCGGACTTCACGGTGATGTTCGGGTGCTGCTTGTGGAACGCTTCCAGCGCTTTTAACGTCACCTGGTGACGCCCGTTGCCGCCCCACCAGGACATGCGCAAATCGACCTGCTCGTCGGCAAACGCCGACCCGGCGGCCATGACTAAAGTAGAGGTAATCAGGGTACTCAACACTAATTTTTTCATTATCGTAGACTCACTCAGAGAGAGATGTTTTGTTCTGTTTTAGCGTCAAAAATATGACATTTTTCCATGTCGAACTTGAAGTACACCTTCCGGTGAAGGCCTTTTTGAATCATTGGCTTAGCTTCGTCGGAAGGAATGCGGCAGGTCATTTCAAAGTCGGCTACCTTCAGGTAGACGAAGAATTCATGGCCCATGTTCTCCACGCGAACCATCTTTCCGCTGGAATGGCTCTCAGCGAACGGCTCATCGGAGATTGAGATAAATTCAGGACGGATGCCGAAGAACACGTCCTTGTCTTTCCACGCGGCGCAGCGTTCCTGCTGGCGTTCGTTCAGCGCCAGGGTGTCGTTGCCCACGCTAATTTGCAGGCGCCCGTCTTTTTCAATCAGCAAGCTCTGCCTGATGTTCATTTCCGGCGCGCCGATAAAGCCCGCCACGAACATGTTTTTCGGGAAGTGATAGAGGTTGTCTGGCGTATCCACCTGCATGATGTGGCCCAGCTTCATCACGCAGATACGGTCGCCCATGGTCATCGCTTCGGTCTGATCGTGGGTGACGTAGACGGTGGTCGCCGGTTTGCCGCTTTTCTTGAGCTGCTTGTGCAGGTCGGAGATACGAATACGCATCGAGGCGCGCAGCTTCGCGTCCAGGTTAGAGAGCGGCTCGTCGAACAGGAAGACGTCCGGCTTTTTAACGATCGCACGGCCTACCGCCACGCGCTGGGCCTGGCCGCCGGAAAGCTGGCGCGGCAGGCGGTCCATCAGCTCTTCAAGTTCGAGGATTTTCGCCGCTTCGTTGACCTGGGCGGTGATTTGCTCCTTCGGCATTTTGGAGAGCTTAAGGCCGAAGGCGAGGTTTTCGCGCACCGTCATATGCGGGTAGAGCGCGTAGTTCTGGAACACCATCGCGATGCCGCGCGATTTTGGCGCGAGGTTGTTGACCACGCGCTCGCCGATTCTCACTTCGCCGCCGCTGATGGTTTCAAGGCCGGCCAGCATGCGCAGGGTGGTGGACTTCGCGCAGCCGGACGGGCCGACGATCACCATAAATTCGCCGTCGGCAATAGTCAGGTCGATACCGTGAACCGCCTGGAAGCCGTTGGAGTACACTTTTTGTAATTTGTTGAACGTTACTTCAGCCATGATATTCCCTCACTTAACCTTTAATTCCGCTGCTGGTCACGCCCTGTACGAAGTAGCGTTGAGCCAGGAAGAAGATGATGATCGACGGCAGAATGGAGATGCTCGCCATTGCCAGAATTTCGTTCCACGGCGCGCCTTCGGTGACGTCGATAGACATCTTGAGCGCCAGGGCAATCGGGTATTTGTCCACGCTGTAGACGTAGATCAGCGGCCCGATAAAGTCGTTCATTGACCACATAAACTGGAACAGGGCGACGGAGATAATGGCCGGTTTAAGAATCGGCACCACCACGTACCACAGCACCTGGAAGGAGTTACAGCCGTCGATCTGCGCGGCTTCCTCCATGTCACGCGGCACGCCGCGCAGGAACTGGATCAGCATGAAGACAAAGAACCCTTGGGTCGCGAACGCCAGCGGCAGATAAAGCGGCAGATAGCTGTTCAACATGCCCATTTCACGGAACATCAGGTACTGCGGGATTAACAGCACGGTGCTTGGCAGCAGCATGGTGGTAATCAGGGTAGCGAACCAAAATTTCTTAAACGGGATTTCAAAACGGGCGAAGCCGTACGCCACCACCGTGGAGGAGATAATGGTCAGGATCACTTTCGGGATCACATACTGGAACGTGTTCCACATATAGTGGCCGAAGGTGTATTCGGTGCCGGTTTTCCAGCCGTTGACGAAGCCGTCGCTGGTGGGGTGTGCGGGCCACAGGCCGAGCGTGGTGAAGATCTCATGGTTCGGCTTAAACGACGCCGAGAACATCCACACCAGCGGGTAAAGCATCAGCAGGCCGACCGCCAGCAGAATCACGTAGCGGATGACGCGGCTAATCTTTTCACGGCGCAGCGTGCGCTGAACTTCCTGTTCGGCCAGGTCTGCCGCACCGTTTGCCGGTAACTGGCTTTGTTGAATATCAGCCATTTTTGCCTCCCTTATCGGCAGAGTAGAACACCCAATATTTCGATGATTTAAAGGCGATGGAGGCAAAGACCGCCACGACCAGGAACAGTACCCACGCCAGCGCCGCGCCGTACCCCATTTCGAAGTATTTGAACGCCGTGTCGTAGATGTAGAGCGAGAACAGATAGGTGTAGTGGGTCGGGCCGCCGCCGGTGATGATGTACGGCGCGGTAAACTCCTGGAACGCCTGTGTCGTCTGCATGATGAAGTTAAAGAAGATGACCGGGGTGATCAGCGGCACGGTCACTTTCATGAACATCTGCCACTTTGACGCGCCGTCGATCATCGCCGCCTCGTACTGCGACTGCGGAACGTTTTGCAGCGCGGCCAGGAAAATGACCATCGCCGAGCCAAACTGCCAGACGCGCAGCAGCGTCACCGACATCAGCGCCAGCGACGGTTCGCCCAGCCAGTTCACCGGGTCTAAGCCAAACACGCCGATAAAGCTGTTCAGCAGGCCGTCGATGGCGAACAGGGCGCGCCACAGAACGGCAATCGCCACGGAGCTGCCGAGTATCGAAGGAATGTAGTAAGCGGTGCGGAAGAAGCCGATGCCGCGCAGCTTAAAGTTCAGAACGAATGCGATGCCAAGGGCGAAAGCAAGCTTTAACGGGATGGTTAAGAACACGTACGCGAAGGTCACGCCCATGGATTTCCAGAAGAGCGAATCTTCGGTCAGCATGTAGCGATAGTTCTCGATGCCGGTAAACACCGGCGGATTCATCAAGTCATACTCAGTAAAACTGAGGAAGAAAGATGAGACAAATGGGAAGGCGGTAAAGACAAGCAACCCTATGATATAGGGTGATATCCACGCCAGTCCCAGCATCTTGTTTTCATTCATACAGACCTACCTGGTAGCCAAAGGTTAAAAAACGGGTGTTACAAATTCTTGGTAAAAACCGCACGTTCCTTCGCCCGTCGTCACTCGGCTTAATCTGCGCCAGGCGACGAGCTAGCTTAATTGTCAAGCGAATAATTCATTGATTTTATAGGGGTAATTCACCAGCAGCGTCTTTGTTAAACTCTCGCTGAGGTACAGGTTTCATAAACACGCAAACTGTGGTTCCTGATTTATAAAACAGCGTTTTAATTCATCTTATTACTATTTGTAACCGCGTCATTCTATAAATCGTGGAAATGTGATCGGAGTCGAAACGGTGTTTCGAAAATTTGAAGTGAGCAGCTTTTTGGCACTATTTACAAACAAATATCCAAAAAAACGCCGCCTGTATTGCTGCCAGAGATGGTAGTTGTTTTTGAGATTAATCTTAGGAATAATAGCCGTTCATAAAGGCAAATTTTAACCAATCGTAAGCGGACGTAAACGCCAGGCAGTTGCGGTGACGTTGCTGAAAAATGCCTTTTCAACAATGGCTTGCAATCGAAAGTGATGTTCACAGGGAAATGATGTGCTGCATTTCAGCGGTTTGAACAGTTTCAACCTTCATCCTTTCTGCGCGCAAAAAGCGGGCGTGAATTATTCGCGTCTGGCGTTTAGTGCAGTTCGTTTTTCATCCAACCTTTAACGGCCACTTATGTCTACTATCGAAGTGAAACCCAGTCAGCTAGAAAGCGCCCCCTCTTACCAGATGCTTCACGCGCCTCGTGAAGAAATAGATTTGCTGAATATTTTGACGACGCTGTTTGCCGCCCGAAAGCAGATTATTGCCATCACTTTTATCTTTGCCCTCGCGGGACTGGCGGCCAGCTTCCTGCTGCCGCAAAAATGGACCAGCGAAGCCGTTATCACCCCCCCTGAAAACGAGCAGATGATCGAGCTGCGCCGCGCGATGATCAACATGACGGTGTTGGACGTCGGTGCCCAGGTGGACGCGGGCCAGGTGTACAACATGTTTTTGAAGAAGTATGAATCCCAGGCGCTGCGTGAAGAGTTCCTCGCAAACTCGCCTTATGTGCAGGCGCTGCTCAGCAATAAAGAAGTGGATAAGGTCGAGCTGCATCGCGCAATCATTGCCGTTTCGGAGAAGTTCAAATCCAAAAACAACGCCGATCCGAAGAACCCGGATAGCGCGCCTTACTCTTCCTGGACGTTAAGCTTTACCGCGCCTAACGCGGTTGACGCCCAGCAGGTGCTGAACGGCTACGTTGAGTTCATTGCGCAAAGGGTGAATAAGGATGTCGTTCAGGATCTTAAAAATGCGGTAGAACTGAAGATTGCCTTTGAGAAAGACAAGCTCCAGCTGGATCGCACGATGCTGGAAAATCAGCACAACATTAAGGTCGAACGTCTGGGCTACTCCCTGCAGGTGGCAAACGCCGCCGGAATCAAAAAGCCGGTCTACAGCAACGGCCAGGCGGTAAAAGACGACCCGGATTACTCGGTTGCCCTGGGTGCCGACGGGCTTGCTGAAAAGCTGAAGATCGAACAGTCGATCAAAGATGTCAGCGAGCTGAACGCGGCGTTGCAAAACCGCGAGCACCTGCTGAAGAAGCTAGAAGCGATTAACGTCGCCGATGTTGATTTCTACCCGTACAAGTACCAAATGCAGCCTTCTTTGCCGGTGAAAACGGACGGCCCGCGCAAGTCGCTGATTATCGTGCTTGCCGCGATGGTGGGGCTGATCGTGGCGACGGGCATGGTGCTGCTGCGCCAGGCGATGGGTAGCCGTATGGAAGTTGAAAACCGCATCGAAATGGAAAAAATTATTTAACGTTTTGTCCAGCGGCGGGTGGCGCTACGCTTACCCGCCCTGCGGCTTATGACTTCAAAAAGTCTTCACGAATCGGCGTGAAGGTATCCAACAGCGTGCCCGCTGCCAGGCACACGCAGCCGTGCATGACGTGCGGTTCCTTATAGAGCGTATCGCCCGCCTTCACCGTATGCACCTCTTCGCCAATGGTGAATTCGAACTCGCCGGAGAGCACGTAGGTCAGCTGTTCGTGGGGATGGTTGTGCATCGGGCCGACGGCACCGGTTTCGAAATTCACCTGCACCGCCATCATTTTGCCGCCGTGCGCCAGAATGCGGCGGCTTACGCCCGCGCCCAAGTCTTCCAGAGTTGTGTCTTTAAAAAAGGTAAACATTCGCCAGTCCTTATTTAAGTGAAACGTTGTTTCATTTTGTTAATCGTACCGTGAATTTAGAATTTGCGATAGCCTGCGCCCGAGAATTGCTGCGGGGATCACGCTTTCCCGCCGTGGGCAACCTCTGCTATAACCGAGGAAATAACTCTCAAAGGTGACCACGATGAAAACGATAGGCCTGCTGGGCGGCATGAGCTGGGAATCGACCATTCCCTATTACCGGCTGATTAACGAGGGCGTGAAGGCGCGGCTGGGCGGGCTGCATTCGGCGAAGATTGTCCTGCACAGCGTCGATTTCCACGAGATTGAGGCCTGCCAGTCCAGCGGCGACTGGGATAAGGCCGGAGAGATGCTGGCGGACGCGGCGCTTGGCCTGCAAAAGGCCGGGGCCGAGGGCATCGTGCTGTGTACCAACACCATGCACAAGGTGGCGCACCACATTGAATCACGCTGCGGGCTGCCGTTCCTGCACATTGCGGATGCCACCGGCCGGGCGATTGCCGCGCGGGGGGCGAAGCGCGTTGCGCTGTTGGGCACGCGCTACACCATGGAGCAGGATTTTTATCGTGGCCGCCTGAGCGCTGAGTTCGGCATCGAGTCCCTGATTCCCGACGAGCCGCAGCGCCTGCGCATCAACCAGATTATTTTTGACGAGCTGTGCCTCGGCAAAATCACCGCCGAATCCAAACGCTACTATCAGCAGGTGATTAACGCGCTGCACGAGCAGGGCGCGCAGGGCGTGATTTTCGGCTGCACGGAGATTGGCCTGCTGCTGGGGCAGGAAGACTGCCCGCTGCCGGTGTTCGATACCGCCGCTATCCACGCCGTGGACGCCGTAAGCTTTATGCTCGACGGGGAGTAATTTTTTTTCTTCGCGCTTTCAGTCAATTAAGCGGCGTAAAGCGTTATCCTCACGGCCCGCCGGGTCATCCCCGGCGCATTCTGTGTTATAAATTTGTTAAGCAGCGCACACTATTTCAATAAGCTGCTCCTCTGACATCCTCGCAAATCTGGCGGCCGAGCTTTAGCTTTCCGCCTTTTGTCATTTCTGCAACCCGGAGTTTTTTCCATGCCAATTTCCCTGCTGGCGCTGGCGATGAGTGCGTTTGCCATCGGCACGACGGAGTTCGTAATCATGGGCCTGCTGCCCGACGTGGCGGGGGATCTGCACATTTCGATTCCGACCGCCGGCTGGCTTATCAGCGGCTACGCGCTGGGCGTGGCGATTGGCGCGCCTATCATGGCGCTGCTGACGGCCCGCCTGCCGCGCAAGCTTTCGCTGGTGCTGCTGATGGTGATTTTTATCATCGGTAACCTGCTGTGCGCCGTGGCTATTTCCTACAACTTCCTGATGCTGGCGCGCATTATTACCGCGCTGTGCCACGGGGCGTTCTTCGGGATTGGCGCGGTGGTGGCGGCAAGCCTGGTTGCGCCGAACCGCAAGGCGTCCGCCGTGGCGCTGATGTTTACCGGCCTGACCCTTGCCAACGTGCTGGGCGTGCCGATCGGCACCTGGTTTGGGCAGCTTTACGGCTGGCGCGCCACCTTTTGGGGCGTGGCGGCCATCGGCGTGATTGCCTTTATCGCGCTGATTGTCAGCCTGCCTTCGCAAAAAGACGAGGCGCCTACGGATATGAAGCGCGAGGTCAGCGCGCTGGGCAACGGCAGGCTGTGGCTATCCCTGTCGATGACGGTGTTCTTTGCCGCCGCGATGTTTGCGCTGTTCAGCTACGTCGCGCCGATGCTGCTCCAGGTGACGGGTATCACGCACCAGGGCGTGAGCTGGACGCTGTTCCTGATGGGCGCGGGCCTGACGGTCGGCAATATTCTGGGCGGGCGGCTGGCCGACTGGAAGGTGTCGGTAAGCCTGATGCTGAGCTTTACGTTTATCGCCATTTTCTCGCTGCTGTTCCGCTGGACGAGCCACGGCATGTGGCTGGCTGAAATCACGCTGTTTCTGTGGGCGATGGCGGCGTTTGCCACCGTGCCCGCGCTGCAAATCAACGTGGTGCTGCACGGTAAGGACGCGCCAAACCTGGTTTCCACGCTGAACATCGCGGCGTTTAACGTCGGCAACGCGCTGGGCGCGTGGGTTGGCGGAACGGTTATCGACCGGGGATACGGGCTCACGGCGGTGCCGGTGGCGGCCGCGGGGCTTGCGGTCATCGGGCTGATTATTTGCCTGATTAACTTCAGCGGCGGCACCGGCCACCCTCAGCCGGTCACCGAGCGGTAGCTAGGCGTCAAGCAGCGCGTTTAGCGGGTCGATGTAGATATGCATGTTGTCGTGCAGATGCTCGCTAAAGGCGCTGACCAGCGCGGAGGCGGGGCGGTGCAGGGGGCGAATCAGGCTCACGGTAAAAGGCACCGCCACGCTGAAGCGCCGGGCGACCACGCCGCTTGAGGCGTAGTCCAGGGCGGTGAGCGGGTTGACCACCGACACGCCCGCACCCGCCCGCACCATGGCGCAAACCGACGCCGCGCTGTGCGTTTCCACCACCATTCTGCGCTTCACGTCATGCTCCTGAAACAGCGAGTCCAGCAGCTGCCGGTAGCTGTCGGTACGCGACAGGCTGATGTAGTTTTCCCCGGCGAAATCCTGCGGCGTCAGCTCTTTTTTATGCGCCAGCCGATGCCCGGCGGGCAGCACGCACACCTCGTTTAGCGTCAGCAACGTTTGCCTCTCCGTGCCTGCGGGCGTGGCGATATTTTCCGTTAAGCCCAAATCATGGCGCTGGGCGGAGAGCCACTCCTCGAGCAGCGGCGATTCCTGCGGCACGATGTTCAGGCTTAGCTCCGGGTAGCGCGCCAGAAACGGCTGTAGCAGCTGCGGCAAAAAAGACTGCGAAAAGACCGGCAGGCAGGCAATAGACAGCTCGCCCTGGCGAAACTCGCGCAGGCTTTCGGCGGCGCTGACGATTCTGTCCAGCCCGTACCATGAGCGCTGCACTTCCTCGAACAGCCGCAGCCCCTGAACCGTCGGGTGCAGACGGCCCCGGCTGCGTTCAAAAAGCTGGAGGCCGATGAGCTTCTCAAAACGCGCCAGCTCGCGGCTCACCGTAGGCTGCGAGGTGTGCAGCAGCCCCGCCGCCTCGGTGAGGTTGCCCGCGGTCATTACCGCGTGAAAGATTTCGATATGGCGAAGGTTGATTGAGGGCATTGAGTGTAGGCGTTATCCGGCTGTGTTGTCGGGTGGCGCTGCGCTTACCCGACCTACGAAAGTTTAGTAGGGCGGGTAAGCGCAGCGCCACCCGCCATGGTTTATAGATATATCATATCTGAATAGACTCGCGAGAAATCGATATTTTTTCTTCACTTCGCGCTGTGGCGTAATAGCTGAAATAACAGATTGCCGGAGCCGACCATGCCACGCCCACTCAACACCAACGACACCGCGCTCAACGCGCAGAACCTGCTGGCTTTGCCCGCTGAATTTGGCTGCCCGGTTTGGGCGTACGACGCCGACATCATTCGCCGGCAGATTGCCCAGCTGCGCAAGTTCGACGTGATTCGCTTTGCCCAGAAGGCCTGCTCCAATATTCATATTCTGCGCCTGATGCGCGAGCAGGGCGTGAAGGTGGATTCGGTTTCCCAGGGGGAAATCGTGCGGGCGCTGGCGGCGGGCTTCAACCCGCAGGAAAAGAAAGACGATATCGTGTTTACCGCCGATATGATCGATGAGGCCACGCTCGCGCTGGTGGCGGAGCAGGGGATACCGGTTAACGCCGGTTCCGTGGACATGCTCCAGCAGCTCGGCGAGGTTTCGCCAGGCCACCGCGTCTGGCTGCGCGTGAACCCAGGCTTCGGCCACGGCCACAGCCAGAAAACGAATACGGGCGGCGAGAACAGCAAGCACGGCATCTGGCATGCGGATCTCCCGCAGGCGCTAGAGCAGATCCAGCGCTACGGCCTGCATCTGGTCGGCATTCATATGCACATCGGGTCGGGCGTGGATTACGGCCACCTTGAGCGCGTCTGCGGCGCGATGGTGCAGCAGGTTCTCGATTTCGGGCAGGATCTGGAGGCGATTTCCGCAGGCGGCGGCCTGTCGATTCCCTATCGCGAAGGCGAAGAGACTATCGACACAGATCACTATTTCGGCCTGTGGAGCGCGGCGCGCGACAAAATCGCCGAGCGTCTGGGTCATGCGGTGAAGCTTGAGATTGAGCCGGGGCGTTTCCTGGTGGCGGAGTCCGGCGTGCTGGTCGCGCAGGTGCGTTCGGTGAAAAACATGGGATCGCGCCACTTCGTGCTGATCGACGCCGGGTTTAACGATCTCATGCGCCCGTCGATGTACGGCAGCTATCACCATATTTCAGCCCTGGCGGGCGACGGGCGCGATCTGTATGCCCAGCCGCCGGTTGAAACGGTGGTCGCCGGGCCGCTGTGCGAATCCGGGGATGTGTTTACCCAGCAGGAAGGCGGCAAAGTTGAGACCCGCACGCTGCCGCCGGTGGCGGTGGGGGATTATCTGGTACTGCACGATACAGGGGCCTACGGCGCGTCTATGTCGTCTAACTACAATAGCCGCCCGCTGCTGCCGGAAGTGCTGTTTGATAACGGCAGCGCGCGGTTAATTCGCCGCCGCCAGACCATCGAAGAGCTGCTCGCTCTGGAGCTATGATTTAGCGCGGGTGAAGTAGGGGCCGGGTGCGACGGAATCGCGCAGCACCAGCGTGCCCACGAACGGCGGGATAGGCTCCAGCGGCTCGCCGTTCGCCAGTTTAATCGCCTGGTCGATAGCGGTGGTAATCATGTTATCAATAGGCAGGTAGACCGTGGAGAGCGCGGGCTGTAGCCACTGCGCGCTCGGCGCGTCGTCGAAGCCGAACAGCGACATATCCTCCGGAATACGAATCCCCGCCTGGTGCAGCGCCTTCGAGGCACCCAGCGCCATATCATCGTTGCAGGCAAACAGCGCGGTAAAAGGCACGCCGCTTTCCAGCAGTTCCTGACAGAGCTGGTGGCCTACCGTCATGGTGGAGTCGCCGTTTTTCACCCGCTCCTCGTTGAAGCGAATGCCGTGTTTTTGCAGCGCTTTGCGATAGCCCATCAGGCGGGCCTGGCCGGTTGGCGTAGAGATGGGAACGGTGATACAGGCGATTTCGCGATGGCCCTGGCCGATAAGGTATTCGGTGGCCTGAAACGCCGCGTCCTGCTGTTCGAAGAAAACGCAGCGCTCGCGGGCCTGGGTGACGTCGCGGTTAATCACCACCAGCGGCACGCGGATGGTGCTCATCAGCGACATTAACGCCCGCTCTGACATAAAACGCGTGTACAGCACGATGGCGTCGCAGTGTCTGTCGACCAGCATCTGCACCGCATCCAGCTCTTTTTGCGGCGTGTCGTGGCCGTCGGTGACGATAAGCTGCTTGCCGTGCGCTTCGGTTTGGCGGGAAGCCTGTTGCAGCAGGCGGCCGAAGTAAAATCCGTCGAAGGTTGAAACCACTAAACCGACGCTGTTGCTGCTGCGGTTAGCCAGCGATCGCGCCAGAAAATTTGGCCGGTAGCCCAGCTCTTCCATCGCTTTAAAAACCTGCTCGCGGGTGCTTTCTTTCACCTGCCCGGTGCCGTTCAACACGCGAGATACCGTTGCTTTCGAAACGCCTGCGCGTAGCGAGACATCCAGCATTGTTACCATCGATTCATTCCTGATTAAGTCTTCCGTCGCGATGCCGCAGTTTTTCGCAGTCTAACACAGGAGCCAGAAGGGGAGAGGGACATGCCGCCTCGCCGTGCGAATTGTCATACGAGGATCACGCTTTTCGCGGGCGGGCTATTCGCCCGTGGCGGCAATGACCGAATGGCGGCGGACGAGCGTTGGGCTAAAGATGTGCGTGGTTTCCGGCAGCGGGCGGTTTTCGGCTAGCGCCATCGCAAGCTCGGCGGCTTGGGTTGCCATGGTGACAATCGGGTAGCGGACGGTGGTCAGACGCGGGCGCACATAGCGCGAGATCAGCACGTCATCAAAGCCTATCAGCGAGATTTCTTTCGGCACGTCTATGCCGTTGTCGTTGAGCACGCCCATGGCGCCTGCGGCCATCGAGTCGTTGTAACAGGCGACGGCGGAGAAATGTCTGCCGCGGCCCAGCAGCTCGGTCATCGCCTGTTCGCCGCCGCTTTCGTCCGGCTCGCCGAAGGTCACCAGGCGATCGTTAATCGGGATGCCGTGTTCGGTTAGCGCGTCGTAATAGCCCTGCAGGCGGTCTTCGGCGTCGGAGATGGCGTGGTTGGAGCACAGGTAGCCGATTTTGGTATGGCCCTGCTGGATAAGATGGCGGGTGGCAAGCCATGCGCCGTAGCGGTCGTCGAGCGCCACGCAGCGCTTTTCAAAACCGGGCAGGGTGCGGTTGATCAGCACCATGCCGGGCATCTGCTTCATTAATGAGGTTAGCTCGGCGTCGGGGATTTTCTTGGCGTGAACGACCAGCGCCGCGCAGCGGTGGCGAATCAGCTGTTCGATGGCCTGGCGCTCTTTTTGCTCATTGTGATAGCCGTTGCCGATCAGCAAAAAGTTGCCGGTGCGGTAGGCCACCTGCTCAACCGCTTTGACCATTGCGCCAAAGAACGGGTCGGACACGTCGCCCACGATCAGGCCAATGGTTTCGGTCGTTTGCTGGGCAAGCGCGCGGGCGTTGGCGTTGGGATGGTAGTTAAGCTCTTCCATCGCGCTGTTCACCGCCTGGCGCGAGGCGTCGCTGGCCTTGGGCGACGCGTTAATCACGCGGGAAACCGTGGCGACAGAAACACCTGCAAGCCGTGCTACATCCTTTATTGTCGCCATAATCGAATTCCTGTTGGGTAAGCGGTTACACAAGCTTAAGTGTTACGGAAAAGCCGCGCCACTTCAAGGGTGCAACTGCCGCCACGCTCGCAAAGCTGATGAAAACAGCCCGCCCGTGCGTGTAAGCGTTACACGGGAAATCACTCACCCCTTCAGGCGCAGCGGCAGGTATCGCCATGTTGCGGATTTTCAATGATTTCAGACAAAATCTTTGCTTACAGTTTGCAGTGCGCTGTTGCGATTTCGACATGGCGGAAGTCGCGCAGGCGCTGCTACATTTTAAGTCCCAGAGGTATTGATAGGTGGTGTCGGCGCCTGATGCTGACCACGATGAATTACACCAACCTGCGCGGATGCGCAGGTTTTTTTTTGCCTCAAATTCGCCACCTGTAACAAGACGCGAGGTTTTAAACACCTGGTTGCACTTCGGCTCATTCCTTTGCGTTTTCCCGCTGGTTAGCCCTCTCGTCCTGCGCCACAATTCAGATCCCAGAGGTATTGATTGGTGAGAATTCTTCGTACGCTATGCGTACAATTCTTCTTGCACCGACCTGCGCAGATGCGCAGGTTTTTTTTTGCCTTTTTTCAGCTCCACTCTCACTCTCGCGCCAGCAGGGCGACTCGTGTAATCTGCTCCGACTACACTTAAGCGTTTGTGCCGATTAACGACAAAGGGAGTTGATATGCTGTTAGGTTTTTTCCGCGCGCTGTTTCGCATTCTTTTTAGAGTGCGCATTACGGGCGATACCAACGCGCTGAAGCTGTCGCGCGTGCTGATTGTGCCGAATCATGTCTCATTTATTGATGGCATTCTGCTGGCGCTGTTTTTGCCGGTGCGTCCGGTTTTTGCCGTCTATTCCTCTATTAGCCAGCAGTGGTACATGCGCTGGCTGAAGTCCCTGATTGATTTTGTGCCGCTCGACCCGACGAAGCCGATGTCGATTAAGCATCTGGTGCGTCTGGTGGAGCAGGGCCGCCCGGTGGTTATCTTCCCGGAAGGACGCATCTCGGTGACCGGCTCGCTGATGAAAATCTACGAGGGCGCGGGTTTTGTCGCGGCGAAAGCGAATGCGACGGTGATCCCGCTGCGCATCGACGGCGCGGAGCTGACCTTCTTTAGCCGCCTGAAAGGCCTGGTCAAACAGCGTCTGTTTCCACGCATCACCCTGCATATTCTGCCGCCAACGTCCGTGCCCATGCCGGAAGCACCGCGCGCGCGCGAACGCCGCAAGATGGCGGGCGAAATGCTGCATCAGATTATGATGGAAGCCCGCATGGCGGTGCGCCCGCGCGAAACGCTGTTTGATGCGCTGCTGGCGGCGCAGTACCGCTACGGCGATCGCAAAAACTGCATCGAAGACATCAATTTCAAGCCCGATACCTATCGTAAGCTGCTGACAAAAACGCTGTTTGTGGGGCGTATTCTCAATAAATACAGCGAACAGGGTGAAACCATCGGCCTGATGCTGCCTAACGCGGCGATCAGCGCGGCGGTTATTTTCGGCGCGTCTTCTCGCGGGCGCATTCCGGCGATGATGAACTACACGGCGGGCGTGAAAGGCCTGACCAGCGCGATAACCGCCGCACGGATCAAAACCATTTTCACCTCCCGCCAGTTCCTCGATAAAGGCAAGCTCTGGCACCTGCCGGAACAGCTGACGCAGGTACGCTGGGTCTTCCTGGAAGACCTGAAGGCGGACGTGACGCTCGCCGATAAGCTGTGGATCTTCGGCCACCTGTTCGTGCCGCATCTGGCGCAGGTGAAGCAGAAGCCGGAAGACGCGGCGATGGTGCTGTTTACCTCCGGTTCGGAGGGCAATCCGAAAGGCGTGGTGCACAGCCACAAAAGCCTGCTGGCGAACGTCGAGCAGATTCGCACCATCGCGGATTTCACCGCCAACGACAGGTTTATGTCGGCGCTGCCGCTGTTCCACTCCTTCGGCCTGACCGTCGGCCTGTTTACGCCGCTGCTGACCGGCGCGGAAGTGTTCCTTTATCCAAGTCCGCTGCATTACCGCGTGGTGCCGGAGCTGGTTTATGACCGCAACTGCACCGTGCTGTTCGGCACCTCAACCTTCCTCGGCAACTACGCGCGCTTCGCCAATCCTTACGACTTCTACCGCCTGCGCTACGTGGTTGCCGGTGCCGAGAAGCTTCAGGAAAGCACTAAGCAGCTGTGGCAGGACAAGTTCGGCCTGCGCATTCTGGAAGGCTATGGCGTTACCGAGTGTGCGCCGGTGGTGTCGATTAACGTGCCGATGGCCGCCAAACCGGGCACCGTTGGGCGCATTCTGCCCGCGATGGACGCGCGCCTGATGGCCGTGCCGGGCATCGAAGACGGCGGCCGCCTGCAGCTTAAAGGGCCGAACATCATGAACGGTTATCTGCGCGTCGAAAACCCCGGCGTGCTGGAAGCGCCGGAGGCGGAAAACGCGCTGGGCGAAATCGAAAAAGGCTGGTACGACACCGGCGATATCGTGAAGTTTGACGAGCAGGGCTTCTGCATTATTCAGGGCCGCGCCAAGCGCTTCGCCAAGATTGCCGGTGAGATGGTGTCGCTGGAGATGGTTGAGCAGGTTGCGCTGGGCGTTTCCCCGGACAAAATGCACGCCACGGTTATCAAGAGCGACGCTGCAAAAGGCGAAGCGCTGGTGATGTACACCACCGACGCCGATCTGACCCGCGAAAAACTGCTGCAGTATGCCCGCCAGCACGGCGTGCCGGAGCTGGCCGTTCCGCGCGATATCCGCTTTATGAAGCAGCTGCCTCTGCTGGGCAGCGGCAAGCCGGACTTCGTTACCCTGAAGGCGCAAATGGAGTCTGAAAATGCGTGATAGCGCGTTACACGATACCCCTCTCTGGTCAAAAGGAATGAAGGCCGTTACGGCGGCCCAGTTCCTGTCGGCCTTCGGCGATAACGCCCTGCTGTTCGCGACGCTTGCGGTGCTCAAGCAGCAGTTTTATCCCGACTGGAGTCAGCCGGTGCTGCAAATGGTGTTTGTGGCGGCCTACATCCTTTTCGCGCCGTTCGTCGGCCAGATTGCGGACAGCTTCGCAAAAGGGCGGGTGATGATGTTCGCCAACGGGCTTAAGCTCGCGGGCGCGGCGGTGATTTGCTTTGGCTTTAATCCGTTTGTCGGCTACACGCTGGTGGGCGTTGGCGCGGCAGCCTATTCGCCCGCGAAGTATGGCATTCTCGGCGAGCTGACAACCGGCGATCGCCTGGTTAAAGCCAACGGGATTATGGAGTCCTCGACCATCGCGGCCATTTTGCTGGGGTCGATGGCGGGCGGCGTGCTGGCCGATTGGCACGTTCTCGCCGCGCTAAGCGTTTGCGTGCTGGTGTACGCGGGGGCGGTCGTCGCGAACGTCTTTATTCCTAAGCTTGCTCCGGCCCGCCCGGGGCAGTCGTGGCGCTTTACGCCGATGACGCGCAGCTTTTTCACCGCCTGCCGCTCGCTGTGGAGCAACGGCGAGACGCGTTTTTCCCTCGTCGGCACCAGCCTGTTCTGGGGCGCGGGCGTGACGCTGCGCTTCCTGCTGGTGCTGTGGGTGCCGGTTGCGCTGGGGATTACGGATAACGCGACCCCAACCTATCTGAACGCGATGGTGGCGGTCGGTATCGTCGTGGGTGCCGGGGCTGCGGCGAAGCTGGTGACGCTTGAAACCGTGGCGCGCTGTATGCCAGCCGGGATTTTGATAGGCGTTGGCGTGCTGTTCTTCTCGCTGCAGCACGCGCTGCTGCCGGCTTACGGCCTGCTGCTGCTGATAGGCGTGCTCGGTGGGTTCTTCGTCGTGCCGCTTAACGCGCTGCTACAGGAAAGAGGTAAACGCACGGTCGGCGCGGGGAACGCGATAGCGGTGCAGAATCTGGGCGAGAACACGGCGATGCTGCTGATGCTCGGCCTGTATTCGCTGGCGGTGAAAACCGGCGCGCCGATTGTCGGCATCGGCATTGGCTTTGGCGCGGTGTTTGCGCTGGCGATTAGCGCGCTGTGGATTTGGCAGATACGTCAGAAGTAGTTGTTTTGTGTCGGGTTTCGGGTGGCGGCTTGCGGCTTACCCGACCTACGGTTTCGTGGTAAATGTCGGATGGCGCTTTGCTTATCCGACCTACGGTTTCGTGGTTAATGTCGGATGGCGCTTTGCTTATCCGACCTACGTTTTCGTGGTTAATGTCGGATGGCGCTTTGCTTATCCGACCTACGGTTTCGTGGTTAATATCGGATGGCGCTTTGCTTATCCGACCTACGGTTTCGTGGTTAATATCGGATGGCGCATTTGCTTATCCGACCTACGGTTTCGTGGTAAATGTCGGATGGCGCTTTGCTTATCCGACATACGTTTTCGATCATTACGTTTAATCAATATGTAGGGCGGATAAGCGCTAGCGCCATCCGCCGCTATTCATTTTACGGTGCAGGGTAGGTATAAACGCGATGCACCGCTTCCAGCTCTTCGATCACCTCTTCGCTTAACTCCAGATGCAGGCTCTCAAGGTTGGTTTTTAGCTGCTCCAACGTGGTTGCACCCAGCAGCGTGCTGGCAACAAACGGTTGACGCCTGACAAAGGCCAGCGCCATCTGCGCCGGATCGAGATTATGGCGTTTTGCCACGTCGACATAGGCCGCAACCGCTTTCTCGGCCTGCTCGCCGCTGTAGCGCGTAAAGCGGCTAAACAGCGTATTGCGCGCGCCAGCGGGCTTCGCGCCGTTCAGGTATTTCCCGGTTAGCGTCCCGAAGGCCAGGCAGGAATAGGCCAGCAGCTCAACGCCTTCGCGCTGGGTTATCTCGGCAAGGCCCACTTCAAAGCTGCGGTTTACCAGGCTGTACGGGTTCTGAATGGTGACGATGCGCGGCAGGTCGTGCTTTTCCGCCAGCTGTAGATAGCGCATCACGCCCCACGGCGTTTCGTTCGAGACGCCGATATAGCGAATCTTCCCGGCGCGCTGGAATTCTGCCAGCGCCTCCAGCGTTTCCAGCAGCGTGACGGGAACCGCGTTATCCGTCCAGGTGTAGCCCAGCTTGCCGAAGCAGTTGGTGGCGCGCTGCGGCCAGTGAACCTGATAGAGATCGAGGTAGTCGGTCTGTAGGCGCTTAAGGCTTGCGTCCAGCGCGTCGCGAATATTTCTGCGGTCGAGAATCTGGTTTGGGCGGATGCCCGCGTCGTTATTGCGGCTTGGGCCGCTGACCTTTGAGGCGACGATAAGCTTGTCGCGATTGCCGCTTTTCTTCAGCCAGTTGCCCACGTAGGTTTCTGTTAACCCTTGGGTTTCCGGGCGCGGCGGGACGGGGTACATCTCCGCGACGTCAATCAGGTTCACGCCTTGGCTTACGGCATAATCAAGCTGTTGGTGAGCGTCGGCTTCGCTGTTCTGTTCACCAAACGTCATGGTGCCAAGGCCCAGCGTGCTTATTTCAAGAGCGCTATGGGGGATACGGTGATAGTGCATAGCCGGCTTCCTTATTCTTCTGACCTCATCAGGCAGGCGCCTGACAAAAAAGGACTATTAACATGGCAGAGGGGAAGCAAAAGCGAAAGGGGGGAGAGAAGAAAAGTCGTCAGGCCAGCGAGGCGCTGACCTTCAGGATTTAACGCTCAATGATTTGTGAAACGTCGTCGCGGTTGATCTGCATTTCGTTGCCCTGCTGGTCACGGTAGCTCACCAGACCGGTTTCATCATCGACCTTCGGTTTGCCATCGGTCAGGATCATGCGGCCGTCTTTGGTTGCCATCACGTAGTCGCTGCTGCAGCCGGAAACGGCAAAAGCCAGACCCATAGCGGAAATTACAACTGCCCATTTTTTCATTGTTGTTCGCCTCGTCAGGAATGGAATAGAAAAACATACATAGTTTAGTAATAACTTTTTAAAGGCGGGAAGATAAGCGGCAAATTCTTAAAATAAATCAGGGGAAAGCGTGTTGGCCTTCCCCTGATTGGGTTAGAGCGGGTTCTTTTTGTTGCGGATAAGGTTGAGGCTTTCGACGGCGATAGAGAAGAACATCGCGAAGTAGATGTAGCCTTTCGGCACGTGAACATCGAAGCTTTCGAGAATCAGCGTGAAGCCCACCAGCAGCAGGAATGCCAGGGCGAGCATTTTCACCGACGGATGGCGGTCAACGAAATCGCCAATCGCGCGCGCGGCAAACATCATGACCCCGACTGCGATAATCACGGCGGCCATCATGATGAACAGGTGGTCAGACAGGCCGACCGCGGTAATCACCGAATCCAGGCTGAAAATAATATCCAGCAGCATGATCTGCACGATAGCGCCAAAGAAGGAGTGAACGTTGGTTTTAATGCCTTCTTCGCCGCCCTCGATGGATTCGTGAATCTCTTTGCTGGCCTTCCAGATAAGGAACAGACCACCGAAGAGCAGGATTAAATCCCGCGCGGAAATCTCATTACCCATGACCGTAAACAGCGGGGTAGTTAAGCGGATAACCCATGCAATAGAAGCAAGCAGCGCAAGCCGCATGAGCATTGCCGCGCCTAAACCCAGGCGACGCGCCTTCTGCTGCTGCTCTTTGGGGAGCTTCGCGACGACCAGCGAGAGGAAAATAATATTGTCGATACCCAATACGATTTCGAGGATGGTTAGCGTGCCTAACGCCATCCATGCATTGGGGTCAGAGATCCATGCAAACATCAAACAAGTCCTGCCAAAAAATGAAAACGCTAATTATAAGCGCCTGCTCGAAAGGGAGTACACGTTAATTGATGCTACAGGCCGAAATGTCGTGCAAGTAGGGCGGCGGTAAAGTTCTTTTTAAGATAGAAACCGCGTGGCAGCGTGAGGATCTTTGTGCCGTCCGCGCCGATGGCTTCGGTCAGCGCTTTGCTGTTCGCAGCCTTAGGGCGCAGCTGCAGCACTTCGCCATGACGGGCGGTAATGCGTTCAACCTGTCCCAGCACAATCAGATCCATCAGCTCCTCCCAGTCCAGCCTGAGCTGGCGATCCTCTTCTTCCGAAGGCTCCCATAATAGAGGCGCGCCCACGCGGCGTTCGGCCAACGGGATTTGCCGTTCGCCCTCAACCGGTATCCACAGAACGCGCTTTAGCTTATGGCGCACGTGGCTGGTTTCCCACACCACGCCGGTGTTGCCCGTAAGCGGCGCGACGCAGACAAAGGTGGTTTCCAGCGGGCGGCCGAGCCGGTCGATGGGGATCGTTTTTAACTCGATGCCTAACGCGGCGAAATCCTGCTCCGGTTTGCTCCCCGCGCTCGCCCCGAGCCAAAGCTCGAGCAAAATACCGATCCAGCCTTTATCGCGCTTAAGATCCGCCGGGATGGCAAGGCCCGCCAGCGCGGCGAGTTCCCCAAGCGTATAGCCCGCGAGGCTTTGTGCCTGAGCAAGCAGAATGCGTTCGTTTTCGGGTGGGTGAAGCAAAGGTTGTAATGATTGCATAACGCCTGGCTGCGAGTGGTTAAAAAATGACCGTGGTTTACCCACAATGGGGAAATAGTTTAACGTGCCGGGAGAGAGAATATCAATTTCATGATTTGTAATGACTTTTTTTCAAAAACTTCGCATATTGCGGTAAGCAAAAAAATCTTTTCCAATTCTGGTCACTGACAATGAACAGGATCTTACACCGGGTTATCCACAGAAAAATGGGATAACTGGCAAAAACCATGACTACTGGTTCCATTTACAGCCTTGACGGAGGGGCTAAAGACATTTTTTCGACGAATTGTGCCTAACTTGTTGGCACAATCTGTGGATAAAAACGTCATTGGTCGATCTTTCGTCAGTTGGCGATCCTTGAATGTGATGCCCATCACGTTATGAGAGTAATGAACAGCATTTATCTGTGTATTGAATTGAATTATAATAAGTTTTCATAAGTGTGGGATTGTTCTTATTTTGAGTTGTCAGAAGTTGTCCCGAGAGTATCGGCTAGTTTTTCACAGTGATATCCACAGAAAAAGTGAATAAAAACGCCTGGGCTTCGGCCCTTCTGTTTATAACTCGGGTTAAATTTGTGAGTTATTCAAATGTTATTAGTCACGGTAGACGATTAACAGTGGTTTACCGCCTGAGGCTTGTATGAAACAATCGCTGCAATCGAGATTTTATTTGAGGTAGTCCGGTGATCGATGATGATGGCTACCGCCCGAATGTTGGTATTGTAATCTGTAATCGGCAAGGGCAGGTGATGTGGGCCAGACGTTTTGGTCAGCACTCCTGGCAGTTTCCGCAGGGTGGCATCAATCCTGGCGAATCTCCTGAGCAGGCGATGTACCGTGAGCTTTTTGAGGAAGTGGGGTTACAGCGAAAAGATGTCCGTATCCTCGCCTCGACCCGCAACTGGTTACGTTACAAATTACCGAAACGTTTGGTGCGTTGGGACACAAAGCCGGTTTGTATCGGCCAGAAACAAAAATGGTTTCTTTTGCAGTTGATTGGCTCTGATAACGACATCAATATGCAAACCAGCAGCACCCCGGAGTTCGACGGCTGGCGTTGGGTGAGCTACTGGTATCCCGTGCGTCAGGTTGTCTCCTTCAAGCGCGATGTTTATCGTCGGGTGATGAAAGAGTTTGCCAGTGTCGTTATGCCGCTGCAGGAAGTTACGCCACCACGCAATAACGCGCCTGCATGGCGACGTAAAAGAGGTTAAGTCACGCCAAAAATGCTTACCCGTTTGCGAGAAATCGTTGAAAAGGTTGCCAGCGCCCCGCGCCTCAATGAGGCGCTGGACATCCTGGTGACCGACATCTGCCTTGCGATGGATACCGAGGTATGCTCGGTTTATCTCGCAGACAGTGACCGCCGCTGCTACTACCTGATGGCAACAAAGGGGCTGAAAAAGCCACGCGGACGCACCATCACCCTCGCATTTGATGAAGGCATTGTCGGGCTGGTAGGTCGCCTTGCCGAACCCATCAACCTTGCGGATGCCCAAAAACACCCCAGCTTTAAATACGTACCCGCCGTAAAAGAAGAGCGTTTCCGCGCTTTCCTTGGGGTGCCTATCATCCAGCGGCGTCAACTGCTGGGCGTGCTGGTGGTGCAGCAGCGCGAACATCGTCAGTACGATGAAAGCGAAGAGTCCTTCCTCGTTACTCTCGCCACGCAAATGGCGGGCATTCTTTCCCAGTCACAGCTTGCCGCTCTGTTTGGCCAGTATCGCCAGACGCGCATTCGTGCGCTCCCTGCGTCACCGGGCGTGGCCATAGCGGAAGGCTGGATGGACTCCACGCTGCCGCTGATGGAGCAGGTATCCGAAGCTTCAACGCTTGATACCTCGCGCGAACGCGAGCGGCTCACCGCCGCGCTTGAAGAGGCCGCCAACGAATTCCGCCGCTACAGCAAACGCTTCGCTGCGGGCGCGCAGAAAGAAACGGCCGCTATATTCGACCTCTACTCGCACCTGCTGACCGACGCGCGCCTGCGCCGTGAACTTTTCGGCGAAGTGGATAAAGGCTCGGTGGCGGAGTGGGCGGTTAAAAAAGTCGTCGAGAAATTTGCCGAACAGTTCGCAAGCCTCTCGGATAGCTATCTGAAAGAGCGTGCGGGCGACCTGAGAACGCTCGGACAGCGCCTGCTGTTCCATCTCGATGACACCATTCAAGGCCCAAATACCTGGCCTGAACGCTTTATCCTCGTTGCCGACGAGCTTTCGGCTGCAACCCTTGCAGAGCTGCCGCAAAACCGTCTGGCGGGCGTTGTGGTACGCGACGGTGCCGCCAACTCTCACGCCGCCATCATGGTGCGCGCGCTGGGTATTCCGACGGTCATGGGGGCGGATATCCAGCCTTCGGTTCTGCACCGCAGAACGCTTATCGTCGATGGCTATCGTGGCGAGCTGCTGGTCGATCCTGAACCGGTACTGCAGCAAGAATATCAGCGCCTGATCAGCGAGGAGAACGAGCTTAGCCGCCTCGCCGAAGACGATGTGGACATGCCTGCGGCGCTGAAAAGCGGCGAACGCGTGCAGGTCATGCTCAACGCGGGCTTAAGCCCTGAGCACGAAGAAAAGCTCGGCAGCCGCATCGACGGCATCGGCCTGTACCGCACCGAAATCCCGTTTATGCTGCAAAGCGGCTTCCCGTCGGAGGAAGAGCAGGTTGCCCAGTATCAGGGCATGCTGCAAATGTTCAACGAGAAGCCGGTTACGCTGCGCACCCTGGACGTGGGGGCGGATAAACAGCTGCCGTATATGCCGATCAGCGAAGAGAACCCGTGCCTTGGATGGCGCGGCATTCGCATCACGCTCGACCAGCCGGAAATTTTCCTCGTGCAGGTGCGCGCCATGCTGCGCGCTAACGCCGCCTCCGGCAACCTGAGCATCCTGCTGCCGATGATCACCAGCCTCGATGAAGTGGACGAAGCGCGCCGCCTGATCGACAGAGCCGGGCGTGAAGTTGAAGAGGTGCTGGGTTACGCGCTGCCGAAACCGCGCCTGGGCGTAATGGTCGAAGTCCCTTCCATGGTCTTTATGATGGGACATCTTGCCAGCCGCGTTGACTTTATTTCCGTCGGCACCAACGACTTAACGCAGTACCTGCTTGCCGTCGATCGCAATAACACCCGCGTCGCCAGCCTCTACGACAGCCTGCACCCGGCGATGCTGCGCGTGTTGAAGCACATCGCCTGCGAGGCAGAACGCCACGAAATCGACCTCTGCCTGTGCGGTGAGATGGCCGGTGACCCCATGTGCGTGGCGCTGCTGGTGGGAATGGGCTATCGGCATTTGTCGATGAACGGCCGCTCGGTTGCTCGCGTTAAATATCTGCTGCGCCATATCAGCCTTGAAGAAGCGCAGCAGCTTGCGGAACGCAGCGTTGAGGCGCAGCTGGCAACGGAAGTGCGCCATCAGGTCGCTTCGTTTATGGAGCGGCGCGGCATGGGCGGGCTTATTCGCGGCGGTCGCTAGGCCCGTCACGGCGCACCTGCTGCCGGTTATTACATATCTTTTACAACCTGGCGGACTTAATCACCGTGGCCTTTGTGCTATGATTCGGCGCTTTCGGAGCGCACCGCAGTAGGTGCGTACTTGCAACCTGCCGTGCTCAATCGGCGGGATAACAATGGCTTGTGATGACTATGAATAGTGGCTATCTGCGGTTCCCTGAATTTGACCCGGTAATTTTCTCCGTCGGGCCGGTATCCCTGCACTGGTACGGCATGATGTACCTCGTTGGGTTTGTATTTGCGATGTGGCTGGCCGGACGCCGCGCCAATAAACCGGGAAGCGGCTGGACCAAAAACGAAGTCGAAAACCTGCTGTATGCGGGCTTCCTTGGCGTGTTCCTCGGCGGGCGTCTCGGTTACGTCTTCTTCTACAATCTGCCAACCTTCCTGGCCGACCCGCTTTACCTGTTTAAAGTCTGGGACGGCGGCATGTCCTTCCACGGCGGGCTGATTGGCGTTATCTGCGTGATGATTTGGTTCGCCAAGCGCACTAAGCGTAACTTCTTCCAGGTTGCTGATTTTATTGCCCCACTGATTCCTTTCGGCCTGGCTGCCGGACGCCTCGGCAACTTCATCAACGGCGAACTGTGGGGTCGTGTCGATCCAAACTTCAAATGGGCCATGCTTTTCCCAGGATCGCGCAGCGAAGATATTGGCCTGCTGGCAACCCACCCGGAATGGCAGTCGCTGTTCAATACCTATGGGGTTCTGCCGCGCCATCCTTCGCAGCTTTACGAGATGGTGCTTGAAGGCATCGTACTGTTCATCATCCTGAACCTGTTTATCCGCAAACCACGCCCAATGGGCTCGGTGTCCGGCCTGTTCCTGATTGGCTATGGCGCGTTCCGCATCATCGTAGAATTCTTCCGCCAGCCGGATGCCCAGTTTACCGGCGAGTGGGTGCAGTACATCAGCATGGGGCAGATCCTCTCGATTCCGATGATAGTGGCCGGTGTTATTATGATGGTTTGGGCCTACCGCCGTCGTCCGCAGCAACAGCTTTCGTGAGGTAACATGCAACAGTATCTTGATTTGATGAAAAAAGTGCTTGAAGAAGGCACCCCGAAAAATGACCGTACCGGTACCGGCACGCTGTCGATTTTTGGGCATCAAATGCGTTTTAATCTTCAGGAAGGTTTCCCGCTCGTCACCACGAAACGCTGCCATTTACGCTCCATCATTCATGAACTGCTGTGGTTCCTGAAAGGCGACACCAACATCGCCTACCTGCGTGAAAACAAGGTCACCATCTGGGATGAGTGGGCCGACGAAAACGGCGACCTGGGGCCGGTTTACGGCAAACAGTGGCGTTCGTGGGCCACGCCGGATGGCCGCCATATCGACCAGCTCTCCACGGTGCTCAACCAGCTGAAAAACGATCCGGACTCGCGCCGTATTATCGTTTCCGCCTGGAATGTGGGCGAACTGGACAAAATGGCGCTGGCGCCTTGCCACGCGTTCTTCCAGTTTTACGTCGCCGACGGCAAGCTCTCATGCCAGCTTTACCAGCGCTCGTGCGACATCTTCCTTGGCCTGCCGTTTAACATCGCCAGCTATGCGCTGCTGGTGCACATGATGGCGCAGCAGTGCGATCTCGAAGTGGGTGATTTTGTCTGGACGGGCGGCGACACTCACCTGTACAGCAACCATCTTGAGCAGACTAACCTGCAGCTAACGCGCGAACCGCGTCCGCTGCCGAAGCTGGTCATCAAGCGCAGGCCGGAATCCCTGTTCGACTATCGCTTTGAGGATTTCGACATCGAAGGCTACGATCCGCATCCGGCGATCAAAGCGCCTGTCGCTATTTAAGCGCCAAGACTGACACAACCGGTGCCTGAGTGCGCCGGTTTTTTTTGCCCGCAATTCAGACTTTCGAGCTCCCTTCCAGCGCCGCTGCAACCCAATGCAAACGCGAATATTTTCCTCGGCACATCTCGACGAAACGACATCTCTGCGTAGCGGCATGCAGATTGCCCGTGCACACTCTCGCCATGAAAAAAGAACAGCGTGGTTTCAGCCTGGTGGAAGTGATGGTGGTCATGATTATCGTCGTGGCGCTGAGCGCGGGCGGCCTGTATGGCTGGCAAAAATGGCAGCAGCAACAGCGTCTGTGGATAACGTTGCAGCAGGTCAGAAATCTGCTCGAACAGCTGCGCAGCGACGCGAACTGGAAAAACAGGGACCATCAGCTCTCGCTGGGTCGTTCCGGCTCCGGCTGGTGCCTGGCGAGTCTCGCGCAAGGGCATGACTGCATCAGCCCGTCGCGCTGGCAGCTGGCGCAGCCTTTTCCTGACGTGGACATCGTTGCAATGACCGGCGGGTTAGGCTTTTACGGCCTGCGCAGTACGGCATGGCCTGGGCATCTGATCCTGCGAAGCCCGGCAGGGGAATGGCGTATCGTCGTTTCGGCGTGGGGGCGAATCCGCACCTGTAAGGTAAGCGAGGCAGGAACATGCGGCTAGCAAACAGGGGATTTACCCTGCTAGAAACCCTGATAGCGATGGCATTAAGCAGCGTTGTGCTGCTTGGGGCGGGCAAGCTCTTTCCGGCGCTACAGCGCGGCGTGCTGACGCAGTACCAGCAGGCGGCGTTGCAGGAGTCGCTTTGGCAGCTGGCGTTTGGTTTTGGTAAGCATCTACAGCGAGCGGGGTACTGCCACGGAACATGCGGTGGGGATGGCTTGGCGCTGCTGAAAAACGGCGAGTGCGTGCTGGTTCGCTGGGATATAAACAGTAACGGGAAATGGGAACCGGCAGGGCACGCCGAAACGGAGATAACCGGTTTCCGGCTGCGCAACGGTAGCCTTGAAACGCTCAAGGGAGCAACCAGCTGCGAAGGCGGCAGCTGGGAGAAAATTTCAGATCCTGAAACGATGATCGTCAGCCATTTTTCAGTGATGCGACACGCCCGCAAAGCATTGCAGCCTTTGCTGGAAATCCGGCTTGGCGCTTCGCTCATCGACGGCAGACTGCCGGTTACGCTAAGACATATTGTCGTCGGGTATAACCTGTGAAAGCGCGTGCCCAGCGCGGGAGCAGCTCTTTGGCATTTGTGCTGCTGCTTTTCTCCCTCGGCATGCTGATGCTCAACGGGCTTCAGCGCCAGCTCAGCCAGCAGCAGGCAACCGTCGCAAGTGAGATTGGCTTCCTTAAGCAATATTCCGGGGCCATATCTGCTTTGGCATGGGGTAGCCGACAAAGCTGGCAGGCCACCGGCAGCTGGTCTTGCCAAAACAGGCCAGGCGAATGGCGCGCTTGCGTACTGCGAACAGAAAAAGGCGGGAGCCTGATGGCGGCTCAGATGCTGTCAGGGAAAGATAAATCCCCCGTTACGCACTATCGCTGGGGCGAAATAAAAGACTCCCGTTGGCAAGCAAAAGCCCACGGCTGGGTAGACTTTTGCCCCTTACCGGAGGTGTCTCAGTGCCTGCTGCCGCAGTAAAGCCTAAACAAAGCGGGTTTAGCCTGCCCGAAGTGCTGTGCGCTCTGGCGCTCTTCGCCGTGGTGATGATGGCGCTGCTGGGCTATCACCGGGTACTCCAGCAGGGATTTCAGGCGCAGTGGCAGTTCCGGCAGCTTTGGCGTTTGGCCGTCGAAGCCGCGGAGCCCTATTCGCCGGAGCCGGATGCACAATGGAAAGTCATCCGACAGCAGACATCCGAAGCGGGATGTGTCAGCATCGCCGTTAACATTACAAGCCCTGTGGGGCGCAACGTGCAGCTATCAAGGCTGCACTGCCCGCAGCAGGTACCAAGTCAGGAGTAGCGATTTTATGTTGCGTGTTTACCATTCCAACCGTCTGGATGTACTGGAAGCCATAATGGAATTTATCGTCGAGGGCCAGCCCCTTCCCGATCCTTTCCAGCCAGAGGTGGTGCTTGTGCAAAGTACGGGGATGGCGCAATGGCTACAGATGACGCTGGCGCAAAAGTTTGGCATTGCCGCCAACATTGAGTTTCCACTCCCGGCGAGTTTTATCTGGGATATGTTTGTGCGCGTCCTGCCGGATATTCCGGAACAGAGCGCATTCAACAAGCAGAGCATGAGCTGGAAGCTTATGAAGCTTATTCCGGACATGCTGGAACGTCCAGAGTTCGCGCTGCTCAAGCATTACCTCACTGAAGACAACAACGCTCGGAAGCTCTTCCAGCTCGCATCGCGTATTGCCGATCTCTATGACCAGTATCTGGTTTACCGTCCCGGCTGGCTGAGCAAATGGGAGCAGGGGGAGCTGGTCGACAACGCCGGTGACGCTCAGCTGTGGCAGGCCCCGCTTTGGGCGGCGCTCGTTCAGCACACCCGCGAGCTTGGCCAGCCGGAATGGCATCGCGCCAACCTTTATCAGCGCTTCATCAGCAGGCTTGAAAACAGCGACGAATGCCCTGCTGGCCTTCCCCCGCGAGTATTTATCTGCGGCATTTCGGCGCTGCCGCCGGTTTACCTGAAGGCTCTACAGGCGCTAGGAAAGCATATCGACGTCCATCTGCTGTTTACCAACCCCTGCCGCTATTACTGGGGCGATATCAAGGACCCGTCATATCTTGCGCGCCTGATTAGCCGCCGTCGCCGCAGCCATTATCAGGCGGGCAACGCGCTGCCTTTGTTTAAGGATAACGAGACGGCGTCGTCCCTGTTCAACGACGACGGGGAGCAGGATGTTGGCAACCCGATGCTGGCCTCGTGGGGCAAACTGGGCCGTGACTATACCTTCCTGCTCGCCGAGCTTGAGCAGTTTGAAGAGATTGATGTGTTTGTGGATATCGAACCGGATAACCTGCTGCACAGCCTGCAATACGATCTGCTGGAGCTGCAAAACAACGCCGTAGCGGGACTCACGGAAGAAGACTACCGCCACAGCCGCAACAAGCGAACGCTCGATCCTGAAGATCGTTCCATCACCTTCCACGAGTGCCACAGCCCGCAGCGTGAGGTCGAAGTCCTTCACGATCGTCTGTTGGATATGCTGGATGCCGATCCGGATCTTACGCCGCGCGATATCATCGTGATGGTCGCCGACATCGACAGCTACAGCCCGTTTATCCAGGCCGTTTTCGGCAACGCCGCTCCCGACCGCTGGCTGCCGTTCGCTATTTCCGACAGGCGTGCAAGCCAGGCGCACCCGGCGCTACAGGCGTTTATCAGCCTGCTGTCCCTGCCGGACAGCCGCTTTATGGCCGAAGATGTGCTTGCCCTGCTGGAAGTACCCGCGCTTGCCGCGCGTTTCTCAATCAATGAGGAGGGGCTCAGGTACCTGCGCCAGTGGGTAAACGAGTCCGGCGTACGCTGGGGAATCGATGATGATAACGTCCGCGAGTTCGACCTCCCGGCGACCGGGCAGCACACCTGGCGATTTGGCCTGACGAGAATGCTGCTGGGCTATGCCATGGACAGTAAAACCGGCGAGTGGCAGTCGGTACTGCCGTATGACGAGTCCAGCGGCCTTATCGCCGAGCTTGTCGGGCAACTGGCTGAACTGCTGATGCAGCTTAACCGCTGGCGTCAGGCGCTATCAACCGAGCGGCTGCTTGCCGACTGGGTGCCGGTCTGCCGCGAAATGCTGGAATGCTTCTTCCTGCCGGATCAGGATACCGAGGCGGCGCTGGCGCTTATCGAAAAGCAATGGCAGGAGATGATCGCCCACGGCCTTGAGGCCGAATATCATCAGCCGGTGCCGCTAACCCTGCTGCATGACGAGCTGGCGCAGCGTCTTGACCAGGAGCGTATTAGCCAGCGCTTCCTTGCGGGGCCAGTAAACTTCTGCACCCTGATGCCGATGCGCTCCATTCCCTTTAAGGTTGTCTGCCTGCTCGGAATGAACGATGGCGTCTACCCGCGCACCCTGGCGCCGCTCGGATTCGATCTGATGAGCCAAAAGCCGCAGCGCGGCGACCGTAGCCGCCGGGACGACGACCGCTACCTGTTCCTGGAAGCGCTAAACTCGGCGCAGCAGCGTTTTTACATCAGCTACATCGGCCGTTCCATTCAGGACAACAGCAGGCGCTACCCGTCCGTGCTGGTGGAAGAGCTGCTCGACTACATTGCCCAAAGCCACTGCCTCCCGCAGGACGAATCACGCACCTGCGATGAAAGCGGCGAGGGCATAAAGCAACACCTTATTTTCCAGCACAGCCGCACGCCGTTTGATGCCGCTAACTTTGTGCCAGCAGCCCTGGGACAAAGTTACGCCAGTGAATGGCTGCCCGCCGCCAGCGAGCGGGGCGAGGCGCACGGCCCCTTCATTCAGATTTTGCAGCACAAAGCTCAGGAAGAGATCTCGCTTGAGCAGCTGCAGCGTTTCTGGCGGCATCCTGTTCGCGCTTTTTTCCAGATGCGGCTGGGCATCAACTTCTGGCTGGAGGATATGGAGCTGCCGGACGCCGAACCTTTTACGCTCGATAGCCTCGAGCGTTTCCAAATGAATCAGCAACTGCTCAACGCCCTGGTTCAGGGGGACGAACCGCAGCTTCTTTTCAGACGATATCGAGCCGCAGGTGCCCTGCCCTATGGGGCGTTTGGTGAAATTGTTTGGGAAAACCAGTTAACAGAAATGGGGGAGCTGTCCGCAAAAGTGATAGCTGAGCGGCAAAACAGCACAAGCGTGGAAGTTGATATAACCCTTGCGGGAACAAGACTGGTAGGGTGGCTGTCCGATGTTCAGGAAGACGGGCTGCTGCGCTGGCGTCCTTCGGTGCTGAACGTGGCGCACGGCATGCAGCTATGGGTTGAACACGTCGTCTGGTGCGCAATGGGTGGCGCAGGAAGCAGTCGGGTTTATGGTCGTAAATCATCGGAATGGCATTTCCCGCCGCTTGAGGTTGAGCAGGCAAAAAGCTATTTACTGCAACTTATTGAAGGCTATCAGGAAGGATTACGCCAGCCGCTCCTGTTACTACCAAATAGTGGAGGTGCGTGGTTAAAAGCCTGTTACGACCAGGCAAATGATGCCATTTTATGGGATGAGCAAACGCAGCAGAAAGCCAAAAGCAAACTGCTTGCGGCGTGGGAAGGCAATCAGATGGTAGAGGGCGAAGGGGCAGATATCTGGCTGCAACGCCTGTACCGGGCGCTGGATAATGACTACTACGAAGCCATCATCCGCGAGGCCGAGCGTTATCTGCTGCCGCTGTTCCGTTTCAACCAGCCACAATGATTGTATAAAAATTGCACAGCCCGGCAAGTTCATCTATGATGCGCATCTTGCTCAGGGCTGGCGAAAAAAGTAACAACTGCGATAGCGAAATAGTTTAAAAGTTGTTAATGATGAGTGAGTTAGGAAGTTTCGTGATGAAGAGGTTCGTGAATGCCTAAATGCAGCACCTGGTTAAAACCGCTTTTCTTGTTCGCTGCTCTTTGGGCACCATTAAGTCAGGCCGACACGGGGTGGCAACCCCTCCAGGAAACAATCCGCAAAAGCGATAAGGACAATCGCCAGTATCAGGCTGTGCGCCTTGATAATGATATGACCGTGCTGCTGGTTTCTGACCCGCAGGCGGTGAAGTCGTTGTCTGCGCTGGTGGTGCCTGTCGGATCGCTTGAAGATCCGGATAATCATCTGGGCCTCGCACACTACCTTGAACATATGACGCTGATGGGCTCAAAGAAATACCCCGAGCCGGACAGCCTGTCTGAATTTCTCAAAAAGCACGGCGGCAGTCACAACGCCAGCACGGCAACTTATCGCACCGCGTTCTATATGGAAGTCGAGAACGACGCGCTGGCGGGTGCCGTCGACAGGCTGGCCGATGCTATCGCCGAGCCGAATCTTGCCCCAGAGTATGCCGAGCGCGAACGTAACGCGGTGAACGCGGAGCTGACGCTAGCCCGCGCCCGTGACGGGATGCGCATGGCGCAGGTCAGCGCCGAAACGCTTAACCCGGCTCACCCCGGCTCACGCTTCTCCGGCGGTAATTTGGAAACGCTGCGCGATAAGCCCGGCAGCAAACTGCTGGATGCGCTGGTGGCGTTTCGTAACCAGTACTATTCCGCCAACCTGATGAAGGCCGTCATTTACAGCAACAAGCCTTTGCCAGAACTGGCAAAAATCGCCGTGGATACCTACGGGCGCGTACCGAATAAGAACATTGAGAAGCCGGTTATCGACGTTCCGGTGGTCACGGACGCGCAGAAAGGCATCATTATTCACTACGTTCCGGCGCTGCCGCGTAAGGTGCTGCGCGTTGAATTCCGTATCGATAACAACAGCGACAAATTCCGCAGCAAAACCGACGAACTGATTGGCTACCTGATTGGTAACCGCAGCGAGAATACCCTGTCTGACTGGCTGCAAAAACAAGGCCTGGCCGACAGCATCCGCGCCGACTCCGATCCGCAAATCAACGGCAACAGCGGCGTGTTTGCAATCTCTGTTTCGCTCACCGACAAGGGGCTCGCCCAGCGTGATGAGGTCGTTGCGGCCGTCTTTAGCTACCTGAATAACCTGCAACAGAACGGCGTGGATAAACGTTATTTTGACGAGCTGGCCCACGTGCTGGATCTGGATTTCCGCTATCCGTCCATCACGCGTGACATGGACTACGTGGAATGGCTGGCGGATACCATGCTGCGCGTGCCGGTTGCCCATACTCTGGATGCGGTAAACATTGCTGACGAATACGATCCCGCCGCCATCAAAGCGCGGCTGGACATGATGACTCCGCAAAACGCTCGCGTCTGGTATATCAGCCCGAAAGAGCCGCATAACAAAACCGCTTATTTTGTGGACGCGCCCTATCAGGTCGACAAAATTACTCAGCAAACCTTTAGCGACTGGCAGCAAAAATCGGCGGCTATTGGCCTGACGCTGCCGCAGCTGAACCCGTACATTCCGGATGACTTCACGCTCATCAAACCGGATAAAGCCTACGTTCATCCTGAACTGCTGGTGAAAGAGCCGGGTCTGCGCGTGCTTTATATGCCGAGCAAGTATTTTGCCAGCGAGCCGAAGGCCGACGTGACGATGGTGCTGCGCAATCCGCAGGCGATGGACAGTGCGAAAAATCAGGTCATGTTTGCGATTAACGATTATCTGGCGGGGATTGCGCTGGATGAGCTGAGCAACCAGGCTGCGGTAGGCGGTATCAGCTTCTCCACCAACGCTAACAGTGGGCTAATGGTCAATGCGAACGGCTACACGCAGCGCCTGCCACAGCTGTTTGAAGCTCTGCTGCAGGGCTATTTCTCTTACACGCCGACTCAGGAACAGCTGGACCAGGCGAAGTCCTGGTATGCGCAGATGATGGATTCGGCGGATAAAGGCAAAGCCTACGACCAGGCCATTATGCCCGTCCAGATGGTTTCGCAGGTGCCTTACTTCCAGCGGGAAGAGCGCCGGGCGCTGCTGCCGAGCCTGACGCTAAAAGATGTTATTCACTATCGTGATGCCCTGAAAACCAATGCAAAACCGGAATTTTTAGTGCTGGGTAATATGGACCCCGATCGGGCTAAGAGTCTGGCGCATCGGGTGCAGAGCGTGCTTGCGACCAAAGGCAATGAATGGTGTCGTAACAAAGACGTGCTGGTCGATAAGCAGACTCTGGCAATGTTTGAGAAAGCCGGAAGCAGCACCGATTCAGCGCTCGCTGCGGTCTATGTACCTAAAGGTTATGACGAGACGGTTAGCACCGCCTACAGCGCTATGCTTGGGCAAATCATTCAGCCGTGGTTCTACAATCAGCTGCGTACCCAGGAACAGCTTGGCTATGCGGTGTTTGCCTTCCCGATGTCCGTAGGACGCCAGTGGGGAGTTGGATTCCTGCTGCAAAGTAGCGATAAGCAGCCGGCCTATCTCTACGAGCGGTTCAAGGCGTTTTATCCGACGGCGGAGCAGAAACTCCGCAACATGAGCGCGGAAGATTTCGCGCAAATGCAGCAGGGTATTATCAGTGAAATGATGCAGGCTCCGCAGACGCTTTCGCAGGAAGCATCGCAGCTCAGCAAAGATTTCGATCGTGGAAACATGGACTTTGATTCGCGTGATAAAGTAGTCGCCGAAATTAAAAAGCTGACTCCAGCAAAACTGGCGGATTTCTTCCATCAGGCGGTCGTTGAGCCTCAGGGTGCCGCACTGCTCTCGCAGGTATCCGGCAGCCACAGCGGCAAGGCGGAATACGCCGCGCCTAAAGGCTGGAAAACCTGGGAGGGAGTCAGCGGTCTGCAACAAACGTTGCCGCTTATAGATACAAAATAAAGTGAGAGATAATGACCGGAACCGCACAGCCCCTTGATCCCCTAAGCTTGCCGCTAACCGGCGAGCGACTGATTGAAGCTTCTGCCGGTACCGGGAAAACGTTCACTATAGCGGCGCTCTATTTGCGGTTGCTGCTGGGACTGGGGGAAAGCGCTGCTTTTCCTCGCCCGCTCGGCGTTGAAGAACTGCTTGTGGTGACCTTTACCGAAGCGGCCACCGAAGAACTGCGTGGCCGCATTCGCGCCAACATTCATGAACTGCGCATCGCCTGCGTGCGCAACTTCACCGAAAACCCGCTGCTGGTCCGCCTGCTGGCGCAAATCCCCGATCGCCATCAGGCCGCGCAGATTCTGCGTCTGGCCGAGCAGCAGATGGACGAAGCCGCCATTTTCACCATCCACGGTTTTTGCCAGCGCATGCTCAGCCTTAACGCCTTTGAGTCCGGCATGCTGTTCGAACAGAAGCTGATTGAAGATGAGTCGCTGCTGCGCCGCCACGCCTGCGCTGACTTTTGGCGTCGTCACTGTTACCCGCTGCCGAAGCCGGTCGCCCAGGCGATGAGCGAACAGTGGTCCGGCCCGGAAGATTTGCTGCGCGACATAAATAGCTGGCTGCAGGGCGAACAGCCCGCGTTAAAACAGCCGCCTGCGGATAACGAAACGCTGATTGCCCGCCATGAGAAGATCGTCGCGGCGATCGACAGCGTAAAAGCTAACTGGCTTGCCGCCGCGCAGGATATTGCCGCTGCCATCGAGCAGTCCGGTGTCGACAGGCGCAGCTACAGCAGCAAAAATTTGCCCAACTGGCTAAATATCGTCGGCGAGTGGGCGCAGAGCGAAACCACCAGCTATCAGCTACCGGACGCGCTAGGCCGTTTTTCTCAGGCCACGCTTGATGAAAAAACTAAGAAAGGCGAGCCGCCGCGCCATCCCGTTTTCAGCGAGATTGCCGCGCTGTTGGCCGAACCCCTGACCCTGCGCGACCTGGTTATCGCCCGCGCAATGGCGGAAATTCGCTATATCGTGCAGCAGGAGAAGCGCCGCCGTGGCGAGCTGGGCTTTGATGATATGCTAAGCCGTCTTGATGACGCGCTGCACCAGCCGGGTGGTGACGCGCTGGCCGCCGCCATCCGCGCGCGCTTCCCGGCGGCGATGATTGATGAATTCCAGGATACCGACCCGCAGCAGTATCGCATTTTCCGCCGCCTGTATATCCGCCAGCCGGATACCGCGCTGCTGCTCATCGGCGACCCGAAGCAGGCTATTTATGCTTTCCGCGGCGCGGATATTTTTACCTACATGAAGGCGCGTCAGGAAGTGAGCGATCACTACACCCTGGACACCAACTGGCGCTCGTCTCCTGCGATGATTACCAGCGTCAACACGCTGTTTAACCAGCTTGAAAATCCCTTTTTATTCCGCCAAATCCCGTTCCTGCCGGTAAAAGCCGCGCCTAAAAATAGCGGCCTGCGTTTTACCGTGCGCGGCAAGGCGCTGGCGGCGATGTCGCTGTGGCTACAGCCGGGGGATGGCTGCGGTGTAAGTGATTACCAACAGGCCATGGCGATGCAGTGCGCGCAGCAGATTCGCGACTGGCTGACCGCCGGTCAGCGCGGGGATGCGCTGCTGTGGCAGGGCGAGAAATCTCGCCCGGTTCAGGCTTCTGACATTACCATTCTGGTGCGTAGCCGGGGCGAGGCGACAATCGTTCGTGAAGCGCTTAGCGGGCTGAATATTCCTTCGGTTTATCTCTCCAACCGCGACTCCGTTTTTGCCACGCCCGAAGCCCGCGAGCTGCTGTGGATTTTGCAGGCGGTGCTGACGCCGGAAATAGAATCAACCCTGCGCAGCGCGGTGGCGACCAGCGCCCTGGGCCTCGACGCGCGCCATATCGAAGCGCTGAACGAAGACGAAGAGGCGTGGGACAGGCTGGTGGAAGAGTTTACCGCCTATCGCCAAATCTGGCTGCGGCGCGGCGTGATGCCGATGCTCCGCGCCCTGATGACGGCGCGGCAGGTCGCTGAAAACCTGCTGGCGACATCCGGCGGCGAAAGGCGGTTGACGGACATTTTGCACATTAGCGAGCTGTTGCAGGAAGCGGCCTCGCAGGCAGACAGCGAGCATGCGCTGGTGCGCTGGCTCGCCCAGCAGGTCGCCGAGCCGAACAACAATGCTACCAGCCAGCAGCTGCGCCTTGAAAGCGATAAGCACCTGGTCCAGGTCGTGACCATCCACAAATCGAAAGGGCTTGAGTATCCGCTTGTCTGGCTGCCTTTTATTGCCAACTTCCGCCAGCAAAACAGCGGGTTATACCATGACCGCACAACCTTTTCCTCGCTGCTGGACTTGAGCAACAACGAAGAAAGCCTGAGCCTTGCGGAAGAAGAACGCCTTGCGGAAGATCTACGCCTGCTGTACGTGGCGCTGACCCGTTCTATCTGGCACTGCAGCCTCGGTGTCGCGCCGTTGTTCCGTGGAACGCGCGCCAAAAAAGGCCCGAGCGATTTGCATCTTGGGGCTTTGGGGTATCTGCTGCAAAAGGGCGAAGCGCAGGATGCGGCGGGGCTACAGGCGAGCCTTGATGCGCTTGCCGGTGAGGCGATTAGCATTGAACAGCTCAAGCCAAAGGACCCGCAGCCGTGGCAGCCCGTGGCGGCCGAGCGCCCGGAGCTGAGCGCCCGCGTGATGCAGCGGCGGGTGTCCGACAACTGGCGCGTCACCAGCTACTCCGGGCTACAGCAGCACGGGCAAAGCATCGCCCAGGATTTACTGCCGCGCCTGGACGTAGACGGTGCGGGGGTTGAACAGGAGCAAAGTGAGCCATCACTCACTCCGCACTCATTCCCGCGCGGCGCGGCTCCCGGCACATTCCTGCACGGCCTGTTCGAAGGGATTGATTTCACCCAACCGCTGGACGATGAGTGGGTTGCCGCTGAGCTAAACGTTCAGGGCTATGGTGAGCAGTGGCAGCCGGTGCTGAGCAATTGGCTACGCGAGGTTTTACAGGCTCCCCTGAATCAAACCGGCGTGTCGCTAAACCAGCTGTCGCCCGCCGACAAACAGGTCGAGCTGGAGTTTTATCTACCCATCGACACCGACCTGCAGGCCCAGGCGTTAGATCGCCTTATTCGCGAGTACGACCCGCTTTCTGCGGGCTGCCCGCCGCTGGATTTCCGGCAGGTGCGCGGCATGCTCAAGGGCTTTATTGACCTCGTATTCCGCTGGCAGGGGCGCTATTACCTGCTCGACTACAAATCCAACTGGCTCGGCGAAGACAGCCAGGCCTATACGCAGCAGGCGATGGCGGCAGCCATGCAGTCTCACCGTTACGACCTGCAATATCAGCTTTATACGCTGGCGCTACATCGCTATCTGCGCCACCGTATTCCTGACTATGACTACGAAACCCACTTTGGCGGCGTGATTTATCTCTTCCTGCGCGGAGTGGAAGGCAGCGGGTCGTCGCAGGGGATTTTTGCCACGCGCCCCGACGTCGAGCTGATCGCGAAAATGGATGCGCTGTTCGCCGGTACTCATGTAGAGGTCACGCCATGAAAATGTCCGAACTGCTGCAGCAGGCGGCCGAACAAAAGCTGCTGCGGGCGCTGGACGTCCAGTTTGCCCTGATGATCGCAAGCGATGAAAGGCCCGCTTTGATGCTGGCTGCGGCTTTGCTGAGCCATGATGCGGGCGAAGGGCACGTGTGTTTACCGCTGGCGCGGCTTAAGCCCGAACATCTTTTTGCTGGCCGTCAGGTTGAGCTGGTGGAGCAGCTGTTTGCCGCCGCCGGTGCGGTTGCCGACTGGCGGGGCGAGCTTCTGATTTCTGATGCGGTAAGCGAAAACGAAGATGCCACGCCGCTGAAGCTTATTGGCGACAGGCTTTATCTCAACAGGATGTGGCAGAACGAGCGGTCGGTGGCGGAGTTCTTCGGCGCGCAAAACCGCCCGATGCCGCTGGACGAGCAGCAGCTTGCCGGAGTGCTTAATCACCTGTTTGAGCCGACCGAGGACATCGACTGGCAGAAGGTTGCCGCCGCCGTTGCTCTCACGCGGAGGATCTCGGTGATTTCCGGCGGGCCGGGCACGGGGAAAACGACAACCGTTGCCAAACTTCTCGCGGCTTTGGTTCAGCTGTCCGGCGATGCTCTGCTGCGTATTCAGCTTGCCGCACCGACGGGTAAGGCTGCCGCTCGTCTGACTGAATCGCTCGGTTCGGCGCTGCGCCGTCTGCCGCTTAGCGATAAGCAAAAAGAGGCGCTGCCGGATGACGCCTGCACGCTGCACCGCCTGCTGGGCGCGCAGCCGAACAGCCAGCGTCTGCGCTATCACGCCGGTAATCCGCTTCATCTGGACGTGCTGGTGGTGGACGAAGCATCCATGGTCGATCTGCCGATGATGGCAAAAGTGATTGATGCCCTGCCAGCCCACGCGCGGGTGATTTTCCTGGGCGATCGCGACCAGCTCGCGTCCGTTGAGGCGGGTGCGGTGCTGGGCGATATCTGTCATTACGTGACTTTTGGCTATTCGCCGGGCCGCGCGCAGGAGCTAAGCCGCCTCACGGGCTATGCGATTCCAGCAGGGGAAGGGGAGCAGGCTAGCGCGCTGCGTGACGGCCTGTGCCTGCTGCAAAAAAGCTATCGTTTCGACAGCCAGTCGGGGATTGGGCAGTTGGCTTTTGCGGTGAACGCAAGCGATGCGCGCCGCGCGCAGGCGACGTTTAGCCAGGGATTCGCCGATATCACCAAGCAGCCGCTGCGCGAAAGCGAGGATTACGCGGCGATGATTGCGGACGCGGTGGAAGGTTACCGCTCCTACCTTGAACTGACCCGCCAGCAGGCCGCTCCCGAACAAATTCTCGAAGCCTTCGGGCGCTATCAGCTGCTGTGCGCGCTGCGGGAAGGGCCGTTTGGCGTTGGCGGCCTGAACGAGCGTATTGAACAGGCCTTGATTCATAAGCGCCTGATTAACCGACCGCAGCCTTCGTCTGTGCGCTGGTATAGCGGCCGCCCGATTATGATTTCCCGCAACGACAGCACGCTTGGGCTGTTCAACGGCGATATCGGTATTGCGCTGGAGAGAGGTGAAGGGCTGCGCGTGTGGTTTGCGATGCCGGACGGCAGCGTGAAATCGGTGCAGCCAAGCCGTCTGCCGGGGCACGATACCGCCTTCGCGATGACGGTGCATAAATCCCAGGGCTCGGAGTTCGACCATGCGGCGCTGGTGCTGCCAAATCAGTTCACCCCGGTCGTGACGCGGGAGCTGGTGTATACGGCCATTACGCGCGCGCGAAAGCGCCTGTCGCTGTATGCCGATGATAGGGTGCTTGAGAAAGCGATTTCCACGCGTACCGAGCGGCGCAGCGGGCTGATGGTGGCTTTCGGCGATTGAGTGTGGCGGTAAAGAGAGGATAAGAAGGCGGATGGCGCAGGCTTATACGCCGTCCGAAGCATCAACGGCGGCATTTCGTAGGGTGGATAAGCGCAAGCGCCATCCACCACATCGACTCAGGCCAGGTCAGCCATCAGGATCTTCGAACGACGCTGATAGTTGTACATCTCTTTTTTGCTTTCCGGCAGCAGGTCGACGTCCACCGGCGTGAAGCCGCGCTCCTGGAACCAGTGGATGCTGCGCGTGGTCAGCACGAACAGCTTCGTCAGGCCCATTTGCCGCGCCTGCGTGGCGATGCGCTGCAGCAGGACTTCGCCCCGCGAGGAGCTGCGGTAGTCCGGGTGAACCGCCACGCATGCCATTTCCCCAATGCCTTCTTCCGGGAACGGATAAAGCGCCGCGCAGGCGATAGTCAGGTTGTCGCGCTGGATAATGGTGAACTTGTCGATCTCCATTTCCAGCTGCTCGCGAGAGCGGCGCACCAGAATACCCTGCTGCTCAAGCGGGCGAATCAGTTCGAGGATACCGCCGATGTCGTTGATGGTCGCACGGCGAATCTGCTCGGCGCTTTCCATCACAATCTGCGTGCCGATACCGTCGCGTGAGAACAGCTCCTGAAGCAGCGCGCCGTCTTCCTGATAGCTGATCAGGTGGCTACGACGCACGCCGCTGCGGCAGGCCTTAACCGCCCCGCGCAGGAAGCGCACGGTGCCGGAATGGTAATCGCCGGTGCTTTCCAGCTCTTCGATGCGCTGCTGCGCGTCGTTGGGAAACAGTTCGGAAATAATATTGCCGCCGTCGTCGATGACGCCCTGGGATGAGCAAAAGCCGATCATTTTTTCAGCTTTTAGCTTCACGGCGAGCTGGGTGGCGACCTCTTCGGAGGTGAGGTTAAAGCTCTCGCCGGTTACCGATACCGCCACCGGCCCCATCAGGACGATGGCACCGTTATCGAGCTGGCGATGAATCGCCTCTTCGTCGATGCGGCGAATGCGGCCGCTGTGGCAGTAGTCGATGCCGTCATCCACGCCCAATGGCTGGGCGATGATAAAGTTGCCGCTGACTACGTTGATGTGCGCGCCCTGCAACGGCGTGTTGCCTAGGCTCATGGAGAGGCGGGCGGTGATATCCAGCTGCAATAAACCTGCGGCCTGTTTCACCAGCTCCAGCGTTTTGGCGTCCGTGACCCGGGTGTATTTGTGGTACACCGGTTCGTGATTGTGGGCCGCTAAATTGGCGTCAATCTGCGGGCGCGCGCCGTAGACAACGACCAGGCGGATGCCGAGGCTGTGCAGCAGGCCAATATCGTTGACGATACTTGAGAAGTTTTCATGCTCGATGGCTTCGCCGCCCAGCATAATGACAAACGTTTTTCCCCGATGGGCATTTATATAGGGAACAGAATGGCGGAATCCCTGTACCAGTTCGGTTCTACGTTCCTTCACCACGGCAAACCCTCATTGCATGATTATTCATAATTTCCATATTTTTATTCTTTTATTGCGCGACGTGCAAGCAGCAATTTTCCCATAGGGCAGATTTTTTTCGCCCGCGACCTTTGTCTGTCTTTGAATATGTTTACCCTTTTGAGGATGACAGCCACAGCGTGATTCGCTAAAGTTTTCGGCTAAAAAATATCGCCAACGATTTTTTATTCGAAAAAGATGTCGCTCAGGAGAGCCATGCCAGATTCCAGTCCGTTAATTAGCCGCCGCCGTTTATTGCAGGGCGCGGGTGCCATGTGGTTGTTAAGCGTAAGCCAGGTTGGGCTTGCTGCGGTAAGCCAGGTGATTGCCGTGCGCGTCTGGCCGGCCTCGTCTTACACCCGCGTGACGCTGGAATCGAACCAAATGCTGAAGTACAAGCAGTTCGCTTTAAGCAATCCTGAACGCGTGGTGGTCGATATTGAAGGGGTGAATTTGAACTCGGTGCTGAAAGGCGTTGGGTCGCAAATCCGCGTGGACGATCCTTTTATTAAGTCTGCACGCGTTGGGCAATTCGATCCCAAGACCGTACGAATGGTTTTTGAACTGAAACAAAATGTTACGCCGCATCTCTTCGCGCTGGCCCCTGTCGCCGAGTTTAAAGAGCGGCTGGTGATGGATCTTTATCCGGCAAATATGAATAGCGAGCAGGATCCGCTGCTGGCGCTGTTGGAAGATTATAACAACGGCGATCTCGACAAGAAGATGCCCGCCGAGCAGGGACCAAAACCGGGTAAAGCAGGGCGTGACAGGCCGATCGTTATCATGCTCGATCCCGGACACGGCGGCGAAGATCCTGGTGCCATCGGCCCGAACAAGACGCGTGAAAAAGATATCGTGTTGAAAATCGCCCGTCGCCTGAAGGCGCTGATCGATAAAGAAGGCAACATGAAGGCGTACATGACGCGCAACGAGGATGTATTTATCCCGCTGAAAGTTCGCGTGGCAAAAGCCCAGAAGCAGCGCGCCGATCTGTTTGTATCGATCCATGCGGATGCGTTTACCTCAGGCGCGGCTCGCGGGTCGTCGGTGTTTGCGCTTTCCACCAAAGGTGCCACCAGTACGGCGGCAAAATACCTGGCGCAAACGCAGAACGCCGCCGACTTAATCGGTGGCATTAGCAGAAGCGGCGACCGCTACGTCGATCACACCATGTTCGATATGGTGCAGTCGCTGACCATCAACGATAGCCTGAAGTTTGGCAAAGAGGTGCTAAACAGGCTTGGGCGCGTTAACAAGCTGCATAAAAACAGCGTCGATCAGGCCGGGTTTGCGGTGTTAAAAGCGCCGGATATTCCTTCGATCCTCGTCGAAACGGCGTTTTTAAGCAACGTTGAGGAAGAGCGCAAGCTGCGCACGGCGACGTTCCAGCAGGAAGTTGCGGAGTCTATTCTGGCGGGGATTAAGGCTTACTTTGCGGATGGGGCTACGCTTGCAAGGCGCGGCTAATCTCTCCGTCATACTGCAAGTTGAAGGGGGGTTAGCTGCGCTCGCTTACCCCAGTCACTTACTTAAGTAAGCTCCTTTGTTGCCAGGCTGTAACATGAATTATTTAGGGGATAAGCAATAGTGAAGGGGGATTAGGGGAATTCAGATACAAAAAAACACCCGTTAAGGTGCTTTAAAGTTGGTTGCGGGGGCCAGATTTGAACTGACGACCTTCGGGTTATGAGCCCGACGAGCTACCAGGCTGCTCCACCCCGCGTCCGTAAACTGCTTTTGTTCCCACATGATTTTCATCATGGCGCAGAATCTGCGGCTTAGTTGGTTGCGGGGGCCAGATTTGAACTGACGACCTTCGGGTTATGAGCCCGACGAGCTACCAGGCTGCTCCACCCCGCGTCCGTATACTACTTTACTTCCCACATGATTTCCATCATGGCGCAGAATCTGCGGCTTAATTGGTTGCGGGGGCCAGATTTGAACTGACGACCTTCGGGTTATGAGCCCGACGAGCTACCAGGCTGCTCCACCCCGCGTCCGTGGATGCGCACTATACTCTGCTCGCTTTATGTTGCAACCCTTTTTTTAAAAAATGCTAATTTTGTCACAGGTTGTTGAAAATGACGGCTTTTTGATTAATTTATGTACACCCCTGCCGTGCGGCACGCGTAACGCATTTAATTCTCCCGGCGTGTTTGCTATCTTCGCGTGGCGTGTAGCGGCATAAACCAGGGCGAGGCAGTTAATGAAAGGACGTTGGATTAAGTACATTGTAACGGGCGTAATGGTAGCGGCGTTGGCAGCCTGTTCCTCTAAACCGACTGACAAAGGTCAGCAGTATAAAGACGGTAAGTTTTCCCAACCCTTTTCGCTGGTAAACCAGCCTGACGCGGTCGGCGCACCTATTAACGGCGGTGACTTCGCCGAGCAGGTAAATCAGATTCGTTCCGCCTCCCCAAGACTCTATAACAGCAAGAGCGACGTCTATGGCTCCGTGCAGCAATGGCTGCGCGCGGGCGGCGATACCCGCCAGCTGAGCCAGTACGGCCTGGACGCCTGGCAGATGGAAGGCGCAGACAACTACGGCAACGTGCAGTTTACCGGCTACTACACGCCGGTGGTGCAGGCGCGCTACACCCGTCAGGGCGAGTTCCAGTACCCAATCTATCGCATGCCGCCTAAACGTGGCCGCCTGCCGTCGCGCGCAGAGATTTACAGCGGCGCGCTGGGCGACAGCTATATTCTCGCCTACAGCAATTCTCTGATGGACAACTTCATTATGGACGTGCAGGGCAGCGGCTATATCGACTTTGGCGATGGGCAGCCACTCACTTTCTTCGGCTATGCGGGCAAAAACGGCCACGCGTACCGCAGCATCGGCAAGGTGCTTATCGATCGCGGCGAAGTGAAGAAAGAAGATATGTCGATGCAGGCGATTCGCCACTGGGGCGAAACCCACAGCCAGGCCGAAGTGCAGGAGCTGCTTGAGCAGAACCCTTCATTCGTGTTCTTTAAACCCGCGAGCTTTGCCCCTGTGAAGGGCGCGAGCGCGGTACCGTTGATTGGCCGCGCGTCGGTAGCGTCTGACCGTTCGATTATCCCGGCGGGCACCACGCTGCTGGCTGAAGTCCCGCTGCTGGATAACAACGGCAAATTCAACGGGCAGTATGAGCTGCGCGTGATGGTAGCGCTGGACGTGGGCGGCGCGATTAAGGGTCAGCACTTCGACATCTATCAGGGCATTGGGCCGGAAGCGGGGCATCGCGCGGGCTGGTACAACCATTATGGTCGCGTCTGGGTGCTGAAAAACGCGCCGGGTGCAGGCGCGGGCGGCAACGTCTTTAGCGGTTAATGCGGCTAACTTTCCACCTTCAACGAACGGGCTGTATAATCAGCCCGTTTTTTTATTCCCGAGGATATCCCGATGTCTGTAGTTCTTTCCGATGCCTGGCTGCAACGTTTTGGCGGCACCGCTCGTCTTTATGGGCGTGACGCTCTGCAACTGTTCGCCGAGGCGCACGTGTGCGTCATCGGGATTGGCGGCGTCGGATCCTGGGCCGCAGAAGCGCTGGCGCGCACCGGCATCGGCGCGATTACGCTCATCGATATGGATGACGTCTGCGTGACCAACACTAACCGCCAGATTCACGCGCTGCGGGATAACGTCGGCCAGGCAAAAACCGAGGTGATGGCCGCGCGCATCCGCGAGATAAACCCGGAATGCCGCGTTACCGTGGTGGACGACTTCATCACCGCAGATAACGCCGCCCAGCTTCTAAGCCAGGGCTACAGCTACGTTATCGACGCCATCGACAGCGTGCGGCCAAAAGCCGCGCTGATAGCATTTTGCCGCCGCAATAAAATCCCGCTGGTTACAACGGGCGGCGCGGGCGGGCAAATCGATCCCACGCAGATTCAGGTTACCGATCTGGCGAAGACCATTCAGGACCCGCTGGCGGCAAAGCTGCGCGAAAGGCTGAAAAGCGATTTTGGCGTGGTGAAGAACAGTAAAGGCAAGCTGGGCGTGGACTGCGTGTTTTCCACCGAGGCGCTGGTGTATCCGCAGGCGGATGGTTCGGTGTGCGCGATGAAAAGCACCGCCGAAGGGCCGAAGCGCATGGACTGTGCGTCAGGTTTTGGCGCGGCAACCATGGTCACCGCAAGCTTTGGCTTTGTGGCGGTTTCCCACGTGTTGAAGAAGATGATGGCGAAGGCGCGGCGTTAGTTTTTTGGGGTGAATAGTGGGCGTCGGATGGCGCGTTCGCTTATCCGACCTATAATTTCGCAGTTGAACGCAGGTCGGATAAGGCGTATGCCGCCATCCGACGCTAGCTCTTCACCGTTAATTATTCGCTTGCCGCCTTTCGCACCGCTTCCGCTAATGCCGCCAGCCCGCTGCTGCGCGAGGCGCTTAGCTGATTGCGTAACCCCAGTTCGTCAAAAAGCGCCAGCGGATCTGCGTTGCGCAGCTCTTCTGCCGTTTTTCCCTCAACCGCCGTCAGCAGCACCGCCAGCAGGCCGCGCACGATGCGCCCTTCGCTGTCTCCGTAGAAGTGCATTTTACCGTCCGCCGCGCGCTCGTGACCGAGCCAGACGCGGTTCTCGCAGCCGGCAATCTCAATATCCTCGCGCTTAAGATCTGCGGGCAGGGCTGGCAGCTGTTTGCCGAGCATAATCAGCTGGCGATATTTATCTTCCCACTGCTGGAGCGGCTCGAAGACCGCGCGAAGCGTGTCCGGGGTAATCGTGCTGCCAAACGGATGGCCCGCTAAAAATCCACTCGTCATTTATTCCCCCAGAATATCCAGCGCGCGGTCGATGGCTTTCACCAGCGCGTCCACGTCGCTTTGCGTGTTGTAAGGCGCGAAAGAGGCGCGCAGGGTGCCGCTGACGCCCAGGGCGGCGAGCAGCGGCTGTGCGCAGTGCTGCCCGGCACGAAGCGCAATGCCCGATTCTGCGAGCAGCGTGACCATATCGCTGTGGTGAACCCCTGCAAAATCAAAGGCCAGCAGGCTCGAGTCCTGACAGCGGAAGCTGCGAAAGCCCGGTCGCTTCATCAGTTCGGCTTCCGCAAGCGTTGCCAGGCCTTGGCTGTAGGCTTCGGCTTCCGTAACGTTGATTTCGGTAAGCCATTCCAGCACGGCGCTCAGGCCAATCACCCCCGCAACGTTTGGCGTACCCGCTTCGAAGCGATAGGGCACCGCCTGGGTTTTGAAGCCGTCGAACGAGACATGGGTGATCATTTTGCCGCCGCCAAGCCACGGCGACATGCCTTCCAGCAGTGCGGTTTTGCCGTACAGCGCGCCGATGCCGGTTGGGCCGTAGAGCTTGTGGGCGGAAAAAGCGTAGAAGTCGATGTTAAGCCGCTGCACGTCCGGCGGGCAGTGAACCACGCCCTGCGCGCCATCGACCATGACGACAGCCCCCACGCCATGAGCGAGGGTGATGGCCTTCGCCAGATCCGGGCAGCCCCCGGTCACGTTCGACATCTGCCCAAGCGCCAGAATTTTAGTGCGCTCGTTTAGCAGGCCGGGGAGCAGCGTAAGGTCTGCCAGTAAGTCTTTACCTATCGGTAATTTGACGATTCGTGCGCCGGTCTGCTCGGCAACCATCAGCCACGGCACGAAGTTAGCGTGGTGTTCCGCTTCGCTGATGATGATTTCGTCACCGGGCTGCAGGCGCGGACGTGCGTAGCACTGGGCGACCAAATTAATGGCTTCGGTGGTGCCGCGCGTCCAGACGATATCTTTTCCCGATGGGGCATTAAGCAGGGCCGCAACGCCGTCGCGGGCGGCTTCGTATCGAGCCGTGAGGCGCTGCGCCGTTGGGAACTGGCTGCGATGAACGTTGCCTGCGCTAAGGCTATAAAACTGCTGGCTGGCTTCAATTAAAGCCTGGGGTTTTAACGCCGTTGCCGCGCTGTCGAGATAGACGCCAGCATCCGCCAGCGCCGGGAATTGGCTGCGAAAATGGGCGGGATTAAATGCTTTCATGGTTGTCCTCGTTTCAATGCGTAGATCGTGGCGCATTTCTTAAGGCTGCACAAGGCGTGTGTAACCCTCAGAATATTCTGGTTAACCTGGCAAAGTCAGAAAAGAGAGTTATGCTAATTATTGTTAGGCTAAGGTTTCAGCCTGTAAGCAGAAGAGATTTAAGTAGCATTAAAATCTACATACAAGGAGAAGGAAATATGAATAAGGCAGCCGCAATTGTATCTGCATGTATGATGACTTTCGCACTAGCAGCATGTTCCAGCCCGAACTACGTCATGCACACCAATGACGGACGTACTATCGTCTCTGATGGTAAACCTAAGACCGATGATGAAACTGGCATGATTAAGTATAAAGATGCCAACGGTAACCAGCAGCAGATCAACCGTTCTGACGTGAAAGAAATGGTTGCGCTTGAGAAGTAATTTTTAAGCAAAAAAAAGCACCGCTTTAAGCGGTGCTACATTAATCACTATGGACAGACAGGGTAAATGTACAGGAAGTGAAAAAGGGGTAGCTTAGCTACCGGGGTCTGGAATGCCAGACCAATTGCAAACACAACAACACAACATCACAACCGTAAGCCAAAAGCCCTCCAGAACACGCATTCCAGATAACTTTTCGTTCCGGCTCAGGAAGTGCCGCCACTATAGGTATTTGCTGGTGCATCCTCAACGGACAATTTATAATGGCTCAGATAAAAAAAACTAATAGGTTAATGTAAATTACCTGTTTGTTAACAGCCATTAACAATTAAGCCTGTCAACTATGTCCAAGCGCTTGCCACCTCTGAATGCATTACGCGTTTTTGATGCCGCCGCACGTCACCTGAGTTTTACCAAAGCGGCCGAAGAGCTTTTCGTCACACAGGCGGCCGTTAGCCACCAGATTAAGTCCCTTGAGGACTTTTTAGGGCTAAAACTGTTCCGTCGCCGCAACCGTTCCCTGCTGCTAACCGAAGAAGGTCAGAGCTATTATCTCGATATCAAAGAGATTTTTTCCCAGCTCACCGAGGCGACGCGCAAACTCCAGGCCCGTAGCGCGAAAGGCGCGTTGACGGTAAGTTTATTACCGAGTTTTGCCATTCACTGGCTGGTGCCGCGGCTGACAAGCTTTAACTCAGCTTATCCGGGAATCGACGTGCGTATTCAGGCCGTCGACCGTCAGGAAGATAAACTTTCCGATGATGTAGACGTGGCTATTTTCTACGGGCGCGGCAACTGGCCGGGCCTGCGCGTTGAAAAATTGTACGCTGAATACCTGCTGCCGGTGTGCTCCCCGATGTTGCTGACGGGTGATAAGCCGATCAAAACCCCGGAAGACCTCGCAAACCACACCCTATTACACGACGCCTCGCGCCGCGACTGGCAAACCTACACCCGCCAGCTGGGCGTGAGCCATATTAATGTGCAGCAGGGGCCGATTTTCAGCCACAGCGCCATGGTGCTGCAGGCCGCGATTCACGGGCAGGGGGTTGCGCTGGCGAATAACGTTATGGCGCAGTCGGAAATCGAAGCGGGCCGCCTGGTCTGCCCGTTTAATGATGTTCTGGTGAGCAAAAATGCCTTTTATCTGGTTTGTCATGACAGTCAGGCAGAACTCGGTAAAATAGCGGCATTCCGGCAGTGGATCCTGGCGAAAGCCGCCAGTGAGCAAGAAAAGTTCCGCTTTCGTTACGACCAATAAGTAAATCTTCGCGCGGTTGTGCCGCGCCTTACCTTTAGGGTTACACCATGACCAGCCGTTTCATGCTGATTTTTACCGCTATCAGTGGCTTTATTTTCGTTGCCCTCGGCGCCTTTGGTGCGCACGTATTGAGCAAATCTCTTGGCGTTGTGGAGATGGGCTGGATTCAGACGGGCCTTGAGTATCAGGCGTTTCACACGCTGGCTATTTTTGGCCTTGCGGTGGCGATGCAGCGCCGCATTAGCATTTGGTTTTACTGGAGCAGCGTTTTTATGGCGCTCGGTACCGTCTTATTTAGCGGCAGCCTTTATTGTCTGGCGCTCTCGCATTTACGCCTGTGGGCGTTCGTTACACCCGTCGGCGGGGTCTGTTTCCTCGCCGGCTGGATTTTGATGTTGATTGGTGCAATGCGCCTGAAACGTAGGGGCGTAAGCCATGAATAATAAAGTTATTTTGTACTGCCGCCAGGGCTTTGAAAAAGAGTGCGCGGCAGAAATTACCGATAAAGCGGGCCAGCGGAACGTCTTCGGTTTTGCCCGCGTGAAAGAAAGCAGCGGCTATGTCATCTTCGAATGCTATCAGCCGGAAGACGCCGACAGGCTGGCGCGGGAGCTGCCGTTTAGCGATCTGATCTTTGCCCGTCAGATGATCGTTGCGGGCGAGCTGTTAAAGGATCTTCCGCCGGAGGATCGCATTACGCCTATTACCGGCATGCTGCAGGGAGTTGTCGAGAAGGGCGGCGATCTGCGCGTTGAGGTTGCGGATACCAACGAAAGCAAAGAGCTGATGAAGTTCTGTCGTAAGCTAACCGTGCCGCTGCGTTCCAGCCTGCGCGAAGCGGGCGTGCTGACCAACTACGAAACGGCGAAGCGCCCGGTGGTGCACGTCTTCTTTATTGCCCCAGGCTGCTGCTATACCGGCTATTCCTACTCCAATAATAATTCACCGTTCTATATGGGCATTCCGCGTCTGAAGTTCCCATCCGACGCGCCAAGCCGTTCAACGCTCAAGCTGGAAGAGGCTTTCCACGTCTTTATTCCCGCAGACGAATGGGACGAGCGCCTGGCAAACGGTATGTACGCCGTGGATTTAGGTGCCTGCCCTGGCGGCTGGACCTATCAGCTAGTGAAACGCAACATGTGGGTTTCCTCCGTGGACAACGGCCCGATGGCGCAAAGCCTGATGGATACCGGCCAGGTGACGTGGCTGCGTGAAGACGGTTTTAAATACAAGCCAACCCGCAGTAACATTTCGTGGATGGTGTGCGATATGGTGGAGAAGCCTGCGAAGGTCGCAAGCCTGATGGCAACCTGGCTAGTCAACGGCTGGTGCCGGGAAACCATTTTTAACCTCAAGCTGCCGATGAAAAAGCGCTATGAGGAGGTTTCCCAGAACATCGCCATGATCCGAGAAAAGCTGGAAGAAAACGGTATCAGCGCGCAGATTCAGGCGCGCCAGCTCTACCATGACCGTGAAGAAGTGACGGTACACGTGCGCCGCATGTGGGCAGCCGTCGGCGGCCGCCGCGACGAGCGCTAGGTTCCAGGTTTAATGTCGGGTGGCGCAATGCTTACCCGACCAACAAACAACCATCGTCATACCCCGCCTACGAGCGGCCGCTGGGCAACCTCAGCTGCTGCAAATTCCCGTCCAGCTTTAAATCCGTTTGCAGACGCGCGACCTGGCGACAGGTGAACGCGCTTTCTTTATGCTGCTCCAGCTTTTTGCGCCACTTCTCAGGCACTTCGTCCAGCCGCTGATACAGCTCCTCAAGCGTTGAAAACTGGTTTATCAGCTGGGTCGCGCTTTTGGGCCCGATGCCCGCCACGCCTGGAATTTTGCTGCTGCTGATGCCCGCAAGCCCCCAGAAATCTGGCAGCTGCTGCGGCTGAACGCCGTATTCCTGGGCGATGAACGGCGCGTCCAGCCAGCGTTTCTGGAAGTAGTCTCGGATTTCGATGGTTGGGGCAAGAAGCTGACAAAAGCCTTTATCCGTGGACACGATGGTCGCGCGATGACCGCCCGCCGCGAGTTTGGCGGCAAGCGTGGCGGCGAGATCGTCCGCTTCGTTTCCCTGCGAGTGCCAGCATGCCACGCCGCGGCGGGTGAATGCCTCGCGGATGGAGGCCATTTCAAGCTGCAGGTTTTCCGGCATCGGCGCGCGTCCGGCTTTGTAATCTGGCAAAACCTGGTGCCGCCAGCCTTCGCGGCGGTCTTCATCGTCAAACACCGCAACGGCATGCGTCGGCTGGCTGTGGGTAATCAACAGCTCCAGGGCATGCAGGCAGGTATCGGCGCAGGGCGAGCCCTGTACCGCGTGAATGCGGCGAATCAGATTGAGGGCGTCGACGATAAGTAGATGAATGCTCATAAGTTTTGCACTTTCCATAATGACTTCCTCCACTTTACCACTTCCCCCGCCGGGCGGCGAACGCGCGTTCTCTTTTCAGGAAAGCGCCTCGCAATTTTCACAATGAGTCGCGTAGAAAAGGCATTGCTTATTAATTTGATTGCTATGTATATTTTAACGAAGAAAAAAACAGAGAAAAATCCATGATCAATAGCACACACCTCGCACAACGTATCCAGAATCTCCAGCCGTCAGCCATTCGTGAACTCTTAAAGCACAGTAAAATGCCGGGCGTCATTTCTCTTGCGGGCGGCATTCCTTCGAGCGAACTGTTTGATAAAGAAGGGCTGGCCCAGGCCACGCAAATCGTAGTGGAGCAGAATTTTAATGACGCGTTCCAGTACGGCCTGACGGAAGGGAACGTGGAGCTTCGCCAGCAGCTGGTGGGGCTATGCCAGGAGCGGGGCATCACCACCAGTCCTGACCAGCTGCTTATCACTTCCGGTTCCCAGCAGGCTCTGGATTTACTGATCCGCGCGCTGGCCGATCCGGGCGATGTGTTCGTCGTTGAGCGCCCGACCTACCTTGCGACGCTGCAAATCCTTAGCCTCACCGAGGCCACCGTGAAGTCAGTAGGCGGCGACGAGCACGGCATGATCGTTGACGAGCTGGAAGAGCTGCTCAAAACCACGCGTATCAAAGCCGTTTATCTGGTACCGACGTTTGGCAACCCGAGCGGCACCACGCTTAGCGCAGAACGCCGCGAGAAGCTGGTGAAGCTGGCGATCGCGCATGATTTTGTGATCGTCGAGGACGACCCGTACGGCGCGATTAGCTTTACCGAAAACCGCGAGAAAACCCTCTTCCAGGTGGCGGCTGATATGGGCAACCATGCGAACGTGGTTTATACCTCCACCTTCTCCAAAATTCTGGCACCGGGCCTGCGCGTGGGCTGGATTATCCTGCCGGAGTGGATGAAGCAGAAAGTAGCGATTATCAAACAGGCCACCGACCTGCACGCTAACTCTTTCTCGCAGTCTCTGGTTGCGGCCTATCTTACGCTGGGTCGGTTGAACCCGCAGATTGCGCAGATCCGCGAGGCGTATAAGCAAAAATGCCTCAGCCTTTCACATCATTTGCAGGAAGAGCTTGGCGAGCACATCAGCTTTAACCAGCCGCAGGGCGGTATGTTCCTGTGGGCGAAGTTCCGCTACGAGTTTGATACGACCCAGTGGCTACAGCAAACGCTGGCAAAAGGCGTGGTTTACGTACCGGGCGAGTTCTTCTTTAGCGACAATGCGGATAAGGGAACGCTGCGTTTCTCGTATGCCACGGCTTCGGAAGAGCAGCTTTTTGAGGCGGTTAAGCGCCTGAAGTCGGCGCTTTAAACGGGGATCCGGCGGTATTTGCGGTAGTGGGTGGATGGCGATTTCGCTTATCCACCCTGCAATTCTTGTCTATGTCGGGTAAGCGTAGCGCTATCCGACATATTTTTACGCCACGTTCTCCTGCACCAGCTCTTTCTCTTTCACCTTTCCGGCCACGCGGCGCGAGTAGATCGCGGTAATAATCGGCACCAGAATCGCCGTGACGATGACGCTTGCCGCGACCAACGCCGTTGCGGATGCGGCAACCGGTTCGAATGCCGGGTTGATTTGCGCGATTATGACCGGGTTTGCCACCGCCGCACCTGCGGCAGATGAAGCCGCAATGCCTGCCGTACCGTTACCGCCACCGATGAATTTATCCGCCAGAATCAAAGGAATGCCGGTAATGACGATAACGGCGACGCCCAGCATGATGCCCAGCAGTCCGGTATCCATAATCACGTTCAGGTTGATGGTATTACCGAGCGCAAAGCCAAAGAACGGGATGAGCGTTGGTGTGGCTTTGCTGAAGAAGGCGCGGAAGTCGTGGTCCAGGTTGCCCAGCGTGAAGCCAATCAGGAACGGCAGTACCGCGCCGATAAAGTGGTGTGGTTCAAACGAAGCAAGCCCGGCGGAGCCCAGAATCACCATGGTCATCAGCGGGCCTGATTCAAGCGACATCAGGACGAATGCGCCTGACTCTTCTTTGGTGCCGTACTGATTCATCAGGCTGGCGTACAGGCCGCCGTTGGTCATGTCCATCGCGGAAACCAGCGCCAGAACGGACAGGCCTGCGAACATCCCGGTCTGAATACCTTCATCGGGGATAAACGATGCTGCAATCATTGCAACAACCCAGGCAACGGCAATTTTCGTGATCACCAGCGTGCCGGATTTACGCAGTACCGTGCCGGTGGCGCGTAAATCAATTGAAGCCCCGATACAAAAAAACCAAACGGCAAGAATAGGGACGGTGCCGGTAATCATTCCTTTAGTAAATGAACCGAAGTAGGCTCCGGTCTCTGGCGCAAAGGTATTAAGTATTGCGCCAAGCAGCAGGGGCACCAGCATCATCCCTCCAGGGATGCGTTCAATCGTCGCTTTAATCTTCATCATTAATCCTCGTTACTCTTTATTGAGCGCCTGCCCCTGGCAAAAAAAGGCCGCAAGGGTTCGCAATAAAAAGTGCTTAACTTTTATTGGGTTATAAAATTTATTTATTACAGGTAATAAACATTACTCTGTAGGACTGGCCTGTGTACCGCTATGAATGAAGGTTTCCGGGTAGTTGCGCTCCGAAAGTAACTTTATGTCTGGTACTATCCATTGATCGGAATTATGATTCAATCAAATTGAAACAATATTTCAATTTAGATCACATTATTCGCGGGGTCGCGCTGATAAAGTATTTGGCAAGGCGATTAAATGTAAATGATGTGTAATTAAATATATTTAAATTGCAGTTTTTTATTAATGATAACGGTGATGTTTGCCATTACCGTTCGGGTATGCCAGTGAGGAGATAAGATGGACATTCGCCAAAGCATTCATAGCGATCACGCAAAAACGCTCGATACTGCGGGTCTGCGCAAAGAGTTTCTGGTCGAGACGATTTTCACCGCCGATCGGTACACCATGACCTACAGCCATATTGACCGGATTATCGTGGGCGGCGTGATGCCGGTGACGCGTTGCGTAAGCGTAGGCGGGGAAGTGGGCAAGCAGCTCGGCGTGAGCTACTTCCTTGAGCGCCGTGAGCTGGGCGTGATTAACATCGGCGGGCCGGGAACCATTACGGTCGATGGTACCTGCTATGAAATTGGCCATCGTGACGCGCTGTACGTCGGTAAAGGGGCTAAAGAAGTGGTCTTTGCGAGCGTAGACGGCGCAAAGCCCGCTCGTTTTTATTACAACTGTGCCCCGGCGCATACCGCTTATCCAACCAAACGCGTGACGCCAGCCGATGTCTCGCCGGTTACCTTGGGCGAAGATGTCACCAGCAACCGTCGCACCATCAATAAATACTTCGTGCCTGACGTGCTGGAAACCTGCCAGCTGAGCATGGGGTTAACCGAGCTTGCGCCGGGCAATCTGTGGAATACCATGCCGTGCCACACGCACGAACGCCGCATGGAGGTCTATTTCTACTTTGGCCTGGAAGAGAATAGCTGCGTGTTCCATATGATGGGGCAGCCGCAGGAAACGCGTCATATCGTGGTGCAGAACGAGCAGGCGGTGATTTCGCCGAGCTGGTCAATTCACTCGGGCGTTGGCACTCGTGCCTATACCTTTATTTGGGGAATGGTAGGCGAGAATCAGGTGTTCGACGATATGGACCACGTGAAGGTCGGGGATTTGCGTTAATCCGTCTGTGGCGGTTGAGTCGGGTGGCGATACGCTTGTCCGACCTATAAAAGATGAGTAGTAGGGCGGATAAGCGTAGCGCCATCCGCCAATAAAAAGGCCCTCCACGAGGGCCTTGTGTTTTTAATCGCAGGAAACCTTCATCGCCAGCCCGCCGCGTGAAGTTTCGCGGTATTTGGCGTTCATGTCTTTGCCGGTTTCATACATCGTTTCGATAACCTTATCGAGGCAGACGCGCGGCTCGCTGGTGCGCCTTAGCGCCATGCGCGCGGCGTTTACCGCTTTGACGGCGGCAATGGCGTTACGCTCGATGCACGGTACCTGAACCTGTCCGGCAACCGGGTCGCAGGTCAGCCCAAGGTTGTGCTCCATGCCGATTTCTGCAGCGATGCAAACCTGCGCCGGGCTGCCGCCCAATAGCTCCGCAAGACCGGCCGCCGCCATGGAACAGGCCACGCCTACTTCACCCTGACAGCCGACTTCAGCGCCAGAAATCGACGCGTTCATTTTGTACAGCGAGCCAATCGCGCCCGCCGCCAGGAAGTAACGCGCGCAGGAGTTTGCGTTTACTTCGCGGATGAACTTGTCGTAATACGCTAGCACCGCAGGGACGATACCGCAGGCACCGTTTGTCGGCGCGGTAACCACGCGGCCACCGGCGGCGTTCTCTTCGTTGACCGCCAGAGCAAACATGTTGATCCAGTCGACAACCGCCATCGGGTCGGAGTTATTTTTATCGCTGCTGACCAGCATTCTGCGCAAGGCTGCGGCGCGGCGCGGTACGCGCATTTTGCCCGGCAGCACGCCTTCGGTGGTAATGCCGCGCTCGATGCCGCTGCGCATGACGGCCCAGACGCTGGCGAAATGCTCGTCGATTTCCGCCTGGGTGTGCATTGCACGCTCGTTCTGCATCATCAGGCCGGAAAGGGACAGGCCGGTAACATCGCAGTGTTTACGCAGATCGGCGGCGCTTTTGTACGGGTAGGGCACCGTCACTTTTTGCGTGTCTTCCAGCCCAAAGTGCGCTTCATCGACGATAAAACCGCCGCCGATGGAATAATAAGTCTGGCTATAAATAGCCTTATCGCCCGCCATCGCGGTGATGCGCATGCCGTTTTCGTGCAGTGACAGGTTGTCGGCATGGAAATTCATGCAGCAGTCTACCGGGAACTCCACTTCGTGCGCGCCATTTGCCAGCATCAGGCGGCCGTGGGTGTTCACATCCTGAATGAAGTGCGGAATGGAGTCGATATCCACGGTATCCGGCAGGTTCCCCGCCAGGCCCATAATAATCGCGATATCGGTATGGTGGCCTTTACCGGTCAGGGACAGTGAACCGTAGACATCAACAATGACGCGGGTGGCATCGTGCAACATTCCTTTGGCGATTAAATCGTCAGCGAACTGTTTGCCAGCCTTCATCGGGCCGACGGTATGAGAGCTGGATGGCCCGATACCGATTTTGAAAATGTCGAATACGCTAATCATGATGCGTCCATTGCGTGAGTGACTTGAAGAGGGGGAGAACCGCCCGCAGAAAGCAGGCGGTTGAACACTAATCGCTGTACGAAATTAGCTGAACAGAGAGTAAGAGATAGCGGAGATAGCAATCAGACCCATCACCACAACGAAGACGTTGCTGATGTGGCCGCTGTATTTACGCATCGCAGGCACTTTCTGAATCGCGTACATCGGCATCAGGAACAGAATCATCGCGATGATTGGGCCGCCCAGGGTTTCAATCATCCCCAGGATGCTCGGGTTCAGAGTGGCAACAATCCAAGTGGTTACCAGCATGAAGATCGCGGTGATGCGGTTCAGCTTGTTGATTTCGATGCTTTTGCCTTTGCCGCGCAGCGTTTTAATCACCATACCGTTAAAGCCTTCACGTGCGCCCAGATAGTGGCCGAGGAAGGATTTGGTAATAGCCACAATCGCGATGATAGGTGCCATCCAGGCAATAATCGGCGCGTTAAAGTGGTTAGCCAGGTAAGACAGGATAGAGATGTTCTGTGCTTTCGCTTCCGCCAGGTTCGCAGGTGACAGGCTCAGGACGCAGCTGAACACGAAGAACATTACGGTCAGCACCATCATGATGTGAGCGAATGCCAGGATGCGGGAGCATTTCTTCTCAGCGCCTTCGCCGTACTCTTCACGCTTGGCGACCGCGAAGGAAGAGATGATCGGTGAGTGGTTAAAGGAGAACACCATTACCGGGATTGCCAGCCACAGGGTCATCCACAGGCCGCTGCCGGTAGCAGGCGTGCTGCTAAAGGACAGGGTTTCGAATATCGCGCCGCTCCAGTTAGGAATCAGGTACAGCGCCAGCAGCATCAGTGCGATAACGAACGGGAACACCAGAATGCTCATCGCCTTAACGATCATCTGCTCGCCGAAGCGAACGATAGTCATCATGCCGACAATCAGAATCAGGGACAGAATGGCGCGCGGAGGCGAAACCATGCCCAGCTGGTGGGTAATAAAGCTGTCTACGGTATTGGTGATTGCCACACTGTAAACCAGCAGGATTGGGTAAATCGCGAAGAAGTAGAGCAGGGTAATCAGCTTACCTGCACCAACGCCGAAGTGTTCTTCAACAACTTCAGTGATGTCTTCGCCCGGGTTTTTACCGGACAGCACAAAGCGGGTTAAGCCACGGTGTGCAAAGTAGGTCATTGGGAAGGCCAGCACCGCCATAATCAGCAGTGGGATCAGGCCGCCGACGCCTGCGTTAATCGGCAGGAACAGCACGCCAGCACCGATAGCGGTGCCGTACAGGCCCAGCATCCACATGGTGTCGGACTTGCGCCAGGAACTTTTTGTCTCAGCAGAGGCAATACTGCCGGTTTGTGTGGTATCCATCAACTTCTCCAGAAGAAACATAATATTGCAAAAATTCAGTCAATAACGAGGCTAATCGTACGACCGTTGAAACTAAATTCTGTGTCTGGGCTTTTTTCTAGTAATTTTGACCCGTAACTATTGGCGGGCGGAAAGATACATTTATGTAATCAATCTATCAGTGATCGCGATCCCAATTGCAAGAATCCACCATTAATGGGGTTATCAGTGGCATTTCACTCTGTTCGTGATCCGACCAGCCATATTTAAGCGCGCAAAGCCTATCATTTGCGAAAGATGCGATAAATTAACCATGGGTAAATAATTCGTTTTTATCTACATAAAGTGGCTTTAACAGCATTTTCGGCAGGTAATTGCACAATTGACATAATGTTCAACGGAGGTGTTGGATAGCAATCGTTTGGCTTGATAGGCGGGATGAATAACTAAAAGGGCGACATAACTGTCGCCCATGGGGAAATCAGGTGCAGATTTCGTAACAGGGAATGTAGGCGCTGCCCGGAAGCTTCATGCGGTGCTGCGCGACAAATCCCTGCAGCAAATCGTCCATGCGTTTCATCATCTGAACGTCGCCGTGAATCTTATACGGCCCGAATTGCTCGATAGCGCGAATGCCGCTTTCCTTGACGTTACCCGCCACAATGCCCGAGAACGCGCGGCGAAGCGCAGCCGCCAGTTTTTCCGCTGGCTGGTTAGGATGCAGGTTAAGATTCGCCATATTTTCATGGCTTGGCTCAAACGGCATCTGCAGATCCTGCGCGATGCGAATCGACCAGTTGAAGCTGTAGGCATCGCCGGTTTCGCGGCGGTTTTCTTTCACCTCCGGCATCGCTTTTTTCATCAGCCTGGCCACTTCAGGTGCGTCATCGATGATGATTTTATAGTGACGACGCGCCTTTTCACCGACGGTACTGACGATGAATTCGTCCAGCACGCGGAAATAGTCTTCGCTTTCTTTCGGGCCGGTGAGTATCAGCGGCAGCACCTGATCGTGGTTATGCGGATTCATTAGAATGCCCAGCAGATAGAGCAGCTCTTCTGCGGTGCCGACGCCGCCCGGGAAGATAATAATGCCGTGGGCGATACGGACAAACGCCTCAAGGCGCTTCTCGATATCAGGCATGATAATCAGCTCGTTAACCAGCGGGTTTGGCGGTTCGGCAGCGATGATCGACGGTTCTGTCAGGCCAATAAAGCGGCCTTCGCGGTAGCGCTGCTGCGCCTGGCCCACGGCGGCACCTTTCATTGGCGCTTCCATCGCGCCTGGCCCACAGCCGGTACAAATGTTCAGTTCGCGCAGGCCTAGCTGGGTACCGACACGGCGAGCGTACAGGTATTCGGTTTCGTTAATAGAGTGCCCACCCCAGCAGACCACGAGGTTTGGCGCCTCGCCAACGTGCAGCGCGCGGGCGTTACGCAGAATCGAAAACACCATGTTGGTGATGTGCGAGGAGTCTTCTAAATCGAGGTTTGGAAAACGACCGGTGTTAGAAAGCTGGCCGTTTACGAACAGGATATCGCGCAGTACCGCGAACAGGTTCGCCTGCAGAGCGCGGATAATACGGCCATCCACGAAGGCTTCATCGGGTGGATTAATCAGTTCGAGTTTGACGCCGCGTTCACGGCGCAACACGTTAATATCAAAGTTTTCATAGCGCGAGAGAAGTTCTTTACTGCTGTCGGTCTGGCTGCCTGAGTTAAGGACGGCAAGCGAGCAGTTGCGGAACAGTTGATAAAGGTCGCTGCTGGCCGTGCGTTTAAGCATATCGACTTCCAGCTGCGACAACATGTCCATTGAGCCAAGCGGGCTAATATGTGTAATCAAGTTAACTCCTTACGGAGCGAGTGTGCCGCTCCCACTGATTACAATAGCCCTGCCGCGTCAAATTTAACAACCCGAAAACATTAATCCCTGCTTGCCCTGCGAGATGTTTCGCATTTATTGACGAACAAGGCGGCCAAATGCCGGGAGGAAATCGGTATTGGTGCGCCACGGGTTGATGTCTAAACCGCCACGGCGCGTATAGCGCGCATATACGCTTAGCGACTGTGGGCTGCAAAAACGCTGAATATCATTGAAAATTCGCTCAACGCACTGTTCGTGGAACTCGTTGTGGTGGCGGAAGGAAACGAGATAGCGCAGCAGTTTTTCACGGTCGATGCGCGGGCCGCGATAGCGGATTTGTACGGAACCCCAGTCCGGCTGATGGGTGATAAGGCAGTTGGATTTCAGCAAATGGCTGACCAGCGTTTCCTCGATGACCTCTTCCCCAGCGGCACCTTCAAGGTAATCGGCGTTGAATTCGTAGCTGTCGATAACGATGTCCTGGCCGTCGATACATTCGCCGCTAAACGCCGCGATTTCCTGGCCTTCCAGCTCGTGTAAACGGAACAGCACCACGCTGACGTCGCCCTGCGCACAGGCGCTCAGATCGCGTTTAAGGGTTTCCTGCACGGTTTCCCAATCGCTAAAGCGCGTTTGGTTGAAGCTGTTCAAATAGAGCTTAAAGCTTTTGGATTCCACCAGATTGACGCTGTTTGCATCCAGTTGAACGTGGCCAACGGCAACCTGCGGCAGACCATTGTCGTTGAGCCAGGAGAGTTCGTATAGCGTCCAGATATCGCCACCGCTGAACGGCAGGTTATCGGCGTGCAGCCCGAGCGGGTCGCGGTTCAGACTGCGCGGTACGGCCTGAAGCAGCGTCGGTTCGTAGTGGTCCTGGTAAGCGGTTGGCTTACCCAGCGTCAGGCTGCTCAAGGCCTGGTGTTTTTCATAAGACATGTTTCACCAATAGAATACGGGTACAATCGGCCTTTATTGTACCGCAGGCTTAAGTGAGTGAGAAATTGATGGATAACGACGTGCGCCAGGCGCTGGAAACCTTCACCGAACGTTTTTGCACGCTGTGGCGTGAGCAAACCGGCAGCTGGCCTGCAAGTGAAGATCTGTACGGTGTCCCGTCACCCTGTATCGTTACGACCACCGGTAGCGACGTGCGCTGGCAGCCGCAGCCTTTTTCTCTTGATACCGATCTCAGCGCCGTTGAGCGCGCGATGGATATCTCGCTCCAGCCAGCCGCCCACCAGTTCTACACCACCCAGTTTGCCGGGGATATGCCCGCACGCTCTGGCAGCGTGGCCCTCACGCTCCTGCAAGCCTGGAGCGAAGACGATTTTCAGCGCGTGCAGGAAAATCTGATAGGCCATCTGGTGACGCAAAAGCGCCTGAAGCTTTCACCGACGCTGTTCCTTGCCACCACGGTTGATGAAATGGAAGTGGTATCGCTGTGCAATCTCAGCGGCGAAGTTTTGCTGGAGAAACTTGGCACAAAGCAGCGTACAACGCTTGCGCCAACGCTCGCAGCTTTCCTGGAAACGCTTGAGCCAAAGGTTATTTAGCGGCACTTGCCGATTGCCGGTGTGAGAGATCTCTTACACAAGCTGTGAGAGATCGCTAAGTTTTTGTAAGCCATAACGCCGCTTAATCCCTGATCACATAATACTAATCAATGAGTTAGTGCTAATCATAATGGCCTACAACTGAAACTTATGGGGAACTTTACTGTCGGGTGCCTTGTCATAAGCGGCCAAATATTAGATCCTATGTTCATCGACAGGGAGTCGGGTAGTGAAGGCGATGTCAGGATGATGTCACTTCATGAAGAAGCGGATGACACCAGGATGGTGTTACAAGGAAGGCTTCAGGAAGAAGCACGGAACACTCAGGATGAGTAAGGGACACCTCCAGGACGGAGAATGAGAGCCGATACAGGAAGATCGGTGGGTCTGGAAGACCAAAGGATATCGCATCAGGATGATGCAGGACACCAGCAGGATGTTGGTTGCAGGACGCACGTACGACGGATTGTAGGTCAGGAGACCGCAGGACAAAGTTGTCACGGACGAGCAGGGAGCACTAAAAGTAGCGGGATTAGCTGCGAAACGAACCGGGAGCACTGTTTCATACAGTGCTCCCTTTTTTTATGCATTTTTTTCGCCAGTGCGAAGAAGTGGTATGCTTGCTCGCTTCATTAGACTGACGTATGAGGTTTTCATGGAACGCCATGCGCTGGTACGCCAGCATTTATTAGCCATCGAACAGGTTTTACGCGATCACCAGCTGTGGCAGGGCGTTGCTCCGCAGCCAACGGCGTTTGAAAGCACGCAGCCCTTTTTTATGGACACGATGGAGCCGCACGAGTGGCTGCAATGGGTTCTGATCCCCCGCATGCATGCGCTTATCGACAGCAATCTTCCGCTGCCGGTCGCTTTTGCCCTGGCCCCCTATTATGAAATGGCGCTGGATGCCGCTCATGTCGGGCGCGAACCGCTGCTGGCAGCTCTGCAGGAGCTGGATGTTCTCTTTGCCAGCCAAGCCGACTGATGCTGGAAATCATCTATCAGGACGAATGGCTGGTTGCGGTAAATAAGCCTTCGGGCTGGCTGGTACACCGCAGCTGGCTGGACAGACACGAAACGGTTTTCGTGATGCAAACCGTGCGCGACCAGATTGGCCAGCACGTTTTCACCGTTCACCGCCTGGACAGGCCCACTTCCGGCGTTTTGCTGATGGGCCTTTCAAGCGAGGTGGGGCGTCTGTTGTCCCAGCAGTTTGAAAACCATCAGATTCAAAAGCGCTACCACGCGGTGACGCGCGGCTGGCTTGAGGACGAGGCGGTGCTCGATTACCCGCTGACCGAAGAGCTGGATAAAATCGCGGATAAGCACGCAAGCCAGGAAAAAGGCCCGCAGCCTGCGGTCACGCGCTATCGCGGCCTTGCCACGGTTGAGATGCCGGTGCCGGTTGGCCGTTACCCAACGGCGCGCTATAGCCTGGTCGAGCTGGAGCCGCAGACGGGCCGTAAACACCAGCTGCGCCGCCACCTTTCGCACCTGCGCCATCCTATTATCGGCGATTCTAAGCACGGCGATTTACGCCAGAATCGCGGCGCGGCAGAGCATTTTGGCTGCCAGCGTTTGATGCTGCACGCAAGCCATCTGCAGCTCAATCATCCGATCACCGGTGAGCCGCTAACGCTGCGGGCGCGCCTCGACGATACCTGGATGCAAATGATGTCACAGTTTGGCTGGCGTGGCCTGCTGAGCGATATTGAAAAGGTTGAGTTTGACGCGGGCAACCGTCAGGATGAAGTCCAGACACAATAATCCAGAGAGAAACCTATGGCCGAAGTGGGTATTTTTGTTGGCACAATGTATGGAAACTCGCTGCTGGTGGCTGAAGAAGCCGAAGCGATTTTAAAAAAGCTGGGCCACAAGGCGAAGGTGTTTGAAGACCCTGAGCTTTCCGACTGGCAGCATTACCGCAATGACTATGTGCTGGTTGTGACCTCCACGACCGGACAGGGCGATTTGCCCGACAGCATTGTTCCGCTGTTCCAGGCGATAAAAAATGATGTCGGCTATCAGCCCGAGCTGCGCTACGGTTTAATCGCCCTTGGCGACAGCAGCTACGACCGCTTCTGCGGCGGCGGCAAGCAGTTTGACGCGCTGTTGCAGGAGCAGGGCGCCACCCGCATCGGCAGCGTGCTGGCTATCGATGCCAGCGAACATCCTGAACCCGAATCTGTCTCCAACCCGTGGGTTGAGCAGTGGGCGGCATTGCTGAACTAGCCTCACCCGGCGGATATCGCTAACGCATGTCCGCCGGCGTGACTTCTGTTTTCCACTCGTTTTTCCCCTCTGTTTCAAAAATCGTGAACCATCCCCCAGCGTCATGGACAGACGCCAGAAACTGCTCAAATCCTCACCGCCAAACTTGTGTCTTTGCACGATGAGGCACGCCTGCACTCTTCATATACTTTTCCTCGGCCAAAAAATAAACCGCAGAAACCATAGCGGATAAGCCAAAAAAACCTCCAGTTACCCTACAAAAGCTGTTCAGTTCAGGAGTGCAACATGAACACAATTAGCCAAACGGCGAGCGCGGTCGAAAAAAGGACTAACGCCCGCTACTGGATAGTGGTGATGCTGTTTATCGTCACCTCTTTTAACTACGGCGACCGCGCTACTCTATCGATAGCCGGTTCTGAAATGGCCAAAGACATCGGCCTCGACCCCATTGGCATGGGCTACGTCTTTTCTGCATTTTCATGGGCTTATGTCATAGGCCAGATCCCCGGCGGCTGGCTGCTCGACCGCTTCGGCTCGAAGCGTGTCTATTTCTGGTCCATCTTCATCTGGTCGATGTTTACCCTGCTGCAGGGCTTCGTCGATATCTTCAGCGGCTTTGGCATCATCATCGCGCTGTTCACCCTGCGCTTCCTGGTGGGGCTTGCCGAAGCGCCTTCATTCCCCGGCAACAGCAGGATCGTGGCGGCCTGGTTCCCGGCTCAGGAGCGCGGCACGGCGGTTTCCATTTTTAACTCCGCGCAGTATTTCGCCACCGTGATCTTTGCGCCGATCATGGGCTGGCTGACGCATGAAGTCGGCTGGTCGCACGTCTTCTTCTTTATGGGCGGGCTTGGGGTCATTATCAGCTTCGTCTGGCTGAAGGTGATCCACGAGCCGAACAACCATCCGGGCGTTAACAAGAAAGAGCTGGAGTACATCGAAGAGGGCGGCGCGCTGATCAATATGGATCAGAAGAAAGCCAAAGAGCACGTACCCTTCGCGCAGAAATGGGGGCAGATCAAACAGCTGCTCGGCTCGCGCATGATGATCGGCATCTACATCGGCCAGTACTGCATCAACGCCTTAACCTACTTCTTTATTACCTGGTTCCCTGTCTATCTGGTGCAGGAAAAGGGCATGTCGATTCTCAAGGCGGGTTTTGTGGCCTCGGTGCCAGCGGTGTGCGGATTTGTCGGCGGCGTGCTGGGTGGGGTGATTTCCGACTGGCTGATGCGCCGCACCGGTTCGCTGAATATCGCCCGCAAAACGCCTATCGTGCTGGGGATGATGCTCTCGGTCAGCATGGTGTTCTGTAACTACGTGCAAACTGAATGGGTGGTCATCGGATTTATGGCGCTGGCGTTCTTCGGCAAAGGCATCGGCGCGCTGGGCTGGGCGGTCATGGCGGACACAGCGCCGAAAGAGATCAGCGGCCTGAGCGGCGGCCTGTTCAACATGTTCGGTAACGTCTCCGGCATCGTGACGCCAATCGCTATCGGCTACATTGTCGGGGTGTCCGGCTCGTTCAACGGCGCGCTGATTTACGTCGGGGTTCACGCCATCGTGGCGGTGCTGAGCTACCTGGTCATCGTCGGCGATATTAAACGTATCGAGCTGAAGCCGGTCATTACAGGACGCTAAATATGAATACTCAAGCAGGCCCGATTGTAACTGATATGAAGGTCATCCCGGTGGCCGGGCACGACAGCATGCTGCTGAACATTGGCGGCGCGCACGGCGCTTTTTTCACGCGCAACATCGTGGTGCTTACCGATAACGCCGGGAATACGGGCGTGGGGGAAGCGCCGGGCGGAGAGGTGATTTACCAGACGCTGGTCGACGCCATACCGCAGGTGGTGGGTCAGGAAGTGGCGCGCATGAACCGCGTGGTGCAGAACGTTCACAAAGGCAACCAGTCGGCCGATTTCGATACCTTTGGCAAAGGCGCGTGGACGTTTGAACTGCGCGTAAACGCGGTGGCGGCGCTTGAAGCCGCGCTGCTCGACCTTCTCGGCAAGGCGCTGAACGTGCCGGTTTGCGAGCTGCTCGGCCCCGGCAAACAGCGTGACGAAGTGACGGTGCTTGGCTATCTGTTCTACATTGGCGACCGTACCAAAACCGATCTGCCCTATCTGGACGGTAAACATGCCCGCCACGCGTGGTACGAACTGCGCCATCAGGAAGCGCTGACCAGCGGGTCGATAGTGCGGCTGGCAGAGGCCGCGCAGGACCGCTACGGTTTTAAGGATTTCAAACTGAAAGGCGGCGTGCTGCCGGGCGAACAGGAGCTGGACGCCGCGCGCGAGCTGAAAAAGCGTTTCCCGGACGCGCGAATCACCGTCGATCCTAACGGAGCCTGGCTGTTGGATGAGGCCATCGAACTCTGCAAAGGCATGGGCGACGTGCTGACCTACGCCGAAGATCCGTGCGGGGCGGAGCAGGGCTATTCAGGCCGCGAAATTATGGCGGAGTTCCGCCGCGCGACGGGTCTGCCGGTCGCCACCAATATGATTGCCACCAACTGGCGTGAATTGAACCACGCGGCGATGGTCAACGCGGTGGATATTCCGCTTGCCGATCCGCATTTCTGGACGCTGAGCGGTGCCGTTCGCGTGGCGCAGCTATGTGATGACTGGGGCCTGACGTGGGGCTGCCATTCCAATAACCACTTTGATATTTCGCTGGCGATGTTCACCCACGTCGGCGCGGCGGCACCGGGCAGGCCGACCGCCATCGACACGCATTGGATCTGGCAGGAAGGCGACCAGCGCCTCACCCAATCGCCGCTACAGATAGTCGACGGCAAGATTGCCGTACCGGACGCCCCCGGCCTCGGCGTAGAGCTGGACTGGGAGCAGGTGCAGAAAGCCCACGAAATCTCCAAGTCGCTTCCCGGCGGTTCGCGCAACGACGCGACGGCCATGCAATACCTGGTGCCCGGCTGGCAGTTCGATCGTAAACGTCCGGCCTTTGGCCGTGGATAACACTCTCGATGACAAGGAATTTATAATGAATACATCTACTTCTACCCCGATTGTTACCGCCATGCAGGTGATCCCCGTCGCCGGTCACGACAGCATGCTGATGAACCTCAGCGGCGCGCACGCGCCGTTCTTTACCCGCAATATCGTGATTATTAAAGATAACTCCGGGCATACCGGCGTGGGGGAAATCCCGGGCGGCGAGAAAATCCGCCAAACGCTGGAGGACGCCGCGGCGCTGGTGGTTGGCAAAACGCTGGGCGAATATAAAAACGTTCTCAACGCCGTGCGCCAGCAGTTTGCCGACCGCGACGCCGGCGGCCGTGGCCTACAAACCTTTGACCTGCGTACCACCATCCACGTGGTAACCGGTATCGAAGCGGCTATGCTTGACCTGCTGGGCCAGCACCTTGGCGTCAACGTGGCAAGCCTGTTGGGCGACGGGCAGCAGCGCAGCGAAGTGGAAATGCTTGGCTACCTGTTCTTCGTCGGCAACCGCAGGCTGACGCCGCTGCCGTATCAAAGCCAGCCGGATGAGAAATGCGACTGGTACCGTATTCGCCACGAAGAGGCGATGACGCCGGATACCGTGGTGCGGCTGGCCGAGGCGGCCTATGAAAAATACGGCTTTAACGATTTCAAGCTTAAGGGCGGCGTGCTGGCCGGCAGCGAAGAGGCCGAAGCGGTGACGGCGCTGGCGAAACGCTTCCCGCAGGCGCGCGTGACCCTCGATCCTAACGGTGCCTGGTCGCTCAACGAGGCGATCGGTCTCGGCAAACAGCTGCGCGGCGTGCTGGCCTATGCGGAAGATCCGTGCGGCGCCGAGCAGGGCTATTCCGGCCGCGAAGTGATGGCGGAGTTCCGGCGCGCCACCGGCCTGCCGACGGCGACGAATATGATCGCGACCGACTGGCGGCAGATGGGCCACACGCTTTCTCTGCAATCGGTCGATATTCCGCTGGCCGACCCACACTTCTGGACCATGCAGGGCTCGGTGCGCGTCGCGCAAATGTGCCATGATTTTGGTCTGACGTGGGGCTCTCACTCCAACAACCACTTTGATATTTCGCTGGCGATGTTTACCCATGTGGCGGCTGCCGCGCCGGGGAAAATCACCGCTATCGACACCCACTGGATATGGCAGGAAGGCAACCAGCGGTTAACGAAGCAGCCGTTTGAAATCAAAGGCGGCATGGTGCAGGTGCCGTCAGCGCCGGGCCTGGGCGTGGAGCTGGACATGGACGAAGTGATGAAAGCGCACGAGCTTTATCAAAAACACGGGCTTGGCGCACGGGATGACGCTATGGCAATGCAGTATCTTATCCCGAACTGGACCTTTGATAACAAACGCCCCTGCATGGTGCGTTAGGTTACCCCCGGTGCCTGCGGGCACCGTTCCCCCCAATCGCGACGGATGGCATATGAAAATTGTAATCGCTCCAGACTCGTACAAAGAGAGCCTTAGCGCGCTCGAGGTGGCGACGCAGATAGAAGCAGGATTTCGGGAGATTTTTCCGCAGGCTCACTATGTGAAGCTGCCGGTCGCCGATGGGGGAGAGGGAACCGTGGAGGCGATGGTTGCGGCGACGCAAGGCCATGTTATCGACGTTGACGTCACCGGCCCGCTCGGCAGGCCGGTTGCGGCGTTTTACGGTCTGTCCGGCGACGGCGAGTGTGCCTTTATAGAAATGGCGGCGGCCAGCGGCCTGGAGCAGGTTCCGGCTGATAAACGCAATCCTCTAATTACCACGTCCTGGGGCACGGGCGAGCTTATTCGCCACGCGCTGGAGGGCGGTGTCAAACACATTATTATTGGCCTCGGCGGCAGCGCCACCAACGATGGCGGCATCGGCATGGTGCAGGCGCTGGGGGCGAAACTGCTGGACGAGAAGGGCGAGCAGTTAGGTTATGGCGGCGGCGAGCTTGAAAAACTGGCCTCGGTCGACATCGGCGAGCTCGACGAAAGGCTGCGCGGCTGCCGCATCGAAGCGGCCTGTGACGTGACAAACCCGCTAACGGGTAAAGAGGGCGCTTCCGCCGTCTTTGGCCCGCAGAAAGGCGCAACGCCTGAAATGGTCGAGCGGCTGGACGCGGGGCTTGGGCATTACGCCAAAATTATCGAACGTGATTTGGATATCGACGTGCTGGAGATGGCGGGCGGCGGCGCGGCGGGCGGAATGGGAGCCGCGCTGTATGCGTTTTGCGGCGCACAGCTGCGGCCTGGCATCGAAATCGTTACCGAAGCGCTTAAGCTCGACGAGCTGGTGCGCGACGCGGATCTGGTTATCACCGGCGAAGGGCGCATCGACAGCCAGAGCATTCACGGCAAAGTGCCGATCGGCGTGGCTCACGTCGCCAAACGCTACGGCAAGCCGACGATCGGTATTGCCGGCAGCCTGACGAAAGACGTGGCGGTGGTGCACGACTACGGGCTTGATGCGGTGTTCAGCGTGCTGTACAGCGTCTGCACGCTGGACGAGGCGCTGGAAAACGCCGGGGACAATCTGCGCAAAGCCGCCAGAAACATCGCCGCGACGATGAAGATTGGTCAGTTGATGCAGCAAGTTTAGCTCGTAGGGTGGATAGGCAGCAGCGCCATCCACCAGATTGGCAATGGTGACGCGGCGGATGGCACTTCGTTTATCCGCCCTACGACACTTTCAAGCCACCTGCTGCACGCTGCTTTTACGGTACGCGGAAGGCGAAACGTTGTACTTCTTGCCGAAAATTCGCGTGAACGACTGCTGGGAGTCAAACCCGTAGCGCTCTGAAATATCGACGATTCTGTCATTTGTATTGACCAAATCGTCTGCCGCCAGCAGCAGCTTTCTCTCCCTGATGTAGGTTCCCATGCTCTTTCCCGTGGTGCTGGTGAACATACGTTGCAAATACCACTTGGAATAGCCGGAATGCCTGGCGACATCCTCGATTCTCAGCGGTTTATCCATGTTGTCTTCAATCCATTCAATCAGGGATTCCATGAAGCGTGCGGGCATGGACATACATCCTCCTTTTCTTATGAATGCGTTGATTGTTAATCGGTTTTGGCTTCCCACCATGAAGGGAACTGCTGTTCCGGGTCGTTTATTTTGACCACTTCTCCCATTTCCGGCGTCAGCAGCTTGTAAAGTTTGTTTTTGCTTGCCGCAGCAATCCGTTTGTACGGGTCGTACCACGTATGGTTTGCCATGGTGAAGCGCCCCGCGTGTCCGGGGACGATGGCTTTCGCGTTCAGGTCGGCGGCAGCGGTGGCGGACTCTTCAGGCAGCATATGAATATTTTGCCAGGCCGGGTCGTACTGGCCGTTTTCCATAATCGCAAGATCGACCGCGCCAAACCGTTCGCCGATCTTCTTGAAGTGCGGGCCGTAGCCGCTGTCGCCGCTGTAGAAAATTTTCTGCTCGGGGGTGACGAACATAAAGCTCGCCCACAGCGTTTTGTTGGCGGTTAAGCCGCGCCCGGAAAAATGGCGCGCAGGCAGTGCGTGAATGGTCAGATCGTCCGCCACGGTCACTTTTTCATGCCAGTCCAGCTCGCTGATGGTTTCAGGCGCAAAGCCCCAGGCTTCAAGATGCGAGCCCACGCCCAGCGAGGTGACTATCTGCTTAACCCTGGGCTTGAGCGCCATCAGCGTCGGGTAGTCCAGGTGATCCCAGTGATCGTGGGAAATAATCAGATAGTCGATCTCCGGCATGTCCGAGGCCTGCCACGGGTAGTCGCTTGCAAATGCCTTATTCATGAAGGTAAAGGGCGCGGCGTAGCTGCTAAATACCGGATCGATAAGAATTTTGTGTCCGTCGATCTGCATAAACCACGAAGAGTGGCCGAGCCAGATAATCAGATCCTCATCGCTTTTCAGCGCCTTAAGATCGGTGTTAACCACCGGCAGCGCGCGTTCAGGCCGGGTATCGCTGTGCTTTACGAACAGAAACTCCCACATTACCGACAGGAAGCCTCGACCGTTGGTGTACATAGGCGTTGGCGTTTCATTTTGAAACCTGCCGTCGCGCCAGTTTGGCGAAGCCTGAATCCTTTCCAGACGCTCTCCGTCGGGCAATTTGCCAAATTCCGTCATTGAGAAGACTTTGGCAAAACCAGCAATACCGCTTGCTAACATAATGACCACCAGAATAAGTATTTTGACCGAGATGCGACGGGGCATGAGGGACGCCATCCATAGAGAGCAAACTTGCCTTTGAGTGAGTGAGCACTCATTATAGAAACCGACGGCGCGTCGTCAATCACATTTTTGTCAGCCGGGTTCCGCTAGTATGTAGCCCCCATGGCCGCCAGTATGGTTGCTCATACGCTGGCGAACATGGTTTAATTTCGGAGAAAATCGCAAGATCTGTGAGGAAATGTGGCTCGTCCTAAAAGTGAAGATAAAAGATTAGCGCTGCTCGAAGCGGCAAACGTGGCCGTCGCTGAAAGAGGGTTAGGGGCGGCAACGTCGCTGATAGCCCGCAGGGCCGGGGTCGCCGAGGGGACGCTATTTCGCTATTTCGCTACCAAAGATGAGTTGCTCAACGCGCTCTACCTGCACCTTAAAACCAGCCTGGGCAAAACGATGATGGAAAACTATCGGCCAGGCGCGTCGGTTAAAGAGCGTGCCCGCGCGGTGTGGAGCGGTTTTATCGATTGGGGTTTGATCTACCCGGCGGCCAGCAAATCAATGCGCCAGCTGGCGGTATCGGACAAAATCACCGAAGCCACGCTTGAGCAGGCCGCGCAGTTATACCCTGAGCTACACGAGCTGGCGGAAGCCTGCGTGACGAGCGAGTTTTTCTCCTGCGGGCAGTCCGCCTTTGCCGATGCGATATTCTTCTCGCTTGCGGAAACCACAATGGAATTCGCCTCGCGCGAGCCAGACGAGGCCGGAAACTATAAAACGGCGGGCTTTGAGGTGATGTGGCGGGCGATGACTAAAAGCTCCTGATGTTGGTCAAACTGTAGGTCGGGTAAGCGCAAGCGCCACCCGACGTTCCATCTGAAATTCCCCATCAGCCTGCAACACTACCCCAACATCTGGTGCGCTTCTCTCGACACGTTATCCATCTCATCGAGCAGTTCCAGCAGTTCGGGCTCCAAATCCTGCGGCGCGACGCCGTTGCGCATCTCATGCTCGAGCGTCATGCACAGATTTTTCAGCCGCGGCACCCCGCTGTAGCTACAGCTGCCGTGCAGCTTGTGGATGATTTCCACCAGCCCCGGCGGGTTCTCGCCCACCAGCTGTTCTTCAACCGTGTTGCGCACTTCCGGCAGGAAAGCGAGCAGCATTTGCAGCATATCGCGCGCCAGGTCCGGCTTATTCGCCGCCTGATGCAGGGCCAGCGACCAGTCGATAGTTTGATTCTTGTTGCTCACCGGCGGCGCGCTTTCAGGCGCGGGGAGGGCGGCCACGATGGTGCCGGGCTGGTAGCGTGCCAGCAGGTTAAGCAGCTTCTGCTCTTCTATCGGCTTGGCGAGATAGTCGTTCATTCCGGCGCTCAGCAGCTTCTCTTTTTGCCCCGCCATAGCGTGCGCCGTGACGGCAATCACCGGCGTAAGCTGGTGGTGCGGAAGCTGACGGATCAGTTCGCAGGCGCGGATGCCGTCCATCTCGGGCATCTGGATATCCATCAAAATGATGTCGATCTGCATCTGCTTCGCGCGGTCGATGGCCTGTAGCCCGCTGTCGCACAGCACGACGTTCTGCACGTGGTCATCAAGCAGCGCGCCGATGAGCTTCAGGTTCGCCGGGTTATCGTCCACCGCCATCACCGTCATCGGGAATTTACCGCTGTTTTCGCCTTCGACAAGCGCGGGGGTTTTGCTGAACGAGCGGTCAGCCAGCATCGGCAGCAGGCGCGTCGAGGTGATAGGCTTGAGCAGACAGGCCGCCACGCCCTGTTTCTTGAGATCTTCCGCGTTGACCTGCGCGCGGCACGGCAGCGCCAGAATCAGGCAATCCGTCATGGTCGTGGCTTTGAACAGCTTCGGATTTTCCATGCTTAGCGTGTCGTTAAACGTCACCGGAACGCCGATAAGCAGAATGTCGTAATGCTCGTCGGGCAGGGTGGTGAACGACGGGCTGTAGACCACGGTCAGCGGCGTGTCGGCCAGCAGATTCAGCGTGCTTTGCGCGGCGGTAGCGTTCTGTTCTACGTAGCCAATACGCTTGCCGCTGAGGTTTTCCGTGGAATAGCCGTCCAGCACCGCGTTCGGGTTTAAATCGAGATTAACGTGGAACCAGAAGGTCGAGCCGCGGTTTGGCTGGCTGTGGAAGGAGATATCGCCCCCCATTTCGTTAACCAGTTTCTGCGTGATGACAAGCCCCAGGCCGGTGCCGCCGTGACGGCGCGAAATACTGGCATCCGCCTGACGAAACGCCTGGAACAGCCGCGACTGCTCGCGTTCAGGAATGCCGATCCCGGTATCGTGGATCTGCATTTCAATCTGCACCTTGTTGTTGCCCTGCGAGCGCTTTTCCACCAGCAGGTCGATATTGCCGCTTTCGGTAAATTTGATCGCGTTGCCGACCAGGTTGGTGATCACCTGCTGCAGGCGCAGCGGGTCGCCAATCACGTTATCCGGCACGTCGTTTTTAATATTGAGCGTTAGCTCCAGCCCCTTATCGTGGGCCGAATGGGCCAGCAGGATCACCACTTCGTCCAGCGTGCTGCGCAGCGGGAACGGAATGCTTTCGAGGATTAACTTGCCCGCTTCAAGCTTCGAGAAGTCCAGCACGTCGTTAATAATGGTCAGCAGGTTGTTCGCCGAACGTTCGATGGTGTGCAGATGGTCGCGCTGGGTGGCCGTCAGGTCGGTTTTGAGCGTCAGGCGCGTAAAGCCAATCACGCCGTTAAGCGGGGTACGCAGCTCGTGGGACATATTGGCGAGGAACTCAGACTTGATGCGCGCGGCTTCCTGGGCGCGCTTCTTGGCTAAATCCAGCTCAACGTTCTGAATTTCCATCTGCTCAAGCGTTTCGCGTAAGTCCGAGGTGGCCTGGTCAATATTGTGCTGCATCTCCTCGTGGTAGGCGGTCAGCGACATCGCCATCGAGTTAATGCCGTTTTTCAGCATATCCAGCTCGCCAAGCATGAAGCCTTCCACGCGGCTGTCGAGCTGGCCGCGGCGGATGCGGTCAACGGTGTTCACCATGTTACGAATGGGGCTGGTCACGTCGCGCATCAGGCGGTAGGCAAAGAGCATCGCAATGCCGATGCAGAACAGCATCATCATTGTTGAGATGAATATTTCCCGGTACTGCTGCAGGCGCACGGATTTGAGATCTAGCTCCATCGCCACATAGCCGAGCGTGTTGCCAGCCTGCTTGGCATCGGTAATTTCTGATTCATCCGGCGAATAACTTTCGGAGATAATCGGCGTGCGTAGGATAATCACATCGCCTTTACGGGTGACGCTCAGGCTGTTCGGCGGCTTCACCCCGTCGGGAAGTTGCAGCATGGAGGGGCTAAGCTGAAAGTTTGAGGTGACAAACAGCTTGTTGTTTTCGTCGAACACCGAGATGGCGCGCACGATATCCGAATGGCGGCGGTGCAGCACGCTGACCAACTGGCGGATGGATTCACGGCTGTGGAAGTTCATGCCGTATTCGCTGGAAACGGCCAGCGGCTCAATGATGCTGGTACCGGCATCCTCCAGCTGGCGCTGTAAGTCGTTGTATCGATGGACAACGAAGAAGGTGCTGAGCAGCAAACCGATCATTAGCGTTGGCGCCAGAATCAGGATCATCATGCGTGCCCGCAGGCTGTAGTTGGTCATGGGGTTCCGATATGGGACAATTGAGACAACAGTTAATATTTGAGAGCACTTCTCCACTCATGGCGCAATTCTACTCTGCAAAGCGACGGGTTACGACTCGTCAGATCATAACCGTGACGGTTAACGACCTTGACCCATTTGGTCAGGGCGTGGCGCGCCACAACGGAAAAGCGCTTTTTATTGCCGGTGCGCTGCCTGGTGAACAGGCGGAAGTCACGATCGTTGACGATAAGCGCAATTTTGCCCAGGCCGTGGTGAAGCGACGTTTAAACGATAGCCCGGAACGCGAAAAGCCGCGCTGCAAACATTTTGGCGTTTGCGGCGGCTGCCAGCAGCAGCATGCGAGCGTTGCCCTTCAGCAGGAGGCAAAATCCCGCGCTCTGGCGCGCATGATGGGCACTCGCGAAAAGCCTGCCGAGGTTAACGAAATCATCAGCGGGCAGCCCTGGGGCTACCGCCGTCGCGCCCGGCTGAGCCTGAATTTCCATTTAAAATCACAGACTCTGCAAATGGGGTTTCGCAAGGCGAGCGACAAAGAGCTGGTGGATATTCACCAGTGCCCCGTTTTGGTGCCCCAACTTGAGGCGCTGCTGGAACCGTTGCGCCAGTGCCTGTCCGAATTAAAAGCCGTTCGTCGGCTGGGGCACGTGGAGCTGGTGCTGGCGGACAGCGGCCCGCTGATGGTTCTGCGTCATCTTATTCCGTTAGAAACCGTCGACCGGCAAAAGCTGGAACGGTTTTCGCAAACTGCTGGCGTAGCGTTATTTCTTGCGCCCGACAGCGACACGCTGGAAGCGCTGGGTGAGGACACGCCCTGGTATCATTCAGACGGGCTACGCTTAAGCTTTAGCCCGCGTGATTTTATCCAGGTGAACGACGCGGTGAATCAGCAGATGGTGGCAAGGGCAATCGACTGGCTTGACGTCCAGCCAACCGACCGTGTGCTGGATCTGTTTTGCGGCATGGGTAATTTTACGCTGCCGCTGGCAAAACGAGCGGCAAGCGTGGTGGGCGTGGAAGGCGTTGCTGCGCTGGTGGCGAAAGGTGAATATAATGCCCGTCATAATTCGCTGAAAAATGTCACATTCTTTCATGAGAATCTGGAAGAGGATGTGACCCGCCATCCGTGGGCGGCACTCGGGTTTGATAAAATCTTACTCGACCCGGCCCGTGCCGGTGCACCCGGCGTGATGCAGCATGTTATCAACCTTGCCCCGCAGCGCGTGGTCTATGTTTCATGTAACCCCACGACGCTTGCGCGTGATAGCGAAGCATTATTGAGCGCGGGTTACCAAATTAGGCGGCTGGCAATGCTCGACATGTTTCCCCACACTGGGCACCTGGAGTCCATGGCGCTTTTTGAGCGCGGTTAAGCCACAAGCTGGCAGTAGATGCGAGTACCCGACAGGAGAGGACAATGGTTGCGGTAAGAAGTGCACATATCAACAAAGCTGGCGAGTTTGCGCCCGATAAATGGATTGAAAGTCTCGGGATCGCAAACCAGCAGTCATGTGAACGCTTAGCCGAAACCTGGCGTTATTGCGAACAGCAGACCAAGGGCCACCAGAACGCGGAGCTGCTGCTGTGGCGCGGCGTGGAGATGGTGGAAATCCTGTCCATGCTGAGCATGGACAATGACACCCTGCGCGCGGCGCTGCTATTCCCGCTTGCCGATGCGGGCGTGGTGACCGAAGAGGTCATGCGCGAAAGCATTGATAACCAGGTCGTCACGCTGATTCACGGCGTGCGCGATATGGCTGCCATTCGCCAGCTGAAGGCCGCGCACACGGATTCCGTTTCCGCCGAACAGGTCGATAACGTCCGTCGCATGCTGCTGGCAATGGTTGATGACTTCCGCTGCGTGGTGATCAAGCTCGCCGAACGTATCGCCCACCTGCGCGAGGTAAAAGACGCGCCGGAAGACGAACGCGTGCTCGCGGCGAAAGAATGTACCAATATCTACGCGCCGCTCGCTAACCGTCTTGGTATCGGGCAGCTGAAGTGGGAGCTTGAGGATTACTGCTTCCGCTATCTGCATCCTGCGGAATACAAGCGCATCGCCAAACTGCTGCACGAACGCCGAATCGATCGCGAACATTACATCGATGAGTTCGTCGGCTCGCTGCGTAAGTCGATGAAAGAAGAGGGCGTGAAGGCTGAAGTTTATGGCCGCCCGAAACACATCTACAGCATCTGGCGCAAGATGCAGAAAAAATCCCTCGCCTTTGACGAACTGTTCGACGTGCGCGCCGTGCGTATCGTCGCAGAACGCCTGCAGGACTGCTACGCCGCGCTGGGGATCGTGCACACCCACTTCCGCCATTTGCCGGACGAGTTCGACGATTACGTCGCCAACCCGAAACCTAACGGCTATCAGTCAATCCACACCGTGGTGCTGGGGCCGAACGGCAAAACCATCGAAATCCAGATCCGTACCAAGCAGATGCACGAAGAGTCGGAGCTGGGCGTCGCCGCCCACTGGAAGTACAAAGAGGGCAACGCGCGCAGCGGCAACACCAGCCACGAAGACCGCATCGCGTGGCTGCGCAAGCTGATAGCCTGGCAGGAAGAGATGGCGGACTCCGGCGAGCTGCTCGACGAGGTGCGCAGCCAGGTCTTCGACGATCGCGTTTACGTCTTTACCCCGAAAGGGGACGTGGTGGACCTGCCCGCAGGCTCCACGCCGCTCGACTTTGCCTACCACATCCACAGCGATGTCGGGCACCGCTGCATCGGCGCGAAGATTGGCGGACGCATCGTGCCGTTTACCTATCAGCTGCAGATGGGCGATCAGATTGAAATCATCACCCAGAAGCAGCCGAACCCGAGCCGCGACTGGCTGAACCCGAACCTCGGCTACGTCACCACCAGCCGCGGGCGCGCCAAAATCCATAACTGGTTCCGTAAACAGGATCGCGACAAAAATATCCTCGCGGGCCGCCAGATTCTGGACGACGAAATTGAACGCCTGGGCATCAGCCTGAAAGAGGCGGAAAAGACCCTGCTGCCGCGCTACAACTTCAACGACATTGAAGAGCTGCTGGCGGCTATCGGCGGCGGGGATATTCGCCTCAACCAGATGAGCAACTTCCTGCAGGCGCAGTTTAACAAGCCGACCGCCGCCGAGCAGGACGAGCAGGCGCTGCGCCAGCTGAAGCAGAAAACCTACGCGCCGCAGTCACGCAGCAAAGACAATGGCCGCGTGGTGGTCGAAGGCGTGGGCAACCTGATGCACCACATCGCGCGCTGCTGCCAGCCGATTCCGGGCGATGAAATCGTTGGCTTCATTACCCAGGGGCGCGGCATCTCCATTCACCGGGCGGACTGCGATCAGCTTGCTGAGCTCCAGTCACACGCGCCGGAACGCATCGTGGATGCGGTGTGGGGCGAAAGCTATTCCAGCGGCTATTCGCTGGTGGTGCGCGTCACCGCCAACGACCGCAGCGGCCTGCTGCGCGATATCACCACCATTCTTGCGAACGAAAAGGTCAACGTGCTGGGCGTGGCCAGCCGCAGCGATACCAAGCAGCAGCTGGCGACCATCGACATGAACATCGAAATCTATAACCTGCAGGTGCTGGGTCGCGTGCTCGGCAAGCTGAACCAGGTGCCGGATATTATCGATGCGAAGCGTCTGCACGGCTGATTTTACGGCTTGTGACTTTGTAGGTCGGATAGGTGCGAGCGCCATCCGACATTATCTGGTGGATGGCGCTTTGCTTATCCACCCTACGCAAAATGTATAGGATCGACATTGACTCAAATTACCCGCCTTCTGGACATCATGAAGCGCCTGCGCGACCCGGAAACCGGCTGCCCGTGGGACCGCGAACAAACCTTCGCTACCATTGCGCCGCACACGCTGGAAGAAACGTATGAAGTGCTGGACGCCATCAGCCGCGAGGACTTTGTAGACCTGCGCGGCGAGCTTGGCGATTTGCTTTTCCAGGTCGTTTTCTATGCGCAAATGGCGCAGGAAGAAGGGCGTTTTGACTTCGAAGATATCTGCGCCGCCATCAGCGACAAGCTAGAACGCCGCCACCCGCACATCTTCGGCGATGCGGTAGCAAACAGCAGCACGGAAGTTCTGGAACGCTGGGAACGCATCAAAACCGAAGAGCGCGCTGAAAAGGCGCAGCATTCGGCGCTGGACGATATTCCCGCAGCGCTGCCCGCGCTGATGCGCGCGCAAAAAATTCAGCGCCGCTGTTCGTCGGTGGGCTTCGACTGGACCACGCTTGGCCCGGTGCTCGATAAAGTGCATGAAGAGATCGACGAGGTGATGCACGAAGCTCAGCAGGCCGTCGTCGATGAGGCAAAACTTGAAGAAGAGGTTGGTGATTTACTGTTCGCAACGGTAAATCTGGCGCGTCATTTGGGCACTAAAGCCGAGACCGCGCTACAAAAAGCCAACCTGAAATTCGAACGTCGTTTCCGCCAGGTGGAAAGCATAATCGCCGCGCAGGGCCTGGAAATGACCGATGCAACCCTCGATCAGATGGAAAGTGCCTGGCAGCAGGTTAAACGCCAGGAAACTGATATCTAACGCGTTTTTGCGATCAAGCGCACTTAACGACAAATTCGATTTAACAAGCGCTTGATTTGCGTCAAAAACATTTATACCAGACCCGCTATTTTCCTAGCCCTGACAAAGCGCGAGGTCAGGTTGGCGGGTGAAGAATGAATGTTTGTGGCACCCAGACTGTTCGGGTATACTACTTTCCCGTCCTGGTTATTCCATCGTCTTTAAACCTAACTTCTCAGGTTCAGCATGACAACGAACTATATTTTTGTGACCGGCGGGGTCGTTTCCTCTCTGGGTAAAGGCATTGCCGCAGCCTCCCTCGCAGCTATTCTCGAAGCCCGTGGCCTCAACGTATCCATCATGAAACTCGATCCGTACATCAACGTCGATCCGGGTACCATGAGCCCTATTCAACATGGGGAAGTGTTCGTTACCGAAGACGGCGCTGAAACCGATTTGGATTTGGGTCACTACGAGCGTTTCATTCGTAACAAAATGACGCGTCGTAACAACTTCACTACGGGTCGTATCTACTCCGAAGTCCTGCGCAAAGAACGTCGCGGCGACTATCTGGGTGCAACCGTACAGGTTATCCCACACATCACCAACGCTATCAAAGAACGCATTCTTGAAGGTGGCGAAGGCTACGATGTTGTGCTGGTTGAAATTGGCGGTACGGTGGGTGATATCGAATCCCTGCCATTCCTTGAAGCCATTCGCCAGATGGCCGTTGAAGTGGGCCGCGAGCACACGCTGTATATGCACCTGACTCTGGTGCCGTACATGGCCGCCGCCGGTGAAGTGAAAACAAAACCGACGCAGCACTCCGTAAAAGAATTACTTTCCATTGGTATTCAGCCAGATGTGCTGATTTGCCGCTCTGACCGCGTCGTCCCGGCGAACGAACGTGCGAAAATTGCATTGTTCTGTAACGTTCCGGAGAAAGCGGTTATTTCTCTGAAAGACGTCGATTCCATCTATAAAATTCCAGGCCTGTTGAAATCTCAGGGGCTGGACGATTATATTTGTAAACGATTCAGCTTGAACGTGCCGGAAGCTAACCTGGGCGAATGGGAACAGGTTATCTACGAAGAAGCGAATCCTACGGGCGAAGTCACGATTGGTATGGTCGGCAAGTACATTGAACTGCCGGACGCCTACAAATCTGTGATTGAAGCGCTGAAGCACGGTGGCCTGAAAAACCGTCTGACCGTTAACATCAAGCTTATCGATTCGCAGGATGTTGAAACGCGCGGCGAAGAGCTGCTTAAAGGTCTGGATGCTATCCTTATCCCTGGCGGTTTCGGCTATCGCGGCGTGGAAGGTAAAATTGCCACCGCGCGCTATGCCCGTGAAAACAATATTCCTTATCTGGGTATCTGCCTGGGTATGCAGGTTGCGCTGATCGAATTCGCGCGTAACGTTGCAGGGATGGCAAACGCCAACTCCACGGAATTTGTGCCAGACTGTAAATACCCGGTGGTCGCCTTAATCACCGAGTGGCGTGACGAAGAAGGTAACGTTGAAGTACGTACCGAAAAGAGCGATCTGGGCGGCACCATGCGCCTTGGTGGCCAGCAGTGTCAGCTGACCGACGGTACTCTGGTACGCCAGATGTACGGTGAGCCGACTATCGTGGAACGTCATCGTCACCGCTATGAAGTCAACAACATGTTGTTGAAGCCGATTGAAGCAGCGGGTCTGAAAGTTGCAGGCCGCTCCGGTGATGATCAACTGGTAGAAATCATCGAGGTGCCTAATCACCCTTGGTTTGTTGCCTGCCAGTTCCACCCGGAATTTACTTCCACCCCGCGTGATGGGCATCCGCTGTTTGCAGGCTTTGTGAAAGCTGCCGGTGAATACCAGAAGCGTCAGGCGAAGTAAGCAGAGTTAGAACGGCAACGCGCGACATTTCGCGCGTTGTTTGTCTGGAGTTTTAGTTTAACTTGTACTGAGGAAAACCTAATGTCCAAAATCGTTAAAGTCATCGGTCGTGAAATCATCGACTCCCGTGGTAACCCGACTGTTGAAGCCGAAGTTCATCTGGAAGGCGGTTTCGTAGGTATGGCTGCGGCACCATCAGGTGCTTCTACTGGTTCCCGCGAAGCGCTGGAACTGCGCGATGGCGACAAATCTCGTTTCATGGGTAAAGGCGTAACTAAAGCCGTTGCCGCTGTAAACGGCCCAATCGCTCAGGCGGTTATGGGTAAAGATGCGAAAGACCAGGCTAACATCGACAAGATCATGATCGATCTCGATGGCACTGAAAACAAATCTAACTTCGGTGCGAACGCCATCCTGGCCGTTTCTCTTGCTGCTGCTAAAGCTGCTGCTGCCTCTAAAGGCCTGCCGCTGTACGCACACATCGCTGAACTGAACGGTACTCCGGGCAAATACTCCATGCCACTGCCTATGATGAACATCATCAACGGTGGCGAGCATGCCGACAACAACGTCGACATCCAGGAGTTCATGATCCAGCCTGTTGGCGCTAAAACTCTGAAAGAAGCGGTTCGTATCGGTTCTGAAGTGTTCCACAACCTGGCTAAAGTTCTGAAATCTAAAGGCATGAGCACTGCAGTTGGTGACGAAGGTGGCTACGCGCCTAACCTGGGTTCTAACGCAGAAGCACTGGCTGTTATCGCTGAAGCGGTTAAAGCAGCAGGCTACGAGCTGGGTAAAGACGTTACTCTGGCTATGGACTGTGCAGCTTCCGAATTCTACAAAGACGGTAAATACGTTCTGGCTGGCGAAGGCAACAAAGCTTTCACCTCTGAAGAATTCACCCACTTCCTGGAAGACCTGACCAAACAGTACCCAATCGTTTCTATCGAAGACGGTCTGGACGAGTCTGACTGGGCTGGCTTCAAATACCAGACCGAAGTTCTGGGCGACAAACTGCAGCTGGTTGGTGATGACCTGTTCGTAACCAACACCAAGATCCTGAAAGAAGGTATCGAGAAAGGCATCGCTAACTCCATCCTGATCAAATTCAACCAGATCGGTTCCCTGACCGAAACTCTGGCTGCGATCAAAATGGCGAAAGACGCTGGCTACACTGCGGTTATCTCTCACCGTTCTGGCGAAACTGAAGATGCTACCATTGCCGACCTGGCTGTTGGTACCGCTGCAGGCCAGATCAAAACTGGTTCTATGAGCCGTTCTGACCGTGTTGCTAAATACAACCAGCTGATTCGTATCGAAGAAGCGCTGGGTGATGCAGCACCGTTCAACGGTCTGAAAGAAGTTAAAGGTCAGTAATTCGTTACTGTCGCTTTAGATTCTGAGAAAAACCCGCTTCGGCGGGTTTTTTTATGTCTGATTATTAACCGCTTTTCCCCGTAAGTGCTTAATCCCGCCTAAAAATTTGCGCTCATCTCCTGTCTCGACCAGGCTTTGAAGGATATTAACCACAGGTCAGGAGACCGCCATGAGAGCAGCTGTAGTTAGCAAAGACCATTCCGTTGAAATTATTGATAAACCTATGCGCGAGCTGAAGCACGGTGAAGCGTTACTGGCGATGGAATGTTGCGGTGTTTGCCACACCGATTTGCACGTCAAAAATGGCGATTTTGGTGATGTGACAGGGACTACGCTTGGGCACGAAGGCATCGGTATTGTGAAATCGATTGGGCCGGGCGTGACCTCGCTGAAAGTGGGCGACCGCGCAAGCGTTGCCTGGTTCTTCCGCGGCTGCGGCCACTGCGAATACTGCAACAGCGGCAATGAAACCCTGTGCCGCAGCGTCACCAACGCGGGTTACACCGTGGACGGCGGCATGGCGGAAGAGTGCATTGTGGTTGCCGACTATGCGGTAAAAGTCCCCGACGGCCTTGAGTCCGCCGCCGCCAGCAGCGTCACCTGCGCGGGCGTAACGACCTATAAAGCTGTGAAAGTTTCCAATATCAAACCGGGCCAGTGGATTGCTATCTATGGCCTGGGCGGCCTCGGCAACCTTGCCCTGCAGTACGCGAAAAACGTCTTCAACGCCAAAGTCATCGCTATCGACGTCAACGACGCGCAGCTCGACTTCGCCAAAGAGAGCGGGGCGGATCTGGTGATTAACTCGCGCAATGAAGACGCCGCAAAAATCATCCAGGAAAAAACCGGTGGCGCGCATGCCGCAGTCGTCACGGCGGTGGCGAAAGCCGCGTTCAACTCCGCCGTTGACGCCGTTCGCGCTGGCGCTCGTATTGTCGCCGTCGGTCTGCCATCTGAATCCATGAGCCTGAATATCCCGCGCCTGGTGCTGGACGGCATTGAAGTCGTCGGTTCGCTGGTCGGCACGCGTCAGGATCTGGCTGAAGCCTTCCAGTTTGCCGCCGAAGGCAAAGTTACGCCAAAAGTGACGATGCGCCCGCTGGAGGATATCAACGCCATCTTCCAGGAAATGGAGAGCGGCAAAATCAAAGGCCGCATGGTGATTGATTTCAGAACGAAGAAGTAACGCTTCAAAAAATGGCCGGGCTAACCCGGCCATTTGCTTTACAGCGACTGAATCACTCGCCTGAGCAGGCGCACGCGCGGTTCAATGCTGTCCAGCTCAAGGTATTCAGACGGGCTGTGGAAGCCCGCGCCTATCGGGCCGAACCCGTCCAGAGATGGCACGCCAAGCGCTGCGGTGTGGTTGGCGTCGGAACCGCCGCCGACCGCCTGCCAGCGAATTTCCACGCCTTCGGCATCACCCGCCCGTTCAACGATTTGCATCAGGGCTTCGGTATCGGCGCTCGGTGACATGGCCGGCGTCTGCGCCTGCTGCTCGACCAGCGTTTTCACATCGCGCTCAAATTCCCGCCGGGCAAAAGCCTGCACGGCGTCGTTCACCCGCAGATATTCGTCGTTATCCTGGAAGCGCACGTCGACGATCATTTCAGCGTGATCCGGGACGATATTCGCGACCACGCCGCCGGAAATAACGCCGGTGTTGATCGTCGTGCCTTTGGCGCTGTCGCTCAGCTCGCTTATCGCCAGCACCGCATGGGCCAGCGCATTTATCGCCGAGCGGCCTTTGTCCGGATCGTTGCCCGCGTGCGCCGCCACGCCTTTAAATGCCAGGCGATAGCGCGACATGCCCTTGCGGGCTTTAACCAGCGAACCGTCGGCCCTTGCGGCTTCCGCTACCAGCACGCAGCGGCTGCGTTTTGCCAGCTCGCCAATCCACTGGTGGGAGTGCACCGAGCCGGTTTCTTCGTCTGGGTTCATGGCAACGGCAATCGACAGGCGCGCCAGATCCGCTTTCTCAAGGTCGCGCATCGCCCAAAGAATGTTAAGCAGCCCGCTTTTCATATCCGAAACGCCGGGGCCGTACGCGCGGTTGCCTTCGATGCTAAACGGACGTTCCGCCACGGTGCCCGGCGGGAACACGGTATCCATGTGTCCGACGAGCAGCACGTCGTAGTGTGCGGACTGCGGCTTGTTGGTCGCGAACAGGCCTGGCCCGACCTTATCGCCCAGAGGTACCTGCTCGCAGTGCCAGTTTTCGGCCTGATACCACTGCTGGAAAATGCGGCTCACCTCCGCCACGCCGTCGAGCGTTGCGGTGCCGCAGTCGATATTGACTACCTTTTTCAGCTCGTGGAGATACTGTTTCAGTTCCATGGGTTACTCCAAAATCATCAGTCGCATAATTAACATGGCACCGAACGCGTTCAGCACCGAAAGGGCAATCATTAGCGGTATACGTTTTGCTGGGATGCCGACCACGCCGAGGATGCGCCCGGCGTACTGCACCTGCGAACCCATCAGATAAATCGCCGGGGCCAGAATGGCGAGGTGGGTGCCGCTCAGAATCCCTTTCTCAAACAGGCTGATGGCAACGCCCACGCCGCCGCCCATCGACATCCAGCCGCCAATCAATACCGCAGCGGCCTCGCCGGGCAGGCCAAAGAGCTTCATCACCGGCCCGAACAGCCACGCCATGCCGCCCAGCGCGCCGGTCAGCTCAAGCGCATAAATAATAATGAACGCCATCAGGACGTTAGGCAGGGTGCTGGTGGTGGCGATATTCCAGCCCTTGCGCGCTCCGGCGACAAAGACGTCGGTGATCATCGGTTTGGTGTTCTCAGCCATGCTCCACCTCCGCGCCTGGCTTGTGCTGGGTGAGATTCAGAATCAGACGCATCAGGTTTGCTCCAACGATCTTCATGACAAACATCACGGCCACGCACAGGCCGATGGATGCGGGCACCGCGTGGGTGCCGTCCAGCGCCAGCAGGGTAAACAGCACCGCGCCGGAGGAGAAAAAGTTGGTGATCATCGCCCCGGCAGAAAACTGGAACATGGTGAACACGGTTTTCTCTTTTTCAGTGATCTGGCCTTCATCGGCCAGCACGCGGGTCAGCGAAGCGCCAACGTCGGTACTTTGTAGGCTGCCGATCAGCGCAAGGCCGGTAGCGCCTGGAATGCCAAGCAGCGGGCGAAGCAGGGGGGTAAGCAGCTTACGGGCGGCGTGCAGCGCGCCGTAATGTTCCAACACGTTGATCATTCCCAGCGCAAACATCACCGCCGGGATCAGCCCAAAGGCAAACAGAAAGCCGTCCATTGCGCCGTGGCCGCCCTTGCCGCGAAAGGCGCTTTTCGCCACGTCTACCGTTTCTCCCTGATAGCTAACGCCCGTCACCACTTTGCCGAAGGCACCGTTGAGCGTGGTGAAGTCAAAAACGCCCCACCACTCTTTACCGCCCAGCAGTCCGGAAAAAAACACCATTGCGAACAGCAGCGCAAAGTACGCGCCAGGCCCAACTCGCGGATTATCTGTTTGAACAGAACCTTCCATATATCATTTCCTTATGTCATTGAGGGAGTAGCAGGGCGATGCTAAAAGTGCCTCAGACGGAAGGTTATGATGGCGATCAAGGCGCGGGGCAAAGAAGTGGACGAGGGGGAAACGGTGAGACAGGAAGCACAATAACCTTATGAAAATCTAGGTTATTGCACTTCAGAATGTGACCTGATGGGCGGGAAAGCTAGATCAGCAGCGGCAGCGTGGCGCTGGCGGTCTGCTGGCTTGCGGATGCATAGCGGCTATCACGGGTGATAAGTTCGCCAACCAGCACTTCAACCAGCAGCATGGCGCCCACTTTGGCATTCAGCGAACCCGCGCTAAGCGGGCCTTCCGGCTTGGCGGCCACCAGCAGCAGATCGGCAAGATCGGCCAGCGGGCTGCGCAGCGTATTGCTCAGCAGCAGGACGCGCGCGTTACGCTTCTTCGCAAGCTTCACCACGTGCAGCAGATCTTTGGTCGAGCCGGAACTTGAGATCGCCACCACCAGATCGCGCTCGCCGAGCGTCGCCGCGTTCATCGCCGCGCGGTGCATATCGCTAAACAGCTGCGCCGATTTGCCGAGGCGCAGCAGCTTGTAGTGCAGGTAATCGCCCATAATCGCGCTCGCGGCAACGCCATAAATCTGCACGGACGTTGCCTCGTGCAGCGCAAGTCCGGCCTGCTGGAGCACCTCACGATTGATAAGCTTGCCGGTATCCCGCAGCGCCTGCACCGATTCTTCCACCAGCTCGTCGATGCTGTCTTCGCTGGCTACCGCAGCAGGCTGGCTTTGCTGAATATCCAGCGCCAGCGCCATTTTGAATTCGGTATAGCCCTTACAGCCTAAATGGCGGCACAAGCGGGTGACGCTTGCCTCGCTGGTTTCGCTTTCCCGCGCCAGCTCGGTGATCGTCAGGTAAAGCACCTTCTGCGGCTCGGTCAGGATGAAATCCCCCAGCTTTTGCAGCGTAGGGCTATAGCCCGGCAGCCCCTGGCGCAGGTGCAGCAAAATATTTTCGTTATCCGTCATCGAACTTCCCGCTTGCTCATTCAAAACTGCGCCTAGTGTGGCGGAAAGCCCCTACGCTGCGCCAGCAGATTCGATTAATTGTGATCGCGATCGAAGTGATGATGTAAATTTTCAGTGATATATCTTTATTGTGGTAAAAATTTTCATCACAATAAAATGGCGGGGAGAAAATTTATGTCAATGTTTAGCGGAGCGTCATCAGGGGGCTGGTTCGAAAAGGCCCAGCGGTTTGGAAAATCTTTTATGCTGCCGGTGGCGGTGCTGCCCGCGGCGGGCCTGCTGCTGGGCATCGGCGGCGCATTGTCCAATCCCAATACCATCGCGGCCTATCCGTTTCTGGACGTCGCCTGGCTGCAGGGCATTTTCACGATTATGGCCAGCGCCGGGTCGATCGTTTTTGCAAACCTGGCTGTGCTGTTTGCCGTGGGCGTGGCGGTTGGGCTGGCGAAAGGCGATAAGGGCACCGCGGGGCTTGCCTCGCTGCTCGCCTATCTGGTGATGAACGCCACCATCAACGCGCTGCTGACTTTAAGCGGCAAGCTTGCGGCGGCTAACCCCGGCGCGGTTGGCCAGGGCATGGCACTGGGCACGCAAACGCTCGAAACCGGGGTGTTCGGCGGGGTCGTCATCGGCCTGGTCACGTCGCTGCTGCATAACCGTTACAACAAAATCGCGCTGCCGCAGTTCCTGGGCTTTTTCGGCGGCTCGCGCTTCGTGCCAATTGTCAGTTCGATGGCGGCGATTGTGGTCGGCGCGGTGATGACCGTCGTCTGGCCGCATTTCCAGAAGCTGATTTTCGGCATGGGCGGGCTGGTAGACGCCACCGGCTATTTCGGCACCTTTATCTACGGCTTTGTGCTGCGCATGCTTGGCCCGTTTGGCCTGCACCATATTTTCTATTTACCGTTCTGGACCACGGCGCTCGGCGGCACGGAAATGATTAACGGCCAGCTCGTCGAAGGCACGCAGCGCATTTTCTTTGCCCAGCTTGCCGATCCGAATACCCAGCAGTTCTACGTTGGCACCTCGCGGTTTATGTCCGGGCGCTTCATTACCATGATGTTTGGCCTGATTGGTGCCTGCCTTGCCATGTATCACACGGCCAAGCCGGAGAACCGTAAACGCGTGGCGGGCCTGCTGATTTCTGCGGCGCTGACCTCGTTCCTGACCGGCATCACCGAGCCGATTGAATTCTCGTTCCTGTTTATCGCGCCGGTGCTGTACGTCATCCACGCGGTGTTCGACGGGCTGGCCTTTATGCTGGCGCACATGCTGCACATCACTATCGGGCAGACTTTCTCCGGCGGCTTTATCGATTTCATTCTGTTCGGCGTGCTGCAGGGCGAGGCGAAAACCAACTGGCTGTTCGTGCCGCTGGTGGGGATTCCGTGGTTCTTCCTCTATTACTTCACCTTCCGCTTCGTTATCACGCGCTTCAACTTTAAAACGCCGGGGCGGGAAGACGTCACGGTGCAAAGCGAGCAGATGGCGGCGGGCGAGCGCCCCGCGCAGGTCATCGCCGCGCTTGGCGGCAAAGAAAATATCGTTGAGCTGGACTGCTGCGCCACCAGGCTGCGCGTCACGCTGCATGACGGGGCGCTCATCGACGAAGCCCTGCTGAAAGAAACCGGCGCGCGTGCGGTCATCCGCCGTGGGAACGGCGTCCAGGTCATTTACGGCCCGCACGTCACCATCATTAAAAACGAAGTAGAGGAGATACTCGTCCCATGAAAACTTCCATGTTGTCGCAGATTCAGGGGAAGCTTATCGTCTCCTGCCAGGCGTTGGATAACGAACCGCTGCACAGCCCGTACATTATGTCGCGTATGGCGCTGGCCGCCGCCCAGGGTGGGGCGTCGGCAATTCGTGCAAACAGCCTCATCGACGTTAAAACGATTATGGAACTCGTAGATTTGCCGGTTATCGCCATTATCAAACGCGACTATCCGGGCAGCGACGTGTACATCACGCCGACGCTCAAAGAGGTGGACGAGCTGATGGCCGTTAGCCCGGCGATGATAGCGATGGACGCCACGAGCCACGTTCGTCCGGGCGAGCTTGACCTGCGCGAGCTGGTTGACGCCGTGCGCGCTCGCTACCCGGAGCTGCTGCTGATGGCGGATATTGCGACGGTAGAAGAGGCGCGCTATGCCGCAGAAATCGGTTTTGACTGCGTTGGCACGACGCTGCACGGCTACACGGCGGAAACCCAGGGACAAATCCTTGCGCATAACGGCTGCCGGTTCCTGCGCGACGTGCTGGCGGCGGTGAACGTGCCGGTGATTGCGGAAGGCAACGTGGAAACGCCTGAAATGGCGGCATATTGTCTTGAGCTTGGCGCTCATGCGGTGGTGGTCGGCGGGGCGATAACGCGCCCGCAGCAGATTACCCGCCGCTTCGTAAACGCTATGGCTGCGCCGCTGTAGCCATAGCCGTGGCCGGCCCGATTGTTCCCCCTGTCGAGTCGGCCACCCCTTTAAGCATGATCTCAGGCGTAAGTTCTGCGATAATTACCTTTTGCGACTATGACTGAGATGATTATGCAGTACCCGATTAACGAGATGTTCCAGACCCTGCAAGGGGAGGGCTATTTTACTGGTGTGCCCGCCATATTTATCCGCCTGCAGGGCTGCCCGGTGGGCTGCGCGTGGTGCGATACCAAACACACCTGGGATAAACTCGCGGATCGTGAAGTATCTCTGTTCAGCATTCTCGCCAAAACCAAAGAAAGCGACAAATGGGGCGCGGCAAGCCCGGAAGATTTGCTGGCCGTGATGCAACGCCAGGGCTATACCGCCCGCCACGTGGTGATTACCGGCGGCGAGCCGTGCATTCACGACCTCCACCCGCTGACCTCGCTCCTTGAACACCACGGCTATAGCTGCCAGATTGAAACCAGCGGCACGCATGAAGTGCGCTGCACGGCATCAACCTGGGTGACGGTTTCGCCAAAGGTGAACATGCGCGGCGGCTACGACGTGCTGTCGCAGGCGCTGGAAAGAGCAGATGAAATCAAGCACCCGGTCGGGCGCATGCGTGATATTGAAGCGCTGGACGAACTGCTGGCGACGCTTAATGACGACAAAAACCGCATTATCGCGCTACAGCCCATCAGCCAGAAAGAAGATGCGACCCGCCTGTGCATTGAAACCTGTATCGCCCGCAACTGGCGGCTTTCGATGCAAACGCATAAGTATTTGAATATCGCATAGCAAAAAGGCACCCGAGGGTGCCTTTCTTTTCGCGTGTCGGTCGGTTAATGCGAAAGTCGCTACCGAACAAAAGGTTAACCCTTATACACACAGCCCGCAGTACAGGTTTCTTTCACCATGACCGCACTCAGCAGCGGCACCAGCGGCTTCATCTCATCCCAAATCCACTTTGCCAGCACTTCGCTGGTCGGGTTTTCAAGGCCTGGGATATCGTTCAGATAATAGTGATCCAGCCTGTCGTAGGTGGGTTTAAACGCCGCCTTCAGCTCGGAGAAATCCATAATCCAGCCCGTATGGGGATCGACCTCGCCGGTGATTTCCAGGCGCACCATAAACGAGTGGCCGTGCAGGCGACCGCACTTATGACCTTCCGGCACGTGCGGCAGGCGGTGAGCGGCTTCGAAGGTAAAATCTTTAAACAGGGTGGTGGTCATTATTGCAGTCTCAGTTAGTGCTGGGGAGTCGAGCGAAAAACCGCCGCATAGTACCGGAAACCACTATTTTGCGCATTAACTAAAACTAGCATGCGGGCTTATTGCAGCTAGTAGGCCAGGTTTTGTTATTTAAATTTATATATTTCAAATGGTTAATTAATCGCTTTAAATGCTATGTCTTACCCGTAAAAGCGGTTAGTCATTTTGGTTATTTGTTATTTCCATCCCTTCTTTAATTGTTACTATCAGCCTCGTTAACCTTAGGTTATTCCCGTTTATTCGTTCGATTTTAATGACGGACCTTTTGCTACTGGAACCCAATCAAGCATGACAACTCAGGCCCCACCGACCGCTTTGCTGCCGCTGACCCCGGAGCAGCTGGCACGCCTCCAGGCGGCGACCACTGACTTTTCGCAGACCCAACTGGCTTGGCTATCCGGCTATTTCTGGGGAATGCTCAACCAACAGCCTGGTGCGGTTGCCGCCGCTCCGGCACCCGTTGCCGAAGCGCCCGCTATCACGCTGATTTCCGCATCGCAGACCGGCAACGCGCGCCGTGTGAGCGAACAGCTACGCGACGACCTGCTGGCGGCAAAGCTGAACGTCAATCTGGTCAACGCGGGCGACTATAAGTTCAAACAAATCGCTCAAGAAAAGCTGCTGATTGTCGTGACGTCAACCCAGGGTGAAGGCGAGCCGCCGGAAGAAGCCGTCGCACTGCACAAGTTCCTGTTCTCGAAAAAAGCGCCAAAGCTTAACGACACCGCGTTTGCCGTGTTTAGCCTCGGTGACACCTCCTACGAATTCTTCTGCCAGTCCGGCAAAGACTTCGACAGCAAGCTCGCCGAACTTGGCGGCGTTCGCCTGCTCGACCGCGTAGATTCAGACGTGGAATTCCAGGCCGCCGCGCAGGAATGGCGCGGCAAAATCGTCGAGATCCTGAAATCCCGCGTACCGGCTGAAACCCCGGCTCAGGCTGCCGTCACCGCAACCGGCGTGGTCAACGAAGTCTTCACCAGCCCGTACAGCAAAGAAGCGCCGCTGGCGGCGACGCTCGCGGTGAACCAGAAAATCACCGGGCGTGATTCCGAAAAAGACGTGCGCCATTTTGAAATCGATCTCGGCGATTCCGGCCTGCGCTACCAGCCGGGCGATGCGCTTGGCGTCTGGTATCAAAACGATCCCGCGCTGGTGAAAGAGCTGGTCGAGCTGCTGTGGCTGAAAGGCGATGAGTCCGTCACGGTCGATGGCAAAACGCTTTCGCTTGCCGAAGCGCTGGAGTGGCACTTCGAGCTGACCATCAACACCGCCAACATCGTCGAGAAGTACGCCCAGCTGACGCGCAACGCCGCGCTGCTGGACCTGGTGGGCGACAAAACCAAATTACAGCACTACGCCCAGAGCACGCCAATTGTCGACATGGTGCGTTATGCCCCGGCGGAGCTTACCGCTGAGCAGCTGATTGACCTGCTGCGCCCGCTGACGCCGCGCCTGTACTCCATCGCCTCTTCGCAGGCGGAGGCTGAAAGCGAAGTGCATATCACCGTGGGCGTTGTGCGCTACGAAATTGAAGGCCGCGCCCGCACCGGCGGCGCTTCGGGGTTCCTCGCCGATCGTTTAGAAGAAGATGGCGAAGTGCGCGTGTTTATCGAGCACAACGACAACTTCCGCCTGCCGGCCAACCCGGACACCCCGGTAATTATGATTGGCCCAGGCACAGGCATCGCGCCGTTCCGCGCCTTTATGCAGCAGCGTGAAAACGACGGCGCAACCGGCAAAAACTGGCTGTTCTTCGGCAACCCGCACTTTACCGACGACTTCCTGTATCAGGTGGAGTGGCAGCGCTACGTCAAAGACGGCCTGCTGACGAATATCGACCTCGCCTGGTCCCGCGACCAGGACCATAAAATATACGTACAAGATAAACTGCGCGAAAAAGGCGCGGAGCTGTGGAGCTGGATCAAAGACGGCGCCCACATTTATGTCTGCGGCGATGCCAATCGCATGGCTAAAGACGTTGAGCTTGCATTACTGGAAGTGGTGGCCGAGTTCGGTGGCATGGATACCGAAACGGCAGATGAATTTTTAAGTGAGCTGCGCGTCGAGCGCCGTTATCAGCGAGATGTCTACTAATGAGCGAAAAACATCCAGGCCCACTGGTGGTCGAAGGCAAACTGGTCGACGCCGAGCGCCTCAAGCGCGACAGTAACTTCCTGCGCGGCACCATCAAAGAAGACCTAAGCGACGGGCTGACCGGTGGTTTCAACGGCGACAACTTCCTGCTCATCCGTTTCCACGGTATGTATCAGCAGGACGACCGTGATATCCGCGCCGAGCGCGCCGAGCAGAAGCTGGAGCCGCGCCACGCCATGATGCTGCGCTGCCGCCTGCCGGGGGGCATCATCACCACCCAGCAGTGGCAGGCGATTGATAAATTTGCCGAAGACAAAACCATCTATGGCAGCATCCGCCTGACCAACCGCCAGACCTTCCAGTTTCACGGCATTCTGAAAAAGAACGTCAAACCGGCGCACGAGATGCTGCACGAAGTGGGGCTTGACGCACTGGCAACCGCCAACGACGTTAACCGTAACGTGCTTTGCACTTCCAACCCGGTGGAGTCCGAGCTGCATCAGGAAGCCTACGAGTGGGCGAAAAAGCTCTCCGAGCACCTGCTGCCGCGCACCCGCGCTTATGCAGAAATCTGGTGGGATCAGGAAAAGGTCGCCACCACCGACGAAGAGCCGATTCTGGGCGCAACCTACCTGCCGCGTAAGTTTAAAACCACGGTGGTTGTTCCGCCGCAGAACGACGTCGATCTGCACGCCAACGACATGAACTTCATCGCCATCGCCAAAGACGGCAAGCTGGTGGGCTTCAACCTGCTGGTGGGCGGCGGCCTGTCTATCGAGCATGGCAACAAGGCGACCTACGCGCGTACCGCCAGCGAATTCGGCTATATCCCGCTTGAGCACACGCTGGCAGTAGCGGAAGCCGTGGTCACCACGCAGCGCGACTGGGGCAACCGTACCGACCGTAAAAACGCCAAAACCAAATATACCCTTGAGCGCGTGGGCGTGGACGTCTTTAAGGCGGAAGTTGAGCGTCGCGCGGGGATTAAATTCGAGCCGATTCGCCCGTATGAATTTACCGGTCGCGGCGACCGCATCGGCTGGGTCAAGGGTATCGACGACAAATGGCACCTGACGCTGTTTATCGAAAATGGCCGTATCCTCGACTATCCGGGGCGCCCGCTGAAAACCGGGCTGCTTGAAATTGCTAAGATCCATAAGGGTGACTTCCGCCTCACCGCCAACCAGAACCTGATCGTGGCGGGCGTGCCGGAAGCTGAAAAGGCAAAAATCGAGAAGCTTGCCCGCGACCACGGGCTGATGCACGCGGTAAAACCGCAGCGTGAAAATTCCATGGCCTGCGTGGCGTTTCCGACCTGCCCGCTGGCGATGGCCGAAGCCGAGCGCTTCCTGCCGCAGTTCGTCACCAAAGTGGAAGAGGTGTTGGAAAAACACAACGTGCCGGACGAGCACATCGTGACGCGCGTAACGGGCTGTCCGAACGGCTGCGGCCGCGCGATGCTGGCGGAAATTGGCCTGGTGGGTAAAGCGCCGGGGCGCTACAACCTGCACATCGGCGGCAACCGCATCGGCACGCGCATTCCGCGCATGTACCGTGAAAACATCACCGAGCCGGAAATTCTCGCCTCGATTGATGAGCTGGTCGGGCGCTGGTCGAAAGAGCGCGAAGCGGACGAAGGCTTCGGCGATTTCACCATTCGCGCCGGGATTATCCGCCCGGTGCTCGACCCGGCGCGGGATCTGTGGGATTAACGGCTTAACGGCGGGTGGCGTTTTGCTTACCCGCCCTACGACGAACCTGTAGGGTGGATAAGCGTTAGCGCCATCCACCACCTGTTCACCAACAAGCGAGGCACGTATGTCCGTACTCGATCTAAAAGCACTCAACGAGCTACCGAAGGTCGAACGCGTAATGGCGCTGGCCGAGGTTAACGCCCAGCTCGAAAAACTCAGCGCCGAGCAGCGCGTGGCCTGGGCGCTGGAAAACCTGCCCGGCGAGTTTGTGCTCTCTTCAAGCTTTGGGATTCAGGCGGCGGTGAGCCTGCACCTGGTGACGCGGCAATATCCGGACATCCCGGTGATCCTGACCGATACCGGCTACCTGTTCCCGGAAACCTATCGGTTTATCGACGAGCTGACGGATAAGCTGAAGCTTAACCTCAAGGTTTTCAGCGCCAAAGAGAGCGCGGCCTGGCAGGAAGCGCGCTACGGCAAGCTGTGGGAGCAGGGCGTCGAAGGCATTGAGAAATACAACGAAATCAACAAAGTTGAGCCGATGAACCGCGCGCTCCGAGAGCTGAACGGCCAGACCTGGTTTGCAGGCCTAAGGCGCGAGCAGTCCGGCAGCCGGGCCAACCTGCCGGTGCTGGCGATTCAGCGCGGCGTGTTCAAGATCCTGCCGATTATCGACTGGGACAACCGCACGGTTTACCAGTATCTGACGGAACACGGGCTGAAGTACCACCCGCTGTGGGATGAGGGCTATCTGTCAGTTGGCGATACCCACACCACCCGCAAATGGGAGCCGGGCATGGCCGAAGAAGAAACGCGATTCTTTGGGCTTAAGCGCGAGTGCGGGCTGCACGAGTAAACAAAACGCCCCTCTGAAAGCGGGGCGGTCTTTCATCGTCACGACCGGTAGGCGTGGTAGGTAAAGTCGCTATACCCCACGCTGACGTTCCCTTTGACGACGTTGAAGGCTCTTGAGAAGGGCAGAATAATTTCCTTCGCGTCTTTCCCGCCGCCGGGCGGCTGGCCCATGATTTCGCCGCGTAAGGCATCCACTTTTCCATAGGCTGCCGCCATATAGCCAAAGTTAATGCCGCGGCTGGCCAGCTCGCGCGGCAGCTTTTCAAACATCAGCGCGTGGCCAAAGTGGCAGCCGTTGAACAGCAGCACGCCGATATTGCGCAAGCCGTGGAAGTGCAGCAGGTCAGCAATTTCGTCGGCCCGCCGGAACAGGTGTTTTTTATTGTGAATAACGCGGCCCAGCGCCTGGGTATTTGCATGGGCGTTGAGGGTAAGATGATCGTTGATGGTTAACCCGCTTAATATGCGGCGCGCGTTGCCCGTTTTTCTTTCCTGAGCCTGCTGATAGCGCGCGCCCGTCACGTCGTCTGCATCCAGCCCTTTAAGAAAAAGCATATTTTTTTCCGGCACGAACGGCAGAAACCTTTCACGGAATTCATTATCGCTGTCGGTAACAAACAGCGGTTCGGAGAGATCTAAAATATAACGCTGAGAAGGATTGTTTATCCAATTGGTAAAGCTCTTGGTATTGCTCACACCGGTAAGCGTTTGCCTGTTGGTGCTATAGACCAGGTTATTAGGATTGTTGCGCTTCACCCCGGCAATTACCGCAGGCGGGGTATTGGCGGCGAAAATAATTTCCTTCGCATCGATTGGGTTCGTTCTGAACATACCGCTGCGTAGCAGTAAATTAGGCTGGCCGGTAAAGATAACTTCGTTAATATTATTATTATTGATGGATTGCCGCGGCGAGGCCAGCTCTGCGGACATCAGCTTTTGCATCGCCTCCGCCGCCTTAAAGGCGTTTTTCTGTAAATAGAGCTTATCGATTTCCGACTGTGAAGATTTCTTCGCACCGAACCGGGTAGCGAAAATATTTTGCGCGGGCACGACTAATACGCAAATAGCATTGCCTTTCTCCAGAAGCGCGCCTTTATTACTGATATCAACCAGTTCCCCGCTGATGACTTTTTTATGGGCGAAAAAGCTTGCCAGCGGAACCGCACTAAAATTAGCTATTTCTTCGGGGGGGATGGAATAGATAACTTCTCTATTTTGAGGCAATAAACTCCATTCGGTTGTCCGTGAACGGTTCTTAAACATATATTCATCCTGATAATGTTTATGGGCGAAGCTATATGAGGGGGATTTTGTTTTTTAATTAACGGAGGAGTCTAACAAAAAGCATTATCTATTAGTAATAAATACAGGATTAATTATATTGAAATAAGAATGAACCTCGAACGAGGTTCATTCAGGGGAATTATTGGGCCTTTGCCAACTCCTTCACCAAAGGCAGCATTATGCGCACCACGTCGTGGCTGCGTTTCTCTATACGTTCCGGCAGCCATTTATCGAGATACTGCTGGTTGTCGAGCAGCGCATGATGCCAGGTTGCGCCATCGGGGAAGGCTTTGCTTTTCGCGCGCTGCTGGTAGCCGTCTTTATCGCCCAGCGACCAGTTGGTGGCTTCTACCGACAGCACCGGAATGCCCGCTTTATCGAACGGCTCGCCGTCGTTACAGCAGCCGGTGCCTTTCGGGTATTTTGCGTTCAGGCCGGGATTCATCGCTGCCTGAATACCAAACTGATGGGCAAGCTTCAGCGCCCGGTCGCGCGTGAGTTTGCGCACTGCGGCAGGGGTGCTTTTGCCGCTGTTAAAGTAGAGCCTGTCGCCGGTAATCAAACTATCGAGGTTGATAACCAGCAGGGTGTTTTTCTTTTCTTTCTCGCTCATGCGCTTAAGGATATTTTCCGCGCCAAGCGAGCCAATTTCTTCGCCGCTGGTGGCGATAAACCTGATGCCGTAGCGCGTCGGCACGTTTTGCAGGCGCTGCGCCAGCTCGAGCATGACGCCAAGTCCCGAGGCGTTGTCGTCCACGCCCTGAAGCGTCAGCCCGCCCAGGTTATTGTTCACGTCGTTGTCGTTCAGGGGCAGGTAGGTGTCGAGATGCGCCATGATAATAATCTGCTGCGGAACCTTGCCTTCGCGGGCGGCTATCACCTGGCTTGCGCTGACGTTGTGCCAGTTTTGACGACCGTCTTTGGTGGTGTAGGGATAGCGCGTGTTAAAGCGGCGAATATCGCTCTGGTAGCCATACTGCGCGAACTGCTGCTGGAGGTAATCCGCAGCTAACATTTCGGCAGGGCTGCCGGTCATGCGTCCGGGAAAGACGGTAGCGATGTGGCGCGTTTGCAAATTAGCGGTTTCGCCAAGGTGGGCGGGAGCCGCCGCGGCAGAAAACGTAAAACTTACGCCAAGCGCCAGGCAAACGGCGGAGCGGCGCAATGCGGAAAACATAGTGGGGTCCTTTCTTTAGTCATTTTTGCCCGCGTAGTATGAAACTGTGATCGGGGTTACACAATTCCAAATCATCCTAAAGCCCCGATAAACAGCCCGTTAAGCACATTTTGTGATATGCAAAACCGCGCCGTTATTCCTTTACGGAACTAGTCATTCCAATTCGTAATTTCATATCAAATATCAGCGCGTCTTATAGTCCCTTTAATTTCATTTAAACGGTCGGGCCATGACCCGCCGTGCTAATCGCAGCTCAAAGGGAAGGTTATGGACCAAAAACGACTCACTCACTTGCGGCAGCTGGAGGCAGAAAGCATCCATATTATCCGCGAGGTCGCTGCCGAATTTTCCAATCCGGTAATGATGTATTCGATCGGCAAAGACTCCTCGGTGATGTTGCATTTGGCGCGAAAGGCCTTCTACCCTGGCACGCTGCCGTTCCCGCTGCTGCACGTTGATACCGGCTGGAAATTCCGCGAAATGTACGAATTCCGCGACCGCACGGCGAAGAACTACGGTTTTGAACTGCTGGTGCATAAAAACCCGGAAGGCGTGGCGATGGGCATTAACCCGTTTGTACACGGCAGCGCCAAGCATACCGACATCATGAAAACGGAAGGCCTGAAGCAGGCGCTGAGCAAACACGGTTTTGACGCGGCATTCGGCGGGGCGCGCCGTGATGAAGAAAAGTCCCGCGCCAAAGAGCGCATCTATTCCTTCCGCGACCGCTTCCACCGCTGGGACCCGAAAAACCAGCGCCCCGAGCTGTGGCACAACTACAACGGCCAGATTAACAAAGGCGAGAGCATCCGCGTCTTCCCGCTCTCGAACTGGACCGAGCTGGATATCTGGCAGTACATCTTCCTCGAAAATATCGAAATTGTTCCTCTGTACCTTGCGGCACCCCGTCCGGTACTGGAGCGCGACGGCATGCTGCTGATGGTTGACGACGATCGCATCGACCTGCAGCCGGGCGAAGTTATCGAGCAGAAAATGGTGCGCTTCCGCACGCTCGGCTGCTGGCCGCTAACCGGCGCGGTGGAGTCCGAAGCGCAAACGCTGCCGGAAATCATCGAAGAGATGCTGGTCTCCACCACCAGCGAGCGTCAGGGACGAGCCATCGACCGTGACCAGGCCGGTTCGATGGAACTGAAAAAGCGTCAAGGATACTTCTGAGGAACTGCAGCTAATGAACAATGCAATTGCACAACAAATCGCCGAGCAGGGCGGCGTTGAAGCCTACCTGCACGCCCAACAGCATAAAAGCCTGCTACGCTTCCTGACCTGCGGCAGCGTCGACGACGGCAAAAGCACGCTGATCGGCCGCCTGCTGCACGACACGCGTCAGATCTACGAAGATCAGCTTTCGTCGCTGCACACCGACAGCAAGCGCCACGGCACCCAGGGCGAAAAGCTGGATCTGGCTTTGCTGGTCGACGGCCTGCAGGCCGAGCGCGAGCAGGGCATTACCATCGACGTGGCCTACCGCTATTTCTCCACCGAGAAGCGCAAATTTATTATCGCCGACACGCCGGGGCACGAGCAGTACACCCGCAATATGGCGACCGGCGCGTCCACCTGCGAGCTGGCGATCCTGCTGATCGACGCGCGTAAAAGCGTGTTGGATCAGACGCGCCGCCACAGCTTTATCTCCACGCTGCTGGGGATCAAGCATCTTGTCGTCGCGGTGAACAAAATGGATCTGGTCGATTTCAGCGAAGCGCGCTTCGAGGAGATCAAACAGGATTACCTGACCTTTGCCGAGCAGCTGCCTGCGGATCTGGACATTCGCTTCGTGCCGCTTTCCGCGCTGGAAGGCGATAACGTGGCGGCGCAAAGTGCGAATATGCCGTGGTACACCGGGCCTACGCTGCTTGAGCTGCTGGAAACCGTGGAAGTGAAGCGGCTGGTAGAGCAGCAGCCGATGCGTTTCCCCGTGCAGTACGTGAACCGCCCGAACCTCGACTTCCGCGGCTATGCGGGGACGCTTGCCTCCGGCACCGTTTCCGTCGGGCAGCGCGTCAAGGTTTTACCGTCCGGCGTCGAGTCAAGCGTTGCGCGAATCGTAACGTTTGATGGAGATTTGCAACAAGCTGCTGCGGGCGAAGCGATAACCCTGGTGCTGAAAGACGAAATCGACATCAGCCGTGGCGACCTGTTAGTGGACGCCGCCGATGAGCATCCCGCCGTGCAAACCGCAAAAGTCGACGTGGTGTGGATGGCCGAACAGCCGCTGGTGCCGGGCCAAAGCTACGACATTAAAGTCGCCGGTAAGAAAACCCGCGCCCGCGTTGATAACATTCACTATCAGGTCGAAATTAATTCCCTGACCCAGCGCGTGGTGGAAAGCCTGCCGCTCAACGGTATTGGGCTTGTGGATTTAACCTTTGACGAGCCGCTGGTGCTGGATAAGTACCAGGAAAATCCGGTGACCGGCGGGCTTATCTTCATCGACCGGCTCTCTAACGTGACCGTTGGTGCCGGTATGGTGCGCGAGCCGCAGGAAGAGGTGTATCAGGAACCTTCTGCCTACGGTGCCTTTGAGCTGGAGCTGAACGCGCTGGTGCGCCGCCACTTCCCGCACTGGGGCGCGCGCGACCTGCTGGGAGGTAAGTAATGGCTGAGCACGACGAAAACGTCGTCTGGCATCCCCATCCGGTTACGCAGCAGCAGCGTGAACAGCTCCATCAGCACCGTGCGACGGTGCTGTGGTTCACCGGCCTGTCCGGCTCCGGTAAATCCACCGTAGCCGGGGCGCTGGAAGAGGCGCTGCACAAGCTGGGCGTCAGCACCTACCTGCTCGACGGCGACAACGTGCGCCACGGGCTGTGCAGCGATTTAGGCTTCAGCGATGGAGATCGCAAAGAGAATATCCGCCGCGTGGGCGAAGTCGCTAATCTGATGGTGGACGCAGGTCTTGTCGTGCTGACGGCGTTTATCTCGCCGCATCGTGCCGAACGCCAAATGGTGCGCGAGCGGGTCGGAGAGGGGCGGTTTATTGAAGTCTTTGTCGACACGCCGCTTGAGATTTGCGAAGCGCGCGATCCCAAGGGCCTGTATAAAAAAGCCCGCGCCGGAGAGCTTAAGAACTTTACTGGTATTGATGCTGTGTATGAGTCGCCGGTGGCGCCGGATATTCACTTAGACGGCGAACAATTGGTAACAAATTTGATAGCCCAATTATTAGATCTGTTGCGTCGTAACGATATTATCAAATCCTAAAGACAGTACCCGGCGCACAACCGCGCCGGGTCGTAAAGGTCACTGGATTCGCTATGCGCAACAGCTCTAACATTGTCATCACACAGGCTGATCCCAGCCCGTCAGCTGAAGAAACGACCTGGTCTTTGCCAGGGGCGTTCATCGGCTTTTTGTCATGGCTGCTGGCGTTGGGCATTCCGTTCCTGGTCTACGGCCCTAACACCCTGTTTTTCTTCCTGTACACATGGCCTTTCTTCCTGGCGCTGATGCCCGTCGCGGTAATTGTCGGCATTGCGCTACACTCTCTGGCACGCGGAAGGCTGCATTACAGCTGCGTGGCGACGCTGCTGACGGTCGCGCTAATGTTCGGTATTTTATTCATGTGGCTTATGGGTTGAGCCGCCATCAGGCAAATTTACAAAGATAAATGATGTCCCTATTGAAGCTAAACACCCCCCAAACGCGCATGTCGATGCGAACTGTGATAAATTCTGCCGCAAATTCGACGACTCACCGGGGCGACCGAGTGGAGTCCGACATAAAGTTGTGGGATGATTGTGCCGTTTTTCAGGGGGCCGGATGGGTAAATTAACGCTGCTATTGCTGGCCTTGTTGGTCTGGCTACAGTATTCACTGTGGTTCGGAAAAAACGGCGTACATGACTACACGCGCGTCAATGAAGACGTGACCGCGCAGCAGGCGACAAACGCCAAGCTCAAAGCGCGTAACGATCAGCTATTTGCGGAAATTGACGATCTTAACGGCGGCCAGGAGGCCATCGAAGAGCGCGCGCGCAACGAATTGAGCATGACCAAACCGGGTGAGACATTCTACCGCCTGGTGCCAGACGGCTCTAAGCGCGCAGCCGGTAATGCCGCGCAAAACAACCGATAAATCAGTATAAGTGATAACACATGGCAGACTCCTCCCCGGACGTAATTGCCGTGGTGCCGGCGGCCGGAATCGGCAGCCGCATGCAAACGGAATGTCCAAAGCAATACCTGCAAATCGGCGATAAAACCATTCTTGAACATGCCGTCGCGAGCCTGCTGGCTCACCCGCGAGTCGGCCATGTCATCATCGCCATTAGCTCAACCGATACCTGGTTTACCTCTTTGCCGCTGGCCACTCATCCGCTCGTCACCGTGGTGACAGGCGGCGGGCAGCGCGCCGATTCCGTGCTGGCCGGGCTTCAGGCCGCAGGCGGTGCAAAGTGGGTGCTGGTGCACGACGCCGCGCGCCCCTGCCTGCATCAGGATGATTTAGCCAACCTGCTCGCCATCACCCAAACCAGCAAGGTCGGCGGTATTCTCGCGGCCCCGGTGCGCGACACCATGAAGCGCGGCGAGCCTGGAAAACCCCTGATTGCCCACACCGTCGAGCGCGAAGACCTCTGGCACGCGCTGACTCCCCAGCTTTTCCCGCTCGAACTGCTGCGTAGCTGCCTGCTGCGCGCGCTGAACGACGGGGCAACCATTACCGATGAAGCCTCAGCGTTGGAATATTGTGGTTTCCATCCGGAATTAATTAGCGCCCGTGCCGATAATATAAAAGTCACTCGACCTGAAGACCTGCGGCTTGCGGCGTTTTACCTCACGCGGTTAACCCAAATGGAGAATTTATAATGCGTATCGGACACGGTTTTGACGTCCATGCCTTTGGCGGCGAAGGCCCAATTATTATTGGCGGCGTGCGGATCCCGTATGAAAAAGGCCTGCTGGCCCATTCTGACGGCGATGTAGCGCTGCACGCCTTAACCGACGCGCTGCTTGGTGCGGCGGCGCTTGGCGATATCGGCAAGCTGTTCCCGGACACCGACATGGCTTACAAAGGGGCGGACAGCCGCGAGCTGCTGCGCGAAGCCTGGCGTCGCGTTCAGGCCAAAGGCTATACGCTCGGCAACGTCGACGTGACGATTATCGCCCAGGCACCGAAAATGGCCCCGCACATCCCGCAGATGCGCGTTTTCATCGCCGAAGACCTTGGCTGCCACATGGACGACGTTAACGTTAAGGCCACCACCACGGAAAAGCTCGGCTTTACCGGGCGCGGCGAAGGCATCGCCTGTGAGGCCGTTGCGCTGCTGCACAAGGCACGCGCGTGATGGATATGCATAACCTCACCTGGCTGCACGGCAAGCCTGAAGGTACCGGGTTGATTAAGGCCAATCCGGAAGATTTCGTGGTTATCGAAGACCTCGGCTTCGGGCCGGACGGCGACGGCGAACATTTGCTGCTGCGTATCCTGAAAAAGGGCTGTAACACGCGCTTTGTGGCGGACGCGCTGGCGAAGTTTCTCAAAGTGCACGCCCGTGAGGTAAGTTTTGCCGGGCAGAAGGACAAACACGCGGTGACCGAACAGTGGTTCTGCGTGCGTCTGCCGGGCAAAGAGATGCCGGACATGAGCGCCTTTCAGCTTGAAGGCTGCGAGGTGCTGGAATATGCGCGCCATCGCCGCAAGCTGCGCCTCGGCGTGCTGAAAGGCAACAATTTTACTCTCGTGCTGCGTGAGGTTAGCAACCGCGCCGAGCTTGACGCCCGTCTGAACGCGATTTTAAAAGACGGCGTGCCGAACTACTTTGGCAGCCAGCGTTTTGGCATAGGCGGCAATAACCTCAACCAGGCGCGGCGCTGGGCGCAGAGCAATTCTCCGCTGCGCGATCGCACTAAACGCAGTTTTTATTTGTCTGCGGCCCGCAGCGCGTTGTTTAATCAAATTGTTAGCCTTAGACTGAAAAAACCAGACTTTAATCAAGTTGTTGACGGCGATGCGCTACAATTGGCAGGGCGCGGCAGCTGGTTCGTAGCGACCGGCGAAGAACTCTCTGTATTACAACAACGTGTAGATAGCGGCGAGCTGTTAATTACGGCGCCGCTGCCGGGCGACGGTGCGTGGGGCTCGCTCAACGCGGCCCTTGAGTTCGAACAGCTTTGCATCGCCGAAGAAACGGATTTGCAGTCTTTACTGGTGCGCGAACGCGTTGAAGCCGCTCGCCGCGCCATGCTGGTTAAGCCAGAAGAATTACGTTGGAACTGGTGGGATGATGTGACGGTGGAGGTGAGCTTCTGGCTGCCCGCCGGCAGCTTCGCCACCAGTGTGGTCAGGGAACTTATGAATACGCCGGGTGACTATGCGAATATTGCTGAGTAACGATGACGGTATCCATGCGCCGGGCATTCAGGCGCTGGCTAAGCGGCTGCGCGAATTTGCCGAGGTGCAGGTCGTGGCGCCGGATCGCAATCGCAGCGGCGCATCAAACTCGCTGACGCTTGAATCCTCGCTGCGTACCTTTACGCTCGCCAACGGCGATATTTCGGTGCAGATGGGCACGCCGACGGACTGCGTTTATCTCGGCGTGAACGCGCTTATGCGCCCGCGCCCGGACGTGGTGGTCGCGGGTATTAACGCCGGGCCGAATCTTGGCGACGACGTTATCTATTCCGGCACCGTCGCCGCTGCGATGGAAGGGCGTCATTTAGGGTTTCCCGCGTTGGCGGTTTCGCTAAACGGCTACACGCACTACGACACCGCGGCCATTATCACCTGCACTATTTTGCGCGCCCTGTCGCGCGAGCCGCTGCGCACCGGGCGCATCCTCAATATCAACGTTCCCGACCTGCCGCTTGAGGAAATCAAGGGCATTCGCGTAACGCGCTGCGGCAGCCGCCACCCGTCGGACAAAGTCATTCCGCAGGAAGATCCGCGCGGCAACACGCTCTACTGGATTGGCCCGCCGGGCGATAAGTTCGATGCCGGTCCGGATACCGACTTTGCGGCAGTAGACGAAGGCTACGTATCGGTAACGCCGCTGCACGTCGATTTAACCGCCTACGGCGCGCAAGACGTGGTCAGCTCCTGGCTAAGCAAAACGGGAGTCGCTGAGCAATGGTAGTCAGCAAACGCGTTGAAGCACTTCTAACTCAGCTTCGTGCCCAGGGCATCAAGGACGAACAGGTTCTTGATGCGATTGCGCAGGTGCCGCGTGAAAAATTTGTCGACGAAGCGTTTGAGCACAAGGCCTGGGAAAATACGGCGCTGCCGATTGGCTCGGGCCAGACCATTTCGCAGCCGTATATGGTTGCGCGCATGACCGAACTCCTCGAGCTGACGCCGGAATCCCGAGTGCTGGAAATCGGCACCGGCTCGGGCTACCAGACGGCGATTCTGGCGCATCTGGTGCACCACGTCTGTTCGGTCGAGCGTATCAAAGGGCTGCAGTGGCACGCCAGGCGTCGCCTCAAGCAGCTCGATCTGCACAATATTTCTACCCGTCACGGCGATGGCTGGCAGGGCTGGCATGCTCGTGCGCCATTTGACGCTATCATTGTTACGGCGGCTCCGCCTGAGATCCCAACGGCGCTGCTGGCCCAGTTGGACGAGGGCGGCATTCTGGTGCTCCCTGTGGGAGATGACCGGCAGTTTTTAAAACGCGTTCGTCGCCACGGCGGCGAATTCATTATTGATACGGTAGAAGCCGTTCGTTTTGTACCCTTAGTGAAGGGCGAACTGGCATAACCTGGACGTTTCCTGTTTTCTTATCAGAACAGTGGCGTAACGTAGCCAGCGCAATTTCTGCCGTACTTCATCTGCATATTATTGATTTATTTTTGGGGGATACATGAGCGCGGGAAGCCCGACTTTTACATTACGCCGTATGGCGGCGTTATCGCTGGTGAGCCTGTGGCTCGCCGGCTGTAGCAGCAACGATACTCAGGCACCCATCAGCTCGGTCGGTGGCAACAGCAATGCGGGCGGCAGCTCTTCCGGCGGGATGTTAATCACGCCGCCGCCGAAAATGTCCGCGCCGGCACAGACCCCGCAGATCCAACCGGTACCGCAGCCGACCATGCAATCGTCGGCGCAGGCGATGCAAACGCAACCTGTGCAAACACAGCCGGTTATCCAATCCGAACCTGTACAAACCCAAAATGGCCGTATCGTTTATAACCGCAAGTATGGGAACATTCCGAAAGGCAGCTATGCGGGCGGCAGCACCTATACGGTTAAACGCGGCGATACGCTGTTCTATATTGCCTGGATTACCGGGAACGATTTCCGCGATCTTGCGCAGCGAAACAACGTAGCGGCCCCGTACGGCCTCGAAGTTGGGCAAACTCTGCAAGTGGGCAACGCATCCGGTACGCCAATCACCGGCGGAAATGCGGTGACCGCGGCGGATGCCACTGCACAAGGAGTGAACAACCCAGCTGCACAAAACACAAGCACAGTGGTTGCTTCCAAACCGACAATTACGTATTCTGAAGACTCAGGTGAACAGAGTGCTAACAAAATGTTGCCGAATAATAAGGGTACTGCGACTGCCGTCACAGCACCTGTTACGGCACCTGTGGTTAGCTCTACAACTACCGTACCGACAGCCAGCAGCACGTCCGACAGTGCGCCAATTTCAACCTGGCGCTGGCCGACTGATGGCAAGATTATTGAGAACTTCTCTGCTACTGAGGGTGGCAATAAAGGGATCGATATTTCGGGCAGTAAAGGACAGGCTATCGTCGCGACCGCTTCAGGCCGCGTGGTATATGCCGGTAACGCACTGCGCGGTTACGGTAATCTGATCATCATAAAACACAATGATGATTACCTGAGTGCCTACGCCCATAACGATACAATGCTGGTCCGGGAACAACAAGAAATCACGGCGGGGCAGAAGATAGCTACCATGGGTAGCACCGGAACCAGTTCAACAAGATTGCATTTTGAAATTCGTTACAAGGGGAAATCCGTAAACCCGCTGCGTTATTTACCGCAGCGATAAACCGGCAAAGCACTCCATCATAAGTGTTTTGCCCAGGGATCACGGGTAGGAGCCACCTTATGAGTCAGAATACGCTGAAAGTTAATGAGTTAACCGAAGACGCGGAATTTGATGAGAACGGAGTTGAGGCTTTTGATGAAAAAGCTCTCGTAGAAGATGAGCCCAGTGATAACGACATTGCCGAAGAGGAGCTGTTGTCACAGGGCGCCACACAGCGTGTGTTGGATGCGACTCAGCTTTATCTTGGGGAGATCGGCTATTCCCCATTATTGACTGCCGAAGAAGAAGTTTATTTTGCTCGCCGCGCTCTGCGTGGTGATGTTGCCTCCCGCCGTCGCATGATCGAAAGTAACCTGCGTCTGGTGGTAAAGATTGCCCGTCGCTATAGCAATCGTGGTCTGGCGCTGCTGGATCTGATTGAAGAGGGTAACCTGGGGCTGATTCGTGCGGTAGAGAAGTTTGACCCAGAGCGTGGGTTCCGTTTCTCAACGTACGCGACATGGTGGATTCGTCAGACCATCGAACGGGCAATCATGAACCAAACCCGTACGATTCGCCTGCCGATTCACATTGTGAAAGAGCTGAACGTTTATCTGCGTACTGCCCGAGAACTCTCCCACAAGCTGGATCATGAGCCAAGTGCGGAAGAGATCGCCGAGCAGCTGGATAAACCCGTTGATGATGTCAGCCGTATGCTGCGCCTCAACGAACGTATCACCTCAGTAGACACTCCGCTGGGCGGCGACTCTGAAAAAGCGCTGTTGGATATCCTGGCGGATGAGAAAGACAATGGTCCGGAAGACACCACGCAAGACGATGATATGAAACAAAGCATCGTTAAGTGGCTGTTCGAACTGAACGCTAAGCAGCGTGAAGTGCTGGCACGTCGTTTCGGTCTGCTGGGTTATGAAGCTGCAACACTGGAAGATGTGGGCCGCGAAATCGGGCTGACTCGTGAACGTGTTCGTCAGATTCAGGTTGAAGGCCTGCGCCGTCTGCGCGAAATCCTGCAGACTCAGGGGCTGAATATCGAAGCGTTGTTCCGCGAATAATCGACTCTTCAAACAAAAAAGCGGTGACCTTTGTCACCGCTTTTTTTATGGCTTTTTGTCGGGTGGCGCTACGCTTACCCGACCTACAAAGAGCCGTTGTAGGGTGGATAAGCGAATGCGACATCCTCCATATTGTCATGTGGCGCTACGCTTACCCGACCTACAAAGAGCAGTAGTAGGGTGGATAAGCGAATGCGCCATCCACCGCAAAACTAAACCAAACTCTTCAACCGATAAATCCACTCCAGCGCCTGACGCGGCGACAGCGAATCCGGGTCCAGATTCTCCAGCGCTTCTACCGCAGGCGATGTCTCTTCCGCGACGGACAGCAGCGACATCTGCGTTCCATCCACCTGGGTTGCCGCCGTATTGTTAGACACTGTCTCCAGCTCGCGCAGCTTCTGGCGGGCGCGCTTGATAACGTCTTTTGGCACCCCGGCCAGCGCCGCGACCGCAAGTCCATAGCTTTTGCTCGCCGCGCCGTCCTGCACCGTGTGCATAAAGGCGATGGTGTCACCGTGCTCCAGCGCGTCCAGATGCACGTTCGCCACGCCCTCCATTTTCTCCGGCAGGGTCGTTAGCTCGAAGTAGTGGGTAGCAAACAGCGTCAGCGCCTTGATGCGGTTAGCCAGGCTCTCGGCGCAGGCCCACGCCAGCGACAGGCCGTCGTAGGTCGACGTGCCGCGGCCGATTTCGTCCATCAGTACCAGGCTGTGTTCGGTGGCGTTGTGCAGAATGTTAGCGGTTTCGGTCATCTCCACCATAAAGGTTGAGCGGCCGGACGCCAGATCGTCCGCCGCGCCCACGCGGGTAAATATGCGGTCGATAGGGCCGATTTCAGCCTGCTGCGCCGGAACAAAGCTGCCGATGTAGGCCAGCAGCACGATCAGCGCCGACTGGCGCATATAGGTACTTTTACCGCCCATGTTCGGGCCGGTAATAATCAGCATCCGGCGCTGCGGCGACAGGCTCAGCGGGTTGGCGATAAACGGCTCGCTCAGCACCTTTTCGACCACCGGGTGACGCCCGCCCACTACCTTGATGCCCGGCCTATCGGTAAGCGCTGGGCAGGTATAGTTCAGGGTGTACGCGCGTTCAGCAAGGTTGGTAAGCACGTCCAGCTCGGCGAGCGCGGTGGCGCTGGTTTGCAGCGCTTCAAGGTGCGGCAGCAGCATGTCGAACAGCTGGTCGTAAAGCTGCTTCTCAAGCGCCAGCGCTTTGCCCTTTGAGGTAAGAACCTTGTCTTCGTACTCTTTCAGCTCGGGAATAATGTAGCGCTCGGCGTTTTTCAGCGTCTGGCGGCGAACGTAGTGAATCGGCGCGTGGTGGCTCTGGCCGCGGCTGATCTGGATGTAGTAGCCGTGCACGGCGTTGTAGCCGACCTTCAGCGTATCCAGCCCTAGCCTCTCGCGTTCGCGGATTTCGAGCTTATCAAGATAGTCCGTTGCGCCGTCAGCCAGCGCGCGCCATTCGTCCAGCTCTTCGTTATAGCCCGGCGCGATAACGCCGCCGTCGCGCACCAGCACGGGCGGGGAGTCGATAACCGCGCGCTCCAGCAGCTCGCGCAGCTCGGTGAACTCGCCCATGTTTTCGCGCAGGGTTTGCACGTAGTCAGTTGGCACATCCGCCAGCATTTCGCGCAGTTCCGGCAGCTGCTGGAACGCATAGCGCATGCGCGCCAGATCGCGCGGGCGCGCGGTGCGCAGGGCCAGGCGGGCAAGAATACGTTCCAGATCGCCAACCTGGCGCAGTACCGGCTGGATCTCAGCGGTGCGATCCTGCAGGGCCGCGATAGTGCGCTGACGCTTTTGTAATACGTCGACGCTGCGCACCGGCATATGCAGCCAGCGTTTCAGCATACGGCTGCCCATCGGCGTGACGGTGCAGTCGAGCACCGAAGCCAGCGTGTTTTCGAAGCCGCCCGACAGATTCTGGGTGATCTCCAGATTGCGGCGCGTGGCGGCATCCATAATGATGCTGTCCTGCTGGCGGTCCATGGTCACGGAACGAATGTGCGGCAGCGACGTGCGCTGGGTATCCTTCACGTATTGCAGCAGGCAGCCCGCCGCGCAAAGGGCGTGATGGGCGTTTTCGACGCCGAAACCGGTTAAATCCCGCGTGCCAAACTGCATGTTAAGCTGCTGGCGCGCGGTATCGATTTCGAACTCCCACAGCGGGCGGCGGCGCAGGCCACGGCGGCCTTCAATCAGGCGCGTTTCGGCAAAATCTTCCGCATAGAGCAGCTCCGCAGGATTGGTGCGCTGCAGCTCCGCCGCCATGGTTTCCGCGTCTTCCGGCTGGCTCAGGCGGAAGCGGCCCGAGCTGATATCCAGCGTCGCATAGCCGAAGCCTTTGCTGTCCTGCCAGACGGCGGCCAGCAGGTTGTCCTGGCGCTCCTGCAACAGCGCTTCGTCGCTGATGGTGCCGGGCGTGACGATGCGCACAACTTTGCGTTCAACCGGGCCTTTGCTGGTGGCCGGGTCGCCAATCTGCTCACAGATAGCAGCAGATTCGCCGAGGTTTACCAGCTTCGCGAGATAGTTTTCCACGGCGTGATGCGGCACGCCCGCCATCGGAATAGGCTCACCGGCGGAAGCGCCGCGCTTGGTCAGGGAGATATCGAGCAGCTGCGACGCGCGTTTCGCATCGTCATAAAAAAGCTCGTAAAAGTCGCCCATGCGGTAAAACAGCAGGATCTCAGGATGCTGCGCTTTCAGGCGCAGATACTGCTGCATCATTGGGGTATGGGAGTCTAAATTTTTATTGTCATTCATCGACATGATTTCTTTATTCCATTGAATTTAAAGTGAATTGTGATTTGGTTTTTATCTTTAGTTATCACGTACTCTCATCATCAATCACCTAAATCTGCTTTTATCAGAACCTCTTCGAGCCGTTATACTAGCCCAGCGAGCAATATGCTGTCACAGGTAAAGATTAGAGGCTTCCCGCAAATCTCAATTGCAAAACCAGGGGCGCATGTTGCAGAAGAGATCGCTGGGTATAAAGAAAATGCGCTTACCCAGCCTGCCGGCAGCGTGCCGTAGGCTGAATAAGCGGGGTATGTCATCCCTGAGCCATGGAAGGTAAAGGCGGATAGTCGTTATGAGAGGCGGTTGTTAAGGCTTCCATAACGGCTACGGTCTCCATCGGAGAAGAAAAACCGATGGCCGATAACGCCACCAGCTCCTCAAGTATTTGGTTTAGCAGTTGCTGATCGACGCTGTTTCCTACTCCAAGGCGTCTGAATGCCTGATACCTGTGTGAGCGAACGGTTTGCGGCAGCATGTGTAATCGCCGGGCAATTTCCGGAACATCCAGTCCCTTAGCCTGAAGCTGAAATATATTTCTTTGTCGCCCGGTAAAAACGTCGTTGGGATTAGACTGAAACGTTTTATTTTTATGCTGCTGGCCTGGCAACAGGCAACACGCATCCAGCGCCTTTTTCAAAAGGTCGCTTAAATAAGAAACGGGTAGCATCGGTTCCCACAGCTTGACGCTTTTTAGCATAGACGAAATATACTGAAAAATGCCCGTCAGCTTATCGCTGGAAACGACCTGAAAGATATCTGGCCAATAGGCGCTCACTTCGACTATACAACGTATTGTGCCCGTCAGCATGGCTCCTTCGAAAAGCTGGTAAATGATTAGCGTTGTCCTTTCATTGCAGGCCGCTATGATCTCCTGAGGGTCCTGAACGATAATGGGTTTGAGTTTCACTCCCTCCTGGTTTTCAATCAGCGATACTAATCCCTTTCTTCCATAGATGTTTGGCGCAAAAATGATAACTTCTCGATCCGTCTGGTTTTCATTTTTCTTATCAAGTAAAGAATAGATATTTTTAGATGGCATGATTTACTGCCTCGCGAGTATTTTTAAGTAGAGCATAAAAAGCATAAACTTCAACTGGACTCTGTAGTGAAAAACGATCGCAAATTCTACGTTTGTAATAACTTACTTTTTTGACATCATAGCCGGTGATCATCGATATTTGATTGGGGGTTTTACCCTCGGAAAGGTGCGTCATAATTCTTAGCTCAGGAAAATTCATAGACTGTAAATATTGATGAGAAGAATTTTTTTTACGTTTTTTATTTAAGGTGACGTCTAACACTTCCAGAGGTGATTTTAATTTCTGAATCGCTGTGTTTTTCAAGGGTCTGAATGTAATTCCTTCATCAACAAAAATATTTTGTCGGATAGTGGGGAACATCAGACGAACCTGTGTCAGCGCTATGGCAACCGCTGATAATTGCTGCGGATAGCTTACAACGATAACGATTTGGTTCGTATGCTTACAGACCATATGAATCAGTTCATCGGGCGTCTCTGCTCGAATTGATGGCAGATTAAGCAGGGCATTAAATCCTAAAAGGGATAAAGTATCTTCGCTATAAATAAGCGTGTGTGGCTCTTCGAAATTATCCGAAAAATTCATAATGTCGCATCCAGAAATACAGTATTGCTAATGTGTTTATCTATTTGTCAATTAAGCGGTGATCGTTATTCTCACATTTAGAGATAAAGTTCAGTAAACGTGAACGGGTGACTTCAGAAGGATCTTTTACCGTCAGGACGTGCGCCCCTGCCGCCCGTGCTGCGGCAATGCCGTGCGGGTTATCTTCAACCACCACGCATTCTTCAGGCGTCAGTTCGAGACGATGTATTGCTTTGAGATAAATTTCAGGGCTGGGCTTCCCCTGTGAGACATCTTCATTTGAGAGGAAGAAATCGAGAAAGCTCAGCAGTCCGGCCTTCGACAGCATGGACTGTATGCTGTTTCGTATTGAGTTCGACGCTACGGCCAGGCCGTAACCCTGTTTTTTGAGCTGCGAAAGTAAGAGCAGATGTTCTTCAACCGGCCTGCATAACTGTTCGATAAGCTCTACGGTATAGTGCTGTTTCATCTGGTTTATACGATCGTGAGACGAGGCCGGAAGCCCGTGACGGGCCGTCAGCAGATTCAGTTTGTCGCGCGTCGGCAGTCCATCGAACTCCGTAAGGTGGGCTTCACGACTAATGGGCAAACCGTATTCGTCGAGAATTTTATTCAGCGCCTGATAGTGCCATTCACGGGCATCAATAAGCACGCCGTCCATATCGAAAATAACACCGCGAATTTGGGTCATTGCACAATCTCACTTACGGTTGCCGGGTTATCAGTGCATAACATCAGGTTTTGGTTGAGACGTAATTCGTCCGGTAGCCAGGCTAGCTGTTGCCAAAGCTCGAAGGGATCTCTGCCGTGTAATTCAGGAGAAACAAGACAAACTTGTTTACCCTTATCTAACCAGCGGGCCAGCTGTTCGTTCTTTACATTGAGGTGAGAAAAACCATCCACCCATAAAGTCTTAGCGGCTTCACTTAACATTCCTTCGTTTTCATATTCGCTCAGGCGGGCGGCGGTAGACATTCCGTGTTTTAAATAAGCCAGCGAGTCAGGGACAGACATATCGAAACAAAAATACCGGGTTATCCCCCTTTCATCCAAAAGCTGTTTGAGCGTGGCGGTTAAACCGTCGGCTTTGATATTTAAGGCCAGCATGCCTGTTGCTTTTGTTTCGATATAATCGTCGAGAAACTGTGCCACGGATAACGCCCCGTTTCGCGGCATATCATGGCTGATAACCAATTCACCGTTCAGGTCTCGAATATCAGTTTCAATTCCCCAGCCGCTGACCAGAGCCTTGTGTAAAGCCTGGGGTGTATTTTGTTCATGGCGGGAAAGCCAGGCTCCCCGATGTGCCAGAAATTGCATGTTTATTCCTTGCCTACTAAATTAAATTGTAATGCTGAAGCGCGGTGTTTATGTCACCGTCAAATTTTAACTCGCCGTGACTAAGTAAAATTCCTCGTTCGCAGACGGCGCGAAGCTGATTTTCGTCATGGCTGACCAATACCAGAGTGCCGCCTTTTGCCTTAAATTCATCTATCCTCCGGAAGCATTTTTCCTGGAAGTTTTTGTCGCCCACGGCCAGGGCTTCATCGATAACTAAAATGTCGCTTTCCAGATGAATGCCGACGGAAAAGGCGAGCCGTAAAAACATTCCGGAGGAATAGGTTCGCACGGGCTGAGCAAGAAAGTTTTCCAGCTCGGAAAAAGCGACAATTTCATCCAGCCGATGTTTAGTCGTTCGCCGCGACATCCCTAATATGCTGCCAGCAAGAAAGATATTCTCGAGTCCGCTCAGATCGTGGTGAAACCCAGCCCCCACCTCAAGCAGTGAAGACATGCTCCCGCTGACGTTGATACGGCCTGCGCTTGGCCGGGTGACGCGGGTCAACAGCTTGAGCAGCGTCGACTTCCCTGCCCCGTTGCGGCCCAGCACGCCAACGGATTCGCCTTCTTTTATTGCAAAACTGACGTCGTTAATCGCCACAAAAGGGGCAACCGGAGCAGCGCGGTTGAAGCTAAATGCCGTGCGTAACGTATTCCCGTGCGCGCGAGTGGCTAAATAGCTTTTTGTCACGCTTTCAAAAGTAATCATTCTCTGTCCGTTACCTGCGCTTCATAGTGAACAAAACCCCAATAGCCGATAAGCGCGGTGACAAGGCTTAATCCAGCACTGATTATCAGCGTGCCAATAGCCGGTGCGGGGCCGCCTAACAGGGCAAAACGAAAAAGACCGACCAGGCCGTACAGGGGATTTAATTCCACAAGCGCGAGCCAGCGCGAGGGAAGTAAACCTGGCGTCCAGACCACGGGGGTAAGATAAAAAAGCCCCTGAATAATCAGAGGAATGATGTGGCGAAAATCGCGGAAGCGTAATCTTGCCAACGCAATCAAACAGCCCAGACCCCAGCCAAGAATCGCCACCTGCGCGCCGCAAAGCAGCAGGAGCAGAAGGTGTTCAAGCGGAAAATGGATACCGAAAATGGGCAGCAGAAGACACAGCCACAGCAGCGCCAGCAAAAAATCAATCATGCTCGTGCCCAGCCCCGCGAGCGTCAGGCCAACACGAGGAAAATAGATTTTCTTCACCAGATGCAGGTTATTCATAAGTGCCTCACTCACGGCATTGACGGTGTTGGCAAACAGCATCCATAACACCAGCCCGCTAAGCAGAACCCAGGCATAGGGGGCCTGATATTCGGGCGGGTCAAAACGAACGATGACGCCAAACACGCCGTAATACATCATCAGCTGTAGCAGCGGGTTTAGCAGCGCCCACAGCCAGCCCAGCCAGGTCTGGCGGTAGCGCACGGTTAAATCACGCAGGATGAGCTGGCCTACCAGGTGGCGTGACTGCCAGAGTTCAGCCAGTGAACTGGTGCTCCCGGGCTGTGAGATAAAACCTTTCATACCCGTTCTCCTATTTACGATGTGAAAAGAGTGCGAGCAGGACTTTGCGCACGCTCGGAATGCGAACCAGCGTCGTTCGTAAACGATAGCCGGTGCGCCATATCAGGGTGCCAAGGCTATCCAGCACGACGATAAGCGTCAGCGCCGTCTTTTGTCCGTTCAGGCGGTGGTACAGCCGTACCCAGCGCCTTAGGGTATAAACGCTGAACAGCCCGCGCAGGGGATAGCTTCGCCAGTACTTTGGCCAGCGCAGGCCAACCTGGCCCGGGGAGTAAGGAATAAAATTGGCCAGATAGTAGCGTTCTGAGCTGTCGCGCAGCGCGGCACCGTGGGCGATATTGCCTTCAAAAACCCGCCTGCCCGTCGCTCTGGCGATGGCGTGAACCCAGTAATACTGCTCGGCAACATAGCGCCAGGCACTCCAGATGCCCGATGTTGTAGAGGGTAAGAACAGGTCGTCGTGGCTGGCCTGCGGGGCGGCGAAAAAGGCCCGCACGTCTACCGTTTTCCCCGCCAGCAGGATATCGCCGGGGTGGAACAGAATGGGGATGCTCCCCCGGGCATCGCGGGCGTAGAGGTTCAGGTTGATAACCCTGGACTGGAAAACGGCGTAGCGTTCATCGCGTTCCAGACCGTCCAGCGACGTCACGCGGTTGACCAGCAGCGCGGCAAGGCGACGGGAGTAGAGGTAGCAATCGACGCGCATTTTAATCGCCAGCGGGCGCGTGGCGACGGCAAGCCCCGCCTGGCTGGAGAGCAGCTGACGGTTGACGTTGGTGACGTATTTCCCGCCCCGGTCATAGCCGATAAGCGGACCGGGATCGTCGCTGAGTATCAGCACAATGCCGTGCCCGGCAAGCCTTGCGTGCAGCTGCGCGTCACGGTCCGGATTTACCTTCCAGCTTGAGACAATCAGCTCGGCGGCAGGAAAGGTTTTGCGCGTGCGCAGAATATATTTCCAGACAGCAGGCGATAGCTCACCGGCCTCGCCAATCGGCCCCTGCATCACGATACTTAAATTCTGCATTATTTCGCCCTGCTCATCAGGCGCAACAGCATGTTAAGACAGGCGACCAGCCACCTGTGACCGTGTACCACGCCTGATACCAGTCCGAGCGTGACCAGGCGGAAAAGCGGTGGGTTGCCGTGCGTCACGAAAGACAGCCTGTCATCCGCCGTGCGCTGGCAGCCCAATCGCTCCTCTTCCGTCACCGCTAATCGGACAGACCGTTGAGAATGTTCTGCCGGTAACAAATCGCGGGGCGCGGCATTACTGGAGCAAATCAGACGCCACAGCCCGTAAAGCGAGAGCCGGATGGCCGTATGATCGCTGCCGTATTTAAGCCAGACCGCGCTAATCAAACTGCCGAACGCCCGGCGCAATGAGCCTGCGCTAACGGGGCTTCCGTCATCGGGCAAAAATGGCGAGCTGAACGGATTGTTATAGAGCTGGCGGACGAGCGACGCGTGGCGCAGCCAGCCGATTTTTTTGCGTGCATTGCTGACGCTGCTGACCAGCACAGACTGTAGAAAGCGCTCTTCTGCCGGGTTGGCCGCTTCGCAGAGCACCAGACGATGCCAGTCGTGAACCAGATTTTGGGTATCCCCTTTCGCGGCCCATAGCAGACGGGCAATCAACACATATCGCCTTATTCCCGTTAGGGAAACTGCCTCCGTCACCAGGTCATCATTGCCGATATAGCGCTGGGCAAACTCGGATAAACGCAACCGTGCGGCTGCCTGCGTGATGCCAATATGCGGGCGACGCGGAAATCCCCATAGCTCCTGGGGCGCGCGTTGTACGCCCACACGTCCATTTGGCTTTACGCCGAAGGAAGAACCGAATGAAGTTATTGTGCTGCGATGCGCGAGCGTGTTGGTCAGGCTATAAGGGTTAATCCGTGAGGGTATACCGGCCAGCGCGGCGGCAAAGCCTTGCTCAAGATCCTCATATTCCTGCCAGTACAAAGCTTCATTTTGCGGCAGGTGTTGCCAGACGGATCTTTTGCATAAATACAGGCTGCCGGTCAGATAATCTCTTCCGAAATCGGTACGCTCAGGATGGCGAACGGCCAGCGGCATCACGCTAAACAGCGGCAGCTCTTCGCTCGCGAGGCGACGCGTTGCCAAAAAATCCATCCCGGTTTCCGCCAGAGCAACGCCCGCATCGGAATAGCGGCGCGGCACGGCCTGCCAGGTATCGGCAAACCAGAACGACTGAAAGCCGGTAAACGGATAGTCGTCGCCAAACTTCTCTACCGCCTCATAAAAGTTGAGCGGCAGCAGAACTCGGTCATGCAAAATGCACAGGTTTGGGTAACTGGCCGCTGCCGCCAGCACATTCTTTTTGCGGGTGATATGAACCGGCGGCGCGGGGATATCTTCCCCGACGATGTGCACCTGTGACCAGTAAAGAAAGTCTTCGCGCGGGCGGCCGCAAAGGATAATCTCAAAGCGCGGAACCTTCAGGGCGAGAATTCTTGCCACGCAGTCATTGAGCAGCGCAGGGTCGCCATTGCCTGTTGGAATGCAGAAACTCCATGCATCCAGACCACGATCCGCCTCTGCCGGAAGGGCTCTGATTTTGCTAAAAGTACGTACCCCGGAAGAAGCCGGTGCGATTTCGCAGAACGCGTCGCGGTAATAAGAGCGTGACAAAATCTGCGCTGCTTCATCTGATGCCTGCAAGTACAGGGTTTTACCAGTGTGTAGCCGGTGGGCGATATCCCAGAGAAGCTGCGGCCCGAGCGGGGAGCTGTCGAAGTGCGAGAGCACCACGTCGCCTGCGGGGGCGGCATCCAGCCTGTCCAGCGCGGACATCCGGCGTGCCGGTACTTTGCTGCGGGCAAAGGTGATAGCCGTTGTGTTATCCGCATCGGCAACGTTCAGGCTGCCAGGGTCGAATGCGGCACGGCAGACCGGATATTTCAGCGCGCGCTGATGGGCGAGGGCGACGATCTTCATGCGGCGCTACGTCCGCTGTTCAGCGCTTTTCCCAGCACGTCGCTATTTATAAAGGCAGCGAGATCCGCAGGCGTGCCCAGGCCGTACATACCGGTGCCGATTTGGCAGGTATCGATGCGCGTGAACCCTTCGTTATAGAGGTGGGTATAAACCGGCGCGACGTAAAACTCACCCATGCTGCGCTCATCGCGTTCAATCATCTCTTTTGCGAGGCGGCAAAAATCGTCACCACGGCGGAAGTTGTAGATCCCGACGGTGGCTTCGCTGGACACCACCTCTTTTTCCACCACTTTGCACACCCGGTTTTGCTCATCGCGCAGGACGTAAGACCATTTTGATTCCGACGAGCTAAAGGTCATGATCATGCCGTCCAGGCCGCGGCGATCCATCGTTTCCAGGTAGTCATCAATATCCGCGTCTACCCACTGGTCCGAATTGGCGATCATCAGCGGCTGGTCGTTGTCGATAAACCGCGAGGCTGCCAGAACGGAACAGGCGGCCCCTTGGGTTACGCCGGACAGGCCGACGACCTCACACCCCGGCGCCAGCATCTGTAAACGGCGGTAAAAGTCATAGCGTTCGAGGTGCGCCTGCTGGCAGATAAAAATGAATTTGTGCGGGCGGCTCGGGCGCAGGTTGCGAATAACCAGCTCCACCATCGGCAGGCCTTCTACCGGAATAAACGGCTTAGGATCGGTAAAACCCGCCTGCGCAAAGCGGCTCCCCAGGCCCGCCATAGGGATAACGATGTTAAGCATCAGATTGCCTCGTCCATATACTTGTCGTTCAGGGCGCCGGGGTGTTTCACCACCACGGTGACGCAGTCTTCGAGCGCTTCGAATGAACATGAAACGCCTGGCTCAAGCGTTAAAATATCGCCCGCCGTCAACAGTTCGCCCGCCATCAGCGCCTTACCGGACAGTAACAGGGTGACTTCTGTTGCCACTTTGTGATGGTGCGGCGCACCTCGATAACCGGCGGCAAAATGCTGCACCGCGACTTCAACATCCTTTGTGGTGTAGGCAGCGGGCTGGAACGAACCAACGAACCAGCCTCCTTTCATCCCGTCGAGCCTGTCTTTTTTTACGCCCGCCAATAGCGGCAGCTGGAGAGTGTTACTCACGTATTTCACCTGATTGTTCAGAATTTAATGATTCACAAGAAAATCGCGGATCCATCCGAAAACTCAGGCAACCTCTCTGTCGCCAGTATTTAACCTGCGCGGTATCGTTTTTGTAGGCGGCAATTTTCATCATCGACGCGGTTAAATTGTCGTCGTTATGATTGATGAGCCAGCGCCGCGCCTGCTGCTGGAATAGCGATAGCCAGTCCGCGTTGCGCGTCAGGTTAAACTGCATCAAATCGCTTACCGCCCAGTCGAACTGCAGCCGCTCCGGCTGTGCAAAAGGATTAAGGACTTTCGTGAGCGGGGTCTGGTCCATCAGGCTGAAGCTCTCGGCTTCACGCAGGCGTGCTGATGACTGCAGCCCGGTGGCCATAAAGCCGAACGCCAGCAGGCAAACGATGACCGTGGCGCTGTAAAACAGGCGGCGGCCAGTTTGCTTATTTGAACGACCGGCCTTGCGCAGGCTGGCGGGCAGGGCCAGCCACAGCAGCACAATCAGCGTGACGGCATGAATGGCCGAAAAATACAGCGGAAACTCGGACATCACGTGTGCCATCAGCGGCACGGCCAGCGCGCCGCGGGCGATGACGTCCGAACGCCTGTGGGCCGTTAATAAGGAACGGAAAGGCTGCGCCCAAACGCCGAGCCAAATCAGCAGGCCCGCCAGGGCCGCAACGCCACCTTCCGCCCACGCATACAGCAGCTCGTTGTGAGGGTGAATTGCCGTGACCGTAAACGGGTTATCCATTCCCATGTCTGCCAGCGTTTGCGGGAACGCCGTCTCAAAGGTTTCCAGACCAGAGCCCAGCAGCGGCGAGGTTTCTATCATGTCCCATGCGCCTTTCAGCAGGGTCAGGCGCTCGCCGTTGGACCGCCGTTTGTTCCAGTCCAGGCGCGCGTCGGTTTCGGCCGGCCGCGCATCCGCCGTTTGCGTAGTAGAGGGCAGGGCAGCCAGTGAGTCAGGACGCAGCTCCAGCCCTATCTGACCAATGGCGATACCCGCCGCCAGCGCCAGCAGGATAAATTTGCGATCGTTCTTCCAGGCGCTGCCAAATATCAGCAGCACGCCCAGGCCGACGGCCGCGCCCAGATAAATCGCGCGCGCCTGGGTAACGGTTAACCCGGCGGCGAGGATAATAGTGGCGAACATCAAAAGCGCATGAGCGCGCCCGTGAATCGTCATGCTGAGCCAGACGGCGCACAGCAGCGCGGTGGCGATAAACGAAGCCAGCAAGTTGACCTGGTTTAAGGTGCCAAGCGGCCGCCCTTCAGCGGCGATAAAATCATAATTAAGCCAGGCGGCAGCAAGGTTTGGGGCCAGAATCTGGCCGAACGCCAGCAGCGTCTGCACGATACCCGCGAGGATAATCACGGTGTAAATCGCACGGCGCATTCCGCCGCGCGCCGGGAACTGCAGCAGCAACAGGAACAAACCCGCCAGCGCCCAAATACCGGCAAGTCGGTAGGTGGCAAGGGCGGTAAAATCAGGCGCTGTCCATGCCAGCGGCAGGCTCATTAATAGCGCTCCGGCAACCACCCAGCGGCTAACCGATACGCCATGAAAAGGGCGGTGCCAGGTGGCAAACACCAGGCCCAGGCAAAGAACGGAACACCACATCCACGTCAGTAGATTACGGGTGAGGTTGAGCCCCGTTCCGGGCAGGGTTGGCCACGGCCAGGATATGAGTGCCATACCCAGAATTGCCAGCGATAAAACGAGCGTAATTCGGACACGGTTTTCAATACGTGGTTTAGTCATGGCGTGTTTCCCACCGGGGGAATATCAAGATGTCCACATTCGGCGACGTCATGCAAATAAGTTGCGACGTCATTGAGAAGCTCCGCCGCATCGGGAGCAACCTCGCTTAATAATTCAGCCTGGGCACGGGCGCGCGCTTCTAATTGCACCATGCCTCCGGCGTAATTAATGACGGCATTTTCCAGTAATGACAGGCGATAGAACTCATCCGCGACATCAAGGGATATCGCAGAGCTATGTTTATTGATTAAAAACATTCTTATTACCTTATTACTTTGGTCCCTTTTAAAAACGACACTAAGATATCAAGGGTAAATTAGCTCAATGGTTGCAGTGGCGGTAAATGGCCCCATAGTTATCGTTTTGTTTTTAACCGCATCCGGTTCGCCTGCAATATAGCCGCGAAAATTCAATAGCGTATGCCCGTCAGAAAGATCGTAAATTGGCGTTTCCACATTTAAGGGAAGCTGGAGGGTGCCATCAGCATTTTCAACGCCAATGGCGATTCCATGGGTATCGCCATCATCTGGCGCGAGCAGGCCTGTGACAACGCTTTCCGTACCTAAGAATTTGAGCATGACGGTTTTGCTGATGCTTAGATCACAGTCAATTAACGAAACCTGAAATTCTTCTCCCGGCGTACGGCTATTGGCATAAAAATATTTGCTGACCACGTTGCCGAAATCTAATTTTATACCGGCCGATGCCGGATCCAGCGTGCAGGGCTCCGTTACAAGGTTACCGGTGATATTAACGTTGTTATATCCCGACCACGCCGGAGCGATAACCATAAACATCAGGATAAAAGGCAGGGTAAATAACAGCCATGCTAGTTTATTAATAGCGTTCACGCGGAGGGCTCCTGTTTAATCGTAGCTCAGGCTAAAGTTAATTACGGCATGGTAGTTACCTGGCGTTAGCGGTGCAGCGGTACGTTCTGGAATAATGTAATAGGCCAGCTCGTCGCGGCCTTCATTAAGAAACTGCGGCGTATCCTCGCGTTCCAGATAAACGTAATCATGCTGGCTGTTCAGGATCCTAAGCCCCATGCCGGTAATGCCGTTCACCCTGACAAGATCGGGGTTATCGCTATCGGCAACGGAGGTGAACTTCACCGCCACTACGGGCTGATGAGGAGAGGTCGCAAAGTGGTTCGTTTCAGGATCGAAGACGCTGCCCTGGATACGAATACAGTGATTCAGCCTTATGGTCACCGCCACGGGCACTCCCTGATCGCCCGGCTTGAGTAATTTGGCCGAGGTCGTGGTACCTAAATCGATCTCCTGATAAATGGAATGGACGTCCAGGTCACAGGCGCCCTCTACCAGCGCGCCGCGTACGTAAATGACGCCATTCTCACCGTCTACGTTCCAGTTGTCGGGAACTTTGGCTTTTACAGATAGTGAGGTGAGTAATGCCAGCGCCATTAACAGCGCGTGGCGGACAACACCTTTTTTATCCGGGTTACTCATAATTTTTTCTCACTATGCTTTTGAACCGTTAACCCGCTTTAGTGCCTTTCACAACGCAATTTGCACCGCTGCAGCCAAACACAAGACGAGGATGGCCACCGTAATCGTTCAGGTAGGTCAATACGGGGGCGCTTCCTAAAGCACCGGCGCTAACGCCCAGCGGTGCGCTGCCGTTAGGCTCGATCATCACGGGCTTAAAGGATTTTACGGGCTGCGCGTCAGGAGAAGCCGCCGCCGCCGTTAGCGTGACGAAATACGGCGTAGGGTTCACCGCTATATAGTCATCGCCTTTACGGCTCAGCGTTACAGATTCCTGCCACGGCTTGGCGTTTGAATCGGCTAATAATGCCGCAGGGCGGTAGAATAATTTTATTCGCGTCTGTAGAGCGATTTGCAGCGTATTAGGCTTATCGCTTTTAGGCGGAATTTCACGCATATTGAAATAGAACAGGCTTTCTTTATCCTGCGGTAATAGTTTAATACCGCCGACCCCCTGTATTTTAGCCTGGCTCTTTGCGCCGGGTTCAATACGCTGGACCGGAGGCAAAGACACCAGCGGGCTGCTGATTTTATTGCCGTCTCTATCTTCAATCCACGTTTGGGCAAGATAGGGCAGAGCGGTATTATTGTTAGTCAGGTTGACGCTGACGGAATTATTTTCACCGTCCAAAATTACGCGCGTGCGGTCAACGCCAATTGCGGCCTGTGCATACTGCGAGCCTAACATGGCGACAACGCTTAATGTCGCCAGCATGGATGGTTTTACTAAAGTACGTAAAGAAGTCATTTTGGTTCTCTTGATAAGCAATTTTACATTGGCCTTAGGAAATGTTATTAAGCCAGCGGCTAAAAATAACGTTCCCTATGGCCAGGTTTTTCTACATTATAAAAACCCATCCATGGTCATTATTCGCATTACTGAATTTTTTCAGAACTTAATAATTTACACGGAAGCAGCAGAACGTTGCTGGAAATATTTTCCGGCAGCGGGTCAGGCAGCGAAATACTGCATTGTGCGATGCCGTCCCAGTTTACGGTCATTGTTTCACCGGCGACGATACCGCTTAACCACACGCTGCCCTCATCGTTTAATAAACCCGTCTGCTGGCCGTCTTTATTCAGCACGGTGGCGCCAAACGGCGGCGTTGTTCCATCCGCTAATTTGACGATGCCCATTGCTTTTTGTCCGGCGATTAAACCAAATTTACGATAGCCAATAGCGCCTTCGGTCAGCGTCCCCTCTACGACGGAGCGGGTGGCCTCAACGTTATCACCCAGCTTATCGAGGTTTACCGAAACGGTGTTGCGATAGTAGCTGCTCACATCGCTGACCACCGCTTTACCGAATATATTCGAGTTGGTCACGGCGTTGTAGCCCTGAACGGGAACATCGCTTACGCCTGCTGTATCGACCATCATTCGCGTACCGCCCTGAATGCCCGTTCTGTGCAGCGCGGCGCCGTGTGCCGTCGCCGTCATCCCGCCGCGTACGGACATGCTTAAGGAAGCATATTCGCTATTCTGAACGCTCGCAGAACCTGACACTTCAGCCTTATCGCCAAGATGGGTGATGTAGCCGCTTCCGCTGCCCTGTCCGTCCGTCACGCCGGTGGCGACGTTGTACGAAGTGTTATCGTCTATACGATCGTTGTAGCGCAGCGACTGGCTGTTGGAGCTGCCGTTAGCCGATGCGTCATAGCTGAGCGTGCCGCTGTTGCCCCAGGGAATACTCAGACTCATATAGATGCCATCATCGTTGTTATCGTTATATTTATTGCGAAACGCCGTGCCGTTTACGCTGAGGTTTTTTAGCCTTCCCAAGTCAAAGTAGTGGGCAACAGACAGGCTGTAGTTATCATTCGTTGGTCTGTCCCAGTAGGTTTGATGGTTATAGCTCAGGTAGACGCTGGAATTCAGCTCCCTTAGCTGCTGGTTAAACGTTAGCGTGTAAAGCTCCTTACCGCCGCCAAGGTTAGCCGAGCTTTGTGAATAAAAACGGCGGTTAATATATTGCGACATATTCATAAAGTTGCGCTCCGAGAAGCGATAGCCCGCGAAGGTTATCTGGCTGTCGGTTTCCGCAAAGCGTTTTGAATAGCTCACCCGGTAAGAGCCGCCGCTTTTAGTCCCTTCTTCCGGAAGCTCCGCACGAGACTGTGTCATATCGACAGAGATGGCCCCGAGGGCCAAGAGATCTCGACCGACCCCAACCGCCGCAGAGGTATAGCCGTCTGCGCCCAGTCCCCCGCCGTAAAGCGACCAGCCGTTGTTTACCCCCCAGGAAAACTCCCCGTTGGCAAAGGTCAAATCGCTGGTTTTATGATCGGTGGTAGAAGGGCGCCCGAGGGCAAACTTGTAGCGCACCATGCCGGGACGGGTCAGATAGGGAATGTTTGCCGTATCCATCTGGAAGGTGCTTACGCTGCCGTCCTGTTCTTCAACCTTAACGTCCAGCTTCCCGCTAACCGCATTATTCAAATCCTGAATTCTGAACGGACCGGCGGCGACGGTAGTTTCATACAGCACGCGCCCCTGCTGGCTAATGGTAACCTTGGCGTTGGTTTTGGCAACGCCGGTGACTTCAGGCGCATAGCCGCGCAGGTTGGGTGGCAGCATGTTATCGTCGGACACCAGGCTACCGCCGAGATAGCGGAAGCTGTCAAACATGCCGGAGCTGAGATAACCCTCTCCAAGGGTCAGCTTTGCGCGCAGGGCGGAAATGGCGCGGTACGCATAGTAGCTGCTCCAGTTAAGGTTCTGCGTGCTCTCGCTACCCGAGTGGTTGTATTGTGCCTGCCAGTCGGCGCGCATGCGCCACGGGCCGAGGTTTGCCCCGGCGACACCGTTACCTGACACCGAGCGGGTATCGCTGCCGGACTGACTCTGCTGATGCACGGTTTGCGCGTTAACGCTGTAATCAAACAGCACGCCGGGGACGCCTTCATCCCAGCGCGCGGGCGGGTCCCAGTTCTCTGAGGTATATTCAAGGTAAGCCTGAGGCATGTTGACATAGATAGCGCTATTGCCTAAGTCACCGCGCACCGTCACCCCGTTGAGGGGGGTAAGGCTGAGACACTGACCGCCGTGCCAGGCAACAAGCTCTTTTTCCGCCTCGGCTTTTAGCCCTAATTCATGAATAATTTCAGGCGTGAAGCAGGGTTCGCTACCGTCAGGGTCGCTATCCGGCGCGAAGAACTTTATGGCTCTTTCCTGAAGTGCGCTTTTGTTAACGCGTACGGCTAATACATACTCACCGGGCATAATATACCCGGCTCGCGAGAACTGGCTGAGATCGATATTTGAGCGATCTTTTACATCGAGCACGTCGGTATTAAATTCTATTGCGCTATCAGCGGCGATAGCAGCTTCCGTCATCCCGGAGATTAAAACAAAAATAACTCCTGCTGCAATAGGCCGTAGAGGGAACCCGGCCACTCTTCCATTGAAGAATAGACTAGAATTTATATTAATCATTACAGGTACCCTAAGTGACTAGTAGTAATCCAGTTTAAAACGTATAGTGGTTTGGTATTCACCTGGCTGTAATATTTCATGGTTACTGACCAGTTTTAATACATAATCTAACTGCATTTTACCTAAGCTTATTTCGTGCGCGCCGGTTGGGATGCCTGGTAATATAGAAGCACCTTCACTATCGAAAATTTTTATTCCAAACCCTTTGGCGTCGCCGTCCGTTTTAAAACTTCCATTTTCACCTCGTTGGCCGTCAAAAGTTACCCGAAACGCGCTCCAGTCGGGTTGTGATGGATTGGCGGGATCGAGGGAGCAGTTTTTGAGGTTAATATGGAAATCAATTTTATGACCCTCATTGTCCCTTGACAGGCTATCGACTGAGGTAAGGTCGATATCAATAATCTGCTTTTGGCTTCCGGTGTCTATAGCGCAGGCACCGTCGATAATGCTGCCTTGCATACCTACTCTGCCGTGGGGTTTTCCCTGAATCATTGTTACCGAATAGCCAACACCAGGTATTGCTAATACAGCGAGCAGCGTTATGGAAGAAAGCACTTTATTTATATTTAATGAGAATGTCATATTTAATTCTGGACACCCAAAATAATCGCATGAAGGGATATAGAAGAGCCTGCACAATAAAATGTGCAGACTCTTTTTAGACTATTACTGGTAATCCATCACGAAGTTAGCAACGGACTGGAATTTACCGGTAGCGATGGAAGATTTTGCACCCAGCACATAGGCCTGGAATTCCATATCGTTATCGCCGGTTGCCAGAGCGATTGGCTGGGAAGCATCACCTGGTTTGATGACGTTGCCGCCCAGGTCGGTGATAACTACGCCAACGGTACCAGCTGCCTGACCGGTGGTTGCGAAGGATTCTGCCAGACCTTCTGTGGTATTGCCTGCAACACCGTTAAAGGTGATGCTTGCAGTACCGGCAGACAGGCTGCCAGTGTCGCAGTCACGCAGAGTCAGTTTAAAATCAATCGGGGTTGATTTGCCGTTGTTTTCAAGGGCGTGTTTTGCAATTGCGCCCAGCTCTACGTCCTGAGACAGGCTCTGGGAGTCAATAGAGCAAGCAGCATCAATTACAGAGCCGGTGAAAGTAATTTTACCGTGGCCCAAATCAGTAGAAGTCGTCGCTGCATTCGCAGCACCCATTGCCATCATAGAAGATACTGCTAATGCCAGTGCGATCTTTTTCATTCTCATATTTCCGTGTTTTCGTAGATTAAATTATCATTGTTGTTCGATATTGCTTATGCCTTTTACCTGTTCAGGTAAATAGCGGCCCCATATATTAATGCTAATATGGTTCCGTTAATTACATGCTAAAATCTAATGCGGCTAAATGCTATTAAGTCATCCGAACGCCGCCATTATTGCTATTGTCTTAGATGATTGTCAAACGGCGTAAATTAATCTTTTTGAATGTACTTTAAGATTTTTTGTACATGCAGTTTACTATTAACAAAATCGAAACAATAGTGTGAAATTCAAATGAAATCGATGGGTGTAGTTAAGTGAGAATACATTTAGCTTCACTTTAAAGAAGGGGGGGGGTGAAATAAATCATTAATTTTCATATGCATGACTGTATTTGTTTTTTTGTTGGTATTGTTTTCTAGCCAAAGTAAATTGCAACATCCAAGTAACAATAATTGTAATTATAAATGTTTTAATTAGGAATTTGAGCAGTATATTTTATACGGTCTCATGACTTTGTTTTGCTTTTTATAAGTTTTTACACCTTCATGAGTAATCATATGAGCTTTATTTTAAGAATGTGAGCAAGATTCTTTCTTCAGGGTAGAGGTATGCAGGTACACAATTTATCTATTATTTGACTCTTCGTAACTACTTGTGGAAAACTTAGCCCGGTTCTTCTTTGAAAGATCGTTTGTGAGTTATTAAATATAACTCGTGCACTAATTCTTTGGAGTTAGTTTTGTTATCCAATTGTATAAAAACCAATATGATAGGTATTCGAAATGCGGCACCTACTATTCCTCGAAAACAGAGGTTATCTGTTCAGCGGAGTCCTACAAAACATGAAAACCATGACGAACGCTATACTTCAGAATCTCTCCTTAACTTTTTTTTTCAGTATTATGATTTCTACCCCCAGCCAGGGGGGAGAAACTTACAAAATGAACATGACTATTACTGGCACTGTTACCGCAACCGGAAAATGTCTATTTGCCGCTCCCGATCAACAAATCGATTTGGGGGACATCATTGTTAGCAGGCCATACATTAGTACTAACACCAGACATTATGTATTGGTAGGGGAAAAGCGTGCTGATCTGGATGTCAAGATGCAATGCAGTGGTGATTTTTTGGGTAAAACAAAAATGACGCTTAGAGGATCGATGGGTGAGATTCAATTGCCAGATGGCCGCAAGGTGCTGCAATTTAAAAATGCAAAAGATGGTTCTTTGAATACTGTTCTGGGGCTTGGCCTTATAGTTGATGGTAATGCGCAGGATGTCGGTACACCGTTTGAGGTAGATATGAATCAACAACCCCGCATGGAAGTTGAAGTTGTCCAGATTGCTGATGGCTCTTCAGGCAGCAGTGCGAACGGGTTAACCGACGGCGATAGCGTGACGAGTGGCGCAACATTAGTAATGGAATTCGACTAAATGAAGATAATGAAAGTGTGTTTCATTTTGAGAGATTTTCAAAAGAATGCGATGTTAAAACCTCATAATTTTATGACAATGGCGCTGCTCTTAGCCTCTTTTTCCTCGTTGGCGATTTCAAATCAAGCAGGGGATTCGAAGCCATTTTCTTTCCAGGGAAAGATAAGCATGGCGGCGGACTGTAAGGTAAGCAATGATGGAATAATAAACATACCGTTTGGAAATGTAAGCATCGCCAAGATAGATAGCGGAAGTTTCGTGCGACCTATCCCTTACGATCTAAATTGTGAAAATCTTCTATCAGGCAATACTGTCGCATTGCAATTTATTGGTACCAAAAGCAGTTTTGATTCCGACCTGTTGGGCAGTGACGTGCATGAACTGGGAGTTAGAATCCTTAAAGATGGCAGCCCAATGGCATTGGACATTCCTTTCACGCTATCAGATCCTTCCAAACCTCCCAAACTTGAAGTTCAACTTGTCAAAGATCCGACAGCCGATTTGCCAGAGAGTCCATTCTCAGCAACAGGTACGTTAGTGGCAATCTATTATTGAAATAGGTATGGCTAGCCTACAGTTGCGGTGAGTCGTTTTATCTTATTTTTGCAAAAATAAAGTTAGAGGTTATTTATGCTCCTCCGTTCGAGATTTATTTTACTGTATGTAATACTATTCTCTTTGTTATTAACACTGTCGCAAACTGCAATAAGTGGAATTTATGAGCCACCACTACCAACGAGTTGTGGTACTGGCGCTATAAATATGGCAATGGGAAATAAAGTTTGTGTGACCACTTCAAAAGCAGATAGCACAGGGATTTTGAAAGTTGGAGCAGGTGTAACTTACCAGATGGGAGTATCAGAATCATATTTAGGCGAGTTTAGGGAATATGTTCCCATTGCTGGTACATATACTGCGAGGCTACATATATGTCCTACGACTTCGTCATCAAGATGTACTATAAGTAATAGTACCGAAACTATTGATGGAGTAAAGTCATTTAAATTATCTAGCTCAAAAACGATATATCAGCAACAACCGAGTGCTGGTGGGGCAAATCGTACTGTAAAAATCTCTTATACTCACACGATGTGTTTGTCTTTAGTTGATGATCATGGGATCGAATGGGCATCAAAGGATGGTATGTCCTGCCAAGATGGTCACAAATTGCCAGATACTCCGGCAACCTGCTATTTAAATTTTGGAGATACTGGAACGCTAAGCGTTGATATGGGGACACTGGAGCGAGGCTCAATGGCAACAGCACCTCAGTCCACACAAACTGTTAAAAAATCAATATCCGTATTGTGCACGCGTGATGCAGGGGTTAATGCAAACTACCATTTCGAATATACGCCTTCTCCAATAGCAGGTGAAGAGTTAGTTTCAACCAATCTAAATGGAGTAGCTATAGCTTTAATCGATGATGGAAAAATAGTAACCCCATCATACAAGAAAGATGTCAACTTTAGCACCGGCTACAGTTATATTAATCTCGAGTTCGGAGCAGTCCGTGATCCGATAATAAAGTTGGATGAAATAGCTACAGGAAAATTTACTGCCAATGCTGTGCTAGTAATGAATATCCAATAATAAAATAACCTTAATTATAAACAGTAGTTGATGGAATTAATTAACTACTGTTCTTAATTAATTATCATTCTGTATTAAATAATAATTACTATATTCCCTCCAAACAAGTAACTCAAGATTACCACTTATCCCAAGCTTCTTCATGCCTTTTGATTTTAAATAATTCACAGTTCTTGTTGGCATACTGAGCTTTCCGGATATTGCATCACGGCACAAGCCTTCAGCGGACATTCTCAACACTAGATTTTCCTTTACCGTCAGTTCTACTTTTCTCATGCGACCTTTTTCAATTTTTATACTATCGGCACCAGACAAAGAGAAAACATGCTTCCAGCTTAAAAAATCACTCGGCAGCCATGTCCACCCATCGATATTCACATCATCATCGCAGTAGACAATCAGGTCATCGTGGTCTGTGCCTAGTTTTTTTATCATCACAGAGATTTGGTCAGTAAAGGTAATGCAATTATGGCTTTCCTGTAAGTCTAACAGCCGTGATTTAAAATAAGAAAATGACTGACTGTCCTCAAGTAAGCCAGCGATACCGTTTTTCAAATAGGTATTGTTTATGGCGTCTAATGCGATGTGATTAAACATGATTTATCCATTAATTCTAAACGTTGCTTCTTAACAATCTACGTAATTTGTGCAAAAGCGTAGCGATGGCCATGACCATATTTGTGGTGTGGTTTTTGCGTTAGTTTTGGCTTGGCGTAAGAATAGGATTAACGGCTAGGCAAACAACATTATAATGCTATATGTGATTTTTATGAAATTTATACGCTGCTTTTTATTTTTTAATGGTTTTATGTTCTGACTTATTTGCTGCAGTAAGGTATCTCATACGGCGCGGTTAGTTTCTTAGTACGATAAGCGGTATTACAAATGATGCGGTAAAGTGGGTCATGAACTACATAATAGAGGGCAAGGTTATCTATCGCTCGGTAGACGGTACGATAAGACTGCTTGCAGAGCATGAAAGCGAGTCGGTAATCTTGACACCGCTGGTTAATAAGATATTCGCCTTTCTTATTTCTCATCACGGCGAGCTGGTAACTCGCCAGCAGATCTTCGAAGAGGTATGGGAGAAGGCGGGTCTGATTCCGTCATCACATACCTTAAATCAGTACATCAGCACCATCAGGAGAATTTTATCGGCTTACTTCGACGAGAGAGAAATGATTATAACCATACCTAAGTCTGGTTATATCTTCAGTAGCGAAGTCGCAGTGTCAAGCGAGCCGTTTAATAAAAAAAACATCCGGGCCAACAAGATCTGGGTATGGGGTGTCATAATAGCTATCATTTTAATTTTGGTGATGTTTTACCGAATAAATACACTGATTCCACAGCCGCAGAATGTGATGGGGTACATAGATAACTGTTCCATCATAGATATTTCGGGGGCTAATAATCATGGTGATAAAGCATTTGAAATGGGGGTTGCGGATAACATTGCTCAGCTGGGTGAGGCAACCTGTGCACCCAATACTCATTTCTATTTCTATGCGCAAGAATCTCTGCACGTCAAAAAGAAAGGTGGCGTCATGCTTGCAAAATGTATTGAATGGCCGGATTCGCAAAACAACTGTGAGACCATCTATGTCGACGACTGGGACCGAAAATGAAAAGAATTATCATCTATGCATTTGCCCTACTCATAGTCGTGAGCATTACTGCCCTTGCCGTCTACAATTATCACCATAATTTAAGGTTTATCTGTTCAGGTACCTTAACATCCTACGAGAACAATATCACCCGCAAGCAGACGTTTAGCATCGTACAGGAGTTGTCCTTCTTTCTTGATGGTACTGCGGTAAATCAGGTTAATGGTGAAGTCTGGGATAATAAAGCTGTGTATGATGTCGATCGTTCGGTGAGGATAGAATACAAACGCATCAGCGGGTGGCAGTATGATATGCGTATTACAGAGGTGATGAAGAGCGGGGGGGATACTGTGCCCGAAACGTTAGCGCGCAGGCAGCTGGCATTTTTAACCGAGGGCACCCACAGAGTCGTCAGCCTAAACCTGCTGGATAATGATAACTATGTCTTCTCATTAAACAGAGGTCCGTATTTCGTTTGTGCTAAAGTGTACCGGTAAATCGTGGCGCATTCCCTCTATATGCTGCTTAGTTGGTTATGCTTACTGACTCATTTAAGAATCATAAGGGTCGCGAAACAGGTAATAAGTTTCAGACCCTTATGATTAGTGGCGTGGATTCCCAAAAAATGACATTAGACGTCTACCAAGTCATTATGGTTTAGAGTATTCCATCGTGCTGATGCTCTAGAATATTTCTTAGTTCCTGTGAGGATACCATCAATAACTAATAACAGAAATAGAATTTATACGTAGTATAATTGATGCAGGTATATAGCTAAAATAGAATGCTGGCACACTTGTTGTCACCAGGTCTTCTTCTGGAATATAGTCTAAAAATATTTCCTGATCGATATTTAAACGATAGGTCATTTTAAACACACCCGTTACGGCCATGTCGCTATTAATGGCGCTGCCGTCCTCTATCGAAATAGCACCAAAATTGAGCATCGCTGCGCCCAAACCGCCGGTGAATACCCTATAGCTTAGGCGCAAGCGGTAACGCTTACCTTTTTCAAATACGAGTTCATCCCGGTAGGATATTCCTAAGTGGTCGGAACCATCGCTATAGGCTAACACTAAGCCACCGGGCCCGGACGTAACGCTTTTCTCTCCTGAAAAGTCCCAGTTTTCAGGATCTAACAATTTTGAACTGGGGATAAGCTCTACGGCAGATTTAAAGATAAGTTTGTAGGCGTTTTGTATCTCAACTAACAGGCTACGTTTGAGTTCGCAGAAAGGTGAGTTATTTAAATATTCCTCAACATCATTGATGGTACCCGCATTTACCGTATCAACCAGTACCGTGTGTTCTTTGTCTAAAAACAGGCCGTCTACTTTATCCTGCATTGCTTTTAAGGTTTTAGCATCAACGGCATAATTACCGTCGTAGCTGCCGGCAGGCAAACCCAGTGTAGTAAAAATTTTACGCAATGATGGTAACGACACGTGCTCGTTAGGGTAAATCGTCGAACTGCTTTGACCATTATTATGATCGCGCAGCAAAGCCCTAACTTCTTTAGGCTTCAGCGGTGGACGCCCTGCGGCTTTTAATGCGGACTGTATGTTTAGTACAACGCCGCTGATTATTGGCGCTGCGGCTGACGTCCCCCCAAACAGGGTGCCATTATCGCCTGTAGAGACTGTCAGAGCACCTTCACAGAAAGCCATCGTATCAACAATACTGCCATAGTTTAATGCCCGCGGTAAGTTAAACTCTGGAAGACAGCCGCTGACGATGATTGCACCGCTATCGGCATAATCAGGTGAGTTGACGTTTAAAATATACTTCCCTTCACTGTTTGTAACTTCATCCAGGTTTTTCGTATCATTCCCTGCAATAAGAACGAAGACAATTCCTGCCTCTGTAAGCGTTTTAATTGCATCGAAATATAATGGTTCCAAAATTACAGGAAGATATTCTCTCTGGTAAGAAAAATTGATTACATCCCCTGGTTCCAGGAAATCTAAAGCTTTCAGTAAAACCGCGACGATTTCTTCTGTAGGCTTGGGTGCATAGTGAAAGTATGCCGTAGATTTAGGGCTAATGCCGATACCGGCGATATTATTATCCTGCATCTTCATCAATCCGGTGACGGCCGTGCCATGCTGAAGCTTCTCTTCGCTGGCAAGAATATTGACTGTACCCTCAAAGTCTTCTACGTCGTCGATACCATCATCTACGACATAGATGCTTGCCTGGCTTCCGTCGCCGCCAGGCACTGACCAGCTGTATAGAGCATCGATGCCGAAGGGGTTAGCAAAGACCTGCCGTTGTTCGATAAAGTATGGATTATTCTCAGGCTGAAACTCCCCGATGTTTTTAACGCTACCTTCAAGCTTTTGTTTAACTGGCCCAATTGGAGTAAGGCTGTTGTTGTCCGCTTCGGGAGCGATATATTTATAGACTAAATCGGTATTATGTTCACTTCTCAATCTGTTGAGCTGTATTTCTGATAATTCATCTGCAGAGGTGAAAGTATAATAGGATGACAAATTATCCAAGTATTCATCCGATTCTTTTGAGCAGTTATGTTTATTGAGAAAAATTCGCGCTCTTTCTTTAATGTTATCGGGTAGGATTTGTTTCAGGTTTTTACCATCATATGATGATGCAGAGGTTTTCATCTTTACAATATATTGATTCATTTTCTATTCCTTTTAACGAGGTCTATATCAATGCCATCTGAATACAGAGTTATTTAGTAACGCTTAGAAATAATAACTAAGCGCATGCATACTAGCGTAAGCATTTTATTAATGTACAACCAAACAAAAATATATCCTTACAATGTGTCATTAATTTAACGCTTTTAGGATTTTGAGGGAGTTCCTGGTCGATTTTAGGAATGTAAAGTCTTTATTGTTAACCTATATTCACTTATGCGTTACATTTATTAATCGTGACTATCATGAAACCGCCTAAGTAATTTATCGGGCGGTGAATAATTTTGTTGGTTCTATTAACCAGCTTCGTTGGAATAATGCAGAGCGATCCCGCACGCCCGGCACGGGATCTTAACTAACTCGAAGCGCATCACTAAGAGGCAAGCGTGTACCTCTCAGCGATAGCTACGCGAATTAATACTCTTCTTCTTCAAACAGCGGCAACATGCGTTCCCGCGACCAGCGGAAGTACATCGCAAGATTATCGTTTACCTCCGCCGGTTCGAAGTGGCTAATGCTCTCGCTAAACTCTTCGGCCGATGCGCCATCCAGCCCAATCCATTCCAGTGTTTCTTCGTGCATCTCGTGGTCAGGATCGCTGAGGACTTCTAACAAAGTGTTGTAACCAAGAGCCCCGCCGCTGTCTTCCGGCGGGCAGGCCATCAAACCCGCAGTACAAAAAACGGGCATCGTAGGGTCGTCCTGAGGATAGTTTTTATCCTCGAGGACGATTTCGTGCCGCCAGTCATCGCCGAAGTCGTAAACGTATTGCAGCGTATTACCGCTGCGTTTTAGCAGCTCGTTCAGCCTGACGAAGGCTTCATTCTGGTCTTTTGTCCCGTATTCAGGGTTTTCAGTGTAATGCGCTTTTTTAAATACGAACTCATGCAGATGGCTTTCCTGCCAGCCCATAACTATTTGAATAACATCGTGTAAGCGATCGAGAGTAATCGTTGATGGCACGACAAAACGACGCCAGACTTTCGGGTTGGTTTCCAAAAGGGTTATTTTCAAGAGATAAAAGCTGTGCATGTTTTCCCTCTGCATCATGAGTTAAAAATCGCGAGAGAAAATGATAGCCATCTACGTTTGAAAATAAAGCGCGGTGAGTGACAGATAGGAGAATTGCTGCAGGCGATTTTTCTTTTCATTAACGTAAAGGAAGGCACGAAGCGGCGATTTTGATTTACCATAAGGGATACCTTTTCGTTGAGCCATACGGATATCCCAGCCCATGCGTTATACAGCCGCGTTACTTCCCCTTCTTGTTTTGCTATCCGCCTGCAGCAGCAAGCCAAAAACTGAAACTCAGCCGCAGACCAGCGGCGCGCCGTCGGGCGGTTTCCTGCTCCAGCCGCAGCATGACGTATTTATGCAGACCGGGGATTTTGCCTACAACCCGGAGGCCGAAAAGTTTATCGATAAGATGGTGAACAAACACGGCTTCGACCGCCAGCAGCTGCACGAGGTGCTGTCGCAGGCGAAAAAGCTTAACTACGTGCTGCGCCTGATGGACCAGCAGGCGCCGACCACCGCGCCACCGGCCGGGCCGAACGGCGCGTGGCTGCGCTATCGCGGCAAGTTTATTACCCCGGACAACGTGCAAAACGGCGTGGCGTTCTGGAACCAGCATGACGACGCGCTGAAACGCGCTTTCCAGGTTTACGGCGTGCCGCCGGAAATCATCGTCGGCATTATCGGCGTGGAAACGCGCTGGGGCCGCGTGATGGGCAAAACCCGTATTATCGACGCGCTGGCGACGCTGTCGTTTGCCTACCCGCGCCGCGCGGAGTATTTCTCCGGCGAACTGGAAACCTTCCTGCTGATGGCGCGTAACGAAGGCGACGATCCGCTGGCGCTTAAAGGCTCCTTCGCGGGCGCGATGGGCTACGGCCAGTTTATGCCGTCTTCCTTTAAGGAGTACGCGGTGGACTTCAACGGCGACGGGCACATCAACCTGTGGGACCCGGAAGACGCGATTGGCAGCGTGGCGAACTACTTTAAAGCTCACGGCTGGGTGAAAGGGGATCTGGTTGCCGTACCGGCAAACGGCCAGGTGCCGGGGCTGGCAAACGGCTTCAATACGAAATACTCGGTTTCCGCGCTGGGCCAGTCGGGCCTCAGCCCGCAGCAGCCGCTCGGCAACCATCAGGAAGCCAGCCTGCTGCGCCTGGATATGGGCGATCGCTACCAGTACTGGTACGGTCTGCCAAACTTCTACACCATCACCCGCTATAACCACAGCACGCACTATGCGATGGCGGTCTGGCAGCTCGGCCAGGCCGTGGCGCTGGCGCGCGTACAGTAAAGCCGTCGCCCCCGGCAGGGGGCGACAAAATTCCCTACAAGATGCCTGCCTGATGGAAATCATGCAGGTTGACTGCGCCCACCAGCCTGCCGTTTGCGTCTACAACCGGCGCCGCGCTGATGCGCTTTTTCATCAGAATGTCCTTGGCTTCGACGGCGCGGGCGTCGGCGTTGAGCACCGTGGCGGACGTCGTCATCGCTTCTTTAATGCCCGCTTGCAGCCTGCCTCCGCCCACCAGCCAGCGGCGCAGGTCGCCGTCGGTGAACACGCCCGCCACCCGCTGCCCGGTATCGCAGACGGCAACCAGGCCAAGCCCGGTGCGGCTAAGCTCGAGCATGGCGTCCATCACCGACGCGGAATCCGCCACCTGCGGCAGCTTTTCCTCCGTGCGCATCAGGTGATGCACCCGGTTCAGCAGGCGCGCGCCCAGCGCACCGGCGGGATGCGAGCGCGCAAAATCCTCTTCGTTAAAGCCGCGTTCCTGCATCACGGCCATCGCCAGCGCATCGCCCATCATCAGCGTGTTAACCGCGCTTGAGGTTGGGGCGAGGCGCATCGGGCAGGCTTCGCGCTCAACCGAAATATCAAGCGTGGCAAGCGCGGCTTTACCCAGCGGCGAATCGGCTTTGCCGGTGATGGCAACCAGCGTCACGCCCTTTTCCTGCAGGCGCGGAACGATCAAATCCAGCTCCTTCGCGCTGCCGGAATAGGAGATAAACAGCAGGATATCGCGGCTTTCGATCATCCCTAAATCGCCGTGTAACGCCTCTGCAGGATGAACGAAGAAAGCCGGCGTGCCTGTGCTGGCAAGGGTTGCGGCAATTTTTTTGCCGATATGCCCGGACTTGCCCATCCCCGAAACGATCACCTTGCCCTTGCAGTTAAGTACGGCGGTCGCGGCGGCAACGAAGCCTTCGTCCAGCCTGTCCGGCAGGCGGCTTGCTTCCTGTAGCTCCAGCAGCAGGGTTTCGCGCGCGGCGCTAATCATTCGCTCATTCATCTTCTTCTCCGGTCACAATCACGTTTACGCCTTTTTCACGCAGCGCGTTCAGAAACTCGCCGCTGATGCCGCCGTCGGTAATGATGGTGTCGACGCTCTCCAGCCCGCAGACAATGTTCGGACTTTTACGGCCAAACTTCGAGGAATCTGCCATCAGGATAACCTCGCGCGCCGCGTTGCACATGGCCTTGCTGACGGTATACACCTCGTTGTAGGTGGTGACGCCCGCGTTAAGATCGATGCCGTCGGTGCCCATAAACAGCCGGTCAAAGCTGAAGTGTTCGAAGGCGTTTTCGGCAAGCTGGCCGTGAAACGAGGCGGATTTTTTGCGGAAGGTGCCGCCGGGCATCAGGATAGTCTGTTCGTTATCCAGCTCGGATAGCGCGTTGACGATGTGCAGGCTGTTGGTCATTACCGTGATGTTGTTGAAGCGCTGGAGCAGGGGCACCATTTGCAGCACGGTGCTGCCCGCATCAAGAATAATCGAGTCGCCGTCGTGGATGTACTTCACCGCCGCGTCGGCAATCTGCTGTTTCTGCAGGGTATTGATCAGCGCCTTGTGGTCGATAGGCGGATCGGGTTCGTCTTTGCTGAGCACCACGCCGCCATAGGTGCGGATCACGCTGCCGGCCGTTTCGAGCAGCACCAGATCTTTACGGATCGTGGTGCCGGTAGTTTGAAAGTGCAGGGCGAGATCTTCTACCGAACATTTTCCCTGTTTTTGCAGGTGTTCCAGGATCGCTGCCTGCCGCTCGCGTGGTTTCATAGGTTCTTATTACCTTGCAATAAATTTCGATTCGGTAATTTCGCAAGCAATAAGCATTCGAAACGAAATTAACCCTGTTTCAGTTTAAGCGCTAATGATAGAGCATTCTGACAGTTTCGATCATGGGGAAAGATCACATCGGGCTGCAAATCTTGGCGATTCTTGCCGTGCAGCTGCGATAAAGGCCGCGGTTGAGCGAAAACGGTGATGCCTTTCATCATCAGGCTGTCGCGAACGTTTTGCCGCTCGTCGAAAGCGAGCGCGATCACCACGCGCGGCTTAAAGCGCCCAGACGAACGGCCAACGCCGACCGCGCCCTGCTGGCAGAGTCGGTCAAACGCGCGGTTGAACAGGCGAATTTGCCAGCCGCCCAGCAGCAGCTGGCTAAGCCAGGCGATGACCGCGAGAGCGATAAGTGCGTTGATCATGGTTTCTCCAGAAAATAACGGTGGATGGCGCGTTCCGCTTATCCACCCTACGAATGACGGCGTAGGTCGGGTAAGCGCAGCGCCACCCGACGCTTACTAACGATTTAAAACATCACCTGTCCGCCGGTCACGTTTATCGACTGCCCGGTACAGTACGAGGCCTTGTCGCTCGCGTAAAACAGCAGCGTGTTAAGCACGTCCTGATAGTCGCAGCCGCGCTTAAGCGGCACCTTGTCGATGTAATACTGCTCCACCTCGTCGGCCGCGATGCCGAGCTTTTCCGCGTACTGCGGCAGCAGGGACTGGAACATCGGCGATTTGAGCAGGTTGCCCAGCATCAGCGCGTGTACCGTAATGCCGTATTCCGCCAGATCCAGCGCCAGCGACTGGGTCAGCCCCACGCCGCCAAACTTCGCCGCGCTGTAGCCGGAGTTGTGCTTGCTGCCCACTTTCCCGGACTTGGAGTTGATCTGGATGATGCGCCCCTTGATGCCGTCGCGGATCATCAGGCGCGAAAACTCCCTGGCGCACAGGAAGTAGCCCACGAGGTTCACCTGTAGTGAACGGTCGAAGTCGCCCAGCGCAAAATCGCCGATGAACGCCGCCTTGGCGATGCCCGCGCTATAAACCAGCAGATCGACCTTGCCGAGAATCTCGTCAACGCCGTGGGCCAGCGCGGTGACGCTTTGTTCGCTGGTGGCGTCGGAGCCAAATCCCCAGGCGGTGCCCGTTCCGTACTGTTCGTTAATCTCCTGCGCCACGCGGGCGGCCTTCTCGCTTTGAATATCCACCACGGCAACTTTGTAGCCTTCCTGGGCAAGCCCATGGCAAAGAAACGCCCCGAGCGTCTGCCCTCCACCGATGACAACGGCAACCTGATTCATATTCCACTCCTTTCGTTTAAATGCGATTTCTATGCGACAAATTTCAGCTGGCAGCCCGTTTCTATGCCCTGCGGCAGCGGGCCGTTGACGTGTACGGTGCCGGGATATTCCGCCCGCTCGCCGCCGTCGAAGCGCAGGGTGATATGCCCCAGCTCCTGCAGGTTTTGCTGCGCCACTTCGCCGACGGCGGTGACGTCGTAATGCTGGCCGTTAAGCTCAAAGCCGATGCCCGGCCTGAGCGTGCCGGTCAGCTCGCCGTGGCAGTGGATAAAGCAGAAATCCTGAATATCCGCCGGAGCCCCTTCGCGGAAGGTGATCAGCATGTTGTCATCCAGCGCCTCGCGGGCGCACTGGCCGATATGGGTGATGGTGGTCTGATAAATGGTCTGCATCACGCTGTTCCTTATTGATAGATGAAGCCGGACACCAGCCAGGCGATGAGCACGGTAGGCGCGCCCGTCAGGAAGCGGCCAACCAGCACCGACGGCACGCCGACGCGCACCGTGTCCTGCTTCGCTTCCGCCAGCGAAAGCCCTACGGGAATAAAGTCGCAGGCGGCCTGGGCGTTAATGGCAAACAGGGCAGGGAGCGCCAGGTGCGGCGGGATATGCCCCTGACCAATCTGCACGCCGATCAGCACGCCGATAACCTGAGCGATAACCGCACCGGGGCCGAGGAACGGCGAAAGAAGCGGGAACGAACAAATCAGCGCCAGGGTAATCAGGCCGATGGGGTTGCTGGCGAGCGGCGCCAGGCCGTGGGCAATCCAGTCCCCCAGCCCGGAGGCCATAATGATGCCGATCAGCGCCGACACGAACGCCATAAATGGCAGGATGGTTTTCAGCACCGTGTCGATGGTGTCGCGTCCGGCCTGGAACAGCACCGCCACCGCGGAGCCCATGCCCATGCCGACTTTTGCCAGCAGGCCGTCGCTTTGTTCGGTGATTTTCTTGCTGGTGTCGTAGTCGCGCTGCGCGGGTTTCTCCGCCGTCAGCGGTTCGCCGCTGGCCCAGCTGATGTTCTCTTCGCGCACGCCGGACACGTAAATATCCTCGACGATATACTGCGCAAGCGGGCCGGATTTGCCGGTGGCGTGGATGTTAATCGTCGGAATGCGCCGCTTCGGATACAGCCCGCAGCGCAGGGTGCCGCCGCAGTCGATAACCGCCATCGCGATCTCCGCTTCCGGCGGCTCGCCCTCTTTAAAGCCGTCCACGGCCTGGCAACCGGTCATTTCGCTGAGCTTGTCGACGATCGCCGGGCGGGTGCCTGCGGTGATGTAAACGATCTTTTTCTGCGGATCGACCGGGATAATCAGCGGGCCGCCCCAGCCGCCCTGGCCTTTTTCAATGCGAATATTTTTAGTCATGATTTCTCCTTATAGACGTACCTGACGTTCCAGCTCGATGCCCATTTTTTTCTCGAAGACTGACGTGGTGAGGTCGGTAATCCAGCCGCGGAAGAAGTTGGTGACTAGGCCCACCAGCAGGTAGCTCACCGCGAGCGGCCCCAGCGGCAGGCCGAGCGTCGTCAGCCCGCTGGCGATGCCCAGATAAACGAACAGTTCGCCGGGGTTGATGTGCGGGAACAGGCCGTTCATCGAGTGGCAGCTATAGGAAGCGGCGGCGTAATAGCTCGGCTTGTACTTCTCCGGCATGAAGCGCCCGAGGCTCAGGGTCATCGGATTGCAGAACACGAAGGTGCCGATGCAGGGCAGCAGCAGGTAGCGCGAAACGGGGTTACCGGCGCAGCGCTGCGCCATGCGTTCAATGCGGTGCTGGCCGATAAAGTTAATCAGCGCGTTCATTATCACCAGCAGGCTGATCAGCAGGGGAAGGATCCCGGTCACCATGCCGGTAAATACCTCACCGCCTTTCTGAAACAGGCCAATAAACCATTCCGCCCCGTGGGTAATCATGTCGATCATTTTTGTCTCCTGTAGGGTAGTTGCTCGCCGTTCTTCCCGGCTGAAACCCATAATAATCACTTTGAAACATCAAAGCATGTTATTTAGATATCATTGTGAAATATAAATCTATCGAAATGAAAGATTTTCGCCTCGCGGAGGAGGCGAGAAAGGAGTTATTTGACGCGGGAGTGGGCCCACTCGCGCATGCGCTGGAACAGCACGAACAGCGCCGGGATAAAGACGATGCCGATAACCGTTGCCACCAGCATGCCGCTGAACACCGTGGTGCCGATGATTCGGCGGCTGTTGGCTCCGGCTCCGGTCGCCAGCATCAGCGGCAGGACGCCGAGGATAAACGACACGGCGGTCATCATTACCGCCCGAAAGCGGCGGGTTGCGCCCAGGCGTGCGGCTTCGTGTATCGACTGGCCCTGCTCGCGCAGCGTGCGGGCAAACTCGACGATCAGAATGGCGTTTTTGGCCGCCAGCGCTATCAGCAGCACCAGGCCGATCTGCACGTAGACGTCGTTGGCAAAGCCCGCCCACCACAGCCACAGCAGCGCGCCGCCGATAGCAAACAGCACCGAAAGCATCACGCTCGCGGGCAGCGTCCAGCTTTCATACTGCGCCACCAGAAAAAGCCAGGCCATCACCACGGCGGCGAGCACGATCCACACCGCCTGGTTGCCGGTCTGCTGCTCCTGCCACGACAGGCCGCTCCACGCGTAGCCGTAGCCCGCGGGCAGATTTTCTTCGAGCAGATCCGCCATCGCGGACATCGCCGTGCTGCTGCTGACGCCTTCGGCGGCGGAACCGCTAATCGCCACCGACGGGAACTGGTTGTACTGCTGGAGGAAAGGCGCGCCGACGGTTGGCGTGACCGTCACCAGGTTGCTGAGCCGAACCCGCTCGCCGCCGTCGCTGCGCACGTAGATATCGCTAATCTGCTCGGCCCGCTCGCGCCAGCTCATTTCGTTCTGCACCACCACGTGGTAAACGCGGTTGTTTACGGTGAAATCCCCGGCCCGCGTCCCGCCGAAGGCGGTTTGCAGCGTGCTGAAAATGCGTGAAACCGGCACGTCCAGCAGCGCGGCGCGATCGCGATCGACGTTCAGCGTAAGCTGCGGCACCGTGCTGCTCCAGGTGGTAAACACCGCCCTAAGCTGGGGATGCTGGTTCGCCTTCGCCAGAATCATGCGCGTGGTTTGCTCAAGCTCCGCCGGGCTTTGCCCCATCTGCGCCTGAAGACGCAGGTCGAAGCCGGACGCGTTGCCGAGACCCGGCAGCGTCGGCGGGGCAAAGGCCATGATGGTCGCGCCCGGGATCTGCGCCACCTTCTGCTGAATTTGCGCCATCACGCTGTCGATGTGCGGGCGATCGTTCCAGGGCTTCAGCATGACCGACATAAACCCGCCGTTCGAGGTGGTGGTGCCGTTTAAAATATTGAAGCCAGAAACCATGATCACGTCCGCAACCGCCGGGTTGTCGGCGATGGCCAGCCGCGCTTTCTCCATGATGATTTCGGTTCGCTCAAGGGATGCCGCTTCCGGGAGCTGTACGTTGGCAAAGAAATACCCCTGATCCTCCGGCGGCAGAAAGCCCTTCGGCATGGTCATAAAGCTGAGCGCGACAACGACGGCCGCGCCAACCGTGGCGACTAACGCCAGCCACGGGCGACGGTTAAGCCGGGCAATAAGCCTGCCGTAGCCGTCGCGCGTTTTGTCCAGCACAAGGTTAAAAGCGCGGAACAGCGGGCCGGGTGCGGCAACGCGCGGACGTAACAGCATGGCGCACAGGGCGGGCGTTAGCGTTAGCGCAACCAGGCTTGAGAGCGTAACGGCGGTGGACAGCGTGACGGCAAACTGACGATAAAGCTCGCCGACGATCCCCGGCAGCATGGCGACCGGCACGAACACCGCCAGCAGCACCAGCGTGGTGGCGATCACCGGCCCGGCGATCAGCTGCATGGCCTTGCCGGTGGCGGTCATGCGGTCGAGGCCTTCCGCCATCAGCGTTTCCACGCTTTCCACCACTACGATGGCATCGTCCACCACCATCGTCAGCGCCAGAATAATGGCGAACAGGCTGAGCGTGTTTGCGGAATAGCCCAGCACGTAGAGCACCGCGAAGGTGCCGATAAGCGAAACGGGAATGGCGGTGGTGACGATAAAGGTCGCGCGCCAGCTTTGTAAAAACAGCGATACCACCAGCACCACGACCAGCATGGTCAGGCCCAGCGAAACGCCGATTTCTTTGATGGTGGCGGAGACAAACTCGGTGGCGTCAAACTTCACCTCGTAGATCAGATCGTCGGGGAAGCGTTCCGCCAGCCTGCCCAGCTCCGCGCGCACGGCTTTGGATACGCTCAGCGCGTTGGCGGAAGGCGTCGGGTAAATCGCGAGATAGGCGGATTCAATGCCGTTCAGGCGGGCGCTGGACTGGTAGCTGCGCGCGCCAAGCTCGATGTTTGCGACATCGGCCAGCCGCACGAGCTGCCCGCCGGGGCCGGTGCGGATAATCGTTTTGCTGAACTCCTCGGCGCTGCTCAGGCGGCCCAGGCCGTTGATGGTCAGGGTTTGCTGCTGGCCGGTGAAGACCGGCGGCGTGCCGATTTGCCCCGCCGCGCCCTGCACGTTCTGCTGGCGCAGCGCGGTGCTGATGTCGTCGGCGGTGACGTCGAGCGCGTTCATGCGGTCCGGACGCAGCCAGATGCGCATGCTGTAATCGCGCGCGCCGAACATTTGCACCTGGCCCACGCCCGGCAGGCGCGCCAGCGCGTCGCGCACGTGCGTGCTGGCGTAGTTGCTGATGAACAGCGAATCGTGCGTCTGGTTTGGCGAGAACAGGCTGGCCCCCAGCAGCAGGTTGGTGGCGCGTTTACGAACCTGAACGCCGAGCTCCTGCACCTCGGTTGGGAGCTGCGCCACCGCCTGCGCCACGCGGTTTTGCACGTCGATGGCGGCGAGATCCGCATCGGTGCCCGCAGCGAAGGTGATGGTCAGGCTGTAGTTGCCGTCATCCGAGCTGGTGGATTCCATGTACAGCATGTGGTCTACGCCGTTGATTTGGGTTTCCAGCGGGGCGGCAATGGCTTCGGCAACGTCCGCAGCGCTGGCGCCGGGATAAGACGCGCTGACGTTAACCACCGGCGGGGTGATCTGCGGGTACTGCTCCACCGGGATGATTTTCAGGGCGATGGCCCCCAGCATGGCGACGGCAAGGGCGATAACCATCGCGAAGCGCGGGCGACGAAGGAAGAATGTCAGCATGATGGCTCCTTACTTTTCGGCGGCGGCGCGCGGGGTTAGCCAGACAACGACGCTGCCACCGGGCAGCAGGCGCTGCTGCGGGTTGGCGAACTCGCCGCGCAGCGTCACGCTGCCGGTGCGGGAGTCGACGTGGTTATCGACGGAAACCAGCTGGCCCGCCACGCGCTCCCCGGCAAGCTCCACTTCCGGTATCCAGGCCTCTTTTAGCGCGGTGATGTCCGGGTGTTCGCCCGCCTTGTGAAAGAACGCGCTTTCTTCGATGGCAAACGAGATGCGGATCGGGTCGAGCTGCGCGATATCCACCAGCGTGCCGCTGGCCGGGTTCACCAGGCTTCCCTGATGGAAGCGGCTGTGCCCGATTCGTCCCGTTACCGGCGAGATAATGCGCGTGTAGCCGAGCGTGATTTCGCGGGTTTCAACCCGCGCTTTCGCCTGCTCCACGGCGGCGCGGGAAACATCACGCTGCATCCGGGCGGTATCGACATCGTTCCTGCTGATGGCGTTGGTGTTTTGCAGGCGCTGGTAGCGGTCGAGAAGCTGCTGGGCCTGACGCAGTGACGCCTCGGCGCTGCGCAGTTCCGCCTGGGCGAGCTGCAATGCTGCGCGGTGCTCGGCGTCGTCCAGCTCAATAAGCAGGTCGCCCTGCTTGACCTGCTGGCCGTCGGTGAAGTGAACGCGGGTAATCACGCCTTCAATGCGGCTGCGTAAATCCACGGCGTGAACGGCCTCGACGCGGCCCGGCAGACGGCGCTCCTGGGCGACGCTGCTTTCGGCCATCGGCAGAACGGCTATGGCAAACGCGGGCAAAGCGAGGGCAAGGGCAGCGGCCAGGGCTGCCGGTCGGAGATAACGATTCATAGATTTCCTGGGAAGCGATGTTCAAATCTGTCCTGCCCCTTCTCCTGGGGGAGAAGGTTGGGATGAGGGCGAAGTTTTTCCTCCTCACCCCGGCCCTCTCCCATCGGGAGAGGGGGCAAAACGATGAGGTGCTGGCGGTTAACCCTTACGGAAGCGACGGGTCAGCGGTTTTTCCATTTCCACAATCAGGAACATCACCGCGCCAACCGCGAGGGTAACGCCCCAGTAGCGGGCCGGAATGGCCACGGTGCCAAACAGCATCTGCATAAACGGCAGGTAGATAATCGCCAGCTGGAGCACCAGCAGCACTCCGCTGACCAGCCAGATGCCCTTGTTGGCGAGCAGGCCACGGGACAGAGAGAAGCCGTTGCTCACGCGGCAGTTCAGCATGTAGAACCACTGCGCGGTAACCAGCGTCTGCAGCAGCACGGTGCGGATAAACTCCGGGCTGTGGCCGCGCGGCTGCATCCAGGCTTCCAGCGCAAAGGCGGCGATGGCGATCATCGTGCCGACAAAGGCCACGCGCCAGACGGCAAAGCCGTCCATCACGTGCAGCGCCGGGTTGCGCGGCGGCCGGTTCATGATGTTGCGCTCGCCGGCCTCAAAGGCCAGGCCGAAGGAGAGCGTGGCGGAGGTTGCCATGTTCATCCACAGAATCAGCACCGGCGTCAGCGGAATAATATTCCCCGCCAGCAGCGCGACAACGATCAGCAGCCCCTGCGCCAGGTTGGTCGGCATGATGAACAGGATGGTTTTCTTCAGGTTGTCGTAAACCCGGCGGCCTTCTTTTACGGCGCTGGCGATGGACGCGAAGTTATCGTCGGTGAGGACCATATCGGCGGCTTCTTTGGTCACTTCCGTGCCCTTGATGCCCATCGCGATGCCGACGTCCGCCTGCTTGAGCGCCGGGGCGTCGTTCACGCCGTCGCCGGTCATGCCGACGATCTCGCCTTTATCCTGCAGGGCTTTCACCAGGCGCAGCTTATGCTCCGGGCTTGTGCGCGCGAAGATATCGAACTGCACGGCGGCTTCCGCCAGCTCGGCGTCGTTCATTTTCTCAAGCTCGTAGCCGGTGACGGCCTTCTCGCTGTTGCCGATCCCCAGCATCTGGCCGATGCTCATCGCGGTCTGCGGGTGATCGCCGGTGATCATCTTCACGCGGATCCCGGCCTGCTGGCAGACGCGGATGGCGTCGACAGCCTCCGGACGCGGCGGGTCCATCATCCCGGCGATGCCGAGGAACACCAGACCGGTTTGCAGATCGCTGTGCGCCAGGCTGTGCATTTCACCGCTTACCGGTTTGTACGCGGCGGCCACCATGCGCAGGCCTTCGCGAGCGTAGCGCGCCATCTCTTCTTCCCAATACTGGCGGTTAAACGGCTCGCTGCCTTTGTGGCTAAACTGCTGCTCGCACAGGGAGAAGATGACGTCCGGCGCGCCGGTCATCAGCACCAGCTCTTCGCCGCCCAGCAGGTAGTGGGTCGCCATGTATTTGTACTGTGAATCGAACGGGATTTTATTAACGAGCTTCGCGTCGGCGGTTGGCAGATTCGCTTTGGCCGCCAGCACCTTCAGCGCGCCTTCGGTTGGGCCGCCGGTAATCGTCCAGTGGCCGTTTTCGTCTTTCATCAGCTGGCTGTCGTTGCACAGATCGATGGTGCGCAGATAGCGCTCGAGCACGCTGCCGGGCTGGATGCTTACCGGCGAGTCGCTGCCATCCTGATGGATTTCGCCCACCGGCTCGTAGCTGTCGCCCTCAACGCGGTAGCAGGCGTCGGCGGTGATAATCGCTTTGACCGTCATTTCGTTCATGGTCAGGGTGCCGGTTTTATCCGAGCAAACCACCGTCATGGCGCCAAGCGTTTCCACCGTTGGCAGCTTGCGAATAATGGCGCGCTTGCGGGCCATGGTCTGCACGCCGAGGGAGAGAATAATCGAGATGATGGCGGGCAGGCCTTCCGGCACTGAAGCAACGGCCAGGCTTATCAGCGAGAGCATCAGCTCGCTTATCGGCATGTCGCGCAGCGCAAGGCTGAAGACGAACAGGGCGGCCATCATCGCCAGAATCAGCATGAAGATGGCTTTGCCGAGCTTGTCCATCTGCACCAGCAGCGGGGTGCGGTGTTTTTCGATGCCGGACATCATCTGGTTGATATGCCCAAGCTCGGTATCCGCGCCGGTGGCGATAACCACGCCGGTGCCGCCACCCGCGCTGATGGTGGTGCCGGAAAACAGCAGGTTGGTGCGGTCGCCCAGCGACAGCTCGCCTTCCAGCGCGTTGGCGTGCTTATCCACAACGGTGGATTCGCCGGTGAGAATGGCCTCTTCAACCCGCAGGTTGTGGGCTTCCATCACGCGTAAGTCTGCGGGAATGCGGTCACCCGCCCGCAGCACGACGATGTCGCCCGGGACTAAGTCCGTGGTGGGGATGGTTTCGTGACTGCCGTCGCGAATCACCACGGCTTCGCTTGCGAGCATATTACGAATGCTTTGCAGCGATTTTTCCGCATTGTTTTCCTGGATGTGGCCGATCAGCGAGTTGACCACCGCCACGCCAAGGATAACCAGCGTATCGACCCAGTGGCCCATCAGCGCGGTCAATACCGCGGCGGCGAGCAGGACATAGATCAATACGTCATGGAAGTGGGCGAGAAAGCGCAGCCAGGCGGGCTTGCCTTTCTTTTGCGGCAGGGCGTTCGGGCCTACGTCGGCCAGGCGCGCCTGCGCTTCTTTGCGGCTCAGTCCGGAAGGCTGGCTCGACTTCTTTTCTAACACGTCCTCCACTGACATGTGGTAATACAATTTTTCAGCTCCGGCAGGCGGCGATGAAAATTTGTTTTTCTCAGGGATAGGCTTAGTCAAAATATTAATTCCTTCAAGGTAAAGCGAGTGAAAATATAAAATGAAAACAATTGAAATAACTCTGTGTGAAAATATTAATGAAATTGATGTATGCGTTTTTTGATCTAGGACAATTCTTACAGCCTAAGGATTATGTACACATGAGTTTGTAATCGCTGTTTAGGTTATATTTAGAAAGACAATGTTTATATTGATTATCTTAATGATAAATAAGGAAAAATTATGTTTGAGATCTATAGTGTTAAACGCTTAATTGCTTATATTTTAATGGCAATTTTCATTGCTGTAGTCATTGGTGTAGGGACTTATAGTTTCGTAAAGTATATGACTTAATAAACTTAAGTATTTAGGTTTATTTACATTGAGGCGAGAGGGGGGACAATAATTTACATAGCGTATTTATTGTGGTTGCCTGGCGATCAATTTCTGATGGCTCGATAAATATAAGTGGGAATTATTTTTCTCTTTTGCCCTTATTTTGTTAATTAATTGTAGAAGGAACGGCTTCTTTAGGACGAATTTTAAGCTACAACGCCTCGATTTTCTCGAAGTGTAAATGAGGAATTTACAATGGTCTTAAGTTGATTTATGTTATGTTATAACAAATCAATGCGGGCCCTTTCCATGTCGATTTCTCCTTTAAGGACGCTGTTCACCGCTTCGTCCACTCTGCGCTTCGTTGCCGTAGCGCTTTTGCTGTCGCTTCTGTGGATGGCCATTCTGTGGGCGATAGCCCTGCCATGATCGCGCTTGAACAGGCCGTGCTCGGCTATCAGGGCAGGGCGGTGACGCCGCCAATCAGCGGAAGCTTTGCAAAGGGCAGCATGACCGCCGTTATCGGTGCTAACGGCAGCGGGAAATCCACGCTGCTGAAAACGCTGCTGCGGCTCCAGCCTGCGGTATCAGGGCGGCTTTCATTCGCGGGCGATAAATCCCCGCGTATCGCCTGGCTGCCGCAGCTTGCGGAAATGGATCGCCAGTTCCCCGCCACGGTCTACGATGTGGTTTGCATGGGAAGCTGGCCCGCGCGCGGGCTGTTTTCCGGGCTGCGCCGTCAGCAGCGGCTGCGCGTCTGCCACGCTATCGAACGCGTTGGACTGAGCGAGCTGCGGCGGGCGCCAATCGAAACTCTTTCCGGCGGGCAGTTTCAGCGCATGCTTTTCGCTCGCCTGCTGGTGCAGGACGCGCCGCTGGTGCTGCTGGACGAACCTTTTACCGGCGTTGACGCGCAAACCAGCCGGTTCCTGATGGCCCTTATCTGCCATATGCACGAGGCGGGCCAGACGGTGATTGCGGTGCTGCACGACAACGCGCTGGTGGAAAGCCATTTCCCACAGGTTTTGCTCCTCGGCCCCGATGCCTGCCACTGGGGCGCGGCGTCAGAGGTTTTGCCTCGCTATCAGCCAACAGGCTTTAATCTGGCGCTATCCGCATGATTTACCATTTATTAATTGCTCCGTTTATCGACTACGGATTTATGCGCCGCGCGCTGGTCGCCTGTCTGGCGCTTTCCCTGAGCACCGCTCCGCTGGGGATTTTTCTGCTGCTGCGTCGCATGAGCCTGGTGGGGGATGCGTTATCCCACGCGATTTTGCCGGGCGTGGCGGTGGGGTATCTGCTGGCGGGAATGTCGCTGGTGGCGATGGGCATTGGCGGCTTTATGGCGGGCGTGCTGGTGGCGCTGGTTTCGGGCCTGGTAAGCGCCCGCACCAATCTTAAAGAGGACGCGAGCTTCGCCGGATTCTATCTGGGCTCGTTGGCGCTAGGCGTGACGCTGATTTCCCTGCGCGGATCGAGCGTCGATCTGCTGCATCTGCTTTTCGGCTCCATTCTTGCCGTCAACGGCCGGGCGACGATCTTCGTGGGCGTTATCGCAAGCGTTACGCTTCTGCTGCTCGCCTTGCTTTATCGCGGTTTAGTGATGGAAACCTTTGACCGCGCTTTCCTGCGGGTGAACAGCGGCCTGACGCCGCATCTGCTGCACGGCGTGTTCCTCGCGCTGCTGGTGCTCAATCTCGTGGCGGGTTTTCAGATCCTCGGCACGCTGATGTCCGTGGGGCTGATGATGCTGCCCGCCGTGTCCGCGCGCTGCTGGGCGAAAACGCTGCCCGGCACCATGCTGGCGGCGGTGCTCTGCGGTCTGTGCTGCGCCTGGCTTGGGCTAGCCTGGTCGTTTGCCGCCGCTCTGCCCGCTGGGCCTGCCATCGTGCTGACCGCGAGCATTGCATTCTTTATATCGGTTCTTTTCGGCCCACGCGGTGGGCTCGCCTGGAGCCTATACCGGGGTGGGTTATCAATCAGCAAGGGGATTAAATGAAACGTTTTGGGATGGCGCTGTCTTTGGTGCTGGCGCTTTCAAGCCAGGCAGCACTGGCGAAGAATTTGAATGTGGTGACCAGCTTTACCGTGCTGGCGGATATGGTAAAGCAGGTGGGCGGCGAGCACGTTACGGTGACAAGCCTGGTCGGCCCGAACGGCGATCCCCACAGCTTTGAGCCGTCGCCTAAGGACAGCGTGGCGCTGAGCCATGCCGACGTGGTGATCGTCAGCGGGCTTGGCATGGAAGGGTGGATGGAACGCCTGGTGAGCGCGTCGGGCTATAAAGGCAAGGTGGTGGTGGCCTCGCAGGGCGTGGATACCCGCAGTATGGAGGAAGACGGCAAAACCATTACCGACCCCCACGCCTGGAACAGCGCGGAAAACGGCGCGGTCTATGCGACGAATATTATGAACGCGCTGATGGCCGCCGATGAGGCAGATGCGCCAGCCATTCGCGAAACGGGCACCGAATACGTCACGCGCCTCAAGCTTCTTGATAGCTGGGCAAAAACGCGTTTTGCACAGATTCCCAAGGCGCGCCGCCACGTGCTGACCAGCCATGACGCTTTCGGCTATTTTGGCAAAGCCTATGGCGTGACGTTCCTGGCGCCGGTGGGCTTTTCAACCGAGGCTGAGGCGAGCGCAAGCGATGTGGCGGGCTTAATCAAACAGCTTAAAGAGCAGCACATTAAAACCTACTTTATTGAGAATCAGACGGACCCGCGGCTGGTGCAGCAGATTGCACAGGCCAGCGGCGCAAAGCCCGGCGGTGAGCTTTATCCCGAAGCGCTATCCCCGGCGGGTGGCCCGGCAAGCACTTATGAAATGGCGTTTAAACACAACGTCGAAACGATAGCCGACAGCATGAAGTAAACATCAGGGCCAGCGTTTGCTGGCCTTTTTCACTTCTGGAACCCGCCTCGAGCTTCCTGATGTAATCCCCTGAAAGCGCTGTAAAGTGCTATCTTGATGTCCTGTGATTTGTCTACAATCGGAGCCACTATGACAGAGAAAACTTTGCGTCAGTTAAGCAATCAGGTGGGCGAAGCGCTCGGGAAACTGGGGGCGACCGTGACCACGGCAGAATCCTGCACCGGCGGGTGGATAGCCAAGGTTATTACCGATGTGTCGGGCAGCTCCGCCTGGTTTGAACGCGGCTTTGTGACCTACAGTAATGAAGCTAAACACCAGATGATTGGCGTAGACAGCGGCACGCTGGAAACCCATGGCGCGGTGAGCGAAGCCGTAGTGCGCGAAATGGCGCAGGGCGCGCTGTATGCCGCTGCGGCAGACTACGCGATTTCCGTCAGCGGTATCGCCGGGCCGAACGGCGGAAGCAAAGAAAAACCCGTCGGCACCGTGTGGTTTGGCTTTGCCTCAAAGCAGGAAGGCACGATTGTGCGCCACCAGCTTTTCGAAGGGGACCGCGACACCGTCAGGCGCAGGTCCACGGAATATGCCTTGCAAACCCTCTGGGAAGAATTTCTAAAAAATAAGCTTGATACTGTATGACCATACAGTATAATTGGCTCAACGAATCAAATTGAGAACGCAGCGTAGCGCATCCGCGCCTCACCCTGCATGACAGGAGTAATAATGGCTATCGACGAAAACAAACAGAAGGCGTTAGCGGCAGCTCTGGGCCAAATTGAAAAACAATTCGGCAAAGGCTCCATCATGCGTCTGGGTGAAGACCGTTCCATGGATGTTGAAACGATCTCTACCGGCTCACTTTCACTGGATATCGCTCTGGGGGCCGGTGGCCTGCCAATGGGCCGTATCGTTGAAATCTACGGACCAGAATCCTCAGGTAAAACAACCCTGACCCTGCAGGTTATCGGTGCCGCACAACGTGAAGGTAAAACCTGTGCGTTTATCGATGCGGAACACGCGCTGGACCCGGTATACGCGAAGAAACTTGGCGTTGATATCGACAACCTGCTGTGTTCCCAGCCTGATACCGGTGAACAAGCGCTGGAAATCTGTGATGCGCTGGCTCGCTCCGGTGCCGTAGACGTTATCATCGTTGACTCCGTGGCGGCTCTGACGCCGAAAGCGGAAATCGAAGGCGAAATCGGTGACTCTCACATGGGCCTTGCGGCTCGTATGATGAGCCAGGCGATGCGTAAGCTGGCCGGTAACCTGAAGCAGTCCAACACGCTGCTTATCTTCATCAACCAAATTCGTATGAAGATCGGCGTGATGTTCGGTAACCCGGAAACCACCACCGGTGGTAACGCGCTGAAATTCTACGCTTCCGTGCGTCTGGATATCCGTCGCATCGGTGCGGTAAAAGATGGCGACAACGTTATCGGCAGCGAAACCCGCGTGAAGGTCGTGAAAAACAAAATCGCGGCACCGTTTAAGCAGGCTGAATTCCAGATCCTTTACGGTGAAGGCATCAACTTCTACGGTGAGCTGGTTGACCTGGGCGTGAAGCACAAGCTGATTGAAAAAGCGGGTGCATGGTACAGCTACAACGGTGAGAAGATTGGCCAGGGTAAATCCAACGCCAGTAACTTCCTGAAAGAGAACAAGCCAATGGCCGTAGAAATCGAGAAGAAACTACGCGAAATGCTGCTCAACAATCAGGATGGCACACCGGACTTTACCGTTGACGACCACGACAAAGACGCCGCGGAAACCAACGAAGAGTTCTAATTTATCCCAGGGGTTGCTAAGGCAACCCCTGTTCTTTTCTGCTTTAACGCAATACCCTCAGTTCATCGTTTTCTTAACAGGCCATCTGTTATGTCTGATTCAAACCCAACGCCACGCCGCAGCGCTTATGCTCGCCTGCTGGACAAAGCCACCCGCATTCTTGCCATGCGCGATCACAGCGAGCACGAGCTGCGCCGAAAGCTTACCGCCGCGCCCACTTTTCCCGGTAGCCAGAATACGGAAGCGCCAGCCTTCACCCCTGAAGATATCGAAAAAGTCATTGCCTGGTGCTATGAGCACCGCTGGCTGGATGATGCCAATTTTGCCACGCGCTTTATCGCCAGCCGCAGCCGTAAGGGCTACGGGCCGCAGCGTATCCGCCAGGAGCTACAGCAAAAGGGCATCGACAGGACGACCAGCGAAGCCGCGATGATGGAGTGCGAAGTTGACTGGCAGGCGATGGCGCGTGAAATGGCCGAAAGGAAGTTTGGCGAACCGCTGCCAACCGAATGGAAGGAACGCGCCAAAGTGCAGCGTTTTCTTTTGTATCGAGGCTTCTTTATGGAGGATATCCAGGGCATCTATCGAAATTTTGCCGATTAGGTTGATCCTGGATTTTACTTCCCCGGTAAGAAAACTTATCTTATTCCCACTTTTTTCCAGGTAAGCTGGCTGCCTCTTCAGCATTGCTGCGGCGGATGTCTGGTTTACAACACCCTATTAGCTTGATTTCAGGATAAATATGAGCAAGAGCACCGCTGAGATCCGTCAGGCGTTTCTCGATTTTTTCCATAGTAAAGGTCACCAGGTCGTAGCGAGCAGCTCCCTGGTGCCGAATAACGATCCGACTTTGCTGTTTACCAACGCCGGGATGAACCAGTTTAAGGATGTTTTCCTGGGTCTGGACAAGCGTAACTATACCCGTGCCACAACCTCTCAGCGTTGTGTACGTGCGGGCGGTAAGCACAACGATCTGGAAAACGTCGGCTACACTGCGCGTCACCACACTTTCTTCGAAATGCTGGGTAACTTCAGCTTCGGTGACTACTTCAAACACGACGCAATCAACTTCGCATGGGAATTACTGACCGGCGAACAATGGTTCAATCTGCCAAAAGATCGTCTGTGGGTGACCGTCTACGAAACCGATGACGAAGCCTTCGAAATCTGGGAAAAAGAAGTTGGTGTTCCCCGCGAGCGCATTATCCGCATTGGCGATAACAAAGGCGCGGCCTACGCGTCTGACAACTTCTGGCAGATGGGTGACACCGGCCCTTGCGGCCCGTGCACCGAGATTTTCTTCGACCATGGCGACCACATCTGGGGCGGGCCTCCGGGCAGTGCTGAAGAAGATGGCGACCGCTATATTGAGATCTGGAACATCGTCTTCATGCAGTTCAACCGTCAGCAGGACGGCACCATGCTGCCGCTGCCGAAGCCGTCTGTTGATACCGGTATGGGCCTGGAGCGTATCGCTGCCGTTTTGCAGCACGTGAACTCCAACTACGAAATCGACCTGTTCAGCAAGCTGATTAAGTCCGTGGCTCAGGTCACCGGCGCAACCGATCTGACCAGCAAGTCTCTGCGCGTCATTGCAGACCACATCCGCTCCTGTGCTTTCCTGGTTGCCGATGGCGTGACGCCGTCCAACGAAGGCCGTGGATACGTTCTGCGCCGCATCATTCGTCGCGCTATTCGCCACGGCAACATGCTTGGCGCGAAAGACACCTTCTTCTACAAGCTGGTTGGCCCGCTGGTAGACGTGATGGGTTCCGCTGGCGACGAGCTGAAACGCCAGCAGGCGCTGGTTGAGCAAGTGCTGAAAACCGAAGAAGAGCAGTTTGCCCGTACTCTGGAACGCGGCCTGGCGCTGCTGGACGAAGAGCTGGCAAACCTGAAAGGCGATACGCTGGACGGCGAAACTGCCTTCCGTCTGTATGACACCTACGGCTTCCCGGTTGACCTGACGGCGGACGTTTGCCGCGAGCGTAATCTGAAAGTTGACGAAGCAGGCTTTGAAGCTGCGATGGAAGAGCAGCGCCGTCGTGCGCGCGAATCCAGCGGTTTCGGTGCCGATTACAACAGCATGATCCGCGTGGATTCTGCATCAGCCTTCAAAGGCTATGACCATCTCGACCTGAACGCGAAAGTGACCGCGCTGTTTGTTGACGGCAAGCCCGTTGAGCAGGTTGCAGCGGGCCAGGATGCGGTTGTTGTGCTGAACGAAACGCCATTCTATGGCGAATCCGGCGGCCAGGTTGGCGATAAAGGCGTCATCAAGGGCAAAGGTATCGACTTCGCGGTTAACGACACTCAAAAATACGGCCAGGCGATTGGTCATCTTGGCAAGCTGGTTAGCGGCGTGCTGAAAGTGGGTGACAGCGTGAAGGCCGAAGTAGACGAAGAACGCCGCGCGCGCATTCGTCTGAACCACTCCGCGACTCACCTGCTGCATGCAGCGCTGCGTCAGGTTCTGGGCACTCACGTCGCTCAGAAAGGTTCTCTGGTTAACGATAAAGGCCTGCGTTTTGATTTCTCGCATTTCGAAGCGATGAAGCCATCTGAAGTGCGCGCGGTTGAAGATATCGTTAACGCCCAAATCCGTCGCAACCTGCCGATCGAAACCAACGTTATGGATCTCGAAGCGGCAAAAGCGAAGGGCGCAATGGCGCTGTTTGGCGAAAAATATGAAGATCACGTGCGCGTATTGAGCATGGGTGATTTCTCAACCGAGCTGTGCGGTGGTACACACGCTAGCCGTACCGGTGATATCGGCCTGTTCCGCATCGTGGCTGAGTCTGGTACTGCGGCGGGCGTACGTCGTATTGAAGCCGTAACCGGCGAAGGCGCGCTGGCGATTCTGCACGCGCAGAGCGACCAGCTGCACGACATTGCTCAACTGCTTAAGGGCGACAGCCAGAACCTGAACGACAAAGTGCGTTCGGTGCTGGAGCGTACCCGCCAGCTTGAGAAAGAGTTGCAGCAGTTAAAAGAGCAGCAGGCTTCGCAGGAGAGCGCAAATCTTTCCAGCAAAGCGGTAGAAGTGAAAGGCGTGAAGCTGCTGGTGAGCGAGCTGAGCAACGTTGAACCTAAAATGTTGCGCACCATGGTCGATGACCTGAAAAATCAGCTTGGCTCAGCGGTAATCGTTCTGGCGACCGTGTCAGAAGGTAAGGTTTCTCTGATTGCTGGTGTCTCCAAAGACGTTACCGACCGCGTAAAAGCGGGGGAACTGGTGGGCATGGTTGCACAGCAGGTTGGAGGCAAGGGTGGTGGTCGTCCGGACATGGCTCAAGCAGGCGGTACAGACGCGGCGGCCTTGCCTGGCGCGCTGTCCGGCGTTGAAGCCTGGGTCGCGGCTAAGCTCTAAGTAAAAATAAAGTGTAAGCGGGCGCAGGCTTGATTTTGTGAGCCAGCGCCCGAACATCTACACACTATCGATAATGATAAAGTCAGGTTGAAGTTGAGTATATCGGCTAAACTTAGTCATAACAGAATGTAATGCCGTGACTGCTTACACTTTATGTGTTTGTCATCGCTTACTTTTTGGCGTTATATGATGGATAATGCCGGGATACGCCAGAGGCCCGACTCTTTTAATCTTTCAAGGAGCAAAGAATGCTTATTCTGACTCGTCGAGTTGGTGAGACCCTCATGATTGGGGATGAGGTGACCGTGACTGTGCTTGGGGTGAAAGGCAACCAGGTTCGTATTGGTGTGAACGCCCCGAAAGAAGTCTCTGTACACCGCGAAGAGATCTACCAACGTATCCAGGCTGAAAAATCGCAACAAACGAGTTACTAAAGTTACTGCGTCTCGCCAGCAATTGGCGAGACGCTACTTTTATCCCCTCGGTTTTCTTATTTTCTCTCTGTAATTGTCGCTTCATTTTCTCGCAATCTTTCCTTAATCACTCCCAGGCTTCGCTATAACGCGAAAAACTCTGCACGTCCTTTTGCTGGAAACGCGATCTTGCCTGTTGATAAAACACTCTTTTTGTTTCCAAATTACGCTAATTGCGTGGGATTTGTGCAATCGATGTCGAGTCGGGAAAAATTGTTTGACTTATAAGTCCCAGAAAGTAATATGTGCGCCACGCAGCGACGAGAAGCTCTTACGAGTAACTTGAAGCACTCGCAAGAGGCGTGTGGTGAGGTGGCCGAGAGGCTGAAGGCGCTCCCCTGCTAAGGGAGTATGCGGTCAAAAGCTGCATCCGGGGTTCGAATCCCCGCCTCACCGCCATTTTGCATCCGTAGCTCAGCTGGATAGAGTACTCGGCTACGAACCGAGCGGTCGGAGGTTCGAATCCTCCCGGATGCACCATCTTCCTTTCACTTTCAGCGATGAGAGTGTGTCAGAGAGATTAGCACTCTGAGCAAGTATGAGGGAGGATAACGTTGCTTTAGCAACGGCCCTTCAGGGCGAGCGTTCGGCGAGTAATCCTCCCGAATGCACCATCTTCATCAATGTTGCGGCTAGATGAGTGGCATTGAATCAGTAGTAAAGCATTACCCCCTGTGCATCCGTAGCTCAGCTGGATAGAGTACTCGGCTACGAACCGAGCGGTCGGAGGTTCGAATCCTCCCGGATGCACCATTCTTCTTCGATATTATTAAGTCCGCTTGATGATATTGAATCAGTAGTAAAGCAGTACCCCCTGATGCATCCGTAGCTCAGCTGGATAGAGTACTCGGCTACGAACCGAGCGGTCGGAGGTTCGAATCCTCCCGGATGCACCATATTTCTCCCAACTATCAGCGATGATGGTGTGCCCAAGAAAGTCGATTTCTCAGCAAGCACCAGGGAGGATAACGTTGCTTTAGCAACGGCCCTTTAGGGCGAGCCTTCGGCGAGTAATCCTCCCGGATGCACCATTCTTCTTCGATATTATTAAGTCTGCTTGATGATATTGAATCAGCAGTAAAGTAGTACCCCCTGATGCATCCGTAGCTCAGCTGGATAGAGTACTCGGCTACGAACCGAGCGGTCGGAGGTTCGAATCCTCCCGGATGCACCATATTACTCCCAACTATTAACGATGATAGTGTGCCAGAGAAAGTCGATTTCTCCGCCAGCACCAGGGAAGATAACGTTGCTTTAGCAACGGCCCTTTAGGGCGAGCCTTCGGCAAGTAATCCTCCCGGATGCACCATTTCACTCCCTCAATTTTTCTCTCAAAAATCCTAATAAATCGCAACTACCCGTTATCTAAATTCATCACCCCCTGAACTAACTCCGTCACAACAAGCGACAATTTTGGCTGTTTACGCTAAAGTAACGCCTCGACATTAGGTGATGTGAGGGATGAGATGTACGAACGTTACGACGGGCTTATTTTCGATATGGACGGAACCATCCTCGATACCGAACCGACACACCGCAAGGCGTGGAATGAGACGCTCTCTCGCTACGGCATGCAGTTTGACGAACAGGCTATGGTTGCCCTAAACGGTTCTCCAACCTGGCGTATTGCGCAGGCCATCATCGAAAGTCATCAGGCCGATCTCGACCCCCATTTTCTGGCTCAGGAAAAAACGCAGGCCGTCAGAGCAATGCTGCTTGATACGGTGCGTCCGCTGCCGCTCATTGATGTCGTGAAAGCCTGGCACGGCCGTCGCCCTATGGCGGTCGGCACAGGCAGCGAGAGCGATATCGCTGAAGCGCTGCTTAACCATCTCGGTTTACGTCATTACTTCACGGCCGTTGTCGCCGCTGACCATGTCAAAAATCACAAACCTTTTCCCGATACTTTCTTGCTCTGCGCCGAGCTGATGGGCGTAGCGCCACAGAAGTGCGTCGTGTTTGAAGACGCTGACTTTGGCCTGCAGGCAGCACGTGCGGCAGGAATGGACGGCGTGGACGTTCGCCTGCTGTGAGTGACCTGCTGTCACTGGCTTCGTTATTTACCAGCAGTTTTCTTAGCGCCACCTTGCTACCCGGCAGTTCAGAAGCTGTGCTGGTCGCATTGTTGGTGGCGGGAATCGGCCCAACCTGGTTACTCGTTTTAATAGCAACAATGGGTAATAGCCTCGGTGGGCTGACTAACGTTATTCTGGGTCGTTTTGTACCGCAGCGTGGAACCTCACGCTGGCAGGGAAAAGCGACCGCCTGGCTGACTCGTTTTGGCCCGGCAGCTTTATTACTGAGCTGGTTGCCGCTGGTTGGCGACCTTTTGTGCCTGCTTGCCGGATGGTTACGTCTGGCGTGGGGACCGGTAATCTTTTTTTTATGCCTTGGCAAAGCGATTCGCTATATCGTTGTCGCGGCTGCAACGGTACAAAGCATGGCGTGGTGGCAATAATTGCAGGGCGCGAGCTTTTACAATTATGCTTAATAAAAATGAATTCGACAGGCGGGAGGTCAATTTGATCCCGGACGTATCACAGGCGCTGGCCTGGCTGGAAAAGCATCCTCAGGCAGTAAAGGGCATTTGTCGCGGTCTTGAACGCGAAACACTGCGGGTTACGCCTACGGGCGAGCTGGCAACGACAGGTCATCCCGAAAGCCTCGGCTCAGCGCTGACACATAAATGGATCACAACAGACTTCGCCGAAGCCCTGCTGGAATTTATTACCCCGGTAGACGGTGACATCGACCACATGCTGACCTTCATGCGCGATATCCATCGCCATGTTGCCCGTGAACTGGGTGAAGAACGCATGTGGCCGCTGAGCATGCCGTGCTATATCGACGACGGTCAGAACATCGAGCTGGCGCAATACGGCTCTTCCAATACCGGGCGGATGAAAACCCTGTATCGCGAAGGCCTGAAAAACCGCTATGGCGCGCTGATGCAGACCATTTCCGGCGTGCACTACAATTTCTCGCTGCCGCTGGAGTTCTGGAAAGCCCGTTTGGGCATTAAAGACGCGGAAAGCGGTAAAGAAGAGATTTCAGCCGGGTATTTCCGACTGATCCGCAACTACTACCGCTTCGGTTGGGTTATTCCATACCTGTTCGGCGCGTCGCCAGCGATTTGCTCATCGTTCCTGCAGGGCAAAGAAAGTTCGCTGCCGTTCGAAAAGACCGAATGCGGCATGAACTATCTGCCGTACGCGACTTCCCTGCGTCTGAGCGATCTGGGCTATACCAATAAATCGCAGAGCAGCCTCGGCATCACCTTTAACGACCTGCAAACTTACGTTAAAGGGCTGAAGCAGGCGATTAAAACGCCTTCTGAAGAGTACGCGAAGATTGGTCTGGAAAAAGACGGCAAACGTCTGCAGATCAATACCAACGTGCTGCAAATTGAGAACGAACTTTACGCGCCGATTCGCCCTAAACGCGTTACCGCGAAAGACGAATCGCCGTCAGATGCGCTGCTGCGCGGCGGCATCGAGTACATTGAAGTTCGCTCGCTGGATATTAACCCGTTCTCGCCAATCGGCATGGACGAGCAGCAGATTCGCTTCCTCGACCTGTTTATGATTTGGTGCGTGCTGGCGGATGCCCCTGAAATGAGCAGCGACGAGCTGCTGTGCACGCGCACCAACTGGAACCGCGTGATTCTGGAAGGGCGCAAGCCGGGCCTGACGCTCGGTATCGGCTGCGAAACCGCGCAGCATCCGCTGTCAAAAGTGGGCAAAGATCTGTTCGCCGACCTGCGCCGCGTGGCCGAAACGCTTGACGGCATCGCCGGAAACGACGAATACCAGCAGGTGTGCGATCGGCTGGTTGCCTGCTTCGACGATCCGGAACTGACGTATTCAGCGCGCATTCTGCGTTCTATGATTGATAATGGTATTGGTGGCACCGGGCTTGCGCTGGCGGAGCAGTATCGTCAGATGCTGATTCAGGAACCGCTGGAGATCTTAACCGCAGACGTTCTGCAGAAGGAGCATGATGCTTCCTGGCAGCGTCAGCGTGAGATTGAAGCCGGTGATACCGAGCCGTTTGAAACGTGGATTGAGAAACAGTCGCGCTAGAAAAGAAAATGGCCACAATCAATGTGGCCAAAATATTCATCTCTGAAGACAGGGATGATGATAACAAATGCGCGTCTTTCATATACTCAGACGCGCGTTAAACAGAATGGTTCATTTTATTTTAAAAAAAATCACTTATCGGAGGTGACCAGATGCCGTTGTTGGATAGCTTCACAGTCGACCATACTCGCATGGGTGCGCCAGCAGTGCGTGTAGCCAAGACGATGCACACGCCGCATGGCGATACCATCACCGTGTTTGACCTGCGCTTTTGCGTGCCGAATAAGGAAGTGATGCCAGAAAAAGGGATCCACACTCTGGAGCATCTGTTCGCAGGCTTCATGCGTGACCACCTCAACGGCAACGGTGTCGAGATCATCGATATTTCGCCAATGGGCTGCCGTACCGGCTTCTACATGAGCCTGATCGGCGTGCCGGACGAAACCCGCGTTGCCGACGCCTGGAAAGCGGCGATGGAAGACGTGCTGAAAGTCAAAGAGCAGAACCAGATCCCTGAGCTGAACGTTTACCAGTGCGGCACTTACCACATGCACTCGCTGCAGGAAGCGCAGGATATCGCCCGCCACATCATTGAGCACGGTGTGACCGTCAACAGCAATGACGAGCTGGCGCTGCCGAAAGAGAAGTTGAAAGAGCTGCATATCTAGTTTGATGTGCCGCAAAAAGGAGCCGATTGGCTCCTTTTTTATTGGTGGAACGCAATTGCGTCAGATGGCGCTGTGCTTATCCGATCTACATGCTCGGACTTTGTAGGGTGGGTGGCGCAAGCGCTTAACCACCGTTAATGGTGCCGAGCACTAACGAGGATCGGCCACCTCAACAATATTCCAATTTCTCAAAATAGTGGATCGTATATGAGGATAGACAATCGAAATATCTGCGGTCCATTCAGGCCCGACATTTAAGTCACTTGTAAATGAGGTTTTAGCAAAACGATTAGTCCATTGTGGATTTAATTTTCCGTTCATCGATCTCGGTAAATTATCCTTTAGATCCATTCTGTTCGTTGTCGTCTTCACCTGCGGGTGAAAGCCCATCTTTAAATAAAAACCCTCACTGCCTTCTAATGGCGTTAGATTGCAGGTTTTAATACCTTGGTCGTGCCCGAATTTAATCGCCGAAAAGAGTAACATTTGCCCTAGCCCAATAAATCTGTTCGGATTTTTTTTAGTGGGGTCGTTTGTGTTTCCCTCCACGTATACGCCTGAAACATAAAGAAACCGCTCTTCTGGCGTGTCGCCCTGTAGCGAACATCGACCATAGGCTACTTCCTCTGGTATAAATTTATCTGGCTTATTTTTAACAGGATGATAGATGTTTAATGAAAAATTCATCCCATATACGTCGTACTCAGGCGGAGATTGTTTTTCTTCATATAAGAAAAGGGTGAAGAGCGATTCCTTGTTTTTCACCTTGACATCATTTTTTTCTACAAATGTAATCATGAGATCCTTTCCATTGATAATGTGATTAAAATTAACAAATGCACATTTTAGTTAAATCACAGAAAAGGATAGCGCAACTGATGTTTCCGAGCGAAAACTCTTTCATATCACCGGCTGAATAATGTATTTCGAGAATATAAAAATGCCAGTCATTAATATGACTGGCATTTAGAGCGGGAAGCATTCAATCCGCGAATATTTCCAAAAGGCAGCTATTCGCGAATCAAACTGATCGAGATCAGTGCGCTCCGCTGCCGCCACCGCCCGCGCCGAACGGCGGTTTGGCAAACCAGATAAGCCCCAGCAGCAGGATAAAGACCCCGGCGGAGAACCAGAAAATCTCGTTTGCCGAGATGATCAGCCCCTGGTTGGTTATCTGCTGCGCGATATAGCCGGAGGCCTGCTGCTGCGTCATGCCCAGATTCTGCAGCTGGTTGTAGACATCTACCGCATTCGGGTTAAACGGCGTGACCGACTCCGTGAGCTGCGCGTGGTGCAGCGCCTCGCGGTTGGTCCACAGCGTCGTGGTTATCGACGTGCCAATCGACCCGGCAAGCGTTCGCGTAAAGTTCGACAGGCTTGATGCGGCGGCCATACGCTCCGGCGGCAGGCCGGACAGGGTAATCGTCGTCAGCGGCATAAAGAAGCACGCCACGGCGAAGCCCTGAATAAACTGCGGCCAGGCCGATGCGCCAAAGTCCATTCCCGGCTCGAAGGTATAGGCGCGCCAGTAGAAGCAGACGGCGTACATAATAAAGCTGAAAGTCACCAGACGACGCATATCGAGCTTGTGGGCAAAGCGGCCAATTATCGGCGACAGCAGCACGGGCAGCAGCCCGACCGGTGCCGACGCCAGTCCCGCCCAGGTCGCCGTATAGCCGTAAACCTCCTGCAGAAGCTGCGGCAGCAAAACAATCGCGCCGAAGTAAAGCATATAGGCAAGGCTGATACACAGGCAGCCGATGGTGAAGTTACGTGACTTGAACAGCGACAGGTCGACTATCGGGTTATCGTCCGTCAGCTCCCAGACGATCAGGAAGCTTATGGTGATCACCGCAATAACGGTCAGCACGATGATTTCCGTGGAGTTAAACCAGTCCAGCTCTTTGCCGCGGTCCAGCATAATCTGCAGGCTACCGATGCCGACCACCAGCAGCGCAAGGCCGATGGCGTCGATGCGGCGATGCTCCGTCTTCGTTTCGCGCCCGCGCAGGGTTTGCAGGGTCATCAGCACAACCGCCGCGCCAATCGGTACGTTGATAAAGAAGATCCAGCCCCAGTGATAGTTATCGCTGATATAGCCGCCCAGAATCGGGCCGCAGATCGGCGCAACGATAACCGTCATTGACCACAGCGCCAGCGCGATGCTGCGCTTCGCCGGCGGGTAGTTATTTAGCAGCAAACTCTGCGATAGCGGAATCAGCGGCCCGGCGACAACCCCCTGAATCACGCGGAAGAAGATCAGCATTTCCAGGCTGTTGGAAACGCCGCACGCCCAGGAGGCGATCACAAACAGGATCGTCGACCACATGAACAGTTTGACTTCACCGATGCGCTTGGCAAGCCAGCCGGTGAGCGGGATCGAGATGGCGTTAGCCACCCCGAACGAGGTAATCACCCACGTCCCCTGGCTCAGCGACGAGCCAAGGTTCCCGGCAATCGTTGGGATCGCCACGTTAGCGATGGTGGAGTCCAGCACCTGCATAAAGGTCGCCATCGACAACGCGATGGTCATAATGACCAGCTGGGCGCCTTCTAGCGGTTTTTGTTGTGCCATACAACCTCCGCTTTATTAACCCGCATTCGCCTGGATAATCTGGTTAATCAGCTGGTTTACCGGCTCCAGATTCAGCTCGCGCGCGTTACTTTCGTAAACCGGGGAGTGGCGAGATTTGTTAGCCAGCATGCTGCCGTCGCGGTTGGTGGTATCCACGGTAACCAGCGTCGACAGGCCAATGCGCAGCGGATGATCTTCAATCTGCTTCGCATCCAGCTCGATACGTACCGGCAGGCGCTGAACCACTTTGATCCAGTTACCGGTGGCGTTCTGTGCGGGAAGCAAAGAAAACGCGCTGCCGGTGCCCATATCCAGGCCGACCACTTTGCCGGTATATTCCACTTTGTCGCCATAGATATCGCTGACCACGGTGGCGGGCTGGCCGATACGCATGTGCGCAAGCTGGGTTTCTTTGAAGTTAGCATCCACCCACAGGCCGCTGGCGGGCACGATGGCCATCAAAGGCGTGGTTGGGCTGATTTGCGCGCCAACCTGCACCGAGCGGCGTGAAACATAGCCGGTCATCGGGCTGACGATTTTGGTACGCTGCAGGGCCATCCAGGCGTTACGCAGCTCGGCGGCGGCCTGCTTCACGTTAGGCTGCTCTTCAAGCTTGGTGCCCAGAATCATCGCCTGGTTAGCGTTGTACTGCTGCATAGCAACGTCAAGCTGCGCCTGTGCGGTAGCGACCGCATCGCGGGCGTGCTGAAGTTCCTCGCGGCCAATCAGATTCGCGCTGCCAAGCGGCACGCGGCGGTTCAGGTCGCTTTGCGCCTGGGCCAGCGCCGTTTTTTGCAGCTCGATATTCGCCTGATACTGCTTGCTGTTGATCATCAGCTGGCGAGTTTGACGCACGCTTGAGGCCAGCACGGTCTGTGCCTTATCAAACGCCTGTTCAGCGTCGGCCTGGTCGAGCGTTACCAACACGTCACCCTGCTTGACGAAGTCAGTATTATCGGCCCACACCTTGGTGACGCTGCCGGAAACCTGGGCCATGATCTGCACCTGATTTCCCGCCACGTACGCATCATCCGTGTTTTCGTAGTGACGCAAAACTAAAAACCAATAAATCCCATATGCCACAGCAATAATTACGAAGAGCAAGGTCAACAGCAGAAGGGCACCTTTACGTTTGCCTTTCTTGTTTGACGGTTGCTGCGGGTTTTGAGTCTCCGCATGTGCGCTCATGCTTATCTCCACACTTTTTTATTATTCTGATCGGCTGAGCCGACCTGTTAGATCTTAGAGGCCAGCAAGATGAGTTGCTGGCCTCTAAGTTGTCATTTCTTATTGGAACACGCGATTAGGGGGCGACGGGCTTAGCGCACGGCTTCAAGCACGGTCTGGTCTTCTTCCATCTGATCGAGACGGGTGAGCAGTTTGCGGGTAATAGCTTCCAGCTGCTCTTTTTCGGTGCCGCTCAGGGACGACCACAGCTCGTGCAGACAGTTATGCTGGGGTGGTAGTACCTGGCGCAGGAATTCGTGACCTTTATCGGTCAGTTGCAGATGCAGGCAGCGACGGTCGTTGTCGCTTTCACGGCGTTCAATCCAGCCGCGTTTTTCCAGCTCATCGGCGATGCGCGTCGCGTTGGTGCGCGACGAACCCAGCGCACAGCTCAGCTCGGAAGGCTGAATGCTATGGTTTTCCTGGGACTCAAGAGTGATTAACGCCATAAACAACGTCTCGTTAATCCCTTGAGCTTTCAGCATCTTATTGCGGTTTTCCAGCAGCTTGCCCTGCATGTGCATGCACAGACGGGTTAACAGGATCTCCTGATACGGGAAGTCCTGATGGCGCTTGGCGCGAAATTTTAGCATTTGTTCAATGGGCGTAAACGAACTATCCATTTTGGCATAACCTCATTAGTTGCGGCCGATATAGTAACGATGGTGACAAATAAAGTAAACGTAATATTTAAACCTTTTGTATACGTATCACTTATATAACCATCATGAGTTTCCAGGTTAATCCATAACCCAGAGCGCTAAGCAGCGTAGGAATGATAATGCTGCGCGTTTTGTAGTAGCTGATGCCGAGGACGGCAAAGCCCGCAAGCGTCGGCAGCAGACGCTGGCTGTCGTGCATGATTTCCGGCGCGCTGGAAACCACCAGAAGCGCGCAAATAGACGCGATGCCGATACTGTCGAGCAGAACGCCGGTTGCGCCACGTTTCGCCGGGCGCGTTGAGTTTGCCCGCATACGCAGCGGCAAATAGCGGAATAAATAGTTAGCTAAACCGACCAGTAGACCGAGCAGCAGCACCTGGGTACTCATCAGACTTCCTCCTGATAAAACGCCTGCACCAGGGCGGCAACGCAGCCGCAGACAATCCCCGCAAGAATTGCCGCCGGGATTGACACCAGCGTGACGCCCAGCAGCGCGCCCGCAAGCGATGCGGTCACGGTCCAGGACTGCTTACGCTGGAAGGAGGCGAGAAGGAAGCTTAAAAACAGGGCGGGAAGCATAAAGCCAAGCGCCGCTTCCACCGCCGGGAAGTTATCCAGCAGGCCGTTGCCGGACCATGCGCCCAGCGCGGTGCCGAACACCCAGGAGGCCCATGAACACAGCGCGATGCCGATCATCCAGTTTTCGCTCCAGCGGCGGTTATCCCGCACAAGCTTGGCGGTGGCGGCGGCAAAGACTTCGTCCGTCAGCCCAAAGGCCCAGACGGCGGTTTTCGGTTTGCTCAGCGATTTCGTAATGCGGGTACGTAAAGAGGGGCCGTACAGCACGTGGCGCACGTCCATTGCCATCACGGTGAGCGCTGCAACCCAAAGGGAGCTACCCGCCGCGAGCAGCGCGGTGATCACAAACTGGCTGGCACCGGCGTAAATTATGCAGGAGAAAAACAGGCTTTCGAGCGGGGTGAATCCCAGCTTGGTCGCGTTCAGGCCGAAGGCAAAAGCTACGGGAATGTAGCTGATGACGATGGGTAAGCTGTCTTTAAGACCCTCGAGCCAGGTTGCTTCATGTTGATGATTTTCAGTGGTTACAGTTGCGGGACTATCCATATTAACTATTTATAAATAACCCATGTTAATGTCACTCAAATTAATAATCGGGGACAACCTTAACAGACTGCCCCTGGCCTTAACACCCCCAAATACCCGCGGGGGATGTAAAGGATTATTGGCAGCCCGCCTGGCGGTGATAGCCCCGCCACCACACTACCAGATTTAGTAGGGCCATAATTGCGCCCGCAATGCACACCCCGTTCCAGCCCGCGTGCTGATAGGCGCTGGCCGAAATCAGCGAGCCTGCCGCGCCGCCGATAAAGTAGCTGGTCATGTAACCTGCGGTCAGGCGGTTTCGGGCTTCTGGGCGGGTGCGGTATATCACGCTCTGGTTGGTGATATGCACGCCCTGAACCGTCAGGTCCAGCACCAGAATCCCGATGATTAACGCGATAACCGAGAACTGCCCCAGCGCGGTGGCAATCCAAGAAAGCAGCAGCAGCAGCAGGCCAACGGTGGTGGTGATGTGGGCTTTGCCTTTATCGACGAATCCTCCGGCAGGACGTGCGCCCAGCGCGCCGGCGGCACCCGCCAGCCCAAACAGGCCAATCACCCCGTCGGAAAAGTTAAACGGCGGTGCGGCCAGCAAGAACGCCATCGACGTCCACAGAATGCTGAAGTTGGCAAACGTCAGGCAGCCGAGCAGGGCGCGGGTGCGCAGCAGGCTGTCTTTGATAAACAGGCTGAACACGGAGCCGAGAAGCTGCGGATAGTTCAGATGGTTTTCCTGCTTCACCGTCGGCAGGCCGCGCCACAGGGCGACCGCCATCAGCACCATCAGCACGCTCGCCACCCAGTACACCGTGCGCCAGCCGCCGAGGCTCGCCAGCAGGCCGGCAACGGTTCGCGCAAGCAGAATGCCCAACAGCAGCCCGCTCATGATCGTGCCGACAACTTTGCCGCGTTTTTCCGGCTCGGCGAGGTGCGCCGCCAGCGGCACCAGAATCTGCGCCACCACCGAGAACAGCCCGGTCAGCGCGGTGCCGAGAATCATCATCCACAGCGACTGGCTGCTGGCGGTGATCAACATGCCGCCCGCGGCCAGCAGGGTCATAAAGACGATAAGCCCCCGGCGCTCGAACATATCGCCGAGTGGGACAAGCAGTAACAGACCGGCCGCATAGCCAAGCTGGGCGGCGGTGACGATAAACCCGGCCTGATTAATAGATAGCGAGAATGCGTTGGCGATGGTATCGAGCAGGGGCTGCGCATAATAGTTGCTGGCAACCGCCAGCCCGGTCGCAACGGACATCAGGACTATCAGCGCGGGGCTGAGTCCATGTGCGGAGTTTTTCATTGTTATCTTCAGCTAGAGGAGGAACAGGCCGTTAGATCAACGGATGTGCTGCAATGATAACGAAAATAAACGACAGTGCCAGATAGCAGGGCAAAAGTTAGGTGTCGAATTGTGCCATTGTTTGTTGCACGGCACATAAGGTAAGAGGAAATATGTATATTTAAATAAACTCGCGAATTATCTTATAAATCACTTTCTTTTATTATCAATATGTTGTGAAATTTCTTGTGAATATATTCTAAGGATATTATCTGGTTGGTGATTTCTTGATTAAAATATTGCAGTCAACTAAATTTCATTCTCATCTTTCTCCTGAGAGAACTGACGATGCGTTTGATGAAAATAAATAAATCACCTAATAAGAAAAACAGTAGCGCCAATAATATAGCTTCGGTTTCTTCTCGGCGGATTGATTTTGAAATTTTATCAGTAAAACCAGTATATACGGGTGAAGATATTAAATATATTCCCTATACGGACACGTTACCGGGTAAACCACCGTATATTCGCGGGCCAAACGCCACAATGTACACTGCCCGACCGTGGACCATTCGCCAGTATGCTGGCTTTTCTACCAGCCAGGAATCAAACCTCTTTTACCGTAAGGCGCTGGCAAACGGTGTCCAGGGGATTTCAGTTGCTTTCGATCTGGCTACGCACCGCGGATATGACTCTGATAATCCTCGTGTTATGGGAGATGTAGGGAAAGCGGGGGTCGCCATCGATTCCGTTGAAGACATGAAGGCTCTGTTTGAACAAATCCCCCTCGGCGAAGTTTCCGTATCAATGACCATGAACGGTGCCGTGCTGCCGATTCTGGCGGCTTATATTGTGGCCGCCCAGGATCAGGGCGTGGCGCTGCCTCAGCTCAGGGGGACAATTCAGAACGATATTCTCAAGGAGTTCATGGTACGCAATACCTATATTTACCCGCCGGAACCGTCAATGCGCATCGTCGCTGACATCATCGCCTGGACCGCCCGCGAAATGCCGAAGTTCAATTCTATTTCTATCTCCGGTTACCATATGAAGGAAGCCGGGGCCAGCGACATGCTGGAGCTGGCGCTGACTCTGGCAAACGGGAAAGAATACATCAAAGCCGCGCTGGCGCAGGGATTAAGCATTGATGATTTTGCCGGTCGGTTAAGCTTTTTCTTTGCCATCGGTATGGATTTTTATCAGGGCGTTGCCAAGCTTCGCGCTGCCCGCCTGTTGTGGTATGAGATTGTAAAAGCTTTCGATCCGCAATTATCCGCTTCGCTAATTTTGCGTACGCACTGCCAAACTTCCGGCTGGTCGTTAACCGCGCAAGACCCTTTAAATAACGTTGTCCGAACCACCATTGAAGCAATGGCGGCGGTCTTTGGCGGCACGCAATCGCTTCATACCAATTCTTTTGATGAAGCCATTGGTTTACCGACGGATGCCTCAGCGCGGCTGGCCCGCAATACACAACTGATCCTCCAGGAAGAAACGCAGATTTGCGCGGTTGTCGATCCGTGGGCGGGTTCTTACATGATGGAAAGTATTACCGCCGATATGGCTGCAGGCGTGCGCGAAATTCTTGAAGAAATCCATAACATGGGAGGAATGCTCAACGCTCTGGAAAGTGGATGGGTAAAGCAGAAAATCGATAGTTGCGCGGCGCGCACCCAGGCAAAAATTGATTCCGGTGAGCAGGTGATTGTCGGGGTAAATAAATACCGTTTGCCGGGGGAAAGCCCCGTTGATTTTCGTGATATTGACAACACCCAGGTGCGCAATGCGCAGCTTGAGGGGCTCCATAAGCTGCGAAGAAGCCGCGATGCGGGTGAAGTGAATCGGGCGCTAAACGATCTTTCACGGTGCGCTCAATCGGGCGAGGGGAATTTGCTGGCAATGGCCGTTCAGGCAATGCGGGTCAGGGCGACCGTTGGAGAGGTGTCGGAGGCACTGGCCGTTATCTGGGGGCGTTATAGCGTGCCCTTGCAGGCGGTAGAAGGCATTTACCGCGATGCTTACGCTCACGATGAGCAATGGCACTCGCTGCGTCAAAAACTGAATGACTTCACCGAGCGCTACGGCGAAAGGCCCCGCGTCCTCATCGCTAAGTTAGGACAGGATGGGCACGATCGCGGTGCCAAAGTTGTTGCAGCGGGGTTCGGCGATTTGGGCTTTGAAATCGAACTGGGCGCTTTGTTTATGACGCCTGAAGAGGTGGCGATACAGGCAAGCGCTGGCGCTTGTCACGCGGTCGGTGTCTCTTCGCTCGTCGCCGGTCATAAAACGTTGTTGCCCGAACTTCTCGAGCAGCTCGCTCTTTATAACAGCAAGGCCATCGTTTTTGCCGGCGGCGTCATCCCGCAGCAGGATTATGCGTTCCTCAAGCAGTGTGGCGTTAAAGATATATTTGGGCCCGGCACGCCTATATTAACTTCAGCCGCCAGAGTGCTTGAATATATTGAAGAAGAAAAAATAAAGCAGCGTTTATCCGTTACTCCAGTGGCTATTAAGATAACCGGAAGCGATTAATTCCCGGGATTATTTTTGTTTAGCAATCTGTTAGTTGACCAGTATTTTTTACTTACGAGGGTTATATGAATACTCAGCAGCAGGGGCAGCATTTCCAGTATAAGATTGCGGGATTAGCGACGGTCATTGGTGAAGTGGTTACCATGGATGAATGGGCTGATTCATTTCAAATCCCCAATCGTAAAAAACCAGGGCGTTTTTTATCAGGCAGCGACGTTCAGCGCATCATTGGACCGGTGGCGTCGAAGAGCTGGGACCCGGAATTTTTCAGCAATTTTGAGCGTATTGTTGAGGTGGCGCGTAGCGCAATGGATGCCGCGCGATTGACCGCGCGTGAAATTGATGTGGTCATGGTGGCAACCAGCACGCCATATGAGGTTCAGCTTGATTATGACTCCTTTAAGCTGATGCGCGCCCTGGAGATCCCCGACCATATTCCTCCTCTTCAGCTTGCGGCTGGCTGCGCGGGTATGGCGCGGGCGCTCTCTTTGGCCGCGAAGCTCAACGCGAAAAATATCCTGATCGTGACCTACGAAGTTTCCAGCCTGTATATGGTGTCACCGATTTACCGCTACAACACCCATCATCCTCTTGGGGATGCGCTGTGGGCCTCGCCGGCGCTGTTTTCAGATGGCGCAGCCGCACTGGTGCTGCGTCGCGATGAAAAGGCGCAGGGTTACAGCTTATATAGCCGTGACTCGCTCAAGTTTGGCGACGAAGCGGGGTTTGACGACCCGCTCATTCATTACCCCGGCGGCGGCGCGCTTAACCCGCCGGGCGTGGGTAATAACGAGCAGCTTTCCTGCTATGCGATGGCGGGTGACAAAACCAAACGCTATTACTCAAAGGGGATGCATCTTAATCACCAGGGATTGGAAGCGCATCGTGAGCGCTATTTTACCGAGGTTGAACGTATCTACACGCACCAGGCAAGCCCGATCATGGTCGAGGGGTTTATCAATGAGTTCTGTGAGATAAATGGCGTAGAACAGGACAAGTTCAGCACCAATGTCCGGCAGTACGGAAACCTGGTTATTCCCAGTACGTTAAAAATGATGCACGACGATATGCTGACCGGCAGGCTGAAGAGCGGCGATGAAATTGCCGTGATGGTAGTGGGTGCTGGTCCTGAACGCGGCGCTTTTCTTATTGAAATTGAGTAGGTGGCAATAGGTGGCATTAAATGAAAAACCATTTTCTGGGCAGTTGGCGCCTGGTTTCATCAAGTTTTAAAACTGACGGCCATGAAAAACGTTACCCGCTCGGCCAGCGGGTAAGCGGAATTTTGCACTACGACGCATCCGGGCATATGGCGGCGCAGCTTTACGGCGCGGAACGTCCAGTCTTTATCCACGGCGATCTGGCCAGGGGAAGCGATGCGGAAATCCGTCGGGCGTTCACGACTTCGCTGTGCTATTACGGCAGCTATGCAGTGAACGAGACAGACGGGGAGATCGTTCACCATGTGGAAGGCTGTACTTTCCCAAACTGGGTTGGGCAGCCGCAGGCGAGGTTTTATCGTTTCGAAGGTGACTCTTTAGCGCTAACAACGCCGGCGTTTGAAATCGACGGCGTCATGCAAATCGGTGAGTTGCTCTGGCAGCGTTTAGCCTGATTGCACAGTAAAACGCTGCGCGCGGGCAGCGTTTTTTCCCTTTCTTTGAGGCCGGATTACTTAACCGCCAAAGCCTCTTTCACCCAGCCATCGAACTGCGCCTGGTGAGCTTTGATCCAGCCGTCTACGTGGCCCTGAATCGCGGCTTCGGATGCGTGGCCGTTATGCATCATGGCGTTTTCGGCGTTGATATCCGCCAGCGGCAGCTTCATTAGGCTAAACAGCTTCGCGGCCTGCGGGTTTTTCTCAGCCCAGGCTTTGTTTGCCACGATATGCATGGTGTTCACCGGGAAGCCGTAGTTCGCGCCGTTTGGCAGCTTGGTGTCCACGCCTTTCTGCTCGCCCGGCATAGAAGAGAACGGCACCTGCAGCCACACCACGTCTTTACCCGGCACCAGCACATCGCTCACCCAGTACGGCGTCCAGGTGTAATAAAGGATAGGTTTGCCTTCTTTATGACGGGTAATGGTATCGGCAATCATCGCCGAATAGTTGCCCTGGTTATGCACCACGGTATTGGTCAGGCCGTAGGCGTCAATTTGGTGATTGATAACCGCTTCGCAGCCCCAGCCCGGCGTACAGCCGGTCATGTCCGCTTTGCCGTCGCCGTTGGTATCAAACAGTTTGGCGATTTTTGGGTCTTTCAGCTGTTCGATATTGGTGATTTTGTACTGCTCGGCGGTCTTCTTGTCGATGAGATAGCCCTGGGCCGCGCCCTGAACGTAGGTCCCTTCGCGATAGAATTTCTTATCGCCGCCCGCGGCCGCGTACATATCGTCGTGCAGCGGCTTCCAGTTGGTGGCGGTAAAGGTGGCGTCGCCTGAGGCAATTGAGGTGTAAGCGACGTTGTAGTCAACTTCACTTGGCTTGCTGACGGTGTAGCCCAGCTTCTCAAGGGCCCGGCTGACCAGCAGCGTCTGGAAGGTTTCTTCTGAGATGGTGCTTTGAATGGGCTGCACTGTGATGCCTTTACCCGGTAAATCCGCGGCAAAAGCGCTGGTGGTAACGAGTGTGGCAAGGGCCGTAGCCAAAATAGCAGTGTGTCGCATCGTTATTCCTTTTTGTGGTGAGGGGGCAGGGCGGCGGCACGCGGCCGCCTGCCATGCTTATTTCATGAAGGGACGGGTCAGCAGACCCAGCGGGCCGGTGGTGTACCAGCGGCGGTTGCCACGGCTGCGGGAATCGCGGCCAATGGACTGCGTCAGACGGTCGAGAATAATGGCGAGGATAACAATGCCCACGCCGCCGACGGTGGCAAGCCCCATATCGAGGCGGCCAATGCCGCGCAGTACCATCTGGCCAAGCCCACCTACGGCGATCATCGAAGCGATCACTACCATGGAGAGGGCGAGCATCAGCGTCTGGTTTACACCTGCCATAATCGTAGGCATGGCCAGCGGTAACTGTACTTTGAACAGCATCTGGCGAGGGCTTGCGCCGAACGAGCGGGCGGCCTCCACCAGATCTTCGGGAACCTGCTTAATGCCGAGGATCGTCAGACGGACAATCGGCGGCAGGGCAAAGATAATCGTTACCACCACGCCCGGTACGTTGCCGATACCGAACAGCATGACGATAGGCACCAGGTAAACAAACGCGGGCGTGGTCTGCATCGCATCAAGCAGCGGGCGAATGAACTTCGCCGCACGTTCGCTGCGGGCAAGCCATATCCCGAGCGGTAGCCCGATGACCATGCAGAACAGCAGCGCCGTCAGCACCAGCGCAAGCGTTACCATCGCCTGCGACCAGGCACCGATTGCGCCAATAGCGACCAGCGAAACCAGCGTCGCGATACCCATGCCGAGGCTCGACATCTGCCAGGCAATCAGCGCGAACACGATGATGGCGACCGGCGCAGGCATCCCCAGCAGTAGCTGCTGGAATCCGCTCAGGATGTAATCCACCGGCACGCGAATGCCCTGGAACACCGGGCGGAAGTTAGTGACCACCCAGTCGATGCCGTGCGTCACCCAGCTATCAAGCGGGATTAGCGTCTTGTGGAACGGATCGAGAATATTAAAGTGCTCTGCCTGCGGCGCGGGTGCCGCGTTCAGCCAGTCGGCGCTGCTTCCCGCGTCGGGCGTAGCGGCAGGCTGGCTGCCCCACGCGTCGGCGCTGGATGCGGCCTGATTAGTGGTATCCGCAGCCGCGCTGCCGGTATCCCATGGATTAGTTGAATCACTCATTGCTTGCCCCCTCACGATCTAATGCCTGCAGCAGCACCCCTTTTGAGATGATGCCCACGTACTGATTTTCTTCACCCACCACCGGAACCGCACACGGTGCCTGACCTACATGGGTGAGCAGATCGCTCAGTGACGTGTCGGCGGAGACCGCCGCCGGGGATTCCAGGAACGCGCTGTCCAGACCCTGCCCGGCAGCCAGCGCGGCTTTCAGGGAGTCGGTCGAAACGATGCCGAGGAATTTTTGCCCGCGTTCAATGACGTAGCCATATTCGCGGTCATCATCCTGCAGCAGCTTCAGCGCGGAGCGTGGGCCAAAGCCGGTGGTTTTACGCAGCAGGCCAGCCGGGCTACGGCGAGCAATATCTTTTGCGCTAAACACCTGGCTGATATCCACGCCGCGGAAGAAGGTGCGCACGTAGTCGTTCGCCGGGTTGTTAAGAATTTCGTCCGGCGTGCCGACCTGCACGACTTCACCGCCCTGCATAATGGCGATTCTGTCGCCGATGCGCATGGCCTCGTCCAGATCGTGAGAAATAAACACGATGGTGCGCTGGTGTTTGGCCTGCAGCTTGATGAGCTCATCCTGCATCTCGGTACGAATTAACGGATCGAGGGCAGAAAAGGCTTCATCCATCAGCAGGATATCCGGGTTGATGGCCAGGGCACGGGCTAAGCCAACGCGCTGACGCATTCCGCCGGACAGCTCATCGGGGTAAGCGTGTGAGTAGGTTTCCAGGCCCACCTGGCGCAGGGCGTCCAGCGCTTTCTCATGGCGCTCGGCAACCGGCATGCCCGCCAGTTCCATACCAAAGGCCGTGTTGTCCAACACGGTCATATGAGGCATCAAAGCGAAGGACTGGAAGACCATAGAGATCTTGTTTTTGCGAACCTCGCGAAGTTCGGTGTCCGATATTTTGGCGATATCCACGCCGTCTATCAGCACCTGCCCGCGGGTTGGTTCAATCAGGCGATTGAGAAGGCGAACCATGGTGGATTTACCGGAACCGGATAACCCCATGATGACGAAGATCTCGCCTTCTTCAATTGCCAGACTGGCGTCTTTTACGCCAAGCGACAGCCCTGTTTTTTCCAGTAATTCTGCTTTACCGATGCCTTTCTCTATATATTTGAATGCGCGCTGAGGATGCTCACCAAATACTTTATATAAATTCTTTACTTCTAATTTAATTGCCATGCAATAAAGTTAATCCCATATTTAATCGAGCGATATTAATTTAACTATACACATTTCCTGACGGATATATTCACCTGGATATACCCTAACATACTCAGAATCTGAGACAACCCTCAATTTTTCATATCACAAATATCCGCGTTGCGTGCGCGGTTGAAATTCCCCCTGATACCGGGGGCTGCGGGCAAATTGGGGGTTGGCGATATTTTTTTGTCAGTGCGGGATAATTAGGCTATGAGCGGATGCGGGGGCGGGAAATAAAAAAGGTGGATCGGCATAAGCCTAATCCACCGATATTAGCGATAATTCTTGCGATATTATCGGTTTAAAAATCCCAGTCCTCGTCCTGGGTTTCCACCGCTTTGCCCATCACGTAGGAAGAACCGGAGCCGGAGAAAAAGTCATGATTTTCATCGGCATTCGGTGACAGCGCCGCCAGAATCGCCGGATTGACCTCCGCCATTTCGGGCGGGAAGAGCGCGCTGTAGCCAAGGTTCATCAGCGCCTTGTTGGCGTTGTAGCACAGGAAGGATTTAACCTCTTCAACCCAGCCCACTTCGCCATAAAGCGCTTCGCTGTAGGCGACTTCATTATCGTAGAGGTCCATCATTAAATCGAGGGCAAAATTTTGCAGCTCGGTCTGCCTTTCGGCGCTTTGTAATGCCAGTGATTTCTGGAATTTATAGCCGATATAATAACCGTGAACCGCTTCGTCACGAATAATAAGGCGTATAAGATCGGCGGTATTGGTTAATTTCCCGCGGCTTGACCAGTACATCGGCAAATAAAACCCGGAATAGAAGAGGAAAGATTCCAGGAACACGCTGGCGATTTTCTTCTTTAGCGGATCGCCCGCGTGGTAGTGTGCGAGGATGATTTGCGCCTTGCGCTGCAAAGGCGCGTTTTCTTCGCTCCAGGCATAGGCCGCATCCACGTCCCTGGTCTGGCAAAGGGTGGAGAAAATCGAGCTGTACGAACGGGCGTGAACCGCTTCCATAAAGCTGATGTTCGACATCACGGCCTCTTCGTGCGGCGTCACGGCGTCGGCCATCAGCGCCGGAGCGCCAACGTTATTCTGAATGGTGTCCAGCAGCGTCAGGCCGGTAAACACGCGGATGGTCAGCTGCTGCTCGTCGTGCGCAAGCGCCTGCCAGGCGGGAATGTCGTTTGACAGCGGCACCTTTTCCGGCAGCCAGAAGTTGCTGGTCAGGCGGTTCCACACCTCGAGGTCTTTGTCGTCCTCGATCTTGTTCCAGTTGATGGCCTGAATGCGGGTTAACTGTGTCATGTTCTCTCCTTATAAAGCGCAGGACACGCAGCCCTGCACCTCCGTCCCTTCCAGCGCCATCTGCCGCAGGCGAATGTAGTAGAGGGTTTTGATGCCTTTTTTCCAGGCATAAATTTGTGCTCTGTTGATGTCGCGGGTGGTGGCGGTATCGCGGAAAAACAGCGTCAGCGAAAGCCCCTGATCGACGTGGCGCGTGGCTTCGGCGTAGGTATCAATGATTTTTTCCGGGCCGATGTCGTAGGCGTCCTGGTAAAACTCCAGGTTGTCGTTGGTCATAAACGGTGCCGGGTAGTAAACGCGGCCCGTTTTGCCCTCTTTGCGGATCTCGATGCGCGAGACGATCGGGTGGATGCTCGACGTCGCGTGATTGATGTACGAAATCGAACCGGTCGGCGGAATGGCCTGTAAGTTTTGGTTATACAGGCCGAATTCCATCACGTCGTCGCGCAGCTGCTGCCACTGTTCGCGCGTGGGGATCGTAATGCCCGCCCTGGCAAACAGACTGCGCACCTTCTGGGTTTTCGGCTGCCAGCTTTCCTGCACGTACTGGTTGAAATACTCCCCGCTGGCGTAGCGTGAGTTTTCAAAGCCCGCAAAGCGCTGCTTACGTTCCCGCGCCAGCAGGTTCGAGGCGCGCACCGCGTGCCAGGTGATGGTGTAGAAATAGATGTTGGTAAAATCCAGCCCTTCCGGCGAGCCGTAGGCAATGCCTTCGCGGGCAAGGTAGCCGTGCAAATTCATCTGCCCAAGCCCGATGGCGTGCGAGGCGGCGTTGCCCGCCTCAACCGACGGCACCGAGCGAATGTGGCTCATGTCCGATACTGCCGTCAGCCCGCGAATGGCGGTTTCCACGGTGCGGCCAAAGTCCGGCGAGTCCATGGTCAGGGCAATATTCAGCGAGCCGAGGTTGCAGGAGATATCTTTGCCAACCTGCGCGTAGTCGAGGTTTTCGTCGTAGGTCGAGGCGCTGTTGACCTGCAAAATCTCCGAGCACAGGTTGCTCATATTGATGCGCCCTGCAATCGGGTTGGCGCGGTTCACCGTATCTTCAAACATGATGTACGGATAGCCGGACTCAAACTGGATTTCCGCCAGGCGCTGGAAGAAATCGCGCGCGTTGATAAAGGTTTTGCGAATGCGCTCGTCCGCCACCATCTCTTCGTAACGCTCGCTGACGGCGATATCGCCGAAGGGTTTGCCGTAAATGCGCTCCACGTCGTAGGGCGAAAACAGCGCCATCGGCCGGTTGTCCTTCGCAAGCTGGAAGGTGATATCCGGGATCACCACGCCGAGGGAAAGCGTTTTGATGCGGATTTTCTCGTCGGCGTTTTCACGTTTGGTATCGAGGAAGCGGAAGATATCCGGGTGGTGCGCGTGAAGGTAAACCGCCCCCGCGCCCTGGCGCGCGCCAAGCTGGTTGGCGTAGGAAAAGGCGTCTTCCAGCATTTTCATTATCGGGATCACGCCGGACGACTGGTTTTCGATACGCTTGATGGGCGCGCCCGCTTCACGCAGGTTGGAAAGCCCGAAAGCCACGCCGCCGCCGCGTTTTGAGAGCTGAAGCGCGGAGTTTACGGCGCGGCCGATAGATTCCATATTGTCTTCGATGCGCAGCAGGAAGCAGGACACCAGCTCGCCGCGCTGCTGCTTGCCGCAGTTTAAAAACGTCGGCGTCGCGGGCTGGAAGCGCCCGCTAAGCATCTCTTCCATCAGGCGGAAGGCGAGCTTTTCATCGCCCTGTGCAAGCGTCAGCGCGACCATGGTGACGCGGTCTTCGAAGTCTTCGAGATACTCTTTGCCGTCGTAGGATTTCAGGGTATAGCTGGTGTAAAACTTCCATGCGCCCAAAAACGTCTTGAAGCGAAAGCCGCTGTTGTGCGCCTTTTCGAACAGGGCGACGATGAAGCCACGATCGTAGCGCGCGAGCACTCGCTCATCGTAATAACCTTCGGCAACCAGCCACGTCAGGCGCGCATGCTGGCTGGCAAACTGCCGCGTGCGGGGTGCCACGTGCTGTTCGTGAAATTTCTCTACCGCCAGACGATCTTTTTCAAACTGGATGCGCCCCTGCGAATCATAGAGATTCAGCATGGCGTTGAGCGCGTGGTAGTCCGCGCCGTCTGTCGCGCTCACGCGGACTGCTTCTGTCGTTGCCAAAATTCGCTCACTCCCTTACGCACGTTCTCAATATCTTGTTCGGTGCCGAGCAGCTCAAAGCGATAGAGATACGGCACCTGACATTTTTGGGCGATGACGTCGCCCGCCCGACAAAACCCTTCGCCAAAGCTGCGGTTGCCGCTGGCGATTACGCCGCGCAGCAGCGCCCGGTTGGCGGGGTTGTTTAAAAATCGAATCACTTGAGCAGGCACCGCGCCCGCAATCCCGCCGCCGCCGTAGCTTGGCACGATCAAAATGTAGGGCTCCGTCACTTCCAGCCGCCGTTTCACTTCCAGCGGGATACGCAGGGCGGGCAGCCCGAGGCGTTCAACAAAACGCAGGGTGTTTTCCGACGAGCTTGAGAAGTAGACGAGGTTGCTCATGCGCTGGCCCGGGCGCGCAGCCGGTTAATCATGTCCGGACGGAAGCCGCTCCAGCTTTCGGCATCGGTAATCACAACGGGCAGCTGGCGGTAGCCCAGAGCGCGAAGTTCGTCGATGGCGTCAGGCGTTACGTCGAGGTTAATCACGTCAAAAGTGAACCCACGGCTTTCGATGGCGCGTTTGGTGGCGTGGCACTGAACACAGTCATTTCGAGTGTAGAGGGTAATGCGCATGATTCTTATTCTCTCTATGGGTGAGAATATGAATACTAGATGTGGGTGGGATTTATTTCAACCATACAAGATATAGTATTTTTAGATAAGCATTGCGCAAACGAGCAGCGTGGCGGTTGGGGTGGGATTGGCGTGAAATTAAGCGGCGTGTGGCGCGATGCTTACCCGCCCTACGTAAAAACTTACGCTGGTAGGGTGGATAAGCGAAGCGCCATCCACCCTAAGAAACTACATGCGCATACTTATCGCCAGGCGGTTGAACGCGTTCATCAGGCTGGCGGTAAACGTCAGGTCGCTGATTTCCTGCGCGGTGAAGAACTGCAGCAGCGGCTGGTAAACGTCGTCTTCCGCGCCTTCGGTAATCAGGGTTACGGATTCGGCCCAGGCCAGCGCCGCGCGCTCTTTATCTGTGAAGTGATTACTTACTTTCCAACCGGCCAGGGCGTCCAGCTTGGTCTGGTCAACGCCGTCTTTGCGCAGCGCTTTGGAGTGCATCTCCAGGCAGTAGGCGCAGCCGTTAATCTGCGACACGCGTAAAAACACCAGCTCGATAAGCGTTGAGCCAAGCGAGCTGGCTTCCAGGCCTTTCAGCGCCTGCAGCATAGGTTTGAAAACGGCCGGGGAGAGATCGTAGTAAGGCTGGCGTAATTCAATCATGGTTAATTCCTCGTGTTGGTGTGAGAGCAATTTACCCCTATGATGGACTGCTGAAGAGAGCCATAAATCAACTAAAAAAGCAGACCATGATGCCCAAGCCTCCGTCGATGATAGTGAACGCTCACCACGCTATCCCGCGTTACCAGCAGATAGCCCGCCAGCTTAAACAGGCGATCGGCGACGGCGAGCTGCTGCCCGGCAGTCGGCTACCGTCGAGCCGCACCATGGCGCTTGAACTGGGCGTGGCGCGGGCAACGGTCGAAAACGCCTACGGCGAGCTGGTGTCGCAGGGCTGGCTTGAACGGCGCGGGCAGGCGGGCACCTTTGTCAGCCCTTCGGTCACCGCGTCGGGCAGCAGCCAGAATATGGCGTCCAGCCAGCCGCAGGGCGCGCCGCTGCCGTTTCAGATGGGCCTGCCCGCGCTGGATGCTTTCCCCAGGGCTATCTGGGCGCGGCTGATGGGCAGACGGCTGCGCCTGCAAACGCGCTACGATTTAGTGATGCCGGAGTTCAGCGGGGAATCAACGCTCAGGCAGGCCATTGCGGACTATCTGCGCTTTTCGCGCAGCATCGAATGCCAGCCGGAGCAGATATTTATCACCGCCGGGTTTCAGGCGGCGATGCGCCTTGTGGTGCGCGCGCTTGCAAGGCCAGGGGACGGTATCTGGCTTGAAGATCCCGGCTATCGCTATATCCGCCCGGTTTTTGCCGATGCGCAGATGGCGCTACATCCGGTGCCGGTGGACGATGACGGCATGCAGATTAGCCACGCGCTGGAGCACTATCCCCACGCGCGTTTCGCCCTGCTGACCCCGGCGCACCAAAGCCCGCTGGGCGTGGCGCTTTCCCTTGCGCGGCGGCATCAGCTGCTCGACTGGGCCGCCTCGCAGCAGAGCTGGGTAATTGAGGACGACTACGACAGCGAGTTTCGCTACCACGGCAAGCCGCTGCCGCCCATCAAAAGCCTCGACGGCCCGGAGCGCGTGCTTTACGCGGGGACGTTCAGCAAGTCGATGTTCCCCGCGCTGCGCGTCGCCTGGCTGGTGGTGCCGCAGGCGCAGATCCCCGCCTTCAGCCAGCAGGCGAGGTTTTTGCCCTGCACGGTGCCGTCGCTTATTCAGCAGACCATCGCCGACTTCCTGCGCGAGGGGCACTTCTGGCGGCACCTGAAAAAAATGCGTCAATGCTACAGCGAAAGGCGAGTCTGGCTTGAAGAAGCGTTGCAGAACGAAGGTTTTGACGTGGTGCCGCAGGCGGGCGGGATCCAGCTGGTGATGCGCGTGAAGGGGGACGATCGCGAGAGGGTCACCCGCGCCAGGGCGGCAGGTCTTGCGGTGCAGGCGCTGAGCGACTGGCGTATGGAATCAAAAGGGGAAGGGGGAATTCTGATGACGTTTACTAATGTGGTATCGGCAGAGGAGGCAAAACGCCTGGCGGCGCTTTTACGTAAGGCGATAGCCTAAATGCAGGGGGTAAAAGGTGGATAGCGCGTAACGCTTATCCACCCTACGGTTACCGATTGGGTCGGTCGGGTAAGCGCAGCGCCACCCGACAAAACCAACTCAAACCTAGCGGCGTGAAGCCAGCAGCGCGCCGAGAACCAAACCTACGGCCGCGCCGATACCCACGCTCTGCCATGGTTTGTCGTGCACGTAACTGTCTGCACAGCCGACTGCATCACGTGCGGCCTGCTGAACACGGCCACGGCCTTGGATACGGGCACGCGTTTCTTTCAGAAGGGCTTCGGCTTTTTTACGCGCGGCTTCCCCTTCCTCTTTCGCATCGCTACCAAACGACTTAAGAACCTCTTCCAGCGTATCCGCCAGCTGGTTCACGTCGTTATTAATATCATCAACACCTTCGTTAACTTCATGTTTAGTTGGACGGTTAATCATTTTTATCTCCCTTGTTGCGATGTAATAACCAGTGTAGACCATAATTTTTAGTAATGAGTCAGGTCACGCTCTTTGACCATCTTTATGGACTAATCCGAAAGCCCTGCTAATGCTGGTTATTGTAAGGTTGCGAAGCTAAAAAGATGACGAGGATAAAATATGTACTTAAGACCTGACGAGGTGGCCCGCGTACTTGAAAAAGCCGGTTTTACCATGGATGAAGTGACCCCCAAAGCCTATGGCTACCGCCGTGGTGAAAACTACGTTTACGTCAATCGCGAAGCGCGAATGGGGCGGACGGCACTGATTATTCATCCGACGCTTAAAGAGCGTAGCCAGTCGCTGGCCGAGCCCGCGTCGGACGTCAAAACCTGCGATCACTATCAGCAGTTCCCGCTTTATCTGGCCGGGGAAACGCACCAGCATTACGGCATTCCGCACGGCTTTAGCTCACGTATCGCGCTCGAGCGCTATCTGTCCGGGCTATTTGGCGAACATTAATTCTTTGGACTGGCATCGCGCCAGTCACACCTTCCTAATCTCGTCATTATTCCCGCAATCTACCCCCGAGTAAGCTCTTTTCAACATGTAAATCATAGGGTTATTTTTAGGGTGATTTTAGCGCTATCCAACGGCAAAATGATCGTTATATAATAATATATATAACGAGTGTTTTTATGAGGAATGGCAGGTGGAAAACCATTTTGGCAAGGGGTTGATGGCGGGGCTAAAGGCCCGTGAAGCCGACAGTGTCAACAAAGTGGCACGCTTCTGCTCCGACTATAAACGCGGCTTCGTACTGGGATTTACCCATCGTATTTCTGAGCAAACGGGCGACCGGCAGCGTGCCGCATGGGAAGCGGGCGTGCTGACGCGCCGTTACGATCTTGATAAAGAACTGGTGGCTGACTTCTTTAAAGAAGTGAACGCCGATGTGGCAGTTAAGTGTTTTTTGGCGGGTTACGAAAAAGGCTATTGATTGCAGCGCCTTACATACCGCCGTGCCCTGTTGTCGAGAACTGGCGATGACAAGGATAGGGCAAATTTTATTTGATGCGGGCGGGCAGTTTTGCCCGCCCGCACGCGTGGATCAGCAAACGCCAAAATCACCGTCTTCTTTGTACAGCGTGACCTCTGAGACTTTCAGCGTCACCTTATCACCGCTGAGTATGTTAGCCGGTGTGCAGATCACCTCATCTCCCTGAATATCCAACACTTCCAATTTTGGTCCACCTTTTTTAGGTTGCACCAGATCGCCCACTTTAAACATAATTCGCCTCTCAACGTCAGGGGGGTATTCGCAGGCCAAGGCGGCCTTGCCGATTCCTTTAAACATAGATCAGACTGGCCGGGCGATAAAGAAAAGTCGCATAACGTTTTGTGCAGGATTACGTTAGGGTGAGGGAAGGAGGTGAAATGTACAATCCAGAAGAGTTAGAGCAGCTTTATTCCCGAACGAGTGAGGCAACGCAGGCCAAATGGCGCGCTTACCCTGAAGCGGGCCGGGTGAGGGAGGAGGCATTTTATGACCCGCACAAACTCGCCATTACCAGCGGCATTCAGCCAACCCTCACGGGCCCGCTTCATCGCCTGGTAAGCGATATAAATCAGCTGGCGCAGCGTGATGCTTTAGCCGACGCCATGCCGCTAAACGGGCTGCATTTCACTTTTCTTGCCATCACTATGCCGCTGTATACGCGCGCCGATATTGCCAATAAAGACCGTGAACTACGATCCATCTTCGAAGAACATGCCGAAAACCTTGCGGTCACTATCAGTAACCTTCGGCTAGTGGCTTTGCCCAACCAGCTGCTGATTGCCGGAACGCCTGATGCACAAAGCGACTCGGCAAAAGAGGCATTTGCCCGGCAACTCGTTGATTCGCCCTGGCGGCAGAAACTGCGCGAGCGCCATGGGGATATCCCGTTACCGCCGCCGTTCTGGCACAGCACTCTTCTGCGCTATCAGGCGGACTATCTTCCAGCCTGCTTCAGGGAATATTTCTTTGAACATCAGGCTGAGAGGTACGGCGCGGTTTCTGCGCAGGCCCGGCTGGCATTCACCAATTATAACTGGACGGAAGTCCACTACTTCTAAAGCCGGTTCCACGGCATAATCGCCAGCAGGCGAGCCATGCCGCAAAAACCGCTGATCCCGGCAAACAGCAGGCCCGCGCCAACAAATCCCGAAAGCAAAAAGAAGCCGGGATGCACGGCGTAGCCAAGCACTACGCCCGCCAGCACCAGCGTGCCGGCGGCGATTTGCACCTGGCGCACGATCGGCAGCGGCTGGGAGGCATCTGCAAGAATCTCCTGTCCTTCCTTCTTCCACGCGTTCAGGCCGCCGTCGAGCAGCATCACTTTTGCCGGGGCGACGGCTTGGGCAAGTTTTTGCGCGTTCTGCGACGAGCGCATGCCTGACTGGCAGTAGAAAATGACCGTATCGTGCGGCTCGAACGGGCCAAGGCGGTCGCCTTTTTCGATAGCGGAAAGCGACAGCAGATGCGCTTCGGCAATATTCTCCCGGGCGTATTCATCCGGCTCGCGGATATCAATCAGCGCGGCTCCCTGCTCAAGCAGAACCTTAGCCTCGGCTGGAGAAATGTTCTGGATAGTCATGCTGCTCCTTATGAACGATGAGATTGATGGCGGAAATGTATTCCTGTTTCACATTACTGATAATGTTATGTCTGGCGAGGTAAGAAAGGAAGGGGGTGAGAGGGGGAGCGTTCTCTACAGCAGTCTTGTTTTCAACGCCGTCGCGTCATTTGCATTAATAATAGAACCTAGATAGGGTTGTCATAAATTATCTGTTTCATGAATGATAAATTTATTTCCTCATCAGCGATTTGCTGGTTAAATTTTGTTATGAAGATTATTGTTATTGTATTTATGTATATTTAGCGGCGCTAAAATTCTTTTTGTGAATATTTGTGCTGGGGTTTTATTTAAGTTTTTTCTTTCTTAAGTTGATGATTTTATTGTTTTTATGCATTGCTTCATATATGGGTTATATTGCGGGGTTACCTTTTTTCTAAATATGAATTTATTATTAAATGGACACTAAATGAGTAATTCCCTATCCTCTGCAAATAATCCATCAAGCTATCTATTTTAATATTACGGTGCGTTAATCATGAGTAATACTCAGCATAAACTCAGCAAATCCCGTCCTCCACGGGTGCAAATCACCTATGACGTTGAAGCCGGTGGTGCGGAAACTAAAAAAGAATTACCTCTGGTAATGGGGGTTATCGGTGATTTTGCAAAAGATAATGCCGCATTACGCGATCGCCGTTTTACCCACATTGATAAAGACAACTTTAATAATGTTATGGCCGGGATGAATCCTTCCGTAGAAATTCTGGTCGATAGCGCGCTTCCTGAAAAAGAAGGCAAGCTGTCGGTGGCTTTGCAATTTAATTCCATCGAAGACTTTTCTCCTGAAAATGTCGCCATGCAGGTGGAACCGCTTCGAAAACTTCTTGAATTACGTGAACAACTTAGCGATTTACGTAACCGTACAGCCAGTAACGATCGTTTAAAAGAGCAGCTGGTTGAACTGCTCGAAAGCCAAAAAAACATCGACCCTACGGAGGGGGATAAGGAATGAGTGATATTCAGGTATTGAATACTTCTCCGGCGGCTGAGCACGCCAATGATTATCTCGATCAGATCATTGATAACACCCAGGCAATCCGTCGTGAATCAGACCGCAGCAAGGTGAAGCAGCAGCTGGATAATTTACTTTCCGAAGTGGCTTCCGGCGCGGTGATTGTCAGCAACGACCTGGTTGGCAGCATTGAAGCCCGTATTGCGGCGATCGACGAACTGTTATCTGCTCAGGTGAGCAACATTATTCAGGCTCCAGAATTCCAGCGCATGGAGTCTTCCTGGCGCGGTCTGCATAAACTGGTGCAGAGTAGCGTAACGGAAAACACGAAGGTGCGCGTTTTCAACTGTACGAAAAAAGAGCTGATTCGCGATTTCAAATCGGCTTCCGACTTCGACCAGTCCGCTTTGTTTAAGAGCATCTATGAAAGTGAATATGGCACCTTCGGTGGCGATCCGTATTCTGCTTTTGTGGGTGATTTTGAATTCGATGCGATGCCGGAAGATATTCAACTGTTGGAACAAATTTCCCACGTTGCCGCAGCCGCACACGCGCCTTTCCTGAGCGCCGCTAATCCTGGCATGTTCGCGATGGGCACCTTCTCTGAAATGCCTCGTCCACGCGATCTCGGCAAGCTGTTCGACACGTCAGATTACGCGCGTTGGAAATCCTTCCGCCAGAGCGATGATTCCCGTTATGTCGGGCTGACGCTGCCTCGCGTCATTGGCCGCCTGCCTTACGGCACCAAAACCGTGCCCGTTGAGACATTTAATTTTGAAGAACACATCAGCGAAACCAACGACGGTGCTAGCTATTTGTGGGTCAACGCCGCCTATGAGCTGGCTGGCCGTATGGTCGAAGCCTTTGAAGAGCACGGCTGGTGTGCCGCTATTCGCGGGGTAGAAGGCGGTGGCCTGGTGAAATCCCTGCCGACCTATAACTACGTTTCGCAGACCGGCGAAAAAATCATGCAGTGCCCAACGGAAGTGGCCATTTCAGATCGTCGCGAAAAAGAGCTGGCGGATTTAGGCTTTATTCCTTTGGTCTATTGTAAAGGCACAGATTACGCCGCCTTCTTTGCGGTGCAGTCGGTGAATAAGCCGCGTAAATATGATTCAGAACTGGCGAACGCCAACGCCAGATTATCCAGCCAGCTGCAATACATTATGACCACCTCACGCTTTGCGCATTATCTGAAATCTATCGTGCGCGATAAGGTGGGCAGCTTTATGTCCAGATCCGAATGCCAGGACTTCCTGCAACGCTGGATTAACCAATATGTAGTGGGTTCCGATAACGTCGGTGCGCATATCAAAGCGAGCCACCCGTTACGTGAAGCAACCGTTGAAGTTGTGGATGTACCGGGCAGCCCAGGTAGCTATCGAGCAGTGGCTTACTTAAAACCTCATTTCCAGCTTGAAGGTCTCAGTATGTCCCTGCGCCTGGTAGCGGAACTCCCTGCATCTACCGGTGCGTAATATCATTTATAAGGAAATTTAACATGGCTAGTGCTGCTAATCTGTTTATGCAAATTGAAGGTATTAAAGGCTGCGTAAGCGACAAGAAATATGATGGCTGGATTGCTATTAATAACGCGAATAACGGCGTTTATAGCACGGCGCGAATCAATAATGGCTCCGGCCAGTTGAACAGCGATGGGGTGAATTTTGATTCCGTTTCTTTCTCTAAAGAAATGGATGCCACGTCAACTGACCTGGTAAACATGGTAGCTCAGGGCACCAATATCAAAAAAATCATCATCGCGATGAATGTTAAGACCGAAGATAAAGACCATGAAATGGTTCGCTGGACTTATGAAAACTGCATTCTGACCAGCCATTCTATTTCCGCACAGAGCGCGGGCGAAATTCCTTTCGAAAGCATGAGTTTTGTATTCAGCACCATTCGCTTCGAAACGCAAATGATCGATGCGGGCGCCAGCCTAAGAAATACGGCCCAGTGGGCTGGAACCTTACCGAAAACACCAAGCTGTAATTGTTCCGAAAGTAATTCAACAGTGTGCAATTTTGCACACTGTTTTTTGAGGCGCAGAGATGGAAACTCTATTGCAACGGCTATCTGATGATAATCCTAAAAATCAGGACGATCGCTCAGAGGCTGAAGACAAAAGCAGCAGGCTTGTAGAAGAGGTTCTGATGCTTTTGTCTTCACGTCCCCGAAGCCATCACGCTGAAGCTATCCCCGTTATAAATGAATCGATAATTAATTACGGCGTGTGCGATGTATTTGCCAGCGACACGCCGCGCCTTGAGCGTAACGCCATCATGCAACGGCGCATACGGCTCGCATTGCAACGCTTTGAGCCACGGCTGCGAAATGTTGATGTTATTCCCGGCGATGAACAGGGCAGCCAGTGCTTTTTTCTTATTGAAGCCGATACCGATGATGGCAGGGTGCGCTACCGCCTGATGTGGGACGACGTCATTAGCCAATTTACCCTGCGCGATTAAAAGCATTATTTATGTTGGCGAAAAAATTAATTTCTTATTATCAGAACGAACTCGCTTATCTGAAAACCCAGGGAAAGGCATTTGCGCGTTATTTTCCGAAGGTAGCAAGACGTTTGGGGATGTCCGAAGGCGTCTCTGAAGATCCGCATATCGAGCGGGTTATCGAATCCTTCGCGCTGGTCACCGCTCAAATCCAGATGCGCCTGGACGAAGATATGCCGGAGGTCACGGATGCGCTCCTGACCGTGCTTGCCCCCCAGCTGCTGCGGCCTTTTCCGTCCGTTTGCATCGTGCAAATGTCCCCGGACAGCAAAATCAGTGCGCTGACGGCCAGTAACCTGATCGAGGCGGGCACGTCTTTGTATTCCCGCCCGGTAAATGGCCAGGTCTGTCGTTTTCGCACGGTTTATCCGGTCACGCTGCAGCCGGTAAATCTTCATGCCGCAAGCCTGCATCTTGACGATGACTCGCTCAACTGGAACCTGAAAATCCAGCTTTCCGTGTGGGCCGGGGCGACGCTTTCGGCCCGTTCGCTCAGGATCTATCTCAGCGGCAGCAGCGCTATCGCCAATATTCTTTACACCTTGCTGTGCTGCGAGGTGCAGTCGCTTTCCCTGCTACAGGGCGATATGCGACACAGGCTCTCGCCACAGGGTATTAATGCCGTCGGCTTTGCCGAAGGTGAAAATCTGCTGAGCGGCGATTCGCGCATGCCGCCGACGCACAGCCTCTTACAGGACTTTTTTTTCTTCCCGCAGAAGTTTCATTTTATCGATATGCCGCTGCCGGAAGGGTTTGTGGCGGGCAGTCAAAGCGATCTTACGCTGCTGGTGACGTTCAACCGCTGCGCCATGTCGCGGCGGCTGGAAAGTATCGCCAGCATGATCGGCGAACACATCTTTCTGCTGAACTGCACGCCCGCCGTGAATCTGTTTCCGCACCGCGCCGAGCCAATTTCACCCGACAGTGAAAACGCGGAATACCCGGTTATCCCGGATATTCGTTATCAAAATTCCATGGAGGTGTGGTCGGTCGATACCGTAACGGCGATGCACAAGCAGGGCAATGATACCTTCCCGCGCCCCATTTACCCGCTGTTCGGGCTGGACCATTCGGCGCATGACGGGGAGCCTGGCCTTTTCTGGCAGTGCATGCGTCGCGAAACCAGCGTCAACGGCGGCTCGGTTTCGCAGCTGTTTATCGCCTTTTCGGATCGGGGGGAAAGCCCGCTGGTGCCGAAAAGCGACATCGTCAGCCTGAACCTGACCTGCACCAATCGTGATATTCCCGCCAGCATGAGCAACGGCGATCCTGCGGGCGATTTCGAGTCCGAGCTGCCGATTGCCGGGATGAAAATCGCCGCGCTGACCCGCCCGACGCTCCCCGTCAGGCCGCCGGTTAAGCAGGCCGCCCGCTGGCGTTTAATCTCCCAGCTCTCGCTCAACCATATGCTGATCGGCGGGCCGGAGGGCGTGCGGGTACTAAAGGAAACGCTGGCGCTCTACAACTTCAACGACAATCCGACCATCAGCCGCCTGATCAACCTGATTCTGCGGGTGGAGTGCAGCCCGGTGGTCACGCGCCTGGTGCCACAGGATCCGCGCTCGATGGCGCGGGGCATTGAAATCCGTATGACCTTCGCCGACGAAGCCGCCGAAGAGGTGGAGTATTTCCTGCTGTGCCGCTTTATGGACTGTTTCCTGGCGCTGTATGCGCCGGTAAACAGCTTCACCCGCGTCGTCACCGGCGTTGAGGGGCGGGAAGAAATGACGCGCGTCTGGCCGGTTCGCGCCGGGAGGCTGTCATGGATTTAACCAAAGTGCTGAGCCCGTACAACTTCTTCCAGCAGGTGCGCCTTATGCTGCGCGGCCTGTCGAAAAAGCACGGCATCTCCCAGCAGCAGGCGATTGAAGAAAAGCTGCGCTTTGTCTCCCCGCTTTCGATGGATGCGCCGCACGGCGAGGTCGGGCCGATTGAGTCGATCGAAGAAACGATCGATGAAGCGAACGGTGTAGCGCAGGAAAAGCTACAGGTTGAGGTCGCGGCGCACGGGCTGACCGGCGCGCTCGGCGCGCTGCCCGCGGTGTACACCGAATGGATGATCGAGCGCTATTACCGCTATGGCGACAAAACCGCCAAAGCCTTCCTCGATATCTTTAACCATCGCCTGCACAGCCTGCGCTACCTCGCCTGGCAGAAATATCACTATTACGCCATGGCGGAATCCTCCGAGGCGCGCCCCTTAAGCCTGGCTATCCGCTCGCTGACCGGGGTGGCGCACAGCGTGCCGTCGCTGCGGGAAGAAAGGTTCGCCGAGCTATTTGCCCATTCCGTTCGTTCGCTTCTCAACCTGGAAACCTGGCTTAAGCACAGCTTCAGCGTTCCCGCGAAGGTCACGCCGTTTACCGGAGAGTGGCGCACGATGGAGCCTGGATTATGTTGCTGCCTCGGCCATTCAGCCCAAACGCTGGGGGATGCGCCGATGCTTGGCAGCGTGTACTGGGACCTGCAGTCGCACTTTACGGTCACGCTTGGCCCGGTTGCCATGCACGATGCCAGCCTGTTTTTACCGCAGGGAAAGCACTACGAAAGCCTGTGGTCGCACATCCGTGACTACGTCGGCATCGGGCTGGATTTTGATATCGATCTGCTGATTGAGAAGAAGGCTGACGCGGCGGTTCAGCTTGGCAAAGGGCAGCTCGGGCTGGATATCTGTCTCGGACACGCGCCGACGGCAGGTCTGCACACCATTCGTTTACCCGCACGTCGGGAAGGAAAATAACTATGTCAGTTACCCTGGGCCAGGACAGCCGTTTTATTCGCTTTGTCGGTGACGCCGCGAACGCTCTGACGCTAATGAGTCTTCGCGGTGAGGAAAGGTTTTCAGCAACCTATCGTTACGAGATTAAATTTCGCAGCAGGTTAACGTCGGCGCAGATGGATCGGTACTTCGCGAAAGAAGTTGCCTGTGAAATAGGGCGCGGAACGCACAAACGCTTTATTCACGGGGTGCTGACAAATATCCATGAAGAGAATAATTCTGACGAAATAAGCACCTTCACCGGCGTTCTTGAGCCGCGTATGGCTTTGCTGGGGCTGGGCCGCAATCTGGCGGTATTCCAGAATATCAGCGTGCCCGACCTGGTCTGCAAACTCCTGCGTCAGCAGAATATCAACAATATCGACCTGCGCCTGCGGGCCAGCTATCTGCCCCGTGAATACTGCATTCAGTATCGCGAGTCCGACTTTGACTTTATAAGTCGGCTGCTGGAGCAGGAAGGCATCTACTACTTCTTTATGCACGATGCGGGGCAACATACGCTGGTGCTGGCCGACCATCCTTCCAGCCATCAGGCTGGCTCCCCGGCCACGCTGCCGTTTATCCCGCAGGCCGGTCGCCGGGACGGCGCGGGCATCTCAAGCTGGACGGCTCACTCGACGCTTGCGGCATCTTCCGTGCTGCTAAAAGGCTTCAACATTGAGCAGGCCGCCGCCGTTGAGGGGAAATCAAAGGCCGTTGCGGCCGACTACGCCGTGGAAGGGATTGGCTATGTTGACGCGCACGGCAACGAAAAGCGCGACCAGCTCGAGGCGCAGGCCAGGCTCAAAATGGAACAGCTTGAGGCCGACAACCAGCAGTTTATGGCACAGGCCGGGGCGTTCTGGCTCGGCTGCGGCATAAAGTTTAGCCTGAGCGATCACCCTTCCAGCGGCGGCGATTACCGCATCAAAGCCGTTGGCCTGCATGCTGCCAGCAGTATCGACGGCGACGAGCCGGACGTCGACTGCTCGTTTACGGTGCTAAAAGACAGCGTGTCGTGGCGTCCGCCGCAGCAGACCCCCCAGCCTGAAATCGCCGGAATTTTAACCGCCACCGTCGTCGGGCCTAAGTCAGAAGAGATCCATACCGACGAGTACGGCCGCATCAAAATCCAGTTCCCGTGGGATGGTGAAAACAAGCACGACGACGGCAGCTCCTGCTGGGTGCGCGTTTCGCAGCCGTGGACGGGCGGGCGCTTTGGCGTGATGTTCCTGCCGCGCGTCGGCAGCGAGGTTATCGTCAGCTTCGTGCACGGCAATCCGGATTATCCGCTGGTCACCGGCACGGTCTTTAACGGCCAAAACAAGCCGCCTTTAAGCCTGCCGGGTGAAAAAAACCACAGCGGCATCGTTTCCCGCAGCTCGCTCGACGGCAGCGTCGAAGAGGGCCACCAGCTGCGCTTCGACGATAAAAAAGGCGAAGAGAAGCTTTCCATCACCTCGCAACGAGACCTGCTGCTGACGGTGAAAAACGACGTCATTACCGACATCGCGAAAAAAGTGACGGAAACCATCGGGGAAGACCGCGTCACGGAAATCACCAAAGGCAAAGAAATGCTGACGCTAAAACAGGGGGACCGCATTTTAACCCTCGAGCAGGGTAGCCATTCCACCTCGCTAAAGCAGGGCGACTACAAGCTTGATATCAAAGGCAGCCTGCAAACCACGCTGAACGGCGGCGATAGCCAGTTAAAAATCAGCGGCGGCGGCAGCACGGTCAAGGCCGACAAAGCCTGCGTGATTGAGTCGACCCAAAGTATCGAGCTTAAGGTCGGCAGCAGCAAAATTTCTATCTCACCGGCGGGCATCACGATAAGCGGCACCACCGTCAAAATCGAAGGCAAAGGCACGGCAGAACTCAAAGGCGCCATGGTCACTGTTCAGGGTAGCGGTATGACCCAGATCAAGGGCGGCGTCACCATGATTGGCTAAGGACAGCGACGATGAAAGAAAAACTCATGACGCCGCAGGGTATGGCGCAGCTCAGCGCCGCGCACAGCGGATATGAAAATGCCCAAACCCTGCTGGCAGCGCAGCAGTGGGAAGATGCGCTGGCCTGCCTGGTGCTGGAATCCCCACCGAAACAGACCCTGGGCTGGCTACTGCAACAGATCCTGAAGGCGGGAACCTCGAGCGAAGCAGAACGCCTGTGTGCCGACGATATCGGCCGGTGGATCGGCAGTTCTGATGAGGCGCTGCGCCGGGATATTTTCCGCCAGGCCGAGGCGCTGGGGTTTGACACGCCGCTCGGCGCGCTCGGGCTGGCGGCCTTCTGGATGCAGGGCAGCATGACGCCCGACGAGTTCGAGGCCGTCTATCCCGAACCCCATCTTGCGCCGCTGATGCTGCACTGCGCGATGAAGCTGCTGAGCGTTTCCCTTGCCGGTGACGGCGCGCCGCACGCGGGTGCGCAAGCGCTCTTTGCCGAATGGTCTGCCGCGAGAGGGACACACTGATGGGCCAGCCAGCAGCTCGCGTAGGCGACATGCACGTTTGCCCGATGGTCACGCCGGGTTTACCGCCGATCCCGCACGTTGGCGGGCCGGTGACGACGCCTGCCACACCCACCGTATTAATTGGCGGTATGCCCGCCGCCGCCATGGGCTCGATGGCCGTCTGCGTTGGGCCGCCGGACACGGTGATCAAAGGCAGTGCAACCGTGCTCATCGGCGGCAAACCTGCTGCCCGCATGGGGGACAGCACGGCCCACGGCGGCACCATCGTTGTCGGTTGCCCGACGGTTTTAATTTCTTAGGATTTCCGGCATGAAAATAGATTTTCACCTTCTGCTTGCCCCGGTCAGCGACGCTGAGCCTGGCGGGCGAAACATGGAATATGAGCAGGTTTTTGACGATATTCGCCAGGCGCGTGAAAGCGATCCGGACTACCTGCCGCAGGGGGAGTGGGCGACGGAACTGCGCAGGGCCGATTGGGGAAAAGTCGTGCGGCTCAGCGCCCAGGTGCTCACCCGCGACAGTAAAGATTTTCAGATAGCCTGCTGGCTTACCGAGGGGCTAAGCCATCAGCACGGCATACAGGGCCTGCTCGCGGGCGTGAAATACCTCGCCTCATTCAGCGAGATTTACTGGCAAACCGGCTGGCCCGAGCTTGACGAGGATGGCGCAATTATCCGCCACAGCATCCTCAATCGTCTGGATCGCCAGCTGGCGCTGCTGCTGAATTTTTATCAGCTCGCCGGGCAGCCGGAAAGCACGCTGGATTACTGGCAGAAAGTGCTGGCCTACGAACACAAAATTGCCATGAAGCCGGACAGCGCGGCCGACCGCGACAGCGACGGCGACTTCTCCATGGAAACCTTCGGCCGCCGGGCCGCCGCGTTCGATCCGCATAAGCTTGCGCAGCAGAACGAAGCGCTGAGCGAGCTGATCCAGGCGCTGCAAACGTTTGAAACAGACTATGCGCGGCTCAACCCGCAGGCGGAATCCTACGCGCTGGGCCAGACCCTGGGCGCGCTTGGGGAGATGCAGGAATTCATGAAACGCCTGTTCGATCGCGCCGCACCGGACTATGACGACGTCATGACGCTTAATGTCCTGATCCCCGGCGAAGAAGAGCAGGGCGCAGAAACGGGAGTGCTGAATACAATGACCCAGAAACAGGGAATGTCGCGGGATCTGGCGATCAGCCAAATGCTGACCATTGCCCACTTTTTCCGCCAAACCGAGCCTTCGAGCCCGGTGCCGTTCCTGATGGAGCGCGCGGCCCGCTGGGCCGGAATGACGCTGACCGAATGGCTGGAAGAAATGCTGGACGACGACAGCAGCATGCGGTCGATCAACAGCGTGCTGAAAGGGCAGGGCAGATCATGATCGTAAAGATCGGTCTTCGCGGCCTGATGCTGAGCGTTTTGCTCCTGACCGGCTGCCAGTCAACGGAAAATCAGGACCGGCAGAAGGCCGAGGATGCGGTTAGCGCACCGTTTGCGGCCGGGGCCATCACCCTGCAGCTGCGCGCCGAGCCTGGCCTGAACACCGTAAACGGTTTACCCAATAGCTGCACCGTGCTTGTCGTGCAGTCGAGGGACCGCGCCACCCTGAATAAAATCCTGAGCAACCCCGTCACGCTGAAAAGCCTGTTTGCAGGCGCGGGGGCAGACGCGGGTGGCGATGGCGACGTACTGCAGGTGGACCGCTACGCGATAATGCCGGGGCAGATCAACACGCTGCACATCGACCGCGTGCTCAACACGCGCAGCGTGGGCTTTGTGGCGGGCTATTATCCGTTCCCGACCAAGGCCCACATGATAAGTCGCGACGTCCCGGTGAAAAGCGAAAGCAGCGGCTGGTGGAGCCCCGTGTGGCAGGCGTCCCTTGCGCCGCTTAACCTCGCCGTCACGCTGGGAAGCGAAGGTATCGTTAATGCCGAACTGCCTCCTGAAAAAACGTCAGCGACGGAAAGCGCGCCAGAGCCTGCCGCCGTGGAGGACAAAAAATAATGTACAGCGAACAACAGCAGGTTTACTGGCATTCGGGTTTGTACCTCCAGCCTCAGCATTTTCAGTCGCTCGACCTGCACAACGAATGGCATCAGGCGCAGCATCTGCGGCTGGCGCAGCCGTTTAACCACGGCCTTATCGACGTTTCTATCAATCAGGCGGCGCTAAGCGACTACGTGGTCAGCATCGAGCAGATTCGCCTAATCATGCCGGGCGGCACGCTGCTTGCGCTGCCGGGCAACTGCCGCATCGAAAAACGAAACTTCCGCGAGATGTGGAAACAGCGCGATCGGCCCCTGACCGTGTGGCTGGCGTTACGCCGCTTCGACCCGCAGCACAGCAACGTTGCCACGCTCGACAAAGATCAGGATCGCGCGGCGACCCGTTGGGTTAACACCGGCGAAGATCGCGTCATGAAGGATATCTATGACCACGCGCCCGACGCGCCGGTTGCACGCCTTTGCTACAACGTGCGCCTGCTGGCGGGGGCGGAAAAGGACGAGGCCGTCGACTGCGAATGTCTGCCCCTGGCGCGTCTGCGCTACGAAAACGAGCAGGTGATTCTCGACCCGACGTTTTCGCCGCCGGCGGTGACGCTGTTTGGCTCAGCCAGCCTGCATAAGCTCATCGACACGATTTATTTCGACCTTAGCGCCAGGGCCCGCAAGCTTGAAGAGTACAAACGTTCTGAACGGCTGGTGAACGACGCCGACCGGGGCGATCGCGTCACCCAGCTTCTGGCGATGCGTTCCCTGAACCGCGTCCTGCCGCTGCTGAAAAACTGGTCGCTTGCCAGGCAGATTCACCCCTGGCAGGTTTATAACCAGCTCTGCCAGCTGGTCGGCGAGCTTTCATCCTTCAACGACTCCTGCACTTTTGAAGGGGTATGGCGCGACGGCGAGGACTCCCTCCAGCCTTACGACCACCACCGCCTGCTGGACTGCTTTGAAAGCGCCCGCAAAACGCTGGTGGCGCTGCTCAACGGCCTGGTGCTGGAAGACAACACCTACATCACCCTCGAAAACAATCTGCACGGTATCTACTCCGGCAGCTTCGACAGCGCCCAAAGCCTGAATGCGCAAACCGTTCTGCTGCTGCTGCGCTCGGCCAATATGCCGATGGAAAACAGACAGTTGAAGAAGATAAGCGCTATGAAGCTGGCCTCGCCAAAACATATCGAAGCGCTTATCCAGCATGCCCTGCCGGGTATTCCCGTCACCTGGTGTCGCCAGCCGCCGCGCGGCGTGCCTAACCGCACGGACTCCCATTATTTCGAGGTTGAGCGCGACAGCGACCTGTGGGCCAGGGCGGCCAAAGAAAACAAAGTGGCGTTCTACTGGCCCGATATGCCCGACGATCTGCAGGTGCAGCTGATTTTTGTGGTGCCGTCATGATGAGTTTACTGAACTGCTATTTACCGGTGTTTCGCTTTATTACCGACTTTTTCCTCCATCCCGAAGAGCATCTGGATTACGGCATCTTTCGCGAGCAGAGCACGGCGCTATTGCAGCAGGCGCTGCTCGAATCGGAATTACATCACGATAAGCAGGAGTGCGACGAAGCGTATTTCGCCGTCGTTCTCTGGCTGGACGAGCGCGTTTTATGTTCCAGCGCCGAATGGGTGAAAAACTGGCGGGCCGACCTTTTGCAAAGCCACTGTTTTAATATTTCCGTAGGCGGGGAAGCCTTTTTTATCCATCTTGATGAAATTGATAAAGCCAACGTTCAGCTGCGGATGGTGTATCTATTTTGTCTGCTGATGGGTTTTCACGGCAAATATTCCGGGCAGGACGTGCAGCTCTTGCAACAGCGCATTGACGACGAACGGCAGTGCCTGCCGGAAGAGTGGCGGCAGTGGCCAAATAATGCGGCATTGGTTGAGCAGGAGGGGCGCTATCCCTTTGGCAAACAGCGGCCTCGCAAAGCGTTACGCCACAGAAAATGGCTGCTTCTTTCGCTGCCGCTCTTTCTGTATTTGCTGACGTTGGCGGCAGGTTTTGGGATATTTACCGGGTAAATAAAATGTTTAAAAAACTCCTGTCATTTGCCTGCTGGGCATTATTGCTCTGCATGCTGTTCGCTCTCTGCGTCATATTTACTTTCGTGACCGAAAAATCGCTTATCATCGCGCCCGTTATGTGGGTTGGGTTAATAATCGCTATCCTGCTGGCGCGTTTTTTATGGGTCAGTATTTCCGCCATCCTGCACGGGAAAACCTTCGCGGCGTTACGCAAACGGCTGAAAATGTCGCGCATGGAATACGTTTTATCGGAACACTGGAAGGCCGGTGCCTCGGTAATAAAACGTATTCGCCGACAAAAACAGCCTTTGCCGTGGTTCGTTCTGACCGGCGGGCGCAGCGGCAAAACGACGCTGATGGCCGGTGCCGGGCTGCCGCTGTTCTCCAACGAGCCGGAAAGCAGCGTGGTGGTGCCGACCCGCACCCTGCGCTGGTGGTTCTTCCGCTCGGCAGGATTTCTCGATCTTTCCAGCCTGTTCCTGAGCAAAACGCCCGCCTTCGAACGGGGCTGGCTGCGCCTCGTCAACTGGTGCGGGCGCATTCCCGCTCCGGCTGGAATCGTCGTCTGCGTGCCCGCGTCGGCGCTGATGGAAGACAACGGTGTCGATCTTCATCTGCACGCCCGCCATATTCGCACCCAGATTGAACCCCTTATTAAGAAGGTGAAATGCCGCCTGCCGGTCTACCTGTTTATCACCTGCAGCGACACGCTTCCCGGCTTTAGCCTGTGGGCCAACAGGCTTTCCCCGGCGCAGCGGCAGCAGGCGCTCGGCTATTACTGGCCCGTGCCGCCGGTCGTCGACGGCAAAGATCCGGCGTTTCTTCACCCGCTGTTTAACTGCGTAAAAGACGGGCTGGATAAAGTTCGGGTAAGCATGCTTTCCGGCGGAGAGCCTAATGCGCAAACCCTGGCTCTGCTGGATTTCCCGGAGCGGCTGCCGCAGCTGCGCCACGGCCTGCAGCGCTACCTGGCGGCGCTGTGCGAGCCTGACGTCTACTTTGAGCCCGCGACGCTTGGCGGCGTCTGGTTCACCGCGACCGAACCCGTCAGCAAAAACAGCGCGGCCCGGCAGGCGTTTTTCTTGCACGATTTAATGACCCGCCTGCTGCCCGATTTGAGCCGCCAGCGTGAAGCGATCCCCATCGGTTTCGGGCGGCGTTTTCTGCAGCAATGGGGCGGCATCACCGCCTCCGCGCTGGCGATTGCGGCGCTTCTGGCCTCGGGCATTTATAGCCATAAACTGCTTACCGGCGACGTGCGGACTATGGATGTCGAGGCCAAAGTGCAGCAGCTAAAAGCGATTGAAGCGTGGCACGAAACGCCGCTGCGCTATCTGGCCTACGTTCCCGCGCTGCTGCATCGGCAGGGGCGCCTGGAAACCAGCATTTTAGCGTCGACGCCGCGTCAGGCGGTCAATCCGCCGGCGGTGAACGCGCTCTATCAGCAGCAGTTTGCGCAGGCGACGGCAGAAGGCAGGCGCGAGATGATTCTGGCGCTCGCGCACGCAATCATGACCAAACGGGCGATGCTGGACGGAACGCCTGTGAGCGAACTCGTAAAACATGAGGCGGAACCCGACCTGCTCAGCATGACCGGGGCGATCAATCATCTGACGCGCGAACACAGCCTCGTGCTGCAACGCACGCTGTTGCAGCAGCCTGGCGGCCAGGAGCAGCTCCACTCTCTGCGCCAGCTTCTGGTTAACCTTGTGAACCGCGACCCGCAGGCCGACTGGTTATCCGCGCCTTATGAAGCGCTGCCAGCGGTGCACATAAGCGATTTCCAGCCGTTATCCAGCAGCGAGGCATCGCTTGACGGCCTGTGGACTCTGCAGGGCACCGCGCAAATGCGGCGCTGGCTGGCGGATATCCGCAGCGCGGCGGGTGCACGCGCCCGCCTGCCGGTACTGGACGCGGCGGAGCAGCGCTGGAATACCCTGCGCCAGACGCAGTGGATGTCGCTGATGCTGGCCTTTAACCGCGAGCAGGTCCCGGCCTTATCTTCCGGCCAGTGGCAGTCAGCCCTCATCGCCATCGACCAGGGGAACAGCCCGGCGATGAAGCTTGCCCGCTACGCCTATGAACAGCTGGCGGATATCAGCCGCGCGCAGGCTATGCCCTGGCTACGGGAGCTGCGTCAGCTGCATCGCCTCCAGGCTGCCCCGGCATCAGGCGGAATGATGCAGCGGGCAAGCCGACTGGATCAAAGCCTCAGACAGAAAGTGGCCGGTTTGCTCAGGCTCGACGTTAAAAACCTGCCGCCCGTGGTATCGGCGCTGGGTGTCAAAAACTGGAACGAATGGCGTAAGGGCGTACACAGCGCGGTCGCCGACGTCTTTGCCACGTCGCCGAGCAGCAACCGCCTGACCCGCGACCTGTTCCAGGCCGGAAGCAGCGCCGACGGCAACCCGCTGCAAATCCTTGATGGCCGCTTTAGCGCCCTGCGCAAAAGCATGTCGGACAGCGCCCGCGAAGACTACGCCGTCAATGCCGTCTGGTCGTTATATCAGTCCGATAACCGCTGGCTGGTGGCGCACGCCATGCAGCGCACCGGCTGCTGGCTCGAACAGCAGTGGCAAAGCCGCGTGCTGTGGCCGATGGAAAAAAACCTCGACCGCCTGAGCTACCCGGAACAGCAGGATCTTGCCTGGCAATACCTGACTGATTTCGTACGCGGCCCGGCGAAAAGCGCCTTAACGATGGGCGATAACGGGCCGGAGGCGGGCACGTTTGACGGGCAAACGGCCGGGTTAACCCCAGAGTTTCTGCGCATCGTTAACCACGTTTTGCATCCTGACGACGTGCTGGCGATGCCGGAGCGTGAGGATACGCGAAGTTCGGACACGCTAGCCCAGCTGAAAGAGGAGCAGGGCAGGCTGGAAAGCCAGCTTGCCGCCCTTGAGGCCAGGCCGCTGGAGCTAACGCTGACCAGCCAGCCCGCAACCATTCCCGGCGGCGCGCGCCTGATGCCGACGGGCACGCAGCTCGTGCTGTTTTGCGACGAGCAAAGCTGGGAGCTGAAAAGCATGAACTTCAGCGAGCAGAAGCCGTTCCGCTGGCGGCCGGGCCACTGTAGCCGGGTCAGCGTGAAAATTAACTTCCCCGGCTTTGACCTGAAATATGACTATTTCGGCGACGGCGCGTGGCCTGATTTTCTCAGCGACCTTGCCGACGGCGGGCATAGCTACGAGCAGGAGGATTTCCCGCAAGAGGCGGCGCAGCTGGCCGCGCTGGGCATCAAAAATATCCTGGTGCGCTACGAGGTAAGTTCCCCGGTTGCCGTGCATGACGCGTGGCGAAAATGGCGGACGCTGAACGACGCGCTGACCAGCAATGCCGACGCGCGGGACGAAACCAGCGAAAGAAAAGCGGAAAAATTGCGGCCAACGGGGCTGAAAAGCGGCTTCTCACAGCTACCGGCACATATCGCCGACTGCCGCTAACTCATCATGCCGTCAAAACATGAACAGGAACGATCATGAGCAACTACCTGAAGAAAATTGTTGAACTACTGAGCGCGGACGCTCGCGAATGCCTCGACACAGCGGTGAGCCTGGCCATCGGCCACACGCATCATGAAGTGGAGGTGGAACACCTGATTCTGGCGCTGGTCACCAAACAGCCGGGGCTGATTGAACAGCTAACGCTCAATGCCGGTTTACAGGGCGACAGGCTGGTCGAGGCGCTGAAAATCAGCCTTAGCCAGCAGCGCAGCGGCAATACGCGCAGTCCGGTGCTGGCCGAATCGCTGGTGGAGCATCTCGAAAAATCCTGGCTGCATGCCGGGACCTGCTGGCAGCAAACGCGCCTGCCGGTTCAGGCTTTTCTCGCAAGCCTTTTGGCGGACGAAAAAGAGGTTTCCTCACATTTTGCCCCGAAGCTCCAGCACGCGCTGCTTTGCGATTTGCAACGCGCCGAGCAGATATTGCGTGATGCCTGCACAACCTCTGCCGCCGCGCCTGCGCAGGCCCAGCATCATGCGGACTCCGCGCTGATGAAGTTCACCCGCAATCTGACCGCCGAAGCGCGTAACGGCACGCTCGACCCGGCGCTGGGGCGCGAATCTGAAATCCGCCAAATCATCGACGTCCTGCTGCGTCGTCGGCAGAACAACCCGGTCTTAACCGGCGAGCCGGGCGTTGGCAAAACGGCGCTGGTCGAAGGGCTGGCGCAGAGAATTGTTGAAGGAACGGTGCCGGATGCGCTGAAAAACATGGAAATCCTGTCGCTGGATATGGGCCTGTTACAGGCGGGAGCCAGCGTCAAAGGGGAGTTTGAAAATCGTCTGCAAACGCTGCTGCGCGAGGTGAAGGAATACCCGTCGCCGGTGATTCTGTTTATTGATGAAGCCCATACGCTGATTGGCGCGGGCGGGCAGGCGGGGCAGAACGATGCGGCTAACCTGCTGAAACCTGCGCTGGCGCGCGGCGAAATGCGCGTGGTCGCGGCCACGACCTGGGCGGAATATAAAAAATACTTCGAAAAAGACGCGGCGCTGGCGCGACGTTTCCAGGTTGTCAAAGTTGCCGAACCGGATGAGGAAACCGCTATCGCCATGCTGCGCTCCCTGAAGCCCGCGCTCGACAAGCATCATCAGGTGCTGACTCTGGAAAGCGCGCTGGTCGCCGCGGTGCGCCTTTCCAGCCGCTATATTTCCGGGCGGCAGCTGCCCGATAAATCCATCAGCCTGCTGGATACCGCCTGCGCCAGGGTTGCCGTTTCGCAGTGCCACGAGCCGAAGGAAATCGAAGACCTTAACGCTCTGCTGAGCAACATTTTGACCGAGCGGGACAGCCTGATTAAAGAGGCAGAGAATCCCGCCCGCCTGGCGTGGCTGGAACAGCGCGAAAGCGAGATCCGTCAGAGCCTCGCGACCTTGATGCCGGTGTGGAAAGCGCAGCAGGCGCTGGTGGCAAAAATCAACGGCACGCTGGACGTGGCCGCCGTGGCCTCGCTGCGCGCGGAGCTTGCCGAATTACATAAAGAACACGCGCTGGTCTATGACTGCGTGGACGCCACCTGCGTGGCGGACGTGATCGCGGGCTGGACCGGCATTCCGCTGGGCCGCATGATGGAAAAAGAGCAGCAGCAGCTGAGCGACCTGGTCGCCCGCCTCGAGGCGAGGATCGTCGGCCAGCCGCACGCGCTGGCGGAAATCGCCCAGCAAATTCGCATTGGCCGCGCCAACCTCAGCGATCCGGTTAAGCCTACCGGCGTCTTTATGCTGGCCGGGCCATCCGGCGTTGGCAAAACGGAAACCGCCCTCGCGCTTTCCGAGCTGCTGTACGGCGGCGAGCAGAGCCTCATCACCATCAACATGTCGGAATATCAGGAAGCCCATTCGGTTTCGGGGCTAAAAGGCTCGCCGCCGGGCTATGTCGGCTACGGCCAGGGCGGGGTGCTAACCGAAGCGGTGCGCCGTCGCCCGTACAGCGTGGTGCTGCTCGACGAGGTGGAAAAAGCGCATCCCGACGTGATGGAGATTTTCTATCAGGTCTTCGATAAAGGCTTTATGGAGGATTCCGAGGGGCAGGTAATTAACTTCCGTAACACGCTGATTATTCTCACCAGCAACCTGGCAAGCGACCTGATTATGGCGTCGTGCGAGGCGGGTGACGTAGACAGTAAAGCGCTGACCCAGCTTATCCGCCCGGAATTCGACCGCTTCTTCCGCCCGGCGCTAATGGGCCGCCTGCGTCTGATCCCCTACCTGCCGGTGGTGGGCGAAACGCTGGCGAAAATTATCCGCCTTAAGCTCAATAAGGTCTGTGAACGTTTTGCAAGCGTAGGCGCTGGATGCTCAACGCTTGCCTACAGCGACAGCATTGTGGAGTTTCTTGCCGGGCGCTGCCAGGTGGAACAGAGCGGCGCCCGCGACATTGACGCGGTAATCAACAGCGAGCTTCTGCCGCTGCTCACCGACAGGCTGCTGGCGCTGGAAGAAAAAGACGAGGTTCGTCTGCGCCTGACGGTGGCGAAAGGCCTGGTCAAATTAACCAAACAGCCGGCCAGCAAGCAGGCGAAGGACGAGCATGAAAGACCGCGTTAATCTAAACTCGCTGAAAATCAACGGGCACGATCCGCGCATGAGCAAATCGTTCCTGCTGTTGAGCAGCGAGCTTAGCCCGCTCAACGGAAGCCTGCCCGCGAACGTGGACTGGAAGATGCTGGAAGATAAATGCTACCGGCTGTTCTATGAATATGGCTATGACCTCCAAAGCGGCGTCTGGTTTTGCCTTATCAACCTGCGGCTGAAAAGCTGGAAGGGGCTGGCGCTGGCGCTGGATCTGCTGTCCACGGCGTTTACCCACAACGGCCAGCGCTGCTGGCCTCCGGCCTCGGCGGTACAGAAGCGGCAGTATCTTATCGACTGGTTCTGCGCCAACGTGGCAACGCATATCTACACCCTGGCGCACGGCCCGGAAGATAGCGGCGATATGCGGCAGGTCGAAAAGGGGATCGCCGTGCTGTGCGAGCAGGCGAAAGGCCTGCAGTCGCGCAGCCATGATTCCCTGATCAACCTGCTCTATTTTCTACAGGTGCGCTGCCGTTCGGCGCCTTATCCGCAGGTCAGGGCCGCGAAAGTCACGGCGGCGCGAACGCCTGCGGCTGAAAGTAAACTGCCCCGTCAGGCAGCTAAGCCTGAAACTCAGAATACTTCCGAGCCGGAGGTCAGCCTGCGGTCTGAGCCGAAACCGCGCCCGTATTTATGGGCGCTTTCCGGGCTTAGCGCGGGCGTGGCGCTTTGCGTGACGGCGTTTGGGCTGTGGTTCTACGTCCACTCCGCAAGCCTGAGCGAAAAACTCACCGCGCCGCTGGCGCGTTTACAGCAGAGCGAAAAGGAGCTGGATGCCGCATGGCACAATGCCGCTAAGCAAAAAATTGCCGCGAATAAAGCGAGCATCCTGCAGCGCACGGCTCCGGTACTTGAGGGGCTAGGCCAGCAGCTTACGGATTCACCGCTACGGCAGGGAAACTTGCTGGCCCAACGCCTGGAGCAGCATTTCCCCGGCAACCCGGTGAGCGGCCAATGGCAGCGAAGCCTGAAGGAAAAATCGGGCGGCATTCCGGCGCTGGACGGCATCATCAACGCGAATAAGCATCTCGACCAGCTCGAGGCCCGGTTGTTAAACGCGGAGAAGCGGCAAAGCCAGTATATGACCGTGTCCGAGCTTAAAACGGCGGTGTATCAGATTCGTCAGGATCTGCAAAGCAACGGCGTTGCGGCGGAAACGTTACTGTGGGAAATGCGGCGGCAGCGTGAGGCGGGAGGCGATATCGACCCCGTGCTGTTGAAGCAGGCGGCGATGCGCGTCGAGTCGCTAAATGCGAATCTGGTTTCTATTTCCGAGCGGTGAATTAAGGATTAACTGAGGCGATGAAATAAACGCCTCACGCCGCTTGGTTCGTTTTAATAATTATAAGCGGCTGAGAGCAATTGTATTCTATTAATCGTAATGCTGGTCGCGCTCGTTGGAAGCGCGCTGGCGTTCGTAATATTCATCCTCGGCGGTAATAATTTCATCGAGCAGCGAATCCATATCCACCTGTTTTTTCTCTTCAACGAACAGCCCGGTTAGCGGCGTTTCCGGGGTTAATTTCCCGTCCTCGTACAGCATCCAGATTTCTTTCGCGTAGCGCGTTTTCAACAGCTGCGGGGCAAACTGGCCGTAATAGGCGGTGATGTTATTCACATCGCGCTCAAACATGGATTCAGCATGGTTGTTCGCGGCGGCGTCGACGGCCTGCGGCAGGTCGATGATCACCGGGCCCTGCGCGTCGAGCAGCACGTTAAACTCCGACAAATCGCCGTGCACGAGGCCCGCGCACAGCATGCGCACGATATTGCGGATCATGGTGTGGAAATCCGCAACCGCCTGTTCTTCCGTCAGGGTGACGTCGCTAAGACGTGGCGCAACGCTGCCCTCGGCGTCGGTGACCAGCTCCATCAGCAGCACGCCGTCAATGCACATGTAAGGCTGCGGGACGCGCACCCCGGCGTTAGCCAGGCGGAACAAGGCTTCTACCTCCGCCATCTGCCAGGTTTCTTCCTGCTGCTTGCGGCCAAACTTAGAGCCTTTCTGCATCGCGCGGGTATTACGAGAGTTGCGGACTTTGCGTCCTTCCTGATACTGCACGGCCTGCTTAAAGCTGCGCTGTGTGGCTTCTTTGTAGACTTTAGCGCACTGGATCTGATCGCCGCATAGCACGGTGTAGACGTCCGCCTCCTTGCCGCTTTTCAGGCGCTGGAGCACGTCGTCAATCAGGCCGTCGTCGACCAAAGGTTGGATTCTGTTTGGAATTTTCATGCCGCTTTATACCTTATTTCAGGCGATTTTCGTACCCAAAACGAAGGGGGAAGGAGCAGAAAAAGTGGGCGAAAAAGCAGGGAAGCCGCAGTGCGGGCATAACTGTATGAATTTTATCGGGTGAGGGATTGCGGCGGGGAAGGCATTGTAGGTTAGATAAGCGCAGCGCCATCCAACATTTGCGGCGGGCGGCGCTGCGCTTAACCGCCCTAAGGGGCTGGGGTCGCCGGGCCTTATCGTGAATACCTGCGTATCTGTTTAATCAGGAACGCCTTACTCATCTGATCGAATAATTACTGCACGTTAGCAAACGCTTTGATTACATATCGGCTTCAGAATCATCTGGGTGGCATGCCCTTATTCCTGGTTAAACGTCATCTCGTCCCTTCGCTATTCTTGGAATCAATGCAATTCTGGAATATTATATTACTCATGAATATGTAATCAGATGTATATGCCGCGTTAAAGTAAACTTATATAGTTATCGTGCTAAAAAAGTGTTGCCGGTGAATGTCACAAACCCTTAAAAAAAAGAACATTCAATCAATGAAAAGATTTTTTATTTTCGTTTTACTCATATTTATTAACACTGCGACCTATGCGTTCTCGCTTGAAGATTCAGATATCAGATTAATGTGTCCGCAGAGGGGGCAAATCGAAGTCATCCTTCATCGTTATGAGCATACGCAGGAGTCATGGGGCAAAGATCATTTTGAAACGGGCGGTGGGCATTCACGTAGAGGATCGCTGTTGATGATTCAGTTCGCCAATCTGGATCAGATGATTTTCAACCAGACTTCAGGCAATTTTTTATATTGGTTTGCCGATAAACATGCTTTGGTGAACTGCCGTCTTATGAGTCTGTCCAGCACCTATCCTGTCGAAATTCCCTACTACCGGGAGTAATACTTATCGCCCTGACAGGGTTAACTCGCTGTTGGTCAAATTGCTTTCACTGCCAATCTCTATTGCCGATGTTGCAGCGTTGGCGGAGGGGGGTTGGATAAGCGCAGCGCCATCCGGCATTTGGGGCGGATGGCGCTAAAGTTTATAGACTTAAGCTAGCGTGTAATCGTTGCCGCATCGTTTCTGGCGGACTCTATGGCTTTATCGTCAAAGATATTTTGCTCATAGCCATTTTCGCCACGTACGCGATAGATTTTCCAGACGCCATCTTCAAGCCTGAGATAATCAATCAGGTGATATTTATGACCGCCTTGCATGCCCAACCAAACATCAATTACTTTTCCATTTTCAAAATTTTTAGCTTTGCCAATCTCAAGGGCCGGTATCCATTCGGCAGCATAATCCTGGCTATAAGTGAAATAATCTGCTTCTACAATTTCCTGTTCATAAATGGCTCGAATTTCCTTCAATCGTGCAAGTGTATCTTTCGCGACATACCGCTGCATGTTAGAAGAATTTAAGTCATCTGCCTGACTGTCGGTTACGAAGGCATTTAAATAGAATTGATAGAATTCCCTTACAGTTATTTCAGCCGGGGGGATATGTGTTGCGCAGCCAGAGAGAAGCAAGCAAAGTAAGATAATTATGCGCATTAGTTTTTCCTGTAAATAACGTAAGCTGGTGTCGCTCGGCGGTAGCCCGGACCGGCCCACATATCACGCTGTCTAAAATCTGAATACCAAGTGGAACCATCAAAAATTGCCATATGACCGCTTGGATTTCCACCCCTATAGGGTTGAATAACCACTACATCTCCTTCGCGCGGATTCTCCCCCGCCCCTATGGGGCGAAATCCTGATCTCACCAGTAATTGCCCATAATCCTTCGCATGAAAGGTGCGGCCAATATCAACGCCACCTGCATTAACTGCCTGGCGCGTAAATTCGGCACATCTACTTTGTGATACCGTACTCGCGTGACTTCTGGCGTGGCTAACTGCTGCACTCTTATTCCATCCCATGAATAGTCCTTAGTATTTTAATAAAAATAACACGGACGAAAATTCATCACAAAATACCTGGGGTTTTGTTACATCTAGTGCCATAGATTTTATGAATAATTCATTTTGCAGTTGATATCTTTTTAATAAATCCTCAAATAAGGCTCGAAATCGTAGGGCAGATAAGCGAAGCGTCACCTGCCGTGTTTTGCGGCGGATGGCGCTGCGCTTAATCGCCCTACAAATTCACAGACGGCTTCGGCGTTCTGTTACGCATAAGTCGGACAACGGGCTCGTGCGTCCGCGCATCAAAATAGCGGCTCGGCCAAATTGTTTCAGCGGGGACACCAATCGCTTTGCTGATTAATAGCTCCCCCTTTGCCCACGGGCGTACTAGCGCGTTAGCGAGGGTTGAGGGTTTCAGGCCTGGCGCGGGATTCGGCCGCAAGCGAAGTGCCTTTTTTATGCAGCGCCGCGATGATATCGGCTTTATGCCAGTCTTGTTGAAAGGGCAGGAAGGTCGGGCTGTGGGGTAGTTTCATTTACATCTCCTTGTAGTGATAACGACTACCACCGGAGGTGCAAATCTCTTTGGTGGTAGCCCAGACAGGGTTTGCACTACCGGCCTACAAGGACACCGGCCAGCCCGAAGGCTGCCCTGCCTGAGCCACCATTGAAGTTGTTAGTACAGTTTTTGAACTGAGCTAACAGCAGGTGTGCAAAGACATTGACACTCAATGAGTTCATCAAGTGAATCCCTGTAGCTTAGGCGGGGTGCAAATCCCGGCTGCGGATTTTGCCGCAGCGGGCAGACTATATCGTAAATCGGAAGCGTTAACCAACCCGGTATTAAAGGGAATGCGAGTTGTTTTCCAAAGAATTTTTTGGCGTTGCAGGTGTTGCAGCGGTGGTGGAATGTAGGTTGGATAAGCGCAGCGCCATCCAACGTTTGCGGCGGATGGCGCTAAAGCTTATCCGCCCTACGTGGCGGCAAACACAAAAAAGCCCGCGTTGACCTGCCCCCAGTATTAGATACAACCGTTAGTTAGTAATGTCGGTTTGTTTATCTTCACATTTTCCATTCCGCCACCGTGCTGCAAACTCTGATGGCGTCTGATAATTCAGTGCTGAATGTGGGCGACACTCGTTATAATCCTGCCGCCAGTTATTAATGATTTTCCTTGCATGAACGATATCGCTGAACCAGTGCTCATTCAGACATTCATCGCGAAATCGTCCGTTAAAGCTCTCAATAAATCCGTTCTGCGTTGGCTTGCCCGGCTGGATTAAGCGCAACTCAACACCATGCTCAAAAGCCCATTGATCCAGTGCGCGGCAAGTGAACTCCGGCCCCTGGTCAGTTCTTATCGTCGCCGGATAGCCCCGGAACAGTGCAATGCTGTCCAGAATTCGCGTGACCTGAACGCCTGAAATGCCGAATGCGATGGTAATTGTCAGACACTCCTTCGTGAAGTCGTCCACACAGGTCAGGCACTTGATCCTGCGACCGGTGGCCAGTGCGTCCATGACAAAATCCATCGACCAGGTCAGGTTGGGTGCCGCCGGGCGGAGCAGAGGCAGACGTTCTGTTGCCAGCCCTTTACGACGTCGCCTGCGTTTTACGCCCAGCCCGCTCAGATGATAAAGGCGGTACACGCGCTTATGATTAACATGAAGGCCTTCACGGCGCAGTAACTGCCAGATGCGGCGGTAGCCAAAACGCCTGCGCTCCAGTGCCAGCTCAGTGATGCGCCCTGATAAATGCGCATCAGCCGCCGGACGCTGAGCCTCATAGCGGCAGGTCGACAGGGACAAACCTGTAAGCCTGCAGGCACGACGTTGCGACAGACCGGTCGCATCACACATAAACTCAACGGCTTCCCGCTTCTGGTCTGTCGTCAGTACTTTCGCCCCAGTGCCACCTGAAGTGCCTCCTTATCCAGCATGGCTTCGGCAAGCAGCTTCTTGAGTCTGACGTTCTCTTCCTCAAGCAACTTCAGGCGCTTAACCTCGGGTACTTCCATGCCGCCATACTTCTTGCGCCAGGTATAAAAGGTGGCGTCGGAAATGGCGTGCTTGCGGCAGAGCTCACGGGCAGAAACCCCGGCTTCAGCCTCGCGGAGAATACTGATGATCTGTTCGTCGGAAAAACGCTTCTTCATGGAGGTGTCCTCATGTGGCTTATGAAGACATTACTAACATCGCGGTGTATTAATCAACGGGGAGCAGGTCAACGAGTACATAAGTAGTAAGGAGTCTGCAGGCACATGGATGAGTGACCCTAGTAAGCTATTGGAAGGTGCTTTTGTATCTCAAAAATGGGGAAAATATCAGTACAGTCAAGGATATAAAGCTAAAGGACGTAAACATGTTTTGGTAGCACTAAAAATGTTCAATATGTGGATTGGAGCCTGCTGGGCTGTAGATATGTTAGCGGCTAAAGAACAATCAAATAAGATAAAACGAGAAGCAGCAAGTCTTGGTGGTAAAAATAGAGCGCATAACTACAGGCGAGTCAAGGATGAAGTTATTAGATTATTGAAGAAAAATATGCCTGATAAAGGCTGGAGGAGTAAAGTATCTGCTATTAATGCTATTGAGACGGAACTCACCAAGTTTATTGAGCTTGATTACAATAAAAAAAGTGATTGGACATCGTGGGAAAAGTTACTTAAGACAATTAATGATTGGTCAAGAAATGATACTGAAATGAAAGAGACTTTTTCTATAGTTGTAAGAAAATAGATTCTTAATTAAATGAGCTATTGACAAAAAATTTAATTTTTAGCATTGCGCGTATTTAATCTCTCCTAGAGATTACATTTTTTGCTTTCAATGTGCTTTTAACATTAACAACCAGCCGACAACATATGACGAATAAATGATATTCTATATTTTTACTATAAAGGTATAAGGCATCTAACCGATAATGTAATGTGACAGCTCATTTTGCCACATTACATATTTTGAGATATTGAATTAGAATAATCCTTTAATAAGGAATTAATCTAGTTTTAGAAATTGTAACTCCTCAGGTTTTATAGAGTTTGGATCTTTTACCATATTGATTATTAAACCATAAGGGATTGGGAATCTCGGAATCTCTTTCCTGTCTATAGATTCGATATCTTTTAATTTCCTCTCAAGTCGAGTGTCTTCAACCCCAGATAAATATTTCTCCGTTGTCGCGATTATTTCGTCGGTAAGCTGTCGATTAGCTATTCTTTCATGCTTTAGAATAACTGACAATACATCCTCTTCTTTAGGCGGGTACGTTACAATATTGGCGAGCCCATCATATTTTGCATAATTCATATTAATTCGATATCGCTGAGCAACTTGTAGTTTATAATATTCATACATAATTCGGCTAAGTTTATTAGGCTTAGCAGTACTTTTCTCCAAGAAATGTTTTAAATATCTGCCGTAAAAAAACGGGAAACAAAAAAAACATTGCTTGAAAAGTATTTCAAAGTATCCTTTATGTATTGGACATAAAAATTTCCAGGGTATGATTCTATCAAGAATTGTTTTCGTTTCTCATCGTTAAAATGTAATGAATATGATTCACCTAAGTTTTCAGAGAAATAATGTAGGAAGTATGAATAAGTTAATGGTAGGTCTTGGTGAGAAACACTAATAATGCTAAAAAGAGCACCTATATCTTCTAAGCTTGTAACATGGTGATAATTGTTTTTCTTATCATGGCTTTCATAAAAGTATTCAGAGAAAAGTTCTCTCCTTGTGGGTGAGTTTGCCATCATGTCAAAATATTTTGCCGGAAAATCAATGTCATGATAATGTAAAGTAAGACTTATTAAAGTATGATGTATTCTTTTTTTTGCCCACATATCAATTAATGGTGTTGTAAACATATTTGAAAGTAACTTTGATACAGTTAGTGAGTATAAATTCGTTTTGTATTTTTGATCAAAGAAAAATAATATGTAAATGCTTTCAACAATATTTTGATTAATACATATTGAGTTATAAAACACTTCTGATAGTTGTATATATGAAAAGTGATTTTCATAAGCATGTTGGGATATTATATCATGGTACTTACATATTGCATCATCGTTAATATAGTTGTAAATAGTTCTGATATCATCAATAGTGCTATTATCAATATAATCTTTTAATATTTGAATTCTTTTTAATTCCCACTCTTTTAAATTAGAAATATCATTTTTTCTTTCTGTGAAGATATTAGGGGTGAGAGAAGGTAAATCTAAAAATTCTGATAGTGAGGAACATAACCCAATAGATGCTACATTAAACCTCTCTGCGGGGTCTATTAATGTTGACTCAGAAATAACATGACCAATATTATCAAAAAAAGAAAATGGTTTCCCATTGTTACCAGTATTTGGCTGCGACCACGTTGGGAAAAATGAATTAATCTCTCCATTGCGATACAAAACTGAAATTCTCAAACATTCTAGAGGTTCTTCAAGTTTATAGTAGCATACCAGTTCGCCTTCACGGCATTCAAGAGTGCTTATATGACGTAACGCCTCATCTAGTAATTTTATAATATTATTTTGGTCTATTGTTTTAGGGAAAATAGTTTTCCATAAATAACCTGATTTGTAGTTATTTTCTGGATATAGGGTCATCTTTGCTGCTTTAGATGTAAAAACTGATTCTGGGAGTTTTAATAGAATAGTACCATTTTGAAGTTCACGTTCATAATACCATTCACTGTCTCGTTCAGAATTATAATATGTAACTTTTTTTAAGCCTGGCCTTTGTGACAAAAAATTGCGCCAGCCTGAGTAAGTATGTAAGCCACCTGATAATACTTTCTGTACTGTTGATGTATTATTAATATTGATTACTTTATTTGTAGTATCACCATGAATTACATGATCTAAGCAATTTTGTGATAAGCTCAAAATTAAATTAGGGGAGATTTCATATCTGCGAAGTATCATGCGAAAGTTTCCAATGATTAAGCTTATAAATGGGGTCAAAATAAAGGCACCTAATGAGGTGCCTCGAATATTCAGAATAGATACATGAGCTGTTCTGGGCCTGTATGTGTAGGATTCCACTCTTTATCTAAACTATCGCCTACGTAGTGATAACCCGTAGTAGAAAAGATAATCTGGAGCTCATACTTTTTACATAAAGACTTTAATTTTAGCATGAAATTATTAAGGTCATTGTTATCTATATCGTGTTGCTTAGGAGTATCTAAGACCAACAATTTTAATCGGCAACTATTCCTTTTCAGTAAAAGCTCGATAAGTGCTGCATGATATGCTAAAACAGCTCTAATGCGGGTGCTTCCGCTTAATTGAGTAATTTTTTCGTTCCCTAGTTCTGGAATAAAATCATCAGAAAATTTTATGTCTTTGCTTATATTTAATGTATTCAAGCAGTCTAGCCATTCAATAAACAAATTTTTTAACTCAATTCTTGATCTGAGAATTTCTAACGGAATATTATTAGCGCTTTTCAAGCTTGCTATTGTTTCGATAACAAAATCTCTATCACTTTGCAATGTTATTATTTTGCTTTCCAGTTGTGATAGTTTATCTAGGTCTTTTATTTTAGATTGAATGTCAAATACTTTATCTTTTATTATGGATATAGACTCTATAAGAGAGTTCACATCATTGCTTTCATTATTGTTGGTATTGACCTTTATAAGTTCCTGCAAAGCATGGTCTAATCTATCTCTATTAAGATTCAACTGTATTAAGCGTGACTCATCAAGAGTTTTATTCCTCTCTAAATCTTTTATTTGGTCTTTAAGATAAAGTAAATTCTTTGCATAATGTTCAGAACTCGACGAGAATAATCTGCAATTTCCTGAGCCACAAATTTCGTCAAATGATAAAAATATTCTCTTTGCACTCTCATTTAATGATAATGTCTCAATCTCGACATTAATATCTGAAATTATTTTATCAAAAGCACTATGCATTTTTATTATATCTAATATTTGTTGGTCAAGATCAAATATATCATTTTGTAAGTTTCTTTTAACGTTTCTATAAACAAAATCAGCTTGGCTAACATTATCCTTGCTTGTTTTAATTCTTTCAAATTCTGTCGTAAAAAATTTGAGTTCATGCTCAAGTTCTTTTCGAGATTTTGCTGTTATATCAGTAGATTCAGATTTAATTTCTTTGTAGATACTAGTAGTGTTGTTTATTAAATCATCTAAACTAGAGAGTTTTTGCTTCTCAATCTTTAATGTTTTTTGATGGTAAGGTGAGTTTTTTGGTGGTACGCCCAGCGCATACCTGACCATTTCAATATATTGATCTTTAATAAAATTACTTTTAGCACTGTATATCTTATTATATCCATCATCTTGCCCAAGATAAAATAATGGAAGGAAAGTAGATATGTATGGTTGTGTTAATTCCTTACCGTTTGTTACTAAATTTAGATGTGGGAGGCCTAATAGCTCAAAAATATATTCACTGTGAGTACGTTCATCATAAAACGTTTGCGTATTGCCTAATGGTTCGGTTATTTCTAAATGAAATTGACTCTGATCGTAGTAACGTTTGAATTGATATTCAAGGTTATTTAGCTCGATTTTAAGAATTGCGTGACTACATCTTTCATAAATGTCATTTCTGAACAATTCAGGATAACCAAGACAATAGGTTATAGATTTAATTACTGGTGTTTTACCGCTTCCATTAGGTCCATATAATAAAGTTACATGTTTCCCTAAGATATACTCATCAGAAGAAAGACCATTGTTACCTTTAGAATAAATCTTTATGCTTTTAAATTTCACATTAACTCCAGATCTAGTTGTCGTGAAACACGAATATTTCTATAGGATCTTGCAATTAATTTTAGATTATACTCTAGATTATGATCCCACTTAAAAGCTCTATCCACTACTTTTTTACCAAGGTCAGTGATAGTAACTTTTTCTTTTCTGTTATTAATTATTATGAGATTAGCTTTCTCTAAAAAGCTAATCGCTTTGACTGTCCGTATTCTTAGATTTGCTGACCAACCAATATGTTGATCAGAGGCTTTAAATCCGATGAAGCATTTTTCGATACACTCACCAACTAACTGACCTAATTCAGCAACATTAGGTTTACTTCTGTCTTTTGCTAAAACTAATATAATGATACTAATGAGAGGTAATTGGAATAATGCTTCATTATCCAGTGAGTTATCTCTAGGTTGAATATTTTTAAAAGCAATTACCAGATCTTTTCCGTTGCCCTCTTGCAAAAATGTATCGAAGTTCATACTCCATCCTTAACTATTTCTGAGAAAATAGCTCCAAATAATATATCATGAGTTAGGTTGTAAATTATTTTCTCTGTAACTAATTCACTATACAGTTCTTTTATTGGCTGATGAAGTGAACCTAATGTTATTCCATGTGGATTATTCATTTTAGCAGAAACCAGAACTTTCCTCGTTTTAGAAACAATAGCTCTTAAATCTAATTCGGATATAGAATGACGATTAGTCCTATACCAAAGATCCCAATCAGTTTTACATTTCGAGCAGTAAGTTACATCATCTAAATTCCCACCTGCATTGATTAATGTTCGTTGGATTATAGATGCGGATTTAACTGCTTTAGGATCTTGTCCTCTTACTATTTCTTTATATGCCTCTTCAGAAATACTTAGCAGTGGGAGCAGATCATCAATTGATACGCTGGCAGATTTATCTATATTTTCTTGTGTAAACGGTTTAATTACACCTTCTGATTTTGATGAAATAAGATCTAGTAATTTAATTGTAATATCATCTAATTCAATGTGAGTTAAATCGATCTCACTATATTCATATAGTTTCTCACGAACTATAGGCAAAAAAAGTGAAGTATCTGCTTTTAAAAAAGGCACGTCATTTTCGAATCTTATCTTTGATAATCTTGATTTTATTTCTTCCTCTTTAAAAGAGGAACAGTTATCGGAAATGATCTTAAATTTTTCAAGAAGAATTTTTGTGTATTTATTGCTAAAATTCCCTGATTCAATATCGGCTAAAACATCATCGATATTATCATCATTATGAATGTTAGTTTGAAATACTACTAACTCACAATTTTTGTCGAAATTTATCGTGTGAAGTAACATTTTTCCAATAAAACTATCCCGAATAAGAGAGTCATCAGGTTTTTTACGGGTAGAGTAAATACCAAAAACCTCTAATAAGCTCCAGTTTTTATTGAGCTTAGCTCGTGTTTTTACTTGATAAAAAACGTAGGTGTTACCATTTACATTTTTTTTCCTTACAACGATATCATCGTGCAAGTCACAATAAACACGATCTATAGCTTTGCCCGAGAGAATTTGGAGAGAGGCTACTGCGGCAGACCTGACTTGAACTCGATAACGCCCAAACGAGTCTCGACCGTCTTGTTCTCTAGGGACTACTGTATGTAAAACCATGTCTTTTTGCAAGCCTCCAGCTTCAAATTCTGAAATTTACCTCTATAAAGCATAAAGTGGATCTTAACTTATTGAAAAAAAAGATTTAATGCAGAAAATTATATGATTTTCATCATATCCTTAAACTTTAAACATGAAAAGCATAAAAGGAATATTCTCATTTAATGATCATATGCTATTGAAATGCAAGGATTTAACATAGTGCGTTACTATGTTAAAAATAATATTGATCAATGAATGAGATTATAAATGACTAGCTTTCAAAAAAATATAATTGAATCAAATGGTTATATTTATTTGCATGCCTGTTTGCTTGGCAAGATTTCTTTCAGGATAATACCAAAACAAGTACGTGTTAGTTCATATCAACTGACTAGCTGGAGCCTTTTCGTTTCGTTCTTCCACATTAGACCATTATCTGCTGTCCTTATAAAATCAGCCCACCATTGCATCATTGGACGTCGTTGCTCAAGGTAATCGCTGCGGTTATAAGCACGGCGAACCTCATTCTTATCCACATGAGCCAATGCTGCCTCAATAACATCAGGTGGAAAACCCTGTTCATTAAGTGCTGTACTGGCAATAGAGCGCAACCCATGCGAAACGAGGATACCGCCAAAGCCCGCACGTTTAAGCGAAGCATTTACGGTCTGACTGTTCATCGGCTGGTTTGGCTTGATGCGGCTGGGAAAGATAAATTCTCGATTTCCACTTAACGGCTTCATCATCTCCAGTATCGCGATTGCTTCATCTGACAATGGAACAGTATGGTCGCGGTTCATTTTCATACGTGCTGCAGGAATCTTCCACTCTCGCGCTTCTATGTCTACCTCTTCCCAGCGAGCTTCAGCCGCTTCGGCAGGGCGGGTAATAGTAAGAAGTTGCCACATGAACAAGCAGCGTGTGGAAAGACTAATGCTGGCTGTTCGCATTGTTTGCATCAGTTGTGGTAGCTGATCCGGTCGAATGCTGGGCATGTTCTTTTTCTGAGGCTTCTCGAAGGCTTTACCGATATTAACGCTGGGAACAGCATCAATCAGCCCTGTGTTTTGGGCATAGATCATGACCTCATTAATGCGCTGGCACAGGCGACGAACGGTTTCCAGTGCTCCTCTGGCCTGAACCGGTTGGACGGCCTGAACCAGTGTGTGAGCTTTAATATCTGTAACGCTAACGTCGCCAATCGCAGGAAAAACATCTCTCTCAAGAGAGCGCCAGATATCCTCTGCGTAGTCTTCGGTCACACTGGCTTTCTTCACATTCCACCAACGTTCAGCCACGAGCTGGAAAGTATTGGTTTTAGCTTCCAGCGAACTGCGAAGTTGTTCTTGCTGATGTTCCTGAGGGTCGATTTGTTTCGCCAGAAGAGAACGAGACTCTGCGCGATAGTTTCTGGCATCGGCAAGCGTAACTGACGGGTAGGGGCCTATGCTCTTCTTCGCACGTTTCTTGGTGACAGGGCGAATGTAGCGAAACTGCCAGATTTTACTCCCGCTGGATTTGATGAGTAGCTCAAGGCCATCACCATCATAGAGAACGTAGTCTGCTTCTTTGGGTTTGGCGGATTCGATTTCTTTAACGGATAGAGGTTTGGTTTGTCTTGCCATTGCCGGGTTTCCATAGTTTTAGGCACCTCAAAAACAATAAAGCTTTATGAGGTGCCTAACAAGGTGCCTAAAAGGTTCGGATTTAATTAGTTGGCATCAGACTTCGCGGGACAAATTACAGGCACAAAAAAGCCCGCAGGGCTTGCGCCGTGCGGGCTCTTAGGACTTCATCGGATGACTCTGGTAATCACCGATGGAGAATTTTGGTGGAGCTGGCGGGAGTTGAACCCGCGTCCGAAATTACTACACCGTCGGTACTACATGCTTAGTCGTATCTTTACATTCGCCGGGCAACTGCGGATAGACACGCCATTACCAAACTATCCTGATTAGTTTTAGTGCTTCAACCCCAGGCAAGGCATCCACACGAGCTCTTTTGGGTTTGACTTCTCTTGATCCCCGTCTTAAGAGCGGAAGCTAGGGAGAGAAGGCTCTAAGCAGGTTATTAAGCTGCTAGTGCGTAGTTTTCGTCGTTTGCGACTATTTTTTTGCGGCTTTTTACGAGGCCAACCGCCCCTCGGCATGCACCTTGGGTTTCGCAAATCCCGTCGAATCCAGAATCAGCCCCACAAGTGTTTTGTAAGTATAACAGAGTTGTAGCCCCCGTTACCACCCCCTGTCCCGTTATCGTTCGCGCAGCGCTTCACGGGCGCGGTTGAACGGTTTTATCAGGTAGTCGACGATGGTTTTTTGCCCGGTTTTGATGTCCACGGTGGCGACCATCCCCGGCGAAATGGAGAAGCGGTGCCCGGCCTTGTTCACCAGATAATCCTGATGGGTGCGGATAAAGACCCGGTAATAGACCACTTCCGGCTTCACCTTGTCCTGAATGGTGTCCGGCGAGATGGTTTCAACTTCGCCTTCTAGCCCGCCGTAGATCGCGTAGTCGTAGGCGGTGACCTTCACCAGCGCGCGCTGGCCGGGGTGGATAAAGGCGATGTCGCGCGGGGAAAGACGGGCCTCAATCAGCAGATGGTCGTCAACCGGAACGATCTCCATCATCTCGCCGTTCGGCGGGATCACGCCGCCGATGGTGGTCACCTGGATATTCTTCACGATGCCGCGCATCGGCGAACGCACGGTCATCCGCGTAACGGAATCCTCGCGCCCTTTGATGACGGCGGAAAGCATATCCACTTCGGCGTTGGCTTTGGACAGCGCCTCGCGCGCCTGCACGTAATACTGCGAGCGCAGGTCGGTGATTTTCAGGCCGAGATCGCTTTTCTGCCGTTGCAGCCGCAGAACCTCAACGTGGCTCGCCGCACCGCTCTTCACCAGCCGCTGGGTGATATCCAGCTCTTTGTTGACCGACACCAGCGCGTCGTTGAGGTCTGATTCCGTGTCCTTCAGCTGCGCGCGGCGGCTTTTATAGAGGCGGGTTTCGGAGGCGATAAGGTCCGGCCAGGCCTTCAGCGAGTCCGGGAACACCAGCGGCAGGTCGTTCACCTCCGCGTTTAGCCGCACGCTTGAGGCAAGCGACGCGCGGTAGCGGGCGGCGCTTTCGCCAACGTTAGATTCCGAGCGGGTCGGGTCAAGGCGGGCGACGATTTGCCCCGCCTGCACCTTGTCGCCCTCGTGCACCAGCAGCTCGGTGACGATGCCGCCGTCAAGGGATTGCAGCACCTGCTCGCGCGAGCTGGGAATCACTTTGCCGGTGCCGGTCGACACCTCGTCGAGCTTGCCGTACCACGCCCAGATGCCGAGCAGCAGAAACAGCAGGACGCTGAGGGTGATGATGCGGCTGGCCCCGGAAAACTCGCTTTCGCGCTGAATGTCCGGGTCGTCCATGGCGATGTCACGCTGACTGGTTTTCATTTTTCCACTCCCGCTGGGTTGTCTGGGCGGCGGCCTGGGCGCTGGCGCGGCTGTTGCTCAGCGCCTGGGCCTTCGGCGCGTCCATCACCAGCTGTCCGTCTTTAATGACCAGCACGCGTTCCACCAGCTCGAGCATCGGGACGCGGTGGGTGGCGACGATCAACGTGCGGTTGCCGAGCCACTGCCCGAGGCGCTGGATAAACTCACGCTCGGTGTGGTCGTCCAGCGAGGCGGTCGGCTCGTCGAGCAGCACGATATTGGGGGATCGCAGCAGCATGCGCGCCAGCAGGATCGACTGCCGCTGCCCGCCGGAAAGCCCGGTGCCGCCCTCCATGATCGCGTGATCCAGCCCTTTGGGCAGATGCTTCACGAAGCCGCCCGCGCCGCTTATCTCTAGCACCTCAAAGATCGCTTCATCGCTGGCATGGGGCGCGCCGAGCGTCAGGTTCTCGCGCAACGTGCCGTAGAACAGGCGGGCGTTTTGGCTGAGAAAGCCGATGTTGCGCCGCAAATCCGCCATATCGATCTGCGTCATGCTCAGGTTGTCGAGCCGCACGTCGCCGCTCACCAGATCGACGCCGCCCGCCAGCGCCTGCAGCAGCGTGGATTTCCCCGCGCCGTTGCGCCCGAGCACCGCAATTCTCTCACCCGCCTGAATTTCCAGCCGGGAGATGCGCAGCGGAACGCGCTGGTCCTCGCTGTGATAGCGGAACTGCGCGTTCTCAAACAGATAATGGCCGTGAAAAATGTCCTGATGCACCAGGCTTTCGTCGCGCTGGGTTTCCACCGGCAGCTGCATGATGCTGTCCAGCCCCTGCTTGGCGGCCTTCACCTGCTGCCAGCGGGCGAGCACGCCGCACAGGTTCGCCATCGGCGCAATCATCCGCGAGGCGAGCATGGAGGCGGCAACCATCGCACCGGTGGTCATGTCGCCTTCAATCACCAGCGGCGCGCCGAACAGGATCACCGCGGCGTACACCAGGCTTTGAATCGTCATCCCCCAGCTAATCAGCCCCTGCGAAAGCTGGCGCGTGCGCAGGCCGGACTCGGCGGTAATGCGGATGTAGCTGTTCCACTGCTGAAGGAAGCGGTTTTCTGCCTGCATCAGCTTGATGTCCTCCAGCCCCTGCACGCTTTCCACCAGCACGGCGTTGCGCAGCGTCGCCTCGTGGGCGGACTGGTTGGCGAGCATCGCCAGCTTCTTTTGCAGCAGCAGGCCGGGCAGCACCATCAGCACGGCGGCGACCGGGGCGATCCACGCCAGCTGCGGCGCGATGATCGCCAGCACCGCGATGAACATAAAGAAGAAGGGCAGATCGACGATCGTCGAGATCGTCGACGAGGTGATCATCTCGCGGATCTGCTCAAGCTCGCGCAGCTGGGAAATAAAGCTGCCGGTGGAGCGGGGTACAGCGCTGTTACGCAGCCGCAGCGCGTGGCTGAAAACGCGATCGGAAACGCGCATATCCGCCCGCTTGCCGAGCACGTCCATGATATGCCCGCGCGCCACCCGCAGCAGAAAGCCGAAGATCACCGCCAGCATGACGCCAGAAGCGAGCACGTAGAGCGTAGGGTAGGACTGGGCCGGGATCACCCGGTCGTAAACCTGCATCGAAAAGAGGATGCCGGAAAGCGACAGTACGTTTATCAGGAACGCCGCCAGCATCACCGGGCCGTAGGGCCGCCAGTCCACCATCACCAGCTCTTTGAGCCAGTCCGGGCTGAAGCGCGAAATATAGGCGTCAACGCGGCTGTCTTTTAAGGCCGACAGCGGACGCAGCGCGGCGACAAAGCGGATCTCCGGCAGCAGCCTGCTCAGCGCGACGCGGTTGGTCTGGCGCTCGCCGTCGATAACGCAGATGTCTACCGTATCCTCCCCGTCAAAATGTTCGATAACCGCAAGCTGGCCGTTTTTTAAGTCGACGACGACGGGCAGCCGCCACTGGGCGATGGCCTTCTCCGGCGCGCTCAACATGTGAAAAGACAGCCCCGCCTGGCGCGAAAGCTGCGTCAGCGCCGGGATCGTGCCTTTGTCCTTGAACCACGGGGCGTTGGCCTGAATGGTGCCCGGCGAGCAGACGACGCGATAGTGACCGGCGACGTGGCTGATGGCCTGCGCCCAGTTGCCCAGCGCGCGCTCGGTGAGTAACTCATCAACGGGAGGGGGCGTATGGCTCATGGCTGGATCTCCAGTGACTGGATGTTGCGATTTTCCAGACCAAATGCGTTGCGCAATCTGCCGGTGTTATACAGGCAGTTGAGCTGCAGTTGATGAAGCTGGCTTAACGTTTGCTGTTCGGCGAAGCGCGCCTGGAACACTTCCTGCTCGGCGTTCAGCACGTCCAGCAGCGGGCGCGAGCCGAGGTCGAGATACTGCTGCTGGTACAGCTCGCGGGTGCGGGCGCTCAGCTCCTCCTGGCGTTGCAGAACCTGAATGGCCCCGACGAGGCTCATCGCCTGGCTGCGCGACTCCATCAGCTTCTGGCGCACGTCAAGGCGGGTGCGCTGCACGCCGGACTGTGCGGCCTCAACCGCGTGGCTCGCGGCGTTGCGGCGCGCGGTCAGCCCGCCGCCCTGGTAGAGCGGCATCTCAACTTTGATAAAGGCGGAATACTGCGTGCGGTCGAGCACTTCGTGGCTGGCGTATTTGTCGTTTAGATAGTGCTGGACGGAAGGTTCAAGCGACACGGTGGGCGTCATCTGCGCGTTGGCGTAATCCAGGTTGGCCTGCGCCACGCTTGCCTGCGCCCAGGAGGCCAGCACGGCGGGCACCAGGCGATCGTCCGGCTTTTCGACGTTGCAGCTTTGGCCGAGCTTGTCCGGGAAGTCGTTGCTGATGCCGTTGAGGTTGTTCCAGCCCAGCCAGCTCATTAAGGTCGCCTGGGCGCTGTCGAGGTTGGCCTGGTACTGAATCAGCTGCGAGCGGGCGGACTCGATGCGGGCGTTGGTTTGCACCACGTCCGACATGGACGTTGCGCCCTCGTCGTTGCGCTTTTCCGTCAGGCGGCCGATGTTGCTCAGGGCGTCGAGCTGCTCTTTGGCGATATCCACCATCTGCTGCCACATCTGCACCTGGGTCATGGCGATGGCGGTGTCGTGGCCGACGTTATCGATGCTCACCAGCACGTTGGCCTGCTCCTGCGCCACGCCTGCGGTTTCGGCCCGCACCTGGCTTGATACTTTGCCAAAGTCGTAGAGCATCTGGGAAATGGACAGCACCAGCGACGGGCTGAAGCCGCTGTCGGTATAGCTGTTGCTGTAGCCGTTGTTCATGCCCGCGCTGATCTGCGGGTAGTATTTTGATTTTGCGACGTTGACCTGTTCGGCCTGGCCCGCGAGCTTGCCGATGGCCTCTTGAATGCTGGGGTGCCAGGTCACGGCCCGGTTCACCGCGTCGTTGATGGTCAGCGTGCCGGGCGCCGGGGCGTTAAGCGGCAGGGAAGAAGATCCGTCGAGCGAGGGGAGTTCCTGCTCGGCAAGCCCCTGCGTCGAGATAAATTGTGGAGCGTCATCGGCATAGGCCTGGGCCATAAATAGGCCATACGCCAGCCATAAAGCAACAGGCTGTAATTTTCCCATTATTTTTCCCTAATAAATGTCACTACGTTCCGATTGCCGACAGCAGCGATCGTTTTACGGTCAAATTATTGTCGGGTGGCGCTGCGCTTACCCGACCTACAAAGGGCTATCCGCGGCGTATGCTTGTCGGGTGACGCTACGCTTACCCGACCTACAAAGGGCTATCCGCGGCGTATGCTTTTCGGGTGGCGCTACGCTTACCCGACCTACAAAGGGCTATCCGCGGCGTATGCTTGTCGGGTGGCGCTACGCTTACCCGACCTACAAAGGGCTATCCGCCGCGTATGCTTTTCGGGTGACGCTACGCTTACCCGACCTACAAAGGGCTATCCGCGGCGTATGCTTGTCGGGTGACGCTACGCTTACCCGACCTACAAAGGGCTATCCGCCGCGTATGCTTGTCGGGTGGCGCTGCGCTTACCCGACCTACAAGGCACCGTTTTCGGGTTGGAAAAGGCCGTTGTAGGGTGGATAAGCGCAGCGCCATCCACCGTTTCTGTTTTTTTTCCCCGGGCGTCTTTGCGCCCGGGGTTTGGCTTGCTTTCGATCAGGTCACAATGTGGTTTTGCTGTACCAGCTCATCGAGCGTGGTGTGCGTGTTCTCCAGGGTAACGAGCGTGGTGGAGTGGTAGGTCGAGCCTGTGCCGTCACGGTCAATGGAAATCACCGTGTTGTTGCCGCTGGTGGTGACGTTCAGGTAGTTGCCGAGCGTCGCCTGCGAACCGTTCCAGCCGGTCAGCAGGTCGTGGACGTTGATCTGGTCCCCCTGCGACAGCGAGAAGTTGTTCCAGACGTCCGCGCCGTTGCCGCCCGTGGCGTCGGTGCCGTTCAGCAGGTGGTAAACCAGCGTATCGCCATAAACCGAGCCATTGATCACATCGCTCTGCGCGGTGCTGACGAACTGCGGGTTCATGTTGATGGTCAGCGTGGCGCTGTCCGTGTGCCCGGCCTGATCGTTTAACGTGTAGGTGAATGTCTCCTTCGAGGTGATGGCCGCCGGTGAAATCCCGGCGTTGAGCGTGTAGGTGTACGAGCCGTCGAGGCCCATCACCAGCGTGCCGTAATGCCCCTGAATCGTGGCGGTGGCGGCGCTGTCGGTGGTTGGGTTGAGCGTGGCGGTGCTGCCGTTGTAGCCGGTAACGGTCAGCAGGGTATGCACGCTGCCGAGCTGGTCTGCCGCGCCCGCCGCGTCGGTGCCGTCATAGAGGTTGCCGTGAACGGTACTGCCCGCAAGCGTTGAGTAGCTGTCCAGATCGAGGGTGGTGCCGGTCACCGACGGCGTGATAGTGATTCGCCCGGCGGCTAATGCACCCATGTTGCCGGTGTAGCTCAGCGTGTAGGTGCCGGAATGCAGATCCAGGCCGGTTAAATCTATATTGGCCACGCCGCCCAGCAGCAGGCCGCCGTTAAACGAGCCGGTTTTCACCACCGTGCCCGTATCGCTGGTAATCGTCCAGTTGACCGACAGCCCGCCGAGCGAGAGCAGCGAGGCGACCCCGAAGTGCAGCACCGGGTTGTGAAGCACGGTATTGCTGTCCACCACAAAGGTGCCGCTTCCGCTGCCGGAGGTTGGCGCAAGCAGCGCGGCGTTCCAGCTGGCGTTACCGACCGTTGTATCCGAATAGGCGGCGGTGTTCTGCACGGTGTTAATCGCCATCACGGCGCTGGCGTCATCGACCGCATTCAGGGCCTGCGGCGTGGCGGTGACGTTCAGCGACGCGGTGCCCGTATCGCCGTTCGGCGCGGTCACCTTGTAGACGAAGCTGTCCGGCGTTTTGATGCTGTCTGCACCTACGCCCGCGTTCAGCCTATAGGTGTAGCTGCCGTTGGCGTCGATGGTCAGCACGCCGTACTGGCCGTTGATGGTGGTGGTGCCGGTGGCGGACACCGCCTGGCCGTTCACCTCGGTAACGTGGCTGCCCGCCGGGGCAACGTCGTCCGCCATCACGTTGCCGGTGGTGCTGGCGGTCAGGCTGTCTACGGCGTAGGTATGGTCCTGCAAAATATTCAGCGTGTAGCCCGTCAGCACGCTGACGCCGCTGGCGTTATTGAGCAGGAACAGGTACTCGCCGCCCGGCAGGGTGAGGGTCAGCGGTGCCGACGACCCGCCCAGCAGCGGCGCGGTCAGCCAGGTTTTCTGCACCTGATACTGCTCAAACTGCTGGGTCACGTCGTTGAACTTGTAGATGTACAGGTCGAAGGTCGACAGCAGCGCCACGCCGCCGACGTTCGCCTGTAACGTCATGGTGCGCGTCGAACCTTCGTCCACGTCGAAGATAATCGGGTTGGTCATATTGGCCAGCACGTTCAGGCTCAATACGTTACCCGCCCCGATGCTCAGCACCGACAGGCCGCTCTGCGATGAAGCGCCGTGGTTCACCGCCTCCACGTCGGTGCTGTAGGTCAGCGCCGCGGTGTTGTCGGTAGCCGTAACGGTGCTGGCCGGCGCGCCGTTCCCCAACGTCACCACCAGCTGCGCCGTGGAGCTGGCACCGTTGTGCGTGATGGTGTAGGTGAAGTTTTCCGTGCGCCCAATCACCGAGGCCGAGGTGTTGGTCAGCGTGTAGGTGTAGCTGCCGTCCTGGTTGATATGCAGCGTGCCGTACTGGCCCTGGATATCCGCGCCGCCCGCGCCCACCGGCGTGACGGTGCCCTGGGCGTTGGTGACCGAACAGACCACGGTGCCCGCCGGAGCAACGTCTTCGCTGCCGTTCGGGCCTGGGTCGGTGATGACGTTACCCGGCTGCGTGCCGCCGCCGGTGATGGTGCCCGCGCTGGTCTGCGTCACGGACACGTCCAGGCTGGTCAGCGAGCCGGTCGCCAGCAGGCTGGTGTTGTAGCTCAGCACGCGGTAGGTGCCGCCGCCCAGCCCCTGAATATCGAGGCTGACGCCGCTGGAACCGAGGGTCAGCAGGTTAGCAAACTGCGGCTGCGACGAGTCGATAATCGTGCTCCAGGTGCCCGTCGCCGCGTCGTATTTCTGAATCGCCACTTCCAGCGTGTTGAGCAGCGACAGCACGATGCCGGTGGCGGTGGCATCAATAAGAATGTTGCCGGTGCCGCCGTCGGCGATGGTGAAGCCGACCTGCGCCGTGTCGTTGCCGAGTATCGACGCCGTGTTGCCCAGCGCGCCAACCAGCAGCACGCCGTAGTCGCTGTAGTGCGAGGTGGTAATCTGCGCGTCCGTGGTCAGATTCAGATCCAGCACGTTGCTGCTCGCCGCCAGCGGCAGGTTAGGTGCGATGGCGTTGAATGCCGGAGAGGTGTTGCCCGCGCCGTCCGTAGCGGTGACCGACAGCGTTTCGCCGCCGATTTCACGGACGGGCAGCGTGGCGGTATAGGCACCGCTGGCGTTGGCGGTCGCGGTGACCGTGCCGCCGCCCGGCAGGGTGATGGTGACGGTGCTGTTAGCTTCCGCAACGCCGCTAATGCTGGTGCCGTCGGCGCTGACGACCGCCGTGGGGGCCAGCGGCGCGATGGTGTCGACGATAACGGACGCCGGAGCGGAGAAGCTGCCGGTGCCGTTGGCGTTGGTGGCCGTCGCGGTAAAGGCGTGAATGCCTTCACCCAGCGCGGTGCCCGGCGTATATGACCAGTTGCCGCCGCCGTCCGCCGTGGTGGTCCCCATCAGCACGCCGTTGTTGTAGACGTTGACGGTGGCCCCCGCCTGCGCGGTGCCGTTGATGGTCGGCGTCGTGTCGTTGGTGCTCAGGCCGTTCGCTACCGTGCCTGTCTGCGGAGCGGTGTCGTCCACCACGCTTGAAATGACCGGTACCCCCGGCACGCCGGTGAACGGCGCGGTAAACCCGGCGGAAATACCCTGGTTACCGGCGGCATCCTGCGCGAAGGTCAGCAGAGGCTGGCCGCTGGTCTGCGCCGGGGAAAGAGTGACGCTAAAGCTGCCGGTGCCGTCCGCCTTCGCGGTGCCAAGAACGGTGCCGGTGCTGGAGGTGATGGTCACCGTGCTGCCCGCCTCGGCTGTGCCGGTGACGACCGTGCCGGTCGCGTTGACGGTCATGCCGGTTGGCGCGCCCGGAGGCGTGGTATCAACCACAATCGCCGATGCCGCCGTGCTGGCGCTGGTGTTGCCAGCCGCGTCCGTTGCGCTAACGGTAAACGAGTGGCTACCCTGGCCCAGCGGCGTAGTTGGGGTATAGGTCCAGCTACCGCTGCCGTTTGCTACGGTGCTGCCGAGCAGCGTGCCGTTGTCGAAAATGTTGACCGTCGCACCCGCTTCCGCCGTGCCGTTAAGCGTTGGCAGGGTGTCGTTGGTCGGCTGGTTGTTGGCAAGCGCGCCGGTGACCGTGCCCACATCGTCAACGATCGACGTGAGGGTCGGCGTGGTTGGCGCGGTGGTGTCGACGATGATGTTAAAGCCTGCGGTTGCGCCGCTGGCGTTGCCCGCCGCGTCCGTTGCCGTCACCGTCAGCGTATGTGAGCCGCCGGCGAGCGGGGCGGTTGGCGTGAACGTCCATGCCCCGCCGACCGGCACGGTTACGGTGCCAATCTGCGTGCTGCCGTCAAAAATGGCGAGGGTGGTGCCCGCTTCCGCCGTGCCGTTAAGCGTCGGACGCGCGTCGTTGGTGACCTGGCCGCTGGTCAGCGCGCCGTTAAACACGCCGCCCGCAACGTCGTCCACTACCGAGGTCAGCACCGGCGTCGCTGGCGCAGTGGTATCGATGGTCAGCGTAAAGTTGCCCGACACCGCGCCGGGGTTACCCGCCGCGTCGGTGGAGGTGGCGGTGAAAACGTGTACGCCATCGGCAATGGCGGTTGGCGGGGTCAGGCTCCAGGTGCCCGCAGCGGAGGCCGTGACGGTGCCAATCAACGTGCCGTTATCGAATACCCGCACCGTGGAATTGGCTTCCGCCGTGCCGCTGAGCGCGGGCTGGCTGTCGTTGGTCGACTGGCCGCTGACCAGCGGGCCGGTGACCGGGCCGACGTCGTCAAATGCCTGAATAACGATTGGCGCCGTCGGCGCGAGGGTATCGACGATAACGGTGAACGCTCCCGACGGTGCGCTGACGTTGCCCGCCGTATCTACCGCCGTCACGGTCAGCGCGTGGCTGCCGTTAGCCAGCGGGCTGCCGACCGGCGGCGTGAAGCTCCACGCGCCGGTTCCGTCCGCCTGAGCGGTGCCGATAAGCGCGCCGTTGTCGTAGACGTTGATGCTGGCGTTGGCCTCGGCCTGGCCGCTAATCGCCGGACGCGTGTCGTCGGTGACCTGGCCGCTGGTGAGATTGCCGACCACCGTGCCGACGTCGTCCGCAACGGTGGTGATGGTTGGCGCGTTCGGTGCCGTCGTATCCACCACGACCGTGAAGCCCGCAGACGGTGCGCTGACGTTCCCGGCGGTGTCGGTCGCGGTGACGGTCAGCGCGTGGGAGCCGGTACCCAGCGGCGTTGCAGGCGTGAAGCTCCAGGTGCCGCCCGCGCCAACGGTCGTTGTGCCCAGCGGCGTGCTGCCGTCGTACACGGTGATAGTTGAACCCACTTCACCCGTGCCGGAGAGCGCGGGGCGGGTTTCGTTGGTCGGGGTGCCGCTGGTAATCGGGCCAAGCACCGGCGCGGTGTTGTCGTTAACGCTGACGATAACCGGCGCGTTCGGCGCAACGGAGTCTACCAGCACGACAAATGACGCTGAGGCGTTGCTGACGTTCCCGGCGGTGTCCGTCGCGGTGGCGGTCAGCGTATGGCTGCCCTGGCCGAGCGGCGCACCCGGCGTGAACGACCACGCGCCGCTGGCGTTCGCGGTGGTGGTGCCGATGACGGCGTTGCCGTCCAGAATCGTAATGGTGGCGTTCGCCTCCGCCGTGCCGCTAAGCGTTGGCAGGGTGTCTTTAGTGAGCTGGCCGCTGGTCAGCGGCAGGTCGGTGCCGAGCTGGGTCTGGTCGTCAACCACGAGGGTGATGGCCGGAACGACCGGGGCCGTGGTATCGACCACCACGTTGAAGCTCGCCGGTGGGCTAACGTTGCCCGCCCGGTCGGTGGCGGTGATGGCAAGGTTGTGGCTGCCTTCCGCCAGCGGCGTGGCCGGGGTGAACGTCCAGATGCCGCTGCCATCGGCAAACACGGTGCCGAGCGTCACGCCGTTTTCCGTGATGACAATCGTCGCGTTGGGTTCCGCCGTGCCGTTGAGGGTCGGCGTGCCGTCGTTGGTTGGCTGGCCGGAAACGATCGGCGTCGGCAGCGCGCCGTTGTCGTCAACCGCGTCGGTAACCACTGGCGCTACCGGTGCCGTGGTGTCGACGATCAGCTGGAATACCTGTGCTCCATCCGTGGCGTTGCCCGCCGCGTCGGCCGCGCTGATGGTGAGCGTGTGGGTGCCGTCGGCTATGTTTGTCGCTGGCGTAAAGGTCCAGGTGCCCGCCGCGCTGACCACGGCGTTGCCAAACGGGGTGCCGTTATCAAAGATGGTTACGGTGGTGCCCGGTTCGCCGGTGCCGTTCAGGGTAGGGCGAGGGTCGTTGGTCGGCTGCCCGCCGTCAATATTGCCGGTGCCCGGCGTTACATCGTCAACAACCGAGGTGAGAGCAGGCGCGACGGGCGGCACGGTATCCACGGTGATGGTGAACTGCGGCGACAGGCCGCTGGTGTAGGTGTCGATGGTTAAGGGGTCGGGGACGGTCTGGCTGACGGTGAAGCTGTGCGTGCCGTCGGCCAACGCTCCGGTGAGCGGGAAGCTCCACGCCCCGGTTCCGCTGGCGGTCACCGTCGTCAGCAGCACGCCATCAAGATAAATATTGACCGTCGCATCGTTCACTGCCGTACCGCTAAGCGTAGGGGTCGGGTCATCCGTGCTGCCGCCGTTGGCGATTGAGCCGGTTACCGCGCCCACCTCATCCGACACTTCCGTAATCACCGGCGCTGGCGGCAGGCGGGAGTTAGAGGCGGTGAAATCAACGTTATCGCCCAGGTTGCCCGCCTGGTCCTGCGCCGTCGCCGTTAAGGTTTCGCCGTGCGTTTGCGCCGGCGCAATCGTGACGGTAAACGTCCCGCCCGCCGTAGTAACGGCTCTGCCAATTTCGTTGCCGCCGGCGTCTTTGATGATAACGGTGCTGTTGGCTTCGGCATTCCCGGTGACAATCGTGCCGTCGTTGGAGATGGTGACTCCGTCAGGCACCGGCGGCGGCACGGTATCGACGTTCAGCACGATAGGCGCAGATGGCCCCACCGCGTTGCCCGCCGGGTCGGTGGCGGAAATCGTCAGGCTGTGCTGCCCTTCGCCGAGCGGGCTTGTGGTTATGCTCCAGGTGCCGTCTTCGCCCACAATTATCGTTCCGACCTGAGTGGCTCCGTCAGAAATAGTGACGGTGCTGCCCGGCGTGCCCGTGCCGCTGAGGGTTGGCGTGGTGTCGTCGGTGTAGCTGCCGTCGACCAGCGGCGTTTGAAGGGTGCCAACGTTATCCGCAATCCCCGTCACCACCGGGGCGGCGAGCGGCGTGCTGTCGACGTTGAGCACAAAGTCGGCCGACGGCGCGCTGACGTTACCCGCCGGGTCGGTCGCCGTGGCGGTCAGGGTTAACTCGCCGTTGGGCAACGCCGTCGCTGGCGTGATCGACCAGACGCCGCCCGCCACGACGGCGGTGCCGACAACCGTGGTGCCGTTGTACAGCGTGATGGTGTCGCCGTTTACCCCCGTGCCGCTGAAGGTCGGCGTTGCGTCGTCGGTGATGCCGCCGGTGGCTACCGGCCCGGTCAGCCCGCCCACGTTATCTGCCGCCGCGCCTATCGTTGGCGCGGCGGAGGCGGTGGTGTCGACGGTAATCACAATGATGTCGGAAGGCAGGCTGCTGTTCCCGGCAGGATCGGTTGCCACCGTGTAAATGTTGTACGTTGCCGCCGGAAGCGGAGTGGAAGGGGTAAAGCTCCAGCTGCCGTCGGCGCGAACGGTGGTTTCGCCCAGCTGATCTGGGCCATCGAAGATAGTGATGGTATCGCCCGCCGTGCCCGTGCCGCTGAAGGTGGGCGTGGTGTCGTTGGTGCTGCCGTTATTCACAATTGCGCCGAGGCCCGGCGCCAGGTCGTCGGTCACCGTTGGGATATCCGGCTGGAGCGGGTCGATGCTGTCAACGGTCAGGGTAAAGCCTGCGGAAGGCAGGCCAGTGTTGCCCGCCGGGTCTGTCGCTACGGCGGTCAGAGTGTGCGTGCCCTCACCGAGCGCGGTGCCGGGGGTGAACGTCCACGTGCCGCCCGCCGGAACGGTGACCGTACCGATTGGCGTAGTGCCGCCGTTATCGTAGATGCTAATAGTCGCGCCCGCTTCACCCTGGCCGGTGAGGGTTGGCGTACCGTTTTGCGTGCTGCCGCCGCTGACAAGCGGGCCGGTTGCGCCGCCGATTTCGCCTTCGGCCGAGAGAATAGATGGTGCTCCAGGGGGGGTGGTGTCGACCGTCAGCGTAAAGTTAGCGGAGCCGCTGGCGTTGCCCGCCGCGTCCGTGGCGATAGCACTGAGATTGTGGGTGCCTTCGCTTAGCGGCAGCGTTGGGGTAATCGTCCAGCTGCCCGTGCCGTCAACAACGGCGGTGCCGACCGGCGTGCTGCCGTCGTAAAGGGTGATGGTTGAGCCGATGGTGCCGCTGCCGGTCAGCGCAGGCCTCGCGTCATCGGTCGCGGCCCCGGTGGCCAGGTCGCCGGTGACGGTGCCCACGTCGTCAGCAACCGAGCCGATAGCCGGCGTGGCCGGGGTGCTGGTGATCACGTCGATGGTGTAGCCGTCCGATGGGGCGGTGACGTTACCCGCGTCGTCCTGCGCGGTGACGGTAAAGGTGTGGGAACTGTCGTCCAGCGGTTCGGTGAGGGTGTAGCTCCAGGTGCCGTCCGCGCCGACGGTCAGCGAGGCAAGCGTGGTCGTGCCGTCCAGAATCAGATTGACGGTGGAGCCCGGTTCGCCTGTGCCCTGAACGGTTGGCGTTGGATCGTTGGTGACGCCGCTGTTCGGCACCGGGCCGGTAAGCGTGCCGACGTTATCGCTGACGAGGGTGATGGTCGGAGCCTGCGGCGCGATGGTGTCGACGACGACGTTGAACGAGGCCGCATCGCTGGTGTTGCCGTGCACGTCGGTTGCGGTGACGGTCAGGTTGTGGGAGCCCTGGCCGAGCGCGGTCGGCGGGGTGAAGCTCCACGCGCCGCCGACGCCTGCCACGGTGCTGCCCAGCAGCGTAGTGTTATCGTAAATCTTCACGGTCGCGCCTTCTTCGGCGGTCCCCTGAAGCGTAGGCGTGTCGTCGTTGGTGGTCTGGCCCGGGGCCAGATTGCCGGTAATGTCCGCTGCGTCGTCAACCACGGCGGTGATTATCGGCGCGTCCGGGGCGGTGGTGTCCGGCGCGTCGACCGGCGTGTTCGGGCCGATATTGCCCGCGCCGTCTTTCGCCGAGACGTCCAGCGTTTCGCCGTTGGTTTGCGGCGGGGAGATCGTCACGTTGAAGGCGCCGTCTGCCCCCGCAGTGCCCGTTCCAAGCGGATTACCGTCGCCGTCCGCGACCGTCACCGTGCTGCCTGCTTCGGCGTTCCCCGAAACAATCGTGCCTTCGTCGTTGACCGTTACGCCCGTTGGGGCTTCTGGTGCCGTGGTGTCACCGGCCAGCACCGTGGCGTTCGGGCCGATGTTGCCCTGGGTATCCGTCGCGCTGACCAGCAGCGCTTCGCCGTTGGTTTGCGGCGGCGCGAGCGGCGTGACGTCAAAGTGACCGTTCACGTCCGCCGTGCCGGTGCCGATTACCGTGCCGTTGCTGTCGGTGATGTTGACGGTGCTGCCCGCTTCGGCGGTGCCGGTAACGTGCAGGCCGTCGGCGGTGACGGCCAGGTCAGTCGGTGCGGTCGGCGGGGTGTTATCGGGTGCGTCGACGGTGGTTGGCCCGCTGGTGTTGCCCGCCGGGTCGCTGGTGGTCGCGGTTAGCGTCTGCCCGTTGAGCTGCGCGGGGTTGACGGTAACGGTAAAGGTGCCGTCGGTACCGGCGGTTGCGGTTCCGAGCGGATTGCCGCTGCCGTCTTTGACGGTGACGGTGCTGCCCGCTTCGGCGCTGCCGGTAACCGTTGTGCCATCGTCAGAAACCGCAAGGCCCGTTGGAGCCAGCGGCGCGGTGGTGTCGACGCTTATCGAGAATGGCTGAGAGGTGCCGCTGACGCCGCTTGAGTTGCTGGCGGAGAAGGTGAGGACATAGGCACCGTCCGGCAAAGGTAGCTGCGGGGTGAAGGTCCAGTGTCCGCTGCCGTCTGTGCTTGCGACGCCCAGCAACAGGCCGTTGTTGAAGATGTTGACCAGGCTATTTGGTTCCGCCGTGCCGTTAAGCGTCGGCGTGTTGTCGTCGGTGGCCTTGCCGTTGTCTACCGGGCCGGTGGTCGGCCCGACGTCGTCGGTTATTGAAACAAGGACCGGTACGGTTGGGTAGTTGGAGTCAGAAGCCGTGAAGCTGGTCGACGGGCCTACGTTACCGGCGGCGTCGTGAATGGTGGCCTGCAGCGCTTCGCTATGGGTCTGGGCCGGGGTGAGCGTGACGGTGAATGTGCCGTTCCCGGCGACAATTGCCGAGCCGAGCAGCACGTTGTTCGCGCCCACGATGTTGACGGTCGTGCCCGCCTCGGCGGTGCCGGTTATCGTCGTGCCGTCAACGCTGACTTCGGTAATGTCTGCGGCCAGCGGCGGTACGGTATCGACGGTAAAGGTCGGGCCGGTGAGCGTTGGGCTGACGTTGCCGAGCGGGTCAAGCTGCGACGCCGTCAGGCTATGCGAGCCATCCGCAAGCGGCTCGGCTGGCGTGAAGCTCCATGTGCCGTTATTGGCTACGGTTGTGGTGCCAATCTGCAGGGCGTTATCGAAGATGGTGATCGTTGAGCCTGCTTCGCCGGTGCCGCTCAGAGTGGGCCTGGCGTCATCGGTAACGCCGTTGTTGGTGATTTGGCCCGTGATGCTGCCCGCGTCGTCGACCAGTTCGGTTATGGCAGGCAGGGCCGGGATGGTGGTATCCGGCGCGGTTACGTTGACGTCCGGACTGTTGTTTCCCGCCGGGTCGGTCGCATGGGCGGTCAGCGTTTCGCCGTTGGTCTGCGGCGGGTTGAGGGTGATGATGAAGTGACCGCTGTTATCGGCAATGATGCTGCCGATAGGGTTACCGTTGCCGTCCGTAATGGTAACCGTGCTGTGCGGCTCGGCGGTGCCGGAAACCATTTTGCCGTCTTCAGAGACAACCAGCCCGCCCGGGGCCGCCGGGGCGACGGTATCGACGATAAAGGTGCTGCTTAGGGAAGGCGTGCTGAGGTTACCCGCCGCGTCGACCTGCTGAACGTAGATGACGTGGCCACCTTCAGATAGCGGCTGGGATGGGGTGAACGTCCATTTGCCGTCGCTGCCGACGATGACCTGCCCAATCTGCGTGCCTTTATCAAAAATAAGCAACGTGTCGCCCGCTTCGCCCGTGCCGCTTAACACCGGCGTGTTGTCGTTGGTATAGGAACCGCTGATGTTAGGGATGGGGGAACCGTTCGACTCCAGAAGCTGGCTGATAACCGGCGCTTCGGGATTGACCGTGTCGACGGTGACCGTGTAGTTCGGCGAGTGGAGGCTTTCGCCTTTTTCGTTCGTCGTTGTGACGGAGAAAGCGTGCGTGCCGTCGGAGAGCGCCTTGCCTGGGGTGAAGCTCCAGCTGCCGTTTTTGGCTACCACGGCCGTGCCGATCTCAACGCCGTTGTCGTAAATATGCACCGTCGAACCGGCCACGCCTTTGCCCGTGAGCGTTGGCGTGCTGTCGTTGGTGGCTTTTGCATTGGCTACCGAGCCCACGGTTGGGGCGACGTTATCGAGTATGTTTGTCAGCGTTGGCGCATCGGGCAGCGGGATATTGGGGGCGAGGATTGACGTCGACGGGCCTTCGTTGCCCGCCGGGTCGGTTGCATGAGCGGTAAGATCCTCACCGCTGATTTGCGGTGACGTCAGCGGAATGGAGAAGCTGCCGTCGCTGCCGGCGGTTCCCGTTCCGATGACCTTACCGCTGCTATCCGTGATGGTTACGGTGCTACCCGGTTCGGCGGTGCCGGTGACCGTGTTACCGTCGGCCGAAACGTTTAGATTCGTGGGCGCAGTTGGGGGCGTGGTATCGGTGCCGCCAGGGTTGCCTGGATCACCCGGCGTGCCTGGCTCACCGCCGTTATTGCCGCCATTATTTCCGCCGTTGTTTGAGTCGTTATCTCCACCGCCGCCGCCTCCGCCGCCGCTGGCCGCCGCGATGCCAATACCGCCCGCAATCGCCAGGCCGCCCAGTACCCACGGCCAGACCGCTCCGCCTTCTGCGTGCGCGCCGGTCGCAACCATCAGCTCATCAATATTGGCGATATGTTCGAAATGGAAACCGGTGGCCGTGTCCTGCACCCACCAGAGCGCGCCGTCGCTGCCTTGCAGCACCAGCTGGTTGCCGCCCTGCTCGGTATAGGCGTAGAAATTCTTGACGGTAATGACTTCGCCGTCGCGCAGGGTAACCACCATATCCTGATTCGAACGGGTGATGCTGGCGATGTCCGAGCGTTCGGCTTTGAGTTCAACAATAGATGGAGAATTCAGCGTTATTTCAGAGGCTTCGACGTTATTCGTTACGCCGGTTAATTTTGAGATGATGGATATAGAAGGCATAATAATCACTCCATTCGATGTGAACGCGGGTGTAGTCATTAGTCAGGCATAAGCACAAAATAAAGTCCCCGGAACAAAGTGTTAAAAAGATCTCATTCATCTATAAAGTTAAAAGCGAGCGAACCCGACCATCTAAATAGCGATGGCTAACATTGTTAATTCATGTTGGTTTTCTGTCGCAGGACTAAACGGTTATAGATGTCAGGATCATACTTTTTTATCATTTCTATTCAGGGATATTGATGATATAGACAGGATTAAATGAAAGCGCAACTTAAGTGGCGTTAAAGAAAGGTTTAAGAATTGATGAATTAAATGCGGGGCAGCCAAGGGGGCGATGCGGCTTGGTTTATAAGTGATTATGACAAAAGAAACTATTGCCCTCTAACTTGATGATCTAAATGGTTTTAAACGATTTAAAGCAAATGCCATAGACCAGGTTATACTTCGCTCAAATTTGAGGTGATTAAGCTTATCGTTAATGTGGTTATTTGTTTTTTGATATATAAATTGCTTCCTGGTCGTACCAGAAATAATTATCAGGTTCAATTCTAAAAAGTCAGTCTGCCCGAGTTGTATTAATTCGGTGAATGCTAAATATAATATATTCTTTCTGGCCATTTTATCGCTAGCCTAACTTAACGGCATTGCAATAATATATTTAATATTTGACGCCGGTTATATTAAACGTAACGGTGAGAGGGTCGTAATGCGCGAATTCGAAAGTGAAATATCAGCGTTGATAAACTGGCCCTTGTATAAAAGGACCAGCTTTATTATTGAAGGATATTGGGAAAGTTAACGGCCCGCGTGCTTCATGATGCGCGCTTTGTCTACCGCCCATTCGCGGTCTTTCAGATCCGTACGTTTGTCGTACTGTTTCTTACCCTTAGCGACGCCAATCTTCACTTTGCACCAGGCGTTCTTCCAGTACAGGGAGAGCGCCACCACGGTATAACCGTCGCGGTTGATGCTGCCGTAAAGATGATCCAGCTCGCGCTGATTAAGCAGCAGCTTACGGGTACGGATTGGGTCGCAGACCATATGGCTTGAGGCGACGTTCAGCGGAATGAAGTTTGCGCCGAAGAGGAAGGCTTCGCCGTCGATCAGAATGACGTAGCTGTCGCTAATGTTGGCCTTACCGGCACGCAGAGATTTTACTTCCCAGCCTTGCAGTACGAGCCCCGCTTCAAATTCATCTTCGATAAAGTATTCGTGGCGGGCGCGCTTGTTCTGCGCAATGGTGGCTGAGCCTGGTTTGTTTGCTTTTTTCTTAGTCATAATACTGCTCAGTATACGCAATCAAGAGTTCAAAGACACCCCGCTTCACTGCGGGCGGAAAGGGCATATCTTAGCATGCCTGCGGGCTAAGAGTTTTTCTTTGCGCGGGCATAAATGTTATTATTTGTAGGTTGGATGACTCACAGGAATAGCTATGCCTCAGATTAGTCGTACTGCCCTGGTGCCTTACAGCGCCGAGCAGATGTATCAGTTAGTGAATGATGTGAAATCCTACCCGGAATTTTTACCTGGCTGCACCGGCAGCCGGGTCATCGACGCTTCTGCCAATCAAATGACGGCGGCGGTCGACGTCTCGAAAGCGGGGATCAGCAAGACCTTCACCACGCGCAATACGTTGACCAGCAACCAAAGCATCCTGATGCACCTTGTCGACGGGCCGTTCAAGTCCCTGATGGGGGGCTGGAAGTTTACCCCGCTCAGCCCTGATGCCTGCCGCATTGAGTTTCAGCTTGATTTTGAGTTCACCAATAAGCTGATCGAGCTGGCGTTTGGCCGCATCTTTAAAGAGCTGGCGGGAAGCATGGTGCAGGCTTTTACCGTGCGGGCAAAAGAGGTTTACAGTGTCGCCTGAAATCAAGGTTGAGGTAGTTTACGCCCTGCCCGAAAAGCAGTATTTACGTCAGGTTAGGCTGGCGCAGGGCAGCACCGTTGAGCAGGCAATTGTCGCCTCTGGCCTGCTTGAGCTGCGCAGCGATATCGATTTGAGCAAAAACAAGGTGGGGATTTTCAGCCGCCCGGTAAAACTCAACGATGAGGTCAATGAAGGGGACCGGGTGGAAATCTACCGGCCGCTGATTGCGGACCCTAAAGAATTGCGTCGGCATCGGGCTGAACGCTCCGCGAAGAAGGAATAAAAAAAAGCGCTTAGGGCGCTTTTTTTATTGGTGACCGGCTTGGCTTGCTTGTCGGATAGCGCTGCGCTTATCCGACCTACGAATAACACTGCGTTATTGGTTTGTTTCCAGCTTCGGTTTGTTGTCGATATTGGTCAGGACGCCGCTGCTGTTGAAGGTCAGGGTCAGCGTTTGCTGAGTCACGCCTTCATGGCCAGGCTGCTGGCGGAATACGTAGAACCAGGTATTGGTACCGAACGGATCGGTCATCATTGGCGTACCCAGGGCATAAGCAACCTGCTGTTGAGTCATACCGGTACGGATCTTCGACACGTCGTTTTGTGTCAGGTAGTTCCCCTGGTTGATATCAGGGCGGTAAACCACTCGCTCCAGAGTGGAACAGCCTGCGGTCAACATCAGAAGAACCGCTGCGGCAGCGGTCAGCGTTTTACAGCGCATAGTGATTTGATTCCTTTTCGGGCCCGAGCAGCACGTGGCTCATTCGTAATATGCCGATGATAATAAACCTTTTCGCAGTTTAAAACCTTAAGGCGCTCAACTCAGACCGTGCAAGGCCAAAAAAGTTGGCTCAAAAGCTGCACAATTGCCAAAGCGCTGGCCGAATGCGGCTTTTTTAAACGGCGAACGGCAGGGTAACCTGCCGCGCCGTTGAATTCAATTAAGCGGCCAGCAGTTCTTTTGCGTTCGCCAGCGTATTGCGGGTAACTTCGCTGCCGCCGAGCAGGCGAGCCAGCTCCTGCAGGCGCGAACGCTTGTCCAGCGGCTGCATGTGGGTCTCGGTCATTTCGCCGTCAGTTTCTTTGCTGACGAAGAAGTGGTGATGACCACAGCCCGCAACCTGCGGCAGGTGGGTGACGCACATTACTTGGGTAGATTCCCCTAACTGGCGCAGCAGTTTCCCTACTACCGCAGCGGTTGGCCCGCTGATACCCACGTCCACTTCATCGAAAATTAGCGCCGGGGTTTCCATCTTGCGGGCGGTAATCACCTGGATCGCCAGCGCAATGCGCGACAGCTCGCCGCCGGAAGCAACTTTCGCTAGAGGCTGCAAAGGCTGGCCCGGGTTCGTGCTGACGCGGAAGTCGATGCGGTCAGCCCCTTCGGCCGTCAGGTGGTTTTCGTTAAATTCAACGTCGATGGCGAGCTTGCCGTGCGGCATAGAAAGCGAGTGCATGCTTTCGGTGATAAGCCCGCACAGCTCGGCGGCGTAGTGGCTACGGCGCTGATGCAGTTCACGGGCTAAGGACAGCGCCTGCTGGTGATGATGGGCGACGGCCTGCATCAGTTCATCCTGCGAGCTTGCCTGGCTGTCAAGCAGCTGTTGTTCATCAAGCAGTTTCTGGTGGAACAGCGGCAGCTCCTCAGGAGAGATGTGGTGCTTACGCGCAAGGTTAATCTGCCGGGAAATACGCTGTTCGAGTTCGTACAGACGGTTTGGGTCCAGATCCAGGCGATCGCAGTAGTGTCGAAGTTCGTCGCTGGCCTCGGAGATTTGGATGGCGGCCTCTTCCAGCATTTGCAGCACACCGGAGAGCTTAACGTCCATGCCGACCAGTTCAGCCATGAGCTGGGTGGCGGTGTAGAGCTGGCTTTGCAGGTTGACGTCTTCACCGTCGGCGAGAATATTCAAAGCCTGCTGGCTGGTGGAGAGCAGCTGGCCGCTGTTCGCCAGGCGCTTGTACTCTTCGTCGATGAGTTCGAACTCACCGGCGACGGGCGCAAACTCGTTGAGTTCTTTAAGCTGGTAATGCAGCAGTTCCGCGCGGGCGGCGCGTTCCTGAGAAAGCTGCTGATGCTGCGCCAGATCGCGGCAGCTCTGGTGCCAGGCACGGTAACGCTCGGCCATTTGCGCCAGCAGCGTTTGCTCCCCGGCGTAACCATCCAGCAGGTTTTTTTGATGTTCAGGTTTTAGCAGTAGCTGATGTGCATGCTGACCGTGGATCTGGATCAGCAGTTGGCCGAGATCGCGCAGTTGGGAGAGCGGAACAGCTGTACCGTTAATAAAGCCACGGGAACGACCGTCGCTGCTGATCACGCGCCGCAGCAGGCACTCGCGGCCTTCTTCAAGCTGGTTTTCTTCGAGCCAGCGCTGGGCCGCAGGGGTGTCTTTTAAGGAGAAGCGGGCGCATAAGTCTGCACGGCTAGCACCCTGGCGAACCATGTCGGCCTCCGCGCGGCCACCCAGGCACAACCCTAAGGCATCAATCGCAATAGATTTACCGGCACCGGTTTCCCCGGTGATGGCCGTCATGCCGTGGTGAAAGTCGATTTCCAGTTCACGAACGATTGCGAAATTACTGATGGTGAGTTGAGCGAGCATAGCCACCTTCCTGTATATAACAACATAGCTGTAGTTACGTACAGTATATCCTGGTTATCTATACAGTAAAGTGGCTGAGGCGCTTTTTAGAATAATTTTTTTGACCAGCCAAGCTTTGAGCTCAACGTGTTGAAATAGCTGTAGTCTTTAGGGTGTATCAGGTTGAGATGGTAGTCGCAGCGGCGGATCAGCACGTCTTCACCTTCCTGGATCGGCAGGGCAATCTGGCTGTCGCAGCTGATTTCCAGGTCGCTGCGCATGTGTGAAAAGCGCAAGCGAATGGTGCTGCTACTATTGATTACCAAAGGGCGCGCGGAGAGCGTGTGGGGGAACATCGGCACCAGGGTAATCGCATCAAGAGAGGGCGTGAGAATAGGGCCGCCTGCGGAGAGCGAATAGGCCGTAGAGCCGGTTGGCGTGGAGATAATCAGGCCATCGGAGCGCTGCGAAAAGGCGAAGACTTCATCTATATAGACTTCGAATTCAATCATGTGGGCAACTTTACCCGGGTGCAGCACCACTTCGTTGATGGCGGTGCTCAGGCGGGTTGGCTTATCATGCTGGCAGACCTGGGCCTCCAGCAGAAAGCGTTTTTCGGCGATGTAGTGGCCTTCCAACACGTCTGCCAGCTGTTGCTGCGCGTTGTCCGGGTCGAGGTCCGTGAGGAATCCGAGGTTGCCACGGTTGATGCCGATGACCTTTATGTCGTAGCGTGCCAGCACGCGCGCTGCGCCGAGCATATTGCCGTCGCCACCGACCACCACTGCCAAATCGGCAAGCTGGCCAATTTCAGCGAGCGTACCGGTTTTGACGTTTTTCAGGTTCAGTTCCTGGGCAATTTGCTGCTCCACAATGACTTCGTAGCCTTTGCCGCATAGCCACCGGTAGAGCATTTCATGCGTGGTCAGTGCCGTGGGGTGGCGAGGGTGCCCGACAATGCCAATGCATTTGAAATGTGAGTTCGCTATTTTGGTGGTCATTGTGGTGGTCCTTATACGCAGACGTTTACGACAATATGTCACGTTCCCTTGAATCCCGGAAACTGATCCCCATAATAAGCGAACCAGCGAGATGAATGCTAAAAACGCGGAGAATTTCATGAGTAGTAAAGAACAGAAAACACCAGACGAGCAAGTCTCTGACGATATTGCAATGGACAGCCACGTAGAAGTCGAAGCCGCAGAAGGCGTCGAGGTGGATCCGCGCGACGAACAAATTGCCGATCTGACTGCACAGTTGGAAGAAGTCCAGCAGCGCGAGCGCGAAAGCCTGCTGCGCACTAAAGCTGAGATGGAAAACCTGCGTCGTCGTACCGAGTTGGATATCGAGAAGGCGCACAAGTTTGCGCTGGATAAATTTGTCAATGAGCTGCTGCCGGTGATTGATAGCCTGGATCGCGCGCTTGAAGTGGCTGATAAGGCGAATCCGGATTTGGCCGCTATGGTTGAAGGGATTGAGCTGACGCAGAAATCCATGCTTGATGTGGTTCGCAAGTTTGGCGTGGAGGTCGTGGGCGACACCAACGTGCCGTTTAACCCGGACGTACACCAGGCGATTGCCATGGTTGAATCCGATGAGGTTGAGCCAAACCACGTGCTGATGGTAATGCAGAAGGGTTATACCCTGAATGGCCGTACCATTCGCGCCGCGATGGTATCCGTGGCGAAAGCGAAGTAAGTTGTATTTAACAAAAAAGCCAGCCCTTAGCGGCTGGCTTTTTTTTGCCTGCTATTCTTCAACGCTTTGACGCAGCGGCTTCACGGGCGTGACGCGCACCTGCTTAATCATGTTTTCCTGCACGTCGAGAATGTCGATATCGTAATGGGAAATGCGCACCCGCGTATCGTTAGCGGGAATTTCCTGTAGCTCTTCGAGCAGCATACCGTTTATGGTGCGCGCGTCGTCTTCCGGCAGCGTCCAGTTGAAGGCTTTGTTGATTTCACGCACGTTGGCGCTGCCTTCAATGATCACCGAGCCGTCGTTCTGCGGCGTCACTTCTTCGGCAAGGGTCGGGGACATGGAGGTGGTAAAATCACCGACGATTTCTTCAAGAATATCTTCTACCGTGATAAGCCCCTGAATGTCGCCGTACTCGTCCACCACCAGGCCCACTTTCTTTTTATTGCGCTGGAATTTAACCAGCTGCACGCTGAGCGGGGTGCCTTCCGGAACAAAATAGACTTCATCGGCGGCGCGTAGCAGGGTTTCTTTGGTGAACTCCTGCTTTTCCGTCATCAGGCGGTAGGCTTCGCGCACGCGCAGCATGCTGATGGTATCGTCGAGGTTGTCGCGGTAGAGCACGATGCGGCCGTGGGGGGAGTGCGTGAGCTGGCGGACGATGGATTTCCAGTCATCGTTGATGTTGATGCCGACGATTTCATTGCGCGGCACCATGATGTCGTCGACGCTGACCTTTTCGAGATCCAATACCGAAAGCAGCATGTCCTGGTTGCGGCGAGAAATTTTAGAATGTGATTCGTGCACGATGGTGCGCAGTTCATCTTTGCTGAGCGCGGCGCTGATCACATTATCGGTTTTGATGCCCACCATGCGCATCAGCATGCGGGTAATGACGTTCAGCAGCCAGACCAGCGGCATCATCAGGATTTGCAGCGGGCCAAGCAGGAAGCTGCTGGGGAAGGCGACCTTTTCCGGATACAGTGCGGCAATGGTTTTTGGCAGCACTTCGGCGAATACCAGTACGACAAAGGTGAGAATACCGGTTGCGATGGCCACGCCCGCATCGCCATAAAGACGCATACCGACGATGGTGCCGATAGCGGAAGCAAGGATATTCACCAGGTTGTTGCCGATAAGCACGAGGCTAATAAGGCGGTCCGGCTTGCGAAGGAGTTTTTCGACGCGTTTCGCCGCGCGGTTGCCCTGTTTGGCAAGGTGGCGCAGGCGATAGCGGTTGAGCGTCATCATGCCGGTTTCTGAACCGGAGAAGTACGCCGAAACCACCACCATGACGATCAGCGTGACGATCAGCGTGGTGGTTGAGATGTGTTCCAAAAGGTATGTCCTTTAAAATGCAGAATTAGCCAACGAACTGTTGCAGAACCCGGCTACCAAAGTAGGCAAGGGTCAGAATCGCGGCACCGGTGACGTTAAACCACACCACGCGGCGGCCTCGCCAACCTTCATGATAGTGTCCCCACAGCAAAACGATGTAGACAAACCATGCGAGAATAGACAGTACTGCCTTGTCGACGTTTTCCATGCTGAAGAGATTGTGCATATAAAACAGGCCGGTTGAGAGCGTCAGCGTCAGCAGTACCACCCCGACCTGGGTGATATGAAACATTTTGCGTTCGATGACCATCAGCGGTGGCATTTCGGCGCTGAAGGCGAGCTTTTTATTTTTAAGCTGGAAGTCTATCCACGCCAGCTGCAGAGCATAAAGCGCGGCAATGATAAGCGTAGCGTAGGCAAACAAAGCTAGCCCGATATGAATCATCATGCCCGGCGTGGTTTCCAGATGGGTGATGAATTCGTTAGGCATAAAGGTGGCGAACGCGAGATTGATCAACGCAAAGGCATAGACGATTGGCAAAAGGAGCCAGCCGCGATTGCGCGAGGCGACGATCGTCATTACCGTACAGATCATCAGGCTGACCAGTGAGCCGACGTTTAGCAGGCTGAGATTTTGCCCACCGTCACCCGCAAAGATGCGAGCTTCCAGCGCCAGCGCGTGGCTGACAAGCGCGATGGTGGCCGATAAAATTGCTAAACGGCGCCACGCACTGTTCTTTCGAAGCAGGCCGGGAACGATCAGCGCGAGGCTGATGGAGTAGGCTATAAGCGCAAGGAGTGCGAAAACAGGCATATAGGGTGTCGGTCAATTTAGCCAGAGATGAAAAAAGGCAGTATAACGTTACCTGTCGCCTGCTCCAACCGTTGGATCACACCTGAGACCGCTTCATGCTATAATCCGCCAAATTCCGTTTTGTGTCGCTATCTGCGGCCTTAAGTTACCACGTTAGGCAAAATACAATGTTTGATAATTTAACTGACCGTCTGTCGCGTACCCTGCGCAATATCAGCGGCCGTGGGCGGCTGACTGAAGAGAACGTTAAAGAAACGCTGCGCGAAGTGCGCATGGCATTGCTGGAAGCGGACGTTGCGCTGCCGGTAGTGCGCGATTTTATCAGCCGTGTAAAAGAAAAAGCGGTTGGTCACGAAGTTAACAAAAGTCTGACTCCGGGTCAGGAATTCGTCAAAATTGTTCGCGCCGAGCTGGTTGCGGCAATGGGCGAAGAAAACGCCGTGCTGAATCTTGCCGCACAGCCGCCAGCGGTTGTGCTGATGGCGGGTTTGCAGGGGGCGGGTAAAACGACGAGCGTCGGTAAGCTCGGTAAATTCCTGCGCGAGAAGCACAAAAAGAAAGTGTTGGTGGTTTCTGCCGACGTTTATCGCCCGGCGGCGATCAAACAGCTGGAAACGCTGGCCGAGCAGGTGGGCGTTGATTTCTTCCCGTCTGACGTCGCGCAAAAGCCTGTCGATATCGTTAATGCGGCTCTAAAAGAAGCGAAGCTTAAGTTCTACGATGTGCTGCTGGTGGATACCGCCGGTCGTCTGCATGTAGACGAAGCGATGATGGACGAAATCAAACAGGTTCACGCCGCGATTAACCCGGTTGAAACCCTGTTTGTGGTCGATGCAATGACCGGCCAGGATGCGGCCAATACGGCGAAAGCGTTCAACGAAGCGCTGCCGCTGACCGGCGTCGTGTTGACCAAGGTCGACGGTGACGCGCGCGGCGGTGCTGCTCTGTCGATTCGCCACATCACCGGCAAGCCAATCAAATTCCTCGGCGTCGGCGAAAAAACCGAAGCCCTGGAGCCGTTCCACCCGGATCGTATCGCCTCACGTATTCTTGGCATGGGCGACGTGCTGTCGCTTATCGAAGATATCGAGAGCAAAGTTGACCGCGCGCAGGCCGAGAAGCTGGCCAGCAAGCTGAAGAAAGGCGACGGTTTCGACCTGAACGACTTCCTTGAGCAGCTTAAGCAGATGAAAAACATGGGCGGCATGGCGAGCATGATGAGCAAGCTGCCGGGCATGGGCCAGTTGCCGGATAACGTCAAATCCCAAATGGATGACAAAGTTCTGGTGCGCATGGAGGCGATTATTAACTCCATGACGCTCAAAGAACGCGCGGCGCCAGAAATCATCAAAGGTTCCCGTAAGCGCCGTATCGCGCAGGGGTCAGGTATGCAGGTGCAGGATGTTAACCGTCTGCTTAAGCAGTTCGACGACATGCAGCGCATGATGAAGAAGATGAAGAAAGGCGGAATGGCGAAAATGATGCGCGGTATGAAAGGCATGATGCCGCCAGGTTTCCCAGGTCGTTAAACTCATTTAGATTGCTTTTTGCGCCCAAATGAGTAAAATTTTCGGGCTTTTAATATGACACCGGGCTCCGTCCCTCGATGGGGCCCGGTGTTTTATTCACTAAAGAGGATGTTATGGTAACTATTCGTTTAGCACGTCACGGCGCTAAAAAGCGTCCGTTCTACCAGGTTGTTGTTACTGACAGCCGTAATGCACGTAACGGTCGCTTCATTGAGCGCGTTGGTTTCTTCAACCCTATCGCTAACGATAAAGAAGAGGCAACTCGCCTGGATCTGGATCGTATCGAGCATTGGGTTGGCCTTGGCGCTACCGTTTCCGATCGCGTATCTGCGCTGATCAAAGCAGCAAAAAAAGCAGCTTAATCTGTCACGGTGGTCATGATGAGCAATCAACTCTCCGCAAAGGCACCTGTTAACCCAATCGTGTTGGGCAAGATGGGATCCTGCTACGGTATTCGTGGTTGGCTCAGAGTGTTTTCCTCCACCGAAGACGCCGATAGCATTTTTGACTATCAGCCCTGGTTTATCCAGAAGGCGGGTCAGTGGCAGCAAGTACAGCTGGAAAGCTGGAAGCACCACAATCAGGATCTGATCATCAAGCTGAAAGGCATTGACGATCGGGATGCCGCGAATCTGCTCACCAATTGTGAAATTGTGATCGATTCAACGCAGTTGCCAAACCTTGAAGAAGGTGACTACTACTGGAAAGACCTCATGGGTTGCCAGGTAGTGACGACTCAGGGTTACCAGCTCGGTAAAGTCATCGATATGATGGAAACTGGCTCCAATGACGTTCTCGTCATTAAGGCAAACCTGAAAGATGCATTCGGTATCAAGGAGCGGCTGGTTCCGTTCCTCGATGGGCAGGTTATCAAGAAAGTCGATCTCGCTACTCAAACGATTGAAGTAGATTGGGATCCTGGTTTCTAAACCTCCGGATAAACGGTAACAGCACGGCGTGATGGGGATTGGCTTGTGTTTATTGGTGTAGTTAGCCTGTTTCCAGAAATGTTCCGCGCAATTACCGATTACGGGGTAACTGGCCGGGCAGTTAAAAATGGCCTGCTGAGCATCCAGAGCTGGAGTCCGCGTGACTTCACTTATGACCGGCACCGTACCGTGGACGATCGTCCCTACGGCGGCGGACCGGGTATGCTCATGATGGTAAACCCGCTAAGGGAAGCCATCCACGCAGCGAAAGCGGCGGCAGGGGAAGGCGCAAAGGTTATCTATCTTTCACCTCAGGGACGCAAGCTTGATCAAGCAGGCGTCTGTGAACTGGCAACCAACGAGAAGTTAATTCTGGTTTGTGGCCGTTACGAGGGAATCGATGAGCGCGTGATCCAAACCGAAATTGACGAAGAATGGTCAATCGGCGATTACGTTCTCAGCGGCGGTGAGTTGCCAGCAATGACGCTGATTGACTCCGTCTCACGGTTTATTCCGGGAGTTCTGGGGCATGAAGCTTCAGCAATCGAAGATTCGTTTGCTGATGGATTGCTGGACTGTCCTCACTATACTCGTCCTGAAGTGTTAGAAGGCATGGAAGTACCGCCGGTGTTACTGTCGGGAAATCATGCAGAGATTCGCCGTTGGCGCCTGAAACAGTCGCTGGGCCGCACCTGGCTTAGAAGACCTGAACTTCTGGAAAACCTGGCTCTGACTGAAGAGCAAGCAAGGTTGCTGGCGGAGTTCCAATGGGAACACGCGCAACAGCAACATAAACATGATGGTACGGCGTAAGCCCCCAAATATCAGTTTACCCAGGATAAGAGATTAAATTATGAGCAACATTATTAAGCAAATTGAACAAGAACAGATGAAACAGGATGTACCTTCCTTCCGTCCGGGCGACTCCGTGGAAGTGAAAGTATGGGTCGTTGAAGGTTCTAAAAAACGTCTGCAGGCATTTGAGGGCGTGGTTATCGCTATCCGTAACCGCGGTCTGCACTCTGCATTCACTGTTCGTAAAATTTCCAACGGCGAAGGTGTTGAGCGTGTATTCCAGACTCACTCCCCAGTAATCGACAGCATTACTGTTAAACGTCGTGGTGCCGTTCGTAAAGCTAAACTGTACTACCTGCGTGAGCGTACCGGTAAGTCAGCTCGTATCAAAGAGCGTCTTGGCGCTTAAGCGACATCCTTATCTAGGGCTGCCATCTGGCAGCCTTTTTTTTTGCGCTGAATTCATTAGGGAAGGCATTAGTAGCTATAGAGTCTCGATCCGATTTTTGATCTTTGCTTTAAGCCACTAGGATTACTAATTCAACCTCGAGGCTCTGAAGCCTTCGTCGTAGGCGCTTTGCCAGCTAGCCTTCAATTCCGCCGTATTGGCTAAGTTTTCACAGCTTGGTGGAAAACGTTTCCCATCCCCTCCGGCAAGTCTTAGGTAATCCTTATTACATATACGTTCCTGTCCTTTCGCATAACCTCTCTGCCAGTCTTTTCGGTCAACATGACGATCGCCATGCCTGTAGCTTAAAACTTCGTCATTCTGAATGGTCAGACCCGCCATTGCGTCATCCCAACCCGCCTGGTACCAGTCAGTTGGCGCGGGTTCGGGTCCAAACGTGTAGGGGTTTATCTGGCAGCTCGATAAACAGAAAAGCAGCATTAATAAAGAAACTCGCAGCATAAGGATGTCCAAAGAGGGAGGCATCTTTGATCATAGAAGCGTGTTGCAAATTTAACAGTGCTAATACGCCCTTTTGCATAGTTTATCAGTGTGCAGCGTTAGGTATTCATGGTTGTAATTATAAGTTTACGGATATGGGGTTTTTAGGGGCATTTTGAGAGGATTAATTTGATGGTGTAATTATTTGTTTACGTAAAATGGATTGCAAACTTTACTATTCATGATAAGGTATGCACTCCTCACTGAGGAAACGACTATCGCAAACGAGCTAACAGGACCGCCATCATGCAAAAAGACGCGCTGAACAACGTTCATATTTCTGACGAACAGATTTTAATCACTCCGGATCAGCTTAAAGCCGAATTTCCGCTGACTGCCGCTCAAACCGACCAGATCGAGCACTCCCGCCAGACGATATCTAATATTATCGCTGGCCGTGATCCTCGTCTGCTGGTGGTGTGTGGACCTTGCTCGATCCACGATCCGGAAACCGCGATTGAATATGCTCGTCGTTTTAAAGAACTGTCTGAACAAGTCAGCGATAGTCTGTACCTCGTGATGCGCGTCTATTTTGAAAAACCACGTACTACCGTGGGTTGGAAAGGGCTGATTAACGATCCGCACATGGATGGCTCGTTTGATGTTGAAGCAGGTTTGAAGATTGCGCGTAATCTGCTGGTTGAACTGGTAAGCATGGGCCTGCCGCTGGCAACCGAAGCGCTGGATCCGAACAGCCCGCAGTACCTTGGCGATCTCTTTAGCTGGTCGGCAATTGGGGCACGTACTACCGAGTCCCAGACGCACCGTGAAATGGCTTCTGGCCTTTCTATGCCGGTTGGTTTTAAAAATGGTACCGACGGCAGCCTTGGCACCGCAATTAACGCCATGCGCGCGGCCGCCATGCCACACCGCTTTGTGGGTATCAACCAGGCGGGCCAAGTCTGCCTGCTGCAAACTCAAGGTAACCCCGACGGACACGTCATTTTGCGCGGCGGTAAAGCGCCAAACTACAGCCCAGCAGACGTTGCTCAGTGCGAAAAAGAGATGGAGCAGGCGGGACTGCGTCCGGCCTTGATGATAGATTGCAGCCATGGCAATTCAAACAAAGACTACCGTCGCCAGCCGGGCGTGGCCGAATCAGCCGTCGCCCAGATTAAAGATGGCAATCGTTCGATTATTGGTCTGATGATTGAGAGTAATATCCACGAGGGTAATCAGTCTTCAGAGCAGCCGCGCAGCGAAATGAAATACGGCGTTTCCGTTACCGATGCCTGCATCAACTGGGAAACAACCGAAACCCTGCTGCGTGAAATTCACAAAGATCTGAACGGTACGCTTGCGGCGCGTAAGGCATAAGAGGTTTTACTATGGTTGCTGAATTGACCGCGCTGCGCGATCAAATCGACGAAGTGGATAAGGCGCTGCTGGATCTTTTGGCCAAGCGCCTGGAGCTGGTAGCGGAAGTTGGCGAAGTCAAAAGCCGCTACGGATTACCGATTTATGTTCCCGAGCGTGAGGCCTCGATGCTGGCATCGCGCCGTAAAGAAGCGCAGGCGCTCGGCGTTCCTCCGGATCTCATTGAAGATGTGCTACGTCGCGTAATGCGCGAGTCCTACTCCAGCGAGAACGATAAGGGCTTCAAGACGCTTTTCCCGGCCCTGCGTCCGGTGGTAATTGTCGGCGGCGGTGGGCAGATGGGCCGTCTGTTCGAGAAGATGCTCACTTTGTCTGGCTACCAGGTGCGCATCTTCGAGAAGGCTGACTGGCCGCGTGCTGAAGAGCTTATGGCCGATGCGGGTATGGTTATTGTCAGCGTGCCGATTCATCTGACCGAGCAGGTTATCGCTCAGTTGCCGCAGCTGCCAGAAGACTGTGTGCTGGTCGATCTGGCATCGGTGAAGAATGGCCCTGTGCAGGCGATGCTGGCCGCGCACAAAGGCCCCGTTTTGGGCCTGCACCCGATGTTTGGGCCGGACAGCGGCAGCCTTGCAAAACAGGTAGTGGTATATTGCGATGGCCGCCAGCCGGAAAATTATCAGTGGTTCCTGGAGCAGATTCAGGTGTGGGGCGCGCGTTTGCATCGTTCCAGTGCCGTTGAACACGATCAGAACATGGCGTTTATCCAGGCGCTGCGCCACTTCGCGACCTTTGCCTATGGCCTGCATCTGGCAGAAGAAAACGTTAATTTGGAACAGCTGTTGGCGCTTTCTTCTCCTATTTATCGTCTTGAGCTGGCGATGGTAGGGCGACTGTTTGCCCAGGACCCGCAGCTTTACGCAGATATTATTATGTCGTCAGAGAGCAATCTGGCGCTGATCAAACGCTATTACAAACGTTTTGGCGAGGCGATTGGCCTGCTGGAAAATGGCGATAAACAGGCTTTTATCGACAGCTTCCGCAAGGTTGAACACTGGTTCGGGGATTACGCCCAGCGCTTCCAGAGCGAGAGCCGGACATTGTTACGCCAGGCTAATGATAGCCGCCAGTAATCGCAAAAAGGTTTTATAATCAAAGCCAGTGGGAAAGCCCGCTGGCTTTTTTTTGCGATAAGGATACCTAAGATGGCGCAGCCGCAAGTCCTGTTTGATTACACCGGTCACCTGCCGGAATGCCCTACGTGGCACGCCGAGGAGCAAAGTCTTTACTGGACCGACATTCTTGAAAACGAAATCCATCGCTACCACACGGTTAGCGGCAAGCATGACGTCATCCAGTTTTCTGAAGAGGTAGGATGCTTTGCGTTTCGCGAGGCTGGAGGGTTTATCGTAGCGCTGCGAAGCGGTATCTACCTGACCAATCGAACCGGTCTGATTACCCAGAAAATTTGTGATAACCCGAGCAATCCTGAACTTGCCCGATTCAACGACGGCGGCACCGACCGGGAAGGGCGCTTTTATGCGGGTACTTTCTGGGGGCCGGGCGACTATAACGGTGCTTTGCTGTGCCGTATCGACAATGACTTAACGCCTCATGTCATTCAGCACGATATTCATGGTGCGAATGGTCTCGCCTTTAGCGAAGACAAAAAGTGGATGTACACCTCTGATACACCAAACGCGGTGATTTACCGCACGCCTCTGGACGAGCAGGGCGAGCCTGGTGTGAGGCAGGTATTCAGGCGGTTCGCTCCTGGAGAGGGTATTCCCGATGGCGCAGCCGTAGATAGCGAAGGCTGCTACTGGACGGCATTGTTTGACGGCTATCGTATTGCCCGACTATCTACAGAAGGTGAGCTATTGGAAGAATATAGGTTGCCGGTACGTTGCCCGACGATGGTGTGCTTCGGCGGTGAAGACATGAAAACGCTGTTTATCACCACCACGCGGGAAGATATGGAAGAGGCTGAGCTGGCAGAGCGCCCGCTTTCAGGCGCTATCTTTTCGCTTCAGGTAGCCGTGGCGGGTATGCCGAAGCCAAAGTTTAAAGAGACCCGGTAAGCCAGCCTGACGCTGGCTCACCGGAGCCAGCGTCAGGCTGGATCGACAGGCACAACGTTTTCGCTCGGATAGCTGCCGAGCACCTTCATGGAGCGGGTAATCTCGCCCAGCTCTCGCAGGGCCTTTTGCATCTGGGCATCTTTCAGGTTGGCCTGAATGTCCAGATAAAACATCTCTTCCCACGGGTTGCCGTTGATTGGGCGAGATTCCAGCTTAGTCATAATCAGGCTGTGATTACGCAGAACAAGCAGAGCCTCTACCAGCGCACCCGCCTGTTGACCGGTGGCTATCAGCAGCGTGGTTTTGGCTGGAACCTGTTCGGACACATCAATTGCCTTACGTGCCAGAACGATGAAACGAGTGATGTTTTGCGTCTGGTTAGCCAAATTACGCTCTAGCACCTGCAGGCCGTATAGCGCACCGCCCGCTTCGCTTCCCAATGCCGCAACATATGGCGAGTTTGCCTGGGCCACTTTTTCCATGGCGGCGGAGGTACTTTCACAGTATTCAATCTTCCAGTTCGGGTAGCGGTTAATGAACTGGCTGCACTGCTGGAAAGGCTGCGGATGGCTGTAGACGGTGTCGATTTTATCCAAATCTGTTGTGCCGCTGACCAAAACGCAGTGGTCGATAGGAACCGTCATTTCACCTACGATGGAAAGGCTAGTGTGCTGGAGTAAATCGTAGACGTCGTTGATGGCGCCCGAACTGGTGTTTTCAATCGGCACTACCGCGTAGTCTGCCTGGCCAGTTTCCACCTGATTGAAAATGTCATGGAACTTGGCACAGCCGCTTTCAATAAACTGTTCGAAATGGCGCGCGGCGTACTGGCGGGCCGCAAGGTGAGAGTAAGAACCTTTTGGGCCGAGGAAAGCGACGCGGGCGGAGTGTGGGTTGGTTTTATTGAGGTGCTGCTGTAGCAATGCCTGCTGGGTAAGAACTGAATCTTCAATAATGAGCTGGAACAGACGAGTAATGTAATGAGCGTCCAGATGATGTGCTTTTCCCAGCTGAATCAAACGTTCGAGCAAATCCCTTTCGCGGTCGATATCGCGCACCGGGCGGTGAGACTCAAGTTTCGCCTTACCCACTTCTACCGCCAGCCCGCGGCGTTCCGCCAGCATCGCCAGCAGCTTTATATCCAGGGCGCTGATTTTATCGCGCAGAGCCAGTAAGGGGTTTGTCTCAGTCATAACGCTACCTTTTCGATGTCCATAAAAAAGGCCTCCCGTTTTGGGAGGCCTGTTTGTTCGTCTTCACATTCTTTATCACACGACGAATTGCCTCCCAGTCAGGGGAAGGTAAAAAAGAATGCGAAGAAAAACGGTTGATGTCTCATGGGCTGATTCCTGACAAGTATGAGGGTTAACTTACTCGCTCTGTTTTCAACCTGTCAATAAAAAACGCGCCCGGAGGCGCGTTGCTAAGTAAATTAACTGTTGAGACTTACTCTTCTTCAGATTCTTCTGCGAAGGCAACATCTTTCACTGAACCGGTGGTGCGACGCGCTTCACCTTTGTGCTGCACTTTATTTAACTGCCGCTCCAGTTTATTGATTAATTCGTTGATGGCCGTGTACATGTCATCATGCTTGGCGCTCGCAACGAGCTGTCCATTCGGCGTACTGATTGTGGCGTCTGCCACGAAACCCTGCGGTTCTTTGGACAAGATAATGTGCGGATTAATTAGATGTGTTTGCCACTTGTCCAATTTGCTGAGACGGTCCGCGACGTGCTGACGAATAGCTGGGGTGATTTCCATTTGCTTGCTGGTAATGTTCATTGTCATAAAGTTACCTCTTGTCTTTCCCGTCTTGGTAACTCCAGCATACCTCTCTCAATGTCAAAATGTGTGATCAAAATCACGTTATTTTGTCACTTTTTGTCAAGGAAGCCTTTTTGTGAGTCAGGACAGGATATCTGTCGATATCGCTTGTGGAAGTCAGAAATAGCGTCCATATTTGATGGGATGACCTGACGCTAAACCGTTTCAGTTTCGCGTTTCAGGCAAAAAAAAAACGGCAGCCACTGGCTGCCGTTTTGTGTTTCTGGCTGCGTAAATCAGGTATTGCTGCTGTTCGCGGCAATGATTTTAGCAACTTTGTCAGCCTGACCCGGCATTTGCATTTCGCGATACGCGTTTTCCATCAGCTTCAAGCCATCGCGAGTGGCCTGGGTATCTGGGAAATCGCGCAGCATGCCTTCAACACGGTTAACTACTGCCACCCACGCGCCGCGTTTAGTGTAGTATTGCGCCACGGAAAGCTCATATTTCGCCAGACGATCTTTCAGGAACACCAGACGCTTGGTGGCATCGGTGACGTACTGGCTGTTTGGGTAACCGCGAACCAGTTTTGAGAAATCGTTGAAAGCGTCGCGCGCGTGCTGCGGATCTCGGTCAGAACGATCTACGCCGAAGAAGCCCTGCAATGCGCTGTCATCCAACGCCATGTCCGTCAGGCCACGCATATAAAGTACGTAGTCGATATTCGGATGGGTAGGGTTAAGACGCATGAAGCGGTCAATTGCCGCCTGAGCCAGCGGCAGGTCAGCATTTTTGTAGTAAGCGTAAATCAGATCTAACTGCACTTGCTGTGAGTAAGGGCCGAACGGATAACGGTTATCCAGAGCTTCCAGTTGCGTTATCGCCGCTTTAAAGTTACCGTCCTGCAACTTTTGCTGAGCAGTCGCATAGATCTCAGAAGGTGGATTATCAGGAACCTCATCCTTGGAACTGGAGCAACCAGCCAAAGCCAGGCTCAACGTGGCAGCTGCCACCAGATATTTCATACGCGTCATGACGTTTTGACTTTCCTCAGAATGTTATTCCGGGAGGCTCGCAGTTCCAGCTCCCGATAAAGACCAGCTACAATAGCACACTATATTAAACGGCATTGCCGTAAAACCCAACGTTAACGAAGAAGCTGTCTATGGCACAACTAGTACAACTCAACGCAACAGTATCCGAATCTCAACTCGGTCAACGCTTAGATCAGGCTTTGGCCGAATTGTTCCCGGATTATTCACGTTCGCGTATAAAAGAATGGATTCTTGACCAGCGCGTGCTGGTCAATGGCAAAGTCAGCGACAAACCGAAAGAAAAAGTGTTGGGTGGAGAAAGCGTTACCATCAATGCCGAAATCGATGAGGATGTACGCTGGGAAGCGCAGGATATCCCACTCAACATTGTTTACGAAGATGATGACATTCTGGTCATCAACAAACCTCGTGACTTCGTTGTTCATCCCGGTGCCGGAAACCCGGACGGGACGGTTCTGAACGCGCTGCTGCACTATTACCCACCGATTGCCGATGTACCGCGTGCGGGCATCGTACACCGACTGGATAAAGACACCACCGGGCTGATGGTCGTGGCGAAAACCGTTCCAGCCCAAACGCGTCTGGTGGAATCTCTGCAGCTGCGTGAAATCACTCGTGAGTACGAAGCGGTGGCTATCGGTCATATGACTGCGGGCGGCACCGTAGAAGAGCCCATTAGCCGTCACCCCACCAAGCGCACCCACATGTCGGTTCACCCAATGGGTAAACCCGCGGTGACCCACTACCGCATAATGGAACACTTCCGCGTTCATACGCGTTTGCGTCTGCGTCTGGAAACCGGCCGTACTCACCAGATTCGCGTGCACATGGCTCATATCACGCATCCATTGGTAGGCGATCAGCTCTACGGTGGCCGTCCGCGTCCGCCAAAAGGTGCATCGGAAGAATTTGTGGCAGTCCTTCGCAAGTTCGATCGTCAGGCACTGCACGCCACGATGCTGCGTCTTTACCACCCGATCAGCGGCATGCTGATGGAATGGCATGCGCCAATTCCACAGGATATGGTGGAGCTTATCGAAGCGCTGCGTGTAGATACTGAACTGCATAAGGATCAACTGGACTGGTTATGAGCAAACCGATCGTTCCGGAATGGCCGATTCCGCAAGGCGTCGGCGCCTGTAGTTCGACACGTATCGGCGGGGTGAGCCTGGCACCGTACGACTCGCTAAATCTGGGCGCGCACTGTGGCGATAACCTGGAGCACGTCGAGGAGAATCGTCGTCTTTTTTATGCCGCTGCGAATTTCCCTGCTAAGCCGGTTTGGCTAGAGCAGGTGCATGGCAAAGCGGTGCTGAAACTGACCGGTGAGCCATACGCTTCAAAACGTGCAGATGCATCCTACAGCGATATTCCGGGTACGGTTTGTGCGGTTATGACGGCAGATTGTTTGCCGGTGCTATTCTGTAATAAAGCCGGAACAGAAGTGGCAGCCGCACATGCGGGTTGGCGCGGTTTGTGCGAGGGCGTCCTCGAAGAGACCGTGGCCTGCTTTAAAGATCGCCCGGAAAATATCATTGCCTGGCTTGGGCCCGCCATTGGTCCCGAAGCCTTCGAGGTTGGCCCGGAAGTCCGCGAAGCTTTTATGGCTAAAGATGTTAAAGCCGCTGCGGCTTTCCGTCAGGCGGGCGAGAAATATTACGCTGATATCTATACCTTGGCACGTCAGCGTCTTGCGAATGTAGGCGTCGAACAGGTCTACGGCGGCGATCGTTGTACCCACAGCGAAGCAGGCGATTTCTTCTCTTATCGTCGGGACAGAACCACCGGCCGTATGGCAAGTTTTATTTGGCTGATATAACCTATAGAATCAAGACGATCCAGTGCGGGTAACTCAACGCTCACATATTTCAGGTCATTAACCTTGAATAATTGAGGGATGACCTCATTTAATCTCCAGTAGCAAATTTGACCTGTCTATGGGAGGAGTTATGCGTCTGGATCGTCTTACCAATAAATTCCAGCTTGCTCTAGCCGACGCCCAGTCCCTGGCGCTCGGTCACGATAATCAATTCATCGAACCTCTGCACTTGATGAGCGCACTGCTCAATCAGGAAGGAGGATCCGTACGTCCTTTACTGACCTCCGCTGGCGTTAACGCGGGGCAGCTGCGCACGGCAATCGAACAGGCTTTGAGCCGCTTACCGCAGGTTGAAGGAACTGGCGGTGACGTGCAGCCTTCTCAAGATTTAGTGCGCGTTCTTAACCTGTGCGACAAGCTTGCACAAAAACGAAACGATAATTTTATCTCGTCAGAACTCTTCGTTCTGGCCGTGCTCGAGTCGCGTGGCACATTGACTGACCTTTTGAAATCAGCGGGCGCCACCACGGCCAACGTGACAGCTGCGATTGAGCAAATGCGTGGAGGTGAAAACGTGAATGATCAAAATGCCGAAGACCAACGTCAGGCATTGAAAAAATATACCGTCGATCTGACCGAGCGGGCCGAGCAGGGCAAACTTGACCCGGTCATCGGCCGTGATGAAGAAATTCGACGCACTATCCAGGTTTTGCAGCGCCGTACCAAAAACAACCCGGTTTTAATCGGTGAACCAGGCGTAGGTAAAACCGCTATCGTTGAAGGGCTGGCGCAGCGCATCATTAATGGTGAAGTGCCGGAAGGCCTGAAAGGCCGCCGAGTATTGGCACTTGACATGGGCGCGCTGGTGGCCGGAGCTAAATACCGCGGTGAATTTGAAGAGCGTTTGAAAGGCGTGCTCAATGACCTCTCTAAACAGGAAGGTAATGTCATTCTGTTTATTGATGAGCTGCACACCATGGTTGGCGCGGGTAAAGCCGACGGTGCGATGGATGCGGGCAACATGCTTAAACCTGCGCTGGCTCGCGGTGAGCTGCATTGCGTAGGTGCCACCACTCTTGATGAATATCGTCAATACATAGAGAAAGACGCCGCTCTTGAGCGCCGTTTCCAGAAAGTGTTTGTAGCTGAGCCGTCTGTTGAAGACACCATCGCGATCTTACGTGGCCTGAAAGAACGCTACGAATTGCACCACCATGTGCAGATTACGGACCCGGCAATTGTCGCGGCGGCTACACTGTCGCACCGCTATATTGCCGATCGTCAACTGCCGGACAAAGCCATCGACCTTATCGATGAAGCGGCGTCCAGCATACGCATGCAGATTGACTCGAAGCCGGAAGAGCTAGACCGCCTCGATCGTCGTATCATCCAGCTCAAGCTGGAACAGCAGGCGCTGAAGAAAGAGTCTGACGAAGCGAGCCAGAAGCGTCTGAGCATGCTTGAAGAGGAGCTAGCTCAGAAAGAGCGTGAATATTCTGTGCTGGAAGAAGAATGGAAAGCCGAGAAAGCCTCGCTTTCCGGAACGCAAACTATTAAAGCAGAGCTTGAGCAGGCGAAAATCGCCATCGAGCAGGCTCGTCGCGTAGGCGATCTGGCCCGTATGTCCGAATTGCAGTACGGGGAAATTCCTGAACTGGAAAAACAGCTGGCTGCCGCCACCCAGAGTGAAGGCAAAACCATGCGCCTGTTGCGTAATAAAGTAACGGACGTGGAAATTGCCGATGTTCTTGCGCGCTGGACCGGTATTCCGGTTGCCCGCATGCTTGAAGGTGAACGAGACAAACTGCTGCGCATGGAAAAAGATTTGCACAAGCGTGTTATCGGCCAGGATGAAGCTGTTGAGGCCGTATCTAACGCGATTCGTCGTAGCCGTGCAGGGTTGTCGGACCCTAATCGCCCAATTGGCTCGTTCCTGTTCCTTGGCCCGACAGGCGTGGGTAAAACCGAGCTTTGCAAAGCGCTAGCGAACTTTATGTTTGATAGCGACGATGCGATGGTGCGTATCGATATGTCCGAGTTTATGGAAAAACACTCCGTCTCGCGTCTGGTTGGGGCACCTCCTGGCTATGTCGGTTATGAAGAAGGGGGATATCTGACAGAAGCGGTTCGCCGCCGCCCTTATTCTGTGATTCTGCTGGATGAAGTTGAGAAGGCGCACCCGGATGTGTTCAACATCTTGTTGCAGGTGCTTGATGACGGCCGATTAACGGACGGGCAGGGCAGAACGGTCGACTTCCGTAATACCGTTGTGATTATGACTTCTAACCTGGGCTCCGATTTAATTCAGGAGCGCTTCGGTGAACTGGATTACGGACACATGAAGGATTTGGTGCTGGGTATTGTGAGCAACAGCTTCCGTCCTGAATTCATTAACCGTATAGATGAAGTCGTGGTATTCCACCCGCTCGGCGAACGGCACATTGCTTCAATTGCACAAATTCAGCTGCAGCGGCTGTACAAACGTCTGGAGGATCGCGGCTATGAAGTCACTATCTCTGACGACGCGCTTAAGCTGCTTAGTGAAAATGGCTATGACCCGGTATATGGTGCTCGGCCGTTGAAACGTGCAATTCAGCAGCAAATCGAGAACCCACTGGCTCAGCAAATCCTCTCAGGTGAGCTGATTCCGGGGAAACTGGTTAAGCTGGAAGTAAAAGATAACCATATTGTGGCAGTGCAGTAAGTCACAAAAACTAAATAAACGAGCCCTTCGGGGCTCGTTTTTGTTTATAAACCAGGCGATTTAGATTTAAATATACCTTTGCTGCCTATAAAACGACCGATCGATAAGTTTTTTAAAATTTGTACTTGTCAGCCTCCGAAAAATCCCTATACTGCGCCTCCACTGACACGGCACAACGGCTTACAAACCGGCCCGTCAGTCAGACGAAAGCGAAAATAAACGCTTGACTCTGAAAGAGGAAAGCGTAATATACGCCACCTCGAGTTAACCGGCGAAAGCGGCTAACTCACTGCTCTTTAACAATTTATCAGACAATCTGTGTGGGCACTCGCAGGATTGATATCTCAGTACCTTCGGGTACAAAAAAATATCAAGTCTTGAAGAGTGACCAAGCAGTAATTCATTTAGTTGAATTATTACGAAAGTTAATTTTTGAGCACCGCTTCACGAGTTGAAGCAAATCAAGCTTTTAATTGAAGAGTTTGATCATGGCTCAGATTGAACGCTGGCGGCAGGCCTAACACATGCAAGTCGAGCGGCAGCGGAAAGTAGCTTGCTACTTTGCCGGCGAGCGGCGGACGGGTGAGTAATGTCTGGGAAACTGCCTGATGGAGGGGGATAACTACTGGAAACGGTAGCTAATACCGCATAACGTCGCAAGACCAAAGAGGGGGACCTTCGGGCCTCTTGCCATCAGATGTGCCCAGATGGGATTAGCTAGTAGGTGGGGTAATGGCTCACCTAGGCGACGATCCCTAGCTGGTCTGAGAGGATGACCAGCCACACTGGAACTGAGACACGGTCCAGACTCCTACGGGAGGCAGCAGTGGGGAATATTGCACAATGGGCGCAAGCCTGATGCAGCCATGCCGCGTGTATGAAGAAGGCCTTCGGGTTGTAAAGTACTTTCAGCGAGGAGGAAGGCATTGTGGCTAATAACCGCAGTGATTGACGTTACTCGCAGAAGAAGCACCGGCTAACTCCGTGCCAGCAGCCGCGGTAATACGGAGGGTGCAAGCGTTAATCGGAATTACTGGGCGTAAAGCGCACGCAGGCGGTTTGTTAAGTCAGATGTGAAATCCCCGGGCTCAACCTGGGAACTGCATTTGAAACTGGCAAGCTTGAGTCTTGTAGAGGGGGGTAGAATTCCAGGTGTAGCGGTGAAATGCGTAGAGATCTGGAGGAATACCGGTGGCGAAGGCGGCCCCCTGGACAAAGACTGACGCTCAGGTGCGAAAGCGTGGGGAGCAAACAGGATTAGATACCCTGGTAGTCCACGCCGTAAACGATGTCGACTTGGAGGTTGTTCCCTTGAGGAGTGGCTTCCGGAGCTAACGCGTTAAGTCGACCGCCTGGGGAGTACGGCCGCAAGGTTAAAACTCAAATGAATTGACGGGGGCCCGCACAAGCGGTGGAGCATGTGGTTTAATTCGATGCAACGCGAAGAACCTTACCTACTCTTGACATCCACAGAATTCGGTAGAGATACCTTAGTGCCTTCGGGAACTGTGAGACAGGTGCTGCATGGCTGTCGTCAGCTCGTGTTGTGAAATGTTGGGTTAAGTCCCGCAACGAGCGCAACCCTTATCCTTTGTTGCCAGCGGTTCGGCCGGGAACTCAAAGGAGACTGCCAGTGATAAACTGGAGGAAGGTGGGGATGACGTCAAGTCATCATGGCCCTTACGAGTAGGGCTACACACGTGCTACAATGGCGCATACAAAGAGAAGCGACCTCGCGAGAGCAAGCGGACCTCATAAAGTGCGTCGTAGTCCGGATCGGAGTCTGCAACTCGACTCCGTGAAGTCGGAATCGCTAGTAATCGTGGATCAGAATGCCACGGTGAATACGTTCCCGGGCCTTGTACACACCGCCCGTCACACCATGGGAGTGGGTTGCAAAAGAAGTAGGTAGCTTAACCTTCGGGAGGGCGCTTACCACTTTGTGATTCATGACTGGGGTGAAGTCGTAACAAGGTAACCGTAGGGGAACCTGCGGTTGGATCACCTCCTTACCTAATAGATACAACCCGCGTAGTGCTCACACAGATTGTCTGATAGATGTAAAGAAGCAAGGCGTCTTGCGATTGAGACTTCAGTGTCCCCTTCGTCTAGAGGCCCAGGACACCGCCCTTTCACGGCGGTAACAGGGGTTCGAATCCCCTAGGGGACGCCACTTGCTGGTTTGTGAGTGAAAGTCGCCAACCTCAATATCTCAAAACTGACTCTGAGAGTTATGTTTGAGATATTTGCTCTTTAAAAATCCGGAACAAGCTGAAAATTGAAACGACATGTCGTCTCATTCCTCCGTAATAAGGAATGGGAATACGATATGTTCGAGTCTCTCAAATTTTCACAACGTCGATTGTGTCTTACGAGACACCTTCGGGTTGTGAGGTTAAGCGACTAAGCGTACACGGTGGATGCCCTGGCAGTCAGAGGCGATGAAGGACGTGCTAATCTGCGATAAGCGTCGGTAAGGTGATATGAACCGTTATAACCGGCGATTTCCGAATGGGGAAACCCAGTGTGATTCGTCACACTATCGTTAAGCCAATACATAACTTAACGAAGCGAACCGGGGGAACTGAAACATCTAAGTACCCCGAGGAAAAGAAATCAACCGAGATTCCCCCAGTAGCGGCGAGCGAACGGGGAGCAGCCCAGAACCTGAATCAGTTTGTGTGTTAGTGGAAGCGTCTGGAAAGTCGCAGGGTACAGGGTGATACTCCCGTACACTAAAATGCACATTCTGTGAGTTCGAAGAGTAGGGCGGGACACGTGGTATCCTGTCTGAATATGGGGGGACCATCCTCCAAGGCTAAATACTCCTGACTGACCGATAGTGAACCAGTACCGTGAGGGAAAGGCGAAAAGAACCCCGGCGAGGGGAGTGAAACAGAACCTGAAACCGTGTACGTACAAGCAGTGGGAGCCTCATTTATGGGGTGACTGCGTACCTTTTGTATAATGGGTCAGCGACTTATATTCTGTAGCAAGGTTAACCGTATAGGGGAGCCGCAGGGAAACCGAGTCTTAACTGGGCGTTAAGTTGCAGGGTATAGACCCGAAACCCGGTGATCTAGCCATGGGCAGGTTGAAGGTTGGGTAACACTAACTGGAGGACCGAACCGACTAATGTTGAAAAATTAGCGGATGACTTGTGGCTGGGGGTGAAAGGCCAATCAAACCGGGAGATAGCTGGTTCTCCCCGAAAGCTATTTAGGTAGCGCCTCGTGAATTCATCTTCGGGGGTAGAGCACTGTTTCGGCTAGGGGGCCATCCCGGCTTACCAACCCGATGCAAACTACGAATACCGAAGAATGTTATCACGGGAGACACACGGCGGGTGCTAACGTCCGTCGTGAAGAGGGAAACAACCCAGACCGCCAGCTAAGGTCCCAAAGTCATGGTTAAGTGGGAAACGATGTGGGAAGGCACAGACAGCCAGGATGTTGGCTTAGAAGCAGCCATCATTTAAAGAAAGCGTAATAGCTCACTGGTCGAGTCGGCCTGCGCGGAAGATGTAACGGGGCTAAACCATGCACCGAAGCTGCGGCAGCGACACTATGTGTTGTTGGGTAGGGGAGCGTTCTGTAAGCCGTCGAAGGTGAACTGTGAGGTTTGCTGGAGGTATCAGAAGTGCGAATGCTGACATAAGTAACGATAAAGCGGGTGAAAAGCCCGCTCGCCGGAAGACCAAGGGTTCCTGTCCAACGTTAATCGGGGCAGGGTGAGTCGACCCCTAAGGCGAGGCCGAAAGGCGTAGTCGATGGGAAACAGGTTAATATTCCTGTACTCGGTGTTACTGCGAAGGGGGGACGGAGAAGGCTATGTTAGCCGGGCGACGGTTGTCCCGGTTTAAGCATGTAGGCGGAGAGTTTAGGTAAATCCGGACTCTTATTAAACGCTGAGGTGTGATGACGAGGCACTACGGTGCTGAAGTAACAAATGCCCTGCTTCCAGGAAAAGCCTCTAAGCATCAGGTAACATCAAATCGTACCCCAAACCGACACAGGTGGTCAGGTAGAGAATACCAAGGCGCTTGAGAGAACTCGGGTGAAGGAACTAGGCAAAATGGTGCCGTAACTTCGGGAGAAGGCACGCTGTCGTTAGGTGAAGCGATTTACTCGTGGAGCTGAAGGCAGTCGAAGATACCAGCTGGCTGCAACTGTTTATTAAAAACACAGCACTGTGCAAACACGAAAGTGGACGTATACGGTGTGACGCCTGCCCGGTGCCGGAAGGTTAATTGATGGGGTCAGCCGCAAGGCGAAGCTCTTGATCGAAGCCCCGGTAAACGGCGGCCGTAACTATAACGGTCCTAAGGTAGCGAAATTCCTTGTCGGGTAAGTTCCGACCTGCACGAATGGCGTAATGATGGCCAGGCTGTCTCCACCCGAGACTCAGTGAAATTGAACTCGCTGTGAAGATGCAGTGTACCCGCGGCAAGACGGAAAGACCCCGTGAACCTTTACTATAGCTTGACACTGAACACTGGTCCTTGATGTGTAGGATAGGTGGGAGGCTTTGAAGCGTGGACGCCAGTCTGCGTGGAGCCAACCTTGAAATACCACCCTTTAATGGCTGGTGTTCTAACGTAGACCCGTGATCCGGGTTGCGGACAGTGTCTGGTGGGTAGTTTGACTGGGGCGGTCTCCTCCTAAAGCGTAACGGAGGAGCACGAAGGTTAGCTAATCACGGTCGGACATCGTGAGGTTAGTGCAAAGGCATAAGCTAGCTTGACTGCGAGAGTGACGGCTCGAGCAGGTGCGAAAGCAGGTCTTAGTGATCCGGTGGTTCTGAATGGAAGGGCCATCGCTCAACGGATAAAAGGTACTCCGGGGATAACAGGCTGATACCGCCCAAGAGTTCATATCGACGGCGGTGTTTGGCACCTCGATGTCGGCTCATCACATCCTGGGGCTGAAGTAGGTCCCAAGGGTATGGCTGTTCGCCATTTAAAGTGGTACGCGAGCTGGGTTTAGAACGTCGTGAGACAGTTCGGTCCCTATCTGCCGTGGGCGCTGGAGAATTGAGGGGGGCTGCTCCTAGTACGAGAGGACCGGAGTGGACGCATCACTGGTGTTCGGGTTGTCATGCCAATGGCATTGCCCGGTAGCTAAATGCGGAAGAGATAAGCGCTGAAAGCATCTAAGCGCGAAACTTGCCCCGAGATGAATTCTCCCTGACTCCCTGAGAGTCCTGAAGGAACGTTGAAGACTACGACGTTGATAGGCTGGGTGTGTAAGCGTAGCGATACGTTGAGCTAACCAGTACTAATGATCCGTGAGGCTTAACCTTACAACACCGAAGGTGTTTTGGTGAGAGACAGACAATTTAATTTTCAGCGGAATTCCGAGATTGAATCAATGGTTACGTGAATAACGTAACGGTTGATAAACAGAATATGCCTGGCGGCACTAGCGCGGTGGTCCCACCTGACCCCATGCCGAACTCAGAAGTGAAACGCCGTAGCGCCGATGGTAGTGTGGGGTCTCCCCATGCGAGAGTAGGGAACTGCCAGGCTTCAAACAAGTGAAAAACCCTGCACGATGTGCAGGGCTTTTTGCCGTCTGCGATTTGTCAAAACCACCTCTTAAATTCTAAAATGCTTAGTCTGCTCACAAAAATCACTGCAACACTAACGTAACACCATAGCTGAGATAACATTTTCTCCGTCAGCTGCTTTACTGGATCCTGGGCTTTAACGCCTATTTCAGGAAGACAGGAGAATAAAATGACAGAAGCAGCAACAACGCATGAAGACAAAGCTGCCCTGAGTGGAACTTATACGCGCCGTCGGATCTGGGCCATTGTCGGGGCTTCATCAGGGAATCTGGTTGAGTGGTTTGATTTTTACGTCTACTCATTCTGCTCGCTCTATTTCGCTCATATCTTTTTCCCATCGGGAAACACAACGACTCAGCTTCTCCAGACGGCAGGCGTGTTTGCGGCCGGATTTCTGATGCGCCCAATCGGCGGATGGATATTTGGCTATATTGCAGACAAACATGGTCGAAAAAAATCAATGCTCATTTCCGTCTGCATGATGTGTTTCGGTTCACTGGTTATTGCTTGCCTGCCTGGATACGCCGTTATAGGCACCTGGGCTCCCGCACTTCTTTTGTTGGCTCGATTATTTCAGGGACTGTCGGTGGGCGGGGAATACGGTACGAGTGCCACCTATATGAGTGAAGTGGCCGTTGAAGGTCGTAAGGGTTTTTATGCGTCCTTTCAGTACGTAACGCTTATCGGCGGGCAGCTGTTGGCGCTATTGGTCGTTGTAGCGTTACAACAAGTTCTTAGCGATGAAGATTTGCGCGGTTGGGGATGGCGAATCCCATTTGCTATCGGAGCCGTATTAGCTGTGGTTGCACTTTATTTGCGTCGCTCGTTGGATGAGACTTCGGATAAGTCGACTCGCGAACATCAAGATGCCGGTACGCTAGGTGGGCTGTGGAAGAATCGCCGCGCCTTTATTATGGTGCTTGGCTTCACCGCTGGGGGGTCATTAAGCTTCTATACCTTTACCACCTATATGCAGAAGTATCTGGTGAATACCGCCGGTATGCATGCCAATGTCGCCAGCGCGTTAATGACCTTCGCTCTGTTTATTTTTATGCTGGTCCAGCCGCTTTTTGGTGCACTGTCAGACAAAATCGGTCGCCGAAATTCCATGCTCTGCTTTGGCGCGCTGGCAGCGGTGATGACTGTTCCGATTCTTACCGCGCTTCAGAATGTTAGCTCACCTTATGCGGCGTTTGGTCTGGTGATGCTTGCGATGCTGATCGTCAGTTTCTATACGTCGATCAGCGGGATCCTGAAAGCGGAAATGTTCCCACCGGAAGTACGTGCCCTGGGGGTTGGCTTATCTTACGCCGTAGCCAACGCGTTATTCGGCGGCTCGGCGGAATATGTCGCGCTCTCACTTAAATCAATCGGGCTTGAAACGGCATTTTTCTGGTACGTCTCAGGGATGGGTGCAATAGCGTTTTTAGTGTCGCTGATGCTGCACCGTAAAGGCAAAGGGATAAAACTCTAGCGCTCAGCTAGCTGCCAGATAGTATAGCCGGTGGCTGCACCGGCTAGATCCCAGGTAAAATCCTTCCAGCTCCAGCCGCTGCCTGTAGGGCGACTGTCCCACAGCTCTTTCGATGCTCCCAGGCCGACGGAAAACAGCAGCCCGAAGTTTGCACTGCGCGAATTGCTCCAGCCCTGGCGCTGGCCGTATTCATTTCCCGCCGCCGCCAAAATTGCCGAAGCCATAAAGTGTTGGGCTTTGTCCTGCCCGTGCCACTGGTCTTGAGCCATATGGCTGCAGCCGCTTAGCAGGAAGACAGCAGGTAACATTAGTCGAAGCATCTCTGGACTCCATATACAAAAAAGCCCTGCAAAGCAGGGCCTAAATTATAGATGAATTATAAAATTCGACTTATCAAGCGATCGATTCGGATACGTCGCAGGCGGCGAATCAGCTTACGAACCTTCACCGGGTACTCTGCAATACTTTGCAGATCGCGATAGTGCTGCACGACGGTGGTATGCGTTCGGATCAGCTCAAGTTCACGCAGACGAAGCGGCGCAAGCTCTTGCTTCGGGTCGTGGATAAGGATGGCGTTCTCCAGGTCCAGACGCCATGCGCGCGGGTTCAGATTGTTCCCGGTCAGCAACATCCATTCATCGTCAACCCACATGCCTTTCAGGTGATAGCTATTATCTTCGTCCTTCCAAAGACGCACTATCAGCTGACCGCTGTTTACGTAGTATTGCAGGCGGCTCAGGAAGCGGCGAAGGTTGATTTCGTAAAGGTAGGGCAGCGCGCCGATAATTTTGAACGGCTGGTCTTCCGGAATGTAGAAATCATTAGCTGTTTTGTCGCCGACGATAATTTCAACCTGTTTGCCGTCCCGCAGCAGCTGGATGATATTGCGCACCAGCATTGCAGGTAGGTTGAAATAAGGCGTGCAGATAACCAGCTTATGTTCCGTACAGGGCATCAGATGGAAGATGGTTTTATTCAGCAGGCTCGATTTGCCTAGGCCAACCAGCGGCGTGACGGAGAGCTGTTCGTTATCGGCCGTCCCCTGGAAGTGGAACGTTGCATCGCGCAGTTCCTGGCGGAACAGGCGAATATCGTTTTTGATTTCCGGGCTTTTAGGGCGATGCAGAGTATCAAGGCGATGAACGGCTCGGCCACGAACCAAATGTTGATTAACCCAGTCATACATGACATCTGCAAGCTGCGGGTTACGGATAACCTGATAGCGGTCATAGCGATATTTGTCATGCTGATGGAGATAGACATCGTTCAGGCTTGCACCGCTATAAACGACGGAATCATCGATGATGAAGCCCTTAAAATGCAGCACGCCGAGCGCTTCACGGGTATTCACCGGTACACCATAAACGGGAATATCGACGTCGGGGAACTGTTCAGAAAGACGGTGATACCAGTCGGCGTTGGTATTCGTTGCGGCTACGCCAATACGGCCACGCTGCGCTCGGTGCCAGTCGACCAGAATCGTTGCTTCAATTTCTGGACGCTTTTGCTTGGCTTCATAGAGCGCTGAGAGAATACCGTTGCCGCCGTCGTCCTGCTCCAGATACAGCGCGACGATACAGACGCGGCGCGTTGCGCTGGCAATTTTTTGCAGCAAGGCTTCGCGGAAATCCGCAGGGGAGAAAAGGGTTTCTACATCATCAACTGACTGAGAAAGCTTTGGTAACTGGGCAAGGTGTTGTTGATGTTTGTTACGTTTAAATTTAGACAACATCACAGTGCGTATCTTCTCTATTCATTGGATGGCCTTCTGCAAAATCCAGACGTCAGAACTTGCTGATAATACCACTACTGCCTGGCAAAGTGATTAAGTTTTCCAGTGCCTTACTCACGAATCCGTGCATTTCACCAAGGGTAAAGTCAGGCTTACGATACCATCTTCAAGCTGTATGTCGACCTCAAACCCTAGTTTTCGGGCCAGGGTAACCATGCCCTGGTTATTCGGCATGGTGATGCCGTTAAGCCTTTGCAGGCCGTGCTCGCCAGTATAAGCAATCAGCTTTTCCAGCAGCCGACGGCCAAGCCCCAGGCCTTTTAAATCGGATCGTACAAGTACCGCAAACTCGGCGTCGATATTATCGGGATCGGAAATCGCACGGGTCACGCCGAGGATCTCATCACGGTCATTCAGCTTGCGAACGGCAACAAAGGCCATTTCCCGATCGTAGTCGATCTGGGTCATATTGGCTAAATCATCGTGGGTAAATTCATTGATCTCACTGAAATACCGATAATAAAGATCTTCTTTCGTCACTCTGCCAATGAACTCCTGTAGCTTTGGTTCATCCTCAGGAAGGATCGGGCGAAACAGACACTGTTCGCCATTTTTGAGAACCACGTTCTCTTCCAACTGGTGTGGATAAGGGCGTACAGCCAGGCGTGCGTCGGGATCTCCTTCGAAAGGAGCCAGCTGCAGCGTAACATCGAGCAGGGTAAATTCGCTGCCTGATGCCAGCAAAGGGTGGATATCCAGGCGGCGGATCTCAGGGCAATCAACAATGAGGTTGGAAACCTGAACCAGAATCTGGCTTATGCCGGGTATGTCGAGAGGGCGTAGGGCGCTGCGGCCACGAATTTTCCCGCTCTTTATTGCCTGAATAACCAGATAGCGGGCCAGATTCATGTTGAGAGGCGGTAGGGCAACCACGGCCTGCTGGTCTGGCCGCCACTCAATTCCCCCTTCGCCAAGCATAATCAGCGGCCCAAACACGGGATCCTGTTCGACGACGACACGCAGCTCCTGAGCGCCTGCGCGATTTGCCATACTCTGAACCAGCAGCCCGTGGATACGCGCCTGCGGCCATGCCATTTTCACTCGGTCGATGATGGCGTCAGCGGCCTGCTGGACTTCGGAAGCCGTACGCAGGTAGAGCATAACGCCCTGGACTTCTGACTTATGCGGAATATCCGGTGAGCGCAGTTTCAGCGCCACCGGGTAACCGATCTGCTCGGCGATATGCACGGCTTCCGCGCTGTCGCTGGCGATCCACGTAGGCAGCGTATTCAGACCATAGGCTTGCAGAATAGGGCGCACTTCATGGGTATCCAGCGAAGTTGCGCCCTCCAGCAGTGCTTGCTGTATAAGCTGATGCGCATCGCTGGCGTTGGCCGCCAGATTAGCTGGCAGAGCGGGCGTTTCCCGCAGCTGCTTCTGGTTTCGACGATATTCGACCATGTGCATAAAGGCCGTGACGGTGCCTTCCGGCGTTCGATACGTGGGGATCCCCGCATCGCTAAACAGCCGCCGCGCCTCTTGTGAGGAAAATTCACCGCACCAGTTGGTAATTAATGTGATGTATTTGCCGCGCGGATGGCGACGTAATAACTCGATGAGCGCCGCCGCGCTTTGGGTACCTGGAGCCGCCGCGCTCGGGGCGTGAATAATCATCAGCGCATCGAAATCCTGACTATCCAACAGCACTTCAAGTGCCCGCAGATAGCGATCGGGCGTAGCGTCATCCCGTAGATCCAGCGGGTTTCCGCTTTCTACGCTAGTGGGCAGCGCGGCCTGTAACTTCGCCAGCATTTCCTCGCCGAGTGACGCCAGCTTGCCGTTCCGCAGCCACAGCTCATCAAGGGCGAGAGCGGCAGGAGCCGCGCCGTTGCTGACTATCATCAGTCTTTCACCGCGCAGTGGGCGCATGTGGCTCAGGGTTTCGACGGCCGAAAAAAGCTCGTGCGTGTCCTGTACACGCAGAAGCCCCGCGCGCTGGATTGCCGCGTCCCAGGCTGAATCCAACCCGGTATGCGTTTTTAGCAATGCTTGGGCTTTTGCGCTGCGGCCGCTTTTTATCACCAGTATAGGTTTGTTGCGTGAGGCGCTTCGCGCTGCGGAAACAAAGCGGCGAGCATCGCTCAGATGTTCAAGATAAAGCAGAATGGCGCTGGTTTTAGTATCGCGAGCCAGGTAATCCAGCAGTTCGTCGACGTCGATATCCAGGCTATCGCCCAGCGCGATAAACCACGAAAAGCCCATTTCACGCTGCTGGGCCCAGTCGAGAATCGTATTGGAAACCGCGGCAGACTGGGAAATAAACGCCAGTTTGCCTTTCTGAATCGGGACGGGGGAAAAGCTGGCGTTCAGGCCCTGCCACGGGGCAAGCAGGCCCAGACTGTTAGGACCGAGCAAACGAATTTGCCAGCGGGTCGCACAGGCCAGGAGTTCAGGAAGCTGCTCTGGCGAAGCGGAGAGAATAATGCACGCCTTGCATCCTTTTTCACCAAGGGCCTGCAATAGTTCTAGATTGCGTTTGGAATGCGTGCAAATAATCGCGAGGTCAGGCGGGAAAGGGAGGCTGGGAATATCAGGCCAGGCGAGCACGCCACACACCGCCTGGTGGCTCGGCGTAACCGGCATCACCGGGCCGTTAAACCCCCCAGCCAGCAAATTTCGCATCATTAAAAAGCCTGCGCGGTCAGTTTTTGCTGACGCACCGATCACGGCTATCGATTTGGGACGCAGCAGCGCCTCCAGCCCACGTTGACTCATTGCTCTCTCCCCTGAGACATATCAACCTGAGTTTAAACGCTTTCCGGCTCTGCTGCTGTGACGCTGCCCTGATGATGGGGTTTACCCGCCAGATAACGCTCGCGGAATAAGGTGAAGTGATTGGTTAAGCCGGTTGCGGCGGCCGTATCGCCCGCCTGTTCAAGCAGCGCGGCGGCGACTTCTGCGGTGCAATACTGACCGTCTACGCTGGCGATCCGCAGGCGGTAGGCCGATGAGATGCTTAAATCGACTGAGATAACCGGCAGTGCATCAAGCCACGGGCTTTTGCGGAACATTTTACGGGCTTCGGTCCAGGTGCCATCAAGCATAATAAACAGTGGCGGCTTGCCCGTCAGAGGCGGTGCCGTGAGTATGACTCTGCCCGGATCGGCATAGGACGCAGGGAATACAACCATTGGCTGATAGTCAGGATTTGCAACGAGTTCGAGCATCGCCTGCGGCGGTTCGGTGCGTGACCACTGGAACGCAGCGGTATCCGGCAGAATATCGGCTATCAGGCGGCCCGTATTACTGGGCTTCATCGGCTCGGTATCAAACATCACCAGGCAAAAGCGGCTGCGGGCCGGCTGCGGCTGCAAAGTCGCGCAAAGACACTGTTTAAGCGGCAAAAGGCAGCGTTGGCAACGGCGAATGCGGTTACCACGGGCAAGAAACGGGCGAGTAGCGCGCGCCAGACGTTCAGCGCGAAGACGAAGAACAGCGTTTTCGGTCATCAGGGATACGGGAGCAAAAACGCTATTCTAACGTAGATAGCAAAGCGGGACACAAGAATCGTGCCCCGACGTAGATCAGATATTTTCGTTAAGCCAGCCGTCGAACGGAGCCTTAGGCATTGCGCCGTTTAACATATCCACCATCTCGCCTTTCTTGAAGATCATAATGGTTGGAATGCTGCGGATTCGGAAGCGCGCGCTCAGCTCGGGTTCCGCTTCGGTATTGACCTTGATGAAGCGTACTTTACCACTACGCTCTTCGGCAACGTCTTCATAAATTGGGGCGAAGTTAACGCACGGCCCGCACCACGGGGCCCAAAAATCGATCACAACCGGCAAATCGTCTTTTAACAGCTGATCGAACGTTGCGCTGGTGGCATTGATGACTTCACCGTCAAACAGCTCATGGCCACAGCGTCCGCATTTTGCCACATCGTCAATGCGGTCTTCCGGGATGCGATTAATCGCCTGACAGGCGGCACAAACGGTATTCATAACTAACCTCTAAAGGGTAATTGTCAGGAGATCGGCGTGAATAACCGATAATGTTTCTAAGATGTTAAATAGTATCGGTGATTAATTTGGTGTCAACAAAGCGATTTATTCGATGGATACAATAGTTATTAGCTTTTGACCAAAGTTAATGGCTAAGCGGTGCCACATCGGGTAATCTGCGCGCCACGCGCTCAGCCAGGTGGAGAGAAGAATGAACGACGATTTAAAAGGTAAAAGCGGCAAGGTCAAAGTGATGTATGTCCGCGGTGACGATGACAGCGAAAAACGCAGCCAAAACCCGCGTACTGGTAAAGGTGGTGGGCGTGCGGCAGCTCCGTCACGCGCAGAGGGCGGACGTCGCCCACGTCGCGATGATAAACCTGGTGCCGGGCGCGAGCGGAGTCGTAGTGACGATCGTGAAGACCGCGGTGATTCGCCATGGCGTACGGTTTCCCGTGCACCACGTGTTGAAGAATCAACCACGCCAGATCATGGCGGCATCAGCGGTAAAAGCTTTGTAGACCCGGAAACTATTCGCCGCCAGCGTGCGGAAGAAACTCGTGTTTACGGTGAAAACGCCTGTCAGGCTCTGTTCCAGAGCCGTCCGGACTGCATCGTGCGCGCCTGGTTTATCCAGAGCGTTACGCCACGCTTTAAAGAAGCGCTGCGTTGGATGGCGGCAAACCGCAAAGCCTACCATGTGGTAGACGACGCGGAGCTGACCAAAGCATCGGGGACGGAACACCACGGCGGTGTGTGCTTCCTCATTAAGAAGCGCAGCGGTATCAGCGTGCAGAGCTGGCTGTCAAAAGCAGGCGAGGACGACTGTGTCCTGGCGCTGGAAGACGTGGGTAACCCACACAACCTCGGCGGCATCATGCGTAGCTGTGCGCATTTCGGCGTGAAAGGCCTGCTGGTGCAGGATGCTTCACTGCTGGAATCTGGCGCGGCGGTGCGTACTGCAGAAGGCGGTGCGGAACACGTGCAGGCTATCAGCGGTGACACGTTCATCGATGGTCTGGAATCTTTCCGCAAGGCCGGTTACGCCATTGTCACCACATCCAGCCACAAAGGCACTCCGCTGTTCAAAGCCGAGCTGCCGAAGAAAATGGTGCTGGTGCTGGGGCAGGAACGCGAAGGCGTTTCCGAAGCAACCTTCGATAACGCGGACATGAGCGTCGCCATTGACGGTACCGGTAACGTTGAAAGTCTTAACGTGTCTGTGGCAACAGGCGTGCTGCTTGCCGAATGGTGGCGTCAGAATAAAGCCTGAGTGAATTGCAGGTAATATAGGGCGGAAGAGCATTTTGTTCCTTCCGCCACTAAGCCAGCGAAAGCTGGCTTTTTTTATGCCTGTTGCTCAGGAAGTTTGGGCGTCCAGTCGATCGGTGGCAGGCCACGATTAATCAAATAGTCATTAGTTTTTGCGAAATGCCCACAGCCCAGGAACCCACGGTGTGCGGAAAGCGGCGACGGATGTGGTGCCTGCAAAACGTGGTGGCGCTTACGATCGATAATGCTGCCTTTCTTCTGCGCGTGAGATCCCCACAGGAGAAAAACTACGCCCTCACAATGCTCGTTAATAAGAGCGATGACCTTATCGGTAAATGTCTCCCAGCCGAGGCGAGCGTGGGAATGCGCTTTGCCAGCCTCAACCGTCAGCACCGTATTCAGCAACATCACGCCCTGATGCGCCCAGCTTTCCAGGTAGCCATGATTAGGCCGTACAAAGTCCGGGAAGTTGCTTTGTAGTTCTTTGTACATATTGCCGAGGGAAGGCGGGACGGCAACGCCCGGCAGCACTGAAAATGCAAGGCCATGCGCCTGTCCTGGCCCGTGGTATGGGTCTTGCCCCAGGATAACCACTTTCACATCCCCCAGTTCCGTAAAGCGAAAGGCATTGAAAACATCTTTTTGCGGAGGATACACCGTGACGCCTGCCGCGCGTTCAGAAGCTACCGTGCTGAGCGTATTAATGAAATAAGGCTGCTGTTTTTCTTCGGCCAGCACATCGTGCCATGTAAGTGGGGTGGTCATCTCGCTCTCCTGCGATTAGTCATGGCGATAGCTTAACTTCTTCTTACTCCATAACAAAATCCACCGCCCGTTGAACGCGACGAGCCACAAAAAAAGTTGAAAATTTACAAACTTTTTAATTTTGTCGTGTCCAGCTAAGTTGATGTAAAACAAATAAATGATATCATGCCCACAATTACTACATGGTTTTAATTGATTTAAATCAAGGTTCTCACCCAGTGAGACTGGTATATAGATCATCAGCGCAACAAAGGTTTTACCAATGAGCCAGCATGTGGCCCAAAAGAATCAGCAAAAATTAGCCCATAGGGAGAAATAAAATGATTACTGGTATCCAGATTACAAAAGCAGCAAACGACGAACTTCTGAACTCCTTCTGGCTGCTCGACAGCGATAAAGGCGAAGCACGCTGCGTATGTGCTAAAGCTGGCTTTGCGGAAGACGAAGTTGTAGAAGTCAGCAAGCTGGGTCAGTTCGAATACCGCGAAATTCCGATGGAAGTGAAGCCGGAAGTTCGTGTGGAAGGCGGTCAGCACCTGAACGTAAACGTTCTGCGCCGTGAAACTCTGGAAGATGCGGTTAAGCACCCGGAAAAGTATCCTCAGCTGACTATCCGCGTTTCTGGCTATGCCGTGCGTTTCAACTCGCTGACGCCAGAACAGCAGCGCGACGTTATTACTCGTACTTTCACCGAAAGCCTGTAATAACCTTAAGAATGCAAAAGCCGACTCAGCGATGAGTCGGCTTTTTTACGCATTAAGCACGATAATTCGGATAAAAGGGCTGAAAAGCATGCTCAAGCAATAAAAAAACTGCCTCATTTAAGGCGGTTTTTTGTTTCGTTACTGAATTATTCTGCAGATTCAGATTTGGCAGCGCTTGGTTTACGGCGTTTACCGACATTCTTCTTATCGCGATGACGCACCTTAACGCGCGGCTTTTCTTTCTCGTCTTTCTTCTTCTCTTCGCGTTTCGCGAGCACTTTCTTGGACGGCTTGCCGGTGAGTTTTTCACTTGGCGCGCGAGTCGTAGGGCGCAACTCGTCGATGACCCGTGATTTCAACGGCTCTTTCATGTAGCGCGTGATTTTACCCAGCAGCAGGTGATCGTGCGCTTCAACCAGCGAGATCGCCGTGCCTTTCAGGCCAGCGCGTCCGGTACGACCGATACGGTGCAGGTAGGTGTCCGCAGTGCGTGGCATATCGAAGTTAAACACGTGACTTACGTCCGGAATATCGATTCCGCGTGCGGCAACGTCGGTGGCGATAAGCACGTTAACGCGGCCATCGGTCAGGCGTTTGATGGCTTCGGTACGTTTCATCTGCACCATCTCGCCTTCGAGATAGCAGGTATTGATGCCAGCTTCGCGCAGCCAGGCAACCAATTCATGCACACGCTCGCGCTTGCGGACAAACACGATGGAGCGAGTTGCATCCGGCTGCTGGAGCAGATTTACCAGAAGCTTGGTTTTATGCACCACGTCATCGGCACGGTAATACCACTGGTGGATTTTCTTGCGTTCGCGGGTGGACGGCGTTGCAGAAACCTCAACCGGATCTTCCAGCAGGCGCTCGGCAAAACTCTTAATCGCATCGCCTTCAAGCGTCGCGGAGAAAAGCATAGTCTGTTTACGCCAGCGGGTTTCAGCCGCGATGGTTTCGATATCCTGCGCAAAACCCAAATCCAGCATGCGGTCGGCTTCGTCCAGGATCAGCGTTTCTACCGCACGGCAGTCAAAGTTTTCTTCTTTGATGTACTGCAGCAGACGGCCCGTTGTTGCGACAACGATGTCCTGGTTTTCGCTGAAAACTTCAGCATGGTTCATATACGCCACGCCGCCGGTGATGGTAGCGATATCAAGATGCGTATGCTTTGCCAGTTCACGAGCGTGATCGGCTACCTGCATTGCCAGCTCACGGGTTGGCGTAACGATCAAAATGCGCGGCGGGCCGGATTTCTTGCGTGGGAAGTCGATCAGATGCTGTAACACTGGCAGCAAATAGGCTGCGGTTTTACCGGTACCCGTTGGCGCAGAGCCAAGAACATCACGCCCTTCAAGCGCAGGAGGAATGGCGGCAGCCTGAATAGCTGTCGGGCGAGTAAAGCCCTTATCCTGGAGCGCGTCCAAAAGGCTTTCGTCTAGTTCGAGTTCGGAAAAAGTGCTTACAGTCATGGTCTACCTCTATGTGGGGCGCCGATTATAGACGTTATGGCTGCGATCTTCATCTGTTAGTGTATCTAAGTGATGCTTTTCCTGGCATCGAGTTTCACTTATGCTACTGCGGTTTCTTTACAGGGTTAATAAGATGTCCAGGCAGAAAGCGCATTTGCGTCGTGACGGATTCACATTTAAACAGTTTTTTATCGCACACGATCGCTGTGCCATGAAAGTGGGTACCGACGGTACTTTACTTGGTGCCTGGGTGCCGGTGGCTAACGTCAAAAGCGTGTTGGATATCGGCACCGGCAGCGGTCTGGTAGCCTTGATGCTTGCGCAACGCACTCCTGACGATGTCACCATCGACGCCGTTGAACTCGATCCTATCGCCGCAGAACAGGCCGCAGAAAACGCCAGCGCTTGCCGTTGGGCGTCGCGTATAAACGTCCATTGTGCTGATATTCGAGAATGGGCGCAGCAGGCGACCCAGCGCTATTCGCTGATCGTCAGCAACCCACCTTTCTTCCAGCAGGGTAGCGAATGCGCATCTCCGGAACGCGCGCAGGCTCGCTACACAACTACGTTGGATCACAGCGCGTTACTGAACAGCGCTGCTCAGATGATAACGGAAGACGGTTTTTTCTGCGTGATCATGCCGGAAACTTCAGGCACCGCCTTTATGGACTTAGCAAAAACGCAGGGGTGGTTTGTACGCTATCGCACGGACGTGGCGGACAACGAAACTCGTTTACCGCACCGCGTGATGCTGGCGCTCTCGCCAACCGACGGTGAGTACTTTACCGAACGGCTTGTTATACGCGGGCCAGACCAAAACTGGTCTGAGGGTTACTGCGGTCTGACCCAGGACTTCTACTTGTTTATGTAAAGCGGCGAAAGAATGCTCGGCCCCGAGTGCTCCGCAAGTTCCGGATAGTCGAGCGTATAATGCAGCCCGCGACTTTCTTTACGCATCATCGCGCAGCGAACGATGAGTTCCGCCACCTGTACCAGGTTGCGCAGCTCAAGCAGATTGTTGGACACGCGGAAGTTCGCGTAATACTCATCGATTTCCTGCTGCAGCATGGTGATGCGGCGCAGCGCCCGCTCAAGGCGGCGCGTCGTTCGCACTATCCCCACGTAATCCCACATAAACAGGCGCAGTTCGTGCCAATTGTGCTGAATCACCACCTGTTCATCCGGATTGTCCACGCGGCTGTCGTCCCAGTCGGGCAGAGATTTCGTTTCGCGGGCAAACGGCATGCGCTTGATAATATCTTCTGCGGCAGACCAGCCGTAAACCAGGCACTCAAGCAGAGAGTTTGAGGCCATACGGTTCGCGCCGTGCAGGCCGGTATAGGTCACTTCACCAATGGCATAAAGTCCGTCAACGTCGGTGCGGCCGTTTTCGTCAACCATCACGCCGCCGCAGGTATAGTGCGCCGCCGGCACGATGGGTACGGGTTCTTTGGTCAGATCTATCCCCAGCCCCATTAATTTTTCATAGATGGTCGGGAAATGGTGGCGAACGAACTCTTCGGGTTTGTGGCTGATGTCGAGATACATGCAGTCTGCGCCAAGCCGCTTCATTTCATGGTCGATTGCGCGTGCGACGATATCGCGCGGTGCCAGCTCGCCGCGTTCGTCAAAATCGGGCATAAAACGCGTGCCGTCGGGCCGTTTAAGGTACGCGCCTTCGCCACGCAAAGCTTCGGTCAGCAGGAAATTACGCGCCTGAGGATGGAAAAGGGCGGTCGGGTGGAACTGATTAAATTCGAGGTTCGCCACGCGGCAGCCCGCGCGCCAGGCCATGGCAATGCCATCGCCGGAAGAAATATCCGGGTTGGTGGTGTACTGATAAACCTTTGAGGCGCCGCCCGTAGCCAGCACGACGGCCTTCGCGCGGCAGGTTTCGACCTTCTCGCGATTGCGGTTCCAGACCCATGCCCCCACGACGCGGCGGGTGCCCGGCAGGCCAATCTTGTCCGAGACAATTAAATCCACGGCGTTGCTGCGTTCAATGACGCGAATGTTTGGGTGGCTCAGCGCCTTGCCGACGAGCGTGGTTTCGACTTCTTTGCCGGTAGCATCCGCAGCGTGGAGGATACGACGATGGCTGTGGCCGCCTTCACGCGTTAGATGGTAGCTCTCGGCCCCGTTTGCCTGAATCTCCGTATCGAACAGTACGCCCTGATCGATAAGCCACTGAACGCAGTGGCGCGCGTTGCTGGCTACAAACTCCACCGCATCACGCTCGCAAATTCCCGCGCCTGCAATTAGCGTATCTTCCACATGCGAGTCGATGCTGTCCGTTTCATCAAAGACCGCCGCAATGCCGCCCTGCGCGTAAAAGGTCGAGCCCTCATTAATGGGGCCTTTACTGAGAACGATAACCTTGCAGCTTTGGGCAAGTCGCAAAGCGAGAGAGAGACCGGCAGCTCCGCTACCAACGATCAGGACGTCACAGGCAAGTTCGGAAGATGTGTTCATGATGTTTAATTTACTAAACAAGGGTTGGGCCAGCATAGCACCCGATGTGGCGTACAACACGCTTTTTTCCAAATGTGTTGCATCAACTAAACAGCTAAACCTTTTCCTGGTCGCGAGAAACTTAGGGCGTCAGATAATGTAAATTTGTGCGAGTGCGGGTGTTAGTAACAGATTTACTGATGAAAAATCGCCTTTCGTGCGATACTCTGCTTCCATACTCTGTGGCTGCTTTTCGAATTACAGAGCGTCACCGTTTTGCGCAGACGAACTTATAATTAAGAAGAGATGATTCGCAAAACAGAACAGAAAAACAAAGGCGTAACGGAACTTTGCTCCGCGAGGGCACTCCAACCCTGACTTGCTCATATTACAGAGTTCGGGTGGCTTTACGATTACGCGTGGAAATTAGGTTTGGGGAGACTTTACCTCGGATGAGCGAGCAGTTAACGGATCAGGTCCTCGTCGAACGGGTCCAAAAGGGAGATCAGAAGTCATTCAATTTACTGGTAATTCGTTATCAGCATAAAGTGGCGAGCCTGGTTTCCCGCTATGTACCTTCCGGGGATGTCCCGGATGTGGTGCAGGAATCATTTATTAAGGCTTATCGCGCGCTGGATTCGTTCCGCGGCGATAGCGCGTTTTACACGTGGTTATACCGCATCGCGGTTAACACGGCGAAAAATTATCTGGTTGCTCAAGGTAGGCGTCCACCGTCCAGTGATGTTGATGCAAATGAAGCAGAAAACTTCGAAAGCGGCGGCGCGTTGAAAGAAATTTCGAACCCTGAGAACTTAATGTTGTCTGAAGAACTGAGACAAATAGTTTTCCGTACTATTGAGTCGCTCCCCGAAGATTTACGCATGGCAATTACGTTGCGGGAGTTGGATGGTCTGAGCTATGAAGAGATAGCCGTCATCATGGATTGCCCGGTAGGTACAGTGCGATCACGTATTTTCCGCGCGCGGGAAGCTATTGATAATAAAGTTCAACCGCTTATCAGGCGTTGACGATAGCGGGTTACTGGAAGGGTATTTAGGATGCAGAAAGAACAGCTTTCCGCTTTAATGGATGGGGAAACTCTGGACAGCGAGCTGCTCAGCACCTTGTCGCAAGACAAAACGTTGCAGCAAAGCTGGGAGAGTTACCACCTGATCCGCGACACGATGCGCGGAGATACCAGCGAGATACTTCATTTCGATATTTCAGCAAAGGTTATGGCTGCTATCGAAAATGAGCCAGTGCGTCAGGTCACGCCACTTATACCGGAACAACAGCCGCAACCGCAGCAATGGCAGAAAATGCCGTTCTGGCAGAAGGTGCGTCCGTGGGCCAGTCAGCTCACCCAAATGGGCGTTGCCGCATGCGTATCTCTTGCGGTTATCGTTGGTGTGCAGCACTATAACGGTCAATCAGATAGCGCAGCGCAGCCGGAAACCCCGGTATTTAATACGCTGCCAATGATGGGCAAAGCCAGCCCGGTAAGCTTAGGCGTACCGTCGGACAGCACGGCCAGCAACGGCCAACAGCAGGTACAGGAACAGCGTCGTCGTATCAACGCTATGCTGCAGGATTACGAATTGCAGCGTCGTTTACACGCCGAGCAACTCCAGTTTGAACAGGCGCAAACCCAGCAAGCCGCTGTGCAAGTGCCAGGAAACCAAACTTTAGGAACTCAATCGCAGTAATGAAGCAACTTTGGTGTGCTCTGTCACTGATGACAGGCAGCCTGTTGTTCACCTCCAACGCCTCGGCGGACACCGTTTCGTCCGGGGCGTTGTTGCAGCAGATGAACCAGGCAAGTCAGTCACTCAATTACGAACTGGCGTTTATCAGCATTAACAAGCAGGGGATAGAGTCCTTACGCTATCGCCATGCACGGCTGGATAACCGACCACTCGCGCAATTACTCCAAATGGATGGCCCACGTCGGGAAGTTGTCCAGCGCGGTAGTGAAATCAGCTACTTTGAGCCTGGGCTGGAACCGTTCACCCTGAACGGCGACTACATTGTCGATTCCTTGCCGTCCATCGTCTATACCGATTTCAAACGTCTCACGCCGTACTACGACTTCATCTCCGTAGGCCGCACGCGTATTGCCGATAGACTTTGCGAAGTTATTCGCGTTGTCGCTCGTGACGGGACTCGTTACAGCTACATTGTCTGGATGGATACCGATACCAAGCTGCCGCTGCGCGTTGATTTGCTGGATCGCGACGGTGAGACGCTGGAACAGTTCCGCGTTATTTCCTTCTCTGTGAACGATCAGGTTAGCGGCATGATGCAGAACCTTGCCAAAGCAAGCCTGCCGCCGCTGCTTTCCGTTCCAGGAAGCGAAAGGGCGAACTTCGCCTGGGCACCGGCCTGGCTGCCACAGGGTTTCAGCGAAGTTTCAAGTAGCCGTCGCCCACTGCCTACCGTTGATGTGCCGATTGAATCCCGTCTCTATTCCGACGGTTTATTTAGCTTCTCGGTAAACATCAGCCGCGCAGGCAACGTTAGTAGCGATCAGCTGTTGCGCACCGGTCGTCGCACGGTCAGCTCTGAAGTGCGTGATAAAACTGAAATCACCATCGTGGGCGAACTGCCGCCGCAAACGGCCAAGCGCATCGCGGATAGCATAAAATTTAAGGCGGCTCCATGATCAAAGAATGGGCGACCGTGGTCTCGTGGGAAAACGGTGAAGCGCTGCTGCGTTGCGATGTGAAAGCATCCTGTAGCAGCTGCGCGTCTCGTGCCGGCTGTGGCAGCAGGCTGCTCAACAAGCTTGGCCCGCAGAATGAGCATTTCCTGTCGGTGGCAAGCGCACAGCCGCTGGTGGAAGGGCAGAAAGTCGAACTAGGCATTGCCGAAGGCAGTCTGCTGGGTTCGGCTCTGCTAGTTTATATGTCTCCGCTGGTGGGCCTGTTCCTGATTGCTGCGCTGTTTCAAGGCCTGTTCGGTACCGATCTTGCAGCGTTCTGCGGCGGGGTATTAGGCGGCGTCGGTGGCTTCCTGCTGGCACGCGGATTCTCCGCTAAGCTCAGCCATCGCGCGGACTGGCAGCCCGTAATCCTGAGCGTTGCGCTCCCTCCGGATGCCCTGCGTGTTGAAACCATCACCTCTGCAGACGGCCAGTAATTTCCGCTGGCCGTTATCTTAAGTTACATTCTCACGCCGCCTCATTTTCTCCCTCAGCTAAGCTTGCAGGATGAGCAGTTTCCTCGGTTTCTGGTTGTAGTGTAGAATGCGGCGTTTCAGGCAAAAGACAGCCATTGACATCATGCTCCGTACAGCGCGAAGCGCCGAGCTCTCAGGCACTTGTAAGGCATAAAAACCTCTAACTATGAAGAATATACGTAACTTTTCTATTATTGCCCACATCGACCACGGTAAATCGACGCTGTCTGACCGTATCATCCAGATTTGCGGCGGCCTCTCCGATCGTGAGATGGAAGCCCAGGTTCTGGATTCCATGGATCTGGAACGTGAACGTGGTATCACCATCAAAGCGCAGAGCGTTACGCTCGATTACAAAGCAAGCGATGGCGAAACTTACCACCTGAACTTCATCGACACCCCTGGCCACGTTGACTTCTCCTATGAAGTTTCCCGCTCCCTCGCGGCGTGCGAAGGCGCGCTGCTGGTGGTAGATGCCGGGCAGGGCGTTGAAGCTCAGACGCTGGCAAACTGCTACACCGCCATGGAAATGGATCTCGAAGTCGTACCCGTACTGAACAAAATTGACCTGCCGGCGGCCGATCCTGAGCGCGCAGCCCAGGAAATTGAAGATATCGTCGGTATTGATGCGACCGATGCCGTTCGCTGCTCGGCAAAAACCGGCTTTGGCGTAACGGATGTCCTTGAACGACTGGTTCGTGATATCCCGGGGCCGGAAGGCGATCCGGAAGCCCCATTACAGGCGCTGATCATCGACTCCTGGTTCGATAACTATCTTGGCGTTGTTTCTCTGGTACGTATTAAAAACGGCACCATGAGAAAAGGCGACAAAATCAAAGTCATGAGCACCGGTCAGGTCTACAACGCCGACCGCCTTGGCATCTTCACCCCGAAACGTGTCGATCGCGACATGCTGGGCTGCGGTGAAGTAGGTTGGCTGGTTTGCGCCATTAAAGACATTCTTGGTGCACCGGTTGGCGATACATTAACGCTTGCCCGTAACCCGGCAGAAAAAGCGCTGCCAGGCTTTAAAAAAGTGAAGCCGCAGGTCTATGCCGGTCTGTTCCCGGTCAGCTCTGACGACTATGAAAACTTCCGTGATGCGCTCGGCAAACTGAGTCTCAACGACGCCTCCCTGTTCTATGAGCCAGAAAGCTCCACGGCGCTAGGCTTCGGCTTCCGCTGCGGCTTCCTCGGCCTGCTGCATATGGAAATCATTCAGGAGCGTCTGGAGCGTGAATACGATCTCGATCTGATCACCACCGCGCCAACGGTAGTTTACGAAGTAGAAACCACCAGCGGTGAAGTTATCTACGTCGACAGCCCGTCCAAGCTGCCTGCGCTGAACAACATTGCCGAGCTGCGCGAGCCGATTGCGGAATGTCACATGCTGATGCCGCAGGAATATCTGGGCAGCGTCATCACGCTGTGTATCGAGAAGCGTGGCGTGCAGACCAACATGGTGTACCACGGTAACCAGGTTGCGCTGACCTATGAAATCCCGATGGCTGAAGTGGTTCTCGACTTCTTTGACCGTCTGAAATCAACGTCCCGCGGCTATGCTTCCCTGGACTACAACTTCAAACGCTTCCAGGCTTCTGACATGGTGCGCGTTGATGTGTTGATTAACGGCGATCGCGTTGATGCCCTGGCTCTGATCACCCACCGTGGCAACTCACAGTTCCGTGGTCGCCAGCTGGTTGAGAAAATGCAGGAGCTGATCCCGCGCCAGCAGTTCGATATCGCGATTCAGGCGGCTATCGGCGCACATATCATCGCACGTTCCACCGTGAAACAGCTGCGTAAAAACGTTCTGGCAAAATGCTATGGCGGCGACGTTAGCCGTAAGAAAAAGCTGCTGCAGAAACAGAAAGACGGTAAGAAACGCATGAAGCAGGTTGGTAACGTTGAGCTGCCACAGGAAGCGTTCCTCGCCATTCTGCACGTTGGCAAAGACGGCAAATAATCTAAGGAGTTGGCATGGCGAACATGTTTGCTCTGATCCTCGTGATAGCCACGCTGGTGACGGGCATTTTATGGTGTATCGATAAGTTTATCTTTGCACCAAAGCGTCGTGAGAAACAGGCGGCAGCGCAGGCTGCCACCGGTGAAACACTAGACCCGAAGACCCTGAAAAAAGTTGGCCCGAAACCGGGCTGGCTGGAAACTGGCGCATCCGTGTTCCCGGTTCTGGCGATCGTTCTGATCGTGCGTTCGTTTATTTACGAACCGTTCCAGATCCCATCGGGTTCAATGATGCCAACGCTGTTAATTGGCGATTTTATTCTGGTCGAAAAATATGCCTATGGCATTAAAGATCCTATTTACCAGAAGACGTTAATTGAAACCGGCCATCCAAAACGCGGCGATATTGTCGTCTTTAAATATCCGCAGGATCCCCGCCTTGATTATATTAAGCGCGCCGTGGGTCTTCCGGGCGACCGTGTAAGCTACGATCCTGTCGCGAAGGAAGTTACCGTTCAGCCAAACTGCAGCTCAGGGCAGGCATGCGATAACGCGTTGCCTATCACCTACAGCAACGTCGAGCCGAGCGATTTCGTGCAGACTTTTGCGCGCCGCAACGGTAGCGAAGCGACTTCCGGTTTCTTCCAGCTTCCGCAGAACCAAACCAAAGAGGGCGGTATTCGCCTGTCTGAGCGTAAAGAGACGCTGGGTGACGTAACGCACCGCATCCTCACCGTGCCCATTGCGCAGGACCAGCTCGGTATGTACTACCAGCAGCAGGGCCAGCAGCTGGCAACCTGGATTGTTCCGCCGGGTCATTACTTCATGATGGGCGACAACCGCGATAACAGCGCGGACAGCCGTTATTGGGGCTTTGTTCCGGAGCAAAACCTGGTGGGTAAAGCGACGGCTATCTGGATGAGTTTTGAGAAACAGGAAGGTCAGTGGCCAACCGGCGTTCGTTTAAGCCGTATTGGCGGAATTCATTGATCAATTAAATCCATTCAAGTAACGACATCCCCGGTCGTTGTGTATAGAATATCCCCCCGTATTTAGGTTGGCTCCCGCAAGGGAGCCACGGCACACGAAACAGCGTTGGTTTCCCTATTTCAGGTCTGTTCCGTGTGCTGAATAGTTGACGCATTCATTAATTTGGTATCGCATGAATCCCATCGTAATCACCAGGCTGCAGCGCAAGCTGGGCTACACTTTTGTACATCAGGATCTGTTGCAACAGGCTTTAACCCATCGCAGTGCAAGCAGCAAGCACAATGAGCGTTTGGAGTTCCTGGGTGACTCCATTCTTAGTTACGTTATTGCCAACGCGCTTTATCACCGTTTTCCTCGCGTAGACGAAGGTGATATGAGCCGCATGCGCGCCACGCTTGTTCGTGGCAATACGCTGGCAGAAATCGCCCGTGAATTTGATTTGGGCGAATGCCTGCGTCTTGGGCCGGGCGAGCTGAAAAGCGGCGGTTTCCGCCGTGAATCTATCCTTGCCGATACCGTTGAAGCCTTAATCGGCGGCGTGTTCCTCGACAGCGATATTCAGAACGTCGAGCGTTTGATCCTCTCCTGGTATCAAAGCCGTCTTGATGAAATCAGCCCGGGCGACAAGCAAAAAGATCCGAAAACGCGTCTGCAGGAATATCTGCAGGGTCGCCACTTACCGCTACCGTCCTATCTGGTGGTGCAGGTTCGCGGCGAAGCGCACGATCAGGAATTTACCATTCACTGTCAGGTGAGTGGCCTGCCTGAGCCGGTCGTAGGGACCGGTTCAAGCCGCCGTAAAGCGGAACAGGCTGCAGCTGAGCAGGCGCTTAAAAAGCTGGAGCTGGAATGAGCGAAGAACAAACATTTTGCGGGTTCGTGGCCATCGTTGGTCGCCCGAACGTCGGCAAATCCACGCTGCTAAACCAGCTGCTTGGGCAAAAAATTTCCATTACCTCGCGTAAGGCGCAGACCACGCGTCACCGCATCATGGGCATCCACACCGAAGGGCCATATCAGGCGATTTACGTCGATACCCCAGGGCTGCACATGGAAGAAAAGCGCGCCATCAACCGTCTGATGAACAAGGCTGCCAGCAGCTCCATCGGCGACGTTGAGCTGGTTATCTTCGTTGTTGAAGGCACGAAGTGGACCGCAGACGACGAAATGGTGCTCAACAAACTGCGCGACAGCAAGGCGCCGGTCATCCTCGCCGTTAACAAAGTTGATAACGTGCAGGACAAAGGCATTCTTCTGCCGCATCTGCAGTTCCTCGGCAGCCAAATGAATTTCCTCGATATCGTGCCGATCTCTGCTGAAACCGGCATGAACGTCGATACCATCGCCAGCATCGTGCGCAAGCGCCTGCCGGAAGCGATTCATCACTTCCCGGAAGACTACATCACCGACCGCTCCCAGCGCTTTATGGCCTCTGAAATCATCCGTGAAAAACTGATGCGTTTCCTGGGCGCTGAGCTGCCGTACTCCGTGACGGTGGAAATCGAGCAGTTCGTGACGAACGCGCGCGGTGGCTACGATATCAACGGCCTGATTCTGGTAGAACGTGAAGGCCAGAAGAAAATGGTGATTGGCAACAAAGGGGCCAAAATCAAAACCATCGGTATCGAAGCGCGTAAGGACATGGAAGATATGTTCGAAGCCAAAATTCACCTGGAGCTGTGGGTGAAGGTTAAATCCGGCTGGGCAGACGACGAGCGCGCGCTGCGCAGCCTCGGCTATACAGACGATTAACCGCATGGAAGGCTGGCAACGGGCCTTTGTCCTGCATGGTCGCCCCTGGAGCGAAACCAGCCTTCTGCTTGACCTGTTTTCTGAAGAGTCCGGGCGAGTCCGTGTTATTGCCAAAGGCGCACGCTCTCGCCGCTCTAATCTGAAGGGCGCGTTACAGCCTTTCACCCCCCTGCTGGTTCGCTGGGGCGGGCGTGGCGAAGTCAAAACGCTGCGCAGCGCCGAAGCCGTTTCCCTCGCACTTCCTCTTAGCGGCATCTCGCTTTACAGCGGTCTTTACGTCAACGAACTCGTCTCCCGCGTTCTCGAGCAGGAAACCCGCTTTTCCGAGCTTTTCTTCGATTATCTGCACTGTATTCAGGCTTTAGCCGGAACCAACGGCACGCCGGAACCCGCGCTTCGCCGCTTTGAGCTGGCGCTGCTTGGGCACCTTGGCTACGGCGTGGACTTCCTGCACTGTGCGGGTAGCGGGGAAGAAGTGGCGGACACCATGACCTATCGCTATCGCGAGGAGAAGGGGTTCATTGCGAGCCTGGTTATCGACAACAACAGTTTTACCGGGCATGAGCTCAAGGCGCTGGCGAGCCGGGAGTTTCCGGATGTAGCCACGCTGCGGGCGGCTAAGCGCTTTACGCGCATGGCGCTCAAACCCTACCTCGGCGGCAAGCCGCTCAAAAGCCGCGAACTGTTCCGCCAGTTTGTGCCGAAAAAACCGCCACTCAAAACCCCTCCCGACACGCAATAGCGGCCTTAACGTAGCCACGCTTTCCGTCCGCGGTGTACACTGCTCTGCATATCATTCTGCGAACCGAGGACTGTCATGGCTGAATTACTGTTAGGCGTAAACATCGATCACATTGCTACTTTGCGTAACGCGCGCGGTACGGCATACCCGGACCCGGTGCAGGCTGCGTTTATCGCCGAGCAGGCAGGAGCCGACGGCATTACCGTTCACCTGCGAGAAGATCGCCGCCACATTACCGATCGCGACGTGCGCGTGCTGCGCCAGACCCTCGACACCCGCATGAATCTCGAAATGGCCGTGACCGAAGAGATGATCGGCATTGCCTGCGAAACGAAACCTCATTTCTGCTGCCTGGTGCCGGAAAAACGTCAGGAAGTGACCACCGAGGGCGGGCTGGACGTGGCGGGCCAGCTCGACAAAATGCGCGACGCCTGCAGGCGCCTCGCCGATGCGGGCATTCTGGTTTCCCTGTTTATCGATGCCGACCACACGCAGATCGACGCAGCGGTAGCCGTTGGCGCGCCGTACATTGAAATCCACACCGGCTGTTATGCGGACGCGCAGGACGAAGCCACTCAGGCGAGGGAGCTTGCGCGCATTGCCGAAGCCGCAACCTACGCCGCTGGCAAGGGCCTTAAGGTCAATGCGGGCCACGGGCTGACCTACCATAACGTGCAGGCCATCGCTCGCCTGCCGGAAATGCACGAACTGAACATCGGTCACGCCATTATCGGGCGCGCTGTGATGAGCGGCCTGAAAGAAGCCGTGGCAGAAATGAAACGCCTGATGCAGGAAGCCCGTCGCTAATGGCAATCCTCGGCCTTGGTACCGACATCGTGGAAATTGAGCGTATTGAAAGCGTGATTTCCCGCTCGGGTGACAGGCTGGCCAAACGCGTGCTCAGCGCCAACGAATGGAAGCAGTACGAAGCGCACCAGCAGCCGGTGCGCTTCCTCGCCAAGCGTTTTGCGGTCAAAGAGGCGGCGGCAAAAGCGTTCGGTACGGGCATCCGCAACGGCCTTGCTTTCAATCAGTTTGAAGTGTTTAACGATGAACTGGGCAAGCCGCAGCTGCGTTTTTGGGAAGAGGCGGAGCGGCTGGCAGAGCGATTAGGCGTGCGTTCGGTACACGTTACGCTGGCGGACGAACGTCACTACGCCTGTGCTACGGTGATCATCGAAAGCTAGATTTTATCGGCATGGTGCAGCTGGACGAACTTATCCCACAGCTGCTCTTCGCTTTCCTGATGCGCCGGATCGACGATAATCGTATTCACGATCGGGCAAACCTTCTGGCAGGTCGGCGTTTCATAGTGGCCAACGCACTGCGTGCAGCGGTCGGTATTAATTTCGTAGATGCTATCACCCATAGAGATCGCCTCGTTCGGGCACTCTGGCTCGCACATATCGCAGTTAATACATTTTTTAGTGATAAGCAGCGCCATCGGAAATCTCGGTAACAGCATAAACAGGGCGGGCATTATACGCCCAATTGCCCCTCACACCAACTTCTTCACCAACGCCTCGCTGTGACGAATACGTTCCGGCGCGTTTTCCAGATCCTGCTGCACCAGGGCCATAAACAGTAAATCCGTTAGCATCATCTGGGCGCTGGTGGAAGAAATAGCCGCGCTGCGCGTTGCCTGGTCTTCGGCGATGGTGTAGAGGCAAAGCGTCGCACGCTGCTGGAGCGCGTTTGGCGTAAAGCCGGTGATGGCGAGGATTTTTGCGCCGGTGCGCAGGGTTTCGTCGGCGGCGAGGTTAATTTCGCGGCGTTCGCCCGAATAGGAAATAGCGAGCAGGATATCTTCCGGGCCTAGCGCCTGCGCCGTTGCCAGCAGGGCGTGCATATCCTGTTCAGCGACGGCATTCACGCCTATTTTCATCAGCTTCCAGGCAAAATTTTTCGCCACCAGGCCAGATGCGCCGATCCCTACAATCAGCATGCGGCGGGCATTGCGCAGCATCGCCACGCTCGCCAGCAGCTTCTCTTCGCTATTGATATCAAGGCTTGCATGCATGGCGGCGAGATTATCTTTAATAAGCTTTTCGCCAACCAGCCGGAGCGGGTCGTCGCCCAAAATCTGGTTATGAACCGGTATCGACTGCGGATCCTGGCCGCTGGCTAACGCCTCGCTGATGGCGAGCTTGAGCGCGGGAAAGCCCTTAAATCCGAGCTTCTGCGAGAATTTCACCACGCTTGACTGGCTGACGCCAGCCTCCAACGCGAGCTGTTGGGAACTGAGATGGCGTGCGTTGTCGGGATTCGCCAGCAGAAAGTCTGCCAGGCGGCGGTCGCTTTGCGCAAGCGTTGGATAGCGCTGGCGAATACGCAATAAACAATTCATTTCCTCTCCGTTGGTCGAAACAAGCCACAGGCTTAGATAATAACGTAATTTCGCTTTGTGCATGAATGTTCTATTCCAGCAATCGGCCAGATGCTGGAATTAAATATTCAATCATACCGCCTCCTGCGATTGTTACCGGAAAGTTGAGGATCTATCTGTTAGGCTTTGTAGTATCGGTAAGCGTCGAACGGCGTCTTACAGGGCCTATGGAATTCAACGATACAAAGGAGTCGCGTTTGGCAAACCAGAGCGAGCGTCGGGTAGTTTTTTTCGATTTGGATGGCACCCTGCACCAGCAGGATATGTTCGGCAGCTTTTTGAAATACCTGCTGCGCCGTCAGCCCCTCAACCTGCTGCTTGTTATTCCGCTTCTGCCGGTGATTGGTGGCGCGCTGCTGATTAAAGGGCGAGCCGCGCGCTGGCCGATGAGCCTGCTGCTGTGGGGCGCAACCTTCGGGCACAGCGAAGCGCGTTTGAAGCAGCTTGAGATGAACTTTGTCACCTGGTTCCGCTCGCGCGTGACCGCCTTTCCGGTGGTGCAGCAGCGCCTGACGGATTACCTAACAAGCTCGGATGCCGACGTCTGGCTGATCACCGGCTCGCCGCAGCCGCTGGTGCAGCAGGTTTACTTCGACACGCCGTGGCTGCCGAAGGTGAAGCTCATTGCCAGCCAGATCAAACGCTCGCACGGCGGTTGGGTACTGACGATGCGCTGCCTCGGTCACGAAAAAGTCGCGCAGCTCGAGCAGCAGATCGGCACTCCGCTCCAGCTCTACAGCGGCTACAGCGACAGCAACCAGGACAACCCGCTGCTCTACTTCTGCCAGCACCGCTGGCGCGTTACGCCGCAGGGGCAGCTTCAGCAGCTTGAGTAGCATTTCGTATCTGATAAGCGGTGTGTATAATGCGCCGCGTCTTATACCCCCAGGAGTTGACCGTGTCAGAAAGCGAATTTACCCATGAATACTGGATGCGCCACGCGCTACGCCTGGCAAAGCGTGCCTGGGATGAAGGGGAAGTTCCGGTTGGTGCGGTGCTGGTGCATGATAACAAAGTGATTGGCGAGGGCTGGAACCGTCCGATAGGCCGTCACGATCCCACGGCCCATGCGGAAATCATGGCGCTGCGCCAGGGCGGCCTCGTCCTGCAAAACTACCGCCTGCTGGACTCCACTCTTTATGTCACGCTTGAACCCTGCGTTATGTGCGCCGGGGCGATGGTGCATAGCCGCATTGGCTCGCTGGTTTTCGGCGCGCGCGATGCGAAAACCGGCGCCATTGGTTCGCTAATGGACGTGCTCGGCCATCCGGGCATGAATCACCAGGTTGGCGTTACCGAGGGGGTATTGGCAGCAGATTGCTCGGCAATGCTGAGTGATTTCTTTCGTGCCCGCCGTCTGGAGAAAAAGGCCCTAAAGGAAATGGCCCGTAAGCCGGAGTAGCCAGCTCGACCGGGGTCACAGCCGGATAGCCTTCGGCAAATTTGGCCTCCTGCGCCGCCTGCTTCTCTTTCTCCTCGAGATACCCTTCCAGACTCAGCTGATACTTGCGGATATTCTCAACGTAGGCGTAGGCCTCGTGGCCGCGCGCATAGCCGTAGGTGGTTTTGCTGTAATAAGGCTTCTGGCTTAACAGCGGCAGGCGCATTTTCACTTCCGCCCAGCTATCCGGATTCCCCTTCAGTTTGGCGGTCAGCTGACGCGCATCCAGCATATGGGCGTAGCCCATGTTGTAGGCCGCGAGGGCAAACCAGATCCGCTCATCTTCCGGTACCGTCTCCGGGACTTTACTCATCATGTCTTTTAGGTAACGACTGCCGCCGCTGATGCTCTGCTCGGCATCAAGCCGGTCGGTCAGGCCCAGGCTTTGGGCGGTATTTTTGGTCAGCATCATCAGCCCGCGCACGCCGGTAGGGGAGGTGGCCTGATTATCCCAGTGAGACTCCTGATACGAGATAGCGGCAAGCAGTCGCCAGTCGATATCCGTGGCGTATTTCTCAAACAGCGGCTGCAGATCCGGCAGCACGTTATCCACCGCGTTCAGGAAGGTGCGGGTATCGACGTAATCGAAATCGCCCACGTGGCCAAGATACTTCTCTTCCAGTCGCGCCAGAATGCCGTCACCGCTCAGCTTGTTGTAGAAATCAAGCAGGGCGGCCGACAGGCTGTCATCGCCGTCCCGCAGGCTAAACCACGTAACGGGCTGCTCGTCGGTGACGTCCAGCGCCACAGCGAGCTGAGGATGAACGCGCTGGAAAATGCTAATGGCAATGGAGTCGGAAATGGTAAAGGCGATGGTGCCGTCAACCACCTGCTGTAAAAGCTGGTTGCTGGTGCGCCTGCTGTCGATTTCCCAGGAAAGGTCGGGGAACTTTGTCTCTTTCAGCGCCTGCAGGTCGCTTAACACCGCCATTCCGGGTGAAAGAACAAGCTGATTCTCTTTTACACCTCCCAGCGTCTTTGGGCGCGGGCTGCCCACGCGGTAAACCATCTGCTGCGACACGGAATAGTAGGTTGGACCTGCCTGATAATGCTGGCTACGCTCATTGTTATAGACCAGGCCCGCGGCCAGCAAATCGGCGGCGTTGCGGTCCAGATCGTCAAACAGCGCGTCGATATTCGGGCGCACGGTCACTTCCAGCTTCACGCCGAGGTAGTCGGCGAACTGCTGGGCGACTTCGTAATCAAGGCCTGAGGCTTTGCCGTTTACCACGCTGTAGGTCAGCGGTGAGGCAATAGTACTGACGCGCAGAACACCCCGCGCTTGAATGGCGGCGATACGATTTTCGGCTTTTCCGAACCAGGGAATGGAGGGCCAAAGCGCCACTGCCAGCAACAGGGTTACGGCACCGATAAGCAGATAATTAATCTTTACTCTTTTCAAATGGTTAATGGTCTGCGGTGCGTGAAATCTTAGCTAACAACAGTCATTTATAGAGGCGATCCAGTCACAAGATGAGGCGCATTTTGCGTAACAAAACGCCAGCGCGCAACTTATTCGGATGTTTCGCACGTTTTTTGACCCGCAAAAACTAATGCGTTTATTTCTACGCAAACGGTTTCGTCACGACGCGGTATTCTCTATAATGACGCCCGTTTTCCCCTTGCGCCCACTGAAGCGTCCGCTGGCGCTTCGAAGACGAGAGATCTTTGATGATGGAAATTCTGCGTGGTTCGCCCGCTCTGTCGGCATTTCGTATTAACAAACTGCTGGCTCGTTTTAAAGACGCCCACCTGCCGGTGAGCGACATTTACGCCGAGTATGTTCACTTTGCCGACCTTGACGCACCGCTAAACGACGATGAGCACGCACGACTGCAACGGTTGCTAAAATATGGCCCAACCCTTGCTGACCACGCCCCGACCGGCCACCTGATTCTGGTCACGCCGCGTCCCGGCACCATCTCACCCTGGTCCTCTAAAGCCACAGATATCGCCCACAACTGCGACCTTGCCAAAGTAAAACGCCTTGAGCGCGGCGTTGCTTATTACGTCAGCGCGCCAACGCTTACGGACGCGCAGTGGCAGGATGTAAACGCCCTGCTGCACGATCGCATGATGGAGAGCGTGTTCGGCTCCCTGAACGACGGGGAAAAGCTGTTCTCCCATCACGAACCCGCTCCGGTACAGAGCGTTGACCTGCTGGGCCTGGGGCGCTCGGCGCTGGTGGAGGCAAACGTTCGCCTCGGCCTGGCGCTGGCGGAAGACGAAATCGACTACTTGCAAGAAGCATTCACGAAGCTTGGCCGCAACCCGAACGACATCGAACTCTATATGTTCGCGCAGGCCAACTCTGAGCATTGCCGCCATAAAATCTTCAACGCCGACTGGGTGATTGACGGCGAACGAGCCCCGAAGTCGCTGTTCAAAATGATCAAAAACACCTTCGAGCAAACGCCTGACCACGTGCTGTCTGCCTATAAAGACAACGCCGCGGTGATGGAAGGCTCGCAGGTCGGGCGCTTCTTCGCCGATCGCGAAGCGGGCCGCTACGATTTCCATCAGGAAGATGCGCATATCCTGATGAAGGTCGAAACCCACAACCACCCAACCGCGATCTCTCCTTGGCCGGGTGCGGCTACCGGCTCCGGTGGCGAAATCCGTGACGAAGGCGCAACCGGGCGCGGCGCGAAGCCAAAAGCGGGCCTCGTCGGCTTCTCGGTTTCCAACCTGCGTATTCCGGGTTTTGAACAGCCGTGGGAAGAAGATTTTGGCAAGCCGGACCGCATCGTCACCGCGCTGGACATCATGACCGAAGGCCCGCTCGGCGGCGCCGCGTTTAACAACGAATTTGGTCGCCCGGCGCTGACCGGCTATTTCCGCACCTATGAAGAGCAGGTTAACAGCCACAACGGCGTTGAGCTGCGCGGCTACCACAAGCCAATTATGCTGGCGGGCGGCATCGGTAACATCCGTGCCGACCACGTACAGAAAGGCGAAATCCCGCCGGGCGCGAAGCTTATCGTGCTGGGCGGCCCGTCGATGAACATCGGCCTGGGCGGCGGCGCGGCGTCCTCTATGGCTTCCGGGCAGTCTGACGCGGATCTGGATTTTGCCTCCGTCCAGCGCGACAACCCGGAAATGGAGCGCCGTTGTCAGGAGGTCATCGACCGCTGCTGGCAGATGGGCGAAGACAACCCGATTCTGTTTATTCACGACGTTGGCGCGGGCGGCCTGTCCAACGCCATGCCGGAGCTGGTGAGCGACGGCGGGCGCGGCGGGCGTTTTGAACTGCGCGACATCCTCAACGACGAGCCGGGCATGAGCCCGCTGGAAGTCTGGTGTAACGAATCTCAGGAACGCTACGTGCTGGCGGTGGCCCCGGAGCAGGTAGCTCTGTTCGACGAGCTGTGCCGCCGCGAGCGCGCGCCGTATGCCGTTATCGGTGAAGCCACCGAAGCCAAACACCTGACGCTCAACGACAGCCATTTCGACAATCAGCCTATCGACATGCCGCTCGACGTGCTGCTCGGCAAAACGCCGAAGATGGAACGCAACGTTGAAACCCTGAAGGCGAAGGGCGAGGCGCTCGATGAGAGCGCTATTACCCTTGCCGACGCGGTTAACCGCGTTCTGCATCTACCGGCCGTGGCGGAAAAAACCTTCCTGATCACCATCGGCGATCGCACCGTAACCGGCATGGTGGCCCGTGACCAGATGGTTGGCCCGTGGCAGATCCCGGTTGCTAACTGCGCGGTCACCACCGCAAGCCTCGACAGCTACTACGGCGAAGCGATGTCAATCGGCGAACGCGCGCCGGTTGCGCTGCTCGACTTCGCCGCTTCCGCACGCCTCGCGGTGGGCGAAGCGCTGACTAACATCGCCGCCACGCAGATTGGCTCGCTCAAGCGCATCAAGCTTTCCGCAAACTGGATGGCGGCGGCGGGGCACCCTGGCGAAGACGCCGGTCTTTATGAAGCGGTGAAAGCGGTGGGCGAAGAGCTTTGCCCGCAGCTGGGCATTACCATTCCGGTGGGCAAAGACTCCATGTCGATGAAAACCCGCTGGCAGGAAGGTCACGAACAGCGTGAAATGACCTCTCCGCTGTCGCTCGTCATTACCGCTTTTGCCCGCGTCGAAGACGTGCGTCGCACCGTTACGCCACAGTTGAGCACTGAAGATAACGCCCTGCTGCTTATCGATTTGGGCGCAGGCCACAACGCGCTGGGCGCAACGGCGCTGTCGCAGGTTTACCGTCAGCTGGGCGACAAGCCTGCCGACGTGCGTAACGTTGAGCAGCTCAAGGGCTTCTATAACGCCATGCAGGCGCTGGTTGCCGAACGCAAGCTGCTCGCCTACCACGACCGCTCCGACGGTGGTCTGCTGGTCACCCTGGCTGAAATGGCCTTTACCGGCCACTGCGGCGTGGAAGTGGATATCGCCGCGCTTGGCAAAGATCGTCTGGCCGCGCTGTTTAACGAAGAGCTTGGCGCGGTTATCCAGGTGAAAGCTGCGGATCGCGCGGCGGTTGAGCAAATCCTTGCGCAGCATGGCCTGGCCGACTGCGTACACGTTCTCGGCAAAGCCGTTGCTGGCGACCGCTTCATTATTTCGGCGGACGGTCACCCGGTTTACAGCGAAAGTCGCTCCACTCTTCGCATGTGGTGGGCTGAAACCACCTGGCAGATGCAGCGCCTGCGCGACAACCCGGACTGCGCCGACCAGGAGCATGAAGCGAAAGCAAACGACGGCGACCCTGGCCTGAACGTTAAGCTGAGCTTCGATATAAAAGAAGATATCGCCGCGCCGTTTATCGCCACCGGGGCGCGTCCAAAGGTTGCCGTGCTGCGCGAGCAGGGCGTCAACTCCCACGTTGAAATGGCGGCAGCTTTCCACCGCGCCGGTTTCGACGCCATCGACGTGCACATGAGCGATCTGCTGGCCGGGCGTCGCGGGCTGGAAGATTTCCAGGCGCTGGTGGCCTGCGGCGGCTTCTCCTACGGGGACGTGCTGGGCGCGGGGGAAGGCTGGGCGAAATCCATCCTGTTCAACGAGCGCGTGCGCGACGAGTTTGAAACCTTCTTCCACCGCCCGCAAACCCTTGCGCTGGGCGTGTGTAACGGCTGTCAGATGATGTCGAACCTGCGCGAGCTGATTCCGGGCAGCGACCTATGGCCGCGCTTCGTGCGCAACCAGTCCGACCGCTTTGAAGCGCGCTTTAGCCTGGTGGAGGTCAGCTCCAGCCCGTCTTTACTGTTGCAGGGCATGGTCGGCTCCCATATGCCAATCGCCGTATCGCATGGGGAAGGGCATGTGGAAGTGCGCGATGCCGCGCATCTTGCCGCGCTGGAAAGCAAAGGGCTGGTGGCGCTGCGCTTTATCGATAACTTCGGTAAGGTGACGCAAACCTACCCGGCTAACCCGAACGGCTCGCCGAACGGCATAACGGCGGTGACTAACGAAAGCGGGCGCGTCACCATTATGATGCCGCACCCGGAGCGCGTATTCCGCACCGTCAGCAATTCGTGGCACCCTGCCGAGTGGGGCGAAGACAGCCCGTGGATGCGTATTTTCCGCAACGCGCGTAAGCAGCTGGGTTAATTATCGGCCTTTCCCTTCACCCTGACCCTCTCCCGCCGGGAGAGGGTGCTGGTCCAGTTTTCTCCCTCTCCTGGGGGAGAGGGCCGGGGTGAGGGCGTCATACACTTTAAGCCTGACACTGAATTTTGCCTGTCACCGAACCCCGACACCCGCTTGTTTTGAATGTCTCCAAAAGGAGACATTTAAGGCCATGATTTTATTGCATTTATTTCATGGTGTTTCATGGTGTTGCTAATTAGCGACAATTCGCCCATAAATCACATTTATCTTCACTTCCTAAAACATATAATAAACATAATAAAAACATGATGATAAATATTATGTGTAAATGTGGCACGCATCGTGCATAATAATACCCAGTGGCTCATTCACCTTCTATGTCAGCCCTCTTTATGAGAAGCGCTACATAAACCATCGAATGACGCACTTAAGGTGCCTGCCGTCCACCATTTGCCAATAGTCTTCGAGACCTGGCATGCCAAGGGCGAAACGTTGAGTAAGGCACCGCCTAATTCCTAAGCAAAGGCAGAGAATATTCTCTGCCTTTGTCATTTCTGGGATCTCAGGCTTTAAACTCCTCCCGATCCCGGCTAGCATCATATCTCGCAGGTAAAAATGAGATGAAGCTATTGAACCAGTGGCACTTTTTCCCCCGTTCCCTTCGCCAGCTCGTCATGATGGCCTTTCTGCTGGTGCTGGTTCCGCTGCTGGTGCTTGCCTGGCAGGCGTGGCAAAGCCTCAATGCTCTTAGCGCCCAGGCGGCGCAGACCAACCGCACCACGCTTGTCGACGCACGCCGCAGCGAGGCAATGACTAACGCCGCCCTCGAAATGGAGCGCAGCTACCGTCAGTACTGCGTGCTTGACGACACCACCCTTGCAAAGGTTTATCAGGGCCAGCGTAAACGCTACGCGCAGATGCTCGACGCCCACGCGGGCGTGTTGCCTGACGATCATCTTTATAAGGCGCTTCGCCAGTCTCTAAACGATCTCGCCGAACTCCAGTGCAAAAACAGCGGCCCCGATGCGGCGGCGGCTGCTCATCTTGAAGCCTTCGCGGCGGCTAACGCCGAAATGGTACAGGCGACGCGCACCGTGGTCTTTTCACGCGGGCAGCAGCTTCAGCAGGAAATCGCCGAGCGCGGCCAGTTTTTCGGCTGGCAGGCGCTGGTGCTTTTTTTGCTCAGCCTGGGCCTGGTGATTATCTTCACCCGCATGATCATCGGCCCGGTAAAAGGCATAGAGCGGATGATCAATCTGCTCGGGGAAGGACGCTCGCTGGGGGATTCCGTGCTGTTTAAAGGCCCGCGCGAGCTGCGCTCGGTCGGGCAGCGTATCGTCTGGCTTAGCGAACGCCTTTCCTGGCTGGAATCTCAGCGCCACGAATTCTTAAGACACATTTCACACGAGCTGAAAACGCCGCTGGCAAGCATGCGTGAAGGCACCGAACTGTTGGCCGATCAGGTCGCCGGGCCGCTAACCGCCGATCAAAAAGAGGTTGTCGAAATCCTCGACAGCAGCAGTCGCCACCTGCAAAAGCTCATCGAACAGCTGCTGGACTACAATCGCAAGCTGGCAGACGGCCAGGTCGAGCTGGAAAAAGTTGAGATTGCGCCGCTGGTTGAGGTGGTTATCTCCGCTCACAGTTTGCCGGCACGGGCTAAAATGATGCATACAGAATGCGACCTCAGCCCCGTGGCCTGTCTGGCGGAACCTATGTTGTTAATGAGCGTGCTGGATAATCTCTACTCCAATGCGGTGCACTATGGCAGTGAATCCGGTACCATTTATCTCCGCAGTTCGCAGGTGGGTGATGTGCTACGTATCGAAGTGGCCAACACCGGCCAACCCATTCCGGCAACCGAACGGGAGATGATCTTTGAGCCTTTTTATCAGGGCAGTCTACAGCGTAAAGGTGCGGTCAAAGGCAGTGGCCTTGGGCTGAGCATTGCCCAGGACTGTATTCGCCGAATGCACGGTGAGCTACGCCTGGTTGAGGATGTCACGACGGACGTCTGTTTCCGTATCGAATTGCCCGTTTTTCCCGAGAATGAATAACAATGAAAGCGACTCTTATTCAACGCCGCGTTGGCGTAATTCTTCTGCCATTTTTGCTGGCAGGCTGTGTGCAAAAAGCGGTGACCAGCTCCATCAAGCAGCCGCATCAGTCGCAGGAGCCCGAGCAGCAGCTGGCGGACTATCTCTCAACCGACTGCATGGATATCTGGCGTATTCAGGGCCAGGATGCGGTTAACAACCCGCTCTACTGGCTGCGCGGCATGGACTGCGCTGAACGCCTGCCGCCTGCCGAGGCGCGAGCGGAAGCACGCCAGTGGCCGGATGACAGCTGGCAGGACACTTTTAAGCGCGGCATTTTGCTCTCCAACGCAAAGATCACCCCGACCGAACGCCGCCGATACATGACCCGGCTCGATGCCCTGACCGGCGAGGTGCCCGCTCAGGTGCGCCCACTCTTCCAGGTCTGGCGCGACGGGCAGGCGTCGTTACTCAACCTTTCGGAAGAGCGCACGCGCTACAGCAAGCTGCAACAGGCGACTGACGGCGAGCTGGATACCCTACGCGAGCAGCAGCAGCGCCTGCGCAATCAGCTGGATTTAACTACCCGCAAGCTGCAAAACCTGACCGATATCGAACGGCAGCTCTCAAGCCGCAAGCCCGGCAGCAACTACGTGCCCGACAGCCACGCCGCAGACGGCGATAACGACGACGACGTGACCACCAAACCGCAGCAGGAGGCGAAACCATGACGCAGCGAAAACCGGCCCGACTACTGCTTGTTGACGACGATCCCGGCCTGCTAAAGCTGCTCGGCATGCGCCTCTCAAGCGAAGGCTACACGGTTTCTACCGCTGAAAGCGGGGCGGAAGGGCTGAAGCAGCTGGCGCGCGAAAAAATCGACCTGGTGATCAGCGACCTGCGGATGGACGAAATGGACGGCATGGCGCTGTTCGCGGAAATCCAGAAGGTGCAGCCCGGTATGCCGGTGATTATTCTCACCGCCCACGGCTCAATACCCGATGCCGTCGCCGCCACGCAGCAGGGCGTGTTTAGCTTCCTGACCAAGCCGGTGGATAAAGACGCGCTGTATCTGGCCATCGACAACGCGCTGGAGCATACCGTAACGGCGGGCGACGACATGTGGCGTGACACCATCGTCACGCGCAGCCCGAATATGCTGCGTCTGCTGGAGCAGGCGCGCATGGTGGCGCAGTCCGACGTCAGCGTGCTGATTAACGGCCAGAGCGGCACCGGGAAAGAGATTCTGGCGCAGGCCATTCACAACGCCAGCCCGCGCAGCAAAAACGCGTTTATCGCCATCAACTGCGGCGCGCTGCCGGAGCAGCTGCTTGAGTCCGAGCTGTTCGGCCACTCGCGCGGCGCCTTTACCGGCGCGGTGAGCAGCCGCGAGGGGCTGTTCCAGGCTGCGGAAGGCGGCACGCTATTTCTGGATGAAATTGGCGATATGCCGATTCCGCTCCAGGTTAAGCTGCTGCGCGTCCTGCAGGAGCGCAAGGTTCGCCCGCTGGGCAGCAACCGCGACCTTGATATCAACGTACGGATTATTTCCGCCACCCACCGCGATTTGCCGAAGGCGATGGAGCGCGGCGAATTCCGCGAAGACCTGTTCTACCGCCTGAACGTGGTGAACCTGAAAATCCCCGCGCTGCACGAGCGCGCGGAAGATATCCCGCTGCTGGCAAACCATCTGCTGCGCCAGTCGGCGGATCGCCATAAACCCTTTGTGCGTAGCTTCTCAACGGACGCCATGAAGCGCCTGATGGCGGCAAGCTGGCCGGGCAACGTGCGCCAGCTGGTCAACGTTATCGAGCAATGCGTGGCGCTCACCTCCGCGCCGGTCATCAGCGAAGCGCTGGTGGAACAGGCGCTGGAAGGCGAAAACACCGTGCTGCCGACTTTTGTCGAGGCGCGCAACCAGTTCGAGCTAAACTACCTGCGCAAGCTGCTGCAAATCACCAAGGGCAACGTGACCCACGCCGCGCGTATGGCGGGGCGCAACCGCACCGAGTTCTACAAGCTGCTTTCACGGCATGAACTCGATGCCAATGACTTTAAAGAGTAGGCTGTGGTAGTGTGAGCAACCGATTACGATAGGCTAAGTTAAGCACGCAGTCAGTGCGGGAAAGACAGAGAAAATCATGAAAAAAATCGATGCGATTATTAAACCGTTCAAGCTTGATGACGTTCGCGAAGCGCTGGCAGAAGTGGGCATCACCGGCATGACGGTGACCGAGGTCAAAGGCTTTGGCCGCCAGAAAGGGCACACCGAACTGTACCGTGGCGCAGAGTACATGGTCGACTTCCTGCCGAAGGTGAAAATTGAAATCGTGGTCACTGACGATATCGTCGATACCTGCGTGGATACCATCATCCGCACTGCGCAAACCGGCAAAATCGGCGACGGCAAAATCTTCGTCTTCGACGTGGCGCGCGTGGTGCGTATCCGTACCGGCGAAGAAGACGACGCGGCGATTTGATTTATCCTGTCGGGTAGGCGCAACGCCACCCGACATTACTCACCGAACCTAATGATCCCGTAGGCCGGGTAAACACAACGCTACCCGACATCTGAAATCACATCACCTTATGCGGCCCGAAGCATTCGTAATGAATACGATCCTGCTCCACGCCCAGCTTCACCAGCTGTTCCGCTGCGAAACGCATAAAGCTCACCGGCCCGCACAGATAGAACTGCATGTCCGGCGCGCTGATTTTGCCCTCCAGCGCCATTAAATCCATCAAGCCTTCGCTATCAAATTTGGCCTGCGCGCGGCAGCTTTCGCTCGGCGTGCGGTACCAGACGTGGCGTTCGAAGCGCGGCAATTGTTGCCCCAACTGATTAACCTCGTCGGCAAATGCGTGCACCTCGCCGTGCTCCGCCGCGTGGAACCAGTTGACCTGGGCCGTGTGAGCGCTTTTCGCCAGCGTGTCCAGCATCGCCAGCATCGGCGTTTGCCCCACGCCTGCGGAAATCAGCGTGACCGGCGTTTGCGCGGAAACGTCCATAAAGAAATCGCCCGCCGGGGCCGCCAGATGCACCACATCGCCCACTTTGGCGCTATTGTGCAGCCAGCTGGAAACCTGCCCCCGATCTTCGCGCTTCACGGCTATGCGATAGGTTTTGCCGTCCGGCCTGCGGGTGAGCGAATACTGGCGAATTTCCTGGTGCGGAAAACCTTCCGGCTTCAGCCACACGCCAAGATACTGTCCCGGCAGATAGTCGGCGACCGGCTGACCGTCGACCGGTGCAAATTCAAAGCTGGTGATAAGCGCGCTCTGCGGCTCTTTTGCCATGATGCGGAACGCGCGGGTGCCTTCCCAGCCGCCGTTTTTCACCGCATTGCTCTGGTAGATTTCCGCTTCGCGATTGATGAACACGCCTGCAAGCACGCCATACGCCTTACCCCATGCGTCCAGCACTTCCTGGCCCGGGCTGAACATCTCGTCAAGCGTTGCCAGCAGGTGGCCGCCAACGATGTCGTACTGCTCGGGTTTTATCTGAAAACTGGTGTGTTTTTGGGCGATTTTTTCTACCGCAGGCAGCAGCACCGCAAGGTTTTCGATATGGGTGGCATAGGCGCAGATGGCGTTGAACAGCGCTTCACGCTGGTCGCCGTTGCGCTGGTTGCTCATATTGAAAATCTCTTTCAGCTCGGGGTTATGGCTGAACATGCGATCGTAGAAATGAGCGGTCAGTTTAGGGCCGGTGGCGGCAAGCAGGGGGATAGTGGATTTCACAACGGCGACGGTTTGTGCATCTAGCATGGGCGGCTCCTGTATAGCGTTTTTATATAAGTGGTATTTTGAATGCATCTTATAAAAAATAGACCCAGCCTGTAAATGGTTTATTGTGCTTGTCGACGTGGATCACAGAAGATGAAAATCACGCATGTTGTTGATGAAGAAATATCCTCTAAAACAGCCTGAAGCTTTTGCCTGTAAACCCTTACGCCACGCCTAGCCAATCGTTTGCGTAAAAACCTCTGTCAAGCCCTATCACCCAATACCGATTCGGTTTACACTGTTGCCCGTCGCCCAAACGGGCCCCGTAAAGCCGCCCAAATTTTTACTGTTAGCTGAGTCAGGAGAAGCGAATGTTAAAGCGTGAAATGAACATTGCCGATTACGATGCCGAGTTATGGCAGGCCATGGAGCAAGAAAAAGTACGTCAGGAAGAGCACATTGAACTGATCGCCTCCGAAAACTACACCAGCCCACGCGTAATGCAGGCGCAGGGTTCTCAGTTAACAAACAAGTATGCCGAAGGCTATCCAGGCAAGCGCTACTACGGCGGCTGCGAATACGTTGACGTGGTAGAACAGTTGGCTATTGACCGTGCGAAAGAGCTGTTCGGCGCTGATTACGCTAACGTGCAGCCGCACTCCGGTTCCCAGGCAAACTTCGCGGTGTACACCACGCTGCTGGAGCCAGGCGATACCGTGCTGGGCATGAACCTGGCGCACGGCGGCCACCTGACCCACGGCTCCCCGGTGAACTTCTCCGGCAAGCTGTATAACATCGTGCCTTACGGCATCGATGAGTCCGGTCATATCGACTATGCGGACCTGGAAGCACAGGCCAAAAAACACAAGCCGAAGATGATCATCGGCGGCTTCTCCGCCTATTCCGGCGTCGTTGCCTGGGCAAAAATGCGTGAAATCGCAGACCAGATCGGCGCTTACCTGTTTGTGGATATGGCGCACGTAGCGGGCCTTATCGCCGCAGGCGTTTACCCGAACCCGGTTCCACACGCGCACGTTGTGACCACCACCACCCACAAAACCCTGGCTGGCCCACGCGGCGGTTTGATCCTCGCGAAAGGCGGCAGCGAAGAGCTGTATAAAAAGCTGAACTCAGCGGTCTTCCCTGGCGCGCAGGGCGGCCCGTTGATGCACGTTATCGCGGGTAAAGCGGTGGCGCTGAAAGAAGCGATGGAGCCTGAGTTTAAAACCTATCAGCAGCAGGTGGCTAAAAACGCGAAAGCGATGGTCGCGGTTTGCCTGGAGCGCGGTTACAAAGTGGTTTCCGGCGGTACCGACAACCACCTGTTCCTGCTGGACCTGGTTGATAAAAACCTCACCGGAAAAGAAGCTGACGCCGCTCTGGGTCGCGCCAACATCACCGTTAACAAAAACAGCGTGCCAAACGATCCGAAGAGCCCGTTTGTGACTTCCGGCATCCGTCTGGGTACCCCGGCAATCACCCGTCGCGGCTTCACCGAAGCGGACGCCCGTGAGCTGGCTGGCTGGATTTGCGATGTGTTAGACAACATCAACGACGAAGCGGTTATCGAACGCACCAAGAAGAAAGTGCTCGATATCTGTGCCCGTCTGCCGGTGTACGCGTAAGCGATACCCCAAGAAAAAGGCCGCTTTCGCGGCCTTTTTTATATCTGAAATTTAACGCTTGTCGAGCGAAAGGCTCCCTGGCCCAACGATCGCCAGCAGCAGGAAAGCCCCGGCGATGCTGACGTTTTTATAGAAGTTGATCATGTTCGGCATCACCGCGTCGCCGCTCATGTTCCAGTAGTGATGGCCAATCACCGCCGTGCCGAGGGTATAAAAGATAAACAAAATGGCCAGCGGGCGGGTGTAAAAGCCCAGCACGATAAGGATCGCGGCGACGACCTCCATCAGCACGGCAATAATGGCGGACACCATCGGCAGCGGCGCACCGACGGAAGCCATATACTGCACCGTCCCGCTAAAGCCCGTCATTTTCGGGAAACCAAAAATAATAAACAGCAGCACCAGCGCAATTCGCGCGACCAGCAGCATTACCGGACGTGACTGACCAAAATCGAAATAACGAAGTGTGTTCATAGCGGGCTCGATTTGTGAGGAGGTTCAAATTAAACGTAATACACATCCACAAAGCGCGCCAGAAACAGCAGCTTAAATAGCAGAGCCGCTCGGCATTTCGGCCATTTTGCCCCTCTTTCCAGCCTGTATGTTTGCTTGCAAGCCAGCCGTGGCTCAGCCACACTGTCGCCTCCAAAACGGGAGGGATCATGGTTTTGCATTCTACGCGCTGGCTGGCGCTCAGCTATTTTACCTACTTCTTTAGCTACGGGATTTTTCTTCCCTTCTGGAGCGTGTGGCTCGCAGGCGTGGGGCTTCCCCCGGAAACCATCGGCCTGCTGCTGGGTGCCGGTTTAATCGCTCGTTTTCTCGGTAGTTTATTGTTAGCCCCTCGCGTCACCGACCCCTCCCGTCTCGTTTTTGCCCTTCGCCTGCTTGCCCTGTTAACGCTGCTTTTTGCCGCCGCTTTCTGGTTCGGACAAACCGCCGTGTGGCTGCTGGTGGTGATGGTCGGGTTTAACCTCTTTTTCTCGCCGCTCGTGCCGCTTACGGACGCGCTGGCGGGCACCTGGCAGAAGCAAATCACCATGGACTACGGGCGGGTGCGCCTGTGGGGATCGCTGGCGTTTGTGATAGGTTCGGCGATGACCGGCAAGCTGGTCAGCCTGTTTAGCTACCAGGCGATTTTGGTGCTGCTCAGCATCGGCGTGGCTTCCATGCTCATCGGCATGATGCTGCGTCCGTCGGTGATGCCGCAGGGCGAAACGCGCCACCATGAGGGCGCGGGCTGGCAGGCGTGGAAAAAGCTGGTGTTGAGTTCGTGGCGCTTTCTTGCCTGCGTGTCGCTGTTGCAGGGGGCGCACGCGGCCTACTACGGGTTCAGCGCGATTTACTGGCAGGGTGCGGGGTATTCCGCCTCGGTAGTCGGCTATTTATGGTCGCTTGGCGTGGTGGCGGAAATCGTAATTTTTGCACTGAGCCACAGGCTGTTCCGCCGCTGGAGCGCACGGGATCTGCTGCTGCTTTCCGGCGTCGCGGGCATTTTGCGCTGGAGCCTGATGGCGTGGACGACGGATCTGCCGTGGCTACTCGCTGCGCAAATCCTGCACTGCGGCAGCTTTACCGTTTGCCACCTTGCGGCCATGCGCTACATCTCCGCGCGGCAGGGCAACGAGGTGATTCGCCTGCAGGCGGTCTATTCGGCGGTGGCCATGGGCGGCGGGATCGCCATTATGACGATGTTTTCCGGCTACCTGTATCAGCACATGCAGGGCGGCGTGTTCTGGATTATGGCGCTGGTGGCGATACCGGCGCTGGTGATTCGGCCGAAGGTTCAAGCCGTCACCTGATAATTTCGGTGGATGGCACATGCGCTTATCCACCCTACAAAACCGTAGGTCGGGTAAGCGCAGCGCCACCCGACGTTCGCCACCCAACACCGACTATTTCACGTTTCCAAAATTTCACGAATACGCTGCTGCATATGCTCACCCAGCGGCAGCGTGGCGTGGATCAGCGGCGGCGAGTAGAGCGGCAGGCTGGTAGAGTAGGGCGTAATAACCAGCACAACCTCTTTTGGCGCACCCTCTTTCTGGAAGCTGTGCACCGTCAGGTGTTTGATATTAAGCGGCAGCAGAGTCAGCTCGCGCAGCTGCTGTTCAATCTGCTGCTCAAGCGCGAGATTATTCCCCGTCAGCAGCAGCACCTGCTTTTCCTGCAGATCGTTTTCCTGCATCAGCCATGCGCCAAAAATCACCGCCACCAGGCCCACCTCCTCGTCTGAAAACCGCACCCCGTAATCGGCCTCAAACTCGCTGAAGGCCTCGCGCGTGGTGCGCATCAGTTTGGGATAGAGGCGGGTAATCTCTTCCGGCAGGCTGTTATCAATTCCGATATCGAACAGGCTGCGGTCGAGCGCCTGCGCAAGATGGACGTAAAGCTGGTCGCCAAGCCCCTGTTCGTCGCTAAACGACATTCCCGCCAGCCTGCGGAAATGGGCAATCATCGTAGAGATCGAGGCGCGCAGGCGTAAGTCCTGCTGGTGGTTGTCCTTCAGCGGATCCGGCGTGCGCAGCATCTGGAAAAGCAGCGCAAGAAACAGCTGTTCGTCTTCGTGGGCGGGCTGGTGCACGCGGCGCGTCCAGTGGCGGGCGATTTCCTGCGCGGCGATGAATTCCGGGCGTAGGCGCGTCCACTCGCGCTGTCGGTCATTAAACTCGGGCGTTATCCCCAGCTGATGCTGGTGCAGGCAATACTGTAAATAGAGGCTGAGAAACTGCACGTCGCGGCTGTCGAACTGGCGCTGCAGGCGGCGGGCGCAGAGGCTCACCAACGCCTGAAGGTTGGTGTCGTCGTAGAGGGCTTTGGTGATGCCCTGCTTGCGCAGCTGGTCTTTCAGCGCCGGGGTAAAATGGTGCTGCACAAAGGTGGGGCACAGGCGCAGCGCCCGTCGTAGCCAGTGCAGCAAACACAATCGGCGGTCAAGCGCCTTGCCTTCAATCCGATAGCTGCCGTCGGGCTCGGTGATCATCGCCAGCCGGTGATAACGCTGGATTTCCATGCCCGTGTCGGCTATATCTTGCAGGGCTTTGCTGCTGTCTACTCCGTTGACCCTGCCGACAATCTCCGGCGTCACCGCCTGACCCGGAAGATAAAGCATTAAAAGCAGGTGGCAGCGTCGCTGCGGACTGGAGAGCACAGATGGTGGTGGGGAGAGCAGTGTCATCATCCGCAGAGTCCAGTTATGTTGAATATTGCTAAGAGTAGCTAAAGCTTTTGAGGCAGATCGCGACAGGCATGGTTTTTAATCGCGGAATTTTCGCTGGCTCACAGAATTTTTATCCTGAGGGAACAATGCGCGGCAAAACGTGTAGCACAACAGGGATTATCTTACTCGCCTCGGCGCTTTGGGCACCCGCTGCGCTGGCCCATCCACACAGCTTCATTACGTTAGTCACCACGGTGATGGCGAAGGACGGGCAGATGACCGGCTTGAAAATGGCGTGGACGATGGATGAAATCACTTCAGCGGACCTGCTGTATGACGCGGGTGACGCAAAGCCCGGTTCGCCGGTCTGGAAGAAGCTCGCCGCCGAGGTGATGGCTAACGTGCTGGGTCAGCACTACTTTACCGAGTTCTGGCACAACGGCGAAAAGGTGAAGTTTAATAACCTGCCGACGGAATATGGCCTTGCGCGCGTCAATCATCAGGCGGTGCTGTCTTTTATTCTGCCGCTTGCGCACCCGCAGCCGCTGAAAGGGCAAACCTACAGCTTCGCCACCTTTGACCCGACCTATTTTGTTGATATGAGCTACGACCAGCCGGCCGATGCAAAGCTTCCGGAAGAACTGGCGCAGAGCTGCAAAATCTTGGTCAAGACGCCGCAGCCAAACGAAGATACGCTGGCGTTCGCGCAGTCGCTCGATAAGGCCAACGCGCCGCCGGAAGATATGGAACTAGGTAAACAGTTTGCCCAACAGGTAACGGTACAATGTCAGTAGTTTTCTCCGCTAAACCCCACACGCGACGCTGGCTGCACCTGTGGCCCCTGGCGCTGTTTCTACTTTTATCTTTAGCCGCGTGCTATGCCCTCTGGCTTTACTGGCCGCAGATCCTGATTAACAGCGCGGCGTGGCAAAAAACCATCAATCAGCAGTTGAGCAGCCTGCTGCGCGCGGTGGCGGAAAACCCGGCGCAGGCGGGCTGGTCGCTGCTGTCGTTTAGCTTTTTCTACGGCGTGCTGCACGCGCTGGGGCCGGGCCACGGAAAAGTCGTGATTACTACGTGGCTTGCGACCCATCCTTCACGGCTGAAAAGCAGTTTGAAGCTGACGTTCGCCGCTTCTTTATTGCAGGGGCTGGTGGCGATTGCGCTGGTCGTGGTGGTGCTGGGGATTTTACAGCTGCCATCTCGCCAGCTGCATATGAGCAGCTTTTGGCTTGAGAAGGGCAGCTATCTGCTGGTGGGCGTTCTGGGCATCATGTTAGGTTGGCGGGCGCTTACTAAACTTCGCCAGCTGCTGCGTAATCCGAAGAGATTCACCGCCTTTACGCCCCATCATATCCATGACGCAAACTGCGGCTGCGGGCACCAGCATCTGCCAAGCGAAGAGCAGCTGGCCGCCGGGGAAGACTGGCGCGCGCGGGCGGCCATCGTTGCGTCGATGGGCATGCGCCCGTGCTCGGGTGCGATCATGGTGCTGTTATTCAGCAAGGTGATTGGCGTATTTAATTGGGGAATGCTGTCCGCGCTGGCAATGGCCGCAGGTACCACGATAACCATTTCAGGCCTGGCGGTACTGGTGCACAGTTTCCGCACCTTTGCGGTTCGTTTAAGCGGCAATAAAGCGCCTGTTTTATGGCGGCAGGTAGGCTGGGCGACGCTTGCGCTGGCGGGAAGTGTGATTTTAATTATTGCGGCGGCGCTGATGTGGCTGAGTGCTCAACCGGTGATGCGCGGGATACGGCCTTTCTAGCTTTAAAACAACCCTCACCCCGGCCCTCTCCCTGAGGGCGAGGGAGAAAGCGACTCTTTTCTGACACTAGAGAAAGAATATTCCCTCTCCTGGGGGAGAGGGTAAGGGTGAGGGCGCTAAATCGTCTGAAATTAACGCTTCAGCGCTTCGCTCAGCTCTTCACGCATGGTCGCCAGCATCGCTTTGACTACGCGTGGATTCCCCGCAACGATGTTGCCGGTCAGCAGGTGGTTATGGCCACCGGTGAAGTCACAAACCAGGCTACCGGATTCACGAGCAATCAGCTCGCCCGCGGCGAAATCCCACGGCTTCAGGCCAATCTCGAAGAAACCGTCCACGCGGCCTGCGGCAACGTAAGCCAGATCGAGAGCAGCGGAACCGGTGCGACGGAAATCAGCACACTGCGTGAACAGTTTGCCCAGAATATTCATATAGGAGGTTGCGTGCTGTTTGGCTTTGAACGGGAAGCCCGTAGCCAGAATGGTGCCGTCCAGGTCGCGTGCATTGCTGCCGCGCAGACGGTAACCGTTCAGCTGTGCGCCCTGGCCGCGAACGGCGGTGAACAGCTCGTTACGCATTGGGTCGTATACCACGGCGACTTCGGTACGGCCTTTAACACGAACAGCGATAGAGACAGAGAAATGCGGCAGACGTTTGATGAAGTTTGAAGTGCCATCCAGCGGATCGATAACCCATTGCACATCCTGCTCTGTTCCCGCTAACTCGCCTGATTCTTCGGCGATGATAGTGTGTTGCGGGTAGGACTTACGAATAACTTCGATAATCAGACGCTCGGCGTCTCTATCAACGTTAGTCACAAAATCGTTGCTGCCTTTTTGGCTCGCTTCAACGGCGTCTGGGGTTTCGTAGTTTTTGGCAATTAAATTACCCGCCTTGCGCGCAGCACGCACGGCGATGTTCAGCATCGGATGCATCGGTCTCTCTCACTGGATGTTAAAGAACGGAAAACGGGGCGGAGTATAGCAGAGCGTTCGGAATATGTCCCAGGCTTATGATAGGATATCGCGATATTCTTTTAAGGCCGTGAATTAAGCATGCTGGATAACGTACGTATTGTGCTGGTTGAGACTTCCCACACCGGCAACATGGGCTCCGTAGCCCGTGCTATGAAAACGATGGGATTAACAAATCTGTGGCTGGTCAATCCCCTGGTTAAGCCTGATTCGCAGGCAATCGCCCTCGCGGCCGGTGCCAGCGATGTGATTGGCGATGCGAAAATCGTTGATACCCTGGACGAAGCCCTGACGGGTTGCAGCCTGGTGGTCGGCACCAGCGCACGCTCCCGTACGCTGCCCTGGCCTATGCTTGACCCGCGCGAATGCGGCCTGAAAAGCATCTCCGAAGCCAAACACGCGCCGGTTGCTATCGTGTTCGGTCGTGAACGCGTGGGTTTAACCAATGATGAGCTGCAAAAATGCCATTACCACGTCGCTATTCAGGCTAACCCGGAATACAGCTCGCTGAATCTGGCGATGGCGGTGCAGATCCTCGCTTATGAAGTGCGTATCGCCTGGCTTGCCACGCAGGAACAGCCTGAGACAGTAGAAGAGGAAGAAACGCCTTATCCGCTGGTCGATGATTTAGAGCGTTTCTACGGTCATCTCGAACAGGTGATGCTCAATACCGGCTTTATTCGCGCTAACCACCCGGGGCAGGTGATGAGCAGAATTCGTCGTCTGTTTACCCGCGCACGCCCGGAAAGTCAGGAACTTAACATCCTGCGCGGCATGCTTTCTTCTATCGAAAGCGACAAAAAATCGAGCAAATAATACTTGAGTAAATTACTAGGTTAAATAGTTGACCATTTTACTCAGGAATGTCAGACTTGCCGCCTGCTATGTGGACAATCACATTTTTAAAAACCCCCGGCTCGAGGGGCTATTTGAGGTTAAGTAAGACATGAGACTGACATCAAAAGGACGCTACGCTGTGACCGCAATGCTCGACGTTGCGTTGAACTCCGAATCGGGTCCGGTTCCGTTGGCTGATATCTCCGAACGTCAGGGTATTTCACTCTCCTATCTGGAGCAGTTGTTCTCCCGTCTGCGTAAAAATGGCCTGGTTGCCAGCGTACGCGGTCCTGGCGGCGGTTATCTGTTAGGAAAAGATGCAGGAAGCATTGCCGTAGGCGAAGTCATCAGCGCTGTTGATGAATCCGTTGACGCGACCCGCTGCCAGGGCAAAGGCGGCTGCCAGGGCGGCGATAAGTGCCTGACTCACGCGCTGTGGCGCGATCTTAGTGACCGTCTGACCGGTTTCTTGAACAACATCACCCTGGGCGAACTGGTTAATAACCAGGAAGTCATGGATGTTGCAGACCGTCAGCAAAATGAAAGCCATCGCACTCAGCGTCCTCAGGACGCCATCGACGTAAAACTGCGCGCATAAGCAGACTTATAAGACTTTTTAGAATCAGGCTCGGGTGCGACGCACCCGGCTAAACTTTTATGCCTGATTCTTCGTATTGAAGTGATGTACGGAGCTTAAGAGCAATGAAATTACCGATTTATCTCGACTACTCCGCAACTACGCCGGTCGATCCGCGTGTTGCCGAGAAGATGATGCAGTTTTTAACGATGGACGGAACCTTCGGTAACCCGGCTTCTCGCTCACACCGTTTCGGGTGGCAGGCAGAAGAAGCGGTAGATATCGCTCGTAACCAAATCGCAGACCTGGTGGGCGCTGACCCACGTGAAATCGTCTTCACCTCAGGCGCAACTGAATCTGACAACCTCGCGATTAAAGGTGCCGCCAACTTCTACCAGAAGAAAGGCAAGCACATCATTACCGTGAAAACCGAACATAAAGCCGTCCTTGATACCTGCCGCCAGCTTGAGCGCGAAGGTTTCGAGGTGACTTATCTGGCGCCACAGAGCAACGGCATCGTTGACCTACAGCAGCTGGAAGCGGCCATGCGTGACGACACCATTCTGGTTTCCATCATGCACGTCAATAACGAAATCGGCGTGGTGCAGGATATCGCGGCAATCGGCGAAATGTGCCGTGCGCGTGGCGTTATCTATCACGTAGATGCGACCCAGAGCGTGGGCAAATTGCCTATTAATCTGGCCGAGCTGAAAGTGGATTTGATGTCCTTCTCCGGTCACAAAATCTACGGTCCTAAAGGCATTGGCGCACTGTACGTTCGTCGTAAGCCGCGTATTCGTATCGAAGCGCAGGTTCACGGTGGCGGCCACGAGCGCGGCATGCGTTCAGGCACTCTGCCTGTTCACCAGATCGTCGGCATGGGCGAAGCTTACCGTATCGCGAAAGAAGAGATGGAGTCCGAAATGGCCCGTCTGCGCGCGCTGCGGAACCGTCTGTGGAACGGCGTGAAGGATATGGAAGAAGTGTATCTGAACGGTGACCTGGAACACGGCGCACCGAATATCCTTAACGTGAGCTTTAACTACGTTGAAGGTGAGTCTCTGATCATGGCGCTGAAAGACCTCGCGGTTTCTTCAGGTTCCGCCTGTACCTCTGCAAGCCTCGAGCCGTCTTACGTGCTGCGCGCGCTGGGTATGAGTGACGAGCTTGCTCACAGCTCCATCCGTTTCTCTTTGGGTCGTTTTACCACTGAAGAAGAGATCGACTACACCATCGAGCTGGTACGTAAATCCATCGGCCGTCTGCGCGACCTTTCTCCGCTGTGGGAAATGTTCAAGCAGGGCGTGGATATTAATTCCATCGAATGGGCTCACCACTAATCGTCGATTTCGGCTTCAGGAGATAAAAATGGCTTACAGCGAAAAAGTAATTGATCACTACGAGAATCCACGCAACGTCGGTTCTTTCGACAACAGCGACGAGAGCGTAGGTTCCGGCATGGTGGGTGCACCGGCCTGTGGCGACGTGATGAAGTTGCAGATCAAAGTCAACAATGAAGGTATTATTGAAGACGCGCGTTTCAAAACCTACGGCTGCGGCTCGGCGATTGCTTCAAGCTCGCTGGTCACCGAGTGGGTTAAGGGGAAATCCCTGGACGAAGCGCAGGCGATCAAAAACACCGATATCGCAGACGAACTCGAGCTGCCGCCGGTGAAAATTCACTGCTCAATCCTTGCGGAAGACGCCATCAAAGCGGCTATCGCGGATTACAAAAGCAAACGTGAAGCGAAATAGTAAATTAGAGACTTTTTCAAAATAATTTGAGTAGCAGGTAGGCGGCAAGCTCAGGAATCCTCAGGGGCTTACTAAAGTAAGTGACTGGGGTGAGTGAGAGCAGCCAACGCCCCTGCCGCTCAAAGTATGAAGAAAAATTAATTGAGGTTGTTGTATGTCGATTACCCTTAGCGACAGTGCTGCCGCTCGTGTGAATGCCTTTTTAGCCAACCGTGGTAAAGGTTTTGGCCTTCGTTTAGGCGTGCGCACCTCTGGCTGCTCTGGCATGGCTTACGTTCTGGAATTTGTAGACGAACCGATGGCAGAAGACACCGTGTTCGAAGACAAAGGCGTGAAAGTGGTCGTCGATGGTAAAAGCCTGCAATTTTTGGACGGCACCGAGCTCGACTTCGTAAAAGAAGGCCTTAACGAAGGGTTTAAATTTACCAACCCGAACGTTAAAGACGAGTGCGGCTGCGGCGAAAGCTTCCACGTCTGATTTCAGCTCATCCTCCGCGCCAGTGGGGGATGACGCTTTACCACGTTAACCCCGAGTCTGTTATGGATTACTTTACCCTCTTTGGGTTACCGGTCGGCTACACCGTCAACACCGAGCTGCTGGCTACCCGTTACCAGGAGCTGCAACGCCAGTTCCATCCTGACAAGTATGCCAGCCGCCCTCAGGCGGAACAGCTGCTTGCGGTCCAACAATCTGCGACCATCAACCAGGCCTGGCAAACGCTGCGCCACCCTCTGCTGCGCGCCGAGTACATTCTCTCCCTCAACGGTTTTGACCTCGCTAACGAGCAGCATACCGTGCGCGACACCGCGTTCCTGATGGAGCAGCTCGAACTGCGCGAAGAGCTTGATAACATCGAGCAGGCGAAGGACTCCGATCGTCTGGAAAGCTTCGCCGAAGGCGTTAACGCGATGGTGAAAACCCGCAGCGAGCAGATGGTAAAGCAGTTGGATAACCAGGACTGGACGCAGGCCGCAGACACCGTGCGTAAACTGCGTTTTCTCGATAAACTGCGCAGCCAAATAGAACAACTCGAAGAAAAGCTGCTCGATTTTTAACTGGAAGCTCAAAATGGCGTTATTACAAATCAGTGAGCCCGGCCTGAGCGCCGCGCCGCACCAGCGTAAACTGGCTGCGGGCATCGACTTAGGTACCACCAACTCGTTGGTGGCCACCGTGCGCAGTGGGCAAGCCGAAACTCTGGCTGACCATCAAGGGCGCCATCTGTTACCTTCGGTCGTACACTACCAGCAAGGCGGCCTGAACGTGGGCTGGGACGCGCGTGCGCAGGCTGCACTCGACCCGGCAAACACCGTCAGTTCCGTAAAACGTCTGATGGGCCGCTCGCTGGCCGATATTCAGGCGCGCTATCCCCATCTTCCTTACGATCTCAAAGCCAGTGAAAACGGGCTGCCGATGATCGAAACCCCTGCGGGATTGCTCAACCCTATTCGTATTTCCGCCGACATCCTCAAGGCGCTTTCCGCCCGTGCTACCGAAGCGCTGGAAGGCGAGCTTGATGGCGTGGTGATCACCGTCCCTGCCTATTTCGACGACGCGCAGCGCCAGGGCACTAAGGACGCCGCGCGTCTGGCTGGCCTGCACGTGCTGCGTCTGCTCAATGAGCCTACCGCAGCGGCTATCGCCTACGGCCTGGATTCCGGCAAAGAGGGCGTTATCGCCGTCTACGACCTGGGCGGCGGAACCTTTGATATTTCCATTCTGCGCCTGAGCCGCGGCGTGTTTGAAGTGTTGGCGACCGGCGGCGACTCTGCGCTTGGCGGCGATGACTTCGACCACCTGCTGGCCGACTGGTTGCGCGAACAGGCGGGCATTGCCGATCGCAGCGATGACCGCGTGCAGCGCCAGCTGCTGGACGCCGCAATCGCCGCCAAAATCGCACTAAGCGACGCTGAAAGCACAACCGTAGAAGTGGCTGGCTGGACGGGCACCGTCACCCGCGAACAGTTCAACGATCTGATTGCCGCGCTGGTGAAAAGAACCCTGCTAGCCTGCCGACGCGCGCTGAAAGACGCGGCGGTAGAAGCAGAAGACGTGCTCGAAGTGGTGATGGTAGGCGGGTCAACCCGCGTGCCGCTAGTGCGCGAACGCGTGGGCGAATTCTTTGGCCGCACGCCCCTGACCTCCATCGACCCGGACAAAGTTGTCGCCATCGGCGCTGCTATTCAGGCCGATATACTTGTGGGCAACAAGCCGGATAGCGAAATGCTGCTGCTTGACGTCATTCCGCTGTCGCTGGGCCTGGAAACCATGGGCGGGCTGGTGGAAAAAGTCATTCCGCGCAACACCACCATTCCCGTAGCGCGCGCGCAGGACTTCACCACCTTTAAAGACGGCCAAACTGCGATGGCAATCCACGTCATGCAGGGCGAGCGCGAACTGGTCCAGGACTGCCGTTCGCTGGCGCGCTTCACGCTGCGCGGCATCCCGGCGATGCCCGCGGGTGGGGCGCACATTCGTGTCACCTTCCAGGTTGATGCGGATGGCCTGCTCAGCGTCACCGCCATGGAAAAATCCACCGGCGTTGAAGCTTCCATTCAGGTGAAGCCGTCCTATGGCCTGAGCGATGGCGAAATCGCCACCATGATCCAGGACTCGATGAGCTTCGCCGAGCATGACGTGAAAGCGCGCATGCTTGCCGAGCAAAAAGTTGACGCCGCCCGCGTGCTGGAAAGCCTGCAGGGTGCGTTAGCCACGGATGCCGCGCTGTTAAGCGCCGCAGAGCGTGCGGAAATCGATACCGCGATGGCAGCGCTTAGCGCCGCCGCCGCAGGTAGTGATACCGACGCAATTGAACAAGCCATTAAAAACGTAGACAAACAAACCCAGGATTTCGCCGCACGTCGTATGGATGAATCAATCCGTAAGGCGCTGAAAGGCCACTCCGTGGACGAGGTTTAACATGCCAAAGATTGTTTTTCTGCCTCATCAGGACCTGTGTCCAGATGGCGCAGTTTTGGAAGCGAATGTCGGTGAAACCATTCTTGACGTTGCCCTGCGCAACGGCATCGAGATTGAACACGCCTGTGAAAAATCCTGCGCCTGCACCACCTGCCACTGCGTCGTGCGTGAAGGCTTCGACTCCCTTGCCGAAAGCACGGAAGACGAAGACGACATGCTGGACAAGGCCTGGGGTCTGGAGCCGGAAAGCCGTCTGAGCTGCCAGGCTCGCGTCACCGACGAAGACCTGGTCGTGGAGATGCCGCGCTACACCATCAACCACGCGCGCGAGCACTAACGGGAGCCGACCATGGGACTGAAATGGACCGATAGCCGCGAGATCGGCGAAGCGCTGTACGACAGCCGTCCGGATCTCGATCCGAAAACGGTGCGCTTTACCGATCTGCACCAGTGGGTCTGCGATTTGGAAGATTTTGACGACAATCCAAACGCATCCAACGAAAAAATTCTGGAAGCGATTCTGTTAGTCTGGTTAGATGAAGCAGAATAGTTAAACCAAGCGGGCTGCCTCAGGCGGCCCGTTTCACATTGTGCATGTGCTGAAAAAATATAAGGAAAACAACATGTCAGAAGCCATGAAAATTACGCTGTCCACGTCGCCTGCCGATGCGCGTTGGGGCGAAAAAGCCACCTATAGCATTAATGATGAAGGCATTACCCTGCACCTTACCGGTAAAGACGACCTGGGGCTTATCCAGCGCGCGGGCCGTAAAATCGACGGCCAGGGCCTTAAGCACGTACAGCTTGCAGGTGATGGCTGGGACGTAGAGAAAAGCTGGGCGTTCTGGCAGGGCTATCGCGCGCCAAAAGGCACCCGTAAAGTCGAGTGGGCGCAGCTTGGCGAAGCCGAGCAGAAAGAGCTGGATAACCGCCTGAAAATCATCGACTGGGTGCGCAACACCATTAACGCTCCGGCGGAAGAACTCGGTCCGGAGCAGCTTGCCTCCCGCGCGGTTGACCTGCTGTGCGACGTCGCCTGCGACCACGTTTCCTACCGCATCACCAAAGGTGAAGACCTGCGCGAGCAAAACTATATGGGCATCCACACCGTTGGCCGCGGCTCTGAACGCCCGCCGGTACTGCTGGCGCTGGACTACAACCCAACCGGCAACCCCGAGGCCCCGGTGTATGCGTCGCTGGTCGGCAAAGGTATTACCTTTGATTCCGGCGGCTACAGCCTGAAACAAAGCGCGTTTATGGACTCCATGAAGTCCGACATGGGCGGCGCGGCTACCATTACCGGTGCGCTGGCGTTCGCCATTACCCGTGGCCTGAACAAGCGCGTTAAGCTGTTCCTGTGCTGCGCGGATAACATGGTGAGCGGCAATGCCTTCAAGCTTGGCGACATCATCAAATACCGCAACGGCAAAACCGTTGAGGTGATGAACACCGACGCGGAAGGCCGCCTGGTGCTGGCCGATGGCCTGATCGACGCGAGCGCGCAAAAACCTGAGCTTATTATTGACTGCGCAACCCTGACGGGTGCGGCAAAAACCGCGCTGGGTAACGACTACCACGCGCTGTTCAGCTTCGACGACGCGCTGGTTGGCCGCCTGCTGGAAAGCGCTGCCGCCGAGAACGAACCGTTCTGGCGTCTGCCGCTGGCCGAGTTCCACCGCAGCCAGCTGCCGTCGAACTTTGCCGAGCTCAACAACACCTCTAACGCCTCCTTCCCGGCGGGCGCGAGCACGGCGGCGGGCTTCCTGTCCCACTTCGTGGAAAACTATCATGAAGGCTGGCTGCACATCGACTGCTCGGCAACCTACCGCAAAGGCGCGGTTGAACAGTGGTCTGCGGGCGCAACGGGCCTGGGCGTGCGCGCGATTGCTAATTTGTTGACCGGTAAGTAATTCATTCGATCAACTCCCTCTCCCCCTGGAGAGGGAGAAAAAATTCGGAACCACAATGTCAGAACCAAAAAACGAACTAGAAACCCTGCTAGAGCAGGCGGCGACCGAGCCTGCTCACCGCCCGGCATTCTTCCGCGTATTGCTGGAATCCACCGTTTGGGTGCCGGGTGAAGCGGCGGAAGGCGAGGCAGTTGACGCCGACAGCGCGGTTGAGCTGCAGCATTGGGAAAAAGATGACGGCACCTCCGTCATTCCTTTTTTCACCTCGCTAGAGGCATTGCAGCAGGCTATCAGCCACGAGCAGGCTTTTGTTGCCATGCCCGTGCGCACCTTGTTTGAAATGACGCTCGGCGAAAGCCTGTTCCTCAACGCCAAGCTGCCGACCGGCAAAGAGTTCACCCCGCGTGAAATAAGCCACCTGGTAAGCGCGGAAGGCGATCCGCTGAGCCAACAGGAGGTACTGGAAGGCGGCACGTCACTGCTGCTTTCTGAGGTCGCCGAGCCGCCAGCGCAGATGGTTGAGTCGCTTACCACGCTGTTCAAAAGCCTGAAAACCGTGAAGCGCGCGTTTTTGTGCTCCATCAAAGAGCATGCCGACGAACGGCCAAACCTGCTGATCGGCATCGAAGCCGATGGTGATATCGACGCGATTATCCGTCAGGCGGGCAGCGTGGCAACGGATACCCTGCCGGGCGATGAGCCGGTGGATATTTGCCTGATAGCGGAAGGGGAAAAAGGCATCAGCCACTTTATGCTGGCGCACATCACCCCGTTTTACGAACGCCGCTGGGGCAGCTTCCTGCGCGATTTTAAAACCAACCGCATAATCTAAACCTGCTGGTGGAAGGCGCCGCGCTTTTCCACCCTATTGAATTGACGGTTAAGCCGTTGCCTGTAATAGCAGCAGATCGATCAGCATCACAAGGTTAGACTCAAACGAGGTGATCCCAGCGGCTTCCGCCGCGAAGTGGATCGCCTCGTCATAAAGCGAGAAATGCACGTCGGCAAGCTCCGCCAGGCTATTGGGCGAGGCGCGTGTAAAGGCTACGATCGACATCCCCACGTTTTGCGCAATCTTTGCCTTATCCAATACCTGTTCCGTTTCGCCGCTGCGCGAAATGGCGATAAACACCTCATACTTCGACGCGTTGCTGAGAAAAATTCCCCGGCTATCCCCTGGGCCTGAGATAAACGCGGTCTTGCCCAATACCTGCAACTTTTTGGTCAGATACTCAGCAAAGAGGTAGGAGAACCCCGCGCCGTACAAAAAGAAGCTCTCTTTTTCACGCAGCAGCGTAGCAAACTGCGCCATCAGATCGGGCGTTACCCATCGGAAGGTCTGCTGGTAATTTGCTACAAACTGGTCAAATAACACCGGTAGCGCGGCGGGCGAGGGGGCTGGCTGATGCGCAATGTGCGGCGTGCCGGAAAGCAGCTGCTTGCAGTGCCAGATAAACTCGCTGTAGCCGCTAAAGCCCAGCTTCTGGCACAGGCGCATAATTGTCGCGCTGGAAACGAACGTTGCCTGCGCCAGTTCGCGAACGGTGATATTTCCAACCAGCAGCGGGTGAGCCGTGAGATGCGCAAGCACGCGGTACTCCGCGCGGGTGAGCGCATCCCCTCGATCCAGCAGCCCCGCCAGCCGGTTATCCATTATTGCGCCGGTTCAACGGGTAAATCAGCACGCGCGCCCCATTCACTCCATGAGCCGTCGTACAGCGAAACGCCGTTAACGCCGAGCGTCGTCAGTGCCAGGACAACTACGGCGGCGGTGACGCCCGAGCCACAGCTGGCGATAACCGGCTTGTCGAAGCTCACGCCCTGGCGGGCAAAGATTTCGCTAAGTTCATCGGTAGTTTTCAGCTGGCCGTTTTCCACTAAATCGCCCCACGGCACGTTCAACGCGCCTGGAATGTGCCCGCGGCGCAGGCCCGGGCGCGGTTCGTCTACTTCGGCGTTGAACCGTGCCGCCGGGCGGGCATCCACCAGCTGCGCGGTGCCTTCGTGGCTGACCAGCAGAACGTCCGTCAGGCGTTTGATAACTTCCGGATCGAAGTTAACGTCAAATTCGCCCTCTGGGAGCTCGACTTCACCTTCCTGCAGCGGAAATTCCTCGCGCTGCCACTCGGCCAGCCCGCCTGCCAGAATCGAAACGTTTTCAACGCCAAAGCTGCGCAGCATCCACCAGGCGCGTGGCGCGGAGAAAAGGTTGCCTTCATCGTAAACGATAAGATGTTTGTCGCTGCTAATGCCCAGCTCGCGCATGGCAACGGCGAAGGCTTCCGCGCGCGGCATCATATGCGGCAGGGGGCTTGTGTGATCGGACAGGGCTTCGATATCGAAAAATACCGCGCCGGGCAAATGCCCCGCGCGGTATTCGCCAGGGACATCGCGGTGTTCCTGGCCTGGAGGGGCCATGCGGGCATCCAGAATCTGGATATCCGCGTCGGTAATATGTTCTGCGAGCCAGTCGCCCGCGACAAAGAAAGAGGTGGACATGGTTGCCTCCGAATCGTTAGTCACTTTCGGATTGTCGGTGTTTTTAGGCAAACCGACAAGCAACCATGTACAGGCACGCGAGGTACCTCGAATTTCCTGATAAAAAACGTTATTTCACCGCTTCACCGTCTTTCCACGCCTGCTGAAGCTGCGGCCAGTAGTCGCGGTTAGCTTCAATCATGTCATCGAGAATGGCCTTCGCATGCTGCATGGTCGGCACGGTGCGGTTTAGCGTAAATGCCTGCAACGCTTTTTCGTAGCTGCCTTCAATGGTTGCCTCCACCAGCAGCTGCTCGGAGGCCAGCTGCTGCATCAGCAGCGTCTGGTGGAAAAGGGGAACCGCGCCCATGCGCACCGGCTCCGGGCCTTCTGAGGTGATATAGGCCGGAACTTCAACCATGGCGTCATAAGGCAGGTTGGCAATAGCGCCTTTGTTTTCGACAATCACCAGGTGGCGCTGGCGTAAATCGAAGGCCAGCGAGCAGGCGACGTCGACAATAAAGGCGCCGTGTACGCCAACGTGGAACGCGTCCGGCAAAATTCCCGTTTCTTTATATTCGGCGGCCGCCGCGAACAGCTTTTTCTCACGGCCGTCCATCACTTCATTGGCGCGGGTATAGTCAGGATTCTGATGCTCCACGATGTCGTTTGGCATCAGGTAATACTGCAGATACGGGTTCGGCAGGTATTCCGGGAAATGATCCATAATCGGCTTGATGTGACGCCACGTTTTCACCCACGACGGGTCGGAGTGCTGCGGGTCAGTTTGCGCGGCGTCTTCGGTCAGCAGGCCGAATTTCGCAATGTGGCGGCGCAGCTCCGGCAGGCGGTCTTCTCCGTCCACCAGCACGCGGGTAAACCAGCCGAAATGATTCAGGCCGAAGTAGTCAACGACCAGCTGGTGGCGATCAACGCCGAGGATGGCCCCCATATTGCGCATCGCTGCAACCGGCATATCACAGATGTTCAGCACGCGAGCGTTAGGGCGCAGGCGGCGTACACCTTCTGCCACAATGGCCGCAGGGTTGGAGTAATTAACAATCCAGGCTTTCTGATGCGCGTAGCGTTCGACTAAATCGCAGAGTTCGACCATCGGTAAAATGGTGCGCAGACCGTAGGCCAGGCCGCCGGGGCCGCAGGTTTCCTGTCCGACCACGCCGTGGCGAAGCGGGATTTTTTCGTCCTGCTCGCGCATTTTGTACTGCCCGACGCGCATCTGTGCGAAGACAAAATGAGCACCGCTGAAGGCCACTTCCGGATTGGTCGTCACGGTAAACTTAATGCTTTGGCTGTGGTCGCGAATCACCTTCTCCACCACCGGCGCAATCACCGACTGGCGCTCGCCGTCGATATCGTAAAGGCGAATTTCGGCCAGCGGAAAATCCTGCAGACGAACCATCAGACTTTTAACAATGCCTGGCGTGTAGGTGCTGCCGCCGCCGGCAATGGACAAAATAAATGGGGGTTTAAACATCGTTGACTCCTTTAGAGAAACGTCTCTACCGCTTCACGCATTTTTTTGACATGCAGCCCGTAGACCACCTGAACGTTATTACCCTGCTTGATCACCCCTTTCGCGCCGGTCGATTTCAGGCGGGGTTCGTCGATAGCTGAAACATCGCGCACCGTGACCCGCAGGCGGGTGTAGCAGTTGTCGACCACTTCAATATTTGCGCGACCGCCAAGCCCGGCGACAATGGCTTCGCCCAGGCCGTCATTGCTGCCTTTGGCCTGATATTCCTGCTTGCTATAAAGTTTGGTTTCCTGGTTTTCCTCTTCGCGGCCCGGCGTTTTCATATCGAACCGGCGAATCAGGAAGCGGAACACCAGGAAGTAGATGACCGACATAATCAGCCCAACCAGGATGTACATCGGCCAGTTGGACTTATCGGTGCCGAGGGGCAGGTTGTAAAGAATGAAATCGATAATGCCGTTTGCGCCAATGGCGTGAACGCCCAGCAGGTAGAACAGCATCATGCCAAGGCCCGTCAGCACGGCATGTACCACGAACAGCAGCGGGGCGACGAACAGGAAGGAGAACTCCAGCGGCTCGGTCACGCCGACCAGCATCGAGGTCAGCGCTGCCGGGATGAGAATCGCCTTCGCCGCGGCCTTACGTTCCGGTTTCGCCATCATATACATCGCAAGCGCGGCGGCGGGCAGGCCAAACATTTTGCTGATGCCGCGAGCGTCCCACACCACGGTGCTGCTGAGCTGGTGAACGCTCGGGCAGGCCATTTCCGCGAAGTAAATATTGCGCGCGCCCTGATAAACGCTGCCGCAGACGTCCGCCGTGCCGCCCAGCTCGGTATAGAGGAAAGGCGTGTAGACCAGATGATGCAGCCCGGTGGGGACCAAAATGCGTTCAAGGAAGCCGTAAATCGCGACGCCAATTGCGCCCGCACCCTTAATTGCCAGCGCAAGCGCGCTGATGCCGTGTTGGGCAAACGGCCAAATCTCGCTCATTACTACGCCCAGTAGCATGGAAACCGGCAGCATAATTATCGCGACAAAGCAGTGGCCGGAATAAATCGCCATCGCCCCGGAAAACTGAACGCTTGAGTAGCGGTTGTAGAGGTAGCCCGAGAGCGCGCCGGTGAGAATGCCCGCGAAAACGCCCATTTCCAGCACCTGCACGCCCAACACCATGCTCTGCCCGGCGGCCCGCATTTGGTCTGCCGGCGCGAGTTCACCCTGTAGCTGCAGGGTGACGTTCATCGCGTTGATAAACACAATGAACGTGACCAGGCCAATCAGCGCCGCATAGCCTTTATCTTTGGCGGCAAGGCCGATAGGAATGCCCACGCCGAATACCAGCGCGAGGTTGGCCAGCACGGAAACGGCTGATTTCGAGATCAAAACGCCGATGTGCTGGATGGAAGGGTGGCCCAGGAAAGGGAGGTATTCCGCAAGATTGCCATTGCCCAGCACATTACCAAACGCGATAAACAAACCGACGATGGGTAAAATTAACACCGGGCCGTAGAGCGATTTTCCGAAATTTTGTAGGGCATTTACGGCTCTTTTCATTTAGCTGTCTCTTATTATCACTTTGGCTAAACACCGCGTTACGGCTGCGGAACAGGGCTGAAGGTAACAAGAAGGGTAGCTACAAATCTATCTATCTGATTGTTTTAAAAACAAATGACTCATAAGGTTACATGTAACCTTTCAGGCTGTGATCTCGCTTCCAGTTTGGCTCCGGCCCTTTCCAGAACGGGTTGCATAGTTTTCTTTCCCCTTTGCGAGACATCCCGCATCGCCTTGCTTTACCACTTTCGCTTTTCTGGTTAATCCGCATAATACTTCCACTACGTTTTGGCTTATTGGGCCTGATTGGCCAGGGATACAAATATGAGATCGGTACGTTCAGCTGGCCTTGCGGCAACGTTGCTAGCGGCTTTGGCTCTGGTGGGTTGCGATGATAAAGATAAAGCGCAGGCCGCCGCGCCTTCCCCCGCGCCGGTTGCGCAGGAAGCGTCCCAGCCTACGGCAGTAAAACCTGACGCCGGGCAGTTGGAAAAGCTGGCCAGGCAGTCTGCGGGCAAACCTTTAAAACTGCTGGATGCCTCTGAAGTGCAGTTGGATGGCGCAAGCGCGCTGGTGCTGACCTTCTCCATTCCTCTAAATCCCGATCAGGATTTCTCCCGCGTGGTGCATCTGGTGGATAAAACCAGCGGCAAGGTCGACGGCGCCTGGGAGCTGTCGCAGGATCTCAAAGAACTGCGCATGCGCCATCTTGAACCAAAGCGCAATCTTCTGCTGACCGTTGATCGCGAGCTGGCGGCGCTCAATAAAGCCACCTTTGAAATCAGCTTCGAAAAACAAATCGCTACCCGCGACATTCAGCCAAGCGTTGGCTTTGCCAGCCGTGGCTCGCTGTTGCCGACTAAAGTGGTGGCCGGGCTGCCGGTTATGGCGCTGAACGTTGATAAGGTGGATGTGAACTTCTATCGCATCAAAAACGAATCTCTCGCCGCTTTTGTCAGCCAGTGGGAATACCGAAATTCGGTTTCAAACTGGGAATCGGACAACCTGCTCAAGCTTGCCGACCTGGTGTATACGGGCCGATTCGACCTCAATCCGGAACGTAACACGCGCGAAAAAATCATGCTGCCGCTGGGCGAAGTCAAGGCGCTACAGCAGCCGGGCGTTTATCTTGCCATCATGAATGAGGCCGGGCATTACAACTACAGCAACGCCGCAACGTTATTCACCTTAAGCGACGTTGGCATCTCGCTACACCGCTATCACGATCGTCTGGACGTGTTCGCGCAAAGCCTTGAGAACGGTGCCGCCCAATCCGGCGTGGATATCACGCTGCTTAACGAGAAAGGCCAGACCGTTGCGCAGGCGAAAAGCGACGGTGACGGCCACGCGCTGCTTGAAAAAGTCAACAAAGGTGCGCTGCTGCTGGCGCGCAGCGGCGAGCAAACGACATTGCTTGATCTCAGCCGCCCGGCGCTGGACCTGGCTGAATTTGATATCGCCGGGCAGGAAGGCTACAGCAAGCAGTTCTTTATGTTTGGGCCGCGCGATCTCTATCGTCCCGGCGAAACGGTCATTCTCAACGCCCTCCTGCGCGATAGCGACGGAAAACCGCTTCCAGCGCAGCCGGTAAAGCTTGAGGTGGTGAAGCCGGACGGGCAGGTTGCCAAAACCCAGGTATGGCAGCCGGAAAACGGCCTTTATCAGTTTAGTTGGCCACTTGGCAGCGGGGTTCAAACCGGCAGCTGGCAGGTTCGCGTTAACACCGGCGACAATCAGCCGCGCAGCTGGTCGTTTAAGGTTGAAGACTTTATGCCTGAGCGCATGGCGCTCAATATCACCACCCCGGGTGAGCCAGCAAGTCCGGACGAAGCGGTAAGCTTCCAGGTAAACGGCCGCTATCTCTACGGCGCGCCTGCGGCAGGTAACAGCCTGCAGGGCCAGCTCTTCCTGCGCCCATTCCGCGAAGCCGTTGCGGCGCTGCCGGGCTTCCAGTTTGGCGATATCAACGAAGAGAATCTTTCCCGCAGCCTGGACGAGGTGCAGCTACAGCTTGATGAACAGGGTGACACCACCGTAAGCACCGACAGCCAGTGGAGCGACGTACGCTCGCCGCTGCGCATCGTGCTGCAGGCCAGCCTGCTGGAGTCCGGAGGCCGTCCTGTTACCCGTCGCGCCGAACAGGCTATCTGGCCCGCTGATGCGTTACCGGGAATTCGCCCACAGTTCGCCAGCAAAGACGTTTATGATTATCGCACCGACACCACGCGCACCCAGCCTATTGTGGATGAAGACAGCAACGCTGGTTTCGACGTTGTGTACGTCAATGCCAAGGGTGAAAGGCTCGCCATATCAGGTTTGGACGTTCGCCTTATTCGCGAGCGCCGCGACTACTACTGGAACTGGGAAGACGGGCAGGGCTGGCAGTCCCAGTACGATCAGAAAGATCTTGTGGAAGCTGAACAGAAGCTTGACCTCGCCGCGGGTGAGACGGGCAAGGTTGCCTTCCCGGTTGAATGGGGCTCTTATCGTCTTGAAGTGCGTGCGCCGGAAAGCAACACCGTCAGCAGCGTACGTTTCTGGGCTGGCTATAGCTGGCAGGACAATAGCGATGGTACGGGGGCCGTTCGTCCCGACCGCGTTACGCTAAAAATCGATAAGCCCAGCTACAAACCGGGTGACACGATCAAGCTGCATATCGCCGCGCCTGCGGCAGGTAAAGGCTACGCCATGGTTGAATCCAGCGACGGCCCGCTGTGGTGGAAAGAAATTGACGTGCCTGCGGAAGGGTTGGATATCGCTATCCCCGTCGACAAAAGCTGGCAGCGTCACGATCTCTATCTGAGTACGCTGGTGGTGCGCCCAGGCGATAAAAACCGTGCAGCTACGCCTAAGCGCGCGGTCGGTATTCTGCATCTCCCGCTTGGTGATGAAGGTCGCCGCCTCGATATCACGTTGGATGGTCCGGCCAAAATGCGGCCAAACCAGAATCTGACGATGAAGGTGAAAGCGAACGCGAAGAACGGCGAGTTGCCTAAGCAAATCAACGTGCTTCTTTCTGCCGTTGACAGCGGCGTGCTAAACATCACCGACTACAAAACCCCCGATCCATGGGAAGCGTTCTTCGGTCGTAAGCGTTACGGTGCCGATCTCTACGACATTTACGGGCAGGTCATCGAAGGGGAAGGAAAGCTTGCCGCCCTGCGTTTTGGTGGCGATGGCGATGAGGGCGACGAGCTGAGCCGTGGCGGTAAAAAACCGGTAACCCACGTCACTATCATCGCCCAGCAGGCGCAGCCGGTACTGTTGAATGATAAGGGAGAGGGCACTGTTACCCTACCTATCGGCGACTTTAACGGTGAACTACGGGTGATGGCCCAGGCGTGGACGGACGATCGCTTCGGCAACAGTGAAGATAAAGTGATCGTCGCAGCACCGTTAGTTACCGAACTGGCGGCTCCTCGCTTTATGGCAAGCGGCGACAATAGCCGACTGGCGCTGGATCTGACTAACCTGACCGAGCAACCCCAGCAGCTCACCGTTAACCTTAAAACCAGCGGATTGCTTTCGCTGGATGCCTCAACCTCGCTGCCGGTGAAGCTGGCACCGGGGGCACGCTCGACGTTATTTATTCCTGTTCGCGCACTGGAAGGCTTCGGTGATGGGGAACTGAGTGCCGAAATCACCGGGCTTAACCTGCCGGGCGAAACCGTAACTCCGCAGATAAAACAGTGGAAAATCGGTGTGCGTCCAGCCTTCCCGGCGCAGACGGTTAACAGCGGAGCGGTGCTGACCCCAGGTGAAGTCTGGCCTGTTCCTGCGGAGCATCTTTCAGGGCTTGCGCCGAAAACGCTGGAAGGGCAACTGCTGCTAAGCGGACGCCCGCCGCTGAACCTTGCGCGCTATATCCGTGAGCTAAAAGCCTACCCGTACGGCTGCCTTGAGCAGACGACGAGCGGCCTGTTCCCATCGCTCTACACCAACAAAGCTCAGCTAAGCGCTTTGGGCATTACCGGCACCAGCGATGAAGAACGCCGTGCGGCGATCGATTTGGGGATTTCGCGCCTGCTTGAAATGCAGCGCGAAAACGGCGGCTTCGGGCTGTGGGATAAAGAAGGGCCGGAAGAGTACTGGCTTACCGCCTATGTAACCGACTTCCTGACGCGTGCCAGCGAGCAGGGTTACAGCGTGAACACCGATGCGCTGAACAACGCCAATCAGCGCCTGCTGCGCTATTTGCAGGACCCCGGCTTAATCTCGCTGCGTTATAGCGACGACGCGGCGGCCAGCAAGTTTGCCGTGCAGGCGTATGCAGGCCTCGTGCTGGCTCGTCAGCAGAAAGCGCCACTGGGGGCACTGCGCGAGCTGTGGCAGCGTCATGGAACGGCGAAAGCCGGTCTGCCGCTGGTTCAACTGGGCGTAGCCCTGAAGCTTATGGGTGACACTCCGCGTAGCCAGCAGGCTTTGACTGACGGTTTGAACACGCAGCGCAGCGATCGCAATATCTGGATGGCCGACTACGGCAGTACTCTGCGTGATAAAGCAATGATGCTAAGTCTGCTGGAGGAAAATAAACTTCTGCCGGACCAGCAAAACAAACTGCTGCTCGAACTTTCCGACCTCGCTTACAGCCAGCGCTGGTTATCCACTCAGGAAAGCAACGCGCTCTTCCTGGCGGGGCGCAACTGGCTGACGGCAAAAGGTGACTGGCAGGCTCAAACGTCGTTAAGCGCTGAACCGATGAGCGCAGAGAAAGGCGTAACCAGCAATCTGTCCTCTGACCAACTGTCCGCGCTGCAGGTGACCAATACCGGGGCGTCCAACCTCTATCTGCGTCTTGATAGCGTGGGCTATCCGCAAATGGCGCCAGCGCCTTACAGCAACGTGCTGCATATTGAGCGTCACTTCCTTGACGCCGAGGGTAAAAGCAAGCCGGTCTCAGCGCTGAAAAGCGGGGAACTGGTTATGGTCTGGCTGGACGTTTGGGCAGATAAAAACGTGCCGGATGCGCTGGTGGTCGATCTCCTGCCCGCCGGGCTTGAGCTGGAAAATCAGAATCTGTCGAACAGCAGCGCGAGCCTTGCGGACAGCAGTAGCGAGGTTCAGGGCCTGCTCAACCAGATGCAGCAGGCGGATATTCAGCATCTGGAGTTCCGAGACGATCGCTTTGTTGCCGCGCTGCCGCTAAGCCAGGGGCAGCACGCTACGCTTGTGTATCTAGCCCGTGCCGTGACACCTGGTAGCTATACCGTGCCGGTTCCGCAGGTGGAATCTATGTACGTGCCGCAGTGGCGCGCAACGGGCGCGAGTACCGGCATTCTCACCGTTTTGCCGTAGGTCGGTGATGAATTGAGAAAGCCGTTGCGCTGGCATCGCCGCTATCTGCTTGCGGTGGTGCCATTCTTATTCATTCTGGCAGCATGGCTGGCCGACAGGTGCTGGCCGCTACCGCTGAGCGAAGCGCATCCCGCGCGGGTTGTCGTGGCTGCCGATGGTACGCCGCTTTGGCGCTTTGCTGATGAAAACGGTATCTGGCGCTATCCGGTGACGATTGGCGAGGTTTCGCCGCGTTACCTTGAAGCGCTGATCGGCTACGAAGACAGATATTTCTGGGATCATCCGGGAATCAACCCCTTTGCCATAGTTCGCGCCGCCTGGCAGGATCTCAGCAGCGGCGAGGTAATATCTGGCGGAAGCACGCTGACTATGCAGGTAGCTCGTCTGCTCGATCCGCATCCCCGGACATTCGGCGGTAAAGCTCGTCAGGTCTGGCGGGCGATGCAGCTGGAATGGCACCTTTCTAAAGAGCAAATACTCACCCTCTATCTTAACCGTGCACCTTTTGGCGGCACTTTGCAGGGCGTTGGGGCGGCGAGCTGGGCTTATCTGGGCAAGTCCCCTGAACATCTGACCCGGTCAGATGCGGCGCTGCTGGCCGTATTGCCACAGGCTCCTAGCCGCCTACGGCCTGACCGCTGGCCGCAAAGGGCAGAAGCCGCGCGTAACAAAGTTCTCAGGCGTATGGCAGAGCAGGGCGTATGGACAAACCAGCAGGTCAACGAATCGCTTGAGGAACCCGTGTGGCTTGCGCCACGTCAAATGCCTCAGCTCGCGCCGCTGTTTTCGCGTTATCTGGCGAGCCGTACCCGCGAACACAAGATCCCCTCCACCCTGGATGCTTCCGTGCAGCGGCAGCTTGAAGAGATGGCGATGAACTGGAAGGGGCAACTGCCGCAGCGCTCGTCGATGGCTCTGCTGGTCGTCGACCACACGACTATGCAGGTGCGCGGCTGGGTGGGGTCGGCCGATATCAATGACGATACACGTTTTGGTCACGTCGATATGGTGACGGCCATACGCTCGCCTGGCTCGGTACTTAAGCCCTTTATCTACGGCATGGCGCTCGACGACGGGCTGATCCATCCCTCATCGCTTTTACAGGACGTTCCCCGAAGGTTTGGCGACTACAGGCCGGGCAATTTCGACACCGGCTTTCATGGCCCGGTGAGCATGAGCGAAGCCCTGGTGCGTTCTCTGAATCTGCCGGCGGTACAGGTGCTTGAGGCCTATGGGCCAAAACGCTTTGCGGCGCAGCTGCGCAACGTGGGGCTCGATCTGCGTTTTCCTGCCGGGAGTGAACCGAATCTTTCGCTGATCCTTGGCGGCGGCGGAGCCCGGCTTGATCAGATCGTTGCGGCCTATAGCGCCTTTGCACGCCATGGGAAGGCCGCTCGGCTGCGTATTCAACCGGAAGACCCACTGGTAGAAAGGTCGCTGCTATCGCCCGGATCGGCATGGATTATTCGCCGCATTCTTGCGGGAGAGGCGTTGCCAGAGCCGGATTCCTCTCTGCCTGCCGTCGTGCCGCTGGCGTGGAAAACGGGTACCAGCTACGGCTATCGCGACGCGTGGGCTATCGGTATCAGCTCCCGCTATCTCATTGGCGTATGGACAGGTCGACCGGACAGCACGCCGGTCGCCGGGCAGTTTGGCCTGGGCAGCGCGGTGCCGCTTTTAAACCAGGTAAACAACCTTCTGCAAGCCAGCTCGGGCGTGCAGCAGGTGCGTTTACCCACCGATCCGCGCCCGGAGTCGGTCTCAATGGGTGAAGTCTGCTGGCCCGGTGGGCAAAATCTCCCCGCCGGGGACGGTAACTGCAGGCGCAGGTTATCCAGCTGGCTGCTGGATAAGAGTGAGCCGCCGACGCTACAGGCTCCCGGTCAGGAAAGCGTTCAGGGGATTCGGCAGGTTATCTGGCTCGATAGCTCCGGACATCGCGTTGCGGCGGACTGCCCGGACGCAAAAGAGCAGGCTCTAGCGCTCTGGCCGCTGCCGCTTGAGCCGTGGCTGGCATCCGCAGAGCGGCGGGCTGCTCGTTTGCCGCCAATTTCGCAGGCGTGTCCTCCTATCCAGAAAGATGAGGTTACGCCTTTATTGTTGTTAGGCGTGCGTGAGGGGGCTATTTTAAAACGCCTGCCGGGGCAGGCTCAGCTTCCGTTGCGTCTATCAAGCCAGGGCGGGCAAGGAGAGCGCTGGTGGTTTTTGAACGGTGAGCCGGTTGGAGACCATAGCTCCGGCGTGGCAATGAGCCTGGATAAACCCGGTCCGTATCAGGTGCTGGTGCTGGACGAAGCGGGGCAGGTTGCTACCGCGAGCTTTATGCTGCGCTAAGAAAACGCGGCTTTTCCGCGACCTGAGTTAAATGTGTTGCCGAAATTAATCTTATTTTAAAAAAATGTTATCTCCATCCATAGGCAACGCGGCAGTTGCTCATTATAATCTGCGCCAATTCATAACCGGGCATCCGGCAAACAGAACAAACACAGAGGTAATCATGGCTATTGAACGTACTTTTTCCATCATCAAACCAAACGCGGTGGCAAAAAACGTTATTGGTAACATTTATGCTCGTTTTGAATCAGCAGGGTTTAAAATTGTTGGCGCTAAAATGCTGCACCTGACTTCTGAGCAGGCACAGGGTTTCTACGCTGAACACGAAGGCAAACCTTTCTTCGATGGTCTGGTAGCGTTCATGACCTCTGGCCCAATCGTGGTTAGCGTGCTGGAAGGCGAAAACGCGGTTCAGCGTCATCGTGATATCCTGGGCGCAACTAACCCAGCTAACGCTCTGGCCGGTACCCTGCGCGCGGACTACGCTGACAGCTTCACTGAGAACGGCACCCACGGTTCCGATTCTTTAGAATCTGCAGCTCGCGAAATCGCTTACTTCTTCGCTGAAGGCGAAGTGTGCCCGCGCACTCGCTAAACCTGTTAAGCGACTTTTACATTTAATTCACGTTAGGTCGCTTTCAGTCATGGCATACGTGCCATAGAATTTGTACAATACTGCGCCCCGGATGAGCCAACTCTCCGGGGCGTATCTTTTTAACCCTCCTGGGGCCGTAACGTGTAACAACGAGGCCGGAAAAAATTATGTCTGAGCAAATAGTCACTTCCGAGACGCCAGCCGCTGTCGTTTCTGGTAAATCTGAAAAAATTAATCTGTTGGATCTTAACCGTCAGCAACTACGCGAGTTTTTCGCCGAAATGGGTGAAAAACCGTTCCGTGCCGATCAGGTCATGAAATGGATGTATCACTATTGCAGTGATGACTTCGACGAGATGACCGACATCAACAAGGTGCTGCGTAACAAGCTCAAAGAAGTCGCTGAGATCCGCGCACCGGAAGTTGCAGAAGAGCAGCGTTCTGCAGACGGCACTATCAAATGGGCGATTAAGATTGCCGATCAGCTTGTGGAAACCGTGTATATCCCGGAAGAAGATCGCGCCACGCTGTGCGTTTCATCCCAGGTTGGCTGTGCGCTGGAATGTAAATTCTGCTCAACCGCTCAGCAGGGCTTTAACCGCAACCTGCGCGTGTCTGAAATCATTGGCCAGGTCTGGCGTGCGGCGAAAATCATCGGCGCACAGAAGAAAACCGGCGTGCGTCCTATCACCAACGTGGTGATGATGGGCATGGGTGAGCCGCTGCTCAACCTTAATAACGTGGTTCCGGCAATGGAAATCATGCTCGACGATTTCGGCTTTGGGCTTTCCAAACGTCGCGTTACGCTGTCTACCTCAGGCGTTGTGCCTGCGCTCGACAAGCTGGGCGATATGATCGACGTGGCGCTAGCCATTTCCCTGCATGCTCCGACCGACGATATTCGCGACGAGATCATGCCGATCAACAAAAAGTACAACATCGAAACCTTCCTGGCCGCCGTGCGTCGCTATCTGGAGAAATCCAACGCCAACCAGGGTCGCGTAACGGTTGAGTATGTTCTGTTGGATCACGTCAATGACGGGACAGAGCATGCGCATCAGCTGGCCGAATGCCTTAAAGATACGCCATGTAAGATCAACCTGATCCCATGGAACCCGTTCCCGGGCGCGCCTTATGGCCGCAGCTCGAACAGCCGCATTGACCGTTTCTCAAAAGTTCTGATGAGCTACGGCTTTACCACCATCGTGCGTAAAACGCGTGGTGATGATATCGATGCCGCCTGTGGTCAGCTAGCGGGTGAAGTTATCGACCGCACCAAGCGTACGATGCGTAAACGTATGCAGGGTGAACCTATCGCTGTAAAAGCAGTCTGATAAGCAACTTTGTGCAGCTAAGCAGGGTGAATGCACCCTGTTTAGTACAAAAAACGGGCAAATCATAACCCTCCATGAACTCGGTCCCGTACCAGTTCATCCTGGTCAATAATTACGGTGCGTTTCTTTGCGCTTTAAGGCAGTATGTAGCCGCACAACAACAGTTTAGCCGTAGGTTTTTGAGCAGGTATCTGGCGACGTTAGCTGACAGCATTTCCAAATGCAGTCTATGGTTAACAGACCGCCAGAAGAGTTGCCCGATAGCACGGTGTATTTACGTGATTTGCGTAACCTACGCTGGATGTTTTGCTGAAGGATTACCCTTCAGGTGTCAGATGAGTTTCGCGGTACGAGTGAGCGTAGCGCAGCGGAAATGTTGCGATACAGAGCTCGTGCCTATTCCTTAATGAACAGTCCCAGCAGTTGTAGCTAATGAATACTGAAGCCACTCACGAAACAAATGCAGCACAAACCACGGGCGAACGTCTGCGTAACGCGCGTGAACAACTCGGTCTCAGCCAACAAGCCGTGGCAGAACGGTTATGTCTGAAGGTTTCTACCGTTCGGGATATCGAAGACGACAAAGCGCCTGCAGAACTGGCGTCGACTTTCCTGCGTGGTTACATCCGCTCGTATGCCCGTCTGGTGCATATTCCTGAAGAAGAGCTGCTGCCAATGATGGAGAAGCAAGCTCCGGTCAGGGCGGCAAAAGTGGCACCGATGCAGAGTTTTTCATTGGGCAAGCGTCGCAAAAAACGTGACGGCTGGTTAATGAGCTTCACTTGGCTGATTCTGTTCGTTGTGGTGGGGCTGACCGGCGCGTGGTGGTGGCAAAATCACAAAGCGCAGCAGGAAGAAATTTCCACCATGGCAGACCAGTCTTCGGCTGAGCTTTCTGCGGGTAACAACGCACAGTCCGTTCCATTGAATACCGGTGCTGATACCTCATCAGCACCAGACACTACCACTGAACCCGCACCAGTACAGGAATCTCAGCCCGCTCCGGCAGATACCACTGCACAAAATGCCGCACCGCAAAGCACGCCTGCTGATAATTCAGCCGTCGTTTCGCCAAGCCAGGCTCCGGTTGATAATGCACAAACTGTAACAACGCCTGCTCCAGACGCTGCGGCAACGCTGCCAACTGACCAGGCGGGCGTTACCGCGCCTGCCGCCGATGCAAATGCGCTGGTGATGAATTTCACGGCGGACTGCTGGCTGGAAGTCTCCGACGCTACCGGGAAAAAACTGTTCAGCGGGATGCAGAACAAAGGTGGCAATTTGAATTTAGCCGGACAGGCACCGTATAAGCTTAAAATCGGCGCTCCGGCAGCAGTACAAATTCAGTTCCAGGGTAAACCTGTCGATTTAAGTCGCTTTATCAGAACTAACCAGGTTGCGCGATTGACGGTGAATGCTGAATAATCAGCAAATCACTGAATTATAAGCAATCATGGAGATTTTATATGAATCACGCAGCACCTATTCAGCGTAGAAAATCTACACGGATCTACGTCGGGGATGTGCCAATCGGCGATGGGGCTCCTATCGCCGTTCAGTCCATGACTAACACCCGTACAACGGATGTCGAAGCCACGGTCAACCAGATTAAAGCGTTAGAAAGAGTCGGAGCGGACATCGTTCGCGTTTCAGTCCCAACGATGGACGCCGCCGAGGCCTTTAAGCTTATCAAACAGCAGACCAATATCCCGCTGGTCGCCGATATCCATTTTGACTATCGCATCGCCCTCAAAGTCGCTGAATACGGCGTTGACTGCCTGCGCATCAATCCTGGCAATATCGGGAGCGAAGAGCGTATCCGTCAGGTTGTTGACTGCGCGCGAGATAAAAATATCCCGATCCGCATCGGGGTAAACGCCGGATCGTTAGAAAAAGATCTGCAGGAAAAATACGGTGAGCCAACGCCGCAGGCGCTGCTGGAATCGGCAATGCGGCATGTTGATCATCTGGATCGCCTGAACTTTACCCAGTTTAAGGTCAGCGTCAAAGCCTCCGATGTGTTCCTGGCCGTTGAGTCTTATCGCCTGCTCGCGAAGCAAATCGATCAGCCGCTGCATCTGGGGATCACTGAAGCAGGCGGCCTGCGCGCCGGTTCCGTTAAGTCGGCGATCGGTCTTGGCCTGCTGCTGTCTGAAGGCATCGGCGATACCCTGCGCGTCTCGCTTGCGGCCGATCCTGTCGAAGAGATCAAAGTCGGTTTCGATATCCTGAAATCACTGCGTATTCGTTCTCGCGGCATCAACTTTATTGCCTGCCCAACCTGTTCGCGTCAGGAGTTTGACGTTATCGGCACCGTCAATGCGCTTGAGCAGCGTCTTGAAGATATCATCACGCCGATGGATGTTTCCATTATCGGCTGCGTGGTGAACGGGCCTGGCGAAGCGCTGGTCTCCACGCTTGGCGTGACGGGCGGTAACAAAAAAAGCGGCTTTTACGAAGACGGCGTGCGTCAAAAAGAGCGTATGGACAACGACAACATGATTGCTCAGCTCGAAGCGCGTATCCGCGCGAAGGCCAGCATGCTTGATGAAACGCAGCGTATTAGCGTCCAGCAGTTGGAAAAATAGTGCGAAACATGGGAAGCACAGGGCTTCCCGTGTATGATTGAACCCGCCGGGCTTTTTGCAACCGCGAAAAGCCTGATTTCGGGTTCATTTTTTGTATAAAACGACAGAGAACAAACGTGGCAAAAAACATTCAAGCCATTCGCGGCATGAACGATTACCTGCCGGGCGAAACCGCCATCTGGCAGCGCATTGAAGGCATTCTTAAACAGGTGCTCGGCAGCTACGGTTATAGCGAGATCCGTTTGCCGATTGTAGAGCAGACCCCGTTATTCAAACGCGCCATCGGTGAAGTTACCGACGTGGTTGAAAAAGAGATGTATACCTTTGAGGACCGTAATGGCGACAGTCTGACGCTGCGTCCTGAAGGCACCGCGGGCTGCGTGCGTGCCGGTATCGAACATGGTCTTCTGTACAATCAGGAACAGCGCTTGTGGTACATCGGGCCGATGTTCCGCCACGAGCGTCCGCAAAAAGGGCGCTATCGCCAGTTCAACCAGCTGGGTGTGGAAGTCTTCGGTCTGCAAGGGCCGGATATCGATGCTGAACTGATCATGCTGACCGCTCGCTGGTGGCGTGCGCTGGGCATCGATAAACACGTAAGCCTTGAGCTGAACTCTATCGGTTCCCTTGAAGCGCGCGCAAAATACCGCGAAGCGCTGGTGGCTTACCTGGAGCAGTTTAAAGACAAGCTGGATGAAGACAGCCAGCGTCGCATGTACAGCAACCCGCTGCGCGTGCTGGATTCCAAGAATCCTGATGTCCAGGCGCTGTTGGATAACGCTCCGGCGTTAGGCGACTATCTGGACGACGATTCCCGCGAGCATTTCGCTGGCCTGTGCCAGTATCTGGACGCCGCCGGTATTGCCTATACCGTGAATCAGCGTCTGGTTCGTGGCCTCGATTATTACAACCGCACGGTGTTCGAGTGGGTGACCAGCAGTCTTGGTTCTCAGGGAACGGTGTGTGCGGGCGGGCGTTACGATGGTCTGGTAGAGCAACTCGGTGGTCGCGCAGCGCCTGCCGTTGGTTTTGCTATGGGCCTTGAACGTCTTGTTTTACTGGTTCAGGCGATTAATCCTGAATTTAAAGCAGAATCTGTTGTCGATATTTACCTGATATCGTCAGGACAAGGAACGCAGGCGGCGGCAATGCTGCTGGCTGAACAGCTGCGTGACCAGGTCCCGGCATTGAAGCTAATGACCAACTACGGCGGTGGCAACTTCAAAAAGCAGTTCACTCGTGCAGACAAGTGGGGCGCAAGCTTTGCTCTGGTACTGGGCGAAGATGAAGTGGCGAAGGGCCAGGTTGTCGTGAAGGATTTGCGCACAGGTGAGCAGCAAACCGTGGAGCAACAGAACACGGGCGCGCATCTGCAGGCGCTACTGGGCTAAATTTCCCAGGGATTAATCGTTAAGGAGAAGGACTGCGTGGAAGTTTACGAGAACGAAAACGATCAGGTTGAAGCGGTAAAACGCTTCTTCGCCGAGAACGGCAAGGCGCTGGTAGTGGGTGTTGTGCTGGGTATCGGGGCGCTGGTCGGCTGGCGTTACTGGAACAGCCATCAGGCTGAATCTGCGATGGCATCTTCACTGGAATACCAGAATGTGACCAGTGCAGTCCGTGCTGACCAGCCCGCTACGCTTAGCGCCGCAGAGAAATTTGCCGCTGAAACCAAAAATACCTACGGCGCGCTGGCTTCTCTGGAACTGGCTCAAAAATACGTAGATAACAACGACCTTGCTAAAGCTGCCGCGCAGCTGGAGCAGGGACTTGCTAACACTAGCGATGAAAACCTGCAGGCGCTGATCAACATGCGTCTGGCGCGTATCCAGGTACAACAAAAACAAGCCGATGCTGCGCTAAAAACCCTCGATAGCATTAAGGGTGAAGGCTGGGTTGCGATTGTGGCTGATTTGCGCGGTGAAGCGCTGCTCAGCAAAGGGGATAAGCAAGGTGCACGCGACGCGTGGAGCAAAGGTGCTCAGACCGATGCTTCTCCAGCACTGCGCGAAATGATGCAGATGAAAATCAATAATTTGTCCAGCTAAGAGGGACCCGATGCAATTGCGTAAATTACTTGTGCCAGGGCTGATTTCTCTGACGCTGCTCAGCGGATGTTCATTGTTCAGCGGTGAAGAGGACGTCGTTAAAATGTCCCCTCTGCCAACGGTTGAAAACCAGTTCGAACCAGAAAAAGTCTGGAGTACTTCGGTGGGTAACGGGATTGGCGATTTTTACTCCAATCTTCACCCGGCGTGGCAGGACAGCAACATCTATGCCGCCGATCGTCGTGGTACCGTTAAAGCGCTCAGCGCCGATGACGGTAAAGAAATCTGGTCCGTCGATCTGTCCGAAAAAACGGGCTTTTTCTCCAGCAACCGTCCGGCATTGCTGTCCGGTGGCGTAACGGTTGAAGGTGCTCATGTTTATATTGGCAGTGAAAAGGCGCAGGTTTTCGCGCTTAACACTTCTGATGGTAGTATTGCGTGGCAAAGCAAGGCCGCCGGTGAGGTACTTTCTCGCCCGGTAGTCAGCGATGGTCTGGTGCTTGTGCATACCAGCAACGGCCAGCTGCAGGCAATGAACGAAACCGACGGCGCAGTTGCATGGACCGTTAACCTGGATATGCCTGCGCTTTCTCTGCGTGGCGAATCCGCTCCGGCTGTAGCCTTTGGTGCTGCGATTGTGGGCGGTGACAATGGCCGAGTCAGCGCGGTGCTGATGAAGCAGGGCCAGCTGATTTGGCAGCAGCGTATCTCCCAGGCCACGGGCGCGACAGAAATCGATCGCCTGAGCGACGTGGACACAACTCCGGTTATCGTTAACGGCGTGGTTTACGCGCTGGCTTACAACGGCAACCTGACCGCGCTGGATCTGCGTTCAGGCCAGGTCATGTGGAAGCGCGAGCTGGGCTCCGTGAACGACTTCATCGTTGATGCTAACCGCATCTTCCTGGTCGATCAAAATGACCGCGTTATTGCACTTAATGCCGAAGGCGGCGTTACGCTGTGGACGCAGAGCGATCTGCTGCACCGTAACCTGACTTCACCTGCGCTGTACAACGGCTACCTGGTCGTTGGCGATAGCGAAGGCTATATGCACTGGATTAACACTGACGACGGCCGCTTTGTGGCTCAGCAAAAAATGGACAGCTCAGGCTTCCAGACCGAGCCGGTTGTCGCCAGTGATAAACTGCTTATTCAGGCAAAAGACGGCACGCTGTACGCCATCAAACGCTAAACTTGCCTGATAATTAGCGAGTACGAAACGGTTCCCTAAGTCCGGGAGCCGTTTCCTGTTTTTTAGAGCGGCGCTTTTTGGCGTCGTTTGACGATGAATATTGAGTAATGAGGCTTTTATAATGGTACCTGTGGTTGCGCTGGTCGGGCGCCCTAATGTCGGAAAATCCACGTTGTTTAACCGCTTGACGCGTACCCGTGATGCGCTGGTAGCGGATTTCCCGGGGCTGACTCGCGACCGCAAGTATGGTCGTGCTGAAGTGGAAGGTCGCGAATTTATTGCTATTGATACCGGCGGTATCGACGGCACGGAAGACGGTGTTGAAACGCACATGGCAGCTCAGTCGCTGTTGGCGATTGAAGAAGCCGATGTGGTGCTGTTTATGGTCGATGCGCGCGCGGGCCTGATGCCTGCCGATGAAGCCATCGCCAAGCATCTGCGTTCTCGCCAGAAGCCTACCTTCCTGGTCGCGAACAAAACTGACGGTATGGACCCGGACCAGGCGGTTATTGATTTTTACTCGCTTGGTTTAGGTGAAATTCACCCTATTGCGGCTTCCCATGGCCGTGGCGTGACCAGCCTGCTGGAACATGTTCTGATGCCTTTCTTCGATGAAGTTAATCCGCGTGAAGCGGAAGAAGAAATCGATGAAGATGCCGCCTACTGGGCCGTGTTCAATGCCAAAAATGGCATTGTGTCTGAAGAAGACGAAGCGCTGGAAGAGGAAGAAGAGGAAGCCTTCAATCCTCAGGATCTGCCGATTAAACTGGCAATCGTTGGTCGTCCGAACGTTGGTAAGTCAACGCTCACCAACCGTATTCTCGGCGAAGACCGCGTAGTGGTTTATGACATGCCGGGCACAACGCGCGACAGCATCTACATTCCGATGGAACGTGACGAGCGCGAATACGTGCTGATTGACACCGCGGGCGTTCGTAAGCGCGGTAAAATCACCGAAACTGTCGAGAAATTCTCCGTAATCAAAACGCTGCAGGCGATTGAAGACGCAAACGTCGTGCTGCTGGTTATCGATGCTCGTGAAGGCATCTCCGATCAGGATCTCTCGCTACTCGGCTTCATCCTCAATAGTGGGCGCTCACTGGTTATCGTGGTCAACAAGTGGGATGGTCTGAGCAACGAGGTGCGTGAGCAGGTTAAAGAGACGCTGGACTACCGTCTGGGCTTTATCGACTTTGCTCGCGTGCACTTCATCTCCGCGCTGCACGGCAGCGGCGTAGGCAACCTGTTTGAGTCCGTTCGCGAAGCCTACGATAGCTCCACTCGTCGCGTGAGTACCGCGCTGCTGACCCGCATCATGAACATGGCGGCAGAAGACCATCAGCCACCGCTGGTGCGCGGTCGCCGTGTTAAGCTGAAGTATGCGCACGCCGGTGGTTATAACCCGCCGATTGTGGTGATTCACGGTAACCAGGTGAAAGACCTGCCGGATTCCTACAAGCGCTACCTGATGAACTACTTCCGCAAATCGCTGGATGTGATGGGTACGCCGATTCGTATCCAGTTCAAAGAAGGGGATAACCCGTTTGCCAACAAACGTAACACCCTGACGCCGAACCAGATGCGCAAGCGTAAGCGTCTGATCAAGCACATCAAGAAGAGCAAGTAATCAAGACGGGAGCGATGGCTCCCGTTTTCTTTTCTGAGGAGGAATGATGGAACTCACTTGTCCGAACTGCCACAAACCGCTGCAGCAGACCGACACAGCCACACATTGTCAAAGCTGCAATCAGGATTACGTGCTGGAAGCGCAATGCCCCGACTGCCACAAGCCGCTAGAAGTGCTGAAAGCCTGCGGCGCGGTGGACTATTTTTGTCAAAACGGCCACGGATTGATCTCTAAGAAACGCGTCGAGTTTGTGCCCGTTCCCCGCTAAGTTTTAGCTTTTCGCCGCAGGCTTGCGCTTGCGGACGGGTTTCGCCGGGGTCACGCCGGTGACCTGGCTTTCCACCCAACCGTCTTCCAGACGCGTTGTCAGCGTGTCCCCGGACTTCACCTGTTTAGTTTTCTTCAACACTTTGCCGTCCGGCTGTGTGGTTACGCTGTAGCCGCGAGCAAGCGTCGCCAGCGGGCTAACGGCCTCCAGCTGTGCGAGCGCCGTGCCGAAGCGCTGGCGTGTTCCGTTCAGACGAGCGGTAATCACCTGCGATAAACGGTATTCCAACTGCTGTATGCGGGTTTGCGCGCGATGGATACGCGGCTGCGGCTGCTGTTGATTCAGCCGCTGTGCCAGGCGCTGCTGTTGCTGTACCGTGCGGCGTAGCTTGCCGTCCATCGCCAGCGTCAGGCGCTGTTGCAGGCGATCCAGGGTGCTTTGCTGGCGCGCGAGACGCAGCTGAGGATGCTGCTGCTGTAGCCGATGCTGCAACCGCGTGAAAAGTTGGCTGCGCTGCGCGAGGTAGTAGTCCATCGCCATTTCCATTCGCGTTTGCTGCGACTGTATCTGGCGCAGTAATTCCACCTGATTACGACTGACAATTTCCGCCGCGGCAGAAGGCGTTGGCGCACGAACATCGCCAACAAAATCGGCTATCGTGACGTCAGTTTCATGGCCTACGGCGCTGACGATTGGGATCTGGCTTGCGAAAATTGCCCGCGCCACCCGTTCGTCGTTAAAGCTCCACAGGTCTTCCAGCGAACCGCCGCCTCGGCCAACGATCAGCACGTCGCACTCCCCGCGTTTGTTCGCCAGCTCAATGGCGCGGACGATTTGCATTGGCGCGTCTGCACCCTGCACGGCGGTTGGGTAAATGATGATGGGCAGGGACGGGTCGCGGCGTTTCAGCACATGCAAAATATCGTGCAGCGCGGCACCGGTCTTGGACGTAATGACACCGACCTGGCGTGCCGGGCTGGGCAGCGGCTTTTTGTACTGCTGCTCGAACAGGCCTTCTTCACTAAGACGCTGCTTAAGCTGTTCGTACTGCTGCTGGAGCAGGCCTTCACCCGCTGGCTGCATGCTTTCGACGATAATCTGATAATCGCCGCGCGGCTCGTAGAGCGTGATATTGGCGCGAACTAAAACCTGCTGTCCGTGCTGCGGGCGGAAGGTTACGCGGCGGTTGCTGTTGCGGAACATCGCACAGCGAACCTGAGCGGTATCGTCCTTGAGCGTAAAGTACCAGTGGCCGGAAGAGGGCTGGCTGAAGTTTGAAATTTCACCGCTGATCCAGACCTGGCCCATCTCCTGTTCCAACAGCAAACGGACCGTCTGATTAAGGCGGCTAACGGTAAAAATTGAGGGAGAATTTGCTATCGACATGTGAGCTAGATCAAATTTTAAATCAGCAGGTTATTCGGTTCATAGTACCTGCCATATCGGGTGTGGCAAGGAGTTTTCTTAAAAAAGTGTGGATGCAATCGATTCCGCTCTGTATAATGCCGCGGCAATATTTTATCTGTTCTCATTCACCCCAGGTTGAGATATTGCCATGCTACGAATCGCCAAAGAAGCACTGACGTTTGATGACGTTCTCCTTGTTCCAGCTCACTCCACCGTTCTGCCAAATACGGCGGATCTCAGCACCCAACTGACCAAAACTATTCGTCTGAATATCCCTATGCTGTCCGCAGCGATGGATACCGTGACCGAAGCGCGCCTTGCTATTGCGCTGGCTCAGGAAGGTGGTCTTGGTTTCATTCACAAAAATATGTCGATTGAGCGCCAGGCTGAAGAAGTCAAACGCGTGAAAAAACACGAAAGTGGCGTAGTAACTGACCCGCAAACCGTGCTGCCAACCACCACCCTGCGTGAAGTGAAAGAGCTGACCGAACGTAATGGCTTTGCCGGTTACCCTGTCGTAACCGAAAACTACGAGCTGGTGGGGATTATTACCGGTCGTGACGTGCGTTTCGTGACCGACCTTAATCAACCTGTCAGCGTGTACATGACGCCGAAAGAGCGTCTGGTTACCGTTAAAGAAGGCGAAGCGCGCGACGTTGTGCTTTCAAAAATGCACGAAAAACGCGTTGAGAAGGCGCTGGTTGTAGACAGCAGCTTCCATCTGCGCGGCATGATCACCGTAAAAGACTTCCAGAAAGCAGAGCGTAAACCAAACGCCTGTAAGGACGACCAGGGCCGTCTGCGCGTTGGGGCTGCCGTTGGGGCAGGCGCGGGCAACGAAGAGCGTATCGACGCTCTGGTAGCCGCTGGCGTGGACATTCTGCTGATTGACTCCTCTCACGGTCATTCCGAAGGCGTTCTGCAACGCATTCGCGAAACTCGTGCTAAATATCCCGATCTGCAAATCATCGGCGGCAACGTGGCGACCGCTGCTGGCGCACGCGCGTTGGCTGATGCTGGCGTGAGCGCGGTGAAAGTCGGTATCGGCCCAGGCTCAATCTGTACCACTCGTATCGTCACCGGCGTGGGCGTTCCGCAAATTACCGCAGTGGGTGACGCGGTTGAAGCGCTGGAAGGCACCGGTATCCCTGTTATCGCTGACGGCGGTATCCGCTTCTCCGGTGATATTGCTAAAGCAATCGCTGCGGGTGCGGCAGCCGTAATGGTTGGCGGCATGCTGGCAGGTACTGAGGAATCCCCGGGTGAAATCGAACTCTACCAGGGTCGTTCCTTCAAGTCCTACCGCGGTATGGGCTCTCTGGGCGCGATGTCCAAAGGCTCTTCCGACCGTTACTTCCAGACCGACAACGCCGCCGATAAGCTGGTGCCGGAAGGCATCGAAGGCCGCGTGGCTTACAAAGGCCGTCTGAAAGAGATCGTCCACCAGCAGATGGGCGGCCTGCGCTCCTGCATGGGGCTGACGGGCTGTGGTACCATCGACGAGCTGCGTACCAAAGCGGAATTTGTGCGTATCAGCGGCGCGGGTATCCAGGAAAGCCACGTGCACGACGTGACCATCACCAAAGAGTCCCCGAATTATCGTATGGGATCCTGATTCTTCTTCGCCCGGCTTTTGCCGGGCGATTTACATTACTGTTTCACTTGCCTCGGAATAAGCGTCAATGACGGAAAATATCCATAAACATCGTATACTTATCCTTGATTTCGGTTCTCAGTACACGCAACTGGTTGCGCGCCGCGTGCGCGAGCTGGGCGTTTACTGCGAGCTGTGGGCGTGGGATGTCACTGAAGCACAAATTCGTGAATTCAACCCAAGCGGTATCATTCTTTCCGGCGGCCCGGAAAGCACCACCGAACAGAACAGCCCGCGTGCGCCGGAATACGTCTTCGAAGCTGGCGTGCCGGTCTTCGGCGTGTGCTACGGCATGCAGACCATGGCGATGCAGCTTGGCGGTCATGTAGAAGGCTCCAGCGAGCGTGAGTTCGGCTACGCCCAGGTTGAAGTGAAAACCGACAGCGCGCTGGTTCGCGGTATCGAAGATTCACTGAGCGCCGCGGGCAAACCGCTGCTGGACGTCTGGATGAGTCACGGCGACAAAGTCACCGCCATCCCTTCTGACTTTGTGACCGTTGCCAGCACCGAAACCTGCCCGTTTGCCATTATGGCCAACGAAGAAAAACGTTTTTACGGCGTTCAGTTCCACCCGGAAGTGACGCACACCCGTCAAGGCCAGCGTCTGCTGGAGCGTTTCGTTCTGGAAATCTGCGGCTGCGAAGCGCTGTGGACTCCGGCAAAAATTATCGAAGACGCCATTGAGCGTATTCGCCAGCAGGTGGGTAACGACAAGGTTATTCTTGGCCTGTCCGGCGGCGTGGATTCATCCGTCACCGCGATGCTGCTTCACCGCGCCATCGGCGACCGTCTAACCTGTGTATTCGTCGACAACGGCCTGCTGCGTCTGAACGAAGCCACCCAGGTAATGGAAATGTTCGGCGACCACTTCGGTCTGAACATCGTTCACGTACCGGCGGAAGAGCGTTTCCTGTCCCAGCTGGCAGGCATCGACGACCCGGAAGCCAAGCGTAAAACCATCGGACGCGTGTTCGTTGAAGTGTTCGATGAAGAAGCGCTGCGCCTGGAAGATGTCAAATGGCTGGCCCAGGGCACCATTTATCCGGACGTTATCGAATCTGCCGCCTCTGCCACCGGCAAAGCGCACGTCATTAAATCTCACCACAACGTGGGCGGCCTGCCGAAAGAGATGAAGATGGGTCTGGTTGAGCCGCTCAAAGAGCTGTTCAAGGACGAAGTGCGTAAAATTGGCCTGGAGCTCGGCCTGCCGTACGACATGCTTTACCGTCACCCGTTCCCGGGCCCGGGTTTGGGCGTGCGCGTTCTCGGCGAAGTGAAGAAAGAGTATTGCGATCTGCTGCGCCGCGCCGATGCCATCTTTATCGAAGAGCTGCATAAAGCCGATCTCTACAATAAAGTTAGCCAGGCGTTCACCGTGTTCCTGCCGGTCCGTTCCGTAGGCGTGATGGGCGACGGTCGTAAGTACGACTGGGTTGTTTCCCTGCGCGCCGTCGAAACCATCGACTTTATGACCGCGCACTGGGCGCACCTGCCGTACGATTTCCTCGGCCGCGTGTCCAACCGCATTATCAACGAAGTTAACGGTATTTCCCGCGTGGTCTATGACATCAGCGGTAAGCCACCGGCAACTATCGAGTGGGAATAAGACTTTAAGGTCTTAGATAAGCATCAGCAGGCGGCCATAGGTCGCCTGTTTTTTTATTCGCCGGATCTTTTCTACGGGCGTGACAAAGCTCACTGGCTTTCAGCAGTGTTAATCACTTACTTAGAAGATTGCGTTACCGGTTGGTGGTATCCACTGACAGGCTGCTTTGCTGCGCCTCTGCCTTTTTGTCCTGATGATGATACCAGGCACCGATAGAGGAATAGACAAAACGACCAAAAAGGAAAAGAAAACTGATGAGAAGAATAATGCGGGTCATTCGACCGTTAAACCGGTGTCGTCTTCGCATACTCGTAACCTGTGTCACGCAAAAGGCCCTTAGGGTTTGCCCGACAGATGCGGGCGACAATAATATTTAGGCATAGCGTCGCCTTCAGGTCAATTCTTAAACATGTAAAAATGCGTCAGCATATTCATTTCTTATTGTTATATAAATCTTTCTTGATATTCATGCAGGGTTAGTTTTTTTTGGACAAACGAGCGTTTTTTGGTCAGTGGCCGAATGGTTTCGTGGCGAATTGATCCAAATCATTTCTTTGTGTAAAACCCTAACTAAAATCAGCACTCCGCGCCATAGTGATATGGTTTCTCTCAGTCAGGCCGGATTCCTAACTGAACATTTCCCCCAAGCAGGACTTACTGGGTTTCTGGCGACCGTTTATGCGTTTTGCGAACTGGTACGAAAAACATAAGAATAACTGGTGGGCGCTGCCTCTGATTCTGCCCGCGCTGCTGCTTCCCCTGGCGGTATGGTTCAACGCCTATTCTGTGATGGAAGGCGGTCGCGTCTTTCTGGTTTACATGTCTCTCGGGCTGATGACGTCTTTTGTCGTGATCTTCGGCTGGGCGGCGATACCCGGTATTATCCTTGCGCTGCTTATCCGCTACGTTCCTTTAAAGGGCGACGTCACCGCGTTGCTCGCTGTTGGACATTTTCTTATACCCGTCGCGCTAAGCTATGCGGGATACAGGGTATTCGTGCCGCGCCGGAATTCGGTGATGTTTGGCATTATTCATCTCACGCTTCAGCGCATGGTTTGGCTGGTGCTTATCAATTCCACTCTGTTTGTTTTTCTCTATCAGCTTGGGCTGTTTTTTGGCTGGTATGACGCCGCCTTAAGCATGGTTGCGGAAAACCCTCTCCATCCTCGCACGCTTATTAACTACCAGGCCGTGCTGGTGGGAACCTTAACCGGGATGCCGTTTTTCTACTTCATCATCCGGATGATTAGAAACCCGAGGTTTGTGGCATCTTTCTGGTCACGGATGCGCGGACAGGCACAAAATGGGGTCACAAAGACAGAAATTTCCCTCTGGCTGTGCCTCGTCGCGCTGCTGGTGACGATGCTGATGCTGCCGATTGGGGACTCCACCTCGATATTCAGAACGGACTACACGCTGACGCTTATTCTCCCGGTCATGCTTTGGGGGGCGATGCGCTTTGGCTTCCTGTTCATCACCAATTTCTGGACAGCCATACTCATTATCCTGTGCAGCGGTTTTCATAATTATTTACCGCCGGATATGGGATTTGAGCTTCACCTTGCAATAGCGTCCTCCTGCTACGCGGTGTTCTCTATCACCATCTATATGATGGCCGCTGTCACAACGCGCCAGCGTTTTCTGCATGCTAAAGCCCGGCGGGTGGCCTTTACCGATCCGATTGTTCAGATGCCGAACCTGCGCGCGCTCAATCGCGATCTAAGCCGACATCCGTGGTCCGCCATCGCCTTTTTAAGCATTCCTGAAATGGAGCTGCTGGGGCGAAACTATGGCGTGCTTTTGCGCATCCAGTACAAGCAGCAGATTGCGGAATATCTTCGCCAGGTCCTGGCTCCGGGCGAAAAGGTTTACCACCTTTCCGGCCACGACATGGCCGTGCGCCTAAACTACGAAACCCATGAAGATCGCATCGAAGAGATTGACCGCCGCGTGAAGCAGTTCCGCTTTATGTGGGACGGAATGCCCCTGCAGCCGCAGGTCGGGATAAGCTATTGCTATGTCCGGCATCCAATTACGCATCTTTATTTGCTGCTGGGCGAGCTAAGCACCATGGCCGAACTTTCTCTTACCACCTATCACCCTGAAAACCTCCAGCGCCAGGGCTCGAACCACGTTCAGAACGCGGTGAAGAACAAGGTCGCCATGATGAACCGCCTGCAGGTGGCGTTGGACAGTGGTACTTTTGTCCTCATGGCCCAGCGTATTAGGGGAATGCGCGGCGATTCCTATCATGAAATTCTGCTGCGCATGCAGGGCAACGACGGCGAGCTGTTCGCTCCAGACAGTTTTTTGCCCGTGGCGCATGAATTTGGCCTGTCGTCTAAAATCGACCGCTGGGTGCTTGAAGCCACCCTGCAGTTTATGGACGCGGCCCGTGAGCAGCTCCCCGGCTGCCGGTTTGCCATCAACCTGACGCCCGCATCCGTAAGCCGCTCGCAGTTTCCGGTGGAAGTGAAAAGCCTGCTGAAGCAGTACAACATTGAGCCATGGCAGCTGATTTTCGAAGTTACCGAAAGCAATTCGTTGACCAACCTGGAGCAGGCCAACGTCACGCTCACTTCGCTTCAACGTATGGGCTGCCGCATTGCTATCGACGATTTTGGTACCGGCTACGCAAGCTACGCGCGCATGAAAGACATCAGCGCGGACATACTGAAAATCGACGGCAGCTTTATTCGTAACGTATTAACCAGCAGCCTGGACTATCAGATCGTTGAGTCCATCTGCCAGCTAGCCCGCATGAAAAAAATGCAGGTGGTGGCGGAGTACGTTGAGAGCGAAGAGGTGCAGGACGCGGTGCAGCGCTTAGGTATTGATTACATGCAGGGATATTTAGTTGGCCGCCCGCAGCCGCTTGAGTCTTTGCTTGCTGAGAGTGAGTAAAACCGATGGAAGGCTGGTCGGGCAAAGGTTGCGCTACCCGACCGCTTAATCCTCTCAGGCCGCGACCGTCGGGCTTGCCTCTTCTTCAATCTTGAGCTTCCAGCCCGGCGTATTGTCCCAGTACTGTTGCTCCCGCTCCAGATCCAGCAGCACCAGCGTGTTCTGGCTAAACCAGTCGTGCGGGAAGCGCAGCGTCCAGTGGTTTTCGTCAGTCTCCAGCACCAGCGTCGGCGGGGTCGTAGTTGCCTGGCGCTGATTGTTGAGCAGCACGCCGAGACGCAGGATTTGAATCAGCGGCAGGAACTGCTTTTTCTTGAACAGCGTAAATCGCGGCAAATCATCGATTTTTATCGCCTTGCGATGGTAACGAACCAGCGAAGCGATGAGCATCTGCTGCTCCTGATTAAAGCCCGGCAGGTTACTGTGCTGTAGGATATAGGCCGAATGGCGGTGCAGGCCGCTGTGGTTGATATTCAGCCCCACCTCGTGCAGCATCGCGGCCCACTTCAGGAGCGCGGCCATTTGCGGATTTGCCTGCTTCGGGTTTTGTGCTTCCCACTGCTGGTAAATGTGCTCGGTGGTTTGCAGCACGCGCTTGGCCTGATCGCTGTCGATATGGTACTGATTAGCCAGACTTTGCGCGGTACGGATACGAATATCCTGATGACGGAATCGGCCTTCCATTTCGTAGAGCACCCCTTCACGCAGCGCGCCGTCGGACAGACGAAGCTCGCGGATAGCCAGTGAGTCGAACACGCCACAGAGAATTGCAAGCCCCGGTACAAACACCGCCTTACGCTCTTCGGACAGGCCGGGCAGGCTCATGGCGGCGAAGCTTTTGAACTTCAGCACTTCGTCGCGCAGCATTTCCAGGCGTTCAGGGGTGATTATGCCGTCTTTTGCGCCCATATTAACCAGCACTTCGTGAGCGGCCTTGATGGTGCCAGAAGCCCCCATTGCTACCTTCCAGCCTTGCAGACGGTACTGCCAGGAGAGATTCTCCAGCTTTTGGACGGCGGCGAGGCGCGCGCGCTTAAAGTTTTCGGGGGTGATGGTGCCCTGCGGGAAGAAATTCTGCGCAAAGCTCACGCAGCCCATCCGGCGGCTTTCGACCAGCATCGGCTCAAAGTCTTCGCCAATGACCAGCTCCGTGGAGCCGCCGCCGATATCGATTACCAGCTTGCGGCCCTTTTCCGGCTGGGTATGTTCCACGCCCATGAAAATCAGGCGCGCTTCTTCATTGCCGGGAATAATTTCAATCGGGTAGGGGATAACCTGCTCGGCGCGCTTGAGAAACTCCTCGGCGTTGACCGCCTCGCGCAGGCTGTGGGTGCCGACGATGCAGACGTTAGCTGCCGCAAAACCCTGCAGGCGTTCCGCAAAAAGCGCGAGGCAGGAAAGGCCGCGTTCCATCGCCTCTTCGCTTAACTCGTTCTCAGCGTTTAGCCCATCGGCGAGGTGAACGCGCTGCTTTAAGCGCCCGATGATTTGCATCGCGCCGTCAACCACGCGGGCAATCACCATGTGGAAGCTGTTCGAGCCGAGATCGACCGCAGCAAACTCCTGCGGCCGTGGAGCATGTTTTTTTATCGGCATAGCGTTATTCAGGTTGTTCCAGAGATTTAATGTAATCGTAGATCGCCAGCTGCGAGCGGACCTTACGGCGGTTGCCTCGCGGCACGTAGCGATTGCTGAGTTCTTTGTCGAGATAACGCGCTTTGACGGTATCGCTAAACAGAATTTCGATAATATCCAGCACCCGCTGCTTCAGGCGCGGGTCAAGCACGGCGACGGCGACCTCGATGCGGTAATCGATGTTACGCGTCATCCAGTCAGCCGAGGAGAGATAAACTTTCTTGTCGCCGCCGTTTTCAAAGATGTAAACGCGGTCATGTTCGAGGTAGCGGTCGACGATGCTGATCACACGTATATTATCGCTGATCCCTTCCAGATTCGGGATCAGAGAGCACATTCCGCGCACCAGCAGATTCACCTTAACGCCCGAGCTTGAGGCGGCGTAAAGCCTGTCGACCAGCCCTTTATCAACGAGGTTGTTGAGCTTGAGGGTTATGCCGGACGGTTCACCGTTTTGCGCATTGGCAATTTCGCGATCGACCAAATCGTAAAGCAGGCGGCGCGAGTTCTGCGGCGAAACCATCAGGTAGTCGAAGGTTACCGGGCGATAAGGGTTTTCGATAAAGTTAAACACGCGGCGCACTTCGTTGGTGATGCGCGCGTCGGCGGTCAGCAGCGAATAGTCGGTATAAAGGCGCGCGGTTTTTTCGTTAAAGTTACCGGTGCCGATGTGCGCGTAACGCACCACTTCGTCACCTTCCTTACGCGAAATAAGGAACAGCTTGGCGTGAATTTTCAGCCCCGGCGCTGAGAAGATAACGTGCACGCCCGCTTCCGTCAGGCGTTTCGCCCAGTGGATGTTGGCCTCTTCGTCAAAGCGCGCCTGCAGCTCAACCACCACCGTTACTTTCTTGCCGTTGTGCGCGGCGTGAATCATTGATTCGATGATGCGCGAGTCCTTCGCCACGCGGTAAATATTGATTTTGATGGCCAGCACGCTCGGGTCGAACGAGGCCTGGCGCAGCAGTTCCAGCACGTGCTCAAAGGTATGGTACGGATAGTAAAGCAGCACGTCGCGGTTGCGAATGGCGTCAAAGCCGTTGCGGAATTTGTCGAACCAGATATGACGCAGGCGCGGCAGCGGCTTGTTCACCAGGTTCGCCTTGCCGACGTTCGGGAAGTTAATAAAGTCTTTGAAGTTGTGGTAGCGACCGCCCGGAATAATCGAATCATAGTTAGTGATGGTCAGCTTATTGCGCAGCATCTCAACCATCGCATCGGGCATATCGCGCTGATAAACAAAGCGCACCGGCTCGGCGGTCAGGCGCTGTTTCAGGCTTGACGACATCAGCTCGAGCAGGCTGGATTCCATCTCTGTTACCAGGTCGTATTCCGCGTCGCGGGTCATTTTCATCGAATAGGCATTCAGCGCGTCGTAATCGAAGAAGCCCTTGAAAATGTCGTCCAGGCAGTAGCGCAGAATGTTGTCCAGCAGGATCATCGGCTTGCGGCGGCGCGGGGCTTCCGGCGGCAGGTTTACGAAGCGCGGGACTTTGTCAGACGGAATTTCCAGCAGGGCGTAGCGGGTATCGTCTCCGCGAATAATTTCCACCGCCAGGTAGGTGTAATCGTCTTTCAGGAACTGCACCAGATCGGTGTCGTGGTTGATCAGGATCGGTGTGATGTGCTGACGTAGGTAGTGTTTGAAGTAGTGGCGCAGCCAGTTTTGCTGGTTTTCAGAAAGCTGGCGTTCGTTAATCAGGAAGATCTGATTACGCGCCATTTCCAGCAGCAGATCGTTATACAGCCCGTCAAACTCCTGATCGGCCTTTAGCACGCGGGCCTGGATCTTATTCAGAAGATGGCGCGAGTTCGGCGCTGTTCCCTGTTCTTCGCTGATCAAAATACGCCGCTTAAGTTCGGCGAACCGCACCTTGTAGAACTCATCAAGGTTATTCGAATAGATGCCGAGAAAACGCATCCTCTCGATCAGCGGGTTGATTTTATCCGCCGCTTCCTGGAGCACACGTTCGTTAAAAGACAACCAGCTCAGTTCTTTTTCGATATACAGCTTATCCTGACCCATTAGCCCTCTCACTTGCGTTTTCGTGAACGTAAAATGCCGTCACGCTGGTCATTATGGCGAGCTTTGACGTGGATTGTCCAACAACGCCTCGCAAAGCGGGGCGTTTGAACGTTCCAGTAAGCAATTTTCGCCTGACGCAGGCATTAAAAAAGGGGCCGTAGCCCCTTAATATTACTCTTCGCAGGCATGCCCCTGCGGCGGCAATGCCTTGCCGTCAAGCCAGGCCGCGTTGCCGCGCATCTCTAAGCGGCCCTCCATAAACCAGCTGACGACCAGCGGATAAATAGCGTGTTCCTGATGCTGCACGCGGGCGGTAATGTCATTTTCGTCGTCGCCGTCGAACACCGGAATTTTCGCCTGCAGAATAACCGGCCCGCCGTCCAGTTCGTCGGTGACGAAATGAACAGAAGTTCCGTGCTCTTCATCACCGTTATCCAGAGCCTGGCGATGCGTGTGCAGGCCGGGATATTTAGGCAGCAGGGAAGGGTGGATGTTGATCAGGCGACCGGAATAGTGCGCGACAAATTCCGGGCTAAGGATACGCATATAACCGGCGAGCACCACCAAATCCGGGGCGTAGGCGTCGATTTCATGCATCAATTCACGGTCGAACGCCGCGCGGTCGGCAAACTGGCTGGCGGCGAGCGCATGTGCCGGGATGCCCGCCTCGCGTGCGCGCTCAAGGCCAAACGCGTCGGCCTTGTTGCTGAACACCGCGGCAAGGGTGCCGTTAATCTTTTTTTGTTGGCAGGCGTCGATAATCGCCTGAAGATTGCTTCCGTTACCGGAAACCAGCACCACAATGCGTTTCATCACTCAATAACCACGCGCTCATCGGAGTCAGAGGCTTTGATGATACCGATTTTCCAGGCGTTTTCACCTTTGGCCTGCAGCGAGGCAATCGCTTTGTCCGCTTCGGCCGCAGGCAGGGCAATCAGCATGCCCACGCCGCAGTTAAAGGTGCGGTACATTTCGTGGCTGCTGATGTTGCCGGCTTTTTGCAGCCAGTTGAACACAGCTGGCCACTGCCATGAAGACGCGTCAATAACGGCCTGTGTGTTATCCGGCAGCACGCGCGGGATGTTTTCCCAGAAGCCGCCGCCGGTCAGGTGGGCGATAGCGTGCACGTCCACTTCGCCAATCAGCTCAAGCAGCGGTTTGACATAAATGCGGGTCGGCTCTAACAGGTGATCTGCAAGCGGTTTGCCTTCAAGCTCGGTGGTCAGCGGGTCGGCACCGCTGACTTCCAGCACTTTACGCACCAGAGAGTAGCCGTTGGAATGCGGGCCGCTTGAGGCCAGAGCAATCAGCACGTCGCCGTCGGCCACTTTAGAACCGTCGATGATTTCTGATTTTTCGACCACGCCAACGCAGAAGCCCGCTACGTCGTAATCTTCGCCGTGGTACATGCCGGGCATTTCAGCGGTTTCGCCGCCGACCAGCGCACAGCCAGACTGTAGGCAGCCTTCGGCAATGCCGGTGATGACGCTTGATGCGGTGTCCACGTCCAGCTTGCCGGTCGCATAGTAATCAAGGAAGAACAGCGGCTCGGCGCCCTGAACAACCAAATCGTTAACGCACATGGCGACCAGGTCAATGCCGATTGTGTCGTGACGTTTTAAATCCATGGCCAGACGCAGCTTGGTGCCTACACCATCGGTGCCGGACACCAGCACGGGCTCGCGATATTTCTGAGGCAACGCGCACAGCGCACCGAAACCGCCCAGTCCACCCATCACTTCCGGGCGGCGGGTCTTTTTCACTACGCCTTTAATTCTGTCGACCAGAGCGTTACCAGCATCAATATCAACACCGGCATCTTTGTAGCTGAGAGAGGTTTTGTCGGTCATGGTTCAAGTTCCATCGGTTGGCCTGGAATAAAATCGCGGCAATTCTAACAGTGCAGGCAAACGTTTGCGAGCCTCTTGTTATGCGGTCAGAAATATTCTTGAGATATACTCATTCCAGTCTGGTTGATCTCGATCAAGCCCATTAGCGGTGGCTACGCTGCGAAAAAGCGGTATAATCCGGCGATTTTTTTTGTGGACGCCAACATCTCGGGGAGAAAGAGTTATGAAGATCGTGGAAGTGAAACACCCACTCGTCAAACACAAGCTGGGCCTGATGCGTGAGCAGGACATCAGTACCAAGCGCTTTCGTGAACTCGCCTCTGAGGTTGGCAGCCTGCTGACTTACGAAGCCACTGCGGATCTGGAAACGGAAAAGGTGACTATCGAAGGCTGGAATGGCCCGGTAGAAATCGACCAGATCAAAGGTAAGAAAATTACCGTGGTGCCTATTCTGCGTGCCGGTCTGGGCATGATGGAAGGCGTGCTGGAAAATGTACCAAGCGCGCGTATCAGCGTGGTGGGCGTCTACCGCAACGAAGAAACCCTGCAGCCTGTGCCTTACTTCCAGAAGCTGGTTTCTAACATCGAAGAGCGTATGGCGCTGGTCGTTGACCCGATGCTTGCCACCGGCGGCTCGATGATCGCCACTATCGACCTGCTGAAAAACGCGGGCTGCACCAGCATCAAGGTGCTGGTACTGGTTGCTGCACCGGAAGGTATCGCCGCGCTGGAGAAAGTCCACCCGGACGTTGAACTCTACACAGCTTCAATCGATCAGGGCCTCAACGAGCACGGATACATTATTCCAGGCCTCGGCGATGCCGGCGACAAAATATTTGGTACGAAATAAAAAAGCAGCCGACTTCGAAAGTCGGCTTTTTTTTGGTTTGTAAAACTCGTCGTTCGTTAAAACAATACTCAGAGGAAAACAACATGACCCGCCGTGCTATCGGGGTAAGTGAAAGACCACCGCTATTGCAAACGATTCCGTTAAGTTTGCAGCATCTGTTCGCCATGTTTGGTGCCACCGTTCTGGTGCCGATTCTGTTTCACATCAACCCGGCCACCGTTCTGCTGTTTAACGGTATCGGCACGCTGCTCTATCTCTTTATTTGTAAGGGTAAGATTCCTGCCTATCTCGGCTCGAGCTTTGCGTTTATTTCCCCGGTGCTGCTGCTTTTACCGCTGGGTTATGAAGTCGCGCTGGGCGGCTTTATCATGTGCGGCGTGCTGTTTTGCCTCGTGGCGCTGATTGTGAAAAAAGCGGGCACCGGCTGGCTGGACGTCATGTTCCCACCGGCGGCGATGGGGGCCATCGTTGCGGTTATCGGCCTTGAGCTGGCGGGCGTTGCGGCGAACATGGCGGGCCTGCTGCCTGCCGAAGGCGCTTCCCCGGACACTACCACCATCATTATTTCTCTCGTGACGCTTGCGGTGACCATCTTCGGCTCCGTGCTGTTCCGCGGCTTCCTGGCAATTATCCCGATTTTGATCGGCGTGCTGGCGGGCTATGCGCTGTCGTTTGCGATGGGCGTGGTGGACGTTACGCCAATCCGCGAAGCGCACTGGTTCGCGCTGCCAACCTTCTATACGCCGCGTTTCGAATGGTTTGCTATTTTCACCATTCTGCCCGCCGCGCTGGTGGTTATCGCCGAGCACGTTGGTCACCTGGTCGTTACGGCGAACATCGTGAAGAAAGACCTGCTTCGTGATCCAGGCCTGCACCGCTCAATGTTTGCCAACGGCATTTCGACAATTTTCTCTGGCTTCTTCGGCTCCACGCCGAACACCACCTACGGCGAAAACATCGGCGTGATGGCGATTACCCGCGTTTATTCCACCTGGGTTATCGGCGGTGCGGCAATCCTCGCCATTCTGCTCTCCTGCGTCGGCAAGCTGGCGGCGGCGATTCAGATTATCCCGGTGCCGGTGATGGGCGGCGTTTCCCTGCTGCTGTACGGCGTGATCGGCGCTTCCGGTATTCGCGTGCTGATCGAATCAAAAGTTGACTACAGCAAGGCGCAAAACCTGATCCTTACCTCGGTGATCCTGATCATCGGCGTCAGCGGCGCGAAAGTGCACATTGGCGCGGCCGAGCTGAAGGGCATGGCGTTGGCGACTATCGTTGGCGTAGGCCTGAGCTTAATCTTCAAATTAATCAGCATCCTGCGTCCGGAAGAAGTGGTGCTGGACGCGCCGGAAAACGAAGTTAAGTAGCCGTTTCAAGTCCTGCCGGGCGGCAAACCGCCCGGTTCTACAGCCCCCCAATTCTGTGGTAGACTCTTAGCGTTTTTCTGCCTGTTATGGTTGAGGTAATTCTGAATACGCCGGCACAGCTTTCACTGCCACTCTATTTGCCTGATGACGAAACGTTTGCCAGTTTCTGGCCGGGTGATAACCCTTCTTTGCTCGCCGCCCTGCAGTCCGTGCTCCGTCAGGATCACAGCGGGTACATCTATTTTTGGTCGCGAGAAGGAGGCGGGCGCAGCCATTTGCTGCACGCCGCCTGTGCGGAACTGTCGCAGCGAGGCGAGGCGGTCGGCTACGTACCGCTGGATAAACGCACCTGGTTTGTGCCCGAAGTGTTAGACGGCATGGAACAGCTTTCCCTGGTTTGCATCGATAATATCGAATGCGTCGCGGGGGACGAGCTGTGGGAAATGGCGATCTTTAATCTCTATAACCGCATCCTGGAATCAGGCAAAACCCGTCTGTTGATTACCGGCGATCGCCCGCCGCGCCAGCTTAATCTTCAGCTGCCGGATCTCGCATCGCGCCTAGACTGGGGGCAAATCTACCGGCTACAGCCGCTGTCGGATGACGATAAGCTTCAGGCCTTGCAGCTTCGTGCGCGCCTGCGTGGGTTTGAGCTACCGGAAGACGTGGGGCGTTTTCTGCTCAAGCGCCTGGATCGCGAAATGCGAACGCTGTTTATGACGTTGGATCAGCTGGATCTCGCGTCTATTACCGCCCAGCGCAAGCTTACGATCCCGTTTGTAAAGGAAATTCTCGGGCTTTAATGTCTCGTGATGCCTCGGTGGGTGGCGCTGTCGCCTATCCACCCAACAAGCCACACAACGCCGCACGTTCGTAGGTCGGATAAGGCGTGAGCCACCATCCGATGCTCGCCACCCGACGTTAATCCCGCATTACAAAATCTCAAGCACCGACTCAGGCGGGCGGCCAATGCGCGCTTTGCCGTTGGCTAACACGATTGGGCGTTCAATCAGCTTCGGATGTTCCACCATCGCCTTAATCAGCCGTTCTTCGCTTAGCCCCGCATCTGCAAGATTTAGCTCTTTATAGAGTTCTTCTTTTTGGCGCATCAATTCGCGCGCGCTCGCAAAACCTAATTTGCCCAGCAGGGATTTGAGGGTTGCCGCATCCGGCGGCGTTTCCAGATACAGCACAACTTCAGGCTCCACGCCGTTTTCCTTGAGCAGGTTTAGGGTTTCGCGGCTCTTGGAACAGCGTGGATTGTGGTAAATAGCAACTCCTGCAGACATTCGAACTCCTGTTACATCTTTTGGTATTGAAGGAAGCGTTTTTGCAATTCCCGGAACTGGTCGATGCGCGCATCGTAGCGAGCCTGCTGCAGGCTGCCGAGCTTCACCTGTGCGCTGGCGCTGCTGAGTAGGGAAATAGCCTGATCGAGGCGGCCATTCAACGCCATCACTTCTGCACGGGCGGCCAGCTCCTGATCGCGGTTACCCATCGCAGATTCTGCCTGCGCCAGCAAATCCCATGCGTTGCCGTCGTCCGGATAGGTAAACGTGTAGCGATTGAGGATAGCAGCAGCCTGCGCCGGTTGACCGCCCTGCACGTAGGCGTTGGCGAGGTTAAGCTGTAACACCGGGTTCTGTTTGATTCCCGGCGCATTTTTCAGGCGATTGATAGCGTCTGTGGCTTTGTTCTGCCCCAGATCGATGTCGGTCGATAAATCGAGATACCACGGATTAGCCGGCTGGGCCGCCAGCAGCGGCTGCAGCGCTTTACGGGCCTCATCCCATTTACTTCCTTCCATCGCCTGAAGCGCACGGCCGTATTGTGCGGCGTTCTGTTCACGGATATTTCCCTTCGCCCACGCATCAAGCAGATCGCTGGTTAACTGATTGCGACCGGAATTGTACATGCCGAGGGTGCGCACCTTCGCCATGTAAAAATCTTCCGAAGACTGCACCACCACGGGCCGCATCTGGTTGGCGCGGTTGCGGGCGTCGGCCAGGCGGCTTTCCGGTAGGGGGTGGGTCAGCAGGATTTCAGGCGGGCGCGTAGAATAGCGCGACTGATCCAGCAGCTTTTCAAGGAAGGTCGGCATGGCCTGCGGGTTGAAGCCCGCGCGCTGTAAAACCTGAATGCCAATGCGATCCGCCTCCTGCTCGTTTTGCTGAGTGAAGCTGATCATGCCCTGCTGGGTGCCCGCAAGCGTACCTGAAAGCGCGGCCATCCCCGCCTGTGGGCTAGCCATCGCCAGCAGGATCGAGCCAAGCGCACCCACCCACGTCAGTGGCGCATTCTTTTTCTGATCTTCCATCGCTCGGGCGAGGTGTCGCTGGGTGACGTGTGAAATTTCGTGCGCCATAACCGAAGCCAGCTGGCTCTCGTCGTCCGCGTAGCGGAACAGCGCCGAGTGCAGCACCACGTTACCGCCGAAGAAGGCGAAGGCGTTTATCTCGTCATTGTTGATCAGGTAGAAATGGAAAGGCGTTTTGACGGAATTCGCGTGGCTGACCAGGCGCATCCCTAGGTTATTGATGTACTGCACCAGTAACGGGTCGTTGATCAACGGGGCGCTGCCGCGCAGCTGGCGAACGTAGAAGTCCCCCATCTGCATTTCCTGACCGATTGACAGCGTGTTCCCTGCTGATGTGCCCATATCAGGCAGTTGATCGGCAACATCCGCAAGAACGGGCGTGGCCGGGCTTGCGAGTAAGGCTGCCATAAGCGTTGCAACCAGCGATTTTTTCAACTGCTTGAACATACATCCTGTCCTGTGTAATCAAAGTCTATCTTCGACATGCTCCACGCGTTTTCGTTCGCGCCCGCTGAGGAAGTGTAGCCCGGGATTTGTTTGAGATACATCTTATCTATGAGCAATTTAAACCGCCATAAAACAGGCGTAAAAAGCAAAGTCTTTCTGATGACATTTCGCTACAATCTCGTTTCGCACAAAGCTGTCAGGGAAGGGATGTATGCTCGAAATGTTGTTGCAGTGGTACCGCCGACGGTTTAGCGACCCGGAGGCCATCGCGTTGCTGGTCATCCTGGTGGCCGGGTTTGTCATCCTCTTTTTCTTCCACGGTCTTTTAGCGCCGCTGCTGGTCGCCATCGTGCTGGCCTATCTGCTGGAGTGGCCAACGGCGCGACTTGAACGCATTGGCTGTTCACGCACCTGGGCGGCCACCCTCGTGCTGGTACTTTTTGTCGGCATCCTGATGGTTATGGTGCTGGTGGTTGCGCCGGTCGCCTGGCAACAGGGTATTTACCTCATCCGCGATATGCCCGGAATGCTGAACAAGCTGTCTGATTTTGCCGCAACGCTGCCGAAGCGCTATCCGGCGTTGATGGACGCGGGCATCATCGACGCGATGGCGGAAAACATGCGCGGCCGCCTGTCCGGCATGGGCGATCAGGTGGTGAAGTTCTCCCTGGCTTCCCTCGTGGGGCTGTTGACGCTGGCTATTTATTTAGTGCTGGTGCCGCTGATGGTCTTCTTCCTCGTTAAAGATAAAGAGCAGATGCTCAACGCCGTGCGGCGCGTGCTGCCGCGTAACCGCGGGCTGGCAGGGCAGGTGTGGCTTGAGATGAACCAGCAAATCACCAACTACATCCGTGGCAAAGTGCTGGAAATGATTGTGGTGGGCATCGCGACCTACATCGGGTTTATCGTTTTCGGGCTTAACTACTCGCTGCTGCTGGCGGTGCTGGTGGGCTTCTCGGTTCTTATCCCTTACATCGGCGCTTTTGTGGTGACGATTCCGGTAGTTTGCGTCGCGCTATTCCAGTTCGGCCTCGGCACGGAGTTTTGGACGCTGTTTGCGGTGTATCTGATTATCCAGGCGCTGGACGGCAACCTGCTGGTGCCGGTGCTGTTCTCCGAAGCCGTTAACCTGCATCCGCTGGTGATTATTCTGTCGGTGGTGATTTTCGGCGGGCTGTGGGGATTTTGGGGCGTGTTCTTTGCTATTCCCCTCGCGACGCTAATCAAAGCGGTTGTTCACGCCTGGCCGGACGGGCTGATTCTTGAAGATGAGCAGCAAAGATAAGGATTAACCGGTGGATGTCGCTTGCGCTTATCCACCCTGCAAACGCAATAGTGCTGCATTGATGTAGGCCCGATAAACGTAGCGCCATCCGACACAAAAAAGCCGACTTTTCAGTCGGCTGATTTATATCTAATTCTTGCAGGATTAAGCGTTTTCTTTCAGCCAGTTCACAACGATATCGTGGTGGTTGCTGGTCTTGAAATCATCAAACACTTTTTCGACTTTGCCTTCGCCGTCTAAAAGGAAGCTAATCCGGTGGATGCCGTCGTAGGTTTTGCCCATAAAGGATTTCTCGCCCCACACCCCAAACTGCTCGCAAACCTGATGGTCTTCATCGGAAAGCAGGGTGAAGTTCAGCAACTCTTTCTCGGCAAAACGCGAGAGCTTCTCTGGTTTATCGGTGCTGATACCCAGCACTTCTACACCAGCCTTTTTCAACTCGTCCATGTTGTCGCGCAGACCACATGCCTGAACGGTGCAGCCTGGCGTCATCGCTTTTGGATAAAAGTAAACCAGAACGCGCTGTCCCTGGAAGTCGGTTAAATTTACTTGCTCGCCGTCTTGATCGGGCAGGCTAAATTTCGGTGCGCTATCACCGGCTTTCAGTGGGCTCATCACTACTCTCCGTCTTTAATCATCTTGCTGTGGGTTCACCACGCTAATAGTGCCCTGTGCATTGAGTTCTGTACATAGGGCTTTGAAGGCCTGCTCGATAATTGCTGCATCTTCAGACGCCGGACTGTGGGCGGTGATCTGAATATACAGCTGAGGCGGCGTATTATCCTGCGCGGGCTGGGTACGCGACACCAGCTCGGCGATATTCATATGGTGCGTGTCGAACAAATGCGTAAAGCGCTCAATCAGATGCGGCGAGTCGGCGACTTCAACCTGCACCCAGACGGTGGCAGGCATGGCGGGGCGATCCTGAGAATTAGTGCGCTTCATCACGATCAGCAGGTCCAGCTCTGCGCCTTTAAGCGGCAGCGTCGATTCAATCAGGGTAATGGCGTTCCAGCTGCCGGACAGCAGCATAATGAACGTGAACTCTTCACCGAGCATCGCGAGGCGACTGTCTTCGATATTACAGCCGCAACTGCTGACATGGCGGGTGATGGTATTAACAATACCAGGTCTGTCCGCCCCAAGGGCTGTGATAACCAGATAATGGTGTGGTGAAGGAGTCAAGCGCGTTATTCCTGTGAATCGGTGGGATATCATAAGGAAAGCATAAAAAAATTCTGCATACAACCGTGTAGAGTGACCTGGCGGCTTGCTTTTGATCCTGCACCAAACGTAACATTGAGAGACATGTTTGCACAGAGGATGGCCAATGTTCACGGGAAGTATTGTCGCGCTTGTAACGCCGATGGATGAGAAAGGTAATGTCTGCCGGTCAAGCCTAAAAAAACTAATTGATTACCATGTCGCCAGCGGAACCTCGGCGATTGTCTCTGTAGGGACTACAGGCGAGTCTGCCACCCTAAGCCACGACGAGCACGGCGATGTGGTCATGCAGACCCTGGAACTGGCCGATGGCCGCATCCCTGTTATTGCAGGTACCGGTGCGAACGCTACCTCCGAGGCTATCTCCCTGACCAAACGCTTTAACAACAGCGGTATCGTTGGCTGCCTGACCGTCACTCCGTATTACAACCGTCCTACGCAGGAAGGGCTGTTCCAGCACTTCAAGGCTATCGCTGAAAGCACCGATCTCCCACAGATGCTGTACAATGTGCCGTCCCGCACCGGCTGCGATATGCTGCCGGAAACCGTTGGGCGTCTGGCAAAGATTAAAAATATTATTGGTATCAAAGAAGCGACCGGGAACTTAACGCGTGTTAACCAGATCAAAGAGCTGGTTGAAGACGACTTCATCCTGGTTAGCGGTGACGATGCCAGCGCGCTGGACTTCATGCAGCTCGGCGGCCACGGCGTCATTTCCGTCACGGCAAACGTAGCCGCGCGTGAAATGGCGGAAATGTGTAAACTGGCGGCCAGCGGGCAATTTGCTCAGGCGCGTGAGATCAATCAGCGTCTGATGCCGTTGCACTATAAATTATTTGTAGAACCCAATCCTATCCCGGTGAAATGGGCCTGTAGAGAATTGGGACTTGTGGCGACCGACACCTTACGCCTGCCAATGACGCCGCTGACTGAACAAAGTCGCCCGGTGATCCTTAGCGCGCTTAAGCATGCCGGTTTGCTGTAAAGTTTAGGGAGATTTGATGGCTTACTCAGTACAGAAGTCGATGGTGGCGAAAGTTGCAGTGGTTTCTATTGCGATGCTGCTGGCTGCATGTAGCAGCGACCAGCGTTACAAGCGCCAGGTTAGCGGCGATGAATCCTATCTTGATGCAACTCCGCTTGCGGAAATCCACTCACCGTCGGGCATGATCCTGCCGGTACAAAACGGTGAATACAACGTTCCGGTCACCAACGGCAGCGGCGCAGTAGGCAAACAGCTGGACATTCGTCCGCCAGCCCAACCCCTGGCGCTGGTTAGCGGTGCGCGCACCCAATTTACCGGTGATACAGCTTCCCTGATGGTGGAAAGTGCACGTAGCTCAACGCTGTGGCCGCAGGTCGTCAGCGTGCTGCAGGCGGGCAACTACGGCATCGACAAGCGCGATGATGCGAGCCAAACCCTGACCACCGACTGGGTGCAGTGGAACCGTGCCGATGAAGACGAGCAGTACCGTGGCCGCTATCAGGTCAGCGTCAAGCCGCAGGGCTACCAGCAGGCGGTGGTTGTTAAGCTGCTGAATCTGGAACAGGCGGGCAAGCCGGTGGCCGATGCCGCATCTCTGCAACGCTACAGCGCGCAAATGCTTAACGTCATCAGCGCCGGTCTGGATAAAGCGCAAAACGATCGCCAGAACGCGCAGGACAGCCGCTCTTCCGCCCAGCTTGACGTACAGAGCGCCGCAGATGATACCGGTTTACCGATGCTCGTCGTGCGCGGCCCGTTCAACGTTGTCTGGAACCGCTTACCGGCCACGCTTGAAAAAGTGGGCATGAAGGTAACCGATTCAACGCGTTCTACTGGCAGTATGGCCGTAACGTACAAACCGTTGTCTGACAGCAGCTGGCAGGAACTTGGGGCGAAAGACCCTGGCCTGGTTAGCGGTGATTACAAACTGCAGGTCGGCGACCTCGATAACCGCAGCAGCATGCAGTTCATCGATCCGAAAGGGCACACGCTGACTCAGTCTCAGAACGACGCGCTGGTCGCCGTATTCCAGGCGGCATTCAGCAAGTAACTTTTAAAGGCCAGGGTTACCTGGCCTTTTTTCTGGTAGGCTACGCAAACGTGTGCGTAGGCGCAGAAAGCGGAATTTTTAACTAAATCACACCGGAGTAAGAAAGATGCAAAAGCAAGCTGAGTTGTATCGTGGCAAAGCGAAAACCGTATACAGCACGGAGAACCCGGACCTGTTGGTGCTCGAATTCCGCAATGATACGTCAGCAGGTGACGGTGCGCGCATCGAACAGTTTGACCGTAAAGGCATGGTGAACAACAAGTTCAACCATTTCATTATGGCTAAGCTTGAAGAAGCGGGCATTCCTACACAGATGGAAGCCCTGCTCTCCGACAACGAAGTGCTGGTGAAAAAGCTCGATATGGTGCCGGTTGAGTGCGTGATTCGTAACCGCGCGGCGGGCTCCCTGGTAAAGCGTCTCGGCATTGAAGAAGGCATCGAGCTTAACCCGCCGCTGTTTGACCTGTTCCTGAAAAACGACGCGATGCATGACCCGATGGTCAACGAATCCTACTGCGAAACCTTCGGTTGGGTGAGCAAAGAGCATCTCGCGCGCATGCGCGAACTGAGCTACAAGGCCAACGATGTGCTGAGCAAACTGTTTGACGATGCGGGTCTGATCCTGGTGGACTTCAAGTTGGAGTTCGGCCTGTTTAAAGGCGAAGTGGTGCTGGGCGATGAGTTTTCCCCGGACGGCAGCCGCCTGTGGGACAAAGAAACCCTCGACAAAATGGACAAAGACCGCTTCCGCCAGAGCCTGGGTGGCCTGATAGAAGCCTACGAAGAAGTCGCCCATCGTCTTGGCGTAAAATTAGACTAATCTCCCACGCGTAGACTTCGAAGCCGGATGTGTTTTGCACATTCGGCTTTTTCACATCCTGTTTCTTATGGTAATCCCGCGATTAAGCACCTACGATCTACCCATTACAAGGTGTAAATAACGAGGTGGAATGATGCGTTGGCAAGGGCGTCGCGAAAGCGACAATGTAGAAGACAGGCGTAATAATTCCTCGGGCCCGAGCTTTGGCGGCGGCGGTGGCGGCTTCCGTTTACCCGGCGGCAAAGGCGGCATCATCCTGCTGCTTGTCGTGGTGGTTGCCGGATATTATGGCGTTGATCTTACGGCGCTTCTCTCCGGCGGGCAGCCGACGACGCAGCAGCAGGCGTCGCAGCGCTCCATCAGCCCAAATGATGACGAAGCGGCTAAATTCACCTCGGTTATTCTTGCCACCACCGAAGACACGTGGGGGCAGATTTTTCAGCAGATGGGGCGCACCTATCAGCAGCCGAAGCTGGTGATGTACCGTGGAGCCACGCGCACCGGCTGCGGCACCGGTCAGTCCGTGATGGGGCCATTCTACTGCCCGGCGGACGGCACCGTTTATATCGATCTCTCTTTCTATGACGAGATGAAAAACAAGCTCGGTGCCGACGGCGATTTCGCTCAGGGCTACGTTATCGCTCACGAAGTGGGCCACCACGTTCAGAAACTGCTGGGTATTGAGCCGAAGGTGCGCCAGCTCCAGCAGAGCGCCTCGCAGACGACAGGCAACCAGCTGTCGGTAAAAATGGAGCTACAGGCCGACTGCTTCGCGGGCGTCTGGGGCCACAGCATGCAGAAACAGGAAGTGCTCGATGCCGGTGATTTGCAAGAAGCGCTTAACGCGGCCGAAGCCATCGGCGATGACCGCCTGCAGCAGAAGTCGCAGGGGCGCGTCATGCCGGACAGCTTCACCCACGGCACGTCCGAGCAGCGCTACACCTGGTTCAAACGCGGCTTCGACAGCGGCGACCCGGCGCAGTGTAATACCTTCGGCAACAGCCTTCGTTAACGACGCGCGGGTTTAATCAGCAACAAGGATTTCAGGCATGGAACAGCTTCGACAGACCACCGCCAGCATGGCTAAAAGCGGTATCCGGCGCATGCTCGTGGTGGCGGGCGATGCGGCATGGAGCAGCCAGCAGGCAAGCGTCTTGGCTGGCCTGCTTCCCGGCGACTGGCTGTGGGTCGGCGCTGCGCCTGAACTTCCGCTAAACTGCGCGCCCGCGGCGATGCGCACGCTGCTGGGCCGCGAGTTTCAGCATGCTATCTTTGACGCACGCAGTGGCCTGGACGCCGAAGCGCTTGCGGCCCTTGCCGGAACGCTAAAAGCGGGCAGCTGGCTGGTTTTGCTGGTGCCGCCCTGGCAGCGCTGGCCCGATTTGCCGGATGCCGACTCGAGCCGCTGGAGCGACTCCCCCCAGCCGATAGCTACGCCAAACTTCATCCATCATCTGCAAAAATGCGTCAGCGACGATAGCGAAAGCTGTCTCTGGCAGCAGCATCAGCCGCTGCGCCTGCCTGATTTTTATCCTCGGCCCGCCTGGCATCCTGCAAACGGGTCGCCCGAGCGGGAGCAGGCGGAAATCCTCGCGGCGCTGCAATCTATGCCGCCCGGCGCCGCCGTTGTAACCGCTCCGCGTGGCAGAGGCAAGTCGGCGCTTGCGGGTATGTTGCTGCGGGGTCTGGCAGGCGATGCGCTTGTGACGGCACCAACAAAAGCGGCAACCGACGTATTAGCCCAGCATGCGGGCGACAAATTCAATTTTATTGCCCCGGACGCGCTTCTCGCGCAGCCCGAAATTCAGCATGCGGAGTGGCTCATTATCGATGAGGCCGCCGCACTTCCCGCCCCGCAGCTTCGCCAGCTGATAGCGAGATTCTCGCGCACCCTGCTCACCACCACCGTTCAGGGCTACGAGGGAACGGGGCGCGGATTCCTGCTGAAGTTCTGCGCGGCTATCGATTCCCTCCGTCGTTACTCACTGCAAGCCCCGATTCGCTGGGCGCAGGGCGATCCTCTTGAAGCGCTAATCGACGGCATACTTATGTTTGATGAGGCTGATATTACGCGCGTGGTGCAGGACGAGGTATCGCTTGCTGTGGTTGAGCGGTCCGAAGGCTGGCGGCTCGGGCAAATGTACCGGCTGCTGTCGGGCGCACACTACCGCACCTCGCCTCTGGACTGGAGGCGCATGCTTGATGCCCACGGGCAGCACTTCATCGCGGCCTGCTGCGGGGAAGAAACCGTCGGTGCAGCCTGGCTGGTGGAAGAGGGCGGGTTGGATGAAGATCTCAGCCGCGCGGTGTGGGCGGGCCAGCGCCGCCCGCGTGGAAACCTGGTTGCGCAGTCTCTCGCAGCGCACGGCGGTAGCCCGCTTGCGGCAACGCTGCATGGCCTGCGGGTTAGCCGCATCGCCGTGCATCCGCTACGCCAGCGCCAACGGCTAGGGCAGCAGCTGATAGCGATGGCAAAAGCGAACGCGCCTCGGGGAACGGACTATCTCTCCGTCAGCTTTGGCTACACAGACGAGCTGTGGCGCTTCTGGAAAAGCTGCGGCTTCGTGCTGGCGCGCGTTGGCAGCCATCGAGAAGCCAGCAGCGGCTGCTACACGGCGATGGCGCTGCTGCCGCTCAGCGAGGCAGGAGAAGCGCTCACCCGGCATGAACATGCCCGCCTTGCGCGTGACGTGGAGTATCTCCAGCCGTGGATAGACGACACCATACCGATTGCGGCGGTGCCCGACGCGGCTTTAAACGCAGATGACTGGCTTGAGCTTGAGGGCTTTGCCCATGCGCATCGCCCGCTGGAGGCCTGCATCGGGTCGCTCAACCGCCTGCTTCTGGCAAGCTCGCTGCCTTTAAAAGCGCTGCGCGGCAGGGTTCAGGAAAGGAAAGATGTTGATGTGCTTTGCGCGGCGCTTGGTTTGTCAGGGCGTAAAGCCCTGCTGGCGGCGATGAGGCAGGAAGTTCAGCGGGCATTGATCGGATAACTGGTGGATGGCACTTCGTTTATCCACCCTACAAAACCGTAGGTCAGAAAAGCGCAGCGCCGTCCGATATTGTGATGAATCCCTACCAAACCGTAGGTCGGATAAGCGCAGCGCCATCCGACACGTGTTGATGGGTCGCTACAAAAATGTATGTCGGGTAAGCGTAGCCGCCACCCGGCATATTTCGGATAATTAAGGCTTCTTCTTCGGGAAATCGTCTTCGTCATCCCACTTATCGTTGAAATCACGATGCGGCGGGAGGTCGGGCTTGTTCGCCATATACTTCTTCGGATCGATGCGTTTCAGATCCTTAATCACATTCAGGAAAATGCCGAGCAACAGCACCAGGACGATAATCCACCAGTAATGCGATAGCCATTCCATGCGCTTACTCCTCTCTGTTCTCGCAGCCGTCAGGCGACAAGCTGCTCCATAATACGTTGATACATCCGGGCAAGAAGCTGCAGGTCCGCGGCGTTGACGCACTCATTAATCTTATGAATGGTCGCGTTCACCGGGCCCAGCTCCACCACCTGCGCGCCCATACGGGCAATAAAGCGTCCGTCTGACGTGCCGCCGGTGGTCAGAAGTTGCGGCCTGATTTCATTATAGTGCTGAACCGCGTTCACCACCGCATCGACCAGCTTGCCGCGTGAGGTAAGGAACGGCTGGCCCGATAGCCACCAGTCCAGCGTGTAGCGCAACCGGTGTTTCTCGAGCAGGGCAATGACGCGCTGCTTGATATCGGCGTCGGTCAGTTCGGTGCTAAAGCGGAAGTTGAACTGTACAAACATATCGCCGGGGATCACGTTATTGCTGCCGGTTCCGGCCTGAACGTTGGCGATCTGCATGCTGGTGGCCGGGAAAAATTCGTTACCCTTGTCCCATTCGATGGACACCAGCTCGCTGAGCATCGGGGCCGCGCGGTGAACGGGGTTATCCGCCAAGTGTGGATAGGCAACGTGGCCCTGCACGCCGTGAATCGTCAGGTTGCAGGTCAAAGAACCGCGACGGCCATTCTTCACTACGTCGCCTACTACTTCGGTGCTGGACGGCTCGCCGACCAGGCAATAGTCAAGACGTTCGCGGCGTTCCATCAGCGTTTCAACGACCTTCACGGTGCCGTTTTTGGCGCTGGCTTCCTCGTCGGAGGTGATCAGAAATGCCAGTCGGCCTTTGTGATTGGGATGTTGTGCGACAAAGCGTTCCGCTGCAACTACCATCGCCGCAAGGGAGCCTTTCATATCCGCAGCACCGCGGCCAAACAGCATACCGTCGCGAATGGTGGGCTCAAACGGCGGGTTTATCCATCGGTCCGCATCGCCGGACGGCACGACGTCGGTATGGCCTGCAAACGCCAGCGTTTCGCCTTGCCCTCTCCATGCCCAGAAGTTCTGCGTGTCGCCAAAATCCATATGCTCGACGGTAAAACCAATGGCACGCAGTCGCTCAATAAGCAGCGCCTGGCAGCCCGCGTCGTCGGGGCTCAGGGAAGGGCGGCGGATAAGCTGTTGCGTCAGCTCAATAACCGGGCATGACATAAGACTATACCTCGTTGATAAACTGCTGATAGTTCGATTCATTGAAACCCAGCAGCATAGGCTGCCCGGGCGCGCAGAGCAATGGTCGTTTAATGATTGCCGGCATTTCTAACATGAGCGCGGCGGCGCTTTTCGCGTCTTTAATAGATGCGCGATGCGCTTCGTCGAGCTTGCGCCATGTTGTACCGCGCGTATTGAGCAACGCTTCCCAGCCTAGCTCGGCGATAAAGCTGTCCAGCAGCTCGGCGCTCAGGCCGTCCGCGCGGTAGTCGTGAAACTGATAGTCGACGCCCTGCGCTTCCAGCCAGCGGCGCGCCTTTTTGATGGTGTCACAGTTTTTAATGCCGTAAAGGGTTATCACGCGTTTCAGTCCTTTTGTCGAGACTCTGATTTCTTTATCAGATAATTAGAACGAGTAAAAAATGATAATAATGTACGAAGGAAAAATATAACCAAATAGCTACGCTAAACCTTACGTAATATAACTATTGTGAAGCATTTTGAATAAACTTTCACCCGTTATGCACCGCCATTCTTCATCAGGTTTGAATCGCCTGGAGTTGTCATAAATTACCTTATCTAAAATTGAATATATAAATACTTCGCTCGCTACCTACTCTGCTCGCCCGTTAAGAACTTTCCTCTCCTCGGCGCGAAGCCGCGCGTTCGCTAAGACATTTCATAAAATTCTGAAGTTCTAAGAAACATTTTGTTTCAGGTGCTGCGTCACATTATTCGCCATTAGAGGGTTTAGAATTAGGGCATTACGCAATAGCAATTAATATATGCGGCGAGTCAGAAAGCAGTCGGTCAGAATTGCTTCACTCACCAGAATGAATTGCGTATAATTAAAGCAATTATTAGAGAGGCTGTTATGATTGAGCATGAACTGGGGAACTGGAAAGATTTCATTGAAGATATGCTTCGTAAATGATCTGACCAGAAAATGGCAAGAGCATGATGTTCTTATTTGAAATAACTCTGTGAGTAACATCACTAAAAAGGCGACCGCAAAGGCCGCCTTTTTTGTTTTAGTCCCTTTGCAATCAGTCTTCCTGATTCGCCTTGAGCGGGAAGCGACGCCGTACCAGCACAAAGAACAGCGGCACGAAGAAAATCGCTAAAACGGTTGCTGAAATCATTCCGCCCATCACGCCGGTGCCAACCGCATGCTGGCTGCCGGAACCCGCGCCGGTGCTGGTGGCCATTGGCAGCACGCCGAAGATAAAGGCCAGCGAGGTCATCAATATTGGGCGTAAACGCTGGCGACAGGCGTCGAGCGTGGCGGACACCAGCTCGCGCCCCTGCGCGTTCATATCGTTGGCGAACTCCACGATCAGAATGGCGTTCTTCGCCGAAAGCCCAATGACGGTGAGTAGCCCCACCTGGAAGTACACGTCATTCTCAAGCCCCCGCATCCAGGTGGCGAGCAGGGCGCCAATTACGCCAAGCGGCACGACGAGCATAACCGAGAACGGCACGGACCAGCTTTCATAAAGCGCGGCGAGGCACAGGAACACGACCAGCAGCGAGATAGCGTACAGCGCCGGAGCCTGCGCGCCGGAAAGCCGTTCCTGATAGGACATGCCCGTCCACTCCAGCCCAATGCCGTTCGGCAGCTTCTTCACCAGGTTTTCCATGATGTCCATCGCCGTACCGGTACTCACGCCTGGCGCAGCCTCACCGACAATCTCGACGGCTGAATAACCGTTGTAGCGTTCCAGGCGCGGCGAGCCCGTCTGCCAGCGCGACGTGGCGAAGGCGGAGAACGGCACCATGCCGCCGTCTTTGTTGCGGACATACCACTGGTTAATATCGTCAGGCAGCATGCGGAACCTGGCGGCAGCCTGCACGTAAACCTTCTTCACGCGGCCGCGATCCATAAAGTCGTTCACGTAGCTTGAGCCCCAGGCGGTTTGCAGCGTGTTGTTGATATCGTCGATGGAAACGCCGAGCGCCTGGGCTTTGCGCTGGTCGATATCGATTTGCAACTGTGGGCTATCGTCCAGCCCGTTGTGGCGAACGCGGGTGAGCGTGCCGTCATTGCCCGCCATTTCCAGCAGTTGGTCGCGCGCCTGCATCAGCGCGTCGTGCCCGGCACCGGCGTGGTCCTGTAATTCCATATCAAAACCGGCGGCGTTGCCCAGGCCGTTAATCGCCGGCGGGCTGCTGGCGATAACCTGCGCCTCTTTGATTTTGCGGAAGTGCTTAGTGGCGCGTTCGATAATCGCGAACGAGCTGCCGCTGGTAGCGTCACGATCGTCCCAGTCCTTCAGGCGCACGAACATACGCGCGACGTTTTGCCCGTTCCCGCCCGGTCCGGAGCCGATGGTGGAGAATACCGACAGGACGTTATCTTTCTCCTGGGTCAGATAATACTGCTCGATACGATCGACCACCTTCAGGGTTTGCTGCTGGGTCGAACCGCTCGGCAGCTGCACGGAGGTGGTGAACACGCCGCGATCTTCAAGCGGCAGGAAGGAGGTCGGCAGGCGCAGGAACAGGAACACCATACCGCCGAGCAGCAGGGCGTAAATCAGCATCCAGCGGACGCTGTTGGCCAGAATTTTCCCTACGCCGCTTTCGTAACGGGCGGCGCTGCGGTTAAACATGCGGTTAAACCAGCCGAAGAAGCCTTTCTCGCCGTGATGTTCGCCTTTGTGCAGCGGCTTGAGGATGGTGGCGCACAGGGCTGGCGTCAGGATTAGCGCCACCAGCACCGAGAGCACCATTGCCGAAACGATGGTTATCGAGAACTGGCGATAAATCGCCCCGGTCGTCCCGCCGAAGAAGGCCATCGGCACGAAAACGGCGGACAGCACCATCGCAATCCCCACCAGCGCGCCCTGAATCTGCCCCATCGATTTGCGCGTGGCCTCTTTGGGCGACAGGCCTTCCTCGCTCATGATGCGCTCGACGTTCTCGACCACCACGATGGCGTCATCCACCAGCAGGCCGATGGCGAGAACCATCGCGAACATCGTTAGGGTGTTTATGCTGTAGCCGAAAGCGTACAGCACCGAATAGGTGCCAAGCAGCACCACCGGCACGGCAATGGTTGGGATGAGCGTTGCGCGGAAGTTCTGTAAGAACAGGTACATGACGAGGAAAACTAGCAGAATGGCTTCCAGCAGGGTTTTCACCACGTCTTCAATCGAGGCCTTAACGAACGGCGTGGTTTCATAAGCGATTTTCGCTTCCAGGCCGTGCGGGAAAAACTGCGACAGCTCGTCAATTTTGGCGCGGGCGAGCCTGTCGGTTTCCATCTCGTTTGCGCCGGAAGCCAGCTTGATCCCAAGCCCGGAGGCGGCCTGGCCATTATAGCGGCTAAGGAAGTCGTATTTTTCGGCACCAAGCTCCACTTCCGCCACATCGCCAAGGGTGACGAGCGAACCGTCCTGGTTGACGCGCAGGGTGATGTCTTTGAACTGCTGCGGCGTTTGCAGCAGAGACTGGGCGTTAATGGTGGCGTTCAGCGCCTGTAAATCAACGGATGGCGTACCGCCGAGCTGGCCGACGGCTATCTGCGCGTTCTGGGAACTGATGGCATCAACAACGTCCTGCGTCGTGAGCTGGTAGCTGGTCAGCTTGTTGGGATCGAGCCAGATGCGCATCGAATACTGCGAACCGTACGCGTCGACGCTGCCTACGCCGTTGATACGACTGAGCGGATCCTGCACGTTACTGGCAACGTAGTCCGAAATATCCTGCTTATCCATGCTGCCGTCGGTGGACACAAACGCCACCATCAGAATATTGGTATCGCCCGTTTTATTTACCGTTACGCCCTGGGTTTGCACGGCCTGGGGTAATTTACGCAGCGCGGACTGAAGCTGGTTTTGCACCTGTTGAACGGCTTCGTCCGGGTCGGTTCCTGCCTTAAAGCTCAGCGTGATGGTGGCCTGTCCGGCGCTGCTGCTCTGCGACGACATGTACATCATGTTGTCCAGCCCGGTCATGTTTTGTTCAATGACCTGAGTTACGGTGTTTTCCAGCGTCTGGGCAGAGGCCCCAGGATAGTTTGCTGTGATTCGCACGTTAGGCGGTGCGAGATCGGGGTATTGCTCAACGGGGAGCGAAAAAATAGCAAGTGCGCCGGTGAGGCATAAAATAATGGCCAGCACCCAGGCAAAAATGGGGCGATTGATAAAGAAATTCGCCATCTGGTCAGGACCTCGTAAGCACTTCGGATTGTCATTATGGGGGCAGCGGACACTGTAGCCTCAACCGCCATTGCAAACGTGGAGAAATTGAGGAGATAGTGTAAATGATCTTAGCGTGCTATTGACCTTCTGGCGCGATATTCAGGGACTTAAACGCCCCGGCTTTCAAGGAACAGTACCGTTGCCGCCACGCGTGAACGTACCTGAAGCTTGCGTAATAAATTGCGGATATGAACCTTCACCGTTTCTTCGGAAATATGCAGACCCGCCGCGATTTGCTTATTTGACAGGCCGCGTGCGACTTCCTGCAACACATCCAGCTCACGCTCCGTCAGCGTAGTGAAGGGATCGTCAATACGCGTTTGCGTACCGCGAGTACGTAAGTATTCAGCCACCTGCGCGCTGAAAGCCTCACCGCCCTTTGCGCCTTTGCGAATATCATCCAGTAACACTTCTGGGTCACTATCTTTCAATAAATAGCCGTCTGCACCGGCGTCAATCAGGGTGAAGATATCGCTACGCGCATCGGAAACGGTCAGCACGATAATGCGCGCGCCGACCCCTTCGTGCCGCAGCGCGTTGAGCGTATCCAGCCCGCTCAGGCCCTTCATGTTTAAATCCAGCAGGATCACGTCAGGGGATAAACGATTGGCGAGGCTAATCGCTTCCGTGCCGCTGCTCGCTTCGCCCACCACCAAAAAGCCGTCGTCCATTTCCAGAAGCTGCCGTATTCCCCGGCGCATCAGCGGATGGTCGTCAACAATCAAAACCTCAAAGACATTTTGCTCACTCATAGCTGCTCCTGCTATTTCCTTCATTATTGTCTGACGCCTGAACGAAAGGTGATCGTAATCAGCGTGCCGCCCTCTGCGGGGCGGGTAATAGTTAACGTACCGCCCAGCTGTGCCGCGCGTTCGTGCATGATATTCAAACCGTAGTGGCCTTCCGGCTCGCTAAAGCTCGTCATACCTTTACCGTTATCAAGAATGGTTGCCGTATGCTCCCCGGCAGGGGACGTCGTGCAGGTGACGGAAATCTCCCGCGCGTCGGCGTGCTTAATGGCATTGAGCACCGCCTCACGAATAATTTGCAGCAGATGAACCTGCTGCTGGGCGTCCAGCGCCTGGGTCGGCATTTTACAGTCCAGATGCAGGGTCGCATCGGTTTGCTGCCGCAGCGGTTCGATCATTTCCTTCAGCGCTGCGGGCAGGTCGGCCTGCTGTAGCGTCAGGCGGAAAGTGGTCAGCAGCTCGCGCAGCTGCCGATAAGCGTCGTTCAGCGCCTGTGAAAAATCGCCGATGATCTTCTGCGCTTTGTCATTCTCCTGCGGCACCGTGCGCCGGAGCAGCGTGAGCTGAATGCGTAAAAAAGAAAGTACCTGCGCCAGCGAATCGTGCAGCTCGCGGGCGATAGTCGCTCTTTCCTGCATCAGCAGCAGCTGCTGGTAGTGCTTCTGCGCCTGGTTAAAATACAGCCCGCGCCCTAGCATGGTCGCCACGCTTTTCATCAGCGCCAGGGGCGGCGTGTTCTCGCTCGACTGCCAGCGCAGCAGGCCCAGCTCATCATCCTGTTGGGTAATAGGCACCGACTGCCAGGGCGTTGCTGCCTGCTGCGTACCCTCGCGCAGCAGCCAGTTTTCTCCAACCTGCATTTCGATGTAGTCCACCTTTTCCTGCTCGCGCACCAGCTGGAGGATATGGCTAAAGCAGTGCCTGTCGATGGTGCTGACGTTCAGCGCCTGCGAGCAGGCGTAAAGCACTTCCAGCGTGCGGTTCGCCTCCTGCAGGCTCAGCGTTTTTTGCTCAACCTTATCTTCCAGCGAGCGGTATAGCCTTTGCAGCTCGTCCGCCATGCGCGTGAAGATGTGCGCCAGCAGGCCAATCTCGTTGGGCAACGTGGTATCCAACGGCGGGTGGTCGAACTGCCCGCGTTCCACGGATTCGCTGGCCAGCATCAGCTTGTTCAGCGGCGCGACGACCTGCTGGCGGAACCGGCGCAGGGTGAAAAACACCAGGATGAAAATAGCGATAAATCCAATAATCGAGGTGATCACCACCTGGGTCATCTTTCTTTCGGCGTAGTGTTGTAACGCCAGCACAAACAGGTCGATTTGCGCGACGTAGCCAGCAATATGGCTGTGAAACCAGCCGATATCTCCCTGCCGAATGTGCCGCTCCATATCAGCCCAGGCGCTATTAATGGCGTTGTAGCGGTCGCGCACCTCCTGCGGCACCCAGATGCGTGACGGGTTAAGCAGCGCCTTCGAACCCAGCGTCTGGTTGTAGTGCGCCAGATGCTGTTCGATATTTGCGCGATCGTTCTGTAAGTCGTAGCCGAGGCGGTAGCTCTGCATGCGCAGTGACCCGGCGACGTTAATCGCTTCGGCATCGCGCTGGCTGCTGGCAAGCGTCAGGATCGCCGCGCCCGTTGAGATCAGCGAAAGCAGTACGATAAACAAAAAGGCGCGGGCGAGGCTCGCCCAAACCGAGCTTTGCACTATCACGGGGCGAATAACCTCGACAAATATAGGGTGGGCGAAACCTACCAGAAAGAAGGGCGCGGAAAAACTTTTGTTGAGGTTATTTCGAGCCGAATTCCAAAACTGGAAGTCGGGTTAACCCGGCGTGATCAGAAAATACTCAAACACCTTACAAATAATATTAAAGGAATAATGTTTCATTTTTTTGATAACAGAAATTGATCCTTACCAGGTTATCAGCAGATTCGCGACCAAACTGGGCATTTGACCATTGCCAGCGTCAGCCTCCCTCAGGTAAAGAATATCCCCATAAAAAATAAGCCTCCTTCTTCGTGAACACAGGCAACAGAGGTCCAGATGAATCGTTTTGTTCTTGCCAATGCCCAGCAGTGCGTCGGCTGTTATGCATGTGAAGTTGCCTGCGTGATGGCGCACAACGGCGAAAAGCATGTCCTGAAAGCCGAGCAGTTTCTGCCGCGTATTCGCGTCATAAAAGATGCCGGGCGCGCCAACGCCGTTACCTGCCGTCATTGCGAAGCGGCCCCCTGCGCCAATAGCTGCCCTAATGGCGCTATATCCCGCATTAATGAAAGCATTCAGGTTAACCAGCGCAGATGCATCGGCTGCAAATCCTGCGTGGTTGCCTGCCCGTTTGGGGCGATGCAGGTCGTTACCGTCCCGCTTGACGGCAGGCGCAGCGTTAAGGCCAACGCCCATAAATGCGAGTTGTGTAACGGGCGTGAAAGCGGCCCGGCATGCGTGGAAAACTGCCCGAGTAAGGCGCTAAGGCTTATCACCGACGATACGCTTAATACGCTAGCAAAAAACCGCCGCCTGCGTGCCGCCGCCCAGGAAACGCAGCCGTGGCACGCCACCGCTCGGCAGTATTCACAGCAGCAGCCAACCACGGCAGATGTAAGCCTGGCCGCGAAAATGCGCGCCACGCCGCCTCGCCAGGACCCGGATAAAATTGACCTCACGCTGAGGAAAACGGGGTTTACAGAAATCTACCGCACCTTCAGTAAATCCCAGGCCGAAAGCCAGGCGGATCGCTGCCTGAAGTGCGGCGAACACAGCGTTTGCGAATGGACCTGCCCGCTGCACAACCACATTCCGCAGTGGATTGAGCTGGTGAAAGAGGGCCGCGTGATGGAGGCGGTGGAGCTTTCGCATCAAACCAACTGCCTGCCGGAAGTCACCGGCCGCGTCTGCCCGCAGGATCGCCTGTGCGAAAACGCCTGCACGCTGAAAGACGAGTACGGCGCGGTGACCATCGGCAACATCGAACGCTTTATCTCCGAAAGCGCCTTCGCCAGCGGCTGGACGCCCGATTTATCCTATGTGCGGCCAACCGGCCGCCGTGTGGCCATCATCGGCGCGGGGCCTGCGGGCCTTGCCTGTGCGGATATTCTGGCGCGCAACGGCGTACAGGCGACGGTCTTTGACCGCCATCCGGAAATCGGCGGCCTGCTGACCTTCGGCATTCCTGCCTTCAAGCTGGACAAATCTTTGCTCAGCCGCCGCCGGGAAATCTTCAGCGCCATGGGCATCGACTTCAGGCTCAACTGCGAAATAGGCCGTGATATCCCGCTGGAGCAGGTTCTGGCGGATTACGACGCGGTGTTTGTCGGCGTGGGAACCTACCGCTCGATGAAGGCGGGATTGCCAAACGAAGACGCGCCGGGCGTCTACGACGCGCTGCCGTTCCTCATCGCTAATACCAAACGGGTGATGGGGCTGCCGGAGCTGGCTGATGAACCCTATATCAATATGGCGGGGAAACACGTGGTGGTGCTGGGCGGTGGCGACACGGCGATGGACTGCGTGCGCACCTCGCTGCGGCATGGCGCTCGGCAGGTCACCTGCGCCTACCGTCGCGACGAGGCCAATATGCCAGGCTCGAAGAAAGAGGTCAGAAACGCCCGCGAAGAGGGCGCGGAGTTTGAGTTTAACGTTCAGCCGCTGAACGTTGAGCTGGACGAAAGCGGCCAGGTTGCCGGTATCCGCATGCTGCGCACGAGGATGGGCGAACCCGACGCGGAGGGTCGTCGCCGCCCGGAACCCATCAACGGCTCTGAGTTTGTGATGCCCGCCGACGCGGTGGTGATGGCGTTTGGCTTTCATCCGCACGGCCTACCGTGGCTGGAAGAGCAGGGCGTCAAGCTCGATAGCCGGGGCCGCATCGTGGCGAGCGTGGAAGACAGGCTGCGCTACCAGACCAGCAACCCGAAAATCTTCGCCGGCGGCGATGCCGTGCGCGGCGCGGATCTGGTGGTTACCGCGATGGCGGAAGGTAGGCATGCCGCCGCTGGCATCATGGACTGGCTCAACGTGGCGGAGCAAAGGGCGATTAATTAGAGTTTGGTCGGATGGCGCTTCGCTCGTCCGGCCTGGAGTAAACCAAACCGTTCCCCTTTTTGATCCTGTACCGGCATTTACCCATTTAGGGGGATGCCGTAATTACCCCTTTGTCACATAACGTAACCCTCAATAAAAAACCGTAGAAGACTACGGAAATAACAGTGATGTTTTTGCCGGTCTCAGGCCCATGGGGCTGGCGATTGTGAAGCAAGGATGTCGTTAATGGCCGAACTGTCCCGACGTGGATTACTTACCGGAAGCTGGCGCAGCGATGCACCGGCTTTTCGCCCTCCCTGGAGCGGGGATGAATCCCATTTCCTGATTGAATGCGTGCGCTGCGACGCCTGCCTGCCGGTCTGTGAAACCCGCGTGTTGAAGCGTGGCCGCGGCGGCTATCCGGAGGTCGATTTCAGCAAGGGCGAATGTACTTTTTGCTATTCCTGCGCCGATGCCTGCCCGCAGCAGCTATTCCACGCGCGTGAAACGTCGCCCTGGGAGCACGTGTTGTTTATCACCGAGAGATGCGTTGCCAGAAGTGGGGTGGAATGCCGCAGCTGTCAGGACGCCTGCGAAACCCAGGCCATCACCTTTCGCCCGACGGCGCAGGGGATCTCTTTTCCGCAGCTCAACCGCTCCGCCTGCAACGCCTGCGGGGGCTGTATTGCCGGTTGTCCTGTTTCTGCACTCACCATGAGGCACGCCGATGCAAACTAGCTGGCACGTCTGTGGCCTGGTCGTACAGGCACACCCACAACATATTCCTGCCGTGAGCGCCGCCTTAAGCGCGCTTGCTGGCAGCGAGGTCGCCGCGAGCGATGCCGATAACGGCAAGCTGGTGGTGGTCATGGAGGCCGCGCGCAGCGACGCGCTGCTTCGCCAAATTGAGTCGGCACGCAACATTGCAAACGTGCTGGCGGTGTCGCTGGTTTACCACCAGCAGGATGAGCAAGGTGAGGAAACACCATGAAACTCAGTCGTCGTAGCTTTATGAAAGCGAACGCCGTCGCGGCAGCCGCGGCGGCGGCAGGCCTGAGCGTGCCGAGCGTGGCGCGCGCGGTTGTCGGCAAGCAAGATGCCATCAAGTGGGATAAAGCGCCGTGCCGATTCTGCGGCACCGGCTGCGGCGTGCTGGTCGGCACGCAGAATGGCAAAATCGTGGCAAGCCAGGGCGACCCGGACGCGCCGGTCAACCGTGGCCTGAACTGCATCAAAGGCTACTTCCTGCCAAAAATCATGTACGGAAAAGATCGCCTGACCCAGCCGCTGCTGCGCATGAAGGACGGTCACTACAGTAAAGAAGGCGAGTTTGCCCCCGTTAGCTGGGAGCAGGCCTTCGACATCATGGAAGAGAAGTTTAAAACCAGCCTGAAAGCCAAAGGGCCAGACGCCATCGGCATGTTCGGTTCCGGACAGTGGACGGTTTGGGAAGGCTATGCCGCCGCCAAGCTGTTCAAAGCAGGCTTCCGCTCCAACAATATCGACCCGAACGCGCGCCACTGCATGGCGTCTGCGGTTGTGGGCTTCATGCGCACCTTCGGTATGGATGAGCCGATGGGCTGCTACGACGATATCGAGCAGGCCGATGCCTTCGTGCTGTGGGGCTCCAACATGGCGGAGATGCACCCGATCCTCTGGTCGCGCATCACCAACCGCCGCCTGTCCGATGAAAACGTCAACGTCGCCGTTCTTTCCACCTTCCAGCACCGCAGCTTCGAGCTGGCGGATAACGGCATGGTGTTCACGCCGCAGAGCGATCTGGCGATCCTCAACTACATCGCCAACTACATCATCCAGAACGATGCGATCAACGAATCCTTCTTCAAGCAGCACGTTAACCTGCGCAAGGGCGTGACGGATATCGGCTACGGACTGCGCCCAACGCATCCGCTGGAAAAAGCGGCGAAAAACCCGGGGTCCGATGCCTCCGAGCCGATGAGCTTCGAAGAGTACAAAGCGTTTGTTGCCGAGTACACGCTTGAGAAAACCGTAGAGATGAGCGGCGTGTCTGCCGACCAGCTTGAGGCGCTCGCGAAGCTGTACGCCGACCCGAACAAGAAAGTCATCTCTTACTGGACGATGGGCTTCAACCAGCATACGCGCGGCGTCTGGGCCAACAACCTCGTCTACAACCTGCATCTGCTGACCGGCAAGATTTCCAAACCGGGCTGCGGGCCATTCTCGCTGACCGGCCAGCCTTCCGCCTGCGGCACCGCGCGCGAGGTCGGCACCTTCTCGCACCGCCTGCCTGCGGACATGGTGGTCACCAACGACAAGCACCGCGAAATCGCCGAAAACATGTGGAAGCTGCCCGCGGGCACGATCCCGGCAAAAGTGGGTCTGCACGCCGTGGCGCAGGACCGCGCGCTGAAAGACGGCAAGCTCAACGTCTACTGGGTGATGTGTAACAACAACATGCAGGCCGGGCCGAACATCAATGAAGAGCGTATGCCGGGCTGGCGCGATCCGCGCAACTTCGTGATTGTCTCCGATCCGTATCCGACCATCAGCGCGCTGGCGGCGGATCTGATCCTGCCTACCGCCATGTGGGTGGAGAAAGAGGGCGCTTATGGCAACGCCGAACGCCGCACCCAGTTCTGGCGTCAGCAGGTTCAGGCGCCGGGCGAGGCAAAATCCGATCTCTGGCAGCTGGTGCAGTTTGCGAAGCGCTTCAAGGTCGAAGAAGTCTGGCCTGCGGAGCTGGTCGAGAAGAAGCCGGAATACCGCGGCAAGACGCTGTTCGACGTGCTGTTTGCCAACGAGGCGGTTAGCAAGTTCCCGCTTACCGAACTGGCGCAGGACCAGCTTAACGACGAGTCACGCGAGCTGGGCTTCTATCTGCAAAAAGGGCTGTTTGAAGAGTACGCCGCCTTTGGGCGCGGGCACGGTCACGACCTTGCTCCGTTCGACGATTACCACAAGGCGCGCGGCCTGCGCTGGCCGGTGGTAAACGGCAAGGAAACCCAGTGGCGCTACAGCGAAGGCAACGACCCGTATGTGAAAGCGGGCGAAGGCTTCAAGTTTTACGGCAAGCCGGATGGCAAAGCGGTGATTTTCGCGCTGCCGTTTGAACCCGCCGCCGAGGTGCCGGATAAAGAATTCGACCTGTGGCTGTCCACCGGCCGCGTGCTGGAACACTGGCACACCGGCAGCATGACGCGCCGCGTGCCGGAACTGCACCGCGCCTTCCCGGAGGCCGTGCTGTTTATCCATCCTCTGGATGCGAAAGCGCGCGATCTGCGTCGCGGTGACAAGGTGAAGGTTATCTCCCGCCGTGGCGAGGTGATTTCGATTGTCGAAACGCGCGGCCGCAACAAGCCGCCGCAGGGGCTGGTGTACATGCCGTTCTTCGACGCCGCGCAGCTGGTGAATAACCTGACGCTCGACGCGACCGATCCGCTATCGAAAGAGACGGATTTCAAGAAGTGCGCCGTGAAGCTGGCGAAGGTCTAACGCGCAGTGTCCCGCGCCGATAAATCTCAACCGGCACGCCGCCGCTTTCTGCGCGACGTTGCGCGGGCAGCGGGCGGGCTTGCGGCCGTCACCGTGCTGCTGGGGCTGCAACAGCAGACCTCGCAGGCTCGCGGTGTGCGGCTGCGCCCGCCTGGCGCGCTGGATGAGGAGGCGTTTTCACGCGCCTGCGTGCGCTGCGGTCAGTGCGTGCAGGCCTGCCCGTACGACACGCTAAAGCTTGCAACGCTGGCTTCCGGCCTGTCGGCGGGCACGCCTTATTTCGTCGCGCGGGAGATCCCCTGCGAGATGTGCGAAGACGTCCCCTGCGCCAAAGCCTGCCCAAGCGGCGCGCTCGACGGCGATGTCGCTTCGATTGACGACGCGCGGATGGGGCTTGCGGTGCTGCTGGACCACGAAAACTGCCTGAACTATCAGGGGCTGCGCTGCGACGTTTGCTACCGCGTCTGTCCGTCCATCGACAAAGCCATCACCCTTGAGCTGGAGCGCAATTCACGCACCGGTAAACATGCCCGCTTTTTGCCTACCGTACACAGCGATGCCTGCACCGGCTGCGGCAAATGCGAACAGGCCTGCGTGCTGGAAGAGGCGGCGATCAAGGTGCTGCCGCGCTCGCTTGCAAAAGGGGAGCTGGGCCATCACTACCGCTTCGGCTGGCTGGAGGGGAAAGATGGCAAACCATAAGCAGGACGCCGGGCGCGATGCGATTGCCAAAAAGGGCTGGCTGCGTAGCCATAAATGGCTGCTGATGCGCCGTATAGCGCAGTTTGCCGTGCTGGGGATGTTTCTTAGCGGCCCGCTGCTGGGCATCTGGATCCTGCACGGCAACTACAGCAGCAGCCTGCTGCTGGACAAGGTACCGCTTAGCGATCCGCTGATGGTTTTGCAAAGCCTTTTAAGCGGCCATCTTCCGGCGATGCTTGCCCTGGGCGGGGCGGGGATTGTGGCGGTGGGCTACGCGCTGTTGGGCAAGCGGCCGTTCTGCGGATGGGTTTGCCCGATAAATCCGCTTACCGATCTTGCCGCGTGGGTGCGTCGTAAAACGGGTTTTAACACCTCCGCCACGCTGCCCCGCTGGCTGCGCTACCTGCTGCTGGCGATAGTGCTGGCGGGCAGCGCGCTGAGCGGTTCGCTGATTTGGGAGTGGGTAAACCCGGTTTCGCTGATGGGGCGCGGGCTGGTGTTTGGTTTTGGGGCGGGGATCTGGCTGCTGGTGGCGATCTTTGTCTTCGATTTACTGGTAGTTGAACACGGCTGGTGCGGCCACCTTTGCCCGCTCGGCGCGCTGTACGGCGCAATCGGCAGTCGGGGTGCGTTGGAGGTGCAAACCTCCGGGCGCGAGCGCTGCACCCGCTGTATGGATTGTTTTCACGTTTGCCCGGAGCAGCAGGTGCTGCGCGCTCCGGTACTGGATAAACACAGCCCGGCGCGGGTCACGAGCCGCGACTGCATCAACTGCGGTCGCTGTATCGATGTCTGCCCCGAGGATGTTTTCAAAATAACAATACGATGGAGTTCGGGAGCAAAATCATGAAAAGCCATGTCCTGAAGAAGGCGTTGTTTCAATGGATGGCGGCGTTCGCTCTGCTGGTGAGCGGTGCGCTATGGGCGGCAAACGGCGTCGATCTTAACCAGTCGCCGGAGGTGTCCGGCACGCCGGAAGGATCGGTGCGTATGCCGAAGCAGCAGGAACGCATGGCGCTGAACTATGTGAACCAGCCGCCGATGATCCCGCACAGCGTGGACGGCTATCAGGTCACCACCAATACCAACCGCTGCCTGCAGTGCCACGGCGTTGAGCATTACCGCACCACCGGCGCGCCGCGCATCAGCCCGACGCACTTTATGGACAGCGACGGCAAAGTGCTTTCCAACGTTGCCCCACGCCGCTACTTCTGTCTGCAGTGCCACGTGCCGCAGTCAGACGCCGCGCCTATCGTGGAGAATACCTTCACGCCGTCTAAAGGCTTTGGGAACTAGAGGCTGCTATGGATAAATCGAAAAAGCCGGGCTTTATTCGCCGACTGTGGCAGTGGTGGCGTCGCCCGAGCCGCCTGGCGCTGGGCACGCTGCTGCTGATTGGCTTTGCCGGCGGGATTATCTTCTGGGGCGGGTTTAATACCGGCATGGAGATGACCAACCGCGAAGAGTTTTGCATCAGCTGTCACGAAATGCGCGCCAACGTTTACCAGGAATACATGGAAACGGTGCACTACAACAACCGCAGCGGCGTGCGCGCCACCTGCCCGGACTGCCACGTACCGCACGAATGGGTGCCGAAAATGGTGCGCAAGCTGCAGGCCAGCAAAGAGCTGTATGCCAAAGCCTTTGGCCTGATCGACACGCCGCAGAAGTTTGACGACCACCGCCTGGCGATGGCGCAAAACGAGTGGCGAAGGATGAAAAACAACAATTCGCAGGAGTGCCGCAACTGCCACAACTTTGATTACATGGATCTCACCGCGCAGAAAACCGTGGCGGCGAAAATGCACGATCGGGCGATCAAAGACGGGCAAACCTGCGTCGACTGCCATAAGGGTATTGCCCACAAGCTGCCCGATATGCGCGAGGTTAAGAACGGGTTCTGACAGTCTGGATGTTATGAACGTAGGGTGGGTAAGCGTAGCGCCCCCACCAAAGCGGTGGCGGATGACGCTGAGCTTATCCGCCCTACGTTTTTGCAGGCAGTTCACATTCAAAACGAGACAAGCTTCACATTCCAGCCTATGATTACCGGCTCCCCTAACCCGCTGCGGAGACCGTATGTCGATAAAAATCGAAGTCATCAAAGATAAAATCCTCTCAGATAACTACTTCATCCTGCGTAATATCACCTACGATTTGTCCCGCAACGAAGGCGAGGCTATCCGCCACAAGCGCGAAGTTTACGACCGTGGCAATGGCGCAACCATGCTGCTGTATAACCGCGAAAAACAGACCGTTGTCCTGACCCGCCAGTTCCGCGTGGCGACCTGGGTTAACGGCAACGTTGACGGCATGCTTATTGAAGCCTGCGCGGGCCTGCTGGACGCCGACGAGCCGGAAGTCTGTGCCCGCAAAGAAGCGATGGAAGAAACCGGGTATCTGGTGGGCGAGGTCGAAAAGCTGTTTGAGCTTTACATGTCGCCTGGCGGCGTCACCGAGCTCATCCATTTCTATATCGCGGAATATACCGATGCCCAGCGCGAGTTTGCGGGCGGCGGCGTTGAAGATGAGGATATCGACGTGCTGGAGATCCCCTTCACGAAGGCGCTGGCAATGATAAAAAGCGGCGAAATTCGTGACGGTAAGACGGTGATTTTGTTGCAGCAGCTGCAGTTACGCAAACTCATGGAATAAAGGTCATAGTTTTCATCGGGTTATTAGTTGAGTTTTTTGCACAAAGCTATCCGATAAATCCGATTGAGCACGTGGGCTGAGAAGCCGAAGATATCGCCAAAATCTGGCTATTTTTTTCTCTTCGTCTTCTCAGGATATGTGCTGCTAATGTGTTACCGGATGAAATCGCTTCTTCTCATAGGTCTTTTTCTGGCGAGCTCCGCAATCGCTGCACCCGCACAAAAATCCTTTTCCGACTGGCAGGTCACCTGCAATAACCAGAACTTCTGCTCGGCGCGCAATACCGGCCTTCATCAGGGCCTGGTGATGACGCTGACCCGCAGCGCCGGGGCGCATACCGACGTCAATCTGCGCATCGATCTAGGCAATCTGGATACGCCTGAAAGCACGGCTCCAGCCATTGCGCCGCGGCTGCTGGTGGACGGCGAGCCGCTGGCGCTTGATAAGGCAAAGTGGAAAGAAACGCCGCATCACATGGTGACCGACAGCCCCGAGGCCATTAATGCGCTGCTTGAGAAAATCGGCGATGCCAACGCCATTACGCTCGTGGGCGGGCAGGGGACGATTTCCCTTGTTGGGCTAAAAGCCTCGCTGCTGTTTATCGACAGCCAGCAAAAGCGCGTCGGCAGCGAAACGGCGTGGATAAAAAAGGGCGACGATCCGCCGCTCAGCGTGCCGCCCGCTCCCGCGCTTAAAGAAGTTATCCTCACCAACCCCACGCCGACCCCCTTCGCTCAGGATGAACTCAACGATCTGCTGGATTACGGCACGTGGCGAATGAACAACAGCCAGTGTTCGCTCGACCCGATGCGCCGCGAGGTACGCGTTTTCGCGATTAGCGATGACAAAGCGCTGATGCTGATTAGCTGCGAAGCGGGGGCGTACAACGTGGTGGACCTGGCGTGGATCGTGTCGCGCCTTAAGCCGTTTTTCGCCCGACAGATCCACCTGAAGCTGCCGTTTACGCCCGACAGCGGCAACACGGATTTAGAGCTGATGAACGCTGGCTACGACGAAACGAACAAAGAGCTGACGACGCTTGCCAAAGGGCGGGGGGTAGGGGACTGCGGAATTTCAAGCCGCTGGCGTTTTGACGGGCAGCGTTTCCGCCTGGTGCGTTATGCCGAAGAGCCAACCTGCGACGGCTGGCACGGCAGCGGCGCGTGGCCGACGTTGTGGGTGACGAAATAAAATGTCGGGTGGCGGCTAGCGCCTTACCCGACCTACAAAAATCGAACGTCATATGAGTTGTAGGGCGGATAAGCGAAGCGCCATCCGCCGCTACGGTTAGCCTTTCTTAGCCAACACCTTCTTCGCCTTCTCCACCACGTTCTCGACGGTGAAACCAAAGAACGGGAACAGCTTATCCGCCGGGGCAGATTCGCCGTAGCTGGTCATGCCGACAATGGCTCCCTTCAGGCCAACATACTTGTACCAGTAGTCCGCAATACCCGCTTCTACCGCCACGCGCGCGGCGATATCCGAAGGCAGCACGGATTCACGGTAGGCTTCATCCTGCGCGTCAAACACGTCCGTTGACGGCAGTGACACCACGCGCACCTTATGCCCTTCGGTGGTGAGCTTATCCGCCGCCAGCACGGTGATTTCAACCTCGGAGCCGGTGGCAATCAGGATGATATCCGGCATGCCGTCGCTGTCTTTAAGAATGTAACCGCCGCGGCTAACCGCCTTAAGCTGCTCCGGGCTGCGGTCCATCTGCGCCAGGTTCTGGCGGGAGAGGATCAGCGCCGTTGGGCCGTTGTGGCGTTCAATGGCCGCCTTCCACGCTACCGCCGCTTCAACCTGATCGCACGGACGCCAGGTGCTGAAGTTTGGCGTCAGGCGCAGGCTGGCAAGCTGCTCGACGGCCTGGTGCGTCGGGCCATCTTCCCCAAGGCCGATGGAGTCGTGGGTATAAACCATGATCTGCCGCGCCTTCATCAGTGCCGCCATGCGCGCCGCGTTGCGGGCGTATTCGACGAACATCAGGAAGGTCGCGGTGTACGGCACGAATCCGCCGTGGTGCGCGATACCGTTGGCGATGGCGGTCATGCCGAACTCGCGCACGCCGTAGTGGATGTAGTTCCCGGCGAGATCTTCTTTGATGGATTTAGAGCCTGACCATATCGTCAGGTTGCTGGGCGCAAGGTCAGCCGAGCCGCCAAGCAGTTCTGGCAGTATCGGGCCGATGGCGTTCAGCGTGTTTTGCGATGCCTTACGCGTGGCGATTTTCGCCGGTTTGGCCTGTAAATCCTCAATCAGCTTCTGGGTCGTTTCCTGCCACTCTTTTGGCATTTCGCCGTCCATACGGCGTTTAAACTCGGCGGCTAAATCGGGGTGGGCGCGAGCGTAGGCGGCGAACTTATCCTTCCAGCCCGCTTCGGCTTTTTCACCCTCTTCTTTGGCATCCCAGGCTTTATAAATGTCTTTCGGGATTTCAAAAGCCGGGTGGTTCCAGCCGAGCTTTTTACGTGCAAGCGCCACTTCTTCTTCACCCAGCGCCGCGCCGTGGGCCTCTTCTTTGCCCGCTTTGTTCGGTGAGCCAAAGCCAATGACCGTGCGGCAGATAATCAGCGAAGGTTTGTCCTTCACGCTCTGCGCTTCCTGAATCGCTTTTTTGACCGCTTCCGGGTCGTGGCCGTCTATCTCGTGCACGACGTGCCAGTGATAGGCTTCAAAACGTTTTGCCGTATCGTCGGTGAACCAGCCCTTGGTTTCGCCATCGATCGAGATGCCGTTGTGATCGTAAAAACCGATCAGCTTGCCGAGGCCGAGCGTGCCCGCGAGCGAACACACTTCATGGGAGATGCCTTCCATCAGGCAGCCGTCACCCATAAACACGTAGGTGTAGTGATCGACAATTTCATGCTCCGGGCGGTTAAACTGTGCGCCCAGCGTGCGTTCGGCGATGGCCAGACCCACCGCGTTGGCTAAGCCCTGGCCCAGCGGCCCGGTGGTGGTTTCCACGCCCGGCGTATAGCCCTTTTCCGGGTGGCCCGGCGTTTTGGAGTGAAGCTGGCGGAAGTTTTTCAACTCCTCCATCGGGAGGTCATACCCGCTCAGGTGCAGCAGGCTGTAGAGCAGCATCGAGGCGTGGCCGTTGGACAGAATAAAGCGGTCCCGGTCAGCCCACGCCGGGTTGGTCGGGTTGTGCTTGAGGAAGTCGTTCCATAACACTTCGGCGATGTCCGCCATGCCCATTGGCGCGCCAGGGTGGCCCGAATTTGCTTTTTGTACCGCGTCCATGCTCAGGGCACGAATGGCGTTGGCAAGCTCTTTACGAGATGACATGTTTCACTCCAATGTGTTGTTAAAGTTTGGCGGCGAGGAGATCTTCCAGTTTGCGCTGATCGACGGCGAACAGGCGGATGCCTTCGGACAGTTTTTCTACGGCCATCGGATCCTGGTTATGCTCCCAGCGGAATTCCGCCTCTGTTAGCGGCTCCGGACGGCGGAAGCCCTGCGACGTTGGTACCAGCTTGCGGATAACCGGCTCTTCGCTTTCCTGCAGCTGCTGAAGAAGGTTTGGTGCGATAGTCAGACGGTCGCAGCCCGCCAGAGCAAGGATTTGCTCGGTGCGGCGGAAGCTCGCGCCCATCACCACGGTGCTGTAATTGTGCTGCTTAAAGTAATCGTAAATATTGCGGACGGATTTCACGCCCGGGTCTTCGTCGACCACGTACGGGTCCATCGGCTTGCGGGCCTGGTACCAGTCGTAGATGCGCCCCACGAACGGCGAGATCAGGAACACGCCCGCTTCGGCGCACGCGCGAGCCTGGGCAAAGGAGAACAGCAGCGTCAGGTTGCAGTCGATGCCTTCTTTTTGCAGCTCTTCCGCCGCGCGGATGCCTTCCCACGTGGAGGCGAGCTTGATCAGAATGCGTGATTTATCGATGCCCTGTTCGGCGTAAAGCTCTACCAGGCGGCGGGCCTTAGCGACGCTTTTTTCTTTGTCGTAGGAGAGGCGGGCGTCAACTTCCGTTGAGACTCGGCCGGGTATGCTTTTCAGAATTTCTGCACCGAAATTGACCGCCAGCTTGTCGCTAGCCTCAACAACCTGCTCTTCCTGCGTGCCGCCGCGCTTTTTGCCGTAGGCCAGCGCATCGTCAATAAGCGATTGATAATGCTCAAGTCCTGCGGCTTTCAGTAATAACGAGGGGTTGGTCGTGGCATCAATAGGCTGATAGTGGCGGATTGATTCGATGTCGCCACTGTCGGCAACCACGGTGGTGAATTGTTTAATGCCGTCGAGCTGATTCATTTGTATCTCCTTGAAATGCATTGTCTTTATGGAGTGCTCCGTGTCACTCACACTGGAAACTCGGTAAATACATAACTAAAAAGCATAGCAGACGGGGTGGGGCTTGCCGTTAATGATGGGTAACATAGTCACTATAATTCTCTAACAAAATTGACGTCAGATGTTGATAGTATGGTTACGTTCAAAGTTTACGAAGTGCACAGGCGTGATACTACGTGACCTTAGCGACCCTTGAGAATGAGCAATAAAGGAACGAAGAAATGGATGAACAATTAAAGCAAAGTGCCCTCGATTTTCACGAATTCCCCATTCCCGGAAAAATTCAGGTTTCGCCAACCAAACCGCTAGCCACCCAGCGCGATCTGGCGCTTGCCTATTCGCCGGGCGTTGCGGCACCTTGTCTTGAAATCGAAAAGGACCCTCTCGCCGCCTACCGCTATACCGCGCGTGGCAACCTCGTTGGGGTGGTCTCTAACGGTACCGCCGTGCTGGGCCTCGGCAATATCGGCGCGCTGGCCGGTAAGCCGGTGATGGAAGGGAAGGGCGTGCTGTTTAAGAAATTCGCCGGTATCGACGTTTTCGATATCGAAATTGACGAGCAGGATCCGGACAAGCTGATCAACGTGATTGCGGCCCTCGAACCCACCTTCGGCGGTATCAACTTAGAAGATATTAAAGCCCCCGAGTGTTTCTACATCGAGAAAACCCTGCGCGAACGCATGAACATTCCTGTGTTCCACGACGACCAGCACGGAACCGCCATCATCTGTACCGCCGCGGTGCTTAACGGCCTGCGCGTGGTTGAGAAAAATATCTCCGACATCCGCCTGGTCGTTTCCGGGGCGGGCGCGGCAAGTATCGCCTGCATGAACCTGCTGGTGGCGCTGGGCATGCAGAAGCATAACATCGTGGTCTGCGACTCGAAGGGCGTTATCTATAAGGGCCGCGAAGAGAATATGGCGGAAACCAAGGCCGCCTATGCGGTAGACGATAACGGCAAACGCACGCTGGACGACGTGATTGAAGGCGCGGATATTTTCCTCGGCTGCTCCGGCCCGAAAGTGCTGACGCCGGAAATGGTCAAGAAGATGGCGCGTGCGCCGCTCATCATGGCGCTGGCGAACCCAGAGCCGGAAATCCTGCCGCCGCTGGCGAAAGAGGTGCGCCCGGATGCGATTATCTGTACCGGCCGCTCCGACTTCCCGAATCAGGTGAACAACGTGCTCTGCTTCCCGTTCATCTTCCGCGGCGCGCTGGACGTGGGCGCGACGGCCATCAACGAAGAGATGAAGCTGGCCGCCGTGCATGCCATCGCCGATCTGGCTCACGCCGAGCAGAGCGACGTGGTGGCTTCGGCCTACGGCGATCAGGAGCTGACCTTCGGCCCTGATTACCTGATTCCGAAACCGTTCGACCCGCGCCTGATCGTGCAGATCGCCCCGGCGGTCGCGAAGGCGGCGATGGATTCCGGCGTGGCGACTCGCCCAATCCAGGATTTCGAAGCCTACAAAGACAAGCTCACCGAATTCGTCTACAAAACCAACCTGTTTATGAAGCCCATCTTCTCCCAGGCGCGCCAGGATCCGAAACGCGTGGTGCTAGCAGAAGGTGAAGAAGCGCGCGTGCTGCACGCAACCCAGGAGCTGATCACGCTCGGCCTCGCGAAGCCGATTCTGATTGGCCGCCCTGCGGTTATCGAAATGCGCCTGAAGAAACTTGGCCTGCAGATGCAGCCGGGCAAAGACTTCGAGATCGTGAATAACGAATCGGACCCGCGCTTCAAAGAGTACTGGAACGAGTACTACAACATCATGAAGCGTCGTGGCATCACGCAGGAACAGGCGCAGAGGGCGGTTATCAGCAACACCACGGTTATCGGCGCGATCATGGTTCACCGTGGCGAAGCGGATGCGATGATCTGCGGCACCATCGGCGAGTACCACGAGCATTTCGAAGTGCTGGAAAAACTGTTCGGCTACCGCGACGGGGTGAAGGCCGCCGGCGCGATGAACGCCCTGCTGCTGCCGAGCGGCAACACTTTTATCGCCGATACCTACGTGAACGACGATCCAACCCCGGAAGAGCTGACGGAAATCACCCTGCTGGCCGCCGAAACGGTGCGTCGCTTTGGCATCGAGCCGAAGGTCGCGCTGCTGTCGCATTCTAACTACGGATCTTCTGACTCTAAGGCGGCCTGCAAAATGCGCAAGACGCTGGAAATGGTTCGCGAGCGCGCGCCGGAGCTGGAAATTGACGGTGAGATGCACGGCGATGCCGCGCTTGTGGAAAGCATTCGTCACGAACGCATGCCGGACAGCCCGCTGAAAGGCTCCGCCAACATCCTGATTATGCCGAACGTGGAGGCCGCGCGTATCAGCTACAACCTGCTGCGCGTGTCGAGTTCCGAAGGGGTAACGGTTGGACCTGTGCTGATGGGGGTGGCGAAGCCGGTGCACGTGCTAACGCCGATTGCATCCGTTCGCCGTATCGTCAATATGGTGGCGCTGGCGGTGGTCGAGGCGCAGACGGTTCCGCTTTAAATCGCACCCGGTTTTGTAGGTCGAATGAGCGTAGCGCCATCCGACTTTGACTGCGCTAAACCCACTCTCTAACCGGTAAAAAATCACGATACAAGGCGGCCTCCGGGCTGCCTTCTTCCGGCTGATAGCTGTACTCCCAGCGCACCAGCGGCGGCATCGACATCAGTATCGACTCCGTGCGCCCGCCGGTCTGCAGGCCGAACAGCGTCCCGCGATCCCACACCAAATTAAACTCAACGTAGCGGCCACGGCGATAAAGCTGGAAGTCGCGCTCGCGCTCGCCCCACGGCAGCGCCATGCGGCGTTCGACGATTGGCAGATACGCATCCAGGAACCCGGTGCCTACCGCCCGCATAAAGCTAAAGCTGGTATCGAAATCCGGCGTATTCAAATCGTCGAAGAACAGGCCGCCGATGCCGCGCTGTTCGCCACGGTGCTTGATGAAAAAGTAGTCGTCACACCATTTTTTGTAGCGTGGGAAAACGTCTTCGCCGAACGGCAGGCAGATGTTCTTTGCCGTTTGATGCCAGTGAATGGCGTCCTCTTCGAAGCCGTAAAACGGCGTTAAATCAAAGCCGCCGCCGAACCACCAAACGGGGTCACAGCCGGGCTTTTCGGCGATGAAAAAGCGTACGTTGGCGTGGCTGGTGGGCACGTAGGGATTCATGGGATGGATGACCAGCGAAACGCCCATCGCCTCAAAGCTGCGCCCGGCAAGTTCCGGGCGGTGCGCCGTTGCCGATGCGGGCATGGCGTCGCCGTGAACGTGTGAGAAGTTAACCCCGGCCTGTTCGAAAACGCTGCCGCCGCGCAGCACGCGGCTACGCCCGCCGCCGCCGCCTTCGCGCTGCCAGCTATCTTCTTCAAAGGTCGCGCCGTCAATGGCTGCAAGCTGCTGGCAAAGGGTGTCCTGCAGCTGCAACAGGTAATTTTTTACGGCGTGGATATTGGGCGTATTCATAGGATTAACGTTTCTTACCGTGCGCTTTGTGGTTATCGAACCAGTTGAAGTAGCTGATCACGCCGTTGGCGATGGCGGTGGCAATCTTCTGGCGAAAGGCCGTTGTGCCGAGCAGCTTCTCTTCGCCGGGGTTGGTGATAAACGAGGTTTCGACCAGCACCGAGGGAATAGAAGGTGATTTTAGCACCACGAAGGCAGCCTGTTCGGTGTTGCGGCTGTGCAGCTTATGCACCGGCTTGATTTGCTTAAGAATATGCGAACCCAGCGTGAGGCTGTTTTTGATGGTATCCGTCTGCACCAGGTCAAACAGCACCTGCTGGAGATAGTGATCTTTGTTTTTAACCTTGCTGCCCGCCACGTCATCGGCGGCGTTTTCTTTGTCCGACAGGTATTTCGCCATGGCGCTACTGGCGCCACGGTTTGAGAGGGCGAAAACGGACGCGCCAGCGGCGGTTGGGCTGGTAAAGCCGTCGGCGTGAATCGACATAAACAGGTCTGCGCCGTGCTGGTGGGCGATTTCAACGCGGTCGTACAAGGGGATGAATTCGTCGCTGGTGCGCGTCAGCTTCGCATCGATCCCTTTGCTGCGCAGAATGCTGCGCACGTTTTTAGCAATCGCCAGCACCACGTGTTTTTCCTTCGAGCCGTTATGCCCGATAGCGCCGGTATCAATCCCGCCGTGGCCTGGGTCCAACATCACCACGCGACGGCCGCCGGACTTCTTTGCCGGTTTACTGTGATTCGTAGTGGTTTTAAGCGTTTTGCTTTCCTGGCGAGCCAGAGCCTTACTTGCGCTGGTTAAGGTCAGGGCTGCTAATCCCGTAAGCAGCAGCTGGCGACGGGAGGTGAGTTGCGTCAGTGATTTTATTTTGCTCATGGGGCTAATTATTTATCTTATGAATTCTTGATTAGCATTTATATCGTATCGTCAATGCGTTAACGACAGGCGTTTGGCCGAAATGTTTATCATTTCATTTCATTCCGTGAATGAGCGGTGAGTATGCCATTTTTTACCTGCTTTTGCGGGAGATATTGGCTTAATGGCAAGGAAACGCCATAATCAGAGTTTTCACACAACAGCGGCTAATACCATGGAAATACGCGTTTTTCGGCAGGAAGATTTCGAAGAGGTGATCACCCTTTGGGAGCGCTGCGATCTTCTGCGCCCGTGGAACGATCCGGAGATGGATATTGAACGTAAGCTGCAGCACGACGCGGATCTGTTTTTGGTTGCGGAAGTGGGCGGCGAGGTTGTTGGGTCGCTGATGGGCGGCTACGACGGCCACCGTGGCTCGGCGTATTATCTTGGCGTTCACCCGGAATTTCGCGGGCGCGGCATTGCAAACGCCTTGCTCAGCCGTCTTGAGAAGAAGCTTATCGCGCGCGGCTGTCCGAAAATCCACATCATGGTGCGCGAAGAAAACGATCTGGTAATCGGCATGTACGAGCGGCTGGAATACGAACAGCAGGACGTTGTGATGCTCGGCAAGCGCCTGATTGAAGACCAAGAGTATTGATGCTTTTAAAATATCCCCCTTCGGATTACGACGTTCACGGCAATCTGAAAACGCCTCTGCTGTTCTGGTGCATTCTGCTGTTTCAGGCGCGAACCTGGTTTTTGCTGGTGCTGGCGGCGGCTTCCCGCCAGCAGAGCGACGCGCTGCTCGCCCTGTTTTATCCCGATCGCGACAATTTCTGGTTGGGCCTGCTGCCCGGCGTTCCCGCCGCGCTGGCGTTTGTCATCAGCGGGCGTCGCCACCTTTGGCCGCGCCTGTGGGCCGCCTGGCGCTGGGTCCTGATGGCCGCGCAGGTTGCTGTACTCGCCTGGCACGTGACGCTGGTATTAGAAGGGGAGGCGCTGACGGGAATGACGCTGGCGCTGGTTATCGGCGACGTATTTGCCCTTTGGTGGCTGTCCACAAACCGCCGCTTGCGCGACTACTTTTCCCCACAGAATGAATAAACGGGCACTTTTGGGCAAGTTTGTACTCCAATGCCCGTAATCACTCCAAAACGAAGGAATTCTTGATGAAAATTTTGCGTCTGATGATGCCGGGAGTGCTGCTGGTGCTAAGCGGCTGTTCAACGATTTCTAATATGCACTGGTCAAGCCTTTCGCCGATGAACTGGTTCGGTTCCTCGCTTGAAGTGAGCGAGCAGGGCGTTGGCGGCCTGAATGCCAGCACGCCGATGAACGAAGAGGCGGTTAGCGAAGGCTTAAACGGCGACTATCGGCTGCGCAGCGGCATGAAAACCGATAATGGCACCGTGGTTCGCTACTTCGAAGCCATGGACGACAAAACCGTGATGGTGGTGGTGAACGGCGAAAACGGCACGGTAAGCCGCGTCGACGTGATGGATAAAGAGATCAAAACCGAAAGCGGCGTGGAGATTGGCACAGACTTTAGCGACCTGTATGCCAAAGCCTACGGCGCCTGTAGTAAAGGCACCGGCGATGATGCTGAAAGCGTCGAGTGTAAAGCGCCTGAAAGCCTGCACATCAGCTACCTGTTTAGCGGCGAGTGGCGCGGCCCGGAAGGCCTGATGCCGGCCGACGATACGCTTAAAAACTGGAAGGTCAGCAAAATTATCTGGCGTAAATAAATATCCGCGCCGGGTTTGCGCCTTCTCAAGAAGGCGCTTAAGTAATCGGTTATGATACGCCGATAAATGCCACGCAATGTGGCATGTTTTTTTTCAGGAGGATTCATGTCTCGGGTTCAAACCGGCATTTTGCCGGAACATTGTCGCGCCGCCGTCTGGCTGGAAGCGAATATTCAGGGCGATTTTGACGCTATTCGTCAGGGCTGCAAAACCTTTAACCAGTCGCTGAACGCGTTGCAGGAAAAATTCCCGGAAGCAATGCTCGGCGCGGTTGTGGCGTTTGGTTATGACCTGTGGCGCGATCTGAGCGGCGGCGTGGGTGCCGAAGAGTTGAAGAACTTCGCGCCGATGGGCAAAGGCCTTGCGCCCGCAACCCAACATGACGTTATGATCCATATTCTTTCCCTACGACACGATGTGAACTTCTCCGTTGCGCAGGCCGCGATTGCCGCGTTTGGCGATGCGCTGTCGATTGAAGAAGAAGTGCACGGCTTCCGCTGGGTGGAAGATCGCGACCTGAGCGGCTTTGTTGACGGCACCGAGAACCCGCAGGGCGAAGAGAATCGCCGTGAAGTGGCGGTGATAAACGAAGGCGTGGACGCGGGCGGGAGCTACGTCTTCGTCCAGCGCTGGGAGCATAACCTCAAGCAGCTTAACCGCATGAGCGTGAACGAGCAGGAAATGCTGATTGGCCGTAGCAAAGAAGATAACGAAGAGATGGACGGCGACGCGCGCCCTGCAACGTCGCACCTTAGCCGCGTCGATTTGAAAGAAAACGGCAAAGGGCTGAAAATCGTTCGCCAGAGCCTGCCTTACGGCACCGCGAGCGGCACGCACGGCCTGTACTTCATCGCCTATTGCGCCCGCCTGTATAACATTGAACAGCAGCTGCTGAGCATGTTTGGCGAAACCGACGGCAAGCGCGACGGCATGCTGCGCTTCACCAAGCCGGTGACGGGCGGCTACTACTTTGCGCCTTCTTTAGATAGGTTGTTAAGCCTGTAGCTTTTGACGGCGGGTGGCGTTTCGCTTACCCGCCCTACAAAAACAGGTGAAGTTTGTCGGATAAGCGCCAGCGCCATCCGACATGACAGCGATGTGTGCACGTTGTTTAAGGCGTAATCCGCCATCCGTCATTTCCCCCCATAATGACTTCCCCGCGTCTTATATCCCTTTCTTATTGCAAATCACCAAACGGTATATAAAAGCGTTACAGCTTTGCTCCCCGTTATAAATAAACTGATGGCATGTTAAGCATGACCGTTATCACATTTATAAGGGTGCAGAATGGCTACTAAGTCAGTTAAAAAGGTATGGAACGCGCTCGTTGTCTCTGCACTGCTTGCCGGTTCGGCTCAGGCAACGGAGCTGCTCAACAGCTCTTATGATGTGTCTCGCGAACTGTTTGCCGCGATTAACCCGGCGTTCCAGCAAAAATGGGCGCAGGAAAATAACGGCGACAAGCTGACGATAAAACAATCTCATGCCGGGTCATCAAAACAGGCGCTGGCAATTTTACAGGGCTTAAAAGCAGACGTTGTAACTTATAACCAGGTGACCGATGTGCAGATCCTGCACGATAAAGGCAACCTGATCCCGGCGGACTGGCAAAGCCGCCTGCCGAACAACAGCTCGCCGTTCTACTCGACCATGGCTTTCCTGGTGCGTAAAGGTAACCCGAAGAATATCCACGACTGGAACGATCTTGTGCGTCCGGACGTGAAGCTCATTTTCCCGAATCCAAAAACCTCCGGCAACGCCCGCTACACCTATCTGGGCGCATGGGGTGCGGCAAACAAAGCTGACGGCGGCAATAAGGCCAAAACCGAGCAGTTTATGACGCAGTTCCTGAAAAACGTTGAGGTGTTTGATACCGGCGGACGCGGCGCGACCACCACCTTCGTTGAGCGTGGCCTGGGGGACGTGCTGATAAGCTTTGAATCCGAAGTGAACAACATTCGTAACCAGTACGCGAAAGATGGCTACGAGGTTGTGGTGCCGAAAGTGAATATCCTGGCCGAGTTCCCGGTTGCCTGGGTCGATAAAAACGTGAAGGCGAACGGCACTGAAAAAGCGGCGAAAGACTATCTGAACTTCCTGTACAGCCCGGCGGCGCAGACCATCATCACCGACTATTACTACCGCGTAAACAGCCCGGAAGTGATGGACAAGCTGAAGGATAAATTCCCGCAGACCGAGCTGTTCCGCGTGGAAGACGAGTTCGGCGGCTGGCCTGAAGTGATGAAAACCCATTTTGCGACCGGCGGCGAGTTCGACAAGCTGATTGCGGCGGGGCATAAGTAATGTTTGCTGTTGCCTCAAAGCGCGTGCTGCCGGGCTTTACCCTAAGCCTCGGCACCAGCCTGCTGTTTGTCTGCCTGATTTTGCTCCTGCCGCTAAGCGCGCTGGTGATGCAGCTGTCTGAAATGACGCTGTCGCAGTACTGGGAAGTCATCACCAATCCGCAGGTTGTTGCGGCCTACAAAGTCACGCTGCTTTCAGCGGGCGTGGCGTCGGTGTTCAACGGCCTGTTCGGCATGCTGATGGCGTGGATATTAACGCGTTACCAGTTTCCGGGCCGCAGCCTGCTGGACGCGTTAATGGATCTGCCTTTTGCACTGCCGACGGCGGTTGCAGGCCTGACGCTTGCCGGCCTGTTTTCGGTTAACGGCTGGTACGGCGAGTGGTTAGCGCAGTTCGGCATTAAGGTCACCTATACCTGGCTGGGTATTGCCGTGGCGATGGCCTTTACCAGCATTCCGTTTGTGGTGCGCACCGTTCAGCCGGTGCTTGAAGAGCTTGGCCCGGAATACGAAGAAGCCGCCGAAACGCTGGGCGCAACCCGCTGGCAGAGCTTCCGCCGCGTGATTCTGCCCGAGCTTTCTCCCGCGCTGATGGCGGGCGTAGCGCTTTCTTTCACCCGCAGCCTCGGCGAGTTCGGCGCGGTGATTTTCATCGCCGGGAACATCGCCTGGAAAACGGAAGTGACGTCGCTGATGATTTTCGTGCGCCTGCAGGAGTTTGATTACCCTGCCGCAAGCGCCATCGCCTCGGTGATTTTGGCCGCTTCACTGCTGCTGCTGTTCACCATTAACACGTTGCAAAGTCGCTTTGGTCGGCGCGTGGTAGGTCACTGATGACGGACGTAACTGAATTGAAAAGCTATCGTCGTACCGGTTTTAACTGGGGCAAGTGGACGCTGATAGGCCTCGGCGTGCTGATTTCGTTTCTGCTGTTGGTGGTGCCCGTCGCCTCAATCTTTGCCGAAGCCTTCTCAAAAGGGCTGATGCCCGCCCTGCGAAATATCGCCGACCCGGACATGCTGCACGCCATCTGGCTGACGGTGATGATCGCCCTGATTACCGTGCCGGTAAACCTGGTGTTCGGCATTCTGCTGGCCTGGCTGGTTACGCGATTCAACTTCCCTGGCCGCCAGCTGCTGCTGACGCTGTTGGATATTCCGTTTGCGGTTTCACCGGTAGTTGCCGGCCTGGTCTACCTGCTGTTTTACGGCTCAAACGGCCCGCTGGCGGGCTGGCTTGACGAGTACAACATCCAGATTATGTTCGCCTGGCCGGGAATGGTGCTGGTGACGATTTTCGTGACCTGCCCGTTTGTCGTGCGCGAACTGGTACCGGTGATGCTGAGCCAGGGGAGCCACGAAGACGAGGCGGCGATTTTGCTAGGCGCATCCGGCTGGCAGATGTTTAAACGCGTTACGCTACCCAACATTCGCTGGGCGCTGCTTTATGGCGTAGTGCTGACCAACGCCCGTGCCATCGGCGAGTTTGGCGCGGTGTCGGTCGTTTCCGGTTCAATTCGAGGCGAGACGTTCTCTCTGCCGCTGCAGATCGAATTACTCCAGCAGGATTACAATACCGTCGGCTCGTTTACCGCCGCCGCGCTGTTAACCCTAATGGCTATTGTTACCCTGTTTTTGAAGAGTGCGTTGCAGTGGCGTCTGAACCATCAGGAAAAACGCCTGCAACAGGAGGGAAATCATGAGCATTGAGATAGCCAATATTAAGAAATCTTTTGGTCGCACCCAGGTGCTGAACGATATCTCACTGGATATCCCATCCGGCCAGATGGTGGCGCTGCTGGGGCCATCTGGCTCCGGTAAAACGACGCTGCTGCGTATTATCGCGGGGCTTGAACACCAGAACAGCGGGCGCATTAGCTTCCACGGCACCGACGTGAGCCGAATTCACGCGCGCGACCGTAAGGTAGGTTTTGTTTTCCAGCACTATGCGCTGTTTCGTCATATGACGGTGTTCGACAACATCGCCTTTGGCCTGACCGTGCTGCCGCGCCGCGAACGCCCGTCGTCAGCGGTAATTAAACAAAAGGTCACGCGTTTACTGGAGATGGTGCAGCTATCCCATCTGGCAGATCGCTTCCCGGCACAGCTTTCCGGTGGGCAGAAACAGCGTGTGGCGCTGGCGCGTGCGCTGGCCGTTGAGCCACAGATTCTGCTGCTCGATGAGCCTTTTGGCGCTTTAGATGCGCAGGTTCGTAAAGAGCTTAGGCGCTGGCTGCGTCAGCTTCACGAAGAGCTGAAGTTCACCAGCGTGTTTGTCACCCACGATCAGGAGGAGGCGATGGAAGTCGCGGACCGCGTGGTGGTGATGAGCCAGGGGAATATTGAACAGGTCGATACTCCGGAAGCCGTCTGGCGTGAACCGGCCACTCGTTTCGTGCTGGAATTCCTGGGCGAAGTAAACCGTATGAAAGGGACCGTGCGCGGCAGCCAGTTCCACGTTGGCGCCCACCGCTGGCCGCTCGGCTTCACGCCAGCGTATCAGGGGCCGGTGGACTTGTTCCTGCGCCCGTGGGAAGTTGACGTCAGCCGCCGTACCAATCTGGATTCACCGCTGCCCGTGCAGGTGCTTGAAATCAGCCCGCGCGGCCACTACATGCAGCTGGTTGTGCAGCCGCTTGGCTGGTACGACGAACCGCTGACCGTGGTATTGCGTGAAGATCACGTCCCGGTGCGCGGCGAACGCCTGTTCGTCGGCCTGCAGCACGCCCGTCTGTATGAAGGGAAGAATCGGATCCACAGTACTTATAATGGCCAGGTAGACCTGGCGCAGTCGGCCTGATAAGTTTAGCGCACTACACGAATCGCTCTGGCGGCCCTCTGTGGCCGCTTTTTTATTGGATGTCGGGCGGCGCTTATGCTTACCCGATCTACGAAGATTTACTATTCTGGACTGAGATGTGACGACCTTAGAAAGCACAATCGGCAATACGCCTCTGGTGAAATTACAGCGTAGCGGGCTGACAAACGGCAGCGAGATTTGGGTCAAGCTGGAGGGCAATAACCCGGCCGGATCGGTCAAAGACCGCGCCGCGCTGTCGATGATCGTTCAGGCTGAGATGCGCGGTGAAATCGCGCCGGGTGATACGCTTATTGAAGCCACCAGCGGCAACACCGGCATTGCGCTGGCGATGATTGCGGCTCTCAAAGGTTATCGCATGAAGCTTTTGATGCCGGACAATATGAGTATGGAGCGCAAGGCCGCCATGCAGGCCTACGGGGCGGAGCTTATTCTGGTCAGCAAAGAGCAGGGAATGGAAGGCGCGCGCGAGCTGGCACGTTTAATGGGCGAGCGCGGTGAAGGGAAGGTTCTGGACCAGTTTAACAACCCGGACAATCCGCTGGCGCATTACCTGACCACCGGCCCGGAAATCTGGCAGCAGACCCAGGGGCGCGTCACCCACTTTGTCTCCAGCATGGGCACCACCGGCACGATTACCGGCGTAAGCCGCTTTATGCGTGAGCTTGATAAGAAGGTCACTATCGTGGGTCTGCAGCCGGAGGAGGGCAGCAGCATTCCTGGTATCCGCCGCTGGCCTGAAGAGTGGCTGCCAAAGATTTTTAATCCGCAGCTGGTAGATGAAGTTATCGATATGGCGCAGCTGGAGGCCGAGCAGACCATGCGCCGCCTGGCGATCAGCGAAGGGATATTCTGTGGCGTTAGCTCGGGTGGAGCAGTTGCCGGTGCGCTACGCGTGGCACAGGCTAATCCCGGCAGCGTTGTGGTGGCGATTATTTGCGATCGTGGCGACCGTTACCTGTCCACCGGAGTGTTTGGCGAAGAGAGCTATGCTCAAGGGGCGGGAATCTGAGGCAACTGTCGAAACAAAAACGGCACCGCGAGGGTGCCGTTTTTAATTCAAGGTGCGGTCAAATTACTTCTTGATGCGGATCACCGGGGTTTCACCCACGGTCACGCTACCAGACAGTTTGATCAGCTCTTTGATTTCGTCCATGTTGGAGATAACAACCGGCGTCAAAGTAGACTTGGCTTTCTCTTCCAGCAGTGGCAGATCAAATTCAATAACCACGTCGCCTTTCTTAACACGCTGGCCTTCTTCCGCGATGCGCTTGAAACCTTCGCCTTTCAGTTCAACGGTATCAATACCGAAGTGAACGAACAGCTCGATGCCGCTATCGGATTCGATAGAGAAAGCATGGTTGGTTTCAAAGATTTTGCCGATGGTGCCATCAACCGGAGCAACCATTTTGTTGCCAGTCGGTTTAATCGCGATGCCATCGCCTACGATCTTTTCTGCAAACACCACATCTGGAACATCTTCAATATTGACGATTTCGCCAGAAAGCGGGGCAACAATCTCAATGGTTCCGGTGTCTTTTTTATCATCAGAAACCAGAGATTTCAGTTTATCAAACAAACCCATGATCTTCTCCTAAGCAGTAAATTGGGCCGCATCCGGTGGATTAGCAGATTGTTTTTTCTTCAATGAACTTGTTAACCAGCGTCATTAACTCGTCCGTTGTCGGTTGAGCAAGAGCTTGCTCTGCTAACACCTTCGCATCTTCGAAGTTCGTGTTACGGATAATCTTCTTAATGCGCGGGATAGAGATGGCACTCATACTGAATTCATCCAGACCCATCCCCAGCAACAGAAGTGTAGCACGTTCGTCGCCTGCAAGCTCACCACACATACCGGTCCATTTACCTTCTGCATGAGAAGCATCAATGACTTGCTTAATCAGATTCAGTACGGACGGTGACATTGGCTGGTAAAGATGTGAAATCATATCATTACCGCGGTCAACTGCCAGCGTATACTGAGTTAAATCATTGGTACCGATACTAAAGAAATCAACTTCTTTTGCCAGATGGTGAGCAATAGTAGCCGCAGCCGGGGTTTCAACCATCACGCCGATTTCGATAGTTTCGTCAAACGCTTTACCTTCATCACGCAGTTCTGCCTTCATGATTTCGATCTCTTTCTTCAGAGCGCGAACCTCTTCAACAGAGATAATCATTGGGAACATGATGCGTAATTTACCGAAAGCAGACGCACGCAGAATAGCGCGTACCTGTGCGTGCAGGATCTCTTTACGATCCATCGCGATACGAATCGCACGCCAGCCCAGGAATGGGTTTTCTTCTTTCGGGAAGTTCATGTATGGCAGCTCTTTGTCGCCGCCAATGTCCATGGTACGTACGATAACCGCTTGCGAGCCACAGGCTTCTGCAACGGCTTTGTACGCGGCGAACTGCTCTTCTTCAGTAGGCAGAGAGTCGCGATCCATGAACAGGAATTCAGTGCGGTACAGGCCGACACCTTCAGCGCCGTTGCGCTCCGCACCGTCGATATCACGAACGGTACCGATGTTGGCACACACTTCTACCTGATGGCCGTCGAGAGTGATGGCTGGCAGGTCTTTCAGCTTAGCCAGTTCAGCTTTCTCAGAGGCAACCTGCTGCTGTACAGCGCGCAGGGATTCGATCTCTTCGTTCGTTGGGTTAACGTAAACTTTGTTGTTAACCGCATCGAGGATCAGGTAGTCGTTGTTTTTCACCTGGCTGGTAACGCTACCGGTGCCCACGATCGCTGGCAGTTCAAGAGAACGCGCCATGATGGAGGTGTGGGAGGTGCGACCGCCGATGTCGGTGATGAAACCAAGAACCTTCTGCAGGTTCAACTGAGCGGTTTCAGACGGCGTCAGATCTTTCGCGACCAGGATAACTTCTTCCTGGATAGAGCTGAGATCGATAATCGCCAGACCGAGGATGTTGCGAAGCAGACGTTTACCGATATCACGCACGTCAGCCGCACGTTCTTTCAGGTATTCATCGTCCAGTTCTTCCAGAGCAGTGGCCTGGCCTTCAATGATATCGAAAGCCGCTGCGTCCGCAGTGACTAACTTATCTTTGATGAGGGCTATGATTTCCTGCTCCAGCTCTTCGTCTTCGAGCAACATAATGTGGCCTTCGAAGATAGCTTCCTTTTCTTCACCGAAGGTTTCGCCAGCTTTAATTTTGATCGCTTCTAATTGGGCAGACGCTTTGGCGCGACCGCTCAGGAAACGTTCAACTTCCTGCTCAACTTTGTCGGCAGAAATTTTCTTCCGGTCGATGACAATTTCATCTTCCTTCAGCAAAAGTGCCTTGCCGAAAGCGATACCCGGGGATGCTAAAATGCCTGAAATCATAACCCTACCTTACTTGTGACTGATATTTACGAAGAACCCAGAACTTACTCGAGTTCAGCCATCAGTTTTACTAAATGCTCAACTGCTTTCTGATCATCTTCGCCTTCAGCAGAGATGGTCACAACAGTACCTTGGGTCAGGCCCAGTGTCTGCAGTTTGAACAGGCTTTTAGCGCTTGCGCTTTTGCCGTTGGAAGTCACAGTGATCTCAGAAGTGAAGCCTTTAGCTTCTTTAACAAACTGAGCAGCAGGGCGGGTGTGCAGACCGTTCGGAGCGGTAATGGTAACTTCTTGCTGGAACATTGTATTTCCCCAACTTTAGGTTTGGTGTTGTGGAACTAAAGTCTAGCCTGGTGACTTAACTTTAGCCTGTATAGTTAGCGTCGGCGTTAACTGTATGCGACACAGGATGCTTTAAGAATCACGAAAAGTGCTGCGGCGTTAGCCCGGCAATTCGCGTTTCGCTCGTCCTTAACCATTATGCCGTGAAGTTTGGGCTTAAACCAAATCGTAAAATCGATTCAGCAGACCAGAGTCACAAAGCGATTAATTTCGCGCATCAAAATAATTTGCTGGTTAAATACCAGACCTGGCAGGTTCAAGCAATGCTGAGGTGGGCAAAACTTTGACGAACACCACAAAAAAGCACCCTTTCGGGTGCTTTTTTCGTCAGATTTAACAAGTTGGCATCACTGTTGCAGTTCTTTCTCTGTGAAGAGGTCCGCAAACAGCGCCGTACTGAGATATCTTTCACCTGAAGAGGGAAGGATAACCACAATATTCTTATTGGTAAAGGCTTCGTCTTCCTGGAGCTTCAGCGCAGCGGCTACGGCGGCACCAGAGGAAATACCGGCCAGAATACCTTCTTCATCCATCAGGCGGCGGGCGGTAGAAATGGCTTCTTCATTAGTGATCGCAATAACCTTGTCGATAAGCTTGAGATCGAGGTTACCCGGAATGAAACCGGCACCGATACCCTGAATTTTGTGCGGGCCAGGCTTAAGTTCTTCACCCGCCAGCGCCTGTGCGATAACCGGGGAGTCAGTTGGCTCGACGGCAACGGTAATCAGGTCCGTTTTACCTTTGGTATTTTTGATGTAGCGGCTCACGCCGGTCAGCGTACCGCCGGTACCCACGCCGGAAATAAACACGTCGACTTCACCATCGGTATCTTCCCAGATTTCCGGGCCGGTGGTTTTTTCATGGATTTCCGGGTTTGCCGGGTTGCTGAACTGCTGAAGCAGAAGATATTTCGCCGGATCGCTTGCGACAATCTCTTCCGCTTTCTGGATAGCGCCCTTCATGCCTTTAGCGCCTTCGGTCAGCACTAAATTCGCGCCCAGCGCCTTAAGCAGTTTACGACGTTCGATGCTCATGGTTTCTGGCATGGTCAGGGTAAGCTTATAACCGCGAGCGGCGGCGACATAGGCCAGCGCAATACCCGTGTTACCGCTTGTTGGCTCAACCAGCTCAACGCCGGGCTTAAGCACGCCACGTTTTTCGGCATCCCAAATCATATTGGCTCCGATTCGGCATTTGACGCTGAAGCTTGGGTTGCGGGATTCGACCTTCGCCAGGATGCGCCCATTACCGATGCGGTTCAGTCGAACCAGCGGCGTATGACCGATTGTCAGAGAATTGTCTTCATAGATCTTGCTCATAGCCCGTCCTTAACTGTATGAAATTTGGGAAACCTCACCAGCATACCTGCTCATGAGTTATGCGGAAGTAAGGAAATCGCATATCTATATGTAGATGGGAAATAAGCAAAAGCAAGAAGGAATAAGGAGCGGTATAAGCCGCTCGCTTAAACATTACTTCCACATCGCGTGTTTCGAACGATAGCTGTCAACCCACATTGCCGTTGCGCCACAGACCGCGACGGGCATGATGACCAGATTCAGGAAAGGAATCAGCGTGAACAGGCTCACCAGCGAGCCGAACTGCATGTTGACGACTTTCTTCTCGCGTAGCGAGGCGCGCATATCGCGAAAGGGCACCTTATGGTTATCGAAAGGGTAGTCGCAGTACTGGATTGCCAGCATCCATGCGCTGAACAGGAACCACAGCACGGGAGCGACGGTCTGACCGATGCCGGGAATAAAATAGAGAATGAGCAACACAATCGCGCGCGGCAGATACCAGGCAAACTTTTGCCATTCGCGTTTCATAATGCGCGGCACGTCCTTCATCACGCCGAAAACGCCGGTATCGGGCGGAGTTGCCCCCGTTAATCGCGCTTCAAGCTGCTCCGCCAGCAGCCCGTTAAACGGCGCGGCAATCCAGTTGGCAATCGTCGAGAAAAAGTACCCGAACACCAGCAGCAAAGAAACTACCGCCAGCGGCCAGATGAGATAGCTCAGCCACTGTAACCAGTCCGGTACGTGTGAAAGCATGGCGGGGATCCACACGTCGAGCTGGGTAAATAACCACCAGAACGCGCCGCCCATCAAAAGAATATTCACCAATAAGGGTAAAATGACATAGCGCTTGATGCCGGGTTCACGAACCAGCTTCCAGCCCTGTGAAAAATAGTAAACGCCGCTCTTCGGGGCCGTTCCTGATGATGAAACCATGGTCGCTGTAGACTCCTTTTTCGTTAGTGCTATGACCTGCTCAGCCATCATAACCGAGCCGCGCGGGAAAAACTTATTAAGAAATGGTCGAAAAATCAGCAAAAAGTCGACCAGGTAGCATCTTTATGCTGAGAAAACCGTGTGCGTACTTGCACTTGAGCGGATGGGCAAATACTCTTAGTGAGTAAATGTTTGCCGCGTTGGCAAGGTGTTAGAACAACAGAGAATATAATGATGCAGGATTTGCGTCTGATATTAATCATTGTTGGCGCGATCGCCATAATCGCCTTACTGGTACATGGCCTTTGGACCAGCCGTAAGGAGCGTTCTTCCGTTTTCCGCGATCGTCCGTTGAAGCGCATGAAGTCAAAGCGTGACGACTACGAAGCAGAAGACGACGCTGACGATGAGGAAGATGAAGGAGTGGGTGAAGTGCGCGTGCACAGGGTAACGCCTGCGCAGCAGCCAGCGACTCGCGAGCCGGAAGCGCCTCGTCAGCCGCAAGCACCTCAACATCAATACGAGCCGCCTTACGCTTCGGCCGAGCCGCGTCGTACCGCGCCGGCACAGCAGCCTGTGCCAGAAGCACCTCGCCAGGACGTTCCTGTGCAGCCGGTTTCTGCCCAGCCGCTGGAGCCTGTTCGCCAGCCTGCGCCAGTAAGACAGCCTGAGCCTGTTCCAGAAATGGTTCAACCGGTTCGTCAGCCAGAGCCGGAACCTGAGCCAGTCGTTGAAGAGCCAGCACCGGCTCCCGCTCCGCAGGCTTTGAAAGAAACGGTTATCGTGATGAACGTTTCCGCACATGCAGGCAGCATGATTAACGGCGACGTATTGCTCAACAGCATTCAGCAGGCGGGCTTTATTTTTGGCGAAATGAATATTTTCCATCGCCATCTCAGCCCGGACGGCAGCGGTCCCGTTTTGTTCAGCCTTGCAAACATGGTTAAGCCAGGTTCATTCGATCCGGAAACCATGACCAACTTTGCAACGCCGGGCATCACAATCTTTATGCAGGTGCCTTCCTACGGCGACCCGCATCAGAACTTCAAGCTGATGTTGCAATCCGCGCAGCACATTGCCGATGAAGTCGGTGGCGTGGTGCTGGACGACCAACGCCGCATGATGACGCCGCAAAAAATGCGCGAGTATCAGGATCGGATCCGCGAGGTTGTCGAGGCCAACGCCTGATAACCGCGCAGGACAGACTTCCCCCTAAACCCCCGCATGTCGGGGGTTTTTTCTATTGATGGTGCGATATGGACTCAATTGAACAACAACTCACTCATCTGCGAACCACGCTTCGCCATCATGAATATCTGTATCATGTGCTTGATAACCCGGAAGTGCCGGACGCTGAATATGACCGGCTGATGCGTGAACTGCGCGATCTGGAAGCCGCTCATCCTGATCTCATCACGCCGGATTCACCGACGCAGCGCGTGGGGGCAGCTCCGCTGAGCGAATTTACCCAGGTGCGCCATGAAGTGCCGATGCTGTCGCTTGATAACGTCTTTGATGAGGCGAGCTACCTTGCTTTCAACAAGCGCGTGCAGGACAGGCTGAAAAGCACCGACGCCCTGACGTTTTGCTGTGAGCTTAAGCTCGACGGCCTTGCCGTCAGCCTGCTGTATGAAGACGGCGTGCTGGTTCGTGCGGCGACGCGCGGCGATGGCACCACGGGGGAAAACATTACCGCTAACGTGCGTACCATTCGTGCAATTCCTTTGAAGCTCCACGGTGAAAATATCCCACGCCGCGTAGAAGTACGTGGCGAAGTGTTTTTACCCCAGGCGGGCTTCGAAAAAATCAATGATGAAGCACGCCGTACAGGCGGCAAAATTTTTGCTAACCCGCGTAACGCGGCAGCCGGATCCCTGCGCCAGCTCGATCCGCGCATCACGGCAAAGCGCCCTTTAACGTTCTTCTGCTACGGCGTTGGCCTGCTTGAGGGGGGCGAACTTCCCGCAAGCCATATGGCGCGCCTGCAGCAGTTTAAGGCCTGGGGTCTGCCGGTGAGCGACCGTATCAGGCTTTGCAGCACGCCTGAAGAAGTGCTGGCGTTTTACCATCAGGTTGAGGCTGACCGTCCGACGCTCGGCTTTGATATCGACGGCGTTGTCATCAAGGTTGATTCGCTCGCTTTGCAGGAAACGCTCGGGTTTGTTGCCCGCGCTCCGCGCTGGGCCGTGGCGTTTAAATTCCCTGCCCAGGAACAAATGACCTTTGTGCGCGACGTTGAATTCCAGGTTGGCCGCACCGGCGCGATTACGCCTGTAGCGCGTCTAGAACCGGTGCAGGTGGCTGGCGTGCTGGTCAGCAATGCGACTTTGCATAACGCCGATGAAATCGAACGCCTCGGCCTGCGCATTGGCGATCGCGTGGTTATTCGCCGCGCAGGCGACGTGATCCCGCAGGTCGTTGGCGTGGTGGAATCTGAACGCCCGGCCGAAACCAGAGAAATTGTTTTCCCGACCCATTGCCCGGTTTGCGGATCGGACGTTGAACGCGTTGAAGGTGAGGTAGTGACGCGCTGCACAGGCGGCCTGATTTGCGGCGCGCAGCGCAAAGAATCGCTGAAACACTTCGTCTCACGCCGCGCGCTGGACGTTGACGGTATGGGCGATAAAATTATCGATCAATTAGTTGAGAAAGAATATGTGCATACGCCAGCCGACCTTTTCCGTCTGACGGCGGGCAAGCTCACCGGCCTGGAGCGCATGGGGCCGAAGTCCGCGCAGAACGTTGTGGACGCGCTGGAAAAATCGAAAACGACCACTTTTGCGCGCTTCCTCTATGCGCTGGGCATCCGTGAAGTCGGCGAAGCGACGGCGGCTGGGCTGGCAGCGTACTTTGGTACGTTAGAAGCGCTGGCGGCGGCCTCCATTGAAGAACTGCAAAAAGTTCCCGACGTGGGCATCGTCGTGGCAACACACGTATTTAACTTCTTCGAAGAAGAGAGCAACCGTGACGTGATCCGCCAGCTTACTGAGGAGGTTGGCGTGAACTGGCCCGCGCCAGTGGTCATCAAAGCCGAAGAGATCGATAGCCCGTTCGCGGGTAAAACCGTGGTGCTGACCGGCTCGCTTAGCATCATGTCGCGTGACGATGCCAAAGCGCGTCTGGTTGCGCTGGGGGCGAAAGTTGCGGGGAGCGTATCGAAGAAAACCGATCTGGTCATCGCCGGGGAGGCGGCTGGCTCCAAGCTTGCCAAAGCTCAGGAGTTGGGGATTGACGTTATCGACGAAGCGGAAATGATTCGCCTGCTGGACGCCTGATATGGACAAAGAGCAGCTTATTGAGATCGCCAATACGGTGATGCCTTTTGGCAAATACAAAGGCCGCGTGCTGATTGATGTGCCTGAAGAGTACTTTCTGTGGTTCGCCCGCAAGGACGAGTTTCCGCAGGGGCACTTGGGCGAGCTGATGAAATTAACGTTATTGATTAAAACGGAAGGGCTGGAGGGGCTGGTGAAGCCCCTCAAAAGGCCTTAAGCGCTAGCGGCGGCAGCTTTCTCGGCTGCCGCTTTTGCCGTCTGCTGCTGATAACGGCGCGCCATCACGGCGCAGATCATCAGCTGCAGCTGGTGGAAAATCATCAACGGCAGCACCATCATCCCCACGGTGGCGACCGGGAAAAGAATGTTTGCCATAGGAATACCGTTGGCGAGGCTCTTTTTCGAGCCGCAGAACACAATGGTAATCTCGTCGGCTTTATTGAAGCCAAAACGCCTCGCCATAAAGATATTTACCGCAATGACTATCCCCAGCAGCACCAGGCTCGCAACAACGATAAACAGCAGCGACCCCGCGCCAACTTTATGCCAGATCCCGTGCGTGACCGCCTCGCTAAAGGCGGAATATACCACCAGCAAAATCGACGTCTGGTCAGTTTTACCGATCCACTTTTTATGTTTAGCCACCCAGTTACCGATCCACGGGCGCGAAAGATGGCCCGCCACGAAGGGCACCAGCAGCTGCAGCATAATACTGCCGACCTGCTGCAGGCTGCCGCTTGCGCCGTGAACGTGCATTACCATGCCGACTAAAAGCGGCGACAGAAAAATCCCCAGCAGGCTGGAAGCGGAGGCGGAACAAACCGCCGCCGCGACGTTGCCACCGGCAATAGAAGTAAAGGCAATGGCCGACTGCACCGTGGCCGGCAAAATACACAGGTATAAAAATCCGGTATAGATTTCCGGGCTGACGTTAACCGGAGCCCACCAGGTAAACAACACGCCCAGCACGGGGAAAAGGACGAAGGTGCTGCACATCACCCATAGATGCAGCCGCCAGTGGCTGCTGCCTGACACAATTGCCTCACGTGAAAGCTTCGCGCCGTGCATGAAGAAAAGTAGCGCTATCGCCGCGGTGGTTAGTCCTTCAAAGAAACCAACAAAGCTGCCCTGCGCGGGGAAAAAAGAGGCCAGCAGAACGGTGCAAACCAGCGTCAGCGTGAACGGGTCGAGTACGCGAAGTATTTTCATCTCAATTCCTCAAACTGGAGTGAGGGCTATTGTGCTTCCAGTTATTTCAGAAATAAAATTGATTTATTGAATACATTGATGAATTAAACATATGAATTATTCGCTGCGCCAGCTTCGCGTTTTTGTGGCCGTTGCCCTGGCGGGCAGCTTTAGCCGGGCAGGGGAGCGCATTGGCCTGAGCCAGTCCGCCGTCAGCCACAGCGTGAAAGAGCTGGAAAATGAGATTGGCGTCAGGCTGCTGGATCGCACGACCCGGGAAGTGGTGCTGACCGATGCGGGTCAACAGCTTGCGGGGCGGCTTGAACGACTGCTGGAAGAGTTGAATACCACGCTGCTTGATATCCGCAGTGTGGGTCATCAGCTCAGCGGTACGGTGCGCGTGGCGGCCAGCCAGACTATTTCGGCACATCTCATGCCGCAGTCTATTGCCGCAGCAGCGCTTGAGTTCCCGGCCATTCGTTTCGTGCTGCACGACCGCCCGCAGCAGTGGGTGCTGCAAAGCATCCGCCAGGGTGAAGTAGATTTTGGTATCGTTATCGACCCCATTCAGGCTAGCGATTTAGACTGCGAGCCGGTGCTGTCCGAACCTTTCCTGCTGCTGTGCCGTAGCGACGACGCGCTGGCGAAAGAGAAAAGCATTTCGTGGCAGTCGCTGCAGGGCGCTAATCTTGTGCTTCAGGACTATGCGTCCGGCAGCCGCCCTCTCATTGACGAGGCGTTAGCCAGGCAGGGGATTGCGGCAAATATTGTGCAGCAGATTGGCCACCCCGCAACGCTATATCCAATGGTCGAGGCGGGAATTGGCATTAGCATACTGCCCGCGCTGGCGCTACCGCTGCCCAAAGGTCGGCCTTTGATTGTGAAACGCCTTACGCCCGTGGTCGAGCGGCAGCTCATGCTGGTACGCCGTAAAAACCGTTCGCTTTCCCGAGCGGCTGAGGCCATCTGGGAGGTCATTCGCCAGCAGGCGCAGCAGCTCACCGCGGCCCGCCGGGGCAACCCTCTGTTCGATGATTCAGCCGGTGAAAGCTAGATAAGGATATCGATCTGATGATCGTCAGAAGGATAGTTCACGCCTTCTGCCTTAACCTGCTGTTTTTCCTGCTTCTGCTGCGCTTCTTCCGCCTGCTGACGCTGAAGCTGGGCCAGCTGTGCCTGCAGCATCTTAATCTGCGCTTGTATCAGCTCCTGCTGTTTTTTCTTTTCGTCCGCAGAGCCGCTGCCGTTGGCAACGTCTTTGAGCTGCTGGGTCAGCTTGGTAATTTTTTGCGTAATGCTGCTAATCTGCGAGGCGAGGCTATTGCCTGAACTGCTGGAGGTACTGGTACTGGTTGTGGTACTGGCCGATACGGCACCGCCCTGCAGCGAAGTGCTATTGATAGTGGTCATGATAACTCCTTGATGAGAATGACTAAGAGGTTATCGGCACGTGGTGGTGAAAGGTTAGGGCACAGGACGCGGTTTTGTTGGGAAGGTGAGAGTTTGTACTTCAGTGAACTTGCGGCGGATGGCACTTCGTTTATCCGCCCTACAAATTAATTGAAGCCGCAGATTAAATGGCGTTTTAGGTCGTACAGCAGCGCCAACCGACATTTTATTCACATAGCAAAAAGGCGCCTTTAGGGCGCCTTAATACATTGGTGGGTCATGCAGGATTATTCGGCCTTTGGCCTTACCCTTCGGGCCGTTGCTAAAGCAACGTTGTGTCGCTGCGCTCCACTCGAACCTGCAGCAGGTTCTCATCATGCCCGAATCGCACATAGCAAAAAGGCGCCTTTAGGGCGCCTTAATACATTGGTGGGTCGTGCAGGATTCGAACCTGCGACCAATTGATTAAAAGTCAACTGCTCTACCAACTGAGCTAACGACCCGAATGGTGGGTGATGACGGGCTCGAACCGCCGACCCCCTCCGTGTAAAGGAGGTGCTCTACCAACTGAGCTAATCACCCAAACTTCGGTACTGCTAATCATAAGAGGAGAGATGGTGGGTGATGACGGGCTCGAACCGCCGACCCCCTCCGTGTAAAGGAGATGCTCTACCAACTGAGCTAATCACCCATCTCTAAATCTCTTACTACACCGCGGAGCAACACTCACTAATGAATGGTGGGTGATGACGGGCTCGAACCGCCGACCCCCTCCGTGTAAAGGAGATGCTCTACCAACTGAGCTAATCACCCCCGCTGTGTGGAGTCGCATTATAGGGAGAGTTGAAAATGAGTCAACGCCTTTTCTAAAGAAATTGTTCGTTCGTCTTAAAATTAGTCAATGCGATCGCTAATTATCCATTGGCGATTGATTTCTCACCAGAATATGCCGTTTAGCGGCAACTAAATGCATCAACATTGAGGAATCAGCCCACAGTGGTAGAATGTTGCCCACTATTTCTTCCCTGGCATTTGCCGGATCCCCGGTACTTTTGCGTAATTAAGGCCGTTCAATGAAAATCAAAACTCGCTTCGCGCCAAGCCCAACAGGCTATCTGCACGTCGGTGGTGCTCGTACCGCTCTCTATTCCTGGCTTTTTGCTCGTCACCAAGGCGGCGAGTTCGTGTTGCGTATCGAAGATACCGACCTCGAACGTTCAACCCCGGAAGCTATAGAAGCCATCATGGACGGTATGAATTGGTTGAGCCTTGAGTGGGATGAAGGCCCGTACTACCAGACTAAACGTTTCGACCGCTACAACAGCGTAATCGACGAAATGCTGGAAGCGGGCACGGCGTACAGATGCTATTGCTCTAAAGAACGTCTTGATGCATTACGTGAAGAGCAAATGGAAAAAGGCGAAAAGCCACGTTACGACGGTCGCTGCCGCCACGGTCACGAACATCACGCCGCTGATGAGCCATGCGTGGTGCGTTTTGCCAACCCGCAGGAAGGCTCCGTTATTTTTGACGACCAGATCCGTGGTCCAATCGAGTTCAGCAACCAGGAACTGGACGATCTGATCATCCGCCGCACCGATGGTTCACCAACCTACAACTTCTGCGTTGTGGTCGATGACTGGGATATGGAAATCACCCACGTTATTCGTGGCGAAGACCATATCAATAACACGCCGCGCCAGATCAACATCCTGAAAGCGTTGAATGCGCCGGTGCCGCTTTATGCGCACGTTTCTATGATTAACGGCGACGACGGTAAAAAGCTGTCCAAACGCCACGGCGCGGTGAGCGTTATGCAGTACCGTGATGATGGCTATCTGCCAGAAGCCTTGCTGAACTACCTGGTACGTCTGGGCTGGGCGCATGGCGATCAGGAGATCTTCACCCGTGAAGAGATGATCGAGCTGTTCTCTTTAAATTCCGTCAGCAAATCCGCCAGCGCGTTCAATACCGAAAAACTGCAATGGCTGAACCACCACTACATTAATCATCTGCCGCCGGAATACGTTGCAACCCAGCTGCAATGGCATATCGAGCAGCAAAATATCGACACGCGTACCGGGCCTCAGCTGGCCGATCTGGTGAAGCTGCTGGGCGAACGCTGCAAGACGCTCAAAGAAATGGCGGAAACCTGCCGCTACTTCTATGAAGACTTCAGTGAGTTTGATGCCGATGCCGCTAAAAAGCACCTGCGCCCGGTTGCCCGTCAGCCGCTGGAAGTGGTGCGCGACAAGCTTGAAGCGCTGAGCGACTGGACGGCAGAAAATGTACACAATGCTATTCAGGCCACGGCCGATGAGCTAGAAGTCGGGATGGGTAAAGTGGGCATGCCGCTGCGCGTTGCGGTGACCGGTGCAGGTCAATCGCCAGCGCTTGATGTTACCGTTCATGCTATTGGTAAACAGCGTTCCGTTGCACGCATCAACAAAGCATTAGGTTTTATTGCTGAGCGCGAAGCCCAGCAGTAAGTTTGAAGGCAATAAAAAACCGGCGCATAGTCGCCGGTTTTTTTTAATCGTTATCGCGAATACCGAGGCGTTTTAGCACGCCGGCAATCCCTTCTCGCAGAATCAGCGCGGACATTTTCTGCTGTTCAACTTCCGACATTTGTTTCATTGACTGAAGCAGCAGCCCTTCGAGCGTGGAATCATTAATCGTATAGATGCCCGGTCTGTCAGCGGCGCGTTTCGCGTTGTTGATGAACTCCTGCACGCGTTCATCAATGTGAATTAACCTGGCCTTTCCGCCCTGTACACCGGGTTTCTGAGTCGTTGTCCACTTCTCTTTGCGCACCCATTTATTGATGGTTTGCCGACTGTAACCAGTCAGCGTGGCCAGTTCTTCAGGTGTCATTCGTTCCTTGAGCACGGTGTATTCCTTTGTTGAAGACGGTTATTAGGGGTTCATTTTATGTGATCGTTTTACTGGAAACTGTGACAGGATTAACTACCGGGGGACGATATGCAATCCCGATCTCCCTGAGTTGATTGCTTTTTCGACGTTTGATCGCAGAAGAAGATTTTGGCGTTGACACGCTTCTATGGGTTTCATATTATGCCGCCCGTCAACACGACAAGGTTTCTACGGTTCGGGGCTATAGCTCAGCTGGGAGAGCGCTTGCATGGCATGCAAGAGGTCAGCGGTTCGATCCCGCTTAGCTCCACCAAATCTTCTCCAGCAAGATTTGCACCGTAGAACCAAAGCCTATCGTGGGGCTATAGCTCAGCTGGGAGAGCGCTTGCATGGCATGCAAGAGGTCAGCGGTTCGATCCCGCTTAGCTCCACCAAAATACAAAACCCTCGCCTGATGGCGGGGGTTTTTTGCATTCTGGCTCCTGTAAATCCCCTCCGTATTGTCTCGCGCTGCCTTGGTCTCAACCGTTATCAGACATTTTGTGAATGATATTTATTCCGCACTTTATTTATATCAACATATTTTTATTTGTATAAACTTATTAAAATTGTCCTGGTTAATTCTTATAAAAAATAAGCGAGCTTGATTTAAAGGATAGATATACGTATTCTTGTTGGCCAAATAATGCACTAATTTAAACACGATAAATTAACACCTATGCTAATGAGTTTTCACAAAATGATCAGGAAATCTATTATTGCATCGGTGCTATGTTTATTGTTTATGCCGCTTGCACGCTATATTTCCCCAACCACCATAGTGGACGGCAGTAAAGTTTACCTCGCTTATCTTCCGCTTAGTCTGCTGATTTCATTGGTATTAATATTTGGTCGCGCGGCGGTTTTACCGATAATGATTGGTACTTTTATTACCTTTTCGTTCGCGCTGAAGTTACCGGCTATTCCATTGGCCATCTTTATCTCCTGCCTGATTTTTCCCGTATTATTAGCATCTATACTCACGAGATATAATCTTGGCCCGCGCTGGCGTTCCGGCATCCCAAATAAAGGAATGGGCGTAAGAATCTTGTGGTTCGGATTTTTCACGCCACTTGGGGTTAAGCTGCTGATGTATATCGCGGGGAGATATATTAGTTATCCGCCAGAAATGGCGCCGTATTTTGGCGATAGCTCATTATTATACCTGGTGATAGACGTGCAGAATCTGATTGCCGCGTCGCTCATTTTCACCATGCTGTTCTACTATCCGCTGCGCATGATCCTCAACCCGCATTTCGCGCGGGCGTTCTGGCGTCGCTGCGTTCTTGATTACCTTTCCACCTCACGGCGCTTTTATACGCTGGCGTGGGGCTGCACGTGGGCAGGCTTGCTGATTCTGCTGTGCTCGTCCTATAAAGCGACGCTGATTGCCGGTTATCTGGTCCCGGTCATCTTCGTGCTGTTCACCTTTGGAATTCGCCACATTGGCCCGCGGCTAATCGCCCTGCTGTGGGGCGCGTCGGCGTGGCTGCTGCTGACCTACAACCACGGTTTTTTACAGGGCGTAAATACCAAGTTTGCCCTGTCGTTTATTCTTTCGGTGTTTATTTCGTTCACCGTCTGCCTGCTTTACATGACGATGATTTTCCATAAAAACGAATGGATGAAGCGCGTCTATCGTTTGCAGGCGATGACCGATCCCCTGACGCGGCTGCCGAACCTGCGCGCCCTGGAACAGCACACTAAGCGTTTTCCTGCGGGTTCACTCTGCTGCCTGAGGATGTCCAATCTTGAGTTTCTAAGCCGCCACTACGGCATGATGATGCGCATTCACTGCAAGCGCGAAATCACGCAGCTGTTAAAGCCGTGGCTTGGGGAAGGGGAGCAGGTGTTCCAACTGCCGGGCTGCGAGCTGCTGCTGTTTCTGCGCGGCAGCGAAACCGGGGCGCGGCTGAATCACCTCGTCGACTTGCTCAACAGCAAAAAAATTCGCTGGCATAACAGCCTGCTCGAAATCGAATTCGGCGCGTCATACAGCGTAACGGACGGCGACGTCAGCGAACTGCATCGCACGCTTGGGCAGCTAAGCTACCTTGCGGAGCAGGCGTCCTCTGCCCAACACGTATTGAGCCTTAATACCCGGATTGAAGCGGTATCCGACCAGACCACCGAACGCGTGCTGCTACTGCAAAAGGTGAAGCTCGCCCTGAATGATGACGCGGCGCTGCAGCTCTACGCCCAGCCCATCGTCAACAAGCATGGCGAAGGGTATAGCGAGATCCTATCGCGCCTGTTCTTCAACGGGGAAATGCTCACGCCGGACAAATTCATCCCCATCATCGCGGAGTTTAACCTGAGCGTTCGCTTCGACATGTTGGTCATGGCAAAGCTGGTGGCTTTCCTCCATGAACAGCGGGTCGTGGAGGATAAACCGCTGTTTTCCATCAACCTGATGCCGTTAACGCTGATGCAAAAAGACCTGGCGCAGGAAATCGTGACGCTGTTTGCCGACAATCGGGTTCCGCCGGGCGCGGTAATCATCGAAGTCACCGAGGAGCAGGCGTTCTCAAATTCTGAAACATCCATCCAGAACATCATGTTACTGCGCGAAAACGGTTTCAAAATCGCCATTGATGACTTTGGCACAGGCTATGCTAACTATGAGCGCCTGAAACGCCTGCAGGCCGATATCATCAAAATTGACGGCTGTTTCATTAAGGGCATTACCTCTGGTTCCTTAGATGCTTTAATTGTTAAATCGATTTGCGATCTGGCCAACGCCCGGCAGCTTGCGGTGGTGGCGGAGTTTGTCGAAACCGAAGAACAGCGAAACCTACTCTTTGATTTGGGCGTACAGTATTTGCAAGGGTATTTGCTGGGTAAACCTGAACCGCTGTACGGGTCGCAATCGGGCCTGTAGCCGCAAGCAGGCGCTAAACATAAAAGGATAGGTCGCATGTCGTTAGCGAATCACTTTCGTTTACCTATGGAAAAAACGCTTCGTGTTATCCATTTATGTTTCATCTTCGTTTTTCTGCTCACGACCTTTCTATTCTGGCAGCAGGGTGAGCTGTTCAACCACGGCTATCGCACCAGCCAGCTAAGCCATCTCGAAAGCGTTATTGCGCGTCTTGAAAGCCGTGCCAAATACAAAATCGACAACCTGCGTTATCTGCAGCGTATCTTTGTTGAGGCGATGGACGACCCGCTGTTTCCCGGCGGCGTAAAAAACCCTGCGCAGATTTTTGGCGAGCATGGCAATACGTCCCTGTGGATTAACGAGCTGCCTTTGCCGGACAGCATCGTGCTCAACAATGCCAGCAGGCATGATGACGAAGCGCAGATAAAACAGGAGCTGCACGCGCTGGGCAAAATTCAGGAGCTTTTCCCGCTAGCCAGCGAGTCCAGCGACATGCCCGCCAGCATCTATTACATCTCGCGCGAGGGGGAGTTCATCGCCTCACTCTCTCCGGACATCAACTCGCTGCTGGTTCGCAGCTACAATCCGCGCCGCAAAGAGGGGAGTTTTATCCTTGCCTCCCCGCTGCTTAACCCCAAGCGCCACGCCTTCTGGGCGCGTCAAAACATTGACCAGACCCACGACACGCTGATTAACGGCGCGGTGCCGGTTGATTTTCGCGGTGAATGGATTGGCCTGCTGGGCATGGCCATCACCGATGAAAGCGTGAAAACGCTGCTCGGCGCGTCGCTGCCTGACAACACGCAAAGCGCCTATCAGCTTTATGACGATCGGCTAAATCCCTTAACGTCTGCGGCCGGCGCGCTGAATAACGTTACGCTTTCGGCAGCGCAGCTGAAGCTCATCGCCGACAAACTGGAGACAGGCACTCGCGGAACGCTGCGTTTTGGGCAGACCTACGTCACCTTTGGTTCGATCAAAGGCACGCAAAGCGTGCTGATCAGCATGCAGACGCTGCGCCAGGGCCTGCACGAAGACTTTGGCCGCTTCAGCGCGCTGCTGGTGGTGATGTGGATAATCTTTGTGCTGCTGCTGTGGGCCTCGCACCGCGTAATCTGCCGCCTGGTGCGCAATATGGGGTCATTGCAGCGCGAAATGCACTGGCACGCCTGGCATGACGATCTGACCGGGGCTTTGAACCGGCGGGGATTTTTTGAAAAAACGGCGCAGCTTAACCCGCGCCACAAGGACTTCACGCTGGTGCAGATAGATCTCGACTATTTCAAGCGGGTGAACGACCGCTTCGGCCATCAGGCCGGGGATAGCGTGCTGGCCCACGCCACGCAGCGCATACAGCAGGCGATTCGCAGCAAAGACGTGCTAGGCCGCCTTGGCGGTGAAGAGTTCTGCGTTTATCTGCCGGACACGCACCTGGACGCGGGCGTTGCCGTGGCGACGCGCATCAAAAAGCATCTTGAGTACTCGCCGCTGATGCTCAACAACGGCACAAGTCTGGCTATTACCGCCTCGCTCGGCGTTGCTGCACACAGCGAGCATCCGCAATATTCGCTTGAGCAGGTGCAGTCGCTGGCGGATTTCAGGCTTTACCGGGCAAAGCAGCGCGGGCGGAATCAGGTTTGTGCGGACGGGGAAGAAGAAGAGTAGGGATAAAAAAACCGGGGCAAAAGCCCCGGTTCTCGTTTGCAGCAGATGCGGTCAGATTACAGGAACAGCGCTGCAATCGACGCGGACAGGATGCTCACAAGCGTTGAGCCGTAAACCAGCTTCAGGCCGAAGCGAGAAACCACGTTACCCTGCTCTTCGTTCAGGCCTTTAATCGCACCGGCGATAATCCCGATAGAAGAGAAGTTAGCGAAGGAGACCAGGAACACGGACAGGATGCCTTCTGCGCGTGGGGACATGACGCCCGCCAGCTTTTGCAGGTCCATCATTGCCACGAATTCGTTCGACACCAGCTTGGTCGCCATGATGCTGCCAACCTGCAGCGCTTCACTCGCCGGTACGCCCATCACCCAGGCGATCGGGTAGAAGATGTAGCCCAGGATGCCCTGGAAGGTGATGCCGAATACGGCCCCGAACAGCGCGTTCAGTGCGGCAATCAGCGCGATGAAGCCAATCAGCATTGCGGCAACGATAATCGCCACCTTGAAGCCTGCCAGAATGTACTCGCCGAGCATTTCAAAGAAGCTTTGACCTTCGTGCAAATTGGACATTTGCAGGTTTTCTTCGCTCTCATCCACGCGGTACGGGTTAATCAGCGACAGCACGATAAAGGTGCTGAACATGTTCAGAACCAGCGCGGCGACAACATACTTCGGATCGAGCATCGTCATGTACGCGCCCACGATCGACATCGACACGGTAGACATCGCGGTAGCCGACATGGTGTACATGCGGTTGCGTGACATCTTGCCCAGAATATCCTTATAGGCGATAAAGTTTTCTGACTGTCCCAGAATCAGCGAGCTTACGGCGTTAAAGGATTCGAGTTTACCCATACCGTTGACCTTCGACAGCACGGTACCGATGGCGCGGATAACAATCGGCAGGATGCGGATATGCTGCAAAATACCGATCAGAGCAGAGATAAAGACGATTGGGCAGAGAACTTTCAGGAAGAAGAAGGCGAGTCCTTCGTCATTCATCTTGCCGAATACAAAGTTTGTCCCTTCATTAGCGAATGCCAGCAGTTTTTCGAACATTTCAGAGAAGCCGCGCACGAAGCCAAGGCCAATCTCAGAGTTCAGGAAGAACCAGGCAAGCAAAACTTCAATCACTAATAATTGAATCACAAAGCGAATACGAATTTGCTTGCGGTTAGGACTAACCAGCAAAGCAAGCAGCGCAACCACTGCAAGCGCTAAAACAAAGTGCAGAACGCGGGACATATTTGCTCCAAATATGAGGCAGGTTTAATTTCGTTGCACATTCTATGAAACAAGCAATAAGAAAACGAGAGCAATCGCACACTATAGTAATGACATGTGACGGATAGCAAAATTAGTGATCCACCATACATTTCTGCTATGTTAAGTAAAGAAGCTAAAAGTTGCGTCAGTGCACACAATTCATAACATATCCGGTTTTTATTACGCGTGTTTTTAACGTGCCGGTAAGAACCCGCCTCCCTGCCATCGTTTTTGACTATCAGAGAAATCCAGACAAGCTTTTTAAATGATCTTGATAATCATTCTCATTTTGATAGCATGAAACATAGCAAAGGCTATATCTCAGAGGTAAACGATGACCAACAGTCGTGTTGACAATAGCAGTGGCAGAACTGCTCGCAAGCTGCGACTGGCGCTGATGGGCCCGGCGTTTATCGCCGCCATCGGCTACATCGATCCGGGTAACTTCGCCACCAACATTCAGGCCGGGGCCAGCTTCGGCTACAAGCTGCTGTGGGTGGTGGTGTGGGCAAACCTGATGGCGATGATGATTCAGGTGCTTTCCGCCAAGCTTGGCATCGCGACGGGCAAAAACCTCGCCGAGCAGATTCGCGACCACTATCCGCGCCCGGTCGTCTGGCTCTACTGGATACAGGCCGAAATCATCGCCATGGCGACCGACCTTGCCGAGTTCATCGGTGCGGCCATCGGCTTTAAGCTGATTCTGGGCGTCTCCCTGCTGCAGGGGGCGGTGCTCACCGGGATTGCTACCTTCCTGATTCTGATGCTGCAGCGGCGCGGGCAAAAGCCGCTGGAAAAAGTCATCGGCGGGCTTTTGCTGTTCGTCGCGGCGGCCTACATCGTGGAGCTTATCTTCTCGCAGCCGAATTTTGTCGCGCTGGGTAAAGGGATGCTGATCCCAAGCCTGCCGACCAGCGAGGCCGTGTTCCTGGCGGCTGGCGTGCTTGGCGCAACGATTATGCCGCACGTTATCTACCTGCATTCGTCTTTGACTCAGCACATGCACGACGGCAACCGCGCCGAGCGTTATTCCGCAACGAAATGGGACGTGGCGATTGCGATGACCATCGCGGGATTTGTAAACCTGGCGATGATGGCAACGGCGGCGGCCGCGTTCCACTTCTCAGGGCATACCGGCATTGCGGATCTGGATCAGGCTTACCTGACCCTTGAGCCGCTGCTGAGCCACGCCGCCGCAACCATCTTCGGCCTGAGCCTGGTCGCCGCAGGGCTGTCATCAACCGTTGTCGGGACGCTTGCCGGGCAGGTGGTGATGCAGGGCTTCGTGCGTTTTTATATACCGCTGTGGGTTCGCCGCGCGATTACCATGGCACCGTCGTTTATTGTCATTCTGATGGGGCTAGACCCGACGCGCATTCTGGTAATGAGCCAGGTGCTGCTCAGCTTCGGTATCGCGCTGGCGCTGGTGCCGCTGCTGATCTTTACCAGCGATAAAAAGCTGATGGGTGAGCTGGTGAACACCAGGCTGGTAAAACAGCTCGGCTGGGCGATTGTGGCGGTGGTTGTTGCGTTGAACCTGTGGCTGATAATCGGCACCGCGCTGGGGCTGTAGGTTTGATGACGCTGAAGGTCGGATATGTAGGTTGGATGATTTTGTAGGCGGGAAAATGCAGCGCCATCCGACATTGTTACCAACGAATGGCGCTGCGGCTTAGCTAATATTTAATGATGATGCCCGCCGTGCCCATGACCATGGCCACGACCGCGTCCGCGGTGGTCGTCCCGGTCATTCCAGCCTGCACGGTAGCCTTTCTCATAGCTGCTGCGGCCGCGGTCCCAGCCACGATCCCAACCGCGATGGCGATGCCAGCCGCGATCGCGCCATTCATAGTTACGATGCCAGTAGTCACGGTCGCGCCAGTCGCGCCCGTCCCAATAGTTACCGCGATAGTCCTGATCGCCAATGTTTAACTTCACCGACGGCAGCAGGGTGATTTCGCCCGCATTCGCGACCAGCGGCGGCACCGATGCCAGTAACGCAACCGCAAGAATCAGTGACCTGAACATACTCTCTCCTTAACACGCGTAGCCGCACGGCGGCCTGTTAACGCAATATTAAGGTCTGGTAACTAAGTGTTTCATCGGCTAACTCTTAATTCAGCGCTGATAGCACTTTTTGCAAATCTGGCTGGTTTTGTCGCCAGCCAGGGTAAGCGTTTACACCAGAATAGCTTCGATTTCAGCCTGTTCTGCTTCGCTGAAATGGCGATTTGCCAGCATGCCGACCGCGTCATCTATCTGGCTGATTTTGCTGGCGCCGATAAGCACCGATGTCACTTTATCGCCGCGAAGAACCCAGGCCAACGCCATCTGCGACAGCTTCTGACCGCGGCGTTCGGCAATAGCATTAAGCTTGCGAACCTTCGCTAATTTCTCTTCGGTCAGCTGGTCGGGGTTGAGGAACCGGCTGCCGCTTGCGGCACGGGAATCCGCAGGAATGCCGTTAAGATAGCGGTCCGTAAGCTGCCCGCCCGCCAGCGGCGAGAAGGCAATGCTGCCAACGCCTTTTTGCTTCAGCACGTCCAGCAGGCCGTCCTCGACCCACCGTTCGAACATCGAATATTTCGGCTGGTGGATCAGGCACGGCGTGCCGAGATCGTTCAGAATATCAATCGCCTGGCGCGCAAGCTCTGCAGGATAGTTTGAGAGCCCAACGTACAGCGCTTTGCCCTGGCGAACCACGTGGTCCAGCGCGCGCATGGTTTCTTCAAGCGGCGTTTCCGGATCCGGACGGTGATGGTAGAAGATGTCAACGTACTCAAGCCCCATACGTTTCAGGCTTTGATCGAGGCTTGAGATGAGATATTTCCGCGACCCCCAGTCGCCGTAAGGCCCGTCCCACATGGTATAGCCAGCCTTGGAGGAGATAATCAGCTCATCGCGGTATGGCAAAAAATCTTCACGCAGAATGCGACCAAAATTCTCTTCCGCAGAACCCGGAGGCGGCCCGTAGTTGTTAGCGAGGTCAAAATGGGTAATGCCCACGTCGAATGCCCGGCGCAGCAGCTGGCGGCTGTTATCTAAAAGGGTGGTATCGCCAAAGTTATGCCACAGCCCGAGCGAAATAGCGGGGAGCTTCAGCCCGCTGCGCCCGCAGCGGCGGTATTCCATTGATTCATAGCGTGAAGGTTGTGCCTGATAAACCATGTTGGTGCCCTTGTCAGTGAATACTCAATTTAGTGTATACGTTTACACGAGAAGGATGGCCATCAGACTACACCCCGTTTGGCTGTAAATTCCTCTTTCCACGCCATTTTGTCTATATATCCTCGACAGCGATCACAGATATCCAATACTCACAGCAAACCCTCCGGGAAGGAAAATGCTATGCGTTACTGTGTCGCGGACTATCTTCTGGACCGCCTGAACGAATGTGGAGTGGCACACCTGTTTGGCGTGCCGGGAGATTACAACCTCCAGTTTCTGGACCATGTTATTGAACACCCGACTCTTGCATGGGTAGGGTGCGCAAACGAACTCAACGCCGCCTACGCCGCGGATGGTTACGCGCGCTGCAAAGGGGCTGCGGCCTTGCTGACTACTTTTGGTGTCGGGGAGCTTAGCGCCGTTAACGGCGTTGCGGGAAGCTACGCGGAATATCTGCCCGTTATTCATATCGTCGGCTCCCCAAGCCTTGCCGCCCAGCAGCGTGGGGAGTTGCTTCACCACACGTTGGGCGACGGTGACTTCCAGCACTTTTCGCGAATGGCTAAAGAGGTGACGGTGGCCCAGGCCGCTCTTACCCCCGAAAACGCCTGCTACGAAATTGACCGCGTGCTGCGTGAATCCTTAGCCCGGCATCGCCCCGGCTACCTTCTGTTACCAAGCGACGTCGCGGAGGCCCCCGCCACGAAGCCCGCGCATCCTTTAGAGATCCGTACGCCTCATGGCGAGTCTGCCGTAGTGGAATCCTTCCGCAAGGCCGCCCAGGCGAAGCTTGCCGAAAGCCGCAGCGTTGCGCTGCTGGCCGATTTCCTGGCGCTGCGCTACGGCCAGCAAAAGGCGCTCCAGCAGTGGATTGACGACACGCCGTTGCCTCATGCCACGCTGCTGATGGGCAAAGGGCTGTTCGACGAGGGCCAGCAGGGTTTTATCGGCACCTACAGCGGCGCGGCGAGCGAAGAGGGCATAAAATCGACCCTTGAAGGCGCGGAGCTGGTGGTCTGCGTTGGCGTGAGGTTTACCGATACTATCACCGCGGGCTTCACGCAAAAGCTCAGCGCGCAGCAGACGATTGACGTGCAGCCAAACGCGACGCGCATCGGCGAGCGTTGGTTTAGCGGGCTGCCGATGGCGCAGGCCGTTGAGATGCTGCATCAGCTTTGCAAACGCCAGGCGTCCCACTGGCCGACCACCCGGCAAAAACCACCCGCGCTGCCGGACTGCGAAAGCGGAACGCTCGATCAGCACGCGCTCTGGCTGGCGGTACAAAACTTCCTCCAGCCCGGTGATATCGTTTTAGCCGACCAGGGAACCGCGGCTTTCGGGGCGGCAACCCTCACGCTGCCTGCGGGAACCACTTTTATCGCTCAGCCGCTGTGGGGATCGATTGGCTATACGCTGCCCGCCGCGTTTGGCGCGCAAACGGCCTGCCCAAACCGTCGCGTGGTGCTGCTGATCGGCGACGGTTCCGCGCAGCTGACCGTTCAGGAGCTGGGAAGCATGCAGCGCGACGGACAGAAGCCGATTATCTTCCTGCTCAATAACGATGGTTACACGGTGGAAAGGGCGATTCACGGCGCGGAACAGCGCTATAACGACATCGCGCCGTGGGACTGGACGCAGCTGCCGCAGGCGCTGCATCTGAATTGCCAGGCGCAGTGCTGGCGGGTAACGGAAAGGGTGCAGCTGGAAGCGGTGATGAAGAAGGCGGCAAACGCGGAACGGCTGACGCTGATAGAAGTCGTCCTGCCGAAGCAGGACATCCCCGAACTGCTCCAGGCGGTGACGTCCTCACTCGCCCGGCGCAATTCGGGTGAAGGCTAGCGGCGGGTTTTATCCACCATCATAACCGGCTTGCCTGCTAGCAGCAGCCAGGCCGGTAGCATCACAATACACAGCAGCGGCAGCAGCTTGAGGTCCGGCACCACCGCCATAGCCATAAACAGGCTCAGCCAGCCGTCGCGCGTCACCACCAGCACCAGACCGAGGATCGCGCAGGAAAGCGTGATGGCCGCCGGAACGGCCTCAACGTGCTGGTGAAGCATCATGCCCAGCGCAACGCCCACGAACACCACCGGGAAGATGCGCCCGCCGCGAAAGCCGCTTGCGGAAGCAACAACCAGCGCCGCGAGTTTCACCACCGCAAACATCAGCAGCGCGGCAACCGTGTACTGCTGCGACAGCGCCAGCTGGCGCATCTCATCCAGGCCTTTAAACAGCGTCACTTCCCCGCCCAGAACGCCAAGAACACCCAGCAGGAACCCGCCCGCACCGAGAATCAAAACCGGGTGCTTTAGCCTGTGCATCAGGCGGTGGGCATGAGGTAAACACCACACCGCCACCATGCCGAGCGCGATGGCGATAGCCGTAACGACCGCCCCGCTAAAAATGTCTATAAAGCGCAGTTCCGGGTAAGCCGTGACGGGCAGCGAGAAATCCGGATGGAAGAACAGGTCTGTGGTCATCGCGCCCGCGGCGGCCGCCATCAGCGGGGCAAACAGCCTGTCCCACACCGGCACGTCGTTATTGCCGCTCATGGTCTGCGAGAAAATCAGCGCTGCGGCAACGGGCGTGCCAAACAGCGCGCCGATGGTGCCTGCGGCGGCAAGAATCGTCCAGTCCAGCGCCCCCACGCGCGGGAAGAGCCGCGCGCCTATGGCAACCGCGAGCGCTATATTCACCGCCATAATTGGGTGCTCGGGGCCGAGGCTGACGCCGCCCGCAAGGCCGATAACCAGTGCCAGAATCAGGCCCGGCAGCGCCATAACGGGGACGGGCGCGCCAACCAGCGGCTCCGTCGCCGGGTCGGGCCCGCCGTGGCCGGGAATATAGCGAATCACCAGGCCTACGGCGATGCCGGTAAGCGTCAGCATCAGCAGTATCCAGACGGGGGAATCCATGTCCATGCCAAATCGCCCGGGCAGGTTCACCCATAGCCATGTTTGCAGCACGGCTGCGACTTTCATTACCACAATGAGTATCAGGCTAGAGAAGACGCCGATGATAAGCGCTGGCAGCGAAAGCACCAGCATATTTCTGGCTCGCGGATGGAGCATGGGAGTTCCTTATTCTGAAATGTAGTGCGCACGTCTTGCCACTTCCTCTAGTCTGCCAGAGAATCCGCTAACCCTTGCTGCAAAAGAGGCTGAAACGGTCAAGCCAATCTGTGACGAAGGTCTATAATTCCCGGGCATTTATGAGAGGGGCATTGTTGTTTTGGCTGGCTAATTTTACAGTGTGGCCAGAACTTATTCTGACTTTAGCGGAGCAGTTGAAGAATGACAAAATATGCTTTGGTGGGAGATGTTGGCGGCACCAACGCGCGTCTGGCACTGTGTAACGTTGAAAATGGTGAAATCACCCAGGCAAAAACCTATTCAGGTCTTGATTTCCCTAGCCTGGAAGCGGTTGTGGTGCATTATCTCAAGGAGCATGACGCGACCGTAACGGACGGCTGTATTGCCATTGCCTGTCCGATTACCGGCGACTGGGTGGCGATGACCAACCACACCTGGGAATTTTCCATCGCCGAGATGAAAAAGAACCTCGGCTTCGAGCATCTGGAAATTATTAACGACTTTACCGCCGTGTCTATGGCAATCCCGATGATCAAAGACGAGCACCTGATCAAATTCGGCGGCGGCGAGCCGGTGGAAGGCAAACCGGTGGCGGTATACGGCGCGGGCACCGGCCTTGGCGTTGCGCATCTGGTGCACGTCGATAAGCGCTGGGTTAGCCTCCCGGGCGAAGGCGGCCACGTCGATTTCGCGCCAAACAGCGAAGAAGAGGGCATTATCCTTGAAGAGCTGCGCGCTGAAATTGGCCACGTGTCTGCGGAGCGCGTGCTGTCGGGCCCGGGCCTGGTTAATCTCTACCGCGCAATAGTGAAATCCGACGGGCGCGAGCCGGAACGCTATAAGCCAAAAGACATCACCGAACGCGCGCTGGAAGATAGCTGCACCGACTGCCGCCGCGCGCTTTCGCTATTCTGCGTGATCCTGGGCCGCTTTGGCGGCAACCTGGCGCTGACGCTCGGCACGTTTGGCGGCGTATACATTGCCGGTGGCATCGTGCCGCGCTTCCTGGAGTTCTTCAAATCCTCCGGCTTCCGCGGCGGTTTCGAGGACAAAGGGCGCTTCAAAGAGTACGTGAAAGATATCCCGGTCTACCTGATCGTTCACGATCAGCCGGGCCTGCTGGGCGCGGGCGCGCATCTGCGTCAGACGCTGGGGCAAATTCTGTAAGCCATTCGGGCGCAGTTTCCTGCGCCCATTTCCTTCCTACAGGCGCATCAGCTGGCGAAACTCTTTCACCTTGCTCCGGCTGACCGGCACCTGAAAATCCAAATCCCGCAGGCGTAAAATATAGGTGTTGTTAAACCAGGGTTCGATCTCGCGGATCTTGCTCAGGTTCACGCAGTACGAGCGGTGGCAGCGGAAGAAATGGCTTTCCGGCAGGCGGCTGCAAAACTCGGTAATGTTCATCGGCATCACGTAGGCTTCGCGACGCGTGTAGACAAAGGTCATTTTCTCGTGCGCCTCTGCGTAATAGATATCGTTGATATCCGTCACGATGATGCGTTCGTCTTTCACGAGGTTAATGGTGACGTTCTCGCGGCCGGTTTGGCTCGCCGCGTGGGGCGCGGTCTGCTGCTGGTACGCCGCCTCCAGCTTTTGCAGCATGCCGATAATGCGCGATTCCTGGTAGGGCTTCAAAATGTAGTCGAACGCTTCCAGCTCAAACGCCTCCACCGCGTGCTCTTTCCATGCGGTGATAAATACGATAAACGGCTTATGGGCGAATTTACTGATGTTCTGCGCCAGCAGCACGCCGTCGAGCGACGGAATGTTGATATCGAGAAAAATCGCGTCCACCTCGTGATGCTGCAGGTACTTCAGCACGTCCATGCCGTCGTCGAAGGTCGCCACAATCTCCATCTGGGAATGCTCTTTAATCAGCCAGTTCAGCTCCTGCTGGGCCAGCACCTCGTCTTCTACAATAATCACCTTCATGCTTTTTCTCCTTCAGGCGGCAACAGTCCATGCGGCACGGCCTTCACGGCGTGGGGCACGTAGAACGCAATCTCGGTTCCCGGCTCCAGGCGACGAATGTGCAGGCCTTCGCCGTACAGCAGCTTCACGCGATGGTGCACGTTAAGCAGGCCGATTTTGTTGCCCGGCATTTCGTTGGATTCGACGCGTTCAATAACCTGCGGGTCGATGCCGTTGCCGGTATCCCGCACCGCGATGCGCACGCGATTCCCGCTCTCCTCAACGCTGATGGTGACCACGCCCTTGCCTTTGCACGGCTGGATGCCGTGCACAATAGCGTTTTCCACCAGCGGCTGGATAAGCAGGCTCGGAATAGTGCAGTTCACGTCTTCATCAATGTTGTAAATCACCGTGAGCTTGTCGCCGAAGCGCGCCTGCTCGATGGCGATGTAATCCTTGATCTGATACAGCTCTTTTTTGATGTCGATCTGCTCGTCGTCGTTCAGCTCGATGTTGTAGCGCAGGTAGCGCGACAGATTAAAGATGAGCTGTCGGGCGGTGTCCGGATTCATACGAATCGACGACGAAATGGCGTTCAGCGCGTTAAACAGGAAGTGGGGGTTAATCTTGCTTTGCAGCGCGCGAAGCTCGGCTTTATTCGCCATCTCGCGCAGCTGCTCGGCGCGTGAAACTTCGAGCTGGGTCGAAATAATTTGTGAAAGCCCAACCGCCATTTCCTGAAGCGTGGAGGTAATCTGGTGCGCGTGGCGGTAGTAGATTTTCAGCGTGCCGGTCACCACGCCTTTCTCCCACAGCGGGATGATCATGATGGAGTGGATTTCCGGGGTGCGCCAGGCCTCGTCATCATTACGAATGATGATTTTCCCCTCTTTAAGCGCCTGCCGGGTGCGCGGGGCGAAGGCCTGATCGTTTTCGTGATAGTTGTTTTCCCCAAGCCCCACATAGGCCAGCACCTTTTCGGTGTCGGTCATCGCCACCGCGTCGGCGTTGATATCATCGCGAATAATCTTGCAGACCTGGCGCAGCGACTCGCTGTTGACGTTGCGAAACAGCGGCAGGGTTTTATTGGCGATATCCAGTGCAAGCTTGGCCTGACGCGCCGCGCTGGCCTCTTTTTCGCCTTCAACGCTTTGTACCAGCAGGACGATAAAGCCGATGGAGACCGTGCCAAGAATCATCGGGATGCCGATTTTGGACACGATATCCCAGCCCAGCGCGATGGACGGCGCCCACAGCACGACCAGAATCATGGTCATCGTTTCGCACAGCATGCCCGCGATAATACCCGCCTTCCAGTGCTGTGCTTTGGGGACTTTGCGGTTGATGCCGCCGGAGATAAACCCGGCGATGATACTGGTTATCAGACAGGGAACGGCGGTAATACCGCCGATATCAATCAGGTAGCGGTGCGTTCCGGCAATCACGCCGGTGATAATGCCCACCCACGGGCCGAACAATATGCCGCCGGCCATCACGGCGATTATGCGCACGTTGACCAGCGAGCCTTCCACATGCACGCCCGACCAGGTGCTGAACAGCGCAAGCATCGAAAAAATGGCGGTAACGGCGAGAAGCTCTTTCGGCGTGTGGGCGTTTTTATGCAGCAGTTCACGGAAGAGGCGGATGCGGATCAGAAAGAACAGACAAATAAGCATCAACGCCGCCCGGTCAAACACCGCCAGCAGCATATTCAGGATTTCGTGCACGGGTTACTCGCATGCCTTAGAAGGGAAGGGCAATGATAAGGAAATTCTGGTGGGGATTCCAACTCGATCTGTTCCCTCTCCTGGGGGAGAGGGGTAGGGTGAGGGCGTACGGGCTTGAACTTTTGTACGGACTTCAAGCCCATTGAAAGCATCGAAAGCTACTTCCCGCCTAGCTGCTCGCGTCCGGCCTCGGTTAAATCCGCAGGCGTCGCGCGCCCGACAAAATCGACCTCAAAATCGTCTGCGGCAAAGTCCGGCGGCGACCGGCCTTCCACGAATGCAGGCCACTGGCGTTCAAGATACGCCGCGTTCTTTTCGCACCACGGTGCGGCGGCGATGTACATCACGTTGCTGTCGAACTCGCCCAGGTGCTCGTTTTCGACGGAGTGAATCACATCGCAATGCCAGAACACCGTATCGCCCGCTTCCATATCGGGAATTGAGGATATCCCGGTTAATAAAAGGGGATGCCACTGCTCGTTAATAGACAACGCGCGCCCCGGCCAAGCTTCGCACAGCGATTCTTCCGGCACGTCGTCCTGCAGCGCGCGCAGCAGAATATAGGCCATGGCGTTGGCGACGGGCAGCAGGTTCAGCGTGCCGCCGTGCTTGCGCTGCGGGCTAAGCGCCGTCCATCCTTGGAAGGTGCGGAACATCGAGCACACCGCCGGGGAAGGAAATTCGCGAACTTCCGTACGGCCTTCGGCGGCAAATGGGTTATAGCTCTGCCAGTCGCCTGAGAAAACGTGGCGGTAAACATGGCGGAAGTTTTCATCCAGCCAGCGCTCTACCGAGCCGCCGTCCACGTGCGGAGAAAGGCCCAAAGAGGTGGAGCGAGGCGGGCGGCGGCGGGTACGGTCGGCGTAGCTCACCACGCGATCGGCATCAAAATGCTGCTTCCCGTTGCTTTGCGTTTCCCACAGATTATTGAGGAAAACCTGCACAGCTTTCATACGTTCGTGCTGGCGTGCTTCCACCTGCGGTTTAGACCAGTAAATGCCGTAAATCTGCGGCTTGCTGGCGGCAAGCGTACCGAAGTAGTTATCTTCCGCGGCGTTTTTTAGCTTCTCAACGAAATCGTTTTTTTCGAGGTATTGACCGATTTCCTCATTCCACGCCTGCGCCTGTTGCTGCGGGAAAACGCCCTTAACGGTGCAGCAGCCGCGTTGGCGAATCAGCGCCTTTTGCTGTTCGCTCACGCGGTGGTTAACGATGTCATCGGCGTGGATCTGCGGCACCGGATTCTCGCCGCGCGCCATCTCGGACTGAATCGCCTCGATTTGGCGCTTCATGTCGTTTTCCAGCGCGTCGAAAACGTCTTTGTAGTTGGGCAGATCCTGGCGCAGCCGCTGTTTCATCTCGCGAATAGCCTGGGGTAAATCATCAATGTGCAGGTTCATGTCAGGGCTCCACGTCGTAGGGTAAAAGGTTATTGGTTTGTTGCGACATAGTTAATGTATCCCTGTTCAATCGAATAAAACAGGGACAACTTTCAAATGAAAGTTCACGTTTTAGGGCGAATAAAAAATATTTCGCTTGCCCCCTCGACAGACGAATTTTAATCAGGCTATTTTCAAAGCAGGCCACAACAGCGTGGCAGCGTCGCTCGGACGGTCCGGGCGCTTACGTAATCTGAGGAATCTATGGCTGACTCCAGTCCTAAACGCCGTTTTTCGCGTATCGATCGTCTTCCCCCGTACGTGTTTAATATCACCGCCGAACTGAAAATGGCGGCGCGCCGCCGTGGCGAAGATATTATCGATTTCAGCATGGGCAACCCTGACGGCCCAACGCCTCCGCACATCGTGGAAAAACTTTGCACGGTAGCGCAGCGTGACGATACGCACGGCTACTCTACATCTCGCGGCATTCCGCGCTTGCGGCGCGCAATTTCGCGCTGGTACAAAGACCGCTACGAGGTTGATATCGACCCGGAAAGCGAAGCGATTGTTACCATCGGCTCCAAAGAGGGGCTGGCGCACCTGATGCTGGCCACGCTCGATCACGGCGATACCGTGCTGGTGCCAAACCCGAGCTATCCGATTCACATTTACGGCGCGGTCATCGCTGGCGCACAGGTGCGCTCCGTGCCGCTGGTGGAGGGCGTGGACTTCTTCAACGAGCTGGAACGCGCCATCCGTGAAAGCTATCCAAAACCGAAAATGATGATCCTCGGCTTCCCGTCAAACCCGACGGCGCAGTGCGTGGAGCTTGAATTCTTTGAGAAGGTTGTCGCCCTTGCGAAGCGTTACGACATTCTGGTGATCCACGATCTGGCGTATGCCGACATCGTTTACGACGGCTGGAAAGCCCCGTCGATCATGCAGGTGCCGGGCGCGCGCGACGTGGCGGTAGAGTTCTTCACCCTGTCGAAAAGCTACAATATGGCGGGCTGGCGAATCGGCTTTATGGTAGGAAACCAGGAGCTGGTGAGCGCGCTGGCGCGTATCAAAAGCTATCACGACTACGGCACCTTTACCCCGTTGCAGGTGGCGGCAATTGCGGCGCTGGAAGGCGATCAGCAGTGCGTGCGTGATATTGCCGAGCAGTATAAACGCCGTCGCGACGTGCTGGTTAAAGGCCTGCACGAAGCGGGCTGGATGGTGGAATGCCCGAAAGCTTCGATGTACGTCTGGGCGAAAATCCCGGAAAAGTATGCGGCGATGGGCTCGCTGGAGTTTGCTAAAAAGCTGCTGCAGGATGCGAAAGTCTGCGTTTCGCCGGGCGTGGGGTTCGGCGACTACGGCGATACCCACGTGCGCTTTGCGCTTATCGAAAACCGCGACCGTATTCGTCAGGCGGTGCGAGGCATTAAAGCGATGTTCCGTGCTGACGGGCTTTAATCACCTGGTCACGTAGGTCGGATAAGCGAAGCGCCATCCGACAATCACTGAACGCCGCAAACGAAAACAGGAGCCCTTTGGCTCCTGTTTCTTATCCGTTACCGGGCAGCGTTATCGATTACACCAGCGCCATAAATGTGCCGACCCAGACGACTAAAATGACTGATATGCCCATCAGAAAATATTTCACTTCACTTGCTCCACGCGTTTCATCGCGCTCAACATGCCAGATAACCAAGTATAGAAAAGCGAAGCCGTCATTCGGGCATTTTGGGATTAGCTTTATGCCAAAAAAGGCCGCTTCACGTTGCATTCATTGGTCGAATACTCGACCAGACGGCGCTAATGTACTCCCAAATCCTCAGCGAAAACAAGTGTCGCCAAATTGTGACGGTGGTCAATATTTGCTCATGCTGTGGTGGTGATTAACCTTTTGTAATAACTGTGGAAATTTAAGGTATGGGCTTTTGGGGAGGCTAATTCTGTATCATTTCGCGGGATAATTCATTTTTGGATTAACGCACAAAGGGTGAGGAATAAAAACAGGCCCGAGCGGGCCTGTCGATGAGCTTAAGGATTAGCTGCTTTGTTGGCATTTTCCATTGCCTGCTTCATCGCGGCGTTATTGATGGCGTTCTGACGATTTTGCTCGGCCAGATAGCAGGTATCTTTGCTAATACCCTGTGCCTGGCAGTCTGCCTGACGCTGGGCTGCGGTGCTACACCCTGCAAGCGTTACGGCCATCATCATCATAAAGATAAATTTTTTCATTGCTGTTAACCCAAATTAAAAGAAATCGCTTTCGCGGAAGGCCCTCTCAGGCACGGCTATAATCCCTTAATTGTGATGCAGGCAAACCAGGAAAAAACCTAATCATAAACCATGGTTATGATTTGAATTTAAATAATGACGCAAATCAATTTTTGACTGGGATTTCAGAGTTTTGTCACTGCTTTTTTGTGACCTGTACGCCAGAATCCATTGGTCGCAAAAAAAAGATACCTAACAAAATAATTTCATCACTAGCTAAATCCCGGGCCCTATGACGACCGATCAGACTTCACAAACCGCAGCCCCCTCGCAGACAACCTCGGTTCGTCTGCTGTTTTCCGCGCTCATGCTGGTCATGCTGCTGGCCGCACTGGATCAGACCATCGTTTCCACGGCGCTGCCGACCATCGTCGGCGAGCTTGGCGGGCTGGAAAAACTTTCATGGGTAGTGACATCCTACCTGCTGGCCTCGACGATTGTCGTACCGCTGTACGGGAAATTCGGCGATCTGCTTGGGCGAAAGATTGTTCTGCAAACGGCAATCGTGCTTTTTTTGCTTGGCTCGGCGCTGTGCGGCGTCGCGCAAAATATGACCCAGCTGATAGTGATGCGAGCCTTGCAGGGGCTTGGCGGCGGCGGTCTAATGGTGGTGACAATGGCCGCCGTCGGCGACGTGATTCCCCCGGCGGAACGCGGTAAATACCAGGGCTTGTTCGGCGGCGTATTTGGACTGGCTACGGTTATTGGCCCGCTGATCGGCGGCTTTCTGGTCGAGCATTTTTCCTGGCGCTGGATTTTTTACATCAACCTGCCGCTGGGGATTTTTGCCCTGCTGGTCATTGGCGCGGTGCTGAAAGCCCAGACCGCACGTATCCGGCACGAAATCGACTTTTTAGGGGCGGGCTATCTCGCCGTTTCACTGACCTGCCTCATCCTGTTTACCAGCGAAGGCGGAACGGTGATGGCCTGGTCAGACCCGCAGCTGTGGTGCATTTTTGCCTTCTTTGCGGTGACTTTAGGTGGGTTCATTTATGAAGAACGGCTTGCCGTCGAACCTATCATTCCGCTGTATCTGTTCCGCGACCGCACCTTCTTACTAAGCTGCCTGATTGGTTTTATCATCGGTATGTCCCTGTTCGGCTCGATGACTTTTCTGCCGCTTTATCTACAGGTAGTGAAATCTTCTACCCCGTCGCAGGCTGGGATGCAGCTTCTGCCGTTAATGGGCGGCCTGATGTTCACCTCGATTGTCAGCGGCCGCATCATCAGCAAAATCGGGCGCTACCGTATTTTTCCTATCGTCGGTACGTTTGTGACCTTTATAGCGATGGTGCTGCTCGGCACGTTAAAAATCACCACGCCGCTTCATCTTCTTTATCTTTACATCGCGCTGCTGGGGTTTGGTCTCGGGATGGTGATGCAGGTGCTTATTCTTGCCGTGCAAAACAGCGTCGAGCCGAAACTTATCGGCGTCGCCACCTCAAGCACGACGCTGTTCCGTTCTATTGGCGGTTCGATTGGCGTGGCGGCGTTTGGGGCAATCTTTACCCACGCGCTGCAGTCTAACCTGCAGGCGCTGATTCCCGAAGGCGTGGCGCTGCCTCATCAGCTTGGTGCAAAGGCGGTGCATGAGCTTCCCGCCGCGCTGCGTGAGGATTACCTTCAGGCATTTGGTACCGCCCTCCATTCCGTGTACATCATTTCGGCCTGCGTAATGGTGATGGCGTTTTTGCTGTCGCTGCTGATGAAGGATGTGCCGCTGCGCCGATAAAGGTAATGTATTGAATACGGAAGAAGGGGCGTGGGTAAACCATGATGAAGACGATTGATTTAAACAGCGATTTGGGTGAAAGCTTTGGCTCCTGGACTATGGGGAACGACGCCGCAATGCTGGCGATTGTTACCAGCGCCAACGTCGCATGCGGCTTTCACGCGGGTTCTCCTGCGGGCATTCTGGAAACGCTACGGGCGGCGCAAAGCCACGGTGTAAAGGTTGGAGCGCACGTTGCCTACCCGGATTTGGTCGGCTTTGGCCGTCGAAATATGGATATCGCCAGCGACGAGCTGAAAGCTGACGTCATTTATCAGCTTGGCGCTTTGCAAGGCTTAGCGAAGGCCGCTGGTGTCTCGGTGCGCTACGTAAAGCCTCACGGCGCGCTCTACAACACAATCGCCCACGACGAGCGTCAAGCTTTAGCGGTTATCGACGCTATTCTTGCCGTCGATAGCCAGCTGCCTCTGGTGGGGCTATCCGGATCGCCCATCCTGAAGCTCGCTGAGTCACGAGGTTTGAAAACCCTCTCCGAGGTCTTTGCTGATCGCGCATATCATGCGGACGGCACGCTGGTCGCTCGTAAGGATTCTGGTTCCGTTCTCCACGATGCGGATCTTGTCGCAAAACGAATGCTCCAACTGGTGAGAGTAGGTGGGGTGACCTCAATCGAAGGCATTTTTACGCCGCTCAAGGCTGACTCTATCTGTGTTCACGGCGACAACCCAGGTGCGGTAGAGATAGCTCGGCGGGTCAGGGCATTGTTCGAGAAAGAGGGGATTACAGTGCAGAGCTTTATGGATTATTAAAAGATCCCTTAGAACGTCTTTGGCCTTATTTCGATAAAAATTACCGAAAAAGAACTTTTACTGAAGCGCTGAGAGCGAAAGCTCTCGGTTCTGTAAAGTATTTTCTTAAAGCAGGGCGCTTTCTGCGAGAAAATTCTTAATAAGAAATTTCCATTTAAGAAGTGTCAAGAAATTGTTCTTTGCATCGTTTAGCTAATAATCTTCTTCAATCCTCCGCCTCAGATAGAGATAACGCATCCATTCCCCCAGTTGAATGCTGTAAAAGTTAATCTGGGCAGTCTGTTTAAATGTTTAGGAATATTCCATTGATGAATGAATGGCTCATTAATTATTTACATGACAACTGTATCCTTCATGATAGGAAACAAGGTCATGCATCAACGGAAAATGAGACGGGCATGATTAGTGCATTAGTCTTATTAAACTTAAACAATCCTTTATTCATGCGGACTGCCAAAATTTTATTGATTTATGACAAATTAATGACGGTTGTGGCGCAATAACTCGAGAAGGGATTGTTAAGCAGAACATATAACTGGCTCTTAAGTGATTGCGTAGTCGATTGGATGGGGTGCAACTACATATATAGAGGTAGTACTCATCTTGGTGTGGAGGATAATTCTTAGGAATTTTCCAATTGTGGTTTTTCGGGCTGCTTAGTTGATCTGCTGTAGTTGTTTGCTCTATCATCGTTTTGTAAAGAAGCTTTAATTACACTTATGATTGTTCATACACAAAGGGAATGATATGGCAGAGTCAACCTTCCAAAACGAAGTGCCAAAAGCACGTGTCAATATACGCCTGGACCTGCATACCGGATCGGCGAAAAAGAAAGTAGAGTTGCCGTTAAAACTGTTAGCGATGGGGGATTTCAGTAATGGAAAGGAAACTCTGCCGCTTTCGGAAAGAAGCAAAGTAAATATTAACAAAAATAACTTTAATAGCGTTCTGGCAGAGCTGAACCCTGAAGTTAAATTCTCGGTACCCAATACGCTTGCGGGCGATGGCTCAGAAGAAAATGTCAGCCTGAGTTTTTCGGAAATGAAAGATTTCGAGCCAGAACAGGTTGCCCGTCAAATCCCGCAGCTTCGCGCCATGCTGGCCATGCGCAATTTACTCCGCGACTTAAAATCTAATCTTCTTGATAACGTCACTTTCCGGAAAGAGCTTGAAAAGATTCTTATCGATCCGGCTCTGACCCAAGAATTACGTGACGAATTGAGCGCCCTCGCACCTGAATAAATACAGGCTGCATCTATTAATGGACTAACAGAGAGAATGCTGATGTCTGTAAATGCTGAAACAAGCCCAGTGCAGGGTAATGCAACCGTACTGGAAAATGCACCACGTGATGGTGTCTATGCTTCGCTGTTCGAAAAAATCAACCTGACGCCGGTTGCCAGACTTGGCGACCTGAATGACTTCCAGGACGGTTCCGCCCTCGCCGACGTGACCGCTGACCAGCGCGTTACCGCCGCCGTGCAGGTGTTCCTTGAGCGTCTGAAGCAGTCCGGCCAGGCCGTTGAGAAACTCGACAAAACCCTGCTCGACCACCATATCGCCGAGCTGGATTACCAGATAAGCCGCCAGCTGGACGCGGTCATGCATCATGATGCTTTCCAGCAGGTGGAATCCGCCTGGCGCGGCCTGAAGTCGCTGGTGGACCGCACTGATTTCCGCCAGAACGTCAAAATCGAAGTGCTGGACGTCTCCAAAGACGACCTGCGTCAGGACTTCGAAGACAGCCCGGAAATCATCCAGACCGGCCTGTATCACCACACCTACATTCAGGAATACGACACCCCGGGCGGCGAGCCAATCGGTGCCGTCATCTCCAACTATGAGTTTGACGCCTCCGCCCAGGACGTGGCGCTGCTGCGCAACATCTCCAAAGTTTCTGCCTCCGCGCACATGCCGTTTATTGGCGCCGTGGGCGCTAAATTCTTCCTGAAAGACTCCATGGAAGAAGTGGCGGCAATCAAAGACATCGGCAACTACTTTGACCGTGCCGAATACATCAAGTGGAAATCCTTCCGCGATACCGATGATTCCCGCTACATCGGCCTGACCATGCCGCGCGTGCTCGGCCGCCTGCCGTATGGCCCGGACACCGTGCCGGTGCGCAGCTTCAACTATGTTGAAGAAGTCAAAGGCCCGGACCACGAGAAATACCTGTGGACCAACGCGTCGTTTGCCTTCGCCGCCAACATGGTGAAAAGCTTCATCAAGAACGGCTGGTGCGTGCAGATCCGCGGCCCGCAGGCCGGCGGTGCCGTCACCGATCTGCCGATCCACCTGTACGATCTCGGCACCGGCAACCAGGTGAAGATCCCGAGTGAGGTGATGATCCCGGAAACCCGCGAGTTCGAGTTCGCTAACCTCGGCTTCATCCCGCTGTCGTACTACAAAAACCGCGACTACTCGTGCTTCTTCTCCGCGAACTCCGCGCAGAAGCCTGCGCTGTACGACACCGCCGATGCGACCGCCAACAGCCGCATCAACGCGCGTCTGCCGTACATCTTCCTGCTGTCGCGCATTGCCCACTACCTGAAGCTTATCCAGCGTGAAAACATCGGCACCACCAAGGACCGCCGTCTGCTGGAGCTGGAACTGAACACCTGGGTGCGCACGCTGGTCACCGAAATGACCGACCCGGGCGACGAGCTGCAGGCCTCTCATCCGCTGCGCGATGCGAAGGTGACCGTGGAAGACATCGAAGACAACCCGGGCTTCTTCCGCGTGAAGCTGTACGCCGTGCCGCACTTCCAGGTAGAAGGCATGGACGTGAATCTGTCGCTGGTTTCGCAGATGCCAAAAGCTAAAGCATAAGGCGGTTGCAGGGATGAAAATTTACCGTCCGTTATGGACAGACGGGGCCTTTTTGGCCCCCCAACAGTTTCAACAGCAGGCACGCTGGGATGCTTATATGGCAGATAGCGTGGCCCATATGGCGCTGGCGAATCCCTGGGGCGTCATTGAGGTTGCTTTCGACGGAGGATCGCTCGCGCTCTCCCGTCTGAACGCTCTTCGTCTTATCGTTCGCTTCCCGGACGGAACGCAGATTGATACAGAACTGGCGGATAATCTTCCGCCAGCCTGTGATTTATCGACCGTTAGCGATCGAGAAAGTGTGGATATCGTCCTTGCTCTGCCGCTGCTTTCTGCCAACGGCGGCAATCTTGATGATGGCCAGGATAGCGAACGTCCTCGCCGCTGGCAGCAACAATGGCATACGGTGCAGGAGCTAGCCGGTCATGAACGTACCGAGCTTGCGGTGCTGCACCATGCCATCACGTTACGTTTCGCGCACCAGGAAAACGCTGCGTATCTAACCTGTCCGGTAGTACGTCTGATACGCAGCGCTCAGGGGCAATGGACGCAGGACCCGAGCTTTATCCCGCCGATGCTCTCCCTAGCTGCGAGTCCGACCGTGCTTAGCGAACTTGGCGATCTTCTGCATCGCCTGCAGGCCCGGCGTCGCCGCCTGATGGATATGCGCCGTGAGAGCAATGAACGCATGGCGGATTTTGCCGTTGCCGACGTGTCGCTCTTCTGGCTACTTAACGCCCTGAACAGCGTTGAGCCGGTGCTTACAGAGCTGCTCCAGTCGCCGTCGCGGCACCCGGAGCTGTTCTACCGCGAGCTGGTGCGCCTGGCCGGCAGCCTGCTCACGTTCTCCCTTGAACACAAAGCCGAAGATATCCCGCTCTACAGGCACAATGCGCCAGAGCAGGTTTTCCCGCCGCTGTTTGCGCTGCTTGATAAATTGCTGGAGGCAAGCCTGCCGTCGCGCATGGTGGCGATCGATCTCAAGCAGGATGGGCAGTTCTGGACGGGTTCCCTGCACGATGCGCGTCTGCGTGAAGGTGCGGATTTCTATCTCTCCGTGCGTTCGTCAATGCCAAATTATCTGCTGCAGACTCAGTTCCCGCTGCTGTGCAAGGCTGGGAGCTTTGAGGCGGTGTCCGATGTCGTTAACGTCGCCCTTAGCGGCGTCTTGATGAAGCCGTTGTCACACGTTCCTGCGGCAATCCCTCTGCGTCTTGAGAATCAGTATTTTGCGCTCGATCTCAATAGCCCGGATGCGCGGGCGATGCTGGAGGCGGGTAACTGCGCCTTCTACACGCCGGGTACGCTGGGCGAGGTGAAACTCGAACTGTTTGCGGTGCTGCGCTCATGAACAAGATAACTCCATCATTTACGGACGAAGTCTTTTATCCCTGCTGGCTGATGGTTAGCCAGCTGCGTAACGGTCAGGAAATAACCGACGGAGAAGCGCTCTACCGCCAGGCCTGTGGCTGGATGGACAGCGCGCGTGAGGCGCTATCGCGTGCTGGATTCAGCGAGACGAGCACCGATCATATGCTCTATACCCTGTGCGCGTTACTTGATGAAAGCGTAATGAACCGTCAGAAGCAGGACAGCGGCTATGCCAAATGGCTTAGAGACCCGCTTCAGGCGCGTTATTTCAATACCCTGAACGCCGGTGAGGAACTCTGGGAACGCATTCGAACCGTGTTGCAGGAGCCCGCTCCGGATACCTCTGTGTTGACCTGTTTCTACCGTGCGCTGACGCTGGGCTTCGTGGGTCGCTATCGCGAGCAGGGCGATGAACGCCGCGAAGATGTGGTCCGTAAGCTGAGCCAGCTGGTTCCACCCTTTGCACAAGCTCAGGATACGCCGGTGGTTTCGCGCTCATCGCGTTTGAGAAGCGGTCGTAAGACATACTGGTTCACGTGGGTGCTGGGAGCGGCGATTTTGGTCGCGCTGTGGTTTTTTCTCTCTATCACCCTCACGAACATGGTGTCACACCTGACAGGGACGTACTGACAGATGCGCGGATTAACGCAGTTAATGCTGTTGCTTCTTGCCGCGGTCCTGGCGCTATGGCTGATCCTCGGCTTTTGGCCGCTGGGTAACGGCAGCCGCGTGTCGCTGAGTATGTTGGTGGTCTTCATCTGCGGGGCGGCCGGTTATCTTCTTTGGCGTCGACACCGTCGCAACAAAATTGCCCATGCCCATATTGCCGATACGCACCTGCCGCCCGAAGGCTTTCAGGGGGCCGTTGTGCTGGTTTGCGCAGACGGCGCATCGTTGTTTTCAGATGCGCTGCCTTTTCGCGAAACTCGACAGGGCTGGTATTTACCGGTTGCGCTACCGGAACAGCTCCCTCTGCTAGCTCAGCATCTGGCGAACGAACGCCCGGCGCTGGTCGCACAGATTTCCGTGCTGCTGGCGATTGTTCCGGAACAGCATCAGGACAAAGATGATTTCACCCAGCAGCTGCGTGTCTGGCACCGTTCTATCGTGCAGTGCAAAAGCTGGCTGGCAGGCATTCCTCCGGTGTGGATAAGCACCTGGCTGTCGCCGCCTTCTGATTCACAGGCGCAGACCGAACGCTGGTACACGGTCACGCCGGGTCAGCAGGGGATTCAGGTGCGGGAAGCCGGGGCAGGCATCATGCCTCTGGCGGAATGGGGCTGTGAGCCGGGGGCGGACAACGCCTGTGAGCGGCTGAGCGCCGTGTTCTGGATGGAAAGCCTGCTTGACTGGTGTGAGAGTCACGTCACCCGCGTTTTGGGCCAGCCCCAGGGTGATTTACCTGCCCTGAAGCCCTGCGTCTGGGGCAGCTGTTTCACGCCGGTCACCGGGCGTGCGGATAATCTCTGGCAGGGGCATATCGCAGGCATCACCACGCTAGTGCCCGGTACAGCTTCGACGCAGGACTGCCTGCCGCTACCGGATGTGCTACTGCCGTATTTACCTCGCCGCCACGGTGTTTCTCGCCTGATGCAGACCTGGCAGCTTGCGGGCCTGCTGTGCGGCCTGTTTTTACTGTTCGCTATGCTGGCCTCGTTCATCAATAACCAGCGGCTAATCCAGAGCGTAGGCGACCATCTGGCGCTGTACAACGGCCTGACCGGAACACCACCGGCTCCTAAGCTGCAGGCGCAAGAACATCTGCGTGCCGATGAGTGTTTGCTGGATGGCTGGCTACGTACGGGAGCGCCTATGCGCCTGTCGCTGGGGCTGTATCAGGGCATGCGTCTCATTGCTCCGGTGCAAAGTGCCATCAACGGCTGGTCGCCGCCGCCTCCACCGCCGCCGGTCATTAAAAAAATCATTCAGGGTCCGAAAACCATCCGCCTGAACAGCCTTTCTCTGTTTGATACCGGCAGGTACGAGCTGAAAAGCGGCTCAACGAAGGTGCTGATTAATGCTCTGGTCGGAATTAAGGCCAAGCCGGATTGGCTGATCGTGGTGGCTGGGCATACCGACGATACCGGTGATGACAAATCCAACCAGATTTTATCCCTCAAACGCGCTGAATCGGTACGCAATTGGATGCGCGACACCGGCGACGTGCCTGAAAGCTGTTTCGCAGTGCAGGGCTATGGCGAAAGCCGTCCTTTAAAAACAAACGACACGGAGGCAGGCCGCGCGGCCAACCGACGGGTCGAAATTAGTCTTGTGCCGCAGGCCGATGCCTGTCAGGCAAAAGACTTTACAACTGCGTCACCGGCAATGGGTGACGTTTTAACTCAAGAAATGGAGAAGTAAACATGGCAATTCCAGTTTATCTGTGGCTCAAGGACGACGGCGGCGCGGACATTAAAGGTTCCGTGGATGTGAAAGACCGTGAAGGCAGCATCGAAGTTGTGGCGCAGGAACACTGCCTGTACATCCCAACCGACAACAACACCGGCAAACTGACCGGCACCCGCGTCCACACCCCGTTCCTGTTTACTAAGGAAATCGACGCGTCCAGCCCGTACCTTTACCGTGCGGTGACCACCGGTCAGACCCTGAAGTCTGCCGAATTCAAATGGTACAAAATCAACGACGCGGGCCAGGAAGTTGAATATTTCAACGCCAAACTGGAAAACGTGAAGCTGGTTAAAGTTGCGCCGAAAATGCACGACGTAAAAGACCCGTCCTTCGAGAAGCACAACCACCTCGAAGCGATTGAGCTGCGCTACGAAAAAATCACCTGGACCTACAAAGACGGCAACATCATTCATTCCGATTCCTGGAATGAACGCGTTACCGCGTAAGACAGACCTCACGGCAGGCGGGAAACCGTCTGCTGTTTTTGTTTTTTGAGCCGCTAATAGCGGGCGGCTGAGCAAACAAAAACAGAAACGGACATCGACCTTATGGGCCTGGGTTTCCGCAAGGAAAAGGCTAAGGGCGGTAGCATACTCAAAGAGGATTGCAGCATGGAACACCAGTCAGCCGTATTACTTCGTCGCCTTAATCCCTACTGCGCAAAAGCGTTGGAAGCGGCGGCTACGCTGTGTCAGACCCGCGCGCACGCGGAAATCACCATCGAGCACTGGCTGCTGAAACTCCTCGAACTGGGCGAAGGCGACATCACCGTGCTGGCACGGCGGTATGAGTGGAGCCTCGACGATTTATGGCAGAGCCTGCTGGCGCACTTGGACGCGCTGCCGCGCTCGGTCACGACCCGTCCGCAGCTGTCTGCCGATCTCGAAGCCCTGATGAAAGGGGCATGGCTTGCGGCATCGCTACAGGACGACAACCAGACCATTCGGAGCGTGCACCTGCTGGAAGCACTGATCGGTAAACCGGCGCTGTTGCGATGCGAAGGGCTATGGCCGCTGTTTTCCCTAAGCGAAACGCAGGTTAATCGCCTCAAACCCCTGCTGGACGCGCAGTCGGACGAACGCCCGGAGCTGCAACAGCAGGCAAGCCTGAGCCAAACGCCGTCAACGCTGGGCGAAGAGATCCCCCATGGCGAAAGCGTTTCCGGGAATACCCTGAGCGATGCGCTACAGGCTGCGCTCGACAAATTCACCCTCGACGTCACCGCTAAGGCAAAAGAGGGCAAAATTGACCCGGTATTCGGGCGCGACAATGAAATTCGCCAGATGGTGGATATCCTCTCCCGTCGTCGTAAAAATAACCCGATTCTGGTCGGCGAGCCGGGCGTGGGTAAGACCGCGCTGGTGGAAGGCCTGGCGCTGCGCATCGCGGAAGGTAACGTGCCGGACAGCCTGAAAACCGTCAGCCTGCGCACCCTCGACCTCGGCCTGCTACAGGCGGGCGCGGGCGTGAAGGGCGAGTTTGAGCAGCGTCTGAAAAACGTTATTGACGCGGTGCAGCACTCGCCGAGTCCGGTGATACTCTTTATCGACGAAGCGCACACCATCATCGGTGCGGGCAACCAGGCGGGCGGCGCGGATGCGGCAAACCTGCTTAAACCCGCGCTTGCGCGTGGCGAACTCAGAACCATCGCCGCCACCACCTGGAGCGAATACAAACAGTATTTTGAACGCGACGCCGCGCTTGAGCGGCGCTTCCAGATTGTCAAAGTTGACGAGCCGGACGATGAAATGGCCTGCCTGATGTTACGCGGCCTCAAATCCCGCTACGCGCAGCACCACGGCGTACACATTACCGATGATGCGGTAAAAGCCGCCGTCAGCCTGTCCCGCCGCTACATCACCGGCCGCCAGCTTCCGGACAAGGCCGTCGACCTGCTGGATACCGCCTCGGCGCGCGTGCGCATGAGCCTCGACACCCTGCCGGAAGAGCTGACCCGCATGAAGGCGCAGATCGGCGCGTTGAAAATGGAAGAGCAGGCGCTGCTGGAAGATATTGCGCTGGGTAATGACACGCACGGCGAACGAATTGCGCAGATTGAGCAGCAGTGTAAAACGCTGGATGAACAGCTCGTCGCGCTGGAAACGCAGTACCGGGAAGAAAAAGCGCTTACGCAACAGCTGCTGGAAACCCGCCAGGACATCAGCCGCCAGGCGGAAATCAGCGACCTGCAATGCCAGCTTGAAGCGCTGCAGGGCAGCGCGCCGCTGCTGAGCCTCGATGTGGACGTCCGCACGGTAGCAACCGTCATAGCCGACTGGACCGGCGTGCCGCTTTCAAGCCTGATGAAAGACGAGCAGACCGATCTGCTGATGCTGGAACATCATCTTGCTAACCGGGTGGTCGGCCAGAATCTCGCCCTGCTGGATATGGCGCAACGCCTGCGCGCCGCGAAAACCGGCCTGACGCCGGAGAACGGCCCGCTGGGCGTGTTCCTGCTGGTCGGCCCGAGCGGCGTGGGTAAAACCGAAACCGCGCTGGCGCTCGCCGACAGCCTGTTCGGCGGCGAGAAATCTCTTATCACCATCAACCTTTCCGAATACCAGGAGGCGCACACCGTTTCCCAGCTCAAGGGTTCTCCTCCGGGCTACGTGGGTTACGGCCAGGCGGTATCCTGACCGAAGCGGTGCGCAAACGTCCGTACAGCGTGGTGTTACTGGATGAAGTAGAAAAAGCGCACCGCGATGTCATCAATCTGTTTTACCAGGTCTTTGACCGCGGCTTTATGCGCGACGGCGAAGGGCGTGAAATCGACTTCCGCAACACCGTTATCCTGATGACCGCCAACCTCGGCTCTGACCACATCATGCAGCTGCTGGACGAACAGCCGGAAGCCACCGACGGCGATTTGCAGGAGCTGCTGCGCCCGATCCTGCGCGATCATTTCCAGCCCGCATTGCTGGCGCGCTTCCAGACGCTGATCTATCGCCCGCTGAACGCGACGGCACTCAGAACCATCGTGGAAATGAAGCTTGCGCAGGTTGCGAAACGCCTGAACCGCCATTACGGCCTGCAAACTCAAATCGATGAAAGCCTCTACGACACCCTCGTCACCGCCTGCCTGCTGCCGGACACCGGCGCGCGCAATATCGACAGCCTGCTCAACCAGCAAATTCTACCGGTACTGAGCCAGCAGCTGCTGCAGCGTAAAGCCGGGCAGCAGAAGACCACGCATCTCAGTCTCGGCTGGGATGAGGAAGAGGGGATCGTGCTTGAGTTTGGTGAATAACGTTCACGTAAAGGATAACGATAAATGGACAGTGCAAAAGAAATTGCGAGAGATATGCTGGAGGCCATCAATGTTGATGGCTCCGGTTTCTTGGGAGCATTAGGTAAGGGGCTTATTTCATTTCCGGTGAATCTTGGCTACCTGGGATATGATTTTATTGATAGTGAGCATCGTAGAGAAAACTTAGATGACAAATTCAGGATTGCTCGGCTGGTTAAGACTACGACATTCAATAGTGAAATAATTGAAAGAGTCATTGGCGTGTTTATGAATGATTTTTCATCTCGTATTAATATTGCCTTAATGGCTAAAAATATAGGGGGGAGTATTGCAGGAAAAGTGATTTTTTCACAACTGACAGGCATTAAGTTAGGTTCTTTTCTCTCTGGTCGAGCTACAAGTGCATTTATTGCAGGGGTTGGAATAGGAGCATTTCTGTCAATTGGTGCTGAAGCATCAAGAGCAATATATACATCCAGATATTTGCGAGAGAGAAATCCTGGTAATTATTACAAGTTAAAAAATATGGGAGATTTAGATCTGCTTTATTTTTTTATTGAGGACACTGTTAAACCATTCGAGAAAGCATGTGATGTCGATGAGAGGAGTACGGATGAGTTTAATAAAATCTGTGAATATTTTCTTGGTGGCTTATGAATATTAAAGAAGTTGCTATTGCTGCCATTGCTAATTTGGTCTGCGCTATTGGTGGGTCGGTGGCAGTCATCGGAGCCTTTTTTTCTATATGGTTTTTTTTTGTTTCAAATAGTGTAAATAGATTTTTCTGGGGAGGGGGGGGGGTGTTGTTGGTCTTTCTTGGTTATTTACTTTATCGTGCTGCATTTCCTTATATTAGAAAGGAATGGAATAACCATTATTAATTATGGCGTCATAACTCATTCTTATTTTGAAGCTCATGGGTATAAAAGATTTTTTCCTTATTATTATCTCTCGGCTTATGGCTGGGATAGGAATGACATTAGGCACCATAAGCTTAGTTTACTAAATGTGGGGCTTCTTTTTTTCTCATAATCCATATCGCTTCCTTTAGGGAGGGGTGGGCGTTGTTTTTTATCAGCTATGGCCTTAATAAAATCGCTCTGACTTATATTTATGATGAGCGAGATCAATATCGCTAATTATTCACGCTAACAGCAAGATGTAATTATATTATTTGAATTTTCATTTAACAGGCTGGAGATATTACACGTGGAAAATATATCTGAATTGATTGGAATCACGCTTAATAGATACAGTATAAACATTCCTTCCTGTCCCTATTCTCTGGATGTGGAAAGTTTTGAAGGCATTGAACAGATAAGTGATCTCTATCATTACACTATTAAATTCACCAGTGATTATTCGGATATTACTGCTGGAATGATGTTAAATAAACCCGTCACATTAAACATGGGAGTCGGGGATTTATTTAATCCTAATGTTGGAAAAATCCTACATGGTATAGTAACGAATTTTAGACGTCTGACCAGTTCACGAGATCAGGTCAGGTATGAAATCATCATCAAGCCCTTCCTCGCGCTGCTGGGTAACCAGTTCCGCACCCACCGCTTCTTCGTCAATAAATCCGTGCCGGATGTGGTGAAACAGATTCTGGACGAGCACGGTCTGAAGGGCTGGGAATACGATTTCGCCCTCAAACAAACATACCCGAAGCGCGAGCAGATAAACCAGTATCAGGAATCAGACCTGGCGTTTATCGAGCGCCTGCTCTCGGAGGTGGGGATATTTTATTTCTTCTCCCTGCAGCCGGACACACAGACTGAGGTCGTGCACTTCGCGGATAAACAAAGCGCGTATGAATTTGGTAAAACCCTGCCGCTGAACAGCCCGTCAGGGATGAGCGACAGCGGGGCGGCGTCGGTCTGGGGCCTGAACGTGAGCCACAGCGTGGTGCAGGCCAGCGTGACGACCAGAGACTACAACCACCGTGAAGCGCAGAAAGTCCTGCAGTCGGCAAAAGCCGACATGACGCGGGGCGACGGGGAAGGCATCACCTATGGTGAGGTGTATCACTACAAGCCACGCCATCTGGACACCGGTGATAAAAGCGACCCGGCGGCGGAAACCGCCAACTTCCTGGCACGCCTCGACCATGAACGCTTTCTGTCAGAGCAGACGACCATAACCGGCATCAGCACCGACGCGGCCCTGCGTCCGGCTCAGGTGCTGACGATAACCGATTCCGGCATACCGTCGACGCTGCCGGAACTGTTATCGGCACCGGTGGTTGTGGTGCGCGCCGGCTTCAGCGCCAGCCGCAGGGACGCCCTGAAAGTCACTTTTGCCGCCGTTCCTTACAGCGAAACGCTGTGCTGGCGCCCGGCGCTGAAGCCCCGCCCGCAGGTGAGCGGCACCATGACGGCGCGCGTCACCAGTTCGAAATCAAATGATATCTACGCCTGGCAGGACGCGTCGGGGCTGTACCGGGTGAAGTTCGACGCCGACCTGGACGATAAGGACCAGGGCCAGGAGAGCATGCCGGTGCGTCTGGCCAAACCCTACGGCGGCGACGTGTACGGCTTCCACTTCCCGCTGATACAGGGCACGGAGGTGGCGATAGCCTTCCACGACGGCGACCCGGACAGGCCGTACATCGCCCATGCGCTGCACGACTCGCGCCACGTCGACCACGTGACGGAGAAAAACAGCACCCGCAACGTGATGCGCACGCCTGCGAACAACAAGTTCCGCATGGAGGACAAGCGCGGCGAGGAGCACGTCAAGCTCAGCACGGAGTACGGCGGCAAGACGCAACTGAACCTGGGGCACAACGTGGATGCGTCCGGGGCGCTGCGCGGCGAGGGCTTTGAGCTGCGGACCGATGAGTGGGGGGCAATCCGTGCCGGAAAGGGGATATTTATCAGCGCGGATGCTCAGCCAAAAGTTCAGGGCCAGTTACTGGATATGAGTGCCGCAATTGCGCAATTAACAAACTCTCTGGATTTGGTGAGCGCTCTGGCGCAAAGCGCGAAAGTTTCAGGTGCGCTTGATGCAGACACACTCTCTCAACAGCAACTTCAAAATGTGCTGACTCAATTGCAGGGGGCCGGTTTACTAGCTTCTGCCCCCGCTGGAATTGGTTTAGCCACACCGAAAAACATTCAACTCTCCGCCGGGCATACCCTTACAGCTACAGCCGGAGAAAACGTCGATATGACGATCTTCAAAAAGTTGACAGTTGCTGCAGGTGAAGCTATTAGTCTGTTTGCCCAAAAAATGGGAATGAAACTATTTGCTGCACGCGGCATGGTGGATATTCAGGCTCAGACTGATGCTATGAGGATTCAGTCAGATAAAGCAATGAATATTAATAGTGTAAGTGGTGAAATAATCCTGAATGCTAATCAGGGAATTACACTGGCCAGCAAAGGTGGGGCATATATAAAAATAAAAGATGGCTCTGTTGAAATTGGTGCTCCGGGGAAAATAAGCCTTAAAAGTAGTGATATAGAATGGGGGGGGAGTGCTTCACTAGAGGAGGCATTAAAGCCAGCGACGATGGAGGACCCCCAATACAAATATCCAATGGATGAACGTTTTCAGGTACTGGACAAGACCAGTAGTCAACCTAAGGCAAATATTCCTTATCGCATCGAAACTGCAGATGGTACAACTTTACGTGGTGCAACGGATGCGAATGGCTATACTCAGAGCCATTATGGAATTGATTCGCAATCTATTAAATTGTTCTTTGAGTGAAAAAGGATTCCTATATTATGAGTGGACAGGGAAAACACGCTGCTGAAGGGCGGTTGAATAAAAAGGATGGTAGTGCTGTTATTGCACAGCATGAGTCTTCTAATATCTATTATCGGCCTGATACAGGCCAGTTGGTGTTTATTTCTGGAAGTGTTGCCGGTGAGTTTGAAAATCACTGGAGTGACTTAATCAGCAAAATGAATGTAATGCATCAAGCTGGGATTGAATATTCAATGGCTGTAGAAAAGTACGGGACGGCATATTGTAAAGTATCGCAAGGTGCTGATGTCACAGGCCTGGAAAATGCAGCAACACTAGCACAAAATAAACTAGACGATGCAAAAAAAGAATTGCAAAAAAAATTAGGTGAATTTACACCGAAAGGATATGAACAGGTTGTAGAGCTCATTCCTATAAAAACTAAAGGAAAAGGTCGTGTGAATGGGCCGGGAAGTCGTTATGTATATGTCAAAAAAGGATATTATGATGGACTGGCGGGTGGAAAAAAACATCAAATAAATCTTAGCGCAAAAGATAGGGAGTCTGCTAAAAATAGTGTTTTTATTTATGATGAAAATGGGAATCGGAAAGGAATTGATACTACAAAACTTAAGAAACAAATATCTGATTTTAAATTGCCAGATGCAAAGTTTGAAATATTTAAGTTTGATAAGGACGATATTGGCTCTATAGATAAAACTTTAACTGGTTGGGCTGATAGTTGGAATCATAGCCTGAAAATTAATAAAGAGAACGATCCGCACATTGATATTTCTGCGGGAGCTCAATTTATGCGATTCACGGCAAATGCTGGAGCGTCTGGTGAGTGGGATGCTAAAAAAGGAAATGTAACTTTTAAGGCTGAGGGCGAAGCTACTTTAGCTCTTGCACAGGGATGTGCAAACGTGACCTATTACAGACCAGATCGAGTGGGATGGCCGTTAATATACAAACCAGATGACACTGCTCAAACTATTAATATGGGAATGCTGCGGGTATATTTTCAAGCTGAACTCATTGGATTTGCAGGTGCTTCTGCACAAATTGAAGACCAGTTACAAGTCGTAACCTATAATGCTAAAGATGTGGCAACAATGGCTATGCACCCAGTACAAACGGTACTTGGGAAGAGGGAGAAAGACAAATCAAAAAAATTACCTATTTTCAGCCAGCGTCGAAATTTAGGAGCTCTATTCCACAAAAAAATGGATGAGCAAGAACAAGGAATAACTATTAGTAACGAAGTGTTTGGTGGAGCCAAAGCAGAGCTCACTTTAAAGGGGGGAGTACAGTGGTTACAACCTCAGGCAGCTACAGAATACCAAGGGAAAACAGGAGAAGAGGCCAGGGCTGTATCAAAATTCGTAGATTTTTGTTCTATAGGTGTAAAAATATCAGGCTTGGCAGGACTCGGGGCTGGTTTTACTTTTTACTGTACTTTTCTCAATGGAAAGTTTTGTTTCAAAATTGCAGCAAGCTTGTGCTGCGGATTAGGAGCAAAAGGTGCATTTTTATGTGAAGTTGGTTATGAAAAATTAAAAACATTTGGCACTTGGCTGGCACATCAGCTATATGCAAATAATTATTCTCACCTGGATTTAATTTCTACGATGGCGTTTAATGCTTTCAGTAGAATATGCGTAATATTACTTACAGATATGAAAGGGGATGTTGAGGAAATACTTAAAAGTGCTAATTCGCAGGTGTCTAAAATATATAGATTGTATGATGAACTTGTTTCTACTGTTGAAGCTGGAATGGATGCATCAAAAAAAAGAAATGAACTAGCAAAAAAATAATTTCTGACCCTAATGCTTTGTTGATATTTACACCCGAAGCCAAAGGGATGTTACTGTATTTATTAACCAGGCATGGTGTTTGGGACCATTTTGACTGGCAAAATCGCGGTAACATCTTAATTCCAGATATTTATCATGATCGTAAGCGAGCGATAATGCATGTTATCTATAGTATTCAAACTAAAAGAGAATTGGACATGATTATGTTACATCGTACATCGGATGGCTCAGACTTATCAGAAAAATCGTCATTTAGGAAAGATGAAATCATTTCTAATCAAATAAAGGAATTGACCATGTTTTTACAAGAAGGATTAAATTATGACGATGAGATGAAATTTAATATTGATGTTCTTGAGTTAACTCAAACATCTGAAAGATTACGTGATATACCGGCCCGTGGATATGCACTAACTATGAATAATACATATGCTTATAAATTAGCTCAAATAGATAACCCACATTATCCGCAGTCGGGTGTGTTTGGTCCATTAGGTAATAGTAATGTTGTAGCGTAAGGAATCAAAATGAAGATAATGATAGAGAAAATTTTATTATCACTGGCAACCCCTTTTTTTGTGGTAAGCTGTAATGGTGAAAAATCAAATGATAATAAATCTAATCCAGATGAACTGGCCATGTTCATCAGTCAAATAAAGAGTGATCTTGTCTTTGTACCGGGTGGGGAATTTATGATGGGGGACTTTGGTGAGAAAGAGTTTGGTAGCCAAATAGATCCTAATCCAGACAGTAAACCGTTACACAAAGTAGTGCTCACCAGCTTTAATATCAGTAAATTCAAAATAACTAATGAAAAATATCATTTTTATTTGAATTACAATCATCTACCTGGCAGAGAGGTTAAGAAATCATTAGAAAGAATGTGGGGTGATATGAATAAGACACCAAAATCCCCAGCCAATTTAGACTGGAATGAAGCATATAGCTATTGCACCTGGTTATCAAAAATGACCCAGTTACCTTTCCATTTGCCGACGGAAGCTCAGTGGGAATATGCAGCCAGAAGCCGTGGCTCGTTTGCTATTCAAGCGACTAATGATGGTAAAATTGATATTAGATATCTTGGCGATGGAAAAGATATAGGGATTAACATTCCAACGGATTATGATCGTCACAAGTTTTCTCTAGAGAACGGTACACATCTTGATATAATTTCTAGTATGCCCGTAGATGCTTACCCACCTAATTCTTTGGGCGTTTTTGATATGACCGCGAATGGTTTTGAATGGGTGAATGACTGGTACGACCCAGACTATTATCAGAAGTCACCACAAGATAATCCAACGGGCCCTGTCAGCCCAATATTTAAGGATGAATATGGACAGTACGCAAAAGTTGTACGATCCTTAGACCAAATTAATGGGATATCCGGTAGTGTTGTAGAACGGAGATATAATGATCCGGCATTAACACATGATGATTTTCCTGGGGGTTATACCGCACGCTGCGTTGTAAATACCCCAGAGCCGATAAAATGAAGCAAAACATTTATCGATACACCATTATTCTGTCTTTAGCTATCGGTGGTTGTGATAATCAAACTAATGCCATAAAACATTTTCCTCAGGAGCAGGCCGAGCTAAGTCAGTATTTAACGCGCGTTACAAATGATCTGGTATACGTCAAAGGTGGCACATTTTGGATGGGAGATTTTTGTAAAAAAATGCGTGATGGTGGCTCCTGGTGTTCATCAGAAAAAGATACTAAGCCACTTCATGAAGTGGAACTCAGTAATTTTTCCATCAGCAAATATAAGGTCACACATGAGGATTATAATTTTTATCTTAAAATGGCTGGATTGCCAGTTCAGCATTATAAGGAAAAATATGAAGACGAAATGATGGCCGTTATGACACATTTCAATAATAGCCCTGCAGTAGTCACCTGGACAGAAGCGAATAATTATTGTTCTTGGTTGAGAGAAGAAACAGGGTTATCTTTTTCACTTCCAACAGAAGCACAATGGGAGTATGCAGCACGTAGCAGAGGTCAGTATATTTTGGCGGCCACTGATAGTGGAGTTTGGAGGGAAAATGAAAAAAATGGACAGGGTGAAAATTATGCTACTGATGAAGATCGTATTATTGTTGAGAATAGCACTGGATTAAATGATTCATTAGTTCATTTTCCTGTCAATAAATATCCTCCATCTTCTCTTGGGCTGTACGGCATGGCAGATAATGGCTATGAGTGGGTTAAAGACTGGTACGACCCAGATTATTACAAAAATTCCCCTAAACAAGATCCTCAGGGACCTGAAAAACCAGTCATCAAAGATGAAGATACTGGACAATATAGGAAAGTATTAAGAGGGGGGGAGGCACCGGGCCCAGGGTCTGAGGTAGGATTAACATTTTATCGAGCATATAGAATTAAAGATAATCCTTATCCTGCTGGAACAACGCTTCGCTGTGTTGTCAATTCTCAAGCTCCAGTCAAATAAGATTTTTTTAGATGGTGCTCGTTAAATTATTTATATTTCCTTAAGCGCTAACTCAACCAGGTAGTGTATAAAAAATACTAGCAATAGTGAAAGCACACCCCGAAATTTTCTTAGCCATTGTGCTGGCTATTTTGATTGTTTCCATTTCATTTGTGTGTTTTTTTATTTATAACGCCTATCAGTATTCGACTGTTTATCAGCATGCTGAGGGTGAAATAGTTGAGCGGCACTATTATTGCCATGGAGGGGTGATTAATAATTTATCCAAATGCAATCCCTCGGTAAATTTCCAGTGGTGGAGTATTATGATACATCAGGTAAATTTCATAGATTCACCTCTAACTTTTCGACGATATTCACAAAATTAAATATGAGTGGAAAGGTAACCTCTCTATATCATGAGGATAATGAGAATGTCTTTGATATTTTTACCGGTTCGCCCTTTCTGCTGTGTTTGTTTTTTTGTCAGGTTTCTGTATATGGCTGATTGTAACAACTACCGTACTTTCATTGGTTAGGGGAAATCATAGTGTTGGGGATAATAAGAGTTGGCGATAAAACCACCCATGGGGGAGCGGTCCTTGAGGGCAGCAGTGGGCTTATATTCATGGGTAAAGAGGTCGCGTGTATTCTGGACAAAGTATCATGCCCTGCACACGGGCCGACGTTCATAGCTGAAGGGGATGTGGGCTCAAAATACAATGGACGTCCTGTTGCCTTACATGGTCACCGCTGTGGCTGTGGTTGCACATTGGTCACCTCATTGCCTAATGCGGGGAAAGGTTAATTTATGCCGGTCGAAATAAGAAAATTACCTAAAACAGAAGACCTACCTGTCACTCCGGTAAAGATGCGTTGGTTTATTTTTATCATTGTATGTATTTTCACAGGCTTTCTACTTACGCTCTATTTCTGGCCTAAGGATATGTCCACCCACACATTCTGGTTTTGGATGTGTGCTCTACTCATTCCGACCGGGGTTGGAGTTATCAGCTATGGGATCAGATTGCGACATTATGAGCAACAGTGGCAGCGTGTATCTTACTGGAACCAGTTACACCACGAAAAACAAGCCGATATGGTGGCGCTGGGGCAGCAGGCTCTTGGTTTATTAGGAATGGCTTATATCACTCCAGCAGCCAATAACAAACTCGCCGCTGCGCTGTTACAGGGAGCTGCGCCATTACAGACGAGGTATTCGCTGGAGAGTGATTCTGTTTTAACAATGGCGCAGTTGCAGCCGCCTGCGGTTATTTTCACTGACACTGAATACATCGCCCGGTTAGAGCATTACCTTGAGCTGACGTTGCTTATGCTTGAACCTGAGCTTGAAAAATATGCGACGAATAAGTCCGTCATTGTCCGCATTCGCCATGATGAAACGCTGGATGACGCTCAGTTTTTGAGTATCTGGCAGCGCATTTTTCCTGAACGCTATTCTATAGCGCAGATTACTTTCGGTCATCAGGATAATGGCCTGATGTGGCTTGACACCTGGCTGGATGAGCAAAGCTCAGCACTGCTCCTTTCCCTTGAGGTGAATTTGTTCACGGAAGGGCGTAATTATGAAGCTGAGTCTGTGTCTGCCCTGTTACTGGCTTCACCGACATGGTTAGCCTCGCAGGATGAAAATCCTGTTGCCTGGATACATCGTCCGGTGACTGTGAATACCGCTAAAGAAGCGCTGGAAGACGTCGTTCGCTGGGGAAAAATTTTTGTCGGAGACGCCTATTTTATCTGGCGAAGTCAGTTGGCTACCGCACCTCAGACTGACATGCTTCAGGCAATGGATGCTATGGGTTATCCCTTCGATAAAGATCAAGAACATCAAATAGACAGTTCATTCGGCAAACCTGCTGTAGCTATCGGAAATATTGCCCTGATTTGTGCCTGTGATCATGTAATCAGCACTCAACAACCGCAGTGGCTTATGTTGCAGGATAAAACCCCTCAATGGGCGATTGTTCGCCCGGCGTAATTCCGCAGTAAAGGAACAACAGAAGTGACTAAGAAGAAAAGTCTCAGTACATGGATGATTATTATTGTGCTGCTCATCATCGGTGGCGGCCTGATCTGGTTTGACAATCCTTTCGTCCATATTTCCACTCGGGAAAAAAAACTGATCGCATCAACTGCATTACTCGGCGTTTGTCTGGGGGGAATGCTTTTTGACGATTTGTTTGTCCGATTATGGAGATCCATTATTCAGTCAGAGTTTAGTCGGTCACTCAGAATTCGTTTCGGCGGAAAGAGTAATACAAAACCAAAGTCGGCAGAGACTGAAAGCGATTCTGTTACACAGAGCAAACATCTCCGGCAGGCCCTTCGCCAAACCTACGGCCGCTTCTGGCCGCGCAAAGTTCGCATCTTGCTTTTAACCGGCAGCGCAGCTGACGTCGAGCAGCTTGCGCCGAATCTGACGTCGCACTACTGGCAGGAAGATGCCGGAACCGTGTTGCTGTGGGGCGGTGACCTGGGTGCTCCGGCAGACGGCGCCTGGCTTAGCGCGCTGCGTAAACTGCGCCGTCGCCCGCTGGATGGCGTGGTTTGGGTGACTTCTGCGTTGGCGAAGCATTCGGCCCTGGGCCAGAAAGATGCAAAACTGGCTCTGACCGTGGATATGATGGACAGCGTCGGGCAGGCATTTGCCTCCCGCTTCACCTTACTCGGCTGGCGTTTGCCGCTTTATATCTGGTCATTACATCAGGCTGAAGGAACGCAGGATGACAGGGTTACTCAGTCCGTAGGCTGTTTGCTGCCGGTGGGCTGCACGCAGGATGAGCTAAGCGAAAGGCTAACCGCTCTCGCGCCTGCTTTGATTGAGCAGGGGACGCAGCAGGCCAGTGCCAGCACGCAGCACCTCTTTTTATTACAGCTCGCCGACCAGCTCACCCGAATGCCGGATTCTGTCGCCGAGCCGTTGGGGACGTTACTCAATCCTTATCGCCCTTCACCGCTTGCGGGGGTGGTATTCAGCCCGGCCTCTGTGAATGCCAAACGCAGCGTGAAGCACCACTGGGGCAAGGATAATCGCTGGGACGTACTGTTGGGATCCCTGTCCTCGCTGCCCGCCGGGCTTGCGCCGCATAAGCTTGGTTTTGCCTGGCGCAGGCTGCTGGCAATGACGGTCGCCGGAGGGATGGTATTGTGGGGCACCGGCATGCTGGTCGCCTTTATGGTCAACCGCTCAGCCATTAATAACGCCGAGTCGCAGGTGGAACTCGCTGCAAACGCGACGCAGCCTCTTCCGGCTCGACTGAAGGCGCAGCTTGATTTGCAACATACGCTGGATCGTCTGCAGTACCGCCAGCTGGAAGGTACGCCGTGGTACGGCCGCTTCGGTTTGAGCCAGAATGATGCGCTGCTTGCCGCGCTTTGGCCGCATTACGGAGCCAGCGCGCTTCCGCTGCTGCGTAACGCCGCCTCGCGCCATCTTGAGGAGCAGCTGACCACGCTGGTTGAGCTTCCGCCGGATGACCCGAACCGTAACAAACTCATCAAACCCGCCTACGACCAGCTAAAGCTTTATCTGATGCTGACCCGGCCGGAAAAAATGGATGCCGCCTGGTTTGGTAAAACCTTGCTAAAGGACTGGCCGCAGCGCGAAGGAATCGCTGCCGGGGTCTGGCAGGGCAGCGGTCCTGCTCTGCTTGATTTTTATGCGCGCAATCTCGCCCATCATCCTGAATGGCGACTCACCCCGGACGAAAATCTGATTAATCAGGCGCGTACCCTGCTCGTGCGGCAGATGGGAATGCGCAACAGCGAATCCTCGCTCTATCAGAAAATATTAAACAGCGTGGCAAATCAGTATGCCGACATGCGCCTGACCGATATGACAGGCGATACCGACGCGGAGCGCATTTTCACCAGCGATGCCGTTGTTCCGGGCATGTTTACCCGTAAAGCCTGGGACGAGTCCGTCAAACCTGCTATTGAAAAGGTCGTCAGCGGACGTCGTGAAGAAATGGACTGGGTGCTCAGCGACATTAAAAATACCGCTGCGCAACAGGAGTCGCCTCAGGTACTTCAGGCTCGTCTTAAAGAGCGCTATTTTGCTGACTTTGCCGGAAGCTGGCTTGAGTTTCTCAACGGCCTGCAGTGGCAGGAGGCGCAGACGCTATCCGAATCCATCGACCAGCTCACGCTGATGGCCGACGTTCGCCAGTCGCCGCTGGTTGCCCTGATGAATACGCTCAGTATTCAGGGTAAAACGGGGCAAACCGGCGAAGCGCTTTCAGACTCGCTGGTGAAATCGGCTAAGAATCTTTTAAACCGCGATGAGCAGCCGGTTATTGACCAGCAGGCGGGAGCCACTGGGCCGCTCGATGCCACCTTTGGCCCGGTAATAGCGCTGATGGACAACAAGGGCAGCGGGCAGAATAACCTAAGCCTGCAAACCTTCCTTACCCGCGTTACCCAGGTGCGCCTGAAGCTGCAGCAGGTCGTGAACGCTGCCGATCCGCAGGCGATGACCCAAACGCTGGCGCAGACGGTCTTCCAAGGGAAAGCCATCGATCTGACGGAAACCCGCGACTACGGCAGCCTCGTAGCGGCAAGCCTCGGGCAGGAGTGGAGCGGCTTCGGGCAGACGATTTTTGTCCAGCCGATGGAGCAGGCGTGGCAGCAGGTGCTAACGCCAGCGGCGGAAAGCCTGAATGCCCAGTGGCAGAGCGCGATTGTTGACGACTGGAACAGCACCTTTGGCGGGCGATATCCGTTAAAAGACACCAGCAGCGAAGTTTCTCTGCCGCTACTGGCCCGTTATCTGGATAGCGAAAGCGGCCGCATCACCCGTTTCCTTCAGACTCGCCTCAACGGCGTGCTGCATAAAGAGGGCAGCCACTGGGTGCCTGACAGCATTAATGCCCAGGGGCTGACTTACAACCCAGCATTCCTCAGGGCTGTCGATACGCTTAGCTATCTGTCCGACGTGGTGTTTGCAAACGGCGAGGCGCGTATCAGTTTCGAACTGCGCCCCGGCACGACAAAAGACGTTATGCAAACCGATCTGGTGGTCGACAGCCAAAAGCTCACCTACTACAACCAGCTTCCGGTCTGGAAGCGTTTTACCTGGCCGCACGATACCGAAGCGCCGGGCGCCAGCCTGAGCTGGATCAGCACTCAGGCCGGCACCCGCCAGTACGCCGATATGACGGGGGCCTGGGGGTTGATTCGACTGCTGGATAAGGCAAGCGTAAACCCCTATCCGGGCGTCAATAGCAGCTTCAATCTGACCTGGCAAGCACAGGATGGCCGGTCGCTGAATTACACCCTTCGCACGGAGGCGGGGGAAGGGCCGCTGGCGCTGCTGCGTCTGCGTAACTTCGTTTTACCCGCGCAGATATTCAGCGTTGATGCGATTAAAGCCGTCGCCGAACAGACAGCAGATACAGACATAGAGGACGTCAACTAATGCCCGCACTGAACTCTTTACTTACCGCCTGTCACGCAGAGCGAAACGCCCTCGCTCAGCAGGCACAACAGCAAATTCCACTGTGGGATAAGTGGCTTGCGCCGCTTCCCGCAGGCCTGCCGGTGGGCGAAGATCCTGGCTATAACGATGACTTCCAGCAGATGCGTGAAGAGGTCAATAAACTGTCCGGTGCGGACACCGCGTTAATCTGCGAGCTGGCCGAAAAGCTGCTGACGACCCACTGCAAGGACGTTCGCGTCGCCACCTATTATGTCTGGGCGCGGCTGCACACGGACGGCGAAAAAGGGCTCGCTGAGGGTCTGTCGCTACTGGCGGGCCTGCTTCAGCGTTACGGCGAGGCATTGCATCCGCAGCGCGCCAATAGCCGTAAGCTGGCACTGGAATGGCTTACCGGAAGCCGCGTGCTGGACAGCCTGTCGCTCTACCCGGAAGTAACAAAAGCCGATCTTGAAAGCATCGTCGGTGCTCTGATATTGGCCGAAGAAAGCGTTGCCGGGTGGGATGAAGCCTCGCGCCCACAGTTCGGTAGCCTGTACACCGCTTTGGAAAACCGCCTGGCGCAGTCCGGCGGCCCTGATGCGGTTATTCCGCAGAACAGCGGCACCACGGTTAATCCGCCCACATCCTCAGCGGCGGGCACGCCGTCGTTGAAGGCCGTCACCTCCGGGCGCGAATTACTCGAGCAGGCAAGAATGCTGGCAAATTACCTGCGCGAACAGCCGGACGGCTGGCTTTCCGGGCATCGTCTGATGAAAAACATCCGTCTCGACACGCTGCATGCGCTGCCTGCGCTGGACGCCAGCGGCCGCACGCGCCTGTCGCCACCAAAGCCGGAAAACCGGGCTTTGCTTAAACGTCTGTATCTGCAACAAAGCTGGCTGGAACTGCTGGAACAGGCCGATAGCCTGTTTGCCCAGAGCGTTAATCATCTCTGGCTGGACTTACACTGGTATCTCCACCAGGCGCTCAGCCGGGCGGGCGCTCCTTATGAGGGCTGGGCGGAGATTATTCAGCAGGATCTGAACGCGCTGCTAACGCGTCTGCCGGGGCTTGAGGGGCTGGCTTTCAGCGACGGCACGCCGTTTGCCGACGAAGTCACGATTAGCTGGATAAGCCAGCAGGTCACGAAGTCGGAAGAGTGGAGCAACGACTCAGCCGCATCGGCGAGCACGGCGGGCGATGACGATATCCTGCAGCTGGAGGTAGAGGCGCTGGCGCAGGCCGACAGCGAAGGCGTGGAATCGGCACTGCGCTGGCTGCAAAACCGTCCCGGCACCGGCACGCGCCGTCACCAGTGGCTGCTGCGCCTTTTGATGGCAAGAGTCGCGGAACAATACGGTAAAAACGACATGGCGCTGCATCTGCTAGGCGAGCTGGATGGTAACGCCACCACGCTCACCCTCGCGCAGTGGGAGCCGGAACTGCTGTTTGAAGTGAAGGCTCGCCGTCTGAAGCTATTGCGCATGAAGGCGGGGCGGGCAGATTCCGATAAGCCGCGTATTCAGGAAGAAATGGAGAGCCTGCTCGGCGGTTTAATCGCCATTGACCCGGCACGGGCTGCGGTGCTGTGCGGGTAGTTAAAGTTTTATTATGAATTTTATTCGTTTTATGGAGTATAAAAAATGTAACCAAGGAACGGGGGAGTCGGTATTTTTTTTAAGTCAAGGTTAATGGCTTTTCTAGAGTGATAATTAAATTCGCAAGGAGATATTATGAATTCTACAGCACGTATTATTAATGGTTTTTGCTCTATTATTGGTATTTTTATGGGGTTGTTAAGCTTCATGCTGAGTGGCATATTTATGATGTTGTTTCCGGGGATGGCTTCTTTTGCAGCGCTAATATCCTTCATGCCTTTTATTATAATACTGCTGTCGATTATAGGATTGTTTGGTTCAATAAAAAATAATCTTAAAGTGCAGGTGGCTTTTGATATTTGTCTTTTACCAGTCTGGTATGTTGGGACAGCGCTCGGTGGAATTTGTTTAATTCTATTTTATTTTGCTCATAAAAAAACACTGAAACATTTAGCTACCGATTTTTAAAACAAGCTCTGAACGCTCAAAGCATCAGGATTACAGGTGTAAATCAGTTGTTTTTGACTATTCCTTTTCGTTCTCATAAATTAACCGACAGTACTATACATCTGTATTCCTACTATGGATGACTGACTGAGTTAGATGGATAACATAATAGACCTAACCTTTACAAGGAGGTAAAACATGAGTGAAGCCAATAAACCTGTAGCAGAAAATACTCTAAGTAAAAAAGAGAATAATACAGTTCAGGTTAGGCATGAGTCTGTACAGGCATACTTCCGCATAGATACACAAGAGTTTATATTTCTTACTGATGATGCCTCATCTGCGCTTGATGAGCATGCAACGAAGTTAATGGTTAGTGTTGATGCCCAGCAAAGTGCCAAGGCTATTTATTCTTTGGCAGTAGAGGAATTTGGCAAGGTTTATTCTCAACCTCAACGAGCGGCAGAATTGGCTAGTCTGGAAGCTCAAGTGGTTGAAGCTGAGAAGGACTTACAGAAAAAACAGCTGGAGCTGCAGGATAAACTTGGCGAATTTGCTGTTGACGGTGCCGGGTATGAGAGTGTTGTAGAACTTCTTCCCATTGCAACGAAAAATAATCAGGGAAGGAATAGAGGAGTGGGTAGCCGGTATTCCTATGTCAAGAAAGGATATTATGATCGGCTGGGTGCAGGTGTAAAGCATAAGGTCAAACTGAAGGCGAAGGATAAAGCATCAGCCGCCGAAAGTATTTTTGAGCGTGACAATGATGGCAGAATTAAACGTATCGACACCAAAAAACTCAAAGAGCAATTAACTTCGCTGGATTTTTCAGCTCCGGATACGGGAATAAAATTCTGGAGTGCGGAAGATTTGGTTAAAGTTGATGAAACATTGACTGGATGGGCTGATAGCTGGAATAAAAGTCTGATCCTTGATAAGAAGGAAATTGGTCAATGTATCGACGTGGGGGCTGGGGCGCAGTTTATGCGCTTCACATCGAATGCAGGGGCTTCCGGTGAGTGGGATCCGGTTAATGGGGAGCTGACATTCAAAAGCGAAGCCAGTGCGGTACTTTCATTAGCATCTGGTACTGCGGATGCAAAAATATATATGCCAGATAGGATCGGCTGGTCATTAAAGTTTAATTCCGAAAAAAGTACTACGCCAATAGATATGGGAATGCTGCGCTTATATCTTGAGACATCGCTCATTGGTTTTGCTGGGGCATCCGTACAGGCTGAGGCACAATTACAGGTGACGACAATCAACGGTAAACAGTTGCTAGTAGGGCAAAGTAAGAAGCGACTTCCTCGATTTAGTGAAAGACGCGCTTCGGGGGCAGAGTTTCACAAACAAATGGATGAAAACGAGGAAGGACTCAGGGCCAGCGGGGAGATCTTCGGCGGTGCTCGAGCAGAGTTTAAATTAACAGGGGGCGTGCAGTGGTTACAGCCCATCGCATTGACTTCTCATCAGGGAAAAAGTGGTGATGAGGCAAAAGCCGCAGGCGAATTTGTCGATTTCTGCTCTGTCTCTGAGAGTGTCGTCGGCATGGTTGGTGCGGGTATTGGAGGCACCTTTCAGTGCGATTTTGTCAATGGCCGGTTCTGTTTCAAAATTGCCGCCAGTCTTTGCATGGGCATTGGTGCCAAAGGCAGTTTTGAAGCAAGTGTGGCATATGACAAGTTAATGGATTTTGGTGGTTGGCTGGCATATCAGCTTTATGGTCTTGACTATGCTTTCTTTGAGCTAATCGCTGAGCGAGCTTTTGAAGCATTCAGTAAAGTTTGTGTGATGTTGCTTTCTGATATGAAAGAAGAAATAGCCGAAAATTTAAAATTATTTTCTGATGATCTTTATACTATAGGGGATCGTTATGATTTTTTTATTCATTCGGTGGATGAAGGTATAAATGCTTCAAAAAAAAGAAATCAATTAGCTTGTAATATTAATACAAAACCTGGAGTTTTACTTAATTACACCCCGGAATCAAAAGGAATGTTACTATATTTATTAACCCGGCATGGTGTATGGGATCACTTTGATCTTGATAATCGTGGTGATGGTATTATCCCAGATATATATTTTGACCGTAAAAAGGCCGTGGTGAATGTTTTATTCAGTATCCAAACACAAAGAGAATGGTTTCAGGTTTTTTGCCATCGTACGGAAGATGGCAGCTCTCTTGCTAATAATAATTCCGCATTAAAATATATGGTGGCGCAAAATCAAATGAACGAAATTAGGGATTTTTTGCAAGAGGGACTTGATAACCATGATGAAATGGATGCCATTTATCGTCGTCTTAAAGTAAAAGCATCTTGGGGATATGCCCTGATGATGAATGATACCATGGGGTATCGCTTGCATACAGAAAATAATCCATTTTATCCAAAACTTGCTGTGTTTTCGCCAGTTAATCAGTCTGACTTAAAAAAAGGTAAATAGAATGGATAAAAAATTAAAGCTTGTTTTTTTTATGAGTGTCTTATTTTTACTTAGTGCCTGTGATAAGGATGATAATGCCATTGAACCTGATCAAAAAGATTCTGAAAAATTGCAAAAATTTTTGCGGAAAGTTAAATCTGAACTGGTTTTTGTCGAAGGTGGTCAGTTTCTAATGGGTGATTATGGTGAAGAGTATGGCCCGGAACATCTTCCTTATGACAATAATCAGGACAGTAAACCCTTACATAAGGTTGTATTAAGTGGATTTTCCATCAGTAAGTTTAAGGTAAATAATGAACTTTATAGATTTTATCTTTCTTATAATAAATTAGAGGGTACTAAAATAAAAATGGGTCAAAGGAGAAAGCTAAAGTGGGAAATGCTTAATAGTACACCCGACACCCCCGCTCATGTTGACTGGTATGAGGCAGATAAATATTGTCGCTGGCTGGCTGAAGTCACTCAATTGCCATTTTCTTTACCCACGGAGGCACAGTGGGAGTATGCGGCTCGCAATAGGGGTGAGTATGTAATTGCTCCTACTAACGATGGTACTATTCGTGTAGATCAGGGAGAGAAGAGTAACGTCGCATCAGAAAAAGACAGTAAAATTTTTGCAAATAAAATGGGAACATCACTTGGTGTTCTCTCGCCTTTGCCTGGGAATTTATATGCGCCAAATCCCCTAGGTATTTATGATATGGCCGGTAATGGATTCGAGTGGATGAAAGACTGGTACGATCCGGATTATTACCAGTCATCTCCGGTCAACAATCCCCAGGGACCGGACAAACCAGTTTTTAAAGATTTCAAAGGTCGTTTTACTAAGGTGACACGCTCACAGGATTTCTCTGGCCCAGGTCGTGGCCTGACGGTAGTTCGTCATTTTAAAGATCCCAATAATGATGGGATGCTTCCTGGAGACAAAACAGTTCGTTGCGTGGTAAATAGTCCCAACCCAGTGCAGTAAATCAATGGATTAAGGATTTCAGGAGGATTGCATGGCCTTAAGCAAAGAAAAATGGTTAATTATAAGCTTTATTCTACTCACTGCGTGTGATGATAATAGTGGTGTTTTGCACTATGTTGCAAATAATCCTGTAAATGAATTAAATAGCTATATTAAAGAAATTAAATCAGAACTTGTCTTTGTTGAAGGCGGAACATTTCTGATGGGTGATTATGGTGAAGAGTATGGCCCGGAACATCTTCCTTATGACAGCAATCAGGACAGTAAAACCTTACATAAGGTTGTATTAAGTGGATTTTCCATCAGTAAGTTTAAGGTAACCAATGAAGTCTATAAAAATATCTTGATTTTATCGATTCGAAAGGTCGAGTAGTTACACCTGATTCAGGTTTAATGGACTTTTGGAATGAAACTAATCGTATATCTGAAACTCCCGCTCATGTTGACTGGTATAAGGCAGATAAATATTGTCGCTGGCTGGCTGAAGTCACTCAATTACCATTCTCTTTACCCACAGAAGCTCAGTGGGAGTACGCCGCCCGTAACCGCGGGGAATTTTTGATTGCTCCGACAAATGATGGAACTATTCAGATAAAAAACGGTAAAGGAATCAATATCACGACAGCAGATGATCGTGAAGATTATGCTATAAAAATAGGTAACAATCTGAGGACACTATCTCCCATGCCCGGTGATGCTCGTGCACCAAATCCACTGGGTATTTATGATATGGCCGGTAATGGATTCGAATGGATGTAAGACTGGTACGATCCGGATTATTACCAGTCATCTCCGGTTAACAATCCCCAGGGGCCGGAGGGGCCTTCCTTTAAAGATTATAAAGGTAACTTTACAAAGGTCTTACGCTCTCAGGATTTCTCTGGTCCTGGTCGTGGCCTGACGGTTGTTCGTCATTTTAAAGATCCCAGTAATAATAATCGACTTCCTGCTGATAAAACCGTGCGTTGCGTGGTGAATAGTCCTAATCCTGTGAAATAAATTATTATATTAAGAGTTCATTAAAAATGCTTGATGTTAGGTAAAACTATGGCTGCAATTATATCATGAGTGGTAACTGTTAGTTTTCTAGATGTATTGTATTAAGAAAACCGCAACAAATATTTTTTGGCATTTTAGTGAGTCACAAACAGTCCTTTTTTATAATATCATGCTTGAGATGGATAATCTCTTTTAGAGAATGTAAACCTTACAAGTAGGCAATGCCTCGGCATTTAGTCATTAATTCATTGGTAATAACATGAAAGACCTAACCCTGCGTTATTACGACGCCGAAATGCGCTATTTGCGAGATGCGGCAAAAGAGTTTGCACAAACTCATCCCGACCGGGCCGCGCTGCTCGATCTTGATAAACCCGGTATTCCCGACCCCTACGTTGAACGCTTATTTGAAGGTTTTGCCTTCTCTATGGGGCGGCTGCGCGAAAAGATCGACGACGACCTGCCCGAGTTTACCGAAGGGCTGGTAAGCATGCTGTGGCCGCACTATCTGCGTACTATTCCGTCGCTGTCGATCGTGTCGCTGGCTCCTGATATTCATACGATGAAAATGGCAGAAAGTGTACCGGCGGGCATGGAGATTTACTCTCGCCCGGTGGGGCCGAAAAATACCGTCTGCCAGTATCGCACCACGCGCGATATGGCGCTGAATCCTCTTGCCGTATCGAAAGTAGTGATGGCCACCGAGCCTGACGGGCGTTCAGTGCTGCGCCTGCGGCTTGAATGCAGCTCGCAGGCCGACTGGTCGCAGGTGGATTTACGTCGCCTGAGCTTTTATCTGGCGGGGGAGGCACCGGTCTGCAATGCGCTGCATTTGGCTCTGACCCGCCGTCAGGCCGCGCTGTACCTGCGTCTGCCGGGGCAACCGGATCGCGCCAGAATCGACGGCTGGTTTTCGCCGGGCGGTTTTGCAGATGAGGATCTGCTGTGGCCGAAAGGGGAAAGTGCCTTTAGCGGCTACCAGCTTCTGCTGGAGTACTTCACGTTCCGCGAGAAGTTCATGTTCGTTAATCTCAACGGGCTGGAGAACATTACGCTGCCTGCGGGTATTGCGTATTTCGATGTAGAAGTGGTGCTGGAAAGCCAGTGGCCCGGCGACCTGCCAATAACTGACGACGTCCTGCATCTGCACTGCGTGCCGGTGATTAACCTCTTTTCCATGGAAGCGGACCCGCTGGTGATCAACGGCCTGGAAAGTGAATACCTGCTGCGTCCACGGCGTCTACAGGACGGGCACACTGAGATCTATTCTGTGGATTCGGTAACCGGGTCAAGCCGCACCTCGGAGGCGAGCTACGTGCCGTTTACCAGCTTCCGTCACCGTGGCGGGATGCAGCGCCGCCATGCGCCAGAGCGTTATTACCATACTCGCGTTAAGCGCGGTGCGACCGGGCTGCACGATACCTGGCTGATTCTCGGCGGCGAACAGTGGCAGGCCGACCGCGAGTTTGTCCGTGAAGCCGTCTCGCTAAAAATTACCGGTACCAACGGTCAACTGCCTCGGAAAGCGCTGCAAAGCACGCTTCTTGACCGCTGTGAGGCGGTGCTGCAGACCCCGCTTAAAGTGCGCAACCTTTGCAAGCCGACGCTACCCGCCTATCCGCCGGCCGAAGACCGCTTCCAGTGGCGGATATTAAGCCACCTGGGTTCAAGCTATCTCAATCTGATGAGCAGCGCAGAAGTGCTGCGCGGCACGCTTGAACTGTACAACTGGCAGGGTGAGGAGCTGAATAATCGCCGTCTGGACGCCATCCTCGAGGTGCAGCATCACCAGGTTCAGCGCTTTGAAAAAGGCTTTTTGCTGCGCGGAATCGACATTGAAGTGACGATCGACGGCAACGGCTTTACCGGCGAAGGGGATGTGCATCTGTTCGGTGAAATGCTCAACCGCTTCCTGGCGCTGTATGCCGACATCCACCTGTTTAACCAGCTTACCCTTATCGTTCAGCCTGAAGGCAAATGTATCCGATGGAAAGAGAACCACAATCAGCGTCTGCCCGGCTAATTGAGCAGATGCGCGACAGGCTGCCGTACACGCAGTTTTATCGCTTCTGTCAGCTGCTGGAACAAAGCCAGCCGGACGCCCCGCCGTTAGGCAGCCACTGGCAGGTGAAACACGACCCGGTTCGCTTTCGCCCTCATCCGGCGATGGGCTTTCCGGCCAGTGAATTTAAGCAGGTGGAAATACCGGACCATCCACACCTGCCGCCGACTATTCGCACCACCTTTATGGGCCTGTATGGCGTGGAGTCGCCGCTGCCGACGGCCTACATCGACGATGTAACCCAGCGTCGGGAAGGATATGAGGCGGTCAGTGATTTTCTGGATATCTTTAACCACCGGACGATCACCCAGTACTACCGTATCTGGCGCAAGTACAGCTATCCGGCCACCTTTGCGCCCGCCGGCACGGACAAAACGTCGAAATACCTGCTGAGCCTTTGCGGGCTTGGAATTGACGGCTGCGCGAAGAACATCGCCACTCCCGTGTCACGCTTTCTGGCGTTAACCAGCATGATGCGCCTGCCGACGCGCACCAGCGAAGGCGTTGTGGCCCTTGTCCAGCTGATTGCCCCGAATACGCAGGCCTCGGTTATACCGCACGACAGGCTGCGCATTCCGCTGCGTAACCGGCTTACCATGAGCGCGCAAAAGCCCGTCAGCATGCGCTGTAGCCCGGTTATGGGCAGCCATGCGGTGGATGTGAACAGTCAGATACTGCTGCGTCTGAACACTCAGGATGCCGACGAGGCGCGCGGCCTGCTCCCGGGCGGACAGCTGCATGCCGACCTGCTGGCATTGCTGCATGTTTACCTCGGATCGCGCCTACACGTGCGGATGCAGCTTTCCGTCATGCGCAGCCTGTTGCCCGATGCGCAGCTTTCCTGCCAGCCGCAAAACAGCGGCGTCCTGTTAGGAAGAACGGCGGTGATGCGCAGGCAGAGCGCCAGCGGCACGTCAAAACATAACGATGAACTTATTACTATTAGTCTGGGCCGCTATCAGCGCGTGCAGGAAAATCTTTATCGAAGGGAGACCGATGAACATGGCGATTATCGCTGGTAACCACCGTCGTGCGCTGTTGGCGCTGGCAATAGGCTTAACGCTAAGCGGCTGCGGGCTGACCCAGAAGGTGAGCGACGGCACCGTTGCCGTGACAAAATCCATTTTCTACAAGCAGGTGAAAACGCTGCATCTGGATATTCAGGCCCGCGAAGCTATCAACAACAATGCGGCGGGGGCTCCGCTGGCGACGGTGGTGCGCATCTACCAGTTGAAGGACCGCAAGGCGTTTGACGGTACGGATTATCCGTCACTGTTTTCTGACGACAACCAGGCCATTAAGGCCGATCTGGTGGCAGAAAAAGACATCCGCATCCGTCCCGGTGGGGCGGTTACCATCGACGTGCCGCTGGACGAAAGCGCGCAGTACGTCGCGGTCGCAGGCCTGTTTCTTGCACCGGACCTGGTGAACAACACCTGGCGGCTGGTGCTGAGCCGCGACGATCTCGATCCGGACAAAGCCCGGCAGATCGAACTCAATAATCAGGGCATGACCCTGCAGCCGATGAAGGACAAATAAAATGTCACAACCTTCACTGTATGAAATGTTGCTCGGCAACTTCAGCGGCGGCCTCGACCTTCATCAGGCAAGCGAAGAAAATCAGGTTATCCTCTCGGTGCTCGACAATATGCAGCGTGTTCTTAACGCGCGGCAGGGCTCGTTGAGCCATTTGCCTGACTACGGCCTGCCTGATATGAGCAAAATTCTGCAGGGCATGCCCGGCACGGCGCACCAGCTGCTGACCACGCTTTCTGAGACGCTGCTGAAGTACGAGCCGCGCCTGAAAAGTATTCAGGTGGTTTTACTGCCGCAGACCAACCCCGGTCATCTGGAATACGCCATTGATGCCGAGCTAAAAGGGCTTGGGCTGGTGCGCTACGGCACCGCGTTTATGCCGGAAGGCCGCGTGCTGATGCGCCACCTTAAACAGCAAAACTATCTTGAGGCACAGCGGTAAGCTCACGGCCACGGATCATCGAAAATACAGAGGATGTATGTCAGCAAAAGAACGGTTTTTTAAAAAGCTCCAGGAAAAACAGCCGCAGGCCGGGGTATATGCCTGTAAAAGCGAAGCCGACATCGCGGCTTTCAGGCTGCGAATGAGCGAGCTGCTTGGGCAAATTGAAGAGTGGCTCGCGGGCACGGACATCCGGGTTGAAAGCACGTCCGTATCGGTGGTAGAGCTGCTGGTCGGTGGGAAAGCGTTCACCGTCACGGGGATCGCTTTACGCTACGAAAACAGAAAGGTGACCTTCACCCCGGTGTTTTTGTATGGCCAGGGCGTGACGGGCTGCGTGGAAGTCAGTCTGCATGCCTCGGGTAGCCTGACCTCCGTGTGTCGGCTGTTTATGCGCACCAGCGAAAGCAGCGAATGGACGTGGCGTCCGTCTGGCCATTCCACCCTTCCCGGAGGCGTGTTCTGCGAGGAGGCCTTCTACAATATGATTTCTGGCCTGCTGCCTTAACGTTGAAACAATGAAAACTGGCTTTCCGAAGCCAGTTTTTCACCCCTCGACTCTCTCACACGAAATGGATACACCATGTCGCCTGCAAACGAACGTCAACTGAAAACGGGTAGCGATCCCCGTTCATTGCCCGATTACTCAGCCCTGCGCGATGAGCTTGCCAAACTGTCACATCCGGCGCGGCCGGACGTGAACTGGCCAAACGTCGAAAAGCTGGCCCTGAAGATTTTTGAGAGCAACGGCGTCGACCTGCAGACCGCCGCATGGTACACGCTTGCCAGAACGCAGCTGGCGGGTATCCACGGCTTCAACGAAGGTTTAGCTATTCTGGATGCGCTGATTCGCTACCAGTGGTCAGCGATGTGGCCACCGTCTGCGCATGGCAGAGTGGAAATTCTTAGCAGTTTAAGCAAGCGTTTACAGCAGATGCTCCGCAGGCTGACCTGGCAGCGCACGGATCTTAACGCGCTTTATCAGTGTGAAAAGCTGCTGGTTTCAACCGGCGAGGCTTTGCAGCGGCAAGAGCTGCGGACGGCTGCCGGGATTGATGTGCTACGTAAAATGGTGCAGAACGCCGCCGTTAAGCTTGAAAACAGCGATCTTCCCGCCGACGAGGCGCACGCCGTTGTGTTGCCCGCCGACGCCGTGAAAGTTGAGGCCGAGCAGGAGGGCGCGAGGTGGGTATACGTAGTGCAGTCAGGCCCGGCGGTAGATGTGGAAATAAAGGATGAAAAGCCCAGCCGGGGCTCGGCTGTGAAAGCATTTATCGGCGGTGTGCTAACCGCAGCGGTGATAGGCGTGCTCGGCTTTAAGGTGATTCCCGAATGGTTAAGCCACCCTGAAGAAGCCACCGTGATGGCTTCAGTCGCCGATTTGCCCTCGGCTTTATCGGCTGCCGACGCTGCACGGCTTCGTCTGGATAACCCCGCCTGGCTGCAGGACAGCGACCGGTACGCGTCAAATCTGAACGCGCGTCTGGACGAGCTTGGCAAACTGCCGCCGTACTGGCCGCTGGAGTACGCAAGCCGGCTGGTGGCGCAAACGCAGTCTCTCTATCCACACTCGGCACTGGCGAAAAATGCGCAGAGCCGCTGGCAGACTTTCATGATGGCAAATTCGCTGCCCGATGCCCGCATGGTCGGCTGGCAGCAGGGCGTCGAAAAGCTCGCCCAGCTTCAGAACAGGCTTAACCAGCTTGATGAAAAGAAGGGGAAGTATATAACGGTCAGCGAGCTTAAAACGGCGGTGTATTCGATATCGCAATCTCTCAACGCCAGCGTTCCGACCGAGGAACTCATCAGGCAGCTACAGGAAATCGCGCCCGACGGCCCGCTGCCGCAGGGGCTACTGAGCCAGACGGATCTTCAGCTTCGACAGCTGTCGAACAGCTATATGTTGATTAAGAATGAGGAGAGAAAAGCGAAGTAGATGGCGTCCCCTGCATACATCGATTCAAGTTTGCAGGGGGCTGAATTGAAAGGAAATTAGTTTTAGTGGATTTTATTTTACCCGCTATTTTACCCATCGAGGCGACTTAAAAGCTTTTGCTTGAATTCGCAATGTTCACTATATAGCCAGCGGGCGCGGCCGTGAATGAGTTTACTTTTGGGTAGGGTTCCGTCTTTGATGCGGTCATAAATGAATGTCTTGCCGAATCCAGTATCTGCCATGATGAATTTCAAATCAACAAGTGAGTCTGGTTGCAGGTGATGTTGCATGCTTTCCTCCAGGCAATAAAAAACCCCGCCGTGGCGAGGTCGTTGGAATAGGTTGGTTAACTGCGTTTCTTCCCCTGACTGTCGCTCGGTGCGAGCGGTGCATTCGCTAACACCTTTGCCAGCATTTCGATTGTTCCATCAACCGGCTGCGGTGCGGCGTAGAGCGGAATATAAATATCCGGCTCCTTATCTGCACCCGGCTGCTGCTCGAGCTCAAACGTACGGCCCGTAAAGCGGTTCATCCACACAACCGGCTCCCTGCTGGCGTTCCGGTATTCCAGGAGTTCGCGGGCCATAACGGAACTTTCGAAATCAACATCGCTGCCAATGTCTTCTGCGGCCATCTCTTCCAGCCGCTCATTGCTAATATTGCTCATAGCGTCACCTTAATAGCGAAAACGTTAACGGTTTCTGGGCCGAAGTGCGGATGCGTGATTGTTTTGATTTCGTAGCCAGCGTACGGGACGTCAATGCGCCGATCGTCATCGTCCTTGCGCGGATAGCCTTTAGTGATGATTAGGCGGTCATAGTCCCTGTCGATAATCCTCGTTGACCAGAACGGCGTAACCAGCCGGTACTCTTCGGTCTTTTCACCGCGCTTCATTGCGTCGAAGTATTCGCCATTGACGGCGAGCTGAAGGTTAGCCATCTAATTCACCCTCATCCACAATCACGCCGATTCCCGCCAGTATTGACCGAACCTGTTTTTCAGAATAAGCAGGGTAGCTGTGGTCGGCATATGTACAGCCAGGAGTGGGCAGCTTCACGCATGGCGGGCGAGCCTCATGACCACTAATGGATAGTTTCCCGTCAGAAATATTGACACCGGCAACTCTCAGCATTGTTATGACATCGCCTTCTTCGAAGCACGCAACTTTCCCCGCCCAAAGTCGCGTAGTTGGTAGTGTTGCGACTGGTTTATTGCGTTCCATCCTGCTGATAATCTCAGATGCAGAATCATGAGCCTCTCTAAATAACCTTGCCTGGCGTAAAAGCTCATCCCCGCGAGCTTCAAGTTCATCAACACGCTTTTGCGCCTGTTCCAGCGCCGCTATCAGTGCGCTCAACTCATCCCATGTAAGGATCGGAGCGTATTTATCGTTCTGCCCGTGCTTCAGGCGAATATCAGCAATAATCCCTTCGATTCCCTTATCCATGGCTTGCCTCCTTTTTGCGTGGAGCGCCGCGGTATTCCGGCTCCGGTTTATACTTCGGTTCAGCAATCACATTAGCCAGTGCTAACCTCCATGTTTCGGCGTTATTACGAAGCCAGCGCCCGTTATCATCATCAAAGAAGCCAGGCTTAACGGGGAATGCCAGTGGCTCCAGTACATCACACGGTACCGCTACGTTGTTACAGCCGCAGTTGTAGTAAGCAAGTTTCGATTTGATGAGGCTTTCCGGATAGCGGCCAGCCGTTTCAATGCGCCCACGGTAACCAGAGTTATTTTCCGCCCACAGCATGATGTACGGGTTACTTCGCTGAGTGTGTCCGACGCTAAGCACAAAATACTCTCGCTCACTTAACGGCTTCATCTGCACCTCTAAAGTGCCATTTTCGTGGTTAAGAGGTGCATTTGCGGCTCTTATGTTAGTCATGCTGCGGACTCCTTTGTTTCAATTCCCAGGCGGGAACAGGCGACGTGGTAAATATCAGCATCTTTTTCTATTCCAATGAAGTTTCGGCCAGTTTGCTGGCAGGCGACCCCCGCAGTACCGCTTCCCATTGTGAAATCCAGAACGGTTTCGCCCGGATTACTGTACGTCTCGATGAGATAACGAACCAACGCCAGGGGCTTCTGTGTTGGGTGCCAGGTGCTGCGCTGCTTATCGCTCGAGAAAAACTGCACGGTTCGAGGATAACGTTCTGTGCTGTCGTATTCGGTCAGTTCATGCGCTTTGCCGTAACACTCAGAGTTAACGCTTTTGCGCTGGCTGGTCTTGCGCTCATGCCCGGTGGTCTTTTGTGGGTTGTAGGTCGGCTGCTGCCGGTAAAATACCTGGATGTTTTCGTGTGCTCGCAGCGGCTGTTTTTTGGCATTAAGGAATCCGGTTGCGTTACCTTTCTCCCAAATCCATTCTGTGCGCCAATCGGCAAGGTTGCTACTGACAAGAACGCCGGTGAACGGCTGCGCCGAAAACAGCACGATGGCCGCAGATGGCTTAGCAATGCGATAAAGCTCGCGCCACATTAACTGTAGGTCGAGTACCGAATCCCATCGGCACTGCGTTGTGCCGTAAGGAATATCAGCACATACCATGTCAACGCTGCTGTCATCAATCAGCGGAAATACATCGAAGCAGTCGGCATGAAAAAGCATTAATGGGTTATTTTCATGCAGCATGACTTCCTTCCTTTTTGTTTTCTGCTGCAAATTCAGACAGACTAACTAGAAGCCTTTCAGTGACACCAGGATTGCACTCATTCCTGACAATCCACTCAATACGGCTAATGAACTTCTCCACGCCACGCGCTTCGATATCTGCCAGCGCTGCGTCTGTGGCCGGGGTTTCTGTGAAAATGCTTTCCCATTCCCCATCGCACATGTCCTGACAGGCATCATCAAGTTCCTTTTCTGAAACCTTCAGCGCTGCATTCTCAGCGACCAGCGCGTCACGCTCTTTCAGTAGTGCGGAAACCTTTACGTTCAGCTCTGCGTTAATTTCAGCAAGTTGACCAATTGTTAGTCCTTCTTTCATTGTCCTTTCCTCAGTGCTGAGCGAACTTGTCGCGCTCTAATTTGGTTGCATATCGCCACGTAAAACCACGATGTGATTTAGCGCGACCACTGATAGCTTCTTTGATGCCTGCACGTTTAAATCCAGGCGCGTAATAGGCTGACCGGAAATAGACCGTATCTCCGGTTTCTTTGTGTGTGCCGATAACCGGCATGGGTTGTCTTGGCATTACCTCTCCTTGAGTGTCCCGTTGTGGACGCCAATGTGGTACAGGAGTTGGGGTAGGGTGAATCGTGGGTTGATGCGCTTCGCGTAGCTGAGCAGGATGCGCCGGTTTATGACGTCCCTTTGCTTGCATGTTTGAGCTTTCTCCTTTGCCCACGCTTCCTGCAACTCTGCCCAGCATTGACGAGCGGTCGCTCTGATAGCGTTTTGCTCTGCTGCGTCCATGTTCAGTGCTTCGTAGCTTTAATGAACTTGTCGATGTGCCGGTTATCGTCCGGGCCGGGGAAGCTGTGCCGCGCTTTCAGCTCTGCTTCACTCGGCATGTTCTGCTGTCTGAATTTAGGGCGAGCGATGATGTCGCCCGGAGTTAGATCCGGGTTGTATATTCCGTTTCGCATGGCTATTTACTCGCTGAGATGGCGTTAAGCATGTTCTTAACGTCTGAGTTGGTTCGGTCGAGGCGGCGGGCGATGGTGATGATGTTCCAGTTGGGGTTGCGCTCTTTGAGCAGCTGTAATTCGTACAGCTCCCACTCCTGTTTGTGCTTTTCCTTTGCTGCCTCGGTTTCTTCTGCGATTCGCTGTGCTTTGAGAGGGTTTCTTGTGAAGGTCTTATCTGGCAGCATCCAGCCGCTGTATGCGCTGTAATAGCGCAATACGGTAGTCCCGCACCGGATGTTGTCGTGTGCGTTGTTCATTTCTCACCGCCATTGCTCACCGAAGGTGAAGCCAATTTCAGACAGCGCTTCATCCATCTTGCAGATGAATTCCGGAACCATTTCGTCGAAGTCGGCCATGTACTTTTCATCCCGTTCAACAACCACATGGTGAATGCCTTCACGTTTCATGCGTGGGTCGTAGTTCGCGAAGAACCAGGCTTCTTTCCCCGTTACCCACATGCTGTATTGAACCTGCGCCATGTAAGCGGACTTGATAGCATCGAAGCCGCCGAGTCTGAACTTCATGAAGTCACGAGAGGTGAACGGGCACTTAAGCTCAAGGCCGAATCCATTGCTGCATAGGCCATCTGGTGAGCATGCGGTGCGGAGGGTTTCGTCTTTAAAAAGGATAGGGGCTTCGGTAACTTGCACATCCGTTGTGAACTCAAACAGCGTCCGTGCTGAATCTTCGTTTTGTTTGCCCCATGCTAGCGCCTTGGCGTTAACCTCCGGCGCTACGCCGGTGCATACTTCCGCGAGCAGGGTGTGGAAGTAGGACATTTTCATATCTGTCCACTTGGTGCCGCTCCGTGCCTTTGCGATAACATTCGACACTTCGGACGCTGTAATAACTCCGAGCCTTAAGCGCAACCAGTCATCGCTTCCTTGCTCGACGTGAAGCACATCAATCCCGGTGCGCTTCAGAATGATTTCAGGTGTCATGTTAACAGTCCTTGTGGTCGTCCCATGAGCCAAAGCCACCGACATATACGAAGTCACGTGGGGCATAACTTCCACTAACCTTGGCCTCTCTTTGGAGGCGCTCAATGCTATTTCTATGAATAGCGGACTCCCGCATTTCCAAAGACTGATGCCCGCGGCGACGACCGTACTGCTTCCAGAATGCCGCGCATGATTTACTGCAAAACTGAGCCCATCCTCTTTTTCTGTCAGCAGCCCGAGCCAAAAATTTGTCAGGGCAGCATTTGCAAGTATCCTCAATAGTTTTTCCAGTCATGCGGCCGCCTTTTTGCGTAGGAAGTCGAGAGCCTTAACCGCTTCAACTTCCGTAAGTTCTGTTGCTGCGGGTATTTGTCTGCGGAACAGTTGAGAGCAGAGCGGCAGCAAATCTGCTTCCCATGTTTTATTTAACTGAATGAGGAGGTCAGATATGGTCTGCAGCGTTTCATTAGAAGCGGGGGATATATCGCGCTCTGGCTGGCGTTCCTGATTGAAGTTTATGCCTTCTCCACTTTCCGTGTTCACGTAGTCAATGGCGGCATCCAGACGCTCACGGCGAGGCCAGTATTTGGCGGCTTGCTTGACTACCGTCTTGAGTATCATTTGCTCTTCGTCTGTTAACCACGGACAGGATTTCCCTTTGGTCTTATATGCTTTCCATGCTTCCGAGCGGTCACGAATAGCGAAGATGTCTTCTGCCCGCATGGTGTGTGTCAGGTAGTCGCCGTCATCGGTCTTGATTACTGTGTAAGCACCGACAATATCGCCGCGCTGCTCAATGGTGTCGAACACGCTGTATTCGTGCGCGGGCGCTTTGTCGATACCGACAAGCTTGAATTTATCGTTCTTCCTGACGATATCCGATTGGCACCACTTTATAGCTCCTGACTGCTGGGCAATATGCATAAGGCCCATGTAGCTAATGTCTAGGCAGATAGCACCTTTACGTGGCACCAAATAAGCGAGTTTTTGCGCTGGGTTCAGCGTCACGCCGATTGCTGCGACGTTCATGATGGCGCTGCGGGTTGACACCGTGTTGTTTGCCGCAACCCCAGCCAGATAGTCATTGCTCGCGAAAATTTGCATTGCGAATTCAGATTCACGTTTGAAGTTAAGCGATGGCTCGGAGCAAACTTGCTCGAACTCTGCTTTGAGTGGGTTAACTATGTCGTAAACCCGCTGGACTAACTGACTAGCCATTATGCCGCCTCCCTGTGCTCATGCTTTGCCTTGAAAATGCCGAATGCGTACTCAGCTTTAACCCGCTCCGTTAAAGCGTCCCAGAACCATTCTGCGACCTTCTCCTGATACGCTACGTCATCACCTTCCAGATACGTCATTGCGTCGTCTGTGTGCTCGTCAGCGTTGAATTTGCGGAGTAGGGAAGTGATTTGGTTTGATGCTTTAGCGAGGCGCTCAACTTCTTCGTAAATTCGCTCATTGTCGCGCTCGTCGAGGCTGGCGATGATGGTCTTAATTTCCTGCTTATCTGCTGTAGTAAGTCTCATGCTGACTCCTTCTGCGGCTCTGGTTTCTTGCCGCCTAACATTTCAAACATTCGCTCCAGAAATTCAGGCTCTGGCATTTTTGGTGCTGGTTGCTGGATCATGGTTGCCCCGGCTGGCAGAGAAAAGCGACCAGGCGATCGAACAATCTCTGAAGTTGCGTTCTTAAATCTGGCTGGCGGAAGTCTGCGCTGGTTAATACATTGCCGCGGGCAAACTCAATGGATTTGATGGCGTTAAAAGGGCGAACCGATGCCGCCCCTGCGCAAGCATATGCTGGCATGGGTAATGCTCCTTTGGTTGGGGTTGTGTTCATTCATCAGCGCTGACGCTCAGGGATGAACGCAATAAAAAAGCCGCACTAGGCGGCTATCGGAATACTTCGACAAAGTCACTTACTAACGAAATCTCATGGTTGAATTTCTTGCGTCCGTAACGATGGATGGCTGCATCAACAATATTTTTGTAATCGCCATCATTTGACCATTTAACAAAGGTTTCGATGTTCTCTGGTATTACAGCAACGTCGCTCCACCACCCTTCATCAGACTGATATTCAAACCCCATACTGCTTAGCCAGTTTGCATACTTACCGCCAGCATCTTGGTGATGGGTTTTTTCATCAATGAAAGAATTAAGGCTCATATGTGCATCAAGGCAAGCATCAAGAGCTTTCCCATTCACAATCCACGCGCTCACCGTCGCGCACCCAAAATCCACGGAGCTTGTCGGAAGGTTAAAATCTGCGTAGTTGTCTGGATTTACTGTTATGTCTGTAATTTCCATACTTTTCTCCAGTTAAAAAAATGCCCGACGTTTATGCCGGGCAATAGGGACAACGAGGGTTCGGAATCAGCTCTCATTGAAAGCTGATGCGGAAGTTAGTCTGCGGGCGGTGGAGGCAGTGGCATCCAGTGTGTAACGTGCTCCAGAATGCATCCGGATAAATATGTGAACGCTCTGTATTTCTTGTACTCAATGGGGCACATCACATAGTTCCAGTATGCAGCTACGATTTCACCCAAGCTAAATGCCAGCACCATCTGTGTATCCTTCGGCATTTCATCACTGCACTTAATCCACTCCATATCTATTCTCCTGTAGCCTTGCTGAGCATTTCATCCTTGAACCATTGTGATGCAAGGTATGCGCAACCGGCTATCTTGTGTTCATGTTTTGGCTCAAAGCTGGCGAGGATCACACTTATGTGTGCTGCAGCATCTTTGAAGTTCACACCATCTTTTGCGATAGGCGACTCCTTCAAGCCTCCATAGAACCAGCCCTGTATGTATCGCGACCACTTATTGCTATCACTGAAAAATTCCTTCGGTATCTTATGAGCAGGGGGAAGGTAGTCCGTCATTTTCTCCGGGCCGAAGGCCACCTCCTTGCGTGATATGTTTTCTTTAGGCTTCATTGCATCCTCCTGTAGCCTTGCTGATAGCGGCCTTAGCTCGTTTATATTCAGTTAGCTCGCGGCAGCCCTCATCGTGTTCATAGAGAAATACAATCTCTTGAAGCGCGCCCAGCAAATCAGGTGCTGCAATTACCAGCTTGTCATTTGCCAGATATTCATCCTTCGCTCTGCCAGCCAGCGTCAGTCCACTGAACTTAACGCTTTCACCTTTGCTGTCTATGCACTGGCCGTACTTATCTTCTGACCATGGCCCAGGTGTTCCTTTAAACTCACTCATCATTCCTCCAGTCTGCACTTATGCTTCTTGCTGAATATCCGCTTCGCCTGAACTATTTTCGCGCCGTCCTGCGTCTTGTAGAAAACAGCACGGCAGTCATTGCAAAACAGAACCTTGTTCTCGATGGCGTCAACACCCCAGCCGACCGACTCATTTACCGTGCGGTTGAGTGGCATACATCACCTCTTTAATCACTGCCGCTAGCAATAAAAAAGGCCGCCTCAGGCAGCCTTGTCATACGGCTTTAGCGCCGATAATTGTGGGTAGTACATTTTTGGTTTGGCCTTCGAGCCTTCTTTCGGCGGAACCTGTACGTCATAACGAATGGGAACCCCATTTTTCATATGAACATGTTTGATAATGCCGACTTTAGTTTTCCAGCTGCCTGCCGCCTGGCTGGACCAGGTTACCCAATCGCCTTTCTTGAAACTCATACTCACCTCGCTGCTCAAATTAATGGAATGCTCTTGCCGCGCATCTTCTGGCGACCGTGGCAAGTAACGCCGTAATCACCCGGCTTCTTGTGCCAAACGCGCTGATTTCTCTTATCCATCTGCCCGCGAATTGCTTCGTGCAACTCTGTTGCCTTAACCAACTGCGTTATCACTTCGTTAGCAATTGGCTCAACGGCTTTCTGCACACGGTCAACCTTGCGGCTAAGCGTTAACACCTGGCGTTCCGGTTTGGCTGCAATGCCCACTAACAGGGGATTGGCAGCCTTCCATTCAGCGGTTTTAGCTGCGCGACGTTCGCGGCGGCGTTCTTGTGCGTTCATACATCCTCCTGTCAGTGTGTTTTGGTGGTATGGTGGCGGGTGCTTATCTCCCGCTATCCCTGCCAATGGCTGGTAGCCGACTCTCCGCCGCGTCGAGCCGCTGAGTATTCACCACACCCCAAAACATACTGCTTTGGTGTATTTGCGCTTTTTCAGCGCCATCTGTTAATGAGCATCGGCATCTTGCCGGGTAGTGCGTCCTGCTGATGGGGTTATATTGAACCAATAGTTCGAGTTAATCAAGAACCATAAGTACGGACTTTCGTTAGTAATCTCGTACTTTTCGTTTAACATATGAATTTAAAGGTTATTTATTTTTGTAAATGCCATCTCTGGGCCTATGTGTTAGGGTTTTGTAGAGAATGAAAGGAGGGGTTATGGACATAAAAGAGTGGGTGGATGGACTTAGATGGTTGAGTGCAGATCAGGTTGTCGATGTGCACTTTAAGCTTCAAGAGCAAATAAAGAAGCACTATAAGCTGCGTTCGAAGGGTAACAATCTGAAGATAGCTATTCATCTATGCGAGCAGCAAGTGGCCTTGGCTGAAATAGCATTACCAGCTTTGCGTGGAAAATGGGAAAGAGATTTTAACGGCGTTGAGTTCTACACCCCAGCACATCATGGATACCGTCAATTGATAACGATCATGAAGAAGCAGAAGAATCTTGAACGAGTGGCTGAACTGGAAGCGAAAATGGATGCGGAAGGCTGGCGTTCATAGGACAATAAAAACCCGACATGGCGGCCGGGTTAGAAAAGGAGTTTGGCGACAGCCATGGCTACGCTAACGGTTCCAATGATTGTTACGGCTATCCACTTGGTTTGCTTACCAAGCTCTTCATGTAAATCGGCTTTGGTGGCGTAGTTCGACTTAATTATAGCCACGTCAGTAACGAGAGAAGCCATTTGGTCTTCAAGCTTTTTTACTCGCTCAAGCATATTCTCTCCTCCGCCATTTCCACCGCCATGCTTTGAGTATGCATTATAGTCAAATTCCTGTCTATCAAGGCGAGACACATCTTGATTTGGCCTAAGCTTAGTTACAGTGTTATCTGAACTCATTGCGAACAATCCCTTCTGGCTTGATATCAAAATACGCGCTTTTTATATCTAATAATTCTTTGCTTTCTGGATTGACCAGTGAGGCTCTAACCTCAAATATCCCTGAACTTTTAATTCTCACTTTGTGAAATATTTGTTTCATGGATGCAGATACGATGGTCTCTCCATCGAAAGATTCGTCAACGGAGAAAAACAGATGGTTATGGTGTTCTTTCGTATCGATAGGTATTGGGGATTCATTTTCATTAAACACTTCAATTCCGAACGAGTACTTCTTCCCAGACTTTAAGCCAATAAAATAAACTCCAAATGAAAGATCAATGTGTTGGCTGTCTTTTTTCATTTCATAAATCAGAACTGGAGTACCTGATTTATTGTCATCCATGGCTATGGGGATGACGTATGAAATTCTTTCTTTAATCATGTTCATATCCCTTTTACTTGAGAATATCCTCAGTTCACTATACGTATGCTTGCGCGTCCAACCTTTTTTCCTTCGGATTTACCTCTGTGGCTATGCCACGGCCTTCTAAAATTGAGTTGGTATGCGTCGCTTCTATCGATCACGACGAAGTCAATTTTCGCACGAGCGAATGTAGCGCACACCGCTTTAATAGCAGCAGATGATGAACTGTAGAATTTTTCATCTTGTTGAAGGTTTCCACTCTGCCTAAAGATGCTAACTACAAATTTACCACCGTCAGGAAGATTCGAGAGTCGTTGCAATTCTGAGAGCATAACAACTGAGTCATCACTCGGATCAGCCGCTGCATTCTGCACAGAATTTGTATGCCAGATGCCAATGCCAGCAATGATCAACAAGGCAATGCATCCAAATACTATCTCCATTTAATTTAGAATCCCATGTAATGGTTAAACCAGCCTTAACTTAGTCTCAACAGCCACGCCAATAGTCTTGCAGTTTCCATTGACCGGAACCAAAGGCCATGCAGGATTCAAACCTTTCAAATACTTCTGGCCGCCATCAATGATCAGCTTCTTAAACGTCGCTTCGTTGGAGTCGGAAAGCTTAGCTATCACCAAGCTGCCATTTACTGGCTCTCTGCCCGTATCGAACAGAACGAATGTACCCTCTGGCACGCTCAGACCAACTGGAGCCGTCATCGAGTCACCCTCGACTTCCAGCCAGAACGCATCGCCTTGAATATGTGCGTCAGATTCTAGCCAAAGATCGATGTCTTTTAGTGTGTATGGTTCGCACGCCTCGGACCACGAACCAGCCTGTACGCTACTCAAGACGGGGTAACGCTTGCCTGGCTTGTATTCTCCAACATATTTTACATTAGAATTTTCAGGTACTGAATTTATTCCATGCTGCAACCAGACCACATCTACACGTAAAAATTTTGCTAGCTGATTGATCTTTTCCTGCCTTGGAAGCGCTTCAGCATTAAGCCACTTGCTCACTGCTTTTGAGGAAACACCAAGAGCACGGGCTAATTCCATGCCTCTGCCATGCTCATCAAGTCCAGCATCTTTACAGGCCTGCGCTAGCCGCTGGGAAAATTCCACACGCACTTTTTCATTTTGTACCATGAGTTCGATAGTAAACCACTTGCAAAAACTTTCAGTTCAAACATAATGTGTACTGAAAGTACGAATAAGGATGGCCGATGCAAACTCTAGACGAACCAATCAAAGGGGTTGGTATTCCAGAAGTAGCCAAAGCTTGCGGAGTGAGTGAAAGGGCCGTTTATAAATGGCTGAAAAACGGATTTCTCCCCAAGACCGAATTTTTTGGAAAAACCAATTACGCAGAAAAAATTGAGCTTATCTCTGGCGGCCGTTATCACGCAAAAGAAATGCTCAATCTAAGTCGTAAAAATCTCTTAGCCGCATAAAAATCACCGCTCTTTACACATCTCGCCCTGAAGAAGGGCAGTAATCCAAAAGACTACAAATCTAAGTGGCACCTGCTACGGGTTCGCCACGTACTTAATTTAACTATGGAAATCATACGAAATGGAACATGCAAACAAACGCAATGAAGCGCTACGCATTGAGAGCGCATTACTCAACAAGATTGCACTGATTGGCACAGAGAAAACGGCGGCAGCTGTTGGTGTTGATAAAGCTCAGATTAGCCGGTGGAAGCGAGACTGGATTCCGAAGTTCTCTATGCTCCTGGCTGTGCTGGAGTGGGGCGTTGTCGACGAGGAAATGGCGAGACTGGCGAGGCAAGTTGCTGAACTGCTCACAAAAGAAAAAGCCCCAATCGCGGGAACGATTGAGGCCTGATGTATGAAGTTTAACTGGATCAACATACAGGAGTAATTATGAGTTCTCTCTCACTGCTTTACAAGTACAAAGACAAGAACGGCACCGATACAACCACTCGCAAAACCTTCCTCGTGCCACTGAATGAAATCTACGTTGAGCCTGGCTTTAACGTCCGTGAAATCGACCAGGCACACGTTGAAGAGTTCCGGGATGCATTCATTGCCGGTGAGTTCGTGCCGCCGCTGGCTGTTCAGGTAACGGATAAGGGCGTCAAGATTATAGATGGCCACCACCGCTACTACGGCGCAAGACTGGCTACCGAGGCCGGGCATGAAGTGGCTCGCCTGGAGTGCAAAGATTTTATAGGCTCCGACGCCGATCGCATTGCTTTCATGGTTACCAGCTCACAGGGGAAGCCGCTGACCGCACTTGAACGTGCAGCAGCTTATCAGCGCCTGAGCAACCAGGGATGGGAGGTAGCGGAGATTGCTCGCAAGGTTAAGCGTTCAGTTGCTGATGTTGACCACCATCTCCAGCTGCTTGCCTGCGGCGATGGACTTATCGAGATGGTGCGCACCGGTGAAGTATCGCCTACAACAGCCGTTGCGTTGCAGCGTGAGCATGGGCCAGAAGCCTCAACTTTCGCCGCCGAAAAGATGACGGAAGTGAAAGCGGCCGGCAAAAAGAAGCTGACCCGCAACGCGGCGATGCCGAAGTTCAGTACAGCAAAGGCCATGGCGTTTATCCAGACAATAGCTGATGCAGATGCTGAAGTTTTAATCCCGCAACCAGCTGAAGAAATCCTGGCTGAGTATCGCGAGTTTATGAAGAAAGCAGGGTGGGAAGAGTCATGAATACAGCAAAAGTAATCAGGTTTCCCGGCCCTGAGCCGGGCAGCCACGAACCGGTAACGCCCGGTAAGGGGTTTGCCTTGATCCACAGACAATTCATGGACAGCAAGCTATACAAGGACTCTCAGGCTGTTCATCTATGGCTTCACCTGATCCTGAAAGCCAACCACTCCAGTGAGGTCGTAGAAACGGACATCGGGCAGATTGAAGTGAAGAGGGGGCAGATGATTACAGGTAGGCCGACGCTGGTCAGTGAGACGTTCATCCCCGACAACAAAGTAAAGAGCTTGCTGAGGACTTTCGAAGCCAAAGGGATGCTAGAAATTAGCTCAAAAGGCCGCAAGTTCAGTGTGATTTCAATCGTGAAATACGATGATTTCCAGTCACAATTTTGTCCAACGGATGTCCAACGGATGTCCAACGCTAACACCAGTAGTGGCGCGGGTTGCAGCGATGTTTGTCCAACGGATGTCCAACGGATGTCCATAAACAATAATATATTAAATACTAACGTATTTAATACTCGTCCAGAAAATGCCCTTCCTGTAGTTCAGAAAGAAAAGCCATTAAGACCTGAAGCAGCCATTCAAACACCGAAGGGTGATAAGTGGGGAACTGCTGACGATCTTCGCGCAGCCGAATGGATGTTCGATGTGGTCAGGTCTATCGACCCGTCTGCTAAAAAGCCATCTTTAGCCGGGTGGGCAAATGACATCAGGTTGATGCGAGAGAAAGACGGTCGCGACCATCGCGACATGTGCAGCCTGTTTCGATGGGCAAGCCAGGATAGCTTCTGGTGTGGCAACGTTCTGTGTCCTGCCAAGCTTCGTGAAAAGTGGACGCAGCTGACTATCAAGCGAGATAAGGCCAAGCCTGGAGGGAGCGGCTCCGCGCTCGACTTTAACAACACAGACTGGATAAACGGGGTATCGATATGAGAAATATCGTCACAGCCATTCAGAACCGTGATGGAAAATCACTTCAGCAGATGTACGCAGCCGAGAAGCCTAAGCAAGCGGTGCCGGAACAGGCGGCTCAGGTCTTTAACAAATTATTCCTCCAGCTCAGAGCCGCATTTCCGGCCATGATGGCAAGCATCAAAGACCAGTCCGATCTGAACGAACTGCGCAAGCAATGGGTGATGGCGTTTGCAGAGAATGGCATCCACAGCATGGCGCAGGTTGACGCCGGGATGCGCATCGCTCGGCAGCAGGAGACGCCATTTCTACCGTCGCCGGGGCAATTTATCGCATGGTGCAAGCAAGGTGAAATCCGGGCTGCGGGACTGCCTGATGATGATCAGCTCTATCGCATGGTCATGAAATACAGTCGCGATCGTGGTTATCACAGTTCAGCCGAGGCCTATCCATGGGAGTCGCCCGCTTGCTTCTGGATGGTCACCGCACTGTACAACCAGATGCGCTCTCAAAACCTCACAGAGGCAGAACTCAGGAAGCGATGCGGTATAGAGCTAAAAAACATGTCTCGCCGCATCGAAGCCGGCGAAGCAATCCCTGCACCTGTAGTCCAGATTCCAAAGCTTCATATCCCGGTAAGTAACGAGAAGGGCCTGGATAAAATAGCTGAAATACGTGCGCGTTTCGGCATGAGAAAGGGAGCAAGCACATGACTCGCAAACTCACAGGACAAACCCTGCCATACCGGATTTGGATATTTGTACACGATAACCCTGATTCTCAAATGCTGCAGATAGCTAAAGCCATGGATTTACCGACAACCAGCATAACCGGGCCGGTGTCAGCATTATGTGGTCGTGGAAAGCTCAAGCGAACTGGTCGCCGTGGGAGCTATCTGTATTCAGTCGTTGAGGGTTGCATACCTCCAGCGCCGGAGGGTCGATACGTAGAGAAGCAAAACGACAAAATCGGCACGATGAAGTTCGTCACATCGCATGTTGGCAACGAGATATTCGACGAGTGCCGCCAGAACTGGCCTGGGTACAAGCTCAACAAGCTACTGCGAGAGGTGCGGACGTGATAGCAGCTAATTACACGGCGCATTTATATTGTGACTGCGAGCAATGTAACTGCAGGCCGTTTCAGGCACCAGAATCCGGCGAGTATGTGGGTAACTCCTGGGCGCAGGTGGCAAAGGAGGCCAGGAGCGACGGCTGGCGAATAAGTGTAGACCGTGAACGTGCTTATGCGCCTGGGCACAAAATAAATCGGAATAATCTATGACCACTCAAACATTAACGGCAATCGAATAACAGGCTCGCACATAGCGGGCCTTTTTTATGGAGGATTTATGAAAATAGAAAAAATGGAACCAGGAATGACCGTCTGGTCAGTAAGTAAGCACAATATGGGTAACACGACCATTAAGACGGTGAGCGTGTACCAGGTCAGCATTATCGAAGTGAACAAGGAAGAAAAATGGTTCACATACTCATGGAACGGAAATAAAGAGCGAAAAGGCGGGGAACGCTCGGCATCCCAACTTAAGAAGAATAAGCCGATCACCATCCGCGGCCCGATGGGTAACCACCGATTGGCGACGCGTGAAGAAATCAAGGAGATAAAGAGTGAAGAACGAAACGCTAAAGGTTGATGAAGAGCGGGCGAAGTTTGAACGGTGGTACTTGTCAACATGGCACGAAGCAGGCGCGTGGGCCAAGAGCAGGACAATCGAAGATGTTGCCGCGCTTCGTGGAGAGGAAGGTATTTATGACGGCTACCCATACGCAAAAGCATGTTGGCAAGGCTGGCTGGCCCGCGCACAACTGGAGACATCATGAGCCTAACCGCTAGCCAAAAGCATTGGCTGCTTGAGCTGTGGAAGGCAGACAATTATACGGCAGGTAAATGGCTATCAGTACAGGTCGACAGGCCGCCAACATCAGTGATGAGGGCGCTGGAAAAGAAAGGGCTGTGCAAGGACGTCATGGGCACGTCTTGGGCCATTACTGAAGCTGGAAAGGCTGCTGCAACAGAAATTTATTAACGACTACTGGAGACATCATCATGACAACATCGCGTGAGCAGTTCGAGAGGTGGGTTAACAGACGACCATTGAGCAAACTGATTGGATTTTGTGAAAGAGATGGCGATGGATACATGCATCTTCAACACACTCAACTATGGGAAGCGTGGCATGCAAGTAGGCATTCTGGAGATGTTTTAGCCTACATGACATTCCACAACAGCGCCGTCAGCCCGGATGACTTTGTAGGTGGAGAAGAAGAAATGCATCACAGCGCAAAAGCTGAAGGATGGACGCCGTTGATTGCAGGGATAACCGTTAAAGGAGATAGCGATGAAACAAACGCTGATGCTTCGTGACGAACGAGTCAGGCAGAACGCAATAAGCATTATCCAATCCCTACTCACAGACAAAGACCGCCCCGTAACAATCCGCATCTCCGACTACAAACGTAACCTTGACCAGAATGCGCTCTTTCACGCGCTGCTTGGTGACATCGCTCGCCAAGCTGAGTGGTGCGGAAAGAAACTCAAGCCGGAACAGTGGAAAGTATTGCTCATAAGCGGGCATGCGGTCGCTACAAAGCAACAGGCGGAGATTGTCCCAGGCATTGAGGGTGAGTTCGTTAACATCCGTGAAAGCAGCGCAGAGATGAGCGTAAGCCGTATGGCGAGCCTTATCGAATATGTGACGGCGTGGGCGGTCGGGCAGGGGATTAAATTCACTGAAGGGCGCTATACATGAACAAATTCAAACTTATCTACGCTGATCCGCCTTGGCAATACAGCAACACAAGTAGCAATGGTGCAGCAGAAGATCACTACAGCACCATGACTATCACCGACCTGATGCGACTCCCTGTGTGGGATTTGGCAGATGAAAACTCAGTGCTCGCCATGTGGTACACCGGAACGCACAGCGAGGAAGCTATTAAGCTGGCTGAGGCGTGGGGCTTCAAGGTTCGCACCATGAAAGGTTTCACCTGGGTAAAGCTAAACCAACTGGCAGAGCAGCACATCAATAAGGCTCTTGAGGCTGGCGAAGTGCAGGACTTCTACGACTTCCTCGATCTGCTCAATAGGCAAACCCGGATGAACGGCGGCAATTACACCCGCGCCAACACGGAAGATTTACTGATAGCAGTGCGTGGCACCGGGCTTGAACGCTTATCCGCTTCTGTGAAGCAGGTTATCTACTCCCCGCTCGGTGAGCACAGCAGCAAGCCCTGGGATGCCCGAAAAAAGCTGGAGCAGCTTTACGGAGACGTGCCGCGAATTGAGTTATTCGCTCGTGAGACATCGCCTGGCTGGGATACGTGGGGCAATCAATGCCTCCAGAGTGTTGAGCTGCATCCGGGCGTCGCGATTAAGTCACAGTCCGCTGGCGGGAGAGCTGCATGACATGAAGCGAACATGGTTCTATCACAACGATGTAACCACTGAAGAAGCCAACGAACTAATCCAACGCTACACCTTCCGCAACGTACCCACTCAGAAGACATTAAGCGCAGATCCTAAATTTTGGGTTGTGGCCGCGCTATTGCCAGAGTCACGTACTGAGCCGCGGGCGAGCACCATTTATCAGCAACGGATATTTCAATGATGACTCAGGTAGAAAAGACGCTATACGAGCGAACGAGCAACGCAGCCGCAGGATATTGCGCAGCGTGTACAAAGCAGCTGAAGCCTGGCGAAGTTTACGCATGTAACGAGTGCGCCAGCGATGCGTATGTAGAAACCGATCCGAACGGAGTAATGCACGATGAGGAAGCCGAGAAAACGGTGTAAGAATCCTGATTGCCGGGAATGGTTTCATCCAGCATTCCAGAATCAAACCTGGTGCAGTGCAGAGTGTGGAACCGTAATCGCACTAGCCAAGCGAGAGAAAGACCGACACAACGCGATACAGGCAGCAGAACGACGACGAAAGGATGAAGCCCAGCAGGAACGACGAAGTTTAAAAGTCCGCAAGTTAGCAGTACAGCCACTCAGCCACTTCCACAAACAAACTCAAGCCGCCTTCAACGAATACATCCGCACCCGTGACGCTGCCGAGCCATGCATCAGTTGTGGCCGACATCATGAAGGCAAGTACGACGCAGGCCATTACCGCACTAGGGGCGCATCACCATCTACCCGCTACGACGAAACCAACTGCCATAAGCAGTGCGTTCCGTGCAATCAGCACCTATCCGGGAACATCGAAAACTACACGCCGCGCCTGATCGAGAAAATCGGACAGGAGGCATTCGACCGGTTGATGGGGCCGCACCAGGTTATTAAGTGGACGCGAGAGGGATTGCAGGAATTGGCACGGTATTACCGGGGAAAGACCAGAGAGCTCAGAAAACACCAGGAGGCAGCATGAAACTGACACCTTACGACCAATCAGAACTGGATCGCCTCGACAAAGAAATTGCTCAGCATGAAGCATCTATCCGCAGGAAGCAGGAACAGCGCCGGGAAATCATCAACCGCAGCAATGCTAACAAAAGGGTGCCAGCATGAACCTTGAAAGCGCAGTCAAATATCACTTCGCAAAATCATCACAGATAAACGACACCCCACGCTCCACCTCATCCGATACTTTGACCGGCACGGATGTTATGGCAGCTATGGGGCAGACACAAAGTCGCGCAGCAATGGGATACAGCGCATTTCTGGGAAAGATGGGGATCAGTAAGCACGACAGTGAACGGGCTATCAAACTGTTAACTGAGCATGCTCTAAAAACTTGCGACCGTGTTGCAGCACTGCGCAAGCTTGAAAGTGATATTAAGCCAAAGGTGATGCAAATCCTCGCAATTTACGCCTACGCAGATTACTCCCGTAGTGCGGCCGGAGAAAAGGAGTGCGACGGTTGCCATGGTGAGGGGTTTATCGAAGCTGACGTATTTACGATGAAAACCTCCGGCTGGGGAAGGAGAGAAGTGAAAGATACCGTTCGCGTTCTGTGCCAGAAGTGCAAAGGGAAGAGAACGCTTAGCACTGCATGCAATGACTGTCGCGGGCGCGGTCAAGCGGTGGATAAGCAGAAAACAATAGAGCAAGGAGTTCCGGTCATCGGTAACTGCAAGCGCTGCGGTGGTCGTGGTTACGAGCGCATTACCTCCACAAAGGCCCATGTGGCGATATCAGAGGTTACTGATGCAATCAGCCTGGACACATGGAAGAAGAGCGTAAAGCCGTTTTACGACGCGCTCTCAACTGAACTTGAGATACAGGAGGCATACGCAGAGCGAGCACTCAAACAGGCAACAAGATAGTCGGGTATAAAATAGCTCGTTAAATTATCGCGAGCTATTTACTTTTCCCGAAACTATGTTAATCTCAGTCTAACGATGGGATTTAACGCCTGACGTTCTAGTGATAAGAAAATAGAGGCGGTGCTTATCACGGATTCCGCCTAGTTGGTAACTTCGACGCATCGTCTGGTACTCCAACCATCACAGGCTGAGAGGTCTGCTTAGAGAAGCCACTGGTTAATCCCGGTGGCTTTTTTTATTGATAATTTACTTCCGACTGAACAAGCAGGCAAAAACACAGATAGCAGCAATTACGCAGAGAACAGCTGCCCAATGGTTTTCAGTATTAGCCAATTCTGGTGTTGGTGCTGATGTGGATAAGTGCCACGCCAATGCAGAGCCAAGCCCAAAGATGGCTGCCAAAGCGGCAAGAACTGCTTTCATAACGAAATTCCTTAATAAGATTAGTTTATCTTGCTAATGCAAACAGCAACTTCATATCCCAACAGATATAGAGCTTGCTCAAGCGTTTCAACTTTTGAAGCATGACTGACATCCAGAAGGCGGTCAATTTGAGGGCCTTTCTGGTTTAGTTTTCTCGCTAAATCAGCCTTGCGTGTGCCGGTGCTAATCATTGCATTATGCAGAGCGGCTTTCATGCAAGTCAGAATGGGAAGATGAATAACAATCTCACCCTCCTGCGCTGACGATGGCTCTGGAATTGGTATGCGTGAATCAATCAGATCGCCAATGAATGCTGTAATGCCGTCCCGCGCCTCCAGCTCGATGTCATCCTCTGTTAAAGCTACAGAGTGCAGATTGTTGAAATCACGATAGGCGATTTCGTATTGGCCCGTATCTTCATCGAAAGATACTGATGCAGGGTACTTAAACATAAATGCCTCTTTCCGGTTATGGTCTCAATGACCAGATTCAGTGTCGAAAAGGGTGGGGCCTAAAGCCCCAGATCCTTGATTATCGATTTCCTTGTTCCCTCTGGTATCTCCTTGGAGCCGTGGAAGGGGAATATTGACATCCTTCCGTTGATTGTTGCTTTCCGGTGGCTACCTCCACCTCTTGCATTTTCAATCATGACTCCTTGGCACTTTAACCAGCGAAGGAACTCGCTGTATTTCACTGAATCCTCCTGTTCGTTGATGATGTGATTATAGTAACACATAAGATTATAAACACAACAAAAATGTTGTGGTCTTTTCATCATATTTAGCGCCAACCATCCAGCAAACATCTCAACTCATAGATAACTTGCCGTGGCATGTGCTGGCGATTTTCAACTACACAGACAGCACTCCCGACATTATTGGAGGTGTGCTATGAACTTCCCGCACGGGATATTGCATCAAACTATGAAATGGATAGAAGACTTCCTACCCTCGCTTTACGCAGCCGGAGCGGCGTTCAGCATTTCAGCGTTAATGAGCATTTACGATGGAAAGTCGATCGCCAAAACGGCAACGGGTGCTTTGTCATGCGGAATTCTCACGTTAGCCGTTGCAGGTTCTCTTGAGCTTTTCGGATTGCCAGGCAACTCAGTGACTTTTGTCGGCGCTGCTGTTGGTTTTGTCGGTGCGGAAAAGGTGCGAGACAAAATCGTATCGTTATTCGATCGCCGAACCGGAGGCAGCAATGAAAATCAGCACTGATGGCATCAACCTCATTAAGCAATTTGAAGGCTGCAGGCTGACCGCTTATCAGGATAGCGTCGGCGTATGGACCATCGGATATGGATGGACTCAGCCAGTTGACGGTAGGCCGGTATCGAAAGGCATGGCCATCACTCAGCAGAAAGCCAACGAACTATTGAGCGAGGGCGTGGTTCAGTACGAAAACGGCGTGACTAGTCTGGTATCCGTGCCGGTTAATCAAAACCAGTTCGACGCCTTGGTCGATTTTGCATACAACCTCGGCGTGAATGCGCTGAAAGGTTCGACGCTGCTGAGGAAACTGAACGCCAGTGATTACGCCGGTGCCGCTAACGAGTTCCCAAAATGGAACAAAGCTGGCGGGAAAGAGTTGGCTGGATTAACTCGTAGACGTGAGGCGGAGAAGTCTCTGTTTCTGTCGTGATATGGAAAACCATAACGGCTAACTGGCGCATCATCACAGTTGCTCTACTGGTTGGCATGCTCGTTATTACTGCAAAAATGGCTCGCAGTAACTATGACAGAGCACTGGTAGCGGAGCATGAGCTGCAGCAATCTCGAGATGTCATTAAGGATATGCAGACACGGCAGCGTGATGCTGCAGCGCTCGATGAGAAATATACAAAGGAACTGGCGTATGCGAATGCTGAAAATGCTGCTCTGCAGCGCAAGCTTGATAATGGTGGCCGGGTGCTCGTCAAAGGAAAGTGTCCAGTGCCAGCCAAGACCAGCTCCACCGGCGTGGATGATGTCGGCACCATCGAACTCTCTCCAGTTGCTGGACGAAACGTTCTCGGTATCAGGGCTGGAATCAAGCAAGACCAGTCAGCCCTGAGAGGGCTGCAGGACTACATCAGGCAGCAATGCCTTTCGGAATAACGATGAAACTAACAATTATCCTCCTGGCTACCTTGCTCACTGCCTGTAACGCTGCCACCTATCGCCACGTAAACGGCAATGACGTAACGCTGATTAGCGTGAAAGAGGGAGCGACCGCTCAGGTGGTCGATGGCAGCCAGACAATCAGCCTGAGTGCTGCGCAGTGCCAGTAATCTGAATCGTCACCCAAATAAGACAAATAGAGCCTGACTCCGGTCGGGCTTTTTTACGCCTGAATTTCACCGCGCACCGAATGCGCACAACTAACCACACCGAACCTGAACAAGTGAAATGAGCCTTTGGAGACGTCAGTTTAGAGCTGGCGAGCCTTCGGTGGGCTGACGTTTCATTTCGGCAAAGGTTCATCTCACTAGTAAGGTAAACGCAATGACATACCCAACCGTGATCGTAAATGGCGTCTCTGTCCGAGTAGATAGTGAAGGGCGCTACTCCCTGAATGACCTGCATGCAGCCGCCGTGTTAAATGGTGAGGCTAATGAGTCCCAGAAGCCGAGTAAATTTATCCGTAGCGCCTCAGTAAGGCGGTTTATTCAGGTGCTGGCTTCTAGAGGACAAAAACGTCCCCATGAAAATAGTCAAGTAATTTTGATTGTTGAAGGAGGGGCAAGTAAAGGGATTTGGGGCGTAGAGATGATTGCAGTGCGTTACGCCGCATGGATTAAGCCTGAATTCGAAATTGATGTGTACAACACATTCATTGAGAGTCGGACAAAATCCCTGGACGTCCTCAACCAACTTAATCGCCTCGATCACCTGATTGGTGGCGAGACAAAGGACATCAGCCAGTGTGCCAGCAAGATGGGCAAATGGGGCTCGGGCGGAAGAAAGGCACTATTGGCCGAAACCAGAAAGAACCTTATCGACCAACTCGATCCCGACATGGTTGCCATCATGCAGGGCGCTGCATAACCACCGTGCATATTTGCATTGCGAGAGCCACTTTCACAACGGCTCTCATAATTTCCGTGGCGGAAACGAGGTGATCCTCATCTTGCTGACGGGTAAGCCGTAAGTGGGGAAGTCATGCTGAGAAGCACCGCAACCCTGCGACATTCATTATTTCTTCTCAATTTTTATGTAGAATGACTTCGTCAGAAACATTTGGAGTCATCATGAAAAACTTCCAGTTATATATTGGCGGCGTTAACGACATCACCTATCGGTATGAGATACAAAAGGCAGGCGATATCTTTAACGTTCGCATTTTCAATGTGGCTCGGCACAAAGACATTGAATCCGGCAGTAAGACAATGCATCACATCACAGCGCACGACGTGATTGACGAGTGCGTGTCTCACTACCGCAGGAAATCCAGCAGCATTAAAGGATTTCTACACTGGCTTGGATTTCGGTAAACCTCCCGCGGGCTACTCGGGGAAAAATGGTTCGCACTCGAAGCTCTCCATGACCAGCTCGATAGCTTCCCTGGTCTCATCGTCACAGTCGTAAGAAATAGAACGAAGCCGGGAAAGCAGAAGGTTCTCAACATAACCATCGCTGCGAGCTATTTCGATAATGTGCTTAGCGAGTAAGCACTCAAGCATATCCAGTTGCATATCATCCATAACAAACATCTCCTTTTTTCTGACACTAAATCAGTGGCTGCGAGTGGTTGCAACTGTGCCGAATCAAAGCTGGAAAGCGGCTCGCAAATATATGTTCAAGGCATTACAGATGGTTCTTGCGAGAGCCATGTTTAATGACAATCACAAGGAATCGACATGGAGCTTACTGATCACCAGAAAGCACTATTCGATGACCTGACCAAATTACAGCAGAAGTTTGCGTTAGGCATCGTGAAAGGGCTTAGCCAAATAGATGCGTACAAACAGGCAGGCGGCAAGGCAAAGAAAGATGAAACCGCAAGCGCCTGCGCGAGTGAAATCCTAACCAATCCTAAGGTAAAAGCATTTATCGGCGAGATGAACAAGGAAGCCATCACGGATGCCGTCATGACGCGACAGGAGGCTTTAGAAAGGCTTTCCTCGATGGGCAGGGCATCGTTGCATGAAATGGTCGAGTTCAGCGAAGCAGAGTGCGGTACCGACGATAATGGCAACCCAATAATCCAGGCCGGTTGGCGGTTTAAAGACTCTGCGCTACAAAGCGCCGGATCGCTTTCTGCTATATCAGAGCTAACTGCTGGTAAGCGTGGTATATCCATCAAGCTTCACGACCCGAAAGCCGCTATCAAGCAACTGGCAGAATTGCAGGGATGGGAACCTCCGAAAGAATCGAAGCTCACTATCACAGCGACAAAGCCTCTATCGGCACTGTTTGACGATGACGAAACTTAATCCAGTATTCAAGCCGTTCATCAGGCCATACCGTTACAAGGTGGCAAAAGGCGGGCGAGGTAGCGGTAAATCGTGGTCAATCGCCAGGCTTCTTGTTGAGATAGCACGTAGAGGAACTTATCGATTTCTGTGTGCGCGTGAATTTCAGGCAAGTATTGCCGACTCGGTTATCCAGTTGATCGCCGACACCATTGAGCGGGAAGGCTACAACCACGAATTCGAGATTCAGAAGGTCTATATACGGCACATTGCCACTAACAGCCTCTTTATGTTCTACGGCATAAAGAACAACATCACGAAAGTGAAGTCACTGGAAGGCATCGACATCTGTTGGATAGAAGAGGCCGAGGCGGTGACTAAGGCAAGCTGGGATGTGTTGATACCTACCATTCGAAAGCCAGGTAGCGAGATATGGGTTAGTTACAACCCAAAAAACATACTGGACGATACCCATCAACGGTTCGTGATAAGCCCGCCTGATGACATTTGCCTGCTAACAGTTAACTGGAACGACAATCCACATTTCCCTGACGTTCTGCGCCTGGAGATGGAAGAGTGCAAGCGTAAAGACTTCGACCTTTATCAGCATATTTGGGAAGGACAGCCGGTTGCAGATAGCGACCTGGCAATTATCAAGCCTTCTTGGATTGCAGCAGCTGTAGATGCTCACCTCAAACTCAATTTCACAGCTTCCGGCGCTAAGCGAATCGGCTTTGACGTGGCAGATGAAGGCGAGGACAGTAACGCCATCACAATGGCACATGGCGCGGTAGTGAAGGATGTGCAGGAGTGGAGTCGTGGTGATGTAATCGAGTCTGCCAACAGGGTCAACCAGTACGCAGATAGTATCACCGCAGACAAGGTTATTTATGACTCAATCGGCGTCGGTGCTGGCGTAAAGGCACAGTTAAACCGGGTAGCAAAAAGCCAGGTGGAAGGATTCAACGCTGCAGCTGCGGTATTCGAGCCAGATCGCGAATACATGCCGGGCAAAACCAATAAAGACATGTTCTCTAATCTCAAGGCGCAGGCATGGTGGGGCGTTCGAAATCGCTTCTATAACACATGGCGGGCCATAGAACATGGCGAAACATTCCCTGACGACCAATTAATAAGCCTCTCATCGGAAATAAAGAACCTTGAATACCTCAAGGCTGAATTGTCACGCCCTAGGGTTGATTACGACAACAATGGCCGGGTGAAAGTAGAGAGCAAAAAGGACATGAAAAAGCGCGGCATACCGTCGCCCAACATGGCCGACTCCTTGATCATGGCCTTTGCGCCAACTTCTAATGCTCTGGCGAGGCTAAAAGCACTTGCCAGTTAAGGTGAGGCAATGGCTAAACGTAACAACAGACAGCAAAAGAAACTCGATAAACAAACACGCGCAGACAGCTATCAGAATGTGTTCATGAACATTGGCACAGGCGGCGATCGCTCGGCTTACAGCCGCATCCGCATGGCTAGCCTGTTAACGCGCAGCACACTGGAAAGCATCTATCTCGGTGACGGGTTAGGCCGCCGCATAGTGGATGTAGTAGCGGACGAGATGTTTCGCGCAGGGTTCACGGTAGAAGGCGCGAACAACGAACCCGAGATTATGTCTCGCTGGGATGAACTGAATCTGACGCAGCAGTTTACCGATGCAGTGGCTTGGGCCCGTCTTTATGGCGGCTCGCTGATGCTGTTCGGTGTGAATGATGGTGGAGACTTAAAGTCTCAAATTGGAGAAGGCCAGCTTGAATTTGTAAGGGTGTACGACCGCTATCAAGTTCAGCCATTCCTGCGCGACCTGAATCCCGAAAGCATGACCTATGGGGAAATAATCCAGTACCAGATAAACCCCATATCAGGCACACCGTATTACGTCCACGCCAGCCGGTGCCATATCTTTGACGGTGAGCGCTTGCCTAACCAGATACGACACCAGAACCAAGGGTGGGGCGCTTCATGTCTTCAGGGTATCTACCAGGCACTGACCGACTACGGCATGAGCCACTCACACGCGACGAGTCTGCTTGAGCGTAAACAGCAGGGCGTCTGGTCTGCTGCTGACCTGGCTGACCTGTGCCAGGATGGAGAAGGCCGTGAAACGGTACAGGCCCGCCTTAACATGGTGGATATGACCCGCAGCAACGGCAATACCATCGGCATTGACGCTAACACAGAGAAGTATGAGCTGCTTAACGGCTCGCTTGAAGGCGTGGTAGACGTGCAAGACCGCAAGCAGCTGCGTATCTCCGCCCTGACTGGCATTGATGAGCAAATCCTGTTCACCAAGGCGCCATCTGGTCAGGGCGCAGACAAAACAACAGTCCCTGAGTCGTGGAAGCAATTAGTTGGACGCAAACAGAAAGATGAGGCCAGGCCTGCCATAGAGAAGACTATCAACTTCCTGACAACGGACAAGACCTGGACCATCAAGTTCAGTCCACTGTCAGTGCCAACTGATAAAGAACGCGCAGAGACCGCTAACCAATGGTCACAGGCAGATGAGCGCTATTCGCAACTTGGATGGGTGAGTAATGACGAAGGTATCGCCACCCTGAAAAAGCGTGGAGGCTACGTATATCCGGAGATGAATGATGGCTAGAGTCTGGCTTCATCCCTACGGAATTGAGCGTGACTACACCAATGCGCTGGTAAAGGCGAACCGGCAATTCAACAAAGAAATTAACTCATCGTATGGCGATATACGTTTCGACGGCTGGCAGGATGACATGGCCGCCATTCTGGCCTATCTGCGCAACGCAGGAAACCGGATATTCCAGCCCGTCATTGAGCGCCTGCCACCATTCTTCGCGCTGACCAGCCGGTTCAACGACCAGCAATGGCGCTTAATCGTCAAGGGCGGCACTGGTGTAGATATTCCTCCATCACAGGCCATTATCGCCGGACAAACAACAATTCCTACCTCATCCGGAGTGCTGGGTGTTGATGCTTACCGCGCCGAGCCGTGGCTTCGTGAGATGCAGGAGCTTTGGATATCGGAAAACACCAGGCTGATAAAATCTATACCCGCTAACGAGCTATCCGATATGGAAGGCATCATCCAGCGCGGAGTGATGAATGGCTCCAGTGCCAACACCATCAAGAAACAGATTCAGGAGCGCTACGGCGTCAATGAGCGACGCGCAAAGCTGATCGCAGTAGACCAGATCGGGAAGGCTAATGCAGCACTGACAAAGCAGCGTCAGGCCGATGCGGGGATATCTGGCTATAAGTGGCGAGGCGTACTTGATGAGCGAGAGAGACCAGAGCACAGAGCGCGTGAAGGTAATTCGTACAAATGGAATAACCCACCTCCTGATGGTCATCCAGGCCAGCCAATCCGCTGCCGATGCTATGCAGAGCCTGACTGGTCTGGTTCAGTTTTCGATATCGGCGAATAAATAAGGCAAAACATGAAAACAGTATCTCGCTTCGATGTGGGAGAACTTCGTGCGTCCGTAAACGAGGATGGCTATCTGGAAGACGTGCCAGTTGTAGGTCGTGTTGGCATCCAGACCTACCGCAATCCTGATGGCTCGGTACGGCGCGAGCTTCGACCGCCCGAAGAAGTATTCAACGCTGACTCCCTGTCAAGTTTTAAGGGTAAGCCAATCACCCTTGGACACCCCGGGGCGGTAAATTCACGAAATTCAAGAAAGCATCAGGTAGGAACGATGCTTGATGTTGGCAGGAAGGACGGAAGCAACGTCGCTGTACCAATCATCATCCACGCTGACGAAGCAATATTGCAGGCCAAATCAGGTCGCGCAAAGCAGCTTTCGCTTGGTTATCGCCTCGATCTAGAAGAGCGTCGAGGCTGGTTCAACAGGAAAACTCAGGAATTTGTCTTCAGAGACGATGAGGCTGAAAAATTCCCTGATGGATATATAAGCGCTGACTGGGAAGAGTTCGATGCCATCCAGCGAAATATCCGCATCAATCACCTCGCCCTCGTATCGAAAGCGCGCGCCGGTGATGTGGCAACACTGAATCTCGACGGTGACGAAGAAATCACTGTAGACGATGACGACAACCAACCAAAAGGTAAAACAATGCAGAAAATCCGCTTAGACAGCGGCCTTGAATACGAAGCAGCCGCAGAGGTGGTTGTTGCTTTTCAGGCGCTGAAACAGGATGCCGCTGACAAGCAGACGAAGCTTGATGAGGCCGCCACCACTATTTCAACTATCACCGCAGAGCGCGACACGCTGAAAGCCGATGCCGCTGAGTTTGAAAACAAGCTCAAACAGGCTCGCGAAGACGCAACTGTCACCATTAAGGCTCGTGCTGAACTGGAAGCAAAAGCGGAAAAGCACGGCATCAAATGCGATGGCCTGGACGACACTGCAGTTAAGAAAGCAGTCGTAGCCAAGCTCAAGCCTGCGATGAAGCTCGACGGTAAAGACGACACCTATGTCAATGTCGCCTTCGACATGGCAATTGAGTCAGCCCCGATGGAGCAGCAGCGAAAAACCGTAAATCAGGACAAAGCGGAAACCCGTAATGACGCAGCCGAACCAAAAGGTTCCGCCGCATCACGCCAAAAATATCTCGATCGACTGCACGGCAAAAAGGAGACAGCATAATGCCTGTTCAAACGTCCTACGATAATGACATGCAGATCGCCATGCCCGGCATGCGTTCAGACTCCACTCACCAAATCACTGACGGTTGCAACGCCGCTGACGGCGCAATTAAGCCTGGCTATGTAGTCGCCCGTGTTTCTGTAGCCAACGATAAGCGCGTTGTTAAGCAGGTGGCAGCTGCTGGCGATGCTGCAAGCCTGATGGGTATCTGTCGATTCAGTCATTACGGCTGTGTAACCGGCCAATACGAAGATGGCGATGCGGTTAACGTGATGACCTGGGGCCGTATCTGGGCGGTAACCACACTAACGTCAGCTCCAGCCATGGGAGCGGGCGTAAACGTGCTCACTTCTGGGGCGGATGTCGGGAAAGTTGCAGCAACTGGCGGCTCTCTGGCGCTGGGCTGGGTATTTACCGGTCGGTTCACTAACTTCAAAAACAGCGCTGGCGCAACGGTTCATCTGGCTGAAGTTCAGATCCGCAACCAATCCGCCCAACCAACCGCTTAAGGACAAATAATGGAACAGATGAATTACGATGAAGCGGACTTATTCGCTATCGAGCATGGCGCGGCGGCTAACGGTATCCGGCTGGATGAAGGGGAATCTATCTTCCTTGCTCGCGAGCTGGACTACGTTAAGTCCAAAGTTTACGAAGTCGAATACCCGGCACTGACGGCCACCACGCTCTTCCCTGTAACCTCCGAAATTCCATCCTACGCCAAAACATTCACCTACGGCGTATGGGATGCGGTTGGCATGGCGCGGATCATCGCTGACTATGCCGACGACTTGCCAAATGTTGGCGTTAATTATCGTGAAGAAACCGGCAAGGTGTTCAGCCTAGGTAACTTCTACGAATACAGCCTGATGGAAATTCGTGCATCACAGGCAACCGGCAAGAACCTACCGACACGACTGGCAAACGCAGCCCGCCGCGCTCATGACGTGAAAGTCAATGGCCTGGCATTTTACGGCGATGACGCTTATCAAATTGTTGGCGTGCTGGAGCATCCAAATATTCCAGTAACCACCTCAGCAAAATGGACCACTGGCGAAATCGCCTCTGGAGAGCTGGAGGATGCAGTTTCGGCTATCGAGACAGTAACCAAAGGCCTGCATGCAGCTAACGTAATCGCACTTCCACCGAGCGCGTTCAAAATCCTGTCCAAGCCGATGCCGAATACCGACACGTCTTACATGACCTACTTCAATACCCAGTATCAGGGTATGCAGTGGATTCGCGTAAACGAACTGGAAGACATTGACGGCACAGGCACAAGGGCGGCACTGGTGATGGAACGTAACGCCGACAACGCGTCCATGGAAATTCCGCAGCCTTTTGAACAGTTGCCGCCACAGGCTAATAACCTGGCGTTCAAAATTCCATGCCACAGCCGCGCCACTGGCGTTCAGGTTTATCTGCCGCTGACGCTGCACCTCATCAAAGGCATTTAAGAGGCTCCTGCCTCTTTTCTTAAGGATTACAAATGAAGATTACCAACGCATCCGCACGACTTTACTACATCGCAGGTCAGAAACTGGCACCGGGTCAGACTGCCGAGGTTGATGATAAGTGGAAGGACAATCAAACCATCCAGGCATCAATCACTAAAGGCGAATTGCGGCTTGCAGATAAAGATGAAGAAGTCACAGCAAGCCCGGTAGAAAAGAAAGAGAAGGACAAGAAGTAATGAACATTGCCGCATTTGAAGGTCTGACGCCTCTGAAAATCTTCCGCAAGCTTGCGCCTGAATTTGCGGCTGTTCCTGATGATGTTGTTCAGGGATACATCGACCTGGCTTCGCTGTTCGTCTGTGAAGGTGAGTACGGTGATGCGTATAATGTTGCCCTGGCACTCATGGCGGCACACATCATGGCTTCCCCTGGCGGATACTCAGCTGACGGTTCAACTTCATCTGGTCGCATCCTCTCACGCAAAGAAGGTGATCTGGCAATAACATATGGCAACGTGTCCGGTGATTCCAGTTACCTCAGCGGGACCACTTACGGAAACCTTCTGCAGATGCTTCGCAAGAAGAAGGGCGGAGGCTTCTCAATAATGACTCGCGGAGTCGTGGGAGGATGCGTGTGGCCGTAAAATAACCGACAATAAGCGCCGGTGGGACAAGCTCAGGCGCGAGCTCAAAGTAGGCGGCAGCAAAGAGGTTGTTGTCGGCATCCAGAATGGTGAGGTTAACGATGGCGTACTGGTGGCCCAATACGCCACATGGAACGAATTTGGCACCAGGACGATCCCTTCTCGCCCATTCATGCGGACATACTTCGATGCATCGAAAGCCAGGTTAGAGAAATTTGCCACAAACGGAATTTCTCAGGTTCTTGTCGGCAAAGCCACATTCCCGCAGTTTATTAATGCTGCAGGGGTGTATATGGTTGATGGAGTGAAGAAAAGCATCAACACAGGTGCATGGCTGCCTAACTCGCCAATTACAGTGTCTCTAAAAGGGTCATCAAAGCCGCTTATAGACACAGGCGTGATGCTTAACTCGGTCACATTCGCCATACATAAATATGGTACTTCAAAATGAGCAATCCATTCCGCAGACCTTACACAGTGCTTACGCCGACACCATCAACGCTGGTTAACGGCGTGATTGTCGATGGTGAGATGGTTAGCTCGACCGCCTCATTTAGCGTGCAGAGCATCAAAGACACACAGGAAATTGAAAGCCTGGAGGCGGGTCGAAGACTGACTGACTATCGGCGTCTGTACGGCGACACCAAATTGCAGATTACCGATGACTTCCCTATGGCGCAGCCTGCTCTGGTCGTAATCGACGGCTTCAACTACGAAGTTAAGCACCGTGAGCCGTGGCAAAATGGAATCATTCCACACTACAAATACTATGTGGTAAGGAAGCGAGATGGCTGAAACAACGGTATCAACATTTGTTCCTGATGCTGTCGAGTCTGCCGCATACCGTGTTTTGTCTCAGTTAATCTCTATACCTCTTGCATACGCTAATCAGAATAACTCTCGCCTGACGCTACCTTATGCCACGTTGCGCGTTTCTACTCGCCTTACGATCGGCAGGGATGAGCATGGAGAGGTTGATGATGACGGAGTGATGCCTTCACATGGGGTGAGGGAGGGAACGGTGATGATCAATGTGTACGGTGGTGGCGCAAGAGAGCATTGCGACGACCTTGTAAACAGTATCAGGAAAACCACTGGCAGATATCTCATGCGCCGGGAACACTTCGTTATCAGCAACAGTGCGCAGGTTAATGACCTGACCGCCCTGCGAGACGATGCAAATTTCGAGGCTATGGCAAATGTTGATTTGACCTTCCGCTATACCGGCAAATATCAGGATGACGTTGGACTCATTGAAACCGTTGATGCGACTGGCGACATCGGCGGCATAGAAACACACCTCACAATCGCCGTCACATCCGACTAATCAATACGGAGCTTCATCAATGGCAAATCTAAGCCAGATTGCCAACGTGAATATATCGCTGGAAACAGCGAGTATCGCGAAGGCATCGTTCGGAATTCCGCTGGCTGTCTCGCCGACTACGGCATTCAGTGAGCGCATTCGAAAATATTCAAGCTATAACGCGGCGCAACAAGATGGACTGGACGCGCAAACTCTCAAGGCGCTGTCGGCCGTCTTCAGCCAGACGCCTCGACCAAACCAGGCATGGGTAGGGCGTCGTGACGCTGATTTAATTGATCTGAGTGTCACAAGTGCCGACGTTGCTACTGGCAATATCTATACATTCAGCGTTAACGGTACGAGCATTACTTATACAGCAGCGAGCGGAGATGATGCATTAGATGTCTACACTGGCCTGAAAACAGCACTGGCTGCACAGTCCGTAATAGATGCTCTGTTTACCAGTACGGTTGACAGTGAAGGCCTGCACATTAAGGTTAAGGCCCCTGTTACGGCAAATATCATTAAGCCAGTGAACAATTTGGCTATCGTAACCTTTGGCTTTGCTGACAGCCTTGAAGAAGATCTAAACGCCATTCAACAGGAAGACCCAGGCTGGTATGGTTTTGCGCTGGTTGAGCGGGGTGATGCTTTAATTCAGGATGCTGCAGCGTGGGCCGAAACGCAGACGAAGCTGTTCTTCGCATGTAGCGATACTGCTGCAATTTGGTCTTCTGCTAAGGATGACCTGGCGTCACAGCTGCAGTCTCTGCAATACCTTCGGACCTCCCTGATTGCCCACAAAGCAGCTGCAACTGAATATCCTGAAATGGCGTGGATGGGGCGTTGCTTCACTATCGCACCCGGTGGAGAGACATGGGCTCTAAAATCGCTGGCTGCTATCACGCCGAGCAAATTCAGTGATACCGAGCAAAGCTACATCTTCCAGAAAAACGCCAACGCTTACGAGCAGTACGCTGAAAACACGTTCATCATCAATAAAGGTAAGGTTGCATCGGGAGAATGGATTGATGTCGTGAGATTCCGTGACTGGCTAGTTGATACCATTCAGAAGAACATTGCCTCGCTGATGATCCGCCAGAAGAAAGTGCCTTATACCAACGGTGGCATTGCTCTTATCGTTAACAACCTTAACGGGTCACTTATTCAGGGCCAGCAGGCTGGCGGCATTGCCCCAGACGAGCGAGATAGCGACGGTAACACCGTTCCTGGCTTCCGTATCACATATCCAAACGCTGCTGACGTATCTGCTGACATCAAAGCCACGCGCACTCTCTATATCGAGTTTGTGGCGCTTCTGGCTGGCGCAATCCAGATGGTGCAGATCGACGGTTCACTGACTTACAGCTATGAGGGCTAACTATGTCTGCTGAATTAACTGGCACTTATGACGGCTCAGAGGTGTTTGTCACTATCGGGCCGCTACTCCTTACCGGGTTTAGTGATGGCGACTCAATCACTGCCCGTAAGAGTGCAAACTTTTACGAGTCCAAAGCTGGCCTTGATGGTTCTGTTGGTCGAGCTCGTGTTACCGATAAGCGCGGGCAGATCGAGCTTCATCTGCTCCAGACCTCAAGCGCTAACGATGAACTGTCCGCTCTGTTTAACCTGGATTCACTGACTGAGGACGGCAAGGCGGTGCTCCCGGTTTCCGTCACGGACTTCTCAGGCCGAACGGTAATTGCGGCCGGGCAGGCATGGATTTATCAGCTGGGTGATGTTGCGTTCTCTACTAACGAAGTGGGGGATCGAATTTACACGCTGGAAGCGGCAGACCTTAAGTTCTCCATCGGTGGGAACAACGTTTAACTAAGCCGCCTCCGGGCGGTTTTTTATTGAGGCTAATATGGCAACGGAATTCACTACTTTCACTATCGGCGACAAAGAATTCAGAGCAGCAAAGATGAATGCGTTCGCTGCAGCAAAGCATTTAGTCAAACTCAAAACGCTGCTGGATAAGGGGCTGGCTTCTGGTGGAGATGCCAATGCTATCCAGTTGCTTGCAGGTATTGATGAAAAAACCCTTGAAGATGTGATCATCCCAATTCTGCGCGACTCTTCCACATTTAGCGCTACCGACGAAAAGAAAATTGATAGCCCAACTGCAATGAATCTTGTCTTCACGGTGGACACGCTTTTCGACTTCTTCGAACTGTGCTGGGAGGTGTTGAAGCTCAACTTCACCCCTTTTTTCACGAAAGCACTTACCCTGTTTGGACTAAGCCCAGAAGAACTGGCAGGCAGGGTTCAGGCGCTGGCGAAAGGCGCGACCCGGGAACGCTAAGGGAAGACGTTGAAAATGAGCTTTGGGTGTGGCGTCCGGTATTAAGAAACATGTGCACGGTTGCCGAGGTCAAGTCCGGGATAGTCACATGTGAAGACCTCCTGAAGCTAAACGCTCTTATAGAGATGACCGATTATCTGAACGCACCACCGGAGAAGTAAATGGTTATACGAGAATTACTGATCCGCCTGGGGCTGACTGGTGCGGATAGTGTTGGTAAGGGGCTGGATAATGTTGACGGGAAGGTAGATAAAACCATCCAGTCATTCGGTGCTCTCGGAGGCGTATTAGCAACTGTTTTCGGTGCGCTGACGATATCCAATATTGCTAAAACCGCCGATAGCATGCAGTCATTTGAGGCTCGTATCGGTATGCTCAGTCAGACCGTTACCGACTCTGCGACAGCATTTGATGAGGTGGCTCAGCATGCAGCTGATTCTCGCCAGTCTATTGATTCCTACGCAACCTTTTACCTTCGCGTGGGTAATGCTGCAAAGAGCGTCGTAACGTCGCAGGAAGAGTTGTTGTCAATTACCGACACCGTTTCTAAAGCAATGGTTGTAGGCGGTGCCACAGCAGAAGAACAGTCTTCAGCTCTGCTGCAGTTCGCACAGGCATTAGGTTCAGGGGTGTTGCAGGGCGATGAGTTCCGATCGCTTGCAGAAGCTGCGCCAATGTTACTTGATAAAATTGGGGAGGCTTTGAAAATTCCTCGCGAAGAGCTTAAGAAGATGGCTGCAGATGGGAAGCTGACGACCCGGGCTGTCCTCGGTGCATTGAAAACCATTGGCCCTGAGTTCGATAAGGCGTTTCAGCAGATGCCACTCACTATTGGACAGGCTCTGACAATCGCCGGTAATAAGTGGGATCAGTTCATTGCCAGAATGAACCGTAGCAGCGGTGCGGTAACCTGGATTGCTAATAAATTCCTGTGGCTGGCAGATAAGGTTGAATACTCACTCGACGTGGTTACTGATGCGTTAGGTGGGGCTGAGAACGCTGTAAAACTCCTTGGTGTAGTGCTTGGGTCTGCCGGTCTTGTTGGCGCTGTGTACCTGCTTTCAGCTGCTTTTACGGCGCTATCAAGCCCTCTGTTCCTCATCATCGGTACGCTGGCTGCTTTGTTTCTCGTTGGTGATGACGTTAATGCATGGCTTAAAGGGCAGAATTCTTTGCTTGGCGATGCAATAGGGCCAGCAAGTGAGTATCAGAAATCAATAGAAGGTATCACTGCGGCAATACAGGGAACCGTAGAGCAGATAAAGGCGCTGGTAAATTTCATAGGCGAGCTTGATAGTGCAATGCATTCATCCGTTCTAATGGACATCAATAAAGCCATCACCGGCAGTGCGGAGTGGGCAAGGGATGCCCTTGGTTTGAATGATGGCGAGCCATCTAATGGTATTTCTGACGGACTAAAAAACTCTGCAGAGGGATGGAGGCAGTACAACGAAAGAACCGCAGCCGGGAAATCATTCATCACTTCTCCAACAAACTTGCTAAGCACACCAAACACCCTTGAGAGCATGACCAGAAGCGCAGGCGCAGCTTATGACCGAGATAGATCTTTAATGGGGGGGACATTTTCTCCAAATATGAATGTTTATCTAACCGTACCTGCAGGAACAACTGCAGAGCAACAGGGTGTCATCAAAGATTCGGCAGAAAAATACTATGGTGTTGAACGTGATTGGCTGGGCAACACTCTGAACTTCAACACAGGAGGCTAGCATGGCAACTGATGTGCTTGGCTTCCTATGGAACTCATCAGGCGACAGCACTTTCCGGCTAAACGATCCTGGCGTTGGTAATCTTGAGTTCGATACTCTGGACCAGGAGACGCATGAGTGGAAACGCGACGTTACGATGAATCCGGTCGAGAATGGTTCTCCGATATCCGATCACATAATCCGGCAGCCGAAAAAGATAACCGTTGCCGGGATGATAAGTAACGCGCCTATAACAGGAGTGTTAACCCAGGCATCTAACGCCATCGCGACAGGATTCGACGGTGAGGACAGAGTAAATACAGCGATAAAGCAGCTGGATTCCCTCTATCTTTCCAATGAACTTGTCACCATCTACACCAAAAACTATACGTATGTGAACATGCTCATCCTGGATATAAACATCCCTCGACGTGTTGAGGACGGTGACGCGATTAATTTCACGATAGATGCCGTTCAGTCCGACATAGTGAGCACCGCAACAACGGAAATCCCACCTGGAGTAGGTGTGAGAAAAACCGATGCAGGTAAGCCGAGCACATCAAATTCAACTGATTCTGCGACCGCAAACCGGGCTACGCCTACAAAGAATGTCGGGAAAAACACCGGCTCCATTCTAAGTCAGGCTGCGGATGGGTTGTCGGCCTCTGGCAGCAGGTTAAATGACTACCTCAGGAAAATTATAGGTAACGTTACTCCATGACCCCACTCAACTTTCAGCCAGGATTTACTGACCAGACGTTACAAGCCGTATTCGATGACACACCGGTATCTCTCAGGCTGCGCTGGAATGAACGATTCGGTTTCTGGTCGCTGGGCATTTACGACCGGGAGTCCTTGCCAATCATTACCGGGGTGAAACTTGTGCAGAATTACCCGCTGCTAAAGAACTTCAGTTTCGATAAATTCTCAGGCGATATCTACTTCATCCGGACGTATGGTGAAAAAGTGCGTCCTGATATCGATTCGGTTGGAGGCGATCACCTTTTGGTGTATGCCACTAAGGAAGAAATAGATGAGCTTGTTTCTACGAACGGGTGAGATAATTGTGGGCCAGCCGCAGGGCGAAGCCGTCAGCATTAAAGACCTCCGCTTTGAGTTCAATATCACCAAAACAGCAAGCAAAACCGCAAACGAAGCCTCTCTCAAAATCTACAACGCCGCACCCAGCACCATCACTTTGATGGAGACCGTAAATAACGTGGTCATCATCAAGGCTGGTTACGTTAACGACATCGGCGCTATTACCATCTTCACTGGAACTACATGTCGAAGCCTCACGTATCAGGACGGGCCTGACATCATCACTGAGATGGAGCTACGGGACAGTGTAATCCCGTTACGGGATGCGAAGATAAGCGTTTCATTTCCGCCAAATACTTCAGCAATGACGGTGCTTGATGGTGTCGCGAAAAATTTTGGACTTCCAATTAAGAAGAGCATCAGCAAGGTGCAGGACAAGCAATATATTGGCGGCTATGCCTACAACGGCCGCGTCCGGGATGCTATGGACAGGGTATGCAATTATCTTGGGCTGGAATGGAGTGCGCAGGACAGCGAAATCCAGATCATAAAAAAGGGTGGTGTATACGCAGACACTGCAGTTGTCCTTTCGAAGGATACTGGAATGATTGGCTATCCCCGGCGCGAAGCAAAGACGATGACCGAAAAGACTGCTGCAAAGCAGGGCATCAAGTACGGGCAGAAGGGCATTGTCAGAACGGTAGTAGATGTAGAAGACCCGACCGCCAAGCTTAAAGACCGGGTGACTCTTGAGGTGCAGGGATACAGGGTGAAATCGCTGTTAAACCCGGCAATTTACCCTGGCGCTTACGTGCAGGTGAAATCCCGCGGTATTGATGGTGAGTTCTTCCGAGTGGAAGAGGCGCGTTATAGCGGCGATACCCACGGCCAGGAATGGAGCGTGGAAGCGCTACTGAGGTTTATCTAATGGCAGATAACAGTGATGTAGTTGAGGCGCTCAGGCGGCTTGTGAGCACGGAAATGGACACGGTTAACACTGCATTGCCTTGCACAGTAGTGAGCTACAACGGCGGGCGGGTAACAGTAAAGCCAGACGGCGAGAAGATTTACGCAGACGGCGACACGAACGCATATCCAGTGCTGAGTGATTTGCGGTTGGTGTGGCCGCAGTTTGCTGGCGGGCAGGCTGGAATCAAAGGGCCGGTGCAGTCTGGCGATCGGTGTTTATTGATTGTGTGCCAGCAGGCCACGGACGGAAGCGATGACACCAGGCGTTTCGATATCATCGATTCATACGTTATTCCAGGGGCTGGATACAGCGATGCCGTGCCGGGCAATGACGACATGCGTATGTACTTTGGTGATGCATTTATCGCCTTTGATGCTAACGGGAAGATGACTATTAACGCACCGGGTGGGGTGGAAGAGATAACGCCACTTCACGCGGTAAAAGGCCAAATGACTGTTGAGAAGCTGTTTACCTACCAAGGTGGCATGACTGGAGGCGGCGGAGGCTCATCGGTGGCCACCATTACTGGCACTATGCAGGTGACTGGCGACGTTGTCATTAACGGAATCAAGATCGGCACGCACCATCACCAGGGAGATAGCGGCGGCAACACGGGAGGTCCGGAAAACTAATTTCTTGCTAGAAGTTGCAAGTATTAAGTAGGATCATGTTTATTACGGATAATGGAGATTGAATATGTCAATCACGCTGAAAGTGCACGCCGGTGATTTCAAGTATGCAAGGTTGGTAACCCCAATGTTAGGTGAGAATTATCTGGAGATGAGCTCATCGTTTTTAGGCGGTAATCAGAAATACCCTAAGAGCAAAATCGCATCACTTGAAGTATCCGGTGGGGCGAAAGGGAAAAATGTAGCAGGCACTGCAGGTGGAGCGTTAGTTGGGGGCGTGCTGCTAGGTGGGTTCGGGGTGCTGGTAGGGGCGCTTGCTGGGGGAAATAAAAACCAGACAATTTTTGCTGTTGAGTTTAATGACGGTAAAAAATCGCTCCTCGAAATGAAAACAAAAGATTTTAGCAAAATCCAGGCCCTTTGCTTCTGACTCCAACCCGCTTCGGCGGGTTTTTTATTGGTGATTTATGCTTGATTTCAGACTGACCGACAACAAGATCGTATTCACAAACGGACTGTTGCAGTACGTAGACGGCGCTGAACGCGTGAGGCAGCAGATTGAATTCAGGCTAAGCCTTTGGCGCGGTGAGTGGTTTCTGGATAGTGAATTCGGTACGCCTTATTTGCAGGACGTGCTGGGTAAACAGATAACACTCAACGGCGCACTATCAGCTATCCGAACTGAGATTTTTGACGTCGATGGCGTGACCGGGATCGTGGAGTTTACGTACAATTTTGAACGGGCAAACAGGAAGTTGAGTATCGAATTTACGGCCAGCACCGATTACGGGTTGGTTCAATATCCCTGATTAACAAACCCTTCAATATGCCTCGCGTCGTGCGGGGCTTTTTTATGCCTGGAACAAGGTGATTATGGCTGATTACATTACAAAAACAGGCTTCGATAAGCCGACATTGCCGGAGATGGTTCAGGATATCGGCGATGCAATGGAAACGGTCGTAGGGCCAATTAACAGGGAAGCAGATTCAACTACCGGGCAGTGGATCGGAATTGAGGCAGAGCAGAACGCCATCCACTTCGAAACAGAAGAGGAATTGTGGGCGAGTCGTTTCCTTGCGTCTGCTGAGGGCTTTGCTCTTGATGCGCTGGGTGACTGGATGGGCGGCATTACTCGCCACGGAAAAACAACGACGAAGGTTAACGCTGTCATCTACGGAACAGAATCAGCGCTTGTACCTGCTGGATCCCTGGCGTCTTTCGGCAATTACCAATTTCGATTGACCGCTGACTATTCAATATCCCGCTCTACTTTGCTGGATGGCGAGGTGAGGGTGGCGAATAACACGCAGGCAACATACACCATCCGCATTGCTGGCGTTGATCACACATATACAAAGGTATCAGGCGATACGGTTAACAGCATTGCCACAGGGCTTGCTGCGGTCGTTGATGCAACAAGCCAATACTCTGCGACGGCTAACGGTTCGGTGATTCACCTGACGTCTGAAAACCTTATTGAAGGCTTTGCGGTTTCACTGACTGCCGGTCTGTCATGGCAGTTAATTGGCTCTCCCGCAATCTTTGAAGCTACCGAATCCGGGCCAATCGTCGTGCCTGTCGGTGGATTGAATAACCCAGTAAGCGCCATTACCGGATGGACAGGGGTTAATAACCTGGTGCAGGGCGCAACAGGTTCAAATCGAGAATCCGATACCGATTATCGACAGCGCCTGTATCAAAGCCGCTCATCGTCAGGTGGAGCCGCAACCATACCCGCTATTGAAACACGACTTATCACCGAAGTAAGTGGCGTCACGCTGGCGAAAGTAATCGAAAACGACACGATGTCGACCGTTGACAGCATTCCACCAAAAGCCATACATACCATCGTTTCTGGCGGTCTTGAGCAGGATATTGCTGATGCTATCTGGAAGTACAAGGGGGCAGGAATAGCAACATACGGCTCAATTGCGATCACTGTCTATGACCGGTACGAAAGGCCACACCTGGTTAACTTCTCACGCCCTACAGAAGTGGATATTTACGTCAAAGTTGATGTGGTCCTGCTTGATACTGAGGAACCGCTGCCAGCAACCGTTGTGGATGCAATTAAGCAGGGCGTTGTGGCTTACGGAGCAACACTTGGCTTGGGTGATGATGTGATCACACAGCGCATCTACGGTTACATCTACGCGAACACAACCGGCATCGGGAAAATGACCGTCACTGTAAGCACTGATGGAACCACGTTTGCTGAAACCAATATTTCAGTTGCCGAAAACTCATTTGCTTCCTTCTCTGCTGAAAATGTGGAGGTCACAGGTGTCTGATGAATGGGCTGATATCGATTTCCTCGCACTGATACGCCAGCGACCCACAGACTGGCTTAAGAAGGGCGGGCAGGTGCCAGACCTGTTTGCTGCGGTTGGCGTGATGCATCCTGAAATAGAAGCGCGCGCTAAATACATCTACCTCACCCAAAGCATATACAACGCCCATGGCATAGAGCTGGATAGGTTCGGTCAGTACGTCGATGTAGGGCGAGATGGAATGTCTGACGATGATTATCGTCGGGCGATCATGCAAGCAAAACTGGCAACTTCATTTAGCGGTACACCAGATAACGTCATGGTCGTAACTGCCACTACAACATCAAGTTCTGATGTTGAGCTCGTTGAGCTATTCCCGGCCGCATTCAGCGTTCATGCCACCGGCCCCTACGTCCCAACAAATATCAACGCGATTGTTGACCGTGCATCAGTTGCGGGCGTCCGCGCCTATTCAACTCACGACTATGGGCTCAATGGGTTTTCCCTGGCAGGCATAGACACAAACTCCGGACAGGCTTTAGCAGTCGGGGTAAACACGGCAATGCAGGTTGATGAAGACACGGCGCTTGGACTTAACAGGGGCTCCGTATTCATTGCTGGCTCGTACCTTGACGCGGCTGGATCAGTGTCGGGGGTTCTTGAGGTGAACGGTTCATATCTTGGCGTCGCTGACGACGATTACCTTCTTATTTTCTCCCGTGACTATGGCGTCACCGGGACGATGCTCTGCGGCGCTATGCCTAAGTGAGAAATTAAATGGCTATAACATCCTTTGCAGCAACTGACGTCACTTATTCAGATGGTCAGAACAATAAAGAACCGGTACCGGATGAGATTCTGGCTAGCGGTTTTGTTCCTCCTGTGCGCATGCCTGATGGCTCCATATCAGCGGGGAGCAAATTAGCGGCTAATCACCTCAACACTCTACTAAACGACCTGTACGCGCAAATTGCAGATTTAAAGGCACGAGTAGAAACTCTTGAGGGGGCGTAATGGCTGAAATAACACTTAAGTATTTAACCGATTTGCCATCCGCCACCGAAGCAGATGTGGGTGATTTGCTGCATGTGAATCAATCGGGTAATGACAGGTCAATGACCATCTCCGTGCTTCTTAAATCAGTAATTGATGCGGTTTATCCGGTAAATAGCGCTCACTTCTTTGCGGATGCAACAAATCCTAACGTTACCTGGCCGGGTACGACATGGGCACGAATTCCGGGGGCAGGCAAAACTATCAGGTTGGCCAACACTACCGGCAGCGACGTTCTACAGCAGGGAGGCAGTGATGCAATCACCCTGTCTACAGCTAATCTCCCGACTCACTTTCATACCGTGGACTTAAAGACAGGTCAGTTTGACCACGGAACTAAATCTACCGGTGAGGATAATCACAGCCATACGGTGCCGTTAAAAAGTATCGGTAGATTGACTGGTGGTTCATATGACGGCAGTAGCGATGACATTGTTTCTACGCAATCAACTAACACATCAAATTATAAACATGCTCATACCGTAGCGATAGGAGCTCATGACCATCCTGTCAAAGGTAACACCGGCAATGCCGGGGCAGGATCTGAATTCACAATTGCAAACCAATACGTAAAACTTGCAGGCTGGTACAGGACCGCATAAATGGCTGAACAAAAAGTAAAACTCACTGAATTACCCGCTGCAACGGACACAATTGACACGGCGCAACTCCTGATAAATCAGAACAGCACGGATCAAAAGATCCCCGTCACTCATTTCCTTCGCGCAAAGAACAATCTTTCAGATATCCCAAATTCAGACCAGGCCAGAGCTAACCTAAGTGTACCCTCTGTTGATGAAGTAAATGATAAGCTAGCTGGCTTTATAAATGGTAGTTACACATTTACAGCGGGCGGTTCGCTCGCATCACTAAATGACTTCATCTGGGATGAAGAAAGTAAGTCATGGTATTACTGGACAGGCGACCTACCGAAATATGTTCCTGCGGCATCTGACCCGGATTCAGCTGGCGGTATATCGAAAGGTGCTTGGGCTGAAGTTGGAGACGCAACACTTCGCTCAATGCTCGCGTCTTCCACTGGTACATCTCTCATCGGTATGCCAGCCGGGGGAACACTGGCGGAAACTATCCACACAGTCAGCGTTGAGCAGTTTGGAGCCGTGGGGGACGGGGTAACTGATAACGCTTCATCGATTCAGGATGCAATAAACTGGGTCCATAAGCATGGTGGGGGGAAAGTATTTCTTGGTAATGGAGAATATATGAGTGGACCTCTCACTCTAAAATCTAAGGTTATTATAGAGGGGCAGTCCTACCAGACTACAAAACTTAAGGCAATTAGCGGATGGAACTCGCAGTCATTTATTATCAGTGATGGTTTTAATGACTATTCCACAGCATCACCAATCCCACCTGGGTGCTTCTCTGCTGGATTAAGAAATATTTGTATTAACGGTAATAAATCAGGGTTCGGGGGATCACCATCAAAACTTTCTGGAAATGGAGTAATGATTGCCGGATCAAATACAGTAATGGAAAATGTAATGATTATATACGTTCCATCTGTAGGTCTTGTTACTCAGGATTACGGTCAAAATGATGGGCGTGCAGGGTACATGGCAGCCAACCCAGATATGGGATGGATGATAATCCCAACATTCAAAAATATAAGAATACAGTTCTGTGGCAATGATTGCTGGCATTGTGAATCACAGGATGCATTTATTGATGATGTTGAAATTGTAGGTGCTGGTTATGGCTCAACTCCATCTGCTGATTTGCGTTCATTTTGGGAGCCAACGCAAAGAGTTGCTGACTTTAGAGTATGGAGGGCTGTGACACTTGGGTTTATCCACTGCTATGGAAATTATAATGGATATGGGATAGTTGCAGGTAGAGGTAATAGCACAGCATTTATGAGATTCCAATACGAACAAATTATAGTTGAATCTTGTATGGTTAATTTATGGATGATGAGAGACGCAGTTCCGTCTGGAGGGAGAATTGATTCACATCAGGGAACTGGAGATGCCTCTATACCAATCCACGGTTCATTCGTCAGGGTGCCTATTAATATTATTGATGTTAATAACTCTGACATATCAGACCTTGGATCAATATACATCAATCAAAAGGACCCTGCACACAATGGCATCTATCTTATACTGAATGGCCAAAACTATTCAGTGCAGAATATTAACATAACAAGAAGCCCATTGGTTTCGGATGCGCTATCTGGAACAGGGGTGTATCTAACAGGGTCTAATATCAGAATAGAATCAGGAATAATAAAGGGATTCTTTGGAACAAATTCGGAATCTGTTCCAAGTTCAGGGTTTGTCGCTGCTGGAGGTAGTGGTAATTATGTTAACATGACATGCTCTTTCTCTAATTATGGATTCAGAAGCCATTCCGCAGATGTTTTAACCGGAGGCAGAATTGAGTGCATTACAGTTAGCAACCCTTTCTACGGATTTGAAACCTATGCAGTACGCAATAGATCAAGGATTATGATGAAGAGTGGAAATTCTGGAAATACAATATCTGGAATAACATCTGTAATTAATTCAGGAATCACTACAGTTCAAACAATAGAAGCTACAGGACTCACTCTTCCATACACGCCACTGCCAGAAGAGGTTTCTGCAACATTGGCCGTGACTGCATTTTCAGGTAGCTCAATAATACCAACTTCATATGTTATTATTTACGACCAAGGGGCTAGCACCGTAAACAAACTTGTTTTTAGAATTCAATTACAGAATTCAACATCACCGATGCAAGCAGTAATACGTTGGAAGTTAAACTAACTAAAGAGGCCCTAAGGGCCTCTGATTAGCATTTCGTTTTATTGAAATCAATAGCGATTACTTTTCCATTGGAAAGGACTTTGTAGTTCAGTCCATCCTTGATTTCATTGAATTTACATACATTTTTAATGTATCTTTCTCTCTCTGAGGGAGAAAGATACTGCTTGCGCTCTATAATTCCCTGGCGCTCAAGGAAGTGTCCACCCCAACTCCATCCATTAGATATATAAATAGGTAAGATAGATCGTAATAGAGGGTTATTTTCAATCGCTATAATTGACTCAGGTGAGCGAGGAGCTGTACCAATTACAAACACTGATTTTCCGACAGTATCAACACCATCAAATATCCTAGATACCATATCCTCAGTAAACTTGTTTTGTGAGCTAAGTGCATTTGAGTATGAGGCCATCAAAGGAAATGCTAAAACAACCAACGCAATGGATATATATCTTTGTATAGTTGGAGACGCGTAATTTATAATTGAAAGTATGGCAATAATTGAAAATGGAAATCCAACAAAAACTCTAGCAGTCCACCAAGGATTTAATAGTAATATGTTTATTAGCGGGAATGATGTAAATGCTAAAATCGATAATATTATCGATGTCGAAGCCATTAACTTATGCTTATTTTCTTTAATTATAACCACTATTGAAAGTAACAATGCTAATAAAGTTAGTGAGTAAACTATAATATATGTTGCATGAAATACTTGAGAGATTACATCTATAGCTCCTGAGATGTTTTTTGTAATCTCTTTTATTGGATCTTCGGATGTAAAGAATAGTTTATTTCTTCCTGCGAAATCAGGAGGATAAATTAGGTTTACTAAATATGTAAGAAATACACCAAGTATTAAGGCATTTACGATAGATAACAACCTTTTTATTGTTTGTCTATTCTCAATCAGATCCTTTGAAACTACTATGCTTGCCATTATAAAAAATATAATGAACGAGGCCTGATAAGTCATTAGACAAACGCAAGCTCCAGCGCCTGCAATTGCAATGAACCTCCATCCATTCAATATGAATGGTAATGAAACCGCAGCGATAGAAATTGACATTGGAAGAGAGTCATATTTATATGTCAAGTTCTCGAGCATAAAAGGGCTTGTTAATACAATCAAAGACGAAATCTTGTATTTTTTATTTTTCTCTATGCCAGAAATCACACATGCATAGTATCCAGTAAAAGAGAGAATACATGCTGAAATTATATTTGTATATGGCGATAGATTTGATAGACGTTCCCCACCTGAAATAATTTGCATTATTACAGTTGCTAATGTTCTACCATCACGTTGCCAACCATACCCATACAATGACCTTGCCATATCATCTATGTAATACGTATTTGTGATTATTAAAGGTAGCATGTAAATAAAAGAGCAAACAGCAAGGAATATTGCTGTTTTATAATTTACGCTAAATTCTTTCATTTCATTTTTCCTGATTTCTTTATCACGTATTTTGGTCGTGCCTTTACCTCAGTATATATTCTGCCAATATACTCACCAAGAACTCCTATACCTATAAGCTGCACACCGCCAAGAAATAGTATTGCGGTCATCAGCGATGGATAACCAGGCACAGGGTTTCCCCATATCAACTTATCAATGACCATCCATGCTGCATAAATGAATGCGAAGGCGGAAACACCTAAGCCAATATATGTCCACATGCGTAAAGGGAAGGTTGAAAATGAGGTGATCCCCTCTAGAGCCAAGTTCCATAATTTCCACCCATTGAACTTTGACTCTCCGGCGCTGCGTTCGGCTCTTGAGTACTCAACAACCTCAGTATTCCCGCCAACCCAAGAAAGTATCCCTTTCATGAAAAGATTGCGTTCTGGTAGCTTTTTTATGTTCTCAACCATTTCACGTGACATTAAACGAAAGTCGCCAACATTTTCTTCAATTTTAGGCGAGCTAATTTTGTTATGAAGTTTGTAAAACATTTCAGCAGACTTGCGCTTAAGATGCCCGTCTGTTGAGCGATCGGTGCGTTTCGCTAACACCATGTCAGCACCTGCCCGCCACTTCTCTATTAGGTGAGGGATTACCTCAACGGGGTCCTGCAAATCAACGTCAATCGGAATTACTGCATCACCTGTCGCATTATCCAGCCCAGCGAATAACGCGGGCTCTTTCCCGAAATTGCGTGTAAATGAAAGTGCTTTAACTTTGCTATCAGCTGTAGCCAGTGCATTTATTATTGACTCAGTAGCGTCTTTACTCCCGTCATTTATGAACACGATTTCAACGTCATGATCTTTCAGACCTTCAAACTCTCGAACTGTTTTATAAAAAATAGGTATCGCGTCTTCTTCATTAAAGACAGGAACAACCAGTGATATTTTCACGCCTGTTCACTCCGGAAAACGATGAATTTAGAATAGAAGAAGCCACATACCAGGCTAAGAGCAGAGAACCCAATCAGGGTAAAGAGAGGTGGCAGTCCACATTGATCTGCCATCCAGCCGGTTGCGGCGCTGAGTGTGCCCATAAAGCCAATATAAAGCATGTAGCGCAGCGTGGTGGTCTTCGCCTTAAAAGTGAATCGCGCGTTGGCGAAGAAAGAGAACGTTACCGCAATGCAGAAAGCAGCAAAGTTAGCCAGTGCCTGGTTGGCATGGAATGCGTACAGGCACACGCCGAAAACAACCCAGTGAATACCGGTATTGAAAATTCCAACAGTGAAGTATTTCGAAAATAGCTTAAGCATTTGTCTATATGAGTAGTTTTGAGTAAGGCCGAAGTTTAGCACCTCGGATGAATCCGATCAGCACTTGATCAACTACCAGTTTTGAAATACTGTTTATGCATACAGTAAATTGATATGGAGTTGCGAGATGGCGCGAGATTATGAAATCCGACCGGCATTTGTTAAGGCCATCAAGACAGACCCGGTGCGCGGGCAGGTTGTTGCCACGGCCGACTTCGTTGCAGAGCTGGAGAAGTACAATCATTACTGGTCGCTACGGCAGGCCAACGACTGGATTGCGTTCTACCAGGGTTCTTTCCGCGACTTCACGGCGCATGAGGGCGAGAACAAGGTGTATTTCTTGATGAACATGGGAACAGTGAGGTAATCATGGGCTTTCCATCTCCAGCTGCTGATTTTCTACAAGAGCGCATCAATCTTGATCAGCTCATTATAAGCAAGCCAAGCGCTACGTACCTGTTCAGAGCTGGCGAGCCACAGTGGCGCGCTGGCATCATGAAGGACGCTCTACTCGTCGTTGATATGAGCCGTGGCCCTGCAGATGGTTCAATCGTCGTCTGTGCGCAGAACGGCGAGTTCAAAATGCGCATCTTCCGCAAGTTCCCCCGGCCTCACCTGCAGAATATCGATAAGCCGACAGAGACATACCCGTTGCCAGGGTATGTGGAAGGTGACCCTGACGATGCGGTCTATGGCGTGGTGACGTGGATACTGAACAATGCCAGCAGTGGTGAGTTCGACGACGCGCCGGTGATATAGGTGGTGTTATATCGCCTTGCCATCAATGTAGTCTGCCCACCACTGCATCATCTCGCGGCGCTTATCCATGTACTGAGCGTGGTTGTAGATGCCTCGGATTGATCCACTATTTGCGTGCGCCAGTTGTCTTTCTATGGCATCTGCGGGCCATTCATGTTCGTTCATGATGGTGCTGAATTGGTGGCGGAATCCGTGCCCGCTGGCTAGCCCTTCATAACCGATCTGTCGGATAACTAGCAGAACGGCATTCTCGCTGATGGGTTTCATCTTGTCGTTGCGGCCAGCGAATACAAATTCTGATACCGGCTCCGTTATTGGCCTGAGAAACTCAAGCAATGCAGTTACCTGCGACGACATGGGAACGAGGTGGATACGCCTGCCTTTCATCACTGCAGCATCGATAGTGATTGTCCTGGTTTCAAAATCGACGTTCGACCATTGCATGGAGCGAAGCTCTTTTGTTCGCAGGACCGTATACTGCAAAACCTCAGTCGCTACTTTAGAAACAATGCTCCCTGAGAAGCCGGATAGCGCCTTGTTGAACGCGGGTATCTGTTCAGCGGGGAGGAATGGGTAATTTTGTTTTCTGTAGCCCTTCATCGCATCAGCCAGATCTGGAGCTGGGTTGTATTTGGCCCGGCCAGTTACGATTGCATATCTGAAAACTTCTCCGCAACGCCGCCTGGCTTTGTTTGCCCGCTCCATAGCGCCACGCTCTTCAAACCTGCGGATAACGTCCAGTATCTGCATTGGTTCAATATCCTGAATCTCCATCTCACCGATGAGCGGCAGTATGTCATCCGTAAACATGCGTGCCAGCTCAACACTATACCCCTCTGACCAAACCTGTTTTTTGTGCTCATACCATTCCTGGTAAATTGTCCCGAAAGAATTGTCTTTATTGGAAAGCTTTTTGGCCTTAAGCGGATCGACCCCGGCCGAAACATCCTTTCTTGCCAGCCATGCTTTATCTCTTGCTTCCTGCAGCGACATCAAAGGGTACTTTCCGACAGTAAGCACCTTTTCCTTGCCATCAATTTTATAACGAAGCTGCCACACCTTCTTCCCTGACACGGGCACATAAAGGTACAGGCCGTTACTGTCGAGCAGACGGTACGGTTTATCTTTCGGCTTTGCCGCGTCGATCTGCTTGATGGTCAGCATGGGTAAAATTCCGGTGGGTAAAATTATTTACTCGTTTTTTACCCGCCTAAGCATGCGGCTGTCAACGGTCTGGTGCGAACTATGGCGAACGGGTATTTTATTGAGTGCTTGCTGCGAAAGGGTTTTGACGGGCTATTGCGGATGATGGCGAACTGTAGAATGGCGTCCCCTGCAGGAATCGAACCTACAACTAGCCCTTAGGAGGGGCTCGTTATATCCATTTAACTAAGGGGACAAGCGGGCGTAGTATACCCGCTTTTGCTGGGACGTTAAGGGGCTGGCTGGCTGATTGCCTGAAACGTAACCATTTTTAGCCCTGTTTCGCATCCTTTGTGGCCGTGGCCCCATTTTTTCCCGCTTCAACTTCCTGCCTGCGTTTCTCTTTTGCCTTCGCCTGCGCTTTCTTCTTGTTGCTCATGTCGTTGCGGATCTGCGCGTGGCTGATGAGCGCAAAGATAAAGGTGCCGCCACAGATATTTCCCGCAAGCGTTGGCAGGGCGAACGGCCAGAAGAAGTCGCTCCAGTGGATGGTGCCGTTAAAGACCAGGTATAGGATTTCAACGGAGCCGACGACGATATGCGTCAAATCCCCAAGGGCGACAAGCCAGGTCATGATGATAATCACCACGATTTTTGCCGCGCCCGCGGACGGGAACATCCACACCATGGTGGCGATAATCCAGCCGGAAATAATGGCGTTGGCAAACATTTCGCCCGGCGGATTGTGCATCACCTCCATGCCGATGGTGACGAACGCGTCGCGCGTTTGCTCATCGAAAATGGGCATGTATTCGAAGGCGTAGGCCGCAAGCCCGGTGCCTATCAGGTTGCCCAGCAGCACCATGCCCCACAGGCGCATTAATAGCAGGAAGTTGCTGGCGGTAGGTTTGTGCATCACCGGCAGAACGGCGGTGACGGTGTTCTCGGTGAACAGCTGCTGGCGCGCCATGATGACGATGATAAACCCAAAGGTGTAGCCAAGGTTTTCCAGTAGAAAACTGCCCGGCACGCCTTCAAGATTGACGTGAAACACGCCTTTTGCCAGCAGGGATGCGCCCATCGACAGGCCCGCCGCAATCGCCGACCAAAGCAGCGCCATGGCGTCACGCTCCAGCTCCTTTTCCCCGTCCTGGCGAATATGTTCGTGGATAGCCATCGCTTTCGACGGCAGATGCTCCTCGTCAACGTCTATATCCTCTCCGCTCGACTTCTCCTCGCTTTCCACCTCAATCTCGTCGGTAGACTTGTCGATTTTATCTTCCTGCAGCTTGTCCATTTTCGGGGTTCTCCACGCGTAATTTGTTCCAGTAAGCGTAGCGGTTTTTCTTCACACGTTGAGGCTTATGGAATAATTCGCCCGAATTTTGATCTGACTTAGCGTATTACCTCTTTTTGAGTACTCCTTGTGCCTGCGCCTGACCTGGAGCAGCCCGGATGATGTGCTATCATTCGTCCCCCTAATATTAATAGTGGTTTTCCCATGCTCCATGCCATCAATCTGACCTGTGTGCGCGATGACAGAACGCTTTTTAGCGGCCTGTCTTTTGCCGTTTCGGCGGGGGAGATGGTGCAGGTGGCGGGCCAAAACGGCGCGGGGAAAACGTCGCTGCTGCGTATTCTGGCCGGACTTGCTCAGGCCGAAGAGGGCGAGGTGCGCTGGCTGGGTAAAACGCTGCGCGGCCAGCGGGATCTCTACCATCAGGACCTGCTGTGGCTTGGGCATCAGCCCGGCATCAAAACGGTGCTCACCGCCTTCGAAAATCTACGTTTTTTCCATGCCGATTGCCCGGAAGAGGCGCGCTGGCAGGCGCTTGCACAGGCGGGGCTAGTCGGCTTTGAAGATGTGCCGGTTAACCAGCTTTCTGCCGGGCAGCAGCGGCGAGTGGCGCTGGCGCGGCTGTGGTTGAGCAAGGCAAAACTGTGGATTCTGGACGAACCCTTTACCGCCATAGACGTGGCGGGGGTTGAAAAGCTTACTCAGCGAATGGTCGATCACACCCATCAAGGCGGGATGGTAGTACTCACTACGCACCAGCCGCTTGCCCTGGCCCGCGTTCGCCAGATCGTTCTGCAGGAAACCCATTCATGATGCGCCGCATTTTTTGGCAGGAGCTGCGCGTGGTGTTCCGTAAGGGCGCGGAAATTGCGAACCCGCTTTGGTTCTTCCTGATCGTTATCACGCTGTTTCCCTTAGGCATTGGGCCGGAGCCGCAGCTGCTGGCGCGTATTGCCCCGGGCGTAATCTGGGTGGCGGCGCTGCTCGCCTCTTTGCTGGCGATGGACAGGCTGTTTCGGGACGACTATCAGGACGGCTCGCTGGAGCAGCTTATGTTACTGCCAATCCCTTTGCCGATGGTGGTGCTGGCGAAAGTGACCGCTCACTGGGTGGTAACGGGACTGCCGCTGCTGATCCTCTCGCCGCTGGCGGCGCTTTTGCTGGGGCTGGATTTTTACGGCTGGAAGGTGATGGCGCTCACGCTGCTGCTGGGCACGCCAACGCTGAGCTTCCTCGGTGCGCCGGGCGTGGGGTTAACCGTTGGCCTGCGGCGCGGCGGGGTGTTACTCAGCCTGCTGGTGCTGCCGCTGACCATTCCGCTATTGATTTTTGCGACCGCCGCGATGGACGCCGCGTCGATGCATTTGCCGGTTGATGGCTACATGGCCATTCTCGGCGCGCTGCTTGCCGGTAGCGCAACCCTAAGCCCGTTCGCTACGGCGGCGGCGCTGCGCGTGAGCGTGCAGTAAATAATTATTTCGGGTAGCGAACGTTGGGCAGCGGCTTACGCCTCACCCGGCATGCGCGCGACCTGTAGGGTGGCTAAACGAAGTGCCATCCATCGTCGTTATTAATTTGTGAGCAATTAAACATGTGGAAAGCGTTACACCAGCTTGCTAAACCAGAGCGGCTCTATCAGCTTTGCGGACGATTTGTGCCCTGGCTTGCGTTTGCCAGCATCCTGTTGCTGGTTGTCGGATGCGTTTGGGGCTTTGTCTTTGCGCCTGCCGATTACCAGCAGGGGCAGAGTTACCGCATTATGTACCTGCACGTCCCGGCGGCGATCTGGTCGATGGGCATCTACGGGTCGATGGCCGTAGCCGCTTTTATCGGCCTTGTCTGGCAGATGAAAATGTCCGATTTAGCCGTGGCGGCCATGGCGCCCATTGGTGCGGTTTTCACCTTTATCGCGCTGGTGACCGGCTCCGCCTGGGGTAAACCGATGTGGGGAACCTGGTGGGTGTGGGACGCGCGCCTTACCTCCGAGCTGGTTCTCCTGTTCCTCTATATTGGCGTGATTGCGCTGTATAACGCCTTTGACGACCGCCGTCTGGCCGGGCGCGCCGCGGGCATTCTGGTGCTGGTTGGCGTGGTTAACCTGCCGATTATTCACTTCTCAGTGGAGTGGTGGAACACGCTGCATCAGGGCTCCACCAATATGCAGCAAAGCATCGATCCTTCTATGCGTACGCCGCTGCGTCTGACCATCTTCGGCTTCCTGCTGCTGTTTATCACGCTGACCCTGATGCGCCTGCGCACTCTTATTTTGCTTCAGGATCGCCGCCGCCCTTGGGTGCTGGAACTGGCACAAAAAGGAAGAAAAGCATGAATAGCGCGTTTACCAGCTGGGCTGATTTCTTTGCGATGGGCGGCTATGCGTTTTACGTATGGCTGGCGGTCGCTTTTACGGTAATTCCGCTGCTGGGGCTGGTGCTGCACACCTGTTTCCAGCACCGCTCAATACTGAATGGCGTGGAACGTCAGCAGGCGCGCGAGCAGCGTATCCGCGCGCAGAAGCAAACCGAGGGAATGTAAGTGAATACTCGTCGTAAAAACCGCCTCTACCTGGCGACTGCGGTACTGGTGGGGTTAGGGCTCACTATCACGCTGGTGCTCTACGCGCTGCGCAGCAACATCGACCTTTTCTATACGCCGGGCGAAATCATCTACGGCAAGGGCGAAAGCCAGCAGCTGCCGGAAATCGGCCAGCGCCTGCGGGTGGGAGGCATGGTGTTGCCGGGAAGCGTGAAGCGCGATAGCCAGACGCTCAAGGTTACCTTCAAACTCTATGATATCAACGGCGTGGTCGACGTGACCTACGTGGGCATCCTGCCGGATCTGTTCCGCGAAGGGCAGGGCGTGGTGGCGCAGGGCGTGCTTGAAAAAGGCAACCTGATCGCCGCGAAAGAGGTGCTGGCGAAGCACGATGAAAACTACACCCCGCCGGAGGTCAAAGAGGCGATGAATAAAAACCATCAGCGCGCACCGCAGGTCTATAAGGACAACGCCTCATGATGCCAGAAATCGGTAGTTTTCTGCTCTGCCTGGCGCTTGGCTGGTCGGTGCTGCTAAGCGTTTACCCGCTGTGGGGCGTGCAGCGCAACGACGCCCGGCTGATGAACGCCGCACGCCCGCTCTCCTGGGCGATGTTCTTCACCGTTCTGGCTTCGTTTTTAGTGCTGGTTTACGCCTTTGTGGTGAATGATTTCACCGTGCTGTACGTGGCGAGCAACTCCAACACCGAGCTGCCGGTCTGGTACCGCGTGGCGGCTACGTGGGGCGCTCACGAAGGCTCGCTGATGCTCTGGGTGCTGCTGATGAGCGGCTGGACGTTTGCCGTAGCGCTGCTCAGCGGCGGCATGCCGAAGGATGCCCTGGCGCGCGTCCTGTCGGTGATGGGGATGATTAACTTCGGCTTCCTGCTGTTTATCATTTTCACCTCCAATCCGTTCACCCGTACGCTGCCGGATTTCCCCATTGAAGGGCGCGATCTCAATCCGCTGCTGCAGGACGTTGGGCTTATCTTCCATCCGCCGCTGCTGTATATGGGCTACGTCGGCTTCTCCGTGGCCTTTGCATTTTCTATCGCCGCGCTGATGGCAGGCAAGCTCGACACCGCATGGGCGCGCTGGACGCGTCCGTGGACGCTGGCCGCCTGGTCGTTCTTAACCATCGGCATCGTGCTCGGCTCCGGCTGGGCCTATTACGAGCTGGGCTGGGGCGGCTGGTGGTTCTGGGACCCGGTGGAAAACGCGTCGTTTATGCCGTGGCTTGCGGGCACCGCGTTGATTCACTCGCTGTCGGTGACGGAAAAACGCGGCAGCTTTAAGGCCTGGACCGTGCTGCTGGCGATTACCGCCTTTTCGCTGTGCCTGCTCGGCACCTTCCTCGTGCGTTCCGGCGTGCTGGTATCGGTTCACTCGTTTGCCTCTGACCCGGCGCGCGGCATGTTTATCCTCGCATTCCTGGTGATCGTCATCGGCGGTTCGCTGCTGCTGTACGCGGTTAAAGGCAGCAAGGTTCGCTCGCGGGTGGGGAACGGGCTGTGGTCGCGCGAGTCGTTCCTGCTCGGCAATAACGTCCTGCTGATTGCCGCGATGCTGGTTGTGCTGCTCGGCACGCTGCTGCCGCTGGTGCATAAGCAGCTCGGTCTGGGCAGCATTTCAATCGGCGAGCCGTTCTTCAATACCATGTTTACCGCGCTGATGGCACCCTTTGCCCTGCTGCTCGGCATCGGGCCGCTGGTGCGCTGGCGTCGCGATGAGTCGCAGAAGCTAGTCAAGCGGCTGGTGATTGCGCTGGTGGTCACGGTCGCGCTTTCGCTGATGCTGCCGTGGCTGATGCAGGACCGCGTGGAGGCCATGACCGTGGTCGGCCTTCTGATGGCGGTTTGGGTCTTCGTGCTGGCGCTGATGGAAGTTTACGAGCGCGCCACCCATCGCCGCGGCCTGCTGCAAGGCCTGTGGAAATTACCGCGCAGCCACTGGGGTATGGTGCTGGGGCACCTGGGCCTTGCGGTAACGGTGGTCGGTATCGCCTTTAGCCAAAACTACAGTATCGAGCGCGACGTGCGCATGAAGGCCGGTGACAGCATCGACATTCATCACTATCACTTTGTGTTCCGCGACGTGCATGATCTGGTCGGCCCGAACTATCGTGGCGGCGTCGGCATCATCGACGTAACGCGCGACGGCAGGCCGGAGGCGACGCTGCACGCGGAAAAACGCTTCTACAACAGCAACCGTTCGATGATGACCGAAGCGGCCATCGACGGCGGCTTTACACGCGATCTCTACGCCGCGCTTGGCGAAGAGCTGGACGACGGAAGCTGGGCGGTGCGCCTGTACTACAAACCTTTCGTGCGCTGGATTTGGGCCGGTGGTCTGCTTATGACGCTGGGCGGCGTGTTCTGCCTGTTCGATCCCCGCTACCGCTCACGTAAAAAAATGCCGGAGGCCGCATGAATCGCAAAGTCTTGTTTATCCCGCTGGTGCTGTTCCTGCTGCTGGCGGCGGCGCTGCTGTGGCAGCTGGCGCGTAACGCGCAGGGGGACGACCCCACTAATCTTGAATCCGCGCTGATTGGCAAACCGGTGCCGGTTTTCCGTCTTGAATCGCTGGAAAACCCAGGGAAAACCTACGATCGGGCGGTGCTGACCGACGGCAGGCCGGTGCTGCTGAACGTCTGGGCGACCTGGTGCCCGACCTGCCGCGCCGAACATCAGTATCTCAACGGGTTGAAGGCGCAGGGCATCCGCGTGGTGGGCATGAACTATAAAGACGATCGCCAGAAGGCTATCGGCTGGCTGAACGATCTGGGCAACCCGTACGCGCTGAGCCTGTTTGACGGCAACGGCATGCTTGGGCTGGATCTGGGCGTGTACGGCGCGCCGGAAACCTTCCTGATCGACGGCAAAGGGATCGTTCGCTATCGCCACGCGGGAGATCTTAACGATCGCGTCTGGCAGGAGGAGCTAAAACCGCTGTGGGACAAGTACAACAAGGAGGCGGGTTTATGAAACGCGGCCTGTTACTTATCGCTGCGCTGCTGTTTTCCTTTTACGCTTCGGCCGCCATCGACACCTACAAATTTAAAGACGAGGCGCAGGAGCAGCAGTTTCGCCAGCTGACGGAACAGCTGCGCTGCCCGAAATGCCAGAACAACAGCATCGCTGACTCTAACGCGATGATCGCATCCGACATGCGCCTGAAGGTGTATGAGCTGATGCAGCAGGGCAAGAGCAAGCAGGAAATCGTCGATTATATGGTCGCGCGCTACGGCAATTTCGTGACCTACGAGCCGCCGGTTACCCCTTCTACTATTATTCTGTGGGTACTTCCGGTGCTGTTTATCGTCGGTGGAATCGGCGTGATCGTGGTGCGCAGCCGTAAACGGCGGGTCTATTTTAGCGACGACAACGAAGAAGGTGAGGTACGCGAACCGGCGTCAAAAGTAAGCTACTGGATCTTCGTGCCGGGCGCCGTGGCGCTTGTCGCCATCAGCGTTGGCGTTTATCTGAAAGTCTCGGGGCTTAGGCAGGTGAGCGAATGGCAGCAGGTCACGCGCCAGACGCCAGAGCTGTTGCAGCGCGTGATGGACCCGAACGCCGAGCCGCTCAATATGGAAGATATGGCGCGTCTGGGGCTTGGTCTGCGCACCCGTTTGCAGCAAGACCCTGATAATATTGAGGGCTGGATGATGCTCGGGCGAATCGGTATGGTGTTAAATAACGCAACTACCGCTACACAAGCCTTTGCACATGCATATAAACTGTCGCCCACTAACGGTGATGTAAAGCTGGGCTATGCTGAAGTATTGACCCGTTCTGGCGATCCGCAGGACACCCTTCTGGGTGGGCGTCTTTTGCGTGAAATGCTCAAAACTGATCATACCAATATTCGCGCGCTAAGCCTGTTTGCCTTTAATGCTTTTGAGCAGCAGAACTATCGCGAAGCTATTGGTGCGTGGCAGGTTATGCTGCGGCTGTTACCGGCGAATGACCAGCGTCGTGCCGTCGTCGAACGGAGTATCGAACAGGCGAAAGCACAGGCAGGTCAGGACATCACCCAACCTGAGAGCGTAGATAAACAATAACAGGGAGACGCATATGAATTTTCGCCTGACCGGACTGGCTCTGGCCACGACGCTGTTAGTCGGCTGCGCCAGCTCCGGCGACCAGCAGCAGCAGGGGCGCTCGGACCCGCTTGAAGGGTTCAACCGGACAATGTACAACTTCAACTTCAACGTGTTGGACCCGTACGTTGTGCGTCCTGTTGCCGTCGCCTGGCGTGATTATGTGCCGCAGCCCGCGCGTAACGGCTTAAGCAACTTCACCAGCAACCTTGAAGAGCCCGCCACCATGGTGAACTACTTCATTCAGGGCGATCCGTATCAGGGGATGGTGCACTTTACCCGTTTCTTCCTGAACACCCTGCTGGGCATGGGCGGTTTTATCGACGTGGCTGGCCTTGCGAACCCGAAACTGCAGCGCGTAGAGCCGCATCGCTTTGGTTCGACGCTGGGTCACTACGGCGTGGGCTACGGGCCGTACGTACAGCTTCCGTTCTACGGCAGCTTCACGCTGCGTGAAGACGGCGGTGACTATGCCGATACGCTCTATCCAATCCTTTCCTGGCTGACCTGGCCGATGTCTATCGGTAAATGGACGGTTGAAGGCATTGAAACGCGTGCCCAGCTGCTGGATTCCGACGGCCTGCTGAAACAGTCTTCCGACCCGTACATCATGGTGCGCGAAGCCTACTTCCAGCGTCACGACTTTATCGCCAACGGCGGCAAGCTAACTCCCACGGCGAACCCGAACGCGGCGGCGATTCAGGACGATCTGAAAGATATCGACTCGCAGTAACCGGGGCGAAGGCTATAAAAAAAGGCGAATCCAATGGATTCGCCTTTTTCGTTGCGGCTTTGACTTAGAACGCGTAGTTGAAGTTCATGCCGTACAGCCAGGCTTTCCCTTCGGACTGGAAGGTGTATGGACCTTCTTTGATCTCTACGTGCTGGCCGTGCATATAGGAAACGCCCAGGTCAACGGAGGCATCTTCGTTAAACGCATAGGTGGTACCCGCGCTCAGCCACAGACGGTCCTGATCCGGAATGGAGATGGAGCGGTTTTCAGCCGGAACCGGGCTATCGTCAAATGCGATACCGGTGCGGAAGGTCCAGTTCTTATCCATAAAGTAGGTGGTACCCAGCGCAATGCGGTACGCATCTTTGAAGCTTTCATCTTTATAGAACAGCGTCTGGCCGTTGCTGCCGGTCGCTTTCAGCTCCTGGAACTGGCTCCAACTGGTGTAGGTCAGGCTGTAGTGGATAGCCCACTGCGGCGCGACTTTGTTATAGCCAGACAGTTCCCACATTTCAGGCAGGTTCAGGGTCAGAGAGCCTGGAACGGTTTGCCCGTTGGTGCCAGCCGGTAGGCCAAAATTAGACAACAATGGGTTGTAGGCGGAAGGCAGGTTGCTCTTATAGTCGCCGTCGAAGTCGATTTTTACTTCTGAACGGTAGGTAAAGCCGTAGCGGTTATCTTTATCGATTTCGTAAAGGATACCGGCGTTCCAGCCGAAGCCCCACTCGTCACCCTTCAGGTGCGCGATTTGGGTGTCGCCAGGAATCTGTGAAACCGGGCCTGCAAGCTGCGGTGGCAGCGCGCCGGAACCTGCGATCAGCTGCGGTAAATCACCGGCGTAACGTTCGATCTTCGCTTTGGCGTAAACCGCATCAAAGCCAAGGCCGAAGCTCCAGTTATTATTTAAACGGTATGCGCCGCTCAAATTCAGGTTCAGGGTCGTCAGGTCGGTTTTGCCGCCCATCGAACCGGCCGTGTAGTCATTGTTAAATTCGGTCGCGAGGCCATAGTTAGAGGTAACGGAAGCCCCCCAACCAAACTGCTCATTAATAGGCGCCACGAAATGCAGGTTTGGCACCCAGGCAGTTGGCGCAATATTGTCTGCGTCAGTGCTGCGACCGGAAGGAGAAGTACCGGAAATATTAACGTCCGGGTCAACGAACACCGCGCCGCCAGAGAAAGACGGACGGTCGAACATCATAATGGTCGCGGGGTTACGGCTGGCTGAGCCCGCATTGTCCGCCACCGCACCTTCCCCTGAATAGGCTCGGCCAAGGCCAGAGGAAGAGAACTCGTTTAATTGAAAGCCGGCTGCGTACGCCTGCGAGGAGACAATTGCCACTGCAACCGCGAGGGCTGACTTTGTAAACAGGTTTTTCTGGCTCATGACCAAAACCTCATAGATTTATTTTTATACAAACAATGTTACACACCGTAACAGGAGCGCGAATAGTAGGGGCTGATCATGTACAGAGAAAGCAGACCAGTGGCGTGAGTATAGGTCTGACCAGATGGGATGTTGCAAGTTTGTATCTAAGGTTTTTCAAGAATGATCTTAAAAACGGGATCTGCCTGGCAAAATCGCGGCCAGGGTCACTCACCCATGAGCGTGAATTTTGTTTTAGATCATTTTTAAGTGTGATTTTGGTCACTTGTGAGGCCTGACAAAATTAACGGCTGGAGTGGCTTCAACGGGGAGCGTAAAATAGACGGCAATTGTTTAATCCCTATCGCTTAAATACAGAGGAAATCATAATGAGTAAAAACACCGCTGATGAAACCCCGGTTTGCTGCTGTATTGACGTCGGTTCCATCATCGATAACACCGACTGCACCGCGACCTACAGCCGCGTTTTTGCGACCAAAGCTGAAGCTGACGAAACGCTGGCAGCGCTGAGCGCCAAAGCCCGCGACGTAGAATCCGAACCCTGCAAAATTGTGCCGCGCTATACCGAAGAAGCCGAAGGCGTGCGTCTGGATATCGATTTTGTATTCAGCTGCCAGGCTGAAACTATGATCTTCCAGCTCGGCCTGCGTTAATCTTTTTTGTTAGTTAGAGGGTGGATGGCGCCTGCGCTTATCCACCCCACCTTTCACATCAACTTCCCGAATCACCCATCCCAAAGCGTGTCCCCACTCCCAATTTTTTAGTTCGCCAGTTGGCTGGATGTAACTTTTTGGTTAAAACTATGATCAGGTCAGACCACTAGTTTACATTTTAACAGGGGAACGTTATGAGTCAGGCACTTCCGCTGGTGACCCGTCAGGGTGACCGCATTGCCATTGTCAGCGGTTTACGCACGCCCTTTGCGCGCCAGGCTACCGCTTTTCACGGCATTCCCGCTATCGATCTCGGCAATATGGTGGTCAGCGAACTGCTGGCGCGCAGCGAAATCCCCCCCGAAATCATCGAACAGCTCGTTTTCGGCCAGGTTGTGCAGATGCCGGAAGCGCCGAATATCGCGCGTGAAATTGTTCTAGGGACGGGCATGAGCGTGCATACCGATGCCTACAGCGTTAGCCGTGCCTGCGCGACCAGCTTCCAGGCGGTGGCGAACGTCGCTGAAAGCCTGATGGCCGGTACAATACGGGCGGGCATAGCGGGCGGAGCAGATTCGTCTTCGGTATTACCAATTGGCGTCAGCAAAAAACTGGGTCGCACGCTAGTCGATGTAAATAAAGCCCGCACCCTGGGCCAGAGGCTAAAGCTTTTTTCCCGCCTGCGTCCGCGCGATCTGCTTCCGGTGCCGCCAGCCGTTGCCGAGTATTCTACCGGACTGCGAATGGGCGATACCGCCGAACAGATGGCGAAAACGCACGGCATAACGCGCGAGCAGCAGGATGCCCTGGCACATCGTTCCCACGAGCGTGCGGCGCTTGCCTGGCAGGAGGGCAAGCTCACGGAAGAGGTGATGACGGCCTTTATTCCGCCGTATCGCCAGCCTTTCAGTGAAGATAACAACGTGCGCAAAGGATCGTCGCTTGCGGATTACGCGAAGCTGCGTCCGGCATTTGACCGCAAGCACGGCACGGTTACGGCGGCAAACAGCACGCCGCTGACCGACGGCGCGGCGGCGGTCATTCTGATGACGGAATCACGTGCCAAAGAGCTTGGCCTGAAACCGCTGGGCTTTTTGCGCAGCTATGCTTTTACCGCGGTCGATGTCTGGAAAGACATGCTGTTAGGCCCGGCGTGGGCAACGCCGCTGGCGCTCGAAAGGGCTGGGATCACGCTTAACGATCTCACGCTTTTTGATATGCACGAAGCCTTTGCAGCCCAGACGCTCGCCAATTTGAAAATGCTTTCCAGCGAACGATTCGCGCGTGACGTGCTGGGCCGCGCTCATGCGACCGGTGAGGTGGACGACGCTAAGTTTAACGTGCTGGGCGGCTCGATTGCCTACGGACATCCGTTCGCGGCAACCGGCGCGCGTATGATTACCCAAACTTTGCATGAGCTGCGCCGTCGCGGCGGCGGGTTCGGATTGGTGACCGCCTGTGCGGCGGGTGGCCTGGGCGCGGCCATGGTTCTGGAGGTCGAATGATGGAACAGACAAGCGCGTTCTCCCTGCATATCCGCCTTGATAACGTCGCGGTGGTGACGATTGACGTCCCCGGCGAGAAAATGAACACACTCAAGGCGTCGTTTGGCCCCGAGGTTCACGCCATCATTAAACAGGTGCGCGATAACAGCGCCCTGCAGGGGCTGGTGTTTATTTCCGGAAAGCCGGACAACTTTGTCGCCGGTGCCGATATCAACATGATCGCCGGCTGCAAAACCGCTGAAGAAGCGCAGGGTTTAGCGCGACAGGGCCAGCAGATAATGGCCGAAATCGCCGCGCTGCCGATCCCGGTGGTGGCGGCTATCCACGGTGCATGTCTGGGCGGCGGCTTAGAGCTTGCGCTGGCCTGCCATTCCCGTATCTGTACCGACGACGATAAAACCAAGCTCGGGCTGCCGGAAGTGCAGCTTGGCCTGCTGCCCGGCTCAGGCGGCACGCAGCGTTTGCCGCGTCTGGTTGGCGTTAGCAACGCGCTCGATATGATGCTCACCGGCAAGCAGCTACGCCCGCGCCAGGCGCTCAGGCTAGGCCTGGTGGACGACGTGGTGCCGCACTCGATTCTGCTTAATGCCGCCGTAGAGCTGGCGCTGAAAGGTCGCAGGCCTTCGCGCGAACTGCCGGTTCGCGAACGTATTCTGGCCGGGCCGCTGGGGCGCTCGTTGCTGTTCAATATCGTTAATAAGAAAACGGAACAGAAAACCAAAGGTAACTATCCGGCGACGCGGCGAATTATCAGCGTGGTGAAAACGGGGCTGGAACAGGGCGCGCATAGCGGTTATGAAGCGGAGGCCAAAGCCTTTGGCGAATTGGCCATGACGCCGCAGTCGGCGGCTCTACGGGGGATTTTCTTCGCCAGCACCGAGCTTAAAAAAGAACACGGCGGTGATGCCAAGCCTCGTCCGATTCGCGCGGTAGGCGTGCTGGGCGGCGGCCTGATGGGCGGCGGTATCGCTTACGTTACGGCGACCAAAGGGCGTCTGCCGGTGCGTATCAAAGATATCAGCAACGATGGGATTAACCATGCGCTGAAATACAGCTGGGATCTGCTGGATAAAAAAGTACGCCGCAGGCATTTGAAACCTGCAGAGCGCCAGCGCGAAATGGTGCGAATCTCCGGTGGAACCGATTACCACGGATTCCACGGTCGCGATATCGTGGTTGAAGCGGTGTTTGAGGATCTGGCGCTCAAACAAAAAATGGTGGCTGAAATTGAACAACACGCCGCGCCGCATACCGTTTTTGCCTCCAACACCTCTTCGTTGCCCATCGCCGACATCGCCGCGAATGCCATTCGTCCGGATCAGGTTATCGGCCTGCATTATTTCAGCCCGGTCGACAAAATGCCGCTGGTGGAGGTAATTCCCCATGCGGGCACTTCTGCGGAAACTATTTCCACGACGGTTTCCCTGGCAAAAAAACAGGGCAAAACGCCGATAGTGGTCGGCGACAGCGCTGGTTTTTACGTTAACCGCATCCTTGCGCCTTACGTAAACGAAGCGATGCGCTGCCTGGTGGAAGGGGAGCCGGTTGAAAAAATTGACGAAGCGCTGGTGAAGTTTGGTTTCCCCGTTGGCCCAATCCAACTTTTGGATGAGGTGGGAATCGACGTGGGCACTAAAATTAGTCCAATACTGCAGAACGCCTACGGTGACCGTTTCGCCTCTCCGCAAGCCGTTGCAGCAATATTGAATGACGATCGCAAAGGTAGAAAAAATGGACGGGGTTTCTATCTTTATGGCGCTAAAGGGCGTAAAAGCAAAAAACAGGTCGACCCCGCAATTTATAAGCTTATTGGGGTTACGCCAAAAGGGCAGATGGCCTCAAAAGATATCGCGGAACGCTGCGTGTTGATGATGCTAAACGAAGCCGCCCGCTGCCTTGATGAAGGCGTGGTGCGCAGCCCGCGTGACGGTGATATTGGTGCCGTCTTCGGCATCGGTTTTCCGCCGTTTTTAGGTGGCCCGTTCCGTTATATGGACCGCGTAGGGGCTGCTGAGATAGTTGCCAGGCTGCAGCGCCTGTCGGGCCAATACGGCGAGCGTTTTGCACCCTGTGAAAGGCTGCTTGCGATGGCCGGTAATAACCTTACTTTCTGGCAATCAGTGCAACCTGATGCGGAATCTGGGGTCAAAGAAGGATGAGTTTTACCTCTCAATAGTGAGGCAATGAACTCGGTGAATGAGCGTTGGTCGGTCATTTTGTAAACTAAGATTGACTATACTTGCAGCATTGAGGTAAAAAACAGCGTTTCATTCGATGTACGGATAAGGCACAATGCCCGGCTGCTGAATATCCCCTCGTTACACTTAGGGGAATTTGAGCATTCCTGGTTAACAAAAGCGGTGCAATATGCAAGTTTTTATCATGCGTCACGGCGACGCAGCACTCGATGCCGCCAGCGACTCGGTACGTCCATTAACCCAGTGTGGTTGTGACGAATCCCGAGTAATGGCGACCTGGCTTAAGAGTCAAGTAGCGGGTATCGAACGTGTTCTGGTGAGCCCTTACCTGCGAGCTGAACAGACCCTGGACGTAGTGCGTGAAGCGCTTAGCCTCCCGGAAAAAGAAGACATTCTGCCGGAATTGACCCCGTGCGGCGATGTCGGCCTGGTGAGCGGCTATCTGCAAGCCCTGGCCAATGAAGGCGTTGAGTCAGCTCTGGTGGTATCACACCTGCCGTTGGTAGGTTACCTGGTATCTGAGCTTTGCCCTCAGGAAAATCCACCGATGTTCAGCACATCGGCCATCGCCAACGTCACGCTGGACCGGGAAACCGGGAAAGGGGTGTTTAACTGGCAGATGAGTCCCTGCAATCTGAAAGTGGCGAAAGCTATCTAAGCTGCCGTAAGCATGAGAAAAAAGCCGCGCAATGCGGCTTTTTTTGTTTGACGGACGGGGATAAGAAGTGTCGGGTGGCGCTGCGCTTACCCGACCTACGGAAATGGGGCCTTATGTGCTGTAGGGCGGATAAACGAACGCGCCAACCACCGAATTGTCGGGTGGAGCCGATCTACGGCAACTCCGGCGGCTGCCACTCTTCGACTTCAATTAACACCAGCAGCGCCGCGTCACCGCCATACTCTTTCGGAGCCTGGTGGAAGGCCATCACGTGCGGATGCTGCGCCAGCCACAGCGGCGTTTGCTGCTTCAAAACGTGTTTGCCGTGTCCGTGCATTACGCAGGCGCAAAACACGTGTTCGCGGCGGCAGGCTGCGATTAACGCCCCCAATTCTTGCTTCGCCTGCAGCTGCGTCAGTCCGTGTAAATCGAGGAACAGCTCGGGGGAATAATCGCCCCGGCGGATCTTTTTTAATTCAAAATGGCTAACGCCGTCACGCACATAGCGCGTTGGGCCTTCGGTCGCAAGCCTTGGCTGGAACTCGTCGGAAAAGTAATGACTGGCGTCAACCTGTTCCTGTAACAGCCGTTTCACAGGGACTTCCCGAAGCTTTTTACGCGCCGGGCGATGGACAATGGTGTCCTGGGTGAGTTTCTTGGTGCCGCTCATCAAATCACGAAAAAGGTTCTGATCATCAACGCTGAGCGGAGGTTTCTTCTTCATCTGGATCTCATCTCGCATCTGCTTTGGCGTCAGTTTACCCGCTTTGCCGCTCAGCACTAAATAAAACGCAAATTTCCACGCCGCCACCGTGATTGAATGCTGATTTGTCGCGGCCTTCATGGCAAACTAATCGATTATTGTATTAGCGCGAACGGCCTGCGGAGGGCAACGTGGATAAAATTTTCGTCGATGAGGCAGTGAATGAACTGCACACCATTCAGGACATGCTGCGCTGGTCGGTCAGCCGCTTTAGCGCCGCCAACATCTGGTATGGTCACGGCACCGATAACCCGTGGGATGAAGCCGTTCAGCTGGTGCTGCCAAGCCTCTATCTGCCGCTGGATATTCCTGAGGATATGCGCACCGCGCGCCTGACCTCCAGCGAACGCCACCGCATCGTTGAGCGCGTGATTCGCCGCGTGAACGAGCGTATTCCTGTCGCTTACCTTACTAATAAAGCCTGGTTCTGCGGCCACGAATTTTATGTGGACGAACGCGTGCTGGTGCCGCGCTCGCCAATCGGCGAGCTGATCACCAATCGCTTTGCCGGGCTTATCGACCATGAGCCGCAGCATATTCTCGATATGTGCACCGGCAGCGGCTGCATCGCCATTGCCTGCGCCTATGAATTCACCAATGCGGAAGTTGACGCGGTTGATATCTCGCTGGACGCCCTTGCGGTTGCCGAGCAGAACATCGCCGAGCACGGCCTGGAAAACCAGGTCACGCCGATTCGTTCCGACCTGTTCCGCGATCTGCCGAAGGTACAGTACGACGTTATCGTCACCAATCCGCCGTATGTTGACGCCGAAGATATGTCCGACCTGCCGGGCGAGTTCCGCTTTGAACCGGAATTAGGCCTGGCGGCAGGCAGCGACGGCCTCAAGCTGGCGCGGCGGATCCTCGCCTGTGCGCCGGATTATCTGGCCGACGGCGGCGTTCTGATTTGTGAAGTCGGGAACAGCATGGTACATCTGATGGAGCAGTATCCGGACGTGCCGTTCACCTGGCTTGAGTTCGACAACGGCGGGGACGGCGTGTTTATGCTGACCAAATCGCAGCTTATCGCAGCTCGCGAACATTTTAGCATCTACAAAGATTGATTCGCGTAACGAGCCTACGGGCTCGTTTTATTTCCCGCGACACAACACAACAACGACAACGGTAAGGAGCCGTGATGGCAGGCAACAGTATTGGACAGGTATTTCGCGTAACGACATTTGGTGAATCCCACGGCGTGGCGCTGGGCTGTATCGTGGACGGCGTGCCGCCCGGCATTCCGTTAACGGAAGCCGACCTGCAGCACGATCTCGACCGCCGCCGCCCGGGCACCTCCCGCTATACCACCCAGCGCCGCGAACCCGACCAGGTGAAAATCCTCTCCGGCGTGTTTGAGGGCGTCACTACGGGTACCAGCATTGGCCTGCTGATTGAAAATACCGATCAGCGCTCCCAGGACTACAGCGCGATTAAAGACGTCTTCCGTCCAGGTCACGCGGATTACACCTACGAACAAAAATACGGCCTGCGCGACTATCGTGGGGGTGGCCGTTCTTCCGCACGTGAAACGGCCATGCGCGTGGCGGCAGGGGCTATCGCTAAAAAGTACCTGGCGCATAAATACGGCATTACCATCCGTGGCTGCCTGACGCAAATGGGCGACGTGCCGCTGGAAATCAAAGATTGGGATCAGGTTGAACAGAACCCGTTCTTCTGCCCGGACCCGGACAAAATAGAAACCCTCGACGAGCTGATGCGCGCGCTGAAAAAAGAAGGCGACTCCATCGGCGCGAAGGTAACAGTGGTTGCCGATAACGTGCCGCCGGGCCTTGGCGAGCCGGTATTCGATCGCCTGGATGCGGATATCGCCCACGCGCTGATGAGCATCAACGCCGTGAAGGGCGTGGAAATCGGCGAAGGCTTCGGCGTGGTCAACCTGCGCGGCAGCCAGAACCGCGACGAAATCACCAAAGACGGCTTCCAGAGCAACCATGCGGGCGGCATTCTTGGCGGTATCAGTAGCGGCCAGCAGATTGTGGCCAATATGGCGCTGAAGCCGACCTCGAGCATTATGGTGCCAGGACGCACGATCAATCGCGAAGGCCAGGAAGTTGAGATGGTCACCCGTGGCCGCCACGATCCGTGCGTGGGGATCCGCGCCGTGCCGATCGCCGAAGCGATGCTTGCCATCGTCCTGATGGATCACATGCTGCGCCAGCGTGCCCAAAACGCCGACGTTAACTGCTCTTTACCGCGCTGGTAATGCGATGAAAAAAGCTCTCTTGGGGCTGCTGGCATTAGCTGCCAGCGCCACAACCTTTGCCGCCACGCCGTGGCAAAAAATTAGTCATCCGGTTGCGGGCAGCCCACAGTCTATCGGCGCGTTTTCTAACGGCTGTATCGTCGGCGCGCAGGCGCTGCCGCTTAACGATGCCCGCTATCAGGTGATGCGCACCGACCAGCGCCGCTACTTCGGCCACCCGGATTTGGTAATGTTCATTCAGCGCCTGAGCAACCAGGTTAACCAACTTGGCCTCGGCACGGTGCTGATTGGCGATATGGGCATGGCGGCGGGCGGGCGCTTTAACTCCGGTCACGCCAGCCACCAGACCGGCCTCGACGTTGATATCTTCCTGCAGCTGCCAAAAAATCACTGGACGCCCGCGCAACTGCTGAAGCCGCAGGCGCTCGATTTAGTCGCCAGCGACAACAGGCACGTGGTGCAAAGCCTGTGGACGCCGGAAGTCAGCAGCCTTATTAAACTGGCGGCGAATGATAACGACGTAACGCGCATCTTCGTGAACCCGGCCATCAAACAGCAGTTGTGTCTGGACGCGGGCAGCGATCGCGACTGGCTACGTAAGGTTCGCCCGTGGTTCCAACACCGTGCGCATATGCACGTTCGTCTGCGTTGCCCGGCTGACAGCCTCGAATGCGAAGATCAGCCACTGCCGCCTCCGGGCGACGGATGCGGGGCCGAGCTGCAAAGCTGGTTTGCGCCTCCGGCACCGGGCAGCACGCCGCCGAAGAAAAAAACGCCACCCCCAATTCCGGCCTCCTGTCAGGCCTTGCTGGATGAACACGCAATCTAACGGATAAGTCATGGAATGGTTTATGGTTTCCCCCCTGATGCTGGTGGCGCTGTTTTTTGTCGCCCTGCTGGCGGGGTTCATTGATGCACTGGCGGGCGGTGGCGGGCTGTTAACCATCCCTGTATTGCTGGCAACCGGCATGTCACCGGCCCAGGCGCTGGCAACCAACAAGCTACAGGCCTGCGGCGGTTCGGTTTCGGCCTCGCTCTATTTTATCCGCCGTAAGGTCGTGAATCTTAAGGATCAGAAGCTCAATATTCTGATGACCTTTATCGGTTCGACCAGCGGCGCGCTGCTGGTGCAGCACGTGCAGTCCGACATTCTGCGGCAGATTCTGCCGGTTCTGGTGATCGGGATTGGCTTGTATTTCCTGCTGATGCCAAAGCTTGGCGAAGAAGATCGTCAGCGTCGCCTGTACGGCCTGCCGTTTGCGCTGATTGCCGGGGGCTGCGTGGGGTTTTACGATGGCTTCTTCGGCCCGGGCGCAGGCTCTTTTTACGCGCTGGCGTTTGTTACGCTGTGCGGTTTTAACCTTGCCAAATCAACCGCACACGCCAAAGTGCTTAACGCCACGTCGAATCTCGGCGGGCTGCTGCTGTTTATCATCGGCGGAAAGGTGATTTGGGGAACCGGCTTTGTGATGATGGCCGGGCAATTTTTGGGCGCGCGGATGGGTTCGCGCCTGGTACTTAGCAAAGGGCAAAAGCTGATCCGACCGATGATCGTTATTGTGTCGGCGGTGATGAGTGCCAAACTATTATTTGATAGCCACGGAACGGAGATCCTCCACTGGTTGGGGGTTGCATGAACATGACTACACAACATCACTATCAGGAGCTGATCGATATTTTCGACGGCTGCTTTAAGGACGATTTTAATACCCGTCTGATTAAAGGCGACGACGAACCGATCTATCTTCCAGCAGACGAAGAGCTGCCGTATAACCGCATCGTCTTCGCACACGGCTTCTACGCCAGCGGCATCCACGAGATTTCCCACTGGTGCATTGCCGGGGCTGAGCGCCGCAAGCTGGTTGATTTTGGCTACTGGTACTGCCCGGACGGGCGCGACGCGCAGACGCAAAGCCAGTTTGAAGATGTGGAAGTTAAGCCGCAGGCGCTGGACTGGCTGTTTTGCGTAGCGGCCAACTTCCCGTTTAACGTCAGCTGCGACAACCTGAGCGGTGACTTCGACCCGGACAGAATCGCGTTTCAACGACGCGTGCATGCCCAGGTGATGATTTATCTGGAGCAGGGCATCCCGGAACGTCCGGCGCGACTTATTGCCGCGCTGCGCAAACATTACAAAACGCCGCCGCTAACAGCCGAGCTGTTTCCGTGGCCGGAAGATTTAAACTAATTACCTGCAAATGAGGAAGTAAGCACGATGATCGCTGAATTTGAAACACGCATTCTGGCGTTAATTGATGGGATGGTTGAAACCGCCGGGGATGATGAGCTGTTTGCCAGCGGTTATCTGCGCGGTCACCTCACTCTCGCCGTCGCCGAGCTTGAGCACGGCGATGACCATTCTGCCGAGGCGCTGCACGCGGCGGTTTCTGAAAGCCTGGCAAAAGCGATTCAGGCGGGCGAGCTTTCCCCGCGCGACCAGTCACTGGTGCTGGGGATGTGGGATAATTTATATCAGCAGGCCGAATTTAAGTAATTGATAATCTTGGTGGATGGCGCCTGCGCTTATCCACCCTACAAACCCCCAAACAACAACAATGATCCTTGTAGGTCGGGTAAGCGAAGCGCCACCCGACAATTCATCCGACAATTAACCCGACGGTTCACCCAACAAACTACTTAACCTCTCTTCCTCGCAATAACTTCCGCACCCAATACCGATTCGGGCTTAACGCCGCAAGCGTTGTGCTATCCAGCGGGATCGGCTCGTCGCTCATTTGCGCGGCCAGAATTTCCGCCGCCAGCGGGGCGGTACACAGACCCCTTGAACCTAACCCGGCTAGCATAAACAGATTGCTATAGAGCGGTGCTGGCGCGGCGTTTTCCTTGTCGTCGGCAAGCTTCGCGTAGCTTTCCAGCGTGCGATCGTAGTCCGGTACGCTGCCGATAATCGGTAGGTGGTCGCGGGTGGCGCAGCGTATGCCGCAGCGCGCTTCGCCTGCCGACACGTCCACCTCAAGCGGCCAGCTTTCGTTCGGCAAACAGTTAATCAGGCGCTGGCGGTTGTGCTGCTGATCTTCATCGTTGTAGCGCATTTCCGTCACGCCGCGATGGTAGCTTGCCCCGATGCAGTGCTGGTGATTATTCGGATTTTGCGGCGTCAGATAGCCGTCGTAGCACAGCACCTGGCGGAGTTTTTCAAGCGAAGGCGTACCAGGGATATGGCTAACCTGCCCGCCGACGGCGGAAATCGGCATTTTTTCCGTTTGCCGGAAGGCGTTAATCTGATGCCCGTTTGCCAGCACCACAACCGCATGCTGCTGGGGCGGTTGCTGCGCGAAGCTTAGCTTCCAGCCGCTGTCTGATTCAGTAAGCTCCGTCACCCGGTGGCCGTAGCGCGCCTTTAATCCCTGCCGCTGCGCCAGCTCAAGCGCGCCGGCCGTCAGCTGTGCCGGGCAAAGCCAGCCGCCCTGCGGATAGGTGACGCCGCCGCAGCCCGTTTGAACGCCGCATTCGGCGCCGATGGTTTTCTCGTCCACCGCATGGGCCAGCGCTGTGGGCATCTCGAGGCTCAGCAGTTGTTCGATTTTGTGCTGGCTTCGCTCATCCCAGGCGAGCTGGGTTACGCCGCACCACTCATGGTCGAACTCAACGGGCAGCGAGTCGTAAAGGCGGCGCGCGAAGGTGAACGCCGCGCTGAAGAAGTTCGTCAGCGCGGCATCGTGGGTGCCGAGAAGTGGATACAACGCGCCCTGGCGATTGCCGGATGCCCCTTGCGCAGGCGCGTCATCTTCGCAGTAAAGCGTGACCTGCCAGCCACGGCGCAGAAGCGCGAGGGAGAGCAGGGCGCTGGCAACGCCGCCGCCAACGATAGCGACGTCTTTACCCTGCGCCGCAGGGCGCGCGTACCACGGCGTCTGTAGCTGCGGCTGAACATCCTGCTCCATTATCCCGGTCAGCATCGTGCGCTTGCGCCCGAAGCCTTTGGCTTTCGTCATGGTGAAACCGGCATCAATAAGCCCGCGGCGCACAAATCCAGCGCAGGTAAAGGTCGCCAGCGTGCCGCCGGGCCGCGCCAGCTTCGCCATGGCGTTGAACAGCTGCGGCGTCCACATATCGGGGTTTTTCGACGGCGCAAAGCCGTCCAGGAACCACGCATCTACCTGACTCGTTAAAGTGTCATCAAGCTGTGGTATCAGTTCGTTAATATCGCCAAACCACAGGTCCAGCGTGATACGCCCCTGCGCGAGAAGAAGCCTGTGGCAGCCCGCGATGGGCATAGGCCATTGCTGCTGAAGCTCGGTGGCGTATTTCGCAAGTTCCGGCCAGTGCGCATGGGTCTGGGCCAAATCGACGGCGGTAAGGGGGAATTTTTCAAAACTAATAAAGTGCAGGCGCTGAAGCGTAGCGTCAGGCTGTTTTTGACAGAATTCGTCAAAAGCCTGCCACAAAGTCAAAAAGTTAAGACCGGTGCCGAAACCACTTTCGGCTACCACAAAGAGCGGGCGCTCGTGGGTGACGAAGCGCTCATTCAGACGATTTCCCCCCAGAAACACATAACGAGTTTCTTCCAGTCCATTATCATTAGAGAAGTACACATCGTCGAATTCTCGGGATACAGGTGTACCATCTTCGTTGAAGCCAAGGTTGGCGGATTGTATAGGGGACTGTTTCACGTAAGTTACTCGTCTGGAAGGCGGTGGAAGGATCATAACGATGTGTGCGAAGCGGCGCAAATTTCACGCCGATTTGGCTGATCGGACTTGTTCGGCGTACAAGTGTACGCTATTGTGCCAGTCGAAATCCTAATAGTGCAGTGGAAGAGGTATTGAATGAAACGTGCAGTGATTACTGGCCTGGGCATTGTTTCCAGCATCGGTAACAACCAGCAGGAAGTCCTGGCATCTCTGCGTGAAGGACACTCTGGGATCACCTTCTCTGAAGAATTTAAAGATTGTGGTATGCGTAGCCACGTGTGGGGTAACGTTAAACTTGACACCACCGGCCTGATTGACCGTAAAGTGGTCCGTTTCATGAACGATGCCTCTATCTATGCTTATCTTTCCATGCAGCAGGCTATTGAAGATGCTGGCTTGAAAGAAGAAGTGTATCAAAGCAACCCGCGTGTTGGGCTAATCGCCGGTTCCGGTGGTTCTTCGAAATATCAGGTATTCGGTGCGGATGCCATGCGTAGCCCGCGTGGCCTGAAAGCCGTCGGCCCTTACGTTGTGACCAAAGCGATGGCTTCTGCGGTTTCCGCATGCCTCGCAACGCCATTCAAAATTCACGGCGTGAACTACTCCATCAGCTCTGCTTGTGCAACGTCTTCACATTGCATCGGTAACGCGGTTGAGCAGATTCAGCTGGGCAAACAGGACATCGTTTTTGCCGGCGGCGGCGAAGAGCTGTGCTGGGAAATGGCCTGTGAGTTCGATGCGATGGGCGCGCTGTCCACCAAATATAACGAAGATCCAAGCAAAGCTTCCCGTACTTACGATGCAAACCGTGACGGTTTCGTTATCGCAGGCGGCGGCGGTATGGTTGTGGTTGAAGAGCTGGAGCATGCTCTGGCGCGTGGCGCACATATCTACGCTGAAATCGTTGGCTACGGCGCAACGTCCGACGGTGCAGACATGGTTGCTCCATCAGGCGAAGGCGCGGTGCGCTGCATGAAGATGGCGATGCACGGCGTTGATACACCAATCGACTACCTGAACACCCACGGTACCTCCACGCCGGTTGGCGATGTGAAGGAGCTGGGCGCGATTCGTGAAGTCTTCGGCGATAACTCTCCGGCAATGTCCGCTACCAAAGCGATGACCGGCCACTCCCTGGGTGCCGCAGGCGTTCAGGAAGCTATCTACTCTCTGCTGATGCTGGAACACGGCTTTATCGCTCCAAGCATCAACATCGACGAGATGGACGAGCAGGCGAAAGGTCTGAACATCGTGACCGAACCAACCGAGCGCAAGCTGAAGACCGTGATGTCCAACAGCTTCGGCTTCGGCGGCACCAACGCCACGCTGGTAATGCGTAAACTTGACGCATAATTCAGTTTGAGCTGTAAAACGGGGTGCCTTTGGGCGCCCCTTTTTTTTGGCTTTACACAGATTGACGAAGCGGCCTTTTGTAGGCACTATGCCCGCCATAACATTATCTTATTGATAATGCGTAAGCGTTCAACGTCAACCAACGCACCTTTAATCTGACCTATCAGATAGAGAGGCGCGGTGTCTCCCCGCCTTACTCTGCTGTTAATGGAGTAAGCAGTATGTCTGCAATACCTGATTCCCAACTCAAAAAGCCAAAGTCGGCTAACCGCCAGCTTTTCAAAATTACCTTCGCCGTTTTTCTGACTTATATGACGGTCGGACTGCCGCTGCCCGTGATCCCGCTGTTCGTTCATCAGCAGCTTGGCTACGGCAACATGATGGTGGGGATAGCGGTGGGGATTCAATTCCTCGCGACGGTCCTGACCCGTGGTTACGCCGGGCGATTAGCCGACCAGCAGGGTGCAAAACGTTCCACCATGCAGGGCATGTTTGCCTGTGCGCTGGCCGGTATTGCCTATCTTCTGGCGGCGCTGCTGCCGGTTGACGCCGCCGTGAAGTTTGGGCTGCTGATTGTCGGGCGGCTTATCCTTGGCTTCGGTGAAAGCCAGCTGCTGACCGGAACGCTGACGTGGGGAATGGGGCTGGTTGGCCCGGCTCGATCTGGCAAAGTGATGTCGTGGAACGGCATGGCAATTTATGGCGCGCTGGCGGCGGGTGCGCCACTTGGGCTGCTGATCAACAGCCAGTGGGGGTTTGTGGCGCTCGGCGTCACCACCGTCGCGCTGCCGCTCATCGCCTGGCTTTTCAACGGCCGCGTGAAGCCAGTACCGGCCCACAAAGGCGAGCGCCCGTCGCTCTTCGCCGTGGTCGGGCTCATCTGGAAGCCGGGCCTTGGGCTTGCGCTGCAGGGCGTGGGCTTTGCCGTCATCGGCACCTTCGTTTCGCTCTACTTTGCCTCCAGGGGCTGGGCGTGGGCGGGCTTTACGCTCACCGCGTTCGGCGGCGCTTTCGTGCTGATGCGCGTGCTGTTTGGCTGGATGCCGGATCGCTTTGGCGGCGTGCGCGTGGCGCTGGTTTCGCTGGTGATTGAGACAGTCGGCCTGCTGCTGCTATGGCAGGCACCGCTGGCCTGGGTCGCGCTGCTAGGCGCTGCCTTGACCGGCTGCGGCTGCTCGCTGATCTTCCCGGCGCTGGGCGTCGAAGTGGTGAAGCGCGTGCCTCCCCAGGTTCGCGGTACGGCACTCGGCGGCTATGCGGCGTTTCAGGATATCTCTTACGGTATTACCGGGCCGCTCGCGGGGGTAATCGCTACATCGTTCGGCTATCCGTCGGTGTTTATGGCCGGCGCCATTTCCGCGGTTGTAGGAATTGTCGTGACGCTAATGGCTTTCAGGAAATAGCTTTCGGTTGAAGAATTTGCGGCGGGTAGCGCTTCGCTTACCCGCCCTACAAACTCATTCGTCCAGGTTTGATAAGCGTCAGCGCCATCAAACGTTTGCGGCTAGATGACTATCCAGAACAAAATCATCACCACAATCAGCGCCAGTAAGGCCAGGCCAGGGCGTGCCGTAATCGTCTTAAACGGCTCGATGAACGGCGCGATAAACGGGTTATAGATGGGCTGGATGTTCTGCGCTTCAAGCGTCGCCGCGTGGTGGCGTTCCGCCCGCTTCAAAAATACCTGATTTAAAATATCCTGCACCTGCGCGGTGGTCAGCAGCGCCTGCGGCGTGGCCTGGAAACGCTGCTGGGCGTAGTCGGTAATTTCTTTCCACTCTGCTGGCTCAAGCGGCTGCTTTAACGCGGCCTGAACGCTGTGCAGGGTAGGGGCGCTTTGCTGGCTTAGCGTTTGGCGCGCCTGCAGCCAGGTGGTCAGCAGCGCGAAATGTTTGGCCGGGATTAGCTCGCCCGACTTCACGCCGGACAGCTCCAGCATCGACTGCCAGATAAGCTTGCTGGATTCCCCCGTTGCCGCCGTCAGTTTCGCAACCTGCTGATTCAGCGCGCTGTGCTCTGCGGGCAGAAGCGGGCGATCGGTTGCCGGGCGCTGCTGGGGCTGCGGGATCGTCAGCTGGTTATTTTGCAGCAGCGTGAGCACGCTTTTTAGCTGCTCCGGCGTGAGCTGGCTAAGCGCGCTCTGGCCGAACTGCTGGCGAATGTAGTCGCTCACGGCCTGGCGATTGTTGCCCTGCGGCAGCAGATCGCTTAGCTGCTGGACGATCTGGCGGGTGGCATGGGTGGTTTGCACGTTTGCCAGGCGCTGATTGAGGTTTTGTTCGGCAGCCGGAAAGTGGCGCGACAGCAGCGGCGAATCGCTTTTCATGCCGAGGTCGTGTTTCAGCCCGGCCCACACTTCGGCGCTCTGGAGCTGGCTCAGGGCGACAATACGCGTGATCAGGCGTTCCAGTACGGTACGCTGCTGGGAAGAGAGCGGCTGCTCGCCTGTCGCATTTTGCGGGGAGGGAGGTTCCCCCGGAGGACGCGGCGCCGCGCCCTGAATGGGTTGCATCGTTATGAATCCTTAAGGTCGCCTGAAGAACGGCAAAACATTACAAGGTTGTTCGTTATGCCCGGACGCCAGATTATGGCACACTATCGGGCTTATTCTCGACGATTAACAGACAGGTAGCGTAACGTGAAAATCCTCGTTGATGAAAATATGCCCTATGCCCGCGAATTGTTCAGCCGCCTGGGCGAAGTCACCGCCGTTCCCGGCCGTCCGATCCCCGTTTCCGAGCTTGCCGATGCGCAGGCGCTGATGGTGCGTTCGGTCACCAAAGTGAATGCCGATCTGCTTGACGGCAAAGGCATTAAATTCGTCGGCACCGCAACCGCCGGTACCGACCACGTTGACGAAGCTTACCTTAATAGCGTGGGCATCGCGTTTTCCGCAGCGCCCGGCTGTAACGCCATTGCCGTAGTGGAATACGTTTTCTCCTCGCTGCTGATGCTGGCGGAGCGCGACGGCTTTACGCTGACGGACCGCACCGTGGGCATCGTCGGTGTCGGCAACGTGGGTTCCCGTTTGCAGGCGCGCCTGGAAGCTTTTGGCGTCCGCACGCTGCTGTGCGATCCGCCGCGTGCAGATCGCGGTGACGAAGGTCATTTCCAGCCGCTTGAAGCGTTAGTGCGTGAAGCTGACGTGTTGACCTTCCACACCCCGCTGTTCAAAGACGGCCCTTATAAATCCCTGCATCTGGCGGATGAAGCCCTGCTCGCCGCCCTCAAGCCAGGCGCAATTCTGATTAACGCCTGTCGTGGCCCGGTAGTGGATAACGCCGCGCTGCTGAAATGTCTGCAAAACGGGCAGGAGCTTAGCGTGGTGCTCGACGTGTGGGAACCGGAGCCGGATCTTAACGTCGAACTGCTCAAGCTTGTTGATATCGGCACGCCGCATATCGCGGGCTATACGCTGGAAGGTAAGGCGCGTGGCACTACGCAGGTCTTCGAAGCATTTAGCGAATTTATCGGTCAACGCCAGCAGGTGGCTCTCGACACGCTGCTGCCTGCGCCAGAATTTGGCCGCATCACGCTGCACGGCCCGCTCGATCAGGCCACGCTCAAAAGACTCGTTCATCTGGTGTATGATGTGCGCCGCGATGACGCGCCGCTGCGTAAAGTGGCCGGTCAGCCGGGTGAGTTCGACAAACTGCGTAAAAATTACCAGGAACGTCGCGAATGGTCATCGCTTTATATTCAGTGCGATGATGAACATGCGGCGATCGCCCTGCAAAATCTGGGCTTCAGCGCGGTTTATCACGCCGCTCGCTAACCCTAATCTTCTGTCCCGTCGGTAATTCGTCCGGTGGGATGCTGCTATTTAAGTCTGGAGTAAACCAACATGTCCGAAGGCTGGAATATTGCCGTTTTAGGTGCCACGGGTGCCGTCGGCGCGGCTGTTCTTGAACTGCTCGCCGAGCGCCAGTTCCCCGTTGGTGAATTGTATGCCCTTGCCCGTAAGGAAAGTGCCGGGGAAAACCTGCGTTATGAAGGCAAAACCGTGATGGTGCAGGATGCCGAAGCCTTTGACTGGACGCAGGTGCAGCTGGCCTTCTTCGTTGCGGGTGCCGAAGCTTCCGCACGCTACGCCGACGAAGCCGCCAACGCCGGCTGCCTGGTCATCGACTCAAGCGGCCTGTTCGCCCTTGAGCCTGACGTGCCGCTGGTGGTGCCTGACGTAAACCCATTTGTACTGGGCGATTATCGCAACCGCAACGTCGTAGCCGTAGCGGACAGCCTGACCAGCCAGCTGCTGACGGCGCTGAAACCGCTGATCGAGCAGGGCGGCCTGGCACGCATTCAGGTTACCAACCTGCTGGCCGCTTCCGCGCGCGGTAAGGTTGCCGTTGACGCGCTGGCCGGGCAGAGCGCCCGTCTGCTGAACGGCATGCCTATCGAAGAGAAAGATCTGTTCGGTCGCCAGCTGGCGTTCAACATGCTGCCGCTGGTGCCGGATGCCGAAGGCAGCGTCCGCGCCGAGCGTCGTCTGGTAAATGAAGTGCGCAAAGTGTTGCAGGACGAAGCCCTGCCGATTTCCGCAAGCTACGTTCAGGCGCCCATCTTCTACGGTCACGCGCAGATGGTTAACTTTGAAGCCATGCGCCCGCTGGCGGCAGAAGAGGCGCGTGATGCGTTTGGTCAGGTCGAAGATCTCGAACTGTCGGAAGAAGGCGAGTTCCCGACCCAGGTTTCCGACGCGTCCGGCAGCGCGCATCTTTCCATCGGCTGCGTGCAGAACGATTACGGCATGCCGGAGCAGATTCAGTTCTGGTCGGTTGCGGATAACGTTCGTTTCGGCGGCGCGCTGATGGCGGTGAAAACCGCAGAGAAATTAGTGCAGGAGTATATGTACTAATGTCCGACGAGCTGTCAGAAAACCCTCTTCACAAGATTGCGCTCGGCATTGAGTACGACGGCAGTAAATATTACGGCTGGCAGCGCCAGAACGAAGTGCGTAGCGTGCAGGAGAAGCTTGAAAAAGCGCTCTCAAAGGTCGCAAACGAACCGATTAACGTGTTTTGTGCGGGGCGTACCGACGCGGGCGTTCACGCCACCGGGCAGGTTGTGCATTTCGAAACGCGTATGCAGCGCAAAGACGCGGCGTGGACGCTGGGCGTAAATGCGAATTTGCCTGGTGACATCGCGGTGCGTTGGGTTAAAGCTGTGCCGGACGATTTCCACGCCCGCTTCAGCGCAACGGCGCGCCGCTACCGTTATATAATTTATAACCAGCGCCTGCGCCCGGCGGTGATGGGGCAGGGGGTGACGCACTTTTATCATCCTCTGGATGCGGATCGTATGCATCGCGCGGCGCAGTGTCTGTTGGGCGAGAACGACTTCACCTCGTTCCGTGCGGTGCAGTGCCAGTCGCGTACGCCGTGGCGCAACCTGATGCACATCAACGTGACCCGCTACGGTTCGTATGTGGTGGTGGACATAAAAGCAAACGCCTTTGTTCACCATATGGTGCGCAATATCGTCGGCAGCCTGATGGAAATCGGCTGCGGCAACCAGCCGGAAGACTGGATGGCGCAACTGCTGGCGGCAAAAGACCGTAAGCTTGCGGCGGCGACGGGTAAAGCGGAAGGCTTATATCTGGTGTCCGTTGATTATCCCGAACATTTTGCGTTACCTAACCCCCCAATGGGTCCACTGTTTTTAGCGGACTGACGACAGTCGAGAAAGGTAAATCACTATGGATTTTATCCGCTTTATTATTGATTTTATTCTGCATATTGATGTGCACCTGGCGGAGCTTGTCGCGCAGTATGGCATGTGGGTTTACGCCATCCTGTTCTTAATTCTGTTTTGCGAAACGGGGCTGGTGGTTACGCCTTTCCTGCCGGGTGATTCGCTGCTGTTCGTGGCGGGGGCGCTTGCCGCATTGCCGACCAACGATCTGAACGTTCACACCATGGTGATTTTAATGGTGATTGCCGCCATCGTCGGCGACGCCGTGAACTACACTATCGGGCGGCTTTTTGGCGAAAAGCTCTTTAGCAACCCGGACTCGAAGATCTTCCGCCGCAGCTATCTCGACAAAACGCATGCTTTTTACGAGCGTCACGGCGGAAAAACGATTATCCTCGCGCGCTTCGTTCCGATTGTGCGAACTTTCGCACCGTTTGTCGCGGGCATGGGGCACATGTCCTATCGCCACTTTGCGATGTATAACGTGGTCGGGGCGTTACTGTGGGTGCTGTTATTCACCTACGCCGGTTACCTGTTCGGCAACGTGCCGTTTGTGCAGGAAAACCTGAAGCTGCTAATTGTGGCAATTATCGTGCTGTCGGTTCTGCCGGGCATCATCGAAATTATTCGCCACAAACGCGCCGCGGCGCGGCTGCAAAAATAACTCCATCGCGCGGTTCGACCACTTTTTTGTCCAAAGTCGCGGGCCGTTATGTTTTAATGAGCACCATTTATGGTCTGGGGCAGGTCACACTGCCGCAGAAAAACTGGCATCGACCAGGTTCAAGCAGAAAGGTCATCAATGAGCTGGATTGAACGAATTCTCAATAAGAGCAATATCACCCCCACCCGTAAGGCGAGCATCCCTGAAGGGGTGTGGACCAAGTGCGACAGCTGCGGCCAGGTCCTGTACCGTGCCGAGCTGGAACGCAATCTTGAGGTCTGCCCGAAGTGTGATCACCATATGCGCATGGCGGCGCGCGAGCGTCTGCACAGTCTGTTAGATGAAGACTCTATGGTGGAACTGGGTAGTGAGCTTGAGCCGAAAGACGTGCTGAAGTTCAAAGATTCCAAAAAGTACAAAGATCGTCTGGCTTCCGCTCAGAAAGAAACCGGCGAGAAAGACGCTCTGGTCGTCATGAAAGGTACGCTGCACGGTATGCCGGTTGTCGCTGCCGCCTTTGAATTTGCCTTTATGGGCGGTTCAATGGGCTCCGTTGTTGGCGCGCGCTTCGTTCGTGCCGTTGAGCAGGCGCTGGAAGATAACTGCCCGATGATCTGCTTCTCCGCCTCCGGCGGTGCGCGTATGCAGGAAGCGCTGATGTCGCTGATGCAGATGGCGAAAACCAGTGCTGCACTGGCGAAAATGCAGGAACGTGGTTTGCCTTATATCTCCGTGCTGACCGACCCAACCATGGGCGGCGTGTCTGCAAGCTTTGCGATGCTGGGCGACCTGAACATCGCCGAGCCGAAAGCGCTGATCGGCTTTGCCGGTCCTCGCGTTATCGAGCAGACCGTGCGTGAAAAGCTGCCGCCGGGCTTCCAGCGCAGCGAATTCCTGATCGAAAAAGGCGCGATCGATATGATCGTCCGCCGTCCGGAGCTGCGTCTGAAGCTCGCCCGCGTGCTGGCGAAGTTCATGAACCTGCCAGCCCCGAGCGCGGAAGCACCGCGCGAGCCGGTAGTGGTTCCGCCAACTCCGGAACAGGGTCAAGAGGCCTGATAGTCAACAAAGGCAGGGCCGCTCGCGGAACTGCCTTTTTTCTTGAACCGTATTGAACCGTGGATAGAACGGGCATCATGGAAAAACTTCACGCACCTCTTGCCACGTCGCCCCTGGCCACGTGGCTTTATTATCTGGAAAACCTCCATTCTAAAACTATCGAACTCGGTCTCGATCGCGTCAAAAAAGTCGCCGCCACGCTCGATGTGTTAAAACCTGCCCCAACGGTCTTCACCGTCGCCGGAACCAATGGCAAAGGCACGACCTGCCGCACCTTAGAAATGGTGTTAATGGCCGCAGGCTTTAGCGTCGGCGTTTACAGTTCCCCGCATCTGGTGCGCTACACCGAACGTGTGCGCATTCAGAACGAAGAGCTGGATGAGGCTTATCACACCGCGGCGTTTGCGCAGATAGAAGCCGCGCGCGGAGAAACCTCTCTGACCTATTTCGAATACAGCACGCTTTCCGCGCTGCTGCTGTTTAAGCAGCTCAATGTGGACGTGGTGATTCTGGAGGTCGGCCTCGGCGGTCGTCTGGACGCGACAAATATCGTGGATGCCGACGTTGCCGTGGTGACCAGCATCGCGCTGGACCATACCGACTGGCTGGGGCCGGATCGTGAAAGCATTGGCCGCGAAAAGGCGGGCGTGTTCCGCGGCGGTAAACCTGCCGTTGTTGGCGAGCCGGATATGCCGCAGACCATTGCGGACGTGGCGGCCGAGAAGGGCGCGCAACTGCTGCGCCGTGGCGTTGACTGGTCGTATAGCGTCGAGCCATCCGGCTGGAGTTTTAAAGACGCGAAGGGCGCGCTTGCGGGGCTGCCGCTGCCGCTTGTCCCGCAGCCTAACGCAGCAACGGCACTGGCCGCGCTGCGCGCAAGCGAGCTGGACGTGAGCGAAACCGCTATCCGCGAAGGCATCAAAAACGCCACTTTACCGGGCCGGTTCCAGATTATTTCTGAGGCACCGCGCGTCATTCTCGACGTGGCGCATAATCCACATGCAGCGGCCTATCTTGCGGGCAGGCTTGCAGATTTGCCAAAACGGGGCCGCGTGCTGGCGGTTATCGGCATGCTGCACGATAAAGATATTGCGGGCACGCTGGCCTGTTTGGCAGCCCAGGTTGATAGCTGGTATTGTGCTCCACTGGAAGGGCCGCGCGGGGCCACGGCTGAACAGCTGGTGGAACACCTTGGGTCTGGAGAAATCTACGACAGCGTGGCTCAGGCCTGGCATGCAGCGATGGCTGCCGCCACGGCGAATGACACCGTGCTGGTGTGTGGTTCATTCCACACGGTAGCCCACGTAATGGAAGCGCTGGACGCGGGGAGAACAGGTGGCGAGTAAGTTTCAAAACCGATTAGTCGGGACCATTATCCTGGTCGCGCTGGGCGTTATCGTGCTGCCCGGCCTGCTTGACGGCCAGAAGAAACATTATCAGGACGAATTTGCGGCGATTCCTTTGGTGCCAAAACCGGGGGACACCGACGAGCCTGACATGCTTCCTGCGGCAACGCAGGCCTTGCCTTCACAGCCTCCTGAAGGGGCGGCGGCGGAAGTGCAGGCTGGAAACGCTTTTGCGCCAGGCATAGATTCAGCGGCGCTGCCGGGCGAAAACGGCGCGGATATCGACGAGGTGCCTATCACCCGCGAAAAACCGCAGCAGCCGAAGCCCGTTGCCGAAAAGCCAAAGCCTAAGCCGGTCGAAAAACCGCAGAGCAAGCCGCAGGTGGACCAAACCCAGGAACGCCTGGCGATGAGCAACGAACAGCCGGTGCAGGTTGAGAAGCCCGTGAAGCAGGCAGAAGCCGAAACCGCACCGACGGGCAAAGCCTATGTCGTCCAGCTCGGCGCGCTTAAAAATGCCGACAAAGTGAATGAAATTGTTGGTAAACTTCGCGGCGCTGGCTTCCGTGTTTATACCTCTCCGTCGACGCCGGTACAGGGTAAAATTACCCGTATTCTGGTCGGGCCGGACGCTTCGAAAGACAAGTTGAAGTCCTCGCTTAGCGAGCTGAACTCGATTTCCGGGCTGAACGGCGTGGTGATGAATTACACGGTGCGCTAAAGCTTGCGCGTTGAGGGTTTTGTAGGGCGGATAAGCGAAGTGCCATCCGCCATCAGGTGATAATCAGATGGATGGCACGGTCGCTTATCCTCCCTGTAACTCACAGCAAAAGCCGGTAAAAACAGGCAACTTTTTAATGGCGTTGAGCATTTTTTCAACGCCATTATTTATTTACGCGGGGGAAGGAAATCCCTACGCAAACGTTTTCTTTTTCTGTTAGAATGCGCCCCGAACTGGACGTCAGGGTGCTTTGACGCGAGATTTGGTCATGGTCTGGATAGATTACGCCATTATTGCTGTTATCGGCTTTTCGGCGCTGATTAGTGTGATTCGCGGCTTTGTTCGCGAAGCTTTATCGCTGGTGACCTGGGGATGCGCTTTCTTTGTCGCCAGTCATTACTACACTTACCTGTCAGTTTGGTTCACAGGCTTTGAAGACGAACTGGTACGTAATGGAATTGCTATCGCGATACTGTTTATCGCAACGCTCATCGTCGGCGCGATCGTCAATTATGTGATTAGCGCGCTGGTGGAGAAAACCGGCCTGTCGGGTACAGACAGGGTGTTGGGGATCTGTTTCGGAGCACTACGCGGTGCGCTGATAGTCGCCGCCATTCTGTTCTTTCTCGATACGTTCACCGGTTTTTCGAAGAGCGACGACTGGCAAAAGTCGCAGCTTATTCCGCAATTCAGTTTCATCATCAGATGGTTCTTTGACTATCTGCAAAGCTCGTCAAGTTTCTTACCCCGGCCATAGGGCGGGGGGTCGTGGCTTAATGAGGAAAAGACAACATGTGCGGTATTGTCGGTATCGCCGGTTTTATGCCGGTCAACCAGTCGATTTATGACGCGTTAACGGTGCTCCAGCACCGTGGGCAGGATGCCGCAGGCATCGTCACCATTGATGCTTTAAATTGCTTCCGCCTTCGCAAAGCAAATGGCCTGGTGAGTGATGTATTTGAAGCCCGTCACATGCAACGTATGCAGGGGAATATGGGTATCGGCCACGTCCGTTACCCGACCGCTGGCAGCTCGAGCGCTTCAGAAGCGCAGCCTTTCTACGTTAACTCCCCTTACGGTATTACTCTGGCGCACAACGGTAATTTGACCAACGCCCACGAACTGCGCAAAAAGCTGTTCGAAGAGAAACGCCGTCACATTAACACCACCTCTGATTCAGAAATCCTGCTCAATATCTTTGCCAGCGAGCTGGATAACTTCCGCAACTATCCGCTGGAAGCAGACAACATTTTTGCCGCCATCGCCGCCACCAACCGCCAGATTCGCGGGGCGTATGCCTGCGTGGCGATGATTATCGGTCACGGCATGGTCGCCTTCCGCGATCCAAACGGCATTCGCCCGCTGGTGATGGGCAAACGCGAGCTGGGCGACGGGCGCACCGAATATATGGTTGCCTCCGAAAGCGTGGCGCTGGATACCCTGGGCTTTGAGTTCCTGCGCGATATCGCGCCGGGCGAAGCGGTGTATATCACAGAAATTGGGCAGCTATTCACCCGCCAGTGCGCCGACAACCCGGTCAGCAATCCTTGCCTGTTCGAGTACGTCTACTTTGCGCGCCCGGATTCCTTCATCGACAAAATCTCCGTTTACAGCGCGCGCGTTGAAATGGGTAAAAAGCTCGGTGAGAAGATTGCCCGCGAGTGGGAAGACCTGGATATCGACGTGGTGATCCCGATTCCGGAAACCTCCTGCGACATCGCCCTGGAAATTGCCCGTATTCTGGACAAGCCGTACCGCCAGGGCTTTGTGAAGAACCGCTACGTTGGCCGCACGTTTATCATGCCGGGTCAACAGCTGCGCCGTAAGTCCGTGCGCCGCAAGCTCAACGCCAACCGTGCTGAATTCCGCGACAAGAACGTGCTGCTGGTGGACGATTCCATCGTGCGCGGCACCACGTCAGAGCAGATTATCGAGATGGCGCGTGAAGCAGGCGCGAAGAAGGTTTACCTGGCTTCCGCCGCACCGGAAATCCGCTTCCCGAACGTTTACGGTATCGATATGCCAAGCGCCAACGAGCTGATCGCTCACGGGCGTGAGGTTGACGAAATCCGCCAGATCATCGGCGCGGACGGGCTGATTTTCCAGGATCTGGACGATCTGATCGAAGCGGTGCGCGTTGAGAACCCGGACATCACCCAGTTCGAATGCTCGGTGTTCAACGGCGTGTACGTGACCAAAGACGTTGACCACGAATATCTCGAATACCTCGAGTCGCTGCGCAATGACGATTCCAAAGCGCTGCTGCGTCAGAACGAAGTGGAAAACTTAGAGATGCATAACGAAGGTTAAGCATATTTCATAGCGGCGGATGGCGCTTCGCTTATCCGCCCTATCCATTCCTGCCAATACGCCTTCCGGTTGCATCCCGCCCCGTCTTGCGGCAAAGTCAGCCCAAATGAATTCTACGGGCGTAAAAACATGAAACGGTTAATTGTTGGGATTTCAGGTGCCAGCGGCGCAATTTACGGCGTGCGCATGCTTCAGGTGCTGCAACAGGTGCCGGAAGTGGAAACCCATCTCATCATGAGCAACGCCGCGCGCCAGACGCTCGCCTTAGAAACCGACTTCTCCCTGCGCGACGTTCAGGCCCTTGCGGATGTGGTTCATGACGCCCGCGATATCGCCGCCAGCATCTCCTCAGGCTCTTTTAAGACCCACGGCATGGTTGTATTGCCATGTTCTATTAAAACGCTCTCAGGCATTGTTCACAGTTATACAGACGGGCTGCTGACGCGTGCCGCCGACGTGGTGCTAAAAGAGCGCCGCCCGCTGGTGCTTTGCGTGCGTGAAACGCCGCTGCATTTGGGCCACCTGCGCCTGATGACCCAGGCCGCCGAGCTTGGCGCGGTGATTATGCCGCCGGTGCCAGCCTTCTATCACCGCCCTGAAAGTCTCGATGACCTTATTAACCAGACCGTAAACCGCGTGCTGGATCAGTTTGCTATCGACCTGCCGCAGGATTTATTTACGCGCTGGCAGGGAGCATAAAAGCCGCGCCAACGCGGTGCATCACAAAACCGCCTGCATCAATTTGGGGCGATTTTGTAACCCCGATCGCTTTTAGAAGATTTAGTCCGCATTTTGCTCTGGAAACGCTTTGCCCCTTCGCCAGACCTGCTATCTTTCAACCAGACGACAGAGTTGCAACGTTTTATTAACATAAAACGACGCGCATTCTTTTACGCCGGGATATTTGGCATGAGAACTGCAACTCACCGTCTGCACCACCAAACACAACGCGACGTGACACATAATAAGAGTCAACTTGAGGGTTATGTATGAAGAAGCAGGTTCTCGCTCTGTCTTTGCTGCTCGGCCTTTCCAGCACCGTCTATGCAGCACTCCCGCAGACTGTTCGTATTGGTACGGATGCCACCTATGCACCGTTCTCTTCTAAAGATGCGAAAGGGGATTTTGTCGGTTTTGATATCGATCTCGGTAACGAGCTTTGCAAACGCATCAACACCAAGTGTACGTGGGTTGGCAGCGACTTCGACTCGCTGATCCCTTCTCTGAAAGCGAAGAAAATCGACGCGATCATCTCTTCACTGTCCATCACCGAAAAACGCCAGCAGGAGATTGCCTTCTCCGACAAACTCTATGCGGCAGATTCACGCCTGATCGCCAGCAAAGGTTCGCCAATTAAGCCAACGCTGGATTCCCTGAAGGGCAAACACGTTGGCGTACTGCAAGGCTCGACTCAGGAAGCCTATGCCAACGCCGAATGGCGTCCTAAGGGAATTGATGTCGTGGCCTACGCCAACCAGGATCTGATTTACTCTGACCTGTCTGCAGGCCGCCTGGACGCTGCCTTCCAGGATGAAGTTGCCGCCAGCGAAGGCTTCCTCAAGCAGCCAGCCGGTAAAGACTTTGCTTTCGCAGGCCCGTCCGTGAAAGACAAAAAGTACTTTGGCGACGGTACCGGTATCGGCCTGCGTAAAGACGATACCGAGCTGAAGGCGGCCTTCGATAAAGCGCTCGCCGAAATGCGTATAGACGGTACTTACGATAAGTTTGCCAAAAAGTACTTCGACTTTAATGTTTACGGTGAATAAGTTTATCCCGTAGTCTGTTGCGCGGTTATGAATATATTCTTAACCGCGCTGGATAAAAATGCAGTTGTGCAGCCCCGTTCCGGCTGCACATCCGTGGTGCAGATTAATAGCGATGCATCATTATGGCGCAGGCCATGCACCACCGTGAGTCATTGGTTTTTCTGATATATCGGACGAACACCGTTGTAAGCAACGTTAAAAATGGCACGAAACCTGCACTTTTATCCCTATCAATAAGCCGATAAAAACGGCATTGGCGCTAAAAAGACAGTCTATTGAGGATAATTATGAAAAAGTTGGTTTTGTCCCTTTCCCTTGTGCTGGCAGTCTCCAGCGTTTCCACAGCATTCGCGGCCATTCCGAAAAACTTACGCATTGGCACCGACCCAACCTATGCTCCCTTTGAATCAAAAAATGCGCAGGGTGAACTGGTAGGTTTTGACATCGATTTAGCCAAAGAGCTGTGCAAACGCCTTGAAACGAACTGCACCTTCGTTGAGAACCCGCTCGACGCGCTGATTCCTTCACTGAAAGCGAAGAAAATCGACGCCATCATGTCCTCGCTTTCCATCACCGAAAAACGCCAGCAGGAAATCGCCTTTACCGACAAGCTGTACGCTGCGGATTCCCGCCTGGTTGTAGCCAAAGGCTCGCCAATTCAACCCACGCTTGAATCGCTGAAAGGCAAGCGCGTGGGCGTGCTGCAGGGCACCACCCAGGAAACCTACGGTAACGTTCACTGGGCGCCGAAGGGCATCGAAATTGTCTCCTATCAGGGACAGGATTCTATCTACGCCGACCTGACGGCAGGCCGTATCGACGCGGCGTTCCAGGACGAAGTCGCCGCCAGCGAAGGCTTCCTGAAGCAGCCCATCGGCAAAGACTACCAGTTTGGCGGCCCGTCGATTAAAGACGACAAGCTGTTCGGCGTAGGCACCGGCATGGGCCTGCGCAAAGACGATACCGAACTGCGCGAGGCGCTAAACAAAGCCTTTGCTGAAATGCGCAAAGACGGTACCTACGAGAAGCTCGCGAAGAAGTATTTCGATTTTGACGTGTACGGCGGTTAACAGTGTCGCAGGGTTGGTCGGGTTGCGGCTTACGCTTACCCGACCAACACGCAGCCTGTAGGGTGGAAACGTAGTGCCATCCACCGTGGCGCTAACGGGTGAGTTTGTACAGACACTGACGACAGGATACGCACCATGTTGTATGGCTTTTCTGAAGTAATTTTTAAAGGGGCGCTCGTCACGCTGGAGCTGGCGCTAAGCTCCGTAGTCCTCTCCGTGGTGATAGGTCTTGCCGGTGCCGGGGCGAAGTTATCCAAAAATCGCCCGCTGGCGTTGCTGTTCGAAGGCTACACCACGCTTATCCGTGGCGTGCCCGATCTGGTGCTGATGCTGCTGATTTTCTACGGCCTGCAAATGCTGCTCAATAGCCTGACCGATGCCTTAGGCATGGCGCAGTTTGATATCGACCCGATGGTGGCCGGTATTATCACGCTGGGCTTTATCTACGGCGCCTATTTTACCGAAACCTTCCGCGGGGCGTTTCTCGCCGTGCCGCGAGGGCATATCGAGGCGGCGACCGCCTTTGGCTTTACCGGCTCGCAAACCTTCCGCCGCATTCTCTTCCCGGCCATGATGCGCTACGCGCTGCCCGGCATCGGCAACAACTGGCAGGTCATTTTGAAAGCGACGGCGCTGGTTTCACTGCTGGGGCTGGAGGACGTTGTGAAAGCCACCCAGCTGGCGGGCAAAAGCACCTGGCAGCCGTTCTATTTCGCGATTGTCGCCGGGATTATCTATCTGGTGTTTACCACCGTTTCCAACGGAGTGTTGCTCTGGCTTGAGCGCCGCTACTCGGTGGGCGTGAAGAGGGCCGAGCTATGATCGATATCCTTCAGGAATACTGGAAATCCCTGCTGTGGACGGACGGCTATCGCTTCACCGGCGTCGCCATCACGCTGTGGCTGCTGATTACCTCCGTGGTAATGGGCGGGATTCTGGCGCTGTTTCTTGCCATCGGGCGCGTTTCCAGCAACAGGTTCATCTCGTTCCCTATCTGGCTGTTCACCTACATTTTTCGCGGAACGCCGCTGTACGTACAGCTGCTGGTGTTTTATTCCGGGATGTACACGCTGGAAGTGGTGAAGGGCACCGTGCTGCTCAACGAGTTCTTCCGCAGCGGCCTGAACTGCACCGTGCTGGCGCTGACGCTCAACACCTGCGCCTACACCACGGAAATTTTTGCCGGGGCGATTCGCTCGGTGCCGCACGGTGAAATCGAAGCCGCGCGCGCCTATGGCTTCTCGCGCGTTAAGATGTATCGCTGCATTATTTTGCCTTCCGCGCTGCGTATCGCGCTGCCGGCCTACAGCAACGAGGTGATCTTAATGCTGCATTCCACCGCGCTGGCGTTTACCGCCACGGTGCCGGATCTGCTGAAAATCGCCCGCGACATCAACTCCGCTACCTACCAGCCGTTTACCGCGTTTGGTATCGCCGCGGTGCTGTACCTGATTATTTCTTACGTGCTGATAACGCTGTTCCGCCGCGCCGAACAGCGCTTTATGCAGCACGTTAAACCCAGCTCTTCGCACTGAGTGACATCCATGGCCGAAAATAAATTAAACGTAACTGATTTGCACAAACGCTACGGCGAACATGAAGTGCTGAAAGGGGTTTCTTTGCAGGCGAACGCGGGGGATGTGATTAGCATCATCGGTTCGTCCGGCTCGGGGAAAAGTACCTTTCTGCGCTGCATAAACTTCCTCGAAAAGCCGAGCGAAGGCACCATTGTGGTGAGCAACCAGAACATCAACCTGGTGCGCGACAAAGACGGGCAGCTCAAGGTTGCCGACAAAAACCAGCTGCGTCTGCTGCGCACGCGCCTGACGATGGTGTTTCAGCACTTCAACCTGTGGAGCCACATGACGGTGCTTGAGAACGTTATGGAGGCGCCGATTCAGGTGCTGGGGCTGAGCAAGCAGGAGGCGAAAGAGCGCGCCATCAGGTACCTCACGAAGGTGGGCATCGACGAGCGCCAGCAGGCTAAATACCCGGTGCACCTTTCCGGCGGCCAGCAGCAGCGCGTTTCCATCGCCCGCGCGCTGGCAATGGAGCCTGAAGTGCTGCTCTTCGACGAACCCACCTCCGCGTTAGACCCGGAGCTGGTGGGCGAAGTGCTGCGCATCATGCAAAAGCTCGCCGAAGAGGGCAAAACCATGGTGGTGGTGACGCACGAAATGGACTTTGCCCGCCACGTTTCAAGCCACGTGATTTTCCTGCACCAGGGCCGCATTGAAGAAGAGGGCGCGCCGGACGAGCTGTTCGGCAATCCGAAAAGCGCGCGCCTGCAGCAGTTTTTGTCGGGGTCGTTGAAGTAGTGGGAGGTTGTCGGATGGCGGCTTGCGCTTATCCGACCTACAGAACACTTTGGTTTCGGATATGCGTCGGGTGGCGGCCTGCGCCATACCCGAGCTACACATCATGAATTTGTAGGGTGGATAAGCGAACGCGCCATCCACCGCTTTGCGCTCAGCGCACCACGTCCGCCAAAGCCTCTTCCAGATCGAAATACCGGAAACCGAACCCCGATTCCTCAAGCCGCTTGGGCAGCGCTCGCTGCCCGCCAAGCACCAGCACCGCAGATTCACCCATCATCAGCTTCACCGCCGCAGCCGGCGCGCGCATAAAGGCCGGACGGTTGAGGACGTGCCCAAGCGAGTGGGAAAACTGTTCGTTGCGCACCGGATAGGGCGAAACCATATTAAACGGCCCGCGCAGGTCGTTGTTAAGCAGCCACAGAATGCCGTTCACCATATCGTCGACGTGGATCCACGCCAGATACTGGCGGCCAGAGCCTATCGGGCCGCCCAAACCTAAGCGGAAAATCGGCAGCAGCTTGCCTAGAATGCCACCCTTAGGGGCCAGCACTACGCCCGTGCGCAGCAGGCAAACGCGGGTGTTTTCGCTCTGCGCGCCGCAGGCGATTTGCTCCCAGCGGGCGCACAGCTTGTGGGTAAACTCGTTGTGCGGCGGCTCGTCCTCGGTGACGACAACCTCACCCAGGTCGCCGTAGTAGCCAGCGGCTGAGCCGGATATCAGCACCGACGGCGGCGTTTGGCTTGCCTTGAACATCTCAACAAGCCGTTCGGTCACCTGCCAGCGGCTCTGGCACAGGCGCTGTTTCTGCGCCTCGGTCCAGCGTTTATCGGCAATCGGCTCGCCCGCAAGGTTGATGACCGCATCGAAGCCATCGAGATTGGCATGGTCGTTAAGCCCTTTCCACAGCGTAACGCGAGGGTCGAACTTGCCGCGCGCGGCTTCCGGACTGCGGGTGACCACGGTAATGTCGTGGCCGGTTTCCAGCAGCCTCGGCACCAGATGGCTGCCAATCAGGCCGGTACCGCCGGTAATCAGTATCTGCATGCGCCTCTCCCATCGGGGCGCTAGCGTCGCCAGCTCATGGTCATTGATACCGAGTCGGCGTAACGCAGCGCGTGAAGTTTATCGATCTCGACTTCAGCATAAGACACCCACGGATGATCGCATGCGATATCGAGCACATCCTGGGTTAATTTTTCCAGAAGAGAGAAGCGGTTATTCTCCACCAGTTGGATAATGCTCTTGGTGATGGTGCGGTAGTTCAGGGCGTCGTTGATGTCTTCGCTGGCGCGGGCCTTGTCCGCCGGGTAGTGAATGGCGACGTTAATGACGATGTCCTGGCGGTTGCTGATCTCTTCTTCCTTAATACCGATAAAGGTGCGCAGGCGGAGATTTTTAATACGAATAATGGCGTCTGGCTGGGGGGATGACATTGCAGGTTTCCTCCGTGTGTAGCTTCCCGCCACAGAATACACTACGGCGGGAAGATTTTGACACGTCGGTCAGGCCTTTTCTGCCTTCTGCCAGGCGCGTTCCGTTGCTGCCCGCGAGCGGATCCGCTCGAACCAGTTTTTTACTGCGGGATAGGTCGCAAGATTGATGCGCTGGCGTTCGTGAGCGACGGCCCACGGGTAGGTGGCAATATCCGCAATGCTGTATTCCTGCCCGCCCAGCCACGGCGTTTTTTCCAGCTGCTTATTGAGTACGCCGTACAGGCGCTGTGTTTCCACCTGATAACGTTCGATGGCGTACGGCACCGTTTGCGGCGCGAAGTGGTTGAAGTGGTGATTTTGTCCGAGCATCGGGCCAAATCCGCCCACCTGCCAGAACAGCCATTGCAGCGTGTGCGAGCGTTCGCGTAAATCTTTGCTCAGCAGCTGCCCGGTTTTTTCTGCCAGGTAGAGCAAAATCGCACCTGATTCAAAAATGCTCAACGGGCCGCGGCCGTCGGCAGGATGCTGGTCGACAATCGCCGGGATTTTATTGTTCGGGGAGATAGCGGGAAACTCCGGCCTGAACTGATCTCCTTTGCCAATATCGATGCGGTGCAGAGTGTAGTCGAGCCCGGCTTCTTCCAGAAACAGCGTGATTTTGTGACCATTTGGCGTTGGCGCGTAGTAGAGGTCGATCATGATTCAACTCTCCTGAGTTCAGTTTTCGGCAAACCCTTGCAGTATAGGTCGTGTGGTGTGAAGTGGCGCGCGAGGTTGAAATTTGCCCAAGTGACAGACGTGAAGTTTCGCTATATGTTCAGATGATGCAGCCCCTGAATGATGAGGATTTTATGAGCCAGCCTGCGATGACACTTTGGTCAGATGCTAACTATTTCAGCCCGTACGTGATGTCGGTTTATGTCGCCCTGAAAGAGAAGGGGCTTAACTTCACGCTCCAGACCATCGACCTTGCCGCCGGGCAAAATTTACAGCCTGGCTGGAAGGGCTACGACCTCACGCGCCGCGTGCCGGTGCTGGCGGTGGACGATTTCGTACTGAGCGAATCTTCCGCTATCGATGAGTATCTTGAAGAACGTTTCGCCCCGCCGACATGGGAGCGAATCTACCCGCTTGATATCGACAAACGCGCGCGTGCGCGCCAGATTCAGGCGTGGCTGCGCAGCGATTTAGCGCCGATTCGTGAAGAGCGATCCACGGACGTCGTTTTCGGCGGCGCGAAGAAACCCGCGCTGAGCGAGGCGGGCGAGCAGGCCGCCGAAAAGCTTGTTGCCATGGTGGAAGCCACGCTGCCTGCCGGGCAGCAGAACCTGTTCGGGGAGTGGTGTATCGCGGATACTGATCTTGCCCTGATGCTCAACCGGCTGATTTTAAACGGCGACGCGGTTCCGGAGCGGTTGCAGGATTATGCCGCGTTTCAGTGGCAGCGCGCCTCGGTGCAGCGCTACATCGCGCTTTCCGCTAAACGTGCGGGCTGATCCCTGCGGCTTTGTTCGGTATCATTGAGCCACTAACTCTTAAAAAAGGTGTGGGTTTATGAAGCTGATGTTTGCCTCGGATATTCACGGTTCGCTACCGGCTACGGAAAAGGTGTTGGAACGTTTTGCCCGCAGCGGCGCGCAGTGGCTTGTGCTGGTCGGCGATTTACTTAATCACGGGCCGCGCAACGCCTTACCGGAAGGTTACAACCCGGCGGTGGTCGCCGAACGGCTCAACGGCGTGGCGGACAAAGTCATCGCCGTACGCGGCAACTGCGACAGCGAAGTTGACCAGATGCTGCTGCAATTCCCCATTACCGCCCCGTACGCCCATATTTTGCTGCCGCGCCAGCGCCTGTTTGTGACGCACGGTCATCTTTATAATCCGCAGCAAATGCCGCCTTTAGCGCCACACGATGTGCTGATTTTCGGCCATACTCATCTTCCCGTGGCTGAAAAACGCGAAGCGCTTTATTACTTCAACCCGGGGTCCGTCAGCATTCCGAAAGGCGGCTTCGAAGCAAGCTACGGCATGCTGGATGATGGTGTTCTGACCGTTCACGCACTGAATCACGATGGGGTTATTGCACAGGTCGAGATTACCCCGTAACTTACCGCTTGTTGAACATAACGCGCCGTAAGAGCGCCCTAGAGGAAGTTTTCCCGATGGTGGAACAGAGTCATTTTGTTGGCACGGAATGGGTGGACATTGTCAATGAAGACAATGAGGTGATAGCACAAGCCAGCCGTGAGCAAATGCGCGCGCAGCGGTTACGCCATCGCGCTACCTATATTGTTGTACACGACGGTATGGGCAAGATTCTGGTGCAGCGCCGCACCGATTCGAAAGACTTCCTGCCGGGCATGCTTGATGCCACCGCAGGCGGCGTGGTGCAGTCGGACGAGCAGATGCTTGAGTCGGCGCGCCGCGAGGCCGAAGAAGAGCTGGGCATTGCAGGCGTTCCCTTCGCCGAGCATGGTCAGTTCTACTTCGAAGATGAAAACTGCCGCGTCTGGGGCGGGCTGTTTAGCTGCGTTTCCCACGGCCCGTTCGCGCTACAGGAAGAAGAAGTCAGCGAAGTAAGCTGGATGTCGCCGGAAGAGATCACCGCCCGCTGCGACGACTTTACGCCGGATTCGCTGAAGGCGCTGTCGCTGTGGATGACGCGCAACGCCAAAAACGAATCGCAGCCGAAGGCAACGGCTGAAGAGTAGTTTTTACCGGATGGCGTTCGCGCCATCCGAGCCATTTCCCAAAAGTAACCCCCGTCCCAATCTTACGGACATCCGTCACATAGCTGTTATACCGCTTAAAGGATCGAACTCCTGCGGAACGCCTCCCACCGTTGAGCGGCAGAAACACAGAATGATCTTCTCATAGCTAATGCCTTTTTCCCGCAGCGTACGCAGGATCCCTTTGAGCGTCGCCGGGAGCTTGCCGCCGCTGCTACGAATGGACATCACATCAATGCGTCGGCGCGTGTAGGCAGGATTATTTTGCTGCGTGCTGGCGTAGTTGAGTTCGATAAACTCTCTGGTTTCCAGATACTCTTCATTACTGTCGAACTGGTATTTGCTCAGAATATAGTTCCTGAAATGCCCGGGGCGTTTTGTACCCGATACCGATTTTTGCAAAGCGCCGCTCATCCGCGTTCGGCTGTTTATCTGAGCCCAAGGGACGAAGGAGTCGACGAGCAGGTTGCGCAGGCCGGGGTCCATAAGCTCGGCCTTGTGCGGGCCAAGCACCACGAAGCTGGTATTGCCAGGGATAGCAAAGTCCTTATTCATTGGCAGGTAGCCGCCGTCGCAGGCGATGAGCAGATCCTGGCCTTTCGTTTTCCCGGCGGTAAAAATAAGGCACTCGCGGCTGACCTCCCATGCAAGGCAGTCTGTCGGCAGTTCGTTATGCAGCTGGGGGAAAACCCTTGCGGTGGTTTTGATGTGCGTGCCGGGGAAGTTTTCGCGGATGGTTCCTTTCACTAAGGGCATTTCCATAATTAATTTGGGGTGCGTAATGTAACTTCTTAGGGAAGGGGCGGAAATCAGCTGTAGCTGAAATTACAGTTAAGCGGGACTGTGGTTCGCCGCCGTGATGGAGGGGTCAAAAAGAATAAAAAAGGCCGCAATAGTTTGCGGCCTTTTTGCTACCTAATGCAGCTTAGTCCTGCTGGGAAGACTGGATCGCCGTCAGCGCGATGGTGTAAACGATGTCGTCTACCAGGGCGCCACGGGACAGGTCGTTAACAGGTTTACGCATACCCTGCAACATTGGCCCGATGGAGATCAGGTCTGCTGAACGCTGTACCGCTTTGTAGGTGGTGTTACCGGTGTTCAGATCCGGGAAGATGAATACGGTAGCACGGCCCGCAACCGGGGAGTTAGGCGCTTTGGATTTCGCAACGTCAGCCATAACCGCAGCGTCGTACTGCAGCGGGCCGTCGATGACCAGATCCGGGCGTTTTTCCTGTGCGATACGGGTCGCTTCGCGTACTTTCTCAACGTCGCTACCTGCACCTGAGGTACCGGTGGAGTAGGAGAGCATCGCAACGCGTGGGTCGATACCGAAGGCTGCTGCGGAATCAGCGGACTGAATCGCGATTTCTGCCAGCTGTTCTGCGGTTGGGTCCGGGTTGATCGCGCAGTCGCCGTAAACGTATACCTGTTCAGGCAACAGCATGAAGAACACCGAAGATACCAGCGAGCTGCCCGGTGCCGTTTTGATCAGCTGCAGCGGCGGACGAATGGTGTTCGCCGTGGTGTGAACCGCACCGGAAACCAGGCCGTCAACTTCGTCCTGTTCCAGCATCAGGGTGCCGAGCACCACGTTGTCTTCCAGCTGTTCGCGGGCAACGGCTTCGGTCATGCCTTTGCTCTTACGCAGCTCAACCAGGCGGGCAACGTAGCTTTCGCGAACCACTTCTGGATCGACGATTTCGATGCCTGCGCCAAGCTCAACGCCCTGCGCCGCGGCAACGCGGGTGATTTCGTCCGGGTTACCCAGCAGCACACAGGTCGCGATACCACGTTCAGCACAGATAGCGGCTGCTTTCACGGTACGCGGCTCGTCGCCTTCTGGCAGCACAACGCGTTTGCCGGCTTTACGAGCCAGTTCGGTCAGCTGGTAGCGGAACGCCGGTGGAGACAGGCGGCGGCTACGTTCGGAAGTGGCGGTCAGGGATTCGATCCAGTTGGCGTCGATGTGGCTTGCCACATATTCCTGCACTTTTTCGATACGCTGATGGTCGTCGGTTGGGACTTCCAGGTTGAAGCTTTGCAGGCTCAGTGAGGTCTGCCAGGTGTTGGTTTTCACCATGAACATCGGCAGGCCGGTTGCGAAAGCACGTTCGCACAGCTTGGTGATGCGCGCGTCCATTTCGTAACCACCGGTCAGCAGGATCGCACCGATTTCCACGCCGTTCATCGCGGCCAGGCATGCCGCAACCAGCACGTCCGGACGGTCTGCGGAAGTCACCAGCAGAGAGCCTGGGCGGAAGTGTTCCAGCATGTGTGGAATGCTGCGCGCGCAGAAGGTGATGGATTTAACGCGGCGGGTCTGGATATCACCTTCGTTAAGAATGGTGGCGTCCAGGTGACGAGCCATGTCGATTGCGCGGGTGGCAATCAGATCGAAGCTCCACGGCACGCAGCCCAGCACCGGCAGCGGGCTGTCCGCAAACAGGGCTTTAGGGTCGATGTTCGCGATGCTCGCTTTGGTGGAGTCATCGAAAATTTCGGACAGGTCAGGGCGGGTGCGGCCCTGTTCATCAACCGGGGCATTCAGTTTGTTAATGATAACGCCGGTGATGTTGGTGTTTTTGCTGCCGCCGAAGCTGCTACGCGCCAGTTCGATGCGCTCTTTCATCTGCTCCGGGGTGTTATTGCCCTGGGACATCACGAAGACGATTTCAGCATTCAGCGTTTTAGCAATTTCGTAGTTCAGAGACTGGGCAAACTGGTGTTTGCGGGTCGGGACCAGGCCTTCAACCAGTACCACTTCAGCATCTTTGCTGTTTGCGTGGTAGTTGGCGATGATCTCTTCCATCAGCACGTCCTGCTGGTTGCTGGACAGCAGCGACTCAACATGGCTCATGTGCAGCGGTTCGGCCGCCGGGATGGTGGAGTTAGCACGGATGATGCTGGTGGTCTGGTCAGGCGTATCGCCACCGGTACGCGGCTGGGCGATAGGTTTGAAAACGCTAAGGCGGACGCCTTTCTGTTCCATTGCGCGGATCACACCGAGGCTGACGCTAGTCAGGCCGACGCTGGTTCCGGTTGGGATCAACATAATAGTACGGGACACGGGATAACCTCTTTGTTGCACAAGCGATGCTTGTGAGACTCAGAAAACAACACCGCCAGCTAAGGCTGGCGGCGGGAGAATCAGGCTGTCAGGCGAGATGCATCCTGAGCGATAACCAGCTCTTCGTTGGTCGGAATGACCACCGCTGCACGGGTACCCTCTTTGTTGATAAAGCCGGACTTACCGAAACGAGCAGCCAGGTTACGTTCGTGGTCAACTTCAAAGCCCAGAACGCCCAGTTTGCCCAGAGCCAGTTCACGTACCATTGCGGCGTTCTCACCGATACCACCGGTGAATACGACTGCATCCAGACGACCGTCCATCAGCGCGGTGTAAGAACCGATATATTTTGCCAGGCGGTGGCAGAACACGTCCATTGCACGTTTCGCGTCTTCTTTGGTGGTGTAGTTATCTTCAACATAGCGGCAGTCGCTGGTGACTTCGGTCAGGCCTAACAGGCCAGACTCTTTGGTCAGCATTTTGTTGATGTCTTCAACGCTCATGCCCAGGGCATCGTGCAGGTGGAAGATGATAGCCGGGTCGATGTCACCAGAACGGGTGCCCATTACCAGGCCTTCCAGCGGGGTCAGACCCATGGAGGTATCAACACATTTGCCGTTACGGATAGCAGAAACAGAACCGCCGTTGCCCAGGTGGCAGGTGATTACGTTCAGTTCTTCTACAGGTTTGTTCAGCATTTTTGCTGCTTCCTGGGTCACGTAGAAGTGGCTGGTGCCGTGTGCGCCATAACGACGAACGCCGTGTTCTTTATACAGTTTGTACGGCAGGGCGTAGAGGTAAGACTCTTCTGGCATGGTCTGATGGAACGCGGTGTCGAACACGGCAACGTTTTTGTCAGCCAGTTTAGGGAAGGATTTCAGCGCTTCAGCGATACCGATCAGGTGCGCTGGGTTATGCAGCGGTGCAAAAGAAGCTGAATCTTTGATACCCTGAATCACAGAGTCATCGATGACCACGGAGCTGGTGTATTTCTCGCCGCCGTGAACAATACGGTGGCCGATTGCGGTCAGCTGCTCGGACAACTCTGGTTTTTGTGCCAGAATGGTATTAACCATATAGTTAAGAGCTTCGCTGTGAGCGGCGCCTGCACCCAAAGCCGCTTCTTGTTTACCGCCATCCATTTTCCACTTGATACGTGCTTCAGGAAGATGGAAACATTCGGCTAAACCAGAGAGGTACTCGTCACCGTTAACAGCATCGATAATTGCGAATTTCAGTGAAGAGCTACCGCAGTTCAGAACCAGTACTAACTTACTCGACATGGAAGTACCTACTTTTACGTGGCTAAAAAAACGTCAGATAGTCTCTCAGCGTAGCGCATGATGAGGCTGACATTTATGATTAACGTCATGCCAAAGACGAATTTTTGGCATGGCGAATAAATACTCTAGAGTTTACGCCAATTTGCGCAAATTTCCGGCAAAGGCGAATTGAGTGAAAGTTTGACAACCGGCGGTTTCCCTTCTACGGCCATCAAAAGCCCGCACAGGATAACCTCCGAGGCTCTTAAAGACAAAAGATTTTGAACCATGTCATTTAGAGTTGTTATCTTGCACAAAAATTTTATTTTTTATATGTGAAGTTGAGGTAAAGCCATGTCGACACCCCAGAATAGCCATGTGAGCTGGTTTAGCTTATTCGGCCGTGGCCAGCATTATTCCAAGACCTGGCCGGTGGATAAACGACTCGCCCCCGTCTTTGTCGAAAATCGCGTTATTCGCGCCACCCGCTTTGCAATCCGCTTTATGCCTCCGCTTGCCGTTTTCACGCTGACCTGGCAAGTCGCCCTTGGCGGCCAGCTTGGCCCCGCCGTCGCTACCGCATTGTTTGCGTGCAGCCTGCCGATGCAGGGTTTGTGGTGGTTGGGCAAGCGCTCGGTAACGCCGCTGCCGCCGACCCTTCTGAGCTGGTTCTATGAAGTGCGCGGCAAACTTCAAGAATCCGGCCAGGCATTAGCCCCGATTGAAGGCAAGCCGGATTACCAGGCGTTGGCTGATGTGCTCAAACGCGCGTTTAAACAGCTCGATAAAACTTTCCTGGATGATTTGTAAGGATTGAGTCGCGCGGCTTTTACCACTTAGCATTTGAGTTGCAGCCAACACCCCTGCAACTCGAAGGATAATGGTATATAAAGGAAGGCATACTTTTTAGCAGGTTATGAACTGCATCTTTGGAGCTTAAAAATGGAAATGACTAACGCCCAGCGTCTGATTTTATCCAATCAGTACAAAATGATGACCATGCTCGACCCGGACAACGCCGAACGTTACCGCCGCCTGCAGACCATCATCGAGCGTGGCTACGGCCTGCAGATGCGTGAGCTGGATCGAGAATTCGGCCAGTTAACGGAAGAAACCTGCCGCACCGTCATCGACATTATGGAGATGTACCACGCGTTGCACGTCTCCTGGGCGAACCTGAAAGACAGCCAGAATATCGACGAACGCCGTGTCACCTTCCTCGGCTTTGACGCCGCAACGGAAGCGCGCTTCCTGGGCTACGTCCGCTTTATGGTTAACGTGGAAGGCCGCTATGCGCATTTCGATGCAGGCACCCACGGTTTCAACGCGCAAACCCCAATGTGGGAAAAATACCAACGCATGCTGAAAGTGTGGCAGTCCTGCCCGCGTCAGTATCACTTAAGTGCGAACGAGATCGCGCAGATTATCAATGCCTGAGGGGACGAGTGTGGTGAAGTGTAAAGGTTTCTTGTTTGATTTGGATGGAACGCTGGTTGATTCCCTGCCAGCCGTAGAGCGTGCATGGATTAACTGGGCGAAGCGTTTTGACATCTCTCCGGAAGAGGTTCTGGGCTTCATCCACGGCAAGCAGGCGATAACTTCACTGCGCCACTTTATGGCCGGCGCGTCCGAAGAAGAAATTCAGCAGGAGTTTTTACGCCTCGAGCAAATCGAGTCCGAAGATACCGACGGCGTAACGGCGCTGCCCGGTGCCGCCGAACTGCTGGCACATCTTAACGAAGCGGGGATCCCCTGGGCTATCGTAACGTCCGGCTCTGTTCCTGTAGCTACCGCACGTCGCCTTGCAGGCGGCCTGCCGGAGCCTGAGGTGTTTGTTACCGCAGAACGCGTCGCGCGCGGCAAGCCGGAGCCAGATGCCTATCTTCTCGGCGCGCAGCTGTTGGGCTTTGAGCCAGAAGAGTGCGTTGTTGTCGAAGACGCGCCCGCAGGCGTCCTGTCCGGTCTGGCGGCCGGTTGCCATGTCATTGCGGTGAACGCTCCCGCAGATACTCCGCGTCTTGAGCACGTTGACTATGCGCTGAAATCCCTGTCAGAACTTCTGGTTCAGAAGCTGCCGGACGGCAGTGTGGAAGTGCTGAGAAAACATTAATCCTATGATTTAACCCCGCTTATGCGGGGTTTTTTTATGGCATTCTCTGCGTCTTCGGTCAATTTTCGGAAACAAGGATGCGTTGTGAACTCGGAACTGATTTGGGTCCTGTCGTTACTGGGTATCGCCGTCGTGCTGTTCGCCACCGGAAAGGTGCGTATGGACGCGGTGGCGCTATTGGTGATTATCGCTTTCGTACTGAGCGGGACGCTAACGCTTGGCGAGGCGTTTTCCGGCTTCAGCGATCCGAACGTTATCCTGATCGCCGCGCTGTTTATCATTGGTGACGGGCTGGTGCGCACCGGCGTGGCCACCAAAATGGGTTCCTGGCTGGTTGACGTCGCAGGCAGCAGCGAAACCAAAATGCTTATCCTCCTGATGTTCACCGTTGCCTGTCTGGGCGCGTTTATGAGCTCCACCGGCGTCGTCGCTATCTTTATCCCCGTTGTGCTCAGCGTCTCGATGCGCATGAAAATATCGCCGTCCCGTCTAATGATGCCGCTTAGCTTCGCCGGGCTTATCAGCGGCATGATGACGCTAGTCGCCACGCCGCCTAACCTCGTAGTGAATAGTGAACTGCTGCGCGAAGGGCTGGAGGGCTTCCAGTTCTTTAGCGTCACGCCCATCGGGCTTGTGGTACTGGTGCTGGGCATCGCCTATATGCTCTTTGCCCGCTTCGCGCTTAACGGCCAGAGCAACGAAGAGGGTAAGACCGGCTGGAAGCGCCGAACCTTTCGCGATCTGATCAAAGAATATCGCCTTACAGGCCGCGCGCGCCGCCTGGCCATTCGCCCCGGTTCGCCGATGGTCGGCCACCGTCTGGATGATTTAAAGCTGCGTGAACGCTACGGTGCCAACGTTATCGGCCTTGAGCGCTGGCGCAAGTTCCGCCGGGTAATTGTTAACGTTACGGGCGTAACGGAATTTCGCGCGCGGGACGTGCTGCTGATTGATATGTCCGCCTCTGAAGTCGATTTACGCGAGTTTTGCAGCGAGCAGATGCTGGAGCCGATGGTGCTGCGCGGCGAGTATTTCTCCGACCAGGCGCTGGATGTGGGCATGGCGGAGGTGTCGACGATCCCGGACTCCGAGCTTATCGGCCAGACGATGCGCGAAATTGGTTTCCGTACCCGCTACGGCCTGAACGTGGTGGGGATTAAGCGCAACGGCGAGGCGCTCGAAGGCCTGCTGGTGGACGAACCGCTTGCGCTCGGCGATATCCTGCTGGTGGTCGGCGACTGGAAGCTCATCAGCCAGCTTAATCAAAAGAGCCGCGATTTCTTGGTGCTTAACCTGCCGGTGGAAGAGGGGGAAGCATCGCCCGCGCACAGCCAGGCGCCACACGCGATTTTCTGCCTGGCGCTGATGGTCGCACTGATGCTCACCGACGAAATCCCGAACCCGATCGCCGCTATTATCGCCTGCCTGCTGATGGGGAAATTCCGCTGCATTGACATGGAAAGCGCCTATAAGGCCATTCACTGGCCGAGCATAATCCTGATTGTCGGGATGATGCCGTTTGCGCTGGCGCTGCAAAAAACCGGCGGCGTGGACCTGATAGTCAGCGGGTTGATGAAGCTCGGCGGCGGCTACGGGCCGTACATTATGCTCGTCTGCCTGTTTGTGATGTGCGCGGCCATCGGGCTGTTTATCTCGAATACTGCCACGGCGGTGCTGATGGCGCCCATCGCGCTGGCGGCGGCGAAAACAATGGGCGTGTCGCCGTATCCGTTTGCCATGATCGTGGCGCTCGCCGCCTCGGCCGCGTTTATGACGCCCGTGTCATCACCGGTGAACACGCTGGTGCTGGGGCCGGGAAACTACAAATTTAGCGACTTCGTGAAGCTCGGCGTGCCCTTTACCGTCATCGTTATGGTGGTCAGCGTGATTATGGTGCCGATGCTGTTTCCGTTTTGAGGGACATGTCGGGTGGAGTCGGTGGATGGCGCGTTCGCTTATCCACCCTACAATCACCTAACCATCGGTTCGTAGGTCGGATAAGCGAATGCGCCATCCGACGCTCGTCATCCAGCGTTATCGTAAATTAAAGCGGGGAATCCTGGCTTATCTCATCAAGCGAGAGCTGGAAGCTTGGTACAAACACATTCATAAAGTAGTCCATCTCTTCGCTGTGCCGGTCTGCAAGCGTTTTTTCCAGGCGGCTTTTGGCCAGTAAAAACTCGTTGTTTCCGGCGGACAGTTCTTCCAGGCATTTCAAATAGGCGCACAGGGCGTCGGCCTGCTTCACAACGGCCTTTTCTTCGTCGCTACACTGATGCTCATCGATCAGCGGCGCCCAAATCTCACGAAGCTCTTCCGGCACCATATCAATCAGCTTTTGCTGCGCAATCTTTTCGATAGCTTTGTATTCATGGGCGATTTGCGAATTGAAATATTTCACCGGCGTCGGGAGGTCACCCGTCAGCACTTCGCTGGCATCGTGGTACATCGCAAGAAGCGCGATGCGCTCGGCGTTGAGCTGGCCGTTAAATTTTTTGTTCTTAATCGCCGCCAGCGCGTGGGCAACCATGGCAACCTGCAGGCTGTGCTCGGACACGTTTTCGGTGCGAACATTGCGCATTAGCGGCCAGCGGTTGATGAGTTTGAGGCGGGAAAGGTGGGCGAAGAAATGGCTCTGGCTCATAGATACACCTGATGCTAAGCAAAGAAAACCATTGTGGGGCGAGAAAGGGGAAGTTGCAAACTTCCCCTTGAAGGTCTTACTGGTGATAGTGGCCGAGGAAGCGGCCCAGCTTGTGGATCGACATTTCAAGCTCGTCGACGCGCGGCAGCGTCACGATGCGGACGTGATCGGGCCACGGCCAGTTAAAGGCGGTGCCCTGAACCAGCAGCACTTTTTCCTGCAGCAGGAAATCGAGCACCATTTTCTGGTCGTCATGAATGTTAAACCGTTTGGCATCGATTTTTGGGAACATATATAGCGCGCCGCGTGGCTTCACGCAGGAAACGCCCGGAATATCGTTAATCAGCTCCCACGCACGGTTGCGCTGCTCGTACAGACGGCCGCCCGGCGCGATAAATTCGCTGATGCTTTGATAGCCGCCGAGCGCGGTTTGAATCGCATGCTGTGCCGGAACGTTGGCGCACAGGCGCATCGAAGCCAGCATTTCCAGGCCCTCAATATAGCCCTTAGCGTGTTTCTTCGGCCCGTTTAACACCATCCAACCCTGACGGAACCCGGCAACTCGATAGGTTTTTGATAATCCGTTAAAGGTAATAGTTAACAAATCTGGAGCCAGCGCGGCGATAGAGTGGTGCTGGGCCTCGTCGTAAAGAATCTTGTCGTAGATTTCATCGGCGAAGATGATCAGGTTGTGCTGACGCGCTAACTCGACGATTTCCATCAGCAATTCTTTTGAATACACCGCGCCGGTTGGGTTGTTTGGGTTGATGATCACGATGCCGCGCGTGCGCGGGGTGATTTTGGCGCGGATATCATCCAGATCCGGGAACCAGTCGGCTGACTCATCACACAGATAGTGCACCGCGGTACCGCCGGACAGCGACACGGCTGCGGTCCACAGCGGGTAATCTGGCGCCGGGACGAGCATTTCGTCGCCGCTGTTGAGCAGCGCCTGCATCGATTGAACGATCAGTTCAGAAACGCCGTTACCGATATAGATATCTTCGACGGTCACGTCCCGCATGCCACGCGCCTGATAGTGCTGCATGATCGCCTTGCGCGCCGAGTACAAACCTTTCGAGTCGCAATAGCCCTGCGCCGTAGGAAGGTTGCGAATCACATCAACAAGGATTTCATCCGGGGCTTCAAAACCAAAGGGGGCGGGGTTGCCGATATTGAGTTTGAGAACCTTATTGCCTTCTTCTTCAAGGCGTTTTGCCTCTTTGAGAACCGGACCGCGGATGTCATAACAGACATTATCTAATTTGCTGGATTTTTCGATAGGGGACATGGACCTTCGACCTTAAATGTTAGCGTTGCTTCCTGCCGTGGCGGCAACCAGGCATCAATGTACTCCTCGAAGATGCAGATTTGAACCCAAACGAAGCGCTTAGCCGCAAATTATCTTTAGCAGGATGTAACCCAAAAAGCTGTTTTGATTTTAATTGTTAGTTATTTATTTTAAATTTATAAGAAAAATTGGAATAAAAAACTGTTGATTTGCTTGGTTGCTAAGCTTATTCGCTGGTGCATACCCCATTGCGGAGTTACTGATTCTGGTAGGTTTTAATGCAATTGCTGAGGATGTATAAGTAAAAATGAATATTTATAAGTATTGCTTACGGCCGCTGATTTCAGCAGTTAAAGAGATGTTTATAAACTAAATCAGAGTTGTAATTAATATATACATAGGAAATTATTAAGTAGTTTTTATTATAGGTAGTAACCATTACAACTAGTTGTAGTAATAAGTTGGTGTTAAATAGTTAAAAAAGAGAATGAGATCAGATAATTCGCATCAGATCTTATAAATCAACGTCAGTTGAGGTAACATAGACTACCTAATATGGTAGCTTGAATGACTCGAACATCTGATAACAATCTGTTTTTGGAATGTTTATCGACATTCTGTTGCTTTGTTTAGCACCGGTTACCGTCCGTTTGACCGATGACGTCGCCCCGCCTGTCAGGTGCGGGCTGTGAAGATTAAATAAAGCGGCTTCCTGAAGTGGATTTACAATTATTACTCAGCTTTAATTTAACCGACTGGTACGACAAGTCCTTAGTTTGTATGTTGTATTAGGTTAAGTATTATCCCTGGCTGACAAACAGCACATAATTGATTCGCGCCAGGGGGGATTTTTTAAATATTAAAATCAGGATAACGGTCCTCACAAAGAGCATCTGCTCTCCTGGATCGTTCTGTAAATGGAATTGCTATATCTCCTTGATAAATCACAGCAATAGAACTAAGGCAGACTCGCAAGAGCAACCTACTAGTGAAAAAATTATGATTAACGCAAATCGTCCGATACTAAATCTCGACCTCGATCTGCTGAGGACTTTTGTTGCGGTCGCCGATCTCAATACCTTTGCAGCAGCCGCTGCGGCGGTGTGTCGTACTCAGTCCGCCGTCAGTCAGCAGATGCAGCGCCTTGAGCAACTGGTGGGAAAAGAGCTCTTCGCGCGCCATGGGCGCAATAAACTGCTCACTGAACACGGCATTCAGCTGCTGGGTTACGCAAGAAAAATCCTGCGTTTTAACGATGAGGCCTGCACTTCATTGATGTTCAGCAACCTTCAGGGCGTGCTGACCATTGGGGCTTCCGATGAAACAGCCGATACCATTCTTCCCTTCCTGCTGAACCGGGTGAGTTCTGTTTACCCAAAGCTTGCGCTGGATGTCCGCGTCAAACGTAATCCATTCATGATTGAGATGCTCAGCCAGCAGGAGGTCGACCTGGTTGTAACGACCTCTAAACCGGCCAATTTTGACTCGGTTATTTTGCGTACATCGCCAACCTTGTGGTACTGCGCGGCAGATTACGTCTTCCAGAAAGGCGAAGCGGTGCCGCTGGTTCTGCTCGACGATCCAAGCCCTTATCGCGATATGATGCTTGAACGTCTGAATGCCGAACGCATACCGTGGCGCATCTCTTACGTGGCTTCCACCCTTGCGGCGGTGCGTGCGGCAGTAAAAGCAGGGCTTGGCGTTACGGCAAGGCCCGTAGAGATGATGAGTCCAGAACTGCGCGTGCTGGGTGCAGCCGACGGCCTGCCGGTGATGCCGGACACGCAGTACCTTCTGTGCCGTAATCCGCAGACCAGCAACGAACTGGCGCAGGCGATCTTCAGCGCCATGGAAACCAGCCCAAATCCCTATAACTATGCGATGACCTCGGAAGAGGGCGACGATCCCCTGCTGGTCGAGCCGCGCATCGAGTGATTACCGCGTTTCGTTAGTAACAAAATGTTATCTGTAAAAACAGGCCGCTGGCGTATTTATTCACCCCAGCGGCCTGTTTTTTGCTCGATTTAGCATTCTGTGCTTCCCGCCTAACAAAAAGCTTTTCTCAAACAAGAAATTAGCAACCCGGTTGGCCACTTTCCTCTTCTCCCTCTCGCCTACACCAACCCGTAAGAAAATGTTAAAAAACACGCGGCAATGTTGCTTCTTTTTGAAGTGAATTAACAAAAGCGTGTCTCAGATCAAGAAAATACTCCCTCTTAGGGGGAGGAATACGGGGGATTTCCTGCCAAAATAGAGAGGCTGTATAAATTTTTCTGCACAACGGACACGATTCACCATTATCAATATCTGGTTAATAACTCAGGATCGCCGAGTTTTAACGCATTAAATGTTAATGAATTGAAGTCGATGTAAACTAATGTGTGGATACTTTTGTTAAAGTTGACAAAAGGTTATAGAAAGGAGTAAAAAACCCCATCAATTTGCTGGTAAATTTTTGATTCCAGCAGTTATTGTAAGGTTTATTGTTCCTCCCCATGAATCGATGTGGTGTTCATCTGCCAGCAAGAGCAGAGGTTTTGGCGCCACTTTTGATGAGTAAGCAATGAGTATGTCAACAACCACTGAAGTTATCGCTCATCACTGGGCGTTCGCTGTCTTTCTTATTGTTGCCATTGGCCTGTGCTGCGTAATGCTGCTCGGGGCATGGTTCCTCGGCGGGAGAGCCAAGGGCCGGCACAAAAATACCCCCTTCGAGTCAGGTATTGACTCCGTTGGTTCCGCGCGTTTACGCCTTTCCGCTAAGTTTTACCTGGTGGCCATGTTCTTCGTGATTTTCGACGTGGAAGCCCTGTATCTCTATGCCTGGTCTACTTCCATTCGTGAAAGTGGCTGGATTGGTTTCGTGGAAGCCGCAATTTTCATACTAGTGTTACTGGCTGGTCTGGTGTATCTGGTGCGCATTGGCGCGCTCGATTGGACTCCTGCGCGTTCGCGCCGTGAGAAAATCAACCCGGAAACCGACAGTCGAACTCCCCGTCATACGCAGTAACAGCGAGGCAATAAGATGGACTATACGCTCACCCGCATAGACCCCAATGGCGGTGACAATGACCGCTATCCCCTGCAAAAACAGGAGATTGTAACCGATCCTCTTGAGCAAGAAATTAACCGTAGCGTGTATATGGGCAAGCTCGAACATGCGATGCACGACATGGTTAACTGGGGGCGTAAAAACTCAATTTGGCCTTACAACTTCGGCCTTTCTTGCTGCTACGTTGAGATGGTGACCTCGTTTACCGCCGTGCATGACGTGGCGCGTTTTGGTGCAGAAGTTTTGCGTGCATCTCCACGTCAGGCTGACCTGATGGTGATCGCCGGTACCTGCTTCACCAAAATGGCCCCGGTTATTCAGCGCCTCTACGATCAGATGCTTGAGCCTAAATGGGTTATCTCGATGGGCGCATGCGCAAACTCCGGCGGCATGTACGACATCTACTCGGTCGTGCAGGGCGTGGATAAATTCCTGCCGGTTGATGTTTACATCCCTGGCTGCCCGCCGCGTCCAGAGGCTTACATGCAGGCGCTGATGCTGCTGCAAGAGTCGATTGGCAAAGAGCGTCGCCCGCTGTCTTGGGTTGTTGGCGATCAGGGCGTGTACCGCGCCAACATGCAATCAGAACGCGAGCGTAAGCGCGGCGAGCGTATTGCTGTGACCAACCTGCGGACACCAGACGAGATTTAATTTGCGCCTGTAGTCAGTGAAAGTGCGCTTCGCATATTAATAATATTAGCGCGGAGCTGCTGACCGACAGTCACCACAGAACCATTTGCAATGGTGAGAAATATGACAGATTTAACCGCGCATGACGCCCAGCCAGCCTGGCAGACCAGGGATCATTTAGATGACCCGGTCATCGGCGAACTGCGTAACCGTTTTGGGCCGGATGCCTTTACCGTTCAGCCAACCCGTACCGGCGTTCCGGTCGTCTGGGTTAAGCGCGAACAGTTACTGGAAGTGACCGAATTCCTTAAGAGACTACCCAAACCTTACGTCATGCTGTTCGACCTGCATGGCATGGATGAACGTCTCCGCACTCACCGCGACGGTTTACCGGCCGCGGATTTTTCCGTTTTCTACCACCTGATTTCTATCGATCGCAACCGCGACATCATGCTCAAGGTGGCGCTGGCGGAAAACGATCTTAACGTGCCGACCATCACCAAACTCTTCCCGAACGCCAACTGGTACGAGCGTGAAACTTGGGAAATGTTTGGCATCACCTTTAACGGCCACCCGCACCTGACGCGCATCATGATGCCGCCAACGTGGGAAGGCCATCCGCTGCGCAAAGACTACCCGGCGCGCGCCACCGAGTTCGATCCGTTTGAGTTAACCAAACAGAAAGAAGACCTCGAGATGGAAGCGCTGACCTTCAAACCTGAAGACTGGGGCATGAAGCGCAGCAGCGAGCATGAAGATTTCATGTTCCTGAACCTCGGGCCGAACCACCCATCCGCACACGGTGCCTTCCGTATCATCCTGCAGCTGGACGGCGAAGAAATCGTCGACTGTGTGCCGGACATCGGTTATCACCACCGTGGCGCTGAGAAAATGGGCGAGCGTCAGTCCTGGCACAGCTACATTCCGTACACCGACCGTATCGAATACCTCGGCGGCTGCGTGAACGAAATGCCTTACGTGCTGGCGGTTGAAAAACTGGCGGGCATTGAAGTGCCTGAGCGCGTAGACGTTATCCGCGTCATGCTCTCCGAACTGTTCCGTATCAACAGCCACCTGCTGTACATCTCCACGTTCATTCAGGACGTTGGTGCGATGACGCCGGTGTTCTTCGCGTTTACCGACCGTCAGAAAATCTACGATCTGGTGGAAGCGATTACCGGTTTCCGTATGCACCCGGCCTGGTTCCGCATCGGCGGCGTGGCGCACGACCTGCCAAAAGGCTGGGAACGCCTGCTGAAAGAATTCCTCGAGTGGATGCCAAAACGTCTGGACTCCTACGAGAAAGCCGCGCTGCGCAACACCATCCTGAAAGGGCGTTCACAGGGCGTTGCCGCCTACGGCAAGAAAGAGGCGCTGGAGTGGGGCACCACCGGTGCTGGCCTGCGCGCAACCGGTATCGATTTCGATATCCGTAAAGCGCGTCCTTATTCTGGATATGAAAACTTCGACTTCGAAATCCCGGTCGGCGGTGGCGTGAGCGACTGCTACACCCGCGTGATGCTGAAAGTCGAAGAGCTGCGCCAGAGCCTGCGTATTCTCGACCAGTGTCTGAAAAACATGCCTGCTGGCCCGTTCAAAGCGGATCACCCGCTGACCACGCCGCCGCCGAAAGAGCGCACGTTGCAGCATATCGAAACCCTGATCACTCACTTCCTGCAGGTTTCCTGGGGCCCGGTCATGCCGGCCAATGAATCCTTCCAGATGATTGAGGCAACGAAGGGGATTAACAGTTACTACCTGACCAGCGACGGCAGCACCATGAGCTACCGCACCCGTATCCGCACCCCGAGCTTTGCGCACCTGCAGCAAATCCCGGCGGCGATCCGCGGCAGCCTGGTTTCTGACCTGATTGTCTATCTGGGTAGTATCGATTTTGTTATGTCAGATGTGGACCGCTAATTATGCAAGATAACCAAAACCCACAGGCCGAAGCTTTCGAGCTGAGCCACGCTGAACGCGAAGCGATCGAGCACGAAAAACACCATTACGAAGATGCTCGCGCCGCGTCCATTGAAGCGCTGAAAATCGTGCAGAAGCAGCGTGGCTGGGTGCCGGACGGTGCGATTTACGCCATCGCCGACGTGTTGGGCATTCCTGCCAGCGACGTTGAGGGCGTAGCCACCTTCTACAGCCAAATCTTCCGCCAGCCAGTGGGCCGCCACGTCATTCGCTACTGCGACAGCGTGGTTTGCCACATCACGGGCTACCAGGGCATTCAGTCGGCTATTGAGAAAAAGCTCAACATCAAACCGGGCCAGACCACGTTTGACGGTCGCTTTACCCTGCTGCCGACCTGCTGTCTGGGGAACTGCGACAAGGGGCCGACCATGATGATTGATGAGGACACTCACAGCCATCTGACGCCGGAAGCGATCCCTGATTTGCTGGAGCAGTACAAATGAAACCCATCATCGTGACTCCCGAAACCCATCCGCTAACCTGGCGGTTGCGCGAAGACAAACAGCCGGTCTGGCTGGATGAATATCGCAGCAAAAACGGTTATGAAGGTGCGCGTAAAGCTTTGACCGGCATGGCGCCGGACGAAATCGTCAATGCGGTAAAAGACGCTGGCCTGAAAGGGCGCGGCGGCGCGGGCTTCTCCACCGGTTTGAAGTGGAGCCTGATGCCGAAAGACGAATCCATGAACATCCGTTACCTGCTGTGTAACGCTGATGAAATGGAGCCGGGCACCTACAAAGACCGCCTGTTGATGGAACAGCTGCCGCACCTGCTGGTGGAAGGCATGCTGATTTCAGCGTTTGCGCTGAAGGCCTACCGTGGCTACATCTTCCTGCGCGGCGAATACATCGAAGCGGCCGTGCATCTGCGCCGCGCGATTGCTGAAGCAACCGAAGCCGGTCTGCTTGGCAAAAACATTCTCGGATCAGGCTTTGATTTTGAACTGATCGTGCACACCGGCGCCGGGCGTTATATCTGCGGGGAAGAAACCGCGCTGATTAACTCCCTTGAAGGCCGCCGCGCGAACCCGCGTTCAAAACCGCCATTCCCTGCATCAAGCGGCGTCTGGGGTAAACCGACCTGTGTGAACAACGTCGAAACCCTGTGTAACGTGCCTGCGATTCTGGCGAACGGCGTGGAGTGGTATCAGGGCATTGGCGGCGGCATCAGTAAAGATGCTGGTACCAAGCTGATGGGCTTCTCGGGACGCGTGAAAAACCCTGGCGTCTGGGAATTACCGTTCGGCACTACGGCTCGCGAAATTCTCGAAGACTACGCGGGCGGCATGCGCGATGGCCTGAAGTTCAAAGCCTGGCAGCCGGGCGGGGCAGGGACCGACTTCCTGACCGAGTCGCACCTCGACCTGCCGATGGAATTCGAAAGCATCGGTAAAGCGGGGAGCCGCCTCGGCACCGCGCTGGCGATGGCCGTCGACCATGAAATCGGCATGGTGCCGCTGGTGCGTAACCTGGAAGAGTTCTTTGCCCGCGAGTCCTGCGGCTGGTGTACGCCGTGTCGTGACGGCCTGCCGTGGAGCGTAAAAATTCTGCGCGCGCTGGAACGTGGCGAAGGCCAGCCTGGTGATATCGAGACGCTTGAGCAACTGTGTCGCCACCTTGGGCCGGGTAAAACCTTCTGTGCCCACGCGCCCGGCGCGGTTGAGCCATTGCAGAGTGCGATTAAATATTTCCGCGACGAATTCGAAGCAGGCATTGCCAAACAGGACTTCGGTAACACGCGTGCCATTAGTGGCATTCAGCCGAACCTGTTAAAAACGCGCTGGTGATAGACAACTTTTCACCCTCACCCTAACCCTCTCCCTGAGGGAGAGGGGATAGACCGAGTTCCTCCCTCTCTTGGGAGAGAGGGCCGGGGTGAGGGCGAAAGTGGTTCGCACAAGAATTTTTGATTAACGCCTGAATTTATTCAGGCCAACTGGAAGCATGCTGACTATGGCTACGATTCATGTAGACGGCAAAGAATATGAGGTTAACGGAGCGGACAACCTGCTAGAAGCTTGTCTCTCCTTAGGCCTTGATATTCCTTATTTTTGCTGGCACCCGGCGCTGGGCAGCGTCGGTGCTTGCCGCCAGTGTGCGGTGAAGCAATATCAAAACGCAGAAGATACCCGTGGCCGCCTGGTGATGTCCTGTATGACACCGGCCTCCGACGGTACGTTCATTTCTATTGATGACGGCGAAGCGAAGCAGTTCCGTGAAAGCGTTGTGGAATGGTTAATGACTAACCACCCACACGACTGCCCGGTCTGTGAAGAAGGCGGCAACTGCCACCTGCAGGATATGACGGTAATGACCGGTCATAGCTTCCGCCGCTATCGTTTCACCAAGCGTACCCACCGCAATCAGGACCTCGGCCCGTTCATCTCTCACGAAATGAACCGCTGTATCGCCTGTTACCGCTGCGTGCGCTACTACAAAGATTATGCAGACGGCACAGACCTGGGCGTTTACGGCGCTCACGACAACGTTTACTTCGGTCGCCCGGAAGACGGCACGCTGGAAAGCGAGTTCTCCGGCAACCTGGTAGAAATTTGCCCGACCGGCGTATTCACCGACAAAACCCACTCCGAGCGCTACAACCGTAAGTGGGATATGCAGTTTGCGCCAAGCATCTGCCAGCAGTGCAGCATCGGCTGTAACACCAGCCCAGGCGAGCGCTACGGTGAACTGCGTCGTATCGAAAACCGCTACAACGGTACCGTTAACCATTACTTCCTCTGTGACCGCGGTCGTTTCGGCTATGGCTATGTGAATCTGAAAGACCGTCCGCGTCAGCCGATTCAGCGTCGTGGCAACGATCTCATCACCCTGAACGCCGAACAGGCGATGCAGGGCGCGGCGGATATTCTGCGCCAGTCGAAGAAAGTGATCGGTATCGGCTCTCCGCGCGCCAGCGTAGAAAGCAACTTTGCGCTGCGCGAGCTGGTCGGTGCGGATAATTTCTATACCGGTATCGCGGCGGGCGAGCAGGCGCGTCTGCAGCTGATGCTTAAAGTGCTGAAAGAAAGCGGCGTTCACACGCCGGCCCTGCGCGAAATCGAATCCTACGATGCGGTGCTGATTCTGGGCGAAGACATTACCCAGACCGGCGCTCGCGTTGCGCTGTCGGTTCGCCAGGCGGTGAAAGGCAAAGCGCGTGAAATGGCGGCGGCACAGAAAGTTGCCGACTGGCAGATCGCCGCGATCCTCAACATCGGCCAGCACGCCAAGCATCCTCTGTTTGTTACCAACGTGGATAACACCCGCCTGGATGACATCGCGGCGTGGACCTACCGTGCGCCGGTCGAAGATCAGGCTCGCTTAGGCTTTGCGATTGCCAACGCGCTGGACAGCAACTCCCCGGCGGTTGAGCTGGATCGTGACCTGAAAAACAAAGTCGACGTGATCGTGCAGGCGCTGGCCGGTGCTAAAAAGCCGCTTATCATTTCCGGTACTAACGCCGGGAGCGAAGCGGTTATTCAGGCTGCGGCAAACGTTGCGAAAGCGCTGAAAGGCCGTGGTGCCGATGTCGGTATTACCATGGTTGCCCGCGCGGTGAACAGCGTAGGCCTCGGCATGATCGGCGGCGGCTCGCTTGAAGAAGCGCTCAGCGAACTGGAAACTGGCGCCGCTGACGCGGTCGTCGTACTGGAAAACGATCTGCACCGCCACGCTTCCGCGGCTCGCGTAGATGCAGCGTTAAGCAAAGCGCCGCTGGTATTGGTTATCGACCATCAGCGCACGGCGATCATGGACAAAGCCCACCTGGTGCTGTCCACCGCAAGCTTCGCTGAAAGCGACGGAACCGTCATCAACAACGAAGGCCGCGCCCAGCGCTTCTTCCAGGTTTATGACCCGGCGTACTACGACCACAACGTTGCGATGCTGGAAAGCTGGCGCTGGCTTCATTCTCTGCACAGCACCGTGCAAAGCCGCGAGGTGGACTGGACGCAGCTCGACCACGTTATCGACGCCTGCGTGAAGGCGCTTCCGCAGCTGGCCGGCATTAAAGACGCCGCGCCTGACGCAAGCTTCCGCATTCGCGGTCAGAAACTGGCCCGCTCCCCGAACCGCTCCAGCGGCCGTACGGCGATGCGCGCGAACATCAGCGTTCACGAACCGCGCCAGCCGCAGGACAAAGACACCATGTTTGCCTTCTCTATGGAAGGGAACAACAGCCCGCTGGCCGACCGTCAGCAGATCCCATTCGCATGGGCTCCGGGCTGGAACTCACCGCAGGCATGGAACAAGTTCCAGGCCGAAGTGGGCGGCCATCTGCGTCACGGCGATCCGGGCGTGCGCCTCATCGAGGCTTCCGAAACGGGATTGGACTTCTTCACCAGCGTGCCGGATTCCTTCCACGCCGAAGAGGGCAAATGGCGTATCGCGCCGTACTACCACCTGTTTGGTAGCGACGAGATGTCCCAGCGCTCTCCGGTCTTCCAGAGCCGCATGGTTGCGCCTTACATCACGCTGAACCCGGCCGATGCCGCGAAGCTTGGCGTTAACGCCGGTAGCCTGATTTCCTTTAGCTACGAAGGCCAGACGTTAAGTCTGCCGCTGCAGCTGTCCGAAGGTCTGGCGGCAGGGCAGGTGGGTCTGCCAATGGGTATGCCAGGTATTGCTCCTGTTCTGGCTGGTGCTCGTATTGAAAATCTGCAGGAGGCTGCGCAATGAGCTGGTTGACACCGGATGTTATCGACATTCTGCTAAGCATCCTCAAAGCGGTAGTGATCCTGTTAGTGGTCGTGACCTGCGGCGCGTTCATGAGCTTCGGTGAACGTCGTCTGCTTGGCCTGTTCCAGAACCGCTATGGGCCAAACCGCGTAGGCTGGGGCGGCTCGCTCCAGCTGGTGGCGGACATGATCAAGATGTTCTTTAAAGAGGACTGGGTGCCGCGCTTCTCGGATCGCGTGATCTTTACTCTTGCGCCAATGATCGCCTTCACCTCGCTGCTGCTGGCCTTCGCCATCGTGCCGGTCAGCCCGAGCTGGGTGGTTGCGGATCTGAACATCGGTATTCTGTTCTTCCTGATGATGGCAGGCCTTGCGGTTTACGCCGTGCTGTTCGCGGGCTGGTCAAGCAACAACAAATACTCCCTGCTGGGTGCGATGCGTGCTTCCGCGCAGACGCTCAGCTACGAAGTGTTCCTGGGGCTTTCCCTGATGGGCGTGGTTGCGCAGGCGGGGTCGTTCAATATGGGCGATATCGTCAACAACCAGGCGCACCTGTGGAACGTTATCCCGCAGTTCTTCGGCTTTATCACCTTTGCGATTGCAGGCGTTGCGGTTTGTCACCGTCACCCGTTTGACCAACCGGAAGCCGAGCAGGAATTGGCCGACGGTTATCACATCGAATATTCCGGTATGAAGTTCGGTCTGTTCTTCGTCGGGGAATATATCGGCATCGTCACCGTTTCTGCACTGATTGTGACGCTGTTCTTTGGTGGCTGGAATGGCCCGTGGTTACCACCGTTCATCTGGTTCGCGCTGAAAACCGCGTTCTTCATGATGATGTTCATTTTGATTCGCGCAGCGTTGCCTCGTCCTCGTTATGACCAGGTGATGTCCTTCGGCTGGAAAGTTTGCCTGCCGCTGACGCTTGTCAACTTGCTGGTGACCGCCGCGGTCATTCTCTATCAGGCACCATAAGGGGTGAAAAAACCATGACATTGAAAGAGTTAGTGGTTGGTTTCGGCACCCAGGTACGCAGTATCTGGATGATCGGTCTGCACGCTTTCGCCAAGCGCGAAACGCAGATGTATCCGGAAGAACCAGTGTATCTGCCGCCGCGCTACCGTGGCCGTATCGTGCTGACGCGCGACCCGGACGGCGAAGAGCGTTGCGTTGCCTGTAACCTGTGTGCGGTTGCCTGCCCGGTAGGCTGTATCTCTCTGCAAAAAGCAGAAACCAAAGACGGCCGCTGGTATCCGGAGTTCTTCCGCATCAACTTCTCACGCTGCATTTTCTGCGGCCTGTGCGAAGAGGCGTGTCCGACTACCGCAATCCAGCTTACCCCGGACTTTGAGCTTGGCGAGTTTAAGCGTCAGGATCTGGTTTACGAAAAAGAGGACCTGCTGATCTCCGGTCCGGGCAAATACCCGGAATATAACTTCTACCGGATGGCAGGTATGGCAATCGACGGCAAAGATAAGGGCGAAGCGGAAAACGAAGCCAAGCCTATCGACGTCAAAGGCCTGTTACCTTAAGGAGCAAGGCAATGGAATTCGCTTTTTATATCTGCGCCGTTGTGGCGGTGCTGACCACCCTTAGGGTGATCACTCACAGCAATCCGGTGCACGCCTTGCTGTATCTGATCATCTCTTTGCTGGCGATCGCCGGGGTGTTCTTCTCCCTGGGCGCTTATTTCGCCGGCGCGCTGGAGATTATCGTTTACGCCGGGGCCATCATGGTGCTGTTCGTCTTCGTGGTCATGATGCTCAACCTTGGTAACTCCGTGGTGCAGCAGGAACGCGAGTGGCTCAAACCACAGCTGTGGATTGGCCCGGGCGTGCTGTCTGCGATTCTGCTGGTGGTGCTGGTTTACGCTATTCGCACCATTAACGACCAGGGCATCGACGGTACGGCTATCGACGCGAAACAGGTCGGCATCGCCCTGTTTGGTCCTTACGTTCTGGCCGTCGAGCTGGCGTCCATGCTGCTGCTGGCGGGCCTGGTTGTCGCCTTCCACCTCGGTCGTGAAGACCGCGCGGGCGAAGTGCTGAGCAACCGTCAGGCGGACATGGCTACAAAAAGAAAACCGGAGGAGCACGTATGATCCCGTTGCAACATGGACTCATTCTCGCCGCGATATTATTCGTGCTGGGACTGACGGGTCTGGTTATCCGTCGCAACCTGCTTTTCATGCTGATCAGTCTGGAAATCATGATTAACGCCGCGGCGCTCGCTTTTGTGGTCGCCGGCAGCTATTGGGGCCAGGCCGACGGTCAGGTGATGTATATCCTCGCGATTAGCCTCGCCGCAGCTGAAGCCAGTATTGGCCTTGCGCTGCTGCTGCAGCTTCATCGTCGTCGCCAGAACCTGAATATCGATTCAGTAAGTGAGATGCGTGGATGAACCTTCTCTGGTTAACCATTCTTTTGCCATTTATTGGCTTTGTATTGTTGGCATTTTCTCGTGGCCGCTGGTCGGAAAACGTTTCTGCCACGGTGGGTATTGGCTCAATCGGTCTTGCCGCGCTGGTCACCGCCATTGCGGGCGTTGATTTCTTTAACAACGGCCAGCAGGCGTTTGTTCAGCCGCTGTGGACCTGGATGTCGGTCGGCGATTTCAATATCGGCTTCAACCTGGTGCTGGACGGCCTGTCGCTGACCATGCTGTCAGTGGTCACCGGCGTAGGTTTCCTCATCCACATGTATGCCTCCTGGTATATGCGTGGCGAGGAGGGCTATTCTCGCTTCTTCGCTTACACCAACCTGTTTATCGCAAGCATGGTTGTGCTGGTGTTGGGCGATAACCTGCTGCTGATGTACCTCGGTTGGGAAGGCGTGGGCCTGTGCTCCTATCTGCTGATCGGCTTCTACTACACCGATCCGAAGAACGGTGCGGCGGCCATGAAAGCCTTCGTCGTGACCCGCGTGGGCGACGTGTTCCTCGCTTTCGCGCTGTTCATCCTCTACAACGAGCTTGGCACGCTGAACTTCCGCGAAATGGTTGAGCTGGCTCCGCAGCACTTTGCCGAAGGCAATGAAATGCTGAAGTGGGCGACGCTGATGCTGTTGGGCGGTGCGGTAGGTAAATCTGCACAGCTTCCGCTGCAAACGTGGCTTGCCGATGCGATGGCGGGTCCAACGCCGGTTTCCGCGCTGATCCACGCCGCGACCATGGTTACCGCGGGCGTCTACCTGATAGCCCGTACTCACGGCCTGTTCCTGATGACGCCTGAAGTGCTGCATCTGGTCGGCATCGTGGGCGCGGTGACGCTGGTGATGGCAGGCTTTGCCGCGCTGGTGCAAACCGATATCAAACGTGTGCTGGCTTACTCCACCATGAGCCAGATTGGCTACATGTTCCTGGCGCTCGGCGTGCAGGCGTGGGATGCGGCTATCTTCCACCTGATGACGCACGCCTTCTTCAAAGCGCTGCTGTTCCTGTCGTCCGGCTCGGTGATTCTGGCCTGCCACCATGAACAAAACATCTTCAAAATGGGCGGTCTGCGTAAGTCGATTCCGCTGGTGTATGCCTGCTTCCTGGTTGGGGGCGCGGCGCTGTCAGCCCTGCCGCTGATTACCGCAGGCTTCTTCAGTAAGGACGAAATCCTCGCCGGTGCGATGGCGAACGGTCATATCAACCTGATGGTTGCCGGTCTGGTCGGTGCGTTTATGACCTCGCTGTACACCTTCCGTATGATCTTCATCGTCTTCCACGGCAAAGAGCAGATTCACGCTCACGCGGTTAAAGGCATTACTCACCACCTGCCGCTGATCGTGCTGCTGGTGCTGTCCACCTTCGTTGGCGCAATGATCGTTCCGCCGCTGGCGGGCGTGCTGCCGGAAACCACCGAGCTTGCGCACGGTAGCGTTCTGACGCTTGAGATTACCTCGGGCGTGGTGGCTATCGCCGGTATTCTGATTGCCGCCTGGCTGTGGCTCGGTAAACGCACGCTGGTTACCGCTATCGCCAACAGCGCGCCGGGCCGTTTCTTCGGTACCTGGTGGTTCCATGCCTGGGGCTTCGACTGGCTGTACGACAAAGTGTTCGTTAAGCCATTCCTCGGCATTGCCTGGCTGCTTAAGCGCGATCCGCTGAACGCGTTGATGAACATTCCGGCAGTGCTTTCCCGCTTCGCAGGCCGTGGTCTGCTGCTCAGCGAGAACGGCTATCTGCGCTGGTATGTGGCATCCATGAGCATCGGTGCCGTCGTGGTGCTCGGCCTGCTGCTGGTGTTGCGCTAACGCGGAATTGAACGCCTCTCCCGTAGGGCGGGTAAACGCAGTGCCACCCGCCACTTTTGGTGGATGATGCTAACGCTTATCCACCCTACGAAGGAAGGGCAAGTGAGTGATGTTTTGGTTTATTTTGACTTAGGGACACAAATGCCATGCTATTACCCTGGCTAATATTAATCCCCTTTATTGGCGGCTTCTTCTGCTGGCAAACCGAACGCTTCGGCGTGAAAGTGCCGCGTTGGATCGCGCTGGTGACCATGGGGCTGACTCTGGCACTTTCGCTGCAACTGTGGTTGCAGGGTGGCTACTCTCTGACGCAGGCCGCAGGCTTGCCGCAGTGGCAGTCTGAATTTGTCCTGCCGTGGATCCCACGTTTCGGCATTGAAATCCACCTCGCGCTGGATGGCCTGTCGCTGCTGATGGTCGTACTGACCGGCCTGCTCGGCGTACTGGCGGTGCTGTGTTCCTGGAATGAAATTGAAAAGTATCAGGGCTTCTTCCACTTAAACTTGATGTGGATCCTCGGTGGCGTTATCGGCGTGTTCCTTGCCATCGACATGTTCCTGTTCTTCTTCTTCTGGGAAATGATGCTGGTGCCGATGTACTTCCTGATTGCGCTGTGGGGCCACAAAGCCTCCGATGGGAAGACGCGTATCACCGCCGCCACCAAGTTCTTCATCTATACCCAGGCAAGCGGCCTGGTGATGCTGATTGCCATCCTCGGCCTGGTGTTTGTGCACTACAACGCGACCGGCGTGTGGACGTTTAACTACGAGCTGCTGCTGAAAACGCCGATGTCCCACGGCGTCCAATGGCTGCTGATGTTGGGCTTCTTTATCGCGTTTGCGGTGAAAATGCCGGTGGTTCCGCTACACGGCTGGCTGCCGGATGCGCACTCTCAGGCGCCAACGGCGGGTTCCGTTGACCTCGCGGGGATCTTGCTGAAAACCGCCGCTTACGGCCTGCTGCGTTTCTCGCTGCCGCTGTTCCCGGAAGCTTCCGCTGAATTTGCCCCCATTGCCATGTGGCTGGGCGTTATCGGCATCTTCTACGGCGCGTGGATGGCCTTCGCGCAGACCGACATCAAGCGTCTGATTGCCTATACCTCCGTTTCCCACATGGGCTTCGTGCTGATTGCGATTTACACCGGCAACCAGCTGGCTTACCAGGGCGCGGTTATTCAGATGATTGCTCACGGCCTTTCCGCTGCGGGTATGTTCATCATCTGTGGTCAGCTCTACGAGCGCCTGCACACCCGTGACATGCGCCTGATGGGCGGCCTGTGGAATAAAATTAAATGGTTGCCGGGTCTGTCGATGTTCTTTGCTGTGGCAACCCTTGGGATGCCGGGCACCGGTAACTTCGTTGGCGAATTCATGATCCTGTTCGGCAGCTTCCACGTGGTGCCGGTTATCACCGTGATTTCGACCTTCGGTCTGGTGTTTGCCTCCGTTTACTCTCTGGCGATGCTGCATCGCGCTTACTTCGGTAAAGCGAAAAGCGAAATCAGCGATAAGCAACTGCCGGGAATGTCGCTGCGCGAGTTCTTTATCATCCTGTTGCTGGTGGTGCTGTTAGTCCTGCTGGGCTTCTATCCGCAGCCAATTCTGGATACCTCGCACGCTGCGATGAGTAACGTTCAGCAGTGGTTTACCAGTTCAATTCCAACTACAAGGCCGTAATTCGCCATGACTATAACTCCTCAACATTTGATCGCGCTGCTGCCGCTGTTGATCGTCGGATTGACGGTGGTGGTTGTGATGCTCTCCATAGCGTGGCGACGCGACCATTTTGTTAATGCAACACTTTCCGTAATTGGCCTTAACGCCGCTCTCGTCTCCCTGTGGTTCGTGGGGCAGGCGGGCGCAATGGACGTCACTCCGCTGATGCGCGTCGACGGCTACGCCATGCTCTATACCGGCCTGGTGCTGTTGGCAAGCCTCGCAACCTGCACCTTCGCCTACCCATGGTTGCAGGGTTACACCGACAACCGCGAAGAGTTCTACCTGCTGGTGCTGATTGCCGCCCTGGGCGGCATTCTGCTGGCGAACGCTAACCACCTGGCCGCGCTGTTCCTCGGCATTGAATTGATTTCACTGCCGCTGTTTGGCCTGATTGGCTACGCCTTCCGTCAGAAGCGCTCGCTTGAAGCCAGCATCAAATACACCATCCTGTCCGCCGCAGCCTCTTCCTTCCTGCTGTTCGGTATGGCGCTGGTGTATGCGGAATCCGGCAGCCTGTCGTTTGTTAGCCTCGGCAAGAGCCTTGCGGACAACATGCTGCACGAGCCGCTGCTGCTCGCGGGCCTTGGCCTGATGATTGTTGGCCTGGGCTTCAAGCTGTCGCTGGTGCCGTTCCACCTGTGGACGCCAGACGTTTACCAGGGCGCGCCTGCTCCGGTTTCCACCTTCCTGGCAACCGCCAGCAAAATCGCCATCTTTGGCGTGGTGATGCGTCTGTTCCTCTACGCGCCGGTGGGCGATAGCGAAGCGGTTCGCGTGGTGCTGGGCATTATTGCCTTCGCCTCGATCCTCTTCGGTAACCTGATGGCGCTGAGCCAGACCAACATCAAACGCCTGCTCGGTTACTCCTCCATCGCGCACCTTGGCTACCTGATGGTGGCGCTGATCGCTTTGCAAAGCGGCAGCATGTCGATGGAATCCGTGGGCGTTTACCTGGCAGGCTACCTGTTCAGCAGCCTCGGCGCGTTCGGCGTGGTCAGCCTGATGTCCAGCCCGTACCGTGGCCCGGATGCAGATTCCCTGTACTCTTATCGTGGCCTGTTCTGGCACAAGCCGGTTCTGTCTGCGGTAATGACGGTGATGATGCTTTCCCTGGCGGGTATTCCAATGACGCTGGGCTTCATCGGTAAGTTCTACATCATCGCAGTGGGCGTTCAGGCGCACCTGTGGTGGCTGACCGGCGCGGTTGTGCTGGGCAGCGCCATCGGCCTCTACTACTACCTGCGCGTCACCGTGAGCCTGTATCTGAGTGCGCCTCAGCAGCTCAACCGCGATACCCCAACCAACTGGGCGTTCACCGCGGGCGGCGTCGTGGTGCTGATTTCCGCCGTGCTGGTTCTGCTGTTGGGCGTTTATCCTCAGCCGCTGATCGACCTGGTACAGCTCGCGAAACCGCTGATGTAAGCTGAATCGAAGTCCGTAAAAACCGTCGCTAGTCGACGGTTTTTTTATGGACGCTAGAAAACTATCGCCGTCTTTTGTAGGGTGGCTAATTATCTATCTTTGGCGGATGGCGCTTCGTTTACCGCCCTACGAATGCGCATTTTGTAGGGTGGCTAAGCGATAGCGCCATCCACCGCACCTAAACAGGAAACCTTCATCATGATTAACTGGCAGGACCTGCACCATTCTGAACTGAGCGTTACCGACCTGTACGCGCTGCTCGCTCTGCGCTGCGCCGTATTTGTAGTGGAACAACACTGCCCCTATCAGGATATCGACGGCGACGACCTGGTGGGGGAAAACCGCCATCTGCTCGGCTGGCGCGACGGCAGGCTGGTGGCGTATGCTCGAATCCTCAAAAGCGAAAACGAATTCGAGCCGGTAACCATCGGGCGCGTGATTATTGACTCCAGCGCGCGGGGTGAAAAGCTTGGCTATCAGCTCATGGAACAGGCGATGGCCTCCTGCCAGCGACACTGGCCGGAAACCGCCGTCTACCTTGGCGCACAGGCGCACCTGCAGGCGTTTTACGCGCATTTTGGCTTCCACACGGTGACCGACGTCTATGATGAGGACGGCATCCCGCACGTCGGGATGGCAAACCGCTAGCCGCAGCCTTTCGGCAAAGCGACAGGCGAAAATGACCGCCGTTGTCTATAGTTAGCGGACGAGCAAATAAGTTTTCCTTTCGCGAAAATGACACGGAGAAAAAGAATGCCACAGTTCGAATCCCGTCTTGATGACGATCTTGCCCTGCTTAGTGAAACGCTTGAGGAAGTTCTGCGTTCTTCCGGCGATCCGGCGGATCAAAAGTACATAGAGCTTAAAGCCCGTGCTGAGCAGGCGCTGAACGAAGTTAAAGCGCGCGTCAGCCACGCGTCCGATAACTACTACTATCGCGCCAAACATGCCGTGTATCGCGCTGACGATTACGTGCACGAAAAACCCTGGCAGGGCATTGGCGTCGGTGCGGCCGCAGGGCTGGTGCTGGGGCTGCTGTTAGCCCGACGCTAGGCGAGGCGCTGGCGCACATTCCCGTGCGCCAGATAAATTGAAATCTTACCCATTGGGTGGGATTTTTTTTTATCGCCATGTCCACGTATAATCGAGGGCTTTTCGGGGATATGAGGTATACGTGAATTCAGTAACCGTCGCGCTGCAACAGCTCAAGCTGGCATTGACAGAAGAATTTACGGATGGCCCCGGCCTCAAGCGCCTGTGCGTGGACGTTTCCCTGAGCGATGACTCCGACGCACTTGCCTGGCTTGCCTGCCAGCACGTCTACCCGCAGTTTTACTGGCAGCAGCGCGATGGCGATGATGAAGTCGCCGCCCTTGGCGCGCTGCGCCAGTTTTCCTCCCTCGCCGATGCCCAAAGCTTCCTTGATGCCCATGCTTCCACGCCGTCGCTGCGTATCTGGGGTCTTAACGCCTTTGACCCAGCGCAGGGCTACCTGTTTTTATCGCGTCTTGAATGGCGGCGCAAAGGAGGCGAGGCCTGCCTTTGGCTGCATCTCTACAGCGAAACGTCGCTGCGGGAAGACGCTCGCCGTGCGGCGGCCTTTTTGGAACAAATCCTGCCCGCTAAACCTCTGCTACCGCTGCATCTCCAGTGCTTGAGCGAACGCCATCAGCCGGGGCAGGACGAATGGCATCAGCTCATTGGCAAAGCAACGGAGGCGATTAGCAGCGGCGAGTTGGATAAAGTGGTGCTTGCCCGCGCTACGGATCTGCATTTTTCAACGGTGGTTTCCGCCGCGGCATTCATGGCCGCCAGCCGCCGGGTGAACTTTAGCTGTTACCACTTCCTGATGGTTTTTGACGCGCACAGCGCATTTTTGGGTTCAAGCCCGGAACGCCTGTGGCGGCGCATCGACTCTGCGCTGCGCACGGAAGCGCTTGCGGGCACCGTAGCGAACCACGTTGAAGACCATCACGCCTGGTCTTTAGGCCAATGGTTGCTAAAAGATGACAAAAATCAGCGCGAAAATATGCTGGTTGTGGAAGATATCTGCCAGCGTTTGCAGCAGAAGGTCGGCGTGCTGGATATCCTGCCTCCGCAGGTGGTTCGCCTGCGCAAGGTGCAGCATCTGCGGCGCTGTATCTGGACCGAGCTGGCCAAGGCCGACGACGCCGTATGTCTTGAACAGCTACAGCCAACGGCGGCGGTAGCTGGGCTGCCGCGCGAACCGGCGAAATCATTCATAAAGGACTTTGAACCGTTCGAACGTGAATGGTACGCAGGATCGGCGGGCTACCTGTCCCGCCATCAAACCGAATTTTGCGTTGCCCTGCGTTCGGCCAAAGTCACCAATGCCACCGTCAGGCTTTACGCCGGGGCGGGCATCGTCGCTGGTTCTGACGCCGAGCAGGAATGGCAGGAAATAGAAAATAAAGCCGCAGGATTGCGCACCTTGCTGACCAAATCAGCCTTCTGAATGAAACATTACCGATTCATATCAAAATATTCATTCCAGCAATAATTATAATGAGTCAGCAAAATTGACTCCGGACAAGAACATGTCGATAAGCTCCTTTAACCGCCGTTGGGCACAAGTCATCCTTGAAGCGCTGACCCGCCACGGCGTGCGCCACGTCTGCATTGCGCCAGGCTCGCGCTCCACGCCGCTGACCTTAACGGCCGCTGAGAATTCGGCATTTATCTGCCACACCCATTTTGACGAGCGCGGCCTCGGACATCTTGCGCTGGGCCTTGCGAAAGCCAGCGGTGAACCCGTTGCGGTGATCGTCACCTCCGGTACGGCGGTGGCAAACCTTTATCCCGCGCTAATTGAAGCGGGGCTGACCGGCGAAAAGCTCATTCTCTTAACGGCTGATCGCCCGCCGGAGCTTATCGACTGCGGCGCAAACCAGGCGATTCGCCAGCCGGGCATGTTCGGCAGCCATCCGACCGTGAGCGTCAATTTACCTCGCCCAACGCAGGACATCCCGGCGCGCTGGCTGGTTTCAACCATCGATAGCGCGCTCGGCCAGCAGTTCAGCGGCGGGCTGCATATCAACTGTCCGTTCGCCGAGCCGCTCTACGGCGCGCCGGACGACACCGGTATCAGCTGGCAAAAAGAGCTGGGCGACTGGTGGAACAGCGAAAAACCCTGGCTGCGCGAAGTTTACGGGCGAGAAATCGTCAAACAGCGCGACTGGTTCTTCTGGCGGCAGAAGCGCGGCGTCGTCGTGGCCGGGCGCATGAGCGCGGAAGAGGGCGAACGCGTCGCGGCCTGGGCGAAAATGCTCGGCTGGCCGCTGATTGGCGACGTGCTGTCGCAGACCGGGCAGCCGTTACCCTGCGCCGATCTGTGGCTGAGCAACAGCCAGGCGACGACCGAGCTTGCGCGCGCGCAAATAATCATCCAGTTCGGCAGCAGCCTGACGGGCAAACGCGTCCTGCAATGGCAGGCGACCTGCGCGCCGGAAGAGTACTGGCTGGTCGATCCGCTTCCCGGCAGGCTTGATCCGGCGAACCACCGTGGACGCCGCCTGTCGTGCAACATCGGCGACTGGCTGGATCTGCATCCGGCGGAGAAACGCCCTGCCTGGGCGGAAAAGCTGGAGCCGCTGGCTCGCCACGCGCAGGATATCGTTGCGCTTGGCACCGCCCAATTTGGCGAAGCGCAGGTTGCGGCGCGCCTGCCGGAACTGCTGCCGGAAGCGGGGCAGCTCTTCGTGGGCAATAGCCTGGTGGTGCGGCTGGTGGATGCCTTTGCTCAAATGCCCGCAGGCTATCCGGTTTACGGCAATCGCGGTGCCAGCGGCATTGACGGATTGCTGTCAACGTCCGCAGGCGTTCAGCGCGCAACGGCTCGTTCGACGCTTGCCGTCGTTGGCGATCTTTCCGCGCTTTATGACATGAACTCGCTGGCGCTGCTTCGCCAGGTTTCCGCTCCCTTCGTGCTGCTGATCGTTAACAATAACGGCGGGCAGATATTCTCGCTGCTGCCGACGCCTGCCGAGGAGCGCGAACGCTTTTACTGTATGCCGCAGGACGTGAACTTTGCCCACGCGGCGGCGATGTTCAGCCTGACGTATTACAACCCCGGCACCTGGAACGAGCTGCAGGACATCGTTTCCCGCGCCTGGCAGTGGCCGCAGGCGACCATCATCGAGATCACCGTCCCGGAAACGGAAGGCGCGCAGACGCTGCAAAACCTGCTTGCCCAGGTAAGCCAGGCATGATGCTGCACGCCGTTGCAATGCCGGGCCGCAGGGCGGATTTGCCCTGCCTGGTCTGGCTGCACGGTTTCCTCGGCTGCGAGCGGGAGTGGGCAGCGTTTAACGATGCCTTTGCTAACTGGCCGCAGCTGCGCGTGGATCTGCCGGGACACGGCGGCTCCGCAGACATTCAGGTGGACGGGTTCGCGGCGGTGGATAAACTGCTGCGCCACACGCTACTTAGTTACAACATACTCAACTACTGGCTGGTGGGGTATTCGCTCGGCGGGCGCGTGGCGATGTATCATGCCTGTCAGGGTGAAAATACCGGGCTGGCCGGGCTTATCGTTGAAGGTGGCAATCCAGGTTTGGCGAACGTCGAGGCACGTCTTGCGCGGCGGGCTTCCGACCATGCCTGGGCGCAGCGCCTGCGCGAACTGCCGATTCACGATGTGCTCCGCTCCTGGTATCAGCAGCCGGTGTTTGCATCTTTATCACAGGCACAGCGTGACGAGCTGGTTGCCCAACGCGGCCAGAACGACCCAATGTCGCTTGCCATGATGCTTGAGGCCACCTCGCTCGGCGCGCAGCCCGGTCTGCAAGCGTGCCTGCGCCATCTCGGCGTTCCTTTTCACTATATTTGTGGTGAGCGGGATGAAAAATTCCGCGCCTTGGCCCAGGGCCTGCACCTTACACCGCATCTCATTCCCGCTGCCGGGCATAACGCACACAGGGAAAATCCCGCGGCGTTTTGCGCCTGCCTGCTCACTTTATTGCGTCAATCTATTGAGGACACACCATGATTTATCCTGATGAACAAATGCTTTACGCCCCGGTTGAGTGGCAGGACTGCTCGGAAGGTTACACCGATATTCGCTACCACAAATCTACCGACGGCATTGCGAAAATCACCATCAACCGCCCGGAAGTGCGCAACGCGTTCCGCCCGCTGACCGTGAAAGAGATGATCGACGCGCTGGCCGACGCGCGCTATGACGACAACATCGGCGTCATCATCTTGACCGGCGAAGGCGACAAAGCCTTCTGCGCGGGAGGCGATCAGAAAGTGCGCGGCGACTACGGCGGCTACCAGGACGCAAGCGGCGTGCATCATCTGAACGTGTTGGACTTCCAGCGCCAGATCCGCACCTGTCCTAAGCCTGTGGTAGCAATGGTTGCCGGTTTCTCCATCGGCGGCGGCCACGTGCTGCACATGATGTGCGACCTGACGATTGCGGCGGAAAACGCGGTATTCGGCCAGACCGGCCCAAAGGTCGGCTCCTTCGACGGCGGCTGGGGCGCGTCCTACATGGCCCGTATCGTTGGGCAGAAAAAAGCGCGCGAAATCTGGTTCCTGTGCCGCCAGTACGACGCGAAAGAAGCGCTGGATATGGGGCTGGTGAATACCGTTGTGCCAAACGCCGAGCTTGAAAAAGAAACCGTGCGCTGGTGCCGTGAAATGCTGCAAAACAGCCCGATGGCGCTGCGCTGCCTGAAGGCCGCGCTGAACGCGGACTGCGACGGCCAGGCCGGTCTGCAGGAGCTGGCGGGCAACGCCACCATGCTGTTCTACATGACCGAAGAAGGTCAGGAAGGGCGCAACGCGTTCAACCAGAAACGCCAGCCAGACTTCAGCAAATTCAAACGGAACCCGTAATGCGAAGCGTAGGGCTGTGGCGCTTTCAGGTGCCGATGGATGCCGGAGTAGTGCTGCGCGAGCGGCGTCTGAAAACGCGCGACGGCCTGCTGGTTCGCCTCACGCAGGGCGAAAAAGAAGGCTGGGGTGAAATATCACCTTTGCCGGGCTTTAGCCAGGAATCCGTCGACGAGGCGCAGGCCGTGGCGATGGAATGGCTGGCGGCCTGGCAGTTCGATGCGAATGTTGTCCTGCCGGAAATGCCATCGGTCGCGTTCGGCCTGAGCTGCGCGCTGGCGGAAATCAGCGGCGAGCTGCCGGCGGCGGCCGATTACCGCGCGGCCCCGCTGTGTACCGGCGACCCCGACGAGCTGTTTGCCATGCTGCAAGCGATTCCCGGTGAAAAGGTCGCGAAGGTTAAGGTCGGCCTGTACGAGGCGGTGCGCGACGGCATGGTGGTAAACCTGCTGCTCGAAGCGATGCCCGATCTGCGCCTGCGCCTCGACGCCAACCGTGGCTGGACGCCGCTTAAGGCGCAGCAGTTCGCGAAATATGTGAATCCGCAGTGGCGCGAACGCATCGCCTTTATCGAAGAGCCCTGCAAAACCCGCGAGCAGTCGCGAGAGTTTTCCAGGGAAACGGGGATTGCCATCGCCTGGGATGAAAGCCTGCGCGAGCCGGACTTCACCTTTGAAGCAGAGCCAGGCCTGAGGGCCGTGGTGATTAAGCCGACGCTAACCGGCAGCCTCACCAAAGTGCGCGAGCAGGTCGCAACCGCGCATAGCCTTGGGTTGAGCGCGGTCATCAGTTCGTCGATTGAATCCAGCCTTGGGCTGACGCAGCTGGCGCGCATCGCCGCGTGGCTGACGCCGCAGACTATTCCAGGCCTCGATACGCTCTCGCTGATGCAGGCTCAGCTAGTGCGCACCTGGCCCAACAGCCCGCTGCCGTGCTGGCCCGTCGAACGGCTTGAGCGGCTGCTGTGAGTTTTAACGATGGAATTTAACGACTGGCCGTGGCGTCACTGGGCGAAACGGCGTGGGAACAGCATCGCGCTGTATCTCGCGGACGAAACGCTGGGCTGGACAACGCTTTGTGAGCGCATCGATGCCCTGGCTGGCGGCTTTCGCCAGCAGGGCGTGAAAGAGGGCGACGGCGTTGCGCTGCGGGCCAAAAATAGCCCGCAGGCGCTGCTGGCTTGGCTCGCGCTCCTGCAGTGCGGAGCGCGGGTGCTGCCTCTAAATCCCCAGCTTCCCGATGCGCTGCTCGAAGAGCTGCTGCCGGGGCTGACCATCGGCTTCGGCCTGGCTTTCGGCTCTGAGCCTGCCGTACCGGGGATGCCTGCGCTACGTTTGCAGGATGGGGGGCCGTGGAGCGCCGAATGGCTGCCGCAGCGTCTTGCTTCCATGACCTTAACCTCCGGCTCCACCGGTTTACCCAAAGCGGCGGTGCATACCTGCGCGGCCCATCTTGCCAGCGCGGCGGGCGTGCTTTCGTTGATGGATTACGCCGGGGACGACCGCTGGCTGCTTTCTCTGCCGCTGTTTCACGTTTCCGGCCAGGGGATTCTCTGGCGCTGGCTGCTGGCGGGCGGCGGGCTGGTAGTGCGGCCCCTGCATCCGCTTGCTGATGCACTGAAAGACTGCACCCATGCCTCGCTGGTACCCACCCAGCTGTGGCGTCTGCTGGAGCAAAACCGGCCGCTGGCGCTGCGCGAGGTGCTGCTCGGCGGCGCTGCGATTCCGGTCGAGCTGACGCAGCAGGCGGAGGCCCGGGGCGTGCGCTGCTGGTGCGGTTACGGGCTGACGGAACTGGCCTCGACGGTGTGCGCCAAACGCGCCGACGGCGAGCCGGACGTGGGCGAAGCCCTGTCGGGCCGCGAGGTGAAAATCGTCGATGATGAAGTGTGGATCCGTGCCGAAAGCCTGGCAAGCGGCTACTGGCGCGAAGGCTGCCTCGTACCCTTGGTCAACGATGAAGGTTGGTTCACAACCCGAGATCGGGGCGAATTAAAGGGCGGGCGGCTAACGATTATTGGCCGCCTCGACAACCTGTTTTTCAGCGGCGGAGAAGGCATTCAGCCGGAAGAGGTCGAGCGGGCTATCGTTGCGCATCCTGCCGTCAAACAGGCGTTTGTTGTGCCGGTTGCCGACGCCGAATTTGGCCATCGCCCGGTTGCGGTAATTGATGCGGTAGAGGATTTCGACGTGTCGGAGCTGGAAGGCTGGATGCTGGGGAAAGTCGCTCGCTTTCAGCAGCCGATTCGCTGGCTACGTCTACCCGAGTGCGTCAGGCAGGGCGGGATTAAGATTTCACGAAAAGCATTACAGGAATGGGTTGCGGGGAGCTAGCTCCCCGCGAGGGTCTTACTTCACTTCTTTCAACGCTTTCAGCGCGTTGGCAACGCCCGCGCCGTACTCAGGATGAACCTGATTGAACAGGCCAATCTGGCGTTCCTGAATAAACTCCGGCACGTCTTTCATATCGCCCGCGATACGTTGGAACATGCGCTGATGCTCCTCTTCGCTCAGCAGGTTATACAGCGCGCGCGGCTGGCTGAAGTAGTCGGTATCTTCACGGTGGTTCCAGTGGTCCGCCGCGCCTTCGAGGCTTAACGGCGGCTCGCTGAAATCAGGCTGCTCCTGGAAGACGCTAAAGCTGTTTGGCTCATAGGTTGGGCCGTTGCCGCTGTTGCCATCAATGCGCATCGCGCCGTCGCGATGGTAGTTGTGGAACGGGCATTTTGGCGCGTTCACCGGGATCTGATGGTGGTTGACGCCTAAACGATAGCGGTGCGCATCGCCGTAGGAGAACAGACGGCCCTGCAGCATGCGGTCAGGGGAGAAGCCAATGCCCGGCACGACGTTCGCCGGAGACATCGCGACCTGTTCAACGTCTGCGAAGTAGTTATCCGGGTTGCGGTTAAGCTCCAGCTCGCCCACTTCAATCAGCGGATAGTCGCCGTGCGGCCAGACTTTGGTCAGGTCGAACGGGTTGTAAGGCGTTTTCGACGCGTCGGCTTCCGGCATCACCTGAACGTAGAACTTCCAGCGTGGGAAATCGCCGTTTTCGATGGCGTCGAACAGATCGCGCTGGGAGCTTTCACGGTCGTTAGCAATAATCGCAGCCGCTTCGTCATCCATCAGGTTGGCGATTTCCTGCTGGGTTTTCAGGTGGAACTTCACCCAGAAGCGCTGGTTGTCGTGGTTGATAAAGCTGAAGGTGTGGCTACCAAATCCGTGAATATGACGATACGAGCGCGGCAGGCCACGGTCGCTGAAGTCAATGGTCAGCTGGTGCAGCGCTTCCGGCAGGTGGGAGAAGAAATCCCATTTGTAGGTCGCGTTGCGCAGGTTGGTGCGCGGGTCGCGCTTCACTACGTGGTTCAGATCCGGGAATTTCAGCGGGTCGCGCAGATAGAACACCGGGGTGTTGTTGCCGACCAAATCCCAGTTACCTTCTTCGGTATAGAATTTCATCGAGAAGCCGCGAATATCGCGTTCTGCGTCAGCGGCACCGCGCTCGCCCGCAACGGTCGAGAAACGAATAAACAGATCGGTTTTTTTGCCGACTTCGGAGAACAGTTTTGCGCGGGTAAACGGGGTAATATCGTGGGTGACGGTGAAGGTGCCGAACGCGCCGGAACCCTTGGCGTGCATGCGGCGCTCTGGGATCACTTCGCGATCGAAGTGTGCCAGTTTTTCAAGGAACCAGACGTCCTGTAACAGCATTGGGCCGCGTGGGCCTGCGGTAGCGACATTGTTATTATGCGCGACAGGGCAGCCTGCGGCGGTGGTTAATCCTTTCTTGCTCATCTTTGTCTCCATGTAAAGGGAAATATCAGGCATAACTGCGTGATTAAAACTGTGTTTATTCTTCAGCAGACCATGCCCTGAGCGCAATGTGGCACTTTCTATCACTGCTATTCCTTGATCCTGTCGCGTTTTTGCCGATCATTTTCATTTTCTTACAATAGAATGGCTATTAGCATTTTCTAACACATTGATTACATGAATCCGGGCGGTACAATCGGCCTCTTTTGTGGGTTATCGATTTTATTTATCTCAGGAAGCATGGAATGAACAAATTACTCATGGCGGGCGTCGCGGGCCTGGCGCTGGTATCAGCGGCAGCCAATGCCATCAGCATTAACGGTGAAGCGGGCGAAAAATACACCAACGTTGGCGTAGGTTTTGGCACCGACACCAGCGGTCTGGCGGTTAGCGGCAACTATGCGCACAACGATGACAACGGCGATGTTGTCGGCCTTGGCCTGGGCTTAAACGTGCCGCTGGGCCCGTTTATGGCAACCGTCGGCGGTAAAGGTCTGTACCTGAATCCGAAAAGTAGCGAAGAGGGTTATGCGGTAGCGGTCGGCGGCGGTCTGAAATGGCCTATCAGCGACAGTTTCTCCGTGTTCGGCGACTACTATTACTCCCCGGATTCCCTGTCCAGCGGCGTGAAAGACTACCAGGAAGCTAGCGCGGGCGCGCGTTGGACCATCATGCGTCCCATCACCGTCGAAGCCGGTTACCGCTATATTGGCCTGGCAGGCAAAGACGGCGATCGCGACAGTGCCGTTGCCGACGGCCCGTATGTTGGCGTAAGCGCAGGTTTCTAAGCTATTTAGGGCTACCGCGTTCTGCCGTGGCCCTTCATTTCTCCGCTCATCTTTCCGCGCCTGGGGTATAGTGAATCGTTATCTTCCCGCGGAGTAAAACGATGATAAAAGTGGAAATGCTCTCAACCGGCGACGAAGTGCTGTACGGTCAAATCATTGACACCAACGCAGCCTGGCTTGCCGATTACTTTTTTAACCAAGGTTTACCCATGTCGCGCCGTAACACGGTGGGCGACAGTCTTGAAGATTTGATCGCGGTGCTCAAAGAGCGCAGCGAACACGCCGATATTCTTATCGTCAACGGCGGCCTTGGGCCAACCAGCGACGATTTAAGCGCGCTGGCGGCGGCGCGTGCCGCGGGCGTTGAGCTTGTTGAGCACCGGGAATGGCTGCGCCACATGGAGCAGTTTTTCTCCGAGCGCGGGCGCGTTATGGCCCCCAGCAACCGCAAGCAGGCGCTGATTCCCGCGGGCAGCGAAATGGTCGACAACCCGGTCGGCACGGCCTGCGGATTCGCCATGCAGTTAAACCGCTGCCTGATGTTTTTCACCCCCGGCGTTCCCTCCGAATTCAAAGAAATGATCGACAGGCAAATCATGCCGCGACTTCGCGAACGCTTTACGCTGCCCGAGCCGCCGGTATGCCTGCGCCTGACGACGTTTGGCCGCTCGGAAAGCGAACTTGCCCAAAAGCTTGAGCCGCTGGCGCTGCCGGAAGGCGCGGTGATGGGCTACCGTTCGTCGATGCCGATAATCGAGCTGAAGCTGACCGGGCCTGCCAGCCTGCGTCGGGAAATGGAGGCCGTATGGCCGCAGGTGCAGAACGTTGCGGGTGAAAGCGCGATTTTTGAAGGGACGGAAGGGCTGCCCGCCCAGCTTGCCACGCGCCTGAAGTCGCAGGCGGTGCGTCTTGCCGTGAGCGAGCAGTTCACCGCAGGGCTGCTGTGCCTGCAGCTCGCCAGCGCCGATGCGCCTTTGGGCAATAGCAGCGTGCTGGCACCGGTTTCAGAAACGCTCGCAGAGGTCACGCAGCGGGCTAAAGACCTGGCGGAGCAAAGCGGCTGCGGGCTGTCGCTGGTTGTTGGCTCCCTGCACGACGAGCATCTGAACTTCGCTCTTCATACGCCGACCTGCACGCACGGGCTGCGCGTCAGGTTTAACGTCAACCGCCACGGGCTGCGAACCCGCCAGGAAGTTTGCGCCATGATGGCGCTAAACATGCTGCGGCGCTGGCTCAACGGCTGGGATGTTGCCGCCGAGCACGGCTGGATCAACGTCGTCGAGGCGATCGAGGTCTGACCGTTAGGCGAGCGCCCGTGCCAGCAGGGTAATCGGGTGCTCGCAATTTTTGCTGGTGGACATTTCGATCTGCCATTTACAGGTTTCGCAGTCCGTCACCACCAGATCCACGCCGCTGGCCTCGATCTGCTCGAAAAGCGGCGCGCCGATGCTTTGCGACGTGCCGTAATTCTCCTTCTTGAAGCCGTAGGTGCCCGCGATGCCGCAGCACTGGGATTCAAGCAACACCAGCTCCACGCCCGGCAGGCGACGCAGCAGATCCAGCGTGTACAGCGACCAGCCCATTTTCTCCATGTGACACGGCGTGTGGTAGGCGATGCGCATCGGGCGGGCCTTCAGCTTCAGCTCGCGCCCCGCCTCGAGCTGCTTCCAGATAAACCGGGTTGCCAGTTCGATATGGTCGCGCATCGGACGCGTATCGACGTCCAGCACGTGCGGATATTCGTCGCGCAGGGTAAACGTGCAGGTTGACGAGGTGGCGATGACCGGCAGGTTGCGCTCCAGCACGGCCTTGCGCAGCGATTCGGCGTTGATGCCAGCCTGTTTCTTCGCTTTCTCAATGAAGCCGTTAGCGATCAGCGGAACGCCGCAGCATTTCTCGCGGTCGAGCAGCTGCACGCCGAACCCCAGCGCATTCATCACGCTCACCAGGTCTTTACCGAGCTGCGCGTGGTTGTAGTTCACATAGCAGCCGTGGAAAAACGCCACCTGCTCCGCATAGTTTTTCTGCTGCGCGGCCTGTTTGCGATACCACTGGCGGAAGGTGCCGGAGGAATATTTCGGCAGCTCGCGGTGGCTATCGATGCGCAGCGTTTTATCCAGCAGGGCGCGCACCGGTTTAAGGGAGGTGGCGGTATTGACCAGCGGAGCAAACGGCGTGGAAAGCGTGCCCATCAGGTCCGTGTGGCTTAGGATCGCATCGCGCAGGTTAAATCCAGGTTTCGCGAAGCGTGCCTTAGCGCGCTGAATGATATCGCCAATTTTGACGTCCGACGGGCACGCCACCTCACAGCGTTTGCAATTGGTGCAATATTTTAGCGCGTCGTCATACAGCGCGGCATCCTTCAGCCGCAGGCGCTCGCCGTCCGGGCCGGACTGTTTCGGGCCGGGGTAATCCGGGTTTACGCGGCTGACCGGGCATACCGTGGTGCAGACCGTGCATTTAATGCATTTTTCAAAACTGGTTTCATCGAGCAGGCTCATGGGCGGGCCTCCTGAGCGGCAAGGATTTGCTGGGCCACGTGTAGCGCGCCAGTTATCGACACGCCGGCACCGCATCCCTGCTGGAGCGGGTCAAACCCGGCCAGCACCGATCCGATGGCATAAAGATTGTTAACTGACCGCCCGCCGATGAGCGGGTGGAAATGTTCGTCTACTGCAACGCCCGCCTGGAGATAGGGCTGCGGGCTGAAAAAGTCCTCGCGGCACCAGTCCGCGCGCGCGGCGGGGGCGAGAACGTCCAGCCCGAAAACCGGCTCGCGAATTCCGGCGAACTTCGCCTCAAGGCCGCTGCTGAAAAAGCTGCCGCTGGCAAGAATCACGCGATCGGCTCGAAGCGGCACGTCGCCGTGGTTGCGGGTGAATATCGCCTTGACCCAGTGCTCGCTGATGTCCGCCTTGAGCACGGCATCACCGGGCATGATTAGCCCGCCGAGCCGTTGAAAACGGCGGCGGAGCTGGTTGTACAGCCGCATGCCGAGCACCGACGGCGGCAGCGTTGGCAACAGGCGAAGCGGGCAGGGCAGCCTGCTGCTTATCGCCTGGAAGGCCTGCGAGTCGTCGCTGCCCATGCAGGCGGGCAGGAACAGGGCGTCGGTATCTTCGGCGAGCGGTATTAGCTCGGCAACCAACAGGCGCTGCTGTTCAGGTTTGTCCAGCACGCGGGCAATGTTGGCCGCCCGGAACTCGCTCGGGTTATTGCGCAGCACGTCCAGCTCGGGCAGCGTAAGCTCGGCGGTTTTTACCTTGATATCAAGTTCCGTAAGCGAACCGGCGACCAGCTCCGGCTGGAAATCCAAAAATCCCGCGATGCCGACGACGGTGATGCGCTTCCAGGGCAGCGGCGCAACGGGGATTTCCGCCGGGCTGAGCCACGTTGGCCGCCGCGTGCCGAGCGGGGTAATTCGCTGGTGATTTTGCTGGCAGCTGCCCTGAAGGTTCACCAGGCATCGCTCAAGCAGCGCCTCGCCTTCGACCGCATAACGCAGGACATTCTGCGCGCCCATCAGGCTGTATGGGTGCTGCGGCGCCTGCTGTGCCAGGGCTTCGAGCGCTTTCAAAGGTTGTTCAACGGGCGTCCCGTCGGGCAGTTCAGCCAGCAAATCCAGCGAGCCGGACGAGAAGTGCAGCGCGCTTTGCCCGCGGCTAACAATGGCGCAGCGCAGGCCCGCTTCCGCCAGGCGGATACCGCACGTCAGGCCAGCCAGTCCGCCGCCGATGATCAAGCTGTCGAATTTCATTGGGTGGCTCCTTTTTTCAGCCCGCACAGCCCCTGGTAAACCCAGGCGGTGAATTCGCTTTCCCGCAGGGCGTCGTCCCAGGCGATGGGCCGAATGCCTTTCCAGCGCTCGTTGAGAAACGCCGAAAGCTGGTCCAGCGAGCGGGCGGGCGTAGACGTTCCAAAACGCTGTAACAGCCCGGCGGCTCGGCAGGCGCACAGTTCGCCCTGGCAGGTGCCCATGCCAACGCGGGTCCGGCGGCGCAGATCGCCAAGGTTTTTTACCGCGAGGCTGTCGACGGCGTAGCGCACTTCCCCTGCGGTAACCGCTTCACATTCGCAGACCAGGCTGTTGCTGAGCCGATCGCCCGCCAGCAGCCGGTCGGCGCGGTCACCGTGTCGCCAGACGGCGGAGCGGCGGATGGTCGGCGGCAGAGAAATCACTTTGCGAATTGTCTCTTCCGCCGAGTTTTCAGAACCCGGAAGCGGCGTGGCGGCGGTGGTGCAGGGTTGATTGTTGCCGAGCTTTTCACAAACGGCGTTGGTCGCCCATTCGGCCATCAGACGGTAGGTCATCAGCTTGCCGCCGGTAATGGTGATAAAGCCTTCCATGCCGTCGCGCTTCGCGTGATCCAGCAGCACGATGCCCCGGCTGACGCTGCGCCCGGAGGGATCGTCATCGCTCGCCACCAGCGGGCGCACGCCCGCATAGGCGCGCAGGATGCGGGTGGAGGCAAGCTTCGGCGCAAGCTTGGCACCTTCGCGGATCAGGATGTCCACTTCCTGCGGCGTGACGCGCATATCGTCAATGCGATCGTAATCGATATGGGTGGAGGTGGTGCCGATCAGCGAAATAGTGTCGCCTGGCACGAGGATATCCGCATCGGCAGGCTTGCGGCAGCGGTTGATGACCATGTTATTAATGCGGTGGCCGAGGATCAGCAGCGACCCTTTGGCCGGGAACATGCGCACGCTCAAATCCGCATATTCGGCGATGCGCTGCCCCCAGATCCCCGCGGCGTTGACCACTACGCTGGCATATAAATCGTGATGCTCATGAGTCTGGTGGTTGAAGACCCGCACGCCGGTTACCCGGTCGCCGCTGCGTATCAGGCCGGTGACCTCCTGCCCGGTCAGAATTTCCGCGCCGTGTTCCCTGGCATCAAGCATGTTGGCCGCCGTCAGGCGAAACGGATCGACCGTCCCGTCGGGTACGCGAACGGCACCGATAAGCTGTGGGTTAGCGGCGGGCTCGATGCGCAGCGCTTCGTGAGGATCGAGCCGCTGGGCGTTAATTCCGGCACTTTTACAGGCGGCGATAAACGTGCTCTGGAGGGCTAAGTCGTCTTCGGGGAGGGTGATAAACAGGCCGTCGGTACGTTCGATGCAGTGGCGGGCGATGCGCTTCAGGATGCGGTTTTCTTCAATACATTCCCTGGCCGATTCACCGTCGGTCATTGCATAGCGAGCGCCGCTGTGCAGCAATCCGTGGTTGCGGCCCGTCGCCCCGGTGGCGATGTCGTGTCTTTCGAGCAGCAGCGCGCGCAGCCCCCGCCGGGCGCAGTCGCGGGCAATTCCCGCACCGGTTGCGCCGCCGCCGATAATAATGACATCCCGTTCTTTGCTTCCCGTCGACATGCTCTTCTCCTGAAAGAAACCCGTTGATCGCTATTCAGCCACAGAATGAATTATCAATGTTTGATATCGAGCAAATTCGAGCATAAATCGAAAGTGAAGTGTGACCTGATGCACCCTTTCGCTAATTTGTAATAAAACTGTAACGTGGTGTGCGATGTTTCACACTAAAGACAGATGATTTTCATTAACATGCGCTCGCAAAAGAACATGGCTTTTCCAGAAACTGCCACGGAGGCATTCATGCTGAGTATATTTAAACCTGCAGCGCATCAGCCAAGGCTGAAGTCAGAACACATCGATCCGACCTATCGCCGCCTGCGCTGGCAAATCTTCATGGGGATTTTCTTCGGCTACGCCGCTTACTATCTGGTGCGTAAAAACTTCACCCTTGCAATGCCTTATCTGGTGGAGCAGGGCTTCTCGCGTGGTGACCTGGGCTTTGCGCTGTCCGGGATTTCCATCGCCTATGGTTTTTCCAAGTTCATCATGGGGTCGGTTTCTGACCGCTCTAACCCGCGTGTGTTCCTGCCTGCCGGGCTGATCCTTGCCGCCGCCGTTATGCTGTTTATGGGCTTTGTACCCTGGGCGACGTCGAGCATCGCGGTGATGTTTGTGCTGCTGTTCCTGTGCGGCTGGTTCCAGGGCATGGGCTGGCCGCCGTGTGGGCGCACCATGGTGCACTGGTGGTCGCAGAAGGAGCGCGGCGGTATCGTTTCGATTTGGAACTGCGCGCATAACGTCGGCGGCGGCATTCCTCCGCTGCTGTTCCTGCTGGGGATGGCGTGGTTTAACGACTGGCACGCGGCGCTGTATATGCCTGCCTTTGCGGCTATCCTCGTGGCGCTGATTGCGTTTGGCCTGATGCGCGATACCCCACAGTCCTGCGGCCTGCCGCCGATTGAGGAGTACAAAAACGACTACCCGGACGACTACAGCGAGAATGCGGAAGAAGAGCTGACGGCGAAGCAAATCTTTATGCAGTACGTCTTCCCCAACCGCCTGCTGTGGTATATCGCCATCGCTAACGTGTTCGTTTACCTGCTGCGTTACGGCATCCTGGACTGGTCGCCGACCTATCTCAAAGAGGTGAAACACTTCGCGCTGGATAAATCCTCCTGGGCCTACTTCCTGTATGAATATGCGGGGATCCCGGGAACGCTGCTGTGCGGCTGGATGTCGGACAAAGTCTTTAAGGGCAACCGCGGGGCCACCGGCGTGTTCTTTATGATTCTGGTGACCATCGCCACCGTGGTGTACTGGCTAAACCCACCGGGCAATCCGGGCGTGGACATGGCCTGTATGATAGTTATCGGCTTCCTGATTTACGGCCCGGTGATGCTGATTGGCCTGCACGCTCTTGAACTGGCACCGAAAAAGGCGGCGGGCACGGCGGCTGGCTTTACCGGGCTGTTCGGCTATCTTGGCGGTTCGGTTGCGGCGAGCGCGATCGTGGGTTATACCGTGGACTTCTTCGGCTGGGACGGCGGCTTTATGGTGATGATCGGCGGCAGCGTGCTGGCGGTGGTTCTGCTGCTGGTGGTGATGGTGGGCGAGAACAAGCATCACCAACAAATGAAAGCCAGAGAAAATAACAGCTAGGCTATTAAGCCGATTTTGTAAGGTGGATGAGCGCAGCGACATCCACCCTATACATCGTAAGTGTCGGATGCCGCTGCGCTAATCCGACCTACGACAAAAAAAACCTCCCGCGGGAGGTTTTTGCTTTTTACATCTCAATTTCAATATCGCCCTGTGCCCGGCAGCAACAGGGTAAAATCTCACCGGGCTGGATGAACGCCAGCGGTTCGCTCAGCCATTTCACCTCGCCGGATACCAGCTTAATCCGGCAGGATCCGCAGTAACCTTCCCGGCACTGATACTCTACGGCGACCTGGTGATGTTCCAGCGCCGCCAGCAGGGAAGGGTGTTCATCCTGACACATTAGATGTGCGCCGGTGATGCTTAGCGTAATGCGGCTCATCAGTTACAGCTGGAAGTTGCTCAGATCGTCAGCATCGACATTGGAGTCGATCTGCCCAACCAGGTAAGAGCTGACTTCGACTTCCTGCGGCGCAACCTGCACGTTGTCTGACACCAGCCACGCGTTAATCCACGGGATTGGGTTAGAACGGGTTTTGAACGGCAGGTCGAGGCCGACGGCCTGCATGCGGATGTTGGTAATGTAATCCACATACTGGCACAGGATATCTTTGTTCAGGCCGATCATCGAACCGTCGCGGAACAGGTAGCTTGCCCACTCTTTTTCCTGCTCGGCGGCCAGCACGAACAGGTCGTAGCATTCCTGACGGCATTCCTGGGCGATTTCGGCCATTTCCGGATCGTCTTCGCCGGAACGTAGCAGGTTCAGCATGTGCTGGGTGCCGGTCAGGTGCAGCGCTTCGTCGCGGGCAATCAGCTTGATGATTTTGGCGTTGCCTTCCATCAGCTCGCGCTCGGCAAAGGCAAATGAGCAGGCGAAGCTGACGTAGAAGCGGATTGCTTCCAGCGCGTTGACGCTCATCAGGCACAGATAAAGCTGTTTCTTCAGGGCGCGCAGGTTAACGGTCACGGTTTTGCCGTCGACGCTGTGCGTGCCTTCACCCAGCAGATGCCAGTAGCTGGTCATTTCGATCAGGTCGTCGTAATAGCCGGAGATATCTTTCGCGCGCTTTAAGATCTCCTGGTTGGTGACGATATCGTCAAACACAACCGCCGGATCGTTAACGATATTGCGAATGATATGGGTGTAGGAGCGCGAGTGGATCGTTTCGGAGAACGCCCAGGTCTCGACCCAGGTTTCCAGCTCGGGGATAGAGATCAGCGGCAGCAGGGCGACGTTCGGGCTGCGGCCCTGAATGGAGTCCAGCAGCGTCTGGTACTTCAGGTTGCTGATGAAGATATGTTTTTCATGTTCCGGCAGCGCCTGGAAATCGATACGATCGCGGGAAACATCCACTTCTTCCGGACGCCAGAAGAAGGAGAGTTGCTTTTCAATCAGCTTTTCGAAGATGTCATATTTTTGCTGATCGTAGCGTGCCACGTTCACCGGCTGGCCAAAGAACATGGGCTCAGCAAGCTGGTTGTTTTTCGTCTGTGAAAAAGTGGTGTAAGCCATGAATTGGGGTCCTGTTTTCGAACTGAATGCCGGATGGCGCTTCGCTTATCCGGCCTACGTATTTTCTCGCCAACGTGTGGAGTAGGGCGGGTAAGCAAGGCGCCACCCGCCGCAGGGCGTTGAAAACGGAGTTAGATCTTACATGCGCCGCTTTCGCAGCCGTCGTCCTGAATTGAAGGTGCCAAGTCGTCTTGCGCATCTTCCGCACCGTCGCGGGTGTTTTGATAATACAGCGTCTTCACGCCAAATTTATAGGCGGTGAGCAGGTCTTTGAGAAGCTGCTGCATCGGCACTTTTCCTGATGGGAAACGTGACGGGTCATAGTTGGTGTTAGCAGAGATCGACTGGTCGATAAATTTCTGCATCAGGCCAACCAGCTGCAGGTAACCGTCGTTGTTCGGCAGATCCCACAGCAGCTCGTATTTGTCCTTCAGCTCTTCGTAGTCCGGCACGACCTGGCGCAGTATGCCATCTTTAGAGGCTTTAATGCTGATGTGACCGCGCGGCGGTTCAATGCCGTTGGTGGCGTTAGAAATCTGCGAGGAGGTTTCAGACGGCATCAGCGCGGACAGCGTGGAGTTACGCAGGCCGTGAGTCTTGATAGATTCGCGCAATGCATCCCAGTCCATGTGCAGCGGCTCGTTGCTGATGACATCCAGGTCTTTCTTGTAGGTGTCGATCGGCATGATGCCTTTGGCATAGGTGGTTTCGTTGAACCACGGGCACGCGCCTTGCTCTTTCGCCAGTTCGTTAGAGGCTTTCAGCAGATAGTACTGAATGGCTTCGAACGTTTTGTGGGTCAGGTTGTTTGCGCTGCCGTCGGAGTAACGCACGCCGTGTTTCGCCAGGTAGTAAGCGAAGTTAATCACGCCTATGCCCAGAGTACGGCGGCCCATCGCTCCGCGCTTAGCGGCGATGATTGGGTAGTCCTGGTAATCCAGCAGAGCATCAAGCGCACGAACGGCAAGCGTTGCCAGCTCTTCGAGTTCGTCCAGGCTGTTGATTGCGCCCAGGTTGAAGGCTGACAGCGTACACAGCGCGATTTCGCCGTTTTCGTCGTTAACGTCGTCCAGCGGTTTGGTCGGCAGCGCGATTTCCAGGCACAGGTTAGACTGGCGCACCGGTGCGATAGCCGGATCGAACGGGCTGTGGGTGTTGCAGTGGTCGACGTTCTGAATGTAGATACGGCCGGTAGAAGCACGTTCCTGCATCATCAGGGAGAACAGCTCAACCGCCTTAACGCGCTGTTTGCGAATGCTGTCGTCTTTTTCATATTTGGTGTAAAGACGCTCGAACTCTTCCTGATCGGCGAAGAACGCATCGTACAGCCCCGGGGTGTCGGACGGGCTGAACAGCGTGATGTCTTCACCTTTCAGCAGGCGGGTGTACATCAATTTGTTGATCTGCACGCCGTAGTCCATGTGGCGCACGCGGTTGCCTTCCACGCCACGGTTGTTTTTCAGCACCAGCAGGCTTTCCACTTCCAGATGCCACATCGGGTAGAACAGGGTCGCTGCTCCGCCGCGAACGCCGCCCTGGGAGCAGGATTTCACCGCCGTCTGGAAGTGCTTGTAGAACGGGATACAGCCGGTGTGGAACGCTTCGCCGCCGCGAATTGGGCTACCCAAGGCGCGGATGCGACCGGCGTTGATGCCGATACCGGCGCGCTGGGAAACGTATTTCACAATCGCGCTGGAGGTGGCGTTGATTGAATCCAGGCTATCGCCGCATTCGATCAGCACGCAGGAGCTGAACTGGCGGGTTGGGGTGCGTACGCCGGACATAATTGGCGTTGGCAGAGAAATTTTGAACAGGGAAACGGCATCATAGAAGCGTTTCACGTAGCTCAGGCGAGTCTCGCGCGGGTAGTTAGAGAACAGGCACGCGGCAACCAGGATATAAAGGAACTGCGCGCTTTCGTAGATTTCACCGGTGACGCGGTTCTGGACCAGGTATTTACCTTCCAGCTGCTTAACCGCCGCGTAGGAGAAGCTCAAATCGCGGTCGTGGTCGATGAAATCGTCCATCTGCTTGAACTCTTCTTCCGTGTAGTCTTCCAGCAGATGTTGATCGTACTTGCCCAGCTCAATCATTTTCACTACGTGGTCGTGCAGCTTCGGCGGTTCAAACTGGCCGTAGGCTTTTTTACGCAGGTGGAAGATGGCCAGACGCGCGGCCAGGTACTGGTAGTCCGGCGCTTCGCGGGAGATTAAATCGGCGGCAGCCTTGATGATAGTCTCATGAATATCAGAGGTTTTGATGCCGTCATAAAACTGGATGTGAGAACGCAGTTCGACCTGTGAGACCGAAACGTTATTCAGTCCTTCGGCAGCCCAATCGAGAACACGATGGATTTTATCGAGGTTAATGCGCTCGGTTCGACCGTCACGTTTTGTAACCAGCAGACTCTGATTCATGTGAGTTGTACCTGTCCGTGAAATGGAAATAATCCCCCGTTTATCCACAGCAGCCTGCTTGTGGCTAACTTTGTGGATAAATACTATATGTAGGGGGTTTTGGAATAATTGACCGCTATATGGTGAGTATTCTAGTAACTAATCGGCTGAGAACAAGTATTGATTTCGGCAATGAAATGAGGTTGTGACAGGCCAGGTTTCGCTAAGTCCACGTCACATAAGGCCTGTGACAATTGTCAATGGGATGCAAAAAAAATGATATTTATGATCGAGTGCTGATTTCTTAAACTTAATGGATAATTGCGCAACTTGATGTCGCGCAAAATCTATCTCTTTTGCTTATGACGATGTGTTTAATTAGCTCTCTGTATGCAACATGTAGTTAACATCTACGCCCGGGCCGAGGGAGAATTTGTTAGTCACCGGATTGAAATGCAGCCCGGTCATGTGGCGTTCGCGCAGTTGGGTTTGGTCAACCCAGGCCAAAAGCTCGGCAGGCTTGATGAACTTCTTAACGTCATGCGTGCCCTTTGGCACCATGCGCAGGATGTATTCCGCGCCGACCACCGCCATCAGCCAGGATTTGCCGTTACGGTTAATGGTCGAGAAGAACACGTGACCGCCGGGCTTCACCAATTTTGCACAGGCCTTCACTACGGACTGCGGGTCCGGTACGTGCTCCAGCATTTCCATACAGGTCACCACGTCGTAAAGCCCGGCGTGCTTGTCGGCGTGCTCTTCAACGGTTTCCTGCACGTATTCCACCTGAATACCGCTTTCCAGCGCGTGCAGGCGTGCAACCTGAAGCGGCTCAAAGCCCATGTCCAGCCCGGTGACGTTTGCGCCTTCGCGGGCCATGCTCTCCGCGAGAATGCCGCCGCCGCAGCCCACATCCAGTACTTTTTTGCCAAACAGGCCGCCTGAACGTTGATTGATATAGCCCAGACGCAGCGGATTAATACGGTGCAGCGGTTTAAACTCGCCTTCTAAATCCCACCAGCGTGACGCAACGGCTTCGAATTTAGCGATTTCGTCATGGTCGACGTTTTGGATAACCGGTTGGTTTTCGGCATTCATGGGGACACTCACTCCTTGCTCGTGAAGACCTGGAGTATATCAGCCCCTGCCAACTAATAAAGCGCCGTGCAAACGTGTTCAGGTTTCCCCACCACGCGCCGCTTGTGTTATAATTTGCGACCTTTGAATCCGGGACACAGTAGAGGGATAGCGGTTACATGAGCGACCTTGCCAGAGAAATTACACCGGTCAACATTGAGGAAGAGCTGAAGAGCTCGTATCTGGATTACGCGATGTCGGTTATTGTCGGCCGCGCACTGCCAGATGTCCGCGATGGACTCAAGCCGGTACACCGTCGCGTACTTTACGCCATGAACGTATTGGGCAATGACTGGAATAAAGCATACAAAAAATCCGCCCGTGTCGTTGGTGACGTAATCGGTAAATACCACCCTCATGGTGATACCGCCGTTTATGACACGATCGTACGTATGGCACAGCCATTCTCCTTGCGCTATATGCTGGTCGATGGCCAGGGTAACTTCGGTTCTGTGGATGGCGACTCCGCCGCAGCGATGCGTTATACGGAAATCCGTATGTCGAAAATCGCCCACGAGCTGATGGCCGACCTGGAAAAAGACACGGTGGATTTCGTCGATAACTACGACGGCACCGAGAAAATTCCAGACGTTATGCCAACCAAGATCCCCAACCTGCTGGTAAACGGCTCGTCCGGTATCGCAGTAGGCATGGCGACAAACATCCCGCCGCATAACATCACCGAAGTCATCAACGGCTGCCTGGCGTACATTGAAGATGAAAACATCAGCGTAGAAGGGCTGATGGAATACATCCCAGGGCCTGACTTCCCAACGGCCGCCATCATCAATGGCCGTCGTGGTATTGAAGAAGCTTACCGCACCGGGCGCGGCAAAATTTACATTCGCGCGCGCGCGGAAGTGGAAGCCGATGCCAAAACGGGCCGTGAAACCATCATCGTTCACGAAATCCCGTATCAGGTTAACAAAGCACGTCTGATCGAAAAAATCGCCGAGCTGGTGAAAGAGAAGCGCGTTGAGGGCATCAGCGCCCTGCGCGACGAGTCCGACAAAGACGGGATGCGCATCGTTATCGAAATCAAACGCGATGCGGTGGGCGAAGTTGTACTGAACAACCTCTACTCCCAGACCCAGCTGCAAACCTCTTTCGGCATCAACATGGTGGCGCTGCACCACGGCCAGCCGAAGATCATGAACCTGAAAGACATTCTTTCCGCGTTCGTGCGTCACCGCCGTGAAGTTGTTACGCGTCGTACTATTTTCGAACTGCGAAAAGCCCGCGACCGTGCCCACATCCTTGAAGGCCTGGCGATTGCGCTGGCTAACATCGACCCGATCATCGAGCTGATTCGTCACTCCCCGAACGCGGCAGAAGCGAAAGCTGGCCTGATTGCACGCTCCTGGGATTTGGGCAACGTTGCCGCCATGTTGGAACGTGCGGGCGACGATGCCGCGCGTCCTGAGTGGCTGGAGCCCGAGTTCGGCATTCGTGACGGTCAGTATTTCCTGACCGAGCAGCAGGCTCAAGCGATTCTGGATCTGCGTTTGCAGAAACTGACCGGCCTCGAGCACGAAAAACTGCTCGACGAATACAAAGAGCTGTTAGAGCAGATCGCCGAGCTGCTGCACATTTTGGGCAGCGCAGAGCGTCTGATGGAAGTGATCCGCGAAGAGCTGGAAGCCATGCGCGACCAGTTCGGCGACAATCGTCGCACTGAAATCACCGCCAACACCGCTGATATCAACATTGAAGACCTGATCAACCAGGAAGATGTGGTTGTCACCCTGTCTCACCAGGGCTATGTGAAGTATCAGCCGCTGACCGATTACGAAGCGCAACGTCGCGGCGGGAAAGGTAAATCTGCGGCACGTATTAAAGAAGAAGACTTTATCGATCGCCTGCTGGTCGCCAACACCCATGACACGATCCTGCTGTTCTCCAGCCGTGGTCGCCTGTACTGGATGAAGGTTTATCAGCTGCCGGAAGCGAGCCGCGGTGCCCGTGGCCGTCCGATTGTTAACCTTCTGCCGCTGGAAGCGGACGAACGCATCACCGCTATCCTGCCGGTACGCGAATACGCCGAAGGCATCAACGTGTTCATGGCGACCGCGAGCGGTACCGTGAAGAAAACCGCGCTGACCGACTTCAGCCGCCCACGTTCAGCAGGCATTATCGCCGTTAACCTCAATGAGGGCGACGAGCTGATTGGTGTTGACCTGACCGACGGCAGCAACGAAGCGATGCTGTTCTCCGCCGCCGGTAAAGTGGTGCGCTTTAAAGAAGACGCCGTTCGTACCATGGGCCGTACCGCCACCGGCGTTCGCGGCATCAAACTGGCTGGCGACGACAAGGTTGTTTCCCTGATCATTCCACGTGGCGAAGGTTCTATCCTGACCGTTACGCAGAATGGCTACGGTAAACGTACCGCTGCCGACGAATACCCAACCAAATCTCGTGCGACGCAGGGCGTTATCTCCATTAAAGTGACCGAGCGTAACGGCAGCGTCGTTGGCGCGGTGCAGGTGGAAGATACCGACCAGATCATGATGATCACCGATGCCGGTACGCTGGTTCGTACCCGCGTATCCGAAGTGAGCGTCGTCGGTCGTAATACCCAGGGCGTTATCCTCATCCGTACCGCGGAAGATGAAAACGTCGTCGGCCTGCAGCGCGTTGCGGAGCCGGTTGATGAAGAAGAGCTGGACGCTATCGACGGTACCGTTGCGGAAGGCGATGACGACATCGCGCCGGAAGCAGAAAGTGACGACGAAGCGGCAGACGACGCGGACGAGTAATCCGCCTGCTTCGCTTTAGAGCAAAGCTTAAAACGCCTGGTGCAGCGCATCGGGCGTTTTTTATTTTTATACCCTGTACTATTCTGGTGAATGAAAGGGTCAATTAAAAAGGTAAATCATGGCTATCCCTGAAAAGTATAAAGAGACAGAACGCTGGGCATTCGGCGACACCGAGCAGCAGGCGGACGAGCTCGTCAAGCTGGTGTTGGACGGCGTGAAAACGGCCACCTGCTCCAACCTCGACGGCGAAGGGATCCCGCAGCCGGGCGATGTGTTTGTCGTGGTCGACGGCAAAAATGAGCCGGTTTGCGCGATTGAGCTGACGACGGTTGAGATGAGCACCTTCGACCAGGTCAATGAAGCCCATGCGCTGGCCGAAGGGGAGGGCGACCGAACGCTCGCCTACTGGCGCAACGAGCATAAACGCTTTTTTGAAGAGTACGATCTGTTCTCACCGGACATGACGCTTGTGCTGATGCACTTCAAGGTTATCGAAAAGTTCTGATTGTTTGCAGCAGGGCGCTTGCTAAAGCTGCGGTTTCCCTGGTCGGATTCGCGCAGCGACATCCGACAAAATGATTCAAAGTCGGTGGATGTCGCCGCGCTAAACTCCCCAACACCACCTTTGCCGTTGCGGGCCGCCATTTTTGCGGCTACCTTATCGGCATCCAACGTATTGTTTCCCCGCGACCAGGCTAAATTTGAAATATCTCGTCTCTTTTCGCAACACGTTAAAAGTTTCCCGCTATCTTTTCCGGGCGCTGGCGCTGCTGCTATGGCTGCTGATTGCGCTTTGTTCAGTGTTCTATATCGTCAACGCCCTGCATGAAAAAGAGTCGGAGATCCGTCAGGAATTCAACATCAGCTTTGACCAGGCGCAGCGCTACATTCAGCGCACCTCGGACGTCGTCAAAGAGCTGAAGTACATTGCCGAAAATCGACTGAGCGCCACCAACGGCGTGCTTCCCGCGATTGAACGCGACGACAGCAAGGTCGAAACCCCAAATTTCATGCCGCTGTTCCCGGATTCGGACTGCTCGGCAGTCAGCGCTTCCTGGCGTAGCTCGCTGCAGTCGCTTGCCTGGTTCCTGCGCTACTGGCGCGACAACTTCTCTGCGGCATATGACCTTAACCGCGTCTTCCTGATCGGCGGCGAAAACCTCTGCATGGCGGATTTCGGCCTGCGTGAAATGCCGCTGGAGCGCGAAAAGGCGCTGAAAACGCTGCACGAACGCATCCTTAAATATCGCAACGCGCCGCAGGATGAGCGCAGCAACAGCATCTACTGGATTGGCCAGGGGCCACGTCCGGGCATCGGCTACTTCTATACCCTTACCCCTGTGTATCTGGCGAACCGCCTGCAGGCGCTGCTCGGCATCGAACAAACCGTGCGGATGGAAAACTTCATTACGCCGGGAACGCTGCCCGTCGGCGTGACTATTCTTGATGAAAACAGCCGCCCGCTGATTGCGCTTACCGGCCCGGAAACCAAAATTGAGCCGGAGGCGCGCTGGGTGCAGGAACGCTCCTGGTTTGGCTACACCTCCGGCTTTAAAGAGCTGGTGCTCAAGAAAAACCTGCCGCCGTCTTCGCTGAGCGTTATCTATTCCGTACCCGTCGATATGGTGCTGGAACGCATCCGTATGCTGATTCTCAATGCGGTGCTGCTGAACGTGCTGATGGGCATCGTGCTGTTCGTGCTTGCGCGAATGTATGAACGGCGCATCTTCATTCCGGCAGAAAACGACGCGCAGCGTCTGGAAGAACACGAACAGTTTAACCGCAAAATCGTGGCGTCGGCCCCGGTGGGTATCTGTATCCTGCGCACCCAGGACGGCACCAACATCCTGAGTAACGAGCTGGCGCATAACTATCTGAACATGCTGACGCACGAGGACAGGCAGCGGCTGACGCAAATCATCTGCGGGCAGCAGGTCAACTTCGTCGACGTGGTGACCAGCAACCATACGAATTTACAGATTAGCTTCGTTCACTCGCGCTATCGCAATGAAAACGTGGCGATTTGCGTGCTGGTTGACGTAAGCGCCCGCGTGAAAATGGAAGAGTCGCTGCAGGAAATGGCGCAGGCCTCCGAGCAGGCGAGCCAGTCAAAATCCATGTTCCTGGCAACGGTCAGCCACGAGCTGCGCACCCCGCTGTACGGCATCATCGGCAACCTCGATTTGCTGCAAACCAAAGCGCTGCCGAAAGGCGTCGATCGCCTGGTCACGGCGATGAACAACTCCTCAAGCCTGCTGCTGAAAATCATCAGCGATATTCTCGATTTCTCGAAAATTGAGTCCGAGCAGCTGAAAATCGAGCCGCGCGAATTCTCGCCGCGCGAGGTCATGAGCCACATCACGGCGAACTACCTGCCGCTGGTGGTGCGCAAACAGCTCGGTCTTTACTGCTTCATTGAGCCGGACGTGCCGCTGACGCTGCAGGGCGATCCGATGCGCCTGCAGCAGGTGATTTCCAACCTGCTCAGCAACGCCATCAAGTTCACCGACGTTGGCTGCATCATTCTGCATGTCTCGGTGAGCGGGGATTATCTCAGCTTCCGGGTGCGCGATACCGGCGTGGGTATCCCGACGAAAGAGGTGACGCGCCTCTTCGACCCGTTCTTCCAGGTGGGCACCGGCGTGCAGCGCAACTTCCAGGGTACCGGCCTCGGCCTTGCGATTTGCGAGAAGCTTATCAGCATGATGGACGGGGATATTTCGGTGGATACCGAAGCCGGAATGGGTAGCCAGTTTACCATTCGCATTCCGCTGTATGCGGCGCAGTCCGCGCCGGTTGCGCAGGTGGACGGCCTGGCAAACAAGCGCTGCTGGCTTGCGGTACGCAACGCGTCGCTTAGCGGCTATCTTGAGTCTCTGCTTGAGAAAAATAACATTCGCACCCGGCCGTACCACGGCGAAGTGCCGGACAGCGACGACGTGCTGATAACCGATGACGCGCTGGAAACGCCGTGGAAAGGCCGTGCGGCGATTAGCTTCTGCCGTCGCCATATCGGCATTCCGCTGGAGACATCGCCGGGCTGCTGGACGCACAGCGTGGCCGCGCCGCACGATCTCCTGAACCTGCTGGGCCGCATTTACAGCATTGATGTCGACGTGCCGGGCAGCACGGCGGTACTGCCTTCAGCGAATGACGTCAGCGAGCAAAATGACGACATGATGATCCTGGTCGTCGACGATCATCCGATTAACCGCCGCCTGCTTGCCGATCAGCTGGGATCGCTCGGCTATCAGTGTAAGACCGCGAACGACGGCGTTGACGCCCTTAACGTCCTGAGCAAGAACCACATTGATATCGTGCTTAGCGACGTGAACATGCCAAATATGGACGGCTACCGTCTGACGCAGCGTATCCGCCAGCTTGGGCTGACGCTGCCGGTTATCGGCGTGACGGCGAACGCGCTTGCGGAAGAGAAGCAGCGCTGTATCGAATCTGGCATGGATAGCTGCCTGTCGAAGCCGGTTACGTTAGACGTGATTAAGCAGACGCTGGCGGTATATGCGGCACGGGTGAGAAGCGCGAGGCGTTAAAACAGGGGGGGGCGTAGGTCGGGTAAGCGCAGCCGCCACCCGACATATACGCTTAAGTACTTAGTAGGTCGGGTAAGCGCAAGCGCCACCCGACGTATAGGCAGATTAGTCTTTATCCGCGGGGGACAGGCTAACGGATGAAAGGTAGTTCAGCAGGGCAATATCGTTCTCAACGCCCAGCTTCATCATCGCTGACTTCTTCTGGCTGCTGATGGTTTTGATGCTGCGGTTCAGCTTACGGGCAATCTCGGTCACCAGGAAACCTTCGGCAAACAGGCGCAGCACTTCGCTTTCTTTCGGCGAAAGGCGTTTGTCGCCGTAACCGCCAGCGCTGATTTTTTCCAGCAGGCGGGATACGCTTTCCGGCGTGAATTTTTTACCTTTTTGCAGCGCGGCGAGCGCCTTAGGCAGATCGGTTGGCGCACCTTGCTTCAGCACAATCCCTTCGATATCCAAATCCAGCACGGCGCTTAAAATTGCCGGGTTGTTGTTCATCGTCAGAACGATAATGGAAATATTCGGGAAGTGACGCTTGATGTATTTAATCAGCGTAATACCGTCACCGTATTTGTCTCCCGGCATGGAGAGATCGGTAATCAGCACGTGCGCGTCAAGTTTCGGAAGGTTATTGATCAGGGCTGTGGAGTCTTCAAACTCACCGACAACATTCACCCACTCGATCTGCTCGAGTGATTTACGAATGCCGAACAGGACAATCGGATGGTCGTCGGCAATAATTACGTTCATACTGTTCATGTAATAGGCTACCTTGCTACAGCAAACTCTTGACGTAAGCGTCAATATCGCTGGTATATTTTTGTATGTTGGCAGCATCACTTTCACGAATGTGATGCTCTAACGTTTCACATAACTGCTTGCCGGGTACCAGATTGAGCATAGCGAACACCCCTTTTAAGCGGTGCGCCGTCTGTGCCAGCGCAGCAAAATCGCTGGTCGCGGCTTCAGTATACAATCTCCTAACATCTTCCGGTACTGTGTCGACAAAGAGCGCGTAATAGCCGCTGGCGTGAAGCTGCGCGTTTTCGTCTCCGCCCAACGGCGAGTCGGGCATTTCTTCCTGCGCCAGCTGCTCTTCTATCAGTCCTAGCACGGCATCCTGCATCGCATTGCTGATATTAAAGTTAACGCGGTACTGGCCTGGGCCAATTTTCCGCATTCCGTTTTCATCATCGCTTAAAAGCAACCCTGAAGATGTAAGATTAGACGGATTATCGGTCAGGAAGATATCAAACTCTTGACTGGCCAATCTTTCATCCGGCGTGATGCAGTTCGCCCCCCAGTTTTCGAGCTGGCGGGTAACAATGTTACGCACTTCGTTAGAGGTGATATCCAGCATCGCCACCACTTCATCGAGCAGCTTTTCATCCTGATCCACCGGCTGCGGATCGGCGGCCATTTTGACGTGCAGGTTGTAGCGCGTACCAATATCAGGGCGGGTTTTGATATTCAGATGCCCGCCAAGCTTGCGCGACAGCCGATCGCACAGATAGAACGTCAGGCCATAGGCCTTACCGTAGCGGTCTTCGCTGGTTTCGTTGAGGAACGGGAAGTGCAGGTTATCGATTTCATCGTTGGAAATGCCTTCGCCGGTGTCCAGAATGCGGAACAGCAGGCGTTCAGGCGCCGATTCTTCTTCGCTAATCTCAAGCGTTATTTTACCAATCTGCGTCGTGGTGACCGAATAGTGCAGCAGCAGTTGCAGGATTTTGCGCAGCGCTTCTCGGTCGCCGTGGCGCTCTTCATCCGCAGGCAGATGGTTATTGATCAGCAGCTGTAGGCCTTTACGCTTGATGACCGGCAGCATTTCCAGCGCGACCTCATCAACAAGCCCCTGAATGGTGAAGTGGGTCGCGGTCGTTTTCCAGCTGTCTGCCTCGAGCATATTCAGCAGCTGAATTTCATCAACCAGCCGGGCGATGGTTTGCGCCTCGTTTGCCAGCTGTTTGTGTTCCGTCGTGTTGAACTCTGCGGCATGCTTCGCAAGATTCTGCACCGGCAGCTGCAACGCTTCGCCAATGTGCTGCATAAAGGCCACGCGGCCCTGCTGGTTCTTCTCGTACAGACGCTGCGCCTGCTTGAGCTTTTTATTCACCAGGATCTCGCGGTCCTGATCGCGGATAACGAAAATCTGCGTGCGCGGCGCAATCTGGCTGCGGAACTGACGGATCTCATAAAGCTCGTTATTAATGGTGGCCTGGATAACGCCCTGGTGCTGATCGGCCATCGCAATAATATTTTGCAGGTTGAGATGGGGGAGCAGGTGGTCGGCAATTTTGTTGCTGATGACCGTTCTGTTGGCGTCCAGGTCATGTACCAGTAGGCCGAGCGGCAGCAGGGCGACGATCTCTTCGTTCAGCGCGCGCAGCACCTGTAGCTCACCGTTGCCGCTTGGCGCTTCGGAAGAGCGTGGCGCCTGCTGGCGGAAGGTGGTGAAGCCAAACAGCGCCAGCGCCAGCAGGCCAATATTCAACAGCAGCGGCAGCAGGATATTTTGCAGCGTGTCCATCAGCAGCGTGCCGAACGGCACCTGCCAGACAAGGCGCAAATGCGTGCTGGCGAGCGGTGAGGCTATTTCGATGCGGGCGCTGTTAAAGTTGATGGTTACGCTGTCCGGGCCTTCTTTATCACCCGCCTGCGCCGAGTTCAGACTGTCGTCAGGCTCAAGTTGAAAGCTGTCCAGCGACATGGTCGGCGGGATGAGGTCGTTTATCGGCAGGTCGAACGCGACTACCGTAGCAAGATGGCCCGGCTGGTTGAACGTGGTGCGCAGGGTAAAATAATGCCCGTTTTGCCATGCGAGGCGGCGCAGCGGGGAGAAGCTTTCCCGTTCATCCAATGCGTTCGCCTGCTGGAGCATTTCGGCACGGCGGGAATCCACAATCGTGCCCACGCCGGTTTCTTTAAAGCCGGACGAGAGATCTTTTAACGGCAGCGTTGAGACCAGAATCATGCTGTTGTCCTGGCCGTTCAGATAGTACATCGACCAGAGGCTGTTTTCCGCGCCCCACAGCGTATCCAGATAGGTAGAGATGCGCTGCGTCATTTCCAGCGTCGAGCTGTCGTGGGAGCCGAAGATCAACGCTTCGGTTTTGCGGCGCGGCTTCTCAAGGTAATACACGTCCTGGCGTAGGCGCGTTTCCTGTAGCCCGTCACCGGCAGAGGAGGCAGGTGCTGCGGCAACGTTGTCGTAGATTTGCCATGTCGCATAGCGGTAGGTATCCACGCGTTTATGCAGCGCATGGGTGATATCGACAATTTGATAGCTCTTATCTTTCAGCCAGGCGTTAACGGCGCTCTGTACCATCACACCCATAGCAACCAATAGCACGACGATCAGCAGCAGGAAGAAGCGCGTGATATTGCTGGGAATAAGGGAAAATTTGTTAGGGATCATGCCGTCAGACTGACTCATTATTAGCGCGTAACCCGGCGAACGTTCGCCACTGTGGAAAAATGACCACGTCCGGCGACTGCAGGCGCTGTGGCTGTAAGTGATGCTTCAAACGCACCCGACCTAAGAATACCTGTAACGGGCGCTGGCGTCATCGTCTCTCTTTTATTCACATGGATTATAAGGTGAAACGGACACATTGCCAGGTCGTTGATAATTAGCCAAATGGCGCGAGCAAAACGGGAAGACGACGGGGCTTTTTTGAAGGTGTTTTTGTACAAAATAATCACGGCTGTACAATTATTAATTTTGGAAAAGTTGATCGAGGGGATTATATGGACTAAGAAAATTCCCAGAGACCGGTTACATCGTAGTCAGAAGAGGGGCTGATTAATTAATAGTCGTTAGTTTTTTGTGCGTGTAGCACAAGAATATTCAAGTAACGTAAAGAAGGGTAAAAAAAACCGGATGCGAGCATCCGGCACTAATAGGGGTAAACAGACATTCAGAACTGAATGACGGTAATAAATAAAGTTAATGATGATAGCGGGATGTATTTTATACATAAATACGGGAAATATTTTGTCATTCAGTGCTACATGGTTGTTATGCTTGTAACTCATTGATTTTATTAAATCTGATATTTATTTTGATTATTCATGCTTATATTTTTAGCAATTCGTGCTAAAAAAAGTTCCCCGAAATATACATTTTGATACATCTATATAGATAAATGAAACATCTATATAGTTTTCGTATCATATTCTTATTGGATTAATCTGTATTTGTTTTGGACAATGAGTTTGCCGACTGATTAGAGGGTAATCAGTAAGCAGTGGCATATAAAAAGGCATATAACAGAGGGTTAATAACATGAAAGTCAAAGTACTGTCCCTCCTGGTTCCAGCTCTGCTGGTAGCAGGCTCCGCTCATGCGGCCGAAATTTATAACAAAGACGGCAACAAATTAGATCTGTACGGTAAAGTTGACGGCCTGCACTACTTCTCTGACGACAAGAGCGCTGATGGCGACCAAACCTACATGCGTCTGGGCTTCAAAGGCGAAACTCAGGTAAATGACCAAATCACCGGTTACGGCCAGTGGGAATACCAGATTCAGGGCAACACCTCTGAAAGCGACAACGACGCATGGACTCGTGTGGCGTTCGCCGGTCTGCGTGTTGGTGATGCTGGCTCCTTCGACTACGGTCGTAACTACGGCGTAATCTACGACGTAGCGGCATGGACTGACGTTCTGCCTGAGTTCGGCGGCGACACCTACGGCGCTGACAACTTCCTGTTCAGCCGTGCTAACGGCGTTGCAACTTACCGTAACACCGACTTCTTCGGTCTGGTTGACGGCCTGAACTTTGCGGCTCAGTACCAGGGTAAAAACGGCAGCACCAGCGGTGAAGACTTCGGCGGTCGTAGCGTTCTGAAACAGAACGGCGACGGTTACGGTCTGTCCATGACTTACGATCTGGGCGAAGGCTTCAGCGTAGGTGGTGCGATGTCCTCCTCCAAGCGTACCTGGGATCAGAACAACACCGCAGCACTGGGTAACGGTGACCGCGCTGAAGCGTATACCGGTGGTCTGAAATATGACGCGAACAACGTCTACCTGGCCGCTCAGTACACCCAGACTTACAACGCAACGCGTTTCGGCGGTAACTCTTCTTCCGCTGCATACGGCTATGCTAACAAAGCACAGAACTTCGAAGTGGTTGCACAGTACCAGTTCGACTTCGGCCTGCGCCCATCCGTGGCTTACCTGCAGTCCAAAGGTAAAGACATCGAAGGTTACGGCGACCAGGATCTGCTGAAATATGTTGATGTGGGTACCACTTACTACTTCAACAAAAACATGTCCACCTACGTTGACTACAAAATCAACCTGGTTGACGCAAACAACTTCACCCGTGCCGCTGGCATCGGTACCGACGACATCGTTGGTGTTGGTCTGGTTTACCAGTTCTAATTCCGACCCTCGTTGCAAAAGGCGCCTCCGGGCGCCTTTTTTGTGTCTGCAATCTCAACAACGCCGCGCTTTTCCTCATCGCTTTCGTCATTTGGTATACTCTTGCGCCTCAAAACGGGAGAAACAAAACGATGGAATACCCTTTTATTCGCCGTGGCCTGCTTGCCGTGGCGCTGCTCGCGCTTGTCGGATGCGACAATCAATCCGCGACCGCCAGCAAAGGCGTTGTGCTGGAAGGTAAAACGATGGGCACCTTCTGGCGCGTTAGCCTGGCCGGTGTAGACGATGCCGACCAGAACGCGCTGCGCAGCAAGATTCAGGCCCAGCTCGACGGCGACGATCGCCTGCTTTCAACCTACAAATCCGATTCCGCGCTGTCCCGCTTTAACCAGTCCCGCAGCACCGAGCCGTATCCGGTGACGGAAGCGATGAGCGATATCGTGACCCTGTCCCTGCGCATCGGCGCGAAAACCGACGGCGCGATGGATATCACCGTTGGCCCGCTGGTCAATTTATGGGGATTCGGGCCGGACAAGCAGCCGGTCAAAACGCCTGACCAGGCGCAAATCGACGCGGCGAAAGCGCTGACCGGCTTACATCACCTGAAAGTCATTAACAAGGCCGGGCAGCAGTGGCTCCAAAAAGATCTGCCGGGCCTGTACGTCGACCTTTCGACCGTTGGCGAAGGATACGCTGCGGATCATCTTGCGCGCCTGATGGAGCACAACGGCATCAGCCGCTATCTGGTTTCCGTGGGCGGGGCGGTGGTGACGCGCGGAACCAATCCCGACGGTAAGGCCTGGCGCGTGGCTATCCAAAAGCCAACCGATCGGGAAAACGCCGTTCAGGCGATTGTCGATCTGAACGGGCACGGCATCAGCACCTCCGGCAGCTATCGCAATTATTACGAGCTGGAAGGCAAGCGCCTGTCGCACGTTATCGATCCCGTCACCGGCGCGCCTATTCAACACAGGCTGGTCTCCGCAACGGTCATTGCCACCACGGCGATGGAGGCCGACGGCTGGGATACCGGGCTGATGGTCTTAGGCACCGAAAAAGCGAAACGGGTGGCGGAGAAAGAGGGGCTGGCGGTCTATCTCATCACCAAAGAGGGCGAGGGATTTACGACGTGGATGTCGCCGCAGTTTAAAACTTTCCTGCAAAACGAGTAAAATTAGAAAGCAAGAATGTGGGTTTTCCGCAGCGGCGATGCTGTCACAGTTAGCCTGTGACAGCAAAACAGAGGAGCCAGTCATGAAAACCATCAGTGACATTCCCGCAGCCGATAGCCGCTGGCAGGCCGTGGAAACCCGTGACGGGCGCGCAGACGGCGAATTTGTATTTGCCGTGAAAACAACGGGGATTTTTTGCCGCCCGTCGTGCAGCGCGCGCCGTCCGCTGCGCAAAAACGTGCTGTTCTTTGCCGACCCGGAAGCCGCGAAGGCCGCCGGCTTCCGCCCCTGTAAACGCTGCCAGCCGGACAAACTTGCCCCTGAACGCCAGCGCGCAGAACGCATTACCCAAGCCTGCCGCATTCTGCAAGAGAGCGCCGATCCCGTCACGCTTGAAGCGCTTGCGGCGCAGGTGGCTATGAGCCCCTTTCATTTCCATCGTCTGTTCAAAAGCGTCACGGGCCTGACGCCAAACGCCTGGCAGAAAGCCATGCGGGCAGGGCGGCTGCGCGACGAACTGGCGCAGGGCGAAACGGTAACGCGCGCCGCGTTTGACGCCGGGTATCAGTCCGGCAGCCACTTTTATCAGCAGGCCGATGCCGCGCTGGGTATGACGGCTCGCCAGTATCGGCAGGGCGGCAGGCAGGCGGCAATCCGCTTTGTGGTCGGCACCTGTCGGCTCGGCGAATTTCTGGTCGCCGAAAGCGAGCGCGGAATTTGCGCTATCCTTCTGGGGAGCACGCCTGAATCGCTGATCGCGGAGCTGGAGACTGTATTTCCGAATGCGCGATTAATTGCTGATGATGCCGGTTTTGCGGAACGCGTCGCACGGGTTGTCAGCTTCCTGGAACATCCCGCCAGCCATTTTGATCTGCCGCTTGATATCCAGGGCACCGCGTTTCAGCAGCAGGTCTGGCAGGCGCTGCGGGCTATTCCGCCCGGCAGCACCGCCAGCTACCGGGAGATTGCCGAACGCATCGGCAAGCCTGGCGCGGTGCGGGCGGTCGCGGGTGCCTGCGCGGCAAACCGGCTGGCGGTAATCATTCCCTGCCATCGGGTTGTGCGCAACGACGGCGCGCTTTCCGGCTACCGCTGGGGCGTGGAGCGAAAACAGCAGCTGCTGAATATCGAGGCTGCACAGAGGAAAGAATAATGCTGGACCTGTTTGCTGATGAAACGCCCTGGCAGGAGCCGCTGGCAGAGGGGGCCGTGATCCTGCGCCGTTTTGCACGCGCCGCCGCAGGCGAGCTGATCCAGCAAATCGAGCACGTCGCGTCCCACTCGCCGTTCCGCCAGATGGTGACGCCGGGCGGCTATACGATGTCGGTGGAGATGACCAACTGCGGGGCAAGGGGCTGGACGACGGACCCGCACGGCTATTTATACTCGCCGGACGATCCGCTAACCGGCCGGCGCTGGCCGGAAATGCCGCAGGCTTTTCGCGCGTTATCGGATGCGGCTTCGCAGGCCGCGGGTTACCCCGGCTTTACGCCGGATGCCTGTCTTATCAACCGCTACGCGCCGGGCGCAAAACTTTCCCTTCATCAGGATAAAGACGAGCCAAACCTCCGGCAGCCTATCGTTTCCGTGTCGCTTGGCCTGCCCGCAGTGTTCCAGTTTGGCGGCCTGAAGCGTAACGATCCGCTGGTGCGCGTGATGCTTGAACATGGCGATGTGGTGGTCTGGGGCGGCCCGTCGCGCCTGTTCTACCACGGCATTCTGCCGCTGAAGGCCGGGCATCATCCGGCTACCGGCGAAGTGCGCTACAACCTCACTTTCCGCTGTACTGAATAAAAATAAGAATTATTCTTGCTGTGGAAGCATTGCCGTTTAAACTGCTCGCTGTTTTTGTTAGCGGGTAGTGAGCGATGGAACTTTTACAGGTGGTTTACCGGCAGTATCGCTGGCCTTTTTTAATGGTGATGGCGCTAAGCCTTGCCAGCGCGGCGTTGGGCATCGGCCTGATTGCCTTTATCAACCAGCGGCTGATTGAAACTCCGGATATCTCATTAGCGGTGCTGCCCGAATTCCTCGGCCTGCTGCTCCTGCTGATGGCCGTCACGCTGGGCTCGCAGCTCGCGTTGACCACGCTTGGCCACCATTTCGTCTTCCGCCTGCGCAGCGAATTTATCAAACGCCTGATGGACACCCACGTTGAACGCGTTGAACAGCTGGGCAGCGCCGCGCTGCTGGCCGGGCTGACCAGCGACGTGCGAAACATCACCATTGCGTTTGTCCGCCTGCCTGAGCTGGTGCAGGGCATTATTCTCACCTTTGGCTCCGCGGCGTATCTCGCGTGGCTTTCCCCGAAAATGCTTGGCGTGACCGCTATCTGGGTTGCGGTGACGATATTCGGCGGCTACCTGCTGGTGGCCCGCGTTTATAAGCACATGGCGCAGCTCCGTGAAATTGAAGACCAGCTTTATGACGACTACCAGACGGTAATTGAAGGGCGCAAAGAGCTGACTCTCAACCGTGAACGCGCGGAACGCGTATATGAAGATACCTATATTCCGCACGCCAGCGACTACCGTCACCACATCATTCGCGCCGATACCTTCCACCTGAGCGCGGTGAACTGGTCGAACATTATGATGCTGGGCGTGATTGGCCTGGTGTTCTGGATGGCGAACAGCCTCGGCTGGTCGGATACCAACGTGGCGGCAACGTTCTCCCTGACGCTGCTTTTCCTGCGCACGCCGATGCTTTCCGCCGTGGGCGCGCTGCCGACGCTGCTTAGCGCTCAGGTGGCGTTTAACAAGCTGAGAAAGTTCGAGCTTGCGCCGTATGAGGCTGCTTTCCCTCGCTCGAAGGAAGCAGGGCAGTGGCAGACTCTGGAATTGCGCGACGTGGTGTTCAAATATGGCGATAACGCCTTCGCCGTTGGCCCGCTAAACCTAAAGATTGAACGCGGCGAGCTGATCTTCCTGATCGGCGGCAACGGCAGCGGTAAATCTACCCTCGCGATGCTGCTGACGGGCCTTTATCACCCAGTTTCGGGGGCTATCTACCTCGACGGTAAGCAGGTTGACGCCGGTAATCTGGACGATTACCGCAAGCTGTTCTCGGCGGTCTTCACCGATGTCTGGCTGTTTGACCGTTTACTGGGCCAGCAGGGCGAACGGGCAAAATCGGAGCTGGTCGCAAGCTGGCTTGAGCGCCTGAAAATGAGTGAAAAGCTGAAGCTCGATAACGGCAAAATCCTCAACCTCAAGCTATCCAAAGGGCAGCGCAAGCGCGTGGCGCTGCTGCTGGCGCTGGCGGAGGAAAGGGACATTATCCTGCTCGACGAATGGGCGGCGGATCAGGACCCGCACTTCCGCCGTGAGTTTTACCAGGAGCTGCTGCCGCTGATGCAGCAGATGGGCAAAACCATCTTCGCCATCAGCCACGACGACCACTACTTTATTCATGCCGACCGGCTGCTTGAAATGCGCCAGGGGCTTTTGAGCGAGCTTACCGGCCTCGAGCGCGACAGCGCTTCACGCGATGCGGTGGCGAGAACCGGCAGTTAATCGGTCAATACGCCACAATAGTAGGGTGGATAGGCGAATTCGTCTTTCACCCTACTGTTTTTACCCGCATCCCTTTTGTTTTCCTTGCGTCTACACGCTATAACTAACCTCGTCGTTATCAGGGAAAAACGCCAGATGTCAGCCACTCCGAAGTACAACACCAAACAGCGTGCGCAAGACCGTGCGCGAATCCTGCAAATTCTTCTCACTAATAAAGCGGTTTCAAGCGGGATCCTTGGGCGTTTGCCCACGCCCGACGCGCATACGCCCGAACAGGATATTGCCGAGATCGTTTCGCTGGTCGAAAAGCTGCCGGCTGCCGACCTTGCGGACGTGCTCGAAGCGCTCCCTTCCGAAGAGCGTCATGCGCTCTGGAGCCTGGTCAAAGAGGAAAAGCGCGGGCAGGTGCTGATCGAGGCGTCGGAAACCGTCTGGGACGATCTGATCGAGGACATGAGCGATAAAGAGCTGCTGAAGGCCCTGCGCCCGCTCGACATAGACGACCAGATTTACCTCGCCCAGTATTTGCCGCGCGACCTGATGGGCCGCCTGCTGGCAACGCTCCCGCAGGACGAGCGCACGCAGGTTCGCAAGGTGCTGCACTACGACAAGCATAGCGTCGGCGCCATGATGGACTTCGAGGTGATTACCGTGCGCGCGGACGTCACCCTCGCGGTGGTGCAGCGTTATCTGCGTATTCGCGGCAGGGTGCCCCAGAACACCGATAAACTTTTCGTCACCGCCCGCGATAAAACCCTGCTTGGCGAGCTGAAGCTAACCACCATTCTGCTGCATGCGCCCGAAACACCTGTCCTTAAGGTTATGGACGATAACCCGACCTGCTTTGCGCCGGAGGATCACGACGAGAACGCGGCGCGCACGTTTGAAAGGGATAACCTGGTCAGCGCCGCCGTTATTGACAGCAGCGGTAAACTGATGGGCCGCCTGACCATCGATGAAATCATTGACGTGGTTTACGAAGAAACGGATAGCGATTTGCGTCGCATGGGTGGCCTGAGCGCCGAAGAGGACGTTTTTGCTCCGGTATCGAAAGCGGTAAAAGCGCGCTGGGCGTGGCTCGCTATTAATTTATGCACCGCGTTTGTGGCCTCGCGCGTGATCGGCATGTTTGAACATACCATCTCGCAGCTGGTGGCGTTGGCCTCTCTGATGCCCATCGTTGCGGGCATCGGCGGCAACACCGGCAATCAGACCATAACCATGATCGTTCGCGCGCTTGCCCTACAGCACATTCAGGCCGGGAACTACTCGTTTTTAGTCCTGCGTGAGCTGGGCGTTGCGCTGATAAACGGCATCGTCTGGGGCGGGGTGATGGGGACGGTAACCTGGCTGCTGTATAACGACCCGGCTCTCGGCGGCGTAATGACGCTTGCCATGATCTTAAACCTGCTGGTGGCGGCGCTGATGGGCGTACTTATCCCAATGATCATGACGCGGCTGGGCAAAGACCCGGCGGTGGGGTCGAGCGTGATGATCACGGCTTTGACCGACACCGGCGGGTTCTTTATCTTCCTCGGACTGGCGACAATCTTCCTGCTTTAAGCGCTACTTCACCGTCCAGGCCTGGGAGAACTGTCGGTTGCTGAACAGTTCGAACAGGCCGCAAACCTGCTTGAGGCGCAGCACCTCGTCGGCGTCCATTCCCAGCTCATGGCTGATTTTCTCGTCGCTCCAGCCCAGCAGGGAAAGCTCGCGCACAATCTCGGCCATCGCATTGATTTGATGCCTTCCGCGGGCGCGGTTGTGGCGGATGGTTGCGGCGATGCGTCGGCTTTTGCTGTCATTCCCCTGCGTCATCACTACCACGGGCACATAGCCCAGCAGGCGCTTTTTCAGCTCCGCCGTTTTCTTGCTTAGCTCGTAGCGGTGAAACCCATCGATAATCACGTATTTGCCCGTTTGCGCAGCGGTGCTGACCACAATTGGCTGGGTGAAGCCGTCCTGCTCAAGCGACGTCGCCAGCAGCATTTTCTCTGGCGGCGCAACGTTATTGGGATTGTAGTCGTTCGAGGAAATCTGCTGCGTCTTCACCCACGTCACGCAGTCTACCGGCTCGTCCTGGAAAGGGCTGAACGCGTGCAGGGTAATCCTCAGGCGGTTAATCGCCTCAACGCGCTGCTCGCCCTCAAGCGAGGCTAAGAGATTTTTTAACGCCGCCTGTACCTGTTCTTCGGTCATAGGATTTTCCATTGCTCTCGCTTCTCCTGCATACGCTTATGATAACGTTGGTAACTGCTTGATTTTGTAGGGCTAAATGACAGCGAGCGGCACCAGTAGTCGTTGCTAAGCAAGGCCTTACAGATGCGCCGCCACGACGGGATATCTTTGCTGCCGGTATCTTTTTCCTGCTCGTCGGGAATGTCGTCCGGAAAGCCTCGCGTTTGATACCAGTGCAGGTAAACGGCGATTTTGTTGCGGTAGTGCTCGGCCGTTGCGTACGGAATGCTGTCGAGCAGGGCGAGGGCATATTCTCGCCAGGTCAGATGTATCGGCTTGTTTATCTGGCGGCGGGCGTAAAAATCCCCGCTGCCGGATGCATACAGGCACCCGCTGTTCGCTCCGCTTACCCGGGCGCAAAGCAGCGCCCAGCGCTCGGGTTCCAGAACGTGATACAGCCAAAGCCCCTGTCGCTGTTCCGGTCCGAAAGGTTCGCAAACCCGCATGTAGCGCATCGGCACGCCCGCCTGATACATGAGCGAGTATAGGCCGTTACAGGCTTCGCCCGTGTGTGAAAACCATGTCCAGACATCCGCCGTTTTCCAGTCATAGATCGGGTAGGCGTTATAGGCATGTCCTTTGGGGGTGGCGGTGGTCCACGGTTTATCGTCGGCGAAACGCAGTTTTTTAGCCGAGGCGATGGATAAAAAGCGGTTGTAGGACTCATCGGCCCTGATGCCAATCAGCACGGCTGCGGGGCGTAAGTCGGAAAACCATTCGGAGAACTCGCTGACAAAGTCTTCAAAGCTCATTGCGTGGCGATAAAAGGGAAAAAATGCAGGATCGGTTATGGCGTGGGACGGCGGCTCGCGTACCCATGCCGCTCCTTCCTGCCAGCACACCCACTGAGGATCAAACTGCGAAACGGCGTTGGCGGTGGTAAGCGGCAGCGCCACCCAGTAGAAGTTTTCCACAACGTCCTGATACTGCTCGCGCATTTGCTCGATATGGGAAATGGTGTGGCTAAACTGCGCCTCCCAGTCAACGAACAGCACGCTGAAGCGTCTTTTTAAAAGACGCGCTCTCTGTGCGGTGAGATGAAGCAAGATCGTGGAATCTTTGCCACCAGAAAATGACACGCACACGCGATCGAAATTATTAAATATCCAATTCAGTCGATCCTGCGAGGCCTGGAAAACATTTTGATGAAGCGGAATTTTTCGCGATGACATAGATAAGGGCCAGGGCTACAAAGTATAACGTTGACCTATAACGATACCTTTAATTTCCTTAAAATACAAAGTGTTGAGTATATTAAGTGCTTTCCTATTCTTTTCGTGAATATGCTTATTAATGACATTTCCTTGATGAATTTATTTAAGCATTTTTGATGATTATCTGAATGAATCCGGGATTAAACTCACATCATTTATTTCTTAAGAAAGATCGCCACTTATTTTAAGGCGCGGCGGGCGGGGGAGGGGAAATAACAGGCATAAAAAAACCAGCCATAAAGGCTGGTTCTTCGGGATGGATTGGTCGGCGCGGAGAGATTTGAACTCTCGACCCTCGCCACCCCATGACGATGCGCTACCAGGCTGCGCTACGCGCCGACAACAGGAGAAAAATATTACCTTTTTTGCCGGCCTTTGCAAGGCCGTACCGCGCCAAGTGATTAATAAACATACGATCAGTTGGCGATAAAGCGTTTCTCATCGGTTAACACCTGCAGCAGCAGGCCGAGCTGCGGCTTGGTTTCTTCCACACGCTCGCCCTGCAGGTCGTAGATGCGGTAGTTGCCGTTATTATCCAGCACCAGCGTCATCTGCGGCATGGTGATCGCCAGGCTGTTGTTATCCGCACCTACAACCCAGTTGTTATGGCGGGTGGCGGCGAACAGGTCTTCACCCTGGGAATATTCATTCGCTGGCGTCTTCACATGCAGCAGGCGCTGCATCAGCGTGGTCATTACGTCCTGGTGGTCGGTGAGCTTGCTGATGGTTTGCGCAGGCGTGCCCGGCCAGTGAATCACGAGCGGAACCTGGATGCGTGAACGATCCCAGGCGAAAGAATCACGCTCGTCGCCCAGCGGCACGCCGTGCCCGGCGGTCACGATAACCACGGTGTTTTCCAGCTTGCCGGAGGCTTTCAGCGCGCCCAGTACTTCCTGAATCTGTTTATCCACGCTGTGCGCGGCGCGCGCATAGCGGCGGGTAAAGTCCTGCTTGTTGCTGTCGCCGTCGATATTTGTACCGTTAAAGGCAATCCATGAGAACCAGCGATTATCTTCAGAGGCGTACTGATTCAGCCAGTTTATCCACTGCGATGCGGTCTGGCTGTCCGACTGGCTCTTGGCCGATGGCAGTGAGAAATCAGACAGCAGTGCCTGGCGGTACATCGACGAGTTGAAGCCGTCGGAGGCGAACAGGCCAAGCTGGTAGCCCTGCTGGTTTAACGCGGTAATCAACGCGGCCGGAATGCGCGCCGACAGCACGCCGTCCATATAGGCCGGGGAGATACCGTAGAACAGGCCGAAGATGCCGTTGTCGGTGCCGTTCCCCGCGCTCATGTGCTGCGTGAAGTTGATATTGCTGCTCGCAAATTCATTGAGGGCAGGGAGATCTTTCGCAAAGCGCGAGGCGTTCAGGCCGTCGACCGTGATCAGCAGAACGTTATGTCCGGTGCCCATATCGTTAAACTGCAGATTGCTGAGCGGATACTGGACGGAAACCGCTTCCGGGTTGCCCTGTTCCACCAGGCGGCGCTGGTATTCTTTCGCATCCAGCAGGCCGTGCTTCTCAAGGAAGCGACGCGCGGTCATTGGATAGGCCAGCGGCAGGTTGGCGCGCTGCATGGTAATCGGGCGATAGAAATTCGCATCGGCCCAGATGTACATAATATGGCTGCTGAAGAAGGCGATAAAGAACAGCGCAACGACAGGCTTGGCGTAGTGTCTGCGCCTCCCAAGGCTGCGCAGTTTCTGCCAGCTCCAGGTCGCAAACAGCATCTCAATGAGCAGGATAACGGGCACGCTGATAAACATCAGCTGCCAGTCGCGCGCCATTTCGCTCTGGTCGGGGTTAATCACCAGTTCCCAGACGATAGGGTTGAGATGGAGGTGGAAACGGGTAAAGACTTCGCTGTCGATAAGCAGCAGCGTCATGCCCGCGGTGGCAAAGGCCGCCGATAAAAAGCGCATCAGGCGCTGAGACATAACGACAAAGGTGAGCGGGAAAAGAATCAGCAGGTAGGCGGCAAACACCAAAAAGCTGAAATGCCCGATAACGCTCAGGTACGAATAGATGCGCCCGGTGAGCGTTGTCGGCCAGTCGGCGACAAACAGATAGCGGCTACCCAGCAGCGTGGCCAGCAGGATATTGAACAGGGCGAACCAGTGTCCCCAACTGACCATCTGGGAGACTTTTTCGCGGTAGCGCTGACGGTTAGTCACCATAACTCGTTGCTACAATCCCTTAATGAGCTTGATCTTCGCTCACAGAAGCCTGCAGCGCCTCTGCGAAAGAGCGAGCCAGCGTGCGGCGTTGAGCAGAAGCCACGCTGGTGTTGATCAGGTTAGTGACCATATTCCCCAATACCATCAGGGAGAGATCGGTAGGCGTATGGTGTTTTTCCAGCACGCCGGCCAGTTCAGTCAACAGTTCTTCGACGCGTTCGTCACTATAGCGGGATGTTTGTGGCATAAATTAACAATCAGTTAGGTTCAGGAAAGGGCGTTATCTTACCGTAGGAAGACCTTTTTTTCTGCTTTTTTATCTTCTATTGCACAAGGCTTCCGGCAGTGGTTGAATACCGCCCGGTCTAAAAGGAGAGTTTATCATGAGTCTGGATATCAACCAGATTGCCCTGCACCAGTTAATCAAGCGCGGTGAAGAGACGCTTGAAGTGGTGCTGCGCGATTCCCTACTGGCAACGAACGGTGCCGTAGAAGAGATGATGGCTGAGCTTCACCGTGTTTATAGCGCAAAAAATAAAGCATACGGGTTGTTTAGCGAAGAGAGTGAATTAGCCGAAGCGCTGCGCGCGCAGCGTCGCGGCGACGAGGATTTCCTCGCCTTTAGCCGTGCGGCTACCGGGCGTTTGCGCGACGAGCTGGCGAAATATCCGTTTGCCGACGGCGGCATCGTGCTGTTTTGCCACTATCGTTACCTGGCGGTAGAGTATTTGCTGGTGGCGGTGCTGAATAACCTCAGCAGCATGCGCGTCAACGAAGAGCTGGATATCAGCTCTACCCATTATCTCGACATCAACCACGCAGATATCGTCGCGCGCGTTGACCTGACCGAATGGGAAACCAATCCGGAATCGACGCGCTACCTGACCTTCCTGCGGGGCCGCGTGGGCCGCAAGGTGTCCGACTTCTTTATGGACTTCCTCGGTGCCAGCGAAGGCCTGAACGCCAAAGCACAGAACAAGGGGCTGTTGCAGGCGCTGGACGACTTCACCAACGAAGCGCAGCTCGATAAAAACGAGCGCCAGACCGCGCGCCAGCAGGTTTACGCCTACTGCAACGAACAGCTGCAGGCCGGTGAAGAGATCGAGCTGTCATCCCTTGCGGACGAACTGCCGTGGGCCGTTGACGATAAGAACTTCAAAGAGTTTACGGCGGAAAAGGGCTACGAGCTGGAAGAGAGCTTCCCGGCAGACCGCAGCACGCTGCGCCAGCTGACCAAATATGCCGGCAGCGGCGGCGGACTGACGATTAACTTCGACGCCATGCTGTTAGGCGAGCGCATTTTCTGGGACCCGGCAACGGACACCCTGACCATCAAAGGCACGCCGCCAAACCTGCGCGACCAGCTTCAGCGCCGTAGTTCGGGCAAATAGGTCAGCTAAAGATTGGGTAAGATTGTAGGTCGGATAAGCGAATGCGCTATCCGACGCTTTCCCGCCCAGCAGAAAACAAAAAACCCGCCGAAGCGGGTTTTTTTTCGAACTCAATTCGCGATTAAGCGCGAACGAAGTCGATGTGAGACAGTTTTGGCTTGAACGGGTGACGCTGAACAGCCTGAACCTTCACTTTTACTTCTGTACCGTCAACAACCAGAGTCAGAACTTCTTCGTAGAAACCTGGTTTAGCCTGCAGGTTCATTACGGAGTCGTGGTCCAGTTCGATAGAGATTGCAGCTTCGGAACCACCATAGATGATTGCCGGGAATTTGTTAGCTGCACGCAGGCGGCGGCTCGCACCCTTGCCCTGCTCTTTGCGTTTTTCTACATTGATAGTAAACATTAACTGTTTCTCTCTTAAATAATCCTGTTACAGGCGACCCAGCAACAGGTAAGTGATCTGCTTTGCGGATGCAAAAGCGGGCGGCATTATAGCCATTCCTCAAGATATCGGCAATGAAAAGTGCCTCAGCCGCGCAATTCATTTGCGCGACGGAAGCGCCCCTCGTAATCGAACACTTTTTCCCGCACGTTCCAGAAGTTGCCGTTTTTACGCGCGACCACGAAATCAGGGTGCCGTAACAGCGCCTGCTGGGCCACAACGTCGGCGACGGTGATCCAGCGCAGCGGTACGCCCGGCGCGCGGCTGTGCGGGCGAATGAACAGCTGCTCGAAGGCCATTTTCTGGGCTGGCGTATGCAGACGGAAGCGCTCACTTACATCAGCACCGTCCTCGTCGTAATAGGTGATTTTCAGCCAGTCGCCTTTCGCATCGCTGCCCTGCTGTAAATCCATGCCGCTACAGCGCAGCACCAGCGCATCTTTAAGCTTTAACGCCGCCTTCAGCATATCGTCCGGGTCGACCAGCACGTGATCGCACTGGTGGCAGCGGCGGGCGGCAATATCGTTTTCAGCGTTGCAGTTCGGGCAGTTTTTGAAGCGGAATCGGTAATCGCACTGCTCGCGATGACCCTCATCATCTTCGAACCAGCCCTGACAGCGGCGACCAAAGTGTTCGATTATCGTCCCGTCGGCGGTGGTTTTGCCCCAAAAGGTGTTGGCGAAGCCGCATGACGGGCAGAAAACCTGCACCGGCACGTTGTCACTTTTGCCCTTGGCGTTGCCGACCTCCGGCGTGAAGAGATCGTGCGGATTTCCCGCGTAGTCCAGAATCAGGCAGTCGGTCTTACCGGGCGCAAGCCGAAGCCCGCGCCCGACGATCTGTTGGTAAAGACTTACTGATTCGGTCGGGCGCAGGATGGCAATCAAATCCACGTGCGGCGCGTCAAAGCCCGTGGTGAGCACCGAAACGTTAACCAGGAAACGGAACTGCTGATTTTTGAACGCCTCGATAAGCGTATCGCGCGCGGGTCCGGGCGTATCGGCGGTAATCAGCGCCGCGTCGCTGGCGGGCAGCAGGGCGGTAATCTCTTTCGCGTGCTCGACGGTGGCGGCAAAAATCATCACGCCGCGCCGGTCGGCGGCAAATTCTACGATCTGGGTGATGATATGCGGGGTGATACGCTTTTGCTGCTTTAGCTCGCGGTTCAGGTCGTCCTCGCTGAAAAGCCCGTTGGACCGTGCCTGCAGGCGGCTGAAATCATATTGCACCACGGGCATATCCAGCCTTTCCGGCGGGGTGAGGTAGCCGTGCTTGATCATGTAGCGCAGCGGCAGCTCGTAGATGCAGTCGCGGAACAGGGCCTTCTCATCGCCGCGCACCATGCCGTGATAGTGGAAGTGGTAAATCCAACCCTTGCCCAGCCGGTAGGGGGTTGCGGTCAGCCCCAGAAGGCGCAGCTTAGGGTTGGCGGCGCGCAGGTGGGCAAGAATCTGCTGATACTGGCTGTCGTCAGATTCGCCAATGCGGTGGCACTCATCGACAATCAGCAGCGAAAACTCACCGTGAAACTGCTCGAGATTGCGTGCGACAGACTGCACGCTGCCGAACACCACCTTGCCGTGGCTCTCTTTGCGCTGGAGGCCTGCGGCAAAAATATCCGCCTCAAGCCCCAGCGCGCGGTATTTAGCGTGGTTTTGGGCGACCAGCTCTTTGACGTGAGCGAGTACCAACACGCGCCCGCGGGCAATGCGCGCCAGCTCTGCGATAACCAGGCTTTTCCCGGCACCGGTCGGCAGCACGATAACGGCCGGTTCGAGGTGTTTTCGAAAATGGGCGAGGGTGGCATCCACCGCTTCTTGCTGATAGGGGCGTAAGGTAAAAGACATCGGCTTTAAAATTCTGGAAACATCTGCGCAGATTATGGCACGAATCAGGGTTTTAACTTGAGAGAGTTTTTGTTGTCGCTATACTGGCAAACAATTAACAGGCAAATCATTTTACTCGCCATACTTCAAGTTGTAGCGGCATTGGCGGCACTCACTTACCCGAATCACTTACCTTAGTAAGCTCATCGGGATAAGCTCCCTTGCTGCCTGGCTACAACTCGAATTATTTAGAGTAATGCTTCAAAGAAAGGCAAAGATGCCCTGCCAGTTTATGTTCAGCTGGTACCTCCATGAAACAGGCAAGATTTAATGCGACTCGATAAATTTATTTCTCAGCAGCTCGGCGTGAGCCGTGCGATTGCTGGCCGTGAAATTCGCGCTCAGCGCATCACCATCGACGGCGAAGTGGTGCGCGACGCCTCCTTTAAACTCAATCCAGAACATCAGGTTGAGTTCGACGGCAACCCCCTTGATCAGCAAAATGGCCCACGCTATTTCATGCTCAACAAGCCGCAGGGCTACGTGTGCTCCACGGAAGACCCGGATCACCCAACCGTGCTCTATTTCCTCGACGTGCCGGTGGCGCACAAGCTGCACGCGGCGGGGCGTCTGGACATCGACACCACCGGCCTGGTGTTAATGACCGACGACGGCCAGTGGTCGCACCGCATCACTTCGCCACGCCATCACTGCGAAAAGACCTACCTGGTAACGCTGGAGTCCCCCGTTGCTGACGATACCGCCGAGCAGTTTGCGCACGGCGTTCAGCTGCATAATGAAAAAGATCTCACCAAACCGGCCACCCTCGAAGTCATCACCCCGACGGAAGTGCGCCTGACCATCAGCGAAGGCCGCTACCACCAGGTGAAACGCATGTTTGCCGCCGTGGGGAACCGCGTGATTGGCCTGCACCGTGAACGCATCGGCGAAATCGCGCTGGATGACGATCTTGAGCCGGGCGAATACCGTCCGTTGACCGAGCAGGAAATTGCCAGCGTCGGCATGCCGAAAAGCTAACTTCAGGAGTTACCGTTGAGTACCAAGCAGAACTCGTCTATCGGGATTGTTGTGATTCTTGGCCTGTTGGCCATGCTGATGCCGCTGTCGATTGATATGTACCTGCCGGCCCTGCCGGTTATCGCGAGCGAATTTGGCGTGCCTGCGGGCAGCGCGCAGATGACGCTCAGCACCTACATTCTCGGCTTTGCGATTGGCCAGCTGTTTTATGGCCCAATGGCAGACAGCATCGGGCGCAAGCCGGTCGTGCTTGGCGGTACGCTGGTCTTTGCGGTGGCGGCCATCGCCTGCGCGCTGTCACAGACCATCGATCATCTGATCTGGATGCGTTTCGTGCACGGCCTGTCCGCCGCGGCGGCAAGCGTGGTAATCAACGCCCTGATGCGCGATATCTACCCGAAGGAAGAGTTCTCGCGCATGATGTCCTTCGTCATGCTGATCACCACCATTGCGCCGCTGATTGCGCCTATGGTGGGCGGGGCGGTGCTGGTGTGGTTTAGCTGGCACTATATTTTCTGGATCCTCGCCATCGCGGCTCTGCTGGCCTCGGCGATGATCTTCTTCCTTATCCATGAAACGCTGCCGGTTGAACGCCGCCAGAAGTTCCATCTGCGCACGACGATCGGCAACTTCGCGACGCTGTTCCGCCACAAGCGCGTGCTTAGCTACATGCTGGCGAGCGGCTTTAGCTTTGCGGGTATGTTTTCGTTCTTAAGCGCCGGGCCGTTTGTTTACATCGAGCTTAACCACGTTGCGCCACAGCACTTCGGCTACTATTTTGCGATCAACATATTGTTCTTATTCATTATGACGATCATAAATAGCCGCTTCGTGCGCCGCGTTGGCGCGCTGAATATGTTTCGCACCGGCCTTTATGTGCAGTTCGCGATGGCAATCTGGCTGGTTATCAGCAGCCAGTTTGATTTTGGTTTCTGGGCGCTGGTGCTGGGCGTGGCGGCATTTGTTGGCTGCGTGTCGATGGTGTCATCAAACGCGATGGCGGTGATTTTGGACGAGTTTCCGCACATGGCGGGCACCGCGTCGTCGCTTGCGGGCACCTTCCGTTTTGGCATCGGCGCTTTGACAGGCGCGCTGCTTTCCATTGCAACATTTAACACCGCATGGCCTATGATCTGGTCCATCTTCGTGTGCGCTACCTGCTCAATAGCGTTCTACGTCTACGCAAGCCGTCCGCGAAAAACAGCAGCATAATCCGAAACGGGTACCCCGTGTGCCCGTTTACTAATCCAAATCAAAGAAATTTCCCCGCCAGCCCCTACAATTTGTTTCTGGAATGTAAACGCCGCAACAACGGAAAGTCACAATTTTGTAGTTAAAAAGGTTGAGTTAGATCCCAGAAAGCGTTACATATAGCGCCGAAACGCGTGCGCGAGCGCACAAATAATGCGTTAGAAATGTAAAAATAAATAAATGATTACAGCGGATGTAAGCAGTTTACCGGTTGTTCATGCGCAATTTATCAACATTGTGTTAACCTTTGTGTAAACTATTGATGTAATACTTTGGTATGAATTTCTTCGGGGACACGATTTTGAATACGTTACAGCTTTCCATTATCCACCGCCTGCCGCAAAGCTATCGCTGGTCGGCGGGTTTTGCAGGTTCGAAGGTTGAACCGATTCCGCAAAATGCGCAGAGCGCTGATAACTGCCTTATCGGGCTGAAGCTGCTGAGCGAAGACGGCGAACAGGCGTGGCCAATTATGCATAAACTTAGCCAGGCGCTGAGCGACATCGAAGTGGCAAGCTCGGTCGTTGAATGCGAAGGCGAGCCGTGCCTGTTTGTCAGCCGCCAGGATGAGCCTGCCGCGACCTGCCGCCTGAAAAACTTTGGCGTAGCGATCGCCGAGTCATTCTCCAGCGCAAATCCTTTCTAACCGCTCTGAAGTCTCAGGCCAGCGCCAGAAGCTGGCGAGTGTACTCTGCCTGCGGTGCTGCAAAAACCTTCTGACATTCACCCTGTTCGACAACTTCCCCCCGCCGTAAAACAATCACCTGGTGACACAGCGACTTCACGACCTTCAGGTCGTGGCTGATGAAAATGTACGCCAGCCGGTGCTTTTCCTGCAGCGACTTCAGCAGGGCTAAAATCTGCGCCTGCACGGATCTGTCCAGCGACGAGGTTGGCTCATCAAGAACGATCAGCTCGGGCTGGAGGATCAGCGCGCGGGCGATCGCGATACGCTGGCGCTGGCCACCGGAAAATTCCGCAGGATAGCGGTGGCGGGTTTCAGGATCTAAACCAACCTCGCTTAAAGCCGCGATAACGCGCTTTTCTCGATCGGCGGTGCTCAGATCCGGATGGTGAATCCGCAGGCCTTCTTCGACGATCTGCAAAACGTCCAGTCGCGGGTTTAACGCCGAGTTGGGATCCTGAAAAACGACCTGAATACGATGGCGGAGCGGAAGCAGCTTTTTACGGCTGAGATCGTGCAGCGGGTGGCCGTCAAACCAGATGCTGCCGCTGGAGCGGATAAGCCGCAGCAGCGCAAGCCCGGTCGTGCTTTTCCCTGAACCGGATTCCCCCACCAGCCCAACGCATTCCCCCGGGCGCAGCGAAAAGCTCAGCCCCTTAATGCCGTAGCTATAGCCCACCGTTTTCTTTAGCAGGCCACGGCGAATGGGGAAGGCGACTTCAAGATTTTCCACCGTTAACAGCGGCGGGCGCCCGTCGTCCAGCGGCCAGGGATCGCCGCTCGGTTCGGCGGCCAGAAGCTGCTGGGTGTAAGCATGCTGCGGCGCGTTCAGCAGCGCCGTGGCTTGGTTTTGCTCGACGCATTTGCCGTAGCGCATAACGGCAATATTGTCCGCCAGCTGCCGCACGATGCCGAGGTTATGGGTAATAAACAGCAGGCCCATGTTCAGCTCCTGCTTCAGCTCTTTTAGCAGCTGCAGGATTTGCGCCTGCACGGTGACGTCCAGCGCGGTTGTCGGCTCGTCGGCGATCAGCAGCTCCGGGCGGGTGAGCAGCGCCATGGCGATCATCACGCGCTGGCGTTCGCCGCCGGAAAGCTGGTGCGGAAAATCCTTCAGCCGCGTTGCCGCGCTGCGGATACCCACGCGATCCAGGCAGGTGAGCATTTCAGCCCGCGCGGCTTCCCGGCGCATTCCACGGTGCAAAGAGAGCACCTCGTAAAGCTGTTTTTCGATGCTGTGCAGCGGGTTAAGCGACACCATCGGCTCCTGGAATATCATCGCGATCTTATTGCCGCGAATGCCGCGCAGCATTTTTTCCGGCGCGCGCAGCAGCTCCTGACCCTTAAAGTAAATTTCACCCGTTGGGTAAACCACCGGCGGGGTAGGGAGCAGGCGCAGCACCGACAGCGCCGTCACGCTCTTTCCGGAGCCTGACTCACCGACCAGGGCGAGCGTTTCCCCGGCCTCAATTTTTAGCGACAGGCCGTCAACCACCTGGCGGGTGACCTCGCCCTGGCGAAAAGCGACGGACAGATTATTTATGGAGAGTAGCGGAGTCGTCATCTCAGTGCGCCTTACTCGGATCGAAGGCGTCGCGCACCGCTTCGCCAATAAAAATTAACAGGGTTAAAAGAATCGCCAGATACACAAAGGCGGTAATGCCCAGCCACGGTGCCTGAAGATTGTTTTTACCCTGTAGCAGAAGTTCACCCAGCGAAGGCGACCCCAGCGGCAGGCCGAAGCCGAGGAAATCCAGCGAGGTGAGCGTGGTTATCGACCCACAGAGAATGAACGGCAGAAACGTCAGCGTGGCGACCATGGCGTTGGGCAGCATGTGGCGGGTCATAATGGCCCAGTCGCCGACGCCCATCGCCTGCGCGGCGCGGATGTAGTCGAAGTTGCGCGTCCGTAGAAACTCCGCGCGCACCACGCTCACCAGGCTCATCCAGCCGAACAGCACGGTGATGCCCAGCAGCCACCAGAAGTTGGGCTGCACGACGCTTGAAAGCAGGATAATCAGGAACAGGGTCGGCATGCCGGACCACACTTCGATAAAACGCTGCCCCCAGAGGTCGATTTTGCCGCCGTAATAGCCCTGGGCCGCGCCCGCCAGAATGCCTATCACGCTTGAAAACAGCGTCAGCATCAGCCCAAAAAGAATCGAAATGCGCGTGCCGTAAAGCAGGCGGGCCAGCACGTCGCCGCCGTTGGCGTCGGTGCCCAGCCAGTTCTGGCTGCTCGGCGGAGAAGGGAAGGGGACGCTGGTGGCGTAATTAATGGCGTTATCCCCAAAGCGGATCGGTGCCCACAAAGTCCAGCCGTCGCGGCTTAGATGCCCGGCAAGCCACGGGTCCTGGTAGTCTGCGGCGGTGGCGAGCGGCCCGCCAAAGTCGCTTTCGCTGTAGTTGAATAACACCGGGAAGTAGAGGCGGTCCTGATAGTGCACCACCAGCGGGCGGTCGTTGGCGACCAATTCGGAACACAGACTGAGTGCGAATAAAACGGCAAAAATCCACAGCGACCAGTAGCCGCGTCGGTTGTGACGAAACCGCGCCCAGCGGGCCTGGTTCATCGGGCTTAAACGGCTCATCCTCGCCCCTCAAAATCGATACGTGGGTCAACAAAGGTGTAGGTGATATCGCTGAGGATATTCAGCAGCAGGCCAATCAGCGTAAAGATATACAGCGTGCCGAACATCACCGGGTAGTCGCGGGAAATCGTCGAGTCGTAGCCCAGCAGGCCAAGCCCGTTCAGGGAGAAGATGACTTCGATAAGCACCGAACCCGTGAAGAACATGCTGATAAAGGTGGCCGGAAACCCGGCGATGACCAGCAGCATGGCGTTGCGGAACACGTGGCGGTAAAGAATTTTTTTCTCGTCCAGCCCCTTGGCCCGCGCGGTCACCACGTACTGCTTGCGGATTTCATCCAGAAACGAATTTTTGGTCAGCATGGTCAGCGTCGCAAACCCGCCAACGACGGTTGCAAGAACCGGCAGCGTGATGTGCCAGAGATAGTCGGTGATTTTCCCGTACCACGGCAGGGTATCGAAGTTGGTGGAAACCAGCCCGCGCAGCGGGAACCAGTCCAGGTAGCTGCCGCCGGCAAACAGCACGATCAGCAGTATCGCGAACAGGAAGGCCGGAATGGCGTAGCCGACGATGATAAAGGTGCTGCTCCAGATATCAAAACTGCTGCCGTTGCTAACCGCCTTGCGGATGCCGAGCGGGATAGACACCACGTAGATGATTAATGTGCTCCACAGGCCAAGCGAGATGGAGACCGGCAGGCTTTCTTTGATCAGATGCAGCACCGAGGCGCTGCGGAACAGGCTGTTGCCGAAGTCAAAGCGCACGTAATCCCAGAGCATTTTGAAATAGCGTTCGTGCAGGGGTTTGTCAAAGCCGTAGCGGTGGGTGATTTCCGCTATAACCTCCGGGTCCAGCCCGCGCGCGCCGCGATACTGGTTATCCGTGCCGTTGCTGACCCCCAGCCGGGCGTGACCGCTGCCCATGCTGTCCGCGCTGACGCCGGGTATGCCCGAGCCGTGCCCAAACTGAATATTGGCAATCGCCTGGTCAACCGGGCCGCCGGGGGCGATTTGCACGATAAAAAAGTTGATGGTGATGATCGCCCAAAGGGTCGGGACGATAAGCAATAAACGCCTGAGCAGATAGCTTCCCACGAGATCCCCTTAGCGGCGCTGCGCAGGCAGCTGCGCGGCCTTGTTAACGTCATACCACCAGGTATCAAAACCGGAGGTGTACAACGGACGAATCGCGGGCTTGGAGAATTTGTTCCACCAGGCGTAGCGGTCTGCCGTCATGTACCACATTGGGATCATGTAGTAATTCCATGTCAGCACGCGATCCAGCGCCCGGCCCAGCGGCAGCAGCTTCTGCTTATTGCCCTGGTTGGCGACTATCTGATTGACCAGATTATCAATCACCGGGCTTTTAACGCCCGGTGCGTTGTAGGTGGAGTCAACGTATTCCGAGGCCCAGGCAATCTGCACGTCGGTGCTCGGATAGGGCATCGCGCTGTAGAGCGTTGGCATCATGTCGTAGTCGCGGTTGCGCAGGCGATTGGTGAGCTGCGAGTTGTCCACCTGGCGGATTTGCATATTGATGCCGAGGCGCTCCAGGTTGTGCTGGAAGGGCAGCACCCACTGGATATTACCGGTCGTGCCGATCAGCAGTTCGAAAGTAAACGGCCTGCCGGTTTTGACGTTAATCAGCTTCTGGTTCTTCAGCTCCCATCCCGCTTCTTTGAGCAGGGCGAGCGCTTTTAACAGATTGCCCCGGTCAAAACCGCGAGCGTCCGATTTGGGCGGGTTATAGATGGTGGTAAACACCTCCGGCGGCAGATCTTTTTTCAGCGGGGCGAGCAGGGTCAGCTCGTCCGCATCGGGGTAGTTACGCGCCGCGTACTCGGTATTCTGGAAGTAGCTGTTTGCGCGGCTGTAGGCTCCGTAAAACAGCGCTTTGTTCATCCACTCAAAATCAAACGCCAGGCCTACCGCCTCGCGAACCTTGCGGTCGGCAAAGATCGGCCGCTGGATGTTAAACGCCAGCCAGCGCGCGTCCTGCGCCGCATCGTTTTTCAGCTCTTCTTTAACGATAAAGTGATTGGCAAAATTTTTGCCGACGTAGCGCGTCGCCCAGTTTTTTGCCGAGCTTTCGGCACGGAAATCAAAGGCGCCGGCCTTGAAGGCTTCAAAGGCCACGTTGTCATCGAGATAGTAGTCGTAGCGAATGGAATCGAAGTTCCAGCGCCCGCGGTTTACCGGCAGGTTAGCGGCCCAGTAATCGCGCACGCGTGAATAGGTAATGTACTGGCCCATGCGCCAGGCGGTGATTTTGTACGGCCCGCTGGCGAGCGGCGGCGCTGAGAGCGGCTCGCTGAGTTTATGATCTTTCCAGAACTTCTGCGGGAAAACCGGCAGTGAAAACAGCCCGAGCATCCGTTCCTTGCTGGGCTGCGCCAGCTCGATGCGCACCGTGAGCGGCGCGATAGCCTTGACGCTAGCGCCTTTGTAGATCAGGCGAAACTGCGGCACGCCCTCGGTCATAAACTTATTAAAGGTGAAAGCAACGTCGTTGGCGGTAATTGGGGTACCGTCGTGAAAACGCGCGCGCGGATTAATTTCTATTTCTGCCCAGGCAAAGTTTTCAGGGTAGCGCGCCATTTCGCCTACCAGCGGATAATAGCTGCCCGGTTCGTCGTCGGAGGTGGTGAAAAGCGAATCATAAAGGGTTTCGGTGCGCACGCCCGGATTACCGCGCAGCGCGTAACGGTTGAAGTTATCAAAGGTACCGATGGCGGAAAGCGTAATGTTTCCGCCCTTGGGCGCGGCAGGATTAACGTAATCGAACTGGGTGAAGTTGATGGCGTATTTCGGCTCTCCAAGGACCGCAAAGGAGTAGCTTTCTTTGATGTTTTCCGCCTGGCTTGCGGCGGCAAACAGGCTAAGGCAAAGCAGCATTAGGGCGCGCATTAACATCGTTCGGGTCGGTCCTTGTTGAAGGCGGGAAAACTCGATCGCTTCAATCCCGAAACGAAAACCGTCATCAACCCGCCGCTTGATAACACTATGATGGTAAATCATAAGTTAGACGGCGGCGATTGTGAAATTAATGGACGTCTTTCAGATCATTATGGCTATTTTGCGACGGATTCCAGCTTAAAAGCTGGGCAAGCGTCAATGGACGGCTGAAATAGTAGCCCTGCAAAAAGTTTACCCCGCGCTCGATAAGCCATTTGGCCTGCTCGCGCGTTTCAACGCCTTCTGCAACCGTTGCCATATTCAGGCGTTTTGCCAGGGTCAACACGGCGTCAAGCACCGGCGCGGTGACGGTTTCCATGCCGATGGAAATCACGAAGCCACGGTCAATTTTCAGATAGTCCAGCGTAAAGCGTTCCAGGTAGATAAGCGCGCTGTGCCCGGTGCCAAAATCATCGATGGCGATCTCAAAGCCCTGCTCGTGCAGCCAGGTGAACAGGCTCATCGCCTCTTTTTCTTTGATCATGTCGCGCTCGGTAATTTCAAACACGATCTGGAAATGATGCGCAGGCAGCGAGGCGGCAAACGCGAGGATATCCTCTTTAAACGACGGGGCGTGTAGGTGGCTCGGCGCAAGGTTGACGCCAAGCTTCGCGCCGGGTGGCAGCACTTCCTGGAGCCGCACAGCGTCCCTGGCGATAAGGGCAAACAGATGCTGCGTTAACGGAACGATTTGCTGCTGCGCCTCGGCAAAAGCGATAAAGGCGTCCGGCGGGATCATGCCAACGGTCGGATGTTCCCAGCGCATGAGCGCCTCAACGCCCTGCATTTGCAGATTCTGCGCGTCAACCACCGGTTGATAAACCACATAAAACTGGCCGCGCTTAATGCCGTTGAGGATCTCTTTTCCGGGCCGCATGCGGACGGAAAGAAAATAGCTGCACAGCACGCCGCTTATTAAACCAAAAATTAAGCCCGCCAGAATGGACAGCTGAATATCCTCAAGCGGCCACCGCTTGCCGTAGAGGTAAATCTTAATCGGGTAATCGGTCAGCGCCGCCGTGCGGGTAGGGTGAGGCGGCAGGTCGCTGACGCTGACGACTTCCGGGGAATAGGTGGTAAGCGCTTTATCGCCGACCACAATCGCCATGGAAAGCACATCGCCCTGGCGCGCGGTAAACAGCAGATAGGGCGTTAAGTTGACGTTGAGCGTGGTGAAAATCCCACGGGCATCTACCACCGGGTTCTTGAACCACGCGGCGATGGTTGGCTTGCCGGGCATCATCGGCGTGCCGGTCATGATCGCAAGCTCGACGTTTTTATTGAGATCGACGCCGGGCACCAGGTCGCTCATCGCCATGCTCATCGCACCGGTTGCGGATGAGCAGTAGGCTTCACCGTTGCGAACCAGGACAAAGGCGCGGACGTTAACGTTAAATGCCGCACGCGAGGTCAGTTCGCCGGTAACAAGGTGGCAGTCGGCAGCGGTCAAAGGCTGGATGCTGTTAGCGGTCGCGTTAAGGTCGTGGAAGAAAGTGTTTAAATAGCGGTGAATGTCTTCTGTCAGAACGTTATAGCCGTTTTCGCGCTTGTGGTGCAGCATCAGGCTGGTAATGCCGCCGAGCAGCAGGGCCGCCGCCAGGCCAATCAAAATGCTGAAGGAAGCAATTTGCTTCGGGGTGGAAAAATAGCGCGCAAAAATTTTCGTTGAAGGCATGGCTAATGGTTCCTGCTGGCGCAAGAGAGGACGACTTTATTTGTGTTTTTTTGGACTATAACGCAAATGCCGGGGCGTCGTCATACAGTTTCATCGGTAAATTATAGTTTTCATGAATGTGTATGGCTGGGCATAAGGTAATGATTTGGGGCGGATTGCTCAACAAAAAAACGCTACCGGGGCAGCGTTTCTGGGATTTTGTCTCGTCAGGGTCGCCAAGGGAATTAACGACCGGTAAGGAGAATTAACTGCGGCTTAATACGCGTCGTGCTTCGTTGTAGCGCTTATTCCAGTACGGTTCATCCATATTGGAAATCGTTACGCCACTGCTGGTAGAGGCATGCACGAACTGGTTATTACCAATATAGATGCCAACGTGACGACCCGTAGAACCGGCGCGGAACAGTACTAAATCACCGGTGCGCAGCTTGCTGCGTGAAACGGATTTACCCATTTCCTGTTGTTCATAGGTAGAGCGAGGCAAATCCATTCCGAACTGTTCGCGGAAGGTTGTTTGCACGAATGCAGAACAATCGATGCCTTTTTTAGTGCTACCGCCAAGGCGGTAACGCACGCCTTTCCAGCTAGCATATTGATCCATGAGACGTGATTTCACATCTACATTACGGACCATTTCTTCGAATTCATCCTGAGAGGCTTGCAGTAAAAAACTGTCTTTATTGCCGACTGCATGCGTCTCAGAATGCATATTTGCGGTGTTAGTCGAACTACATGCTGAAAGCATTACTGCCACAGCAACAGCGGGAATTGCCCGCAAGATATATCTCAAAATAGGCTGAGATTTGACCATTTTGTTTATTTTCCCTTGATGTCCTTAACGATGCGAATCGTTATACAAAATTACCAACGTGACGAGACTAATTACCTATGTGCAGCGATTCAATTCCCCTTGAACAGAAGTGTGGTATGACGCACAAATTTATTCACATCGCAAATGATTTGGGTTAGCAGCACAAAACGTATCTGAGGTTACCCTATCACCACTGGCATGGCGAGGCTTTTTGACCATTTTTTTATAAGAATTTGTGATGTTAAAAGTACAAAAGTAAATTTGCTCGTATGTTAACCAAGGGCGCTGGAAATCTGCGCAGGTTATTCATAAATCTAGGAAATATTACTGTGCAAATAACAGGCGATATATTGTGGTGATTAAAAATGAATCAGGGATCTTTTCGGGATCCCTGATAATTTGCGCTAGGCAATGTTTATTTAATGTTAAGAGACTGTTCTGTGTTTACCGGGAATGGCGCGATTTAGGCTATTAATTAACCAGTCGCTGAGTGGGGTTAATAGCACCCACGGCAGGCCCACCAGGGCGATAGAAAGTGACCCTACAAACACATCGGTAAACCAGTGTGCGCCAATGACGATGCGCGGCATGGCAAATATCAGGAAGATAATTACCGCAATAAAGAAGGCGGATTTGCCAAAATAACGCAGCATAAAGCCGGTGAAAATAATCAGCATCAGGCCATGATCCCCAGGGAAACTATCTTTCGATGCATCCTTGGTTGGGAAATGCAGCAGCTCGCTCACGCGATGAATATCGGTGAAATAAAGCGTCGGGCTGACGTGAGAAACCGGAATCAAATGGCCCAGCTGGTTTATCACCACTGCCGTAAGCAGCATAACGACGCCCATAATCACGAGGCGGCGTCGCCCCGCAGGCGTTTCGTGCCACCAGAACCAGGAAAACAGCGCGCCCATTGCCAGCAGGGAAATGCCGTCAAAGATACGGTTATTCGTCACGGCAACCAGAACCAGGAAGGTGTGGCTCTTCACCAGCTCTTCGTTAAAAAAATGGAAAATACTGGAGTCGATTGAGAACCAAAAGCCATGGTTTTCAGGCAGGTACCAGCTAAAGAAAAGCGCCAGGCCAAGGGCGTTCAGTAACAGAATCAGCGGTAAGCGAATTTTCATCATGCAGATTTTCGATATCTTTTAACAAGTCGGTGAGGGTAGTCTTACAAACTTAAACGTAGCCTCAACAGAGCGCTTTGCAAGCTGTTCCAGTCCGTCTCTTCGCTATTAATCAATTCGATACGACTGTCGGGTGGTGCCACGCCTTGCGTTTCGATATGCAGATCGTCGCCCTGGCGGTTGATGCGCACCAGGCCTTCCGCAATGCGCAACACGCCTTTTACCCGGCTAACCGGCGCGAGGCGGGCCCACTCCAGAATGCCAACCGTATCAAAAACCGTCTCTGCATCAAAAATCCAGCCGCAGGCCACGTAACCCTGGCCGCTGTTTATGCTGCGTCTCCAGCGCTGGTGGCCCGGTAAGCTAAGCGCGGCAAGACCACGGTTGGCCTCGTGCGTATGGCTGTGTTCGGCGCTGCTCGGGAGTTCGCGAAGGTTTTGACGCGGGAGATCCAGCAGGCTGACGTCAATTTGGCCATTTTCCGCCAGCACCACGTCGCGCCCGTCGGCGTTCGACTGCTGCCATTCGGCCAGGGCCCGGCGGCTTTCATCGGTAGAGCGGTCATTTTTATTAGCGACGATGATATCCGCGCTAGCAAGCTGATCGCGGAAGTTGTCGTTGTTCACGGCGCGATCGTCTAACAGCGAGCGCGGATCGAGCAGGCAAAGCGTGGCCCGCAGGTCAATCCACGGCTGGTAAACTTCGGCGGTAAGCATATCGAGGATTTGTTTCGGGTGGCCTAAGCCTGTGGGTTCGATAAGCAGACGGTCTGGCTTTCCCTGGCGCAGCAGCGTATTTAGCCCGACCTGCATCGGTAAACCATTCACGCAGCACATGCAGCCGCCGGGGATCTCCTTGAGCAGCGCGCCGCCGTCGGCAAGCAGGGCACCATCAATCCCCACTTCGCCAAACTCATTCACCAGAACCGCCCACTTCTCATCGCAGGGTTTATTCGCCAGCAGATGCAGGATAGTGGTGGTTTTTCCGCTGCCAAGAAAGCCGGTAATCAGGTTGGTTTTGGTCACAGTCGCTCCGGAAATATCATTCACGCTTATATAAGCCGATGGCTATCCTGAACAACATTAAGCAAAAAAAGAAGCCCCGGCGCGGACTTCGTTAAAAAAATCCGCGCGCGGGTAACTGATTTATTCACTCACGAGGCTGGCGACCGCCTGACGGGCACCGTTGGCGGCCAGCTGCTGCCAGGCCGCGCTGACGTTATTAACAAATCGCTCGTCGGCCGGCAGATCGCTGCCGAAGATTTCCGTCAGGGTAAGCAGGGCGGCAACGCGCTCGTCTTCAGCGCTGCCGTCCACCAGACCTTTGATTTTCACGGACAGCGGATCGCGGATATCTATTGCCTGTCCCGCGTCGTCAACGCCGCTGACATAGCGCATCCACGCGGCAACGCCCAGCGCCAGACAAGGCCACTCGTCGTCCTGCTGGAGGTGCCAGCGCACGCTTTCCAGCATCCGCTGCGGCAGCTTCTGACTGCCGTCCATGGCGATTTGCCAGGTACGATGCTGTAGCGCCGGATTGCTGAAGCGCTCAAGAAGATTGTGCGCATACTGCCGCAAATCGACGCCCGTAACGCGCAGGGTCGGGGCCTGTTCCTGCATCATAAGCCGGTGGGCGGCGCGGTAAAAATTCTCGTCGGCCATGCAGTCATTAATATGCTGATAGCCCGCCAGATAGCCAAGCCAGGCAAGGAACGAGTGGCTGCCGTTGAGCATGCGCAGCTTCATTTGCTCCCAGGGCATCACGTCATCGACCATTTCGACGCCCGCGACCTCCCACTGCGGACGGCCCGCAACAAAGTTATCTTCAATCACCCACTGAATAAACGGCTCGCCTGAAATCGCGCACGGATCTTCAACGCCCATAACGTCAGTGATTTCCTGCAGGGATTCAGGCGTGGCGGCGGGCACGATACGGTCAACCATCGTGCTTGGGAACGTCACGTGCTCGCGCACCCAGTCGGCCAGCTCCTGGCTGCGCTTTTCCGCCATGCCGATCGCCGCATTGCGCACGACGTGGCCGTTATCAGGAATGTTATCGCAGGAAAGCACGGTGAAAGGGCGTAGCCCGCGTTCGCGGCGGCGGTTTAAGGCCTCGACTAAAATGCCGGGCACCGAATGCGGCTCGGCCGGGTTTTCAAGATCGTGAACGATCCGTTCGTTGGACGCGTCAAGCCTGCCGGTAGCGGGATCGATGCAGTAGCCTTTCTCGGTGACCGTCAGCGACACGATGGCGACCTGCGGCTCGCAGAACTTCTCGATGATCGCGTCCATCCCGTCGAGCCTGGCGTTCAGACACTCTTTAACCGCGCCGATGACGATAGCCTGATTTCCATCCCGCCCTTTTTCCAGCACGGTATACAGATGATCCTGATCGCGCAGCGCGCTCATCAGCTTATCGCCGCTAAACAGGCTGATTTCACAGATACCCCAGTCGCCGCCAAGCGCGTTGAGCACCCGGTCAGTCAGCAGCGCCTGATGCGCCCGGTGGAAGGCGCCGAAGCCAAAGTGGACAATGCGCGTTTGTAACGCGCTGCGGTCGTAACGCGGCAGTTGAACGCCGTCCGGCAACGTGACTGAAGCAATTGTATTCATAAAATGCAAATCCTGATTAACGTAATGATAACAACCGCAGTCTAAAGTTATATGACAGCAAAGAGAATTGGTGTGCTGGCTTTATCGTTTTAATGTGAGCTGGATCAACCAATTTTGCGGGTAAAATTGATCGTTGCCGGGTTTGCGGTATGGTAGTCGTCAATGCAATAACATAGAATTGGTATGACAACTTATTAATGAGGAATTGGTAATGGAACAAACCTGGCGTTGGTATGGCCCGAAAGACCCTGTATCACTGGACGACGTGCGCCAGGCGGGCGCAACCGGTGTGGTAACCGCTTTGCATCACATCCCGAACGGGGAAGTGTGGCCGGTAGCTGAAATTAAACAGCGTCAGGCCGAGCTTGCGGCAAAAGGGCTAACCTGGTCGGTTGTCGAAAGTATTCCGGTGCATGAAGAAATCAAAACGCACACCGGCGACTACGACAAGCACATCGCTAACTACCAGCAGAGCATCCGTAACCTGGCGGAATGCGGCATCGACACCGTGTGCTACAACTTTATGCCGATCCTCGACTGGACGCGTACCGACCTGGAATACGAACTGCCGGACGGCTCTAAAGCCTTGCGCTTCGACCAGATTGCCTTCGCGGCCTTTGAACTGCATATCCTGAAGCGCCCTGGCGCCCAGGCGGACTACAGCGAAGAAGAGCAGCGCCAGGCGCAAACCTACTTCCAGAATATGTCCCCGGCGGAAATTGAAAAGCTGACGCGCAACATCATCGCCGGCCTGCCGGGCGCGGAAGAAGGCTACACGCTGGACCAGTTCCGCGCGCGCCTTGCTGAATACGACGGCATTAACAAAGAGCAGCTGCGCGAAAACATGGCTTATTTCCTGCGCGCCATCGTGGCGGTGGCGGAAGAAGTCGGCGTTCGCCTTGCGGTTCACCCGGACGATCCGCCGCGTCCGATCCTCGGCCTGCCGCGTATCGTTTCTACCATTGAAGATATGCAGTGGCTGAAAGAAACCGTCGACAGCATCAACAACGGCTTCACCATGTGTACCGGCTCATACGGCGTGCGCGCCGATAACGACCTGGTGCGGATGATCGAAACCTTTGGCGACCGTATTCACTTCACCCACCTGCGCGCAACCTGCCGCGAAGGCAACCCGAAAACCTTCCACGAAGGCGCGCACCTGCAGGGCGACGTCGACATGGTTTCCGTGGTAAAAGCGATTCTGACCGAAGAGCAGCGCCGCAAGGCGAGCGGTGACGAGCGTCCAATCCCGATGCGTCCGGACCACGGCCATCAGATGCTGGACGATCTGCACAAGAAAACCAACCCTGGCTACTCGGCGATTGGCCGCCTGAAAGGCCTGGCGGAAGTGCGCGGCGTTGAGCTGGCGCTGAAGCAGACGATGTTCCCGGATTTGCTGAAGTAAGCGTAAAGCACTAAAAAAAACCCGCCGAGGCGGGTTTTTTGTTTTCTTAGTCTGCGCGGCCCATAGAGCGCTTTTCGGCGATATGAATGCGGATTTTCTCACCGGTCACCATATATTCCGGCACCTGAATAACAAGGCCGGTGGACATGGTGGCAGGCTTGGTGCGGGAGCTTGCTGAAGCACCTTTAATGCCGGGCGCGGTTTCAACGATTTCCAGGTCTACCGTCTGCGGCAGTTCGAGCGCCAGCAGCTGGCCGTCCCAGGTCAGAACCTGCATGTCCGGCATGCCGCCTTCCGGGATGAACTGCAGCTCGTCTTCGATCTGGTCTTTGGTAAAGATATACGGGGTGTAATCTTCTTTATCCATGAACACGTATTCGTTGCCATCGATATAGGAGAAGTCAACGAAACGGCGGGTCAGGGTAATGGTGTCGACGATATCGTCGCCCTTAAAGCGCTCTTCGACTTTCTGGCCGGTGCGAACGTCAGAAAAACGCATTTTGTAAAGGGTTGCCGCGCCGCGTGCGCTTGGGGCCTGGATATCGATATCTTTCACAATCAGCAGCTTGCCGTTGTAATTCAGTACCATACCTTTTTTGATTTCGTTAGCTCTTGCCATCGATGTTTCCTGTGAAATTTGAGGAGCGAAAATATTGCGACAAATTACTCGCGAGGTGCACTTCAGGCAAGCGGAATTCATCGCCCGTGCGACAAGCTTTGCGACAAAGTATAAATAGCATAGTAAAGCCCGTGCGGGACTGATACAGTCCGCCCATTAGCCAGCCCACCGGAGTATTGCTGATGGACTGTCGTCCTGACTGCGGCGCCTGCTGTACCGCACCTTCTATATCAAGTCCGATACCCGGCATGCCCAACGGCAAGCCCGCCAATACCCGCTGCGTTCAGCTTGCCGACAACCTGATGTGCAAGATATTCACTTCGCCTCTGCGGCCGAAGGTTTGCGCCAGCCTGCAGGCCAGCCGCGAGATGTGTGGCACCACGCGGCAGCAGGCGATGGCGTATCTGATTTATCTTGAGGCGGCGACCGCCCCCTAAACGTCCTTAATGCGCAGCATGCACCAGGCCGTAACGACAATCATGGCCAGCGCAATAAAGAAGACGGTGTGATAGTTCCAGATTTCAGCCACCACGCCCGCCAGTGAACCGGCGATGATCCAGCCCACTCGGGTTGTATTGGTGTACAAGGTTGTGGCCGCACCCGCCTGGCCCGGCATCAGATCCTGGAAGTACAGCATCCCAATCCCCGCTAGAATCCCGATAAATATTGCGTTCAGCAGCTGTAGGCCAAGCAGCATGTATTCGTTATGCAGCGTCAGCATGCCGACGTAGAACAGCAGCCCCGCGACCAGCGCGATACGCATCAGGAAGCGCTTCCCAAAACGTTTGGCGTAATAGCCCGCAATCAGCATGGTTGGAATTTCCAGCCCAGCGGCGGTGCCCATCATCACGCCAGCCAGCTTCTCGGGCAGATGCAGCTCATGAATGATGTAAAGCGGCATATTGATGATGTACAGGCTGTTGCAGCCCCACATCATGGTGCAGGCGACAAACAGCAGCAGTGCATCACGGCGGTTGCGGCGCGGCGCTTCAAGCTTAGCGGTTGTGGCAAGCGGCTCTTTGCGCATCGAGGGCAGGAACAGCCAGACCATCAGGCTACAGACGACAAACGCGAAGGCGGCGCTGAGATACATGGTGGTGAAGCCGAAGCCAAGAGCGAGCGCATAGGCGATTGGCGGGCCGATAACCCAGGCCAGCGACACCTGCGCGCGCAGTATCGAACTGAACATGACGGCTTCGCGGCCCGTGCGGTCGGCGTGTTCGCGGGCAAGGGCGAACATCTGCGGGTTGGCGGTCGAGCCGAAGCTGCTTAAGAAGACGCCCACAAAAAGCAGGACAAAATAGTTACGGTTCCAGGCAAACAGCACGCACGCCAGGGCACCCAGAAGGCAGCAGACGAAAATCAGCGATTTGCGATCGCCTTTGCGATCCGAACGCCCGGCCAGAAACTGGCTGACCAAAATGCCGATAACGGCGCTGCCGGTGAAGAAGAAGCCAACCATCGCCGGACGGACGTGGACCTCCTCGCTCAAAAACAGGCTTAGCGTCGGAGTTTGCAGGGCACCAGCAATACCGGTTAAAAAAGCTACAATCAAAAAGGCGGAAGACGTCAGATCAAGTGGCTTACGGCCCGCGGCAACTGGGGTGTTTTGCATGAGATAAGGATCGTTTGATAGGGAACGCGCGGAGTTTACGCGCCTTAGCGGCAAATAAACAGTCGTTAAAATCAAACGCAACACGAAAAGTCAAAACGGTGTTCCACATCGCTCATAGCGAATGCTGAAGTCTTGCTGATAGTCATTCCGTGCTGTTCAGCTATTGGCGAAAGATTTAAGGAAAATGTGCGTAATCTCTAAATTTCGACACGCAGATCTTGCCAGTAATGTTGAAAATATCCACACTACTTGAAACGTTTCAGCGTCGTCTTATTTTCAAACAGGAGTGGGGTGACGCTTTTTTTCTCACATTAGCTGAATCGTTTCAATTCAGCAGGAGAGGGAACCATGTTTCAGTTGTCTGTTCAGGATATTCATCCCGGCCAAAGCGCCGGGAACAAAGAAGAGGCTATCCGCCAGGTTGCCGCTGCGCTCACGCAGGCGGGCAACGTTAGCGAAGGCTATGTAGACGGCATGCTCGCACGCGAGCAGCAAACCGCAACCTACCTCGGCAATGGCATCGCCATTCCACACGGCACCACCGATACCCGCGATCTGGTGCTGAAAACCGGCGTTCAGGTTTACCAGTTCCCGCAGGGCGTGGAATGGGCTGAAGGCCAGAAAGCCTACGTCGCCATCGGCATTGCGGCAAGCTCCGACGAACACCTCGGCCTGCTGCGTCAGCTGACGCACGTGCTGAGCGATGACGCGGTTGCCGAGCAGCTTAAAACTGCCACCACCGCCGAAGAGCTTCGCGCACTGCTGATGGGCGAAAAGCAAAGCTCCGCGCTGCTGTTCGACAACTCCCTTTTAGCGCTGGACGTGACCGCAAACGACCTGATGACGCTGCAGGCGCTGAACGCTGGCCGCATCAAGCAGGCGGGCGCGGCTGACGCTGCTTTCGTAAGCCAGGTTATCTCCAGCAAACCGCTGTACCTCGGGCAGGGCATCTGGCTGAACGACAGCACCGAAGGCAACCTTGCCAGCGCGGTGGCTATCAGCCGTCCGGCAGCAACCTTTGAAACCGAAGGCGAGCCGGTTTCCCTGCTGATGACCGTGGCCGTCGCCGACGACCAGCCGCTGCAGGTGCTTAATCGCCTGAGCGATATGCTTATCAACAACAAAGCCGAACATCTGCTGAAAGCCGATGCCCCAACTTTGCTGACGCTGCTGACCAGCGACGAGCTGCCGGCTGAAAATCTGCTGACCGAAGAGTTCACCATTCGCAACGAGCACGGCCTGCACGCGCGTCCGGGCACCGTTCTGGTTAACACCATCAAACAGTTCACAAGCGAGATCACCGTCACCAACCTCGACGGCTCCGGCAAACCGGCCAACGGGCGCAGCCTGATGAAAGTGGTCGCGCTGGGCGTGAAAAAAGGTCACCGCCTGCGCTTTACCGCTCAGGGCGATGACGCACCACAGGCATTGCAGGCCATCGGCGATGCCATCGCTGCCGGTCTGGGCGAGGGGGCAGCATGACCAGACGCGTAGCAACCATCACCCTGAACCCGGCCTATGACCTCGTGGGTTATACCCCGGAAATCGAACGTGGCGAAGTGAACCTGGTGCGCACCACCGGTCTGCACGCCGCGGGTAAAGGCATTAACGTTGCCAAAGTGCTCAAAGATTTAGGCATCGACGTCACCGTTGGCGGCTTCCTCGGTAAAGACAACCAGGACGGTTTCCAGCAGCTGTTCAGCGAGCTGGGCATTGCTAACCGTTTCCAGGTGGTGCAGGGCCGTACCCGCATCAACGTTAAGCTGACCGAAAAAGACGGTGAAGTGACCGACCTCAACTTCTCCGGCTTTGAAGTAACGCCGTCAGACTGGGAGCGCTTTGTTGCCGATTCCCTGAGCTGGCTTGGCCAGTTCGATATGGTCTGCGTGAGCGGCAGCCTGCCTGCTGGCGTTACGCCCGAAGCCTTCACCGACTGGATGACGCGCCTGCGCAGCCAGTGTCCGTGCATTATCTTCGACAGCAGCCGCGAGGCGCTGGTAGCAGGTCTGAAAGCCGCGCCGTGGCTGGTGAAGCCTAACCGCCGCGAGCTGGAAATCTGGGCCGGTCGTAAACTGCCCGACATGAAAGACATCATTGAAGCCGCGCACGCGTTACGCGAGCAGGGCATCGCACACGTCGTTATCTCGCTGGGTGCCGAAGGCGCGCTGTGGGTTAACGCTTCGGGCGAATGGATTGCTAAGCCACCGGCTTGTGAAGTTGTCAGCACCGTTGGTGCCGGGGATTCCATGGTTGGCGGCCTGATTTACGGCCTGTTAATGCGTGAATCCAGCGAGCACACCCTGCGCCTGGCAACGGCCGTAGCCGCACTGGCGGTGAGCCAGAGCAACGTTGGTATCACGGATCGCACGCAGCTGGCCGCCATGATGGCCCGTGTCGACCTGAAACCGTTTAACTAACAGCAGGAGAGGAACAATGAAAACGCTGCTGATTATCGATCCTACGCTTGGCCAGGCGCGCGCGTACCTCGCGAAAACCCTGCTGGGTTCCGCGGCTCAAAAAGCGCATCTGACGATTATCGACAACCCTAACGAAGCCGAACTGGCGATCGTCGTGGGTAACGCCATTCCTGCGGATACCGCGCTGAACGGCAAAAACGTTTATCTCGGTGATATCGACCGTGCGGTGCTGCACCCTGAGCTGTTCTTAAGCGAAGCAAAAGCCAAAGCCAAACCGTACACCGCGCCAGCGGTCGTTGCGGCACCGGCTGCGGCTGCTAAAGGCCCGAAACGTATCGTTGCGGTCACCGCTTGCCCAACCGGCGTAGCGCACACCTTTATGGCTGCTGAAGCCATTGAAACCGAAGCGAAAAAACGCGGCTGGTGGGTGAAGGTTGAAACGCGCGGCTCCGTCGGTGCAGGCAATGCCATCACGCCTGAAGAAGTTGCCCAAGCGGATCTGGTTATCGTAGCGGCCGACATCGAAGTGGACCTGGCGAAGTTTGCCGGTAAGCCGATGTACCGCACCTCTACCGGTCTGGCGCTGAAGAAAACCGCGCAGGAGCTGGATAAAGCCGTTGCTGAAGCTAAGCCTTACGAAGCGACCGGCCAAAGCGCTGCGTCTGCAAAAGAGGGTAAAAAAGAGGGCGCTGGCGCTTACCGTCACCTGCTGACCGGCGTTTCCTACATGCTGCCGATGGTGGTTGCGGGCGGCCTGTGTATCGCGCTTTCCTTCGCATTTGGTATCGAAGCCTTTAAGGTGCCGGGCACGCTTGCTGCGGCGCTGATGCAGATTGGCGGCGGTTCAGCCTTCGCGCTGATGGTGCCGGTTCTGGCGGGCTACATTGCATTCTCCATTGCGGACCGTCCAGGTCTGACTCCGGGCCTGATCGGCGGTATGCTGGCGGTTAGCACCGGTTCTGGCTTTATCGGCGGCATTATCGCCGGTTTCCTTGCGGGTTACGTGGCGAAGACCATCAGCACCAAGCTGAAGCTGCCGCCAAGTATGGAAGCGCTGAAACCTATCCTTATTATCCCGCTGATTTCCAGCCTGATCGTTGGTCTGGCGATGATTTACCTGATCGGTACGCCGGTTGCGAAAATCCTTGAAGGCCTCACCCACTGGCTGCAAACCATGGGCACCGCGAACGCGGTTCTGCTGGGCGCAATCCTCGGCGGCATGATGTGTACCGACATGGGCGGCCCGGTGAACAAAGCGGCATACGCGTTTGGCGTTGGCCTGCTGAGTACGCAAACCTACGCCCCAATGGCGGCCATTATGGCGGCGGGCATGGTTCCACCGCTGGCGCTTGGCCTGGCGACTCTGGTTGCGCGTCGTAAGTTCGACAAAGCGCAGCAGGAAGGCGGCAAAGCGGCGCTGGTGCTCGGTCTGTGCTTCATCACCGAAGGGGCGATTCCGTTCGCAGCGCGTGACCCAATGCGCGTTCTGCCTTGCTGTATCGTAGGCGGCGCGGTGACGGGCGCTATCTCGATGGCGGTTGGCGCTAAGCTGATGGCACCGCACGGCGGCCTGTTCGTACTGCTGATCCCAGGCGCAATCACTCCTGTACTGGGTTACCTGATTGCGATTGTTGCGGGTACGCTACTGGCAGGTTTGTCTTACGCGTTCCTGAAACGTCCGGAAACCGAGCTGGCTGCCAAAGCCGCATAAAGCCTGAGTTTTCCCTTAAACGCCTCCGGTTCTCGCCGGGGGCGTTTTGCTTTCCAGTTCTGGAAAGCCTCGCTTACATCCTCATTAGTTACGCAAATGTTGCTAAATGAACCATGTGGTTCAATGCTTAGTACATGCCCAGACTGCTCCCGAGGAAAATATGCAGCGTTCAATAGCCACCGTTTGTGTTGCCGGCACTCTGCCCGAAAAGCTACACGTCATTGCCAGGGCGGGCTTCACCGGCGTCGAAATCTTCGAGCCGGACCTTGAAGCCTATCAGGGCGACGTCAGCGACATCGCCTGGCTTACCAAAAGCCTTGGCCTACAGGTGATGCTTTACCAGCCGTTTCGAAATTATGAAGGCATGCCGGAAGATAACATTCGCTCAAGCCTTGATCGGGCGCGCAGAACCTTCGAGGCCATGCACAAGCTTGGCTGCGGCCAGCTGCTGCTCTGTAGCAACGTCGATGAGCAGAGCAGCGAAAACCGTGAAAAGCAGATTGCAGACCTGAGCCGAATTGCGGAGCTTGCCCAGCGTCATGACATCAAAATTGGTTATGAAGCGCTGGCCTGGGGCAGGCACGTCAACCGCTACGCGCAGGCCTGGGATCGGGTTAAGGCCGTCAATAGCCCGGCGCTGGGCCTGGTGTTGGACAGCTTTCACGTGCTGGCGCTCGGCGACGCGCTACGGCTGGAAAACATTCCGCTGGAGAAAATCTTTTTCGTGCAGCTTGCGGACGCTCCGCGTAAAAACCTCGACGTGCTGGAGTGGAGCCGTCACTACCGCAGCTTCCCCGGAACGGGCGATTTGCCGGTGCTGGAGTTTGCCAGAACGCTGGTGGACAAAGGCTATCGCGGCCCATGGTCGCTGGAGATTTTTAACGATAGCTATCAGGCGTCGCCCGCTTCAGAAATCGCGGCGGCAGGATTCGCGTCGCTCGAATGGCTGGAAGGCCAGCTCAGCGAAAGGCTGGTGAAGCTGGCGTAATATCATAGCGGATGGCGCAACGTCATCCGCAACCCTCTTATTTCATCAGTTCAGCAAAATCTTCCAGCATGGCCTGCGCGTCGGGCTTAATGCCCGTAAAGTGCTCGAAGGCACCCGCCGCCTGAAACACCACCATGCCGCCGCCGTTCATCGTTCTGCACCCGCGTGCTTTGGCAGCCAGCAGCAGCTCCGTTTCCAGCGGTACGTAAATCACCTCGGCAAGCCATTGCTCAGGATGTAAAAGCTGCGGGTCAACGGGCATGCCGGGATGACCGAGCATGCCAACAGGCGTCGCCTGCACCAGCCCGTCGCACTTGACCAATGCGGCCTCCGGGTTGCGGCAAAGCGACACCCGCGCCGCGCCGAACTGCCCGGCAAGCCTCGCCACAAGCGCCTCGCTGCGTTCGGTGTCCCGGTCATAAATCCACAGGCTGCCGGTGCCGAGCTGCAGCATGCCGTGCGCGACGGCAAATCCTGCGCCACCCGCGCCCACCTGCAGCACCTGGCCGGTCGATGCGCCGCGTAAAAAGTGCTGGAAGTTGCCGCAAAAGCCGCTGCAGTCTGTGTTGTAGCCAATCCGCCTGCCGTCTTTAAACACCACGGTGTTGACCGTACCAAGCGCTTCGGCCTCGGGCGAAAGGCTATCGAGATAAGGCATGATCGCCTGCTTATAGGGATGCGTGACGTTGCAGCCCGCATAGCCCAGGGTTTGCATGGCGGTTAATACTTCCGGGAGCCTGGATTCATCCCAGCCGCGCTCGGCAAAGTCAACAAGCGCGTAGCTACAGCGCAGCCCAAGGCGGCGGGCCTGAGCCTCATGAAGCCGTGGGGAAACGGATCCCTGAATGTCTCGGCCAATCAGGCCAAGCAGATAGAGCGGGGGGCGGGCTGAGGACGGGTTCATTTCATCTCCGGATTAACTGACTGAAGAGATAAAAATGAACCCGATGATTCGTTATGTAAAATTTTTGTTATTCAAACTGTGAGCGGTGAAGCATTCCCCCGCGCTGCGAGGGAGGGGATCAGGCGATCGCTTCTTCGTGCTGCTGCGCCTTCAGCCAGGCGATTTCTTCCGCCCAGATGTCCGGGTTGGTGGTTTCGAGGATCAGCGGGATGCCGTCAAAACGGCTGTCGCGCATCAGCCAGCTAAACGGCGTGTGGCCGATGTTGCCTTCGCCAAGGCTGTTGTGGCGGTCGACGCGGCTGGCAAATTCGCTTTTGGCATCGTTAAGGTGCATTCCGCGCAGGTACTGGAAGCCGACGATCCGCTCGAAGTCAGCAAAGGTTTTCTCGCAGTCTTCTTCGGTGCGCAAATCGTAACCGGCGGCAAAGGCGTGGCAGGTATCGATACACACGCCGACGCGGGATTTGTCCTCAACGCCGTCGATAATGGCCGCAAGGTGTTCAAAGCGGAATCCCAGATTGCTTCCCTGGCCCGCCGTATTCTCAATGACGGCGGTAACGCCCTGGGTTTTTTCCAGCGCGATGTTTATCGAGCGGGAGATGCGCGCCAGACACTCCTCTTCGGTGATTTGCTTGAGATGGCTTCCGGGGTGGAAGTTTAACAGCGTCAGGCCGAGCTGCTCGCAGCGCTGCATTTCGTCGATAAAGGCTTCGCGGGATTTCTCCAGCGCGTCCTCAACCGGATGGCCGAGGTTAATTAAATAGCTGTCGTGCGGCAGGATCTGGCCGGGGCCGTAGTTGTACTTCTCACAGGCGCGTTTGAAATTGCTGATAACGTCTTCGGTGAGCGGCGCGGCCCGCCACTGGCGCTGGTTTTTGGTGAACAGGGCAAAAGCGGTGGCTTCCAGTTCGTGGGCGCGAATGGCGGCGTTTTCCAGCCCGCCCGAGGCGCTAACGTGCGCTCCAATAAACTTCATCTTTCTCTCCTGTCAAAACCCGCTACCGGGAAACAGACAATGATAGCGGGTTATGGGGGAAATTTCTCTTATCAGGACATCAGGTGATAGACGCCCAGATTAATACCCGCACCGCCAATAATCAGCCAGATGAATAATACCAGCGCCATCAGCAGTGGGCGCACGCCGGCTTTTTTCAGCGCGCTGATGTGGGTTGTCAGCCCAAGCGCCGCCATCGCCATGGCGAGCAGGAAAGTATCCAGCGTGACCAGCGCGTTCACCAGCCAGTTTGGCAGCAGGTGGAACGAGTTGAACATTGCCACCACGATAAACAGCACCGCAAACCAGGGAATAGTGATTTTGCTGGCCTGCGCTTCGCCCGCAGGGGCAAGCTGTTTGACCCTTGCGGCAAGGAAAATCAGGAACGGTGCCAGCATCATCACGCGCAGCATTTTTGCAATAACCGCGGCGTTCTCCGTTTCCGGGCTAATTGCATGGCCCGCCGCAACGACCTGCGCCACTTCGTGCATGGTTGAGCCGGTATAGATGCCGAAGCTTTCAGGCGTGAACCACTGGGTGACGAACGGGTAAATCATCGGGTAGATGAATATTGCGAGCGTACCGAAGATCACCACGGTGGCCACCGCGACGGTCACTTTGCTGGCTTCCGCCTTCACAACCGGTTCGGTCGCAAGGATCGCCGCCGCGCCGCAGATGCTGCTGCCCGCGCCGATGAGCCAGCTGGTCTGTTTGTCGAGGCCAAACACTTTCTGACCAAGCCAGCAGGCGAGGGTAAAGGTGCTGGTTAACGTCAGGATATCGATAATCAGGCCGCTGGCACCGACGTCCGCTATTTGTGAAAACGTCAGGCGAAAGCCGTAGAGAATAATCCCCAGGCGCAATAGATGTTGTTTCGCGAAAAGCACGCCGCCGTCGCATTGTTGCCAGATTTTCGGGTACAGAGTATTGCCGATAACCATCCCACACAGAATGGCGAGCGTCAGCGCGCCGAGGCCAAGTCCGGCGACGGCAGGAATGTTGCCCATCCACAGCGCGAACGCGGTAATGGCGCCGGATAGCGCCAGCCCTGGCAGAAAATGCCACAGGGTGTGACGGTGAGCGGGAACGGTGAGTTCAGTCATAACCTTCTCCTTTGTGATGGCTAAAGGTTACGACCGGCTGGCTTAAAAATAAAATTGATTATATATTTATAATCAATCTGAATAAGTAATAAGAAGGGCCTTATGCATATCACCCTGAGGCAGCTCGAAGTGTTCGCCGAGGTATTAAAAAGCGGGTCAACGACCCAGGCTTCACAGATGCTGGCGCTTTCCCAGTCGGCGGTGAGCGCGGCCCTGGCCGACCTTGAAGGCCAGCTTGGCGTGCAGCTTTTCGACCGCGTCGGTAAACGGCTGGTGGTCAACGAACACGGGCGGCTGCTTTACCCGCGCGTGGTGGGGCTGTTGGAAAACGCGGGCGAAATAGAGCAGCTGTTCCGTGAAGATAACGGTGCCATTCGCGTTTACGCCAGCAGCACCATCGGCAACTATATTCTGCCGGAGATGATTGCCCGCTACCGCCGCGACTTCCCCTCATTGCCGCTGGAAATGAGCGTCGGCAACAGCCAGGACGTGATCAACGCCGTGGCGGATTTCCGCGTCGATATCGGGCTTATCGAAGGCCCGAGCCATATGACCGATCTGGTGGCCGAGCCGTGGCTTGAGGACGAGCTGGTGGTCTTCGCCGCGCCTTCCACGCCGCTGCTTAACGGCCCGGTGACGCTTGAGTCGCTCGCCGCCCAGCACTGGATTCTGCGGGAGAAGGGGTCGGGCACGCGTGAAATCGTCGATTATCTGCTGCTTTCTCACCTGCCGCAGTTTCATCTGGGCATGGAGCTGGGCAATTCCGAAGCGATTAAACACGCGGTGCGCCACGGGCTGGGCATTAGCTGCCTGTCGCGCCGGGTAATAGAAGAGCAGCTGGAAACCGGCTCGCTGGTGGAGGTCGCCGTGCCGCTGCCCCGGCTGGTGCGCACGCTTTATCGCATTCATCACCGCCAGAAGCATATCTCAAAGGCATTACAGCGTTTTTTGCGTTATTGCGAAGGGTAGAGCGGTAATATCGCCGTAATATGTCGGATGGCGCTTCGCTTATCCGACCTACGAAACCGCAGGCGCTATCCGCCGAAATCACTATAAAGAGGTAGCGGAAAAAACGAATTATAAGTGCTTTACTTATAATCCAACGCCGATCATGAAGCTCTCTTATAACCCTGGCATTTCTGCTAACGAGGCGCGGTTGTTTTGTTACAATCGCGCCTCATTTTTTGGAAGGACCGCAATTTTCTATGGTTTCTCAAGATAAAACCACACAAGCGCCTGGCTTACGTCGTGAGCTAAAAGCGCGCCACCTGACGATGATCGCCATCGGCGGTTCCATCGGTACGGGGCTTTTTGTCGCCTCTGGAGCGACCATTTCTCAGGCGGGCCCTGGCGGCGCGCTGTTGTCCTACATGCTGATTGGCCTGATGGTGTACTTCCTGATGACCAGCCTGGGCGAGCTTGCCGCGTATATGCCGGTTTCAGGCTCCTTTGCCACCTACGGGCAGCAGTACGTGGAAGAAGGCTTCGGCTTCGCGCTGGGCTGGAACTACTGGTACAACTGGGCGGTGACCATCGCCGTTGACCTCGTTGCCTCGCAGCTGGTGATGAACTACTGGTTCCCGGACACGCCGGGCTGGATCTGGAGCGCGCTGTTCCTCGGCATTATGTTCCTGCTCAACTACATCTCCGTAAAAGGCTTCGGCGAAGCGGAATACTGGTTCTCGCTGATTAAAGTCACCACCGTCATCATCTTTATCATCGTTGGCATCATGATGATCGTGGGGATTTTCAAGGGCGCCGAGCCTGCGGGCTGGAGCAACTGGACTATCGGCGACGCGCCGTTTGCGGGCGGCTTCTCCGCCATGATCGGCGTGGCGATGATCGTCGGCTTCTCATTCCAGGGCACCGAGCTTATCGGCGTGGCGGCCGGTGAATCCGAAGATCCGGGCAAAAACATCCCGCGCGCCGTGCGTCAGGTGTTCTGGCGTATCCTGCTGTTCTACGTTTTCGCGATTCTGATCATCAGCCTGATTATTCCTTATACCGATCCGAGCCTGCTGCGCAACGACGTCAAAGACATCGGCGTTAGCCCGTTCACCCTGGTGTTTGAACATGCGGGCCTGCTGTCTGCGGCGGCGGTAATGAACGCGGTTATCCTGACGGCGGTGCTGTCAGCGGGTAACTCCGGCATGTACGCGTCAACCCGTATGCTCTACACCCTGGCCTGCGACGGCAAAGCGCCGCGCATTTTCTCGAAGCTTTCCAAAGGCGGCGTTCCGCGCAACGCGCTTTACGCGACCACCGTGATTGCCGCGCTGTGCTTCCTGACCTCTATGTTCGGCAACCAGACCGTCTACCTGTGGCTGCTTAACACCTCCGGGATGACAGGGTTTATCGCCTGGCTTGGCATCGCTATCAGCCACTATCGCTTCCGCCGTGGCTACGTGAAGCAGGGTTTTGACATTAAAGATTTGCCGTACGTGTCGGGCTTCTTCCCGCTGGGGCCAATCTTTGCCTTCGTGCTGTGCCTGATTATCACGCTGGGCCAGAACTACGAAGCCTTCCTGTCGGATAACATCGACTGGGGCGGCGTGATGGCGACCTACATCGGCATCCCGCTGTTCTTGATAATCTGGTTCGGCTACAAGCTGGTGAAAGGCAGCCGTTTCGTGAAATACAGCGAAATGACCTTCCCGGCGAGCTTTAAGAAGTAGGGTAGTTTTGTCGGGCGGCGTCTACGCCTTACCCGACATACAAAACCGAGGCCGTAGGGTGGATAAGCGAATGCGCCATCCACCGAGGGTATCGGATAGGCCGACCAACAAACTCTTAAAGGGCGCGACTATCGCGCCCTTTTTTATTTCGCTCGATATCATGCATACCCGCCATTCATCTTTTGCAACAATTGAATTGATAAGCATTATCGTTTGATTTAAGGTTGTCGCCAGATTTTGCTAAAGGTAAAGATTTCATGAGTACCGCCACCGACCCGATGCCGCAGGAAGGAAAATCTGCCGCGATTATGGGGCGTTATCAGCTGGTCCTGCGCCATCGCTATTTGCTGATGTTCGCGCTGGTGCTTGCCATCCTCGCTTCGCTGCTGCTGGACTTTACTCTTGGGCCTTCAGGCCTGCCGCTCGGCACGCTGTGGCAAACGCTAATCGACCCGGCCCATGCCGATGCCGGGACGCGCGTCATCGTCTGGGATATCCGCCTGCCGTATGCGCTGATGGCGCTGCTGGTAGGCATGGCGCTTGGCCTTGCCGGCGCCGAGATGCAAACCATCCTTAATAACCCGCTCGCCAGCCCGTTTACCCTCGGGGTTTCATCTGCTGCGGCGTTCGGCGCGGCGCTGGCCATCGTGCTGGGTATCGGTATCCCGGGCGTGCCGGATCAGTGGTTTATCTCCGCCAACGCCTTTGTTTTTGCGCTGTTTGCCGCGCTGCTGCTGGACGGCGTGACGCGCTGGACGCGGGTTGCTTCCTCGGGCGTGGTGCTGTTCGGCATCGCGCTGGTGTTTACCTTTAACGCGCTGGTGTCGATGATGCAGTTTATCGCCAGCGAAGACACGCTACAGGGGCTGGTCTTCTGGACGATGGGCAGCCTGGCGCGCGCCTCGTGGGACAAGCTCGGCGTGCTGCTGCTCGCGTTTGCCGTCGTGCTGCCCGTTTCGATGATGAGCTCGTGGAAGCTTACGGCGCTGCGCCTCGGCGAAGACCGCGCGGTTAGCTTCGGCATCGACGTTAAGCGCCTGCGCCTCGCAACGCTTCTGCGCATCAGCATTCTGTCCGCGCTTTCGGTCGCTTTTGTCGGCCCGATTGGCTTTATCGGCCTGGTCGCGCCGCACATCGCGCGCATGATGTTCGGTGAAGATCACCGCTTTTATCTGCCGGGCAGCGTGCTGGTTGGCGCGCTGGTGCTGTCTCTGGCGTCGGTTGCGTCGAAGAACATCGTGCCGGGGGTCATTATTCCGGTGGGGATCGTCACGTCGCTGGTCGGCGTACCGTTCTTCCTGAGCATTATTCTGCGCAACCGGGGGAACGTCTGATGCAGGGGCTTGAGATTAAAGGCTTCCACGCCGGTTACCCGAAACGCAAAATTATTGAAGATTTGAACGTTCCCGCGCTGCCGCGTGGGAAAATCACCGTGCTGCTGGGGCCAAACGGCTGCGGCAAGTCCACGCTGCTGCGCTCGCTCGCAGGTTTGAACCGCGCGCAGGGGCAGCTGCTGCTTGATGGCGAAGATCTGATGGCGCTGCCGTTTGCCAAACGCGCTGAGCAGGTGGTTTACCTGCCGCAGTCGCTGCCGCAGGGCGTTCATCTGCACGTGCTGGAATCGATTATCGTGGCGCAGCGCGCCTCCGGCGGCAGGCACAGCCCGCAGGGTGAAGCGCAGGTGATGACGCTGCTCGAGCAGCTTGGCATTTCGCATCTGGCGTTAAGCTATCTCGATCAGCTCTCCGGCGGGCAAAAGCAGCTGGTGGGGCTGGCCCAGTCGCTGATTCGCCGCCCGTCTTTGCTGCTGCTCGACGAGCCGCTTAGCGCGCTGGATTTGAACTACCAGTTCCACGTTATGGATTTAGTCGCCCGCGAAACCCGCCTGCGCAATATCGTCACCGTTGTCGTGGTTCACGATATTAATATCGCCCTGCGCCACAGCGAAAACGTGCTGATGCTGCGCGACGGTCAGTTGGTTGCCTGCGGCGAGCCGGAAGAGGTGATTACCCCGGCAAGCCTGGCCCAGGTCTATGGCGTGAAGGGAAGAATTGAACGCTGCTCCCAGGGCGTGGCGCAGGTGTTAATCGACGGTTTAGTCGAAACGCCAACCGTATAAAAATCGAATAAGCAGTACCGCAGCCGTCCGCCAAAGTAGTGGACGGCGCAACAAGGAATGTGAGCGCATTCATCGCAGTAATTTGTTGTATTTACCTCATGGAGAGAAAGGAATGTTAAGGTTGAATCCCATCGTCCGGGGAGGACTGTGCGCGTCGGTAATCAGTATGGCTTTTCCTGTTGCTGCTGAAGAACGCGATGACAAGCGTGACGACACTATCGTCGTAACCGCTTCGGCCAGCGAACAAAACCTCAAGGATGCGCCTGCCAGTATCAGCGTCATCACCCAGGAAGACCTGCAAAAGAAACCCATCCAGAACCTGAAAGACGTGCTCCAGGAAGTGCCCGGCGTGCAGCTGACTAACGAAGGCGACAACCGTCAGGGCGTCAGCATTCGCGGTCTCGACAGCAGCTATACGCTGATCCTCGTCGACGGCAAGCGCGTCAACTCCCGCACTGCGGTCTTCCGCCACAACGACTTCGACCTCAACTGGATCCCGGTTGACGCCATCGAGCGAATCGAAGTGGTGCGCGGCCCGATGTCCTCGCTGTACGGCTCGGACGCGCTGGGCGGCGTGGTGAACATCATCACCCGTAAGGTGGGCAAGGCCTGGCACGGCACCCTCTCGCTGGATTCAACCATTCAGGAAAACCGCGATCGCGGGGATTCCTATAACGGCAACTTCTTCACCAGCGGCCCGATCGTTGACGATCTGCTCGGCGTGAAGGTGTACGGCAATCTCGGCAAGCGCGAAAAAGACAAGCAGGAGCCGTCCAGCACCAGCAAAACGGGCGAAACGCCGCGTATCGAAGGCTATACCGCGCGCGGCGTCAGCACCGAGTTTTCCTGGACCCCGACCAGCGACCAGGACATCCTGTTTGGCTACGGCTTCGACCGCCAGGACCGCGATTCCGACTCCCTGAACCAGAACCGCATGGAGCGCCAGGACTACTCGATTTCCCACAACGGCCGCTGGGATTTCGGCAACAGCGAACTGCGTTTCTACGGCGATAAAATCGATAACCTGAACCCGGGTAACAGCCAGCCTATCACCGCGCGCAACAACAGCCTCGACGGCAAGCTCGTGCTGCCGCTGGGCGAGATTAACCAGCTGCTGACCTTCGGCGGCGAGTGGCGTCACGACAAGCTTAGCGATCCGGTCAACCTGACGGGCGGCAACAGCTCGGACACCTCCGCCAGCCAGTACGCGCTGTTTGTGGAAGACGAGTGGCGCATCTTTGAGCCGCTGGCGCTGACCACCGGCCTGCGCATGGACGACCACGAAACCTTCGGCGACCACTGGAGCCCGCGTGCCTACCTCGTGTATAGCGCAACGGATACCGTGACGGTAAAAGGCGGCTGGGCGACGGCCTTTAAAGCGCCATCTTTACTGCAGCTTAGCCCGGACTGGACCAGTAAATCCTGCCGCGGCTCGTGCCAGATTGTCGGTACGCCAGACCTGAAACCGGAAACCAGCGAAAGCTTCGAGCTGGGCCTGTACTACGCGGGCGATGAAGGCGTGCTCGACGGCGTAACGGGGAGCGTGACCGCCTTCCAGAACAACGTCGACGACATGATTGATATCAACCGCACGTCCAGCCGTACCGACGCGCCGAACTACCCGAACTTCGTTGGTTTCGATAAGAACGGCAACCCGATCTTCAAATACTACAACGTTAACAAAGCGCGCATTCGCGGCGTTGAAACCGAAGTGAAAGTGCCGTTTAACGACCAGTGGAAGCTGACGCTGAACTACACCTATAACGACGGGCGCGACCTGAGCGGCGGCGGCAACAAGCCGTTGCAGACGCTGCCGTTCCACACCGCAAACGGAACCCTGGACTGGGCACCGCTCGACGACTGGTCGTTCTACGTGTCCGCTAACTACACCGGGCAGCAGCGCGCCACCACCGACGGCGCCGCTTCGCCTGGCGGCTACGTTATCTGGAACACCGGCGCCGCATGGAAAGTCACCAAGCAGGTCAAGCTCCGCGCGGGCGTGCTGAACCTGGGTGATAAAGACCTGAATCGCGACGACTACAGCTACAACGAGGACGGTCGTCGTTACTTTATGGCGATGGATTATTCGTTCTAGTTTTACCCCTCTCCGTAAAAGGGAGAGGGGATCTCTTTTCTCCCTCTCGGGGGAGAGGGTCGGGGTGAGGGCGGTTCGTAGGAGCCGTAGGGCGGATAAGCGCATGCGCCATCCGCCATTAACTCGATGCTAAACCAAATGCTCCGCGTGGAACCGCAGATGGTCCTCCACGAACGTCGCAATAAAGTAGTAACTATGGTCGTAGCCCGGCTGCACGCGCAGGGTTAACGGCCAATTTTTTTGCCTGGCGACTTCCGCAAGCTGCGCGGGCTGGAGCTGATCCGCGAGGAACTGATCGCCATCTCCCTGATCGATAAGCGTCGGGAGGGCGTGTTCTGAGTTTGCCGCCATCATCAGGCAGCAGCTATCCCATTCCTGCCATCGGCTTTCATCCGTTCCCAGGTACGCCGAAAACGCCTTTTGGCCCCACGGCACGCGGGTTGGGTTGACGATGGGCGCAAAGGCCGACACCGAGCAGAAGCGCCCCGGATTTTTTAACGCCATGACGAGCGCGCCGTGGCCGCCCATAGAATGGCCGAAAATAGACGCCTTTTCGCTAATGCTGAAGTTCTCTGCGATTAACGCCGGCAGTTCGTCACGCAGGTAGTCGTACATGCGGAAGTTATCCGCCCACGGCTTTTGCGTGGCGTTGAGATAAAACCCCGCACCCTGGCCCAGGTCGTAGCTGTCGTTATTCGGCACGCTTTCGCCGCGCGGGCTGGTGTCGGGCATGACCAGCACGATGCCCAGTTCCGCAGCAACACGCTGCGCGCCCGCTTTAGTGGTGAAGTTTTCGTCGTTACAGGTCAACCCTGACAGCCAGTACAGCACCGGTGGCGGCGTAGTGCGCGGCGGAGGCAGAAAAATACTGAACGTCATCGGGCAGTTGAGTACCGCGGAATCGTGGCGCCAGCGCTGCTGCCAGCCTTCAAAACATCGGTGTTCTTCGAGCAGTTCCATCAGGACGGTTCCTTAAATTTATTCAGGATCGTTGAACAATTTTCACTTCACCCCAGTCTAGCCATGCGGCATCATGCTGACAACGATCGTTTAACAATTGGAGTCGGCGTGGCGGCAAGAATCGCGTTAACGGGTTTTCTGGTGCTAGTGGTCGCGATGGGCATTGGCCGCTTCGCGTTCACCCCGCAGGTCCCGCTGATGATTACCGAAGGGCAGCTGACGCTGACCAGCGCCGGTCTGGTTGCCGCCATCAATTACCTCGGCTATCTGGTTGGCGCGTGGGACGCGATGCGCGCACGTCAACATGTTGAGCTGCGGCTGCTGGTGGGCGTGTGGGGCGCGGTGATTCTGACGCTGCTTTCTGCGGCCGTCGATACGGCGCTGCTGCACGCGCTGCTGCGTTTTTTGCTCGGCTGGGCAAGCGGCTGGGCGATGGTGCTTATCGCCGCCTGGAGCAACGAAAAGCTCGCGCACCTCGGCAGGCCTGGCCTGAGCGCCGCGGTGTTTGCCGGGCCGGGCGCGGGGATTTTTATCAGCGGCCTGTTGAGCGTGGGGATTCATAGCCTCGGCCTGGAAGCGAGCCAGGCGTGGCTGGTTTACGGGGTGCTGGCACTGGCATTCGTTCTGCTTATCGCACGCAACCTGCCGCGCAGGGGCGAGCTGCATCGGCCGGAAACCGCGCCCGAACCGCTGGTGCTTACCGCACCGCTCAAGCGCCTGGCGTGGAGCTACAGCCTGGCAGGATTCGGCTACATTTTGCCCGCCACATTTCTGTCGCAAATGGCGCACGCGCGCTTCCCGGACAGCGTTTTTGCGCAGTTCGTCTGGCCGATTTTTGGCGGTGCGGCGGTGATCGGTATCGGTCTCGGGATTGTCAGCCGCCGTTTGCTGCACAGCAATCAGCGCCTGGCGCTGGTGCTCTGGCTACAGGCGCTGGGCGTCTTTGCCTCCGACGCCATTCCCGGCATGACCGGGCTGGTGTTGGGCGCGCTCCTGGTCGGCGGCGGGTTCCTGTGCGCGGTGCAGCTTGCGTTACAGTACGGCCGGGAAATGGCACCGAAGCACACGCGCTACCTTGCCGGGCTGCTGACCACGGGTTACGCCGTCGGCCAATTAGTCGGGCCCGCGCTGTCGGCGCTGTCCACCGCGTTAACGCATCGGCTTGAGCCCGCGCTTTACGTTGCCGGGGTGGCATTACTTATCGGCGGCGGGCTGGTCTGGAAAAGGTATTGACGATTTCAATAATTATCCCCCGCACCACTGGATTATGCGGGCGCGCTCCCGCACAATAAGCGCACACTCTGCCCCACGTAGGGCAGGGGTTAGTTACACCTGCCGGAGAAAACAGCATGTCTACACTCAGTAAAGAAGCCGCTTTGGTTCACGAGGCTTTGGTTGCGCGCGGTCTGGAAACGCCGCTGCGTCCTCAGCTACGCGAGCTGGATAATGAAACCCGCAAACGCGAGATCGCCGGCCATATGTCGGAAATCATGCAGTTGCTGAATCTTGACCTGAGCGACGACAGCCTGATGGAAACGCCGCATCGCATCGCCAAGATGTACGTCGATGAGATCTTTTCCGGCCTGGATTACGCCAACTTCCCCAAAATCACCGTCATTGAAAACAAAATGAAGGTTGATGAGATGGTGACGGTGCGTGACATCACGCTCACCAGCACCTGCGAACACCATTTCGTCACCATCGACGGCAAAGCGACCGTAGCGTACATCCCGAAAGATACCGTGATTGGCCTGTCTAAAATCAACCGCATCGTGCAGTTTTTCGCCCAGCGCCCGCAGGTGCAGGAGCGCTTAACCCAGCAGATCCTGATTGCCCTGCAAACCCTGCTTGGCACCAACAATGTGGCGGTATCTATTGATGCGGTCCATTATTGTGTCAAGGCCCGTGGGGTGCAGGACGCGACCAGCGCCACGACGACCACGTCGCTCGGCGGATTATTCAAGTCCAGCCAGAACACACGCCAGGAATTCCTGCGCGCCGTCCGTCACAGCTAATCTCCGAACAGGCAGGAACCATGGACAGAAACGTCACGCTGGATTTCGTCCGTGGTGTCGCCATTCTTGGCATCCTGCTGCTCAATATCGTGGCCTTCGGTTTGCCGAAGGCGGCGTATATCAACCCCGCCTGGTCGGGGTCGGTTTCCGTAAGCGATGCCTGGACCTGGGCTACGCTCGACCTCTTCGCCCAGGTTAAATTCCTCACGCTTTTCGCTCTGCTGTTCGGCGCTGGCCTGCAAATGCTGTTACATCGCGGCAAACGCTGGATACAGTCGCGCCTCACGCTGCTGGTGCTCCTCGGGTTTATTCACGCTTTGCTGCTGTGGGACGGCGATATTCTGTTGGCCTATGGCCTCGTGGGGCTGGTCTGCTGGCGCATGATCCGCGATGCGCCGGGAACGCGGCAGCTCTTCAATACCGGCGCGCTGCTGTATCTCACCGGCGTGGGCGTGCTCGTACTGCTCGGGTTTATCTCCGGCGATACGCCGAATCGTTCCTGGGTGCCGGACGCCGCAAACCTGCAGTATGAACAGTGGTGGAAGGTGAACGGCGGCGCGGAAGCGATCAGCAACCGCGTCGATCTGCTTTCTTCTAACCTGCTGGCCCTGGGGGCGCAGTACGGCTGGCAGCTGGCGGGCATGATGCTGCTCGGTGCCGCGCTGATGCGCAGCGGCTGGCTGAAGGGCCAGTACAGCCTGCACAACTACCGCCGAACGGGCGCGTGGCTGGTGGCAATAGGCATGCTGATCAACCTGCCGGGCATTTACGCCCAGTGGCGCGTGGGCTTTGACTACCGCTGGTGCGGCTTTCTGCTCCAGGCACCCCGCGAGCTGAGCGCGCCGTTCCAGGCCATCGGCTATGCCGCGCTGGCGTTCGGCTACTGGCCGCAGCTCTCGAAGCTGCGCTTGGTGGCGGCCGTCACCTTCGTGGGGCGCATGGCGCTGTCGAACTATATTCTGCAAACGATTATCTGCACCACGCTATTCTTCCGCTTCAATTTATTCATGAAGTTTGACCGCTTAACGCTGCTGGCCTTTGTCCCAGCGGTGTGGGCGGTGAACATCGTCTTCTCGGTCATCTGGCTGCGCTATTTCCGCCAGGGGCCGCTCGAGTGGCTGTGGCGTCAATTGACCGCACGCGCCGCAGGGGTATCCCTCAAGCATTCAACAAGATAATGATATACATCACAAACGTTAACGAATTGTATGTAACCGTTTTCATGACTGTGATCGTCTTCACGTAAGCCCGCCCCCGACTCACCGCAAAATAGCCTCCTTGCTAAAAACAGGGTGCAGCTATGAGACCTACTCTTACACCGGCCTGGTGTCTTCTATGATCACCATCCGTGATGTTGCCCGTATCGCCGGCGTTTCCGTGGCGACGGTATCCCGCGTGCTCAACAACAGCGCGCTGGTCAGTGCTGAAACCCGTGAAAGCGTGATGCGCGCCGTCGCCGAGACAGGATATCGCCCTAACGCAAACGCGCAGGCGCTGGCCACTCAGGTCAGCGACACCATCGGCGTGGTGGTGATGGACGTGTCCGATCCCTTCTTTGGCGCGCTGGTAAAAGCGGTGGACGTTGTTGCGCAGCAGCACAACAAATACGTGCTGATCGGCAACAGCTACCATCAGGAAGAAAAAGAGCGCCACGCCATCGAAGTGCTGATCCGCCAGCGCTGCAACGCGCTTATCGTTCACGCCAAAGCCCTGAGCGACGCCGAGCTTGGCGAATTTCTCGAACATATTCCCGGCATGGTGCTGATCAACCGCATCGTGCCCGGCTACGCCCACCGCTGCGTCGGCCTTGATAACGTCAGCGGCGCGCTGATGGCGACGCGCATGCTGCTTAATCAGGGGCATCAGCGCATCGGCTATCTGGCCTCAAGCCACAGCATTGAAGATAACGACCAGCGCCGGGAAGGGTGGCTGCGCGCGCTGGGCGAGCAGGGGATTACGCCGCCGGAAAGCTGGATTGGCGTTGGGTCGCCGGACATGCAGGGCGGGGAAGCGGCGATGGTAGAGCTGCTGGGCCGCAATTTGCAGCTTAGCGCCGTGTTCTCCTACAACGACAGCATGGCGGCAGGCGCGCTTACTGCGTTGAAAGATAACGGGATTGTCGTGCCGCATCACGTCTCGGTTATCGGCTTTGACGACATTCCCATCGCCCGTTACACCGACCCACAGCTCACCACCGTGCGCTATCCGATTGTTTCAATGGCCCGCCTGGCCACCGAGCTGGCGTTACAGGGCGCGGCAGGAACGCTGGACGCTGACGCAACGCACTGTTTTATGCCGACTTTAGTCCGCCGTCATTCGGTCGCGCCGAAGCAAATTGTGGGGCCGATCACTCTCTGATTAAAGACTTAGATGTAACCGGTTTCAATCTGTGAGTAAATTCACAGTTAATTAACATTACGCTGTCTATGATGACAGCGTTTTATAGGCTGAAACTATATGTAACGGTGACTAATCAGTTTCACCACAGGTATCAGGCCAAAAACACCGCATAAAATGCAGTTCAGGATCGTTACAGAACACGGAAGAGTAATTATTTTAGGATAATTTTCGGCATTCAGTAACGTTTTCATAACATTGCTGCCCTGCCTTAATCTCAATAAGAACTACCCTGCAAAAAACCGGAGATACCATGAATAAGAAGGTTTTGACCCTGTCCGCTGTTATGTCTTGCATGTTGTTTGGCGCTGCTGCTCACGCCGCTGATACTCGTATCGGCGTGACGATCTACAAATACGACGACAACTTCATGTCCGTCGTGCGCAAGGCGATTGAAAAAGACGCTAAGGCGAGCCCGGACGTTGAGCTGTTGATGAACGACTCGCAGAACGACCAGTCCAAACAGAACGACCAGATTGACGTACTGCTGGCGAAAGGCGTGAAGGCGCTGGCGATCAACCTGGTTGACCCGGCTGCAGCAGGCACGGTTATCGAAAAAGCCCGTGGTCAGAACATCCCAATCGTGTTTTATAACAAAGAACCTTCGCGCAAGGCGCTGGATAGCTACGACAAGGCTTACTACGTCGGCACCGACTCCAAAGAGTCCGGCATTATCCAGGGCGACCTGATTGCGAAACACTGGGCGGCAAACCCGGCCTGGGATCTGAACAAAGACGGTCAGGTGCAGTTCGTGCTGCTGAAAGGCGAGCCGGGCCACCCGGATGCTGAAGCGCGCACCACTTACGTCATCAAAGAGCTGAACACTAAGGGCCTGAAAACCCAGCGGCTGCAGTTAGATACCGCCATGTGGGACACCGCTCAGGCGAAAGATAAGATGGACGCGTGGCTGTCCGGCCCGAACGCTAACAAAATCGAAGTGGTTATCGCCAACAACGATGCGATGGCAATGGGCGCGGTAGAAGCGCTGAAGGCGCACAACAAATCTTCTATTCCAGTCTTCGGCGTGGATGCCCTGCCGGAAGCGCTGGCGCTGGTGAAATCTGGCGCAATGGCCGGTACCGTGCTGAACGATGCTAACAACCAGGCAAAAGCCACCTTCGATCTGGCGAAAAACCTGGCCGCTGGCAAACCGGCGGCTGAAGGCACCAACTGGAAGATTGAGAACAAAATCGTTCGCGTTCCATACGTCGGCGTTGATAAAGACAACCTGGCGCAGTTCGAAGGCAAATAAGACAGACCGTTCTTGCCGGGCGCGCGGTGCGCCCGGCAGGCACCTTACGCTCAGTGACACTCTCGCAGCCAGGTATAACTATGGTCAGCAATCAGACATCTTCGCCTGAATACTTGTTGGAAATGACCAACATCAACAAGTCATTCCCCGGCGTTAAGGCACTGGATAACGTCAATTTAAAAGTACGTCCTCATTCCATTCACGCATTAATGGGGGAGAACGGCGCGGGTAAATCGACGTTATTAAAATGCCTTTTTGGGATCTACAGTAAAGATTCCGGCAGCATCCTTTTCCAGGGGCAGGAAGTAAACTTCACCAGCACTAAAGAGGCGCTGGAAAACGGTATTTCCATGGTGCACCAGGAATTAAACCTGGTATTACAGCGTACCGTGATGGACAACATGTGGCTGGGGCGTTATCCAACCAAAGGCGTGTTTGTCGATCAGGATAAAATGTATCGTGACACCAAAGAAATATTCGACGAGCTTGATATTAATATCGACCCACGCGCGCGTGTCGGTACGCTTTCCGTTTCGCAGATGCAGATGATTGAAATTGCCAAGGCTTTCTCCTATAACGCCAAAATCGTTATTATGGACGAGCCAACGTCATCGCTTACGGAAAAAGAAGTTTTCCACCTGTTTAGCATTATCCGCAAGCTAAAAGATCGCGGCTGCGGCATTGTTTATATCTCGCATAAAATGGAAGAAATCTTCCAGCTGTGCGATGAGATCACCATTTTGCGCGACGGGCAGTGGATTACCACCCAGCCGCTCGAAGGGCTGGACATGGATAAAATCATCTCCATGATGGTGGGCCGCTCGCTGAACCAGCGCTTCCCGGATAAATCCAACGTGCCGGGCGAAGTGATTCTGGAAGTGCGCAACCTTACCTCGCTGCGCCAGCCGTCGATTCGCGACGTTTCCTTTGATTTGCACAAAGGCGAGATCCTCGGTATTGCCGGTCTTGTCGGGGCAAAACGTACCGATATCGTGGAAACGCTGTTTGGCATTCGCGAAAAATCCGCCGGCACCATTATGCTGCACGGCAAAAAGATCAATAACCATTCGGCGAACGAGGCGATCAACCACGGCTTCGCACTGGTGACCGAAGAGCGCCGCTCGACAGGGATTTACGCCTATCTGGATATCGGCTTTAACTCCCTTATCTCGAATATTCGTAACTACAAAAATAAAATCGGCCTGCTCGACAACACGCGGATGAAAAGCGATACCCAGTGGGTTATCGACTCGATGCGCGTTAAAACTCCGGGGCACCGTACCTCTATTGGTTCGCTTTCCGGTGGGAACCAGCAGAAAGTGATTATTGGCCGCTGGCTGTTAACCCAGCCGGAAATATTAATGCTTGACGAACCTACTCGCGGTATCGACGTAGGCGCGAAATTTGAAATTTATCAGCTGATTGCTGAGCTTGCCAAAAAAGGGAAAGGGATCATCATTATTTCGTCCGAAATGCCGGAGTTGTTAGGGATTACAGACCGTATTCTGGTAATGAGCAATGGCCTCGTTGCGGGAATTGTAGATACTAAAACAACCACGCAGAACGAAATATTACGTCTTGCGTCTGTGCACCTTTGATAATTTAGGGGCTATTAAAATGAGTGCGTTAAATAAGAAAAGTTTGCTAACTTATCTGAAAGAAGGCGGCATTTATGTCGTTTTGCTGGTGCTGCTGGCGATTATTATTTTCCAGGATCCAACGTTTTTAAGCTTGTTGAACTTAAGTAACATCCTTACCCAGTCTTCGGTGCGTATTATTATCGCCCTCGGCGTCGCGGGGCTGATTGTTACCCAAGGTACCGACCTTTCCGCCGGTCGCCAGGTGGGCCTTGCGGCGGTGGTTGCAGCGACGTTGCTGCAGGCCATGGATAACGTCAATAAAGTATTCCCCGACATGCACAGCCTGCCGATTCCGGTCGTGCTGCTGATCGTCTGCGCGATTGGCGCGGTTATTGGCCTGGTTAACGGCATTATTATCGCCTACCTGAACGTGACGCCGTTTATTACCACGCTCGGCACCATGATCATCGTTTACGGCATCAACTCCCTGTACTACGACTTCGTGGGCGCGTCGCCGATTTCCGGTTTTGAATCGCACTTCTCGACGTTTACCCAGGGCTTTATTGCGCTCGGCAGCTTCCGCCTTTCTTACATCACCTTCTATGCGCTGTTCGCCGTGCTGTTCGTTTGGGTGCTGTGGAACAAAACCCGCTTCGGTAAAAACATTTTCGCCATCGGCGGCAACCCGGAAGCGGCAAAAGTTTCCGGCGTAAACGTTGGCCTGAACCTGATCATGATTTATGCGCTGTCCGGCGTGTTCTATGCCTTTGGCGGTATGCTGGAAGCGGGGCGTATCGGCTCGGCGACCAACAACCTCGGCTTTATGTATGAACTCGACGCGATTGCGGCGTGCGTGGTCGGCGGCGTGTCGTTCAGCGGCGGCGTGGGTACGGTCATCGGCGTGGTAACCGGTGTCATCATCTTCACCGTTATCAACTACGGACTGACCTACATCGGCGTGAACCCGTACTGGCAGTACATCATCAAGGGCGCGATCATTATCTTCGCGGTTGCCCTGGATTCATTGAAGTACGCTCGTAAGAAGTAATTTTGTAGATGTCGGGTGGCGCGATGCTCACCCGACCTACCAAAATTTGTAGGGTGGATAAGCGTATGCGCCATCCACCAAAAACCCCGCTATTTCTTCTCTTTCTTCTGCATTTCCAAAAGCTGCTCTGGCGTCACCGCGGGATAGGCCTGCGCGTTTTCAGGGACTTCGTGCTGGGCTGGAATCGGCACGAGCGGGCCGAGGAAGCGGGGTTCGCGTTTGAAGATATACACATCCGCCAGCGCGCCCAGCCGTGCGCCAAATTCCCGCGTGCGGACGGTGAGCATATTCTTCGGCGACGGCACCGCGTAGCACTGCGCCTGAATCCCCATATGCAGGGCGATAAACAGCGCGCGTTCGCAGTGGAAGCGCTGGGTGATAATGATGAAATCGTTGGTATCGAAAACCTTGCGGGTGCGCACGATGGAATCAAGCGTTCGGAAACCGGCGTAATCCAGCACGATGTCGGCAGGATCGACGCCGCCCGCGATGAGGTCTTTGCGCATGGTCATCGGTTCGTTATAGCTGCTCTGCGCGTTGTCGCCGCTTAAAAGCAGGTAGTTGACCTTGCCGCTGTTGTAGGCGTTGAGCGCGCCCTGAATGCGGTACTTGTAATACTGATTGATGACGCCGGTGCGGTAATACTTGGCGGTACCGAGCACGACGCCGACCTGGCGATAGGGCAGGTCCTGTAGCTCGTCGTAAACGTAGGGGGCGGTTTTCCAGCTCATCCACCGATCGAGGCCAAGCGCGGTCAAAGCAATCAGGCCGATAAGGACTAACAGGCTATAAAACAAGCGCTTCAACATGGACTTACGGGCTCAACGGTGGGAGGAAATTTTACTCAAGGCTACTTTACCCTGGGGTTAAGAGCAAGAATCGGCGGACTGGTTGAAGTAAATTTCAACAATAGCCGTGTGGAAATCAGGCGGATGCGGGCACCCGCCTGAATAAGTTAACCCAGCAGGGTGCGATCGATATTCTGGCAGCCCAGCGCCTTGAGCGTCGCGGCCGTTGCGTCCCACTGGGTCAGCGGGGCATCGGCGCGCTCTGCCAGCACCGCGCGCTGGATGTCGCTGTAGTCGTAGCCGGAAAGGCTCAGCAGGTTCAGCGCGGCCTGCAGCGGAGGCAGCGACGGGTTGAACGCGGCGTTTTCAGCGTAGCTCCCGGAGATGATTTTGCCGTCGCGTAGCTCAAGCGCCACGCCCGCTGGCGCTTTGCTGTAAGGCGCGTGGCTGCGGTTCGCGGCAACAATTGCGGCCTGGTTTAGCTCATCGCCCTGGAGGGCAAAACCGTGGTCAACGTCGTCCAGCAGCAGCGTGCTTATCTCAAGATCGCGCGGACCGAAAGAATCGGGCAGGTAGTCGCCGAGCGTTGCCGGCCTGCGGCCAGGAAGGTTGATTTGCAGCTTCACGCCGCTGTTTAGCTCGTTCATAAACTGGCGGCAGTGGCCGCACGGCGTGTAGTTAACGGTCACGGAAGCGAGGCCTTTTTCACCGCGCATCCAGGCGTGGGTGATGGAGCTTTGCTCGGCGTGAACCGTTTGCTGCATGGTGGTGCCAGCAAATTCCATATTCGCGCCGAAATAGAGATTACCGCTGACGCCTCGTGCAACGGCACCGACGTTGAAATTAGAGAGTTCCGCACGGGCACATGAGGCAGCAAGCGGGAGCAGCGCGAAAGCCAGCGCATCATCATCCAGGCCCGTCTGCTTTTTCAGCGCCTCTACTTCCTGCGCGCCGAACATGGCCGGGAAATGGTCATCGGCGAGCAGGGATTGCAGGGCCGCCTGCAGCGAAGCCGGGAGCTGAGTGAAAGCAGCATGAAAACGAGAACGCATGTTTCTTAGCCTCTAATAGGTATTGGAGCCGTAGTGTACGGCGCTATAGAGGCTTTATATGTGATCCGTATCTAATTGCAAATGCAACGAATGAAATAAAAAATGAAAATGCGCGATCTCTCGCAAGTTTTAACGAAACAGCGCCAGAATCACCGGGAAAAGGAACGGGGCGATAAGCGACGTCATGATCCCGCAAATCACCAGCGCCAACGAGCTAAACGCGCCTTCCTGAAAATCAAGCTCGGCGCAGCGGGCGGTGCCCAAAGCGTGAGAGGCCGTGCCCATCGCCAGGCCGCGTGAAGCCTTGGTGGAAATACGCATTAGGTTCAGCAGGCTGTGGCCGAACACCGCGCCCAAAATCCCAACGAAGATCACGCAAACCGCGCTGATGGCCGGGATGCCGCCGATGCTGCCGCCTACGGCCATCGCAATCGGCGTCGTCACGGATTTTGGCAGGACGGAGGCCGCAATCTCAGGCGTTGCCCCCATGTACAGCGCAATGGCGGTACCGCTTATCATCGCCACCATGCTGCCGATAAAGCAGATTGTGATGATGGATTTCCAGCGCGCCCGGATCTGGTGCAGCTGCTCATAGAGCGGAAAGGCGAGTGCCACGACGGCGGGTTGCAGCAGGTCATTCAGCACCTCGCTGCCCTTAAAGTAGCTCGTGTAAGACACGCCGGTGAAGATCAGAATAGGGATGATCACCACCATCGAAACCAGCAGCGGATTGAGCAGCGGCGATTTAAAACGCGCGCCAAGCCTGCGTGCGCCAAAAAACACCAGCAGCGTTAACGGCAGGGACCACCAGATAGATTGCATCATTTTTTGTCAGCCTCGCTCTCACCGACAATCTTGCGTTCGCCGTGAACGAGATGGGAACTCCAGCTCACGATAATAAGTACCACCAGCGTGCTGATAAAACAGGACACCACCACCGGGCCAAACTGCGCCTTCAGCACCTCGTAATACTGCATAACGCCAACGCCTATCGGCACGAACAGCAGCGCCATATAGCGAATCAGCAGGTGGCAGCTGGGCTTGACCCACTTCGCGGGCATGATTTGCAGCGACAGCAGCACGAATAAAATCAGCATGCCGATAATGCTGCCCGGAATGGCGATAGGAAGCAGTGACGCGATAGCGATACCGGCATATAAGCACAGGTAAATTAAGATAAAAGACCGCAGATACTGCCAGACAATGGTGAGTGTGTTACGCATGGAGATGACCCTTTAAGAAACGCATTCATCATACAATTAAACTTAAAATTGTGCTACCGATCACATCATGACTTATGAGCATACCAAATATTCCAGAAATGAAGGTTCCAGAATTGATTGGGCAATTAGACAGGGAAATAAAAAAGGCGACCTGAGAAGGTCGCCTTAACGTGCATGGGCAGGCATGCGTAGCGCCGCCCGCCGGAGGTCAATCGCTTAGTTCAAGCGTACCGGCATACCGGAACGGTCTTTGATCGCCTGATCCACCACGTTGGTGTCAACGTCCGGCTGAGCGGTAATCGCCGTCACGCTGCTGGTCAGATTGATTGGCACAATCTCGTCAGAGTTGAACTGCGCTTCGGTGGTGGACAGCGGGTTGTGAACCTCGATGTAGCGCGTGCCGTCTGGCTCAACGGTGGCTTTCACCGGCTCATCAATAAACTGTACGCGGGTGCCGACCGGCACGTTCTCGAACAGGAACTTGATGTCTTCGTTACGCAGACGCACGCAGCCGTGGCTGACGCGCAGGCCGATACCAAAGTTGGCATTGGTACCGTGAATAGCATACAGGCGGCCAATGTACAGCGCGTACAGGCCCATAGGGTTGTCCGGACCGGCTGGCACTACGGCTGGCAGTGGCGTACCGGCTGCCGCGTATTCCGCGTGCATTTTGGCCGTTGGCGTCCAGGTTGGGCCGGCTTTTTTACGCTCTACTTTTGTCGTCCAGTTGATCGGGGTGTCTTTACCCAGCTGGCCGATACCGATAGGCAGCACGATAACCGTGTTGGTGTCTTTCGGATAATAGTAGAGGCGCATTTCAGCGCTGTTAATCACGATGCCTTCATGAACGGTATCCGGCAGGATGAGCTGCTGCGGAATGTTCAGGATGGTGCCAGGCTTTGGCAGATACGGATCGACGCCTGGGTTGGCTTCAAGCATGTTGGAAAGACCCATCTGGTACTGCGCTGCAAACTCTTCCAGCGGCGCGGTGCTACCTTCAGGAATGGTAATGACCTGGTTTTGACCAATCAGACGGCTGCCATCGGTTGGCAGGGGATAGGTCACGGCGGAAGCTGTTTTGCTAAAAGACACGACAGCCACAAATGCCAGTAAAATCGAGCGTAATTTTATATTCATGTTGTGCGAAGTATTTATGGCCACACAGGCTAGTTGGTTAGGAATCAGATGGGGTTCAGCCGCGCATTATATGTGCATTGCATCTTTCTGGGAAATCAGATGTGGATTAAATCACACTTTTTTCACATTGATTACATAATAGACAATACATAAGCAACGCGATCCTCATGCGCACTTATGGCATACTGTGCCCGATATCACAAATTACATCACTTCTTTTATCAGGACATCTTTGTGCTAGTTTCCAGTAACGTCACTATGCAGTTCGGCAGTAAGCCGCTGTTTGAAAACATCTCCGTCAAATTTGGCGGCGGCAATCGCTACGGCCTGATTGGCGCTAACGGTAGCGGTAAGTCCACCTTTATGAAGATCCTCGGCGGTGATTTAGACCCGACCCTGGGCAACGTATCACTCGATCCGAACGAGCGCATCGGTAAGCTGCGCCAGGATCAGTTCGCCTTTGAAAAATTCACCGTGCTCGACACCGTGATCATGGGCCACGCAGAACTCTGGGAAGTAAAAGAAGAGCGCGACCGCATTTACGCGCAGCCAGAGATGAGCGAAGAAGACGGCTATAAAGTTGCCGATCTCGAAACCAAATATGGCGAAATGGACGGCTACACCGCAGAAGCTCGCGCGGGTGAACTGCTGCTGGGCGTCGGCATTCCGGTAGAACAGCATTACGGCCCGATGAGCGAAGTCGCACCCGGCTGGAAGCTGCGCGTGCTGCTGGCGCAGGCGCTGTTCTCAAATCCGGACATCCTGCTGCTCGATGAACCGACGAACAACCTCGATATCGACACCATTCGCTGGCTGGAAACCGTGCTCAACGAGCGCAACAGCACCATGATCATCATCTCGCACGACCGTCACTTCCTGAACATGGTTTGTACCCACATGGCGGATCTGGACTACGGCGAGCTGCGCGTGTATCCGGGCAACTACGACGAGTACATGACGGCGGCAACCCAGGCCCGTGAACGCCTGCTGGCCGACAACGCGAAGAAAAAAGCCCAGATTGCCGACCTGCAATCCTTCGTCAGCCGCTTTAGCGCCAACGCCTCGAAATCACGCCAGGCGACCTCACGCGCCCGTCAGATTGACAAAATCAAGCTCGACGAAGTGAAGGCCTCCAGCCGTCAGAACCCGTTCATCCGTTTCGAACAGGACAAGAAGCTGTTCCGCAACGCGCTGGAAGTGGAAGCGCTGGCGAAAGGCTTTGATGAAGGCCCGCTGTTCAAAGGCGTCAACATGCTGCTCGAAGTGGGTGAAAAACTCGCGGTGCTGGGCACCAACGGCGTGGGTAAATCCACCTTCCTGAAAACCCTGGTCGGCGAATTAGCGCCGGACGCGGGTGCCGTAAAATGGTCCGAAAACGCGCAGATCGGCTACTACGCGCAGGATCACGAATACGAGTTTGAAAACGATCTCACCGTCTTCGACTGGATGAGCCAGTGGAAGCAAGAGGGCGACGACGAGCAGGCGGTGCGCAGCATCCTTGGCCGTCTGCTGTTCAGCCAGGACGACATCAAAAAACCAGCCAAAGTGCTTTCCGGTGGTGAAAAAGGCCGCATGCTGTTCGGCAAGCTGATGATGGAACGCCCGAACGTGCTGGTAATGGATGAACCTACCAACCACCTGGACATGGAATCCATCGAATCGCTGAACATGGCGCTGGAAATGTACCCGGGCACGCTGATCTTCGTTTCTCACGACCGTGAGTTCGTAAGCTCGCTGGCGACCCGCGTCATTGAAATCACGCCTGAGCGCGTCATCGACTTTACCGGCGGGTACGAAGATTACCTGCGCAGTAAAGGGATTGATGGTTAAAAGAAAAAACCGCCGAATTCGGCGGTTTTTTTGCAGCGATGTCGGATGGCGCTAACGCTTATCCGACCTACAGCTTCCAACTCTCCTGCGCCACGCCGTCCACCACCAAACGCCGTGTCTCGCCCGCAGGCAGCGTCAGCGTCAGTTCTTTCCACGCCGGTTGATAATGGCCTTTGCGGCTGAACGTCACGCTGATTTCCTCGGCGGAGCAGGCAATTTCCCAATCCAGCCACAGCGCATTGCCTTCTTTATATCCCCAGGACTCGCCGTCGTCTTCAAACAGGCTGCCGTGCGAAACGCCCGTGCCGCGTAGCGGGAAGATTTTCAGCTCGCGCACGTCGTCGGCTTTGGCATCCACGTGCGTAATGCGCGCGCTGTGCGGCAGGGCTGCACCGGCGCGAACCAGCAGCGGCAGGCGCTCAAGCGGGGCGTCGAGCACAACGTTTTGCCCGCCGCTAAACCACTGGCCGGTGTAATAGTCGTACCAGCCTTCGCCGTTTTCCGGCAGCCAGACTTCGCGCAGGCGCTGCCCCGGCTCCACGACGCTTGCCACCAGCAGATCGCGGCCCAGCATAAAGTCATCGCACTCGTCGAAGGTTTTCGCGTCGTGCTCGTGATCGAGGAACGTCGGGCGCAGCATCGGCTCGTCGTCGGCGTGGGCCTGCCACAGCAGGGTGTAGAAATACGGCAGCAGGCGGTAGCGGGTTTCGATGGCGCTGCGGATGGCGGGCGTAATCGCCGGGTACATCCACGGCTCGTTCACCGTCTGGTCGTCGTTCCACGAGTGGATGGTAAAGCGCGGGTGCATCACGCCGTTTTGTACCCAGCGCACGAACAGCTCGGCGTCCGGCTTATCGCCCGAGAAACCGCCGACGTCGTGGCCAACGTTATACAGCCCGGACAGGCTCATGCCGACCCCCATGCGGGTGTTATAGCGCAGCGTGTTCCAGCTGGTGCGGTTGTCGCCGCTCCATGTCTGCACGTAGCGCTGCATCCCGGCGCAGCCGGAGCGCGAAATCAGATACGGGCGTTTTTCCGGCGCAAAGGCCTGCTGCGCTTCCAGCGACGCGCGCATCATCAGCAGCGGCATCACCGGGCGGATATTCTTGATGGCGATCTCTTCGCCAAAGCCGTGGCAGCGCGCTTCGCCGTCCCACACTTCGTATTCGTTATTGTCGTTCCACGTCGAGTCGATGCCCATTTCTAGCAGCTGCGTGGTCACGCCGTTTTGCCACCACTTCACCGTTTCCGGGTTGGTGAAGTCGAGGTGCGAACCCTCGTCGTCCCAGAAGCTCGAACGCTCCGGGCTGTTGTGCTCGGAATCCTTAATAAACAGGCCGCGCTCCGCGACTTCCGAATAGCGCGGGTGGTCCTGCAACAGGCACGGCTTGATGTTCGCCGCAAGCCTGATCCCCGCGTCGTGGAACGCCTGGCTCATCGCCTTCGGCTGCGGCACCTTGTCGTAGTTCCAGTTAAAGACGTAGCGCTTGTTGCCGATCGACGTGTAGCCCGACGACAGCTGGAACGAATCGCAGGGGATCGCGTGCTCGTGGCACAAGCGGATAAAGCCCAACAGCTGCTGCTGCGCGTCCGGCGCGTCGGTGTAGTGCATGGTCGAACCGCTGTAGCCGAGGCTCCATTTTGGCCCAAACAGCGTCTTGCCCGTCAGGCGCACAAAGGCCTTGGTGACGTCCAGCACGCGCGGCCCGAGGAACAGGTAGTAATCGACGTCGCCGGATTCCGCCTGCCAGCGGCGGTAGGGCAGGTGGTAGTTATCGATTTCGTTACCGAGGTCCAGCCAGCAGCTGCTCAGGTTGTCGTAGAACATCCCGAAGCTGACGTCCGGGCGGCGGGTAATGGTAAAGGGAATATGCTTGTACAGCGGGTCGGTGGACTCGGCGTTATAGCCCATCGCGTCCAGGTTTCGCATCTCATAGCGCTTGCCGGTACGGGCGAGCGGGCCGGCCTTCTCGCCCAGGCCGTAATAAGCTTCTTCTTTATAGAGGCGTTGATAGTGTGCCACGCCGTCGCCGTGGGCGTTTAGCTGGTACGCGCTGGTCGGGCGGTCGCTCGCCAGCATCTGCCAGTCGCCCGCCTCGGTTTTGTATTCCCACTCCAGCCACAGCGGCCGGTGGACGGTCACGCGCAGCTTATCGGTGCTGACGAGCAGCGTGTCATCGCGCTCTTCCACCGTAAAGCCCGGCAGCGCGAAGCCCGCAAGGCTCTCACGGTCGCGGCCTTCCCACGGCACATCGCTTTCCGGCGCGATGCTCCAGGTGCGGTTCAGCGCCAGCCCGTTATCGCGCTTGATCAGCACGCGGAACATTCCCTGCTCCAGAACAAACAGGTTCAGGCGATGCCTGCCGTCCACGCAGAGTTCAACGTGGTTGGCGTCAGAATTCAGTAGTGTCCAGTTCTTCAACGTTTTCATCGTTCATAATCCATCTATCAGGCGCGCTTGGTGCGGCGTTCAGCAATAAAAGAAACCAGGAATACGGCGCCAATCAGGTCAAAGAAGCCCATGGCGATAAACAGCGGGTTGTAGCCAATTTTGTCGGCGGTCACGCCAATCAGCAGGGAGAAAAGGAAGCTTGCGATCCAGGCCGCGGAGCCGCGCATGCCGTTGACGGTCGCCATCTGGCCTTTATCAAAGGAGTCCACCACCAGGGCGCTCAGCATGCAGGAGATGATCTGGTGCCCGAAGCCGCCGACGGAAATCAGCGCGATGGTGACATAGGGATCTTTGGTGATGGCGACCAGCGCCAGGGAAATCATCAGAAACGCGCCGGTGACCGAGCTTGCGACGATCGAGTTGGTGCGCGAACAGCCAAACCAGCGGGTATAAAGCTTGGTCAGATAGCCGCTTGCCACGCTGCCGAGGTCAGCGGCGAGGAACGGCAGCCAGGCGAACATGGCGATCTGCTTGAGATCCATGCCGCGCTCGCTTGCCAGATACAGCGGCACCCAGAAGCTCAGCACCGCCCATGCCGGTTCAGCCATAAACGCGGGGATGGCGATACCGTAGAAGCGTTTGTTCTTACCAACGGTTTGCATCGCCTTTAAGAAAGGCATTTTGACGGCGGGCGGCTCGTTATCCTGCTTGATGAACGCCAGCTCTTCCTTGCTGAGGTTCGGGTGCTGCTCCGGGTTGTGGTAGAACAGCCACCACAGCACGACCCACAGCATCGCCAGCACGCCGGTAAACATAAACGCGCCCTGCCAGCCAAAAGAAGCGTGGGCAAAATAGATAATCGGCGGCGCGAGCATGGCACCGATTGAGAAGCCCACGCCAGCCCAGCCTGCGGCAATTGGACGCTCCTTCTTCGGGAACCATTCGCCGATGGTCTTGGCGTTCGCAGGCGTGGCGGCAGCTTCCGCGCCGCCCATAAAGAAGCGCAGGATGGCGAGCTGCAGCCAGCTGCCCGCACCGGCGTGCATCATGCAAACGACCGCCCAAACCCCGGCGCACACCAGGAAGCCGAGCTTCAGGCCGATAACGTCGATGAGCCAGCCGCAGATGGGCTGGAAAAGGGTATAGGCGAGCTGGAAGGCCCCGACTATCCAGGAATATTGTTCGGTAGTAATGCCGAGGCTGCTTTTTAATTCTGGGGCGAGAATGCCCAGCGAGTTGCGTGTGATGTAGTTGACGGTAACGCCTAATAAAAACAGTACCAGAACCCACCAGCGCAAATTGCGAACGGTGCGTTTGGCCTTCACAGCCGTCACGTCCTGATTGATGCCATGACTCATGTCGTTCTCCATCTTGCAGAGTATCTATCGGAATTGGTATAACAACCTTTGGATGCGATGAATTTTATAACTATATGATTATTAGTATTTTTATTGATTATCTGTCGAAAGCGGTTGTGTAAACCTGTTCGACAAATTGAGCCTAAATCAGTTATAAAAGAGCCAAAAGTGGATTTGATGCAAAGATTTTCATGAGCGATGGAATATCAGAAATGAAACGGCAAAATTACACGGATTGAAGCCAAATTCAGAGCTATGAAAATTTTTTCATTTGCAAAATGGGCGCAGATCACAGAATGAGTAAAAAGCTAAAAATCGCCGAAATTGCGGCGCAAACCGGGCTTTCAATCAGTACCGTTTCACGCGTGCTGGCGGGAAAGGCGAACACCAGCGAAGCCGCCAGGCAGCGGGTGTTGTCCTGCGCTGAGCAAAAAGGCGTCTTACAGGGGATGGCGGCAGGCAGGCTGCTGCTCAACAGCCTGGTTGTCTTCGCCCCGCAACGGGCGTTTGAAGAACGGCTCGACGTGTTCTACTACCGCGTAATCCAGGGCGTCAGCAAGGCGCTGGCCCCTCACGAAGTGCGGCTGCGCTACTGCGCGCTGGAAGAGCATGACTGCGACGCCAACCTGTTCTTAAGCAAAATGAACGAGGCGGAAACGGAAGCGGCGATCCTGCTGGGCATTGACGATCCGCACATTCACGATCTGGCGGCGGATCTCGGCAAACCCTGCGTATTGATCAACAGCCGCGATCGCAAAATGCGCCTGCCGGGCGTCGCGCCCGATCACCAGCTCATCGGCGACTACGCCGCAAGCTACCTGTTCGAACAGGGCCACAAATCCGTGGTGAATCTGCTCTGCCTGCGCCGCTATACCATGGAGCTGCGGCTCGCGGGAATACGCGACGCGTGGGAGGCCAATAACCTGCGCTTTGACGACGGCGAGCACCTCATCACGGCGCAGAGCTTCAGCGCCAAAGAAAGCGAAGAGCTTATCGACAATTTTTTGGCAAAAACGCCGCGCCACCTGCTGCCCACCGCGCTGCTGGTGGGCGGCGATTTTATGGCGGCAGGGGCGGTCAGCGCGCTGCAAAAGGCCGGGCTGCGCGTGCCGCACGACATTTCTGTCATGAGCATCGACGGCTTTAACCTGGCGGCAATCCACGACGTGCCGCTAACCTCCGTTCACGTTCCGCGCGACGAGCTGGGCGAAGAAGCCGTGCATATCCTCCAGCAGCGCCTGATTCGCCCGCAGGCGCCGGTAGGCAACCTGCTGCTCAACGGCACGCTCGCGGTACGCGATTCGGTGCGCCGCATCCGCCCGAACAAAAGCCATGCGGCGGTGCGAAGCGACGGACTTTATGATGAATAAACCTGGCGTCCCCCTCCACCAAGGGGGACGCACCCATCACGACTTCTTCAGGTCGATGCTTAAAATCCTTTCTTTTGCACCCTCGACAAACACGTCCGGGTCCCATTCGCGGTTAAAGCCTTCTTTGATGCCGATATATAGCGTGTCCAGGTCAGACGACAGCGCCATCTGATTAGGGTAAACCGGCATGTGGAATTCGCGCGTAACGGCGTATTTTTTCGCATCAACGACGCTTATCGTGCCGCTGGTGAAGTTGGTGACGTACAGCTCGTCGTATTTCGGGTTGTATTTCACCGCGTTGGTGCCCGCCCCGGTATGCACGTACCCGAGCTGCCTGCCGTCGCGCAGATCGAACACGTACAGCCCGTCGTCGGTGCCGGTTCTGTCCTCATGATCGAAGACGACGACAAACAGGCGGTGCGACGCCGCGTCCACCGCCAGGTTCTGCACGCTGGTGATTTTTGGGCTTGGGTCTTTATAGCTGATGGTGCGCACCAGCGCGCGGGTTTTACCGTCGATTTCGTTGACGTAATCCTTGCCGCCGACGTAAATCTTCTGCGTTTTCTCATCGATTGTCAGGCCGTAGGCGGTGCCTTTATAGGCATCTTTCACTTCGCCGATCGGCGCAAGGGTGGTGCCGTCCAGCATCAGCAGCTTGTGCACCGGCTTCATGCCGTCGGCGGTTTTAAGCATATTGCTGTAGCTGACAAACAGCGTGTTGGACGCCCTGCTGTAGACCATATGCCGGAGGTGTTCAAAGCGCGAGTCGGCGGCGTTTGCCGCCTTAAAGCTCAGCTTCTCGCTGGTTTTCAGCAGCCTGCCGGTCGCAGTATCCACAAGGCTAATGCGCAGGGTGGCGGCCTGCGTATGGCCGACGTACAGGCGGTGCTGCGGCGCGTCGATAGCCAGGGAGAACGCGCGGGCGGGCATTTCGATGCGGCTGCTGATTTTTAGCGTCGCCGGGTCGAAGGCGTATAAAAAGCCTTTGTTTGCTTCACGATTCACGCGGTCGGTCGCGGCGGCGAACAGCTGGTTATTTTCGCCATCCCAGGCAAGCTCATAAACGCCTTCATTCGCCTCCTGCAAATAGTTGGTTTTCATGGCAAAGCGCGCGGGCTCACGCGTTGGCGCGTCGATGGCGTATGCCGCTACGGGCAGCAGACCGGCGAGGAAGACCGCGCCGAGCGTTCCGGCAAAGGGTAATCGAATCATTTTCCGTTCCTTATGATGAAAAGTGATGACAAGGTTTTGCGTTAAAAACGAATTTCGCCGCCGAAGATATAGGTGCGCCCGCGCGCGGTGGTGTTAATCGTTGAGCCATCTCTGGCGTTATCGAGGCTCTGGTTCATGCGGTTGAGCGCTTCGGAATAGTCGCGGTTGGTCAGGTTCTGCACGCTGAAGCGCAGCAGCACGCTGTCGGTCATCTGGTAGCTGCTGTAAAGGTCGATAATGGTCGGGATATCCGGCATGTCCTCCTTCGGCACGGTATTGGTATCAATGCTGATGCCCTCGGTGCTCAGGCGTTTGGATTTGCCGGTAAATTTAATCAGGCTGCCGACAGTCAGCTTCTGGTCGAACAGGCGGCCCCCGATATCGACGGTGGCGTAGCTGTCGGGCAGATCGCTGAGATCGCTGTAGGCGAAGCTGTAGATCGTGCTGGCGATGGAGGTCGGCTGGTCGGTGTGCTGCTTGCTCCAGGAAAGGTTAACGTAGGCGTAGCCAATATCGTATCCGGCTTCGATTTCGTAGCCTTTGGTCGTCACCGGCGAGGTGGCGTTGGTGTAGACGTTGGCGTTAAAGCTGGCGGATGAATTGTCGATATCCTGGCAAAGCGACCCGTCGTAGCACAGCAGGAATGACTCGCTGGTGATGTAGTCCTTAATGCGCGACTCATAGGCCAGCGCCTTCAGGTGGAAGCTGTCCTGCTCGCTGAACAGGCCTTTCTGATTGACGTTAAACCCGGCCTGCCATGTGTCGGCTTTTTCCGGCTTGAGGAACGGGTTCATCGACGCGCCGCCTTCGTTGGCGAAGAAAACTTCCTGCACGTTCGGCGCGCGTGACGAGCGGCTCCAGCTTACGAAAGGCTGTAACCAGGGCAGAACCTGGGCCGACAGCGTGACGGATGGGTTAATCGCCTTGTCGTCCAGGCTAAGGTTGGCCTCGCCCTGCGGGAAGCACTTCTCGTTATCGTCGCAGGCGGGTTTGTAACCCTGCACCTGGCTGCGGGTGTAATTCAGGTTGAGATCCAGCTCGTAGATGCTCTTATTGAGCGTCAGCCCGGTGTACAGCGAGGAAATTTTCTGCTTGCCCGAAGGCGCAAAGGCATTCCTGTCGGTCACGTTATCCTGCTCAAACCGGCGGGTGTAGCGCGTGTCCATCAGCTTGCCGCCGAACAGGAAGGTAAAGTCGGTATCGGCGAAATTAAAGCGGCTGGTGTTGCTGATATCCAGCGCGTTGGATTTGTTGGTCGTCGAAGAATTATTAAAATTATAAAGCGACTCTGGCTTATAGTTCTGATTGCCGCGGCTGGTGCTGGCGAGCAGGTTTAAATCAATCAGCTCATTGAGCGGCGCATAATTATAACGCAGGTAATAATCATCGCTGGTAATTTCGCGGCGGGTAAAGGCGTTGTCATAATTCCTGCCGGAGAACTCAATTTTATTAAACGGGTCGAGGTTAACGTTAAGTTTATAAAGCTGCGAGCGCGGCTCCTGGCGCAAATATTTATTGTCTTCGCCGATGAAATCCTCGCTGCTGCGCCCGCCGCCGTTTTTGTAGGTGGCGTAGGTGCGGCTGCCGCTGATGCCCACCAGCGCGCCAAGGCCGCCGCCGTTGCCGAAGGTATCGGTTTTCCCGGCCACGGCGACCATCCCGGTGCGGCCGAGGCCGTTATCCCCGACGGAAAAGCGCGAAAGCAGGCCGGTCTGGCGGCCCTCGGCTATCACGTCGTCAATGCCGATGGTGCGCATGTTGGCGCTGCCCGCCAGCGCGTTGACGCCCTGCGAACCGGTGCTGGTGCCGCGTGAGATATCCACTTCGGCAAGGAAGTTCGGGTCCAGCAGCACGCCTGCGGCGGTATTCGCCCCGCCGTGGTAGCTGGCGGGAGCCATGCCAAAGTAGGTCTGCGTCACGCCATCAACCATGGTGTTGACCCGGCCCAGCCCGTTCATGCCGCGAATATTTACGCTGATGGAACCCTGCAGCGGATCAAGCTGGGTGTAGGTTCCCGCCATGCTGCGCAGCGAGGCATCGAGGCTTTGCAAATTGTTATTCAGGCTGCGGGAGCTGTACGCGCCGGGGCGGTAATAGGTCTCTTCGGACGAGCCGACCTGGTTTTTATCGGCGAGCGGATTATCGGTAACGCTGAGAGGCGAAAATACCGACTCACCGCTGGTTTGGGCCGCGGCGGCACTCCCCTGGATAATAAGAGCCCCGGTCAACAGTCCCCGGACGAGAGGTGATGTAGCCATAAACAAATCCTTTTTTAATTCCAAAGCAAAAGATGGCTATTCTGCCGACGCTTAATGCTTTTCAGCCGCGCGGCAAAAATACCCATAATAAAAACCTGATAGTTATCGAAAGGCTGGCTTATATTGGCTGGCTGCGCTTTCAGGCGTTATTTAACTACGTAGAAGACTTATTGTTCGGCGTGCAATAAAGCGTGACGTTTATATTTTTAACAGGCCGAACTCCACCGGCAGGGTGACATTTTGCATCCCGTTCTTAAGGATCTCTTTTGGCGGCGGCGGCAGCGGTCGCGCGTTTTCCACCGCCGCCAGCGCCGCACGGTCAAGCGACAGCGTGCCGGACGACGAAACCAGCCGCGCGGTGAGAATATCCCCGCGTTCGTTGACGCTAAAGGCGATCACGGCGGTGCCCGTGCGGTTGCGCTTTCTGGCGTCTATCGGGTAGTTTCGCTGACGGTTGATTTTGCCCTTCACCAGCGATTCCCAGTTCATTTTGCTGTCGCTGGCGTGCAGGGAATCCGTATCGATCGGCGCGGCGTTGCGCTGCGTTTGTACGGCCTGAACCGGGGGCGCTGCAAGGCTTGTGATGGTGGAATTGCCTTTCTCTTCCCGCTGTTCCCGCTGGGATTTTTTCAAAACCCTGGTTTTCCTGTGCGGCCGGTGCTCCGGGGCCGCCGCCGCCAGCTTCAGCTCCGCATCGTCCTGCACCCGCAGCTTCGGCATCTCTTTCTCGCGGGCGGTTTCTTCCTCCGCCATCGCCTCCACTTTTCTTTGCTGGCTAACGCCCGGCGGCAGCGCGGGCTGGATCAGGGCAACTTCAAACTCGGGCGAGAACTCCACCATCACGGCCGCCGCCGTCGAATCGGTTTTCTTCTGCGCAAAATGAACGATGAAGGGTGCCGCGATCGCCAGATGAAAGGCTACGCTGGCAAGCGTTCCGCCAATCGCCGGGCGTTTCATCGCGCTGAGCCCTGCGCTTTAGGGGCGAACCAGATGTAGTCGGCCTGCACGGCGGTGAGCGTTGTTCCGGCGGTGGACAACATCAGCACCACCGGCGGTTCCGCCCCCAGATCCGCCAGGTGCAGCGGAACGCCAATGTCTTTGGTGGCGTGATAGCCGCCCGCAATCAGCAGGGCAGGGCGCGGGGCGTTCATCAGTTGGCTTGCCATAAACCGGTCGCGCTGCTGCTGAATAGCCATCATCGCCTTCACCTGCTCGCCGTCGATTTGCCCGTCGTGCATCAGGTAGATAATGGCCGACAGCGCCTTGTGAACCTCGGGGCGCGCCGAACGTTCGCCTTCCGGGAAGACGGGATGCGTGTAAAGTTCTTTAACCCGCTGGCGGGTAATGTTGGCGGACAGCAGCGGATAATCCCCCTGAAGCGCGGTCATCGTCACGCCGCGATAAAGCGCCCACGGCCAGCCGCCGTTCCAGCGTAATGTCTCCTGGATGCGGGATTCGCTCACCGTCGTTCCCGACCTTAGCGCCTGCTTAACCTGATTGACGGACCCCTGCTGGTCGACGGTCAGCATTTCCATCAGCACGCTGCCCTGCGGGCGCTTCTTCTGCAGGTTTTCCAGCAGCCATCGTTCAACCTCGTGGTGAACTGCGTTGGTGTGCTCCTCGCCGACGATAACCGTTTGCGCGCTGCTCAGCGCGTTCAGCAGATGTTCGGGCGTCAGGCTGGCGCCCGTTTTTGCATCCTGAACCAGCGTGTAGGGCGGGGGATTGTCGGCACCCGCGGCGGTTTTTGCCGTTGGCGCGGACTGACAGGCCGCAAGCGCGAGGCAGCAGCCCACCGCCAGAGATCTCAACGAAATATCCATTTTAGTCATAAGGTTATATTTTTTGCCCTTCAACCGCAGGCTTTCCATAGGGGAGTTGAAAACGTCGGATTATATTTACAAATACGAATGATTATCAAGATCATTCGTATTTACTTAGTGAATAATAGCGTGCGAACGAAGTGGAGTTGGCTTTCGGAAGGAGGGGGGGAACCGAAGGGAAAGCGTCCGGCACGGCTAAAGCGGGCCGGAGGCGTTAGTTAACCGCAAACCTCGCACTGCGCGAAGCGCGGCAGCTTCATCTCGCGGAACTGGCAGCTCATCGCGTCGTACATCACGATTTTACCCGCCGCCGGCGTACCGTAGTTTGCCAGCAGCTTGATGGCCTCCATCGCCTGAAGCGAGCCGATCACGCCGACCAGCGGGGCCATGACGCCCGCCTCCACGCAGGTGAGCGCGTTTTCACCGAACAGGCGGCTTAGGCAGCGGTAGCACGGCTCGCCGGGCTCATACGTAAAGACGCTGATTTGGCCTTCCATGCGGATTGCCGCGCCGCTGACCAGCGGGACTTTTGCCGCGAAGCAGCACTGGTTCAGCTGGTTGCGGATGGTGACGTTATCGGTGCAGTCCAGCACCAGATCGTGTTTCGCCACTTCTTCCGCCAGCCGTGTTTCATCCAGCAGCGCGTTGAGCGGCGTGAGGGAAATATGCGGGTTAATCGCCGCCAGCGCGTCCCTTGCGGAATCAACCTTCGGCTGCCCGATGGTCGCATCGCGGTGCAGGGTCTGGCGCTGAAGGTTCGACAGCGCCACGGTATCGAAGTCGAGCAGCGTAAGATGCCCGACGCCCGACGCCGCCAGATACTGCGCGCAGGCGCAGCCCAGCCCGCCGAGCCCGACCACCAGCACGCGCCCGGCCTTCAGCCGCTCCTGCCCGTCGAAATCAAAACCGCGCAGGATAATCTGGCGGTTGTAGCGCAGCATTTCGCCGTCGCTAAGCTCGGCCGCCATCTTAGCCTCCAAACAGCGCGTTGAACGGCTCGATTTCTACCGTTTCGCCCGCTTCCACGTTGCCGCGCTCGCGCTCGAGGACGATAAAGCAGTTTGCCTGGCTAAACGAGCTGAAGATATGCGAACCCTGGTGGCCGGTGCTCAGCACTTCAAGCTGGCCGTCTTCCCCGGTGCGCATGATGCCGCGCTGGAAATCCAGACGCCCCGGCGATTTTTTCAGCCTGCCGACGGTGCGCGCGCGCAGGCGTGGCGGCAGGGCGTTGCCCTTCTGGCCGCTCAGTTTTGCCAGCAGCGGCTGCACGAGCTGATAGAAGGTCAGCGCCGCAGACACCGGGTTGCCCGGCAGGCCGCAGAACCAGCTGTTTTGCAGGCGGCCAAAGGCAAAGGGTTTGCCCGGCTTGATGGCCAGCTTCCAGAAGCCGACCTCGCCCAGCTCTTCAAGAAGCTGCCTGGTATAATCCGCTTCGCCGACGGACACGCCGCCGCTGCTGATGACCACGTCGGCCTGCTGGTCTGCCTCGATAAAAGCGTCGCGCAGGGCGTCCGGGTCGTCTTTGATGATGCCTAAGTCGATGACTTCGCAGCCGAGCTGGTCGAGCATCAGGTGCACCGCGAGGCGGTTGGTGTCGTAGATCTGACCTTCCGCAAGCTTCTGGCCCGGCAGCTGTAGTTCATCGCCGGTTGAGAAAACGGCGGCGCGCACGCGGCGCTGCACCGTGACGTCGGCGATGCCCAGCGAGGCAATTAGCGGCAGCTCGGCGGCGGTAAGCTTTTTGCCCGCGGGCAGCACCGCCGCGCCGGAACGAATATCTTCCCCGCGCAGGCGGATATTCTGGCCTTTTTTCACCGCCGCGTTGAAGCGCACGCCGCTTTCGGTGACCTCCGTTTCTTCCTGCATCACCACCGCTTCGGCACCCGGCGGCACCGGCGCGCCGGTCATGATTCTGACGCAGGTGCCCGCAGGCCACTCGCCGCTAAACGGCTGACCGGCAAAGGCCTTACCGGCAACGGGCAGCGCGCCGCCCGCAGCAATATCCGCCATCCGTACCGCGTAGCCGTCCATCGCAGAGTTGTCGAAGCCCGGGACATCCATCGGCGACGTGACAGGGTTGGCGGTAATGCGTCCGGCCGCCTGCAACAGCGGGATGGTCTGCGTTTCGGTGACAGGCACAATGCGCGAAAGCATCTGTTCGAGAGCGGTTTCGAGGGGGATCAGCCCGGCGGTAAATTCCATGAAAACTCCTGCGGCGGGGGCAAAGTAAGGCGCACATTATGGCAGAAAAAGCCCGTTGGCTGAATGTTCCATTATAGGTAGGGCGGCAAGTCAATTTTCTTTACAACACATTTACGTCTTTCTATATTCAAAAATCGTATCAATGATTCATAACTATTCTGATATCTATAGAAAAATCATTTTGGTGGATGACGCGGCGCTAATCCACCCAACGCCAGGACAGGGCCATGTCGTTATGAACAAAGCGGTAATTGCGATTCACGGTGGGGCAGGCGCAATCACCCGCGCGCAGCTAAGCGTTGAGAAAGAGCAGCTTTACATCAACGCGCTTTCAGAAATCGTCGAAGCCGGGCAGGCGATACTGGACGCCGACGGCAGCGCGCTGGACGCGGTGACCGAGGCCGTGCGCCTGCTTGAAGAATGCCCGCTGTTCAACGCCGGAACCGGCGCGGTATTCACCCGTGCGGGCACGCACGAGCTTGACGCCTGCATTATGGACGGCAACTCGCTCGACGCGGGCGCGGTTGCGGGCGTCAGCCACATCCGTAACCCCATTCTTGCCGCGCGCGAGGTGCTGGAGCACAGCCCGCACGTCCTGCTGATAGGCGAGGGGGCCGAAACCTTTGCCGAAGCCCAGGGGCTGGAGCCGGTTTTGCCAGAGATTTTCTCCACGCCGGAACGCTGGGAACAGCTTCAGCGCGCGCAGCTTAACAACCACACCGTGCTTGACCACGACGGCGGCGAGCCCATCGATCCCGACAGCAAGTTCGGCACCGTCGGCGCGGTGGCGCGGGACAAGTTCGGCAACCTTGCGGCGGCGACCTCAACCGGCGGCATGACCAACAAAATGCCGGGCCGCGTGGGGGATTCCCCCATCGTCGGCGCGGGCTGCTACGCCAATAACGCTAACGTCGCCGTGTCGGCAACCGGCACCGGCGAAGTCTTTATGCGCACGCTTGCCGCCTACGACATCGCCGCGCTGATGGAGTACGGCGGGCTGAGTCTGCACCAGGCCACGGAGCGCGTCGTGATGGAGAAACTGCCCGCGCTCGACGGCAGCGGCGGCGTTATCGCCATCGACCGCGAAGGCAACGTGGCGCTGCCTTTCAACAGCGAAGGGATGTACCGCGGCTACGGCTACGTCGGGGATGCGCCCAGCGTAGGAATTTATCGCGACCAGGAGCACTGATGCCGCACAGTGATGAACTGCCAGAAGACCGGGTGCTCGGCGTTGAGGCGCTGAACATCCGCTTTCGTCAGGAAAAAACGTACACCGAAGCGGTGCGCAATCTCTCATTTGACCTGAAGCGCGGCGAAACGCTGGCGATTGTCGGCGAATCCGGCTCCGGCAAGTCAGTGACCGCGCTTGCGCTAATGCGCCTGCTGGAGCAGTCCGGCGGGCTGGTGGACAGCAAAAAATACCTGCTGCGCCGCCGTAATAAACAGGTTATCGAACCCTACGCGCTTGGCTCCTCGCAGATACGCAGCGTGCGCGGCGCGGATATCGCGATGATCTTCCAGGAACCGATGACCTCGCTCAACCCGGTGTTCCCGGTGGGCGAGCAAATCGCCGAGTCTATTCGCCTGCACCAGGGGTTGGACGGCAAAGCCGCCCTGCTCGAGGCGCAGCGCATGCTTGAACGCGTGCGCATCCCGGAGGCGAAGGCCATTCTTAACCGCTATCCGCACCAGCTTTCCGGCGGCATGCGCCAGCGCGTGATGATCGCCATGGCGCTTTCATGCCGCCCGGCGGTGCTGATTGCCGACGAGCCGACTACCGCGCTGGACGTGACCATACAGGCGCAAATCCTCCAGCTTATCCGCGTGTTGCAAGAGGAAATGGAGATGGGCGTCATCTTCATTACCCACGACATGGGCGTGGTGGCGGATATCGCCGACCGCGTGCTGGTGATGTATAGCGGCGAAGCGGTGGAAACCGGCACCGTAGAACAGATATTTCGTGCGCCCGTTCATCCTTATACCAAAGGGCTGCTGGCGGCGGTGCCGCGCCTCGGCTCGATGAGCGGTTCCGACCTGCCGCGCAAATTCCCGCTGGTGAACCCCAAAGATCCCGATCGTCACGAGCCGGAAACCGAGCAGGATACTATTCCAGAAGGATCTGCGCCGGTTTTACAGGTGCGCGATCTTGTGACCCGCTTTGCTATCCGCAGCGGCATTTTTAACCGCGTGACGAAGCAGGTTCACGCCGTCGAAAAGGTGAGTTTTGACCTTTGGCCCGGCGAAACGCTGGGGCTGGTGGGCGAGTCCGGCAGCGGTAAATCCACTACCGGGCGCTCGCTGCTGCGGCTGGTAGAAACGCAGGGCGGCAGCATTAACTTTAACGGCCAGCGCATCGACACCCTGCCGAACGCGCAGATGCAGCACGTGCGCAAAGACATTCAGTTTATCTTCCAGGACCCGTACGCCTCGCTGGACCCGCGTCTGACGGTCGGCTATTCCATCATGGAGCCGCTGCTGGTGCATAACGTTATGCCGAAAGCGGACGCCGAGAGGCGCGTAGCCTGGCTGCTTGAACGCGTGGGCCTGCTGCCCGAGCACGCCTGGCGCTACCCGCACGAGTTTTCCGGCGGCCAGCGGCAGCGTATCTGCATTGCCCGCGCGCTGGCGCTCAACCCGAAGGTGGTGATCGCCGACGAATCCGTGTCCGCGCTCGACGTATCGATACGCGCGCAGATAATCAACCTGCTGCTCGATTTGCAGCGCGATTTCGGCATCGCGTTTCTGTTTATTTCTCACGATATGGCGGTGGTGGAACGTATCTGTCACCGCGTGGCGGTGATGTACCTCGGGCAAATCGTCGAAATCGGCCCACGGCGCGCGGTGTTTGAAAATCCGCAGCACCCTTATACCCGCAAGCTTATGGCCGCCGTTCCGGTTGCCGACCCGGCGCACCGTCGCCCGAAACCCGTTTTACTGTCCGACGAAATTCCAAGCGCCACGCGACCGCTTGGGGATGAACCGCGCGTTGCTCCGCTGGTGGCCGTTGGCCCCGGGCATTTTGTTGCCCGGCACCCCATCGGCAGCCATGAAAACTCTATTTAGGCAGGGATAATCAGGAGAATAACAAGATGACATCAAACACAACTAAGCTTTGGCTGGCGGCGGGACTCGCATCCTCGGTGCTTGCCGCACCGGCCTTTGCCGCCAAAGACGTCGTGGTGGCCGTGGCGTCCAACTTCACCACGCTCGACCCGTATGACGCCAACGACACGCTCTCGCAGGCGGTGGCAAAATCGTTCTACCAGGGGCTGTTTGGCCTCGATAAAGACATGAAGCTGCAAAACGTACTGGCGGACGGCTATACCGTGTCCGACGACGGGCTGGTGTACACCATCAAGCTGCACCCCGGCGTGAAGTTCCAGGACGGCACGGATTTCAACGCCGAAGCGGTGAAGGTTAACCTCGACCGCGCCAGCAACCCCGAAAATCATCTCAAGCGCTACAACCTCTACAAGGCGATTGCCAAAACCGAGGCGGTGGACGCCACCACGGTAAAAATCACCCTGAAGCAGCCGTTCTCGGCGTTTATCAATATTCTTGCCCACCCGGCCACGGCGATGATTTCGCCCGCCGCGCTGAAAAAATACGGTAAAGATATTGGCTTCCACCCGGTTGGCACCGGCCCGTACCAGCTCGACACCTGGAATCAGACCGATTTTGTGAAGGTGAAAAAGTTCGGCGGCTACTGGAAGCAGGGGCTGCCTAAGCTCGACACCATCACCTGGCGGCCGGTGGTAGATAACAACACCCGCGCGGCGATGCTGCAAACGGGCGAGGCGCAGTTCGCCTTCCCGATCCCCTACGAGCAGGCGGGCGTGCTTGAGAAAAACGATAAGTTAGATCTGGTGGCCTCGCCGTCAATCATGCAGCGCTACATCAGCATGAACGTGACGCAGAAGCCGTTCGATAACCCGAAGGTGCGCGAGGCGGTCAACTACGCCATTAACCGCCAGGCGCTGGTAAAAGTGGCCTTTGCCGGTTACGCCACCCCGGCGGAAGGCGTCGTGCCGCCGTCTATCGACTTCGCGGAGAAATTCAAACCCTGGCCGTACGATCCCGCCAAAGCGCGCGCGCTGTTAAAAGAGGCCGGCTTCCCGAACGGCTTTGAAACCACGCTCTGGTCGTCCCACAACCACAGCACGGCGCAAAAAGTCCTCCAGTTCACCCAGCAGCAGCTGGCGCAGGTGGGCATTAAGGTGAAAGTCACGGCGATGGACGCCGGGCAGCGCGCGGCGGAAGTTGAGGGCAAGGGGCAAACCGAAAGCGGCGTGAGGATGTTCTACACCGGCTGGTCGGCCTCGACGGGCGAAGCGGACTGGGCGCTGTCGCCGCTGTTCGCCTCGCAGAACTGGCCGCCTACGCTGTTCAACACCGCGTTTTACAGCAATCCGCAGGTGGATAAAGACCTCAGCGAAGCGTTGAAAACCACCGACCGCGAGCAGAAGGCTAAGCTCTACAAAGACGCGCAGGACACCATCTGGAAAGAGTCCCCGTGGGTGCCGCTGGTGGTGGAAAAACTGGTTTCCGCGCACAGCAAAAACCTTACCGGCTTTTACGTGATGCCGGATACCGGGTTTAGCTTTGACGATGCGGATTTAAAGTAGTGGCCGGGCGGGAGAACTATTTTCGCCCTCACCCTAACCCTCTCCCCCAGGAGAGGGGATTAACGGCTTTCTTCCTTCTACGGGAGAGGGGATTGACGGCTTTCCCCCTCTCCCTTGAGGGAGAGGGCCGGGGTGAGGGGGTAAACGCTAATGTTTAACTACTTCCTCAAACGCCTGCTGGGCCTGATCCCCACGCTGCTGATCGTTGCGGTGCTGGTGTTCCTGTTCGTGCATATGCTGCCGGGCGATCCCGCGCGGCTGATCGCCGGGCCGGAGGCGGACGCCCAGGTTATCGAACTGGTGCGCAAACAGCTCGGGCTGGATCTGCCGCTGTGGCAGCAGTTCTGGCACTTTATCACCAACGTGATTCAGGGTGATTTCGGCACCTCGATGGTCTCGCGCCGTCCGGTTTCCGAAGAGATCGCCAGCCGCTTTATGCCGACGCTGTGGCTGACCGTCACCAGCATGGTATGGGCGGTGATTTTCGGCCTGTTTACCGGCATTGTCTCCGCAGTGTGGCGCAACCGCTGGCCGGACAGGCTGAGCATGACGATCGCCGTGTCGGGAATTTCCTTCCCGGCGTTCGCGCTCGGCATGCTGCTGATGCAGGTCTTTTCCGTCGAGCTGGGCTGGCTGCCGACCGTGGGCGCGGATACCTGGCAGCACTACATTCTGCCGTCCATCACGCTCGGTGCAGCGGTCGCGGCGGTGATGGCCCGCTTTACCCGCGCGTCCTTTGTTGACGTGCTGCAAGAGGACTACATGCGCACCGCGCGGGCCAAAGGGGTGAGCGAAACGCTGGTGGTGGTGAAGCACGGCCTACGCAACGCGATGATTCCGGTCGTCACCATGATGGGCCTGCAGTTCGGCTTTCTGCTCGGCGGCTCGATCGTGGTGGAGAAAGTCTTTAACTGGCCGGGGCTGGGCCGCCTGCTGGTGGATTCGGTGGAAATGCGCGACTACCCGGTGATTCAGGCGGAAGTCCTGCTTTTCTCGCTGGAATTTATTGTTATCAATCTGGTGGTGGACCTGCTCTACGCGGCCATTAACCCAGCAATCAGGTACAGGTAAGGATGCGACTTTTTAACTGGCGACGCCAGGCGGTTCTTAACGCGATGCCTATCGTGCGGCCCGACTCGGTGCGCACCCCGTGGCACGAATTTCTGCGTCGGCTGCGGCGGCAGCCGGTGGCGATGATTGCCGGGGCGTTTGTGCTGCTGCTGATCGTCGTCGCGCTGGTCGCGCGGTGGATTGCGCCCTTTGATGCTGAAAACTACTTCGACTACGACAGGCTTAACGACGGCCCGTCGATGCTGCACTGGTTCGGCGTGGATTCGCTGGGGCGTGACATTTTCAGCCGCGTGCTGGTCGGTGCGCAGATATCGCTCGCGGCGGGCGTGTTTTCAGTGCTCATTGGCGCGCTCATCGGCACCTTCTTCGGCCTGCTGGCGGGCTATTACGAAGGCTGGTGGGACAGGGTGATCATGCGCATCTGCGACGTGCTCTTTGCCTTCCCCGGCATACTGTTAGCCATCGCCGTTGTCGCGGTGCTGGGCAGCGGTATGGCGAACGTTATTTTTGCGGTGGCGATTTTCAGCATTCCGGCCTTTGCCCGCCTGGTGCGCGGCAACACGCTGGTGCTCAAGCATCAGACCTTTATCGAATCGGCGCGCAGCATCGGCGCTTCGGACTGGACGATAATCTTCCGCCATATTTTGCCGGGCACGGTGTCGTCGATCGTGGTCTATTTCACGATGCGCATCGGCACGTCGATTATTTCGGCGGCGAGCCTGTCGTTTCTGGGGCTTGGCGCGCAGCCGCCGACGCCGGAGTGGGGCGCAATGCTCAATGAAGCGCGTGCGGACATGGTGATCGCGCCGCACGTCGCGCTGTTCCCGAGCCTTGCGATTTTCCTGACGGTGCTGGCGTTTAATCTGTTAGGCGACGGCCTGCGGGACGCGTTGGACCCGAAGATTAAGGGGTGAGGGTGAAAAAATGGTGGAAGGCGCTCGCGCTTATCCACCCTACGGATGCGGTTCGGTAGGGCGGGTAAGCGTTAGCGCCACCCGCCGCGAGGTCAGTTAAACCACCGCACCCCAAAGGTCATATTCGTCCGCGTTTTCAACCTTCACGCGCACCACGTCGCCTGGCTTGACGTTGGTTTCGCCGTTCAGGTACACCGCGCCGTCGATTTCCGGAGCGTCCGCCATGCTGCGGCCAATCGCGCCTTCTTCGTCCACCTCATCGATGATAACCAGAATTTCGCGGCCCACTTTTTCCTGCAGGCGTTCGGCGGAAATCTGCTGCTGCAGCTGCATAAAGCGGTTCCAGCGCTCTTCCTTCACCTCTTCCGGCACCTGATCCGCCAGTTCGTTGGCGGTGGCACCTTCCACCGGGCTGTATTTGAAGCAGCCAACGCGATCCAGACGCGCTTCCTTCAGGAAGTCGAGCAGCATCTGGAAATCTTCTTCGGTTTCGCCAGGGAAGCCGACGATAAAGGTTGAGCGCAGGGTAAGCTCAGGGCAAATCTCGCGCCACTGCTTGATGCGCTGTAGCTGGCGGTCAACGCTGCCGGGACGCTTCATCAGCTTGAGGATGCGCGGGCTGGCGTGCTGTAACGGGATGTCGAGATACGGCAAGATTTTGCCTTCGGCCATCAGCGGGATCACGTCGTCAACGTGTGGATACGGATAGACGTAGTGCAGACGGGTCCACACGCCGAGCTTAGAAAGCTGTTCGCACAGGCCGACCATGCTGGTTTTCACCGGCTCGCCGTCGTAGAAGCCCGTGCGGTGTTTAACGTCAACGCCGTAGGCCGAGGTGTCCTGCGAAATGACCAGCAGCTCTTTGACCCCTGCGGCAACCAGACGCTTGGCTTCCGCCAGCACGTCGCCAATCGGGCGGCTGTCGAGGTCGCCGCGCATGGAAGGAATGATGCAGAAGGTGCAGCGGTGGTTGCAGCCCTCGGAAATTTTCAGGTAGGCGTAGTGGCGCGGGGTCAGCTTCACGCCCTGTTCCGGCACCAGGCTCAGGAACGGATTGTGCTTCGGCTTCGGCACATAGTGGTGAACGTGTTCCAGCACCTGCTCGTAGCTGTGTGGTCCGGTGATTTCCAGCACTTTAGGATGCACTTCGCGGATCTGATCCACTTTGGCACCCAGACAGCCGGTGACGATCACTTTGCCGTTTTCGTTAAGCGCTTCGCCGATCGCTTCGAGCGATTCTTGTACCGCGCTGTCGATAAAACCGCAGGTGTTCACGATGACCATATCGGCATCGTCATAGCTTGGGACTACGTCGTAACCTTCAGTACGCAGTTCGGTAAGAATTCGTTCTGAATCGACGAGGTTTTTTGGGCAGCCGAGGGAGACAAAGCCAATACGGGGTTGATGCATGGGTGTACGCTCACAAAGTAAACAGAAAAGAAAAACCGGGCGATTTTACACGGGTTTAGGGCGGGGCTCTACCGGTAGTTATCGGCGGCGTTCATTAATGTCTTTCCCGCCGTTTCCGACATCTCTTATTTTGCCTGCCGGGGTTCCAGGCTTTATTATCTCAGCCGTTTCGCTCAACCTTCACGACCTCACCCAAAAGGACTCATTCATGCGCAAAATACTGGCCTTAGCCGGCTCGGTTGCCGCCACGCTGTTGCTGTCTGGCTGCAACATTATTCCCACGCCGCTCAACACTCCGCCGGACACCGCGCAGAAGTTTGTCTGCGGCGGTGAGAAGCTGGCGCTGGACGGCGACTATGCCTGGTACAACGGCCGCCGTTACTCCTATCAGAATATGAGCGGCGGACAGGCGCTTTACCGCTACCACAGCAGCAATCTGGCGGTGAAGAAAAATGGCAATAGCCGTACCCTGGTGGTTGAACTGACGTCGAAGCCTTGTGTCGCGGCAAACTAAGCCCGCGCTGATAGCGTTTATTGGCGGCCTGCTTGCGGGCTGCGGAACGCTGTCTAACGTTGCGCCCGTCGCGGAAGTCCCGCAGCGGGCGCAGCGTGCCTGCGGTGATTCACAGCCGCGCGACATCAACGCATGGCTGCCGCTGATGGTTGAACAGCATTCGCCCGGCATGGTGGTCGGGGTGATTGACGCTCAAAATCAGCGTCGCTACTGGCGCTACGGCGTGACGGACCGCGAGCATCGCCATCCCGTTGATGAAAACACGCTGTTTGCGGTCGGGTCGCTCAGCAAGGGGATGACCGCCGAAGCCACCGCCGTGCTGGTCGCGCAGGGACGCCTGCGGTGGACGGATACCCTCGAAAAGCTGCTGCCGCCGACGATCCCGCTTAGCGAAGACGCGAAGAACATCACGCTGTTGCAGCTCGTTACCCATACGTCAGGCCTGCCGCGTCAGAATATGGATCTGCCGATGCTGACGGCGTTTATCCGCTATCTTTCCAGCGGCGAGAATTTTTACGCCCACCTCGATAGCGAGGACGTTGTGAACGACCTCGCGCGCTTTGTGAAGCCTTCAGGCGACGAGCCGCGCTATTCCAACCTCGGCTACGCGGTGCTCGACTACGTGCTGCGCTACCAGACGGGGGAGCGCGCCGACCGGCTGGTCGATAGCCTGCTGTTTGCGCCGCTGGGCATAAAGAACGCCAGCTTTACGCCGCAAAGGCTGAAGGCGTATCCGCTGCGGGCCATCGGCCACGCGGGCAGCCAGCCGAAGTTTGTGCCCACGGGCCAGGTCGTGCCGGACTGGCAGTTCACCGGCAACATGCTCGGCGCGGGCGGGCTGTACGCCAACACCGCCGACCTGCTCACCTTTGCCGCCGCGCATCTCGATCACACCGGCGATGCGACGCTGGACCGCGCGATGGCCGACGCCATGCGGGTCTATTTCCCGCGCGACAAAGAGGCGGCGAATATCGCCTGGGTGAGCGACACCTACGGCGAGCAAACCATTACCTATCAGGTGGGCTATATCGGCGGCTATTCCAGCTACGTCGGCATCGACCGCCAGCACCACCTCGCGGTGGTCGTTTTGCAGAACAGCTTTACCTGGCAGAACAACCTCGGCCACAGCGTGCTCCGCCAGATGTGGCGCGAGCAGAACCGCACCTCGACCTGCACTCGCTCTTCCACGATCTGAACGTCTGGCCCGCTGTGTAAAGGCGCTTGCGGTGGATCAAAATCCGGCGCAATAACGCCTTGTCTGCTTAAAAATTGACCATACTGTTAATGGGTATTATTGGTTCATAGCAAAGGGAGGAAAACGCATGTCCAGGAGCACGTGCAGGCGCGATCTTCTGCAAAAAATGATCGTCGCTAAAATCGACGTTTCGGCCTATCTCTCGCTGCGCCGGGCGAAAGGCTATATGTCGATCGTCGAGAATGAGCATCTGCGCGATAACCTGTTTGAGCTGAGTAACGAATATCGCGCAAAAATGCCGGAGATAAAGGCGCAGCTGCCGCCGCAGGAGCTGGCCTCGTTCGAACGGGGCATGGCGGCGGTGTCTTCCGCCGCCGTCTGTCTGATGACCGGCCGTCACGATTGTCCACGCTACATCGCCGTTGATGCCGACAGGCTGGAAAGCTGTCTCGACCAGCTTTCGCAAAGCCTGAACGGGCTGTTGGTCAGCCAACCGGCTATTAACGCGTGACCCAGGGGGAGGCAACTCCCCCAACCGCATTTTAAGGTTATGTAAAATTACCTCCTGCCTGACGCCCGGCGGCTACCCTTATCCTGTTAACCCACAAGGAGATGGCCCATGCCCCGATTCCCCTCTCGCGCGCTGCTTGCCGCAGGCCTGCTGCTTTCATCCGGCCTGCTTCACGCCGCGGACGTAAAGGTCGACGTGCTGCAAAGCAAGCTCGATCATCCCTGGTCGCTGGCGTTCCTGCCCGACAATAAAGGCATGCTGATTACGCTGCGCGACGGGCAGCTGCGCCGCTGGCAGCCGGGAGCCGGGCTTGGCGATCCGATTGTCGGCGTGCCGAAGGTTTGGGCACACGGGCAGGGTGGGCTGTTTGACGTGGTGCTGGCCCCCGATTTTGAGAAAAGCCGCAGGGTGTGGCTGAGCTTTGCCGAAGCGGGCAGCGACGACAAAGCCGGCACCGCCGTGGGCTACGGCACCCTGAGCGCCAATTTCGAACGCCTTGAGAATTTCAAGGTCGTTTTCCGCCAGCAGCCGAAGCTTTCCACCGGCAACCACTTCGGCGGGCGAATGGCGTTTGACGGCAAGGGGCACCTGTTTATCGCGCTGGGTGAAAACAACGAGCGGCCAACCGCGCAGGATCTCGACAAGCTACAGGGCAAGGTGGTGCGCCTGAACGAAGACGGCTCCGTTCCCGCCGACAATCCTTTCGCGGGCAGGCAGGGCGCGCGCGCGGAAATCTGGTCTTACGGGCACCGCAATCCGCAGGGGCTGGCCGTTAACCCGGCCAACGGCGAGCTGTGGCTGAACGAGCACGGCCCGCGCGGCGGCGATGAGATCAACATTCCGCAGGCGGGCAAAAACTACGGCTGGCCGATTGCGACCTGGGGCATCAACTACAGCGGGCTGCCGATCCCCGAGGCGAAAGGCGAGATCGTCGCCGGAACGGAACAGCCCGCCTACTACTGGAAGGTTTCCCCGGCGGTGAGCGGCATGGCGTTTTATAACGCCGACACCTTCCCGCAGTGGAAGGGCAAGCTGTTCATCGGCGCGTTGAAGGAGAAAAACCTGATTGAGCTGACGCTTGACGGCGACCGGGTGACCGGCCAGCAGCGGCTGCTTGACGACAGAAAAGAGCGCATCCGCGACGTGCGCGTCGGCCCGGACGGCTATCTCTACGTCCTGACCGACGATTCGGACGGGCAGCTGCTAAAACTTAGCCCGTCAGCTTAGCGGGATCATCACCACTTTTTGAAACGCCGGGCGCTGGGTCAGCTGCTGATACCAGCGCTGCAGGTTGAGGCGCGCCTGCCACTTCACGTCGAGGTTCAGCAGCGCGTAAATCGTTGGCCCGAGCGCGATATCCGCCGCGCTAAATTCTTCCCCGCCCAGCCAGGTCTGGTTTGCCAGCTCGTTATCCAGCATGGCGAACAGCCTGTCGCAGTGGGCGATGCTCTCCTCAATCAGTTTTTGATCGCGCTGTTCCGGCGGCGTACGTATCAGGCTTGCAAACACGCCGCGATAGGGCGCCGCAAGCGTGGTCGCCACCCAGTCCATCCATTTTTCACCCTTTGCGCGCGTGGCGGGATCGTCCTGCCAGAGCGAATCCTTGCCGTACTGCGCTGCCAGGTAACGCACGATGGTATTGGATTCCCACAGCGTCAGGCTGGCGGCATCGTCATGCAGGCACGGCACCAGCGCGTTAGGGTTCATCGCCAGATACTCCGCGTCGTGCGTCATGCCAAACTTCCCGCCGGCGGGAATAGAGTTGTACGCCACGCCCAGCTCTTCCAGACACCAAAGCACCTTCTTCACATTCGTTGAATTATCTCTGCCCCAAACGGTGATCATAATTACTCCTGATTGATGGATGAACTTCGCATTCAGCAAATCTATACCCAAGAAAACACCATATCACCTCAACAGGGCAGAAAAAAATAAGCGGGACTGCGGCAAGTGCGCAAAATATCGAATAAACTTAACAAACTTTACCTACACCATATTTCTTTAAGCGGGTTCGCACGCTAGGTTACTTACAACTTGAAATGCTAAGTGACGGCGCGCGTCGTGACTTTTTTTGAATGGATACTTGGGTGGTTTTATGAAGAGTTTACAAATCCCAGCGTCGTTACGAGCCATGCTTGCAGGGACGACATTAATGTTGCTGGCGGTACCTGCGGTTGGCGCCGAACAGACAACGGCCGATGCCCCACAGATTGACGCAAGAGCATGGATATTAATGGATTATGCCAGCGGTAAGGTGCTGGCCGAAGGCAACGCCGACGAGAAGCTCGACCCGGCAAGCCTGACCAAACTTATGACCAGCTACGTGGTGGGCCAGGCGCTAAAAGCCGGTAAAATTCACCTCACGGATATGGTTACCGTCGGTAAAGACGCCTGGGCGACCGGCAACCCGGTGCTGCGCGGCTCCTCGCTGATGTTCTTAAAGCCGGGCGATATGGTATCGGTTGAAGATCTGAACAAAGGCGTGATTATCCAGTCAGGCAACGACGCCAGCATCGCCATCGCCGACTACGTGGCGGGCAGCCAGGATTCATTCGTCAGCCTGATGAATAACTACGCGCAGAAGCTCAACCTCACCAGCACTACCTTCAAAACGGTTCACGGCCTGGACGCGCCGGGGCAGTTCAGCACCGCGCGCGACATGGCGCTGCTGGGCAAGGCGTTGATTCACGACGTGCCCGACGAATACGCCATTCATAAAGAAAAAGAGTTCACCTTCAACAACATCAAGCAGCCGAACCGTAACCGCCTGCTGTGGAGCTCTAACCTGAACGTGGACGGCATGAAAACCGGCACCACGGCGGGCGCGGGCTACAACCTGGTCGCTTCGGCAACGCAGGGCGATATGCGCCTGATTTCCGTGGTGCTGGGCACCAAAACCGACCGCATCCGCTTTAACGAAAGTGAAAAGCTGCTGACCTGGGGCTTCCGCTTCTTTGAAACCGTCACGCCGATTAAGCCAGACGCCACCTTCGTGACGCAGCGCGTGTGGTTTGGTGATGACCGGGAAGTGAAGCTTGGGGCGGGCGAAGGCGGCTCGGTAACCATTCCGCGCGGGCAGCTGAAAAACCTGAAGGCCAGCTTTACGCTGACCGAACCGCAGCTTACCGCGCCGCTGAAAAAGGGCCAGGTTGTCGGCAGCATCGACTTCCAGCTTAACGGAAAATCCATCGAGCAGCGTCCGCTGATGGTGATGGAAGCCGTGGAGGAGGGCGGGTTCTTCAGCCGCATGTGGGACTTCGTAATGATGAAATTCCACGGCTGGTTCGGCAGCTGGTTCTCTTAATTACCAGACCAGTTTGATATCAACCGCCGCGGCGTGTTCGACGAACTCCGCGGCGGGCTTTTCATTGCTGATAATGCTGTCAAAAGACGCCAGCGGCCCCATGCAGGCCGGGCGTACCTTGCCAAACTTGCTATTATCCACCACCAGCACGCACAGCTGCGACATCGAAAGCGCCCAGTGTTTCACCGGCAGCTCGTCCAGATTAAAACAGGTTGCGCCGTGGCGCGTGTGCAGGCCCGCCGCCGAGAAAAAGGCGATATCCGGACAAAGGTTGCTCAGGCACTCCTGAAAATTAATCGGCTTGAAGATGGCGTTGCTGGCGTGGAACTCGCCGCCGCTGAGAATAACGCGGCAGTTGGGCTTGTCCTGTAGCGCCAGAAAGGTGTTCAGGGAATAGCAGACGCCGGTGAACGCCAGCTCGTCGTCCAGCGCTTCAATGATGTACGGCGTGGTGGTGCCGCAGTCGAAAAATACCGTCTGATGCGGGCGAATCATTGCCGCCGCGAGGCGCGCCGCCTGACGCTTTTCCTCTACCTGACGGGTCTTCTGGTCGCTTAACAGATAATGGCTGGCGGACGAGCTGCGCGGTTCAAGCACTACGTAGCCGCCCAGCAGCACTACCGCTCCCGGCTCGCTGTTCAGATCGCGGCGAATGGTCATTTCCGACACGCCCAGCAGAGCGGCGGCATCCTTAAGATGAATTTTATCGCTGCGTTTAAGCGCCTGAATCAGGCGATTGATGCGTTCGTCGCGCCGGGTTTCCATAATATCCATGTTGAGTCGAGACTCGCACCAGTTCCCTCTCCCGGGGGAGAGGGTCAGGGTGAGGGCGGAAATAAGTTAATGCATCTTACCTGCGACAAAAAACTTAGTCACGCACCCATCCCTTGCGAATCAGCGGCGCGAAGCAGAAGCGGTGCGCCTGGTGCAGACGCCGGTAAATCTGCGCCCCCCAGACGTTCCACACCATCTGCGCCAGCAGGCAGGCGCAGAGGCCAACCAGCAGCCCGCCGAGCATATCCATCGGCCAGTGGACGCCAAGGTAAACGCGTGACCAGGCGATGGCACAGGCGACGGCGAACAGCACCAGGCCTGACCACAGGCGGTGCCAGAACAAAAACGCCAGCGCGAAGGTGAAGATAACCGTACCGTGGTCGCTCGGGTAGGAGTCGTCAGGCGCGTGATGCAGGAAGTTGTAGCCGATTCCCTCAACGAACGGGCGGTCGTGCGGGAATGCGTGGCCGATAATCCACGACAGGCACATGCTGATAACCAGCGCGAAGGCGGTTTTGACCACCACCTCGCGCTGGGCGGTCATTTGCTTGCGCCCGCCCCACAGCCAGAGAATGGCTATCAGCAGCGGTACGATGTTAATCAGGTCTTTGGCGATGAAAATAGCCAGCCTGATAGCCCACTCGGGCGAGGCCGGGGTCGCGTTAATCAGCAAAAAGAGCGTCTGATTGAGTTGTTCCATCATAGTGATTTTGGTTCCTTAACAAGCCACGTGGAAACGATGCCGTACCCCACGATTTGCGTAAGCCATACCCACCAACCTGCCCACAGGTTGTGGCTGAAAAAGTGTGCGCCGCGCATCACCTGGCCGTAGCCCATGATAAGCCCGAGGGCGGCACCGGCCGCGAGGCAGCAACAGGCAAGCGTCGGGCGCTCGCGATAAAACAGAAAGAACAGCGCCATCACGGCAAAGCCGCTCGAGGCGTGGCCGCCGGGGAAACAGCCCCCGGGGCCGCTGCCGTCCGGCACCTGGCCAAACAGCGGGTAGGAAATCGCTTTACCGCCGTATTCCATAAGGTCCCACGGACACGAATGGTGGCTGGTGGCTTTGAGCACGCCCACCGTCAATGCGCCCAACCCAAACAGCACCGCTACGGTTATCAGGCGTGGCTGGCGGCGGATCAGGCCATAAATCAGGGCGACAGCGCCGCCCGCGATGACGATATCCTTCAGGATTCGGTGATTCACCAAATCCAGCAGGTGGTTTTTCTGCAGCGGGAAGCTATGGCTTGCGGCGTTATACCAATAGCCGGTAATCAGGCGGTCCAGCCCTTCATCGCGCGACAGCCAGGTAAACACCACGGCAAGCAGGGCCAGCCAGCAGAACTGGTAAAGGTAAAAGCGCGTCGGCAGGCGGTAAAGCAGTTTTGTCTTATTTACCAGATCATTACCTGAGAGGAGGACTTTATCTTGAGCGACCATAGCGACATTTATCAGGAAGAAAGTCGTAGCATACGGAGCCGATCTTAAGGAAACCTTAAACGACGCGCAGGTTGTGCGAGTTCCCTTAACGTCATCCATAATTCACTATCATGCGCCGGGGCAATTTATTACACTGCGCGTGATTTTCTTTTCGTTAAGTCATTATCCTTTCGAGTAACTAATGCAAAATAAAAAACTGGGTCGCCAGGCGCTGCTTTTCCCGCTGTGTCTGGTGCTCTATGAATTTTCTACCTACATCGGCAACGACATGATCCAGCCCGGCATGCTGGAAGTGGTTAAACAGTACAACGCGGGCATCGAATGGGTGCCGACCTCGATGACCGCCTATCTCGCGGGCGGGATGTTTTTACAGTGGCTGCTTGGGCCGCTGTCCGACCGTATTGGCCGCCGTCCGGTGATGCTGACCGGCGTGGTGTGGTTTATCGTTACCTGCCTCGCTACGCTGCTGGCGCAAAACATCGAACAGTTCACCTTCCTGCGCTTCCTGCAGGGCATCAGCCTGTGCTTTATCGGCGCGGTGGGCTACGCGGCGATTCAGGAATCCTTCGAGGAGGCGGTGTGTATCAAAATCACCGCGCTGATGGCGAACGTGGCGCTGATTGCCCCGCTGCTCGGGCCGCTGGTCGGCGCTGCCTGGGTGCATTACGCGCCGTGGGAAACGATGTTTATCCTGTTTGCCGTGCTGGCAGCGTTTTCCTTCTTCGGCCTGCACCGAGCGATGCCGGAAACCGCGACGCGCCTTGGCGAAAAGCTGTCGCTTAAAGATCTCGGCCATGACTACAAGCTGGTGCTGAAAAACGTCCGCTTCGTGGCGGGGTCGCTGGCGATCGGCTTCGTTAGCCTGCCGCTGCTGGCGTGGATCGCGCAGTCGCCGGTCATTATCATCAGCGGCGAGCAGCTCAGTACCTATGAATACGGCCTGCTGCAGGTGCCGATCTTCGGCGCGCTGATCGCCGGTAACCTGGTGCTGGCGCGCTTAACCACGCGTCGCAGCATTCGCTCGCTGATTATTATGGGCGGCTGGTGGATCGTGCCGGGGCTGGTTGTGGCGGCGGTGGCGACGGTTGCTTCATCGCACGCCTATCTTTGGATGACGGCCGGGCTTAGCCTGTACGCCTTCGGGATCGGCCTTGCCAACGCCGGGCTGGTGCGCCTGACGCTGTTTGCAAGCGAGATGAGCAAAGGTACGGTTTCCGCGGCGATGGGCATGCTGCAAATGCTGATCTTTACCGTCGGGATTGAGATCAGCAAGCACGCCTATCTGCACGGCGGCAGCGGGCTGTTCAGCCTGTTTAACCTGCTGGGCGGGGTGCTGTGGCTGGGGCTGATGTTTGTATTCTTGCGCGATAAGCGCGTGGGGAATCAGACGGACGCCTGAGTTTTGTGGATGACGGCCGGTGGATGGCGCTAACGCTTATCCACCCTACAATTCAGAGCCACGTAGATCGGATAAGCGTTAGCGCCATCCGACATTCATGATAAAAAAATACCCCGGCTTGCCGGGGTATTTTGCTCTTACTTAACCGCCATTCCCGGCTGCGCGCCGCTGTCCGGGCTTAACAGGAAGATATCTTTCCCGCCAGGGCCTGCCGCCATCACCATCCCTTCGGAGATGCCAAAGCGCATTTTGCGCGGGGCCAGGTTCGCCACCATCACCGTCAGACGGCCTTCCAGCTTCTGCGGGTCCGGGTAGGCTGAACGGATGCCGGAGAAGACGTTGCGCTTCTCGCCGCCGAGATCCAGCGTCAGGCGCAGCAGCTTGTCAGAACCCTCAACGAATTCCGCTTTCTCAATCAGCGCGATGCGCAGATCGACCTTGGCGAAATCATCAAAGGCGATGGTTTCCGCAATCGGGTCGTCGGCCAGCGGGCCGGTCACCGGTGCGCTTGCCGCCTTCACTTCTTCTTTCGATGCTTCCACCAGCGCGTCAACCTGCTTCATTTCGATGCGGTTATACAGCGCCTTAAAGTTGTTCACCTTATGGTTCAGCAGCGGCGTGTTGATGCTGTCCCAGCTCAGTTCGCAGTTCAGGAAGGCTTCAGCACGTTCGGCAAGCGTTGGCAGCACCGGCTTGAGCCAGGTCATCAGCACGCGGAACATGTTGATGCCCATGGTGCAGATGCTTTGCAGGTCGGCGTCGCGGCCTTCCTGTTTTGCCACCACCCACGGAGCCTGCTCGTCAACGTAGCGGTTTGCCACGTCGGCCAGCGCCATGATTTCGCGTACCGCACGGCCAAACTCACGGCTGTCCCACGCTTCGCCAATGCTTGCCGCCGCGTCGGTGAAGGTTTTGTACAGCGCCGGGTCGGCGATTTCAGCGGACAGCTGGCCGTCGAAGCGCTTGGCGATAAAGCCCGCGTTACGGGAGGCGAGGTTAACCACCTTGTTCACGATGTCGCTGTTCACGCGCTGCACGAAGTCTTCCAGGTTCAGGTCGATATCGTCGATGCGCGAGGAGAGTTTTGCGGTGTAGTAATAGCGCAGGCTGTCGGCGTCAAAGTGGTTCAGCCAGGTGCTGGCCTTAATGAAGGTGCCGCGCGATTTGGACATCTTCGCGCCGTTGACCGTCACGTAGCCGTGAACGAACAGGTTGGTCGGCTTGCGGAAGTTGCTGCCTTCGAGCATCGCCGGCCAGAACAGGCTGTGGAAGTAAACGATATCTTTGCCGATGAAGTGGTACAGCTCGGCGGTGGAATCTTTCTTCCAGTATTCGTCGAAGCTTTCGGTATCGCCGCGCTTGTCGCACAGGTTTTTGAACGAACCCATGTAGCCGATTGGCGCGTCCAGCCAGACGTAGAAGTATTTGCCCGGCGCGTTCGGAATTTCGAAGCCGAAGTACGGCGCGTCGCGGGAGATATCCCACTGCTGCAGGCCGTGTTCGAACCATTCCTGCATTTTGTTCGCCACCTGCTCCTGCAGCGCGCCGGAGCGGGTCCAGGCCTGCAGCATTTCGCTAAAGGACGGCAAATCAAAGAAGAAGTGTTCGGAATCACGCATTTCAGGCGTCGCGCCGGAGACCACGGATTTCGGATCGATAAGCTCGGTTGGGCTGTAGGTTGCGCCGCAAACTTCACAGTTATCGCCGTACTGGTCCGGGGATTTACATTTCGGGCAGGTGCCTTTAACGAAGCGGTCCGGCAGGAACATGCCTTTTTCCGGATCGTAAAGCTGGGAAATCGTGCGGTTTTTAATAAAACCGTTTTCTTTCAGGCGGCCGTAAATCAGCTCCGACAGCTCGCGGTTTTCGTCGCTGTGCGTGGAGTGATAGTTGTCATAGCTGATGTTAAAGCCAGCAAAATCAGTCTGATGCTCCTGGCTCATTTCGCCAATCATCTGCTCAGGGGTAATGCCTAACTGCTGGGCTTTCAGCATGATAGGAGTGCCGTGGGCGTCGTCCGCGCAGATGAAGTTGACCGTGTTGCCGCGCATTCGTTGGTAACGGACCCAGACGTCAGCCTGAATGTGCTCCAGCATGTGACCGAGGTGGATTGAACCGTTAGCGTACGGAAGTGCGCACGTTACCAATATTTTTTTCGCGACATGAGCCATAGTAGGAATTGCATCTTCTATAGAGAAAAGGGCTTTGATGTTAACCGAAAGCCCGCCCTGCGGTAAACCACACAAGGTGCACAAGGAAATTTTATCCGCCCAGGCGGCATCTGGTATGCTTAACAAACTGCAATGTACGATAAAAAACATAAGGAGTCGGGATGAGCTCTCTATCCCAGGCAAGTAAGTCCCCGGAGCAGCTGCGCGCGATGGTCGCCGGGACGCTGGCCAATTTTCAACACCCAACTTTGAAGCACAATCTCACCACGCTTAAAGCCCTGCACCACGTCGCCATGCTGGACGACACGCTGCACGTTGAGCTGCTGATGCCGTTCGTCTGGAAAAGCGGATTCGAAGCGCTGCAGGAACAGTGCAGCTCGGACCTGCTGCGCATTACCGGCGCGAAGGCCGTCGACTGGAAGCTCAGCCAGAACATCGCCACCCTAAAACGCGTCAAAAACCACCCCGGCATTAACGGCGTGAAGAACATTATCGCCGTCAGCTCCGGGAAAGGCGGGGTAGGGAAGTCAAGCACCGCGGTGAACCTGGCGCTGGCGCTGGCCGCCGAAGGGGCGAAGGTCGGTATTCTCGATGCGGATATCTATGGCCCGTCGATCCCAACCATGCTGGGCGCCGAGCACGAACGCCCAACCTCGCCGGACGGCACGCACATGACGCCAATCTCCGCGCATGGCCTCGCCACCAACTCTATCGGCTATCTGGTGACCGACGAAAACGCCATGGTGTGGCGCGGCCCGATGGCCAGCAAGGCGCTGATGCAGATGCTGCAGGAAACCATGTGGCCTGACTTAGATTACCTGGTGCTGGACATGCCGCCGGGCACCGGTGACATCCAGCTGACGCTTGCGCAGAATATCCCGGTCACGGGCGCGGTAGTGGTCACCACGCCGCAGGACATCGCGCTTATCGACGCCCGCAAAGGCATCGTAATGTTCGAAAAGGTCGACGTGCCGGTGCTGGGTATCGTTGAGAACATGAGCATGCACATCTGCAGCAACTGCGGGCACCACGAGCCTATCTTCGGCACCGGCGGCGCGCAGAAGCTGGCGGATCAGTACCACATCGCGCTGCTCGGCCAGATGCCGCTGCACATTTCGCTGCGTGAAGACTTGGATGCCGGAACGCCGACCGTGGTTAGCCGCCCGGACAGCGAGTTTACCGCCATCTACCGCCAGCTCGCCGGGCGCGTGGCGGCACAGCTTTACTGGCAGGGTGAAGTGATTCCTGCGGATATTGCTTTTAGAGCGGTTTGATGGTTGCAAGGGCGACTTTTTGTTTATGCGGGTCGCCCTGACCCTCACCCTCTCCCCCAAGTGGGCATCCTCGGCGTTCTCCTTCTCCTGGGGGAGAGGGCCGGGATGAGGGCGTACCGTGCTGAATCAAACCACAAAATGCATCAAAAAATACTCCCCGTCCGGCCCGTCGCCCCGCGCTTCAATCTTCCAGCCGTGCCGCTGGTAAAACGCCACCGCACGTTCGTTCTTCACCAGGCATTTCAACGCCCCGGTGCTGCTGAACGCCGACTGAACCTTCTCTAACAGCGCCTGCCCGACGCCGCGCCCGGCGTGCTCCGGCGCGACAAACAGGTTGTGCAGGAAGTTATCATTAACCCACACGGACGCAAACCCGAGCCGGTGCCCGTCGTCTTCCGCCACCCAGATTTGTTCGTCTTTGGTTGCCTCATCAAAATCTTCCAGCCGCCAGTCGCTGCCGTCCAGCCACGGCCAGGCCTCGCGTCGGGCATGCAGATACAGGGTTCTTAAAAAGGGACGGTCGCTTTCGGTCCACGGACGAATTAACACAGCATATTCCTTCCAGTTTTAGCAAAATCGCATAGCATTTTAGGCGGGCAGGTCTAAGCGTCAGCGATGTTTTTTCAGTGCCGTCTTCATTACAAATCCTGTGCACGGCCCAAGAACGCTATATACTGCCCGCTTTTCGAAAGTTGAACGAGAGATCGACACCATGATGAATAACGACGTATTACGCAGCGTGCGCTACATGCTGAACCTGAACAACGATGACATGGTGAAAATTTTCGCCCTGACGGATACCGCGGTTACCCCAGAGCAAATCGTCACCTGGACGAAGAAAGAAGACGAAGAGAACTTCAAGCTCTGCCCGGATATCCTGATGGCAAACTTCTTAAACGGTCTGATTTACTTCAAGCGCGGCAAAGACGAAGACCGCCCTGCGCCAAAAATCGAACGTAAGATGACCAACAACATCATCCTGAAAAAGCTGCGTATTGCGTTTGATTTGAAAAGCGACGACGTGCTGGAAATCCTGACCGCGCAAGAGTTCCGCATCTCCATGCCGGAAATCACCGCCATGATGCGCGCGCCGGAAAACAAAAACTTCCGCGAGTGCGGCGACCAGTTCCTGCGCTATTTCCTGCGTGGCCTTACCGCGCGTTTGCAGAAGAAGCCATAGTTTCGCATCGGTGATTGCGGTGGATGGCGCTGCGCTTATCCACCCTACAGACATCCACCGTGGCATGCCCACGCAGTCATATTTTGCGGTGGATGGCGCTGCGCTTATCCACCCTACAAACATTCACCACACCAAACCAACAGTGTCATATTCTCGTAGGTCGGATAAGCGCAGCGCCATCCGACGTCCCGGCCCGGCGATAAAAAATCTATCCCCGCGCCTCGTTTTTTCGCTTAACGATATCCGCCATCACCGCCAGCGCAATCTCCGCTGGCGTTTTGCTGCCTAACGGCAGGCCAATCGGCGCCTGGATTCTTTTTAGCTGCGCGGGGCTTAGCTCCGCGATATTCTCCAGCCGCTCGAGCCGCCGCGCGCTGTTTCTGTGCGACCCCATCACGCCGATATAAAACGCCGGGGTATTCACCGCCTCCATCATCGTCAAATCGTCCATGCGCGGATCGTGGGTGAGGGCGACGATGGCGGTGTTGGCGTGGCACGAGCGCTGCTCGAGATAGTTGGCCGGGAACTGCTTGAGAAGCGTGACCCCTGGCCTGAGCTGCTGGGCGAAATTCTCTAACGCTTCGGGACGGTTCTCGCAAACAACGACCTCAAAGCCCAGCGTATGGGCGAAGTCCGCGCAGTAAAGCGCAACGCTTGAAAGCCCGGCAATCAGCAGGCGCGGCGCGGCGGCGACGTGCAGCGTCACGCTATTACCGCTGATATCGACCTGGGTAATATCCGCAAAATCCGTCACCTCCAGGTGGCGGCACGGCTGCCCGATCTCCAGACGTTTCTGTAGCGCAAAATGCCCGTTCAGCGCTTCGGCCATTTTTTGCAGATAGCGGATGCTCTGTTCGCCCGCGGGAAGGTGTTCCACCAGAATATCCAGCACGCCGCCGCACGGCAGCGCAATGCCCGGCTCGAGGCCGCCTTCGCCGTAGCGCACGATCTGGCTTGCCGCGCGGTATTCGCCGTTGCCAATGCGCGCGATAAAATCATCTTCAACGCAGCCGCCTGAAAGCGAGCCGCAGAAAAGCCGATCGTCCACCGCCGCCATCAGCGCGCCCGGCGAGCGGGGCGATGAACCGTAGGTTTTCAGAACCGTACACAGCCAGACCGGCCGCGTCTCCAGCCAGCTCAACGCCTGGCGAATCACGCTGATATCAAGATGCTGCATAGTCGTCATTACTCTCTGAAAATAGCTGCGACGGGAGGTCGATATCCCGCAGCAACGCTGAATTATCGAAATCGATGAAGCGCACCGGCTGCCCGCGCAGCAGCTCGCGCGCGCCGCTGTCGCCGGTTAACGCGACAAGCTTATCGCGCCAGGCCGATGAAAAGCCGACCGGATGGCCGGGCTGCCCGTCCACGCGCGGGCGCACGATGGAATGCTGCGCAAGGGCATCGGCAATTTGCACGAACGCGCAGGCGGGGACAAAGGGCATATCCGCCAGATGCAGCAGCCAGCCGTTCCACCGGGAGGTTGCCGCCACGCCTGCGGCAAGCGTATCGCCCAGACCCGGGCTTGCCACAGGCGTAAAGCTCACGCCCCGTGCCGCGCAGGCGTGCTGAACCTGCTGGTTTTCCGGGCGCGTCACCACGTGTACCGCTAGGCCCGACGCCAGCGCGTGGCCCAGCGTTTGCTCAAACACGCTGCCGCCCGCAAGCGTGGCGTTGAGCTTGTGCCCGACTCCGCCCGCCCGGGTAAATCGTTCCCCCAGGCCCGCGGCGGCGATAAGAATCCCCGGCTTCATCTCTGCTTCCCCACTTCCCGTTTGCTCACCGACAAGGCATTTTAAAAATTTGATCGTTTAATGTTTTTTTATTGAAAATGAGATGTTAATAGTCCCATGATTTAACTTAAAAGCATATACTTATAATAACTACGGAGATGCTTTGTCCTGGCAGCTTTAGCGGTACAAAAAAGACAATTATAGTTTTATAGGGAAGTTTTATGAGCAAGTTTAACCCATCGCGACGCCGCTTCATCCGGGGTGCCGTGGTAGCAGGGGTGTCGGTTTATCTGGCCCCGCTTTACAGCCGCGCCTACGCCGCACTTTTCGAAGAAAAAATCCTCCTTGCCCCCAACTGGGACGCCGAAAAAAAACGTATACGCTTTCGCATCGACGGGCGCTCGAAGGTCATGGGGCATAAGGTTTTTGCCCGCGATATTCGCGCCGTGGATATGCCGCACTGGCCGCAAAAGCAGGCCCACGCTTTTATTCTGCGCACCACCAAAGCGGATCGCCCGTATAGCGGCATCGATCTCTCCCTGCTGGGCGACGATCTACAGCCCGACCGCGTGGTCACCGCTGAAGATTTAGCGCGCGACGGCCTGGCCTTCCCGGCGTTCTACGGCGACGACATGCTGCTGCCGGCTGGCAAAACCCCGGCCTATCTCGGGCAGGCGGTGGCAATCCTGATTTATCACGACTTTGCGCGGTTCCGCTTTGCTAAAGACAGGCTCAAATTCAAAGACGGCGTGGTGAAATACGGCGCTGAAACCGGCCCGCTCGAGCGCGACCCGTGGGGCACGTTCCGCTTTGTGCGCGTCGGCGGCGCCACCTCGCAGGACGACGACCTCTTCTCCAGCCTGAAAGACATGCCGATCTTCCCGACGGCGATGAAAAAGCACCTGCCGGTCTGGCCGGAAGGCCGCGAAGGCGGCAAGCTGGATCAGGAAGGGATGTACTACGCCGGGCAGATTGCGCAAGAGCTGAAAACCCCGCCGCAGGACTGGCTGGTGCTGTCACGCCGCTACACCACGCAGTCCATCGATACCGCCGCGCTCGAGCCGGATAACGCCAACGGCTGGTTCGACGAGGCGACGCAAACGCTGCATCTGGTGGTGCCGACGCAGTCCCCGCAGGAGGTGGCCGACGAGCTGCCGCGCATGCTGGCAAAACGCACCCAGCCGGTCAAACAGCTGATCCTGCACCCGTGCTACACCGTGGGCTACGGCTCAAAAGACCACTACAACTTCCCTTATTACGGCGCGGTGGCGGCGATGTACGGCGACGGGCACCCGGTGCGCCTCGCCAACGATCGCTACGAGCAGTTCCAAAGCTCGCTCAAACGCCACGCCTTCGACATGAACTACACCATCGCGGTCGATAAGCAGACCGGCATGATGCAGTCCTTCTTCGGCGAAATGACCGCCAACGGCGGCGGGCGCAGCAACTTCACGCCGTCGGTCTCGATGGTGGGGGCAACCGCCGCGCAGTCTATTTACTACTTCCCGAAAAGCGACCTGTCGGCGGTGGGCGTTGCCTCCCGCGCCATCGACGCCGGTTCCGCACGCGGCTACGGTACGCTGCAAAGCATGGCCGCTACCGAAATGATGGTCGATGAAATCGCCGCCGAGCTTGGCATCGACCCGATTGAATTCCGCCTGCGCAACGCGCTGAAGTCCGGCATGAAAAACACCCAGGGCGCGATCCCCGCGGGGGCGATTCGCGTCGATGAAGTGCTGGCGAAAGCGGCGAAGCATGACATCTGGCGCAAGCGCGCCGAGCGCAAAGCGGAGTTCGAAAGCCAAAACCCCGGCAAACGCTACGGCGTGGGCTTCGGCTGCGTGCAGAAAGACTTTGGCACCGGCGCGGAAACCTCTTTTGCCCGCGTGGAATTTAGCGAAGACGGGCGTATTTCGCTCTACCACAGCGGCGCGGAAATGGGCACCGGCATGTCCACGTCGCAGTCCGTACTCTGCGCGCAGTGGCTGGGCAAACCGGCGGACGAGGCGCACTTCTCGGTGACCGACTGGACGGTGCTGCCCGTTGTCACCAGCGGCGATCCGTACATTATGTCCCAGGAAGAACAGGACAAACTCGCCGCCGATCCCGCCTGGACGCCGTCCTACTGCTCGCCTTCCAGCGCCAGCAACTCGGCATATTACTTCTCCCACAGCACGCGTGAAGCGGCTCGCGTGGTGTTCGAACACGGCCTGTGGCCCGCCGCGATGGCCATCTGGACGACGGGTATCGGCGGCGGTCAGGCGGCCCCGCTGGTGGTGCGCATTGAAGACGCGCGCTGGGTTGAGGGCGGCCTGACCGCCGCGGGCATGGAAATTTTAAGCTTCGAGCGGCTGGCGAAAAAGGCCTTTGAGCTGGGCCTGACGACCGGCGCTGCGGTACACGTTTTCAACCGCTGGCAGTGGGCGGAAGCGGACTTCACCCTCGGTAAGCAAAGCAGGCGCCTGCCGGTTGACGGCCTTGCGGTGCGTAACGGCAAGGGCGACTTTACGACGCTCGCCCGCGAACACGTCTACTACCCGCCAACCCAGCGCAACAACGCCTCGGTAACCTACTACAGCGCCGTCGGCACGCTGGTGGAAGTGGCGGTCAGCCTTGCTACCGGCGAGGTCGAGCTGCTCAACCACCATTCGATTATGGAGTGCGGCAATCTGATCGTGCCGGAGCTGGTTTCCGGGCAGCTGCAGGGCGGCCTGGCGATGGGCATCGGCCACGCTTTACACGAGTATCTCCCGTTGTACGAGGACGGGCCAGGTGACGGAACGTGGAACTTCAACCGTTATCACCTGCCGCGCGCCAGCGACGTGGCGGTCTGGAAACAGACCGGCGACGTCCTGCCCGCGCTTTCGGAAACCGACCCGCCAAAAGGCATGGCTGAAGTGGTGATGATCCCGGTGGTTGCCGCCATCGTCAACGCCATAGCCGACGCCACCGGCCACCGTTTCCGCGATTTGCCCGTCCGTGCTGAAAATATTCGTGAGGTATTACCATGAGCATCAAAACCAGGCCGTTAACCCTGACCATCAACGACAAGCAGTACGGCCCCATCGACGTGCCGGAAGGCCTGATGATGATCGATTTCCTGCACGAGTACGTCTACCTGACCGGCTCGCGACTGGGCTGCGGACAGGGCATCTGCCACGCCTGCGTGGCGATTGTCGATAACCCAAGCGGCACCAGCGAAGAGGTTCGCACCTGCATCACCGGGGCGCATTTCTTCAACGGCAAGAAAGTGCGCACCGTGGAAGGCCACGCCAGGGTGGACGAGCAGGGCGAGGTCGTGGAGCTTTCCCCGATCCAGCAGGCGTTTCTCGACCACTACAGCTTCCAGTGCGGCTACTGCACGCCGGGCTTCGTCAACGCCTCGACCATTTTCGTCGAAAAGCTCAAGCGCGAGCCTATCGCCCGTGAAGAGCTGGAAGGCGCAATCGCTGCGGCACTGGAAAACCACATCTGCCGCTGCACCGGCTACGTTCGCTACTATGAAGCGGTGCGCGACGTGGTGCTGAAAACGCCGGGCCTGCTGAAGGAGACGGCGCAATGAACAAAAAGCGAATCGCGCTCATCGTCGTGGTGATTGCGCTGATTATTCTGGCGGTGCTGTACTGGCGCGAATACCGCACGTGGGACGGCCCGGTGCAAAAGGTAACGGCCAGCAAAGAGCAAATCGAACGCGGCAGCTATCTCACCAAAGTGGCAGACTGCGCGGCGTGCCACACGGCGTCCGGCGGCGCTCCGCTGGCGGGCGGCTATCCGCTTGAATCACCCTTCGGCACCATTTACGGCAGCAACCTGACGCCAAGCGCGGACTACGGCATCGGCCGCTGGACGAAGGAGCAGTTCTACACGGCGCTGACGGAAGGCGTCACGCCGAGCGGGCGGCACCTCTATCCGGCGATGCCGTACACCTCGTACAAAGGGATTTCCCGTCAGGATTCGGATGATATCTACGCCTACCTGATGACACGCCCGGCGGTGGACGTGAAAACCCCGGATAACGAAATGGCCTTCCCGTTCAACCAGCGCGTGGCGCTGATCGGCTGGAATATCCTGTTCTATAACAAAGATCCGCTTCCGGCGATTTCCAGCGGGGATTCCGCCGACTGGCATCGCGGGCGCTATCTGGCCGACGTGCTGGGGCACTGCGGCGAATGCCACACGCCGCGCGGCCTGCTGGGGCAAATGCAGCTCGACAAAGCGATGCAGGGCGGCGAGCTGGGGCGCTTTATGGCCCCGGACATCACGCCAAAAGCGCTGGCCGAGCGCGGCTGGAACCCGCAGGACGTGAAGCAGTTCCTCACTACGGGCATTGCGCCGCAGGGCAGCGCGTTTAGCGAAATGCACATGGTGGTGGATCTCAGCACCCGGCACCTGACGCCCGCAGATCGGAAAGCGATGGCGACCTACCTGATGGGCGAAACGCCGCCTCAGGCGGTGGCGGTGAAGTTAGGGCAGGGCAACGATAACGGGCGCATGACCTATGTTGACCAGTGCGCCGGCTGCCACGCCCGGGAAGGCGAGGGCAAGCCGCACGTCGCGGTGTCGATGCTCAACAACGCCACGCTGCGCCAGCCGGACGCCAAAAACCTGATCGTTTCGGTGATGGACGGGCTACCGGCGCAGAACTTCCCGAACGGCGAAAGCATGCAGAGCATGCCGGGCTTCGGCGAGCGGCTGGATGACCAGCAGATCGCCGAGCTGGTGAACTACCTGCGTGTGACCTGGGGCGGATTGCCGGGCGATGTGACCGCCGAGCAGGTGAAGGCTTTGCGGCCGAAGAAGTAGCGGAATGCGGCGGGTGGCGCTTGCGCTTATCCGCTTTACGCGGGAGAAACGTAGGTCGGGTAAGGCGTAGCCGCCACCCGACATTTATCCTTTCTATTTATTCAAACGTCACCGACGAAACGTAATCCGCGCGGTACTGAATCTTCACGCGCTTGCCGTCGCGGGTGTATTCGGTGTACGGATAAACCTCTTTCCAGCCTTCCGCCAGCAGCTTCTTCTCAACGCCGCTGGTGTTCAGCCCCTTCAAATCTGCCTTGGTCAGCGCTTTCTTCTCGCTGGAGTAGGCGGCCGGCTGCAACGCGCCGTGGGCGTGTTTCTTCGCCCATTCGGCGGAAATCAGGCTGTCGCCACGGCTGAAGCTCAGGGTATACCCCGCGCCTTTCCACTCGGCAAAATCAGGGTTGTTGACGGTGCGGGTGGCCTTTTTGCCGTTGATGGTCACTTCGTTGTTCTTGACGACGACCTTCACCGGATCGCCCGCGCCCTGCCAGCTGCCGTTGGACAGATCCAGCGCCATGGCAACCGGGGATAACGCCAGGCTGCCCAGCAGGGCCGCGATAACCGTATTCAATTTGCTCATCATTAACTCTCTTAAGAAATAATTTATTTCACAATATTAACCATAGGCGAATGTGTGAAATGGAACCGTTGCGAGGCGAGATAATGCGACCGGGCAGGGGCGATGATGTTGATTTAAATCAAACCGCTGAATGAGATAAAGCTTAGTTATTCTTTGTGGTTATGCTTTTGTCGGGGAGGGGTTTCTTACGACTTTTTAGCGCTTGCATATGAAAGGCCGCAAACCCGGCGGGCTGCGGCCTTAGCGGTTATTCCTCGGTCAGCGCCTTGTGCGGCTGCTCGAGGATCATGGTTTGCGTCTGGCTCAGGCTGATGCCCGCCTCGCGCAGCATCTTGAGGATTTCATAAAGCAGATCGCTGCGCGTCGCGCTGACCATGCGCGGGCTGTTTACATAGCCGGTCACGCTCAGCACGATCCCCGTCGGCCCCAGCTCCTTAAAGCTCACCGACGGCGCGGGGGCTTCAAGAATGGATTCATGCAGGTTATAGGCCTGGAGAAGAAGATTGCGCACCTGCTCCGGGTCGATGTCCAGCGGGAAGGTCAGCGCGATGGTCGCCACGCCCTGCGCGTTGCCCATGGTGGCGTTGCGCACGTTCTGCGAGATGAGCTGCGAGTTCGGCACGATAACCGTGGATTTGTCGCTAAGCTGGATTTCCGTCGCGCGCACGTTGATGCGGCGAATATCGCCCTCCACGCCGCTGATGCTCACCAGATCGCCCACCTTCACCGGGCGCTCGGTCAGCAGAATCAGGCCGGAGATAAAGTTCTTCACAATTTCCTGCAGGCCAAAACCGATGCCCACCGACAGGGCGCTGACGATCCACGCCAGCTTGTTCCATTCGATGCCGAGCATGGAGAGCGTCAGCATGATGATCAGCACGTAGCCGACGTTGGTAAACAGCGTCACCAGCGAGGCGCGCAGGCCGCGGTCCATCATGGTTTTTGGCAGGAAGTCGTTATCCAGCCAGCGGCGCGTGGAGCGCAGCACGTACCAGCCAATCACCAGGCAAAGCACGGCGTTCAGCGCGTGGGCCGGGATGATGTTCATCCCCTCAAGCCCCTTGCCGCCCCAGATATCGGCGATTTTGCCAAGCAGTTCCAGCGGTGTGGTGGTGCCAAAGGTACCGTTAAGCAGCGCCACGGCGGCCAGCAGCAGCAGGGAAGTCTTGCCCAGCGCGGAGAACAGCGTTGCCGCAAGCGAGAGGTGGCGGTCGTTTACGCTTAGCGTGCTTTTAAGGATTTTGCCGCTGTGCGTGCTCGGCGAAAACACGCTTTCGCACAGGTCAACCACGAAGTGAATCAGCAGGTACAGGCTGCTGACCACCAGGCCAATCCACAGCAGTTCGAAGGTCACGAAACGCGCCAGCGGGATGTAGCCAATCAGCAGCGCAATCAGGATCACGAACGCCGTCAGGCTTATCACCAGATGAATCAGGCCCGCCATCGTCGAACGCGCTTCGGTCTGTTCGCCCTCGGCGCGCATTTTGCGGCGCATCCTGTTCACGCGAACCGGCGCAATAATGCAGTTCAGCGCCACCAGCAGCGCGGACAGCCCGTTGCCGAACAGGGTGGCGGCAATACTGGTGCCAACCAGCGCGTTAAGCTGCTCGATAATCCCGAAGATAAAAATGGAGGTGGCGAGCAGCACCGGGAACGACGCCAGGGTTTTCGCCAGCGGATCGGCAATGCCCGGCAGACGCCACGAAGGGTGGCTGTTCGACAGCAGCGCGATGCCCAGACCGGCAATCACCGCCGAGAAATAGGTCAGTTCGACAAGCTGGCCGGCAAACTCGTTAATCAGCGGCGAGGTGTCGGGCAGCCGCGTGAAGATATAGCAAATAATCTGCATGCTGATGCCGAGCGTAAGCGTGGTGCTCAGCGTCGTAAAGCAGGCGAGGAAGCTGCGGCGAAAGCGGCCCTGCGGCAGCCAGCGCGGCAGGATCCAGTTAATCGGCCTGTCTAACGCTTTACGGCCAAACAGGCCAATGGCGAGCGCCAGCAGCAGGTAAAAACCGCTGCCGAAACGCCACTCTTCATCCCAGGCCTGGTTCCAGCCATCGCTCACCTGGCTGCCAAATTCGTCGAAGCGCGTGGCGTCTTTATCGCTTGGGTTAATCAGCGGCGACCAGAACTTCTCGCCCAGGATGCTGCCGGTATTCAGCGCAATCTGCGTTTTCAGCGCGTCGCGGCGCAGGCCGGATATCTGCGCCGAGAGGTTTTGCGCCCCGACGGCGATGGCTTTGGTTTGTTCAATCTGCGTGGTGAGCAGGGTTTTGCTGCTGTTCAGCTGCTTGCGCTGGCTGACGACCTGCGGGGTTTCGGTCAGCGTACCGGCCGCGGGGGCCGGGCCAAGCACGTCAAGCTGGGCCTGCACTTGGGTTAGCTGCGGGGCGAGGGCGACGGCCAGCTTATCGGCATCGCTCACTAATTTCTGCGCATCGTCATTGAGGCTGGTGAACTGCTTATCGGCCTTCGCGGTGGACACGCGCTGTTTGAGCGAGTCCAGGCGCTTTTGCAGCGCGGGCAGCTCGGCGCTGGCGTTCACTTTCACCGGCTGTTCTGCACCCGTTTGCCCGGGGGCGTCGTCCGCAAGCGTAAGAAAAGGTGTGAACATCAGGCAGGACAGCAGGGCCAGCAGCAGCGGCAGTCTTAACATTTTTTGCATAAAAGGAGATACCCGGGAATTCCAAAAAGTAACAACGCAATCCAACCGGCTAAGGATACCTTTTATTCACGGGAAAAATAGTGCTGTTTGTCTGAAGCATGTGGGGTTATCGGTCAGCTTGGCCTGGCTGAACTCTTGCCCTTCTGAAGGGCCGGGGCCGATGGTGCGTTATGCCGTTGATGTTAACTATCGGGATATTTAATGAGGTTTTTGATTAGCCTAATTTTTTATGCGGCGTTTGGACAGCGCTATTTAACTCAATAACCTTTTAAGCTATTGCTACATAACCCTGGAACCTGATAATTGCCGCATGCAATTTATTGATTATTCAGGATAAAAAATACTAATGGTTTTCTGGTGCTCTATATCTCTCGCATTTTGAAATAAAGTCACGCTGGCTTCGGCTGTCCGTATGCAATGAATATATGTATTCTGGCGTTCTATTTTAGAAAGCCATAAATACCTGAATGAGCGGCTACAATATTAATTGTGCCGTTTAAGTAAATTACTGTAACAAACCTCAATTATGGCCAGACTGGAGTAGTGACATGAAGAGTAAGCCCGTTTCGACCGCTGATTTTGACCTCAGACTGCTCGACACGTTTAACGAGGTTTATAAATACAGCAGCGTATCGAAAGCGGCGAAGGCGCTTCACTGCTCGCCGTCCTTCGTAAGCCAGACGATGCAAAAGCTGCGGGTGTTTTTTTCCGATCCGCTTTTCGTGCGCAACGGTATGAAGCTAAAACCAACCACCATGGCGCGGACAATCCATTTGCAGCTTTCGCAGCAGTACGGCGACGTGCTCTCAACGCTTGAATCGTTGGTCAATGCGACGAGCAAAAACCTGCTGGTGGTGCACTGTTCCTCCTATTTTGCCATCCGCATCGTTCCCCTCATCGTGGAATGGGCGCAAACGCACGCGCCGGAATGTAAAATAGTGCACCGGGATTTTTTATACGAGGAAGAAACCTCGGAAGATCTGCTCCTGCTGCGTGATGTCGATCTGGTGTTTGATATGTTGCCTTCTTTTAACCGCTCGCTGTGCACGGTGCCCGTGGCTAAAGAGGAAATCGTGATGATTTGCCGGGAAGGGCACCCGCGTCTGGGCAGCCACATTAGCGCGGAAGAGGCAAAGCACGAGCAGTTTGCCACTTTGACCACCGGCAGCATGGGGTCGGATTTACAGCTTGAGCAGAACACGGTGGAAAGCCACTTCGGCGAACGTAGCGTGCGCTATACCAGTTTTTCACTGTCCAGCATTACCGCCGTGGTTGCCCGCACCGATATGCTGGGCATTATTCCCGCCTGGCTGTATGAACAAAGCCGGGCTATTTACCCGATCCGCAAGCTCAATATCGACTTTAGCTTCAATGCTATTCCGTTTTACATGATGTACAGCAAAGTCGCCTTGCAGAACGATATTTTTTCGGAGCTCGTCACCTGGCTTGAAAAGGACTTTTCAACGCAGAGCCAATTGGCTAAAAGCAATTTTCAACTTTGAGAAGAGTCGCACTATGAAATTTTTAAATGATAAAAATGAGTACATTACGTGGATGATTGAAGAAGTCTTTATGACAACACGTAAAGAGCTGGAAGAAGAAACGTCATTTTTAGACTGGCAGGAAGATGTCCTGCCGGAAATAGAAAAAAACTGCCCGGAATTTTTCCCCTGCGTGGCATATTTGAAATATCAGCCAGAAAAAATGCTGCGGCGCAGTGATATAAGCTGTATTAGCACCCAGCAGATTCAGGAATGGGCGGCTTTAATTAAATCAGATTCAGCACCGGTTAATCATTGACGATAAAATTTTATTGCCTGCAAACGTCATATCGATCGCGCACCTTTTATCAATACTCAGCGCGATCCTTCCAGTGCCGCTGCAGGTCTTGCTTTACCGTCATCATCTCCTTATTCTTTATTATTTTGGGCTTGGGACTCGGGGTGCCCTTCTTTGTGAAGGCTGAGAAATACCCGTACCACCTGATCTGGAGAATGCCAGCGTAGCCTGTAAAATCATATCAGAAACAATTATTTAACCTTCCATGTTATGCTACAGTATCAAGTATGTCTGATAAGAAATCGGTGAAGTTAGAAAATGATCCAAAGATATTATCTGTTCCTATATTATCTCGAATTTCAAATAAGTTAGTTTTGGTATCATAAGTAAATAAAGAAATGCTATTTTCTCCAATGACTAAGCGTTCTGCCAAATCTGGATCTATATAATCATCATTATTTCTGTAAAATTCGTTTACTATAAATAAATTTTTAATTAATGGTTCTGGTACAGATAAACTGTATAATGTAAGCCCATCGTATTCGAATCCATCCATTTTTTCCAATAATAAAACATAATCAGGTTGGTTTACAAATAATATGCAAAGTTCATTAGCTAGATCTTCCAGAATAGGGGATGTATCAGTTGCTGGCTTTCTTTTGGTTATACTATCAATAAATGTGTCTTTGAGTGGTTCTTGAATGGGGTATTCCCATTTTGTCATTTCATTTTTCAAGTTATCCAGCATGTTATAAATGTTCATTTTTATTTAATCCTGTTTATTTAAGTGGATAAATTGTACCAGAAGGAATAGCCCATGGTGTAACCTTGCTTTCACCAGGTATCATACCTTTAGTTGCCGATCTTTGCATGTTAGTAAATACCTTGTGATATGGTTCTTTTTCGATTAACACTAGATTATCAAAGGTGTTTGTACCACCATCATCTAATGGTAATTTGTGGTGTACATCCCAACCATCTGGAGATTTTCCATTTTTCATCCTCAATAGTTGTGAAGGATTGAATGTGTTTGTTGCTTCAGGGGTGTCAGCTATATCAGTAAGAAATTTTTTCCTGGCGGTGCTATCAAATTCTTTTCTTAGAATTGCCGCATCTGTTGGGTTTCTTTTAACATAGTTAATGTCTTGTATCGTGATTCCGTTAACTATTTTTGATTCACCCCTTAACTTGCCTAAATAGCTATTAATTTCAGCGTAAGCATCTGAGTTTGGCCTTTTAACCATTAAAATAGAAGCCGCTGCAATAGCTGTACCTGCTGTTTTTTCATTTAATACTTGGTCATAACCATGAATAGCCTCACCGCCTAATTGCTCTGCTGTTTTTCTAAAGCCTTCAATGTTGCCATTATAAACACCGCCAGCGGCTAATAAGCGTCCTGCTGCTTTGCTATTAATAGTTTTAGCTGCTTGAGCATGTTGTATAGGCGCATCTGATGGTTGAAACTTCTGTGTCGGTGCTGGTTTTCTTCCCTGATGGCTATCTAAGCATTTTCGGTAAGCATCTCTAACTTCCATTTCAAACCATGAATGCCAGTGATCCATAAAGCAATCGTAGACAAGCTCGCCTTTATCATCAAAATAGAATGGATGCTTAAAGTAATCCCATTGCTCAGATTCATCTATTCCAATAAACCAACCGGTATCTACATTATGTTGTGTATGATCATAAGCACCGTCATACATGCCATTACTCTTACGGTCATACTTAGCTGAAAAGGGATTGATAAAACCGCTTTTCCTCTTTGGCATTTGTTGAAGGCTAAAGTGAGAGTAGTTGGCAGAATCAAGATCGTAGTAAACCCTTGCTCTTTCGAATGCTACCTCTGGCCTTAGTATGTATTGGAAATCTCTGGGGTTAAGTTCTCTTGCAGCATCCCATATCATGATTAATCTGAAATCGTGCATGTGAATCCCTCACAATATAAAGGGTTATGTTAATACCGATCTTTATAACCACCGTAATAAATATTGTGATAAATCGAAAAATATTGCTCCTGGGGCTTAGCCCCGGTTACACTAAATATCTACAAAATGTATATATTTAACTGATTGTTTTGTATGTGAAATGACTCGGGGTGCCCTTCTTTGTGAAGGCTGAGAAATACCCGTACCACCTGATCTGGATAATGCCAGCGTAGGGAAGTCAGATGCCTGTCCGCATCCCTTCTTCACGCCGGACAGGAGACCGCCATGCTGCAACCTGACCTGCTACCCGGCCATCGCGCCGCTGCCGTTTTAACCGTACTACGCCAGTCAACGCCTTTAGTCCACTGCATGACGAACGACGTGGTGCAAAGCTTCACCGCCAACGTCCTGCTCGCCATCGGTGCCGCGCCCGCAATGGTGATTGAGCCTGAAGAGGCCGCGCAGTTTGCCCCCGCCGCCGGCGCGCTGTTGATTAATATCGGCACGCTGACCGCCGAACGCAGCCGCGCCATGCTCGCCGCTATTCATGCCGCAAATGAATCTGCCACGCCCTGGACGCTCGATCCCGTCGCCGTCGGCGGGCTTAGCTTCCGCACGGCTTTCGCCCGTGAAATCCTCTCCCTGCGTCCCGCCGCCGTTCGCGGCAACGCTTCAGAAATCCTCGCGCTGGCGGGCGTCAGCGCCGGTGGGAGAGGGGTCGACAGCACCGACGATGCGCAGAGCGCCTTGCCCGCGGCCCGGCAGCTTGCGCTTCAAACCGGAGCCGTGGTGGCCGTCACCGGCGAGCAGGATTATGTGACCGACGGAGCGGGCGCGTGGGCCGTTGCGGGCGGGGGTAAACTCATGACGCGGGTGGTCGGCACGGGCTGCGCGCTGTCCGCCGTCGTTGCCGCCTGCCTTTCGCTGCCGGGGAACCGGCTGGATAACGTGGCCGCCGCCTGTCAATTTATGAAGCTGGCGGGCGGCCAGGCCATTGCCGCAGGCTCCGGTCCCGGCAGCTTTATCCCGGCGTTCCTCGACGCGCTTTATCATCTGAACGAGGAGGCGCTGGCATGAAGGGCATGAACCGAATCAATGCGCTAACCATCGCGGGCACCGACCCAAGCGGCGGCGCGGGTATCCAGGCGGACTTAAAAACGTTTTCGGCGCTCGGCGCGTACGGCACCAGCGTGATCACCGCTCTGGTGGCGCAAAACACGCGCGGCGTGCAGTCGGTTTACCGCATCGAACCGGATTTTGTCGCGGCGCAGCTCAACTCGGTGCTCGGCGACGTGCGCATCGATACCGTTAAGATCGGTATGCTGGCCGAGGCTGATATCGTGGAGGCGGTTGCCGAACGTCTGGCGTTTTATCAGGTTCACAGCGTTGTTCTGGACACGGTGATGCTGGCGAAAAGCGGCGATCCGCTGCTTGCCCCCTCGGCGGTGGACAGCCTGCGTAAACGCCTGCTGCCGCAGGTGGCGCTGATCACGCCCAACCTGCCGGAAGCCGCCGCGCTGCTCGACGCGCCCCACGCCCGCAATGAAAGAGAAATGAAGGAGCAGGGCGACGCGCTGCTGGGCATGGGCTGTAGCGCGGTGCTGATGAAGGGCGGCCATTTGGACGACGCCGAAAGCCCGGACTGGCTGTTCACCCGCGACGGCGCGGTGCGCTTTACCGCTCCCCGCGTGCAAACCCGGCACACCCACGGTACCGGCTGCACCCTTTCCGCCGCGCTCGCAGCGCTTTACCCCCGCAACGACGGCTGGCCGCAAACGATCGAGGCGGCAAAAAAATGGCTGTCAAAAGCGCTCGAGCAGGCGGACTCGCTTGAGGTGGGCCACGGCATCGGCCCGGTGCATCATTTTCACGAATGGTGGTAGGAAAAACCGTCCCATAACCCGTTATGGGACGGAAAATCATGCCCGCGTGGTAGTGACAATGGTGAAATATTCGGCTGCAAAGCGCGGCTGATAACCAAACTTAAGCAAATTATCAGCACATTCCTCCGAGTCAGCCTTCTGTTTGATATTGTAGTTGTGGTTCAATATTGGTTTAGTGGGGGTGAATGATAAATACAAGTAGTTACTTAGCGAAACCATCCCTGCGCGGCAATATTAAATATATCATCTACAAATATATCTCATAATCTCGCCATCTTGAAAGTATTGATATTTTTCCATGTGCCTGGTTACCCCGGTACGTATTTTTCTCGTGCTTGAGTGTTTGTATTTTAAATCTACCCTTTATCCAGCGCTCGGCGTAAAAATGTCCCGGCGTAGGCATAATAAAAATACTCTCACTTGTCAGGAATAATGAAATGACTATTACTCAGCAACAGCAATCTCTTTCAGCCTTTAATGAGTGGCTGGAAAATGATAAAAAAGTTTCACTGACCGGCCCGGCGCTGAAGGCCCACGCGCTATTTGAAGTTAAGACCTCCGGCGACAGCAGCGTCTCCGGGCAGAATACCATCGCAACCGGCAACGACGCGGCGAAACAGGCGGCGGTAGGGCAGGACCTGGACAAAGCCATCAAGGATCAGAACAAAAATGAAATCGTGGATATCCTTGCCAGAAACCCCGGAAACGCGGTGACCAGTATTCTTGGCCTTGCGCAGAGCCGCACCGACTGGAACCCGCTCGACCCGGACAACGCTAAGAATTCGAAGGGGTTTACCGACTTTGTGGCGTCTATTTTAAAAGTTCCTTTCTTTACCACCACCCAGTCGGAAACGAAAACCGTCCATTACGAAGAGGAGAATTATAATTCTCTGATCGATAAGGTTGTCGATCTTTATGACGGCGTGACGGATCAAAATAAAGAAAAAATTAAGCTCAGCATCTCTAATTTAATCAAGGCCTGCACCAGCCGGGTAAATACGCAAAATACGGATACGCTGTTCGTACAGAATACTCTCCAGGCCGCGAACGGGAATATCGTTGTGCAGCTGCAGCAAACCTATATGTATATGGAGCTGGACCACAACACGGGCAAAGGCGCGCCGAAGGATAAATATAAAACGCAAATCGACGTCAAAGTGCTGGAGCTGACCTTCTCGTCGGCGCTATGGACGCGCGATGCGGCAGAGAAGCTCGCAGATAAATTTGTGCAAAGCTGGGACGACTGGCTAAACGGGACGACGACGCCGGATTCGGCCAAACAGAGCAGGCTGAAATTCTGCTTTGGCAACGGTGCCGCCGCCGCGTAAAAGCGCGGAACGCGCCGCTGAGGCTCCTGTTCTTATCGGTAAACCCGAATCGGCACGCTTGCCGATTCGGGTTTTGTCTTTCCCCCATCACATGAAAATACAGCCGCTGGACGCTTCGCGTTACAACGTTATTGGGCCAAAAGTGCGGGCCGGGTGGCGAAGAGAGCGACTCGGGACCAGGCTTAGGTCTGCCCGTCTTTTGGTGGGCCAGGACTTTTTATTGCTCGGCGGGCAGGGTGCTCGCCGACATAACGGGAGCGAATTATGACCGATATTGCGCAGCTGCTTGGCAAAGACGCCGACGGCCTATTACAGCATCGTTGTATGACTATTCCGGCAGACCAGCTCTACCTGCCCGGCTCGGACTACGTGGACCGCGTGATGGTGGACAACAATCGCCCGCCTGCGGTACTGCGAAATATGCAGACGCTTTATAACACCGGACGTCTGGCGGGCACCGGCTACCTTTCTATTTTACCGGTCGACCAGGGCGTTGAGCACTCCGCCGGGGCGTCGTTCGCCGCCAACCCACTCTATTTCGATCCGAAGAACATCGTGGAGCTGGCGATCGAGGCGGGCTGTAACTGCGTGGCCTCAACCTACGGCGTGCTGGCCTCCGTGTCCCGCCGCTACGCGCACCGCATTCCCTTCCTCGTTAAGCTCAACCACAACGAAACGCTCAGCTACCCGAACACCTTCGACCAGACGCTGTACGCAAGCGTGGAGCAGGCGTTCAATATGGGCGCGGTGGCGGTGGGTGCTACGATTTACTTCGGGTCGCCGGAGTCGCGCCGCCAGATTGAGGAGATCTCCAGCGCCTTTGAGCGCGCGCACGAGCTGGGCCTGGTGACCGTGCTGTGGGCGTACCTGCGTAACCCGGACTTCAAAAAAGACGGCGTGGACTATCACGTCAGCGCCGACCTCACCGGCCAGGCGAACCATCTGGCCGCCACCATCGGCGCGGACATCGTGAAGCAGAAAATGGCCGAGAATAACGGCGGCTTCAAGGCGGTCAACTTCGGCTACACCGACTACCGCGTATACACCAAGCTGACCAGCGACAGCCCGATCGACCTGGTGCGCTACCAGCTGGCGAACTGCTATATGGGCCGCGCGGGGCTGATTAACTCGGGCGGCGCGGCGGGCGGTGAAACCGACCTTACCGACGCGGTGCGCACGGCGGTTATCAACAAACGCGCGGGCGGCATGGGGCTGATCCTCGGCCGTAAGGCGTTTAAGAAATCGATGGCAGACGGGGTGAAACTCATCAACGCGGTTCAGGATGTTTATCTCGACAGCAAGGTGACGATTGCCTGATTTTTGTCGCTAATCATAGGGTGGATGGCGCCTGCGCTTATCCACCCCACAAAACGCTGAAACCGCCGCTCAACCTCTCCCCATTTTTCCACCCCTTCTATGTCACAATTCCATAACATTTTGTGAAAAGCGTCACGCCACCCTGGGCATATGTCCAAAAAATCGCCCGTCGATAGGCACCTTTGAACGAGGAAAAGGTGATTCTTTGCGCATAAAGTTGTCCATGAAACGCTGTTTTATTTTACAGCCCTGAACAATACTCCTTCCGAAGCCGTTCCGTTTTTGCAGTAGAAGTGGCACTGATTTATCCCGAATTCGTCGTCAAAAAGGACACCCACGATTGTGAAAATTGCATCCGTAAATGTGACTGTATTTACCTACCCCACGCGCCGCGTCTCCGACAGCGCCGGGCATTCTCATCCGGGCGCGGAGAGCCTGGCGAAAATGGTCATGCTGACCATCACCACCGACGAGGGCGACAGCGGCTACGCCTTCGCGCCGCCGGAAGTGGGGCGCCCGCACGTGGTAAACGCGTTTTTCAGCAAGGTGCTGGTCGGGCAGGACCCGTTTAACCGCGAGCGCATCTGGCAGGATCTGGTGCACTGGCAGCGCGGCAGCGCGCACCAGCTCACCGAACGCGCGCTGTCGTTTGTCGAACAGGCGCTGTGGGATTTGATTGGCCGCAGGCTGAAAATGCCGGTTTACAAGCTGCTCGGCGGCTACCGCGACAAAGTGCCCGCCTACGGCAGCACCATGTGCGGCGACGAGCTGGAGGGCGGACTGTCCACACCGGACGAATTCGGCCAGTTTGCCGAAAAGCTGGTCGCCCGCGGCTACAGGGCCATCAAGCTGCACACCTGGATGCCGCCGGTCGCCTTTGCGCCGGACCCGAAAATGGACGTCAAGGCCTGCGCGGCGGTGCGTGAAGCGGTGGGGCCGGATATCGACCTGATGCTCGACGGCTACCACTGGTACAGCCGCAGCCAGGCGCTGTACATCGGCAAGGCGCTGGAAAAGCTCAACTTCGCCTGGTTTGAGGAGCCGATGGAAGAGGAGAGCATGGCCTCCTACGTGTGGCTTTCCGACAACTTATCCATCGACGTGCTGGGGCCGGAAAGCCTCGGCGGCAAGCATCACAGCCGCGCCGACTGGGTGAAGGCGGGCGCGTGCGACATCCTGCGCGCCGGGGCAAACGGCGTCGGCGGAATTTCCCCGACCATGAAGGTGGCGGCGCTCGCGGAATCTTTCGGCATGGACTGCGAGGTTCACGGCAACGGCGCGGCGAGCCTTGCGGTGGTGGGCGCAATCCGCAACTGCCGCTGGTACGAACGCGGCCTGCTGCACCCGTTCCTTGAGTACGACGAGCCTGCCGCCTACCTGAACAGCATCGTTGACCCGATGGACGCCGACGGCTTTGTGCATCTGCCCCAGCGGCCGGGCCTCGGCGAAGACATCAACTTTGATTACATAGAAACGCATACCGTCAGCCGCGACTAGCCTCGCGAAAATAATAAGCCCGGCGCAATAGATGCCGGGTAACCCTGACCCTACAAACGGTATCTATCATGAACAGAAACTCCCGAACGGGGGCGTGGCTGCTTGCGCTCCTGTTGCTGGTCGGCGGCACGTCGGCGGTGGCGAAAACGCCGCCCGACAGGCTGATCGTCGGCATGAATATGAACAACCTGCTCACCCTCGACCCGGCGGCGATGACCGGCAACGAAGTGGTGGGGCTGGTGGTGAATCTGTACGATTCGCTGGTCGAGCTTGACCCGGCGCAGCCCACCCACGTGCGGCCTGCGCTGGCGACCGCGTGGGACATCTCCGACGACGGCAGCCGCCTGACCTTCCACCTGCGCGACGGCGTGACGTTCCACTCCGGCAATCCGCTCACCGCCGACGACGTGGTCTGGTCGATGCGCCGCGTGCTGCATCTCAACCTCGCGCAGGCCTCGGTGTGGAAATCCTACGGCTTCAGCAAAAAGAACGTCGACGAGCACGTTAAGGAGCTGGATGCCGCCACCGTCGAAATCACCCTGCCGAAGGCCAACGACCCGCAGCTGGTCATTTATTCGCTGGCGGCGCTCGGCAGCGTGGTGGTGCTGGACAGCAAAACCGTGCAGCAGCACGTGCAAAACGACGACTGGGGCAACCGCTGGCTGACCACCAACGAGGCCGGTTCCGGGCCGTTCAGTCTCGAAGTCTGGCAGGCGAAGGACGTGCTGCGCATGAAGCGCAATCCGCACTACTGGCGCGGCGAGCCGAAGCTTGCCTACGTGGTGTTTCGACACTTCCAGGAGTCGCAGACCCTGCGCCTGATGATTGCCAAAGGCGATCTGGATATCGCCAGCAACATGGCGGTCGCCGACGTGAACGCGCTGCGCGAAGACCCGAACATGACGGTGGACGCGGTAAAAAAAGGCACCATTTACTATGTCGCCATGAGCATGAAGGAGCCGCACTTCGCCAACCCGAAGGTGCGCGAGGCGGTGCGCTACCTGATTGACTATCAGGGGATTAACAAGGCGCTGATGCCGGGCTACGGCGTGCTGCACCAGCGGCCTATTCAGTCAGGCATGCCCGCCACGTTGCCGAACCCCGGCTACGCGCTGGATATCCCGCGCGCCAAAAAGCTGCTGGCGGAAGCGGGCTATCCTGACGGCTTCGACACCACTCTGCGCGTGCTGGCCGACCAGCCGTTCCTCAACATCGCCATTGCCGTGCAGTCCACGCTGATGCAGGCGGGAATCAACGCGAAAATCGTTACCGGCACCGGCAACCAGATTTACGGCGCGATGCGCGAGCGCCGCTTTGACATGCTGGTCGGGCGCGGCGGCAGCGGCGTTGAGCCGCATCCCCACTCCAGCCTGCGCGCGCTGGTCTACAACCCGGACAACAGCGACGCCGCGCGGCTGACCAACTTCCAGGGCTGGCGCACCGGCTTTTACGACAAAACCCTGAATCAGCAGATCGACCGGGCGTTGGTTGAGCGCGACCCGACCAAGCAGCGCGCGGAATATCAGGCGATTCAAACCCGCTACGACGCGCTGATCCCGGCCCTGCTGCCGCTGTCGCAGATGGTGGATTCGGTGGTGGTGCGCAAAGAAGTGCAGAACTACCGGCCGCATCCGTCCGCCACCACCTTCCTGCGCGACGTCTACAAAACGCCCGTGGAGGATAAATCATGAGCATGATTCTGCTTGCGCCACAGGGGCGCGCCCGGCGCTTTACCCGCCGCGTCGGACAGGTGCTGATCACGCTGTTCGGCCTGCTGCTGCTGACGTTTTTTATCGGACGCGTGATGCCCATCGATCCGGTGCTGGCGATCGTTGGCCCGGACGCCGACCAGAGCACCTACCAGCAGGTTTATCACCAGCTCGGCTTTGATCAATCGCTGGCGACGCAGTTCTGGATCTACCTCAGCGGGCTGCTGCACGGCGATCTGGGCAACGCGCTGCTGACCGGCAAGCCGGTAGTGGACGATATTCTGCGCGTCTTCCCGGCGACGCTTGAGCTGGCGACGGTGGCGATCGTCGTCGGCGCGGGCCTCGGCATTCCGCTCGGCGTCTGGGCTGCGGCCCGCCGCAATAGCGTCGTGGACTATGCGGTGCGCATTATCAGCCTTGCGGGCTACTCCACGCCGATCTTCTGGGTGGGCATGATGGGCCTGCTGCTGTTTTACGCCTGGCTCGGCTGGGTGGGCGGCGCGGGGCGCGTGGATTTAGGCCTGGACGGCGTGGTGCCGCACCGCAGCGGGCTGCTGCTGGTCGACGCGCTGCTGGCGGGCAACGGCGCGGTGTTTTTCAACGCGCTCAATCACCTGATCCTGCCCGCCTCGCTGCTCGGCTTTCACTCGCTGGCCTACATCAGCCGCATGACCCGCAGCTTTATGCTGGCGCAGCTGTCGCAGGAATTCATTATTACCGCGCGCGTGAAGGGGCTGACCGAGCGGCAGGTCATCTGGCATCACGCCTTCCGCAATATCCTCGTTCAGCTGCTGACGGTGGTGGCGCTGGCCTACGGCTCGCTGCTGGAAGGGGCGGTGCTGATCGAAACCGTGTTCTCGTGGCCGGGCTTTGGCTCCTATCTCACCGGCAGCCTGCTGCTGGGCGATATGAACGCGGTGATGGGCTGCGTGCTGGTCGTCGGGGTGATTTTCGTGCTGCTCAACCTGCTGTCGGACATGCTTTATCAACTCTTTGACCCGAGGACGAAATCATGACGGTTTCCTTTGGCACGCCGCAGATGACGGCGGCAGATGAACGCTCGCAGCGCGTAAAGCGTGCGGGCCTGCGCGCGCTCGGTTTCATCGGCAGGATGGCGCGAAATCCGCTGACGGCCATCGGCGGCGGCATCGTCTTTTTGCTGCTGCTGGTGGCGATATTCGCGCCGTGGATCGCGCCCTATAGCCCGCTGGTGCAGGATCTCAACCACGCGCTGAACCCGCCGAGCGCCGCGCACTGGTTCGGCACCGACGAGTTTGGCCGCGATATCTTCAGCCGACTGGTGTACGGCTCGCGCATCACGCTCTACATCGTGCTGCTGGTGTCGGTCACCGTCGGGCCGCTGGGCCTGCTGCTCGGCGTCACCGCGGGGTATTTCGGCGGCAGGGTGGACATGGTGCTGATGCGCATTACCGATATCTTCATTTCCTTCCCAAGCCTGGTGCTGGCGCTGGCGTTTGTGGCGGCGCTTGGCCCGGGGCTTGAGCACGTGGTGATAGCGATAACGCTCACCGCCTGGCCGCCGATTGCGCGTCTGGCGCGGGCGGAAACGCTCTCGTTACGCCAGGCCGATTTTATCTCGGCGGTGCGCTTGCAGGGCGCATCCCCGGCGCGCGTGCTGTGGCGTCACATCGTGCCGCTGTGCATGCCGTCGGTGATTATCCGCATCACCATGAACATGGCGGGCATCATTCTGACGGCGGCGGGCCTCGGCTTTCTGGGGCTTGGCGCGCAGCCGCCCGACCCGGAATGGGGGGCGATGATCTCCAGCGGCCGCACCTACATGATGGAGTGCTGGTGGGTAGTAACGATTCCGGGGCTGGCGATTTTAATCAACAGCCTGGCATTCAACTTTTTGGGAGACGGCCTACGTGACATCCTCGATCCGCGCAGCGAATAGCTCGCCGCAGCTGCTTGACGTACGCGACCTCAACGTGACCTTCGTCAACGGCCGGGCGCAAACCCACGCGGTGCGTGGCGTGTCCTTCCAGCTTGGTCGCGAAAAGCTCGCCATCGTGGGCGAGTCCGGTTCCGGCAAATCTACGGTTGGGCGCGCGCTGCTCCAGCTCCACCCGGCAAAGGCGCAAATCACCGCCGAGCGCATGCAGTTTGGCGATGTTGACCTGCTGCGGGCGGGGGACGCGCAGATGCGTGAGGTGCGCGGCAGGCGCATCTCGATGATTATGCAGGACCCGAAATACTCGCTAAATCCGGTGATGTGCGTGGGCGACCAAATCGCCGAAGCCTGGCTGACGCACCATCGCGTGGGGCGTAAAGAGGCGAAGCAAAAGGTGCTGGAGATGCTTGAAGTGGTGCGCATTCGCCAGCCGGAGCGCGTCTATAGCCTCTACCCGCATGAGATTTCCGGCGGACAGGGGCAGCGCATCATGATCGCTATGATGCTTATCACCGACCCGGAAATGGTGATTGCCGACGAGCCGACCTCCGCGCTGGACGTGTCGGTGCGCCTCCAGGTGCTGGCGCTGCTCGACGATCTGGTCAGCTCGCGCGGGCTGGGGCTGATATTTATCAGCCACGACATCAACCTGGTGCGCAGCTTCTGCGACCGTGTACTGGTGATGTACGCCGGGCGAGTGGTTGAATCTATCGCCGCGAAGGATCTCGATAACGCGCAGCACCCGTACACGCGGGGGCTTATCGCCGCGCTGCCGGAGATGGACAAACGCCGGGCGCATCTGCCGGTTCTGCAACGCCAGGCGAGCTGGCTTACCGAATAAGGGGAAAGGCATGACGATGATCGAAGTCAGCGGGCTTGGTTTAACCTTTGGCGAAGGGGCGAAGGCCAGCCAGGTGCTGTTCGACGTGAGTTTTGACGTCCAGCACGGGGAGATTTTTGGCCTGGTAGGCGAGTCCGGTTCGGGAAAAACCACGGTGCTGAAGTGCCTGGCGGGGCTGTTTACCCACTGGCAGGGAAAGCTGGCGATTGACGGCACGCCGCTTGCGCACGGCATCAGCCGCGAGCGGTGCCGCAGGGTGCAGATGGTCTTTCAGGACCCCTACGGCTCGCTGCACCCGCGCCACACCGTCGGCGATATTCTGGAGGAGCCGCTGCAGATTCAGGGCTTCAGCGACCGTGACCGGCGCATCAACGCGATGCTCGATAAGGTCGGCCTGAACCGGGCTTTCCGCAGCCGCTATCCGCACCAGCTCTCAGGCGGCCAGCGTCAGCGCGTGGCCATCGCGAGGGCGCTGGTTCTGGAACCCCAGGTGCTGCTGCTCGATGAACCTACCTCCGCGCTGGACGTGTCGGTGCAGGCGGAAATATTGAATCTTCTGGCGGACTTACAGCAGGAATCAAATCTTACTTATTTAATGGTCACGCACGATTTAGGGGTAATTGCACATTTATGTCATCGCGTTGGCGTTATGCAGCACGGTCGTATTCTGGAAGCAATAACCACCGACGATTTAATAAGTGGAAAGGCACAAAATGTATATACGCAGATGCTGGTTAACGCCAGTCGGCAATATAGCCGAGAAATGGCTCAGCAGGTCGCGAAATTCTAACCCCACGCCTTAAAAAATGAAGCGCCGGGCGATTAACGGCGCTTTTCTTCCATTTAAGATTAAAAATCTCCCGCCGTGCTTTTAAGCTTTGTTAACATCTTATATGTGCTCATCATTCTGATATACATGAAAAATTCATCTTATAGATAAGATCGTTTTCTTAATTAAGAATGATGGTTAACATTAATCAGAAAACAAATCTAGGAATATTCGCACGAGCACATAATATGACCACACCAACCGCTATATTTTTGCGGCTGGGCACAACGGTAAATTTAAAATAGCCAAGCTTGCCCTTATCTGTTTATTTCTGGGTAACAGACATCTCCTGCTATGGGACTGCACATTGCACGATAAGGACCAGCCACACCTAAAGGATGACAATATGAAAGTTTTATTACCTCTGACCATTGGCGCAACGGTATTTATGAGCGCCAGCGCGCTTGCCGATTCTGATAATACCATCACCTTCAAAGGGGAAGTCACCGAGCAAACCTGTTCCGTGGCGGTCAACGGCGCTTCGGCTCGCCCGGTTGTGCTGCTGCCAACGGTTTCCAAAAGCGAGCTGGCGACCGCTACGGATACCGCCGGTCTGACAACCTTCACGCTCGGCGTAAGCGGCTGCACCGTGGACACCGACGATTTGCAGATCAAAACCCTGTTTATCGGCACCAACGTGACCGCCGCCGGGAACCTCGGCAATACGGGGACCGCAACGGGCGTTGAGCTACAGCTGCTGACCGACGAAACCGGCACCTCGGTTATCGATTTGCGTAACCCAACCGCCGTGGCGGGCATCACCGTGAAGGCGGGCCAAACCGTCGGCGAGCACAACTACGCGGTGCAGTACTACACGGCCTCTGGCAGCGCCGGGGCGGGTACGGTGATCGGCGCGGTGCAGTACGCGGTTTCTTATCTTTAAGCGCCTCATGGCGAAGCGCTGACGTAACGGGCAGGAGAAGGGGAATGACATTAAGGAGATGTATGCTGGGCGCGGCGCTGCTGGGTGCCAGCTTTATCAGCGCGGCGAGCGTGGTGATGACCGGCAACCGGGTTGTCTACCCGGCCAACGCCCGGGAAGTCAGCGTGCAGCTCACCAACAAGGACGACTTCCCGAACGTGGTGCAGGCCTGGCTTGACGGCGGGGACGAAGCCTCCACGCCGCAGACCGGACGGGCACCCTTCCTGCTGACGCCGCCGATGTTTCGCATGGCGCCGCACAGCGGGCAAACCCTGCGCCTGCAGTTTACCGGCGCTGATTTGCCGACGGACAGAGAGTCGGTGTTCTGGCTCAACGTTCTGCAAATCCCGCCGATGGCGCAGGGCGGCGAGCAGGCGAACCAGATGGTGGTGATGCTGCGCAGCCGCATGAAAGTGTTCTGGCGTCCGCATGGGCTTGTGGGGTCGCCGGACGCGATGGCGAAAACCACCCGCGCCGTGGCCTCAGGCAACCAGCTGCGCCTCACCAACAACAGCGGTTATTTCGCCTCTATCTCACGGGTCGTGCTGTCGGTTGCCGGTAAACGCACCACCGTGCGCGGCGAGATGATTGCGCCCGGCGGCAGCAAAACCTGGACGCTTGCGGGCAGGCCAACGGGCGACACGCTCGAAATGACGTGGATTAACGATCAGGGGGCCTACCTTAGCGGCACTCTTCCTCTCACGCGGTAGCGGGCAGTTTTGCGGGCAAACACTATGGAAAGACGTCACTGGCTAACTATCGTCGCGCTGGGCGGCTGGGCTATGCCTTTTGCCGCGCTGGCGGAAAGCTACACCTTTGACAGCTCGCTGCTGTTGGGCAGCGATTACGGACAGGGCCTTGCACGCTTTAACCGCGAAACCACGGTGGCGCCGGGAAATTACCTGGTTGATATCTGGCTGAACGGCCGCTATATCGCCCGGGAAGGGGTGAGCTTCCAGAGCGCGGGGGACGACGTCTTGCCCTGCCTGCCGCTGGCCTTCTACGCGCAAAACGGCGTGCTGCCGCTGCAAAAAACCGTCAGCGAGCCGTGTTTAAGCCCCGGCAGCCGGGTGAAAGGCGCGAGCTGGACGTTCGATAGCGCCCTGCTGCGGCTGGATATCGCCATTCCGCAGGCTGAAATGGTACAGGTACCGCGCGACTACGTTGCGCCCGACCAGTGGCAGGCCGGGGAAAGCCTGCTGTTTGCCAACTATAACGGCAGCTATTACTACAGCGAAGCCGGCACCGGCGGGCACAGCGAGTACGGCTGGCTGGGGCTTGGCGCGGGCATTAACTTCGGCCTCTGGCAGCTGCGCCAGCAGTCATCGGCCAGCTACAGCCGCTACGGCAACGCGTCGCGCTACCGCTGGGACAACCTGCAAACCTGGCTACAGCGGCCCGTTGCGGCGCTGCAAAGCACCCTTAGCGCCGGACAAAACTACACCGGCGGCAGCCTGTTCAGCAGCATGGCGTTTACCGGCGTAAAGCTCGAAACCGATCAGCGCATGTGGCCGCAGTCGCGCCGGGGATTCGCGCCGGAAGTGCGCGGCACCGCCGCCAGCGCCGCGCGCGTGGTGGTGAGCCAGAACGGCCGCACGGTTTATCAGACCAACGTGGCGCAGGGGCCGTTCGTCATTAACGATTTGCCCAGCACCGCCTGGCAGGGGGATTTGCAGGTCGACGTCATTGAGGCCGACGGCAGCCGCAGCCAGTTTACCGTGCCGTTTTCATCCCTGCCGCTGTCGCTGCGCCCCGGCGTCTGGCGCTACAACGCCGCCGTTGGGCGGGCGCGCGACTACGATACCGACGATAACGGGTTCGGCGATTTCACCCTCGAGCGCGGCATCGCTAACAGCCTGACCGCCAACGGCGGCCTGCGGGCGGGCAAAGAGTACCAGTCCGCCGTGCTGGGCGGCGTTTGGGCGTCGTCGCTCGGCGCGGTCGGCATGAACGTCACCGGCTCCCACGCGCGGCTGCCGCAGGGCGCGCAGTCGGGCTGGCGGGCGCAGCTTTCCTGGAGCCGTTCGTTTAGCGCCACCGGCACCAACGTGGCGCTGGCGGGCTATCGCTATTCCACCGCCGGATACCGCGACTTCAGCGACGTGCTGGGGGAAAGGCAGGCCGCGCGGAGCAGCGACGTCTGGCGCTCGGACACCCTCCAGCAGCGCAACCAGTTTACGGCCACCGTGAACCAGCAGCTGGGCGACTACGGCTCGATGTGGCTGTCCGGTTCGGTGATGGACTACTACGGATCGCGGGGGCGCAACACCCAGCTTCAGTTTGGCTACGCCAACCAGTGGCGGCAGCTGAGCTATAACCTGGCGGTGAGCCGCCAGCAGGCCGTCTGGCGGCAGAACGTCCGGCGCGACGACGGCCCCCAGCAAAGCGTTAAGTTCGGGCAGGCGGAAAATATCGTCACCCTGACGTTTTCCCTGCCGCTGAGCTTCGGCGAGCGTGAGGACTACCTGTCGCTTTCCGCCAGCCGCAGCAAAAACAGCGGCAATAGCTACCAAACCACGCTCACCGGCTCGCTGGGCGAAAACGACACCGCCAGCTACGCGGTGTCGGCGGGCTACCAGCAGGCAACGGACGAGGCGAGGCAGACCAACTGGAGCGCCTCGCTGCAAAAAAACGCCTCGTTTGGCAGCCTGAACGGCAGCTACTCGCAGGCAGAAAATTATAAACAGTGGTCGGGCGGGATGCGCGGCGCGGCGGTGCTGCACGGCGGGGGAATAACCCTCGGGCCGTGGCTTGGCGATACCTTCGCGCTGGTGGAGGCAAAAGGTGCCGAAGGCGCGCGCGTCAGCAACGGGCAGGGCGCGGTTATTAACAGCCACGGCTATGCGCTGGTGCCGTCGCTTACGCCGTACCGTTTCAACAGCGTCCAGCTGGACACCTTAAACATGGCGACCGATATCGAACTTGAGGATAACCAGCAGCGCGTTGCGCCCTACGCCGGTGCGGCGGTGAAGCTGTCGTTTGCCACGCTTGAAGGCACGGCGGTGCTGATCGACACGGCGGCGGGGAAACGCACGCTGCCGCCGGGTGCGGAGGCGTTCGACGAAAGCAACCGCGTCATCGGCATGGTGGGGCAGGCGGGCCAGGTTTACGCCCGCCTGCCGAACGATGAGGGAAGGCTCCAGGTGCGCTGGGGCGACGGGCGCGCCGACAGCTGCGACATTCACTACCGGCTGCCGAAGCCCGTACCGCGGCAGGCGCTGATCCCGCTCAGCGCCGCGTGCCAATAATCCTAAGGATGTCATGAAATGAAAGCGTTATTTTTCGGACTCATGCTGGCGGCGAGCCTCCCGGCACAGGCCGTCTGCGAATACATTATTTATCCCTACAACGGGGCTAACGCCAGCTTTGGATCGCACCGCCTCAGCTCGGCAAGCGACGGCACGACCAACAACTGGCGCAGCAGCGGCGGGGCAGACGGCTGGAACGGTATGCTGCCCGGCGTCAACCTGTCGATTGACGTCACCACCAACGATCTTTTCCAGCCGCCGGGAACGGTGCTGGGCGCGGGCGGCGGTGTTCCCTTTACCCAGTACGCGCACCGGGGCGGCTGGGACCCGGAAATGGTCTTTTTCCGCTGCACGCCGGACACGGCGGGGCAGCTTTATCAGGCCTTTTCGACCAATGGCGACGACGCCTACGCGGGCTGGTTCGAGGCCAACGACGTGCCCGGCGCCTACCTGACGTTTGCCAAAAACGTCGCGCTGCGCCTGACGCTCGAGGCGACGGGCCAGGTGTTTACCGATTCCTGGCAGCAGGTGGCGATGACCAATCTCGACACCGACAAAGACGGCAACTTTTTGATTAAGGCGAAAAACTTTTCGCCGATCCGCGTGGAGCTGCTGAAAACGGCGGATACGCGCTATTTCATCAACGCGGCGGCGACCTATTCGTTTGCCGGGGTGAACCCTAACGCCTACGTGGTGTTTCGCGGGCCGGGGACGGATTCCAACGGCATTAAAATCGGCCAGCCGCACCGCAACGGCAACTGGGCGGGCTGGTACACCGACTGGCCGTCGGTGATAAGCCTTTACAACACCGGCATCACCGTGCGGCGCGGGGCTGTCTGCCAGGTTACGCACTTTACGCCGGTGGTGCAGATTCCGATTATTACCGCCGCCGAGCTGCGGGCCGGGGGCAGCAGCAGCGCGCCGTTCACCCTCGAATTCGCCTGTGAATCGGGCGTGGCATCGGGCGTGGCGGCGAATAAACAGAACGTTGCGCTCGGGTTTCTTGCCCCGCCGGGCAACGTGCTTGCGGCACAGAAATATGGCCTGGTCAGCGGCAGCGCGGTCACCCATCTGCTCGACGATGCCTACGGTTCGCCGGGCGTGGCGCGCGGCGTGGGCGTGCGCGTGATTCGCAACGGTTCGCCGATGAACTTCCTGACCACCGACGTCGGCGGAACGGGAACGACGGCAGGCTGGGTGCCGGTGCTGGGCGGCGCGCAGGCGTCTACCGGGACGCAAAACGGCGTCGATAGCTATCGGGAAGTGTTTGAGGCGCGGCTGGAGCGTTTTACCGGCGACGAGCTGACGGCGGGAGGTTATCAGGCGCATGCGCAGATACTTATGCGGCTTCAGTAGCCTGCTGCTGCTGGGAGTTCTGCTCGCGCAGCAGGCGCTGGCGGCGGTGAGCCTGAGCGCCACGCGCGTGGTGTTTAACCATGGCGCGACCACCGCCTCGCTGGGGCTGGTCAACGGCGCGGACTATCCGGTGATGGTGCAGGCGTGGATAGACGACGGCGACCCGCAGGGCACGCCGCAAACCGCGCGCTCGCCGTTCGTGGTGCTGCCGCCGATATTCCGCATGGCCCCGCTTGAGCAGCGTTCGCTGCGCCTGCTTACCAGCGCGCAGAACCTGCCGCAGGATCGTGAATCCCTGTTTTGGCTAAACGTGTACGAAATACCGCCCAATTTGCCCACCGCAACGAGGGAGAAAATGCTGCTGGCGTTCCGAACGCAGATTAAAGTGCTGTGGAGACCGCGTGGAATAGGGAAATTGAATGTAAATGTGGGTAATCAACTGCGCTGGGGCGTGCGGGGCAACACGATCGTAGTGAAAAATCCAACGCCTTGGCATATCTCTCTGTCAGAGATAAAAATGGCAGATTATTATGCAGAAGGAATAGTGCTAAAACCCCTGTCTGAACACGCGGTATTTACGATTCCAAATTCAGGCTCAGGCGAAATTACGATAGACTTTGCGATTCTCAACGACGAAGGGAATCAATGGGGCTATACCTCACGGATTAATTAACCGTTCCGACCGCGTGATTGCAAAGCACTAAACAAAGCAGAACATAGGATAACCGTGAATAAACAAATTATGCTCAACGGCAGAGCACTCTTTTTGCCTGAAAAACATAAGATTATATCTCCAGATGGCGGTAAGCCGCCGCTTTCGTTAAGTATTCCCGCTAGCCGATGTCTGTCCTTATTAATCAGCCATCAGGGGGAGGTTATTCAGAGAGAGTATTTCTTTCGTGAAGTGTGGATCAGCAATGGTGCGCAAGTTACGAATAATACTTTTTATCAGAATATCTCTTTGTTACGGCGGGCATTTAAAGAGTTTGGCATTAACGAGGAGTATATCGTTACCGTCCCAAAGGTGGGCGTGAAGCTGGAAAATAACCTGCGCATCGAACTGCGCGAGCCGGAGGAGGTGCCCGCTTACGAACCGCCACCCCCGCCGCCGCCCGCGCCGGTGCAGGGGCAGCCGCCTGTAATCCCCCGGCGTCCCGCCAGGCGTTCGCACGCGGGTTGGGTAGCGATGGCGGCGGCAATAATAACCACCTGCGCCGCGTTTGCCTGGCTGACCTGGTCGCTAAATATGGACAAACGCTTCACCACTTTTAGCTTTCTGGCGGTGAATAACGGCTGTACCTATTATGTTAATACAGATGTTAAAGACTATGAAATTCATCGGCGGTTTATTAATGATTTCAAATTGAAATGCGATAATTTTCGTTACGTTTATTTAACAGCCTACAACAATTTTGCGCGGTTCTCGGTGATTAACTGTTTGCAGCCATTTAGCAGCTGGCGCACCAATACCTGCACGACCCATTATTACTTTACGGAGGCGTTTTATGTACAGGAGAAATAAAGCCCTTTGGTTTTTGTCGGGTATTGTGGCTATTCTCGCCAGTATTATTTCCGTTAAGGCCTATCTGTATTGGCAAAGTTCGCATTTTAGCTGCGACGGTGAGATGTACGTCCATAAAAAGGAAATGAACGCCAATTTGACGGTGAAATATGTTTTCAACGGCAATACCGGGGTTGCCCTGCTGCGCGGGGAGCTGCTGCCTGCGGGTCGGCCGCCGCAGCTGATTAATCAGAACGTATTTTTCAACGTTCAGCGTAAGGATAACGACTATTTTCTGACGTCTAAATCGGTGATGGGCGCGCCGGACGAAAGCCCGGATCCGACGCTGATGAAGATGGCGATACCGCTGTTCTATCAGCAGCCTGACGTGCAGTTTTATCTCAATATCAAGCGGTTATCGGGTAACAGCTGGCTGTTTACCACCAGCCGTACCCCGTCGCTGTTTTGCAGCAGCTGACTAGCCCAGCAGCGGGCAGTTCGGCGGCAGGCGGCAGCTGATAGCGCCCGGACGCACCTCAATGCGGAATTCACGGCCCTTCAGCGGCTCGCCGTCGAGGTTAAACGTCATCTCGTGCGGGGCGTGAATTTCAAACCACGAGGACTGCCCGTCGATCACGTTCGGGCTTTCCTCCGGGCGGGTCAGGGTGGTGAACAGCGCCGGAAGCAGCTCGTCGCCGGTGAAAATCCGCAGGTCGAGCAGCCCGTCGTTAATCAGCGCTTCCGGGCAGAGCTGCTGCCCGCCGCCGGCCTGGCGGCCGTTGCCGATGCCGATCACCAGCGCGTCGCCTTCCCAGCTGAAGTTTTCACCGCGAATTTCGCAGCGGTCGGGCTTCAGCGTGTCGATGCGCAGCAGGCCGTGAATAAAGTAGGAAACGCCGCCCAGCGCCGACTTGAGCTTTTCCGGCGTTTCGGTGGTGATGCGCGTGCCGAAGCCGCCGGTCGCCATGTTCATAAAGAAGGCCGTTTTGTTGACCTCGACCAGATCGATATCAAACGCCCGCCCGACCATCGCCAGCTGCAGCGCTTTATCTAGCTCGACCGGAATGCCGATGCTGGTCGCGAAATCGTTCGCCGTGCCCAGCGGCAAAACGCCCAGCGCCGGTCGGTTTGCCGGGTCGCGCTTCGCCAGCGCCGTGGCGACCTCGTTGATCGTCCCGTCGCCGCCGCCGGCAATCACCGTATCAACGCCGAGCGCGATGGCCTCGTCGAGATAGCGATCCGCGTCGCCGTACTCCCAGGTTACGCGGATATGCAGCGTATAACCTTCCTCGCGCATGACGTCGATTGCGCTGCGCAGTTCAGGGATGTTGGCACCCTTGCCGTTAAGGATCACGAACGTGACCGGAAACTTTTCCATGGTTAACCTCTGAATGGGAAATATTCATAAAGTGTATCGTATGAAGGGGGGATGCGAGTAGGAACTGACTGAATCGCGGGAAAAAAGAAGGCCTGCGCAAGGGAGATTGCGCAGGCCAAGGAGGTGGTTCCTGGTACAACTAGCATTTATGGGTTATGTTTTTCAGCCCGCGAATAATAACCAACTCAAGCCGAGCGGTGTGTGATCGGTTTCTAAGAATCTTCCCAGCACGAAAAAATAACCCAAATTAACTAGTTAGCGTGCGGATTGCGTGTGGTCTGACCGGCAAGATTACGCATCAGCAGCGCATAATCCAGCGACACATCCTGCGGCACAGGCATCCATACGGTGTGGCCGTCGCCGGGCGCTACGTCAATCGGCTGGGCCTTGCCGTTTTCCAGTACTTCCAGCGTGAAGGTGACGTTGCCCTGCGGGGTCATCAGCTCCAGGCTGTCGCCGAGCAGGAACTTGTTCTTCACCGCAACGGCGGCCAGGTCACCACGGCGTTCGCCGGTGAATTCACCTACGAACTGCTGGCGTTCGGAAATCGAGTGGCCGTATTCGTAGTTCTGGTGGCTTTCGTGCGTGTGGCGACGCAGGAAGCCTTCGGTGTAGCCGCGGTGCGCCAGCCCTTCGAGGGTTTGTAGCAGCGTCGGGTCAAATGGCTTGCCCGCTGCCGCATCGTCAATCGCGCGGCGATAGACCTGCGCGGTGCGCGCGCAGTAGTAGTAGGACTTGGTGCGGCCTTCAATTTTCAACGAATGCACGCCCATTTTGGTCAGGCGTTCCACGTGCTCAATGGCGCGCAGGTCTTTGGAGTTCATGATGTAGGTGCCGTGCTCGTCTTCAAAGGCGGTCATGTACTCGCCCGGACGCTTGGCTTCTTCCATCATAAAGACTTTATCAGTCGGTGCGCCGACGCCGAGGGTCGGTTCGATGTTCTGCACCGGAATCGGCTCGTGGACGTGAACGATGTTGCCCACCTCGTCCTCTTTGCCTTCTTCGACCTTGTATTCCCAGCGGCAGGCGTTGGTGCAGGTGCCCTGGTTAGGATCGCGCTTGTTGATGTAGCCAGAAAGCAGGCAGCGGCCGGAGTAGGCCATGCACAGCGCGCCGTGAACGAAGATTTCCAGCTCCATTTCCGGCACCTGCTCGCGGATTTCAGCGATCTCTTCCAGGGAAAGCTCGCGCGAGAGGATGGCGCGGGTCAGGCCCATCTGCTTCCAGAACTTTACGGTCGCCCAGTTGACGGCGTTGGCCTGCACGGACAGGTGGATATCCATTTCCGGGAAGGCTTCACGCACCAGCATGATAAGACCCGGGTCGGACATGATCAGCGCGTCTGGCCCCATGTCGATGACCGGCTTCAGGTCGCGGATAAAGGTTTTCAGCTTGGCGTTGTGCGGGGCAATGTTAACCACGACGTAGAATTTTTTGCCGAGCGCGTGGGCTTCGTTGATGCCCAGCTGCAGGTTTTCGTGGTTGAACTCATTGTTGCGCACGCGCAGGCTGTAGCGCGGCTGGCCCGCGTAGACGGCATCTGCGCCATAGGCGAAGGCGTAACGCATATTTTTCAGCGTTCCCGCCGGGGATAAAAGCTCTGGTTTAAACATGATGTTCTCGTTCTGATTTCAGGTCAGAACCGCTTCACCTGATGAAGCGGCTGGTATTCGGTGGGGTTCCCACAATTTTAGGGCGGGAATTGTAGCGCTTATTAGTTCCAGAAACCAGTTTCGGCGGGGAATGTCGGATGGCGCTTCGCTTATCCGACCTACATTTGAGCCGAAAGGATGGATGGCGCTTCGCTTATCCGACCTGCATTTGAGCCGAAAGGATGGATGGCGCTTTGCTTATCCGACCTGCATTTGAGCCGAAAGGATGGATGGCGCTTCGCTTATCCGACCTACATTTGAGCCGAAAGGATGGATGGCGCTTCGCTTATCCGACCTACATTTGAGCCGAAAGGATGGATGGCGCTTTGCTTATCCGACCTACATTTGAACCGAAGGGATGGATGGCGCTTCGCTTATCCGACCTACATTTGAGCCGTAGGGATGGATGGCGCTTTGCTTATCCGACCTGCATTTGAGCCGAAGGGATGGATGGCGCTTCGCTTATCCGACCTGCATTTGAGCCGTAGGGGGGATAAGCGCAGCGCCATCCACCAAAAAATGCTCAAGCTACGCTATTCGACAAGCGTCCGCTTCCCATCGGTAGCCCACGCCGTACACCGCGCGGATAAACGACTGCTCTTCGTCGAGCGCCTCGAGCTTGCGCCTGAGATTTTTGATGTGGCTGTCGATGGTTCGGTCGGTCACCACGCGATAATCGTCGTACAGGTGGTTGAGCAGCATTTCGCGGGAGAACACTTTACCCGGCTCGTGGGACAGGGTTTTCAGCAGGCGAAACTCGGCGGGGGTCAGGTCCAGCAGCTTTTCCCGCCAGCTTGCCTGGAAGCGGCCCTCGTCGATGATAAGCGGGCTTTCTTCACCATGCGGGATCGGCTCCAGCTGGCGCTTGCAGCGGCGCAGAATGGTTTTGACGCGGGCCACCACCTCGCGCGGGCTGAACGGCTTGCAGATATAGTCGTCCGCGCCGATTTCCAGCCCCAGCAGGCGGTCAATCTCTTCGATTTTGGCGGTCACCATCACGATCGGCACTTCCGAGAAGCGGCGGATTTCGCGGCACAGCGTCAGGCCGTCGGTGCCCGGCAGCATAAGATCGAGCAGGATCAAATTCGGCGGTGTCTGGCGCACGTAGGGCAAAACCTGGTCGCCGTGGCTGATAAGCGTCGGCGCGTAGCCCGCGGCGCGCAGATAATCGATAAGCAGCTGCCCAAGCTTGGGCTCATCTTCAACAATTAAAATGCGCGGTGCATTTTCATCAAGCGGAAAATCGGTCATACATTTCTCATTGAGTCTGATTCCAGCGGTAACTCTACTGTAATGCTAACGCCCCCTAAAGGCGAATGCCCCGCCCGGAGAGTGCCACCATGTGCAGCAACGATGTTCTGGCAAATGGACAGGCCGAGGCCGGAGCCGCCGCTCGCGCGGTTGCGGGAGCCTTCGGTGCGGTAGAAGCGGTCGAACAGCATGTTGAGCTGCTCGTCGCTAACGCCGGGCGTGCTGTCGGCGAAGGTCATGATAAAGCGCTGCTGCGTCACCTCGCCGGAAATCAGCAACTGCCCGCCTTCGTCGGTATAGCGCAGGCTGTTTTCCAGCAGGTTGTTGAACAGCTGCATCAGGCGGTCGCTGTCGCCAAAAATGGTCACGCTGTCGGGCAGCGCGAGGCGGATGGTCAGCCCCCGGGAGTCGAAGCGCTGGCGGAACGCGCCCGCCACCACTTCCAGCAGGGTGATGATATCGAGCGATTTTTTCTGGTAGGCCAGCGCGCCTTCGTCGGACAGGGAAAGCTGGTGCAGATCGTCCACCAGCTTGGTGAGCGTGGCGACCTCCATCTGGAGCGATACCACCGATTCCGGCGTGAACTTGCGCACGCCGTCCTGAATCGCCTCCAGCTCGCCGCGCAGGATCGCCAGCGGGGTGCGTAGCTCGTGGGAAATGTCCGCCATGTAGGCGCGGCGCATATTGTGGTTTTTCTCAAGCGTGCTGGCGAGCTGGTTGAAGTCCTGGCCGAGCTTGCCCAGTTCGTCCTGGCTGGTGGAGTCGACGCGGGCGGTGAAATCCCCCGCCGCCAGCCGGTGCGTGCCTTCCACCAGGCGTTTAACCGGCGCGAGCAGGCCGCGCGCCAGCAGGAAGGTGGCGGCTGCGGCGAGCAGCGTGGAGAGCGCAACGATAATCCAGCTGGTGCGGCGCTGCTGGCGGTCAAAGTTGATATCGGTGTTGCGCGTCAGCCGCTCGACCGGCGAGGCGATGACCCAGCCCGCGTTGCTGCCGTTAACTTTGATCGCGCGACGCATGCCGTCCGTTGGGACCGGGCCGCGCGGGCCGACCAGCACCTTTTGGTCCTGATCCACTACCCAAAACTGCGTGCGCCAGCCGTGCGGCGGCATGTTCGGGTTGCGCCCGTCCTCGTCGTGCTCGAAGGACTTGAGGATCTGGAACATAAAGCGGTCGTTATGGCGTAAGAACTGCCAGTTGCCGTGCAGGGCGTACTGTTCGCCCAGCGCGTCGCCGAGCATTTCCAGCCGCTGTTCGTTGCCGTGCTTGATGTAGTCGATAAAGCCGCGTTCGAAACTCAGCCGTACGCCCCAGTGCATGATCGCCAGCACCAGCAGGCAGGTAGAGAAGATGGCGAGGAATAGCTTGCCGGTGATGCCCGGTCGCCAGAGTTTCATGATTGGCTCCTTTTGCGCCGCGCGATGACGACGTTCTTAGTGGTGTCCTTGGGTACGCGGGTAAAGACCAGCGCGGGCAGGGCGATAACTACCGCCATGCTCAGATAGGTGTAGAGGAAGACGCTGTGAACGACCGGGCTGTCCGGCATGATCTGCTGGTGGCCGTACATGCCCAGCAGCATCCCGGCGACGGTAACGCCGATGCTCATCGAAAGCTGCATCACCATCGACAGCAGGCTGTTGCCGGAGCTTGCCAGATCGTCGGGTAAATCCTTCAGCGTCAGGGTGTTCATCGACGAGAAGCGCACCGAGTTCACCATCCCCTGAATAAACAGCACCACCGGCAGCAGGGTGTACCAGCCGAGCAGGGCGGTGCCCATAAACAGCAGGCTGATGACGGCAAGGCCGAGCGTCGAGGCAACCAGCACGTTGCGGTAGCCGAAGCGGTTGACGACCTGCACCACGATGCGCTTCATGCCCATGCTGCCGAGCACCATGGGGATCATCATCAGGCCCGCGTGGAACGGCGAGAAGCCGAGGCCGATTTGCAGGAATACCGGCGTCATAAACGGCAGCATGCCGCTGCCGACGCGGCCGCAGAAGCTGCCGAACAGGCCGAGGGAGAAGGTTTTGGTGTCAAACAGGCTAAGCCGGAACAGCGCGTTGTCGTTTTTTCGCGCGTGCCAGAGATAAAGCAGAATCGCCAGCACGCCGCCGCCGACCAGCCCGCCCTGGGCAAGCGCGGAAATCCCTAGCCCCTTTTGCCCGTCAAGCGCGATGGTCAGCGCCGCCATGCCGAACGCCAGCAGCACAAAACCCGCCATATCGAAACGGCGGGTTTGCATGGTGTAGTTCGGCATCAGCCACAGCGTGGCAATAGCACCGACGATGCCCACCGGCAGGTTTATCAGGAAGATCCAGTGCCATGAGGCGTATTCGACCAGGATGCCGCCCAGCGCCGGGCCTAGCAGCGGGCCTATCTGGCCGGGAAGCGTGACGAAGGTCATCGCCGCCATGTACTGCTCGCGCGGGACGATTTTCATCACCGTCAGCCTGCCGACCGGCACCATCATCGCGCCGCCGATGCCCTGCACCACGCGGGCCATAATCAGTTCGTCGAGCGTCGAGGCGTGGGCGCAGAACAGCGAGCCGATGGTGAACAGCACGATGGCGGTGAAGAAGATATTGCGTACGCCGATGCGATCGGCCAGCCAGCCGCTCGCGGGGAGCATCACCGCCACGGTCAGCACGTAGGAGACAATGACCGAATGCATATGCAGCGGACTTTCTCCGAGGCTTGCCGCCATCGACGGGAGGGCGGTGTTGACAATGGTGGTGTCCAGCGACTGCATAAAGAAGCCGAAGGCGACAATCCACAGTTGCCAGCGCACGGCGGCGGGCAGGTCGGTCATTTAATATCCTTCATAATTGAAGCTACAGCGGCGTTGCTGCGCTCCCTCACCTGAATCACTTACTTGAGTAAGCTCATCGGGACTCACTCACTTGCGGCCTTGCTGTAACTCCAATTATTTTGGATATTCCAGAGATGCGGCACGATTAATGTTACGACTAAACCTTAAGGCTTGTAGGTCGGGCAAGCGCAGCGCCCCGACGTTTCCGGTGGATGGCGCTGGCGCTTATCCACCCACAAACTTACGCCGTTTCCTCACGGAGCTTAAGGCTTGTAGGTCGGGCAAGCGTAGCGCCCCCGACATTATTTGGTGGATGGCGCTGGCGCTTATCCACCCTACAAACGTATCCACCTACAAACTTACGCCGTTTCCTCACGGGGCTTATGGCTTGTAGGTCGGGCAAGCGTAGCGCCCCCGACATTATTTGGTGGATGGCGCTGGCGCTTATCCACCCTACAAACTTATTCATCCGCAAGCTTACGCCGTTGCTTCACGGTGCCTGCGGCTAAACCTTAAGCGTAAACGGTCAAAGAACAGATACACAACCGGCGTGGTGTACAGCGTCAGCAGCTGGCTGACCACCAGCCCGCCGACGATGGTAATCCCCAGCGGCTGGCGCAATTCGGCGCCGTCGCCGCTGGTCAGCACCAGCGGCAGCGCGCCAAACAGCGCCGCGAGCGTGGTCATCATAATCGGCCGGAAGCGCAGCAGACAGGCCTGAAAGATGGCTTCCTCCGGCGTCAGGCTGCCGTTGCGCTGGGCGTCTATCGCGAAGTCCACCATCATAATGGCGTTCTTTTTGACGATGCCGATTAACAGCATGATGCCGATCAGCGCAATCAGGCTAAACGGCGCGCCGAACAGCTCCAGCGCCAGCAGCGCGCCCACGCCTGCGGAAGGCAGCGTCGAGAGAATCGTCAGCGGGTGAACGTAGCTCTCGTACAAAATCCCCAGCACGATGTAGACCGTGGCGATGGCGGCGATAATCAATATCACCTGGGATTTCATCGTGTCCTGGAACACCTGCGCCGTGCCCGCGTAGCTGCCGCGCACCGTCGACGGCACGCCAAGCGACGTCATAGTGCGGTCGATGGCCTCGCTGGCCTCGCTCAGGGAAACGCCGGTCGGCAGGTTGAAAGATATCGTCGAGGCGGCGGAAAGGCCCTGATGGTTCACCGCAAGCGGCGCGTTTGCAGGCTGCCACTTCGCAAAGTAGGACAGCGGAATCGGCCTGCCTTCAGCGTTGGTGACGAACATTTGGTCAAGCGCGCTGATGTCTTGGGTGTAGCGCGGATCGACCTCCATCACCACCTTATACTGGTTAAGCGGCTGGTAAATGGTCGAAATCTGCCGCTGGCCGAAGGCGTTATTCAGCAGACTGTTGGCATCGCTGACGCTAATCCCCAGCCGGGACATGGTTTCACGGTCGTAGACAAGATCCATTTCCGCGCCGTTGTCCTGCTGGTCTGAGTTAACGTCCGCGAGCTGCGGCAGTTTGGCAAACGCCTGGCGAATTTTCGGCTCCCAGGTGCGCAGGTCGGCCAGGCTATCGGACAGCAGCGTGTACTGGTAGCTGGCGTTGGCCTGCCGCCCGCCGACGCGAATATCCTGTACCGCCATCAGAAACAGGCTCGCCCCCGGCTCTTTTGCCAGCGCCTTACGCAGCCGGTCGATAACCTGCTGCGCGGTTTCCGTGCGTTCGCCAAGCGGCTTCAGGGAGATGAACATCATGCCGCTGTTGACGCGCGAGCCGCCGGTGAAGCCGGTGACGTTATCCACCGCCGGGTCTTCACGGATAATCTTCATAAAGTCCTGCAGCTTGCCGCGCATCGCCTGGAAGGAGATGCTCTGGTCGGCCTGAATGTTGCCCATCAGCCGCCCGGTGTCCTGCTCCGGGAAGAAGGTTTTCGGGATGGCGATATACAGCCAGACGTTCAGCGCAATGGTGGCAATCAGCACCAGGCCCACCAGCTTCGCGTGGCCTAACACCCAGCGCAGCGAGCGGGCGTAGCCTTCCTGCATCGCAACCAGCACGCGGCCAAATCCGCGCCTGCGGTTCGGGCTATGCTGCGGTTTGTTTTTCAGCAGCCAGCCGCACATCATCGGCGTTAGGGTCAGCGACACCACAAGCGAGATGCCGATGGCGACGGACAGCGTGACGGCAAACTCTTTAAACAGGCGGCCCGGCAGGCCGCCCATCAGCAGCAGCGGCAGGAAAACCGCCACCAGCGACAGGCTCATGGAAAGCACGGTGAAGCCGACCTCGCGCACCCCTTGCAGCGCCGCCTGCAGCGGTTTAACGCCCGCCTCAATGTGGCGTGAAATGTTTTCCAGCACCACAATCGCGTCGTCCACCACGAAGCCGGTGGCGATGGTCAGCGCCATCAGCGACAGGTTGTTAAGGCTAAAGCCGCACAGGTACATGGCGATAAAGGTGCCGATCAGCGACACCGGCACCGCGACGGCGGGAATCAGCGTGGCGCGGCCCGAGCGCAGGAACACGAACACCACCAGAATCACCAGCGCGACGGAAATCACCAGCGACTGTTCGACCTCCGCAAGGGACGCGCGAATGGTCGGCGAGCGGTCCTGCGCCACCTGCAAATCAATGGACGCGGGGATGGTTTCCCGCAGCTCCGGCAGCTTTTCGCGGATCCTGTCCACCGTTTCGATGATGTTCGCTTCCTGGGATTTGCGGATCATCAGCAAAATCGCCGGCTTGGCGTTGGTCATCCCGGCGTTGCGCACGTCCTGCACCGAATCGGTGACGTTCGCCACGTCCTTGAGCTGCACCGCGCCGCCGTTGTTGTAATGCACGATGAGCGGCTGATATTCCGCTGCGGTTTTCAGCTCGTCGTTGGTCTGCACCTGCCAGCGGCGCGTGCTGTCGTCGATTGCACCCTGCGGACGGCGCACGTTGGCGCTGTCGATGGCGGTGCGCACCGCGTCAAGCGAAACGCCCTGGTTGAACAGCGCCTGCGGGTTAAGGTCGACGCGTACCGCCGGGAGCGAGCTGCCGCCGACGTCCACGTCGCCCACGCCGTCGATTTGCGCGACGGTTTGCGCAAGCTGGGTGGAGGCGAAATCGTAAAGCTGGCCCTGGGAGAGGGTGTCCGAGGTGAGCGTCAGGATCATGATTGGCGCGTCGGACGGGTTGGCCTTGCGGTAGGTCGGGCGGCTTGGCATGCCGCTTGGCAGCAGGCTTTGCGCGGCGTTAATCGCCGCCTGCACGTCGCGCGCGGCGCCGTTGATATCGCGGTCGAAGTTAAACTCCATGATAATGCGCGTGCTGCCGAGCGAGCTTGACGACGTCATTTCCGTGACGCCCGCAATGCGCCCCAGCGCCCGCTCAAGCGGCGTGGCCACCGATGAGGCCATGGTTTCCGGCGACGCGCCGGGCAGCGAGGCGCTGATCATGATCACCGGGAAATCAACCTGCGGCAGCGGGGCTACCGGCAACAGGCGGAACCCGAGCACGCCGCACAGCGTAATGGCGATGGTCAATAGGATCGTCGCCACCGGGCGGTAGATAAAGAGGGCGAAGAATTTCACTGTACTTCTTCCTCGCGCTTGCCGAAGCGGCCGCGGGCGTAGTGCGACAGGCGGTCAAACAGCAGGTAGATAACCGGCGTGGTGAACAGCGTTAAGACCTGGCTGACCATCAGCCCACCGACCATGCCGATGCCCAGCGGACGGCGCAGCTCGGCGCCCACGCCGGTGGATAACATCAGCGGCAGCGCGCCGAGCAGGGCGGCAAGCGTGGTCATCAGGATCGGGCGGAAGCGCAGCAGGCAGGCCTGGTAAATCGCCTCATACGGCGACATGCCCTGTTCGCGTTCGGCGGCGAGCGCGAAGTCGATCATCATGATGGCGTTTTTCTTCACGATGCCGATGAGCAGAATAATGCCGATGATGGCGATCACGTCCAGCTCCGCCCCGGCGAGCATAAGCGCCAGCAGCGCGCCAACGCCCGCTGTGGGCAGCGTTGAAAGGATGGTAATCGGGTGGATAAAGCTTTCGTACAGCACGCCGAGCACGATGTACATCGCCACCACCGAGGCGATAATCAGCCAGATGGTGCTGCCGAGCGCGGCCTGGAAGGCGAGGGTGCTGCCCTGGAACTGGGTGGTGATGTCCGACGGCAGCGACAGCGCATTTTCCGCAGCGGTAATCGACTGCACCGCCTCGCCCAGCGAGTAGTCGTCCGGGACGTTAAACGAGATGGTGGTCGACGGGAACTGGTCGAGATGGTTCACCGACAGCGGCGCGAAGCGCTGTTCGACTTTGGCAATCGCGCCGAGCGGCACGGTGCCGCCGTCGGTTGAGGCGAGGCGAATATTGTCCAGCGCGCTTAGGCCCGGCGTGGTGCTGGTATCGTGTTCAAGCACTACGCGATACTGGTTTGCCTGGGTGTAAATAGTCGAAATCAGACGCTGGCCGAAGGCGTTATACAGCGCGTTATCCACGTCGGACATGGAGATGCCGAGGCGGCTGGCGCTGGCGCGTTCGACGTTGACATAGGCGACCAGGCCCAGGTCCTGCCAGTCGCTGCTGACGTCTGCCAGCTGCGGCAGGGTTTGCAGCTTGTCCATCAGCTGCGGCACCCAGGTGCTCAGCTCGTCAAGCGAGGTGGCCTGTAGGGTGAACTGATACTGCGTGCGGCTGACGGTGGTATCAATGGTTAAATCCTGAATCGGCTGGAGGTAAAGCTGCACGCCGGGCACGTTCGCCACGTCGGTTTGCAGGCGTTCGATAACGGCCTTAATGCGGTCGTCGCGGTCGCTCAGCGGCTTAAGGTTTATCTGCAGGCGGGCGCTGTTCAGCGCCGGGTTGGTGCCGTCTACGCCTACGAACGACGTCAGGCTTTCTACCGCCGGGTCTTTCAGAATCACGTCGGCGACCTGCCGCTGGCGCTGGGCCATGCTGGCAAATGACACGGACTGCGGCGCCTGAAGCGTGCCCTGAATAATGCCGTTGTCCTGTATCGGGAAGAAGCCTTTGGGAATGAAAATCCACAGCACGACGGTCAGCGCCAGGGTGCCGAACGCGACGCCTAAGGTTAGCCACGGGTGATTAAGCACTTTTTTTAGCATGCGCCCGTAGGCGGCGATAACCCGCTCGAAGAAGCGTTCGCTCGCCCGCGAGAAGCGGTTCTGTTTGCGTAACGACTCGTGGCTTAGCATGCGCGCGCACATCATCGGCGTCAGCGTCAGGGAAACGATGGCGGAAATCAGGATCGCTATGGCGAGCGTGACGGCAAACTCGCGGAACAGGCGGCCCACGATATCGCCCATAAACAGCAGCGGGATCAGCACCGCGATAAGCGACAGGGTCAGTGAGATGATGGTAAAGCCGATTTCGCCCGCGCCCTTAAGCGCCGCGGCCAGCGGCTTTTCGCCCTTTTCGATATAGCGCGAGATGTTTTCGATAACCACGATCGCGTCGTCCACCACGAAGCCGGTGGCGATGGTCAGCGCCATCAGCGTCAGGTTGTTGATCGAAAAATCGAGGAACACCATCACCGCAAAGGTGCCGACCAGCGAGAGCGGTACGGCGACGGCGGGGATAATGGTCGCCGGGACGTTGCGCAGGAAGACGTAAATAATCATCACCACCAGCGCGATGGCGAGCATCAGCTCGAACTGGGTGTCGGTGACCGAGGCGCGAATGTTGGTGGTGCGGTCGCTCAGCAGCTTTACCTCAACCGATTTCGGCAGGCTGGCGGTGAGCGTGGGGAGCATTTGGCGAATGCTGTCGGCGGTGTCGATGATGTTTGCGCCCGGCTGGCGCTGCACGTTCATCACAATCGCCTGCTGCCTGTTGGCCCACGCGCCGAGCCAGGCGTTTTCCGCACCTTGTTCAACCGTTGCCACGTCGCCCAGGCGCACGGGCGCGCCGTCCTTATAGGCGATAATCAGGCGGCGATATTCTTCCGCCGACTGCATCTGGTCGTTGGCGGAAAGCGTGACGGCGCGCTCCGGGCCATCAAGGCTGCCTTTCGCAGAGTTGACGTTGGCGCTGGTGATGGCGGTGCGCACCGTTTCGCTGGTCAGGCCCAGGGCGGCAATGGCCGGGGCGTTAAGCTTGACGCGCACCGCAGGGCGCTGCCCGCCCGCAAGCGTTACCAGCCCGACGCCGGAAACCTGGGAGATTTTCTGCGCCACGCGCGTTTCCACCATATCTTCGACCTGGGTCATCGGGATGGCGGTGGAGGTGACCGCGAGGGTCATAATCGGCGGATCCGCCGGATTCACCTTGCTGTAAACCGGCGGATTAGGCAGGTCGGACGGCAGCAGGTTAGTGGCGGCATTGATTGCCGCCTGCACCTCCTGCTCGGCGACGTCCAGCGGCAGGGTAAGCTGGAACTGTAGCGTGACGACGGAAGCGCCGCCCGCGCTCTGCGAGGACATCTGCTTGAGGCCCGACATCTGCCCGAACTGGCGTTCCAGCGGGGCGGTGATTGCCGAGGTCACGACGTCCGGGCTTGCGCCGGGGTAGAGCGTCACCACCTGAATCGTCGGGTAGTCTACTTCCGGGAGCGCGGATACCGGCAGGAAGCGGTAGCCGATAATCCCCGCCAGCAGGATAGCCAGCATCAGCAGCGTCGTGGCAACCGGGCGGAGAATAAACAGGCGGGACGGCCCGCCGGTGGCGCTGGGAGGCAAGACCTGCATCAGGATTTCGCTCCGCTACGGCGGTGGGCAGGCTTCTCGTCGGCTTTCTCTTCTGGCGCGCTGGCGGCGGCGGTCTGCGCTTCCACCACTTCAACCTTCGCGCCTTCGGTCAGGCGGTCGATGCCGTCGGTAACCACGCGGTCGCCCGCCGAAAGCCCGGCGGTAATCACCACTTTTTGGCTGTCCTGAATGCCGGTGGTTACCAGGTGCTTGCTGACTTTGCTCTCGGCGTTCAGCACCCAGACGAAGCTGCCCTCGTTGCCCATTTGCAGGGCGGCGGTCGGGATGACCACGGCGTTTTGCTGGGTGTCGACCAGCATGCGCGCGTTGACGAACTGGTTGGGGAACAGCGCGTCGTCTTCGTTATTAAAGCGCGCCTTGAGCCTGATGGTGCCGGTGGTGGCATCAATCTGATTATCGAGGCTCAGCAGGCTGCCGGTGCTGAGCTTCTGCTTATTGGTGCGGTCCCACGCCTCGACGCTCAGCGCGTTGCCCGCCTTTTGCGCCTTCACCACGGTGGCGATTTCGCTTTCCGGCAGCGTGAAGATTAAATCTATGGGATGGGTTTGGGTCAGCACCACGATACCGGTGGTGTCGCCGCTGGATATTTGGTTGCCGACGTCGACCTGCTTGAGGCCCACGCGCCCGTCGATAGGCGCGGTGATGCGGCTCCAGTCGAGCTGAAGCTGCGCGCTGGCAACGGACGCCTCGTCCGCTTTGACCGTACCGGCGGATTCGTTAACCAGCGCCTGCTGGGCGTCCATTTCCTGGCGGGAAACGAGGTTGGTTTTCACCAGCTGCTGATAGCGCGCAAGGTCCCGGCGGGCGTTTGCGAGGGTGGCCTGGTCTTTGGCAAGCTGCCCCTGCGCCTGGGCCAGCGCAACCTTGAACTGGCTCGGATCGATTTCGGCCAGCAGATCGCCCGCTTTAACCTGTTGACCTTCCTGGAAATGAATGGCTAACAGCTGGCCGTCAACGCGACTGCGAACCGTGACGGTGTTCGCTGCGGTAATCGTCCCCAACCCGGTGAGATAACGTGGTACGGATTCGCTGGTTGCCGTAGCCGCCTGAACCGGCGCAAGGGCACCGCCGCGCATGCCGTGACGGCCTCCCGCCGGCGGCTGCTGGGCGGATTTCTGCGTTTCCTGACCGCCGGTGGCGCTGCTGCGCCAAAAATAGACGGCGGCCACGGCAACGATAGCGACCCCGGCAATCCACAGCCAGCGGGGAGTGTGCGAACCTTTCATATGTTTACGTCTTCTCTTCCTGAAACGATTTAACGCTAATGATACTAGTGTAGTGACTGCCGGGCGCTGAAAAATGAAGGAAATATGGAAGAACGTATGGATAAATCCGATACCGCGCTTTTCTTCGAGACGCCTCGCAGGACTGACCTCCAACGATGGCTAACGGTAAAATCTGCTCATAAACTATAGCTTATAACTGGAATATAAATTATAGTTTATAAGGAGAGTGGGTATGACATGGACGGTAATCACTACACCACGTTTTGATGAGTGGTATCACGAGCAAAATGAAGCGCTTCAGGATCGCGTCCTACATTCGCTGGGGTGTTTACAATTTCTGGGACCGCTGCTGTCTCGCCCTTATGCCGATTCGGTGAAAGGATCGCGATTCAGCAATATGAAAGAGCTCCGGGTGCAGTACTGCGGTAGGCCTCTGCGTGTTTTTTACGCTTTTGATTTTGCGCGCCAGGCCATCTTGCTCTGTGCCGGAGACAAGTCAAATGATAAGCGCTTCTACGAAACGATGATTGCGGTTGCCGATAGCGAATTTGCTAAATGGTTGGAACTACGAGAGGAACAAAATGAAAAACTATAAAACGCTGGAAGAAATGCTCGCCCAGCTGCCGCCGGAGCGGCAAAAGCGCGTTGCTGAGGGCACCCAGGAGCTGATTCTGGAAAGCTGCCTGCATCTGATTCGTGAAGAGATGGGCTGGTCTCAAAAGCAGCTGGCGCTGGCGATGGGTATCAGCCAGCCAGCCGTTACCGCCATCGAACAGCGCGGTAACGAAATAAAAATCGGCACCCTGAAACGCTACGTTGAGGCGCTGGGCGGCACGCTTTCACTGCAAATTGAATTCCCGGAATCCGTGAAGCATTTAGGTGTCTGAGGGTTAGCCCCGGAACACCACTTCTGCCCAGCGCGCAAGGCCTGCGGTAACCGAGCCAAAATCATCGCCGCCCGCAAGCTCAATGCCCGGCAGCTGCTGTGCGAGCGCGTGCTTAATCATCGGCGAACGCGCGCTGCCGCCGGTGAGATAAATCACGTCCGGCTTCACGTTGCTGTTTTCAAGCGCCAGCGTTACCTGCTCCAGAATGCGCTGCAGCGGCTGGCTGATGGCGCTTTCCAGATCGGCCTGGGCAATCTCACAGCCCAGATCTTTGGCGATAAACGGCAGCAGGGTGGCAACCTTCGCGCTGTCGGACAGGGCGATTTTGCTCTCTTCCGCCGCGCGCACCAGGCGATAGCTCAGGCGTTGACGCCAGACTTTTTGCAGCCAGGCAACCTTGTCGGACTCGCGAGCGTCGCGCACCAGTTCATTGAGCATTCTGCCGTTGGCGGTGCTGTAGAAGTCGTTCTGCGCGGGCACGTCGTTAATGGCGACGGCGTTCCACCACGGCAGCACCGGCAGGGCAATCCCTTTCTCGGTCTGCCCGCCCATGCCGAGCAGCGGCGAAAGCTGCTTGAACGCCAGCATAATGTCGAGATCGTTACCGCCCACGCGGCAGCCGCTGTGTCCCAGCAGGCTGTGCTCGCGGTCGCGGCGCTTGTGCCACTCCGGGCCCATCAGCAGTACCGAACAGTCGGTCGTCCCGCCGCCGATATCCACCACCAGCACCTGTTTTTCCTGTGTCAGGGAGGCTTCAAAATCCAGCCCCGCCGCCACCGGTTCGAACTGGAACACCACGTCCTGGAACCCGGCACGGTGCGCCGCGCGTTCGAGAATGCCCTGCGCCTGCTGGTTGGCCTCATCGCCGCCCAGGCCCTGGAAGTTTATCGGACGGCCAATCACCGCCTGGCTGATAGGCTCGGCGACCTGGCTTTGCGCCTGGCTGCGGATATGTACCATCATGGCGCAGACCAAATCTTCAAACAGCGCGACCTGCTGCGGCTTGAGGCCGCTTGCGCCGAGGAAGGATTTCGGGGATTTGACGAAGTAGACTTCCTCCGGGTCCTCCATGTACTGGCGCAGCGAGTTCAGGCCGAACTGCACGCTGCCGGGGAGCACGTCGATATCTTCTTCGCGGTTAAACGACACGGCGCGGCGCAGCAGTGCCTGGGTTTCGTCGCCGGTGGCCGGAACCTGGTGGTGACGGTAGAGCCACTCGCTGACCGCTTCGCGCGTTGGGGCGCAGAGCATAGAAGGAAGCAGGGAGGAGCCGTTTTCCATTTCCAGCAGTTTCGGCGCGCCGTCGCGCATCACCGCAACGGAGCAGTTTGCCGTACCATAATCAAAGCCAATAAATTGCATAATATCCCCATGCCGGTGAGAAGGGGGGCGACTTTAGCGGAATGCGCCGCCGCGGGCAACTGAATATCAAAGCAAGGCAGGAATCGGCATTTGCTATTATGCTAAGCCCATCAAAACCCACGGGAATCGACTATGTTCGCACTTGTTTACCACCCGCCCTATGACTGGCAGTGGATGTTCGGCTTTCTCGCCGCCCGTGCGGTTGCGGGCGTTGAAACCGTGTCGCCAACCCGCTACTGCCGAAGCTTTGCCCTGGGCGCGCACCGGGGGCTGGTCACTCTCGAACCGGATGAGCAAAACCACCGGCTCAACGTGACCCTGACCGACGGGCTGCTGCCCGTTGCGGATGAGGTGTTAATAAGAGTGAGGCAGCTGCTGGACGTAGACCGCCAGCCGCAGCCGGTGTTGGAAAGCCTGGGCGAGCTGGCGCAGGCGAGGCCGGGCCTGCGGCTGCCGGGCTGCATGGATTCGTTTGAGCAGGCGATTCGCGCCATTCTCGGGCAGCTGGTGAGCGTGGCGATGGCGGCGAAGCTTGCCGGGAAGGTGGCGCGGGAATTTGGCGAACCGCTGGCGGGCTTCCCGGAGTGGCAGGTTTTCCCTTCCGCAGGCCGTCTTGCGGCCCTTGCCCCAGAACAGCTTAAGCCGCTTGGCATGCCGCTCAGGCGCGGGGAGGCGATTATTAACCTGGCGCGACTGGCCGCCGCCGGAGAGTTCCCGTTGACCCTCCCCGAGGACGTTGAACGCGGCGTGAAGCAGCTGATTACGCTGCCGGGGATCGGGAGCTGGACGGCGAACTATTACGCCCTGCGCGGCTGGCAGGCAAGCGACGTGTTTTTGCCCGACGATTATCTGATTAAGCAGCGCTTTCCCGGCATGACCCCCGCCCAGATCCGCCGCTACGCGGAGCGCTGGCACCCGTGGCGCTCCTACGCGCTGCTGCACATCTGGTACAGCGACGGCTGGGTGCCGGAAAGCCCCGCGCTTAGTTAATGCCGAAGTAGCTGGTGCTCAGCAGCAGGGGCAGCGGCTGCGGAGCGCTGATGTTTTCGCCGTAAATCAAATCAATGCCGATGCCGGACAGCGTGTCCATGACCATCGGCAGATCCGCAGGCCCGGCCAGCGTTTGCAGCATCAGGCGCTGGGCGTGGCCGTGAATAATGGTCACCATCATTTCGTCCATCAGGTTGCAGTGCACGTTCTGGATCAGCTGGCTGTCGATAAGGATATAGCTGAAGGTCTGGCGGCTGATGCGGTCGAAAATCTCAAGGTCGCGCCCAACGTGCGTCAGCACCATCTGGCAGCCCTTTTCGCGCAGGCGTTGCAGGTTGCTGTGCACCTGCTCATCGTCGACGATCAGGGTTTCACTGTTGATTTGCAGATGCAGCAGGCGCGCGGGTAGCGGGCTACGCGCGAGCATTCCCAGCAGCTCGTCGATAAAGCTCGCGCTGGCAAGCCCGGCGGGGGAGATAGGCAGCGCGACGCCGAAGCCCTTCTGCGCAACCTGGGTCGCGTATTCGCGGAAGAACTCGCCGAAGACGCGGCGATCCAGCGCGTGCTGCAGCTCGGCTTCGACCAGCCCGCTGCGCAGGCCGTGCTCTTCCACCACGTCGCCGTCGCTGTTCCAGAACTTGAGCGACAGCAGGTAGAAGCTGGTGGACTCCGGCACGCGCGGCGGTGCAGCCGCTGCCGCCACCATCAGCATCGCGTTATCGTTGATGATGCGCCACTTTTCCTCTATCGCCAGCTCGTTGCGGTCTTTGTGCATGTAATGCTGCTGGGCTTCATAAACCGTCACGCGCCCGCGGCCGCTGTTTTTCGAGGCGTAACAGGCGATGTCCGCCTGCGATAGCACCTCGGAGGCCACGCGGTTATTGGCGTCGATCTGCGTGATCCCGGCGCTGGCCCCGATGCGGTGCAGGCGGCCGTCCCAGATGAAGTGGTAATCGTTGATGGTATCGATGATCCGCCCGGAAATGTGGCGCGCGTTTTCCGCCGAGCAGTCCGGCAGCAGCAGGCCGAACTCGTCGCCCCCAAGCCTTGCCAGGAAATCGCCGGTGCGCAGCATGCTCATCATCAGCGAGGAAAGCTCGCGCAGCAGCGCGTCGCCCGCCGCGTGGCCTGCGGAATCGTTGACGGCCTTGAACCTGTCGAGGTCGATAAACACCAGCGCGTGGCGCTGACGGTTTTCGCTCGCGCTTTGCAGCAGGCGCTTCATGTGGTTTTCGAAGCTGACGCGGTTGGCAAGGTGGGTCAGACTGTCGTGCGAGGCGCTGTAGCTTAGCTGTTTGAGCATTTTGCGCGATTCCGTCACGTCCTGAATCACCAGCACCGAGCCGATGCACTGCCCGTCAAGCGTGGTCAGCGGCGTGATGCTGTAGTGAATGTCGTGGCTGCCGCCGTTGCGGCAGTGCAGCACCACGTCCTGCTCGATGGCCATCCGCGAGAAGTCGCCGCTGTGAATGTTCTCCATCACCGGCCCGCCGTCGCCGAAGGTGATGCGCAGAATCGTCAGAATGTGCTGGCCGATCGCCTCGTCCTGCGCCCAACCGCTGAGTTTTTCCGCCACCGGGTTCATAAAGGTGACGTTCATGTCGACATCGGTACAGATCACCGCTTCGCCGATGGAGTCGAGCGTGATGTGCAGGCGCTCTTTTTCCTGATACAGCGCTTCGTTAAGCTGCTTCACCTCGGTCATATCCATGTTGATGCCGAGCAGCCGCTCCACGTCGCCGTTTTTATTCAGCACGCGGTTGGCGAGCGAGCGGATATGGCGAATGCCGTCTTTTACCTTGATGCGGTATTCCATCTTGAACGGCAGGCGGGCCTGCAGCGATTCGCGGAGGATTTTTTCGGCCTGCGGCAGGTCTTCAACGAGTACGCATTCCGCCCACAGCTTATAGGTCGGCTTCATGTGCGGCGCGACTTCGTAGAGATCGAACATGCGCTTGTCCCAGCTGATCACATCGCTCGCCAGATCCCATTCCCAGATACCGATGCCCCCGGCTTCGTTAGCCAGCGTAATGCGCTCCATCAGGCGCTTATTGACCCATTCGGTGTGCTTGAGGTCGTTGATGTCTTCGATTTGGGCGATCAGGTAGAGCGGGGATTTGTCGGTATCGCGCACCACGGAAACCGCCAGCAGCGCCCACACCACTTCGCCCTGGCTGGTGTAGTAACGTTTTTCCATCGAATAGCTGTTGATGTCGCCCGCAATCAGCATATCGAGCTGTCGCAGGTCCGCGTGCAGGTCTTCGGGGTAGGTAATTTGCTGGAAGTTCAGCGCGCGCAGCTGGTCTGCGGTGTAGCCGAGGAACTTGCTGAGCGATTTATTTACCTGAATCCACTGGCCTTCAATCGATACCAGCGCCATGCCGATGGCGGAATATTCCATCGCGTTGCGAAACCGCGCCTCGCTTTCGGTGATGTGCTTGCGCTCTTCGCGGAAGGAGTACATCACCATGGTCATGACGTTCGCGGGCAGCAAAATCATCAGGAACGGCAGCCACGGGGCGTTGTCGACCACCGCCGCGTGCGGAGCCATCATCGAAACGCTGTTGGTCGCCATCATCAGCGACACCACCATCAGCGTGGCAAGAAAGATGATAAACGCCTCAAGGCGGGGCAGGCGAATCGCGCTCCACATCAGGAAGACGATGATAAACGTAAACGGCCAGGGCATGAAACGCAGCGCGAAGTAGCTGAGCATCAGCGTGATGATGAAGGTGAGCACCGTTTCGAGCAGCTGCTTCGGGTTGCGGTTGCGCAGGAAATACTGCGGCTTGATGAGCAGGCCGGTCGGGAGCAGGGCCAGCGCGCCTATGGATTCGGAAAGTACCCAAACCAGGAAATTTTTAAGCACCGTTCCGCCTGCCGGAGCCGCCAGCCAAATGGCCAGCAAGCCCCCGATAATCGGCGGAATAATCGCGCTGCACACCGCCAGCCGAACCCAGCTGTTGAGATTTTGCAGCGGATTTTTAGCCGATAGGAAATGGCGCATTAAGCCTGCGGCTATTAAAGCCTCAAGAAGGTTAATTGCCGTAAAGCCGAGATTAATTTCATTTAAGGGAATTAATACCGCCGTTGCCGCTACGCTTGCGGCAGAACAAATAAGCGCAATTAACGGCCAGCGGCGCGGCGGGTTGCGGAAAAAAGCAACCGTCATTATTGACGTTGGGAACCATAGGGGCGCAAGCACGGTGCCCACAAGACTTAATTCCAGAGAGTAAAGGGTAAAAATAAAGCTCAATAAACCCAGGCCCAGCAGGAGAAATCTGGGGGCGGTGACGTCTTTCTGATAGGTATTATTTTTGTTCATTCCCGCGAAATCCGTTAAGGCAGTGCCGCCAGGAGCATGCCCGGATGCAAAAATAGAATAGTTTCGGTTTATGCTAGTACAAACAATTTACAATTCCTATGGCGTGCGCTCATAATTTAACATCAACATGTTATAAATAAGTGCGCCTGCCCACGGCTTCTTTTCATTAATGCTTCTTTTATGCTGCTTTGCCGCAAATTATCCCCTCCCGGCGGGGCATATCCGCAGCGCACTGCCTGAACTTCGGGCGAAATATTCTGCCGGTGACCATTATTCTGGTATCAACCGGCGGTTGTCCCTATAATTGCCGCGTTTGACGCACCTCGCGTCGCCCTTCCATAACATTAAGTCAACAAGGCTCGTTAACAACATGACTGACAAGTCTCATCAGTGCGTCATCATCGGGATCGCCGGCGCATCGGCCTCAGGGAAAAGTCTTATTGCCAGTACGCTGTATCGCGAATTACGCGATCAGGTCGGTGATGAACACATTGGTGTCATTCCAGAAGACAGCTACTACAAAGATCAAAGCCATCTGTCGATGGAAGAACGAGTAAAAACCAACTATGACCATCCAAGCGCGATGGACCACAACCTGCTGTTCCAGCATTTGCAAATGCTCAAAGCGGGCAACGCCATAGAGCTGCCGGTTTACAGCTACGTGGAACACACGCGTACCGCGAACACCGTTCACCTGGTGCCGAAAAAAGTCATTATTCTGGAAGGGATTTTGCTGCTGACGGACGCCCGCCTGCGCGAAGAGATGAACTTCTCGATCTTCGTCGATACGCCGTTAGACATCTGCCTGATGCGCCGCATGAAGCGCGACGTCAACGAACGTGGCCGCTCTATGGACTCGGTAATGGCGCAGTATCAGAAAACCGTTCGCCCAATGTTCCTGCAGTTTATCGAGCCGTCTAAACAGTACGCCGATATCATCGTGCCGCGCGGCGGCAAAAACCGTATTGCCATCGACATTCTCAAAGCTAAAATTAGCCAATTCTTTGAATAATCACGCTACCTGATAGCGCAATGCGAGCGTATTCTGCCAACGAATGTTCGGAACACGCTCGCAAAATACAATGAATTCCCTGTAATTATCTGTCGTTCCGTGGCTATCTGCCGCCCGGTGTGGCAGGGTAAACATAACTGTGCTTGATAAGGAGAATCTGCGATGCGTTTGTGTGACCGCGATATAGAAGCCTGGCTTGATGACGGGCGATTAACGATTACTCCACGCCCTCCGGTTGAGCGTATTAACGGCGCGACCGTTGATGTCCGTTTGGGGAACAAATTCCGTACCTTCAGCGGCCATACCGCACCTTTTATCGATCTTAGCGGCCCGAAAGATGAAGTCACCGAAGCGCTGGAGCGCGTGATGAGTGACGAGATCGTGCTGCCGGAAGGCCAGGCCTTCTTCCTGCATCCGGGCGAGCTGGCGCTGGCGGTAACCCTTGAGTCGGTGACCATTCCCTCTGATTTGGTCGGCTGGCTTGATGGCCGCTCATCCCTTGCGCGTCTTGGGCTGATGGTTCACGTTACCGCGCACCGTATCGATCCCGGCTGGCACGGCTGCATCGTGCTTGAGTTCTATAATTCCGGCAAGCTCCCGCTGGCTTTGCGCCCGGGCATGATGATCGGCGCGCTAAGCTTCGAGCCGCTTTCTGGCCCCGCCGCGCGCCCTTATAACCGCCGCCAGGATGCCAAATACCGCGATCAGCAGGGCGCCGTGGCCAGTCGTATTGATAAAGACTGAGTTGACCCCCGTTCACTGAGGATTTTATGAGACGATTTCTAACCACGCTGATGATTTTGCTGGTCGTGATAGTGGCCGGTCTTTCCGCGTTGGTCCTGTTGGTCAATCCCAACGATTTTCGCGCTTATATGGTGCGCCAGGTTGAACAGCGCAGTGGTTATCAACTCACCTTAGACGGGCCTTTGCGCTGGCATGTCTGGCCGCAGCTCAGCATTCTTTCCGGGCGCATGTCCCTGACCGCGCCGGGCGCAAGCCAGCCGCTGGTTAGCTCGGACAACATGCGCCTCGACGTGGCGCTGATTCCCTTATTTTCCCACCAGCTCCAGGTGCGTCAGGTGATGCTCAAAGGGGCCGTAATTCAGCTCACCCCGCAAAGCGAAGAACGCAAGCCTCAAAATGCCCCGGTTGGCCCGGCGGGCAGCAATCCTCCCGCGCCGGAAAACGAGCTTGGCTGGTCGTTTGACATTGCCAAACTGAAAGTCGCCGACAGCGTTCTGGTGTTTCAGCATGCGGAAGATGAGCAGGTCACCGTGCGCAATATCAACCTGCAAATGGAGCAGGATGATAAAAAACAGGCGCACGTTGAGTTCAGCAGCCGCATCAACCGCGACCAGCGGGATTTAAACCTGTCGCTGGTTGCCGACCTTGACGCCAGTAACTTCCCGCAGCAGCTTAACGCGAAGGTAACCCAGCTTAACTACCAGCTTCAGGGCGCAGATTTACCCAAAGAGGGCATTTCCGGCGGCGGCACGCTGCAAATGAGCTGGGCCGATCCTGAGAAAAAACTGGTGCTGAGCAATCTCCAGCTCACCGCGAACGACAGCGACGTGCGGGGTTTGGCGAGCGTGGTGCTGGGCGATAAGCCGAAGTGGGCGGGGGAGCTGACTTCAGGCAACCTTAACCTCGACAAGCTGGTGGTGGGAACGCCTGCCACCAATAGCTCCGTGTCTCAGCAGGGGCAGCAGCAGAACACCTTGCCGCGTCCGGTGATTGCTCGCGGTACGGAAGACACCACCTATCGTAACCTTCGCGGCTTCGCGGCCGACGTGAAGCTTGCCGCAAAAAGCGTGCGCTGGCGCGGGCTGGAGTTTACCGACGTTCAGTCGGCCATCAGCAACGACTATGGGCATTTGAAAATCGCCGAGCTGACGGGCAAGTTTGGTAAAGGCGAAATGTCGCTGCCGGGCGAGCTGGATGCCACCGGCGACGAGCCGCAGCTGGCGTTTCATCCGCGCATCAGCAACATTGAAATTGCGCCAATCCTGAACGCCTTTGATTACCCCATCGCCTTATCCGGCGAGTTCTCGATGCAGGGCGATTTTACCGGCGACAAGCTAAATGCCGATGCCTTCCGCCACTCCTGGCAGGGCGACGCGGAAATCAGCATGGCCCATTCACGCCTGCAGGGCATGAACTTCCAACAGCTGATTCAGCAGGCGGTTGAGCGCAGCAACAGCAGCGTGAAGGCGCAGGAGAACTACGACAACGTCACGGTACTCGACGCCTTTACCACAAGCGTGGCGCTGGATAACGGCAGGCTGGACCTGAAAGAGATGAACGGCCATTCGGCGCTGCTCTCCCTGACGGGCGAGGGGACGATGAACCTGGTCAAAGAGGACTGCGACACGCGCTTTGCGGTGACGGTCACCGGCGGCTGGGAAGGGGACAGCAAGCTGATTGCTATGCTGCAGGATACCCCGATTCCGCTGCGCGTTTACGGCCCGTGGGAAAAGCTCAACTACAGCCTGCAGGTCGATCAGGTCTTGCGCAAGCAGCTTCAGGATGAGGCGAAACGTCGCCTGAAAGAGTGGGCCGACCGCAATAAAGACAGCAGCCGTTCGAAGGATATTAAGCAGCTGCTGGATAAGCTTTGATCGTAGCGGTGGATGGCGCTTGCGCTTATCCACCCTACAAATTCCACATCACGAACGTAGGTCGGGTAAGCGTAGCGCCACCCGACCTACACCCTACACCTCGTAATCCATCTAGTGGGCCGACCGCAATAAAGACAGCAGCCGTTCGAAGGATATTAAGCAGCTGCTGGATAAGCTTTGATCGTAGCGGTGGATGGCGCTTGCGCTTATCCACCCTACAAATTCCACATCGCGAACGTAGGTCGGGTAAGCGTAGCGCCACCCGACGCTACACCCTACACCTCGTAATCCATCTAGTGGGCCGACAGCAATAAAGACAGCAGCCGTTCGAAGGATATTAAGCAGCTGCTGGATAAGCTTTGATCGTAGCGGTGGATGGCGCTTGCGCTTATCCACCCTACAAATTCCACATCGCGAACGTAGGTCGGGTAAGCGTAGCGCCACCCGACCTACACCTTACACCTCGTAATCCATCTCCTCGTCATCCGCTAACGGCACAATCTGCACCTTCTGCACGCGGTGGCTTTCGACCTGCAGCGTTTTCAGCTGATAATTCCCCACCTGTACCGATTCCCCGGCGGTAGGGATCCTCTGCAAATACTCCATCAGCAGGCCGGCAATGGTGTGGTAGTTGCGCCTGTCGTCAAGCGGCAGCGGGATGTACTGCACCAGGTCTTCCAGCGGCATGTGGCCGTTGGCGGTCCAGCTGCCGTCCGGGTTTTTCTGGATGTCGTGGCGGGCGTCGATCTCTTCGACTTCGTTCGGCAGGTTGCCCGCAATGGTTTCCATGACGTCGCTTAACGTCACCACCCCTTCAATCGAGCCAAATTCATCCACCACAAACGCGAAGTGCGTGCGCGCGTTGCGGAACTGCTCCAGCGCCTGCAGCAGCGGCAGGGCTTCGGGGAAAATCAGCGGCTGGCGGATCAGCGACTCAAGGTCAAGCGGCTCGCCGCGCAGCGACTGGGTCAGCAGATCAATAACGTGCACCACGCCCAGCACCTCGTCGTTGTCGTCGGTGATAACGATGCGGGTATGCTGGTTTTTATCGAGGATCTCGCGTACGCGCTCGTCCGGTTCGCTGAGCTTAACGTGCTCCACGTCGTGGCGCGAGGTCATGATGCTGCTCACGGAACGCTGGTTAAGGTGCAGCACGCGCTCGATCATCAGCCGCTCCTGCGGATTGAAGATCTCGTCCTGCCTGTCGTGGTCGGCAATCAGCGAGGACGTCTGCGCGTCCAGCTCGGCCTCTTCTTTCTTGCCGTTCAGCAGGCGTAAAACCGCCTCGGCGGTGCGCTGGCGCAGCGACTGATTGGCGGACAGGAAGCGGCGGCGGTTGAAAATCGCCAGCTGGTTTAGCGATTCAATCATGACCGAGAAGCCGATAGCCGCGTACAGATAGCCTTTCGGGATCTGGTAGCCAAAGCCGTCGGCCACCAGGCTAAAGCCAATCATCAGCAGGAAGCTCAGGCAGAGAATGACGATGGTCGGGTGGCTGTTGACAAAGCGCGTCAGCGCCCTGCTTGCGAGCAGCATCAGGCTGATGGCGATGATAACCGCGGCCATCATGACGGCGAGGTGGTCGACCATGCCGACGGCGGTGATCACCGAATCCAGCGAGAAAACGGCGTCCAGGATAACGATCTGCACGACGACGGGCCAGAAGCGCGCGCCGCGCCGCTGGGTATGCGTTTCGCTGTCTTTACCCTCCAGCCGCTCGTTTAGCTCGACCGTGGCCTTAAACAGCAGGAATAAGCCGCCGAAAAGCATAATTAAATCGCGCGCGCTGAAGCCGTAACCGTGAACGTTAAACAGCGGTTTGGTGAGCGTCACCATCCAGGAGATGGACGCCAGCAGTACCAGGCGCATCAGCATGGCAAGAATAAGGCCCGTTACGCGGGCGCGGTCGCGCTGTGCAGGGGGAAGTTTCTCGGCAAGGATGGCGATAAACACCAGGTTATCGATGCCCAGGACCAGCTCGATGACCACCAGCGTCACCAGGCCCGCCCAAATTGATGGATCGGCAATCCATTCCATACGGCTTTAGGTACCTTCTTTCTTCAATTGATTGGGAATAAAAGTATGACAAATGTCACACTGAAATAATGGATAATCTGCGCTTAAAATGCAACGTTACCCTGAGATTAATCTTAACTAATGCACAAGAATAATGTTAATTAGCGATATACCCATTCAGTAACCGGGGTAAATAATTAAAATGTGTACAGAATAATACAGTCATATTTAATTATTATGACGCGGCGGCTATGAGATATATCTGTATATATCTCGGCTATTACTCTTTATTCATTTTTTGTCAATATAAAGAAATTCCTAAAGCGCGAGTTTTGCGGCGTTAATATTATTCTTAAAAGTATCTGTATTACGATAGGGCACCTTGCCTGCCGTAGGGTTAGCTGTAACAATCATTCGCAGTGTCTGACAATGGATGTATTTTTTATAATTGATTGGTGTGGCACTTAGCGCTTCATTACTCGTAACTCTGCCTAATTGATAAATATATACGGATTTATCTTAGGATCGGTGTCCTCATATTATCTGCTTTTGTTTCAGTGGTTTGGTGACTGTAAGCCAAGGGCGGTAGCATGCCCGAAGGCAAGAGTTTAAGCCTCAATTATTCTGTCAATAGGATGTCGGGAAATAAGCCAAATTTAGGACTGATGCCAGTTATTTTAGACAGTAAGTCATGTTCAATTCTTTAACTCGCCTCTCTGATAATGGGTCGCTTATTTTATTCGCTCAGGATAATTACTCTGCCATAGTGATAAATACTCAATGATAAAATACAAACTTAAATTGATGCCTTTATTGGTGTCGGTAACCCTGATGAGCGGTTGCACAGTTCTGCCCGGTAGCAATATGTCTACGATGGGAAAAGATGTTATCAAGCAGCAGGATGCAGATTTCGATCTGGATCGCATGGTTAACGTTTATCCGTTAACGCCGCGCCTTGTAGAGCAATTACGCGTGCGCCCGGCCGTCGCCCAGCCAAATATGTCTCTGGACCAGGAAATTTCGGCCTATCAATATCGCGTGGGGCCGGGCGACGTGCTCAACGTCACCGTCTGGGATCACCCGGAGCTGACCACCCCAGCCGGCCAGTACCGCAGCTCAAGCGATGCCGGTAACTGGGTGCAGTCCGACGGCACGATGTTCTATCCCTACGTGGGCAAAGTAAAAGTGACCGGCAAAACGCTTGCCGAGATCCGTAGTGATATTACCGGCCGCCTTGCGCAGTACATCGCTGACCCGCAGGTGGACGTTAATATCGCCGCCTTCCGCTCGCAGAAAGCCTATGTTTCCGGTCAGGTCAACAAATCCGGCCAGCAGCCCATCACCAACGTCCCGCTGACCATTCTTGATGCGATTAACGCCGCGGGCGGCCTGACGGATATGGCCGACTGGCGCAACGTGGTGCTGACCCATAACGGCCAGGAAAAGCGCATCTCCCTACAGGCGCTGATGCAAAACGGCGATCTGAGCCAGAACCATCTGCTCTATCCGGGCGACATTCTCTTCGTGCCGCGCAACGACGATCTGAAAGTGTTCGTGATGGGCGAAGTGAAGAAACAGACCACCCTCAAAATGGACTTCAGCGGCATGACGCTGACCGAGGCGCTGGGCCAGGCGGAAGGGCTGGATATGAGCGCGTCTAACGCCAGCGGCATCTTCGTTATTCGTCCGCTGAAAGGCCAGCAGGGCGGCAAAATCGCCAACATTTACCAGCTTGATATGTCCGATGCGACCTCTCTGGTGATGGGCACCGAATTCCAGCTGCAGCCGTACGACGTTGTTTACGTGACGACCGCGCCGGTAACGCGTTGGAACCGCCTGATCAACCAGTTGCTGCCAACCATCAGTGGCGTTCGTTATATGACGGATACCGCCAAAGATATCCATACATGGTAACGCGCTATGTTTAACAAAATTCTTGTGGTGTGTGTGGGGAACATCTGCCGTTCCCCTACGGGCGAGCGCCTGCTCAAGGCCTATCAGCCGAGCCTGACGGTGGAATCCGCCGGGCTGGGCGCGTTAGTCGGCAAAGGGGCCGATGCCAGCGCCGCTCGCGTGGCGCAGGAGCATAACCTTTCTCTGGACGGTCACCGCGCCCGGCAGGTTTCGGGCCGCATGTGTCGTGATTACGATCTGATCCTCACGATGGAAAAGCGCCATATTTCCGCCATCTGCGAGATGGCGCCGGAAATGCGCGGCAAGGTGATGCTGTTCGGTCACTGGGACGCGGAGCGGGAAATTCCCGATCCGTACCGCAAAAGCCGTGACGCTTTCGAAGCGGTCTATGACCTGCTCGACCTTTCCGCCCAGAAGTGGGCCAACGCACTCAACGCTCATCAGGGATAACAATGACTGACAAAGTACACCGTTCGAGCGCCTCGACCGAGGGCAATGACGAAATCGATATTGGCCGTCTGTTCGGCACCGTGCTCGAGGCCCGCTGGTGGGTGCTGGGGATCACGGCGGTATTTGCGCTGCTGGCGGCAGTCTACGCCGTTTTTGCCACGCCTATCTATAAGGCCGACGCGCTGGTGCAGATCGAACAGAACGCCGGTAACTCGCTGGTCAACGACATCAGCTCCGCGCTGTCCAACAAGCCTCCGGCTTCCGCCGCTGAAATGCAGCTTATCCAGTCCCGCCTCGTGCTGGGCAAAACCGTTGACGATCTGAACCTCGATATTTCGGTGGTTAAAAACACCTTCTGGCTGTTTGGCGCGGGCTGGGACCGCCTGCACGGCCGCCAGAACGACACGGTTAACGTCACCGACTTCACGCTGCCTGCGGGCATGGGCAAAGACACCTTCACCGTGGAAGTGCTTAGCCCGACCCAGTATCAGCTGACCAGCGACGGCGGCTTCAGCGCGAAAGGGCAGGTGGGCCAGGCGCTCAGCAAAGACGGCGTGACCATGAAGGTTGACGGGATCAAAGCGCAAAAAGGCGACACCTTTACCGTCACCAAATACTCCACGCTCGGTATGATTAACCAGCTGCAGGGCAACCTGACGGTGGCGGAAAATGGCAAGGACACCGGCGTGCTGAGCCTGTCGTTTACCGGCGAAGACAAAGACCAGATCCGCGCCATCCTCGACAGCATCACGCGCAACTACCTCGAGCAGAACGTTCAGCGTAAGTCAGAGGAAGCGGCGAAGAGCCTGAAATTCCTCGCCGAGCAGCTTCCGGAAGTGCGCAGCCGCCTCGATGCGGCGGAGAACAAGCTGAACGCCTATCGCCAGCAGCAGGATTCCGTCGATCTGTCGCTGGAGGCGAAGTCCGTGCTCGACACCATGGTGAACATCGACGCCCAGCTTAACGAGCTGACCTTCAAAGAGGCCGAGATCTCCAAGCTGTACACCAAGGCGCACCCGGCCTACCGCACGCTGCTGGAAAAACGCCAGACGCTGGAAGACGAGAAAAAGCGCCTGAACGGCCGCGTGACCGCGATGCCGAAAACCCAGCAGGAGATCGTGCGTTTGACCCGCGACGTGGAGTCCGGCCAGCAGGTTTATATGCAGCTGCTGAATAAACAGCAGGAGCTGAAAATCACCGAGGCCAGCACCGTGGGCGACGTGCGCATCGTTGACTCCGCTATCGCCCAGCCGGGCGTGGTGAAGCCGCAGAAGGCGCTGATCGTGCTGGGTGCGATTATCCTTGGCCTGATCCTGTCGATTGTCGGCGTGCTGCTGCGCTCGCTGTTCAACCGCGGCATCGAAAGCCCGGCGGTTCTGGAAGAGGCGGGCCTGAGCGTTTACGCCAGCATTCCGCTGTCCGAATGGCAGAAATCCCGCGACAACGCCACCGTGCGTAACGTCAAGGGCGCGCGCCGCAACAAGCAGAGCCAGCTTCTGGCGGTGGGTAACCCTACGGATCTGGCGATTGAGGCCATTCGCAGCCTGCGCACCAGCCTGCACTTTGCCATGATGCAGGCCACCAACAACGTGCTGATGCTGACCGGGGTTAGCCCGTCTATCGGTAAAACCTTCGTCTGCGCCAACCTCGCGGCGGTTATCAGCCAGACCAACAAGCGCGTGCTGCTTATCGACTGCGATATGCGCAAGGGCTATACCCACGAGCTGCTGGGCACCACCAACGTCAACGGCCTTTCCGACGTGCTGGCCGGGCAGGGCGAAATTACCCGCTGCGCGCAGAAAACCTCGGTGCCGAACTTCGACCTCGTGCCGCGAGGCCAGGTGCCGCCGAACCCTTCCGAGCTGCTGATGAGCGAGCGTTTCGCCGAACTGGTGAAGTGGGCAAGCGCGCACTATGACCTGGTGCTGATCGATACCCCGCCAATCCTCGCGGTCACCGACGCCGCTATCGTTGGCCGCCATGCGGGCACCACGCTGATGGTGGCGCGCTACGCGGTCAACACGCTCAAAGAGGTGGAAACCAGCGTGAACCGCTTCGAGCAGAACGGCATTCAGGTGCGCGGCGTGATCCTCAACTCCATCTTCCGCCGTGCGGCGGGCTATGACGATTACGGCTACTACGAGTACGAATACAAATCTGACGCTAAATAAGCCTGCGCTAAATGGCGGGTGGCGCAGGCTTTCCCGCCCTACGTTTCGCATCCGTAGGGTGGATAAGCGACAGCGCCATCCACCGCGAAAGCCGCACTTTTCTCATCAACGAGACTTTTTTGGGGAGTGTTATGAATACCACTACATCGCGCCCGCTTATTTCTATTTATATGCCGACCTGGAACCGCCAGCAGCTGGCTATCCGCGCAATCAAGTCCGTGCTGCGCCAGGATTTTGCCAGCTGGGAAATGATCATCGTGGACGACTGTTCTTCTTCGTACGAACAGCTTCAGCGCTTTGTCGAAGAGCTTGGCGACGCGCGCGTGCGCTACACGCGCAACGACTACAACTCCGGCGCCTGCGCGGTGCGCAACCAGGCGATTCGCCAGGCGACGGGGGAATTTATTACCGGCATCGACGACGACGACGAGTGGACGCCAAACCGCCTGTCCGTTTTCCTCGAGCACAAGCATCAGCTGGTCACTCACGCGTTCTTATACGCCAACGACTATGTCTGCGAAGGGCAGGTTTATTCGCAGCCGACCAGCCTGCCGCTGTACCCGAAGTCGCCGTATTCCCTGAAGCTGTTTTACAAGCGCAATATTATCGGCAACCAGGTTTTCACCTACGCCGACCGCTTTAAAACCTGCCTGTTTGATACCCAGCTGGCGGCGGCGCAGGACTACGACATCTTCCTGCGCATGGTGGTGGAATACGGCCAGCCGTGGAAAGTGGAAGAAGCCACGCAGATTCTGCACATCAACCACGGCGAAATGCAGATCACCAAATCGACGAAGAAATTTGCCGGCTATTTCCACTTCTATCAGAAGCACAAGGACAAGTTCGACCGCGCCAGCAAGAAATACCAGCTGTTTACGCTCTACCAGATCCGCAACAAGCGCATGTCGCTGCGCACCCTGCTGGCGCTGCTGACCGTGCGCAATACCAAGCGCCTCGCCGACGGACTACGGGGGAAATAATCGTGCTGGAAGACCTACGCGCCAACGCCTGGAGCCTGCGCCCGTGCTGCATGGTGATGGCCTATCGCATCGCCCATTTCTGCTCGGTGTGGCGCAAGAAAAACGTCATCAACAATATCTGGGCCGCGCCCGTTCTGCTTATTTACCGCTTTGTCACCGAATGCCTGTTCGGCTATGAGATTCAGGCCGCCGCGACCATTGGACGACGTTTCACAATCCATCACGGTTACGCGGTGGTCATCAACAAGTTTGTGGTTGCCGGGGACGATTTCACCATCCGCCACGGCGTGACCATCGGCAACCGCGGCCAGAGCCTGGCCTGCCCGGTCATCGGTAACGGCGTCGAGCTTGGCGCGAACGTCATCATTATTGGCGACATTACCGTGGGCAATAACGTCACCGTCGGCGCGGGCAGCGTGGTGCTGAACAGCGTGCCGGACAACGCGCTGGTGGTCGGTGAGAAAGCGCGAGTGAAGGTAATTAAATGAATATTATGCAATTTAACGTGCGCCTCGCCGAAGGCGGGGCTGCGGGCGTTGCGCTGGATCTCCATCAGCGCGCGCGTCTTGCGGGGCTTTCCTCGCGCTTTATTTACGGCTACGGCAAGGGCGGCAAGAAAAGCGCCAGCCACGACAGCTTTGCTAACGTAGAAAAACACACGCCGCGCCTGACGTCGATTGCCAACATCGTGCTGTTCCGCTTCTTCAACCGTGACCCGTTTGGCAACCTGAATAACCTTTATCGTAAAGTCACCCGCACCAGCGGCCCGGTTGTGCTGCACTTTCACGTGGTGCACAGCTACTGGCTGAACCTGGAAGAAATGGTCTCTTTCTGCCAGCGCGTCAAATCCCACAAGCCGGACGTGACCTTCGTCTGGACGCTGCACGACCACTGGAGCATCACCGGGCGCTGCGCGTTTCTCGACGGCTGCGAAGGCTGGAAAACCGGCTGCCAGAAGTGTCCGACGCTCAGCAACTATCCGCCGGTAAAAGTGGACCGCGCGCACCTGCTGGTGGACACCAAGCGTCAGCTGTTCCGCGAAATGCTGGCGCTGGGGTGCAGCTTTATCTCCCCGAGCCAGCACGTGGCCGACGCCTTCAACCAGATTTACGGGGCAGGGCGCTGCAACATCATTAACAACGGCATTGACGTTGCCACCGAGGCGATTCTCGCCGAGCTGCCCCTGACCCAGGAAAGCCACGCGAAGCCGAAAGTGGCGGTAGTCGCCCACGACCTGCGCTACGACGGCAAGACCAATCAGCAGCTGGTGCAGGCGATGATTGCGCTCGGCGACGACATCGAACTGCACACCTTCGGCAAGTTCTCGCCGTTTGAAGGCCCGAACGTCGTTAACCACGGCTACATGACCGACAAAAAAGCGCTGATGAGCGAGCTTAACGAGATGGATTCGCTGGTGTTCAGCTCGAAGGTGGACAACTACCCGCTGATTCTGTGCGAGGCGCTGTCCATCGGCGTGCCGGTCATTGCCACCAAAAGCGAGGCCGCGGACGAGGTGCTGTGCAAGGTAGGCGGCAAAACCTTCGGCGAAGCGCAGGTATTGGAACTGGTGAAGCTACCGAAGGCCGAGCTGGCGCAGCAGGTTTTCGGCATGGATCTACCGAGCTTTAAGGCTACAAGCCGCCGCTCATACAGCGGGCAACAGATGCTGGAGGAGTATGTCTCGTTCTATCAGAATCTGTAGCTATCTGCTGCTGCCTTTCATCTACCTGGTGGTCAACGTCAAGCTGGCCTCGCTGGGTGAAAGCTTCCCGATAACTATCGTGACCTTCCTGCCCGCGATTTTATTTTTGTACATCGACCGCATCAGCGTCAAAAAGCTGATGATTGCGCTGGGCATCGGCGCGGGCTTAACCGCTTTTAACTACATCTTCGGCCAGTCGCTGGACGCCAGCAAATACGTCACTTCGACACTGCTGTTCGTCTACATCGTGCTGATTCTGGCGATGACCTGGAGCTGCAGCTTCAAAACGATTTCAATCCGCAATCATCGAAAGATACTGCGCCTGTTTTATGGCGTGGTGGGAATAATCGTTACCCTGGCCGCGGCGGAAATGGCGCAGATCATTCTTACCGGCGGCAGCAGCCTGATTGAGAAAATTTCGAAGTTTCTTATTTACAGTAATAGCTATGTTCTGAACTTTATTAGCTTTGGCGGACGACGTACCACCGCGCTTTATTTTGAACCGGCGTTTTTCGCTCTGGCGTTAATCTCAATTTGGCTCAGCATCAAACAGTTTGGTATCAAAACCCCGAAAACTGATGGTATGATTCTTTTAGGGATTATCCTGTCAGGATCGTTCTCAGGGGTGATGACCTTCATCCTGTTTTACCTTCTTGAATGGGCATTCCAGTACCTTAATAAAAGTGCCATAAAGAAGAAGTTGCCGCTGGCGATTATTTCTTTATCAGTGTTTTTAGTGGGGTTAATTTTCGCCTTCCCTTATATCGCCACACGTCTTGGTGATTTAGGAACAGAAGGTTCGTCATCTTATTATCGTATAATTGGCCCACTGGCTATGGTGGGGTATTCCCTGACGAATATTGATGGCGTGGTGCGCTTTGGATCTTTATACGAATATGTCGCATCATTCGGAATCTTTAACGGTGCGGACGTCGGTAAAACAGTAGACAATGGTCTGTATCTGCTGATTATTTATTTTTCCTGGTTCGCAGTGTTATTGACGATTTGGTACATGTGGAAAGTCTTTAAAATGATGCGCACGGCGTTTGGAAATAATGAAAACTTCCGCGTGCAATTATGGCTTTTTACGCCAGTATCACTGTTTTTTACCGGTTCAATTTTTAGCCCGGAATATGCTTTCTTGATTGTGTGCCCATTTATTTTGCGCAAGGCTCTCAAGATTACAAACTCCTGATGAGGCGATTGCCATGTTATTAAGCGTTATTACCGTTGCCTGGAGAAATTTAGCCGGGATTGAAAAAACCTGGCGGTCGCTGGCTCACCTGGCGCAGGCTTCCGACATTACCTTCGAGTGGATCGTGGTCGACGGTAACTCGCAGGACGGCACGGCGGAGTTTCTGGAAAACCTTAACGGGCAGTACAACTTACGCTACGTCAGCGAAAAAGATAACGGCATCTACGATGCGATGAACAAGGGCATTGATATGGCCCAGGGGCGCTACGCGCTGTTCCTGAACTCCGGCGACATCTTCCACGAAGATATTGCAAACGTGGCCCGTAAGCTTGCAAAAATGCCCGCTGACGACCGGGCGATGATTATCGGCGACGCGCTGCTGGACTTCGGCGACGGCACAAAAATCGAGCGTCGCGCTAAGCCCGGCTGCTATATTTACCACAGCCTTCCGGCCAGCCATCAGGCCATATTTTTCCCGCTTTCGGGGCTGCGTAAATATCCCTACGACCTGCAGTATAAAGTCTCTTCTGATTACGCGCTGGCGGCCCGTATGTATAAAAACGGCTATGCGTTTAAGCGCGTTAAGGGCTATGTCTCCGAATTTTCCATGGGCGGCGTTTCCACCTCAAATAATATGGAATTATGCCGCGACGCAAAAAACGTACAGCGCAAAATATTAGGCGTGCCGGGATTTATTGCCGAACTGTCATTCAAACTTCGTATGAGAACCACCGGCAAAGCTAAGGCGTTATATAACAAAGCCTAAGCCCGTAGGTCGGATAAGCGTCAGCGCCATCCGACAAAAATAAGGAATTATTATGCAAGACCTAAGCGGCTTCACCATGCCGAGGGGCTTTCGCGGCGCAAACGGCATAAAAGTGCAATTGTGGTGGGCCGTTCAGGCGACGTTATTTGCCTGGTCACCGCAGATTTTATACCGCTGGCGCGCATTTTTATTGCGCCTGTTCGGCGCAAAAATTGGTAAAGGCGTGGTGATTCGTCCGTCGGTAAAAATTACCTATCCGTGGAAATTAACGCTCGGCGATTACGCCTGGGTAGGGGACGACGCGGTGTTATATACCCTTGGCGACATTACCATCGGCGCGAATTCCGTAGTGTCACAAAAGTGTTATTTGTGCACCGGCAGTCACGATTATTTGAGCGAGCATTTTGATATTACCGAGACGCCGATTGTGATTGGCGAGAAATGCTGGCTGGCAACGGACGTATTTGTTTCTCCCGGCGTAACGATTGGTGATGGCACCGTCGTGGGCGCAAGGAGCAGCGTTTATAAATCATTACCGGCGAATGCCGTTTGCCGGGGAAACCCAGCAGTGAAAGTACGCGATCGAGTTTTGTAGCCCTGTAGGCCGGATAAGCCTGCGCCATCCGACAAAGCGGTGGATGGCACAGCGTTTATCCACCCTACGGACCCACAAATAAGAACCTGGTTTAACAGAGGAAAATCCATTATGACTAAAGTAGCGCTCATCACGGGTGTAACCGGACAAGACGGCTCCTATCTGGCAGAACTGCTGCTGGAAAAAGGTTACGAAGTTCATGGCATTAAGCGTCGTGCTTCTTCTTTCAACACCGAGCGTGTTGACCATATTTACCAGGATCCGCATACCAGCAACCCGAAATTCCACCTGCACTACGGCGACCTGACCGACAGCTCCAACCTGACCCGTATTCTGCAGGAAGTGCAGCCGGACGAAGTGTACAACCTGGGCGCGATGAGCCACGTTGCGGTTTCCTTCGAATCCCCTGAATACACCGCCGACGTCGACGCCATGGGCACGCTGCGCCTGCTGGAAGCGATTCGTTTCCTGGGCCTCGAGAAGAAAACCCGTTTCTACCAGGCTTCTACCTCCGAGCTGTACGGCCTGGTGCAGGAAATCCCGCAGAAAGAAACCACGCCTTTCTACCCGCGCTCCCCGTATGCGGTAGCGAAACTGTACGCCTACTGGATCACCGTGAACTACCGCGAATCCTACGGCATGTATGCGTGCAACGGCATTCTGTTCAACCATGAATCCCCACGCCGTGGCGAAACCTTCGTCACCCGCAAAATCACCCGCGCGATTGCCAACATCGCTCAGGGCCTCGAAAAATGCCTGTATCTCGGCAACATGGACTCCCTGCGCGACTGGGGCCATGCGAAAGACTACGTGAAAATGCAGTGGATGATGCTGCAGCAGGACAACCCGGAAGACTTCGTGATCGCCACCGGCGTGCAGTATTCCGTGCGCCAGTTCGTGGAAATGGCTGCCGCCCAGCTCGGCATCAAGCTGCGCTTTGAAGGCACCGGCGTGGACGAGAAGGGCATCGTTGTCTCCGTGACCGGCCACGACGCGCCGGGCGTTAAGCCGGGCGATGTGATTGTCTCCGTTGACCCGCGTTACTTCCGTCCTGCCGAAGTGGAAACCCTGCTGGGCGACCCAACCAAAGCGCACGAGAAGCTGGGCTGGAAGCCAGAAATCACCCTGCAGGAAATGGTCGGTGAGATGGTAGCGAAAGACCTGGAAGCGGCGAAGAAGCACTCTCTGCTGAAATCCCACGGTTACGAGGTTGCCATCGCGCTGGAGTCCTGAGCATGAATAAAAAACGTATCTTTGTTGCCGGCCACCGCGGGATGGTCGGGTCGGCCATCGTCCGCCAGCTTGAGCAACGCGATGACGTGGAGCTCGTGCTGCGTGGCCGTGACGAACTGAACCTGCTGGACGCCGAGGCGGTAAACGCTTTCTTCGCCGACGCGCGTATCGACCAGGTTTACCTGGCCGCCGCAAAAGTGGGCGGTATTGTGGCGAACAATACCTACCCGGCGGATTTCATCTACGAGAACATGATGATCGAGAGCAACATTATTCACAGCGCGCACAAGCACGACGTGAATAAGCTGCTGTTCCTCGGTTCGTCGTGCATCTACCCGAAGATGGCCAACCAGCCGATCGCCGAGAGCGAGCTTTTGCAGGGCACGCTTGAGGCGACCAACGAGCCGTACGCGATTGCTAAAATCGCCGGTATCAAGCTGTGCGAGTCCTACAACCGCCAGTACGGTCGCGACTACCGCTCGGTCATGCCGACCAACCTGTACGGGCCGAACGACAACTTCCACCCGAACAACTCGCACGTGATCCCGGCCCTGCTGCGCCGCTTCCACGAGGCAACCGAGCAGAACACGCCTGACGTGGTGGTGTGGGGCAGCGGCACGCCGATGCGCGAGTTCCTGCACGTTGACGACATGGCGGCGGCGAGCATTCACGTGATGGAACTGGACCCGGAGGTGTGGGCCGAAAATACCGAGCCGATGCTTTCGCACATCAACGTCGGCACCGGCGTGGACTGCACCATCCGCGAGCTGGCGCAGACCATCGCCAAGGTGACGGGCTACCGTGGCCGCGTGGTGTTCGACGCCTCCAAGCCTGACGGCACGCCGCGCAAGCTGCTGGACGTCACCCGCCTGCGCCGCCTCGGCTGGTATCACGAGATTGCCCTGGAGCCTGGCCTTGCCAGCACCTACTGGTGGTTCCTCGAAAACCAGTCCCGGTTCCGGGGGTAAGCATGTTTCTGAGTCAGGAAGATTTCGCCACCGTTGTTCGCGCAACGCCGCTGATCTCCATCGATCTCGTTGTGGAAAACCCGGCAGGGGAATACCTGCTGGGCCTGCGTACCAATCGCCCTGCCCAGGGCTTTTGGTTCGTGCCGGGCGGCCGCGTGCAGAAAGATGAAACGCTGGCCGACGCCTTCGCTCGCCTGACCGAGGCCGAGCTGGGGCAGCGGTTCACGCTTGCCGACGGTGAGTTTTACGGCGTGTGGCAGCATTTCTACGACGACAATTTTTCCGGGAAGGATTTTTCCACCCACTACATCGTGCTCGGTTTCCGCCTGCGGGTGGATGACGCGCTCAAATTACCGGACGCACAGCACAGCAGCTATCTGTGGTTAACGCCTGAGCAACTGCTGGCGCGCGATGACGTACACGAAAACAGTCGCGCCTATTTCCTCGCGGATAAATGCGCACAAACTCCGGGCTGTTACACGAAATCATTCGGCCTGGGTCAAGGCGGCAAACCTGAGAGTCCCCAGGAGCTTACTCAGGTAAGTGACCGGGTGAACAGGTGCAGCCAACGCAGAAGCGGGCTGAAGGATGATGTGTAAATGAGAATTTTGGTCTACGGCATTAACTACTCGCCGGAACTAACCGGCATCGGGAAATACACCGGTGAAATGGTGGAGTGGATGACCGCCCACGGCCACGAGGTGCGGGTAATTACCGCGCCTCCTTACTATCCGGTCTGGGAAGTGCATCCGGAATATTCGGCATGGAAGTATAAAAAAGAGCAGGGTGCGGCGACCGTCTGGCGCTGCCCGCTATACGTGCCGAAACAGCCTTCCACCCTAAAGCGCCTGATTCACCTCGGCAGCTTTGCGGCGAGTTCGTTCTTCCCGCTGATGGCGCAGCGCCGCTGGAAGCCGGACTGCATTATCGGCGTGGTGCCGACCCTGTTTTGCGTGCCGGGCATGCGCCTGCTCGCAAGACTTAGCGGGGCGCGCACGCTGCTGCACATTCAGGATTACGAAGTGGACGCGATGCTCGGCCTCGGCATGGCGGGCGGCAGCAAAAGCCGCGTGGCAAAGCTTGCCCAGCGCTTTGAACAAAGCTGCCTGCACGGCGTCGACAACGTTTCTACGATTTCCCGCTCGATGATGAATAAAGCCGTCGAGAAAGGCGTTGACCCGCAGCGCGTGATCTTCTTCCCCAACTGGTCGGAAGTGGAGCGTTTTCGCGATGTTTCACCCGAGGCCGTGGCGGCGCTACGCACCAGCCTGAGCCTGCCTGCGGATAAAAAAATCATTCTCTATTCCGGCAACATCGGGGAAAAACAGGGGCTGGAGACGGTCATTGACGTTGCTCAGCGTTTTGCTGACCGGCCTTACCTGTTTGTGATTGTCGGCCAGGGCGGCGGGAAAGCGCGCCTTGAAAAACGCGTGGCGGACTGCGGGCTGCAAAATGTGCTGTTCCACCCGTTGCAGCCCTATGACGCGCTGCCAGCTCTGCTGCGGCTTGCCGACTGCCATTTGGTTATCCAGCGTCGCGGCGCGGCGGACGCCGTGCTGCCCTCCAAGCTCACCAATATTCTTGCCGTTGGCGGCAACGCGGTGATTACCGCCGAGCCGGAAACGGAGCTGGGCCAGCTTTGCGAGCAGTATCCGGGCATCGCCGTTTGCGTGGAGCCTGAATCCGCCGACGCGCTTGCCGCGGGTATCGAACGCTGCCTGCTGCTGCCCGCACACAACACGGTGGCACGTGACTACGCCGAGCGCACGCTCGAAAAAGACAACGTGCTGAGCCAGTTTTTATCAGATATCGCGTCACACGACGCCGGGGTTAAACCATGAGTCATTCGCAGCTTTATCCGGTGATTATGGCCGGGGGGAACGGCAGCCGTTTGTGGCCCCTGTCCCGCGTGCTTTACCCGAAACAGTTCCTCTGCCTGAAGGGGGATCTGACCATGCTGCAAACCACCATCAGCCGCCTAAACGGCGTGGAGTGCGAAAGCCCGGTGGTGATTTGTAACGAAGAGCACCGTTTTATCGTTGCCGAGCAGCTGCGCCAGCTGAACAAGCTGACCGAGAACATCGTCCTCGAGCCCGCAGGCCGCAACACCGCACCGGCGATTGCGCTGGCCGCGCTTGCCGCCATCCGCAACCAGCCGGAAAGCGATCCGCTGATGTTGATCCTCGCCGCCGACCACGTGATTCAGAACGAAGACGCCTTCCGCGCCGCGGTGCGCAACGCGCTGCCGTACGCCGAGGCGGGCAAGCTGGTGACCTTTGGCATCGTGCCGGATCTGCCGGAAACCGGCTACGGCTACATTCGCCGCGGCGAGCCGGAAGCGGCGGGCATGGACGCGGTAGCGTTCAGCGTGGCGCAGTTCGTGGAAAAACCCGATTTGAACACCGCGCAGGCCTACGTCGCCAGCGGCGAATACTACTGGAACAGCGGCATGTTCCTGTTCCGCGCCGGGCGCTACCTGGAAGAGCTGGCGAAGTTCCGCCCGGACATTCTGGAAGCCTGCGAAAAGGCGATGGCGGGCGTTGACCCGGATCTCGACTTCGTGCGCGTCGACGAGGCGGCGTTCCTCGCCTGCCCGGACGAGTCCATCGACTACGCGGTGATGGAAAAAACCGCCGACGCGGTGGTGGTGCCGATGGACGCGGGCTGGAGCGACGTTGGCTCCTGGTCATCGCTGTGGGAAATCAGCGCCAAAAGCACCGAGGGCAACGTGCACCACGGCGATGTGATCAGCCACGAAACCGAGAACAGCTATATCTATGCGGAATCGGGCCTGGTGACCACCGTCGGGGTGAAAGATTTGATCGTCGTGCAGACCAAGGACGCCGTGCTTATCGCCGACCGCGACCACGTGCAGAGCGTGAAGAAAGTCGTCGAGCAGATTAAGCACGACGGCCGCCACGAGCACCACAAGCACCGCGAAGTTTACCGCCCGTGGGGCAAATACGATTCGATTGATTCCGGCGAGCGCTACCAGGTGAAGCGCATCACCGTGAAGCCGGGCGAGGGGCTGTCTTTGCAGATGCACCACCACCGCGCCGAGCACTGGATCGTGGTGGCGGGCACGGCAAAGGTGACGCTGGGGGACGAGGTGAAGCTGCTGGGCGAAAACGAGTCCATCTACATCCCGCTGGGCGTGACGCACTGCCTGGAAAACCCCGGCAAGATCCCGCTCGACCTGATTGAGGTGCGTTCCGGCACCTATCTCGAAGAAGACGACGTGGTGCGTTTTAAAGACCGTTACGGGCGGATTTGATTTTGTCGGCTTTGTCGGATGGCGCTTCGCTTATCCGACCTACGGTCTGGATGATTTGTTGGATGGCGCTTCGCTTATCCGACCTGCGAAAGCCGGACGTGTAGGGTGGATAAGCGTCAGCGCCATCCACCGGAATGATGTCGGACGATCCGACCTGCGAATTTATTGAATCAAGGCCCTTCGGGGTCAGGGCTAACCGTTGCCCGAAGAAGAGGTCATCATGGAAAAATTAACCTGTTTTAAAGCCTACGATATTCGCGGCAGGCTGGGCGAAGAGCTGAATGAAGACATCGCGTGGCGCATCGGCCGCGCCTACGGCGAGTACCTGAAGCCGAAAACCATCGTGCTGGGCGGCGACGTGCGCCTGACCAGCGAAAGCCTGAAGCTGGCGCTTGCGCGCGGCCTGCAGGACGCGGGCGTGGACGTACTGGATATCGGCCTGTCCGGCACCGAGGAAATCTACTTTGCCACCTGGCATCTGGACGTGGACGGCGGCATCGAAGTGACCGCCAGCCACAACCCGATGGACTACAACGGCATGAAGCTGGTACGCCAGGGCGCGCGCCCGATTAGCGGCGATACCGGCCTGCGCGACGTGCAGCGCCTGGCGGAAGCGAACGACTTCCCGCCGGTGAATGAAGCAAAGCGCGGCGGCTATAAGAAGATATCCGTGGTGGAAGCCTACATCGACCACCTGTTCTCCTACATCAACGTCAAAAACATCAGGCCGCTGAAGCTGGTGATTAACTCAGGCAACGGTGCTGCTGGCCCGATCGTTGACGCCATCGAAGCGCGCTTCAGGTCCCTGAACGTGCCGCTGACCTTCGTGAAGGTTCACAACGCGCCGGACGGCAGCTTCCCGAACGGTATTCCTAACCCGCTGCTGCCGGAGTGCCGCGACGACACCCGCAACGCGGTGATTGAGCACGGTGCGGACATGGGCATCGCCTTTGACGGCGACTTCGACCGCTGCTTCCTGTTCGACGAGAAGGGGCAGTTTATCGAGGGCTACTACATCGTGGGCCTGCTGGCGGCGGCGTTCCTCGAAAAGCAGCCGGGGGCAAAAATCATTCACGACCCGCGCCTGTCCTGGAACACGGTGGATATCGTCGAGCGCGCGGGCGGCACGCCGGTGATGTCGAAAACCGGGCATGCGTTCATCAAGGAGCGCATGCGCGAGGAAGACGCGATTTACGGCGGCGAGATGAGCGCCCACCACTACTTCCGCGACTTTGCCTACTGCGACAGCGGGATGATCCCGTGGCTGCTGGTAACCGACCTGCTGTGCCTGAAGGGCAAAACCCTGGGCGAGCTGGTGTGCGACCGCATGGCGGCGTGGCCTGCGAGCGGTGAAATCAACAGCAAGTTAGCCGACCCGAAGGCGGCAATTGAGCGCGTGCAGCGGCATTTTGCGCCGCACGCCGAAGAAATCGACGGCACCGACGGGGTGAGCATGGCGTTCGGCGACTGGCGCTTCAACCTGAGAAGCTCGAACACCGAGCCGGTGGTGCGCCTCAACGTGGAGTCGCGTGGCAACGAGGAGCTGATGCAGGCGCGAACGCGGGAAGTTATGGCGCTGTTGAATCAGTAATTGCGGGTACGGAATCGCCTTGCATTTGTAGGGTGGATAAACGTAGTGCCATCCACCGCGAAGTCGCCCGATAGCGCGGCGGATGGCGCAGGCTTATCCGCCCTACAAAAGAAGGGAAGGGGTTCCGACACCCTTTGAACAAAGGTAAAACGATGACAAATCTAAAAAAGCGCGAGCTGCCAAAAACGAACGCATCGTTAATCTCCATGGTGCAACGTTTCTCCGACATAACCATTATGTTTGTTGGGTTATGGGTGGTGTGCAAGGTTAACGCGTTGCCGTTTTTGTACATGCATCTGCTGATGGCTCTGCTTGCCCTCGTGGTCTTCCAGATGGTTGGCGGGATCACGGATTTTTACCGCTCGTGGCGCGGCGTGAAGATTTCCAGCGAGCTGCTTCTGCTGCTGCAAAACTGGACGCTGAGCCTGATTTTCAGCGCCGGTCTGCTGGCCTTCAATCCTGATTTTGACGGTTCGTTCTGGGTCTATTTCGCCTGGTATGTGTTAACCAGCTTCGGCATGGTGGTCTGCCGTTCGCTTATCCGCTTCGGCGCGGGCTGGCTGCGCAATATGGGCTACAACACGCGCCGCGTGGCCATCGCCGGGTCGCTTCCCGTTGGGCGTCAGCTTGCGACCAGCTTCCGCAACGAGCCATGGTTAGGCTTTGAGGTCACCGGCGTTTACGACGATATGCAGCCCGCCACCGATTTGGGCGACTATGCGGGGAGCTTCGCCGAACTGGTTGAAGAGGCGCGCTCTGGCCGTATCGATAACGTTTATATCGCCATGGCGATGAGCGAGGAGACGCGCATTAAAAACCTGGTGCGCGAGCTGACGGACACTACCTGTTCCGTGCTGCTGATCCCCGACGTGTTCACCTTCAACATTCTTAACGCCCGCACCGAAGAGGTGAACGGCGTGCCGGTGGTGCCGCTGTTCGATACGCCGCTTAACGGTATTAACCGCATTCTGAAACGCCTGGAGGATATCGTGCTCGCATCGATGATCCTGCTGCTGATTTCCCCGGTGCTGCTGTGCATTAGCATCGCGGTTAAGGCGACGTCCCCCGGCCCGGTGATCTTCCGCCAGACCCGCTACGGCATGGACGGTAAGCCTATCAAGGTATGGAAATTCCGCTCGATGAAGGTGATGGAGAACGACGCGGTGGTGGTGCAGGCCACCAAAGGCGATAAGCGCATTACGCCGGTCGGCAACTTCCTGCGCCGCACCTCGCTTGACGAACTGCCGCAGTTTATCAACGTGCTGCTGGGCGGCATGTCGATAGTCGGCCCGCGCCCGCACGCCGTGGCGCACAACGAGCAGTATCGTTCGCTTATCGAAGGCTACATGCTGCGCCACAAGGTGAAGCCGGGCATTACGGGCTGGGCGCAGATCAACGGCTGGCGCGGCGAGACGGATACGCTCGAGAAGATGGAGAAGCGCGTCGAGTTCGACCTGGAGTACATCCGCGAATGGAGCCTGTGGTTTGACATCAAAATTGTCTTCCTGACCATTTTCAAAGGCTTTGTTAACAAAGCCGCGTATTGAGTGAAGCGATTATGAGTCTGAGAGAAAAAACCATCAGCGGCGCAAAGTGGTCGGCCATGGCTACGGTGATTATCATCGGCCTTGGGCTGGTGCAGATGACGGTGCTGGCGCGCATCGTTGACAACACCGAGTTCGGGCTGCTGACCGTGTCGCTGGTGATTATCGCGCTGGCGGATACGCTGTCGGATTTTGGCATCGCCAACTCCATCATCCAGCGCAAGGAGATAAGCCACCTCGAGCTGACCACGCTCTATTGGCTGAACGTCGGGCTTGGGCTGGTGGTGTTTGCGGCGGTGTTTGCGCTCAGCGATTTTATCGCGGGCGTGCTGCACACCCCGGCGCTTTCACCGCTGATCAAAACGCTGTCGTTTGCCTTTATCATCATTCCCCACGGGCAGCAGTTCCGCGCCCTGATGCAGAAGGAGCTGGAGTTCTCAAAAATCGGCTCTATCGAAACGATTTCCGTGCTGGCGGGCTTTACGGTGACGGTGAGCGCGGCGATGTATTACCCGTTCGCCATGACTGCCATTATCGGCTATCTGGTGAATACGGTGGTGCGCACCTCGCTGTTTGGCTTCTTCGGGCGCAAGATTTACCGCCCCGGCCTGCACTTTTCGCTTAAGTCCGTTGGCTCGAACCTTAAGTTCGGCGCGTGGCTGACCGCCGACAGCATCATTAACTACGTGAATACTAATCTGTCCACGCTGGTGCTGGCGCGTATTCTCGGCGCGGGCGTGGCGGGGGGCTATAACCTCGCCTACAACGTGGCGGTGGTGCCGCCCATGAAGCTGAACCCGATTATCACCCGCGTGCTGTTCCCGGCATTTGCCAAAATTCAGGACGATACCGACAAGCTGCGCGTGAACTTTTACAAGCTGCTGTCGATAGTCGGCATTATCAACTTCCCCGCGCTGCTCGGCCTGCTGGTGGTGTCGAATAACTTCGTGCCGCTGGTATTCGGCGAGAAGTGGACGTTCATTACGCCGATTTTGCAGCTGCTGTGCGTTGTGGGCCTGCTGCGCTCCATCGGCAACCCGATCGGCTCGCTGCTGATGGCGAAGGCGCGCGTGGATATCAGCTTCAAGTTCAACGTCTTTAAAACCTGCCTGTTTATTCCGGCGATTATCGTCGGCGGCCATCTTGCCGGCGCGCTCGGCGTGACGCTGGGCTTCCTGTTCGTGCAGGTGGTGAATACCGTGCTGAGCTACTTCGTGATGATTAAGCCGGTGCTGGGCTCCAGCTACCGGGAGTACATCGCCAGCATCTGGCTGCCGTTTTACCTTTCCATTCCAACGCTGGTGGTAAGTTTTGCCCTGGGCGTGGCGTTAAAGGGGCATTTGTCGCTCGCGGCTTTGCTCGGCGTGCAGATTGCCGCAGGCGCCCTGGCGTTTATCGTCATGCTGGCGTTATCCCGCAACGCGCTGGTGGTGGAGATGAAGCGCCAGTTTTGTCGCAACGATCGTTTAAAAGCGCTGCTTCGCGCGAGCTAAGAACCCCAAAGAGGTCCTGATAATATGAAATTACTGATTCTTGGCAACCACACCTGCGGTAACCGCGGCGACAGCGCCATTCTGCGCGGGTTGATTGATGCCATTACCGCCGTTGACCCAGAAGTTGAGGTTGACGTGATGAGCCGCTACCCGGTGAGCTCGGCGTGGCTGCTGGGCCGCCCGGTGCTGGGCGACGGGCTTTACAAGCAGATGAAGCAGCACAATAACGCCGTCGGCCTGATGGGGCGCGTGAAGAAAGTGCTTAGGCGTAAATACCAGCACCAGGTGCTGATGGCGAAAGCCACCGACAGCGGCCGCCTGCGCAACATTTCCATCCCGCAGGGCTTTATCGATTTTGTGAAGTCGCTACACGAGTACGACGCGATTATCCAGGTTGGCGGCTCGTTCTTCGTCGATCTGTACGGCGTATCCCAGTTCGAGCACGCGCTGTGCAGCTTCATGGCCAAAAAGCCGGTGTACATGATTGGCCACAGCGTGGGGCCGTTCCAGGACCCGCAGTTTAACCATCTGGCGAGCTACGCGTTTGGCAATGCAAAGGCGCTGATCCTGCGCGAATCCGTAAGCCTCGACCTGATGAAGCAAAGCAACATCGATACCAGCAAGGTTGAGATGGGCGTGGACACCGCCTGGCTGGTCGATCATCACAGCGAGAGCTTTGTGGCGAGCTACGCGGTGCAGCACTGGCTGGATATCATCAGGCGGAAGAAAACCGTCGCCATTACCTTGCGCGAGCTGGCACCCTTTGATAAGCGGCTCGGCACCACGCAGCAGGCCTACGAGCAGGCCTTTGCCGCGGTGGTCAATCGCGTGATTGAGCAGGGCTATCAGGTGCTGGCGCTGTCCACCTGCACCGGCATCGACAGCTACAACAAGGATGACCGCATGGTGGCGCTGAATCTGCGCCAGTATGTGAACAATCCCGACCAGTATCACGTGGTGATGGACGAGCTGAACGACCTGGAGATGGGCAAAATCCTCGGCGAGTGCGAGCTGACCGTGGGCACGCGCCTGCATTCCGCGATTATCTCCATGAACTTCGCCACCCCGGCTATTGCCATCAACTACGAGCACAAGTCGGCGGGCATTATGCAGCAGCTCGGCATGCCGGAAATGGCTATTGATATTCGCCAACTGCTGGACGGTTCGCTGCAGGGCGTGGTGTCCGACGTGCTGGGCCAGCTCCCGGCGATAAACGAGCGCTTAGCGAAAGCGGTGCGGGCCGAGCGTGAATGCGGCCTGCGCATGGTTGAGTCCGTGCTGAGCCGGGTCAAGGAGGCGAAATGAAAGTTGGCTTCTTCCTGCTGAAGTTCCCGGTTGCCTCCGAAACCTTCGTGCTCAATCAGATCGTGGCGTTTATCGATATGGGCTATGAAGTAGAAATTGTCGCCATTCAGAAGGGCGATTTGGCCCATACCCACGCCGCCTTTAAAGAGTACAGGCTGGCGGAGAAAACCACGTGGCTGATGGACGAGCCGGAGGGGAAGGTGGCGAAGCTTCAGTCCCGCGCGCTGAACACCCTGCGCGGCTCGCTGCGGCCACGCACCTGGCGGGCGCTGAATGCCAAACGCTATGGTGAAGAGGCGCGCAACCTGATCCTGTCGTCTATCTGCGGGCGTAATTCGCAGACTTTACGGGCCGACGTGTACATCGCCCACTTCGGCCCGGCAGGCGTAACCGCCGCCAAGCTGCGCGAGCTGGGCCTGCTGAAAGGCAAGATCGCCACCGTCTTCCACGGCATCGATATTTCCGGGCGCGAGGCGCTGGCGCACTACACGCCTGAATATCAGAAGCTGTTTACGCGCGGCGACCTGATGCTGCCGATAAGCAACCTGTGGGCCGGGCGGCTGGAAAAAATGGGCTGCCCGCCGGCGAAGATTGCCGTTTCGCGCATGGGCGTGGACATGGATCGCTTCTCGCTGCGCCCGGTTAAAGCACCCGCTAAAACGCTTGAGATTATCTCCGTTGCCCGCCTGACCGAGAAAAAAGGGCTGCACGTGGCGATTGAGGCCTGCCGCCTGCTGAAAGAGCGCGGCGTGGATTTTCGTTACAACATCCTTGGCATCGGGCCGTGGGAAACCCGCCTGCGCACGCTTATCGAGCAGAACCAGCTAGACGACGTGGTGTTTATGCCGGGCTTTAAGCCGAACCACGAGGTGAAGGCGATGCTGGACGAGGCTGACCTGTTCCTGCTGCCGTCGGTGACCGGCGAGGACGGCGATATGGAGGGTATCCCCGTGGCGCTGATGGAGGCGATGGCCGTCGGCATTCCGGTTGTGTCCACGGTACACAGCGGCATCCCGGAGCTTATCGACGCCGGAGAGTCCGGCTGGCTGGTGCCGGAATATGACGTCGTGGCCCTTGCCGACCGGCTTCAGGCTTTTGGCCGCGTCAATGAGAGCGAGCTTAAGCCGATGCTGGCGCAGGCCCGCGCGAAGGTCGAAACCGAATTCAATCAGAAAGTTATCTATCAAAATTTAGCCCGTCAGCTACATACGCTGTAAACCCACCGAGTGAAGCTTCACGAGGACGTATGCGCAAAAGATTTCAGGTCACAACCCTTCCGTTTTCCTCATCACGCCGCAAATTGCTTTGGGCCAGCTCGGTGCTGGCCGCGGTGCCTTTGGCTTTCCCTCGTGCGGTTTTGGCTGCCGGCCAGCGCAGCGAGGTAAACGTTCAGCAGTTCTACAAAGGCGACTGGATCGCCGCCTTCAAACAGGCCTTTGCCGCCGCAGATACCGTTGTCGTGCCCGTTGATTTGGTGTGCGACAACATCAACACCGCGATTTTTATGCCGGAAGGCAAAACGCTGCGCGTTGCGGGCGGCCTGAAGGGCAACGGCAAGGGGCGCTTTGTCATGCAGGACGGCTGTAAGATCCTTGGCGAGAAGGGCGGGAGATTTAACAATCTCACCCTTGATGTGCGCGGGTCTGACTGCACCATCAAGGGCATTGATATGAGCGGCTTCGTGCCGGTCACGCAGATTTACATCGGCGGAAAAGAGAAGCGCACCATGCGCAACCTCACGATCGACGATATCACCGTCCATGACGCCAACTACGGCATTTTGCGGCAGGGCTTCCACAACCGCATGGAAAACGTCAAGATCACCAACGGGCGCTTCAGCCAGCTGCAGGGCGACGCCATCGAGTGGAACGTGGCGATCAACGACCATGACCTGCTTATCTCCGACCATGTGATCGATAACATCAACTGCACCAACGGCAAGATTAACTGGGGCATCGGCATCGGCCTTGCGGGCAGCACCTACAATAATGACTACCCCGAAGACCAGGCGGTGAAAAACTTCGTGGTGGCGAACATCACCGGCAGTAATTGCCGCCAGCTGGTCCACGTCGAAAACGGCAAGCACTTTATTATCAGAAATGTGAAGGCGCGCAATATTAATCATACTTTCAGCAGGAAGGCGGGAATTGATAATGCGACCGTCGCAATTTATGGCTGTGATAATTTCGTGATTGATAATATCGATATGGTAAATAGTGCGGGCTTTCTCATAGGTTACGGCGTTATCAAGGGTAACTATCTGTCGATCCCGCAAAACTTCCGCCTCAATAACATCACGTTGGACAATACCAACATGGAGCTTAAGGCGCGAGGCATCCAGATTTCGTCCGGCAACGCCACCTCATTCGTCGCCATCACCAACCTGAACATGAAGGGGGCAGGGCTTGAGCTGAACAATAAGCCGCAGCACCTTTTCCTTAGGAATGTCAACGTGATGCAGAAGGCAAGCGTGGGGCCAGCGCTCAAGCTGCGCTTCGACTTGCGCAAGGACGTGCGGGGCCGCTTTATGGCGAAAGACGACACGCTGCTGTCGCTTGCCAATGTTCACGCGGTGAATGAAAAAGGGCAGAGTTCGGTGGACATCGACCGTGTCGATCATCAGCATGTGAACACGTCGAACCTGAATTTTGGTTTGCCTTTACATCGTAGATAGGCTGAAAGTTCGACTAAAAATATTAATAAAAGGCATAGAATCAGTTCTTTAGATATTAGTCCAGTATAAAAATTGGCAGGTTTTTTTATGCTGGCTATCAAGATTTAAAAGTTTATAATTCTGCCTTAAAATCAGATGTAACCGAGTGTTAGCGTCTGGACATCGCCATTGATTTCACACGGTTTTGAACTGTCTGACTCACTGGACAAAATTTACTCATTGGGCTTGGTATGAAAGATAAGGTTATTTTTGTTGGTGCATCAGGATTTGTTGGAACCAGACTTATTGAGACAGCAAAATCTGATTTCGAAATCAAAAATTTAGATAAGCAGACTAGCCATTTCTACCCTGACATTACTGTTCTGGGCGATGTTCGTGAACAAAGTTCTCTCAATGAACAGTTTGCTGACCAGCATACGGTCGTTCTACTCGCAGCGGAGCATCGCGATGATGTTAGCCCAACGTCACTCTACTATGATGTTAACGTTCAGGGTACGCGCAACGTTTTGGCCGCTATGGATAAAAATGGTGTAAAAAACATCATTTTCACCAGCTCCGTTGCGGTTTATGGTTTAAACAAAATTAACCCTGATGAAAACCACCCGATCGACCCATTCAACCACTATGGAAAGAGCAAATGGCAGGCTGAAGAAGTACTGCGTGCCTGGCATAATGAAGCTCCGCAGGAGCGATCTCTAACCATCATTCGTCCAACGGTCATTTTTGGTGAGCGTAACCGCGGCAATGTTTATAACTTACTCAAGCAAATTGCCAGCGGTAAGTTTGCAATGGTAGGCTCGGGTAATAACTATAAATCAATGGCTTATGTTGGAAATATTGTTGAATTTATCAAGTATAAACTTCACAATGTTGGGCAGGGATATCAGGTTTATAATTATGTCGACAAACCAGATCTCAATATGAATCAGCTTGTTTCAGAAGTTGAAAAAAGCCTCAATAAAAATATCCCTTCAGTACATTTACCATACGCTGTAGGCATGCTCGGCGGTTTTTGTTTCGACGTTTTAAGTAAAATTACCGGAAAAAAATACCCTATTAGTTCTGTACGTGTGAAGAAGTTTTGTGCAACAACGCAATTTGACGCGAGCAAGGTTCATAGTTCAGGATTTGTTGCGCCCTATACGCTTTCGCAGGGACTCGATCGTACCTTGCAGTATGAATTTGTTACGGCAAAAAAAGATGACATCACGTTTGTTTCCGAGTAACAAAAAAGCCAGTTTGGGAGAGTTATCTGATTCAGCCGCTCGCTCATAAGATATATTTTGAGTGGACATTTTGGGCTGAATTTTGCAAGAGTTCTGGACTTATCAGTCCAGGCAATCAAATCGGCATTTTAAGATGGATATGCTCTTGCGAGAGACTATAATCCTCCAACCATTTAAGAGGTGGGACTGAACATGACTAATTTGAAAGCAGTTATTCCGGTGGCCGGTCTTGGGATGCACATGTTGCCTGCAACAAAAGCCATCCCAAAAGAGATGTTGCCGATTGTCGATAAGCCGATGATTCAATACATCGTCGATGAAATCGTGGCTGCGGGTATTAAAGAAATTGTTCTGGTGACCCACTCTTCCAAGAATGCGGTCGAAAACCATTTCGACACGTCTTACGAGCTAGAAGCCCTGCTGGAACAGCGCGTGAAGCGCCAACTTCTGGCAGAAGTGCAGTCCATCTGTCCTCCTGGCGTGACCATCATGAACGTTCGTCAGGCGCAGCCGCTTGGCCTTGGTCACTCTATTCTGTGTGCGCATCCGGTCGTTGGCGATAATCCTTTCATCGTCGTTCTGCCTGACGTGGTATTGGACGACGCAAGTGCCGATCCACTGCGCTATAATTTAGCCGCGATGGTTGCGCGTTTTAACGAAACGGGCCGTAGCCAGGTGCTGGCGAAGCATATGCCGAACGAAGATTTGTCCGCTTATTCCGTGATCACCACGAAGGAATCTCTGGATAATGCGGGGCAGGTGAGCCGCATCGTTGAATTCGTAGAAAAACCAGACCAGCCGCAGACGCTTGATTCCGACCTCGCTGCCGTGGGTCGCTACGTGCTGTCTGCCGACATCTGGCCGGAGCTGGAAAAAACCGAACCGGGTGCCTGGGGCCGTATCCAGCTTACCGATGCCATTGCCGCGCTGAACGAAAAACAGCCGGTAGAAGCCGCGTTGATGACGGGCGAAAGCTACGACTGCGGTAAGAAAATGGGTTATATGCAGGCTTTCGTAAACTACGGCCTGCGTAACCATAAAGAAGGGCAGAAGTTCCGGGAGAGCATCCAGAAGATGCTGGCTCGTTGATAAATAAAATTCTGTTACAAAGAGGCATCTCGAAGCTTAAAACGAAATTATCTGGATACCTCTTTAATTTTTATTGAGTTGATGATAAGACCGTATGTCCAAATTAATAGGTAAACTACTTATCTGTTTGGACATATTAAAATTTAAATCGCTTTGTTATCGTTTTCTTGCAAAGCATCAGTATTATCAGTCCGCAGGTAGCTGTTGAGCTTGGGGCGGTAGCATTGAAAAAATGATGATGTCACAATATGATCACAATTATAACTCCTTCTTATAATGCTTCAGAGCACTTGCAAAGCCAGTATGTAAGGATGAAGTACTTATTAAGTGATGATGTAAAATGGATAATTGTAGATGATTGCAGCCAGGATGATACAGCTAAAATTGTTGAAAGCTTGGAATGTAAGTATATTACTTATGCTCGGTTGAGTAAAAATTCAGGACCTTCTATTGCAAGATTTGAAGGCGTTAAATTAGCGGAAACAGATCTGGTTTTTTTTCTGGATGCAGATGACTATTTATATAACGATAATTTTTTGCGATTGTGTGAGTTTGTCAGAAAAAATGAAGCTGATTATTATTATGGTACCGCGTGCATATCCTGTGATATAGCTAAAGTTCCACAGCAAAAAAAAAACATTCCAGAAAAGAGTGTCATAATAAAGAAACCCACGGATTTCCTGCATTCAGGCATGCCTAACTATAGTAGTTTATTAATAAATAGAAAGTTTTTCTTAAATTTCATTTTGATCAATCAATTGGAATGGGGGGAGGATATTGCATCCTATATGTCCATGGCTGATAAGGGTATCGGTATTAAGTGGGGCGGAGTAGTTAGTTGCTATATCATCACTGGTCATGGAAGAGGAAGTTCATTAGTTTGGCACAAAAGATTTTCTCTTTTTAAACACTTGATAATGCAGTCAGTATCATCGAATAAAAAAATAAACTGCATGTTTTTTTCTGTGTTTTTAATCGCTCGGTTTACTGCCAGCTATATGTATAAAAAAATGGTGAAATAATGAAACTGATTGTTTTTTTCATTCATGATGGTTTAAGACGTAACTTGTTTTTAAGTTTGTCGCGGAAAGCTATTGATAAAAAATATGATGTCAAAATTTATTGCTTTAGCTTGAGTGAATATGTTTGGTTTTGTAAAAAAGGATTGGCTAAACATGTTCATCTTCTTAAGACGTGCAAAACAAAAAAAATTAATAAATATGAATTGGTGACGAATTCGATTGATGTTATCGCTGGGTTTTTAAATAAAGATGATGCACTGGAAATTTACTTTGCAGTATTTCATGAATTAGATTCATTAAAAAACAAAGAATACGAAGAGATAATTGTTTTTGGTGGAAATGGACTTCATGCGTTTGACAAAGCAATCACCGGCTTCAGTGAAAACAATCAAAAAGTTAAAACATTATTTACAGAACTGTCAAACATTGATGGAAAATTGTTTGTTGATCGTAAAGGTTCAAATGCAAGCTCTGAATACTATAGGTTACTATGTTCAGGCTTAGCGTTAAAAAAATCGGCTGGTTCATTTGATCTTGCTGAGTGGAGAAATGACTATGTTAATAAAAAGAAAGACTCGCATATTATAAAGCAAGCACCAGAAAACAAAAAAATTCGACGGATAATTCATCGAGGATTAGGAATAGTAGAGTTTTTTTTGCAAACTACCTTCTTACCAGCGGTTTAAAATATCAGAATACTTATTTTCTGATAGAAAGCTGATTCCTAAAATATATGCAGAACAGTGGGCCCCTTATAGTGACGACATAAGTAAATTAGATGGTTATATTTTTTTTCCAATGCAGGTGTTCGGTGACTCACAAATAAAATTGCATTCCAAAATTGATAATGAAAAGGCGATAGAGCTTGTTTCTCAAAAAGCCAAGGCTAACAATATCCCGTTAGTTATAAAACCCCATCCGGCTGAATTTGATATTAATGCATTGCATACTGTTATTAAACTGAAGGAACAATATAATTTTTATATTTCAAGTGAAAACACATTCAGCTTGATTATGAAATCCAAAATGGTCACGGTTATTAATTCTACAGTAGGGCTTGAAGCGATACTCTGTGGTAAGGACGTGGATTTTTTGGGTGACAGCTTTTATCAATATTTTCAGGATGATGATTTTCTAAGGTATTATATTAATGACTGGCTGATTGAATATGATATTTTTTGCACTAATAAAATATATCTGACTGATGAGCAATTTAATAAGTTTTTGTCGAGAGCGGATGCAACTGTGATTGTATGATTAAATCAATTTTCTCCATGATTGTAGTTCGTGGGATCACATTAGTGTTTCCATTAATGTTAATACCTATTCAACTGAAACTATTAGGTATTGAACAATATGGACAATATAATCTACTTTTTGCAGTTTCATCTATAGCTGCAATTATCATTAATTATGGTTTTGATTATACAGCATGTAGAGAAATTGCTCGGCATGAAAATAAAAAGTTTCATAATATCACCTGGTCATCAGTTTTGTTATGTAAATGTATAATTTATTCTCTGATGATTGGAGTGCTGGCTATAGTATTCTTAATAAAAAATTATTGTTTGTTATCGTTCATTGGTATTAGTGTCTTTTTAATGAGTCAGATTTTGGTTCCTATATATATATTTCAGGGGCTAAAGAGAATGAGTTATTTGATTTACAACACAATGTTTTTAAATGTATTGTATTTTATTTTCATTCTCTTTTTGCTTAAATACTATCCACAGACAACAAAAGACATATTGTTTTTGGGGTATGCATTTATTAATATGCTAGCGGCAATACAAATGAATGTATATGTCTTGAAGAAAACTAATTTAAGAATATGCAAGGTAAGTTCCCATTTGGTATATAAGCAGTTCAAAAATGGTTTTCTGGTTTTTTTATCTCGAATTATGAGTGCCGGGCTTTCGCAATTCACTCTCGTTATTTTATCTAGTATGCTAAGCCCCGGACTACTTGGGATTTATTCATTAGGCGATAAACTTGTAAGGGCCGCTAATTCCTTCTTTTATGCTGTTCAGCAGGCAACTTACCCGTACTTTTGCAATGGGAAGAAAAGTGCTAATGAGAAAAAATTTCTATTGTTATTGATGGTGTTAATTTCATTGTCAATATTTTCCGTTTTTGTATTCCATTTAAGTAAAAACATCGTCATCATTTTTTTTCCAGCAATTGAGCAGTATTATCATGAAATGACAATAATGTTCTTGGCCTTAATTCCCATGACTATTAGTGGGATGATTGGGGTAAATTATCTGTTGGCCTCCAACCTGAACAAAGAGTTTGCTATGTCTCTGGGCATTGGTGCTATCTCCAACATAACACTTCTCTTACTATGTAATATTAAAAATTCTTTATTTTTGGCTATCATTATATTGCTGACAACTGAGGTAATTGTTGCCTTCGCTATGACTTGTATACTCTTAAAAAAAAGGACGTTCAAAAATGTCTCCAAGAAATAGTGACAGTATTAATTATGCCATATATGCATGTCTCTTCTTCGCTATAGCTGTTTCGTTGATATATCCTAATATTGCATTAATTCTTTTGTTGATAGTATTTCCTTCTTTATGCATCAAAACAAAATTCATCTCAAATTTGTTTTTGTGTTATGTGATTTTTTTTATCGCTTTCATTTTGGCAGGGAAAACAATCGATGGAGAAGGAAATGATTATGTGACATATTTAACCAATCTGGAAAATGGTACATATCCGGGCATAAAAGATAGTATCTTCGATTTCTTTTTCTGGAGTGTTGCTGCCTTTATTACATCAATACTACCAAGAAATGGTGGGTTTGAACTTTTCTTTATAGTCGGTATCATTTCGTTTATACCCTATCTCCCGATTTATAATTTTTTATCACGGCATTTAGGAAATCCTCTTTCAGTAAAAATAATATCTCTATACTTCCTGTTTCTAATATCATCACTATCATACTGGAATTTATATGGGAATTATATTCGACAGGCATGGTCATTTTCTTTTTTTCTATTGACGGCATTATATCTGTCAGAAAAGAAATTTTTATATTGCTTAATTTTTGGTTTGTTATCATTAGTTAGCCATAATAGTGGAGCAATATTTATTTTTCTGTTGTTGCTGGGGTATATCCTCTCACATGAAAAATTGAAGATAATCCAAATAGTTGTTATTACATTATCTTTTTTGACAATGTTTTTTTCTCCACTATCTCTGGTCTCTCATTTTTTACCAAGTCATATTGTGTCAAAAATCAGTTTTTATGAAGGGTGGAGTGGTTCTGATTTTGGTAAAGTAGCTGTTTTGAGATTATATGCATTATTTGCTATTGTTTTTTGTGCGAATAAAATCACAAAAATTAGTGATGAGCATCTACGAAAATGGTATAGCATTAATTATAGCATTTCTTGTGTATTTATATTAACAGCCTCAGCAATGTCTATAATATCCAAGATCGTTGAAAGGTTATACTATCCTGCAGTTGCGCTACTGTTCATTTTGTTAAGTGTTCAAATATGCATAATATTGAATAACATTAAAAATAGGGGTAGTAAAAATCTTTATGTAATGATTTTATTCATTGTTTTATTCCCGTTGTTATCATATTCACTTTATACTTCGTTGTATTATAACCCCTATTTCTATAATGGTAATTTATCCGAGTTTCTTTTCTATACTTATACAAACTAAATGAAAAAAACCAACACAGCCGTACTTATACAAACGCACAATAATGCCAGCTATATTAGCTTGCTGGCTAAACTTAACCCAGATGTAAGTTTTTATGTTCATGTGGACTTAAAATGCGATGATATTTTTCATGAAATAAAAAAAACATCTTGTGAAAATATATTTCTTCTAGAGGATCGCGTTTCTGTGTATTGGGGGGGGTATAGCCAAATAGTTGCAACATTAAAATTACTCCACATGGCACTAATAAAATCTAATGCATCCTATTATCATTTAATGAGTGGTGAATGTTTTCCATTGATTCCTTTTTCACAAATGGAGAAAATATGGGGATGCACACCGACTGTAAATTTCATTGAAAGTCATAAAAGACCTGATAATGAATGGCGGATGAGAACGTGGTTACCGTTTGTAGATACCAAACATATGCGCACTTTTCCTGGCAGAGTGATTAAAAAAACATTACGTTTTATCTCTAATATTGTAAAAACCTCTAACATTACAGACGATATATTTTATGGCTCACAATGGTTTTCCATTAATCGCGAACTGTGCCAAAAGATAGTGCATGTGTATCAAAATCAAGATTTTTTTAATAAATTTTCGAGTGTCACTTGCTCTGATGAACACGCAATTCAAATGCTTGTTCGTAAATTTGATAATGCTGACATTGCTGATAATAACAAAAGATATATCTTTTTTGAAGACGGAGCATCGAGTCCGAATTACTTAGATGAAGATAAAATAAATATGCTTAGACGTGACTTTAACTCAGAGTATTGGTTCGTTAGGAAAGTGCACGAAGTCGATATGATTAATCAATTGAATGGTTGCAAATAACGTATGTTTGAAAGTATATCTGTCCTGATGTCTGTATATTATCGTGAGAATCCGTTATATCTGGAACGAGCACTGGCAAGTGTTTATAATAATTCTATCATACCTCAAGAAGTTATTTTGGTTGAAGATGGTGTACTGACAGACGATCTATATAATGTAATCGAAAAATATGTCCGTGACTATAATCTAAAGGTAGTTAAATTAGCGAAAAATGTTGGGCTGGGTGTTGCACTGAATGAGGGGTTAAACGCGTGTAGTAATGATCTAATTGCAAGAATGGATACTGATGATGCCTGCCGAAACGATCGTTTCGAAAAGCAATTAGCTTATATGGAAATGAATCCTGATACAGTGCTTTTGGGTACAGGAATCGAAGAGTACGATGAAACAATGAGTTACTCTTTAGGGCAGCGATTGGTTCCATGTAGTAAAGATGCAATTAGAAATCACAGCATCAAGCGAAACCCATTTAATCATATGACTGTGATGTTTAGAAAAAATGTTATTATGTCTTTAGGTGGGTATCAGCATCATCTTTATATGGAAGATTATAATCTATGGCTCAGAGTCATCGCTTCAGGAGGCTTAGTTGCCAATTTACCCGACATACTAGTTAATGTAAGGGCGGGGAACAATATGATGAAGAGGCGAAGAGGTTATGATTATATAAAAAGTGAATTTAAACTGATGTGCTTGAAATTGAAGCTGAAGATGGATAGTGTTGCACATGCTATGTTTATTTTTACCGTTCGTACAGTTACCAGATTACTTCCTGCAAGTGTTTTATTGAAAGTTTACGGTTATCTGAGATGCAAGGTTAGTTCAAAGTGATGAATAATAACCAGAATTCTAGTATCCAAATAGGACGGGGAGTTGCCGCCTGCATTGTCGCCTTTTCTCACCTTCTCACTCCACAGCTTAAATCTATAAATCCAGAGAGTACTATTTTAAAATATATTAATTTGTCTTTTTTGGGGGATTTTTCGGTCTATTTTTTCTTCTGTATTAGTGGTTATGTAATGATGTTGTCATGCAGCATGAAAATAAGAGGCAGTATCTCGTTTTTGAAAGATAGAATTATTAGAATATATCCTTTGTATATAACCATTACTGGCCTGGCATTGCTTGTTTTCTCATTGACTCGAGCATCAGATGGTTGGATTATAAACCTAAATTACTATCCAAAGACTGTTTATGACTACATTAGTGTTTTTACTCTTTTCCCTCCTTTTGAACAAGGTGGCGGTTTTGCTATGCCATTAGCTACTGCATGGAGTTTAGTTTATGAGCTGTATTTTTATGTTGTCTTTGCTTTGCTTCTAAGGTTTGTAAAGATAAAAAATATTCCTTATGTGATTGTTGTTTTTTTATTTTTGAGTTTTTTGATTATAAATTCCCTGTTCGAGCCTGTGCGCCATAAATGGGTTTATTGGCCGTATATAATTTCGGATTTCATAAATCTTTGCTTTGGGTTGGGGTGTGTTTTGTTTTTGGCTCCGAAACCGACACAAATGATTAGAGATTATTCAGTTTTATATATAGTGATTATAGTTTTGGGGTTAATGCTTCTACCTCGAATTTATGCGGAAAAATTAACTTTTGTGATTGCATCCTCACTATGCTGTTATCTTCTAATTCATTATGAATTTCGTGATGGTGTGTTTAAGAAAGTATTCGTTTACCTTGGTAGTGCATCATACAGTATTTATCTAAGTCATATCCTTTTTAATTCATCTAGTTGGCATGTCATAAAGTTTGGCGCGTTAGCTGGTTTACTTTGGGTTTTATTTGCAATTTTAGTCGGATGTATGATTCATTCACTAGTTGAAAAAAAACTCACCACCTTTATAAAGACAACTTTGTCATAATTACTTATTTTATCATATGCACGAATATACTTTCTGAGTTAACATCCAAGCCACATTTCAAACCGCGCATACCTCGCGCGGTGACCACACCTGACAGGAGTATGTAATGTCCAAACAGCAGATCGGCGTCGTTGGTATGGCCGTGATGGGGCGCAATCTGGCGCTGAACATCGAAAGCCGTGGCTATACCGTTTCCGTGTTCAACCGCTCAGGCGATAAGACTGAAGAAGTTATCGCTGAGAACCCGGGCAAGAAGCTGGTTCCTTACTACACGGTACAAGAGTTCGTGGAATCCCTGGAAACTCCTCGCCGTATCCTGTTGATGGTGAAGGCTGGTGAAGCCACGGACAAAACCATCGATTCCCTGAAGCCTTATCTCGATAAAGGCGATATTCTGATTGACGGCGGTAACACTTTCTTCCTGGATACTATTCGTCGTAACCGTGAATTGTCTGCTGAAGGCTTTAACTTCATCGGTACCGGCGTTTCAGGTGGTGAAGAGGGTGCGCTGAAAGGCCCATCAATCATGCCTGGCGGCCAGAAAGCGGCTTACGAGCTGGTAGCCCCAATCCTCAAGCAAATCGCAGCGGTTGCTGAAGATGGCGAACCTTGCGTGACCTACATCGGTGCCGATGGTGCTGGCCACTATGTGAAGATGGTTCATAACGGTATCGAATACGGCGATATGCAGTTAATCGCTGAAGCTTACTCCCTGCTGAAGAACGGCCTGAACCTGTCCAATGAAGAGCTGGCAACAACCTTCACCGAGTGGAACAAGGGCGAGCTAAGCAGTTACCTCATCGATATCACCAAGGACATCTTCACTAAGAAAGACGAAGACGGAAAATATCTGGTTGATGTGATTCTGGATGAAGCTGCGAACAAAGGCACCGGTAAGTGGACTAGCCAGAGCTCGTTGGATCTGGGTGAACCGCTTTCCCTTATCACTGAATCTGTATTCGCGCGCTATATCTCCTCTTTGAAAGAGCAGCGTGTGGCTGCATCTAAAGTACTGAGCGGTCCCCAGGCTAAAGCCTTTGCAGGCGACAAAACTGAGTTTGCTGAAAAAGTTCGTCGTGCTCTGTACCTCGGTAAAATCGTATCTTACGCGCAGGGCTTTTCTCAGCTGCGTGCAGCATCAGAAGAAAATAACTGGGATCTTAACTACGGTGAGATTGCAAAAATCTTCCGTGCGGGCTGTATCATCCGCGCCCAGTTCTTGCAGAAGATTACCGACGCCTATGCTGAAAACCCGGCGATTGCGAACCTGCTGTTAGCACCTTACTTCAAGAAGATTGCCGACGAGTATCAGCAGGCACTTCGTGACGTAGTTTCTTATGCGGTACAGAACGGTATTCCAACGCCGACTTTCTCTGCGGCTATCTCTTACTACGATAGCTACCGCTCAGCGGTTCTGCCTGCGAACTTGATTCAGGCACAGCGTGATTACTTTGGTGCGCATACCTATAAGCGTACCGATAAAGAAGGCGTATTCCATACCGAGTGGATGGAAAAGTAATAACCAGGGTTGGCTAAGCCGCTCGACTTTTAATGAACCAGTGGTGATGTTTCCCCACTGGTTTTTTCGTTTGGATGGATGTGTAAAATTTGCTTTAAAGCGCATTTTGTTTCTATCAAAAAGACGTTTATTGGCTGATTACAATCAGGGCGCAAAGAGCCTTAGTTAATCTGTTATGAGTTGAATATCACATAATTAGAGAGAATCCTTTGTGAAAATTCTTGTTACCGGTGGCGCCGGTTTTATTGGATCTGCAGTTATTCGGCATATCATAAATAACACACAGGACAGCGTTGTTAATGTTGATAAATTAACCTATGCGGGCAATCTGGAATCTTTGGAGGATGTCTCTGACAGCGATCGCTACCGGTTTGTGCATGCAGATATCTGCGACCGGAGTGCTTTAGATAAGATTTTTGCTCAGCATGAGCCAGATGCGGTAATGCATTTGGCGGCAGAAAGCCATGTCGATCGCTCTATAACTGGTCCTGCTGAATTTATCGAAACTAATATTGTGGGCACCTATACGCTACTCGAAGCAGCGCGCGCTTACTGGTCTCAACTATCAGAAATGCGTAAAGCTGCATTTATTTTTCATCATATTTCTACTGATGAAGTGTATGGCGACTTGCCGCATCCCGATGAGCTTGCGGAAAATGCCAGTTTGCCTTTATTCACTGAAAGCACAGCTTATGCGCCCAGCAGCCCCTATTCCGCTTCCAAAGCGTCCAGTGACCATCTGGTCAGAGCTTGGATGCGTACCTATGGACTACCTTGTATTGTAACTAATTGTTCTAATAATTATGGCCCATATCATTTCCCAGAAAAGCTGATCCCTTTAGTGATTCTCAACGCTATTGAAGGAAAGACTTTGCCTGTGTACGGCCGAGGCGATCAGATTCGTGACTGGCTGTATGTTGCAGACCATGCTTGTGCGTTATATATCGTGGTAACTCGAGGGAAGGTCGGTGAAACCTATAATATCGGGGGTAATAATGAAAAGAAAAACCTCGACGTCGTGCTCGCTATTTGTGACCTTCTCGACCAGATGATCCCAAAAGAGACTTCTTATCGCGAGCAAATAATTTATGTTGCCGATAGGCCTGGTCACGATCGGCGTTATGCCATTGATGCCGGTAAAATTAGCAAAGAATTACACTGGCAACCGCAGGAAACTTTTGAAAGCGGTATTCGTAAAACAGTGGAGTGGTATCTTGCTAATCAACGGTGGGTCGAAAATATCAAGAGCGGCGCTTATAAAGCCTGGCTTGAAAAAAACTATGATGAGCGAAAATGAATATTCTTTTATTTGGTAAAAATGGCCAGTTAGGTTGGGAATTACAACGTTCGCTTGCGCCACTCGGCAACCTGACTGCGGTGGATGTAGATTCAACGGATCACTGTGGTGATTTTAGCAATTCCCATGATATTACTGAAACAATACGACAGGTTCAGCCTGACATTATTGTTAACGCTGCCGCCCATACTGCGGTAGATAAAGCTGAAAGCGAACGTGATTTTGCTCTCCAGGTGAATGCAACCAGCGTTGAAATTATCGCGAAAGAAGCTGCGAAATTAAATGCCTGGCTGGTACATTACTCCACCGACTATGTATTTTCAGGCGATTGCGCAATGCCCTGGCGCGAAACAGATAGTCCGTCTCCTCTGAATGTTTATGGGCAAACAAAACTGGCTGGTGAAGTTGCTATACAGACGTATTGCGAAAAGCATCTTATATTTCGTACCAGCTGGGTATACGCTAGCAGGGGAAATAACTTTGCCAAAACAATGCTGCGACTGGCAAAAGATCGCGAAGAGCTAGCGGTCATTAATGATCAGTTTGGGGCGCCAACAGGGGCTGAATTACTGGCAGATTGTACTGCCCATGCGATCATTCACGCATCGAGATCGCCTGAAGTAGCAGGGTTATATCATCTGGTGGCTTCAGGCACGACAACTTGGTTTGATTATGTAAACCTTGTTATAGCGGAGGCTAAAAAAGCAGGTTTACCTCTGGCAGTTACTAATGTTAAGCCTGTTCCCACAACTGCCTATCCGAGCCCTGCTCGTCGCCCCGGTAATTCCAGAATGGATACGACGAAATTCCAGGCAACATTCGGATTGAAGTTACCGTCGTGGGAGGTGGGTGTTAAACGTATGCTTGCAGAACTATTTGAACAGTAACTGCATGATAATAAATAACTAATATCCTATTTTCAGGATGTTTGAGCTGAGAGATTAAATATGACTTCTCGTAAAGGAATTATTCTCGCCGGTGGGTCAGGAACTCGTCTTTACCCGGTCACCATGGCAGTGAGCAAGCAACTGCTGCCAATTTATGACAAACCGATGATCTATTACCCTATTAGCACATTAATGCTGGCGGGAATTCGCGACATACTGATCATCAGTACACCGCAGGACACGTCGCGCTTTGAACAGTTGCTCGGGGATGGAAGCCAGTGGGGTTTAAATTTCCATTACAAGGTCCAGCCGAGTCCAGATGGTCTGGCTCAGGCATTTATTCTTGGTGAAGAATTTATTGGTAACGATGATTGTGCACTGGTATTGGGGGATAATATCTTTTATGGCCATGACCTACAAAAACAGCTCGAAAAAGCAGTGACTAAACAGTCCGGAGCGACCGTCTTTGCCTATCATGTTACCGATCCAGAACGCTACGGTGTTGTAGAATTTGATAAAGAGGGGCTAGCGATATCGCTTGAAGAAAAACCAATTGAACCGAAGAGTAATTATGCGGTAACCGGCCTCTATTTTTACGACAACTCAGTTATTGAGATGGCTAAGAACCTTAAACCTTCTGCACGCGGTGAGTTAGAAATAACAGATATTAACCGTATCTATATGAAGCAGGGGCGCATGTCTGTTGCAATGATGGGGCGTGGATATGCCTGGTTAGATACCGGAACACATCAAAGCCTGATTGAAGCGAGCAATTTTATTCAGACTATTGAACTGCGTCAGGGCCTAAAAGTATCATGCCCGGAGGAAATTGCATTTCGTAAAGGCTTCATTGATGCAGGCCAAATAAGAAAGCTGGCAGAGCCCCTAGAAAAAAATGATTACGGAAAATATTTGCTAAAAATGATTAAAGGTTATTTGAAATGAAAGTTATAAAAACCGAAATACCCGGTGTCCTTATTTTCGAACCTAGGGTATTTGGTGATGATCGAGGTTTTTTCTTTGAAAGTTTCAGTAAAATAAACTTTGAAGATGCCGTTGGATTTAGTGTTGATTTCGTCCAGGATAACCATTCAAAATCTTCGTTAGGTGTATTGCGAGGTTTGCATTATCAATCTCCACCCTATGCGCAAGGGAAGCTCGTCCGCTGTACAGCAGGGGAAGTTTTTGATGTCGCTGTTGATATTCGTAAGGATTCACCGACATTTTCTCGGTGGGTAGGGGTAAACCTTTCTGCTGAAAATAAACGTCAATTGTGGGTACCTGAAGGTTTCGCTCATGGTTTTTTGACACTGAGCGATTCGAGCGAGATACTTTATAAAGCGACAAATTATTATGTTCCTTCTTACGAAGGCTGCATCCTTTGGAGTGATGAAACGCTGGGTATACATTGGCCAATATCAGGCATGCCATCATTATCGGCAAAAGATGCGGTGGCGCATCCGTTGGATGTATGTTCATTACCAGAATGATTAATGCTGATAGGTTACACCTAAATTAGCTTACTTTTTGTTCATTCTTCATCGTGTTAAGGCTTTCGGGACATTCTTATAAAGATAGTCAGTTTTCACTGAGATATTTTTCACTTTCGTAACTATAATTGCTGCGTGCGAATGCAAGTTCAGTGTGAACAATTTTTCTTAGGGTAATCATGAATCAACATAACAATAATGTGACGCAGAACCACATTGGAAGTAATTCAGAACAAATTGATTTGATTGATCTTTTTATACAGATTTGGAAGGGGAAGGTGACGATCGTCGCTTTCACGCTACTCGCTATCCTTCTTGCCGTAATCTATCTTTTCGTCGCTAAAGAGAAATGGACCTCAACAGCGGTTATTACTCAGCCAGATGCTGCTCAAATTGCAACCTACAACAATGCCCTTAACGTCATCTATGGCAACGCGGCGCCGAATATCACAGACGTACAAAATCGTGTTGTCGGTCGTTTTAGCTCGGCCATGTCGGCGCTCTCGGAAACTCTGGATAATCTGGAACAGCCTGAGAAACTGGACATTGAGCCTGCGGTTAAAGGCCAGTCGCTGCCGTTGAAAATCTCCTACATTGGTGCATCCGCAGAAGAAGCAAAAACAAAAATCGCCCAGTATATTCAGCAAGTTGATGAACAAATTGGTGAAGAGTTAGGCGTCGATCTTAACGATAGCATCAAGCTGCAGATCAAAACCCTTGAAGATTCACTGCAAACTCAGGAAGTCGTCGCGCAGGAACAAAAGGAACTGCGCGTGAAGCAAATCAGTGAAGCTCTCAAATTTGCTACCGAAGCAAAAGTTGCTTCTCCGCAGATACAACAGGGTACGGACGTTACTCAGGACACGCTGTTCTTATTGGGTAGCGAAGCGCTGACTTCAATGATTAAGAATGAGGCGACTCGTCCGCTGGTTTACTCTGGCGCGTACTATCAGACCAAGCAGAACCTGCTTGATATCAAGAACCTGAAGGTCGACCCAAAAACCATTCATGCCTATCGTTATGTTATGAAACCGACTCTGCCTATCCACCGGGATAGTCCAAAGCGTGGGATAACCCTGATTCTGGCGGCATTGCTGGGCGGGATGATTGGTGCAGGCGTAGTGTTAGGACGTAATGCGATTCGCAATTACAAGACAACCGTTTGACCCATCTAATTGAACAAAAAGGCCGCGAAAGCGGCCTTTTTCACATCTAAACCAACCTACTTATGCCGCGCGCGCAAATTCTCAATAACCGCGCTTAGATCCAAATCCTGATCCTGCAACAGCACCAGCAGGTGATAGACCAAATCCGACGCCTCGTTTGTCAGCTCCAAGCGGTCGTTCACCGTTGCCGCGAGAGCGGTTTCCACGCCTTCTTCGCCAACCTTCTGTGCGATGCGTTTGGTGCCGCTGGCGTAGAGTTTTGCCGTGTACGAACTTTCCGGGTCGGCGGTTTTACGCGACGCCAGCAGCTGTTCCAGCTCGTACAGGAAATGCCAGTCATGTTTAGCCGGGGCGAAGCAGCTTGAATTGCCGAGGTGGCAGGTCGCACCGATCGGGTTTGCCAGCACCAGCAGGGTATCGTTATCGCAGTCAGGCGTGATGCTGACCACGTTGAGAAAGTTGCCGGAGGTTTCGCCTTTCGTCCACAGGCGTTGCCTGGTGCGCGAGTAAAACGTCACTTTGCCGCTTTGTTCGGTCTGCGCCAGCGCCTCAGGATTCATATAGCCCAGCATTAACACCTCGCCTGAAACGGCGTGCTGGACGATGACCGGCATCAGGCCGTCGGTTTTTTCCCAGTCAAGCTGGCCGCGCTGTTGTTCTGTTAACACAATCTAATCTCCACGCCGAATTGGGCCAGATAAGTTTTTAGCTCGCCAATATTAATAATCTGCTTATGGAACACCGAAGCCGCCAGCGCGCCGTCAACGTCCGCGTCACGGAAGGCTTCGAGGAAGTGTTCCATGGTGCCCGCGCCACCGGAAGCAATCAGCGGCACGTGGCAAACTTCGCGTACTTTGCGAAGCTGTTCCAAATCGTAGCCGCTGCGCACGCCGTCCTGGTTCATCATGTTCAGCACGATTTCCCCCGCGCCGCGCTTTTGCACTTCCTGCACCCAGTCCAGGGTTTCCCACTGCGTAACGCGCGTTCGGCTTTCATCGCCGGTGTACTGGTTTACGTGGTATTTCCCGGTTTCATGGTCAAACCACGTATCGATACCGACGACGATGCACTGCACGCCGAAGCGATCGGCCAGGCGCGTAATCAGCTCGGGGTCGGCCAACGCCGGGGAGTTAATGGAAATTTTGTCCGCGCCAAACGACAGAATTTTTGCCGCGTCCTCTACGGACCTGATGCCACCGGCGACGCAGAACGGAATGTCGATGACTTCCGCAACGCGTGACACCCAGCTCTTGTCCACCACACGGCCGTCGCTGGAGGCGGTAATATCGTAAAACACCAGCTCGTCGGCACCTTCCCGCGCATAGCGCTGGGCGAGGGGAACGATGTCGCCGATGATTTCGTGATTGCGGAACTGAACGCCTTTCACGACCTGGCCGTCACGCACGTCCAGGCAGGGGATTATCCGTTTTGCCAGCATGAAATCGCCTCCGCTACGTTAAATTTACCTTCCAGCAAAGCCCGCCCGACGATTACGCCGCGCACGCCCGTACCGCGCAGGGCGGCGATGTCGTTGATGTCGCCAATCCCGCCCGACGACTGAAAATCTACCTGCGGATATTTCGCGCAAACTTCTTCATATAATGAAACGTTAGAACCGGCGAGCGTGCCGTCACGGGAGATATCCGTACACAGCACGTGCTTCAGGCCCACGGGCAGATAGATTTCGACCAGCTCTTCAAGCGAAACGCCGGAATTTTCCTGCCAGCCGCTGACCGCCACCTGTTTTTTGCCCTGTTCATCAATGCGCACGTCGAGTGCCAGCACGAGGGCATCAGCGCCAAAGCGTCTGAACCAACCTTTCACTTCCTCCGGTGATTTCACGGCCGTCGAACCCACCACCACGCGCGCAACCCCAGCCTCAAGCAGCGCCGCCACGTCCTCTTCGGTGCGCACGCCGCCGCCGACCTGAACCGGGACTGAAACGCCAGCAACCAGCGTTTTAATCAGCGCGATCTGGCGTTTAGCCGGATCTTTTGCGCCGGTTAAGTCAACCAGATGCAGCACCTGCGCGCCCTGCGCCTCATAATCCTGCAGGCGTGGGAGCGGGTCGCTGCCGTAGTCGCGCTGCTTTCCATAATCTCCCTGATGGAGCCGCACTACCATGCCGTCAATTAAATCGAGAGCGGGAATAATCATCGTGCTTACATCTCCAGGAAGTTCTTAAGCAGCTTCGCCCCGGCGGCACCCGAACGTTCCGGGTGAAACTGCACGCCGTAGAAGTTGTCTTTTTGCACCGCCGCGGTGAACGGCTCGCCGTAGCTGGCCTGCGCGATAGTGTTCGCACAGACCGGCATCGCATAGCTGTGGACGAAGTAAAAATACTCGCCGTCTTCAATATCACGGAACAGGCGGTCGCCCGCTTTAGGGTAGACGCGGTTCCAGCCCATGTGCGGCAGCGGCAGCCCGAAGTCCGTCATCTTCAGCACTGGCTCATCGATAATGCCGAGAGTCTGCACGCCCTGGTTTTCATCGCTGTGGCTGCCCAGAATCTGCATGCCGAGGCAGATGCCCAGCACCGGCTGGGTGCAGGCCTGAATCAGCTCGACCAAATCGCGCTCGCGGATCTGGTCCATCGCCGCCTGCGCCGTGCCAACGCCCGGCAAAAACAGCTTGTCCGCGCGCAGCACCACATCGGCATCCCGGCTAACTACCGGGTCGTAGCCGAGGCGAATAATCGAAGACTTAACCGACAGCAGGTTGGCGCAGCCGGTATCGAGGATCGCGACGTTCATCACAACACTCCTTTCGAGGAGGGCAGCGTATCGCCCTCAACGCGGATCGCCTGGCGCAGCGTGCGGCCAAACGCCTTGAACAGGCTTTCCACGCGGTGGTGGTCGTTTTTGCCCTTGGTTTTCAAATGCAACGTGACGCCCATGGTGTAGGAGAGCGAGCGGAAGAAGTGCTCGACCATCTCGGTGCTGAGGTCGCCCACGCGCTGGAAGTTATACTCGGCCTTATATTCAAGGTGCGGGCGGCCGGAAATATCCAGCGCGCAGCGCGCCAGGCATTCGTCCATCGGCAGCGTAAAGCCGAAGCGGGTGATGCCGCGCTTGTCGCCGAGGGCGATTTTCAGCGCTTCGCCGAGCGCCAGCCCGGTGTCTTCCACGGTGTGGTGATCGTCGATGTACAAATCGCCTTTGACCGCAATCTCCATACGAAAACCGCCGTGCGTCGCGATCTGGTCAAGCATATGATCGAAGAAGCCCACGCCGGTGTTGATTTTGCTGCCGCCTTCGCGGTCGAGCCAGACCTGCACGTCGATCTGCGTCTCTTTCGTTGCGCGTTCGACGTGCGCGTAGCGGTCGCGCCTGGTGAGCCGGTCGCTGATCTGCGCCCAGTTCAGGGTGTCGGCGCTATAACGCAGGCCCTGTATGCCCATGTTTTCCGCAAGCTCCATATCGGTTTCACGGTCGCCGATCACGTAGCTGTTTTGCTTATCCAGCACGCCGTCTTCCAGATAGCCTTTGACCATCGCAATTTTGGGCTTGCGGCAGTCGCAGTTATCCGCCGGCAGGTGCGGGCAGATCAGCACCTCGTCAAAAGTGACGCCCTGCGAGGTGAACACCTGCATCATCAGGCCGTGCGGGCCGTCAAAGTCCGCCTGCGGGAAGCTCGCGGTGCCCAGCCCGTCCTGGTTGGTGATCATCACCAGCCTGAATCCCGCCTTTTGCAGCCCAAGCAGGGAAGGGATCGCCGCCGGTTCAAAGGCAAGCTTGTCCATGCGATCCACCTGGTAATCAGCAGGCGGCTCGGAAATCAGGGTACCGTCACGGTCGATAAAAAGAATTTTCTGGCTCACACGCCCTCCGTGGCCGTCAGGCCGGGTTGTTCGCGCAGCGCGGCGATAGCGCGGCTGCACTCTAAGCGGGTGCCGACGCTAATGCGCAGGCAGCCGCTTAACGATGGTTGTTTATTCTGGTCACGCAGGATAATGCCCCGATCCCACAGAGATTTAAACACCGCGCTTGAGGCGGTGATTCTCGCCAGCACGTAGTTGGTCTCGGATTCAAAAACCGTTTCCACGCAGGCGACATCTTTTAGCTCGCTAATCAGATACTGGCGATTAGCGACTATTTCCGCCACCCGCTCGCGCATCGCGTTGATTCCCTGCGGGCTAAGCGCCTGCGCCGCAATGTCGGCAACCGGCGTGGACAGCGGATAGGGCGCAATCACCTTCATCAGCAGATTGATAACTTCTTCATTTGCTAACGTAAATCCGCAGCGCAGGCCGGCAAGCGCGAAAGCCTTCGACAGGGTGCGCAGAATGACGAGGTGAGGGTATTCTTCCAGCCAGCCTGCAAGGGTCGCCTGCGGGCAAAACTCGATATAGGCTTCATCCGCCACCACCAGCGCCTTGCCGCGCGCCATCTCCAGCAGCACGCGCAGATCCTGCGGATTGATGAGCTGGCCGGTCGGATTGTTTGGGCTACAGACGTAAATCACCTTCACGCCGTCAATATTTTCCGCAATGCCCGGCAGGTCGAGCTGCCAGTTGTCCAGCGTTTGTACGGTGCGGTACTCAACGCCGAAGGCTTCCGCGCTAACGCTGTACATGCCGTAGGTCGGCGGGCAGTAAAGCACCGCGTCTTTGCCCGGCTCGCAGAAGGCGCGGATCAGCAGTTCGATACCTTCATCCGCGCCGCGGCTGACCAGCACCTGCTCCGGCTTCACGCCCGCGTAGGCCGCGTAACGTTCGATTACCCGCTTCGGCTGGCACTCCGGGTAGCGGTTCAGCGTCTGCTGGGTGAGTTCGAACTCAACGGCGGTGGGATATTCGTTGGCATTCAGCCACACGTCGCCATTGCCGCCCAGGCGGCGCGCCGACTGGTAAGGGGTCAGGGCGCGAACGTTGTCGCGGGCTAACTCTTCAATGCTCATGCTTGCTCCTTTAGCGCGGCAACGCGCAGGGTAACGGCGTTTTTGTGGGCGTCAAGCAGCTCGGCGGCGGCCAGCGTTTCAATGGTTTTGGCAAGGCTCGCGAAGCCCTGCGGGGTGAGTTCCTGAACCGTCATGCGCTTCTGGAAATCCGCCAGCCCAAGGCTTGAACAGGTGGACGTGTAGCCATAGGTTGGCAGCACGTGGTTGGTGCCGGACGCATAATCTCCGGCGGATTCCGGAGACCAGTCGCCCAAAAATACCGAACCGGCGCTGGTGATGCTGTCCACCAGCTCGCGGGCGTTGCGGGTCTGGATAATCAGGTGTTCCGGGCCGTAGCGATTGGAAATCTCAATGCACTGCGCCAGATCGCGGGCGACGATCAGGCGGCTGCTTTCCAGCGCTTTGCGGGCCGTTTCTGCGCGCGGTAATTCCGCCAGCTGGCGTTCCACGGCTTCCGCTACGGCCTGCGCCATTTCGGCATCGGGCGTGAGCAAAATCACCTGGGAATCCGGCCCGTGCTCGGCCTGGGAAAGCAGGTCGGAGGCGACAAAATCAGGGGTAGCGCCGCTATCGGCGATCACCAGCACTTCGGAAGGACCGGCCGGCATGTCGATGGCCGCTCCGTCCAGGCGCTGGCTCACCTGGCGTTTCGCTTCTGTCACGAAGGCGTTACCCGGCCCGAAGATTTTATCCACTTTAGGAATGCTGTCGGTGCCCAGCGCCAGCGCGGCGATGGCCTGCGCGCCACCAACCTGAAACACCTTCTGCACGCCGCAAAGCCGCGCCGCGTAAAGTATCTCGTCGGCAATCGGCGGCGGCGAGCAAAGCACGACTTTCTTACAGCCGGCGATGCGGGCGGGCGTGGCGAGCATCAGCACGGTGGAAAACAGCGGTGCCGAACCGCCGGGAATATAAAGGCCGACGGAGGCAACCGGGCGGGTCACCTGCTGGCAGCGCACGCCCGGCATGGTTTCCACGTCTACCGCGGCAAGCTGCTGCGCTACGTGGAATTTCTCGATGTTGGCAACGGCAACCGCCATTGCTTCTTTTATATCCGTCCCGAGGCGGGCAACCGCTGCGGAAATCTCTTCGTCGCTCACCTCGAGCTGCTGAACTTCAGCCTTATCAAATTTGGCGCTGTATTCACGAAGCGCCGCGTCGCCGTTGGCTTTTACGCTGTTAATAATGTCGGCCACGGTGCGCGTGATGCTTTCCGACGCGGTGATAGCCGGGCGCATCAGGAGCGCATCCTGTGTGGCCTCGTCGCAGTCGTTCCAGAAAATTCGCGTGTTGAAGTTCGACATTGGCTTACTCCATCATCTTCTCAATCGGCAGCACCAGAATGGAGCTGGCACCCAGCGCCTTCAGCTTTTCCATCGTTTCCCAGAACAGGGTTTCGCTGCTCACCATGTGCATGGCGACGCGCTGCTGGTCGCCCGCCAGCGGCAAAATAGTTGGGCGTTCCGCACCCGGCAGCAGAGAGACAATTTCGTCCAGACGCTCGCTCGGCGCGTGCAGCATGATGTACTTGGATTCGCGCGCCTGAATAACGCCCTGGATGCGGGTCATCAGCCTGTCGATAAGCTGCTGTTTTGCCTTCGGCATCTCGCCGTCGCGCTGGATGAGGCAGGCTTTAGAGCGGTAAATCACCTCGACTTCGCGCAGGCCGTTGGCTTCAAGCGTCGCGCCGGTGGAAACCAGGTCACAAATCGCGTCGGCGAGGCCCGCGCGCGGTGCAACCTCAACGGAACCGTTCAGCAGGCAGGATTTGAACTGCACGCCTTTACTGTCGAGGTAGCGCTTGAGGATGTGCGGATACGAGGTGGCGATACGTTTATTGTTCAGGGAAGCCGGGCCGTCCCACGGATCGTCAACGGAAATAGCCAGGGAAAAACGGCAGCCGCCGAAATCGAGGCGACGCAGGGTGAAGTAGCGCGGGTCTTCGCCCTGCGCGCGGCGGTTTAGCAGCTCTTCTTCCAGCACGTTTTCGCCGATAATCCCGAGGTCCACCACGCCGTCCATGACCAGGCCCGGAATGTCGTCGTCACGCACGCGCAGAATATCAATCGGCATGTTCTCCGCCAGGGCTATCAGGCGCTGGGTGTGCAGGTTGATTTTTATGCCACAGCGGGCCAGTAATTCGCGTGAATCATCGCTTAAACGGCCTGATTTCTGAATAGCTATGCGTAAACGGTTGTTGTCTAACATTTGGCGGTACCCCTTATCAATTCCTGTCTGACGTCCAAAAAAAAGCCCCCGGAAGAAATCTTCCGGGGGCTTTTTCACACGTTCATGCACCTCTGGAAGATCTTTTCGTCTCCCAGCACACATCGCCTGAAAGACTAGTCAGGATGATGGTGATGATGGTGGCTTGCAGTCTGAACGCGTGTCATAAAATTCTCGTATGAATGATTATTCATGGTGTGCAATTAACCTAAACCAGATACGACGTTAAGCGCAAGGGCTTTTTTCCGCAGCAGTTAATATTCTGTTTAGCCGCGCTAATTGTCAGTTCGTCCATCGTGGCGTAGCCTTAAGGTAGGCTAGTGAAACCAGCGCAGAACAAAATGCTGCGGCTCAGGAGAGAAGGCATGAAAAAGGTTGCGATTGTCGGGTTGGGATGGTTGGGCATGCCGCTCGCGCTGTCATTATCAGCGCGGGGCTGGCAGGTGACAGGAAGCAAAACTACGCTCGACGGCGTTGAAGCAGCCCGCATGTGCGGCATTGACGGCTATCAGCTTGAGCTGACGCCGGAACTCGTGTGTGACAGCGACGATCTCGACGAACTGCTAAACGTCGACGCGCTGATTATCACGCTTCCCGCCCGCCGAACCGGCGAAGGGGACGATTTTTACCTTCAGGCGGTGCAGGAAATTGTCGACAGCGCGCTCGCGTATCAGGTGCCGCGCATCGTCTTTACCAGCTCGACCTCCGTCTATGGCGAAGCCGAAGGCACGGTGAAAGAAAGCTCGGCGCTTGCGCCGGTCACCGCCAGCGGGCGCGTGCTGAAAGAGCTTGAACTGTGGCTGCATGATTTACCCGGCACCTCCGTTGATATCCTGCGTCTGGCGGGGCTTGTCGGGCCGGAACGCCATCCCGGGCGCTTTCTTGCCGGTAAGGCCGACGTCGCCAACGGCGGTCACGGCGTCAATCTTGTCCATCTTGAAGACGTCATTTCAGCAATTACGCTGTTGTTGCAGGCTCCGAAGGGCGGACGCATCTATAATTTATGTGCGCCCGTTCATCCATCGCGAGAAGAGTTCTATTCCCAGATGGCGCGGCAGCTTGACTTAACGCCGCCCGCTTTTCGCCCACAGGAACGTCCGGGCCACGGGAAGCTGGTGGACGGCAGCAAAATTTGCAATGAATTAGGCTTTGAATACCAGTATCCAAATCCGCTAGTGATGCCCATGCAGTAGCGCAGCGGGTGGCATTGCTCGTTACCCCTGGGGGCGAGAATGAAACCATTGCTGGACGTGCTGATTATCCTCGATACCCTCGATAAAGAAGGGAGCTTTGCTGCGGCGGCAACAAAGCTCTTTAAAACGCCTTCCGCGCTTAGCTACACCGTTCAAAAACTCGAAAGCGACCTTAACATTCAGATCCTCGACCGCAGCGGGCACCGCGCAAGATTTACGCGAACGGGCCAGCTTCTTCTGGAAAAAGGACGCGAAGTGCTGCATACCGTACGCGAACTTGAACAGCAGGCCATCAAACTTCACCAGGGGTGGGAAAACGAACTGGTGATTGGCGTTGACGATTCGTTTCCGTTTTCGCTGCTTACCCCGCTCATCGAGGCTTTTTATAAAAGCTACAGCGTGACGCGCCTGAAGTTTATTAACGGCGTGCTGGGCGGCTCCTGGGAAGCGCTGACCGAGGGGCGGGCGGATATCATCGTCGGGGCGATGAGCGACCCGCCGTCGCTGAGCGGCTTCGGCTTCACGCTGCTTGGTCAGCTTGAAATTATTTTTGTCGTCGCCCCGCATCATCCTTTAGCCGATGCCGAAGAGCCGTTAACCCGCCGCGTAATTAAGCGCAGCCGCGCCGTGGTGGTCGGCGATACGTCCCGCCTCGAACCGTCGCGCGCCATGCACCTGCTGGAGGATCAGGAAGCCATCACCGTTTTTGATTTTAAAACCAAGCTGGAGCTGCAGATCAGCGGCATCGGCTGCGGCTACATGCCGCGCTACATGGCCCAGCGCTTTATCGAAACCGGCGTGCTGGTCGAAAAGCAGGTCGTTTCACACGTGCCTTTTGTGCCGGTGTGGATCGGCTGGAACGAGCAGACCGCCGGGCTTGCAAGCGAATGGTGGCGGGAGCAAATCGTTGCCAGTCCGGAAATTGCCAACGTCTACGGCCCGCCGCGAAATAATACTTCCGGGTGAGTGGCAGACCCCTGGGCGCACAACTATTGTTAAATTGGATCGATATTTCTTCTGAATATGTCTTCGCGTTTAAATCTTCTCCTCCGCGTTGTTTTGCAGAGGTTTTTTGTGCGCAAGGAGTTCGTATGAAGCAAACCAATCAACAATGGCAGTCGCGGCGCGAGCAGGCGGTTCCGCACGGCGTCGGGAACTCGCTGCCCGTCTATATAGAGAAAGCGAAAAACGCCGAGCTGTGGGATGTCGAAGGCAAGCGCTATATTGATTTTGCCTCAGGTATTGCCGTGCTGAATACCGGACACAACCATCCCGCGGTTATCGAGGCGGTTCGCCAGCAGCTTGAGCACTTCACCCATCCCTGTTTCCAGGTCACGCCCTACGGCAATTACATCGAACTTGCGGAACGCCTGAACAAGCTGGTGCCGATCGGCGAACCCTGCCAGACGCTCTTTTTGACCACCGGAGCCGAAGCCGTTGAAAACGCGATTAAAGTCGCGCGCATTGCGACAGGGCGCTCGGCGGTGATTGCGTTTCGTGGTGCATTCCATGGCCGCACCCTGTTAGGCATGGCGCTGACCGGCAAGGTGCAGCCGTATAAAAAAGGCTACGGCCCGTTCCCGGCGGGTATCTACCACGCGCCTTATCCGGCGGCCTATCTTGGCGTTTCTGATACCCAGGCGCTCGCCTCGCTGGCCGGCATTTTTGCCGCCGACGTTTCCCCGGATGAAGTCGCCGCAATTATTATCGAGCCGGTGCAGGGGGAGGGCGGCTTCTACGCCGCGTCACCGCAGTTTATGAAGCAGCTGCGCGCGCTGTGCGATAAGCACGGTATCGTGCTGATTGCCGATGAAATTCAAAGCGGCTTCTGCCGCACCGGCAAGACTTTCGCCATCGAGCACAGCGATGTCGAACCCGATCTGATTACCATGGCGAAGAGCCTGGCGGGCGGCTTCCCGCTTTCGGCGCTGGTCGGCAAGAAATCGCTGTTCGATAAGGCGCTGCCGGGCGGTCTTGGCGGTACCTACGCCGGGTCGCCGGTCGCTATCGCGGCGGCGTTGGCGGTAACCGATATCATCGAGAAAGAACGGCTTAACCAGCGCGCCCAGGAAATCGGCTTGCAAATCACCTCCCGCCTGCAGGAATTAGCCGAGAAATTCGACTGTATTGGCGACGTGCGCGGACACGGCGCAATGATCGCCATCGAGCTGGTAGAAGGGCGCGACAGCCACCGTCCCGATAAGGAGCTAACCTCAGCGCTGGTGCAGGAGGCAGGCCGACAGGGGCTGGTTCTTTTGTCCTGTGGCGTGCGCGGGAATGTGATCAGATTTTTGGTGCCATTAACCGCCGAAAAAGAAATTATTAATCAAGGCCTCAACATCTTGTCATCCAGCCTCGAAATGGTGCAAAATACGCGCCTCTCAAAATGAGATAAAAAAACCGACGTTAAACGCGTCGGTTATTTTTTTGCATTGAGTCTTAGCAGTCAAACAGGCATACGCCAAAAAACCCAAGAGGCCGGGCTTCGTACCGGATAGATACTAGCTTTTAAAAAACGACAGTCGTGTCGCCGAGGAAAACAAGATGGGGCAGCTTTTTGCTTTTGCGCAGGCATTCGCCGTTTGGGGAATCCACCATGTCGCTTAACGTCACCGCAGGTGCAAATTCACGCCCAGGGTTGCGTAAAACTCTGACGCTGGTTCCGGTTGTCATGATGGGCCTCGCCTACATGCAGCCTATGACCTTGTTTGATACTTTCGGCATTGTTTCCGGCCTGACCGACGGTCATGTTCCGACAGCATACGCCTTCGCGCTGGTGGCCATTCTGTTCACCGCGTTGAGCTATGGAAAGCTGGTAAAACGCTTCCCATCTGCAGGCTCAGCCTATACCTACGCCCAGAAATCCTTCAACCCGTTCATTGGGTTTATGGTTGGCTGGTCATCGCTGCTCGACTACCTGTTCGCGCCGATGATCAACATTCTGCTGGCGAAAATCTATTTTGAAGCGTTGGTGCCTGAAATTCCGTCGTGGATCTTCGTTATCGTGCTGGTTGGCTTTATGACAGTCTCCAACCTGCGCAGCGTGAAGACCGTGGCGAACTTCAACAGCGTCATCGTAGTGATGCAAATCGTCCTGATTGCCGTGATTATGGGCATGGTCGTTTCCGGTATTGCCGGCGGCGAAGGCGCCGCTACGCTTAGCAGCAGCAAGCCTTTCTGGTCTGAGAACGCTCACGTGGTGCCGATGATTACCGGTGCGACCATCCTGTGCTTCTCCTTTACCGGCTTTGACGGCATCAGCAACCTGTCGGAAGAAACCAAAGACGCAGAGCGTGTGATTCCGCGTGCTATCTTCCTGACCGCGCTGATTGGCGGCCTGATCTTCATCGTGTCGACCTACTTCCTGCAGCTTTATTTCCCGGACATTTCACGCTTCAAAGATCCTGACGCGTCCCAGCCGGAAATCATGCTGTACGTGGCGGGTAAAGCCTTCCAGGTTGGCGCGCTGATCTTCTCCACCATTACCGTTCTGGCTTCCGGTATGGCGGCGCACACCGGCGTATCCCGCCTGATGTACGTGATGGGTCGTGACGGCGTGTTCCCGAACCGCTTCTTCGGCTATATCCATCCGAAATGGCGTACCCCGGCGTTTAACGTGTTGCTGGTTGGTGCAATCGCGCTGATGGCTATCGACTTTGACCTGGTAACCGCCACGGCGCTGATTAACTTCGGTGCGCTGGTCGCCTTTACCTTCGTTAACCTGTCGGTTATCTCGCAGTTCTGGATCCGTGAGAAGCGCAACAAGACGCTTAAAGAGCACATCAACTACCTGGTGCTGCCGATTTGTGGCGCGCTGACCGTAGGCGCGCTGTGGATCAACCTGGAAGAAAGCTCGATGATTCTGGGTCTGATTTGGGCGGGTATCGGTCTGGTGTACGTCGCCTGCGTAACCCGCAGCTTCCGCAACCCGGTTCCGCAGTACAACGAAGATATCGCTTAATACGAATATCCATGAAAAAGCCCTCGAAAGAGGGCTTTTTTTTGACTCGCATTTGTAGGCCGGACAAGCGAACCGCCATCCGATATTGCCTTCACCTCATCGCCGCAAACTTACCCAACCAAAAACTTCGCATATTCAAACAAAGCCTTAAGCAGCGCCGTCTTCTCTTTATCCCCTTCGTGCTGGTTATAAAGCGCCTCCAGCTCCAGCGCGTAGGCCTGCAACGCGTCCTGCGAAAGCACTTCCTGGCGGTGCGCCAGCCAGCGCTGCTGCTCGGCCTCATCCAGCGTGCCGGGGAAATTGCGCGCCCGGTAGTTAAACAGCAGCTTCTCAATGCGCTTATCGACGAAGGAAATATCCAGCGCCGGAAGGTTCTGCGGCTCGGTTTGCAGCACGATGCGCATTGCGGCGCGGTCGGCATCGCTGAAGAAACCGTTGTATAGCTGCGCGTCTACGTTGTCCGACGGCACAAACGGCTCCGCTTCGGCAAAAATCGCCACCGCTTTTTCACGCACGCCGGGATGCTCGCGCAGCAGTTTCAGATTCTCCAGGCACCGCTGGCGGTCAATCCCTAAACGCTCCGCGTCTTCCGGGCGCAGCGTGTTGGCAACGGCGAGCACCGGGCACTTATTGAGATGAACGAGTTTAATCGGCACCGCCGCCGCGTCACCGAGCGCATTCTTCGGCGTATACAGGCGTTCGCGCAGCGCATCTGCGTCCAGCTCCAGCAGCGGCGAAATGTCCCCGGCGAGATCGACCATAATGACCGCGTTGCGGTTTTCCGGATGCCAGGCGAGCGGCGCAATCCAGCTGGTGTTGCCGCGCCATGCGCCGAACATACCCGACACGTGCACCAGCGGCTTCATCTGCGGGACGTCAATCAGCGTGGTGAGCTTCTGTTTTGAACGGTGGCTGTAAAGATATTCAAACAGGCGCGGCTGGCGCGTCTTCACCAGCTGCGCCATCGCGATGGTGGCGTAGACGTCCGACATGGCGTCGTGCGCGTTCGCGTGCTCAATGCCGTTGGCCTTAGTGAGATGCTCAAGGCGGAAGCTTGGCAGGCCGTCTTCGTTTTCCGGCCAGACGATCCCCTCCGGGCGCAGCGCATAGCAGGCGCGCATCACGTCCAGCAGATCCCAGCGGGAGTTATCGTACTGCCAGCTCCAGGCGTAGGGATCGTAGAAGTTGCGATAGAAAATATTGCGCGTCACCTCGTCGTCGAAGCGCACGTTGTTGTAGCCCACCACGCAGGTTCTCGGCACGGTAAAAATAGCGTGGATACGTTTGGCAAAATCGGCTTCGTTTTCGCCGCGCGCAAGCGCCACCTGCGGCGTAATGCCGGTAATCATCACCGCTTCCGGCTGCGGCAGATAGTCGTCCGCGGGCTTGCAGTAGAACACTTCCGGCTCGCCGATAACGTTGAACTGGTCGTCGGTGCGGATGGCGGCGAACTGCGCCGGGCGGTCTAGCGACGGGCTCTTGCCGAAGGTTTCGTAATCGTGGAAGAGGAACGTGGGCTGCTGAGCGTCATTTTTCATCGTATAAAACTGTCCATTTTGCTGGCTTCGCCGTGGCGGTCATCGCGATCCGCTAGTGTAGCGGATAAAGGCAAACCTTTGAGGATTAATACCATTCTCTGACGCACGTCCGGGCAGGTCAACCCGTTCAGCCACGGCTTAAAAATGGACTTAAGTCATATCCGCTTTCAATTTAGGCGCGAAAAAAAATGTTAAATCCAGTAAAACGAGCGGCTGAAATTAATGTTGTTGAGGATATATCGTTGAAGATCCGCCAGTTTGTTGTTTTTTCGCTCATATCATTTGCTGCTCAGTCCGCGTTTGCTGACGATACTTTCGTCAACGTCCCGCCTCCGCCACCGATTCAGGCCGGTTCATGGGTATTGATGGACTACACCACCGGGCAGATACTGACCGCGCAAAATGAGCATGTGCAACGCAACCCGGCGAGCCTCACCAAACTGATGACCGGCTACGTCGTTGACCGCGCCATCGACAGCAAGCGCATCAGCGCCGACGATATCGTGACCGTGGGTACCGACGCCTGGGCGAAGGGCAACCCGGTGTTTAACGGCTCATCGCTGATGTTTTTAAAACCGGGCGACAGGCTGACCGTGCGCGATCTGAGCCGTGGCCTGATCATCGATTCCGGTAACGATGCCTGCGTGGCGCTGGCCGACCACGTAGCGGGCGGCGAGCCGCAGTTTGTCGCTATGATGAACAAATACGTGTCGCAGCTGGGCCTGCGCGACACCCACTTTGAAACCGTTCACGGCCTGGACGCGCCGGGCCAGCATAGCTCGGCCTACGATCTGGCAGTGTTGTCGCGCGCCATCATTCACGGCGAGCCGGAGTTCTACCACATGTACAGCGAGCGCAGCCTGACGTGGAACGGTATCACCCAGCAGAACCGCAACGGCCTGCTGTGGGATAAAAACCTCAACGTCGACGGCCTGAAAACCGGCCACACCTCCGGCGCAGGCTTTAACCTGATTGCCTCAAGCGTGGTCGGCAAGCGTCGCCTTATCGCCGTGGTGATGGGGGCAGAAAGCCCGAAGGGCCGTGAGGACCAGGCCCGCAAGCTGTTGCACTGGGGCCAGGATAATTTCGACACCGTGCAAATCCTGCATAAAGGCAGAAAAATAGGCGCGGAGCACGTCTGGTATGGCGACACGGACACCTTTGAGGTCGGCACCAACCAGGACGTATTTATGGCGCTGCCAAAGGCCGAAGTCCCGAATATCAAAGCCAAATACATGCTCGATCGTGAGGATATGGAAGCGCCGCTGGCGGCAAACCAGCGCGTTGGTGAAATCCAGCTCTACGATCGTGACAAGCTCATCGCCCACTGGCCGCTGGTGGCGCTCGGCGACGTGAAGAAGGGCGGCATGCTGTCGCGCTTTAGCGATTACCTGCATCAAAAACTCTGAATTCCCTGAGAAGGAATAACGGGAGAGGAGCGATCCTCTCTCGTTTTTTTTGCCTAAACTAAAAGTCGATCCTGCTCGCAAAATAATCATCCTGGACTCGCGGGAGCGGCGACACTTCTGTAATGTAGTGTATAGATATACAGTATATTAACTTCTCTGGAGGATGCATGGAATTCAACGTTCAACAGGTTCCGGGTCGTAAAGTCGCCGGTTTCCATATGGTTGGCCCTTGGGAGCAGACCGTTCAGCAGGGTTTTAAACAGCTGGCGCTGTGGGTCAAATCGCAGAATCTTGCCGGTAACGAGTGGCTGGCGGTCTATTACGACAACCCCGACGAGATTCCGCCTGAAAAGCTCAGATGTGACACGGTACTTAGCGTGCCGGAGGATTTCGTCATACCGGAAAACAGCGAAGGCGTCATGATCACGCACATCGAAGGCGGCGAATATGCCGTTGCCCGGGCAACGGTTGATAACAATGATTTTGCCAAACCCTGGAATGATTTCTTTGAAAAGCTGGTGGGCGACAGTCGTTTTCAGATGACCGGCAAAGCCTGCTTCGAGCATTACCTCAACGACGGCTCCGAAAGCGGCGTCTGGGAAATTGATATGTATGTGCCGGTTGCCAGTAAGCGTTAATACCTTCCTATAAATTGCAACGGCTAAATTGTTCGCTGTATTGATCTATACCAAATACCCGGAAATCTCGGTTTTCGGGTGTTGGCTATTAGTCTGATACAATCGCGCTTTTGGTTTCAGGAGACGGGTGTGCGCCCCGACAAATCCCTTAGTCCTTTAGAAATGCGAGTTTATCGCCACTACCGCACGGTACATGGGATCCGCATCGCGCTGGCGTTTATTCTGACGTTTCTGCTTGTCCGCATGCTTAACATCCCGGAAGGCACCTGGCCGCTGATTACCCTTGTGGTGGTGATGGGGCCGATCTCGTTTTGGGGCAACGTGGTTCCCCGCGCGTTCGAGCGCATCGGCGGCACGATCTTTGGGGCAGCGCTTGGCCTTGTGGCGCTGAAGCTTGAGCTTTATTCGTTGCCCTTAATGCTGATCTGGTGTGCCGTCGCCATGTTCCTGTGCGGCTTTCTGGCCCTCGGTAAACGTCCTTACCAGGCGTTGCTTATCGGTATCACGCTTTCCGTCGTCGTCGGCGCACCGGCGGGCGACATGGAAATTGCGCTGTGGCGCAGCGGCGACGTGATTTTCGGCTCGCTGTTGGCGATGCTGTTCACCAGCATCTATCCTCAACGGGCGTTCATCCACTGGCGCATCCAGATGGCGAACTTTGTCTCCGCGTTTAGCCGCATCTACAACGCCGGGTTCTCGCCGAACCTGCTGGAGCGCCCGCGCTTAGAAAAACCGCTGAACGCGATTTTGAACGACGTGGTAAAAATGCGCGCGCTGATCGGGCCGAGCAGCAAAGAAACCCACATTCAGAAATCGATTTTCGAAGCGATTCAGAAAGTGAGTCGCAATATGGTCTGTACCCTGGAGCTGCAAATCAACGCCTACTGGGCGTCGCGGGCCAGCCATTTCCTGATGATCAACGCGCGCACCCTGCGCGACACTCAGCAGATGACGCATAAAACCCTCGGCGCGATAGCGCGGGCCTTGCAGGAGGGCAATCCGTCCCCCATCTCTGCCAATACCGAAAAGCTCAATGAAATTGTCAGCGAACTGCGTCAGCTGATGCAGGAAGGGCAGGGCGGTACGCTTCAGGAAACGCCGATTCACGGTTATGTCTGGCTTAGCCTGGAACTGGCGCGGCAGCTTGAATTGCTGTCGCAGCTTATCTGTCGCGCGCTGCGTAAGTAATGCGCGAGAGCCCAGCTTTTGCAATGCTGGTTTCGATTCAGCAGCAATTGAGGGTAAGATAGGGCAAGTCACTGATAAATTATTGTCAACGGCAGCCGCTACCTTTATGGTACGCCTTATGGCGGTTGCCTTAACGAATCCGAGTATGAAATAAGTAGGGGTGTAAAAATGGAAAATACTAAGCCTTCATTCCAGGACGTTCTGGAGTTTGTGCGTCTGTTCCGTCGTAAGAACAAGCTGCAACGTGAAATCCAGGACGTTGAGAAAAAAATCCGCGATAACTCAAAACGTGTTCTGCTGCTCGACAACCTGAGCGACTACATCAAGCCGGGCATGAGCATCGAAGCGATTCAGGGCATCATTGCCAGCATGAAGACCGACTACGAAGACCGCGTTGATGACTACATCATCAAAAACGCCGAGCTGTCCAAAGAACGTCGCGACATCTCTAAAAAGCTCAAAGCGATGGGCGAACTGAAGCCAGAATAAACCCGGCAGCAGCTTGCCTCTCAGTACCATCAAACTGATGAATACTGCGATGTTCCTGATACCCTGTAAGCGTCATGCTGACAGGGTTTTTTTTTGTACGGGAGAGAGTATGGCCCAGGCCATTATGATTCAGGGAACCGCTTCGGACGTGGGCAAAAGCGTGCTGACGGCGGGGCTGTGCCGCATCTTCATGCAGGACGGCCTGCGCGCCGCGCCGTTTAAGTCCCAGAACATGGCGCTCAACTCGGGCATCACGCCCGACGGCAAAGAGATGGGGCGCGCGCAGATATTCCAGGCCGAGGCCGCAGGCATTGCGCCGGACGTGCGCATGAACCCCGTGCTGCTCAAGCCGACCAGCGACTGTAAGGCGCAGGTGGTGCTGATGGGCAAAGTCGCCACCAATATGGACGCGGTGACCTATCACAACTATAAACCCCAGCTGCGCGGCCAGATCAAGGCGGTTTATCGCAGCCTGGCGGCTGAATACGACGTGATGGTGCTGGAAGGCGCGGGCAGCCCTGCAGAAATCAACCTGCGCGACCGCGATATCGTCAATATGGGCATGGCCGAGCTTGCCGAATGCCCGGTGATTCTGGTGGCTGATATCGACCGTGGCGGCGTGTTCGCCGCGATTTACGGCACCATCGCGCTGCTGCTGGAGCATGAAAAATGGCGCGTGAAAGGCGTCATCATCAACAAGTTTCGCGGCGATAAGGCGCTGCTTTATTCGGGCATCGAGCAGATTGAAGCGCTGACCGGCGTGCCGGTGCTGGGCGTCATGCCGTGGCTGAAGCTGGACCTGGAAGACGAGGACAGCGTGGTGCTCGACCGTGGCAAATACGACGCGGCCACGCCAAAAGATATCGAAATTGCGGTTATTCAGCTGCCCTACATGTCCAACTTCACCGACTTTAACGCGCTGGCCGCCCAGCCGGACGTGCGCCTGCGCTACGTCAGCCAGCCGCACGAGCTGAGCGGCTGCGACCTGGTGATTCTGCCGGGCAGCAAAAATACGCTGAGCGATCTGCACTGGCTGAGGGAAAAAGGGCTGGAGAAGGCGCTGCTGGAGCATCATCAGGCGGGCGGGGCGGTGATGGGCATCTGTGGCGGCTACCAGATGCTGGGCCAGCATATTTTCGACGCGGTGGAGTCCGGGCTGGACGACATGCCGGGCATCGGCCTGCTCGACGTTGTCACCCGCTTCGCCAGTCTGAAAACCACCACCCGCGTGGTGGGCAAAACCCTGCCGACGCTGCCGGGGATCTTCAGTGGCAGCTCGGATCAACGCCTCGAAGGCTACGAAATCCACATGGGCGAAACGCAGCGCGGCCTGCGCGCCTCGCCCTTTGCCCGCCTCAGCGAATGCAACACGCGGCCTTACGATAGCGAAGACGGCGCGGTCAACGCGGACGGCAGCGTGCTGGGCACCTACCTGCACGGCGTGTTCGATAACGGCGCGTTTACCCGCTCGCTGCTGAACGGCCTGCGCGAGCGTAAAGATCTCGCGGCGTGGGACGGCGAGCCGTTTGACTACCGTCGGCACAAGCTTGAGCAGTTCGACATGCTGGCCCACGCCATGCGCGAGCATATCGACATCGAACGCATCTACCGGATTATGCAGGAACATCAGGAGCCACCATGTATTTGATCACCGGCGGCGCGCGCAGCGGCAAAAGCAGCCATGCCGAGCGGCTGGCCTCCTCCAGCGAGCGCGTGCTGTACATCGCCACTTCGAAAATATTTGACGATGAAATGGCCGAGCGGGTTCGGCATCACCGGGACTCCCGCCCCGCGCACTGGCGTACCCTCGAGCAATATCGCGATTTGAACGGCGTTATCGGTGCCGATAAAGATCCGCAGGAGGCGGTGCTGCTGGAGTGCATCACCACGCTCATCACCAACCTGATGTTTGACGCGGCAGGCAGCGCGCCGGAGGAAGAATGGGATTTTGCGTCAATCGAACAGCGGGTGAATCAGCAGATCGACCTGCTCATCGCGGCCTGTAAAGCCTGCCCGGCCCCGGTGTATCTCGTCACCAACGAGGTGGGGATGGGTATTGTGCCGGAGAACCGCCTGGCGCGGCATTTTCGGGATATTGCCGGGCGCGTGAATCAACGCCTCGCGCGCGAGGCGCAGGAGGTTTGGCTGGTGGTTTCGGGTATTGGAGTGAAAATAAAATGATCTTTCGTTTGTACTTCGCCACGCTACAGTTCATGAGCCGCCTGCCGGTGCCGGGGCGCTGGTCCCAGGGGCTGGAGCCGGACCAGTACGTGCGCGGCATTATCACCTTTCCCTTTGTCGGCCTGCTGTTGGGCGCTATCGCCGGGCTGGTGTTCGTCGTGCTGCAACCCTGGTGCGGCCTGCCGCTGGCGGCGCTGGGCTACGTGCTCGCGCTCGCGCTTCTGACCGGCGGCTTCCATCTCGACGGGCTGGCGGATACCTGCGACGGTATTTTCTCGGCGCGCATCCGTGAACGCATGCTGGAAATCATGCGCGACAGCCGCCTGGGGACGCACGGCGGGCTGGCGCTAATATTTGTGCTGGTGGCGAAGGTGCTGGCGGTCAGCGAGCTTGCCCTGCGCGACAACAATATGATTGCCGTGCTGGCCGCCGCTTCCGTTGCGGGGCGCACCGCCAGCGTGCTGCTGATGTACAAGCAGAAATACGCCCGTGAAAACGGCCTTGGCAACCTGTTTATCGGCAAGGTGAGCGGCAGGCAGGCCGCCATTACGCTTGCGGGCGGGGCGGTGCTCTCGTTCCTGCTGGTTCCGGCGAGCGGTCTTTTCGCCTTCGTGATAACCCTGGCGGCGATTATGGCCTTCGCCTGGGCGATTAAACGCACGCTCGGCGGGCACACCGGCGACACGCTGGGCGCGGCTATCGAGCTTGGCGAAGTGATTTTCCTGCTGGCGCTCCTGTAGCGTCAGCCCAACACTCAGAGAATAAAAAGATGCAAACACTGGCTTCACTGCTGGCGGCCATTGCCCCGCTCGACGGCAAGGCAATGGCGGGCGCGCAGCAGCACATCGACGGTCTGTTAAAACCGCAGGGCAGCCTCGGGCGGCTCGAATCCCTGGCCGTGCAGCTGGCGGGCATGCCGGGGATGAAAGACGGCCTGGACACCGCGCGTAAGGCCATTCTGGTGATGTGCGCCGACCACGGCGTCTATGCTGAAGGCGTGGCGGTTGCGCCGCAGGTGGTGACGGCGATTCAGACCATGAATATGACTCGCCACAATACGGGCGTGTGCGTGCTGGGCGCGCTTGCGGGCGCCGAGGTGACGGTTGTCGACGTTGGCGTGGACTGCGAGCCGCTGCCCGGCGTGCTGAACATGAAGGTGGCGCGCGGCTGCGGCAATATCGCCCACGGCCCGGCGATGGGCCGCCAGCAGGCTGAAGATCTGCTTCTGGCAACGGCAAAGCTCACCCTGGCAAAAGCGGCGGAAGGCGTGAAGCTATTCGGCGTCGGCGAGCTGGGAATGGCGAATACCACGCCTGCGGCGGCGATGGTCAGCGTGTTTACCCATAGCGATCCGCTGGAAACGGTGGGCATGGGCGCGAATCTGCCGAGCGACAAAATGGCCCACAAGGTCGCCGTGGTACGCCAGGCGTTAGAGGTAAACCAGCCGGATGACAAAGACGGTATCGACGTGCTGGCAAAAGTCGGCGGCTTCGATCTGGTCGGTATGACGGGGGTCATGCTGGGCGCGGCGGCGGCGGGTTTACCGGTGGTGCTGGACGGCTTCCTGTCATACGCCTCGGCGCTGGCCGCCTGCGCCATCGCGCCGGGCGTGCGCGATTATCTCATTCCTTCCCACCTGTCGGCCGAGAAGGGCGCACAGATTGCCCTACAGCATCTTGAGCTGGAACCTTACCTGCAAATGGGTATGCGCCTGGGCGAAGGGAGCGGCGCGGCGCTGGCGATGCATATCGTTGACGCAGCCTGCGCGATGTATAACCAGATGGGAACGCTGGCAGGCAGTAATATCGCCCTGTAGCGAAGTGCTACCCGGCGGAATGTTTGATGGCGCTTCGCTTATCAAACCTACGAATTGGCTTTTGTAGGGCGGGTAAGCGAAGCGCCACCCGCCGGAGTGTCACTCTTCTTCCCGCATCACCCGTAAAAGCGTTTCCAGCAGGCCCGGGAAGCGCGCGTCCAAATCTTCCTGCCGAAGCGAAATCAGATTCTCTCGCCCCTGCGGGCGCTGCCAGATAACGCCGCTGTCGCGCAAAACGCGCCAGTGGTGCGTCATGGTGGATTTCGCTACGTCCTTGCGCAGCGTGCCGCACGCCTGCTCGCCGCCGTCGGCCAGCGTTCGGACGATATCAAGCCGCAAAGGGTTGCCGAGCGCAAATAGCACATTTTCCAGGCGAATTTGTTCTCGTTCGGGGTGATTGGCGATCATACTCTTCCTGTATCGGCGGTGGCTGTAGCGGCCCGGTAATATAGCCAAAGTCTGGGGGCAAGTCAGCTATCGACATAAACTATAGCTAAAATAGTTCGAATATACTCGTACAGTTGTACTATGATGATCGCGAACCAAACAAACGCGGCCAATACCGGCCGCTCACAGTCAACGGACTAAGGACGCATCATGCCCCGACCCATCCCTCTCGAACGCTATCGCAACATTGGTATTTCCGCCCACATCGATGCCGGCAAGACGACCACCACCGAGCGCATCCTGTTTTATACCGGCATGAGCCACAAACTGGGTGAAGTTCACGATGGCGCAGCAACGACAGACTGGATGGCGCAGGAGCAGGAGCGCGGGATCACCATTACCTCCGCGGCGGTGAGCTGCTTCTGGCCCGGCATGGATCACGGCTTTGAGCCGCACCGGATCAATATCATCGATACGCCGGGACACGTCGACTTCACCATTGAGGTGGAACGATCCATGCGCGTGCTGGACGGCGCGGTAATGGTTTATGACTCCGTGGGCGGCGTGCAGCCGCAGTCTGAAACCGTGTGGCGACAGGCTAACAAATACCACGTGCCGCGCCTCGCGTTCGTCAACAAAATGGACCGCCCGGGGGCAGACTTCTTCCGCGTGGTGCAGATGATGACTGACCGCCTGAAGGCCAACCCGGTGCCGATCGTCATCCCCATTGGTGCGGAAGACCACTTCACCGGCGTGGTGGATCTCATCAAAATGCGCGCCATTTTATGGGACGACGCCACTCAGGGCATGACGTTTAGCTACGCCCCGGTGCCGCAAGAATTGGTTTCTACCGCGCAGAAATGGCGTGAGAAAATGGTTTCGGCGGCGGCAGAGGCCAACGAAGCGCTGATGGATAAATATCTCGAAACGGGCGAGCTTAGCGAAGATGAAATCGTCGCTGGCCTGCGCGTGCGGACCGTCGCCGGTGAGATCCAGCCGGTGCTCTGCGGCAGCGCCTTCAAGAATAAAGGCGTGCAGCGGATGCTCGACGCGGTCGTTGAGCTAATGCCGTCGCCGCTGGATATCCCGTCCATCAAAGGCATTGATGAGAAGGGGCAAACCGTTGAGCGCCATCCGGACGACGGCGAGCCGCTGTCCGCGCTGGCGTTTAAGCTGATGACCGATCCGTACGTTGGGCAGCTGACGTTTATCCGCGTCTACTCCGGCGTGCTTAAAAAAGGCGATTCGGTGTACAACCCGGTGAAGGGCAAGAAGGAACGTATCGGGCGTATCGTGCAGATGCATGCCAACGACCGCCACGAGGTGGACGAGCTGCGGGCGGGCGACATTGCCGCCTGCGTCGGGCTTAAAGACGTGACGACCGGCGATACGCTGTGCGACCCCAACGCCGTGGTTATGCTCGAGCGCATGGAGTTTCCGGAACCGGTAATTTCGCTCGCCATCGAGCCAAAAACCAAGGCGGATCAGGAGCGTATGGGCATCGCGCTGCAGCGCCTGGCTTCGGAAGATCCGTCGTTCCGGCTGCATACCGACGAAGAGTCCGGCCAGACGATTATTTCCGGCATGGGCGAGCTGCATCTGGAAATCATCGTTGACCGCATGAAGCGCGAGTTTGGCGTGGAGGCGAATATCGGGCGTCCGCAGGTTACCTACCGCGAAACGTTGCGTAAAACGGTGAAAGAGGTGGAAGGCAAATTTGTGCGCCAGTCGGGCGGTAAAGGGCAGTACGGCCACGTTGTGCTGACGCTCGAACCGCTTGAGGCGGGCAAAGGATTTGCTTTTGAAGATGCTACCAAGGGCGGGGTGGTACCGCGCGAGTTCATTCCTTCGGTTGAGAAGGGGATTCGCGAGGCGCTGGGCAACGGCGTGCTGGCGGGCTATCCGGTGGTGGACGTTAAGGTGACGCTGACCTTTGGGTCGTATCACGACGTGGACTCCTCGGAGATGGCCTTCCGTATGGCGGCGATCTTTGGCTTCAAGGAAGGGGCGAAGCGCGCCGACCCGGTGATTCTGGAACCGGTAATGCACGTTGAGGTGGAAACTCCGGAAGAGTATGCCGGTAACGTGATGGGCGACCTCTCGTCCCGACGCGGCATGGTGCAGGGCATGGATGAACGCTTTGGCAGCCACATCATCCGCGCGGACGTCCCGCTTTCGGAAATGTTCGGCTACTCGACAACGCTGCGATCCATGTCGCAGGGCCGCGCAACCTACAGCATGGAGTTCCACCACTACGCGGAAGCGCCGCGCAACGTGGCCGAGCAGATTATCGCCAGCCGCAGTAAATAGTTAGCCGCTCGTAAAAGCCCGCTTAGCGCAATCTAAGCGGGCTTTTTTATTTGCGGCGCGCGCCGCAGAAGGCAATGTCACGATGCAACGTTGAAATAAATCCTGGAAGCCGCCTCGAGCCTGGTTGAACTCGCACATGCAAACCGGGCGGCAGCGTTTTACCCTGCGATTATAGGTTTGCACCTATATAGCTTTTGACCTATATTGCAGGGAGGTTGTGTGTGGTCGATTAAAATGACTGACAGGTTCAAAGTCTGGCTGAGTTCGTTGGATCAAGCTGATAGAGCTTCGGTCTTAGCAAGCGTCTTTTGGCTGCAAGAGGCCGGGCCAATGCTCTCAAGGCCTTATGCCGATTCGCTCAAGGGATCTCGTTACGGGAATCTAAAAGAGCTGCGAATCCAAAGTAAGGGGCAGCCGCTAAGGGCCTTCTTTGCTTTTGATCCCTGGCGTACAGGAATTCTTCTCTGTGCGGGTAATAAAGTCGGAAACGAAAAACGCTTCTACCAGGTCATGATTCCCATTGCCGAAAGGGAATACACTGCACATCTGCGGGCTGAACAAACTAAGGAGTGATGAAATGACCATTACGTTGGAAGAATATCTTGCAGAAGAAGATCCACAGGTTGTCGCCGCCGCGCGGGCGATGGCAGATGAAATGCTGCTTGATATTCGCCTTGCCGAGCTGCGCGAAAGAGTGCAGAAAACGCAGTTAGAAATGGCCCAGGCGCTTGGGGTTAAACAGCCCACCGTGGCCGGTATGGAAAGGCCGGGGCGTGACATCAAGCTTTCATCGTTGAAGCGCTACGTTGAGGCCGCGGGCGGCAAGCTGCGTATCGACGTGGCGCTGCCGGACGGTTCGCATTTCGATTTTGTCGTCTAATTTGCGGTTTCCATTGTGGGTTACATAAACCAGGATAAAGACGATTAGCCTTTACCCGTCGATAGCCACTCGCTAATGGTCTAAATAGAGATAGTGCATCCAGCTGGTCATGCGCAGCAGCACCTTGCGCATCACCGACACATGGCTGAAATGGTCGGAATAGACGGCGACCTGCGCAAATATCCCGTCGGGCAGGGCGTCTACCTCGGCGTTTGGAGCAAGTTCAATGACTGCCAGCACGCCATCGCTGCCCGGAACCACGTTGAGCGACTGTAGCGTTCCCTGTGCCTGATAGGTACCGCCAGGCACGACGGGCAGAATTTGGGTTAAATGTCCCTGAAAAACCTGACCGGGGAGCGCGTTAAAGACCACTTCCGCTTCGTCACCCGCCTCCAGGCGCAGCAGCGAGTTTTGTCTGAACTGGGCGATAATCTGTCGTTTTTGTTCGGGGATAAATACCATCACGGGGCGCAGCGGCAAGGCCGCCGCGTAGCTGCCCGGCCGAATAAGCACCTGGGTGACGTAGCCGTTGCTCGGCGCGCGTATCACCGTTTGCTCCAGGTTATAGCGCGCTTCGGTAAGCTGAGCCCTGAGGCTGACGATCTGCGACTGTTCGCCGTTAATCACGCTGTCCAGCTGGCTTTTGATTTGTGACTGTTCGGCAATCGAGCCTTTCACCAGCGCATCCTGGGCGAGAAAATTCTGCCGGGCGTTATCAATATCTCTTTCCGAAAAAGGGTTGACGGTTGCGCGGCTTCCTTTCAGGTAGCGTTGATAATCTTTGTACAAGCGGTCGCGCTCGGCGGTGACGCGCGTGGTATTGGCAACCGCCTCGTCTAACTGGCCTTTAAGCACCTGATTGTTATGTACCGAGGTCATGAAATCTGCTTCGAGTCTTTTTACCCGAGCCTCGTAGCGCGTCGGGTCTAATTTAAAAAGAACGTCACCTTTTTTTATGAGCCGGTTTTGATTTTCGATAACCTCACTGACCACGCCGGTTACCTGCGGCGTAATAGGAATAGCAATGACTGCTTTTTGCGCCATTAAAGTATAAGGATGGTTGTAATTCATTAATAAGATGAGTGCGCTAATTAAAAAGACACCCCCTAACGCTGCGGTGGGCACCGTCCATTTATTGATGGGGATTTTAAATATTTTAAATATGGCCCAGGCAAAAGCAACGTAGGTCAAAATAATGAGTAAATCCATGATATTACTCCAGCGGTGGTGTTTGACGCTCGTTTAGCTGTTGCTCAAGTTTTGCGACGCGCTGTTGCAGCTCGGTAACGGTGTCCTGCTGGCCCTGCATTCCCCAGCCGCGTTCCGGGCGATATAACGTCGCCCATATCCATAAAAAAGGCCAAATCACATGGAGGGTAAATAGGCTAACCCAGCCGGCAACGTGTATCGCATCCGCGTGGGGATGGTTACGAGACTTAGCGATCAGGTAGGGAATGTCGTGAAGAATGATAATTCCATAAAATATAATAAGAAATACCAGAATAAGCACGGCGAGAGCAAAGTAGTTAAGAAACATAGATGCCTCGAATAATAACGTTCCTTTATTGATCATAGTTGCTAAAAACTGGGCCTGTAAGATATATCAGAAAATCAAACTTAATTAGGGCAAAAGTATTATTGTGTACGTCGTTTGGGTTAGAACTTTTTACTTATCCCGTAGGGAGCGGTGGCTGATTGGTAAAAGCCAAATGCAAAAAGCCCGCTTAAGTTTCCTTAAGCGGGCTTCTCTAATTTGGCTCCTCTGACTGGACTCGAACCAGTGACATACGGATTAACAGTCCGCCGTTCTACCGACTGAACTACAGAGGAATCGTAGTGATGCGTATCTTAGCGAGTGCCCCCCGTTTGTCAAAGACAAAATCGGATTTATCGAATCGTTTGCGGGTTCTTTCAACGCTTTGTTGGCTTTTTGTACCAGAAAGTTCGAAAAATCCTTTGCAGGATAAGCGTTTGTAAATCATTATTTGAAATGTGGTTTCACTTCTCTCACAGGTCACTCTTGAACTTACATCCCGCACTCCGTCGGCGCGTTGAGAAAACACGTTGGTACGCAAACAGAAAAAGCTATCGCGTCCTTTTCTGGCGCGAAATTACCCCCCTTGCCGTGCCCATCTTTCTGGAAAATACCTGTGTGTTGATGATGGGGGTGCTCAGCACCTTCCTGGTAAGCTGGCTGGGCAAAGAGGCGATGGCGGGCGTGGGCCTTGCCGACAGCTTTAACATGGTGATCATGGCGTTCTTTGCCGCCGTCGATTTGGGGACCACGGTGGTGGTGGCCTTTAGCCTCGGCAAGCTCGACCCCAAACGCGCGCGCGCCGCGGCCCGCCAGTCGCTGGTGCTGATGACGATCATTGCGGTATTCCTCGCTATCGGCATCCATCTGGCCGGTGAGCACATTGTTGATGTCATCGCCGGGGATGCGACGCCCGAGGTTAAAGCGCTGGCGCTTTCCTACCTGCAAACCACGGTCTGGAGCTACCCGGCGGCGGCCATCGCGCTTATCGGCAGCGGCGCGCTGCGCGGGGCGGGCAACACGAAGATTCCGCTGTTGATCAACGGCGGCATGAACATTCTAAACATTATGATCAGCAGCGTGCTGATTTACGGGCTGTTCGGCTGGCAGGGGATGGGCTTCGTCGGCGCCGGACTTGGGCTGACCATCTCCCGCTATATCGGCGCGATCGGTATTATCTACGTGCTGATGATTGGCTTTAACCCCGCGTTGCGCATCTCGCTGCGCAGCTACTTCACGCCGCTCAAGCTCAACATTCTTTGGGAAGTGCTGGGGATCGGCCTGCCCGCCAGCATCGAATCGGTGCTGTTTAACGGCGGCAAGCTGCTGACGCAGATGTTCGTCGCCGGGATGGGCACCAACGTCATCGCCGGTAACTTTATTGCCTTCTCGGTGGCGGCGTTGATAAACCTGCCGGGGAACGCCCTTGGTTCCGCCTCCACGATCATCGTCGGCAGGCGTCTGGGTAAAGGGCAGATTGGCCAGGCCGAACGCCAGCTGCGCCACGTATTCTGGCTTTCAACCCTAGGGCTGACGATTATCGCCTGGGGCACCGCGCCGTTCGCCGGGCTGTTCGCCTCGTTCTACACGCATGAAGATGACGTAAAAGAGGTGGTGAAGGTGCTGCTCTGGCTGAACGCCGCGTTTATGCCAATTTGGGCGGCTTCCTGGGTGCTGCCGGCGGGGCTTAAGGGCGCGCGCGACGCCCGCTTTGCGATGTGGGTTTCGATGCTCGGCATGTGGGGCTGCCGCGTGGTGGCGGGCTATACGCTGGGTATCGTGCTAGGGATGGGCGTGGTGGGCGTCTGGCTGGGGATGTTCCTCGACTGGGCGGTGCGCGGCGCCTTCTTCTACTGGCGCATGGTCAGCGGGCGCTGGCTTAAAAAATATCCTCGCATTAAAAGGGAAGAGGAATCCGTCGAGATCCCTCCAACCGTCTAGTTCCGCGTGGGAAGGGTTGCAAGCAGCGCGTCGCAGCGCTGCTTCACCATTTCATGCAGCAGCCGCACCGTGGCAGAAAGCTGTTTACGGTGCGGGCAAATCAGATTCAGCGGCACCACGTCCCCCTGATACTGCGGAAGAAGCACCTTCAGGCGGCCCGCCGCTACGTCCTCGCTGACGTCCAGCCACGACTTAAACGCGATGCCTTCACCGCTGACGGCGAGGCGGTGAATCACCTCCGCATCGTCGCTCATCATGCTGCCTTTCACCGCGATGTGGTGCAGATTGCCGTCCTGCGTCAGCGTCCATTTGTCGAACAGCCGCCCGCGCAGCACATAGGTGAGCGCATTGTGTTGCGCAAGCTCGGCCAGGGTTTTTGGCTCGCCGTGGCGCTCAATATACGCGGGCGACGCTACCAGGATACGTCGATTGTTGGGCGCAAGGGGCAGGGCGACATAGCTGGCGTCGTCGTTGACGCCGTAGCGAAAGGCGACGTCCACCGGATCTTTGAACACGTCGGTCACCTGATCGGAAAAAAGCACTCTGAGTTGCAAAGCGGGGTGCTGCGCCCTGAATTTCTGAAAAATGGACAGCAGCAGGTTGCGGCCAAGATCCGAGGGCACGGCGATTTGCAGCACGCCGCGCACCTCGTCGCTGGCGGGGCGGATCTGCTCATAGCCTGCTTCAAGCGCCTGCAGCGCCTGAATGGCGTAGGGCAGCCAGTTTTCCCCTTCGGGCGTAAGCCGCAGGCTGCGCGTTGAGCGGGCAAACAGGCGCACGTTGAGGATTTTCTCCAGCCGCTTGATGGCGGTGCTCACCTGCGCAGGCTGCAAACCCGCCTCGCGTGCGGTTTCGCTAAAGCTATTGAGCGCCGCCGCCCGGACGAACAAAGTGAGGTCTTCCAGCCTGAGCATTTTCACTCTCCGAGTATAAGTGTTGTTTTTTAAGGACTGTTTCTTGGGGGCCGCCGTACTTGTAACATAGACAAACGGCTTCTATCGGGAAGCATCTCCTGCGGCCCATGTTAACTAACTCAGGGAAAAATCATGAATATTATTGATGCGGCGTCCTCACGCTATTCCACCAAGGCTTTTGATGCGACAAAAAAAATCAGCGCCGACGATATCGAAAAGGTGAAAAACCTTCTGCGCCTCAGCCCGTCGAGCACCAACTCGCAGCCGTGGCACTTTATTCTGGCCGCCAGCGACGAAGGCAAAGCGCGCATCGCCAAAGCGACCGCGGGCTTTTACGTGTTCAACGAACGCAAGGTGCTGGACGCTTCCCACGTCGTCGTTTTCTGCGCGAAAACCGCGATGGACGAGGCGCACCTGAACACGCTGCTGGAGCAGGAAAACGCCGACGGGCGCTTTGCCAGCCAGCAGGCGATGGAAGGGCAGCACAAGGGCCGCTCTTACTTTGCCAACATCCACCGCTTCGATCTCAAAGACGCGCAGCACTGGATGGAAAAGCAGGTTTATCTTAACGTCGGCAACTTTCTGCTGGGCGTGTCCGCGCTGAACATCGACGCGGTGCCGATCGAAGGCTTCGACGCGAAGATCCTCGACGAAGAGTTTGGCCTGCGCGAGAAGGGCTTCACCAGCCTCGTGATCGTGCCGATCGGCTATCGCAGCGTCGAGGACTTCAACGCCGCGCTGCCGAAGTCCCGTCTGCCGCTGAGCCAGACGCTGACCGAAATCTAAGTCGTTTTGAGGCGGCGGGCGTCAGCGCCTGCCCGCCAACGTCTGCTCATAGCGTGACCCTTGCGCACAACCCCACAATCCGGCTTCCGCTGTAGCAGTTCGCTAATTCGACCTTCAGCCCGTAGCGCGCGGCGATGCTTTTCACGATGGCCAGGCCCAGGCCGCTGCCTGGCGTATCGCTGGTGCTAAAGCGCGAGAATCGGTCAAAGGCGCGGTGAATTTCTTCTTCCGGAATGCCGGGGCCGTTATCGCGGATCTCAACGGTAGCGCCGCTGCCCTGCGATTTTAGAATCACATCGACGATGCTGCCCGGCGGGGTATGGCGCATGGCGTTGCCGATCAGGTTATCGAACAGGCTGCGCAGCGCCGAGCGGTTGGCTTCGAGGGTGAAATCCCCCTCGCCGCTAAAGCCGACGTCAATCCTGCGGCTGTCGGCCAGCACCATCAGATGCTCGATGCTTTCTTTTAGCATGTAGCGGATATCGACGGGCTCGACGTGACCGTCTTTAGGTTCGATGCCCTGCTGGCGGGTCAGGCTCAGCAGCTGCCCGACCAGGCCGCGGGCTCTGACCACCCCGGCCTCAAGCTGCGTAAAGCGCTCGCTGGCCGCGCCCGGCGCAATGTGCTGGCGCAGGTTTTCCATTTGCAGGCTGATAGCGGTAATCGGCGTGCGCAGTTCGTGGGCCGAGTCCTGCAGGAAATGGTGCTGGCTCTCAATCGCCTTTCTCAATCGTTCCAGCACGCTGTTATAGGCTTCGACAATCGGCGATATCTCTTCCGGCACGCTTTGCACCGGCAGCGGCGAAGCGCTGTGAATATCCTGCGAGGCGATAAGCTGCGAGACGTTTTTCAGGTTGCGCGACACGCGCCAGACCACCCACCACAGCACGCCAAACGAGAGCGGGAAAAGCAGCACCAAAGGCACTATCGCAGACAGGGCGCGGCGCACGATAAGCTGGCGCATATAGTCAATGCTGTGAATCACCTGCACCGTGCCGATCTCGCTGTTCGCGCCCCCTCGCAGGCTATAGACCCGCCAAAGCCGTTCGTTCTGCGTGCCCATATGCAGTGTATAAAGGCCGGGCTTTGGCTGAAGGGGAATCGCCATTTTCGGCCAGCTGCTGGCCTTCAGCTCGCCCCTGCGGTCCCAAATCTGCACGATATAGCCCTCCTTTTTATTCGGGCTGACGTTTTCGCTAACGGCGAGGGCGGGGATCTGGTTGTTGCTGGCGTAGGCGCTCGCCAGGCTTTGCAGCTGATCGTCCTTGATGGTTTCCATTAACGTGTTGTAGCTGGCGTAGAAATACCAGACCACGCTGCCGATGGTCAGCAGGTGTATCAGGGCCAGCCCGACAAGCAGCTTGTTGCGCAGCGAGCGGGTCGCAAAATGTAGACGTCTTTTTATCATGCGACGCGCACCCGCCAGCCCAGCCCGCGAACGTTGCTGATAAATTCATTGCCCAGCTTGCGGCGCATCCCGTGAATCAAAACGTCGACGGCGTTGCTGGTGACCTCTTCGCCCCAGCCGTAAATGCGGTTTTCAAGCTGCTCGCGTGACAAAATGGCGCCCGGCCTTTCCAGCAGGGCGTAAAGCAGCGCGTATTCGCGGGCCGTGAGCTGCTCCCTGCGGTCGTCGATCGCCACTTCGCGCGTTGCCATATCCAGCTGGAGATAGGGCGTGCCGATCGTCGACTCGGCGACGCTGTGGTGGCGGCGAATTATCGCCCGGATGCGCGCCTGGGCCTCCTGAAAATCAAAAGGCTTAAGCAGATAATCATCCGCGCCGGTGTCCAGACCCTTGATGCGGTCTTCAATGCTGTCGCGGGCCGTGAGAATCAGCACCGGCGTGGTGTCACCAGTTGCTCTGACCTTGCGCAAAACCTGAATCCCGTCATCGAGCGGCAGGCCCAGATCCAGCAGTACGCAGGTGTAGTCGCCGTCGGTCCAGGCGCTGAACGCCAGCACGCCGTCCTTCACCCAGTCGACCGACCAGCCGACGCCTTCCAGCGCGCTTTTTAAGTTAGCGCCGATCATGGCGTCGTCTTCAACGAGCAGTATTCGCATGGTTTTTTCCTCATCCGTGATGTTTGTCCGCCAGTCTACGCGAGGATTCTTAGCGCAGAATTATTCCCGGTTAGTTTGCTTGCTCATTCTCAGCTAATTTTTTGCTAATTAAGCGTTAAATCTGCCGTCATACAGTGGGGGGAATGAAGGGATGCGGTCCGGGCTGCGTCATGGCGAATTAAGGGAACAGGCAGACATGAACATTAATCCACACACCGTCGGGCGCGGCACAAGAAGCCTCTTGTGGTTCGTTTCCGCACTTCTATTAGCAGGGTGCGACGCGCAGCCTGTATCCACGGCCCCCGCCGGTGGCGCAGCGCTTCCCCAGGTCGCTTTCCGTCAGATGCAGGCGGTCAGCATTCCACGAATGGAGCAGCTTTCGGGCCGCGTGGTGGCCTGGCAGACCTCCGGCGTTCGGCCGCAGGTGAACGGCATCATCATGGAACGCCTGTTTAACGAGGGCGACGTGGTTGCCAAAGGCCAGCCGCTCTACCGGCTCGACCCGCGTTTGTACAGCGCTGCGGTGAAGCAGGCCGAGGCCAATCTGCAAATGACGCGCGCCAGCGCTTCTGCGGCGAATGCGCTGGAGGCGCGCTATGCGCCGCTGGTGAAAACCCACAGCATAAGCCAGCAGGATTACACCACGGCGGTGGCTAACGCCCAGCAGGCCAGGGCGGCGATAGCGCAGGCTGCGGCCATGCTTGAGACGGCAAAAATCAATCTGGAGTTTGCAACCGTTACCGCGCCGATTGGCGGGCGGATTGGCCGCTCTTTCTATACGCCAGGCGCGCTGGTCACCGCGAATCAGGCGGAGGCGCTGGCGACCATTCAGCAGCTCGACCCGATATATGTCGATATCCAACAGACCACCGGCCAGATGCTGGCGCTGCGCCAGCAGGCAAACGCCACGGCTGCGGATCGCGTCCCGGTACGGCTCACGCTCGACGGCGGCGTTGCGTACGACAAGCAGGGTTCGCTTGAGTTTTCCGAAGCGACGGTCGATGCCGAAACCGGTTCGGTCACCCTGCGCGCCCGCTTCCCCAATCCCGATAACGTTCTGCTGCCCGGCATGTTTGCCCAGGCTTCGCTGTCGCGCTCCACCCTTGAGCAGGTTTTCCTGGTGCCGCAGGCGGCCATGCAGCGGGATGCCAAAGGCGAGCCGATGGTTTATCTGCTTGACGCGCAGAGCAGGGTTTCGCTGAAGCCCGTCGTTACGCAGGGCACCTGGCAGCAGGACTGGATCGTCACCGGCGGGCTGCGGGCCGGGGACAAAGTGCTGACGAAAGGGCTGGTGCGCGTCCGCTCCGGCGGCGCGGTGAGTGCCGAAGACGAAGCCAGCGAGCCGCAAACGGCTTCTCATCAACGTCGTTTACCGAGCGGGAGCTAGAACCATGCTGTCAAAAATCTTCGTTGACCGTCCGATATTCGCCTGGGTCATCGCCATCGTGGTGATGCTGGCGGGCGTTATCGCCATTAGCCAACTGCCGGTTGAGCAATACCCCAACGTCGCGCCGCCGCAAATCACCATCCGCACCAGCTATCCCGGCGCGTCGGCGGAAACCATTCAAAATAGCGTTACCCAGGTCATCGAGCAGTCGCTGGTCGGCATCGATAACCTGCTTTATTTCAGCGCGTCGTCCAGCTCGCGCGGCCGCGTCACGCTTAACGTGACCTTCAGCAACGGCGTGGACAGCGACATTGCGCAGGTGCAGGTGCAAAACCAGGTTCAGCAGGTGCTCTCCCGCCTGCCGCAGGAGGTGCAGCAGCAGGGCGTCGAGGTGCGCAAAGCGAACCCCGATAGCCTGCTGATCGTCGGGGTCTATGACGAAACCGACACTATGACCAACATCGACGTGGCGGACTATGTCACCTCGTCGCTACAGGACGTGCTGGGCCGCGTGCCGGGCGTGGGCGACACGGACGTTTACGGCACGCAGTATGCGATGCGCGTCTGGCTTGACCCGATAAAACTGCGCAGCTTTCAGCTCGTTCCCGCCGACGTCATCGCGGCCATCCGCAGCCAAAACGCCGAGGTGGCGGCAGGCCAGATTGGCGCACAGCCGCAGCCCGCGGGCCAGATGCTTAACGCGTTGGTCAGCGCGCAGTCCCGACTGCGAACGCCGGAGCAGTTTCGCGGCATCATCCTTAAAACGCAAAGCAGCGGCTCCGCCGTCCGGCTCGGCGACGTCGCCAGAATTGAGCTTGGCGCGGAAAACTACGACGCTCTTGCGCGCATTAACCGCCACCCCAGCGCGGGGATCTCCATTATGCTTTCCCCGTCGGCGGATGCGCTGACGACGGCGGAGTTGGTCAAGGCCGAGGCGCAGCGCGTCGCCCGCGACTTCCCGCCGGGGCTGAAGCTCGTTTTTGCCAACGACAGCACGCGTTTTATCGAACTGTCGATTAACGAAGTGGTAAAAACGCTGCTCGAGGCGATTGCGCTGGTGGTGCTGGTTATCTTCCTGTTTCTCAGGAGCTGGCGGGCAGCCTTCATCCCGGGCGTGGCGGTTCCCGTCGTGCTGTTGGGCACCTTTGCCGTGCTGTGGCTGGCGGGGTTTTCTATCAACACCATGACGCTGTTCGCGCTGGTGCTGTCCATCGGCCTGCTGGTGGACGATGCCATCGTGGTGGTCGAAAACGTCGAGCGCATCATGGCGGAAAACCCGGGCATCACGCCGCGTGAAGCCACCCTGCGCTCGATGTCAGAAATCGGCATGGCGCTGGTTGCCATCGCGCTGGTGCTGTCGGCGGTCTTCGTGCCGATGGCCTTTTTCGGCGGCTCGACCGGGGTTATCTATCGCCAGTTTTCGTTAACCATCGTCACCGCCATGGTGCTGTCCGTCTTTGTGGCGCTGATTTTAAGCCCGGCGCTGACGACGACCCTGCTCAAATCTCACCGGCCAACGCTGCCACCGGTGCAGGCCGGCAACGGTGCTTTAAGCCGGGAGCGGTCAGCGATGGGGGAGCAGGCGGCGCGCGTCTCGATGGCGGTTCTGGCCTGGTTTTTACGCACGGTACGCGCGGTGATTGCCTGGCGCTGGCTGGCGATCGGCCTGTATCTGCTGATAACGGCGGGATTCCTGTGGCTGTTTTTACGCCTGCCGTCCGGCTTCTTGCCCGCCGAAGATCAGGGGCGCGTGATGCTCCAGTACCGCCTGCCGGGAGGCGCGACGCTTGGCCGCACGGCCGAGGTGCAAAATCAGCTCGATGAGTATCTCCTGACGGCGGAAGCCAAAAACGCTGAAACCGTCTTTTCGGTCAGCGGCGGGGGCGCGACCGGCGGGCAGAATACCGGCATGGGCTTCGTCAGCCTGGCCGACTGGGCGCAGCGGCAGAACGAACGCGACGGCGCGGAAAGCATCGTGAAGCGTATTTCTGGCGAATTTGCGGGCTATCAGGACGCGCGGGTATTTGCATTACTCCCGGCCCCGATTCGCGGCCTGGGGGATACGGGCGGCTTCACCTTTGAGCTGCTCAACAGCAGCGGCCTCTCCGCGCAGGCATTTCGCGAGGCGCGCGACAGGCTGCTGGCGGCGGCGCAGGCCGATGCTATGTTAAGCGCCGTCCGGCCCGTCGACCTGCCCGATATTGCCACTCTCCAGGTGAACAGCGATCCGCTGAAGCTGTCGGTGCTCGGGCTAGGCCAGCAAAGCGTAAACGACACGCTTTCCGCCGCGTGGGGTGGGGTTTACGTCAACGACTTCGTCGATCGCGGACGCGTAAAACGCGTATACGTTCAGGGCGACGCCCAATGGCGTGACGATCCGCAGGCGCTTGCGCAGTGGTACGTCAGAGGCGAACAGGGGCAGATGACGTCGCTTGCGGCCTTTACCACGACCGCCTGGGCGCAGTCGCCAACCAGCCTGTCACGCTTCAACGGCGTCCCGGCGTATGAAATCCAGGGCCAGGCCGCGGCGGGGTTCAGCTCCGGCGAGGCGATGGACCGCATGGAGGCGCTGGCCCGCGAAATCCCAGGCGTCAGCGTCGCCTGGTCAGGACTGTCGTATCAGGAACGGCTGTCGTCCGGCCAGGCAACGCTGCTCTACGGCCTGTCGATTTTAGTGGTATTTCTGTGCCTTGCCGCGCTGTATGAAAGCTGGTCGGTGCCGCTTTCCGTGCTGATGGTCATTCCGCTGGGCCTGTTCGGCGCGGTGACGGCGGTGACCCTGCGCGGCCTGATTAACGACGTGTACCTGCAAATCGGCCTGCTGACGACGATGGGGCTGGCGGCCAAAAACGCCATTCTGGTGGTGGAGTTCGCCGAACAGGCGGAGCGCAAAGGCATGTCGGTGACGGACGCCGCGCTGGAAGCCACGCGCCTGCGGATAAGACCTATTATGATGACCAGCATCGCCTTCATCCTGGGCGTGCTGCCGATGGCCTTTTCCAGCGGCGCGGGGGCCGAAAGCCGCATCGCCATCGGCACCGCCGTTATCGGCGGTATGCTGGCCGCCACGGCGCTTATCGTGTTTTACATCCCGCTGTTCTTTATTCTGATTCGGCAGGCCGCGCGTTGGCCGGGAATGTTTCGACGGGGAGATGTTCGCGGTAAGAGAAACGATGGGTGCGAGGGGTGATATCAATCCATAAATTAGCATTACGTCATGTTTTAAATGCTGATTTAATGAACTTTAATATTTTGCTCGACGATTTATACTCTCGTTTTCGCTGTTCAAATGATTTTCAGTTAAGGAATAACCTTATGGCCCTGGAACCGGCAATAGCCAAACTTGTTGATGATTTTATCGCGGCAGGCCGCCCGTCATCCCGTCATCAGACATACGAAGAACGTCGTGCCGGATATGTTGCCAGTACGGTTTTAGCTGGAGATATTGAGCAGCGTGTGCATGTTGAAGACAAAATTATTGATGGGGTTTCGATTCGAATCGTATCCCCGTTAAAGGGGGAAAAAAAGCTGCCAGCGGTCATCTATTATCACGGCGGCTGTTTTGTGAGTGGCGGTTTTTCAACGCATGACAACCAGCTGCGCCAGCTCGCCTTTCTGAGCGGTCACCGAGTTATCGCGGTGCAATACCGATTAGCACCGGAGCATATCTATCCCGCCGCGCATGACGATGCCGAAAATGCCGCTAATATCATATGGCAATATGCGGAGGCGTTACATATCGATCGTAACCACCTGACATTAATGGGGGATAGCGCGGGCGGCCACCTTGCGCTAATAACGGCGCTTCGATTAAGAGATGCTCGGCTTTGGCTGCCGCAGCAGCTGGTACTTATTTATCCGATGCTGGATGCAACCGCATCATCGGAAAGCTATAAGCTCAACGGTAGCGACTATGTGATAACGAGCGATACGTTACTGAGCGGTTTCGAAGCCTATTTCCCTCATGTCGAGGCCGCTCATCCAGAAGTCAGCCCATTAATAAATGGTGATTTTTCCGGGCTTCCGCCAGTGCATATTGTCACAGCAGAATACGATCCCTTGCGTGATGAAGGTGAAGCGCTATTTGAGAGAATGACTCAGCAGGGGGTAAATTGCACGGCACAACGTTACCTTGGCGTAATTCACGGTTTCTTCCAGCTTGGTGGTATAAGCCAGACGGCACGTCATCTTATGCAGGATATTTGTACGCTTATTCGTACGCTGGAAAGATCGTAATATCACGAGGCTTTATTATCTACTAACCAGAAAGCACCGTTCGGGCAGTACAAGAAAGAGGGCGGGCTTTAAGGATTAAATCCACATTGGTTCAATGATTAGAGTTACGCGCTTTAGGGCGCGGTTTTTGATGATACTCGTTTTGCCATTTGGGCTGGCAATGGTTTGAAATGATTTGACTTTGAAATCATTTGTGATTACGACTCTCATCATTGAGATTAATAGTCCATGGTTCCTGATGACCACTTTTAATCCTGAGTATGTAATCATTAACGAGTAATTTGGCATGAGGTGCCATTTCATAAAATTCTTGGAGAACGCAAATGAAATTAGTTTCAAAATCTATTGTCTGTGGTATGTATTCTGGGGTGAAATGAATTTGACGCCCTGCAAGTGTTTTAATATGGAATTTTTTACCAATTACGGGGTTTGTGTCCAGAACGTTAACAGCAATTTCGAATGAACCCTCTAAAGGTAGGTGTAAGGCATACCACTGGTATTTATTATGATCTTTGATTAAATAATCTATTAAATCAGAGGGTGGTAAAACCTTTAATTCTTTAGTGATTTTGTTGAAGTATCTTATTATTAAGTAGCGCTTAAAAATAGCCATTAAAAAGACGACAATAAATAAAATGTTGAATGTATTCATCGCTACTAATGCAAACCACATGCCTGCAGATAAAGATGGAAAAGAAGATGCTATAGTGGAGCTTATAATTACAGAAAAAATAAGTGTAAGATTCTGCCATTTAGATTTAGCTTTTACAAACTTGATTGCGAAGGCAATTAATGCAATGCCTCCAATGCTGTAAAAAAATAATAAAGATCTTTCCATTTTCACGATCCGATTTTTATATGAGTTATAAGTTTTATTTTTCTGAGTAAATGTGATGTTACCACAATGGATTTAACAATGTCATTAGTTGCCGTAATTATACTGAATAAAATTCACAAACTATGCTTGTCTCATAATTCCTCTGAATTTATCATGCTTCAAACACTGCATTTTATTTATGGTTGGGGGTGGATTATGTAAGATAATTATAGCAGTGCAAGCTGGGATTTTTAGGGGGAGATGAATTTTATATCGGTGGTTAATTAGAAGGCAATGAATTAAAAAAACGCAGTTTTTAAAAAAATCGCAGTGATTTGTCTCGATTACTATACCCATTTTTATCAATTAAACGCTAAAGCAGCTACGTGATTAGAGTGGAGTTGGCAGGAGAGATGTGCAGGGGAAAGAATATAAAGTTTTATTAAAGTCTGCGTGAGACTCTCAGCGAGATTGGAACACGGCCTTCCAGCCAGCATTCAATACAAACAAAAAAGTTCGTCCGTTTCTTGTTGTAAGGAGTTTGTAGGCCGCTTAGATGCATCCTCTACTTCATAACAGGGTTCATCATGAACTTTACCTCCAAAACAAACCGTTTCTGATAGCAAACGAACCGGAGCTACTCAATCACTGCACCACCCCGAACCGGGAGCTTATTTTAAGCTCTTGCGCCATTCATTTAATGTCAGGCAGAAAAACAGACTCGGTGGCGCATCTTTTACATCATGAATCTCTTTAATAAATTGCAAACCGGTTTTTTGCAGTACTTTTTGCGAAGCCAGGTGATTTCCTCTCACGATGGCAGATATCTCGGGGAGTTTTAAATCCTCAAATTCATATCTCATCGCTTCTGTAGAGAATTTTGTCGCCAGGCCTTTGCTAAGGGGAACGGCAGTAGGAAAAAGCAAACGCAAAAAAGCCCGCTTAGTTGCCTAAGCGGGCTTTCGAATTTGGCTCCTCTGACTGGACTCGAACCAGTGACATACGGATTAACAGTCCGCCGTTCTACCGACTGAACTACAGAGGAATCGTGTGAACGGGGCGCATAGTATCGAGGTGCGCTGGGGTTGTCAAAGGTAGTTTTGGCTTATTGTGTTTGATTGCTGATTTATCCAGCAAATCGCGGAAAAGGGCCGTCTTTTCACGGCCCTTTATGCCTTAACCCGCCAAACGGGTGCGAACCGGCGCGGTCGCTTCGATTAGCCACGGGCGCGCTTCGCCGCTGACTCGCGGCGACAGCGTTTCGCGAACCCGCAGATGGTAGTCGTTAAGCCAGGCTACATCCTGCTCGCTTAACAGCTGCAAATCGACGGCGCTGAGATCGATGGGGATGAGCGTCAGCGAGGCAAACCTGCAAAAACCGGGCTTCGCGGCGACCACTTCAACCTGATTTTCGATGCGGATGCCGTGGCTGCCTTCCAGATAATAGCCCGGCTCGATGGTGATAATGTTGCCCGGCAGCAGCGGCCACGGGTTCACTTTCTTCGCCATGCGGTGCGGGTTTTCGTGGATCAGCAGGTTGTGGCCGACGCCGTGACCGGTGCCGTGATCGTAATCCAGCCCCAGCTCCCACAGCGGGCGACGGGCGAAAGCGTCAAGCTGGTGGCCCTGCGAGCCTTGCGGAAACTGGAGCGAAATCAGCGCCAGGAATCCCTTAAGTACGGCCGTGTAGTGCAGGCGACGGTCGCTATCCAGCGGGCCGAAGCTCAGCGTGCGCGTGGCGTCGGTGGTGCCGTTTGCGTACTGTCCGCCGGAGTCGTTGAGGTAGAACTCGCGGGCGACGATGGCACGGTTGGTTTCCGGCGACGAATGGTAGTGGCACATCGAGGCGTTGCTGCCCGCCGCTGAAATAGTGGCAAAGCTCTGCTGCTGGAAACTGTCGCAGCGCTGACGGAAGGCGAGCTGCTTTTCCTGCGCTTCCAGCTCGGTGATCGGGTTACCCGCCGCCTCGCGCAGCGGAACCTCGTGGCTCAGCCAGGCGAGGAAGTTCACCCACGCCGCGCCGTCGTCCACGTGGCACGCGCGATAGCCCGCCAGCTCGGCTTCATTCTTACTCGCCTTCAAGAGCGTAATCGGGTCGGCGCGCCATAAAACGCTGCCGGCGCCTGCTTCCACCGCAAAGCGTGCCGCGACCGGGGCGTAATCGCCGTCGAGCCAGATTTGCTTTCCGGCGGCGATCTGCTCGCAGCGCGTCAGGAATTCATCCGGGCTGGAAATCGTTACCGAGGCCAGGGCTTCCTCGCCCAGCTCGCGCAGCTTTTCACGGGCGACGAACCACTCGACGTCGCCGTTTTGGCCTAGCAGCGCAAACGAGAGGGGAACCGGGCTCATGGCAATGTCCGCCCCGCGCACGTTCAGCAGCCAGGCGATGTTATCCGGCTGGGTGATGGCGAGGTAATCCGCGCCCGCTGCCGCAAGCTCGCGCGCCACGCGCTGGCGCTTAGACGCTGATGATTCCCCGCTGATCTCTTCCGGCATTGCCGCCACCGCGCCGCAGGGAGCAGCCGGGCGATGCGGCCAGATTTCGTTTAGCGGATCGTCGTGCTGCGCGACCAGATCGCAGCCGCTGGCGCGCAGGCTTTCATACTGGCTGTTGACCATCAGCTGCGGCTCGAAGGCAATGCGCTTCCCGGCGGACAGGTTGTCGCGCAGCCACAGATGAACCGGCTCGTCGTGCAGGTGGTGGATTTCAAACTCGTCGAGGTTGACCTGATGACGGGCCTGCACCTGATAACGGCCGTCAACGAACAGCAGCGCGCGGTCGGCGAGTATCAGCGCAAGTCCGGCGGTGCCGGTAAAACCGCTGATAAACGCCAGCTTATTGTCGTGCGGCGCGCAGTCTTCGCTTTGGTGCGCGTCGGCGCGAGGGATAAGCATGCCGTCCAGCTCGCGTTCCTTCAGCAGGCGGCGAAGCGCGGAAAGGGGGGAAGTCGGTTGCATCGGATGTCCTTGTTAGGTTTTTCGGCGGACGGCGCAGGCGCATGTCCGCCGTACAACTTAGCGGAATGGCGGCTCGTTAAAGGTACGCAGTTTGCGCGAGTGGAGCTTTTCGCCCTCCGCGCGCAGCAGGTCAATGGCGCAGATGCCGATTTGCAGGTGTTCGGAAATCGCCCCTTCGTAGAAGCGGTTGGCCTGGCCCGGCAGCTTGATTTCACCGTGCAGCGGCTTGTCCGATACGCACAGCAGCGTGCCGTACGGGACGCGGAACCGATAGCCCTGGGCGGCAATGGTTGCGCTTTCCATATCGATGGCGACCGCGCGGCTAAGGTTAAAGCGCAGCGCGGAGGCGGAATAGCGCAGCTCCCAGTTGCGGTCGTCGGTGGTGACTACCGTGCCGGTGCGCAGGCGCTGTTTGACCTCTTCGCCCGGCATGCCGCTGACCAGCTTGGTCGCATCGTAGAGCGCGCGCTGCACCTCGGCGATGCTTGGGATCGGGATGTCCGGCGGCAGCACGGCGTCGAGCACGTGGTCGTCGCGCAGGTAGGCGTGGGCCAGCACGTAGTCGCCGATCTGCTGGCTTTCACGCAGCCCGCCGCAGTGGCCGATCATCAGCCAGGCGTCGGGGCGCAGCACCGCCAGGTGGTCGCAGATGGTTTTGGCATTCGATGGGCCGACGCCGATGTTAATCAGGGTGATGCCGCTGCCGTTTTTGTCGATCAGGTGCCATGCGGGCATCTGGTGCTTCTTCCAGGCCAGATCGGAAATCGCATTCTCCGGCGCTTCCGTGTCGGCGGTCAGCCACGCGCCGCCCGCGCAGGAAAGCGCGACGTACGGGCTTTCCGGGTCGAGGATCTGCTGGCAGCCCCAGCGCACAAACTCATCCACGTAGCGGGTGTAGTTGGTGAACAGCACGAACGACTGGAAGTGCTCGACCGGCGTGCCGGTGTAGTGGCGCAGGCGCGCCAGCGAGAAGTCCACGCGCCGGGCGTCGAAGTGGGACAGCGGGTAAAACTCGGTGGGGTGGAACAGGCCGTCCGCCGTCTCGTCGCCAATCTGCGCCAGCTCGGTGGTCGGGAAGTGGCGGGGGAGATCCGCGCTCATCGAACGGTCCAGCGACAGGCTTGAGCCGTCAATCACGTACGGATAAGGGATTTCGTGCAGCGACGGGCCGACTTCAATCTGCGCGCCGTAGTCTTCGTACAGCAGCGTAAGTTGTTCAGTAAGGTAAGGGCGGAAGAGCGAAGGGCGGGTGATGGTGGTGGTGTAGCTGCCGGAGTGGGTGAAGCGGGCGTAGGCCCTGGTCTGCTTCGCCGTTCGGGCGGTGCCGTCCCAGCTCACGCGCAGTTCCGGGTAAACGAACAGCCCGGAGGCGCGAGCCAGGGTATCGGGCAGTTTGCCCTCCTTCGTGTAGGCGGCGATGGCATCGCGCAGGGCGCTCACTGCGGCTTCATAAAGGGACTCGAGTTTATCCAGCGCTTGCTCGGGCGTAAGCCCCTGATGAGTAGCGTCTTTGTTCATTTTTTTCTCCTTAGTCCGGGCGGGCCGGCGACGACGCGGGTCGGGCTAGTATGTCATGCCATTCGCAGAACGGAAGAGGGGAGATGTAGCGTAGATGTAAAAAAATAGCCCTAAAAATCCAGCCGAAACAAAATTAATCATAAATTAATAATCGCCGGAGGTAATCGTGCCGATAAAGGAGGTGTACCCGTAATTTTCGGGAATTGTGTGTAATTTAGAAGGAAAAAGTATGGGTATTTTGAAAAATTTTACGATTCGCGCGGTAATGCTTTGGGTGCTGGGGATCTTCTGTCTGATGTGGTCGGGCGTGGGGCTGTTTACCGTCAGCGCGCTGACGCAGCTGGGCAAAGGTAACGACGTCGATCGTCAGCTTGTGGCGCAGATGAACACGCTCAGCCACGGCAACGATCAGTATTTTCGCTTTATTACCCGCCTGTCGCGCGCGCTGGAGGCAAAGGCGGCGGGCGAAAGCGCTGATTTCGGCCCCGCGCAGGAAGCGCTCGACAACATGGCGAAGCAGCTTACCGCGCTAAAATCCGTCTCGCCTGGCCCGATGGATGCGGCGATTTCCGCCGACGTTATCGACAAGTGGCAGCAGCTGCTGGATGCCGGTGTGATGGTGCAAATGAGGCTGGCGCAGCAGGGTTCGGCTGACTATCGCCACCAGGCAACCCAGGTTACGCCCGCGCTGAGCCGCGCGTTCGGTGCCAGCAGCGCGAAGTTTACCGCCGCCGCCGACCTTAAGCTTGGCAAAACCCGCGTCACCGTTGACCATCTCACGCAGCTTACCAAAGTTATCGTGGTCATCGCGGTGGTGCTGGGGCTGCTAATCCTGCTGTTCACCGACCGCTATCTGGTGCAGATGCTGGTGAAGCCTATCGAGCGCATCCGCCATCATTTCCAGATTATCGCCAAAGGCGATTTGAGCCAGCCGGTGGGGCGCTTCGGCCGTAACTGCGTGGGCAAACTGTTCCCGCTGCTTGATGATATGCAAAACAGCCTGCGCGATGCGGTCAGCGCCATTCGCAGCGGCACGGACAACATCTATCGCGGCGCCGCGGAAATTTCATCGGGCAACAACGACCTTTCTTCACGTACCGAAGAGCAGGCCGCCGCCCTGGAGCAGACCGCCGCCAGCATGGAAGAGCTGACCGCGACGGTAAAATTCAACGCCGACAACGCGCGCCAGGCAAGCGATCTTGCCGAGAAAGCGTCCATTACCGCCAGCCGGGGCGGCAAGCTGGTGAATGATGTGGTGGTGACGATGGCCGGAATTTCTGACAGCTCGAAGAAAATCAGTGAAATCACCAGTGTTATCAACAGTATCGCCTTCCAGACCAATATTCTGGCACTCAACGCGGCGGTAGAAGCGGCGCGTGCGGGTGAGCAGGGGCGTGGTTTTGCGGTGGTCGCGGGCGAGGTTCGCAACCTGGCAAGCCGCAGCGCCGGGGCGGCAAAAGAGATCGAAACGCTGATTGCCGATTCGGTTGCCCGCGTGGACAGCGGCGCGGCGCTGGTGAGCGAAGCGGGCAACACTATGAAAGAGGTGCTGAAGGCCGTTTCCGACACCACGGACATCATGAAGCAAATTGCCTCCGCGACGGACGAGCAGAGTAAAGGGATTTCGCAGGTCGGCGTTGCGGTGGGCGAAATGGACACGGTGACCCAGCAGAACGCGGCGCTGGTTGAGCAGATTTCGGCGGCGGCAGCGGCGCTTGAGGCGCAAACCGTTTCTCTGCAGGCGGCGGTGGCGAAGTTCCATCTTGCCGAGCGGCACAGCCCGGCGGTGAATCACCGCCCTAAGCCCGACGGCAGCAAAAAAACGCTGACGGCAAAACCGGCCGTCGCGGCAGCCGACGACTGGGTTTCTTTCTAACCCTCAACGGCGGGTGGCGGCCTGTGCCCCGCCCGCCGGTTCAATCCTCCCACCTTAACCCTTCGAGGATAAGTGTTGTCCTCGTCGCCCGGTTTTTCGCGTTTCCGCCACCTTGTACCATCATTTAACTGACCTGATGATCTCATTAACTTTTTCGGAGCCGATATGAAAGCCATCGCCATAACCCGTTCAGCCGAAGCGGGCAGCAACCTCGACGCGCTGCAGGATATCACCGTGCCGCAGCCTTCGGCCTACGGCCACGATCTGCTGGTGGAGGTGAAAGCCATCTCCGTAAACCCGGTAGACACCAAGGTTCGCGCCGGGTTTAGCGGCGGCGAACCACGCATTCTTGGCTGGGACGCGGTCGGCGTCGTGGTCGAAACGGGGGAAGCTGTCACGCTGTTTAAGCCGGGTGATGAAGTCTGGTACGCCGGTTCCCTGACGCGCCCCGGCAGCAACGGCGAATTTCAGCTGGTGGACGAGCGCATTGCCGCGCTGAAGCCAAAATCCGTCGATAACGCCGCGGCCGCCGCGCTGCCCCTTACCTCTATTACGGCGTGGGAAATGCTCTTCGACCGTCTGGGCCTCGAGGAAAACGGCAGCGATAACGATGTACTGCTAATCGTCGGCGCGGCGGGCGGCGTGGGTTCCATCCTGACGCAGCTTGCCAGCAGGCTCACCAACGCCACGGTTATCGGCACCGCTTCCCGCCCGGAAAGCCAAAAATGGGTTAAGGAGCTTGGCGCGCATCACGTTATCGACCACAGCAGGCCGATTACCGAAGAGCTGAAACGCATTGGTATCGAGCAGGTGACGCACGTCGCAAGCCTAACGCATACCGACCAGCACTATCAGCAGCTGATTGACGCGCTTATCCCGCAGGGCAGGCTGGCATTGATTGACGATCCGGCAAGCCTCGACGCCCGCCCGCTGAAGGTGAAAAGCATTTCCCTGCACTGGGAATTTATGTTTACCCGCTCGATGTTTGAAACGAGCGACATCATCGAACAGCATAGGCTGCTGACCCGCGTGGCGAAGCTTATCGACGATGGCGTGCTGAAAACCACGCTTGGCGAGCACTACGGCAAGATCAACGCCGCAAACATCAGGCGCGCCCACGCGCTGCTGGAAACCAACCGCGCGGTCGGCAAGATTGTGCTGGAGGGGTATTAAAGTAGGGCCTTACAGACTGAGGCAGAAAGCAAAAAGCCCGCTTAAGTTTCCTTAAGCGGGCTTCTCTAATTTGGCTCCTCTGACTGGACTCGAACCAGTGACATACGGATTAACAGTCCGCCGTTCTACCGACTGAACTACAGAGGAATCGTGTGAACGGGGCGCATATTAACGGCGTGAAATCGCCTTGTCAAAGCCTGAGATGAGCCTTTTGAATCGTTTGCCGATAAAACAGGCAAAGCCTTTAATAAATGTTGCCCAGACATAACTTTACAGCGCAATGATTGCCAATTCGGCCGCAGTCATTAAGATAAGCTCGGTGAATAGGTGAGGGGTTAATGGTCAAGCGACAGCGTCTGGGTTTGTGGTTTCTGTGTCTTGCATGTGTTGTGGTGCTGGTTTGCACCGCCCAGCGCATGGCGAGCCTGCACGCGCTGCAGATGGAAACGTCCAGCCTGGTTACTGCTCAGCCTGATGCTTCGCAAACCGATGCCGAGGCGCCCGTTACTCCCTGCGAGCTAAGCGCTAAGTCTCTGCTTGCCTCGCCGCCGGTCATGTTTGAAGGGGCGATCCTCGCGCTGTGCCTGCTGCTCGCGCTGCTTGCGCCCGTGCGGGCAACCCGTCTGCCGTTCTTCCCCCCGCGAGCCGTCTCGCCGCCCACGCTTAGGGTGCATCTACGCTTCTGCGTCTTCCGTGAATGATAACTCCGCAGTCCCCGGCTGTTAGTTAATTCATTCACGGAGAAAATTTATGTTTACTGTTTTCAGGCAGGCGCTGCTCTGCTTGTTTTTGCTATGGCTGCCCGCAACCTGGGCGGCAGAATCCGGCTGGCTCACCTCGCCGGATAACGATCACGCCAGCGTGCGGCTGCGCGCCGATACTTCCGCCCGCGGCGAAACCCGCATGCTGATGGAGGTCAAACTCGAAAAAGGCTGGAAAACCTACTGGCGCTCGCCGGGCGAGGGGGGCGTTGCGCCGTCCGTCGCCTGGCGGGGTGAAATGCCGAAGGTGAGCTGGTTCTGGCCCACGCCGCAGCGCTTCGACGTGGCGGGTATCACCACGCAGGGCTATCACAACAGCGTCGCCATTCCGATGGCCGTTTCCGGCAAAGCCCCGGCGGCCGTTGGCGGCGTGCTGACGCTTTCGACCTGTAGCAACGTCTGCCTGCTGACCGACTATCCCTTCTTGATCACGACCACTCACGGCGACGAGCGGTTTGCCCATGATTACGCCCAGGCGATGGGCCAGGTGCCGGTCTCAGGCGGCCTGACCGATTCGGTGGAGGTCGGCTATCGCGCCGGGGAGCTGGTCATCAACGCCACGCGCGCGGACGGCTGGCAGCAGCCCGCGCTGTATCTCGACCCGCCGGAAGGGGCTGATTTCGGCAAGCCGGTTATCAACATTGATGGCATTAGCGTGCAGGCCACGGTGCCGGTCAGCGACGGCTGGGGCGAGGCCGCACCTGACCTGCGTGGGAAAGCCGTTACGTTTGTGCTGGCGGATAACGGTATTGCCCAGGAAACCGCGGCAACCGTCGGCGGCGCTGCGGCTAAATCCCCCGGCACCGGCGGGCTTCCCCTCTGGCAGGTCGTGCTGATGGCGCTGCTCGGCGGGCTGATCCTCAACCTGATGCCCTGCGTGCTGCCGGTGCTGGGGATGAAGCTCGGCTCGATTTTGCTGGTGCAGGAGAAGGATCGCGGCCTGGTGCGGCGGCAATTCCTGGCGTCGGTTGCCGGAATTATCGCCTCGTTTATGGTGCTGGCGCTGCTGATGACGGTGCTGCGCCTGACCAACCAGGCGCTCGGCTGGGGCATCCAGTTCCAGAACCCGTGGTTTATCGGCTTTATGGCGCTGGTGATGCTGGCCTTTAGCGCCAGCCTGTTCGGGCTGTTTGAGTTCCGTCTGTCATCGAACGTCACCACCCGGCTCGCGACCCACGGCGGCAGCGGCATGGCCGGGCATTTCTGGCAGGGAGCGCTGGCGACGCTGCTTGCCACGCCGTGCAGCGCGCCGTTCCTCGGCACCGCCGTGGCGGTAGCGCTCGCCGCTTCTTTCCCGGTGCTTTGGGGGCTGTTCCTGGCGCTTGGGCTTGGCATGAGCCTGCCGTGGCTGCTGATTGCCGCCCGCCCGGGGCTTGCGATGCGCCTGCCGCGCCCCGGCGCGTGGATGAACTGGGTGCGCCGCCTGCTGGCGGTGATGATGCTCGGCTCCGCGCTGTGGCTGGCGAGCCTGCTGCCCGCCCACTTCGGCTACGCGTTTAGCAAACCGGCGCAGGAAAATATCGCCTGGCAGCCGCTTTCTGAAAAGGCGATTAGCGACGCGCTGGCGCAGAACAAACGGGTGTTTGTCGACGTTACCGCCGACTGGTGTATTACCTGTAAAGCCAATAAATTCAACGTGCTGATGAAGGATGATGTGCAGGCCGCGCTTGCCGAGCCGGACGTCGTGGCGCTGCGCGGCGACTGGAGTCTGCCATCCGATGAGATTACCGCCTTCCTGAAAAGCCGCGGCCAGGTCGCCGTCCCCTATAACCAAATCTACGGCCCCGGCCTGCCGCAGGGCCAGGCCCTGCCGACGCTGTTAACCCGCGATGCGGTGCTGAATACCTTAGGTGAAGCCAAAGGAGCTAAACCATGAAAACCCTCGTCATTCTTTTCTTCACGCTGTTCTCAACCCTGAGCGCGGTCGCCGAACCGGCACCCTTTACGCCCGAGCAGGAAAAGCAGATGGAGGCGCTGATCGAGCAGGCGCTGTTTAACGATCCCGCCAGCCCGCGCATCGGCTCGGCGACGGCGAAGCTCACGCTGATTAACTTCACCGACTACAACTGCCCGTACTGCAAGCAGCTCGACCCGATGCTTGAGAAAATCGTGCAGAAGTATCCGGACGTGGCGGTGGTGATCAAACCGCTGCCGTTCAAAGGCGAGACGTCGGTGCTTTCGGCCCGCACCGCGCTGACCACGTGGCGCGAACATCCGGAGCAGTTCCTCGCGCTGCATGAAAAGCTGATGCAGAAGAAGGGCTATCACGACGCGGCAAGTATCGCGATGGCCGTGGAAAAAAGCGGCGCGACGCCGGTCACGCCGGATGAGAAAAGCATGTCGACGCTCGCCACCAACATGCAGCTTGCCCGCCTGGTAGGCGTGCAGGGAACGCCCGCTACTATTATTGGCGATGAGATGATTCCCGGCGCGGTGCCGTGGGATGCGCTTGAGGAAGTGGTGAAAGAAAAGCTGGCGGCGGCCCATGGCGGGTAGGCTGCGCCGCTGGGCGCGAGAAGGGCTGATTTTACTGGTGCTGCTGGCGGGCCTGATGCTGGCAATGGATCTCTGGCGCGCTCCCCAATCGCCGCATGCGTTTGACAGTGCGCCGCTGCATACGCTGGACGGGCAGACCGTCACGCTCGGCCAGCTCAGCGCCGAACGCCCGCTGCTGGTTTACTTCTGGGCGAGCTGGTGCGGCGTTTGTCGCTTCACCACGCCGGACGTGGCGAGGCTCAAGGCCGAAGGCGGGAACGTTATCACCATCGCGCTGCGTTCCGGCAGCGAGCAGGAGGTTGCCCGCTGGCTTACCCGCAAAGGCGTTGAATTTCCGGTGGTGAACGACGCCGACGGCAGGATCTCGCGCAGCTGGCAGATTGGCGTCACCCCGACGCTGGTAGTGGTCGATAAAGGTAAGGTTGTTTCGACGACCAGCGGCTGGACCAGCTATTGGGGCATGAAGATGCGCCTTTGGTGGGCCGGGATGTAATAGGTTTTTTGCATTTGCGTGCACCGCCCTGGTGCACGCGTACCTCTTTTGGGGCATAGCTAAACCGGTGTTTCAGTGATGAAACACCCTTTCTGTATCAGTTTCTCTTATTATCCAGCCGCTTATCCCACCGCGTAGCCTATTGAGAAAAAGTGGCAAGCATCTTGCAATTCTTTCTACGACATGACTGCCGAGCCCGGCACTGGCATTCCGTAAAGGAGGCAAAATGAACTTAAGACGCCTGAAATACTTCGTAAAAATCGTTGATATCGGCAGCCTGACCCAGGCCGCTGAAGTGCTGCATATCGCGCAGCCGGCATTAAGCCAGCAGGTCGCAACCCTTGAAGGTGAGTTGGATCAGCAGCTGCTCATCCGCACCAAGCGCGGCGTGACCCCGACGGAAGCGGGAAAAATTCTCTATACCCATGCGCGGGCGATTTTACGTCAGTGTGAGCAGGCGCAGCTGGCGGTCGGCAACGTTGGCCAGACGCTGGGCGGCCAGGTTTCCATTGGCCTGGCACCCGGCACCGCCGCCTCGTCTATCACCATGCCCCTGCTGCAGGCGGTGCGTGCGGAGCTGCCGGACGTGATGGTCTATCTGCATGAAAATAGCGGTTCAACCCTGAATGACAAGCTGTTAAGCGGCCAGCTTGACATGGCGGTCCTGTACGACCGGACGCCTACGGCGGGCATCATCAGCCAGCCGTTGTTAAAAGAGGAGCTGTTTCTCGTCGGCACCCGCGACTGTCCTGGACAGACGGTCGATCTCGCTGCGGTGGCCGAAATGAACCTGTTCCTGCCGCGCGACTACAGCGCCGTGCGTAAGCGTGTGGACGAGGCGTTTTCGCTGCGCCGCCTGACCGCGAAAATCATCGGCGAGATTGAGTCGATTTCCACGATGACCGCCGCCATCGCCAGCGGAATGGGCGTCACGGTGCTGCCGGAATCAGCCGCCCGCTCGCTGATGGCATCAGCAAACGGCTGGATGGCGCGCATCGCCAGCCCGTCGCTTAATTTACCGTTGTCCGTCAATCTGTCGGCGCGTCTGCCTGTCACCCCGCAGGCGCAGGCGGTAAAAGATATTCTTATGTCTCTGGTCACCCGCCCGGCTCTGGAGAACCGCGAGCTGCTGCTGGTAGGCTAAGCGTTGCTTATTGCTAAAAAGCATAAGTTGCTGGTTTTTATTATTTGTCCCGCGGGCGCTGTGACTTTAACAATGGTGTAAAGAACAGTCATGCTCCCGGGGGCGATGTGAATTTCCAGCAACTAAAGATTATTCGTGAGGCGGCGCGGCGGGACTACAATCTCACCGAGGTCGCCAACATGCTTTTTACCTCGCAGTCGGGCGTCAGCCGCCATATCCGCGAGCTGGAAGAAGAGCTCGGCATTGAGATTTTCATCCGCCGTGGCAAACGGTTATTAGGTATGACCGAGCCGGGCAAGGCGCTATTGGTAATTGCCGAACGCATCCTCAACGAGGCGAGCAACGTGCGGCGACTGGCCGATCTGTTTACCAACGACGCCAGCGGCGTGCTGACCATCGCCACCACCCACACCCAGGCGCGCTACAGCCTGCCGACGGTTATCAAAGCCTTTCGCGCGCTGTTTCCGGAAGTTCGTCTTGAACTTATTCAGGGCACGCCCCAGGAAATCGAATCCCTTATTCACAGCGGTACGGCGGATATCGGCATCGCCAGCGAACGCCTGAGCACCGACCCGACGCTTGTCGCCTATCCTTGGTTTCGCTGGTATCACAGCCTGCTGGTGCCGAAAGGGCACCCGCTTATTCACGCCAGCCCGCTGACCCTGGACGATATCAGCCGCTGGCCGCTGATCACCTATCGGCAGGGCATTACAGGCCGTTCGCGTATTGATGAAGCGTTTTCGCGCCGTGGCCTGACGCCGGACGTCGTGCTTAGCGCGCAGGATTCGGACGTGGTGAAAACCTACGTTGAGCTGGGTCTGGGCATCGGCCTGGTGGCCGATCAGGCCAGCGGCGAAGAGGGCAGCCTGGTGCGGCTCGATACCCGCCACCTGTTCGATGCCAATACCGTGTGGCTGGGGATTAAGCGCGGCCAGCTACAGCGAAATTACGTCTGGCGGTTTATTGAATTATGCAACCCGGAGCTTTCGGTTGACGAGATTAAACGCCTTGCCCTGGAATCCGATGAGGTGGTGATTGATTTCCAGATTTAATGGCCGGCATTGTAATTGATATTGCAGTATTTTGTTAACAAGATATTAAATAACTATTGTAAGACGCCCCTGTAATATTCTTTAACGTATTTATTGCGTGAGGAAATTATCGGGGCGTTTTTTTGTTGAAGCCAGCAAATAAGGGCTTTTAATGATATTAATATCCCAAATCGCTGATCAATTTACGCAAATTAATAGATATGAACTATCAAATGGAGTTTATTGAAATAAAAAACCGATCAATTTCATAAAGTTACTCCCGCTACGTCCGATATGTTCTTACGAAGGCCGTTATTTCCGCTTTCTTTTTGTTCATCTCATCGATAACACGGCAGGCAATGACCTTCGCCGAAAAGAATATTTCATCCAGGGAGTAGACATGTCTTTACATGACGTAAAAATCCGCACCAAATTAACCCTCGCTTTCGCCTTTTTTATTGTGCTGATCGTTCTCAGTTCCAGCCTTTCGTTGCTTAGCCTTAACCGGGCAAATAACGGCATGCAGCACATTATTAACGACGATTATCCCACCACGGTGAAAGCCAACCAGCTGATCGATAATTTCCAGGATTTCGTCAATATTCAACAGCTGATGCTGCTGGACGATAAAGGGACCTTTCGCGAGGCGTCCGAGAAGCGGATGACCGAGATCAGCGCGCGCATCACCCAGGTGCTTGAGGAACTCAACAAGGCGCGGAGCGACGATCGTTCGCTACGGGCGTTGCAGGATATTGCGGCGGTGCGCAAAGAGTACCTTGATTCCCGCTTCCGCATTTTACAGGCGGTGCAGCGAAACGATCGCGCGGCGGCGCTGGACGAAATGATGACCACGACCGTCCAGGTGCAGGAAAAATACAAGGCGAAGGTGCAGGCGCTGATCGCAATCCAGAACGAGCAGATGAACGCCGCGGGGCAGCAGGTGGATGGGGATTACCACACCAACCGGGCGCTGCTTATCGTGATAACGCTGGTGAGCATCGTGCTGGCGGTGGCGATCGGCCTGTTTATCGTGCGATCCATTACGCGCCCGCTGAGCCAGGCCGTGGAGTTTGCCCAGGCCATTGCCGACGGCGATCTTACCCGCAGCATCGATACTCATCATCGCGATGAAACCGGCGTGCTGCTTGGCGCCCTGATGGCGATGAAGGTGCGGCTGCAGGATATCGTGCGTGAGGTACAGCGCGGTTCGGAGAATATCTCTACCGCGGCGGCTCAGATTGTGGCGGGCAACCAGGATCTGGCGGCGCGCACCGAAGAGCAGGCCAGCTCGGTTGAGGAAACGGCGGCCTCCATGGAGCAAATCACCTCGACGGTCAAAAACACTTACGATCACACCAACGTGGCGACGCGCCTGTCCGCCGATGCGGCAAGCGTGGTGAAGAAAAACGGCCAGATGATGTCGCAGGTGACCAGCAAAATGCGCACCATCAACGACACCTCTAACCGCATGTCGGACATTATCAATCTCATCGATTCCATTGCCTTCCAGACCAATATTCTGGCGCTTAACGCCGCCGTGGAAGCGGCGCGGGCGGGCGAGCACGGGCGCGGTTTTGCCGTGGTTGCCGGGGAAGTGCGGCAGCTCGCGCAGAAAAGCGCCTCGTCGGCGAGCGATATCCGCAGCCTGATCGAAAACTCAACCCTGCAAACCCGCGAGGGGATGGACCTGGTTGAAACCGCCAACCAGCAGATCAACGGCATGGTGAGCAACGTCGAAGAGATGGACGGCATTCTGAGCGAGATTAAACAGGCGAGCCAGGAGCAGACCGAAGGGATTTCGCAGATTAACGTCGCCATCGGCATGATTGATACAACCACCCAGCAGAACTCCTGCCTGGTTGAGCAGTCTGTTGCGGCGGCGGCCTCGCTCAACGAGCAGGCGCAGCATCTGCGCGAGATGGTGAAAGTGTTCCGCCTGGAGCAGGAGCATGGCGGGCAGTTTGCCTGAGTGATGGGGCGGGCAGGCGAGAGCTTGCCCGTTTTGTTTCTGAAGCGTAAAAGCAAAAAGCCCGCTTAGTTTCCTAAGCGGGCTTCTCTAATTTGGCTCCTCTGACTGGACTCGAACCAGTGACATACGGATTAACAGTCCGCCGTTCTACCGACTGAACTACAGAGGAATCGTGTGAACGAGGCGAATATTAGCCTCGCGGCCAAAAAGAGTCAATGGCAAAAATAACGTATTGATTCGAATGAGCAAATTAAATTCAATTTGCCGAATTAATGCACCGTTTTACCGTCCGGTTCGTGGGGGTTTTCGCGCGCGCGAAGGCGTTGCAGAGGGTCCTGGCCGTAGAACAGGCGAAACCGCTGGTAAAGGGAAGGGAACCGCGGGGCGAATAGCTCTGGCGCGCTGAAGAAATACTCCGAAAGCACCGCAAAACATTCCGCAGGCTCCGTCGCCGCGTAGGCGTCGATGCTGGCCGCGTTTTCGCCCACCAGATCGATTTCGTCCTGAATGCTGTTCATCGCGGCGTGCAGATCCTGTTCCCAGGCCGCCACGTCACGCAGGCCGATCAGCGGCACGCCGCTCGCGCGATCGCCGTTGCGCATGTCGAGCTTATGGGCGACTTCGTGAATAATGAGGTTGAAACCCGAGGCGTCGAAGGAGTCCTGCACGTCGAGCCAGTTGAGAATAATCGGCCCCTGCTGCCAGCTCTGGCCGGACTGCACCACGCGCTGATTGTGTACCAGGCCAAAATCATCCTGCCATTCGTCATCGACCACGAACGGCGCGGGGTAAATCAGCACCTCGTGGAAACCGTCTAGCCATTCGAAGCCAAGCTCCATCACGGGCAGGCAAAACAGCAGCGCGATGCGGCTGGACTTAAGATCGTCGAGTTCAAAACCCTGCAGGGGAACCAGCCTTTTTTGCTGTAGGAAACGATCGGCAAGACCAATAAGTTTCTGCTGCTCTACGGGCGTTAATGCCGCAAGGACGGGAATAGCTAGCGCTTGCTCCCAGGGCAAAGCAGAGACAGTGGATGAACCAGTTATTTTCCAGGGCCACTTAATCATGTTTCTTGCTCGCAAAGTCATTGTTTGAAAAGGACAAGGAGGGGGTTGCTCTCGCGACCATTATTCAAGCACTTAATGAATTTTACTTCAACGACGTGGGTCACAGTGAGCCGTCGCTGCAGGGACTATTTATAGCGCCAGATTTTCCATCAAAGCCACCACTATTTTATGCGTTGACGGAGGACGGGCACAAAAAAGCCCGCATGCGCGGGCTTAGGCGGTAAGTTCTAAAAGATTAGAACTGATAAACCATACCAATACCTACAACGTCATCGGTAGCGATGCCGGTTGCGGCGTAGAACTTGTCGTCTTCATCCAGCAGGTTGATTTTGTAATCAACGTAGGTGGCGAAGTTTTTGTTGAAGTAGTAGTTCGCGCCAACGGAAACGTATTTAACCAGGTCTTTGTTGTTCCAGTCGCTGTTGCCGTTAAAGTCTTCAGTCAGACCTTTACCTTTAGACTGCAGGTAAGAGATCTCTGGACGCAGGCCGAAGTCGAACTGGTACTGGGCGGTCACTTCAAAGTTTTGGGTTTTGTTGGCGACGTATGATTCGCTGTTACCGAATGGCGTCATGTTACGCGCTTCAGCGTACATGGCAGCCAGGTAGATGTCATTTGCGTCATATTTCAGACCAACGGTCCAAACATCGGCTTTTTCGCCGCGAGCGGTAGTGCCTGATTCCTGCACATTGGTGCGGTCAGAAGAAGCGAATGCTGCCCCTGCGCTCACGCCCATATCAAAATCATAGGTAGAGGAAAGACCCCAGCCGTCGCCATTGTCATTGCGGACATTGCTGCCTGAACGGTTGTTGTTACCTTCCTGCCCAAAGTTAGCGCTTGAACCTTCGTTAGAACCCTGGTATTGCAGCGCGAAGTTCCAACCTTCAACCAGACCGAAGAAGTCAGTGTTGCGGTAGGTTGCCATGCCGTTGCCACGACCCGTCATAAAGCGATCGGAATCGGAATAGGTATCACCACCGAACACCGGCAGCATATCGGTCCATGCTTCAACGTCGTACACAACGCCATAGTTACGGCCATAATCGAAAGAACCGTATTCAGCAAATTTCAGGCCGGCATAACCTAAACGAGTCCAGGATTGGTTGCTGCCTTCGGCGCTGTCTGCCTGAACGTTGTATTCCCACTGGCCGTAGCCGGAAAGATCGCTGGTGATCTGGGTTTCACCTTTAAAGCCCAGGCGCACATAGGTATCGTCGCCATCGGAGCCAGCATTGTCAGAAAATAGATGACGGGCATCAACTTTACCGTACAGATCCAGTTTGTTGCCGTCTTTATTATAAATCTCTGCTGCGTTTGCAGCGCCCATGGTCAATAAAGCAGGGATAATCAGTGCCAGTGCTGTTCTTTTCATATGTTAGTCCTTTTAATCATAATATTTATGTATAAAACGTTGTTAGTATCCTCAACAACGGCACTATCCTATATAAAGAGTTCATTGTTTTAGAATGTAAATTTGTAACACAATGATTTAAATAAACACGTTTTGTTACATTTTGAGCATTGGTAACTCTATGTTTTTATTGTGTTAACTGTAAATTATATCTAAATGCGATAAATAGGAGATATATTTCAAACTATGATTATTATTTGGAGTGATATTTTACAGAGGGGGCTGAAAATTAGAAATAAAAAAACCGGCAGTTTTACCTGCCGGGAAAAGTTAACTTAAGCATATAGAAGCGATATTGCTAGAAGGAGAGAAGCACATATAAAGGTAAAATAACGAAAGAGAGTATTATCCTATTTATTTTTTCGTGCAATACATATCGGCAAAAATAATTTAATTGAAGTGAGCGTGAATCATTATTTAAAAATTAGTTTATTAGTGGCGAGGCTGCCCGCATCCGTCATGAGGCCCTTCGCTCATTCAGGGGAAAAATGCGTTTACGCGCCTACTCTTTCATCAATGTCTGTTCTAAGCTTGATTCATCACAAAAAAATATGTAGTTGGCTGTCATGCAGCATGAAATTTGTGATAAAAATCACATCCGAAGCCGGTTCTACCGCTATACACATTATGATTTGCTGAAGAGAAGGTTATGTCGAACGTTAAGGATGCGAAGCCAACCCGTACGCCGGGTGGCAAAATAGCGCTGTGGCTATTTTATGGATTTTGCCTGTACATCGTCTGGGCAATGGTGCGTTATTTCTGGGTAGTCAGCGATGTCTCCGGCTCGTTTGGCGGCAAACTGCTCGGCGCGCTGCTGGGGCTTTTAGTGCTGGGTTCGGTCGCCGCCGTGCTTGGCTGGGTGGCGTGGTTTACGCGCGCTCGACCGGATTTTCATCGGGAATAACGTTCCCGGCGCATCGCGCTCCTCGCGGATAGCTTGCTAATTTTGTGATCCTGTACTCATATTAGTTACCGGGTTTAGCAACGAATCGAGGAGTACGTATGCCGATAGCCCAATGGCAAGCGCGTTTTGAGCACTACCTGCACCGCAACTGGCTGCAGGATGATAAAGCCCATGACGTTGCGCATTTCCATCGCGTGTGGAAAACCGCGCAGCGCATCATGGAGGGCACAGAAGCCGACCGCCTGGTCGTGCTCACCGCCTGTTACTTTCATGACATCGTCAATCTGCCCAAAAATCATCCCGAACGGCATCTCGCTTCGACCCAGGCTGCGGCAGAAACCCTGCGCATTCTTGACCAGCAGTTCCCCGATTTTCCCCATGAGCTATTTGATGCCGTCGCGCACGCCGTCCGCGCGCACAGCTTCAGCGCGGGCATAGCGCCGCAAACGCTGGAGGCTAAGATCGTACAGGACGCCGACCGGCTTGAGTCCCTCGGGGCGATTGGCCTTGCGCGCGTGTTTTACACTTCCGGCGCGCTGGGGCGGCCGCTGTTTGATAGCGAAGACCCGCTGGCAAGCCGCCGCGAGCTTGACGACGCCACCTACGCGCTCGACCACTTCCAGAAAAAACTGCTGAAGCTGCCCGAAACGATGCAAACCGAAGCGGGCAGGGAGCTTGCGCGCCTCAACGCCGACTTTCTCGTGCACTACATGGCGAAACTGTGCGCCGAGCTAAAAGGCGATTACCACGATCTCGACGACAGCGTGCTGGCCAGGTTTTCCCCGCTACGTTAGACCCGCGCCCGCACCGTGCGGGCCTTTCCATTCTCTCTGGGTCAAATCAGTGATAAAGTTGCACTTTCTTTTCCCCTCAAGGGCCCTCAATGGACGACCTCGACGCGATTGCAGAACACCTCTCCGTACAGGCTTTACGCCAGCAGCAGCAGCAGCAGGAAGAAGACCACGCTCTGGTCAGCCGCATTCTTGAAATCTACGATCAGAAAACGGTGGCGCACCATCTGCGCCAGGTCAGCGGCGACTGGACGCGCGAATCGCTCAACCGCTGGGTTAACCGCAAGTCCGCGCCGCGTGCCTTAACCTCCGTTGAAGTGAAGATGCTTAACAGCATGCTGCCAACGCCTCCTGCGCACCACGGTAAGTACGCGTTTCGCTTTATCGATCTGTTTGCCGGTATCGGCGGCATCCGCAGCGGCTTTGAGGCGATCGGCGGGCAGTGCGTGTTTACCAGCGAATGGAACAAACACGCGGTGCGCACCTATAAAGCCAACTGGTACTGTGACCCGGAGCAGCATCATTTCAACGAAGATATCCGCGACGTGACGCAAAGCGACCGCACGGATCTCAGCGATGAAGAGGCCGCCGCGCACATTCGGGCGACGCTCCCCGATCACGACGTGCTGCTCGCAGGCTTTCCGTGCCAGCCGTTTTCGTTAGCCGGCGTGTCGAAAAAGAACGCATTGGGCCGCGCCCATGGGTTTGCCTGCGAAACGCAGGGCACGCTGTTCTTCGACGTCGCCCGCATTATTGATGCCAAACGCCCGGCTATTTTCGTGCTGGAAAACGTTAAAAACCTCAAGAGCCACGATAAGGGCAACACTTTCCGCATCATTATGGAAACCCTCGACGGCCTGGGCTACGAAGTGGCGGATGCGGCGGTCATGGGGCCGGGCGATCCGAAGATAATCGACGGCAAAAACTTCCTGCCGCAGCACCGGGAACGCATCGTGCTGGTGGGCTTCCGCCGCGACTTGAACCTGCATCAGGATTTCACCCTGCGCGCGCTCGATAAGCTTTACCCGCAGCGCCGTCCGACCTTTGGCGAGCTGCTTGAGCCGACGGTGGATGCCAAATACATCCTCACGCCGACGCTGTGGAAGTACCTCTATAATTACGCGAAAAAGCACCAGGCCAAGGGCAACGGCTTCGGCTACGGTCTTGTAGACCCGACCAATCCCGCCAGCGTGGCGCGAACGCTGTCGGCGCGTTACTTTAAGGACGGCGCGGAAATCCTCGTCGATCGCGGCTGGGATAAGGCGCTGGGCGAGCAGAGTTTCGATGATGCGGACAACCAGCTGCGCCGCCCGCGTCGCCTCACGCCGCGCGAATGCGCCCGCCTGATGGGCTTTGAAGCGGTGCAGGGCAAATCCTTCAGGATCCCTGTTTCGGATACTCAGGCCTACCGTCAGTTCGGAAACTCGGTTGTCGTCCCGGCCTTTGCCGCCGTGGCAAAGCTGCTGGAAGACAAAATCAAACAGGCCGTGAAAAAGCGCCAGGGGTAAGATATGGCCGATGTTCACAGTAAGGCAGTGCGCAGCAAGAATATGCGCGCCATCGCCACGCGCGACACGGCCATTGAAAAACGCCTCGCGGGGCTGCTGGCCGAATGCGGATTCGAGTTCCGCGTGCAGGACGAGCAGCTCGCGGGCCGCCCCGACTTCGTTATCGATAGCCACCGCTGCATTATCTTCACCCACGGCTGCTTTTGGCACCATCACGACTGCTACCTGTTCAAGGTGCCCGCCACGCGCACCGAGTTCTGGCTTGAGAAAATTGGCAAGAACGTAGAGCGCGACAGGCGAGATATCCGCCGCCTGCTGGGTGAAGGCTGGCGTGTGCTGCTGGTCTGGGAGTGTGCGCTACGTGGGCGCGAAAAGCTTAGCGATGAAGCGCTGGGCGAAAGGCTTGAAGAGTGGGTTTGCAGCGGCGGGCATCATGCCCAAATTGATACGCTCGGGATTCACGAGCTCAATGACGACGGGTGGCAAACGCCACCCGTCGTCTAATTATCTTTCCATCTCACACGGCTTCACCACCGGCTTTGGGGGCAGCAGATATTTCCCCAGCGTCACCAGCACCACCGCAAAGATAATCACCCCCAGCGCCAGCCATTCCACCGGCGACAGGCTTTCCCCCGCGAAGCCGGTGCCTAACAGTACCGCTACGACGGGGTTAACGTAGGCGTAGCTGGTGGCGACGGCGGGGGCGACGTTGCGGATCAGGTACATATAGGCGCTAATGGCAATGATTGAGCCGAACAGCGCGAGATAGCCAACGGCCAGGAAGCCCGCCGTGGTCGGCATCGCCGTCAGGCGTTCGCCGGTTAACGCCGCGGCGCATAAAAGCACGATCCCGGCGGCGAGCATTTCGATGGCGCCCGCCATCAGGCCGGTTGGCAGCTCAATGCGCGAACCGTAGACCGAGCCAAACGCCCAGCTCAGCGAGCCGATAAGAATCAGAATAGCGCCCCACGGGTTGCCGCTCAGGTTGCCGCCGCTGTTAAGCAGGATAATTCCCGCCAGGCCAATGGCAATCCCCAGCCACTCGAGCTTGCGCGTAGGGATGCCGAACAGGCGGCTAAAGCACAGGGTAAACAGCGGCACGGTGGCGACCATCACCGCCGCGATGCCGGACGGAACGTGCTGATGTTCCGCCACGGTGACGAAGCCGTTGCCCACGGCGAGCAGCAGCACGCCAATCAGCGCCGCGTTGAGCATCGGTCGCAGAGGCGGGAGCCTGTGCCCGCGAAGCATCAGCACGGCCAGCAGCAGCACCCCGGCGCTCATAAAGCGCACGCCGGCCATCATAAACGGCGGCCAGCTCTTCACCCCGATGGCGATAGCAAAATAGGTTGAACCCCAGATAACGTACAGCGCAAACAGCGCTGCAATCAGCGGTAATAATTGACCCGAACGAACACGCATACTGCCTCACGACCTTTCTATGACGAGGCTAATAGTTAACGTCAAAACTATCGGCCTGGCGAGTCTTTTACCTGTTATTAGCTTGTTAATTTCCATTGACAGATGAGTTAGATTTTCCAGCGCCGCGTTTTGCTCCATACTGAAAGGCAAACTAACAAAGAAGGAATCTTATTTTGGCAGGTAGTAGCTTATTAACGCTTCTGGACGATATCGCCACGCTGCTGGACGATATCTCGATGATGGGAAAAATGGCGGCGAAGAAAACCGCCGGCGTGCTGGGTGACGATCTCTCGCTAAACGCGCAGCAGGTGTCCGGCGTGCGGGCAAACCGCGAGCTGCCGGTGGTGTGGAGCGTGGCGAAAGGCTCGTTTCTTAACAAGCTGATTTTGGTGCCGCTGGCGCTGATTATTAGCGCCTTTGCGCCGTGGGCCATAACGCCGCTGCTTATGGTTGGCGGCGCGTTCCTGTGTTTTGAAGGGGTGGAAAAAGTCGTCCACAGCTTCCAGGCCCGCAAACATAAGGAAACGCCGGAAGAGAAAAAGGCGCGCCTTGACGCCATCGCCGCGCAGGACCCGCTGGTTTACGAAAAGGATAAAATCAAGGGCGCCATCCGCACCGACTTTATTCTGTCGGCTGAAATCGTCGCCATTACGCTTGGCATTGTCTCCGAAGCGCCGCTGCTCAATCAGGTGCTGGTGCTTTCCGGCATTGCGATCGTGGTGACGGTCGGGGTTTACGGCATCGTGGGCATGATTGTGAAGATTGACGATCTGGGCTTCTGGCTGGCGGACAAACGTTCAAGTCTTGCCCAGGGCATCGGCAAGGCGCTGCTGGTGATGGCGCCGTGGCTGATGAAGTTTCTGTCTATCGTCGGCACGCTTGCCATGTTCCTCGTGGGCGGCGGGATCCTGGTGCATGGCATTCCCGCTTTACACCACGCCATTGAAGGGTGGGCCGAGAAGCTGGGCGGGGTGGTGCATCTTCTCGCGCCGACGCTGGTAAACCTGGTGCTCGGCTTTATCGTTGGCGCGATTGTTTTACTGGCCGTAAACGGAATAAACCACCTGCGGGGCAAAACCGCGCACTGAGGATTTGCATAAATTTGCAAATTCGGGTGGGCAAAAATGCTGCTTTTTGACTATACCTGTAAAAGTTTTCACCCCTGATACAGGAGGCAGTTATGGTCTATGTAGTCAGCGATGAAGTCCAGCCAAAGAATGGTGGCCCAAGGATGATCGTTACCGGGTTTTCCAGTGGCATGGTGGAGTGTCGTTGGTATGACGGTTATGGCGTACAACGCGAGGCCTTCCGCGAGGATGACCTGGCGCCCACGGCAACGAGGGGGCAGCCACAAGGATGAGGTAAAAAATACCCGGCGCAAAACCGGGTATTTTTTTAGGCCACGTTACTGGTGACGAGATTAAGCGGCGGGGTAAGGCGCAGCGGTAACTGTGGGTTCAGACGGCAAGCCTGCGGCGTGATGCCGAAGTATTTTTTAAACAGCGTGGTGAACTGCGACTGGGAGTTGAAGCCAAACTCCACGGCGATGTCCAGAACGCGCAAATCCGTTTCGCGCAGGCGATGCACCGCCTCGGTGAGCTTGCGTTCACGAATATAGCGGCCAATCGCGATTCCCGTCGTGGCGCGAAAAACGTTCTGCATGTACCACACGGAAAACCCGGAAATCGCCGCCAGTTCGGGTAACGCGATACCGCTTCCCAGATGATTTTCAATCCATTCGCACAGCGATGTGACCAACGCCTGGTGCGAATTTATTATCGTCATGGCGAAATCCTCAATTTAAATTTACCCTTAAGAATAATCCTGGGGGGTTAAACGGCGAATATAGGCATAATACCCGCCTTATGCCTGTGGGCGAAATCTTACGGCATTTTCAGCCATTTAAGGCCTTACATTAAGCTGCAATCAGGGAGCTTTATACGTGACGGGGAATGCTTTTCAGCGTGTTATCAACCGTTTCAAAAGGCCTCAGAGGATAGTCAATCTCTGCTTTATCACGGTCTTTATCTTTTCCACGATGCTCACCTGGCGCGAGGTCGTGGTGCTTGAGGATGCCTACGTTGCCAACCAGCGTAACGGCCTCGATAACATCGCCACATCCCTCGACAGGCAGCTGCAATATAGCATTGATAACCTGCTCTTTTACCGCAACACGATGCATTATGCCCTCCAGTCGCCTATTTCTACCGATAAGTCACGCCGGGCGCTGGAAGAGTTTGATTTTTATCGCACCCAGCCTTACTGGCAGCTGCGTCTGGACATCAAGCGCAGCCTGCCGATAAGCGGCGTGTCCGACGATTTCATTCACAGCAGTCCGCTGCTTGTCCGCGACGAAGAGACGGTGCACGGCGAACTGCAGGCCGCGCTGGAGTTTAGCTACATCCTGCCGCTTGCCGACAGCACCACGGATTTGCAGCGCCGCATATTTTACGCCTCCCGCGCCGGGTTCTTTATCAGCAGCACGCCGCCGGTTTACGACCCGCAAATTGTCTCTTTATATTATCAGCTGGTGGCGCAGGGGTATTTCGACGCGCAGTCCCCGCGCAACAACCCCACCCGCGCATTACAGTGGACGCATACCTATAACCCCACCAGCGCCAACGGGCAGATTATTACCGCAGCCGTCCCGGTGGATCATGACGCCCGCTGGTACGGCGTGCTGGCGATGGATTTCTCCATTGATTCGATGCACCAGTTCCTGCGCGAGGCGCAGCATCATGAGGATGACGGAACGGTGATTCTGTATGACAGCAAATTCAACGTCATCGCCAGTTCGTCGAAGAAAACGCCGGGCCGCACGCTGTTCACCCAGGCGCAGCAGGCGGAAATTGCGGATCGAGTCATCCGCGCGCCGCGCGGCGACGAGGGCGAGCTGCGCATGGACAGCCGCTTTGTAACCTGGGCCAAGCTCAACAATTTTGACGGCCTGCTGATTAAAGTCCACACGCTCCAGGAAGGCGTGCAGGGCGAGTTCGGGCGCATCAGCATCGTGCTGACGATTTTATGGCTGCTGTTTACCCTGATGCTGACCGCCTCGTGGATGGTCATCCGCCGCCTGGTCAGCAACATGCTTAAGCTCCAGCAGACGCTCACATGGCGCGCCAATTACGACACGCTCACCCGTCTGTATAACCGGGGCGCGTTCTTCGATATCGCCCGCAGGCTCTCCGCCGAATGCGAACAGCGGGGCGATCCGCTTTCCGTCATCCAGCTTGACCTCGATTTCTTCAAAAGCATCAACGACCGCTTCGGGCACCACAGTGGCGATAAGGTGTTGGCCCACGCGGCGGCTATTCTGGCCGGCGCGGTGCGCAAAGAGGACGTGGTGGGGCGCGTCGGCGGGGAGGAGTTTAGCGTCGTGCTGCCGGGGGCAACGCTTCAGGAGGCGGCTTCGGTCGCCGAGCGGATACGCGCGCGCATCAGCAGCAAAGAGCTGCTGCTCAGGCAGGGCGAAACGATAAAAATCAGCGCGTCGTTTGGCGTCAGCACCGCCGATGAGTACAGCGACTACGACTTTGAACGCCTGCAGTCCTACGCCGATCAGCGGCTTTATAAAGCCAAAAAAGCGGGGCGCAACCAGGTCCGCGCGCGCGACTGACGCTACTCGGCGGTAATAAAGTGGTCGAGGCCTTCTTTCCAGCCTTCCGGGCCGTAGTGAATGCTGTGGTAAACGCGCTCGGGATTATCGTTGCGCAAAATAATGGGCTTACGGCTGTAGCCTTTCACCACCACCGCGAAGTCCACGTTATCGAGCAGCGTGGCGTCGTTCGGCCCGTCGCCCAGGCCAATGGTGGTAAAGGCTCGGTTTTCCCGCTGCTGGTACTGCTGATAAAGCCAGCGCAGCGCCTTGCCCTTGTCGGCCTGCTTGTCCGAAACGTGCCAGAACCGCCCGCCCTGAACCAGCATTAAACCGCGCTCCGCTATCTGCCCGCTAAAGGCGTCGAACATTTCCGGCGTGTCCCGCCAGATAAAAGCTTCTGAAGCTTCCCGCAGGCGGGCGAGGGCGGCCTGCTTGCGCGTCAGGCCCGTCCATTCGCCGAGCGTGGCGTCGTCGACGTCGGCAAAACAGGTGAACTTAAAGCCGTACCGGCTTCGCAGATCGTTGAGCAAATCCATCAGCTCCTCGTGGCGCATGCCGACGATGCGGCGCGGGAAGCTGTCACTGTCGGTCCAGCGTTCGTCGAGCTGGATTACCGAGCCGTTCTCGGCGATAAACGGCTGTCCAACCAGCCCCAGCTCCCGCTGCCATTCGATGATTTCCGGGGCGCTTTTGCTGCTGCACAACACCAGCGGGATCCCTTTACTCTGGAATACGCCGAGCCAGCCGCTGGCGGCTTCCCAGCGGTAGGTATTGTGATCCAAAAGGGTGCCGTCAAGGTCGGAGACGATTAACAGCGTGTCGTGCAGGTGCGGCATCGCGATTCCTTGTAGGATTTTTCTCAATTATTAGCGCCAGGAAATCTCTTTTCCCTTATGGGAACGTTTCCCGAAGCCCCGCCAGCCGTGGCAATGTCCTTATAATGTCAGGGTGAATGTCGGTAATAATTATCATTCGCCCAACGAATATATCCTTGTTTTACAAAAAATTTGCAGTAAGGTGGTGGGCGACATCAGATTTCCTGGTGTAGCGAATTTCAAATGCTTCTTGCATGAATAATGCTTTTACATCCCGGCTCCCCGGCCGGGATGCTTTTTCTCCTAAGCCCCTCGTCACCTGTTCACTTCACTGACGCTAAAATCATGAATATCCAGCTCAAAGGCTTCCGCAAGCTCGGTATAGGTGTGCCACGTCCTGCCGTCAACGCTGACCCGATGCGGATCTTCCTCGTTGCCCGCGCGCGTGACTTCGCTCTCGCTGATTTCGTTGATGGCCGCCAGCAGGGCATCGACGTCGATATTCACTTCGCGATGTACCGTTTCGCTGTACTCTTTTGCGGTCTTCATGGATAAGTTCTCCTGTAAGGCTCGAGCCTTAAGTATAGACGCTCAAGAAAATGCGTCTTGCGCCCCTCGCAGCAATGCGAATGAGTCGTTTTTGATCTACACTGGGCACAAAGAATCTGGAGGCTTTTGTTATGCATATCAATGACCGCGTCACAGTAAAGACCGATGGCGGGCCGCGTCGCCCGGGCGTAGTGCTGGCAGTTGAGGAGTTCAGCGAAGGAACCATGTATCTGGTGTCTTTGGAAGACTATCCGCTGGGGATTTGGTTCTTTAATGAGTTAGGGCATCCCGACGGGATTTTTGTCGAACAGCTGGAAGAGTAGGTCGTAGCCGTAGGCTGTGGTTCAGTAGGTCGGATAAGCGTCAGCGCCATCCGACATTGTTTTATTGAGGTGGATGGCACTTCGTTTATCCACCCTACAACTATCCACTCTACAACTACCCACCCGTCAAAGCTCAGCGCAAATTAACAAATATCCCGTTGGTCACGTTATCGGTTAAGCGCACCACGTGATAAATCACCTGCTTATTATGCGTTTTAATCTTTCGCTTTATATTACCCTTATGTGACGATACCGTTTTTGCTTTAATGTTCATTTGATCGGATATCTGAATAGTGCCCTGACCGGACATCCACATTTTGAGCATGCTGGATTCCGTGCGGCTCAATGAAAGCGTGGGTAAATTAATATGGCCTATGCATTGCGCATTCTTTGCCAGGTACTCTTCAAGAATTTCATCGAGTGACTCAGGTTTTATAGATTTTGAACTAATTAACAGATTATTTCTTACCAGCAGATACTCGTCAAAATGTATATTGGCAATAGCCATAAAGACTAAAAACAAAGTGCCGGGATGTTGATTAATGATCTGCTTAATCCGCTGGCTGCTGCTCGGGTCGTGTATGAAGCAGTCCTCATTAATGAACACCACGCTTGGAGACTGCAACTGGCAGGCCTGAGCCAGCTCTTCCACGGTTTCGACGTCGGTAATTTGTCTTTTTCTTATCCCTCGACTCGCCAGATAGCCGGTCAACCCCAGCCGGGTATAACTGCATAAGTCCATAATAATCGTTGACATAGCAAACCCTCACTAAGTGTATAACGCGCAAGTATTTTCAAGCGGGATTACTATCCCGTAAAGTTATGTATAATTTGCCAGGAATGTTCTCAAAGTAAAGTAAATGTTAGGAAGTGTGAGATAAGTAAAATCATATATCCCGCGTCAGAGATATCCTGGTTGATGTTATTTGAATTTGATTTTAGGAATATCCTCAGAGAGGCATTAGAGAAAACAGGGATTATTGCGCGGGAATTTCGCTGATAATATCGGCGAGCAGGTCAAATATCTCACTGAATAAATGTTCGGCGAAGGGAGCAATCAACGGCATAAGCGCCGCCATGACCATCATGCCAATCGAAAGCGTGACCGGGAAACCGATAACAAATACCGAAAGCTGCGGCGCCATACGGTTAAGCAAACCGAGCGCGATGTTCAGGGTAAGCAGCAGCGTGATCAGCGGCAGCGCAAGCATCAGGCCGTTGAGGAAGATAAGCCCGCCTGCGCGGCTCAGCGCCATAAATACGTTGCTGTTTATCGGGTCGCCGCCAATCGGCAGGGTGTGAAAGGTATCGACCAGCATCGAAATCAGCCACAGGTGGCCGTTAAAGGTCAGGAACAGCAGCATCGCCAGCATATCCATAAACCGCGCCAGCACCGGCATGTTCAGGCGGCTGCCGGGGTCAAAGAAGGTGGCGAACGACAGCCCCATTTGTAGCCCAATAAGCTCGCCTGCGGTACGGATAGCGGCGAAGGCGAACTGCATGGTAAAGCCCAGCATAATGCCGATTAAAATCTGCTGCGCCGCAAGCCAGAATCCCGCGGCCGAAAAAATGGTCACCCCGCTCGTCGGAAGCGTAGGGGCTACAATCCAGGTAATCATCAGCGCCAGGCCAATTTTCACCTTTTTGGAAATCGATTTTTCGCTGAGGATAGGCGCCGTGCTGATCAGGGCTAAAATGCGCAGGAAGGGCCAGAAGCCCATGCTGAGCAGGTTCAGCCACTGGTCGCTATCAACGTGGATCATCCAATCATCGTCGGCAAATTGGTGAGCAGCGTGCGCATATAGTCGAGCAGCAGGTTAAGCATCCACGGGCCTGCCACGATCATGGTTACGAACACGGCGAGGATCTTGGGGATGAACGACAGCGTCATTTCGTTAATCTGCGTCGCCGCCTGTAGCATGGAGATGATAAGGCCGGTGACCAGCGCAACCAGCAGCAGCGGTGCGGCAAGGGCGAGCGCGACCTTCATCGCCTCGGTGCCCATCATCATGACCGATTCAGGAGTCATCGTTTCCCCTTAGCTGTAGAAGCTTTGCGCAAGCGAGCCGACCAGCAGCTGCCAGCCGTCGACCAGCACGAACAGCATAAGCTTAAAGGGCAGGGCGATGGTCGCCGGCGGCACCATCATCATCCCCAGCGCCATCAGCACGCTCGCAACCACCAGGTCAATAATCAGGAACGGAATAAACACGGTGAAGCCAATCTGGAAGGCGGTTTTCAGCTCGCTGGTCACGTAGGCAGGCAGCAGGATGCGCATTGGCACTACTTCCGGGCCTTCCATCGCCGGGGTGTTGGCGAGACGGGCAAACAGCGCCAGATCCGCTTCACGCGTCTGGCGCAGCATAAACTCACGCAGCGGGGCCGCGCCCTTTTCGATGGCTTCCGGCATCTCCATCTTATTTTCGCTGAACGGCTGATAGGCGTCGGTGTAAATCTTGTCGAACACCGGCGACATGATAAAGAAGGTCAGAAACAGCGCGAGGCCCAGCAGCACCTGGTTTGGCGGCGCGGACGGCGTGCCCAGCGCGTTACGCAGCAGGCCGAACACGATGATGATGCGCGTGAAGCTGGTCATCATCAGCAAAATGGCGGGCAGGAAGGTCAGCGAGGTGATGAACACCAGCGTCTGCACCGGCAGCGACCAGCTTTGGCCGCCGTTCGCCAGCGGCTGGCTGACTAGCCCCGGCAGCTGCGCCAGCGCCTGCGGCGTCACGAACAGCAGGCTGACCAAAAATCCCATTAACGAGAAGGAGAGAAAGCGCTTCATCCGGCTTTCCCGTTACGTTTAAGCATATTTTTCATCAGGCTCTGGAAATCGACCTGCTCGGCAGGCTGGGGATCGAGGCTTGCCGCTGCGGGCGGCAGGGTGTGTAAATGGGTGATTTGCGAAGCGGTGACGCCCAGCACCAGGCGGCCGTCTTCCACATCGACCACCACCACGCGCTCGCGCGGGCCGAGGCTTACGCTTGCGCTGACCTTCAGCCCGTTGGCGATGCCGGTTCGGCCCGCAAGGCCAAACCGTTTTGCCAGCCACGCCGCCAGCAGAATAAACAAAATGATTGCCGTTAACGCGCCGCTCACCTGAACTAACGGCGAGCTGGAGCTGACGGCAGGCTGCTGCGGGGCGACGGTCTGGGTCTTCATACGATTAACGGCTCAGGCGACGCATGCGTTCCGATGGGGTGATGATATCGGTGATGCGCACGCCGTATTTATCGGCGACCACCACGACCTCACCCTGGGCAATCAGATAGCCGTTGATCAGAATATCCAGCGGCTCGCCGGCAAGGCCGTCCAGCGCCACCACGGAACCCTGCGACAGGCGCAGCAGCTCTTTGATGGTCATGCGGGTGCGGCCCAGCTCCACGGTCAGCTTGACCGGGATATCCATAATCAGGTCGATGTCCTGCATGGAGCCTGCGACATCGCTGCCTTCCAGCGCACGAAACACGCTGTCGGCGGTGCTTTTGGTGGAAACCTTCTGCTCGTTTAACGCATCAGCCCACAGATCGTCCACGGAGCCTGCATTGTCGTCGGACGGTTGATTAATATCACTCATTTGGGCTGTTCCTCATTCAGCGAATTCAGTATCGGATTGATCAGGTGTTCGACGCGCAGGGCGTACTGGCCGTTAAGCGTGCCGTACTGGCTGGTCAGCACCGGTACACCGTCGACGTGCGCCAGAATGCGGTCCGGCTTGTCGACGGGCAGCACGTCGCCAGGTTTTAGTTTCAGTATTTGTGACAGCCGCAGCGGGATATCGGCGAAGTTCGCCACCAGCTCAAGCTCGGAATGCTGCACCTGACGCACCAGGGTATCGCGCCAGCTTTGATCTTCCTGGCGGGAGTTTTCCAGCGGCGGGTTGACCAGCAGCTCGCGCAGCGGTTCGATCATGCTAAACGGCAGGCAGATATTGAACTCACCGGTCAGGTTGCCGATTTCCACGTGGAACGGCGTGTTGACCACGATGTCATTTGGCGACGTCGTGATATTGGTAAATTTGACCTGCATTTCGGAACGCACGTACTCGACGTCGAGCGGATAAATCGCTTTCCAGGCGTCGCTGTAGGCTTCCAGCGCCAGCTTCAGCATGCGGTTAATCACACGCTGTTCGGTGTGGGTAAACTCGCGCCCTTCGACCTTCGTCGGGAAGCGGCCGTCGCCGCCGAACAGGTTGTCCACCGCGATAAACACAAGGCTTGGCGAGAAGACGAACAGGCCGGTGCCGCGCAGCGGTTTTAAGTGCATCAGGTTGAGGTTGGTCGGCACCGGAAGGTTACGCGCAAACTCATGGTAGGGCTGGATGCGGATCGCGCCGACGGTAATGTCCGGGCTGCGGCGCAGCAGGTTAAACAGCCCCATGCGGAACTGACGCGCAAAACGTTCGTTGATGATCTCCAGCGCCTGTAGGCGTTCACGCACCACGCGGCGCTGGGTATTAGGATCGTAGGGGCGAATATCGGTTTCGGTCGACGCCCCGGCCTTAGGCTCGTCGCTGTTATCGGCGTCGCCGTTTAACAGCGCATCGATTTCGGCCTGTGAAAGAATGCTATCGCCCATGGGTCTACCGCAGAATAAAGGCGGTATACAGCACGTCGCTGACCACCTGTTGAGGCTGACCGGCAACCAGCGGCGGTGCCAGCGTGTTTTTGATCGCTTCTACCAGCTTCTGCTTGCCTTCATCGGTCGCCAGCGCAGACGCATCCTGACGGGAAAACAGCAGCAGCAGGCGGCTGCGCACTTCCGGCAGGAATTCGCTCAGGCGCTGGCGGGTGGCGTCATCCTTCAGGCGCAGCGTGACGCCGACGTAAAGCACGCGGTCAGCATCGCCGAGATTAACGGTAAAGGTATCCAGCGCAAAAAAGACCGGCGCGGGCGGTGGCTCGGGCTTGTCGGCCTGAGCGGCGGCAGGCTGTTGCTGCATCCGCCAGTAGCTGTAACCGGCGGTTGCGCATGCGGCGAGGGTAATCAGGACCAGTAATGGCATCCAGAGGGAGCGCTTGCGGCCTTTGGTCTGAGCGGTGTCAGTCATATCACGCTTTATTCCTGTATCGGTACTGCTTTATGGGGTGATTATCCCGTGTCACCCCGGCATCAAAGCCTGGAAAACACGGGATATTTGTTGTTACCTCTGCCGTTAACTCTCTTTGCGCGGCCTAGGCGAAGATATCGACGGCGTTATTACCTGAGGCGAGGCGCTGCACGCTGGCAGGCACGGCGAGGGGTTCAGACTCCAGGCCCTGAGAAGGGAAGGGGCCGGCCGAGCGTGAAGATTGCTGTTGCTGCTGGCCCGCCTGCTGCTGTTGCTGAGCAAAGCTTTCGTGGCTGATGCTGCTCTGGCCGAGCTGGATGCCGCTTTCGGCAAGCGCGGTGCGCAGCTGTGGAAGCGTGGCCTCAAGCGCCGCGCGAACGTGGCTATGCGGCGAGCTCATCTGCAGCTGGGCCTGGTTATCGTCGAGCTTGAGGCTGATCTGGATCTGGCCCAGATCCTCCGGGTGCAGGCGCAGCTCGGCGCTCTGCTGGCCCTGACGGGTGAACATCGTGACCTGCTGGCTCACCGCCTGCTGCCACTCCTGGCTGCCGAGCTGGGCGCTAATCTGCGGGGCCACAGGCGTTGCGATGTGCGTGCTCACCGGCGTGCTGACGGTAGCGCTGCTGACGGTTGGCGTGGCTACCGTCGGCTGGGTGTTGTTACTCACGCTGGCGTTCGCAGTATTGTCTTTATCTGCCACAGCGGCCGGCAGCGCGGCGTCATCGGCGGTCGTGCCTGCGGCCTGCGGCGCCGTTTTCGCAGCGAACGGCGTGTCGCCTGCGGTAGTTTTCGCCGCCGCGCTCGCGCCGTCATCGCCGCGTGGTGAAGTCGCTTTTGGCTGAACGCCGCTGCCGGACAGCAGCGCGCTCAGCGGCGCGGCCTTGTCGCCTTCAGCGCTGGCCGTCGGCGCTAAAGCCGCAGCGGGCGTCGAGGGAGTTTGTTGCGGCAGCATGGCGAACAGCGCGCTTAGCGCCTGCATGTCGGCGGTGCTGAGATTATGCGGGGCGTCCTTTGCGACGTCGGCCTGCTCGGTTTTGTCCTGTCCGGCGGTTTTACCGACGTTAGCCAGCAGGGCGGAAAGCGCCTCCGGGCGGTCGATATCGAGCTGGTCGAGCAGATCGGCAACGCTTGCTTTACCCGCAGAGGCATCCTGCGCGTTAAGTTCCCGGCCTGTAGCCTTGTTCAGCGCCGCGCCGAGGGTAAGCGTTTTGCCGTCTTCGAGCGTGACCTGGCCCGGCAGCGCCTTGCTGAACAGGCTCAGAAAATCGTCACGCAGGCCTTTTTCGCCCGCGCCTGCGGTTGTGCCTGCCGTGCCGCCGTCGAGATCGGCTGCGGTCGTTACCAGGGGCAGTTTGATCATTCGCCTTTCCTCAATGTTGCCCGCTGGGCATATTCGTCCATCTGTTTTTGATCGAGCCGGTTTTCGGCCAGCAGCGTTTCGGCGGCTTTGCGCTCGCGCAGGGTCTGCCAGGCCTGAAGCCGCTGCTGTTTTTCACGCCAGAAGTTCAGCGCCTGATCGACCTTGTTCGTCCAGGTGTTGAGCTGCTGGCGGTGCTGGTCGATGGCCTTTTCGAGCGTCTGGATAAACTGCTGATAGTTCTGCCAGCGCGTGCTTGCGATGCCCTGGCTCATGTTGTCGTTCAGGTTGTTGCGGTACTCGAACTGGTAGTTGATCAGCATGTTGAGCTGCTCTTCCGCCTGCTGAAAGCCTTTACGCATTTCGCCCAGGCGCACCGCCGCGTTCTCAACCTCTTTTTCGGCGAGGTCGTGCAGCGTGTCCAGGGCAGTGTTTTGGCTCATGGTTACCTCCTACCAAATCATGTCGGGTGGCGCTAACGCTTTCCCCCTACAAAATGCCCAAAATCATGGGGGTGTAGGGTGGATAAGCGTCAGCGCCATCCACCGATTACCGGCTATCAAACGCTCGGGAAAATCAAATCCAGCGCCATACATGCATCATCCCACCCGCTGCGCTCGAAGATGCCCTGCTGGAGGAACGCCTCGAGGTGCGGCCACAGCACGATGGCCTTATCGAGCATCGGGTCGCTGCCCCTGGCGTACGCGCCGACGCTCACCAGGTCGCGGTTGCGCTGGAAGCTGGATAACAGCTGTTTAAACTGCCGAACCCGCGCGTAGTGCTCGTCGGAAATCAGCGAGGTCATCGCGCGGCTAATCGATGCTTCAATGTCTATCGCCGGGTAATGTCCGGCCTCGGCCAGGCGGCGCGACAGCACGATGTGCCCGTCGAGAATGGCGCGCGCGGAGTCCGCAATCGGATCCTGCTGGTCGTCGCCTTCGGTCAGAACGGTATAAAAAGCGGTAATCGACCCGCCGCCGGTGATGCCGTTACCGGCGCGCTCAACCAGCGCGGGAAGCTTGGCGAACACCGAAGGCGGGTAGCCTTTGGTCGCGGGCGGCTCGCCGATGGCCAGCGCGATCTCACGCTGCGCCATGGCGTAGCGGGTGAGGGAGTCCATAATCAGCAGCACGTGCTGGCCCCGGTCGCGGAAGTCTTCGGCGATGCGGGTGGCGTAGGCGGCACCCTGCATGCGCAGCAGCGGGGAAACGTCCGCAGGGGCGGCGATCACCACCGAGCGGGCGCGGCCCTCCGGCCCGAGAATGTTCTCGATAAAGTCTTTTACCTCGCGCCCGCGCTCGCCTATCAGCCCCACGACAATCACGTCGGCCTGGGTGTAGCGCGCCATCATGCCGAGCAGCACGCTTTTCCCGACGCCGGAACCGGCGAACAGGCCCATTCGCTGCCCGCGCCCGACGGTAAGCAGGGCGTTAATCGGACGCACGCCGACGTCCAGCACGTGTTCAATGGGCGTACGCTGGAGCGGGTTAAACGGCGCGGCGCCCAGCGCGCCAAGCGTGGTGGACTCCGGGGCGGGCAGGCTGTCGAGCGGACGCCCGCTGCCGTCAAGCACGCGGCCAAGCAGGGCGGGGCCGAGCGGCAGCTGTTTCCCGCTGTGCAAACCGTCTTCGCTCGAGGAACGCGCGTAAACCCGCGCGCCGGGCAGAATGCCTTCGACTTCCTCAAGCGGCATCAAAAACAGCTTCTGGCCGTTAAAACCGACCACTTCGGCTTCGACGTCGCGGCTGTGCTGCTCGATGATGCAGGTCGCGCCGAGCGGCAGCTGAAGCCCGGTTGCCTCAAGCACCAGGCCCGTAGCGCGGGTCAAACGACCGTAGCGGCGCACGCCGGGCAGCTTGGCCATGCGCTCTTCAAAATTATCCAGCGAGGTGAGCCAGCGCGTCAGACGGGCGGTCATCACAGCACTCCCGGTGCGGCAAGGCGGCAAAGTTCCTGCCAGCGGGTGGCGACGCTGGCGTCGAGATCGCCTTCGTCAGCGGAGACTTTGCAGCCGCCCTGGTGCAGACTCGGGTCGCCGCGCAGACGCCAGCCGTGCAGGCTTAGGGTCGCGCCCAGCATCTCTTCGACGCGCTGTAAATCGTCCGGGTGAACCCGCAGCTGCGGCTTGCCGCTGAACAGCGGCTCCTGCTGGAGCAGGCCCTGAATCTGTTTAATGAGCGCCGAGTTATCAATGCCCTGCGTATGGCCGATGACCTGACGCGCGGCCTCCAGCGCCATCTGCATCAGGCGCGAGGCGATAACGCTGTCCAGCGCGTCGAGCGTGTACTGAAATTCGCTGACCAGCTGCTGCATGCGGGCGTGAACGGGAGCCTGCTGCTGCCTGGCCTCGTCCATACCCTGTTCGATGCCCTGCTGAAAACCGGCCTTGCGGCCTTCTTCCACGCCCGAGGCGTGACCGGCGGCGTAGCCGTCCTGGTGGCCCTGTTCGCGCGCCTGCATCTGCATCATCGCCAGCGCCTGCTGAAGGTCCGGCTCGCTCTCTTCCTGCGGCTCGTCGGCGGTGACCTCTTCCGGCATCAGGCTTTCAAACACGCCGCTGCCCGGCGGGGCAAGATCGTCCGGCGTCCAGATTTTCCACGGCAGCGTGTTAGACATAGGTGTCCTCGCTGGTGCCAATTACCATCTCGCCGGTTTCGGCCAGGCGGCGCACGATAAGCAGGATCGCTTTCTGTTCGTTTTCGACCTGAGACAGACGTACCGGGCCACGGTTGGAGAGGTCGTCGCGCAGAATATCCGCCGCACGTTGGGACATGTTGCGCAGGAACTTCTCGCGCAGCGGCTGTTCGGCACCTTTGAGGGCGATAAGCAGCGATTCGGATTCCACTTCCTGAAGCAGGCGCTGGATGCTGCGGTCGTCCACTTCCACCAGGTTTTCGAACAGGAACATCTCGTCGATAATCTTCTGCGCCAGCTCGCCGTCGAAGTCGCGCACGGCGGTAATAACGGCCTCTTCCTGCTGGGTTTTCATCAGGTTGATAATTTCTGCCGCCGTTCTCACGCCGCCCATTTTGCTGCGCTTGAGGTTCTGGCCGTCGAGCAGGTTGTTCAGCACTTCGGTCAGCTCCGCGAGCGCGGCAGGCTGCACGCCGCCAAAGGTGGCGATACGCAGCATGACGTCGTTGCGCAGGCGCTCGTCGAACAGCGCCAGAATATCCGCCGCCTGGCCGCGCTTGAGGTGCACAAGGATGGTGGCGATGATCTGCGGGTGCTCGTCGCGAATAAGATCCGCGGCGCTCTGCGGCTCCATAAAGTTGAGCGTTTCCATCCCCGAGGTGGTTTCCCGCGTCTCGAGAATGTCTTCCAGCAGGCTGGAGGCGCGTTCTTCGCCGAGCGCCTTGACCAGCACGGAACGCAGGTAGTCGTTGGCGTTGACGGAGAGGGCGGCAAACTGTTCCGCCTCCTGCTCAAACTCCGCCAGCACTTCGGTCAGCTGCTTGTTGGAGATCTGCCTGATGTTGGCCATCGCGGCGCTAATGTGCTGCACTTCGCGCGGGCTGAGGTGCTTGAACACCTCGGCGGCGCGGTCTTCGCCAATGGTCATCATCAGGATGGCGCTCTTTTCGGTGCCGGTAATACTCATAGTTCGTTACTCATCCATTGGCGGATCACCAGCGCGACGACGCGCGGATCGTTATCAGACATATCGCGGATACGCTGGCTCATCACCTCGGCGCTCAGGCGCTGGTTGGCTTTACGCTGCTGCTGCTGTTCGTCTTTGCTCAGGCGAACGGACACGGCATCTTCTTCTTCCTCGCGCTGCTTCATCGCTTCAATCTGCGCCTTTTGCAGCTCGGCCTTGCGCTGAAGCTGCGGACGGATGCCTTTGCGCCACAGCAGCCAGGCGACAATCAGCACAATCAGCCAGCGGCCTGCGGATAACAGCAGATCGAAGAAGGACTGCTGCTGCCAGAACGGCAGTTCGCCGCCGGTCTCTTCGGTCGCGGTAAACGGCGAGTTGACCACGTTGAGCGTATCGCCGCGCTTCTCGGAGAAGCCCATCGCCTCGCGCGTCAGGTCTTCAATCTGCTTGAGCTGGTCGTTGGTCAGCGGCAGCGGTTTGCCGTCGGCAAGCTGGCGATAGTTGACCACCACCGCGACGGACAGGCGCTGAACGTCCCCGACGTTGAGCTTGGTATGGCGGATGGTGCGGTCAACCTCGTAGTTGGTGGTTTCATCGCGCTGGGTGTTGCTGGAGCCGCTCTGCGCAGAGGTAGACGTCGACTGCGTTTGACCGGCATTCGCCGCCTGCTGGCCGTTGGCCTGGTTCGCCTGGTTTGGCTGCGCCGGTGTGGTAATCGGGGCGTTGTTCGGCGGGGCAGGCTGGTTTGACAGCGCGCCCGGTATGCCGCCAGGGTTGCGGCCGTTCACCTGCTCGCTTTGGTTTAGCTGGCGTGACCGGATTGCCGACTGCGACGGGTCCGCGTTCGGGCGGTACTGCTCTTCGGTTTGTTCTTTATTCGCAAAGTCGATTTGCGCGGTGACCTGGGCGTGGACGTTGCCGTTGCCGACGATAGGGCCAAGGATCGCTTCGATGCGGCGCTGATAGCGGTTTTCAACGTCGGCGGAATACTTCAGCTGCGCGTCGTTCAGATCGCGCCCGGCGGTGTTGGACTGGGTCAGCAGGTGCCCGCCCTGGTCGACAAGGGTAACGTTACCCGGCGGCAGACCGGCGACGGCGCTGGAAACCATATGCACGACGGCGCTGATTTGGCCTTCATCCAGCGCGCGCCCCGGTTGCAGGGTCAGCGTCACGGAGGCAGAAGGGGATTTTTGTTCGCGAACGAACAGCGATGGTTTTGGCATGGCGAGGTGGACGCGGGCGTTCTTCACCGGGCCGAGCGTTTCGATGGTGCGGGCCAGCTCGCCTTCCAGCGCGCGCTGGTAGTTCACCTGCTCGCTAAACTGGCTGATGCCGAATTTTTCCTGATCTAACAGCTCAAAGCCCACCGCGCCGCCTTTTGGCAAACCCTGCTGGGCCAGGCGCAGGCGCAGGTCGTAAACCTTGTCCGCCGGGACTTCAATCGCGCTGCCGTTATCGGAGTAGCGGTACGGGATGTTCATCTGCGTCAGCTGGGTGACGATTGCGCCACCGTCCTGATCGGCCAAATTGCTGTACAGCACTTTATAGTCGGGCTGTTTGGCCCACAGCGCCAGGGCCACGATGATGGCGATAGCCGCCGCGCCCGCGACGATTAAAGGAATTTTAGGGTTCGCGCGAAGGCGTGTTATCCACTCCTGAGCTTTTGTGGGCGGTGTTTGTGCCTGGGCCGCAGCTGCAGTCATTGCGCACCTCGCGGCTTAGCAAAGAGAGAATAATTCGTATAAACAGTGAACAAAACGAGCTCCCGGGTCGACAAACACGACAAAAGTTCCAGATAGATGGCGCAGTCATTATTTTCTTTTCAGGAATTTTCGATGGCCGAATTAGCTCTATTTTTTGCACCTATTTACCGCCTTTATCCTATTGACAAGGTGCTAATCTTGCCGCGTTCAATAAAACTGGGGCAGGAAAATGGCAATTCAGGGGATTGAAGGGGTTATCCAGCAGCTGCAGGCGACGGCGCTTGGCGCGGGTAATCAGGTTCAAAACAACGATCCGAAGGTCAGCTTTGCCGGTGAGTTACAGGCAGCGTTAGGCCGCATCAGCGACACGCAAACCGCAGCGCGCGCTCAGGCAGAAAAATTTGCCCTCGGCACGCCGGGCGTAGCGCTTAACGACGTGATGGTCGACCTGCAAAAATCTTCAGTCTCATTGCAGATGGGGATTCAGGTGCGTAACAAGCTGGTTTCTGCCTACCAGGAAGTGATGAATATGCAGGTTTAGTCCCGTCACTCCCTTCACTAATAAGCTGACGGAGAGCGTCCGGGACGTTCTTCGACAGCCTTTTCAATGTAAACAATGATACAAAATCAGATATTTGATCGCAGTCTGCATCAATAAGGCAACTGCACAGGGTTGCGCTCGGATCTAAGAATTTTCGCATCTTTTAATAATAGGCCGCGTTGTTGAATCCCTATACTTGCGAAAATTCTTTGATGGGCAAGCAAAATGACAGAAGAACTCACTTTCAGTTTCAAGAGCAATCTTGCTATTAAATATCGCTTCAAGCCGGGAGCAAAAGATTGTAAGCATCTTTTGATCGTCATGTCCGGCTTTAACATTCCCGATCCTACCATCTATGACTTCAACGTACTTAACCACTGCCACTCGAATATTCTCTGGATCAGGGATGACTTTAACGGGCTGCCGGCATACTACCTGTGCAATGGCATGAATTTTAATATAGAACAAGGTGTTAGCCTGCTCATAAAGGGCGTTATTGATTTTGTGAAACCCGCGATGGTGTCTATTCTTGGCGGTTCCAAAGGTGGAAGCATGGCGTTGTACTACGGCATGAAACACGGCTTTACAAATATCATCACCTCCGTTCCCCAGTTTAGAATCGGTAGCTACGTTGCCGAAGGGTACTGGCATGAGGTAGGTAAACAGATGATGGGCACGGTCAGTGAAAATAACATTAGTTTGCTGGATCGCTACCTCCCGGACATTATCAATAAAGACGCGAAAATAGATAAAAATATCTATCTTTTCACCTCGCCAAAAGATAAGCAGTATCTTGTAGAAATTCAGCCTAACCTGCCTCTCTTCGATAAATATGCCAACTTCAACCTGATTGAAAGCTGCTCGAGTTTATTTCAGGAGCATAATCAAATAACCGGCTATAACCTAAATCTTATCCTGTCTATTATTTATCAGCTTGAGAATAATATACGGCCAAAATTGGGCCATGTGAGGAACGGCGATGAGTGGTGAGGTCTTTTGACGTATAAAGCAATGAGTTTTTTATTCAAATCCATATCGGTTGGAAACGACTGATATGGGATGCCAGAATGTTTTGTTTATTTATAATTTATGTGAGGTTGATGATTGTAATAAATAAAACAATGTTTCGAATTGTTTAATCTCCATAGCATATGGATGCTATAACAAACCCTTCGTTTTGATTAAAAATAAACAGAGGGCATTGTAATGAGAAAGTACCATAAAGTTGCTATTTCTTTAGGTTTTATGAGTTTAACAGGTCCATGTATGGCACAGAGCTATGCTGGTTATCCTGATATACCTGCGGTTGGAGTAGAGGCAGCAACTGATGTTGTTAGTTTTACTCCTGGTGCAGGGACGTCGTCCCCTAATCAATCCTATACATTGGGTGAGCCTGATAACCTCTCAGCTTCGTTAGGAAGAGGGGGGAGTATAGTTTTAACGATGGAGCCAATGGTTTTGACGGGAGATGGAACTTCAGCAGCAGATTTTTATATATATGAAGCTGTAGTTTACAATTCATGGGATACGTTTGTATCAGCTGATAATAAATCTTGGACAAAAGTCGACTCAATATCGACGCAAGCGAATAGTAAAGGAACGGTTAAGGGATATGATATTGATACAGTGGGTGACCTATCCTATCGCTACGTGAAAATTGTTGATACAAGTAATGAGTCAGGTAGTACCTCAGCAGGTGCAGATATAGATTCGTTATTAGTTGCACATGCAGAATATACTTCCTCATTAAAGATAATTGATACAGATACACGGAATGGCTTAGTTTTTAATTTAGAAGAAGACACAAATAATGGTGGCGTAGATGTAAAAATTATCTCTAAGCAAAACGATATTAGTCACATTCAATACTCAATAGATGATAGTTTGATACCCTTAGCTCTCTCTGTTCAAGGAAATTTTGATTGCGACGACGAAAAAGATATCAATGTTCTTGCTACGAGAAAGAGTGATGGTGTCCAACTTAACATTATAAAAGATATTTATGGGAAGGATATAAAAACAATCGACAATTCATTACTTAAATAACAAAGTGATTTTAGCCTGATTTTAACAATAAAATCAGGCTGAATTTAAGGGTTTTAATTTTTTAAATAATTTTACTTTGCAATACAAGGAAATTCTGAGGCATCGAGCCAATCTGTTTAGATTGGTTAGAATGCGTTCTCTTCAAGATGACTCTTGATGATGGTATCGTAAAAGCATGTTATAAAGATTTCTAAATGGAACGTAAACCGCCATTGTCATTTCAATTGCCGTAGCTATTTTTCGCATTACTATATTCCCCGGAAGACTTGCAGTATCTCGTTAGGCGAGGCTCCTGTACAAACAAAGGTTGCTGATCTGACGACGTCGAGAGACGCCCAAGATTAGGACAGATTATATCGAGCGAAGGTATAATCCCATGTAACTTCCCGCTTGCTGAGGGGATACGTTGTACAGTGCTAAAACCGAGACATGGAGATAGCTTCAGCACTCTCTTATCTTGCTTCGCCCCAGATGAGGACTGTTTATATTTTTTATAACAGTATATCGGGGATCATCATGACCACTTCATCCAATATCACTACGCTGCCGCGTGCGGGCGGTTCGCAGGCTGCGAAAGGAAAGCAGCTCGTCGAAAAGAATAGCGCTATCGCCGCCTATATGAGCGAGAATTATATCTCGCTGTCACCGACGACAACGGTTGGCGAGGCGCAGTCCCTTATTTTTATGGATAAGCAAAACGACCAGATCCCACCGCAGATCTTTGTGGTGGACGGGGAAGGCTATCTGAAGGGATTGGTTTCCGTCAGGGCGCTTCTTCAGGCTGAGAAAACCTCGTTGGTTAGCGATCTGCTGCGCAACGCTTATTTCTCGCTAAAGCCTGAAGAACCGCGGCACGACGCCGCTATCGCTATCAAAAAATCGGGTGAAAACTACATTCCGGTGCTCAACTACGGCAAGGTGAAGGGGGTTTTAGGCCCGGTTGAAATTGCCAGGCTTATCGAGGATGAGAATACGCTCGACGTGCAGCTGCAGGGCGCGTCTTCACCGCTGGATACGCCGTATCTGGAAAACAGCGTCTTTGCCCTATGGCGAAAAAGGTCGGTCTGGCTATTGCTGCTTTTTGTGGCGGAAGCCTATACCAGTACGGTAATTAAATCCTTTGAGGCCCAGCTTGAGGAAGTTATTGCCCTCGCGTTCTTTATTCCGTTATTAATTGGCACCGGCGGTAACACCGGCACGCAAATTACCTCAACGTTAGTCAGAGCGATGGCGTTAGGGGAGGTCGGTTTAAAAAACCTTGGCGCGGTTTTACGCAAAGAGATTACGACTTCGATTCTTATTGCTATGACCATCGGCGCCGCCGGTTTCTGTAGGGCATGGATGCTTGGCGTCGGTATGGAAGTAATGATGGTGGTAAGTTTAACGCTTGTGGCTATTACGGTCTGGAGCGCCATTGTTTCTTCGGTTACGCCCATGTTCTTACGCAAAATAAATATCGACCCGGCGGTAGTGTCCGCGCCGTTTATTGCCACGTTAATCGATGGTACCGGGCTGATTATTTATTTCGAAATCGCAAAAGTAATGCTGACGGATCTGGCTTAATTTTGGGTTAATGGGTGGATGGCGCGATCCGCCATCCACCAAAAATACCAGCCTAACGCTGAATCAAATAGCGAATCGTCGGGCCGTCCTGCTGGATGTCGAGCACGGTGTAGCCGTGGTTTTTTGCGTCCAGCGGGATATTGTTGATGGACTGCGGGCAGTCGCTCACGACCTCGAGGATCTGTCCCTTTTTCAGCTGCGGCATCGCCTCAAGCGTGGCGACGGCCGGATAAGGGCAGGGCTCGCCGACCATATCAAGACGAAAGTCCGGCACGATGTTGTTACTCATACGTTCTCCTTAATGGCCTGGTTGACGGCGATGTTTCTGCGCGAGAAGAAGCGCTTTTCCCAGCCGACGATAAGCAGGAAGGCGGCGAGCAGCATCAGGTAGGTGACCAGCAGCCCGCCCAGCGGCCCGAAGGTGTTCAGCAGGTTGATTTTATCCCAGCGGGTGGCGAGCGCCGGGGAGAGGGCGTCCCAGTAGTACGCCAGAATCGTAGAGCCGATAACGTTGCCCAGCCCAACCCACCAGTAATGCACCTGGCCTTCCACGGCGCGGTACATCCAGCCCGTTTCACAGCCGCCCGCCAGCACGATGCCGAAGCCAAACAGCAGGCCGCCGATGACCGCATTGGGGCCAGCCCACATGATTTTGGCCTCAACGCCGAGCTGCACGTAGCTAAAGATGCCGATGGCGCTTACCGCCATGCCGAGAATAATCGCTTTCGCCATGTGTGTGCGGCCGGTGATCCACATATCGCGGAACGCGGAGGTAAAGCAGATTTGCGCGCGCTCAATCAGCAGGCCGAAGCCGACGCCAAAGAGCATCGCCAGCCCGAGCTTCGGCTGGTTCATGGCGGTTAAGCCGCCCCAGCCGAGCATGCCGATAAACACCAGCATCCCGATGCGGAAACGGCGTTTGGCCTGATTCGGCTTCTGGGTTAGCGGCGACGCGGCGGAGACTTTTTGCAGCTTCACCGGAATGCGGAACATCGGCAGCAGCGTGAAGCGTGCGCCAAACCATGAGCCGAGCGCTGTCGCCAGCGCGAAGAACCACGCGTGGAGCGAAAACTGTGGGATACCGGTGAAGAACGCGGCCAGGTTACAGCCCATCGCCAGACGCGCGCCGAAGCCCGCGATTATCCCGCCCGCCACCGCCTGAATAATGCGGATGCGGTGCTGCGGCATGCGCAGCTTGACGTTATTGGCCCACAGCGCCGCGGCGAAGCAGCCGCCGAACATGCCGATAATCATCATGCCGTCGATGCGCGTGAGCGGATTACCGTCGAGATGAATGAGTTTGTAGTAGCCCCACTCTTCGGCGTGGACGCCCATCAGCTGTAGAAGCTGACCGCCCCAGCGGGTAAATTCACCCGTCACGGCCCAGAAGGTACCGGTGATGCCGAAATAGTAGGTTGAGAGAATACCGGCTGCGATAACCGCAGGCATCGGCGCCCAGAATTTAATCAGGTACTGCTGTTTGAAGTGTTGCCAGGACATGTTTCCCGCCTCTGTACACAGAAGGAGGTGAATGAAGGCGGCTATTAAATCATTTTTTCCGAGGCATCCAAACGGCCTGGCCGATTGATTGTGTCTTTTATGATGCGAATCAAAAGTCTGCGCAGGCGGGCATACCCCTCAGGAAGTATCACGCAGGCTAATGCTGTTTCCTTTGCAACAGTGGCGGGCGAAATGCTTTAATGCCAGAATTATTTTTTCTCCGCAGTCAGGATAGACGATGAAGAAGTTTGCAATGTTAGCGGCGCTGCTGGCCCTGAGTGGTTGCGTGCAGGTCGATGATTTCGGTCAGGTTGTGAAGGCGCCTGCACCGGCGGGTCTGGCGGGCTACTGGCAGTCCGAAGGGCCGCAAAGTGAAATGGTTAGCCCGGAAGCTATCGCCACCCTGGTGGTGACGCCGCAGGGCGATACCCTGGACTGTCGCCAGTGGCAGCGCGTTATTGCCCTGCCGGGCAAGCTGATGGTGCGTTCCGGCTCGCTGTATAACGTGACGCAAAAACGCGATATTTATGACGTTGAGCGCGACGGCGACAGGCTTGAATACGCGGGAATGAACATGAAGCGCGTCGATCGCCCAACGCAGGAATGCGCCGATTATTTAGCAAGAAATCCTCTCGCCACGCCGCTGCGTTAACCGCTCCTTCCCCTGAACGCCGTTCAGGGGAATCCTCCTCTTTACTGCATCTTCCTGCGCCGCAGCGCCATCAGCGGGTTCACCGAAATCCCGTGTACGATCACGCTCGCCACCACCAGCGTCAGCGCGCAGTCCATCATATAGTTCGCCTCGTCGCCGCGCATGCCGTGGGTCCAGGCATAGGCGATGTAGTTCAGGCTGCCGATGCCCCTGATCCCCAGCCAGCAGATGGCGAGGCGCTGATGCCGCACGGTTGACGTTCCCCAGGTGACGGCGTAGACCGCCAGTGGTCGAATGACGATAAACAGCAGCGCCGCCATCAGCAGCCCGTCGGGCTGCCAGTGCTGGGCGAGGGTGATGCCCAGGATGATGATTAGCGCGGCGGCAAACAGGCGTTCGACGGTATCGCCGAAGGAGAGGGCGTCGCCGATCACAAGGCCCATGGATTTCACGCGCGTGGTTTCGTCAAACGCGTGCCGCTGGTGGGGGTTAACCATGGTTTCAGCGGGCAGCGCGGCACCGTGTTCCTGAACGTCTTCGTCCGGGAAGTGGCGCTGAACCCTAAGCTCCGCGCTGCGCAGGCCGATACCCGCCGCAAATGCCGCCAGAAAGCCCGACGCGCCAAGCGACAGCGCGATGGCATAGCTCAGTGAGATTAACGACAGCGCGATAAAATCGCTCGGGGCAAACTCGCGCTGGGAGTAGCGAAAATGCGTGGCGATAAGCCCAACGGCGTAGCCGAGCAGGAAGCCGATAATTACGCCCGCCACCAGCGCCCAGACCACTTCGACCGTAAACCAGTGGGTAAGCTCCGCCGTAGTCAGATTTCCGCCGCTGTGGGACAGCATCAGTGCCAGGGCCAGCAGGGGCAGGGCGGTGCCGTCGTTAAGCCCGGCTTCGGTAGAAAGCGAAAGGCGCAGGCTGTCGTCGTCACGCGCGTCGTTGATGGCAATCAGGCTCGCCAGCACCGGGTCCGTTGGGGCGATGATCGCCGCGAACGCCAGTGAAATGGGCCAGCCCATGCCGAGCAGGTAGTGCGCGGCGACCGCAATCGCGCCCACGGTTAACAGCATGGCCGGCCCGGCTAACAGGACGCCCATTTTCCAGCCCGCCGATTTGAACGGCATGCGGATTTTAAGGCCGGTCATAAACAGCGAGGCCGCCATCGCCACTTCGGAAACGTGGGCGATGATGGTGGAATATTTGACGATATCGATGTTGACCAGGCCCAGCACCCACGGCCCGAGCACGATGCCGACCAGCAGATAAAGCCCAAAAAGCGGAACGACGCTACGGCTAATCCAACCGTAGCTTAATGACATCACTAACAGTAACGCACCGGACGCGGCGGTCCAGGTTATAAAATCCATCTACAGCCTTCTCTCAAATTCAAATTAGCGGCCCGCAGGCCTGATACGTGAATTTAAGCTTAGGGCAAAAATTGCGGCTTCGTTGTTTAAACAGAATTGTCCTCCTTTCCCTCAGGGAAAGGAGGAGGGGGTAATTACCACGGAACCGGCATCAGGCTCACGACGCCCTCACCCCGGCCCTCTCCCCCAGGAGAGGGAGAATACCGAGAGAGGGCGTTAGGTTAAAGCACGTCCTCAAGTTTTGTAGGTCGTACAGAAGCGCCATCCGACACGGACAAATTAAACCGAACGAAACGTAGGTCGGATAAGCGTAGCGCCATCCGACAGTTACAGAAAATTAAAGCACGTCCTCCAGCACCCAGACGCTCACGCTGCCGCCCTGGCAGGTAAAGGTCGCGCTGCCGTTTTCGTCGGTGGTGATGGTCTCTTCCCGGTTGCCGAGATAGTCCCGCCAGTTTTTGCCGCCGTAGTTTGCGCCAAGCTCGATGGTTTTCTCGCCTTCGTCGCCGTTGGACAGCACCACGACGCAGCCGGGGTCTTCATCCGTGCCGCTGCGGCTGAACGCGATGCAGTTGGGGTGATCGAAATAGAGCGTCTGCACGCCGTGGGCAAAGCGTTCGCGGGCGTGGATCAGGTCGTCGAGCTGTTCGATAACCGGCATGTCGATGTGATAGGTCTGCCCGTCGCCGCCTTCATCGTCATAGCTTGCGCCAAACAGGTCGGGATAGAAGACCGACGGCACGCCGTTTTCGCGCAGCAGAATAAGCGCATAGGCGAGCGGTTTAAACCAGGGTTCAACCGGCGCTTCAAGCGACTGCAGCGGCTGGGTATCGTGGTTGGCGACCAGCGTCATGGCGTGGAACGGGTCGGCTTCCACCAGCGTGCCGGTGAAGATTTGGCTCATGTCATAGTCGCGACCCTGCTTCGAGGCCTGGTGGAATTTCATCTGCAGCGGGGCGTCGAACAGCAGGGTTTTTCCGTCGACCTGCGCGATGTATTCCTGAAGCTTATCCACCTCGTGCGACCAGTATTCCGCGACGATAAACAGCGGCGTTTCGGCCTCTTCCTGCACGTGTTCGATCCACTCTTTGTAGAACCAGGCGGGGATGTGCTTGACCGCGTCCAGACGAAAACCGTCGCAGCCGGTTTGTTCCATCACCCAGCGCGCCCAGTATTTGATCTCTTCGGTCACCGCGTGGTTGCGGAAGTCGATGTTCTCGCCCATCAGGTAGTCGAAATTGCCCAGCTCGTCGTCAACCTGATCGTTCCAGCCGTCGCCGGTGTAATCGTTGATGATTTTGAAGATGCCGTCTTCGTTGGGATTTTCGATATGGTCGACGCCGCTAAAGCATGTGTAGTCCCAGATAAACTCGGAGTATTTGCCGGCGCGCACGGGGAAGGTGTAGCGCGTCCAGGCCTCGCATTCGATAACCTCATCGTCGATGTCGTTGCGGTTTTCCTCATTGACGCGGTTAACGCGGATTTTTTCTTTCTCATCGGCACCCATTTTGTGGTTAACCACCACATCCAGAAGTACCGCAATGTTATTGTCTTTTAGCGCCTTGATGGCGGCCTGGAGCTGCGCCTTATCGCCATATTTGGTGGCAACCGCGCCTTTTTGATCGAATTCGCCGAGGTCGAAAAGATCGTAGACGTCGTAGCCCACCGAGTAACCGCCAGAACTGCCTTTGTACGCCGGGGGCAGCCAGACCATATTGACGCCAATATCGTTTAACGTCGCGGCCCGGTCGGCAACTTCCGGCCACAGTTTGCCCCCACCGGGGTAGTACCAATGGAAAAATTGCAACAGCGTTGGGTTTTTCATCTCATCCGTGCTCCAGAAGTCAGTTAGCTGACCTCTGGAGTATGGAATATTTTGGTAAAAGCGAGAGCGGTTCTTTTCTAAAGCGAGGAGATACTGCCTGTAAACTATTGCGGAGCATTGGGCACAAGGAGCATCCCAGCCAGACGCCCGTAGGTATTGTTCAGCGTTTGCTGGCGTGAAGACTGGCCGATGAGCGAACTCAGCTCGTCCAGTCGCGCCTGAAGCAGCGCTTTCAATTCCTGCTCGTTGCTCAAAATTTCTTCAAGAAAACCTTTGAGCATCTGTTCAACACTTTTATTTAATCCCGGCGGAAGCGGGCTGGCGCCCAGGGACTCAATTCCCTGTAAATAAGCCATTTCCTGTTCCAGAAGGAGATCCCATTCCCCCCGGCGGGCAAGCTCAAGCAGCCCCTGACTCATCAGGGCAATGTGCTGCCAGCGGTTGATTAACTCCACGTTGGGCGACATTAGGCATGCTCCTGCGCTGCGGTATTAAGGTGTGGGATCTGTTTCCAGGCATCGGCAATGTTGGTCAGTAAAACCTCTACCTCCTCGATTGCCTCCACATCGTTACGCAGGTTGGCCTGTAGCAGGCGACGAATCATATAGTCGTAAAGCCCACCCAGGTTTTGAGCCAGCTCGCCGCCTTTTTCATTGTCGAGCCCCGCCTTCAGGCCGTTATCAATGATATTAATTGCCTTACTTAGCGCTTCACCTTTCGCGACCGTTTCCCCCTGCTGCATAAACAGGCGGGAGCGAACCAGGGCGCTTAACGCCCCGTCAAAAAGCAAAACGATAAGTTGATGAGGACTGGCACTCATCACGGCGCTCTCAACGCCGATTTGTGCGTAGGCCTGAGTACCTCTCGCGTTATACATAGCTACCTCGTGTTATCAGGAACTGCTGGATGAGAATTGCTGATTCAGGTACGTACTGGTGTTGTTCAGCTTGCTCATCATCGTATCGAGTTGGGTAAACTGGGCCTTATAGCGAGCGATGGTGTCATCGATGCTGGCGCTGACGGAAAGGTACTTTTTGGTCAGCGACTTCAGCGTGGCGTTTATGCTGTCCGTTGCGCTGTCGATGATGCCGCCGTCAGACAGGTAATCTTTTACGAGCGTTGAGATAGCCGTTGTGATGCCCGTCGTTTTGCCATCGCCTACCAGAAGTTGCTGAGTGGCAACTGAATTCTTGGTCAGAGCCTTATCCAGCTTGTCGTCATCAATCTTGAGCTTGCCGGTTGCCGGATCCTGGCTAACGCCAATTTCGGTGAGCGTCTTATAGGCCGAGCTGCCGTCGCCTGCGGTGAACTTACCGCGAATGCCTGACTGAATGCTGCGGATGACGTTGTCGCCCAGCAGCGCGCCGTTGCTGGCGTTCTGGTCCTCACCGGCTTCAACTTCGGTGTATTTTGTTAACGAAGAGAAGGTGTCGAGCATTGAGTTATAGGCATCTACCCATGCCTTAATGGCCGTGGTGGCCTCATCGTTGCTCTTGGTAACGGTTACCGTCGCGTCTTTTACCTCTTTCGTTAAGGTAAGGGTTAAACCCTGTGGCGCATCGGTAATGGTGTTGCTGTCACGCTCGATGGCAATGTTATTGACGGTCAGTAAAGCGTTCTGTGGCTTTACGAGCTGCGTCATGCCATTTGTGGAAGAGGTACTGTCATAACCGAGCATGTCGTTGAGCTTTGCATCACCGGTGACAGAAATCGTCATGGCGTTGTCAACGCCGGTTTCAGATGAGGTCAACACGAGCTGGAAGTTCTTATCGTCTACCTTAACGATGCTCGCCGAAACGCCGCCGTTGGCATTATTGATAGCATCGCGCATGCCGTTGAGCGACGTTTGGTCGTCGGTCAGCTTAATTTCTAACGGCTTTTCACGCCCCGGCTGGTTAATCACCAGGGTACGGGAATCCGCGCCTGGCGTACCCTGTTTGTCGGTAGCGGTGCTGACGGCCTTTGTCGTTAAAGACTGCGCCTGCGCAAGCTGGGTAACGCTAATTATATATTTTCCTGCGGAGCCACCTGCCGTGGTCGCGACAGTCAAATCTTCCGTGCTGCTGGTCGCGGTGGTGCTTTTAAATAAGTTGGCGTCATTAAGCGCGGTATTTGCCGTCTGGAATTTTTCCACCGCGCTTTTAAGCGTGCCGTAAGCCGTTAACTTAGCGCTATTAGAAGACTGCTGAGTGGTAATAGGCGTTAAACGGCCTTTCTCAGCGGTGGTGAGGTTTTCCAGTAATGTGCTTAACGGTAAGTTGGATCCAACCCCTAATGAAGAAAAGCTTGCCATGTCTGTTCCCTATGTTTAGCTAACAATTGTTCAAGGTGGTATCGGCAGTCAGGCGGCAAAGTTTAATGATATTTGCGCGGAAATAATGGGCGGAATAAAGCCTAAGCAGATAGTTAATTCCTGGCGTGATGGGAAACTAAAATAATTCTAAAGTTCGAAAATAAGGTGCCGATACATGGGTTACGGTGCGAAACCGTGGGCAACAGCCCAACCCCATAATGTGAATTGATAAGGATAAAATCATGGCACAAGTTATCAACACTAACAGCCTGTCGCTGTTGACCCAAAACAACCTGAACAAATCTCAGTCTTCCCTGGGCACCGCTATCGAGCGTCTGTCTTCCGGTCTGCGTATCAACAGCGCGAAAGACGATGCTGCAGGTCAGGCGATTGCTAACCGCTTCACTTCTAACATTAAGGGTCTGACTCAGGCTTCCCGTAACGCCAACGACGGTATCTCTATCGCTCAGACTACCGAAGGCGCGCTGTCCGAAATCAACAACAACCTGCAGCGTGTGCGTGAACTGACCGTTCAGGCATCTACCAGCACCAACTCCGACAGCGACCTGACCTCCATCCAGAACGAAATCACCCAGCGCCTGAGCGAAATTGACCGCGTTTCCGGTCAGACTCAGTTCAACGGCGTGAAGGTTCTGGCTCAGGACAACACCCTGAAAATCCAGGTTGGCGCAAACGACGGCGAAACTATCTCCATCGACCTGAAAAAAATCGACACCCAGAGCCTCGGCGTGTCTGATTTCAAAGTAAACGGCGCTCAGAAAGCGACTGCTAGCGACCTGGTTTCTAAATTCGGCGCGACCGGTACTGATAACTACTCTGTAAACGTTGGCGGTGCTGCGGCAACGGTTAACGTTGACGTTTCATCTCAGGCACTGAAATCTGCTGGCGCAGCTGTTTACGTTAGCGCAGCTGACGGCAGCTTGGTGACCGGTGCGACGACTCCAAACACTGCATCTACTACTTATACAACTACTGCGGCAAATAACGGTTCTGCTGAAAGCCTTGCTGCACTGGGTGCAAATGCTAAAGTTGGTGACAAATTCACCTTCGACGGGATGGAGTTCACCAAAACTGTTGATGGTACCGACCCTGAATTCGGTAACGGTGCTTACACTGCTAAAGTGGATGGCAAAACTGTCACCTTCACTATCGGTGCCTCCACCGCTGCTGACGGTACTGATGCAGAAGTTAAAACTGACGTGGCTCTGTACTCTTCTCAGAACGGTACACTGACTACCAACGCTACCACTGCAAACAAAGCTGCAACCGTAACCGATCTGCAGCAGGCTAACGCCACCAAAACTGGCTCTACCCTGAAAGTGAGCGGTGCAACTTATGATGTTGATGTTGATGGCGTAGTAAGCACCGGTGCTGGTGCAAACAAAAAAGAAATGTATATCACCACCAACACCGACGGTAGCCCGAAATTGGTTAACGAAGATGTTGCTAAAGCGGCTAAAACTACCGAAAACCCACTGGCGGTAATCGATAAAGCGCTGGCACAGGTTGACGCACTGCGTTCTGACCTGGGTGCGGTACAGAACCGTTTCGATTCTACCATTACCAACCTGGGTAACACCCTAAACAACCTGACCTCTGCCCGTAGCCGTATCGAAGATGCTGACTACGCGACCGAAGTTTCCAACATGTCTAAAGCGCAGATCCTGCAGCAGGCTGGTACTTCCGTTCTGGCCCAGGCCAACCAGGTTCCGCAGGGCGTTCTGTCTCTGCTGCGTTAATTCACGCCAACCTGACCAAACCCCGCTCCGGCGGGGTTTTTTCTTGCCTCTAATTATCGATAACCCCCAAATAGCCCCCCATTTAGTCCACTATTCTGGCGATTAAAACCCCTCCAGAAACGGATAATCATGCCGATAACTCAACTAACGCAGGGCTGTTTATCGTGAATTCACTGTATACCGCTGATGGTGTGATGGATAAGCACTCGCTGTGGCAGCGATATGTACCGCTGGTGCGTCACGAAGCATTGCGCCTGCAGGTTCGTCTGCCGGCGAGCGTGGAGCTTGACGATCTGCTACAGGCGGGCGGCATCGGGTTGCTGAATGCAGTCGATCGCTATGATGCCCTGCAAGGAACGGCATTTACTACCTACGCGGTGCAGCGCATTCGTGGGGCGATGCTTGATGAGTTGCGCAGCCGAGACTGGGTGCCGCGAAGCGTCAGGCGTAACGCACGCGGCGTCGCGCAAGCGATTGGTCAACTGGAGCAAGAGCTGGGACGCAACGCGACCGAAACCGAGGTGGCGCAGCGGCTGGACATCCCGCTCGACGAATATCGCCAGATGTTGCTCGATACCAATAACAGCCAGCTCTTCTCTTATGACGAGTGGCGTGAAGAGCATGGCGACAGTATCGAACTGGTCACCGAAGAGCACCAGCAGGCGAATCCTCTGCAGCATTTGCTGGAGAGTAATCTGCGTAGCCGTGTGATGGACGCGATTGAAGCGCTGCCGGAACGCGAGCAGCTGGTGCTGACGCTGTACTACCAGGAGGAGCTGAATCTCAAGGAGATTGGCGCCGTGCTGGAAGTTGGGGAGTCGCGGGTGAGTCAGTTGCACAGCCAGGCCATTAAACGCTTACGCACCAAGCTAGGTAAGTTGTAGGGAGTGCCGCACGTTAGTCTTACCACCAGGAACTTATCATGACGGTGCAGCAACCAAAAAGACGGCCACTAAGCCGCTACCTTAAAGACTTCAAGCATACCCAGACCCACTGCGCACACTGCGGCAAACTTCTTGACCGCATCACGCTGACCTGCCGCGGTGAAATCGTCAATAAAACGACCATCGCGCAGCTCGACACGCTCATTGATGACGCCGCCTGGCAGGTGGAACAACAGTCGTGGATGGCGCTTTGTCGTTTCTGCGGCGACCTGCACTGCAAAGAACAGGATCACTACTTCGATATCATCGGCTTCAAGCAGTATCTGTTCGAACAAACCGAAATGAGCCACGGTACCATTCGCGAATATGTTGTTCGCCTGCGTCGCCTGGGCAATCACCTCTCCGAGCAGAACATCCCCGCGCCCTCCACGCTGCAAGGCTACCTTGACGATACGCTGGAAGCCTGGCTGCCGCGCACCAGTACCAATAATTATCGTATCGCGCTGCGGAAATACTGGCAGTTTCAGGTCCAGCTCACAGATACGCCCGCCATATTCCAGGAAAGATCCGCAACTTCCGATATATATTAATATGGAATAAGTTGTAGCGGACTGGTTTTGACGGCTAATACCAACTCGCTACACTACAACAAATTATTGATAGCTGGGGTATCTATGAAATTAGCAATGGCGGGACGTCAGGCGCTGATGGGCGTGCTGGCAGTGGCACTGGTGGCAGGCGCAAGCGTGAAAACCTTCGCGGCTGAGAATCTGCTTAACAAAGTTAAAGAACGCGGCACGCTGCTGGTGGGCCTCGAAGGAACCTATCCTCCGTTCAGCTTCCAGGGCGACGACGGCAAATTAACCGGCTTCGAAGTTGAGTTTGCCGAGCAGCTTGCTCAGCACCTCGGCGTGAAAGCGGCGCTGAAGCCGACCAAATGGGACGGCATGCTGGCCTCGCTCGATTCAAAACGTATTGATGTGGTGATTAACCAGGTCACTATCTCCGACGAGCGTAAGAAGAAATATGATTTCTCCACCCCGTATACCGTTTCCGGTATTCAGGCGCTGGTGAAGAAGGGCAACGAGGGCAGCATTACCGGGCCTGACTCCCTGAAGGGCAAAAAGGTCGGCGTGGGCCTTGGCACCAACTACGAACAGTGGCTGCGTGAGAACGTGCAGGGCGTGGACATCCGTACCTATGACGACGACCCGACCAAATATCAGGATCTGCGCGTAGGCCGTATCGACGCCATTCTGGTTGACCGCCTGGCGGCGCTGGATCTGGTGAAGAAAACCAAAGATACCCTGGCGGTCGCGGGCCAGCCTTTCTCTCGTCAGGAAGCGGGCGTGGCTATCCGTAAGGGTAACGAGGACCTGGTTGACGCGGTGAATAAAGCCATCGCCGAAATGCAGAAAGACGGCTCGCTTGCGAAACTGTCTGAGAAATGGTTCGGCGCTGACGTGACCAAATAGCGTCTTTCGACAGCCTGAGGCGGATAAGCGAAAGCGATATCCGCCTTTTTTATTTGTATTTGCAGGCCGCTGGCCCTGCTGGTACATAATGAAGGGATGGGAATTATTCCCCGCTTTTATGGAGTCGCACATGTCACTGCACAACCTGACCCGTTTCCCGCGTCTGGAATTTATCGGCGCGCCGACGCCGCTTGAATACCTGGCGCGTTTTTCTGACTATCTTGGCCGCGAAATCTACATTAAACGCGACGACACCACGCCGATGGCGCTGGGCGGCAACAAGCTGCGCAAGCTGGAGTTCCTCGCCGCCGACGCGCTGCGCGAAGGGGCCGACACGCTGGTGACGGCCGGGGCTATCCAGTCTAACCACGTTCGCCAGACGGCGGCGGTGGCGGCGAAGCTTGGCCTGAAATGCGTTGCCCTGCTCGAAAACCCGATTGCCACGCGCGCTGAAAATTACCTCACCAACGGCAACCGCCTGCTGCTCGATTTGTTCGATGCCGAAATTGAAATGTGCGACGCGCTGCACGCCCCTGACCAGCAGCTTGAAGAGCTGGCGACGCGTCTGGAAGCGCAGGGGTTCAGGCCTTACGTGATCCCCGTCGGCGGCTCCAACGCCCTGGGCGCGCTTGGCTATGTGGAAAGCGCGCTGGAAATTGCCCAGCAGTGCGACAGGAAGGTTAGCGTGTCGTCGGTTGTGGTAGCCTCGGGCAGCGCTGGCACCCACGCGGGCCTGGCCGTCGGGCTTGAGCAGGTTATGCCGGACGTCGATCTTATCGGCGTGACCGTTTCCCGCACCGTCGCGCAGCAGCAGCCGAAGGTTGAAGCATTGCAGCACGCCGTGGCGCACTCGCTTGGGCTGACCGCTTCGGCACCGATCAGGCTGTGGGACGATTATTTTGCACCGGGCTACGGCACGCCTAACGAAGAGGGGCTGGAGGCCATCAAGCTGCTGGCGCGTCTGGAAGGCATTCTGCTGGACCCGGTTTATACCGGCAAAGCGATGGCGGGTCTGATAGACGGCGTGGCGCAAAAGCGTTTTAAAGATGAAGGCCCGATTGTTTTCGTGCACACCGGCGGGGCGCCGGCGTTATTTGCCTACCATCCGCATGTTTAAATAAGATTGATTTCGTTTTGTAGGGTGGATAAGCGAAGCGCCATCCACCGGTATAGCTCCACCATAACTAAAAATTAAGCCAGACAGGGTGTAATAAAAGTATGCAAGAAAGCCTTCAACTGGTGCTGGATTCGGCACCGTATCTGCTTAAAGGGGCGGTGTTCACGCTGCAGCTCAGCATCGGCGGCATGTTCTTCGGGCTGATCCTCGGATTTTTACTGGCGCTGATGCGCCTGTCGCCGTTTTGGCCGTTTTCCCTGCTGTCGCGCTTCTACGTGTCGATCTTTCGCGGAACGCCGCTTATCGCCCAGCTGTTTATGATCTACTACGGGCTGCCGCAGTTTGGTATCGAGCTTGATCCTATTCCGGCGGCGATGATCGGCCTGTCGCTCAACACCGCGGCCTACGCCTCAGAAACGCTGCGCGCGGCTATCTCATCCATCGAAAAAGGGCAGTGGGAAGCGGCGGCAAGTATCGGCATGACGCCGTGGCAGACGCTGCGCCGGGCAATTTTGCCGCAGGCGGCGCGGGTGGCGCTGCCTCCGCTCAGCAATAGCTTCATCAGCCTGGTGAAAGATACCTCGCTTGCGGCGACGATTCAGGTGCCGGAGCTGTTCCGCCAGGCGCAGCTGATTACCTCGCGCACGCTTGAGGTGTTCACCATGTATCTCGCCGCCTCGCTGATTTACTGGGTGATGGCGACGGTGCTTTCCGCGCTGCAAAACTACTTCGAGAATCAGCTTAACCGCCAGGACAGGGATCCAAAATGAGTGCAATCGACGTAAAACAGCTGGTGAAAAAATTCCACGGCCAGGCGGTACTGCACGGTATCGATCTGGAGGTGAAAACCGGTGAAGTGGTGGCGATTATTGGGCCGAGCGGCTCGGGCAAAACCACGCTGCTGCGCTGCATTAACCTGCTCGAGCAGCCGGAATCCGGGACGATCAAAGTGGGCGACATTACCATCGACGCATCGAAGTCCCTCAGCAAGCAGAAGAACCGCGTGCGCGAGCTGCGCCAGCACGTTGGCTTTGTCTTCCAGAGCTTTAATCTGTTTCCACACCGCACGGTGCTGGAAAATATTATTGAAGGCCCGGTCATCGTAAAAGGTGAGCAAAAGGAAGAGGCCACGGCGCGCGCCCGCGAGCTGCTGGCGAAGGTGGGGCTGACCGGCAAGGAAACCAGCTATCCGCGCCGTCTGTCCGGCGGGCAGCAGCAGCGCGTGGCCATTGCGCGCGCGTTGGCCATGCGCCCGGAGGTCATTCTGTTTGATGAACCGACGTCCGCGCTGGATCCGGAGCTGGTAGGCGAAGTGTTAAGCACCATCCGCCAGCTGGCGCAGGAGAAGCGCACGATGGTTATCGTGACCCATGAAATGAGCTTCGCCCGCGACGTGGCGGACAGGGCCATCTTTATGGACCAGGGCCGTATCGTGGAGCAGGGGCCGGCCCGCGAGCTGTTTACCAACCCCAGGCAGCCGCGCACCAGGCAGTTCCTCGAGAAATTTTTGACCCAGTAACTCACCTTGCGGGTAGCGCGAACGCCTACCCGCAATAAATGACGCTTTATCTTGCCACCTAATTAAAGAATCAGACCAACCGGTCAATAAATCGTATAAATATATTTCTTAAATGTGTTAGCGTTACACATCCAAATATCGAATGATTAAAGCTTCAGGAGCAACGCCAGATACAATGCCGGACTGCGACTTTTTTAGCTGGCGACGGGAAACGCTCGAGACCTTCCAGTCAATTACCGAAACCAGTGAAATAACCACAACGCTTCAACAACAATCTCAAACGCTAGAGTTTGATTATTTTTCGTTTTGCGTTCGTCACCCCGTGCCCTTTACGCGGCCTAAAACATCGTTGATTACCACATACCCGCAAGAGTGGGTCGATCAATACCATGCAGAAAATTATTTCGTCATCGATCCCGTGCTGCGGCCGGTCAATTTCATGCGCGGATATCTGCCGTGGAATGACGAGCTGTTTAGCGATACGCCGGAGTTTTGGGATGCCGCACGCGATCACGGCCTGCGTCGTGGGATAACCCAATGCGTCATGTCGCCGAGCAGGGCGGCGGGGTTGTTTTCTGTCTCGCGCACGTCGGTAAAGGGAAAGCTGAGGCCGGACGACGAGCTGAACGCGCGGCTGCAGTATATTGCAGAGCTAAGTTTGATGACGCTTGCTCGCCTGGAAGATCCTTCCGTCGATGCCATGACGATGAAACTGAGCAAACGCGAGCGCGAGATTCTACAGTGGACGGGCGAGGGGAAAACATCAGCGGAAATTGCGATGATTTTATCGATATCGGAAAATACCGTTAATTTTCATCAGAAAAATATGCAGAAGAAATTCAACGCGCCGAATAAAACGCAAATCGCCTGTTACGCAGCGGCGATTGGGATTATCTGAGCGAATTACCGTTCTGCGTGTCAGACGAAAAAACGGCGGAAGACATTTTGTGCCTTCCGCCGCAACCTACCTAATTACTGACGGTAAGCTTGTTTAATTTGCTTAACAGTATTACCAAAAACTTCCGCGTGCGCCGTGTCTTCCATCTGAGCGATTTGCTTTTCCATTTTGATGATAACTTTGCCTGCGTCTGCCTGGCCCATCGCTTTCAGCATCTGGGTTAACATGGCTTTCAGGCAGGTGACTTCAATAGCCAGTTCGCTATGGTTGTCAGCGGTGGAAAATTCAGGAGTGCTCATTTACTTTCCTCAAGTCTCGGTTAGTACACCGTCATTCGGCGCAACGGTTTTCGTAAGGCGGCGGAGTATAGCACACTGGTTGACCATTTTATTAGTGGTTACGTTCTCGTTCGGATTTTATCCCTCTTTTTGCCGTTGGTTTAACAAGCCAGGGTGTAAAGCGGTAATTAAGTAGAATCCGAAGTTTTCTTAGAAAATGTTTATGATTCGTTTATTAAACGTTAATCAGCGGTGTTGATTAAGGCGGTGGTAACCATTTTATGTCTGCGGATTATTTGAACTTTTTAAAAGCGTCACTCTTTTTGTTTCCTCCAGTAAACAGGCAATCTACCGGGAGTGCATTAAGGTAAACACTGTAAAATTAATTTTCCGAAACTTGCGAGTAATGCCGCCTTCTCCATTTTAACATTTTAAAGTTACCGGAAAACCCGTTAATATAAGCGCCTAAGCTTTTATCAGCGTTATCCCTTTTCTGGAGAGTTATCCTTTGATCAACGTTCTTCTTGTTGATGACCACGAACTGGTGCGCGCAGGGATACGACGCATTCTTGAAGATATCAAAGGGATCAAGATATCTGGTGAAGCAAATTGCGGCGAGGACGCCGTAAAGTGGTGCCGCACCCACCCGGTAGATGTGGTTTTGATGGACATGAATATGCCCGGCATCGGTGGCCTTGAGGCCACGCGCAAAATCGCACGCTACTCTTCAGATATCAAAGTCATCATGTTGACCATTCATACTGAAAACCCGCTGCCGGCGAAAGTGATGCAGGCGGGGGCTTCCGGCTACCTGAGTAAAGGCGCCGCGCCGCAGGATGTGGTCAATGCCATCCGTTCCGTCAACGCCGGGCAGCGATATATCGCATCGGACATTGCCCAACAGATGGCGCTAAGTCAGATTGAACCGGAAAAAACGGAAACCCCGTTTGCCAGTTTGTCTGAGCGCGAATTACAGATTATGCTGATGATCACCAAAGGTCAGAAGGTCAATGAGATCTCTGAGCAGCTTAATCTGAGCCCTAAAACCGTTAACAGTTACCGTTACCGCATGTTTAGTAAACTGAATATCAGTGGCGATGTTGAGCTGACTCATCTGGCAATTCGTCATGGGTTATTCAGCGCGGAGACGTTAATCAGTAGTGAGTGAAACCTTCGATTCCCAAGCCTTCCTCAAAACCGTGACCAGCAAGCCTGGCGTCTATCGAATGTATGACGCCAGCAGCACGGTTATTTATGTCGGTAAAGCCAAAGACCTCAAAAAGCGCCTGTCCAGCTACTTCAGAAGCAATCTGTCGAGCCGTAAGACCGAGGCGCTGGTGGCGCTTATTCATCATATTGATGTCACCGTCACCCATACCGAAACCGAAGCGCTGCTGCTCGAACACAACTACATCAAGCTGTATCAGCCGCGTTACAACGTTCTGCTGCGCGATGATAAATCCTATCCGTTTATCTTCCTGAGCGGCGATGCGCATCCGCGTCTTGCCATTCACCGTGGGGCAAAGCATGCGAAGGGCGAATATTTTGGCCCGTTTCCAAACGGTTACGCCGTTAGAGAAACCCTCGCGCTGCTGCAAAAAGTCTTTCCAATTCGCCAGTGCGAAAATAACGTCTATCGCAACCGCTCGCGTCCGTGCCTGCAATATCAGATTGGCCGCTGCCTTGGGCCCTGCGTCGCCGGGCTGGTGAGTGAAGACGACTACGCCCAGCAGGTCGAATACGTGCGGCTTTTCCTCGCCGGGAAAGACGATCAGGTATTGACGCAGCTTATTGAACGCATGGAGCAGGCGAGCAAAAACCTCGAGTTCGAGGCCGCCGCCCGCATCCGCGACCAGATTCAGGCCGTGCGCCGCATCACCGAGAAGCAGTTCGTTTCCAACACCGGCGACGACCTCGACGTTATCGGCGTCGCCTTCGACAACGGCATGGCCTGCGTGCACGTGCTGTTTATCCGCCAGGGCAAGGTGCTCGGCAGCCGTAGCTACTTCCCTAAAGTGCCGGGCGGTACAGAAATTGCGGAAGTGGTCGAAACCTTTGTCGGGCAGTTCTACCTGCAGGGCAGCCAGATGCGCACATTGCCTGGCGAAATCCTTCTCGATTTCACGCTCCCTGATAAAACCCTGCTTGCCGACTCGCTTTCCGAAATGGCGGGCAGACGCATTAACGTGCAAACCAAACCGCGCGGCGACCGTGCGCGCTACCTGAAGCTTGCGCGCACCAACGCTGCCACCGCGCTGGTGACGCGTCTTTCCCAGCAGTCGACCATTCACCAACGCCTCACGGCGCTGGCGCAGGTTCTGGAACTGCCCGAGGTGAAGCGCATGGAATGCTTCGATATCAGCCATACCATGGGCGAGCAGACGGTCGCGTCCTGCGTGGTCTTTGACGCCAATGGCCCGGTGCGTGCGGAATATCGCCGCTACAACATTACGGGAATTACGCCCGGGGATGACTACGCGGCGATGAACCAGGTACTGCGCCGTCGCTACGGCAAGGCCATCGAAGAGAGTAAAATCCCGGACGTCATTCTCATTGACGGCGGGAAAGGGCAGCTGGGACAGGCAAAAACGGTGTTTGCCGAGCTGGACGTGCCGTGGGACAAACATCATCCGCTGCTGCTGGGCGTGGCGAAAGGCACCGACCGTAAAGCCGGGCTTGAAACGCTGTTCTTCGAACCGGAAGGGGAAGGTTTCTCGCTGCCGCCGGATTCCCCGGCGCTGCACGTTATTCAGCATATCCGCGACGAATCACACGATCACGCGATTAGCGGCCACCGGAAAAAACGCGCCAAGGTGAAAAATACCAGCTCGCTGGAAACTATCGAGGGCGTCGGGCCAAAACGTCGCCAGATGCTGTTGAAGTATATGGGCGGATTGCAACCGTTAATCAACGCATCGGTCGAGGAAATCGCAAAAGTGCCAGGTATCTCGCAAGCGCTTGCAGAAAAGATCTTCTACTCGTTGAAACATTGAGGCCTCTGTAGCAACATAGAGACAATTTCCACTTACGACAGACAGTTATCCGGCACTATGCAATTTAATATACCAACGTTGCTTACTCTGTTCCGTGTCTTCCTTATCCCATTCTTTGTGCTGGCTTTTTATCTGCCGTTCACCTGGGCGCCGTTCCTGTGCGCATTTATCTTCTGGCTGGCAGCCATTACAGACTGGTTTGACGGTTTTCTTGCCCGGCGCTGGAACCAAAGCACCCGATTCGGGGCATTTCTCGATCCGGTAGCGGATAAGGTGATGGTCGTCGTGGCGCTGGTGCTCATCGTTGAGCACTATCACGCCTGGTGGGTGACGCTGCCTGCGGCCACCATGATCGCGAGGGAAATCATCATCTCCGCCCTGCGCGAGTGGATGGCGGAAATCGGCAAGCGCAGCAGCGTTGCGGTGTCGTGGATTGGCAAAACCAAAACCATGGCGCAGATGCTGGCGCTTATCGGTATGCTCTGGCGTCCAAATATGTGGATCGAGTACGCCGGGATCGGCCTGTTCTTCATCGCCGCGGTGTTAACTTTCTGGTCAATGTTCCAATATTTAGCCGCCGCGCGCGGTGATTTGCTCGAACCTTGATCTAAGCGACGCAAAATTCAGCAAACGAAACGCAGTGCAGGAAAATTTCATTGACTCACTGCGCCATCTAAGTAGAATGCATCGCATCGAACGGCAGCACAGCTTGCCGGAAGATAATAAAATCAAGTGATTAACCAAACTCACTTGTACAGATTTGCGGGAATAGCTCAGTTGGTAGAGCACGACCTTGCCAAGGTCGGGGTCGCGAGTTCGAGTCTCGTTTCCCGCTCCAAATTTAAGTAACAGGGTTCTCTGTTACTGCCTGAAAAGGCAACAAAAGTTTTGGCGCGTTAGCAAAGCGGTTATGTAGCGGATTGCAAATCCGTCTAGTCCGGTTCGACTCCGGAACGCGCCTCCACTTTCTTCCCGAGCCCGGGTGGTGAAATCGGTAGACACAAGGGATTTAAAATCCCTCGGCTTATGGCTGTGCGGGTTCAAGTCCCGCCCCGGGCACCATGGGAAAGACAAGAATAAAATCAATGATAAGCAGTGTCGTGCAAACCACCTTCGGGTGGTTTTTTATTGCCTGTAATATCCCTTCCGACTATCTTGCCTGATAATTACTCTATTCTTCACCGCCGGGCGCGCGTGAAACCTATTCGCTACAGGAGCAGGAACATGAACCAGGGACCATTAACCGAAGAAGAGATTGAGTGGCTCGACGAGGTGCTGATGAAGCACGCCACCGAACGCTCAATCATGGACGTAGCCGAGATGGACGGCCTGCTGACGGCTATTCTGTCCGGGCCAAAAGAAGTGGGCCCGGAAGCGACCTTCGCGGCATTCTGGGGCGGGGAAGGCGACCAGCCGCTGTGGGAGTCCGAAGGCGAGCTGAAAAAATTCGTTGAGCTGACGTTCAAGCACGTGAACGACATTGCCGAACGCCTTAGCAGCTATCCGGATCAGTACGAGCCGCTGTTTGGCACCAGCATCGTCGAAGAGCAGGAGTTCACCATCGTTGAAGAATGGTGCTTCGGCTACATGCGTGGCGTAATGCTGTGGGATGTTTCACCGCTGCCGGAAGAGCTGGTAACGATGCTTGAGCCGATTGCCCTGCACGGGCTGGAGGAGAAGTTCGACAAGCTTGATGAGCTTTCCCATGAGGCGTTCATCGACAGTATTGAAGAGATCAAGCCTGCCGCGCTTGCCGTTACGGCATACTGGATGAAAAAAGAACATTCCAGCCTGCACTGATCGTAAAAAAGCCGGAGCGCAAAACGCTCCGGCCCGTTCAATCCCTTTCTGAATTAAGCCTGGGTATCGAGAGTGGCAAGCTCTTTATCGACAAAATACAGGCCTTCACCGCTTTTACCGACCAGGCTGAGTTTATCCAGCACCGATTTAAACAGTTTTTCTTCTTCATGCTGTTCGGCAACGTACCACTGCAGGAAATTAAACGTCGGGTAATCCTGGGACGTCATCGCCGCGTGGGCCAGTTCATTAATCTTGCGGGTAATTAACTGCTCGTGTTCGTAGGTCGCGTTAAATAACGCGTCCAGAGAAGAATATTCGCTGAACGGAGTCGGCACCGCGTTAATGCGCGGCATATTTCCGGTATCGGTCAGGTAGGCAAACAGGCGCTGCATGTGCTCCATCTCTTCCTGAGCGTGGCGACGCAGGAAGGCCGCCGCGCCTTCGAAGCTGTGGTAGCTGCACCATGCGCTCATCTGCTGGTAAAGCAGCGAGGAATACAGCTCAAGGTTCATTTGTTCGTTAAGTTTTTCGACCATTTCTGTTTTCAGCATAGCGCACTCCGTTTAATCGCTCGTAAGTGGCGCTACTCTATTTTTTTAATTTCAATAATGCAAATAGAATGTTAATTAATTTATTGTAATGAGAATGGTTGCTAATATTATTCTTCTTTAATGACGAAATTAAATTTCGGTATTAATAGTCATTCGTCTTTAGCCGTAATTATTATATTTTTTATTTGCGACAAACATATGGCTTAAGTCTGGATGAACAAAATAACCCTCCGTGGACTAAGCCTATGAACCCATTAGAAATTCATATGCTTAAATAATCTTACCGCCGCCATTTACCTGCCGCACGGGCTGTGGCTAAATACGTTTTTTTCGCAAAATCATAAATCACATGAATATTCTTCACTTTTTGCTCGCCTTGGTGGTGATCCTCGCTCTCGCATGGCTGGTCAGCTTCGATCGCAAAACCATTCGTCTGCGTTATTTAATACAGCTGATAGTCATTGAGGCCGCCCTGGCGTTCTTCTTCCTGCACTCCGACAGCGGCCTGTTCGTTATCAACGGCGTTTCCGGTTTCTTCGGCCAGCTGCTGACCTTCGCCGCGCAGGGCAGCGATTTCGTCTTCGGCGGCATGAGCAAGCAGGGGCTGGCGTTTATCTTCCTCGGCGTACTGTGTCCGATAATCTTTATCTCCGCGCTAATCGGCATATTGCAGCACTTTCGCATTCTGCCGTGGATTATCCGCATTGTCGGCACGCTGCTGTCAAAAGTAAACGGCATGGGCAAGCTCGAGTCGTTCAACGCCATCAGCTCGCTGATTCTCGGGCAGTCGGAAAACTTTATCGCCTACAAACAGATACTCGGTGATTTAAGCTCGCGCCGCCTGTTTACGATGGCCGCGACCGCCATGTCGACGGTATCGCTTTCCATTGTTGGCGCGTACATGACGATGCTGGACCCAAAATACGTGGTCGCAGCCCTGGTGCTTAACGTATTCAGCACCTTTATTATTTTGTCGATCATTAACCCGCGCGGTCAGGAAGACGAGCCGGAAATCAGGCTGGAAAAGCTGCACGAGGCGCAGAGCTTCTTTGAAATGCTGGGCGAATACATTCTCGCAGGCTTTAAGGTAGCGATGATCATTCTGGCGATGCTGATTGGCTTTATCGCGCTCATCAGCGCCCTGAACGCGCTGTTCGCCGCGATCTTCGGGCACAGCTTCCAACAGCTGCTCGGCTACGTGTTCTATCCGTTTGCGTGGCTGGTGGGCATTCCGCAGCAGGACGCTCTACAGGCGGCGGGCATAATGGCCACTAAGCTTGTTGCCAACGAGTTTGTGGCGATGATCGAGCTGCAAAAGGTGATGTCCGGCCTGACCCCGCGCGGTCTGGGGATCCTGTCGGTATTCCTGGTATCGTTTGCGAACTTTGCCTCAATCGGCATCGTGGCCGGAGCGATTAAAGGCCTGAACGAGAAGCAGGGGAATGCGGTTTCTCGCTTTGGCCTACGCCTTGTCTACGGCGCAACGCTGGTGAGCCTGCTTTCGGCGGCCTTTGCCGGATTGGTACTGTAATAAAAACGGCGGGATGATTGTCCCGCCGTTGTTTTAGAAGTGGACGCACACGGGCTGGTCAACCCTCATGACCGAATCCTGCGCGAAACGAGATTTATAAATCCCCCGCAGCGCCTCAATTTTTGACTCGCTCTCTTTGTCCGTCGAATGGATCAGCATCAGCGCTTTGCTCTGTTCGCGCGCCAGCTTCCCGTCGTTCCCCAGCCACTGGCCTTTTGCATCAAACACCGTTAGCCCGTCGCGAAAGCGCGGCGTGACGTCGCTGTCGATAAAGGTTTGCCACTCTTTAGCGGTAATATCCGCGCCCGCCGGGCGGCTCAGGCCGAAATAGAGCGTGGTTTGGGTCATCGCGCTGTCAGCCGGGCAGGCCGCGGCGAGGGCGTAAGTTTTTGGCGCTGGCTGAACGCAGCCCGCAAGCGTCAGGGCAAGCAGGCCCGCTATCGTGGCTTTATAAAAAGTCATTCTTCACCTGTCATCATCATTAAAATTACTGCACGACCGTTTGATCCCTGAGATATTTTTCCATGCCAATCCCACGGCACTGGTATTCAAGGGTAACCTTCTGATTTAAACACAAAGCCCCGCTGCTCAGGCTACAGGTTTTTATCGGTTCGCCATATGGGAAAGCCGCAATATAGCCCCACTGCTGGCACTGATGGCTGGCGGTGGACTGCGCGACGTAGCTATCAACCTTCGCGGTTTGCAGCGGTGAGAGATCGAATCCAAGGCGCACTACGCCTGCGGTTTCGCTGCTTTTGACGGGCTGAGGGGTTTTATTGATGGTGCAGCCACCCAGCGCAAGGGCGGCAAAAAGCCAGGAGTAACGATACATAGCGATAAGCCTCTGTCGGCACTTTTTTGCATGGTAGCACGTCTAAAATTCCTGAAATCACCCGCAGCACGGTGCCGAATAATTTGCTTTAAAATCTGGAAAAAATGCAGCCCTAAAGCAAATTCCCTGGCTTATATAACGGCGCATCGCAGGTCGGCTGCGGGGGAAGGGCGGTAAAGCGGCGGCCGCGTTTGGTTTCCACTCCCGGCACAACGGCAGAAGTGTGAGCGCATCTTAATTTTTTAAAACTATTTTTCATTAAATTTGAAAGTATGTTCGTCGGATAGTATGGTTAGCTCATCTATGGGCTTTACTATGACTATTCGTCACGGTTTTCGACCACGAAATACCCGTGACCCAATCAGGAGACGAAAGAATGAAAATTGCACTGATGATGGAAAACAGTCAGGCTGGCAAAAACGCCATCATCCTTAACGAGCTGCAGGCCGTGGCGGGTGAGAAAGAGTACCCGGTCTACAACGTCGGCATGAGCGACGAGCAGGATCACCACCTGACCTACATCCACCTCGGCATCATGGCGAGCATTCTGCTGAATGCCAAAGCGGTTGATTTCGTGGTAACCGGCTGCGGCACGGGCCAGGGCGCGATGATGTCCCTGAACATCCATCCGGGCGTGGTGTGCGGCTACTGCCTGGATCCTGCCGACGCGTTCCTGTTCTCCCAGATCAACAACGGCAACGCGCTGTCGCTGGCCTTTGCAAAAGGCTTCGGCTGGGGTGCGGAGCTGAACGTGCGCTACATGTTCGAAAAAGCCTTCACCGGCCGTAAGGGCGAAGGCTACCCGGTTGAGCGCAAAGAGCCGCAGGTACGCAATGCCGGTATCTTAAACCAGGTAAAAGCCGCGGTAGTGAAAGAAAACTATCTCGACACCCTGCGCGCCATCGACCGCGAGCTGGTGAAAACCGCCGTTTCCGGCGAGCGCTTCCAGAAGTGCTTCTTCGAAAACTGCCAGAACAAAGAGATCGAAGCCTTCGTGCGCGAAATCCTTGCCTGAGTGATGTGAAAATGGCCAGCAAAAGCTGGCCGTTTTTTTATTCCCCCAACGTCCAAATCCTAACGCCTGCCGCCCATCCTGCCGCTAAAGCGCGGAACATAACCGCTGCGGTCAAACTGATGCGGCTGAACTGCCGGGCGCTCAATCCTTTGATGCTCTACCTGCCGCTGCTGGCGATTTATCTGCGCCTGCGGATGCTGCTCCTGCCACTGCTTGCGGTTTGCCTGGCTCGGTTGGCGTATTTCACGCCGCGGCGGGTTGACCGAACGCGTTACGGGCCGAGCGTGGCGCGTCTGGCTTAGCGCGGTGCTCTGCTGCGACTGCACGCGTTCGCTGCCGCGCTCGCGGGCCTGGCGGTCGGCGTTCACCTCCGTCGGCGGCCTGCTGCTGACAAACTTGCCGCTGTTGTCCATCTTCTGCCAGCTGCCGTTGTTGAACTGGTAGATGCCGCCGTCGTGGCTGGCGTAGACGTGGTCCGGCCCGTTGACGAATCCGCCGTGGGTGACCTGGCCGGTTTCCTTATCGTAATGGACGTAGCCCGCGCCGTGAACGGCTCCGCCGGGGCCTACCGAGGTAAAGGACCCCGCTTTGCCCGCGCCCTGGTCGGTTCCGGCGGCAATGCCCTGGCTGTGGGTCGCGCGCCCGGTGCGGGCATTAATGCTGTTATGGACGTCGCCGCCTATGGCGTTGCCGTTATCGTCGTTGCGCACGCCGACGGCACGGCCGGACACCGCGCGCCCCGTTTGCGGATTAAAACGCACGCCGCCCGCCGAGCCGCCTTTCAGATCGTTGTACTCGTTGCCGACCTTGTTGGCGTAGCCCCAGCCGTGCGTACCCGTCGCCTGGTTGTAGAAGCTGCCGCGCACGCTGCTGCCGTAGCGCCCCGTCCAGCCGTTCCCCCAGTCGGCGCGCACGCCCTGGGCCACGGTATTGCCCCAGTGGTTGTAGACGTTGTAAACCGACACGCCGCCGCCCCAGTAGCCGGGATAAGGCGGATAATAATGATCCCACGGCCCCCAGCCCGGCGAATGCCAGTCGCTGCCCCAGATCCAGCCGCTGATAAAGCCAAAGCTCCAGCCAATCGCCGGGTCCCAGGCAAAGCTGCTGCCGTAGCCGTAGGTCACCGGGCAGCTATACCACACGCTGCCAACCCAGGCGTTGCATGGGTAGCCGGTGCCGTAAACCACCACGTTGTTGCTGACCACCGTACCGTAATAGCCCGGCGTATAGCCGACAAACACGGTTTCCGGCGTGCTGTTGTAAACGTGCACGTAGGTGACGTAATGCAGCGGGGAATCCGCTGGAATGGTGTAGATGATGGCGGGCACGTTATCGGCAACAGCCCACGGCCCGGTCGGGGACGTCGCGCTAAACCACACGCCGTTCTTGACCGCAAAATAGCTCTTCGCATCCACCTTAATCACCGGCAGGTCGGCGTTCCAGGCGTATTGCAGCGGCGTGGAGGTGATGGATTTGAACTGCGCTCTGCCGCCGTCGTAATGCACGCTAAGCTTCGCCTTGCTGCGCGTGATGGTCGCCGTTTGCGGGACGGCGTTGGCAATCAGGGCTTCCCGCGCTTCAGGCGTGCCGGGGATAGACGCCAGCACCGCGCTCTTCGGGCTGTCGCCGGGGATTTTGGCAAAATCAGCCGGGAGCTTATCACCGGCGACATAAGTCCACGGCCCGTTGGTAGATGCGGCGCGGAACCAGCGGCCGGAAACCAGCACGTACCAGGCGTTGTCCTCGGCGCTGTTGATAAACACGTCAGACGGCGTATTGGCGATATAGGAAAGGCCCGTACCGGCAATCGGCATAAACTGCGGATCGCCCGCCAGCTGAATCAGCTCGGTAGGCGCGGTGGCAACCGTTATAACCTGCGGTTTAGTGACTTTTTTACCGCTGGCTTCGCCCATGTCAGGATGACCTTTTTTCAGCGCCTCCTGCAGCGCGTTGGTGATTTCCGCCGGCACGCTGGCCTTCTCTTTCCAGTCGCCGTTCAGCCCGTCGGCGGTAAACCATGCGTCGGCGAAGCGAACGTAAAAGGTATCCTTATCTTTCAGCAGCAGTGAGCGGGTATTGAGCGCGCGCTGCACGTCGCGCTGGGCGGTTTTCTGCCATGCGGGCTGGCCGTCTACCAGCACCAGCAGCGTCGGCTGAAAGGCAAAAATAATCGCCGGCGGCGCGTTATTCACGCTAACGTTATTCGCCGGAGCCGCATTTTGAATCGCCAAATCGCTCTCAAGCTGATCCTGGCTGATGGTCAGCGGCTGGTCGGGAAGGGTGAGCTTTAACAGATTGAGATAGCGGGACTCGTTGCCGCCGTCGGTGGGGAAGGTGACTTTTTCCCAGCTTACGTTGCTGAGCGTCACGAGCCGTTTTTCCTTATCGACGTGCGTTCTGGCGCTAAACCAGGCGACGCCGTAGTTAATTTTATCCTGCGACTTTCCGTCCGCGCCCACCGCCGTACCGGCTTTCACCGCCACCACCAGACGGCCCTTCAGCTCGTCCCCCTGCCAGCTATCCAGCTGCGGCTGATGCAGCACCAGCGAGGTTTTATCCACGGTATATTCGTGCGGCCAGGGCTTAACCGCCGTGACCGGGTCTGCTGCAAAGGTCGGGGAGCCAAAAAGCGATAACACCAAAAGAAGCAAAAACGACGCGCGTTTCATAACGACCTCAATCACTGCAAGTATTCATACCAGTGTAATTGAGGCTCGAAATTATTTATGGAGCTAATCGTGTTATTGCCTGTTCGAGACGCTGCAGCCCGCCGAGCGCGGCAGGCGCAACAGATCGAAAAGGCCAGCCAGGCAGACGAGCGTAATCAGCACGAAGGAGATTTTGATGCTGATGCCGGGAACGGCGGTGAGATCCAGCCAGCCGCTGATTTTCTCGCCGAGGCGAATGCCGATTGCGCCAAGCGTGATGCCGAGGCCCACGGAAAGCTGCGTGGCGGTGCTGAACAGCGTGTTGGCGTAGCTCATCTGGTTCGGTGGAATATCCGCGAAGGCCAGCGTGCTGATGCCGGTGAACTGCATCGAGCGGAATAAGCCGCCGAGAAACAGAATGACCACCGTCACCCAGGTGGCGGTCTGCGGCGTAAGAAATGCGCAGGCGAGCAGGGCGGCGACGTTCAGCAGGCCGTTAATAATCAGCAGCTTCTTAAAGCCCAGCGCGCGGATAAGCGCCGTGGTGCCCGGCTTCATCGTCAGGTTGCCCGCAAACACCGCCAGCACCAGCAGCCCGGAATGGAACGCGTCCATGCCGAAGCCCACCTGAAACAGCAGCGGCAGCAGAAAAGGCACCGCGCTTATCGAAGTACGGAACAGCGAGCCGCCGTACATGGTCACGCCAAAGGTCTGCACTTTTAGGGCGTCGAGGCGAATCATCGGATGCGCCGCGCGTTTGAAATGCCGAAGCGAAAACCACAGCGCCGCCGCGCCCAGCGCCAGCAGGCCCAACGTCGCCAGCACGTTGACCTGCGCTTCGCCGAGCATTTCAAGCCCGTAGACCAGGCAAATCATGGCGACGGCGGTTGCCACAAAGCCGATGCCGTCGAACGGGCGGCGCTCGTCGTCGTGCACGTCGGGGATAAGCCGCCAGGCAAAGGCCATCGCCGCAAGCCCAAGCGGCAGATTGATATAGAAGATCCAGCGCCACGAGGCGTAGCTGGTAATAAACCCGCCCAGCGGCGGCCCGATTATCGGCGCGACAAGCGCGGGCCAGGTCAGCGTGGCGATGGCGGTAATCAGCTGGTTTTTTGGCGTGGTGCGCAGAACGGCAAGGCGGCCTACGGGCACCATCAGCGCGCCGCCAACACCCTGCAAAACGCGCATCGCGACAAACTGTTCCAGGCTGTTGGCGAGGCCGCACAGCACCGACGCAAGGGTGAAAATACCCAGCGCGAGGGTAAAGACCTTACGCGCGCCGTAGCGGTCGGCTATCCAGCCGCTGGCCGGGATCAGCACCGCAAGGGTCAGCAGATAGGCGCTCATGCCTATGTTCAAATCAACGGCGTCCGTGCCAAAGGTTCGTGCCATTTCCGGCAGCGCGGTGGCGATCACCGTGCCGTCGAGAAACTCCATGAAAAAGGCGCCCGCGACCAGCAGCGCGGTGGGAGAAACGCCGCGTTTTTGCGCAGAGGAGACAGTATGGGACATGGTTGCCGCTCGAAATTAAAATAATGTTTTAAAAATTTACCGAAACAGATAACCAGTTAAGTGATGGATTTGCAATCGCTTTTATGTGAATGAGGTGTAAAATCCACACTTAAATTGTGTGATGTAGCTCACAAAACAGTTGATTTGTGTGATGGAAGTCATATTATAGGTCGCATAACGAGCAACACCTGTAAAATAAAAACCGGAGTACATGATGAAACTGCGCAAAATCCTGAAAAGCATGTTTGAAAACTACTGCAAAACCTTCAAAGATGTACCGCCAGGCGGCATGTTCTAAACGCCGTAGCTGTAGCTTATAGCCGATGAAAAAAACCTGCCGAGGCAGGTTTTTTTGTGTCCGTAATTTGGGTGCGAATCAGTGTGAAACCGCTTCGCGTACCGGAACCGTATCCTCTGCGTTTTTAAACAGCCTGCTGTTTCCCCAGCACTCTTCGTAACGGTGGCCGACCAGGTCTTCAATCACCACGCGCACATCCGGTTTAATCTCCTCAAGCCTGCCGCCCGCCTTAACGCGCGCCACTTCTTCCAGCACGATCATATGGGCTTTGCGGTCGAGCTTCATCTGCTTGCTGAACACTATCGCCGCCAGGGCCAGAATCACAACCCCCACGCAGAACACCACCGCGATGGCGTTCACCGCGCTTTCCGGCTGCACGTGCGCCTTCGACTGGAAGCCGTAGAAGCTGAGGATCGATCCCATAGTAAAGACGATAATCGAACGCAGAATCTTGCCCGAGAAGGTCATCGCCCCGGCGTAAATCCCCTCGCGGCGACGGCCGGTAAACACCTCATCAACGTCCGCAAGGAAGGTGTAAACCGTCCACGGAATGTAGTAGACGCCGCCGGTGCCGAGGCCAAATAGAATCGTGATGCCGAACAGCAAAACGGTGGCGATATGCACCGGCAGGTGGAAGAAGTACAGCGACGTGTAACAAATCACCGAGAAAATCACGATGCCGAGCGCCAGAATATACGGCTTGCTGAAGCCCTTTTTCACGCAGATACCGATAAAGACGGCGGTGGAAACGAGCTGCAAAATCGAGTTCAGGCTGTTAAGCCCGGCGACCATCGCCGGATCGTGCTGCAGCACGAAAATCACGAAGTAGGTAAAGATAGACGCGAACAGCCATTCCGCGCCAAAGCCGCACAGGTACATGCCCAAATGCTTGCGGAATACGCGCAGATGGAAGGTCGATCGCATATCGGCAGCCAGCCCGGTCAGCGTTTTAAACAGCGTGGTTTTCGCCTTTTGCACCATGTCGACCGGCCGCACGTGCTCCCAGGAAGAAAAATAAAGGCAGGCGATGGCCGCGCAAAGAATCACGCCGTAGGTCACGCCGGTCAGGAAGAACGGCTGGGCGGAATCCTTGCCGTACAGCAGAATAAACTGCCCTGGAATAAATGCCGCCAGGAAGTTGGCGAGCTTGCCGAAGATAGCCTTGTAGCCGGTGAGCTTGGAGCGCAGGGTGAAATCGCTGGTCATTTCCGTCGCCAGGGTTTCGTACGGCACCATCACCGAGGTGTAGATGATCTCGAAGATCGCGTAGGTACACAGGTAGTACCAGAAGCCGAAGCCGTCCACCCACAGCAGCGGGTAGAACATCATCAGCGGAATGCCGATCAGCAGGAAGAAGCGGCGGCGGCCAAAGCGCTTGCCGAGCCGCGTATTGCCGAAGTTATCGGTCAGGTATCCCATCAGCGGGTTGCTAATCGCATCGATGATGCTGGCGACGGAGAAGATAAAAGACGCTTCCAGCAGCGTCAGCCCGCAGAAGGTTGTGTAAAAGTACAGCAGCCATGCGCCGCTGATAGCCAGCGCGCCGCTGCCCAGCAGGTTGCCACCGCCATAGGCCAACTGATGGCGAAGCAGCACAGGCCGTTCATGCCCGATGGTTCCATTTTTCCCGCTCATATTTTTGAACCTTTGTTTTATATTTTTCAGAAGCTGAGTTCTTATAAAGTGATACAGGAAGGATAATTGTGATAAGGGTCACCAAATTTGTAATCTGGCGTAAAGGGATATGTATTATGAGATCGGCATTCCACTTTCTTATTCCATAGTTAGTGTGAATGAATGCCAATGTTTACATTGCGGGAATAAGATTCTGTGAGATAAATCGACCATTATTTGTGCAATGCTATTTATCAGCTAACGTCCTGCCTTCCTTAGCTTTTTTTTAGATAACGTTATGCCATTTACGTGCATTTACAATAATTAGGGGCTGATGCACTATGCGGGCTCTTCTAGAGCATGGAGTCCGTGAATAAATGCGTAAACCCTTATTAGTATCTGCGCTGTTTGCTTCGATAGCTTTGGCATTGGCTGGCTGTGATAACGCGAAAAGTGAAACCGCAGCGGCCCCCGCACCCGCACAAGAAGCGGCAAAAGACGGTGGCAATCTGATTGTTGGCGTCACCACGGGCGATCCGCTGGCGCTCAACCCGCTCTATGCCAGCGACCGCACCACGCTTACCATCATGCAGGCGCTTTACGCACCGCTTTATAGCTACAACGGCGATAAGATCGAATGGGGCCTGGCCGAAAGCCTGACGCCTTCCGCGGACAATCTCTCCTATATCCTCAAGCTCAAACCAAATCTGAAATGGCAGGACGGCCAGCCGATCACCGCCTCGGACGTGGTGTTCACCTTTACCAAGCTGCTGGATGAAAAGCAGCACAGCTTCTTCCGCAGCATGTTCGTCTACGGCGATAAGCCGATTCAGGTCAGCAAAGTTGACGACCTGACCGTGAAGTTCACTCTTCCGCAGGTGAGCGCCGCCTTTGTGGGCACGCTGGTGCAGATCTACCCAATCCCGCAGCACGTATTTGCGGGCGAAACGGGCGACCTGGAAAAGAGCACCAAAAACGACGCCCCGGTAGGCTCCGGCCCGTTCAAATTCAAAGAGTACCGGGCAGGGCAGTACTATGCGCTAAGCCGCTTTGACGACTACTGGAACGGTAAGCCAAAGCTTGACGCCGTCACCTACCGCTTCGCCAAGGATTCCAATTCCGCGAACCTCGCGCTGCAAAACGGCGAAATGAACCTGAAAATGGTCGACCCGCAGGACGTCTCGCGCCTGAAAACCAGCGGCAAGTTTGACTTCGTGATCTATCCGGAAGGGCGTCTGGCCTACATGACGTTCAACCAAAACATCGACGCGATGAAAAACAAGGCGCTGCGCCAGGCCATCGCCTACGCCATCAACAAAGACGAGCTGGTGCAGGTTGCCTTTACCTCGCTTGACTACGCCCAGCCCGCCGCGTCGATCCTGACGCCGGACACGCTGTATCAAACCAACGACGTGCAGGCCTACAAATACGACGTTGAAAAAGCCAAAGCGCTGCTGAAAGAGTCCGGCGAGCCTGCGGGCCTCAAGCTGCGCCTGGCCTACATCAACTCGAACAAAACCCAGGAAAGCATGGGCCTGTATATCCAGCAGCAGCTGAAAAACATCGGTATTAACGTCGAGCTGCTGCCGCTGGACGCCAACGCCATGTCCCAGCGCAGCCTGGACATGAAAAACACCGCCTACGAGCTGAGCCTCGGGGGCTACATCATGGGCGCGGAGCCGGACGGCTACAAATCCCTCTATATGAGCAACGAAGCCTACAACTACGCGCACTACAAGAACCCGGCGTTAGACGCGCTGTGGAACCAGGGCGCAACGGAAACGGACAAGGCAAAGCGCGCGGAAATCTACAAGCAGGTTCAGCAGACCGTCGCAAACGACATGGCGTGGTACCCGATCGCCTACACCAACGCGGTGGTGGCGGTGGATAAACGCTTTGGCGGCACCAAAGAGGCCGAGCCAAAACCGGTGTATATGTTCCAGGATCTGTCGAAGATTTATCAAAAATAATAATCAGGCGGGCCGAATGGCCCCCTGACCGTAGGGCGGAAAAGCACGGCCCCTTCCACCGAAAATGGCGGGGGCGCAGGCTTAGCCGCCCTACGGTTTTACCCCGCGCGGGTTTCAACGAGCACTGTCCGGAAGGCTGCATGAACAATCTGTTAGTCCGGCGTTTGGCCCAGCTGGTGCCGATGCTGTTTTTTATCTCACTGGTATCGTTCCTGCTGGTGAAGCTCGCGCCGGGCGACCCGGTGCAGGCCTACATCACGCCGCGCATGAGCCCGGATGACATCGAACGCATTCGCCAGAGCCTTGGCCTCGATAAGCCAATGTTTATGCAGTACCTGCTGTGGCTGAAAAACGTCCTCCAGGGCGATCTCGGCTATTCGCTGATTTACCACCGCCCGGTGCTGACGATGATTGCCGAACGCGTTCCCGCCACGCTCGGCCTGATGGGCGCATCGCTGCTGCTGGCCATGCTGCTGGCGATTCCGCTTGGCCTGCTGGCCGGTGCGTTCAAACATCGCTTCCTCGACCACTTTCTGAATATGTTTGCCTACATCGGTATTTCGGTGCCGATCTTCTGGTTTGGCATCCTTCTGATTACCGTGTTTTCCGTGCAGCTCAACTGGCTGCCGAGCATGGGCATGCGCACCATCGGCGTGGACGACGCCTGGCTGGACGTCGTGCGCCACGGCATTTTGCCGTGCATCGCGCTGACCTTTTATAACCTCTCCAGCTACGTGCGCTACATCCGCTCCAACACCATCACCCAGCTTTCGGCGGACTACGTGCAGACGCAGCTTGCCTATGGCGCAACGCGCCGCGCGATCCTCTTTCGCCACGTGCTGAAAAACGTGCTGCTGCCGGTCATCACGCTGTTCGGCCTCTCCTTTGGCGAGCTGGTGGTGGGAGCCTACGTTACGGAAAGCGTCTTTTCCTGGCCGGGCATGGGGCTGCTGGGCATTCAGTCAATTACGTCGCTCGACTACCCGCTGATCATGGCCATCATCATGCTGTCGTCGATGATGCTGATCGTCGGCAACCTGTTGGCCGACCTGTTATATCGCGTGGCGGACCCGCGCATTAAGGCGCTGAGGTAAGGACATGAGCAGACGTTGGCAGCAGGTCAGGCACGGCTTCAGGCGCAATCGCCCGGCACAGTTTTCACTGCTGGTGCTGGTTATTTTTAGCATCACGGCGGCGCTCGCGGCGGCCAGCCCGTGGGACCCGAATCAAATGTCGTTGCAGGCAAGAATGCTCGCCCCGGACGCCACCCACTGGTTCGGCACCGACGAATACGGGCGCGACTACTTTACCCGCGCGCTATACGGCGGCCAGATTTCCCTGATGGTCGGTTTTCTGGCGATGCTGTTCTCCACGCTAATCGGCACGCTGGTGGGCACGGTCAGCGGCTATTTCGGCGGGCGGCTGGATAACCTTTTAATGCGGCTGGTGGACGTCCTGCTCTCCATCCCGGCGTTCTTCCTGCTGCTGGTGCTCAACGCCTACCTTAAGCCGGGCATCGCCAACATTATTCTGATCATCAGCGCCCTGACGTGGATGAACATGTCGCGCCTGATCCGCGCGGAAACCCTGTCAGTCAAAGAGCGCGAATACGTGATTTACGCCCGCGCCTGCGGCGAGAACCCGATGCTTATCATCGCCCGGCACATCATCCCAAACGTCCTGCCGACGATCGTGGTGGCGGCGACGCTGAACATCGCCTCGGCGATCCTGATGGAATCCACGCTAAGCTTCCTCGGCCTCGGCGTGCAGCAGCCGAACGCCTCGTGGGGAAGCATGCTCAACAACGCGCAGTCGTACATCGGCGAAGCCTCGTGGCTTGCCATGTTCCCCGGCATCCTGATCCTGCTGACGGTGCTGAGCTTTAACGTGCTCGGCGACGTGCTGCGCACCGCCTTTGAGCCGGGAGCGAACCGCGATGAGTAACCTGTTAACGCTCGAAAAGCTGCAAACCTCCTTCTTCACACGCGAAGGCGAAGTCCACGCGGTACGCGGCGTGAGCTTCAGCGTACGGAGCGGGGAAATCATCGGCATCGTGGGCGAATCCGGCTGCGGCAAGAGCGTCACCTGTAAATCGGTGCTCGGCCTGCTCGGCGGCAACGGCAAAATCGTCGGCGGGCGCATCCACTTTCGCGGTGAAGACCTGGCGCGCAAAACGCCGGAGCAGATGCGCACTCTGCGCGGAAACGACATCGCGATGATTTTCCAGGACCCGATGACGGCGCTGAACCCGGTGCTGACCATCGGCAAGCAGATGAGCGAAATCCTTATTCGCAACCAGCGGCTGGGCAAAAAGGCCGCCAAAGATAAGGCCATCGCCATGCTGCAACAGGTGGGGATTGGCAACCCGGAGCAGCGCTACGGCCAGTATCCGCACGAGTTCAGCGGCGGCATGCGCCAGCGCGTGATGATCGCCATCGCGCTCTCCTGTAACCCGTCGCTGCTGATTGCCGACGAGCCAACCACCGCGCTGGACGTCACCATCCAGGCCCAGATCCTGCGGCTGTTAAAACAGCTTCAGGCCCAGACCGACACGGCGATTATGCTGGTCACCCACGACCTTGGCGTGGTGGCGCAGGTCTGCTCGCGCGTGGTGGTGATGTACGGCGGGCTGGTCATGGAGCAGGGCAGCGTCGAGGACATTTTTTACCGCCCGGCGCATCCGTACACCCGTGGGCTACTGGCTTCCCTGCCGCGTCCGGGCCACGGCGATACCCGCCTGTCGCCCATCGAAGGATCGCCCCCCGGCCTGTTAAACCCGCCGCCGGGGTGCCCGTTTGCCGACCGCTGCCCGCAGCGCATGGAACGGTGCCGCACGCAGCCGCCGGTTTACAGGGTAGGCGAAGGACACGAAGCGCAGTGCTGGCTGTGGGAGGCTAAACATGCAGGCTAAGCCCTTAATTCGCGTAAGCCAGCTGCGGAAATACTTCTACAGCAGGCAGGGCTGGTTCACGAAATCGACCCCGCTCAAAGCGGTCGACGGCGTGAGCTTTGAAATTTACCCCGGCGAAACCTACGGGCTGGTGGGGGAATCCGGCTGCGGAAAATCCACCCTCGGGCGCAGCGTCCTGCGGCTGTTCGATATTACCGACGGCGAAATCGAATTCGCCGGGCAAAACATCGCCGCCATGAGCGACAGGCAGCTCAAGCCGCTGCGCCGCAGGATGCAGGCCATCTTTCAGGACCCGTATTCCTCGCTTAATCCCGGCATGACCGTGGCGCAGCTGATAGCCGAACCGATGCGCATACACGGCTACGACAGGGCACAGCGCGAGGCGCGAACGCTTGAACTGCTGGAAAAGGTCGGCCTGAAGGCCGAGCATCTCAACCGCTTTCCGCACGAGTTCAGCGGCGGCCAGCGCCAGCGGATAAGCATCGCCCGCGCGCTATCGGTCAACCCTGAATTCGTGCTGTGCGACGAGCCGCTTTCCGCGCTGGACGTTTCGGTGCAGGCGCAGGTGGTGAACATCCTGCAAGACTTGCAGCAGGATCTCGGGCTGACGTACCTGTTTATTGCCCACGATCTGTCGATGGTGCGCCACATCTCAGACCGCATCGGCGTGATGTACCTCGGCGCGCTGGTGGAAGAAGCCCCGGCGGAAGAGCTGTACACCCAGCCCGCGCATCCGTACACCCGAGCGCTGCTGGCCTCGATCCCCGTCGCCGATCCGCACGTACAGATGCTGGAGCAGGGCGGCATAAAAGGCGAGCTGCCCGGCGCTATCAGCGACTGGCCCGGCTGCAAATTCGCCAACCGCTGCCCGCGCGCAATGGAAAAATGCCAGCGGCAGGCACCGGTCATGCAGGAGATTTCCCCCGGCCACCGCGTGGCCTGCTGGCTGTTTGAGGAACCGCGCTAAAGTCTAGCGCGGAGCGAGGGCGGGGATCACGTGAACCGGGTCATTTTCAATGGCGCGCAGCAAAGCTCGCGCCGGACCGGTGGGTTCGCGCCGACCCTGCTCCCAGTTTTTCAGCGTATCGACGCTCACAGAGATGAGATTCGCGAACCCCGTTTGCGAAAGCCCCGTCGCCTGGCGTATCGCCTTAACCTGCAAGGCGGTGACTTCCGTTACGCGTGACGGGCCTGCTTTGCCCTCCACGATGTCATTCATCTGCGCCATGCTTTTCGACAGACGCTCAAAAAGTTTTTTATCCATTTACCAGCCCTCGTTCAGCTGCCTTAACGCTCGTTTTTCCGTTTCGCTCAGATCGTCTTTAGCGCCTTTAGCATAAATAAGCAGCAGCCTGATGATGTCGTCCGCTGCTTTGTGGAAGTAGATGATTCTGACACCACCGCGCTTCCCGTGGTTTTTTGCCCGCCAGCGAACCTTGCGCAAACCGCCGGTTTGGGGGATTACGTCACCGCTTAGCGGTGAAAGGGTAAGGAATGCCTGAAACAGCGCGTATTCCTCTTCCGTCAGGAGTTCTGCTACATCCTCTGTAAAAATGGGCGTTTCAATAAAGAGCATCATGTCCGCCATTGGCGTATAGCCATCATCAGGTTATCAGTTTATAGGGGTAAGTCAATGGCGTACTTAAATACAGGCGCTGAGTGACTGGCAAGGGAAACAGCAAAACGGCTAAACGTTTTACGAGATGGGTTCCACAACGGAAAGTTGCCTCGTGAATCATCGCCCATGTACTATGCCCCGCATAAACTACGGCGGCGCAAACAAAGCGTTACGCCAAATGAAACAGGAGCAAAAGATGTCTGAACAACTATCCGCCGACCAGGAGCTGGTTTCCGACGTGGTGGCCTGCCAGCTGGTGATCAAACAGATTCTGGACGTGATCGATGTGATTGCGCCGGTGGAAGTGCGCGAGAAAATGGCCAACCAGCTGAAAACCATTGATTTCGCCACCCACCCGGCCGCCGCCGATCCGGTCACCCGCCGGGCGATTCAAAAGGCTATCGCGCTGATTGAGTTGAAGTTTACGCCGCAGAAAGACGCGCATTGATTTCCTGAAGACGACCGTCTTCGGACATCGCGCCGGATGGCGCTGCGCTTATCCGACCTACGGAGGCGGGTTTTGTAGGGTGGATAAGCGCAGCGCCATCCACCAAATCCACCAGCCCCCCAAAAATCCATCAAATCCCCCAAAACTAACCGGAAAACCGCGCCTGGCTGGTTTTCCGGTACTGCAACGGCGTCTGGCGCATCAGCTTCTTAAAGCAGGTAATAAAATAGGTTACCTCGCTAAATCCTACCGCCTCGGCAATCGCGTCGATGCTTAGCGCCGTGGTGCGCAGCAGGTCGCAGCTCCGTTTAATCCTTCTGGTCAGCAGATATTCATGAATGCTTCCCCCGGTTTGCTGGCGGAACGCCCTTGAGGTGTAGCTGCGCGACAGGCCCATCGCCTGCGCCAGATCGTCGAGCGAAAATTTAGACGAATAGTGCGTTTCAACCCAGCCCATAATCCGCGAGGCCAGCGTCTGCTGCTGGGGCACAGCGGGCTGCGGCTGGGCGGGCAGAAAGGTCATGATCTGCATCATCAGAAACGCCACCTCGCTGGCGGATTTCTGCCCCTCGTCGTCGAGCGCGTCGAACTGCTCAAGGATCGCCTCCATAAAATCTGCCTGTTCGCTTAAATCGTAAACCTGCGCCGGAACGTTGCTTGCCGCAAGCGCGGCAAACCGAGCCTGCTGGCGCGGGAAGCCGCCCAGCGCGGTTTCAACCACCGACTGTTCGATGTGCATCGCCGTGCGGTGGTACTGATTTTTCTCGCTGGCCTCAACGTGCACCTTGTGCAGGCGAAACGGCGGGAAGATAAACAGGCGGCCGGGGCGGGCGGTGTAGTGCTGATTGTCGACGATCACGATGCCGTAGCCTTTCGAAATGTAGAGCAGCTCAACGCACTGGTGCCAGTGGTAGTACACCGCGCTCGACGACCACATGCGGTGAAAGGCGATGACCCGGCTATCGAGGGTAATTCGCTCGAGAAGCTGTGATTCTTGCATTTGACCTCAGGACAACAGATTTAAGTTTTTACGCCATGGTTTGCAATTTATTACCGCCGCGCAACGAAAAATCCAGCAAAAATGAAATGGCGGTTTATTTTTGTGAGCAGGCTCACTCAGCGGCGTAATTAAAAGAGGCTACTCTGTTTCCCGACACACCATGATTCTCTTAAGAAAAGCTAAATAACAATAACTTATCTGATTCTCGTGAAAGACGGGAGGACATCTTGCAACCTGAAAATATTACTCTGAACAACGCGATTGAGAGCCGCAGCGATCTGCAAAAGCTGGTTAACGAGCTGCTGAACGCCGTAACGCCATATTTTAAAAAAGACGCCAGCCGCATCGATCTCGCCAACTTTACCGCCCACTACGGGCAGCAGATTGCCAGCATGGAAACCTTTTCGCGGCTGCTGTGGGGCGTCGTGCCGCTGCTGGCCGGGGGAAGCGAGCCGACGCGGTTCTCTTTTTATATCCAGGCGATTAAAAACGGCACTAACCCGCAGCATGCGGACTACTGGGGCGAGGTCACTCCTTACGATCAGCGCATCGTCGAAATGGCGGCCTACGGCCTGCTGCTGGCGCTGGCCCACGAAACCCTGCTCGCCCATTTTGACGAACGGGAAAAGGTCAACCTCTGGCGCTGGCTTAAGCAGAGCGAAACCCAGGCGATCCCGGACAACAACTGGCACTTCTTCCCGATTTTGGTGCAGGTCGGCTTTCACAAGGCCGGGTTTGCAACCAACCCGCAGGCGCTCGAAGAGCACTTCGCCGCCATGGAAAGCTACTACCTCGGCGACGGCTGGTACGCCGACGGGCCGGGCCGCCCGCGGGATTACTACATCTCTATGGGCTTCCATTTTTACGGCCTGATCTACGCGAAGCTGATGGCCGACGTTGACCCCGGGCGCTGCGCTGAACTGCGCCATCGCGCCACGCTCTTCGCCGCCGACTTCATCCACTTCTTTGCCGACGACGGGGCCGCCGTGCCCTTTGGCCGCAGCCTGACCTACCGCTTTGCGCAGGCCGCCTTCTGGAGCGCCGCCGCCTTTGCGGGGCTGGAGGTTTACGGGCCCGGCGTGATTAAGGGCATCGTGCTGCGCCATCTGCGCTGGTGGATGAGGCAGCCGCTGTTCGACCGCGACGGCGTGCTGAGCGTCGGATTCAGCTACCCGAACCTGATTATGGCCGAAGACTACAACGCGCCCGGCTCCCCGTACTGGGGGCTGAAAACCATGCTGGTGCTGGCGCTCGACGAGCAGGACGCCTTCTGGCAGGCGCGCGAGCTCCCGCTGCCGCCGCTGGCCCACGAGCACGCCATTCCCCATGCCGATCAGATTCTGGTGCACCAGCCGCACCACCTGTGGATGCTGACCGCCGGGCAGCTTGAGCTGAACAACTTCGTCAATACCGAAGCCAAATACTGCAAGTTTGCCTACTCGACGCGATATGGCTTCACCGTCGAGCGCGGGCGCTTTGGGCTGGCGCACGCCTCGCCTGACTCGATGCTTCTGCTGTCTGAAAAGGACGACTACTGGCGCGGCAGGCGCGGCTGCACCTCGGTCACCACCGCCGACGGCATGATTTACAGCCGCTGGCAGCCCTGGCACGACGTGACCGTCGATACCTGGCTGTTAGCGCTCGGCGACTGGCAGGTGCGGGTGCACCACATTCTTTCAGCTCGCGAACTCGACGGCGCAGAGGGCGGATTCAGCATCCCGAACCGCCCGCTGCCGCAGGCCGAAACCGGGGCGCATTTCTGCAGGCTCGCCACGGAAGACGACATCAGCGCCATCTTCTGCCTCAGCGCCAGCCCGCGTCGCGGCGAGCAGGTGTTAACGCCGCCGAACGCCAACCTGCTGTTTGCCGAACGTGCCGCCGTGCCGCTGCTGCGCGGCGAACTGGCGAAGGGGAAACACCTGCTGATCGGCGCGGTATGGGCCGGAAACCCGGACGATTTTGACGCGCGGCTTTGCCCGCAGGCCATCGTCCGCGATGACGCCGTGCGCCTCGTGACGGCTCACCATGAAAAAACGCTGGCCCTAAAATCCCTGCCGGAGAGTGCCGTATGACGACCTCAACGCCCGTCCGCAGCGCTCAGATCAAAATGAGCAGCTTTATCTTCCTTTATTTCTTTACCTGGTCGTCAAGCTTTGGGCTTTACGCCCTGTGGCTCAGCCAGAAGGTGGGACTGGACAGCATCACCATCGGCAGCGTGTTCGCCATCAACGGCGTGTTCGCGGTGATCATGAAGCCGGTCTACGGCTACATCATGGACAAGATCGGCATGAGCAAGCGGCTGCTCTATTTTGTCTGCGCCGTGTCGGCGCTGATGGCCCCGTTCTTCGTGTTTGTCTACCAGCCGCTGCTGCTTAGCCATACCACGATCGGCATTATCATCGGCGCGCTTTATCTCAGCCTCGGCTGGTACGCGGGGGTGGCGGCGTCGGAATCTTACGCCGACCGCTTCAGCCGCCTTTACGGGCTGGAGTTTGGCCGCATTCGCATGTGGGGATCGCTCGGCTGGGCGATGGCGGCGTCGGTTTCCGGCGTGCTGTTTAACTTCACGCCAATGGCAAACTTCCTCGTCAGCTCAAGCACCTCGGTGCTGATGCTGCTGGTGCTCGTCAGCCTGAAAATCGGTGACGAGCAGCTGCGCAACAACAACGTCATCTCGGCGAACAAAATCGTCTTTAGCGACGTGCTGATGCTGCTGAAAAACCGCAAGTTCTGGATGTTTAGCCTCTATGTGGCGGGCGTGGCGTGGATGATGTTCATCGCCGAACAGCAGTTCCCGCGCTACTTCGTGTCGTTCTTCGCCACCAAAGAGCAGGGCAACGCCTGGTACGGCTACCTCAGCACCGTGCAATCCGGCATGGAGTTCGTGATGATGATGTTTATCCCGTGGCTGGTAAACCGCTACGGCGCGAAGCGCGGGCTGCTGTTCTGCGGCTGCGTGGTCGGCGCGCGGCTGATTGCCTCCGGCCTGACCAGCGACCCGGTGATCATCTCGATAATCAAGCCGTTCTACGGCGTGGAGATCGCGCTGCTGCTGATTTCGGTATTCAAATACATCGCCGAACACTTCGACAAAAGGATCAACGCCACCATGTACCTGCTGGGCTACCAGGCGATGATTTACGTCGGCTCCATCGTGGTTGCACCCCCTGCGGGCTACCTCTACGACAAGATCGGCTTCGAGCACACCTACCTGCTGATGGGCTGCTGCGCGCTGGCCTTCACCCTGATTTCCGCCTTTACGCTGTCGCGCTGTAAGGCGCTACGCGACGAATCCCGAACTTTTGCTTCGGCACTTGATACCGCCCCGATTGAACCGGTTAAACATTAATTCAGGAGTTGTTATGACCAAGACCGTGATTACCGAAGCCCTGCGCCCGATTGAACTGCATCAGGTCGATAGGCTGGCGTTGCGCCACAAGCTCGACGATGCGCTGGCCCGCGTGACGCGTAAGCTCGATAAAAACATCGTTGCCTTTGGCGACAGGTTCCCCGGCGAGGCGTGCGAGAACGGCATTTGGCCGCGGACTGAAAACGTCGAATGGACCACCAGCTTCTGGCCGGGCCAGCTGTGGCTGGCGTGGGAAATGACCGGCGACGACAAATACCGCCGCGCCGCCGAAAGCTATCTGCCGTCGTTTGCCGAACGCATCGAAAAGCGCATTGATACCGCCACCCACGATCTTGGCTTCTTATATTCGCTCTCCTGCGTAAGCGCGTGGCGGCTAACCGGCAACGAGGCGGCGCGCAAATCGGCGCTGCTGGCGGCGGAAACTCTGATGGAGCGCTTTAACCCGGTGGCGAAAATCATCCAGGCCTGGGGCGATCTCAACGACCCGGAGCAGCAGGGCCGCATGATCATCGACTGCAATATGAACCTGCCGCTGCTGTACTGGGCGAGCGAGCAGACCGGCGACCCGCGCTATGCGCAGGCGGCGACCGCCCACGCCGAGCAGGCCGCGAAGTACATCGTGCGCGAAGACGCCTCGTCGTATCACACCTTCTATATGGACGTGCAGACCGGCGAGCCGCGCTTTGGCAACACGCACCAGGGCTTTAGCGATTCGTCCTGCTGGTCGCGCGGGCAGGCGTGGGGCATTTACGGTTTCCTGCTCAGCTTTCTGCATACCGGGGATAAAAGCATGGTCGAGCTGTCGCGCAGCCTGGCCCACTACTTCCTCAACCGCCTGCCGGAGGACGACGTTTGCCACTGGGATCTGGCGCTGCTCGGCACCGACGCGGTGCGCGACAGCTCGGCGGCGGCGATTACCGCCTGCGGCCTGCTGGAGCTGGTAAAAATCCTGCCGACGCTCGACGAACACCGCGCGCACTATGAGGAGATGGCGCTGCGCATCGTGGGGTCGCTGACCGATAACTACCTGGCGCGCGACGACGAGGCCTGCGAAGGGTTGCTCAAACACTCGGTTTATCATATGGCTAGCGGAAAAGGTGTTGACCAGTGCTGCAGCTGGGGGGACTATTTCTACCTCGAGGCGCTGGCGCGCCTGCGCCAGGTCTGGTACCCGTACTGGTAATTTTTAAGCAAAGGAAAGCCCTAATGAAAAATGTTGCCGTCCTGCTGGCCCCCGGTTTTGAAGAAGCCGAAGCCATTGTCACGATTGATATCCTGCGTCGCCTGAAAATCGACGTGCAAATTGTCTCCTGCGTGGAAACGCGCGCGGTGGTCAGCTATCATGCCATCCCGATGGTGGCCGACACCACGCTCGGCGAATGCTTCGACACCACTTTTGACGCCGTCGTCCTGCCCGGCGGGCCAGAGGGGAGCGTGTTCCTCGCACAAAGCGCAAGCGTTATCGCCTTCGTGCGCCGCCACGACGAGCTGGGCAAACTCATCTGCCCAATCTGTTCCGCCGCGGCCCGCGTGCTGGGCGGCAACGGTCTGTTGAAAGGCCGCCGCTACGTCTGCTCCGGCGATCTGTGGCAACAGGTGACCGACGGCGAATATGTTGATGCCGACGTCGTGGAAGACGGCAACCTGATAAGCGGCAGGGGGCTGGGTAAAGTCTTTGATTTTGCCCTGACCGTAGCGGCGCGCCTTGAAGGCGACGAGGCCCCGGCGCGGGATCACGCGGAGCATATTTATTATCCGTGGTGATGCTTTCCGGCTAATCGTTTTCGCTTTCTATACTTACTCTTTTAGAGCGAGGAGAAAGAGATGGCGAGCGAACTGGAAACCCTGCGTCTGAACCAACCCAGCGGCGGCGTGCCCAACAGCGCGCTGCCGCTGGTGCTTTACCACCACGTATCCCACGAAGAAAATCTTGCCGAGGCGTTCGAAGCGCTTTTCGCGCGCCACGGCTGGCCGCCGCGCTGGCGCTACCCCATTTTTACCTACACCCATTTTCACTCCAACACCCATGAAGCGCTGGGCGTGTTTGCCGGCAGCGCGCGCGTGCAGTTTGGCGGGGAATCCGGGCCGGTGGTCGATCTTTCGCGCGGCGACGCGGTGCTGATCCCGGCGGGCGTGGGGCATAAGCAAATCGAAGCGTCGGAGGATTTTATGTGCGTGGGTGCCTATCCCGACGGCTTCTCGCCGGATAAGTATCTCGACCAGCCGGGGCAGCTCGATGAGGTGAGAGAGAATATCGCCACGGTTCCTAAACCCGAACGTGACCCGGTGACCGGCTCGCGCGACGGGATTAATACGTACTGGTAATTGCGCATATCGGTCCCTTCACCCTCAGGGTGAGGGGACGTTCAGAACGCCCTCATCCCGGCCTTCTCCCCCAGGAGAAGGAGAAAACCGGACGATACTCTCTCCCCCAGGAGAAGGAGCACACCGGACGATACTCTCTCCCCCAGGAGAAGGAGCACACCGGACGATACTCTCTCCCTCTCGAGAAGGAGCGCACCGGACGATCCCCTCTCCCTGAGGGAGAGGGTTAGGGTGAGGGGGGAAATTCAGAACGCCCTTACCATCCCCGCACCGCCTAATCATCATACAAAATCCACTTTTCTTATGGCCTAAATTGCTGAATTTATGCACGGCCTCACTGTAATTCTGCCGTGTGATTCCGCTCTCTTATGGATTATCGCTTTCCGACTACAACTACATCCAGCGCGGCCCAAAACGGACTCTCGTGCTAAAACGTTGTTTTAAATCGACCTTACCCTACGAATAATAAAATCGATCTGGAGTACGCATGCACAAATTTACTAAAACGCTGGTGGCCATTGGCTTTGCGGCGGTTATGTCACAATCAGCTGTTGCGGAAACGATGAAGCTCGGCTTTCTGGTGAAACAGCCGGAAGAGCCGTGGTTCCAGACGGAGTGGAAATTCGCCGATAAGGCCGGGAAAGACCTCGGCTTTGAGGTGATCAAGATTGCCGTGCCGGACGGTGAAAAAACCCTTAACGCCATCGACAGCCTCGCCGCCAGCGGCGCAAAAGGCTTCGTGATCTGTACGCCCGATCCGAAACTCGGCTCGGCTATCGTCGCGAAAGCCAAAAGCTACGACATGAAGGTTATCGCCGTGGATGACCAGTTCGTCACCGCGAAGGGCAAGCCGATGGAAACCGTGCCGCTGGTGATGATGGCGGCGACCAAAATCGGCGAGCGCCAGGGCCAGGAGCTGTTTAAAGAGATGCAAAAACGCGGCTGGGACGTCAAAGAGTCCGCCGTGATGGCGATCACCGCCGACGAGCTGGACACCGCGCGCCGCCGCACCTCGGGTTCGATGGAAGCCCTGAAGGCCGCGGGCTTCCCGGAAAAACAGATCTACAAGGTGCCGACCAAATCCAACGATATCCCCGGCGCGTTTGACGCCGCCAACTCCATGCTGGTGCAGCACCCGGAAGTGAAGCACTGGCTTGTCGTCGGCATGAACGACAACACCGTGCTGGGCGGCGTGCGCGCCACCGAAGGCCAGGGCTTTAAGGCCCCGGACGTGATCGGCATCGGCATCAACGGCGTGGACGCGGTGAGCGAGCTGTCGAAAGCGCAGGCCACCGGCTTCTACGGCTCGCTGCTGCCAAGCCCGGACGTGCACGGCTATAAGAGCAGCGAGATGCTCTACAACTGGGTGACCAAAGACGCCGAGCCGCCGAAGTTTACCGAAGTGACCGACGTGGTGCTGATCACCCGCGACAACTTTAAGGAGGAGCTGGCGAAGAAAGGGTTAGGCGGCAAGTAGGCCATGCGGTGGATGGCGCTTGCGCTTATCCACCCTACAAAAACCCTTCACGTCATCGGAACGTAGGTCGGGCAAGGCGTGAGCCGCCACCCGACGCCATGCAAAAGGTAAACCATGCAACCACAAACTCCGTATCTCTCCTTTCGCGGCATCGGCAAAACCTTCCCCGGCGTGAAAGCATTGCAGGACATCAGCTTTGACTGCTACGCGGGCCAGGTCCACGCCCTGATGGGGGAAAACGGCGCGGGGAAATCCACGCTGCTAAAAATTCTTAGCGGTAACTATGCGCCGAGCCAGGGCAGCATCGTGCTGCGTGGCGAAGAGGTGGCGTTTAGCGACACGACGGCGGCGCTTAACGCGGGCGTCGCGATCATCTACCAGGAGCTGCACCTGGTGCCGGAAATGTCGGTCGCGGAAAACATCTATCTTGGGCAGATCCCGCACAGGGCGGGGTTTGTAAACCGTTCGCTGCTCAACTACGAGGCGCGCCTCCAGCTTGAGCACCTGGGCCTGGATATCGACCCGCAGACGCCGCTGAAATACCTCTCCATCGGCCAGTGGCAGATGGTGGAAATCGCAAAGGCGCTGGCCCGCAACGCCAAGGTTATCGCCTTCGACGAGCCAACCAGCTCGCTGTCCCGCCGGGAGATCGACAACCTGTTCCGCGTTATTCGCGAGCTGCGCGCGGAAGGGCGGGTGATTATCTACGTGTCGCACCGCATGGAGGAGATCTTCGCCCTGAGCGATGCGATCACCGTGTTTAAGGACGGGCGCTACGTGCGCACCTTCGACGATATGCAGCAGGTGAACCACGACTCGCTGGTGCAGGCGATGGTCGGGCGCGACCTCGGGGATATCTACGGCTGGCAGCCGCGCGAACACGGCGCGGAAAGGCTGCGTCTTGAGCAGGTCAAAGCGCCGGGCGTGCGCACGCCAATCTCTTTGCAGGTTCGCTGCGGCGAAATCGTCGGGCTGTTTGGCCTGGTGGGCGCCGGGCGCAGCGAGCTGATGAAGGGGTTATTCGGCGGCACGCGCATCACCGAAGGGCAGGTGTGGATTGACGGCAGCCCCGTTGCCATCAACAAGCCCGGTGACGCCATTCGCGCCGGAATGATGCTCTGCCCGGAAGACCGCAAGGCGGACGGCATCATTCCCGTGCACTCGGTGCGCGACAACATCAACATCAGCGCGCGCCGCAGGCACATCAGCGTGGGCTGCCTTATCAACAACAGATGGGAAAGCGACAACGCCGCTACGCACATCCGCTCGCTGAACATCAAAACGCCGTCGGCGGAGCAGCTGATCATGAACCTGTCCGGCGGCAACCAGCAGAAGGCAATTTTGGGCCGCTGGCTGTCCGAGGAGATGAAGGTGATCCTGCTCGATGAGCCGACGCGCGGCATCGACGTGGGCGCCAAGCATGAAATCTACAACGTGATTTATGCCCTCGCAGCGCGGGGCGTGGCGGTGCTCTTTGCGTCGAGCGACCTGCCTGAAGTGCTGGGCCTCGCCGACCGCATCATCGTGATGCGCGAAGGGGAGATTGCCGGCGAATTGTTGCATGGCAGCGCCAGCGAGCAGCAGGCGCTGAGCCTGGCGATGCCGAAAACCAGTGTGAGTGCCGCATGAGCAAGGGGAACAAAATGTCATCATTTATCAAGTCTGACGGCGAAGCGTCCGGGCCGGGCAGGTCGCAGATGAGCCTCGGGCGCATCTGGGATAACTACGGCATGCTGGTGGTGTTCGCGGTGCTGTTTATCGGCTGCGCGATCTTCGTGCCCAACTTCTCTTCCTTTATCAACATGAAGGGGCTGGGGCTGGCGATTTCCATGTCCGGCATGGTGGCGTGCGGCATGCTGTTCTGCCTCGCCTCCGGGGATTTTGACCTGTCGGTAGCCTCGGTCATTGCCTGCGCAGGCGTGACCACGGCGGTCGTCATCAACATGACCGAAAGCCTGTGGCTGGGCGTGGCGGCGGGGCTGCTGCTGGGCGTGGCCAGCGGCCTGGTCAACGGCTTCGTCATCGCCCGGCTGAAGATCAACGCGCTGATTACCACGCTTGCCACCATGCAGATCGTGCGCGGCCTGGCCTATATTATCTCCGACGGCAAGGCGGTGGGCATCGAAGACGAGCGCTTCTTTACCCTCGGCTACGCCAACTGGCTGGGGTTGCCCGCGCCAATCTGGCTTACGGTAGGCTGCCTGATAATCTTCGGCTTCCTGCTTAACAAAACCACCTTTGGGCGCAACACGCTGGCGATTGGCGGCAACGAAGAGGCGGCAAGGCTTGCGGGTGTGCCGGTGGTGCGCACCAAAATCATTATCTTCGTGCTGTCCGGGCTGGTGTCGGCGGCGGCGGGGATTATTCTTGCCTCGCGCATGACCAGCGGCCAGCCGATGACCTCCATCGGCTATGAGCTGATCGTGATTTCCGCCTGCGTGCTGGGCGGCGTGTCGCTCAAGGGCGGGATAGGTAAAATCTCTTACGTGGTGGCGGGGATATTGATTCTGGGGACGGTGGAAAACGCCATGAACCTGCTGAATATTTCACCGTTTTCCCAGTACGTGGTGCGTGGGCTTATCCTTCTCGCGGCGGTAATTTTTGACCGTTACAAACAGAAGGCGAAGCGGACGGTATAACTTTTTATCACCCTTAACATCAGACAATTCCGAAGCGCAACGCCAGTCCCCACAAGGCCTGGCGATTTATCTTATAAAATTGCGACACCCGTCACCCTGTCTATACTTACATGGCTAATGATAATTTTAAGTTACCGTTCCGGTGACAACGTTACCCATTTAAGGAGGAGCCACAGGTGGCTGAAGTCGTATCTGTACCGCCCTTACTTTCCGGCAACCTAGCCTTTTTCTTTGACCTCGATGGCACTCTGGCAGAAATCAAACCGCACCCGGATCAGGTTTACATTCCGGCCGCCGTGCGCACGCTGCTGCAGAAAATGTCCGTGATGAGCGACGGGGCGCTTGCGCTGATTTCAGGGCGCTCTATGGCCGAGCTGGACAAGCTCGCCACGCCTTTTCATTTTCCGCTGGCCGGGGTGCACGGTGCGGAGCGCCGCGACATCAATGATAAAACCCACGTTGTGACGCTGCCGGCCCCGCTGGTTAAGGCGCTGTACGAGGAGCTAACGGAAATGCTGGCGCTGCTGCCGGGAACCGAGCTTGAGGCCAAGGGGATGGCGTTCGCGCTGCACTATCGCCAGGCGCCGGAAGCCGAAGAAGCCATTATGATGCTCGCGCAAGAGCTTACCGCCCGTTACCCGGAGCTGGCCTTACAGCCGGGGAAATGCGTGGTCGAGCTTAAGCCGCTGGGCATTAACAAAGGCGCTGCAATACGCGCCTTTATGCAGGAAGCACCGTTCAAGGGCCGCACGCCGGTATTTATCGGCGATGACCTCACGGATGAAGCCGGGTTCAAACAGGTCAACGCGCTGGGCGGCCTGACCGTGAAGGTCGGTGCCGGGGAAACCCTCGCGCAGTATCGCCTCGCCAACGTGAGGATGGTTTATCACTGGCTTGGCAAACTTACGCAACATATAGAAAAACAACAAAAGACAGAAACATTACGGGGAGAAGATTATGAGCCGCTTAGTGGTAGTCTCTAATCGCATTGCACCACCAGATGACAAGAAAGCAGGGGCGGGCGGTCTAGCCGTCGGTATTTTAGGCGCGCTGAAGGCCGCAGGCGGGCTGTGGTTCGGCTGGAGCGGCGAGGTAGGCGACCCCGACGCGCCGCTGAAAAAGGTCAAAAAAGGCAATATTACCTGGGCCTCTTTTAACCTGTGTGAAGAAGATTACGAGCAGTATTACCTGCAGTTTTCGAACGCCGTGCTGTGGCCCGCGTTCCACTACCGTTTGGATCTGGTCGACTTCCAGCGTGAAGCCTGGGACGGCTATGCGCGCGTCAACACGCTGCTGGCCGAAAAGCTCAAGCCGCTGGTTGAGGACGACGACATCCTGTGGATCCACGATTACCACCTGCTGCCGTTTGCCGCAGAGTGCCGCAAGCAGGGGCTGAACAACCGCATCGGCTTCTTCCTGCACATCCCGTTCCCGACGCCGGAGGTGTTTAACGCGCTGCCGCCGCACGAGGAGCTGATTGAAGCGCTGTGCGATTACGATCTGCTGGGCTTCCAGACGGAAAACGACCGCCTGGCGTTCCTAGACTGCGTCGCAAGCGTGACGCGCCTTGATAATAAAGGTAAGCATCAGCACCAGGCGTTCGGCAAAACCTTCAGCACCGAGGTTTACCCCATCGGCATCGAGCCGGAGGAGATTGCCCGCAGCGCGAAAGGCCCGCTGCCGCCTAAGCTTGCGCAGCTTAAATCCGAGCTTGGCAACATCAAGAATATCTTCTCCGTGGAGCGACTTGACTATTCCAAAGGGCTGCCGGAGCGCTTCCTCGCCTTCGAGGCGCTGTTGGAAAATTACCCGCAGCACCACGGCAAGATTCGTTATACGCAGATTGCGCCGACTTCCAGAGGCGACGTGCAGGCCTATCAGGACATCCGCCATCAGCTAGAAACCGAAGCGGGGCGTATCAACGGCAAGTACGGCCAGCTGGGCTGGACGCCGCTGTACTACCTCAACCAGCACTTTGACCGCAAGCTGCTGATGAAGGTGTTCCGCTACGCCGAGGTCGGGCTGGTGACGCCGCTGCGCGACGGCATGAACCTGGTGGCAAAAGAGTACGTTGCCGCCCAGGACCCGGCGAATCCGGGCGTACTGGTACTGTCGAAATTTGCCGGTGCGGCTAATGAATTGACCTCGGCGCTGATTGTTAACCCGTACGATCGCGACGACGTTGCCGCCGCCCTGGATCGCGCGTTAACCATGCCGTTAGCGGAACGAATTTCCCGCCACAGCGAAATGATGGACGTGATCCTTAAGAACGACATCAACCACTGGCAGGAGAGGTTCGTGGACGATCTAAAGCAGGTGACGCCGCGCAGCGCTGAGTCTCATCTCCAGCAGAAAGTGGCGACATTTCCGAAATTAGCGTGATGATATAAAGAAAGCGTCGGGTGGCGATTAAGCTTACCCGACCTACGTCTGCCTGTGCGGGTGTAGGGTGGATAAGCGTTAGCGCCATCCACCGCTTTTTACTGTCTCAAACCAACGGCACCAGCAGCACATCTATTTTACTCGACGCCACTACCGCTTTTGCAGAACAAATCGCTTTGCTAAAAAAGCTCTGATTGTGGTTGCCGCAGACAACCAAATCCACGTCCTGTTTTTCACATATCGCCAAAATGTGCTCGCTGAGTTCGCCCGTGGCGATGGCGGCATGTTCAATCGGATAACCCGCCTTATCTTTCAGTTCCTCAAGGAAAAGCTGCGTTTCTTCGAGCATCAGCTCGCGCAGATTTTCCATCATCGGCGCGGCGAGCTGGTTGTAGATTTCCGGGTCGGAGGCAAGCGTAATCAGGGAAATACGCCCGTTTACCGGCTGGACGATAGAAACGGCCTTTTGCACTAGCCTGTGGCTTTCGGGGGTTACGGCAACGGCGACCAACACATGGCGATAGCTCATGTTCTTCTCCTGTAGCGCAAAGGACATTTTGATAACAATTCCTTTACTTTAATATTAACAATAACGCAACGTTGTTAACCCTGGGAACTGTGAGCCTGCTCATGAAAACAGTTCAATTATTCTTATGTAATGAATTTAGAAGACCGTTGCATGGCAGAAAAAGGCGAAAAAACCATCAAACTTTCGAATTATTTTTAATGTGACATTTGGATAGTTTCGATGGGTGATTAGGCCCTTTGTAATGGTCATTTCCAGTTAAAATTCAAAATGGATTGAAGTTAACAGGCTGATATTACTTAATTTATTCTTTAATAGCCTGCGCAAGTGTGATCCACTTAACAGATAATGATTATCGGGCGGGCCATAAATGGCTGAAAAGTCATAAAGTTGTTGTTCAAAAGTGTGGTTATTCCTTGCGCAAGGTGACGGAAATTCCTGATTTGGCTATAAAACAGCCAAATGAAAAGCCTGGCTGATGGTTTTATCTAATGTATATGGTAAATTTATGTGATCTGCGTCACATAAATTCCAAAATCGCGGTTGACCGCATTGTATGTGCTATAGGCTCCGAGTAGAGTTTGCCCGAATTAGGAAAAATCTTAGTTTTTTGTAAGAAAATTAAGAAAGACGTTAACCGATCTGTCAGCGAAGCGGCTGCATCCTACGGGAGTGGCTCCCGGGCAGAGGGCGACATCAACTAATGCATTTTTTTGGCCGTCACGATTGTTTCACTTATTTACCGGGTTTGCCCGGCGACATCACGGGGTGCGGTTTGGCCGCATAAAATAATAGTTGGTTATTCGGGATGGGAAAAATGCATACATCCGAGTTGCTAAAACATATCTATGACATTAATTTGTCTTATTTACTGCTAGCGCAAAGACTTATTAGTCAGGATAAAGCTTCAGCGATGTTTCGTTTAGGCGTTGGCGAGGATATGGCTAACACCTTAAGAGAATTAACGCTGCCACAAATGGTGAAATTAGCGGAGACCAATCAGCTGATTTGTCAGTTCCGTTTTAATGATAACCAAACCATTAACCGTTTAACGCAAGACTCGCGTGTGGATGATTTACAGCAAATTCATACGGGTATTTTGTTATCCACCCGCTTATTAAATGAGGTGTCAGCCAGCGACGAGGCACCGAAGAAAAAAAGGGCGTAACAAAATGAGCGAGAAAAGCATTGTCCAGGAAGCACGCGACATTCAATTAGCGATGGAGCTGATTACGCTGGGCGCGAGATTGCAGATGCTTGAAAGCGAAACGCAGCTCAGTCGCGGCCGCTTGATCAAGCTTTACAAAGAGCTTCGCGGCAGTCCACCGCCGAAAGGAATGTTACCTTTCTCCACGGATTGGTTTATGACCTGGGAGCAGAACATCCACGCATCGATGTTCTGTAACGCCTGGCAATTCCTGTTACGTAGCGGACAATGCAGCGGCGTTGACGCCGTCATTAAAGCCTATCGCTTGTATCTGGAGCAGTGTCCATCCCAGGCAGACGGCCCGCTTCTGGCGCTGACCCGCGCCTGGACGTTGGTGCGTTTTGTTGAGAGCGGTATGCTTCAGCTAAGCCGCTGTAACTGCTGCGGCGGCAACTTTATCACCCATGCTCACCAGCCTGTTGGCAGCTTTGCCTGCAGTTTGTGCCAGCCGCCATCACGAGCGGTAAAAAGACGTAAACTTTCCACGAATCCTGCCGATATTATTCCACAACTGCTGGATGAACAGGTAGAACAGGCCGTTTAACAGGCCCTGTGTGTACGAGCACTCCAGCAGCGGTAAGCGATTACCGCTGCTTTTTTTTGCCCGATACCAGGCCGTGATGCCGCCACCTGTAAGTCCTCGCCACACACCACAGCAGAAGGACTGACTCGTGCTGATATTAATAGGTTACCTGGTCGTACTCGGGACAGTATTCGGCGGCTATATGATGACCGGTGGTCACCTGGGGGCGCTTTATCAGCCCGCTGAATTTGTCATCATTGGTGGCGCGGGTATCGGTGCATTTATCGTTGGCAACAATGGCAAAGCCATTAAGGGCACGTTGAAAGCGCTGCCTTTGCTATTTCGCCGTTCGAAATACACCAAAAGTATGTATATGGATTTGATGGCTCTGCTTTATCGCCTGATGGCGAAGTCGCGCCAGCAGGGGATGTTTTCTCTCGAAAGAGATATCGAGAATCCAAAAGAAAGCGAAATATTTGCCAGCTATCCGCGTATTTTAGCCGACGCCGTGATGCTCGATTTTATTGTTGATTATTTGCGCCTGATCATCAGCGGAAATATGAATACCTTCGAAATTGAAGCCTTAATGGACGAAGAAATTGAAACCCATGAAAGCGAAGCGGAAATACCGGCAAATAGCCTTGCGCTAATGGGGGATTCACTTCCTGCGTTCGGGATTGTGGCGGCGGTAATGGGGGTTGTTCACGCCCTGGCCTCTGCCGACAGGCCTGCGGCAGAGCTTGGCGGATTAATTGCCCACGCGATGGTGGGAACCTTCCTCGGTATTTTACTGGCCTACGGGTTTATTTCCCCGCTGGCGACCGTGCTGCGCCAGAAAAGCGCTGAAACCACCAAAATGATGCAGTGCGTGAAGGTGACGTTGCTCTCCAGCCTCAACGGCTACGCGCCGCCGATTGCCGTAGAATTTGGTCGTAAAACGCTCTATTCCAGCGAACGTCCGTCGTTTATCGAGCTTGAGGAGCACGTTCGTGCCGTCCGCTCGCCGAACGCCCAGGCGCGCGCCACGGAAGAAGAAGTATGAAAAATCAGGCACATCCCATCGTTGTCGTAAGACGGCGCAAGCACAAGGGCCACGGCGGTGGCCATCACGGTGGGTCGTGGAAAATTGCCTACGCGGACTTTATGACCGCCATGATGGCCTTCTTCCTGGTGATGTGGCTGATTTCCATCTCCAGCCCAAAAGAGCTGGCGCAAATTGCTGATTACTTTAAAACCCCGCTAAGCGCCGCTATTACCGGCGGGCAGCGCATCGCAGACAGCTCAAGCCCGATCCCCGGCGGCGGCGACGATGTAACCCAGCAGCAGGGCGAAGTGAAGAAAAGCCCGGACATCGACGAGCTGAAAAAACGCATGGAAACCAACCGGTTGAAGCGCCTTCGTGACCAGCTCGACCAGCTCATTGAGGCCGACCCGAAGCTGCGGGCGCTGCGTCCGCATTTGCAAATCGACCTGGTGCAGGAAGGCCTGCGCATCCAGATTATCGACAGCCAGAACCGCCCGATGTTTAAGAACGGCAGCGCGGAAGTAGAGCCGTATATGCGCGACATTCTGCGCAGCATCGCGCCGCTGCTTAACGATATTCCTAACAAAATCAGTCTTTCCGGGCATACCGACGACTTGCCGTACGCCATGGGCGAACGCGGCTACAGCAACTGGGAGCTATCCGCCGACCGCGCCAACGCCTCGCGCCGCGAGCTGATGTACGGCGGGCTGACGGATGGCAAGGTGCTGCGGGTAGTGGGCATGGCTTCGACCATGCGCGTAACCGACCGTGGCCCGGAAGATGCAATAAACCGTCGCATCAGCCTGCTGGTGCTGAACAAACAGGCCGAGCAAGCCATCGTGCATGAAAACGCAGAGAGCGATAATCAGCCGTTAAGCACTCTGAAAGAACCTGCTGCCGTGGCTCCGGCGCAGACCACATTACCGCCACAACCAGGTACGAGGTGATAGCGTGAGTATGGATATCAGCGATTTTTACCAGACATTTTTTGACGAGGCCGACGAGCTATTGGCCGATATGGAACAACACCTGCTGGATCTCGTTCCCGAGGCGCCGGATTCAGAGCAGCTGAACGCCATATTCCGCGCGGCCCACTCGATCAAAGGGGGCGCCGGCACGTTCGGCTTCTCCGTGCTGCAGGAGACCACCCATCTGATGGAGAACCTGCTCGACGAGGCCCGACGCGGTGAAATGCAGCTTAACACCGACATTATCAACCTGTTTTTGGAAACCAAAGATATTATGCAAGAACAGCTCGACGCTTATAAAAGCTCAACCGAGCCGGACGCCCAGAGCTTTGACTACATCTGCAAAGCCCTGCGCCAGCTGGCGCTGGACGCCAAAGGCGAAGCGCCCGCCGCACCCGCTAAGCTCACCGTGGTAGAAAATGACGTCCCTGCAGCCAACGCGGCGGCGGCAGGCGACGGCAAACTGCGCGTGGCTATCACCGCCCTCAAAGAGAGCGAGCGCGACCTGCTGCTGGAAGAGCTGTCGAACCTCGGCACCCTGAGCGATATCGAAAAGGGCGAAAGCTCGGTGACCGCTACGCTTGAAACCAGCGTCAGCGCCGACGATATCAGCGCCGTGCTGTGCTTCGTCATTGAGCCAGAGCAGATCGAATTCCTGCCGTTCGCAGGCGCTACGGTAGACATCGTCGAAGATAAAGCCCCGGTCGCCGTTGCGGCACGGTCTGAAGCCGTAGCGCCGGTTGCCGCCCCGGCTGCAAAACCGGTCGCCCGTGCGGAGAAACCTGCGGCGCGCGTCGCAGAATCAACCAGCATTCGCGTTGCGGTCGAAAAAGTTGACCAGCTGATTAACCTGGTCGGCGAGCTGGTGATCACCCAGTCGATGCTCGCCCAGCGTTCCAACGAGCTGGACCCGGTCAACCACGGCGAGCTGATCACCAGCATGGGCCAGCTGCAGCGCAACGCCCGCGATCTGCAGGAGTCGGTGATGTCCATCCGCATGATGCCGATGGAATACGTTTTCAGCCGCTTCCCGCGCCTGGTGCGCGACCTTGCTGGCAAGCTCAACAAGCAGGTCGAACTGACGCTGCTGGGCAGCTCCACCGAACTCGATAAGAGTCTCATCGAACGCATTATCGACCCGCTGACGCACCTGGTGCGCAACAGCCTCGACCACGGCATTGAATCCCCGGAAAAACGCCGCGCCGCCGGCAAGTCCGAAGTGGGCAACCTGACGCTTTCCGCTGAACATCAGGGCGGCAACATCTGCATTGAAGTCATTGATGACGGTGCCGGTCTGAACCGCGAACGTATTCTCGCCAAGGCGCTTTCGCAGGGCATGGCGGTGAGCGAAAGCATGTCCGACGACGAAGTAGGGATGCTTATCTTCGCGCCGGGCTTCTCAACCGCCGAGCAGGTCACCGACGTGTCGGGCCGCGGCGTGGGTATGGACGTGGTGAAACGTAACATCCAGGAAATGGGCGGCCACGTTGAGATCCAGTCGAAGGCGGGGGCGGGCACCACCATCCGCATTCTGCTGCCGCTGACGCTCGCGATTCTTGACGGCATGTCCGTGAAGGTTGCCGACGAGGTGTTCATCCTGCCGCTGAACGCGGTGATGGAATCTCTTCAGCCGAAGGACGACGACCTGCATCCGCTGGCGGGCGGCGAGCGCGTGCTTGAGGTGCGCGGCGAGTATCTGCCGCTGGTCGAACTGTGGAAGCTTTTCGACGTGGAAGGGGCGAAAACCGAGGCGACTCAGGGCATCGTCGTGATTCTGCAAAGCGCGGGCCGCCGCTATGCGCTGCTGGTGGATCAGCTGATCGGGCAGCATCAGGTGGTGGTGAAAAACCTTGAAAGTAACTACCGCAAAGTGCCGGGAATCTCTGCCGCGACCATTCTTGGCGACGGCAGCGTGGCGCTGATTGTCGATGTTTCCGCGCTGCAAAACTTAAACCGTGAACAACGTCTGGCATCCTGATAACTAAAATAGGTACGCAAATGAACGCATTAACCAGTGTGACAAAATTAACCGGGGAGCCGTCTGGACAGGAGTTCCTGGTGTTTACTCTCGGTGACGAAGAGTACGGTATCGATATCCTCAAGGTGCAGGAAATCCGTGGCTACGACCAGGTGACCCGCATCGCCAACACGCCGCCGTTTATTAAAGGCGTGACCAACCTGCGCGGCGTTATCGTGCCGATCCTCGACCTGCGCGTGAAGTTTGACCAGGGCGACGTGGAGTACAACGAAAACACCGTGGTAATCGTTCTGAACCTCGGGCAGCGCGTGGTGGGCATTGTGGTTGACGGCGTGTCGGACGTGCTGTCGCTTACCGCCGAGCAGATCCGCCCTGCGCCGGAATTCGCCGTGACGCTTTCGACCGAATACCTGACCGGCCTCGGCGCGCTTGGCGAACGTATGCTGATTCTGGTGAACATCGAGAAGCTGCTAAACAGCGAAGAGATGGCGCTGGTGGACGTGGCCGCAAGCCGCGTGGCGTAAGGGTTAATAAGCGGCGGATGGCACTACGTTTATCCGCCCTACGATTAAGCTGTAGCTGTAGGGCGGATAAGCCTGCGCCATCCGCCGTTTAAACCTTATCGGTCAGGCCTCAATCTCTTCCCCAATCTCAACCTGCTCCTTCATCTGCCCCTCGTTTTTCGACAGCATCGCCGTCGCCACGCCGTTACCCAGCACGTTAATCGCCGAGCGGCCCATGTCCAGGAAGTGGTCGATACCCATCAGCAGCAGAATGCCCGCCACCGGAATATTGAAGCTCGGAATGGTGGCCGCCAGCACGACCAGCGCCGAGCGCGGCACGCCCGCGATGCCCTTCGACGCCAGCATCAGGGTCAGCATCAGCACCACGATCTCCGAGAAGCTAAGGTGGATGTTGTAGGCCTGGGCGATAAACATCGAGGCAAACGAGCAGTAAACCATCGAGCCGACGAGGTTGAACGAATAGCCAATCGGCAGCACGAACGAGGCGATGTTGCGCGAGCAGCCGAAGCGGGTGAGCTGGTCGAGCGTTTTCGGGTAGGCCGCCTCGGAGCTGCTGGTGGTGAACGCCACCAGCACCGGATCCTTCAGCATCGCCAGCAGGCGGAAAATCTCGCCCTTGAGCACCATGTAGCCGACGCTAATCAGCACCAGACAGGTAAGCACAATCGCCAGATAATAGCCGCCGATAAACGACGCGTAGTTCAGCAGGATGCCCAGTCCTTCGGTGGCGATCACCGACGAAATAGCGGCGAAGATCGCCAGCGGCGCAACGTACATCACGTAGCCGGTCACTTTTAGCATGATGTGGGAAACCACATCCAGCGCCGCCACCAGCGGGGCGTTAAACTTCTCGCCAAGCGACGCGCCCGCGATACCGAAGAACAGCGAGAACACCACGATTTGCAGGATTTCGTTATTCGACATCGCCCCGGCGATGCTGGTCGGGAAGGTGTGGGCGATAAAGCTTTTCAGCGACATGCCGCTGACCGCAAGCCCGGTCTGCACGTCGCCCTGCGGGATTTGCAGGTTCATGCCCGCGCCCGGATGCTGCAGCGTGACGATGAACAGGCCCACCAGAATCGACAGCACCGAAGAAGAGACAAACCAGACCATCGCCTTGCCGCCGACGCGACCGATGGTTGACGTTTCGCCCATGCGCATAATGCCCACCGTCAGCGTGCTGAACACCAGCGGGGCAATAACCATTTTGATGAGGCGAAGGAAAATATCCGTGAACAGCGTGATGTTGTCTGCGTAGCCTTTGACCGTGTCGGCGGCGGCGTATTCATGAATTGCCGCACCGCTGAGGATCCCCGCGATCATAAATAAGATAATGAACAGCGTGAGTTTGTTTGAGCTTGCCACTTACGTAATAACCCCTGTCGTGATTTTAATTAACAAAAAAGCAACTTATTGAACCATATGTAATTTTTATAATTGTCCAACAAATATTCACGGAATAAATTGAAGCAAAGCGGAAGCCAATACAACTATTTTTTACTCTTTATGATTTTTGTTAATAAAGAAACATTAACGGATAAGTGTGATGTATCTCACGTATTAATGAATATATCTGTTTCGCGTTGCATTTACCCTCAGGTCAATCAAGGTTAATTTATTGATAGTTAAGGTTTTATGCTGTCAATACGCCATTCGTTTGGTTGTTACCCGTCGCTCTGGTTAATTCCAAATCCCTAAACTAAATTTCTAATTATTAGTGAGTTAATGTCACTAAATGTCTCGGGCGTTGACCCGTAACGTATTCAGGTTGAGGACGACACTATGAAGAAAATCGTGATTCTGGCGCTGTGCGGGAGCAGCCTGTTGGGCATCAACGCGGCGCAGGCGGTGACCAGCAGCGGGACCATCGGTGCGACCTTAACCCTCACCAACGGCTGCCTGATCAACGGCTCGCCCGCGCAGAACGGCATTAACTTCGGTACGCTGAACTTCGGCACCAGCCCGGCGACCTTTTCAACGCTTACCACCACGCTGACCGGCGCGTCCGGCGGCAACAGCTTCGGCATCCAGTGCACCAGCGGCGCGACCTACACCGTCCAGGTGACCGGCAGCACTAACGCGGCGCCGGGTACCATCGTCGGCACGCCGGGCACGCCGGCCCGTTATCTGGTTAACACCGCCGACGCCACTCAGGGCGTGGCCTATAGCATCTACAGCGACAGCGCCTTCGGGAACGTTATCGCCAACAACACGGCGATTCCCAAAGCGTCCACTACCGCAGGGGTGGATAACTACATCGTTTATGGCCGCATTCAGGGCGGGGGGAACAGCGTGACCGTGGCACCGGGCACCTACACCGACACCATAAACGTGAGCGTGACCTACTGACGCTTCGCTTCATTCGTTCATAAAAGAAAGGTTATTACAGGCAGCCGCGACTGCCGAGGGCTTCGCTTTGCTTAAAATCCACGTCCTTGCGCTATCTGCGGTACTTATCGCCTTGCCCGCCGCCGCCCTGACGGTGACCAGTCGGACGTTTCAGGTGGGGGCAACTATCACGCCGGGATGCTCGGTGAGCAGCGGAACGGGCGGGGTATTTGGCACCTTTAACTTTGGCAGCCACAGCGGCGTGGAGAGTGGGATTGCCAGCGCGGCGTTCGTGCCTAACGGCTCGCTGGCGCTGGCCTGCACGCCGGGCGTGGCGCTCAGCATGGCTATCGACGGCGGGCAGAATTACACCACGGTGCGCCGCCTGAAGCGCGCGGGCAGTACGGACGCGGTGCCGTATCGCCTTTACACCACCAGCTCGCTGACGGCGGCGAGTGAAATTTTGCTCAACCAGCCGGTGTCGGTGACCTACAGCAACAGCAATAACATCACGCTGCCCTTATACGGCGCGGCGCAGCTCACCGGCTTTAGCCCGGCGGGCACCTATACCGACCAACTCACCGTGACCCTGTCATGGTAATCAGGGAGAAGCGAGATGAAGCAGTGTATAAGGCGCATCGGCGCCGCCGTTGGCCTGCTGGGCTGCATGCAGGCCGGGGCCGCCAGCAACGTGCTGATCTGGCCGATTGACCCGTATTTAGCCGCCGATGCGAACGCGGCGGAGCTGTGGATCCAAAACCAGGGCACCGAGGCCACTACCATGCAGGTGCGCGTGGTGGGCTGGCAGCAGGAAGGGGGGCACGAGCGCTATCAGCAGCAGCAGGACGTGGTCGCCAGCCCGCCAATCGTAAAAATTAGCGGCGGCAGCAAGCAGCTGATTCGCCTCATTAAACAGAAAACGGCGCCCGTGGGCCAGGAGCAGGCCTACCGCATCGTGGTGGACGAAATCCCCCAGCCGACGGACGACAGCAGGCCGCAGATGGGGCTGAAGCTGCAGATGCGCTACTCCATTCCTCTGTTTTCCTACGGCGCGGGCATTGCGACGCAAAAAGCCGCCAGCCACCATGCCAATACCGATCCCACCAAACTTGCCTGGCGCGTTATCAGCGACGGCGGCAAGCCTGCGCTACAGGTCAGCAACCGGGGTAACGTTCACGTGCGGCTCAGCAAAGTCACCCTGAGCCAGGGCGGCCAGCAGCGCGTGCTGGCGGACGGGCTGATGGGCTACGTGCTGCCGAACAGCGAGCGGGCGTGGCCGCTTCCGGCCTCGTTTACGCGCCCGACCCGGCTTACCGCCTCGATCAATGCGCCAGATGATGTATGGCAATCCGCTCCGGCCAACTGACCCGGTTACTGCCGATGGCGACGCTGCTGATCTCTTTATCACCCGGAGCCTGGGCCGAAGAGGGGGACGATGCGCTGCCGCCTCCGCCGCAGGCACCCGAGGCCGACGCCGCGGCGGTTTTTCACCTGTCGCTGGTTTTTAACCAGTGGGACAGCGGGCAGGTGGTGCCGGTGACCCAGCGCAACGGGCAGTTTTACGTCGCCAGCGCCGATTTACAGCGCGCCGGGCTGCCCGGCGACAGGCTCCCGCACGGCAACGTTAACGTATCCGCGCTCCCCCTGGTGAAAACCACCTACGACAGCGCCGGGCAGCGGCTGCTGCTCAACGTCCCGTCGGACTGGCTGCCGAATCAGGCGTATGCGCTCGGCACGCGCGATCCCCGGGTTCAGCCGCTCGGCGGTACCGGCGCGCTGTTCAACTACGACATCTATGCCAGCAACACCCAAAACGGCGGCAGCCAGGCCTCGGCGTGGCACGAGCTGCGCATGTTCAGCGGCAGCTATAGCCTTTCGAGCACGGGCATTTTTCGCGAGAATTTTTCAGGTTCCGGCAGCGGCGGCAATGAAGGCTACCGCCGCTACGACACGACGCTTACCGGCACCGACGAAAACGACGTGGTGAGCTGGTCGGCGGGGGACGTGGTGAGCGACGCCCTGAGCTGGAGCAGCAGCGTGCGCGTCGGCGGCGTATCCTTCGGGCGCGACTTTTCCCTGCGCCCCGACCTCATCACCTATCCGCTCCCGGCGTTCTCCGGCGAGGCGGCGGTGCCGTCCACCGTGGACGTGTTTATCAACGGCTACCGCACCGGCAGCACCCAGCTCCAGCCGGGGCCGTTTACCCTCACCAATATGCCGTACGTCAACGGCTCCGGCGATGCGGTGCTGGTCACCACAGACGCACTTGGCCGTCAGGTTTCCACCACGCTGCCGTTTTACGTTGCCAGCGAACTGCTCAAGCCCGGCCTGAGCGACGGGGCAATCACTCTCGGCAGCCTGCGCCGGGACTACGGCGTGGAAAACTTCTCCTACGGCCCGGCGGTCGCCAGCGGCTCTTACCGCTACGGCGTTAACGAATACTGGACGCTGGAAAGTCACGCGGAGGGCGCGCAGTCGCTGGCGCTCGGCGGGCTAGGCACGTTGGTCAAACTCGGCAGCCTGGGCGTGGTCAACGGCGCCTACTCCCGCAGCGAAATGCGCGGCGCGGGCGGGCAGCAGGTGAACTGGGGCTATCAGTACAACACCAGCTGGTTCAACGTCGGCACCCAGCACAGCCACCGCGACCGGGGATTTGGTAACCTCGCGCTCTACGACTCGCCCGATCTGTACGACGACAATCATCAGCCCATCGCCAGCCTCAGCCGCAGCACGGATCAGTATTCGCTCTCCTTTAATATGGGCCGCTACGGCAACGTCGGCGCGGCGTGGATCGACGTGCGCAGCTTCGATGATGAAAAAACGCGGCTGCTTAACCTGTCGTGGAGCAAAAACCTGTGGGGCAACAGCAGCTTTTACCTGGCGGCAAGCCACGATCCGGACGCCAGCGGCTGGTCGGTCGCGCTGTCGCTCCAGGTGCCGTTCGGCACCCAGGACAACGTTGCCCTGAGCGTGGAAAACACCCCGGACGCGGGCAGCACGCAGCGCGTCAACTACAGCCACGCGATGCCCAGCGAGGGCGGATTCAGTTGGAACATGGCCTACGCCCACCAAAGCCGGGACGACGACTATCAGCAGGCGACGCTGGGCTGGCGCAATAATAAGGTCGAACTGCAGGGCGGGGCGTATGGCCAGCGGGATAGCTACACCCAGTGGGGCGAAATGACCGGTTCGCTGGTGATGATGGACAATGCGCTGTTTGCCGCCAACCGCATCAACGACGCCTTTGTGGTGGTCAGCACCGACGGGCACCGCGACGTGACGGTCAACTATGAAAACCAGCCGATGGGCGTCACCGACGATAAGGGCTACCTGCTGATCGGCGGCGTGTCGTCTTATTACCCCGCGAGCTACAGCATCAACACGCTGAATCTCCCGGCGGACACCGCGCTTAAGCAGACCGAGCGGCGAATCGCCCTGAAGCGCCATTCGGGATATCTGCTTGATTTCCCGATGGAGCAGCAGCGCGTGGCGAGCGTTATTCTGCACGACGAGGCGGGCAGGCCGCTGCCGGTATCCAGCCAGGTCTATCGCGCGCTGCAAACGCCGGTGCCCGTGGGCTACGACGGCATCGCGTATCTGGAAAACCTGAGCGACGTTAACACGCTGACGGTCACCACGCCGGAAGGCAGGCTGTGCAAAACCACGCTGACGCTCGGCAAAACCCGCGACCACAGGCTGAATACCTACGGCCCGCTGGTCTGCCGCTGGGAGCGTGGCAATGGCTAGATATGCCTGGCTTATCGGCCTGATTTTGCTCTGCGCGGCCTCGCCGCTGCGCGCCGCCTGCACGCTGAGCGGCTCAAACACCGGCGCGTTCGGGACGCAAAGTTCGTTCGTGGTCAACACCACGGTGCAGTCCACCTCGGCGACGTTTTCCCTAAGCTGCGATACGGTGCTCAACCTGCTGACATCGGATAGCGTTACGCTGACCTATCTGGGCGCAACCCCTGCGGCGACCGGCACGCGCGCATCGCTGCGGCGCACCGACCAGCCGGCAAATACCGATAACGTGCCGGTGGTGGTCTGCGGCCAGGCGGCGTGCGCGGGTAACAGCGAGGTGGCGGTCGGCGGCACCTACGTCTGGAGCGGCTCAACGCTGCTCGGCCTGCTGACCAGCAAGCGCTACGACCTGCCGATCTACTACCGCACCGTGGCCGGGCAGAACGTCAGCGCCGGGCCGTATCAGGTGGTGCTCAATTTCCGCATCGACTGGAATATTTGCAGCCTGGGCGTGGCGGTTTGCCTCGCCTACCAGTCGGGCAACGGCTCGCCGACCACCACGCTCACGCTTACCGTCACCAATGACTGCACCGCCATTACCGCGCCCGCCGTCAGCTTCGACAGCGCGCCGCTGGTGCAAAACTTCAAGAGCGTTTCCCAGACCGTGGGTGTCACCTGCACCAAGGGCAGCAGCTATACGGTGGGGGTGAGCAACGGCAATAACGCCAGCGGTTCGCAGCGGCGCATGGCGAGCGGCGCAAACTTTATGAGCTACGAGATCTACAAGTCCAACGGCACTGACCGCTGGGGCAGCGTCGGGGCAGAGCGCTGGGCAAGCGCGGCCTCTTCCGCCGTCAGCAGCGACGGGCTGCTGCGCAGCTATAACTACGTCGCGAAAGTGTTAACCACCCAGACGACGCCGCCCGCCGGGAGCTACACCGACACGCTGGTGGTGGATATTGCTTTTTGAATCAGGGCTTTTAGTGATCTTTATATGCAAGGCTTTATCGGTTTTGATTCATAAAAATCATGTCCATTAAAAGATAATGTGATAAACAGCGTATTAATTGTAAGATTTATTTTCAGAGTGCTATTTATGGCATGAATTATTTAGACGTTATATGCGCCTTAGATATGCGCTTTAAACGCTAATAAATATGTGGTTTGAATAATTAACAACGGAGCGCCTTGCAATAAAAGAAAGTGTGAAAATTATTTGCGGCATGACTCCAAATTTTTATAAATCGCCCTAAGAATAGCCTTATTTATCTGACCTGGCTGAAATGCTATCTTCCTCCGACATTTCTTTCCTGTTTTAACGTTTGGATCACTGAGCGCGTTTTCTGCCGTCTGTGATTTGCCCCGCACGTCATAAAAGGAGTTGGTTGTGTCAAGCTCGTTTCAGAATGAAATACCTAAAGCCCGTGTCAATATTAAGTTAGCGTTGCATACCGGCGGTGTGCAGAGGCGTGTTGAGCTGCCGCTGAAGCTGGTGGTGGTCGGCGATTACAGCAACGGTCAGGAGCACCGCCCGCTGTCAGAACGCGAAAAAATAAACATCAATAAAAATAACTTCAACAGCGTTCTTGCTGAATTTAATCCCTCCTTAAACATCACGGTAAAAAATACGCTGGCAGGTGATGGCTCTGAAGAAAATATCCGTCTCGCGTTTTCAGAAATGAAAGACTTCGAGCCGGAGCAGGTTGCCCGTCAAATTCCCCAGCTGCGCGCCATGCTGGCCATGCGTAATCTGCTGCGCGACCTCAAGTCTAATCTGCTGGATAACGTAACTTTCCGGAAAGAGCTCGAAAGTATTTTAAAAGATCCATCCCTGAGCGACGAGCTGCGCAAAGAACTTAATGCCCTGGCGCCGAAGGCCTGACCCCTCTCTTTAATGGATTAATGCGAGACAATGCTTATGTCAGTGAAATCAAAACAAACCTCTTCAGGCAAAACTACAGTGTTGGAACAGCCGCAGACTGGCGGTGTCTATGCTTCGCTGTTCGAGAAAATCAACCTGACGCCGGTTGCCAGACTTGGCGACCTGAATGACTTCCAGGACGGTTCCGCCCTCGCCGACGTGACCGCTGACCAGCGCGTTACTGCCGCCGTGCAGGTGTTCCTTGAGCGTCTGAAGCAGTCCGGACAGGCCGTTGAGAAACTCGACAAAACCCTGCTCGACCACCATATCGCCGAGCTGGATTACCAGATAAGCCGCCAGCTGGACGCGGTCATGCACCATGATGCTTTCCAGCAGGTGGAATCCGCCTGGCGCGGCCTGAAGTCGCTGGTGGACCGCACCGATTTCCGCCAGAACGTCAAAATCGAAGTGCTGGACGTCTCCAAAGACGACCTGCGTCAGGACTTCGAGGACAGCCCGGAAATCATCCAGACCGGCCTGTATCACCACACCTACATTCAGGAATACGACACCCCGGGCGGCGAGCCAATCGGTGCCGTCATCTCCAACTATGAGTTTGACGCCTCCGCCCAGGACGTGGCGCTGCTGCGCAACATCTCCAAAGTTTCTGCCTCCGCGCACATGCCGTTTATTGGCGCCGTGGGCGCTAAATTCTTCCTGAAAGACTCCATGGAAGAAGTGGCGGCCATCAAAGACATCGGCAACTACTTTGACCGTGCCGAATACATCAAGTGGAAATCCTTCCGCGATACCGATGATTCCCGCTACATCGGCCTGACCATGCCGCGCGTGCTCGGCCGCCTGCCGTATGGCCCGGACACCGTGCCGGTGCGCAGCTTCAACTATGTTGAAGAAGTCAAAGGCCCGGACCACGAGAAATACCTGTGGACCAACGCGTCGTTTGCCTTCGCCGCCAACATGGTGAAAAGCTTCATCAAGAACGGCTGGTGCGTGCAGATCCGCGGCCCGCAGGCCGGCGGTGCCGTCACCGATCTGCCGATCCACCTGTACGATCTCGGCACCGGCAACCAGGTGAAGATCCCGAGTGAGGTGATGATCCCGGAAACCCGCGAGTTCGAGTTCGCCAACCTCGGCTTCATCCCGCTGTCGTACTACAAAAACCGCGACTACTCGTGCTTCTTCTCCGCGAACTCCGCGCAGAAGCCCGCGCTGTACGACACCGCCGATGCGACCGCCAACAGCCGCATCAACGCGCGTCTGCCGTACATCTTCCTGCTGTCGCGCATTGCCCACTACCTGAAGCTTATCCAGCGTGAAAACATCGGCACCACCAAGGACCGCCGTCTGCTGGAGCTGGAGCTGAACACCTGGGTGCGCACGCTGGTCACCGAGATGACCGATCCGGGCGACGAGCTGCAGGCCTCTCACCCGCTGCGCGATGCGAAGGTGACCGTGGAAGACATCGAAGACAATCCGGGCTTCTTCCGCGTGAAGCTGTACGCCGTGCCGCACTTCCAGGTGGAAGGCATGGACGTGAATCTGTCGCTGGTTTCGCAGATGCCAAAAGCTAAAGGATAAGGTGGTTGCAGGGATGAAAATTTACCGTCCACTGTGGAACGAGGGGGCTTTGCTGTCCCCTCAGCAGTTCCAGCAGCAGGCAGAGTGGGAATCGTTTCGCAGTGCCGGGGTGTCGGCACTGGCATCTCCTTTCCCATACGGAATAGAAAAAGTCGAGTTTGACGACAGGCTGCTTTCATCAGGGCTTATCCAGATTTTGCAGTTGAGGCTGTGGCTTGAGGATGGCTCTCTTATTGATGCACAGAGCAGTGAGCTGCCACCCGTTCCCCGGGAACTGGACGCAGCGCTACTTGCAGGCCACGATGTAGTTACCGTGGTCATTGCGCTGCCGTTGATGCAGCCCGGAATAACCAACGTTCAGCAGGAAAGCGTTATTGCCGACAGGCCGCTTCGCTATCGTGAGGAATGGGTGACCGTTCAGGATGCTTTTGGCGTTGAAGAAGAGTCCATGGCCGTCGCCCGGTTCAATTATTCCATCCGTTTTGCCCATGAAAGTAATGAGTCCTGGAAAACCTGTCCGGTCGCTCGCCTTATCAGAGACGGGCAGGAGGGATGGCGTCAGGATCCGACGTTTATTCCACCGCTGGCATTATTTTCAGCAAGTCCGTCGCTCCGTGAGCGCCTGGTCTTACTCAATCGTCAGCTTCGCTCCCGCCGCCAGCGTCTGATGTCGATGCGTCGTGAGAGCAACGAGCGTCTGGCTGATTTTGCGGTTGCAGACGTTTCTCTTTTCTGGCTTTTAAATGCGCTGAACTCCCACGCCCGCGTGCTGGCAGAGTATGAACGTTTCCCGGCCCGTCATCCCGAACTCGTATGGGCAGAGCTCGCACGTCTGGCTGGCAGCATGCTGACGTTTTCTCTGGATCACGACCTTGATGCGATCCCGGGTTATGACCATGCACAACCGGCCAACGCTTTCCCGCCATTATTTGAGCTAATCACCGGTTTGCTGGAAGCCAGTCTTCCATCAAGAGTCATCGCACTGGAAATGTCGCGGCCTGATGAACAGACATGGAAAGCAAGCCTGCACGATATACGCCTACGTGAAGAAGCCGACCTGTATCTTTCCGTCCGCTCCGACGTTCCGGCCTGGCAGATTGCCGAAAGATTCCCGGCACTTTGCCAGGCAGGGTCGCCCGATGAAGTGAATGAAATTTACAGCGCCGCACTTAGAGGGATCCCACTGATTCCTGTAAGCCGAGTCCCTGCCGCACTGCCTGTGCGTATGGAAAACCAATATTTCGCGCTCGATATGGAAAGTGCTGCCGCCCGTGAGATGCAGGAGCAGGGCGTATGCATGTTCTATGTCCCTGCCCTAATGGGAACACTGGAACTTGAACTCTTTGCGGTGCTTCGCTCATGAGACAAGACATTGATATTGACCAGCTGATGGCAGAAACCTGGCTTACTGTCACCATGCTGAAGAAGGGGGCCGTCACACCTGACGGCACGGCTCTTTATGAGAAATGTGTCAGACAGGTTGAAAGCGTTCGTGAGGCGCTGGAGCGTGCCGGGTATGACGATGACAGTATCGATCATATTTCCTATGCTCAGTGTGCCCTGTTGGATGAGGCCGTGATGGGGCGTAAAGCTGAAAAACCGGAAGATAATGACGAGGTAACGCTTGATGCGGGTCAGTTAGCCTGGCGTAAAGCACCGCTACAGGCAAGGTTCTATGGCTCCCTTTACGCCGGTGAGGCTTTGTGGGACCGCATTGCCGAAATACTGCACCAGCCAGCACCCCTCGATGCGGTCCTGATTTGCTTTCACCGTGTAATCGCACTGGGTTTTCAAGGGCAATATAGCCTTAAGGCGGTTAGCCAGACGCAGCGTGATGAAGTGATCAAAGCCCTTTCAGAGCGTGTTCCTCAACCCGATGCGGGACTCTCTCTCGTGGTTCACCGGACGGGCAAACATCGTTACAGCCTGATGCGTTCGGTCTGGTTCTGGATTGTGCTGGCGGTTCTCCTGACTGCGGCTACCTGGTGGGGTGGGCATCTGTGGCTTCAGGCGCTGCTGTCTGCGCAAATTCCGGGGCTGACACCGTAATGCGTAAATCAGTCATCGTATCGGTTGTTATACATACTCTGGCAGGCGCTGCGGCGCTGCTGTGGCTGCTCTGGTATTTCATCCCCCTCAGTAACGCATTGAAGAGTCTGGCAACGGTCGTCCTATTTATTGTGGCTGGCTGGACTGTCTGGAAAAACTGCCGGTATAGCACGCCGCAGTCTGACGAAACCGAATTATCGGTCGAACTGCCGTTACTCGATACCCAAGGACCGATTGTTCTGGTGTGTGGCGATGACCTTGAGGCGTTATTTCAGGGGCAACAACTCAGGAAGACCGCGCAAGGATGGTGGCACTTGGTTGGCGATGTCAGCCGGTTAACGGATGTTGTGCGCAACATACTGATGCAGCAACCCCGTCAGGCCGGACAGCTTTCGGTGATGTATAGGTGTCTGCCCGACAAACATCAGGATGAGCCAGTTCTGCGATCTTCACTGAAAACACTCCGTCAGCAGGTTCGTCAGATGAAAGCACTGACCGGATTTACGCTGCCGGTGGTAGTGAGCTGCGAGTTTTCAGGGCCAGTGACACCCTGGGTGATTGTTCGCGGAGACAGTCCGGTAGTGTGTTCGTCAAGTGAGCCACCTCAGGCATTGGTGGACTGGCAGCAGACGGAAAATAATCTCGTGGTTCTCCCGGTTCTCGGCCAGGCATTCGCTTTTATCCGGGAGACATTACTCGATGAACTGGATAAGGCTGACCGGCTCATCCCTCCCGTTCGCCCGTTCGCCGTGACATTACGCCTCGGTGCAACCATGCCTGAAACTCATTCACTCTGGTCTCGCTGGTTGTATTTACGTTCCTGTTTGCAGTTGTCATGCGCGGTCGCAGCCGACGATGCAGCCAGCCGTTTTCCCGATGCGGTTCTGCCGTTGCTTGCTCCTTTTGCCTCCCCGACTCAGGGGGGTCAGCGTACCCGCAGCCTGGTGATGTTGGTGTGGCTGTGTGCCCTGGCCGCGCTGGGCTTTTCTGCATGCAATAACCGGGACTTGATCCGGCAGGTCAGTAACGATCTCCAGCGTTGGTCCGCTATTCCAATGGATCATTACGTACCTAAAGCACAATCACTTGCGGTGCTGAAACAGGATGCTCTTCTACTTGAACGCTGGCAGCGTCAGGGTGAACCCATCCGCTACAGCCTTGGCTATTATCCCGGACAGCGTCTGTGGTTTGCCCTGCAACGGACAATTGATACGTATCTTCCTCGGCCGACTCCTGCACCCAAGCCTGTTCCAAAAATTGTCCGTCTTGACAGCATGTCGCTGTTTGATTCCGGAAAAGCACGTTTGAAAGACGGCTCGACCAAAATCCTCGTCAACGCGCTGGTGGACATTAAAGCCAAACCGGGCTGGCTGATCGTCGTTAGCGGTCACACGGACGACACCGGCAGCGTGTCGCTCAACCAGTCACTTTCACTGCAAAGAGCGGAATCCGTTCGCAACTGGATGCGGGATACGGGGGATGTGCCGGAAAGTTGTTTTGCGGTGCAGGGGTACGGCGACAGCCGTCCGATTGCTTCTAACGATACCCCTGAAGGCCGTGCGCATAACCGGCGTGTGGAGATCAGTCTGGTGCCGCAGGCAGATGCCTGTCGTCTGTCAGGCAATAAGACTGCATCACAGGGAGAAGTTGGCGTTGTGACACAAGAAATGGAGAAATAAAAACGTGGTAACTGCAGCCTATATGTGGCTGAAGGGTGTCGGCAGCATCATTCATTCCGACACCAGCAAAGAACGTACTGCCGCGTAAAGCCCAAACGGGCTGATGAAAGTCATCCCGTAAGGTGGATTTTGTCGTTATCTGCCCGGACAGCTCCACAAGTTACTTTGAGCACTAACCTGCAACCTTATGCGCTTTGGTCTCCTAATCAAAAGGAATAGCGATGGGCGGTAGCGTGCCCTGAATCTGAGATAACCAAGCAAAGTGATGCAGGTCAATCGGTCGGACATTCACGCAGCATAAACAAGTCATCGAATGTTAGCCGGTTTCCCTTTGGCTGCCGCAGTGTGAAGAAAGGCGTCTGTCGGGAAACTATTCATCAGTTCAATATTTTTTATAGTTGAATAAAATTAAGGAACAATAAATATGTATAAGAAGTTTATAGCAGTATCAATTCTTTCATTGTTATCTCAGGGGGCTTCTGCGGGCTTATTTGACTCAAATGACTTTAAGTGTGGAAGAGAAGATGCGAACAATGCCATCCTGAAATATATTAAGGATGAAGCGTCAGGGGTACTGCAGAGTAAATATCTTGCGGCCGGGAAAAGTGGATTCAGCAGGTCGCTAAATGACTATCAAGGTGAACTTGATGCAATAAATATCTCTGCTTCAAACATTTCAACGATGCGGACTAAAGATGATGAGTTGAGCTGTAGCGCGTCCATTTCCTTTAAAGTCTCACCCGCAACGCTTACTGTCATTGGTGATGATCCAACAAGGCTCTATCGTATCACTCAGGGAAGTGGGAAGTTTAATAATGGGAATGTAGTCTGGAAGAATGTGACGTATCAACTGAAGTTGGCAGATAACGGTAAAGATATCCAGCTGGATAACTTAAGTAACTATAACGAGATTACGCTTTCCCTCTATCAGTCATCCCTGATGGGGGTCGATAAAGAGACTATTATTCAAGGGAATGGTCAAAGCAGGGTGGTGATTGCTAAGCATAAATACGATGAATCCGACATTTACTTGAATCAGGTTTGGAAAGGTCTTCCTGAGTCCGCAAGAAATTCAATGCGTCGAGAACAGGGGGTGTGGGTGAATCAGAAAGCAGCTAAATGTGGGAAGTTATCTGACGCAGAGCTCTCAACTACGCCTGCGGAACAACGAGTTAAAATATACCAATGTCAGGAAAAACTCACGCAGGAACGTATCGTTTTTTTAGGTGGTGAAGAAGAGTGAAAGTTTTGATGCCATAAGAATTAAGCATCATCTTTATTTTTATTTTTTAGCGTCTGAACTTGTTTGCAAAACGAACGTTATTCATTATTGAATGAGGTTGTCGGTATATTGTCGATATTTGATTTGTAATTTCTGATAATAAGTGTTGGAAACGGATTTCTTAATTCAGCACCTCTAAGTAATGCGTCAATACGTATCGATAAATTCTGGAGTGGCTCAACTACTTCAAAGGATATTTATATTTAAAGGATTCCTGGGATGAATGGTTCTCTGGCAAATATTACTGAGGGATTGGCTCGACGACTGCCTGGTCAGTCCCGCTACTGGATGGATGTTCATGACTGTGCTGAATTTCTTGATGTCCTGAAATTCAATTCGGTCGAGTCGTTGAGCCAGCCATGGCGTTATGACATCTCCGTTACCTGTGCAACAAAGGATATCAACAGTGCGACGTTACTGTTAAAACCCGCATCTTTTACGCTCCAGACGCCGGTGTTTACCGAGGCTCCCGCTATCCCTGTGCGTACTGTCTATGGCGTGGTCGAGTCGTTTAAACGTATTTCCACTTCAAAAGAGGATACCGTTTACGCCCTGGCACTGGTCCCACGCATAGCCTTGTTAGCGCATACGAAAGGCAGTGAGGTTTTCCTCAATCAGTCTGTTACTGAAGTTGTCGAGCAGGTATTACGTAAGCACGGGCTGGAAGGGGCGGACTTTGAGTTCCGCCTGTCCCGTGAGTACGCAGCCCGTGAGCTGATTACCCAGTGGCGGGAAACCGATCTGGAGTTTGTTCAACGTCTGCTGGCCGAAGTGGGTATTTTCTGGCGCTTTGAAATGGATGCCCGTCTTGAACAGGACGTGGTGATTTTCCAGGACACCCAAGAGCACTACCAGTTTGGCGTGACCCTGCCGTTACGCAACCAGGCAGGGATGAGCGACAGTGGGCAGGAAAGTATCTGGGATGTTCACACGGCTTATCACGTTGTCAGTGGTAGCGTGGCGACTCGGGATTACAATTACCGCGATGCACTCACGCCTAAGGACAGCACGGAAAGCATTAGCAGCTGTGAGGGTATCACGACAGGTGAAACCTACCATTACGCGGAGCCGTTCCTGACGGAGGGCGATACAGAAAGCACCGAAACCGGCGCTTACTTTGCTCGTCTGCGCCACGAACGCATTCTGAATGCGCAATCGGCCGTCAGCGGGTGTACCTCCAGTCCTCATCTGGCCCCGGGGCAGGTTCTGGAAACTGATGCCAGCCTGCCGGATGTCGTTAATGACGGCATTGTTATCACTACGGTACGCTCCAGCGGCTCGCGTAAAGACAGCTTCCAGATGACGTTTGAAGGTATCCCGTACAGCGAGACGGTCTGTTACCGTCCGGCACTGCTTAACCGGCCGGTCATTTCCGGTTCACTGCCCGCCCGTGTCGAGAGTTCCCAGAAAGGTGATACTTACGCCTGGCTTGATGACCAGGGGCGTTACCGTGTGAAGCTGGACTTTGACCGTAACGGCACCGAACAGGGCTATGCCTACCTTTGGCTGCGGATGGCAAAATCCTATGCCGGTGATACCTACGGCTGGCATGCGCCGCTCCTCGATGGCACCGAGGTGTCGGTGGTATTCGACAGCGGCGATCCGGACCGCCCGTATATCGCTTATGCCCAGCATGACTCCGAACATCCCGACCACGTCACCAGCGGCAATCACACGAGAAACATCTGGCGGACCCCGGCCAACAACAAGATGCGTATGGAAGACAAGCGGGGCGAGGAGCATATCAAACTTGCTACTGAACACGGCAAAACCCAGCTGAACATGGGCCATCTGGTCAACGCCCAGCGTGAACAACGCGGCACCGGCTTTGAGCTGCGCACGGACGAGTTTGGTGCGGTACGTGCGGCCAAAGGCATCTTCCTGACGGCGGACGCACAGTCAAAAGCGCAGGGGGCGGTGCTTGAAATGACGCCTGCGGTTAATCAGGTGAACCAGGCCAATAGCCAGATGCAGTCCCTGAACAGCGCCGCTGAAGCAGCCGGTGCGCTGGCGTCCGATATCGATACCCAAATAAACCTTATGACAAACCGGCTCAAAGACCTCCAGTCTGCCGTGCTGCTGGCAACCGCTCCCCAGGGCGTGGCGTTTACCTCCGGTGAACATCTCCAGATGAGCAGTACGAAGAACACCATGATTAACGCTGGTCAGCACCTCGATGTAGGTGCCATGAAGAACCTGTCAGTGACTGCGGAAAAGGCACTGGGTCTGTTTGTCCATAAAGAGGGTGCGAAGATTGTTGCCAACCAGGGGGATGTCGAGATTCAGGCGCAGCACAATACCCTGGCGCTGTTCTCGCAAAAGCAGCTGACGGTGACCAGTAGTGAAGACGAAATTATTATTAGTACGCCAGAAACACTGACGCTGAACGGTGGCGGGTCGTATCTGAGGCTGAGTAAGAACGGGATTGAACACGGTTCCTCCGGTGATTTCATAATGAAGACTTCAAACTATCTTGTACCGGGTACCGGCGCAAACCTTCCCAATGAAACACCCAATTTCAGCCTGACGGATATCACTCAGGAAAGCAAAATCAACAGCAAATCTTTCAATGACTAAGGGCTGATGATGGGTCCATTAATTCCTCATATGCGTAATGTGTTTTTATTTGCATTTTTGCTTTGTTTATCAAATTTTACACTGGCATCCGAGCAAACAAGCCCAGAAAGCATCGTGTACAATTTTTATAAGTCATATTTGAAAGAAGAATCATCGGGCAACAGTCGATTTCTCAGCCAATATGTTTCTGATGAATTAATGAAAAGCATTAACGACTTAATGATGTGTAATTATGATTCTGATGATTCAGTGTCGGCAGAAGAACTCGAAAGGAAATGTTCACAAAAGCGCGAATGCAAGCAGTTTAAAGGGCGTTATATTTGTAACTGGCATGGTGCTTGAGTTGATACTGATGTAGATTATTTTTCAAAATCACAAGATATTTATCCTTCATGGAAAGCAAGTATAAGTACCTTTGATGTATCTCAGAAAAAGAATGACTCTTCAGTCAACGTTATTTTAGGCGCGGGTTCCGAGCCTAAAGTTAAATTTAAGGTTGTTCTGGAAAGAATTGATGGGAAGTGGAAAATAACCAGCGTAACGGAACAATAATAACGTGGTCATTTACTAAATTTCTCACCTTGACTACTCGTACAAATACCAATATATCTACGGAGAGACGTTCATGTTGAAGAAGATTATTTTTGCTTGCTGCTTATTCTGCGTGGCTAATATAGCCTCAGCTTCAGCAGGCAATAGTTCAATGCCTGGGGAAATTGTTGAAAATTTTTATCATAATTACCTTGTCGCGTCTGAAGTACCTGATATGGAATCAGCTGATAAACTAACTCAAAAAGCTATTTTTGAATATACAACTGAGCATCTAAGAAGTCTGCGGGATAATGATGAATCGGGTGGTGATTATTTTGTCGATGCTCAGGATATATGTGAAGAATGGAAAGACAGCATTAATGTGGAAACTGTTTCAGAGAACGACCAAGTCGCACAAGTGAAGCTAACATTAGGATATGGTAAGGGCGTATCTCTGTATGCCGTTAACCTGGTTAAAGAAAACGGGAACTGGTTAATGGATTCTGTTAAGCCCATATCTCATAGTAGTATTTATTGCCCTCGACAAGCAGAGGGGGGAGAATAAATGCTGGACAAGAATGTCGCAGTTAGTGTTTTAAACACTCAAGCCCTGACCAGGGCGAAAATTAACGCTGAAAATTTCAAAAATGGCATAGATAAAAAGCTTAAATATGGTGAGTCAAAATGTGCCCGCTATGTTAAAAAAGCATTAATCGCTGGAGGGGCATCTGCAAAAAATTCAGGAATTGAATCAGCTAAAAATTACGGCCCGTGGCTGCTTGAAAATAACTTTAAAGTTGTGGATAACGCTACAACAGTGCGTACTGGCGGTGTATTCACAATTTCTGGTCAGCAAGTGGGGGATGTTGTCGTAATCCAGGCAGCACCATATCATGTGCATGGTCATATGGCGATGTTTAATGGTACACATTGGGTATCTGATTTTGTCCAGGAAAGGGGGTTCTATCCTGCCCAGATATATCGTGATCAAAACATCCCCTATGCACTTTATCGTTATGGCGATAATACCACATCAGAGCAGAACGCCTCGGCTACCCAAAAAGGAAAAATTAAAATTGTTTGGCCTATTCCCTCTAACAACCGAGGCAGTGAATTTGGGAGCCAGGAGGATATCCTTTCACATCTGGGTGGGGAGTCAACCGGACAATACGCGATTGGCCGTAGCGGGATGTGGCATGGCGGTATACATATCACACATGCAACGACCCCTTGGTGTGCTCTCAGTGGCAAAGCCCCTCTGGAGGCATTCGATTTCCCGGTTGCTTTTAAAGGCGAGCAGGCTGTGCGATGCATGGCTGACGGGGAAGTGGTTGCTTATCGTATCTGCAAGGATTATCTGACGCTAGCATGGGAATCCGGTCCGCTGAACTTTTCCGGCTCGTTTGTACTGGTGAAACACTACATTCAACCGGGTGAGAAGGAATCCAGCGGGCTGCATTTCTATACCCTGTATATGCATCTTGCGCCGTATTCAGCCTATGAAAGTGCCAAAAAAGTCCACTGGGTAACTCAGGATACGCTCTCTGGTTATTCAGAAGCCGACTGGTTGATTATGGATTTGAGCCGCAGCGACCAGAGGCCAGCGAGTGCAGGCAATGTCAACAAAGGGACTCCTGTTACCTGGGATGCCTCAGATACATCCCTCACAGCCACCCAGGGGGGACGTACTTATGGACTGGCGACCCTGAATGCGGATAGCGGAAAACTGAAATCGGGCCAAAGAGTCTGGATGCTGGTCGACAATAACAACATAAAACCGGCGCCAGGAAGTGGTCCTGGCTGGTGGGATCAATTGGTTCCACCAGCAAAAGAAGTCATGGTATTTGATAAAACAGTTAGTCTCAGTTCACCTCTCCCAATCAAGGCCGGTGACTCGATTGGGCATATGGGCTACTATCAGGCCCCAAAGGATGGGGGATATGAGGCGAGATATCAGGTGCATATTGAATGTACCAGCATGGACGATAACCTGGAAAAATTCCTGACCAATCCAGAGAAAGTGGGGGAGAAAAACCCACTCTGGCTGAAGTATTCTCCTGGCCTTGCTCTGTACACAAAAGACGTCGCGAAAGGCACCTTCTCAAAGGGAGCGACGTCAACAACTCGGACAAACATTCTTCCGTTGAACAAAGTCACGGTAGAAACGGATAAATCAACAAAACAGGAATACTGGCAGCTGCGGCCTGAAAATGCCTACGTGCCCAAAGGCCAGGCGGAGCCCCAATTACTGTCACAGTATGATCTGGCAAAGCTGGGGTTCAAAACTGAGACCTCAGAACCGGTCAGCTTTGATTACCTGGATGGAAAAAACCAGCCTGTTGGTTTTTTCCGCAGTCTTTTCAACTCACTTTACGAGGCTGCGACCGGTGATACGCGAACCAGTCATGCCCTGGTTAAGCATAATTATCAGCGCCTTCTTGATAAAATTGACAGTGGAAGCGACCGTTACTCTCCTATGGAATACTGGAGAGCACTTCATAATCCCGACTATCGTGACGTCATTCAAAAAACAATAGTAAAACATCCCAGCGACTGGTACTTCAAAAAAGGCGATGCTATCTGGCAACCTTTCCTGAATGCGCTGAAGAAAGACGCCCCTGAATGGAAGAAATACAGTGAAGATTTTCTCGACAATATGGCCTGGATGCAGGACGTAAATAAAGAAAGAAAAGAAAAAATAGGGCCTTCGCTGTGGCATATGCATCCATTGCAATTCTTAGGGTGTTTGAAACAAATTAGCCGCTTTACTTATATTTATACCAATTATGATTGTACATTAGATGATGCGATAAGTAAGCAAATGGCGTTAACTGGTGGCAATCGTCCGGTTTACGGCAACACGGGTTCAGTTACCAGAGCACAGGTCCGTAATTATATGAACCCTGGGCAACATATGAATGGTGCTGATATTTATCAATTTGTTGACCTTTCAGCACCTTCTGGTTTGACTGAAAATGACCTTGCAAAAATATTAGAAGGCAAAGGAGTCCTCTCAGGAAAGGCTTCCATATATTTGGAGGCGGCTGCAAAATATCACGTAAGTGAAGTATATCTTGTATCACATTCTTTACTTGAAACCAATAATGGTAGAGCCTCATTTGCGAATGGTAGCAAGGAATACAATGGACGTACTGTATATAACATGTATGGAATTGGTGTTTTCAATAACAACCCTCAAAATGGCGTAAAATTAGCCTACAATAAGGGCTGGTTTTCTGTTAATGAAGCCATTGATGGCGGAGCTAGATGGATATCCGAAAATTTCATCAACAAAAAAGGGATCTCAAAAAACACTCTATATAAGATGAGATGGAACCCCGCAGCCCCTGCGACAGGTCAATATGCTACGGATATCAACTGGGCATTAGCCCAAAAAAATGACATGAAAAGAATGTTTGATTTATTTCCTGATGCGAATATTACTTTCGACATACCAGTTTACAAGGATTCTTCATTGTGAAATTCAATTCTTTAATGGTTCTTTTTTTATTGTCAGGTTCTGCACTTGCAAATTGCAACGAAAACTGGGAACAAGCTTCTCGGACACAGTTCGTAAACAAAAGCACCGTTCAAAATAAATCTTTTTTTTATTCTGCTCCATCCGAAAAGCACAAATTACCAGACCTCTTTCTAATTAAAGGCGATGATTTTAATACTTACTTAAAAAGTAATGATTTCACTTTTGGAACTTACACCAAAAAAAATGGTTCTGTTGTAATCGGCTGGCTAAAGTCTGAAACATTAGATACAGCTTCAACTAAATCGTCACATTCTCTACCGGAAGTGTCAAAGTTTGACTTTGTCATTATTTCGCCATATAAAAATATCGAGCTAGGTAGTTCATATGAGCAACTATATAAAACATGGGGAGACTGCGAAGTAAATAAACAACCTGACATTGGAATTTTAGGGAATTTCATTACTGTAGACAATGAAACGTATAAATACTTCGATAACTTCTGGAGTGGATTTACAATCCGCTCATCAAACATCAACTACCAGCAAACAGGCAGTGATTACGACTCGTATAGAATAACGACAATTACAGTCAACAGCAAAAAATACATGACCAGTAGAGGTATTACCGTAGGGGATACGACACAAAATATAATTACTGCCTATGGAAATCCTTTGAAATTAGACAAGAATAAAATGACATATAAATTTAAAAACAACGAACTATCATTTGATATCAAAAATAATGAAATCAAAGGCATAGTGATGGATGAAAAAGTAGAGTGACAGACCCAAATTAGCACGTAATTTTCTTCTATATAACCTAAATGAACATTATGAGGTTAATTTATGCTTCAAATTATCCGTAAAGGCGATAAAACTACCCACGGTGGTTCAGTACTGACCGCCTCAGAAACGATGAAATTCGGCGGTATTGGCGTTGCCCGTAAAGGCGACAAAGTGTCCTGCCCGATTCCGGGACATGGCCCTACAACCATCGTAGAAGGAAACCCTGATTACCTTGATCATGGTATCCCGGTTGCCTTTCACGGCCACAAATGTGCCTGTGGTTGCACATTGATCAGTTCATTTGCCGCAGCAAAGGTTGCCTGATAATGCCCGTCTGGCTGGATGCCATCCCTGAAAAGGCCCCTAAGGTAGCGCGTCCCGGCACCGGCCGTTGGCTGCTTTTCCTCGCGTTTGTCATGCTGGGGGGCATAGCGCTCACGCTATGGTGCTGGTCGTCAGAGCGAACCGGATTTGTCTTCTGGTTCACCGCTCTGGGTCTTCCATTTTGCACCTGGGGGCTTATTTTCGGCTTACGCCGTTTTGTCTACAAAGCCGAACAGGTGGGGGCCGAGTCCCGAAATGTCGAGCGAGAAGCGCTCATTGGCAGTGAAATTCTGCGCGGTCAGCGCTGCGCCTGGATCCTCGATACTTATATTCAGAGTCCAGCCGGAAACAAAGCCGATGACCTGCTGAAGGCAATGAAAGTCGCAGCTCCCGCTATCGACTTCTCTCGCCCAAGAGGATGTGACAAACCGGTCAGATACGCGGCATTACCAGAATATCAGAAAGATTTAACGAAGGCCCTGAAAGCAGCGGTTAATAAACTGACCACGCGTGTAGAGGGGATAGTCAAGCCGCTTCCGCCCGCGCTGCCATGCTGGCTGGTGCTGGATTGTGATAACGATCTGTATCCCCTGATTGAAGAGCAGCTTAAAGCCGATCTCTCACTCAAGACGGGCAGGATTTTTCGCCTGATGGTCGGAAAAGGGCTGGCGGCGTTTGATGCCTGGCTGGACAAGGGATGGGACAACCCGGGCATTCTGGTTGCCATCACGCTGTCGTTACCGGCGTTTCCCCGGGAAGAAGATGCTGATGCTGTCTCAATGGTGGTATTGAGCAACCGCAAAGCCCATGCCTGGCCGGATGCGCTCCGCCTTCATCGCCCCGAAAGGGGAACAGAAACAACGCTCACAAAGACGCTCAACCGGGCGCTGCTCTGGGCGAAGACCAGGCCCAATGAACTCAAAGGAGGCTGGATCTCCGGTCCCACATTGACGTCGGGAAGCGGCTGGAATAATGCCTGCGAAAAGAGTGGAGTGGAATTTAGCCTTTCAGAAGACAATTCCAGTATCGATCCCGTGCTGGGCTATACCGGCCATGCTGCTCCATGGCTGGCCATCACGCTTGCCAATACTGACGTTGAACAACGAGGGTCGCAGGTTATCGCCGCACAACCCGTCGCTGACAAGGACGACATCTGGGTCGCCGTCATCACCAAAGAAGAAGTTCGCAAGGAATCGTCTAAGAATGTCTAAGGTAAAAGTAAAAACTCTCATCGGCTCGGTTGTGACTGTCGCTTTTTTCCTGACAGTCATCGTGGCATTTCTGTTTTATGCCTTTCCGGAAAGCGTGGCCTCTGCCACCGGCTTCGGACCATATGACGGCCAGCGCATACTCACATTCTGCGCCATTATGGTTGCTGCGATACTTTTACTCGGCTGGCTGATAGAGAAGGCTTTCGACTTCGCCGGTAAATCCGGATTGTATTTCCAGTGGGGGGAGAAAAAGGCTGAAAGTATCACTCCGGTGACGAACACCATTACCAGTGAAGAAGATGACGATGAACCGGTTTTCAGCGAAGACGTTGTGTCTGAACACCTGCGCTTTCGCTATGGACGCCGCTGGCAGCGTAAGGTGCGACACCTGCTGGTGATGGGCAACCCGGACGACGTCCAGAAAGCGGCCCCGGGTCTGTGTCATGACCTGTGGCAGGAAGGTGACGGTAACGTACTGATTTATGGCGGTGATGCACAGTCACTTCCGGATGAGATCTTCCTTTCAAAACTGAAGCGCCTGCGATCTGGCCAGCCGGTTGATGGTATTATTCAGGTGATGAGTACTTCAGCCCTCCCGACGGATAGCGAACGGGATGCTTTCTTGCGTTGCCGCCAGAAAGCCGACCATCAGCTGGGCTGGCAGGCTCCTGTCTGGCTGTGGCTGACTCACAAAGCCAAAGGTGCTCAGCAGGACGCGGAAAAGGCTGCAACAGGGGTCATATTCGGGCCGGATGGCTCCGTAAAAGAGGCGGGAGAGGCGTTTTCTACGCTGGCGCAACGCCTGCAAAAAGTCGGTATGGCACAGATACTGAATAATCCGGCACATGACGGCCTGCTTCAGTTGTCCTCGCGCCTGCGCCACGAACTGAAAGCCAGTCTGAATGTTTTGCTCAGCGGGCTGATGCAGGGATCTGCGGCCTGGCGTTTACGCGGGGTCATGTTCAGTCCGGAACTGGCCATTGCCGGAACGGTGCCGAACACACGTCTCGGCACGCCGACATGGAAAGCCGTCATTGATGACTGTGATGCCGTCAGCGGCAGGAATCTGGGCTTCGACTGGCTGAAGATGCTGCGGTTAATTCTGCTTTCCCTGATTGTACTGTGGGGGGTCGGTACACTGCTGTCTCTCGTCGTTAACCGGGCTCAGATCTATCAGGCGCAGGACACAGCCAGGCAGGCGGCGGATGCCGCATTACCGCTGACTGAACGCCTGCGTAACCAGCTCGTGCTCCAGCAATCCATTGCCCGTCTGCAACATAGTGAAGCCACCGGTGCGCCGTGGTACACCCGTTTTGGTCTGAATCAGGACAGCGACACGCTGGCCGCGCTCTGGCCGTTATATGCGAAGAACAACATACAGCTGATGAGGGATGCCACCGCAGACCATCTGAAGCAACAGCTGACCGCCTTTGTGAAGTTACCACCGGCCAGTGACGCCCGCACACAGGGCACTCAGCATACCTACGACGTACTCAAAAGTTACCTGATGATGGCCCGTCCGGATAAAGCGGACGCGGGGTGGCTGGCAAAAAATGTGCTGGCCTCATGGCCAAAGCGTCAGACTGTACAGGATGGGGCCTGGCAGGAAATGGCACCGAAACTACTGGGCTTTTATGCACAAAATCTCCCGGATCATCCGGAATGGAAAATTAAGCCTGACGCTGAACTTATCGGCATCGTGCGTCAGATCCTGCTCAAGCAGATAGGCCAACGTAACGCCGAATCCGGGCTGTATCAGGACATGCTTCAGCGCGTAGCAAGCAACTGGCCAGATTTAACGCTGGCGGATATGACCGGCGACACCGATGCCTCAACCGTATTCAGTACCGAAGAAATGGTCCCGGGGATGTTTACCCGTCAGGCCTGGGAAGAGCAGGTTAAAGATGCGATTGACGCGGTCGTCAAAACTCGCCGTGATGAAATTGACTGGGTACTGACGGACAAAACCCGTCAACCGGGGAACGACGTTTCCCCGGAAGCGCTCAAAGCACGTCTGATCGAACGCTACTTTACGGACTTCGGTAATGCCTGGCTCAACATGGTCAACAGCATTCAGTGGCAAGAAGCCAGTTCGCTTTCCGAAGCCATTGCGCAGTTGAACCTGATTGGTGACATCCGTCAGTCACCGTTGGTGGCGCTGATGAACACCCTGGCATGGCAAGGTAAAACCGGTCAGAAGGGTGAGGCGCTGGCAGATTCCATCGTCGATTCAGCGAAAAAGCTCGTGAGCAGAAAGAAATACGCGAAACAGGTTATAGAGCAGGCTCAGGGACCCAAAGGCCCGCTTGATGCTGTGTTTGGCCCACTGACAGGGCTTATCGAAGGAAAAGAAGGTACCGGAAATAACGGCAACCTGAGCTTCCAGTCCTGGCTGGCCCGTGTAACCCAGGTGCGGCTCAAGCTTCAGCAGGTCACCAGCGCCCCGGATCCGCAGGCTATGTCGCAGATGCTGGCCCAGACCGTGTTCCAGGGGAAAGCCATCGACCTGACGGATACCCGTGATTACGGCAGTCTGGTTGCGGCAAGCCTGGGGCAGGAGTGGAGCGGCTTCGGTCAGTCGCTGTTTGTTCAGCCGCTGGATCTGGCCTGGAGGCAGGTGCTGGCCCCGGCTGCGGGAAGTCTGAATACCCGCTGGCAGACTACCATTGTGGATCAGTGGAACAAGGCGTTTGCAGGTCGCTATCCGTTCAGGGCCACCGGTAGCGATGCCTCACTGCCGCTGCTTGCCCAGTTCCTGCGCAGCGACTCCGGCCGCATTTCCACTTTCTTGAAAACCAACCTCGGTGGGATTCTGCACCAGGAAGGCAATCGCTGGGTCGTTGATCCCTCTGCAAGCCAGGGGATGGAGGTAAATCCTGATTTCCTCCGGGCGATTAATCAACTGGCAGAACTGTCAGATATCGTGTTTGCCCAAGGGGATGCGAGCGTACGGTTTGAATTAATGGCCCGGCCTTCTCCGGATGTGGCCCGTATTCAACTCTCACTTGATGAGCAGAAACTGGACTACTTCAACCAAATGGAAAGCTGGCAAAGCTTCACCTGGCCAGGAAATACCTATTATCCGGGTGCCAGCCTCAGCTGGCGCAGCGTTAATAGCGGTATGCAGCTGTATACCAACAACCAGGGTAACTGGGGATTCATTCGTCTACTGGATAAGGCGCTGCTCACTCCGCTGGATGCCGGCCGTACGCAACTGGTATGGATCAGTCAGGACGGTAACCCACTTAAGTTTGTTATGCGCAGCGAGCTGGGCGACGGTCCGCTAGCGTTGCTGAAGCTTCAGGGATTTAAACTACCGGATGCGATCTTTAACGTTGTGCCGCTCGCCGTTACGCCTGTTGATGACCCCAACAGCTTAACAATATGGCCTTAACGAAATGGCGTTATGCCTGCGTGTGAACATACCTCAAGCTGCCCGCAGCTAACGCCGGGTGACACCAACGCTAACTACGCTAATGGCGGCTCCGATCGCCATCGATCCTGCCCGTTCCATGATGCTGTGTGGATAACTATTTATTAATAATCAGGAAACCCGTGCATGGATGACTTAACCCTGCGCTATTTTGAAGCCGAAATGCGCTACCTGCGTGAGGCCGGTAGAGAATTTGCCCGGGCGCACCCGGACCGTGCGGCAATGCTCAATCTGGACAAACCCGGTGCCCGCGATCCTTACGTAGAACGCCTGTTTGAAGGCTTTGCCTTCCTGATGGGGCGACTGCGTGAAAAGCTGGATGACGATCTGCCGGAATTGACCGAAGGGCTGGTGAGCCTGTTATGGCCGCACTATATGCGGACCATTCCGTCACTTGCCATCGTTGAGTTTTCCCCGGAGTGGCAAAGCCTTCGCCAGGCTGAAACGCTGACGGAAGGCTTTTCCGTGCTGTCGCGTCCGGTGGGGCCGAACAAAACGGCCTGCCAGTACCGGACTACGCGCGATGTGCCTTTACAACCACTGCATCTTGCCGATGCACGTCTGCATACCGAAACCGATGGGCGCTCCGCTATTCGTCTGCGTTTCGAATGCCCGGAAAAAGTGGACTGGAGCAAGGCCGGGATCGGCAAGGTTGCCATTTTTCTTAATGCCGAAAGCCCGGTCAGCTCAGCCCTGCATCTGGCGATGACCCGACACGTTCATGCGATGTACGCCCGTCATGCCGGTACCCGCACCGAACGGGAAAAGTTTGAAGGCTGGTGCAAGCCGATGGGCTTCGATGATCATGACAGGCTTTGGCAAAAAGCCGATTCCGCCTTCAGTGGTTACCAGCTGCTGCTGGAATACTTCAGCTTCCGTCCGAAGTTTATGTTCGTAGAGCTACGTGGCCTTGAAACTATCAGGCTTGACGCGGCCAGCACCTGGTTTGAAATCGATATCGTGCTCAGCGAAGCCTGGTCAGCTGACCTGCCGTTTGAGACGGAAAACTTCCGCCTGCACTGCGCGCCGGTCATTAACCTTTTCACGCTTGAAGCCGACCCGATGACGCTGAACCCGCTGGAAAATGAATACCTTCTGCGGCCGCTGCGCCTCCAGGACGGCCACACCGAGATTTACAGCGTGGATAATATCCACGGCGCGCTGAAGCTCGGCAAGCACCAGTATGTGCCATTTTCGAGCTTCCGACACCGGGGCGGCATGATGCGCCACGATGCGCCGGAGCGCTATTTCCACACCCGAGTGAAACGCGGCGCGTCCGGTCTGCACGATACCTGGTTAATTCTGGGAGGGAAATCTTTCGAGGTGGATCAGCTGTCTGAAAAACCCGAATCCCTTTCAATGCGCATTACCGGCACCAACGGCCAGCTCCCGCGCAAGGCGCTGGAAAGTACGTTGCTGGACAAGGTCGTCAAAGCAGGGAAAGTTCCGGTACGGGTGCTGAATGTTTCCGCACCGACGATGCCCCTGTATCCCCCGGCGAATGACCGCTTCCACTGGCGGGTAATGAGCCACCTGGGCTCTAACTTCCTCAGCATGATGGATAACCCTGAAGTTCTGCGGGGCACGCTGGCGCTGTATGACTGGACCGACGATGAGATGAACCGCCGTCGCCTTGAGGCCATTGTTGCGGTGAAACACACCCTCATAAGACGCTTCGAGAAAGGCTTTATGCTGCGGGGCGTGGATATCGAGGTCACGCTGAACATGGATAACTTTGCAGGCGAGGGGGATGTGAACCTCTTTGGCGAGATGCTGCACCGCTTCTTCGCGCTGTATGCGGATGTTCACCTCTTTAACCAGCTTACGCTGGTGCTGCAACCGACAGGGAAACGACTGAGATGGAACGAAAATCACCGCCAGCACGTACCGGGCTGACGCTCGCGCTCAATCAGGAGATCTGGCGCGCTAATTTTTACCGCTTCTGCCAACTGCTGGAACAGGAAAACCCCGGCTCACCGAAGCTCGGGGCGACCAGCCATCCGGCAAACGACCCGGTGCGATTTCGCCCCTGGCCGGGGATGGGGTTTCCGGTCAGCACCCTGAAAGCGGTTGAGACTGATGAAGATCATCCCGAACGTCCCCCGACCGTGCGCACCACCTTTCTTGGAATGTATGGCGTGGATTCACCTCTCCCCGGTGCGTATCTGGATGATATCGCGCAGCGTCGGGAAGGGCATGAGACGGTCACCTCGTTTCTGGATATCTTCAGCCATCGAATTACCACCCAGTATTACCGAATCTGGCGCAAATACGCGTACCCGGCCACGTTTGAGACCGGAGGGCGCGACGCCACCTCCCAGTGCCTGCTTGGGCTGGTGGGGCTAGGTATTCCGGGTACAGCCGAGCATGTGGGGACATCGGTGTCTCGTTTTCTGGCGCTGCTGGGCACCATGCGGTTGCCTACCCGCAATGCGGAGGGCATCCGTGCGCTGGTCAGCCTACTTGCACCACACACCCGGGCAACCGTTACCGAACCCGATCCGGTCAAAGTGCATGTCGACAACCGGAGTGGGCTGGGTGCCGGTAACCGTGTTCGGCTTGAACAACGGGCTACGCTTGGTAAATCCGGTAATGAAGCCTGCAGCCGTGTCCTCGTGACGCTCGTCACTGAAGATCCGGAGGAAGCAGAAGGCTGGTTACCCGGCGGTCACATTCATACCGACCTGCTGGTCCTGATGCGCGTTTATCTCGGCTACCGCAGTGATGCGCGGCTACGCCTGACTGTGCCGGTGCGGCTGCTTCCCGAGCCACGTCTGGGTAAAGGCCGGCGAATTCAACTGGGGCGTACCGGTCTTCTCGGCCTGAAAGACGGCAAACTCAGCGACAACCGTGAAACCCTCACCGTCAGCCTGGGCTGTTATGAAGGGCTGCACTGCCAGGTGCTGCTGCCAGCTGAAGACGGCCGCTACCGTTTCGAATAATTACTCATCAACTTTCCCCAAAATAACTCTGGTAGCAGGATGGCGGCAAACGAATAAGTCCTTGGAAGCATAGTTCACTAGGTGACTGGGGCGAGTGAGTGCAGCCAACGCATCTGCAACCTGAAGTATGACGGGGAAGAAAGGAACTTCTGAATGGCAACAATAACCCGCTGGTGGCCGCTGACGCTTATCGCCTGTGGTCTGCTTGCAGGCTGCGGCCTGACCCAGACCGTCAAGGACGGCACCGTCAGTCTCACAAAATCCATCTTTTATAAAAAGATCAACACGCTGCATCTGGACCTCACCCCGCGTACGGCCATTAACGCTGATGGCGCGCAGATGCCGCTGGCGACGATGGTGAGAGTCTATCAACTCAGGGATCGCAGGGCTGTCGACGCCGCCGATTACCAGACGCTGCTGCGCAATGCCGATACGGCGCTGAAAGAGGATGTGCTGGCCTCAAAAGAGCTGCTGGTGATGCCTAAAGGCAGCGTGTCGCTCAATATGCCGATGGATAAAAACGCGCAGTTCGTGGCGGTGGTGGCCCTGTTCAATCGCCCGGATATGCAGGAGAACCGCTGGCGGATGGTGCTGACACGTGACGATCTTGACCCGGACAAACCCCGCACCGTCGAGCTGGGCGACGGCTGGCTCAGCCTCGTGCCGGTGAAGGAGTGAGTCGATGGATAACTGGTTAGCCCTTTTTGACGGGCAGGCGCGCTATTTTCTCGCTATCAGCGACAGCACCGTGCAGCCTGATGTGCTGAAATTCAGCGGACGGGAAGCATTAAGCGAGCCGTTCAGCTGGGATATTGAGTTCACCACAGCGCAGGCAAACATTGCCCCTGAACAGGTGCTGATGAAATTTGCCTCCCTGCGGATGCGCAGTGGTAAAAACGTCCACGGCATCATTACCCGCCTTGAGTGGCTGTCCACGACGAAGGACCAGTCGCATTACAAAGCCACCCTGAGCGCCCGTCTGGCGCTGCTGTCATATACGCACCGGTGCGCCGTATTCCAGGACCTGTCGGTGCCGGAGGTGGTGGAGCAAGTATTACGCCAGCACGGGCTGGAAGGGCCGGATTTTGAATTCCGGCTTGAACGAACCTATCCAGCGCGTGAACTCATCACCCAGTGGCGCGAAACCGACCTCGAATTTGTCCAGCGGCTGCTGTCCGAAGTCGGTATTTACTGGCGCACGGAGATGGACAGCACCCGTGAGCTGGATATTTATATTTTTGCCGACAGCCAGCTCAACTACCAGTTTGATGTGCATTTGCCCTATGGCGAGCCGTCCGGCCTGTACGACGGTGCGGCGGAATCGGTATGGGATGTGCGCACCTCGCATCATGTGGTCACCGGCACTGTCGCCACGCGTGACTACAACTACCGCACAGCCACCACGCCGCTGGATGCCGCAGTGAGTGTGCGCAGTGATGCCATTATAACCGGTGAACACTACCGCTACGCCGCACCCTACCGCGAAGCCGGGGATGATGCCGACCCGGAGCCGGAAACCGAAAGCGGCGCGTTTTACGCCCGTATCCATCACGAACGCGAGCTGAACAAATCTGCCCGCGTCAGCCTGGACAGTAACGCCTCCTGCCTGACGCCCGGCCAGGTGCTGGAGGCGGATGGCAACGTTATCAGCGCCCTGAGAGACGGCGTGATCGTCACCCTGGTCACTTACCATGCCGCCCGTGATACCCGCCTGCATGTTTGCGTTGAAGGGATGCCGTACAGCGAACGCTACTGCTTCCGCCCGGAAGAAATCCCCCGCCCTGAAATCCACGGCACGCTGCCCGCCCGCATTGAGAGTCGCGAGAAAAACGACATCTATGCGCACCTGGATGCGCACGGACGCTACCGCGTCAGGCTGGACTTTGACCGCAACGACAGCGAGCAGGGTTACGGCTATCTGTGGCTGCGCATGGCGAAGCCGTATGCCGGAGAGCGGTACGGCTGGCACATGCCGCTTACCGACGGCACCGGGGTGGCGATTGCGTACGGCAACGGCGACATCGACCTGCCGTACATCTCCCACGCCATGCACGACTCCGCACACCCCGACCTCGTTAACCGCGACAACCATACCCGCAACGTCCTGAGGACGCCTGCCAGCAACAAGCTGCGGATGGAGGACAGGCGCGGCGAGGAGCATATCAAGCTCGCCACGGAGTACGGCAGGACGCAGCTGAACACCGGGCATATCGTGGACGCGCAGGGCAGGCCGCGCGGTGCGGGCGCCGAGCTGCGCACCGACGAGCGGGGCACCATCCGCGCCGGGAAAGGGCTGTTTATCAGCGCGGACGGGCAGCCAAAAGCCCAGGGCGAAGCGCTGGATATGGACGCCGCGCTTGCGGAAATCGACCGGCTCAACCGGCAGCTGCAGCAGCTGGAGATGGCCGCAGAGCAGGCGCAGGCGCTGAAGGCGGATATCGACAGCCAGATTGCGATGTTTGAGCAAAGGCTGAAGCCGCTTAACGAGGCGATACTGTTCTCCGCTCCGGAAGGCATGGCCTTCACCAGCGGCGAGCATATGCAGATAGCGGCCGCGAAAAACGTCGCCATCAACGCCGGGGGCGATATCAGCGTCGGCGTGATGGGGAATATGACGGCGCTTGTCGGGGAAAAGCTGGGGATGTTTGCCCGCACCGGGCAGCTGAGCCTGAAGGCCAGCGAGGGCCCGATAGACGTGCAGGCGCAGAACGCTAATATGCGCCTGTTTGCTGAGAAAAAGCTGACCCTGACCTCAGAAAGTGACATCTCGTTTGCCGGCAAGAAGCGCATCACGCTGATAGGCGGCGGCAGCTACCTGAAGCTTGAGGCGGGGAGGGTGGAGTACGGCACCACGGCGACCTATATGCGCAGGGTGAAGCGGACGATGGCGGCGGGGGCGGCGACATTGCCGCTGAGTATACAGGAATTGTATCCTGCTATTATCGATAATATTTGCATCCCCTGTCTGCTGAATGCCATTAAATCAAACAGTGCCATCGTACAAGGAGCATAACTATGGATACCACGGCATTACTCCAGGCATTACCTGATAAAAAAGGCACACATATTTATCTGCTGTTTGAAGCCGGCGCGCAGATCACTGAAAATTTTCGGATATTTCAATCAGAACATGCCTCATATATGTACTCCCTGTACATCCATCCGCAACTGGAAGAGTTTCAGGAGTACGGCCCCTGGCTTCTGGAAGCAAAAAATAAAACTCAGTTACTGGAATATTTGGAAAATCTTCCGGGGATTATTGGGGTTATTGTTGCAAATCGACATCTTTCTTCTGTCGCGATACAACTTTCCAGAGGTTGCGTGGCTATCGGGCCGGAAAATAAAGCCTCTCTGATACGTTATTATGCACAACAGGTTCTTAAGGTTCTGGTGCTATCGGCAGAAAATGACTGGCATGCATTTTTATTCCGAGATATCGGGCAGTGGTGGGTTCCAGGGAACGAACAATGGGAACAAATTAATATTCCTACTTCTACAGCTTCAAATCCTATGGACCACGTGGTACGACTGGACAAAGAGGTCTGGCAACAAATAACGGACAAAGCAGAAATCAGCAGCATATTAACGCAATGGCAGAAGATGCCTTCAAGCCAACATTTTCCACATTGCACTCAGCGTGACATGGTAATTAAGGCGCTCAGAAAAGCGAAGGAGGCATCTATACCAGAGGGTACAGACAGCAAACTGTATGCGCTTTACTATCTCAATGGTGGCAAAATGGTGCTCGAGTCGGATGAGATGCAAATATCGTTGCAGCAAGTGAGTCTGGGAAAGATATCTCTTGAACAGCTACTGGCTAAATTTACCGCCTGAAAACGGCATCCCAGGGAAACAATAATGGGATTTTTTCGCAAATTTGAAAGAGTGGAAAGCGTTGTAAACCATGGATATGCTCGTTGGGGGAAATGGATCTGGGGTAGTCTGCTGGCGATGATATTGGCATCTGGTGGTTGGTTATTCTGGGCCGCAATCTGGGGACCGCCGACCGGAGGTGTGACTTTAATTATTCACATCGAAATCGACAGGCTAATTCTGGGGTTCATTATGAATGAGGCGGCTGGGCCAAATGCTTCGGCATTTAAAAAATCCGTATTCAGGAGGGGGAGGAGCTGCCACATGTTGCGGCAGCATTTCGGGGAAGACTGCTGAAGTTATCTGGACTCTTGATATAACCCATGATCAGTACATTAAAGTTATGCGCCTGGAAACGCGTCGAGTCGTCATGCCATTACCGGAAAGGAAACGGGAGAGAATGATTTGCATTTTCACTTTTTCCCGGCGATAAAGTGTTACTGGGCTGGAGCAATAATATTTGGTCTCCTTATAAAAAAAGCCCGATTAATACTAATTAACTTGCGGATTAGAGAAAAATAAGTAATGGGATTTTTTAAAACCTACGACAAAATTAATAATGCTGTGAATCGTGGATATGCCCGTTGGGGAAAATGGATCTGGTGTAGCCTGCTGGCGGTTGTGCTGGCATATGGCGGTTGTTTAATCTGGGCATCAATCTGGGGGCCACCGAGCGGGCCTGTGACGTTAATCATTCACAGCGAAATCGATAGGCCAATTCTGGGGTTTAGTGTGAATGGTGTGGCTGGTTCAAATGCATTTGCCCACGGCGGTGGCGGTGCAACCTGCTGTGGTAGCATCAGCGGGAATACAGCGGAAATTATTTGGACATTAAGTACAACTCGGGCTCAATACGACGCAGGTCTTCGTAAGGAAACGCGTAGAGTTCTCATGTCGTTACCGGAAAGAAGATGGGAAGAAAATTATCTACATGTCTATTTCCTTACTGGTGATAAAGTTCTCTTGTGGTGGGGTGAGGGTTTTATTCATCCAAAATCGGAAGCGCTTTCAACTACGATCCGGGCTAATAAATTAAAGGAGTAATGATGGATATTGAAAGCATTATAGCCGCCGCAACCCGTGCGCAACAGGCAGATGATGCCGCATTGGGAAATTGCTCCCGGATATGGCATGTTGGTTTCTTTTTTGATGGCATTCATCGCAATATCGAGCAGGATTCACCAGAGCAGCGCCTGAGTAATGTTGCTCGGTTATTCAGGGCTTTTCCCGATGAGTCATATGATATTTCTACAAGTAGCCACGCTAAATTCTATATATCTGGTCTAGGTACTCCATTTCAGGAAAGTCTTACCGCAAAACTTCATGCTTTTATGGATGTTGCACAAAACGCCGTGCTGGATGATATAAAAGACCGGCCTAAAGAAATGGCGAAAGAGGCAGGTATGGAATTTCTAAAAGATGGTGACTGGTGGGAAATGATAAAAAACTCAGGAAAAAAACTGATTAATCCCACCGAGAGTAAAAAACTCGCATCAAATGCTGCAAAAAAAGCAGCAAAAAAAGTCAGTATTGAGGCTACCCCTTGGTTACGTGATAACCCCACAGTTGCGGATATGTTAGTAACTGGTGTTGACACCCGAATTGCTTCGACCAAAATTACCTTTGAAGAGGCCTATAAAGAATCAAAAAAAAAGAGTCCGGTCCCAATAAAACTGATCTCCATTTCATTATTCGGTTATGACCTCGGTGCAACTCTCACACGTAAGTTTATTGATACTCTCCTTGAGAATGTTTTTCAGAAACAGGGTGATAAATATACTTACCAGAATGTTCCCGTAGATATTGTTTTCACCGGTTTATTTGATTGTGCTCGCCATACGCCTGCCAGTAGTAATAATGGCGTGGACTGGTTTGTTTCAACATTTGGAGGGCCGATAAAAGACGTAAGTGTAATGCTAGGTGATAAATCTATTGATCAGAAATCTGCATTACCTAATGCGGTTAAAAATGCACTTCATCTGGTGGCTGCCCATGAAAATCGGCCCTGGCGTAGCCTCTATCGCTTGGGCGGAAATAATAAGCATCAGGAAGAGCTGCTACCCGGCTGTGCAGAAGACGTGGGAGGCGGTCTGAAACCGGATGAGCAGAAGCCGAGTGCAGAGCTTTGTCGCGTGGCGCTTCACCGGATGTATCGCGCAGCGACTATGGTAGGGGTTCCATTTCCAGACCTTCAAACGCTTGATAAAACAGATATTGACGTTGCTGCCTATTTCGTTATACAGGATAAAGTCAATAATAAATCAGTCGCGCAGTGGACAAAGATTTACCAGCAGGCTGTGCCGTTTAAAGCCGTTAGTATTGGCGCGCAAAACCGACATTTGGACAGCTATATCGAGTGGCTAGGGCGACAATATTATCAATACCGGTGTGAATGCATGAAATATGAAAAACAGCATGGGGACGTTTTAACTTCAGCGGATTCATCAGCAGGTTTAGTCGGAATTAATCCTCATGGGCACGAGAAAGCGGATCAGTTGCAAAATGAACTTAATGTGTTGCATAAAAACTGGGGCTGGCTGGAAGATGTCCATGATGTAGCGCTACGAATGAAAAACAGCATGGAAACTAATCCACATGATAAACGCCTGCAGATTGTACCTGATGTCTATGGCCCGGCTTTAAGACGGGCGAGAAGATTTATTGATTTTGCTCGGGCCGCATACCATGGCTTACCTCAACCTTTACTTCACGATACAGCTCCACCTGAAATGTATGCCTGGTTTGTTCACGATAGACAAACCGTTGAAAAAGGGGCAGGTATTTCTCAGAACTTCCTGGTTATTCGTTCAATGGAAAAACCTGAAGCCTAATTGACAATGCAGCTTCTCACATTATTTCTTAGCTAGATGCTGCCGTGATACCCACCTGCATATTCTTCCTACTATATTTGCACATTAAATTTGCCACCTGAGGTGATATTTTTTATCTCAGCATAAAACAGGTGACTTCATTTACATGACAATAAAGCGTCAGGTGGCGGGGAAATGTCTGGGATAATAGTCCAATGAAGCGCTTTTAAAGAAGGCTGAAAACACAATTGGTGGCTGTAAAAGCTACTCATCAACCGTGAAGATCTCGACCCCGACAGGCCGCGTATCCTGGAAGCCGGAAACAATCATCTGACGCTCCAGCCCCTGACCAATAACTAATAACCTGGGCACATAGCCCCCCTTGGTTTCCCCATTCCCGAGCAACCTTTTCTCCCAAGCTACTTTCCCCCCGCGCTACCATTCCCTAACCCTCTTCTCTGGGAAGAGGGTCCTCCCGAATTTCACGTAAAGTTCCCTAAGCTGATGCCGATAACCCTGATATCAAGTCATTCATAGGGTGTTATATGTTGAACCGTATTCGCGTTGTCACCATGCTGATGATGGTGCTGGTGGTGTTCGCGCTGCTGCAGCTGATCTCCGGCGGAATGTTTTTTAACTCTTTTAAAGAAAATAACGACAACTTCAAGGTATCCAGAGAGTTACGCGTTCAACAGGCCGAGCTGCACTACGCGTGGGATTTAATGCTGCAAACGCGCATTAACCTCAGCCGTTCCGCAGCGCGTTCCCTGCTGGACGCCAGCAACGGCCAGAGCGCGGCGAAAACGGATTTGCTGAACGTCGCCAAAGGCTCCCTTGCTGAATCCCAAAAGCACTACGCCGCCTTTAAGCAGATCCCCTCCGTATCCCCTGAAATGGACGCGGTGGTCAAAGACGTTGATGACGACTATCAAAATTATAACCAGGCGCTGACCGAGCTTATCGGCTTCCTCGAGCGCGGCAATCTCGATGCCTATTTCGCCCAGTCCACGCAGAGCCTGCAAAACGCGCTGGAAAAAGCATTTCAGCAGTATCTCGCCCTCAACGACCGCAGCTACGAACAGTCCTATATTGCCAGCAACGCCGAATACACCCTCGCCAAATGGCAGATTGTTGGCCTCGCCATCGCGCTTTTAGCGGTGATTGTTCTGGTGTGGTTCGGGATGCGCAAAGTGCTGCTCAGACCGCTGGCCGTGGTTATCGGCCACATCCGCGAGATTGCTAACGGCAACCTGACGGAGAACATCGTAGCCGCTGGCCGCAACGAAATCAGCGAGCTGACCGCAAGCGTTAAGCATATGCAGCAGGAACTGATTATCACCGTCGGCAGCGTGCGCGAAGGTTCGGACGCCATTTACAGCGGCGCGACCGAGATTGCGGCGGGCAATAACGACCTCTCTTCACGCACCGAGCAGCAGGCCGCTTCGCTGGAAGAAACCGCCGCCAGCATGGAGCAGCTCACCGCCACCGTGAAGCAGAACGCCGAAAACGCCCGCCAGGCGTCGCAGCTTGCCCTTAGCGCGTCGGAAACCGCGTCGCGCGGCGGCAAGGTCGTCGACGGGGTGGTGAAAACCATGCACGACATCGCCGGCTCATCCAAAAAAATTGCCGACATCACCAGCGTCATCGACGGGATCGCCTTCCAGACGAATATCCTGGCGCTAAACGCCGCGGTAGAAGCGGCGCGTGCCGGTGAGCAGGGTCGTGGATTTGCAGTGGTTGCAGGCGAAGTGCGTAACCTTGCCCAACGCAGCGCGCAGGCCGCCAAAGAGATTAAATCCCTGATTGAAGATTCCGTCGCCCGGGTCGATACCGGCTCGGTGCTGGTGGAAAGCGCCGGGGAAACCATGAGCGATATCGTCAGCGCGGTCACCCGCGTAACCGACATCATGGGCGAAATCGCCTCCGCGTCGGACGAACAAAGCCGCGGCATCGACCAGGTGGCGCTCGCGGTTTCCGAAATGGATCGCGTTACCCAGCAGAACGCCTCGCTGGTGGAAGAATCTGCCTCTGCCGCCGCCGCGCTGGAAGAACAGGCCAGCCTGCTCACCCAGGCGGTAGCGGCATTCCGGCTGAATAATCACGGAACGATAGAACGTCAAACCGCAGCACCTGCCGCCGCTGCACCGGCGTTAAGCCCGCGCAAACCGGCTACCGCCGGGGGCGACGATAACTGGGAAACATTTTAATCACCCTTTCTGACCACTGATGAACGCCGGCAGACGTGCTGGCCGAGGAAAGCTTTGATGTTAAACCGTATCCGTATATCGACCAGCTTGTTCCTGATTTTGATCCTCTGCGGCGTGCTGCAGATTGGCAGTAATGGTTTGTCCTTCTGGGCCTTTCGTGACGACTTTCAGAACCTCAAAATGGTCGAAGCGGGCAACCAGCAGCGCGATACGTTAACCCAAAGCCGTGCGGCGCTGCTACAGGCCAGCACCGCACTTAGCCGTGCCGGAACGCTCACCGCCCTGAGCTATCCGCCGGAAGATATCAAACGCCTGATGGCGAACGCGCGCGGCAGCCTTAAACAGGCCGACATGCTGTTTAACCAATTCCTCGAGATCCCGCCGACCAGCAAAGAAGGCGAGGAGATGATGGCGTCCACCAAACAGAGCTACGCCAACTACCGCGACGATTTGCAGCACCAGTCGACCTGGCTTGAGAGCAACCAGCTTTCCGATTTCCTCGGCGCGCCGGTGCAAAAGTCGCAGGACATTTTCGACGCCAACTTCAACGCATGGCAGCAGAGCATCAACGACATCGTGGCCTCCGCCAGCGCCGACAGCCAGAAGAATTACCACATATCTGCGGTGATTTTCGGCAGCGTGACGGTGATTGCCATCCTGATTCTGCTGGGTTCGCTTGTCTGGTCGCGCCGGATGATCGTGCTGCCGCTGGCTATCGTGCGTAACCACTTTGACCGCATCGCGGCGGGCGATCTGGCGAAGCCGATTGCGGTTTACGGGCGCAACGAGATATCGGAGATTTTCCAGAGCCTGAAGAACATGCAGGAATCGCTAAAAGCGACCGTAGGCCAGGTGCGCGAGGGCAGCCTCGCGATGCATACCGGCATCGGTGAAATCGCCGCAGGGAATAATGACCTGTCGGCGCGTACCGAGCAGCAGGCCGCGTCGCTGGCGGAAACAGCCGCCAGCATGGAGCAGCTTACCGCCACCGTCGGCCAGAACGCCGACAATGCCCGCCAGGCCGCGCAGCTTTCCCGCAGCGCCGCGAACACCGCGAAGCAGGGCGGGGAACAGGCGGCAAACGTGGCCCGCACCATGCACGACATTGCGGGCAGCTCGCAGAAGATTGGCGACATCACCAGCGTCATCGACGGCATTGCCTTCCAGACCAATATCCTGGCGCTGAACGCGGCCGTTGAAGCCGCGCGGGCGGGCGAACAGGGTCGAGGATTTGCGGTCGTCGCAGGGGAAGTTCGTAACCTGGCAAGCCGCAGCGCCCAGGCGGCAAAAGAGATCAAAGTGCTGATCGAAGAATCCGTAGAGCGCGTGCAGCAGGGATCGAAGCTGGTGGATACCGCAGCCACCACCATGGCTGAAATCGTGCGCTCGGTGACGCAGGTCAACGACATTATGGGCGAAATTGCCTCGGCGTCTGACGAACAGCGTCGCGGCATCGAGCAGGTCGCTCAGGCAGTAAGCCAGATGGATCAGGTCACCCAGCAAAACGCCGCCTTAGTAGAAGAAGCGGCAGCCGCGACCGATGCGCTGGCCAACCAGGCTGAACACTTAACCGGTGTTGTCTCTGTGTTTAACCTGGCGAGCGTTGATGGACAACGCGATACCGGGGAATTTGAAACCTCCGGGGTGCTGGTCACCCCCTGATTGTGACTGAGAAGGCGCTATGACATCACCCCTGTCCAACGGACAAACGTCATTAATGTTACAGATGACACAGCGTCTACCGCTGTCCGACACGCATTTTCGTCGGATATGTCAATTGATTTACCAGCGCGCGGGAATCGTGCTGGCGGACCACAAGCGGGACATGGTTTACAACCGCCTGGTTCGCCGCCTGCGCACCCTGGGCCTTGATGATTTTGGGCGCTATCTGGGCATGCTCGAATCCAACGCCAACAGCGCGGAGTGGCAGGCGTTCGTAAACTCGCTGACCACCAACCTAACCGCGTTTTTTCGCGAGGGGCATCATTTTCCGGTGCTTGCCGATCATGCCCGCAAGCGCGGCGGCGGCGAATACCGCGTCTGGAGTGCTGCCGCCTCAACCGGCGAGGAGCCGTACTCCATCGCCATCACCCTCGCCGACGTTTTAGGCATGGCGCCGGGCCGCTGGAAAGTGTTTGCCAGCGACATCGACACCCAGGTGCTGGAGAAGGCGCAAAGCGGCGTTTACCGCCAGGAAGAGCTGAAAACGCTCTCCCCGCAGCAGATGCAGCGCTACTTCATGCGCGGCACCGGGCCGCACGACGGGCTGGTGCGGGTACGAAATGAGCTGGCGAGCCACATCGAATTTGCGACCGTCAACCTGCTTGATAAGCAGGCGCAGATTCCCGGCCCGTTCGATGCCATTTTTTGTCGCAATGTCATGATCTATTTCGACAAAACGACGCAGCAGGACATTTTGGGGCGCTTTGTTCCCCTGTTGAAACCTGGCGGACTGCTGTTTGCCGGACATTCAGAGAATTTCAGTAACCTCAGTCGCGAGTTCTGGCTGCGTGGTCAGACGGTTTACGGGCTGAGTAAGGAAAGATCATGACAAAAATAAGAGTGCTGTCCGTCGATGATTCCGCCCTGATGCGCCAGATCATGACAGAAATTATCAACAGCCACAGCGATATGGAGATGGTTGCCACCGCGCCGGACCCGCTGGTGGCCCGCGATCTGATCAAGAAGTTTAACCCGGACGTGCTGACGCTGGACGTAGAAATGCCGCGCATGGACGGGCTGGATTTTCTGGAAAAGCTGATGCGCCTGCGCCCGATGCCGGTGGTGATGGTGTCATCGCTGACCGGGAAAGGCTCGGAGGTGACGCTGCGCGCGCTGGAGCTGGGGGCGATTGATTTCGTCACCAAGCCGCAGCTGGGCATTCGCGAAGGCATGCTGTCCTACAGCGAAATGATTGCCGAGAAGGTGCGCACCGCATCGCGTGCCAAACTGGCGGCGCGAGCGCCCGTAGACGCTCCCGCGCAGCTTAAGGCCGGGCCGCTGCTCAGTTCAGAAAAATTGATAGCGATCGGCGCGTCAACCGGCGGCACCGAGGCCATTCGCCACGTCCTGCAGCCGCTGCCGCTATCAAGCCCGGCGGTGTTAATCACCCAGCACATGCCGCCCGGCTTTACGCGCTCGTTTGCCGAACGGCTAAACAAGCTGTGCCAGATTGCGGTGAAAGAGGCGGAAGACGGCGAACGCGTATTGCCCGGACACGCCTACATTGCGCCCGGTGATAAGCACATGGAGCTGTCACGCAGCGGCGCAAACTATCAAATCAAATTACACGACGGCCCACCCGTGAACCGGCATCGCCCGGCCGTGGATGTGCTGTTCCATTCGGTGGCGAAGTTCGCCGGGCGTAACGCCGTGGGCGTGATCCTCACCGGAATGGGTAATGACGGTGCCGCAGGCATGCTTGCGATGCACCAGGCCGGGGCGTGGACTATCGCCCAAAACGAAGCAAGTTGTGTGGTGTTCGGCATGCCGCGTGAGGCCATCAATAGCGGTGGCGTCAGCGAAGTGGTCGATTTAAGCCAGGTTAGCCAGCAGATGCTGGCGAAAATTAGTGCCGGACAGGCAATACGTATTTAACAAAGGAGCCCGGATTTTATGGCGGACAAAGAGCTTAAGTTTTTAGTGGTGGACGATTTTTCTACCATGCGTCGCATCGTGCGTAACCTGCTTAAAGAGCTGGGTTTTAACAACGTCGAAGAGGCAGAAGACGGCGTGGATGCGCTCAACAAACTGCAGTCTGGCGGTTTCGGCTTTGTGATCTCTGACTGGAACATGCCCAACATGGACGGTCTTGAGCTGCTGAAAACCATTCGCGCAGACGGCGCCATGTCGGCAATGCCGGTGCTGATGGTGACGGCTGAAGCCAAGAAAGAGAACATCATCGCAGCGGCACAGGCTGGGGCAAGCGGTTACGTCGTGAAGCCGTTTACCGCCGCTACCCTTGAAGAAAAACTGGGCAAGATCTTCGAAAAGCTTGGCATGTAAGGAGGGGCAAATGCACTCATCGACAAACCCGGCGATGGAGCTCCATCAGTCGCCAACCGATATTATTGCGCGCATCGGCAGCTTAACGCGCATGCTGCGCGACAGCCTGCGGGAACTGGGGCTGGATCAGGCGATTGCCGAAGCCGCCGAAGCCATTCCTGACGCGCGCGACCGCCTGGACTACGTGGTGCAGATGACCGCGCAGGCCGCCGAACGCGCGCTGAACTGCGTCGAGCTTTCGCAGCCGCACCAGAACCAGCTTGAGTCCGGCGCGAAGGCGCTGACCGGGCGCTGGGACGCGTGGTTTGAAAACCCGATTGAGCTAAGCGATGCGAAAGAACTGGTGACCGATACCCGTAATTACCTGTCGGGCGTGCCGGAGCACACCAGCTTCACCAACGCGCAGCTGCTGGAAATCATGATGGCGCAGGACTTTCAGGATCTGACCGGGCAGGTGATCAAGCGGATGATGGACGTCATCCAGGAGATCGAACGCCAGCTGTTGATGGTGCTGCTGGAAAACATGCCGGAGCCGGACGCACGCGCCAAACGCGCCAACGAAAGCCTGCTCAACGGCCCGCAGATGAACGCCAGCGCCGCGGGCGTGGTCGCAAGCCAGGACCAGGTGGATGATTTGCTGGACAGCTTAGGGTTTTAAGCCGTTAAACGCCTTCACCCGGCAGGGTGGGGGCGCTCCAACGCCAAAACAAACGCACAATTCCCCCTATTTTCCCCCCATTAGCCCGCTCACCCTCTGGCATGCTGTCGTAGAAATTGCGGCCACGAGACTGATGCGGTGTCTGAAGAGAGCGACCAGGAAAAGACAGAAGCCCCCACGCCCCACCGACTTGAAAAAGCGCGTGAGGAAGGGCAGATTCCCCGTTCCCGCGAATTGACCTCTTTGCTGATGGTGCTGGCTGGTCTGAGCATCATCTGGATGGGCGGCGAGCCACTCGCGCGCCAGCTTGCCGCCATGCTGTCCGCCGGTTTGCACTTCGATCACAGCATCATTAATGACCCACGGCTCATCGTGAATCAGATAAGCCTGCTGATTAAGCAGGCGGTGTGGGCGCTGCTGCCGCTGATGGGCGGGCTGGTCATCGTGGCGATAGCCGCGCCGATGCTGCTCGGCGGCCTGCTGTTTAGCGGCAAATCCATGGCGTTCAAGTTCAGCAAGATGAACCCGCTGCCGGGCTTAAAGCGCATGGTGTCGGCGCAGACCGGCGCGGAGCTGCTTAAGGCATTTTTGAAGGCGACGCTGGTCGGCTCGGTGACCGCCTGGTATCTGTGGCACAACTGGCCGGACATGATGCGGCTGATGAGCGAGCCGCCCATCGCCGCGCTGCGCCACGCGCTGGATATGGTCGCGGCATGCGGCCTGCTCATCGTCATGGGCCTGATCCCGATGGTGGGGTTTGACGTCTTCTTCCAGGTGATGAGCAACATTAAAAAGCTGCGCATGAGCCGCCAGGACATCCGCGACGAATACAAGCAGCAGGAGGGCGACCCGCACGTTAAGGGGCGCATTCGCCAGCAGCAGCGCGCCATCGCCCGTCGCCGCATGATGGCCGACGTGCCGAAAGCAGACGTTATCGTCACCAACCCGACGCACTATTCGGTGGCGCTACAGTACGACGAGAAGAAAATGAGCGCGCCAAAAGTACTGGCCAAAGGGGCTGGGCTTGTGGCGCTGCGCATCCGTGAGATTGGTAACGAACACCGCATTCCGGTGCTTGAAGCACCGCCGCTCGCCCGCGCGCTTTATCGGCACGCGGAAATCGGCCAGCAAATCCCAGGGCAGCTTTACTCCGCGGTGGCGGAAGTGCTGGCGTGGGTTTGGCAGCTGCGCCGCTGGCGCGTGGCGGGCGGCTTAATCCCGAAAAAACCTGAAAATCTGCCGGTGCCTGAGGCACTGGACTTTGCGAATGAGAAGGACACCGATGGCTAATCTGCTCGCTACCCTGCGCCTGCCCGCCAGTATGAAATCCGGGCAATGGCAAATTCTTGCCGGGCCGATACTGATCCTGATGATCCTGTCGATGATGGTGCTGCCGCTGCCGGCGTTCGTGCTGGATTTGCTGTTCACCTTCAACATCGCGCTGTCGATCATGGTGCTGCTGGTGGCGATGTTCACCCAGAAAACCCTCGAGTTCGCCGCGTTCCCGACTATCCTGCTGTTTACCACGCTGCTGCGCCTGGCGCTGAACGTGGCGTCCACGCGTATCATTCTGATGGAAGGACACACCGGCGCGGGCGCGGCGGGGCGGGTGGTTGAAGCCTTCGGACACTTCCTGGTCGGCGGCAACTTCGCTATCGGTATCGTGGTGTTTATCATCCTCGTGATCATCAACTTTATGGTTATCACCAAGGGTGCGGGGCGTATCGCGGAGGTCGGCGCGCGCTTCGTGCTGGACGGGATGCCGGGCAAGCAGATGGCGATTGATGCGGATCTTAACGCCGGGCTGATTGGCGAAGACGAAGCGAAAAAGCGCCGTTCGGAAGTGACCCAGGAAGCGGACTTCTACGGTTCTATGGACGGCGCAAGCAAGTTCGTGCGCGGCGACGCCGTGGCCGGGCTGATGATCATGGTGATTAACGTGGTCGGCGGCCTGCTGGTCGGCGTGCTGCAACATGATATGGCCGTGGGGGCCGCAGCCGAAAGCTATACGCTGCTGACCATCGGCGATGGCCTGGTCGCGCAGATCCCGGCGCTGGTTATTTCTACCGCGGCGGGCGTTATCGTGACCCGCGTGGCGACCGACCAGGACGTCGGCGAGCAGATGGTCACCCAGCTGTTCAACAATCCGCGCGTCATGCTGCTTAGCGCAGGCGTGCTCGGTCTGCTCGGCATGGTGCCGGGGATGCCAAACTTCGTTTTCCTGCTGTTTACCGCAGCCCTTCTGGGACTCGCCTGGTGGATGCGTGGCCGCCAGATCACCGCTCCGGCTGCGCCGCAGCCGGTCAAAATGCCCGATAACCCGCAGGCCGTGGAAGCGACCTGGAACGATGTTCAGCTTGAGGATTCGCTGGGCATGGAGGTGGGCTATCGCCTGATCCCGATGGTGGATTTCCAGCAGGATGGCGAGCTGCTCGGGCGTATCCGCAGCATCCGTAAGAAATTCGCCCAGGACGTGGGCTTCCTGCCGCCGGTCGTGCATATTCGCGACAATATGGACCTGCCGCCCGCGCGCTATCGCATTCTGATGAAGGGCGTGGAAATCGGCGCCGGTGACGCCTATCCGGGCCGCTGGCTGGCGATTAACCCCGGCACCGCCGCAGGCACGCTGCCCGGCGAGGCAACCATCGACCCGGCCTTTGGCCTTGCGGCAACCTGGATTGAAAGCGCGCTCAAAGAGCAGGCGCAGATTCAGGGCTTTACCGTGGTGGAGGCCAGCACCGTGGTGGCAACGCATTTAAACCATCTTATCGGCCAATTTGCGCCCGAGCTGTTCGGGCGTCAGGAGGCGCAGCAGCTGCTCGACCGCGTGACGCAGGAGATGCCGAAGCTTACCGAAGACCTGGTGCCTGCCGTCGTTACGCTGACCACGCTGCATAAGGTGCTGCAAAACCTGCTGGCCGAGAAGGTGCCGATTCGCGATATGCGCACCATTCTGGAAACGCTCGCCGAGCATGCGCCGATTCAGAGCGATCCGTCTGAGCTGACCGCCGTTGTGCGCGTGGCGTTAGGACGCGCCATCACGCAGCAGTGGTTCCCCGGCACGGGCGAGGTGCAGGTTATCGGGCTGGATACCGCGCTTGAGCGTCTGCTGCTGCAGGCGTTGCAGGGCGGCAGCGGCCTCGAGCCGGGTCTGGCCGACCGGCTGCTGGAACAAACTCAGGAAGCGCTACAGCGCCAGGAGATGCTGGGCGCGCCGCCGGTGCTGCTGGTGAACCATGCGCTGCGTCCGCTGCTGTCCCGCTTCCTGCGCCGCAGCCTGCCTCAGTTGGTGGTGCTTTCGAGCCTGGAGCTGTCGGACAACCGCAATATTCGTATGACCGCAACCATCGGAGCGAAATAATGCGCCTGCTTGCCCTGTTGTTTATCGCGCCGTGGATTGCCCAGGCCGCCGGTGAGGGAAGCTGGCAGGCCAGCGGCATGGGGGTAGCGCTTGGCAATCGCGGCGTGGTGGCTTCGTCGCGGGCGCTGGCACCGTCGCAGCCGGTCAGCGGCACGATGACGCTGGTCGCCTGGCGCTACGAGCTTAACGGCCCAACGCCGGGCGGCCTGCTGGTTAAGCTCTGTTCCCAGACGCGATGCGTGCCGATAGAAGGGCAGAGCGGCACGACGCGCGGGCTAACGAACGTCGACGCAGCCGAGCCGCTGCGCTTCGTCTGGGAAGTGCCCGGCGGCGGCAGGCTTTTCCCGCCGCTGCGGGTACAGAGCAATCAGGTGATTGTGAACTACCGATGAATGGTGTTTCCCCCTCCCCCTAATCCTCTCCCCGAAGGAGCGAGGGGACCGTCTGGCGCACGTTTATCACAGCACATCTTTTTCACCTTCTCCAGGGGGAGGAGGCTGGGATGAGTGCGTCCAGCGCTGCATAGTCGGGTGGCGGCCAGCGCCTTACCCGACCTATATATTAAGCGACTGATTAAAAGCCGCACGCTCGTAGCGGCTTTTCCGTTTGCATCTCTCATTTTTCAATCCGCTCTTTTGATAAAAACGAACCCTTGTTTTATAAATCGAGATGCGGAGACGGTGACTCTTTGTATTTTTGCCAGTGTTCGCCAATGGATGGCAGAAAGGGAAAGGTTTCCCGGTCGTCATGCTTTTACCTTAACCGTGAAAGATTCCGGCAGGCTCGCTTGGGGCCATGACTTGCGATCTCCGATAACAAAAGCAACGGGGTTGACGGCAATGAAAACACGTAAGATTGGACTGGCAAATTACCTCGCCTATGGGTCGGGCGATTTTCTTGGCGCGGGCACAACCGCGCTAACGGCTGCCTGGCTACTGTACTTCTACACGACCTTTTGCGGACTTACGCCTATCGAGGCGACCTTCATTTTTGCGATGGCGAGGGTGCTCGATGCCGTTGTCAGCCCGCTGATGGGGTACCTGACCGATAACTTTGGCTCGACGTGGCTTGGCAAACGCTTTGGCCGCCGTAAGTTCTTCATCCTGCTCGGCATCCCGCTGGTCTTCAGCTACAGCTTTATGTGGGTAGGGGAGATGAGCTACTGGTACTACCTGGTTACCTACCTGATTTTTGACGTGGTCTACACCATGATCCTGGTGCCGTACGAAACCCTGGTGCCGGAAATGACCGACGACTTTAAGCAGAAGACCAAGTTTTCCGGCGCGCGTATCTCAATGGCGCAGCTTTCCGCCATTCTTGCCGCCTTCCTGCCGGGGATTCTGCTGAACCACTTCGGCAAGGACAACGCTGTTTCCTTCTTCTATGCGAGCCTGGTCTTCGCCACGCTTTGCGCCATCGTGCTGACCCTGGTCTGGCTGTTTACCTGGGAGCGCCCGCGTGAAGAGTGGACGGAAGCGGCCCTGCGCGCGGAAGAATAGAAGAAGCAGCTAACGTTTATGCAGAGCATGAAGCGTCTGAACGTCGAGCTGACCTCGACGCTGCGCATCAAAATCTTCCGTCAGCATCTGGGCATGTACCTCGGCGGCTATATCGCGCAGGACGTGTTCAACGCGGTGTTTACCTATTACGTGGTGTTCGTGCTGATGCAAAGCGCGTCGGTGGCGTCCAACCTGCTTGGCACGATGGCTATCATGCAGTTTATCGCCGTAATCGGCATGATCCCGCTGTGCATTAAATATGGCCCGGCTCCTTCCTACCGCATGGTGGTGGTGCTGTTCGGCCTTAGCTCGTTGTCCTACGCGCTGCTGTGGTATGCGGGCTTCAGCGACGTCTTCTCGCTGCTGTTGCTGGTATCGGCTATCGCGGGCCTGGGTCGCGGCGGCATCAACTACGTGCCGTGGAATATCTATACCTATATCGCCGACGTGGACGAGGTGATCACCGGCCAGCGCCGTGAGGGCATCTTCGCGGGCATCATGACCCTGACCCGCAAGGCTTCACAGGCGGGCGCGGTCATGCTGGTGGGCATCGTCATGCAGCTCTCCGGGTTCGTTTCCGGCCAGTCGGTTCAGCCTGCGGCGGTAAGCCATACCATTCTGATGATTTTAAGTTTTGGCACCCTGGCCGTGCTGGCCTGCGGCTTCCTGATCTCTCTGCGCTTTAAGCTCAACCTGCAAACGCATAGCGTGCTGCGCGAAGAGACCGCGAAAATGCGTATCGCCAACCGCGCCGTGCCGGAGGATATCACCCCGCAGGCTCGCGCCACCGTTGAGCTGCTGGCGGGCATGCCTTACGAAAATCTTTGGGGTAACAACAATATTGGTTATCTCAATCACAACAAACCTGCTGCTCCATCGCTAAAAGCGGCGGCAGCAATGAACGACAATTCGAACGCTACTCAGAGGTTAAGTTAATGATTATTTACCCCGTCAAGCACAGCCCGCTGCTGTGTCAGCCGGAGCGCTTTATTGCCCGGGATGAACTGAAAACCCTGATCCATAAGGTGACGGATAACCTGATAACCATTAAAGATGAAACCGGCCAGTTCCTGCTGCGCCTGGACGATGGTCGCGTTATCGATACTAAAGGCTGGGCCGGCTGGGAATGGACCCACGGCGTGGGCCTGTACGGCATGTACCAGTATTATCGCCAGACCGGCGATGAGAAGATGCGCGAGGTCATCGACGGCTGGTTTGCCGACCGTTTTGCCGAAGGCGCAACCACGAAAAACGTCAACACCATGGCGCCGTTCCTGACGCTTGCCTACCGCTACGAAGAGACGCGCGATCCGTCTTATCTGCCGTGGCTGGAAAGCTGGGCAGAGTGGGCGATGTACGAGATGCCGCGCACCGAGCACGGCGGTATGCAGCACATTACGCTGGCGGAAGAGAACCACCAGCAGATGTGGGACGACACGCTGATGATGACCGTGCTGCCGCTGGCGAAAATCGGCAAGCTGCTAAACCGCCCGGAGTATGTGGAAGAGGCTACCTACCAGTTCCTGCTGCACGTGCAGAACCTGATGGACAGAGAAACCGGGCTGTGGTTCCACGGCTGGAACTACGAAGGCAACCACAACTTCGCCAACGCCCGCTGGGCGCGCGGCAACAGCTGGCTGACCATCGTGATTCCTGATTTCCTGGAGCTGGTCGATTTGCCGGAGAACAACGCGGTGCGCCGTTATCTGGTGCAGGTGCTGGAGAATCAGGTGGCGGCGCTGGCGAAATGCCAGGACGACAGCGGGCTGTGGCATACGCTGCTTGACGATCCGAAGTCCTATCTGGAGGCTTCTGCCACGGCAGGCTTTGCGTACGGGATTCTGAAAGGCATCCGCAAGCGCTATATCAGCAAGGATTACGCGCCGGTGGCGGAGAAGGCCATGAAGGGGATTGTGAAAAATATCTCCCCGGAAGGCGAGCTGCTGCAGGTGTCGTTCGGTACCGGCATGGGCAGCGATCTGGATTTCTATCGCCAGATCCCGCTGACCTCCATGCCGTACGGCCAGGCCATGGCGATTCTTTGCCTGGGTGAGTATCTGCGGATTTATCTGTAAGCGTTATGGTGGATGGCGCTATCGCTTATCCACCCTACAAAACTGTAAGCGTTATGGTGGATGGCGCTATCGCTTATCCACCCTACAAATCTGTATGCGTTGTGGTAGATGGCGCTGCGCTTATCCACCCTACAAATCTGTAAGCGTTGCGGTGGATGGCGCTATGGCTTATCCACCCTACAAATCTGTATGCGTTGTGGTGGATTGAGCTGCGCTTATCCACCCTACAAATCTGTATGCGTTGTGGTGGATGGCGCTATCGCTTATCCACCCTACAAATCTGTATGCGTTGTGGTGGATGGCGCTGCGCTTATCCACCCTACAAAACCTAACTCATGTAGGTCGGGTAAGCGTAAGCGCCACCCGACATTCACCAGTCTCATCCGACATCCATCCTTCGTCGTTAAGTTCAAAAAATAAAGAAAATATATTAGGCGTAATACCGCCCTCATTTCTCTATGCTGGCCCCAGTCGATAAGCCCCTTCCCGGTTATTTCCTCTCTTTTCGTACCTTCTTCAGGATAATTTGATGCCCATTTCCCCGTTAGCTCGGGTCGCCCGCAATAGCGTGGTGGCACCCGGCGTCGTCCTCGGCGCGCACGTTTCGATTGGCCCTTTTTGCGTGATTTCCGCAGGCGTGGTTATCGGTGAGGGGACGGTTATCGGTTCCCATTCGGTGGTCAACGGCCTCACCACAATCGGCTGCAACAATAGCTTCGGCCAGTTTGCCTCTATTGGCGAAGTAAACCAGGATCTCAAGTACGCCAACGAGCCGACTCGCCTCGTTGTGGGCGACCGCAACCAGGTCGGGAAAAATGCCACGCTTCATCGCGGCACGGTTCAGGGCAGGAGCGAAACCACCGTGGGTGACGACAACCGGTTTTTGAACGGCGTGCATATCGGCCATGACTGCGTCGTGGGAAACGGCACGCAGATTGGCGATAACAGCGGGCTGGCCGGACATGTGGAGATGAACGACCGGGCGAAGATTGGCTATATGTGCGCCATCCACCAGTTTTGCGTGCTGGGGGCGAACGTCCATATCGCCGACCAGTCGGCGGTGGTGCAGGACGTGCCGCCGTTTGTGATGGCCGCGGGTAATCGGGCGGTGCCCGTTGGGGTTTATGCGGAATCGAACGTTTTTCTGGCGATGGAAAAATACCAGCAGGAGCTGATCCATACGTTTTACGAAATGCTCTATCACCAGTCGCGGGCGATAGAAGAGGTAAAGCATGCGCTGGGGCAGACGGCGAGCGATCTGCCGGTGATGGCATTATTTGACTGGTTTTTTGCGCGCTCGGCGCGGGGGATTATTCGTTAATTCCGAGCTGCAAACCGGGGGGTTAGAGTGGTAAAAGGCGGATGGCGCATGCGTAGGCCGGGTAAGCGTTAGCCGCCGCCCGACATTTACATAGCGACTGCGGATGCCGGGTAAGCATTGCGCCACCCGGCATTCGGCCTGCTTAAGCGCCCGCCGGCACCGCGTGAGCGGTGTTTTTCAGCACCGGACCCTCGTACTTCTCAATCTCCAGCTGCGCCATCTGGCCGCAGTTGCCCTGCGCCAGGCTTGACGAGCCGATATCAAAGGTCAGGCAGTTGACGTTGCCGTTTTTACACAGCGAACCCGGCTGGTGCGGATCCGCCGGATCGAACCACGCGCCTTCGCTGATGCGCACGACGCCCGGACGTACCCGTTCGGTCACCACCGCCCCAACCAGAATCTGGCCGCGATCGTTAAACGCCCGCACCAGCTCGCCGTTATTAATGCCGCGCGCTTTGGCGTCCTGCGGGTGTACCCAGATGGCTTCGCGATCGGCTACCGCGTATTTCTCACGCAGCGGCGTGTTGTCCAACTGGGAGTGCAGGCGGTTTATCGGGTGCGCGGTGTTGAGCGACAGCGGATATTTGCTCGCCTCCGGCCCTTTGTACCACTCGTGCGGCGGCAGCCAGCCCGGCAGGCCCGGGCAGTCGGCGTAGCCCATTTTCGCTACCGTCTCCGAGTAGATTTCGATTTTACCGGACGGCGTGCCCAGCGGGTTGAGCAGCGGGTTTTCGCGGAAGTCAGCAAAACGCACCCACTGCCTGTTTTCTTCCGGCACAGGGAAGCGCACGTAGTTATTCGACGCCCAGAACATATCGAACGGCGGCAGCGCGACGCGGGCGTTGCGCGCCTGCGCCTTCATGTCGTCGTACATCCCCTTGAGCCACTGCATCTCGTCTTTACCTTCGGTAAAGGCTTCCTGCACGTCGAGCTTGGCCGCAAGCCCCGCGAAAATATCAAAATCGCTGCGCGACTCGTGCTGTGGCGGAACGCACTGGTGCATAGGGAAGACGTAGAGCTGGGAATAGTCGCCGCCCATCTCCAGATCGTTGCGCTCGTAGCTGGTGGTGGCGGGCAGCACGATGTCGGCATACTTCGCGGTGGCGGTCCAGTACGGCTCGTTGACCACGATGGTTTCCGGGTGCTGCCAGGCTTTGATCAGGCTGTTGGTGTCCTGATGCTGGTGGAAGGTGTTACCCCCGGCGACGTAGACCATTTTCACATCGGGATAGGTGACCTTCGCGCCGTTAAAGTCGATGGTTTTACCCGGGTTTGCCAGGCATTCGGCAATGCGCGCGACGGGGATCGGCGTTGGGCTGTTCTTCGGCGAGTTGCCGGCGGAAATCCCCGCCAGGATGCCGCCGCGCGCCGTTGGGCTGCCGCCGGAAGAGTAGTGGTAGCTGAAGCCGAAGCCGCCGCCGGGCAGGCCAATCTGGCCTAGCATTGCCGCTACCGTCACCAGCAGCCAGTGAAGCTGTTCGCCGTGGTGCTGGCGCTGGATGCCCCAGCCGCCCATGATCATGGTGCGGTTCTTCGCCATGTCGCGAGCCAGCTGGCGCAGCGCTTCGGCGTCCACGCCGCTGATGGCCGCCGCCCAGTCGGCGTCTTTCACCACGCCATCCTGCTCGCCGTTGAGGTAGGCGATGAATTTGTCTGCGCCAACCGTGTAGGTTTTCAGGAAGTCCGGGTTATGCAGCTTTTCCACCAGCAGGGTATGGGCGATGCCCACCAGCATGGCGCTGTCGGTGTACGGATGCGGGGCAAGCCATTCGGCGTTGAGGTATTCGGTGGTGTCGCTTTTGACCGGGTCGATGCTGATAACGCGCACGCCTTTTTTCTTCAGCGCTTCAAAGCCCGCCTGGCCGACGTGGTCCGGCACGTTCCAGCTGTTTCTCAGCGTGACCATCGGGTTGCAGCCCCACAGCACGACCAGCTGGCTGTGCTCAAGCACGTTTGGCCAGGCGGTTTGCTGTTCGTAGACCTCCATCGACCCCATGACGTGGGACATGATCACCTGGGCTGCACCGGTGGAGTAGTCCCCGGCGTAGCCCAAGAAGCCCCCTGACAGGTTCATCATGCGTTGGAGCAGGGTGCGGCTGTTGTGCAGCATGCCGACGCTTTTCCAGCCGTAGGAACCGGCGTAAATGGACTGCGGGCCGTGTTCGCTCTGCAAGCGGCGAATTTCATCGCTGACAAGCGTGAGCGCTTTGTCCCAGCTAACGCGAACCCACTCGTCGCGGCCGCGTAGCTCAGGGCGGCAGTTTTGCGCGCCGCCTTCCAGCCAGCTTTTACGCACCATCGGGTACTTCACGCGGTTAGGCGCGTGTACCTGATGCGGGGCCATGCTGATGAGTTCGTTAGGGAAAGGATCGTCCTGCACCGGGCGGGTTTCGACCATTTTGCCGTCACGGACGATGGCTTCGAAAGCGCCCCAATGGGCACCGGTCAGGATGCCTTTCTGCGCCTGACGCAGGGCAACAAACTGCGGCAGCGCCTGGCTTACGGCCTCGGCGAGCACCGAACGGGGCCACAGGCAGCCCAGCAGAGAGACGCCGCCAAGCGCTGCGGCTCCGGTCAGAAAACGGCGTCGGCTTAACTGCATCGTTTCGCGATGAGTTTTCATTGTTGTGCCTCCTTGCTGCTGTTGGTGGTGGCCGGCATGTCGCTGGCGTGCTGCTGAACGTAGCGGGTGAGTATGCGCAGCTGTTCCTGACTGAGAGAGGTGCGCGGTGCCATACCTTTAATAACGCCGATCCACTGGTTGGCGTTAAAGCGGTCGAGCGCGGTCAGGCCGTGGCAGCCGGTGCAGTTGGCGGACATCATCGAGGCGGCGTAATCCCAGATTTTCTGCTGGTTGTCGATAAGCTGGCCCGCGGGCAGCCAGACCTGCAGCGCGGTCTGATGCCAGACCAGTTTGGTTTCCGGGTCGGTGAAATCGCTCAGGCGTTTGACCTGCTGGCGGGCGTCTTCGCCGAGCAGCACGCTCAGAATGCGTTTACCGGCGGCGGCGTAAAACACTTCGCTCACGCCGTCCTGCTGCCAGCCGTTAACTTCGGCGAGGATCATGCCGTTGTCGCGTTTGAGGATTTTCGCTTCGGTGCCGGGCATCAGGTTACCGGCGTTATGCTGCTTGCTGTCCGGAGTAAGCCAGAACGGCTGGGTGGCGATAGACCAGGCCTCGCTCGCGCTTTCCGGCAATTTTGCGGCGGCGGCGGAAAGTTCGTTCGCGCCCGCGGCGGAGAGCTGGCTCATGTCCGGCAGAATGTGGGCGACGCCCTTGTGGCAGTCGATGCAGGTTTCACCCTTTTTGATGGCGACGGGATGTTCATGACGCGCTTCCGGGCGCTGGGCCAGCACGTCCATCGCCTCGTAGCTGTGGCAGGAGCGGCAGGTTGCTGAGTCGTTTTTCTTCATGGTGTCCCAGACGCTCTGGGCCATCGCCAGCTTGTGGGCGTCGTATTTTTCCGGGGTGTCGATTTTGCCGGTCATTTCGCCCCAGATGTCTTTTATTGCCATCACCTTGGTGGTCAGATAATCCACCGGCTCGTGGGGAACGTGGCAGTCGGCGCACTCGGCGCGAATGCCTTTCGGGTTCTGGAAGTGAACGCTGCCCTGATATTCCGCCAGCGGCTGGCTCATGGAGTGGCAGGAAACGCAGAATTCGGTGTCGCTGGTTTTGTGCATCACCGTAGCGCCCCCGGCCAGCAGGACCGCGCCCAGCACGGCCCCCGCCAGCAGCACCCAGAGCCAGGCATAACGTCGCCCGGCAGAACGGTTTGATTTACTCATAGATAATCCCTTAGAAAAAAATCAACGCGGATAATTTCTTATTAGTTGTCAAATTAATGACTTAATTATTATAGGGATTTTCAGCATAACTACCTCAAAGGAGGTAATTTAATTGATGCTTAATTGATACTGAACAAAATTGAAAGTCTGGGGAAGGTTTAAGGGGGCGGTTTTTCGAGCGGTAAAAAAGCGGGGAGCGGGCGCCCCCCGTTGAAATTACATACGTTCTACGGTTTCGATACCCAGGGTATCCAGACCCAGCTTCAGGGTTTTCGCGGTCAGCAGCGCCAGCTTCAGGCGGCTGTTGCGGGCCTCTTCGCTGTCGGCGGTGAGGATCGGGCAGTGCTCGTAGAAGCCGGAGAACAGGCCTGCAAGATCGTACAGGTAGGAACACATTACGTGCGGCGTGCCGTCGCGGGCGACCACGTTCAGCGTTTCTTCAAACTGCAGCAGGCGCGCGGCAAGCTGGGCTTCGCGATCTTCGGTGATGACCACCGGTGACTTCAGCAGCTCGGCCTCGTCGATAGCCGCTTTGCGGAAGACGGAAAGCACGCGGGTGTAGGCATACTGCATGTACGGCGCGGTATTGCCTTCGAAGGCGAGCATGTTGTCCCAGTCGAAGATGTAGTCGGTGGTGCGGCTTTTCGACAGGTCGGCGTATTTTACCGCGCCGATGCCGACGGATTTTGCAAGCTGCTCCAGCTCGTCTGCCGGCATGTCAGGATTTTTCTGCGCCACCAGGCTGCGGGCGCGTTCCATCGCTTCGTCCAGCAGGTCGGTCAGCTTGACCGTGCCGCCGGAGCGGGTTTTGAACGGCTTGCCGTCTTTGCCCAGCATCATGCCAAACATCTGGTGTTCGAGCGTTACAGATTCCGGAACGTAACCGGCTTTACGCACGATGGTCCACGCCTGCATCAGGTGCTGGTGCTGGCGGGAGTCGATGAAGTACAGGACGCGATCTGCGTGCAGGGTTTCGTAACGATATTTCGCGCAGGCGATGTCGGTGGTGGTGTAGAGATAGCCGCCATCTTTTTTCTGGATGATAACGCCCATCGGGTCGCCGTCTTTGTTCTTGAACTCGTCCAGGAACACCACGGTTGCGCCTTCGCTCTCGACCGCCAGGCCTTTCGCTTTGAGATCGGCTACGATGCCCGGAAGCATAGGGTTATAAAGGCTTTCGCCCATCACGTCGTCGCGGGTCAGCGTGACGTTAAGACGGTTATAGGTCTGCTGGTTCTGGGTCATGGTGATGTCGACCAGCTTGCGCCACATTTCGCGGCAGTATTCGTCGCCGCCCTGCAGTTTTACCACGTAGCCGCGCGCGCGCTCGGCAAACTCGGCGTCTTCGTCGTAGTGTTTCTTGGCGGCGCGGTAGAACTCTTCGAGGTCGGCCAGCGCCATTTCACCGGCGTTTTCCTGCTGCTGCTTTTCCAGATAAGCGATCAACATGCCGAACTGCGTGCCCCAGTCGCCCACGTGGTTGGCGCGGATAACCTTATGGCCGAGGAATTCCAGCGTGCGCACCGCCGCGTCACCAATAATGGTGGAGCGGATGTGGCCGACGTGCATCTCTTTGGCCACGTTTGGCGCTGAGTAATCGACAACGATGGTCTGCGGCGCAACGGTGTTCACGCCAACGCGGTCGGAAGCGACGGCGGCATCGACGTTTTTAGCGAGGAACAGCGGGTCGAGGAAGATATTGATGAAGCCAGGACCGGCGATTTCAACCTTGCTGGCAATCCCTGTCAGGTCCAGATTGGCGATAACGGACTCTGCGACTTGTCGTGGCGGCTTGCCCAGCGTTTTAGCAACGGACATCACGCCATTGGCCTGATAGTCGCCGAACTGGACTTTGGCTGACTGACGAACCTGCGGTTCGCAATCTGCAGGCGCGCCTGCAGCAACCATCGCCTGACTGACTTTATCTGAGAGAAGAGCCTGAATATTCACCGGGATACCTTACATTTTGCTAGGGCCGCTATGACGTTACAGCAGCCGTATCGTGGGGGATTAAATAAGGGCGTAAGTATAACTTTATTTAACCGCCCTCGTCAGCAAAAGCCTTGGCCCGCGCGCCCTGAACTAATATCAACGGTATAGTGAATAACCATTCAGCGTCAGGCGGCCCGCCGGGAGGTTGGTGATGCGGGAAGAAAAAGGTAGATTAGCGCCCATCGCGATTTTAGAGGATGCCCCATGGCTAACTGGCAGACGGTTGCAGAACTGAATGATATTTCAGCGGATCTCCCGCGTTTTACAAAAGCGTTAACAGAACTTGCCACGCGCCTGGATCTGGAGATCGCAGCGCTTGATGCCGATCACATTTCCCTGCGCTGCCACCAGAATACGACGGCGGAACGCTGGCGCGCGGGCCTTGAAAAATGCGGCACGCTGCTGTCGGATAATATCATCAACGATCGGCCGATTTGCCTGTTCCGGCTCGACGAACCGGTCTGCGTCGAACACTGGAAGTTCAGGATTGTCGAACTACCGTGGCCGGGCGAGAAGCGCTATCCGCACGAAGGCTGGGAGCATATTGAAATTGTGCTGCCGGGCGACCCGCAGACGCTGAATGCCCGCGCGCTGGATTTGTTGTCCGACGCTGGTTTGCGCCAGACGGGGATTTCGGTGAAAACCAGCTCGCCGAAAGGGGAGCGTGAACGTCTGCCGAACCCAACGCTTGCGGTGACGGACGGCAGGGTAACCATCAAATTCCATCCCTGGAGTATTGAAGACATCGTTGCCAGCGAGCAGGCATAACCCCGTGGCGGCATTAGAGCGAGCTCACCGCCGCCCTCATGCGCCCGATAGCCTCATCGAGCGTTGCTGACGTACAGCCGAAGTTTATCCGCACGAATTTTCCGTCGCCAAAATCGGCACCCGGCGAGAATCCGAGGCCCGCTTTCTGGAAGAACAGCGTCGGGTTTTCGACGGCCAGGCCGCTTGCGTCCACCCAGCCCAGATAGGTGGCCTCCGGCGCGGTCATCTTAAGCCCCGGAATGTCGTTAACGGCGGTAACTAACCTGTCGCGGTTGCGACGCAGATACGGCAGCAGCGCCTGTAGCCATGGCTCGCCGTCGCGCCAGGCGGCGGTTGCGGCGGTCAGGGCCAGCACGTCCACGCTGGGCACGATACCGTCGCGCGTTTTGTTAAAGCGTTTGCGCAGTTCCGGATTGGGAATAATGGCAAGCGACGCGCCAAGACCGGCAATGTTGAAGGTTTTGGACGGGGAAAGCAGGGTGACGGATCGCTGTTCCGCATCGGCCCCGAGCGTGGCGAAAGGAATGTGCGTAGCGCCCGGCTCCAGCAGCAGGTCGCAGTGAATTTCATCGGAGCAGACAATCAAATCGTGGCGCTGGGCAAACGCCAGCTGCTGTTCCAGCTCGTCGCGGCGATAAACCGTGCCGCCGGGGTTCTGCGGGTTGCAGAGCATCAGCAGCTTTTCTTTGCCGGTAAGCTGCGGTGTAAGCGCGGGGAGGTCGATTACCCAGCGGTTGCTCTCGAGCCGCAGGGGGGCGTTGAGCTGCGGGCGCTGCGCGAACGCTGAGGATTTTTTGAACGGTGGATAGATAGGCGTGGGGGCAATCGTTGCCTCATCGGCTTCGGTAAAGGCGCGAACGCTGAGGTTCAGCCCGGCGACTACGCCCGGCAGGATGACTATCCACTCTGGTTTGATTTGCCACTGATAGCGGCTAGCCATGCGCTCGACCACCACGTCGATAAGCTCGTCCGGGTGATTGCCGTAGCCGAACACGCCGTGCTCAACCCGCCTGTGGAGCGCCTCCAGAATGCAGGGCGGCGAGCGGAAATCCATATCTGCCACCCACATAGGTAGCACCTCGTTACCATATTTGTTCCATTTCACGCTGTCGCTGTGACGTCGGTCGATGCCTTCATCGAAATTGAATGCCATGATAGGTTACCCCTTATGAGCGTCGTTTCAGAGTAGCATCCTTCCCCCCTGATACAATCGCAATGCTTAAGAATTTTTAAGGAGTTATCAATGGCTAAGCTGGAAATATGCTGCTACGGCATCGACTGTGCCCTGACGGCAGAACAGGCCGGAGCAGATCGAATTGAGCTATGCGCAGCGCCTAAAGAAGGCGGTCTTACGCCTTCAGCGGGCGTGCTGCGAAAGGTGAAGCAGCTGGTGTCGATTCCCGTTCATCCTATTATTCGCCCGCGCGGCGGCGATTTTTGCTATTCGGAGCGCGAGTTCGAAACCATGCTCGAAGATATCGCGTATGTGCGCGATCTGGGCTATCCGGGGCTGGTAATCGGCATGCTGGATGAGGAAGGGCACATCGACATGAAGCGCATGGCGCAGGTGATGGACGCAGGCCGGGGCATGGCCGTTACGTTCCATCGTGCGTTCGATATGTGCCACAACCCGACGCAGGCTTTAGAGCAGCTCGCGGATTTGGGGGTTGCGCGCATCCTTACTTCCGGCCAGCAGCAGAATGCTGAATTAGGACTTTCACTGCTTAGGGAACTAAAAGGACATTCCCGCGCTCCAATCATTATGGCGGGTGCCGGGGTGCGCTTAAGCAACCTGCAAAAGTTTGTTGAATCCGGGATTGATGAGGTTCACAGCTCCGCCGGGCAGTCCGTAGCTTCTTTAATGCGCTACCGCAAAGCGGGCGTTTCGATGAGCGCGGATGCCGAAGCCGATGAGTTTAATCGCTACTGCGTGGATGCTGACGTGGTAGCGGCAATGAAAGCCGTGCTGGCTGCTGCAAAAACGCAGCCTGACGGAAACCGTTTTTAACCGCGCATCATGTCGCCCAATATGATGTTTGCTAGTACCAGGCCCCGGTGTTTTATCGGGGCTTTTTTTATCCCCGCCGTAAGCGAAGCGGTAGTTTCTAATGAAATATTCCCAGCACTAAATCATTGCTCGCCTATACTTACTACTCACGTGGCAAATTAAGGTGAATTTTATGTCGAATTACTCTGTTTTGACGGTTAAGAAAGACGAGCCAAGCAAGTCAAAAAATACCCCTGAGAAAAAACCTCAGCCGACCAAAAAGTAGTGAAGTAGATATAAAGAAGGCCGCAATTGCGGCCTTTGTTTTTTTTACGATTTTACTTAAGGCTTACGCGCGACGAGCACGGCGCGCAGCGGGGCAGGGTAGCCTTCGATAGTTTTGGATGGATCGTTCGGGTCGAGGAAATCCGCCAGCGATTCGGTCGTCAGCCAGCTTGTACGACGCTGTTCTTCGCTTGTGGTGTAGCAATGATCGACGATGCGCACGTCCACAAAGCCGCATTTTTCCAGCCAGTTTTTCAGCGCCAGCGCTGACGGAATGTAATAGACGTTGCGCATCTGCGCGTAACGCTCCCCCGGCACCAGCACGGTATTCTCATCGCCTTCCACCACCAGGGTTTCCAACACCAGTTCGCCTTCTTTGGCCAGCTGGTTTTTTAGCTGCCAGAGATGATCGAGCGGCGAGCGACGGTGGTAGAGCACGCCCATCGAGAAGACGGTATCAAAGATGTTCAGCTCCGGAAGCTGTTCGATGCCCAGCGGCAGCACGTGGGCACGCTGGTCGTTGCCCAACAGCTTGCGAACGGCTTCGAACTGGCAGACGAACAGCTGCATCGGGTCGATACCTACCGCCAGATGCGCGCCCGCGCCAATCATGCGCCACAGGTGATAGCCGCTGCCGCAGCCGACGTCGAGAATAGTGCGACCGGCAAGCGGGGAAATATGCGGCAGCACGCGATCCCATTTCAGGTCGGAACGCCATTCGGTGTCGATGTCCACGCCGTACAATGAGTACGGGCCTTTGCGCCACGGCATCAGGTTGCGCAGCAGTTTTTCGATGCCTAAACGCTGGCCGTCGCTGAGCGGAGCCAAAGATTCAGCGGTGACGCTGTGCAGCAGGTCAAGACGATGCGGCGTGAGCGCCGGCAGGTATTCGACCGAGTTATACCAGTGCTTGAACTGGCCGTGCAGGTTTTCACGCTGCCAGGTAGCGATCTGCGCAGGCAGGGTTTCCAGCCACGGGGCAAGCGGGCTTTTGGCGATAAGCTGATAAAAATTTCCAAAGTCGATCATGCTGGGGTTCCTGATTTCAGCGCAACTAAAGAGCCAAAGTTAAAGCACTGGAACCACAGTTCTGCGTGATCGAAGCCGGCTTGCTTGAGGCGTTTTTTATGGGTTTCTACGGAGTCGGTGAGCATGACGTTTTCCAGCATGCTGCGCTTCTGACTGATTTCTAGCTCGCTGTAGCCGTTGGCGCGCTTAAAGTCGTGATGCATGTTGAACAGCAGTTCGCCGACCTCAGCGTCTTCAAAGCTGAATTTTTCGGACAGCACCAGCGCGCCGCCCGGGTTCAGACCTTGATAGATCTTTTCCAGCAGCAGCTGGCGGTCAACCGGCTCGAGGAACTGCAGCGTAAAGTTCAGCACCACCATTGAGGCGTTTTCAATGACGATATCGCGGATATCGCCCTCAATCACCTCAACCGGGGTCTGCGCCTTGAACGCGTTGATATGGCGACGGCAGCGCTCAACCATGGCCGGGGAGTTGTCCACGGCGATGATTTTGCAGCCGTCGTGCTGGATGTTACGGCGTACCGAAAGTGTTGCCGCGCCCAGCGAGCAGCCAAGATCGTAAACCTGGCTGCCAGGCATGACGAAGCGCTCGGCCAGCATGCCAATCATCGAGATGATGTTGGAGTAGCCCGGCACCGATCGTTGGATCATGTCCGGGAAAACTTCGGCCACGCGTTCATCAAAGGTCCAGTCGCCAAGCTGGGCGATGGGGGCGGAAAACAACATATCGCGGTCAGACATAACTTTAATCCGAAAATTCAAAGTGGCGTATTTTGCGTTAATGCAGCGAGAAAACCAACTCCCACGGCATATACCACAGGTTAGCCAGCACCATTAGCAACAGCGAGCTCCACGTGGCGCTCATGCCGGAGCGACGCCAGCGAATCAAACGGTGATGAAAACCGTAGTAATGCATCAGGCGGCCTACGATCAGCAAAATACCGCAGACGTGCACCATCCACGTTTCAGCGCCATTCATCTCCATCAGCAACAGCAGCAGCAGGGCGATGGGAATGTATTCCACCGCGTTGCCGTGAATGCGGATAGCGCTCTGGAGTTCGGTAAAACCGCCGTCGCCATAGGAGACACGGTATTGCAAACGCATACGCACAACATCAAACGAAAACTTAATCAGGAGCATTGCACCCAGCACGGCGTAGAGCGCGCTTACCATACTCACTTCCTTAAAGGATAGATTTTGCGGCGCTATGATAGCAGCGCAAACGGTAGGATGTCGCTATCCCTAAAAAAGGGAGTTTTGCTGGGGGATGGCAGGCTCGTCGCCGATGCCGGGAAAAGCGTTCTGCAGGCCCGGCCACAGGGTATGAACCAGCTCGTTGACGTGCCCGATATCCGGCGTATGCAGGAAAAGATACGGCGTGGATTTTTCTTCCCATTTCGGCAGGGTTTTCAGCCACACGCCGAAAAGCTCGAGGTTTGTGGTCATGTCGTCGCTGCCGATAAATCTCACCAGCGGGTTGGCGGCGGTGAGCACGGCGTGAACCGGTACCCTGGGCTTTTTGCGTTGTGCTTCGCGTATCGCCTCGCTGTGCGGCATCGCGCTGTGAACCGGGCGGCTGTCAAGAATCGCGCGGTTTACGCCGCGCTCGTGCAGGCCGCGGTTTAGCGCCTGTTCGTCGGGGCTTTTATCGAAGAACGACTGATGGCGGACTTCAACTCCGTAGGTAAAATCCTTCGGCAATGCGTCAAGAAAACCCCACAGGGCGGGTAAATCTGCCGGACCGAACGTTGCCGGAAGCTGGAGCCAATATTGACCTATTCGTCCGGCAAGCGGCGACAGGCGGTCAAAAAACTCGATGGTCAGATCGCCGCACTGGCGCAGGGCGGCCTGGTGCGAAATCGTTGCCGGAAACTTAAAGCAAAAGCGGAATTCGTCGCTGGTTTGTTCATGCCAGCGCAGCACGGTTTCCGCCTTTGGCAGGGCGTAGAGCGTCGTGTTGCCTTCCACACAGTTAAAGTGGCGAGCGTAATCTTCCAGAGAAGTTATCCCCAGCCGCACCCACTTAGGATGCGACCACTGGGGAAGACCAACGTAAATCATCCTACCCGTCATCCTTCAAGCTGTAGGGGTGTTGGCTACACTCCCTTACCCCAGTCACTTACTTAAGTAAGTGACTGGGGGTTCACTCCCTAGCCGCCTACCCACAACTCGAATGATATAGGGTAGACGACGTAAAATTATTAAAGCGCAGAGATAATTTCTTCCGTGCTGCGCACGCGGCCAATACGCGGGAAGATATTGGTCATGCTGCCCTGGTGCTGGTCGGCGCTTGCGGCACTGCACGCGTCTTCGGCAATCACCAGGTTGAAGCCCAGTTCCCACGCGTTGCGGGCGGTGGATTCCACGCCGATGTTGGTGGAGATACCGCACAGCACGATGGTGTCGATGCCGCGACGGCGAAGCTGCAGCTCAAGATCCGTGCCGTAAAACGCGCCCCACTGGCGTTTGGTGACCTCAATGTCGCTGTCCTGCTTGCCGAGCGCTGGCGGGTAAATCCACCAGTTGTCCGGCAGTGCGTGGGCGGGGGCCTGTGCGTCTACCGGCTGTTTGAGCGCTTCGGCAAAGTCTTTTGACCAGCCGACGCGGACCATGACAACCGGCGAGCCGTTGGCGCGGAATTTATCAGCTAGCTGAGCCGAGCGGGTCACCACATCCTGCGCGGTATGCGGGCCGCCGGCAAACGGCAGGATACCTTCCTGAAGATCGATAACGACCAGGGCGGTGCGGGAAGAATTCAGTTCGAGCATGGCGTGACTCCGGTTCAAAATTGGTTTGCGGCGAATACCTTACGACGGAAGCCGCGTTGCACAGTTTACTATTTTTGTTAATTTTTGTGAGTTTTGGCGAAACAAGAGGCGTTGAAAGCTTTCAGAGCGTCGCATCGGGGTTATCGCCGGAGAGAATTTCCATTATAATAGCCCCCTTTTTTCATCCAAACGATGCATACAAAAATAGTGGCCGCCGTTGCAGGATGTGGACGGTGCGCGGCTAATTTAAGGGATATCTCATGCGTACAGTATATTGCGGGCAGCTCAATCAATCCCATGTGGGACAACAAGTAACGCTGTGTGGTTGGGTCAATCGTCGTCGTGACCTCGGTAGCCTTATCTTTATTGATATGCGCGATCGCGAAGGCATCGTGCAGGTGTTTTTCGACCCGGACCGTCAGGACGCGTTCCAGCTTGCCTCCGAACTGCGTAATGAGTTCTGCATTCAAATCACGGGCACCGTACGTCCGCGTGATGAGAAAAACATCAACAAAGATATGGCAACCGGCGCCGTGGAAGTGTTTGCGACCGATCTGACCATCATCAACCGTTCAGAATCTTTGCCGCTCGACTCCAACCACGTTAATACCGAAGAGGCGCGCCTGAAGTTCCGCTACCTGGATCTGCGTCGCCCCGAGATGGCAAACCGCCTGAAAAAACGCGCCAAAATCACCAGCTTCGTGCGCCGCTTTATGGATGACCACGGTTTCCTCGATATCGAAACCCCAATGCTTACCAAAGCCACGCCGGAAGGTGCGCGCGATTACCTGGTGCCGAGCCGCGTTCATAAAGGCAAATTCTACGCGCTGCCGCAGTCTCCTCAGCTGTTCAAACAGCTGCTGATGATGTCCGGCTTCGACCGCTACTATCAGATCGTAAAATGCTTCCGTGACGAAGACCTTCGCGCCGATCGCCAGCCGGAATTCACCCAGATCGACGTCGAAACCTCCTTCATGACCGCACCACAGGTGCGCGAAGTGATGGAAAAACTGGTGCGCGATCTGTGGCTGGACGTACAGAACGTTGACCTGGGCGACTTCCCGGTAATGACCTTTGCCGAAGCCGAGCGCCGCTACGGTTCTGATAAACCAGACCTGCGTAACCCAATGGAGCTGGTGGACGTTGCTGACCTGGTGAAAGACGTAGAGTTTAAAGTCTTCTCCGGCCCGGCTAACGATGCCAAAGGCCGCGTTGCCGCACTGCGTGTGCCGGGTGGCGCACAGTTAAGCCGCAAACAGATTGACGAATACGGCAAGTTCATTGAAATTTACGGCGCGAAAGGTCTGGCTTATATCAAAGTCAACGAGCGCGCTAAAGGCATTGAAGGCATTACCAGCCCGGTTGCCAAGTTCCTGAACGCCGAAATCGTTGAAGAAATCATGACCCGCACCGGCGCTGCCGACGGCGATATGATCTTCTTCGGCGCGGACAGCAAGAAAGTGGTTGCCGACGCGCTGGGCGCACTGCGCCTGAAAGTTGGTAAGGATCTGAAGATCACCAACGAAAGCGCGTGGGCGCCGCTGTGGGTTATCGACTTCCCAATGTTCGAAGACGACGGCGAAGGTGGCCTGACCGCGATGCACCACCCGTTCACCGCGCCAAAAGACATGACGCCTGAACAGCTGGCAGCAGACCCGGAATCTGCCGTGGCTAACGCCTACGACATGGTGATCAACGGTTACGAAGTGGGCGGCGGTTCCGTACGTATCCACAACGGCCAGATGCAGCAGACCGTGTTCGGCATTCTCGGTATTAATGAAGAAGATCAGCGCGAGAAGTTCGGCTTCCTGTTAGACGCGCTGAAATACGGCACGCCTCCGCACGCGGGCCTGGCGTTTGGTCTGGACCGTCTGACCATGCTGCTGACCGGTACCGACAACATCCGTGATGTTATCGCGTTCCCGAAAACCACCGCCGCGGCGTGTCTGATGACCGAAGCGCCAAGCTTTGCTAACCCGCAGGCGCTGGCCGAGCTGGGCGTTGCGGTCATTAAAAAGGCCGAGAAAGAATAACATGGCCTGCATACACGCAATCATTCACGTTGCGTCGAGGCGGCAACTGCGTGAATTCCCATGAGCATAGATAACTGTGTGAATGGGAAGAATGAAGGCAGCCAACAAAGAGGCAGCGTAAAGGATAAAGTGTATAAGCGTCCCGTTTCGGTACTGGTCGTGATTTTTGCCCAAGATACCGGACGGGTGCTGATGCTTCAGCGGCGTGACGATCCTGACTTCTGGCAGTCGGTTACCGGCAGCCTGGAAGAGGGGGAAAGCGCGCTGCATGCCGCACTTCGCGAAGTAAAGGAAGAGGTCGATATTGATGCTGTTCAAGAACAGCTGGCCTTAATCGACTGTCAGCGTTGTGTGGAGTTTGAGATTTTTGCTCATTTGCGTCATCGCTACGAGCCGGGAATCATGCGTAATACGGAATCCTGGTTCTGCCTTGCGCTGCCCCATGAGCGCCAGATAACCATTACGGAGCATCTGGACTGGAAGTGGGTTGACGCCAAATCGGCGGCGGCCATGACCAAATCGTGGAGCAACCGGCAGGCGATTGAAGAGTTTGTAATTGATGCCGCCTGAAAAAGGCGCTTTTGGAGATTGTTATGGCAGGTCATAGTAAGTGGGCCAACACGAAACACCGCAAAGCGGCACAGGATGCCAAGCGCGGTAAAATTTTCACCAAGATTATTCGCGAGCTGGTCACGGCTGCCCGTCTGGGCGGCGGCGATGCAGGGTCTAACCCGCGTCTGCGTGCGGCTATCGATAAAGCGTTATCCAACAACATGACGCGCGACACTTTGAACCGTGCCATCGCGCGTGGCGTGGGCGGTGATGAAGACGCGAACATGGAAACCATCATTTATGAAGGTTACGGTCCTGGCGGTTCAGCCGTAATGGTTGAATGCCTGAGCGACAACCGTAACCGTACCGTGGCTGAAGTGCGCCACGCGTTCAATAAATGCGGCGGTAACCTGGGAACCGACGGCTCCGTTGCCTATCTGTTCACCAAAAAAGGCGTCATCTCTTATGCCCCAGGCAAAGATGAAGACACCGTGATGGAAGCGGCCCTGGAAGCAGGCGCTGACGACGTTGTCACCTATGACGACGGCGCAATCGACGTGTTCACCGCCTGGGAAGACATGGGCGCCGTGCGCGACGCGCTGGAAGCTGCCGGTCTGAAAGCGGACGAGGCAGAAGTTTCTATGATCCCTTCCACCAAAGCGGATATGGACGCGGAAACTGCACCAAAACTGATGCGCCTGATCGACATGTTGGAAGACTGCGATGACGTGCAGGAGGTTTACCACAACGGTGAGATCTCCGACGAGGTGGCGGCAACCCTGTAATGGCGTTTGCTGCGACCGTAAGCCTGTTTACGGAAGGTGCGTGATGGCGATTATTCTCGGCATTGACCCGGGATCGCGCGTCACCGGTTACGGCGTTATTCGCCAGACCGGGCGTCAGCTGACCTACCTCGGTAGCGGGTGCATTCGTACTCAGGTAACCGACTTGCCCTCGCGTTTGAAGCTTATCTACGCGGGGGTGAGCGAAATCATTACCCAGTTTCACCCGGAATATTTCGCCATCGAATCCGTATTTATGGCGAAGAACGCCGATTCTGCTCTCAAGCTAGGCCAGGCGCGGGGCGCTGCGATTGTCGCGGCGGTTAACCACGACCTGCCGGTGTTTGAGTACGCGGCCCGTCAGGTCAAACAGACGGTGGTCGGTATCGGTAGCGCAGAGAAGTCGCAGGTGCAGCACATGGTGCGAACCCTGCTAAAGCTTTCTGCCAACCCGCAGGCGGATGCGGCGGATGCGCTGGCCATTGCCATAACGCACTGCCACGTCACGCAAAACTCGATGCAGATGAGCGACACGCGCCTCAATCTGTCGCGGGGAAGATTAAAATAAATAGGGCTGGATATGTATCCAGCCTTTTTTATATGATAAGCGCAATTTCATCAAACAATACTCTAGATAGTTCAAGTTGCAGGTAGGCGGCAAGGGAGTGAATCCCCAGGAACTTACTTCAGTAAGTGACTGGGGTGACAAATCTGTCTGGAACAGATTTGAACACTGCATGCAGTGGCCCTGAAGGGGTGAGGCACACGACGTGCCGAATAACTGAGTGCAGCCAACACCCCTGCAGCTTGAAATATGACGAGTAAATGTAGGAGCTAAATGTGATTGGTCGACTCAGAGGCATCATCCTGGAAAAACAGCCGCCGCTGGTATTAATGGAAGTGGGTGGCGTGGGGTATGAAGTCCATATGCCAATGACCTGTTTCTACGAGCTGCCGGATATTGGCAAAGAAGCGGTGGTATTTACCCAGTTCGTGGTGCGTGAAGACGCGCAGCTGCTTTACGGCTTCAACAACAAGCAGGAACGCACGCTGTTCCGCGAGCTAATCAAAGTGAACGGCGTTGGCCCTAAACTTGCGCTGGCAATCCTCTCCGGCATGTCGGCGCAGCAGTTTGTAAATGCCGTCGAGCGTGAAGAGATCGGCTCGCTGGTCAAGCTGCCGGGCGTGGGTAAGAAAACCGCCGAGCGCCTGATCGTCGAGATGAAAGACCGCTTCAAAGGCATGCACGGCGACCTGTTTACGCCAGCGGCCGATCTGGTGCTCACCTCGCCGGATAACGGCGCGACGGACGACGCGGAGCAGGAAGCTGTTGCCGCGCTGGTGTCGCTGGGCTATAAACCACAGGAAGCCAGCCGTATGGTGAGCAAAGTGGGGCGCGCCAATGCCGATAGCGAAACCCTGATCCGCGAAGCACTCCGTGCCGCACTCTGAAGTCTCTAAGGTAGCTGAAGGATGATTGAAGCAGACCGTCTGGTATCGCCGGACACCATCACCCCGGATGAACTCATTGACCGAGCCATCCGTCCGCGCTTTCTGGCGGATTACGTCGGTCAGCCGCAGGTGCGCTCGCAAATGGAAATCTTCATTCAGGCGGCAAAACTGCGCGGGGATGCGCTCGATCATCTGTTAATTTTCGGCCCGCCGGGCCTCGGTAAAACCACGCTTGCCAATATCGTTGCCAACGAAATGGGCGTCAACCTGCGCACCACCTCCGGCCCGGTATTGGAAAAAGCGGGCGATCTGGCGGCCATGCTCACCAACCTCGAACCGCACGACGTGCTGTTTATCGATGAGATTCACCGTCTTTCCCCGGTTGTGGAAGAAGTGCTCTATCCGGCGATGGAAGATTACCAGCTGGATATCATGATTGGCGAAGGTCCCGCCGCGCGCTCCATCAAAATCGATCTGCCGCCGTTTACCCTGATTGGTGCGACGACGCGCGCTGGCTCGCTGACGTCCCCGCTGCGCGACCGTTTCGGCATCGTGCAGCGCCTGGAGTTTTATCAGGTCGCGGATTTGCAGCACATCGTCGGGCGTAGCGCCAGCGTACTGGGTCTGGAGATGAGCGAAGACGGCGCATTTGAAGTAGCGAAGCGCGCACGCGGTACGCCGCGTATTGCCAACCGCTTGCTGCGGCGCGTAAGGGACTTTGCGGAAGTTCGCCACGATGGCACCATCAGCGCGGAAATCGCCTCCCAGGCGCTGGATATGCTGAACGTGGACACCGAAGGCTTTGACTATATGGACCGCAAGCTGCTGCTGGCGGTGATTGATAAGTTCTTAGGTGGCCCGGTCGGGTTGGACAACCTGGCGGCGGCGATTGGGGAAGAGCGCGAAACCATCGAAGACGTGCTTGAGCCGTTTTTGATTCAGCAGGGGTTCTTACAGCGTACCCCGCGCGGACGTATCGCCACCCCACGCGCGTGGACCCATTTTGGGATTGTGCCGCCGGACGCGTAGGTTTGAATAACGTCGGGTGGCGCAACGCTTACCCGACATACATTTCATATTGGGCGGATAAGCGCCATTCGCCGAGAATTAAATCGTAATGTGGGTGATTTTGTAGGGTGGATAAGCGCCAGCGCCATCCACCGCTAGATCAGGCCGCCGTCTTCTTCGCCATACTCAACGCAAACAGCACCGCCGAACACAGCACCACCGACGGCCCGGCAGGCGTATCGTAAAACGCCGAGAAGGTTAACCCGCCCGTTACCGCCACCATGCCTACCAGCACCGCAACGCCCGCCATTTGCTCCGGCGTGCGCGCAAAGCGCCTTGCGGTAGCCGCAGGAATAATCAGCAGCGAAGTGATAATCAGCGCGCCGACAAATTTCATTGCCACGCCGATGGTCAGCGCGGTGACCAGCATCAGCAGCATTTTCACACGCTGCAGATTCACGCCGTCTACGTGCGCGAGATCCGGGCTTATCGTCATCGACAGCAGGTTACGCCACTGCCACAGCAGCACGGCGACCACAACCGCTACGCCCAGGGCAATAGAAATAAGATCCGGCATGGTAACCGACAGCAGATCGCCGAAAAGATAGGCCATCAGGTCAACGCGCACGTTGGACATCAGGCTAACCACGACAAGGCCGAGCGACAGCGCGCTGTGCGCCATAATGCCCAGCAGGGTATCAATCGCAAGGTGAGGGCGCTTCTCAAGCCATACCAGGCCGAGCGCCAGCATCAGCGTGACGGTAATCACCGCATAGAACGGGTTGATGTTAAGCAGCAGACCAAAAGCAACGCCCAGCAGCGAAGCGTGGGAAAGGGTATCGCCAAAGTAGGACATACGACGCCAGACGACGAACGAGCCCAGCGGGCCCGCCGCGCAGGCAAGCAAAATCCCGGCAAGCCAGCCGGGCAACAACAATTCAATCATGACTGGCCATTCCCTCTGCGCAGAATAATGCGTCCGGTTAGATCGTGACGGTGATTATGGTGATGGCGGTAAATCCCCAGCTGTTCCGCGCCGCGCTGGCCGAACATGGAGATAAATTCTGGGTGCATGGAAACCACTTCCGGCGTGCCCGAACAGCAGATGTGATGGTTCAGACAAAGCACGTCGTCCGTTTTTGCCATCACCAGATGCAGGTCGTGGGAAACCATCAGCACGGCGCAGTCCAGCTCGTGGCGAAGCTGGTTAATCAGGTTATACAGCGCCAGCTGGCCGTTGACGTCAACGCCCTGGGTTGGCTCGTCAAGCACCAGCAGCTGCGGGCTGTTGAGCAGCGCTCGCGCCAGCAGGACGCGCTGGTTTTCGCCGCCGGAAAGTTTTTGCATTGGGGCATCAATAAGATGCGCTGCCTGAACGCGCTTAAGCGCGGGCAAAATATCGCTCTTCTTGACGCCGGGACGCAGGCGCATAAAGCGATTTACCGTCAGCGGCAGCGTGGCATCAAGATGCAATTTTTGCGGCACGTAGCCGATGCGCAGGTCGCGGTCACGCTTGATCACGCCTTCATCCGGCGCTACCAGCCCCAGCACCACGCGCACAAGCGTAGATTTACCCGCGCCGTTTGGCCCGAGCAGGGTAAGGATACGCCCCGGTTTAAGATCCAGAGAAATGTCAGACAACACGCGGCGCTGTCCGAACGAGACGGAGATATTTTCTAGCGATACTAAATTTGTCATGAGTATTTCAGGGGTTGCAGAAGTTAGCGGATGTTATAATATCACACTTCTCACATTCGCAACGATGATAAGTCGCATTATGTTACATAAAAACACACTTCTTTTCGCTGGTTTTTCAGCCGCCCTTTGGGGTGCCGCAGTGATGCCAACGCAGGCCGCCGTAGTGGCTTCTATCAAACCTCTCGGGTTTATTGCTTCGGCTATTGCCGAGGGCGTCACAACCACGGAGGTTCTGCTTCCAGATGGCGCTTCCGAGCATGATTATTCACTTCGCCCTTCCGATGTAAAACGCTTACAGGGCGCGGACTTAGTAGTATGGGTTGGCCCAGAAATGGAAGCCTTCATGCAGAAGTCCGTAGGGCAATTACCTCAACAAAAACAAGTGACGCTCGCAGCGTTGGCGGGTGTGAAACCGCTGCTCATGAAAGGCGATGAGGATGACGAGCACGAGCACGCGGGTCATGACCATTCAGCAGAAAATAGTGATGCAGATCACCACCACGGTGAATACAACATGCATATCTGGCTCTCGCCGGAGATAGCGCGCCTGTCGGCGGTTGCAATCCACGATAAATTAGTGGAACTTATGCCCGAAAATAGAACCCAACTTGACGCCAATCTGCAGAAATTCGAGTCAGGCTTATCCAGCACTGATAAGCAGCTTGGTACCGTGCTCGCACCGCTGAAAGGTAAAGGGTATTTCGTTTTTCACGACGCCTATGGCTACTTTGAAAAACACTACGGACTGACGCCGCTTGGCCATTTTACCGTCAACCCTGAGATCCAGCCCGGTGCGCAGCGTTTACATGAAATCAGAACACAGTTGGTTGAGCAAAAGGCGGTCTGCGTTTTTGCTGAGCCACAGTTCAGGCCAGCGGTAATTCACGCCGTCGCCCGTGGTACTAACGTCCGTTCAGGCACGTTGGATCCGCTGGGGATGGACGTCGCGCTTGGTAAAGACAGCTATATGCAGTTTTTGACCGGGCTTGCGAACCAGTATGCGAGCTGCCTGAAGGGAGATTAACGAGGAAGTGAATACGTGCAACAGATAGCCCGCTCTGTCGCCCTGGCTTTTGACAACCTGTCCCGGCCCCATCGCGTTATGCTGGGGTCACTTACGGTTCTTACTTTAGCGGTCGCCGTCTGGCGGCCGTATGTCTACCATCCAGAAGCCAGCCCCGTCATTAAAACCATCGAGCTTGAAAAGAACGAAGTGCGTTCTCTGCTCCCCGAGGCGAGTGAGCCTATCGACCAGCCAACCCTTGACGAAGGCGACGACGCCATTCCACAGGATGAGCTGGACGAGAAAACCGCTGGCGAAGCCGGCGTTCACGAATATGTTGTCTCCACCGGCGATACGCTGAGCAGCATTCTTAACCAGTACGGCATCGACATGGGCGATATCAGCCAGCTCGCGGCCGTCGATAAAGACCTGCGTAACCTGAAAATTGGCCAGCAGATTTCCTGGACGCTGACCGCCGACGGCGAGCTGCAGCGCCTGACCTGGGAAATGTCCCGCCGCGAAACCCGCACCTATGACCGCTCCGGCACTACCTTCAAGCTCAGCAGCGAAATGCAGCAGGGCGACTGGGTGAACAATGTGCTCAAAGGCACCGTGGGCGGCAGTTTCGTCAGCAGTGCGAAAGACGCGGGCTTAACCAGCGCCGAAATCAGCTCCGTTATCAAAGCCATGCAGTGGCAGATGGACTTCCGCAAGCTGAAAAAAGGCGATGAATTCTCCGTTTTGATGTCGCGAGAAATGCTCGACGGCAAGCGCGAGCAGAGCCAGCTCGTCGGCGTGCGCCTGCGCAGCGGTGGTAAAGACTACTATGCGATTCGTGCGGAAGACGGCAAGTTCTACGACCGCAGCGGTTCCGGCCTTGCGAAAGGCTTCATGCGTTTCCCAACGGTTAAGCAGTTCCGTATTTCCTCAAACTTCAACCCGCGCCGCCTGAACCCGGTAACCGGGCGTATTGCTCCGCATAAAGGCGTCGACTTTGCGATGCCGCAGGGCACGCCGGTGCTGGCGGTGGGCGACGGCGAAGTGGTGATGGCAAAACGCAGCGGGGCGGCAGGCTTCTTCGTGGCTATTCGTCATGGCCGCACCTACACCACGCGCTATATGCACCTGAAGAAACTGCTGGTGAAACCAGGCCAGAAGGTGAAACGCGGCGACCGTATAGCGCTTTCGGGTAATACCGGCCGCTCTACCGGCCCGCACCTGCACTATGAGGTGTGGATCAACCAGCAGGCCGTTAACCCGCTGACGGCGAAACTGCCGCGTACCGAAGGGTTGACCGGTTCGGATCGCCGCGATTACCTGGCTCAGGTGCGCGAAGTGGTGCCGCAGCTGCGCTTCGATTAATCTCGTGCAACACGCATAAACGGAAAGCCGGTGCCTCAGTACCGGCTTTTTCTTTTGTCTGTCAGCAGTTACGCCGCTAAACTACATCTAAATTCATATCATCAATGATTTGATGCTGTACTGAGAACCTGCATGGAAAAAGCAAAAAAAAGTCATAGCGAGTTTATTCCCGAGTTTCAAAAAGCCTTCTGGCATCCTCGCTACTGGGGGGCCTGGCTGGGCGTTGGCGCCTTCGCTGGACTTGCACTGCTGCCGCCGTCGCTGCGCGATCCGCTGTTGGGGAAAGTGGGGCGTATTGCCGGTCGATTCGGGAAAAGCGCCCGTCGCCGCGCGCAGATAAACCTGCTCTACTGTTTCCCGGAAATGCCGGAAGCCGAGCGTGAGGCGGTCATCGACGAGATGTTTGCCACCGCCCCACAGGCGATGGTGCTAATGGCCGAGCTGGGCCTGCGCGACCCGAAGAAGGTGATGCAGCGCGTGGACTGGCATGGCAAAGAAATTATCGATGAGCTAAAAGCGCGGGAGGAAAACGTGATTTTCCTCGTCCCGCACGGCTGGGCGGTCGATATCCCGGCGATGCTGATGGCGTCTGAAGGGCAGAAAATGGCCGCCATGTTCCACAATCAGGGCAACGCGCTGTTTGACTACGTGTGGAACACGGTGCGTCGCCGCTTTGGTGGCCGTATGCACGCCCGCAACGACGGCATTAAGCCGTTTATCAGCTCCGTGCGTCAGGGCTACTGGGGTTATTATCTCCCGGACCAGGACCACGGTGCCGAGCACAGCGAATTTGTCGATTTCTTCGCGACCTACAAGGCCACGCTGCCTGCTATTGGCCGCCTGATGAAGGTTTGCCGCGCCCGCGTGGTGCCGCTCTTCCCGGTGTACAACAGCAAAACGCATCGTCTGGATATCTTCATTCGTCCGCCGATGGACGATCTGATCGATGCCGACGACAACCGGATTGCGCGCCGCATGAACGAAGAGGTGGAGATTTTTGTCCGCCCGAACCTCGAGCAGTACACCTGGATCCTTAAGCTGCTGAAGACGCGAAAAGAGGGGGAGATAGAGCCCTATCGCCGCAAAGAGCTGTTTCCGAAGAAATAGTATTTGGTGGATGGCGCTGCGCTTATCCACCCTACAAAACTCGGAAATAACGTTATTCGCAGGTCGAAAAAGCGCAGCGCCATCCGACGCGATGCAAAATAAAAGGGGCCAATTGGCCCCTTTTTCACACCGCTAACGCATTACTCAACGCACAGAATACGCGTGGTGTTGGTGGTGCCGATGGTGCTCATCACGTCGCCCTGGGTCACGATGACCAGGTCACCTGATACCAGGTAGCCCTTGTCGCGCAGCAGGTTAACCGCATCGCTCGCAGCGGCTACGCCGTCGCTTGCGCTGTCAAAGTGCACTGGCGTTACGCCACGGTACAGGGAGGTCAGGTTCAGCGTGCGTTCGTGACGGGACATGGCGAAGATTGGCAGACCAGAGCTGATACGGGAAGTCATCAGCGCGGTGCGGCCGGATTCGGTCATGGTGATGATGGCGGTCACCCCTTTCAGGTGGTTTGCCGCGTACATCGCAGACATGGCGATCGCTTCTTCTACATTGTCGAACTGCACGTCCAGACGGTGTTTGGAAACGTTGATGCTTGGGATCTTTTCAGCGCCCAGACAAACGCGCGCCATTGCCGCTACGGTTTCCGCAGGATACTGACCGGCTGCGGTTTCAGCAGACAGCATCACCGCATCGGTGCCGTCCAGCACGGCGTTTGCCACGTCCATGACTTCCGCACGGGTAGGCATTGGGTTGGTGATCATTGACTCCATCATCTGAGTCGCGGTGATCACCGCGCGGTTCAGCTTGCGGGCGCGGCGAATCAGGGTTTTCTGAATGCCGACCAGCTCCGGGTCGCCGATTTCAACGCCGAGGTCGCCACGGGCAACCATCACCACGTCAGAGGCGAGGATAACGTCGTCCATTGCCGCTTCATCGCAAACGGCTTCAGCACGTTCGACTTTCGCAACAATTTTTGCATCACAGCCCGCATCGCGCGCCAGGCGTCGTGCGTAGTTCAGATCTTCACCACAGCGTGGGAAGGAGACGGCCAGATAGTCGACGCCGATTTTTGCGGCGGTTACGATGTCGGCTTTGTCTTTGTCGGTCAGCGCTTCGGCAGACAGACCGCCGCCGAGCTTGTTGATGCCTTTATTGTTGGACAGCGGGCCACCGACGGTAACCTCGGTGAACACTTTCATGCCCTGGACTTCCAGCACTTTCAGCTGTACGCGGCCATCGTCGAGCAGCAGGATATCGCCCGGTACGACATCAGCAGGCAGGCCTTTATAGTCGATGCCCACTTTCTCTTTATCGCCTTCGCCTTTACCAAGGTTGGCATCAAGCAGGAATTTGTCGCCGATATTGAGGAATACTTTGCCTTCTTTGAAGGTAGAAACGCGAATTTTAGGACCCTGCAAATCGCCAAGGATAGCGACGTGACGTCCCAGTTTCGCGGCGATTTCACGAACTTTGTCCGCACGCAGCTGGTGATCTTCTGCTGTACCGTGGGAGAAGTTCATACGCACCACGTTTGCACCCGCTGCGATAATCTTTTCGAGATTATTGTCGCGATCGGTAGCTGGGCCTAAGGTGGTGACGATTTTGGTTCTACGTAGCCGTCTGGACATGTATTACTCCGTTGACTGAAACAACTTGGTGTTGCGTGAACAAAAAACTCGGTTAGTCAGGGTGCGCGCGTTGGCGCAAGGGGACAACTTAACCGAACGACCTAAAAAGTTACAGCTTTGTTATAAAAACTTAATGATTATCCCGTGGAGCGGATAGCTCCTTATCAAAACGCGATTCCCGCAGCGCTTCTTTGACTCGCTTCAAGTTATCCCTGAATTTAGCGCCGCGACGCAAAGTAAAACCGGTTGCCAGCACGTCAATCACCGTGAGCTGGGCCAGGCGCGAAACCATCGGCATATAAATGTCGGTGTCTTCCGGCACGTCGAGCAATAATGAAAGCGTCGCCTCATGCGCCAGCGGCGAACCGTGGGAGGTAATTGCCAGCACAATGGCATCGTTCTCGCGCGCCAGCTGTGCAAGCTCCACCAGATTTTTGGTGCGGCCGGTGTGCGAAATCAGCACGATCACGTCTTCTTCGCTGCAGTTCATACAGCTCATACGCTGCATAACCACATCGTCGGAGTAGAATACCGGCACGTTGAAGCGGAAAAACTTGTTCATAGCGTCGTGCGCGACGGCCGCCGAAGCGCCCAGCCCGAAGAAAGCAATTTTCTTAGCCTGGGTGAGTAAATCTACGGCGCGATTTACCGCTGCCATATCAAGAGACTGCCGAACCTGGTCCAGGCTTGCCATAGCGGATTCGAAGATTTTACCGGTGTAGGACTCAACGCTGTCGTCCTCATCAACATTCCGGTTTACATAAGGCGTGCCATTCGCCAGACTTTGCGCCAAATGTAATTTAAAATCAGGGAAGCCCTTGGTTTCCAGACGGCGGCAAAAACGGTTAACCGTCGGTTCACTGACGTCGGCGTGGCGGGCGAGGGTAGCAATGCTTGAGTGAATGGCATCCTGCGGGGTGGCGAGAATCACTTCTGCGACTTTACGCTCTGATTTGCTAAGGTGTTCCAGCTGAGACTGGATTTTTTCCAGCATATTCATAGGGACTGCACTCATGGATTTTGTCGATTTCAGCAAATGGAGAAATCGAGACAGGTTTTAGCAAGAATATACGCTTGCCCTACCCCGAAAGGGCAAGTAAATCCGTTTGAAATTGTTGTTTTTTTTCATTACATGATCGACGTCTAACTTTAGATACGTTCCGACTGAACGTTAAATAGTCACTAAATTTCACTTAAGAACGAAAGAGAGCACGCCTGCAGCGTTTTTTCCGTTCTGAGCACGATCGGATAACCGGTGACGGTTTACCTAAATTCATAAAAAGCGCTACATTGCTTCGTAATTTAATTACACGTACGACGTGGTACCAGATACCCGAAACGAGGAGATTAAAATGGCGGTAACACAGACAGCTCAGGCATGTGACCTGGTGATTTTCGGTGCAAAAGGCGACCTCGCGCGTCGAAAACTGCTGCCATCCCTGTACCAGCTGGAAAAGGCGGGGCAGATCCATCCTGAGACCCGTATCCTGGGTGTTGGCCGTGCCGACTGGAGCAAAGAGGCGTACACCAAAGTGGTACGCGAAGCGCTCGAAACCTTCATGAAAGAGAAAATCGACGAGAGCCTGTGGGACAAGCTCAGCAATCGCCTCGATTTCTGCAATCTCGACGTAAACGACACCGCGTCTTTTACCAAGCTTGGTAAAATGCTCGACCAGCAAAATCGCGTCACCATCAACTATTTTGCCATGCCGCCAAGCACCTTCGGCGCTATCTGCAAAGGGCTGGGCAAGGCGAAGCTTAACGCTAAGCCTGCGCGCGTGGTGATGGAAAAACCGCTGGGCACTTCGCTGGCGACTTCCCAGGAAATTAACGATCAGGTTGGCGAATACTTCGAAGAGTGCCAGGTCTACCGCATCGACCACTATTTAGGTAAAGAGACGGTGCTAAACCTGCTGGCGCTGCGCTTTGCCAACTCCCTGTTTGCCAACAACTGGGATAACAAAACCATTGACCACGTGGAAATCACCGTGGCCGAAGAGGTGGGCATCGAAGGGCGCTGGGGCTATTTCGACCAGGCCGGTCAGATGCGCGACATGATCCAGAACCACCTGCTGCAAATCCTGTGCATGATCGCGATGTCTCCGCCGTCCGACCTTACCGCCGACCACATCCGTGACGAAAAAGTGAAGGTGTTGCAGTCCCTGCGCCGCATCGACCGCAGCAACGTGCGTGAAAAAACCGTGCGCGGCCAGTACACCTCAGGCTTTGCGCAGGGTAAAAAAGTGCCGGGTTATCTGGAAGAAGAGGGCGCGAATAAATCCAGCAGCACGGAAACCTTCGTGGCTATCCGAGTGGATATTGACAACTGGCGCTGGGCGGGCGTGCCTTTCTACCTGCGCACCGGCAAGCGTCTGCCAACCAAGTGTTCCGAAGTGGTGGTTTACTTCAAGAGCCCGGCCCTCAACCTGTTCAAAGATTCCTGGCAGGACCTGCCGCAGAACAAGCTCACCATTCGTCTGCAGCCGGACGAGGGCGTGGATATTCAGGTGCTGAACAAGGTGCCGGGTCTGGATCACAAGCACAACCTGCAAACCACCAAGCTGGATCTGAGCTATTCCGAAACCTTCAACGAGTCCCACCTGGCGGACGCCTATGAACGCCTGCTGCTCGAAACCATGCGCGGTATTCAGGCGCTGTTCGTCCGTCGTGACGAAGTAGAAGAAGCCTGGAAATGGGTTGACTCCATCACCGAAGCCTGGACCGCGGACAACGACGCGCCGAAGCCATACCAGGCCGGTACCTGGGGCCCGGTCGCCTCGGTGGCGATGATCACCCGCGACGGCCGTTCCTGGAACGAGTTCGAGTAAGCGACACGCTGAAAACCGGTAAACGAGAAGTTTTGTTTTACCGGTAACATGATCTCCCTCATACGGGGTAGATATTTTTGTGATTAAAAGCCCTGACTGGATTCACCAGCAGGGCTTTTTTATTTACACTAGCCTCAGAGATTTTGCCCTGATGTCATGGAGGGCGGCTAATCAAGCAATCTTTCAGCCGTTTAATCTTCTCCTCCTGCGCACTGCGATGGCAGCCACTTTATGAGGTACTTTATGAATCCGAATATGTTACGCGTAACAAAACGCATTATTGAGCGCTCGAAAGAGACCCGTGCAGCCTACCTGGCGCGCATTGAAAAGGCGAAGAGCAACACCGTACATCGCTCCGAGCTTGCGTGCGGAAATCTGGCCCACGGCTTTGCCGCCTGCCAGCCGGAAGACAAGGCCGCGTTGAAAAGCATGCTGCGTAACAATATCGCTATCATTACCTCCTATAACGACATGCTCTCCGCGCACCAGCCGTATGAATCCTACCCGCAGCAGATTCGCCAGGCGCTGCACTCCGTGGGCGCGGTCGGACAGGTTGCGGGCGGCGTGCCAGCGATGTGCGACGGCGTTACCCAGGGCCAGGACGGTATGGAGCTTTCGCTGCTGAGCCGCGAAATCATCGCCATGTCCACCGCCGTCGGCCTGTCGCACAATATGTTCGACGGGGCGCTGTACCTCGGCGTATGCGACAAAATTGTTCCTGGGCTGACCATGGCGGCGCTGTCGTTTGGCCACCTGCCTGCGGTGTTTGTGCCGTCTGGCCCAATGGCGAGCGGCCTTGCTAATAAGGAAAAGGTTCGCATCCGCCAGCTTTACGCCGAGGGAAAAGTTGACCGTAGCGCGCTGCTGGAGTCCGAGGCTGCGTCCTACCACGCGCCGGGCACCTGTACCTTCTACGGCACCGCTAACACCAACCAGATGGTGGTGGAGTTTATGGGCATGCAGCTGCCGGGCTCCTCCTTCGTTCACCCTGACGCGCCGTTGCGCCACGAGCTCACCGCCGCCGCCGCGCGCCAGGTAACGCGCCTGACCGGCAACGGTAACGAATGGATGCCGCTCGGCAAAATGATCGATGAGAAAGTGGTGGTGAACGGTATTGTCGCGCTGCTGGCGACCGGCGGCTCCACCAATCACACCATGCATCTGGTGGCGATGGCTTGCGCGGCGGGCATCATTATAAACTGGGATGATTTCTCTGACCTGTCCGACGTGGTTCCGCTCCTGGCGCGTCTGTATCCAAACGGCCCGGCAGATATCAACCACTTCCAGGCGGCGGGCGGCGTGCCGGTGCTGGTGCGCGAGCTGCTAAAAGGCGGCCTGCTACACGAGGACGTCAACACCGTTGCCGGTTTTGGCCTGCATCACTACACCATGGAGCCGTGGCTGGATAACGGTCAGCTCGCATGGCGCGAAGGCGCAGAAGCCGCGCTGGACGGCGACGTCATCGCAAGCTTCGATAAACCTTTCTCAAAACACGGCGGGACGAAAGTGCTGAGCGGCAACCTGGGTCGCGCCGTAATGAAAACCTCTGCCGTGCCGGTCGAAAATCAGGTTATCGAAGCGCCAGCAGTCATTTTCGAAAGCCAGCACGACGTGCTGCCCGCCTTCGAGGCAGGGCTGCTGGACCGCGACTGCGTGGTGGTGGTGCGCCATCAGGGACCAAAAGCGAACGGCATGCCAGAATTACATAAACTTATGCCGCCACTTGGGGTATTATTGGACCGCCGTTTCAAAATCGCGCTAGTAACCGACGGGCGCCTGTCCGGCGCATCCGGTAAGGTACCGTCCGCTATCCACGTCACGCCAGAAGCCTACGACGGTGGGCTGTTGGCGAAAGTACAGGATGGCGACATGATTCGCGTCAACGGGCAGACGGGTGAACTGACGCTGCTGGTTGATGACGCCGAGCTTGAAAAACGCACCGCCTACCATCCGGATCTCAGCGCCGAGCGCGTGGGGACCGGGCGTGAACTCTTCGGCGCGCTGCGTGAGCAGTTATCGGGCGCGGAACAGGGCGCGACCTGCATTAAATTTTAAGCACCCCTGCGGCAAACGCCGCAGCGGTAGACAAATTATAAAGTTGGCTTAAGAGGCTCTCAGATGAAAAACTGGAAAACCACCGCGGAACAGATCCTGAAAACGGGTCCGGTCGTTCCTGTTATCGTAGTGAACAAGCTGGAACACGCTGTGCCGATGGCTAAAGCGCTGGTTGCAGGCGGCGTGCGCGTGCTGGAAGTGACCCTGCGTACGCCGTGCGCAATGGACGCTATCCGCGCCATCGCTAAAGAAGTCCCGGAAGCCATCATCGGCGCGGGTACCGTGCTGAACCCTCAGCAGCTGAAAGAAGTCACCGAAGCGGGCGCGCAGTTTGCCATCAGCCCGGGCCTGACCGAGCCGCTGCTTAAAGCCGCAACCGAAGGCACTATTCCTTTGATCCCAGGCATCAGCACCGTTTCTGAACTGATGCTGGGCATGGACTACGGTCTGAAAGAGTTCAAATTCTTCCCGGCGGAAGCCAACGGCGGCACCAAGGCGCTGCAGGCGATTGCTGGCCCGTTCGCCAACGTGCGTTTCTGCCCAACCGGCGGCATCTCTCCGGCGAACTACCGCGACTACCTGGCGCTGAAAAGCGTGCTGTGTATCGGTGGTTCCTGGCTGGTGCCGGCGGACGCGCTGGAAGCGGGCGACTACGACCGCATCACCAAACTTGCTCGCGAAGCGGTGGAAGGCGCAAAGGCGTAACCACACCCGCTTTTGCGCAGGGCGGATGAGCAATCGCCATCCGCCAAAACCTCTCCCTTGCGGAGAGGTTTTTTTTAACCTTCGATCTGCACCGCAGCCGCCGCCTTAACCGCGCGATCCACGGCATTTTCAATGTCGCTCCCGGTTGCCAGCGCAACGCCCATGCGACGCTTACCGCTAATTTCCGGCTTGCCGAACAGACGCACCTGAACGCCCGCGCCGAGCGCCGCGGACAGGTTGCCGTACTTCACGTTACTGCTTGCAAGCTCCGGCAAAATAACGGCCGAAGCCGCCGGGCCATACTGACGAATGCCGCCAACGGGCAGGCCAAGAAACGCGCGAACGTGCAGCGCGAACTCTGAAAGATCCTGTGAGATAAGCGTAACCATACCGGTATCGTGCGGGCGAGGGGAGACTTCGCTGAAAATGACATCGTCGCCGCAGACAAACAGCTCGACGCCAAACAGGCCGTAGCCGCCCAGCGCGACGACAACCTTCTGTGCGATCTCCTGCGCGCGGGCGAGGGCTTTATCGCTCATCTGCTGCGGCTGCCAGGATTCGCGGTAGTCGCCGTCTTCCTGACGGTGGCCAATCGGGTCGCAGAAATGCACGCCGTCAACGGCGCTGACGGTAAGCAGGGTGATTTCAAAATCGAATTTCACCACCCCTTCGACGATAACTTTACCCTTGCCCGCGCGGCCGCCCTGCTGGGCGTAATCCCAGGCTTTTGCCAGCTGTTCGCGGGTGCGGACAAAGCTTTGTCCTTTGCCCGAAGAGCTCATCACCGGCTTGATGATACACGGCAGGCCAATCTCGTCGACCGCCTGCCGGAAGCCGGATTCGGTATCCGCGAAACGGTAGCTTGACGTGGGCAGCGCCAGCTCTTCGGCCGCCAGGCGGCGAATGCCCTCGCGGTTCATGGTGAGTTTTGTGGCGCGGGCGCAGGGCACAACGCGCTGTCCCTGCTGCTCAAGCTCAATGAGCATGTCGGTGGCAATCGCTTCAATTTCAGGAACGATAAAGTGGGGTTGTTCGGCGAGCACCAGCGCCTTCAGTTCAGCCGCATCAAGCATATTGATAACGTGGCTGCGGTGCGCCACGTGCATCGCCGGGGCATCCGCGTAGCGGTCAACCGCGATGACTTCCAGCCCTAAACGCTGGCATTCAATCGCCACCTCTTTGCCTAATTCACCTGAACCTAACAGCATAACGCGCGTGGCCGCTGGACGCAGGGCCGTTCCCAACATTGACATAATCTGCTTACCCGTTGTGATAAAATAAACGGCCGCAGTATATACGAAAACGTTTGCGTACGCAGCGCCTTTACGGCTTGCACGGGCAGGATAATATAACTATACTGTATAAATACACAGTTAATCGGAGCTGCAAAATGGCGGTTGAAATCAAATACGTTGTAGTGCGAGAGGGGCAGGAAAAAATGTCTTTTGCCAGTAAAAAAGATGCTGATGCTTATGACAAAATGCTCGACCTGGCGGAAGTGCTGGGCGACTGGCTCACGCAAAGCCCTGTTACCTTCGAAGAAGGGCAGAGCGATGTGTTAGCGATGTGGCTGGCAGAAAACAAAGACGTGCTTTCCACGGTGCTGAGAAGCGGCAAGCTGCCGGAAATCGAAGCGCAACAGCCCGCAGCGGAAGAGGGTGATGCGCAAGCCGCAGATAACCTCGCTGAACACCCGGCGCGTAAACGCACCAAAGCTGCATAACCATACCCCTGTCGGGCTGCCTCACGCGCCCGACACTATTCCTTTATTTTCGCATCTTTAGCCCGCTCAGACACTTCTTGACACCCCTTCGCATACTCTCTTCAGGTTATGTGCAAACTCAAGCTATCTGCAAAAAAGGGTGCCTCTCATGAGTAATTGGTTACAACAGATTCAGTCCATGCTGGGACAGGTTGGTCAATCCAGCCCGCAGTCAACTCAACAAAACGCACCATCCGGGAGCGAGCAGGGCCTCAGCAAACTGCTGGTGCCGGGCGCGTTAGGCGGCCTTGCGGGCCTGCTGCTGGCGAACAAATCATCGCGTAAGCTGCTGACCAAATACGGTACCGGCGCGCTGCTGGTCGGTGGCGGCGCGGTCGCGGGAAGCGTGCTATGGAACAAATACAAAGACCGCATCCGCCAGACTCATCAGGATGAACCGCAGTTTGGGCAGCAGCAGTCGCCGATAGACGTGCGCAGCCGCCGCCTGATCATGGCGCTGGTCTTTGCCGCAAAAAGCGATGGGCACATCGACGATAAAGAGCGTCAGGCCATCGAACAACAGCTGCGCGATGCGGGCATTGAAGGGCCGGGCCGCACGCTGATTCAGGAAGCTATCGACCAGCCGCTGGATCCAAAACGCCTTGCGGCGGACGTCAAAAATGAGGAAGAGGCCCTCGAGCTGTACTTCCTGAGCTGTGCCGCCATCGACGTCGATCACTTTATGGAACGCAGCTATCTCAACGCCTTAGGCGACGAGCTGAAAATCCCGCAGGATGTGCGCGAAGGCATCGAACAGGACATTAAACAGCAGAAGCTAAGCCTGCCGGGTTAACCCCGGCTTTTTCCGCAAATACCCCCGTTTCGCTTGCAAGCCTGCCTGAATTTGCCACCCTTACAGGGTGTTAACTCAAAACGAATAACGATATGCCACCTAAAGCGCAAAAGATCCCCCACACCCTGCAACAGCACGGTGACACAAGAATCGACAACTACTACTGGCTGCGGGACGACGACCGCGAGAACCCGGACGTGCTCGGCTATCTGCACGAAGAGAACGAGTACGGCCAGCGGATCATGTCCAGCCAGCAGGCTTTGCAGGAGCGCCTGTTAAAAGAGATGGTCGACCGCATTCCGCAGCACGACGTTTCAGCGCCCTACACCCAGAACGGCTACCGCTACCGGCAGGTTTACGAGGCGGGGAACGAGTACGCTATTTATCAGCGCCAGTCGGTGGTGCTGGAAGAGTGGGACGCGTGGGAAACCCTGCTTGACGCAAACCGGCGGGCGGCGCACAGCGAGTTTTACACCATGGGCGGCATGGCGATAACCCTCGACAACACGATCATGGCGCTGGCGGAAGATTACCTTTCCCGCCGCCAGTACGGGCTGCGCTTTCGCAACCTGGAAACTGGAAACTGGTATCCGGAGGTGCTCAGCAATGTTTCAACCAGCTTCGTCTGGGCGAACGATTCCACCACGCTTTACTACGTGCGCAAGCACCCGAAAACGCTGCTGCCTTATCAGGTCTGGCGGCACACCGTCGGCCATCCTTCCGCGGACGATCAGCTGGTGTACGAAGAGAAGGACGACACGTTTTACGTCAGCGTGCACAAAACCACCTCGCGCCACTTCATCCTCATTCATTTAAGCAGCGCGACCACCAGCGAAGTGCTGCTGCTGGATGCCGAACTGCTGGACGCCGAGCCGCAGGTCTTCGCACCGCGCCGCAAGGATCACGAATACAGCCTCGACCACTATCAGCACAATTTCTATCTGCGCTCGAACCGCGAGGGTAAAAACTTCGGGCTTTACCGCAGCAAGGTGCGTGATGAAAAGCAGTGGGAGGTGCTGATCCCGCCGCGCGAGCACATCATGCTGGAAGGCTTCACGCTGTTTACCGACTGGCTGGTGGTGGAAGAGCGCCAGCGCGGCCTGACCAGCCTGCGGCAGATCAATCGCAAAACGCGCGAGGTGATAGGTATTGCCTTCGACGATCCCGCCTATGTGACCTGGCTTGGCTATAACCCCGAGCCGGAATCCTCGCGCCTGCGCTACGGCTACTCGTCGATGACCACGCCGGATACGCTGTTCGAGCTGGATATGAACACCGGCGAAAGGCGTGTGATAAAGCAGACCGAAGTCGCGGGTTTTGATGCCGCAGACTACCGCAGTGAGCACCTTTGGGTGACCGCCCGGGACGGCGTGCAGGTGCCCGTTTCGCTGGTTTATCATCGCAGGCATTTTCAGCGCGGTAAAAATCCGCTGCTGGTGTACGGCTACGGCTCCTACGGCAGCAGCATGGACGCCGACTTCAGCAGCAGCCGCCTGAGTCTGTTAGACAGAGGATTCGTCTTCGCCATCGCCCACGTGCGCGGCGGCGGGGAGCTGGGCCAGCAGTGGTACGAGGACGGCAAGTTCCTCAAGAAAATGAATACCTTCAACGACTATCTGGACGTGTGCGACGCGCTGCTCAAACAGGGCTACGGCAATGAAAATCTGCTTTACGGCGGCATGCTGATGGGGACTGCGATCAATATGCGGCCCGAACTGTTCCACGGCATCGTGGCGCAGGTACCTTTTGTTGACGTGGTGACCACCATGCTCGACGAGTCGATTCCGCTGACCACCGGCGAGTTTGAGGAGTGGGGGAATCCGCAGGACGAGGAGTACTACTTCTACATGAAAGGGTACAGCCCTTACGACCAGGTGTCGGAGCAGGATTATCCGCACATGCTGGTGACGACCGGCCTGCACGACTCGCAGGTACAGTATTGGGAACCGGCGAAATGGGTGGCGAAGCTGCGCGATACCAAACGGGATGACAATCTACTGCTGCTGTGTACCGACATGGATTCCGGGCACGGCGGGAAATCGGGGCGTTTCAAATCTTACGAGGGCGTGGCGCTGGAATTCGCCTTTTTGATTGCCCTGGCGCAGGGGACTTTGCCAGGGCGGGCGGAGTAAGCGTTACTGCGCTTCCAGATAGTGCTTGAGCGTCATGCGCAGATCCGGCGTTAGCTCCTTGATGTTGTTCAACATCCAGCGCAGGTAGCCCGGATCGTCCTGGGCTATTTCTTCAATTTTTTTGCCGCGATACTTGCCGAACATCATGGTGCTGACCAGCGCAGGGCGGCCGGTGATGGTGACCATCTGCTCCGGCGTCCAGCCGGACTCGTCCATAATGCGAATCAGCAGCGCGGCGGTGATATAGCAGTCGAACAGCGCCCGGTGATGATGCAGATCGGCGGGCGTTTCAACCTGAAGCTTAAGCGATTTGTACAGCGCCATATTGCTGTATTTGATGCCCGGCCACAGGCGGCGGGCAAGCTTGACCGTACAGATCCATTCACCCGGCATATCCGGCAGCATGCGGCTGTCGAAGCTGGCGTTGTGCGCCACGTAGTAAGGGCTGCCGTGGTAGCGCGGAATAACCTCCTCAATCCACGGCTTGTCCGCCACCATCTCCTCGGTGATCCTGTGGATGGCCATCGCCTGATGGCTGATTGGGCGGTCCGGGCGAACCAGGTCGCTCATCGGATTGACGATTCTGCCGTTTTCAATATCCACTGACGCAACTTCCACCACGCCTCCCTGCAGCCCGCAGGTTTCGGTATCTATAATGCGAAGCATAATGACTCCAGGTCGCACAAACGCTGACTAAACCGCTAGCGTAAAGGAATGATCTCGCCGTGCCAACCTTTCTCATCGCGTCGGCCGACGGCCAGCAGTTCGCCCTGATCGGCTCTGACCACCAGCTGGCCGTAGCTGTCCCAGCAGGCGCTGCGCCCGGCGGTACGTTGCTCGCCCGTCGAAAAAGCGTGGTTGGCGAGCAGCACCGGCATACCGTATTTATGCGCCCAGCGCTGAAGGTACATTTCGTCGTGCTGATAGCTTATTTCCGTCACCAGTTTCCCCGTTGCGTAGAGGTCCGCGCCCAGTTCTGCCGCACTTCGCGGCCAGATTTCCTCCTCGCTGGCAACGCTCAGCCCCATGGCGATGCTGCGATTATGCAGACCGACCAGCGGGGTATGTTGGTCAAGCGAAAAGGCATCTGCGCAGGGCTTTGGCTTGCAGCAGGACACCCGCGAGCCGTCCGGCATAAACCCAACGGCACCCACCGTGTTGCCATCTTCGCAGCGCAGCGGCATGCCGACCACTATCGTCATCTTATGTTCGACGCAGGCATCCTGAAGCAGAGAAAGGCGGTCATCGGTGAAGGGAAGGGCGAGAGCAAGAGCCTGCTCTAAATCGTATCCGGTAAGGGAAAGTTCGGGGAAAATCAGTAAATCAATCTGCTCGGCGGCAGCGCGGTGAATAAAGTCTAAATGATGTGTGATATTAGCGTGGAGATCTCCAGGCCGGGCGCCATATTGCGCGGCGGCAACATTCCATACGGGCATAACTTCTTCCTTAATCAATCCACCTCGCCGGCCCATCCTCGGGCCGTGACAGGCGAGCTTTAGCTCATGGTCAACTGAACAAGAAAAATCTTAGCATCACTTTTGTAAGGAAGTTATATCGAAACAGAATTATTTCACTTTTGGCTCATAGGGCAGTCGAGAAAGGTTGACGGAGGCCAAACGGTGAGCGATTAATCTTTCGCGGAACCAGTTTCGTAGATTTTCCGGCTGTTCACGCTCGACCACTTCGGCGATGACGGGCATGTTGTAGCGCTCTTTAAACGCCACGCCCGCGGCCGCGAGATCGACGTTCACTTTGTCCATTTCGTCCTGGGGTAAATCGGCGAGATTGTAGTTCATAGTTTCCTCCTTCTTTGACCCGGCAGAAGGTAGCGCTTGATGCAGTCGAAGACAAGTTTTTACATGCATTGATAGCCGTTCTCATCTCGACTTGCCCGGCACTCGGCGTTATCCTTTCGCCGTCTCGCATAATAAAAAGGAATAGTTGATATGGCTTTCACCACCCCGCGTATCCTGACCGCAGCCGCTTTCATCGCTGCAATCTTCGTTTCTCCCGCAGCCCTTGCACACGCGCATTTGAAAAACCAATACCCGGCCGCTGATGCAGCAGTAACGGCAGCTCCGCAGGCGCTGACGCTCGACTTCTCAGAAGGCATCGAGCCGAATTTCAGCGGCGTTATCATTACCGGGCCGCAGGAAGCTGCGGTGAAAACGGGGGCGGTTAAACGCAACGAAAAAGATAACAAACAGCTTATCGTACCGGTAGAAGAGTCGCTTAAGCCCGGCGAGTATCTGGTTGACTGGCACGTCGTGTCCGTGGATGGGCACAAAACCAAAGGAACCTACCGCTTCTCGGTGAAATAAAGCCTGATGCTATCGGCGCTTTATATTTCACTGCGGTTTGTGCATTTTGCCGCGCTGATGGTGCTGCTGGGCAGCACCATTTGCAGCGTCCTGCTTGCCCCCCAATCGTTTAAACCGATTCTGGTCCAGCGGCTGGCAACGCAGTGGCGTTCTGCCGTCTGGCTGTCGCTGCTGAGCGCCTTGCTGCTCCTGGCCGCGCAGGCGGGGCTAATGGGCAACGGCTGGGTCGATACCGTTAATCCACAGGTTTGGCTGGCGGTAATCGGCACGCGCTTTGGCTCCGTTTGGCTGTGGCAAATTTTCCTCGGCATCGCGACGCTCGCGGTGTTTCTGCTTAAGCCCCGTGCGTTACAGGGGGTGCTGCTCATTCTGGCCGCGGCGCAGTTAATTCTGCTGGCGGGGGTAGGGCATGCCGCAATGCGCGAAGGTGTGTCTGGCGGCTTCCAGCGGCTGAATCATGCCGTCCATCTGCTCAGCGCCGCGTGGTGGGCTGGCGGATTGTTGCCGCTGCTGATGTGCATGCGCATGGCGCGCAAACCCCACTGGCGGCAGGCGGCGATTACCGCGATGATGCGCTTTTCGCGCTATGGGCATCTGGCCGTTGCGGCGGTTATCGTCACCGGTTTGATAAACGGCGTGATGATCCTCGGCTGGTCGCTACCGCTGGCGAGCGGCTATGTGCAATTATTGCTGCTAAAGGTTGCCCTTGTGGCGGTAATGGTGACAATAGCGCTGGTGAACCGCTATCTGCTGGTGCCGCGCTTTGCCAGCGCGCCGCAGGCAGCGCAGCATCGGTTTATCCAGCTGACCTGGCTGGAAGTCATTTTGTCGGCGGCGGTCCTCCTCGCGGTGAGCACCTTTGCTACCTGGGAGCCGTTCTGACGGTATAGAGATGAAGAGAAACTCATGAAAAAAAGCATTCTGACGCTGTTACTGCTGGCCTGCAGCAGCGCGGCCCTTGCGGCACCACAAATCATTACCGTCAGCCGTTTTGAAGTGGGCAAAGACAAATGGGCGTTTAACCGTGAAGAGGTGATGCTGAGCTGCCGCGCGAACCACGCGCTGTTCGCCATCAACCCAAGCACCCTGATGCAGTACCCGCTAAACGAAGAGGCGGAACAGCAGGTGAAAAGCGGCAAAACCACCGGCCAGCCGATCTCGGTCATCCAGGTTGACGATCCAAACGCTCCAGGCAAAAAAATGAGCCTCGCGCCCTTTATCGAACGCGCCGAGAAGCTGTGTAACTAAACTCCCGCCTGAGCCTCATCCTACCGCGAAAAAAACAGCAATACCCGTCAACCGGTTATTGCTGTTTTTACTCTAATAATCACCTGACGTACGGTTTTTTTCTGAACACTTTTGTGCCGGACTGGAAAACCTGCGCCGGTAATCTATTCTTAATAAGCAAGGCGTTTAAGCCTGCATTAATGCCAACTTTTAGCGCACGGCTCTCTCCCAAGAGCCATTTCCCTGGACCGAATATAGGAATCGTATTCGGTCTTTTTTTGTCTATTGAAAAGTATCAATGACTTATAATGATTTCAGTTACTTATCGCGCATCCTGTTGCACCCCATTACACCCTAAATGATGCTCAGTAGTCACTTTGTGGACGCTCCGCCTATTTTACTTAGCGGGTTTAGTAATAATGCATCCTCAAGATGATCGGGAGCAAAATGGGCATAACGCATCGTAACTCGAATATCAGAATGCCCCAAAATTCTTTGCAGGACAATAATATTCCCGCCCCCCATCATAAAATGACTTGCGAAAGTATGCCTAAGTACATGACTCATTTGACCTTCGGGTAATTCAAGTTTTGCAATTTTTATTACCCGGTAAAATTGACGATAGCATTGCTGAAAAGGTTTGCCGTCTCGCTCAATGAGTTCTTTGTAAAGCGCCTCCGAAATTGGAACCGTCCGGTTCTTTTTCCCTTTAGTGTTTACGAAAGTAATCTTATTAGGTGAGAGCTGCGATTTTTTCAAACTAGCGGCTTCGTTCCATCGTGCACCGGTAGAGAGACAGATTTTTACGATGAGGGTTAACTCCGGATTTCCATGCCCACGACATGCCTCCATTAAGCGCTCAACTTCAGTGTCAGTTAGCCAGGACATTTCCTTTTCAGGCTCATCGAACTCGCGAATATTCTTCAAGGGGTTAGGGTAGGTGACTTCGCCAAGTCTGGTCAGTTCGTTAAACACTGCTCGGAGAAAAGCATGTTCGCAGTTAACGGTGCCGATAGAAACCTTCAGGGATTTTTCACTGGTCTTATAGCCGTTCTGTATCTGGCCGGTGAGACGCCTGTCGCGATAGTGCGCCCAGTCTTTCGCCGTGAGTTGGGAGGCAATAGGATCGCCAAGACCATTGCAAATGATATGCAGCTTCCCTAAGCGGCCTTTTTTATCGCCAAGTGAGCAGCCATGAAGCTTGTACCACAGCTCAATTAATTCGCTCAGATGGCGGCGGTCGTCCTTTTCAGCAAGCCACGGCTTACTCTTTGCCTGTTCGAGCTGATAGCTTTCGTAGGCAAGCGCTTCACCCTTTGTAGTGAATTTCTTCCTGACACGCTTACTGCCGCGCCCGTCAATGTATACGTCACAAAGCCATTGCCCATCGGCCTGCTTGCGTACTGTCATAAGTTAATCCTGAAAAATCAAATACATCAAAAATACTGTATATATAATCAGTGTTCAATGTTTGATTTTGCAAAATCACACATACAAAAAACGACTTATAAGCGTATTGTTAGGCTCGTTGAGTGTTGATGCGGCAAAAAGAGACCTGCTTTCGCAGGCCTATTTCACATCCAAAGTTGTTGTTGGTTGAAGCGGTTAGGGTGGGGCGGGGCAGGAACTATTTCGCCAGGCTTAACGATGAATCGTGCAAGTGATTCGTGTGTTACGAAAGTGCAGCCACAGTTTATATTCTGGCACTGGTGGTAACGCTCTTTAGTTTCTTTACTCAGATATCGACTGGATCGTGCGTGGGCTGCGTCCTGACATAACGGGCAGTGCATCATGGTTTATTTCCCCCTCTCGCTCATCTGAGGGGAATGATAAACCTCAAGCTGTCATTTGCAAGTTATGTTTGCAAAATCAACTTCATTCCGCTTCATAACTTACATCGTTTAATCTCACCTCAAGCTCTAAGGCCGTCGTGAAGCCGCTATTGCTGAGCGAGTGCACCACCTTTGTGATTGTCCACGGCTGTTCGTCTATGACGCGCTTAAAGCCGGAAACGGCGACCGGCGTTTCCGGGTAGAGATCGGCGCGGCCCATTGCCAGGCTGATGGAGAACTCCGCCACGCCGCGTTGCAGCCTGTCCCATTTCGCCTGGGCGGCGCGCATGGCCTGCGCCCTGCTGGCGTAGATGGTGGTCAGCGCAAAAACGTTATCCTCTTCCCCGACCATATACTCGCCCTCGCGTGACTCCTTTTCCTTTGGCGCGGCTTTGGCCTTCACCGGCTTCGCCTTCGGATGCTGGAGCGCGCGCAGATGCTGCGGCTTCGCTTTGCGCCTGAGCTTTACCTTCTGCTTTTGCTCTTTCGGGTCTTTGGTGTGCAGCCACCTGGCGGTAACGCCGGTATAGGCTCCCCGGTCGGCAATCGCGAACTGGTGACGGTCGCCGTCGCGGCGCTCGAGGGTCACCTGCGGAATGGGCCTGCCGCTGGCCGTCACTCCGGCCCCGGCCTTCAGGAACAGCAGTTTCCCGGCATTGACCGATACCTCGGCCCCGTTCCGGTCGGCGAGGCGGGTCAAAAACTTCGCGTCCGACTCCTGCGACTGGTCAATATGCGGCACGGCAATGTCTGCAAACTGCGTCGCGACGCTTGCCGTCAGCCCGTTGCGGCTGGCGATGGTGTTGAGGATCGCCCCGAGCGTGGTGTCGTGATAGGACGCTTCCCGGCGGGAATTGAGCGTGCCGCGAAAATCCGCGCTGCGCGCCCGGATGGTCAGCGTATCGGGCGCGCCCCGGTGCTCGATTTCATCCACGGTAAATTGCCCTTTGCCGAGCAGCGCCGCTCCCTGCCAGCCGAGGAACAGCGAGAGCACCGCGCCGCGCAAAGGCAGCTCAATCAGGCCGTCGCTGTCGTCGAGTTCAATGTCGAGCTGGTCGGCCTCAAATCCCCGGTTGTCCGTCATGGTGAGGCTTATCAGCCGGTCGCTGATGTTGCGGGTGATGTCCTGATTATTGAGCGTCAGCATAAACGCCGGGGCCATGCGCGCGCCCGCGTCCAGGGTTATTCCCGTCAGCATTACGGTAATCCTCCGATCGTGTTCTGCATTTTCCCGCCCAGATTACCGACCAGGCTTTCCGCCTGTTTCTGGATATCGCCAAACATGGCCGCGAGCGACTCGTCCACGCGGGTGAGGCTGACGGTAAAGTCGATTTTTCTCGCCGTGCCGTCGGCAAAAAATTCGCTGTAGGTCTCGCTCACGGAATTAATCACAAACATGCCGTAGATGGTGCCGCCGCCGTCGAGCAGCGGCCAGGCGCGCCCCTCGTCGGCCATGAGGTTCAGGGCGAGAAGCGACATTCGCCCGCCGGTGATTTCTGGCAGCAGGCTGCCGCTGAGAACGATTTTTTCCTCGTTAACGCCGAGGAACTGCATCGCCGGGCGCTGGCCGACGCGGCTGTTTGACGGCCAGCGGTAATCCACGTCCCGTTGCAGGCTCTGGTAGGGCAGCGTCTGCAACTGGAATACAAACATGCCGAGGACAAGCATCATGGTCAGTCTCCTTAATCGTGCAGCATGCTGGCGCGCCGTTTCGCGCGCTTCTCGCGCTCGTATTTTTCCAGCCCGTCGCGCAGCTGGCGCTCAAGCTCGCCGCCGTTCTGCACGCCGCCGCCGATGGCGATGTGATACTCGTTGCGGCTCTGGTCGGTGTAGCTTTTGCCCGCGGCTGCCGTCACCGGCTGATAGCTGCCGTAGCCCCCGGCCAGCAGGCCGCCGGACGGTGAATAACCGCCACCCGCATATGCGTTGACCTTTTCAGCCTGTGCCCCGAGCTGGCCGGACTCCTGGTTAATAATGCCGAGTTTGTCCAGCACCCATTCGATGCCGTCACGCAGCGCGGTAAATGGCGTCATGGCAAGCCTGAAAGCACCGGCAAGCGCCTGACCAAAGGCGACGCCGGAGTCTTTGCAGCTGTCGAGCGTGTTCTTGCTGGTTTTAACGGGGGCGATAAGCTCTTTGAACCATTGCCACACGACCTGCACTTTCTGCCCGATAGCCTCAAAGACCGGGCCGAGCGGGGCGAACATCTCCACGACCGGCGCAAAACCGGCTTTCAGCCCCTCGACCACACCGGCGAAGAACGCGCCCAGCGGCTCCCAGTACTGGCGGATAAGCAGAGCACCCGCGACGATGCCCGCACCCACCGCCACTATCGGCCAGGTGAGCGCGCCGAGCACGGTCAGGATGGCCCCGCCCGCCACGGTGAACGCCGTCCACAGCAGACCGGCGGCGGCAATGATGGCATTCACACCGGCAATCACCGGCCAGGCGACAAGGCCAATCGCACCCACCATGCCAATCACGGCCAGCGCCACGCCGCCGACCTTGAGCAGCGTCTGCGCCAGCCCTTTGTTCTTCACGATCCAGTGGTCAAGTTTGAGCACGTATTTTGTGGTGGTCTGCGTCAGCCTACGGAGCGAGGATTCCTGCTGGTCAAACAGGTCGGTGCCGACCGCCTAATACGCCGACTGAAACTCCTTAAAGTCGCAGCCGAGGTTGTTCTGCATGACCTCGACCAGCTCCGCCGTTTTACCGTCCGAGGCCTTAAACATGGCCGTCAGCTTGTCGAGCTTGCCGCTGGCCGCGTCGGTCATCAGCACCGCCGCCGCCGAGCTGGCCTCCTCGCCGAAGATGGCCTTCATGTACTCCGCGCGCTGCGCCGTGCCGAGCCTGTTCTTCTCAAAGCTCGCCTGCATTTCCTTCAGGATGGTAAACAGCGGGCGCATGTTGCCCTTGTCGTCTGCGGTTTTCACCTTCAGCTCGCTGATGGCGTCATTCGCTTTCCCGACCGGAGCCTGCAGGCGGCTGATGACCGCGCGGCTGCCGGTTCCGGCCATCGAGCCGGTGATTTTGGCGTCGTGCAGCGCGCCCGCCATCGCGGCGGTTTCCTCAATCCCGATCCCGGCGTTTTTTGCCACCGGCGCGACGTAGGTGAGCGCGTCGCTCAGCCCGTTAAAGTCGGCGGCGGTTTTGTTCATCGTGGTCGAGAGCACGTCGCCGATGTGCGCGACCTTATCGTTTGAGAGCTGGAAGGCCGAGCGCATCCCCATCAGCAGCGCGGCGTTTTCCTCCATCGTGCGCCGGTTGGCGAGCGCCATATTCAGCGTGACCGGCGTCGCGGCCTGGATAGCGTCGGCGTCGCCTCCGGCTTTGGCGATAATAATCTGCGCCCCGGCGGCGTCATCGGCCGAGGCAGCGGTATTGTCCCCGAGCTGGCGGGCCTGACGGCGCAAGGCTTCCATTTCGGGCGAGGTTTTCTCCACGCCCAGCACCGCCTGCAGCTCGGAGTTTTTCTGCGCAAAGTCATAGCCGGGCCTGAGGATACCGACGCCCGCCGCGACGCCTGCGGTCGCCATGCCGATACCGGCCGCACCGACGGCACCCGCCGTTCCGGCAAGCTGTTTACCCGCCTGATAACGGTTTTTTACCGCGTTGAGCTTCGCCTGCTTCGCGCTGACCTGCTCGAGCGCCAGCTTCTGCCGGTTGAGCTGGCCGGTCGTTTCGCTGATGCGGCCCTTCAGGCTTTGCTCGTCGCGGGTGAGGTTGCGGGTATTTATCCCGGCCTGGCCGAGTTCCGCCTGCTGGCGCTTAACCGACCGGGTAAGGCTGTCATATTTCGTCTGCAGGCCGTCGGCCGCAGCCCTTGCCGCCGCCAGCGCTTTTGCCTGCTCGCGCGTCGGGCGCTCGGCGTTTTTAAACTGCGTGGCAAGCGCTTCGGCTTCGGCCCGGGCCTTCGTCAGCGACTGGCCGGTGACGGCGAGCTGCGCGCTGGTTTTGCGAAAGCCCTCGATGCGCGACGCCTGGCCGTTCAGCTCGCGCAGGGTTTTCTGCGTGCGGCTGATGTCACCCGAAAGCGATTTGCTCGCCGTCTGGATGTGTTTAAACGGGCGCGTCGCCTGGTCCACGGCCCTGAGCAGCACTTCGATTTTGACGTTATTACTCATGGGAGTTCCCGCTACGCTGTAGCGCCTTGTCGCGCCAGGTGATGAGTTCGGTCAGGCTCATGGGGTAAAGCTCCGACGGCGGCCAGTGAAAAATCACCGCGATATCCGCCATCAGGTCATCGACCGTTAGCCCCGCCGGGAAGGTTAATCCCCCGCATTCGGTGCCAAAAAACCGATCACCTTCGCGGCGATGCTCATCATGTCGGGCAGCTCCATGCGCACGATTTCCGCCTCGGTCAGCGCCGGATACGTCATGCGCGGCAGCACCTTAATCAGGGCGTTCACGTCCGAGCTTGCCACGTCGGCCAGGCTCACGCCGCGCAGGGTGCCCGCGTTCGGCTTTGTCAGGGTGAGCGTTTTAATCACCTCGTCGCCGCGCTTTACCGGCGTTTCCAGGGTGATGAGGTTCGGGTTTTCTGCGGTTTTCTTCTCGACTGTGATTTTGCTCATTGGTTTTACTCCGGGTTTTAAAAGGGGATAACCGGCCAGCTCTCCTGACCGGCCAGAAAATTACGCCAGGCCGATATTGCGGCGGCGCTGCTCAAGGCGGTCGACGCCGTTCACCTTCTCAATCATGTTGATGGTGTCGATTTCAATCAGCTCTTTGCCGTTCATCGTCAGCTTGTAGTAGGTGCACACCGTGGTGATTTTGGTCTCGGTGTCCTCGCCCTGTTTGCTGTCGCCGCCGTCAAACTCCTTATGGCGGCCGCGCACCACCACCTCGACGGCGGTTTCCTCTTCGGTGTCGTCGCGCTGGTAGGAGCCTGCAAAACGCAGCGGCACGCTGGAGGCACCCGGCAGCGCGTACTGCGCCCAGAGTTCCTCATCGGGGAAGCCGCCGAGCGTCCATTCCAGGGTGAGCGCGTCGTCCTCGAGGCCAAAGTCCACGTGGGCGGCACCGTTCATCCCGGCACCGCGCCAGGCCTCCAGCTTGCGGGTGAGTTTGGGCAGCGTCACCGAGGACGCCACGCCCATATAGCTGAGGCCGTCGTTAAACAGGTTCAGCGATTTAAGCTTGCGGGGCATTGCCATTATTCAGGCTCCTTATCCGTTGACCGAGGCGATCAGGTTCACCAGGTACTTGTCGGTGATGCGGCTTCGCAGGGTGAGATTTTCCAGCGGCGGCACCGGCGTGTAGTCGTAGTCGAGGTACAGCTTCCCGGCCTTGAGCGACTCCTTGTCGTTGGCGGTTTCGTCAAACCAGCAGTCGGCGTCCACGATGTAGCCGCCGCTTTTCAGCTCGCGGAATTTCGCCTTAATGCCGTCCACGATGTCACGGATCAGCACCGGGGTAATGGGCTTGTCCACCGCCCACATGTGCCCCTCGGCCATGGTGTCGGCGATAACCTGCGCGGTGCGGGTGTAGTTCTCAAACAGGAAAAGCGGATCGTCCGAGCAGGTGCGGTTACCCCAGAAGCGAAAGCCATCTCTGCGGATAAGCGTCGTCACGCCCGCCTCGTTAAGCAGGTCGGCGTCGGTGCCGGGTGCCTGCAAATCCCAGAACACCGACGCGCTGATGCCCGTCACGCCCTGCACGCCGACGTTCGACAGGGTTTTGTGCCAGCCGACCGTCTGGTCGATGTACGCTCGCAGGCCGAGCGCGCGGGCGGTGGCGTAGGCCGTGGCGCTGGCGTTCGCCACCGTATCCCAGGCGATAAAGTCCGGCCAGATAACCATCAGCTCGCGCTGGCTGAAATTGTCGCGGTACTTGATGGCGTCGGAAAGAGTTTTACAGCCCCACGCGCTGACGTAGCCAAAGGCGCGCAGGCTGATGCACACCGAGGCCAGGGCGACGGCCACCTCTTTGGAGTCCAGCCCTGGCACGCCGAGAATGCGCGGGCGAACGCCGGTTACCGCTTCGGCGGCGAGCAGCGCCTTCAGGCCGGTGTATCTGCCGTTTTCATCCGTGCCGCCGATGATGTTGGAAATCGTCTGCGCCTGGGCGGCGGCCTCGTCCTCGTCGTCGCCTTCCTCCACGCGCACGACAATCGTTACCGGTTTGCACTGGTCGGCGATGGCCTGCAGGGAAGCGGCCAGGGTGCCTTTTTTCCCGGCCTTGCCGATGGCGGCCTGCACGTTGGTAATCAGTACCGGCTCGTTGAGCGGAAAGGTCGCGGCGTCGGCGTCGCTGGCGGTGCACACCATGCCGATGACCGCCGTCGAGACCGTGGAAATAACGCGCGTGCCGTCGTTGATTTCGACAACCTGCACGCCGTGGTGATAGTCACTCATCCGGGTAGCTCCGTGGTTTTAATGAATGTCTATTTTCGGCGGTAGTGTGGTACAGGCGCGAGCAGCCGCCGCTCGCTGGCCGCAGGCACAACAACGGGATAAGAAATGTGTTTTCAGCGGGTTAAGGCGGGTCTTTGTTGATCGACGCGACCGATCAATCACACGGTATCGATCGGTTATATCCATTATCTATAAGGGGTTATTGCCGCTATCGTTTCGGGCATTAAGGGAGACGATGCGATGCAATATGTTTTATGGGGCGTGGCGGCACTGGTTGGCTGGCTGTTGGTTGGCTATCTCTGGTGCGTATGGTTTGTTGACGATGAAGAAGATGACTATCAGGAATGCCCGTATGACTAGCCCGCGCGATGCGGGCTTTTCTTTATCTGTCAGACGGCGACCGGCGGCTGCGGCCAGTCAATCAGCGGGGCCGTTGAGGTATCAATACGGTTGAGTAAGACGCGGTGTTTTCTCCACGCCAGCAGCAGCGCGGCTTCTTCCTCCGTTGCCATCCCCAAATCGACCGCATCCTGCAGCGGAGCAATGGCCGCCGTCGCCCGCTCCTGCAGGGCGTTTTTCTGTGCGGCAACACGCTCGCTTTCCGGCTGTACGTACTCGACGATGTTCCCTTTTTGATAGAGATAGATTTTTGCGCCGATATCGTCGCGGTAATCTGCGGCGGGGATTTCATAGATGCTCACGCCCTCGGATAACGTCATGAAGTTAGGGTCGCGCGCGCCGGTAGTGATGAAGCCCTCCGGCGACACGGCAATAAACGCCGTTTCACCCGTCCAGACCTTATCCCGCAGCGTGTACCAGTCCCGGCCCCGGTCATCCTCAAAATAACAAACCGGCAGCGGCACGCCGTCGACATAAACCTGCCTGCTGATTTTCACATTTTTAAACTGAATCATTTTAGTTTCCTATCTGAACCCAGCCGCCGCTGACCGTCTTGATCATGAGTGAGCGGTAATAAAAACCCATTGTCCGGGCGTCGCCCAGGTCGGCGCGCAGGTTAATCCCTGTCATATAGCAGCCTGTGGGCGCTTCCCAGTTTGTTAGCACCGTGTGACCTGCATTGACAATTGCCTGGCTTCCCCGCTGTGCCGTACTCACATATCGCGCGTCGCTTTCGGCTTTTGTATATGCCGTACCGGCTGGCGTGTAGTTACCTTTAACCTGATACTTCGCGTCACTTTCCCCTTTCGAATAGGCATAGTCAGTTCTTGCGAGATAAACAACCGAGTTGCTCACCCTGTGCCGCATGTATGGCGCGTTAGCGTTGTTGGATACAAACCCCGCATAGCTTGCGGCGTCGGACATAATGAAACGTGAATCGCTCTCGTTTTTTGTCCAGGCCTCTCCTGCCGGGGTGTAACTTCCCTTTGGCTGAAACGTTGTGGTAGACCATTTTTCTGTAGCAAGCTGGATAACGGCCTTACTGGCCGTATGCCACATATACGGCTTATCCGCGTTGCCCGAATTAAAACCGGCAGTAGCACAGCCATCCTGACCAACGGCCCCAACCTCCGCCGCCGTGGGCCTGTCGCCGGTACTGAAAATCCTCTCCCAGGCCGACCATTTGCCCGTTGCCGCATCGTTAAGGCGGTAATAAATCCGGGGCCTGTCAAACGGCATGTACTGCTGACAGACGCCAGTCGTGCCGTTTGCCCCGCTCTTAAAAACAATAAGCGCGCCCGCGACGACCTCGGGGTAGTTACGTGACAGCGGGGCGTTCGCATTTGCGGGCTGGCAGTAAAAACCGGGCTGCGTAAGCGTGTTTAAATCGGCGGTGCCAATGCCCATCGGCTCGCCCAGGCCAAAAGCCCCCATCGCCAGCAGCCTCCCGGCGGTGCGGTCGGTCGGTGAGTCCTGCGGATCAAGCACGGCGGCCCCTCTCAGCCCGAGATTGGCGCGCGCGGTGGGCTTATCGGCCACGTCGGAAAGGTTGTTCCCCTTTTGCAGGGCGTTGACGATGCGCGTGTCGTTACCCGCTGCAACCGTTCCGGCAGCGGTGCCGACGTCCAGCTCTGCGGCCCCTTTCAGGCCGATGTTTTTACGGGCCGCGGCCTTGTCGGCCACGTCGGCAAGATTGCTGGCTTTCGCGAGGCGACCGTCGGCGTTTTTATTCGCCGCTTCCGCCTTGTCGTATGCCGATTTCACCGCTTTTGGCGTCGCTGCCAGCGACTCGCTGCTGCTGTCGGTGGCGCTGCTGAGCTGCGTCAGCCCCTTAGCCGTGAGCGTGGCGTCGGGGTGCCTGCGCGATTTCTCATGCTCGGCGATTTTCTCGTCGACGTACTCCTGCGTCGCCATCACGGTTGTTGTGTCGACCGTCAGGTCTACCGCCTCAAGCGCGCTGATGATGATCACCATGCGCAGCGTCTGCGCGCGTCCCGACCCTTCGGCCAGCTCCGGCTTGTAGCTCTCCGCCATGTTGGCTACGGCAACCAGCGTGCCGGTCGCATCGTAAAGCCCCATTTCGCGCAGCCAGAAGCCGCCCACCTCCGGGGGAATAACCAGCTCGGCGACCACGTAGTTTTTATTCCTGGCGTCGACGCTGATTTTGTTGAGCGCGGCGCGCCACTTCTCGCCGATAAGGCCGGTCTGCCCGACGTCCGGCACCGGCAGCACGCCGCCGCCGTCACCGACGGCCATGTGCGTAAGGGTGACCTTTGTCCCGCCTGCGGTCGCGGCTGCAAATTTTGCCGCCCCGGCGGTGGTGATAAGCGTTTTGTATTTCACTGCCATTGTTTGCCTCTTTTATCCGGGGTAAACGGTAATAATGTCGCCGTCGTAGCTGACGCCGCCGGTGTACAGGTAGCCGGGAATGTCCTGGATGATGTTCAGCCCGATAAGGTGACGGCTCGCGGCCTTCGCGTCGGCGATGAGCCGCTCCATCTCGTAATACATTTCCTCGGTGATGCCGCTTTCCAGCACGCCGATATCGAGGCGAAAGGTGCCTGGCACGTCATTTGTCTGCCACCACTCGGTAACGTTAATCAGATACCCGAGCGGCTCCACCACGCGCCGGATGGCCCCGATGGTGCCTTTGTGCTTGTGCAGGTATTTCGCCGTGCGTACCACCTCGCGCTTTGTTTCCTCCGGCCAGGCCTCGTCCCAGCGGTCGACCGAAAACGCCCACGCCAGATACGGCAGCAGGTTTAACGGACACTCCAGCGGGTTCCACAGCTGGCGCAGCGGCACCGGCACGCGCGTCAGTTCGGCGCAGGCTTTTGCGGCGGCCAGCTCCAGCGGCGATGAGCCGACCGGCAGCAGCCGGACGTTATTCATCAGCACCCCCGATCGTGATTCTGTAATCGGTGCAGTAGGAGGCCTGAGTGTCATCGAGCACGATGTCGGCGGACGGCTTCGCCAGCTCAACCCGCTGCACGCCCTCAACGTGCAGCGCGGCATAGATAGCCGATTTGCGGATATCCCGCCCGAGGCGGTGCTGCGCGCTGATGTAGGCTTTCAGCTTTGCCTCGGCGGCCTGCCTGACCGGCTCCAGCTCCGGGCCGGGGTAGAGATAGAGCGTGGCGTCGATTTCATAGTCCACGATGCGTGCTGACTGCACGGTCACGCGGTCGGCCACCGGGCGCACGTTCTCGTCGTTCAGGGCGATGCTGACGATGTTCACCAGTTCGGCACTGGCCGCGCCGTTCCCCTCGCGCGACAGCACCGAGATGGTCACGCAGGCGGGCGACGGGCTGATGACCGACACGTCTGCGACCCGGCCGTCGGCGCTGCGGCCGTGGAACTGGTACGCCCCGACCGGCCCGGCCACGCTCAGCCCTTCAAACGACTGCTGGATGCGCAGCCGGTAATCGCTGTCGGACTCCATCACGGCGGCAACGGGCGGGATGGTCGTATCGTCAGCCGGGACAATCACCAGGCGCGCAACGTTGTTGTTTGCGCCGAGCACGTCGAGGTCGTTACCCCTGGAAAATGCCAGCATGACGGCGAGCGCCGACTCGTTGATCCGCTGGCGCAGAATCAGCTCGCGATACGCGTTTTCCTCCAGCAGCTTCACGATGGGTTCGGATTCAAGCGCAAGCGTGCGCGCGACGGCCTCCTGCTCATCTTCCGGGTACAGGGAGATGAGCGTCGCCTTGCGCTCGGAAAGCAGGGTTTCATAGTCCAGCACCTCGACCACGTCCGGGGCGGGTAGCTGGCTCAGGTCAATGGTTGCCATAGTCTCAGCTCAGGGGAACGGTTAGTGAAAAGGGCGCGCCGCTGCTGCCGGTGCGCACGCCGGTGATATCGACGAACAGCTCGCCAGCCTTCCCGCTTTCAAAGGTGATGGCCGTCAGGCGGATGCGCGGCTCCCACTTGAGGATCGCCATATAGCAGGCGGCCATAATCTGCAGGCGCAGCGCCGGGTTATCGGGCTGGTCAATGAGCGCCGAGAGCAGCGAGCCGTAGTCGCGGCGCATGACGCGCGAGCCGATGGGCGTGATAAGAATGTCGCGCACGCTCTGACTGATGTGCCCGGCGTCCGACAGGCTCAGGCCGGAACTGCGGTTCATGCCGATATAACGTGCCGTCACTGCGTGCCCTCCGTGCGGCTTCCGCCGCGCTCGACGCCGCCGTGGTCATGGTCGTCAACCTGCACGCCGTTGGATTTGAACGTGCCGCCGGTGTGCTCGATGTTGCCGCTCATTCTGCCGCCTTTCTGCACTTCAAGCGTGCCGGTGGTCAGTTTGTTCGTGCAGACCACCTCCGGCGTATCGAGGGTGATTTTCTGGCTTGCCATAACGGTCACTACCGGCACCGTCACGGCAACGGTTTCGGACGCGGTGACAGTGGCGGTTTTAATACCCGAAACGGTCAGCGCGCCGGTTTCCGGCTCGTACTCAATAACGGCACCGTCAGGAAAGGAAATATGAAACGCATCGGCGGAGATAGATGGCGCGGGATAGTCGTCGGAATAAATGCCGGGCAGCACAAAGGCGGTATCAAGCTCGCCGCCCACGGCCAGCAGCAAAACCTGCTCACCGGCAGACGGTGCCCACCAGGTACGCGAGCGGCCCGCGCGGGGCGTCATCCAGTTGAGCCAGTCGGTCGTAATCCCGCCCGTTTCAACACGACATAACGCCCGCGCGGTGTCGACTTCGATTACTACGCCGGTGCGGATCACGTTGCGCAGGAGGCGCGCAAGTTCACTGAGAGAACTAATATTATTCATGGTGAAATGATGCCGCCCAGGTGTTCAGGCGGCAACGTAAGAACGTTTTGTAGGTAATGGCACAACTTAGCTCAAAGAAATTAAGCTGTTACCTGTCAAAAGAGATAATAATCACCAATGTTCCATAGAAATAAATCAAATACGCCCCGTATTTTCACACTCTACATATTCGATTTGCTTTACGCCTAATAGAACGCAGACTTTCATATATATACGGGTCATTTTCTCACACAACAAAATATTAAATTGGTGACTATCTGTATAAACGCTTTTATTGAATTCTAAAAAAACAGAGCAACTTTCAATTGTATATTTGAGGGTTTCTTTTTTTGTGTATATCCCTAGTGTATGGACTGTATTCCTTATTCTCCTATGAATGTCAATACAATCTCTGAAGTCCTTAAGCTCTGCTTTTGTTAGCTTTTCGTCACCCTTGATTAGCCCCAGCACGGTATCAATCATAAGGTTTGCGGGTATGTTTTTATGAAACTTACGATTATGTGCTTCTATGGTTTCAGCATTTACCTTGGAGTAATATATTTTTGAAATGAAATATTCGAAAGCAGAGAATGTAGACACCGAAAAATCTAAAAGCATACTGCCTATCATTTCATCATTTCTATTTACATAAAGATTTTGAATTTCAAGTATTGATTTATTATTGTTTGGAAAATTATATCCACTTTCAACAAGCTCAGAAACGCACACCCCCATTGTCAAATTCACTGGAGAACGTCCATTGATCACTACCAATGATTCATCGTTAATAAAATTATAAATCAGTAAGTCAACGCTATGTAGCATAGCCGCGTAGAGGGATATGCCTCTATATGTTTTTCCATCGCTATTGCATGGTTCGACAAACTCTTGTCGAGATAAGCTTATTGACAAAAAATCCCGTAATTTAAAAAGAGCCATAATTCTATCCATAGAAAAGCGATCATATTCCTTATTCACATGGAAATCTAATCTTTCAATCAAGTTGGAATATTTCCCTTTAAACTCCCTATTCATCATACTAGTCCTTTGCAGTTTTCAATTTTAGTATACTTATTCTTACTTGACAGAAAATCGAGATGTTAGATTATCTTAGCAAGGATTTATTTATTGTAAGATAAATAGTTTAAGAACACACCCTCAATTATTTTGATATTATGTATGTCGATTCCAATTAGCGGCCGCGCCTCATACTGCACGGCTTCGCTGTAGCGGTTCGGTTTATCCCGGAGTCCCTCCTGATGCACCCGCGCCATGCGCTGCACGCGCCCGACAAACTCCACCGCGGCCGCGTCGCTTGTGCCTTTCGCCTTCATGTACCGGTTGGTGCGCAGTTTCGTAAACATCGCGCGTTTAACCCGGCCTTTTTTGCCCTTCACCGGCTGGCGCTTGCGGGCGGCATAGGGCGTGCCGTCCGGTGCCTGCTGGGCCTTGATGCGCTTTTGCTGCGAGGCTCTCAGCTGCTTCGCCATCTCTGTGGCCATCCGGCGACGCGCGGCAGGTGAAAGGCTTTCGATAAGCCCGGCAAGCTTGTCCTCAAAGGGCTTAAATTCACTCATCCCACTTGCTCACCAGCTCGCCGTGAACGTACAGCTCCATTGGCCGGGTGACGTTCTCCGGCAGCGGTGGCTCGGGCGCGTGCCTCACGTGCAGGGTTTCGCCTTCCTGCTTAACGAGCGTGCGCTCAGTCAGTAACAGGCTGATACTCACGTCGACACTCTCGTCGTCGTTAATATCGGCAATATACGTGAAGCCTCTTTTTTTGCCCTCGTCGGTGGTCATGATGTCGGGCTGGTTCTCGCGCAGCCAGGCGTTAATCGGCACGATGAGGTAATCCAGATCGCCGCGATAGTCCGTGACGATAACGTTCAGCGTGTACTGATTTTCGAACGACAGCGAGGTCGCGAGCGTGGCGGCGATTTTCCCGCCGTCGATAAAGATGCGCAGCATATCCGGGTTATTACGCAGTACCGGTGCCGCATCACATAGCGCTTTGCGTAAACTGGCTGGCTTGAGCATCGAGTTCATCCTGACAGTGTCTGATGGTTTCAGCCTGGGCGGCGCAGCTGACGAGTGCCGCCTCAAGCTGGCGAATGTCGGCGCTGAGGTCGCCGTTAGTGCGGGGCTGGCTTGCCGGTATCGGGCACAGCGCCACCTTCGGACAGCCACTGTAAATAACCGGCGGTGGTGTCAAAGGCCGGTCGCGTGTGCAGCCGGATAATGTCATCAGGCAAATCAGACTCATACCAGTCGCGCAGGGCTTTATTTTCATTGAGTAACCTCGTTACGGTGTTGCCACGGTTCGCCGCAAGCGTGCTGGCGGTGGCAAGTTTGTTACGTAAATCCACCTGCGCACGCTCGTTACGCTGCCGGATCTGTTCCGCAACGCCGAGCTGGTTACGCAGCATGGTTATCTGGGTTTTCTGCTCACCGGCAACGCGGCTGGCTTTTTCAAACGAGCGGGCGATCGTGGCGTTCTCGCGCTTCATCCACACCAGACCGGCGAGCGCTAGCAGCAACAGAATAATCAGCGTTTTCATTTAACCCCCCTGAGGCAGTAAGCACGCTCCCGCGCGCGGCGGTTTTCCAGCCCGGTATTTTTCTGGCCGTTGACGTACACCCAGCGCGGGAGCTGCCCGCACGCCTGCGCCCACTGCTGGCGCTTGATAAACGAGACCAGCGTCGAGCGACAGGCGGCACCGGTGCCGACGTTAAAGGCAAAGCTCACCACCGCGTCATAGACCGGCTGCGGCATGGCAACCGGCACGCAGACAGCAAGACGGCGCTCCACGTTCAGCACGTCGGCCACCAGGTTCCCGGCCGCCTGCCGCTCGGTGATATCGCCTGTCGGGGTGACGCCTGCGGTATGGCCGATGCCGGACGTCCACACACCGGCGCTGCACTGGTACGGGCGCAGGCGGCACCCCTCAAGGTCAGCAATCAGCGCCAGCCCGTCGGGGGAGGTTTTCAGCAGCCGGAAGTCAGGCACCAGGACGGCCAGGGCCAGCACCGCGGCCACGCTGCAACGCTTAACGACTGAGGCCACGCATCACCTCCTTATCCAGTCCCGCCGCCTTCAGCAGCAGCCAGGTTTTACGGCGATACCACCAGTTAACCAGCGCGGTAAAAATGGCCGCACCGGTGCCGATATACAGCCCCGTCTGCTGGGGCGTCATCGCCCCGAAATACGCCAGCCCGACCGCGAGCCAGTAGGCAAGCCAGGTGCACACTTTTTCCATTGTCAGTCCCATAAATTCACCGTTTCCGCCTGGGGAGAAGTTTCCACATCCGGCAGCTCAACGGCGGTGCCGTGGGGCAGCACCTCGCCGAGTTCCGCCAGTCCGGGATTCGCCAGCAGCACCGCCTCGACCACGCCCTCGGTGCGTCCGTAACGGCGGGCGCAGAGCGCGTCCAGCGTGTCGCCCTGCAGGGCGATGGCCTTCATCAGATTTGCCCGATGATGCAGCGGGATTTGTCCTGCAGCCGGGACACCGCCCAGCGCATGTCCCGCCACATCTCATCGATGGTGCTCTCGATGCTGTCGGCCTTTTTATCCCCCTTAGCGCTCGCATCCACCCCGCGATAGCTCTCGTAAAGCTTTGCGGTGGTCATCGCGGTCACGGCCTGGAGATAGTAAAAGCAGCGCACGCTTTCGCCGTCGATGGCGTCGGCCGGGACGGCGGCCAGGTGCTCATACCCGAGCGCCATCTGCTCGCGCCGGTAGTCGCGCAGCTCGGCGTTGGTTTCGGCCATCCCGTCGACGATGGCCGCGCGCAGGCGCACCGGCGTTACCGTGTGCTCAAGGCGCAGCAGCTCGCGAATGCGCAGCGGCTCCACGTCGGGGAAAAATGCCGTGTTTCTGATAACGGCCTCGGCCACCGGCAGCGGCGGAATAACCACGCCCTGACCGGCCTGCGGGGCTTCGGGCCTGCTGATAATCACTGTCGTCATGACAACCTCAAAATAGGTGGACGGTGGACGCCGGTATTGATGAGGATGAAATCCAGTCTCAACCGGCGTGCCGTCCGGCGCGGGGCGCATTCTTATCCGGTGGTTTTATCCACCTTGCGGGGGCGGCCGCGTTTGCCCGGCGTGGTCACGGGCTTACGGGGGCGCGCTTTTGTCTTTGGCTTTTTGACCGGCGCGGGCTTCGGCTTAAGGGCGTTTTCAAGGCGCTCGATGTCCTTTTTAACCCCCGCCTGCGCGTCGAGCTGCATCGCCCTGCGAAGCTGGGTGAGCGCCCCGACCAGCTGACCAAGGTCTCGCTGTACCAGACCGGTGATTTTGTGCAGCTTCGCGCGCACCCTGTCGGGCATATCCGCCCCGGCGGTGAGCGACTGCGCGGTCAGCAGCAGGCCGACGTCGACCGGCTCCCCGGCGGCGTGGGCGCGCATGGCGGCCAGGGCAACGTCTTCTGCAAGCGTATAGGGCGTGGTGCGGCGAAAAGCGGCGGGCATGGTGAGGCCATACCGCAGCGCGTAGCGGGCAATCTCCAGCGCACCGGCGATATCACCGGCGTCGAGCTTCCACAGCATGACGGTCATCACGATGTCATCCTGCGCGCCTTTGCCCTCCGCGAGGACACCGGCGACCCACGGCGCATACGACGGCAGCAGCTCGCGCTTTTTGTCGGCCTTGCGCTCGATGGAATGAATGTGTTTTAGCGTGCGTTGGTCTGCGGCCAGCTTAACGAGCATCTGCTCGTAGGCGCTTGCGTGGCGCAGCGGGTTATCGTCCCGCCGCGCGCTGACAATGGCCGAAACCCGCATCATGTGACGCTGGGCGGGACTCGCCATTTTTACGCCTCTCCGCTTTCGATTTCGGTCTCAGCCGTCTGAGTTTCCGGGGCGGTTAATACTTTCAGGGCATTAACCACAGCAGCCGCAAACACATCTGCGCTAGCAGTTTCCGGCGTTTCAGCTTCGTCCTGCTCCAGAATCTCGATATTTTCAATCAGGCAACCGGCGGCGTAGTCTTCGATAACAAAGTCGACTTTCACCTGCTCATAGTTTTCTACCTGGTCAAGTTTCGGATTTTCAACGATGTGTCGGCGGTGACCGTTCTCATAGAGATAGATAGAGATGTTATCCAGCGTGGTAATAAAAATACTGTTAGCCGGGAAGAATGGCGCGCGTACGGCCTGTAGCTGACCGATGGTTTTCTGGCTGATAATCAGCTCACCGGCAAGCTGTTCGCTGTTCGCCTGAAATTTATTAATCATCGGGAAATACTTGTCGGTCAGAATACGACGGCCACAAATCACCACCATTTCCGGGTTTTCGCGGTGGATCTCATCAATCAAAGATTCATGCGCATCCATAACCAGCGCATCGAGGTTGGCGTAATGGCCTCCTTTGGCTTTGGGCCCAATTTTAATGGTGTTTGAAATCACCGCACCGTCGTCATCGGTAACGTTCGACATCACGCGCTCTGGTGCGTCGTTGCGGTATTTCTGCAACCATCCAATGGCCACATCCTGCAACATGGGGTTTTTAATGCGGTCTGAGGTGGCTGCGCGGGTTACGCCATTAAAGCCAATGGTGATGTAATCCAGCGACTGACGTTTAACGATGGCGTTACGAATGCGGATCTGAAAGTCCTGGAAACGCGCCCATAAATCCAGCTTGTTGTATTTCAGGTGATAGTCAAAATTGACCGGTTTGCAGAAATAGCGGAACGCATCAAGCTTTGCAAAATCAGCGGTCTTACGTTCGACGCCGTTATCGGTATCCGACGTGCTGGCAATCGTGCCGGTTACATCAATACCGACTTTTTCCTCCGTCAGCTCCTGCACAACAATCATATTGATTTGTTTCAGGAAAGAAGATGACTGCTGGATTTTCTCAAAGAGCTTTTGCGTCACCGACGGCTCGACGCTGAATTTTTTGTTCAGGTCTTCAACCTCAACGCCGTTAAGCTCAGCGATGCGGCTCAGATATTTATTAAACTGAAAGCGGGTTTCTTTACGCATTATTTCTAATTTCCTGTTCTGTAATTAATTGTGCCGGTTCTCTGATATGGCCTGTGCTGCGGTATTATCAGCAGTCGGTCAGACCCGCCTCGGAACCTTCCCCGCCGGTGCATTTCTGGCGGCGCGAAAATTTCTGGCTTTCGGTTTTATCCAGCGTGTTTTTGAGTGAGCTAAGCTCGGTCTGACTTTCGCCAATACTGGCCGTCAGGGTTTTTAGAGATTGCTCCACCGCAGCAAGGCGCTGTTCTGCGGCTTCGTGGTTGGCCTGCACCTGTTCGGTGACGACCGTCACCGCCTCATGCACGTCGTTAAAACGCGCGTCGTCGTCGGCCTGCCTGCGGCTGAAAATGCCTTTTACCTTATCGGCGAGCGCCGTAAACACGGTGTCCGGCTGGTCTTCAAACTCCAGCACGGCAAGGGTGGCAACGGAGAACAAATCTTCCGGGCGCTCCTTGCGACCGGCGAGCGGGTTGGCGGTGGCGCGGGAGCAGAATTCCAGGTATTCGGTGCCGAGACTTGCCGGATCGTCGGTGACGGCCAGGCCCGTCAGGTAGCACTTGCCGGAGTTGGAGAAGTTCGGGCGGATCTCCATGGAGGTGTAAACTTTCTGTAGCGCCTTGTTCATTGCGACCAGCTCGTCGGAGGGCGTGATTTTGGCGAACAAAGCCAGCTTGCCGTTCAGGGCGGAATCATCGTCGATTTTTTCCGCTTTTAACTCTACGACGTCGCCATAGCGCTTAAAGGGGCCGTCGGGTAACAGGCCCCGGATGTGCTCAAGGTTGATGCGCGCGCCGTAAACGCGGGCGTCGTAGGTGTCGGCCATTTCCTGAATATCCGCGCCGCTGATGACGCGGCCGTCGCAGGTGTCGCCCTCAACGCCGATGCGGAACCATTTAGAAACTTTCTTTGCCATTTCAGGTGTCCTGAGTGGGGAGTGGTAGAGGTGCCCAGTTTCGCCACTCGCGCCCCGACCATCCACCCGTTGCGGAAGTGCAACCCCTGACACAACAGCACCTTAGCGCGCGGCCCGCCCCGATTCTTTAGCCTTGCCCCGTACCCTTTAACGCGAGGCAGGCATGACCATCACCACAGACACCTCCATTCTGAAAGACCCGCGCCGTCAGGCGTCGCTGCTGTACTGGCAGGGATTTTCGGTGCCGCAGATCGCCGAGATGCTCGGCCAGAAGCGCCCGACGGTGCAGAGCTGGAAGCAGCGCGACGGCTGGGACGGCATCGCGCCCATCACCCGCGTCGAAAACAGCCTCGAGGCGCGGCTTATCCAGCTCATCACCAAGACCCAAAAGGACGGCGGCGACTTCAAGGAGATTGACCTGCTGGGCCGCCAGATTGAGCGGCTGGCACGGGTAAACCGCTACGCGCAGACCGGCAACGAGGCCGATCTGAATCCGAAGGTGGCAAACCGCAACAAGGGCGAGCGTAAGAAGCCGAAAAAGAACTTTTTCAGCGATGAGGCTATCGAAAAGCTGGAAGAGATTTTCTTCACGGAGTCCTTCGACTATCAGCTCGGCTGGCATAAAGCGGGGCTTGAGCACCGTATCCGCAACATCCTTAAATCCCGCCAGATTGGCGCGACGTTTTACTTCTCCCGCGAGTCGCTCCTGCGCGCCCTGAGAACCGGCCATAACCAGATTTTCCTGTCGGCCAGCAAGACGCAGGCGTACGTGTTCCGGGAGTACATCATCCAGTTTGCGCGCCTGGTCGACGTTGACCTGACCGGCGACCCGATCGTCATCGGCAACAACGGCGCAAAGCTGATTTTCCTCGGCACCAACTCCAACACCGCGCAGAGCCATAACGGCGACCTGCTGGTCGATGAGATTTTCTGGATCCCCAACTTCCAGAAGCTGCGCAAGGTCGCCAGCGGCATGGCCTCGCAGCAGCACCTGCGCTCCACGTACTTCTCCACCCCGTCGACGCTGGCCCACGGCGCTTATCCGTTCTGGTCTGGCGAGCTGTTCAACAAGGGCCGGTCGGACAAAAGCGAGTGCGTGGATCTGGATATCAGCCACGCGGCGTTAAAAAACGGCATGGCCTGCGCTGACGGGCAGTGGCGGCAGATTGTCACCATCGAGGACGCGCTCGCCGGGGGCTGCGACCTGTTTAACCTGGACACGCTGAAACGCGAAAACAGCGCCGAGGACTTCCGCAATTTATTCATGTGCGAGTTCGTCGACGATAAGGCTTCGGTATTCCCGTTCGAGGAATTACAGCGCTGCATGGTCGACAGCATGGAAGCCTGGGCCGACGACTGGCAGCCGTTCGCGACGCGCCCGTTTGGCTATCGCCCGGTGTGGATCGGTTACGACCCGTCACACACCGGCGACAGCGCCGGGTGCGTGGTGCTGGCGCCGCCGGTGGTCTCCGGCGGCAGGTTCCGCATTCTGGAGCGCCACCAGTGGAAGGGCATGGATTTTGCCACCCAGGCGGAGTCCATCAAAAAGCTCACCGAAAAATACCACGTCGAATACATCGGCATCGATGCGACCGGCATCGGCCAGGGCGTGTACCAGCTCGTGCGCGCGTTCTGGCCCGCCGCGCGGGAAATCCGCTACAGCCCGGAGGTGAAAACCGCGATGGTGCTGAAAGCCAAAGACACCATTGCGCGCGGCTGCCTGGAGTACGACGTCAGCTACACCGACGTGACCGCCTCGTTTATGGCTATCCGCAAGACCATGACCAGCAGCGGGCGCAGCGCCACCTACGACGCCAGCCGCAGCGAGGAGGCCAGCCACGCGGATATCGCCTGGGCCACCATGCACGCCCTGTTAAATGAGCCGTTGACCGCAGGCAGCGGCCAGGCATCCACCTCAATTCTGGAGTTCAACTGATGGCTAAAAAGCGCAAATTACCCCAAAGCAAAACGGCACCGGCAGCGACGCAAAAAATGGAGGCGTTTACCTTCGGGGAGCCGTCGCCGGTGCTCGACCGCCGCGACATTCTGGACTACACCGAATGCGTCGGTAACGGCAAATGGTTTGAGCCGCCGGTGAGCTTTACCGGCCTTGCTAAAACGCTGCGCGCCGCCGTTCACCACAGCTCGCCGATTTACGTGAAGCGCAATATCCTCGCCTCGACGTTTATCCCGCACCCGCTGCTTTCCCAGCAGGATTTCAGCCGCTTCGCGCTCGATTTTCTGGTATTCGGCAATGCGTTTTTAGAAAAGCGCATGAGCGTCACCGGCAAGCTGTTAAGGCTGGAAACCTCACCGGCCAAGTACACCCGCAGGGGCACAAGCGAGGGCGTGTACTGGTTCGTGCAGTCGTTCGTCACCCCGCACGCGTTCGCGCCGGGTTCGGTGTTCCACCTGCTGGAGCCGGATATCAACCAGGAGCTGTACGGCCTGCCGGAATACCTGAGCGCGCTTAACTCGGCCTGGCTGAACGAGTCGGCGACGCTGTTCCGCCGCAAGTACTACCAAAACGGCGCGCACGCGGGTTACATCATGTACGTGACCGACGCGGCGCAGAGCAGTACCGACGTGGAGTCACTGCGCGAGGCGATGCGCAGCTCAAAGGGGCTGGGGAATTTTAAAAACCTGTTTTTCTACGCGCCGAACGGCAAGCCGGACGGGATTAAAATCGTGCCGCTCAGCGAGGTGGCGACCAAAGACGATTTCTTTAACATCAAGAAGGCGAGCGCCGAGGATTTAATGAGCGCGCACCGCGTGCCGCCCCAGATGATGGGGGTTATTCCCAATAATACCGGCGGCTTTGGTGACGTGGTGAAGGCGGCGCAGGTGTTCGTGCGTAACGAGCTGACGCCGCTGCAGGAAAGGATTAAGGAGGTTAACGAGTGGATAGGGGATGAGGTGATCCGGTTCAAGAATTATTCTTTGGGGTTAAGTAGCTAGAATTTAAAATTGGTTTCAATGAGGGATATTCTAGTAAATTACTTTGTCTATCCCTCGTTGGTTAGGTTGGAAACATCAAGTCGTAAAATAAAAATTGAAAATGACATTTCCAATAATACCGCATACTACGGAGGTTAGTATGCTGCCAAAAAATAAAAGCATGCTTTTATTTAGATTCTCTTTATATATGTCATATTCATTTCTGGATTTATCTGTAAGCAGGATCCAACTTTGTAATTTTGATTCCCCGTTGCTGGAAATCCAAGTTCCTGCAACTATTGAAATGACTGATGCTATTACCAGGAAAAAAACCAAAGCCAAAACGTATCGAGGCCACGCACCAGTGGACGCAAGCGATAGCAAAAAGTCTATTTTTTGAGACATAATTACATCACTACCTCCTTGTGTTAATTTATCCACAGCATCTTGATATTTAGCGACGAATTTTGATGTGGAAATAATGCCACCTGCGACAAACCCAGCGAATAATAGACAACCTGAGACTAACCCTATTGACTCATGGTTTTTGTATATAAAGTGATTGTAGCTTTTCTTGCTGTCAATGAAGTTAGACAGTTGTGTACTTATCAATGATTCCATATCTACCCCCCATGACCGTTCTGTGTGCATGATGTTTATCAACATTAGATTGTCTGCAGTGATGAATTTTCTATTTAATCCAATGTTACTCTGATAGCGATATCTATAATCAGAGCGTCCAAAAGAAACATTTATTTGTTGTTTTTCGGGGGCACCCTTGTTTTTAAAGGATATCAAATAAACCCAAGATAGTTCAAGCGAGGTGCAAATTACTTTTTTTATTTCTAGGTAATTTGAAAATTCTTCAATAGTATTTATCTGAACCGTTGAGTTATCATCAAAAAACATCTTAGCGGTGAATTGAATAAATGATGATTCGTTTTGTTGATTTATTCTTTGATGAATCAGGTGATGGAGGCAAATTACATCTTCCTTATCTAATCTGAAACTCCCCGGGATGATCTTATCTATAACTTGAGGTTTTCCAAGTAATTTAGATATAAAACTCCCGAAAGAGGCTGGTTCACATGGAAGCATAACACCGTAAGCATTGCTGTTACCATTTTCATTGATTATCAACTCAATGTTACTCTTATCAGACATGATTTACTCCTTGATTTTTTTGATTTATTTAACATTTCTGGATAAATAAATCTAGAGGTTTAATAAAGAGCTATGTCGCGCAATGCTATCCCCGCCACGCCTGCCCGCTTCATGGGGCGGTTTTAATGCAGGTGCATTGTCTTGCTTAGGCTAGGGCTGGCCTGCGGGGGAAGGGGGCGGGCGTCACTCTGTGACAAATGCGAAAAGATGCACCTAGGCATGCATGGCAAGAAATGGAAAAAATCTCGTTAAATCAGTACGGGCAAAGCGACAAAATACTACCCGCGCGTCCAGCGTATTAATGTTGGGAGAACCGCTAGAAAAGCGTGAAATCATCGTCGAATTCAAGATGCCTTTTCTCGACTCGTTCGACGACCAATAAGTACTGGATCCCTTCCAAAAGTGACACTGGCCGTTCTATCCCAAAGAGAAAAAATCCGTCGCAGGTTCGGCCTAACCAGTAGCCTCCGCCACACTCTTTTGGTCTCTGGAAAAAGACCCAGCCGTCAGGCACATAAAAGTCCAGCGTCTGACCGCGGTAAACTATTTGATACTTGTCAAAGCGCTCGCTCATAGCTGGACCTCCGTCGTTCTAATCACTATTCAATGTCATAAAAAATCTCGTCATCCGCTTCCTGGATTTCGCTGTGTACCAGGTCCGCGATGAGGGTCAAAGCTAGCTTCAGGTCGGCTGGTTTGCAGTTAGCGATGAGAGATACCTCAGCAATGAATTGCACGCAGGCTAATTTATGTTGGGTACGGCTATTTTGTTCCATTAGCACGAAACTTCCCCTATGAATAAATGACTGTATACATATACAGTAGCATGCAAAATTATTGTATGGGAAGGTTTTTATCGGCTTAGCTGATGATAATTATGATGCTGATATCAAAAGGTAATTTTCAGTGGTTATGAATTAATCAGTTCTAAGTTACTGACATGCCGTAGCCTGGGAAAGCAGCCGTTCCTCACTTGCCTGACCCTACACTTCTCGATGTTAGGCAAAGCTGACGACGCTTTGTCCTGCTTTCAAACAGCAGTTTATGGGCATCCGGATCGGCCTTTTTAAGCATGTTTTCATACTTTCCGAATGGATCATGAAGCACGTTTTTGGTTGCTCCAGGAGATAGGTTTTCGATGCGCTGCATCAACCTGGCAATCCGAGGAGCGGTGGATGGCGGTTCAGCAGAAAAAATAATTCCCTTTGTGGACGCATGGCACCACTGAGTACCAATCCTCATTTTTCCGCCTTTCATGAGATATAGCGCGGCTCCCTGACTTATGGTTTCGCCAGTCATTTCCTTAACGTTATCGGCGGTTTTGGCCAGCGTTTCTCTGTCATAAGGCTGCAGCCAGGCGCCATCTTTTTTCCTGGCTGGTCTTTCAGCCCTTATCCTCTGACTTAACCTGCGCTTTTCTGCTCGATTAAGTCGCCTTGTGAGATCAATAACCGGGGGAGGGGATACAGTCGGCAAAATGTCCCCCGTACAGTTATTGACAGAACTCCGAGAGGGCGAAGGATCGCCCTTAAGGTCAACGTCCAAATCAAGGGCGAGTTTGGGGACAATCTTCCACTGTACGAGGCGGGTTAATATCGGCGAGTCCATGCCCACGGTGGTATCGAAAACGCCTTTGATGCGTACACATTCCTCACCGTATTCGTTTAATGTCTCGGTTGGCTCGTACCATGTGCGCACTTGGAGATCGTCACGTCGCACAAACGGGCCGCCCTGGGCGTTAACATAATCAGCCCATCGGCCACCGTCGGCCGCATCGTGCACAGCGGCAAATTCCACGCTTAGGCCGTGAGCCGTTTCGGTATCAGCCATTTTTCTCAGCTCGCGATAAACAGTCACCGGCGCGCCGCCGATAAACTGAAACTGACGGATACGCCAGCGGGCCGCCCATGCAGCAACGGCAGGCGCGGTTTCTTTGAGTAGCTCGCCGCTCTCATCGTCACGCTCGTCATCAAGCGCAAACCCATCGATATTTTTACTGATGTATTTAGCCACGTAGCCGGTGGCGCTGCCTTTTTCCGGGTCGATGGCCTCGGCATGAAAACGCGCCTTACGAGCTTTGGCGCTCAGCAGCTCTGCGGCATCTTCTTTGTGCGCATGCTCCTGCATAACGGCGCGAACGCATTCAACATCCTGCGGCATCATAAAAATCAGCATATGCCAGTGGGGCGTTCCATCATGGTGAGGCTCTGCGACACGGATCCCGAAAATACGCACATCCTGACGGTGTAGTTTGGCGCGGATACGCGACCAGACGCCGCTAAGGTAACTTTGCGTATCGGCAGGGCTGGCACCGTTCCATTTGGTATTGCGGTAGCCTGCTTTCGTCGTCGCGTGGTATTTGGACGGCGCGGTGATTGTGTAAAACTCGCCAACGTAGCCCAGCTCGTTTGAGATTTTTTCAAAGCCGCTGATACGGGTCATCAGCTCGCCACGGCGAATAGGGGGATTAGCGACGCTGCCGTCGTATTTATCAATAAGGCTGATGCGGTTTCCCTCATCGTCCTGCAGATCCATTCCTTTGAGAAATTCACGGGTACGGCGCTTTTGCTCGCGCCAGTCGGCTATGCAGGCCTTACTGGCGTAAGGTGCATTTTTTTTACTGACATTACCTAAGGCGATTTGCAGGTGTTCGCGCCATTCGGCGGCAACGCGACGCAGGCGGCCACGCCACCATTTTTCATTGGTCATCCTCAGCACTGCCGGGGCGATATCATCCAGCGATACCAGCCTGGTTGTCACGCGCTCCCATAGCGGCGGCATGCATCTGAAATGTTGCGCGATAATCGCTGCGCGCATGTAGATCTGGTGCATCACTTTTAGGGTTCCAACATCGCCTTCGATTACCCCAATTTCACCTGTAATGTAGTTGGCAACGTCACCGGCCAGCAGCTCGATATCAGCCCTGGACATATCCTGCAGGCGGTTATAGCGAGCGGTCATGTTTATCAGGCGGGAAGCAAAAAAGCTGATTTCGGGTGAGTCAAAGCGCCCACCAAAAAGAAGCCGGGATAAATTCGAATCGATACCGCTAATGGAATATTTACCGGCAACCCGCTCAAGCCGTGGCAATGCTCGCCTGACAAAAGTGACGAGGTGAGCATTGGCTCGTTGAGCGCTATAGGTCCGTTCTAAATAATCGACGCGGCGATTGATATCGTAACGCACGCAGTCCGGCTGTTTTGCCAGTTCGGTACGCGCACGCAGCAACGCCGCAATCTCTCGATCGCGGCGACGCTGCTGTTCATGGGTTAAGTATGGACTTGGAATGCCTTGAGAAGGTACATTCCACCAATATGTATAGCTTTCAGATACTTCTTTTGTTGGAATATTTACCATACTCATTCTTTTGCAGAGGTCTATGTGATGGAAGAGCGAAACGGAAAAAAGCATCAATCACAAACTCGATACATCGATGGCATTCGCTTCATTAACCAACCCGTAAATAACGACAACCGATATAGATTGGCTGGGGCTAATGACCTCCTTCTTTGCTGTGATGCCTTGCTGAAGGAGAGTTCATTGCGTTTATCAGATCGATGGCCGCGTGAGAAAGCGTGTCGAATTGATCTCTCACGGCGCGTGGCGAGGCATTTGCCATCCGAATGGCCTGATCGCGCAGCATGGTCAGAGATAATTCAGCAAGCGGTAAAAACTGAGTCGGAGTATTTTTCGATTGGCCATAGATCTGTACTGAATCATTGGGCTTCATGGGCAGAGCTAGAGTCAGATATTCATATTGCGGTTCACTGCACACGTGAGGCTGTACTTTTGTTTCATGCAGACAAAAAGCACCTTCCTCAGAACACTTCGCTCTTTCTTGTACATGATGATTTTCGCAATTTTGTATCAGAGCTAATTTCTGGAGACTTGACTCCTCTATGGGCTGCGCAGATCGAGGCGACTGACACTCCGGGATGCATACATGGTTTTCTTCCGAAATATGCATTTCTGGATGATTTGTGAAACTCGCTGTTAGCTCATTGGATAAAGCGGCTCTGGTAGGGATATCAGAGAAGCGCTTTTCTAACATTTGTTGAAGGCGTTTAATTTCCCCTGCAAGCTCTAGAGTGTAGTTCCACAGCCCATCGATATGGGCTGCGGCTTCGGAGAGAGCATATTTTTCAGGATTATGTCGTAGCAAGTTCGCGAGCATTTCACTGTCATCAAAAACGCCCATGCGGTGCAAAATATTTTTCGACGTACAATTCATGATTGAGAGTCCTTACTATCCAGTAATAAAAAAACGAGCTGGCATTCCTGGACAATACTTTCTGTTATGTCACAAATCTGAGTAACCGAGTCGACATCCCTGCTAAACACCAGTCGAAATAGGCTGTCAGAAATGATGTCACGGACAAGAAGTACCTTGCTGTCATACAAAGCCATTAGAGCAAAATGAGCCTTAGTACCGTTGGTCTGCAGGCGTGAAAGCGAGTATTTCGCTTCCTTTACGGCATCCGGGGCGAATGAGATACGGTAGTTATTAGCTACTACTAAACTCATATAGCCCCCCTGTAATGCTGATTTTTCAACTCAACGATCTCCTGGCATGACACGCAAAGCTCAACACCGGGAAGGGCCAAGCGGCGCGCTTCGGGGATGGGTGATGAACATGCCTCACACTCAAAAGCTGAAACGCTGGCGCGGCGGATGAGCGCATTTTTGATATGCCGCTCGCGGTCTTCCTGTTCACGCTGCTGCGCTAAATCTATTGCGTCGGCCATCAGTGCAGCTCCTGAGATTCATTTTCAAAGCGAAGGGCTTCACGGCGCAGCAGTTCGGCGGCTTCGGTGCCGTTCATCGCCTCTTTGGTGATATGGATAGCCAGCGCCTCAAGACGAATGGAAACAGCGAGCGCGCGGTCTTTACGCTCTTCTTTTTTGGCATCGGTCAGCAATACGGCCAGCGCGTCGCTATCAGTGTTGAAACTACAGGTTGCGGTATTACGCATAATTAACTCTCCTGATTTTGGGCAATAAGAAGCCCGGCGGGTTTACGCCTGTTTTTAGGTTTGGATTAATTACTCAGTTAAATAGCAGTCGTACTTTGAAAATCTTGATGGGAGCAAACTTCCCCAGCGGGTAATTTCGTTCATCGACCTGATTATCAATGCGCGGCGCGCCTGGTCGAAAAACTCAAACGGCTTACCGATTTCATCAGGCTTGAATGATGAAGGTTCCAGACGGTTCGCAAGAGTCAGGACAACGAATTTAAAGTTGTTGTCGAGCTTGTTAAAATTACGCAGCGCCGAGTTATTTGTGGCTTTTAACTGCTTGCGAAAACGAGCGAGACATTCGTCGCCGGTCATTTTCTGCGGGCCATCGATACGGGCGTGCATGAAGTACACATTGTTAAACGTCGCTTGTCCTGCTTTTGCGGATTTTACCAGGGCTGCACTTTTCATTTTGTCCTCCAGCGTTTAATCAACCGGGTAACGAGTGATGGCTTGTGAGTACGCAGTCCATTTAACAATGCAGACTGATCGCGGCTCGGGTGCCAGCGGTGATTGTTCTCGCCCATAATCCAGCCATGGCCGTAACTCATCGACGGGCTTTGGCGTTTCAGCAATGAAGCGAATGACGGTTCCATATGCATCACCTCAAATCAGGCCGAATGACGCGCCCAGGCCACTGACAGAATCGATAACGCTGTTCATGGCTGGGTTGGTCTGCAGACGCGCATGCATCGTGAGGGCTGCAAGGGAGAGATAACGGATGCCCGAATTAACGCTCTCAATCATCGAATGCTTACGGCATGCCGTAAGCTTGCCGTTGAATGTTGCGCCTGCAGCAATTTGGCCGACTTCTGCGGTCGCTTTGAGTGCATATTCCTGCAGCCTGTCGACGGCTAATTCATTCACCGGGACACATGGCAGGCAATGGAGTTGCGTCAGGAAACCATCAACCAAAGATGGGTCTTCAGTTACGTCCGTTATTGCCATTAATTCCGGAACGTTTAATTGATGCGGTTGCTCAGGGTTGAGCTTATTGCGCAGCACCTGAGGGCGCATGCCGAGCTTGTCCGCGAGGTCTGCAAGATTGTGCTTACTGGCAAAGTTTCGACATGCATCTTCGTAATGGGGCTGTTTAGAAACTTGGTAATCAAACATGGTGACTCACCTTAAAACTTGCATAATCAAGTTATCGTTTGATGTAACGGCAGTTTACGGCGTGCTGACGGTTCTTTTCGCGCCATGCAGCAACGTTAATCAAGGCGCTACCATGCTTTTCCATCACGTCTTTACGAGTTTTACCTGTCTCTTTGCAGGTAATAGTGCGTGTGACCTTCGTGGTTGGTGTAGGTGCGAGAAGCACAACACCGTTTGCAATCCACTTTTCAAGTAATGAACTACTGATGCCGTTGGCAGCACAGAAGTTTTCTTTAGACATGGTGGGGGAGTTCGCCAGCGCTGCAGCTTTTTCCAGTGCCTGATCAAGAGCATTATTGATGGCTGGAACTAACTGAGCTGCAATGCTTGCAATGAAGTCAGGGGAGGCCAGCATCTGAGATGTGAGCTGAGAGTTTGCATTTTCAGTATGCATAACGCAGTATCTCCGTATTAATGGTTGTGTTCTATGGTGTTACATGTGGTGTGTGACCACTATAGATCGCTTTATTTTAACTGTAAAACTAATTTTGCGTTCTTGGTGGAATAATGCGTCTTGAAAATGCAGTTGCAAGTGAGGTACTCACGAGGATTCTGTCTGCCTATGGTTTCAGTATGCAGAAAGATTTAAGTGACCATTTAGGAATAGCCAAAAGCAATGTGGCGAGCTGGTTGCAACGAGGGCATGTACCCGGAAATGTTATAGTCCAATGCGCATTAGACACAGGTACTGACGTCCAATGGTTAGTGACAGGTGAACTTGAAAAAGCAAGAATAATGGGAGAGAAACCTAAGCTAAATGGTAAAAAGCTATACGAAGAAATAATGTCCAATGGCGGTAGGGCAGTGCTTCAACGAATCATGGACGCATACGGTTTTAGCACTCAAAAACAACTTTGTGATCTTCTCGAAATATCATCAGGAACTGTAAGTACATGGATAAGGAGGAACTATTTTCCTGGAGATGTCGTTGTAACATGTGCTCTTGAAACAGGGGTACCACTTCTATGGCTGGCAACGGGTGCAAAAGATCAGCGAAAAAATAGTGAAATACATAATGCAACTGTTATTCCAAAAATAGATATTAATACAGGTGAGTTAGTAGATTCTGGTGAATTTGTAATTGATAATTTTTTCTTCACAAAAAGCAATAGAAATGCTGACAAAGTTAAATGTGTTCTTAAAAACAACAATATTTGGTTAATTGATTATAGCGAAGTAAGTTTAGGCAATGGAACTTGGTTGATCTCTATAGATGGTATCCATGATATATGGAATGTCGTTCGGCTACCAGGAGGTAACATAAAGCTTTCTAATGATTTATTAGAATTCACTTGCCAAAAAAGTGATATTAACTGCGTTGGACGAGTGGTACTAAAAATACAAGATTTTTGAAATGACAGGAGAGCAAGATATGTCAGTAGATTATTTACAAGTTGCCGTGGATTCTGGAGCAGGTGCCTTTGTGAAGACGGCGGTATCTGAAACTATAAGTTATCTCATGACTGTAAAATGGAAAGCAGATACAGATGTAGGAAAAGATATTTTAGAACAATTCGGCTCTAAAGAAGTTGTAGATAAATTTGCTATCAAAATATCAAAGGACATACTTACTTTTCGAAGCCTTTCAAATGCAGGGCGAAATGTCAATTTAGATGATGTATATTATCCATTAACGTTGACATTGGAGGATAATAGAGATCTAATTAGGATTGAAGATAATACGACAATAAAACACAAGGGAATTATTGTTATAAGTGGTAGTGCAGGACAAGGTAAAACAACCATACTGAGAAAATTATTTATAGAGGAAATCAAAGATAAAAATAGATTACCAATTTTTATCAACCTGAGAGAGGTGGATTTTGAAAATTCAGTTAGTACAATCAGTGTTATAAAACAATTCTTTACAAGTTATGGAATTGAATGTACTGACGAGAGTATCTCATTGCTGATGCAGTCCTCAAAATTAGTAATATTCTATGATGGATTTGATGAAGTAAATCAGGCATATAGAACGCGAGCAAGAGAGATTATAAAATCAACATGGAATAGATATAATTGCCAAGCGATTGTAACAACGAGGCCTCACACTGAAATTTACAGAGATAGTGGATGTAAAAACTGCCAAGTTAACAAGCTTGAGACTGAGGATCTTGAAGGGATAATCGGTAAAATTTCCCATAGTGAAAAGCAAAAAGAGGCGTTGATAAGTTTAATAAAATCTAGAGAATTTCTTTTAGAAGCATTAATATACCCTATCATGGTTGATATATTAATGGTTAGTTATTATAGTATGCGTGATACTCCTAAAACAATAAAAGATTTTTACGCGGGTCTATTTAGAAATTTAATGTATTCACATGATTTGCTAAAGCACTTTGAACGTCATAAATATTCTGAATTGGATGTTGATGAGTTGGAAATGGTATTTGATTCGTTCAGTGCATGTACATTTTTATCTGATAGATATCAATTTAGTGAAAGACAAATTGATAGGTTCTTCGAAGCAAGTTTGATGCATGTTAAACAAACTAAAGGTAAATCATATAATTCAAAAATGATTCGGAGAGATATTATAGATGGTACAAATTTAATTTCACGAGACGGCACCGATTTCTACACGTACATTCATAAATCAATACAAGAGTTTCATGCCGCAAAATTCCATATTTACTCAAATGATAAAAAACAACTGCTCCGGGATTTAATTAGAGATAATGATTCAGCAAAGTTAAACTTCTTACGCTTTCTTTATCAAATTTCGCCGAAGGATTTCTTATTATATTATGTCGTTCCATATATGAGATCTCTGGGATTTGTTGGAAACTATGACAGGAATGCTGGGTATAGCGAGCAGCAAATAATAAATAAGCTCATGATTGGAAGTGTATTAGAGTTTTCTTCAGAGGACAGCAAGGTAAGGTCTAAAAGCATCACTATTGAGTTTGGATTAGGGCAGAAAATAATTAAATCGTATGAACGCCTGAAATTTTTAGTGGGTATTTTGCAGGATATATTTAATCCTGAGATACCAAATGGGTACTTATTAAAAATAAATTTGCGAAGAAATCCGTATGTAAATGCTGATGTTCTTGCAAAACAAATACAATCGGGGAATATTAAACCGCAAGATTTTACTATAGCTTGTGGGATAAATAATAAAAATAAATCTAGAGAAAAAAGGTTGTTCATTCATAGAACTGAACTTAGCATTTTAAAACATGATATTCATTCTTTAACGTACATAGATACAGACTATAGAAAATATAGAGAAATGTTTGAGTATCTTTCTGACTTCTATAAAAATAATATAATGCCATATTATGAAAGGAAAAGCAGAAGGTCAAAATTAAAAATAACTGATATTTAAATGTATACTTGAAAATTAATCTTATCTATGCCTAGAGATTCATTGATGTTTTTACTTATGAGTAATTAACTACATCAATGAATCTCTAGGTGGAAATTTGATACTAACACTACTATGTAATCGCAAAAGAGATGTAGACAGGGTGTGGACACCCTTAGTTGAATCAATGGCAACCTATTGTTTTTTAGGGGTTTCAAAATGGAATATTAATATTCGGTCTTTTTTTGTCTGCAATATAGCGAACAACCGCATCATCCTTCGCGGCCCGCCGCAGACGGTTTTTTTATCATATCGCCGCGCCCTCTGATGTCCAGCAGTATTTGTAACATTTACGCTACTTTTTCAAGCTGTTTCGTTATAGCTAATATGCTTTCTATAATGGCACGTTATTAATTGGCTGTTTCCAGAGCGCTTTTTGAACCGCATCACATTCATTAGCATCCTTAGTAGTCTGTCAGTACAATCACCGGCTGCCTGGCCGCGCCTGGACGTGGCGATAACAATGATAAACCTGCAAAGACGAATCTATGACAACGACTCAAACCCAGATGCATGCGCGGGAAAATTCGCTCGCCTGCGTCCTGCGTTCCCCCCGGCTTTTTGTTCGGGAATCCCTGGCTGGCGTGATTACCGCGCTGGCGCTCATTCCAGAGGTTATCTCCTTCTCGGTGATTGCCGGTGTCGACCCAAAAGTCAGCCTTGTGGCTTCAATCGTGCTCTGTCTTGTAATGTCGATACTGGGCGGCCGCCCGGCTATGGTGACCGCCGCTGCTGGCTCCGTGGCGCTGGTGATTGGCCCAATGGTCCATCAGTACGGCGTAGGGTATATCCTCCCCGCCGTGGTATTTGCGGGGCTTATCCAGATTCTGTTCGGCGTGACCGGCCTTGCGCGCATGATGCGCTATATCCCGCTGTCCGTGATGACCGGGTTTGTGAACGCGCTGGGCATCCTGATTTTCTTTGCGCAGGTTCCGCATGTCTGGGGCCATAGCCCGCTGGTTTGGGGGCTTTTCGCGCTGACGCTGGCCATCGTTTTGCTGCTTCCCCGCGTGGTCAAAAGCGTCCCCGCGCCGCTGGTGGCGATCGTGGTCATTACCGTTGCCTGCGTAGGCATGGGTTTTTCCGTGCCGACGGTGGGCGACACCGGCCCGATGCAGGCCGGCATGCCCGGGTTTACCGAACTAATGGTGCCGTTGAATCTGGATACGCTGCGCATTATTTGGCCCTGCGCGTTAAGCATCGCGTTCGTTGGCCTGATGGAGTCACTGCTGACGGCGAAGCTGGTGGATGAACTTACGGATACGCCGTCCAGCAAGCGCCGCGAATGTTGGGGGCTTGGCGTTGCCAATATCTTTGCCGGTTTTTATGGCGGCATCGCAGGCTGCGCCATGATTGGGCAAACCATCGTCAACGTCGAACTGGGCAAGGGGCGGACTCGTCTTTCCACCGTCGCGGCAGGACTGGTACTTTTGCTGCTGGTTACCGGCCTAAGCGAAATGATGGCGAAGATCCCGATGGTCGTGCTGGCGGGCATCATGATGATTGTGGCGGTGAAAACGCTGAACTGGCACAGCGTGAAGCCTGCCACGCTTAAACGAATGCCGGTGCCGGAGACTCTGGTGATGGTCGTTACCGTTGCCGTCACGGTTTTTACCGGCAATCTGGCCATCGGCGTAGTGGGCGGGGTTATCTTTGCGATGATGCTGTTTGCCCGCCGGATCGCCCACGTTGTTCATGCCAAAAGGCAGCTTGCAGAAGACGGCAGGTCAGTTCGTTACACCGTAACGGGGCCGCTGTTCTTTGCCAGCAGCAACGATTTGTTCGAACACTTCCATTACGCCGACGATCCGCAGCGCGTCATTATCGACCTGACGCAGGCGCAAATCTGGGATGCATCGACGGTCGCGGTGCTGGACGCTATTGAAACGCGCTACCGGCGCTACGATGCGCAGGTTGAAATTGTCGGCATGGACGTGCGCAGCGCCGACTTCCACGAGCGTCTGAGCGGCAGATTTTAAGAACGAGCGCCAGCGGCCGCATTGGTCTGCTGGCGCTTCCAGTCGTAAACTCCGGTTTTTGCAATCCTCCTCACGCTATTCCCCTCTTGTTCTCTGCCGCAGCCGTCGTTCAAATCACAAGCTGGCGAATTAAACAATCCCTTAACATTGTCGTTGCGACGCTGGCGGAAAAATCTTATTACTCTTTAACCGTTTAGTGCAAAGCAGGCCAGCCCCTCCCAACAATAACGATAATCAACAGGATGACGCATGATGACAAAGCCAGCCGCCAGGCCTCCCGCCGAGGCGACGCTATTTCAGAGTTTAAAAACCTTTCCTGCCACGGTTCACGCGCTGCTGTTTTTCACGTTGGTCATCCGCTTTAGCTATTTTATGGCGTGGCCGTTTATCGCCATTATCATGACGCGAAATTATCAAATGTCGCCGGTGACGATTGGCCTTGCGATGACCGGAAGCGCGCTGCTGTCGGTGGTGCTGGGCATGTACGGCGGCCAGCTTTCTGACCGATTAGGCCGCAAAGCTATCCTGATGACCGGCTGCCTGCTGTCCTGCGTGGGTTATGGGCTGCTCGCCTTAGCGAGCGGGGTCGGGCTATTTGTCCTAGGGCTGCTGATCATCGGCGTTTGCTACGCATGGGTCGACCCGCCGGTACGCGCGTTGATGAGCGATTTGCTGGGCGACAAGCGCCGCCGCGCGCTGGCCTTACAGCTTCGTTACTACCTGATAAACGTCGCGGCGGTGAGCGGCCCGCTGGTCGGGATCGCCTTTGGTTTAACCTCCCAGAAGGGGACGTTTTTAATCACCGCGTTGAGCTATCTGCCGTTCTTCGTCTACGTCCTGTTTTATATTCCATCGGGAAAAATTGTCGCCGAGGGCGCGGCAGAAAAGCCGGTGAAGCTTCACGAAGTCATGATGATTATTGCTCGCGATAGGCTCTACGTGGCGGCGCTGATGTGCAGCATTTTATGTGCCGTGGTCTACGTGCACTACGAATCCGTTCTGCCACAGTATTTGCTGCGCCTGGATCCGGAAGCCGCGGTGCGGCTGGTGACGCTGATTCTGGTCACCAACGCCTGCGCGGTGCTGCTGGCACAGACTTTCCTGGTACGTTTTCTGGTTCGCGTCAGCCTGCCTGACCGCATTTTGCTGGGCGCGGCGATCTTTGCCGTTTCGCAGATCTGTTTTTGGGCAACCCGCACGCCGGATGTCTACGTGTGGATTGGCGCGACAATCGTTTACAGCGTGGGCGAGGCGATCCTGATGCCCAACCTTAATATCCTGCTCGATCAGCTTGCACCCCCGGCGCATCGGGGAGCCTATCTTGGCGCGTCGACGTTAAGCACGCTCGGCATCGCCACCGGGCCGCTTATCGGGGGGATTCTGCTGGCGCTGACCGGCGCGGGGGTGTTTATCGCTACGGCATTGTTTAGCCTGCTGTTGTGCGCGATTATCTATGCCTGCAAAATGGGCATGCAGGCGCGCCTGCAAGATTGATAACGATAAAAGGGATATTCATGGTTACTGAAGCACCTCGTCTTGAAACAGATCGTCTGGTTTTAAGGCATTTTACGCTTGATGATTTCGACGCGCTGGCGGCCTGCTGGGCCGACCCGGAGATGGTCAAGTTTATCGGCGGCGGGCTGCCGCAGAGTGCTGAAATGAGCTGGGGCCGCCTGCTGCGCTATATCGGCCACTGGCAGGCGCTGGGCTACGGCTATTGGGCGGTGTTTGAAAAGGACACGCGTCGCTACATCGGTTCGTTTGGCTTTCAGGATGCGCATCGCGATCTAACCCCGGCGCTGGAGCATCCGGAAGCGGGCTGGACGCTGATTCCGGCGGTGCACGGCAAGGGCTATGCCACCGAGGCGCTGGCCGCGATTATCGATTGGGCAGATACCGCTTTCACAGGGCCGGTCTGCTGCATTATTGATGATGATAACCAGCGTTCGATTCACCTGGCGGAACGTTTTGGCTTCCGCTTCGAGCATTACGTGACCTATCACGTCAAGCAGGTGCGAATGCTGGCGCGCCCGAAATCAGGCTGAGACACGCCGCTGGCCTATACTTTTAGAATGAGTGAATGCCAGCGGAGGCGCTATGTACCAGAGAATCGACGGTGAAAACTGGCGTCATATTTACATTGTGGGCGACCTGCACGGCTGCCTGGCTAAGCTGGTCGCGCTGCTAAAAAACCGGCGTTTCGATTCCCGGCAGGATTTGCTGATTTCCGTAGGCGATGTGATCGACCGCGGCCCGGACAGCCCCGGCTGCCTGGCGTTGCTCGACAAACGCTGGTTCAGGGCCGTGCGGGGTAATCACGAAGAGATGGCGCTGGACGCGCTGGAGCAGGGTGACAGGATGCTGTGGGTGATGAACGGCGGCGACTGGTTTAAAAAGCTGCCCGATGAACGCCAGAAGATCGTGCGGGAGGCGCTGCTGCACTGTCACGATTTGCCGTTAATTATCGAACTGCACGTCCATGATCAAACGCTGGTGATTGCCCATGCGGATTATCCTTCTTCCCACTATGCCTGGAACAAACCTGTGGACGAGCGCCGCCTGGTCTGGAGCCGAGAGCGGCTCAATAAAAATATGCAGGGGTTGGGGGAGAATATCAGCGGGGCAGATGGGTTTTACTTCGGGCACACGCCGCTAAAACAGGCCGCCCACTACCACAATCAAAACTACATCGATACCGGCGCGGTGTTTGGCAACACGCTGACCATGGTGCAGGTGCAGTAGCCGCTACAGGTCGCTAAATTCCTGCGCGGGACGCCAGAAGCCGTCGATAAACTCTTCTACCGGATAGCAGCCGCCGTGGCGCATACGCTGCTCGTCCATGACCGACAGGCACTGCTGCTCGGTGTTAAACACTTCTACGACGATATCGTCACAGCCGCCGTCCAGATAACAAACAAATAAAACCAACGCAAACATTAGCGCCTCAAAACCGCTCCGTTTGGCTTAATTGTAGGGGATGTGGCGAAAAGAGGGGAATGACTGCGGTAAATAACCCGTCTGGCGACGGGTTCATCTGGGATCATGCAAGACGCATAACCCACGCATCGGACTGTTGATCGTAACGCTGGCGGTAAAGTACGGAATGCTCGCCGTCTAGCACGGCGGGAATACTGGTGTCGTCATCCCACGCATCAAGCTGCATGCACAGGTCCGGGTCGGATTTGCAGGGAATGCTTAACGTTCGCTCACCCTGCTGCTCCCCGTGTAACTCGGCGTCTTCGATTTCGAATTTGCCTATTCGTACGTTAGTTTTCGTCATTTCGCTCTCCTCCGGTCCACTTGATGTGGTATGACCAGTAAGGTCACCCAAGTTTGAGCCTAGTCAATTGTGCAAAAAGTGCCAAATAAAAAGCGATTATTTTTAAGCCGAATTAACGACTGCTGGCGAACAGTCTGCCGTCGCGAACCAGCTCGCGCGGGTAGCTGTTTTTCAGGCGCGAGCCGATTTTGCGCGCCAGACCAAGGGGTTGCCCCTGGAAGGTGACGATAACATCGTCCGAAGCTGGCGCAGTTTCCGGGTAAATATCGCGCCCGTGATACCACTCTTCGGCCTCGTGCTCCGTCAGCTCAAAGGCCAGCGGCGAGGTGGCGTCGATCAGCGCGATGACCGCTTCGTGCTGCCAGCGGTAGCCTTTGTTGTACTGTTCCGCCAGGCGCAGGCCGATACGGGAGAAACGCACTTTGCCGATAAGCGGCACGATTTCTGCCGGGAACAGCCAGATTTCTTTGTCGCGCTGCCACAGCTTGAGCTCGTCGCCCCAGCTAATGCCAACTTTTGCCGCCGACGAAACGACGTCAGCCGCCGCGCGGCCGTGCAGGGGAGCAAACGGGAATTTGCCGACCTTGTATCCCGGTTCCGGCAGACGATCGATAGAGGCGGTTTTACGCAGGCGGGCGACGAAGAAGCCTTCGCAGTCGTAAATCTGCGGGAAGACGTGCAGGAAGCCTTCTTCGGTGATGGCTTTACCCGCGTCCGGGAACAGATCGTTCAGCGGGGCGATTTCTACCGCGTCGGGCCAGCTGTCGAGCAGCCACTGGCAGATCTGCTGATTTTCCTCGCGGTTGAGGGTGCAGGTGGAGTAAATCAGCGTCCCGCCAGGGCGCAGGGCGTGGAACGCGCTGGCGATCAGTTCGCGCTGGGTGTCCGCGATGCCTGCGGTGCTTTCCGGCGTCCAGTTGCGCAGCGCGTCAGGGTCTTTTCGCACCACGCCTTCGCCGGAGCAGGGCGCATCGAGCAGAATCGCGTCAAAGCATTCCGGCAGCGCCGCGCCAAAGACCCGGCCATCGAAATGCGTCAGCGCGACGTTGCTTATCCCGCAGCGGCTGATATTGGCATGCAGCACTTTCACCCGGCTGGCGGAGTATTCATTGGCAAGAATTGCGCCGCGGTTCCCCATGCGCGCGGCGATCTGCGTGGTTTTGGAACCGGGCGCGGCGGCCACGTCCATAATCAGCTGCGGCTCGCTTTCATCGGCAAACAGCGCCGCCACGGGCAGCATCGAGCTTGCTTCCTGAATGTAGAACATGCCGCTCAGGTGTTCGGCGGTACTGCCCAGCGGCAGGCTCTCTTCGTCTTCTCGTTCAATCCAAAACCCTTCCTCACACCATGGAATCGGCGTTAGCTGCCAACCGTAGGGTGCGACGAGTTCGAGAAAGTCGGCAACGGATATCTTGAGGGTGTTAACGCGCAGGCTGCGGCGCAGCGGGCGCTGGCAGTATTCGATAAAGCTGTCGAGCGACTGGCCGGCAGGCAGCGCGTCACGCATCACGTCAAGAAAGGCTTGCGGAAGAAAAGCGGAGTGAGTTTGAGCCACGAGGGGAGTTCCAGAGAAAAATAAGGGGCGCAGTGTAGCATAAAGGCCCCGGCGAGTACCGGGGCGCTTTGGGTTGGCTAGCGCGGCAGGGCGGTGCCCCACTGACGCCACTCTTTCGGTTCACTTTCCAGCAGCAGGAAGTGTTTGCCCGTTTCTGCTTTCGGCGCCAGCGGCGTGCCCGGAGGCGTCGCAAAGGCGATGCCGCCGCGGATGAACTGGTTAAACGTGCCCGTTTTCACCACGCCGCCGGTCAGCCCGAAGTCAAGGCTGTAGCCGGAAGCCAGCCAGAACACCGAGCTGTCGCGCACCAGATGCTGGAAGCGTTTGCTGATGCGCAGGCCGACCATTACGCGGTCAGAAAGGTTGCCGAGCGTCAGTCCCGTCACGGTGCCCACTTCCACGCCGCGGAACAGCACCGGCGTGCCGATGCTCAACGCGCCCGCTTCAGGCACTTCAAGCACGATGCTCAGGCCGTCGGAGTAGCGCGAGTCGGTGATCGACGTTTCCTGTAGCTCGAAATCACGGCGCGGCGAGCCGCGGCCCGGCTCCACGTTGATATACGGCTGGAGGATAGTATCCAGGTGATCGACGCCCGCTGCGGAGATTTGCGGCGTTACCACGGAGAAGCGCGTTCCGCCGCGAGCAAAGGTAGAAACGTATTCCGGATAGAGCACGGCTTTGGCCTCGACTTCGCTGCGCGATTCGGTGAGGTTCAGCGATTCGAGCTGGCCGATGTCGATCCCCAGATAACGGATTGGCATGCCGGCGGAAAGCTTACCGGCGTCAAACGTATGCAGCGTTATCTGGCTCCCCACCGCACGGGCGGCAGTTTCCGAGGCATAAAGCACGCGCTTGTCGCCTTTGGTGAAGCCCGCGCCCGCGCCGGTCAGGTTATCGAAGCTGATTGCGCCCTTTAGCGCGCGGGAAAGCGGCGATGCCTGAACCGTCAGGCCGCTGCCGTTCAGCTGCACGCGCGCGCCGCCTTCGGCCCAGAACACGCTGCTGGAGGTCAACAGGTTGCGGTATTCCGGCTTGATGTGAACGTCGATATCAAAGCTATTGGCCTTCGGGCGTACGGTGATGATTTCGCCGACCTGGAATTTACGGTAGAGCACCACGGAACCGGCCTGGATATCCGGCAGGCTCGCCGCCGTCAGCGTTAGGGTGGTTGTCGGCAGGTCGCTCAGGCTGTTTTCAACCGCTTTTTCCAGGTTGGCGTAAAGCGGATAGGTCGGCTTCATTTCGCCCTTGTCGCCAGGAATAACGCGCACGCCGCCGCTTACCCATTCGCTCGCGCTTGCGCCGAGGAATTCAACGCCGTCCATGCCGAGCTTCACGTCGATGCGGCTGTTGACCACGAACTTGCTGTCGCCTTTTAACAGATGGCGATACTGCGGCTCGATGGCAACGGCGAAGCTAACGCCCTTGGCGCTCAGCGAACGCTCAAGCACCTGGCCAATCTGAATGCCGTGCAGGATAACCGGCTGTCCCGCGTCGATGCCGTAGCTTTCCGGCGCGGTCAGGCTCAGCGTCAGCACGTTTGGCTGCTGGAGCGGAGTTTTGTCGCTCGGGAGGATGACAAAGTGATCCTGCGGGTCGCCTTCGCCGGGGATCAGCTCGAAGGTGCTGCCCGTCAACAGGCGGCTGATGTCCGGGTTGCTAAGGGAGAGTTTCGGGCTGCGCAGTTCGATGCGGGTGCCGGTGCGCATCAGGTTAACCACGCCCGGATCGACCGTCATTTCGCCGGTCACCGAGCCGCCTGGTAGGAGGTTCAGCTTGGTGAGCGTGCCGACTTCCAGGCCCTGATACATCAGCGGAGTCGAGTCTGCCTTCAGCCCTTCACCGCCCGGCAGGTCGAGCTTGATAAGCACGCCGCGCTGGCTGTGGGCCAGATCTTCATACAGTCCGAATTCGTCATCGGCTTTTGCCGGGGCCGATCCTTCCGGTGAGTCAAAGGCAATTGCCCCGTTGACCAGGGCTGCCAGGCTTTCAAGCTGGATCTGCGCGCCGCTCAGGCTGATATTGCTTTTCACCCCGGAAACGTTCCAGAAGCGGCTGCCCTTTTTCACCAGGTTGGTGAAGCGGCGGTCGATCAGCACGTCCACGGTAACGCCCTGCTTGTTCGGGCTGATGGTGTAGTCGTAAACGCGCCCGACGGGAATTTTACGGAAGTAAACCAGCGAGCCGCTGTTGAGCGAGCCGAGGTCCGGCGCGTGCAGGTGAATCATCAGCTCGCCGTTGTTAAGGCGATATTTCGGCTGGGTATCGAGCGCGACAAAGTGGTCTTTGGGTTCGCCTTTGCCGGGCATCATGCCGATGTAGTTACCGCCGACCAGCGCGTCCAGGCCGGAAACCCCGGCTAAAGAGGCTTTCGGGGTGACGAGCCAGAACTGCGTTTCTTCGCGCAGCGCGTCCTTCATGTCGCTTTTAATGCTGACTTTAACTTCAATTTTATTCAGGTTTTCGCCAAGGCTGACGCTTTGCACGGTGCCCACCTCGACGCCCTGATAGCGCACGGGGGTGCGCCCGGCGACGATGCCGTCCGCTGAGATGAAATCGATAGTTGCCGTAGTGCCGCGTTCTTCATAGGTTGTCCAGATAAGCCAGCTGGCAATCAGCAGGGCGATAATCGGCAGCAACCAGAATGGAGAAATCCGGCGTTTTGTTTTAATTCGCGCTTCAGTCGGTGAAGCGGGCGTTTCCTGACTCATGTGCGTCCCAAAGTAGTCGGCTATCCAGCCATTCGACTGCAAGAATAGTTAAAATAACCGACGCGCCAAAGTAAAACGCGGCCGGTCCCATAGTAAATGCCAGCAGCTGATCGCGGTTGACCAGCGACATGGTGAGAGCAATAACGAACAAATCGAGCATCGACCAGCGGCCAATCCAGGTGACAAAACGCAGCAGCAGTATGCGCGTGCGCAGGCCTTTCTCACATTTGAAGTGGATACTGAGTAAAAGCGTAATCAGTACAATCACTTTAGTAAACGGTACGAGAATACTGGCAATAAATACCACCGCGGCGACCGCAATGTTGCTTCCCGCAAGGGAAATGATGCCGGAAAGTATCGTGTCTTCCTGCCGCGAGCCGTTGACGTAAATAACAGAAATGGGCAGCAGGTTCGCCGGAAGCAGAAACATCAGTGAAGCGATGAGCGCCGCCCAGGACTTTTGCAGGCTTTGCCGACGACGGTGACGCAGCGGCACGTGGCAGCGCGGACAGCGGCCTCGTGCGTCCGGCACGCCGGTGAAGTGGCAGCCGAGGCAAACGCGAAGCTGTGCGTTATAGGCGCGGGCGGGGCGCTGCGGGTAGAACCTTTCCCAAAGCTGCTCGACGTTAAGGTGGATCATGGTCAGCAGACTTAACACGACCAGCGCGACAAATGCGACCAGCCCAACGCCCGGCTGCATAAACGCATACTCTTTCACCTTGATGGAGGCGACGCCTATTCCCACCAGATAGATGTCCAGCATCACCCACTCTTTGAGCTTCTCGAGCATCAGCAACACCGGCCTTAGATTCATGCCAAGAATATTACCGAAGTAGAGATAGGCGATAGCGGCGACCAGCGTCGCCGGAGCGCCCACCGCGCAAAAGAGCACCATGGCTGCGGTAACCGGGTCGCCTCGGCTGGTCATCTGCCAGATGCCCTGAAAAACGTTGGCATCGATTCTGGTCCCCAGCAAATAGATACGCAGCAGGGGTTCGGAAAAGGCCACCGGCATTAGCAACAACATGGCGATAGCCATTGCCGCGAGGCGGGTTAACGACCAGTCGCGCCCGTGATGCACTTTGGCGTCACAGCGGGGGCAATAGGCGCTTTGAGAGGATTTCACCGCAGGCAGGGAGAAAAGGGTATCGCATTGGGGACAACGCTGATAACGTGCCTGCGGCAAAACCTGACTAATGGCGTGTATTTTCATTTTTCGTCTTAGTCCGGAAATCGCCGTGCGGCATGTCGTGTCTCACTATGATATGAATAATAAGCCAAGCCTATATTAATTCATAAAATGATACACCTTGTGGCACAGCGCATTTAGTGCTTATTTTATTATGCTATGCGGTACGGTCAGACAACAAAATGGTTACTCAATGAACAAAGAACAATTTTACGCGGATTTAAATCGCGATTTCAGTGCGTTATTGGCAGGTGAAACAAGTTTTTTGGCAACCCTTGCAAACACCAGCGCGCTCCTTTTCGAACGCCTTGATGGCGTCAACTGGGCGGGCTTTTATCTTCTGGAAGACACGACTCTTGTGCTGGGGCCTTTCCAGGGCAAGATTGCCTGTGTACGCATTCCGGTCGGTAAGGGCGTGTGCGGCACGGCGGTTTCAAGCCGCGAAGTGCAGCGCGTCGAAGATGTGCATGCCTTTGACGGCCACATCGCCTGCGACGCCGCGAGCAATTCCGAAATCGTCTTCCCGCTGGTGGTGAACGACGAAATTATCGGTGTTCTGGATATCGATAGCACCGAATACGGTCGCTTTACTCTGGAAGACCAACAGGGCTTATCCCAACTGGTTACGCAGCTTACACAGCTTCTAACCGCTACGGATTACAAAAAATTCTTCACTCGTTAGCATGATAAACAACGGATAACGTGGCATTTGCCGATAGCGTCATTATAATGTCGCCTGTTCATGCCGCGGTTTGTTGGCAACTCCGTTGTAATCAGGAAATTTCATGGAAAATCAACCCAAGTTGAATAGCAGCAAAGAAGTTATCGCCTTTTTGGCAGAGCGTTTCCCACAGTGCTTTAGCGCTGAAGGTGAAGCTCGCCCCCTGAAGATCGGAATCTTTCAGGATTTAGTCGCGCGCGTTGAAGGCGAAATGAGCCTTAGTAAAACTCAGCTTCGCTCCGCGTTACGTCTTTATACTTCAAGCTGGCGTTACCTGTACGGTATCAAAGTCGGTGCGGTTCGTGTCGATCTCGACGGCAACCCATGCGGTGAGCTGGATGAGCAGCACGTAGAACACGCCCGCAAACAGCTTGAAGAAGCCAAAGCCCGCGTTCAGGCCCAGCGTGCCGAACAGCAGGCTAAAAAACGTGAAGCTGCTATCGCTAACGGTGAGACTGTCGAAGACAAACCTCGTCGCGAGCGTAAACCGCGCCCTGCAGCACCACGTCGTAAAGAAGCAACAGAACGCAAACCTCGTGCCGATAAGCCCGCTGCTCAGGCTCCTCGCGAGGAAAAACGCACGCCAGTGACGGATATTTCAGCCCTGCAGGTTGGACAGGCAATTAAAGTCAAAGCGGGTAACAACGCGATGGATGCCACCGTATTGGAAATTACCAAAGATGGCGTCCGTGTACAGCTGACTTCTGGTATGGCTATGATTGTACGCGCAGAACACTTGCAGTTCTGAAACGGAGGCCAGACCCGGGCATGAACAAACTCTTTAAGCTTACGGCCGTCGCTAGCCTGTTGTTTCTGACAGGCAGCGCGCTTGCCGTCGATAACATCACGCGCGCTGACCAAATCCCGCAGTTAAAGGAAGAAGCACAGCATGCCACGGTGAGTGAGCGCGTAACCTCGCGCTTTACTCGCTCGCACTACCGCCAGTTTGACCTCGACGAAAAATTCTCCGCCAAAATCTTTGACCGCTACCTGAATCTGCTCGACTACAGCCACAACGTGCTGCTGGCGAGCGACGTAGAGCAGTTCGCGGCTAAGAAAAACCAGATTGGTGATGAGCTACGTTCAGGCAAGCTGGATGTGTTTTATGATTTGTACAACCTGGGTCAAAAACGTCGTTTTGAGCGCTATCAGTACGCGCTGAAGGTGCTCGAAAAGCCGATGGATTTCACCGGCAACGACACGTTTAATCTCGACCGCAGCAAGTCACCCTGGCCGACAAGCGTTGATGAGTTGAATAAACTCTGGGACGGTAAGGTCAAGTATGACGAACTGAGCCTTAAGCTGACCGGCAAAACCGAGCAGGAGATCCGCGAAACGCTGACCAAGCGTTATCAGTTCGCGATTCGCCGCCTGGCACAGTCCAATAGCGAAGACGTTTTCTCGCTGGCGATGACCGCGTTCGCGCATGAAATCGACCCGCATACTAACTACCTCTCGCCGCGCAATACCGAGCAGTTCAATACTGAAATGAGCCTGTCTCTGGAAGGTATCGGCGCGGTGCTGCAAATGGATGATGACTATACGGTTATCAATTCCATGGTCGCCGGTGGCCCGGCAGCCAAGAGCAAGGCGATTACCGTTGGCGACCGTATCGTAGGCGTAGGTCAGACGGGCAAAGGGATGGTTGACGTCATCGGCTGGCGTCTGGATGACGTCGTTGCGCTGATCAAAGGGCCGAAGGGCAGCAAAGTGCGCCTTGAGATCCTGCCTGCCGGTAAAGGCACCAAAACCCGCATCGTTACCCTGACGCGTGAACGTATTCGTCTTGAAGATCGCGCGGTGAAACTGACCGTGAAAACCGTCGGCAAAGACAAAGTGGCCGTGCTGGATATTCCAGGCTTCTACGTTGGTCTGACGGACGACGTTAAGGTTCAGCTGCAGAAGCTGGAAAAACAGAACGTGAAGAGCGTGATCATCGATCTGCGTTCTAACGGCGGCGGCGCGTTGACCGAAGCGGTTTCGCTGTCCGGTCTGTTTATCCCAAGCGGCCCGGTGGTTCAGGTGCGCGACAACAACGGTAAAGTTCGTGAAGACAGCGATACCGACGGCGTTGTGTACTATAAAGGCCCGCTGGTGGTGATGGTTGACCGCTTTAGCGCCTCGGCATCTGAAATCTTCGCCGCGGCGATGCAGGATTACGGTCGTGCGCTGATCGTGGGTGAGCCAACCTTCGGTAAAGGCACCGTGCAGCAGTATCGTTCTCTGAATCGTATTTACGATCAGATGCTGCGTCCGGAATGGCCTGCTCTGGGTTCAGTGCAGTACACCATTCAGAAGTTCTACCGCATCAACGGCGGCAGTACGCAGCGTAAAGGTGTCACGCCAGACATCATGATGCCTACCGGTACCGAAGAGACCGAAACCGGCGAGAAGTTTGAAGATAACGCCCTGCCGTGGGATAGCATTAACGCTGCAACCTACGTTAAGTCAGGCGATCTGAAACCGTTTGAGCCGCAGCTGCTGAAGCTGCACCAGGACCGCATCGCTGCGGACCCGGAGTTCCAGTACATCATGAAGGACATTGCTCGTTTCAATGCCCTGAAAGAGAAACGCAGCATCGTTTCCCTGAATCTCGCCCAGCGTGAGAAAGAAAATCAGGAAGACGACGCCACGCGGCTGGCGCGCATCAACGATCGCTATAAGCGTGAAGGGAAGGCCCCGCTGAAAAAACTCGACGATTTGCCGAAGGATTACCAGGAGCCGGATCCGTATCTTGATGAAACGGTTCACATTGCTCTGGACTTTGCAAAGATGGAACAGGACAAGCCGGCTGAACAACCGGCAGCAGCTAAGTAACTCCCAACGGGCACAAGAAATTGTGCCCGTTTTTCTACCTATCTCACGTCACGTCAGCCCCGCCCCCATAAAATGTAAAGTTATGTATTATTAACCACTTGTAGTGTGATGATGCTTGAAAATGGCAGGCTTGCCCCTACGATGTGGGGTAACGCACAGTGCGTATTTTTAACCGAGGTAAAAAGAAAATTATGATGCGTATCGGGCTTTTCCTGCTGACCAACCTTGCGGTTATGGTCGTTTTCGGGCTGGTGCTAAGCCTGACGGGGATCCAGTCAAGCAGCGTTTCCGGTCTGATGATCATGGCGGTATTGTTTGGCTTTGGTGGTTCTATCGTTTCCCTGCTGATGTCCAAGTGGATGGCATTACGTTCAGTTGGTGGGGAAGTCATTGAACAACCGCGCAATGAAACGGAACGCTGGCTGATTGAAACGGTTCGCCGTCAGTCGCAACAGGCTGGCATCGCTATGCCACAGGTTGCCATTTACCATGCGCCGGACATCAACGCGTTCGCCACGGGCGCTCGCCGCGATGCTTCGCTGGTGGCCGTCAGCACCGGTCTTCTGCAAAACATGAGCCGCGATGAAGCTGAGGCCGTGATCGCTCACGAAATCAGCCACGTCGCAAACGGTGATATGGTTACCATGACGCTGATTCAGGGCGTAGTGAACACATTCGTTATATTTATTTCCCGTATCATCGCGCAGGTTGCCTCAGGCTTCCTGTCCGGGAACCGTGACGAAGGTGAAAGCAGCAACGGCAACCCGCTGGTTTATTTTGCGGTCGCAACGGTGCTGGAACTGGTGTTTGGTATTCTCGCCAGCATCATCACCATGTGGTTCTCCCGCCACCGTGAATTCCATGCGGATGCCGGTTCGGCGAAGCTGGTTGGGCGTGAGAAAATGATTGCTGCGCTACAGCGCCTGAAAACCAGCTATGAGCCTCAGGAAGCCAGCAGCATGATGGCGTTTTGCATCAACGGTAAGGCGAAGTCGATGAGCGAACTGTTTATGACGCACCCGCCGCTGGACAAACGTATCGAAGCACTGCGTAACGGCGACTACCTGAAGTAAGCGTTTAGAAAGACGTCAAAAAGCGTGCCCTTAGCGGCACGCTTTTTTTATGCCTGCGTTCTGGGCTGTGACATTCGCAGGCTGCTGACGATGGCGGCAAGCGTTGCGAAACTTCCCGCCAAAATGAGCGAGGCGTGGGTGCCGTGGTTGTGGAACATATTGAACATCAGGGCAACCAGCGCGGCTCCGGTACTTTGTCCGAGCAGCCTTGCCGTGCCCAGCATCCCACTGGCTCCGCCGCTGCGATGGCGGGGCGCTGCGGAAATAATCGTGTGGTTGTTTGGCGACTGGAAAAGGCCAAAACCCGCGCCGCACAGCACCATTCTCCAGATGATGTCGAAATCGGTAGGATTCTGCGGCAGCAGGGCAAGGGCAAACAGGCCGGTTGCCATTACGGCAAGGCCAATTCCGCCCAGCAGGCCCGCGTGGACGCGCTCAATCAGATAGCCTGCAAGAGGTGCCATCACCATCGTGGCAAGCGGCCACGGCGTGAGCAGCAGTCCGGTGTCCACTTCGCTGCGGCCCAGCACGGTTTGCAGGAAGAAAGGCAGCGAAACGAAGGCCAGCATCTGGGCGGCAAAAGAGCAGACGGAGGTGCCCATCGACAGTGAAAATATGGGAATGCGCAGCAGGTCGACCGGCAGAATTGGGAAGGGGAGCGCCAGCTGCCGACGGATAAAGAAATAGCCAATAATGGCAAGCGCTGCCAGCTCGGCAAGAATCAACGTGCTTGACTGGCCCTGGGAGAAACCGCTGATGGCCGAAATAAGTAGGCCAAAGGTCAGGGCGTTCATGATGGCGCTTGGGATATCAAAACGCTGCCCCTGGGACTTCTGCTGGTTTGGCGGCAGGAAGCGCAGCGCCAGAATCAGCGCCACTATGCCAATCGGCACGTTTATCAGGAACAGCCACTTCCACGAGGCAACGGATAAGATTGCCGCCGCGATGGTTGGCCCCGCGGCGGAAGAGACGGCGACAATAAAGGAGTTAATGCCCATCCCGCGCCCGAGAAAGCGCTGCGGGTAAATCAGCCGTATTAGAGCGGTGTTCACGCTCATTAATGCCGCCCCGCCGAAGCCCTGGAGCACGCGAGCAAAGGTGAGCATCGGCAGCGAGGTGGATAGCGCGCAGAACAGTGAGGTCAGGCAGAAAAGTACCAGTCCGCACTGGTAAACCCGGCGGTAGCCAAAGATGTCGCCCAAAAAAGACATGGATAACAGAGAGACGATAATGGCTATCTGGTAGCTGTTTACCACCCAGATTGATTCGGCGGGGCTGGCGCTCAGGTCGCGGGCGATCGTTGGCAGCGCAACGTTTGCAATAGCGCCGTCGAGCACGGCCATCGTAATGCCCAACGCAATGGCGAAGATCGCCCCATAGCGCTGCGGGACGGCAAGCCCGTCAGGAAGAGATTTATCCATGGGAATAGTGTGACTTTATGGGTGTTATTCTGTGTACAAATATTTTAGCATTGATATTTCTGGGATATGTCGCAGATTTGTAACGAAATAGCATAGATTCATTGCGATAGACTGGTCGTCAACTTATACTAAAAACCAGTTCTGATTTTTATAAAACACGTGCGATCGAGGTGATTAATGGCAATCGCAGATCTGGATAAACAACCTGATTCTGTCTCTTCTGTGCTGAAAGTTTTTGGCATTTTACAGGCTCTTGGCGAAGAACGTGAAATTGGCATCACTGAACTTTCGCAACGCGTCATGATGTCAAAAAGCACCGTCTATCGCTTTTTGCAAACCATGAAGTCGCTGGGCTACGTTGCTCAGGAAGGTGAGTCCGAGAAGTATTCTCTGACGTTAAAACTGTTTGAATTAGGCGCGCGTGCGCTGCAAAACGTTGACTTGATCCGCAGTGCGGATATTCAGATGCGCGAGCTTTCGCGTCTGACCAAAGAAACCATTCACCTGGGCGCGCTGGATGAAGACAGCATCGTCTACATCCACAAAATCGATTCCATGTATAACCTGCGCATGTACTCTCGCGTTGGGCGTCGTAACCCGTTATACAGCACGGCAATCGGTAAAGTTCTGCTCGCGTGGCGTGACCGCGAAGAAGTGAAAGAGATTCTCTCCGGCGTGGAATATACCCGCAGCACCGACCGCACGATTATGAGCACCGAAGAACTGCTGCCGCAGCTCGACCAGGTACGCGAGCAGGGTTACGGTGAAGATAATCAGGAGCAGGAAGAAGGGCTGCGCTGCATTGGCGTACCGGTATTTGACCGCTTCGGCGTGGTTATCGCCGGGTTGAGTATTTCCTTCCCGACGCTACGCTTCTCTGAAGACCGTTTGCACGAGTACGTTGCAATGCTGCATGACGCTGCCCGCACGATCTCTGAGCAAATGGGTTATCACGAATACCCGTTCTGAGCGGATATTCAAAGAAAACGCCGCTAAATGCGGCGTTTTTTGTTACTGGCCATTATCGATAACGGTTTCGCTTTTGCGCAGGACGGGGCAGTTGGTGAGGCCGACAATGCCGCTTTCGGTATGAACGAACTGCGCGGTCACAACGTTGCGCGCCGTCAGGTATTTGCACTGCAATCCCAGACCTGCGGCATTTTCGTGGCTGCCAATTAATACGCCGTAGCCTGATAAAAGCAGACCGATCCACACAAGTGCCAAAACGATGATGGTACGAATAACCATACGCATGGAAACCTCTTTTTTTGCTGTGTATTCCGACGCTAAGCGTAGTGGATTGTGCTGTGTCCACAATATCAATATTCCGAATTGTGAAATGCACCCGCAGTTAAGCTAGGTTTAATTTAGCAGTGATAGGCTGGAGTGAATTTAGTGCTGAAGTGGAGACATGAGTGAAAAAGTACCGATGGGTTATCATGGCGGTGATAATCGTCGCCTGCCTCCTGTTATGGACCCAAATGGTCAATGTGATGTGCGATCAGGATGTACAGTTTTTCAGCGGCATTTGCACAATCAATAAATTTATCCCCTGGTAGGGTATTTTTAATCATTGTGGCGATCCCCTTATGGCCGGGCAGGTGTAGAATACGCGTTTTGTTGAGGTGGTATGATGAACGAACTAAACGTTGGCATTTTTAACATTGCGTCTTTGGCTGTCTCTCTGGTTGTGCTGTTGGTGGGCTTGATCCTGTGGTTCTTCGTTAATCGTGCCAGCAGCCGGGCGAACGAGCAGGTTGCTTTGCTTGAAGAGCTGCTCGATCAGCAAAAGCGCCAGAACGCATTGCTGCGTCGCCTGTGTGAAGCAAACGAACCCGAAGTTGAGAAAAAAGCGGCACCTGTCGTAGACGAAGACGAAGAAGAAGACGATTTTGTCCGTCTGGTCGCCGAGCGGTAACCCCTGATCGGGCGGTTGACTGATTTTCCCTTCAGGAGCCGGTATGCCGTGGAAAAATCCCTGGTTCGATCCCAATCAGCCGCACCATCTGCCCGATGGCTTTCGTAATCTGCACGCATCAAAACGCCAGCAGGGCGATGTAAAGCGCTGGCGTGAAGAAAGAAAGGCGCAGGGGCTGCCGCATCCTCCCAGCGCAGGTTACCCGGCCTTTACCGAACGCTGGTGGCAAAAAGCCAGCGTGACGGGCGAAGATGACCGCATCTGGTGGCTGGGGCATGCAAGCATACTTTTGCGCCTGCAAGGGCAATACCTTCTGACCGACCCCGTTTTCTCTCAGCGCGCTTCACCGCTCCCTTTCGCGGGTCCGCAGCGCAAAACCCCCATATCCCTTAGGATTGACGAGCTTCCGCAGCTGAATACGGTGCTCATCTCGCACAACCATTACGATCATCTTGATTGCGCTACCGTGCGTCGTATTGGCCGCCGTTTCCCGGATGCCCACTTTTTTGTCCCGCTGGGCCTTAAAAAGTGGTTCGCCCGTCGCGGCATACGTCACATCACGGAGCTGGACTGGTGGCAGGCCGCGAACTGGAAAGGCATGGTGATGACCGCAGTGCCCGCGCAACACTGGAGCATGCGTTCGTTTTGGGATCGTAACCGCAGCCTGTGGTGCGGATGGATCGTTGAATCCCAGCAGTTGCGCTTCTGGTTCAGTGGCGACACTGGCTATACGCCAGATTTAGCGGATATCGCCCTGCGGCTTGGGCCACTCGACGCGGCCGCTATTCCTATCGGTGCTTATTCGCCTCGCTGGTTTATGGGCAGCCACCATATGGATCCGCAGCAGGCGGTTACGCTCTGGCAAGATATCGGCAGGCCAAAAACCGTGCCAATCCACTGGGGGGTTTTCGAACTTGCTGATGAATCGCTCGATATGCCACCTGCTGAGCTAAATGCTGCCCTACGTGATGCAGGAGTTGAAGAGGATGGTTTCACGCCGTTCCGTATCGGCGAGAGCGTGGCCTTATTTAAAAAATAAGTCCTAATTATTGTCGCTTCATTTAAGTGGGGTATTTTTTTGAATATCTGATGGGTGAAATGTGAAATATATTATAGCGAAACGTTTTTATTGCCACATGTTGGAGCAGCATGTCATTAAACTTTCATTATTTTAGTGCAATATAAACAGCCGACTGTTCAAGCTTTATTCTATTTCAAGCAAGTATGATTTTTTCAAGTCTTGACCGCCTAAAATTATGCGTTTCAATAGGTCATTTTTTGCATAGATATGCATGAAAAGTCATAAGGATAATGTCTTGCTGGATGACTTTTTTAGCGTTCACCTGGACGAAGTGAAGCCTTTGAGCTATGGTAAAAAAGTTGTCTGTAGACTGCCGCTACAGGCGCTCTGGTGGCTGAATGTTTACCAAGTGTTTTATTCATAAACTACGTATTAAATTGAGTGATCAAATGTGTGGTTTTTGGATTCTGTGCGGCAGATCGATACGTGCTTAAAAATGGCTTGCCATTGTTTACGTTGTATGTGATAACACTTTGGGTTAAACGAGGTACAGTTCTGTTTATGTGTGGCATTTTCAGTAAAGAAGTCCTGAGTAAACACGTTGTCGTTGAATACCGCTTCTCTGCCGAGCCTTATATTAGTGCCTCAAGCAGTAACGTCTCTGTTTTATCTAAGTTATGCCTGCGGGCGAAGAAAACAATCTAAGGAATTTGCAAAATGGCAAAGATTAAAGGTCAAGTTAAGTGGTTCAACGAGTCTAAAGGTTTTGGTTTCATTACTCCTGCTGACGGCAGCAAAGATGTGTTCGTACACTTCTCTGCAATCCAGGGTAACGGCTTCAAAACTCTGGCTGAAGGCCAGAACGTTGAGTTCGAAATCCAGGACGGCCAGAAAGGCCCTGCTGCAGTTAACGTGACTGCCATCTAATTCAGCTGAATTAGGCTCAGGCGTCAAACGCCTAATTGAGTTAAAAGCCTCGCCTTCGTCGCGGGGCTTTTTAATGCACGAAATAAACTCATCATCTTTCAAAGTGTGACTAAAACCCTCTCTACGTTGCCTCTTGTTGCAATCCTTCGAAGGATGTAGCACTCCTCCCGCACGAAGTGCAGCGAAAATCTGGTTAAATTTTCAATCGCTTATGTTTTGCTAAGGATTGATTGTGAGGAAAATTACCCCCGCGCTCGTGGGCAATTTCATCCAGTGGCGTTTTGGCCTGCTTTGTCTGGCGATCTTGCTCAGCCTTGTCTTTTTACTGGGCAGGGTGGCCTGGCTTCAGATTATTTCCCCTGACAATCTGGTCAAGCAGGAAGACATGCGTTCGCTGCGCGAAAAGCCCATCGTGGTGCCGCGCGGCATGATTGAAGACCGTGATGCGCGCCCGCTGGCGGTAAGCGTTCCTGTCGAGGCGATTTGGGCCGATCCCAAAACTATCATGGAGAAGGGCGGCGTGCAGTTCAACAGCCGATGGCTGGCGCTGGCGAACGCGCTGCATACCCCGCTTAGCGAAATCGCCGCTCGTATCCACCGCAACGACCGCAGCCGGTTTATTTATCTCGCGCGCCAGCTTGACCCGCAGCAGGCGGCCTGGATAGAAAAGCTTAATATTCCCGGCATTTCACTGCGCGAAGAGTCGCGCCGCTTTTATCCCGCTGGGCACGTCGCGTCGAATTTATTGGGCTTTACCAACATCGACGATCAGGGCATCGAAGGCATTGAGAAAAGCTTCAACCGCCAGCTGACCGGCGTTTCGGGCGAGCGGCTGGTGCGCAAAGACCGCTACGGCCACGTTATCGAAAACATAACGGAAACGCCCGCAAGCCCGGCGCACAACATCATGCTCAGCATCGACGAGCGGCTACAGACCGTTACGGAAGATGCGCTGAGCAACGCCGTTACCTGGAACAAAGCCGATTCGGGCGCAGCGGTGGTCATAGACGTTAATACCGGCGAAGTGCTGGCGATGGCGAGCTACCCGACCTTTAACCCTAACAACCGCGACGGCGCGACGCTGAATGATTTCCGCAACCGCGCTATTAGCGACACCTTCGAGCCCGGTTCGACGGTCAAGCCTATGGTCATCATGACCGCCCTCAAGCAGGGCATCGTGCAGCCGGACAGCGTGGTGGATACCCATCCCTATATGCTCGACGGCCACCGGATCCGTGACGTTGGCTTCTATCCGCAGCTCACGCTGACCGGTATTTTACAAAAATCGAGCGATACGGGGGTTTCCCGCCTGTCGCTGGCCATGCCGATTCAGGCGCTGCTGGATACCTATAAAAACTTTGGCTTCGGTACGCCGACCGGCCTTGGCCTGACCGGTGAAAGCAGCGGCCTGCTGCCGCATCGCCAGCGCTGGGGCCAGCTTGACCGGGCGACCTTCTCGTTCGGCTACGGCCTGATGGTCACGCCGTTACAGCTGGCGCACGTGTACGCCACCATCGGCAGCTTTGGGATCTCGAGGCCGCTGTCGATCACGCGTGTCGATCCGCCGGTCGTGGGAAGCCGAGTGATGTCCGATCGGATTGCTCATCAGGTTGAGCACATGATGGAAAGCGTCGCGCTGCCGGGCGGGGGTGGGACAAAAGCGGCGGTGCGCGGCTACCGCGTGGCGGTAAAGACCGGTACGGCGAAGAAGATTGGCGATGACGGCAGGTACATCGACAAATACGTTGCTTACACCGCAGGCGTGGCGCCCGCCAGCAACCCTCGTTTTGCGCTGGTGGTGGTGATCAACGATCCGTCCAACGGTGCATATTACGGCGGGGCGGTTTCTGCTCCGGTGTTTAGCCAGATAATGGGCGACGTGCTGCGGCTTGAAAACGTCGAGCCGGACGGTTTACCGCCGGGAGATGAAAACCTGGTGGTGTTGAATAAGACAAACGGCGCGGCTCCCGCGCTGTAGCCGCTTTTCGTCGCGGGGCGTAAGCGTTACACTTGCGCCCTCGACAGATACCCGGAGCCACCATGTCCTATCTTTGCCCACTTTGCCATTCCCCCCTTGCCGCCGAGGAACGCGGCTATCTCTGCCCACAGGGGCACCGGTTCGATAAGGCGAAAGAGGGCTACGTGAATTTGCTGCCGGTGCAGCATAAGCGCTCTAAGGATCCGGGTGACAGCAGTGAAATGATGCAGGCACGGCGCGCGTTTTTAGACGCCGGGCACTACCAGCCCCTGCGCGACGCAATCAGCAACGTTTTACAGGCGGCCTCGCCCGCAGCGCTGCTGGATATCGGCTGCGGTGAAGGTTACTACACCGCCGGATTTGCCGAAGCGCTGACAGGTAAGGTTGAAAATATCTGGGGGCTGGACGTTTCAAAAGTCGCTATTCGCTACGCGGCGAAGCGCTATCCGCAGGTGCAGTTCTGCGTTGCTTCAAGCCATCGCCTGCCGTATGGCGATCGTAGCCTTGATGCGGTGGTAAGAATTTTTGCACCTTGCAAAGCGGAGGAGCTGGCGCGGGTAGTTAAGCCCGGCGGCCTGGTCATTACCGCAACGCCCGCGCCTCGTCATCTGATGCAGCTTAAGGGTTTGATTTATCAGGAAGTGATGCTGCACTCGGCGGAAACTGAATCCCTGCCGGGCTTCGTTGAAGAACAAACGCAGCAGATTGGCTGGCCGATGAGCTTAAAAGGGGATGAAGCTATAGCGCTGCTGCAAATGACGCCGTTTGCCTGGCGCGCCCGCCCTGAGGTCTGGGAGGCGCTGAAGGCGGAAACGGCGTTTGCCTGCGAAACTGATTTTGTGGTGCGGGTATGGCGGCGCGAGGCCTGAATTACGGGTAAAAATGGCTGTACATAATCTGGCAGCCGATACCAATTAGCACCAGGCCACCGAGGATTTCTGCGCGTTTGCCTAGCAACGGCCCAATAAAGCGGCCAACCATCATTCCTAAGGTGGACATGATCATCGTAGCGCAGCCAATCGCCAGCGCGGTTTCGATGATGTTCACTTTCAGGAAGGCGAGGCCAACCCCAACGGCCATTGCATCAAGACTGGTGGCGATGGCCGTTGTGACCAGAAGCCAAAAGCCGTGGCGCTGCAGTTTCGGCGCATCTTCATCGCCGCCGCGAAAGCCTTCAATGAGCATTCTCCCGCCGAGGAATACCAGCAGGATAAAGGCCACCCAGTGGTTCCACTCTAATATGACCTGGTTTGCCAGCAGGCCAAGACACCAGCCCAGCAGCGGGGTGATGGTTTCAATCACGCCAAAGATCAGGCCGGTACGCAGCGCTTCAGAAAATTTTGGTTTGTGCAGTGAGGCACCTTTACCAATTGATGCAGCGAAAGCATCCATTGACATGCCAAATGCGAGAAGAATAGTTGCGGAGAGATTCATTACAGCGCCTCAGTTGGGGATATCCATATACACGTCACCCATCCCCAACTAACGAGGGTTACGTGCCTATGGTCTCGCCTACTCAAAACTGAGTCGTACACGCCACGTTCTTCGAACGAGTATGTTGACATGTACATTTTCACTTTGGTGAAAATCGGCTACTCCCCAACGACGGGCGCAACCTTAACATATTTTTTGAATATAAAACAATAATTGATATTGACTATTATCCCTGCAAATGATAACGATTTTCATTTAAATTTTAAAGTAATCAGAACGTTAATAAATAAGCACAGGCTTTAGCCGGAAATAGCTTTGGCTATGTTTTTAAAATAGCCAAATCGATTAAAAAATATAGAGTTTGCTATCTTTTTAAACTACTGACTTGCAAAGAGAAGTTTATAAATTTTTTCGAGGTCATCTATATTCTTCACGCGGATAAGCAGGCGCCGCTGTTCTAATTGCATTACCAGCACGCCGTCCTCGGATAAATTCATTTCTTTTATACGGGAATAGAGAATCCAAACGCCGGCGAAGAAAAAACCTTCATTTTTGAACAATAGCTTAGGTTGGCGAATCCAGGAGATATAAATAGCGACCAGCGCGAGTGCAGATAATAACCACGTGGTTAACACGGTACCGTGCGTCGTGACATTGTTGTAAATGAGGATAGCCACCAGCCCGACGAAGATCGTGCTGTCGATGCGGTTTCTGCGCAGTAGGGTGATAGCCAACCGCGTTTTGCCCTTCAGTTTGTCCATAACAAATTCGTCATAGATGGCCCAGCCGAGCAGCAGAACGATAAACACCAGCAATACAACATCCGTTAACGTCATGACACCTTCCGTTTTCAATCAATAAAAAACCGGGGCAGGAGCCCCGGCCAGACCATTAGCATAAACTTTGGCTTTAAAAGCACAGCGTTTCGTGGTGATAAAAGCAAAGAATAATGTTTACTGGTTTACACCAAAGAGTCGAAAACCACGTTTTCGGCTCTTTGTCTTCAACAAACCGGGGCAGGAGCCCCGGTTGTATTCATTTGTTAATTACAGACCCAGCAGGCCGACAGCATAACCCGCAATACCGATCACGAAGAAGCCCATAATGATCCACAGCGCGTTGACTTTCTTACGCAGCAGCCACATACAGGCAAAGGTTAACAGCAGCGGTACCAGGCCCGGCATCAGCTGGTCGAGGATAGTCTGCACGGTGGTGACTTTCACCGCGCCGGTTTGGTCGGTAATCTTCGACACCACAAGCGGTATGTTAACGTGCGTCCACTTGTTAACCAGCGCCCCCATGACAAAGAGGCCGAGAATTGACGCCCCCTCGGTCAATTTTTGCAGGAAGCCGCCGCCCATATCCTTCACGATATCAATACCTTTACGGTATCCGTATGCCACACCGTAGTAACGGGTCAGCAAACGCACGGCGTTAAACAGGATGAAGAACAGCAGTGGGCCAAGCAGGCTGCCGCTCATGGCAATCCCTGCACCTAAGGCTGCAAACACGGGGCGCACGGTACCCCAGAAGATTGGGTCGCCCACGCCTGCCAGCGGCCCCATCAGACCAACTTTGATACCGTTAATGGCACCATCGTCGATTTCTGCGCCGTTCGCACGCTGCTCTTCCATCGCAAGCGTAACGCCCAAGACCGGAGCCGCTACGTAAGGGTGGGTGTTGAAGAACTCAAGGTGACGCTTAATCGCCTGTTTGCGCGCGTCGTTGTTCTCAGGGTATAGGCGTCTGATCGCCGGAATCATTGAGAAGCAGAAGCCCAGCGCCTGCATACGTTCGAAGTTCCATGACCCCTGGAAAATGTTAGAACGCATGAACACGGCACGAATGTCGCCCGGTGTGAGTTTCTTCTCGGTAGTCGTTGTTTTGGTGGTATCAACCATTTCGCTCACCTATTAATCTAATTCGTTATCGAGGTCGTTAGCACCGGCTGCTGGTGCCGGGGCACCTGCGGAACGGTTGTATTTCGGGCTCAGCTGGATGTACAGGATGGCCATAACGGCGCCAATCACACCCAGAGCAACCAGGTTGAACTCGGTAAACGCGGCGGTAACAAAGCCCAGGTAGAAGAACGGCATCAGGTAGCCCGCGCGCATCATGTTGATGACCATCGCGTAACCTACCACCACGATCATGCCACCGGCGATGTTCAGACCGCTGGTAACCACTTCAGGGATGGCGTTGAGCATGTTCTGTACTTCGCTGGTACCGACAGAAATCGCAACGATAACGGCAGGGATAGCGATACGCATGGCCTGTAAAAACAGGGAAGAAACGTGAATCCAGGAAAGGGCAGAGAGGTTGCCTTTTTCGGCTGCCTTATCCGCCGCATGCTGGAAGCCTACGGTGATAGTACGAACGATGATGGTCAGTACCTGTCCTGCTGCTGCCAGCGGGATAGCCAGTGCGATACCGGAACCGATGCCCTGGTGGCCGGCAATAACCAGAATGGTTGAGATAATGGACGCCAGCGCGGCATCGGGAGCCACGGCGGCACCGATGTTCATCCAGCCCAGCGCGATCATTTCGAGCGTACCGCCGATAATAATACCGGTTTTCATGTCACCCAGTACGAGACCAATCAGCGTACAGGCGACAAGCGGACGGTGGAACTGAAATTCATCAAGCACTGATTCCATACCGGCAATACAGGCTACGACGAACACCAGCACAATCTGAAGAGTGGTAATCTCCATTGTACTTCTCCTTAAACGTGAGACTTAAGAGTAAAAACTGAGCAAAACGTAGAATCAGGTAATCACTTCGTAATTAACTTTTTACCTTCGCGATCAGATCCATCATTTTCAATTTTTGATCGGTTGAAACTTTACGGGCTTCCAGCTCAATGCCGCGCGCGTTCAGTTTCTTGAAGGCTTCAATATCTTTCTCATCAACGGAAATTGCGTTATTCACCTGGGTTTTACCCTGGCGGAACGCCATGCCGCCGATATTGACAGAAGTGATCTTCACGCCGCCTTCCACGACGCGCTCAACGTCGGTTGGGTTAGTAAAGAGAAGCATCACACGGTCGCCTGCGTACTTTGGATTGTTGTAAACGCGGATCATTTTCGCCACGTCCACTACGTGTGCAGTCACACCCGGAGGCGCAACCTGAGTCAGCAGCGTTTTACGCACGGTATCGGCTGCGACTTCATCACTGACAACGATAATACGGGTTACGTTAGTTTCTTTGGTCCAGCGGGTCGCCACCTGACCGTGAATTAAACGGTCATCGATGCGGGCCAGGCCAATGTTCATGTAGTCGTTTGGACCCATTGGTTTTAGCGGAGCCGCAGCTTTAGGTGCTACCGCCGCCGCGACCGGAGCAGGTTTTTCAACAGGCTGAGCTTTCAGCGCTTTCACGCCTTCGCGACCGGTTTCTACCGCCAGCGCGACCAGCTCGTCAAAGGAAGGATTGTCATCACGTGCCATCAGCGTTTCGACGAGCATCGGAATGTTAACCCCAGCCACGACTTCGTAATGCTCTTTATCGACGACAATACGGCTTGCCGCATTGAAAGGGCTGCCGCCCCAGGTATCGACGAGAAACAGCACACCTTTGCTGGTGTCCAGATTCGCCAGTTGTGCGTTGTACTTTTCGATCAGCGTCTCGGCATTTTCGCCGGGAACGAAATCTATCCAGCCAACGTTTTCTTGCTCGCCCAATAGCATTTCGGCGGTTTTCAGCAGTTGTTCTGCTGCCCAGCCGTGCGTGCCTATGACAATAGCAATAGTCACTTGCTACCTCCTGTGTTTGTCATTGCAACATCCTTACGAATGTTTTTAATAATCTGCTTCGAAGATAAGAATCGATTCAGATAAGGGGTTAAGAAAGTTCCACTCATTTGCCGGAATTATTTTAGACAGTGAAAAAATAATTTATGTGATGAAGATCCGTAATTTAACTTTGTTACGTTTTCAATAGATTGAGGCGCAAAATATGACCTGCGCAGGTTGCAGAAAAATTGCAAAGACAGGTAAATCTTTGCAAAAGGCGCTTTTGCTCTGATAATGTTGAGCTCTTGTTTAATTACCAAGGAGTATAGGGCAGTAGCCCACTGTATGGACCGTCACCGACGTCTTTTCACTTTTTGGACTGTAGCCTCAGTCCTGCAACGCGACGTTTCCCGTCCGTTTATTCATTCAATTCAAAGTGTTGCGCCCATGATTCATGCGGTGCCGTTTAGCCATTCCCACTGCCGGAGTCTGTCATGGAATTCTTAATGGACCCCCAAATTTGGGCGGGCTTGCTGACGCTTGTCGTGCTGGAGATCGTACTGGGGATCGACAACCTGGTATTTATCGCCATTCTTGCGGATAAACTGCCGCCAAAACAACGTGATAAAGCCCGACTTATCGGTTTATCCCTTGCTTTGGTAATGCGACTCGGTTTGCTGTCATTAATCTCATGGATGGTGACGCTCACCCAACCGCTGTTCAGCGTGATGGACAAAACCTTCTCCGGGCGTGATCTCATCATGCTGGTCGGGGGTATTTTCCTGCTGTTCAAAGCCACGACGGAATTGCACGAACGGCTCGAAAATCGCCAGCACGGCGACGGACACGGAAAGGGCTATGCCAGTTTCTGGGTAGTCGTACTGCAGATTGTGGTGCTAGACGCGGTGTTCTCCCTCGACGCGGTGATTACCGCCGTGGGTATGGTCAACCATCTGCCGGTAATGATGGCCGCGGTTATTATTGCGATGGGTGTGATGCTGCTGGCCTCCAAGCCGCTGACGAACTTCGTCAACCAGCATCCGACGGTTGTGGTGCTTTGCCTTAGCTTCCTGTTGATGATTGGTCTTAGCCTTGTGGCAGAAGGTTTCGGGTTCCATATTCCGAAAGGCTATCTGTACGCGGCGATCGGCTTCTCGATCATCATCGAACTGTTTAACCAAATTGCGCGTCATAATTTCATTCGCCACCAGTCGAACGTCCCGCTGCGCGCGCGTACCGCTGACGCGATTCTGCGCCTGATGAACGGCAAACGTCAGGAGCGCGTGGAGCGTGACGAAAGCAAGACCATCACGCCGATTGAAGCGGAAGCCTTTGCGGCGGAAGAACGCTACATGATCAACGGCGTGCTGACACTTGCATCCCGCTCGCTGCGCAGCATCATGACGCCGCGTGGGGAAATTTCCTGGGTAGATGCGCACAGGTCCGTAGAAGAAATTCGCGAGCAGCTCCTCGAGTCGCCGCACAGCCTGTTCCCGGTCTGCCGGGGCGAGTTGGACGAAATCATCGGCATCGTGCGGGCGAAAGAGCTGCTGGTGGCGCTGGATAAAGGCGCTGACGTAACGGCGATTGCCTCACAAACGCCGGCCATTGTGGTGCCTGAAACCCTTGACCCAATCAACCTGCTGGGCGTGCTGCGCCGCGCTCGCGGCAGCTTCGTCATCGTCAACAACGAGTTTGGCGTGGTGCAGGGGCTGGTTACGCCGCTGGACGTGCTGGAGGCGATTGCCGGTGAATTCCCGGACGCCGACGAAACGCCGGAAATCGTGCGCGACGGCGACGGCTGGCTGGTCAAAGGTTCCACCGATCTGCACGCGCTTCAGCAGCATCTTGACATCAACAACCTGGTCAACGATGAAGAAGACATTGCGTCCATTGCAGGCCTGGTTATCGCGGTTAACGGTCAAATCCCGAAACCGGGCGATGTCATAGAGTTTGCGCCGCTGAGCATCCAGATTATGGAAGCCAACGATTACCGCGTGGACCTGGTGCGCGTGGTGAAAGAACGTGACCCGCACGAGGATGAAGAAGAGTAATTCAGCGCAGTGGGATCGCGGGAATAGCGTGACCATTATGGCGAGGGGGCGGCGGCGAGCGGCCCTCAAGCCAGCGGGGAAACTCCTTCAACGGCATTGGCCGGGCATATAAATACCCCTGTAAGATATTCACGCCGTGGTCGCGCAGATATTCTGCCTGCTCCGGCGTTTCCACCCCCTCCGCCACTAAATCAATCCCCAGCCGCTGCGCCAGCGCGATAATTATATCCGTAACGGTTGAGTTCACCGCGTCCGTGCCGATAGCGGCTGTAAACGACTTGTCGATTTTCAGCACGTTGGGATTGAGCGTTTCCAGATAGGCCAGCGAGCTTTGCCCGGTGCCAAAATCATCGATGGCAAGATTTACCCCAAGCCGGTACAAATCGCGCACCACCCGATGATCGACGTCCGGCAGCGCGTCACGCTCCGTCAGCTCAAGCGTAAGCTGCTGAATGGGATGCGCCGGGAACCAGTAGCGCCGCAGGTCGTCAATGATTTCGCCGTTATGAAAATGGCTGGCGGCAACGTTAATGCCAATATGAAAATCCTTTGATGCCGGGAACATATCAAGGTGGCGCACGGCTTCGTCCAGAACGAAGCGGGTGAGCGGGGCAATCAGGTTTTGCTGCTCGGCAAGGGGAATGAACACGTCCGGCGAAATCCAGCCCTGGCGCGGGTTATTCCAGCGCAGCAGCAGCTCAACGCCAACGCACTGCTGGCTACGGGCATTGAGAAGCGGCTGGCAGAAAACCTCAAACTCGCGCGCGGCAAGGCCAAGGTTAATCTCCCAGGAAAAGCTCATGCGGTTCGCGGTGGCAAGCCAGGTGATATAGCCGATCAGCATGCTTAGTATCAGCGCCAGCGGCAGCTGGGTTGGCAGATTTTTAAGGGCTAAATCGCCGGCAGAGGGGCCGATGGTGGTGATCGAGAAGGGAAATTTTTCTGACGCCATTTCGTGGCTCACCAGCCCGCTGTCGACGTCCACCCGTGCCAGCAGCCCTTTTCCATATTCGAGATGCGAATCCGCCACGTTAAGCACCGCCCTGGCCACCCAGGGGCGTTCCGGCTCAAGCATCAGCCCGGTTAGCATCTCGATATTCACGATTTCCATTACGCCGTCCTGGCTGCCGTTGGCGAGCGGATGCCAGGAAATCAAAATCGGCGTGCCTTTGAGCAGCGAACGGTCGATGGACAGCAGAAGCAGGGAAGAAGCCGCGGGCAGGCGCGGCTGAAGCATCGAAATGGGCACGTTGCGCGCGCCGAAAATGCTCGAACAGTACAAAATGCCGTCTTTGATCAGGCCGATAGAGCGCACCGTCTGCATTCTTGCGGCATGCTCGCGTATCCGCAGCTGCGCGGTTTCGCAGGGCTGGCCTACAAGCGTCAAAACCTCGGCGCTGACGTCCTCGAGCGGGGTCAGAATACCTTCAAGCGTATTGATAGCGCGGGAGTTAAACGCCAGCTGGCGTTGCTCATTCAGGTTACGTTCGGCGACGTAGCGCACGCTGAGGGTGAGAAACAGGACCAGCACGGCTAACGCGGCGCAGACAACAAAACGCCTGCGGCGATACCTCTTAATTATGCGTTGCGCGGTCTGCATCCTTGGTCACCTTTGCTCAGAACTGCGGCCAATGTCGGCACACAGAACATACAAAGTGTAGTGGGGGATTGCGTTAACGACGAGCAGGAACCCGGTTTTACCCTGCCAAAAGTGGATAAAACCGGGAGATTATTTTAAACCGCGCAAAAAAGGCGTGAAATCAGGCCTTAATGCATTTTTACCCCGGCAAGCAGGGTATCTTCATCCAGCAGGAAGTGAGGATTATGGACGTTCCACTCCCCGCCTTTTTCCTCGTTGCGCGAACCGACGAGTAAAAACGCTTCCGGGACGTGTTCCTGGTATGACGAAAAATCTTCGCCGCCGAACGGCGGGGCCGTCACCTCCTGAAGCGTCCCGGCAGGGAAATGTTGCTAATGACCTCGCGGGCGATTGCGCGGGCGCTGGCATGGTTGTTGCCCACCTCGTAGCCGCGCTGCCACTTAATCTCAACGCCCGCATCGCGAGCCTGCGCGCAACGATCTGCTGCAACGCGGTGACTATGTCTGCCCCGATCACGACCGGATCGATGCACAGATGCGGCATCGAACAGCGACCGCCTTTGCCTTTGATCAGAATATCGAAGTTATCGCTGGAGGCGCAGAATACGCCTTCCGTTGCGGCAGGAATGTCAGGCCTTTGCTTGGTAAGAATGATGGGATTGTTGTCGGGTAAGGAGCTGGCCGCTACCCGACGATTCGGTGGATGCCGCAGTCGCGTATCCACCTGACAAGCGCCCGCTAATTAATCACACTGCACTTTAATTGCCAGGCCGCCGCGTGAGGTTTCGCGGTATTTCGAGTTCATGTCTTTCCCGGTCTCGTACATAGTTTCGATAACCTTATCGAGGGAAACGCGCGGCTCGCTGGTGCGGCGCATCGCCATGCGGGTGGCGTTGATCGCCTTCACGGATGCGATGGCGTTACGCTCGATACACGGTACCTGAACCTGACCGGCAACCGGGTCGCAGGTTAAGCCGAGGTTATGTTCCATGCCGATTTCCGCCGCTACGCACACCTGCTCAGGGCTTGCGCCCAGGATTTCAGCAAGGCCCGCGGCCGCCATAGAACAGGCCACGCCGACTTCGCCCTGGCAGCCCACTTCTGCGCCAGAAATAGAAGCGTTCATTTTATACAGCGCGCCAATCGCGCCTGAAGCCAGGAAGTAGCGAATGTAGGTATCCGGGCTGACAGATTCGATAAAGTGATCGTAATAGGCCAGAACCGCAGGCACGATCCCGCACGCACCGTTGGTGGGTGCCGTCACTACGCGTCCACCGGCGGCGTTTTCTTCGTTAACCGCCAGCGCGAACATGTTCACCCAGTCAACCACGTTCATTGGGTCTTTGGAGTTTTTGTCGCTGGAAACCAGCAGGCGGCGAAGCGCGGAGGCACGACGCGGCACGCGCAGCGGGCCAGGCAGCACGCCTTCGGTATTCACGCCGCGATCGATACAGGCACGCATGGTGTTCCACACGTTGGCGAAATACTCTTCAATCTCTTTGCGGCTGTGCAGCGCCAGTTCGTTCTGCATGATCACGCCGGACAGGGACATGCCGGTGTCCTTGCAGTGCTGGAGCATTTCCTGCGCGGAATTGAACGAGTAGGGCACCACGATTTCATCGACGGCATCTTTGCCGAAGTGTTCTTCATCGACGATAAAGCCGCCGCCAATCGAGTAATAGGTTTTGGTGTAGATTTCTTTGTCGCCGCTGTAGGCGTGGATGGTCATGCCGTTTTCATGCAGCGGCAGGTTGTCGCTGCTAAAACGCATGCCGTTATCTTTCGGGAAATCAACTTCGTGACGTCCCTGCGCCAGCATTAAGCGCCCGCGGGTTTCTACGTCGCGAATAAAGCCGGGGATGGCGTCGATATCAACGTTGTCCGGCTGGTTGCCGGCGAGGCCCATAATAATGGCGATATCGGTGTGGTGGCCTTTGCCCGTCAGGGACAGGGAACCATAGACGTCCACGGCGATGCGCGTGGTGCTCTCCAGCAGTCCTTGTTCGACCAGATCATCGACAAACTGCTTGCCGGCCTTCATTGGCCCGACGGTATGGGAACTGGATGGCCCAATGCCGACTTTAAACATGTCGAATATGCTAATCACACTAAAACTCCTCTGAGGCACCGCGTTTGTAAAATATGATGCTATAAATTGGCTGGTCGCTAGTTTAAAAATTTATTGCTTACCTGAGTAAACTATTCACATGAATTAAACTAATGGTTAACGATAAAACACCTAATATCAGCTTCTTCTTAGCAAGACTCTCTACTAAATATAGGCTCTTTGGCACAATTAAAGGGTGATCAAGGTTCCACACCTATCTGTAAGGCCAGCTCGCGGATAATGCCTGCCGTCATGCCCCAGACGAAATAGTGCTGATACCAGGAAAGCCAGACGCGGTGGGCGTTGCCGCGCCGATGGATGTCTAGCGGGTGATAGCGCCCAAGGGTCAACGCCTCCATGAGCGGCATCTCAAAAACGGCAGAAACTTCGTCTTCGCTCGCGTGATAGGGCAAATCCGCAGGGATAATTCCGACCACCGGCGTGACCTGGAAACCCGTCACGCTGTCCACCGGGGGAAGCATGCCGATGATTTCGACCGAATCGGGTGGAATCGCAACCTCTTCGTGGGCTTCTCTCAGGGCTGCCGCAATAAGTGAGGCATCGGTGCTGTCAACGGCTCCGCCTGGGAAAGCGACCTGGCCGGGGTGTTTGCGCAGCAGCGGCGAACGCTGCGTCAACAGCAGGCCCGGCTGGGGGCGGCGCACAATCGGCACCAGAACGGCGGCCTGCCGCCTGTTGCCGGTCAAACGCGTGACGGGGGGCTGTAACATCTGGAAGCGGGATAAAAAATCGTTCAGCGTCAGGGACGAGCCGGACATGCATCAGTTCTCCAGTAGGGGAAGGATTCGATTAACTTTATCAAAAGTTTCCTGGTACTCGCTGTCTTCGGTGCTGTCGGCGACGATCCCGCCGCCGGCAGAGCAGTATAGCCTGCCGTCTTCAGCGGTGAGAGTGCGGATGGTGATGCTGGTGTCCATATTGCCGCAGAAGCTGATGTAGCCAACGCTGCCGCACCAGGCGTTGCGCCGCTGCGGCTCCAGCTCTTCGATGATTTCCATCGCACGAACCTTTGGCGCGCCGGTAATCGACCCGCCGGGGAAACAGGCGCGCAGCAGGTCCGTCGCGCGTAAAGTTTCCGGTAAATCCGCAGTAATAGTGCTGACCAGATGGTGCACCGCAGGGAAGGGCTCAACGACAAACAGCTCGGGAACGCGCACGCTGCCGGGCACCGCCACGCGGCCAATATCATTGCGCAGCAGGTCAACAATCATCAGGTTTTCCGCGCGGTCTTTAGGGGATCCTGCCAGCCTTTCGGCCTGTTTCGCATCTTCCTGCGGGCAGGCCAGGCGCGGCAGCGTGCCCTTAATAGGGCGAGTCTGGATTTTTTTGCCTTCCAGCAAAATAAAGCGTTCCGGAGAAAGGCTCAGAATCGCGCTTTCGGGCAGACGTATAAAGGCGCTAAACGGCGCGCGGTTGGATTCGTTGAGCTTTTGAAACGCCTCCCACTCGCTCCCGGCGTAGGCGGCGCTGAACCGCTGGGCGAGATTGACCTGATAACAGTCGCCGCTCAGAAGATATTCCTGTACCTGACGGAAATTACGTCCATACTGCTCGCGGGTCATATTGGACCGCCAGCCGCTGGTCAGGCGGAAAGTTTCGCGCGGCGGAACGGTTAGTGACTCCAGCCAGGCCAGACGTATAGAAATATCGCCCCAGCTCAGTAAGGTCAGCCGCTGAAGCTGATTGTCGGCAATCAAAGCCCAGTCATAAATCCCCACCGCCATATCAGGCGTGTTGATCGAGGCTTGCGCCCGCTGCGGGATTTTTTCAAAATGACGGCCCAGGTCGTAGCCGAACAGCCCCAACGCGCCGCCTAAAAACGGCAAATCCGCATGGGCATTGGGCGTTAGCCCGCAACTGTCCAAAGTCTGCTGCAGTAAAAACAGCGGATCGTCGAGATGCTCAGACGTGACGCCCTCGATCGTGCAGGCGGTTTGCGGCCCGCGCGTGACAAGCGTAGCACGGGGCTGGGCGACCAGAATATCAAACCGGTTGTGCGGATGATCGGCGAAACCCGAATGTAAAAGCATCGCCCACGGCTCGTCGGCCAGGGGCGCAAAATAGCGTTGAACAGCGTCGGGCTGCCAGGGAAGGGTGCGAAAAGCGGGAGTTTGCGACGTCATAACCACAACCTGAAACAAAAGCCGTCAGCCTGCCACGGGCAGCTGGAGCGGCGTGAAATATAATTAACCTCAAGCAATGTAACAGGAGTCGACGATGATTTCAGGTTTACCAGCACTGTCCCACGAACAGCAGCAGCAGGCTGTCGAGCGTATTCAGGAACTGATGTCGCAGGGAATGAGTAGCGGAGAAGCCATTACTGTCGTAGCGGCGGAGATCCGCGCATCCCATACCGGGGAAATGATTGTTGCCCGCTTCGAAGATGAGGACGAGGAAGAGGAGCAGGCCGAGGAGTATAAGGAGGAGCGCGGCTACGGGCCGGACGAAGAGCAGGGCGACGATTAGATATATCGCAGAACCGTAGGTCGGGTAAGCGCAGCGCCACCCGACATTAACCTGACGCAATAGCCTGATAGTAGAAGAAACCTGGGGTTAGGTTTCCCCAGGTCGACCCGTGTATCTCTTAAACCGCGGCTACAATCTTAATCTCTACCTTGTAACGCGGGTTCATCAACTTCGCCTCAACGGTGCAGCGCACCGGTGCCTGGCCTGCAACCACCCACTCGTCCCATGCTTTATTCATCGCGGCAAAATCCTCGCCGTTTGGCAAAAAGATTGTCACGTCGATAATGCGGGTTTTATCGCTGTCCAGCTCTTCTAACAGCGCATCGATTTGCGCCAGGGTATTGGCCGTCTGCTCGTAGGCATCCGCGTCCAGATTTTCCGGTACGCCGGTGTAATACAGCGTCTGGTTATGGATTATCGCATCGGACATACGCGCTTCGGGTTTAATACGCACAATACTCATGACTTCTTCCTTATCTACTGGTCTTGAGGCTTAAATTTCGCAACAGACTGCCATAATCGCGCGGGGGCTGCCACCTGCTTGCTGGATAAACCTTGTAAGGGCTGACATAATCACTGGCAATATTTACAGGGGGCAATGTGACGGACGATTTTGCAGCAGACGGTCAGCTCGCTCTGGCGATACCTGGCTTTAAACCGCGCGAACCGCAGCGCGAGATGGCCGAGGCCGTTACAAAAGCCATAACCGACGGGCGTGAGCTGGTGGTTGAAGCGGGGACGGGCACTGGTAAAACCTACGCCTACCTCGCGCCTGCGCTGCGCTCGGGCAAAAAGGTCATTATCTCTACCGGCTCCAAAGCACTACAGGATCAGCTCTATTCCCGCGACCTGCCCACCGTTGCCAAAGCGCTCGGCTTCAAAGGCCGCCTAGCGCTGTTAAAGGGGCGCTCAAACTATCTTTGCCTTGAACGACTCGAACAGCAGTCGCTGGCCGGAGGCGATCTACCGGTGCAAACCCTGAGCGAAGTCATTCAGCTGCGCAGCTGGGCGATTGAAGCGACGGACGGTGACATCAGCAACTGCACTAACGTCGCCGAGGATTCAAGCGTCTGGCCGCTGGTCACCAGCACCAACGACAACTGCCTCGGCCAGGACTGCCCGCTATATAAAGACTGCTTCGTGGTCAAAGCGCGTAAAAAGGCGATGGACGCTGACGTGGTAGTGGTCAACCATCATCTGTTCCTCGCCGATATGGTGGTGAAAGAGAGCGGCTTCGCGGAGCTTATCCCGGAGGCTGAGGTGATGATCTTCGATGAAGCGCACCAGATCCCCGACATCGCCAGCCAGTATTTTGGGCAGTCTGTCTCAAGCCGCCAGCTGCTCGATTTAGCCAAAGATATTTCTATCGCCTACCGCACCGAAGTGCGCGACGCCCAGCAGCTGCAAAAAAGCGCCGATCGCCTGGCGCAAAGTACCCAGGATTTTCGCCTTCAGCTTGGCGATCCGGGCTACCGTGGCAACCTGCGTGAACTGCTGGCCCAGCCCGCAATTCAGCGCGCTTTACTGCTGCTCGACGATGCGCTGGAGCTTTGTTACGACGTGGCGAAGCTCTCGCTTGGACGCTCCGCCACGCTTGATGCCGCCTTTGAGCGCGCGGTGGTCTATCGCAGCCGCATCAAACGCCTGAAGGACGTCGACCAGCCGGGCTACAGCTACTGGTACGAATGCAACTCGCGCAATTTCACCCTTGCGCTCACGCCGCTTTCGGTGGCGGATAAATTCAAAGAGGTCATCGCCCAAAAGGCGGGGACCTGGATATTCACCTCAGCGACGCTTTCGGTGAACGACCAGCTAAGCCACTTTACCGACCGTCTTGGTATCGATAACGCCAAAACGCTGCTGCTGGCTAGCCCGTTTGATTATGCCACCCAGGCGCTATTGTGCGTGCCGCGCGGCCTGCCGACGCCGAACCAGCCGCACGCCGCAAAGCATCTGGCGAAAATGCTCCAGCCGCTGATCGAAGCCAACAACGGTCGCTGCTTTATGCTCTGCACCTCGCATTCCATGATGCGCGAGCTGGCGGAGCAGTTCCGGGCGAGCATGACGCTGCCGGTGCTGCTGCAGGGCGAAACCAGTAAAGGCCAGCTTCTGGAGCAGTTTGTCAGCGCAGGGAACGCTCTGCTGGTGGCGACCAGCAGCTTCTGGGAAGGGGTGGACGTGCGGGGCGATGCGCTCTCGCTTGTGATCATCGACAAGCTGCCGTTTACCTCCCCGGACGATCCGCTGTTAAAGGCGCGCATGGAAGACTGCCGGATCCGCGGCGGCGATCCGTTCGACGACGTTCAGCTTCCCGACGCGGTGATCACCTTAAAACAGGGCGTTGGCCGCCTGATCCGCGACGTTGACGATCGCGGCGTGCTGGTGATTTGCGACAACCGCCTGGTGATGCGGCCATACGGTGCGGTATTTCTCAACAGTCTGCCGCCCACGCCGCGCACGCGGGACATAAATCGGGCGGTTGAGTTCCTTAACTCCCCACCGACGCAGTAATTTGTGCCAGGCTATGGTATGATGCGCGCCGATTTTTGACCCTATTTCTATCCAGATTCTCGCCAGAGGTTGGCCAGTCCATGCGAATTTTAGCCATCGATACCGCAACAGAAGCCTGTTCGGTTGCCCTGAACAACGACGGCACCGTCTGTGCCCATTTCGAACTCTGCCCGCGCGAGCATACCCAACGAATTTTGCCAATGGTGCGGGACATCCTGAACCAGGGCGGCCTTTCCTTGTCTGAGCTACACGCGCTCGCCTACGGGCGGGGGCCGGGGAGTTTTACCGGCGTGCGTATTGGTATTGGTATTGCGCAGGGGCTGGCTCTGGGTGCCGAACTGCCGATGATCGGCGTTTCTACCCTTGCGACTATGGCGCAGGGGGCCTGGCGTTTGACCGGCGCTACGCGCGTGCTTGCCGCCATCGACGCGCGCATGGGCGAGGTCTACTGGGCCGAGTACCAGCGCGACGAGCAGGGCGTGTGGCACGGTGAAGAAACCGAAGCGGTGCTAAAGCCTGAAGCGGTTGCAGAACGGTTGAAGCAGCTCGAAGGCGAGTGGGCTACAGTCGGCACTGGCTGGCAGGCATGGCCTGATATGGCCGCAGGCAGCAGCATCGTGACGCGCGATGGGCAGGTAGCGCTGCCAACGGCGGAAGATATGCTGACGCTCGCCGTTCAGGCATTTGACGCGAGCCGTACGGTAGCCGTTGAACATGCGGAGCCGGTTTATCTGCGCAACGAAGTAACATGGAAGAAGCTTCCCGGCAAAGAGTGATACTCAGCGTTACCAGGTTGCGTAACGCGGTATAAGGAGATGGGTATGGCAGGTTGTAACGTCAGGAAGTTAGGTGGCTTGTTAACCATCGTCGCGACGCTGTTACTGAGCGGCTGTGTGACGGTGCCGGATGCCATCAAAGGTACCAGCGCGACGCCACAGCAGGATTTGGCAAGCGTGATGAACGCGCCGGAACTGTACGTCGGCCAGGAAGCCCGCTTCGGCGGACGCGTGGTAAACATCGACAACAAGGCGGGTAAAACGCGTCTGGAAATCGCGACGGTAAGCCTCGATGAAGGGGCACGTCCACGGCTTGGTGAACCTTCAAAAGGGCGCATTTATGCCGATGTGAACGGCTTCCTCGACCCGGTTGATTTCCGTGGCCAGCTGGTGACGGTTGTCGGGCCAATCAAAGGCACCATCGAAGGGAAGGTGGGGGAAACGCCGTATAAGTTTATGCTGATGCAGGCCACCGGCTATAAACGCTGGAACGTCGTGCAGCAGGTAGTCATGCCTCCACAGCCAATTGACCCGTGGTTCTGGGGCGGCCCCTATCCGTATCGCGGTCACTATGGTATGTGGGGCGGCGCTGGCTGGTATAATCCAGGCCCGGCGCAGGTACAGACCATTGTAACTGAGTAACATATTGTTTTAGTTAACTTTATAGACAGCGGCATGTCCGCTGTTTATTTATTTCCAGGATGGAAAGAAAAAATTTAGTGATGCGCTTCGCAACCTTAAATCAGGCTAATTAATAAACTGGTACGCTGAGTTAATATTATGTTAACGGCATGTGTCCTGTTTGGGGTTGTGATGACGACAAATAATAAATTCAGAGGTGTTTCCTTGAAGAAGGTTTGGCTTAACCGCTACCCGGCCGACGTTGCGGCTGAGATTAATCCCGATCGTTATCAATCCCTTGTTGATATGTTTGAACAGGCAACGGTGCGCTATGCTGACCAGCCCGCGTTTGTGAACATGGGCGAGGTGATGACGTTCCGCAAGCTTGAAGAGCGCAGCCGCGCCTTTGCCGCCTATCTGCAACAGGGGCTTGGCCTGCAAAAGGGCGACCGCGTCGCGCTGATGATGCCAAACCTGCTCCAGTATCCGGTCGCGCTATTTGGGATTTTACGTGCCGGAATGGTAGTGGTGAACGTTAACCCGCTCTACACGCCGCGCGAGCTGGAGCATCAGCTCAACGACAGCGGCGCAAGCGCTATCGTTATCGTTTCCAACTTTGCCCACACCCTTGAGAAAGTCGTCGATAAAACCCAGGTTAAGCACGTCATTCTTACCCGCATGGGCGATCAGCTTTCGGCGGCAAAGGGCACGGTGGTGAACTTTGTCGTGAAATACATCAAGCGCCTGGTGCCAAAATACCACCTGCCGGACGCCATTTCCTTCCGCAGCGCGCTGCACAACGGCTACCGCCTGCAGTACATCAAGCCAGAGGTGATTAGCACCGACCTCGCCTTCCTGCAATACACCGGCGGCACGACCGGCGTGGCGAAAGGCGCAATGCTCACCCATCGCAATATGCTGGCGAACCTCGAGCAGGTGAGGGCAGCCTACAGCCCGCTGCTGTACGAACGTAAAGAGCTGGTGGTGACCGCGCTGCCGCTGTACCACATTTTTGCCCTGACCATGAACTGCCTGCTGTTTATCGAGCTGGGCGGTCAGAACCTGCTTATCACCAACCCGCGCGATATTCCGGGGCTGGTGAAAGAATTAGGCAAGTATAAGTTCACCGCCATGACCGGCGTAAACACGCTGTTCAACGCGCTGCTTAATAACAAAGAATTCCAGCAGCTCGACTTCTCCAGCCTGCACCTTTCCGCAGGCGGCGGGATGCCGGTGCAGCACGTGGTGGCCGAACGCTGGGAAAAACTCACCGGGCGCTACCTGCTTGAAGGCTACGGCCTGACGGAGTGCGCGCCGCTGGTAAGCGCCAACCCGCACGATATCGACTATCACAGCGGCAGCATCGGCCTGCCGGTGCCGTCGACGGAAGTGAAGCTTATCGATGACGAAGGTAACGAAGTGCCGGCAGGCGAACCGGGCGAGCTGTGCGTCAAAGGCCCGCAGGTCATGCTGGGCTACTGGCAGCGTCCGGATGCGACGGACGAAATTATGCTGGACGGCTGGCTGCGAACCGGCGACATCGCTACCATGGACGAAGAGGGCTTTATGCGCATCGTCGATCGCAAAAAAGATATGATTCTGGTTTCCGGGTTTAACGTTTACCCGAACGAAATCGAAGACGTAGTGATGCAGCACCCTGGCGTGCTTGAAGTCGCCGCGGTCGGCGTGCCGGGTGGGGCAAGCGGTGAAACGGTGAAGATCTTCGTCGTGAAGAAAGATCGGGCGCTTAGCGAAGAATCACTGGTCACCTTCTGCCGCCGTCACCTGACCGGCTACAAGGTGCCGAAGCTGGTGGAATTCCGCGAAGAGCTGCCAAAATCCAACGTCGGAAAAATTTTACGACGAGAACTACGTGACGAAGCCGCCAAGGCCGATCAACAATAGCGCCTGAGCTCCGAGTCAGTCGCCCCTAACGCCGGTAATCCGGCGTTTTTTATGGGCGCAAACCTAAGAGAACCCAATTTGACTTACCTTATGATCACCACCGATGAGCAGCTTGCAGAAGTCTGCCAGGCCGCCCGTCAGGTACCTGCCCTGGCGCTGGACACCGAATTTGTCCGCACGCGCACCTATTACCCGCAGCTTGGCCTGATCCAGCTGTATGACGGCAATCAGATTTCCCTTATCGATCCGTTAACCATCACCGACTGGTCGCCGTTCAAAGCGTTGCTCGCCGACAGCAAGGTCATTAAGTTCCTGCATGCGGGAAGCGAAGATCTGGAAGTGTTCCTCAATGCCTTCGGCGCGTTGCCGGATCCCTTTATCGATACCCAGATTCTGGCGGCATTCAGCGGGCGCGCGCTGTCCTGCGGTTTTGCCACCATCGTCGAGGCCTATACGGGCATCGCGCTGGACAAAAGCGAATCCCGTACCGACTGGTTGGCACGTCCGTTAACCGAGCGCCAGTGCGAATACGCGGCGGCGGACGTGTTCTACCTGCTGCCAATCGCTCATAAGCTGATGGCAGAAACCGAAGCCGCAGGCTGGATGAAGGCCGCGCTGGACGAATGTAACCTGATGGCAAATCGCCGCCAGGAAATCCTCGACCCGGAAGAGGCGTGGCGCGAAATCGGCAACGCATGGCAGTTGCGTACTCGTCAGCTTGCGTGCCTGAAGAAGCTCGCGTCGTGGCGTCTGCGTAAAGCCCGCGAGCGCGATATGGCGGTGAATTTCGTCGTGCGGGAAGAGCACCTCTGGCAGGTAGCGCGCTATATGCCGGGGTCGCTTGGCGAACTGGATTCGCTTGGCCTAAGCGGCAGCGAAATCCGCTTCCACGGTAAAACGCTAATCGCGCTTGTGGCCGAAGCGCAGGCGCTGCCGGAAGACCAGTGGCCGGAAGCGCTCAGCAATTTAGTGGATATGCCGGGCTATCGTAAAGTGTTCAAAGCCATCAAGGCGCTGGTACAGGAAGTGAGTGAAAGCAGCGGCCTTAGCGCGGAGCTGCTCGCCTCACGTCGCCAAATTAACCAGCTGCTTAACTGGCACTGGCAATTAAAAACCAGAACCAGTGCGCCGGAATTAATCAGCGGCTGGCGCGGTGAATTAATGGGTGACAAGCTAAAAACGCTGCTCGCAGATTATTAATAAGATGCATTTATACCTGTAAATAAATACAGTGCATAACCTAAGTGCGGGAAAATAGTTAAGAAGAGTGGCAGATAATTCTTAATATAAATGGCGCAACGGGAAATAATAAAATAAACCCCCTGAATACATCAGGGGGTTTTTTATTTGTATCACGCGGACTTTGTTGTTTCCTGCGTCTCGGGAAGCGTAACGTTAAGTTCCAGAACGGAAATATCGTCACCTTTCTGATCGAGCACGACGGTCAGCATCTCCGGATCGATCTGCACGTATTTGCAAATAACTTCCAGAATATCGCGCTTCAACTGCGGCAAATAGTGAGGTTCACGGTCGCCGCGACGGCGTTCCGCAACGATAATCTGCAGTCGCTCTTTCGCGATGTTAGCAGTGTTCTTTTTCCGTGAGAGAAAAAAGTCTAGTAATGCCATAACTTATCCTCCGAACAGGCGTTTGAGGAAACCTTTCTTCTCTTCTTCGATGAAGCGGAAAGGACGTTCTTCTCCGAGAAGGCGTTCAACGGTATCTGCGTAGGCTTTGCCCGCGTCTGCTTCAACGTCGAGGATCACCGGCTCGCCCTGGTTGGAGGCGCGCAGCACGGACTGATCTTCCGGGATCACGCCGACCAGAGGAATACGCAGAATTTCTAACACGTCTTCCATGCTCAGCATGTCGCCACGGCTTACGCGGCCCGGGTTGTAGCGGGTCAGCAGCAGGTGTTCTTTAATCGGGTCTTCGCCGTTTTCAGCGCGACGCGATTTAGAAGACAGGATGCCAAGGATACGGTCGGAGTCACGAACCGAAGAGACTTCCGGGTTGGTGGTGATTACGGCTTCATCGGCGAAATAGAGCGCCATCAGCGCGCCGGTTTCGATACCTGCCGGGGAGTCGCAGACGATAAACTCGAAGTCCATATTTTTCAGATCGTCGAGCACTTTCGCCACGCCTTCGCGGGTCAGCGCGTCTTTATCGCGGGTTTGTGAAGCCGGCAGAATATAGAGCTGCTCGGTACGTTTATCGCGGATAAGCGCCTGGTTAAGCGTGGCATCGCCCTGAATAACGTTAACGAAATCGTAAACCACGCGGCGTTCACAGCCCATGATCAGATCCAGGTTACGCAGGCCGATATCAAAATCGATAACGACGGTTTTTCTTCCCTTCTGGGCCAAACCCGTAGCGATGGCCGCGCTGGACGTGGTCTTACCGACGCCCCCTTTACCCGATGTAACAACAATAATGCGTGCCATAAAGGAATTCCTTGTTAAAAGGGCTTAATTCAAAGGTTGAACGGAGAGAGCACCGCCCGCAAGACTCAGGCGCGCCGCTTTCCCATAATAATCGGCTGGTATTTGATCACTCAGCCAGTATTCACCCGCTATTGAGACCAGCTCAGCTACCAGGTTGGTACAAAATATTTGTGCATCACGATCGCCGCTGGCACCTGCCAGGGCTCGGCCACGCATCATGCCGTAAATATGGATGTTGCCATCAGCAATAAGTTCCGCACCGGCGCTGACGTGATTGGTGACAATCAAATCACAGTTTGGTGCATAAATGCGCTGACCGGAACGAACCGGGGTATCAATCAAACGCGTTTTTGTGACGGGTGTGGCAATTGGCTCGGCCACGGTCACCGGCTCCGGAGCGGTAACCTTAGCCGCACGAGGGGCTTTTTCTTTCCCTTCGGATAGCAACGGCAGACCGGCGCGTTCAATTTCGCTTTTCAGCGATTCATCTTTACAACCGCTGATACCGACCACGCGCAGACCGGTAGAAGCCACCGCCTGCTGGACCTTCTTCCAGTTTACAGAACCATCGAGACTGGCAACGTTAACAACAACCGGGGCATTTTTAAGAAAAGCAGGCGCCTGGGCGATTTTATCCTGAAGGGCCTGGCGAATGACCTCGGGTTGAGCATCATGCAAATGAACAACTGATAAGGTGAAACTGCTGCCTTTTAACTCGATTGGCGTGTTTGACATCCTGGCCTTACTCAATTCAGTTTCAATCCCCACGGCTCGTGGGACGATATTCCGAAGTACATTAAGCATGGTATAGTCACAGGTATATTCAGGCAAGCCACCATCCGGCGAAAATAGAGTAAAAAAAATGTTTTGTGTGATCTACAGAAGTAGCAAACGTGACCAGACTTATCTTTATGTCGAAAAAAAAGACGATTTTTCACGCGTGCCTGAAGAATTGATGAAAGGCTTCGGTGAACCTAAGCTGGCAATGATATTACCGCTCGACGGAAGTAAAAAACTGGCCAACGCGGATTTCGATAAAGTGAAACAGGCACTCAAAGATGAAGGCTATTATTTACAGCTGCCACCGCCGCCGGAAAGTTTGTTAAAAATGCACCTGGAAAAAGGGCCAAAAAAATAAGATTCGGATTAGCGGTAAATCTTTTCTATACATAAAGGAGGAAGATGACAGCAGCAAACTTATCGCGAGAGGGTAGATGAAAACTTCAGCAATCTGTATAACCATCAGCACGTTACTTCTTGCCAGCTGTGCCGCAAAATCCCCCAGCGCGGAGGCCGTTGCTCCTGCAGCGCCTCCCGCTGCAGCCCAGCCGTCGGCACCGTCCACCTCGACAACGCTCGCCGAACAGGGGCGTGACCCGGCAGAATTCCCGGCCTACGTCGAAGAGCTCAAGCAAAAGGCTCGCCAGCAGGGCATCAGCAATAACACCATCACCGCGGCCTTTGCCAACGTCCATTTTGTTGATCGGGTCATTAAATCCGACCGCAACCAGCTTGAAAAGAAAGTCACGCTGGATGACTACCTGTCGCGCGTGATTACCCCCGCAAAAATTGAGCAGGCCCGCGCGCTGTACAAACAGCACCAGCCCGAGCTTGCTTCCGTCACCGCAAGCACCGGCGTGCAGGGTAACTACATCGTCGCGCTGTGGGCAATGGAGAGTAATTTTGGCAAGATTCAGGGCAAAGAAGATATTGTCTCAGCGCTCTCGACGCTGGCCTTTGAAGGGCGGCGAGAAGCCTTCTTCACCAAAGAGCTTATCTCATCGCTGAAAATCCTCGACCAGGGGCACGTTACTGCCGACGAGCTGAAAGGCTCATGGGCAGGTGCGATGGGCCAGAACCAGTTTATGCCTAGCTCCTACCTGCGTTACGGCAAGGACGGCGACGGCGACGGTAAAATCGACATCTGGAATAACACCAGCGATGTCTTTGCTTCAACCGCCAACTACCTGGCGACGGAAGGCTGGCAGGCAGGCGGAACTTGGGGCACTGAAGTTAAACTGCCGCAAGGCATCGACGCAGGGCTTGCCGGAACGAAAACTGCCCAGGGCAAAACCGTTGCCCAGTGGCAGCAGCTTGGCGTCACCCTGCCTGACGGCTTGCAGCTTCCTGCTTCAGGCCAGCGCGCGTGGATAGTTACCCCGGACGATAATCAGGGCCGCTCATTCCTGGTCTATAACAACTTCAGAACCATCATGCACTGGAACCGTTCGTACTACTTTGCCATCAGCATCGGAACCATGGCTGACGCAATCGCACAATAACGCACGCTCCCCGGTATTCACCGGGGATTTTTTTATCTAGTATCAAATGCAGTTAACACAACGACGCAGAGGAAAGGCATGTATCAACATCATAACTGGCAGGGTGCGCTGCTGGATTTTCCGGTCAGCAAAGTAGTGTGCGTGGGCAGCAACTACGCAAAACATATTAAAGAGATGGGTAGCGCGACGCCGGAAGAGCCGGTCTTGTTTATTAAACCCGAAAGCGCGCTGTGCGACATTCGCCAGCCGCTTGCGCTGCCGCAGGATCTTGGTTCGGTGCACCACGAAGTAGAGCTTGCGATTTTAATCGGCGCCACGCTCAGACAGGCGACCGAAGAACACGTTGCTAAAGCGATTGCGGGCTACGGCGTGGCGCTGGATTTAACCCTACGCGACCTGCAGGGCAAGCTAAAGAAAGCAGGGCAGCCGTGGGAAAAAGCAAAAGGCTTCGATAACTCCTGCCCGATCTCCGGTTTTATTCCGGCGGCAGAATTTACCGCCGACCCGCAAAATACTGACCTTTCCCTTAAGGTTAACGGCGAGGTTCGCCAGCAGGGCTCCACCTCCGACATGATCCACAAAATCATCCCGCTCATCGCCTATATGAGCCGCTTCTTCACCCTGCGCGCGGGCGACGTGATATTGACCGGTACCCCGGAAGGCGTCGGCCCGCTTGCCAGCGGCGACAGCCTTGAAGTGAGCTTCGACGGACGTAGCCTTACCACTCGCGTACTATAATCAATTTGCCGCCGCCAGGGCGGCAACGCTTGCATCTTATGACCACAGCGTTTATAAGGTGCAGCTTGATTTTTCATATGCAGGCCTTTTTATGACACAGATACCTTTTTGGCAGAGTACAACGCTCGACGAAATGACCGACGCCCAGTGGGAATCCCTGTGCGACGGCTGTGGCCAGTGCTGCCTGCATAAGCTGATGGACGAAGATACCGATGAAATCTATTTCACCAACGTCGCCTGTAAGCAGCTGAATATCAAAACCTGCCAGTGCCGTAACTACGAGCGCCGCTTCGAGTACGAGCCGGACTGCATCAAGCTGACGCGTGACAATCTGCCAACCTTCGAATGGCTGCCGATGACCTGCGCGTACCGTCTTTTAGCAGAAGGAAAAGACCTGCCCGCGTGGCATCCTCTTTTGTCAGGTTCTAAGGCAGCGATGCACGGCGAACGCATTTCGGTACGTCATATCGCCGTGAAAGAGTCGGAAGTTCGCGATTGGCAGGATCATATATTGAACAAACCTGAGTGGGCAGACTGATCCACCAGTATTCCGGAAGTGCACAAAAATAAATCGTACAAAGCGAAATCTTTGTGATACGGTGTACTTTCTATAACAAGTAAAAGAAGGTTTTTATCCAGTACTTAACATTTAAGTGTCCGTCTTGTGGCGGTTCACAGTATCGCACCTCCCCCTACGATGTCCGAGAAACAAATCCCCATGGCGCTGTTTGTATCTTCTGCAAAGCAGGAATGCATGCTCTACATCGTCCGATGAGTGCGATTCATCAATATAACGTCGCGGCACGTTAAGTCCGCATCCCGCTGGTTTTGCTTTCCCCACTCCCGCACTGTTAACATTCTGCCTCCTGACTGGAGGGAAAATGAAGAAAATAACATTACTGTTTGGGGCGCTCATTCTCAACGGCTGTTCATCACCCGAACCTACGGCGCCAAAACCGCCACAGGTTATCGGCATGCCGAACCCGGCGTCAGTTTACTGCAAAGATAAAGGCGGTGAGCTGAGAGCGGTGAAAACCGATCTGGGCGAGCGTGGCGACTGCATATTGCCGAGCGGTGAACGCATAGACCAGTGGACGCTTTATCGTCGCGACCACTAATAATAAAAAACCCGCCATCGGCGGGTTTTTGCTTTCTGATACTAAAACCTAGCGGCCAAACAGGTCGCGGCGCTTAGGCTTGAACGGCTGAGCGATCGTTACCAGCACGGCGATAATCAGGAAGATGGCGAAAATGCCAACCAGCCACTGCACCATATCCAGCGACAGGAATTCCCACTGACGCACTGAGCAGTCACCCGTTGCCACAAATACCGACGGCAGCCACTTATTAAGCGGCAGCCAGGACGGGAAGCGCGCGGCGAAATCACAGGTGACAAACGGCGAAGGGTGCAATTGCAGCATCGTGTGATCCCACGCAAGCTGAAGGCCTTTGCCCGCGCTGTACAACCAGAGAGCCAGCGCGCCGTAGCGTAACGGCGATTTTGGCGCGATGGCACCGACAAGCCCGGCACCCATAATCCCAAACAGCGCACAGCGCTCGTAAATACACATAACACAAGGTTTCAGCAGCATCACGTGCTGGAACCACAATGCCACCATTTCCAGAGCAAAAGCGGTGAAGGCCAACAACAGCCAGGCGCCGCGCCCACGGGAGCATTGGTTTAAATATCGCAACATAATCAGTTTCCCTGCAACATGCGGTGATTCGGCAGTGTAAACCAATTCAGTTTCAGCGCCAGTAGCATTGCGAAAAATATGTGTTTATTCGGACGTTTATCAGGCGAATAAGCCTTATGGGCAGCGGGCTGCCCATAAAATAACATTAGTGCGGGATAGCGCTGAGAGCAGGCGTTGAAATCCAACCCGCATGCAGCATCCACTCGGTCGCCGGAAGCAGGGTAGTCTCCACGCATAGCAGGCCGACCAGCGTTAACACAATGGTGTAAGGCAGCGCCATCAGCACCATTCGGCCATACGACAGACGAATCAGCGGCGCCAGGGCCGAGGTCAGCAGGAACAGGAAGGCCGCCTGGCCGTTTGGCGTGGCGACGGAAGGCAGGTTCGTCCCGGTATTGATTGCAACGGCGAGCAGTTCGAACTGTTTAAGATCGATGATCCCGCTTTCCATTGCGGCTTTCGCTTCGTTGATGTAAACCGTCCCAACGAACACGTTATCGGAAATCGACGACAGCACGCCGTTAAAGAGATAGAACAGCGAAAGCTGGGCGCGCGGCTCGGCCTGCAACACGTAATGGATGACCGGCGCAAAAAGATGCTGATCGATAATCACCGCAACGACCGCAAAGAAAACGGTCAGCAGCGCGGTAAACGGCAGCGCTTCGGTAAAGGCTTTGCCGATCGCATGCTCATCCGTTACGCCGCACAAAGCGGTCGCAAAAATAATCACCGAAAGGCCAATCAGGCCGACTTCTGCGAGATGCAGCGCCAGCGCCACCACCAGCCAAACGCCAATGATCACCTGCACCAGCAGTTTAACATTGTCCTGTTTGGTGCGTTTCGCGCCGCTTTTGGTGTCGAAATCCTGCAGAATTGCGCGTACTTTTTCCGGCAGCTGCGCGCCGTAGCCCAAAATTTTGGTGCGCTCAACCAGAATGCAGGTTAGCAGGCCGCAAACCAGTACCGGCAGAGAAACGGGAGCCATACGCAAGAAGAACTCACCGAAATGCCAGCCGGCGCTTTTGGCGATGATCAGGTTTTGCGGTTCGCCCACCATGGTCATCACGCCGCCTAACGCGGTGCCCACGCCCGCATGCATCATCAGGCTGCGTAAAAATGCGCGGAACTGTTCAAGGACGGCGTGGTTGTCGTTTTCAATATGGCTGTCGTCCTGGAGGTCGCTTCCGTTACCCCCTTCGGAAGCCACGCGGTGATAGATACCGTAAAACCCAACGGCGACGCTAATCACCACCGCGACCACGGTAAGCGCATCTAGGAACGCGGACAAAAATGCCGCTGCGACGCAGAACGCCAACGAAAGCAGGATTTTCGAGCGGATACCAAGCAGCAGCTTGGTGAAGACCAGCAACAGCAGCTGCTTCATAAAGTAAATGCCTGCCACCATGAACATCAGCAGCAGCAACACTTCAAGATTACTGGCAACCTCTTCGCGGACGTGGTTGGCGCTGGTCATTCCCACCAGCACGGCCTCGATAGCAAGCAGGCCACCGGGCAGCAGGGGATAGCATTTCAACGCCATCGCCAGCGTGAAGATGAATTCGGCAACCAGCATCCAGCCCGCGACGAAGGGGCTAACAAACCAGAAAACCAGCGGGTTAACAACGAGAAAAAACAAGATTGCGAATTTATACCAGTCAGGTGACTGGCCCAAAAAATTGCGATAGAGGGCACGGCCAGTGGACATTTCCATGGTGATGAAAGCATTCTCCAAATGATTGTTATATCGAAAACGGCATGATTGGGTCAGGTTACTCGCGCCTGGCGTCACTAGCAAGGCGCGGGGGAATCCCACGCTGTCTAAAATTGGAAAAAAGCAAACGCCGATCCCGCATTTAGACGGCTGGTCTGCTATCTGGCGCGCGGAGCATCTGGTATGATGAGTCCCATTTGCTAAACCTGTGTAATGGAAATCATACTATGGTCATTAAGGCGCAGAGCCCAGCGGGTTTCGCGGAAGAATACATCATTGAAAGTATCTGGAATAGCCGCTTCCCCCCGGGTTCCATTTTGCCTGCCGAGCGCGAGTTGTCCGAGCTGATTGGCGTCACGCGCACCACCTTGCGCGAGGTGCTTCAGCGCCTCGCACGCGACGGCTGGTTGACGATTCAGCACGGCAAACCGACCAAAGTGAACAACTTTTGGGAAACGTCAGGATTAAACATCCTGGAAACGCTGGCGCGTTTAGATCACGACAGCGTGCCGCAGCTCATCGATAACCTGCTCTCCGTGCGCACCAACATCTCGACCATCTTTATCCGTACGGCGATTCGCCAGCATCCGGAAAAAGCGCAGGAAGTGCTCGCAACGGCAGACCGTGTTGAAGACCACGCGGACGCGTTCGCAGATCTGGATTACAACATTTTCCGCGGCCTTGCGTTTGCCTCCGGCAACCCTATCTACGGCTTGATTCTCAACGGTATGAAAGGCCTGTACACCCGCATCGGGCGTCACTACTTCTCCAACCCGGAAGCGCGCAGCCTGGCGTTAGGGTTCTACCACCGTCTTGGGACGATCTGTAAAGAAGGCCTGCACGATCAGGTGTTCGATACCGTTCGTGCCTACGGTCGTGAGAGTGGGGAGATCTGGCACCGCATGCAGAAGAACCTGCCGGGCGATCTGGCGATGCACAGCCGCTAAAGATAGGCTTACGTCGGGTGGCGGCTCGCGCCTTACCCGACCTACAAGATATGCGGTTCGCGCAGTTTGTAGGGTGGATAAGCGGTAGCGCCATCCACCGAATCCTGTCGGGTGGCGGCTCACGACTTACCCGACGTCCAGTGATAAAAGGCTTCCTTCCGGAAGCCTTTTTGCTTTCTAAATACTGTTCAACCGCGCCGGACAGCGGTCAAGAAGCTCAACGCTGCCGTCCTCATTCTGCTGCTCAAGCGTCACATCAAAGCCCCACAGGCGGTGAACGTGCTTCAGCACTTCCCGGCGGCCCTTGTCCAGCGGCGCGCGGTTGTGCGGAATATAGCGCAGCGTCAGCGAACGGTCGCCGCGCAGATCCACATTCCACACCTGAATATTTGGCTCCAGATTGCTCAGGTTATACTGCGCGGAAAGCTGCGCGCGGATTTCCCGGTAGCCTTCCTCATTGTGGATAGCCGAAATTTCCAGGTAGTTATTGTGGTCGTCATCCAGCACGGTAAACAGGCGGAAGTCGCGCATCAGCTTCGGCGACAGGAACTGGCTGATAAAGCTCTCGTCTTTGAAATCGCGCATCGCGAAATGCACCGTCTCCAGCCAGTCCTTTCCGGCAATATCCGGGAACCAGTATCTGTCCTCCTCGGTCGGATTCTGACAAATACGTTTGATATCCTGGAACATCGCAAAGCCCAGCGCATACGGGTTAATGCCGTTGTACCACGGGCTGTTGTACGGCGGCTGGAACACCACGTTGGTGTGGCTGTGGAGGAACTCAAGCATAAAGCGTTCCGTCACTTTTCCTTCATCGTACAGATGGTTAAGGATGGTGTAGTGCCAGAACGTCGCCCAGCCTTCGTTCATCACCTGGGTTTGCTTCTGCGGATAGAAATACTGGCTCACCTTGCGGACGATACGCAGGATCTCGCGCTGCCACGGCTCAAGCAGCGGCGCGTTCTTCTCCATAAAATAGAGTAAGTTTTCCTGCGGTTCGGAAGGATAGCGACGCGCTTCGGCAACGGTCTTTTCCTCTTCGCGACGCGGCAGGGTGCGCCACAGCGTATTCACCTGGCTTTGCAGATACTCTTCGCGGCTTTTCTGCCGCGCTTTTTCTTCCTGCAATGAAATCTTTTGCGGACGTTTATAGCGGTCGACGCCGTAGTTCATCAGGGCGTGGCAGGAATCCAGCAGGCGCTCCACTTCGTCCACGCCGTAGCGCTCCTCACAGTCGCTGATGTAGTTGCGGGCGAAGATCAGGTAATCGACTATTGAACTGGCATCCGTCCAGCTGCGGAATAGATAATTGTTTTTAAAGAAAGAGTTGTGCCCGTAGCAGGCGTGCGCAATGACCAGCGCCTGCATGGTAATGGTGTTCTCCTCCATCAGATAGGCGATACAAGGGTTGGAGTTAATCACAATCTCGTAGGCCAAGCCCTGCTGACCGTGCTTGTACAGCCGCTCGGTTTCGATGAACTTCTTGCCGAATGACCAGTGCGGATAGTTGATCGGCATGCCGACGCTTGAGTAGGCGTCCATCATCTGCTCGGAGGTGATGACCTCAATCTGATGAGGATAAGTGTCTAAGCGATAAAGCTTTGCTACGCGGTCAATCTCGGCCAGGTAGACATCCAGCAGCTCGAACGTCCAGTCGGGTCCATCACTCAGACGTTTGGAATCCTTTGTGGCGGAAAGGTCAACAGTTGCCATCAGCGCGCCCTCATTGTTGTCGGCTCTCTCTGAATGGATAGCCTCATTCAAAGGATAGAACACTGCGCAAACTTAGCTGTGGCAAGAAAAATAATTTCCGCACGATTTAGTGATTTTCACACCCCGTTTTCAACCCTTCTTGCAGCACATTATTCTGGGGAAAATATCTTCCCTCGCAGGAGATCCCAATTCTCTGCATCCAGTGAGAATGGGGCAAGATGTGAGGATGCTCACCATAATAAAGCCATATGTTGAATAACATTTTCATCTGGGTTATCAATTTGTAATCAGAAGATTATTCTTTTAGCTAAATGGTGGAACGGATATGCGTGTTGTGGTGCTGGGAAGTGGGGTTGTCGGCGTCGCCAGCGCCTGGTATTTACGCCAGGCAGGACATGAAGTGACGGTCATCGAACGCGAGGCGGGCCCGGCGCTGGAAACCAGCGCCGCTAACGCCGGGCAAATCTCTCCGGGATACGCCGCGCCGTGGGCCGCGCCGGGCGTGCCGCTTAAGGCAATCAAATGGATGTTCCAGCGCCATGCGCCGTTGGCGATAAGCCTGGACGGCACGCGCTTCCAGCTTAAATGGATGCTGCAAATGCTGCGCAACTGCGATATGCGCCATTATCAGGAAAACAAAGGCCGCATGGTGCGCCTGGCCGAGTACAGCCGCGACTGCTTAAAAGAGCTGCGTCACAGCACCGGCATTCAGTACGAGGGCCGCCAGGGCGGGACGCTACAGCTTTTCCGCACCGCGCAGCAGTATGAAAACGCCGCGAAAGACATCGCGGTATTGCAGGATGCGGGCGTGCCCTATCAGCTGCTGGAGGCCAGCCAGCTTGGGCAGGTTGAACCCGCTCTTGCGGCCGTTGCCCACAAGCTGACCGGCGGCCTGCGCCTGCCAAACGATGAAACGGGCGACTGCCAGCTGTTCACCCAGAACCTCGCGCGCATGGCGGCAGAGGCGGGCGTCGAATTCCGCTTTAATACCGCGGTCGATCGCCTGCTGTATGAAGGCCAGAGCATCTATGGCGTGCAGTGCGGCAAAGAAGTGGTGAAAGCGGATGCCTACGTCGTGGCATTCGGTTCGTACTCTACGAGCCTGCTGAAGCGCATTGTCGATATACCGGTCTACCCGCTCAAGGGCTACTCGCTCACCATCCCCATTGCCGACGAGCAGGGCGCGCCGGTTTCCACTATTCTCGATGAAACTTACAAAATCGCGATTACACGCTTCGATAACCGCATTCGCGTGGGCGGCATGGCGGAAATCGTCGGCTTCAACACCGAGCTGTTGCAGCCTCGCCGCGAAACCCTTGAAATGGTGGTGCGCGATCTCTATCCGCGCGGCGGCCACGTGGAGCAGGCCACTTTCTGGACCGGCCTGCGCCCGATGACGCCGGACGGCACGCCGATCGTTGGCCGCACGCCGTTTAAAAACCTGTGGCTCAACACAGGCCACGGCACGCTCGGCTGGACGATGGCCTGCGGCTCGGGGCAGATGCTCAGCGATTTGATTTCCGGCAGAACGCCGGCAATCCCGTTTGATGATTTATCGGTGGCCCGCTATACCCCAGGCTTCACGCCGACCGGCTCCCAGCGGCTGCACGGCGCGCATCAGTAAGCCGGTAAGAATAAAAATAAGGAGTAGCCATGGCTCGGCCAATTGTCGCGACGCTCGATCTCGTCGCGATGCGTAATAATCTTCAGGTGGCGCGTCAGGCGGCACCTCATTCCCGCGTGTGGTCGGTCGTCAAAGCAAACGCTTACGGCCACGGTCTTGACCGCGTTTGGTCAGCGCTGGGCACCACCGACGGCTTCGCGATGCTCAATCTTGAAGAGGCCATTCTGCTGCGCGAGCGCGGCTGGAAGGGGCCGATTCTGATGCTCGAAGGTTTTTTCCACGCCGACGAGCTGCCGCTGTTCGATAAGTATCGCCTGACCACCAGCCTGCACAGCAACTGGCAGGTTAAAGTGCTGGCGAACGCCCGGCTCAACGCGCCGCTCGATGTATACCTGAAAATGAACAGCGGCATGAACCGGCTGGGGTTTACCGCCGACCGCGTGCAGACAATCTGGAAGCAGCTGCGGGCGATCTCAAACGTCGGTCAGCTGACGCTGATGGCGCATTTCGCGGACGCCGAGCTGCCGGAAGGCATCGCCGAGCCTATGAAGCTCATTGAGCAAGCGACGGAAGGGCTGGAGTGCGCCCGTTCGCTCTCCAACTCGGCGGCGACAATGTGGCACCCGGAGGCGCATTTTGACTGGGTACGCCCCGGCATTATTCTTTACGGCGCGTCGCCGAGCGGGCAGTGGCGGGATATCGCCAACAGCGGCCTGAAGCCGGTGATGTCGCTTAAAAGTGAAATTATCGGCATTCAAAATCTGAAGGGCGGTGACGCGGTGGGCTACGGCAGCCGCTATCGCGCAACCGACGAACAGCGCATCGGCATTGTGGCCTGCGGCTACGCGGACGGCTACCCGCGCCACGCCCCGAGCGGCACGCCGGTGCGGGTCGACGGCATCTTGACCACCACGGTAGGCACCGTTTCGATGGATATGCTGGCGGTAGACTTGACGCCGTGCCCGCAGGCGGGCATCGGCAGTTCGGTTGAGCTGTGGGGCAATGAGGTGAAAATCGATGACGTGGCCGCAGCCGCCGGAACGGTTGGCTATGAGCTGATGTGCGCCCTGGCGCAGCGTGTGCCTGTGGTGGTGCAATCGTAGACGTTTGTTTTTCTCCTTCTCCTGGGGAGAAGGGCGGGATGAGGGCGTTCAAGGCTAAGTCATTTGCATTGGCAGGTGATTGTAGGGTGGATAAGCGAACGCGCCATCCACCGCAATCTGTCGGGTGGCGCTGACGCTTACCCGACCTACCTTCGCTAACCCTCTCCCGCAGGAGAGGGGGCAAATGGAACTTACTCTTCTTCTTCCTCGGCCACGCGAACGCCAATCTTGCGTACCAGATTGTTTTCCTTCTCGGCCACCGTCCAGATCATCCCGGCGAACTCCACCTGGTCACCCACAACCGGCGCGCCGCCGAGCATGCCCAGCACGAACTCGCCCAAGGTCTGATGCGTATTAACGGTTTCGTCTAAATCCAGGCCGTAGATGGTCGCGACGTCGGAAAACTGCGCGTTGGCTTCCAGAATAAAGTCGCCGAAGAACCGCTGGTCCAGCGCCACCGGCGGCGACTGGCTGAACAGCTTGCCGAGCGCGGGTAAATCGCGCTCGCGGCCAATGACGCACAGCACGTCGCCCTCCCGCAGGCGCGTGCTGCCGGTCGGGTGCAGCAGCGCGTTATCGCGGAACAGGGCGGCAATACGCGTCTCGGTCGGCATGTGCAGATCGCGAAGCGCCGCGCCCACGCACCATTTATCCTCGCTAAGCTGATAGACAAACTGCTCCCACGGATTCTCGGGATGGATATCCAGCCCGACGCGGGAAACGGGCCAGCCGACCGGCGGAACCACAACCTTGGCCTTTTTTGCCGCCCAGCCGAGCGACGATCCCTGCAGCAGCAGCGAAACCAGCACCACGAAAAACGCCACGTTGAAAAACAGCCTGGCGTTATCAAGGCCCGCCATCATCGGGAACACGGCAAGAATGATCGGCACCGCGCCGCGTAAGCCCACCCAGCTGATGAAAATACGCTCGCGGCCGTTGAAGCCGCGGAACGGAATCAGGCCGACGAACACCGACAGCGGGCGCGCGAAGAAAATCATCCAGGCGGAAAGCAGCAGCGCCGGAACGGCGATTGTCAGCAGGTCGGTCGGATTGACCAGCAGGCCGAGCACCAGGAACATGCCGATTTGCGCAAGCCACGCCAGGCCGTCAAAAGTTTGCAGAATGCCGAAACGGCTGCGGATAGGGCGGTTGCCCAGCAAAAATCCGCACAGATAAACCGCCAAAATGCCGCTGCCGTCCAGCGCCGTGGTGATGCCAAAGACCATAATGCCGCCGCTCAGCGCGAGCAGCGGATAAAGCCCCTGCGGCAGCGTGATGCGGTTAATCATTTGCAGCAGCAGATAGCCGCCGCCGAGGCCCAGCACGATGCCGAGGCCAAACTGCCGGAGGATATCGACCGCGAACATCCAGCTCAGGCCCGACTGGCCCTTTTCGATCATCTCGATGAGCGTGATGGTCAGGAACACCGCCATCGGGTCGTTGCTGCCGGATTCAATCTCAAGCGTTGCGCCCACGCGTTCGTTAAGCCCCTTGCCGCCGAGCAGCGAAAACACCGCCGCCGCATCGGTTGAGCCAACGATTGCGCCGATCAACAGGCCCTGAATCAAATCCAGATGGAACAGCCACGCCGCTGCGATGCCGGTTAGCCCGGAAGTGATAAGCACGCCGACGGTGGCAAGGGACAGCGCCGGGCCGAGGGCGACGCGAAATGAGCTGGCCTGCGTGCGCATCCCGCCGTCCAAAAGGATCACGGCTAGCGCAAGGTTACTGACCAGATAGGCAAAAGGATAATTATCGAACGGGATGCCGCCCACGCCGTCCACGCCCGCCAGCATGCCGATGGCGAGGAAGATAACGAGAATGGGGATACCAAGACGGGAGGAAAAAGAACTTAATAAGATGCTACAAGTTACCAATACGGAACCTAAAATAAACAGACTAATTATCGCACCCGCGTCCAAAATTATCATTCTCCTTTATAAGAATCGTTGTGTTTATCGCAAAATGTTATCACGGAACGCGCTGAATAAACGCCCGAAAAGGGCGTTTATTTTTACGAGATCGTCGAATGGCCGCTGATGCTCAGCACGCTTTGCTGCCCGTCGTGGTGTAGCTCCCCGAACGCGCCGAGTGGCAGCGTCACGGTTTGCGGCTCGTGGCCGAACGGCAGGCCCGGCAGCACGGGAATAGACAGCCGCTCGCTCAGCGTTCTGCACATCTCGTTAAAATCGTAGCCCGCGTCGTAGTCGCTCAAGGTTGCGCCGTTAAAGCTGCCAAGAATGAGCGCTTTTTGACGCCTTAACACGCCCGCATGGTGCAATTGCAGCAGCAAACGTTCCACGCGGAACGGGTGCTCGTTGATATCTTCGACCACCAGAATGCCGCCGTCGATGGCCGGTAGCCAGGGCGAGCCTAGCAGCGACACCAGCATCGCGAGATTTCCGCCCCAAATCGTGCCGCCCGCCGAACAGGCCGGAGCGGTATTCTTCCAGCTCACCGTAAACTGCGGCTCGGTGACGGCCTTCCAGAAGTGCCGCCAGGTGAAATCGTCCAGCTCTTCCGCGCCAAAGTTTCCGGCAAGCATTGGGCCGCTGAATGTGATGGTGCCGCACTGGGCAAGCAATGCGAGCTGGATGGCGGTGAAGTCGCTGTGGCCGCAGATAACCGGCGTGCGGGCGCGCAGCGCAAGCCCGAGGCGCGGGTAGTCGATTCTTTCGAGCAGCCGCGTTGCGCCATAGCCACCGCGCACGGCGAGCACGATATCGCATTCCGGCGACAGCGACGCGAGCTGGTGGACATCCGCCAGACGCTCTTCGTCCGTGCCCGCGAAACGCTGAAAGCGCCGCGTGACCGCCTGCTGATTCTCAACCTGATGACCCGCATCCTGCAGGCGTTTTATTCCGCGCGCCGCCGCGGCCTGGTTGACACAATAGCCCGAAGGGGCAAGCAAACGAATCAGAGACATGGCATTTCCTGGCAGTAGATTATTTGGTTATGATGCCGCTATCACAGGCGGTTGTCATCCGCCCGACGCCCTGAAACGCTGGAATAGCGAGCAAAGTGTTTAATAAGGATAGATTGCATGAATTTAAGATGGCTGATTGTTTTGGTTCTGTTTCTCGCCGGCTGTTCCAGCCACACCACAAAGCAACCGGAATGGGACCCGACAAAGCCGGTGCAGCGCGCGCTGACCTGGATGCCGATAACCGAGCAGGCGGGCCAGCAGTGGGGCGTTAGCCCGCGAGTCATCACGGCAATCATTGCCGTGGAGTCCGGCGGCAACCCTGCGCTTGTCAGCAAATCCAACGCGGTCGGGCTGATGCAGATTAAAGCCTCGACGGCGGGCGCTGACGTCTATCGCCACATGGGGTGGGGCGGCCAGCCGTCAACCAGCGAGCTGAAAGACCCGGCGCGCAATATCTCCATCGGCACGGCGTATTTAAGCATCATGGAACACGGCATTCTGGCCGGAATTGAAGATCCGCAAACCATGCAGTACGCGCTGCTGGTTTCCTACGCGAACGGCGCGGGGGCGCTGCTGCGAACCTTCTCGTCGGACCGTAAAAAGGCCATCAGCGAAATCAACGACCTCAGCCCGGACGAGTTTTGGGAATACGTCGCGAAGAACCACCCGGCGTCCCAGGCGCCGCGCTACCTGTATAAAGTCTCGCGCGCCATGCAGGCGATGTAGTTCCAGCGTTTACCTTACGCGGTCGGCCTTTTCCCGGGCCGACCGTTCGAGGGCGAAAATAATCTTCTGTAACTCCCGCTCCACCGCCGGGTTGACGTTCAGGAAGCGGAAGCTCAGGCGCGGCGTGCTGATAGTCTGATTCTTGCTGTCCACTACCTGGCGCTCGGAAAGCATCACCAGCTGCATATCGAAGTAAAACTTACCCCATTCCACCAGGTCGATTTCCACCTGTGAAAACCGCATTCCGGTGTTCAAACCTTCCGGCAGCACGCCCTGCGCCAACGCGCCCATGCCGCCCAGCGACAGGTCACACAGCCGAAAGTCGAACAGCGTTCCGTCCGGCAGCTTCGTGTGGCAGAAATAAATGGGGTTAAGCGGCGCGTTGATGCGGAAATATTCGCGGCGCTGCACGAACCACAGCGTCTGCGGCAGCGGCGCGCTGAACGCGGGCAAATTCAGGTAATCCACGGCCTCAAGCTTCGGCAGCGTAAATTCCACCTTCGCGCCCTGGGTTTCCGCCGTGAACTGGATGTCCGTCGCCTTTTGCGCCGCCTGGTTTTCCTGCGTTTGGCTGCCGAAATCCATCACTAAGCGCGCGGGCGAAACGTCCAGAATGCGGCTGATAAACTGCCCTGAACCCCAGCTAAGACGCACCGGCACCTGGTTCTTATGAAGATCGCGCAAAACCCCTAACACGGCGAGAGGACTTTGCTTCAGAAACTGCTCGTTATAATTACTCAAGGCCCTTGTCCTTGTTGCGTTCTGAGATAGTAGTAAGCATGGTTATCGGCAGGCAAAATGGAAACTTAAGATAAATCTCAAGGCATTAGCGCGAGAAATTCAATAAGTTAGTGATGTCGGTCACGTTTTTCTCTGGCTTGATTATACTTAGCGTACCGACAGCCGGAACCCTGCGTGAAGGCGCGGCCAAAACGGGTACTACACACAATAAATGAAGAGGACTTTCGAAAATGGGTATTATTGCCTGGATTATTTTTGGTTTGATCGCGGGTATCATCGCGAAACTCATCATGCCTGGTAAAGATGGCGGCGGTTTTATCCTGACCTGTATTTTAGGGATTGTAGGTGCCGTCGTGGGCGGCTGGTTAGCAACGTTCTTCCATATCGGCGGCAGCGTAACGGGCTTTAACCTGCCAAGCTTCCTGGTTGCGGTTGTGGGCGCCATCGTGGTGCTGGCCATTTACCGAATGATTCGACGTTAATCGAATTTTGAGCAAAAAACGGCCCCTAATTAAGGGGCCGTTTTTGTTGGTGGATTACTTCTGCCGCGTGAAGAAATCGTTGTAAAGCATATACAGATGGGCTGCGCTCCACGAGAAGTTAGGCGCGCCCTGTTGGTCACCGTTTAACGGGTTATAGTTCTCGCGGATTGGCCCGTCCGACACCAGCCCGTCGGCGTGTGCAAAGAACCGGTTCGCCATTTCCACCGCGTCCGCGCGATAGCCGTAGCGCTCCATGCCCTTCAGCCCGAAGTAAAGCTGGTCAACCCACACGCGCCCGCGCCAGTAGATGTCCGCGCCGAACGCCGGATTGGTCAGCGACGCGGTGCCCAGCGGCACAAACGTATTAAACTCTTTCGGGTCTTTCATCACCTTAACCACCGCGTCGGCATGTGGCTGCGTTGCGGCACCGTTAAACAGCGGCGACCAGCCCTCCGGCCCCTTGCCGCGCGCGAAGAGAGGCCCGCCCGCACAGCCGTTAGCCAGCGGCTTGTCCTCTATTCGAATATCGTAGAAGAAGCCGGTTTTCTCATCGAACATGCAGGTGTTGATGTAGTCGGCAAGGTGGCTCGCGTGCTCGCGAAACCTGCGCTCGTCGTCCTGTTTCCCGAGGATCTTCGCCATTTCGGCCAGATAGCTGCTGTCGCTGTACATGTAGCTCGCCTGATCGACGGATTCCTGCAGCAGCGAATAGCCCAGCAGCGTGCCGTCCGGGGCGCGGTTTTCGGCAAACAGCACCTGCCAGTCCTCGCGGCTGCCGCCTTTGTCCACGTAGCGCTGCAGCTGATCGGCGTCGATAAACCCGAACACCGCCGCGTCGTCGCGCCCGGACTCCCAGGATGCCGCCACCTGGGCCGGAATGTCGATGCTGTCATAGCGCCCGCTGCGCAGCACGCGGTTATAGCTTTCAAGCCCGACCATCTTCCGCTCTTTGCCGCCGCGCTTAACGGTGAAGATCATTTTGCCGTCCGGCGTATTGTGCGCCTTATCGCGCGTGGCCCCGTATTCCGGCACGCCGTTATGATTGTGGTCGCGGTTGCGCAGCCACCAATCGTGATAGGCCACCAGGTGCGGGTACATCTCCTCGAGCCACGCTTTATCGCCGGTGGTTTTGTACACCTCCATCACCGACCATGCCGCAAGGCTTGGCTTGGTGTTGCGTTCGTTCCAGTTGCTGCCGTCGCCGCCGCGCTCCGGGCTGGTGTTGTAGGCAAGAAGGTCAGGAACAAAGCCCGCGTCCCACGGGCGTACCGCATCGTCGGCTGGGATCTGCCAGGCAAAGACCGCGCGAATATTGTCTTTGGCGACGTCCGGGTTGAAGTGCGCCATCGCGTAGGCCTGCTTCCAGGTATCCCAGGGCCAGGTCTGGTTGCCCGAGAACCAGCGGCCGGTGACCGACGGCGTAACGGAGTCAAACTTCATCGCGCCCGCCACGCCGCGCCAGTTGCCGTTCAGCGTTTCGATGGCCTTCACCGCCACGCGCGTCTGGGCAGGCGTGGCCTCAGGGTTGCTCAATCCCTTCTTCAGATAGTCTTCCCAACGCCGTTCGGAGGCGGTGATGTACGGCTGCGGCTCGCGCAGAATATCGTTGATTTTACCCTGTTCCCTCTGCGCCTCTTCGGCGGTAAGCAGGTGGGAGTAAGTGGTGAACACCGTCGTCGATCCGGCAATCTTCGCTTTCCCGACGAAGCGGTGGCCATCGATTTGCGTGCTCATCGGCAGGGTTTTGTGAATTTGATACTGCGAGCTGCCCGACGTCATCAGATTCGCATCGGCGCGCACCTTGCCAAAGCTGACGGTCAGGCCGTCGCGGGTGGCATGGAGCGTACGGTCATAGCCTGGGAACGCCTGGTCGATAGTCTGGTCAGACTTCGGCTTCTGCTCCTGATAGTGATACTTCTCCAGCAGCTCGCCGTCCCACACCAGCTCCAGCGGCGCGTCGGTGGTGATGTCGGTTGCCAGCAGGGAGGTGCGGGACGTGACGAAGCGCAGCGTCATTTTTACCGTCACGCCGGGGGCGCTCAGCGTCTGCACTAACGCGCCGGGAATGCTGTAGGCCTGCAGGGTAAACGCGACCTTCTGCCCGTCTTTGTAGACGCTAAGACGGTCAAAATTGTTGGCCATAAAGTTGATGTACTCTTCGGTCAGCAGCGCGGGGCCGGGGAAGCCGCCCATGCCTTCGGGGCCTGCGGGCAGCAGGTGCCCGTGCCACGCGCCGTCGTCGAACAGCGGGTTGTAGCGCTGATGTTCGTCAAAATCGTAGTCCAGCATCGCCTGCGGCGCGCCGGTTCGGTCGATAACGTTGTGGAACGCGCTGGCTTTCAGCGGCGGCGTATCCTGATGCGCGGTTTTACATCCGGCGAGCATCAGCAGCGCCGCAAGCGGGGCAAGACGGAATAAAGGTTTCATGTCGTATCCTTACCAGTAGAAATATTGCATCACGAAGACCGAGTTGCTGGCGTCCGTGGTGTCGTTATGCAGATAGAATCGGCTGTCCAGCGCGGTCGCCAGCCTGCCGCCGTAGTATTCGTACCAGATGCCAAACTGCGCGAAGGAGGTGGTCTGGTCTTCGGCGTCGTCCATCAGATGCCGCGCGTAGCTCCAGGCGGTGGAGAAATACAGCCCCTTCGCCGGTTCAACCATGCCGCTGACCATCATGCCGCTTTCGCTGCCCGCGTCGTGCCCGTCGCCTTTGCCGGTGTGGTGCCAGACGCGCCCGGCGAGGTGCTTACCCTTTAACCCCAGCAGATACAGCTGGCCGGTGCCGTCGGTGACTTCCAGGCCGTTAAGCAGGGTTAAATCTTCGCGGATATCGTATTGCAGATAGCCGTTGATCATCGCCCGGTAGGTGTACTTGTCCGAGTAGCGGTCGTATTTGCCGAAGTGCAGCCAGGCTTTGCTCTCGTCTTCGCGGCTTTCCGGTGCGGCGGTGATGCTATAGCGCAGGTCGCCGGTCAGGTTTTGCAGCTTAGCGGCGTAGGTTAAATCGCGCGTGTTGGGGATGACGTAGCCGTATTCCGGAGTGAAGTCGGCCCACCACTGCAAATCGTCCAGCGATGAATCGTTGCGCGCGCTCAGGATCCATTCGGTGCCGCCTTCGGTGCGATAACCGCCGTAAAAGCGGTTGATGCCGCCTTCGAAGCCGCCCCAGCCGTGGTCCGGCACCCAGGCGTTACCGTCGCGGTCGGCCTGCACGGTCCATCCCTCGCCGTAAAGTAAACCAAACCAGCTGCCGTGTTTCACCTCGAGGCCGCCTTCAATGTAGGTGCCGTCACCGTATTTATGCCTGTCGTCCCCGTTCAGATAAACGCTGCCGCCAAGGCCCATTTCGCCGTAAAAGCGAAACGCCGTAGCACCCGCATCAGCGGCCAGCGGCGGCGGGGCGGGCGTCTGACGCTCGGCGGGAACCACGGCCTCGGCGGCAAGCGGCGAACCCAAAGGGCAGAGAAGTAAAGCCAACGGTGCCAGAGGAAGAATCTTGTTCATCAAGCGCATCCTTGTCGTTATAGATATCGTTAAGCCAGAGAATGGCGCACATATTAGTTAAAATTTTACTAAAAAATACACCTAAGATGAGAAAGCGATAAGTGGATCACATCCGGCGTGGCGGCAAAAACGCGGTAAAAGCAGGGGTATACATGTTCAGCGGATGACATTAAGCTACTGTTTTCATCTGAAGATTATTGGGATGTTATGGCTACATTGAAGGAAATCGCTGAGGCGGCGCAGGTATCTGTGGCGACGGTTTCAAGGGTGCTAAATGACGATCCCACGCTGAGCGTTAAAAGCCAGACGCGGCAGAAAATCCTCGAAGCCGCCGAACGCCTGGAATACCGGGTGCCAAGCGCCAAGCGCCAGGCCAGCCAGCGCCTGACTTTTGCCGCGCTGTACACCCACGGGCAGGAGCTGGAAATCAACGACCCTTACTATCTGGCGATGCGCTACGGCATTGAAACGCAGTGTGAAAAGCTCGGCATCACGCTGATTTCCTGCTACGACTTCAAGGGCGACCGTCCGCTGGTCGCGGCGGACGGCCTGCTGGTGATCGGCAAGCCTCCGGCGGCGGCGCAGGCCGCGCTCGCCCAGCAGGAGCTGCCGCTGGTCTACATCGACGGCGTGACGGACGACCCGCGCTTTGACTGCATTAACGTTGATTTATATAAAATCAGCCGCAAGGTTATCGACTACTTCATCTCCCGCGACTACCTGCGCATCGGCTTTATCGGCGGGCGCGACGACCCGGCCAACGCCGACCAGCGCGAGCAGGCGTTCGTTGAGTACGGTCGCCATAAAAAAGTCGTCAGATCGCAGGATATTTATTACGGCGATTTCACCAGCCAGTCGGGCTACCAGTGCGCGCTCAAGATGCTCGAGGCTGGCGACGACTACCCGCCGGCGCTGTTCGTCGCCACGGACTCGATTGCCATCGGCGTGCTGCGCGCGCTGCACGAACACGGCATCAGGGTGCCGGAGCAAATGGCGCTGATTAGCGTTAACGACATTCCTACCGCGCGCTTTGTTTTTCCGGCGCTGTCTACCGTGCGCATCCCTTCGGAAACCATGGGCGCGCAGGCGGTTAACCTGCTGACGGAGCGCCTGCGTGACGATCGCGCGATTCCGCTTACCGTCTACGTTCCCAGCTCGCTACAGCTGCGCGATACGACAACCGCCGAGTAAATTCTCCCCAGCGCTCTCTGCCGTAAATGTCGGATGGCGCTGCGCTTATCGACCTACAAAAATCCGCGTTAACTCTTTACCCTTATTTGTGATCCCTCCGTCATTTAGTAAACTTTGATTTTTAATTTTACTAAATATTTACTATTGTTCGCCCAGAACACACGTAATGAGGAAGTCGACGTGAAAAACTGGGAAAACATAGACAGGCTATCTGAACACCGGCTGCCGCCGCGGGCGTGGTTTCACGGCTACGACAGCGCCGAGCAGGCGCGTACGCTCGACCGCAGCGCGAGCCAGGGCTTTATGCTGCTGAGCGGCAAATGGACGTTTAACTATTTCGATCATCCGGATAACGTCCCCGCCGAGTTCTACCATCAGGCGATGCCGCAGTGGGGCGAAATCACCGTTCCCGGCATGTGGCAGATGGAAGGCCACGGCAAGCTGCAATATACCGATGAGGGTTTTCCGTTCCCCATCGACGTGCCCCACGTGCCGACCAATAACCCCACCGGCGCCTATCAGCGGCAGTTCACCCTTGAGCCTGACTGGCTTACCCGCCGGATACTCATCAAGTTCGACGGCGTGGAAACCTATTTCGAAGTTTACGTCAACGGCCGCAACGCGGGCTTCAGCAAGGGCAGCCGCCTGTGCGCCGAGTTTGACATCAGCCCTTACGTTCAGGCGGGCGCGAACCTGCTTTCCGTGCGCGTGATGCAGTGGGCGGACTCGACCTATATCGAAGATCAGGACATGTGGTGGATGGCGGGCATTTTCCGCGACGTTTACCTCATCGGCCAGCCGAAGGTTCACCTGCACGACCTCACCGTGGTGACGGAATTTGACGAAAGCTATCGCGACGCGTCGTTAAATCTTACCTGCCAGCTCGGGAATATCTCGGGCGATGCGGCAGAAGGGTATGAGCTGGAAGCCCAGCTGTTCGACGGTGAAATCTGCGTAGCGCAGCAGACGCGCGCGGCGACGTTCGAGAATGACTGCGCGTTTACCCTGCCCGTTAGCCAGCCAAAGCAGTGGAGCGCGGAGCATCCGTATCTTTACCTGCTGCTGCTGACGCTGCGTGACGCCGGCGGCAGCGTCGTATCCGTAGTACCGCAGCAGGTCGGCTTTCGCGACATCAAAGTGCGCGACGGCCTGTTTTACGTCAACGGGCGCTACCTGAAGCTGCACGGCGTTAACCGCCACGACCACGACCACCGCAAGGGCCGGGCGATAGACATGGCGCGCGCCGAACGCGACATCATTCTGATGAAGCAGCACAACATTAACTCGGTGCGCACGGCGCACTATCCGAACGATCCGCGTTTTTACGCGCTGTGCGACAGGTACGGCCTGTTCGTCATGGCGGAAACCGACCTGGAAAGCCACGGCTTCGCGAACGTCGGGGATCTGAGCCGCATTACGGACGATCCGGCGTGGGAAAAAGCCTACGTGGAGCGCATCGAACGCCACGTGCTGGCGCAGAAAAACCATCCCTCCATCATTATGTGGTCGCTGGGCAACGAGTCCGGCTACGGCTGCAACATCCGCGCGATGGCCGCCCGCTGTAAGGCGCTGGACCCGACGCGCCTCGTGCATTACGAAGAGGACCGCGACGCGGAGGTGGTCGACGTCATCAGCACCATGTACTCGCGCGTGTCGATGATGAACGCCTTCGGGGAATATCCGCATCCGAAACCGCGCATCATCTGCGAATACGCCCACGCGATGGGCAACGGGCCGGGGGGGCTCGCGCAGTACCAGGCGGTGTTCAACAGGCATAAAAGCCTGCAGGGGCACTACGTCTGGGAATGGTGCGATCACGGCCTGCTGGTGCACGACGAGCGGGGACGCGAGCGCTTCCAGTACGGCGGCGACTACGGCGACTATCCCAACAACTACAGCTTCTGCATGGACGGGCTGATTTACCCCGACCAGCGTCCCGGCCCCGGCCTGCGCGAATACAAGCAGGTTCTCTGCCCGGTTGCCGTACGCAGCGCCCCGCAAAATGACGTGCTGCTGGTGGAAAACCGCTACTGGTTTAGCAGCCTTGACGACGTTGAGCTGCGCGTAACCTACCGGCTTGACGGCGAAATGCTGGCGCAGCAGACGCTCGCGCTGCCCAATATCCAGCCGGGGCAAACGGGCGAGCTGCACCTCTGCGCGCCGGATCTGCCTGCCGGCGAGGCGTTTATCAACGTAGAGGTCTTCAAGCGTACCGCAAGCGCCTGGTGTGAAGCGATGCACCCGCTCGGGCACTATCAGTTCGCGCACCGGCAGGTTGATAAGCGTGAACCGCTGCCGCACGCCGCGCGGCCCGCGCTGCAAAGCGAAGTACAGGATCATCAGCTGATCGTAAGCGGCGCGGACTTCTCCCTCAGGTTCGGCACGCTCGGCGGCGAGCTGAAGTCGTGGCTGGCGGGCGGCGAGGAAATCGTCGGGCGCGCGCCGCATCTCACCTTCTTTAAGCCGACGATCGACAACCACAAGCAGGAGTTTGAAGGGCTGTGGGAACCCTATCACCTGCACCTGATGCAGCATCATTTCCGCGCTATGCGGCACGGCTCGCGGGGCGATGACATCTTTGTGGAAGTGGATACGCTGATCGCGCCGCCGGTGTTCGATTTCGGCATGCGCTGCACCTACCGCTGGCTTATCACGCCGCAGGGCCAGGTCACGCTCGATCTCGAAGGCACGCCGTACGGCAACTATCAGGCCATTATTCCGAAAATCGGCCTGGACTTCGGCATCAGCAGGCGCTTCCAGCAGGTGGAGTATTACGGGCGCGGGCCGGGTGAAAACTACGCGGACAGCTGCCAGAGCAGCCTGATTGGCCGCTATCGCCAGCCGGTGGCGGAGCTGTTTGAAAACTACCCGTTCCCGCAGGACAACGGCAACCGGCAGCAGGTGCGCTGGCTGTGCGTGGAGGACGAGCAGGGCAAGGGGATTTTCATCCAGCCGCGCGCGCCGATTAACTTCAGCCTCTGGCCCTACACGGCGGAAATGCTACAGCAGGCGCAGCACATCAACGAGCTGGAGGAGGGCGATTACCTGACGCTGAACCTCGACCATCAGATACTTGGCCTCGGCTCGAACTCCTGGGGTTCTGAGGTGCTCGACTCGTTCCGGGTTTATCTCAGGCCGTTCCGCTACGGCTTCACGATGCTGCCGTACCGTGCGGAAAATACGCCCGCGGCGACGCTCGCCAAATATGATCTCCTGCCGCGCGAAAAATCTGAGGAGCACGCGTGATGATTATTTTAAAAACTCATGAAGCCTTCCGGCGGGAATACCGCGCGGGTAAAAAATGGCAGCGCTGCATGGAGGCCATTAATAACCTGGGAAACATCCGGCCCGACGTTTTTTATTCCATCGGCGATTCGCTGGTCTATCGGCTGGTGGACGGTGACGAAAAGCCAAACGCGCTATTTGAGGGAAACCGCCGTTATTTCGACGTGCATTATTACCTCGCCGGGCAGCAGACGGTGGAATACGCCGATAAAAGGGCGTTAACGCCGGAATACCCCTACGAAGATGAAACCGACCGCGAATATTTCAGCGGCAGCGGCGAAACCTGCCCGCTGGCCGCGGGCAACGTCGTCATCTTCGAAAACCACGAGGCGTATCGCTTTACGGAAAGCACGGGGCTGCGAAAGGTGATTCTCAAAGTCACCGTCGAGGAGACCTATTTTTTAAATAAGTAAGCCTGTGATTTTGTAAGGTGGATAAGCGCACGCGCTGTCCACCTTTTTACACCAGAAGAAAACCTATAAAAGTACCCTACAAACGTGGAGTGTGTTCATGGCTTCAACAAACAGAAATACCATAGGCAAGTTCGGGTTATTAGCGATGACCTTTGCGGCGGTATTTAGCTTTAATAACGTCATTAATAATAATATTCAGCTAGGTATCGCCTCGGCACCGGTGTTCCTTGTCGCGACGCTTATTTACTTTATTCCGTTCTGCCTGATTATTGCCGAATTCGTTTCGCTTAACCGAAATTCCGAAGCGGGAGTTTATGCGTGGGTTAAAAGCGCCCTGGGCGGGCGCTGGGCGTTTATTACCGCCTATACCTACTGGTTTGTGAACCTGTTTTTCTTCACCTCGCTGCTGCCAAGGGTTATTGCCTACGCGTCTTACGCGTTCCTGGGCTACGACTATATTTTCACGCCGTTAACAACTGCGCTGATCAGCATCTGCCTGTTTGCATTCTCGACCTGGATTTCCAACCACGGTGCCAAACTGCTCGGGCCGATGACGTCCGTCACCTCGACGCTTATGCTGCTGCTGACCTTCTCCTACATCATTCTGGCGGGCGCGGCGGTGGTTGGCGGCGTTGAACCGGCCGACCCGATTAACGTTGAGGCAATCACGCCGCAGTTTAGCTGGGCGTTCCTCGGCATTATCGCGTGGATCTTCCAGGCGGCGGGCGGGGCGGAGTCCGTGGCGGTTTACGTCAACGACGTGAAGGGCGGCAGCAAGGCCTTCGTCAAAGTCATTATTCTCTCCGGCCTGTTTATCGGCGTGCTCTACACCGTTTCTTCGCTGCTGATCAACGTCTTCGTCCATCAGGCCGACCTGCACTTTACCGGCGGTACGGTTCAGGTGTTTGAAGGCCTGGCTCGCCACTTCGGGCTGCCTACGGTGGTCATGAACCGCTTCGTGGGTATCGTTTCGTTTACCGCCATGTTCGGCTCGCTGCTGATGTGGACGGCGGCACCGGTAAAAATCTTCTTCACCGAAATCCCGAAAGGCATTTTCGGTGAGAAAACCGTGCGCCTGAACCAGCACGGCGTGCCGACCCGCGCGGCGTGGATCCAGTTCCTGATTGTTATCCCGCTGATGCTTATCCCGACCGTCGGTTCGGGCAGCGTGCAGGAATTGATGAATACGCTAATCAACATGACCGCCGCCGCCTCGATGCTGCCGCCGCTGTTTATCATGCTGGCCTACCTGAACCTGCGCCTTAAATATGACCGGGTGGACCGCGATTTCCGCATGGGGACGCGCATGCAGGGCATCACCATCGTCAGCGTTTTGATTGTTATCTTCACCGTCGGCTTTATCGCTTCGACCTTCCCGACGGGGGCGAGCATCATAACCATCGTCTTCTATAACGTCGGCGGGCTGGTTATTTTCCTCGGCTACGCGTGGTGGAAATACAATAAGTACGAGAAGGGGCTGGACGCGCGGGCGCGCTATGATGCGGATACGCCGCTGGCGCAAATTGCGCTGGAGCGCCAGCAGGAAAGCGGGCTGGCGCAAAAGCCTGTCCTAACGCAATACAAGCTCTGATACGCCAGGGCGGGTGCTTCATGTCGCCCGCCGAATCACCGATGCCTGCTAATAAGCTGTGCTAGTATTACCGCCTGTTTTTACTCTGGAACTCTCCTTCATGAACGCAAAAAAAACAAAATACGAGCAGCTTAAGAGTAACCTTGCGGCGGATATCCTGAAAAATAAAAAGGGCTTTTCATGGCGCAGGATCGTTCTTAGATGTATTAAACAGCCTCAGCACAGGTTCATTTTTTGGTGGCGAATTGCGAGCTATCTGTATGCCAAGGACAGCCACTTCTGGAAGGCCCGCGCGCGTAAGCTGAACTATTCGCTAATCCGCAAATACGGTATTGAGATCATGCTCGGCGCGGAGATAGGCGCGGGCATACGGCTCCCTCATTTAGTGGGCATCGCGATTAATCCCTACTGTAAAATCGGCGCAAACGTCCGTATCAGGCAAAATACGACGATCGGTATTAAAGAGGACAACGGCAGGAGCGGCGTTGTTATTGGGGATAATGTGGATATTGGCGCGAACAGCTGCATTATTGGCAATGACCTGACGATCGGTAATAACGTCGTCATCGGCGCGATGTCGTTCGTGAATAAAGATATCCCGGATAATGTGGTTTATTACACGGAAAAAACCGGGCGCATGATCGTTAAAGAGCAGTGACGGTTTACCCGTCACCGCTCTTGCACAGCTTTAGAAATCGTAACCCACGGTTGCGATAACGGAACGCTCGGCGCCCCAGTAGCAGTAGCCGGTGCCGTAGCAGCCCGCAACGTAGTCGCGGCCCGTCAGGTTGGTAGCGTTAACCTGCACGTAAGCGCCTTTCAGCGCCGGTGTCCACGCGCCCATGTCGGCACGCACCATGGCGTCCAGCAGGGTTGCGGACGGCACGCGCAGGGTATTTTCGTTATCGGCCCACTGCTTGCCGATGTAGCGAACGCCCGCGCCCAGGCTAATCCCGAGGTCGGCTTTGAATACGCCCCACAGGCTGGCCATCTGATCCGGCGTCACGTACGGCGTATTGCCGTCGTTGCCGTCGATAGCATCCTTAAAGCGAACCTTGTTCCAGGTGTAGCCCGCGATGGTGGAGAAGCGCTGGTTCCACTGGGAGCGCGCTTCAAGCTCGACGCCCTGGGAATGAACCTTCCCGGCAGGCTCGTAGTAGCTGCCCTGCACGATACGGTTGCCGACATCCTTCTGCGTCAGATCGTAAACCGCGACGGTGTACAGATCCGCCGTGCCGACCGGCTGATACTTCACGCCTGCCTCATACTGCTCGGCCGTTGTCGGTTTAAGCGTTTTGCCCTGCGCGTCCGGCAGGACCTGCGGCGTAATCGCCTGGCTATAGCTGACGTACGGAGAAATGCCGTTTTCAAACGCGTACAGCAGGGAGGCGCGGCCGCTGAAGTGGTCGTCGGTACGGTTATCGGTCACGTCGCTGTCAATGGCTGGCGCAACGATGTGGCTTTTGGTGACGAGATGGTCGTAGCGGCCGGACAGCGTCATGTGCCACTGGTTCCACTTCATATCATCCTGTAGATAAACGCCGCTTTGCTCGTACTGACGCTTGCCGGATTTGGTCAGCAAACCCTGGTTGATGGTGGCGTAGGTCGGGTCGCGCGGATCGTAATAGTAGAAGCCGCCAGGGCCGCCGGATTGACCGGTCCACGGATTGAGATTGGTGGTGTAGGCGGAATCGTCGGACAGGTTATTGGTGAACTTGTGGTATTCACCGCCCAGCACGACCCTGTGTTCCAGCTCGCCGGTGGCGAAGTCGGCTTCCAGCTGGTTGTCGATAGCCCAGGCGTCAAGGGATGAGGTTTCACCGCTGTAGTAGCGCGACAGTTCGTCGTGCGCCGCGTCCGCCCAGCCAATCTGGTAGGCCTGCTTCAGGCCGACGTTCGAATGGGTATAGCTCGCGTTGGAGCGGAAGGCCCAGACGTCGTTGAAGCTGTGGGCGAACTCGTAGCTGTAAATCTGCTGGTGGCGTTTGAATTCGTCGTTGCCCGGTTCGACGTCAGAGAAGCCGGTATCCAGCTTGCGGCCGGTGGAGGAATACAGGCTGCCGTCCCCTGGAACCGAGCCGTGGAAGCCGCCGGACGGATCTTTTTCCAGATAGGCGCGCAGCAGCAGGGAGGTATTGTCGTCCGGCTGCCAGAGCACGGACGGCGCAATGGCGTAACGCTCTTCGCGGGTATTTTCATACTGCGTATCGGTGTTGCGGGTCATGCCGGTGATCCGCCAGGCCCACTGGTCGTTAATGGCGTTGGTGTAGTCGAACGCGGTGCCGTTGGTGTTGTGATTGCCGTAAATCGCGCGGACGTGGCCTTCTTCAACAAACTGCGGACGCTTGGAGGTTTCCATCACCAGCCCGCCCGGCACCGTCTGGCCGTAAAGCGCGGAGGACGGGCCTTTGATCACGTCGATGCGTTCGAGGAACCACGGATCGACCTGCACAACGTTGTAGCTGCCGCCGTCGCTCATCAGGCGCAGGCCGTCTAAGAAGATATTGTTCACGTCGCCGCCGTGGAAGCCGCGCAGGGCAACGGTATCATAGCGCGTTGCGCCGCCCGCAAAGCCGGTGAAAACGCCCGGCGTGTAGTTGAGCGCGCTGTTCACGGACAAAGCGCCCTGATCTTCTATCTGCTGGCGGGTGATGACGGAAATGGACTGGCCGGTGGTGATAACCGGCTGGTCGGTTTTCGTCGCGCCGCGCGTGGTGCTGGCGGTGTATCCCTGAGTCGGTGAAGTTGCGGTGTCCGCAGGCTTAGCGGTGACGACAACCGTGTCTTCTGCCATAGCCAATCCCGGTGCGGCAAGTGCAAGCGCGCAGAGTAAAGCGGAGCGCTTTACGGTGAATGCCAGTTTCATCTTATTATTTTCCCGTGAAGGTAAAGTTGTAATCACGAACGGACGCCGCGAGCCGGAACGACCGGGGCATCAGAGGGTGCCACTGCATTTTTAGAATGCGAATTATTATCGTTATTGTTTCTGGATTCAAGTGCAGATTTTGGCGGGGGAGGCGGGCGAAAAAGCCCTGATAAGACAGGTGTTTTCGGGGGGTGTTTGGTGGATGGCGCTGCGCTTATCCCCCCTACAAAATCTAAACTGTAGGTCGGGTAAGCGCAGCGCCACCCGACATAAACGCTACTGTGCCGCTTTCACCGGCGCGGTTTCGGTCACCGGGCCGGGCGTTGCCGAAGGCAGCTTATCCGGCGTCGAGTCACAGGGCTTCTCTTTGCCGCACAGCAGGTCCAGCATTTTCAGCGTTACGCCGTTGGTCCAGCCGAAGCCGTCCTGCAGCGGATATTCCCCGCCGCCGCCGCCCGTACCCGTCGACGACACGTCATATTTTTCCACCAGCTTCTGCTCGCGGTTATAGGTCTGCTGCACGTTGGTCAGGAAGCGCCAGGTCACCTCCATGGCGAGATCCTTGTGGTTGTAGTTTTGCAGCCCCTCGGTTGCCACCCACTGCAGCGGCGCCCAGCCGTTTGGCGCATCCCACTGCTGGCCCGTTTTCACGTTGGTGGTGGCAAGGCCGCCGGCCTTCAGGAGCTGGGAACGCGTGACGCTCGCCATTTTATCGGCATGCTCTTTCGAGGCCGAGTGGACGTACAGCGGGAACAGCGCGGCCGCCGTCAGCTGGCTGCGCACCGCGTTGCGCTTCAGATCGTAGTCGGCATACCAGCCTTCTTTGGCGTTCCACAGGTTCGCCTCGATGGCCTTCTGACGCGCGTCGGCCAGCTGCTGATATTCGCCCGCGGCGGTGTTGTCTTTCGCCACGCTGCTGGCGTGCGCCAGCGTTTTCTCAAGCTGGTACATCAGGGAGTTCAGATCCACCGGCACGATGGAGGTGGTGCGAATCGAACCGAGCTGGTTCGGGTTGTCCATCCAGCGCGAGCTGAAATCCCAGCCGGATGCCGCACCGGCGCGCAGATCGCGGTAGATCTCGGTCGCCGGGCGGTTTGGATTGTTTTTCGCGGTGGTCACGTCGTCGAGCCAGGATTCGGTACGCGGCGTGTCGCGGTCGTCCCAGTAGCGGTTAAGCACGGAGCCGTCTTTCAGCTTCACGACGCGTTTGTTTTGCTCACCCGGCTGCAGCGCGTCGCTGCCTTCCATCCAGTAGGCGTACTCCTGCTTAAGCTGCGGCAGATACTTGCTGTACACCTCGTCGCCGCTGTGGCTGGCAAGCAGTTCGACCATAAAGGCAAAGAACGGCGGCTGGGAGCGGCTCAGGTAGTAGCTGCGGTTGCCGTTCGGGATGTGCCCCCAGGCGTCAATTTCGCTGGCGAAGTTATCCGTCATGTCCTGGACTTTGTCCCAGTGGCCGCTTTCCGCAAGCCCCAGCATGGTGAAGTAACTGTCCCAGTAATAGACCTCGCGGAAGCGGCCGCCCGGTACCACATACGGCTTCGGCAGCGGCAGCAGGGAATCCCATTTGCCGACGCTTTCGGTGGAGCGCGTCAGCACCGGCCACAGGCCGTCAATGTGCTCGCGCAGCGTCTGGCCTTCCGGCGGCACGTACTTCTCGCCTTCTTTCGGCAGCACGAAGTTCACTTCAACGAAATGCTGCAGGTCGAAGCTCGACTGGCTGCGCTGCATGCGGTAGTCCGCCAGAATCATCAGCGGGTCGCTTTTCGGCACGGCGTCGGCAAACGTTTTCTGATCGGGGAAAAGCTTCGCGGACTGCACGTCGGTAAACAGCGGGCCGAGCAGGGCGTCAGGCGGCTGCGGCTGGGTGCGAATCTGCGGATTGTCATCGGCGGTGGCCGGGAGGGTGAAGGTAACGAAGGCGCTGCCAAGCGCCATCTGGACTGCGAGCAGTAAGGTACGCGGACGGCGCAAACCGGGATTTATCATCTATTATTCTCCTTTGCAGGATCGCAGCCAAAGTTTACCGCGATCAACCCTATGAAAACCTTAGCCGAAATTCGGCGGGATAGGGTGGCGAATGTTGCAAAAGTACCGAATGCAGACTTTTTACCGGGCGGGCGCTCACAAATAAAAACTCCCGCACGAGGGCGGGAGCGGGGTTACGTCCTGGCAGATCAGCTTTGCGGATTGAGCAGCCAGGTGCCGGGCGTCACAACCGACAGCGATACGCTGCGCGACTGGCCCTGGTTGCTGAGCGTAATGTCGTACTTGCCCGCGGGCAGCTGCAAAACGCCGTAGCCGTTGGAAATGGGAACGTTTTTCTGCGGCTTGCCGTTCACCTGCATGGCGTCACCCTGGTTGATGCGGATATACACGCGGGCAATCAGCCCGTTTGCCGCTGTGCTCGCAGGGGCGGCCGCAGGATCGGTGCTTTGCGCCGCCGCAGTATCGTTAGCGGCCAGCGTTTTAGCCGCAGGAGCCTGCGTCTTACTGCCGAATATAGCGGCCCCAACGATAATTCCCACGACAACGCCCGCGGCAATCTGCAGCGGCGACTGATAGCGTTTCCACAACGGTCGCGCGGCGATATCGGTTTCTTCTTCTTCAACGGCAACCAGCATGGTGCCGGGTTTTTTCGCCCCCGGTAGCTCGCCGATATCGCCCAACGGGATTTCCGCAAGCCGGGCAAACTCGGCAATCGACTGCGGGCGGTCTTCCGGCTTGAGCGCCAGCGCGCGGTCAACGGCCGACAGCAGGCTGTGGGAATACCCGGCAGGCCCGCTTTGCGCAAGCGGCGTGCAGGTATCCTGAATGCTGCGCGCAACGCTTGCCTGCGGGGTGCTGCCGGTTATTAGCGTATAGAGCACGGCCCCCAGCGCGTAGATGTCCGTCCACGGGCCGAGCTGGTTTTCCAGGTCTTCGGTGTACTGTTCGAGCGGCGCAAAGCCCGGATGCAGCAGGGTTTTGCTTTCGTCGCTCATGCCGTTGACGTTACGGCGCGAGGCGGCAAAGTTCAGCAGCAGAGGAATACCGTTATCCTGAATCTGAATGCTTTTCAGCGACAGGTCGCGGTGGATATAGTCCCCGTCGTGCAGAGCGGCAAGCGCGCCGCAAATCATCGGCAGCATGCGGCGGATCCACGCCTCGTCGATGATTTCCGGCTTCTGCTGGTGCAGTTCCGCAAGCGTAATCCCGCTGTAAAACAGCGTGGCGGTATAGGCGGTTTCGTTGAGCGTCCAGAAGCGCAGCACCTGTAGCAGGTTGGGGTGGTTAAAGTGCGCGAGCTGGCGCGCTTCCTGAATAAAGCTGTTCAGGCCGGTAGTAAACTCGCTGCTGTCCTGTTTGCTGCGCAGCACCAGGCGCATGTTGTCGCTGCGCACGGTGAGCGCGCGCGGCATAAACTCGCGGATGGCGACCGGGCGTTCGAGCTGGTGATCCCAGGCGCGATAAACGATGCCCGTATTGGTTGAATCAATGACTTCCTGAATTTCAAACTCGTCGAAACGGTAGCCTGGCGGCAGAGCGTCCGGGATCCTCGGGGTGTAATCGTTATCTGTCATGATAGCTTTCTCTGCTCGAAAATTGACCAATATTCAGGGTTATTTCTGGGCTCGCCACGCGCCAACCGCCGGATCGCGCAGCTGCGGATGGAGGGAGTCAATCAACAGCAGCGTGATGGTGGCGTCGGGTTCGAGCCAGCCGGACCACACTTTGCGGATCTCATTGAGCCGGGTTTGCAGGCGCGCCTCGTCCAGCGCCATTTCGCGCGGGACTTCCACCGCGATGGTGCCGCTCGCCTGCCAGCCGTTTAGCTCGGGCTTGTAGGGCAGGATCATCCAGCTTTGCGGCGCATGTTCGGTGCTCACCACCATGCGTTCATTATTCAGGCCGGTGATAAGCAGGCTGTCGGCGTTGGTCTTGCTGTTAAGGCCGCTTACCGGGAAGCCGTGTACGAAGGTCATCTGCAGGCGTTTTTCGCCGTTTTTTACCGCTTTGCACGACTTCCGCGCGGCCGTTAAGCCAGCCGCCTTTTTCACATTTACCGTCGGGGATAAACAGCGCGGCGGCGTTTTCGTCGCCCTGCCAGAAGGTGCGCAGATGGCAGCCGTCCTGCAGCGTGAACTCCTGCCACGGGGTGCGGTCAGCCGGTGGCGACATCTCTTCGGCGCGTTCGGCGGTATTCGCCGTACCCGAGGCGGCAGGGGCAACGGTCACCGCCCACTCGCTTTTCTTGGTCGAGGTGCCGTAGGCCAGCGTATCGCCGCGATCGTCTTCCATGCGCCAGTTAACCAGCTCGATTTTTTCACACTGGTTTTCCAGCAGGGTGCCAAGACGGGGCATAAAGGTGTTCAGTAAAGAAGGGCTTTTATCGCCGTGGGCGACAATGCGCAGGGGGAGTTCCGTGTCGCACCAGCTCTGCGGGGAGTTGTTTTTGATGTTATCTATCCACACATCCAGCTTCTGCGAAGGGGACTGCACGATTTGATAGTTCCCTGCCAACACGGTGGTAGATGCCAGTAGCAGTGCCACACCTGAGAGCCAGAGTTTCATAAAATTCCTTGAAAGCCAAAGTGAGTACGGGAAAGGGGCGGCGCATCGGTCGGAGGTTGCGACCCTGCGCGCCCCTATATTCTCATGCTAAATAGGTGTACTAAAATTTTTCTTCTACGCCACGCGCGGCGTTAATCAATAATCCAGGTGCCGCTGTTGGCGTTCTTACAGGCCTTGCTGCCGTTGTCGACGGCGACGCAGGTCGAGGATGCTTTTTTGCTCGCCTTACGCGGGCGAGGGCGATCCTGTTTTATGGTCTGGGCGTACAGTTCGCTTTTAACCAGCGCGCGCATCGGCACGTAGCCCAGCATTTCCCGTTTGTCCTCTTCGGCAATCGCCAGCCACGCGTGTTCAACCTGGCCCAACACGGTGTAGGTGTGGCCGTTTTCAAGCTGGCTGATGACCTTGCCGCCGAAATCCGGTTTGCTCATGATCGATCCTGCATAGAGCGCGCGGTAGCTGGCGTCTATCGGCGTGAATTCGCTCGGCGCGGAAACCGCGTAACGGTGGGTGAGCGTCACACCGTTTATTTCGCTGGTCACCAGCGTGTCGTCCGTCATCTTCGGCGGCGGTGCCTTACATCCGACGACGCTTGTGACCACCAAAAGGGCTAACAGATATCGCAATTTCATCGTGACTTTCCCTGAAAAAATGGTTTAAACCCGACTGCCGTAGAACGCGCAGGTGCCGCAGAGGAAAAAATAGCCCATGGAGTGGGAAAAGCCCATGTGGTTTTAAGCTATTGGGCAGGAATCATCCTGACCCTTGAAGCGTAAACTTATTCACATGGGTTGTGCATAGTAGCCGAGATTTTACATAGCCTGAATAACAATTCAATGGCGAGATAACACAGCGACAACATTAAACGAAGCGGCAATTAATGAAGGAGGGAATACGCCGCAAAAATCGCGCCGCGGTGGAGCGTAACCCACCGGTCAAAAAAACAGCGGCCGCAGCCAGCGTTACACGTAACATTCTGAATTAAGGTGATAAAATTTGAGCAGATCCCTAACCGCCAACGCCGGCAAAAAATGAATAAAAGCGGGGCTGATAAGCGCTGCCTGAGGTTAATCTTAAATCAAAGTTATTCATGATTTGAATCATTGGGTCACTTCTGTGCAAACGGCAACGGCTAATTTTAAACGGCGGCGAATGTCAGCTTCGGTAAACATATTTCTCATTAACGCTAATTAAAGAATGTTGGCTGCGGCATGTCGGCGTTAAAAGGCTGCCCGACATTTTATAAATTGTATTTGGAATAAATTCCTCGCTAATCAGCCTTAAAGCCCGTTTCCCCGTTTCGCTGTCTGAGAGGCCAGCGGCTAATGACCTACAGCCAGACTGGTTATTCATTTGCAACATTTAAGGCCATGGAAAAGGCTTGTGACAGCATAAAAGGCCAAGTAGCGTGTAACCATCTGATATCGAAATGAAATATTTAACACTTTTCGTAGCAATAAATTATTGAGCGGACGCTTAAAAAAACCTATATTGGCCGCGCTTTTCATAGGCATGCGATTTTCTACTTAATTTATTCAATTGGGGCACAACGCTAAGCCCTGGTTGTAGGAGAGATATGATGACGGATAAAGTCCGTATTGATACTTTAGGTGCAAATTCTATTAAAGCTAACAACGAGACTTATTTAGCCAGACAGGCTGAATTTGAATCGAATGTCAGGAGTTATCCACGCAAGCTGCCGTTAGCTATCGCTAAAGCGGAAGGCGTTTGGATCACGGACGTTGAGAACAATCAGTATCTTGACTGCCTGGCTGGAGCCGGTACCCTGGCTCTTGGACATAACCATCCAGACATGCTGCAAAGCATCCAAAACGTCATTACCAGCGGCTTGCCGTTACATACTCTCGATCTGACAACGCCGTTGAAAGATCGTTTTTCCGAATATCTCCTCTCTTTATTACCCGACCAGGGCAAAGACTACTGCCTGCAGTTCACCGGCCCGTCCGGCGCGGACGCGGTTGAAGCGGCGCTTAAGCTCGCTAAAAAATACACCGGCCGTTCAGGCGTTATCAGCTTCTCCGGCGGCTATCACGGCATGACCCACGGCGCGCTGTCGGTCACCGGCAACCTGTCACCGAAGGAAGCGGTTAACGGCATGATGCCGGAAGTGCAGTTCATGCCTTATCCGCACCTTTACCGCTGCCCGCTGGGCATCGGCGGCGAAGCGGGCGTGAAGGCGCTGGCCTACTACTTCGAAAACCTGATCAACGACGTTGAGAGCGGCGTGCGTAAACCTGCTGCGGTGATTCTGGAAGCGGTGCAGGGCGAAGGCGGTGTGAACCCGGCTCCGGTCGAGTGGCTGCAGCGCATCCGTAAAGTGACCGAAGAGCACGGCATTCTGCTGATCGTTGATGAAGTGCAGGCGGGCTTTGCGCGCACCGGTAAATTCTTCGCCTTCGAACACGCGGGCATTCAGCCAGACATTATCGTGATGTCCAAAGCCGTTGGCGGCGGTCTGCCGCTTGCCGTACTGGGCATCAAAAAGCAGTTCGACGCATGGGAGCCAGGCCACCACACCGGCACCTTCCGCGGCAACCAGCTGGCGATGGCGACCGGCCTGACCACGCTTGCGCATCTGAAAGATAACAACATCGCGGATAAAGTCGCGGCGCAGGGCGAATGGCTGAAGGGCAAGCTGGCCGAGCTGCAAAAACGCTACCCGGTTATCGGCCACGTGCGCGGTCTGGGCCTGATGATCGGTATCGAAATCGTTAAGCCAAACGAAGCGCAGGATCACATGGGCTGCTATCCGGCTGATGCCGAGCTGTCCGCGCTGCTGCAGAAGAAATGCTTCCAGGCTGGCCTGATTCTGGAGCGCGGCGGCCGTAACGGCTGCGTGCTGCGTCTGCTGCCTTCGCTGCTTATTTCCAACGATGAGCTGGGTATTTTCCTCGATAAATTTGAGCAGGCGCTGTTAGCGGCCGGCGTCAAACCTGTCTGAGTGGAGCTTAAAACCGCTATGTCCGACGTAAACCCAATTCTGGCTGCCTCAAAGCAAAGCACCGAGGCCTACCAGAAGGCGATTGCCCAGAGCAGCCAGGCCGTTGTGCAATGGCTTGAGCAGCCTGAAATGTATCAGGGCAAGACCGTAGCCGAACTGCGCGAGCGTATTCAGCTTGATTTCAATCCTCAGGGCCTCGGCAACCAGGCGGCGATTGAACGTGCGATTGAGTACTTTTTAAAAGACAGCCTGTCGGTACACCACCCGCAGTGCGTCGCGCATCTGCATTGCCCGAGCCTGGTGGTAAGCCAGGCCGCCGAGGTGTTGATTAACGCCACTAACCAGAGCATGGACTCCTGGGATCAAAGCCCGTCGGCGACCATCATCGAGATGAAGCTTGTCGAATGGCTGCGCGCTCAGGTGGGCTACCAGCCCGGCGATGCGGGCGTGTTCACCAGCGGCGGTACGCAGAGTAACCTGATGGGCCTGATGCTGGCGCGCGACGCCTTCTTCGCCCGTCAGGGCCACTCCATCCAGCAGGATGGTCTGGTGGGTAACCTGCGCAAAATCAAAGTACTCTGTTCAGAAAATGCCCACTTCTCGGTGCAGAAGAACATGGCTTTGCTCGGCCTCGGCTACCAGTCGGTAACGCTTGTTAAAACCGACCGCTTCGCGCGAATGGACGTGAACGACCTCGCCGAGAAAGTCGCACAGGCGCAGGCCAACGGCGAGCAGATCCTGGCGATTGTGGCCACTGCGGGCACCACCGACGCGGGCGCGATTGACCCGCTGCGCGACATCGCAGCGCTTGCGGCACGGCACGATATTTGGGTGCACGTGGACGCAGCGTGGGGCGGGGCGTTACTGCTTTCTGAAAAGTATCGCGACTATCTTGACGGCCTGGAGCTGGTGGATTCCATTACCCTGGACTTCCACAAGCAGTTCTTCCAGACTATCAGCTGCGGCGCGTTCCTGTTAAAAGAGGCGCGTCACTACGAGCTGATGCGCTACCAGGCGGCCTACCTGAACTCCGAGTTTGACGAAGCGCAGGGCGTGCCGAACCTGGTATCTAAATCGCTGCAAACCACCCGCCGTTTCGACGCGCTGAAGCTGTGGATGGGGCTGGAAGCGCTGGGCCAGAAGCAGTACGCGGAGATCATCGATCATGGCGTGACGCTTGCCCAGCAGGTTGCGCACTACATCGCCGAGCAGCCTTCGCTTGAGCTGGTGATGGAGCCGCAGCTGGCGAGCGTGCTGTTCCGCTATCGTCCGGCGCAGCCTGCCGGCGATGCGGCCATCGCATTGCTGAACCAGAAGATCGGCGATGCGCTGTTAGAATCCGGGCGCGCGAACGTTGGCGTCACCGAATTCGACGGCGTTACCTGCCTGAAGATGACGCTTTTGAACCCAACGGTTAGCCTGGAAGATATCCAGCTTCTGCTGGCGCTGGTGGAAAAAACCGCGCAGCAGCTGATGGACGCCTAGTCCGCAACCCGGCGTTTAGCGTAAATAAAAAGCCGATAACATCATCTGTTATCGGCTTTTTTATTGGTTGTTGGGCGGGAATATTAACCTGATAATATTTTCTTTCGGTCACGAATAATATTTCCACACTCACATTGCCACTGCTTTTTTTAATTTAAAAAAGCAGTGGCAATGTTTATAAGGTTAATTGATTTTGTGAATGAAGTTTTAAATTTCGTTAAAATTGCGTTAGCATATGCGCACTTCATTCATTATTGCGATGTAATATTCCTATTATGCCTGCACTCAATAAGACGATTATTTCTCTGACCACGCTCGCGCTGTTTGTCAGTTCAGCAACCTGGGCGAAAACTGAAACCACTCAAAAAACCGATTTCCTGCTGATCGGCGGCGGCATTATGAGCGCCTCGCTTGGCACCTGGCTTGAAGAGCTACAGCCGGAATGGAAACAGGTGATGGTGGAGAAACTCGACGGCGTGGCCCTTGAATCTTCAAACGGCTGGAATAACGCCGGTACCGGCCACTCCGCAAATATGGAGCTGAACTATACGCCGGAGCGCCCGGACGGCACTATTGACGTCACCAAGGCGCTGGAAATAAACGAACAGTTTATGATTTCCCGCCAGTTCTGGTCGGCGCAGGTGAAGCGCGGTATTTTGAACGATCCGCACGCCTTTATTAACTCCACGCCGCACATGAGCTTTGTCTGGGGCGATAAGAACGTTAATTACCTTGAAAAGCGTTATGACGCGCTGCAAAAAACGACGCTTTTCCAGGGCATGAAATTCTCCACCGACCATCAGCAAATTAAACAGTGGGCACCGCTGGTCATGGAAGGGCGCGACGCGAATCAAAAAGTTGCCGCGACCTGGACCCCGGTTGGCACCGACGTCAACTACGGTGAAATTACCCGCCAGCTGATCGGCAGCCTGAAGAAAAACAAAAACTTTTCCCTGCAAACCTCTGCCGAAGTTACCGACTTCAAGCGCAACGACGATAATTCCTGGCACGTGACCATTAAAGACGTCAACAGCGGCGACGAGCATGCGATCGACGCGAAGTACGTGTTTATCGGCGCGGGCGGCGGGGCGCTTAAGCTGCTGCAAAAAACCGGCATTCCGGAGGCGGATAACTACGCGGGCTTCCCGGTCGGCGGCTCGTTCCTGATGACCGAAAACCCGGCGGTGACCAGCCAGCACCTCCAGAAAGTCTATGGCCAGGCGTCCGTGGGCGCACCGCCAATGTCCGTGCCGCACATTGACGCACGCTTCATCGACGGTAAACGCGTTGTGCTGTTTGGGCCGTTCGCGACCTTCTCCACCAAGTTCCTGAAAAACGGCTCCATCTTCGATCTGCTGAGCACCACCACGACCAGCAACGTGATGCCGATGACCGACGTGGGCCTGGATAATTTCGACCTCGTGAAATACTTAATCAGCCAGGTCATGCTGAGCGATGAAGACCGCTTTGCGGCGCTGAAAGAGTACTATCCGGCGGCGCGTCAGGAAGACTGGAAGCTGATTCAGGCCGGTCAGCGCGTGCAGATCATCAAGAAAGATGCCGACAAGGGCGGCGTGCTTAAGCTTGGCACCGAAGTGGTTGTCGACAAGCAGAAGACCGTTTCCGCACTGCTGGGCGCATCGCCTGGCGCATCTACCGCCGCGCCTATAACCCTTAACGTGCTCAAGCAGATGTTCCCGGAGCAGTTCAGCTCGCCGGAATGGCAGAGCAAAATCCGTGAAGTGGTGCCGAGCTACGGCCAGAACCTGAACGGCAATACGGCGCTGACCCAGCAGGTTTGGGATGATACCGCCGCTACGTTGCAGCTGACCAAGCCGCCGGTTATTCAGATGGATAATTTGGATAACGCGCCGCAGGCAAAACCAGCGCAGGAAAAGCCGTCGGAAGCGCCTCAACACGACATGGCGTTGTAACAACGTTATTAAAACCCTTCCCAACTCTGCGGGGGGATTTTCCCCCGCTGTCCGACCCTCGCATTTCCTTAACGTGCAGTAAAGTGGCCGCCATAACGGCTTCTTACCGCACTTAAGGAAATGACATGACCAAGCTGAACACCGGAATTTGCCTGCTTGCCCTTTGCATGGGCACCGCTCTACAGGTTCAGGCCGCCCCTGCCGCTAACGACTGCCGGACGCTAAAGCTCGCGACCTGTCCTGCGCCTGCCGATAAGCCGTTGCCCGACGTCAAAAAGATGCTGACCTGGGACCAGCAGCAGCGCGTTATCGGGTTTCGTAACGACTATCGATCCTATGAAGGCGACGTCTTTAAAGCCGGGAAGGCCGTGCCCATTCCGCGCGCGGCAAGAGATTTATCGAAGGTAGCCTATCGGTATCAGGGCAAGGAGATTGCCCTGGCAGAGTACCTCAAGCGTAACAGCGTCACCGGCATGATGGTGATTAAGGACGGGAACATCGTCTGGGATTATTACGGCAGCGGTAACACGCCGACCACGCTTTGGACGTCGCGCTCCGTGGGGAAATCCGTCGTTTCAACGCTTGTCGGGGTAGCGCTTAAAGAAGGGAAAATCGCCTCCCTTGACGATGAGGTGGTCAAGTACAACCCCGACGTGCGCGGCACGGCGTGGGAGCATGTTACCCTCCGCCAGCTTTTGCAGCACACCTCCGGCGTGACCTGGGGTGAAGACTACACCGATCCTAAGTCTGACTTTGCCCAGCTAACCCAGTGTGAGGCCAACGACGATACCTACTCCTGCGTCAACGGGCTGGTTAACGATCCGCAGCGCAGGGCGTATGCCAAACCGGGGGAGGCGTGGTCTTATTCATCCGGCGGCGCGTGGCTGCTGGGCGACACGCTGGAGAAGGCTACCGGCAAATCGCTTGCGCAAAATCTGCAGGAGCAAATCTGGCAGCCTTACGGCATGAATCACGACGGCGTCTGGCACAGCTATCAGCAGGGCAGGCACGACGTGGGCGCGCACGGCTTTAACGCCACGCTCGAGGACTGGGGCAAGTTCGGGCTGTTTATCATGAATAACGGCGTACTGCCTGACGGCACGAAAAAGCTGCCGGATAGCTGGGTTGCGCAGGCCAGAAGCTGGAACCAGGCCGCAAATTCCGTTACCGCCGCTCATCCTGACGGCAGCTACGGCTACGAATGGTGGAACAACAGCGTTCCGGCAAACGCGGGCGACGTGGGGCCGAAACACGGCCTTGAGAGCAAAGACACGATGTGGGCGCTGGGCATTTTCGGGCAGATGATCGTGGTGAACCAAAAGGAAAAGCTGGTCATCGTGCAGTGGTCAACCTGGCCGAAGGCCGAGCCGTCATTCAGCGCGCAGCCGCTTGAAGCCTCCCTCATGTTTAACGCCATCGCGAATCATCTGGCGAAGTAAATTTTCGCCGTTAGTAACTCAGCATTTAAAGATCCACGCTCCGGCGTGGATTTTTTCATTTCGAACAACGGGCGGGCCGTTTCTGGAATAAATGTTCGGACGCGTGAGACAGCCGCACGTTACTCATTAACCATTGTTATATATTGACTATATTCTTCCGTAACGCCATTTAATAAAAGTATTAACTATAAAAACGGCTGTTTTATGGTTAGTTAGCGCATTTCAGACTACTTTTAATAGTGTTACACGAATGAATTGTCTGTGGCCTTTTACTTTGTTTATCCCTGTCTGCGGTTTCATTAACCTCCTTAAATATGGGGAATTAATAATGGTCGATTATCAAACCACAAATCGTAATGACGATGTTGATGGATACCTGCCGGCTCGACGCCTGCACCTAAGAACGCTTTGCTGGAGCGCCGTTTTTGCAGGCGTGGTTATCTCTATGGTGGTCTATTTGCTGCTGATTATTCTCGGCACGGCAATTGGCCTGAGCACGATTGATCCTTTGAAGGAGCAAAATCCGCTTGATGGCATCGGTACGGGGGCGGCCATCTGGACGGGCCTGAGTATGCTGATTTCCATTGCGGCAGGTGGTTACATCAGCGGCTGGGTTGCCCGTCGTGAAGGCATGCTGCACGGCGTATTAATGTTTGGCGTGAACACTCTGCTGTGTACTTTATTTATGTTTGTTGTCGCCAACGGCGCAATGATGGGCGTATTTAACGTATTGGGTTCAGGCCTGCAGGCGGCCGGGAGCGGTATTTCCGCCGCCGCACCGCCGGTTACCGATATGGTAAAAGAGAAGCTGAATGAAAATAATATCAACCTGGGCAGCCTTCAGCGCGAGCTGGAAACGAATTTAACCCAGCCAAACGCGGGGAATACCCAGAACGGCAATAGCGATATCGCCGGGTTTATTAAAGGACTGACGGAAAGAAATGACGCGACCTTCCAGGATTCGGATCGGCAGGCGCTGAAAAATATCATCATGTCCCGCACCGGTAAAACGGATGCGGAAGCCGATCAGATCGTCGCGCAAACTGAGAAAAGCTATCAGGACGCGCGGGCAAAATATGAAGAGCTGAAAAAACAGGCTGAACAAAAAGCGCGTGAAGCGGGCGAGAAGGCTGCTGCCGCGGCGGCTAAAGCCAGCTGGTTTGCGTTCTTTATGCTGATTATCGAGGCGGTCATCGCCGGGGTGATGGGTAAAGTAGGCAGCCATACCAAACGTCACGAGCTGACGGAAGATCAACGTTACCTCTAAGCACGTTTAATACCGGCCCCTGAACTTTTAGGGGCCGGTATTTTTTTATTGCAGCTGACAATCCTTTTCGACACTCTCACTCACCAGGCGCGTAAACGTCGCCAGCGGGCAATATCCCTCGGGGGTTTGGTCCCTGCATCCCGGTATTTTTAGCGGCAATATTCCCGCCGGTTCTTTCAAACTTAGCGGCGTTTCATTACGCAGCTGCGCCAGCGTCTGATACATCATTTTAAGACTGACATAGCGTTGACCCGTTTTATCGGCCAGGCGCTCGAAGACCAGCGCGCCGCCGGGCGGCGTATTGTCCGGCTGCTCCGGAAGCGTCCAGCTGACGCCCAGCATGCCGGAGATGTTGGCGATATTGGTGTCGTGTCCCGCGATAAACAGAACGTTGTTGTTGGCATCCATCCCCGGGAAATTGCCTACGGTGGCCGTGGGTTCAAGGGCGCTTGCGACGCTTTGCAGCAGCGGCGTACCGTTGTGTCTGGCAATATAAGGCGTGCGCGACATCAGGTTAAACTGCGCGTTATGCAGCTTTAGCAGGGTCGTCCACTCTGCATCCGTTTGAATATTTCCCCACGCCGCCTTCGTCATGCCCTGCGCGTGTTCGAGGAGGAAAATTTCTGCGAGCGTTGACGAAAGCCCAACCGCACCCTCGAGCGCAATTTTGCTGCCGCCGTCTTTAATCGACAGCCTGCTCGGCATCCCCCGGGCGAAATCACAGGTTTCATCGCCTGTCTGCTTCTGACACCAGGCCGATTTCGGGAAATCCAGCACGCGGCTCATTAGCGCCAGGGAAGGAAGATACTGCTGGTTCAGCTTATCAACGGGCGCACCGGCCTGCTGTTCAACCGCCTTCTGGATCCGTGCCGAATCCATCTTGCAGATACCGGCTTTCAGCGGATGAAAAAGAGGGTCAACCTGCTTAACGTCCTGCTGATGATGGACGGTTAAACTGCAGCCGGGAGCGAAGCCTGCAAGAAACGCCTCGCCGGTTTTACGCGTGCGCTCATCCACATCTGCCCAGACGTAAACCGAACCCGGCGTCGGACACAGACCTTTTTCCAGAAGCCCCTGCTGTTGGAACCGCGCGCGATAAAACCCGCCCATCAGGCTGACTAAGCGCTCGCCACGCGGCGTGATATAGCCAAGCTTTACCGGCCATTCGGGCCAGGCGTTGGGCGTAACGTCGCGCATCAATGGAGTCATTTTGGTCGGCGAACGCACGCCGTGGCGGCTGAGGATAACGACCTTTTCTAGCCGATAGCCGGGAGATGGGGTGTCGGCTGCGTTAGCCGTCGTAGAGCTTAGCGAAAGGGCAGTGAGAAACGCGAGCAGGAGGGCGTGACCAGGAAGCTTATTAATGGCGAACACAGAGACGATCATTTACGGCCTCTTTATTATTAGCTTGATAAAGCAGAAGCGGCAGGGGTCAGATGAACACCATCATCAGGCTGCCGAGGAGAGTTACAGTCTGATAAATATACGCTTTAAACCCGGTTGGAACGATGCTTTTGTCGTATTTATGAAGGTTAATCAGGCACAAAATCCACGCCGTGGCGTGGATGCTGAAATTTTGTAAACCTAATAACAGGTGCGCACTGCGGGTGATAAAAATCAAGCGCGCTTAAAGAAAGGATTCCGCTACCAGATATAGCCAATAAATGCCGCCCACCATACCGGTCACTATCATGGCGAAGCTCAGCAGCGTAACCTGACCCGGCGTGAAGGTAACGCTTTTTGCCCAGTTATAATACTTGTCGTTAAGCCGATTTTTTAGCGCTAACATAAAGTTCCTTTTAGTGGTATGCCTGTTCGCCTGCAGGTGAATTTATGCAGTCAGGATAAAATCCACGCCGGAGCGTGGATTTAAGCTTCTGAGAAGCGGAATGACCTAGCTGTCTTGTTTTAACTGGGACTTAAGCTCGTCCATTTTCGCTGTGAGCGGGCTCTTCCTGGCTTCCAGTACAGATATATAGTCATGGCATGATTTAATTTCGCCTGATGCAATTTCCTTATTCTTTTCTAATGAGCGAATGGCTTCTTGCTTGTAATTAATTCGCTGCTCAATCTCCTGTTTTGCCGAAAGAGAATTATCAGATTTAACTTGACTGATTAAACTCCGATAATCACTCTTGGTTTGCGATATTTCTTTTTGCACAGCCTTAATGTTTTTCGGTGCTTCAAAGACATTTTTCACCAGCTGTTGCCAATTTTTTCCAGCGGAGTTAGGTTCTTTAGTCGTGGCAGAATAACTATGGGCACCTTCTTTTCGGACGTAACCAAAATTATCGATGGCATATTTATCGCTGCCCAGATGTTCACGCCAGCTGGTGGTGCCAAAGCCCGTATCGCGCTTATCATAAATATAGCCAGCCTCAGCTTTTTTAAGATCCTGCTCGGCGCTGCTTACGCCGTGCCTTCTTGCAAAATCGAGTAAAACCGCACGACTATTTTCATGCGCGGCAATTTTCTTATTTAATGCACTGATTTCGGCATTTTGTTTGGCCTCGAGCTTACTGATTTTTGCTTCAGTATCTTTTAAGCGCTTGGCATCTTTGAGCGCAAAGTCTTCCGGTGAGAGAGTCTTTAGCGCATTCTCCAGAGGCTTAATCTCATTATCCAGTTTTTTAATCTGCGCATCAGCTTTGGCAATGTTTTCCTGAAGCTTGGCAATCTCATTTTTTTCCTGAGAAACATCTCTGGCTATGCTTTGGAGATCGTTAGTAAGGCCTTTAATCTCGCCGTTTATTTTTGCATTGTGAGCATTGATTTCACTTTTGTGAATGTCCTGCACCACCGGAGCAAGCTTCTGTTGAATATTTTTAAGCTTCTCTTCTTTCTTGTCATGCATTTTGGAATTCTGCGCTTCAAGCTTGTCAAATAACTTGCTGAAAGTATCTTTTAACGCGGCAGGGTCTTTTGGACATGATTCCATTTTTGTCATTAGCAGCTGGCCGACCTCAACCTTATCGCATTTATTGAGGATTCTGTTCAGCGTGTTGACATCGCCTTTATGAATGCGTTTATCACCGTCGTTAAGTAAGTTTTTATAGGCTGAAATAAAGCTGTTTTGGTCGCGTACGCTTAATGAGTTAGACATGATTTAGTTCCGAGTGTCGATTTAGTAGGTAATTTAGCAATGTGATAAATCGTATAGCCCCTTCCGGAAAATTTCTTCTAAAAAACGCTTTTTATATATTTCGCTCGTAGGTGGAATTGAGGCGGTTTTTGATATCAGTTATTAAAACGCTCACGTAAATTAGATTATTCCCGTTGCGCAGTCGCGGCAGCGAGGCTTCTTGTGAATAACGCTAGTAAGAAACTTATAAAGGAATGAGTAAATGCAATTAACCAAATTGGTTTGGGCCTTTGGTATGGGGGCTGCCGTACTGGCAGGCCAGGCACAGGCAGGCGATCAGGGCCACGGCACGGTTAAGTTTACCGGCAGTATTATTGATGCCCCATGTTCAATTACCCCTGAAACCATTGAGCAGACCGTCGATTTGGGCGAAATCTCCAATAAATCTCTGCTCAACGGCGGAAAGTCCAACCCGCGGCCGTTTGATATCAAACTGGAAAGCTGCGACCTCTCGGGGCTTACGGATAAAACCGTCACCATTACCTTCACCGGGCCGGAATCCAGCGCTCAGCCCGGCTATCTGGCGATTGTCGGCAGCAGCGCCAGCGGGGCGGCTATCGGTATTACCAACGGTGAGGGCACCAACATTCCGCTTGGTACCGCCAGTTCCGCGACAAAAACTCAGCAGGGTGATAACACGCTGACCTACTCCGCCTACCTCAAAGGAAACGGCGGGAGCACAGCGGTCGTGCCGGGTTCCTTCACCTCGGTTGCCAATTTTACTCTGGCCTATCAGTAAGCACGCAGCAGGCCTTCTGCGTTTTTCTATACGGTTTTCGTTTGTGAGATACCTATGAATAGCAGTGCTTCGTTTGTAGTGCCCTCCCTGCTGGTGTGGCTTGTGCTATCCCTGGCCGCTTCAGGCGCGCTGGCGAAGGATGCGGCGAATCAGGGGCATGGAAAGGTAAGCATGCAGGGGTCGATCGTCGACACGCCCTGCGCGATCGCCGTGGCCAGCCGGGAACAGGTGATCGATCTGATGACTATCCCACTGGAACAGGTCATCCGTGACGGTGCTGGCCCTTCTAAGCCATTCAGTATTCATCTGGAAAATTGCGCTTTTGAGCAGCTGATTCCTAACCAGCAGGACTGGTCGCATTTCATGGTGACCTTTGATGGTCCCGTTACCGACGGCGAGCTGTTTGCTCTCCACGGTGGCGCTCGAGGTATCGGGTTAGAGATTTCCGATGCCACCGGAAACCGTATGCAGCCCGGCATTGCTTCGCAGGCGGGCCTGCTGCAGCCCGGTGCTATGCGCCTTGATTACTCACTACGTTTGGTGGGCAACCATCAAAAACTACGGGCCGGGGCTTACTCCACTACCGTGCGTTTTAAACTGGATTACTTTTGATGAGGCAGGTTTTAAATCACGCCGGCGCAGGGCTGCGCCGTTGTCCTGTAGCGCTGATGGTGGCGCTGGCTTTTCAGGGGGCAAAGGGATACGCGGCAGAGGCAATAGAATTCAACACGGATGTCCTGGATATTAGTGACCGTTCACACATCGACCTTAGCCAGTTTTCTCAGGCAGGGTACATCATGCCGGGTAAGTATCAGATGGTTATCCGTCTGAACAAAGCCGAGCTGCCGGAGCAAACGTTAGCGTTTATTAAACCTGACAACGATCCTCAGGGCAGCCAGGTGTGCCTTACGCCACAGGTCATTGCTCAACTGGGTTTAAAAGCTTCTGCCTTGCGCGATCTCAAGTGGTGGCACAGCGGGCAATGTCTGGATACCGCGAGCCTGCCGGGGGTAACCGCGCGGGCAGATCTGGGCGAAAGCGCGCTCTACCTGAACGTTCCCCAGGCGTATCTGGAATATACCGCCGACAACTGGGATCCGCCCGCTCGCTGGGATGACGGTATTGCCGGGGGCATTTTTGATTACAACCTTAACGGACAGTCGTCGCGTTTTACCGGCGCGAGCCGCAGGGATGTCCAGTCGCTTAGCGGCAACGGAACCACGGGGTTTAACCTGGGGGCATGGCGTTTTCGCGCCGACTGGCAGGGGCAGTACAACCATACCCGTGGCGCCATGAACAACACGCAGCGTGACTGGCAGTGGAGCCGCTACTACGCCTGGCGGGCGATCCCCTCGTTAAAATCGAAGCTGATGCTCGGTGAGAACTACCTCAATTCCGGCATGTTCGACAGTTTCCGCTACACCGGAACCAGCATGGAGTCTGATGACAATATGCTGCCACCAAACCTGCGCGGCTACGCGCCGGAGGTCGTCGGCGTGGCAAAAACCAACGCCAAAGTGACCGTGAGCCAGCAGGGAAGGGTTATTCATGAAACCACGGTCGCCGCAGGGCCGTTTCGGATTCAGGATTTGAACACCGCCGTTTCGGGCACGCTGGATGTGAAGGTTCAGGAGCAGGATGGCACTTCGCACAGTTTTCAGGTGGATACGGCAAGCATTCCCTATCTTACACGCCCGGGCAGCGTGCGTTACAAACTCGCCTTCGGTAAACCTTCAGATTACCGGCACGATAGCCAGGGGCCGGGGTTTGCCACCGGCGAATTCTCCTGGGGGGTGAATAACGGTTGGTCATTGTACGGCGGTAGCCTGCTGGCCGACGACTATCACGCGCTGGCGGCAGGGATTGGCCGCGATTTGCTGGCGTTAGGGGCGCTTTCATTTGACGTCACCCAGTCCCATGCGGAACTGCCAGGGGACAACACCAAAACGGGCGGCTCGTGGCGTCTTAGCTATTCCAAACGTTTTGACGAATACGACAGCCAGGTCACCTTTGCGGGCTATCGCTTTTCCCAGCGCGACTTTATGAGCATGAGCGAATATCTGAACGTGCGCTATCACGGCATCGTCGGTAACAACAGTAAAGAGTTGTACACCATCGCTTTCAATAAGCAGTTCCGCAGTCTGGGCCTGAGTGCCTATGCGAACTATAGCCACCAAACCTACTGGAACCGCCCGGATAACGATAGTTACAACCTCTCTCTGTCGCGCTATTTCGATGCCTGGCGTTTTAAAAACGTCAGCCTCAACCTGTCGGCCTATCGAACGCTTTATAACAACACCAGCGATGACGGCATGTATCTCAGCCTGTCATTGCCGTGGGGTAATAGCAGCACGTTGAATTTCGACAGCCAGGCGGGCAGCACGGGTAATAGCACTACGGTGGGGTATTTCGACCGCCTCGATAGCAATAACAGCTATCGGGTCAAGGCCGGAGCGGGCAGCAGAGGCAATGCGGTTGGCAGCGGTTACTTCACCCATCAGGGGAACAGCGCGGAGATGAGCGTCAACACCAGCTACGAAGGTAGCCGCTATCACTCCGTCGGCCTTTCTGCTCAGGGCGGCATAACCGGCACCGCGGAAGGCGTTGCGTTACACCGTGTAAGCACAATGGGGGGGACGCGAATGATGGTCGATACCTCGGGCGTCAGCGGCGTTCCGGTGCGGGGATACGGTGGCGTTACCGAGACTAACCGGTTTGGCAAAGCCGTCGTCTCGGACATCAGCAGCTACTACCGAAGCAGCGTGAGCGTGGACGTTAACAAGCTGGCGGATGACGTTGAGGCTACGCGCTCGGTGGTGCAGGGCACCCTGACCGAAGGCGCGATCGGTCTGCGTCGCTTCGGCGTTATCGCCGGGGAAAAAGCGATGGTCACCGTCCGTCTTGCGGACGGCACTACGCCGCCGTTTGGTGCTGTAGTGATGGGGCTTGGCGGTCATCAGGCTGGGATCGTTAACGATGGCGGCCAGGTTTGGCTAACCGGAATGAATGCCGGAGAAGCGATGCGCGTGGTATGGGACGGGAAAACCCAGTGCGAGCTGAGTCTGCCGAAACCCTTACCCAAAGATCCCGATAATCTCATGCTGCTGTGCCAAAGCGTACGGGCTTAAGCCTCCTGCTATCAGGCAAAAGCGTGAATGACACTTCGGTCGCCGCGCAAGACGGCACGGCGACATCCTGCAAAGCGAGTTTCAATTGATGAAAAACTATTCTTATTTGACGATGACCTCCACCGCCCTGATTGCCGTACTGATCAGCCAAAGCGCGACGGCGGCCATTGCTCTTGACCGTACGCGTGCCGTCTTTAACGGTGCAAATAAATCGATCAGTTTAAATATCACCAACCAGAATAAAATGTTGCCCTATCTGGCCCAGGCATGGGTAGAAGATGAGCAGGGTAACAAAATCACCCAGCCTCTGACCGCGCTTCCGCCGCTACAGCGGGTAGAGCCGTTGGCAAAAGGCCAGGTGAAACTGCAGCTGATGGGCAATGCCAGCACGCTGCCTCAGGATAGAGAGTCGCTGTTTTACTTTAATCTGCGTGAAATCCCGCCCAAAAGCACGAAAGCCAATACCCTGCAGATTGCCCTGCAGACGCGAATCAAGCTGTTCTACCGGCCGGAATCCATTGAAATCAATAGATCCGAAGGCGAAAGCGTGTGGCAGGAAAAAATTACGCTTAAGCGAGAAGGGGATAAATACCGCGTTATTAATCCCGGCCCCTATTACGTGACCCTGGCCGGGGCATACGAACGCCCGGACAGCCCTCCGATTGCAGGTTTCGATCCGGTGATGGTTGCCCCTCGTTCAGACGCTTTGCTGAACATCAAGGCATCGACGCTGGGACAGAAACCGATGCTGGCATGGATTAACGACTACGGCGGGCGACCGAAGCTTATCTTCAACTGCGCGGGCAACGTTTGCCGGGTCACCGGGAGTAAAGCCGGGTGAGGCTGATGGAGAAGCAAAACAGGTGGAATGACCACGTTCTGGCAGGGTGCAGCCGCGCTGCCAGCGCCCTGGCTTTGGCGCTGGTGCTGCCGCCGACGGCCTGGGCGCTGCCCGACAACTGGAACGTTGAAGGCGTAAACGGGGCACTGCATGTTTCGGGCGATTTTGTCGAGGGGGCATGCCGCCTCGACATGACTTCTCAAACTCAGGAAGTCAGTCTCGGCAACACGTCGACCGAGGCGCTGCGAAACCCGGGCGATCGCGGTGAGCCGGTAGCCTTTACGCTGAGGTTACGTGACTGCGTGCGCAGCGGGTCAGAGATGCTCAATACGCGGAGCGGGAACAGCAGCTGGGATCCGCTTCAGCCGGCCGTCAGCGTGACTTTTTTGGCCCCCGCGGATGCCGACAGCCCCGAGCTGGTGCAGGTGAACGGCCTCACCGGGCTGGGCTTGAGGATCGCCGACAGCGCCCGGCGTGACGTGCGGTTAGGCGAGCGTACGCTGCCGCAGTTTGTCACCCCGACCAATGATGCGCTGGTCTACTACGTGCAGCCCGAACGCACTCCGGCCCCGTTAACGGCGGGGACATGGCAGGCGACGGTCGGCTTCAGGCTGAATTATGACTAAGGATCCAAAGATGATATTTGCCCGATGGAGAGCCATCGCCCTGTTCGCAATGACGGGAATGCTGCTGGCGGATGATGCGGCAGCGGCGGGCTCCAGTAATTTAGATGTTCGCATTACCGGCACGGTGGTGGCGACCGCATCCTGTACTTTTAGCGGGTCTGACCCGATTAAGGTGGAATTCGGGGACGTCTATATCAATGAAATTATTGGTGAGGCCTATAAACAGCCCGTTCCCTATCAGGTGACCTGCAAAGGCGATCCGGACGGTAAAACGCTGCAAATGCAGATTGCCGGTAGCGCTGCCAGCTTTGATGGGCAACAGCTAAAAACCGATGCCAGCGGGCTTGGCATCAAACTGCTTAAAGGAAGCGAAACGCTGCCGGTAAACCAATGGTTCAACTTCGATAACGCCAGCCAGCCTTCGCTGTACGCCGTGCTGGAAAAACAGAGCGGCGCGCGTTTTCAGGACGGACAGGCATTCAACGCCAGCGCCACGTTAAAAGTGGCTTATAACTGAGGCAATCAGGGTGAAGAACAAAGTTTACGGCGGCTGCGCAAGAAGCCTGGCGCTGGCGCTGCTGCTGTCCGGGCCAGGCGTTCAGCTCACGTCGGCGCATGCCGCAGCAACCGGCGACAGCAACGACATATCCTTTCACGGTACGCTGAGGATCCATCCGTGCCACATCAATAACGATGGTGATGTAAACATCCACTTTGACAATGTTGGCATCCATAAGGTTGACGGGGTGCGTTACCAGCAGGCTATCGCCTGGCAGCTGATTTGTGACGACGTTGACCCCGCGTGGCGTCTGACCCTTGCGGTAAACGGCAGCGCAACGTCCTTTGACCGCAGCGCGCTCGCCACCAATATCCGCGGGTTGGGGATCCAGATTAAACAGAACGGTCAGCCGATGGAGATTAACAAACCCCTCGACATCCTTTATCAGCATCCGCCCACGCTTGAGGCCGTGCCGGTAAAAGACCCCGGCATCGATGAGCTGGGCGAAGGGGCGTTTTCCGCTACGGCAACGCTGCTGGCCGAGTATTTATGAGGAGCAGAAATGGGGAGTAGAACGTTAGCCGGACGCAGCGCGGGCATGCTGTTGTTAATGATGGCTTTAGCCGGGCACGCGGCGGCAGGAAACGGTGGCCTGAAAGCCACCGGCGACAACCTGAAATTTGACGGGACGCTGGTGGCCGATCCCTGCGAGCTGGACCCGAATACGACGGATATTACGTTGGATTTCGGCACGGTAATCGATACCTATTTATACCTTAACACCCGCACCCACGCGCAGCCCTTCACCCTCAGGTTGCTGGAGTGCGATCTGAGCCTGGGTAATCAGGTAGAGGTCACGTTTAAAGGGACGCAGAGCAAGGAATTGCCGGGTTTTCTGGCGCTTAGCAACTCGGCCGCCAGCGGCATCGCGCTTGGCCTGGAGCAGAAGGACGGCACACCCTTGCCGCTCAATAAGACCGTGCCCGCTTTTACGCTCGCCGCCGGAACCAACGATCTTGTGCTGTACGGTTACGTTATTGGAGAACCTTCCGCGCTGGCTGCACATACCTTACGCCGTGGAGCATTTGAGGCGCTGGCGACATTCGAGCTTAATTATCCCTAGGAGATTCACATTAAGATATGAAATTACCCCTATTTATTATGCTGCTGGCGGTGCATCAGGGCGCATGGGCCTACTCGTGTAATTCCATTGGCTGGAACGGCGGAGATGCTGACGTTAACGTAACCGTCAGCCCGGACGTCAATACCGGTAGAAACAAGATTGTCGATCTCCGTTCGCAGATCAGCTGCAAAAACGACTCTGTAGACGGCGGTTGGGTCGATTCCATGTGGCTTGCCAGTAACGGAGTGAGCCTCAATTCCGCCATCTTCAAGGATCTTAAGGGCGGCGTTATCATTTCTGGAAAGGTTTATCCTGAGCCTGTACCCGAAGTTGAGATCTTTAGTCTCAATGCCCAGGAAACGAAAAGCTTACCCGTAGAGCTTTATTTCGAGCTAACCAGCATGGGTAAGTCGTTGCAGATCAGGCGGGGAGACAGGCTTGCGCAAATTAAGTTTATCCAGAGAAATAACCACGGTGCGCAAAACTATTACACCTGGTATTTCATTGCGGCGAACGATGTAGATATAAACACGTCAACCTGCAAAATCCTCTCCGGAGAGACGTTGTTAGTTGAACTGGGAGAGCTTGAAAGAAGTGAGATTCAAAGCTCCGGGACTTCCGCACAGACGGTGGAAAAAAGCCTCAACATAACCTGTGATGTCACCCATGAAGTTGATTTTGAGGTAAAGATGAACACAACTCCTACCTCCTGGAATAATAATGCCATTACTACCAGTAACAATAATCTCGGGGTCGTCATGCGCTGGAACGGGAATATCGTTACCAACGGTAACACGCAGCAGCTCAGCGTGGTCAATGGCAGTATTTCGGTGCCACTGAGTTTTACGCCAGTCAAACCTACCTCGGTCAGTTATGAAGATATAAAAACAGGTGCTTTTAATGCCTCGGCAACATTGATCATCACCCAGCAGTAGGATCGCTTGAGGCGTTTTTTGATAGAGCGCCTTACCCGCGCGTGTTATGTTTCTGCCTGCAAAAAAGAGGGTGTATTAAGTATTCCCTTCTCATAACACGTATTCATATTGTTAGTTATCATCCAGGAAAAAGTAAATATTCATGTAGCGTGAGGACATTACTTTCAGTGGCGACAGGGACGTCCTTTTCCAATTCTTCTTATAAGGATGAACTGACTAAAAATATGTTCCTAAAAATAAACTGAGTGATTTGTTTTGGCTATTGACCAATATACATCGATCGTTGAAAACAATTTCACATGTTATGATTTGAATGGTACTGTATTATTGCATTCACAGTAAATTCGCATCGAGATCAATTCTGTTGTCTACATCGTGATAAAGAAGACATTATTCCCCGCTAATTTGTTAAACTAAAGTTATCAATAAGTTGGATTTTTGTCATCTGAAAATTTGGCAGGAGATATTTAAGATCATGGATTGAGATATTCACTCATGCGTTTTCCTGAAGGTACCTTCACTCATAAAGCTAAACGCCAGAGGGATTTAAAATGAAAAAATGCGTAGTAAATGCAGGAAAAATTTACTTTCTTAATTTCACATTTAATCCAAAATCCAGAACGCTGCAACAAGACGATACCGTTTTACAATTAAGGAAAAAGCAGTCAGATGTGCTTGCATTACTTTGCGCAAAATACCCTGAGCCGGTTTCTCAGGCTGAATTTCTTGCTGAAGTATGGGGGGGCGGTTATGTGACTTCGCAAAGTATTGCACAGATGATCCGTTCTTTAAGAGTAAGCCTGGGGGATGATGCGAAGAGTATTATTGTCACTATCCCAAAGTTGGGGTATCAACTCTCGGCCGAGCCCTGCTGGGAGGAGCCTGAAACAGAACCCGATAAACCTGGCTTTGAGTCTTCTTTTCCTGGAAACATCGAAGTAGATAACGTTTCCTTTTCAACCCAGTCGATGATTAACGTCATTCCCGTGAGTGCTAATTCGATGTCGGTCATCCCTTATTCCGCTCCCAGAGCGGTACCTGACAGAAAGAAGTTTTCACCGCAGACGTTATTTTTAAGTGCAGTAGCTGCGCTTTTTTTTAGTCTCATTTTTGTTGCCATGACGGCAAGAAGTAACCCGTTGGATTTTATTAAAAATCATAATGATATTGGCCAGATGCCATTAGCTAACCTCGTCCCGCCGGTAGGCAATAATTTTTTGTACTGTTGCAACACGGCTGAAGGAGCAATCTGCCACCCTAAGGCGAATGTGTTAAGCGCTCAATGCGTCACGCTGCAAGATATACCGTCAAAATAATTAATAACGTTAGATATTATTTTTTGAGAATTTATTAGTAGACAACAATTAAACAGCGCAATGAACTTTTCTTTAGTGGTTTTTAGTCGCTTACCTGTTGAAGCTTATCGACTTTGCGGCCTCGTCATTCTGATGCCAAAACGCAAGCAAGATGCTTGCGTTATTTCTTACTCCTCGTTTATCGACAGACAAAACGCTCGCGGATGCCTTCTTGTCTGGCCACTTCTATTTTATCAATGACCGCCGTTTGGTGTGCAATTAGGGAAATGATTTTTTTGACATACCTGTCATGATGCACCGGCGTCTTAGAATGATAGTTACCGATTCCATCCCACGTATAGCCATAGCGCTCAATACTTTGCTTGAGCACCCAGGCACCTGAAAAAACATTCGCGCAGCTATTCTCTCGCAACAAAGCTTCATCAATGCCCAGGGACTTTAAGGCCTTAAAATGCACCGTGTTAATTTGCATAATGCCAACATCAACGGTGCTATTTGTATTGCGGTTCATTGCCTGCTGACGGTTTCTGGACTCTTGCCAAATAATAGCCTTAATCAGCAGGGGGTTAATCTGGAAGCACTGCGCGGCTTCGACAATGCAATCAACCTTTTGTGCTGTAGCAAAAGGGGAGAACAAAAAAGATAAGGTTAGAGCAACGGGCGTAAATGATTTTATTTTCATGATTTGTATGCCCGGCACACTGCCGGGATTAATGGCGGAGAAGGTTATAACGACGGATCGCTGTCGGTCTCGGTAAAGCTCTTATACATCATATTATTAAAAAACATATTCACGCCGAGCAGCTGGAAGGTGCGCTTGTCCAGCACGTTATTCGCATAATCTTTGTACTCATCGGTATTGCGCAAATAGGTATCGGAGTAGAGCAGCGCTTCGTTCAATTGATGCATCGATACGTTCTTATCGGGGGAAAGTGCCCGCATTTGATCCATCATAACGCTCAGCTTGTCGTCGGGCTTATTCTGCTGGAAATAGTGGAGCACTTTATCGTTGAAGCTCTCATCCGACGATTCAACGTCTTTAACGTACGGCGAGGAAGAGGCAACACTGTTGATGCTACTCATTGTTTTCATCCTTATCTGAGTTAACGGTTTCTGAAGGCATTCGCTGGCTCATAGCGATGAGTTTCCCAGCCAGATTGCGAAGCATGTCGGGCGTCAGGTTGTTGATGGTTTCATTAAAACCGGCGGTCTTTTCATCCGCCTGCTGTAGCCACGTGCGGCAAAGCGTTTCACTAGGAAAGCGCACCGCATCCATGTCATTTTGCACGGTGATGTGATTATCATCGGTATACATGTAGTTCGAGATGTCCGCGCCGTCCGGCAGCTTTACCGCTCGGGGAATAATGATGCGCAGCGCTTTCTGATGCCCACACTGTTCCTGAAGGTGGTGGATAATGCGCTCAACGATCGTCGGATCGTGTAGGGACTGGTTGAGCGCCGTGGCGATCTGCTGGCGATAAACCTCCTGCCGCTTTTGCTGCTGGCGCTGATACTCGTCAATCAGCGTCACCAGCTGCGAGAAAAATAGCTCAAAGCCGGTCTGGAACGCTTGCCTCTCACAGTTTTCACGCAGCCTGACCGTCTGTAACTCATACTCGGCATGAATTTCACTGCAGCGATTCAGGGTACGTTCCAGCGCCACGGCCATCCGCTGATGGCGGGTTCGCTCAGAAGATTTAATCACCGTCAGGCGGTGCAGATCTTCGGGTAACTCATCAATAGTAATGGTGCGCATAGGTGAAGGCCATTCGTAGCAAATTAATGTGGTTTAGCGTTTTGGGGGCCGCGAATTGCGCAAGCGCCATGCCGGAAGGAAAGTGCAGCATCAGACGCTCTCGCAGCGCGGCAGGTAACCCCGGGAACTGCCCCAGAAGGAACGTTGCGCCGCAGGAAGCGGTATCAAACGGGATTTCGCCTTCATCAAGCGTTACCTCGTGAAGCAGCGGCAAAGAGATAAAGGCCAGCAGACGCGGATCAGACATCAGCACCGCGCCCATTTCAGGCAGCCTGTTCCGCTGCAGATAGCCACCAATCAAATGTGCAGCAAGGGGGATCAGATGCCAGTGTGAAAGCAATAGCGAACAGGTGGCTTCGTCGGGCTGCCAGCGTGCGGGTAGGTCAGAGAGTTTGCCGTGCCTCAGCAGCCAGAAATTAAGTAGCCTGTCCTCTCGGATTTCACTCGCCCGGAATATCTCCGGCAGGTGGCTGCGATGCGTGTAGCTTGCCGGAGCGTATAAAATGGACATTATGCGCGGATCTCCGACTCTCATGGTTTTGCGGCCTCGTCTTCAATCGGTTCGGCAGGGTTATCCTGGGCTGAAGGCGGGCGGCGGCTAAGCTTATAGAGCATGAAGCCCGCCGTGCCGGCTGCGCACAAAGCCATAGCGGAAAAGAGGATAATCCACAGGGCAGGGATGCTGGCAGGTACTTTGGTCGGCGCAACGTACTGGATAACCGGGGCGGGGAACAGAACCACCGAAATATTCTCGTAGCGCACGTCATCGAAACTATTTTTGATTAACGTTTTGATCTGCGAGATAAACAAATTATCGTCAATCTCGCCTTTATAGGAAATAAGCACGCCGACGTGGCCGGTGGCTTTTTTTCCGCTCGTATCGTTATTAAAGGGGGGATAGCTGACGTGAACGCGCGCGTTAACCACCTGAGCTATCATGCGCAGCGATTGCTCAAGCCGCTGCTCCTGTAATGAGAGTACGCGAGCCTGCTCGGCGTTGGGTGAAGCAACCAGAGAGCTTTCCGGAAAAGCCTGCCCGATCTGAACGTCAGCGGCCCACGGCAGCTGGTACTGATTAATGATAGACAGCGCGGCGGTACTTTCAGACTCCCCGACCGAGACGGTGTAGCCAGCCTTAAGATTGCCGTCCTTTTTCGCTGAAATATTATGCTGCTGCAGAATAGCCAGAACCTGGTTGGCCTGCTCCTGGGTAAGGTTGAAGAGTAGGTTCTCGTCATTACAGGCGCTAAGCATAAAAGTTAACAGCACGGCAGCGAGGACGCGTGAATATTTGTTCATCATTATTGCGATTTTTCCAGGGTTTCTATGGTGCTCACCGCCTTACGTGCGAGAGTACTCACCAGGGAAACGTAGTTACTGTATTCACCGATATAGTTTTGTAGCATCTGTAGCTTTTCCGGATTGCTGGTGTAATGCGGAGATTGGCTAAGGGTATTAATCACATTTTTAAACTGCGCGTCGGTTTCGCTGACTTTAGTAAAGGTGCTGGACACTAAATTATTAAAATTTCGATCGTGAACGCTTACGGATAGGTTATCTTCGGGGTTGATGGTATTTGGCGAGAGCCGGGTTAATGCCGACAGGGCTTCATTAAATTGACTCATAATTACTCCACGGTAGAAAAGGGTACGAGAGCGACACGTACCCGGGTTAATTAACGGAAGTTTTGAATAATGGCCGCGCCAATATCCTTATAGGCTTTTACGGTACTTGTCTGGGCGTTACGAAACAGCGTGTATTGCTGTAGCTTCGACTGATAGTTGGCCAATACGGCTGGGTCAGACGGGTCGGCTTTCAATTCAGCTTCAGCCGTCTTTAATTGTTCCATCATGTCTTTAGCACCTGCTTCGAAGCCAGCAGATACTTCATCCAGATAATAGCCATTGCTATCCACGGTAGGCGCGTTTGTGTCAGCCATTTAAGTCTCCTTGTTTTAGGGGAAAGTACCAATGACGAGGGTTCAAAAACAGATAGCCATTAGAAGAGTCAACGTATGACTTATCCTGTAACCAGTTTTCGTCGAGATTAATTGAAAAATTAATCACGCGGTTTCCCCATTGGTGATTGAACTGTTTAATGAAATGCTGCAAAGAACGTAGAGCGCTGTCGCTCAGGGCATCACGAACCACCAAAGCATAACCGCTAGTGGAATTGATTTGCCGGTAGTAAATGTGTAAACGATCCAGGCCCTGGCGAGCTTCCTGTAATAACTGAGCTTTAGTTTTTACCAGGACTTTGATGTCGAGAGCAAAAGGGATTTTTTGTAAAACAATAGCCTTGAAGTTTTTTTCTTCCTGTAGGGTTAATCCTCTGTAAAGTGCAATTGTCGGGTGCTGAGGTTTGGAATAGTCAATTTGTAAAACGGGGTAACCCGCATTCGCCAGCTGCGAAATGACGTCATTTCTTTGCTGCGTTAACCAAACGGGAACCACGCTGTCCTTGCCCTGCAATTTGAAGAGCGCTTCCCGCGTCCATTCCATTGCCTGAAAGTTCTGGATAAGAACGTAGATAAGATTATTATCACGGCCACGAACAATATCCACAGGCATCGGTGCGCCCGCCAGCGCTTCATTTAATGTTAAAACCTGCCGATCGCTTTCCAGTTTTTTATACCAGATAACGCCTGCGGTAATCACAAGAAATAAGAGAATGATTGAACCGAAAACGAGAGCATGATTTTTTTTAGCATTAAACTCTTCCAGCTTTTCCTGTTCGCTGAATTCAGCATCGAGGGCCGGGGGAAGATTGAAGTTTTTAATCTCTTCAGGCCAGTCATCTTCGCTACGTTTGATGGCAAAGCGGATGTGCTCATGCACGAAAACTTCATTTTCTTTCAGCAGCGCGGGGTAACTTCTCTCCACCCCCTGTACTTCAAGACGATATCCTTCTTCCGAATCTTCATCTCGGAAAAGCGCCGACAAACGCAGGATAATGTTGGGTGACGGCATATCACAGGGTAGGTAAAGCGTATTCTGCGTGTAGGCTGCGGCATGCTCTCCGGGCGACATCGTTCCCGTGGCGTTATCCTGGAGTGCAAGCCCCGGGTTGATGATGAGAAAGTAATCGTCTGCTGGCAGGTGGAGTTCACAGCCAAACATGGGTCCAAACAGCACCTTCAGGGTGAATTTTTTCAGTGCCTCTGGTACAGGCATATCATCGTTTAATTCGTTCATGTCGCTGTTCATAGAAAGGGCCATTAATAATGTAAAACAAGCAATCGAGCGAGCAGGGCCCGTGCGATTTTATTTTAATCTGCACTACAACTTCCTCATGCTAAGCCGTGCCATTTAATAGAAACGTTTTCAAAAGGAATGAAGTGCCTCGCGCATGAAAAAACATTTTTCCATTCGCGATGAATTTATTTGACGGTATACGGATATTGCCTCTTTAAGACGGCACACTGTAGCGCTACCGATTATTAAACTCAATGTTGTTTGTTGATTTTTTGTTGAAGCTTTTTTTATGATGTTTATTCTTTTTTTATCTCTTTCAACTTGCATTGACGAACGAGAATTTTCTGATAAATTCACCGGCACTTCGAGGCGCTGTATTAGATAGTTCTTAATCGAGTGCTTAAATATAATTTCTAAACACAAACTGAGGTAAGAGAAAACTATGCTAGTTAGCAATACTCAATGCCATCAGAAAAACATAATGCGGCAACGCGTAAATGATAGCGCAAATGCGGAAATGCCGCTTTACGTGAGTGACGAATGTATCGATTTAAATAACGGCGTATTGTTTGCGCGACCGCTAAATAGTGAATCCGTTATGAGCGTATCTGCCTCAGGTGAGCTGCGGGAGAACTATGACGATCGTCTGAATAATATTCTTCAACCCATTGTGCTATCGACCCTGGATAACATGGAGATCGCATTCCGGGGTGACTGGATGGTTGAAATACTGTCGATGTCACAGGCCACCACGCTGTTTTCATTCCTGGATTATCAGGCTAAATCTCGCAGCGTTAACGCCGAGCCGCGCGTGGGGGAGACAAATACTTCGTTACTGATGCACACCGAGCGGAATCTGGCAATTTTAGTCGACGATGAATGCAAATCGCTGATGGGGATGTTGATTTTTACATTATTAAAGCCCCAGGAGCGCCGCCTGGAAAATCTCTTTTCGTTTGTCAGGAATGTCGAAAGCTATTGGATTGCCCATTTTCTGTTATCTCAGGTAATGAATGAAGATAAAGAGAGTGACAGTCATAAGATTGGTAATGCCAGTAAGATCTACGGCGTATCTGAATCCTATTTCAGGAAGCTTTGCCACCATGCTTTTACCCGGGGGCCAAAAAAACAGTTACGCCTTTGGCGAGCGGCGCACAGTGCCCTGCAGTTGATAGAAAAAGATAACTCAATTGCGGCTATCGCAGGAAATAACGGCTATGCGTCGTCGTCTCATTTTTCGAGTGAAATAAAATCACTGTTTGGCATTACACCGAGGGAGTTTAAAAAATTGGAAGGTTTGCTTCATGAATAAGATGGTTGCGAAACTGCCGGTCCGCTATCTGCCGTATTTATTGCTGGGAGTATTGAGCTGTAATTCGGCGGTCGGCGCATTGTTGGATACCCAGGATTACTCGGGTGGCACGGTCGATGTCCGTAACGGTTCGCGGGATGACGAAAATACCTATGTCGCCAGTAATAACAGCGTTCAACAGCTATTTTTTGTGATCGGTGGCGCGCTGAATAAACCCTTTGTTGTCAGTACGGAGGCGGCCAAAAAGCGGGTGTCAGGAAATTTCGATCTTAGCAAGCCGAAGGAGCTGTTAAATACCTTAGCTTCACGTACCGGGCTTATCTGGTATGACGATGGCAGCTCCGTGTACGTTTACGACGCCAGCGAAATCAAAAGCAGCATCGTGCGCTTGTCCTATGCGCCGTTTGACCGGCTGGTGGCCTTCATCAAGTCGTCAGGGCTGTACGACGCGCGTTTCCCGCTGCGTTCAGACGGGCGCTCTGGCTCTTTTTATGTCTCAGGGCCGCCGGTCTATGTCGAACTTATCGCGGCGGCTGCAAAGTATATTGATGCAACCTATGCCCGTCCCGGAACGGGTGAAAACACGATCCGCGTGATCAAGCTTAAAAACACTTTTGTGAACGATCGCACCTTTACCCAGCGCGACAGCCCTATCACCGTGCCGGGGGTTGCGACGGTGCTGAACCAGCTGCTGAATAACTCGGCCGATAACCGTGGCGGACGTTCAGCGCCGGCCGGGGCGAACATCACCGTAGATAATGATACGCGAGGCGCGCTTGAGGCCGCTTCGGCCACGCAAAAGGGAAATTTTCCGCCGCTGCCTTCATTTAATTCGGGGTCATCGGCGAAGCGGGAGTATGAGTCCGATTCCCTCGGCCAATCGTCGATCAATATTGTCGGCTATTCGGATACCAACAGCTTGCTCATTCAGGGTTCCGAAAGGCAGGTAAGTTTTGTTGAGGATTTAGTCAGCGCAATTGATGTCCCTAAACAGCAGATACAGCTGTCGCTGTGGATCATTGATATTTCGAAGGATGATATTAACGAGCTGGGGATTCGCTGGCAGGGTGCGGCAAAAATAGGCAATACCGGCGTGACTTTTAATACCAGTTCGCTGACGCCGGAAAACAGCATTCATTTTCTGGCGGACGTATCCGCACTTGCGCAAAAAGGCAATGCGCAGGTGGTTTCACGTCCGGAAATCCTTACTCAGGAAAATGTTCCGGCGCTATTTGATAATAACAGCAGCTTTTACGCCAAGCTGGTAGGCGAGCGTAACTCGTCACTCGAAAAGATTACCTACGGCACCATGATTAGCGTATTGCCGCGTCTGGCGCAGCGCCAGCAGGAGATTGAGATGATCCTGAATATTCAGGATGGCGGTCTGCCTCTCAACTCTGAGGGTAAAACCGAAAATGTCGACAGCCTGCCAATGGTGAATAACACGCAGATAAGTACGGAAGCGCGCGTGCCCGTGGGCTATAGCCTGTTGGTCGGTGGCTACAGCCGCAACCAGGATGAACATCACAGCGTGGGCATCCCGCTCCTGCGCGACATTCCCGTGTTGGGCAAGCTGTTTGACTACAGCTATACCAGCCACAAGAAAATGGTTCGCTTATTCCTGATTCAGCCGGGTTTACTGGCAAGCGGCGAAACCTGGCAGGGTCGGGGGCCGGAGGACAATAACCCCGTGCTGGGCCGAACCTGGGTGGGGAACGAGGTAACGTTGAAATCGACGGTCTCCATGTTACGTGAAACGATGAAAAACAATTAAGGACCAGGTGAGTTATGGACATTCGTTCTGTTGCTGGCGTTGACTTTAATCGCATTGAACCGCAAATCCCGGAAAACCGTAGCGCCGCAGGCCAGCCCGTATTTGATGCGGGCGAAGAAGCGCTGCCGGTTAATTTGCAGGAAGAGATGAATAATGCCGCGGAGGAAATGGCCGATCTCCTCAGCGCGTTTGGTCGCTTTAGCAAAGCCGGGCGTAAAAACGACAGCGCAGATAACGATTTTGTCTCCTCTATGCTGGAGGATATGGCTGATGAAAAGCTGGACACATTAATTAAGCATGTGGCCAAACTGCGTGACCTCAATAACCTACTGAACTTCGCCCGCCAGCTTTTCCCGGATGACAGCGATTTAATGCTCGCGCTGCGTGAAATGCTGTTGAGCCGCCAGCTCTCTGAACTTCAGAAGAAGAAAATCAAAGAAGCGATCGCCGATTTAGAAAAATTTGGCGACACCAAAAAAATGCAGTCAGGAATGAACGTAGGTCGCCTGGCAAAACGGTTCAGCGACGGTAGCGGTGACAGGCCGCTGTCGGCAAAGGATCTGCGCAATAGCTATCTTAATTTTCTTGAACTCGAGATGCCCGCAGGCTTTATCTACAAAGACTGGATTGATGTTTACGGTTATCAGAACAGAACGCGTTTATTGGCCTTTACGCTGTCGGCGCTGATTGCTGATATGAAGGCCAATGAACCCGGCATTCATTCTTCTGAATTTGGCCCACTCAGCGCAAAATTGTCCGATGCACGCCTGCTCCATACGCTGGACCAGCTGCTAAATGAAAGTTTTGCTAAGTTCCCGTTTCGGGGACAGATGAGAAACAATCAGCTGATGCTGGGCGAGGCGGATATTGTCGGGCTTTATATAGCAGGCCTGGTGGATACTGACGAATTTAAATTGGCGTTAAAAGAGTTCAGTAAAAACTTTATGTCTTTACTGCTGCTCAAGCAGCGGTCGATGGTTATTCAAGAACTGCGCAATGTTTATAATATGACGCCTGAGTTTCTCTTCGTCGATACGCTATATCGGGAAGTCATTGTCAATCATCTGGCTGCTTTGCTGCGTAAAATGCTCGAAAAAGAGAAAAATACCGGCATCTGGAATGAATATTACAAATAGTCGCAGGCAAACTCGTTTGTCTGCCATGGATTGATGTGCAACTACTCATGCTTAGAAGATTTATTCTCGAAATTCGTAACAGGCCAGAGCTTATTATCTTAACGATAATGGTTATGGTCGTGGTGATGTTGATTATCCCGTTGCCGACATACCTGGTTGATTTCCTTATTGGACTTAACCTGACGATGGCACTGCTGATTTTTTTGGGTTCTTTTTATATTACAAGGATTTTGGATTTTTCGACTTTTCCATCAATTCTGCTCATTAGTACGATATTCCGTCTGGCAATCTCTATTAGTACCAGTCGTCTGGTGCTGGCGGATGCCGACGCCGGGGAAATTATTGCCAGCTTCGGGGAGTTCGTCATTGCGGATAACCTGGTGGTGGGCTTTGTTATCTTCTTTATCGTGACTATCGTGCAGTTCATCGTCATCACCAAAGGGTCGGAGCGCATCGCGGAAGTGGCCGCACGATTCTCTTTAGATGCCATGCCGGGCAAGCAGATGAGCATTGATGCTGACCTCAAGGCAGGGGTTATCGATGAAAAAGAAGTCAAGCGTCGCCGCAGCGATCTTGAAGCTGAAAGCCAGCTCTACGGCGCGCTTGATGGTGCGATGAAGTTTATAAAGGGCGACGCCATCGCGGGGATCATTATTATCTTTGTGAACTTACTGGGTGGAATAGCGGTGGGCACATTACAGCACGGCATGGATTTATCTCATGCGATGTCTGTGTTTACCTTATTGACCATCGGCGATGCTCTGGTTGCACAAATTCCGGCGCTGTTAATCTCCATCAGCGGCGGGCTGATCGTCACCCGCGTAAATAACAGTGAGAACACGAACCTCGGCGCAAAAATCCTGCAGGATATGTTTCATAATAAATTCATCCTGCTTGTTACGGCCGTATTGGCTATTGCTCTGGGGCTATTGCCGGGCTTTCCGCTGCCGGTCTTCGTTCTGCTGGCAGCGTTACTATTAGGCATATTCATCAAGGATAAGCTTGATGCTAAAAAAGGTAAAAAGCCGACGGTTAATTCTGTAGAAGAAGATGAAGAACCGGTACTGAAAAGCAAACCGGTGATGATCGACGGGGAGTACATTCCAGAAACGATTCCGCTCATCATTACTGCCTGGAAAGGCTACGAGAACTATTTCCAGGAACATAATTTGTGCTCGTTGCTCAAACGTAACTTCTTTATTGAGTACGGCGTTCGTCTGCCGGAAGTGGTGATGAACTACGACCAGCAAATGGTGCGCGGCAAGTTAACGGTTGCAATCAATGAAATTCAGGTTGCCACGTATGACATTTTACCGGGCATGTGCAAAGTGCTGATGCGCGGCGACGAGCTGCAGGTGATTGACTCTACCGTGCAGGCGGTAGAAACGGCTCAGGGTATCGCTTATTGGATCCCGGAAGAACGGAGTGAAACCGCCTTACAGCTTGGTTTTTATTCAAGAAACGCGATCGATGAATTCTATGCCTGCGTCTCGACGTTGCTGGTGCACAATATTTCCGAGTTCTTCGGCATTCAGGAGGCCAAAACGCTGCTTGACGATTTGGAGAAAAAATATCCTGAGCTACTCAAAGAGTGCTATCGAAATAATACCGTGCAGCGTATTACCGAAGTTTTCCAGCGGCTATTACAGGAGCGTATTTCTATCCGCAATATGCGTCTGATTCTTGAGGCCTTAGTTCAATGGGCGCCCAAGGAAAAGGACCCCATTATGCTGGTGGAGCACGTTCGCAGCGTGTTATCACGTTATATCTCTAACCGCTTTGCGGCCAACGGGCAGATTCGCACCCTGGTTATGTCGCACGATATGGAAAGCCTGGTTCGTGGTGGAATTCGCCAAACTTCCGGCGGGACATTTATCAATCTGCCGCCACCGGAAACTGAAAGTATTATCAGAAGCCTCGAGCAGTGTATTAGCAGCAACGGTGCTAACGCTCGCGATATTATTTTGATGGTGTCACTGGATATTCGTCGCTTTGTGAAAAAAATCATTGAAGGAAGCTACCCGGAAATGGAAGTGCTTTCTTATGGCGATGTTGCATCCGGCGTGGATGTTGATGTCATTGGTTCGTTAGAAAATTAATTGAGGTAATAAATGAAATACGACGTTGTTGCACTGCTATCCACCATGCTTAACGATGCCGGGATGGCTGATATTCTGGATAGCGATCTGAGCAACCACTCAACCATCTCTCTGAACATGAAAGATGATATTCCAACTATTCACGTCAGAAGTGAAGATGATGAAGTATGGGTGTGGGCGAAAATTGTTGAGCAGGCTCCAGCCTCTTTAAGCTATTGCAGCGCGAGCCTTTTGCCGCTGATGCTTAATCACAACGAAGAGTATTTTTACACCGGACAGCCGTGTTTATACCCCGTTGACGGCAATATCGAACTGCGCGCTCAGGTGAAAGAAAAATACCTGCAGGCGCCGGATGATTTTTTATCGATGCTGGATAACTACCTGAGTATTTTGCAGGAATACCGCGCCGTACTGGTTTAATTACTGAGGTTCACACAATGGTAGCCCAATGCCTGGTTCATCTGGCACACCCGTTACGTATTCAGGGAAATGTGATTGAAGCGCATTTGCCGGGGACGCGCATCGGTGAGATATGCGAGATTCAGAAATCATTACTTGAACCCGAAGTGCTGGGGACGGCCCAGGTGATTGGGTTCAATAAGGAGCATACGTTACTGAGCTTGCTTAACGATAATCAGGGCTTTTCACGCAGCAATGTCCTGCTGCCGACCGGCAAGCCTTTTCGTATCGATGTTCATAAAAATATCGCCGGGGCAATCATTGACGCGACCGGCACGGTTCGCGGGCGCCTGGACAACGCCGTGCAGCAGAGTTTGACCGGTGCGCAAAGCCTGGAGGCCTGCGGGGCGCCTAAAGATTTTACCCAGCGTAAGCCTATCGCTGAATCTCTGGCGACCGGCGTCAGGGCCATTGATGGCCTGCTGACCTGCGGCCAGGGGCAGCGTATGGGGATTTTTGCGGCGGCGGGCTGCGGCAAAACCTCTTTGATGAGCATGATCGTTGAACATTCCGAAGCGGATATCTACGTCATCGGGCTTATTGGCGAGCGTGGACGTGAGGTCACCGAGTTTGTTGAAGAGCTGAAGCGTTCGTCGCGCTGTTCACAGATCGTGCTGGTTTACGCAACGTCAGACCGTTCCTGCGTTGAGCGCTGCAACGCGGCGCAGATTGCCACGACGATAGCCGAGTTCTTCAGCGAGCAGGGTAAAAACGTACTTCTGTTTATAGACTCGATAACCCGCTATGCGCGAGCGCTGCGTGATGTGGCGCTAAGCATGGGAGAGCTGCCCGCCCGAAGAGGCTACCCGGCATCCGTATTTGAGGCCTTGCCGAAATTACTGGAGCGGCCAGGACGGTTTTTAACCGGTTCCATCACCGCCTTCTATACGGTGCTGATTGAGAATGAGGAAGAGTCGGATGTCATTGGCGATGAAGTCCGCTCGATTCTGGACGGGCATATTTATCTCAGCAAAAAGCTGGCCGCGAAGGGACACTATCCGGCGATTGATATTATGCAGAGCATTAGCCGCGTATTTTTACAGGTAACAGACGCGGAACACCGTCAGTTAGCAAAACGCTTTCGTGAATATCTGGTACGTCAAAAAGAGATGCAGCTCTATCTGGATCTCGGCGAATATCGACGCGGCGAGAATCCGGAAAACGATGCCGCTTTCGATCGCAAAAACCAGATGGAAGCTTTTCTCCAACAAAGCATGGACGAAAAAACCGACATGCGGGCCTGTCTGGAAAGCTTATATGGAAGCGTGGCGTAAAGGGCGCGAGTTTGTCTCCCTGCTGGAGCGCAAACAACAGATTCTGCAGGGCGATATCGTAAAAACGGAAAACCGATTAGCGAAAATAAGGCTGACAATTGCTGAGCATCAGCAGGAGTGCGCGGATATCAACCAGCAGATAAAAATGTTAACCCCTTCCGGTTTACACAGCCGTGCGGATATTTATAAGGGAATAAGACAGCAGGGGGCTTTATTGACTCACCAGCAGTTGGTTCTTCATAAAATAAATCAGCTGGAAAATGAAAAATATAATCTGGAGAACAACCTTGAGCAGCATCGCACCGCAATGAGCCTGCTGGATAAAAAGCACTACAAACTTTCTTATTATTTGCAGCCGCTGCGCCGCGAATATATACGCCGCTGCGACAATGATGCAGAAAACGAAATTCAGGAGATTGCGGGTTATGGTAGAAAAAGTTTCTGAAGTCAGTATGAGCGTTGCAATTAAAGGGGATTCAACGCCGGATGACAACGCGCTGCTAAAACATATTGCGAAAAAGAAAAAGCAGGATGAGGGCGGCGAGAATATTTCGCTGGCCGCCATGCTGCCGCCGGGCGCGCTGGTTCGGTTAACGACGCCCTTAGCGCAGGGCGGAGGCCTGCAGAAAACCGAAAAGCAGGCGGCTAAAGAAATCTCTGCCGCCTCTTTGGGCCTTGCCGCCGATGCACGCCAGACGAAGAAGGGCGATGGCCTGCGTCAGCAGGTGGCGTTGGCCGTTGCTGGCCAGATGGCTAAGCCGAACGCAGGCAAAAACGCCGTCGTCGTCCAAAAAGGCGAGGTCACCGGCCCGTTAAGCAACGGGGCTGCGGCGAGCGCATCCAGAACCGAGGGGCAATCCACCGCGCCTGTCGCCGTAAACGTTGCAGCAAATACGCTCGTAGACGCGGCGACAAAACTTCATCAATCCGCCACGGCCCAGCACCCTCAGGCTGCCGCCGTAGTTAACCCGGTCATCGTCGCTGCATCAGCCCCGGCGGCTGAAGCGGGCCGCCAGGAAAAGCCGTTACGAATAAAGGAAGATTCTGGCGAAGCAAGGCCGCTTTGGCAGGGGGCGAAGCAGCCGGAGAACGTGGCGCCAAAGCAGGGCGAAGTAGCGGCACAAAGCAAGAATAGCCCCACAACGCTCCAGCAGCTGAAGAATCAGGCCGGTTTGGCAAGCGGGGTGAAAGGCGGAAACGAAGGCCAGACGCTCGAAGTGAACTACCAGTTTCAACGCTGGTCCGGCGACCATTCGGTCAAAATTTCGGTGCCAACCGAAGCACGCCGGGAAGGGAATGTCACTTTGCTTCCTTCCGACGCGCGTGCGGCGGATGTGCTGCTCCGCAATATGGGCCATTTGACGGGTCTTAGCCCCGATCTTCTGCGCCCACAGCAGGAGCGAGATGAACAGCAGCAGCAGCGGCGGCAGCAGCAACAGCAGGATGAGGATCAGGAATGAGTTTGAGAGGTCATTTACGCAAGCTTGACGGCCGCCGGCTGACGCTTGAGCTGCTGCGTAATCATCACCCCGGCAGCGAGATCGCTGGGTTTAGCGGGCAGGAGCGCTACCTGCAGGTGCAGCTTGAGGATAAGCAGGGCAGCCGGGCACAGGCCTGGCTTAGCGTTGACGCCTGGCTCGGCTACATGGATGTCCATCTGCCCGATATCCCCTGGTCCGAGGTTCCCCTCGACTATCTGGCGCGCTGGTTAAACCATCTCGAATTGAGCTTTTTGGTCGAGGAGCAGGTGTGGGATGCGGTACAGATTGCGCTACCCGCAGGGCCCCTGCCGGAAAAGGCGCTTGCGATCCCCGCGCAGCCTTGCCGGCTGCTGTGCCTTGACTGGCCACAGAGCGGGGAGCGCGCATTGCCTGTACCGGCCATCTCCGCCAATCAGGTGCCTTTCCAGCTGAACTACGTGCTGGGATACAGCCAGCTCTCCCTTGCCCAGTTAGCAGACGTGGCCGCCGGGGATTTGCTGCTGATAAAACAGAACTTGCCCCATCTGGCGGTAGGCGATCGCCGACTTTTTAAACTGAGTTATTACCCCGATCAGGAGGTTATTGTGGAAGAGCAGTTAGAAGAGCATTACCAGGAATATTATGAAGATGAGGTTTTGCACGACTGGACCAGCCTGCCCGTCAATATTGAATTTGTGCTGGATGGCCGGACGGTGACGCTGGCGGAATTAGATGCAATAACGCCGGGCACGTCATTGGCGCTGACCCCAGAAGCGGAACAAAATATTAAGATCTACCTCAACAAAAAGCTATTTGCCCGCGGTGAGCTGGTGGCTCTGGAGAACGGATCTCTGGCGGTTGAGGTTAATCACGTGAACCCCACTCTGCCAGGTAACAGGGTACAGCCTGATGTTGAGTAATGATATTTCTTTAATTGCGCTATTATCGTTTTTCACCTTATTGCCTTTTATTATTGCCGGGGGCACCTGCTTTATTAAGTTCTCCATCGTGCTGGTGATGGTGCGCAATGCCCTCGGGATCCAACAGGTGCCTTCGACCTTAACCTTAAATGGCGTAGCGCTTATTTTAAGCGCTTTTGTCATGATGCCGGTGTGTCAGAAAATTTCTGGCTATATAGAAGATAACCATATCGACTTCAATGACAGCAGCTCGGTAACGCAGCTTATGGATCAGGGATTGGGAAGTTACCGGGCGTATCTGGTGAATTATTCCGATCATGACTTAATCCGCTTTTTTAATAAAGTACAGCAGCAAAGAACCGGTGAGCCGGAGCCTGAAGTGGAAGACCATGAATTAACGGGCCTGCCGCTGATGACCCTGATGCCAGCCTATGCGCTAAGCGAAATTCAAAGCGCATTTAAAATTGCGTTTTATCTTTACGTCCCGTTTGTGGTCATCGATATGGTGGTTTCCAGCATCCTACTGGCGTTGGGGATGATGATGATGAGCCCGGTGACCATTTCGATTCCTATTAAGCTCATTCTGTTCGTGTCAATGAACGGGTGGAGTTTATTAACCAAAGGACTGATCGCCCAGTACGCCGATCTGATGACATCATGAGTAATGTATTATTTATTGGCAATTCCGCGCTGCTCGTTGTGCTGAAGCTAACGGCGGTACCTATCGCCTTTGCTACCATCGTTGGCATTATCGTTGGCCTGTTTCAGACCATCATGCAAATTCAGGAACAAACGCTGCCTTTTGGGCTGAAAATGCTGGCGGTATTTGCCAGCATTTTTATGCTGATGGAGTGGTTTTCAGCCGAAATGATGAATTTCGCCACTCAGGCTTTTTATATGGCTTTTCGTTAAAACGGAAAATATATGCTGTTTGTGGCGTTCTATCTTAATTTTCAGCACAGCGTGCTGACTTTTGTCATCGTTTACGCGCGGTTGGCGATCGTCTTTTATATGCTGCCGGTGCTGGGCGAACGGGTTCTATCAAATCTGATTATTAAAAACACGATTATCTCTCTGACGATTATCGGTCTTTGGCCCTGTTTTGAAACGATGTTAAATCCAGAGCAGGGCTGGCTTATAATTATAATTAAAGAATGTATTATCGGGTTAATTTTAGCGTTTACGCTGTGTATGCCTTTTTGGGTAGTCATCGGCCTCGGTGAAATTCTTGATAACCAACGCGGCGCGACAATCAGTGACAGTATCGACCCGGTTAACGGGGTGCAAAGCTCGATATTATCGGGTTTTTTAAACTTTGCCTTCGGTGCTATTTTCTTTGCCAGCGGAGGCATGCGGCTACTTATGGAAGTGATGGTGCAAAGCTATCAAATGCTTCCACGAGGGAGTTCCTTAGACGGTGTTCACTGGGATCAGGCCGGACACCTGCTGGTGGTATTAATGCAAAACAGCATTCTCCTTGCTGCGCCGGTGATGTTAGTGATGATGATCGCCGAAATGTTGCTCGGCGTGTTTGCGCGTTATTGCCCGCAGCTCAACCCTTTTTCACTGTCTCTAACCATCAAGAGCTTTATCGCCTTCGCAGTTTTCCTTTTCTACGGCTTTCACTCGCTGTCTGAGAAACCGCTGCACATGTTCTCGCTTTCAGGTTTTCAGCAATTCCTTCCCTGAGGAAATATTTCTATGGCAGAAAAAACAGAGCAGCCTACCAGTAAAAAGCGCAGGGACTCGTCCAAAAAGGGCCAGACGTTTAAAAGTAAGGATCTTATTACCACGGTGATACTGCTGGCCGGGATCTTTTACCTGGCCTATGGCATGAGTTTCAGTGACTTCACCCATTTTTATTCCATGACCCTGCTGTACAGCACCCAGATTGGAATAAATGATTTCCTCATGGGCTTAATGCGTATTTTCTTTCTGCTTAGCCTGCCATTTATTGCGCTCTGTGCGCTGGTGGGTATGGCCGCAACCCTGTTGCAGACCGGGTTTTCTATCGCAACCGAAGCCATCAAGCTAAATTTCAAAGCGCTAAACCCGGTGGAAGGGGTGAAAAAGATCTTCAGCATGCGCACGGTAAAAGAGCTGGTGAAATCTGTTTGCTATCTCATTGTATTTGCGGCGACCTGCTACAGCCTGATTCACAACGACCTTCGCCAGGCATTAACGCTTTATCGGACCGATATAGCCGGACTTATTGCTTGTTGGGTTTCGCTGACGCTGAAGGCCGTGCTGGTGTTTATCGGCTGGTCGGTTTTTGTGCTGATTGCAGATTTTATCGTTGAATATTTTCTCCATTTCAAAGATCTCAAAATGGATAAACATGAGGTCAAACAGGAGCGTAAAGAGAGCGACGGCAATCCACAGATTAAAAGTGCCAGACGGCGAGCGCACCAGGAGATACTTTCCGGTGAGGAAATGGCGGCGGTCAGAAATTCCGAGGTGGTGATGGCGAACCCAACGCATATCGCGATGGCCATCTATTTTAACCCGGAAGTGGCATCGCTGCCCTTTATTGCCCTGCGTTGCACCAACATGAAAGCCAAAGCGGCGATTGCCTATGCGGAAAAAATCGGCGTGCCGGTGGTACGCAATATTCCGCTTACCCGCAGGCTGTATCACACCTATAGCCAGTACAGCTTCATTTCGCTAAATGATGATGTGCTGATTGACGTTATGGACATTCTTATCTGGCTGCGTCAGGTCGAAGCCGCGGGCATGACCCAAATGGCGGCGGCCGACGAGGAGGCCGAATCTACATTGCCGGAAAGTCAGCAACCGCCAACGGGCCAATCGTAGCGGACACCTGTGCGGTTTTTTTGTATTAACTACCGGGGCGCAACAGTATGATGATTATATCTTCTTCACTGTTCGCCTTTGGGTTAATTGGCTGTTTTTAGATGTTAACAACTAATAAGGATAGAGGCTGCAATGGCTAATAAAAATATGTTGGATTTACTCAACGACGAAGAAGAATTTAAAAGCGATGAGCAACTCGATGCTTATGCTGAAAGCCTGCTGGACGCCATTCAAAACGGGGCGACGCTTAAGGATGTCTATGCCGTACCTAATGACACCATGCAGGACGTATATAAGCTGGCGTACGATTTTTACCATCATGGAAAGTTGGACGATGCCGAGTCTCTGTTCCGTTTTCTGTGCATTTATGATTTCTATAACCCTGAATATGCAATGGGTCTTGCGGCGGTCTATCAGCTTAAAAAGAACTATGCCAAAGCTATCGAATTTTATGCGCTTGCTTATTCCTTATCGAAAGAAGACTACCGCCCGATGTTTTATGCCGGTCAATGTAACCTGATGCTGCGCCAGGGCGTTCAGGCTCGTAAATGCTTCGATATTGTTATTAGCAGGTGTAAAGACGAATTATTAAGTGAAAAGGCGAAAGCCTACATTTCCGCGCTTAATAAAATAAATAATGACAAGACCGATACTCCTGAAGAGGAGAAACTTAATGAGGAATAATAATGGAGATAATCAGGCAGGTGGCGCGGCCAGTCGTTCTGGAGCAAGCGACCCAAGAGCCGGTAGATCAGCATCAGGCGGTTGTAGAAGCGGGTGATGTCGAGTTAAAAAAACAAACCGGGCAGGCCAAACGCCTCGGCAATGCGGAGTTAAAAGATCATCCGCAGCTGAATTCTGTTAAGGGGGCGCTGCAAACCCTCCAGCCCGATCAGCTGCTCAAGCTGTTGAAATCGACGATTAATACCGTCAACGGGAATACCCCCAGGACGAACTTAGATAACCAGGACATTCCTCAGCTTAAGTCTCCGGCGAGCCGCGAGCCCGCCACGGCAAAAAGCGGCAGCGAAGCGAAGCTTTCCGCTTCGGCCTGGGCGACGGCACTGCTCGGGAAGGTCATGCAGCTCACGAATGAAACGTCGATGAGTAACCTGCTCGCCCAGCTGCAGGGCATCAACGCTATGATGGACGGTGCTGCGAATGCCTATTCCGAGATGGCAGCCCAGCTAGAGCAGCAGGGGACGCAGTGGGCCAGCGACGCTGACGCGCTTAAGGCTGCGCAACAGCAGGCGGATGCGCTTTCGCAGGATGTCGGAAAGGCCCAGTCCGCGCTTGATGACGCGCAGCGAAAATTAGCGGCGCTTGAGGCCGAGGCCGCTACACAAGACCCGGTTTCTGAAGAACTGCAGGGCAAAATTGATGCTGCTAAAACGGCGGTGAACGCCGCGCAGGCTAACCTCACCCAGGCCACAACCGCCTATAACAACTTTGCTAATAAGACGTTGAATCCTGCAATAGCTGCGGAGAAAAGCTCGCGATCGGCATTAGATGCGACGCAGGCTAAGTCGCAGAAGATGGTTGATTCGTTCAACCCGCAGCAGCAAAGCACCATTGAACAGCGGCGTAAGGAGGCTGACGCGGAGTCTAAAACCCTGACGTTCCTCATGGCCCTGATGGCGCAGCTGATTAACAAAAGTTCCAGCGACGATCTTCAGGCGTCGGCGGAGCTGAAGCAAAAATTGGCGGAAGCGGCGGCCAAGGACGCGGAGAAAAAGGCCAAGGAATACGAAGAGGAAGTGCGTAAAGCTGAAGAAATGCAGAAGACGATGGGCTGCATTGGCAAGGTTTTGGGCTGGATTGTTACGGCCGTCAGCTTTGCCGCTGCGGCATTCACCGGTGGCGCTTCTCTGGCACTGGCGGCCGTTGGTCTAGCGCTGGCCATTGGTGACGAGATAAGCCAGGCCGTGACCGGCCGCTCGTTTATGGCCGACGCGATGCAGCCGCTGATGGATGCGATCGTGAAACCGCTTATGGAGATGATGGGCAAAATATTCTCAGCCATTCTGCAATCCTTCGGCCTGGATAAAGACACGGCGGATATGGTGGGACAAATCCTCGGCGCGATCGCGGCGGCGGCGGTGCTTGTCGCCGGTGTCATGGTGGCGGGCAGCGTGATGAGCAAAGTTTTTGGCACGATCATTAAAAAGATTGGCGTCGACGTGGCAGAAGAAGCCGGCAAGACCATGGCCAAAAACGTGGCTGTTGAAGTGGAAAAAGAGGTCGTTAAGGACGTCACCAAAAACGTGGTGCGCACCGCGGTGAAGGAAGTTGCGGAAGAGGTAGCGCAGGAAGTGGCTGAAAAAGCCACAAAATCTACCATGCAAAAACTGATGGACAGTGCCATCGGCCAGGTTATTAAGCGGCTAAGCAGAGGTTTTGGCCGTTCATTGGGTGCAGACGAGCTGCAAATGGCCAAGGTTTCTAATTACAGCCAAAAGGCTGTGGTGGGTCTGAGCGTGGTCAATAACTCAAGCCAGGCGGCGGTCGGCATCGTTACGGCGAGTATGCTGCTGGAAGCCTCGAAGATCATGGCTAAATTATTAAAAAATCCAGCGCTTCAGGACTTGCTTAACAAAATGATGGATCGCGCCATCGATAGCCATACCCATCGAATGGAATCGGTCAATGAGATTGTACGCAATATCTCAACGGTTGCGGAAAACCAGGCGCAGGCCGGTAAATATATTACTAAACAGATGAGTGCAGTTGCCGGATAAACGGCGGGACTATTTTTACCCGCAATAATATAAAGGAGTTTTCAATTATGTCCGATCCAATTATTGGTGCTGGTGCGTCAGAACGTTATTTACGCGTGCAGGACGTTCAGACCGAAACAAAAACTGTTGTTATTCAGGAAGAGAAAAGAAATGTCCAGGACATGTCCGATCTCGCAAAAAAAGAGGGCATGCTGACGTTGATGATGGAAAAGCAGAGTCTGCGTACCGATACGACTCAGGCATCATCTGCGGCACAGAAACGCAAAGGGGGAGATATTGAAACGGATACTCCGGCTAAAACTGTGAAATTATCCGTCGCAGGGGAAGGGGATGCAAATAAAGCAGAGCGCCTGGCAGCCTCCGTGCCTGGCGTATTAACGTCACAGATCAATATTACGCAGCCAAATAATAAATCGGCAGATATCGGTAAAAGTGACAGTCAGTCAACCGTGAGCAACGCTTCGTCTTCCGCTGGTCAAGCTCGTTCGCAGCCCGCTGTTGAAGGCGGCACTGATATCACCGCCGCAGATGCAGCAGGCCCACGGTTCATCAACGTTGTGGGTTCCATGAAGCAGCTCGAGGTGAGCAATACCATCACCACCGTAATGCTAAACGCTGAACGAGATGCCAACAAAGCGGCGGCGGCGGCAACAAACCGCAGCGTAGATGCGGCGGCTCGCGCAGGTAATAAAACCATTGAGGCTGCTCGACAGAATCTCAACGGGGCAATCACCTCCGGCGCGCTGGGTATTGCAGGCCAGGGAGCAACGACCGCGACCCAGATGAAGGCGCTAAATAAAGAAGGCACTTCCATCACCAAGAATCTGAAACCGGCCCGCAACCTTGAGCTTGGCGTTCGCGAGCATCAGACCGCGATTAAGAGTGGCAAGGACACCATGGTTCATCAGAACAAAAAGCTGTCCGGCGATGTTGAGGCCACCATGACACATCCGCAGGCCGCTGATCTGCACGCCAGCGCGCTTAAGCGCGATACCCACAACTCGGTACAGCTTGCGACGCAGAAGAGCCGTGTTACCGCCGAGTACGCCAACCAGGGCATTCGTTCCGGGCAGGGGGCTGTTGAAGGGGCATTTGGCGTATCGGCCGCTGAGAAGCAGAAAGAGGCAGAGCTGGCCCGCGCCGACCGCGATGTTAACAACGAACTGGCCAATACCCAAAGTCAAACGGCCAAGAAGGCCGCAGAGACCAATGCGGCCATCCGGAGTATGACCGACACCATACTCAACGCTAATAACAGCGCGGTATCTTCCATCGCGGAACGTACACGCTAAATCTGAAGAATAAGCAACGTATGCAGGGAAACCCGGCATACGTTGCTCAACAGGAATATCGCCATGCTTAACGTAAATAATGCTGTACCCAACCCCGTTAGTTACTCTCCCGCTGATACCAACGCAACCCAGGCTGCGCCGATGGCTGAAACCCACGCAGGTTCAACTTCGGAACTGAATACGAAACTCATTAAAGAGCTTATTGCCCAGTTGGATACCCCTAATAAGGCGGATAAGTTTGATGAAATTAGGGCACTGCTTAGTCAGTATGGTTTGGATACCAGCGGCGAAGATTTTAATAACAGCAAACTGCTTGCCACATTAGAGCGTCTCAAAACGGCCAATGACGGCGCGCAACCGTCGGATGACGTTGCTGAGATGGTCGCCAATCAGGAACAGCGTGTAAAGAGTAGCGCTCAGGCGTTATCGGATATCCAACGCGAGATCGATACAAATCGTACGAAGGCGAACTATTCGTTAAGCCAGTTTTCGGCTGAGAAACAAAGAGCGGCGCAGGAACCTGCACCGGAGACAAAGAGCGGTGATGACGAAATTTCTACCCACACCAGCTATGCCGAGCTGTGGGCCAGAATGGCCCTCGCCATTAAAGAAATCAAAGGCGATTACGTAGATTTCTATGCTGATTTGATGAAGAAGTATACGGATATGTACGAAGCTTATAATACGCACGTAGTGGGGGCGGCATCCAAAGCCGTTTCCACAGGTGATGACGGTAATAATGTTAAGTTCGATACCTCCGTTATGCAAAAAGGGTATGACGACTTCAGGAACGAAGTTAACGGTATCGACCTGGGCAGCGTAAAAAACTGGGACAAGATGACGCCGGAAGAGCGTAAAAGTATGGAAACCACGCTCGCACCTGCCTTTAAGGTAAACGATAACGGTAAAATTGAATTCAACCTCGATCAGTACAGCGCCGCACCAAATTTTCCATCAGGTATCAACGGTGGCAAAGTTTCTACTGCCAGCTACCAGGCGTGGCTTGCCTCCTTTAATGCAGGCGGCAGCGCCCTGCAAAGTAATATGCAGGCTTTTGCCCAACGTTATAGCCAGGCAAACAGCACCTTCGATAATTTAAATAAAGTATTGAGTGGTGCGATCGCGTCCCTTGCTGAAAGTGCAAAAGACGTTCTTAAAGCCTTAGGTTAAAAATTTGCTGAGTGGGTTATATGGACAGCCTCTACAGGTTCGCCTCGCAAGAAAGTTTAAGACAAGATATTTATCTGACTCAGGGAGTAAATGAAACCTATGGTGCATTCGCCTGCCGCGCTTTCGGCTTTAAGAGAGTGCACCCGGCACCAGACACTATTTTAAGACGTATGAACAGCGGGTCGTCTAACAGCTCGCAGGAGAGTTTTAAAGACCATTTTGGCTATGCTTCTGTATCAGAAGAACATCATTCATTGCCCGGTGAGGGGGTTTGCGCCGCACAACGTTATTATTTTCATATGCGAGCAGATACTCTAAAACACGCTTCTTCGCACAATAATGACCGTGCCGATCGGGCTTTACTCGAGCAGCCTGAAATACACGGTCGCTATCGAGAAACGAGTGATAAGCCAAAAAAAACGGTCTTTCAGCGGCTGTTAAATTTCCTAACCCGCTGCTTTATGCCCTGCATCAAAGTCAAAACATAGGACAGTTGAGGAGTTATTATTATGCCTGGATCTATTCATGGTGCAGTCGGACAGGATATTCAATCTATCTATGCCAGAGGCATGGATAGCTCTGCATGCGCGACTGAGAGACCCGCTTTTATCAATCTGATTACAGAAGGTAGAAACGATCCGATAGCCCTATTTAGACAACAGCCGCATCAGACCGTTAATGCAAAAGAGCTTGTTTTGCATGAGGCGCAAAAAAATCTTCCCGCTGACTTCCTTCAAAAGGATTTAAGCCCAGAAGGGAATAAGATCAGGACGCTTATCGGTGTTATCTATAAGGATGTGCAGGATAGCGGTAATGCAGACGATATAGCCAAGCTTGATAAAGTTTGTAAGAAACTTGCCGAAGCTCGCGGCGATGAAAATAAAGAGAAGAAGGTAGCAAAAGATCTCTCAGGCCTCGTTTCAAAATACGGCGAGGGCGCTTTTGAGAAGGTGATCAACAAGTATATTGAACACTGTATGGCAGCCTGGGAAGAGCATCACCAGGCGAAGTCGGTGGATACTCGCGACAAGGCCATCTTTAAGCAGTGTCTGGATGTTTGTAAATCGACGCTAAAGCACGACGTGGAAGGTCTGACACAGCCCGATAAGCCTTGGGAAACGATGGCCCAGAAGCTGAACTTTTTCGTCAATGACTGTGCCTCTATTTCGAAAACGCTGACATTTTATGACGCAGAGCCGGTGACCCCTGCACCACAAGGCCCGGAGACGCTGAATCCTAACCCCGACGGTGGTGCGGATAACCAACGAGTCTTTATTCCAACCGGGCCAGGGCAGGGCGGCATTACCCTGAATATCACCAGCCAGGGGGGAAGCGTTGGCGATATTACCCACTCGGTTGGTGCGGCGAATACCGCGCCTGCGGACTCCAACTCTGCGATTGTTAAGCACATTCTCGATTCCGGGCTTACCAATGTTGAAAAAGTGGGGCTAATTAAAGACCTGTTTAACGCCGGCATTGGCGACGGTAGCCGTTTCCTTGGAAATCTGGCTGGCGTACAGGGCTACAGGCAAGAGCCGGCTGTCGACACTCCGCAGGTGCAGGCTGTCGACACTCCGCAGGTACAGGCTGTTGACACTCCGCAGGTAAAAGCGGCCGGGCGGGAAATTGAAACCCAGACACCAAAGCCTGAACTAAAGAGCATCGCTACTCAAACTGAGGGGGCGCCTGACACGGAAACCGTTAACGATGCGAGCCCTGGCCCTGAGCCCAAGGTTCAGCAACAGCAAACCATTGTGGTTGAACAAAACAGGCTGAAGACGGCGGTTGACGGCGAGGCGTCCAAAAAGCAGGATGCGCATAATTTGGAAGCGGACAACGTCGATAGCGTCGTGCTGCGCGAGAAAAAGGAGCCGTCCGGCCGCACATCTTTATCAAGCGGTGATTTTATTTACACCACCTCGCGCAACATCGACCCGCTGAATCGCAGATCTTCAACGCCGACGCATTTTGTACCCCCTGGGCCAGAGACTAAGCCCGAGCGGGCAAGCGGAAACGTCGTGACGCTGGCGGAAAAGTTTGAAGCTTTGAAGCAGAGGCCTACTTCAGCCTTCGCTCACCTGGATAAAGACGGTGCCGCGGCTGCTGAAGGGGAAAAGGCACAACCGGCCGCGGAGCATGACGTTGAGAAGAGCTTAACGGATAGCCTGATAAGGCCTGAACCTGAACCACCGCTAAATCCTCAGGCGCGCAGTGACGGTTCGGCGGCGAGCAGGGCGCCCGCAGGTATCAAAACGGCCAATCCAGGCATGGATTCAACGGATGGCGGAACGCTTCGCAAGGATGGTGAAGAGGTTAGCCGTAAATCTGCGGCTGATGGTTTCCAGCCAACGCGAATCAATGCTGCGGCCGTAAATACACCCGGGAATAAATCTGGCGACGACCAGGTTTACACAACGGTACGCACGGTGAATTCCTGGAACAGGGATCCAAAGCCGGTGAGTTTCGTTCCAAAGGGTTCCCAATCTATTTCAGACGAACTGGATGCGGTGCTTGCGAGGTTAAAGCCACGGGATCTCTCTAAATTCGATGCTCTGGAAAATAAGAGTGTTGAGCAGGACAAAGAACAACTTCCTTTTCAGGAAAAGTTAGCTGAGTTCAAACGCCGACGCGAGCAATAGGTTATCAACCATGAATGAATCAGTGATTGATGAAACGGTAGCTTCGCTGGTGGCTAACCTCATTTATCAGGTAAACGGCGTTCTACCCACAAATATTAAACTGGAGGACAGTTTAATTACCGACCTGGCAATGGACTCCGTTGAGCTTATAGACCTCCTTATGCGGCTCGAAGAGATAGGCGTAACGATACCGGAGTCCGATATCAGTAGCAGCCTGACCGTTGCGGATATTATCCAGCGCGTGCAGGAAAGTGCATAACGCAGTTCGTTCAATGTCGCCTGAACATGGGGAGGGCGACAGTAAATTAATAAGGAAACTATGTAATGATTACAATGCCGATTCCGCCTGCTGAACTGTACCAGGCGATGGCAAGCGCGAGCGCCAAAGCCGCCACGGCCGCAGGGAATGCCATGAATAGCGTCCAGCAGGGATTTCTTTCTTGCGTGACAAAAGTATATAACTCGCTGGTAACGATGAAAGACGCGGTCGTTGCAGGTTTCCATCGCCTTAGCGAGAGGATGAGCCCCTCGGCTGCTGAAGCTCCTGCGTCTACACCGCCTGCATCTACACCGCCTGCGTCAACGCCGCCTGTGACTACGCTTAATCCTATTTCGGGAGCCGACACGAGGACATTCTGTCAGGAATTAACGCGCAAAATGGAAGCTGACCCTGGCTCTATAAACGGTATGTTTCGACAGAGTCCAACGATCAAACTCAGCGAATTTAATCAACGTTTGACCGACCCGGCTGCATTTTTGAATGCGATCAAAAGTGATGAAATTAATAATGTTGAAGCAAGTTTTTTGATCAAAAAATGGATGGGGCAAACGCTGGCGGAAAATAAATTTTCTCCAGAAGAGCGCAGGGCGCTGGTGGCCAATAAGGACAATAAAGCGGAAGTGAATAAAATTTTTGAACATAAATTTAATTCATCTGATGCTAACGCACGGGAGAATAAAGATAAATTTATTTCGCTACTTTCTGTCATGCGTTCATATAAAGAAATATCTTTAGCAAACATCAATACGGAGAGCCGTCAACACGATCCTAGCGTTGTTGGGATTATGGGTATCGCACAAACATTTGATTTGGATGTAAATCTAATGCTTGCCAGTACCCCAGCAGAGATAGCGTTGCGTAATAAAGAAAAAGATGAGGCACTGACAGCCTTTACGGCGCTGCTGGACCATTGCCCTCCGGGCGTGCCGCCGAAACCGGTCTTTATGCGATCCAACTAACCCCCGCTTTGTCAGCATACTCAAGGCCTGCCTGGCAGGCCTTTTAACTCACTATTTCAGCTTGAGATCGGACGGTGTTGTGCAGATTTATTCCTGCGATAATTATTTTATTCTTGGCGTACGTTCATTAATCGAAAAACTTAATATCAGTGATACCTCCGGAATGATAGTTTTTGATGCGGGCAGCGAGTACGTCTATATTTTCCATGGTGATAAATTACGCCATGCAGATATCAATGATTCATTCAGCGCTCTGGTATATTGCAGTCATGCGTTTTTAGGCAAAAATGCTACTCTCAACGCATATGCTAGTCGCCTTCAGGCGAGTCGTGAAAAGGACTTCGATGACGAGACAACGGCCATTTTGACCCGCAGAGAAGAGATGATAATTAAGGCGTTATATACAGTCTCTAACCGTAAGCATCTTGCCGAGATGTTTAGCATCAGCGAAAAGACCGTTAGCGCGCATACGATAAGAGGGTTACATAAGCTAGGCGTGAAAAATACCAACACGCTGCACCGTATTCTTCAGTCATGGCAGGCTGTATTACCGGCTATTATTCCCGGCTCGCAATTGTAGAATCCGCCGCATTTATAAAAAAATCCACGCCGGAGCGTGGATTCTTATACGGCGTTAAGGTTGGATTTAGGTATTACTCACGTTCATAATTTGTGGTGTGGAGCAGACGTATATCCGTAAAGTGGTCAGGTCAGCGCGACCCTTACCTTTAGTCCAATAACGAGCGTGGCAAAAAACATTATGCAGCCAGCGGTGATGAATACACCTGTTACCCCGCTGATACCAAAGAGTAATCCTCCCAACGCGGCACCCGCAGCAATGGAGGACTGAACGGCTGCGACAACCATGCCGCCAGCGGTTTCAGCCTGATCGGGAACGGAACGCGCTACCCAGTTTGACCACGCAACAGGTACGCCACCAAATGCCATCCCCCACATCGCGACGAACAACATCAATCCTTTTTCCTCTAGCGGCAGCAGAATCATGCTTAATGCCGCGAAACCGACAAGCGCTGGCATAAGTATCAGGGTAAGACGCAGGCTTCTCTCCATCAGCCATCCGGCCAGCAGCGTACCGATAAAATTAGCGATGCCAAATCCAAGCAGTATCAAAGACAAACGATCGACATCAAGTTGGACAATATTTTCAAGCGCCGGACGAATATAGGTAAACAGCGCATACTGACCGGTATGGGCAATCACACACCCCGTCATTCCTATTGCAATGCCCGGGCGGCGTAGCAAATCCATCACAGAAGCCGTTATCGTCATTCTACGCGGCGCCATTCCAGGTAGGGTAAACAGCTGGAAGAGCAGTGTGAGCACGCCTACTGCGGTTGCAGCGATAAAAGCACTACGCCAGCCATATAGCCCACCTAAATAGCTTCCCAGCGGGATCGAAACTACGGTACCGACAGCAATACCGCTAAAAATAATGGAGAGAGCACGAGGCACGCTTTTAGCAGGGACCAGCCGCATCGCGACGGCAGCAGCCATACTCCAGAATCCTCCCAGCGCGATGCCCAGCAAAATGCGCATGACTAACAGAACTGCGAGACTGGATGAAAGCGCGACAAGCAGGTTGGAGGCGATCATCAGCACGGTAAAGCCAAGCAAAACATTTCGGCGATCGTAATTACGCGTCAGGCGGGGAACCGTCAGGCCAGCAAACAGGGCCACCACGGCGGTTACCGTCACAGCCTGACCAGCAAGAGCTTCGGTCACACCGAGATCGGCGGCCATGGGTGTCAACAGGCTGGCAGGAAGATATTCTGCAGTCAGCAAGCCAAACACCCCCATAGTCAGTGAAATAACGGCCATCCATGCGGATTCTTTGGGTTCCGAACTGTTCAAACTAGCGGATAAAGCTTCGGTTGCTTCATTTCTCATAACACACTCTTCTTGGAGTAAAAATTACAAATCCAAGTCTAGAGTTGCTTAGTCGGACGATCTATGATGCCACATCCTGATTTTTTACCCGAAACCCCGGTTATGCATGTGAATAAACATTTTGCCCTTTCATCCGAGCTCATCAGTGAACTGCTGCTGGAAATGCGCCTGCGTGGCGTTCAGTATCGTCGTTTACAGACTGGCTCCGAGTTTGGCGTCGGTTTTAGCAACAGGCCGGGACATGCCTATTTTCACTACATCGCGGTGGGTACGGCTCTGCTTCGCACACACGATGGTACATTGCACGAACTGAAGGCCGGAAGCATGGTATTCCTGCCGCAGGGTGAGGATCATCAGCTTGTATCGGATGTCAGCTGCTCATATCAACATATCGACACGTTAGGCGCTGCTCCTTTAGGCGAGGCCGTCAGCGGAATCAATACTTGCCCGAGTTCGCATCCGACCCCCAGTACGGTTCTGTTTTATGGATGTATGGAGTTCGATCTCGGTGGGATGCAGGAGCTTGGGAAACTGATGCCACAGGCCATAGTGGTTGAGGCAAATGAACAGATCTTTCCGGGGCTGGTTCCCATTCTGGACGCGATGAAATTTGAAATCTGTTCAGGACGCGCTGGCTTCGCGGGCATTCTGGCACGCCTCGCAGAAGTGGCGGCGGCCATGATTGTGCGTGGATGGATCGAAAACGGCAGCGAGAACGCCGCTGGCCTGATCGCTGCGTTACGCGATCCACGACTCGCCCGTGCAATTCTGGCCATTCATCGCGATGCGGGTCGGGAGTGGTCTGTTGCTGAGCTTGCCGCACAGTCGCATGTGTCACGTTCTGTTTTTGCAGAACGCTTCAAATCAATCATCGGCATACCTCCCCTGCGCTATGCAAGGGAGGTGCGTATGCGCATCGCAGGTCACTGGATTATTCACGATAAGATCTCAATTGACACCGTTGCTCTTCGCCTCGGCTATGCCTCACAGGCAGCCTTTAGCAGAGCTTTTAAGCGCATCAATGGATATCCGCCGGGCGCTATGCGTCAGCGATCGGCGAGGGGCGTTAACACGGCAAATGAGTGAATGCTATTTTTATCATTTGCTGGGTTCACGGGAGGAAGCCGTTCTCAACAATAAAAACTGAGCGGAAACGACTTTTCACTACTCAAAGTATCGCAATTTACTTTATGTCCGCTTCGAGCGGGGAGCGGATATTATTAAAAGCCCTGGCGTTCAAATTACTATGGTTCCCTACATATAATAACGGATATTATTATCAAATTTATTAGAAAACATGGAGTAAGACTAATGAGTATCGATGTGAGAACAGCTCAAATTTCTGATGTTGATGGTATGTTCGAAGTGAGAACATCGGTAATCGAGAATCATCTGAGTCGTGAAGAAATGCGGCAAATGGGGATTACCGAAAGCGTCGTGGCCGATATGATTGAGAAGAATCATTGCGCATGGGTTGCGACTGAAAATGAAAAAATCATCGGTTTTACAATGATTTTGCCGGATGAAGGTTGTCTTTTTGCGGCCTTTGTTCTCCCGGAATATGAAGGCAGAGGTATAGGTCGCAGGCTTGTTGTGCTAGCAGAGCAGGAATTATTCAAACATCATGAAATTGCCTGGCTGGAAACCGATAAAAATAGTCGCGCGGCGAAGTTCTACATGCAGCTGGGCTGGGGCAATGAAACAAATATTAACGGCACTGATATCAAATTAGAGAAACATCGCGGTATTTAAAGCAATTCAACTTCCCTCAATGTTTTCTTAGGACACGTTGTATACGTTCGATTAGTCTGACCTCACAGCGAAATGCGCACCGTTGCACAGGAAGTTGGAATCGTAATAAGGTCGCTGATTAGCAGGTCTGATGGGAATTAATCGTTAAGCATGTAAATTCATGATTTGATTGTTTCACCACCAACGGCAAAAAATGCCCCAGTTTTTTCTACCTTTCGGTAAGCCAGGGCATTTTCAGTTACCCAATGATATGTCGTGTGGTTACCAGTTCTGACGGGTAGGGGAAATGATCAAATCGTTGACTGTGACGTTATCCGGCTGGTTCAGCGCATAAATCACGGCATTGGCAACATCCTCTGAGCTAATGGCAATCTTGTTAAGTTCCTGAGCGGCCTTACGGCCTTCAGGATCGCTAACTTTATCAGCCCATCCCGTATTGATCACGCCTGGGCTCACGGTATTGGCACGTATGCCGTGATTAACGCCCAGATCCTTACGCATGGATTCAGTCATCGCCTGAACGAAGAACTTGGTGGCGCTGTAGACGCCCGCAGCGGCGTCAACCTGGTGCCCGGCTACGGAGGCCATATTAAGAATGTGGCCTGACTTCTGCTTCATCATCTGCGGCAGCACGGCGGCAATCCCGTTCAGGTAACCCTTAATATTAACGTCAACCATTTTGTTCCAGTCATCAATTGCCACGTCTTCCCAGTAAGAGAACAGCATCAGACCGGCGTTATTCACCAGAATATCAACCGAGCCATAGGTTTTTACGGCAAAGTCAGCAACGGATTTCATTGAGTCCAGATCCGCCACGCTGGCAGCATAGCCAGCAATGTTATACCCAGCCTGCTTCAGAGGGTCCACGAACGCATTAAGACGTTCGATATTTTGCGCAACCGCGACCACATTAACGTTTTTATCGAGCAGGGCTTTCACCGTGGCCGCACCAATACCTGAGGAGGCGCCTGTCACAACGGCAGTTTTGTTCTGAATGTAATTCATGCTGTATTCCTGTTTGGGGATTTTAGCTGACGAACACGTCAGCTACGGAAGTCATTCGCCAAGTCGACGGAAAGGAGGATTTATTCTTTATGACCTTGCACATTAAATATCCGGCGACTGCCAGTTGACGTCGTCTTTTACCGGAGGCAGGTAGGAAAGACGCTGCATATTCTGGTTCCACAGATTATCCGGAATGCGGTAACGGTCTTCCTTATGCGGGTCGATTGCTGTCACAATCCGCTCCTCCTGACCTGAGGCGATCAGATTGATAAGATCCGGATTCATCATTACGGTTTTACCTAAGGCAATAAATTCCGCCCAACCCGTCAGATAGGCTTCGAGGATCTGATCTGCAGTAAAGAGGTTACCGACGCCAATGAGCGGCAGTTTACCGTTAATACGCTCGTGCAAAAGTTGCATGCGGGTGAGTGAGGTATCTGCCCCGCGACGAGCTTTCTTGTAAAAGTCCCACAGCGAAACGTGTAGATATTGCAGTGGTTTCTGTACCAGGGCATCAATCAGTGCAAAGGTGTCTTTCATTGTCAGACCATGCGCACCCGGCTCTTCCGGAGAAAAACGATAACCGACGATAAATTTATCGCTGGCATATTTTTGCTTCACTTCCATGACTGCATCAACAATCGCAAGCGGGAACCGTAGACGTTGCTCAATTGTGCCGCCCCATTCATCGGTACGGCGGTTGCTTTCTCCTGATACAAACTGCTGAATCAGATAGTTATTGGCCCCGTGTATTTCAACGCCATCAAACCCTGCCTGAATAGCTAAGTGTGCCGCATTGGCAAATGCTGCTATCAGATCGTGAATTTCCCGATCGGTGAGAGCCCGTGCTCCCGATTTCTCATCTGCTGAAGGCGCCACCATATCCCGGCCACTTAACAGTTCAGGAATGCTCAGGTGGCCGCCGTGGTGGATCTGAAGGATGGCTGTAGCACCCTGGTTTTTAGCTATTTGGGCTACTTCACGCAGGCTGGGTAAGTCTTTCTCACCAATAGCTTCTGGCTGGCCGACGAACGCTTTACCTTCCGGAGATACCAGAGTTGCGGCAGCGATAAAAAGGCCAAATCCGTCAAAGCGATTGGTCAGAAAGTTACGCTCTTCATCACTGATGCTGCCGTCTTCGTGGGAGGCAAAATGGGTCATTGGCGCAACGGTAAAACGATTTTTAATAATGACGCCGTTGTTAAGGGTGTAGGGTTCAAATAAAGGTGCATATTTCGGTTTCATTTTGTTTCCTGTGTCATTTCTTTCGACGTAATGCCGGTGTCTTAGTTGATAAAACGTACGGTGCGGCAAAAACTGTCTTACACACAACATTGTGTAGTGGTCACTAAAGATATGGCAATTTATAGCGATCACTACATAAAAAGGCAAGCCTATTTTTGCTTTTTGTAACCATCGCTGCTGTTTTGGACGTGGTGTGATATCTATCGCGGGCATTCTGGACTGCGAGGGCAGGGGTTAAACAAACGGTGAATTCGCAGGCGTCTGCGTCCGGGGCAACGGACGGTCAGCATGTTTTATAAACAGCTCTGCTTTGTTTACCTCCTGGACAAATTTCTACTTTTATGTAGCACTCGATACATAATAACACTATTATGTAGTGACCAATACAATTAAACGGTCATCACATTGTACTGAGATGGACTTGAGGGCAAGAACCCTGCCACACGCTCCATCAAGGTAGAAGAACAGGAAAATGCCACGGGCGTCATTGAAACCCTGGTGACCTGGTCTGCGAGTTTTGACGTTCAGGAGTCGGGAAGGGACGCTGAAAATGAGGTGTTACTGCGTCAAATGATTCAGGCCGGTTATACTGGGGTCCGCGCCTTCTGCTCGCTGGAATGAGGGGACGGGGAGGGCGTGATAACATTGCCCATTAACGACACCTGGCCTCAGGGTCTTGTATAGTGAACCATCAATTTTGACTTTTCATCAGGCAGGAATATGACAGATTCAACGCACAGTACTCCCTCACGAAGAGGGCGCCCACGTAATTTTGACCGGGACAAGGCCCTGATTCGCGCCCTGGGTGTTTTCTGGCGCTGTGGATACGAACCAGCCTCCGTGGGTGAACTTTGCAGGGTGATGGATATCAATCCGCCCAGCTTGTACGCAGCCTTTGGTAGTAAGGCGGAGTTGTTTCTGGAGGCGGTGAACTACTACGAAAGAACATTCTGGGATGAGCCATGGGAAAGGATGCGTCAGGAAGAAAACGTGTATGACGCTATCCATAACTTTTTTACAGAAGCTGCCGTCATCCTCACAAGTCAGGAAGCACCCTGCGGCTGCCTGGTTGTTCTGGCGGCCATCAACGTTTCACCGGAATCAAAAGATGTCTACGATGCGGTTAAGGCGTTGAGAGAGGAGGGCAGGATTTACTTCAGGGAACGCCTGCAGGCTGGTGTACAGGCCGGACACTTACCGGCCGATACGGATGTGGATAGCCTCGGTCTGACATTAAATACGCTGCTCGAAGGCATGTCCATACCCGCTCAGGATGGTATCTCACAGGCTGAACTACAGCGTATCGCAGCACAGGCCGTTCGGCTTTTGCCCCGATTATAGGGCATCCGGCACTGAGCCTGGCCTGGCCTGGCCTGGGCGAGTTAATCATGGCATTTCCGGGCCACCCATCGTCATACCCTCACCGGTGGCATAAAACTGCCCTCCAGCAATGTAGTGGAGGCTTCGCCAGGCTGGATCGGCGGAATCAAACTTCCAGCGGCCGTTGCTGAAGATTCGCGAATCTGCCCAGGCTCCTGTGATTTCACCGATAAACAAATCATAAGCGTCTTGATTATGTGGCTCCGGGATAACCTTGCAGGCAAGCCATCCAGCGCAGCCTTCAATAAAAGGCATATCCGTACCGGGCATTTCAAAAGTCCGTACGGCAGGATGCCTCATTTTTTCGGATCGGTGCGGAGGCTGTGTGTACATGCATGGTGTGTCAGGGCAATCTGTGCAACGGTGGGGATCTGAATAACAAATTGTCCGCTTTTTTCTATAAGCTCTCGTGTGCGAGCCATCTTGTCGAGCACCACGGTCAGCTTTGGCGGAGCATAATCCAGGGCGCAAACCCATGATGCCGCCATCACATTATCCACACCGTCATGTCGGGCTGATACCAGCGTTGTCGGTCCATGGTTTATCAGACGAAATGCCTTTGATAAATCTACCGGGGTAATTGTTACCGTCGCCATAGTTCATTCCTTTTTCAAAATTAGCATTAGCCAGAGGTTTCAGAGCAACTGTACCGACTGCACCACATTCTACTCTTCCAGCATCAGGGCTTTTCCATATGCATTACTGCTGGATGAGAGGTCATTCTTTGTTCTGGTCACAGAACGAGAAAAGCGATGCCTGTCACTCCGGCGTCGAGGCGGGAGTGACAGGCATCAGGGGATGAGATCCCGACGGTCAGTTAATCAGGGTGCAACGTGGGTGTGATAGATTTTGCTGACCACGGTCCATTTGCCATCGACTTTGAGGAGATTGAAAAAGTCGGTGAAGCAGAAACCAGAGATATCGTTAGTATCAATACGCGCACTGGCAGCGGTGCCCACAATATCTATATTAACGATAACGCCCTGTGCTTCAGGAGATGGGCGGAAGGCAGAATCAATGGTGTCAAATAATCCCTGGATAGGGCCACCGGTCAGTTTGCCGTCGCCGTCCACTCCGTAAATGGTAGCTTCCTTACTGAAAGCAGGTTTCATGATACTGCTGTCAGCCTGTTTGCCACCTTCATTGTACTGATTCAGTACCTTAACGATCTCGTTGTATTCCTGTACGTATACTGGCTTGGTCATGGTTTAATCCTCGTTTTTGAATGATGCTTTACGGATGACTTTCTGATTAAGGCGTAGCAAGAATAAAAACACCGGCAAACATAGCCGGCCCGAGTGACCCCATCGTCTGTAGCCAGGCAATCAGTTGGTCTGAAATTGTTGGAGTCATCATTCCGGTCCTGCCGTTAATCATTTATCGATGCACTGCTAGCGCTCAGCGGTATAATTTATATGTAGTGATCACTAAGTAATTTGTAATTTATAGTGATCACTACATAAAGAGTCAACATGAAATTCGATATGTCCTGACGGCGCTGTCTGCCGGGAGGCGGATCGGCCGTGTGCTATGGAGAGGGGGAAAGAGGGGTGATAGGTCAGGCTTGCGGTTGTTTCCAGCCCCCGGTGAACGCGCTGACAATTTCATCCACAAAGACCCGCGTTTTCGCAGGAAGAAGTGGCCCGGGAGGCATTACCGCATAAATTTCACCTTCCTCTGACCCGCGCCAGTCCGGCAGAATATGAATAAGTTCACCACTCAGTAGCGCGGGGCCCACGAGCCAGTCGGGAAGCATGGCGATCCCTGTGGAATGAATGGCCGCAAGCAGCAGTGTTTCGGAGTTATCGGCTGTCAGGGGGCCTTCGGGGTGCAGAATTTCGATCTGCTTCCCTTTTTTCAACGTCCAGTCTGACGACGTTGAGGGGCGGACAAAAGCCAGGCACTGATGTGCTGTCAGCCCCTCCGGATGTGAGGGTGTGCCGTGCATGGCAATATATTCTGGGGATGCGACCAGCAAATTCTGAAAGGAGGCTACCCTACGGGCCTTGAGGGAGCTGTCTCGCAGCGTACCCGCACGTATAGCTACATCAAAACCCTCGGCGACCACGTCTACATAGCGGTCGATATAACGGGCATCAATACGTATTTCCGGATATTTTTTGATAAATCCAGGCAGGAGTGGAGCAATCCATAGTCGACCAAAGGCCACTGGAAGGGAAATGCGAAGCTGACCTCGTGCGCTTGCAGCAAAGTTACTGGCCTCCCGCGTGGCGATATCCAGCTCATCCAGAAGTGTGCGAACGCGCTGATGATACATGATCCCAACTTCAGTCAGCGCCACCCGCCGGGTGGTGCGAGAAAAAAGCTGCACCCCGAGAAAATTTTCGAGACTGCCAATACGACGGGACAGCACCGTTGCATCCCGACCAAGCCTCTCGGAGGCTCCCCTGAAGCTACCGGTCTCCGCCACCGCGACAAAGGCGGTCAGTTCCTCAATACTAACCCTGCTCATCAATTCCTGCATAATTTGCATTACTCAAATGTGTTTTAACGCGATTGTTGATTAATTAAGTGTTTTCTACACTGTTTTCCTCGTCGTGTAACTACAGAGGCAAATTTGATGAAAACATTTCTGAGTATTGGTACTGGCCCGGGCATGGGTTATGAAACAGCCGCGCGCTTTGCAAAAGAAGGATTCCGCGTCGTGCTTGCTGCCCGTCAGGAAGAAAAATTGCGTCAGATGGCTGATGCTCTACAAGCGCAAGGTTACACCGCTGAATTCAGAATCGTCGATGCCCGCAATGCTGAGAGTATCAGCAGACTGATTTCGCAGACTGAAGCTGAATTCGGTGCCATTGATGTTCTGCATTACAACGCAGCTGTGATGCGCAATGAATCAATTACCTCTCAGCCGCAGGGATCTTTCGTTGATGATCTGGCCATCAACATCGGTGGTGCACTGACTGCTACGCAGTCTGTTCTGCCGGTAATGAGCAAGCGTGGAGCGGGAACCATCCTGCTGACCGGTGGGGGCTTTGCGCTTTATCCCGATCCAGAATTTCTGTCACTGAGCATTGGTAAGGCTGGTATCCGAAATATGGCGTTTGGCCTGTTTGATACTCTTAAAAAGCAGGGGATTCATATTGCCAGCATCACCGTCTCAACGGTTGTGGCACCTGATTCAAAAGAAGCGCGCGACGTGGGTAACCAGTTCTGGGATCTACATAACCAGAGTACGAAAGACTGGTCAGCTGAAGCGACCTATCCGGGTTGATAATTTATCCCACTGCTACATGGCCTGTGTACAGTCCCTTTATCTCTATCCGTCACGTAAACAGGACGATACCAAGTGAATATCATTAAAGCATACGCGGCTCAGTCGCCGACAACCCCACTTCTGCCAACGACCGTTCCAGCGAAAGCCACCGGTGAAAATGATGTTGTCATTGACATACTTTTCTGTGGTGTCTGCCATTCAGACCTTCACGCTGCACGCGGTGAATGGCCAGGGATCCGCTATCCTATCGTCCCGGGCCACGAGATTATTGGCCGTGTAACTGCCGCAGGCTCAGCAGTTACACGCCACAACGTGGGGGATATTGTGGGTGTTGGCTGCATGGTCGACAGTTGCCAGCATTGCGAATCCTGTGAAGAGGGATTCGAGCAGTATTGTGAAGGACCGCACGGCTGGAAGCAGACCTATAATGGCTGGCTGGATGGCTCGGGTGAAAATACCTACGGCGGTTATGCAGCAAGTATCACCGTTAACGAAAAGTTTGTACTGAAGATTACCCATGATCATTCCAGCCTGGCGGCTGTTGCGCCTCTGCTGTGTGCAGGAGTAACAACCTGGTCGCCACTGCGTCACTGGCAGGTTGGTCCGGGTAAAAAAGTCGGTATCGTAGGAATTGGAGGCCTTGGTCACATGGGCATTAAACTGGCTCATGCAATGGGCGCAACCGTGGTTGCCTTTACTACGTCCGCATCAAAAATTGAAGAAGTCCGCAGACTGGGCGCGGATAATGTTGTTGTGTCCAAAAATTCGGATGAGATGGCCGCGCATCAAAAGTCTTTTGATTTCATTCTGAATACCGTAGCCGCACCGCACGATCTGGACGCTTTTATGGCAATGCTTAAACGCGACGGTACCATGACAATGGTGGGCATCCCTGACAGTCCGCATCCTTCCCCCAGTGTCTCAAATCTTGTTTTTCAGCGTCGTCAACTTGCTGGGTCACTGATTGGTGGCATTGCTGAAACTCAGGAAATGCTCGATTTCTGTGCCAGCAACGGTATTACTTCTGATATCGAAATGATAAAGATGGAAGATATTGAAATGGCATTCAGTCGAATGCAGAAAAGTGATGTGAAATATCGCTTTGTCATAGATATGGCAACACTGTAAGTGTTTGAAAGGGTTTTATCTTGATAGGTAAAACCCTTTTCTTTATCCCTAAATGAATAATGCATGGGAATTGATTATCCTAATCATTGTCATCCGACATCGTACATATTACATCCGGCGTATTTCTGAGCTAATGTTCGCAATGAGCGGACGTTTTCGATTCCCTGGCTGTCGCGTTGACTAAAGCTGTTTAGCATTATTTTAATAATTTTGACATCAATGCATAAAAAGTTGGCAGGTCACGGTTGAAAGAGAAGGATGCGTTTATGGCCTTACGTGCGATTAAACCGTCAATAAAGGCAAAAAGTATTATTGTGATTTCCTCCAGGTTAATGTCCTGGCGAAATTCTCCCGCCGCGATACCTTCGGCGATAATCCCTGCAAGACTTTGCCGCATGATGATATCACTGGATATATACGTTTTTTGCAATTCAGGGTTCCGCGCAGACTCCGCTATGATTTCAACCCATAGTTGATGTGTGACTGGGTAACCTACATCGCTTATGCATGAATTAACCTGGGCACAAAGGCGGTCGAAATACGTACCGCCAGAGGGTGCATTGTGGGCTATCAATGCTGAATTCTGCTCTTCAAGAACGATTGCCTTGATGAGGTCATCCTTGCTTTTAAAATACGTGTACATCGCTCCCTGACTGATCCCTGCCCGGGTGGAAATTTCACGCACGCTTGTCGCACTAAAGCCTTTTTCTGCAAAGCAGGCAGCAGCAGCGGTAATCAGCTTATGGTAGGTTTCAGTTTTCTTTAACATGTCGACTATGATGTTTAATCTGGTGCCCAGACTTTAACGCTCTTTTGTACCAGGAGCCAGGGTAGAACTCAGTAGTCTGGCTCCTGGAATCCGTTGTTACTTCATAAGCGGTAACGCACTGAGCATATTCTTGAGGTTTAGCATATCCCACGGCAAATGTTCAGCAATCGTAAGGCCGACAGGTTCTGCTTTTGAGGTAGCTTTAGCTATCAGGTTAAGTACATCTTCAATCGTCAATTTTCCTTCTGCTACGTCCCCAAAATCGTGAGGTCCTCTGCCAGGCCTTGCGAAAAGAACGGAACGGAAAAGTGACGGATCGAGAACGTCCAGATCAATGTGTATCGCCAGATATTCAATATTTTCCCTTTCAATCCATCCTATAACCTCTTGCCCGTCGTTTTTGACTTGTTCAGGACCGATAGTCGCAATGTTATGACGCGCAAGGTATTCCGTTTCATAAGCGAGTGGGTCGTGGATACCTGCAATCATTATTTTTGAGGGATTGAGCCTGGTGGCCACATGAGCAAGTAAATCTTTATCACCCGTTCCAATGAGTGCTCCCAGAACATGGGCATGAGCGTTTGGATATTGTTTTGCAGTCTGCACGTCGGGATGAGAGTCAATCCAGAGCACACCCAGTTTTTCACCGTATTTATTGAGCAGATGTGAAAAAGGGGCCAGTGATACCAGACAATCGCCACCAAATACGACTATTGAATCGGGATCATGTTTGTCAATCAGAGCGGCTGCATCGTTGAGCTGCCTGATAATTTGAGGTTTAGCGGTAACGCCATCCACCTCAACCAATAGTGGCTCCGGTGTGGGCTCATCGACCGGAACAGACTCAACAGGGCCGTCCGATTCGGGGGAAAGATACGAAAGAAGAAGTGAGCCAAGATAATAGGGTGGGTTATTGCCACCTTGCCATTGAGGAAATATTAGTCTGAGCGTTTTACGGGTCATAATTTGCCTGTGCTTGTTTGATCAAAGGACTGGTTTTATTTAAGCTACAATTTAATGAATGAACGATCATTCATTTATGCAGCCATTTTTCTTTCGCAAGCAGCGCAGCACATTCAGTTAAGTATAAGGTTATCGTTGCAGACGAGTTGCAGCCAACGTCCGCTCCTGGCACGAAGCAGGCAGACTAACCGAACTAAAGGCCCGTTCTGAGCGAGAGGCGGATCTAAGACCGTGAACGATCCGCTTCAAGCCAAGCGGTCTTTCTTGCTATCTGTAAGTTTGTTTATAATTTATGGAGCAGCATTCACAAACTTGCTACAGGAGTATTTTGATGAAGGTAGAACTTAAGAACGTTAATGGAGAAAACCAGCCTATGGAAGTGGCATCTCTAATTATCACGCTGAGTAATGGTGAAACAATAGAAATTAGTGAAGAGAAACAAGGCCGCCCCGCACACCTGTCTGAAGGCATTACCATATGGGGGGGCCGTATGCCCCTGGAGAACGCTAGCCTTGAGGAACTGAAGGAATCAACCCGAATGCTGGGGATATACCCGCTGGCTGCTAATACCCTGCATCTTTTTCCTTTGAAGAAATAATCTGGTGATGGCAAAAGAACCTGTGATGCTGTTTCCAAAAGGATAATTAGCACTGCAAGGTCTGCTTCTGGCACGAAGCAGGTCAGGACCTGGCGGATTATCCCTGCCCGGAAAAAGGTGCTGCCGATGCCCGGTTAATCCCTGCAGTGTTCTGAGCATTTTGACAGCCTGGAAGGGTAGGGGAATAACGTGTTCTCTGCGGGCTTTCATTCGCGCTGCCGGAATGGTCCACTGAGCGCTATCAAGATCGAATTCTGTCCATTTTGCTCCGTTAGCTTCAGAGGTGCGAGCAAGCGTCCAGCATATTGCCACATGCAATAGCTAACCTGGTATGAGCCGCGACTATTGTCGAAATGGCGACTAGCTCAAGGGTGTTGGATGCGTTATTGACCTTGCGGATCTTATTTAACTGACGAGAATGAAAAATCCACGCAACTGCGTGGATTTTATAGAGTTTTTCCATTGTTTTGAGATTCAGCGAAACCTCATGAGGCAACAAATTTTATTAGACGTTGAACAGGAAGTTCATCACGTCGCCATCTTTAACGATGTAGTCTTTGCCTTCTGCACGCATTTTGCCCGCTTCTTTCGCGCCTTGCTCACCTTTATAGGTGATGAAGTCTTCATAGGCGATGGTTTGCGCGCGGATGAAGCCTTTTTCGAAGTCGGTATGGATTTTACCCGCCGCCTGAGGTGCGGTTGCGCCAACAGGGATGGTCCATGCGCGCACTTCTTTCACACCGGCGGTGAAGTAGGTTTGCAGGTTAAGCAGCTCGTAACCTGCGCGGATCACGCGGTTAAGGCCTGGTTCTTCGAGGCCCAACTCGGCCATAAACTCTTCACGGTCAGCATCGTCCAGCTCGGCGATGTCGGATTCAACCGCTGCACAGACGGCAACAACCACTGAGCCTTCGGCTGCGGCGATTTCGCGAACTTTGTCCAGGTACGGGTTGTTTTCGAAACCGTCTTCATTGACGTTTGCAATGTACATGGTTGGCTTCAGCGTCAGGAAGCTCAGGTATTTGATCGCCGCTTTATCTTCTTCAGTCAGATCCAGCGCGCGCAGCATGCCCGCGTTTTCGAGCTGAGGCAGGCATTTTTCCAGCGCGGCCAGTTCGGCTTTCGCGTCTTTGTCGCCGCCTTTGGCTTTCTTCTGCACGCGGTGGATGGCGCGTTCACAGGTGTCGAGGTCGGAGAGCGCCAGTTCGGTGTTGATCACCTCGATGTCATCCGCCGGGTCAACCTTGTTGTTCACATGGATGATGTTGTCATTTTCAAAGCAGCGTACAACGTGGCCGATGGCTTCGGTTTCGCGGATGTTGGTCAGGAACTGGTTGCCCAGGCCTTCACCTTTGGACGCACCTTTCACCAGGCCTGCGATATCCACGAATTCCATAGTGGTTGGCAGAATGCGCTGAGGTTTTACGATTTCGGCAAGCTTATCCAGACGAGGGTCCGGCATTGGCACAACGCCGGTGTTCGGCTCGATGGTGCAGAACGGGAAGTTCGCTGCTTCGATTCCCGCTTTGGTGAGCGCGTTGAACAGGGTGGATTTACCAACGTTCGGCAAGCCGACGATACCGCATTTGAATCCCATGTTTTTTACCTTAACTATATAATAATCAAGCAATTATGAGTTTTTGCTTAATGTGATGTCAACAATGAGGGACATTATACATGTAACGCTCACTTTTCTCGAACGCTAAGTCTCGACATGCCTGCCGCTGAGTAAGTCCAAAAACAAAATAGATATCACCGGTAATATTTATTATTCTACCGAATTAAAGGAGTTATATATTCATATAACAAATGGATGAGGGGTAAAATATGCCAATTATTACTGTTGAGCTTATTAACCGAGAGTGCACCAAAGCTGCAAAAGAAAATAATGGAATTTATACATTTTTTAATCAGAGTGCATATATCGCCAGGAACGGCTGGAATCATGAAAATCAGTTCAAACGTAACGGAGCACTAACATCGAATATTCAAGTAAATGGTGCTACCTATTACGGTTTGCAGGGTGTCTGCTATGGGCTGGTGCTCAAATATATTACCCTCAATGCGAATATTAAACGGCTGCTGGCCTCGATTGAAAAACCTGAAACGAAGGCCGAGATACGAGGCGTGATGAATCTGCAGCTGCACCGTCTTAAGCTTGAGAGAACAACGGATCCCATAGGGCCTGCGTTTTTCAGCCGCTATGGCTTACGGGAAATAGGCTACCTTGAGGTCAATGGCCTACCGGCCGCTTTCCCGCAATTTTTGGGGAGAGTATTGAAGGGGGGATATCACGAAATAGGATTATATCCTTTGGGCCACTCCATTGCCGTAGGTGTAGTTAACGGACAGTATTCTATTTTTGATAGTGATTTAGGAGAGGCGACATTCAAAAGCGCGAAAGATTTAGGTGCTTATATCGTCTGGCTGTTTAATACATTTTATTTAAATGCTATCGATCGCGCGGCGATAACCACCTTTTATTATAATCCGAATGCTTTATTTATACCGCCTGAGCGTAGGGGGAGCCGCGCCAGTTGTTTAACTCAATAGCCAAGAAGAGTTAATCATGGCTATTGAAGAATTATAAAGCGGCCTTAAAGGCGTGAAGCCGATTGGTCGCTTTTGTTAAGCCTTCTTTCAGCCAGACCTCGGTGCAGCGCGCCGCTTCGTCTACCGCTTCATCAATCAATTTCTGCTCATTGACCGGCGGCTTGCCCAGCACAAAGCCAACAACTTTGTTTTTATCGCCCGGATGACCAATACCCACGCGTAAGCGGTGAAAGTTGGGGTTATTGCCAAGCTTATTGATAATGTCTTTCAGGCCGTTATGGCCGCCGTGCCCGCCGCCGAGTTTGAATTTCGCAACGCCCGGCGGTAAGTCCAGCTCGTCGTGGGCGACCAGGATCTCATCCGGTGCGATGCGGAAAAAGGTCGCCATCGCGCTGACGGCTTTGCCGCTCAGATTCATAAACGTGGTCGGCACCAGCAGGCGCACGTCTTCTCCCGCTAGATTAATGCGCGCGGTGTAGCCAAAGAATTTGGCTTCTTCTTTGAGCGACTGGTTGTGGCGTTCTGCCAGCAGGTCAACATACCACGCGCCCGCGTTATGGCGCGTTGCCGCGTATTCCGCACCTGGGTTCGCCAGGCCGACTATCAATTTAATGCTCACGTTTCATTTCCTGAGTCTGATTCAAGCCGCGTAGTTTACTGCGCCACCGTCGCGATGACAAAGTGCAAAGCATCGGTAGCCGAACTGTTGAATAGTTCAATCACTGAACCATTAGAATTTCATGCTATTCAGCAGTTTATTTGTAAATTTATGTAGCGCTTTCATTCGTAATTGTGATCGCCCGCTCATAAGATAAGCGGTAGTGGTGTCTATACTTTACACACAAGGAAAGGGGATATTCCCCGCCGACCCAGGAACCTTCCGGAGGTGACAGATGAAACGCAAAAACGCTTCGTTACTCGGTAATTTTCTCATGGGGTTGGGGTTAGTCGTCATGGTGGGTGGCGTTGGTTACTCCATTCTGAACCAGCTGCCTCAGTTTAACCTCCCACAGTATTTTGCCCACGGTGCCATTTTAAGTATTTTCGTTGGGGCCGTGCTTTGGCTTGCAGGTGCGCGCGTCGGTGGACATGAACAGGTCTGCGACCGCTACTGGTGGGTGCGTCATTATGATAAACGCTGCCGCCGCGATGAACGTCATCGCCACAGTTAAGCATCGAGTCGATTTGCAAAAGCTCCGCTAATTAGCGGAGCTTTTTTGTTTACGCTTTTAGCGCGGCATCCACGTCCGCGAAGAATGCTAGCCTGCCAGCAATCGGCTTCACGCCAGCGCGTGCAAGGGTTCGCAGCGGCTGGAATTCCAGATTGGTCACGCGCAGCTCGCAGCCTTCAGGCAGTTTTTCCACAAAACGTTGAAACGCATCCAGACCGCCCGCGTCCAGCACCGGCACGGCATCCCACTGTAGAATAATGATGCGGTTATCCTCAACGCGCTGGCTTAGCTGGGTAAACAGGCCGTCAGCGGCGGCAAAGAACAGCGGGCCGGTAACGCGCAGCGCCAGAACACCTTCAGGCGTGGCGACGTTCAGCGGGGCGAGGCGGGTCATGCGGGCAATGCGGCGCATAAACAACAGCGAGGCCAGCACGATGCCTACGCTGATGGCGATCACCATATCGAACAGCACGGTCAGCGACATGCAAATCAGCATGACGATGATGTCGTCTTTCGGCGCACGGCGCAGAAGGTTGACGACTTTATGCGCCTCGCTCATGTTCCACGCCACCATCAACAGCAGCGCTGCCATAGCCGACAGCGGCAGCCAGGATAGCAGCGGGGCCAGCACCAGCAGTGCCATAATCACCAGCAGCGAGTGAATAATTGCCGCCACGGGCGAGGTTGCGCCAGCGCGTACGTTTGCTGCCGACCGGGCAATTGCCGCCGTTGCGGTAATCCCGCCGAAGAACGGGGCGATGATATTGCCCAACCCCTGGCCAATAAGCTCGCCGTTGGCGTTGTGCTTGGTGCCTGTCATGCCGTCCAGCACCACGGCGCAAAGCAGGGATTCAATCGCGCCAAGCATCGCCATTGAGAATGCGGCGGGCAGCAGGGCGGTGAGTGAATCCCAGCTCAGCGCAAAGTTTGACTCAGGTATGTTCCACGGCAGCATTAGCTGGGGCAGCAGTTGAGGAATGCCGTTACCCTGCGAGCCGTCTGCCAGCACGTAGTGGAAGCGGGAGCCGATGGTGGCAACGTCGCCGCCCATCAGATGAACGATCGCCATTACGCCGCAGCCAGCGAGCAGTGCCGGGAGATGGCCCGGCAGACGGATCCCGAGGCGCGGCCAGAGAATCAAAACTGCAAGGGTGACCACGCCGATGGCGGCATCACCGAAATTCATGGTCGGCATCGCCATGGCCAGCGCGGCGACTTTATTCAGGTAGTGTTCCGGCACGTGCGCAAGCGTCAGGCCGAAGAAGTCTTTAACCTGCATGGTTGCGATGGTAATGCCGATCCCCGAAGTAAAGCCGAGCGTCACGGAAAGCGGGATGTATTCAATTAAACGGCCAAAGCGCGCGAGGCCAAACAGAATGAGAAATACGCCGGACATCAGCGTGGCGATGAGCAGCCCCGCCAGGCCGAACTGCTGCGCGACCGGATAAAGGATCACCACAAAGGCGGCGGTTGGCCCGGAAACGCTAAAACGCGAGCCTCCGCTGAGTGCGATCACAATCCCTGCGACGGCAGCGGTGTAAAGCCCATACTGCGGCGCAACGCCGCTGCCGATGGCCAGCGCCATAGCAAGCGGGATGGCGATGATCCCGACGGTCACCCCGGCTATGGCGTCGCGGGTGAAGCGGGTAAGGGTGTACTTCTCTCGCCAGCAGGCGTCGATAAGGGCGCGGAAAGGCATGACCGAAGAAGAGGATACGATTTTCACTATGATTCCATCCGTGAGCGCATCATCTGTCAAAATGGCAGGTGAAGGTAATATTGATACTATGAATAAATACTAAAAAAGAAAAAACCCGCCGCAGCGGGTTTTTTTAGCAAGTTCGATCAGTGTTCGAACATTGCAGAGATTGATTCTTCGTTACTGATACGGCGAATCGCTTCGGCCAGCATCCCGGACAGGGTCAGGGTGCGGACATTTGGCAACGCTTTAATTTCATCAGACAGCGGGATGGTATCGCAAACAATCACTTCATCAATCACGGAGTTACGCAGGTTGTGAACCGCGTTGCCGGAGAAGATTGGGTGAGTTGCATAAGCGAATACGCGTTTTGCACCGCGTTCTTTCAACGCTTCCGCTGCTTTGCACAGGGTGCCGCCGGTATCGATCATGTCATCAACCAGCACGCAGTCGCGGCCGCTTACGTCACCGATGATGTGCATAACCTGAGAAACGTTAGCGCGCGGGCGGCGTTTGTCGATGATAGCCATGTCGGTGTCGTTCAGCAGCTTGGCGATAGCACGGGCACGTACCACGCCGCCGATGTCCGGGGAAACCACGATTGGGTTTTCCAGGCCAATTTGCAGCATATCTTCCAGCAGGATTGGGCTACCGAAGACGTTGTCTACCGGCACATCGAAGAAGCCCTGAATCTGTTCTGCGTGCAGGTCCACGGTGAGAACACGGTCAACCCCTACGCTTGAGAGGAAGTCAGCAACAACTTTCGCGGTGATCGGCACACGAGCAGAACGCACACGACGGTCCTGACGAGCATATCCAAAGTAAGGGATAACAGCGGTGATACGACCTGCAGAAGCACGGCGCAGGGCGTCAACCATGACAACGAGTTCCATCAGGTTGTCATTGGTGGGAGCACAGGTGGACTGGATGATGAAAATATCACCACCGCGTACATTTTCGTTGATTTGTACGCTTACTTCACCGTCGCTAAAACGACCGACGGCGGCGTCACCAAGAGAGGTGTACAGGCGGTTGGCAATACGTTGTGCTAGTTCCGGGGTGGCGTTACCAGCAAAAAGCTTCATATCAGGCACGAGAAAAACCTCAGGCATGCGTCCATTGGCGGATGGCTGCTACCGCAACTGTGCGGAGGCGGGTGGGGCAACACCCATCCAGGCGGTGTATAAAGAGCTTGATGCAACGTCTGAAACGAGGTGACGTTGTCACCAATACTCAGCTTGCCCGGATATGGCCTGATGCAGCGGGGAGACATTAACGCCACGCGCAACAAACCCGTGCAGCCATTCCGGGGCTTGCTCAAGCACCTGGCGGGCTTCGGACTCGGTGTTGAACTCTGCAAACACGCAAGCGCCGGTGCCAGTCAGGCGCGACGGCGCGTATTCTAACAGCCAGGAAAGCAGCTCATCAACCTTACGAAATCGTTTTCTTGCGATAACCTCACAATCATTACCAAATTCACAATTTAGCAACGTGCTAATGGGTCTTATTGGCGTATTTCTCGGCAGGTCCGGATCCTTGAAGATTGTCGGGGTCGGGATACTCACGCCGGGATGCGCTACCAGATACCATTTTTCCCGAGGTTCGACCGGGGTGAGAATTTCCCCCATACCTTCGGCAAAGGCCGCATGGCCGCGCACAAACACGGGAACGTCCGCGCCAAGAGCTAAGCCTAGCTCAGCAAGGCGATCCTCGCTCAAACCGGTTTTCCACAGGTGGTTTAGCGCGACCAGAACGGTTGCCGCGTTCGACGAGCCGCCGCCAAGGCCGCCGCCCATAGGTAGACGCTTATCTACGCCCAAATCAGCGCCCGCACCCGCAGGCAGGGTACCTGCCTGCTGCGCTTCGGCCATCAGCAAACGAGCTGCTCGGACAATCAGATTTTCTTCGTCCGGCACGCCTTCAACCGGCGTAACGAGCTGAACCACGCCGTCCTGACGCAGTTCAATAGTGATGGTGTCGCCGTAGTTCAGAAACTGAAAAAGAGTCTGAAGATTGTGGTAGCCGTCTGCCCGACGGCCTGTGATATACAAAAAGAGGTTTAGTTTTGCCGGGGACGGCCAGCGGGTCATCATTATTTAACGGTCCAGTTATCCATTTTCAGTTTGATGCGCTGGCTGCCTTCGCGCAGTTCCATGTTGGACGGCAGAGCTGGCTGCACTTTATCGTTGTAATCGCTGTAAACTACTTTCCAGGTTTTACCATTCTGCGTGTAGTTCACTTCGCTCAGGCGATACTGGTTATCAAGTTTGTAGTCGGTCGCTTCACCCGGCAGGCCCAGCATCCACTGGCGCAGGCTGTTGAGCGGAATCGGCATCCCCGTCAAGCGGTTGACCATATCTTCCGCATCCTGGGCTTCATAGCGTTTGCCGTTGCGATCGACCAACTGAACTTTGCCCGGCTGCGCGTTTAGCTCGAGCTCCGTGCTGCCCAGCGGGTTGGTGAGCAGCAGGCGATATCTGTCCGGTGCGGTTTGCTGCCAGTTAAAACGGGCATAAACTTTTTGGCTATCGGAGAGATAAGCAAAAGCACCACGCGTTTGGTATTGGGTGATTTTTTGCACTTGTTGCTGGTGTTGTAACCACTGCGGCGAATCCGGACTTTTGCCAGGACCTTTAGATTGTGGGGTCACACAGCCGGCGAGAACCAGGCTTGCGAGGGGCAGAAGGCGCATCAGACGGGCTTTTGGCATAATCATAGCGACAGCGAATCCTTAGAAATCGTTATTGTGGTTAACCGTTCATGCTAGCGGTGCGCGGGCGGAGCGTCTACGTTCAAGTTGTCTTAATTCGCAAAACATTCAGATACCCACCTTGGGGTGGTTCTCTTTTATTGACCGCGCTCATCCTGTATGATGCCGCCTGAAATCCTTATCAACATCGGTATTACTCAGACCGCTCAATGACCCTGTTAGCGCTAGGCATCAACCACAAAACTGCTCCAGTATCGCTGCGAGAACGCGTGACGTTTTCGCCGGACACGCTCGACCAGGCTTTGGGTAGCCTGCTGCAACAGCCGATGGTGCAGGGCGGCGTGGTACTTTCCACCTGCAACCGCACCGAACTGTATCTGAGCGTTGAAGAGCAGGATAACCTGCACGAACAGCTGGTGCGCTGGCTTTGCGACTACCACAACCTCAACGAAGAGGAAGTGCGCAACAGTCTTTACTGGCACCATGACAACGACGCGGTGAGCCATTTAATGCGCGTTGCAAGCGGTCTGGACTCCTTAGTGCTGGGCGAGCCGCAAATTCTCGGACAGGTGAAAAAAGCGTTTGCCGACTCGCAGAAAGGCCATTCGCTTTCCAGCGAGCTGGAACGCATGTTCCAGAAATCCTTCTCCGTGGCCAAGCGCGTGCGTACCGAAACCGATATCGGCGCAAGCGCGGTGTCGGTCGCCTTCGCCGCCTGTACTCTGGCGCGTCAAATTTTCGAATCCCTCTCAACCGTAACCGTTCTGCTGGTTGGTGCGGGCGAAACCATTGAGCTTGTTGCCCGCCATCTGCGCGAACATAACGTGCAAAAGATGATCATCGCCAACCGTACCCGCGAACGTGCGCAGGTATTGGCGGACGAAGTGGGTGCCGAAGTTATCGGCCTGAGCGATATCGATGAACGTCTAAGAGATGCCGATATTATTATCAGCTCAACCGCAAGCCCGCTGCCGATCATCGGCAAAGGCATGGTCGAGCGGGCGCTTAAAGCCCGCCGTAACCAGCCGATGCTGCTGGTGGACATCGCCGTGCCGCGCGACGTAGAGCCGGAAGTGGGCAAGCTCGCCAACGCCTATCTCTACAGCGTGGACGATCTGCAGGCGATCATTCAGAACAACCTCGCGCAGCGTAAGGCCGCCGCTGTTGAAGCTGAAACCATCGTCGCGCAGGAATGCAGCGAGTTTATGGCCTGGCTGCGCGCTCAAAGCGCCACCGAAACCATCCGCGATTATCGCAGCCAGGCGGAGCAAATCCGCGACGATCTGGCTGGTAAAGCGCTGGCCGCTCTCTCACAGGGTGCCGACGCCGAAACCGTTCTTCAGGATCTGGCGTGGAAGTTAACCAACCGCCTGATTCACACACCAACTAAATCTCTTCAGCAGGCTGCCCGTGACGGGGATGATGAACGCCTGCAGATTCTGCGCAACAGCCTCGGGCTGGATTAGCACAACAACTCTTATTACAAGGTGAAACACCGCCCATGAAGCCTTCTATTGTTGCCAAACTGGAAGCCTTGCAGGAGCGCCATGAAGAAGTTCAGGCCCTGCTTGGCGACGCAGCCACCATCGCCGATCAGGACCGTTTCCGCGCGCTTTCTCGCGAATACGCTCAGCTGAGCGATGTCTCGCGCTGTTTTCTGCAATGGCGTCAGGTTCAGGAAGATATTGAAACCGCAGAGAGCATGCTCAGCGACCCGGAAATGCGCGAAATGGCGCAGGAAGAGCTGAACCAGGCAAAAAGCGACAGCGAACAGCTTGAACAGCAGCTGCAGGTTCTGCTGCTGCCAAAAGATCCGGACGACGAGCGTAATGCCTTTGTGGAAGTCCGCGCGGGTACCGGCGGTGACGAAGCGGCGCTGTTTGCAGGCGATCTGTTCCGCATGTACAGCCGCTACGCGGAATCCCGCCGCTGGAAAGTGGAAATCATGAGCGCCAACGAAGGCGAGCACGGCGGCTATAAAGAAGTCATTGCCAAGATCACCGGCGACGGCGTTTATGGCCGTCTGAAGTTCGAATCCGGCGGCCACCGCGTGCAGCGCGTGCCTGCGACCGAATCTCAGGGCCGTATTCACACCTCGGCCTGTACCGTTGCCGTCATGCCGGAAATCCCGGAGGCAGAACTGCCGGACATCAACCCGGCCGACCTGCGCATCGACACCTTCCGCTCCTCGGGCGCGGGCGGTCAGCACGTTAACACCACCGACTCGGCGATTCGTATTACCCACCTGCCAACCGGCATCGTGGTCGAATGTCAGGACGAGCGTTCGCAGCATAAAAACAAAGCGAAAGCCTTGTCCGTGCTGGGTTCACGTATACGTGCGGCGGAAATGGCCAAGCGTCAGCAGGAAGAAGCGTCGACCCGTCGCAACCTGCTGGGCAGCGGCGACCGTTCGGACCGTAACCGTACCTATAACTTCCCGCAGGGCCGCGTGACGGATCATCGTATCAACATCACGCTCTATCGCCTGGACGAAGTCATGGAAGGCAAAATCGATGGGCTTATCGAGCCAATCGTGCAGGAATACCAGGCCGACCAGCTGGCGGCGCTGTCCGAGCAGGATTAATGGATTTTCAGCACTGGCTAAAGCAGGGGGTTGCCCAACTGCAGGAGAGCGAAAGCCCGCGACGCGACGCGGAAATCCTGCTTGGATTTGTGACCGGTAAAGCGCGAACCTTTATCCTGGCGTTTGGCGAAACCGAACTCACCGCGCAGCAGCAGAGCCAGCTCGATGCGCTGCTTGCGCGGCGGGTTCGCGGCGAGCCCGTAGCCCACCTTGTTGGCGAGCGCGAGTTTTGGTCGCTGCCGCTGCGCGTTTCACCGGCGACGCTCATCCCGCGTCCCGACACTGAATGCCTGGTCGAACAGGCGTTAGCCAGGATGCCTGCATCGCCCTGTTCCGTACTCGATCTCGGTACCGGAACAGGGGCTATCGCGCTGGCTCTTGCCAGCGAGCGGCCCGACTGCCACATCACCGCGCTCGATCTCATCCCCGAAGCCGTCGAACTTGCCCGCAGCAATGCCGATCGGCTTGGCATTACCAATGTTAAGGTCTTGCAAAGTCACTGGTTTGATGTGCTCAATAGCCAGCGATTTACGATGATTGTCAGCAACCCGCCTTATATCGATCGCGACGACCCGCACCTTTTACAGGGCGACGTGCGTTTCGAACCGATGAGCGCGCTGGTGGCAGACGATCACGGCCTGGCCGATTTACACACGCTCATTGAAACGTCGCGGCAGTTTCTTGAACCGGGCGGCTGGCTGCTTTTAGAGCACGGCTGGCAGCAGGCAAACCAGGTGCGGCAGCTGTTTAGCGCCGCGGGTTTTGTCGAGGTTGAAACCTGTCAGGATTACGGCGGCAATGATCGTCTGACCTTAGGACGCTATTTCTAACGATAAGGAATGGAACCGTTGGCAACTTACTTTGCATTCAAACACTTGCATATTTTGACAGTCATCATTTCCGTGAGTCTGTTTATTCTGCGCTACTGGTGGCAGTACCGTGATTCCGCCATGTCACATAAACGCTGGGTGCGCATCGTACCCCACGTGAATGACACGCTGCTGTTGGGCAGCGGCGTTGCGCTGGTGCTGATTACGCATTTCTATCCGTTTACCCCGCAGGGGACATGGCTGACTGAAAAACTGTTTGGCGTTATCATCTACATCGTTTTGGGTTTTATCGTGCTGGGCCGACGCCCGCGCAGCCAGCAGATTCGCCTGTCAGCCTTTCTGTTGGCGCTGGTGGTGCTCTACATCATCGTTAAACTCGCCACCACAAAAATACCGTTATTGGGGTTTGTATGAGGTCGTTAGCCGATTTCGAATTTAATCAGGCACCGCTGTGCGAGGGCATGATTTTAGTCTCGCAACTGATTCGCGAAGATTTTCCGGAAGCGGAAGTGCGCGCGCAACTCGAACGGCTGGTTAGCCAAGCGCGTGAAGATATCTGCGAAGCCGATCATTCTGACCAGCAGTTGGAAAAGCTGCTGGAGCTATTTTACGGCGAATGGGGTTTCAAGGACGCAGGTGGCGTATATCGCCTGTCGGACGCCTTGTGGCTGGACAACGTGCTAAAAAACCGCCAGGGCAGCGCCGTCTCCCTTGGGGCAATTTTGCTGTGGATAGCCGAACGTCTTGATATTCCACTGATGCCGGTAATTTTCCCCACGCAGCTGATTTTGCGCGGCGACTGGCTGGACGGCGAAATGTGGTTAATCAACCCGTTCAACGGCGACACCCTCGACGAACATACGCTGGAAGTGTGGCTCAAGGGCAATATCAACCCTGCGGCCGAGCTTTTTGAAGAAGACCTCGATGAGTCCGATAATGCCGAGGTAATCCGCAAACTGCTCGATACGCTGAAATCCGCATTGATGGAAGAGCGGCAGATGGAGCTGGCCCTGCGCGCCAGCGAAGCTTTGCTACAGTTCAATCCGGAAGACCCGTATGAAATCCGCGATCGCGGTCTGATCTACGTGCAGCTCGACTGCGAACACGTGGCGCTTAACGACCTTAGCTATTTCGTTGAGCAGTGCCCTGAAGACCCGATCAGTGAGATGATCAAAGCGCAAATTAACTCGATTTCGCATAAGCAAGTTACCCTGCATTAATGCATAATTTTGATTTTTAACTGATAAGGCGACACTAAAGATGGAACAAAAAGTGGTTAGCATTGGCGACATCAACGTCGCAAACGACCTGCCATTTGTGCTGTTTGGCGGCATGAACGTGCTGGAATCGCGCGATCTGGCGATGCGTATCTGTGAACACTACGTTACCGTGACTCAGAAACTGGGCATCCCTTACGTGTTCAAAGCATCGTTTGATAAAGCCAACCGTTCCTCCATTCACTCTTACCGTGGCCCAGGTCTGGAAGAAGGGATGAAGATTTTCCAGGAGCTGAAGCAAACCTTCGGCGTGAAAATCATCACTGACGTTCACGAAGCAAGCCAGGCGCAGCCGGTTGCCGATGTGGTCGACGTTATCCAGCTGCCTGCCTTCCTGGCGCGTCAGACCGACCTGGTTGAAGCGATGGCGAAAACCGGCGCGGTCATCAACGTTAAAAAACCGCAGTTTGTTAGCCCTGGTCAGATGGGCAACATCGTGGATAAATTCCACGAAGGCGGAAACGACCAGATCATTCTGTGTGACCGTGGTGCGAACTTCGGCTACGACAACCTGGTCGTCGACATGCTGGGCTTTAGCGTGATGAAGCAGGTTTCCAACGGCGCGCCGGTCATCTTCGACGTTACCCACGCGCTGCAATGCCGCGACCCGTTTGGCGCTGCTTCCGGCGGCCGTCGCGCTCAGGTTGCTGAACTGGCCCGCGCCGGCATGGCAACGGGTCTTGCCGGTCTGTTCATTGAAGCACACCCGGACCCGGACAACGCGCGCTGCGACGGCCCGTCCGCGCTGCCGCTGGCTAAACTTGAGCCGTTCCTTAAGCAGATCAAAGCGATTGACGATCTGGTGAAGGGCTTTGAGCCGCTGGATACCAGCAGGTAATTTCGGTTTTTTCGAGTGATATGTCGGGTGGCGGCTACGCCTTACCCGACCTACAAAACACAAAGACCACCAAAACAAAAAGCCCTTATCTCGCGATAAGGGCTTTTGCTTTTCTCCCTCGCCTGGGGGAGAGGGCAACCGTCAGGCAAATATCGTCATCAAATAGGCCGCAAACAGCGCGAGGTGCGCGGTGCCGTTCAGCACGTTGGTTCGCCCGGTTGAGAATGATATCTGGCACAGCACCAGCGACGTCAGCATCACCACCATTTCAGGCTTGCCGAGGCCAAAGGTCAGATCGTTACCCGTCAGCATGGCAATCAGCGTCACCGCAGGCACGGTTAACGAGATGGTGGCCAGCACCGACCCGAAGAACAGGTTCATCGCGCGCTGTACCTGATTGCTAAGCACCGCTTTCAAAGCGCCCAAACCTTCCGGGGATAAGATAAGTAAAGCGACGAGGAAGCCGGTGAACTGAGCCGGAGCGTTCAGCGTACTCAGCAGGGACTCCAGCGGGTTGGCGTTCATTTTGGTGACGGCAATAACCGCAACCAGATGCACAACCAGCCAGATGGCGTGCCAGGTACTGCTGTGCGCAGACGGCTTGCCATGATGCGGGTCGTCGTCGTCGGCCTCGTCTTCATGTTCGTAAACAAACAGGCTCTGGTGCGTTTTGGTCTGAATCAGCAGGAACACGCCGTACATCGCGGCGGAAATGGCGGCCACCATCAGCGACTGGCCGACGCTAAAGTTGCCTTCCGGCAGCGCCATCGGGAACACCAGCACGATTACCGCCAGCGGGAACAGCGCTATCAGGTATTGTTTGATGCCAAACAGATTCATGTACTGGGTGGCAAACTTGCGGCCGCCGAGCAGCAGCGAGAAGCCGACCAGGCCGCCCGTCACAATCATAATGATGGAATAGAGCGTATCGCGCATCAACGTAGGCGCGGCGTCGCCGGTCGCCATGAGTGCGGAAATCAGGCTTACTTCAAGAATAACGACGGAAAGGCTGAGAATTAAAGAACCGTATGGCTCGCCCAAACGGTGTGCCAGCACGTCGGCATGGCGAACCACGCTAAAAGCGCTGCTTAAAATAGCCACCAGCGCCAGAATGTTAATTCCGACAACCACCGGCAAGGACTGGCTGGACCCCCACATAGCCAGCACCGCCAGTGCCAGAAACGGGAAAATGAGGGAACTCTCCTTATGGCGGGTTTTCACCGCCTCATGTTGTGTTTTTGGCATTGATTTACTCCATGTCTGCAGGCGATAACCTGTTTCTTTATTATAGTCAGGTTTGTGAAAGGCCATAAAATAGCAAAAAATGACCCTGCAATGGAAATATTTACTTACTTTTACTGCTTTAAGGGTAAAAACGTCATAATCAGCACTAATTGGTGTATGTACTCATTTTGGTCTAGCTAAAACAATGGGATAGTAATTTATCAAATCAAAATAACCCTGATTCATGGCGGGAACGAATATCTTGTCTCACACTTAAAGGTCACTCCCTGAATGAGGAACCATAATGCCTTATAAAAGTAAAAGTGACCTGCCTGACAGCGTACAAAACGTTCTGCCCGCCCACGCGCAGGATATCTACAAAGAAGCCTTTAACAGCGCCTGGGACGAATACAAAGATAAAGAGGATCGCAAAGGCGATGCGAGCCGCGAAGAGACCGCGCACAAGGTCGCCTGGGCCGCGGTGAAGCATCAGTATCAGAAAGGGGATGATGATAAATGGCACAAGAAAAAGTAAACACCACATAATCTAATGATATTGCGCGCAATACCTTATACCCTTCCACAGTCTGGCAGGTAAAGATGACATTTTTTATATTTTGTGATCGTCATCAAACTTGCCAGCGACACGCTAATTGCTTATCGTCACCCATATGCTGCTTTATAAGTGAGCAGTTAAAAATGCCGGGAAGGCGCAGTTGACGTAGTCACAGGGAAGTATGCGGTGGCGGAGGTGTATGGTGTTAACGCGTGATTTCTTAATGAAAGCGGATTGTAAGACGGCTTTTGGTTCCATTGAAGAATCTTTATTGTGGACCCCTGAGCAGCGCTCGGCATCGCTTGCGGCGACCCTTGCCTGCCGGCCCGATGAAAGCCCGGTATGGATTTTCGGCTATGGTTCCCTGATGTGGAACCCGGCCTTTGAGTTTGACGAATCGGCCCCCGGCACGTTGGTGGGCTGGCATCGCGCGTTTTGCCTGCGCTTAACCGCAGGGCGCGGCACCGCATGCCAGCCGGGCAGAATGCTCGCGCTTAAAGAGGGCGGGCGCACTACGGGCCTTGCCTATCGCCTGCCGGAGGCTGACCTCGAGGAGGAGCTGATACTGGTGTGGAAGCGCGAAATGATCACCGGCTGCTATCTGCCGACCTGGTGTAAATTGGCGCTAGACGATGGCCGCACGGTGAATGCGCTGGTATTTATCATGGACCCGCGCCATCCGCTGTACGAAGCCGATACGCGCGCGCAAACCATCGCGCCGCTTATTGCCTCCGCCAGCGGCCCGCTTGGCACCAACGCGCAGTATCTCTTTTCGCTCGAGCAGGAGCTGAAACAGCGCGGCATGCACGATGACTGTCTCGACGAACTGGTAAGCCAGGTTCGCGCCTGGCTGCAAAAGCCGGATGATGAAGGCGGGCAGTATCAAACTGGATTTGCCTGAATATAAAAAACCGCGTTTATCGCGGTTTTTTTTCCTCTATGAGCCCCAGCGTCAGAACGTTAATACCTTATCCGCCGCAAGCGTCCACTCCGCCAGCTCGACAAGCGTACCGATAGCCACGCCGTCTACCAGCGTCAAATCGGTAATGCCGCGCCCGTCGGTGCAGGTTTTGCAAAGTTTTACCGGCACATCCTGAGCGGTGAGAATTTCCAGCATCTGCTGAATGTTGTAACCCTCTGCGGGCTTCTGTCCGCGCAGCCCGGCGGTCACCGCGTCCGACATCAGAAAGAGTTTAAGTTCCGGCTGCTGCGGCTGGTCGCGCAGCGCAATCGCCAGGCGCAGGCTGTTAAACAGAGACTCGCTGCCGTAGGCGGCGCCGTTGGCAATAATAACGATCTTTTGCATGATTTCTTGCTCCTTGTCGTAGAGCGGACATGGTAAATCCTTAACGTCCGCCGGGGAAAGGCGTTACTGCCCGAAGCGGCCAATTAATCCCGCCGCCGCAAGCGCATGGCCTTTGAGTTTTTCAAAGAGCTGCTCGCGCGTCAGCCCCTGCGGCAGGGCATCGGCACGCAGATCGGTGGCGATAAGCGTCCAGGTGTAGTGGTGCGCGCCGCTGCCCGGCGGTGGGCATGGGCCATAGTAAGCGAGCGTCCCTGGGGTATTTTTACCGCCGGTAAAGCCCTTGCCGTCGCGCAGCTCGTTCGCGCCAAAGCCGGTCATGCTTGCCGGAATGTTGTAGGCCACAAGGTGCGTGACGCCCAGCCCTTTTGCGCCTTCCGGATCGTGAATCACCAGCGCGTAGCTTTGCGTGGCGGCGGGCGGGTTGCTCCACACCACGGCAGGCGAGAAGTTTTCCCCGGTGCAGTTCGGGTTGCTCTTCGCGTTACCGGCATACTTCTTATGCAGCATCGCATTATCGGCAAATTCCGGGGATTGCAGCATAAACAGCCCGTCCGCCTGGGCTGTAAAACAGGCGCACAGCAGAGCGGCAGATAAACAGCGTAGCGAGGTTTTCATAGTTGGATGCTCATTAGGCAGGTGAATAAAGCGTAGCGCTGAAATGAGAAATCAGTATGTTATAATTTCCCAATGTTTAAAAAAGCCGTCCCGCCGTTGGCCCTGTCTTACGCGCTCCTCTCCGCAGGAGGGATTGCCAGCACCCGCCAGACGTTTATCGAACAATCCCACACGCCTTTCGCCGACAGGCCCGCCGAGCTTCCCGATATGGGTATCGCTCCGGAAACCGATGCCGCCGCCAAGCGCATAGCCGAAATGGCGAAAAAATTCGGCGAGGCCAGCATGACCGACAACGGGCTGGATACCGGCGAGCAGGCGCGGCTGTTTGCCTTTACCAGCCTGCGCGACGTGCTGACCGACAAAGTGACCGACGAGGCGCAGTCGCTGCTTTCGCCCTGGGGGAAAGCCAGCTTTAACCTGAAGGTTGACGAACGCGGCAGCTGGAACGGCAGCAGCGGATCGATGTTTACGCCGTGGGCCGACAACAGTCGCTATCTCACCTGGAGCCAGCTGGGCTTCACCCAGCAGGACGACGGGCTGGTGGGCAACCTCGGCGCTGGGCAGCGCTGGGTGGCGGGCAAATGGCTGCTCGGCTACAACACCTTTTATGACAATCAGCTGGCCAGCAATCTCCAGCGCACCGGGCTGGGTGCCGAAGCGTGGGGCGATTACCTGCGCCTGTCGGCCAATTATTACCAGCCGCTGAGCGGCTGGCAGGGGGGCACGGAAACGCTGGAGCAGCGCTTGGCGCGCGGATACGACGTGACGGCCCAGGCCTGGCTGCCGTTCTATCGTCATATCAACACCAGCGTCAGCCTGGAGCAGTATTTTGGCGACCGCGTGGACCTGTTCGACAGCGGCACGGGCTATCGCAACCCGGTGGCGGTAACGATGGGGCTGAACTACACGCCGGTGCCGCTGGTAACGCTGACCGCCCAGCACAAGCAGGGCGAAAGCGGCGTGACGCAGGAAAATCTGGGCCTGAAGCTCAACTATCGCTTCGGCGTGCCGCTGGAAAAACAGCTTTCATCAGGGGAGGTGGCCGCAACCAGCTCGCTGCGGGGCAGCCGCTACGACAACGTCGAGCGCAGCAATCTGCCGGTGATGGAATATCGCCAGCGTAAGACGCTGTCCGTGTTCCTCGCCACGCCGCCGTGGGAGCTGCATCCAGGCGATACGGTTGAACTCAAGCTTCAGGTGCGGGCGAGCCATGCGATTCGCCACATTACCTGGCAGGGAGACAGCCAGGCGCTGAGCCTGACGCCGCCTGCTAACAACCGCAGCGCGGAGGGCTGGAGCCTGATTATGCCGTCCTGGCGCGACGGCGAGCCGAATGAATATCGCCTGTCGGTGACCGTTGAGGATGAGAAGGGTCAGAAGGTAACGTCGAACTGGATTACGCTAAAACAGGCGGAGCCGCTGCGGGTCAGCCCGACGGCCGATCCGCGTTACGATCTGCTGCCGGGTGAATAACACGGGCGAGCGCGGCCCGCCCCTTATCGCTTAAAAAATACGTTCCTGATGCACCCACACCGCCGCTTCGACGCGGGATTTGAGCTTCATCTTTTTCAGCAGGTGCTTCACGTGAACCTTCACCGTGCTTTCGGTGATGTCCAGACGACGGGCAATCATCTTGTTCGGCAGGCCCTGGGCAATCAGCTTGAGGATGTCGCGTTCGCGGGGCGTAAGCTGGTTGACGTCGCGGTCGGACGTCGCGCGGTTGGCGCGCAGGCTTGCCGCCAGCACCGGCGTTAACGCTTCGCTGAGCACCATTTCACCGGCTGCGGCCTGTTGTAGGGCCTTGAGCAGATCTTCCGGTTCCATATCTTTTAACAGATAGCCGTCGGCACCGCGCTTGAGCGCCGTCACCACGTCTTCTTCATGGTTGGAAACGCTGAACACCACGATACGGCCGGACAGCGGCTTTTCGCGCAGGCAGTCGAGCGTTTCCAGGCCGTTCATGCCGGGCATATTCAAATCCAGCAGGATCAAATCGGGGTCAAGCGATTCTGCGAGCTGAACGCCCTGAGCACCGTTCCCCGCCTCGCCAACGACCGCCAGCTCGGGCGCCATGCTAATTAGCTGTTTGACGCCGGTCCGTAGCATCGGGTGATCGTCTATCAGCAGAATGGTTGCTGCTTCCGGGTTCGGGTTACTCATCGTTTACTCCTGTGGCAGAAGACAAATGCGCTTCGGGCATAAAACTGACGACCACTTCCGTGCCGCCACCTGCACGAGCCCGTATCTGGCAGTCGCCCTTAAGGCTCTGCGCGCGGTCTCGCATAATAATAAGTCCGTAATGGTTGCGCCGCTCTCCGTTACCCGGAATGCCGCGGCCGTTGTCCCATACGGTGAGCTTCACCTGCTTGTCCTGGCGAACGACGCTTACGCCGCAGGCCGTGGCTTCGGCGTGTTTAAGGCTATTGTTCAGCGCTTCACGGGCAATTTGCACCAGGTGAATGGCCTGATGCGAAGGCACCAGGCGCGGCGGCAGCTGGTAGTCCAGCTCGACCGCAAAACCGAGCTTCTCGCCGAACTCAAGGCAGCTTGATTCAAGGGCAGGGCGCAGCCCCGGCTCAATGAGCTGCAGGCGGAACGTGGTCAGCAGTTCGCGCAGCTGACGCCATGAGGTGTTCAGCTCGTTGCGCATCTGGGCGAGCAGCTCGCGGCTTTGTTCCGGCAGCGACGCCCCCTGCATTTGCAGGCAGCTGACCTGCATTTTCAGGCACGAAAGCGACTGGGCAATGGAGTCATGCAGCTCGCGGGCGATGGCCGAGCGCTCCTCCATGACAACCATCTGCTGCTGGTGCTCGTACTGCCTTTCTACCGCAAGCGTCGCGGTGAGCTGTTCGATTAACGTGGCGATCAGCTGCTGTTGGTCGGTAGTCAGGCTGCTGCCGACCGGCAGCTGGGCAAGCACCAGGCCGTAGTGAATATGGTTGTCGGTCAGACGCCATTTCAGCGCGGTGGTTTCAACCGGCTCGGTCTGCTGGCCGCGCGGGCACAGATGACAGTTCTGCTCTTCGCAGCTGCTGTCCGGCTGGTAGGTGTATTCGTCGTAATTTTCTTCGTCTTCATATTCATAGACGCGCAGCTCGATGTGGCGCAGCGGCGTGAGCAATTGCAGTTCGCTCAGCACCGGCGACAGGCGCTGGCACAGAGGTGCCTGCGAATGAAGGCGGCGGTTGGCCTGATATAAAAACGACAGAATCTGGTTCTTTTGCTCAAGCCCGGCGGTTTTCTCCCGCACGCGCTGTTCGAGCACGGCGTAGCTCTCCGCCAGCTCGGCCGACATGCCGTTGAGCGCCATGCCGAGCGTCGCCATCTCGTTGCGCCCGGAAACGGCAACGCGATGGGTAAAGTCCTTCTGGCCGATAGCCGAGGCCATCGCCAGCAGCTGTCGCCACGGGCGCAGCAGGCGTTTGCGCAGCCAGACGACGGTAAAGACGAGCAGCAGGCCCATCAGCACCGCCATGCCCTGCTGCAAAAGAATGACGCGGTGCAGGCGCTGTTCGGTGGTTCTATCAAAAGAGCTGACGAGCTTGTCGATACGGCCGACAAACTGCGCGACGTGCGGGGTTACCTGACGTGCGCTGGTGGCGTTTTTCAGCGCCGGTTCCAGCGAGCCGCGCCAGTAATGCTGGAGTTCGGCAAGCTGGGCCTGCTGGCCGTCGCGCCGCGCCGCCTGTTGCAGGTCATCGCTCCATGTAGTTTGTTCCATCTCGGCGAGCAGCGGGGCGTCCTTCTCGCTAAGGGGAATGGCGGCCAGCAGCCGATAGCTTTGCATGCGCAGCGACCCGGCCTTGTTGATGGCGTGAGCGTTACCCTGAATACCCTGCGCGAGCCAGCTGGCAAGGCTCATCCCCGCAATGCCTAACGTCGCCAGTAGCAGCACGATAAGCGCGAGCTGATTGACGAGCGTGAGGGGAGAAAACAGGCGTTTCAACATAGACGAGGGCGCTCCGGGCAAAGGATTTGATAAAAGCAGTGTGACATTCTCAGCCATCCCCTGGAGTATACCCATACCCCCTAATGATTACCCCTTAATTGCCAAAGGTGGCATAACCCCTAACAACGCCAGGTATAACTCGCACCAGCCTTGTGAAAAACCACGGTTTTTTTACGGCCGGGCGTTACTCACAAAGAATCATGGTTGATTTTTGGGCATCATTCTCATCAGTTATCCATTGATTTGCATCAAATTAGATTCATGAATACTCCCTAATGTGGCGGCAATTACTCTCACAAACTTTGAGGTGTTTATGTCTCAGTCGTCCACAAATGGGCAGAAATCGGGTCCGCTAATTACGGACTGGCGTCCTGAAGAACCGGCCTTCTGGCAAACAACCGGTCATCGTATCGCCAGCCGCAATCTGTGGATCTCCGTACCCAGCCTGCTGCTTGCCTTCTGCGTCTGGATGCTTTTCAGCGCGGTGGCGGTCAATCTGAACAAAGTTGGCTTTAACTTCACCACCGACCAGCTGTTTATGCTGACGGCGCTGCCTTCCGTGTCCGGCGCGCTGCTGCGCGTGCCTTACTCCTTTATGGTGCCGATTTTCGGCGGCCGCCGCTGGACCGCGTTTAGCACCGGCATTCTGATCGTTCCCTGCGTCTGGCTGGGCTTTGCGGTACAGGATACCGCCACGCCGTTCAGCAGCTTTATCATCATTGCCCTGCTGTGCGGTTTTGCCGGGGCAAACTTTGCTTCCAGCATGGCGAACATCAGCTTCTTCTACCCGAAAGCAAAACAGGGCGGGGCGCTGGGCATTAACGGCGGGATGGGTAACCTGGGCGTGAGCGTCATGCAGCTGGTTGCGCCGCTGGCGATTTCCCTTTCCATGTTCGCCGTATTTGGCGGCACCGGCGTTGAGCAGGCGGACGGCACCATGCTGTTCCTGGAAAACGCGGCCTGGATTTGGGTTCCGTTCCTTGCGATCTTCACCATTGCCGCCTGGTTCGGCATGAACGATTTGTCCGCGTCTAAAGCCTCGCTGCGCGAGCAGCTGCCGGTTCTCAAGCGTGCGCACCTGTGGATTATGGGCCTGCTGTATCTGGCAACCTTCGGCTCGTTCATCGGTTTCTCCGCCGGTTTTGCGATGCTGTCAAAAACCCAGTTCCCGGACGTGAACATTCTGCATTTCGCCTTCTTCGGCCCGCTGTTCGGCGCGCTGGCGCGTTCTGCGGGTGGCGCAATCTCCGACCGCTGGGGCGGCACCCGGGTTTCGCTTATCAACTTCGTGTTTATGGCGATCTTCAGCGCGCTGCTGTTCACTACGCTGCCTCACAACGGCGTGGGCGGTAACTTCATTGCCTTCTTCGGCGTGTTCCTTATGCTGTTCCTGACGGCCGGGCTGGGGAGTGGTTCAACCTTCCAGATGATCTCTGTTATCTTCCGCAAGCTGACTATGGACCGCGTTAAGGCGGCGGGCGGCAGCGAAGAGCAGGCGATGCGCGAAGCGGCAACCGACACCGCGGCGGCGCTGGGCTTTATCTCCGCGATTGGCGCGATTGGCGGCTTCTTTATTCCTAAAGCGTTCGGGACTTCACTGGCATTAACCGGCTCACCGGCCGGCGCGATGAAGGTATTCCTGGTGTTTTACATTATTTGCGTGGTGATTACCTGGGCCGTCTATGGCCGTAAATCATCCCGGTAACCGTTTGACCTTTTGGTTATCCCTTGCGCGGCTTCGGCTGCGCTTTTTTTTACCTGTCTGTTAGTTACAACATACTAAAACATTCATGGCACACATGTTTTTGTGCACAAATCGAGAGGGAGAGGGCCTACCTACCCCTTAATACCTCTCGGGGTGATTATCCTACCCACAGCAAATTGAATTAGAAAAAAATACTTTAATTTACAGTTATTTGCTGTTTTTAGCGGGATTATACTTTGGTGGTATATTGCGCAATCCAGCCTCCATGCAACCCGTCTGCAGTTGATCGTTATCAATTATCCCTTCATATGAGCGGGTTACCGTGCCTGCAAATCAGCAATGTCGATTTCATAAGATAGAGCCTACGAGCTCCACATCAGGAGAACCCCGATGAGCAAGTTTCTTGACCGGTTTCGTTACTTCAAGCAGAAGGGCGAAACCTTTGCCGATGGGCATGGCCAACTCCTTAATACCAATCGCGATTGGGAAGAAGGCTACCGCCAGCGCTGGCAGCACGATAAGGTCGTGCGTTCAACTCACGGTGTAAACTGCACCGGTTCCTGCAGCTGGAAGATTTACGTTAAAAGCGGCCTGGTCACCTGGGAAACCCAGCAGACCGACTACCCGCGCACCCGTCCGGATATGCCAAACCATGAGCCACGCGGCTGCCCACGCGGCGCGAGCTACTCCTGGTATCTCTATAGCGCTAACCGCCTGAAATACCCGCTGATGCGCAAGCGCCTGATTAAGCTGTGGCGCGAAGCCAAGACCCAGCATAACGATCCGGTCGACGCCTGGGCATCCATCATTAACGACCCGGAAAAAGCAAAAAGCTATAAACAGGCCCGTGGTCGCGGTGGTTTTGTCCGCTCAAGCTGGGAAGAAGTGAACGAGCTGATTGCCGCCGCTAACGTCTTTACCGCTAAAACCTTTGGCCCGGACCGTATCGCCGGGTTCTCGCCGATCCCGGCGATGTCGATGGTTTCCTATGCTTCCGGCGCGCGCTACCTTTCTTTGATCGGCGGTGCCTGCCTGAGCTTCTACGACTGGTACTGCGACCTGCCGCCAGCCTCGCCGATGACGTGGGGCGAGCAGACCGACGTGCCGGAATCCGCAGACTGGTACAACTCCAGCTACATCATCGCCTGGGGTTCCAACGTTCCGCAGACGCGTACCCCGGACGCCCACTTCTTCACCGAAGTTCGCTATAAAGGCACCAAAACCGTTGCGGTTACGCCAGACTACGCGGAAATCGCCAAGCTTTGCGACCAGTGGCTGGCGCCAAAACAGGGTACCGATGCCGCGATGGCGCTGGCTATGGGCCACGTCATGCTGCGCGAGTTCCACCTCGATAACCCGAGCCAGTACTTCACCGACTACGTGCGCCGCTACACCGACATGCCGATGCTGGTGATGTTAGAAGAGCGCGACGGCTTCTATGCCGCAGGCCGTATGCTGCGCGCATCCGATCTGGTTGACGGTCTGGGCCAGGAAAACAACCCGCAGTGGAAAACCGTCGCGCTTGATGACAAAACCGGCGAACCGCTGGCACCAAACGGCTCCATCGGCTACCGCTGGGGCGAGAAGGGCAAGTGGAACCTCGAGCAGCGCGACGGTACCAGCGGTGAAGAGGCCGAGCTGCGCCTGAGCCTGCTGGGCAGCCACGACGAAGTAGCCGAGGTTGGCTTCCCGTACTTCGGCGGCGAAAGCACCGAGCACTTCAGCAACGTGAAGCTTGAAAACGTGCTGATGCACAAGCTGCCGGTAAAACGCATGCAGCTGGCCGACGGCACAACCGCGCTGGTCACCACCGTTTACGATCTCACGCTGGCGAACTACGGCCTCGAGCGCGGTCTGAACGATGAAAACTGCGCGACCAGCTACGACGACGTGAAGGCTTATACCCCGGCCTGGGCCGAGCAGATCACCGGCGTTTCTCGTCAGAACATCATCCGCATCGCGCGCGAGTTCGCCGACAACGCGGATAAAACGCACGGTCGCTCAATGATCATCGTTGGTGCCGGTATGAACCACTGGTTCCACATGGACATGAACTACCGCGGCCTTATCAACATGCTGATCTTCTGCGGCTGCGTCGGCCAGAGCGGCGGCGGCTGGGCGCACTACGTGGGCCAGGAAAAGCTGCGTCCGCAGACCGGCTGGACCCCGCTGGCGTTTGCCCTTGACTGGCAGCGTCCGCCGCGCCACATGAACAGCACCTCTTTCTTCTATAACCACTCAAGCCAGTGGCGCTACGAGTCGCTGACCGCGCAGGAGCTGCTTTCCCCGCTGGCGGACAAGTCGCGCTATTCCGGTCACCTGGTAGACTTCAACGTGCGCGCCGAGCGCATGGGCTGGCTGCCGTCCGCGCCGCAGCTGAACATCAACCCGCTGACCATTGCGGCACAGGCGAAAGCGGCGGGCATGAGCCCGGCGGATTACACCGTGCAGCAGCTGAAAAGCGGCGATATTCGCTTTGCGGCCGAACAGCCTGATGCGGGCAATAACCACCCGCGCAACCTGTTCGTCTGGCGCTCTAACCTGCTGGGCTCGTCCGGTAAAGGCCACGAGTACATGCTTAAGTATCTGCTCGGCACCGAAAACGGTATTCAGGGCAAGGATCTGGGAAAAGAAGGCGGCGTCATGCCGGAGGAAGTCGAGTGGGTTGATAACGGCCTCGACGGCAAGCTGGATCTGGTGGTGACGCTGGACTTCCGCCTGTCGAGCACCTGCCTGTACTCCGACATCGTGCTGCCGACCGCCACCTGGTATGAGAAAGACGATATGAATACGTCGGATATGCATCCGTTTATTCATCCGCTTTCTGCCGCCGTAGACCCCGCCTGGGAATCGAAAAGCGACTGGGAAATCTACAAGGCCATCGCGAAGAAATTCTCCGAAGTGTGCGTGGGCCACCTGGGTAAAGAAACCGACGTCGTCACGCTGCCAATCCAGCACGACTCGGCCGCAGAGCTGGCGCAGCCGCTCGGCGTGATGGACTGGAAAAAAGGCGAATGTGACCTGATCCCTGGCAAAACCGCGCCGCACCTGATGGTGGTTGAGCGCGACTACCCTGCGACCTACGAACGCTTCACCTCCGTCGGCCCGCTGATGGAAACCGTTGGCAACGGCGGCAAAGGCATCGCCTGGAATACCCAGAGCGAAATGGACCTGCTGCGCAAGCTGAACTACACCAAGGCGGAAGGCCCGGCGAAAGGCCAGCCGATGATTAACTCGGCGATCGATGCCGCAGAAGTGATCCTGACGCTTGCCCCGGAAACCAACGGCAACGTGGCGGTTAAAGCCTGGGCCGCGCTCAGCGAGTTTACCGGCCGCGACCACACCCATCTGGCGCGCCCTAAAGAAGAAGAGAAAATTCGCTTCCGCGATATTCAGGCCCAGCCGCGCAAAATCATCTCCAGCCCGACCTGGTCCGGCCTTGAAGATGAGCACGTGTCCTACAACGCCTGCTACACCAACGTGCATGAGCTGATCCCATGGCGCACCCTGTCCGGCCGCCAGCAGCTTTATCAGGATCACCAGTGGATGCGCGATTTCGGCGAAAGCCTGCTGGTGTACCGTCCGCCGATTGACACCCGTTCGGTGAAAGGCGTGATGAACAAGAAGTCCAACGGCAACCCTGAGAAGGCGCTGAACTTCCTGACCCCGCACCAGAAATGGGGCATTCACTCCACCTACAGCGACAACCTGCTGATGCTGACGCTGGGGCGCGGCGGGCCGATCGTGTGGATGAGCGAGAAGGACGCCAAAGATCTGGGCATTGAAGATAACGACTGGATTGAAGTGTTCAACAACAACGGCGCGCTTACGGCCCGTGCGGTTGTCAGCCAGCGCGTGCCGGAAGGTATGACGATGATGTACCACGCGCAGGAACGTATCGTGAACCTGCCGGGGTCAGAAATCACCGGCCAGCGCGGCGGTATTCATAACTCGGTCACGCGCATTAGCCCTAAACCGACGCACATGATCGGCGGCTACGCGCAGCTGGCCTACGGCTTTAACTACTACGGCACCGTGGGTTCTAACCGCGATGAGTTCGTGGTGGTTCGTAAGATGAAAGACATTAACTGGTTAGACGGCGAAGGCAATGACCAGAAACAGGAGAGCGTAAAATGAAAATTCGTTCACAAGTCGGCATGGTGCTGAACCTTGATAAATGCATCGGCTGTCACACCTGTTCTGTGACCTGCAAAAACGTCTGGACCAGCCGCGAAGGCATGGAGTACGCGTGGTTCAACAACGTGGAAACCAAGCCGGGCACCGGCTACCCGACCGACTGGGAAAACCAGGACAAGTGGAAGGGCGGCTGGATCCGCAAAATCAACGGCAAGCTGCAGCCGCGCATGGGCAACCGCGCGCTGCTGCTGGGCAAAATCTTCGCCAACCCGCATCTGCCGGGCATCGACGATTATTACGAGCCGTTCGATTTTGATTACCAGCGCCTGCACAACGCGCCGGAAGGCAAGCACCAGCCTATCGCGCGTCCTCGCTCGCTGATTACCGGGCAGCGTATGGACAAAATCAAGGCTGGCCCGAACTGGGAAGACGATCTGGGCGGCGAGTTCGAAAAGCTCTCCAAAGACCAGAACTTCGCCAATATGCAAAAGGCGATGTACGGCCAGTTTGAGAACACCTTTATGGCGTACCTGCCGCGCCTGTGCGAACACTGCCTGAACCCGGCGTGTGCGGCAACCTGCCCGAGCGGTGCCATCTACAAGCGTGAAGAAGACGGCATCGTGCTGATTGACCAGGACAAATGCCGCGGCTGGCGCATGTGCATCACCGGCTGCCCGTACAAGAAAATCTACTTCAACTGGAAGTCCGGCAAGTCCGAGAAGTGCATCTTCTGCTACCCGCGTATCGAAGCGGGCATGCCGACCGTGTGCTCCGAAACCTGCGTCGGGCGTATTCGCTACCTCGGCGTGCTGCTGTACGACGCGGACGCAATCGAACAGGCGGCGAGCACCGAAAGCGAGAAAGATCTCTACGAGCGCCAGCTGAGCATTTTCCTCGACCCGAACGATCCGGCGGTTATCGCCCAGGCGCTGAAAGATGGCGTTCCGCAGAGCGTGATTACCGCCGCGCAACAGTCGCCGGTTTACAAAATGGCGGTGGACTGGAAGCTGGCGCTGCCGCTGCATCCGGAATACCGCACCCTGCCGATGGTCTGGTACGTGCCGCCGCTATCGCCGATTCAGTCCGCGGCCGACGCGGGCGAGCTGCCGCATACCGGTATTCTGCCGGACGTGGAAAGCCTGCGTATTCCGGTTGAGTACCTGGCGAATCTGCTGACCGCAGGCGACACCGCGCCGGTGCTGCGCGCCCTGAAGCGCATGCTGGCGATGCGCCATTACAAGCGTGCGGAAACCGTCGACGGCGTAAACGATCTGCGCGCGCTGGAAGAGGTGGGCCTGAGCGAAGCGCAGGCGCAGGAAATGTACCGCTACCTGGCGATTGCTAACTACGAAGACCGTTTCGTGGTGCCAAGCAGCCACCGCGAGCTGGCGGCGGATGCCTTCCCTGAACGCAACGGCTGCGGCTTTAGCTTCGGCGACGGCTGCCACGGCAGCGACAGCAAGTTCAACCTGTTCAACAGCCGCCGCATCGACGCCATCGACGTGTCCAGTAAAACGGAGCCACACGCATGATTGAACTTCTGGTTATTTCACGCCTGCTCGAGTATCCGGATGCTGCCCTGTGGCATCACAAGCAGGAGCTTCGTGACGCGCTGGCGGAAGGCGGTGCGCTGAATTTGCAGCAGGCCGCGCAGCTTAACGACTTTATCACCACGCTTTGCGGCCAGGATTTGCTGGACGCGCAGGCGGCCTACGGCGAGCTGTTCGACCGTGGCCGTGCGACCTCGCTGCTGCTTTTTGAACACGTTCACGGTGAATCCCGCGACCGCGGTCAGGCGATGGTCAACCTGATGGCCCAGTACGAGCAGGCGGGCATGGAGATCGACAGCCGCGAGCTGCCGGATCACCTGCCGCTGTATCTTGAATATCTCTCCCAGAGAACGCAGGAAGATGCGCTGGGCGGGTTGCAGGATATCGCGCCGATTCTTGCGCTGCTGGGCGCTCGCCTGAAGCAGCGTGAAAGCCGCTACGCCGTGCTGTTTGACGTGCTGATTGGCCTGTCGCAAAGCGACGTGGCGGTCGATAGCGTGAGCAAACAGATTGCCGATGAAGCCCGCGACGATACGCCACAGGCGCTGGACGCCGTGTGGGAAGAAGAGCAGGTGAAATTTGTCGCCGACCAGGGCTGCGGGGAGTCTGAGATTTCCAGCCACCAGCGTCGCTTTGCCGGGGCTGTCGCTCCGCAGTATCTGAATATTGGAGGACAGTGATAATGCATTTTCTAAATGTGTTCTTCTTTGACATTTACCCGTACCTTTGCGGCACGGTTTTCCTGGCCGGTAGCTGGCTGCGTTACGACTATGGCCAGTACACCTGGAAAGCCGGTTCAAGCCAGATGCTGGACAGAAAAGGCATGAACATGGCGTCTAACCTGTTCCACTTCGGGATTCTGGGGATCTTCGCCGGTCACTTCCTGGGGATGCTGACGCCGCACTGGATGTATGAAGCCTTCCTGCCGATCGACGTGAAGCAGAAGATGGCGATGTTTGCAGGCGGGGCGTGCGGCGTGATGACGCTGGTTGGCGGCCTGATGCTGCTGAAGCGTCGTCTGTTTAATCCGCGCATTCGTGCTACCTCAACGCCTGCGGATATCATGATCCTCAGCCTGCTGGTTCTCCAGTGTGCGCTTGGCCTCGGCACCATTCCGTTTTCCGCGCAGCATATGGACGGCAGCGAGATGATGAAGCTGGTGGGCTGGGCGCAAAGCGTGGTGACCTTCCACGGCGGTGCGTCCGAGCATCTGGACGGCGTGGCGTTTATCTTCCGCGTTCACCTCGTGCTTGGCATGACGCTGTTCCTGTTGTTCCCGTTCACCCGCCTGGTGCACGTCTGGAGCGCGCCGGTTGAGTATCTGACGCGGAAATATCAGGTTGTTCGCGCTCGTCGCTGATTGTTGATGATGTTTGATAAATACCTGGCTTCGGCCGGGTATTTTTTTGCCCGTTTTCGGGGGACGGCGGGTGGCGCTGCGCTTACCCGCCCTACGGGGATAGTGGGCTTCGGGCCGAGCGCTTCTGTAGGATGGATAAGCGAATGCGCCATCCACCAAAAGTTGGACGGTTTAATCCTTCCCCAAAGGGAAATATGAAAAAAATGTGCGATTGGGAAGTTTTGGAATATCTGAAAGATGGTGGCGGGGGAAGGATTACTCGACGCTAAAGCGTCTTGCCCTGCGGGCCGTTGCTAAAGCAACGTTGTCTCACTGCGTTCGACTCGAACCTTAATCGAAGCTTCTCGTCCTTCCCCAAAGGGAAATATGAAAAATTGTGCGATTGGGAAGTTTTGGAATATCTGGAAGATGGTGGCGGGGGAAGGATTACTCGACGCTAAAGCGTCTTGCCCTGCGGGCCGTTGCTAAAGCAACGTTGTCTCACTGCGTTCGACTCGAACCTTAATCGAAGCTTCTCGTCCTTCCCCAAAGGGAAATATGAAAATTGTGCGATTGGGAAGTTTTGGAATAACTGGAAGATGGTGGCGGGGGAAGGATTCGAACCTTCGAAGTCGATGACGGCAGATTTACAGTCTGCTCCCTTTGGCCGCTCGGGAACCCCGCCAGGGGTATTTAAGCTTAAATCTTGAGATGGTGGTGGGGGAAGGATTCGAACCTTCGAAGTCGATGACGGCAGATTTACAGTCTGCTCCCTTTGGCCGCTCGGGAACCCCACCACGGGGTAATGCTTTTACTGGCCTGCTTCGTTGTGTGAAGCGGGGCGCATCATATCAAATGAAGCGCCGCTGTAAAGTATTCGCTGTAAGAAAATGAATCGTTTGCCGTTTTTTTACGCGTAACGTCGTAAAGCTAAACAATTCATCTGCATGGCGCTACAAAATGATGGTGCGGTTGCCATAAACGAACACGCGCTGGGCGAGCACCTGGTAGAGCGCACGGCTTAACACGTTTTTTTCGACGTCGCGGCCTGCGCGCATCATATCTTCTGCCGTGTAGGTGTGATCGACGTGAATCACGTCCTGCATGATGATTGGGCCTTCATCCAGATTGTCATTTACGTAGTGCGCCGTTGCGCCGATGATCTTCACGCCCCGTTCATAAGCCTGGTGATACGGGCGCGCGCCGATAAAGGCGGGCAGGAACGAATGGTGAATGTTGATGATCTGATTCGGGAAGCGTGACACGAACGTTGGCGTCAGGACGCGCATGTACTTCGCCAGGACGACATAGTCTGGCTCGTAGGCGGCGATGGCGTCGGCCATTTGCGTGTCGTGCTCTTCGCGGGTCATGCCTTCGTGGCTGACGAGCTGGAATGGGATATCAAAGCGTTCTACCAGCGTGCGCAGGGTATCGTGGTTGCCGATAACCGCGGCGATTTCAACGTCCAGCCCGCCGTAGGTGGCCTTCATCAGCAGATCGCCCAGGCAGTGGGCTTCTTTAGTTACCAGAATCACCACCCGGCGACGGCCCGCTGGCGTTAGCTCGCGTACTGAACCTTCCGGCAATGCGCCGTCAAGGTCGGCCAGCAGCGTGGAGTCGTTAAAGATGCCTTCAAGCTCGGTGCGCATGAAAAAGCGCCCGGTGCGATGATCGACGAACTCGTTGTTCTGCACGATATTCAGCTCGTGCTTGTAACAGATGTTGGTGATCTTGGCGATCAGACCCTTCGCGTCAGGGCAGATAGTGCGGAGTACTTTTCGTTGTAGTGCTGGCATCGCTTGGTAAATCCTGTTGAACGGTGTTTGCTAACAATAGTGTGGTTACGGCCTTGAGGCTTATCGCCCACAGCATTTTTTGAATTTTTTCCCGGAGCCGCAGGGGCAGGGATCGTTGCGTCCCAGCTGGGGGCGCGTACCGTCGACATAGTACCACCGACCCGATTCTTTTAAGAACCGGGAACGTTCGATGATGGCACTTTCTTGCCCCTGGTCCATAAAGCGGGCGACGAAGCTGACAAAGCCTTCTCTCTCATCGCGGCCCTGGGCTTCTTCAAAGACGGTTAAACCGAGCCATTGCGTGTTGGCAAAACCTGCCGAAATATCGGACTTAAGGGATTCCACGCGTACTGACGCATGCCAGGTTGCAACAAGATAATCTGCGTCCTGCATCACATATGCGCTATAGCGCGAACGCATGAGCTTTGCTGGTGTCATAGGCAGGGCCTCACCGCTTAGGTAAGGCTGGCAACATACGCTATACTCCAAACCGCTGCCACAAGGGCAAAGTTGCGCCACAGTAACTCCTTGGAAAATTAGACGGCGTTTTAACGCCCGGGCAGCGCTATGTTAACCGAGCAGTGGCGACGGCGCCACGGGATGCAAATCCTGCAAAGAGTTACCGAGGCGGAATGAGACAGGTAAAAATCGGCCTGGCGTTAGGGTCGGGAGCAGCAAAAGGGTGGGCGCATATTGGTGTTATCAATGCGTTAAAGCGAGCAGGCATAGAAATTGATATCGTTGCGGGCTGTTCGGTAGGGGCGCTAGTGGGAGCCGCCTATGCCAGCAACCGGCTACCGGTGATGGAACGCTGGGTGAGATCGTTTGGCTACTGGGACGTTTTACGTTTGATGGATCTATCCTGGCGTCGCGGCGGCCTGCTGCGCGGCGAAAGGGTCTTTAATAACGTTCGCAAAATTATCACTCAAGAATCTATCGAGGGCTGCGAGCTGCGCTTTGGCTCCGTTGCCTGCAATTTAAGCACCGGCCGCGAGCTGTGGTTTACCGACGGCGATCTCCACCAGGCCGTTCGCGCCTCGTGCAGCATGCCGGGGCTACTCTCCCCCGTGGGCTATAACGGCTACTGGCTTGTGGACGGCGCGGTGGTCAATCCCGTTCCCGTCTCGCTGACGCGCGCGCTTGGCGCAGATATTGTCATTGCCGTCGATTTGCAGCACGATGCCCATCTTATGCAGCAGGACCTGCTCTCCGTGAATATGACCGGGCCGCTCACCGACGAGGTGGGGCAGCGGTCGACATGGCGTGGTCGGCTGCGTGAACAGCTCGGCAAAATGAAAACGCGTAAGGCCAATACCACACCGACGGCCATGGAAATCATGTCCACCTCAATTCAGGTGCTGGAAAACCGCCTCAAACGTAACCGTATGGCGGGCGATCCGCCGGATATTTTGATTCAGCCATTCTGTCCGCAAATTTCCACGCTTGATTTTCATCGCGCCGCGGAAGCCATCTCCGCCGGCACGCAGGCGGTTGAAAAGAAAATGGATGAACTTTTACCGCTGGTCCGTTCTCATGTATGAAATGAAGATTTTTACACGACTTAAGGCAAATCTGACAGGCGCACAAAGCCATACCATGCCACTATTCAATTATCGCCAGTCAGAGGAGAGCGCATGACACAGCCACTTGTGGGGAAACAGATTCTCATCGTCGAGGACGAGCCCGTTTTCCGCTCTCTACTGGATAGCTATCTTTCGTCGCTTGGGGCGATGACGTCACTGGCCTGGGACGGCGTTGACGCGCTTGAGAAAATGTCGGGGGTCAATCCCGATCTGCTGATCTGCGATCTTGCCATGCCCCGCATGAACGGGCTGAAGCTTGTTGAGCATATGCGCAATGAAGGTAACCAGACGCCAATTTTAGTGATTTCGGCGACCGAGAATATGTCGGATATCGCTAAAGCCCTGCGCCTGGGCGTGCAGGACGTGCTGTTAAAACCCATCAAAGACCTCAATCGCCTTCGTGAAACCGTTTTTGCCTGCCTGTATCCGGCGATGTTTAACTCGCGCGTTGAAGAAGAAGAGCGCCTGTTCCAGGACTGGGACGCGCTGGTGAGCGATCCGCAGGCGGCGTCAAAACTCCTGCAGGAGCTACAGCCGCCGGTTCAGCAGGTCATGTCCCACTGCCGCGTTAACTACCGCCAGCTGATTGCTGCCGATCAGCCCGGTCTGGTGCTGGATATCGCGCCGCTTTCCGAAAACGATCTCGCTTTTTATTGCCTGGACGTCACCCGCGCCGGGGACAACGGCGTGCTGGCGGCTCTGCTGCTGCGCGCGCTGTTTAACGGCCTGCTGCAGGAGCAGCTTTCTCAACAGCGACAGCGCCTGCCGGAATTAGGCAATTTGCTCAAGCAGGTGAATCAGTTATTGCGCCAGGCAAATCTAACTGGGCAATTTCCGCTCATCGTTGGCTATTACCACAGCGCTTTAAAAAACCTCATTTTGGTCTCGGCTGGCCTTAACGCGACGTTAAATACCGGCGAGCATCAAATTCAGGTGAGTAACGGTGTGCCATTAGGAACTCTGGGTAATACTTACTTAAATCAAATCAGCCAGCGTTGCGAAGCCTGGCAGTGTCAGGTATGGGGTTCCGGCGGTCGTTTACGCCTGATGTTGTCTGCGGAATGAGCATCTAAATAACTCATTGCATTTAGGTTTACTCCCTTATCTGGCCTGGTGGTAATATCGCGCCAGACCGATTCGTATTAGTCTTAAATTACCCGCGCTACGGGTAAACAGCGGCAGATTTAGTTTTTAAGCTGATATACTCAAACGCGTTTTTAAATTGACGAGCAAGTTGTACTTGAACAGTCCAGGAGGTTTTTCAATGGCTGCCATTAATTCTAAAGTTAGAAAAGCAGTAATCCCTGTAGCAGGATTGGGAACGCGTATGTTGCCGGCGACCAAGGCAATTCCGAAAGAGATGCTGCCGCTGGTAGATAAACCCCTAATTCAGTACGTCGTGAACGAATGTATTGCGGCGGGAATTACCGAAATTGTTCTGGTAACGCACTCTTCCAAAAACTCCATCGAGAACCACTTCGATACCAGCTTCGAGCTGGAAGCCATGCTGGAAAAACGCGTTAAGCGCCAGCTGCTTGAAGAAGTGCAGGCTATTTGCCCACCGCACGTCACCATTATGCAGGTTCGCCAGGGTCTGGCGAAAGGCCTGGGCCACGCTGTGCTTTGTGCGCATCCAGTGGTCGGCGACGAGCCGGTTGCGGTTATCCTGCCGGACGTGATTCTGGACGAATTCGAATCCGATCTCTCCCAGGATAACCTGGCCGAGATGATTAAACGTTTTGATGCTACCGGTCATAGCCAGATCATGGTTGAGCCAGTAGAGGACGTGACCGCTTACGGCGTTGTTGACTGTAAAGGCGTCGAGCTGAACGAAGGCGACAGCGTGCCGATGGTCGGTATCGTTGAGAAACCAAAAGCGAACGTTGCGCCATCGAACCTCGCCGTAGTAGGGCGTTATGTCCTGAACGCCGATATCTGGCCGCTGCTGTCCAAAACGCCTCCGGGCGCGGGCGACGAAATCCAGCTTACCGACTCTATCGCCATGCTGATGGAAAAACAGACGGTTGAAGCCTACCACATGAAGGGCGTAAGCCATGACTGCGGTAACAAACTTGGCTATATGCAGGCCTTTGTGGAATACGGCATCCGTCACAAGACGCTTGGCGAAGATTTCAAAGCCTGGCTGGAAGAGACCGTTGGCGCGAAGAAGTAATTCAATTCAACGCAGGATAGAAAGATGAAAGTTACTGTATTTGGTATCGGCTACGTTGGGCTTGTGCAGGCCGCGGTGCTTGCGGAAGTCGGCCACGAAGTTATGTGTATCGACGTCGATGCGAAGAAAGTAGAAAACCTGAAGAACGGCGTAATCCCTATTTTTGAACCGGGCCTGACGCCGCTGGTGAAAAAAAATTACGAAGAAGGCCGTCTCCAGTTCAGCACCGACGCTGAGATGGGCGTGCATCACGGCGAAATGCAGTTTATCGCCGTCGGGACACCGCCTGATGAAGACGGTTCTGCGGACCTGAAATACGTGACCGCAGTTGCGCGCACTATCGCACAGCACATGACTTCCCATAAGGTGGTGCTGGACAAGTCTACCGTGCCCGTCGGCACAGCAGATAAAGTCCGCAGCGTGATGGAAGAAACGCTTAAAGAGCGCGGCGAAACGATTTCCTTCGACGTTGTCTCCAACCCCGAGTTCTTGAAAGAAGGGGCCGCCGTTTCCGACTGTATGCGCCCTGAACGTATCGTTATCGGTACCGACAACGACGACGTGGTTGATCTGCTGCGTGAACTCTACGAGCCGTTTAACCGCAATCACGATCGTATGATCCTGATGGACATCCGCAGCGCCGAGCTGACCAAGTACGCTGCTAACTGCATGCTGGCGACTAAAATCAGCTTTATGAACGAGATCTCAAACCTGGCGGAACGTTTAGGTGCAGATATCGAAAAAGTGCGTATGGGGATCGGTTCTGATTCGCGTATCGGTTACAGCTTTATCTATCCTGGCTGCGGTTACGGTGGCTCCTGCTTCCCGAAAGACGTTCAGGCACTGATTCGTACCGCACAGCAGATCGGCTATACGCCGCGCATTCTGCAGGCGGTTGAAGAGGTCAACCACGACCAGAAGTTAAAACTCCCTGAGTTTATTCGTCGTCATTTTGGTGAAGATCTGAAAGGCAAAACCTTCGCGCTGTGGGGGCTTTCTTTCAAACCCAATACCGATGATATGCGTGAGGCCTCCAGCCGCGTCCTGATGGAAGCACTGTGGGAACGCGGGGCTCAGGTGCAGGCTTACGATCCAGAAGCCATGGACGAAACCCAGCGCATCTACGGACACCGTGACGATCTTAAACTGATGGGAACCAAAGAGGCGGCGTTGCAGGGAGCAGATGCTTTAGTCATTTGTACCGAATGGCAGAGTTTCCGCGCACCGGATTTTGACACCATCAAGAAATCCCTGAAACAACCAGTTATCTTTGACGGCCGTAACCTGTATGATCCTGAGAGACTCAGCAAACGCGGCTTCGTTTATTATGCAATTGGCCGCGGAGCGTCCATTAATATTGCGTAATAAATGAGGGTTGTATGAAATTTCTGGTTACCGGCGCAGCAGGCTTTATTGGTTTTCATGTTAGCGAGCGTCTGCTTGCTGCCGGTCACCAGGTTATCGGAATCGATAACCTGAATGACTATTACGATGTCAATCTCAAGCTCGCCCGCCTTGATTTACTCAAACCTCACGCCCAGTTCCACTTCGAAAAAATTGACCTTGCCGATCGCAGCGCGATGGAGCAGTTATTTGCCACGCAAAAGTTCGACCGTGTAATTCATCTTGCCGCACAGGCTGGCGTGCGTTATTCCATCGAAAACCCGCACGCCTATGCAGATTCCAACCTTATCGGCCATCTGAATGTGCTGGAAGGTTGCCGTCATAATAAAGTTGGTCATTTGTTATACGCCTCATCAAGCTCGGTGTATGGCTTAAATCGCAAGCTGCCGTTTTCTACCGATGATTCGGTCGACCATCCGGTCTCTTTATATGCGGCGACCAAAAAAGCCAATGAATTGATGTCGCACACCTACTCCCATTTATATGGCTTACCGACAACCGGGTTACGCTTTTTCACGGTTTACGGACCGTGGGGCCGTCCTGATATGGCGTTATTTAAATTCACCCGCGCAATTGTTGAGGGTAATAGCATCGATGTTTATAACCACGGACAAATGCGCCGTGATTTTACTTATATCGATGATATTGCAGAAGCGATAGTGCGTTTGCAGGATGTCATTCCACAGGCCGATGCGTCATGGACAGTGGAACAAGGATCGCCAGCAACCAGTTCCGCGCCTTACCGCGTGTATAACATCGGTAATAGCGACCCGGTAACCTTGATGGATTACATTACGGCGCTGGAAACGGCCCTCGGTAAGGTGGCGGAGAAGAATATGATGCCAATGCAGCCTGGTGACGTTCTGGAGACCAGCGCCGATACCAGCGCCTTGTTCAAAGTGATTGGCTTCAAGCCGCAGACCTCGGTTTCTGAAGGCGTTACGCGCTTTGTGGAATGGTATAAGACCTTCTACAAATTAAGTTAATCAGCACGACGCAGTAAAAAAGGGAAGCAGAGGCTTCCCTTTTTATTATGCCTATAAAAAAATCCCGCCGAGGCGGGATTTAATAAGCAGCACACTTAAAGCGTCAGATTAGGCAATCAGGAAATCTTCCAGTTTTTTACCCTGGTCTTCCATAGCTTTTTTGATTACTGCTGGAGTACGGCCCTGACCAGTCCAGGTCTTAGTTTCGCCGTTCTCATCAATGTATTCGTATTTAGCCGGACGCGCTGCACGCTTAGCTTTACCAGCGGATTTAACAGCAGCCATGCTGTTCAGCAATTCGTTCGGGTCAATACCGTCAGCAATCAGCATTTCGCGGTATTGTTGCAGCTTGCGGGTACGTTCTTCAATTTCTGCAGCAGCGGCGTTTTCTTCTTCACGGCGCTCATTAACAACAACTTCTAATTTTTCCAGCATTTCTTCGAGGGTTTCGAGGGTGCATTCTCTTGCCTGTGCACGAAGAGTACGGATGTTGTTCAGAATTTTAAGTGCTTCGCTCATTTTAGTAATCTCAAACTTATATTGGGTGGCTTGTTGGGTTAATAATAGAGCCTTAAATTAAGTTCTGCAATAGGGTGGAATGTAAGGAATTCAAAAATTCGGCTTATTTAACGCTTTTATTTAAGGTCGCTAACTTAAATTCGGCTTGAACTCACTCACAAAAAAAGGTGGATAAGTCACTTTTTGGACAACAACCCTGGGAGTAACAGGGGTTGTTGTACTTAGTAAAGCCGGGGGTATACGGCATCAAAGGGTAAATATCCACCTTAGGTATTATTGCGCGAATGGACGAATATTCTTAACAAGTTAATATTAATTATTACTGTATTAATTTATGTCCTGGCAATGAAAGCGCTGAAAACTCCGGAAGTTACATGCTTTTTATGCCAGTCTGCAGGGCATTATATGGTACGGCAACTATTAGAAATAGCTTATATATCACGGCCTCATCCTGCCTGTTTCCGTGAGGATGCGCTGCGGCGCATGCCGAGGCGGCGGCTTATGGTATAATCCACTGGTTAACAATATTTACACTTTGACTTAGGTTATCAGCGAATGGCGCAACTCTATTTCTACTACTCGGCGATGAATGCCGGAAAATCTACGGCATTACTTCAGTCTTCCTACAATTACCAGGAAAGAGGTATGCGCACGCTGGTGTATACCGCGGAAATTGATAATCGATATGGCTCGGGCAAGGTCAGCTCCCGTATCGGTTTATCCTCTCCGGCGAAATTGTATAACCCCACAACATCTTTGTTTAATGAGATCCGTGATGAGCATGAGCGTCAGCCCGTGCACTGCGTGCTGGTCGATGAAAGCCAATTCCTGACGCGTGAACAGGTGCTTGCTTTATCCGACGTGGTGGATGATTTAGATATTCCCGTTCTGTGCTATGGCCTGAGAACGGATTTTCGCGGAGAGCTATTCGGCGGCAGCCAATATTTGTTGGCGTGGTCAGATAAGCTGGTGGAGTTAAAAACCATTTGTTTCTGCGGCCGTAAAGCCAGCATGGTGCTGCGGTTGGATAGCGAAGGGCGTCCTTACAATCAGGGCGAGCAGGTGGTAATAGGCGGCAACGAGCGTTACGTGTCCGTCTGCCGTAAGCATTACAAGGAAGCGTTACTGAAAGGCTCTCTACAAGGCCTACAGGTCAATTAAATCGATTCTGTTAGGGGTGAGCTGCTTTAAAGCTCTTTATGCCCGTGAGCGTCGTATGAAAAGCTTTATTGCTAGATACAAAAAAACCCGCCGAGGCGGGTTTTTTATTAAAGCCTAACAATTAAGCGGTTTTTTTCGCTTTTTTTTCAGCTTTCACAGCGACTGCTGGAGCAGCTTCTTTGGCAACATCGCCTTCAACGTATTCACGACCGTAGAAGGTATCCATCAGAATCTGTTTCAGTTCAGAGATCAGTGGGTAACGTGGGTTAGCACCGGTACACTGGTCATCGAACGCATCTTCAGACAGTTTATCAACGTGTGCCAGGAAGTCAGCTTCCTGAACGCCTGCTTCACGGATAGACTTAGGAATACCCAGTTCAGCCTTGATGCTGTCAAGCCATGCCAGCAGTTTCTCGATCTTAGCGGCAGTACGGTCGCCCGGTGCGCTCAGACCCAGATGGTCTGCGATTTCAGCATAACGACGACGCGCCTGTGGGCGGTCATACTGGCTGAAAGCAGTCTGCTTGGTTGGGTTGTCATTCGCGTTATAACGGATAACGTTGGAAATCAGCAGGGCGTTCGCCAGACCGTGAGGAATGTGGAACTGAGAGCCCAGTTTGTGCGCCATTGAGTGACACACGCCCAAGAAGGCGTTCGCAAATGCGATACCCGCGATGGTCGCTGCGTTATGAACACGCTCGCGAGCCACTGGGTTTTTAGAGCCTTCGTTGTAAGACGCTGGCAGGTTTTCTTTCAGCAGTTTCAGCGCTTGCAGAGCCTGACCGTCAGAGAATTCGCTCGCCAGCACGGAAACGTAAGCTTCCAGCGCGTGGGTCACGGCATCCAGACCACCGAAGGCACACAGTGACTTAGGCATATCCATTACCAGGTTGGCATCAACAATCGCCATATCTGGAGTCAGAGCGTAGTCCGCCAGCGGGTATTTCTGACCAGTAGCGTCGTCGGTAACAACCGCAAATGGCGTTACTTCTGAACCGGTACCGGAAGTGGTGGTGACCGCGATCATTTTCGCTTTCACGCCCATTTTCGGGAACTTGTAGATACGTTTACGGATATCCATAAAGCGCAGCGCCAGTTCTTCGAAGTGGGTTTCTGGGTGTTCGTACATTACCCACATGATCTTCGCAGCATCCATTGGGGAGCCGCCGCCCAGCGCGATAATCACGTCTGGTTTGAAGGAGTTTGCCAGCTCTGCGCCTTTACGTACGACGGACAGAGTAGGGTCAGCTTCAACTTCGAAGAACACTTCGGTTTCAACGCCAGCCGCTTTCAGAACAGAAGTGATCTGGTCTGCATAGCCATTGTTGAACAGGAAACGGTCGGTAACGATCATCGCACGTTTGTGACCATCAGTAATCACTTCGTCCAGCGCGATTGGCAGAGAGCCACGGCGGAAGTAGATAGATTTCGGAAGTTTATGCCACAACATGTTCTCAGCTCGCTTAGCAACGGTTTTCTTGTTGATCAGGTGCTTAGGACCAACGTTCTCAGAGATGGAGTTACCACCCCATGAACCACAACCCAGAGTCAGGGAAGGTGCGAGTTTGAAGTTGTACAGGTCGCCGATACCACCCTGAGAAGCAGGGGTGTTGATCAGGATACGAGCAGTCTTCATTTTGTCGCCGAAGTGCTTAACGCGTTCTGGCTGGTTGTCCTGGTCGGTGTACAGACAAGAGGTATGACCGATACCGCCCATCTCAACCAGCTTCTCAGCTTTAACGACCGCATCTTCGAAGCTCTTAGCGCGATACATAGCCAGAGTTGGAGACAGTTTTTCGTGAGCAAACGGCTCAGATTCGTCAACGACGCTAACTTCGCCGATCAGGATTTTGGTATCTGCTGGTACGGTGAAGCCCGCCAGCTCAGCAATTTTAGTCGCTGGCTGTCCTACAATGGCTGCGTTTAGCGCGCCATTTTTCAGAATAATGTTCTGAACCGCTTTCAGCTCTTCGCCCTGCAGCATGTAGCCGCCATGGGAAGCGAAACGAGCGCGGACTGCGTCGTATGCGGAATCAACAACGATAACGGACTGCTCGGAAGCACAGATAACGCCGTTGTCGAAGGTTTTGGACATCAGGATAGAAGCAACAACGCGTTTGATGTCGGCAGTTTCGTCAACAACAACAGGGGTGTTACCTGCGCCAACGCCGATAGCAGGTTTACCGGAGCTATAGGCTGCTTTAACCATGCCTGGGCCACCGGTTGCCAGAATCATGTTGATGTCTGGGTGATGCATCAGAGCGTTAGACAGCTCAACGGATGGCTGGTCAATCCAACCGATCAGATCTTTTGGTGCGCCAGCAGCGATGGCTGCCTGCAGTACGATATCTGCTGCTTTGTTGGTCGCATCTTTTGCACGTGGGTGCGGGGAGAAGATGATGGCGTTACGGGTCTTCAGGCTGATAAGAGACTTGAAGATCGCGGTAGAAGTTGGGTTAGTGGTTGGAACGATACCGCAAATAATGCCGATTGGCTCAGCAATAGTGATAGTCCCGAAGGTGTCATCCTGAGACAGCACACCACAGGTTTTCTCATCTTTATAGGCGTTATAGATATATTCAGAAGCAAAGTGGTTTTTGATCACTTTATCTTCAACAATACCCATGCCAGATTCGGCAACGGCCAGTTTTGCGAGGGGGATTCGAGCATCAGCGGCAGCCAGAGCGGCGGCGCGGAAGATTTTATCAACTTGCTCTTGAGTAAAGTTGGCATATTCACGCTGGGCTTTCTTGACACGCTCTACGAGTGCGTTAAGTTCAGCGACATTAGTTACAGCCATAATGCTCTCCTGATAATGTTAAACTCTTTTAGTAAATCAGCTGCTCGATTCGACATTATAGTCAGCGGGCAACAGCTTGCGTAAAAGACGGGACATGACTATGCAAAAACTTCCAAAAGTGTCTCGCTGATTTACTAAAAGAGCCTTACCTGGCTAATTATTCAGGTGGTGAATAATCTGCTCTTCAGGTGTAGCCAAGAGTACCCACTTCTGAGTATGTTTTTTGTGATCCAAATCACATATTCTCAAGGCTGACTCCTTTCAGCACGCCATGTTCATGTGCTTGAAATATCATTAAAACTTTAGTCACAGCGAGGACAAAACAAACTACCATATTTTCAACATATGAGTAACAAGATCGTATTATCCGGTATTATTTGAATAAAGCAGTGTTCTGTGCTGTGAAATGCCGTGGCGCCAGCAATGCTTTTCCATTACATTACGCCTGCGTTTGCTATGTTTACTTGCGGAGTTTGGCGTGGCTCAATCCTTGTTTGATTTGCCGACCTATTTTAAGTTCTTTATCGGTTTGTTCGCACTGGTCAACCCCGTGGGCATCATTCCCGTCTTTATCAGCATGACCAGCTACCAAACGGCGGCTGCGCGAAACAAAACTAACCTCACGGCGAACCTTTCCGTTGCAATCATTTTGTGGACTTCGCTTTTTCTTGGCGACGGCATCCTGCAGGTATTCGGTATATCTATTGATTCGTTCCGCATTGCCGGCGGCATCCTTGTGGTGACCATCGCCATGTCGATGATCAGCGGCAAGCTGGGCGAAGATAAGCAGAACAAGCAAGAGAAGTCAGAAAGCGCAATACGTGAAAGCGTGGGCGTTGTGCCGCTGGCATTGCCACTGATGGCCGGGCCGGGGGCGATAAGCTCCACTATCGTTTGGGGAACTCGCTATCATAGCTGGGGTCACCTCATTGGCTTCTCCATTGCTATCGCGCTTTTTGCCCTGAGCTGCTGGATGCTCTTTCGCATTGCGCCATGGCTGGTTCGTCTGCTGGGCCAAACGGGCATCAACGTTATCACCCGTATCATGGGCCTTTTGCTCATGGCCCTGGGCATTGAATTTATCGTCACCGGGCTGAAATCTATATTTCCCGGCCTACTATCCTAATCGTCTAAAACTTTCATATGAAAAAGCAGAATAAAAATTCTGCTTTTTTTTGTTTTAAAAATCGCAAAGCTAAATGCTTAGGCAATTTATTGCTTAGCTCATCACAAATTCATCCATAAGAAATTACTTTGAAAGCCGCGAATTAAGCCGGTTCTCCCGCCTGCTCTGTACATAAAAGTTACAGACACACTGTTATTTAAGTCACACTACACAATGACACTTGCTGACGCTTTATTGAGATGATATTAGTAATTCAAGCGCTCCCACAGAGGAATGTGCTAAAAAGTAATCAATTGTTAATTTTTTGTTGGTAGCGGTGTGGGTGTCGAACGTTTCACGCAAATAAACGCTCTTCTTCCATTTACGATGTTGATTTTCATGAAGATAAATCAATATAGAACCCCGTTTTACCCCCTCAAAAAATCCACGCATCAGTTGATAAAAGAGAAATGGTTAACAAATTTGCAAATTGTATTGGCGGGACCTGGGTGCTTTTGATACTTTCCGGGCAAAACAATTCGCTGAAAAATGTTTCATTTCCAGATGAGAATGATTTCTGAGTGAAATCATGTTCCTCTGCAACATGAACTCTCTTAGATCCAGCCTGGAAACAGGGCAGGTTGGAAAGTATCGACGCAACAGGGTGCCAATAAGAGCGCCCCATAAATAAAGTCGGTGATAGCAAGAAGTGGAAGTAAAGCAAGACTCCATACAGACGCTTAACGCTCCGCGCTGTATTGGAACCCCAAGGGGAAGAGGCTGGCTTTCGGGTCGGTAATTATAATGAGTGGAGTATCAACACAATGTCCATCATCACAAAAAAAAGTCTGGTAGCAGCAAGCATTTTAACCGCGCTGATCGCGGGCAACGTCGCCAAGGCAGCAGACGTCCCGGCAGGTGTTCAACTGGCAGAGAAGCAAACGCTGATTCGTAACAACGGTGCAGAGCCTCAGTCTCTGGATCCGAACAAAATCGAAGGCGTTCCTGAAGCAAATATCAGCCGCGACCTTTTTGAAGGCCTGCTGATCACGTCCACCAAAGACGGCCACCCGATTCCGGGCGTTGCAGAGTCCTGGGATAATAAAGATTTTAAAGTCTGGACCTTCCACCTGCGTAAAGACGCAAAATGGTCCAACGGTGACCCGGTTACCGCACAAGATTTCGTATATAGCTGGCAGCGCCTGGTTGATCCCAATACCGCTTCCCCTTATGCAAGCTATCCGCAGTACGGCCATATTCTCAACGTCGATGAAATCATCGAAGGTAAAAAGAAACCAAGCGAACTGGGCGTGAAAGCGGTTGATGACCACACCCTGGAAGTCACGCTGAGCGAGCCGGTGCCTTACTTCTACAAGCTGCTGGTTAACCCGGCGATGTCCCCGGTGAATAAAACCGCCATCGAGAAATTCGGTGAGAAGTGGACCCAGCCTGCGAATATCGTCACCAACGGCGCGTTCAAATTAAAAGATTGGGTTGTTAACGAACGTATCGTTATGGAACGCAACGCCAACTATTGGGATAACAAGAAAACCGTTATCGACCAGGTGACCTATCTGCCAATCTCATCTGAAGTGACTGACGTGAACCGCTACCGCAGCGGCGAGATTGACATGACCTATAACAACCTGCCAATCGAGCTGTTCCAGAAGCTGAAAAAAGAGATTCCCACTGAAGTACACGTTGACCCGTACCTGTGTACTTATTACTACGAAATCAACAACCAGAAAGCGCCGTTTACCGACGCGCGCGTACGTACCGCTCTGAAACTGGGCCTGGATCGCGACATCATCGTGAACAAAGTGAAGGCGCAGGGCGATCTGCCTGCCTATGGCTACACGCCTCCTTACACCGACGGTGCCAAGCTGACCAAACCTGAGTGGTTCACCTGGACTCAGGAAAAACGTAACGAAGAAGCGAAGAAACTGCTGGCTGAAGCGGGCTATACCAAAGATAAACCGCTGACCTTTAACCTGCTGTACAACACGTCCGACCTGCATAAAAAGCTGGCCATCGCTGCGGCTTCCATCTGGCAGAAAAACCTCGGCGTGAACGTTAAGCTGGTGAATCAGGAGTGGAAAACCTTCCTGGATACCCGTCACCAGGGTAACTACGACGTTGCGCGCGCCGGCTGGTGTGCGGACTACAACGAACCTACTTCCTTCCTGAACACCATGCTGTCAACCAGCTCCATGAACACCGCGCACTATAAGAGCCCGGCGTTTGACAGCATTATGGCTGAATCCCTGAAGGCAACGGATGAAGCTCAGCGCAGCGCGGCGTACGACAAAGCCGAGCAGCAGCTGGGTAAAGACTCGGCTATCGTCCCGGTTTATTACTACGTTAACGCCCGCCTGGTGAAACCATGGGTTGGTGGATATACCGGTAAAGACCCGATGGATAATATCTACGTTAAAGACTTGTATATTATCAAACATTAATGGCAATTCGTGGGGCAGGTTTACCCTTCATAGTTCACGTTGCAGATGCGTAACTGCGTTCATTCACCCCAGCCACATAGTTTATCTATGTGCCTGAGGATTCATGAGCTTGTTGCCTTCCTGCAACGCGAATTATTTTGGTTAAAAACTTGCCCCATCGTGTCTTATTTCATCGCACTCTAAAGGCACAGGCCAGAAGGTACGGGCAATGTTTAAATTCATTCTACGTCGTTGTCTGGAAGCAATTCCGACGCTGTTTATTCTTATAACTATTTCCTTCTTCATGATGCGTCTTGCTCCGGGGAGCCCGTTCACCAGCGAACGCGCGCTGCCGCCGGAAGTCATGGCGAACATTGAAGCCAAATATCATTTAAACGATCCTATCACTACCCAGTATTTCAACTATTTGAAACAGCTGGCGCATGGTGATTTCGGGCCATCATTCAAATATAAAGACTATTCGGTGAACGACTTGGTTGCCGCAAGCTTCCCGGTGTCGGCCAAATTAGGGGCCGCCGCGTTTATTTTCGCCGTGGTCTTTGGCGTGCTGGCCGGGGTCATCGCCGCGCTGAATCAAAATACCAAATGGGATTACACGGTAATGGGGATTGCCATGACCGGGGTCGTCATACCCAGTTTCGTGGTGGCACCGTTACTGGTTTTGATATTCGCTATCACGCTTAAATGGCTGCCTGGCGGGGGCTGGAACGGCGGTGCGCCGAAGTACATGATCCTGCCGATGGTCGCCTTATCCCTGGCCTACATCGCAAGCATCGCGCGTATTACCCGTGGTTCGATGATTGAGGTGCTGCACTCAAACTTCATCCGTACCGCCCGCGCCAAAGGCCTGCCGATGCGCCGGATTATTATGCGCCACGCCTTGAAGCCTGCGCTACTGCCCGTTCTGTCCTATCTTGGCCCGGCGTTTGTTGGGATCATTACGGGTTCAATGGTTATTGAAACCATCTACGGACTGCCGGGTATCGGCCAGCTGTTTGTCAACGGAGCGCTGAACCGCGACTATTCCCTGGTTCTCAGCCTCACCATTCTTGTGGGCGCGCTGACGATTCTTTTTAACGCGATTGTTGACGTGCTGTACGCCGTTATCGATCCGAAAATCCGTTACTGACACTGGAGTTCGCCATGATGTTGAGTAGTAAGAAAAACAGCGAGGCGCTGGAAGGCTTCAGTGAAAAGCTCGAGGTTGAAGGCCGCAGCCTGTGGCAGGACGCGCGTCGTCGCTTTATGCACAACCGCGCCGCCGTTGCCAGTCTGATTGTCCTGGTGCTGATTGCGCTGTTCGTTACCTTTGCGCCGATGCTGTCGCAGTTCACCTATTTTGATACCGACTGGGGGATGATGTCGGCCGCGCCCGATATGGAATCCGGCCACTATTTCGGGACGGACTCCTCGGGCCGTGACCTGCTGGTGCGCGTGGCAATCGGCGGGCGTATCTCGCTGATGGTTGGCGTTGCGGCAGCGCTGGTGGCGGTTATTGTCGGCACCTTGTACGGCTCGCTGGCAGGCTATCTTGGCGGTAAAACCGACTCGGTGATGATGCGCCTGTTGGAAATCCTTAACTCCTTCCCGTTCATGTTCTTCGTTATCCTGCTGGTTACCTTCTTCGGGCAAAACATCCTGCTGATTTTTGTGGCGATTGGGATGGTGTCCTGGCTGGATATGGCGCGTATCGTGCGCGGCCAGACGCTGAGCCTGAAACGTAAAGAGTTCATCGAAGCAGCGCAGGTTGGCGGAGTTTCCACCGCGAGCATCGTCGTGCGCCACATCGTGCCGAACGTGCTTGGCGTGGTGGTGGTTTACGCATCTTTGCTGGTGCCGAGCATGATCCTGTTCGAATCTTTCCTGAGCTTCCTCGGTCTGGGCACCCAGGAGCCGCTGAGCAGCTGGGGCGCGTTGCTGAGCGACGGCGCAAACTCCATGGAGGTTTCTCCGTGGTTGCTGCTGTTCCCTGCGGGCTTCCTGGTTATTACCCTGTTCTGTTTCAACTTTATCGGCGATGGCCTGCGTGATGCCCTCGACCCGAAAGATCGTTAAGGAGTGCCGCGATGAGCACAATTGAAAATCCTGCGGTGGTCACTCCACTGAGCCAGACTTCTGCGTTACTTGACGTAAAAGATCTGCGCGTCACCTTCGGTACGCCGGACGGTGATGTTACGGCGGTCAACGATCTGAACTTCAGCCTGCGCGCCGGTGAAACCCTCGGCATCGTGGGCGAATCAGGCTCGGGCAAATCCCAGACGGCGTTCGCGCTGATGGGCCTGCTGGCGGCCAACGGCCGCATCGGCGGCTCGGCAAAATTCAACGGACGTGAGATCCTCAACCTGCCGGAAAACGAACTGAACCGCCTGCGCGCGGAACAGATTTCGATGATTTTCCAGGATCCGATGACCTCCCTTAACCCGTATATGCGGGTGGGCGAGCAGCTGATGGAAGTGTTGATGCTGCACAAGAAGTTGGGCAAGGCCGAAGCGTTCGAAGAGTCCGTTCGCATGCTCGACGCGGTGAAAATGCCGGAAGCGCGCAAGCGCATGCGCATGTTCCCGCACGAGTTCTCCGGCGGTATGCGCCAGCGCGTAATGATTGCCATGGCACTGCTGTGCAGGCCAAAACTGCTGATTGCCGATGAGCCAACGACCGCGCTCGACGTCACCGTACAGGCGCAAATCATGACGCTGCTGAACGAACTAAAGCGTGAATTCAACACCGCCATCATCATGATCACCCACGATCTGGGCGTTGTGGCCGGGATCTGCGATAAGGTGCTGGTGATGTACGCCGGACGTACCATGGAATACGGTCGGGCGCGCGACGTGTTTTATAATCCCGTTCACCCATATTCCATCGGCCTGCTGAACGCCGTTCCGCGTCTGGATGCCGAAGGCGAAGCGCTGCTGACTATTCCGGGCAATCCGCCGAACCTGCTGCGCCTGCCGAAAGGCTGCCCGTTCCAGCCGCGCTGCCCGCACGCGATGGAAATCTGCAACACTCAGCCACCACTGGAACACTTTGGTGAAGGTCGCCTGCGCGCCTGCTTTAAGCCGGTGGAGGAGTTGGTATGAACGCCGTAACAGATGAAAGAAAAGTCCTGCTGGAAATTGCCGACCTTAAGGTCCATTTCGACATTAAAGACGGCAAGCAGTGGTTCTGGCAGCCGTCGAAAACGCTCAAAGCGGTAGATGGCGTCACACTGCGCCTGTACGAAGGGGAAACCCTGGGCGTGGTGGGCGAGTCCGGCTGCGGTAAATCGACCTTTGCCCGCGCCATTATTGGCCTGGTCAAAGCAACCGACGGTCGCGTGGCATGGCTTGGCAAAGACCTGCTGGGCATGAATCAGGACGAATGGCGCGACGTGCGCAGCGACATCCAGATGATTTTCCAGGATCCGCTGGCCTCGTTGAACCCGCGCATGAACATCGGCGATATTATTGCCGAGCCGCTGCGCACCTACCATCCGAAGATGCCCCGTCAGGAAGTGCGCGACCGCGTGAAGGCAATGATGATGAAGGTTGGCCTGTTGCCGAACCTCATCAACCGCTATCCGCACGAGTTCTCCGGCGGCCAGTGCCAGCGTATCGGCATTGCGCGCGCGCTGATCCTTGAGCCGAAACTGATTATCTGTGACGAACCGGTTTCCGCGCTGGACGTATCTATTCAGGCGCAGGTCGTAAACCTGCTGCAAAAGCTGCAGCGTGAAATGGGCCTGTCGCTCATCTTCATCGCCCACGACCTGGCGGTTGTAAAGCATATTTCCGACCGCGTACTGGTGATGTACTTAGGCCATGCCGTCGAGCTGGGCACCTATGACGAGGTGTACCACAACCCGCTGCACCCCTATACCAAAGCGCTAATGTCGGCGGTGCCGATTCCCGATCCGGATCTGGAGAAAAACAAAGTTATCCAGCTACTGGAAGGGGAGCTGCCGTCGCCGATCAACCCGCCGTCGGGCTGTGTGTTCCGCACGCGTTGCCCGATAGCCGGGCCGGAATGCGCGAAAACGCGTCCCGTGCTCGAAGGCAGTTTCCGTCATGCGGTTTCCTGTCTGAAGGTTGACCCGCTATAATCTCGCAGGGCTGGCATGAGGCCAGCCCTTTTTACTGGCGAGGTCCCCCGTGTCCGGGAAATTATCCGCATTTCGACGTTCGCTTTACCGCTTGCTCTTCGACCAAAACACACGCTCGGGCCGCCACTTTGAGGCATTTTGCGGTCTGCTTGCGCTGTTCAGCGTCGCTGTCGTGTTTGTTGAATCCAGCGTCGGGAAAGATGCTTCGCTCACGCTGGGCGAATGGCATCTGTTCATCTGGATTGAAATCCTCTTCACGCTCATTTTTACCGCAGAATATTTTCTGCGCGTGCTGACCTGGCCGCAGCCCATACGCTACGTTTTCAGCATCTGGGGCATTATCGACCTCGCGACCATGCTGCCGCTCTACGTTCTATGGCTCTGGCCCGAGCTTGCGATTCACTATTTCTTCGCCTGGCGAGCAATGCGGGCGATTCGCGTGCTGCGAATACTCAAGCTGCTGCGTTATATGCCCGCGCTCAACAGCCTGTGGCGTAGCCTGGTCAACGCGCGGCATCAGCTGATCCTGTTTTATGCGTTTATCGCGATAGTGATGGTTTCGGCGGGCGCGCTGATGTACGGCATAGAAGGGAAGGCCAACGGCTTTACGACCCTCGGCGTTTCGGTTTACTGGGCGGTGGTCACGGTGACGACGGTGGGCTATGGCGATATCGTGCCGCATACGGCGCTTGGGCGCGTGGTGGCTTCGCTGCTTATTCTGATTGGCTATTCGGTTATCGCGATCCCGACCGGGATTTTAACGTCGCAGATGTCGCAGGATTTTCAGCGAAGGAAATTTACGAGGGAATGCACGCGCTGCCATCAGCGGGAACACGCGGCCAATGCGCATTACTGCAAAACCTGCGGCGAACCGTTACCCCAGGCGGATAAAAAATAGCGCGGCAGGGGCCGCGCCGTAAAACTATTCGCGCCAGAGGATGTGGCAGAGCTTATGGTCTTTTTCGCGGCAAAGCAGCACGCGCGCAAAAATATCGTTTAGCTCTCCACCGTCGGTATCGGCAAGGCCAATCACCACTTCGGCAAAGAAGTCAGGATTCAGGTCGAAATCGACGTGCTCCTGCCAGTCTTCGGCAGGGTCAAACAGTTCAGCACCGCCGCGCTCTTCAAACTGCAGGTTAAACAGAATGACGTCGGCCGGATCGAGATTATCCACCGCCAGTTCAAGAAATATGTCGTAGGCCTGTTCCAGCGTTTCGTCTTCTGTCAGGCGGTTATTCAGATCCATTTCCATTTTCACATCCACTTATCGAGTGCTGATGCGCCACGTTTTACAGCAACGGGCTAAAGAAGTAAAACAGTCGCTCAACCACGCGCTGCCACATCGGCCGTTTCAGCCACAGGCGGGCGTCCACAAGCCTTGAGCGCGAAATATAGTCGTCCTGTACCGCCGCCAAATCGCTGGCAAAACCGGCATCGTCAATCACCAGGGTAATCTCAAAGTTCAGCCACAGGCTGCGCATGTCCAGATTCACGGTGCCGACCAGGCTAAGCTGCCCGTCAACCAGCACGCTCTTGGTATGCAGCAGACCCCCTTCGAACTGGTAAATTTTCACGCCCGCAGCCAGCAGCTCGGTGAAGAAGGCGCGGCTTGCCCAGCCGACCAGCAGCGAGTCGTTCCTGCGCGGCACGATAATACTGACATCTACGCCGCGCTGCGCGGCGGTACAAATTGCGTGCAGAAGATCGTCGCTGGGCACGAAATAGGGCGTGGTCATGATCAGGTATTCACGCGCGGCGTAAACGGAGGTGAGCAGCGCCTGGTGAATCAAATCTTCCGGGAAGCCGGGGCCGGAGGCGATGGTATGGATAGTGTGCCCGCTGGCCTCTTCAAACGGCATGATATTGGCGTCAGGCGGCGGAGGCAGAATGCGCTTGCCGGTTTCGATTTCCCAGTCGCAGGAATAAACGATGCCCATGGCCGTTGCCACCGGGCCTTCCATGCGCGCCATCAAATCGACCCATTGCCCCACGCCCGCGTCCTGTTTGAAGAAGCGCGGGTCGACAAGGTTCATGCTGCCGGTATACGCGATGTAGTTGTCGATCATCACCATTTTGCGGTGCTGGCGCAGGTCCATACGGCGCAGGAACACGCGCATCAGATTGACCTTTAGCGCCTCGACGACCTCAACGCCTGCGTTACGCATCATGTTGGCCCACGGGCTGCGGAAGAACGCAACGCTGCCCGCCGAGTCGAGCATCAGGCGGCAGTGGATGCCGCGTCTTGCCGCAGCCATTAAGGATTCGGCAACCTGATCGGCCATGCCGCCCGGCTGCCAGATATAAAACACCATCTCGATGTTGTGCCGCGCCAGCTGAATGTCGCGGATCAGCGCCTGCATAGTTTCATCGGTGCTGGTCAGCAGCTGAAGCTGGTTACCCTTCACGCCGCCAATCCCCTGTCGGCGCTCGCACAGCTGGAACAGTGACGTCGCAACCGCGCTATTTTCCTCGGCGAAAATATGCTTGCAGCTTTTAAGATCGGTGAGCCATTTCGCGGTAGATGGCCACATCGCGCGGGCGCGTTCGGCGCGGCGTTTGCCAAGGTGCAGCTCGCCAAACGAGAGATAGGCGATAATCCCCACCAGCGGCAGAATATAGATGATCAACAGCCAGGCCATCGCGGAAGGTACCGCACGGCGCTTCATTAAAATGCGTAACGTAACCCCGGCTATCAATAACCAATAGCCTAAAATGACCAGCCAACTAACCACCGTATAGAAGGTTGTCATACCTTAAAAATCCTTTTGAAATCGTATGTTTTCGAGTTTACGCACAACGGTACCTTGTTAACACTAAAACTAGTCGTAAAACGGCTGGTCTGCCGGGAATAAGGATCTATAATGACGCGTCTGTTTTAAAGTAGAGTCGTAAAAATGAGGCGTAGTAGAACTGAGGTCGGTCGCTGGCGAATGCAGCGGCAGGCGCAACGGCGTAAAGCACGTTGGCTGGAAGGTCAATCACGCCGCAACATGCGCATTCACGTCATCAGAAAGTGCCATGTCAACAAGCAGCGCAACTCCCTGCTGTTTGCCATCCACGATCGCTGGGCGTAAAAGAAAAGGGCACCGCAAGCCGGTGCCCCGAATATTTCTGGCCCGTCACTCCTGTTTAGAACACCTTTTTGTACGGTTTGACCGCAACCTGCTTGTAAACCCCGGCCGCGATATACGGGTCGGCTTCTGCCCAGGCCTGAGCCTCTTCCAGAGAGTTAAATTCCGCAATCACCGTTGAGCCGGTAAAACCCGCAGCTCCCGGATCGTTGCTGTCTACGGCTGGCATTGGCCCTGCGGTCAATAAACGGCCTTCGTCACGAAGCAATTGCAGGCGAGCCAGGTGGGCAGGGCGCACTGCCTGACGTTTTTCAAGCGAATCGGCGTTATCTTCTGCGTAAATGACATACAGCACGGGCGGAACTCCTTTTGAAATGGGCATGTAAAATACCGTAAGTGAATGACGCTCAGACTGCAATTGAAACATAAACAGGATGTTAAATCCCTGACGCAGATGCCGGAAAAAGAAACCATTGCGGAGAAAAAGTGGAGCCATGGGCAATGCGTTATTGAATATGATTGCTATTTGCATTTAAAATTACCGCCTGTTTCTGATACCGAAGCCATTATGACGTCAATGACCCTTGATATACCTCGCCGCTTCCCGTGGCCTGCCGCACTTTCCGTTGTGATGCACGGTGCCGTAATCGCGGGGTTACTGTACACCTCGGTACATCAGGTTATTGAGATGCCTGCACCCGCTCAGCCGATCAGCGTGACCATGGTTGCTCCCGTAGACCTTGAGCCGCCGCAGCCAGAAGTCGTGCAGCCGCCGCCGGAGCCGGTTGTTGAACCGGAGCCAGAACCTGAACCAATTCCCGAGCCGCCTAAAGAGGCGCCGGTTGTTATTCATAAGCCGGAACCAAAGCCAAAACCTAAGCCGAAGCCAAAACCGGTCAAAAAGGTTGAGCAGCCTAAACGCGATGTCAAACCCGTCGAACCGCGTCCGACTGCGCCGGTAGAGAGCACGGCTCCCGTGCGTGCAGCGCCTACGGCAAAACCGGCCCCGGCTGCCAACGTCGCGCCTGTAGCAACCGGCCCACGCGCGCTGAGCCGCAACCAGCCGCAGTATCCATCGCGTGCATTTGCCTTGCGTATGGAAGGTAAGGTTCGCGTGAAGTTCGACGTCGCCGCCGACGGCAGCGTCAACAACGTCACCATCCTTGAGGCCAAACCTGCAAACATGTTTGAACGTGAGGTGAAGCAGGCGATGAAGAAGTGGCGCTATGAAAGCGGCAAGCCCGGACAGGGAATGGTCGTGAATATTGTCTTCCGCATCAACGGCGGCGCGACGATGGAATAATAAAAAGGCCTCCCAATCGGGAGGCCTTTTTTTTAGGATTGCTGCGGCAGCGGGCGGGGTTTGCCGTCGTTATCAACGGCGACATAAATAAAGACGGCCTCGGTCGCTTTGTAGCGCTGACCGAGAGGCTCCGAAGACACCTTCTTCACCCACACTTCCACGTTAATCGTTACCGACGAATTACCGCGCTTTATACAGCTGGCGTAGCAGCAAACCACATCGCCAACCGCAACGGGTTTCAGAAACGTCATACCGTCGACGCGCACCGTGACGACGCGGCCATGGGCGATTTCTTTCGCCATGATGGCACCGCCCATGTCCATCTGTGACATCAACCAGCCGCCAAAAATATCGCCGTTAGCGTTGGTATCCGCCGGCATCGCAAGCGTGCGTAACACTAATTCACCGACAGGCGTACTCTTACTCATTTCTCTTCCTGCGGCATATGGCGATAGATATAAACGCCGCTCAGCAGCGTAAAGACCAGCGTTGCCGCGGTCAGGCCGAAGACCTTAAAGTTCACCCACACGTCCTGCGGCAGCCAGAAGGCGATATAGATATTCGCCACGCCGCAGACGATGAAGAACAGCGCCCACGCTACGTTAAGCTTCGCCCATACGTGCTCCGGGAGCGTAATTTCCTTGCCGAGCATGCGCTGGATAAGCGGCTTTTTCATCACCAGCTGGCTGACCAGCAGGGCAATGGCAAACAGCGCGTAAATCACCGTAACCTTCCATTTGATAAATTCATCGTTATGGAAGAACAGCGTCAGCCCGCCGAAGACCGCGACCATCAGGAAGGTAATGAGGGTCATTTTTTCCAGCTTGCGGTATTTATACCAGCTATAAACCAGCGCCAGAGCGGTAGCGACGATCAGCGCGCCGCTGGCGGCATAGATGTCGTACATCTTATAGAAGGCAAAGAAGACAATCAGGGGAAGGAAGTCGAGAAACTGCTTCATAATCTGTTCCGTAAAAAGGGAGAACTCCTGACTGACTATAACGTGCGGTCAGGAGCGGGTGAAGGTTATTGGCGAATAAGCATATATAAACGGAATAAATAGATGAGCAACACCGCAGAAATCAGGTTGCTGATCGTATTGGCAATCACTGCACCAACCTGAGGGGACAGGGCGGCAAATGATGAAGCGAGAAGCAGGAGCGCGGTTTTAGCCACCAGCCAGCTTATCACCGCCGGTGCCACCAGACGCATGTTGCTCCAGGCCAGACGAATACTGCTGCGCATGGCGTGGAAAATACCGGCTTTATCCTGCACGACCATGACCGGCGCGAGGGAGAGCACAATCGCCAGCAGCACCCCCGGCACCACGATCAGCATGATGCCGATCTGCACCATAAAGGTGGTCAGGAACATCAGAATAAACATTTTTGGCAGAACGGGCGCGGCGGTACCGATAGCGCGCAGCGCGCTCACGCGGTGTCCGGCCGAAACCATCTGCATCAGCACCAGCATGCTGCCCGCCAGAATCGCATTGCCGATAAGACCGGCGAATGTCGATGCCGCAGAAGCTTTGAGTAACACTTCCTGTTGTTCAGGCGTCATGTTTTGCACAAGGTCAAACAGGCCAACGCTTCCGGCCAGGTTGTCGCCTTCGCTCAGAATGGCTAATTGCTCATCGCTTGGCGAAAAGGCATGACCGAAGATCACCGATATAAAGGCGCACAGTAGAGCGATCAGTAAAATGGTAACAAACTGATTGCGTAGAAAATTCCCCGTGTCACGGTACACAGAACCCGCCGTGATAGACATGCACTCTCCTTTGAAATTGCCCGGTTACACTTAAGCGCGCAATTGTACCCTGGAAGGAGGAGCTGTGGCACCACTAAGGCTATCCATAAAAATGGGCGAGTCGGCGTAAAGCGGTGGCAAACCGTACTTTGCCCGCGCCCGGTTACAGGCGTCGTTGGCTATGCCATTTTCACCCGACATGGCAAATTCCCGGCAAGGGGAAGGCCGGTTTTCATAGATCCCACAGCGCACCTGCTCGCCAGGATTGCCCTCTAAGGCGACGCAACGGCTATTGCGCTGATTGGTGCCGCCCATGCAGCGCAGGAAGGGCGAGACAGGCTCGGTAAGGCGTGTGGGGACCTGGCCGCCCGCATCGTCAGCTTCAGCCCAGTAGAACGAGACACGAAAGTAAGCACAACAGGCACCGCACGTCATGCACGGGTTGAGATCGCTCATCTTGCACCTGCAAATACGGTTAGACGCATCTAAACAAGGAAGATAATTAACCTAGACGGCGGTGAAATTTTCCGCAATATCAGAACGTAAAGATTTTAAAAGGTGTGATTCAGGTAGAAAATTGACTCCAGATCAAATTACCACTTTCATGGTTGTTGCCAAAAATTAATCCAGATCATTGAATGTTAAATTAGCTAACAAAGTGTGATCTGAGTTAGATCACTTTGTACCCAAAAGTAAGTATATTCACCGCGCTTATAAAACCATAACAAGGGAAGGGCTATGAAAAAGTTAACAGTGGCGGTACTTATGCTGGGTTGTTTATCTGGAGAAGCGTTGGCGCATCAGGCGGGCGAGTTCTTTATGCGCGCCGGTACGGCAACCGTACGTCCAACCGAAGGCTCCGACGATGTGCTAGGCATGGGTGGATTTAACGTCAGTAATAACACCCAGCTGGGGCTGACCTTTGATTACATGGTAACGGACAATATCGGCATCGAACTGCTCGCCGCTACGCCGTTCCGTCATAAAGTTGGCCTGGGCGCGACGGGCGATCTGGCTACCGTCAAGCAGCTGCCGCCAACGCTTATGGCGCAGTGGTACTTTGGCGATGCGAAAAGCAAGGCGCGTCCTTACATTGGCGCAGGCGTTAACTACACCACTTTCTTTGATACCGACTTCAACCAGACGGGCAAAGACGCGGGCCTGAGCGATCTGAGCGTGAAGGATTCCTGGGGCGCGGCGGGGCAGGTTGGGCTTGACTATATGGTTGACGATGACTGGCTGCTGAACATGTCCGTATGGTACATGGATATCGATACCGAAGTGAAATTCAAAGCGGGCGGCGAGCAGCAGAATATTAAGACTCGCATCGATCCGTGGGTGTTTATGTTCTCCGCGGGCTATCGCTTCTGATGTAAAAACGGCGGATGGGCTAAGGCCTCATCCGCCGCTTGCTTAACTGCGGGTCGCCGCCTTCATCGCCTGCACGAAGGTTTTCAACTCGCTTAGCATCGCATCAGGCTTATCAACGTTCTTCTCTATTATCTTCACGATTGCCGAACCGGAAATCGCCCCGGCGGCACCCGCAGCAATGGCATCCCGCACCTGTGAAGGCTCGGAAATACCGAAGCCCTGCAGCGAAGGCGCGGCGTGATACTCGGTCAGCTTCTCGACCAGATGATGCAGCGGCAGCTGCGCGCGCGTCTCAGCACCCGTTACCCCCGCACGTGACAGCAGATAGGTATAGCCGCGGCCGTGGGAGGCAATCTCACGCAGCAAATCGTCGTGGGCGTTCGGTGGGCAGATGAAAATCGGCGCGACGTTGTGGCGCATCGCGGCCTGGCGGAACGGCGCGGATTCTTCGATCGGCACATCGGCAATCAGCACGGAATCTACGCCCACTTTGGCGCACAGCGCATAGAATTCATCGATGCCCCGGCTGTACACCAGGTTGGCGTACATCAGCAGGCCGATGGGAATGGTCGGATGCCTGCGGCGGATTTCGGCCAGCATCTCAAAACACTGGGTTGGCGTCACGCCTGCGGCGAACGCACGAAGCGCCGCGTTCTGAATCGTTGGGCCATCGGCCAGCGGGTCGGAGAATGGAATCCCCAGCTCCAGCGCGTCGGCACCGGCCTCAATCAGCGTATCGATGATTTTCAGCGACTGTTCAGGCGACGGGTCGCCCAGGGTTACAAAGGGAACAAATGCGCCTTCCCGGCGAGCCTGTAACTGCTCAAATGCGTGCTGATAACGTTCCATTACATTTCCCCTCGCGCTTTCAAAATGTCGTGAACCGTGAAGATGTCTTTATCACCGCGGCCGGAGAGGTTCACCACCAACAGCTGTTCTTTTTCCGGATCCTCACGCATCATTTTCACCGCGTGAGCCAGCGCGTGAGAGGACTCAAGCGCGGGAATAATCCCTTCTTTGCGGCACAGAAGCTTAAAGGCATCCAGCGCCTCATTGTCGGTAATCGACACGTAATCCGCGCGGCCAATGCTGTTCAGGTGCGCGTGCTGCGGCCCTACGGACGGGAAGTCGAGGCCTGCGGAAATAGAATACGACTCCTCGATTTGACCTTCGTCGGTTTGCATCATCGGCGACTTCATGCCGAAGTAGATGCCCACGCGGCCGTATTTCAGCGGCGCGCCGTGCTCGCCGGTTTCGATGCCGTGGCCCGCAGGCTCAACGCCAATCAGGCCAACCTGCGTGTCGTTGATAAAATCAGCAAACATGCCGATGGCGTTCGACCCGCCGCCGACGCAGGCAATGACCGCGTCCGGCAGGCGACCTTCTCTTTCAAGGATCTGCGCCTTTGTCTCTTCGCCAATCATGCGCTGGAACTCTCGCACGATGGTCGGGAACGGGTGTGGGCCAGCCGCCGTGCCGAGCATATAGTGCGCGGTTTCGTAGCTGCCGGACCAGTCGCGCAGCGCCTCGTTACAGGCATCTTTCAGCGTCGCGGAACCGCTGTGCACCGGAATGACCTCCGCGCCCATCAGGCGCATACGGAACACGTTTGGCGACTGGCGCTCAACGTCCTTCGCACCCATATAGATGCGGCACTTCAGGCCGAGCAGGGCGCTTGCCAGCGCCGAAGCCACGCCGTGCTGACCGGCACCGGTTTCGGCGATGATTTCGGTTTTACCCATTTTCTTCGCAAGCAGCGCCTGGCCGAGCACCTGGTTGGTTTTGTGCGCGCCGCCGTGCAGCAGATCTTCACGCTTCAGATAAAGGGTAGTTTTAGTGCCTTCGGTAATGTTTTTGCATTTAGTCAGCGCCGTCGGGCGGCCCGCGTAGTTTTTCAGCAGGTCGTTAAACTCGGCCTGGAACTCGGCATCGCTCTGCGCCGCCACGAAGGCTTCTTCCAGCTGGTTCAGGGCAGGCATCAGGATCTGCGGCACGTACATGCCACCAAACTCGCCAAAATAGGGATTAAGTAACGTCATGATTATTTTCCTTAGTAAGCCCGCAGCGTCTGAAACACCGCCGCCAGCCTGTTAGCATCTTTTATGCCCGGCGCGCTTTCCACGCCAGAATTGAAGTCCAGACCCGCGCAGCCGGCTTTTGCCGCTTCAACACAGTTATCGGCACCCAGGCCGCCCGCCAGAATCACGTTGCCGAGATCGTGGCCCGCCAGCAGCGACCAGTCAAAACTCTGCCCCGTGCCGCCCTGGCCGTTGTCGAAAATGTATTTATCGACGTGGTTGAGATTGCGCTCGGGAAGCGTGGTTTTAACGCTTAGCGCTTTCCAGATCTGCACGTTTTCAGGCAGCTCTGCGCGGAGCGTATCGATGTATTCCTGGTTTTCATCACCGTGCAGCTGCACGGCGGTAAGGGTGAACTGCGCAACTTTTTGAACAACTTCAGCAACCGGCGTATTGCGGAACACGCCTACGAAACGCAGAGGAGCCGCGGCAATGACCGACAGGGCTTTTTCGTCGCTGACAAAGCGCGGCGAGGAGGGCACAAAAATCAGCCCGCCGTAAATCGCCCCGGCTTCGTAGGCTGCCCGCGCATCTTCAGGGCGCGTCAGGCCGCACACCTTGTTCTCGCCAAGCGTGACGCGGCGTACCGCAGCGCCTAAATCGTCTTCGCCCATCAGCGCCGAGCCGATCAGAAAACCGTTGGCAAAATGACTTAGCTCGCGGATCTGGCCGTAGGTGCTGATCCCGGATTCGCTGATTACGGTTACGCCGTGCGTCAGGCGCGGAGCGAGCTGGCGCGTGCGGTTCAGGTCAATAGACAGGTCGCGCAGATCGCGGTTATTAATGCCCACCACTTTCGCCTTAAGCGCTATGGCGCGCTCCAGCTCTTCTTCATTACTCACTTCCGTCAGCACGCCCATATTCAGGCTGTGCGCCACGGCGGCGAGCTGGCGGTACTGTTCATCATTGAGCACCGAAAGCATCAGCAGGCAGGCGTCGGCCTGATAAAAGCGCGCCAGGTAAATCTGGTAGGCGTCGATAATAAAGTCTTTGCACAGCACCGGCTGCGTGACGATACCGCTGACAATAGGCAGAAAATCAAAACTGCCCTGGAAATACTTTTCGTCCGTCAGCACGGAAATCGCCGACGCGTAGTGCTTATACACACCGGCAATACGCGCCGGGTCGAAATCATCACGAATCACGCCTTTCGACGGCGACGCCTTTTTGCATTCGAGGATGAACGCGGTACGCGCGCCCTGCAGCGCGTCATAGAAGTTGCGCGTGGCCGGGGTGACATCATTCTGGAAACTTGCCAGGGGCTGCTGCTTTTTACGCGCTTCAACCCAAATCGCCTTATCCGCGACGATTTTCGTTAATACGGTGTCCTGCATTTCTTATCCTCTTGCTGCAAGTTGGGTGACTCGGTCGTAGGCCGCGCCGCTGCGCAGTACGTCCAGCACCTGTTGTGCGTTGGCTTTGAGATCCTCATGACCGTGCAGACGCATCAGCATTGCGACGTTCGCCGCCACCGCCGACTCATGGGCGATCTCTCCTTTACCTTGTAGCAGGCGGGTGAGAATGTCACGGTTTTCTTCCGGCGTGCCGCCCGCCAGCTGGTCCTGGTGGTAGGCCGGAAGGCCGAAGTCCTCTGCGGTCAGCTGGTAGCTCTTAATCGTACCTTCGTTAAGCTCTGCAACCTGCGTTGGCGCATGCAGAGAAACCTCATCCATGCCGCCGCTGTGGACGACGGCAGCACGTCTATAGCCCAGCACGCGCAGCGTTTCGGCAATCGGCAGCACCAGCTCCGCGCTGTAGACGCCGATCAGCGCGAGCGGCGGGTGCGCCGGGTTAATCAGCGGCCCCAGCACGTTAAACAGCGTACGGGTTTTAAGCTGTTGGCGAACCGGCATCGCATGGCGGAAACCGGTGTGGTACTTCGGCGCGAACAGGAAGCAGACGCCCAGGTCATCCAGCGCCTGGCGGGAAGATTCCGCGCTCATATCCAGGTTGATGCCGAAGGCGGCCAGCAAATCCGATGAACCGGAACGGCTGGAAACGCTGCGGTTGCCGTGCTTCGCCACTTTCATGCCCACCGCCGCGGCGACAAAGGCGCTGGCGGTGGAAATATTAATGCTGTTGCTGCCGTCGCCGCCGGTGCCAACGATATCCGCAAACGGGTAGTCCGGGCTTGGGAAGGGCGCTGCCGCTTCAAGCATCGCGGAGGCCGCACCGGCGATCTCGTTCGGATGCTCGCCGCGCACCTTCATGCTGACCAGCGCCGCCGCCAGCTGCTCCGGCTTAAGCTCGCCGCGCACGATGGCGGAGAAAAGCTGGTGGCTCTCTTCGCGGGTCAACGTCTGCGCCTGGTACAGCTTGTCGAGAATCGGCTGCAGTGTATTGGTCTGCTTCAACTTCAGCAGCGCCCAGTCAAGAGTCTGCTCCAGCAGGCGAGCGCCCTGGGTGGTAAGGATGGATTCCGGGTGGAACTGGAAGCCGCACACGCGGTCGGCATCGTGGCGTACCGCCATCACCATGCCGTCAAAATGGGCGTTAATGGTCAGCCCCGCCGGGATGTTGCTGCCGACCAGCGAGTGGTAGCGGGCGACCGGCAGCGGGTTGGACAGGCCGGCAAACATCGCCTCGCCGTCGTGGGAAATCGTAGAGGCTTTGCCGTGCAGGATTTCGCCCGCCTGGCCCACGTAGCCGCCGTAGGCTTCAACAATCGCCTGATGGCCGAGGCAGATACCGATAATCGGCAGCTTGCCGCGTAGGCGGGTCAGCAGTTCCGGCATGCAGCCCGCTTCGCTTGGCGCGCCAGGGCCTGGTGAGAGCATCAGCACCGGGTTGTCCATGGTCGCCAGGCGCTCAATCAGGGTTTGCGCGGGAACGTGGTTGCGGTAAATCACCACGTTATGGCCGTTGGCGCGCAGCTGGTCTGCCAGGTTGTAGGTGAACGAGTCGATGTTATCGAGCAGCAGAATGTCGGCCATCAGAAAATCTCCTTTGCATGGTGCGCGGTGGCGATAGCGCGCAGGACAGCGCGGGCTTTATTACGGGTTTCATCGGCTTCGGACTGCGGGACGGAGTCCAACACCACGCCCGCGCCAGCCTGAACGGTGGCAATGCCGTCTTCGACATAGGCCGAGCGAATCACGATGCAGGTGTCGAGGTCGCCATGGGCGGTAAAGTAGCCCACCGCACCGCCGTAGCTGCCGCGACGAACGCCTTCCGCTTTGGCAATCAGCTGCATTGCGCGGACTTTTGGCGCGCCGCTCAGCGTGCCCATGTTCATACAGGCGCGATAGGCGTGCAGCACGTCTAAATCGTTACGCAGCTCGCCAACCACGCGCGAGACAAGGTGCATGACGAAGGAATAGCGGTCGACTTTCGTCAGGTCGGCAACGTAGCGGCTGCCGGGGGTGCAAATCCGCGCCAGGTCGTTACGGGCGAGATCGACCAGCATCAGATGCTCGGACATCTCTTTATGGTCGGTGCGCATTTCCAGCTCGAAGCGGCTGTCCAGATCGCGGTCAAGAGAGCCGTCGGCGCGGCGGCCGCGAGGGCGCGTACCGGCAATCGGGTAGATTTCGATTTGGCGTGAGGCCGCGTCGTACTTCAGCGAGCTCTCCGGCGATGCGCCAAACAGCGTAAAATCGTTGTCCTGCATAAAGAACATGTACGGGCTTGGGTTGCTCTTCTTCAGCGTCTGATAGGCCGCAAGCGGGGAGGGGCATGGCAGTGAGAAACGGCGCGACGGCACCACCTGGAAAATCTCCCCCGCGCGAATCGCTTTCTGCATGTGACGAACCACCGCGCCAAACTCCTCGTCGCTCTGGTTGCAGTCGCAGCTCATGTGCTCAACTTTTTGCACCGGCAGCGCGGCAGGGGCTTCCTGTAACTGGCGGCACAGCTGCTCGGTGCGCTGCACGAGGCGCGCTTTTTCAGATTCGGAAGGCGTGAACAGGCTAGCCTGAATGCGCGTCTGCTTTTTCTGATGGTCGATAACCAACAGCGTTTCCGCCAGGTAGAAGCAGTAGTCCGGGCAGCGGTTGTCCTGCCTGAGGGCGGGCAAATCTTCAAATCCGGCAACCAGGTCGTAGGCAAACAGGCCGCCGAAGAACATCGCTTCGCGCTCGCTTTCCGGAACGGTAACCAGCTCCTGCATCAGGCGGAAAGCGTCAAAAACGGACAGGGAACACAGGCGAGCGTCTTCATCGAGCAGCTGACTTACCGCCGGGAAGCGCAGGACGCGCCCCTGCGGCAGATGTTCGTTTTGCACGCCCGCAGGCAGCGCGGCATCCAACAGCACTAATAAAGAGGCACCGTTGTCGGACAGCGCCTGAAGAGTGACGGTGTCACCTAACGCGGTTATGCGCAGCGCGCTGTCAACCAGCAGCAGGCTTTTCAGATCGTCTTTGCTGTCGATGTCGGCGGACTCAAGCAGCAGCGTAGCCGGGCGAGCGCCGCACAGCTGGTGGAAAACGGCGGTAGGGTTATCGCGGTATGGCGCGTCTTTAGTCAGAAGTTCGAGCGCTGGTTTTTGTGTTTGCATCATTTGCTCTTCATGTATTTTGTTCAAAAAAAAGCCCGCTTCGATGGCGGGCCTGGTATCTGGGCTGAAAAACAGCCGTAGCGATGACACTGCCCGTTCAGGAAGTGCGCCACCAGCCGTTGTGCATATTGCGAATCGCTTTCATTTTCAGATACCTTTCTCGTGTGAACTTGCGTACTAGTTAACTGGTTCATGCATCCAAAGTCAATAGCGATTTTTAGTTAGCCCCGAAAATCGCTATCATGGGCGGCGTTTTCATTTTTTTAACAGTCTGGAGCCAGTTTGAGCGAACCTACACTCGCGGTGATTTACGACTTACATAGCCATACCACCGCCTCAGATGGCCTTTTGACTCCCCAGGCGCTGGTGCAGCGCGCGGTGGACAATCGCGTTGGCATTCTTGCCATCACAGATCATGACACCGTTGCCGGGCTGCCTGCCGCGCGGGCGGAAATCGCCGAGAAGCAGCTTCCTTTAAGGTTGATCAGCGGCGTGGAAATATCAACCGTCTGGGAAAACCACGAAATTCACATTGTCGGCCTCGGCATCGACGAAAATCATCCCGAGATGGTGGCGTTTCTTGCAGAGCAAACGGTGCGCCGCAACCAGCGCGCGGAGCTTATCGCTGAACGTCTTGAAAAAGCCCGTATTCCTGGTGCGCTCGAGGGTGCGATGCGCCATGCCAACGGCGGCGCATTGACCCGCGGGCACTTCGCACGTTTCCTGGTGGAATGCGGCAAAGCCAATAACATGGCGGACGTCTTCAAAAAGTATCTCGCCAAAGGGAAAACCGGTTACGTTCCGCCGCAGTGGTGTACAATAGAACAAGCTATTGATGTGATTCATCATTCTGGCGGTCAGGCCGTTCTGGCGCATCCAGGACGTTATGACCTGACCACAAAGTGGCTGAAAAGATTGCTGGCGCATTTTGCGCAAAGTGGTGGCGATGCCATGGAAGTTGCGCAGTGCCAGCAGGCCCCCAATGAAAGAACCGTTCTTGCAGGCTTAGCCCGGCAGTTCAACCTGCTGGCCTCGCAGGGCTCTGATTTCCACCAGCCCTGTTCGTGGATTGAGCTCGGCCGCAAGCTATGGTTGCCTGCGGGCGTTGAGCCCGTTTGGCGGGAGTGGGGAAGCAGCCTCATCGCAAAAGAGAGGGCAGTATGAGTCAGTTTTTCTATATTCACCCGGATAACCCGCAGCAGCGCCTGATTAACCAGGCCGTTGAAATCGTCCGCAAGGGCGGCGTTATCGTCTATCCAACGGATTCCGGCTACGCGCTGGGCTGCAAGCTGGAAGATAAAACGGCGATGGAGCGCATCTGCCGCATTCGACATCTGCCGGACGGGCACAACTTCACCCTGATGTGCCGCGATTTGTCCGAGCTTTCTACCTACGCGTTTGTCGACAACTCGGCGTTTCGCTTAATTAAAAACAACACGCCGGGCAACTACACCTTCATCCTGAAGGGTACGAAAGAAGTCCCGCGCCGTCTGTTGCAGGAAAAGCGTAAAACCATCGGCCTGCGCGTGCCGTCTAACCCGATTGCCTTGATGCTGCTGGAAGTGCTCGGCGAGCCGATGCTTTCTACCTCGTTAATGCTGCCGGGCAGCGACTTCACCGAATCCGACCCGGAAGAGATCAAAGACCGCCTCGAAAAGGTTGTCGACCTGGTTATTCACGGCGGATATCTGGGCCAGCAGCCCACCACGGTGATTGATTTGACCGATGATTCCCCGGTTGTGCTACGTGAAGGCGTAGGCGACGTTAAGCCTTTCTTATAAACGCGGCTGCGGCTATACTGTGCGGCCTAAAATGGGGTGCCCCGCGCCCCGTTATCCCAATTCGACGCCTGTGAAGGCGACACCCGAGGAAGCTCAATGAGCGACAAGAGCGAAAAGTTACAAAAAGTGCTGGCTCGCGCCGGTCACGGTTCACGCCGTGAAATCGAAACCATTATCTCCGCAGGCCGCGTAAGCGTTGATGGCAAAGTTGCCACGCTGGGCGACCGTGTGGAAGTGACTCAGGCCCTGAAAATCCGTATCGACGGCCACCTGATCTCCATTAAAGAATCCGCAGAGCAGATTTGCCGCGTGCTGGCTTACTACAAGCCGGAAGGCGAACTCTGTACCCGCAACGATCCGGAAGGCCGCCCAACGGTGTTTGACCGCCTGCCGAAGCTGCGTGGCGCACGCTGGATTGCCGTTGGCCGTCTGGACGTGAACACCTGCGGTTTGCTGCTGTTCACCACCGATGGCGAATTGGCTAACCGCCTGATGCACCCAAGCCGTGAAGTTGAGCGCGAATACGCCGTGCGCGTCTTCGGCCAAATTGATGACGATAAGGTGAAACAGCTTGGTCGTGGCGTTCAGCTTGAAGACGGCCCGGCGGCGTTCAAAACCATCAAGTTTACCGGCGGCGAAGGCATCAACCAGTGGTATAACGTGACCCTGACCGAAGGCCGTAACCGTGAGGTGCGTCGTCTTTGGGAAGCGGTTGGCGTGCAGGTTAGCCGCCTGATTCGCGTGCGCTACGGCGATATCAATCTGCCGAAAGGTTTACCACGCGGTGGTTATACCGAGCTGGACCTGGCGCAGACCAACTATCTGCGCACGCTGGTCGAGCTGCCTGCGGAAACCGCAAGCAAAGTGGCGGTGGAAAAAGACCGTCGCCGCATGAAGGCAAACCAGATCCGCCGCGCGGTTAAGCGTCATACCCAGGTCACCGGCAACGGCCGCCGCTCTGGCGGGCGTAATAGCTAATTCTGATTTGTGCTCAACAGCGCCATCCGACATCAAGCCCCTACGCAGGGGCTTTTTTTACGCCCGTATATCAGGAATCAGCGAAATTCAGGCGAAAAAAAAGCCCATCGTTGAGATGGGCAAAGACTACACACAGCAATTCGTTGTTTCACTCAGGGGATTTCCATGCTTATAAATCAATGTGTTGATTCATAACCGTGTGATAATAGTAGGCATCCTCATCTTCTGAGTCTCTCAGATTCCTCTCAATAGTTAACGGCAGTTTAACGATTAGCGTCACATTACAGTACGCCAGCAAAATCAATGGCGTAAATAACGGATAAAAAGTAGGGGATTGATTAGCATCACTAATCTTTGCGGGTAAAGCGACTCCCCCACGGACGCGGGGGAGTGAAAGGATTACTTAACGGTTGGCTCTTCTTCGTGCTCGTCGAGCAGCTCAACGACCTCTTCCGGATCTTCCTGTGGCGCCGGGGCTTCGTGCATCCAGACCGAAATCAGGCGGTAGGACACCGCCAGCAGAACCGGGCCGATAAACAGGCCAATCATGCCGAACGCAATGAGCCCGCCGATAACGCCTGAAAGAATCAAAATCATCGGCAAATCGGCACCCATACGGATTAGCACCGGGCGGATAAAGTTATCCATCGTGCCGACCACGCAGCTCCACACAAGCAGCACGGTGCCCCAGGTGGTGTCGCCCGTCCAGTAAAGCCAGGCGATGGCCGGAACCAGCACTACCAGCGGCCCAAGCTGCACCAGACAGCTCAGCAGCATCACAACGGTTAACAGCGTGGCATTAGGAATACCGGCGATGGCGAGGCCAAAACCGCCCAGCACCGACTGCACCAGCGCGGTCACCACCACGCCAAGCGCCACGGCGCGAATGGCCTGACCGGCGAGAAGCACCGCCGCGTCGCCGCGCTGGCCCGCCAGACGGAAGGCAAAGTGACGAATGCCGTTGCCCAGCGTTTCACCTTTCGCATACAGCAGAACGCTAAACAGCAGCATCAGGCCGCAGTGCATCAGGAAGCTGCCGATGTGCACCGCCTGGCCGAGGAACCAGGTTGTGGTGGTGCCGATATACGGGCGAACCTTCGCCATAATGGCGCTGCCGCCGCTTTCCACCAGCGTATTCCAGGCGGAATAAAGCTTATCGCCAATCAGCGGAATGCTGTGCAGCCACTCGAAGGTTGGCAGGGCCATATTGCCCTTCGTGGCCCAGTCAATCAGCGGGCCGCTGTTATCCACCAGGCTATTCACCAGCAGCGCGACGGGAATGACGAACAGCATCAGCAGCAGCAGCGTCATGACGATGACCGCAAGAGAACGTTTCCCCCACAGCAAACGCTGGATTTTAAGCATCAACGGCCAGGTCGCCAGCACGATAGTGCCGGCCCACGCAAAGCCAAGAACGAAAGGACGAACAATCCACAAACAGGCGATTATCATCACCGAAATAAACAGCACCGAAAGGAGTATCTGCAGCAGATCCTTTGGCTGACCGACTTTGACCATAGAGAAAATCACCTTAATAAAAGACGCAAGGCACAGTGCCTGCGCCAAAACCGCGAGGCGGATAACATAATGATGATGTATTTCCTCGATTTTTGACAGTCGCAAAACAGTCGCGCCTGTCTGAAAAAAATGTGTTAAAAACGAAAGGCAGTACGCGCAAACGATAACTCACAACTCAATTAACGTCAGGCAGGGTCGACAGTCAATGATCCCACAAATTTCTCAGGCGCCGGGGCTCGTTCAGCTGGTGCTCAATTTTTTGCAGGCACTGGAGCATCAGGGTTTTACCGGCGACACCGCCACCAGCTACGCTGACCGCCTCACGATGGCTACCGATAACAGCATCTATCAGCTGTTGCCGGACGCGGTGCTATTTCCACGTTCAACCGCTGACGTGGCGCTTTTAGCCCGGCTCGCCTCGGAAGAACGCTTCAAATCGCTGGTCTTTACCCCACGCGGCGGCGGCACCGGTACCAACGGGCAGGCGCTGAACAAAGGCATCGTCGTGGACATGTCGCGCTACATGAACCGCATCATCGAAATCAACCCCGAGCAGGGCTGGGTGCGCGTTGAGGCGGGCGTCATCAAAGACCAGCTCAATCAGTACCTGAAACCCTACGGCTACTTCTTCGCGCCCGAGCTTTCCACCAGCAACCGCGCCACGCTCGGCGGGATGATTAACACCGACGCGTCCGGGCAAGGCTCGCTGGTCTACGGCAAAACCTCCGACCACGTAATGGGCGTGCGCGCCGTGCTGTTAGGCGGCGATATTCTCGATACGCACCCGATGTCTGCGGCACTGGCGGAAGATATGGGCCGTGATGAAAGCCCGATCGGCAAAATCTACCGCACCGTTTATGAACGCTGCCGCGAACGGCGTCAGCTGATTATCGACAAGTTCCCCAAACTCAACCGCTTCCTCACCGGCTACGACCTGCGCCACGTCTTTAACGACGATCTCTCGCAGTTCGACCTGACGCGCATTCTCACCGGCTCCGAAGGCACGCTGGCGTTTATCACCGAAGCGAAGTTGGACATCACCCGGCTGCCGAAGGTGCGTCGCCTGGTGAACGTGAAGTACGATTCGTTCGACTCCGCGCTGCGCAACGCGCCGTTTATGGTTGAGGCGCGCGCGCTTTCCGTGGAAACGGTTGACTCGAAGGTGCTCAACCTGGCGCGGGAAGACATCGTTTGGCATTCGGTCAGCGAGCTGATTACCGATGTGCCGGACAAAGAGATGCTCGGCCTGAACATCGTCGAGTTTGCGGGCGACGACCTTGAGCTGATTGAAGGCCAGGTGGCCTCGCTTTGTGAACGCCTCGATTCGCTGATTGCCGAGGGTGAGGGCGGCGTCATCGGCTGGCAGATTTGCAGCGAGCTGGCCGGTATCGAACGCATCTACGGCATGCGTAAAAAAGCGGTCGGCCTGCTTGGCAACGCTAAAGGGCAGGCGAAGCCGATTCCGTTTGCCGAAGATACCTGCGTTCCGCCGCACCATCTGGCCGACTATATTTCCGAGTTCCGCGCGCTGCTCGATAGCCATAACCTGAGCTACGGAATGTTCGGCCACGTTGACGCGGGCGTGCTGCACGTGCGCCCGGCGCTGGACATGTGCGATCCGCATCAGGAGGTGCTGATGAAACGCATCTCCGACGACGTGGTCGCCCTGACCGCCAAATACGGCGGCCTGCTGTGGGGCGAGCACGGCAAGGGCTTCCGCGCGGAATACAGCCCGGCCTTCTTCGGCGAAACGCTGTTTGAAGAGCTGCGCCGCATCAAGGCCGCGTTCGATCCGGATAACCGGCTCAACCCCGGTAAAATCTGTCCGCCGCTGGGCGTAGACGACCCGATGATGCAGGTGGATGCGGTAAAACGCGGCACCTTCGACAGGCAGATCCCCATCGCGGTTCGTACCTCCTGGCGCGGCGCGATGGAGTGCAACGGCAACGGCCTGTGCTTTAACTTTGACGTCAAAAGCCCGATGTGCCCGTCGATGAAAATCACCAGCAACCGCATCCATTCTCCGAAAGGACGAGCGACCTTAACGCGGGAATGGCTGCGCCTGCTGGCTGACCGTGGCGTTGACCCGGACGCGCTGGAGAAACAGCTGCCGGAACGGCGCGCCAGCCTGCGCCAGCTTATCGAACGCACGCGCAATACCTGGCACGCCCGCAAGGGCGAGTATGACTTCTCGCACGAGGTCAAAGAGGCGATGTCCGGCTGCCTCGCCTGCAAAGCCTGTTCAACGCAGTGCCCGATTAAAATCGACGTGCCGGAATTCCGGTCGCGCTTCCTCCAGCTTTATCACACCCGCTATCTGCGCCCGATGCGGGATCACCTGGTTGCGACGGTGGAAAGCTACGCGCCGCTGATGGCGCGCGCGCCGAAGACGTTCAACTTCTTTATGAGTCAGCCGTGGGTGCGTAACCTGTCGCAAAAGCGTATCGGCATGGTCGACCTGCCAATGCTTTCCACGCCGACGCTTCAGCAGCAGCTCGTCGGGCATCGCTCGGCTAACGCGACGCTTGAACAGCTTGAGGGCTACAGCCCCGAGCAGCGGGCAAAAACCGTGCTGGTGGTGCAGGACCCGTTCACCAGCTATTACGACGCGCAGGTGGTGGCCGATTTTGTCCGCCTTGTGGAGAAGCTGGGCTTCGATCCGGTCGTGCTGCCGTTTTCCCCGAACGGCAAAGCGCAGCATATTAAGGGTTTCCTGCAAAAGTTTGCCCGCACGGCGCGCAAAACCTCCGACTTCCTCAACCGCATCGCGCAGCTGGGCATGCCGATGGTGGGCGTCGACCCGGCTTTGGTGCTCTGCTACCGCGATGAATATAAGCAAACGCTGGGCGAGGCGCGGGGGGATTTCCACGTTCAGCTCGTTCACGAGTGGCTGCCCGCCGTACTGGCCAATCGGGAAGCTACCGCCGTCGGCGGTGAGTCCTGGTATCTGTTCGGACACTGTACGGAGGTCACCGCGCTGCCAACCGCGCCGAACCAGTGGGCCGCCATTTTTGCGCGCTTTGGGGCGAAGCTCGAAAACGTCAGCGTCGGCTGCTGCGGCATGGCGGGCACCTACGGGCACGAAGTAAAAAACCACGCCAATTCGCTCGGCATCTACGAGCTGTCATGGCATCAGGCGATGCAGCGCCTGCCGCGCCAGCGCTGCCTTGCGACGGGCTATTCCTGCCGTAGCCAGGTGAAACGCGTTGAGGGCAACGGCGTGCGCCATCCGCTGCAGGCACTGTTGGAGATTATGGGATGATCTGGAAACGAGAAACGACCCTTGAGGCGCTCAATGCGATGAGCGCGGAAAACATGGTCGAGCACCTTGGCATCGTCTTTACCCGGCTGGGCGACGACGAGCTGGAAGCCACCATGCCGGTAGATAAGCGCACCGTGCAGCCGTTTGGCCTGCTGCACGGCGGCGCGTCCGTGGTGCTGGCAGAAACGCTTGGCTCGGTTGCGGGCTACCTGTGTACCGAAGGCGAGCAGCACGTCGTCGGACTTGAGGTGAACGCCAACCATCTGCGCTCGGCCAGAAGCGGCGTGGTGCGCGGCGTCTGCCGGGCGGTGCACGTTGGCCGCCGTCATCAGGTCTGGCAAATCGAAATCAGCGACGATCAGGGACGGCTTTGCTGTACCTCCCGGCTGACGACGGCGGTGGTTTGAATTAGCGGTGGATAGCGCTATTCGCTATCCACCCTACGATCGCTTTTTCGTAGGTCGGATAAGCGTTAACGCCATCCGATAGCTATAGCCACAAAGCCTGATATTAAGGGAAACCTGGGGTTAGTTCCCGCAGGGAGGCCTCACCCCAGGGTCGACCCGGGTATCTCAGTCTCACAGATATCTTGACTCCCCCCCAACTTAACCTCCACCTCTCACATAAATAGATATTCTCTATACATCTTTTACTTTCTATCGCCCACGCCTTAATTAGCCAGCTAAATCCTCTTTATTTCAGCGGGTTAAATAGCTCTTTTCGCCATCTGCAAGAGTTTCTGTAGGGTCTATCCTTAGTAAAGACGTCCAAAAAAGCAGCATTTCGTGAATACCCCTGTTATCAGGATGTTGTATTGATAATAGTTATCATTAACATAGGGGCATCGGCCTTTGGGCGGCAAATTACAAGAGGTGAACTATGGATGTGCAAACAGGTAGCTTCGATCCCAATGAATTCGCCTGGCAGGGACTGACGCTAACCCCTGATGCGGCCGCGCATATTCGCAAGCTTGCTGGCCTACAGCCGGGGTTTCTCGGCGTGCGGCTGGGCATTAAGCAAACCGGATGCGCGGGCTTTGGCTACGTGCTCGATACGGTGAAAGAACCCCAAAAGGATGACCTGCTGTTTGAGCGGGACGGGGCGAAGCTGTGGGTTCCGCTGTCGGCCATGCCGTTTATCGACGGTACCGAAGTCGACTACGTGCGCGAAGGACTAAACGAGATTTTCAAATTCAACAACCCGAAAGCGCAGCACGAATGTGGCTGCGGTGAAAGCTTTGGGGTGTAGGCGGGATTATGTCACGTAATACTGAAACGTCTGACGATGTACAAACCTGGGCGGGCGGCCATCACTACAAAGAAGGCTTCTTCACCCAGCTCAAAACCGACGAAATGGCGCACGGCATCAACGAGGACGTGGTGCGGGCAATTTCTGCGCGCCGCAACGAGCCGGAGTGGATGCTGGAATTCCGCCTGAGCGCCTACCGCGCCTGGCTTGAGATGGAAGAGCCGCACTGGCTTAAGGCCAACTACGAAAAGCTCAACTATCAGGATTACAGCTACTATTCCGCGCCGTCCTGCGGCAGCTGCGACGACAGCTGTGAATCCCAGCCTGGCGCCGTGCAGCAGCCGGGCAGCAACGCTTATCTGACGGGCGAAGTTGAAGACGCCTTTAAGCAGCTCGGCGTACCCGTGCGCGAAGGGTCTGAGGTTGCCGTGGACGCTATTTTTGACTCGGTATCCGTGGCGACCACCTATCGGGAAAAACTCTCCGAGCAGGGCATTATTTTCTGCTCCTTCGGCGAGGCCATCCACGAATTCCCCGAGCTGGTGCAGAAATACCTCGGCACGGTTGTCCCAAGCAACGATAACTTCTTTGCCGCGCTCAACGCTGCTGTCGCCTCCGACGGCACTTTTATCTACGTTCCGAAGGGCGTTCGCTGCCCGATGGAGCTTTCCACCTATTTCCGCATCAATGCCGAGAAAACCGGGCAGTTTGAGCGCACCATTTTGATTGCCGACGAAGGCAGCTACGTAAGCTACATCGAGGGCTGCTCCGCGCCGGTTCGCGACAGCTACCAGCTGCACGCGGCGGTGGTGGAAGTCATCATCCACAAAGACGCTGAGGTGAAGTATTCCACCGTCCAGAACTGGTTCCCCGGCGACGGTAACACCGGCGGCATTCTTAACTTTGTGACCAAGCGCGCCCTGTGCGAAGGGGCAAACAGCAAAATGTCCTGGACGCAGTCGGAAACCGGCTCTGCCATCACCTGGAAATACCCGAGCGTGATCCTGCGCGGCGACAACTCCATCGGCGAATTCTTCTCCGTGGCGCTCACCGCCGGACATCAGCAGGCCGATACCGGCACCAAGATGATCCACATCGGCAAAAACACTAAATCGACGATTATTTCGAAAGGGATCTCCGCCGGGCACAGCCAGAACAGCTATCGCGGGCTTGTGAAAATCATGCCGACGGCGACCAACGCCCGTAACTTCACCCAGTGCGACTCGATGCTAATCGGGCCGGACAGCGGAGCGCACACCTTCCCGTATGTGGAATGTCGCAATAACACCGCTCAGCTGGAGCACGAAGCCACGACCTCGCGCATTGGCGAAGACCAGCTGTTTTATTGCCTGCAACGCGGCATCGCCCAGGACGACGCAATATCGATGATCGTCAACGGATTCTGCAAAGACGTGTTCTCTGAACTGCCGCTCGAATTCGCGGTGGAAGCACAAAAACTATTAGCGATAAGCCTCGAACACAGCGTCGGTTAAGGATTAAGGGAAAAATATGTTAAGCATTAAAGATTTACAGGTTAGCGTTGAGGATAAAGAAATCCTGCGTGGCCTGAGCCTGGAGATAAAACCGGGTGAAGTACACGCCATTATGGGGCCGAACGGCTCGGGTAAAAGCACGCTTTCCGCCACCCTTGCCGGGCGCGAAGACTACGAGGTAACCGGCGGCGAAGTGCACTTCAAGGGCAAAGACCTGCTTGAACTTTCGCCGGAAGAGCGCGCGGGGGAAGGCATTTTTATGGCCTTCCAGTACCCGGTTGAAATCCCCGGCGTCAGCAATCAGTTCTTCCTGCAAACCGCGCTGAACGCGGTGCGCGAGTATCGCGGCCTTGAGGAGCTTGACCGTTTCGACTTCCAGGATCTGATGGAAGAGAAAATCAAGCTGCTGAAGATGCCGGAAGATTTGCTGACCCGTTCGGTGAACGTTGGCTTCTCCGGCGGGGAGAAAAAGCGTAACGACATTCTGCAAATGGCGGTGCTTGAGCCAGAGCTGTGCATCCTTGATGAAACGGATTCCGGTCTGGACATCGATGCCCTGAAAATCGTTGCCGAAGGCGTGAACTCTCTGCGCGATGGCAACCGCTCGTTCGTTATCGTCACGCACTATCAGCGCATTCTCGACTACATCAAGCCGGACTTTGTGCACGTGCTGTATCAGGGGCGGATCGTGAAATCGGGCGATTTCAGCCTGGTGAAACAACTGGAGGAGCAGGGTTATGGCTGGCTTACCGAACAGCAGTAACGGCAACGCCCTGCAGCAGTGGCACCACCTGTTTGAAGCGCAGGGCAGAAGGCGTACCAAAGAGGCCGAAGAGCATATGCAGCAGATGCTGCGCCTGGGCCTGCCAACGCGCAAGCATGAAAACTGGAAGTACACGCCGCTTGAGGGCCTGCTCAACCACCGTTTTGCGGTGCCAACGCCTGCCGAACTCAGCGAAATTGAGCGCGACGAGCTGGCGTTACCCGTTGACGCGTGGCGTCTGGTGTTCGTCGACGGGCGTTATAACGCCGCGCTGAGTGACGATCTGACCAACAGCGGCTTCGAGGTGACGGTGGACGAACAGCGCCAGTCGCTGCCTGCCGCGGTGCAGGGCGAGGTTTTCCTGCATCTTACCGAAAGCCTGGCGGAAACCGTCACGCACATCCGCGTGGCGCGCAACCACAGCCCGGCTAAGCAGCTGCTGCTGATGCACCTCAGTCGGGGCAGCGCGAGTGAAGAGATGAACACCGCGCATTACCGCCACCACCTGACGCTTGGCGAGGGCGCGCGCGCAACGGTGATTGAACACTACGTGAGCTTTGACCAACAGCCGCATTTTACCGGCGCGCGTTTTACCGCCGAGGTGGCTGCCAACGGCCAGCTGAATCACTGCAAGCTGGCCTTTGAAAATGCGCAGAGCTACCACTTCGCGCACAACGACGTGATTGTCGGCCAGGACGCGACGGTTGAGAGCAACAGCTTCCTGCTGGGTGCGGCGGTGCTGCGACATAACACCAGCACGAGGCTTAACGGTGAAAACACCACGCTGCGCATCAACAGCCTGGCGCTGCCGGTGAACAACGAAGTGTGCGATACCCGCACCTGGCTTGAGCACAACAAGGGCTACTGCAACAGCCGTCAGCTGCATAAAACCATCGTGCGCGACAAAGGCCGCGCGGTGTTTAACGGCATGATTAAGGTCGCGCAGCACGCGATCAAAACCGACGGTCAGATGACCAACAATAACCTGCTGCTGGGTCGCCTGGCAGAGGTGGACACCAAGCCGCAGCTCGAAATCTATGCCGATGACGTGAAGTGCAGCCACGGCGCGACGATTGGCCGCATCGATGACGAACAGATGTTCTACCTACGTTCGCGCGGCATCAACGAACAGGCGGCGCAGCAGATGATTATCTATGCCTTTGCCGCAGAGCTTACGGAAAGCATCCGCGACGAGGCTTTGAAACAGCAGGTTCTGGCGAGGATCGGCCAGCGCTTTGCAGGGGGCGAGGCATGAGTTTTTCTATCGAACAGGTACGCGCCGATTTTCCGCTTTTAAGCCGGGAAGTGAACGGGCAGCCGCTGGCGTATCTCGACAGCGCCGCCAGCGCGCAGAAGCCCCAGGCGGTGATTGACGCCGAGCTGGATTTCTATCGTCACGGCTACGCGGCGGTGCATCGCGGCATTCACACGCTGAGCGCCGAAGCGACGCAGCTAATGGAGAACGTGCGCAACCAGGTTTCGCGGTTTATCAATGCCCGCGCGCCGGAAGAAATCGTCTTTGTGCGCGGCACCACGGAAGGCATCAACCTGGTCGCCAACAGCTGGGGGCGGGCCAACGTCCACGCCGGGGATAACATCATTATTTCCGAAATGGAACATCACGCGAATATTGTCCCGTGGCAGATCCTGTGCGAGCAGACCGGCGCAACGCTACGGGTTATTCCGCTGAATGACGACGGCACGCTTAAGCTTGACGTGTTCCCCACGCTTATCGATGAACGCACGAAGCTGCTGGCGATTACACAGGTTTCCAACGTGCTCGGCACGGAAAACCCGGTGCAGGAGATGATCGCGACCGCTCATCAGGCGGGCGTGAAGGTGCTGGTGGACGGCGCGCAGGCGATCATGCACCACGCCGTCGACGTGCAGGCGCTGGACTGTGATTTCTATTTGTTCTCCGGGCACAAAATTTACGGGCCAACCGGCATCGGCGTGCTTTACGCGCGCGGTGAGATTTTGCAGGACATGCCGCCGTGGGAAGGGGGCGGTTCGATGATCGCTACCGTCAGCCTGACCGAAGGCACAACCTACGCGGCCGCACCGTGGCGCTTCGAGGCGGGTACGCCCAACACGGCGGGTATTATCGGGCTGGGCGCTGCTCTGCGGTATATCGAGGATCTTGGGCTGGCCGAGGTGAGCGAGTATGAACACGCGCTGATGCATTACGCTCTGCAGGCGTTAAAGGCCGTTCCCGATCTGACAATTTACGGGCCGGAGCACCGCCTTGGCGTCATTGCCTTTAATCTTGGCAAGCATCACGCCTACGACGTGGGGAGCTTCCTCGACAATTACGGTATCGCCGTGCGCACCGGGCACCACTGCGCCATGCCGCTGATGGCGTTTTACAAGGTTCCGGCGATGTGCCGCGCCTCGCTTGCCATGTACAATACCGAAGAAGAGGTGGATCGCCTGGTGGCAGGACTGCAGCGCATTCACCGTCTGCTCGGATAACAGGGAGAACGTGATGGCCACGCTGCCAGATAAAGACAAGTTACTGAAGAACTTCAGCCGCTGCGCTAACTGGGAAGAGAAGTATCTTTATATCATCGAGCTGGGCGGGCGCCTGCCGGCCCTTGCGCCGGAAGATCACAAACCCGAAAATACCGTGCAGGGCTGTCAGAGCCAGGTGTGGATGGTGATGCACCAGCAGCCGGACGGGGTAATTACGCTGGAAGGCGACAGCGATGCCGCTATCGTCAAAGGCCTTATCGCCATCGTCTTTATTCTCTACCAGCAGATGACGGCGCAGGATATCGTTGCCTTCGACGTGCGCCCGTGGTTTGAGAAACTCGCGCTCGCCCAGCATCTGACGCCGTCCAGGTCGCAGGGGCTGGAAGCAATGATCCGTTCTATCCGCACCAAAGCCGCCAATCTTAGCTAAACTAAAAGAACAGCTTTCATCCTGTTAACGCGAGGCAATTTATTGCCTCGCCGGGCTTCAGCATTCCGGCGCTCTGCCGGTGAATACAGGAATATATTATGAAATGCGCGTTCAATAAAATAACACTACTTTTTATCGGCACTCTGGCTGCAAGCCAGTCGGCGTGGGCCGTGGACTATTTATTACCGCCGCCGGGCAGCAGAATAATTGGCGAGAATAAAACTTATATTGTCCCCAATGACGGTAAAAACCTTGAAACGGTAGCCGCTAAATACAGCACCGGCGTGCTGCTTTTGCTGGAAGCGAACAATACTACCGATCCGTTTTTACCTAAACCGGGCAGTGAATTAATTATTCCTTCGCAAATGATTTTGCCGGATACCCCGCGCGAAGGCATCGTTATCAATCTGGCCGAGCTGCGGCTTTATTACTATCCGCCTGGCCAGAACCGCGTTGAAGTTTACCCGCTGGGCATCGGCCAGCTTGGGCGTGAAACGCCGGTGATGGTGACACGCATCAGCCAGAAGATCCCTAATCCTACCTGGACACCCACGGCGAATATTCGCGCGCGTTCTGCCGCGCAGGGGATTAACCTGCCTGCCGTCGTTCCTGCCGGGCCGAACAACCCGCTGGGGCGTTTTGCGCTGCGTCTTGAAAAGGGCGGCGGTGAGTATCTTATTCATGGTACGAATGCGCGTAACAGTATCGGCTTACGCGTTAGCTCCGGCTGTATGCGGATGCGCGCGCCCGATATCAAAGCGCTTTTCAGCCAGGTTGCCTGGGGTACGCGCGTAGAAATCATCAACGAGCCGGTAAAATATACGACCGAACCGGATGGCAGACGCTATGTGGAAGTTCATCAGCCACTCTCTCGCAATGACTGGGAGAACCCGCAAACCGTGCCGATCGCCATCTCAGCATCGTTTGGCTCCTTTATCGACAACCCTTTAAGCGACAGGGCGATGGTGGACAGCGCCATTGCGCGTCGAGCCGGTTATCCGGTACTGGTTAACGCGCCGCAGGGCGTCCCGTCACAGCCGGTGAATATTACCCCGATACAGAGCGCCAGAACGGCTCCAGAAACGACGCCGGTGAATCAGGTGAGCGGAACTACGGTGAGCGGGCAAAACAGCGTGGTGATGCGTTAGGGGAAGTATTCAGGAGTGAAATGATTGAGGCAAAAAAAATGGCGCACAATGTGCGCCATTTTATTCCAAGAACTCTTACTTACGGTAAGAGTGAGCTTGGTTGTCCAGACGCTGGTTAGCACGAGCTGCGTCGTCTTTAGCAGCCTGAACGTCAGAACGCATTGCGTTCACGTCGTTGCTCAGCTGATCAACTTTAGCGTTCAGAGTCTGAACGTCAGAAGACAGTTGATCGATTTTAGCGTTAGAAGAACAACCTGCCAGCATAGTAGAAGCCAGGATTACCGCGCCCAGTACCAGTTTAGTACGATTCATTATTAATACCCTCTAGATTGAGTTAATCTCCATGTAGCGCTACAAGTATTACACAAAGTTTTTTGAGTTGAGAATAAATTTTTGATGGGAATGCACTTAAATTTGATCGTTCGCTCAAAGAAACACCGAACCGGGGCAAGAAGTTAAAAAAAACAGAGAAAACAGGGCGCTTTCATCGGATTCTTCTTAATAAAATTGCAGTTAAATAGCTTTAGCCGATTTGCATTTTTATTAATAGTGTCTATTACAGGAATAAAAAAAGCGCCCGCAGGCGCTTTTTAACAAAATATTCGTTCGCAGAGTAATTACAGAACGTGAACGGATGCGGTATTGGTGGTGCCGCTTGGAACCAGCGCGCCGGAAACCATCACAACGATGTCGCCTTTACGAGCCAGGCCGCTTTCCAGAGCCACTTCTTTACCCAGACGGTAGAAATCATCGGTTGAAGCGATTTCTTTAACCAGCTGCGGAACCACACCTTTGCTCAGCACTAACTGACGCGCGGTCACTTCGTTAGTGGTCAGCGCCAGAATAGTGGCATTCGGGAAGTATTTACGCACGGCTTTAGCTGATTTACCGCCCTGAGTTGCCACAACGATCAGTGGAGCTTCCAGTTTCTCTGCGGTTTCTACCGCACCGCGGCAAACTGCTTCGGTGATGCGCAGTTTGCGGCTGTCGTGGTTGTTATCCAGACGGCTGGTCATTACGCGGTCGGTACGTTCGCAGATGGTCGCCATGATGGTCACAGCTTCCAGCGGGTATTTACCTTTTGCGGATTCGCCAGACAGCATTACTGCGTCGGTGCCGTCGATGATGGCGTTAGCCACGTCGCCTGCTTCAGCGCGGGTAGGGCGTGGGTTTTTGATCATGGAGTCGAGCATCTGCGTTGCGGTGATAACTACTTTACGCGCGCGAACACATTTCTCGATCATCATCTTCTGAGCGAAGATAACTTCTTCAACCGGGATTTCAACGCCCAGGTCACCACGAGCAACCATGATGCCGTCGGAAGCTTCGAGGATTTCGTCGAAGTTGTTCAGGCCTTCCTGGTTTTCGATTTTGGAGATGATCTGGATCTTCTCGCCGCCATGAGCTTTTAAGTGCTCACGGATTTCAACAACGTCAGAACGCTTACGGATGAAGGAGGCAGCAACGAAGTCAACGCCTTGCTCGCAGCCGAAGATCAGGTCCTGCTTATCTTTCTCTGCCAGAGCTGGCAGCGCGATAGAAACGCCCGGCAGGTTAACGCCTTTGTTCTCGCCCAGGTCACCGTTGTTCAGCACTTTACAAACAACGTTTTTGCCTTCGATAGCGGTGACTTCCATACCGATCAGGCCATCGTCAACCAGCACGGTGTTACCCACGCTCAGGTCGCTGGTGAAGCCTTCGTAGGTCACAGCAACGATGTCGCTATTGCCTACAACGGTTTTGTCGGTGGTGAAAGTGAAGGTCTGGCCTGCTTTCAGGGAGACGTCATTGCCGCCTTCCAGTTTGATGGTACGAATTTCTGGGCCTTTGGTATCCAGCAGGATAGCGGCTTTCTTACCGGTTTTGCTGACAACGTTGCGCAGGTTTTTGATGCGCTGGCCGTGCTCTTCGTAATCACCGTGAGAGAAGTTCAGACGCATAACGTTCATGCCCGCGTCGAGCATTTTGGTCAACATCTCTTCGGATTCGGTTTTCGGACCGATGGTGCAAACAATTTTAGTCTTTTTCATGACAGTCTTATCTGTAAGTTGAGAAGGATTGTTAAAACTCGGTTCCGGTTGATACGTTCTCCGGAGCGGAAATTGAAGCTGGTATTGTTAAAGCGACACCTGGTAAGGATAGGTGACAGAAATAAAGCGTGCAGAGGAAAGTATGCTTGTGGGTCAGCCTGCCGGGGGGAAGTGCATGCAAATGTGCAATATTGTTTATTATAAAGGCAGTCCAATGCGCTGAAACCATTCAAGTTAGAAACGCGCGTATTATAGGGGTAACTCAGCGGGAAAGGAATTAAAAACGCTGTTTCAGATGATGGATCGTGCAGATTTGAAGCGACTGTTAGCGGCGCGTTATGGAAATATTAAAGATGTTACTAAGAAGAAATGGATATAAGAATGGTGCGTTCAATTGGACTCGAACCAACGACCCCCACCATGTCAAGGTGGTGCTCTAACCAACTGAGCTATGAACGCATTTGAAGTGCTTCGCTTAACCGATTGATTATTAAGCGTTTTAATCATTTAGTGCCAGAATAATCTACTGCCTTTCATGGGCGGTGTCAACCTACGATACGCTGACAAGGTTAACCCGCGCCAGGCGCGGGTTCCCGAAACACAAAATTCCAGCAGTGTTAAACCGCGCGTACGGATCGCTTAGCAGATTTGCGCAAAAGCCGGGACAACAGTATCAGGCTTGCGGCGACTAAAACCGTTGCGCAAACGAGCACGGTAAGGAATGCCTGTTCAAAAGCGCCGCGCGCAAGGTCCATCAGCAGGGCGGCATGTGATTGCGTAAGGTGGCCCGCAACGCGCAGGGCTTCATCCAGGCTGTCGTAGGCTTCGTTACCGCTGACGATGCCGTCAGGCAGCACGAGCGCATTGCTGTATACCGCCGTCATCACGCCACCCAGCAGCGTCACGCCCAGCACGCCGCCCATCTCCCACGACACGTCCTCAATAGCCGCCACCATGCCCGCCTTTTCTTCCGGCGCGTTAAGCATAATGGACGTTGAGGCTGCGGTTATCGTCGCGCCCAGGCCAAAACCAATGACGAACAGCGCCGCGAGCTGCATTAGCAGGGGGCTTTCCGCGACCAGTATCAGGCCCAGCATGCCCAGCGCGGTAACCAGCAGCCCGCCGAGCATCATTCTTGAACCGCCGATACGCGGCAGCAGGATCCCCGCCAGCGGGGAGGCAAGGGCAGAGCCGACAGGGATCGGCAAAATCGTCAGGCCAGCCATGAGCGGGGTGAGGCCCATCACCAGCTGCAGGCGCTGCGTCAGTACCAGCTCCACGCCGGTCAGCGCAATCATCGAAACAACGGCCACGGCGATACCGGCGCTAAACTGGCGGTTTTCGAAGAGCGTAAAATCAATCATCGGCTGGCTTGAGCGCCGCTGGCGTCTGACGAACATGCCCAAAAACAGCGCGCCGACGGCGGAAGAGCCCAGTACAACCAGCAGCGAGGCGTCCATTTTGCTCAGCTCTTTCAGCGCGTAAATCACCGCCACGAGGCCGACCATGATCAGCGCTGAACCGGTGAAATCGCACGGACGATCGGGATTGCCTTTATCGCGCGGAATCAGCGTCCAGGCGAAGGGCATGACCGCCAGCACGATGGGAACGTTGATCAGGAATACCGAACCCCACCAGAAATACTCCAGCAGAACGCCGCCAAACACCGGCCCAAGCGCCGCCGCGGCGGAAGCCACCGCCGACCAGATGCCGATGGCCAGCGCACGCTCGCGCTCGTCGGTAAACACCTGGCGAACGATAGCCAGCGTGGCGGGCATCATCATGGTTGCGCCAAGCGCGAGGAAAACGCGTGAGGCGATGAGCAGTTCCGCCGTCGGGGAATATGCGGCGCACAGCGAGGCAACGGCAAATACGGGCAGCCCGGCCATAAACATCGTTTTATGGCCCAGTCGGTCGCTCAACATGCCGGCACCGGGCAACAGCCCCGCCACGACGAGCGGATAGGCGTTCACGATCCACAGTTTTTCGGAAGCCGTTGCGTCCAGCGCGTGGGTAAGCCTCGGCAGCGCGGTGTAGAGAACGGTCATATCGATAATGATAAGAAAGAGGGTACTGGTAACGATCGCCAGTATCAGCCAGCGATTTAAAACGCGCATAAAAAATGCCTCTGAAGCAATAAAGGAAGGCGGGCGAAGTATTTGAGCGCCCGCTCAAGCGAGCAAGATACTTGAGCGATTGCTCAAAAGCAACCCGAGCGTGGCGTGCGGTTTAAGGGGGGTTTAGCAAATTTTCTGCAATAAATAGCTGAATTAAATCGTTGTCTCCCGCACCGGTTCATCACATCTTCATCCCAACGAGTGTGATTAACGGGAGCGAAAATCGATGGCGGGAAGCAGGGCGGCCTGGCTGCATATGCAGCAGCGTGAAGTTGTTCATCAGCTTGCAAGAGGTTGGCTGTGGCGCACCGAGCTGCCCACCTGGCTGCTTATCGTCACGGTTTACGGCGGCTGGTTTCTGACGATTGTTCACTGGCAGGCGCTGGGATTACTGCCCGCAACGCTGCTGCTCATCTGGTTTACGACCTGGTATCTGTCCGTTCAGCACGAGCTGATTCACGGGCATCCAACCCGCTCGCCGCGCTTCAACCAGCTGTTGGGCACGCTTCCGCTGGCGGTCTGGTATCCGTATGGCCTGTATCGCGACCTGCACCTTCACCATCACCGCAACGACCATTTAACGATGCCTGAGGAAGATCCTGAAACCTACTATTTCTCGGCGCAGAAATGGCAGCGTATGGCACCCTGGCAACGGCGAATTATCCGTTTACGCAATACTTTTGCCGGGCGACTGCTGGTGGCTCCGCTGCTGGATGTTCTGCAAACGCTTGGCAGCATGGTGAAGTCTTTCTGCCGGCTGGAGTGGCGGGCGATAGGCATGTGGATGGTGCACGGCGGATTGCTGGTGGCGCTCTTTGCATGGCTTGCTTACTGCAATTTTCCCGTCTGGTATTTCGTGCTGGCGGTGAGCTACCCGGCGCTGGCGTTGACAAAAATTCGCTCCTTCTTTGAGCATCGCGCCGCCGATGACCCGCTGGCGCGCTCGGTTATCAACGAGGCTTCTTTGCCCTGGCGTCTGCTGTTTCTGAATCTTAACTATCATTCAGTGCATCACGATCTTCCCGGCGTCCCCTGGTACGGGCTGCGAAAAATCTACCTGCTCTATAAGGAAGGCTACCAGCAGCGCAATCAGGGGTTTGTGGTAAAGGGGTACGGCGAGTGGCTAAGGCAGTTTTTCGTAACGCCGCTGGACGTGGATTTACACCCCTCCGCCAGAACCGATAACGGAGCACGCAGCGGCCATGAGTAGCACGCTTTCATTACCTATGTACGACGTTCACCGGCCCGATAGCCAGGCGCTGTGGTCAGCTCTTTTGCCCCTGTTACGGGCGGAGGGGCTGGCGGCAGAGCGTCTGGATATCGTCTGGCCATCGGAGGATTTGCTCGCCCACTGGCGAGACGGCAGGCTGCTGTTAAGCCAAACCTGCGGATACCCGCTGGTGACGCAGCTACCGGAGGTGCAGCCGGTCGGCTGTTTTCACTACACCGCGCCGGGCTGTGAAGGGGTTAACTATCGCAGTTTCCTCGTTGCGCGAACGCGGGACGCGGGCAGCACGCTGGAAGATTTTCGCGGGCGCAGGGCAGTTTGCAATTCCATTGATTCGCAGTCGGGCTACAACGCCCTGCGTCACGAGGTAGCGCCGAGGGCGAAGCACGGCAGGTTTTTCGCCGAGGTCATCCTCAGCGGCAGCCACCGCCAGTCGCTGGCGGCGGTTCAGCGCGGCGAGGCGGATATTGCGGCAATCGACTGCGTGACGTGGGCGCTTCTTAAGCGCCATGAGCCGCTCGCGGTGCAAAGCCTCGCCGTGGTAGGGCAGACGCCGCTTACGCCAGGCCTGCCCCTGATTACCTCGTCACAAACCTCATCCGAAGATTTATCGGCGCTGCGCAAGGCCCTGACCCGGCTGGTAACCGATTCGTCTTACGGGGCAGTATGCGAAAAACTTTTCATTGGTGGGTTTAGCCAGATATCGCGCGAAGATTACGATGTGATTCTGGACTGGCAGCGGAAAGCTAGGGAATTTGGTGTTTTGGACTTGTAGCGCTTTAGGAAACTAACGGGAGAACTGCTTTGAAATGGTGCGTCCGAGTGGACTCGAACCACCGACCCCCACCATGTCAAGGTGGTGCTCTAACCAACTGAGCTACGGACGCACTGGGTAAAACGTAAAATGGTGCGTTCAATTGGACTCGAACCAACGACCCCCACCATGTCAAGGTGGTGCTCTAACCAACTGAGCTATGAACGCATCAAGCTGTCTGGGTGACAACGGGGACGAATATTAGCGGCAGCCCGTGAGCCTTGCAAGCGGAAAACCGCAATTTTCTCTAAGATTTCACGCGATTGCTGCGCAACTGCGCAGTACGTAGAAAAAGTAGCCGCCGCGAGGGCGGCTATTGTCGGTTTATCGCGCAGCACGCTGCAAAATGGTGACGGAAGGCTGGCGCTGTAGCCAGCGCATGCGCAGCATCATCATCACGGCGGCGGAGGTCAGACCGATGATAAAGCCGATCCAGAACCCGGCAGGGCCCATTCTCTCTACCACGATATCGGTCAGCGCCAGCACGTAACCGCTCGGCAACCCCAGCACCCAGTAGGCAATAAAGGTAATGAAGAAAATCGAGCGCGTGTCTTTGTACCCGCGCAGCACGCCGCTGCCGATGACCTGGATGGAGTCAGAAATCTGGTAAACCGCGGCCAGCAGCATCAGATGTGCGGCCAGGGCAACAACCGCAGGATTATCGTTATACAGCAGCGCGATGTGCTCGCGGAAGGTCACCGTAAACAGTGCGGTAAGCATCGCCATGCATACGCCCACGCCGATGCCGGTGCGGGCGGCGGTTTGCGCATCGAGCGTTGAACCCTGGCCCAGACGGAAGCCCACGCGGATAGTGACGGCCGCGGCGAGCGACATGGGCAGAACGAACATCAGCGAGCTGAAGTTCAGCGCGATCTGGTGGCCGGCGACGTCGACAATGCCCAGCGGGGAAACGAGCAGGGCGACAACCGCGAACAGCGTAACCTCAAAGAACAGCGCCAGCGCAATCGGCAGGCCAAGCTGCACCAGGCGCTTCACCACGTTCCAGTCCGGCGTGGTGAAGCCTGCCGGGCTGCGGATATCGCGCATGGAGCCTGCGCGGCGAACGTAGGAAATCATGCTGAAGAACATCACCCAATAGACCGACGCGGTTGCCACGCCGCAGCCAACGCCGCCCAGCTCCGGCATGCCGAAATGACCGTAGATAAATATGTAGTTCACCGGGATGTTGACCAGCAGGCCGATAAAGCCCATCACCATGCCGGGTTTGGTTTTCGCCAGCCCCTCGCACTGGTTACGCGCCACCTGGAAGAACAGATAGCCCGGCGCACCCCACAGCAGCGCGCGCAGATAGCCCACGGCTTTTTCCGCCAGCAGCGGGTCAATATTGTGCATCGAGCCAATGATATAGCCCGCGTTCCACAGCACGACCATGATCAGCACCGACACCATCCCCGCAAGCCAGAACCCCTGGCGGATTTGATGCGCGATGCGCTCGCGTCGGCCCGAACCGTTAAGCTGCGCAACAACCGGCGTGAGCGCCAGCAGCAGGCCGTGGCCGAATAAAATAGCGGGCAGCCAGATAGAGGTGCCGATAGCCACCGCCGCCATATCGGTGGCGCTGTAGCCGCCGGCCATCACGGTATCAACAAAGCCCATGGCGGTTTGCGCGACCTGGGCCAGGATCACGGGTATCGCCAGCGCTAGCAGCTGGCGGGCCTCAATAAAATACTTCTGCATACGTACACCTAATTATTATTGATTATAAGAGACACAAAGACGCCGCCATGTACGGCAGCAAGAAGAAAAAACAGGGGAATAAGCCAGACTATTGTAGCGAGTGTTAATTAAATCGCCAGCCAAATAATGGCAGGGTGGAGATGATGACTGGCAAGCTTTTTTTTCAACTGTTAAAGTGCCGCATACAGATGCAGGCATTTCCCGGCGGAAATGCCGTGCCACTCAGCTATTCGCCAGGAGCTTTAGGATGTTTACAGGTATTGTGCAGGGCACCGCGACCCTGGTCTCTATTGATGAAAAACCCAACTTCCGCACCCACGTTATCGAGATGCCAGAGGCCATGCTGCCCGGCCTTGAGACGGGGGCGTCCGTGGCGCACAACGGCTGCTGCCTGACGGTCACCGAAATCAACGGCAATCGCGTCAGCTTCGACCTGATGAAAGAAACGCTGCGCATTACCAACCTCGGTGAATTAGCCGTGGGCGATAGCGTGAACGTCGAGCGCGCCGCGAAATTCAACGATGAAATCGGCGGGCACCTCATGTCCGGCCATATTATGACGACCGCCGAAGTGGCGAAAATTCTCACCTCCGAAAATAACCGCCAGATCTGGTTTAAAATTCAGGACACGAGCCTGATGAAATATATCCTGCACAAGGGGTATATCGGCATCGACGGTATTAGCCTGACGGTAGGCGAAGTGACGGCAACGCGTTTCTGCGTGCATTTAATTCCCGAAACGCTACAGCGCACGACGCTCGGCAGCAAAAAGCTGGGCAACCGCATCAATATCGAAATCGACCCGCAGACGCAGGCGATTGTCGATACCGTTGAACGCGTGCTTGCGCAACGTGAAGCCGCGCTTGCAGCGGTCTTGCCGAAAGAATAAGTTCGTGACGGCGGGTGAGCCTTTGCCACCCGTCGAAATCACGCTACCAGCAAACTCCCCCGCACTAAATCACCGCCGTGTCGCTCGCCAAGCAGCAGGGCAACCGCGCGGCGGGCAATGCTCTCCAGCGGATATTCGATGGCCGGAATGGCACTCGCCCCCGGCAGACGGGTTGAGCCATCCAGGCTGAACACCATCACTTTTTCCGGCACCGCGAGCTGATACTGGTTGAGCATCATGACCGCTTCCTGCGCCTGCCCGTCGTCGGTGACCAGCAGGGCGGTGAACTTAACGCCGCTGTTAATCAGCTTTTGCAATGCGATACGCAGCGACGCCTCGCCCTCAATCACCAGCTGGCGGTTAAACGGCACCACGTAGTTGTGCAGCGCCTGGCGATAGCCGTCCATCGTGAGGGCCGCAGCCTCGCCGCTGGGGAAGTTTACCAGCGCGATATTTCGCCGCTGCTGCGAGCACAGATAGTGCACGGCGGTTTCGGCCGCAAAAACGCGGTCGCACTGCACGCTGTTGGCATTCGTTGGGTTCAGGCAGTCGATCAGCACGATGTCTGGTGGAAGATCCGGCAGCTGAAAACGTGCGCCAACTACCACCAGCGCATCGCACATGCCGCTGGAAAGCTCGTCAACGGCGTGCATCACGCTTTTATCGTCGTTCGCAAAGCGCAGCAGCAGGTGCTTGCGGTGCTGGCTGAACTGCTTCTCCAGCGCCTGCAAATAGCCGGTTGACTGCTGAATATGATCCGTTGCGCAAATCACCCCGATGCAGTTGGTAGACTGGCTGCTCAGCGACTGGGCGATGGCGTTGGGCTTGTAGTTGAGGATTTCCGCGGCGCGAAGCACGGCCTGGCGGCTCTCTTCTTTTACGCCGCGGCTGCCGCTCAGCACCCGTGAAACGGTCGCCTTGGAAACCTGCGCAAGACGCGCGACATCATTGATATTCGACATGGTGACTTCCTGCCCGGCTTAAAGCGGGCCATTCAGGCCCGCATGATTTCTTAACCCCGGTCGTCAAAACCGTTATTTGCCGCCGTTTCGCGGAACCATTCGCCGCTCTTTTTGATGGTGCGTTTCTGGGTTGCCAGATCGAGCGAAACGAAGCCGTAGCGGTTTTTATAGGCGTTGCACCACGACCAGTTATCGATAAACGTCCACATGTGATAGCCCAGGCAGTTGCTGCCTTCGCTGATGCCCTTGTGCAGCCACTTCAGGTGGTCGCGGACGAAATCGATGCGGTAATCGTCCTGAATCTGGCCGTTCTCATCGAAACGCTGCTCGTTTTCAACGCCCATGCCGTTCTCGGAAATATAGCAGCGTGGGTTGTTATAGTTCTCGCGCAGGTTGGTCAGGATGTCATAGATGCCCTGTTCGTAGATTTCCCAGCCGCGGTACGGATTCATTTTACGGCCCGGCATTTCGTAGGATTCGAAGAACCATTCCGGCATGAACGGGCTGTCCGGGTTAACCAGCGAGTCGCGGCACTTGATGCGGCGCGGCTGATAGTAGTTGATGCCGAGCAGGTCCACCACGCCCGCCGCGAGCAGGGCTTTGTCTTCCGGCTGGCAAACCGGCAGCTGGTCATGGTCTTTGAGCAGCGCAACCAGCTCGGCCGGATATTCGCCGCGCAGCGCCGGGTCGAGGAAGCTGCGGTTGAACATCAGGTCTGCAACGTTGGCCGCTTTCAGGTCGGCCGGATTCTGCGAGCGCGGATAGGAAGGCGTCAGGTTGAGGATAATACCGATCTCGCCGCCGTCGTTACGTTCATGATAAGCCTTCACCGCAAGCGAGTGGGCGAGCATGGTGTGGTAGGCAACGGTTGCCGCGCGTTTAAAATCCACCACGTTCGGATAGTGGAAGTCGTAAAGATATCCACCTTCTACCGGCACAACCGGCTCGTTGAAGGTAAACCAGTGCTTCACGCGGTCGCCAAACAGCTCGAAGCAGGTTTTCGCATAGTCGGCGTAGGCGGTGACAACGTCACGGCTTTCCCAGCCGCCCAGTTCCTGCATCGCCATCGGCATATCAAAGTGGAACAGGTTGATAAACGGCGTGATGCCCTGCGCGTGCAGTTCGTCGAAGACCTGATTGTAAAACGTCACCGCTTCCTGATTCACTTCCCCGCGCCCCTGGGGGAGTAAACGCGCCCAGGAAATAGAGGTGCGGAAGGTGTTGTGATTCAGCGCTTTAAGCAGCGCGATGTCCTGCTTCCAGTTCTGATAAAAGGTGGAGGTGTTCGCCGGGCCGACGCCGTTGTGAAAGCGGGTGGGCTGCTCCTCAAACCACGTGTCCCAGATGGTGGCGGATTTGCCAAAGTTCAGCGTTTCGCCTTCGGTCTGCGGCGCGGAGCAGGCGCTGCCCCACCAGAAATTATCAGGGAATGCGTATTTCATCGTTTTTCCTCTATTGACGAGCCCGCCAGACCGGCGGGCAAAAAAGTTAGTTTACGGTAACGGGGTTATCGCTTTCCTGCGCGCCGCGCTCTTCATCCTGCTTGAGCAGGGTCCGCTCGTACGCCTTCAGGAAGGGGTAATACATCACAGCTGACATCACCATACAAATCAGGCACATGATAACGGGACTTACCGCCCAGTTTGCGGCCCACGAGGCACCGATTGGGGCCGGGGTAGTCCACGGCGTAAGCGAGACAACCTGCGCAATCCAGCCAAGCCTTGTGGCGATATATGCAAGCGTGGCGTTGATCATCGGCACCAGCGTAAACGGCAGAAAGAATACCGGGTTCATGATGATGGGCGTACCGAAGAGAATAGGTTCGTTGATATTAAAGAAGCTCGGTACAACGCCCATTTTGCCGATGGTGCGCAGGTGCACCGCGCGGCTGCGCAGCAGCAGGAACGCCAGCGGCAGCGTCGACCCCACGCCGCCAATTAGCAGATAGTGATCCCAAAAGCCCTGCAGGTAGATGTGCGGCAGCGCCGCGCCTGCGGCAAGCGCCGTCTGGTTAGCGGACAGATTCGCCATCCAGAACGGGTTCATAATGCCCGTGACGATAAGCGCCCCATGAATCCCGGCAAACCACAGAATCTGGCAGATAAACACCGAAATCAGTATGGCGGGCAGCGAGTCGGATGCGGAAACCAGCGGGGCCAGCAGGTGCATAATGGCTTCCGGCAGAATCATCCCCGTAGTGGCTTCAATCAGAAGGTTGAGCGGATGGAGGGTAAACACGATGACCACCACCGGGATTAAAATCTCGAAAGAGCGCGCCACGCCGGTCGGCACCTCTTTCGGCAGGCGGATAGTAATGTTGTGGCGCTTTAAGAACGCGTACATTTCGCTGGCGTAAATAGCCGTTATCAGCGCGGTAAAAATGCCCTGGCCGGAGAAATACTGCGTTGAGATGTGGCCGTCTTTATAGGGGGCGGCAACCAGCAGAAAGGCCATAAAGGCCAGCAGCCCGGTCATGATCGGGTCAAGCTTGTAATGTTTACCCAGGCTTGCGCCGATACCCACCGAAATAAAGAACGTCATCACGCCCATGCTGAGGTTAAACGGCAGCATCAGCTGTTCGCGCCAGGTGAGCGAGAAGTTGAGCCACGTCCGGGCGAAGCCCCAGCTGCTGTCCGGCGAGAACGGCGGGAAAATAAAAACTAACAGGAAAGAACCGATAATCATAAACGGCAGGGCGGCGATAAAACCATCGCGGATGGCGATGACGTGTCGCTGTGAGCCCATGGTGCCCGCGATTGGTGTGACTTTTTGCTCAATCACATTGACCATTTTTTGGTACATGCTCATGGCGGTGTCCTTGCGAATGTCCTGGAAAGTAAAATGATTGTGAAACAAAACGGAAACCGGTTTCCATGGAGGCAATGAAGAATTGCTAGCGGGATCAAAATCGTGAGGTTTATATCGGGGAAAATGTGATAGGGACCACTATTTTTGCAGATTTAAGTCAATTGGATAAGCGCAGGCCGCCATCCAACGCTATGCGGCGGGTATCGGCCTGCGCTACCCGCCTTCGAAAAGATGAAACAAAAGCCCGGTTAGCGAGGCACCCGCAGCCCGTTTTCAACGCCGCGGCTAAACACCACCTGCCAGAGCTGAATATCGCGGGCGCGAAACGCCCCGGCGCAGGCATTGAGGTAGTAGCTGAACATCCGTTTAAAGCGCTCGGAATAGTTATCGGCGATTTCCGGCCAGCAGGCGAGGAAGCGTTCATGCCACGCCATTAGCGTTTTATCGTAGTCCGCGCCGAAGTTGTGCCAGTCTTCCATCACGAAATGATTTTCGCTGGCGTCAGCAATCTGGCGCACGGACGGCAGACAGCCGTTAGGGAAGATGTACTTGTCTATCCACGCGTCGACGTTGTTATCGGTTTTGTTAGAGCCGATGGTGTGCAGCAGGAAGATGCCGTCCGGTTTTAAGTTGCGGTCAGCCACGTCAAAATAGGTGGCGTAGTTTTTCGGACCCACGTGTTCGAACATGCCCACGGAAACGATGCGGTCGAACTGCATGTCCAGGTCACGATAATCCTGCAGCAGAATGGTGACATCCAGCCCGGCACAGCGCTCCTGGGCCATTTTCTGCTGCTCGGCAGAAATGGTTACGCCATGCACCGCGACGCCATAGTTGCGCGCGGCAAACGCGGCCAGTCCGCCCCATCCGCAGCCGATATCCAGCAGCGTCATGCCAGGCTCAAGCTGAAGCTTATCGCAGATCATTTTGAGCTTGGCGTTTTGCGCCTCGCTGAGCGTGGTGGCGTCTTTCCAGTAGCCGCACGAATACTGCATATGTTCGTCAAGCATGCGGGAGAAGAGATCGTTCCCGAGGTCGTAATGCTCTTTGCCGACTATCCAGGCGCGTTTCTTACTTTGCAGATTGACGAGCCGGGCGGCGGCAATACGCAGGGTGTCTTTTAGATGGTGCGGGAGCTGATTTTCCAGCCCGGCGCGAATGACTTTGCTGAAAAAAATATCCAGGCGTTCACAGTCCCACCAGCCGTCCATAAAGCTTTCACCGAGACCGAGTGAACCCTCTTGCAGGACGCGTTTAAAAAAATCGGGGTGTTTGACTTGAACATCAAAAGGGTTAGGGCCATTGACGGTAATCCCTGCCCGGGTGAGCATTTCGTTCGCGATACGATACCATTCATTATCTCGTATGCTGACTTCTTCTATACACGATGAACTCATAGCTTCTCCATCACCTGTGTGACCAGAACCTTAAAACAGCGTAGACGCTATTTGCGGTATGTGAGAAATCGCACGGAAAATTCCGTGTGCCTGATATCCGACGTAGAACAGAGATAGGGGCTAGCGCCCGCAAAAAATGACTATCCAAAGATAAACGGGAACCCTGAGGCTCCCGTTAATGTATTCATTATAGTGATAATAATCGAGCCGGTAGTGAGTATATGCCCGACCGGCAGGTGATTCAACTGATTATTGTTAGCAAGCTAATTACGTATTTATTACATTATTGCCTGGGTTACTGTCCGTGCGAGGAGGAGGCCTCGGCGGTCTGCCAGGATTTCTCACGGCTGACGCGCTGCAGCAGATAGCCAAGCATCGCCAGCACCACGGTTGCCAGCATGACGCTGGTGGTGGTGAGCAGCGGGGTGGCGACCAGCCAGGAAACCATCAGGCTCGCGAAGAAGCACAGGCCCAGTTGCAGTGTGTTTTGCAGCGCGGCGGCCTTGCCCGTGGCCTGCGGAAACGGCAGCAGGGCGCTGGCAACCACGATCGGGTAAATCGCACCGTTCGCCATCGCCATGATGCAGAACGGAATAAGCAGCAGCGTCAGGTTAGCGTGGCCGCTGACGGCAACGGCCCAGGTGGCGAAAACGCTCAGCGTGTAGAGCGCCAGCAGCCACGGCAGCATCTGCTTGCCCTGCCATTTTTGCAGCGCGCTGCGGCAGCCGTAGCCGCCAATCAGGAAGGCGACGGTCTGCGGCATATAGCTCAGGCCAATCGCTGCCGGGCTGTAGCCCATGGCGTTAAGGATGAACGGCGAACCGGTAAGCCATGCGAAGAAGCTCGCGGAACAGGCGGCGTAAACCAGCACGTTGCCGCTATAAACGCGCGAGCGCAGCAGGGAAAGGAAGCTCACGCGGTTTTCATCGGTCTGCGGATGATGCTGGGTGCGCGGCTTAAGGCGCAGCGTTGGGATCATCAGCAGCAGGGTGATGGCGAACAGGGTGGCGAAAATAGCCTGCCATTCGAAGTGGTTGAGGATCCAACTGCCCAGCAGCGGAGCCAGCGCCGGGGAAAGCCCGACCAGCGGCATAATCGTGGCGAAGATGCGGTTAGCACGGCTTGCCGGATAGTAGTCGGTCACCAGTGCCTGCCAGCTAACGGCCGCGGAACATACGCCCACCGCCTGAATAAAGCGCAGCACGAGCAGCGCGGTTGCGCTTTCGACCCACAGCATGCCGATGCAGCTTACGGCGAAAATACCTAAACCAATCAGCAGAACCGGTTTACGCCCGAAGCGATCGGACATCGGTCCCCACATCAGCTGCGCGAAGGCGAAGCCCGCCAGGAACAGGCTCAGGCTTGCGCTGACGGCGGAGGCTTCGGTGTTCAGATCCTGCTGGATAGCGGCAAAGGCTGGCAGATACATATCGGTGGCGAGGAACCCCAGCACGCTCAGCCCGGCCAACCAGATAAGAAATCCTTTTGATGGTTGCATAATTTTCTCTTGAGTTATTTGCAGGTTAATAGCGGCGAGAGTGTACGGAGTGCAAACCGGCTTGTGAAACGCTAATATTTGTAGATTGCGTTCAAAAAATTTGCAGGCAGAAATATGTGGTCAGAATATTCGCTGGAAGTCATAGACGCCGTGGCGCGTAACGGCAGTTTTAGCGGCGCGGCGCAGGAGCTGCACCGTGTCCCTTCTGCCATCAGCTATACGGTGCGGCAGCTCGAGGACTGGCTGGCCGTTCCGCTGTTTGAGCGCCGCCACAGGGACGTTGAGCTTACGCCCGCCGGGGCCTTCTTTTTAAAGGAAGGACGTTCTGTTATCAAAAAAATGATGACGACGCGGCAACAGTGCCAGCAGATCGCTAACGGATGGCGCGGGCACCTGGCTATCGCCGTCGATAATATCGTCAAGCCCGAGCGCACGCGCCAGCTGGTGCTGGATTTCTATCGCCACTTCCCTGATATCGAACTGCGCGTTTTTCAGGAGGTGTTCAACGGCGTGTGGGACGCGCTGGCCGACGGGCGGGTAGAGGTCGCGATTGGCGCAACACAGGCCATTCCGGTGGGTGGACGGTACGCGTTTCGCGATATGGGCGCGCTGAGCTGGCGCTGCGTGGTGGCAGCGGAACACCCGCTGGCGCAGCGTGAGGGCGCGCTGAGCGACGAGGAGCTGCGTTCGTGGCCTTCGCTGGTACTGGAGGATACCTCCCGCTCGTTGCCAAAACGCATCACCTGGCTGCTGGACAACCAGCATCGCGTCGTGGTGCCGGACTGGGAGTCAGGATCGGACTGCCTGAGCGCGGGGCTGTGTATCGGCATGGTGCCGTCGCATATCGCCAGACCCTGGCTTGTCAGCGGCGCGTGGCGAGAGCTGGCGCTGGAGAACCCGTTTCCGGACGCGGCCTGCTGCCTGACCTGGCGGCAAAATGACGCCTCTCCGGCACTGAGCTGGCTGCTAGATTATCTGGGGGATAGCGAGACGATGAATCAGGAGTGGTTAAGGGAGCCTGAAGCGGGACTTCAGGCTCGGACGGAGGATTAACGGCGGTAGTCGCGGAACGGCCCGTCCGCTACGGAACGGCGCTCAATCAGGCGAGGATGAACTTCAATCATCTGCGACTCTTCGCGTTTATTCACTATGCGGTCAAGCAGCATGTTGAAGGCCGTTTCGCCCAGCGTCTCTTTTGGCTGATGAATGGTGGTCAGCGCCGGGGAGAAATAGCGGGCGTTGCGCACGTTGTCATAGCCGATAATTGAGATATCCTGCGGCACGCGCAGGCCCATTTCGTCCGCTGCACAAATCGCGCCCATGGCCATAATATCGCCGCCGCAGAAGACGGCGGTAGGGCGATGGGACTGGCCGAGGATCTGCTGCATGGCGCGGTAGCCGGATTCCGGCTCGAAATCGCCCTGGACTATCCAATTTTCCGGAATGGCGATTTTCGCCTCTTCCAGCGCCTTCATAAAGCCAGCATGGCGGCCGCCGCCGGTATTACGTTCCATCTGCCCGGGAATGGCGCCGATTTCACGGTGGCCGCGTTCGATAAGATAACGCCCGGCCAAATAGCCGCCGTGGAAGGCGTTATCAACCACGGAGTCGGTGAAGTCCGCGCGCGCTTCGCCCCAGTCCATGACCACCATCGGAATATGGCGATACTCTTCAAGCATGGTCAGCAGGGTATCCGGGTATTCTGAGCACATCACCAGCAGGCCGTCGACGCGCTTTTGCGCCATCATCGACAGGTAGGCGCGCTGCTTTTCGAAGTTGTTGTGCGCGTTGCCAAGAATCAGGGTGTAGCCCTTTTCAAAGCAGCTGTTTTCCACCGCTTCAATGATTTCGGCGAAATAGGGTGCTTCGCTGGAGGTGGCAAGCAGGCCAATCGTTTTGGTGTGATTAACTTTCAGGCTGCGCGCAACGGCGCTCGGCGAATAGTGTAATTCTTTGATAGCCGCCCAGACCGCGTTGCGCGTTTCTTCCGCCACAAAACGGGTTTTGTTAATAACATGTGACACGGTTGTAGTGGAAACGTTTGCGCGTTTCGCCACGTCCTTGATTGTCGCCATTAGATGTCACTCCAGGCCATATCGTAAACTCCTGATAATTCGTCTGTTAAACGTTTGCGTTCGCTAACTCCTGGGCAACTTTTGGGCTGCGGCATGTCGGGAAGGCGACATAAAACGGGAGGAGGGCGTTGAATTGATTGTACGCAGTAAATTAGCGAGGGATTTTGGCTTATCTTTTCTCAAAGTGGAAGAGGGAAAACCAATATCATCATAAATCCAGGAGGATTTTTGCCGCTGATTGTGGGAAAATCACGCTACACACCGTTTGTAGGGTATTAAAAGGAGATTAACGATGAGCACCGATCTGAAATTTTCCGTCATCACCACGGTTATCGTTCTGAGCCTGATTGTTGCAGGTGCCTTAACCGCCGTTCTGCACTGATTTAAAGAGGCCGCGTTTGCGGCCTTAATTTTTTGTTTTTTGTCGGATGGCGCTGCGCTTATCCGACCTACGGAAGGCCGATGAACGGTGGGGCGAATAATCATTATGTCGGATGGCACTTCGTTTATTCGACCTACAGATTTGGCATTTAGTAGGGTGAATAAGCGCTAGCGCCATCCACCAAAAACCACCGACTCTTAAGCCGCCAGGTTTTTCGCTACAAATTCCCAGTTCACCAGCGCCCAGAAATGCTCAAGATAGTTAGGGCGGGCGTTGCGGTAATCGATGTAATAAGCATGTTCCCACACGTCTACCGTCAGCAGCGGCTTCGCGTCGGTTGTAAGCGGCGTGCCCGCGTTTGAGGTCGAAACGATAGCCAGGCTGTTGTCCGGGCGCTTCACAAGCCAGGTCCATCCCGCGCCGAAGTTCTTCACTGCTGCGTCGGTAAACTGCTGTTTAAATTCCGCAAAGCTGCCAAATGAAGCGTTGATGGCGTCCAGCACAACGCCCGTTGGTTCGCCGCCCGCGTTGGGTGCCAGGCAGTTCCAGTAAAACGTGTGGTTCCACACCTGCGCTGCGTTATTGAACACGCCGCCTTCAGAAGTGCGCACGATCTCTTCCAGTGATTTACCCTCAAACGCGCTGCCCTTCACCAGATTGTTCAGGTTAGTGACGTAGGTTTGATGATGTTTGCCGTAATGGTATTCCAGCGTTTCTGCGGAGATATGGGGAACCAGTGCATCTTTCGCATACGGTAATGCAGGTAATTCGAACGACATTGCAAACTCCTTATTATTTTGAACACAGCTAAATAACCACATTTAGTGTGGCTTTAGGGTAACAAATTGAAAGGATAAGCAAAAGGAGAAGAAACCCTGCCCGTTGAAGGGCAGGGGGAGGGATTAACGAATGGTTTTTGGCGTCATGACGCGTTTCGCGCCGACATAGTGGCGCTGCCAGTAGTCTTCGCTAAGCGAGGTAATCTGGATGTCGCGACCGCTGCGCGGGGACTGGATGAACTTGCCGTTGCCGACGTAAACGCCAACGTGATCGGCTGTGCCGCGCCCCTGGGTGCGGAAGAAGACCAGATCGCCGCTTTCCAGTTCGCCACGGTTAACCGATGCGGCATCGCGCAGGTGGTACATTTCATTGGCGGTGCGCGGAATGCGGAACTTAACCAGGTCTTTATACGCGTAATAAACCAGACCGCTGCAGTCGAACCCGGTGCGAGGCGAGGTGCCACCCCAGCGGTACGGTTTGCCTATCTGGCCCATCAGTTTGTTCATCGCCGTTTTCTGCGCTTTCTGCACGCGGACCTTGTGGGCCTGGGCAATCGTCAGATTTTTATCGCCTTTCACCGTCACGCATTTGGCTTTGTGGCCTTTGCGCGCTTTGGTGCACTGTTTGGTTGAAGCGATGGCTGAGGTTTTAGCAGGCTTAGCGGTTTTTAAAGAAGATTTTTTACTGGAGTTTTTTGCGAGGGTTTTGCTTTTAACGGCTGGCGTAGTTTTCGCTGTTTTCTTCTTTTCCGTAGCGGCTGCTTTCTTAGTGGATTTCTTGGTAGAGATGGAACTGGTTTTTTCTTTTCCTTTGCTCGCTTTTGCCGTGCTCTTCGCCGCGTGGGCTTTGTGAGCAGCAACAGGCCGCGCGTGCTCAGACGCGTGAGTCAAAGGTGTATAAGGCAAGGTAAATAGCAGAGCACAGAGCGTGATAGAGATTTTTGTTATCCGCGCCACTCGACAATCCCCTGATAAATGAAGGCACGATGAAGACCATCATGCCTGCGTATGATTTTTCGAAACCCGCCGATTCTAATGCATATACCGCATTAAAGTTAATAACCTTTTTGTATCGAGGCCGGGTTTCGTTACCGTGCGCAAAAAATTTAACCAATTATAGGCTTAGAAGGCGATTTATTGATCGAGTATTGGGCATTTTGCAGATTGGCGTACCTGGGAAAAGTGTTATTCTTAAAACATGTTTAGCATTCCCCATGCGGTCGGAAATAACCCTGCAAATTTTGGTGTTTTCTGGTGGGGGCGCAACTCGCTACAATGGCAGGCTACTGCCGTAAAAAGGTTTGAGGAAGCAAGACAATGAGCACAATCGAAAAAATCCAGCGCCAGATCACAGAGAACCCGATTCTTCTCTATATGAAAGGCTCCCCGAAGCTGCCTAGCTGCGGTTTCTCCGCCCAGGCGGTACAGGCGCTTTCCGCATGCGGCGAGCGTTTTGCCTACGTGGACATCCTGCAAAACCCTGATATTCGCGCAGAGCTGCCAAAATACGCAAACTGGCCGACCTTCCCGCAGCTGTGGGTTGACGGCGAGCTGGTTGGCGGCTGCGACATCATCATCGAGATGTACCAGCGCGGCGAACTGCAGACGCTGATCAAAGAAACCGCTGAGAAACACAAGTCAGAAACGCCTGACGCTGAGTAAGCCTCGCGTCTAAAAGCGTACAGATGAAAACCGGTTGCCGCAGGGCGCCGGTTTTTTTTGCCATTTTCATCTTCTTGCCACTCCTGCCTTCAAGTGTTAAAAGGTGCCCCCTTGATTGAAATACACAGGAGAAAGGCGTGACCAACACGTCAACGGCGGCAAAGCCGCAGGGCCAGGAAGCTGCGCCAGAAAATGAACAGACCCTCAAACGTGGCCTGCAAAACCGCCATATCCAGCTTATTGCCCTCGGTGGCGCAATCGGCACCGGACTGTTTCTGGGCATAGGTCCAGCGATTCAGATGGCCGGGCCTGCGGTCCTGCTGGGCTACGGCGTGGCCGGTATTATCGCCTTTCTGATTATGCGTCAGCTCGGCGAAATGGTTGTTGAAGAGCCGGTATCCGGTTCGTTTGCGCACTTCGCCTTTAAATACTGGGGCCCATTTGCCGGTTTCTTATCCGGCTGGAACTACTGGGTGATGTTTGTGCTGGTGGGCATGGCGGAATTAACCGCCGCCGGTATCTACATGCAGTACTGGTTCCCCGAGGTGCCAACCTGGACGTGGGTCGCGCTGTTCTTCGTGATTATCAACGCCGTCAACCTGGTTAACGTGCGCCTGTATGGCGAGATGGAATTTTGGTTTGCGCTGATCAAAGTGCTGGCGATTGTCGGCATGATCGGTTTTGGCGTCTGGCTGCTGGCTTCCGGGAACGGCGGCGAGCGGGCCAGCATCGAAAACCTGTGGCAGTACGGCGGGTTCCTGGCGACCGGCTGGCACGGGCTGATTCTTTCGCTGGCGGTGATCATGTTTTCCTTTGGCGGTCTTGAGCTGATTGGCATCACCGCCGCCGAGGCCAGCTCGCCGCAGACCACCATTCCGAAAGCCGTCAACCAGGTGGTTTACCGTATTCTGCTTTTCTACATCGGTTCGCTCGTCGTGCTGCTTTCGCTCTATCCGTGGGTGGAAATCAAGTCCAGCAGCAGCCCGTTTGTGATGATATTCCACGAGCTGGACAGCAACATCGTTGCCTCCGCGCTTAACTTTGTCATTCTGGTGGCCTCGCTGTCCGTCTATAACAGCGGCGTTTATTCAAACAGCCGTATGCTGTTCGGACTGTCGATTCAGCGCAACGCGCCAGCGTTTCTGGCTAAGGTAAACCGTGGCGGGGTGCCGGTGAATTCGCTGATCCTGTCCGGGGCAATTACCTCGCTGGTGGTGTTGCTGAACTATGTTCTGCCGCACGACGCCTTTGGGCTGCTGATGGCGCTGGTGGTGGCAACGCTGCTGCTTAACTGGATCATGATTTCGATGGCGCACCTGAAGTTCCGCGCGGCCATGCGACGTGAGGGTAAAGATACACAGTTTAAAGCGCTACTGTACCCGCTGGGTAACTATCTGTGCATCGCCTTTATGCTGATGATTCTGGCGCTGATGTGCAGCATTCCGGATATGCGCGTGTCGGCGATGCTGCTGCCGGTTTGGATCCTCGTTTTGTTCGGCGCGTTCAAATTAATGCGCCGCAAAGTCGCGTAGTATTCTTAACCTTACGCTTCCCGCATTTAAACCGATGCGGGAAGCGTCATAAATATGAAATAAAAGAAACGGCCTAATTTAGATTAAGGAAATATATTATTTTGCTCTTTTGAATTGCCATTACAGATATTTCACAATTAATAATTAATTTACTGACAATTCAATTTTCATATCGCCCAGATCTAAAATCCCCTTTCCAGAATGCTGAAATTGGAAGAATATATCGCCGCTCACAGCCTTGCGCTGTAAGGCCTCATAACAAATTAGTCTTTCATTTGCCACGCTCTGTGGCTTTCTGTCTTCATTTCACAGCATGGGATTCGTATGAGAACAAATAACCCTGTCTCTCAGCATGAGTATCTTCTGAAAGAAGGAGAGGCATTAATGTCGACGACCGACGTTCATAGCCATATAACTTATGCCAACACCGCCTTTATTAAGGCCTGCGGATTCAAGGAAGAAGAATTAATTGGCGAGGCGCATAACCTTATCCGCCATCCTGATATGCCTGCGGAAGCCTTTGCCGATATGTGGTCCACGCTGCATCAGGGAGACAGCTGGACGGGAATGGTAAAAAATCGCTGTAAAAATGGTGACCATTACTGGGTACGGGCAAACGTAACGCCCGTCTACCATGACGGCAGGCTGACCGGATATATCTCGGTGCGCACCGTGCCGGGCAGGGACGAGGTGAAGGCAAGCGAGGAGCTTTATAAAGCGGTCAGGGATAAGCGCGCCGGGCATCTGCGCTTTTATAAGGGGCTGGTGGTTGGCCGCGGCTGGAAGAGTATTTTCTCCGTCTTCCAGCGTTTATCGCTCTCAAAACGCCTCACCGGCGCGATGCTTATTCCCGCGTTCGTGACGGCCGCGCTGCCGTTTACCCGCTTAAATGCTGGCGTGCAGGCTGCCATAGCCATCGGCCTGTTTCTCATTATCAATCTGCTATTACAGCGGCAGGTCGCGAAGCCGGTGAGCACGATTGTTCAACAGATGCAGAAAATTGTCTCAGGGCAGCACGCCGATCTGGTGCATTTCAACCGGGTTGATGATATCGGCCTGCTGATGCGGCTGGTGAACCAGTCGGGGCTGAACCTGCGCTCGCTGGTGGACGACGTCGGCACGCAGATTGGCGGCATCGGCGATATCACCCAGCAGCTGGCAACCAGCAGCAAAGCGATGAGCGAACGCACCGACGAAACCTATGCCCATCTGCAGCAGACCGCTGCGGCTATCGAAGAGATTTCAGGTGCCGTGGAACAAACGGCGGATACCTCGGCGCAAACCGCGAAAATGGCGGAGCAGGCGAGCGTGATGGCGGCGCAGGGCGAGGAGATGATGAAGAAAACGTTGGGCATGATGGAGTCGATGGCGCAGGCGAGCCAGCATATCGTCGAGATCATCAGCGTTATCGACCAGATTGCCTTCCAGACGAATATTCTCGCGCTGAACGCTGCGGTTGAAGCGGCACGTGCGGGCGTATCGGGCCGGGGCTTTGCGGTGGTTGCGGCAGAGGTGCGTAACCTTGCTCAGCATTCCGCAACGGCCGCCAAAGAGATCAAAAACCTAATCGATAACAACGTGGCGAGCGTCGGCTCCGGCGTGGGGATGGTAAAAAACGCCGAGAAGCATATCAGCGAGATGGCGGCGGAAATCGTGCGGATGACGGCGCTGGTCAGGGAAATTGGCGACGCGACGCGGGAACAGACCAGCGCGCTGTCGCTTATCAACCGCTCCGTCGAGCGTATCGGCACCATGACGCAGAACAACGCCGATATGGTGGTCAACGCCGGGGCGGTGGTGGAAAACCTCAACCAGCGCACGGTGCGCCTGAGCAGCGCTATCGGCGTGTACGGCAGTTAATCTTGCTATACCGGGCATAACGCGTTGTTATGTCCGGCATCTAATCCGGTTCAAATTACGCTATCATGCCGTCCTGGAAATCAGTCAATAAAGGATCGGGGTCATGAGCGTAAGTCGGAAAGGAATGCTGTATGTACTGTTTGCGGCGGTTCTGTGGGGCAGTTCGGGCGTTTGCGCCCAGTACATCATGGAGCAAAGCCACATTTCCTCCGAGTCGCTCACCATGCTGCGCCTGCTATTTTCCGGTTTGATCCTGCTCATGCTGTCGTTTATGCACGGCGATAAAATCTTCGCGATATTTAAGCAGCGCGAGGACGTGATTTCGCTGCTGATTTTCACCTTCTTCGGCGCGCTGACGGTGCAGCTCACTTTCCTTTTGACCATCGAGAAATCCAACGCCGCCACGGCGACCATCCTGCAATTTCTTTCGCCGACGATTATCGTGGCCTGGTTTGCGCTGGCGCGTAAAAAGCGCTCCGGAAAGTTTGTCTTTGCCGCCATCGGCACCTCGCTGATTGGTACCTTTTTGCTGGTTACGCACGGCGACCCGACGTCTATTTCCATTTCGACCGGCGCGCTGTTCTGGGGAATCGCCTCCGCGTTTGCCGCGGCGTTTTACACGACCTATCCCTCAAGGCTGATTGCGCGTTACGGAACGCTGCCTATCGTCGGCTGGAGCATGCTACTGGGCGGTGCAATGCTGGTGCCGTTTTACGCAAGCCAGGTCGGCAGTTTTACCGCGAGCGGCGGCGTGCTGTTTGCCTTCTTCTACCTGGTGGTGGTGGGGACGGCCATTACCTTCAGCCTGTATCTGACCGGCGCGCAGATGATCGGCGGGCCAAAGGCCAGCATTCTGAGCTGCGCGGAACCCTTGAGCAGCGCGTTGCTCTCGCTGCTCCTGCTGGGCGTGACGTTTACCCTGCCGGACTGGCTGGGCACGCTGCTGATTATCTCTTCGGTGATTCTGATTTCGCTGGATTCGCGCGGCAGGCTGCACGCTAAGAATTGATTAAAACTGGGAGGAGCGGGTAGCCGTAGCGCTACCCGACAGGAATATTACTCTTCTGAATCGGCCTGCTCGCCCATCGACGGCATCGGCCAGCCGCCAAGACGCTTCCAGCGGTTGACGATTTCGCAGAATAAGAGGGCGGTTTGCTCTGTATCGTACAGCGCGGAGTGCGCCTGGCTGCTGTCAAACGGCATGCCCGCCGCGATGCAGGCTTTTGCCAGCACGGTCTGGCCAAGCGCCAGGCCGCTAAGTGCAGCGGTATCGAAGGTCACAAACGGGTGGAAGGGGTTGCGCTTGAGCGAGGCGCGTTCTGCCGCCGCCATCATGAAACCGTGATCGAACGTCGCGTTGTGCGCCACCATAATCGCCCGGTTACAGCCGGTATCCTTAATGCCTTTACGCACCATTTTGAAGATGGCGTGCAGGGCTTCGTATTCGCTGACGGCACCACGCAAGGGGTTGTGCGGGTCGATACCGTTGAAGGCCAGCGCTTCGGGCTGGAGGATAGACCCTTCAAAAGGCTCGACGTGGAAATGCAGGGTTTCGTCAGGCATTAGCCAGCCGTCCGCATCCATTTTTAAGGTGATGGCGGCAACTTCCAGTAACGCGTCGGTTTTGGCGTTAAACCCGGCGGTTTCAACGTCAATCACTACCGGATAAAAGCCACGGAAACGGTCGCACAGGCCATTCAATTGCGTGTTGTCAGACATCAGGATCTCTTAAGTACTGGGAAATTGCAGCGCGCATTATGGCAAATTTCAGAAGGGGTTGCAGCAACGGGCGCAGTCCGCGCCCGTTAACAGGGTATTAGTTACCCAGGCCAAGACCTGCATCTTTGCTTTCAATCAGTTCGATTTTGTAACCGTCCGGATCTTCAACGAAGGCGATGACCGTGCTGCCGCCTTTAACCGGGCCAGCTTCACGGGTGATGTTGCCGCCGCTTTTACGGATGCGTTCGCAGGCTTCTGCAGCGTTATCCACGGCGAGCGCGATGTGCCCGTAAGCGGTGCCGAGATCGTAGCTGTCTACGCCCCAGTTGTAGGTCAGCTCGATAACCGCTTCTTCGGTTTCCGGGCCGTAGCCGACGAAAGCGAGCGAGTATTTGTACTCGGTGTTTTCACTGGTGCGCAGCAGGGTCATGCCCAGCACTTTGGTGTAAAAATCGATGGAGCGTTGCAGGTCGCCAACGCGCAGCATGGTATGAAGTAAGCGCATAAATTCCTCTTAGAATTAAACGTTTATCACGAGAAAACGTTCTTAAAATGTGAGGTAAGTATAGCGGCGTTTGCGCGCCGCTATCAATGGAAGGGTTATAAAGTTGGGTAATCCGTGTAGCCTTCCGCGCCGCCGCCGTAGAATGATTCCGGGCGCTGCGGGTTCAGCTCTGCTTTTCGATGCAGGCGTTCGACGAGATCCGGGTTGGCGATGTAATCGCGGCCAAAGGCTACGGCATCAATCAGGCCTTTAACGATCAGGTCTTCGGCTTTTTCCGGCGTGTACGCACCGGCACCAACAATCACGCCGCTGAAGCGATCGCGCACTTTCTGGCGGAACGCTTCGGTATACGGCTGGCCGCCGGCCCAGTCTGGTTCAGACATGTGCAGGTAGGCGATGCCGCGCTTGCTCAGCTCTTCAATCAGATACAGCGCGTCCGCTTCTTCGTCCGGGCCGTTATCGACGTTCTGGAAGGTGCCGATTGGCGACACGCGAATGCCGATGCGATCAGCGCTCCACTCTTTGCTCACCGCATCAACCACTTCCAGCACCAGGCGTGCGCGGTTTTCGCGGCTGCCGCCGTATTCGTCGGTACGATGGTTAGAGGTTGGCGACAGGAACTGGTGCAGCAGGTAGCCGTGCGCGGAGTGCAGCTCAACGAGGTCGAAGCCCGCGTCGCGAGCGTTACCCACGGCCTGACGGAAATCGTTCACGATGCCGGGGATCTCTTCGATATCCAGCGCGCGCGGCATTGAGGTGTCGACGCGGATCGCGTTGCCATTTTCGTCACGCAGCGAGGTACGGGTACCCGCCGAAATGGCGGACGGTGCGACTGGCGCTTCGCCGTTCGGCTGAATGCTGGAGTGGGAGATACGTCCGGTGTGCCATAGCTGAACGGCGATACGGCCTTTTTCAGCGTGTACGCCCGCGGTGATTTTCTTCCACGCTTCGATTTGTTCCGGGCTGTGCAGGCCAGGCGCGCCTTCATAGCCTTTTGCCTGAGCGGAAATCTGCGTGGCTTCGCTGATGATAAGGCCGGAGCTTGCGCGCTGGCGGTAGTATTCGGCCATCAGTGGGGTAGGGATGTCACCCGGTACGATGCTGCGCAAACGCGTCAGCGGAGCCATGAAAATACGGTTTGGCGTGGTAATCGCACCCACCTTGAGTGGGGTAAACAGTTTGTCTGCTGACATGGCGTATCCTTGAGTAGACCGGTCGTCTAGTAAGTGGGTAAATAAAAAGAGCCCGTCAGGAGACAGGCTCCGCAATCAAACGATTCACGTAGATAAAGGCGCTTTCCAGCGGCACCGCGCTGCGTGAAATCTTCGCCTGCAGGCTGGCACCCAGCCACAGAGCATAAATAGTTTGCGCAAGGCTTAGCGCGTCGCCGTCAATCGACAGGCTCTTTTCCGCCTGGCCTTTCTCCAGCGCGTTGGCCAGCTGCTTAATGATCTGCGCCGCGCCGTTGTCCAGCGCGCCGCGCATATCTTCGGACAGATCGCAGACCTCAGCAGAAAGCTTGACCGTTAGGCAGCTAATCAGGCGGCTGTGCTGGCAAAAATAGGTCAGCGCCTCCTGATACCAGCCGAGCAGTTTCTCACGGTAGTTGCCCGGCCCCTGGCAGAAATGCTGCTGCAAACGCTGGTTGTAGCCTTCGTAATAGCGCTCCAGCATCACCACGCCAAACGCCTCTTTCGAGCGGAAGTAGTGGTAGAAGGAGCCTTTCGGCACTTCGGCGGTGCGCAACAGTTCGCTTAACCCCATGCCCACAAAACCGCGTAGCAGGCAAAGCTGCTCGCCGGTGGCAAGAAGATGTTCGCGAGTGTCATGGGCTGGGTTTCTGTTCATGGCGTTCACTGTAATAGACCAATCAGTCTAGTGCAAGGCGCGGCGACCGTTTTTTTATCGGTCGCCTGCCCGTTACGCTTTGCGACAGCTGGCAAGAATATCCATATTTGATTGATATACAGATGTTTTTATATTCATCATGCCGAGCATCGTTGAGAAGATATTATCCTGCGAAACGTCGCTGCTGACCGCTTTCTTCGCCAGACAGTCCTGGTTGACGGCATAATTTTGCTGGTAGTCCTTTGACAGCCAGAACAGGAACGGGATGTGCGTCTGCTGCGAGGGCGCGAGCATGTAGGGCGTGCCGTGCAGGTAAATACCGCTTTCGCCCAGCGATTCGCCGTGGTCAGAGAGGTACACCAGCGCGGTGTTGAATTTACCATCGCGCGCCTTGAGCTTATCGATAGTGCGGCTCACCACGTCATCGGTATACAGGATCGTATTATCGTAGGTGTTAATCAGCGCCTGGCGATCGCAGTCCTGAATCTGGTTGCTGTCGCAGGTTGGCGTAAATTTGCGGAATTTATCCGGATAACGCTGGTAATAGGCAGGCCCGTGGCTGCCCATCAGGTGCAGCACGATAACCGAATCCTGCTGCACGCCGTCCAGCACGTTGTCGAGGCGGTGCAGAAGCGCGTCGTCAAGGCAGGACTGGCTTTTGCACAGGCTGTCCAGCTTCCACTGGGTCATATCGGTGTGCGGGATGCGGTTACAGGCTCCCTTGCAGCCGCCGTCGTTATCGCGCCACAGGAGGTTGACCCCCGCGTGGGCCAAGACGTCCATCAGGCCTTCCTGGTGGCGGGCTAAATCCGCATCGTACCTGCTGCGCGGCATCCCGGAGAACATGCAGGGAACTGAAACGGCGGTTTCCGTGCCGCATGACGTTGCTTTCGGAAAGTAGATAACGCCCTGTTTGTTCATTTCAGGGTTGGTTTCGCGAGCGTAGCCGCCTAGAGAATAGTTTTCCGCGCGGGACGCCTCGCCCACCACCAGAATCACCACCGTTTTCTTCTTCTGCTGGCCGATGACCGGGCCTTTATGGGCATCTTCGCCTATTTTGATCAGCGTTTGATCGCCCGCGAACCAGCGCTCTTTGCTGTAGCGGCTAATCGCGCTGATGTAGTTGGCCGGCGTCACCATTTTCACCACGCCCTTGTTGTTGCGGAACAGCGAGGCGTAATCCTTATAGAACACCGAGGCGACGAGAATAATCACCAGCAGCGCGGCCAGCACGCTGACCAGGCGCGTGAGCAGGGTATGCCACCAGCGGGCGGGTTTGATTTTGATAGCCGCAAGGATCAGCGCCGGGATTAGCCCCGCAAGCGCCAGCCACATCAGCAGTTGCGGCGTAACGAGCGCCACGGCCTCCTGCGAGTCGGTTTCAAACACGTTGACCATCATGCTTTTATCGATGACGGCGCCGTAGGTGAACATAAAGTAATTGCTTGCGGCGCAGCCCAGCACTAGCAGCACCAGCAGCGGCTTACGCAGCCACGGAAGATTGATAACGCTAAAAATAGCCAACCAGCCGCAGAAAAGCACCACCGGTACCGTCACGGCAAACAGCCAGCCGTGCAGCGAGTCGGGGGCAATAATCTGCCAGCTACGGCGAATAAACAGCGAGTTGATTAAGGTGAAAAAGAGCGCACAGCAAAGATTAAACTTCGAGTCGTTACACTGTAACTTTTTAATGAATTCCATGACTGCCAAAGCTGAATATTGAGATTGGGCACATGATGGCGCGGGAAGATTAGGTGAACCTTAATTTATTCATGGTTATCACTATTTTTCCAAAAACCTGTGCGACAAAAATAGACTATTGCCACTTGCGTCCAGGCGTATGTGCGACTTCACTTACAGAAGTATGGGTAACGGGGGACGCGAGTGGCAGAGCAGCTAGAGTTTTTTCCAATTCAAAGCCCGTGTCGCGGCATCTGCCAGTCGGATGAACGCGGCTTCTGCCGTGGCTGCATGCGCAGCCGGGACGAGCGGTTTAACTGGCAGAAGATGAGCGATACCCAAAAGCAGGACGTTCTGCGCCTGTGCCGCCAGCGCCTTCTGCGTAAGTTACGCGCAAACAAAGCATCTTCACCTGAAGAACCGCAGCAACCCTCACTTTTTTAATCATCCAACCCCGTTATACTCCGTCGCAGATTTTTCCCTTATTGAGGTCATGCTTTTATGGTACAGCGCATTACGATTTCCCCGCAGGGTCCGGAGTTTTCACGTCTGGTGATGGGCTACTGGCGTTTGATGGAGTGGAACATGTCGCCGCGCCAGCTCGCGAGCTTCATTGAAGAGCACGTTGAGCTTGGCATTACGACCGCCGATCATGCCGATATCTATGGTGGCTACGCCTGCGAAGCGGCCTTCGGTGACGCGATGCGCCTGGCGCCGCATTTACGCCAGAAAATGGAGATCGTCACAAAATGCGGCATCGCCACCACGGCGAATCCCGACCACGCCCTGGGTCACTACATTACCGACCGCAGCCACATCGTCAGCAGCGCTGAAGCCTCGCTGCAAAAGCTGGCGACGGATTATCTGGATTTGCTGCTTATTCACCGCCCCGATCCTTTGATGGACGCGGACGAGGTGGCGGAAGCCTTCACCGCGCTGCATCAGAGCGGCAAGGTGCGCCATTTCGGCGTTTCCAACTTCACGCCCGCGCAGTTCGCGCTGTTGCAGTCACGCCTGCCGTTTACGCTCGCCACGAACCAGGTTGAGATTTCACCGGTGCATCAGCCCACCATTCTCGACGGCACGCTGGATCAGTGCCAGCAGCTGCGCATCCGCCCGATGGCCTGGTCCTGCCTCGGCGGCGGCAGCCTGTTTAACGATGAGGCCTACCAGCCGCTGCGCGACGAGCTGCAGGCCGTGGCCGATGAAATGGGCGCGCAGACCATCGAGCAGGTAGTGTACGCGTGGGTGATGCGCCTGCCGTCGAAGCCGCTGCCGATTATCGGCTCCGGTAAAATTGAACGCGTGCGCTCGGCGATTCACTCTCTGTCGCTGGAGATGAGCCGCCAGCAGTGGTTCCGCATTCGCAAAGCGGCGCTGGGATACGACGTGCCTTAATTCTGAAAAACCGTCGCCTCCCGGTGAAAACTGCGCCCGTGGCCTATGCTTAACAGGCGAAAAAACAACCCGGGAGGTAACATGAAGCGTTTTAGCCTGGCTTTACTCGCGCTTGTCGTCTGTTCTGCGGCGCATGCGGCAAGCGAAAAAGTAGAATTGAATCTCGTCACCCCGAAGGGTATTGGCGACCCCGTTGGCGCGGTCACCATCAATGAAACCGACAAGGGCCTTGAGTTTGTTCCTGATCTGCGCACGCTCCCGCCGGGTGAACACGGATTCCACGTTCACGCCAAAGGTACCTGCGAACCAGCCTTAAAAGACGGTAAACCTTCTGCGGCGGAAGCGGCGGGCGGCCATCTCGACCCTGAACATACCGGCAAACATCTTGGGCCTGAAGGCATAGGCCACCTTGGCGATCTGCCTGTGCTGGTGGTCAATAATGACGGTAAGGCAACCGAACCCGTTACGGCGCCGCGGCTTAAAAAACTGGCTGACGTAAAGGGTAAGGCGCTGATGATTCACGTTGACGGCGATAATATGTCCGACAGTCCTAAACCGCTCGGCGGCGGCGGAGCACGCTACGCCTGCGGTGTGATTCACTGATTCAGCTGCCGCCCGTCAGCGTACCGACCGGCGGCGCCTGCTCCAGCTGCGACAGCGAGCAGTACAAACGCCAGATTATCCCCGCCAGGTCGCGCGCGGCCGGGTTAGGGTGATGCGACAGGCTGTCGCAGATCCTCTGTAGTTCACGTAGCGCTTCCCCAAGCGGCCTCTGCTGCACCCCTCGTTCACTCATCACGTCCCGCAGGGTATGAATGCAAACATCGCGCACGTTGGACAACGGGTCTGAGCGCGATTCCCAGCCGCGCAGCTGCCACACCACGTGCGAGCAGTTCAGCAGCACCACGCCCCAGCGCAGCAGCCAGCGCCGCGCCGTTTCATCCTTACTGTTACTCAGCTGGCTGATGTGGTGATAAACCAGCGACTCAAACTGGTTTTCGTTGCGCTGCGGCCTGCGGCTCAGCTGGTCGACGAAGCCGCGTCGCAGGGAGCGAATATGGCGGCGGCTCTTGCGGGTGTCGGAGCTTGGGCGCAGCACGGAAAAGGCCACCCACGACAGCCCGACGCCGATCACCTTCGCGAGGTTATCGTTGAGGAAATCCGCAAAGTCATAAACTGGCGGATTGGTTACCGCGATGAACGAGCCCATAAACACGATTAGCTGGCCCCACAGCCCGGCAAGCTTCGGCTGCTGCAGCTTCATCAGCTGCAGGGTGGCGAGCAGCGGGAAGAGGAACAGCAGGAACTGCCACAGGTCGGTTATCTGCACCATCAGGCCGAACTTCACCAGGAAGCTGAACAGCGACAGCCACAGCAGGGTGCGCATCAGCAGGGTCAGCGAACCGAGCGGCGAGGCGACCGAGGAGTACAGCACGCAGCTAATCGCCGCGAGCGTAAGGGCACCGCCCGCCGCATCCCACTGGGTGCCGATGCCCCACGCGCCGGTGACGGTAATCACGCAGAAGGTGCGCAGCGCGCTCCACATCGCTTCAGCGTTATCCGTGTGGCGCGCCAGCGACGGCGTTTTCGGCGGCGTTAAGACAGAAACCGGCGTGGCGTTTTCCAGCTCGCGCAGCCAGCGGCTGCTGTCGAGATATAGCCAGCAGAAGTAGCGCAGCCGGTGCCAAAACGCCTGGTGGCGATAGTCGTTCGGATCGGTTGGCGCGATTTGCTGTAGCAGGCGAGCCACGCTGTACTTATGGGTTTCCGGGCGCGCCAGCTCTTTAAGCAGCGCGTCGAGCAGGGGCCAAAGGTGCTCCGGTGGATTCGGCCAGTTGAGCAGCATGCGGCGCAGGCCTGAAATCACGCTCGTGAGGCGCAACTGCTGGTGGAGAAGGTAGTTCAGCAGGTTATTCTGGCGACGAAAGCGGTAGTGGCTCCAGAATGCCTGAATGCGCAGCAGGTTCATGGTCAGGATCTGGCCGATAACGCCTTCGTGCGCGGTGCGAATGGCATCGGTGGTTTCAGCCTTCCAGAGCAGGCTTGCGTGCTCCAGCAGGCGGGCGTGCATGTTTCTCAGCGCGGTCAGCAGGGTGGTGCCGTCCGAGGTGCTCGGCAGCACCATCATCATAAATCCGCCACACAGAATGCCGACGACCACTTCACAAACGCGCGCCTGGGCGATGTCCCACAGCTCGGTGGATTCGACGGTATTGATCATCGGAAATGCGATAATTGCCGCCGTGTACCCGGCCAGCATAAACGCATAGGCGACGTTATTCTGGAAATGGCTGGAAACCCAGGTACAGAGCGCAAGCCAGGCGGCCATCGTCAGCAGAAAGAGCCACGGGTCGTTAAGCGTATTCCCCGCGATAATCAGCGCAGCGGTAGCGCCAATAAAGCTGCCGACGATGCGTCCGAGGCTTTTACTGACCACGCCGCCGACGGTAGGAAAGCTCACTACCGCGGCGGAAGTCATCGCCCAGTAAGGCTCATCGAGATTCAGACAATAGGCGAAAGTCAGCGCCAGGCACATCGCGATGGCGTTGCGCAGGGCGTAGCGCCACTGTCCGGCGGTTGCCTTACCCCACGGCGAGTTGTGCCATTCAAGCCAGCTCAGTTTCATCTTCGGCTCAGTGCTGAATGGTGACGGTGCAGGTGGTGCCGGAAACCAGCGTCACGCCCTGCGGAATGCTGTCCAGCTTGATGCGTACCGGCACCCGCTGCGCGAGGCGCACCCACGGCACGTTGGGCTTAATATCGGGAACCAGGTCGCTTTCGCTTTCGATGCTCTGATCGTATATGGCGCGCCCGATGCTTTCGACCCTGCCGGAGAGCGGCTGGTGCCCGCTATAGAGTACGATGTTGGCGACGTTGCCTGGCTGAATGTGGCGCAGCTTGGTTTCTTCGAAATAGCCGACGACATAGAACGAATCGCTGTCGACCAGCGCGAAGACGGGCTGCCCGGTGGTCGCGTAATTGCCGGTGCGGGTAGAGAGGTTGGTCACCCAGCCGTCGACCGGGGCTTTTACCGTGGTCTGGCTGATTTGCCACTGCGCCTGTTCGAGCGTGGCCTGGGCGGCTTTGACGGCGGCCTGCGAGGCTTTGACATTGATATTCGCCGTGTCCATGTCTTCGGCTGAAATGTAGTTGCGCGGCAGATTATGGCGACGATTGGCCTCGTTGCTGGCCTTTGCTAATTCTGACTGTGCCTGCGCCAGCTGTGCCTGGGCATTCAGCTCGGCAATGTGGTAGGGGGTGGCGTCGATGGTAAACAAAACGGTGCCCGCTTTCACAAACTGGTTATCGAAAACGTTGAGTTTTGTAATGGTTCCCGACACCTGTGGGGTTATGCTGACCTGCTCCGCGCGGACCTTCCCGTCTCGCGTCCAGGGGGATTGCATGTAATAATTCCAAAGTAGCCAGCCAACAACGAGCGCTACCGCGAAGACCAGCAGGGTAGAAAAATACTTTAAAGTTTTAAAATTCATGTTGTTACCATACAACCAGAATGACAAGAGCCGCGCTTACCGACAGGGCAAACAGCGAGAGATCCATAAGAGTGGGGTGCCATATCTCGCCCGAATACATCCAGTCCCGCAAAAGACGGTGTAGAACGAGCCAGATGAAAAAGCCTATCATCACCGCTTTAAACAGAGGGGGGAAGTAGATGGAGGCGCCTACTATCAGATCCTGGACGGGTAGACCGGATGCGGTAAATGCGAAGCTCACGTCGGATAATCCTTTAAATATCGGGGATGACTGCCGTTTCCCCTGACTAAGTTGTAATATGAAAGTGTAGCTGGTTGCATAACATCAGCAAAAGTAAGGGATTTGTTTTTAAAAATTAAAGCCTGCACAATAGTCTAAAATCAGTATAATAAGTTAGCAAGCTAATTATAAGGAGATGAAATTGGAATCGCCATTAGGATCAGATCTGGCCCGCTTGGTGCGCATTTGGCGTGCTCTGATTGACCATCGCCTGAAACCTCTTGAATTGACGCAGACACACTGGGTTACGCTGCATAATATCCATCAGCTGCCGCCCGATCAGTCACAGATTCAGTTGGCCAAAGCGATTGGCATCGAGCAACCTTCACTGGTCAGAACGCTCGACCAACTGGAAGAGAAAGGGTTGATATCGCGCCAAACCTGCGCGAACGACCGCCGGGCGAAGCGAATCAAGCTTACCGATCGCGCCACGCCAATCATTACCGAGATGGAAAACGTCATCAATCACACGCGTGGGGAAATCTTATCTGGCATCAGTTCTGAAGAGCTGAGCCAGTTGATCAACCTGATTAGCCGCCTCGAGCAGAATATTATCGATCTGCAGACCAAGGGCTAAGCGTTGGCGCGGATCGTCAAAAACTTCACTTCACGGTGAAGTTTTTTAAGATTGCCACGTCGGTGTTGGAGACATAAAAAAGGCCTGCTAAGCAGGCCTTTTAAACATTCAATGGATTAACGCGGGGAAACGGTCAGCTGGTTACCGCTGCCGGCAATCGCAACGCGCTGGCCTGCAGCGAATTTGGTCGCGCCCTGTTTCTGCACAACCATGATGCTGTTACCGTCGTCTTTACGGATTTCCAGCTCAACGCCCTGGCTTTTGTTAACCGCACCCTGAACGCCCTGGCCCGCAACGCCACCCGCTACGGCACCCGCAGCGGTTGCCAGTGAACGACCGGTGCCGCCGCCGACGGTGTTACCCAGGAAGCCGCCAAGTACCGCACCGCCGATGGCACCAATGACGTTTGAGTCATCACCGCCCTGGATCTGGACCGGACGTACGTGGACCACGGTGCCGTAAGTTACGCTCTGCACCTGCTTGGCATCAGAAGCCTTGTAGACGTCACCGGACAGCGAGCTGTCGTTAACACAACCAGCCAAAGACAAGCCAACCAACGATACAACCAGTACACGTGAAATCATTTATGAATCTCCTGTTCATCTGGAAACGCCCAATCGAGCATCCTTCATGGGTAAATTATATGGTATTTAGGTGCGAAGTTTCATATTAGTTCAGCACGCTTGATGTAAAAAGAATAAAAGAGCCGTTCTTAACCGAGGTTAAACGGCTCTCGCATAAGAGGCCGCCTGCAAATGAAATCTGCGCAAGGGCGCGATGTTGTTAAAAAGTATTAATAAATCATCGTATTGAATGTTAGTTTATGGTGCACTATTTAGCCCAATCGGCGTGGCTTACAGGAGTAGTAGATGAAATCTGGACGTTATATCGGCGTGATGTCGGGCACCAGCCTCGATGGCATAGATGTTGTTTTAGCGGCCATTGATGAGCATCTGGTCGTCCAGCTTGCCAGCTACAGCCATCCCATTCCGCTTGAGTTAAAGAACGCTATTCTCGGGATTTGTCAGGGGCAGCAGCTGACGCTCTCTCAGCTTGGCCAGCTTGATAACCGGCTGGGTAAACTCTTTGCGCAGGCGGTGCAAACCCTGATGGCGAGCCAAGGCTTAACCCGCGCCGACGTCATGGCCATTGGCTGCCACGGGCAGACGGTGTGGCATGAACCGCAGGGCGAGGCGGCGCACACCCTGCAGATTGGCGATAATAACCAGATCGTTGCGCTGACGGGCGTTACCGTAGTGGGTGATTTCCGCCGTCGGGATATGGCGCTTGGCGGGCAGGGCGCGCCGCTTGTGCCCGCATTCCACCACGCGCTCCTCGCGCATCCCACCGAACGTCGGATGGTGTTAAATATCGGCGGCATCGCGAATCTCTCGCTGCTTATTCCGGGTCATGCGGTAAAGGGTTACGACACCGGCCCCGGCAATATGCTGATGGACGCCTGGATCTGGCGACAGAAGGGTAAGCCCTACGACAAAGACGCCGAGTGGGCGAACAGCGGCAAGGTTATCCTGCCGCTTCTCCAGCAGATGCTGAGCGATCCTTATTTTGCGGCACCGGCACCGAAAAGCACCGGGCGCGAATACTTCAACTACGGCTGGCTTGAACGCCAGCTCGGGGCGTTCCCAGGGCTTGCCAGCGAAGATATCCAGGCCACCTTGACCGAGCTGACCGCCGTCACTATCGCCGAGCAGGTGCTGTTAAGCGGCGGCTGTGAGCGCCTGATGGTCTGCGGTGGCGGAAGCCGCAATCCGCTGCTTATGGCGCGTCTGGCGGGCCTGCTGCCGGGTATCGAGGTCAGCACTACCGACGAGGCGGGCATCAGCGGCGACGACATGGAAGCGCTGGCGTTTGCCTGGCTTGCGTACCGCACCATGTCCGGCCTGCCGGGCAATCTGCCCTCCGTGACGGGGGCGTCAGAGGCGAGCGTGCTGGGTGCGATTTATCCCGCCAACCCGCTGCATAATCAGAGTTAACTGAAATTATCTTCATCCCAATATCTCTACACTGAAGAAGAAAAGGGAGGGGCCAGCCCCTCCAGGGATAAGAAGATCTTCAGGATACGCAGATGAAAAAACTACTGGTTGCCACCCTTCCTTTACTGCTTGCCAGCTGTAGCTATTACAACGGCTTCGTTGAGCGGATGCATACCGATACGTTGCAGTATCAGTGCGACGAAAAGCCGCTCACCGTGACGCTCAATAACGATAAGCAGATGGTCAACTTCGTTTACGATAACGACATGCTGTCGCTGACTCAGGGCCTGTCAGCATCCGGCGCGCGCTATACCGACGGCGTGTACGTATTCTGGTCTAAAGGCGACACCGCGACCGTGTATCGCAAAGACACCGTCGTGCTTAATAATTGCCAGTTACAAAATCCCCAGCGTTGAGATTTCTCAGGGTGGAGCGCACAATAGCTCCACCTGACTCTAGCCTGACGTAACGCCATGTCTGATAACGACTCTTTGCAGCAGATCGCGCATCTGCGCCGTGAATACACCAAGGGTGGCCTGCGCCGCCACGATCTCACCGACAGGCCTCTCGACCTGTTTGAGCGCTGGCTTGCCCAGGCCTGCGAAGCCAAATTAGCCGATCCCACGGCGATGGTGGTGGCAACGGTTGACGAAACCGGTCAGCCGTACCAGCGCATCGTGCTGCTCAAGCATTTCGACGAGCGCGGCCTGGTGTTCTACACCAACCTCGGCTCGCGCAAGGCGCATCACCTGGAAACCAATCCGCGCATCAGCCTGCATTTCCCGTGGCATATGCTCGACCGCCAGGTGATGGTGCAGGGGACAGCAGAACGTCTTTCCACGCTTGAAGTGATGAAATATTTCCACAGCCGCCCGCGCGACAGCCAGATTGGCGCATGGGTGTCTAAGCAGTCCAGCCGTATCTCCGCGCGCGGTATTCTGGAAAGCAAATTCCTCGAACTGAAGCAGAAATTCCAGCAGGGCGAAGTTCCATTGCCGAGCTTCTGGGGTGGATACCGCGTTTCCATCGAGCAGATGGAGTTCTGGCAGGGCGGCGAACATCGTCTGCACGATCGCTTTTTATACCAGCGTGAAGGCGATGCCTGGAAAATAGACCGCCTCGCCCCTTAACGCCTGGAATTATTGTTTTAAGCGCTGGTACTCCGTGGGCTGGCGCTTTATTCTATGTCCCCTTAGAAATTAACTCCTTTCGCCACAAGGCGAAAAGCCGTGTACCGGCAAAGGTGCAGTCGTATATACATGGAGAATTTGATGGCAAGCATCAATTTGATAAAACAATTGCAAGAGCGGGGCCTGGTGGCTCAGGTAACGGACGAGGAAGCGTTAGCGCAGCGTTTGGCGCAAGGGCCAATCGCGCTCTATTGCGGCTTTGACCCTACCGCCGACAGCTTGCACTTGGGCCATCTGGTTCCACTGCTGTGTCTGAAACGTTTCCAGGAAGCGGGCCACAAGCCGGTTGCACTGGTCGGTGGCGCAACGGGCCTGATCGGCGACCCGAGCTTCAAGGCCGTGGAGCGCAAGCTCAACACCGAAGACACGGTGCAGGAGTGGGTTGAAAAAATTCGCCGTCAGGTTGCACCGTTCCTCGATTTCGACTGCGGTGAAAACTCGGCGATTGCGGCGAACAACTACGACTGGTTTGGCGATATGAACGTGCTGACGTTCCTGCGTGACATCGGCAAACACTTCTCTGTTAACCAGATGATTAACAAAGAGGCGGTAAAACAGCGCCTGAACCGCGACGACGTGGGCATCTCCTTTACCGAGTTCTCCTACAATCTGCTGCAGGGCTATGACTTCGCGTGCCTGAACAAGCTGCATGGCGTAGTGCTGCAAATCGGTGGTTCCGACCAGTGGGGCAACATCACCTCCGGTATCGACCTGACCCGCCGTCTGCATCAGCAGCAGGCGTTCGGCCTGACCGTTCCGCTGATCACCAAGTCTGACGGCACCAAGTTCGGCAAAACCGAAGGCGGCGCGGTGTGGCTCGATCCGAAGAAAACCAGCCCGTACAAGTTCTACCAGTTCTGGATTAATACCGCCGATGCCGACGTGTATCGCTTCCTGAAGTTCTTCACCTTCATGAGCCTTGAAGAGATCAACGCTCTGGAAGAAGAAGACAAAAATAGCGGTAGCGCGCCTCGCGCCCAGTTCGTGCTGGCCGAGCAGGTGACGCGTCTGGTGCACGGCGAAGAAGGCCTGGTGGCGGCGAAACGCATCACCAGCAGCCTGTTTAACGGTAACCTGAGCGATCTGACGGAAGCTGACTTTGCGCAGCTCGCCCAGGACGGCGTGCCGATGGTTGAACTGGAACGCGGTGCCGATCTCCAGCAGGCGCTGGTGGATTCCGAGCTTCAGCCTTCCCGCGGTCAGGCGCGTAAAACCATTGCGCAAAACGCGATCACCATCAACGGTGAAAAGCAGGCCGACCCGGAATATACCTTTGCCGATAGCGACATTCTGTTCAATCGCTATACCTTGCTGCGCCGGGGTAAGAAAAACTACTGCCTCGTTTGCTGGAAGTAATTAAGAAAGACCAGAAGGGCGCTGGATGCACAATCCGCGCCCTTTATTTTTGCCACAAAAACACAACAGTTGTTGTTCCACCGGGGTCGCACTATGAAGAACATCCTCGCCATCCAGTCTCATGTGGTATTCGGTCACGCGGGCAACAGCGCCGCCGAATTCCCGATGCGCCGACTGGGCGCCAACGTCTGGCCGCTGAATACGGTACAGTTTTCTAACCATACCCAGTACGGGAAATGGACCGGCAGCGTGATGCCAGCCAGCCACCTGAGCGACATCGTGCAGGGCATTGCCGATATCGGCCAGCTGCAGCGCTGTGATGCGGTGCTGAGCGGCTATCTTGGTTCAGCCGAGCAGGGCGAGCATATCCTCTCTATCGTGCGTCAGGTGAAGGCTGCTAACCCGAATGCGAAATATTTCTGCGATCCGGTCATGGGGCATCCTGAAAAGGGCTGCATCGTTGCACCGGGCGTCTCAGAGTTCCATACGCGTTACGCTATGCCAGCAAGCGACATCATCGCGCCAAACCTGATTGAGCTTGAGATTTTAAGCGGCCATCCGGTGAATACCGTTGAAGAAGCGGTAAGCACCGCCCGCGAGCTTATCGCGCAGGGGCCGGAAATCGTGCTCGTGAAGCACCTTGCCCGAGCCGCTATGCAGCAGGATCGTTTTGAAATGCTGCTGGTCACGGCGCAGGAAGCCTGGCACATCCACCGCCCGCTGGTCGACTTCGGCGAACGACAGCCGGTTGGCGTGGGCGACGTCACCAGCGGCCTGCTGCTGGTTAAGCTGCTACAGGGGGCCAGCCTGCGCGAAGCGCTGGAGCACGTCACCGCAGCGGTTTACGACATTATGGTGGTGACGAAAAAGATGGGCGAGTACGAGCTACAGCTGGTGGCAGCCCAGGACGGTATTGCGAGGCCTGAGCACTTCTTTACGGCCGTTGCGCTGTAATAAAAAAGGCGGATGGCGCTCGCGCTTATCCGCCCTACACTAAATATGATGATTCCGCAGTTCCGTAGGTCGGGTAAGCGTAGCGACACCCGACACAATTCGCACCGTGTTCCGTAGGTCGGGTAAGCGCAAGCGCCACCCGAGACAATTCGCACTGTATTCCGTAGGTCGGGTAAGCGTTGCGCCACCCGACACAATTCGCACCGTGTTCCGTAGGTCGGGTAAGCGCAAGCGCCACCCGACAAAACGCTCTAAATCCCTTCGGCAGCCAGCGCCGCCGCAACCGCCGGGCGCGCCTTCATTCGTTCCATAAACGCTTCGATATTCTTGAGATCGCCAATCTCGAGCTTCAGCGCCTGCGCCCAGCGCAGCACGGTAAACAGGTAGGCATCCGCCACGCTAAAGCGCAGGCCCATCAGCCACTGTTTATCATTCAGCTCTTCGTTCACGTAGTGGAATTTTTTCTCCAGCGCTTTACGCGTTATCGCCTTGAATTCGTCCGGAGTGGCCGGGTTAAACAGCGGGCTAAAGCCTTTGTGCAGCTCGGTAGCAATATAGTTGAGCCATTCCAGCGTGTGGTAACGGGTCATACTACCGGCCGGGGCAAGAAGCTGGCGGTCAGGCACTTTATCCGCAAGGAACTGCACGATGGCAACGCCTTCGGTAAGCAGTGAACCGTCGTCAAGCAGCAGCGCAGGAACCTGGCCCTTGGCGTTGACCTCAAGATAGTCATCACCCTCTTCGGTTTTCTTTGCGGCAAGGTCGACTTTTACCAGCGAGAAGTCCACGCCGGTTTCGCGCAGGATGATATGAGGGGAGAGGGAACAGGCACCAGCTTTATAATACAGTTTCATTACGACACTCCAGTGGGCGCTAAGATACCTTATGTTAGTCCCCCCGCAGGTAAAAAAAAAGCCGTTGAGCGTGAACCCAACGGCTATAAATCAAACGTTTCCCGCTACATTATGCGGTGACGGTTTTCTTGGCGGCGTCGCCTTCGTCACTCTGCGTCATGCGGTTAAGTTTTGGCGCGACTGCAAACATCAGCACGGCGATAACGGCGGTAACAATACCAATCTGCATGAACACGTGTCCGTAAACGGCCAGAGACTGCAGTGGATCGGTCACGTTCTCAGGTACCGCCATCAGATTTGCAACTTTACCCGCGATGATGGCCGCGCCAGCGGTAGTCAGGAACCAGCTACCCATGATGAAGCCCATCAGGCGCTGTGGAACCAGCTGTGCAACCATTGCCAGGCCCAGACCGGAAATCATCAGCTCGCCGATGCTCTGCAGCGCGTAGCTCAGAATCAGCCAGCTTACGGAAACGATACCCGCGTCAGAGGCGAATTTGGCACCCAGCGGCAGCACGAGGAACGCCAGGGAGCACAGCACCATACCGATGGCGAACTTGTGCGGCATTGGCAGACGGTCACCCATCTTGTTGTAGATGGCCGCCAGAATCGGGCTACCAATCATGATCCAGAATGGGTTAAGCGCCTGGAACTGCTCCGGCTGGAACGTGATGCCTAAAATGGCATGCTCAACGTTACGGATAGCAAAGAAGTTCAGGGAAGTCGGCATTTGGCTGTACAGCACGAAGAAGACGATAGCCTGCATCATCAGCACGAAAGCAACGATCATCTTACGACGAGCCGAACCTTTCATAGCGATAGCTTCTTTAGCAAAGATAAACACGATGCCAAGAGCAACAACGCCCAGAACCATGCGCGCGATGCCCTGGTTGTGCAGCAGCCAGGTGGCGATAACAACCAGAACCACAATGCCGACGATAGTAGCGATCAGCTTGCCGAAGTGAATCGGTGCAAAGTCAGGCTTGGAGCCGTAGTCTTTGACCCACCTCTTGCAGAACATGAAGTTAACCAGCGTAATCAGCATACCCACAAAGCTTAGCGAGAACGCCACGCTCCAGCCGAACTTAGCGGCGAGCCATGGCGTTGCCAGCATAGAGAAGAAGGAACCGATGTTGATGGACATGTAGTACATGGTAAATGCACCATCAAGACGCGGGTCATCTTTCTCATAGCAGGTAGAAAGCAGGGCAGACGGGTTAGCCTTGAACAAGCCATTACCGACGGCGATTGTCGCCATACCCATATAAACTACAGCGGCGTCGTGCCCGGAATACGCGACCAGCGCATAACCGATAGCCAGTACGATCGTACCGAGCATAATGACACGTTTGGTGCCGAGAACTTTATCACCCAGCCAGCCGCCGATAGCCACAAGGCCATAGACCAGGGCGCTGAATGAGGAGAACAGCGTGATGGAGTCCGCTTCGGACATACCCAGCATTTTGACCAGGTAAACGGCCATGATGCCTTGCAGGCCGTAGTAACCAAAACGCTCCCACAGTTCGATAGAGAAAATCAGATAGAACGATTTTGGTTGTTTGAAAGCGTTCAGGCTGACGCTTTCTGCTGGTTTATTGTTTGCAGTCGACACATATACCTCTTTTTTTACATCCCACTTTAACAGGAGTTTTATAAGCGTGAAGCCCTGTGACTTTCACTTTATTGTTATTAAGGGAGGGGGAAACGGCGGGTAATGTTCACTATATAGCGACGTCAGGCAAGGGGTTTGTAATACTCTGTTACATATATCCGAGGCCGGATAATGCTCTTTTCCGCCATTTGTTATTCAGCGTTAAATTTTAAGAATTCAATCTTTACCGAGCAAATATCTTTCAGGGTAGGCATAAGGCTGACATTTAGAGATATGTTCTGCTGTTTAATCGCAAAGGTAGTGATATGGGCCAGTCATTAAGAAACATCCAGTTTAATGTATTGCTTAAGGTTCCGTATTAATCACGATCGCCATGATTTATCGACAATTAAATGACCAAAATTTAACATGGTGTTATCAGGGTGATCTGCATCACATATTTATAGAAAATTCTTATCGTAAAAAAACGATTAACCTGCTGAGACGGTTATTCACCAAATGAAATAAATCTTACGGGAAGGGTTACGAAACAAACCGTTGTAAATTGATATCTTTCTGAAAGGCATGTGAAAAGAGGGGTTTTCGCCCGCCGTGTTTCCGACGGGCCTGGGTAATCAGAGTTCGACTTTGTCCTTGAATTCACAAAGATCTTCAATGATGCAGGAGCCGCAGCGTGGTTTGCGGGCGATGCAGGTGTAGCGGCCGTGTAAAATCAGCCAGTGGTGGCAGTCGACCTTAAACTCGGCGGGCACAACCTTAAGCAGTTTGTCCTCGACCTGTTCGACATTTTTACCGGGGGCAAAGTTTGTACGGTTACAGACGCGGAAAATATGGGTATCAACCGCGATAGTCGGCCAGCCAAAAGCCGTGTTGAGCACCACGTTCGCGGTTTTTCTCCCCACGCCCGGCAGCGCTTCAAGCGCCGCGCGGTCCTCTGGAACCTCGCCGTTGTGCAGCTCCAGCAGCATTCGGCAGGTCTTGATAACGTTTTCCGCCTTGCTGTTAAACAGGCCGATGGTTTTGATGTAGGACTTCACGCCGTCTACGCCCAAATCCAGCATTGCCTGCGGGGTATTGGCTACCGGATACAGCCTGGCCGTGGCCTTGTTGACGCTGACGTCGGTCGCTTGGGCGGAAAGCAGTACGGCAATCAGCAGCTCGAAAGGGGAGCTGAAGTTCAGCTCCGTGGTCGGGTGCGGATTGTTATCCCGCAGGCGGGTTAAAATCTCCAGCCGTTTCGCTTTGTTCATGCTACTCCCTGTCCCAAATTAGGCTTTCTCCACGTTTCCCTGTACCACCAGGCTTTGAGCCGCGCGGCGTTTCTTCATTTTCTCATCAATAAGGTACTTCACCGCCAGCATCAAACCCAGGCCGATAAACGCGCCGGGCGGCAGCATTGCGAGCAGGAAGGGCGTATCGGTATGAAATACCTCGATGCGCAGGACTTTGGCCCAGCTGCCGAGCAGCCCGTCAGCGCCGTCGAACAGCGTGCCGTTGCCGATAATCTCACGCAGGGAGCCTAATACGAACATGGCGCTGGTCGCCCCGAGGCCGATGGCAAAGCCGTCCAGCGCCGCCATCGGCACGCTGTTTTTCGCCGCAAAGGCTTCCGCACGGCCGATAACAATACAGTTGGTCACGATAAGCGGAATAAAAATGCCCAGCGACTGATACAGCCCGTAGGCGTAGGCGTTGATCAGCATCTGCACGGTGCTCACCACCGAGGCAATGATCATCACGTAAATCGGAATACGGATTTCGTCAGGCGCCCAGCGGCGGATAGCCGACACGGCGGCATTGGTCAGCGTCAGCACAAGCGTCGTTGCAAGCCCCAGCCCGAGGGCGTTGGTGGCGGTGGAGGTGACGGCCAGCAGCGGACACATGCCCAGCAGCTGCACCAGCGCGGAGTTATTTTTCCATAACCCCTGAACGATAACTTCTTTTACATCACTCATGGCTGTGCTCCACAGGATGATAATTGTGCCAGGCGAGGCGGCAGGGTTTCGGCGAACAGCCCGGCGCGTTTCACTGCGTTAACCACGGCGCGCGGCGTGATGGTCGCGCCGGTAAACTGGTCAAACTGGCCGCCGTCTTTCTTCACCGCCCAGGTCGCGTCATCCGCGCCCTGAATGGTTTTGCCGGAAAAGTGGGTGATCCAGTCGCTCAGGCGCAGCTCTATTTTATCGCCGAGGCCCGGGGTTTCATGATGTTCGATGACGCGCGTGCCGAGCACCGTGCCTTTAAAATCCGCGCCAACCAGCAGTTGAATAGCGCCAGAATAACCGTCCGGGGCGGTGACTTCCATCACCACCGCAACCGGTTCGTCGCCTTTGCGCGCAACATACATCTTGCGATCGCCCGCGCCAAGCTGAGGGTCGTTCACGACGGAACAGCTTTGCTGAATATCGTTATCGTACATGTCGGCAGGCAGCACCTGGTCAAATAGCAGCTTTTGCTGCAGCGCGGCCTGACGGTCGATGGTCGGCTTCGTCAGCTCGTTGACCAGCGCGGTCAGCCCGGTTGCCAGCGCGGCAAAGACGGCCAGGGTCACGCCATGTTTTTGCATTGTTTTTAGCATGACGATTCCTTAACGGTGGCCGTAAACGCGCGGGCGGGTGTAGTAATCAATGAGCGGCACGGTGATATTCGCCAGCAGCACCGCAAAGGCAACGCCATCAGGATAGCCGCCGTAGGTACGAATCAGCCACACCAGCAGGCCCGCCAGCGCGCCAAAAATCAGGCGGCCACGGTTGGTGGTGGACGCGGTAACCGGATCGGTAAGAATAAAGAACGCGCCGAACATCGTGGCACCGGAGAAAAGATGAATCACCGGCGAGACGCATTTTTCAGGGGAAAACAGCCAGCCGAGGGTAGCGCAGACCGTAAGCGTCAGCAGGAAGCTCACCGGGATATGCCAGTTGATGGTACGCCGCCAGAGCAGGAGCAGGCCGCCTGCTAAAAACGCCACGTTAACCCACTGCCAGCCCAGGCCGGCAATCACGCCCCTGTAGATGGTAGCGTTCATCAAATCCGCCGGAGAATGTCCCGCGTGCAGGCCGGTTTTAAACGTATCAAGCGGGGTCGCCTGGCTGATGCCGTCCACGCCCATGCGCAGCTGCGTGATGGTATCGCCTGCGGACGTGTGGCCGGTGAAGATAACGTGCAGTACGTCTGCAATGCCCGGCACGCTGGCGGCGATGGACTGCGGCGGCAGCCAGGAGGTCATCTGTACCGGGAAGGCAATCAGCAGCACCACGTAACCGATCATCGCCGGGTTAAAAGGGTTATGCCCCAAACCGCCGTAAAGCTGTTTTGCGATAATGACCGCAAAAACGGTGCCGAGAATAATCATCCACCACGGCGCAAGCGGCGGGATACTGATCCCCAGCAGCAGGCCGGTAAGGGCGGCGGAATTGTCGCCAAGCGTAAGACGCAGCGACTGCTTGCGCAGCTTGACGACCAGCGCTTCGGCGGCGACGGCGCTGATTATGCCGAGCGCAATCTGAATCAGGCTACCCCAGCCAAACCAGAAGCACAGCGCCGCGATGCCCGGCAGGGCGGCACAGGAAACCAGCAGCATGATTCTCGACGTGCTGCGCTGGTTATGGGTATACGGGGAGCTTGCGATTTTAAAAACCATTTATTCCTCTGGCACCATCTGCTGAGCGGCTTTACGTGCCTGTACGCGGGCGATGGCCGCAGCGACAGCCGCTTTTCTTGGGTCTTGTTCTTCTGTTGATTCGGTCACTTCTGCCGTCGCCTGCTGCTGTGCAGCTTTGCGGGCTTTGGCCCGAGCGATCGCTGCTTCGACGGCGGCTTTACGCGGATCGACCGGCGTGGCAGGTTCTGATTCAGCGACAGGCTCGCTGGTAGCCTGTTCCGCCTTGCGGGCTTTGGCCCTTGCGATAGCCGCTTCAACGGCCGCCTTGCGCGGATCGACGGCTCCCGAATCGGCGGCTTCAACCTGCAACGCTTTCTCAGCCTGCTTCGCTCGCGCCTGGGCTTTGCGGGCCTCGCGGGCGGCGATGATTTCGGCGTTATCCGGCGTGCTGCCTGCCTGGACGATAATCGGTTCGCTGCTTTGCGCTTTTTTGCTTTTCACGCGCGCAAGGGCGGCCTGAATAGCGTCATTGTCTTTCGCATTCGGCTGCACCGCCGCCTGCTTGTGTCTTTCCTGACGGGCCGCTTTTTCACGTTCCAGACGAGCCTGACGCGCCTCAAAGCGGATCTTCGCCTCGGCGGTGCGTTTCGCCTCGAGTTCTATCTCGCGGATCTCTGCTTTTTCCTGGCGGAAATACTGCACCAGCGGGATGTTGCTCGGACAAACGTAGGCGCATGCGCCGCATTCAATGCAGTCTTTGAGATTGTGTGCCGTGGCCTTGTCGTGCTGCTGGCCTTTGCTGAACCAGTAGAGCTGCTGCGGGAGCAGATCCGCCGGGCACGAATCCGCGCAGGCGCTACAGCGGATGCAACCCTGTTCTTCGGGCTGCTCGCCCATCTCGCTCGGTGACGGAGCCAGCAGGCAGTTGGTGATTTTCACCACCGGAACCTCAAGCCACGGCAGGCTAAAGCCCATCAGCGGGCCGCCCATAATCACCTGCTGTTCCTGTCCAGGTCGGAAACCGGCGAAATCTAACAGATGGCGAACGGGCGTGCCGAGGCGTGCCCAAACGTTGCCCGGCTGGGCAACGGCTTCACCGGTCAGCGTAACCACGCGTTCGGTCAGCGGTTCGCCGTCAATAATCGCACGCTTAACCGCGAAGGCCGTCCCAACGTTCTGCATCAACACGCCGATATCGGACGAGCGGCCGCCGTGGGGAACCTGTTTGCCGGTGAGGATTTGCGTAAGCTGTTTTGCGCCGCCGGAAGGGTATTTGGTTGGGATAACGCGCAGTACGATATCGTGCGCGTCGGTCAGCACCGCGCGCAGCATTGAAATAGCCTGCGGTTTGTTATCCTCAATGCCGATCAGCACGCGCTGGGGTTTAAGGATGTGCGCCAGAATGCGCACGCCCTCGATAATTTGCGCGGCGCAGTCCTGCATCAGGCGGTCATCTGCCGTAATGTACGGCTCGCACTCGGCGGCGTTAATAATCAGCGTGTCGATTTTATCGCCGCCGCCGTGCAGTTTGTTGCCGGTCGGGAAACCCGCACCGCCCAGCCCGGCTACGCCAAACTGGTGAATGCGTTCAATCAGCGCTTCGCGGCTGCGGCAGGTGTAATCCGGCCACGGGTCTTTTTCAAACCAGGTATCTTCGCCGTCGGCTTCAATAATTACGCTCAGCTCTTCCAGGGCGGAAGGGTGGGCGGTGGAGTGCGGCGCAATGGCCGTGACGATACCGGACGTCGGCGCGTGGACGGGCAGCATTCTGCCGCGACCTTTGGTCAGCGGCTGGCCCCGCAGCACGGTATCGCCGGCTTTGACGCAGAGTTCGCCTTCTGCACCAATGTGCTGCTTCAGCGGCAGCACCAGCTGTTTAGGCAGCGGAACCTGGCGCAACGGCGTGCCGTTTGACTGGGTTTTCATCTCCGGCGGATGGATGCCGCCGTCAAAATCCCAGATTTTGTCTTTATTATAGCGTTTGAAGAAATTAAGCATGTTGTTCCACCGGAATGTTACGTACCGGAATGGTCTGGAGATCCCATTTCCAGCTCTCCGTGGTGGTGGCGACCGGGCGCAGTTCGATGCAGCGCGTTGGACAAGGGTCAACGCAGAGGTTGCAGCCGGTGCAGAGATCGCTCATCACCGTGTGCATCGCGCGGGTCGCGCCCACGATGGCGTCTACGGGGCAGGCCTGAATACATTTGGTGCAGCCGATGCAGTTGGCTTCGTCGATGATTGCCAGCATACGCACCGGGGCTGCGGCCGCGGCGTCGCCTTCAATAGGCTGCGGATCGACGTTAAGCAGGGTAGCAATTTTTTGCATCACGGCTTCGCCACCGGGGGCGCACAGGTTTATCTTCGCGCCGCTGTTGCCGACGGCCTCAGCATAAGGGCGACAGCCCGGATAGCCGCACTGCCCGCACTGGCTTTGCGGCAGCAGCTCTTCGATTTTTTCGACAATGGGGTCTTCCTCCACCGCGAACCGGCGCGCGGCGTAGCCGAGGATCAGGCCAAAGACCAGCCCCATCAGGGTAATCGCAAGAATAGCAATCCACACGCCGCTCATCAGAACTTCACCAGCCCGCTGAAGCCCATAAAGGCCAGTGACATCAGCCCGGCGGTGATTAAGGCGATGGAGTTGCCTTTAAAGGGGGCCGGAACGTCAGAGACGGCGATACGTTCGCGGATTGCCGCAAACAGCACCATCACGAGAGTAAAGCCCACGGCTGCGGAAAAGCCGTACAGCGCGGACTGCAGAAAATTATGGCCGAGGTTAACGTTTAATAGCGCCACGCCCAATACCGCGCAGTTGGTGGTAATAAGCGGCAGGAATATCCCTAATAAACGATAAAGCGCCGGGCTGGTTTTGCGGACGACCATTTCGGTGAACTGCACCACAACGGCAATAACCAGAATAAACGCAAGGGTACGTAAATAGACCAAATCCAGCGGGATAAGAATCAGGTCGTTAATAACCCAGGCGCAAATAGAGGCCAACGTTAATACGAAAGTGGTAGCGAGCCCCATGCCAATAGCTGTCTCCAGTTTTTTGGAAACGCCCATAAACGGGCACAGGCCAAGAAACTTCACCAACACGAAGTTATTGACCAGCACTGTACCAACAAAGAGCAGCAAGTAATCTGTCATTTTCTAACCTGAAACAAAAAAAGCCGTCCATTATCGGTGAAATTAAAAACGCCGACAACGGAGCATTTATAGGGTTATTACGGATTAATAAACGTTTCTTTCACGCGCTTCGATCGTTTGAGGTAAGGCACCAGCAACGAGGCGGCAAGCAGCGGGAACAACAGCTGGCGTAGGGCGAGGTCGTCACTGACCGGGGAAAAAGCGAACGCTTTAATTGCCAACAACACCGAAATCAGTAACCAGAGAATGTAATGACGCACAACGTTTTTACGGCGTTTAAAGAACGCGATGGTCAGCCACACGGTGTAACCCCACATGGCGATGGCGCAGGCGACCGAGAAATACCAGAACAGCACCATGTTTTGCCCCTGAGCGCCCATCAAACGATGGCTTTCCGGTGAGATAAGCATCATCAAATAGATAACCAGCGCGATGGAGCTGCTAAGCAAGGTCAGCAGAAGCCAGGCGAGAGGGGCAATTAGCCAGCCTGCAATGCGCGGCGCTTGCGTGGTAGTCATGTAGCCTCCCGGGTGCAAAAAAACGATATGCGTACCTTATGGGTGAGATAAGGCGGGGAGATTATAAGACTTTTTACGCGTAATGCTACACGCAAGCGGTTACACGACGTAACGCCACACCGATTTAGGCACGCATCCGAGGTCAAAAAGACGGCCGCCGGAAACCAGCTCCGCGCGGCGATGATCGGCGGCGCGGTACATATTCATAATGTCCTGAGAATCGGTAAGGCTGTAATTAAGGTGGTCGAATAATTTCTCGAGGCTTTCCAGACTGCTAATTTTTCTGAACTTCATTAAATAGTCTTGCGCTGTCATAGGGGGCGAATGTCCATGCGTGAAGTATTTGGCTTGCTTACTGTGCCGTAAGATCGGCCAGAATAATAAACGCAGATGGGGTTTTTACTTAGCGCAATTATGTACTGAAGGATTATTTAGGAGTTTTCTACAGGAGAACTTCGCATTTGCTCAGGCGCAATAAATGCGCCCGAGCGGTTAACGCAAATTAATCAGCGTTTTTCACCACGGCTGGCAATCAATTCCTGATACCAGAAGAAGCTTTTTTTACGCCTACGGGCAAGGCCGTTCTGGTGGTCAACATACACGAAGCCGTACTGTTTCTGGTAGCCGTTGAGCCAGCTCAGCAGATCGATGAACGACCACGGATAGTAGCCGCGCACGTCCGCGCCTTGCTGCATAGCGGCTTCCACCGCATCGATATGGATTTTAAGATAATCAATGCGCGGATCGTCTACCACCTCGCCGTCGATTATCGGATCTTTGGCGCCTAAACCGTTTTCGGTGATATAAATCGGAATATCGCCATAGCGGGCTTTAATCTGCAAAATACCGTCGGTTAATCCCTGCGGATAAATTTCCCAATCCCAGTCGGTATAAACGCCCTGCGGATTACGGACAAATTTAAATAAGTCTTTAAAGCCAAATTCATGGCCGCTATTTTTTTCGCCGCTGTGGTTCGACTGGAGGTGCGTTTGCTGATGGTTGGCGGCAACCGTTTCGCGCTTGTAATAGTTAAGGCCGATAAAATCGCAGATATTTTCTTTCAGAAGCTGTTCGTCGCCGGGCGCAAACAGCGGCACGTTCCACAGCGCCTGGGTTTTCGCCAGCAGCTCGGCCGGGTATTCGCCTTTGAGTACCGGATCGTAAAGCCAGTGCGTCCAGATGCCGTCAGCAAGGGCTGCGGCCTGTTTATCTTCCGCCGAGTCGGTAAGCGGGGTATGGGTTTGCAGCACGTTCACGAAGCCGATTGTTCCGTCAATTCCGCTGCTGCGGAATGCGTTAACCGCGCCGGCGTGGGCAACGAAAACGTGGTGACATGCCTGAATGGCGCGGGCGGGATCGCGCACCGACGGCGGGTGGCTGCCGGTAATATAGCCGTGGCCGATGAATACCACGGTTTCGTTGAACGTTGACCACAGCTTCACGCGGTCGCCAAAGCGGGTATAGCACAGGCGGGCGTAATCTACGAAAGCCTCTGCGGTGGCCCGGTTTTCCCAGCCGCCTTCGTCCTGCAACGCCTGCGGCAGGTCCCAGTGGTAGAGCGTAATCATCGGCTCAACGTTGTTTTCCACCAGGCAATCAATCAGGTCGCTATAAAACTTCACCCCGGCTTCGTTGACCGCCCCTCGACCCTGCGGGAAAAGACGGGGCCATGAAATGGAAAATCGATAGCTTTGCAAGCCCTGTTCAGCCATCAGCGCGACGTCTTCGCGGAAGCGATGGTAGTGGTCAACGGCCACGTCACCGTTGGTGTTCTGGAAGGTGGTGCCGGGCTTGTGGGCAAAAATATCCCAGATTGAAGGGCCTTTGCCGTCGGCGTCGTGACCGCCTTCAACCTGATACGCCGCGGTAGCGGCACCCCAAAGAAAATGCTGCGGGAAAGCTGACATAACTGCGCTCCTTGAGTTGACTCGACCCAGCCAGTGTAGGCAACGGTTTACAAGCGCAGCAACCGGTTTCTGAAACCGGTTACATATTTGCGAAGTGAGTCACTTTTGAGCTTCATGAGCGAGTGCCTGGCAAGTGTTCAACCAAAACGTAACAAGTAAACTACCTGTTGTTACACTGTAGGGGATGGTGTCAAATGAGGTGTCCATAAAAGTGAGGAATACAAATGAGTGATAACATTCGTGTCGGGCTAATCGGTTACGGTTACGCCAGTAAGACTTTCCATGCGCCGCTCATTGTTGGCACGCCGGGGATGGAGCTTGCGGCCGTATCCAGCAGCGACGAGACAAAGGTTCACACCGACTGGCCGAACATGACGGTGGTTTCTGACCCGCATCATCTGTTTAACGATCCTGATATTGACCTCATTGTGGTTCCTACCCCAAACGATACCCACTTCCCGCTGGCGAAAGCCGCGCTTGAGGCGGGCAAGCACGTGGTGGTCGATAAGCCCTTTACCGTGACACTGTCACAGGCTCGCGAGCTGGACGCTCTGGCGAAAAGCCGCGGCCTGCTGCTTTCGGTATTCCACAACCGCCGCTGGGACAGCGATTTCCTCACGCTGAAGGCGCTGCTCGCCGACGGCACGCTTGGCGAAGTGGCCTATTTCGAATCGCACTTTGATCGCTTTCGCCCACAGGTACGTGACCGCTGGCGCGAGCAGGCGGGCGTGGGGAGCGGCATCTGGTACGATCTGGGGCCGCACCTTCTCGATCAGGCCATTAATCTCTTTGGCCTGCCGGTCAGCCTGACGGTCGATTTAGCCCAGCTGCGGCCGGGCGCGCAGGCCACGGATTATTTCCATGCCGTATTGGCCTATCCGCAGCGCCGCGTCGTGCTGCACGGTTCGCTGCTTGCCGCCGCCGAATCCGCTCGCTACATCGTTCACGGCACGCGCGGAAGCTACATCAAGTACGGCCTCGACCCGCAGGAAGATCGCCTGAAAGCGGGTGAACGCCTGCCGCAGGAAGACTGGGGATACGATATGCGCGACGGCGTGCTGACGCTTGCGCAGGGCGAAGTCATGGCAGAGCAGACGCTGCTTACCGTACCGGGCAACTATCCTGCCTACTATGCCGGTATCCGCGACGCGCTGACCGGCCACGGTGAAAACCCGGTTCCCGCCGCGCAGGCGATTCAGGTTATGGAGCTGATTGAGCTGGGCATGGAGTCGTCGAAAAAGCGCGCGACGCTAAACCTGTCCTGATGTGTTAATCGCCATACCCGGCTCAATTTGTCGAGCCGGGTTCTTCGTTTTCGGCTCGCTAAATAAGAATAAAGGGTAAGCAATGGGTTGGTTGCAACGTCTGAAAATCGATAATTTTTTGCTGGTGATGATTGCCGTGGTGGTCGTGGCTTCGCTGTTTCCCTGTGAAGGCATCGTTAAGACCGGGTTTGAGTACCTGACGACGGCGGCCATCGCGCTGCTGTTCTTTATGCACGGCGCTAAGCTGTCCCGCGAGGCGATAGTCGCGGGGATGGGCCACTGGAAGCTGCATCTGGTCGTTTTCCTCAGCACGTTTGCGCTTTTCCCGCTGCTTGGCCTGGCGATGGGCTTTCTGTCGCCTGCGATTCTCAACCAGCCGCTGTATATGGGCTTCCTGTACCTTTGCGCGCTGCCCGCCACCGTGCAGTCGGCGATTGCCTTTACCTCCGTCGCCGGCGGCAACGTGGCGGCCGCGGTGTGCAGCGCTTCCGCGTCCAGCATTCTTGGCATTTTCCTTTCCCCGGTGCTGGTTGGCGCGCTGATGAACACCCAGGAAGGCTCGACGGACACGCTGCACGCCATCGGCAAAATCATCATGCAGCTGATGGTGCCGTTTGTGATTGGGCACCTGTCGCGCCCGCTGATTGGCCGCTGGGTCGACAAGCATAAAAAGCTCATCAGCCTGACGGACCGTTCGTCCATTCTGCTGGTGGTTTACGTCGCCTTTAGCGAGGCGGTGGTGGAAGGCATCTGGCATCAGGTGAACGGCATCGCGCTGCTGGCGGTGCTGGGCTGTTCGATCGTGCTGCTGGCGATTGTGCTGGTGGTGAATACCTGGGCCGCGCGGCTGCTGGGCTTTAATACGGCGGATGAAATTACCATCGTATTCTGCGGTTCGAAGAAAAGCCTGGCAAACGGGGTGCCGATGGCGAACGTGCTGTTCCCGGCAAGTGCGGTAGGAATGATGGTGCTGCCGCTGATGATTTTCCACCAGGTTCAGCTAATGGTGTGTGCGGTGCTGGCGCAGCGCTATGCGCGCAAAACCGCCAAAGAAAAACGGCAGCTTGAATCAGTTTCCTGACTGAAGCTGCCGCTAAAGGATTAAGCAGCGCGTACTTTAGCCAGCAGCGCCTGCTTTTCCGCCTCGCTCAGGAAGGCAATTTTTAAACCATTCTCCTGCGCGGTACGTATCTGTGCCGCGCTCAGGCCCGCTTTAGGGGCCGCAACGGTATATTCGTGAACGATGTCGATCCCCTGAACCGCCGGGTCGTCGGTGTTGATCGTCGCCAGTACGCCATGTTCGAGGAATTTCACCAGCGGGTGCTTATCAAGCGTCGCGACCGTGCTGGTTTGAATATTGGACGTCAGGCAGGACTCGATGCCGATACCTTGCTCCGCCAGGAAATCCATCAGCGCGAGGTCTTCAATCGCCTTAACGCCGTGGCCGATACGCTCGGCACCCAGCTCGCGAATAGCCTGCCAGATGCTTTCCGGACCGGCCGCTTCACCTGCGTGAACGGTAATGCGCCAGCCGGCGTCACGCGCGCGGTTAAAGTGGTTTAAGAACAGGCTGCCGGGGAAGCCAAGCTCGTCGCCCGCCAGATCCAGCGCGGTAATTTCATCGCGGTGGGCGAGCAGGGCGTCCAGCTCGGCCTGACAGGCCGCTTCGCCAAAAGTACGGCTCATGATGCCAATCAAACGGGCTTCCACGCCAAAGTCGCGGCAGCCTTCGCGCACGCCAGCAATCACGGCTTCAACCACGCCCGCCACCGGCAGGTTGTGGCTCATCGCCATGTAGCCCGGCGAGAAACGCAGTTCGACGTAGTGCAGGCCGTTGCGGGCGGCATCTTCGATGTTTTCCCACGCCACGCGGCGGCAGGCATCAAGCGTTGCCAGAACCTTCACGCCCCAGTCCAGCTTTTGCAGGAAGCTCACCAGGTCAGGTGCGGTATCTACAACCTGAACGTGCGGAATTAAGGATTCGATTGAGGAAGCCGGGAGCACAAGATTATGCTGGCGGCCGAGGTCAAGGATGGTTTGAGCACGAATATTGCCATCAAGGTGGCGGTGCAAATCGGTTAACGGCAGGGTGGTATCAATCATGGTCGCACTCTTTTTTTGATTAAAGTGCGCCACATTATAAAAACATTCATGGGTAAAATGCTATCTGCCGACAAGAATTAAGTTGCGCAATAATTCGGGGAGTTGCCTCCCCGTTGCGTCATTGCAGCGATTTAATCGCGGCGACCAGGCGTTTCACCCCGTCTTCGAGCTTGCTGCGCGGGCAGCCTGCGTTCAATCGAATAAAGCCGTTACCTTCCTCGCCGTAGGTATACCCCGGCATGATGGCGACTTTTTGCTGCTCGATTAACGTTTTTTGCAGCGCTTTATCATCAAGGCCCAGCGGGCGAAGATCGATCCAGGCCAGATAGGTTGCCTGCGGCGGCTGCCAGTTGAGTTGCGCAAACTCACCGTTAAGCGTGTCGGCCACGTACTGCAGATTGTCCTGCAGATAGGCCCGCAGAGCATCAAGCCAGGCTTCGCCTTCGCGATAGGCCGCGATGTGGGCAACCAGCGCAAGAACAGCAGGCGATGAAAGACCGTCCTGACCTTTCAGTACGCTAAGGTAGCCCTGGCGGTCGCCTTCATCGCTAATCAGCCCGTAGGCACCGGTCAACGCCGGGATGTTGAAGCTCTTCGAACCCGATGTCAGCAGCGCCCAGGCGCCTTTCCCCACTTCGCTCCACGGCGTGTGCCGGTGGCCTTCCCAAACCATATCCATATGGATTTCATCGCTAATTACGCGCACGCCGTGGCGTTCGCACAGATCGGCCATGGTTTCTAATTCTTCGCGCGACCACACTTTGCCGGTTGGGTTTTGCGGGCTGCAAAGCAGCATGATTTTGCATTCAGGTTTCGCGAGCTGCATTTCAAGATGGGCCATATCGCACACCCAGCCAGCCGCCGTGTTTTGCAGCGGTGCGCTAAGCACCCGGCGCTTATTGCCTTCTATCGCTTTATAAAACGCGTCGTAAGCAGGCGTGTGGATAAGCACCGCGTCGCCGGGTTCAGACCACTGACGCACCAGCTGTGAAACCATGTAAATCACCGACGGGCCGTAAACCACGCTTTCGGGATCGATAACGCTGTTAAAGCGCTTTTGATACCAGTGGGCGATGGCGCCGATAAAATCGTCATTCTTCCAGCGGCTGTAGCCGAGGACGCCGTGGCTTAGGCGCAGGCTTAGCGCGGAGAGAATGACCGGGGCGGTCGGAAAGTCCATATCGGAGATAGTGAAGGGGAGCAAATCAGCCGCGCCGAAGCGGTCTGCCACGTAGTCCCACTGGGTACACCACGTGCCGTGACGGTCGACCGGCGTTGAAAAATCGAACATAGAACCTCGCAAAAACGGGCACCGCAGTGCCCGTTACGGTTGAAGGGTGGATAAACGTCGCCGCCATCCACCACGGTGCCCGCTGTTTATGCCAGAGCGGTACCCATCAGGCCTGCCATTTCATCTTTAACCGACTGGACCTGCGGCCCAATCACCACCTGCAGGTTGTGCTGGTTAAGCTGTACGACGCCGATTGCGCGGAGGTTTTTCAGCGCGGCGCTGTCAACCAACGACATGTCTTTTACCGACATACGCAGGCGGGTGAGGCAGTTATCCAGAGAAACGATATTCTCCGCGCCGCCGAGCGCTGCCAGCATCGCCGGGACATTGTAACCGGATTTGCCAACCTGACCGACGACCGCTTTCTCTACGCTGCCTGCCGTTTCGATATCGCGACCGGGGGTTTTGATATTGAAGCGGGTAATCGCGAAGCGGAAGATGCAGTAGTAGGCCGCAAACCAGATTGCCGCAACCACCGGCACGAAGTACCACTTGGTGGACAGACCGTGCAGGATACCAAACACCACGAAGTCGATAATGTTGCCGTCGGTGTTACCAATGGTGACGCCCAGAACAGCCATAATCGTGAAGCCAAGGCCGGTCAGCAGGGCGTGGATAACGTACAGTACCGGAGCCACAAACAGGAACAGGAATTCCAGCGGTTCGGTCGTCCCGCCAACCACGCAGGCAATAACGCCGGAAATCAGCAGGCCTTTAATTTTATGACGGTTTTCCGGGCGAGCACAGTGGTACATCGCCAGCGCAGCGCCAGGCAGACCGCCCAGGAAGGCAGGCATTTTACCCTGTGACAGGAAGCGGGTTGCGCTTTCAGAGAAGCCGTGCACCGTTGGGCAGCTCAGCTGTGCCTGGAAGATGGTCAGCGCGCCGCTGACGCTGTGGCCGCAGACGTCCATGGTGCCACCGGCATCGCTGAAGCGAATTAACGCTACCAGAATGTGGTGCAGGCCGAATGGCAGCAGCAGACGTTCGCCGGTACCGAAGATCATCGGGCCAAACACGCCCGCGCTGTTGATCATGTTGCCAAGCGCGTTGATCCCAACCGCAAACACTGGCCAGATAAGCGGAATAAGCAGACCCACAACGCCCATCACCAGCGTGGTGATAATAGGCACAAAACGGGTGCCGCCGAAGAAGGCCAGCGCATCAGGCAGACGCACGTTGTGGAAACGCTCGTGCAGCATGAAGACAATCACGCCGACGATAACCGCGCCCAGAATACCGGTGTCGATAGACTGAATACCCAGAATGTTCTGGATGTTATTGGCTTTCAGGATGGCCGCGTCGGTGGTTGGCAGGATCCCTTTCACGGTCAGCCAGAAGTTGACCGCAAGGTTCATTACCGCATAGCCAACGAAACCGGCGAACGCCGCAACGCCTTTGTTCTCGCGCACCAGGCCTAGAGGGATGGCGATACAGAACATAATTGGCAGGAAGCTAAAGGCAAACGAGCCAACTTTGCTCATCCAGCCGAAGAGAAGCTGTAAAATCGGGTTGCCCAACGCGGGCAGAAGGGTGACAACATCATGGCTGCCTAACGAGCTGCCGATGCCAAGCATAATGCCGCAGAACGATAGCAGGGCCACCGGCAGCATAAAGGTTTTGCCAAGGTTTTGAAAAAACTCCCAAAGCGTGATTTTTTGTGGTGTATTAGCCGCCATAACGACTCCTGTACCCTGGTTGATTAAAGTTAATTACTGTACGAAACGGAGCGGATGATAAAACGTTTTATCAGATTTTATTGCGCACTGGATCACAGAATATATACGATACAGAGTGCTTAATACTGACTCTTGGGTAAAACGTTTTACCCGTAGCTTTACCTGAATCACGGAGGACCCGTTTTACCAATGACTTCCCTGGCCAAAAAGATCACCATTAATGATGTAGCCGATGCCGCAGGCGTTTCCGTTACCACCGTCTCGCTGGTGCTGAGCGGAAAAGGTCGAATATCAAGCGCCACCGGGCTACGGGTTAATGAAGCTATCGAAAAGCTTGGCTTCGTGCGCAACCGCCAGGCGGCGTCGCTACGCGGCGGGCTGAGCGGCGTCATTGGTCTGATCGTGCGCGATCTGTGCAATCCTTTTTACGCGGAGCTGACGGCTGGGCTTACGGACGAGCTGGAAAAGCAGGGGATGCTGCTGTTTCTGACGCAGAGCGGGTCGAATGGGCAACACATGCAGCGCTGCTTCGAAACGCTCGTTTCACAGGGCGTGGACGGCATTATTATCGCCGGTGCGGCAGGTCAGGGCGCGGAGCTGCGCGAGCTGGCGGAACAAAAGCATCTGCCGCTGGTCTTTGCATCACGCGCGAGCTACCTCGACGAAGCCGATATTATCCGCCCGGACAATATGCAGGCCGCGCAGCTGGTGACCGAACATCTTATTAAACGCGGGCATCAGCGAATCGCCTGGCTCGGCGGCAGAGGCTCGTCCTTAACCCGCGCCGAACGCCTCGGCGGCTACTGTTCGACGCTCCTCAAATACGGCCTGCCGTTCCACAGCGACTGGATTGTTGAATGCGAATCTAGCCAGAAGCAGGCGGCAGACGCCATTACCACCTTGCTGCACCACAATCCGAGCATTACCGCCGTGCTGTGCCATAACAATACCATCGCCATGGGCGCGTGGTTTGGCCTGCTGCGCGCGGGCAGGCAGAGCGGAGAAGGGAGTATGGACAGCTACTACGACCGGCACGTTGCGCTGGCCGCTTTTGCCGAGGTCATGGATGAAGAGCTGGACGATCTGCCGCTGACGTGGGTTTCAACGCCCGCGCGGGAGATAGGCCGCAGTGCAGGGCTGCGCATTCTGGAGCGAGCAAAAAACGGGGATGAGGAGGCGCGTAGCCAGATAATGCCCGCGCGGCTGGTGGTGCGGAATAGCTGAGGTTATTGGTTGCGTTTTTTGTGTTGCGGTCTGGCGGGTGATACTGCGCTTACCCGCCCTACAAAATTAGCAGGACGGGTAAGTGTTTGAACTTACTGCTGCGGCTGTGCCGGAGCAGGCGCTTCAAGCTCTGGCGCTGGAGGCGCAACGTCGGTACCCGGCAGGCCGAACATCCCCACCAGATCGCCCAACGACATTTTCTGACCGTTCAGCGTCGCCTGGCCGTTTGCATACTGCAGGCTGGAAACGATGCTGTTGTCTTCCATCGTGGTCACGCGGAACATCTGGCCCATCGCCGCCAGGCCTTTAATCTGCTGGCCTGCAAGCTTCGCCGCATCTTCCTGCTTGTAGCCTTCCAGCTGTGCAACCTGGGTCATCAGCTCGGTCGCCATGTCCATTGGGATCACCAGCTTGCCGTCGAGGGACTTCACCACGCGATCGAGCTGCTGCTCAGGGGTGGTGACTTCACCCGTCGCGCCTTCCGGGTTTTTCAGGAACAGGGAAAGGTTGAAGGTGCTTTCGCCCTTGTCGTTTTTCCAGCTCAGCGGGGCCACGGTAACCACCGGGTTGCCTTTCAACAGCAGCGGGAAGTTCGCCGCAAACACTTCAATCACCTTTTGCTGATAAACTTCTGGGTTTTCCATCACCGCCGGGTCGGCCAGCAGTTTCTGGGATTCCGCGTTATATTTCTGGCTGAATTCGTGCATGGCGGCACCGTCGATATTGCCGACTTTCAGCGTCAGCTTGCCGCTGCCCATATTCTGGTTCTGCACCTTCAGCGCATCGATGGAGTAATCGATCTGTCCGGCGAGATGTTTTTTATCGTCCTGAATTTCGGATTTCGCGTTCAGCTTAAAGCCTTCGAACACCGCCATTTCTTTGCCTTCAACGGCGATGGCAAGCTTATCGATGGAGGCTTTCTGTTCGCCCACGCGCTCGTCAAAGTCGCTGCGCGAGCTGTTGCCTTCGGTTTTGACGCCGTTAAAGGTCATCTGCACGTGCTGGCCGTACTGGTTGACGGTGTTGACAAGGCCGCTTTCCGCTTCGCCATTGAGGGCGATTTTGTTGCCTTCACCGTCTACGTCAGCGGTGAACTGGCCGCCGCTAAAGGCGACTTTTTCCTGACCGTTTTCATAGTTCAGCGGCAGGAGATCGATGTCGGAAGAGGTCGCGCCGCTGTAGCCCACGCGCGTTTGCGCATCGATAAAGGACTGGCCTTTAGTGATGTCAAACAGCGGCTTGGTGGTTGGGTTGTTGACCAGCACGGTGCGAATGGAAGCCATGCTCGGGATCAGGTTGAATTTTTTCAGCTGGGCGAACGGGAAAGGACCGTGATCGATGGTTTCAGCAAACACCACGCTCTGGTCGGGCTTCAGGAAAGCGCTCTGCGTGCCGGCCGTTGGCTTCACGACCAGCTCCATGCTGCTGTGGAAAAGTCCACGATGATAATTCTGGTAGCTCAGCGTCAGGCCCGCTTCCGGCGACGCTCTGTTTAACTCGCCGTTCGCGTTGCCGATCATCTCGGCCATACGCCCTTCAAGCTGTTTACCGGTGTACCAGGCCGCGCCCGTCCACACCACGCCCAGCGCAACAATCACACCTACCGCAACCAGAGATTTTTTCATCGTGTCCTGTCCATTTTGAAGCGGCGGCCAGATTTCCCCTGACCGTCCAATGAAAAACGCCCGCAGGCGTTTTAGAAAACTATCGCTGTAAGCTTAGCAACCCATACGTAAAAGATCAGTAAGTTACTTTACTCAGAGCTTGTTAAACACTCGGGCAACGCGACCGACGCCGCTGGCAAGAACCGGTGATTCGTTGGCGGCGATGAACGCGGATTCGCCTGGCTTAAGCGCGAGCTGCTGGTCGCCCTTGCTGAGCACCGCTTCGCCTTCCACGCAGAACACGATAGCGGCGCTCTCCTGCGCCAGTTCGGCAGGCGTGGCGCTGAGGTCGTGCAGCGAGAAAGCAAAATCTTCAACGGGGATCGGGAAGTCCAGCTCGCTACCTTTCTGCTGCGGCTGGGTCAGCAGTTCAGCGGCCGGTTTTGGCTCAAATTTAACGTTGGCGACCAGTTCAGGGATGTCGATGTACTTCGGCGTCAGGCCCGCGCGCAGCACGTTATCGGAGTTGGCCATGACTTCCAGCGCAACGCCTTTCAGGTAAGCGTGCGGGGTTTCTGCAAACAGGAACATGGCTTCGCCTGGCGCAAGCTTCACCACGTTCAGCAGCAGCGGGGAGAAGAGGCCGCTGTCGTCCGGGTAGAACTCGGAAATGACGCGGATAGTTTCCCACGGCTCGCCCTGCTGGCTGTTGAGCGCCGCTTTCAGTACGGCAAGGGCGCGGGATTTCTCATCGCCCTGCATGTTCAGCAGGCTGGCGAAAAGCTGGGACAGACGTTCGGCACCCGGCTCCTGCAGGAAGTGCGCAATCGCGCTGTGCGCGCCGGAAACGGGCTGTAGCAGAGAAACGATTTGGGAGAACTCGCGGAAGGCGTTCATCGCGAGGAATGGGGTCAGGGCAAAAACCAGCTCCGGCTTGTGGTTCGGGTCTTTGTAGTTACGTTCGGCGGCGTCCAGCGGAATGCCGTCGGCGTTTTCTTTTGCGAAGCCAATCTCAGAGGCCTTCTTATTCGGATGCACCTGAATGGAAAGCGGCTGATCGGCACAGAGCACTTTGAACAGGAATGGCAGCTCGCCAAAACGATCTGCAACGGCCTTGCCCAGAGCGGAAGCCTGATCTGCGTCAATCACTTCACGCAGGGAGCGCGGTTGACCGTTCTCCAACACTTTTGAGCTGCTTTTCGGGTGCGCGCCCATCCACAGCTCTGCCATTGGCAGGTTGTCCGGGTTCTGCACGCCGTAAAGTTCCGTTAACGCAGTTTTGCTTCCCCATGCATAGTTTTGCACTGAGTTGATTAATTTTTGCATTATCAAGCCCTGATGTAATGTAGATAAGATTCCGAGTATTAAACCAATTATCCCCGAGGAAGTAACCAGGGGATCAAAAAGTCGTATTAGTCTCAGTTTTTGTTAAAAAATTGTGTAGCATGTTGTGATTCATTTTTTAACAAGGCGCAAGATGGCGCCGGAAAACAATCAATTAACGTAGCTGATGTCGTAAGTGAGAGAACAATGTCGAATAAAGCCTTTCATTATCAAGAGCCGTTCCCGTTAAAAAAAGATGAAACTGAGTATTACCTGCTAAGCAAAGATTACGTATCCGTCTCCGAGTTCGAAGGGCAGGAAGTCCTGAAAGTCGCCCCTCAGGCCCTGACGCTTCTTGCTCAACACGCCTTCCACGATGCCTCTTTTATGCTGCGCCCGGCGCACCAACAGCAGGTCGCCGATATCCTTAACGACCCTGAAGCCAGCGAAAACGACAAATACGTCGCGCTGCAGTTCCTGCGCAACTCCGAGATCGCCGCGAAGGGCATTCTGCCGACCTGTCAGGACACCGGCACCGCCATCATCATGGGCAAAAAAGGCCAGCGCGTGTGGACCGGCGGCGGCGATGAGGCCGCGCTGTCACAGGGCGTGTACAACACCTTTATCGAGGACAACCTGCGCTATTCCCAGAACGCCGCGCTCGACATGTACAAAGAGGTCAACACCGGCACCAATCTGCCTGCGCAAATCGACCTCTACAGCGTAGACGGCGCCGAATACAAATTCCTCTGCGTCGCCAAGGGCGGCGGTTCGGCGAACAAAACCTACCTTTACCAGGAAACCAAGGCGCTGCTTAGTCCCGGCAAGCTGAAGGACTATCTGGTTGAGAAAATGCGCAGCCTCGGCACAGCGGCCTGTCCGCCGTACCACGTAGCGTTTGTCATCGGCGGAACGTCCGCGGAAGCTACGCTCAAAACCGTGAAGCTCGCCTCAACCAAGTATTATGACGGTCTGCCAACCGAAGGTAATGAGCACGGTCAGGCTTTCCGCGATATTCAGCTGGAAGAAGAGCTGCTGAAAGAAGCGCAAAATCTCGGCCTCGGCGCGCAGTTCGGCGGTAAATACTTCGCTCACGACGTTCGCGTTGTGCGCCTGCCGCGCCACGGGGCTTCATGCCCGGTTGGCATGGGCGTTTCCTGTTCTGCGGATCGCAATATCAAAGCTAAGATCAACCGCGACGGTATCTGGATCGAAAAGCTTGAGCACAACCCCGGCAAGTTCATTCCTCAGCACCTGCGTCAGGCGGGTGAGGGCGAGGCGGTGAAGGTCGATCTGAACCGTCCGATGAGCGAAATCCTGAAACAGCTTTCCCAATACCCGGTTTCTACGCGTCTTTCGCTGAGCGGGACTATTATTGTGGCACGCGACATTGCGCACGCTAAGCTGAAAGAACGTATCGACAGCGGTGAGGGCCTGCCGCAGTACGTGAAAGATCACCCGATTTACTACGCGGGCCCGGCCAAAACGCCGGAAGGCTACGCGTCTGGCTCGCTCGGCCCAACCACCGCGGGGCGCATGGATTCCTACGTGGATCTGCTGCAGGCCAACGGCGGCAGCATGGTGATGCTCGCGAAGGGCAACCGTAGCCAACAGGTCACCGACGCCTGCCACAAGCACGGCGGGTTCTATCTGGGCAGCATCGGCGGCCCGGCGGCGGTTCTGGCGCAGCAAAGTATTAAAAGCCTGACCTGCGTGGAATACCCCGAACTGGGAATGGAAGCTATCTGGAAAATCGAGGTAGAAGACTTCCCGGCCTTCATTCTGGTGGATGACAAGGGCAACGACTTCTTCCAGAAAATTCACGCCTCACAGTGTACGCGATGCGTGAAGTAAGACTCTGAAACCGCCCGCCTGGGCGGTTTTTTTTCAGCTCAAAAGGAGAGTGAAATGGCATCCAGTCGTATCGAAAAAGACTCTATGGGATCTATCGACGTTCCGGCAGACAGGCTGTGGGGCGCGCAAACCCAGCGATCGCTCGAGCACTTCCGCATTTCGACGGAGAAAATGCCCACCGCGCTGATTCATGCGCTGGCATTGACCAAGCGGGCGGCGGCAAAAGTGAACATGGATCTCGGCCTGCTTCCTGCTGAGCGCGGCAACGCAATTCTCACCGCCGCCGACGAGGTGCTGGCAGGCAAGCATCCCGACGAGTTCCCACTCGCCATCTGGCAAACGGGGTCGGGTACGCAGAGCAATATGAACATGAACGAAGTGCTGGCAAACAGGGCAAGCGAGCTGCTCGGCGGCGTGCGCGGCATGGAGCGGGTGGTTCATCCCAACGACGACGTTAACAAAAGCCAAAGTTCTAACGACGTTTTCCCCACCGCGATGCACGTTGCCACCGTTATAGCCTTGCGCGAGCAGCTTATCCCGCAGCTGAAAGTGCTGAAGGAAACCCTGAACGGCAAGGCTGAGGCCTTCCGCGATATCGTCAAAATAGGGCGTACCCACCTGCAGGACGCCACGCCGCTGACCCTTGGCCAGGAGATTTCCGGCTGGGTGGCGATGCTTGAGCACAACCTGAAGCATATCGAACAGAGCCTGCCGCACGTGGCGGAGCTAGCGCTGGGCGGAACTGCGGTCGGAACGGGGCTGAATACGCATCCAGAATACGCCGTGCGCGTGGCGAAGGAGCTGGCGGAAATAACCAAACAGCCGTTCGTTACCGCGCCGAATAAATTCGAGGCGCTCGCCACCTGCGACGCGCTGGTCCACGCCCACGGGGCGCTGAAAGGCCTTGCCGCCTCGCTGATGAAAATCGCCAACGACGTGCGCTGGCTGTCGTCGGGCCCGCGCTGCGGCATCGGCGAAATCGCGATTCCTGAAAACGAGCCGGGTAGCTCCATCATGCCGGGTAAAGTTAACCCGACGCAGTGCGAAGCCATGACCATGCTGTGCTGTCAGGTGATGGGTAACGACGTGGCGGTGAACATGGGCGGCGCGTCGGGTAACTTTGAGCTGAACGTCTATCGCCCAATGGTGATCCATAATGTCCTGCAATCGATTCGCCTGATGGCAGACGGCATGGAGAGCTTTAACGACCACTGCGCCGTTGGCATTGAACCAAACCGGGAACGCATTTCTCAGCTGTTGAACGAATCGCTGATGCTGGTGACGGCGCTCAACACGCATATCGGCTACGACAAGGCGGCTGAAATCGCCAAAAAGGCGCATAAAGAGGGGCTGACGCTTAAGGCCTCAGCGCTGAAGCTCGGCTACCTGACCGAAGACGAGTTTGACGCCTGGGTCAGGCCGGAAGAGATGGTTGGCAGCATGAAGTCGTAGGTTTTTAGCGCCTCCTCGGGGGCGCTAAAACTTATCCCGTAGGGTGGTAAGCGAAGTGCCACCCGTCATAGAAAGCCAACCGGAAACGCCTTTTACTCCTCGCAATACAAATGCAGCCGTGGGATCAGCAGCCGTAAAGACTGCGCCTGCGGCCTGTAGCGATGGCGAATGTTATCCGCATCGTAGTTCAGCAGCTCGCCAATCTCCGGCGGCGCTTCGCCGTTGTCGCGCTGGCACAACACGACCAGCGGTGAAGGGCAGGCGAGCTGTATCTGCTTTTGCTGCTCCTGGTACCATACCCGCGCCACCGGCTGCACCTTAACCGGGCGCTTAATCTTAAGCTTTGCGCTCCCCGGCAGCATCGCCACGCTGTTTAACTCCCGCTCGATCTGCTCTGCCCACTGTTCGCGCGTCCAGGGCGGAACGGCGCGGTTAGCCTTCAGGCTTTTCTCCAGCATTACCATGACCTCGTGCCGCGTCAGGTTCTTGATGATTTGCTTGTTCGCCCAGCCAAAGCGCAGCGTGGTGGGGTTATCGACCAGGGTGATGGCGCGATAGGCGTTGAGCGTAATCAGGCCAGGAATGTGGCGGTGCACCCACTCGAAGCGCTGCACGCTGGCAAGCCCGGAGTCGACGCTGATGATTTTTTCCAGCGCGAGCTTGATCTGATTTATGCGGGCGACGAGTTCGTGCGTTTGGCGATACTCTGCGGCGCTAACGGCATAGCAGACCGCGCCCGGCAGGCGCACCGCGGCTTTGCTGCTGATTTTTTCGGACTGCTGCTGGATGAACAGGCGCGTGAAGTGCACAAGCGTAGCCTCGTGTGCCTCTTTGCCCACAAGCTGCTTAACCTCGATCTGCGTTAGGGGGTCGTGTTCGCGGCCTTTTTCCACGTCAGGAAGAGAAAACACCCGTCCGACCAGCGGGCGATAGCTATTCAACTGCTCGCGCAGCGTAAGCAGATCGCGCTCCAGCTCGCGAAACGTCGTCGTCAGTCTTTCAATCAGGTCATAATTAGCCATCGCGCACCCACTTTAGTTACAACATACTTATAGTTTATAGCACAGCGGTGCCTACCTGACCACCGGAGTTAGCGGTAGTCAGGCAGGCGAGAAAGGGGGATTCAGACGGCTGGCGGGGAAAGGGTCGTTAAAGCGTTGACGGGCCAGCTAAAACGGAAGCGCGCGCCGCCCAGGGAGCTGCGGTCTACGCTAACCATTCCGCCCATGGCTACCGCCACGGAATGCACTATCGCCAGCCCGAGGCCGCAGCCGCCGGTCGCTCTGTCGCGGCTTGGGTCCAGGCGCACAAAAGGCTGGAAGACGTGTTCGCTCTCTTCTTCAGGAATGCCGGGCCCATCGTCTTCTACCTGCAGAAGGGCGGTTTGCCCGTCCAGCAACAGGCTGACGCGCAGCTTCTGCTGGCTGTAGCGCAGCGCGTTATTGATTAAGTTATCAATCACCCGCTCCATGAGGCGCAAATCAATCTGCCCGAACTCCCCGTTCGCCGCGCTTTCAAGCTCAATTTGGCGATGCGGATGGATAATTCTAACGTCCTCAATGTGGTGTTGCAGCCAGTGCGGGAGGTCGACCTGCGAGAGGTGCAGTTCGGTCTGCGGGCGGTCAAGGCGCGCGTAGGTCAGCAGCTCGTCGATAAGTCCTTCCAGCTGGCCGATGTCCCGGTTAAGCGCCAGGGATTCGTCTTCCGTCAGGTTATCGCTCATTTCCAGCCGGTAGCGCAGGCGCACCAGCGGCGTGCGCAGCTCGTGCGCGATGCCGTCAATCAGCAGCTTTTTACTGGCGATAAGCGCGTTGATGTTGTCGGCCATCTGGTTGAAGGCCACTCCCAGCCGCTCGAAGCTGGAGGCGCTGTCAAAATGTATACGCTCATCAAGATGCCCTTTGCCCAGCCGCTGGGCGGCGGTTTCCAGCTTAAGCATGTCCTGCCAGTGTGGGCGCATCCAGATGAACACGGGAAAGGCGAGTGAAATCGCGATAAACGCCATCAGCGCGATATCGAACAGCCGCATCTGGTGCAGGAAAAACAGATACGGAATAGGGCCGACGGCCAGAACATAGTGGCTGCGGGGAATGCGCTGGATAAAGGTGTACTCATCGTCGAGGGCGACGATTTCACCTTCGCGCAGGTGGCGCGAGGTGATTTCATCGAGCTTGAATTTGCTCATCGGCTCGATGTTTAGCTTGAACGACAGGTTGAGATCGAGATCGTTGATGGTTTTGTTCCAGTCGCGGGGCGGGATTTCCCGCAGTTCGCTGCGCATAAGATACAGCGAACTTTTCATCAAATCGTCCAGCGACTGGCGGCCCGCGCGCTCGGCGGTGAACTTATACACTAGCCCGACCAGCATGGTCATCACCAGGAAGCAAACAAACAGCAGAAGATAAAACTGGATGAACAGCTTTTTCATCAGGCTTCACTTTCCCAGGCGTGCGGGGCGAACAGGTAGCCTTTGTTGCGCACCGTTTTGATGCGGAAGGGTTCGGTGGCGCTGTCATACAGTTTTTTGCGCAGGCGCGAAATCGCCACGTCGACGCTGCGATCCATCCCGTCGTAGCTTACGCCCCGCAGATTTTTAAGCAGCGCATCGCGGTCCATAATCTGCCCCGCGTGGGTCGCAAGCTCCCAAAGCAGGTCGAAGTCGGCGGTCGAAAGGGCAATGTTCTCTTCGCCAAGCGTGACCTGGCGATTCAGCGGGTCGATGCATAAGGTGCCAAAGCGCATCGCCTTGTGCGGCTTCAGCGCGCCCGATGTGGTTTCAACGGTATGCTGAGCGGAAATCCGCTGACGTAAATGCAGGCGCAGTCGGGCCAGCAGTACGGCCGGTGGCGTCGTTTTCAGAATGTAATCGTTAGCCCCCATTTCCAGCGAGAGAATATGGTTCATGTCGCTGTCGAGGGAGGTGAGCAAAACGATGGGGCCGTCCCACTGCGGGCGCAGGTCGCGGCAAAGCGTCATGCCGTCTTTGCCGGGCAGCATCACGTCTAAAAGGACCAGGTCAGGCTGCTGTTCTTTGATTACCGCTTCGGCAAGATCGCCACGGCTTTCTACGATGACGTCAATGTCGTGTTTACCCAAATAGGCGGCAATCAGCGCGCCCACTTCTGGATCATCTTCCACATATACGATTTTGTTCATAACCCGGCACGTCAGCTGAAAAAGGGAAAATACACCGAGCGAATCTATTACACCATGAATGCAGGGTAAACAGATTTATCGCAGCGGGCGGCCGCCGTCCACCGCATGCGTGCGTCCGGTAACGTAGTTGCTTTCCAGCAGGTAATTCACCAGCGAGACAATCTCGCTTTCACCGGGCGCTATTTTCATAAGCGACTTATTCAGCGCCTCTTTGCGGTAGTCGGCGTCATCGTCTTCGTTGAACACGATCATCGCGGGTGCAATCGCGTTCACTTTAACTTCCGGCGCGAGCTTACGGGCGAAGGAACGGGTGAGGTTATCCAGAGCGGCTTTGCTTGCGGCGTAGGCAATGTGTTTATCACTGCCGCGTTCCACCACGTAATCGGTGAAGTGGATAATGTCGGCACCGGCCAGCCCGTGTCCGCGCAGTAGCGGCTCAAGCTGAAGGTTAAGAAGGTAGGGGGCGTTGACGTGAATCTGCAGCATAGCGGCAAGTGTGTCGCTATGCGCAACGGCGGGGGATTCTGCCTGCCAGGCGCTGGCGTTATGAATAATGGCGCGCAGGCCGGAACAGTGAGCCATTACGCTCGCGGCGAAGGCGTTGATGCCGTCGTCGGTAGAGAAATCGCCAAACAGGCAGAGTGCGCCGGCCTGTTCGAGCTCATCAATGGCCGGGTAGCGTGTTCTGTAGCTGGCGATAACCGGCTGCTGACGCGCCAGAAGATCTTTCGCCAGCGCAAGCCCGATGCGGCGGCCAGCGCCGGTAATCAGCACGGGCCGGATGGGAAACCCTTTATCCATTTATGGTTCCTTGTTGCAGGCAGGCCTGGGAATCGTTATTTCACCAGCATCCACGTCGCCGGAAACGCGGCGACCAGTATCATAGCGATAACCGTTTTCTCCTGGATGTTCAGCTTAATATCATGCGTGTGCGTGCTGCGGGCATACATAAACACCAGCAGACCAGGCGCATACAATACCACCGAAAGCAGCAGGTGCATTGGGCCGGAGGCGTACAGCAGCCACAGGCCGTAAATACATGCGCCAAGACCGATTGCTTTGTGCAACGGTCGGGTAGAGATTTTCAATAAATATGCACCCACCAGGAAATAGGGCACAAGAATCATCTCGGAGGCGATGGTCAGCAGCGTGTTGTAATCTGACCCTGTCAGCCAAATCAGCACCAGGCAAACCTGCACGCTGATATTGGTTAGCCACAGCGACGCGGACGGCGCGTTGTTTTGATTCTGACGGGCGAAGATTTTCGGGAAAGCTTTATGCGTGGCCGCCAGCAGCGGCACTTCCGCCGCCATAATTGTCCAGCTCAGGTAAGCGCCGCAGACCGAAACAATCAGACCCGCGGCGATAATCACTTCGCCCCACGGCCCCATCATGTCCACCATAATGCCTGCCATGGAAGGGTTACGCATACCGGCAAGCTCGGGGCGCGCTACAACGCCTAACGAAAGCAGCGTCACGAGCAGATAAACGCCCAGCGCGGCAATGACCGCCAGCAGCGTCGCGCGGCCAACGTCTTTCTTATTACGCGCGCGGGCGGATACCACCACCGCGCCTTCAACGCCGATGAACACCCAAAGCGTTATCAGCATCGTGTTTTTAACCTGCTCCCAGACCGGGACGCCGAGCGCCAAACCCGAGAAGTCGAGGCTGAACGTTCGCAACTGAAACGCCATGGCTGCCAGTACGATAAACATGCCAAGCGGCAGAAGCTTCGCGAGGGTCGCGACAAGATTAATGCTCGCCGCCGTTTGCACGCCGCGCAGCACCAGCCAGTGCACCATCCACAGCAGAACCGACGCGCCGACAATGGATTGCCAGGTGTTGCCGTCGCCGAACAGACGCAGCTCTGGCGTGTCGGTGAAAAAGCTTAAAGCGGAGAACACGATGACGAGATAGGAAACGTTAGCGATAACCGCACACAGCCAGTAGCCCCAGGCGGAGCAAAACCCGATCAGCTCGCCAAACCCTTCGCGGGCGTAGGTGAATATGCCGCCGTCTAAATCAGGGCGTAAACGGGTTAAAACCAGCATCGCGAGGGCCAGCAGCAGGATGCCTACACCGGTGATCGTCCAGCCAATCAGCAGCGCCGCGGGACTCGCTACGCTTGCCATATTTTGCGGAAGGCTGAATACCCCCGCGCCGAGCATTGAGCTGAGAACCAGCGCGGTTAACGCGGCGAGGCCAAGTTTCTTTTCCATAGGTGTCCAGTAAAAGTAAGAAAGGACCCAGAATAATTATTATGCTTTGGCGCATAAAAATGGAGGATCACGCTAAGGCGCGGAATTTTACGGAGTGTGAACTCTGCTTGCAATGACATGCGCCATAAATTGGATTAATCGCGCAAAAAGAGGACATAAAAAAGGGCAACCAAAGCTGCCCCTTAAGATTTATCTGCTGATTACTTATAAAGATCGGCGCTGATAGTGATGTTGCCACCGCGTTCCTGCCACTGGCGGGTAACGTGATAGAACTTCGCCCCTTTCTTGGCGGCGCGCTTCGCAACCTGGTAAGACACTTCGGTCATACCGCTGTAGTTGCCGGTAAACTTGATGCTATCGAAAGGCACCATTTGGGCGGCGGTTACTTTGTTCAGCTCTTCGACTTTAGTGCCGTCCGGCAGGGTGACAGTGTAACGCCCGCCTTTGGATGACTGAGTTTCGAAGAAGCGGCCCACGTCGCTGCTTGGCATGGAAGATGTTGCCACGCCCGGAATCTCTACTTTGGCAGCGGCAGTGCCACCAGCAGCAAGCGCTGCTTTACCTGCTTCGGAATCCGCAGGGATTGCGTCTGGACTCTGCACGACGCGTTTTTTCGCATCAGCTTTATAAATGAAAGCGGTAATGCGCTGGTTGCCGCCCTGGTTGGCGTCAACCTGACGCACGATATAGAAAGACGCAGCGCCTTTCTTTTTAGCGGCTTTGGTAATGGCATCGTTAACCTCTGGCTGGCTGCGATAGAAACCCTGAACGGTAACGGTATCGTAAGGCTCCAGCACATAGGCCTGGTCTTTTGGCAGTTCCATCACGCCATTAATAACACGATTGCCTTTTTCTTCGGCTTTCGGCGCATCAGCGTGGAATACGTCTGCGACCACGCGCCAGTTGCCGCTGTTGCCGGTGTCATTCAAATCTTGAATATAGAAAGAAGCGGCGCCTGCGTCGTCCGCACGGCGAGAAACGGCTTTAGCCGCATCGCTGATCGCGTTAAAGCGACCTGTTACCACGATGCGATCAAAAGGTTTAAGAGAGGCCGCTTGTTCTGGAGTCAGTTCTTGTGCTGCATGAGCAGACAGTGTCGTCAGTGAAATAAGAGCTGACGCCAGAAGGGTGTTCTTGAGCTTCATAAAAATAATCCTTCGCCTTGCGCAAAATGAATACTAATACCGCATTCTCTGGAAGTTACCTGTAAGCGGCAGATTATTGCACTGAATGAGTACGACTGTCTGCGCCATTTTTCAAACAGACGGTCTGCAACCGTAGAATTTGCATAACAAAAAATTATATGTCTCTAAATTGGCGTCTTGAACAGTAAAATCGATAAAGCTTACGACTTAATTAGTTAATGTAATGTTAAAACTGACTTTTCGGGCGGTGCAGAATCGTGTTTTGCCGCTTCGCTTAAGCGTAATATCAGGTCCGCGCGATGAATTTTAGTTTAAAAAGGCTGCCTGAGTGCCTTGACGCTTAGATTTTGCGGTAAAGATACAAATACTGCGATCATGATGTAGATCACAGGCGTTATTTTCAGTAGGTTATAAAAAGTTTGTTACAGATGTATTTTTGTTGAAGTGGTAACGGAGATGACGTTTGTCAGGTCTAAAGGCAACGTGCATAAAAGTTGGCTACGGCAACGTCTGACAAACCATCAAAATAAACAGATGGAAGGGAATACTATGCGTATTGGTGTACCAAAAGAGCGGTGGGCAGGTGAATCCCGCGTGGCTGCCACACCGAAAACCGTGGAACAACTGCTGAAACTTGGCTTCACAGTTGCCGTTGAAAGCGGTGCAGGGAAGCTGGCAAGCTTTGATGATGAAGCTTTTATTCATGCAGGCGCCACCGTTACCGACACAAACGATGTCTGGCAATCCGACATCATCCTGAAAGTAAACGCCCCGCAGGACAGCGAAATTGCGCTGATACGTGAAGGCACTACGCTGGTTAGCTTTATCTGGCCCGCGCAAAATGCCGAGCTGCTTGAAAAGCTGGCCGCCCGCAACGTCACCGTGATGGCGATGGATTCTGTCCCGCGTATTTCGCGCGCGCAGTCGCTCGATGCCCTAAGCTCAATGGCGAACATCGCGGGCTACCGGGCTATCGTTGAAGCCGCTCACGAATTTGGCCGCTTCTTTACCGGCCAGATTACCGCCGCGGGTAAGGTTCCTCCGGCTAAAGTTATGGTCATCGGTGCGGGCGTTGCAGGCCTTGCCGCGATTGGTGCGGCAAATAGCCTCGGTGCTATCGTTCGCGCATTCGATACTCGTCCTGAAGTAAAAGAACAGGTGCAGAGTATGGGCGCCGAGTTCCTCGAACTCGACTTTAAGGAAGAGGCGGGCAGCGGCGATGGCTATGCCAAAGTCATGTCCGAAGCCTTCATTAAAGCCGAAATGGAACTGTTCGCAGCCCAGGCGAAAGAAGTCGATATTATTGTCACCACCGCTCTGATCCCAGGCAAACCAGCGCCAAAACTCATCACCCGTGAAATGGTTGATTCCATGCAGGCGGGCAGCGTGATCGTCGACCTTGCGGCGCAAAATGGCGGTAACTGTGAATATACGGTCGCCGACAAAATTACCGTTACGCCAAACGGCGTGCGCGTAATCGGCTATACCGATTTGCCGGGCCGCCTGCCTACACAATCGTCACAGCTGTACGGCACCAACCTTGTCAACCTGCTAAAACTGCTTTGCAAAGAGAAAGACGGCAACATCAACGTTGATTTCGAAGACGTGGTGATTCGCGGTGTTACGGTAATCCGCGAAGGCGAAGTTACCTGGCCTGCGCCACCGATTCAGGTTTCAGCGCAGCCTCAGGCGGCGCAGCCGAAGGCCGCAGCGCCCGTTGAAGAGAAAAAACCGGCTTCCCCGTGGCGCAAATATGCGTTTATGGCGCTGGCCATTATCCTTTTCGGCTGGCTTGCGGACGTCGCGCCAAAAGAGTTCCTCGGTCACTTCACCGTGTTTGCTCTGGCCTGCGTGGTGGGTTATTACGTCGTATGGAACGTTTCCCACGCGCTGCACACCCCGCTGATGTCGGTCACCAACGCCATCTCAGGCATTATCGTCGTCGGCGCGCTTTTGCAGATCGGTCACGGCGGCTGGGTGAGCTTCCTGAGCTTCATCGCCGTGCTGATTGCCAGTATTAATATTTTTGGTGGATTCACCGTCACTCAGCGCATGCTGAAAATGTTCCGGAAGAACTAAGGGGTAACAAATGTCTGGTGGATTAGTTACAGCTGCATACATTGTTGCCGCGATCCTGTTTATTTTCAGCCTGGCCGGGCTGTCCAAACACGAAACCTCCAAGCAGGGCAACCTGTTCGGCATGGCCGGTATGGCCATCGCCCTCGTGGCAACCATCTTCGGGCCGGAAACGGGCAACGTGGTGTGGATCATCGTGGCGATGGTCATCGGTGGTGCGATTGGTATGCACCTTGCGAAAAAAGTCGAAATGACCGAAATGCCGGAGCTGGTTGCGATTCTGCACAGCTTCGTGGGTCTGGCTGCGGTTCTGGTTGGCTTTAACAGCTACCTCGATCACGCGCCGGGCCTTGAGCCGGTCATGGAAAACATTCACTTAACGGAAGTGTTCCTCGGTATCTTTATCGGGGCGGTAACCTTCACGGGTTCTATCGTTGCGTTTGGCAAACTGCGCGGCAAGATTTCGTCTAAGCCGCTGATGCTGCCTAACCGTCACAAGCTGAACCTTGCCGCATTAGTCGCTTCTTTTGCGCTGCTGATCGTTTTCGTACGTACCGAAAGCGTGGGTCTGCAGGTGATGGCGCTGCTGATCATGACCATCATTGCGCTGATCATCGGCTGGCACCTGGTGGCCTCCATCGGCGGTGCGGACATGCCGGTTGTGGTTTCCATGCTGAACTCCTACTCAGGTTGGGCGGCGGCGGCGGCGGGCTTCATGCTCAGCAATGACCTGCTGATCGTAACCGGCGCGCTGGTGGGTTCTTCCGGTGCGATCCTGTCTTACATCATGTGTAAAGCGATGAACCGTTCGTTCATCAGCGTGATTGCGGGCGGTTTCGGTACCGATGGTTCATCCACCGGTGAAACCGACGAAGCAGGGGAACATCGTGAAATAACGGCGGAAGAAACGGCAGAAATGCTGAAAAACTCCAGCACCGTGATCATCACTCCGGGCTACGGCATGGCGGTTGCACAGGCACAATACCCGGTTGCCGAAATCACTGAAAAACTGCGCGCGCGCGGTATTAAGGTGCGCTTCGGCATTCACCCGGTCGCCGGTCGTCTGCCGGGCCACATGAACGTTCTGCTGGCCGAAGCTCGCGTACCGTATGACGTCGTGCTGGAGATGGACGAGATCAACGACGATTTCGCCGACACCGACACCGTGCTGGTTATCGGTGCAAACGACACCGTTAACCCGGCGGCGCAGGAAGATCCGCGTAGTCCAATCGCCGGTATGCCGGTGCTGGAAGTGTGGAAGGCGCAAAACGTCATCGTCTTTAAGCGTTCGATGAATACCGGCTACGCCGGTGTGCAAAACCCGCTGTTCTTTAAAGACAACACCCAGATGCTGTTTGGCGATGCAAAAGCCAGCGTGGAAGCCATCCTTAAAGCGCTCTGATTTGCGAGATGCTCCCCAAAACCGCCTTCCGGGGCGGTTTTTTTACGCCTGAAGATTATTTATGTGAATGCAACTTTGCATACAACCTTTTGAATCTATGGAATAAAAATCTGGCGTGAGCTTAGGCGGGTGAGTAAAATATCGCCGGGTGCTGAAGCTGGATGCTTCGAACCCGAAGGTGAAAAGCGGACAGAAAAAAGCCCCGAGTTAGTTAAACCAACCCGAGGCCCTCTCATGCTCGACCACATGATAGTAGCCTCTTCATTTTGCATTTGCAACGCAGGAGGCGAAGATGTCGTCAAAAAACAGGTTGTTCAGTTTGGTTGTTATCTGTCTGACAATCCTCATGATTATTTTTCTGGTGAAGGATTCATTGTGTGAATTTCATTACCGAAAAGGAGGCATGGAGATGGCGGCATCGTTAGCCTGTAATAAGTCGTAAATGTGAAGTTTAGTAGGTAAGTGGCGGGGGGATATCCCCGCCACGCTGGTGTCTGGTATGAGATTAAGCACCCGCCAAACAAAAAGCCCGCCCATGTTCTGCACGGGCGGGCTTTCATTATATTGATGCAAGGTTAATCGTCTTCGTCATCATCCAGTTCGACCGGCGTCTGGTATGAATCAGGCTTGATCACCAGCAGGTCGCAGCGTAAATGGTCGATAACCTGTTCGGCGGTATTGCCGAGGAAGGCGGCGGAAAGGCCAGTGCGGCCCACCGTACCCAGCACGACGATACCGGCCTGTAGATGCTCCGCCAGATCGGGAATGACCTCTTCGGGCAGGCCTTTTTCGACGTGCGTCATTTTTTCATCGATGCCAAATTTCTGGCGAATGGCTTTCATCGCCACAAGATGCTGGCCGCGTATGGCGTCGTTATACACGCTTGGGTCAAAATCAGGCAGTTCGATAGCGATATTGATCGGCGTAACGGGATATGCCCCAACCAGATGAACTTCCGTATGGTTGACGTCGTCCGCCAGGCGGAGAGTCTCTTTCACCAGCTTCTCGTTGAGCGCGTTGTGATACTGCTCTTCGCTCGCGAGGTTTACGGCCACCAGCGCTTTCGCACCTTCCGGCCACGGCTGGTCGTTCACCATCCACACCGGGCACGGGCATTTGCGCAGCAGATGCCAGTCGGTAGGGGTGAAGATAACCGCTTCAAGCTTATCGTGTTGGTGGGTCATTTTTAACAGCAGATCGTGACCGCCGCTAATCACTTCCTGAATGATGGCTTCGAATGGTCGGTTGTGCCAGACCACCTTAATTTCGATGGGCACACCGGCTTCGATATAATACTGGGCCTGTTCTTTAATCCAGGCCGCGCGCTGGCTAATCACGCCCTTACGCATTGCGGTGCGTTCATCAGGCGACAGAAGGGTGGTCATCTCGTACGAGAAATCATAGATCGGCAAAAACGCTTTTATTCTGCCGCCAATCCGTTGATGCAAATAAACAGCACGCCGCAGGGCAGGTTGATCGTCCTGATTGGGATCAATCGCGACTAGCATGTTTTGATACTTTGCCATACAGGTCTCCTTACAACTGCTTAACCACAGTCTGTTAAGTAAGATTAACCCATAAGAAGAGAATGAAACAGGTGAGAAGCCATTGCCGGATCAAAAACATAGAAAAAATGTATCGATCCGGCAAAGGATAGCGTTTATCAGGCGACGCTGCGAGATTGTCCGGCGAGTTGTGCCAGAAGGTCGATATTTTCGATCGTAATATACTTGCCCTTCACCGCCAGCATGCCGCTTTTCTGGAAACGACCCAGCAGACGGCTGATGGTTTCAACGGTCAGGCCAAGATAGTTACCGATATCACCACGGGTCATGGTCAGACGGAACTCACGAGGTGAGAAACCGCGCTGCGCGAAACGACGGGAAAGGTTGTAGACGAAGGCCGCCAGGCGCTCTTCCGCATTCTTTTTGGAAAGCAGCAGAATCATATCCTGATCGCCTTTGATCTCGCCGCTCATCAAACGCATCATTTGCTGGCGCAGGTTCGGCATCTTGCCGGAGAGGTCATCCAGCGTTTCGAACGGGATTTCGCAAACCATTGACGTTTCAAGCGCCTGAGCAAAGCTCGGGTGATGCCCCGTGCCGATAGCGTCAAAGCCAACCAGGTCACCGGCCAGATGGAAACCGGTGATTTGCTCATCACCCTGTTCGGTGATGGTATAGCTTTTGATAGTCCCTGAACGAATGGCGTACAGCGATTTCAGTTCGTCACCCGCTTTAAACAGGGTTTGCCCCTTTTGAATAGGCTTTTTGCGCTCGATAATGTTATCAAGTTGATCAAGCTCATGCTCGTTGAGCGTAAAAGGGATGCATAATTGGCTGATGCTGCAATCCTGACAATGGATAGCACAACCGCCAGACTGAATGCGTCGAATAATTCGCTTTTCAGGGATCATAGATATGCTCAGGCCGTAATTGATATTGGTCAATTTTAACATCTTTTTGCTGAGCACGTAAGTATGGTGAAACACCATTCAGTCTATATTGGTATACAAATTCGGATTTTAGTATCCATCTCATTGATAATTCACGGTCTATGGTATTTAGACTGTGAATAGCTGCCGCATTTTTAGCTTAATTATGACTTTGTTCTGGCCTACAGCAGCAAATAGCCCTCATGGCGCAAAAGCCACTCTTTACGTCCCACGCCGCCCGCATACCCTGTCATAGTGCCGTTTCGCCCGATAACTCGATGGCAGGGCACCACGATGCTGATCGGGTTTGAGCCATTTGCCGCACCGACGGCACGCGCGGCCCCCGGGCGACCGAGCTGTTCGGCCAGTTGTCCATAATGCATAACCTGCCCGCAGGGAATAGTGCGAAGCGTTTGCCAGACCTCACGCTGGAAAGGTGTTCCCGCCGTTGCGGTTGGCAGCGTTTCGATGACGCTCAGATCGCCAGCAAAGTAGTCGCGTAACCTGTCGCTCAACCCGCCGGGATTCACGCTGCCGACACGTTTATAGCCTTCCGCGCGGTAGTGAATATTTAAGAGCTGATCCATTCGCTCGCTATATTCTTCCCACTCAACGGCGCGCAGCCTGAATTGCTCATCACAAACGACCCACAGCGGCCCAAGCGGCGTGGCAATCTTCTCTTCCAGCAGTGTCAGCATTATGTGCTCCATCTTTAATGCGGGCGCGGGTACACTCCCGGGCCGATCGGCAGGCCAATAAGATACCACGCCACGAGAAGCAGCAGCCAGACACCCAAAAAGATTAGCGGGTAGGATAATACCAAAGAGTAACAGGTGCCGAGTTTTGCAGCAGGCCGGTAATGATGAAAAAAGTCGATACACAGCGGAATAAAAGGCTCTCGACTATCGGCGAGCGTGAACCGGATGACATCATTAGTAGTAGGTATTAAGGCGCTTACGATCGTGAATTTACTTTTGAAAGACCGTTGGGAAAATCGTTTGCAGTATTCGACAGAAGCGATCGCCACGCTATAAACGCGCGCTGCATGAAATAAATAGTTAAATATAAAAGCACAATGTCAACGCTGAGTGGAGGCTATTCTAAGCAGCTTAACGCACTGTTACATAACGCACGGAAATACCTCATGTCTGTGCTGTTTGTGAAGCCATCTCATTGATTAAGGCCCGAAAACCCTCCCACGCCGTTAATGGCTGCATTAATGAACGAATTCAGAAGACAGTGTCGATAATAAGCATTTTCACGGAATTAAATAACTAAAAAAACATGGAAGTATAAAATATGCTGTATTTAAAAAACGGGGCCTGACGACATCAGTCAGACCCCAGTACACACAGCAGTGCTTCCTGATTGAACCCTGTTATATTCCTGATTCGGGCTACATTCATTTATAGCCGTAACTGAAAAATTTGCGCAATTCACAGGTGATTAAATTCACGCTTTGGCATGTTTTATTTATTGCATAACGATAAGTGAAATAAAAATAACCAATTCGATTATTATTTGCACGCGCGGTTCGGGCGGGAAATGCTGGCGACGTTGAGCAAGGCCAGATCGGCGGTTATAGTACATAGCGATGACGAGCCTGGAGGACTTCCCATGAATCTTGACGACAAATCGCTGTTTCTCGACGCCATGGAGGATGTCAAACCGCTGAAAAACTGCGCCAGCAGCCAGTGGCTCAAACCGGCGAAAGATAAAGCCCCGCAAAAAATCGATACCCTTCAGCTCGACAATTTCCTGACCACGGATTACTTAGACGTGCTTCCCCTCGCCACGCCGCTTGAATTCAGGCGCGAAGGGCTGCAAACCGGGGTGCTCGACAAGCTTCGCCTGGGGAAATACAGTCAGGAAGCGAGCCTCAACCTGCTGCGCCAGCCGGTGGAACAGTGCCGCCAGATGCTGTTCGCCTACATTCAGCAGGCAAAGCAGGACGGCCTGCGTAACCTGCTTATCGTCCACGGCAAAGGCCGCGAAGACCGCTCGCACGCAAACGTCGTGCGCAGCTATCTGGCGCGCTGGCTGCCGGAATTTGAAGAGGTGCAGGCGTTTTGCTGCGCGATGCCGCACCACGGCGGCAGCGGAGCCTGCTATGTGGCGCTAAAAAAATCGCCGCAGGCAAAGCTCGACAACTGGGAACGCCACGCCAAACGCAGCCGCTAGCCGCTATTTCAACAGCAGGGAAAGCTCCTGCGCCGCCTCCTGCAGCTTGGGCAGCACGCGGCTGCGCAGCTCGTCGGCGGACACCTGGCCCGCGTGCACGCCGACGTTTAGCGCCGCCACCACCGCGCCCTCCGGGTTAACCAGCGGCACCGCAATTGACCGCAGCCCCATTTCCAATTCCTGATCGTTAAGCGCGTAGCCCTGCTGGCGCACGCGCTTTAGCTCCTCACGTAGCTTAGCCACAGAATCCACGGTTTGCGGCGTGTAGCGAATCATCGTGATGCGCCCCAGAAAATCCGTCAGCTGCTCTTCCGGCAGATAGCTCAGCAGCACGCGGCCCATCGACGTTGACCAGGCGGGCAGGCGGCTGCCGATATCCAAATCGATCGTCATAATTCGCGAGCTGGACGCGCGCGCGATGTACAGAATATCGTCACCGTCGAGCGTGGCAATCGAGCACGACTCGTTAAGCATCTCGCTTAAATGTTTCAGCACCGGCTGGGTGGATTTTGCCAGCGGCGTTGAAGCCAGATAAGCATGCCCGAGCGACAAAATGCGCGGGCGCAGCTGGAAGTTTTTGCCGTCCTCAGCGTAAACAAAGCCGAGCTTGCCGAGCGTATACAGACAGCGCCGCACCGCCGCGCGCGGAATGCCGGTTTTCTGGCTGATCTGTGAAATGGAAAGCTGCCGCCGCTGCGGCGTAAATGCCTGAATGACCTCAAGACCGCGCGCCAGCGAAGCCATAAAATTAGGGTCGCCCTTAAACGGATCGCCGTCGCCCGCGGGCAGTTCATCGCGCTGCAATTCCATCTTCCTCTCCCGATTTTTCGTCATCGATCACATTCTGAAGACAAACATACATGATGTTCGATTATCGCACCATATTTCGATTATCGCCCTTGACCAGCTTCGTTAAGCGGGTCACATTTTGTGCGAAGAACGCAAACTTGTGCGATATCCGCACATCAAGGAGCAAGTGATGATCGATAAAAGCGTGGCAACGCTTGAGGAAGCCGTCGCGGGAATTCACGACGGTGCCACCATCATGATCGGCGGTTTTGGCACCGCCGGGCAGCCCACGGCGCTGATAGACGCGCTGATTGCCCAGGGCGCGAGCGACCTTACCATCATCAACAACAACGCGGGCAACGGCGAAGTGGGGCTGGCGGCGCTCCTGAAGGCCGGACGCGTGCGCAAAATGGTCTGCTCGTTCCCGCGCCAGGTTGACTCGCAGATTTTTGACGACCTCTACCGCCGTGGCAAAGTCGAGCTTGAGCTGGTGCCGCAGGGCAATCTCGCGGCGCGCATTCAGGCCGCCGGGGCTGGCCTTGGCGCAATTTTCACCCCGACGGGCTACGGCACGCCGCTGGCCGAGGGGAAAGAAATCCGTGAAATCGACGGCCGCCACTACGTTCTTGAATACCCGCTAAAGGCCGACTTCGCGCTGATCAAAGCCCATGAGGGCGACCGCTGGGGCAACCTGGTCTACCGCAAGGCGGCGCGCAACTTTGGGCCAATTATGGCCACGGCCGCCGCCACGACGATTGCCGAGGTCAGCCGCCTGGTCACGCTTGGCGATCTCGACCCGGAAAACGTCATCACGCCGGGGATCTTCGTGCAGCGCGTCGTTTCGCTGGAAACGCCGACCGACCTCGCCCAGAGCGCATAAGGAGCCCAAAGATGAAAAAACTCACTCGTGACGAAATGGCGCAGCGCGTGGCGCGCGACATCCCGGAAGGGGCTTACGTCAACCTGGGCATCGGCCTGCCGACCCGCATCGCAAACTACCTGCCTGCGGATAAAGAAATCTTCCTGCATAGCGAAAACGGCCTGCTCGGCATGGGGCCTAAACCGCTCCCGGGGGAAGAAGATCCGGAGCTGATTAACGCGGGCAAAGAGCACGTCACGCTGCTTACCGGCGGCTGCTATTTTCATCACGGCGACTCCTTCGCGATGATGCGCGGTGGCCACCTTGATATCTGCGTGCTGGGCGCGTATCAGGTTTCCGCAGCGGGCGATCTCGCCAACTGGAGCACCGGCGCGCCGGATGCCATTCCCGCCGTCGGCGGCGCGATGGATCTCGCCATCGGCGCGCGCCAGGTATTCGTGATGATGGACCACCTGACCCGCGACGGCGAAAGCAAGCTCGTTAAAGCCTGCACCTATCCGCTCACCGGCGTCGGCTGCGTCAGCCGCATTTATACCGATCTCGCCGTTATCGACATTATTGACGGTGCCCCGGTGGTGCGGGAAATCTTCAACGGCCTCTCTTTTGAAGAGCTACAGCGGATCACTCCGGTCAAGCTCGGCTTCGAACAACTGGCAGAAAGCGCGTAAGGAACTAAGATGAATCAGGCATTTATCTGCGATGCAGTGCGTACTCCGTTTGGCCGCTACGGCGGTACACTTTCTTCCCTTCGCAGCGACGACCTCGCCGCACTGCCGCTAAAAGCGCTGCTGGAACGTCATCCTAATCTTGACTGGTCGCGCGTTGACGACGTGATTTACGGCTGTGCCAACCAGGCGGGGGAGGACAACCGCAACGTGGCGCGCATGGCGCTGCTGTTGGCGGGCCTGCCGGAAAGCGTGCCGGGCAGCACCATCAACCGCCTGTGCGGCTCAAGCCTTGATGCCCTGGGCGTTGCCGCTCGCGCAATAAAAAGCGGCGAAACCGAACTGATGATTGCGGGCGGCGTAGAAAGCATGTCCCGCGCGCCGTTCGTGATGGGCAAGGCGGAAAGCGCGTTCAGCCGCAGCATGAAAATGGAAGACACCACCATCGGCTGGCGCTTTATCAACCCGCTGATGAAGGCGCGCTACGGCGTGGATTCCATGCCGGAAACCGCCGAAAACGTGGCGACGGATTTCAACATCAGCCGGGCTGACCAGGACGCCTTCGCGCTACGCAGCCAGCTCCGCACCGCCCGCGCTCAGGAAATGGGCATCTTTGCCGACGAGCTGATCCCCGTTACGATTCCGCAGCGCAAGGGCGATCCGCTGCTGTTCGACCGCGACGAACACCCGCGATCAACGTCGCTGGAAGCACTGTCCAGGCTGAAAGGCGTGGTGGGTGCAAACGGCAGCGTGACGGCGGGCAACGCGTCCGGCGTCAACGACGGCGCGTGCGCGCTGCTGCTGGCGGGCGAGCAGGCGCTAAATACCCATGGCCTGCAGCCGCTGGCGCGCGTGGTGGGTGTCGCAACGGCGGGCGTTGCGCCGCGCATTATGGGCTTCGGCCCGGCTCCGGCGGTGCGCAAAGTGCTGGCACAAACTGGATTAACGCTCGGACAGATGGATGTGATTGAATTAAACGAGGCTTTCGCCGCCCAGGCGCTGGCCGTGATGCGCGACCTGGGGCTGCCGGACGACGCGGAGCACGTTAATCCGAACGGCGGTGCCATCGCACTTGGGCATCCGCTTGGCGCATCGGGCGGGCGTCTGACGATGGCGGCGGCGTACCAGCTAAAACGCACAGGCGGGCGCTACGCGCTCTGCACCATGTGCATCGGCGTGGGCCAGGGCATTGCACTGATTATTGAACGCGTTTAAGGAGCAGGCATGGCACTGTATACCCCGCTGTTACGCGGTTCGGCGCTGACGGAGATCTTTAGCGACGAGCGCACGCTACAGGGGATGCTGGATTTTGAGGCCGCGCTCGCCAGGGCGCTGGCAAAATGCGGCGCGATCCCGGGATCGGCGGTTAGCGCCATCGTCGGGCAGTGCCGTGCGGACAGGCTCGATGCCGAATCGCTGGCGCAGGCCGCCGCGAACGCCGGGAACCTGGCTATTCCGCTGGTTAAGCAGCTCACCGCAAACGTGAAGCGCGAGGACGAGCAGGCGGCGCGCTACGTTCACTGGGGCGCAACAAGCCAGGACGCCATCGACACGGGAATGGTGCTGCAAATCCGCGCCGCGCTGGTGGTTTCCGAAACGCTCATTTCCGGTTTGATTCAAACCTTCTCCGAGCAGGCGCGGCGTTACCGGCACAGCGTGATGCCCGGACGCACCTGGATGCAGCACGCGCTGCCCATCACCTTTGGCCTGAAGCTTGCCGGTACGCTCGACGCGCTGCTGCGCTGGCAGGAGCGTCTAAACGAACTCAAACCCCGCGCGCTGACGCTGCAATTTGGCGGCGCTTCCGGCACGCTCGCGTCGCTCAAAGAGCAGGGCGCGGCGGTTACCAAAGCCCTGGCGCAGGAGCTAAACCTTGCCCCGGCAAATACGCCGTGGCACGGCCAGCGCGACCGCCTGCTGGAAGTCGCGGGCTGGTTTGCGGGCGTGAGCGGCACGCTGGGCAAGTTCGCCGGTGACTTCGCGCTGCTGATGCAAACGGAGGTCGCCGAAGTGGGCGAACCCGTGGCCGAAGGGCGAGGCGGCTCGTCAACCATGCCGCATAAGCGTAATCCGGTGGGCTGCGCGGCGGTGCTCACCGCCGTTACCCGCATTCCCGGCCTGATGTCCACGATGTATGCCAGCCAGATCCAGCAGCACGAGCGGGCGCTCGGCGGCTGGCAGGCCGAATGGGAAACGCTGCCGGAGCTGATTATGCTGGCGGGCGGCGTGATGCAAACCAGCCTCGAGCTCGTCGGCGGCATGCAGGTCAATATCGAAAAAATGCGCGCCGATCTGGATATGACCCACGGCCTGATCATGGCGGAATCGGTCACCCTTGCTCTTGCTCAGCACATCGGCAAGCAGCCCGCGCACCATCTCGTTGAACGGCTGTGCCACCGCGCGCTTGATGAAAAGCAGCCGCTGGAAAAGCTGCTGCTACATAACGATGACGTTACGGCGCATCTTTCCGCGTCGCAAATCACCGATCTGCTTGACCCGCAGCACGCCACCGGCAGCGCCGAGCGCTTTATCGACCAGGTGCTGGCGCGCGTCGGGCAGCCACCGCAGGAGCATTCATGAGTATTCACTATCAGCTTGAAGGGCGAACGGGCGCACCCGTCGTGGTGCTGTCGAACTCGCTGGGCACGTCGCTTGCGATGTGGGAACCGCAGATGGCCGGGCTGCTGGAGCATTTTCGCGTGCTGCGCTACGACGCACACGGCCACGGACGCACGCTCAAAAACGACAAAACCACGCTGCCGCAGCTGGCGGAAGACGTCATCAGCGTGATGGACGACGCCGGTATACAGCAGGCGCATTTCTGCGGCATTTCGATGGGCGGCCTGACGGGCCTGTGGCTGGCGCGTTTTGCGCCGGAGCGCTTCCTGTCGGTGACGATAGCAAACAGCGCGGCGAAGATCGGCGAACAGTCGGGCTGGCTAAGCCGCGCCCGCGCGGTGCGGGGCGAGGGCATGTCCTCCGTGGCGTCTGGCGCCGCTTCGCGCTGGTTTACGGACGGTTACGCGCACGGCCATAAAAAGCAGGTCGATGCGCTGATTGCAGGCCTGAGCCAGACCGATGCCGAAGGCTACGCCGCGTGCTGTGAAGCGCTGGCTGCCGCAGACCTGCGGGCGGAAATTGATGCGATAACCCTGCCGGTGCTGATTTTAGCCGGTCGCCATGACCCGGTCACCATGGTGGCGGACGGCGAATTTATGCAGGCCCAGATCCCGGACTCGCGGCTGGAAATTCTTCCGGCCTCCCATCTTGCCAACATTGAAGCCGCGCCGGAGTTTACCGCCGCGCTGGTTAACTTTTTTCAGCAGCAGGAGCAAAAATCATGAAGGATGACGAACGCTATAGCCAGGGGATGGAGGTGCGCCGCGCTGTGCTCGGCGACGCCCACGTTGACCGCACGTTAACGCAGATAACCCCGCTAAACGATGAGTTTCAGAACTTCATCACCCGCTACGCCTGGGGCGATATCTGGACGCGTCCCGGCCTCGAGCGCCACACGCGCAGCATGATCACCATCGCGATGCTGATTGCGCTAAACCGTGAGGCGGAGCTGAAAATGCACCTGCGCGCGGCGTTTAACAACGGCGTAACGCGGGACGAGTTGAAGGAGCTGATTATGCATTCGGCCCTGTACTGCGGGCTACCGGCGGCCAACGCCACCATGCACCTTGCGCAGCAGGTTTTTGACGAGATGGACAGCCATAATTAAGCGCGGCGGGTGGCGCAGGCTTACCCACCCTACAAACTGCGGCGGTGAATGTAGGTTGGATAAGCGCAGCGCCATCCAACATTTGCGGCGGGTGGCGCAGGCTTACCCGCCCTACAAACTGCGGCGGTGGAATGTAGGTTGGATAAGCGCAGCGCCATCCAACATTTGCGGCGGGTGGCGCAAGCTTACCCACACTATTAACTGCGGCGGAGGAATGTAGGTTGGATAAGCGCAGCGCCATCCAACATTTGCGGCGGGTGGCGCAGGCTTACCCGCCCTACAAACTGCGGCGGTGTAATGTAGGTTGGATAAGCGCAGCGCCATCCAACATTTGCGGCGGGTGGCGCAGGCTTACCCTCCCTACAAACTGCGGCGGAGGAATGTAGGTTGGATAAGCGCAGCGCCATTCAACATTTTCGGCGGGTGGCGCAAGCTTACCCACACTATTAACTGCGGCGATGGAATGTAGGTTGGATAAGCGCAGCGCCATCCAACATTTGCGGCGATTGCGCAAGTTTACCCGCACTACAAACTGCGGCGGAGGAATGTAGGTTGGATAAGCGCAACGCCATCCAACATTCGCGGCGGGTGGTGCAGGCTTACCCGCCCTACAAACTGCGGTGGTGGAATGTAGGTTGGATAAGCGCAGCGCCATCCAACATTTGCGGCGGGTCGGCTAGAGATACAGGCCGCATTCCTCCCTTCAGCCCGGCATCGACTTACGAATAGAAGCCAATAAAATCTGCGCTCCCGGCGACAGGTTGGCGTCCACCCTGGTGAGGATCCCAATCGGCTCGCCCGCGCCCTGGGTGGCGATGGGCAGGGCGGTCAGCGTGCCCTGGCGCAAATCCTCCTTCACCGCCCCCGACGGCACAAACCACACGTAGTTGTAATCCACCGTTAGCTGGCGGGAAAGCGAGGCCGAAAGCGTTTCGATGCAGGTCGCCGGAAGCTTGCAGCCCTGGCTTGCCAGCAGCGTTTCGGCGTTCGCCCGCGGAATCGTGCCCTTCGGCGAAACCACCACCGGCCACTCCATCACCCGGCTCAGGGTGATATTTTCCTGCAATAGGGGGTGATTAGGGCGCACCACCAGCTTCAGCGATTCGAGGAACAGCAGCTCGTAATTAAGCCCGGTCATCAGCTCCGGGTCGGACATGCGCCCGATGCCCAGATCCAGCTCCCCGGACTTCAGCCCCGCCAGCAGCATGGTGTTATTCATGGTGCCGACCTGCAGCGTGACGTCGCTTTGCTGCTTGTGAAACTCGCCGATAACCGTGGGTAATATTCCCAGCGCGGCGGTTGGCAGGGCGCCAATGCGCACCACGGTCGACGTTTGCCCGTCTTTGCGGCTAAGCGACTGCCCGGCATGGTTCAGGGCGTCGAGCACCTTGACGGCGTGCGTCAGAAACTGCTCGCCCATTAGCGTCAGCTGTGCCCCTAACCGCCCCCGGTCGAACAGGCGCGTGCCGGTAAGCTGCTCCAGCTCGTTAAGCGTTTTGGAGAGCGCGGGCTGGCTCAGATTGAGGGTTTCAGCCGCTCGCCCCAGCGTCCCCTGCTGAGCGACGGCCACGAAGGTGTGAAGATGGCGCAAGCGAATGCGCTGACTGAAGAGACCATTTTTTTCCATAGGCGATGTTAAAAACAGACGGGCCGCGGTGACAAGGTAAGTTGTTTAATTATGATAACTTGCTAGCAAAATAATATTAACATTTTAACTACTTTAGCAACATTGTCGGCTGGCGCCACGTTTAGCCGATCTACGTAGCGCCAGAGGCAGGGGAATTTAAACGTCAAAAAACACCGTTTCCTTCTCGCCCTGCAAATAGATGTCGAAGGTATAAACCACGTCTTCGCCGCGCCGCTCGCGCCTGCCGATCAGCGTATTGCGGCGCACCTCCCATTCGATGAGATTTAGCACCGGGTCCTGCTCGTTCGCGGCCTGTTCGTCGGAGAAATACATACGGGTGTTCAGGCCGATGTTAATCCCGCGCGCCACGATCCACAGGTTCAGGTGCGGGGCCATCATTCTGCCGTCGCGGCCAACCACGGAGCCGGGCTTGATGGTGTCGAAGCGCCAGACGCCGCTGTCGAAGTCCGAGCAGGTGCGCCCCCAGCCGCGAAAATCCTCATCAAGCTTTTTGTCCTGCTGCCGGTCGGCCGGGTGGTTATAGCGCCCGGCGGCGTTGGCCTGCCAGACCTCCAGCAGCACGTCGCGCACCGGCGTGCCGGAACCGTCGAAAACCCGGCCCTCAACGATAATGCGTTCGCCTTCGGTGTGGGAGTTGGTCAGCACGTGGCTGAAGTTGGTTTCGAAAATGTTGAACCCGGCGGCGTTCGGCGCAAGGCCAATGTGCACATACGGGCCCGCCGTCTGGGAGGCGGTTTCGCGCAGGTAATCTTTCATTTGTTGGCGGCTCCCTGAGTCCGGTTTTCAAACAGCGTGGCGCGCTGCCCGCGCAGAACGAGGTCGAAGCGGTAGGCGAGGCAGTCCAGCGGGATGGCGGCGTGGGTGTCCAGCTCGGCAATCAGCGTGCGGATGGCGTCGTCATTGTTGATGGTTTTCACGATCGGGCATTGCTTGATGAGCGGGTCGCCTTCGAAATACATCTGGGTGATCAGGCGCTGGCCGAACGCTTCGCCCGACAGCGAAAAGTGAATGTGCGACGGACGCCAGTCGCTCGCCTGGTTGCGCCACGGATAAGGGCCGGGCTTGATGGTACGGAAGAAATAGTAGCCGTTTTCGTCGGTCAGCACGCGCCCGCAGCCGCCGAAGTTGGGGTCAATCGGCGCAAGATATTTGTCTTTCTTGTGGCGATAGCGGCCACCGGCGTTGGCCTGCCACACTTCGACCAGCGTGTTTTTCATCGGGCGGCCAAAGCCGTCGCGGACGTAGCCGTGAACGATAATGCGTTCGCCAATCGGCAGGCCGTCTTTGGCGTAATTCATGATCAGATCGTTATCCAGCGGATCTAAATCCTTCTCGCCAAAAATCGGGCCGGTGATTTCCGACAGGGAATTTTGCAACGAGATAAGGGCGTTGCGCGGCGAGCGCAGCACGCTGGTTTTGTACCCCGGCGCAAAGGCCGGCGGGTGAGAATCGTAATCGCGATGGACAAGCTCGCGGGGCTGCCAAATTGATGACATAGCTGGCTCCAGTTTGTAGGGGAGAGGCGTAGATTTTTTGGTATCGCCGAAGCCAGTTTCAGTTACTGAAATGTTAAATTAAAGTGAATTTATCGCGCTATTAACATAACTTTGGGTTATCGATAAAGCACTTACCATTACCACTTTGCCAGCGCTGTAAAGCAGATCACAAAACGAAAATTCTTCGCCCTGACTGGCCCGCCAGACTCTACGCTTTCAGCAATATCCACTGGAGACACGACATCATGGCGAACAACATCACGGCTGATGAGATTCGGGAAAAATTTTCGCAGGCAATGTCGACGATGTACCAGCAAGAGGTGCCGCAGTACGGGACGCTGCTCGATCTGGTTGCGGACGTAAACCTCGCGGTGCTGGAAAACGACCCGGCCCTGCATCAGCGGTTAGAAAACGCCGACGAGCTGGCAAGACTTAACGTCGAGCGCCACGGCGCGATCCGCGTCGGCAAGCCCGAGGAGCTGTTCACGCTGCGGCGCATATTCGCCGTAATGGGCATGCAGCCGGTCGGCTACTACGATCTCTCGCAGGCGGGCGTGCCGGTGCACTCCACCGCGTTTCGCCCGGTTGACGACACCGCGCTTGCCTGCAATCCGTTCCGCGTTTTCACCTCTTTGCTGCGCCTGGAGCTTATCGAGGACGAAGCGCTGCGCAGAAAGGCGGCGTCGATTCTGGCCCGGCGCGATATTTTCACCCCGCGCTGCCGGGCGCTGCTCGACGTGTATGACAAACAGGGCGGCTTTAGCGCGGCGCAGGCCGACGAGTTTGTGCGCGCTGCCTTAGAGACGTTCCGCTGGCACAGCCACGCCACGGTGGATGCGCAGACCTACCAGGCGTTTCATGACCAGCATCGCCTGATTGCCGACGTCGTTTGCTTCCGGGGCTGCCACATCAACCACCTCACGCCGCGCACGCTGGATATCGACCGCGTGCAGGCGCTGATGCCGGAATACGGCATAACGCCGAAAGCGATCATCGAAGGCCCGCCGCGCCGCGAGTTTCCCATTCTTCTGCGCCAGACCAGCTTTAAGGCGCTGGAAGAGCCTATTCTGTTTGCCGGCGAGCACCACGGCACCCATACTGCGCGCTTCGGCGAGATAGAGCAGCGCGGCGTGGCGCTGACGCCGAAAGGTCGCGCCCTGTACGACGAGCTGCTGCTCGCGGCGGGCAGCGGCAAAGATAACCTCAGCCACCAGCAGAGGCTTCAGGAAGCCTTTAGCCGCCTGCCGGACAGCGACACCCTTATGCGCCGCCAGGCGCTGGCCTATTTCCGTTACCGCCTGACGCCAACCGGCGAGATGCACCGCGCGGGAATCGGGCCGGGGGACGATCCTCAGCCGCTTATCGAACGCGGCTGGCTGGTCGCACAGCCCATCACCTACGAAGATTTCCTGCCGGTGAGCGCGGCGGGGATATTTCAGTCCAATCTGGGAAGCGACGGCGGGGCGCGCAGCCACGGCCACGCCAGCCAGGAAGCCTTTGAAGAAGCGCTTGGCGCACCGGTCGCCAATGAGTTCGATCTGTACCAGCAGGCGGAGGATCGCAGCAAACGGCGTTGCGGTCTGCTCTGAAAGCGTTACTCTGCTGGGGTGTCGTTAACAAGGAACAGCAGATGGAAGAGCCAGAAATGCCGACGGTCAGGGTCGCTCAGGGCGAACTCGTCGGAACAAGGGAAGGGAACTGCAGCATCTTTCGCGGCATTCCCTTCGCCGCGCCGCCGGTCGGTAATCTACGCTGGCGCGCGCCGCGTCCCCCGGCAGGCTGGGAGGGCGTTAGGTCCGCCACAACATTTTCCCCCGCAAGCTGGCAAAGCCTCGAATACTGCAAGGCGGTAGGCGGCGGCGATCCGGGCCAGTTCTCCGAAGACTGCCTCTACTTAAACGTCTGGGCGCCCGACGGCCGTGCCGACGAGCCGCTGCCGGTTATGGTCTGGCTGCACGGCGGCGGCTTCACCATCGGGGCCGGTGGCCTGACACCCTATGACGGATGCGCGTTCGCCGCGCGCGGCGTGGTGCTGGTGTCCATCAACTATCGCCTCGGGCACCTGGGGTTTTTCGCCCACCCGGCGCTGGAAAACGAAGATCCCGATGGGCCGCTGCATAACTTTGCCCTGCTTGACCAAATCGCAGCGCTGAAGTGGGTGCAGGAGAACATTGCCGCGTTTGGCGGCGATCCGAGCCGGGTCACGCTGTTCGGCGAATCGGCCGGGGCGCGCAGCGTGCTTTCGCTGATGGCTTCGCCTCTCGCCGGTGGCCTGTTCCACAAGGCGATTGTTCAGAGCGCGTATACGTTGCCGGACGTCGAGCGCAATCAGGCGCTGAAAAAGGGCGTTTCCCTAGCCCGCCACTTTGGGCTGGAGGATGCCAGCGCGGAGCAGCTGCGCGAGCTGCCCGCCGACGCGTTCTGGCCGCTGGAAGCGCCGCAGAACGTTGGCCCCGCGCCGATATGCGGCGACCGCGTTCTGCCGGAGCCCATGCTCGACGTTTTCTTCGCGGGCAGGCAGCACGCGATGCCGGTAATGATCGGCAGCAACAGCGACGAGGCCAGCGTGCTGAGCTACTTCGGTATCGATCTCGCCGGGCAAATCGAGCTGCTCAGGCGCGAAAAACGCCTTGGGCTGGGGCTGATTCGCCTGCTATACCCCGGCGTGAAGGGCGATGTCGAACTCGGTCGGCAGGTCTGCCGCGATATGGCGTTTACCACCATGGGATTTGTGGTGATGCAGGCACAGCAGCGTATCAACCAGCCCTGCTGGCGCTACTACTTTGACTATGTTGCCCAGGCGGAGCACAAGGCGTATCCCAACGGCACCTGGCACGGCAACGAAGTGCCCTACGTGTTCAACACGCTGCCGCTCACGCCGCCCGCGAGCGAGTATGTGACGCAGGTTGATTTAGATTTCTCGGCAAAGATTTGCGACTACTGGGCAGATTTTGCGCGCAAAGTGACATCGCAAAGCGACCGGCTTGAGGGGGCGATCCGCTGGCCCGCCTGCACCCGCCGACGGGACAGAACGATGCTGCTGGGCGTGGATAAAAAGGCAAAATTTGCCATCATCAACCGGTTTATGCGCCTGCGGATGCAGCTCTTTAAGCGCGTGATGAAACATCATGTTCGGTTAGGGTAGGCGTTGGGTACGGCCGTACCCAATCGTCACGTTATGCAGGTAGTTTGCTGCGAAGTTAACTCAGGGACGAGTTAGCCGTTCGGTTCCCGCTTTACCTCGCCGTCTTTCAAAATAAAGGTCAGCGTGCCGTCCCAAAATTCGGCGATGAAAATCTCTTCTGGCTTAATATCCAGCGCCTCCATCTTGGCCTGTAACCACTCTTCATCCTTGCCGATCCCGCTTAGCTCGTTAAACCTTGGACGACCGTCTTTTATCAGAATGATGGAGGGCATTTTCCCGCCTTCACAAACCACGGAAAGCGAGCCGCTTGGCTCAATCTGGGCATAGCGTATTTCCTGAAAGGAATGAATGCCCTGCGAGTGAAGCTGGGAAGCGACGTTGATGATGTCGATCTTATTTCGCCTGCGTAAGATGTTTCCCATTAAAAATTTGCCGTCTTTGATGATGGCGATAGGCTCACCGATGGTAAAAGAGCGGAAAAACCACAGGTGTTTGCTCGCCCAGTTCAGCAAAGATATAAGACAGACGCCGATAAATAAGACCAAAATATACTGATGCATCGGTATGGCGTCGCTGTATATCACACCGCCGATGATGCCCCCCAGCACAAAGTTGCCAATAAAGTCCACCGGCGTCATTTGCGAGAGCTGGGTTTTACCGGAAAAATTTAAATGGGAGATGACGACAACGAAGCCAATAATAAATTTGGCAAGGACAATGGCATAATATTCCATGAGGCTTCCTTCTGAAAACAAGAAAGGGGCGTCATGCCCCTTGCGAAAACTATTTATTCTGCGGTGCTGCGCCGCCTGCCGGCGCGCTATTATCGGCAGGCTTGATGCTGTCTTTGATTTCTTTGGCCTTCACGGCGGCGTCCGATGAGAGCGTGTTTGCGCCGGAGATGGCGTCGGCTTTAATTTGTTTTGCCTGCTCAACAATTCGATCGCTTTGTTGTTTGGCATCAGCCTTTACGGCTTCGGCCTTGCTGTCCGCCTGCTGGGCGATGGCATCGGCTTTCTTGTCCGCTTCGGCCTTGAGCTGGTCAGCCTTTTCGGTGAGCTGTTTCGCCTGCTGGTCGGCCTCTTGCTTAACGGCATCGATGTGCTTTTCCGCATCATCTTTTATCACAGAGGCTTTATCAGCGGCGGCGTCTTTGATCTGTGCGGCATTATCTTTGGCCTTATCGAGATTAGCATCGACTTTAGATGAGTCGTCACAGCCGGCGAGGAACAGGCAAATTGCGGAGGCCAGCAGAGTTTTATTCCATAATTTCATAAATTGTCCTTTGAAATCACAAGTCATTATAAATGATATATTCTTAACGCTTAGGTGACTAATAGTGTCGTGCGGGGAACACGCTTTTAAAGGCGAGTTTTTATTGCAGAGGTAATTTATTATTATGCTGTCCAGTGTAGTTACCGGTCGGTTTGCGTCAAGTTTTTTTACTTGCTTAATGATGTGTGAGTGAAGCCTGAAACTTATTTTGCTAGCTAAGACTTTTCGCAACATAAATTAATTAATAGCGGGCGTCGGCTAATGCGTGATTGCCAATGACGGCCCCGGCACTGAATTATTCGTAAAAAACATCACAAGTTCTCACCTGTTTAAAGGTTATGTCCGGTCAGCGTCAGGCGGGCGTAAGGTGGCGTGACTTCCAATACAACCTGAGGTCACCATGAATTTCGATCCCTCCAATGACAATATTGCCATCGTATTGTCAGCGCTTAAGCTGCGCCAAACGTCAGATGGTCTGGATCCGTACAACGAGCCTTATCTCGTCGTGCTGGCTATGGATGAGAACGACGCGGGCCAGGCGCGCCTGTCTTATCATCTGCAAGAATTTCACAACGTTCGCGAGTATCAGCCGATGGTTCCCGCCGGGGAAGGGGTGATGCTCTACGGCCCCGCTAACCCGGGGGCGTTTGTCACTTTAACCGTGGCGCTGATGGAATCTGATGAAGATATTCGCGAGGCGGGGGCGCAAATACAGGCGCTGATAACGCGGGTAAACGCCGATTTGCAGACCACCAACCTGTCGAAAATTTTACCGGGCGTAGCGGCCGCCGAAGCTTTCCTGCACGGCGTGCTGGGTGATGTGGCGGGCGTGCTGGTCGAAAACCGGGACGATTACCTGCTGACCATCAGCGGCACCTGGCTACGGGACACGCCAACGCCCTATAAAATCGGCAGTTTTACCACTCATCATAATGATTTCGCCGAAGCGACGCTGAAGGTGGTGCCGCTCGTGAAACGCCCGCCGCGCAGGCCGGTGGAAAAGTGGCGCGTCACCCAAGCCTAAGCAGGCTTGCGCAGAACGCGTCGAGACCCGCCGCGCCGTCGCTTCCTTCGCGAACCGACAGGCGGTAGCTTGCCCCGGTTTTCACGCTGTGCGCAAACGGGCGCACCAGCCTGCCGGTGCGTAAATCCTCGGCAACCAGCGTTTCATCGGCAATCGCAATGCCAAAGCCTTGAATCGCGGCGCTGATGGCTAAATCCATGGTGTCGAAATGCTGATTTTTGAGCATTGCGGGGCGGGGCGCAGGATAATTTTCCAGCCACAGCGACCAGTCGGTGCGGTCCCGCGTCGGGTGCAGAAAGGTTAAACGTTGCAGCGCGTCTGCGGGCAGCTCGCCGTTTACCAGCAGGCTGCGGCCGATAACCGGCGTGAGGATCTCTTCAAAAAGCAACGTGCCGGCACGGGCATGCGGGCCAAAAACAATCGCCGCGTCGTAAGGCTCGTTTTTGAAATTGATGCCGTGCTCGACGGTGGTGGTCAGCGCCACCTGGATATCCGGCGCGCTCTGCTCAAGCTCAATCAGCCTCGGCACCAGCCAGCGCATCGCACAGGTAGGTGCCTTGAGGCGGATAACGCTTGGCTTATGGCTTGCCCGCTCGGCCACGTCCAGCAGGTTCTCAAAAGCGTGCTGCATGTCCGGCAGCAGGGCGCTTCCCTGCGGCGTAAGGTGCAGGCCGCGCGCGTGGCGTTCAAACAGCGCAAACCCTAGCCACTCCTCAAGCGCGGCAATCTTGCGGCTTACCGCACCCTGGGTCAGGCAAAGCTCTTTGGCAGCACGCGTCAGATTTAAATGCCGCGCCGTGACCAGAAACGCATCGATAGTATTGAGGGGGAAATTACGCCGCGCCATAGATGTTGCTCTCCGCTGAGCCATGCATTTTTTGCATGGCTATTATGACAACAATTCGTTTGTCGTGGCAATCGACTCGCTATTGAATAGTTATGCAAATCGAGACGCAACAGGAGCGGCCATGACAATGCATACCCCGGTTCAACATCGTTCTAAATTGCCCGACGTGGGAACCACCATTTTTACCGTTATCGGCCAGCTCTCGGCGCAGCATAACGCCATCAACCTTTCCCAGGGCGCGCCGAACTTTTCCCCCGACCCGAAGCTGGTGGCGGGCGTCACCAAAGCCATGCAGGATAATCATAACCAGTACGCGGCGATGACCGGCCTGGCACCGCTGAAAACCCTGATTGCCGAGAAGGTAGAAACGCTGTACGGCGCGCGCTACGACGTAAGCGACGAAGTGCTGATCACCGCAAGCGCGAGCGAAGGGCTGTACTCGGCGATTAGCGGCCTGGTGCATCCCGGCGACGAAGTAATCTACTTTGAACCCTCGTTCGACAGCTATGCGCCGATTGTGCGCTTACAGGGGGCAAAGCCCGTTGCGCTCAAGCTCGCGCTGCCGAACTTTACCGTTGACTGGGACGAGGTGCGCGCGGCGATTACGCCCCGCACGCGGATGATCATCATCAACACGCCGCACAACCCGAGCGGGCAGGTGTTTAACGCCCGGGATTTGGACATGCTGGCGGCGTTAACGCGCAATACGGATATCGTTATTCTCTCGGATGAAGTGTACGAACACATCGTTTTTGACGGCCAGCGCCACCACGGCATGGTGACGCACCCGCTGCTTGCGGAACGCAGCGTTATCGTTTCCTCGTTCGGCAAAACCTTCCACGTGACGGGCTGGCGCGTGGGCTACTGCCTGGCCCCGGCGGCGCTGATGGACGAAATTTGCAAGGTGCATCAGTTTTTGATGTTTTCTGCCGATACTCCTATGCAGTACGCGTTTGCGGACTACATGACGGACCCGCAAACCTATCTGTCGCTGGCGGCGTTTTACCAGCGCAAGCGCGACCTGATGCAAAATCTGCTCGCGGATTCACCGTTTAAGCTGCTGCCGAGCGCCGGTTCGTTTTTCCTGCTTGCAAGCTATGCGCATTTCAGCGATGAATCAGACGGCGAAATGGTGAAGCGTTTGATTACCGAATATGGCGTGGCGACGATACCGCTCTCCGCGTTTTATACCGACGGCACGGACAACAGGCTGATTCGCCTGTCGTTTGCCAAAGATGAAGCCACACTGCGGGCGGGCGCACGGGCGCTTTGCCAGGTTAAGCCACGTTGATTGGGAGCTACCGCAATGAAAAAAATCCATGCACTGAGTCTGGTCGTTGGGATGTTCACTACTTTTTCCGGGCTTGCCGCAACCGAGCTGCGCTATGGCCTGGAGGCCGAATACCCGCCGTTTGAAAGCCGTAATTCGGCGGGCGAGCTGGAAGGGTTTGACGTCGAGCTGGGCAACGCCATCTGCAAGGCCGCAAGCCTGAAATGCTCGTGGGTCGAAACTTCGTTTGACGCGTTAATTCCCGGCCTGATGGCGAAGAAGTTTGACGCTATTAACTCGGCGATGAACATTACCGAACAGCGGCGCAAGAGCATTGATTTTACCCAGCCCATATACCGCATTCCTTCGCAGCTGGTGGGCAAGGCGGGCAGCGCCGTTGAGGCCACGCCGGAAGGGCTGAAGGGCAAAACGGTCGGCGTTCTGCAGGGTTCTATCCAGGAAACCTACGCCAAAGAGCATTGGGAAAAGCAGGGCGTAACGGTGGTGTCCTATAAAGATCAGAACATGGCGTGGGGCGACCTGCTCAACGGGCGTATCGACGCCTCTCTGGTCATGTCCGCCGCGGGCCAGGCCGGGTTCCTCAGCAAGCCGCAGGGCAAAGGGTTTGGCTTTATCGGCAAGCCGGTGAGCGACGATACCATCCTCGGCAGCGGCATAGGCTTTGGACTGCGTAAGGGCGATGCGGACACTAAGAAACAGCTCGATGCCGCCATTGAAAAAGTGAAGGCCGACGGCACGGTAACCGCGCTTGCGAAGAAATATTTCCCAGGGATTGACGTTAGCGTCAAGTAACCGGGCTCGGTGAGGCATAGCGTAGGTTTGATAAGCGCAAGCGCCATCAAACAATCAAGCGGGTAGCGGCAAGTCGCCTTACCCGCCCTACGACACGCCTTCACCGACATTATCTTCCCCATTTTTCATCCCATTCCGGTACAAATAAAAAAACTGCGTCCCTAAGCCGAATCCGAGGCGAGAAGCATTGGATTAGCAATGAATTTTGTCTAGAGTGTGCGGTCGTAAAGGTTGCACCATCTTGCCGTAGTTCTGCCCTCGGGGCGGGACGAAATACATCGACAAAAAAGGACGATTTCCCAGGCATGAACCGCAGACGTTTTATCAAAGCCTCTATGGCTCTCGCCGCAGCCTGCGGCACCCCGGCCCTTGCCACTTTCTTCTCTCGTACCGCGTTTGCTGCGGAATCGGGTATCGCTGACGGCCTGACCACCGAGTTCGACTTTTCAGTGTTACAGGCGATGGCCCATGACCTGTCGAAAAAGCCCTGGAGCGGTGCGCCGCGCCCGCTTCCTGACACCCTGGCGAAGCTGACGCCGCAGGCCTACAACGCCATTCAGTACGACGCTGCGCATTCGCTGTGGAATAACCTCGGCGACGCCCGCAGGCTCGACGTGCAGTTCTTCCACGTGGGGATGGGGTTCCGCCGCCGGGTGCGCATGTTCTCCGTCGATCCGGCTTCCCAACAGTCGCGCGAAATCCACTTTCGCCCGGAGCTGTTTAACTACAACGACGCGGGCGTAGATACTCGACAGCTTGAAGGGCAGATGGATCTCGGCTTTGCCGGGTTCAAGGCGTTCAAAGCCCCGGAAATTGCCCGCCGCGACGTGGTGTCCTTCCTGGGTGCCAGCTACTTCCGCGCCGTGGATAACACCTATCAATACGGCCTGTCCGCCCGTGGCCTTGCGGTGAACACCTTTACCGACCAGCTTGAAGAGTTCCCGGACTTCACCGCGTTCTGGTTTGAAACGCCGAAGGCAAACGACACCACCTTTGTGGTCTACGCGCTGCTGGATAGCAAGAGCGTCACCGGAGCGTACAAATTCATTATCAGCTGCGAAGAAAAACGCGTGGTGATGGAGGTGGACAACCACCTCTACGCGCGCGAAGACATCAAACAGCTGGGCATCGCGCCGATGACCAGCATGTTCGCCTGCGGCACCAATGAACGCCGCATGTGCGATACCATTCACCCGCAGATCCACGACTCTGACCGTCTGGCGATGTGGCGCGGCAACGGCGAATGGATCGCCCGCCCGCTCAATAACCCACAGAAGCTGCAGTTCAACGCCTACACCGACAACAACCCGAAAGGCTTTGGCCTCCTGCAGCTCGACCACGAGTTCGCTAACTATCAGGACATCATGGGCTGGTACAACAAGCGCCCGAGCCTGTGGGTGGAGCCGCGCAACAAATGGGGTAAAGGCACCGTAGGCCTGATGGAAATCCCCACCACCGGTGAAACGCTGGATAACATCGTTTGCTTCTGGCAGCCGGAAAAGCCGGTAAAAGCGGGGGACGAGCTGGAGTTTAAATATCGCCTGTACTGGAGCGGCCTGCCGCCGGTCACTACCGATTTAGCTCGTGTCTACGCCACCCGCACCGGCATGGGCAGCTTCCCGGAAGGCTGGGCGCCGGGCGAGCACTTCCCGGATAAATGGTCGCGCCGCTTTGCCATCGACTTTGTTGGCGGCGATCTTAAAGCCGCAGCCCCGAGAGGCATCGAGCCGGTTATTACGCTGTCCAACGGCGAGGCGAAGCAGATCGAAATCCTCTACGTCGAACCGTTCGACGGCTATCGCATCCTGTTCGACTGGTACCCAACCGACGACTCAACGGCGCCGGTTGATATGCGCATGTTCCTGCGCTGCCAGGGTGAAGCGATCAGCGAAACCTGGCTGTACCACTACTTCCCACCGGCACCGGACAAGCGTAACTACGTCGATGACCGCGTGATGAAATAGCGGTTAGAAATGCAAAACCCCGCGGGTTATGTCGCGGGGTTTTTTATTACTTGAGCTTCATCTGCTGGCTGAGGATCTCAACAATGTAGCTATTCACTGACATACGCCGTTCGGCGGCGGCAATCGCAAGGCGTTCGCCAAAAGACTCCGGGTAACGAAGGGTGAAGGTTTTCACTTTCTCTTCGCGTTCATACGGGTCGATTCCGCTGGCTTTACAGTCGGCAAGATAGTCGTTTAGCGATATCTCTCCTTCCTGCATGAGTCCCTTCGCGCTGTCAGAAACAAAATCACAATATCCGGAAAGGCCTAAAAATTTGCCGCGGAACTGAGCGATTTCGGGAACCCAGGTAATCAGCGCCGGCTGACCACAGATGACCATTGTGTTGGGAATTAAATGTGTATTCGTCATGGTGCTACTCCAATACTTTCAAACCATTCTCTTAAGCTGACGATGGCACCCTTGTCGGCATCGGGAGAGGGATGGGGCCGATGAAACCTTGCGATACTGCTCTTTAAAAAGAAACGTACCCGCGAGCCCCTGCCGTTACTGACCTCTCCACCTAAAGCAACAATGAGCATCTCAACATCTTGCCATTTGATATTGGATGCCGTTGGTTTGGCAAAAATCTGTTTTAACGTGACGCGGTGTTTGTTCCTAAGGTAATCCTTGTCATAGCCCATGAATCCTTCCGTGATGTCAGTTTATGAAGTCATGGTAGCATACAAAAAAATGACGTCAATTTCTGACGTCATTTCTGGAACTGGATTCAGGATTGCAATGAAAAAACATGCAACTCACTCCAGCGGGCCACCCATAATCGTTTCGCGCATGCCGGACAGCACGCGTTCGCCGGTTTCGGCTTTCAGCTCCTCATACCAGCCGTGGGTCACGTCCATATCTTTGCCGTGGGTCACATCGCAGCGCTTGCGGGCCTTAAGCACCAGATCTTTCACCCGCCAGGCGCGTTTTTCCTGATAGCGGAGCAGGGCATCTTCGACACCCAGCGAGTTGGTTTGCAGGGCGATGGCCAGCACGACCGCATCCTCCATGGCCGCGCAGCCGCCCTGGCCGATATCCGGCGTCGTGCTGTGTCCGGAATCCCCCAGCAGCGCAACCCGCCCGCGCACCAGCTGCATAAAAGGCTCGATATCGTGAATTTCTATGCGATTTGTGGTTTCAGGGTTGATAGCGTTAATCAGTTTTTGCACCGGCTCGGCCCAGCCGGAGAAGTAGCGCGTCAGGTCGGCCTTCACCGTACTGCGGTCTTCGGGCAGGCCTTTCGGCAGCGGAACGTCGAAGAAAAAGTAGAAGCGGCTGTTGGCAACGGGCATTAGCGATACGCGTTTGCCTTCGCCCACGAAGGTGGTCCACTGGTTTGCCGGGGCGATGGATTCATCGATTTCCACCAGGCCGTTCCAGTTAACGTACCCGGCATAGTGCCTTTCCGCCTGCTGCCCTAAAACATAGGGGCGGATAACGGAGTGGGTGCCGTCGGCGGCAATCAGCAGATCGCCCTCGGCGACGTGCCCGCATTCGAAACGGGCGCGAACGCCGCCTGCACATTCTTCCACCTCCACAATGCGCTTGCCGAACTGAATCTCTTCGCGCCCGTAGGTATCAATCAGCATATTTTGCAGCTCGGCGCGGGCGACGGGGTAAGGGCGCTCGCCAACGCTCTTCACCAGCGGGTCGAGGCTAAAGCGCGTCAGGGTTTGGCCGTGCAGATATTCGCGGTAGGCCATGTAGTCCATTTGCCCGCCAAGGCGCTGCAACTGCTCCTTCATGCCCAGCCAGTTCAGGCACTTCACGCCGTTCGGCCAGATCGAAATCGCTGCGCCTGCGGGCCTGATCTCTTTCACCGCCTCATAGACTTCGGTGGCGATACCGCACCGTTTTAACGCAATTGCCGCCGATAGCCCACCGATGCCGCCGCCAATTATTATCGCTTTCATCTCTGCCTCCTTTTCGTTTTGCAGAGATGAAGCAACTTTTGTACCAGTTTTCCTAGCTGCTGAAACGGTTGTTTCTTGCGGTTCAGGCCGGGCGCGTGCGCGGCGCTGGGGTTCTACGCTGGTGCAGCGCTACTTCTGTGCACCATAGAACATCCCTTCAAGCTTCATGCCGTCCGGGTCGAGAAAGAACACGGCGTAGTAGTCCGGATAATATTCGTCCGCCGGGTCGAAGATCTTGACGTTATTCTCTTTGAGCCAGGCCTGCAGCTCGTCCACGTCCTGCCTGCTGCGCAGCGCCCACGCATAATGATGGAAGCCGGGGTCGCCTTTGCGGTAGGGATGTTTCAACCCCTGCTCGTCGGCCTGGCTTATCCAAAGGCGGGTGGAGCCGTTCGTCCAGCCCATCATCGCCGGGTACTCGTCCAGCACCTCAAAGCCCAGAAATTCCATCAGGCCGGAATAAAACCTGCGCGAGACCGCAAAATCGCTGACTGAAATCACCAGGTGATCGACTGCTTTAACGCGAGACATATGCTTTCCCCCTATTTAAGCCTGTGTTAACTATAGAAGACAGGCACGAAACCCAGGAGAAGCCCCTTGCAAGACGTTGAAAACTGGCAGGATGAAGTGATTGCCCTTGACGAAAACCTCACGCTGCGTTCGGTGAGCGAAAAATACGTCGACGATATATTTGAGCTGGTGCGCAAAAATCAGCGCTGGCTGCAAAAGGCGATGGAGTGGCCGCAGTACGTCACCAGCCGCGACGACTCGCTTAAAACGGTGCAGGGGAACTACATTTTGCACCATCGCGGCTACGCCAAAATGTTCCTTATATACCGCGATGAGCAGATGATTGGCGTGTTCTCATTCAACCAAATCGAGCCGACGAACCGGACGGCGTACATCGGCTACTGGCTTGACGAAGACTGTCAGGGGCAGGGGGTTATTTCGCGCGCGCTGGAGGCGGTTATCGCCAAATATGCCAGCGAAGGAAGCGTGCGCCGCTTTGTTATCAAATGCATCGTAACTAACGAAGCCAGCAACCGGCTCGCCGTTCGCAACGGCTTCACGCTTGAGGGCCGCCTGCGCCAGGCGGAGTATTTGAACGGCGAGTATCACGATCAGAATATTTACGCGCGGATTGTTGAGTAATCAGAAGACGCCATAAAACGGCGTGCGCGTTACCCGCTGCTCGCCGTTGATATCCTTGATGCCGCGAACGTGCAGCGGCTCATCGTTCAGCCCGTCTACGACGGCGTTATCGTAAATCTGGACGTTGTTTTCGATAAGCACGTTGCCGGTGACGCGCGCGCTGCCGTAGATCTGCACGTGGTTGTCGAGCAGGATCGGGCCGCCTGTCAGCACGGCGTTATCGAAAACGCACACCTGATGCTTCAGCACGCAGTCGCCTTCTATTACCGCATTGCCATACACCTGCGAAGAGTAGCGAACGGTTGGGATCTGGTCATCGCCGCTGCCCGCCACGATGCGGGCATTATCAAAAACGCGCGCGCAGTCGCAGATCCAGATATTGTTTTCCTCGTTGCCTTCCAGCACGGCGTTGCCAAAAACTTCCGCACGATGTTCGATAAACGCGTTGCTGACCGTGGCGTTGCCGTAAATCTGCGCCTGATGCACCACGCGCGAGGCGGTGACGGTTGCGCTGCCGTAGATTTGCAGCAGCTGGTCGCGGTCTGCGGTCAGCCCGCGCACGGCGATGATCTGGCAGCCGTCCAGAATTCGCGCCTGGTCATAAATAAAGCATTCGCCGCTGACCAGCGAGTTTTCAACCACCGCGCTCCCGGCGACGTGCGCCTGATGGCAAAGGGTAGATTCACCGCGAATCTGCGCGTTATCCTTCACGTCCGAGCCGCCAAACACCCGCGTTTCGCGATCGTAAATCCAGCAGTCGCCCAGCTGGCTAAGGTTTTCTTCGCATTCAAGCCAGCCGCCCAGCTGCCCGGCTTTTACGTCGCCGAAGTCGCGCAGCGCGCGGATCTGCCAGAGCCTGACCTGCTGCTTAATGCCGTCCTGGAGGTAGTCGTGAAGCTGTGAATCTTCGGTTAAAGCGTACTTAGTCATCCGTTTGCCCCTTTCAAACCCTGCTTAAAACGTAGCAGGTAAACGGCGAGCGTGGCGTTCCGCTGCGGAATCGCATAAAATGCATCTAAAATACATTTTAAAAAATAAACAAAATGAATAAATCTGACGCCCGGACGATTGTCAATCTGCCCGCGGGCTACTTTGGCATGGTGCTCGGCATTATCGGCATGGGCTTCGCGTGGCGCTACGCCGCGACTACTTGGCCGGTAAGCCCGCTTATCGGCGAGGCGCTGGAGGCTCTGGCGATGCTGGTGTGGCTGCTGCTGGCGCTGGCATTTGTATACCGGCTGGTGAGGCATCCGCAGACGGTAAAAGACGAAATCCTGCACCCGCTGACGAGCAGTTTTATTAGCCTTTTCCCGGCGACAACCATGCTGGTTGCCATCGGCGTTGCGCCTTACCTTCGCCCGCTGGCCGTCGGCATGTTTGCGTGCGGGGCGGTGGTGCAGCTTGGCTATGCTGCCTGGCAGAGCGCCGGACTGTGGCGGGGGAACTTCCCGCAGACCGCCACCACGCCGGGCCTGTATCTGCCCACCGTGGCGAATAACTTTATCAGCGCGATGGCCTGCGGCGCGCTGGGCTACCACGATCTGGGGATTTTGTTTTTAGGGGCGGGCGTGTTTTCATGGCTCAGCCTGGAACCAGCCATATTGCAGCGCATGCGAAGCGCCGGGGAAATGCCCGCGCCGGTGCGCACCTCGCTCGGCATTCAGCTTGCTCCGGCGCTGGTGGCCTGTAGCGCCTATCTCAGCGTCAACGGCGGCCAGACGGATTTCTTCGCGAAGATGCTTTTCGGCTACGGGCTGCTTCAGCTGCTGTTTACGCTGCGCCTGTTCCGCTGGTATACGGCGCAGCCGTTTAACGCCTCGTACTGGAGCTTCTCGTTCGGCATTTCGGCGCTGGCAACCACCGCGCTGCATCTTAGCCACGGCAGCAACGATGGCCTGTTTTCGGCCATCGCCGTGCCGCTGTTTATCTTTACTAATGTGATTATCGGCCTGCTGCTGGCGCGCACGTTTATTTTGCTCATCAGGGGAAAGCTCATCGTGCGTACCGCCCGGCCCGCAAAGAAGAAGGAAGTGTGATGACTCAGGTTTCAGAAAACTACTACAGCGAAAAATACGGTTTAACCCCAACGCATTCCGACGTGGTCAACGCGGCGACGATCGTCCCGCCCGGCAGGGCGCTGGATCTCGGCTGCGGCGGCGGACGCAACAGCCTGTATTTGAACCAGAAAGGCTTTGACGTTACGGCGTGGGATAAGAACACGTTGGGCATCGCTAATCTGAATAAGATTATCGAAGCCGAAGGGCTGAAAAATATCCGCACCGATATCGTCAACCTGAACGAACTGCGGTTTGACGGCGAGTACGACTTTATTCTGTCGACCGTGGTGATGATGTTCCTTGAACGCGACGCCATTCCCGGCCTTATCGCCAACATGCAGCGCTGCACAAAAGCGGGCGGCTATAACCTGATCGTCGCGGCGATGGATACCGAAGACTTCCCGTGCACCGTTGGCTTCCCGTTTGCGTTTAAAGAAGGCGAGCTGAGTGACTATTACGCAGGCTGGGAGCGTGTGAAATACAACGAGGATATCGGCCAGCTGCATAAAACCGATGCCGAAGGGAACCGTATCAAGCTACGTTTTGCAACGATGTTGGCCCGTAAACCTTGAGTGAGTGAACGTCGGGTGGCGCTGACGCTTAACCGATCGACGTTTCAAGGTGTGAGATTTTGTCGGGTGGCGCTAACGCTTACCCGACCTACATTTCACGGTTTGTGATGTTGTCGGGTGGCGCTGACGCTTACCCGAGCTACGTTTCAAGGTGTGAGATTTTGTCGGGTGGCGCTAACGCTTACCCGAGCTACGTTTCACGGTGTGAGATTTTGTCGGGTGGCGCTGCGCTTACCCGACCTACGTTTCACGGTTTGTGATGTTGCCGGGTGGCGCTGCGCTGACCCGACCTACGTTTCACGGTTTGTGATTTTGTCGGGTGGCGCTGACTCTTACCCGAGCTACGTTTTGCAGTTTTGTAGGGTGGATAAGCGTCTGCGCCATCCACCGATTTGCCAGGATGCAGACGTAATAATTGCTAATGAAAAAGATACCCTCGCACAAAAGGCGGATATTTTTCCGCCGCTAAAAATTCCCGCTACGGCTTTTTATTGATAATTAATTGACTGCATGAATGCTTGGCGTGAAAACATAATTTTATTAGAGGGTATTGACGATCACTCCGAAAATAGAGTGATAAAAAAGCTTTAAATTCAAACAGCTGATTAGCACTGCGTGCTGAAATATTTCGATTTAAATCCCACTTCTGCACTATTTTTCTTTGCCGCATGGTTTAGCCAGATCCGATTTGCTATAACTGAAGAGCTTATATGCAAATTACAGGGATTCATTAATGCGTACTTCTCTCATTTTTAAAGCTGCCTGCTTGACCGGCCTGCTGGCGCTTGCCGGCTGTTCATCAAAAGTCACCTCCCCGGAAAAATATTCCGGCTTTTTAAAAGATTACTCCGGCCTGCAGGAGACTAAATCTGCTACCGGTAAAACCGTGATGCGTTGGGTCGATCCGAATTTTAAAACCAGCAACTACGACAGCCTGGTCTATAACCCGGTGACCTACTACCCAATTCCAAAACCATCGACCCAGATTGGCGAACAGACGCTGAACCAGGTGCTGGCCTATACCAACACCAAGCTGAAGGCGGCCGCCGCAGAGCGTAAACCGCTGGTGAGCAAACCGGGCCCGCGCAGCCTGATCTTCCGGGGCGCAATTACCGGCGTGGACAGCAGCAAAGAAGGCCTGCAGTTCTACGAAGTTATCCCTGTGGCGATGATCGTTGCCGGTACGCAAGCCGCTACCGGCCACCGTACTATGGAAACCAACCTCTATTTTGAAGGCGAGCTGATCGACGCGGCAACCAACAAGCCGGTGATGAAAGTTGTGCGTAAGGGCGAAGGTAAAACCGTCAGCAACGAAAATACCAAAGTGACGGCGGATACCCTGAAACAGGTTATCGACGACATGGCGACCGACGCCACCATGTTTGATACCAAATAATTGTTTTAACTTTGAGAGAAGGGAGCCAGATGGCTCCCTTTTTTTTATTCACGCCACACGCCTGCGCCACGGCCACGCTTTAAACATTCCCGGCTTTGAAAACATCACCAGGTTGCCGACCAGAATCATCGCAAGGCCAATCACCGCGTTGCTGTGCCAGACGTAGCCTTCGTACACCGTCGAAAGGCTCAGGGCGACAAGCGGGAAAAGCAGCGTGCTGTACGCCGCCTGGCTGGCACCGATACGGCCAACCAGCGTGAAGTACGCGCCGAAGGCGATGACCGAGCCGAAAAGGGCGAGGTAGAAAAGCGAGCCGAGGTAGCGCGCGGTAAATTCCGGCATAAACGAATCCCCGCGCGCCAGCGCCACCATGCCCATAATCACCGTGCCGTAAAACATGGCGTAGGTGTTGGTCGACAGCGTTTCCAGCCCGCGCCGCTGGTGGCGGGTGCTGATCATATTGCCGATGGAAAAACCAAACGTTCCCAGCGCGCTCAGCCCGATGCCCATCAGCAGCTCAGGCGCGAGCCGCGTGGCGACAAGATCGTGCCAGAAGAGCGCCACCACGCCCGCGATCCCCAAAACTGCCGCAGGCAGCAGGTTGGCGTGCGGGCGCTGGCGGAAAAACAGCATGCTGTTAAACGCGTTAAACAGCACCGCCATCGAGAAGATCACCGACTCCAGACCGGAGCTGATGTACGCCGCCGCGTGGTAGAAACAGTAAAAGTTAAAGCCGAAAACGCACGCGCCCTGCAGCATACAAAAAAGATGATCGCGCAGGCTGATGCGGCGCAGTTTGCCTAACGCCCGCAGCACCACAAACATCACGCCAGCCGCCACGGCAAAGCGCCAGAAAATCGACACCGGTGCCGACACCACTCCCTGCTGCATGTAGATCGCAAGCCAGGTCGTTCCCCAAATAACCACCACCAGAATATAGAGCAAAGCGTTCATGTTGTTATCTCCGTCGAACCGTGGCGACAGTCTGCCGATAACCACAGGCCCGCGCTTTCACCGTCCTGCGCGACTTGCATATTCTTGCGCATTTTTTTGTTCCGTGGAGGTTAATGGCTGGTAACAAACTGCGGCTCTCCTTACACTAGCCTTTTCCCCCGAGCGACCCGAAAGCCATGAGCCAGCCGTACAATGCCTTTGAAAATCTGCGCAGGCACAACGCCAGTCTTAACGACAGCGTGCAGCTCAGCTCGGGCATTATGCTGGCTGCCTGGTCCAATCAGGACGATCGCGTTACCCAGTGCAGCGACCACCACACGCTGAGCCTGTATATCAACAACGGCTATGAAACCTACCAGAAAACCCCGGCAGGCTGGAAAAACGGCGGCGGGCCGGACAGGTTTTGCCTGATGCCCGAAGACGATGAAACGACCTGGGATATCCGTAACGACTTCTCGTTTGTGCACCTCTACTGCACGGACGAACATCTGCGCAATATCGCGGAGCAAATCTGGGACCGTAGCCCGTCGAGCCTCCAGGTGGATAAAAAAATCTTTGCCGAAGACCCGCGCATCACCCAGCTTTATCGCCACTTTTTATTAAGCAGCAGCTGGCAGCAGAGCGCCAACCATATGACGCTGAGCACGGCGTCAACCCTGCTGCTGACCCATCTGGTGCAAAACTACAGCAGCGTACAGTGGAAGCTACCCGCGGTGCGCGGCGGCCTGGCCCCGGTGGTGCTGCGCAATATTCAGGCATACGTTGAGGAACATCTTAGCGAGCCGCTGACGCTCGCCGAACTGGCGCGCGAGGCAAGCTTGAGCGAATTTCACTTTGCGCGCATGTTCAAGCAGTCCACCCGGCTCGCCCCGCACCAGTACGTGATGCAGCGGCGCATGGTGCGGGCGGAAACGCTGGTGCGCCACAGCCCGCTGTCGCTGACGGACATTGCGATGGCGTGCGGGTTCAGCTCCGCCAGCCACTTCAGCAACCGCTTTAAGGCTATGCGCGGCGTCACGCCGTCCCAGCTACGCTCGGCGGGCCAGTGAAAACACCGCGTAGCAAATCCCACCAGCAACCAGCCCCCAGAATGCCGAACCGATTCCCGCAAGCGTCACCCCGGAAGCCGTAACCAAAAAGGTCACAATCGCCGCGTCGCGATCGCGCTCGTTGATAAGCGCCTGGTGCAGGCTGCCCGCAATCGTGCTCAGCAAGGCCAGACCGGCAAGGGTGTGGATAAACGCGAGCGGCAGCGCGGTAAGCAGGGCGGAAATCGACCCGCCGAACGCGCCGGCCAGCAGATAAAACACGCCCGCGCTTGCTGCGGCGAGCCAGCGTTTGGCCGGGTCAGGGTGCGCTTCGCTACCCTGGCAAATGGCGGCGGTGATGGCCGCAATGCAGATTGAGAACACGCCAAAAGGTGCGAGCAGCAGGGCGATAGCGGCGGTCACCACAATCAGCGGCGAGACGGGAATGTTGTAGCCGGAGGCCTTCAGCGTCGCCACGCCCGGCGCGTTTTGCGACGCCATGGTAACGAGGAAAAACGGCAGGCCGATCCCCAGCAGGCTGGCAACAGAGAAGTGTGGCGCGGTGAATTCCGGCAGCGCGACCCCCATCGGCACGCCTGCGGACGTAAACTCGCCCGTTATCAGACACACCGCGAGTCCCATAAGCAGCGCGGCCACCACGGCATAGCGCGGGGCAAAAGCCTTCGCCAGCAGCCAGCCCATCAGCATGCTCAGGCACAATAAAAAGTGACACTGTAACGACGTGAAGGTATCCAGCCCGAAGCGCAGCAGGATGCCCGCGAGCATCGCCGCCGACAGCGTAGGGGGAATGAGGCGCATCAGGCGTGCGAAAAGCCCCGTCGCGCCGCAGACCAGAATCAGCGCCGAGGCGAAGATAAAGACGCCCACCGCTTCGTTTAACGTGCTGCCGTGCAGGCTGGTCGCAAGCAGCGCCGCGCCCGGCGTGGACCACGCGGTCAGCACCGGCGCGCGATACCACAACGTGAGGGCAAGGGTGCTAACGCCCATGGCGATGCCCAGCATGGTCAGCCAGCCCGCTATTTGCGAGGCGTTGGCGCCCGCAGCGTCCGCCGCCTGCCAGATGATGGCCGCCGAGCTTGCGTAGCCCACCAAAACCGCGACAAAACCAGCGAGTACCGTGGGTAACGGAATCGAAATGGCGCGCATGAAAATCCCCTTTGTGCGTTATAGCGTCCGCAGGAATATAGCACCGTGCGTTATAGCGCACAAGCCGCTATACTTTGGCCGTTAACAAGGAGAAAAAATGGATATTGCCGCCCATCTGAGCGCGACGCTGAAAGCCTTAAGGCAGGCCAGGGGCTGGAGCCTGACGGTCACCGCCGAGAAAACGGGGGTGTCGAAGGCGATGCTCGGCCAAATCGAACGCAACGAATCCAGCCCGACCGTGGCGACGCTGTGGAAAATAGCCACCGGGCTGAACGTGCCGTTTTCGGTCTTTCTGGAGTCCGGCGAGCCGCCGGAGCGCCCGGTATTCGACCCGCAGAACAGCGATATGGTCGTCGTGCCGCTCTTTCCCTATGACGAGCAGCTGCGCTTCGATCTGTTTTCGATCACGCTTGCGCCGGGCGCGCTTAGCGAATCCTCGCCGCACGATGTCGGCGTGATTGAGCACGTCACGGTGATTAGCGGCGCGCTGGATATGCAGATCCACGGCGAATGGCAGACTTTACGGGCGGGAGAAGGGCTGCGCTTCGCGGGGGACGAAGCGCATGGCTATCGCAACAGCGGGCATGAGCAAGCGCATTTCCACTCGCTGATCCACTATCCCTGAGCCGGTACCTGGAACGCGTGGCTGAACGTCGGCGTGACCTGAATAGCTTTTGGCAGCAGGCTGGCGGCGTGGTAGAAGTCGGCGGTTTGCTGCTGCTGCGCCACCGTCGCGTTATCGATGGTTTGCCAGACCGAATGGCGGCGTTCAAACGACAGGCGGGCCACGTCCTCCGGGAAGCCGATGATTTTCGCCAGCGTTTTGCCGTACACGTCCGGATGCTGGTTCGCCCAAATCTGCGCGGCGTTCAGGCGCGTAAGGTAATCGGCGATAGCCGCTTTTTTCTCGCTGTCCGCAAGCGCTGAGTCGGTGGCCGCAAGGAACGTATTGCCGGACCACAGCCCGCGCCCGCTCACGGCAACGCGCAGTTTGTCCACGCTTTCGGCATAGGCGGTGTAGGGTTCCCACGTCGCCCAGACGTCAACCGAACCCTGAATCAGCGCAAGCTTGGCCTCGCTCGGTGGCAGAAAGCGGAAGGTGACGTCTTTGGCGCTCAGCCCGGCGGATTCCAGCGCCTTCAGCGCCACAAAATGCCCGATGGAGCCACGGTTGGTGGCGATGCTTTTGCCTTTCAGATCCGCCGCCGAGGTTATCGGGCTGTCGGGCCTGACCAGCAGCGCCGTGCCGTAGGCGTCTGATTTGCTCACGGCGATAGCCTTAGCCTGCGCGCCTGCGGCCACCGCAAACAGCAGGGGCGCGTCGCCGATAATCCCCACGTCGATAGCCCCGGCGTTTAGCGCTTCGGCCAGCGGCGCGGCGGCCGGGAACTCCGCCCATTCAATCTTGTAAGGCAGCCCTTCAAGCCGGTTGGCCGCCTCCAGCTGCGAACGCATGCCGCCTTTCTGATCGCCAACGTGCAGCGTTACTTCCGCCTGTGAAAAGGTGCTCCACAGCGCCAGGGCCAGCCCGGCAACCTTCCACTTATTCATCAGGCGCTCCTTGCCAGGCGGCGGGCGGCGACCTTTTCGCGCGTCAGCGGGATAAGCTCTTTGCCGTACTCAACGGCGTCGTTAAGCGGGTCGAAGCCGCGGATCAGGAAGCTGTCGATGCCCAGGTCGTAATAGTCGAGCAGCGCGTCGGAAACCTGCTCCGGCGTGCCGACCAGCGCGGTGGAGTTGTAGCCGCCGCCGACCAGCGCCGCGATGCCGGTCCACAGGCGTTTGTCGAGCCTGTCGCCCCGCTGCGCTGCCTCCAGCAGCCGCCTGCCGCCCACGCTTTGCGGCTTTTTAAGACCGTAGGTGTGGTGACTGTCGGCAAGGTTTTTGCGGGTCGTCTCGCGAATATATTCGGCCTTTTCCCAGGCTTCGGTTTCGGTTTTGCCGAGAATAGGGCGGAAAGAGATGTTGAAGCTAATGTCACGACCGTGCTGCCCTGCGGCCGCGCGAACCGCCTCGACGGTTTGGCGCGCGCCGGCGAGCGGTTCACCCCACAGCGCAAACACGTCCGCGTGCTTGGCCGCCACCTGAATCGCCTCGTCGGAGGAGCCGCCAAAGTACACCGGCAGGCGCGGCTGCACCGGCTTGACGGCAGAAAACGCCTGCTCGGCGCGGAAGAAACCGCCGGTGTGGTCGTAGGGCGCATCGCCGTGCAGGCTGTTGTTCAGCACGGTGAGAAACTCATCGGTGCGGGCGTAGCGCTCTTCTTTATTCAGCCAGTCGCCGTCTTTGCGCTGCTCGGCGTCGCTGCCGCCGCTGATGATATGCACCGCCAGGCGGCCGTCCAGCAGGTGGTCGAGCGTGGCAAGCTTGCGCGCCGCAAGCGTCGGGGCAACAAATCCTGGGCGATGCGCCAGCAGGAACTTAACCCGGCTGGTGTGCGCCCCGGCGTGTGCCGTCACGAGGAAACCGTCCGGTTGATCCGACCAGTAGCCGACCAGAATGCGGTCGAAATCCGCGTCCTCGTGGGCTTTGGCAAAACGGGCAATATAGTCTTTATCGAAGATCGGGCCGCTGGCGGGCAGGATTTCAGAGGCCAGGCGATGGCCAATCATGCCGAGGAATTGAACGCTCATTGCAGGTTCCTTATCGTTGTTTGTTTGCTCACCATAACGGGCGTGGCTGCGGGGCCGAAATGCGAATTCTGGCTATGCTTTGCCGGGTTAAGCCTATGCCGCTTTATGGATAACCTTTTGCTTTACCGGCATTTGGCGGCGGGCCAGAGGCTGGTAGTCTCGGGTTTTTAGCCATTCTGAGAGCACGCCATGTCCGCCTCATCCACCGCGCCGAACCTCGCACGGCTGCGCCATTTCCTTACCGAGTTCTCACGCCTGGTGGAGCACTTTCACCAGGAAAAACCGCTGCTGGAAAAAGGCCGCCGGCTCCTGTCCGAGCTGGTGCGCCACGACGACTGGCTGCCGGAGATCGCATCCGTCGCCCATCCCCAGCATTACCAGCAGCACCTGCTGTACGCCGATCCGCAGGGACGCTTTTCGGTGGTGAGCTTTGTATGGGGGCCGGGGCAGCAGACGCCGATCCACAACCACGGCGTGTGGGGGCTTATCGGCATGCTGCGCGGGGCCGAAACCAGTCAGTTCTACGCGAAGGTTAACGGCAGGTGGCTGCCCGAGGGCGAGGCCACGACGCTCAGTCCCGGCGAAATCGAAATCGTCACGCCCAGCGGCCAGGACGTACATCAGGTCAGCAACGCCTACGACGACCGGGTTTCCGTCAGCATTCACGTTTACGGTGCCAATATCGGCGCGGTTCATCGCCGGGTGTTCACCACCGACGGCGAGGAAAAATCATTTATCTCCGGCTATTCGGGCGCTTTCCTGCCGAACATCTGGGACCTGTCAAAAGAGAGGGCGGTATGAGTGAGTTACGACACTATGCGCAGCTGCGCGCGGCGCTGATTAATAAAGAAGAAGTGGCGTTAATCGACGTGCGCGAAGAGGCGCCTTTTGCCGCCGGGCACCCGCTGTTCGCGGCGAATTTTACGCTCGGCAAGCTGGAGCTGGAGGTCTACGCGCGCATTCCACGGCGCACCACGCCGATTACGGTTTACGACAACGGCGAAGGGCTTGCCGTTAGGGCGGTTGTGAAGCTGCGCGAGCTTGGCTACCGCGACGTGGCGCTGCTGGCGGGCGGGCTACAGGGCTGGCAGGAGGCGGGCGGCGAGCTGTTTATCGACGTGAACGCGCCGAGCAAGGCGTTTGGCGAACTGGTGGAGGCGAAGCGGCATACGCCGTCGCTCGATGCCGAAGAACTTCACCGGCTGCAAAAGCAGGGGGCGGATCTGGTGGTGCTGGACGTCCGGCGCTTTGACGAATACCAGACGATGAGCATTCCGGGCGGCATCAGCCTGCCGGGCGGCGATTTAGTGCTGAAGGCGCGGGCGCAGGTCAACAGCCACGACACGCGGATTGTGGTGAACTGCGCCGGGCGCACGCGCAGCATTATCGGCGCGCAGTCGTTGATTAACGCCGGGATCGCTAACCCCGTTGCGGCCTTACGCAACGGCACCATCGGCTGGACGCTGGCGGAGCAGGAGCTTGAGCATAACCAGGATCGTCAGGCGCAGGAAAGCACGGGCGAAGAGGCCGAACGCATCGCGGCCTGGGAGCTGGCGACCAGCGCGGGCGTCAGCTTCGTGGCCTGGAGCGACTGGCTCATCTGGCAGCATAACAGCGACCGCAATACCTGGCTTTTCGACGTGCGCTCGTTAGACGAGTATCGCGCGGGGCACCTGCCGGGCGCACGCTCCGTGCCGGGTGGGCAGCTGGTGCAGGAAACCGATCATTACGCCGCCGTGCGCGGCGGCAGGATAGTGCTGGTTGACGACGACGGGATGCGCGCGCCGATGGCCGCCTCGTGGCTTGCGCAGATGGGGTGGGAAGTCGCCGTGCTGGAAGCGGCCCGCGAGCTGTTTACCGAACGCGGTGACTGGCAGGCGCCGGTGCCCGCCGCGCCGAAAGTGGAGGAAATCTCCTCTGCTGCGCTTGCGGGCTGGCTCGAGCAGCCGGGCACTACGCTGCTGGATTTCACCACCTCTACCAATTTCCGTTCGCGCCACATTCCCGGGGCGAAATGGCTGGGCCGCAGCAGGCTCTGCGCCGCCGTTGCCAATCTCCCGGAACCCGAACGCTGGGTGGTTACCTGTGGGAGCAGCGCGCTGGCAAGGTTCGCCGTGCCGGAGCTACAGGCATTGTCGGGCCGCCCGGTTTACGTTCTGCAAGGAGGCACGCTTGCGTGGATCGCCGAGGGAAGACCGCTGGCCCACGGCCCGCAGGGCGAGCTGCATCTGCCGGAAGACCGCTACCGCCGTCCCTATGAAGGCACCGACGTGCCGCGCCAGGCGATGGAGGACTATTTACAGTGGGAATACGGGCTGGTTGCGCAGCTTGAGCGCGACGGCACGCACGGTTTTAACGTCATTTAAGGCGCTCGTGGCGGAGGGCGTTCGCGCCTTTCCGCCGCACTTTAAGTTTGTATAATATTCATACAAAACATCCCCTGTTTTTAGCCGTCCTTTCTGACTACAATAGCCGCCTTTCGCCTACATACAGAAAAACGACGAACTATGCGCCTGCACGCTAACCACCTTGAATTACTCAGCCCCGCCCGCGATACCGACATTGCCCGTGAAGCCATCCTGCACGGTGCCGACGCCGTATATATCGGCGGCCCCGGCTTCGGTGCCCGTCATAACGCCGGTAACAGCCTGCGCGATCTTGCCGAGCTGGTGCCTTTTGCCCATCGCTATGGCGCGAAGATTTTTGTCACGCTGAACACCATTCTGCATGACAACGAGCTGGAGCCCGCGCGGCTGATGATTCACGACCTTTACCAGGCCGGGGTGGACGCGCTGATCGTTCAGGACATGGGCGTGCTGGAAATGGACCTGCCGCCGATTGAGCTGCACGCCAGCACCCAGTGCGACATCCGCAGCGTGGAAAAAGCGAAGTTTCTCTCGGACGTCGGCTTCTCGCAGATCGTTCTGGCCCGCGAGCTAAACCTTGACCAGATCCGCGCCATTCATCAGAACGTTGACGCGACCATCGAATTCTTTATTCACGGCGCGCTGTGCGTGGCGTATTCCGGGCAGTGCAATATCTCCCACGCCCAGACCGGCCGCAGCGCCAACCGCGGCGACTGCTCCCAGGCCTGCCGCCTGCCGTATACCCTAAAAGACGACCAGGGCCGCGTCGTCGCGTTTGAAAAACACCTGCTGTCGATGAAAGATAACGATCAGAGCGCCAACCTGGCGGCGCTGGTCGATGCGGGCGTGCGCTCCTTCAAAATCGAAGGGCGCTACAAGGACATGAGCTATGTGAAAAACATCACCTCATACTATCGCCAGCTGCTCGACGAGCTGATGGAAAACCGCACCGACCTTAAGCGCGCTTCCGCAGGCGTGACGTCGCACTTCTTTATTCCATCGCCGGACAAAACCTTCCATCGCGGCAGCACGGACTACTTCGTCAACGAGCGTAAAATCGATATCGGCGCGTTCGACTCGCCTAAATTTATCGGCCTGCCGGTGGGTGAAGTGCTGAAGGTTGGTAAAGATCACCTCGACGTGACGGTGAGCGATGACAACACGCTGACCAACGGCGACGGCCTGAACGTGCTCATCAAGCGCGAAATCGTCGGCTTCCGTGCCAATACCGTGGAAAAGACCGCGAAAAACCAGTACCGCGTCTGGCCGAACGAAATGCCGGACACGCTGAAAAACCTTCGCCCGCACCATCCGCTTAACCGTAACCTCGACCACAACTGGCAGCAGGCGCTGCTGAAAACCTCGAGCGAGCGCCGCGTGGCGGTGGACATCGAGCTAACGGGCTGGGAAGAGCAGCTGGTGCTGACCCTGACCTGCGAAGACGGCGTTACCGTGACCCGCACGCTGGAAGGTCAGTTTGCGGTGGCAAACAACCCGCAGAAGGCCTACGACAGCCTGCGCGACGGCGTCGCCAAGCTGGGCCAAACGATTTATTCCGCGCGCAGGGTGAATATCGTCCTGCCCGCGCCGCTCTTCGTGCCAAACGGCCAGCTAAACCAGCTGCGTCGCGACGCGGTGGACGCACTGACCGAAGCGCGCGAGCAGCAGTACCAGCGCGGCACGCGCAAAGCGGTGTCCGTTCCTGCCCCGGTTTATCCGGAAGAGCATCTGACCTTCCTCGCCAACGTCTATAACCATAAGGCGCGTGAATTCTACCAGCGCTACGGCGTGAAGCTTATCGACGCCGCCTATGAGGCGCATGAAGAGAAGGGCGAAGTGCCGGTGATGATCACCAAGCACTGCCTGCGCTTTGCCTTTAACCTGTGCCCGAAACAGGCGAAGGGGAACATCAAAAGCTGGCGCGCCACGCCGATGCAGCTGGTGCACGGCGACGAGGTGCTGACGCTGAAGTTTGACTGCCGCCCGTGCGAAATGCACGTCATCGGCAAAATGAAAAACCACATCCTCAAGATGCCGCTGCCGGGCAGCATCGTGGCGACCATCAGCCCGGACGAGCTGATGAAAACGCTGCCGAAGAAGGCGAAAGGCTAGCTCTTTTCACATCTCGATTGAACGCTCACTCCGGTGGGCGTCATACTGTCGGCAAAGAAGGAAAAAGCGTGGTTTTTCCTTCTTTGTGTTTATCAGCCGAAAATCAGTGAAGTGATTTTCCTTTTTATTTTTCCGTGCAAAAAGCTCATTCCGTGGATCCATGAATTCTGCGATCTGTCTTACGCCCACTTCGGTGGGCGTTTTTTTTTGTCCACGACATTGGGACATATATAAATAATCTATGAGTTTCGTCATCTGAATTATCAAGCTGTGGGAAATTATCAGGGCAGAAAAATTGCCGCTTGTTGACGCCAACTGAGCCTAAAGTTTGCGCATGCAGGGCGGTAATTCGCTGCTTTGCAACGCGATGCGGGATTCCCCGCATCGTTTCCCCACCCTGAAACCCAGGATAAAAAGATGACTGTGATAAACCAACCAACCTGCAAACTGTTTACCGACGCTGCACGTTTCACCCAGCTTTCGGCCTATTACGAAGAAGAACGCCGCACGGTATGGATGATGCTCCGCGCACAGCCTCGTCCGTGCTTTAACCACGTTCTGATCGAGGAGATCATGAACCTGAGCTATCTGGTGCAAAGTTCAGGCTACGCGGTGGACTTCTGGGTTACCGGCTCCCTGGTGCAGGGGATGTACAACACCGGCGGCGACCTGCGCTTTTTCGTCGAGACTATCCAGCAGGGGCGGCGCGAGGCGTTGCGCGCCTATGCGCGTGCCTGCGTGGACTGCGTTCATGCGGCCTCTCGCGGCTTTGATACCGGGGCGATAAGCCTCGCCATGGTTGAAGGCAGCGCGCTGGGCGGCGGGTTCGAAGCCGCGCTTGCGCACCACTTTGTGCTGGCCCAGCGCGACGCGCGCATGGGCTTCCCGGAAATCGCCTTTAACCTGTTCCCCGGGATGGGAGGCTATTCGCTGGTGGCAAGGCGTTCGGGGATGAAGCTCGCGGAAGAGTTAATCTACAAAGGGGAGTCGCATACCGCGGAATGGTATGAGCAGCATGGGCTGGTGGACGTGCTGTTTGAGCCGGACCAGGGCTATCTCGCGACGCGGACGTTTATCGACACGCTACAGCCGAAGCTGAACGGCGTGCGGGCCATGCTGCGGGCGCGCCAAAGGGTATTACAGCTGCCGCGGGCCGAGCTGATGGATATCACCGAGGATTGGGTTGACGCGGCGTTTAGCCTCCAGCCTAAAGATATTGCCTATATGGAAAGGCTGGTGCAGTTGCAAAACCGACATACGTCGACGGTTTTGCGTAAAGCAAGTTAACTAATAATTAAAACCAGGGATCTTTAGATTCCTGGTTATTCACGGCGGGGGATTTTGGAATACAGGCAATTAACTTAATAAATGATTGGTTTGACAACGTTTGAACAATAATGTTAATAATTGCGCGCATAATCGCGCATGAATATATTTATTTGGTGAATGAAAACTTGTGGGGGTATCCGTATTTGCAATGGTTATGCAAAATACATGCGGATATAAGTTTTATATTTTGGATTAAAAATATTATAAAGGGGAAAGTGATGATGCAGAAACTTAACCAGTATATCAAATCTTCCGGCGGTTTTTTTAATGCTTTTTGTCAGGCCGATTTGCTTAATAAAAACAACTGGTGGGGAACCCGTTATGAAGATCGCTCGGGTGCCTGGGTTGGAAACAGTGGCCACAAAAACGCAGAAGGCCAGGTGGTTTATGGATTATCCGGCGCTTGCTATGGGTTATCCTGCGCCTATCTGATTAAGGGGGCGCAGTGGTCAGAGTTTGAACCATATATCAACACCCGTGCGGGACACAGCGTCATTCTGGGTATAATGAATTACCAGAAGCAGCATACCGCGATATTACGTGCGGTGAAAAGGTCGACGACTCTCAACGAACGATATAAAAAGAGAATACCTACAAATAAAGAAGCGGCTGAGATTGTCATGAAGACCAATGCCGATATTGTTTTTTCTAACTCTCAACAAATCCGCAGTATAGTCAGTCCCGAAGTAAGAGCAAAAATACTCATCGATAAACTAAAACCCGGTTACTGCTATGAGATTTCAATTTTTAGCACTCAGGCTAGGCATTCTGTCGCCGCGTGGGTAGAGAATAATGTTATCAAGTATTTTGACTCTAATTACGGTGAGATAACCTATCCTAATACCAAAGTGGGTTTGAACTCCTTGAAGGCAGCCTTAGGTATGATGTTTGCCGATTCATATAAGAACTTTAACGAAGTGACAATTCGAAGTTATAATTGGCGTGCTACGGCCTGATAAACCTTCATTAAAATACACAAATATATATTAAGTGAATGAAATTTTGCTGTCTTATCCGTGATTGCAATGGATATCGGGGCGTTATAATTTGCATTATAAAAAATAAAAATAGGTGATCGTTGTGTTGCAGAAGCTCATCCATCATGTTACGTCTTCTGGTGGTGTTTTTAATTATTTTAATCAGACTCTTTTGATCCGTAAGAATCAATGGCTTGGCACAAACTATAAAAATCTTTCAGGCGCATGGTTTGGTGATACTGGACATAAAAATGCTGATGGAGAGGTTTTTTATGGACTCTACGGGGTTTGCTATGGTCTTTCTGGCGCCTATCTCATTAAGGGGGGGCAGTGGTCAGAATTTGAGCCGTATATCAACAGTCGCGCGGGGCATAGCATCATTCTTGGCGTAATGAATTGCCAGGCACAGCGAACCGCGTTAGTTCGCGCAGTAAAAAATTCGAAGGCCCTGAAATCGCGATATAAACAGGGGATCCCTTCGGCTAAAGAATCGTTTGATATTATAATGAAAAGTGCTGGCGTTAATTATTATAGCTCTCAAGCTTTACCTATTATAAACAATGCCGAGTTAAGAATGAAAATGCTCGTCGACCAGCTTAAGCCAGGTTACGGCTATGAAATTTCATTTTATAGCTCTACGTCAGGACATTCTGTCGCTGCATGGGTAGAGAAAAACGTCATTAAATTCTTTGACTGTAATTATGGTGAGATAACCTTTCCAAATACCCTGGCAGGTCAGGCTGGTTTGAAGGTAGCCTTGGGGATTTTGGTTTCCAACGAATATAACGAACATAGCAGAGTGGTAATCGAGAGCTACCGCTGTCGTGCTATGGCTCGTTAGAATAAATTTCGTTTCAACGCTTGTGTTTTTAACTCATGTGATTAATGGTGATTAATATGATGGATAAGCTTAGTGAATATGTAAAGTCCACACGAGGGAGTTTTATTTACCACAATCAGGTGGTGTCTGTAGTTGATAAAAACAAATGGACGGGAACAAACAATAAAAATTTATCGGGGGCGTGGACCGGCAATAGCCATTTTAAAAACGATAAGGGGGAGGAGCTTTACGGTCTGCCGGGTGTTTGTTTCGGTTTAATTGCTGCCTATCTTATAAAAGGATATGACTGGCGTGAGTTTGAGAAATTCATAAACGCCAGTGAAGGACATCGGATCATTCTTGGCATCATGAATTACCAGGCGCAGCGCCCGTTATCGATTCGTTCTGCGAGATCTTCGAAGGAGAATATCCAACGTTACAAACAATCGATTATTACTAATCAAGAGGTTTTTAAAACCGTTGTAAAAGCTCGTGGCTCCGTTATTTATCAAGGGTATCGTAGCTTACCCAAAATAAATGATATTCAGGCAAGGGTAAAAATGATTGTCGATAATCTGGATGTGGGCTATTGCTATGAGGTCGGTATATATAGATTATCGAGCGAAAATATTCAGTGCGACGGTCACTCAGTTGCATTTTGGGTTGAAAGAAATGTCATCAAATTTTACGATCCAAACTTTGGTGAGATCAGCTATGCAAACAACCGGTCGGGCATTGACTGTTTTAAAGTGGCCGTTGAAATCATCTTTTTTGGTTATTATCGAGAGCATAAAGTTGTGGAGATGAGCCGCTTTGCTTCACCAGTCTTAACGCAGAAATGCCGCGGCAAACTTTCAACCCTGGTTTAATTTTTGTTTTTGAAGATAATGCGAAAGTGGCAATAGGTTATGGTTTTAAAAAATCATTGCAATATAGCCATTGCTCGAACACGGTAGGGCACGAGTTTAGCAAACAGGTCACTCTGCCGTTCGTTGATGCTGTGCTTGGTGAGAAAAGCGTTTTTTCCTGAAGGGTATGTGATGGTCACACTCACAATTGTGATTTAATTTATGTGATTAATGGTGATTGCATGATCAGTAAACTTAGTAAATATGTTAAGGCAACGCGCGGTCTTTTTATTTTTCACGATCAGGGAAGACTTATCGAAAAAAATAAGTGGGCGGGTACAAGCAATAAAAATTTATCGGGTGCATGGACCGGAAAGAGTGATTACAAAAATGATAATGGGGAGGAGCTTTATGGTCATCCCAATGGTGTATGTTACGGTTTAGTTGCCGCTTATCTTGTCAAAGGGTACGACTGGCAGCAGTTCGAAAGTTTTATTAATGCCAGTGAAGGTCATCGAATTATTCTTGGTATTATGAATTACCAGGCACAACGCCCGTTATCTCTTACTTCTGCAAGATCCACCGTGGAGGGTACCGCCCGGTACCAACAATCGATTATTTTTGTTGAAGAGGTCTTTAATATTGTAGTGAAGACCAGCGGCTCTGTTATCTATCAGCGCAGTCATAATCTTCCAATAGTTTTTGACGTTCGGCTAAGGGTAAAAATGATTGTCGATTTGCTTACCGTGGGCTATTGCTATGTGGTCGGGCTGCGTGCATTGCCTTCAGGGAAAAAAGTAGCCGGTGGTCACGCAGTTGCTTTTTGGGTCGAAAAGGAAATTATCAAATTCTACGACCCAAATGTTGGTGAGGTTAGTTATTTAAATACCTGGTCGGGTATTGATACTTTCAAGGCGGCCTTAGAAATTATCTTCCTTCGCTATTATAAAATGCATAATATGGTGAATGTCGATTGTTTTACTTCGCCAATTTTAACGCAGAACTGTTCCAACAGACTTGCGACCTTGGTTTAATTTGTGCTGGCAAAAATAAAAGTAGCGTCGCAGTATAATAACGCTTTAAAAAGGCGTTGCAATATAGCCCAAGCCCACAGGCTATATTGCAAATGAGATTAGCAGGGCGTTAACGCCCCGTTCTTGCCTGATAGCGCTTTAGCCAGCGTTCGAAGACCGCAGCGGGCATAGGTTTAGCAAACAGGAATCCCTGCCGTTCGTTGACGCCGTTCTTGGTTAGAAAGGCGTCTTCTTTCTGGCTCTCCACCCCTTCGGCAATAACCTGCAGGTTCAGCGCCTGGGCGACAGCGACAATCGCGCGCACCAGCGACTGCGATACGGATTGCTTATGGATGTCGCGCACGAAAGCCTGGTCGAGCTTTATGGCATCAATCGGGAAGCGGGCCAGTTGTGAAAGCGACGAATAGCCGGTGCCGAAGTCGTCCAGGTGGACCTGAGCGCCGAGCTTGCTGAACTGCTGTATGACCGACAGCGCCAGCTCTTCGTTTTCAATCAGGCAGCTTTCGGTTAGTTCCACGTCAATGGGGCAATATTCAAAATTGAGATCTTTAAGCGCCTGTTTGAGATCGCTAAAGATGGTTTGATCCGCCAGCTGTCTCGCCGATACGTTCACCGCCACGCGCAGGTTAATGCCCTTATCGCGCCATTTCGCTACCTGCTGCACCACGCTCAACATAACCCAGCGCCCGAGCGGCACGATAAGCCCGGATTCCTCGGCGTAGGAGATGAAATCCATCGGCGGAATCAGGCCGCGCTCCGGCGACTGCCAGCGCACCAGCGCTTCCAGGCTGCGCACTTCGCCGCGCCAGGTCATTTTGGGCTGATAGTGGATGACAAGCTGATCGTTTTCCAACGCCTTGCGCAGGTTGGTATCGAGCCATAAATACTCGAACACGCGCTGGTTCATCTCCGGGGAGAAGACGCAGAACTTACCGCGCCCGCTCTCTTTGGCGGTGTACATCGCGGTGTCGGCGTTGCGGATAACGCTTTCCCGGTCTTCGCCGTGCTGCGGGGCAAGCGAAATGCCCAGCGAACAGCCGGTGTAGACTTCAATCAGGCCGATACGGAAGGGCAGTTTTAAACGGGTCAGAATGCGCGAGGACATGGCTTCCAGCGTGGCCTGCGAGGTGTCCGTTGCCAGTACGATAAACTCATCACCGCCCAGGCGCGCCAGAATCTGGCCTTCCTCGAGGCAGCTCAGAATCGCCAGCGAAACGGCCTGCAAAAGCTGGTCGCCAAACATATGCCCGTAGGCATCGTTAACCTTTTTGAAGTTATCGAGATCGAGATAGACAATGCCCACCTGCGACTCGCCGCGGTTTTCGATGGCCGTGCTTATCAGGTCATGAATGGCGTTACGGTTCGGCAGGCCGGTAATCGTATCGGTATTGGCCAGCACGCGTAGCCGCTCCTGGGCGCGGCGTTCCTCGGTGATGTCGGTGCCCGAACAGATAAGATAGATTTCGTTTTTGCCGCTGCCGCTGTGTACGAACTTATTGCGGAACAAAAACAGGCGCTGCCCCTTGCGGGTTTTGATCCAGCGCTCGACCTCGTAAGAGTTGCCGTTGCGAAAAAATCCGCTGATGTTGCGGCGCGACGCGGCGGCCTCGCTGCGGCTCATAAAGAGTTTAAAGACGTTCTGGCCGATGACTTCCTGTTCTTTCAGGCCGGTGTACTCTTCGCTCAGCCTGTTGAAGCGCTGAATGTTTCCCTGTTTATCGAGAATGACGATAACGGAATTCGCCTCCGAGACCACCTGCTCGGCAAAAGAAAGCCCCTGCGCGAGATCGCGCGCAACGGAAGGGGTGTCATGCCACGCCGAGGCCGTTCCTGCCCACTCGCGCTTGGAAACTTTGCGCCCCACCAAGTGAACCGGCACTTCGCTGCCAAAAATAGAAATAGACATGGTGATGCTGGAGGTGATCACCGTCATCTGGCGGATATCGTCGGCCTGTTCCGGGCTAAGCGCGATGACCTGACCGGTATCCGCAGTTTCGCTGGTGGCGAGGTGTAGGGCATTGCTGTCTGAAAGCAAACGCCAGTATGGGCTGGTTGTCCCTAAATAACGGTAAAGCAGGTTCTGCTCCAACTCGTCTTTCATGCTCTCTCCTGAACCGGTGCATGGCGCGTCAGTTTACTATTTATATTAGCAACATAAAGTCAATCTGAGACTATCGGCAAGCGTTAAAAAATAGAGATATGTGTTAACCATCAGAAAAACGGAGCTAACTTGCATAAATTTTGGAAATTCCTCAGGCTCGACGGCGCGATAATTTCTAAGAAATGCTTATTAGTTCAGCTTTGAAATTATAATGAATGGCAATGGATTAGCGCAGCGGTATAACGTAACAGAAGGCAACAGGATAAGAATAGAGCAACAAAGAGGGAGATAGTGAAAAAGAAAAGGCTGAACAATTATTCAGCCTTTGTGATTAGTTATGGCGTTTTAGGCCGCCGGGCGAGCGATTACGCTGCGCGTTTCCATACGCACTTCGGCGATGGTCACGTCAATAACGTCCGTCACTTTGTAAGCCACTTCACCTTTGATCTGCACGGTGCCGTTTTCCTGGCTGCACACCATTTCGTCGCGTACCGCGTGGATGAACGGAGCCGGGATAAAGGCGACCGCACCGTTATCTACCAGGCGAGCGCGCATCCCACCACGGCTGACGTCGATGATTTCTGCGGCAAAGCGCGTGTCGGTACCGGCTTTGTCTTTCAGGAAGCGAGCGTACAGCCAGTCGCCCACGTCGCGTTCCGCCATGCGGTTCAGACGGCGGCGTTCGGCCATCTGCACCGTGGTTTCGGCCTGCGGACGGGCGGCGGATTCACCTTTAATGATCGCTTTCAGCAGACGATGGTTAACCATGTCGCCGTATTTACGAATAGGTGAGGTCCAGGTCGCGTAGGCTTCCAGGCCCAGGCCAAAGTGCGGGCCTGGCTCGGTGCTGATTTCGGCGAAGGACTGATAGCGACGGATGCGGCTGTCGAGGAAGCCCGTTGGCTGCGCGTCCAGCTCGCGGCGCAGCTTGCAGAAGCCGTCCAGCGTCAGCACTTCCTGTGCGTCAACGGTAAAACCGTGGCCCGCAAGCATGGTTGCCAACTGCTCGGTATTCGCTGGGTCAAAGCCGGTGTGCACGTTGTAGATGCCGAAGCCGAGCTTATCGCGCAGCACGACCGCTGCACAAACGTTGGCGGCGATCATGGCTTCCTCTACGATGCGGTTAGCGATGCGGCGCGGCTCGGAAACGATATCCAGCACTTCGCCTTTTTCGCCCAGCACGAAACGGTAGTCCGGGCGGTCTTTAAACACCAGCGCGTGATTATGACGCCATTCCCCGCGAGCCAGGCAAATGCGCTGCAGCAGTTTGATCTGCTGGGCGATCTCTTCACTGCCCGGCTGCCATTCGCCTTTCTCTTCCAGCCAGTCTGACACTTCGTCATAAACCAGCTTGGCTTTAGATTCGATGGTGGCGGCGAAGAAATGAATGTCGCTGCTGATTGCGCCATCCTGTTCGATAACCATACGGCAGGCGACGACAGGGCGGGTTTCGTTTGCGCGCAGCGAGCACAGGTCGTCAGACAGCTCGCGCGGCAGCATCGGGATGTTAAAGCCCGGCAGATAGTTGGTGAACGCGCGCACCTTGGCGATGTTGTCCAGCTTGCTGTCTTCGGCGATCCATGCGGTCGGATCGGCAATGGCAACGGTAAGCTGAAGTTTGCCGTCGGCGAGTTCTTCAACGTACAGCGCATCGTCCATATCCTGGGTACTGGCGCTGTCGATGGTGACGAAGTTCAGGGCGGTAAGGTCTTCACGCACCAGGCCATCGTCAAGCATTTCCGTTGCGACGCCGTCCGGCGCTTCGCGCTCGAGATTATGGCGAGAAAGCGTGACCCACCACGGCGCGAGGTGATCGTCGCCAAAGGTAATGTACTGGGTCAGCTCGGCGTAAAAACCGCGGTCGCCCTTGAGCGGGTGGCGCTTCATTTCAGCCACGGCCCAGTCGCCGTTCTGGAAATCATGCGTAACGTTACGGTCCGCGCGACACTGAATGGCGTCTTTTAACAATGGATGATCCGGCACGATAGAAAGACGGTCGTCTTTCTTCTGTACACGGCCAACGAAGCGGGTCAGGAACGGTTCGATAAGCGCTTCAGGCTCAGCGGTCTCCCGGTCTTTGTCCGTGTGGATCACGGCGCTAATGCGGTCGCCGTGCATCACTTTTTTCATCTGCGGAGGCGGAATAAAGTAGCTTTTATTAGCGTCAACCTCGAGGAAGCCAAAGCCTTTTTCAGTACCTTTTACCACGCCTTCAGCGCGAGGCGTCTGGGAATGCAGTTGCTGTTTTAGCTGCGCGAGCAGCGGGTTATCCTGAAACATATCGTTTAGTTTTCGTGGCCTAAGAGCGGCTGACAGTTTTACGCGAATCTGCCCTGCGCGGCAAGCGGTGTTTGCCGCAGTGACGCGCCGGATGCGGCACCTACGGCCTGCCGCCCAGCCCGGTTTTCAGGCGATTAAGCCAGCCGAAAAGCCCTGAGCTTACGAGCAGTCTTAAGGCTTCAGAAGCGCTAAAACCCTGCTCTAATAAGGGTTGAACGTGGGCCGCGCTGAAACGGTCGGGCGCGCGGGTGAGCAGCTGCACGGCCTGGATAATGGCGCGTTCGCGCGGGTGGTTGTGGCTCCATGCCTGAAGCGCTCTTTCTCCGTTGCGCACCGCGTCGGGCAGGCCGCTGTCGCCTCGCCACTGCTGTGCCGCTTCGGCAAAACACGACGGGCTGCCGTTGATGCGGGCGCTGAGTAGCATCACCAGCGTTTGGTCGTCGGTGTGCGTCGGCGCGGGCTGCCACAGCAGGCGAACCAGCTGGCTTAGCGCGGAGAGCGCAGGGGCGTCGTGGGCCAGCAGCCAGCCCAGGCCGTGTAGAGGACGCAGCGGCTGGCTGACGCTCAGCACTTCCAGCTGGTCTGGCTGGGCGTAACGCAGCTCAACCGGCGGCAAATCTGCGGCCCATGCCGCACTTTGGTTCGCGAACAGTTCAGCCGGTGCATCCTGCAGCGTGTCCAGCCCCGGCAGCCAGCGCACGGGCAACCCCTGTAACGCCTGCCAGGCGGCAACGGCGCGCGCCTGGAAGCCGATAAATCCGATCAGCTGGTTGAAGGTGACGATGTCATTGACCGATAGCCCAACCTCATCAAGCTGGTTGCGTGAGGTGTTATCGATAAGCGTGGGCTGGCCGGCAAGCTGGCGGGCGTACTGGGTGATTTGCGTCAGGCGGCGGTTGCTCTCGCGTGAGGAATCCGGCCCCGGCTGGGGTGCCAGCCGCGCCGCGTAGTGGTTACACAGCCGCTGAACGCCGTAGACCTGTGCCACGGTCAGCGCGGTGCTGAGCCGGTCATAGCAGCTCAAGGTGTGCAGGCGGTTTACGGCGACGGTTTCCGGCAGCAGCGTTTCGCTGGCGCTGCGCGCGGCGGCGATCCACGCCTGTTCTTCGGCAAGCTGTTCAGGGCTTAGGTTTAGGTCAAGTATAAAACGGTCCGCGTGAGCGGCTTCGGGAACTAACGGCAGTACATCCGCCGGGCAGAGACTGGACTGGGTTTCGTGATACCAGTGGCTTTTGCCGGAAAAGTGGCGTTGTTCCATGGTCGTTCCTTGGTCAAAGAGTTAACAGACCCGTTAAAAAACTGCGATTGGGGCCTGATTCGCTGCTTTATCCTGGCGCAAGCGCGGAAGGTGACAAAAGAATGATCGGTGATAATAAATATCGGAATGGTATATGGGGAGGCAAAACAGGAGGTTATCGGGGCAGACGGGCCGCCCCGAAGCAGGCTAAATCAGTCTTTCAGTTCCAGCTCGTTCATAGCAGCAATGCTGAAGCCGCCGTCAACGTGAACCACTTCACCGGAGATACCGGCAGACAGGTCGGAACACAGGAAGGCCGCAGAGTTACCCACGTCTTCGATGGTGACGGTGCGACGAATCGGGGTAACCGCTTCGCAGTGCGCCAGCATTTTACGGAAGTCTTTGATGCCGGAAGCGGCCAGGGTACGGATTGGACCCGCGGAGATGGCGTTAACGCGCACGCCTTCTGGGCCCATTGCGTTCGCCATATAGCGCACGTTTGCTTCCAGAGAAGCTTTTGCCAGGCCCATAACGTTGTAGTTAGGGATTGCGCGTTCTGCACCCAAGTAAGACAGGGTAAGCAGCGCGGCGCCTGGGTTTAACATTTCGCGGCAAACTTTTGCCATAGCAACGAAGCTGTAGGCAGAGATGTCGTGCGCGATTTTGAAGCCTTCACGGGTAACGGCGTTCACGTAGTCACCGTCCAGCTGGTCCGCAGGGGCGAAGCCGATGGAGTGAACGAAGCCGTCAAATTTCGGCCAGCTTTTCGCCAGTTCGGTAAACAGCGCATTGATGCTTTCATCTTCGGCAACGTCGCACGGCAGGACAATGCTGGAGCCCAGATCGGCAGCAAAACCTTCAACACGGCCTTTCAGTTTTTCGTTCTGATAGGTGAAGGCCAGTTCAGCGCCTTCGCGGTGCATCGCCTGAGCGATACCGTAGGCGATGGAAAGTTTGCTGGCAACGCCAGTGATCAGAATGCGTTTACCGGTAAGAAAACCCATAGCTTTGAATCCTTATAGTTTCTGCTAATTTTATGACTGCATAATCATGAAGTTACTGATGATTAGTCACAATTATTCAACACTAAATTGAAATTATATCCCACTCAAGGGAGGTTGTGTCACCTTATTTTTCCGGCGTGCGCCGACTGGTTATCACGTCGCCAGAGGTCTGAACAGCTGTTGGGTAAAAAAAAGGCCGCCTCGGTGACGTTCCTGCGGCGGCCTAAAACAAGCAATGGATGATCTAGTCGAGCGTTTTATAATTATTCGGGAATAAGGTGCTGGCATCGACTTCCAGCAGTGCCAGCAGCAGGGCGCTAAGCGCGGCATAGAAGCCAAAACCGTCGAACCGAGCGCAGCGCTGGTTGAATTCCGTCAGCCAGCTCAGGCTGTTAATCACTTCAGATCGCAGCGCGAGCAGCTCTTCGCGCGGCGTTTCCTCCTCCGTTAGGGCAAAGCTCAAACGGCTGAGAAGCTCCAGAGTTAGCGCCAGATGATCCTCTGGTTCGGCAAAGGTACCGCTCACCGTGAGTCCCGACTGCGCCAGCATCGCCTTCATCTCAACGCTTTGCTGCTGCTTAAAGCGCGATGAGTCAGCCTGATAGCACGAGGCGTAGGGCAGAGCGGCGGCTTTACCGGTCATTAGAAACAGCCCGGCAAAATCCGCCGCCAGCTCCAGCCGCGCGTCCGGACGCTGCTGTAGCGCCGTGATAGCTTCTGCTAGCTGATTCACCTGCGCCGCAAGCTTCGGTACCTTGCCGAGCATCGTCAGCCACGGCGTGAACTCTGGGCCTGCCAGCCCGGCAATCTGCTCGTCGCTCAGCTCACGGGCGAAGGAGCCCGAAAGCCAGGCGTACAGACAGGCGTAGTGGCTTAAGCCGGGCGTTTCCTGACTCAACATGATTCCACTCCGTTATTGCCGCGCGCTTTCGGCAGGCTTAGGCACGTATTCACACTGGGCAATCATCTCGGTCGGGCCGCTGAAGGCCGTCACCGGCGTGATTTTGCCGTTGTATTTTTCGATTTCGACCACCGCCGTATGCGCGCTGGTGGCCTGCGCCAGCTCCGACGAGCCGATATCCACCGTCAGCACGTTCGGGTTGCCGTATTTACACAGCGTACCCGCCACGCCGCCGTCTTCAGGATCGTACCAGGCGCCTTCGTGAATGCGGATGACCCCCGGCGAGAAACGATCGGAAACCACCGCGCCCGCAAGAACCTGCCCGCGCGCGTTGAATACCCGCACCACGTCGCCGTTGTTAATGCCGCGAGCGCGGGCGTCTTCAGGGCTGATATAAACCGGCTCTTTGCCTGCCACGCCGTACTGCGCGCGCAGGGTTTCGGATTCGCAAAGCTGCGAATGCAGACGGAAGTCCGGGTGAGCGGACTGCAAATGCAGCGGATAGCTGGCGGACTGCGGCCCGCCGTGCGAACGCTCGACTTTCTCAAACCACATCGGGTGGCCCTTGCAGCTTGCGTAATTCAGGTCGGCAATGCTTTTCGAGTAAATCTCGATTAGCCCGCTCGGCGTGCCCAGCGGCTCCAGGTCGGGATCTTCGCGGAAGGCCTGATGGCGCACGAACATCTCCGGGTGGCTGAATTCGAAATAGCCGCTGCCGTTCCAGAACTCGTCAAAGGCGGGCAGGGCGATGCCGCGCCCTTTACCCTGACGCGCCGCGTCCTGATAAATGCGCTTGATCCAGCCCATTTCGTCGAGGCCTTCGGTAAATTCGCGCTCGCGGCCAAACAGCTTGCAAAGATCGCGGAAGATATCGAAGTCGTTGCGCGCCTCAAACTGCGGCGGCACCAGCTGTTTCATCGCCATAATGCCGCGGTTGGAATGGTTGCCAAACTGGTCGATATCGTTGCGCTCAAACTGTGTGGTGGCGGGCAGGACGATATCGGCGAAGCGGCAGGTTGACGTCCACTGGTTATCGATGGCGATCACCGTTTCCAGCTTCTGCCAGCCTTCAATCATGCGGTTAACCTGCTGATGGCGGTGGAACGGGTTGGTGCCCGCGAAGACGCACATTTTTAGCATCGGCAGCTTCACGCGCTTGCCGTTCCAGTCGATCTCTTTGCCCGGTTCCAGCATCGCATCGATAATGCGCGCGATAGGGATGGTGGTGCTATAGCCTTTAAAATCACCGTTGGCGTGGACCGGCGGCGTGGACGTTGAGCCAGAGAAGCCGCTCAGGATCACGCCTTTGCGGGTCGGCGTACCGGCACCGTTATAGTGCCAGCCAAAACCAAAGCCGCCGCCCGGCAGGCCGATTTGCCCCAGCATCGCGGCCAGCACCACGGTCATCCACGCCCACTGTTCGCCGTGCTGCATACGCTGCACGCACCAGCCCGCGATGATTTGCGTGCGGTTAGCCGCCATCTGGCGCGCCATCTGCTGAATAACGCCTGCCTCCACGCCGCACAGCTTCGCGGCCCAGTCGGCATCTTTCGGCTGGCCGTCGGTTTTGCCCAGCAGATAAGGCAGGAACTGGTCGAAGCCGACGCAGTAGGTCTTGAGGAAATGTTCGTCGTGCAGCTTTTCGGCGTACAGCGTGTGCGCCAGGGCAAGCTGTAACGGTACGTCCGTCTGCGGGTTGAGCGCGATATGCTGCACCCTGTCGCGGCCAATAAATTCGTGCGTCGAGGTCACCACCGGGTCAACGCTGATAACCTTGATGTCGCCCCGGCCCGCCCTGGCCTTCAGCGCTTCGTAATACTCATAGACATCGTGGTCCGGGCACCACCAGTTGGCCTGCTGGTTTTTCACCAGGTCGGAACCCCAGAGCACCACGATTTTGCTGTTCTCAAGTACCAGCGGCCAGGAGGTTTGCTGTTCGTAAACCTCCATAGAGCCGACAACGCGCGGCAGAATCACCTGCGCCGCGCCGGTTGAGTAGTCGCCGCCGGTGCCAACGGATTCGCCGTGCAGCGCGAGGGCGCGGCTCAGCATGCCGCCCGCGTTGTGCAGCATGCCGGTAGACTGCCAGCCGCTGCTCGACAAAAGCGCGGAAGGGCCGTGCGTTTTCTGCACGCGCTCCAGCTCCTGATAAAACAGATTCAGCGCCTCGTCCCAGCTGACGCGTACAAAGCGGTTATCGCCGCGCTGGGTGGTATCGCTTAAATGGCGTTTGCGCATCCAGTCCACGCGCACCATCGGGTAACGAACGCGCGCGGTGCCGTGCAGGTGATCGGGCAGGCCTGCAATCATTTTTGACGGATATTTATCCATCTCGAAAGGCTTAGCCGAGACAAAGCGCCCGTCCAGCACGGTGGCGCGAATGGCGCCCCAGTGTGAGCCGGTCAGCAGACCTTCCTGTAAGCCCGCGCCCGCGCCGGTATCCGCCAGCGCGTTCTTCGGCACCAGCAGAGAAGGGCTAATCATGCCGATGGCGCTAAGGCCGCCGAGCTGGGCCAGAAAACGACGGCGGGACAAGCTGACTGTTGATGAATTTTTCATGTGCCTTATCCCTTAGTGTTTCTGCTCTGCGCCGCCGGTGTCGGAAGCGTTCATTTGCAAATATTTCAGCAAGGTGCGCTCTTCGCGCTTGTCCAGGCTGGTAAAGCCAATCATGCCGTTGAGCGTGCCGATCCAGCCGTTGGCATCGAAATGCGCTTTCTCCGGCGCGCCGTGGCACTGGTTACAGGTGCCGTTGTACAGCGCTTCGGTGTAGGACCAGATTGGCTTGATGTCGTTAACCAAATCGCCTTTTTGCACCCAGGCGGTGGTTTGCATTTTGCTCCATTCCACGCCGGTACTCTCGACCGTGGTTTTCTCAAGGGTCTTCGCGTGCTTTTGCACTTCATCACGAATGGAGGAAACAAAAATGCGCTTGCCCGGCAGCAGGGAGAGGACGCGCTGGCGGCCGGTGGATTCCGTCCAGCCAACGATCTGCACTTCCAGCCAGTCGCCGTCGCGTTTTAAGACGGTAACTTCTGATGCGGGAAGCAGAGAGCCTGCGGGCTCTTTATCGCCTTTCGCGGCGTAAATCGGCTTCATGTCCAGCGTGAAGAGGGTGTCGCCGTCGCTGTTTGCGTCAGCGCCGTGGCGCAGCTCTTCAAACTGCTTGCGGAAGCCGCTGCTCATGTCCGGCAGCTGGTGGGCAATGCCCTTGTGGCAGTCGATACAGGTCTGGTTATCTTTCGCCGCGATGCTCATTTGCTTCGCCGCTTCGGGATGCTGCTTGGTGTGATCCATCGCGTCGTAGTTGTGGCATGAGCGACAGCTGGCGGAGTTGTTATCCTTCATGCGCTTCCACTCGCGCTCGGCCAGCTCGCCGCGTTTGGCTTCGAACTTTTCAGGCGTATCGATAGAATGGGCGATGAAGTTTTGGTAAAGGTCATTGGACGCTTCAAGCTTGCGCCACAACATGCCGGGAACGTCCGGCGGAATATGACAGTCGTGGCATTCCGCACGCACGCCGGAGGCGTTTTTGAAGTGAACGGACTGCTTATATTCTTTGTAAACCGGCTGCATGGAATGGCAGCTCACGCAAAATTCGGTGGTGCTGGTTATCTTGATGCCGGCATGAGGCAGGATAATCACCGCCAGCCCGATAAGGCACCCGATGCCAAGAAGCGCCAGCACGGACCACTTCGCGCTGGGCCGGGTCAGTTTTCGCCAAAGATTACTCATTAGTATGACCTTTCCGTTATTATGGATACTCCTCCCGTATGATATTGAGTGAATATGAATAGGGTCAGCGGGCCGTATGAACGCAATAAGTAAGAATATGAACGGATATGAACAGAATGGTTGCTAAGGGACGCCCATGAGCCATCACATCGTCATTGTGGAAGACGACATCGTTACCCAGGCGCGGCTGCGGGACTATTTTGTGCAGCAGGGCTACCGGGTTTCTGTCACGGAAAGTGGGGCGGGGCTAAAAGAGATCATGCTGCTTCAGCCGGTGGATTTGATCCTGTTGGATATCAACCTGCCGGAGGAAAACGGCCTGCTGCTTACGCGCGCGCTGCGCGAACGGTCCAACGTCGGCATTATTCTGGTGACGGGCCGCTGCGATCGGATTGACCGCATCGTGGGGCTGGAAATGGGTGCCGATGACTACGTGACCAAGCCGCTGGAGCTGCGCGAGCTGGTGGTGCGGGTAAAAAATCTGCTCTGGCGCATCGACCTTGCGCGCGGCTCGGCAAGCCAGGCCCAGCAGGATAACTGCTATCTGTTCGCGGGCTACAGCCTGAACCTATCGCGCCACACGCTGGAATTTGCGGACGAAGCCATTCGCCTCACGCGGGCGGAATATGAAATGCTGCTGGCGTTCGTCACCAATCCTGGCAAGGTATTAAGCCGCGAACGCCTGCTGCGTATGCTTTCGTCGAACCGCGTGGATAGCCCGGACACGCGCACCGTAGACGTGCTAATCCGCCGCCTGCGCAAAAAGCTGAGCGCCGATTTGTTCGTTACCCAGCACGGCGAGGGCTATTTCTTAGCGGCTGAGGTCAGCTGAATCAAGCTCGTAAACCGGGCGGAACCCCACCGGAGACAGCGACTGCTCAACCTTTTGCGGGCTGATATTCCGGGGCGTGAGGGTGAGGATCTGCGGGCTAACGTTGTTTTCAACCGGCTGATGCTGAAGAACCCGCACGGCCTGGCTTATTGCCAGCTCGCCCTGCAACACCATTTGATCGCTTGCGGCCGCGATAATTCGGTGGCGCTTAAGCCCCCGGTAGACCTGGTGCGAAAGATAAAAAGAGACAATGCCAAGCGGCCTTTCCCTGTTGCGGTCCTCGCCCATGGCGACCTGGGCCGCCAGCGCGTTTCCCGCTACCACGTTGGTCTGCGGGTATTTTTCCAGCATGTCCTGCAGGAGGTTGCGCTGCACTTCCAGATCGTTATCGCCGTAGACCACGTCCACAATCTTGATTTTGCTTCCCTTTACCGCCTCACGAAACCCTTCGGTCATTTCGCGGCTGCCGCCCGCGTCTTTCGGGCCGGGCATCAGCAGCACGTTGGGCTGCGGCTCGGACGAATGCTCCGCAAGGTAGCGCCCGGTCTGGTAGCCCATCTGAAACCAGGGCACGCCCACGCGGGCCTTCATGGCGGGATAATTCAGCGCGTTGACCACGCCGATAACCGGCACGCTGCCAACGGATTTTGCCAGATCCGGGAATTGTGAAACGCTGCTGCCGAGCAGGATCGCATCGGCTCCCCACTCGCGGCACAGCCCCAGCTGTTCGCGCTGGGCGTCGAGCTGTGAATATCCGCTTGCCTCAAAGACCTTAAGCGTAACGCCCGACGCCTCCGCCTGGCGCACCATGCCGTAATTGATCGACAGCCAGTAGGCGTCCTTCAGGCTGGGATAAAGCGCGCAAAGCTTCCAGTTACGCTGGGCGTGAGGCGGAGGCACGAAGGCGACGGGCTGGTGCTGGCGATCGTTCAGCCAGCGCACCAGCGGCTCGTGGATCGCCGCCCGCGCCGCAAAAACCACGGAGCCACAGGCTAGCAGCGCAAGAAAACGGAGAATCGGGCTTTGCATAATGGCCTCACGATTAAGAAGGCTTTATGCTAGTGGCTTCGCGCGCGGCTTCAAACATTTTATTTCATCTCCGGGACATTTATGGGCCACCCCTCCTTAACTCGACGACTCTGGCTGGCCTTTCTGCTGATGGCCGGACTGACGCTGCTCAGTTCGCTGATCGGCTGGTTTGGCTTTCGCTTTATCAGCGAGGTGGAGCAGGCCAACACGCAGTCGGTGATCCCGACGATGAACATAGCCCGCCAGCTCAGCGAGGCCAGCGCCTGGGAGCTGTTTTCAGCGCAAACGCTAACTAACGCAACCACCGAAAGCGAATGGCTCGACCAGGGCAAAATGCTGACGGTGCAGAGCCTGCGCATCAGCCAGCTGCTGGGGCGGCTGCGCGAGCTGGGGTTCGATACCCAGGCCATCGAACAGCAGGAGTCCGACATTACCCGCAGCCTTGGCCTACAGGGCGAACTGGTAGGAAAGCGCCTGGCGCTGCGCAGGCAGCAGGTCGAGCTTTCGCGCGAAATCATGGACGCGGCAAACCGTATTGCTGAGCTGGCAAAAGGGCAGCTAAACAATGCGGCCACGGCGGCGGGTGCAACGCAGGCCGGTATTTACGACCTGATCGAAGAAAATCGCAACCAGGCGGCGGAGCAGGCGTTAGACCGGCTGATTGACGTCGACTGGGAATACCAGAATCAGATGAGCGAACTGCGGCTTAACGCCATGCGCATCGAACATCTGATTTTGCTCCTCGAAAAAGAGATGGCGGAACGCGCCCCCGCCGAGCTGATTTCCCGCATCGGCGACTACGTGCGCATCCTCGAACGCCGCCAGGAACGCGTGGAAGACCCGCTCACGCGGGAGAAAATCGGCAATGAACTGCACATCGTGGCGCGCTACCAGCAGCTTTCCTCTTTATACCAGCAGGACCGAGACATCCGCGCCCGGCTCCAGCAGCTGGCGCAAAACAACCTCGATGTGTTTACGCGCTTTAGCAGCGAAATCAGCCAGCAGGTGAGCGATATCGAGCGGCGAAATACTCATGCTTTGGAAATGCTCAAGCAGGCGCGCGAAACGGGGCAGCGGTGGCTTATCGCGCTGGGCGTGCTGTCGCTGGCGGCGCTGTCGTGGATTCTGTGGCGCGTGGTGTGGCGTTCGGTCACGCTGCCGCTGGCCAGGCAAACGGCGGCGCTGCAAAGGCTGCTGGAAGGCGATCTGAACTCGCCGTTTCCGGCCACCTCCGGCGTGCGGGAGCTGAACACCATGGGACAGCTGATGGAGGCGTTTCGCGCCAGCGCCGACGCGCTGCAAAATCAGCAGCACTATTTAAGCGCGCAGGTTGAATTACGCACCGCCGAGCTTGAGGAGCTGGTGCAGCAGCATCATCAGGCCCGCGCCGAGGCGGAAAAAGCCAACCGCGCGAAGTCTACGTTCCTCGCCGCCATGAGCCACGAAATCCGCACGCCGCTGCACGGTATTCTCGGCACCGCGCAGCTGCTGGCGGAACGGCCGCTGTCGGCCAAAAGCCTGTCGGACGTGCAGGCGATAAACGATTCCGGCGAAAGCCTGCTGGCGATCCTCAACGACATTCTGGACTACTCGGCGATTGAGGCGGGCAGCGGCAGCGTAACGCTCAACAACGAACCCTTCGATCCGCGCGCGCTGCTCGCAAGCATTGTGCGCCTGATGGCGGGGCGTATCCGCAGGCGCGACGTTCGGCTTCAGCTGCACTGCGCCGACGATCTGCCGCAGTGGCTGACCGGCGACCCGCGCCGCATTCGTCAAATCGTCATTAACCTGCTGGCAAACGCGCTACGCTTTACCGCCGAGGGCCAGATTGACGTCCGCGTAACGGTAACCGCCGAACGCTGGCAGATTGACGTGGCCGATACCGGCTGCGGCATTGCCGAACAGGAGCAGGCGAGGATTTTTCAGCCCTTCGTGCAGTTGACCGACAGGCGCGGCGGCACCGGGCTGGGGCTGGCGATTAGCCTGGGCCTGGCGCAGGCGATGGGCGCAACGCTTGGCGTAGCCAGCAGGCCGGGCGAGGGCAGCTGTTTTTCACTCAATCTTCCGCTGCACGTCGCGGCGGTTTCTCATCAGCAGCGCGCCGAAGAGCGCACCGATCTTAGCGGCGTTCGGCTGCTTGTCGTTGAAGATAACCTGGTCACGCAGCGCATCACGGCTGAAATGCTGCTGTCGTGCGGCGCGGCTGCCAGGGTGGTCAGCGACGGGTACCGCGCGCTCGCCATGCTTAAGGAAGATAGCGCGTTCAGCGGCGTGCTGGTCGATCTCGACCTGCCGGACATCGACGGCCTGACGCTTGCTGGGCAAATCCAGCAGCTTGCTCCGCGCCTGCCGCTGATAGGATTTAGCGCCCACGTAGCCGACGAAACCCTGCGGCAACGCTGCGCGCGGGCGTTTCGCGGCCTGATTCAAAAGCCGGTTGCGCGGGACGAGCTGAGTCGGCTTATCGAACACTATCTCGCGGGGCGGAACACGCTGGACGTGGCGCAGCTGGAGCAGGACGAAAAAACGTTCGGCAGGCAGAAAATCGGCGAGTGGATGGCATTGTTTATCGAGCACGCCCTTCCGCAAGTGAGCGAAATTGAACAGACGCGCGCGGCGGGGGAACTCGGTGTGGTTTCGCGGCTGGCGCACAGGCTTAAAAGCAGCTGCGCCAGCCTGGGAATGCTGCAATCGACGGCGGCCTGTCAGGCGCTGGAAGATAACCCGCAGGCCGACGCGGCGCTGCGCTGCGCGGTTGACGACGAGCTGCGGCAGCTTTCAGCCTGGGTGAAAAAGTAAGAGGAACCGGAGTTCCTCAAGCCGTTACCTGTCTTTGCGCCACGCGTCCGCGGTCAGGGCTTCGCCGAAGTGGCTGGCGATTAAACGCCTGGTCAGCTCGTGCAGCGGGGAGGCAAGCACGTCCGCCGTGCTGCCGCGCTCGACCACTTCGCCCTGGTGCATCACCATCACCTGGTCGCTGATGTGCTTCATCATGCCGATATGCTGGGTGACGTAGATATAGGCGATACCCTGTTTTTCCTGCAGCTCAAGCATCAGGTTAATCAGCTGCGAGCGCATCGACATATCCAGCGAGGCCAGCGCCTCATCGGCGATGATCACCTTCGGGCGCAGGATTAGCGCGCGGGCAAGGCCCAGACGCTGTTTCTGCCCAGGCGCGAGCATGTGCGGGTAGTAGCTTGCGTGGTCGGGCAGCAGGCCCACCAGGCGCAGCGTTTCAACAATCCTTTTCTGCCGGGCCTCCGGCTCCAGGTCGGTATTCAGCCGTAGCGGGAAATCCAGAATCTGCGAGATGCGCTGGCGGGGATTAAGCGACGTGCTCGGGTCCTGGAAAATCATCCTGATGCGCTGGCTGCGGTACGAGTAATCGCCGAAGTGCAGCGGATGGTCGTCAATCACCAGCTCGCCGCCGCTTGGCTCAATCATGCCCGCAAGCATTTTTGCCAGCGTAGATTTACCGGAGCCGTTCTCGCCGATAATGGCCAGCGTTTGCCTTTCGCGCAGGGTGAAGCTTAACGGCTTCACCGCCTCAACGTGCTGGCGATGGAACAGCCCGGTACGGTAGCGAAACGTCTTACTTAGGTTACGCACTTCGAGCAGCGTTTCGGCCATTACTGACTCTCCATATTCAGCGGGAAATGACAGGCGTACAGGTGCGTTTTCGGGCCTGTCAGACGCGGCGTTTCAATACATTTGCGCTGCGCGTACGGGCAGCGTGGCCCAAGGCGACAGCCAATCGGCAGGTTTTCCAGCAGCGGAATCGCCCCCGGCATGGTATTGAGGCGGCTTTTGTGCGGCATCGGGCTGCCGAAGTCCGGTATCGCGCGGATCAGCGCCTGGGTGTACGGATGGTGCGGGGTGGCGATAAGCTCCTCGCTGGTTGCGCTTTCCACCGTCTGCCCGCAGTACATCACGTTGATTTTGTCCGCCCATTTGCTGAGCATTTGCAGATCGTGGCTGATGAGCAAAATCGTCGTGTTGTTGTACTGATTCAGACGGGTTAAGAGCTTGAAGATCTGCGACTGGGTGGTCGGCTCCATGGCGTTGGTTGGCTCATCGGCGATCAGCAGGCGCGGCTGGTTCGCCAGCGCAATGGCGATCATCACCTTCTGGCATTCGCCGTCGGTCAGCTCGTAGGGGTAGCTGCGCATCGCGTCTTTGTGGTCTTTGATCCCTACGCGGTGCAGCAGCTCGATGGCGCGGCGTTTGCGCCAGCCGAAGCGCTTCCACCAGCGGCCCTTAAACGTCCAGCCGGGGATATTTTGCGTAAGCTGGCGGCCCACGCGCTCAGACGGGTCAAGACAGGACTGCGGCTCCTGGAAAATCATCGACACGTTATGGCCGACGAGGCGACGACGCTGGCGCGGCGTCAGGCGCAGCAGGTCGATATCGTCAAAGCGCATGCGGTCTGCGGTGACGCGCCAGTTGTCTTTGGTTACGCCGCAGATGGCTTTGGCAATCAGGCTCTTGCCCGAACCGGATTCGCCGACAAGCCCGCGGATCTCGCCTTCGTTGAGCGTCATGCTGACGCGGTCAACGGCCTTTACCCAGCCGTCGGACGTCATAAATTCGATGGTCAGGTTACGGATATCAAGTAATGGCATTATTGCACCCCCGCGTTAATCGCACGGCGCAGGCCGTCGCCCAGCAGGTTGACCAGCAGCACGCTAATCATGATTGCCGCGCCCGGCAGCATCACGGTCCAGGGCGCAACGTAGATCAGCTCCAGCGCGTCGCCCAGCATCGCGCCCCATTCCGGGGAGGGAAGCTGCGCGCCGAGATCCAAAAAGCCCAGCGCCGCGATATCCAGAATCGCCATCGACAGGGCGCGGGTCACTTCCGTGACAAGCGTTGCGGCGGTATTGGGCATCACGGCGAACCATAAAATATTCAGCGTAGACGCGCCGTCCAGGCGGGCGGCAACCACGTAATCTTTTTCCAGCTCGTCATGCACCGCGCTGTAAACCGATCGCACCATGCGTGGCAGCAGCGCCAGCCACACGGCAAACATGGCGTGGGTAAGATGCGGGCCAGCAAACGCCACCACGATAATCGCCAGCAGCAGAGAAGGAATGGAAAGCAGGGTGTCGAGAATGTGGTTGAGCACCGCTGAACGCAGGCCGTGGGTGGCACCCGCAATCACGCCGAGCACCACGCCGCAAATCGTTGCCGCAAGCGTAACGATAAACGCGCCGCCAACGGTAGGCGCCGCGCCGCTCAGCAGGCGGCTTAACACGTCCCGCCCGAGGTCATCGGTGCCGAGGAAGAAAGAAACCTCCCCGTAGCGCGACCAGGACGGCGGCAGCAGCTGATAGCCGAGGAACTGCTGGTCAAGGCCGTATGGCGCAAACACGCTGCCAAACAGGCACAGCAGCACCAGCGCGCCGCAGCCGTACAGGCCGACCATCGCCGTGGTATCACCGTAAAATTTACGCCACGTCAGGCGCAGCGTGCTTGGCGGTCGCTTCTCGCGATAGACGCTATCGTAAGGCATACCATTCCTTATGTTTCAGCGGGTTAGCCATAGCACCCAAAATATCGGAAATCACGTTAACGATGATGACCAGCGAACCGATAACCATCACGCCCGCGGAGATCGCCGCATAGTCCTGCTGGCGAATGGCGTTGATAAGCCAGCGCCCGAGGCCCGGCCAGCTAAAGACCACTTCGGTGATCATGGCGAGCGTCAGCATGGTGGAAAACTGTAGCCCGAGGCGCGGGATCACCGGCGGCAGCGCGTTGTGCAGCACGTGGCGATGCAGAATGGTAAAGCGCGACAGCCCGCGCGTCGCCGCCGCTTTGATGTAGTTCTGGTCGAACACTTCGCTGGTGCTCAGGCGCATCAGGCGAATCACCTCGGTGGTCGGCGCTACGGCAAGCGCGACAACCGGTAGCACCATATGGCGGATTGCGCTGACGATCATTTCCTCGCGGTAGGGCGAGTCCGACAGCCACGCGTCAACCAGCGCGAAGCCGGTCACGGGCTTCACTTCGTAGAGCAGATCGAAGCGCCCCGATACGGGGAACCAGCCCAGCGTGAGGGAGAAAAACAGCGTTAAAAGCAGGGCGAACCAGAAAACGGGAATGGAAAAACCGAGCAGCGCGAGGGCGCTAATCAGCTTGTCCTGCCATTTATTACGCGTGATGCCCGCGAGCATGCCAACGGGAATGCCGATCAGCAGCGCCAGGCCAAAGGCGAGCAGGCACAGCTCCATGGTCGCCGGGAACACGTCGCGAAGCTGTTCGTTGATCGACTGGCCGTTGATGCTGGAAACGCCGAAATCCCAGTGCAGCAGGCTTTCGAACCAGAACACCCAGGCGTTCCACAGCGAAGCGCCCTGCAAAGGCGCGTGCGGGGTAAAGTAGTTCAGGCTAAAGCCGACCATCGCGAGGAATAACAGCGTGATGAGCAGCAGTAACAAACGCCTCAGGGTAAAGATGATCATGGTTTTTTCACCTCTACGTCTTCACGAGAAACCCCGGCAAAGGACGCGTTGCCAAACGGGCTGAGCACCAGCCCTTTGATGTCGTAACGGAAAGCCTGCAGGCGCAAAGAAGAGGCCAGCGGCAGCACCGGCAGCTCCTTGGCTAAGATATCCTGCGCCTGGTTGTAGGCTTCAATGCGCGAAGCGAGCTGCTGGGAGGCGAGGGCCTTTTGCAGAACCTTGTCGAATTCCGGATCGCACCAGCGAGCATAGTTGGTTTGCGAGCGAATCGCCGCACAGCTCAGCATCGGGCGGAAGAAGCTGTCCGGGTCGTTACTGTCGGTTGCCCAGCCGGCGAGCGTCAGATCGTGGTTCATGTCCATCAGGCGCGCCTCCTGGAAGCGGCCCTCAACCGGCACGATAATCACCTTCACGCCAATCTGCGCCATGTCCGCCTGAATCAGCTCGGCGGTTTTCAAGGGGCTTGGGTTCCAGGCCTGGGAGCTGGTCGGCACCCAAAGACGCAGTTCGAGGTTGTTAATGCCCAGCGCTTTCAGCCGCTGGCGCGCCTTTTCCGGATTGTATTCGGTGATTTTCGAATCGCTGTCGTAGGCCCACGACGCGCGCGGCAAAATCGACGCCGCGGTTTCCGCCGTTCCGTAGTAAATGGACTGCATCAGCCGCTGGTTATTGATCGCCAGCGCGAGGGCGTGGCGCACTTCCGGGTTATTCATCGGCGCTTTATTGGTGTTAAAGGCCAGATAGGCGATGTTCATGCCGGGGCGCAAGGTCAGGCGCAGGCGCGGATCGTCGCGCAGGATGGTCAGCTGGCTGGCGGCGGGATAGGCCAGCACGTCACATTCGCCGGTAAGCAGCTTGGACAAACGCCCGGTGCCGCCTGAACCCAGGTCCAGCACCACCTGCGGCATCAGCGGAACGCCGCGCCAGAATTTCGGGTTGCGGGCAAGGCGGATGTACTGCCCGGCGCGATACTCGCTCAGCTGGAACGGGCCGGTGCCCACCGGCTGGCGGTCCATCAGCTCCTGACGGTCGATTTTGGTCAGCTGCCCCGCGTATTCGGCGGACATCACCGAGGCGTAGTGGGTTGCCATATGCCACAGGAAGGACGCGTCCGGCTTTTCCAGGCGGAACTCAACGGTGTTGTTATCCAGCCTGCGGACGCTTTTCACCGAGTCCGGGAACTGGAGGCTGTCGAAATAGGGATAGTTCCCGCCGTTGACGTTGTGCCACGGGTGCTTGCGGTCAAAGATGCGCTGGAAGCTGAATACCACGTCGTCGGCGTTCAGGGCGCGCGTCGGCTTAAACCACGGGGTTGTCTGGAACTGCACGTTCGGGCGCAGGTGGAAGCGGTAGGTCGCGCCGTTGTCCAGCACCTCCCAGCTTTGCGCAAGCTCGGGGACCAGGCGATAGGTATAGGGGTCAACGTCAAGCAGGCGGTCATAGAGCTGTGCGGCGAGCGTGTCGACGGTCAGCCCGCCGCTGGCCATCTGCGGGTTGAAGGTGTTGACCTGGCCGTTAACACAGTACACAAACCCACTCTTGCGAATGTCGTCTGGCTTATTTTCAGGCGCAGCAGGCGTAGCGGCCGTTGCCACGCCGCTCAGGCAGCTGAGACTCAGTAAGAGGGAGGGGATAATTCCGCGCATAAGTTTTTGAGTTTTCAAAGGTGATAGCCAAAGTGTATCGCACTCTGCGGGGCTTCCCAAAATATGTCAGGCTTTTTGCCTTTTTTATAAACAAAGGGCGCAAAAAACGCGTGGATTTGCTGTTTTTTGCGCCGGATGCGGCCCTGGCTAAAAATCTGTAAGGCCGCTGTCAGGGCGTTTCAGGAGCGAATCAGAAAGCGTAGCTGGCGTTTAGCGTGCCGTTAAAACCGGTGCTGCTGCGATCGGCGGCCAGCACGTTGACGCCGGCCGCAAGCGTCAGGTTGCCCCGCGCCGCGCTCAGGTTAATACCCGCTTTATAAAGGTTATCGCTATCGAAGGCGGAAACCTGATTCACGCCGATCCCGTACAGGGAGGCGTGCGAGGTGCTTTGTGCATTATCGAGCAGGCGTTCATAGCCCACGTTAAGGCCCGGCGTAACCGTCCAGCTGCCCGGAACAAAAGGCTTCAGGCGAATATCGAGATTGCTCACCAGGCTGGTTTGCGTTTCGTTGCTGCCGTCAACGTCAAGCGCCGCTTCGCTGTCCGTTTCCTGAACGCCTTTCAGATACAGATGCGTTACCTGCACGCCGAGGCTTGGGTCAAACGTCACTACGCCGGGCACCAGCCAGCCTATGCCCGCTCGGGCGCTGTAAAACTGCCCGCTGCTGTCGCCGTTTGCCGTGCCCAGCCCGCCGCCGGGCCTGCGCTCGCTTTGATAATCAACGTACCCGGCGTTGCCCTGCAGCGTGGCGTAAGGCCCGTCCTGCAAAGAGCGCAGCGCGTAGCGGCCCCCGAGCGTAATAAAGGTGGAGTTGGTTTTTACCTCATCGGCATTGCTGCTCACCGCGCCGTGGCCGTAGCCCAGACTGGCGTTCACCGCCAGCCGCTCGCTGCTGCGCCAGGTGCTGCCCACCACGGCACCGGCAGAGTGTTCGCTGCTGCTGCCGGTCGCGCTGCTGCCGTTGGTGCCTAAATAGCTGTCCATGCCCGCAAGCCATACGGCGGCGTCGCCTACGGCAAGCGTATTCCCGGCAATCAGGGGCGCGATGCGATCGTTTATCTGCGAGGGAGCGCGCAAAAGGTAGCTTTGCGCATCGGCATGCACCTGGCCGCCAATACGTTTTTCCATGCCGCCAAGCGAGCCGCCGTCGACGGCCGACTGGAGATAATAGTTATACGCGGTGTAGCGCCCGGAAAGCGGGGAGTCCTGGAGCGCGTTCAGAAACGCCGCGCCCGCCGCCGCGTTGCCGGTGAAACTCGCCTGGCCGGGAAGCTGCGCATAGCGCACCATTTTGGCCCGCAGGACGTAAATAGTTTCCTGGCTCAGCCCAAGCCCCTGCTTAAGGTAGTTATCGACGCTGCCGTAGCTGGCAACGATCTGATCGAACCCCGCCTGCAGCCAGTTGGCCTGCACGCCCATCAGCGTGCGGTAGCTTTCCTGCATCGAGGCGGGAAGCGCCGCCACCGCCGCGTTGACCCGCGCGGCGGTATATTCATTGGTAGCGAGATAATCCTGCATGATGGTCGCGGCATCGACGCCTGCGATGGACTGTAAAAGCGCCGCCGTCCAGCCGGTACGGTCTTTGCCCGCCGTGCAGTGGAACAGCGCCGCGCCGTCGGCGGTTGCCAGCTCGTTGAAAATATCGGCCATGCCGCCTCGCGCGTAATCGCTGGTTACGAAGCTGCGCTCCGCGTCTTCCATCATGGTGTTGATAGCGGCTGGCGTCATGCTGTCGAGGGTGCCGGGCACGCTGCCGTTGCTTTGGCTGCCGATGAGATCGACGTTGAGATAGGTCGCGCCGGCGGGCAGCGTGTCGGGCGTGGTGGCGATTTCAGCCGGGGTGCGTAAATCAATCACGCTGGTGATATTCAGCGTATTCATCACGCTCAAATCGGCGGCCGTGGGCGTGAGGGCGTTGGAACGATAGAAAACGCCGCCGCGCATCACGCCGTTATGGCTGGTGGCGTAGGGGGTATCCACTCCCGCCACGTCCCGGAAATTATCCATCCCCTTGAGATGAGGCGTATTGAGCGCTAAACCTTCCGCCCGTGCGCCCGAGCAGGCCAAACAAATCATAGATGCGATAAATGCTTTATTCTTTTTCAAAACAGTCCCTTATCCAGTGTTTGCAATCCGTGCTGATTGTAGGGCGGCATTATGAAAGAAAATTTACAGGCGGTTCAGTGCGGTGCTTAGCACTCTAACGATGTTGGTGGAATCCACCTGAACGAGCGTCGGGAGAAGGGGCTAAAAGGTTGCGCGGAAGAAATAGCAGACAAATCAACAGGGCTGGCATGTAAATCCAGCCTTTTATCTGTTTTTAAAGGGTATGCACGGTTGGGGAAATATCGTGCTTTTTAAGCAGCGCGCGCAGCTGATGGTAGGTCAGCCCCAGCAGGTCGGCGGCCTTGCGCTGGTTGTACAGCGCCTTGCTCAGACTCTGCGTCACCAGCGCTTTTTCCTGCTCGTTCTGCCATTTACGCAGGTCGATGGGAAGCGTAGGGCTTACGTCGGATTTGATCGGTTCGGGCCGTGTCGTGCTGCGGGCGAAGGGGTCTAAAATCACTTCGTCCACCGGCTCGTCGCTGCTGCCGTGTCGATAGACCGAGCGTTCCACCACGTTTTTCAGCTCGCGAATATTGCCCGGCCAGCCGTAGTTAAGCAGCGTCCGCTGGGCTTCCTCGGTAAAGCCGGGGAACAGTGGGAGCTGCAGTTCGCGGCACATCTGAATGGCGAAATGCTCCGCCATCAGCATGATATCGGGCTGACGTTCGCGCAGCGGCGGCAGGGTGACGACGTCGAATGCCAGCCGGTCGAGCAGGTCGGCGCGGAATTTGCCTTCTTCCGCGAGCTTCGGCAGATCGGCATTGGTTGCGCATACCAGGCGCACGTTTACCTGGAGCGGCTGGCTGCCGCCGACGCGCTCCAGCTCGCCGTATTCCACCACGCGCAGCAGCTTTTCCTGCACCATCATCGGCGCGGTGGCAAGCTCGTCAAGAAACAGCGTGCCGCCGTCCGCGCGCTCAAAGCGGCCCGGATGGCGTTTTTGCGCGCCGGTAAACGCGCCCGCCTCGTGGCCGAAAAGCTCAGAGTCGAGCAGATTGTCGTTTAGCGCCGCGCAGTTCAGCGAAATAAACGGCCCCTGCCAGCGGCGGGAGAGGAAGTGAAGGCGGTTAGCAATCAGCTCTTTACCGGTGCCGCGTTCGCCGATCACCAGCACGGGCTTTTCGAGCGGGGCGAGACGGGAAACCTGCTCAAGCACTTCAAGAAAGCTGTTAGCCTCGCCGATGAGATTATCTTTTTGTTCAGCCATGATGAAATTAACCAACTGTTAGCGAATATCACCACTATAAACGCAACGTGCACAGAGTCAAATTTAATCACTTCTTTTAAAATCAATAAGATAAAAAGTTGGCACGGCATTTGTATTAATCATGGTGTGCAGGGTGCCAGGCACCTGAAATAATGACTAAAGAGGATTGAATTATGGGTATTTTTTCTCGTTTCGCCGACATCGTGAATGCCAACATCAACTCGCTGCTGGAAAAAGCGGAAGATCCGCAGAAGCTGGTACGCCTGATGATTCAGGAAATGGAAGACACGCTCGTTGAAGTGCGTTCCACCTCGGCTCGCGCGCTGGCAGAAAAGAAACAGCTTTCCCGCCGCGTAGAACAGGCCACCGCTCAGCAGGCCGAATGGCAGGAAAAAGCCGAACTGGCGCTGCGTAAAGATAAAGAAGATTTGGCCCGTGCGGCGCTTATCGAAAAACAGAACTTAACCGACCTGATCGCCACCCTGGAAGATGAAGTGGTTCACGTCGATGAAACCCTGGCGCGTATGAAAAAAGAAATTGGCGAGCTGGAAAACAAACTCAGCGAAACCCGCGCGCGCCAGCAGGCCTTAACGCTTCGTCACCAGGCCGCATCGTCTTCACGCGACGTGCGTCGTCAGCTGGACAGCGGTAAGCTGGATGAAGCAATGGCTCGTTTTGAGTCATTCGAACGCCGCATCGACCAGATGGAATCTGAAGCCGAAAGCCACAGCTTCGGCAAACAGAAGAATCTGGACACCCAGTTCGCCGAACTGAAGGCCGACGATGAAATCAGCGAGCAGCTCGCCGCGCTGAAAGCAAAAATGAACGGTCAGGATCGCGGTTAATTTTCCTTAACTGCGGTTGTGCGGGACACACCGCAGTTATTCTGAATTGTAAGGAGTACACATGAGCGCGCTTTTTCTGGCCATTCCGTTAACGATTTTCGTGTTGTTTGTTGCCCCCATCTGGCTGTGGTTGCATTACAACGATCGCGCAGCCAACGGCGGGCAGCTTTCACAAAGCGAACAGCAGCGGCTGGCACAGCTCACTGACGAGGCGCAACGTATGCGCGACCGTATTCAGTCGCTGGAACAGATCCTTGATGCCGAACATCCGAACTGGAGAGACAAATAATGGCGAATTCATTTTCCGGTCGTAAATTATGGCGAATCCCTGAAAAGGGCATGTTGAAGGGCGTCTGCGCGGGGATCGCGCAATACCTTGATGTACCTGTCAAATTGGTACGCCTGATCGTGGTTTTATCGATGATTTTTGGCCTGTTCTTCTTTGCGCTGGTGGCCTACATCGCCCTGACATTTATTCTCGATCCGATGCCCCACGGCGCGGATCGCGAAAAACCCCAGCCGACCAACAGCGACCTGCTTAACGAAGTGGACGCGCAGCTGGCCGAAGGGGAGCAGCGGTTACGTTCGATGGAGCGCTACATAACGTCCGATACCTTCACGTTACGCAGCCGTTTTCGTCAGCTTTAATCAAATCCCGGTTACCTCCCTCTCCTGGGGGAGAGGGCCGGGCTGAGGGCGTTCGGGCCGCACCACAATATCCTGATTTAAGGAGATCTCATGACTTCATTTCGCACCGCCGCGCAAAAAACCAAACCCGGCCTTAAGCTTGCGGGCAAACTGGTTCTGCTGACGGCATTACGTTACGGCCCTGCGGGCGTAGCGGGCTGGGCGGTGAAATCTGTCGCCCGTCGTCCGCTGAAAATTCTTATTGCGATGACGCTCGAGCCTCTGCTGGCGCGCGTTTTGCGCAAGATCTCGACCCGTTATAACGGCACGCTTCCACGCTAATCTGCCTTTCTTTCCGGGAAGGCAAAGAACCTCTTATCTGCTTAAGCCTCGTTACATATAAATTTGCGGTGCCTCACAAATATTTATTTTGAGGCGCCGCATTTGCGTTTTTTGCCCTCGTTTAAAGCCTGCCCGCGTTGACATAAAAATAAACGGGGAGTAGTCTCGCCTCTCGTGGTACCGCTCCCATGAGAAAACTAAAAATGCAGAAAATTAAAGAATTGCTGGATGCTATTTACGACAACGGGTTAGAAAAAGAGTTTGTTAGCGCTTTTATTGCCAGGGTTGAAAAAGCGAAAAACCAATCATTGCCGCTCAGAAAGCAGGGGTGGGATGAAAAAGATATCGTCCTGATTACCTATGCCGATCAATTCCACCTCGAAGGCGAAAAAACGCTTAAATCATTAGAAGATTTTTATCTTCGCTGGCTTAAGGACAGTTTTTCTCATATTCATCTCTTGCCCTTTTATCCATGGTCGTCTGACGACGGCTTTTCGGTTATCGATTATCATCAGGTCGACCCGATTGCCGGAAGCTGGCAGGATGTTTCGCACCTGAATAAGTCAGCGAAATTAATGTTTGATTTTGTCTGTAATCACATTTCGGCGAAAAGCGAATGGTTCAAGGGATATTTAACCGGACGGCCGGAATATCAGAATTTCTTTATTCACGTTGATCCCTCCGTTGATTTGTCTGCGGTAACACGACCGCGCGCTTTACCCTTGCTTTCGCCTTGTACCCTCGCGGACGGCACGCGGCAGCATATCTGGACGACCTTCAGCGACGATCAAATTGACCTGAACTTTGCCAATCCGCAGGTGCTGCTGGCGATGGTTGATGTCCTGCTGCACTATTTGCAGGAGGGGGCGGACTACGTGCGCCTGGACGCGGTTGGCTATATGTGGAAAACCGTTGGCACCTGCTGTATTCACCTCGAAAAAACCCACCAGCTTGTGAAGCTGTTCCGCGCCGTCGCCGATGAGGTAGCGCCGGGCACGGTGCTTATTACCGAAACCAACGTGCCGCACAAAGACAATATTTCTTACCTCGGCAACGGGTATGACGAAGCGCAGATGGTGTATCAGTTCCCGCTGCCGCCGTTGGTGCTGCACGCGATACATACCGGCTCGGCGCAGGTTATCAGCCGCTGGGCCGCTACGCTTGGGGAAACCGCGCAGGGCAATACCACCTGGTTTAACTTCCTCGCCTCCCATGATGGAATCGGGCTAAATCCGCTGCGCGGCATTTTGCCTGAGGAGGAGATACTCGCCTTGGTTAACGGCCTTCAGGAAGAGGGCGCGCTGGTTAACTGGAAAAATAACCCGGACGGTACGCGCAGCCCGTATGAAATTAACGTGACCTATATGGACGCGTTAAACCGTCGCGATGCGCCAGACGATGAGCGAATTGCACGCTTTATTCTTGCCCACGCTATTTTACTCGCTTTCCCAGGCGTTCCGGCCATTTATGTGCAAAGTATCATTGGTTCGCGAAATGATTATACGGGCGTCGAACGCCTCGGTTATAACCGCGCCATCAATCGGCAGAAATATAAATTAGATAATATAGAAGAAGAGCTGTCGGGCGGAAATGAATTGCGCCAGCAGGTTTATCAGCAGTTAACGCATTTAATTCAGGTGCGCAAGCAGCAGGCGGCTTTTCATCCGGACAGTTCATTTGAAGCACGGTGCGTAAATGAAAGTGTGTTGGAAATTAAGCGCGCGGCGAGTAACGGCGATAATATTCTTGCGCTGTTTAACCTCAGCGGTGAAATTACGTCATTCCCGCTGCCGAACCATAGTTTCAGAGAGCTGTTAACCGGCGAGATAATTAACGGCGATCGGTCTTACTCCATACGGCCTTATCAGGTGTTATGGCTTAGCTATTAATATAAGGGAATAACCATGAAAACCTATCAACCAATGCTGCTTGCAGCATTGATAGCCGCCGCTTTGCTTTCGGGCTGCAGGCAGGACGATGATAAACAGGTCACCATTGAATTTATGCATTCCTCCGTCGAGCAGGAAAGGCAGGCGGTAATTACCCATCTGATCGAACGTTTCAGCAAGGAAAACCCGCACATCGTGGTGAAACAGGTGCCGGTTGAAGAGGACGCCTACAACACGAAAGTGATTACCCTTGCACGCTCCGGCGCGCTGCCGGAGGTGATTGAAGTCAGCCACGACTATGCAAAAGTCATGGACAAAGAGCAGCTTATCGACCGCGAGGCGATTAAACAGGTCGTTTCAAGCGTAGGCGAAGCGAGTTTTTACGACGGCATTCTGCGCGTCGTCAGAACCGAGGATGCCAGCGCGTATACCGGCGTCCCGATCGGCGCCTGGCTTGGGGGCGTGTGGTACCGCAAATCTGCGCTGCAAAAAGCAGGGGTGAGCGAGCCGAAAAACTGGACAGAGCTTTTGGACGCCGCCCGCACCATGACGCGTGCCGCTGATAAAAAATACGGCATCGCGCTGCCGACGGCGGAAAGCGTGATGACCGAGCAAACCTTCTCGCAGTTCGCGCTTTCCAACGGGGCGAACGTCTTTGATGAAGCGGGAAACGTCACCGTTAACTCGGCTGCCATGCTCGAGTCGCTGAATTATTACCAGCAGCTCGCACGCTACACCATGCCCGGCTCGAACGACGTTATGGAAATCAAAGATGCCTTCATGAACGGCACCGCGCCGATGGCCGTCTATTCCACCTACATCCTGCCCGCATTTTATAAAGACGGCACTCCGCAGGATCTCGGCTTTATGGTGCCGACGGAAAAATCGCCGGCGGTGTACGGCATGATCACCTCGTTGACCATCACTTCAGGCCAGAGCAAAGACGAAACTGAAGCCGCCCAGAAGTTTGTCGGCTTCCTAGAGCAGGCGCATAACTCCGCCGACTGGGTGCTGATGTCGCCGGGCGCGGCGCTGCCGGTGACCAAAGCCGTTGCCCAGACGGAAAGCTACAGGGACAACCCGGTGATCAAGGCGTTCGGCACGCTGCCCGCCGAGCTGATTGCCCAGTTCCCTAACGTGCAGGTCTTTGGGTCGGTAGGGGAGAAAAACTTTACCCGCATGGGCGACATCACCGGTTCGGCCATTCTTAGCGAGATGGTTAATCAGGTCACGGTCGGCAAACAGGCCACGGCTCCGGCGCTGGATAACAGCCAGGCGCGCATCAATGAACTGATGAAACAACACTGAACTCCACAGGAAAAGTCATTATGAAGAAGTGGTTCTCAGGCCGCTCCGACATGCCCTTTGCCATGATGCTCCTCGCGCCCAGCCTGTTGCTGCTGGGCGGGCTGGTGGCCTGGCCGATGCTGTCGAACATCGAAATCAGCTTTCTGCGGCTGCCGCTTAATCCGAGCCTCAGCCCGCGTTTTATCGGGCTGCAAAACTACGTCAACATCCTGACCGATGCCGCATTCTGGCATTCGCTGTGGACCACCTTCTGGTACACCGCGCTGGTTGTTTTGGGCAGCACCGGGCTGGGGCTGGGCGTGGCGCTGTTTTTCAACCGCGAATTTCGCCTGCGCAAAACGGCGCGCTCGCTGGTGATCCTCTCTTACGTCACGCCGTCGATTTCGCTGGTGTTCGCCTGGAAATACATGTTCAACAGCGGCTACGGCATCGTGAACTATCTCGGCGTGGACGTGCTGCATCTGTTCAGCGAAGCGCCGCTGTGGTTCGACAACCCCGGCAGCAGCTTCTTCCTCGTGGTGCTGTTCGCCATCTGGCGCTACTTCCCGTACGCCTTTATTTCGTTCCTGGCGATTTTGCAGACCATCGATAAATCGCTCTACGAGGCGGCAGAGATGGACGGGGCCAACGGCTGGCAGCGTTTCAAAATCGTTACCCTCCCGGCGATTATGCCGGTGCTGGCGACGGTCGTAACGCTGCGCACCATCTGGATGTTCTACATGTTTGCGGACGTCTGGCTGCTCACCACCAAGGTGAACATTCTCGGCGTCTACCTCTATAAAACGGCCTTTGCCTTTAACGATCTCGGCAAAGCGGCTGCGATTTCGGTGGTGCTGTTCGTCATCATCTTCGCCGTCATCCTGCTGACCAGAAAACGGGTGAATCTGAAATGACCGCTAATAATCGCAAGCTGCTGGGGCGCGTGGGCTTCTACGCCGGGCTGGCGCTGTTTCTGCTGGTGACGCTGTTTCCTTTTTTCGTGATGTTGATGACCTCGTTTAAAACCTCGCAGGAGGCCATCTCGCTGCATCCGACCATCTTCCCGCAGGAGTGGACGCTACGGCACTACATCGACATTTTTAACCCGACCATCTTCCCGTTTTTGACCTATTTCAAAAACAGCATGGTGGTGTCGCTCACGTCGTCGGCCATCGCGGTGCTGATCGGCATTCTGGGCGCGTACGCGCTGTCGAAGCTGCGCTTCAAAGGCCGCATGACCATCAACGCCAGCTTCTACGCGGTGTACATGTTCTCCGGGATTTTGCTGGTGGTGCCGCTGTTCAAAATCATCACCGCGCTGGGCATTTACGACACGGAGATGGCGCTGATTATCACCATGGTGACGCAAACGCTGCCTACCGCGGTGTTCATGCTGAAAAGCTACTTCGACACCATCCCTGATGAAATCGAAGAGGCGGCGATGATGGACGGTTTAAACCGCCTGCAAATCATCTTCTATATCACCGTGCCGCTGGCGATATCCGGCCTGGTTTCGGTCTTCGTCTACTGCTTTATGGTGGCGTGGAACGACTACCTGTTCGCCTCAATTTTCCTCTCCAGCTCGGCAAACTTCACGCTGCCGGTGGGCCTGAGCACGCTGTTCAGCACCCCGGACTACGTGTGGGGCCGGATGATGGCCGCCTCGCTGGTCACCGCGCTGCCGGTGGTAATCATGTACGCGCTGTCCGAACGCTTTATTAAAAGCGGCCTGACGGCAGGCGGCGTGAAGGGTTAATCAATTCATCAATGTCGGGTGGCGCTGCGCTTAACCGACCTACAAAAGGTTACGAACTGGATTTTGTAGGGGGGATAAGCGCAGCGTCATCCACCGAAAAATATCAACGGAGTAATAAATGAAAAAGCTAATCGCAACCGCCCCGCGCGTGGCGGCACTGATGGACTACGAAGACCGCCCGGTGGCGGCGCATGAAGTGAAAATCAAAGTGGCCTATGGCGCGCCGAAGCACGGCACCGAAGTCGTTGATTTCCGCGCGGCCAGCCCGTTTATCGATGAGGAGTTTAACAGCGAGTGGAATCTGTTTATGCCCCGCGCCGAGGGTGCCACGCGCGGCATCGAGTTTGGCAAGTTCCAGCTCGGCAATATGGTGGTCGGTGAAGTGATTGAGAAAGGCGAGGCCGTCACCGAATACCAGCTCGGCGACCGGGTTTGTACCTACGGCCCGCTTCAGGAAACCGTGATCGCCAACGGCGTCAATAACTACAAGCTGCGCATAATGCCGGCCGGAGCAAGCTGGAAAAACGCCGTGTGCTACGACCCGGCGCAGTTTGCGATGAGCGGCGTACGCGACGGTAACGTGCGCGTGGGGGATTTTGTCGTCGTCGTGGGCCTGGGCGCAATCGGGCAGATAGCGATCCAGCTGGCGAAGAAAGCCGGAGCCGCCATCGTCGTCGGCGTCGATCCTATCGCACACCGCTGTGACATCGCCAGGCGCCACGGCGCGGACTACTGCTTAAACCCGATCGGCACCGACGTTGGGCTGGAGGTCAAAAAACTCACCGGCAAGACTGGCGCTGACGTGATCATTGAAACCAGCGGCAACGAGCAGGCACTACAGGCCGCGCTGCGCGGCATCGCCTATGGCGGCACCATCTCTTACCTGGCGTTTGCGAAACCTTTCCACGATTTCAACCTTGGCCGCGAAGCGCACTTCAATAACGCAAAAATCGTCTTTTCGCGCGGCAGCAGCGAGCCGAACCCGGACTATCCGCGCTGGAACCGCAAGCGCATCGAAGAAACCTGTTGGGAGCTGCTGATGAACGGTTATCTCAACTGCGAAGACCTGATCGACCCGGTGGTGAGCTTCCACGACAGCGCGGAAAGCTACATGAAATACGTCGACCAGCAGCCGGACCTGAGCATCAAAATGGGCGTTACCTTCTAATTTAAACGGACTTCAGATATGAAAATCGGTACTCAAAATCAGGCGTTTTTCCCTGCGGATATTCTTGAAAAATTTAAATACGTTAAGGCCATGGGCTTTGACGGCTTTGAAATCGACGGCAGGCTGCTGGTCGAAAACGTGGCGGCGGTGAAGGCGGCAATCGCCGAAACGGGGCTGCCGGTCACGACCGCCTGCGGCGGCTACGACGGCTGGATCGGCGACTTTATCGAAGAGCGCCGCCTGAACGGCCGGCAGCAAATCGCCCGTATTCTGGAAGCGCTTGCGGAAGTTGGCGGTAAGGGCATCGTGGTGCCGGGCGCCTGGGGCATGTTCACCTATCGACTGCCGCCGATGACCTCGCCGCGCAGCCAGGCGGGCGACCGCAAGGCCATTGGCGATTCCCTGCGCTATCTGGACGAAGTCGCCGGACGCACGGGCACTAACGTCTTCCTCGAGCCGCTCAACCGTTACCAGGATCATATGATCAACACCCTGGCGGACGCGCGCGCTTACATCGAAGAAAACCAGCTCAAGCACACAAAAATCATCGGTGATTTCTATCATATGAACATCGAAGAGGACGACATCAGCGCCGCGTTCCACGCCAACCGCGACCTGCTGGGCCACGTCCATATTGCCGATAACCATCGCTACCAGCCGGGCAGCGGCAGCATTGATTTTAAAAAGCATTTTGACCAGCTGCGCGCCGACGGCTACGAGGGCTATATCGTCTACGAAGGCCGCATCCGCGCGGAAGATCCGGCCATGGCCTATCAGCAATCGCTGCAGTTTTTGCGCACACTTTAAGGGCTAAACGATGAGCCGAAAACTCAGGGTGGCAATCGTCGGCGGCGGCCAGGTGGCTGAAACCGTGCATGCGTCGTATTACCTGACAAGAGATGATGTGGAGCTGGTGGCCGTCGTGGACAGCCATGTCGAGCGCGCGCAGGCGTTTGCCGCGCGCCTCGGCATTCCCCACGCCTACACGGACGCGGCGCTGATGTACCAGGAATGTCAGCCGGATATCGTTAGCGTCTGCACGCCAAATCGTTTTCACCACCAGCACGTGCTGCAGGCGCTCGAGAACGGCTGCCACGTTATGTGCGAAAAACCCCCGGCGATGACGGCGGAGCAGGCGGCTGAAATGCGCGACGCGGCGCGCGAGGCCGGTAAGGTGCTGGCCTACGATTTCCATCATCGTTTTGCCAGCGACACCCAGCTGCTGCGTGAGCAGGTTGTGGCCGGAACGCTCGGGGAGATTTACGTCACCAACGCCAAAGCGCTGCGCCGCTGCGGCGTGCCGGGCTGGGGCGTGTTCACCAATAAAGAGCTACAGGGCGGCGGGCCGCTTATCGACATCGGCATTCATATGCTGGATGCCGCGATGTACGTGCTCGGCTTCCCGGCGGTAAAACGCGTGTCCGCGCACGCCTTCCAGCGGCTGGGCAACCGCAGGCACAGCGGGCAGTTTGGGGAGTGGGACCCGGCAGCCTTTACCGTGGAAGATTCCCTTTTTGCCACGCTTGAGTTTCACAACGGCGGCATTCTGCGCCTGGAAACCTCATTTGCGCTAAACATCCCCGAGCAGTCGATATTCAACGTCGAGTTCTGCGGTGATGAGGCCGGTGCGACGCTGTTCCCGGCACATATTTATAAGGACGAGGCCGGGAAGTTAGTGACGCTGTCACAAAGAGAGGCTGCGGACGATAACCGCCACTTCAAAAGCATGCGCGCGTTTGTCGATCATGTCCTTGGCGCGCCGGTCAGCATTGCCGACGCCGAGCAGGGATACCTTATTCAACAGCTGGTTGCGGCGATTTACCGGGCGGCAGAACGTGGCGGGAGCGTCGAACTATGAGCAGCCTGACGACGCTTGCGGAAACGCAGTTCAGCCCGCATACGCTGAATAAATACGCCACGCTGATGGCCGCAGGAAACGGCTACCTCGGCCTGCGGGCCTGCCACGAAGAGGCCTATTCGGATCAGACCCGCGGCATGTATCTGGCGGGGTTTTATCACCGCGCATCGGCGATTGAAACCACCGAGCTTGTGAACCTGCCGGACGTGCTGCAAATGCGCATCGAGCTGGATGGGGAGAACTTCACGCTGCTGTCCGGTACCATCCTCGACTACCGGCGCGAGCTGAATTATGCCAACGGCGAACTGCTGCGTCGGGTCGAATGGCGGGCGGCAAACGGAAAACGCTACCTGATCGAATGCCGACGCTTCCTGTCTGCGGCGCGGCGTTCGCTGATCTGCTCGCGCATCGCCATTTCGCCGCTGGACGACGGGGCGTCGATTACCCTCAGCACCGGCATTGACGCCACGCAAACCAACAGCGGCCGCCAGCATCTGGACGAAACCAGCGTGCGCGTCTTTGAACAGCGCTATTTGCAGGGCAGCTACCGCGCGCTCGACGGCAGCAACGAGGTGGTTATCAGCAGCTTTTGCGCGGTATCCCCTGAAACCAGCAGTAGCTTTTTTGCCAAAAATCGTCGGCTGACCCAGCACTGCACCGCCGAGATCCCCCAGGGCGAAACCTTTGAGCTGGTGAAAACGACGTGGGTCGCAAGCTCCCTCGACGCGGACTACCGGCCTGAAGGCTGCGGCGCACTTTCACTGGCGAGCCTGGTGGCGTGCGTCGAGCTTGGCTACGACAGGCTGCTCGCTGAGTCCAGCGCCCGCTGGCGTGACATGTGGCAGCGCAGCCGCGTAGTTGTCGACAGCGACAACGCTCGGGACCAGCACGCGCTTGATTTCGCGCTCTATCACCTGTTTGCCATGACGCCGACGCACGGCGAACGGTGCAGCATCGCCGCGAAGGGGTTAACGGGCGAGGGCTACAAGGGCCACATTTTCTGGGATACCGAAGTGTTCCTCCTGCCGTTCCATCTGATGACCCAGCCGCAGGTGGCCCGCAGCCTGCTGAGCTACCGCTGGCACAACCTGGCTGGCGCGCGCGCAAAGGCGGTGAAAAACGGCTACGCGGGAGCCTTGTTCCCATGGGAAAGCGCGTGGTCGGGCGAAGAGGAAACGCCCGAGTTTGCGGCTATCAATATCCGCACCGGGCTGCGGCAGAAGGTTGCCTCGGCGCTGGCGGAGCATCATCTGGTCGCGGACATTGCCTGGGCGGTAGAAAGCTATTATCAGGCCACCGGCGACGAGGCGTTTATGCGCGAGCGCGGGGTGGAACTGTTGACGGAAACCGCGCGGTTCTGGATTAGCCGGACGGTGGAGGTGAACGGCAGGCTCGAACTGCACGACGTTATTGGCCCGGACGAGTACACCGAGCACGTGAACAACAACGCTTACACCAGCTACCTCGCGCATTACAACGTTGAGCTGGCGCTGCGCTACGCGAACGACGACTGGGCCTGGAGGCGGCAGGCGGAAGATTTTCTTGCACGTCTGCGGCTGCCCCAGCCGGACGATCGTCAGCTTATCGAGCAGGACGACACCTTCTTTAGCAAGCCAACGATTGACCTGACGAAATACAAAATGCAGCAGGGTACGCAGGCCATTTTGCTCGACTATTCCCGCGCCGAGGTCAACGAAATGCAGATCCTCAAGCAGGCCGACGTGGTGATGCTCTGCTACATGCTGCCATGGCGGTTTACGCCCCGGCAGCACGAGGCCAATCTCGACTACTACGAGCCGCGCACCATCCACGACTCGTCGCTAAGCAAGGCGATTCACGGCGTGGTCGCCGCCCGCTGCGGGCGTGCGGAACAGGCCTGGCAGCTCTGGCAGCAGGCGTGTCTTATCGACCTGGGTGACGAGCCGCACAGCTGCGACGACGGCATTCACGCGGCGGCGACGGGGGCCATCTGGCTAGGCGCGGTGCAGGGCTTCGCCGGACTGAGCGTTCAGCGGGGCGAGCTGCATCTGAATCCCTGCCTGCCGCAGGCTTTGCGCTCGATTGCGCTGCCGTTTTACTGGCAGGGTGAGCGCATAGAGCTGACCGTGACGCAGCGGCAGATTTCTCTTTCAAAGACATCGGTAAAACCGTTCGTCATCTGGCTTGGGCAGGAGCGCGTTGTCATACGCGAAGCTGAATTTTGCACGCCCGTAGCTGGGAGCGGTACCACGGCGGGGAGCTGGCAATGAAACCACAGGCGGTTATTTTCGATTTAGATGGCGTGGTGACCGATACCGCCCATCTGCATTTTATTGCCTGGCAGCAGGTAGCTCGCGAAATCGATATAGAGATCGACGAGCAGATTAACGAACGGCTTAAAGGCATCAGCCGCATGGGCTCGCTTGAGCTTATTCTGCGCGCTGGCGGTGCGGAGCAGCGGGTGAGCCAGCAGGCACGGCTGCGGCTGGCCGAACGCAAAAACGCGCTGTATGTGGCATCGCTAAAACAGCTCAGCCGGGATTCGGTGCTGCCGGGCATTGCGCCGCTGCTCGCAGAACTTCGCCAGCAGAAGGTTTTAGTCGGGCTGGCATCGGTATCGCTCAACGCGCCTGGCATTCTTAGCGCACTGGGGCTGAGCGACCGGTTCGACTTTTGCGCCGACGCGGGCCGTATTAAAAACTCAAAGCCCGACCCGGAGATCTTTCTCGCCGCGTGCGCGGGGCTTGGCGTTAGGCCGCAGAACTGTATCGGCATTGAAGACGCGCAGGCGGGGATTGCGGCGATTAACGGCTGCGGGATGGCTTCGGTCGGCATCGGCCCGCGGCTTGTCGACGCGGATCTGCTGCTGCCTTCCACGGCGGAACTGAGCTGGCCGCTTCTGCAAAGGCTTAGCGCTAAGACAGGTTTAACGGGCCGCGCGCGGCCAGATAACGAATAAGGGATAGACCATGGCACAACTTTCGTTGCAGCACATTCAAAAGATCTATAACAATCAGGTTCACGTGGTGAAGGACTTCACCCTCGAAATCGAAGATAAAGAATTTATCGTTTTCGTCGGGCCGTCGGGCTGCGGCAAGTCCACGACGCTGCGCATGATCGCCGGGCTTGAGGAAATAACCAGCGGTAAGCTTCTGATCGACGGCGTTTGCATGAACGACGTGCCCGCCAAAGCGCGCGGCATTGCGATGGTGTTTCAGAACTACGCGCTCTATCCGCACATGTCCGTCTACGACAACATGGCGTTCGGGCTCAAAATGCAGAAGCTCGATGCGAAGATCATCGACGAGCGCGTGCAGTGGGCCGCGTCGATTCTGGGGCTGAAAACCTATCTGGATCGCCGCCCGGCCGCGTTATCCGGCGGGCAGCGTCAGCGCGTGGCGCTGGGGCGCGCGATCGTGCGCGAGGCTGGGGTATTCCTGATGGATGAACCGCTGTCCAACCTCGACGCCCGGCTGCGCGTGCAGATGCGCGCGGAAATCAGCAAGCTGCATCAGAAGCTGAACACCACCATGATTTACGTCACCCACGATCAGACCGAGGCGATGACCATGGCGACGCGCATCGTGATCATGAAGGACGGCATCATACAGCAGGTTGGCGCGCCGAAAACGGTCTACAACCATCCGGCGAATATTTTCGTGGCGGGCTTTATCGGCTCGCCTTCAATGAACTTTATTCGCGGCACCGTCGATAACGGCTATTTCATTACCGAAACGCTTAAGCTGCCGTTGCCCGAAGGGAAAATTGAGCCGCTGCGCGAATATCAGCATAGGCCGGTCATTCTGGGTATTCGTCCTGAGGATATTATTACGGATGAAACGGGAGAGGGCGTAGACGCGTATATTACCGTGGCCGAGCTAACCGGCGCAGAATTTATGCTTTATGTCACCGTCGGCGGGCACGAGCTGACCCTGCGCGCCAATTCCGACGTGGATTATCGTGCGGCGCAAAATATTAAAATAGCCTTCGATATGAACAAGAGTCACTTTTTTGATGCTGAAACTGAATTCGCGATTGAGTGATATTTAACTGTACCCTGCCGGAGATTCTCGCCGGCATTCTTTCGTAAGCTGTTATTTTAACAAGGACCACCTTAATGAAAAGACTGTTGCAATGCGCGGCGTTATTCGCCTGCGCTGGAGCCGCCTGCGCGCAGGCCGGGGAAGAGAAAAGCTGGCACTATAATATCGGTGCAATGTATGAAATAGAAAACGTCGAAGGGCAGGCGGACGATAAAGACGGTTTATATGAACCTTCCGTCTATTTTAACGCCTCGTGGGGAGACTGGAGCATTGCACTGACCATGTATCAGGAAGGTGCCGCAGATTACGGTAACTTTACGCGCGGAACCTATTTTAACCGTCCGGAAATGGATATTCGCTATCAGTTTTATGAGGCAGAAGGCGGCACCTTCGGCTTTACCTCCGGCGTTCGTAATTACGGCTACCATTTTAAAAATGAAGACGGGTCCAACAACGGCACCGCCAATACCCAGCGCTATAAGTTCATGCCGGATTATTTAATTAAAATCAACGATGACTGGAGCTTTGGCGGCTGGCTGGCGTATTACCGCTTCGATAACGATCTTGATAAAACCGGCTATTCCGACAGCCGTGTTGAAACGGAAACCGGCGTCACCTGGCGAATCAACGAAACCTTCTCTCTGCGCGCCAATTACTATCTCGAACGTGGCTTTAATACCGACAGCGATAAAAACAACGGCGAGTTCTCAACGCAGGAGATGCGCATCTATCTGCCGATTAATTTAGGCAATACTGTGCTGACGCCTTATACCCGCCTGGGTCTGGACCGCTGGAGCAACTGGGACTGGTCGGAGGATATCGACCGCGAGAACCATGACTATAATCGCCTGGGCCTGCTGTATGCCTATGATTTCAATAACGGCCTGTCGATGACGCTCGAATACGCCTATGAATGGGAGCATCACGACGAGGGTGCGGATGATAAATTCCACTATGCGGGAATTGGCGTGAATTACGCTTTCTAAGTGAACCGTCCGTGTCGGGTGACGCCCGCGCTCACCCGACTTAAAAGCTGATGCGTTTATTCGATTAGCTAATCGAACCGTTCAGCGCAAGGGTGGTAGGAATAATCGTGCGCACCGGCGCTTTTTTCCCGGCGATTTTATCGAACAGCAGCGCGCTGCCCACCGCGCCTAATTCCAGCGTCGGCACCTCAATTCCGCCCGGCGGCGGCGAAAGTAGAAAGCTCAGCATGTCGTTGCTGTAGCCAACAACCGAAAGCTGCTGCGGAATCGAAATGCCTTTTTCGTGGGCGATGCGGTAAAGGCTCATTATTTTTAGGCTGTCGGTGGCAAATATTGCATCAGGTAGGAATTCGCCGCTCAGCAGCTTATCGGCAGCCCGTAGCGCCGTTTCGTTGGTATAGCCGCCGTCAACAATCCACTCTTCGCGCGGGGTAATATTCCTTTCACGCAGGCAGTCCTTAAAACCGGCAAGCCGGTCGACAGACACGTGATAGTCCAGCGGCGCATGCAGGCAGGCTATATTTTTATGGCCGTTATTCAGCAGGCTTTGGGTTAAGGTGATGCTGTCACGGTAATTATCGGTATCCACTGAACACACGTGCTTAAAGTCGCCGTCCACTTTGCCAATCACCACCACCGGAATAGCATATTGGTCTAATTCTTCAAAGAATGACTCATCGGTCGGCGAGCTGAGCATAATAATGCCCTTGATCATCTTCTGCTTTATTTTACTGACGCACTTTTGCAAATCTTCTTTACTGTTTTTGGATGTCTGCAAAATAACGTCAAAACCTTCCTGTTCGGCCCGCGCGGTAATGGCGTGCAGCACTTCAGAAAAGAACGGATTTCCCGCCGTGGTTTTGGTGGAGCGGGTGGAGATAACCATAATGGCGTCAAAACCCGACGAGGTGAGCGCCCGCGCAAGTTTATTCGGCTGATAATTAAGTTCTTCAATGGCCTTGAGTACCCGCTCGAGCGCTTCCGGGGAAATATTGGTTTGCTTATTCAACACCCGTGAAACGGTAGACTTAGAAACATTAGCCAAACGGGCAATATCGTAAATAGTCGGCGACATGGCTGAACCGGTCCTGTTCTGTGCCAAAAGATAACGCATATTACTGTCTGATAAACTGACTGTCTATTAAGGATGCTGCCGGGTAAATAGCGTGTAAAATTGCGCAATCCACTTTGATTTGCCAGAAATTAACCCCATTATTTCTTAATGCTCTTCAGAGCCAGGCAACCAGGACGCACATGAACAGAATCAAGAATGAACTGAATGCGCTTGTTAATCGCGGGGTGGACCGGCACCTGCGGCTCGCCGTCACCGGCCTTAGCCGCAGCGGCAAGACGGCCTTTATCACGGCGATGGTTAACCAACTTCTAAGCGTCAATAACGGCGCGCGCCTGCCGATGCTCGGCGCGGTGCGCGAAGAGCGGCTGCTCGGCGTGAAGCGCGTGCCGCAGCGCGACCTGGGCATCCAGCGTTTTACCTACGACGAAGGCCTGGCGCAGCTTTATGGCAATCCGCCAAGCTGGCCGACGCCGACGCGGGGCGTGAGCGAAATGCGCCTCGCGCTGCGCTATCGCTCCAACGATTCGCTGCTGCGCCATTTCAAAGATACCTCCACGCTGTACCTTGAGATCGTCGATTATCCGGGGGAGTGGCTGCTGGACCTGCCGATGCTGGCGCAGGATTATCTGAGCTGGTCCCGCCAGATGACGGGCCTGTTACAGGGTGACCGCGCGCAGTGGTCAGCCGAATGGCGCAGGCTGTGCGAAGGGCTTGACCCGTTAGCCCCGGCAGATGAAAACCGTCTCGCGGCGATTTCCGTGGCCTGGACGGACTATCTTCTGCGCTGCAAGCGTGAAGGCCTGCACTTTATTCAGCCGGGGCGCTTTGTGCTGCCGGGCGATATGGCCGGTGCGCCCGCACTGCAGTTTTTCCCGTGGCCGGACGTGGACGGCTTTGGCGAATCTAAACTTGCCCAGGCCGATAAATCCACCAACCTGGGCATGCTGCGTTCGCGCTTCGACTACTACTGCGACAAGGTGGTGAAGGGCTTTTATAAAAATCACTTCCTGAAGTTTGACCGCCAGATAGTGCTGGTCGACTGTCTGCAGCCGCTCAACAGCGGGCCGCAGGCGTTCAACGATATGCGCCTCGCGCTGACGCAGCTGATGCAAAGCTTCCAGTACGGGCAGCGCACGCTGTTCCGCAGGCTGTTTTCGCCGGTTATCGACAAGCTGCTGTTTGCCGCCACCAAGGCCGATCACGTTACCGTAGACCAGCACGCGAATATGGTTTCGCTCCTGCAACAGCTAGTGCAGGACGCATGGCAAAACGCCGCTTTTGAGGGCATCGACAGGGAGTGCATGGGCATCGCGTCGGTGCAGGCCACGCAGAGCGGGCTGGTTGACGTGCAGGGCGAGCAGATCCCCGCGCTGCGCGGCAATCGTTTAAGCGACGGCGCGCCGCTTACCGTTTATCCCGGCGAAGTTCCTGCGCGCCTGCCGGGCAGCGCGTTTTGGGAAAAGCAGGGCTTCCAGTTTGAGCAGTTCCGCCCGCAGATCATGGACGTTGACCGGCCGCTGCCGCATATCAGGCTTGATGCAGCGCTGGAATTTTTAATTGGGGATAAATTGCGATGAACGAACCTTTAAAACCGCGTATCGACTTCGCACAGCCGCTGGACGTTGAAAAAGAGGTGGTTTACAAAACGGCGCACGCCTTTAGCGAGCCGGAAGCCGAAAAGTTTACCCCCGCGCTGACGGCGCTTGATGAGGCGGAAGAGGAGAGCCGGGCGGAGGCGGTCGTCGAGGCCGCGCTGCGCCCGAAACGCAGCATCTGGCGGCGAATGGTCACCGCGGGCCTTGGGCTGTTTGGCATCAGCGTCGTGGCGCAGGGCATACAGTGGACGCACAACGCGTACATCACCCAGGACTGGATCGCGCTGGGCGGCGGTATCGCCGGTGGCCTGATCGTAGCCGCCGGGGTCGGGTCGATTGCCACCGAGTGGCGGCGGCTGTGGCGTTTACGGCAGCGTGCGGAAGAGCGCGACGAAGCGCGTGAACTGCTCAGCAGCCACAGCATGGGCAAGGGGCGAGCGTTTTGCGAGAAGCTGGCGCGGCAGGCCGGGCTTGACCAGGGCCACCCGGCGCTTCAACGCTGGTATGCTTCCATCCACGAAACGCAGAACGATCGCGAGGTTGTCGCCCTCTACGCCCAGCTTGTTCAGCCGGTGCTGGACGGCCAGGCGCGGCGTGAAATCAGCCGTTCCGCCGCCGAATCTACGCTGATGATAGCCGTCAGCCCGCTGGCGCTGGTGGACATGGCGTTTATCGCCTGGCGCAACCTGCGCCTGATTAACCGCATCGCCACGCTTTACGGCATCGAGCTTGGCTATTTCAGCCGCATCCGCCTGTTCCGCCTCGTGCTGCTGAATATCGCCTTTGCGGGCGCGAGCGAGCTGGTGCGCGAAGTGGGAATGGACTGGGTGGGGCAAGACATTGCCGCGCGCCTGTCAGCCCGCGCCGCGCAGGGCATAGGCGCGGGCCTGCTCACCGCGCGTCTGGGCATCAAGGCGATGGAGCTGTGCCGTCCGCTGCCGTGGCTGGAAGACGACAAGCCGCGCCTCGGCGATTTCCGCCGCCAGCTGTTGGTTCAGCTCAAGGAAACCATGAGCAAGAGCAAAACCAAGCCTTCGGCGTAACGCACCGGGCAATGCCGTGACCGTCAGGCTTTACGGCATTGCCCCATTCAACCACTTATCTGTCAACTTTTCTTCACACATCTCTTCTGACCGGCAGGTATCTGGAGTATCATCACCCCACCCAATATTTCCATTTACAGCGATGAAAGGTCACCTGCATGCGTCTGGAAGTCTTTTGTGAAGACCGACTGGGTCTGACACGCGAATTACTCGATTTGTTAGTCCTGCGCGGTATTGATTTGCGGGGCATCGAAATCGACCCGATTGGGCTTATTTACCTGAATTTTTCCACGCTGGACTTCGACTCATTCAGCAGCCTGATGGCTGAGATCCGTCGAATCCCAGGCGTGAAGGACGTGCGCACGGTGCCGTGGATGCCGTCCGAGCGCGAACACCGCGCCCTGAGCGCGCTGCTCGAAGCGCTGCCAGAACCCGTGCTGTCGCTGGATATGAAGAGCAAAGTGGAGCTGGCGAACCCGGCAAGCTGCGCGCTGTTCGGCCAGGGTGAGGAAAAGCTGCGTAACCACAACGCGGCAAGCCTGATTAACGGCTTCAACTTTATGCGCTGGCTGGAAGGCGCGCCGGCGGATTCGCATACCGAACACGTGGTGATCAACGGGCAAAACTTCCTGATGGAAATCACCCCGGTGCACCTGGACGGTGAGGACAGCCAGCCGATGCTGGTCGGCGCGGTCGTGATGCTGCGCTCAACGGTGCGCATGGGCCGCCAGCTGCAAAACATTACCCAGGCGGATACCAGCGCCTTCAGCCAGATTGTGGCGGTCAGCCCGAAAATGCGTCACGTCGTGGACCAGGCGCACAAGCTGGCGCTGCTCAACGCGCCGCTGCTGATCGTGGGCGATACCGGCACCGGTAAAGATCTGCTGGCCCACGCCTGCCACCTGAGCAGCCCGCGCGCGCAGAAGCCGTACCTTGCGCTGAACTGTGGCTCGATGCCGGATGACGTGGTGGAAAGCGAGCTGTTCGGCCACGCCGCGGGGGCCTATGCCAACGCGGTAGAGGGTAAAAAAGGCTTCTTCGAACAGGCCAACGGCGGTTCCGTGCTGCTGGACGAGATCGGCGAAATGTCGCCGCGCATGCAAACCAAACTGCTGCGCTTCTTAAACGACGGCACCTTCCGCCGCGTCGGCGAAGAGCACGAGGTGCATGTCGATGTGCGCGTGATCTGCGCGACGCAGAAAAACCTCGTCGAGCTGGTGCAAAAGGGCGAGTTCCGCGAGGATCTCTATTATCGCCTGAACGTGCTGACGCTGAATCTGCCGCCGCTGCGCGATCGCCCGCAGGACATCATGCCGCTCACCGAGCTGTTTGTGGCGCGCTTTGCGGATGAGCAGGGCGTGCCGCGTCCGAAGCTGGCGAACGATCTCAGCAACGTGCTAACGCGCTACGGCTGGCCGGGCAACGTACGCCAGTTAAAGAACGCGATCTACCGCGCGCTGACCCAGCTTGAAGGCTACGAGCTGCGCCCACAGGACATTCTGCTGCCTGATTTTGATACCGCGAGCCTGGCCGTGGGGGAAGAGGCGATGGAAGGGACGCTGGATGATATCTCGCGCCGTTTCGAACGTTCCGTGCTGACTCAGCTTTATCGCACCTATCCAAGCACCCGCAAGCTGGCAAAACGCCTCGGCGTGTCGCATACGGCGATTGCTAATAAGCTGCGTGAATACGGGCTAAGCAACAGGAAGACGGAAGAGTAATTTTTGGAAAAAGGCGGGTGGCGCAAACGCCACCCGCCCTACAATTCAGGTTGGTCGGGTAAGGCTAAGCCGCCGCCCGACATCACATCTTAAGCCTTCAGGGCTTCCAGCGCGGCAGCGTAGTCCGGCTCGTTGGTGATTTCATTCACTAACTGGCTGAAGACTACTTCATCTTTCTCATTGATAACCACAACCGCACGGGCGGTCAGGCCTTTCAGCGCGCCTTCGGCGATGCCAACGCCGTAGTCGTTCTGGAACTCTGGGTTACGCAGAGTGGACAGGGTGATGACGTTGCTCAGGCCTTCTGCACCGCAGAAGCGGGACTGGGCAAACGGCAGGTCGGCGGAAACGCACAGAACAACGGTGTTATCCAGTTCGGTCGCCAGCTGGTTGAATTTACGTACCGACGCGGCACAAACGCCGGTGTCGATGCTTGGGAAAATGTTCAGCACTTTACGTTTACCAGCGAACTGGCTCAGCGCAACATCAGAAAGGTCTTTGGCGACCAGAGAGAAGGCGGCAGCTTTGCTGCCAGCCTGCGGGATCTGACCTGCAACGGCAACGGGGTTGCCCTGGAAATGAACGAGTTGTGACATGTTTAATCTTCCTGTTTACATATAATTAACGCCGCCGACAGTGTATTCCAGGATTTAGCCGATGAATATAAAAAACTGAATCTGCACGCAAAAGTGTTGGCTCGCTATACTGAGCAGACACCCATAACGACAGGTTAACCATGAGAACAGTTAAGGTTTATCAGGAAGCATGGCCGCTTCACACGCCGTTTGTTATTTCGCGCGGGACGCGCAGCGAAGCAGTTGTTGTGGTGGTCGAACTGGAGGAGGACGGCATCAAGGCCGTCGGGGAATGCACGCCCTATCCGCGCTATGGCGAAAGCGATGCCTCGGTGCTGGCGCAGATCGCGACGATTATTCCGCAGCTTGAGCAGGGCATGACGCGAAGCGAGCTACAGGAAGCGCTTCCGGCGGGCGCGGCGCGCAATGCCGTAGACAGCGCGCTTTGGGATCTGGAGGCGCGTCGCAAAGGCTACTCGGTTTCGTATTTGTCCGGCGTGGAGCTGCCGGAAAGGATAACCACCGCGCAAACGGTGGGCATCGCCGCGCCTGAGCAAATGGCCGCCGCCGCCGCGCTGCTGTGGAGCAAAGGGGCGCGGCTGCTGAAGATCAAACTCGATGACCGCCTGTTCGCCGAGCGCATGGTGGCCGTTCGCGCGGCGGTGCCGGAAGCGGTGCTGATTGTCGATGCCAACGAATCCTGGCACAGCGAAGGGCTTGCCTCGCGCTGCCAGCTGCTTGCCGACCTCAACGTTGCCATGCTTGAGCAGCCGCTGCCGGCGGGTGTTGACAGCACGCTTGAAAACTTTATTCACCCGCTGCCGATCTGCGCAGACGAGAGCTGCCACACGCGCGACAGCCTGCCGTCCCTGAAAGGGCGTTATGAGATGATTAACGTGAAGCTCGATAAAACCGGTGGCCTGACCGAGGCGCTGGCGCTGGCGAAAGCCGCGCGCGATGGCGGCTTTGATGTGATGCTGGGCTGCATGCTGTGCACTTCTCGCGCGATTGCCGCTGCGCTGCCGCTGGCCGCAACGGTCCGCTTTGCCGATCTCGATGGCCCAACCTGGCTTGCGGTGGACGTTGAACCCGCGCTGCATTTCGAAACGGGTTCGCTTTTCACCTAGCCTCTAACGGTGCCAGTGCAGCAGGCCCATCATCGCATCAAGATAGCGCTCGCTGGCCTCGTCTGCCGATATCGGCGGAAACTCCGCCGTGATGCTCGGCAGGTTGAGGTCGGCGCACCAGCTGCCAAACGATCCCGGCGTTTCGTATCCCACGCTCGTTACCAGCGGCAGCTTTAAGGCTTCCGCCAGCCAGTTGCCCAACGCGGTATCATGCGGATCCTCAATACAGCCGAGCGGATCGTGAAAAGAGACTACCCACGCGGGCTGAAGGCTGTGAATCAGCTGGCATAAAGCGGTGGTTTCCGGTTCTGAACCGGGCTTCGCGCCCGTTGACAGCACCACGTCACGCTGGTCCGCGCTGCTGTTCCAGCGATAGACGGTTTCGCCTTCCTTCCAGTTAGCCGACGGAAAATTACGGTTGAGATCGACGCCGTTGGCGTTGGCGCGCAGGCCAAGCTGGCAGCCGTCCGGATTGACCGCCAGCACCACGTGATGGCGACGGTATTTTTCCTCAAGCGTGCGCATCGCGCAGGAAAGGGTGACTACCGCCGCGTTCTCATCGCCGTGGGTACCCGCGATAATCAGGCCGCTGCGGGTTTCGCTGGGGCTTGCCGGGAACCACAGCAGGGGCGCGCCGAAAACCGATTTACCGTAGCGCTCGCTGCCTGGAGGCAGACGGCCACGTTGGGAACGAGGGCGGTGACCGGGCATAGCAATCCTTATGTGAGAGGAGATCTTTCAACATTAATAGCAGTGTTTTGCATAAATCTCATCTGCAAACAGGCGGCTGCGGGAGGCCAACGGCGATTTTTGGCACATCTTTGCAGGACGACCCTGCGCGCGTCAAAGATTCCACATTTAATTATTCAATACGGTTGCATTGCCGCATGTTGTTTGCTTTTCTGAACGGTAAAACAAGCGATTGCGATAATTACCCGCCGTTTCTGGCGCGGGTCTGCCACCTGATAAAACCAATTCCTCAAGGGTAACTGATGAAAAAACCTTTTCGTATTACCTTCTGCGCGCTGGGCGTTGCCAGCCTGTTTTCCACCGCCTGGGCGGCGGATATTCCTGCCGGGACTAAACTCGCCCCGAAGCAGGAGCTGGTGCGCCATATTAAAGATGAACCCGCTTCGCTCGATCCTATTAAGGCCGTTGGCCTGCCTGAAATTCAGGTCATCCGCGATCTTTTTGAAGGCCTGGTCAATCAGAATGAAAAGGGCGAACTGACGCCCGGCGTCGCCACCAAATGGCACAGCAACGATAACCGTACCTGGACCTTTACCCTGCGCGATAACGCCCGCTGGTCGGACGGAACCGCCGTCACCGCCGACGATTTTGTCTATAGCTGGCAGCGGCTGGTCGATCCGAAAAACACCTCGCAGTTCGCCTGGTTTGCAGCCCTTGCCGGTATCACCAATGCGCAGGCTATTATCGATGGCAAAATGCCGAAGGATAAGCTGGGCGTCACGGCGGTTGACGCCCATACGCTGCGGATCCAGCTCGATAAACCCGTCCCGTACTTCCCGAACCTTACCGCAAACTTTTCGCTTTACCCGGTTCCTAAAAGCGTGGTGGAAAAGCTGGGGCAGGACTGGACCAAGCCGGGCAACCTGGTGGGCAACGGGGCCTTCACGCTTAACGAGCGCGTTGTAAACGAAAAGCTGGTTGTGGTGCCGAATAAAAACTACTGGGATGACAGGAAAACCGTGCTCACCAAAGTGACGTTTATTCCTATCAACCAGGAGTCCTCGGCGACCAAGCGCTATCTGGCGGGCGATATCGATATCACCGAATCCTTCCCGAAGAATATGTACCAGAAGCTGCTTAAGGATATTCCAGGCCAGGTCTACACGCCGCCGCAGCTAGGCACCTACTACTACGCTTTTAATACCCAAAAAGGGCCAACGGCGGATGCGCGCGTGCGCCTGGCGCTGAGTATGACCATCGACCGCCGCCTGATGGCTGAAAAAGTGCTGGGGACGGGTGAAAAGCCCGCGTGGCGTTTTACGCCGGACGTCACCGCAGGCTTCAAGCCCGAGCCGTCGCCGTTCGAGCAGATGAGCCAGGAGGAGCTGAACGCGCAGGCTAAAACCCTGCTGCGGGCGGCGGGTTACGATGGCACCAAGCCGCTGAAGCTGACGCTGCTGTACAACACCTCCGAGAACCATCAGAAGATTGCCATCGCCGTGGCGTCAATGTGGAAGAAGAATCTTGGCATCGACGTAAAGCTGCAAAACCAGGAGTGGAAAACCTACATCGATAGCCGCAACACCGGCAATTTCGATGTGATTCGCGCCTCGTGGGTTGGCGATTACAACGAGCCTTCGACCTTCCTTTCGCTGCTGACCTCAACGCATAGCGGAAACATCGCGCGCTTTAATTCTCCGGCTTACGACAAGGTGTTAACCCAGGCAAGCCAGGAAATCACCGATAGCGCGCGTAACAAAGATTACAACCAGGCAGAGAGAATTATTCAGGAGAAAGCGCCGATAGCGCCTATCTATCAGTACACCAACGGCCGCCTGATCAAGCCGTGGCTGAAGGGCTACCCGATCGATAACCCGGAAGACGTTGCCTACAGCCGTACGATGTACATTATTGCCCACTGATAGCCGATTTCCCTGCCCGTAAAGGGCAGGGAAGCCGCACCCGCTTGCCCCTTCGATTAAAAACCACGCGTTTTTCGTGCTATTATTAACCTTATGTCTTCGGCTTCCGGGAGGTGAAAAATGGCATCAGGCTGGGCAAACGATGATGCAGTACAGGAACAAATCGACAGCACCATAGGCGATGCTATCGCCCGTGCGCGCAGCGAGCTCCCAAAAGGCGAAAGCCTCACGCACTGCGAAGAGTGCGGCGACCCCATCCCCGAACAGCGACGTAAAGCCATCCCCGGCGTGCGGCTGTGCGTAAAATGTCAGCAGGAAGAAGACGCCAGAAGGTCTACCTTCTCCGGCTACAACCGTCGCGGTTCCAAAGACAGCCAGCTTCGTTAGAACTTTTCACCCGCGCTGTGCGAGAAATAACCTTTCCTGATGTAATTCAGCACTTTTGCCTGTCGCTGCGGGTTGCTTAACAACCCAGGATGGCTAGACTGACAGCTGAGTCTTTTCTGGCTGGGGGTAGGGTTGTGGATGTGATGAAAGGGGCCGAGCTGAACGTGCCGGATGCGGTATTTGCGTGGCAGCTGGATGGCCAGGGCGGCGTAAGGCCGATTGAAAACGACACCATCATCGATCGCGAGCATCCGTGCTGGCTGCATCTGAACTATACCAACCGCGACAGCGCCGACTGGCTGGCAACCACGCCGCTACTGCCAAATTACGTGCGCGACGCGCTGGCCGGCGAAAGCCTGCGGCCGAGAGTGTCGCGCGTTGGGGAAGGGACGCTCATCACGCTGCGCTGCATTAACGGCAGCACCGACGAGCGGCCCGACCAGCTTGTGGCGATGCGCCTGTACATGGACGAGCGTCTTATCGTTTCCACGCGGCAGCGGCAGGTTCTGGCGCTTGACGATGTGGTCAACGATCTCAATGAAGGGACCGGGCCAACGGACTGCGGGAGCTGGCTGGTGGACGTCTGCGACGCGCTGACCGACCACGCCAGCGACTTTATCGAACAGCTGCACGACAAAATTATCGACCTTGAAGACAACCTGCTCGACCAGCAAATCCCGCCGCGCGGCTTCCTCGCGCTGCTCCGCAAACAGCTCATCGTCATGCGCCGCTATATGGCACCGCAGCGTGACGTGTACGCGCGCCTGTCCAGCGAACGCCTGACGTGGATGACGGACGACCACCGGCGGCGGATGCAGGACATTTCAGACCGTCTGGGGCGCGGGCTGGACGAAATCGACTCGTGCATCGCCCGCACGGCGGTAATGACTGACGAAATCGCGCAGGTAATGCAGGAAGCTATGGGACGGCGCACCTACACCATGTCACTGATGGCGATGGTGTTTCTGCCCAGCACCTTCCTGACCGGCCTGTTCGGCGTTAACCTGGGCGGTATTCCCGGCGGCGGCTGGCATTTTGGCTTTAGCCTGTTCTGCATCATGTTGGTGGTTCTGATTGGTGGTGTTGCCTGGTGGTTACATCGCAGTAAATGGCTGTAAAATTTCACATTTTTAACAAAAATGACACTGAAAAAGGCCGCCTAATTTGAGCGAGGTCAATAAACTACCGGGCGGTTAGAGGCAATATCTCTCTCGCAGGTGAATGCAACGTCAAGCGATGGGCGTTGCGCTCCATATTGTCTTACTTCCTTTTTTAGAATTACTGCATAGCACAATTGATTCGTACGACGCCGACTTTGATAGTCGGCTTTTTTTTGTCTGCGATTTGTTGTCTATGCTTAAGGGGAGAGCTAACAGGAGGCGTTTATGACAAATCACCGTGGCATATTTCAGCTTAGTATTTCGATGAGTGACCCTTTCCCCAGCGATCCGGCACCGGTTCCCGATCCTATTCCAAGACCGCAGCCCATCCCAGAACCGCCTATCGACCCCGATCCGAAGCCAATAATCGATCCGCCACCGCACATGTAAGGGGTTCCCTCTCCGTAAAGGAGAGGGAAGGCAGGGCTATTTGATTTCGAGAACGTCGAGGCGCTGCAACGGCGCTTCGCTATCGTCTTCTTCCGGCTGCCAGCCCGCAGGCTGCATCGGCAGCTCTTCGCGGTCAAAGGCGAGATCGCCGCCGTCAACCACCTCAGCGCCGTGCTTCAGGCCTTTAAAGTCGAACAGTTCGGTATCGCACAGGTGAGAAGGCACCACGTTCTGCATCGCGCTGAACATGGTTTCGATGCGGCCCGGGTAGCGTTTGTCCCAGTCGCGCAGCATGTCACCGATCACCTGACGCTGAAGGTTAGGCTGTGAACCGCACAGGTTGCACGGAATAATTGGGTATTCGCGCGCGGTGGCGAAGCGTTCGATGTCTTTCTCACGGCAGTAGGCCAGCGGGCGAATAACGATATGCTTACCGTCGTCGCTCATAAGCTTAGGCGGCATGCCTTTCATCTTGCCGCCGTAAAACATGTTCAGGAACAGCGTCTGGAGGATGTCGTCGCGATGGTGACCCAGAGCGATTTTGGTCGCCCCCAGCTCGGTTGCCGTGCGGTACAAAATACCGCGACGCAGGCGGGAGCACAGTGAACAGGTGGTTTTACCTTCGGGGATCTTATCCTTAACGATGCCGTAGGTATTCTCTTCGACAATCTTATATTCCACGCCAATGCTTTCGAGATAGGCTGGCAGAATATGTTCCGGGAATCCCGGCTGCTTCTGGTCGAGGTTCACCGCCACCAGGCTGAAGCTAATCGGCGCGCTCTGCTGCAGATTGCGCAGGATTTCCAGCATGGTATAGCTGTCTTTACCGCCTGAAAGGCAAACCATGATACGGTCGCCTTCTTCGATCATATTGTAATCAGCGATCGCTTCGCCAACGTTGCGGCGCAGGCGTTTCTGTAATTTATTGAGATTGTACTGTTCTTTTTGACTGGTCATGGAATTCTCGGGCTGTAAACCAACACGCGTAACGCGTAATGCTGGCGTGTATGGTACGGATTGGTGCGCCGAATGCCAGCAAGTTTTAATGAAAGCTAAATGAGGGTAATAGAGCAAGGCTTTAGCGCTTTGAGATAGCGTCTTATGCAAGATACAATTAATTTTTAATTTTGTATTGATGGTAGTTATTAATGAAAAGGTTTCTGGTTATAAGTGCGGTTGTCGTTCTTGCTGGCTGCGTTAGCCATCAATGGGTTAAGGAAGGGGCAAGCGAGCAGGACAGAGAGCGGGCAGAAATCTCTTGTAAAGCTGAGGCGCTAAGGGATCTTCCCCCTAACTATGTTGTGACCAGCGCAACGACGTCAAAAGATAAGAAGCATGATACAAGCACCAAAAACTACTCCTCATCCGACGCCAATGAATTTCAGCGCAGCGTTTTGGTAAAGGACTGCATGTACAAAAAAGGTTGGGCTGAAATAGAAGTTCCGCGCTAAACCTTTCCCGTCTTTGATACCCGAAAAACTCAACGCCTGGTGCCATGGCGCGCTGAAAAATTTGTGCTAATTTTTTTATGGGTAATAAAAAGAGAGTAGGGCAATGAGTCAGCAAGAAGATCGTGCGCAGCTGATTGGCTGCGCCATTGGTGCCGCGGTGGTGAATTTGATAGCCGAGGGAACGGTGATCAATCGTGACAATATCGTGGATGAGCTTTACCGGCAGGGGAAAACCATTGGCGACGGCGTCGGGAGCGTTATCAGTCACGAAGCGGTCGAGATTGTGATGCGGGGGCAGTAGGGCAGTAAAAGATTAATTGGCTGAATTTCCCGGCGGCATGATGCTATCTTGTTTGCAATGATTAAAAGGGAGTAAATATGGGAAACCAGACCAAAGAGGAAGAACTGTACCAGGAAATGTGCCGCGTCGTGGGCAAGGTGGTGCTGGAGATGCGCGATCTGGGTCAGGAACCCAAACATATTGTGATTGCAGGCGTGTTGCGAACCTCGCTGGCAAATCAAAAAATAAAGCGTTCGGCGCTGACGGAAAAGGCGATGAGCACGGTAATAGGTGCGCTTTCCGGTGAGAGTATTAATTAAACAGTATGTGTATATAAAAAGACCCGCAAATGCGGGTCTTTTTTATACGACGCTAAATTAGAACTGGTAAACCAGACCTAAAGCAACGATATCATCGGTAGAGATGCCGTTGTCTTTATAGAAGCTGTCGTCTTCGTCCAGCAGGTTGATTTTATAATCAACGTAGGTGGACATATTTTTGTTGAAGTAATAGGTCGCGCCAACGTCGGCATATTTAACCAGGTCTTTGTCGCCATCTGCAACGTTCAGATCTTTACCTTTAGACATCAGGAAAGAAACAGCCGGACGCAGGCCGAAGTCGAACTGATATTGCGCAGTCACTTCAAAGTTCTGCGTTTTATTCGCAACGCCGTTACCGTCGCCATATGGCGTCATGTTGCGGGTTTCGGAATACATGGTTGCCAGATAGATATTGTTGGCGTCGTATTTCAGGCCGGCAGTCCACGCGTCTGCTTTATCGCCCTGTGCGGTGGTTTGGGTTTCCTGATCGTTGCTACGGTCAGAAGAGGCGTAAGCCGCGCCAGCGCTAAAGCCCATGCCCAGGTCGTAAGTAGAAGATAAGCCCCAGCCGTCGCCGTTTTCGTTACGAACGTCATTGCCGTTGTTGCGGTTAGCGGTACCTTCCTGAGAATTAGTAGAATTCTCGTTAGCACCCTGGTACTGCACCGCGATATTCAGGCCGTCAACCAGACCGAAGAAATCGTTGTTGCGGTAGGTCGCCACGCCGTTTGCACGGCCGGTCATAAAGTTATCGGCCTGGCTGTAGGAGTCGCCGCCGAATTCTGGCAGCATATCTGTCCAGCCTTCCACGTCATACAGCACGCCGTAGTTACGGCCATAATCGAATGAACCGTACTCGCCGAATTTCAGACCGGCGAATGCCAGACGGGTCCAGGACTGATTGCCGCTATTTTCAGTGTTATTTGCCTGAACGTTGTATTCCCATTGACCGAAGCCGGTCAGCATGTCGTTAATTTGAGTTTCACCTTTGAAGCCCAAACGAACATATGTCTGATCGCCATCTTTATTGGCATCGTCAGAGAAATAGTGCAGGCCATCAACTTTACCGTACAGGTCAAGTTTGTTGCCGTCTTTATTATAAATCTCCGCCGCGTGAACAGAACCCGCAGCCAATAATGCTGGGATTAAAATTGCCAATGTTTTTCTAAACATGAGAAAACCCTCTGAGTTTATTTTATTATCAATTAATTGTTTACTAATTGTACGAGATGACTCGTGAGCTCATCCTACTCAGTAAGTTCAGTTATGCTCACAGGATAAATGTAACAAAATTGAATATGATAATTCTAAAAGATACCGGTGAAATCATCATATATTTAATGAATGTATTTGGTTAATTCATTCTTAATTTGTATTTTAATTGTCGTTAATTAATTGGTAGCGTGAAGAGGTTCGTTATGTGCCAATAGCGTTCGTTATATGCTAAAGCTGTAATTTGTCTTTTAGCACCTCATTTAAAATGCTTCAAAAGCCTTTAGCCTGGATTTATCCAGGCTTTTTTTTCGCCAAAGAAAAATATTTAGTGATCGATGTCTCATTTCACACTGTTACATTTAGCGTCTGTTCCGCATGTGATCTTGCTCAGGGAAATGACCCTGGAACGTGATTCTGCTAGACTACGCGCCAGCCGCTGCCAGTCAGCCCCCTTATTGAGAGTACACACGTGACATCTTTTACAACTTTAAACACCCTGCCTGCGGAACTTCTCGCCAACCTTACCGAACTGGGCTACCACAGCATGACGCCGGTACAGGCGGAAGCGCTGCCCGCCATCCTTGCAGGTAAAGATGTCCGTGCCCAGGCGAAAACCGGCAGCGGCAAGACCGCAGCCTTTGGCCTGGGCCTGCTGCAGCACATCGATGCCAGCCAGTTTATTACCCAATCGCTGGTACTGTGCCCGACGCGTGAATTGGCCGACCAGGTTGCCAAAGAGCTGCGCCGCCTGGCGCGCTACATGCCGAATATCAAGGTATTAACCCTGTGCGGCGGCCAGCCGTTTGGCATACAGCGTGACTCTTTAATTCACGCGCCGCACATTATTGTGGCAACGCCGGGGCGCCTGCTGGATCACCTCAAGAAGGAAACGGTCAAGCTGGACGCGCTGCAAACGCTGGTGCTGGATGAAGCTGACCGCATGCTGGATATGGGCTTTGCCGACGCGATTGACGAAGTTATCAGCCACGCACCGGCCAAACGCCAGACGCTGCTGTTCTCCGCAACCTGGCCTGCGGCCATTGCCACCATCAGCAAGCGCGTGCAGAACGATCCGCTGACCATTGAAATTGATTCGGTTGACGAACTGCCGTCCGTTGAACAGCAATTTTATGAAGTATCGCGCGGCGGCAAAATTGGCCTGCTGCAAAAGCTGCTCAGCAAGCATCAGCCCGCTTCGTGCGTGGTGTTTTGTAATACCAAAAAAGACTGTCAGGCCGTGTGCGATGCGCTTAGCGAAAGCAACCAAAGCGTGCTCGCGCTGCACGGCGACATGGAACAGCGCGACCGCGACATGACGCTGGTGCGTTTCGCCAACGGCAGCAGCCGCGTACTGGTGGCAACGGACGTCGCCGCGCGCGGTCTGGACATTAAAGCGCTGGAAATGGTGATCAACTACGAGCTGTCCTGGGATCCGGAAGTGCACGTTCACCGCATCGGGCGTACCGCTCGTGCCGGGCAAAGCGGGCTGGCGATAAGCTTCTGCGCGCCGGAAGAAGCCCAGCGCGCAAGCGTGCTGGCCGAAATGCTAAACCTTTCCCTGAACTGGCAGCAGGCGCCGACCGGTATCACCATCAAGCCGCTGGAGGCCGAAATGGCAACGCTGTGCATCGACGGCGGCAAGAAAGCGAAAATGCGTCCGGGCGATATTCTGGGCGCGCTGACCGGCGACATGGGCCTGGAAGGGGCGGATATCGGCAAAATAGACGTGCATCCGATTCACGTTTACGTTGCCGTGCGCCAGCCCGTTGCCCGCCACGCGTGGAAGCAGCTCCAGCAGGGCAAGATCAAAGGCAAATCCGTTAAGGTTCGTTTGCTGAAGTAGCCCGCAGTCAATGTCGGTGGTGATGGCGCGTTGTCGGGTCGATAAGCGAAGCGCCATCCACCGTTTACCCGACGTAGGCTTCAAACGGTAGGGTGGATAAGCGAAGCGCCATCCACCGTTTACACGACGTAGGCTTCAAATCGTAGGGTGGATAAGCAAAGCGCCATCCACCGTTTACACAACCTAAGCTTCAAATCGTAGGGTGGATAAGCAAAGCGCCATCCACCACCGCAATCCCAGCGCCTAAGCCGCATCCGCCAGCACAAACATCCCGTACGGGTGAATCTCAAGATAATAATTATCCCCCACGTCGGGCTGTAGGCGCGTGGCGTTAACCTGTAGCAGCAGCGCCTGGCCGTGCCATTCCACCGTCACCTCATACTGCGGCCCCATATAGGCCACGTGCCGCACCACGCAGCGCTGGCTTTCCGCGCCTTGTTCGCTCAGCGTGATCGCTTCCGGGCGGACGCCAACCGTACCTTCGGCCTGTGAAATCGCAAGCTGCGGCGGGCGCGGCAGCCGGTAACCGTGGATCTCCACGAAGTCGCTGCCGAAGCGCGCCGGGAAGACGTTTGCATCGCCCATAAAGCTTGCCATAAAGCGCGACGCGGGCTGGCGATACAGCGTCTGCGGGCTGCCAATCTGCATGATCTCGCCTTTGTTCATCACCAGCACGGTATCGGAAACGGCGAACGCCTCGCTCTGGTCGTGCGTCACGTACAGCGACGTAATGTTGAACTGCTTTTGCAGCTCGCGGATTTTATCGCGCATGCTGCGCCTGAGGTTGGCGTCCAGGTTGCTGAGCGGCTCGTCGAACAGCAGCACCTTTGGCTTGAGGATCAGCGCGCGGGCCAGCGCCACGCGCTGCTGCTGCCCGCCGGAAATCTGGTCAACGAAGCGGTCTTCAAAACCGTCCAGGTCGACCATCGCCAGCGCCTCTTTTACGCGGGCTTTAATCTCCGCTCGCGGCGTGCCGAGCATTTTCAGGCCGTAGCCAACGTTATCCCCCAGCGACATATGCGGGAACAGGGCGTAGGACTGAAAAACCATGCAGATATCACGCTGTTGAATAGAACGATGCGTGACATCTTCGCCATCAATTAAAATCTGCCCTTCGGTCGGTTTCTCAAGCCCGGCAACCAGGCGCAGCACGGTGGTTTTGCCGCAGCCGGAGGGGCCGAGCAGCGTGACCATTTCCCCCTTCGAAATAGCCAGATTAATGCCGCCAAGCACGGTATTTGTGCCAAACCGTTTCGTGACGCCGCGCAGTTCTACAAAATGAGGTTGTGTCATGGGTTACTCCGTAATCACGCGTTGGTTTTGGCTTTCGAGCGGGAAATACGCGCCTCGCCAATCAGCCAGTCAAAAATAAAGATAATCGCCAGCATCACGACGATCAGAATCGATCCATAGGCGATCGCCACACCGTACTCGCCGTCTTCCACTCGGTTGAGGATATAGGCCGTTGCGACGCGGGTATCCGGCGTGACGAGGAAGACAATCGCGCTCACCGTGGTAATGGCGCGCACAAAGCTGTAGATCAGCGCGGAGAGAATCGCCGGGCGCAGCAGGGGCAGCAGAATGTTGATGATGGTGCGCATCGACCCGGCCCGCAGGCTAAGGGAAGCCTCGTCCAGCGATTTGTCGATTTGCCCAAGCCCGGCGATGCCCGCCCGGATGCCCACCGGCACGTTGCGCATCACCATCGACATAATCACGATGGCGGCGGTGCCCGTCAGGTAAACCGGCGCGCTGTTAAACGCGAGGATATAGGAAACGCCCGCCACGGTGCCTGGCACGGCGAAGCACAGCATGGTGGTGAACTCGATGGTCTTTTTGCCGCGGAACTGCTGGCGCACCACGATCCACGCAATCAGCAGGCCGAAGAAGGCGGTGATCGGCGCCGCGATACCGGCGTAGAGCAGGGTATCAAGCAGCGATGGCCACGCGCCGTCGCTCATGCCCTGGCCGAACAGCTTGGTGAAGTTATCCAGCGTCAGGGTGTAGTCCACGCCCCAGTTCACCGTAAAGCTGCCGTAGAAAATGCTGCCGTAGAGCAGGGCGTTAAAGGCAATCCAGATAGCCAGCAGAGCGATAACCGCCCACACCAGGGTCACCGGCAGCGGCTGCACGTCGCCACGGTTGGATTTGCCCGAAACCGTCACGTACGAACGTTTGCCGATCCACATGTACTGAATGCAGAACACCATCAGCGAGAACAGCAGCAGGAACGCGCCGAGCGTGCTCGCCGCCTGGTAATCAAGCTGGGAGCCGGTGATATAGAAATAGATTTGCGTGGCGAGCACGTCAAAGTTGCCGCCGAGCACCAGCGGGTTGCTGAAATCGGCAAGCGACTGGACGATGACAATCAGGAAGGCGTTAGCCAGCGCCGGTTTAAGCAGCGGCAGAAACACGCCTTTGAACGTTTTCCAGCGCGTGGCGCGCAGCGTATAGGAAGCCTCTTCGAGGGAAGGATGAATCGTTTTGATCGCGCCATCGAGGATCATAAATGCCATCGGCGTAAACGCCAGCACCTGCGCAAGCCAGATGCCGGTAAAGCCGTACAGCCAGTTGGTGTTGGTCAGCCCGAACCAGTCCACCATCAGCTCGGTGATATAGCCCGACCGGCCCATCATCAGCGTCACGCCAAGCCCGACCACAAACGGCGGCGTGACAATGGGCAGAATAGAAAAGATCCGCCCGATAATCGCGCTGCGTTTGGCGATGCGGGTGGTGTAAATCGCCAGCACCAGGCCGAAGAAGGTACAGCCGATGCCCACCGCAATCGACAGGCCGATGGAGTTAACGATCACCTGCACGATGTGCGCCTGGCCCAGAACCGCCATAAACGCCAGCGGCGCAAATTCCCCCGCCTCGTTGGTGAACATCGGAATGAAAATCGCGATGCTCGGCCAGACGATAAACACGCCGATAAGCGCCACGATGGCGACCAGCGAGCCGATCACAAAGCTGTCGCCGCCCAGCCATTCCAGCCGTGTAAGCGCGAGCGTGATAACCATGCCCAACGAGATAAACAGAACGATGCTCGCGTAGCCCAGGCCACGTTCGGTTACGGTCGCGCTGACCACGATAAAGGCCATGCACAGCAGCGCCCATCCAGCGTCAAAATAGTGGCGTTGCCTTTGCTCCGGCCCTTGTTCAGCGAAAGGGCGCAGCAGCAAAAGCGACGGCAGAATGTACCACAGCAGGCTGATGTTTAAGCCGGACCAGCTATAGGCGTCGAGCACCTCGTCGCGGGTGGATTCAAACAGGCCGTAATCCAGGCTCCAGCTCGGCAGCAGAGCAAAAGCCAGCCAGCACAGCGCCACCCACCAGAGAATAGCGTCCCGCTTTCGCGCAGGTCGCAAAAGTAAAGTTTCAGACATAAGTGCCTCATCGGCCGAAAGAAAAGAGGAAAAGCAGGTGACGTTACGTTGTCACCTGCGTGGGTTTATTTACCCATTTTCACGTCGGTTACCCATTTGCTGATGAGCGCCTTACGCATGTCGGTGGCGCCGTATTTGTCCATGTCGTAGCTAATCAGCTTCAGGTCGTCGAGCTTCAGTGAGAGCGGCGACGTTTCTGCGGTGGTGTTGGTCAGGATCTGGTAGGACTTGCCTTTCTGCCAGGAAAGCTCCTGCGCCTCTTTGGACAGCACCCAGTCCACGAACAGCTTAGCGTTGTCCATGTTGCGCGCGCCTTTCAGAATGCTCACGCCGCCGATTTCATAGCCCGTGCCTTCGCAGGGGGAAATCAGCTCCAGCGGCGCGCCGTTTTCTTTTTCAAGCGAATAGTCGTGCAGGAAGCCGATGCCGATGGCGGTTTCGCCGCGCGCGGCGTTACGCGCCGGGGCAATGCCGGATTTGGTGTACTGGGAAACGTTGCCGTTGAGTTTTTTCAGGTAGTCAAAGGCCTGGTCCTCGCCCCACAGCTGGGCAAAGGTCGCAAGCGCGGTATAGGCGGTGCCGGAGCTTTGCGGGTCGGCAATCTGGATTTCGCCCTTGTAGATTGGGTTGGTCAGATCCTTCCAGCATTTCGGCACCGGCAGGTTTTTCTCTTTCAGGCGCTGGGTGTTCACGCCAAAGCCGAGGATGCCAACGTACACCGCCGATGAGTAGTTGCCCTTGCGCTTAGCCGGGTCGCGGAACTGCGGCATGATCTGCTCGAGGTTGGCCGATTTGTAAGCCGTCAGCAGGTCCATTTCGCCCGCCTGGGACTGCGGATCCAGCGTGCCGCCGTACCACACGTCGGCCTGCGGGTTTTTCTTCTCGGCGTCAATTTTTGCCAGCGTGCTGCCGGAACCGTTGCGGATAAACGACGTTTTAACGTCATATTTTTCACCAAAGGCTTTGGTTTCCGTTTCGCACATTTCGTTGGTGGCGCTGCAGTAAACCACCAGGCGGCCTTTCGCCTGTGCGGCACCGGAAAGCGTCGCCAGCGCCACGCCTGCGGCAACCAGAGAAGAGAGCACGGTCAGTTTCATATTATTATCCTAAGTGTCCTGAGGTAAGGTGTTGGCCGGGTCCATGGCCCCAATACTCCTGTCCTGCGCGCTGATGCCCGCCATCAGCAGCGGCATCAGCAAAAATCCAATCATGGCGGCGGCGATGGTTAACAGCACGAACATCCCCGACCAGCCGTAATGTTCGATAACCTGCGACAAAGGCCAGCCCGCCAGCGCCGCGCCCAAATAGGCAAACAGCCCTAAAAATCCGGTCACGGTACCCGCCGCCTGCTTGTGGCTGCACTCCACGGCGGCAAGCCCTATCAGCATCTGCGGCCCAAACACGAAGAAGCCGATTGCAAAAAAGCACATCGCCAGCAGCGCGTAGTGGTGTACGGGCGACAGCCACAGCGCGGCGACGGAAATAAACAGCCCGAGGGCGAACAGCAAAATCATCGGCGCGCGCTGGCCGCGAAACAGCAGGTCGGAACCCCAGCCTGCAAACAGCGCGCCGAACAGCCCGCCCATCTCAAACAGCATCACCGTGGCGTTGGCGCTGAGCAGGTTGACGCCGTGGCTTTCCGCAAGCCAGATGTTGCCCCAGTCGTTCAGCGCGATGCGTATCAGATAGACCAGCACGTAGCTTGCGCCAAGCAGCCAGATCATCGGATTTTGCAGCACCGTGCCGCGAAACATTTGCCACAGCGGCATCGGCGGGCTTAGCTGCGCTTGGCGCATCTCGAGCGGGTCATGCCGCCATGCGCCCACCGGGGGCAGCCCGGCGTCTTCCGGCGTGCCGGTTAAACGGCGACACAGCCAGATGCCCATCAGGATGCCGATGACGCCCGGCACGAGCAGCGCCGCCTGCCAGCCAAACCACAGCGCCATCACGGCGGAAAGCAGCGGAACAGCCGCGCCGCCGAGGTTAATGGACGTGTTCCAGCAGCCCCACCAGAACCCGCGCTCGTTGCGGGAATACCAGTGCGTCAGCAGCCGCGCGCAGGGCGGCCATCCCCAGCCCTGAAAGAACCCGTTCAGCGTCCAGATAACCAGCAGCATCGGCAGGCTGTTGCCGAAGGCGAACAGCATGTTCAGCACGCCGGTTGCCAGCAGGCCCGCGCCCATAAACCAGCGTTCACCGCGCCGGTCGTGCCACAGCCCGGCGGCGAACTTCGACAGGCCGTAAGACAGATAAAACAGCGTGCCGAGCAGGCCGATATCGCTTTTGCTGAGGCCGAGATCGGCCTGCATCGCCGGGAGGACAAAGCTCACGCTTTTACGCGTCAGGTAAAACGCGGCGTAGCCCACCGCCATCGAAACCAGCAAACGCGGGCGGCGGTAGCGATACTCACGGCCAATGGCTTGCTCAGAAAGCATGAATTCCTCCGGGTTGCAGCGACTATAGAAAACGGCGTCGGAAAGGGGATGAGACAAGGTTTTAGTCGTCTAAGACTTTTTCCTGGTTATCCCTGACTTTGTTGAAAAAGTGTGGGCAGGTTAACAATTACGCGGGTGCCGGACTGACTTTCAAGATGCAGGTCGCCACCCAAAGCGCGGATGCGTTCGCTAATGCCCTGAAGCCCGAAGCCGCTCTGGGTAACGGCCGCAAAGCCCACGCCGTCGTCCTTTACCTCCAGGCGCACCCCCTTTGGCTGCGGCGAGAGGGCTATCTCAACGTGGCCCGCGCCCGCGTGTTTGCAGATGTTGTTCAGCAATTCCTGCACCAGGCGATAAAGCGTAAATACCACGGTATCGCTGGCGGGCTGTCCGGGCAGGTCGTAGGTAAAGCGGCAGACAATGCCGCGTTCGGCAAAGGCAAACTCCTGCACCAGATGGTGCAGCGCTTTCTCAAGCGACATTTCGTCCAGCACCGGCGGGCGAAGCTGGCGTAACAGCTGGCGGGTCGAGTGGTGGATGCGCTGGGCGAGCTGGTTGATTTGTTCGGCGGCAAGCGTCGCGGCCTCGCCGCCTGCGGTTCGCTTCACGAGCATCGACTGGATCTGAATAGCGGTGATGTTCTGGCCTATCTCATCGTGCAGCTCGCGGGCGAGCTCTTTGCGCGTGTCCTCTTCGGCATGCACCAGCTGTTCCATCAGCTCGCGGCGGGCCTGAAGTTCGATCTCCAGCCGCTGCCGGTAACGGTGCAGATTGTTCGCCAGGTGCTGCTGGCGGCTTATCGCAATCCCCAGACAGATGCCGAGCAGCGCCTGGGTGGAAAGAAACAGCTCCATCTCCATCAGGCCGTTGAAGCCGCTGCCTAGCTGCCGGGCGATGGTGATCATCATGCTGCCCAGCAGCGCCGCCAGCACGCCTCCCTGCCAGCCGAATTTGTACGCCATCACCACGTTCGGCAGAAACACGAGGATCAGCAACAGGCGCTCGATTTCCGGAGACAGCACCATCTGCGCGCCCACGCCGATGATAAAGAACAGGCTGCACCAGATAAGCAGCGAGGTGCGCAGCGGCGGGTTCGGTGTTTCCTGGGCGAGCAGGCTCTCCAGATGCTGCTGGCGCAGATATTCATAAATCAAATAGACGAACGGCGTGAGAAGAATGCCGCCGGTAAAGGCGGTCAGCAGCGTCTGGGACGCGGGGCTTGCGATAAACGCGCTAAGCGTCAGCGTTTGCAGCAGCGCGTCGCCGGTTATCGCCGCCATCAGCAGCGACAGGCGCTGCCAGTAGAGCGTAAAGCGATGCCAGTAACGCTGCGCCAGCCACGCCGGAAGCGCGCTGAGAAACGGCGAAACCAGCATTACCGGCTCGGTCATCAGCTGCTGCTGCCAAAGCGCGCCAAGCAGCAGGATGACCGGCGCAAAAAGGGCGGGCCAGTAGCGGCGGCTGAGCAGGATCAAAAGGGCGAGATGCACGCCCTGGGGCAGCAGCAGCGCGGCCTGCTGGCCGTTGTTGGTGAGCGAAAAGCTGATGGTCCACAGCGCCAGCCAGCCCAAACCCCAGGCGAAAAAGATAAACAGCGACAGCAGCAGGTGACGCCAGGAACGACTCATCTAGTGCCCGGTCAACAGCTGATGGTCGAGAGCAAAATGCACCAGCTCGATAGTGCTTTCACACTGAAGCTTGCCGAGGATATTGGCGCGATGGACGTGCACCGTTTTGTGACTGAGCGCGAGCATATCGGCGATGTGCTTTACGCTTTCGCCCTTCACCAGCAGGTCAAAAACCTCGCGTTCGCGGGGCGTTAGCCCTTCCAGCGCTTTGGCGGGCTTCCCGGCGTGACGCAGGGCGCGCAGCGCGTCGGCACAGAGATAATGCCCGCCCATGCCAACGGTGCGTACGGCCTGCACCAGCTCTTCCGGCCCGCAGCGTTTGGTGAGATAGCCGCTGGCCCCGGCATCCAGCGCGCTTTGCACGAACGCCGTGGTGTCGTAGATGCTCAGGATAATGGCGCGAAAACCGGGGCGCTGCTGGCGCAGTCGCTTAAGCAGGCTCAGGCCGTTCTCGTCGGGCATCGCCACGTCGAGGACGGCGACGTCAGGGGGATTTTTATTCAGCGCGGGCCAGGCGTCCGCGGCGGAGCTGTACTGCCCGACAATCTGAATGTCGGTTTCCAGGCTCAGAAGCTGGGCAAAACCGGAACGCACCACCACGTGGTCATCGACTAAAGCAACGGCAATCATTGTCAGGCTCGGTGAGAGAAAGAGGACGATATCATGCGGGTGAATATATTCTTCGCAATGGTGATGTTGGGAATATGTTACGGGGGTAGCAAAAAAATGGCATGCCGAGGTTATGTCGCGTGGCGCTTCGCTTAGCCGACCTACGACTGTACTGAGGGTAGGTAAGCGCAGTGTCAGCCACCAAATGAAAACCCCGCCGGGTGGCGGGGTTTGATGATTACTCGCTGCTCGCCTTCTCGGCTTTCCCAGCCATCTGCGCCAGGAAATCATAGCGTTTTTGCAGATCTTCGGCGGCGTCCTTCCACAGCTGCTCCGCGACTTCCGGCTGCTGCGAGTTCAGGCGGCGGAAGCGCTGCTCTTTCATCAGCGTATCCGCCAGCGCGTCTGACGGCGGACGCGAATCCAGCGCCAGCGGCAGCTTGCCTTCATCCGCGCGACGCGGGTCGAAGCGGTAGAGCGGCCAGAAGCCGGTGGCGGTGAGCTGGCGCATCTGATCGTGGCTGAGCGCCAGGTCATAGCCGTGCTCCTCGCAAGGGCTGTAGGCGATGATCAGCGACGGGCCAGGATAGGCTTCCGCTTCCTGAATCGCTTTGACGGTCTGGTTTAGCTGCGCGCCAAGGGAAATCTGCGCCACGTAAACGTGCCCGTACATCATCATGCTGACGCCGAGATCTTTACGCGCCTTGCGCTTGCCGTGCTCGCCAAACTTGGTCACCGCGCCGAGCGGGGTGGCCTTCGAGGCCTGGCCGCCGGTGTTGGAATAACACTGCGTATCCAGCACAAGGATGTTGACGTTTTCGGTCAGGCTCAGCACGTGGTCAAGGCCGCCGAAGCCGATGTCGTACGCCCAGCCGTCGCCGCCGATAAGCCAGATGGATTTCTCTACCAGCGCGTCGGCGTCGTTCATCAGCTGACGGGCGTCGGCATCGTCGATGTTCGCAAGACTCTGGCGCAGGGCGTTAACCTGCTCGCGACGAACTTCCGGCGTGGCCTCGGCGTGCAGCTGCTCGTTAAGCTCGGCAGGAAGCCGGTCAGCAAATTTTTCCAGCAGGCGCATGACGCGCGCGCGGTGCTGATCGACCGTCAGGCGGAAGCCCAGGCCAAACTCGGCGTTATCTTCGAACAGCGAGTTCGCCCATGCCGGGCCGCGACCGTTTGCGTCCGTGGTGTACGGCGTGGAAGGCAGGTTGCCGCCGTAAATAGATGAACAGCCGGTGGCGTTGGCGATGAGCATACGGTCGCCGTAGAGCTGGGTCAGCAGCTTGATGTACGGCGTTTCGCCACAGCCGGAGCACGCGCCGGAGTATTCGAACAGCGGCGTTAAAAGCTGCGAGGTACGGATGTCGATACGCTCAAGGCTTGTGCGATCCATTTCCGGCATGCTGAGGAAGAAGTCGTAGTTCTCTTTTTCTTCTTCAACGTGCTCAAGGCGCGACATCATATTGATGGCCTTGATTTCCGGGTTCTGGCGGTCTTTCGCCGGGCAGACTTCCACGCACAGGTTACAGCCGGTGCAGTCTTCCGGCGCGACCTGCAGAACGTATTTCTGGCCGCGCATATCGCGGGACTTCACGTCCAACGATTGCAGGGCGGCTGGGGCGTTTTCCATCGCTTCCGGCTGGACAACCTTGGCGCGGATCGCCGAGTGCGGGCAGGCCGCCACGCAGTGGTTACACTGGGTGCAGATGTCCGGCTTCCAGATAGGGATCTCTTCGGCGATGTTGCGTTTTTCCCACTGCGTGGTGCCCATCGGCCAGGTGCCGTCCGGCGGCAGCGCGGAAACGGGCAGCGCGTCGCCAAGACCTGCGAGCATCGCCGCGGTAACGGTTTTAACGAAGTCAGGCGCGGCGTCGGAAACCACCGGCGGACGCATCGGGCTGCTTTCGCTAACGGGCTGCAGCGTGACTTCCGCCAGCAGCTCGCGGGACAGCGCCAGCGCCTGCCAGTTACGTTCAACCAGCTCCTGGCCTTTGCTGCTATAGCTTTTGGCGATAGCGCCCTGCAGCTGGGCCAGCGCGCTGTCGCCCGGCAAAATGTTGGTCAGATGGAAGAACGCCATCTGCATCACGGTGTTGATACGCGCGCCAAGCTGGCACTCGCGGGCGATTTTCGCCGCGTTGACCACGAAGAAGCGCGCCTTTTTCTGGTTGAGCACGGCCTGCACTTCCTGCGGCAGGCGGTGCCAGACTTCGTCCGCGCCGTAAGGCGTGTTAAGCAGGAAAATACCGCCGGGCTTGAGCCGCTCGGCCATCTGATATTTGTCGATAAACTGCAGCTGGTGACAGCCGACGAAATCGGCTTTTTCAATCAGATAGGTCGAGTTGATCGGCTGCTCGCTGACGCGCAGGTGGGAAACCGTCAGGCCGCCTGCTTTTTTGGAGTCGTAGACGAAATAGCCCTGCGTAAACCACGGCGTGGAGTTACCGATGATCTTTATGTTGTTCTTGGTCGCCGAGACGCTGCCGTCGCTGCCGAGGCCGTAGAACAGCGCTTCGAGCTTGGCGCGGTTGGGGAGGGTGTTTTCCGGCAGCGGCAGGGACAGGTTGGTGACGTCGTCGTAGATGCCGACGGTGAATCGCGGGCGCGGCTTCGCTTCCTTCAGCTCGTTAAACACCGCCAGCACGCATTCCGGGCCAAACTCTTTAGAGGACAGGCCGTAGCGGCCGCCGATGACGCGCGGCAGCGTTTCGCGCTCGCCGCGGTTGAAGGCTTCGGCAAGCGAGGTCATCACGTCGAGATACAGCGGCTCGGCCAGCGCCCCCGGCTCTTTGGTTCTGTCGAGAACGGCAATCTGGCGCACCGTTTCTGGCAGCACGGCCAGCAGATGCTCCGCCGAGAACGGGCGGAAAAGGCGAACTTTCAGTACGCCGACCTTTTCGCCCTGGGTAAGCAGCTCGTCAACCACCTCTTCACAGGTGCCGATGGCGGAACCCATCAGAATAATGACGCGTTCTGCCTGCGGGTGGCCGTAATACTCAAACGGGCGATACTGGCGGCCCGTGGCCCTGGCGAAGCTGTCCATCGCCTGCTCAACGTGTTCGTAAACCGCGTTGTACCAAGGGTTTGTCGCTTCCCGGGACTGGAAGTAGGTGTCCGGGTTTGCCGAGGTGCCGCGAATCACCGGATGTTCCGGGTTAAGGGCGCGGGCGCGGTGTTCGTCGATTTCCTTCTGCGGCAGCAGTTCAAGAATGGTGCTGTCCGCCAGCGGGGCGATTTTGTTGATTTCGTGCGAGGTGCGGAAGCCGTCGAAGAAATGAATAAACGGCACGCGGCTTTTTAAGGTGGCGATGTGCGAAATCAGCGCGAAGTCTTGTGCTTCCTGAACGCTGCTGGCGCACAGCATGGCGCAGCCCGTCTGGCGAATCGCCATAACGTCGGAGTGATCGCCAAAAATAGACAGCGCGTGGGTGGCAACGGTGCGCGCCGCAACGTGCAGAACAAACGGCGTTAGCTGACCGGCCAGTTTGTAAAGCGTCGGGATCATCAGCAGCAAACCCTGCGATGAGGTAAAGGAGGTGGAAAGCGCACCGGTCTGCAACGCGCCGTGCACGGTGGCGATTGCCCCGGCCTCCGACTGCATTTCTACGACACGAGGCGTGTCTCCCCAAACGTTTTTGCGGCCGTCACCGGACCAGGCATCGGCCTGTTCCGCCATGGTCGAACTGGGAGTTATCGGGTAGATGGCAATAACTTCGCTGGCGCGAAACGCCACGGAGGCGACTGCACCATTGCCGTCGGTAGTGATCATAAGACACCCTTACATTGCGCAAATTACAGAATATGAAATGACCCGCGTCAAAACCGCGAGTCAAAAATTATCCGTTAAGTTTAGCAAAGGGCTGGTTAAATGATTTTCGCTTTTGTGTCATCGGCCCGCCCGGATGGCCGGGCCGAAAATTCAAATCACAATGTGACTGTTTATTTTCTTAATCTGGATAGCGCCGCTATTTCTGCGAGCCAGTTCCGGGCTTGACAGACGCGGCATTGAGCCGCTTTCCAGTCGATGGAAGGCTAGAATATGATCGCTTCCTGAACGACCGAAAAGTTCGACCATTTTGGCACTCTCAACACTGTTGTCATTTACCAGGAAAATTAGCTGTGTAAGGCGACTGATTGTTTCAGCATTAATAAGCGCATTAGCTGTATTATTCCGAGCAAAGCTAATTAGTTCACTGACAGACCATGGCGTGAACAGCCCCTTTGCCGCAGGGGAGTTTTTCATGCTCAGGGAATAGGCGTCATCGTTTGATCGTAAAGCTATATGGCTTGTTTCATGAATCACGGTGGCTGCAATATCATCTAAATGCATTCGCCCACAGTTAATTGAAGAGAGCGCAATATATTGCTTCTTCACGCGATTAATAAGTCCTTGAGAGTCAAAGCAAATTACGTAAGCGATAGTCTCTGAACCGGCTTCAAGCAGTAAATCATCCAGGTGAAAACAGTCCGGTGTTAATCCATCAAGGCAGGCTTTAATTTTACGAAGGGATTTAACAAGGGCATGGCGTGTACTGCTATCATGCGCGCCAACCAGCTTGTCAAGCATGTCTTTGGTTTGTTGAAACCGATTTTTGCTCCCCGATGAATGGGATTCTATAGCCTTTATTGCTCCCGCAACGATCCTTCTGGAACGGAGAATGATCTCAGGCAAATTATTTCGTAAGCGTAATTCTGCAGGATGCATTTTATATCCTTCTAAAATCAACCTTTGGAGGGGGGATTGAATCAACTGCCCCTTCGTATTATGTAAATCTATACACAGGGTGCAGAAAAAGAGTGATGTGGAAAAGTGAATAATAGATTAATTTTAAATTGCTCTCGACGGCTTGTTTTGAGCTCGTCTATGATATACGAGTTTTGCAACGTTCACGGGGAGAAGAGGAATGCGCGCTGCGTTTTTGGCCGGCTGTGCCGCACTGTTGTTATCAACATCACTGTTATCGGCATGCAGTAGTAATGAACCACCTCAACAGGCCACCGCGGCTCACGTTCCGCCGGGAATGCGTGCGGCAATGTCGAATCAGGGGCAGGCGAGTTGTGCAATGATCGGTGGGACGCTTAGCGCCGCGCGTCAGCTTGATGGAACCGCAATGGGAATGTGCGCGCTGCCCAACGGCAAACGCTGTAGCGAGAACGCGCTTGCCGCCGGGACCTGTGGAGCCTACTAGTCCGTTTAGTTGACCAGATCGGCCAGTTTATACACCAGAGTATGCTGGCTGGTTTTAAGGGTTAGCTGCTGCTGGGTGAGGCCAACTTTAGCGCCTGTCGTCAGCATATCGTTAATCATGTGATCGAGCTGGTTCAGCTGCGGCTCGGCGCACATCATCATCGTCATTCCCAGGCCTTTCGCCTTCAGCGTGTTATCGGCAAGCGTTGCCTGACCCATAAAGCGGTTACACATCGCGCCCGAAATATGCATATTTTCACCGAAGCTCAGCTCCGGCATACGTTTGATGCCGTCCAGCGGCTTGCCGTCTACAGTTTGCAGAACGTAGCGGTGGTGCTGCAGATCCTGAGCGGTGACCGTTCCTTTATCACCAGACTGCGCGCAGCCGGCTAACACCATGGTAGCCAGCATCAGTGAAGCTAATTTTTTCATTTCTTCTCCCTAAGTTATTCATTTCATCAATGAGTTGGCGACACTTTGGCAAAATGCGCGCCATGTTGCAGTAAGGATTATCTTAAAAAGCGGGGTGGAGGTTGCGGGTAAAATGTCGGGTGGTGCTGCGCTTGCCCGACCAATTTAAGCCGCGATTTACCCGTAAACAGGGCGGACAGGCGCAGGCGCTGTCCGCCAAAAATATCAGTTAACCTGATTCGGGCAAGGCTCACCGGCCTCGAGCTGGCGCAGGTTTTCCAGCGTGGTTTCGGAGATGCTGGTCAGCGCCTCGGCGGTCAGGAAGGCCTGGTGCCCGGTGAACAGCACGTTGTGGCAGGCGGACAGGCGGCGGAAAACGTCATCCTGAATCACGTCGTTGGACTTATCTTCAAAGAACAGGTCGCGCTCGTTTTCATAAACGTCCATGCCCAGCGCGCCGATTTTCTGCGTTTTCAGGGCCTCGATGGCGGCCTGAGAATCAATGAGCCCGCCGCGGCTGGTGTTGATAATCATCACGCCGTCCTTCATCTGCTCAAACGCGGAGCGGTTCAGCAGATGGTAGTTTTCCGGGGTCAGCGGGCAGTGTAGGGAGATAACGTCGGACTGCGAAAACAGCGTTGGCAGGTCGACGTACTCCACGCCCAGCTCGAGCGCTGCGGCGCTTGGATAGGGATCGAACGCCAGCAGACGCATGCCGAAACCTTTCAGAATGCGCAACGCGGCTACGCCAATTTTGCCGGTGCCGATGACGCCTGCGGTTTTGCCGTGCATGGTAAAGCCGGTCAGCCCTTCAAGAGAGAAGTTGGCGTCGCGGGTGCGCTGATAGGCGCGGTGAATACGACGATTCAGGCACATCATCATGCCGACGGCATGCTCGGCGACCGCTTCTGGGGAGTAGGCCGGTACGCGTACGACGGGCAGACCCAGCTCTTTCGCCGCGTCCAAATCGACGTTATTAAAGCCCGCACAGCGCAGGGCGATAAACTTCACGCCGTGCTTCTTAAGCTCTTCCAGCACCGGGCGGCTGCCGTCGTCATTAACGAAAATACACACGCCTTCGCAGCCGTTAGCCGTTTTGGCGGTCTTTTCCGTTAAAAGGAAGTCATAAAATTCAAGTTCAAAGCCATATTCCTGGTTAACGTTCTCCAGATACTTCTTGTCGTACTGTTTTGTGCTATAAACGGCAAGTTTCATAAGACTTTTCTCCAGATGATTTTAGGCTAAAATTAACATGCTTAAAATTTTCGTACAATTCTTAAAAATTAGTTTTTTAAGGCGGGTGATACCCACCGCTGGCACCTGATCTAAGCTTAGTCGATGGCGGCTGACTTCACGGCCAGGCCAAAACATGCCAGAATAATTGCACACTTCGGCATAAATTGTCGCTGAATCAGGATATTAACTGCCCATGAAGGGTAAATATAAAGCCATTATTGCGCTGGCGCTGCTGCTTATTCTCGTCCCGCTGGCGCTGCTGTTGACCATCGCCAACTGGTTGCCGACCCTGGCCGGTATCTGGCTCCCGCAGGGCACACGCATTGCTATGGAAAGCAGCCCGCGCCTGAGCCGTGGGGCGATCGTTATCCCCGATCTTCGCTATCTCGCCGGCGACTGCGAGCTGGCAAACCTCAAAAACGCCACGCTGAGCCATCCGAGCCGCTGGCGCATGCATATTAATGAGCTGAACCTCAACCCGGACTGCATCAGCAAAATCCCGATGAACGATTCCGGGCCAGCCGCGCCGCGCACGCTCGCCGAGTGGCAATCGCTTCTGCCTTACACGCTGCTGACCGTCGATAAAGTGAATGTGACGCCGTGGCAGCAGTTTGCCGGTGGCCTGCGCGTGTCGCTTACGCCCGCCCAGCAGGAGGTGCATTATTCCGGCCCGCTGCTGGCCGTCGATGCCAAACTGAAAGGCCAGTCGCTCGAGCTGCAACGGCTAAAGCTTGGCGCATTCGAAGGCATGGCTCCGGTCGAGCTGGTGGGCACCTTTACGCTGCCGCTGGTGCCGAACGGCCTGCCGGAACAGGGGCATATCGCCACCGCGCTGCGCATTCCCCAGGAACCGGAGCTTATTAATGCCGTGCTCGACTGGCGCGAAGACCAGGGCGTCCTCGCGCTGCGCAAATCCGCCGATGCCGAACCGCTGGTGACCTTACCCTGGACGATTAGCGAAAAGATTTTCGAAATCAACGGCGGGCAGTGGAACTGGCCTTATCAGGGCTTTCCGCTGCGCGGAGGCGTTGCGCTGCGCGTCGACGACTGGCAGCAGGGCCTTGAGAATGCGACGGTGAGCGGCCGGATGAACGTGGTCACTCAGGGCAGCGCGGGCAAGGGCAATGCGGTATTAAACATCGGGCCGGGCAGGCTGAGCATGACCAACACCCAGCTTCCCCTACAGCTCACCGGCGAAGCCAAGCAGGACGCGCTGGAGTTTTACGCCGTGCTGCCGGGCGAACTGACCGGAGCGCTCACCGATCCGCAACTGCTTTTCAGGCCGGGCGCGCTGCTGCGTTCGCGCGGGCGAGTTATTGATTCGCTGGATATCGACGAGATTCGCTGGCCGCTGGCGGGCGTTCGCGTCACCCAAAAGGGCGTCGACGGGCGGCTACAGGCCATCGTACGCGCGCATGAAAATGAAATGGGCAGCTTCGTGCTGCACATGGATGGTAAAGCCGAGGACTTCCTGCCTGATGCCGGCCTGTGGCAATGGCGCTACTGGGGCAACGGCGCGTTCAGGCCGATGAACGCCCGCTGGGACGTGAGCGGCAAGGGCGTATGGCGCGATAGCGCGATTGAGCTGACCTCGCTGTCGACGGGCTTCGACAGGCTCGAATACGGCTCGATGCTGATGAACAAGCCGCGCCTGAAGCTTGAAAAACCTATCCACTGGCAGCGCGATGCGGAACATCCTTCTTTTACCGGCGCGCTATCGCTGGATGCCGGGAGCACCAGCTTTAGCGGCGGCAGCACGCTGCCAGCCTCAACGCTCAAGTTTGCCGTTGACGGAACCGATCCCACCTCGTTTCAGTTTAAAGGCGATCTCCGCGCCGGGGAAATTGGCCCGGTACGCGTGATGGGCCGCTGGGACGGTGAACGCCTGCGCGGCAACGCCTGGTGGCCGAAGCAGGCGCTGACCGTCTTTCAGCCGCTGATCCCGCCGGATTGGAAGATGGATTTGCAGGGCGGCGATCTGTATGCCCAGGTGGCGTTTTCCGCCGCCAGCGGGCAGGGCTTTGAGGCAGGCGGGCACGGCGTAGTGAAGGGCGGGAGCGTCTGGCTGCCGGACAACCAGATCAACGGCGTCGACTTCGTGCTGCCGTTCCGCTTCAGCGATTCGACATGGCATCTCGGCACGCGCGGCCCGGTGACGCTGCGCATCGGCGAGGTCGTCAATCAGGTGACGGCACGCAACATCACCGCGGACCTCGAAGGCTGGTATCCGTGGAGCGACGGACAGCCGCTGTCTTTAAGCAACGTTAGCGTTGACGTGCTGGGCGGGAAAGTCACGATGCAGCAGCTGAGAATCCCGCAGCACGACGCCGCGCTGCTGCGTTTGCAGGATATCTCGTCAAGCGAGCTGGTCAGCGCGGTTAATCCTAAGCAGTTTACGATGTCCGGGCGCGTTACCGGCGCGCTGCCGCTGTGGCTTAACCATCCGCAGTGGATTATTAAAGACGGCTGGCTGACCAACCCCGGTCCGCTGACCTTCCGCATGGATAAAGACATGGCCGACGCCATCGTAGCCAATAATATGGCGGCGGGCGCGGCGATAAACTGGCTGCGCTATATGGAGATTTCGCGCTCATGGACGAAAATTAACTTAGATAATCTGGGCGTGGTGACGATGAGCGCAAGCGTAACGGGCATTAGCCACGTTGAAGGCAAGAAAAACACCGTCAACCTTAACTACACCCATCAGGAAAACCTTTTCACGCTGTGGCGCAGCCTGCGCTTTGGCGACAATTTACAGACCTGGCTGGAACAGCACGCCGCGCTGCCGAGCGCGCGCTGTCAGACTCCCGGCGTTGCATGTGAGGAAACACAATGAAGATTTTAATCGCCGCAGGGCTTGCAGCCGGAACGCTGCTGCTTTCAGGCTGCACGCCGCGTATAGAGGTGGCCGCGCCGAAAGAGCCGATCACCATTAATATGAACGTGAAGATCGAACATGAGATCCACATCAAAGTGGATAAAGACGTCGAAACCCTGCTGAAAAGCCGCAGCGACCTGTTCTGATGAGGACCGACTAATGAAAACCGTACTCAAAGGCGCGCTGATTTTCACCCTGCTGTTCAGCCAGCCGCTGCTCGCCGTGACCCTGAGTGAAGCCCGTCAGCAGGGGCTGGTAGGGGAAACGCTGAGCGGCTATATCGCGCCCATCAAACAGGACAAAGAAACCCTGGCGCTGGTAAAAAGCATTAACGAGGCGCGGGCCGCGCACTACCAGCAGTTGGCCGACAGCAACAATATTTCCGTGGACGAGGTGGCAAAACTTGCGGGACAAAAACTTGTGACGCGCGCCCAGCCGGGCGAGTACGTACGCGGCTTAAACGGACAGTGGATGAAGAAGTAGGGCAAGGCGGCTCAACAATTTACGGTGGATGGCGCAGGCGCTTATCCACCCTACGAATTTCACCATGCTACATTTTGTAGGTCGGGTAAGGCGCAGCTGCCACCCGACCTCTTAACGGTTATGAAATACTCAGCACCCGACGCGTTTTACCCGAGCTGAGATAATCCGCGATGTAATCCTGCGAAATCTCCCCGCTGTAGCGCCCGTCTTCGTCAACGATCGGCATCCACACCATATTGTGCTCGTACAGCTTGGAGAGCACGATACGCAGGTTGTCCTCCGCGCGCCCGGTCACCCGGAACGGGTGCAGCAGATCTGAACAGGAACCGGCTGCACCACGTGCTTCGCGGCGTTTCACAAAGCCCAACGGCTTGCCCTGTCCGTCGACAACCGTAATCGAGCGCATGTCGTTGTCGTCCATGGTGGCGAACGCCTCCGGCAGCGGGGTGGATTCGCGCGCGGTAACCGTCGGCTGCTGGTCGGTGACGTCGCCCGCCTGCACCAGCAGCAGGCGTTTTAGCGTGCGGTCCTGGCCGACGAACGAGCCAACGAATTCGTTGGCGGGTTTTGCCAGCAGCTCGTCCGGGCTTGCGCACTGTACGATCTTACCCTGACGGAACACCGCGATACGGTCGCCGAGCTTCAGCGCTTCGTCGATATCGTGGCTCACCAGCATGACGGTTTTCTTCAGCTGGCGCTGCATGTCGAGAAACTCGTTCTGAATCACTTCGCGGTTGATAGGGTCTACCGCGCCGAACGGTTCATCCATCAGCAGGACCGGAGGATCCGCCGCAAGCGCGCGGATCACGCCGATACGCTGCTGCTGGCCGCCGGACATTTCGCGCGGGTAGCGGTGGAGGAACTTAGTCGGATCGAGCGCCACCATGCTCATCAGCTCGCTTGCGCGCTCCTTGCAGCGGGCTTTGTCCCAGCCCAGCATGCGCGGCACGACGGTGATGTTTTCTTCAATTGTCATGTTCGGGAACAGGCCGATCTGCTGGATTACGTAGCCGATGTTGCGGCGCAGCGTCACGGTGTCCAGCTCGTTGGTGTTTTTGCCGTTGATCAGGATGTTGCCGCCGCTTGGCGCAATCAGACGATTAATCATCTTAAGCGTGGTGGTTTTGCCGCAGCCGGAAGGGCCGAGCAGGACGCACATTTCGCCTTCCGGCACGTTCAGGCTGACGTTATCAACCGCGTTAAAGGTCTGCCCGTTTTTCTGAACGAACTGCTTGGTGAGATTTTCCAGTTTTATCATTATCGAATCCCCTTCGGTGTCAGTACCAGCTGCAGGCGGTGCAGCAGCCAGTCAAGCACAATGGCCAATACACAAATCATTACGGCTCCGGCAATCAGCATACGAATATCGCTGCCGCCGATACCATTAAGTAACAACAGGCCCAGACCGCCCGCGCCGATCACGGCGGCGATGGCCATAACGCCAATATTCATCACCACTGCGGTACGAATACCGCCAAAAATCACCGGCAGCGCCATCGGGATCTCCACCCAGCGCAGACGCTGCCAGAAGGTCATGCCGATACCGCGACCCGCTTCGCGCAGGCCGGGCGGCAGGCTATCCAGCGCCGTATGCGTGTTGCGCACGATCGGCAGCAGGGAATAAAGGAACACGGCGGTAATGGCAGGCAGCACGCCAATGCCCTGGCCGACCATCGAAAACAGCGGGATCATCAGCCCGAACAGCGCGATGGAGGGGATGGTCAGCACGATAGTGGCGATACCCAGTACCGGCGTCGCCAGCCACTTGTGGCGGACGATCAGAATGCCCAGCGGCACGCCGATAATAATCGCCAGGCCCACGGCCATCAGCACCAGCAGCAGGTGCTGGAGGGTCAGGCTGCCGAGATATCCAGCGTTATCAATCATGTAATGCAACGTGTCCATGATGCCTCCTTAGAGCAAGCCTTTTTGCTGCAGGAACTCGCGGGCGACCTGCTGCGGGGTTTCATGGTCAATATCTACCTTCGCGTTCATGGTAGAGATCGCATCGTTATCAAGCTGGGCGGAAAGCGTATTCATCGCCTCTTCAAGCCCCGGATTCGCTTCGAGCACGTCTTTACGAACGACCGGCGTCACCGCGTAGCTCGGGAAGAAGCCTTTGTCATCTTCCAGCACCTTCAGGTCGAAGCCCTTCACGCGGCCGTCGGTGGTGTAGACCAGCCCGGCGTCCACAAAGCCGTCGCGTATCGCGTTATAAACCAGGCCGGGGTCCATCTGGCGGATCTGCGGGCGGTCAAGCGGCATGCTGTAAGCCTGCTGCAGCGGCTTCATGCCGTCGCTGCGTCCGGAAAACTCAAGATCGAGGCCCAGCATCCAGTTCTTTTTAGGATTGGTTTTGCGGATTTGTTCAACCTTCGCCACCAGCTCCGACATGGTGCTGATGTTTTCTGCTTCCGCGCGCTTACGCTGCATCGCAAAGGCGTAGGTGTTGTTCATGTTGGCCGGTTTAAGCCACACCAGGCCAAGCTTAGCGTCCAGCTTTTTCACCGTGTCGTAGGATTCCTGCGGCGACATCCGCTTATTGATGTGGTTGAAAATAATCAGCGAGGTGCCGGTATATTCCCAGGTCATATCAACCTGCTTGTTGATCATCGCGTTGCGGGAAATCACCGTTGCGATATTGGTCTGCGGCGTGACCTTAAAGCCCTTTTTCGCCAGGTATTGGGTGGTCATTGCCGAGAGAATATGCTGCTCGGTAAAGCTTTTTGTCGCCAGAACCAGCGGGGCGGCCTGCGCCGTTCCGGCCAGCATCGTCGTGGCGGCAAACGCGGCCAGCAGACGTTTAAAAGGTTTCATTCAACGCTCCTTATTGTTGTTATTTGGCCGTGTGCGGGCTTAAAACGCGGCCCAGACCGGCTAACGCGACGTCGAGGATCAGCGCAAACAGCGCCGTGGCGGCCGCGCCCAGAATCAGCGTTGGGAAATCGTTCAGATAGATGCCCGGGAAGATAAGCTCGCCGTAGCTGCTGGCACCAATCAGGAACGCCAGCGGTGCGGTACCAACGTTAATGGCCGTCGCGATACGAATCCCTGACAAAATCACCGGCCACGCGTTGGGAATTTCAACCTGGCGCAGGCGCTGCCATTTGGTCATCCCAATACCGTTTGCCGCTTCGATAAGCGAACCCGGCACGCCGCACAGACCGGCGTAGGTGTTACGCACGATGGGCAGCAGCGAGGCGAGGAACAGGGCGATAATCGCCGGTTTGTCGCCGATGCCGATAATCACCATCGCCAGCGCCAGAACCGCCAGCGGCGGCAGGGTGTTGCCGACGTTGAAGATCTGCATGACATACTCAGCCCAGCGGCGCGCCGCAGGACGGCTAAGCAATACGCCGCTAGGAATGCCGACCAGCAGGGCCAGCGCCATCGAGCTGAACACCAAAATCAGGTGCTGTTGCCCGAGATAAACCAAATCGACCTGTCGCGCCTTGATGGTTTCCGGCCCGATACCCCAGACCAGCAGCCCAAGCGCGATAATCAGCGCCAGAGCGCCCAAAAGGGCACGTTTTATGAAGGATGCGTTTTGCATTGCAGTGTGTCTCCCTGGTGCACGCGTTATAGCTACCCGCAGGTGGCCTGTTGTTATGCCTTGTGTCGGCAGGGTGTTGAAACCTATAGCAACGTGTCGGGGAGGACGCCAGCCAGCGTGACCATTAAGCGGCTAATGATTTATGACATAAACCATTGATTTAGCCTTGTGCCGCCTCGCTTGGGCAGGCTACGTAAAGAATTGTCTTAAAAATGTTAACGCGAGGTTACGGTGTAACTTTGTGAGCGTGTTTTTGGAAAGTGTCGGGTGGCGCTAGCGCTTACCCGACCTGCCAAAAAGGCGTCATCGAAAGGTTTTGTAGGGTGGATAAGCGCAGCGCCATCCACCAAACAGGCATGAGCGAAAGGTTTTGTAGGGTGAATAAGCGAAGCGCCATCCACCAAACAGGCATGAGCGAAAGGTTTTAATAGGGTGGATAAGCGCAGGCGCCATCCACCACGGCTCAGATTCTTAGAAGTGCAGCTCTTTCGCGGCGACGGGAATCAAAAGCCCTTCGCGCCAGTTGGCAAGGGTCAGACGGGTAAGCTCGCCCAGGCCCTGGTAGAACGGATGCCCCGCGTTTTCGATAAACAGCTCCAGGAAACGACCGGCCCACGGCAGCAGGTGCCAGGCGAGCAGTTCGTCAACCAGCTGGCGGTGGCCGGATTCGGCAAGCCAGGCGGCCAGCATCAGGAGGGTGCCGATGTGGTCTTCCGGCTCGTTCTGATCGAGCTGCAGGCCGATCTCTTTTTTGCGCATCCAGCGGCGCAGCTCAAGGGTTGAGTCGCCAAACAGCACGTTTTCTTTATCCAGATAGACTGAACCCCAGGGGGCCGCTGGCAGCGCATGAGGCCCGATGAACAGGCGCTGGTAGGCTTCGCTCAGGGTTTCGTTCGTGTCGCTCAGCCCGTCGGTCATGCGGCTGGCAATCTCTGTCAGCTCCGGCGTCTGTACCGGCCATTGCTCGTGCCATGCAGGGTCCGCAAGCGATGCGTAAAGCGACGCCGCGTCCTGGCTTTGTGGCCCCTGATGGTAGAGGATGCCCAGCACGCGTCCGGTAAGTTCGATAATCGCCAGTCTTTGCGAATCTTGAGATGACATTCTTATTCCTTGTGTAAAACAGCATTGTATACGCGGGTTTCCCCGCGCATTTTGTACAAATTAACCCGCAACCGCCATACCGACGGTCATATGCAGGCCGTAGAAAATACCACGGCCAATCAGTTCCCCGGCAACAACCAGCACAAAACCTGCAAATAAAGCGAAAGTTTGCGGCGGCATGCGGCGAGCCAGCGGGCAAATCCAGCAGCCGAGGCCCAGCGCTATCAGCACCATGCGCCACACCTGCAGCGAGGCATAGTCCGGCACCAGCGCGGTGGCCTGCTGCACCGAACTGCTGATGCCCGGCAGGCTAAAGCTCTGCAAAATCACCGCGGCCATCGCCACAAACAGCGCCAGCACGCTCAGACCGGCAAGCTTTTTACCGTTAAGCGGGAAGGACGCCGCGCGCAGCAGCATAGCCCCAAGCAGCGGGCCGCCCAGCACAACGGTGAGGAAGAAACTCAGCGTGGTGTAGCCGTTATACCAGGTCGGCACGGTGTCAATCTGGTAGACACGCGTCATTGCCCAGACGAACACCAGCCCCAGTACCATGGTCAGCAGCAGCCAGATCTTGCCGAGGCCAGCGGGCATTTTCTTCAGCACGGCGACCAGCCACCAGAACCCGCCCACGGCAAAGAACACCGAACCGCTGGCGATTTCGTTGCTCAGCGCCGACTGTCCGATGCGGTTGAGCGAGTTGAACGCGCGCAGCGGCGAACCCAGGTGCATAACCGAGGCGATAAACGCCACGCCCATTATCACCCACAGGAAAAACATCGCGCGGACGATTTTGTTTTGCAGCTCGCTGTTGTTGCTGGCCGACATCCATGCCATCCCCATAACAATCGTGCCGCCCGCCACGCACTGGCCGAGTACGGTAAACAACACCAGCGGCCATTCATGCCATCCACTGCCCATTTCAGACCTCCTTCGGGTTGGCCAGATAACCGGTTTTATCCCCACACGGGCGGCTGTTGGCGTTAGGTTTAATCACGATATTGGGTTTGGTGAAGTGCGCCGACGGCAGCGGGGCGATTGCCGCCTGCTCGCCGTATTTTTTGCGCAGTTCGTCAATCGGGGCCATGTCCAGCGCGCGCAGCGGGCAGGACTCGACGCAGATTGGCTTTTTGCCGTCGGCGATGCGGTCGTAGCAGCCGTCGCATTTGGTCATGTGGCCTTTTTCGGCGTTGTACTGCGGCGCACCGTACGGGCAGGCCATGTGGCAGTAGCGGCAGCCGATGCACACGTCTTCGTTGACCACCACAAATCCGTCTTCGCGCTTGTGCATCGCCCCGCTCGGGCAGACCTTGGTGCAGGCCGGATCCGCGCAGTGGTTGCAGGCAATCGACAGGTAGTAGGCGAAGACGTTCTGATGCCAGACGCCGTTGTCCTCCTGCCAGTCGCCGCCCGCGTACTCATAGATGCGGCGGAAGCTGACGTCCGGGCCTAAGTTTTTGTAGTCCTTGCAGGCCAGCTCGCAGGTTTTGCAGCCGGTGCAGCGACTCGAATCAATATAAAATCCATATTGGGTTGTCATCTGCTATTCCTTACGCCTTTTGGATGTCGACCAGGTTGGTGTGCTGTGGATTACCTTTCGCCAGCGGCGAAGGGCGGTGCGTGGTGAGCGTATTGATGCACGAGCCGTGATCGACGCGGTCGCCGGTCATGTTGGCTTCGTGCCAGGCCCCCTGGCCCATCGCCGTGACGCCCGGCATGATGCGCGGCGTAACTTTGGCCGGGATGCGTAACTCACCGCGTCCGTTGAATACGCGCACCATATCGCCGCTGGCGATACCGCGTTTTTGCGCATCAATCGGGTTAATCCACACTTCCTGGCGGCAGGCGGCTTTCAGAATGTCGATGTTGCCGTAGCTGGAGTGCGTGCGGGCCTTGTAGTGGAAACCAAACATTTGCAACGGGTAAGTGCTGCGTTCCGGCGCGTCCCAACCGTCGAAGGTGGAGGCGTAGACCGGCAGCGGGCTGATGGTTTCGTCTTTTTCCAGCTCCCAGCCTGCGGCAATGTCCGCCAGCCTGCTGGAATAGATTTCGATTTTGCCGGAAGGCGTTTTCAGCGGATTCGCTTGCGGATCGTTTCTGAAATCTTTATAGGCCACAAAGTGCTCGTTCGGGTCTTTGCGCTTGTAGATGCCCATCGCGCGCAGTTCTTCATAGGATGGCAGCGCCGGATCTTTTGCGAGCATTTTGGCGTACAGGTGTTTAAGCCACTCTTCCTGGGTACGGCCCTCGGTGAATTTCTGGTACACCTCTGGCCCAAGACGCCTTGCGACCTCGCTGGTAATCCAGTAAATCCCTTTGCGTTCGAACTTCGGCTCCGTGGCGGGCTGAATAAAGATCAGGTAGCCCATGTTGCCCGCATAATCGTTCGGGATAATGTCTTCCTGCTCGACGGTCATCAGGTCCGGCAGCAGGATATCCGCGTACTTCGCCGAGGAGGTCATGAAGTTTTCGATGACGACAATCATCTCGCACTTGCTGTCATCCTGCAGGATATCGTGAGTTTTATTGATGTCGGAGTGCTGGTTGATAATGGTATTTCCAGCGTAGTTCCAGATGAATTTAATCGGCACGTCCAGCTTGTCTTTGCCGCGCACGCCGTCGCGTTTGGCGGTCATTTCAGGGCCGCGCGCTATCGCATCCGTCCAGCTAAAGCAGGAGATCTGCGTTTTCACCGGGTTGGTCAGCACCGGCATACGTTCGATGGTGATGGTGTAAGTGGATTCACGCGCGCCGCTGTTGCCGCCGTTAATGCCGACGTTGCCGGTCAGAATTGGCAGCATGGCGATGGCGCGGGAGGTCAGCTCGCCGTTTGCCTGGCGCTGCGGCCCCCAGCCCTGGGCGATATAGGCAGGTTTGGTGCTGCCAATTTCACGCGCCAGCTTGATGATGCGGTCGACGGGAATGCCGGTAATCGCGGCGGCCCACTGCGGGGTTTTCTCCACGCCGTCATCGCCCTGGCCCATAATATAGGCTTTATAGTGCCCGTTCGCAGGCGCGCCTTCCGGCAGCGTTTTTTCGTCATAGCCGACGCAGTATTTATTGAGGAACGGCTGGTCAACCAGGTTTTCGTTTATCAGCACGTGAGCGATACCGGCCACCAGCGCCGCGTCGGTGCCCGGACGAATCGGGATCCACTCGTCTTCGCGCCCGGCTGCGGTATCCGTATAGCGGGGGTCGATAACGATCATGCGGGCGTTGGAACGCTCGCGCGCCTGCTCAAGGAAGTAGGTAATGCCACCGCCGCTCATGCGCGTTTCGGCCGGATTATTGCCAAACAGCACGACCAGCTTGCTGTTTTCGATATCGGATGTGCTGTTACCGTCGTTGGTGCCGTAGGTGTACGGCATAGCGCAGGCGATTTGCGCGGTGGAGTAGGTGCCGTAGTGGCTCAGGAACCCGCCGTAGCAGTTCATCAGGCGGGCAACCAGTGACGCATAGGGCGAGGAGCGGGTGATATTCCCCCCGACGATCCCGGAGGTGTAGTTAATGTACACCGCCTCATTACCGTATTTTTCAACGGTGCTCTGTAGGCTTTTGGTGATGGTATCTAACGCTTCGTCCCATGAAATGCGCTCGAATTTACCTTCCCCGCGCTTGCCCACGCGCTTCATCGGGTAATTAAGACGTTCGGCATGATTGATGCGTCGACGAATAGAGCGCCCGCGCAGGCAGGCCCGCACCTGATGATCGCCATACTCGTCGTGGCCGGTGTTATCGGTTTCTACCCAATAAACTTCGTTATCGCGCACGTGCAGGCGCAGGGCGCAGCGGCTGCCGCAGTTGACGGAGCAGGCGCCCCAGACGACTTTATCGGCAGGCTCTTCAAGCGCGCCGCCTACGGCAACGGCGGCGGCTTTCACGCCGAAAGGCAAAGAGATCCCCCCGGCGGCAAGGGCAAGGCTTCCCAGCGCGGTGGATTTCACCAGGGAACGGCGGCTTATCCCGCCTGGGTTGTTAGGGTTTGACATAGCTCACTCCATGACTGGTGTCCCTTGAGGGGGAGGTGTCATTTTTGGTTTATTGTTGTGGAACTGATTGCAGCGAAGGGGTGCGAAATGCCGATTCATTACCAGACAAATAATACCCCACGGGCCGAACTATACTTATTTGGGGGTATAACTTTTTAACGCTCGTCAATATTGAGAGCGTTTAGGGTGAGCAAATGTCAAAAATGGAACGGGGCGCAGAATACGCCCCGCGGGGGATTACTGAGGTTCGTTTTCTGGCGCAGACTGAGACTGGCCGCCTGCGCCTTCATTGCCGCTGCTGGTGCGGCTGTAGAGAATCTTCTGCGTGTCGTTGCCGCAGTGCCCAACGACCTGGGCGTCAGGCTTATCCGCCTGGTCGTTCGGCACGATCGTCAGGGTAAATCCTGATTCCGGCACGCCGTTATTAATGATTTTTTGCTCAATATCCGCCTTGACCCTGTCGCAGGAGGACTGTGCCGCCAGCACCGGCGTGGAGGCTATGAGCAGTAACGCGCCCATCCAAACAGATCGTTTCATCGTCTCTTCCTTATGTTGAGGATGTTCACTAAGGATAGACCTTCTAGTGTAAATATCTGTATTTGCTTATATCATAAGTCTTCATTTCAGACGCGAAACAGGACTAACGTGAAGAAAATCATTGTGCTTTGCGCGCTGGTTGCGGCGCTTAGCGGATGCGATAAGCATGACGAACCGCAGGCCTACACCCCGGAAATGGCGAGTTTTTCAAACGAGTTTGATTTCGATCCGCTACGCGGACCGGTGAAAGAATTTAGCGAAACGCTGATGAACGAGCAGGGCAAGGTGGTCAAACGCGTGTCCGGCTCCGTTTCAACGGAAGGGTGCCTCGATACCTTTGAGTTCCACGATCTGGAAAACAACACCGGCGCGGCGCTGGTGCTGGATGCCAATTACTATTTGGACTCCATCAGCCGCGAAAAGCGCGTCAGGCTCCAGGGCAAATGCCAGCTGGCCGAACTGCCCGCTGCGGCAGTCACCTACGACACGGACGATAACGGTTTTGTGGTTGCGGCAAAGGGCAAAGACATTGCCATCGAATACCGCTACGACGCCGACGGCTACCCGCTGGGGAAAATCAGCAAGGTAAAAGACGCGACGCTTGCGGTAATGGCGACAGCCGGAAACGACAAAAAGAAAAAGCTGGATTACACCTCGGTGAGCACGCTGAACGGCAAGGCGGTGGCAAAGGCGAAGCAAAGCTGTGATTACGACAGAAAGTTTAACCCGGTTTCGTGCGAGCTGGTTTTAACGGACGACAGCGTTTCGCCACCGGCGGTCACGCGTTACTCCATCGAAAACACCATCGATTATTATTGATGTGCGACGGATGGTGCGATGCGCCATCCGCCCAAAAATCACTGCGCGGTCGGTTTTAAAATCGTGCCGGAAGGCCGGTGCGTATCCAGATACTGCTGCTGGAAAATACACATTCGGATCGTGTTGCGGTATTCACCGTTGATAAAGAACTCGTGAATCAACTCGCCCTCCACCATAAAGCCAAGCTTCTTGTAGATGTGAATGGCTTTCTCGTTCTCTTTATCCACGATCAGATAAAGCTTGTAGAGATTCAACACGGAAAACCCGTAGTCCATGGCGAGCTTGGCGGCGCGGGAGGCAAGGCCTTTGCCCTGATATTCCGGGGAGATGATGATCTGAAACTCGGCGCGGCGATGCACGTGGTTAATCTCTACCAGCTCGACCAGACCGGCTTTTTCACCGTCGCACTGCACCACAAAGCGGCGCTCGCTCTGGTCGTGGATGTGCTTGTCATACAGGTCGGACAGCTCAACAAAGGCTTCGTACGGCTCTTCAAACCAGTAACGCATCACGCTTGCGTTGTTGTCCAACTGATGGACGAAACGAAGATCTTCGCGCTCGAGAGGGCGAAGTTTAATACTGAGTTCGTTACTCATGGGGCTTCCTTTGACGGATGAATTTTATCATCAGTTTAAGGCTTCCCGAACGGGAAGCCTGAGATTCACAACGTACTGACTTAAGGCGCGACTACGCGGCCGGTGCGACGATCGAGGCAGCGCAGGGTGTTTGGCTCCCAGTAGGCGTTAAGGTTAGCGCTTTTCTGGCAGTTGTCGCGGGCATCGAACGCCACGTCGTCTTTGTCCCACTCTTTTTCTACGCGCTTGTTCACTTTCTGGCGCAGGGAGCGTGTGTCATTCCATTGCTCTTTTTCCATCGCGGCTTCCTGACGAGTCTGCGCGTTGTCACCGGATTCGATAATCAACTTGCTGGTCTCGGCATGGGCCGCCTGGGTCAGCGCGAACGCACTCAGCAGTAACGCCGCAGGCAGCAGAGCCTGGGAAAGACGTTTGCGAAGGATTGTGTTCATTGCAGTTTCCTTTTAGGGTGAAGCTCAATTAACTATAACATTGTGAAGAGAGTGCGCCACAGGGTGCGCCATTTAGTCCCTATTATCCCAGACATAGTTCAATATGATCAAAACAAGCTTGCTGATTTTTACCACCGCTTTTGGCGGATTCATGCGTTAACTCTGACGCTTTACACCTTTATCACCTCCTTTACTTCTTTATTGTCTGCCGAAATAGTCGCCTGAAAAGTGTGACTCAGCCCGTCAAAATTCAATAAATATACTTGTATGGTAGTAAGGTCAGGTTTATTTTCATCCACATTGTCACTCCTGGAAACTCTCCGCAGTAAGGAACGCAGAATGAAAATTGTTAAGGCTGAGGTCTTTGTCACCTGTCCCGGACGTAACTTCGTTACGCTGAAAATTACCACCGACGACGGGCTGACCGGCCTGGGCGACGCCACGCTAAACGGCCGCGAGCTGCCGGTTGCCTCGTATCTGGAAGATCACGTTTGTCCGCAGCTGATTGGGCGCGACGCGCACCGTATCGAGGACATCTGGCAGTTCTTCTACAAGGGCGCGTACTGGCGTCGCGGGCCGGTCACCATGTCCGCTATCTCCGCCGTGGATATGGCGCTGTGGGATATCAAAGCCAAGGCCGCAGGCATGCCGCTGTACCAGCTGCTCGGCGGCGCATCCCGCGAAGGGGTGATGGTTTATTGCCACACCACGGGCCATTCCCTGGACGACGTGCTGGAAGACTACGCGCGCCACAAAGAGATGGGCTTCAAGGCAATTCGCGTGCAGTGCGGCGTGCCGGGTATGAAAACCACCTACGGCATGTCAAAAGGCAAGGGGCTGGCGTATGAACCGGCCACCAAAGGCCACTGGCCGGAAGAGCAGCTTTGGTCGACGGAAAAATACCTCGACTTCACGCCAAAACTGTTTGACGCGGTGCGCAGCAAGTTCGGCTTTAACGAGCACCTGCTGCACGACATGCACCACCGCCTGACGCCAATCGAAGCCGCGCGTTTTGGCAAGAGCGTGGAGGATTACCGCCTGTTCTGGATGGAAGACCCAACGCCTGCCGAAAACCAGGAGTGTTTCCGCCTGATTCGCCAGCATACCGTCACGCCAATCGCCGTCGGCGAAGTGTTTAACAGCATCTGGGACTGCAAGCAGCTCATCGAAGAGCAGCTTATCGACTACATCCGCACCACGATTACCCACGCGGGCGGCATCACCGGCATGCGCCGTATCGCTGACTTTGCTTCGCTTTATCAGGTGCGCACCGGCTCACACGGCCCGTCCGATTTGTCACCGGTCTGCATGGCGGCGGCGCTGCATTTCGACCTGTGGGTGCCAAACTTTGGGGTACAGGAATACATGGGCTATTCCGAACAAATGCTCGAAGTCTTCCCGCACAGCTGGACCTTCGACAACGGCTACATGCACCCGAGCGACAAACCCGGTCTGGGCATCGAGTTTGACGAAAAGCTGGCTGCGAAATATCCCTACGAACCCGCGTATCTGCCGGTCGCCCGTCTTGAAGACGGCACGCTGTGGAACTGGTAACAGGAGAATTAATCATGAAAAGCGTCACTATCCAACAGCCGGGCACGCTGGTCATCGAAGACCGCCCACAGGTTCAGCCGCAGCCGGGTGAAGTCCGCATTCGCGTGTCGAGCGCCGGGATTTGCGGTTCAGATGTCCACATTTATCGCGGCCACAACCCGTTCGCGAAATATCCGCGCGTTATCGGCCACGAGTTCTTTGGGCATATAGATGCAGTAGGGGACGGCGTGGACGCATCGCGCATCGGCGAGCGCGTGGTTGGCGACCCGGTCGTGAGCTGCGGCCACTGCTATCCGTGCTCGGTAGGGCGTCCTAACGTCTGCGCCGAACTGCAGGTTATCGGCGTGCACCGCGACGGCGGGTTTAGCGAATACGTCACGCTGCCCGCCAAAAACGCCCACGTTGTGCCGGACAGCATTCCCGACAACGAAGCCACGATGGTCGAACCTTTCACCATCGCCGCCAACATCTGTAGCCAGATGAACCCCGGCCCGCTTGATACCGCGCTGGTCTACGGCGCGGGGCCGATGGGGCTAACGTCCATTCAGGCGCTGCGCGGCGTCTACGGCGTGAAGGAGATCGTTGTCGTCGACCGTATCGACGAACGCCTGGCGATGGCGAAAGCCAACGGCGCGGATCGCGTGATCAACAACGCCAGCCTCGATCTTAAAGCCGAGCTGGAATCTCTGGGCATTCGCCCGACGCTGATTATCGACGCCGCCTGCCATCCGTCGATTTTGCCAGAAGCTATCGGCCTTGCGTCGCCCGCCGCGCGAATCGGCATCATGGGCTTCTCCTCCGATCCCTGCGTGCTCAGCCAGCAGGCGATCACCAGTAAAGAAATCACCATCTTCAGCTCGCGCCTGAACAGCAACCGCTTCCCGCAGGTTATCAGCTGGATGAGCGAGCAAAAAATACGGCCCGAAAAGCTGATCACCCACCAGTTCCCCTACACGCAGGTGCTTGAAGCGATGGACATCTTCGAGAAAGACCAGAAGCAGTGCTGCAAGGTCCTCTTGACGTTCTAAGCAACAACCTCTGTACCCGATGATTTGCTGTACCTACAACGACAAATTGCAGAGAACTGAAAGATGAATATTACAAACCACAACACGGCTCAGCCGGAAAGAAGCACCGCAGATTTGGTGAAGGCCGCAGTTTCAGGCTGGCTCGGCACAGCGCTGGAATTCATGGACTTCCAGCTTTACTCGCTTGGCGCAGCCCTTGTATTCCACGAAATTTTCTTCCCGGAACAGTCCGCCGCCATGGCGTTAATTCTGGCGATGGGCACCTATGGCGCGGGCTACATCGCGCGTATCGCGGGCGCGTTCTTCTTTGGCCGCATGGGGGACACCATCGGGCGTAAGAAGGTGCTGTTTATCACCATCACCATGATGGGGATCTGCACAACGCTAATCGGCGTACTGCCGACCTACGCGCAGATCGGGATTTTCGCGCCGCTGCTGCTGGTGCTGTTGCGCATCATTCAGGGCTTAGGGGCGGGCGCGGAGATTTCCGGCGCGGGCACCATGCTTGCGGAATACGCGCCGAAGGGCAAACGCGGCATCATCTCTTCGCTGGTGGCGATGGGCACCAACTGCGGCACCTTATCCGCCACCGCAATCTGGGCGGTCATGTTCTTCTTCCTGTCTAAAGAAGAGCTGTTGGCCTGGGGCTGGCGCGTGCCGTTCCTGGCAAGCGTGGTGGTGATGATCTTCGCCATCTGGTTGCGTATGAACCTCAAAGAAAGCCCGGTATTCGAAAAGGTGAGTGACGAAGGGGTAACGACCGCTGCGGCAAAAAAAGCGGCCGACAAAACGCACTCCCTGGGCGCGATGTTTACCAGCAAGTCATTCTGGCTGGCAACCGGCCTGCGCTTTGGTCAGGCGGGCAACTCGGGTCTGATTCAGACGTTCCTCGCGGGCTATCTGGTGCAAACCCTGCTGTTTGAGAAAAGCATTCCCACCGATGCGCTAATGATAAGCTCGGTGATCGGCTTTATTACCATCCCGTTCCTGGGCTGGCTGTCGGACAAAATTGGCCGCCGCATTCCTTATATTATCGTTAGCATCTCCTCCATCATTCTCGCGTACCCGATGCTGTCGATGATTATGGACAAGAGCAACGACGTGAACGTGATCATGGCCTCCATCATCATTATTCACAACGTCGCGGTGCTCGGCCTGTTCGCGCTGGAAAATATCACCATGGCGGAAATCTTCGGCTCGCGTAATCGCTTCACCCGCATGGCGATTTCCAAAGAGGCTGGTGGACTGGTCGCGGTTGGTTTTGGCCCGGTGCTGGCGGGGATCTTCGTCAACATGACCAACGCCTGGTGGCCGATCGTGGTGATGATGATTGCCTACTCGGTGATTGGTCTGATTTCTGCCGTCATCATGCCGGAGGTAAAAGACCGTGACCTGAGCGTACTGGAAGACGCCGCAGAGAAGCCAAAAGCCCAGCGCGTGGTGAAAGGTCTGCCCGTCTGAAAGTCACAAATGTGAGTTGTCATACAACTATGAAATTTGTGTCATACCAAATCACATAAATTTAATTCAAATCAAGAAGCAGACTACCATAGCAGGTAGTCTGTTGCTGTCCCGAGTTCCTTAAACAGCGAGTTTTAAAATGGAAAACAAGCTCTTAACTGCAAAAGCCATCGTTCCGCACTACGACCGTAACAAACTTGTTCCACGCATCGTTCACCTGGGTTTCGGCGCCTTCCACCGCGCGCACCAGGCGGTGTATACCGACATTCTTGCTCAGGAACACGGCAGCGATTGGGGTTACTGCGAGGTAAACCTGATCGGCGGCGAACAGCAGATTGCCGATCTCAAACAGCAGGACAACCTGTACAGCGTGGCGGAAATGTCCGCCGATGGCTGGCAGTGCCGCGTCGTGGGCGTGGTTAAAACCGCTCTACACGCGCAGGTTGATGGCCTCGAGGCCGTGCTGAACGCCATGACCCAGCCGGAAGTCGCCATTGTCTCGCTGACCGTGACCGAAAAAGGCTACTGCCACAGCCCGGCGACGGGCACGATTTTGCTCGACCATCCGTTCATCGTGCATGACCTGGCGAATCCTCATCGGCCGCAGTCTGCGCCTGGCGTTATCGTTGAAGCCCTGGCGCGCCGCAAGGCGGCCGGTCTGCCTGCGTTCAGCGTTATGTCCTGCGACAACATGCCGGAAAACGGCCACGTTACCCGCAACGTGGTAACGGCCTATGCCGAAGCGATCGATCCGGCGCTGGGCGCGTGGATCAAAGCGAACGTCACCTTCCCGTCAACCATGGTTGACCGCATCGTGCCCGCCGTGACGCCAGAAACCCTGGCGCAGGTAGCCGAGGCGACGGGCGTTGCCGATCCGGCCGCCGTGGCCTGCGAACCGTTCCGCCAGTGGGTAATCGAAGATAATTTCGTCGCTGGCCGCCCGGCATGGGAAAAGGCGGGCGCGGAGCTGGTAAAAGACGTTCTGCCGTACGAAGAGATGAAGCTGCGCATGCTGAACGGCAGCCACTCGTTCCTCGCGTATCTCGGCTACCTGGCGGGCTATCAGCACATTTCCGACTGCATGCAGGATGAAAACTACCGCCGCACCGCGCACGCGCTGATGCTGGAAGAACAGGCTCCAACGCTGAAAGTGCAGGGCGTGGATCTCGGTAAATACGCAGACTCCCTCATCGCGCGCTACACCAACCCGGCGCTGCGCCACCGCACCTGGCAAATCGCGATGGACGGCAGCCAGAAGCTCCCGCAGCGCTGGCTGGACTCTATCCGCTGGCATCTGGCAAACGGCAGCAGCTTCAACCTGCTGGCGCTGGGCGTCGCGGGCTGGATGCGCTACGTAGGCGGCGTTGACGAGCAGGGTGAAAAAATCGAAGTCAGCGATCCGCTGCTGCCGGCAATTGTGCAGGCCGTGGCGGCAAGCCAGGAAGGGGAAACCCGCGTTCAGGCGCTGTTAGGCCTGAAAACCATCTTCGGCGAAGATTTACCGGCCAACGCGCGGTTCGTGAAGCAGGTGACGGACGCGTATCTCACCCTGCGTGAGAACGGCGCAAAGGCGACCGTATCGCGATATTAATATAACGGCGGGTGGCACTTCGTTTACCCGCCCTACAACGTTAATGTGGTTGTAGGGTGGATAAGCGCCAGCGCCATCCACCTTCCTACCAAAACCTGCCGACCTTACTCCTCGCTAAACCACTCGCTGTTTTCCTGACGAATCAACAAAATAGACTGGCTTATCTCGTGCAGATGGCGGTGCATCGCCTGGTCCACGGCCTCCTCGTCGTGCTTTTTCAGCGCTTCGAAAATGGCGTAGTGCTGTTCGAGCAGCATCTCCGGCGGCGAAACGTGGTCAAGGCTCATATAGCGCACGCGGTCCATCGTCGCCTTAATGTTCTCCACCGTATCCCACGCCAGGCGGCAGTCGGCGACCAGCGCGAGCTGTTCATGGAACTCGTCGTCAAGCTGGAAGAAATCGTCAAGCTGGCCGCGCTGGATGGCGACGCGCTGCTGGCTCAGCAGCTGTTCGAGCATATACAGATGGCTATCCGTCGCCATGCTTGCCGCACGTTTTACCACCGCGCGTTCGATGGCCTCGCGAATAAAGCAGCCGTTCTTCACGTGGTTCACGGAAATCTTATTCACGTAGGTGCCGCGCTGCGGGCGAATCTGCACCAGCCCCGTTTCGGCAAGCTTGATAAAAGCCTCTCGCACCGGCTGGCGTGAAACGTTAAAGCGAACGGAAACTTCCTTTTCGGAAAGCGGGGTACCCGGAGGAATCAGGCAACGAACAATATCGCTGCGCAGAATACGGTAAATTTGTTGGTTAACCGGCTGCGTAGGATTAAGAACCGAAGGTGATGGCATGACGCTGTTTCTTATTTAGAAAAAACCTAACCAAATTTAACACTTATTTGGTAAATCGCCCATACCCGGACGGGGGTTCCGGGTATGGGGCAGGCGTTATTCCTCGCGGTGAACGCTCAGTCCGGCGAAGGTCTGGCTCACCGGCATCATTTCTAAGGTATTGATGTTGACGTGTTTTGGCAGATTAGCCACCCACCAGACCGCTTCCGACACGTCTTCTGGCGTCAGCGCGTTAGCGTTTTCGTAAGTTTTGCCCGCCTTACCGTCGTCGCCCTTAAAGCGCACGTTGGAAAACTCGGTGCCGCCCACCAGGCCCGGTTCGATATCCGTCACGCGGATGGCGGTTTTGTGCAGATCGGTACGCAGATTGAGGCTGAACTGGCGCACGAAGGCTTTGGTCGCGCCATAAACGTTGCCACCGGCATACGGCCAGCTGCCGGCGGTAGAGCCGATGTTGATGATATGCCCACGGTTGCGTTCAACCATGCCCGGCAGCACGGCGCGGGTCATGTAAACCAGGCCTTTGTTGTTGGTATCGATCATGGTTTCCCAGTCGTCCGGGTCGGCCTTGTGCGCCGGTTCCATGCCCAGCGCAAGCCCGGCATTGTTCACCAGCACATCGATATCGCGCCACTCGGCGGGCAGATTTTCCATCGCCTGTTCGATGGCCGCGCGGTTACGCACGTCGAGCTGCAGCGTCAGAATGCTGTCGCCCAGTTCGTCTTTCAGCTCGATCAGGCGCTCGTGGCGACGACCGGTCGCGATAACTTTATGGCCGTTAGCCACGAAACGACGGGTAATGCTCTCACCAAATCCAGCGGTTGCGCCGGTTACCATAATAATCATGTCACTGTTCCTCAACGCTTTTTATGTCGTAATACCTTAGCACGCCACGGGGTCTTACGATAATTGAAGTTTTGTTACAACACGCTGCGCGGGCCTGGTGCAGAAGCCTGCCGCCGTGCTGCTTTTAGGTGCAACAAGCGTAGCTCAAAACGGCCCTGCGGATCGTTCTGGAATAGGCAACCGATTGCTAATAATGGCATCAAGTTTGCAACAATCAATTAACTATTCATGGACTCACGGCAGGAACTGCGATGGTCGTTAACTACACGCAGGCGCTACGCGCCGAATTTTTTGATATCACCCGGCCTGGGGCTTCGGCGCAAGAACTCGCCGCGCACGCCCGCCATATTGAAGACGGCCTGCTGTTTCTGAACGGCGGCACCGTTACCGGGCTTATGCCGTGGGAGGAAGGGCGCAGCCAGCTGCTTCACGACGGGGATTATCTGGACTTTCGCGGCAGGCTGATTATTCCGGGCTTTGTCGACACGCATCTTCACTATCCGCAAACCGAAATGATCGGCGCCTACGGCGAGCAGCTCCTTGAATGGCTGCAGGCCTACACCTTCCCGGTGGAAGGCCAGTACGTCAGCCACGACCACGCCGCGCGCATGTCGGCCTTTTTCCTCAGCCAGCTGCTCAGCAACGGTACCACCACCGCGCTGGTGTTCGGCACCGTTCACCCGCAGTCCGTCAACGCGTTATTCAGCGCGGCGGAACGCGTCGGCATGCGCATGATCGCCGGAAAGGTGATGATGGACAGGAACGCGCCGGACTACCTGACGGAAACGCCCGAGCAAAGCTATCGCCAAACCCGCGACCTGATCCTGCGCTGGCACCGACGCGGGCGGCTGAACTATGCCCTGACGCCAAGGTTCGCGCCGACGTCCTCACCGGAACTGCTAGGCGCGGTGCAAAAGCTGCGCGAAGAGTTTCCGGACACCTGGCTGCACACGCACCTCAGCGAAAATAGCGACGAAGTGGCGTGGGTAAAATCGCTGTGGCCCGAACACGACAGCTACCTCGGCGTGTATCACCACTACAACCTCACCGGCAGGCGCAGCGTCTTCGCCCACGGCATCCATCTTCAGGAGTGCGAATGGGACTGCCTGCACCGCACCGACTCCTCGCTGGCCTTCTGCCCAACCTCCAACCTGTTCCTCGGCAGCGGGCTGTTCAATCTCAAAAAATGCCGCGAGAAGGGCGTGCGGATGGGCATTGGCACCGACGTCGGCGCGGGAACCACCTTCAACATGCTGCAAACGCTTGCGGAGGCGTACAAAGTTGCCCAGCTGCAAAGCTATCGCCTGTGCGCCAGCGAAGCCTTCTATCACGCCACGCTCGGCGGTGCGCACGCGCTGGATCTGGATGACAAAATTGGCAACTTCCAGACCGGCAAAGAGGCGGATTTTGTCGTGCTCGACCCGGCGGTGACCGCGCTGCAAAAGCTGCGCTACGCCAACAGCCGCGATATTTACGAACGGCTATTTATGCTGATGACGCTGGGCGACGACCGCAACATCTGGCAAACCTGGGTGGACGGCAAATGCGTCTGGCGGCGCGACGCGCTGGAGGTGGCGGTATGATCCGATTCCTGCTCAACCAGACGCTGAAAACCCTCAGCGACGTCGATCCTAACACCACCGTGCTCGGCTGGCTGCGGGGCGTGGAGTATCGCTGCGGTACAAAAGAAGGCTGCGCCTCCGGGGACTGCGGTGCCTGCACGGTAGTGCTGGGCCGCGTGGACGGCGACACCCTGCGCTACGACACGGCGAACGGCTGCATCACGCTTATCGCCCAGCTCGACGGCAAACAGCTCCTGACGGTAGAGGATCTTGCCGATAACGGCACGCTTCACCCGGTGCAGCAGGCGATGGCGGACTGCCACGCGTCGCAGTGCGGCTTCTGCACGCCGGGCTTCGTTATGTCGGCGTTCGCGCTGCAAAAGTCGCACAGCGAAGCGACCCTGCACGATATCGAACAGCACCTCGGCGGAAACCTGTGCCGCTGCACCGGCTATCGTCCGATAGTCGAAGCGGCGGAGCTGGCCTGCAAAACCCGCGATGATAAATTCGCGCGCGCCCAGCCGCAGACCCTTGCGCGGCTAAAGGCGCTGAAAACCGCTGAAACGGCCATCCTGCAAAAATCCAGCCGCTGCCTGCTGCCCAAAAGCCTGGCGGAACTGGCCACGCTTTACGCGCAAAACCCGCAGGCGCGGCTGCTCGCTGGCGGCACCGATCTGGCCCTCGGCATCACCCAGCGGTATCAAACGCTGCCGCTGATGATTGCCATGAACCAGGTGGAAGAGCTGAAGGCTATCGTCATAAGCGAAGAGGAAATCCGCATCGGCGCGACGGCGACGCTTGAGGAGTGCCAGCGCGCGCTGCAACGGGCGCTGCCGGTCTTTGCTCGCGTGCTGGAACGCTTTGCCTCGCGCCAGATCCGCAACCACGCCACCGTGGCGGGAAATCTGGCGAACGCTTCGCCAATCGGCGACCTTGCCCCAATGCTGCTGGCGTTGAACGCCACGCTTGAACTGCGCGCCGGCGCACAAACCCGCACGCTGCCGGTCAGCGACTTCTTCCTCGCCTACCGTAAAACGGCGCTCGAACCGGGGGAGTTCATCAGCCATATCGTCATTCCACGCGTGACAGTGTCACCTGCATTTGCCGCATGGAAGGTTTCTAAACGCCGCGATGACGACATATCAACGGTTTTCGGCGCGTTTAACCTGCACCTTAACGAAGGCGTGGTAATGAGCGCGATGATTGCCTTTGGCGGCATGGCCGCAACCCCTGCGCGCGCCAGGCGGTGCGAACAGGCGTTACTCGGCCAGCCGTTGGATGCTCAAACGCTCGATAGCGCCTTTCTGGCACTGGCCGAGGATTTCCAGCCGCTGAGCGACTTTCGCGGAACGGGCCGCTACCGCCTCGCGGTGGCGCAAAACCTGCTGCGCCGCCTGGCGCTACGGCTCGCCGCGCCCGACTGCGCCACGGAGGTACAGAACTATGTCAACTAACCCGCAGCGGCTTGCACAGCAGGCGCTAATCGAGCGATTTTCCCGCGAGCTGCACGGCGGCGCGGGCCGCAGCCGCAAACATGAAAGCGCGGATAAACAGGTCAGCGGCCTGGCGGAATACGTCGACGACAGGCTAAGCCTGCCGGGGCTGCTGCACCTCTGCCCGGTGCTGAGCGAACACGCCCACGCGAGAATAGTCAGTATTGATACCCGCGCCTGCCTGGACATCCCCGGCGTGGTGCGCGTTTTTGGCTGGCAGGACGTGCCCGGCGAGCTGGATATCGGGCCGCTTGCGCCGGGCGACCCGCTGTTTGCCAAAGACGTGGTGGAATACAACGGCCAGGTCGTGCTGACGGTTGCCGCCGACACGCCGGAAGCAGCCCGCGAGGCGGCACAGCTCGCAAAAATTGAGTATCAGGTGCTTGAGCCGCTGCTGGACGTTGAGGAAGCACTGCGCCGCGAAAGCTACGTCCAGCAGCCGCACGTGCACCGGCGTGGCGACGCCCGCACGGCGCTAAAAGCCGCCGCGCACCGCGTGCAGGGGCAGTTTCACATCGGCGGCCAGGAGCATTTTTACCTCGAAGGGCAAATCGCCACGGTGCAGCCGGGGGAAGACGGCTGCGTTTCGGTCTGGTCGTCCACGCAGCATCCGACCGAGGTACAAAAACTGGTGGCGTCGGTGCTGGGCGTCACGATGAACAAAGTCACCGTCGACATGCGCCGCATGGGCGGCGGATTCGGCGGCAAGGAAACCCAGGCGGCGGGCATTGCCTGCCACGCGGCGCTGGCGGCCACGCTTACCGGGCGACCGGCGAAAATGCGTCTTTCCCGGCGCGACGACATGCTGATTACGGGCAAGCGCCATCCGTTTTTCGTGCGCTATGACGTGGGCTTTACGGAAGACGGCGTGCTGCACGGCGTGGTTATCGATCTGGCGGCCAACTGCGGCTACTCGCTCGATCTTTCGGGGTCGATCTGCGATCGCGCCATGTTCCACGCCGACAACGCCTACTATCTTGGCGACGCGCTGATAACCGGCTACCGCTGCCGCACCAACCTTGCCTCCAACACAGCCTATCGTGGTTTCGGCGGGCCGCAGGGCATGGTCGCTATCGAACAGATAATGGACCACATCGCCCGCGAGCTGGGGCTTGACCCGCTCGACGTGCGCAAACGCAACTATTACGGCGGCGAAGGGCGCAACGTCACCCATTATCACCAGCAGGTCGAGCACAATATTCTGCCGGAGATCACTCGCCAGCTTGAGAAAAGCGCGGATTACGCGACGCGGCGGGCGGAAATCAACGCGTTTAACCGCCAAAGCCCGGTGCTCAAGCGCGGGCTGGCGCTGACGCCGGTCAAGTTCGGCATTTCGTTTACCTCAAGCTTCCTCAACCAGGCCGGGGCGCTGATTATCGTCTACACCGACGGCACCGTGCAGCTCAACCACGGCGGCACGGAGATGGGCCAGGGGCTGAACACCAAGGTGGCGCAGATCGTCGCCGAGGTGCTGCAAATTCCCTTCGAGCAGATTCAGGTCTGCGCGACCAGCACCGGCAAGGTGCCCAACACGTCGCCCACGGCGGCATCATCCGGCGCGGATCTCAACGGCAGGGCGGCGGAAATTGCCGCGCTCGCTATCAAAGAGCGGCTGGTCGAAATGCTGGCGCGGCTGCACCAGTGTGGGCCTTCGGACATCGTTTTTCGCAACGGCGTGATTAAAGTGCCCGGTCATCATTTCACCTTTGCCGACGTTGCCAACCTGGCCTGGCTAAACCAGGTGCCGCTGTCGGCCACCGGCTTTTACAAGGTGCCGGGCATTCACTACGACCGGGCGGCGGGGCGCGGGCAGCCGTTCTACTACTTCTCGTTCGGGGCGGCGTGCTCAGAAGTGATTATCGACACCCTGACCGGCGAGTATCGCCTGCTGCGCACCGACATCCTGCACGACGTCGGCACCTCGCTGAACCCGGCGCTGGATATCGGCCAGATAGAAGGGGGCTTCGTGCAGGGCGCGGGCTGGCTGACCTGCGAAGAGCTGGTGTGGAACGACCAAGGGCGGCTGGTGACCGACGGTCCGATGAGCTACAAAATTCCGGCAATTAGCGACGCGCCGCCGGATTTTCGCGTGGCCCTGCTGGCGAACCACGCCAATCCGCAGCACACGGTCTACCGCACTAAGGCCGTAGGGGAACCGCCGTTTATGCTGGGGATCTCCGTCTGGTGCGCACTGCAGGATGCGGTTTCGAGCCTTTCCAGCTACCGCAAACACCCGCAGCTTGACGCGCCCGCCACGCCGGAGCGCGTATTCTGGGGCTGTCAGGAGGCAAGATGAACGATGAATGGATCGCCGTTTTGATGCAGCTGCGCGAGCGACGCGAACCCTGCGTGCTGCTGACGCTGCTCGAGGACAAAGGGTCGGTGCCGCGCAACGGCGGCACGAAAATGGTGGTCGCGCGGGAACAGGCCTGGCTGACCATCGGCGGCGGGCATCTGGAATATCAGTGCATCGCCATGGCGCGCGACATGCTGGCAGGCCGTGCGGCGCTGCCCCATACCGAGCGCTTCAACCTTGGGGCGCGGCTCGGGCAGTGCTGCGGCGGCATGACCACCGTGCTGTTCGAACCGCTGATCCAGCCGCAGCCGCAGATAGTCGTCTTCGGCGCGGGGCACGTCGGCAGGGCGCTGGTTTCACTGCTTGCCACGCTGCCGTGCCGCATCACCTGGGTTGACGAGCGCGTGGAGCAGTTCAGCAGCGTGCCGCAGGGCGTGCAAACCCTACGGCTTGACGACCCAACCGATGCGGTGAAATCCGCCGCGCCGCAAAGCTATTTCGTGGTAATGACCCACCACCACCCGCGCGATCTGGAGCTGGCGGAGGCGATACTCAAACGCGGCGACTCGCGCTACTTCGGCCTTATCGGCTCGCGCACCAAGCGCCAGCGCTTTGAATATCGCCTGGCGGGCAAGGGCATATCAGCGCTTGCGCTTGATCACATGCGCTGCCCGGTCGGGCTTCCCGACGTCAAGGGCAAGCTTCCCGCCGAGATAGCCGTAGCGATTGCGGCGGAAATCATTGCCGTTTATCAGGCCAGCGCCTGAGATTGGCGGGTGACGCTCGCGCATAAGCGCCCTACAATCAATGCATCCGTTTCTTCCCTGCTGGAGTAAAGAATGCCGTCAGACAACCCTTTTTTCCACGTCAGCCTGCTGCCGTACCAGGCCCCGCGGTTCGACCAGATTAACGACAGCCACTACCGCCCGGCGTTTGACGAAGCTAAACGCCGCAAGCTGGGCGAAGTGGCGCTCATCACCCAAAACCTCGATGCGCCCACCTTAGAAAACACCTATCTGGCACTTGAACAGGCCGGGCAGATGCTCTCCCGCGTGGTCAACGTCTTCTTCGCCATGACGGCGGCGCACACCAACGACTACCTGCAAAAGCTTGACGAAGAGTTTGCCAGCGAGCTGGCCGAACTGGCCGATGAAATCCGCCTGAACGAAGTGCTGTTCAGCCGCCTTGATGCGGTTTACCAGCAGCGCGATGCGCTTGAACTTGACGCTGAATCCCGCCGCCTGATGGACGTCGTCTGGCAGCAGTTCAAGCTGGCGGGCGCGACGCTTACCGACGAGCAGAAATCACGCCTGAAGGCGCTCAATAAAGAGGCCGCCCAGCTAAGCAGCCAGTTCAACAACCGCCTGCACGCCGCCGACAAGGCGGGTGGCCTGGTGCTGGACGACGTGCGGCAGCTTGACGGCCTGAGCAAAAGTGAAATCGCCGCGGCGAAACAGGCCGCGGAAGGGAAAGGGCTGCACGACCGCTGGCTGATCCCGCTGCTGAACTGCACCCAGCAGCCCGCGCTGCAATCGCTAACCGACCGCGCAACGCGTGAAAAACTCTTTGAAGCCGGATGGAACCGCACGCAGCGCAACGACGGCAACGACACCCGCGCCATCGTGGCCAGGCTCGCTACGCTGCGCGCGGAGCAGGCGCAGCTGCTGGGCTTTGAAAGCTTTGCCGCGTGGAAAATTGCCGACCAGATGGCAAAAACCCCCGAGGCCGCGCTCGGCTTTATGCGCAATATCGTTCCGGCGGCGACGGCCCGCGCCCGGCGCGAGCTGGCGGATATCCAGCAGGTGATTGACGATCGCCAGGGCGGCTTTGAGGCGCAGGCTTGGGACTGGGCGTTTTACGCAGACCTGGTTCGCAGCGCAAAATACGACCTCGACGAAGCGCAGATTAAACCCTATTTCGAACTCAACGGCGTTATCGACAACGGCATGTTCTGGGCCGCAGGCAAGCTTTTCGGCCTCAAGTTTGTCGAACGCTTTGATATCCCGACCTATCACCCGGACGTGCGCACCTGGGAAATCTTCGATAACGACGGGCGCGGCATGGCGCTGTTCTACGGCGACTATTTTGCCCGCGACAGCAAGGGCGGCGGGGCGTGGATGGGCAACTTCGTCGAGCAGTCGACGCTGTTCCAGAACGCGCCGGTCATCTACAACGTCTGCAACTACGTGAAGCCCGCGGCGGGCGAACCGGCGCTAATCTCCTGGGACGACGTCGTAACGCTGTTCCACGAGTTTGGCCACACGCTGCACGGCCTGTTCGCTAAACAGCGTTACGCCTCGCTTTCCGGCACCAACACGCCGCGCGACTTTGTGGAATTCCCGTCGCAGATCAACGAACACTGGGCGCGTCAGCCGGACGTCTTCGCCAACTACGCCCGCCATTACGAAACCGGCGAGCCGATGCCGGATGCGCTGCGCGAAAAGCTGTTCAAGGCCGCGCGGTTCAACAAGGGCTACGACATGACCGAGCTGCTGGCGGGCGCGCTGCTGGACATGAACTGGCACAGCCTGCCGCACGGCGCAAAAGTGGAAGACGTGCCGCAGTTTGAGGCAGGCGCGCTGGAAAAAGAGCGCATCAACCTGCCTGCGGTACCGCCGCGCTACCGCAGCAGCTACTTCGCGCATATCTTCGGCGGCGGCTACGCGGCGGGATATTACGCCTACATCTGGACGCAAATGCTGGCGGACGACGGCTACCAGTGGTTTGTTGAGCAGGGTGGATTAACGCCGGAAAACGGTAAAAAATTCCGCGAGGCGATACTTTCGCGCGGCAACAGCAGCGATCTCGCGCAGCTCTACCGCGAATGGCGCGGGCACGATCCGTATAGCGAACCGATGCTGAAAAATCGTGGGCTAGCTGAATAGCGGTTTCGTTTGGGAAAGATTATTTCCTCAACCCGCGAGCGTCAGAGGAGGCATTTGCCTCCTCTGACGCCTTTCGTTATCAGGCATAACAACGATCGTTCCACGAATCACGATAGATAATATTTCCTTCCGTATATTTCCAGACGATCGCCTCATAACGCAGTTCGAGCGTTTCAAGGTGAGTACTGCTCAGGCCGTTAGGCGCCAGGTAGGGCGCAACCGTTGTGAACTTGACGTTCTCCAGAATGATATTGAAATATTCGGCCTCGATGCCTGATTCCAGGATACGGTACATCTTGATCGTCGCCTTCTTCATGGTTTGGCCCTCGCAAACGGCGCGGTAGAGAAGCGGTGTTGTCCGATCAAACTCTTTCACTATCGTAATAGGGCGGTGAACGCGCGTGCCGGTAAGTTTTCCCCAGTTTGGATCCACCGGAATAGTGACGCCGTGGGAGAATGACTTTAACTCGATAGAACCCTGGCGCATTGGCATTTGACAACTTCCAACAATCGGAGAGCCATTTTCATCATCAAGCCACAAATGTGCGGGAGTAGACATATAATATCCTTATTAGTGAGTTTTAAATATCAGTAAGGTTATCGCTTCACCATTTCACATAACGACCAAAAATATATAGCATGAATAGGAGGAAGACTGGCACGGGCCATAAAGGCCCATCAGGGAAAATTTGCAACAAAACGACTGCGAACAAAATGGTTAGCAAGGCAGGGCCATACATCGAAAATAATGACCTGAATATCCGCCTGAAAATTCTTTTTATAATATTCATAATGGTTATCGGATCATCCTAGTGATGATGTCAGCAATGCCTTCATCTGATGTCATCTGTTTGAACGCGCCCGCTTTCTCAAACAGTGGCTCTATTAGAAAATACATCATTTCTAACTTTTGAGTATACAGAGCAGTATAGTAAGCAGGACTGGTGATGAGAAGACGATGTGCGCTATCTGCCGCTTTATGAACAACACCATATATACCAACGGTCGCAATGCCCCTCGATGCCCAGCCATTGATTAATCCTCTGATTTCGAAGCTTAAATTTGTGCCGGTTGCGACAGATGATGCTGCAGCAAAAGTAAATCCTAGGTTTGTGAGTGACGTGGCGGCAATATGGATGTTTACAGCCATTAGCATTTCTTTTATGTAATCTATTTGATTGGATGTTTTGTGTCGGAAAATGTCTTCAAAGTAGATTTTAAGCATTTCATAAACAACATCCTTACCTCTCAGAATTTGGTAAATGCCTTTGGAAAATCGGATATCCTCGGTCCTTTGTCGCTGACAAACATCCTGATAGTCGTCCGTAAAGCAGGAGGTATAATACAGCGCACGCGTTGCACCTGCGCCTAAGGTTTCAATTTGATTTGTTACAGCCTTTCTAACACCCGTTAATGCATGCTCAAACTTCAGTGCAAGAATCTTATTCGCCTGCAAATAGCTAATAACTTCATTTCTGTAGTACATAATCGCTCCTTGCTAATTTTAACTCGTCCATTTGTTCTTTTTTATCCCCGGGAAAGCCTCCTGTAAATAGCTGCCCGCAAAAAAAGAGGCCGCAACGTTATCCGCTGCGGCCTCGGTCAAAAGCTTAACGGGCTGCTCGCCCGGTTTGCTTTGTTAAAGCTATTTATTCTTCGCGTCGTTATTTACGGAAGATTCAGCAATTGTCGTTAACTTACCGTCTGCGGCTTTTTCTTCAACCAGCGTTTCGCCTAAGAGTTTCTTGGCGTCGTTATAGCCTAATGCTGCGGCGAGCGTGCACAGCGTCCCATAGGCGGCAATCTCATAGTGTTCGACCTTTTGCGCGGCGGCAATTAAGCCCGCGTCGCGTACCGGCCCTTTATCAATAGAATCAATTACTTCCTGTCCTTCCTCAATCAGGCCTTCCATCGCCACGCATTTGATTCTTTTCAATTTTAAATCCGGAATGCTCTCCACCACGCCGTCGATACGCTCCATCTGGATACGGGTTTCTTCCAGGTGGCTGGTGAATGCCTCGCGAAGCTGGGCGTTATCCGCCGCTCGGGCAAGCTTCGGCAGCGCTTTGGTCAACTGCTTTTCAGCGCTGTAGGTATCTGAAAGTAAATGAACAAACAGCTCTTCGATCGTCGAGATATGCATAGTATTGACTCCGATTGCGTTTCATAAAAAGAATGCAGAATGAATACTTGTCGATTTACTTCGCTCATTAACCTTAGCTTAGGGGGGGAGTAATACAAGGCGCTATTTGTCTGTCGAATACGTGCAGCGCCGTCCACCACGATGCGTCGGAGGCGCTGCGCGGGCCGGTTAAATCCTCTCCAGCAGTGCCCGTAATTTCTCGCGATGCACAGAGCCTACGTCGTGCGGATGGCGATAGCCGATGTTTTCCACCGCGCGGGCGTACAGCGCAACCAGCCAGTCATAGACGTAGCTGGCGTTGCCGCGAGCGGGCGTATCGCCAAGCCTGGTCAGGCGTTTCGATGCCTGCGCCTGGGCCGCAGGGGCAAATACCGCGGCACCCTTGTTGACGCGGCTTGCCGGGCGGCTGGCCTGCGGCACGCGCGCGTACCCCAGCCAGTTCACGAAGTCGCCGAGCACGCTGCTGGCGCAGGTGATCTCCTGGGCCATGGTGCCGTCGCCTGCCTGGAGCATCTCCTCCAGCTGATCCGGCAGCGCCAGGCGGTAGCTGGCAACAATCAGCAGATCGCACAGCGCCTGTAGCTGGGCGTTATCCAGCCCAAACTGCTGGGCGACCTCAGCCCTCTGCGCAAGGCGTCTAAGGTGCGCAACCCACAGCTGATGCACCTCCAGCGCGTAGCTCACCGGGTTTACCTCGCGCAGCTCATCGGCGTCGTCTTCCGCAAACAGATCGATATCCAGCTGGAAAGCCGCCGGCTTTTTCTGCCGCTGTTGGTGATGGCGCTGCCAGCACTGCTGTAGCGCGTGGCGGTCCGGCACCAGGCCTGCCAGCAGCTCGCCGTGCAGGGCGGCGCTGGCCTGCAGCGCGCGAACCAGGCCTTCCGCCTGGCGACGGGCCGCTTCCGGGACGATGTTGTGCGCCGTGGTAAGGCGCTGGAAAAGCTCGACGGTCTGCGCGTCCAGCGCGGCCTGTAGACCCTCAACGCGCTGGGTGCGACGGTCGCTATTCATGGCATCGGTCAGCCACTCCAGCAGGCGATGCATATTGCGACCGTCCAGCGCCTGCAGCGTTCCCCAGCGCTTTCCCGCCTGGCCAATCAGGCGCTGCACGCCGTCGTCCACGCCCGCGCCGCCGGTGAAACGTGCGTCAAACGGCGTGATCGTCCAGATCAGGCCCGGCAGGGTGGCCTGGCTTCCCTGGGTGTTATCCACCCAGCGGGCAAGGATTTTACCCGCCGATTTCACCTGCGCGCGCTCGGCGGCGGCGTTGCAGACCAGCAGCGTGTCGGGCTGCAGGCGGTCGGTGTAGTAATCGAGCTGCTCAAGTGGGATATCGATGATATCGACGTCGCCAAGCGCCGGGGCGTTGCCTACCGTCAGGCAAACTTCCGCGCACAGCGCCAGAAGATCGCGCTGGGCCAGGCTTACCGGGGAACCGGCCTCACCGCCGTTGAGCGGGCAAATCATCACGTCGGCCTGAATTTCCGGCTCGTCGGGCGTAGCCGGGATCAGAAAGCCTTCGGCGGGCAGCAGGAAGGTATCGACGAGCAGGCTGGCGGGTGCCATAAACCTTGTGGCGTCGCCGACGTGGTGCAGCGTGTCGCTAAGATGGTGCCACCGTGCGGTCAGCGTGGCGTCATCGCCCCACAGCATTGCCAGCAGCGATACGCGATCCGCGGTGGTCAGCCACGGCAGCAGGTCGGCCATTTGTTGCCACAGCGCGTCGTCCAGATGGTGCTGGCGGCGCAGCTGGGCGTGGTAGCAGCGGGCGATATCGGCAACCTGCTGGGCGGAAATGCCCGGCACAATTTGCGCCTGGCGGCGGGTTTGCAGCTCTGCGATACGCGCCGCAATCACGCTCGACTGCGCCACGCGCGGTTCGGGCTGGCGGTGATAATCGCGGATGGTGCGCTGCGCCAGATCGCTTTCGCCGAACAGCGTCAGCAGCAGCGGGAAGTTATCGACGGCGGGCGCGGCCCTGGCGGTAAAGCGCACGGCAAGGGCGGCGGCGTGGCCGGGGTTAACGTGGGTGAGGTAATCCAGCGTTTTTTCACCCAGCGTCACCTCGATGCGCCCGGCGGGATTCGCCAGCAGCGCGCTCAGCAGATGGTGCTTTCCGGCAACGGAATGACCGTACAACCCCAGCGCCAGAGGCTGGCGGCTTAACGCATCAATCTGGTGCTGGCGGCGCTGCAACGGCAGCAGGCGCGCAAGCAGGCTGTCGGCCTCGTTTTCCAGCAGCGGGGCGTGCGGGCGAGTTTCCTGAACCCAGTTTGCCAGCTGGCGCAGCGCCGCCTTTTTATGACTCACGGTTGGCTGATTCATTTTTGGTAGACGCTCCCGCTGTCGATCCAGTAGTGGCTGGCGCCGCTGTAGCTGCCGGCCAGGGTATTCAGTTTAAAACTCAGCTGGCTGAGCGGCACTTTGCTGCCGTCCTGCAGCCAGGCTTCGGCGAGCGTAAAGGCATCCGCCTCGCGCGTTTGCTGGAGGCGTACGTTAAGCACGCCGTCACCGGCAATGGCTTTAGCAAGTGACGCCGAGTTAATCGCCAGGGTGTAAAGCGGCGTAGCGGGCCAACGGGCGTTATCCAACTGGCGGAAGCCAAGGCAGGCGTTGCCGCGCAGCGGGAAGTGCAGGCGCGTGTCGAGCGTGGCCTTGGGATTGTCCAGATCGATATCGCGATACCAGACGTTTTCCTCGCTCAGCACGTTGTTGCCGTCGAGCATGCCGAGGTAGCGCACGGTGGAATAGGCCTGAATGTCCGACGCCTTAAAGTTAAAGCCCGGCAGGCGCAGGTCCATCGCCAGGCTGCACAGCATCGCGCCCACGGCGGCGGTGGATTTCGGGTTGCCGATGCGGCCCTGCTGGCTGAACGGATACCATTCGTGGGTCTGGTAGTTATCGAGCCAGACGATGCGGTTGACCGGCACGGGCTGAAGGTGGCGCAGCAGGGCCTGCACGCCGGGCAGGCAGGCCGGGCGGCCGGTGACCAGCAGCACGTCGCAGCAGTAGTGGCTGATAACCTCGCACAGCGCCTGGAGCGGGGCGGTCAGGGTGAACTGACCGGCCATCAGCGCTTCCTGAAGCGCTACCAGCTCGACGTGAATCGGCACGCTGAACAGGTCGAAAAGCGGCGCGTCCGCAGGCAGCGCGTGCTGCACGGCGTGCTGAACGTAGTTAATCACGTTGTCGGTCGGGCGCTGGGCGAGCAGTTCGCCAAAGGTCGCCTCGAGCGTTGCATGGCGATCGTCGGGATCGCTGTTTTCCCAGTAGTTCAGCACCGCGTGGCCGAGGGGAATAAACAGCTGCAGTGCGGTCTGCTGGCGCAGCGTGCCGCGCGTGTCCATGCGGCCCGACTCGCCGAACAGCGTGGTCATCAGCCCGGTCACGTCGGCGACGCCCGCCTGGTGAATCTTCGCCTGCAGCGCCGGAAGCACGCAGCGCTGGATCACGTCCAGCAGAATATCGTCGCCCGCCACCTTAAAGCCTTCGCGGAACAGCAGGCGCGGGGCGATTTTCACGTTGCTGCCCACGCCGTCGTCAAGCTGGTACTGGGTGATTGCCATGTCGGTGGTGCCGCCGCCGATGTCGATAGACGCCACGCGCAGGGTCTTGCCCAGAGGTTCGTCATCGCTCAGCAGGCGGTCGGGGCGCGCCAGGCTTTTGAAAAAGGTGCCGCTTTGCCCGGCGTAGTTCACGATGGCTTCGTTATACAGCCAGACGAGCTGCCCGCAGGTCGCCTCGTCCCATTCCATGTGTACGGTGGGCACCGGCACCACGCTTTTCTCTTTGTCGCGATCGCTGGTAAAGCCGTCGTCCGCCGGGTGCCACTCCATCGCTTTCCACACCAGGCCTACGGCTTCGCGCATCCGCTGGCTGAACAGCTCGCGCTCCTGCTTCGGCATGGCGGACGGCAGGGTGAGGATCAGGTTGCGCAGCTGGCGCGGGGCGTTGAGGTGGCCCATGCTCTGGCGCGAGCCGACGCTGTTGATCTGCATCAGCGCCTGCGACAGCAGCTCGCAGAGCATCAGCGTCATCAGCGAGCTGCGGCTGTACTGCGGGGAAAAGACCGGCAGGCGCTCGTCCATCGGCAGGTCGTAGAGCGGCTGGCCGTCGTCGTTCATCAGGTTCATCAGCGGGAAGGCGGTGGCAAGCGGCTCGCGCTGGGTTTTTACGCCCATCTGGCTAAAGCGCCAGTCCTGGGCTGCCGGGGTTTCGTCCCACAGATAGCGGCGCGGGCTTGAGATCCCGCTGGCGCCTTCCGTACCGAGGCGCACGCTCGCCATGCGGCGGGCCTCGCTGCCGACGCGGGCAATGGACGGCCAGACGAAGGCGTCATCGCGCCCGCTTTCCACGGAAAAGTGCTGCTTGCCGAACTTCGCTTCCGAAAACTCCAGGCGGCTGGTGAACATCGCCTCGTTGATAAACTGCGGCTCGCTGAGCGAGCGGATCTGCAGCTCGGCGGTCTGGCGCAGGCCGTCGTTCGCCTCGCCGTGATCCTCAATCAGCACGCCGCAGGTGTGGGTGTTGCCCACGTCCAGCACCAGATCCACCGGGATGGCCGGCGCCTGAAGCGTGGCGGTGACGATTTTCACCTCCGGCACCGCAAGCTGCGCGCCGAGCATTTCGAGGATGTTCAGGTAGTGCGCCTGGTACTCGAACATTTTCATCGCGGCGGTGATTTCGCGCTCGGTGCGCGATTCGTGGCGCGTCACGTACTGGGTGAACACCTCGCGCAGCCAGCCGTCGACCCAGGTCTGGTCGAGGAAATCGTGGATCTCCTGATTCTGCCAGGCCAGCGCAAAGCGCGCGCCGTTGCGCACGTCGTTCTGCGTCGGGGCAAGATGCGCGGCAGGGCTGTCGTCGGCGTAGATTTTGGTGTCCAGCGCGATGCTGATGCGCACCGTGTTGCCCGCGGAATCCGGCGTTTCCAGGCTGCGGATCTGCACGCGCGCCCAGTTGTCCGGCCCGCCCACAAAGGTGCGCGGCGGATTAAAACGGTGGAAGGGCAGCGGCAGCCAGATTTTGTCCATTACCTTGAGCGAGTGGCCAAGGGTGAGGGTGGTTTCCGGCTTCACCACTTCGGGCGCGCCGCCTTCGCTGTCGGGCAGCGTGAACTTGCCGGGCACCACGTCGTAATCGAGGCGCAGCAGCGGGCCGTTGGCGGTTTTACGCACAAAACGCCCGGTGTGCGGGGCGTTCGGCTGCGGGGCAAGGCCAAAATCCAGGAACTGGATGCCGCTGTCTTTAATGAGCGTCACGCTCGGCTTGTACGGGAACAGGTTGGCAAGCATAGGGTTAATCACTCACTTTTTTAAACGTCATCGGCACCACGGTATCGCTTTCGTAGCGCCCGCTGCACTCGGCCACGCCGCCGTCGCCCGGCTTGCAGGAGATTTCCGGCATCGGGTAGCGCGCCCCGTCGCTACAGCGCGCGCTGCCGCGGGTTTTGATCATCAGCGTGCCGGACTGCTGCAGGCCAGAGAACACCTCCACTTTGCACACGATGTTGTCGCCGTGCACGAGGCGAGCGGTGCCTTTGTTATTGGCAATCTGGTAGCGCAGGCTTGGCGGCTTGCCGGTAATCGGATCTTTCACGTCGAGAGTGACTCGCCAGGTGCCGTTGAGGAATTTAGTGGAGCCAGCTTTCAGCGCGTCGGCGGCCATCACCAGCGCGTTTTTCGGCACGATGACCGGGGCGGCTGGCGCTTCTTCAACGGCGGGCTCTGGGGCAGGCGGCGCGACCACGGCGGCCTCGACCAGCGGCAGGGTCGATTTCACCGGTGCGGCATCAGCGGGTTGAATAGCCGGGGGCGCAATAGTCTGCGGCTTGGGTTCTGCCTGCGCGACGGCTAAAGGTTGCGGAGCCGGGGCCGATAAGAATTTGTAGGCAACGGGCGTGGCGATTAGCGCCACGGCGGCGGCGGCAACGGGTAGCAGCCAGAGGCGGGATTTTCGCTTAACGGCAGCCGGCTGCGGCGCGGGCGCGGCTTCTTCGATAACGGGTTCAGGCTTGGGCGTCACGGCGCGGGGCTGTGCGGTATACACCAGCGGCTCGTCGGGATCGCTTAAGACGACCTCTGTTACGACGACGGGCTGGGCGGCAGGCGGTTCGCTCACCGGCGCAGGCTCGGCCTCCGGCTGCGGCTCGGGGATAAATTCGATTACCGGCTCAGGCACATCCGCCACGCGCAGGCAGTCGAGCACGTCTTCGCGCGCGCCCTGGTTGAGGTTTACAAAGCCCCAGAAGGTGATAACCGGTTTACCATCCACCAGATAAACGTGCTGGCTGCCGGGAAACTGCAGGGCGTTGGCGAGCAGCGAGCCGAAAAGCTGGATGGCGGTTTTATCGGCCTGCTTACAGCGCTGAATCAGCGTGGCGACGTTGGCCTGGCAGTTATCGAGATAGCGCAGCGCTTTTTTACGCTGCTCGTCGCTGGCGGCGGCCCAGCTCAGCACGCTGCCTTCGAACGGCGCGTACCAGTCAACGCGGTCGCCTTCGTCGTTGGGCTGGGGAATCGCGAGGCTGTCCGCCACCGCGTGTTGCTTTCGCAAGCGTAGGGTTTCGCGTATCTGTAACGCCGAGTCGAACACCGCCTGTCCGTTTTCGCCCAGCGCGAGGAAATCATCCAGGCATCCGCTGCGCAGTAAAGTTTTTGCCACGTCTTTTATCCTGCCGTTAACGGCTCGTTTCGAGTCATTTTCACGCATGACATTTTACTGATTCCTGCCTTAAGCAAACGGCGGAAGAGACGGCTATTTTTTCCAATTATTGGCGGATTGCGGTTAAGTCACTGGGGGAGGCGTGAAATCTATGCTAATCATAAATCTCTTACCGACGCTTAAGGACGCACAAGCTATGCCTGAACAACTCCCGTTATTGCTGGTTCAAATGGGCCACCCGCCTGCCGATATTCGCGCGGCGGTGGGCGAGCAGCCGCAGTGGTTTCGCGCCGCCCTGGGCGACGTCGGGCCGGTGCGCGTCGTTTGTCCGTTTGAAGGGGAGCCGCTGCCGGTGGCCGGAACGTTCCGCGCGGCGGTGATTTCCGGCTCCTGGTCGATGGTCACCGACCGCGAAGAGTGGAGCGAGCGTACCGCCGCCTGGGCGCGGGAGATGATTCTGGCGGGCGTGCCGCTGCTCGGCGTCTGCTATGGGCACCAGCTGATGGCCCACGCGCTGGGCGGCGTGGTGGACTATCATCCAAAAGGCAGCGAAGTGGGGCAGATAGCCGTGTCGCTAAACGATAGCGCCCAGCACGACCGGCTGCTGCGCGATTTACCGGCGACGTTCGACACCTTCTTAAGCCACGAGCAAAGCGTGATCGTGCTGCCGCCGGGTGCCGTGGCGTTAGGGGCATCCAGCCACGATCCGCACCAGATCGTCCGCTATTCACCCACCGCGCTCTCGGTGCAGTTTCACCCGGAGTTTACCGCCCCGGTGATGAACAAAATCATCACCAGCCGCAGCGAGCGAATAGCCATGAAGGGCAAAGACCGCGACGCGCTGCTGGCAAACGTGCGCGATACGCCGGTTTCCCGTTCTATTTTGCAGCGGTTTGAGGCGATGACGCGTTAATCATTTACCCCGTTCGCCTGGGGGAGAAAGTTGGCATCTGGGCGACCCAATGCCGAAAACAACCCTCACCCCGGCCCTTTCCCTGAGGGCGAGGGGGAAAATCGTCCGCCAGTTTTATCCTCTGCTTCCGATTCAAAAACGAGCAAATTCCACCAAAAAAGCATAAGACGATAGCCGTTTGTTATTTGCCGATGGCGTTCTGCTGTGCTGTTATTAATGCTCAAAATAATAAATGTTCAAATCATTTGGCAAGCAAATCAAAAGGCAAAAACATGTCCACAGGGAAAACGCTTCTCGGGCTGCTGCTTAGCGCTCTGTTACCCACGGGTGCGGCTTTCGCGGCGTCCAACAACAGCACCATCGTCTACTGCTCCGAGGCCTCGCCGGAATCCTTCAACCCGCAAATCGCCAGCTCCGGCCCGACGTTTGTCGCAAGCTCCCAGACGCTGTACAACCGCCTGGTGGATTTCCGCGCCAGCGACAACCTGCCGATTCCTTCGCTGGCAACCGAATGGAAAATCAGCCCGGACGGTAAAACCTATACCTTCACCCTGCGCCAGGGCGTGAAGTTCAACAGCAACAAATACTTCAAGCCAACGCGCGATTTTAACGCCGACGACGTGATCTTCTCGGTGATGCGCCAGAAAGACGCCAACAACCCGTACCACAAGGTGTCGCAGGCGAACTACGAATACTTCAACGACGTGGGTCTCGACAAGCTCATCACCGACGTGAAGAAAATCGATGACTACCACGTGCAGTTCACGCTGAGCGAGCCGAACGCGGCGTTCCTCGCCGACTGGGGGATGGACTTTGCTTCTATTCTTTCGGCGGAATACGCCGATGCGATGCTGAAAAAGGGCACGCCGGAGCTGGTTGATACCCAGCCTATCGGCACCGGGCCTTACGCGCTGCAGGAATACAAGGTGGACTCGCTGATTCGCTACGTGGCGAACCCGAACTACTGGAACGGCGAGGTGCCGACCAAACGCCTGATCTTCTCGATCACGCCGAACGTGCAGACCCGTCTTGCCAAGCTGCAAAAGAACGAATGCCAGATTATCCCGGCCCCAAGCCCGGTGCAGTTCGACGCAATCAAAGCGAACAAAGACCTCGCGCTGCACACCGTCGACGGCCTGAACGTCGGCTATCTGGCGTTTAACACCAGCAAAAAGCCGTTTGATAACGTGCTGGTGCGCCAGGCGCTGAACTACGCGGTGGACAAAAAGGCCATTATCAACGCGGTATTTATGGGCTCCGGCACGGTGGCAAAATCACCGATTCCACCGGCCATGCTGGGCTACAACAAAGATCTGAAGGATTACGGCTACGATCCGGAAAAGGCCAGGGCGCTGCTGAAGCAGGCCGGGTTTGAGAAAGGCTTTGATACCGACCTGTGGTCGATGCCGGTGCAGCGCCCGTACAACCCGAACTCGCGCCGCATCGCGGAGATGATTCAGGCCGACTGGGCGAAAGTGGGCGTTAACGCCAAAATCGTCACCTTCGAGTGGGGCGAATACCTGTCCGGCATGCGCAAAGGCGAGCACTCGTCGGCGCTGTTCGGCTGGATGTCCGACAACGGCGACCCGGATAACTTCGCGGATACCCTGCTAGGCTGCGGCAGCATCGAAAGCGGCTCCAACGCCGCGCGCTGGTGCGACAAGCAGTATGACGCGCTGACCCAGAAGGCGAAGCTCACCAGCGACCCGGCGGCCCGCGCCAAACTCTACGAGCAGGCGCAGGAGATTTTCTACCAGCAGGCGCCGTGGATCCCGCTTGCCAACGGCAAAACCTTCTATGCCACGCGCAGCAACGTGACCGGGTATAATGTCAGCCTCAGCGGCAGCGATTTCTCGAAGGCCAGGCTGAATTAATATCCGAACTTCTGGCCCCTCCCTGAACGGAGGGGCAACAGGTCAAACAAAAGGAGCACTCATGGCACATCTGGACGACGTTATCGCCCGCGTAGACGCAAAAATCACCGAAAACAGCATCGAACATATGAACGAACTGCTGATTGAACTGAGCGAAGACGCTGAATTAAGCCGCGAAGACCGCTATGCCCAGCAGCAGCGCCTGCGCAACGCCATCGCCCACAAGGGCCATCATCAACGAGAAGAGGCGGAAGAGCGCCGGGACGCGTTAACCAAAGGCGGCAGTATTATTTAAATCTGCGATTTTTTATTTTCGCATTGACTCGGCGGATAAGCGTTAGCGCCATCCGCCAGTTTGCACCATTAAAGAAAATATCATTGAACATCGGCGCTAATAGAGTGCAAATATAAAATAAGAAAAAATTATACTTATTTTAACCTCCTGTAATTCCTGCTCATTTTAAAACTGGCACAATAACTGCTTTGTCACTCTCATCTTGTATACCAGATGGGATGCCAGTCTATGTCCGTATTAACCTTGTCGGAGTGGGTCGCGCAGTATCGCCAGCAGCCGCAGGAGCTGGTAGGCGCATTTCAGCAGCTAAATAGACGTTTATCGCCTGACGATAATGCGTGGATATATATCGCCAGCGCCGACGAAATTTACGCGCAGCTCACTCAGATCTTTCAGCCGATCAATTCTGGCGAGAAACAGGCCGCAGATTTTCCGTTATTAGGCGTACCCTTCGCCGTAAAAGATAATATCGACGTGGGCGGCATGCCGACCAGCGCGGGCTGCCCGGCGTTCACCTACGTGGCACAACGGGACGCGACGGTGGTCGCCCGTCTTAAAGCCGCGGGCGCGGTGGTGGTGGGCAAAACCAATCTCGACCAGTTCGCAACGGGCCTTGTGGGCACGCGTTCGCCGTTTGGCGCGGTAAAAAACACCTTTAATCCACTTTACGTCAGCGGCGGCTCAAGCTCCGGTTCGGCGTCGGTTGTCGCGCGCGGGCTGGTGTGCTTCGCGCTGGGAACCGATACCGCAGGATCGGGGCGCGTGCCCGCAGGCTTCAACAATATCGTCGGCCTGAAGCCGACCAAGGGCTGGCTCTCCACCCGTGGCGTGGTGCCCGCATGCCGCCTGCAGGACTGCGTTTCCGTCTTTGCCCTAACGGTTGAAGACGCGCAAGCGGTGGCCAAGGCGGCGGGCGGTTACGATCCGCAGGATCCCTATTCCCGAGCGAACCCGCAAACGGCTCCGGCAAGGTTTAGCCAGGCACCGCGCTTCGCCATTCCCGACAGGCTTGAGTTTTTCGGCGATGCGCAAAGCGAAGCCACCTTTGCCAACACGCTCGCACGCCTGAGCGAGCAGGGCGCGGAGCTGGTGCCCGTTGATTTCACCGCCTTCAGCGAGCTTGCCGGGCAGCTTTACCAGGGCGCGTGGGTGGCGGAACGCACCGTTGCGGTGGGCGATATCTTCCACGCCCGGCCGGAAGCGATGGACCCGACGGTGCGCGGCATCGTGGCAAACGGCCTTAACTTCACGGCCTGCGACGCGTGGCGGGCGGAATACACCCGTGCCGAACTGGCCCGCAAAATCAACGAGCAGCTTACCGGGTTTGATGCGCTGGTGGTGCCCACGTCGCCCACCATTCACACCATCGCCGACATGGCGCTGGAGCCGGTGCGGCTTAACTCGCAGTTCGGCACCTACACCAACTTTACCAACCTCGCCGATCTCTGCGCGCTGGCGCTGCCGGGGGATTTTCGCGCCGACGGCCTGCCCGCAGGCATTACGCTGATTGCCCCGGCCTGGCACGACCGCGCGCTGAGCCACTTCGGCAGCGCATGGCAGGCCGCGCTAAACCTGCCGCTGGGCGCAACCGACGGGCTGCCGCCGGAAAGCTCGCCGCCAAAACCCTCTGCGGATCACGTGCGCGTTGCCGTTGTAGGCGCACACCTGCGCGGCATGCCGCTCAACCACCAGCTCACCGCGCGAAATGCGGTATTTATCGAAGAATCGCACACCGCTAATAACTACCGACTTTATGCCTTAGCCAACACCCAGCCGGCCAAACCGGGCCTTGCCCGCGCGTGCGACGGCCGGCCGATTGCGGTCGAGCTGTGGGATATACCGCTGGCGCGCTTTGGCGAGTTCGTGGCGGAAATCCCCGCGCCGCTCGGCATCGGGACGTTAACGCTCGAAGACGGGCGCAGCGTGAAGGGCTTTATCTGCGAATCGTCTGCCCTGGCGGACGCCACGGACATCACCGCGTGGGGCGGCTGGAAGGCCTGGCTCGCCCGTCACCACAGCGCCTGAGGAGGGAGCATGTTCAGCACAGTATTGATTGCTAACCGCGGTGAAATCGCCGTCCGCGCCATCAAAACGCTCGACAAAATGGGCATTACCAGCGTGGCGGTCTATTCCGACCCGGATGCGAACGCCCGGCACGTGAAGGACGCGGATATCGCCATCGCGCTCGGCGGCGAAACGGCGGCGGAAAGCTATTTAGACATCGACAAAATCCTCGCCGCCGCCAAAGAAAGCGGCGCGCAGGCGATTTTCCCCGGCTACGGTTTTCTTTCCGAACGCGCCGAGTTTGCCCAGGCCTGCGAGGACGCGGGGATCGTGTTTATCGGCCCGACGGCGGGGCAGATCCGCGACTTCGGCCTCAAGCACCGCGCCCGCGAGCTGGCGTTTAAGGCCGACGTGCCGATGACGCCCGGCACCGGCCTGCTGCTCACCCTTCAGGAAGCCCAGCTCGCGGCGGCTGAAATCGGCTATCCGGTCATGTTGAAAACCACGGCGGGCGGCGGCGGAATAGGGCTTACGCGCTGTGAAGACGAAGCCGCGCTGCTGGACGCCTGGTCAAGCGTGAAGCGCATGGGCCAGCAGTTTTTCAGCGACGACGCCGTGTTTATCGAACGTTTTGTTGACCGCGCACGCCATCTCGAAGTGCAGATTTTCGGCGACGGCACGGGCAGGGTCGTGGCGCTCGGCGAGCGCGACTGTTCGCTCCAGCGGCGCAATCAGAAGGTTGTCGAAGAAACCCCGGCACCTAACCTGCCGCAGGCCACGCGGGAGGCGATTCATGCTGCCGCCGTGGCGCTGGGCGAATCCGTGAAGTACCGCAGCGCGGGCACCGTGGAGTTCATCTACGACGCCGCCCGCGACGCGTTCTACTTCCTCGAGGTGAACACGCGGCTGCAGGTTGAGCACCCGGTAACGGAAATGGTCACCGGGCTCGATCTGATCGAGTGCATGATAAACGTCGCCGCAGGCCTAACGCCGGACTGGCAGCGCATGGCTCGACCGCCGCAGGGCGCGTCCATCGAAGTGCGGATCTATGCGGAAGATCCGCTGAAGAACTTCCAGCCGTCACCCGGCGTGCTGACCGACGTTGCCTTCCCGGAGGACGTGCGCGTTGACGGCTGGGTCAGCGCCGGTAGCGAGGTGAGCGCGTTCTACGACCCGACGATCGCCAAGGTGATCGTCCACGGCGACGATCGCCAGCAGGCGTTAAGTAAACTGAACTCGGCGCTGGCGGCCATCCGTCTGCACGGCATCGCCACCAACCTCGACTATCTGCGCCAGATCGTGCAGCTCGCCGAGTTTAAAGCGGGCGTGATGTGGACGCGGCTGCTTGATAGCGTGGTCTACCAGGCCCACGCCGTTGAGGTGCTGGAGCCGGGCACCTGGAGCAGCGTGCAGGACAGCCCAGGCCGCCTCGGCTATTGGGACATCGGCGTGCCGCCGTCCGGGCCGATGGACGATTTCGCGTTTCGCCTCGCCAACCGCATCGTCGGCAACCATCCGTCGGCGGCGGGCCTCGAGTTTACGCTGCAGGGGCCGACCCTGCGCTTCCACTGCGCGGCGACGATCGCCCTGACCGGTGCAGACTGCCCGGCGACGCTCGACGGACAGCCGGTGGCGTACTGGCAGCCGGTGATTGTCAAAGCGGGGCAAACGCTGAAGCTGGGCCGCGCTGCGTCAGGCTGCCGCACCTATCTTGCGGTGCGCAACGGTTTCGACGTGCCGGTTTATCTCGGCAGCCGCTCGACCTTCGCGCTGGGGCAGTTTGGCGGCCACGCCGGGCGCACGCTGCGCGTCGCTGACGTGCTGGCGATTTCCCAGCCGAATCTGGCGGCCTGCACCACGCCCGCGCCGATCTCGCTGCCGCAAACCCCAGAGCCTGCGCTCATCCCGCAGTACGGCGACCTGTGGGAAATCGGCGTACTGTACGGGCCGCACGGCGCGCCGGACTTCTTCACCCCGGACGCCATGCAGACGTTTTTTGACGCCGAATGGCAGGTTCACTACAACTCGAACCGCCTCGGCGTGCGCCTGGTCGGGCCAAAACCCGAGTGGACCCGCGCCGACGGCGGCGAGGCGGGGCTGCACCCGTCCAACGTTCACGACTGCGAATACGCCATCGGCGCTGTGAACTTTACCGGCGACTTCCCGGTGATCCTGACCCGTGACGGCCCGAGCCTCGGCGGCTTCGTCTGCCCGGTGACCATCGCCAAAGCGGAGCTGTGGAAGGTCGGGCAGGTGAAGCCCGGCGACCGCATTCGCTTCCACGCCATCACCTTTGAGCACGCGCAGTCGCTGGAAATTGCCCAGGAAGTGGCGGTCACCAATCTGCTGCACGTCGCCACGCTGCCGGATCTCCATCCGGGGATTGCCCCCAGCACGACCTCAAGCGCGGCGATTCTTGCGGAACTTGCCCCGCAGGCCGGGCTACCGGCGGTGGTTTATCGCCAGGCGGGGGACAACTACGTGCTGATCGAATACGGCGACAACGTGCTGGACCTGGCGCTGCGCCTGCGCATCTACCTGCTGATGAAGGCGATTAAACAGTCCGGAATTTCCGGCGTCGAGGAGCTATCGCCCGGCGTGCGTTCGCTCCAGGTGCGCTACGACAGCCAGCATATTTCCCAGACGCAGCTTTTAACCCTGCTGCTGGGCCTCGAAAAACAGCTCGGCGACGTGACGAAGCTGAAAATCCCGTCACGCATCGTGCATCTGCCGATGGCCTTCGAGGACAGCGCGACGCTCGCGGCGGTGGAGCGCTACAGGGAAACGGTGCGCGCCGACGCGCCGTGGCTGCCCAACAACGTCGATTTCATTCAGCGCACCAATGGCCTGGCGCATCGTGACGAGGTAAAGCAGGTGATTTTTGACGCCAGCTATCTGGTGCTCGGGTTGGGTGACGTGTATCTCGGCGCGCCCTGCGCCGTGCCGCTCGACCCACGCCATCGTCTGCTCAGCTCGAAGTACAACCCGGCGCGAACCTGGACCGCCGAAGGCACCGTGGGTATTGGCGGCATGTATATGTGTATCTACGGCATGGATTCGCCGGGCGGCTATCAGCTGGTCGGGCGCACGGTGCCTATCTGGAACAAATTCCTCAAGAACGCACAGTTTGGCGACGAGCCGTGGCTGCTGAAGTTCTTCGACCAGGTGCGTTTCTACCCCGTAAGCGAAGAGGAGCTTACCGCGTTCCGCACCGCATTCCGGGAAGGGCGCGCCGAGGTGCGAATCGAAGAGGTGGAGTTTGACTTCGCCGCCTACACGCAATTCCTCGCCGACAACGCCGACGATATCGCCGATTTCCGAAAGCGCCAGCATGCGGCGTTCAACGGCGAGGTCGCGCACTGGAAAGAGCAGGAGGGCGCGGCGGTGGAAAGCGCCATGCCGGTTGAGCAGACGAGCGGTGAAAACGACGCGGGGCGCCTGGTGAGCGCGGATCTGAACGGCAACGTCTGGAAAATTCTCGTCGAGCCGGGCCAGGCGGTGAAGCAGGGCGAGCCGCTCGTCGTCGTCGAAGCCATGAAGATGGAGCTGCTGGTCGCCGCCCCGTGCGACGGCACCGTATTGCGCATCAGCTGCCAACAGGGCCGCCCGGTGGGGCCGGGTGACGCGCTGCTTTGGCTGGATGCGGTGTGATTTGATGGTGGATGGCGCGCTGCTTATCCACCCTACGAACCGAGCCACGTAGGGCGGATAAGCGAAGCGCCATCCGCCGTGAGGTAAACATGCTGAACACGAAAAAACCAGCCGGCATCGCCGAACGCATCTACCGGCGGCTGAAACAGGAGATCTTCGACTTTCAGCTGCTCCCCGGCGACCGCTTTAGCGAAAACGACGTGGCGGTGCGCATGGACGCCAGCCGCACGCCGGTGCGTCAGGCGCTGTACGCGCTGGAGCAGGAGGGGTACGTCGAGGTGCAGCCCCGCAGCGGCTGGCAGATCAAAGCGGTGGATTTTGACTATCTCGAATCGCTTTACGACCTGCGCATCGTGCTCGAGCTGGAGGCGGTGAAGCGGCTTTGTACCCGGCCGGAGGAGCTGCAGCCGCGAGCGTTGCAAATGCTTCGGCAGTTCTGGATTGACTCGCCGCCGCTTGCGGACGGCGGGGCCGTGGCCGGGTACGACGAGGCGTTTCATATGACGCTGGTCGACGCGGCGGGCAACCCGGAAATGGCGCGGGTGCATCGGGATATCACGGAAAAAATTCGTATTGTGCGGCGGCTGGACTTCACCCAGCGGCCGCGCGTGAGCGCCACTTACCACGAGCATGGGCTGATTTTGCTCGCCGTTTTGAACCGACAGCTTCAGGAGGCGCAGAGCCGTTTACACGACCACATAGCCGCAAGTCAGAAAGAGGTTCGTCAGATTACCCTCCACATGCTTCATCAGGCGAGGCATGGGGTTATTCGCTAGTACACACAGCTAATTTTTGGAGTGAGACTTATGCAACGTCGTACTTTTATCAAAGCTTTTGCGCTCTCGGCATCCGTTGTCAGCATGGGGCTGGCGTTTGGCGCACACGCCGCCGACACCATCAAAGTGGGCATCATGCACTCGCTGTCCGGCACCATGGCGATATCAGAAACGCCGCTTAAAGACGTGGCGCTGATGACCATCGCTGACATCAACGCGAAGGGCGGCGTGCTGGGCAAGCAGCTTGAGCCGGTGGTGGTCGACCCGGCCTCCAACTGGCCGCTGTTCGCGGAAAAGGCCCGCCAGCTGTTGAGCCAGGACAAAGCCGCCGTGGTGTTCGGCTGCTGGACGTCGGTATCGCGCAAGTCCGTGCTGCCGGTGTTTGAGGAGCTAAACGGGCTGCTGTTCTACCCGGTGCAGTACGAGGGCGAAGAGATGTCGCCGAACGTGTTCTATACGGGTGCTGCGCCCAACCAGCAGGCCATTCCGGCGGTGGAATACCTGATGAGCGAGGACGGCGGGGCGGCCAAACGCTTCTTCCTGCTGGGCACGGATTACGTCTATCCGCGCACCACCAACAAAATCCTCCGCGCGTTCCTGCATTCCAAAGGGGTGCAGGATAAAGACATCGAAGAGGTTTACACCCCGTTCGGCTACAGCGACTACCAGACCATCGTCGCCAACATCAAGAAGTTCTCGGCGGGCGGCAAAACGGCGGTGATTTCAACCATTAACGGCGACTCTAACGTGCCGTTTTACAAGGAGCTGGCGAACCAGGGGCTGAAGGCGACGGACGTGCCGGTGGTCGCCTTCTCGGTGGGCGAAGAGGAGCTGCGCGGCATCGACACCAGGCCGCTGGTCGGCAACCTTGCGGCGTGGAACTACTTCGAATCCGTGGATAACCCAACCAATAAGCAGTTTGTCGCCGAATGGAAAGCCTATGCCAAAGCGCACAAGCTGCCGAACGCCGACACGGTGGTGACTAACGACCCGATGGAGGCCACCTACGTGGGCATTCATATGTGGGCGCAGGCGGTGGAAAAAGCGGGCACGACGGACGTGGACAAAGTGCGCGCGGCGATGGCCGGGCAGACCTTTAAGGCCCCGTCAGGCTTCACGCTGACCATGGACGCCACCAACCACCACCTGCACAAGCCGGTGATGATCGGTGAAATCGAAGGCAACGGCCAGTTTAACGTGGTGTGGCAGACCGACGGCCCGGTTCGCGCCCAGCCGTGGAGCCCGTTTATTGCCGGAAACGACAAGAAGCCGGACGCGCCGGTGAAAACGGCGAGTAATTAACTAAGCGGCGGGTGGCGCTACGCTTACCCGCCCTACATTCGAGCACGTAAGGTGGATAAGCGACAGCAGTCACCATCCAGATACGTAGGGTGGATAAGCGACAGCGCCATCCACCATTTTAACCGCAGGAGACGCCCATGAATCTCACCAAATGGCTGCCGATCGTCGCCTTGCTGCTGCCGCTGCTCGCCCGCGCCGGGGACGCCGACGACTTTGCGGCGGCAAACCGCACGCAGCAGGCGAAGCTGTTGCAGCATTGGGCGGCTTCCCCCGACGCGCTAAGGCTGCCGCTGCTGGAGGCGCTGGCGCGGGAAAACCTCGTCATCGACGAACGGCATCACGCCTTTGCGCAAACCGACGGCGTGCTGACGCCCCTGGATGCGGCACAGACTCCGGTCGGCGAGGTGAAAAAAGTGCGCCTCACCAACCGCCTGCGGGTTCTCGCGGGCAGCGCCTTAGCCAGCCATCGGTTGGTAAGTGACAACGTCACTGTTCGCCTGCAGGCGGCCAAAGACCTCCAGCGGGACGCCGAACCCGATCTGCTTCCTTTGCTGCAACAGCGGCTTAAGGCCGAACGGAGCGAAGACGTGCGCACCGCGCTTGAAGGCGCGCTTGCCCGTCTACGGCTGGCAAGCCCTGACGCCAGCGTGCGTTTACACGCCGTCGAGCTGCTTGGCCATTCTGCCGATCCCGATACCCAGGCGCTGCTCAAGCCGCTCGCCGACGCGCAGACCGAAACCAACCAACGGGTGCGTGAAGCCGCGGCGGAAGGGCTGCGTAAAATCCAGCACCGCCTGATGCTCGGCGATATTCTCGGCCAGGCGTTTATGGGGCTTTCGCTGGGATCGATTCTGCTGCTGGCCGCCCTTGGCCTCGCCATCACCTACGGCCTGCTGGGGGTGATCAACATGGCGCACGGCGAAATGCTGATGCTGGGCGCGTATTCCGCGTGGCTGGTGCAGACCGCCTTCCAGCAGTATGCCCCGGCCTGGCTAACGTTTTACCCGGTCGTCGCGCTGCCCGTGGCGTTCGCGATTACCGGCGGCATCGGCATGGCGCTGGAGCGCACGGTTATCCGCCACCTCTACGGCCGCCCGCTGGAAACCCTGCTGGCGACATGGGGCATCAGCCTGATGCTAATCCAGACCGTGCGCATGGCGTTCGGCGCGCAGAACATGGAGGTGGCGAACCCGGCGTGGCTGTCCGGCGGCGTGCAGGTGCTGCCGAACCTTATCCTGCCGTGGAACCGCCTGGTGGTTATCGGCTTTGTGATGCTGGTGCTGCTGTTTACCTGGCTGCTGCTCAGTAAAACACGCCTGGGCATGAACGTGCGGGCCGTCACGCAAAACCGCGCGATGGCCGCCTGCTGCGGCGTGCCGACCGGACGCGTGGACATGCTTGCCTTTGGCCTCGGCTCCGGCATCGCCGGGCTGGGCGGTGTGGCGCTGTCGCAGCTCGGCAACGTCGGGCCGGAGCTGGGCCAGGGCTATATCATCGATTCCTTCCTGGTGGTGGTGCTGGGCGGCGTGGGCCAGCTGGCCGGAAGCGTGGCCGCGGCGTTCGGGCTGGGCATCTTCAACAAAATCCTCGAGCCGCAGATTGGCGCGGTGCTGGGGAAAATCCTCATCCTTGTGCTGATCGTTCTGTTTATTCAGAAGCGTCCGCAGGGCCTGTTTGCGCTGAAAGGAAGGGTGATTGACTGATGAGCCAACCGCTGACCTTAACCCTGAGCCGCAAAGCGCCGCGCCTTAGCCTCGCGCTCGGCACGCTGTTTGTCGTTCTGCTGCTGACGCTGCCGTTTCTAACGCTGCTGCCCGCCGCGCATCCTTTGGCGTTATCCACCTACACGCTGACGCTGGTCGGCAAAATCCTCTGCTATGCGACCGTCGCCGTGGCGCTCGACCTGGTGTGGGGCTACGCGGGTTTACTGTCGCTCGGGCACGGCCTTTTCTTTGCGCTGGGCGGCTACGCGATGGGTATGTACCTGATGCGCCAGGCCGCGGGCGACGGGCTACCCGCGTTTATGTCCTTCCTGTCGTGGAGCGAGCTGCCGTGGTACTGGTGGGGCACGGAACACTTTGCCTGGGCGATGGCGCTGGTCGTGCTGGCGCCGGGAGGGCTTGCGCTGGCGTTCGGCTACTTTGCCTTCCGCTCGAAGATCAGGGGCGTGTACTTTTCGATTATGACCCAGGCGCTGACCTACGCCGGGATGCTGCTGTTCTTCCGCAACGAAACCGGCTTCGGCGGCAACAACGGCTTCACCGGGTTTACGACGTTGCTGGGCCTGTCGATTACCGCGACGGGCACGCGCATCGGGCTGTTTATCGCCACGGTTTTGCTGCTGCTGGCAAGCCTGGCGCTGGGTTTTGCACTTGCGCGCAGCAAGTTTGGCCGGGTGCTGACCGCCGTGCGCGATGCGGAAAACCGCCTGGTGTTCTGCGGCTACGACCCGCGTGGCTTCAAGCTGCTGGTATGGACGCTTTCCGCCGTGCTTTGCGGGCTGGCGGGGGCGCTTTACGTGCCGCAGGTGGGGATCATCAACCCCGGCGAAATGTCGCCGACCAATTCCATCGAAGCGGCTATCTGGGTGGCGCTCGGCGGGCGCGGCACGCTGATCGGGCCGATCCTCGGCGCAGGGCTGGTTAACGGCGCGAAAAGCTACTTCACCATGGCGGTGCCGGAATACTGGCAGCTGTTCCTCGGGCTTATCTTCATCCTCGTGACGCTGTTTCTGCCGCGCGGCGTGATTGGCCTGCTGCGCAAAGGAGAAAAATGATGCAACCCGGCGAGCCGCTGTTTACCCGTCAGCATATGACGGACAGGTATCGCGACCGGACCGATCCGGTGCTGATGCTGGACAATATCAACGTCAGCTTTGACGGCTTTCAGGCGCTGACTAACCTTTCGCTCAATATTGGCGTGGGCGAGCTGCGCTGCGTGATAGGCCCAAACGGCGCGGGGAAAACCACGCTGATGGACGTGATTACCGGCAAAACCCGCCCGCAGTCCGGCAGGGCTTTTTACGACCAGACCACGGACCTGCTGAGCCTGGAGCCCGCCGACATTGCCAGGAAAGGCATCGGGCGCAAGTTCCAGAAGCCGACGGTGTTTGAGGCGCTGACGGTGTTCGAAAACCTGGAAATCGCCCAGAAGGCGGAGAAAACCGTGTGGGCGAGCCTGCGGGCGAAGCTTGACGGCGAACGGCGCGACCGCATCGACGAGATGCTGACCACGCTGCGCCTGGGCGCGGAACGCCACCGGCAGGCGGGGCTGCTGTCCCACGGGCAGAAGCAGTTTCTGGAAATCGGCATGCTGCTGGTGCAGGAGCCGCACCTGCTGCTGCTCGATGAACCGGCGGCAGGCATGACCGACGCGGAAACCGAATACACCGCCGAGCTGTTCCGCGAGCTTGCGGGCAGGCATTCGCTGATGGTGGTGGAGCACGATATGGGCTTTGTGGAAACCATCGCCGACCGCGTGACGGTACTGCATCAGGGGCAGGTGCTGGCGGAAGGGTCGCTGCGCGAGGTGCAGGCGGACGAGCGGGTGATTGAGGTTTATTTAGGTCGTTAAATTTACGCAGAAACTTGTAGGGCGGATAAGCGAAGCGCATCCGTCGGGAGGGATAACAGATGCTAGCGGTCAACGATTTAAACCAGTTCTACGGCGGCAGCCACATCCTGCGCGGCGTCACTTTTGAGGCAAAAATCGGCGAGGTGACCTGCCTGCTGGGCCGCAACGGCGTTGGGAAAAGCACGCTGCTGAAATGCCTGATGGGGCTGATCCCGGCAAAATCCGGCACGGTGAGCTGGCAGGACAAAAATATCACCGCGCGTAAACCGCACCAGCGCGTGCAGGCGGGAATCGCCTACGTGCCGCAGGGCCGCGAAATCTTTCCGCGCCTGACCGTGGAGGAGAATCTGCTGATGGGGCTTGCGCGCTTTTCAGGCCGGGAAACGAAACGGGTGCCGGAAGAGATTTACCGGCTGTTCCCGGTGCTGCAGGAGATGAAGCACCGGCGCGGCGGCGATCTCTCCGGCGGGCAACAGCAGCAGCTGGCGATTGGCCGGGCGCTGGCCTGCCGCCCGCAGCTGTTGATTCTGGACGAGCCGACGGAAGGCATTCAGCCGTCGGTGATCAAAGAGATCGGGCAGGTGATCGGCCAGCTTGCCGCCAGGGGCGACATGGCCATTCTGCTGGTCGAGCAGTTCTACGACTTCGCCGCCGTTCTGGCGGACAGCTATCTGGTGATGTCACGCGGGGCGATTATCCAAAGCGGCGCGGGCAGGAACATGGAGCAGGACGGCGTGCGGGGGCTGGTGGCAATATAAGTGGTTCGAAAAAAATACCGCATTGTGGTTCTTTTTGCCGTGCCACTTAATCGCCTATAGTCAAAGCACATTCCCGATCCTCTGGAGGTCTACTTTGACTGGAGCAACAAATGAATTTCTGCAACCTATTGGCGACGCGCTGCCTGACTGGCAGCCTCGCGCTTATCCCGACCGCGTAACGCTGCAAGGGCGATACTGCCGCCTTGAGCCGCTCAATCCTGCCAACCATACTAAATCGCTCTGGAAAGCGTGGAGCAAAGCCCAAGACGGGCGCGACTGGACCTACACCTTCGCCGGGCCTTTTGCGAACGAGCAGCAGTATGCCGACTACATCGTGACGGCGGCGGCGAGCAATGACCCGCTGCACTTTACGGTTATCGACCAACGGTCCGGCCACGCGCTGGGTACGCTTTCGCTGATGCGCATCGACCCGGCAAACGGCACCATCGAGGTCGGCTCCGTGACGTTTTCCCCCGAGTTGAAAAACACCGTACAGGGAACGGAAGCGCATTTTCTGCTGATGAAATACGCTTTTGACGCGCTGGGCTACCGCCGCTACGAGTGGAAGTGCGATAGCCTGAACGGCCCGTCGCGTCGCGCCGCGCTGCGTCTGGGTTTCCGCTTCGAGGGGCTATTCCGTCAGGTGGTGGTTTACAAGGGGCGCAATCGGGATACGGCGTGGTTTTCCATCACAAGCGTAGAATGGCCGCTGGTGAAGTCGGCCTTTGAGGCCTGGCTTGCCGATGACAATATCCGCGGGGGCAAACAGGTGCAAAGCCTGGCCGCGCTGCGTGACGGCCTGGCGGCTAACAATACCCGACCGGGGAAAACGGCGGTGGACGTGCGCCCGCTTGCCGAAGGGGATTACGCCGCGTGGTATGAACTCTGGCAGGCCTACCTGACGTTTTACGATACGAAGCTGACGGATGAGGTGACGCTGTTTAACTGGCGGCGCATGCTTTCCCCGACGGAGCCGATGTACGCGCTCGGCGCGTTCGACGAACAGCAAAGGCTGCTGGGCATCGTGCATATGGTTTATCACCGCGGCACCTGGGCGAAGCGCGATCACTGCTATCTGGAGGATCTGTTCACCGTTCCGGCGTCACGCGGCAAGGGCGTTGGCCGATCGCTTATCGAAGCGGTTTATCGACATGCGCAGGAGAACAACGCGTCGCGGGTTTATTGGCACACGCACGAAACCAACGCCACGGCGCAGACGCTTTACGATAAGGTCGCCGATAAGCCGGGGTTTATTCAGTATCGGAAAGAGTTGGAGTAAGGGGAATTGTCGGGTGGCGGCTGCGCCTTACCCGACCTACGTTTGGGGTTTGTTTTGTGGTTTTGTCGGGTGGCGGCTGCGCCTTACCCGACCTACGTTTTGGGTTTGGTTTGTGATTTTGTCGGGTGGCGGCTGCGCCTTACCCGACCTACGTTTTGGGGTTGGTTTGTGGTTTTGTCGGGTGGCGGCTTCGCCTTACCCGACCTACGTTTTGGGGGTTGGTTTGTGATTTTGTCGGGTGGCGGCTTCGCCTTACCCGACCTACGTTTTGGGTTTGTTTTGTAGGATGGATAAGCGCTAGCGCCATCCACCATTAGCCCGCAAACGACACCGCCTTCACCGCCATTCCTTTCACAATCGTCCAGTACGCCAGCGCGATGGCGACCATCAGCACCACGAACAGCATCGACGGCGCAAACCACGTCAGCATCAGGCCGGTAAACAGCGGGTTGCACGCGCCGCCAAGCCAGCCAAGCTGCTGCGCGGAAAAGTAGCTCGCCTTCAGGCCCTGAGGGGCGATGTTATCCACCAGCATGTATTCCCCCGGCGCGTAGATCAGCTCGCCGAGGGTAAAGACCGCCGCCGAAATCCCCCACAGCAGCAGGTTGCTGCCCGACAGCATAAAGCCCGCCAGCCCGGCGATAAAAAACAGCGTGCCGTAGCACATCAGCTTTTTGATGTTATCCGGCCTGATGCGCTTGCCCACCGCGTACTGGAAGACGACCACCACAAAGGCGTTCACCGGCAGCACCACGCCGACGACCTTTTCCGCAAGCCCGGAATCGGAAATGGCGATCGCGTACTGCGAAAGACACGCCGCAAAAGAGCCGTAAACCAGCGAGCCTAAAAATGCCGAAAGGGTGAAATACATCAGCGCCCGGTCTTTGAGCATGCTGCGCGGCGAAAGCACGACGTTTGCGCTTTGGCCGCCCGCATTCACCGGCGCGCTGTGCACGTAGCGGCTAATCAGAATGAAGGGGATCACCGCCGTCATGCCGGAAAGCCAGAACGGCAGGTTGGTGCTGTAGAGCACGGCGAGGGTGCCAATCGGCGGGCCGACCGTCCAGCCGATATTAGAGAACGTGTAGTTAAGCGAAAAAACCTTCGGCTTCTGGTGTATTTCTAGCGTGTCGGAAAAATAGCCTTTAAGCACGGTCGAAAATACCGAGTAGGCGCAGTTGATTAAGGAGTAGAAAACCACCACCAGCACCGCGTTATTCACCAGCGGGATCGCCACAAACCCGCCGAGAAAAAGCGTGATGGCGATAAGCATATATTTTTTCTTATCAAATTTATCCGCCAGAATGCCGAACCACAGGCTGAAAAATACCCCAGCGGTCAGCGCGATTGTCAGCGCCAGGCCTATCTCCTGCAGCGGCATATCGTACTGTCGCGACAGGTAGATTGTCATAAACGGCAGGGTCAGGCCGCGCCCAACGGTGAGCAGTAGGGAGGCGATAAGTAAAACGCTTGTTGATAATGTCTTGCCGGTAAACCACTTGCTAAAGATGGCCATGGTTATCGTTATCTGTTTAAGGCATGGGAGTAGACGGTCAGATTTATCATGAAGAAACAGCGAAGTACAGGCGGGCACGGGCGATCGGCACAACACAACACATCTGTATGGCAGGGATTTATTGCGATCTGTATCTGTTCAGCCGCGCGCTTTAGGCATAGATTTTAACAAATTTATAAAATATGACAGGGGCGGGTATGACGCGGAAGGACGGACTGCTGGCGATGCTGGTGGTGGTAGTGTGGGGGCTGAATTTTGTGGTGATAAAAATGGGGCTGCATAATATGCCGCCTTTGATGCTGGCGGGCCTGCGGTTTTTACTGGTGGCTTTCCCGGCGCTGTTATTTGTGGCGCGCCCAAAGATCCCGTTTCGCCTATTAGCCGCCTACGGTTTGACAATTAGTTTTGGCCAGTTCGCCTTTCTGTTCTGTGCGATTAAATTCGGTATGCCCGCGGGCCTTGCCTCGCTGGTATTACAGGCGCAGGCCTTTTTCACTATTATCCTCGGCGCGTTTGTCTTTCACGAAAGGTTGCAGACAAGGCAGATCGCCGGGATCGCCCTTGCCGTGGTCGGCGTGCTGATCCTGATTGATGGCAGCCTCGGCGGCCAGCACGTTGCGCTGCTCGGCTTTATGCTGACGCTGGCGGCGGCCTTTAGCTGGGCGTGCGGCAACATCTTCAATAAGAAGATTATGCAGCTGCCGTCGCGCCCGCCGATTATGTCGCTTGTGGTGTGGAGCGCGCTGATTCCGGTCATTCCGTTTTTTATCGCCAGCCTGCTGATGGACGGCCCGACGCTGATGCTGCAAAGCCTGGTGTCCATCGATACGGTGACCGTGCTGTCGCTGGTCTACCTGGCGTTTATCGCCACCATCGTCGGCTACGGCATCTGGGGGAGTTTGCTCGGGCGCTATGAAACCTGGCGCGTGGCGCCGCTGTCGCTGCTGGTGCCGGTGGTCGGCATGGGAAGCGCGGCCCTTCTGCTGGACGAAACGCTTAGCGCCACGCAGCTGGTCGGCGCGGTGCTGATCATGGCGGGGCTGTATATCAACGTGTTTGGCCTGCGCGTCAGGCGGGCGGAAAAGAGAACGGTGTAATCTCAACCCCCTGCGTTGTTGCAGGGGGCTTTCGGGTTACGCTAGCTTTCGCAGCGGGTTGGGATCAGCACATCTTTGCTTTGGTACTTATAGGGAATGAAGTATTCCTTGTGTCCCTGTTCTTCGCTTTTGCTCTGCTGGCCCTCGGCAATCGCCAAAACCTGCGCGTCCATGGAGCCCACCAACGGTGCGCGGGACGCGCAGGGTGCCATGGCCGCGATGACCCGGCATTTCGATACGGCGGTAAATTCGCTGATTGAAAAGGGCGAGCAGATAAAGCTCGTGGAGTAAGCCGCGCTTAAAAAGCAAAACGCCCGATGCGGGGCATCAGGCGTTAAGGTTAACAGCGTTTTGCTCTGTTAATTATTATGGTAATACGGCGTGCCGAGCTGTTCTGATTTATCGCTCACGGTGTTGCTCGCGCGGGCGTTGCTGTCAGTTGGAGGAACGATCATTCCTCCGTGGTTAGCCGGGGTGACGTTAAAATTACCGGGCTGTTCCGCCATTACGTTACCCGAAGCCAGGACAAACAGCAGGGCAGCGGCGGATACAAAGCGTTTCATGATTTCCTCATTACATCTGTTTAGACGATTAACTCAGGTTTACTGCTCAATGATTTAGCGGATGAATGTACTTTCCGTCACCGGCAAGGTGCGTCACGCGGTACTTATGCGGCGGCACGGAGAAGTAATTCTTGAACGTGCGGGTGAGCGTTTGCTGCGACTCAAACCCGTAACGTTCTGCTAAATAAAGGATCGGCTCGTTGCTGTCTTTAAGCTTGAGGGCGATCTCGGTCAGTTTGCGATTGCGGATGTACTGGCCTAATGAATGGCCGGTTTCTTTTTTGAACATCCTTTGCAGGTGCCACTTAGAGTAGCCAGAACGCTGGGATACCTTCTCAAGCGAGAGTGGGGTTTCCAGATTCTCTTCTATCCAGTCCAAAATGCTGTGTACCGTTATCGCATCGTTGTTGCGTCTGGACATCGTCTCACCTCTTTTCAGCTTTACGGCAATACCTTTGTTAGCAGGTGATAAAGTGCATCGACTTCATCTGCCGTCAGGTTTTTTGTCAGTTCTCGATTCAGGTCTTGCCCAACCAGGCTGTGGCACTTCTCACACAGCGTCTTCCCCTCAGGCGTTAGCCTGACTAAAACACCGCGCTTATCGTTCGGGTTCGGCAATCGCTCAATCCATCCTTTGCAAAGTAGGCGATCGAGCATGCGGGTCAGCGCGCCCAGGTCGACCGACAGCACTTTTTTCAGCTCAACCGGTGTAATGCACACTTCGCAATAGATGGAGCAAAGCACCTTGAATTGCGTCGCGGTGATATCCAGCGGCGAGAGGTAATCATTGAGCAGTCGGTCTTTGTGCTGGTTAACCATATGAATCAGCCGCCCGAGCGGGATCATTTCGTTAAACAGGTCACTTGTGCTTTTCACTATGGTTGCCCAGGCAAGTAGATTAATCACGCGAGATATTATTGCCAGGGCAAGTATAAGTCAACGTGATGATTCACCCGCTGACGCAGGATCACACGAATAGCTAAAACGCTTCCGCAAGCAGAGCAGCATTGCTCTGAAACGACCTGAAAAAGCAAGATAATTAGCGAGCTTTTAAGGGGTATCTGGCGATTTATTTTGTGTTGATGGCGCACGCTGAAGGTTCGCACTACACCTCAATAATATTCACGCAATGAATATCAAACGATGTGATACAAAACGTCGGGGCCAGGTAACGACGTTTGGCTGCTATACTTGCCCAGCTGCAAGTAACGGATATTAAGGAAAAAAATATGATGGATTTGATGAAGGCTATCGGGCTGGGCCTCGTCGTGCTGCTCCCGCTGGCCAACCCGCTTACCACGGTGGCGCTGTTCCTCGGCCTCGCCGGGAACATGAACAGCAGGGCGCGCAACCGCACGGCGATGATGGCCTCGATAAACGTGTTCGTTATCATGATCGTCGCCTACTACGCGGGCCAGGTGGTGATGAATACCTTCGGGATTTCTATTCCGGGGCTGCGTATCGCCGGGGGGTTAATCGTTGGGCTAATCGGCTTCCGCATGCTGTTCCCGCAGCAAAAGGCGCATGAATCCCCGGAATCCAAAACCAAAAGCGAAGAGCTGAGCGAAGAGCCGGACGCCAATATCGCCTTCGTGCCGCTTGCGATGCCAAGTACCGCAGGGCCGGGGACTATCGCGATGATCATAAGCTCGGCCTCCACGATCAAACACGGTGTTGATTTTGCGCCGTGGGTGGTGCTGGTGGCACCGCCGCTGATTTTCGGGCTGGTTAGCCTGATCCTGTGGGGCAGCCTGCGCAGTTCCGGGGCCATTATGCGCCTGGTCGGCAAGAGCGGCATCGAAGCCATTTCACGCCTGATGGGCTTCCTGCTGGTGTGCATGGGCGTGCAGTTCATCATCAACGGCGTTATCGAAATCATTAAAACCTGGCCGCTATAAGAGGGGGAAAAGATGAAAAACCTGAAGCTGCCCGCCGACGACTACAACGGCGTCGTCGCCCATATCGTCGACTATATGGAAGACAAGCATGATCTTCAGCTCGGCCAGTTTGAAGCCGAGTTCTTTCTGGACGAGCTGGTGAAAAAGATCGCGCCGCTTTTTTATAATCAAGGGCTTAATAAGGCCATGGACGTTATCAACAACAACGTGCTGACGCTCGAAGAGCTGCTGGATTTAGAAAAGGAAGTTTGAATAAAAATTGCGCTGTGACAGAGTCTCGGTATGTCATATAATGAATATAACGCATATATCCACTACGCAACGAGGTGAGTCATGGGCGCAAAAGCAAATATCGCCAGGCGTGAGCGTCATCCTTTTGAAGTTCAGTCGCTGAGCGGCGACGAGCTGCACCGCATCGATTTCAAAACCGAGTCCGAATACCTGCTTATCGATCTAGGCAGCGTGGCGGGCCGCCGCAAAGATTTTAACGAACTGCTCGAAATGGCGATGAGCGCCGCCGTAAACGCGGCGGTTGCTTCACTGAATGCCATAAGCAATGAAGCCCCAGCCACAAGCCCGGGCGAAAAGGCGCGTAAACCTGCACGCACGGCCCGCAATATCCGCAGGCAGGACGAACTTAACGAGCGCATCCTGAACGAGGCCGTGTGGCTCTCTGCCCGCGAGCTGTCAGAGAAAGCCAGCTTTAACAACACCAACCCAAGCGCAGGGCCAAACCGCTGGAAGGCCGCAGGGCGCATTTTCGCCGTACAGATCGGCGGCAAAGATAACTATCCCGAATACCTACTGGACGAAGGCTACCGTCCGCTACCCGTGGTGAAAGAGATCCTCGCGACGTTTGGCGACAGCAAAACGCCGTGGGGCCTGGCTATCTGGTTCGGCTCGGAAAACAGCTGGCTCGGCGGCAGGAAACCAAAGGATGTTTTGACGGAAATGCCGGAGCAGGTGCTGACGGCGGCCCGAGAAGAGCGCGAAGGCGGTGTTCATGGCTGATACAGAACACAGGGACGTGTCTGGTGTGGAACGCGGGCTGGCCGCGCCAAGGGTGAACCTGAAAATAAACGTCGCGACATGGCCAGCAGGTCAGCGCATATATCGCATTCATTCTGATAAATTCACCGCTCTCCAGTTCAACCCCGGCATGGGAAACGCGCGCTTTAGCCCGATGTTGAACGGCGTCGCCACGCTCTATGGCGGGGCCACTACAGGCGTTGCCGTTATGGAAACGCTTTTTCATGACGTACCGCTTCATTCCGATGGAAAGCCTTTCGACCTCAGACGCGCACAGGGGCTGGTTCACTCCGTGCTCAGCGCAACAACGGATTTAACGCTGGCCGATTTTAATCCGAAAACGCTGCGCAAAATGGGCGTCAGGCGAGCCGACCTTCTTGATTCCAGCGCAGACCATTATCCCTTTACCAGAGAATATTCACTCGCCGTTCATCGGGCATACCCTGACGTTCACGGCCTGCAATGGTCGTCACGCCAGCATGGCGGCCAGGCAGTCATGCTCTTCGGCGACAGAATTGCGGCGGGGCAGCTCGACGTTGAAATAGAATCGCAGCGGCTGCTTGAGTCAGATTTGCTGATGGAGAGTATTGAAGAAGAGGCAGATCAGCTGGGAATCGTGCTGCTCGAACCGGGCGGTGGGCAACATCATGGATAACAAAAGCATGCCGGGTAGCCCATCGCTACCCGACATTGACACTAGCCGTGGTGCGGCTGTTCTTCTAAGGCCACCGGCCAGCGGCGGAATATCAGCACTGACCAGATGAGCGCCGCAACGGCAGGCACCGCGCCAACCCAGCCGATGCTTGCCATCGACAGGTGCAGGCTGACCTGGTTGCCCAGCAGCGCGCCTGCGCCAATCCCGATATTGAAAATTCCCGAAAACAGCGACATGGCGACGTCCGTCGCGTCCGGGGCCAGCGCCAGCACTTTCACCTGCATCCCGAGTCCAATCACCATAATGGCGACGCCCCAGAACATGCTCAGCACCGTGAGGTTAACGTTGCTGGTCGAGGCGGGAAGCAGCAGCACGAGGCAGAGAACCAGCAGGGCGATCGCGCCGCTAATCAGCGGTGACGCATATCTGTTGCCGAGTTTGCCGAACAGAATGCTGCCCAGGATACCCGCGCCGCCCAGTACCAGCAGCAGCACGGTCGCGAAGTTTGCGCTCAGGCCCGCCACGCTTTGCACGAACGGTTCAATGTAGCTGTAGGCGGTATAATGCGCGGTGACCACCACGGCGGTCAGCACGTAAATGCTCACCAGCGCCGGGCGGCGGAACAGCTGCGGCACGCTGCTGAGCGAGCCGGAATGTTCGCTTGGCAGCTTCGGCAGCAGCTTCATCAGGCAGACCAGGGTTATCGCCGCCACCACGCCAATGGCGAAGAAGGTGGTGCGCCAGCCGAAGTATTGCCCAACGATACGGCCCAGCGGCAGGCCTAAGACCATCGCCAGCGCGGAGCCCGTTGCAATCAGGCTCAGCGCCTGGGCCTTTTTACCCGCCGGGGCCATGCGAATCGCCAGCGAAGCGGTAATCGACCAGAAAATAGCGTGGGCAAAGGCGATGCCGATACGGCTTATCACCAGCACGGTAAAGTTCCACGCGAGGAAAGAGAGCACGTGGCTTGCGATAAACAGCACGAAGATGCCGATAAGCAGCCTGCGGCGCTCTACCATGCTTGTCAGCAGCATAAACGGCAGTGACATCAGCGCCACCACCCAGGCGTAAATCGTCAGCATGATGCCGACCTGCGCCGTTTCCATGCCGAAGCTCTGCGCGATATCCGACAGCAGCCCGACGGGCACGAATTCAGTGGTATTGAAGATAAACGCCGCGACAGCAAGAGTAACGACCCGCAGCCACGCTGTACGGCGTGAGACTGTGCTTAGTGTCATAAAATAGTTTCGCGTAGGTAAATGAAAAGTTCTGAAGAGGCGTCGATCATAAAACCATCAACCGGGGCATACAACCCATTTTGTGATTTATGTCTCATTTTTTTACCCCTCTGTGAGCGCATAAAAAAATGAATGCATCGGGCGGGCGTGTCATGGCATGGTAGACGCCATGCAGTCACCAATAACAATACGGGGTTTACGCTATGCAACCAATTGACTTTTATATGGTAGATGCCTTTGCCGATACGACGTTCGGCGGCAATGCCGCGGCGGTATGTCCGCTCACGGAATGGCTGCCGGATGACGTCCTGCTGAAGATGTCAAAACAGCATAACCAGTCGGAAACCGCCTACTTTGTCACTACCGACGAGGGCTTTGAGCTGCGCTGGTTTACCACCCAGGGCGAAATTAACCTCTGCGGCCACGCGACCCTTGCCGCGGCGCACGTGATTTTTGAACACCTTGACTACCCGCACGCCACTATTCATTTCACTACCCGCTTTGTTGGCCCGCTGTCCGTGACCCGCAACGGCGAATGGCTGACGCTGGATTTCCCCGCCTGGTCTACGGAGCCGGTGATGCCGCTGCCGCTGCTGCTGGAAACGCTTGGCATCAGCGAATGCAAAGAGGTGCGCGTCGCCCGTGATTACATGGTGGTGCTGGAAAACCAGCAGCAGGTTGAAAACGTGCGCCCGAACATCAACGCCATGATCCCGCTGGATAAAATGGTCTGCATTACCGCGCCGGGAGAAGGCGAATACGATTTTGTCAGCCGCTTCTTCTGCCCTGGCGAATCGGTGCCGGAAGATCCGGTCACCGGCTCCACGCACAGCATGCTGATCCCCTATTGGGCAGAAAAGCTCGGTAAAACGCAGATGCTGGCCCGCCAGGTTTCCGAACGCGGCGGGGATTTGCGCTGCCAGCTGGTCGGCGACCGGGTGCACATCGGCGGCAAAGCGGCCACCTATCTGATTGGGAAAGTTTTGCTGCGCTAGTTTTAACCTTCACCTGAACGAGAAATCATATGGATTTGATACACAAACGCGCGGCGATATTTATCGCCGCAATGCTGCTGCCCGCCGCCGTTTCCGCCACCACCACGCTCAGATATATCGATCACGAACCGCTGGGCGGCATGCGCACCCGGTTTATTAACGATGTGTTTTTCCCGGCGATTGAAAAGGAGTCGAAGGGGCGGCTGAAGGTTGAGGCGCACTGGAACGGCGAACTGGCGAAAAGCTACGACGAGCTAAGCGCCGTCAGCGAAGGCCGGCTGGCGGATATGGCCGTGGTCGTGCCGGAGTACACGCCGAAAGAGCTGCCGTTGCACCAGATTTTTAAAAGCTTTCCGGTGGGGCCTGCGGGCGGCGCGCAGATAGACTTCTTCCGCTGCGTTTATCAGCAGATCCCCGCGTTTTCTGCGGAACTAGAGAAAGCCAACGTCGTGAACGTCTTTTTCGCCACCGGCTTTCCGGTGGCGTTTTTCAGCGCTAAACCCATGAACGGCCTGGAAGACATCAAGGGGACGAGGTGGCGTTCGGCAAGCTTCTGGCATCAGGATTTCCTTAAAAATGCCGGCGCCATCCCGGTTTCTATGCCGTGGAACGACGGCATTTACAAAGCCCTGCAGGCGGGCACGTTGGACGGCCTGATGGTCAACGTCGACAGCGGCTATCAGCTTGACGTGCAGAAAACCGCGCCTCATGTCCTGCTGTCAAAGGATCTGTGGCTCGGGCACATCTATCTTCTGGCGATGAATAAAAAGACGTGGGACGGCCTTGCGCAGGAAGATCGGGCCGCGATTGGCCGCGCCGCGGAGGCCGCGTATCAATCTCTGGGTTCAGCGATGGAGCGGGGTATGAACGAGCAGGTTGAGGATCTCAAAAAGGACGGCGCGACGGTGCGCATCCTGAAAAAAGATGAAGTCCTGAAATGGCAGGCGGCGACGGGCTACCGGCAGGCTCAGGCCAGCTGGGTGAAGGAGCAGCAGCAGAAGGGGGTGAACGACGCGGGGGCGACGATGGAAAAAGTCACCGCCGTGATGAACGAAACCCTGCGCTAATCCTCAAGTTATGCCCTCGGAAAGGGGGCATTTTATTGCGTTCAACGCTACACCGCCTCATCCAGCAGCCCCATAAACGCCTCCAGCTGGCGGGTTTTCGCGCCGCGCCGCCAGATTAGCCAGGTTTTAAGATAGCGCCAGTCCGGCGGCAGCGGCCACGCGCTCGCCTGGTGGCTGCCGGGCATGCTTTCTAACATGCTGCGCGGCATCAGGGCCAATCCGGCCCCGGCGATAACGCAGGCCAGCATGCCGTGGTAGGACTCCATTTCGTGGATTTTGCCGGGGATGGCCTGGTCGTGATGGAACCAGCTTTCGAAATGGCGGCGGTAGGAGCAGTTCGCGCGAAAGGCGTAGATATTCGCGCCGTTCACCTGCCGGGCGCGCTCAATGGGCGGGTGGTCGATGGGGGCGACAATCACCATTTCCTCTTCGTACACCGCCAGCCCTTCTAATGCCGGGTGCAGCACCGGCCCGTCAACGAAGGCGGCAGATAGTTTACCCTCCAGCACGCCGTCAATCTGGTCGCCCGACGGGCCGGTAGACAGCGAAAGCTGGATCTTCGGGTAGCGCTGGTTAAACATCGCCAGCACGCCGGGGATTCTGACCGCCGCCGTGCTTTCCAGCGAACCCAGCGCCAGCATGCCCTGCGGCTCGTCGCCAGCCACCACCATTCGCGCCTCGTCGACCAGCGCTAAAATGCGCCTGCTGTATTGCAGAAAGCTGTGCCCGGCGGGCGCGAGCTTCAGCCGCTGGTTCTCGCGGATAAACAGGTCGACGCCCAGATCCGCCTCGAGCTGCTTGATGCGCGTGGTGAGGTTGGACGGCACGCGGTGCACCTTCTGGGCGGCGGCGTTAATGCTGCCCGTTTCCGCAACGGCGTTAAACATTTCGAGCTGGACAAGATCCATGGCTATTCTCATTTCGTGAATGGTCGGCTTAGTATTATTCATTTTTCACCACTCATCCTCAAGCGTAAGGTAAACGGACATTCAGACAACAGGGCGACACCATGCAATCAGTAACCGCACAAACACACGCGATCTCGCTTAACCCGGCTAACGGCCAGCGGCTCGCCGCCTATCCCTATGAATCCGACGCCCAGCTTGACGCGGCGCTTGAGCAAAACCACCGCGCGTTTCTCACCTGGCGCGGTCTGTCCGTCAGCCAGCGCGCGCAAAAACTTCGCGATCTCGCCGCCGCGCTGCGTGACGGTGCCGAAGCAATGGCGCAGATGATTACCGCCGAAATGGGCAAACCCATCGCTCAGGCGCGGGCAGAGGTGAGCAAATCCGCCAACCTTTGCGACTGGTACGCGGAGCACGGCCCGGCGATGCTGGGCGCGGAGGCAACCCAGGTGCCGGATGACAAAGCGGTCATCGAATACCGCCCGCTTGGCCCGATTCTCGCCGTAATGCCGTGGAACTTCCCGCTGTGGCAGGTGCTGCGCGGCGCGGTGCCGATTCTGCTGGCGGGCAACGGCTACGTGCTCAAGCACGCGCCGAACGTGATGGGCTGCGCTTCGCTGATCGAAGAACTGTTCGTCCAGGCCGACTTCCCCGCCGGGCTGTTTACGCTTATCAACGTGACGCCAGAAGGCGTGAGCCGGGCCATCAACGATCCGCGCATCGCCGCGATTACCGTGACGGGGAGCGGGCGCGCCGGTGCGGCAATCGGGGCGCAGGCCGGTGCGGCGCTGAAGAAATGCGTGCTGGAGCTTGGCGGCTCCGACCCGTTTATTGTCCTTAACGATGCCGATCTCGACGAGGCCGTCAAAGCCGCCGTGGCCGGGCGATTCCAGAATACCGGGCAGGTTTGCGCGGCGGCAAAACGCTTTATCGTGGAAGCTGGCGTAGCTGACGCCTTCACCGCTAAATTCCTTGCGGCAACGCGGCAGATGAAGGTGGGGGACCCGACCCTTGAAGCGACTCAGATTGGGCCGATGGCGCGTTACGACCTGCGCGACGAGCTTCATGCTCAGGTGACAACGTCACTTCAACAGGGCGCTACGCTGCTGCTTGGCGGCGAAAAAAACGCCGGGGAAGGCAACTACTACGCGCCGACCGTGCTGGGCAACGTAACGCCAGAAATGACGGCGTTTCGCCAGGAGCTGTTCGGCCCGGTCGCCGCCATCACCGTTGCGCGCGACGCGGAGCATGCGCTGGCGCTGGCAAACGACAGCGACTTCGGTCTTTCCGCCACCGTGTTCACCGCCGACAGCATGCTTGCCACGGACATGGCCGCGCGCCTGGAATGTGGCGGCGTGTTCATCAACGGCTACAGCGCAAGCGACCCGCGCGTGGCGTTTGGCGGCGTGAAGAAAAGCGGCTTTGGCCGCGAGCTTTCGCACTTCGGCCTGCACGAATTCTGCAACGTGCAGACGGTGTGGCGGGACCGCAAATAGCGGTTTGTAAAGCATCGCGTGGCGCTTCGCTTATGCGACCTGCGAGTGCGTAGGGTGGCTAAGCGATAGCGCTATCGCCGCATCGATTCGCGCGGCGGCAGTCTGTTATACTGGCGGGCGTAAAATCCCGCCGGTCAGGAGCATTTGGTGCAAGGTTCGTTAGATAATCAGCTGCTGGAAGATATTCTGGCGCAGGTCAGGCCGCTTATCGGCAAGGGTAAAGTTGCCGACTACATTCCCGCCCTGGCGGAAGTTCCCGCCGATAAACTCGCCATCGCCGTCTGCACCGTGGGCGGCGAGGTTTTTTGCGCGGGTGACGCGCAGGAACGTTTTTCCATTCAGTCCATTTCCAAAGTGCTGAGCCTGGCACTCGCCATGGGCCGCTACGAAGAGGACGAAATCTGGCGGCGGGTGGGCAAAGAGCCGTCGGGCCAGCCGTTTAACTCCCTGTTGCAGCTTGAGCTGGAGCAGGGCAAGCCGCGCAATCCGTTTATCAACGCCGGGGCGCTGGTCGTCTGCGATATGCTGCAAACCCGCCTCAGCGCGCCGAAGCAGCGCATGCTGGAAGTGGTGCGCCAGCTTGCCGACCAGCCCGATCTTGCCTATGACACGCGCATAGCCAAGTCCGAATTTGAGCATTCCGCCCGCAACGCCGCCATCGCCTGGCTGATGAAGTCGTTCGGCAACTTCGATAACGACGTAATCACCGTGCTGCAAAACTATTTCCACTACTGCGCGCTGAAGATGAGCTGCCTCGAGCTTGCGAAGACGTTTCTGTTTCTGGCGAATCAGGGCGTATCGCCCCAGTTGGATGAGCCGGTGATCAGCGCCCAGCAAACCCGGCAGATCAACGCCCTGATGGTCACCAGCGGGATGTACGACGGCGCGGGCGAATTTGCCTATCGCGTCGGCATGCCGGGGAAATCGGGCGTTGGCGGGGGGATTATTGCCATTGTGCCGCATGAAATGTCGATCGCCGTCTGGTGCCCGGAGCTGGACGCTTCGGGCAACTCGCTGGCCGGAACCGCCGCGCTGGAAATTCTCGCCCAGCGCATCGGCCGCTCTATTTTCTAAACGCCCTCAGTAGAAGACCGGCAGGCCCAGCCCGCGTTTAACCTCGACGAGGGTTTGCTGGGTCTGCTCCCGCGCTTTCTCCGTACCGGCCCGCAGTACCGACATCAGATAGCCTTTGTCCTGCATCAGCTCGGCGCGCCTTTCGCGAATCGGCGCGAGCAGCGTTTGCAGACGGTCGTTGAGCACGTTCTTACACTGCCGGTCGCCCAGACCGCCCTGACGATACCGGGTTTTTAGCTCGGCGACATACTCCGCGTCGTCATGAAAAGCATCGAGATAGATGAAGACCATATTGCCCTCAACCTTGCCGGGATCGCTCACGCGCAGGTGGCTGGGGTCGGTGTACATCGCCGACACGGCCTGCGCGATGGCGTCGGGCGAGGCGGACAGGGCGACGGCGTTGCCGAGCGACTTGGACATTTTTGCGTTGCCGTCCACGCCCGGCAGACGGCTGACCTCGCTAAGCAGGGCTTTACACGGCACCAGCGTTGGCGCGGGCAGCAGGCCGTTCATCTTGTGCACGATTTCATTGGTCTGCTCAATCATCGGCAGCTGGTCGTCGCCCACCGGTACCAGGCCCGCTTTAAACGCCGTAATGTCCGCCGCCTGGCTGATGGGATACACCAGAAAGCCCGCCGGAATGCTGCTGGCAAAGCCTTTCTGGGCAATTTCATTTTTTACGGTCGGGTTACGCTGTACGCGTGACACTGTCACGATATTCATGTACAGCATCGTCAGTTCGGCCAGCGCCGGCAGGGAAGACTGCAGGCAAATCGTGGTTTTGAAAGGATCGATGCCGACGCTGAGATAATCGGCCAACACTTCGAGAATGTTGTCTGCGACCTTTTGGGGATTGCTGCCGTTGTCGGTCAGCCCCTGTAAATCGGCGACCAGAATAAACTGGCGATGCTGTTCCTGAAGGGTAACGCGCTGGCGCAACGAGCCAACGTAATGACCAAGATGCAGCGCGCCGGTTGGGCGGTCGCCGGTGAGGATAGTTTGACGTTCGGGGGTAGGGATATTCATAACAACTCCTGCATAACGAAAGTTTTGCTGGAGCGGACGATGAACAACCGGGTTATCTCAAACTCGCCGCACTCCAGCGGCCAGTTCGAGCTTTTTTAAAACAAAAGTCGGCGCCGCGTCAGAGGACGCGCCACCCGCTAAAAACGTTTGAAGTATTCATCGGAGTGATTTTATTCATGGCGTAACAGTATCACCAGGCCGCGGCGCGGGCAACCGGCAGGCGCTGCGGGGGCGTTTTTCATCCACAAACTGGCGGATCTGCTGCTCCATCCACGGATAGAAAGGGTTGGAGGACTGGCGCATCAGCGTATCGAGACTTTCGTTTAATACCCCTCTTTCCCCGCGCGGGGCCAGCGTCCCCAAATTAATGCCTACCAGCGGTGAAGGTCGCGGGTCGCTGCCGTAAAGCGCGTCGTCCGCCGGGAAAGGCAGCGCCACGTGCGATAGGGAATACATATCCGCCGGCCAGGCAAGGCCCGGCAGGCTGATGTCCGTGCTGCTCTGTCCGGCGGGCGTCGTCTGAATTTCCAGTTCGTTGGTCGCCGCCGAGCGGTTGGTGAGCAGCTTCGTGCAGTAGCTCCGCGCTCCGGCGGGCAGCAGCGTGTTGTGCGCGTTGCGCAGGTTATCGCGCATAAGAAGCCGCCATTTCTCGGCCTGGTTAACGTCGAACAGCACCAGCTCGCTGCCGTTTTCCGGCAAATGGTTGTACAGCTCGGCGACGACCGAGCGGGTGCTTACCGTGGCGTCGGCCACCGACTGAAAGGTGAGAACCGGCGGCAGAAGAGCAAGCCGGTGATCGCTTTGCGCCTGGTGCAGGGCTTTCTGCACGGCGCGGGTCAGCAGCCACGACTGGCGGGCGGCCTTCACCGGGAAAGCGTTGTACTTGTACGGATTGAGTTCCGGCCCGGTGCTTAGCCAGGCGGAGCGCGCAAACGCCGGAAGCAGGGACGGCAGCCCGGCAATACCGGCGTAGCGCGCATAGCCGCTGACGCCGATCATCGGCGAGAGCAGAATGATGCGTTTCGGTACCGGCAGCGAAGCGTTCTTCTCGAGGGAGTCCAGGGCATACCGCATGGCGAGCGCGCCGCCGTTGGAGTAGCCCACCATCAGCAGCGGGGTGTTTGGGGCAAGCTTCATGCCTTCACGAACGGCGAGGTTTGCAGCGGCCTGCCACTGCTGCCAGTCCACCTTCGTGAGGCTTCCCGGCACGGTACCGTGTCCGGGCAGGCGCGGCACCACGGCCAGATAGCCACGGTCACGAAAATCGGCGGCGAGGTGCGACAGGCTATAGGGGGAGTCGGTCAGCCCGTGCAGCAGAACCACCACGCCAACGGGCTTGCCCACGGGCTTAAGAATGTGCGAGCGGTTCCAGTCGTCGGCGTAGGTTTGCGCGTTAAAAGGGCTGTTCTTCGCATAGCGGTTAAAGCCTGACGCCGGGTAATGGGCAATCACCTGCTCCTGCACGGAGGCGAAGATTTGCCGTTCGCGGTCGGTATACGCCTGCCAGTCGGCGCGGTTAAGCTCATCGACCTGCATTTCGGCGGGAACGAAGGTGTGCCAGAGCGCGAGCTCAGGGCCGCGCTGGGTTAACCAGACACGCAGGCTAAGGGCGACGATAAGCAGCACCAGCAGCCCGGCGAGCGCCCATTTCAGCCATGTAAAGGGAAGCCTGAGCAAGGCGGCGGGCTACCCTAAAACCGCTGCGCCCAGCGGGCTTAAAAACAGCATGCCGATGCAGCTAACCGTTACCAACACCAGGCCCATGATCGCGGCGATCATAACGCCTTCAGCCAACGCGGATTTCCTCATTTCTACTCCAGGTGGATACTTACCACACTAACTATAGGCCAGCGACACTAAACCACCTATAAACCGTGCTCCGGGTATATCCTATATTTGCTCGTTATAGCCGAGCATTCAGATCGGAAAAGATGAATTCGTGCTACAATATCAATTAAAATTACTCTCCCGCTGATCGCTATTCCTCCACCGGTATCGTGACTACTTATATATGAATCTTAATCGCATGGCTGGTCACAACAACTTTGCACTCTTTTCGCCCGGCAAAACGCTGAGCAATGCCGTCAGCGTATTCGTTATTACCACGCTGTTTTATTTTTTTGGCGCCTCGCTGCGCCTGGTGGATGAGCTTTCTCTCTTCTGGCCGCTTAATGCGGTGCTGGCCGCCGTTTTTGTTAGGAATCCCTTTTTAAATCAGCCGCTTTACTATTTCCTGTGCTACAGCGCGATGATCCTCTACGACGCCTTTACCACCCAGTGGGGCTGGCAGTCGGTTATTATTAATTTTTCGAACATGGTATTTATTATTACCGTTGCGCGATTATTACTGCGGTATTCACGCAGCAATAATGAAAATAATTGGGCGGTTAACGCGTTTAATATTTTCCACTTCAGCCTGATCGGGGCGATATTTTGTTCGTTATTTGGCACGCTGGGGTCAATAGGTAACGTCAGTGATTATCAGAAAATAGTCCCCCTATATGCCGACTGGGTAAGCGAACAATTTTCAACCGGCGTGCTGATGATCCCCTGCCTGCTGACGGCGAAATGGCCGGACTGGCGCAAAATACCGCCCTTTACGTTCTCAAAGCTCTATCCGCTGCTGGGCATCGTTATTTCCCTTGGCGCGTCCATCCTCATCGGCGGCGCGGGGAGCCTTGCGTTTCCGCTGCCCGCGCTCATCTGGTGCGCGATACGCTATCCGCTGGCGATAACCTCACTCTTGACGCTGCTGACCGGCGGCACGGAGATCGTGCTGGTCGCCAGCTCCATTATCGATATTCATAACGATCAGCCGCTGCTGGTGGATCAGATGTTCTCTGCAAGGCTGGGTATTGCCACCATCGCTATCTGCCCGCTGATCGTTTCGGTCAGCGTTGATGCGATAAATCAGCTCATCAAGCAGACCTCGCTGCGCGCCGATTACGACTACCTGACGGGCGTCCATTCGCGCTCCGGGCTGTTCGAAAAGCTGAAAAAGGGCTGTCCGCAGTTTTCCGGCAAAAGCAGGCCGACGCTGTGCGTGATGCTGCTGGATATCGACTACTTCAAACGCATCAACGATAACTACGGCCACGACTGCGGCGACGTGATCCTGAGCGCCTTTGCCAACAAGCTCAGGCAGGCGGTAGGCGAAAAGGGGCTGGTGGCGCGCATGGGCGGCGAAGAGTTTGTGGTGGTTTGCGCAGCCCAGGATGAACTGGAAGGCTACGAGCTGGCCGAGCGGGTGCGCAAAAGTATTGAAAACAACGCGTTCCGCTATCAGCAGCAGACCCATTTCATCACCGTTAGCATTGGGCTTGCCGCCGCAAACGCGCCGCAGCGCTCGCTTATCGATACGTTTAACGAACTGTTACAGGAAGCGGACAAAAATCTTTATTTGTCCAAGCATAATGGCCGCAACCAGACCAGCACCTCGCCGCTCGGCGATGAAAGGATGGTGGAAGCTTCCTCCTAGTGGGGCTGGCCTGACCGCGACTCAACTCACATATAAAAAAGGTTAGCCGATGAAATTTCCCGGATTTCCTCCCGATGAAGAACGACGATTACGCGCGCTGCGCGCCTCCGGCATTTTAGGCGCCGGGCAGGGCGAACGTTTCGACAGGCTGACTCGCCTGGCGAAGCGCATTTTCGACGTGCCGATTGCCTGGATTAGCCTGGTGGATGAAGACCGCCTGTGGCTTAAGTCTTGCGCGGGGACCACCTTCGACGAGGCCCTGGCCCGCAATACTTCTTTCAGTGCCCATGCGCTGCTTGAACCTGAGCCCACGATTATTCAGGATGCGCTTAACGACCCTCGATTCTTTGATAATCCCCTTGTTACCGGGCACCCGCACATATGCTTTTACGCCGGCTATCCGCTGAAATTACCTGACGGTACCGCGGCGGGTTTGTTTTGCCTGATTGACCACCGGCCGCGCGAGTTTTCGGCCTACGACATGCAGGGGCTTAAAGATCTTGCCGCCATTGCGGAAGATGAGTTTGCCGTGCTGGATGCCGCAAACGCCGATGAGCTGACCGGCCTGTTTAACCGCCGTGGCTTCCGAGCGCTGGCCCAGTATTCGCTGGTGGCAAGCCTGCGCAGGGCGGAGCCGCTGAGCCTCGCCTGTATCGATCTGGATGATTTCAAGCAGATTAACGATACGTGGGGCCAGCCGGCGGGCGATGAAGCGCTGGTCGCCTTTGCAGAACTGCTGAAGGCGTCGTTTCGCGAGACTGATTTGCTCTCCCGCCGGGGCAGCGATGAATTTGTGGTGATATTCCCGGACACGCCCGAGCAGGGGGCTTATATCGCCCTGGAGTACCTCAAAGAGCAGGTCGAGGAATATAATCGCGGATCAGATAAACCCTGGAAGCTGGGGTTCACCGTGGGCATAGCCGAATTTAACGAGCGGGTGCATGAAACCCCCGAAGCGCTGATCGAATATGCCGACAGCGAAATGTGTAAGATGAAAAAGGCGCGTAAAAAAACCGCCCATCGCTAATTTACCCCACGCTTCCCGACGCGCCGAAAACAGCCCGTTTTTACTTTTCGGCGTATCGTTGCATTTCCGTATAAGTTCCCCTTAATACACTGCTCGCTATCTACTCCACGTTTTGTGGGCTGGCGCGGTAAAGTCGAGGGGCAACATGACCGTTTTTGATCAACACGAGACGCTGCAAAGAAATAACGCAGGTCTGACGACTATCATGGCATTAATAAACGGTAACCTGACGCCAGGCGATATTTGGCGGGAAAAGTCCTACCGTGCAAAATTCTGCCTGCGCAGCCTGATTGCCCCTCGCCAGACGCTGCGTTTCTTTAACGCAATGACCCGCAGCCGTTATTTTTCCTCGCTGCTGGCGGCGCAGAAAACCTTACCGAGCAAGATCCATCGCCACTATCTGCACCTCGGCATGAGCGCCCGCAGCCGCGTTGACGCCATCCTCAACCACTATGAATTTATTGATAGCCTGGAAAGCCGGACGCTTGCCATAGCGCTGACGTCCCCGGAGCAAACGCCGCTGTTCAGGCTAGAAGGCAAGAACGAAGAATGCTTTACGGTCAGCGCCAGCACCGCGCTGGGCGCGGAGCGAGAAGGCGAGTGTACCCTTTGGCTGCACGCCGGGTCTACGCAGCTCGCAGCGCTGACTTTCTGCGTGACCGGCCACGCGGACGAACGGCAGATTGTCATCGGCGGGCTGCAGGGCGCGCACCGCAGCGTGTCGCATGAGGTCATTAAAGAGGCGACCAAGGCGTGCTATGGGCTTTTCCCTAAACGTCTGCTGATGGAAACGCTTTGGCAAATGGCGGCGCGCCAGGGAATTAATAAAATTTACGGCGTCAGCGACAGCGGACACGTATTTCGCGGCCTGCGCTATCGCCTGAGTAAAAGCAAGCACTTCCACGCCAGCTATAACGAATTCTGGACGTCAATCAGCGGAGAAAAATATGACGGGCATCTTTTCAGCCTGCCGCTTTCATTACCGCAAAAAGAATTAAGCGACATTGCCAGCAAGAAACGTTCGGAATATCGCAAACGCTATGCGCTGCTCGATTCTCTGAAAGAAAAGGTTAACGCCGTTCGTTAAAATATAAGCAATTCCTATGGCGCGCGATATTGACGCGCCAGGCCGGTTCATCCAGATTATTCAGCACACCCGTGCTATGGAATCAATAAGATGACCGATCTGCCTGTTCGCGCGCTTTCCTCCTCTGAAATAGCCTCCCGCCTCCCTGAACTTAACGAAGTGCTTATCGACTGCGTGGCGGGCGGCGCTTCCGTCAGCTTTATGCATCCTTTATCCGACGAAAAGGCGAGCCGCTTCTGGCAAAACGTTGCCCGCAGCGTGGCCGAAGGCGAACGGGTCGTGCTTGTCGCGGAAGATGAAAATCAGCAGATTCTCGGCACCGTCCAGCTCCTGACCGACCAGCCGGAAAACCAGCCCCACCGCGCGGACGTGGCAAAGCTATTAGTCCACCCGCGGGCGCGCCGCAGGGGTATCGCCCAGCGCCTGATGAACATGCTTGACGACGTGGCGCTGGCGGCGGGCAAAAACGTGCTGGTGCTGGACACCGCAACCGGCAGCGACGCCGAGTTGTTCTACCAAAATATGGGCTGGATAAGGGTCGGCGAACTCCCGAAATACGCGCTTATGCCTGAGGGTTCATTCTGTTCAACGACCTTTTACTACAAGCATCTTTAAATTAATTGGTATAACAACTTTCATTGATCAAAACGGGGTTTCACTGCGGCGAGTTCTGCTAGTTTGAACGGGATATTTCTGGTCGTTCATCCGATTCTCGCCAAGGAACAACATTGTGAAAACGCTTAATCGTCATGATTTTCCCGGAGCCTCTTATCCCGATCGCATCATCCAGTTTGGTGAAGGTAACTTTTTACGCGCCTTTATCGACTGGCAGGTAGATTTACTGAATGAACATACGGATCTTAACGCGGGCGTGGTTATCGTCCGCCCGATCGACAGCGCCTTCCCGCCGTCGTTATCTACCCAGGATGGGCTGTACACCACGGTGATCCGTGGCCTGAACGAGCAGGGCGAAGCCGTCAGCGACGCGCGCCTGATTCGCTCCGTTAACCGCGAAATCAACGTCTATCACGATTACGATGCGTTTTTACAGCTCGCCCACAATCCGGATATCCGCTTTGTGTTCTCCAACACCACCGAAGCGGGCATCAGCTACCACGCCGGCGACAGGTTTGAAGACGCGCCTGCGGTAAGCTACCCGGCAAAACTGACCCGTCTGCTGTTTGAACGCTTCAGCCACTTCGACGGCGCGGCGGATAAAGGCTGGGTCATCGTGCCCTGCGAACTGATCGACTATAACGGCGAGGCGCTACAGGAGCTGGTGCTGCGCTACGCGCAGGAATGGGCGCTGCCAGCGGCCTTTACGCAGTGGCTGCACGATTCGAATACCTTCTGCTCGACGCTGGTTGACCGCATCGTGACCGGCTATCCGCGCGATGAGGCCGCCGCCATCGAAGAACAGCTTGGCTATAAAGACGCCTTCCTCGACACCGCCGAGCACTTCTACCTGTTTGTGATCCAAGGCCCGGCCTGGCTTGCCAACGCGTTGCGCCTGGACAAATACCCGCTCAACGTGCTTATCGTCGACGACATCAAGCCGTACAAAGCGCGCAAGGTCGCCATCCTGAACGGCGCGCACACCGCGCTGGTGCCGGTCGCCTGGCTTGCCGGTCTGAACACCGTGGGTGAAGCGATGAACGACGCGGAAGTGTGTCGCTTCGTCGAAAAGACCATCGCCGACGAGATCATCCCGGTGCTGGATCTGCCGCGCGACGAGCTGCTGTCGTTTGCCGAAGCGGTGACCAGCCGTTTCCAGAACCCGTACATTCAGCACCAGCTGCTGTCCATCGCCCTGAACGGCATGACCAAGTTCCGCACGCGCATTCTGCCGCAGCTGCTGGCCGGGCTTGAGGCAACGGGCAAGCTGCCGCCGCGCCTGACCTTCGCGCTTGCCGCGCTGATCGCTTTCTATAAGGGCGAGCGTAACGGTGAAAGCTATCCGCTGCAGGATGACGAACACTGGCTCGAGCGCTACCGCCAGCTGTGGGCGGACCTCGCCGACAGGCAAATCGACACCCGGCAGCTGGTTCGCACCGTGCTGGGCGACAGCGCCCACTGGGAGCAGGATCTGACGCAGGTGCCGGGCCTGGTGGAACAGGTTGCCGACGAGCTTGAGCGGATTCAGGCTCAGGGGATGCGCGCGGCCGTAGGCCGCTACTGCTAGTTTCGCGTGCTATAGTGCCTGTCATTTCGAATGACAGGCATTTCCTCCATGAATAACACCGCCCTCTGGTTTCGCGATTTTGGCCAGCCCGAACGGGTGCTCTCCCTCGAACATGCGTTACTTCCGCCGCGCCTCCCCGGCACGCTCCGCGTGCAGATGCTCTACGCTCCGGTTAATCCTTCCGATCTGATCCCCATTACCGGCGCCTATCGCCACCGGGTGACGCCGCCGCGCGTGGCCGGTTACGAAGGCGTGGGCGTGGTGAGGGAGGCCGATAGCCCGGCGCTCATCGGCAGGCGCGTTTTGCCGCTGCGCAGGGATGGCACCTGGCAGCGCTGGTTGGACTGCGATCCGCAGCTTGCCGTTCCGGTGCCGGATAGCGTTGCCGACCGGCTCGCCGCGCGCGGCTATATCAATCCGCTGGCGGCATACGTGATGCTGAGCAAATGGCCGGTGCGGGGGAAACGCGTCTTGCTAACGGCCGCTGGCTCATCGTGCGCGGGGCTGCTGGCGCAGTGGGCGAAACGGCAGGGCGCGGCGGCGGTGACGGGCGTGTATCGGACGATGGGGAAGAACAACGTGCCGGATAGTTGCGTTAGCATGCATGATGAGGCGGGGCTGCGGACGGCGGCAAGCAGGGCGGATATCGTCTTTGACGCGGTGGGCGGGAGCCTTGCGACCGCGCTGTTAAAACACCTGCGGCCAGCAGCGGATTTTGTCTCCTACGGCCTGCTGAGCGGCGAGATGTATCAGATGGCGGGCGGCGCGGTGAAGCCGCAGCGCTTCCATCTGCGCGATACGCTGGCCGTCACGCCGACGCAGGCCTGGCAGCGGTGGTTTAGCGAGCTGTGGGAAATGCTTGCGGCAAGCGCGTTGCCCGATGTGGATTTATTCGGGATAGAAGACTGGCAGGAAGCGCTGCGGGCGTTTGCCGCGCCGGGGCGCAGGTGCAAGCCGCTGCTGGTGATGTGATTCACGGTGGATGGCGCTAATCGCTTATCCACCCTACAAAGAATGCAGATGTTGCAGGATGCCCGTAGGGCGGATAAAAGCAGTGCCATCCGCCGCCGTGGTTCACATCAAGGCCTGTCGCCCATAATCACCTGCATCGTTTCTTCGTCCGGCATGCCCTGGTGCTGCTGAAGACGACCGTCTTTATTCAGGTAATAAATGGACGGCGTGGCGTTGCCCCCCAGCTCGTCCATCAGCGCGAGGTTGTTTTTCAGCGCTTCGGCTATTTCCGGCGTGATGGTTTTCGGTGCCTTCAGCGCCATCTTGCCGAGGCTGTTCTCATACTCCGCGAGGGTTTTAGCCGGGTCTTTCGCCATCATGATCGCCGCCGCTTTCTGGCCGCTGTCCGGGCGCAGCATGCCGACCATCAGCACGCGCAGCTGCACCTTGCCGGACGCCAGCCACGGCTGCGCCTTTTGCCAGAACTGCGTGCAGTACGGGCAGTAGGGGTCGGCGAAGGCGTAAACGATATGCGGCGCGTCGGCTTTACCTGCCGCTATCCAGCGTTTTTTCTCAAGCTTCTGCCACATCTCTTTAGCCATCGGGGCGTAGACCCACTTTTCGACCTGCTCATCGCTGAGGTTTTTGCCCGCCGCATCAACCAGATTGCCCATGATGGCGTGTTGCCCGTCCGGGGTAAGAAACACGGTCGTGCCCTGGCCCTGATACTGCATGACGTAGCCCGGCAGAGCGCCCGGCCCCTTGAATTCGCCCTTAAGCTCGAACCCCTGCTTTTGCAGCGCCTCGATGGGCGCGGGGACTTTTGCCCCGGCCGCAAGCGTACTGCCGCTCAGTAGGGCGAGCGTAACCGCGAGGAATGGTGCCGTTTTCATAAACCGTCCTTTGTGCATTAGCGAATTTTAACCAGCGTACGTCCCTGGACTGCGTTATTCAGAAATGCTTCTGCGACTTCCGGCGCTTCTTCCAGCGTGATTTCGGTGGCGGCGGACTCATAGAAGCTGTCCGGCAGCGCGTTTGCCAGGCGTTCCCAGGCCTGAGTGCGGAGAGCGAGCGGGGCGCTGACGGAATCCACGCCCTGCAGGCGCACGTTGCGCAGGATAAACGGCATGACGGTGGTTGGCAGGTCGAAACCGCCCGCCAGGCCACAGGCCGCAACGCAGCCGGAGTAGTTTGTTTGCGCCAGCAGTTTCGCCAGCACGGTGCCGCCAACGGTATCGACCGCGCCCGCCCAGATTTGTTTTTCCAGCGGACGCGTATCCGCAAATTCGCCGCGCGGCACGATGCGCGATGCGCCCAGCTTGCGCAGATAGTCATGGGTGCTTTCACGGCCTGTCACCGCCGCCACCTGATAGCCAAGCGCGCTCAGCAAAGCCACCGCCGTACTGCCCACGCCGCCGCTTGCGCCGGTCACCACCACTTCACCGCTTGCAGGCACCACGCCCGCTTCTTCAAGCGCCAGCACGCAGAGCATCGCCGTCAGGCCTGCGGTTCCCACGATCATCGCCTGACGAGCGGTCAAGCCCGCCGGCAGCGGCACCAGCCAGTCGCCTTTCACCTGAGCCTGTTCCGCAAGGCCGCCCCAGTGGTTTTCACCCACGCCCCAGCCGGTTAATACCACCTCCTGGCCCGCGCTAAAACGCGGATCGTCGCTGCGGTTTACGCGGCCTGCAAAATCAATCCCCGGCACCATCGGGAAGTTACGGATAATTTTGCCTTTGCCGGTAATCGCCAACGCGTCTTTATAGTTCAGGCTCGACCAGTCGATATCGACCCGCACCTCGCCGGGCGCGGCGGCGGGCAGGTCGGTTTGCTGCACGTGGGCCAGGGTTTTGCCGTCAACTTGCTCAAGTACGATCGCTTTCATTTTTTATCCTCGTTAATCGGAAAAGGGAATTATCAGGTGTTCGGGCGCAGGGCGCGTTTGAAAAAGGCCCAGAAGTCATCAAGAGGCTCGGTGCTGTGAAAGAGCTTGGCGCGCATTACCGCGCCTTCCCAGCCCGTCCAGAAGGTCATGGCAAGCTCGGCGGGCGGGCGTGAATCGGTGATTTCCCCCGCGGCTTTGGCTTCCTCCAGGCAGCGGGCGATGCGGGCCTGCCAGTCGGCGAGGATGCTTTTCAGCACGTCGCCAAAGGTGTCCGGCAGCAGCGGGGATTCCTGAAGCAAATTGCCCACCAGGCAGCCGCGCGTGAAGTTAAACCGCGCCATGCCGATGCCCGCCGAGCGGACAAAATCGTCGATGCGCGCAAGGGGTGACAGATCGACCTGCAGCAGGTGCCTGTCGAGCTTCTGGGCAAAGTAGCGCTGATAGGCTTCCAGCACCGCCAGGCCAAAGGCCTCTTTGTTTTTGAAGTAGTGGTAGAACGAGCCTTTCGGCACGCCGATGGTTTTGACAATGTTGTCGATGCCCGCGCCCAGAAAGCCGTTTTCGGTCACCATGACCACGCCCGCGCGGATCAGCGCCTCGCGGGTGTCGGTAAACGCTCGGTCGGTTTTCGGCGGGCGGCCCCGGCGGGGTTTGATCGTGGTGGCGTCTGTCATCAGGATTTAGACCGGGTGGTTTTTAATGCCTGTTACCCTAAGCCTGTTTCACCCCCGAATCAATAACGCGGTGAATGTGTTGCAGAATAGTTTGATTTCGCTCAGTTTAAGGAATACCCAATGAGAGGTGAAAATCATGCAGACCCGGCTGGCATTACCCACAGAGGCGCAGGCGCTGTGGAAGATCCGTAATCTGGCAATAAGGCACGGCTGCCGCGAAAGCTACGACGCGCGGGTGATAGCCGCATGGACGCCCGACGAGATGCCGATAAAGTTTCCGCAGGTGTTAGTGGCTAACCCGTTCTTTGTGGTGGACGACCCCGCCAGCGGCACGCCTGCCTCAACCGGTTTTCTGGATCTCACGTCTGGTTCGGTTGAAACCGTGTTCACGCTGCCGGAATTTCTGGGCCGGGGCATGGCAAGCGCTATCCTGGCGTCTATTAAAGAAGAGGCTAAAAAGCGCGGGTTTACCCAGCTCACGCTTTCCTCCACGCCAAACGCCTGCGCGTTCTATGAAAGAAACGGCTTCAGGGTGATAGCGGAGGCGATGTATCCCTCGTCGCTTGCGGGCACCAGCCTGCGCTGCATGGAAATGGTTTGCGAGCTGGATTAACCCGCTTATTGCACATGGCTTTTAGAGCCAGTATGGTGTGCGCAATTTCTTAAGCATCGCAGGATAAAACATGACTACGCATCCCTCTAAAGATCCCCTCCACGGCGTCACCCTTGAAGCGTTACTGAATGCGCTGGTCGACAGGTACGGGTGGGCTGAACTGGGCAAGCGTATCAACATCAACTGTTTTAAGAGCGATCCGAGCATTAAGTCCAGCCTGAAATTCCTGCGCCGCACGCCGTGGGCGCGTAAGGAAGTCGAAGAACTGTATCTCGATTCCCTTGAGGACGGCGAGGTTGCTAAAGAAGAGATCCCCGCTGACAGCCCGTGGGCTAACTGGCAGGGCAAGAAGAGCAAGGAGTAGGCCATGTGCTTAAACCCGCTGATGCTGCACCCGCGCATCGCAAGACGCGGTAATTATCTGAACGAGTAATTACTGCCACGAATCAATCGTTCCGTGGCTTTGCACTTATTAAGGAAAAGTCATGAAAGAAAAACATTGGTCGCAGGTCGAATATCTGCACCTGACGGTGAGCAATCCGAATATCGTTATCAAAGGCACCCACAGCTACTACAGCGACTGCTGGGACGCGGGCTTTGAAAAGTCCGTCGTGCGTTACCTGATGGGGGACGCGGTAAGCCGGGACTGGGAGCCGCTGGGCCACGTCGATAAGCTGATTATCGGCGACTACGTTTGCATCGCCGCCGAAGCGGTGATCCTGATGGGCGGCAACCATAACCACCGCATCGATTTCATCAGCCTGTATCCGTTCGAGCAGACGCTAAAAAGCAGCTATCTGCCGCGCGGCGATACGGTTCTGCATGACGCCTGCTGGCTGGGAATGCGCTGCATGATTATGCCGGGCGTTACCGTCGGTGAAGGCGCGGTGATTGCCGCAGGCAGCGTGGTCACGAAGGATGTGCCGCCGTACGCCGTGGTTGGCGGCAACCCGGCGCGCATCATCAAGTACCGCTTCCCGGAAGCGCAGAGAGGCCGGATTCTGAAGCTGGACATCTACAATCTTCCCGATGAGGTAAAAGACGAGGCCGTTGCGCTGCTCGGCTCCGCCGATTTGGATGCCCTTGAGGCATTCCTTCGCTAAGCTTCCATGCCTGCCGTCCGGCAGGCATTTTTTTACCCGTTACCGGCGGCGCGAAGGGTAAGCGGGCAGCACCGCCTGTTGCAGAGCGATACCGGCGGGCGTTGAAAAAGTTACACCGTCACAAACGGCCTGCGATTCGACGATCCTCCCGCCGTCCATTATCACCACTCTTTGGCAGAAGCGCTTCACCAGCCGCAGATCGTGGGTGATAAACAGGAACGCGACGTTCAGCTCGTCGCGCAGCTTTTGCAGCAGGGCAATCACCCGCGCCTGGAGCACCAGATCGAGATTCGACACGGACTCATCGAGAACGATAAGACGCGGCTGCACGACCAGCGCGCGCGCAAGGCACACGCGCTGCAGCTGGCCGCCGCTTAGCTGCAGCGGCGACTTTGTGAGGTAGCCTTCGTCCAGCTCCACGTCGCGCAGCGCCTGGCCGATTCGCTCGGTCTGCAGAGCTTCCCCCAGCCCGGTGAGGTGACGCAGCGGCTCGCGGAGAATGGCGTCGACGGTTTTACGCGGGTTCACGGCGCTGACCGCGTCCTGAAACACCATCTGCACGTCCTGGCGAAAGGCCTTAGCCGCTTTGCGCGACAGGCGATGCATATCTTCCCCCTGATACAGCACCTGTCCCCGCGCCGGTTTTTCCAGGCCGGTCAGCAGGCGGGCAAGGGTGCTTTTTCCACAGCCGCTTTTGCCGAGCAGGGCCAGCGTTTCACCGGCCTCGAGCGTTAATGAGATATCGCTCAGCACGGGGCGGACAATCGTTTTGCCGGTCATGCCGCAGGAGGCGTAGTGATGCGAAACGTTTTTTACGTCGAACAGGCTCATTGGCTCAGCTCCAGGCCGTAAAGCGACAGGTGGGCCGCAACCAGGCCGCGTGCAACGGGATGGCACGGACGGTAAAAGAGATCGTCAACCGACCCGCGCTCGATGATTTTCCCCTCGTGCATCACCGCCACCTCGTCGGCAAGCCTTGCCACCACGCCCATATCATGGGTGACCAGCAGCATGCCGGGCGCGCGCCGGGCGATGATTTGCTCCAGCAGGTCGAGGACGAGGGCCTGGCTCGGCATGTCGAGATCGGTCGTTGGCTCGTCGGCAAATATCCACGGGGCGTCACCGAGCAGCGCAAGGGCGATCATCACCCGTTGGAGCATGCCGCCGCTCATCTCAAACGGATACAGGCCCAGCACGCGCTGCGCGTCTTCCAGGCCGACGTCGTGCAGCGCGGCAATAATCTGCGCGTCGTTCACCCTTTTACCGATTGCTTTGCAGGTTTCCAGCGCGTGGCTGCGCATGGAGTGCAGCGGATTAAACGCGCTGCGCGGGTTCTGCATGATGGTGGCAACCTTGCGCCCGCGCAGCTCTGCGCCCGTCATCCTCACCCCGTCCAGCTCAACGTGGCCGCTGACGCGCCGCACGCCGGGCGGCAATACGTCTAACGCCGCGCTGCAGGTCATGGATTTGCCGCTCCCGCTGCTGCCGACTAAAGCCAGCACGCGGCCGCGTTGCAGCGTCAGCGACACATCATCTACCAGCGGGCTGTCCGCGCGAACGCTGAGGTTTTGAATTGAAAACCGGCTGCTCATCAGTGTCCGTGCTCCTTCACAAGCGTAGGGTCGAGATGGTCGCGCAGCGCGTCGCCCACCAGGTTAAAGGCCATCACGCTGACAAACAGCGCAAGGCCCGGCCACAGCATCTGCAATGGCTGCGTCCAGATGTACTGGCGCGCGTCGTTAATCATGATCCCCCATTCGGGCGTTGGCGCCGCCACGCCCAGTCCCAGGAAGGACATTCCGGCGATGTGCAGCATCATGTGGCCGATATCGAGCGTCGCCAGCACCAGCAGGGAGGGAAACACGGCACCGGCAATATGCTCGCAGAAAATGCGCACGCGCCCGGCACCGGCAAGCTTCGCCGCCAGCACAAACTCGCGGTGGCGCAGCTGGATGACAAAGCTGCGCACGATACGCGCGTACCACGCCCAGTGGGAGAGCGCGATGGCGATGATGACGTTGGTCATGCCGCTGCCCAGCACCGCCACCATAAAGAAGGAGAGAATCAGCGTCGGGAAGGTCATAAACAGCTCGGTCACGCGCATCAGAAAGCGGTCGATGCGCCCGCCCAATAACCCCGCCGCGCCGCCGACGATAAGCCCGGTCAGCATGACGAGGACGAGGCACAGCGTCACCGCGCCGAGCGAGACCCGCGTGGCGGCGAGCAGACGGCTGAATATATCGCGCCCCAGATGATCGGTGCCCAGCAGGTGCAGCGCGTCGGGCGGCTGGAGGCGCTGGGGCAGATCGATAACCGTAGGGTCGAACGGCAGCCACCAGTGGCCGGTCAGCGTGATGAACAACAGCAAAGCGATAACGGCCAGCGCCAGGCGCACCGGCAGGCTTAATCCTGTGAGATTCATTGCGTCGTTCCCTCATGGCCACGCACCCGGGGGTCGAGCCAGGCGTTAAGAATGTCGACCACCAGATTGCAGAGCACAAACACGCCGACCATCAGCAGCGTGAAGCATTGAATGACCGGGTAGTCGCGGTTGAAGATGGCGGTCACCGCATAGCGGCCCACGCCCGGCCAGGCAAAAATGCTTTCGATGATCAGCGTGCCGCCGATAAGCTCGCCGATGTGCATGCCAAGGGCGGTAGTCAGCGGAACGGCGGCGTTATACAGCACGTGACGGCGCTCGGTCTGCCCGGCGTTCAGCCCGCGCAACCGCGCCCACGTCACGTGGCGCTGCCCGGCAACCTCGAGCATGCTGGCGCGCAGCAGGCGGGCGTTAATCGCAAGGGACATCAGGGCGATAGAAACGGCGGGCATCAGCATATAGCGCCAGCCGCCGTAGCCCATAGCGGGTAGCCAGTTCAGGTGCACGGAAAACAGCATCACCATTAAAAACGCCAGCCAGAAGTTGGGCATCGACACGCCGATAAACGCGAACAGCCGAACCAGATTGTCGGGCAGGCCGTTACGATGGCGCGCGGCCCACACCCCCAGCGGCACGGAAACGGCGATAATCATCACCAGCGCCAGCCCGGCCAGCCGCAGCGTGGCGGGCAGGAAATGCAGAAGGTCGTCCAGCACCGGGCGCTGCGTGGCGTAAGAAACGCCGAAGTCCAGGCGAACGGCGTTAGCCAGCCAGCGCCAGTACTGGAGCGGAAGCGGATCGTTAAGGCCGAGCAGTTCCCGCGTCGAAGCAAGCATTTCCGGGGTAGGCGGTACGCCCGACAGGCGCAGGTAATCCATCGCCGGATCGCCGACGCCGAGGTGCAGAAACAGGAAGAACAGCAGCGAGGCGGCGAGCAGCATCGGGATAAGCAGCGCAAGCCGGTGCAGGATGTAGCGCCACATCATGGCTGCGCTACCGGGTGAATCCGCTCGAAGGGGATTTCAGAGGCCATTGGCGCAAAGGGTATTTCGCCAAGGCCGGGGCGGGAAACCGTCATCAGCGAAACGTAGCTCAGCGGCAGGTAGACCGCGTCGTTGTGTAGACGGGTAAGAATATCTTTATAGAGTGCCCGGCGCGCCGTTTCATCCTGCGCCGCCAGCACCTGGCCTATTTCCTCGTCAATCCGCTTTTTATCCGCCAGGCCAAGCTGCGCCTGATAGTCGGCGTGGGACGGCACGCGCATCGAGCTCATAAAAGCGTGGGGATCGTAGGGCGCGCCCCACGTCCGGTTGAAGATCATGCCAAAACGCCCGTCGCGCTGGCGGGCATAAATACTGCTTTCCTCTTCCCCGACGAGCTGCACGTCCACGCCCGCCTGGCGCAGATTGGCCTGAATAATTTCCGCCATCGATTTGCTCTGCGCGTCCGTGCCGATGTAGGCCAGCTCAACGTGCAGCGGCTGGCCGTTCTTTTCACGGATTTTCCTGCCCGCGGGCAGCTGCCAGCCGGCTTTTTCAAGCAGGTCGTTGGCACGCTTAGGATCGTAGGCGCGCGGCTTGAGGCCGATATCGGCGTAGGGCACGGAAGGGGCAAACAGGGTATCGGCCACCTGCTGCGTGCCGTAGAGCGCGGTGGCGATCATGGTTTTTTTATCGACCGCGTAGTTCAGCGCCTCGCGCACCGCCAGCTCGTTCGTCGGCGCACGCGTGGAGTTAAGCGCCAGCATCACCGTTTCAACCGGGGCGGAAAGCTGGCTGCGGTACTGCGGGTTTTGGCTAAAACGCTGGAAGGTATCGAGCGGCAGCAGGCCTTCGTCACCGTAGAGCAAATCGACGTCGCCCGTTTCAAAGGCCACGGCGCGGCCGTGCGGGTCGGGAATAATCTTCACGACAATCTTCTCAAGCGCCGGTTTCGGCCCCCAGTAGCGGTCGTTACGCACCAGAACATCGTCCTGATTCATGCGCGACGACTGCAATACCCAAGGGCCGGTGCCGACGGGCTTAAGAATGCCGTCTTTGGTGCCGCCGTTCTTAAACTGCGAAGGGGCGATAAAGCGGAACGGGCGAGGCAGGGCAAGCTCCTGCAAAAAGGGGTAATAGGCGCTCTTGAGCGTGATTTGCAGAGTGTGGTCGTCCGGCGCCTGCACGTCATCAATTTGATTCACCAGCTCAAGCCAGCTGTGGCGCTCACGGTTTGCCAGCACGGCGTTAAAGTTTGCCCGCGCGGCCCCGGCGTTGAACGGCTCGCCGTTAGAAAACACGACGTCATCGCGCAGGGTAAACCGCCAGGTTTTGCCGTCCTTCGAGTGCGTCCAGCTTTTGGCAAGCCAGGGTATGACGCTGCCGTCGGCCTGATACTTCACCAGCGGCTCATACACCATGCTTTGGGCATACATTTGATTCGGCGTGTAAAGATGGGGATTTATCGGGCCGGTATTTACCGGCCAGGCGGTGGTTAAGGTGGCCGGGACGGGAGAGGAGAAGGCCGCAAGCGGAGAGGCAATAAAAAGCGCGGCAATAATTACCCTAAAAAACAATAACATGATGAAATGAAAAGCCTGAATAAAATTGTGTGACGATTATAGTAAGGGAGCATCCTCAGGGATTGATGTGGCTCAAGTTAAGCCCGATGGCTCGGGCCAATCATTCATCGCAGTTATATTTAGGGGCGGTTCAGAAACGCTTGTCGAAGGTCAGAAACACGCTGCGCTGGTCGTAGCTGTAGAAATCGATATTGCTGTCGAGCTGCTTATAGATGAAGTTGATTTTCGGCATCACGTCGAAGAAATAGATCTCGCGGTGCCAGAGCGACGCTATCCACGTCGTTTCATCGTCTCTACGCTTCACCTGGAAAATATCGTTTTTCTCGTCGTAGCTTTTATGGGTGCGGGCAACCATGGCGGCCAGCGAAACGCCGTACGGCAGGGCAGATTCAAAGCCTAAACGCCCGCCGATGCGCCGGTTCGTTTCGCTCCGGGCCTGGGTTTGCTGCTCGCCAAGGTCTGCGCCAACAAAAACGGAAAGCCGGGAGTTGACCGCGTGGGCGAGGGTAGTTGAGGCCAGCGTGTTGTGCCCGCGCAGATATTTGTACGCCTCGTCGTCATAATTCACCTGCTGATATTCCAGCGCGTTGCTGGTCTGCCAGTCCGCAGCCAGCAAATAGCTGTACTCGCCGCGAATACCCGCGCCCGACGTATAGGCCTCCGTGCCGTACCAGCGCTTTTCATAGAAGGGCAATATTGCCAGCTGCTGCTGGTGGTCCTGCCACAGATAGCCCAGATAGGCGCGGGTGGTAATGTCGTCGTAATCGTGGTTATTCCAGTAGGATTTACCGTTGACCGTAGCCTTAAAGCGCAGGCCGTGGTTGTCTTTAATATTGATATCACGCTGGGCGGTGCCGCCAAAATAGAAGCCTTCGCCGCGTTTTGGGTAAGCGTCCTTATTGCGGATAAACACCTTGTCGCCGATATAAATGTATTTATCACTCGAGGCGTTATTGATATTGCTGTCGTTGAGATAGCTCAGGTTAACGCTGCCGGTCCAGCCGCCGCGCGCGTTCATTAAATCCAGATATCTGTCGATATTATGCTGCACTTCCGGCGGCGGGTTTTCACTGCGCGCCTTCTCGAAGTTATAGCGCGAGGCCTCATACTGCCGGTCTTCGTACAGCGCCCGCGCCAGATCCAGCCGCACGCGCACAAAGTCAGGGTTATCGGCCAGCAGTTTTCTGTAGGCCGAAATGGCCTGCCGATAGTCGCCCCGGCTACGTGCAAGCCCGGCGTTCGCGTAAAGCACAAGCGTGGCGTCGGTTTTCCCGCTCGCCTCGTAAACCGGCAGAATTTCACCGACCAGCGGCCAGTTTTCGTCTTCTACCGCCTGGTTGAGCAACGCCTCGGCAAGCTGGGGATCTTTGGCCAGCATGTCGTTGGTGATGCGTTTATCCTGCTCGCCGGAACGCGCGGGCTGCCTGCTGGTGGGCTCAATGCTGTTTAACCCCGGAGCCGCCGGGATAATGTTGGTTTCAGGCGGTACCGCAAGCGCCGAAAAGGCGGCAGCGCAAAGCAAGAATGCTGTGGTAGAAGGGCGCAAAAATTCCATTTATCAGTCTTATTATGTTGAATCGCTATCTCTTATAGGGCCACCGGTAAGGGTGGCTCCGGCGGCCTACTGCTGTGCCGTCGCGCCGAAGGAGGCGCTTTTTGACGTGTCGGCAAACTCGGCGATGCCGCCCAGCTCCTGAGCGGCAGGGCCGTTAAAGTGGCCGACGAAGGTGCCGTCCTGGCCGCCGGACTGCGCCGCGCCCGTGAAGCCGCCGTCGACGATTTTACCCTGCATGGCGATGGCGGAGCCGAACTTGTCCGAGCCGTCGATATTGCCGTTAATCGACTTAGCGCCAAAGTCGACGTTGAAGCTGGCGGCGCTGCGTTCCATGCCGCGCATGCCTTCGCCAACGTAGGTCGCCGTGCCCTGGGTTGGCACGTTGGCCGTCGCGGTTGGCTCGCCGGTGTAGAACACCGCGCGATCGTCGTTATCCGGGGAAACCCAGGTGCCGTAGGTGGTGTAGCTCATTTTGCCGCAGCACCAGGAGGTGGAGCCTTTGCCCAGGATCCAGTTGGTCTGCCCGGTGACGATAATCCCGCTCTGGCGCAGCTTGTACTCGGTGCCCATCGGGTTGACGTAGGTGTAGCCGGAGATCGTGCCCATGGTCGCTTTACTTGCCGGCGGGCTTACTTCTGCGGTCGGCGGCGTCACCGTTCCGTTATCGCCGCCCGTTGACGGCGCAGGCGTTGAAGGCTGTGAAGGGGAGTCGTTTCCGCCGCCACCGCCACCACCACCGCCGCAGGCGACCAGAAACAGGGATGTAGCCAGAAGGGTAATTTTTGGATTAACCATAGAAAAACTTCCTTTGTTTTTAATTATCAGAGCAGAATGCAAGGAAATGTAAAATTACTTTGTGGTTTGTAACATTTAAAAATAGGGAGTTATCTAAGATAATTCTGTATGGGGTTGGGGCAAATAGGGGGCACGGCGGTGTTCTAAATAAAGATTCCACCGGGAATGAATAGCAGATTTGTTTTTAGGAATAGCGAAAACAGGCGGTTATAACACGCAGGGTATCAACGGATATTCTGCGCGTTTTACTTCTGTGCTTTCGAACAGCTACCAATATTGGTAGCGCTTTATTTCGCGCGCAGAAAGCGATTTATGCTTTTGTGAGTAGAACCGATGGATAAGGAGAGGTTCTATTAATCAAGGAGATAAATATGATTCTGGATGCAGCAGCATTTACACAGGCCACAACGGCAGCCACGCAAAAATCGGGCGCGGGGGACGATATCGCCGCGCAAATAAAAGAGGTCACGCAGGAGATTTCAGACCTCGTGAAATACATAAAAGACAATGCTGCGGGCATGTCGAAAGAGGAACAAAAGCTGCTTAAGGATAAGCTTGAAATGCTTCAGCAAAGGCTGACTGAGCTGATGCGCAAGCAGGCGGAAGAGGCGCAGAACAAGCACAAAGGCGACGCGAATAAGGTGCAGGACGTTAAGGCGACCCGGCAGACATACATTGACGTTTATGCCTGAGCGGCAGAAGCTGCCGCCTGTGGAATATCGGTTCGTGATTCGCTGATACTCAGGTGAAATAAAGGGAGCATCCTGTGCTCCCTTGCATATTTCTTATTTTCTATCTACTTATACGCCCGTCAGGAAAAAATCTAAGCCACATATCCCGGCTAAAATAAGGGGGGTAAGAGACATAGCGCTAAATTTCGGGCTAATGAGATAAATCTACCGAACGTTGAACCAGCCGGTAGTTGCTTCAATTACGCGCCATAGTTTATCGGGTATGGCAAGTTGCTCCACGTCAGACGCGCTAATGTCGACCGCGATTTCACCTTCCGCTTTACCCTGCACAAACTTAACCCAGTCCGGGTTCATAACGATTCCCTGACCTACTGCCGCCAGGGATACGCCCGTTTTAACCGCTTCCTCGGCCTGCTTTGGCGTGCGGAGCTGTCCAGCAACTATCAGAGGGATGCGCCCGGCAAGACGATCGCGAGCGAGTTCGATGACCTTGGGTCCATTTGGCGCATTAACGGGCCGGGCTTCAAGCGCGTTAGCGAGCGATACGTGAAGATAATCAATGCCCTCATCGATAAGGCGGTCGACCAACTGCAGAGAATCATCGATGCGCAACCCATCGTCATAATGCTCATCCATTGAAATGCGGTATCCCAGCAGGAAGGGACTCGTCGCATGCTCAGCGATGGTAAGACGATAACACCATTGCCATCATGCGCAGTGGCATCGAAACCTTTGAAACGTTGCCCGTCCCCGCTGAGTACGCCTGTCTCCCTGTTTCCCACCTTGATGCAAGCTCGCAGGACGTGGCTTATCTCTACGCCGCCTATGCCCGGGATAAGGCGACAGGTTCAGAAGAGGCGACAACCTTCGAAGATGCATTACGTCAGCATAAGCTGATTGATAGGATCACCGCATCGTCAGCGCGTTTCTTCAGCTAAGTCCCGTCAAAGAAATTAAGGAAATCAAGATGAAAGCCTATGTACTGGGTGATATGAACGGCCTCGACAGCTGGAAAATGGTTGAACGCGAAACGCCACAACCTGGTTACGCATTCGATGAGGCAAAAACAGCGCTGGCTGACCTGGTAAAGGGGCAGCACGTAGGCAAACTGGTCATCAGAGTTTCATAGCCTGATAAACATAGCGGCTTCCTGCTAATAAGCAGCAGGAAGCACTCCGGCCTGACGGGCTGGATCACCCCATCGGCGAAGGTTCGACCTGTACCAGCTGCGCCATTTCCAGTGCCCGCCCAAGACGTTTGTTGTCCACAATGGCAACCTGGTCGATTTTAGAAAGCTTGTCATAGGTGGAATAGGGAAGGGATACGCCATTAAGCCGGAGCTCTTTATGCCCATCTTACGCGGCACCCACAGAGTGGCCTGAGTCATCAGCTTACGCACAGTTTCTTTCGAAAGATGAACGCCGTGAACTTCAGGCAGTTTTTCACAGGCCAGTGTCGGGCCGAAATCGTTATAGCGTTCAATAATATTCAGCGCGTGTGCGGCCAGTCCCTGGGGCAACTGGTTGTTGCTGGATTTACCGCGACGACGGCTGGTCATGCCAAGCGGTCCATTTTCACGATAACGCGCAAGCAGACGGCGGCACTGACGATCGGAGATGCCGAGCCTCCGAGCTGCCGTCCGCGTTATCAGACGCCGGTCGATGACACCCTGAATTATCTTGAGCCGATAAACTTCATCCAATGTGAAAATCAGCATCCCTGGACGGCGAGTCTACGTGAGGGACATCTTTGCCCAAGGCAGACATCTCAATCTAGCCTCTGTAACTTAGGTGCGCATAATGTATATTATGTTAAATTGAATATCCCAACACAAACCTAATCACTGTCCTCAGGCTAATGCCGTCCCTCCCTCCCATCTCCATGACTTTTAACGCGTTCTCATTTACCACCAACCGGCGTCCCTTGATGAAACCTCAGTTGCCAACATCCACTGCTCGCTGATTTTTGCCAGATTGACGAACGCAGCGTTCTTTTACGCATATCCCCCGCGTCGTCGCGCTGCACCGTTTTGTACGTCAGCAGCATCGTGTTTTCAGAAAGCACGACCAACTGAAAATCTGCGGCTTCAATGTCGAGATCGTTTTCTTCTTCCGCCAAATCTGCCAGGGTTTGGGCTTTGTCGTAGCGTTGGCCAGAACGCCCGATCTCTTCGAATTCTTCGTGCAGCAAAGTTTCTACCTGCTGCACGTTGTTGCGCGTCGCTCTTTTATGCAGTCTGCTTTCCAGACTGCAAACCAGCGCCAGCAGCTCATCTTTCGCTTCTGTCATAAATAACCCCATGCCAAATAATGAATTCAACTATAGCAATTGAACCGCCGGACGAATCAGACGAAAATGTCGCACACTTAAGCGTCTTACGGAAATTGGAGTTCATCATCAGCCGCTCTCGTCGCTTTCTCTTTGCAGCCAAACTGAAAAAGTCCGGCATGTTTGTTGCCTCGGTGCTTTTGCTTGCCAGCTGCTCCTCTAAGCCGCCCGTGTCTTTGGTCACCCCACTCCCCCACGGCGTGAAAAAACCTTTGCCGGGTCACGAACGGCAGGAGGAAATGCGCGGCGTCTGGCTTGCGACCGTTTCCCGTCTCGACTGGCCGCCGGTATCGTCCGTTAACGGTGTTTTGAGCAATTCTGCGCGCATCAGCCAGCAGCAGCAGGCGCTGACGGCAAAGCTGGATAAGCTAAAAAGCCTCGGCATTAATACCGTTTTCTTCCAGGTTAAGCCGGACGGTACCGCGCTTTGGGCGTCCAAAATACTGCCGTGGTCAGATATGCTTACCGGCAAAATCGGCGAGGATCCGGGCTACGATCCGCTGCAGTTTATGATTGATGAGTCGCACAAGCGCGGCATAAAGGTTCACGCCTGGTTTAACCCTTATCGTATCTCCGTTAACACCAAATCATCTACCGTTGCGGAGCTAAACCGCACGCTGTCGCTCACGCCGCCAAGCGTGTTTGTGCTGCACCGCGACTGGGTACGCACCTCCGGCGACCGCTATGTATTAGACCCCGGCATTCCCGAAGTGCGTGACTGGATAACCAGCATCGTGTCGGAAGTGGTCACTAACTACCAAATCGACGGCGTGCAGTTTGACGATTATTTCTATACCGAATCCCCGGGCTTAACGCTCAACGACAGCCAGACGTACAAAACGTACGGCCAGGGCTTTAGCACCAAAGCGGACTGGCGGCGGCACAACACCCAGCAGCTTATCGCGCAGGTTTCCCATACTATCAAACAGTTAAAGCCTGACGTTGAGTTTGGCGTTAGCCCGGCTGGCGTCTGGCGTAACCGTTCTCACGATGCGGCGGGTTCCGATACGCGCGGCGCGGCGGCCTACGATGAGTCATATGCCGACACCCGCCGCTGGGTGCAGGAAGGTCTTTTGGACTACATCGCCCCGCAAATTTACTGGCCCTTCTCTCGCGACGCGGCCCGCTACGACGTGCTGGCAAAATGGTGGGCCGACGTAGTTAAGCCGACGAATACGCGGCTTTATATTGGCGTTGCGCTCTACAAGGTGGGTATGCCTTCGAAGAACGAGCCGGACTGGATGGTCAGCGGCGGCGTGCCGGAGCTGAAAAAACAGATCGACCTGAACGAGTCTCTACCGCAGATCGGCGGCACCATTTTATTCCGCGAAAACTTCCTGAACGAGCCGCAGACGCAGAGCGCGGTGAACTATATCAGGAGCAGATGGGGTAGCTAATCCCTTAATAAGACGGATCTTTTGTAAGTAATGTTAACATTGTAAATGCAAATAATTGTCATTATCATCGCTGATTCAATTATAAAATGCATTATTGCAGACAGTGATTATCATGACAGGTTATTCATTTGGCACCCCTTCCGTTCGCAGGGCGCGGCTTAATTCTCAGATTTTGATCCTTTCTACGTTCGTTTTCGGCGGCCACGCCTGGGCCGCCGAATCGACAAAGGAAGACACGCTCACCGTTACCGCCACCACGAATCCAGACGGCTCGTCGACCCGCTACGGTCAGGACGAAGCCTCGGTTGCGAGTCGTACCAGCACGCCGCGCGCTGAAACGCCCCAGTCGATAAGCGTCGTGACCTCACAGGTTATCGATGACTACGCCGTTTCCAGTCTTAATGACGCGATGAAGTTTGTCAGCGGCGTGACGCAGGGCAATACCTTAGGCGGCATCGAGGACGGCTTTGTAAAGCGCGGGTTCGGCTCCAACAGCGACGGCTCGGTGTTTATCGACGGCGTGCGCAGCAACCAGGGGCTGGCGATGGATGCCAGCATCGATCGCGTCGAGGTGCTAAAAGGCTCCGCCTCCCTGCTCTATGGGATCTTAAATCCGGGCGGCGTCATCAATCTGGTGACTAAAAAGCCGCAGTACGACTGGAACACGCGCGTTAGCGGCGTCAGCAGCAGCAACGGCGGTGGTTCAGGAACGATCGATGTGACCGGCCCGCTCGGCAACGGTTTTGCGTTCCGCCTGGTAGCCGAACGCCAGCGCGAGGACTACTGGCGCAACTTTGGCGTCGATGAGCACACGCTGATTGCCCCTTCCCTAAGCTGGTACGGCGAAAAAGCCTCTTTTAATATCGCCTACGTCGAAAACAAATACGACATTCCTTACGATCGCGGCACCGCATTTATCGACGGCAAGCCGCTCGATATCCCTTACAACCGCCGCATTGACGACGGCGCAAACCACGCCTGGGGCAAAAACAAACGCCTGTCGGTCAACTACGGCTATAGGCTTGACGACACCTGGGAAACCACTCTCAGCTACGCGTGGATGCAGCGCCGCTACGACAGCAACGAAGTCCGCGCCACCGCCGTCGACACCACGACCGGGATTGTGTCGCGCCGGGCCGACGCCAACCGTGGGTTCAACCACCAAACCGATTACGTTTCCTGGGACGTCAGCGGCAGCCCGCAGATTTTCGGCATGACGCACGATCTCACGCTCGGGGCCGACTATGAGCAAAACGAAACCTACAAGGCGTACTCTTATCGCGGCAAAGTCTCTAAAACCTTCAATATGTACAACCCGGTTTATGGCGAAGAGCCGATAACCGACGGCAGCACCTACAGCGATAAAAACAGCAACCTGCGCACCAACCTCTACAGCCGTTCGCTGTTTGCCAAAGACAGCATTCATCTAAACGAACAATGGATTGCCGTGCTGGGCGGGCGGTTCCAGCGCTATACCCAAACAAGCAGCGCCGGTTGGGTGAATCCGCAAACTACGCTTAACGATCGCGGCGACGCCTTCCTTCCGCAGGCCGGGCTGGTCTACAAAATCCTGCCGGAAGTCTCGCTTTACGGCAGCTACAGCAGGTCGTTCACGCCGTCGACGCAGACCGACGATAACGGCGACGTCGCCTCCACCGAAAAAGGCACCACCTATGAAATAGGTGCCAAATGGCAGATGACGCCGCAGCTGACCGGCACGCTGGCCGTCTACCGAATCGACGAAGACGATATGTCGGTGTTCATCAACGGCGTGACGCGCAACATTCCGCAAGCGCGCTCCACCGGCGCGGAGCTGGAGCTGAGCGGCGAAGTCACCCCGGACTGGAACGTCGTCGCCAACTACAGCTACGACAAAACCGAAATCGTCAAAGATGACGTCAGCAGCGCCAACGTCGGCAACCGCCTGGTCAACGCCCCGGCCAATATGGGCAGCCTGTACCTCAGCCATACGATGCGCTTCTCATGGCTGCCGGGCGAACTGCGCCTGGGCGGCGGCGGCCGCTATGTCGGTACCCGCGCGGGCGATCCGGAAAACAGCTTCCGCATGCCGAGCTACACCGTCGCCGACGCGTTTATCGCATGGGACAGCAGCCTCGTTGGCAAAAATACCCAGCTCAAGCTGAACGTGAAGAACCTGTTCGATAAGGAGTATTACGAATCCAGCGCCGGGAACCTGCGCGTGATCGAAGGCGAGCCGCGCACCCTGTACCTGTCGGCCGCGGTGGACTTCTGAGATGAAAAAACTGTGGCTAGCAGCCGCCCTGCTCGCGTTCAGCGCGGGCGGCCAGGCAAAAACGATTGTCGATATTCTCAATCGTCAGGTTGAGGTTCCCGACAACCCGCAGCGGCTCATCGTCGGCGAAAGCCGCATGATTTATACCCTTGCGCTGGTTGAAGACGGCAATCCGGCAAAGCGCGTGGTTGGCTGGCCCGCGGACCTAAAGCGCCTCGACCCGCAAACCTGGGATCGTTACAGCGCCGCGTATCCGTCAATCAACGATATCACCGTCATCGGCAACAATAACTTCTCGCAGATTAGCCTCGAGAAGGTCATCGCGCTGCGGCCCGACCTGGTGATTTTGCCGGTGTACGCCAAAAAGCAGAGCGACGGCGACGGTTTCCTGGCGCAGCTTACGCAGGCAAAGATCCCGGTTATCTACGTGGATTTTCGCGTCGACCAGCTTAACCACACGGTGCCGAGCCTGCACATCCTCGGCGAAGCGCTCAACGACGGGCCGAAGGCGGAGCGGTTCATCACGTTCTATCAGCAGCATATGGCGAAAATCGAAACGCGCCTGGCGCGGGCGAAACCGACAAGGCCGACGGTAATGCTGCAGCTGCATCTTGGCGATAAGCAGGACTGTTGCACGACGGTCGGGCGCGGCAACTTAGCGGATCTGCTGGACTTCGCGGGCGGCGATAACATTGCCGCGCGCCGCTTCACCGGCGTTTACGGCAAGCTTTCGCCTGAAGCGCTGCTCACCGCCAACCCGGCTATCTACATCGCAACCGGCATGGGCGGGCCGCAGCAGCCGGAGCGTTTGCAGCTGGGTTCGCAGATTCGCGCCGAGCAGGCAAAGTTGAGCTTTGCGGGCGTTGTTAGCCGGGAAAAGGTGGTTTCAGGGCTTGCTGCGGTGCAAAAGGGAAACGCGTGGGCGGTGTGGCATAACTTCTACATGAGCCCGTGGCACCTGCTGGACGTGGAGTTTTTTGCGAAAACCTTCCACCCCGCGCTGTTTGCCGACGTCGACCCGCAGCAAACGCTGGATGAAATGAACCGTGAATTTTTAAGCGTGAAGGAAACGGGAACCTACTGGACGCGCCTGAAGTAAAACGGCGCAGTGCCGTCAGGTGCTGTGAACGGCGATGGTAAAGCCCTGCTCCTGCCAGTGGTCAAGCTGCTCCTGCTGGCGGCGGGTCAGGGCTTTTCCCGTCCAGACGAAAATCTGCTGACCGGGGAAAAGCTCCGGGCGCGGCGATTCCAGCGGTTCGGCCAGCACGTCAATGCGCCAGCCGCGCTGCGAAAGACGCCAGGCCTCAAGCCACAGGCGGGTGCGGTCATCGCTGTCCCAGCCGATAAGCAGGCCGTCTTTGCCCTCTTTCTTGCGCGATTCGGCAAGGCACGTCACGGAATAGTCGATCAGCACGCCGTCGAGCATGCTGCACATGGTGCGGGCGGTGTTTTGATCGAGGCTCAGGCGCTGGCGCACCGGCACATAGATATGATCGATAAGGGAGTCAGCGGGGAAATCACGGCCTAGCGCGATGATTTTTGCGCGCAGCTTCGCGGGGTGTACGGCGCGCAGCACGGTCATCATCTCTTCCTGAAGCGCCGCCCAGCCGTCGTGAGCCGCCAGCCTGCTGCCTTCGAGCAGCGCCTTAACCTTGCTTACCGGCACGCCGCTTTTCATCCAGCGCTTGATTTCTTCAATGCGCTGAATATCCTCTTCATCAAACTGACGATGCCCGCCTTCGCTGCGCTGGGGTTTGAGCAGGCCATAGCGGCGCTGCCATGCGCGCAGCGTAACGGGGTTGATTCCGCATCGTTCGGCGACGTCGCCGATACTGTAAAAAGCCATTCATTCCCTCACGCTGAAATCCGGACATCCGTGTCCAAACTAACCAATCCCGGCAGCTTGTACAAACTATTTTAAACTGTACAACTCAGAATATAGCGCCGATTTTCGCTCAGGCCACGTCACCGTGGGGATGCTGGCGAAGGACGGACTGGCAAATAAATGTCCCTGGAACTGTGAAATCCCTGCCGACTCAAGCCACATCCACTCTTCGGCTTTTTCAACGCCCACTGCCGACACCGTAATCTCAAGCGAGGTGCAGCATTTGATGATCGCCTGGATAATGGCCTGGCGCGGGCCGCTCTTGTGCACGTCCTGAATCAGGGCGCGGTTGATCTTGATGCGGTCCGGCTGAAACTGCGAAAGCAGCAGCAGCCCGGCAAAGCCCGCGCCGAAATGGTCGATAGCGACGCTGATGCCCGCCGCCTTCAGCTGGCGAATTGCGCCGGTAAACTCGTCGATGCGCGAGATAACCTCGCTTTCGGTGAACTCGACGATCACCTGCTCCGGCACCAGGCCATTGACCTCAATTTCCTGCAGCAGGAAGCTAACCGCGTTCGGCACTTCGACCAGCGTCATCGGCAGCAGGTTCACCGACAGCGTCTGTTCCCTCAGGTTGAGCGCGCCGGCCATGGCAAAGGCGACCTTCTTGCTTTGCAAATCCGCCTCGTAAATCTCATTGCCCTGAAGCCCGTCGAAATAGCTTTGCGGCGAGCTGCCGTCAACGGTGCGCAGCAGCGCCTCGTGGGAAACGACCTCACGGGCAAAGGGATCGACGATCGGCTGAAACGCGAAGCTACAGGCCGCCGCCGCGCCTTGTACAACTTTTTCCGTGCCCGCAAAACTCTCGTCGGCAATAAAGTCCCACGAGTCGCCCGGCGGGATCTCAAAGTAGTTTTCTTTTTCCGTGGACTCAACGAACGTCCGGAAGAAGCGCAGCGCGCGGTCATTATAGATTAGCTGATATTTCGACGTGCCTTTATCCAGCACGGTTTGCAGCACTTCGTCGCGGTCATGCTCTCTTAAATCAAAGAGTTCCATGCCCGTTTTGCCGAAGCGGCGGGCTGGCGCATGGTCGCACAGCAGTTCCACAAGGTTGTAGTGACGGGGGTCGGCGCAGATCCCCCGATAGATACTCTGTACACCCTCCTCTGGCCCTTCGAGCAGTTGGAAAAAGTGCGTGCCGTTGAACAGCAAAATGCCCGTTACGTCGGCCTGTTCATTCTTTTTACTGGCGACGGCGACCATTTCTTCAAGCGATTTAACCGGGACTTCTTCGCACATGTGGCTGCGATAAATGATGGTTGTGAGCATGATTTTTCCGAGGATGAGCGTCTAAGCGGCAACCTTAGCAGATACAAGGCTTTTCGTCGTTAGAAACCACACCAAAAGTTAACAAATATTCTACATAGCAATGACTTAGCGGCATTTTCGGCGGCTAAAGTTGTGCAGAATCGCTAAGAATTAACCGCCTATGTTGTACAAAAACCTCTCCTGAATTAACAATTAATTAGCTTGGTAACTATCTGATATACAACAACAAGCACGAATAGCTTAAGAATTAAGACTATTTACGTACAACTTTCCATGTACAAGTTTTAAATATTTGTATAACTTTACTCACACTTTCACTGATTAATGCACTTTACAGGAGTAACAAATGCGCCAGAACGGTTACATTCCCGATACTGCCAACGCCATCACCCGCTACTTCAATAAAGCGGCGCTTCCGTCCCAGCAGGAAACCCTGGGGCAGATCGTTGTGGAAATTCTTAGCGATGGCCGCAGCCTGAACCGTAAAGCAATTTGCACTAAACTACTAAACCGCGTGGAAAAGGCTGCCGACGAAGAAGAAGAGAGCCACTATCACACGCTAATCGGCCTTCTTTTTGACCGCTAATAACACGGACCCACAGCATACAAATTAAAGGTTTTTTAAGTCGATTCTGGCAGGCGATGTTTTCAGGCTTCACAACCTTGAGCTGACCTTCCCTCCCAGAGAACTGACTTCATGCCGCTTTGCCGATTTCTGGATCGCGGCTATCAGAGATGCAGTTTATGAATAGAAGTGAATATGAATTACTGACAGATGTACTTATTGGAGAAGCCGTCCTTTCGCTGCTCCACGAGAATGGCCCGATTAGCACTCAGGCCCTTATCGTGAGGCTGCAAGTCATGGAGGCTAAGGAAACGGATCCCGAACGACGCGCGGCGCTGGCCACGGTTATTGCTGATATCAGCAGCAATAAAATGGCCACCAAACGGCGTTCTGCGGCAGAAAGAACAGATTGGGACAGGGATCGTCAGAAAAAAGGTAACGTTTATCCCTTGTTTGGCGAAAACCAACGGTCGGACAGTAAAAAACACTGACGACCTCCCATTACTAATAACTTTAACGGTGAGAGCAAATGACCCAGATGATGCTTCATAAAACAGATATTCACACGTATCTGCCCGACACGGCACTGTCTGCATATTTTCGTCATGCTGGCGACATGCTGGCCGACGAGTACGCCCTTCTTGGGGCAGTAACCCGCAGTATCTTAGCTTCTGATGGGTATATCACCCATAAAGCTATTATTCGCCAGCTCATCGTTGCGCTTGAATCCACTGACGACGTGGTGACAATCGACATTATTCGTAAAACTCTGGAAATCGTTGTAGACCACACCACGGACGACATTTAATTTTTGATTCGCACAGCAAAAGGGGTTTGGTGCCGCAAGGCCCAAACCCCAATTTATTGAATATAAAGAAGAAATTTAAAAATCGAAGCGCTACGTAAAATCTGACATTTCGCCAGAGTATTGCTACAGCAGAATTTACACAGCGACAGCAAAAAAATCGGTGGACGGCCTGCGCCTGTCCACCTTTATTTTTATTTCGCGGAACTGATTCGCCAGATGCTGTTCCCCGCATCGTCAGCAATGACCACCCCGCCTTGCTTATCCATCGCGAGCCCCACCGGTAAACCTCGCACCTGCTTCTGGTCGTCGGTCAGGAATCCGGTCACCACCGGCTGCGGCAAACCGACCGGCTGGCCGTTTTCAAATTTCACCCACATTACCCGGTAGCCATTCAGCGGCTTTCTGTTCCAGCTGCCGTGTTCGCTGACAAACGCGCCGTCCTTATACTGCGGCATGTTATCGCCGGTATAAAACAGCAGGCCCAGCGGCGCGACGTGGGAACTCAGGGCGTAATCAGGCTTGATGGCCTTCGCAACCAGATCCGGGCGCGGCGGCTTAACCCGCTCGTCCACGTGCTGCCCGTAGTAGCTGTACGGCCAGCCGTAGAAGCCCTTTTCCTGCACCGAGGTCATATAGTCCGGCACCAGATCGGAGCCAATTTCGTCACGTTCGTTCACTACGGCCCACAGTTTGCCGCTTTTCGGCTCCCACTGTAGCCCGGTCGGGTTTCGCAGCCCGCTGGCGTAAACCCTGCTTGCGCCGCTCGCCGCGTCCACCTCCAGCACGGCGGCCCGCTGGAATTCAGCGCCGATGCCGTTCTCGGTGATGTTGCTGTTTGAGCCAACGCCCACGTACAGCCTGCTGCCGTCCGGGCTTGCAAGCAGCGATTTCGTCCAGTGGTGGTTAATAGGCCCGCCCGGCAATTGCGTGACAACGTCACCTGGCGTGACAATCTCCGTCTGCCCTTCCTGATACGGGTATTTCACCAGGCTATCGGCGTTCGCCACCCACAGCGTGTTGCCGATAAGCTGAATCCCGAAAGGCGAATTAAGACGGTCGATGAAAATGTGCTTTTCCCACTTGCCGTTCACGTTGCGCAGCAGGGTGATGCGGTTGCCGCCTTCACCGCCCTTGCCGGAGGATTTCTGCACCAGGCCCATAATGATTTCCTTCGGGCGTGCGGGGGCAGATTTTGCCGGGCCGTTGGCTTCGGCGACCAGAATATCGTTGTTCGGCAGCACGTAAAGCTGGCGAGGATGCTTCAGCCCGTCGGCGATTTTTTCGATCTTCAGCCCCTGCGCCACCTTGGGCATTTCACCCTCTTTCCACGTCGCCGCCTCGGGGACTTTCATCGGCGGCAGGAGAAAGTTCTGCGCCTTGGGCAGCTCGGGGTTGGCGCCCATTTGCTTTTGCGGGTCGAGCTGGGCCTTGTCGTCACAGCCGCTCAACAGCCCGGCGACGATAACGGCCAGTAATGCTTGCTTATGGATTTTCATGCAGGCGGCTCCCTGTTACCACGCGCTCGCGCAGGGCAAGCTGAACGTTGCCCAGCAGTAAAAGAACCACGACCAGCGTGGACAGAATCACCCCGGCGGGTACGACGGCATAGGCATCGCGGCTATGGATAAAGGCGTTAAACACCGCCAGCACGATGGCCAGCAGGCTCAGCCAGAAGTGCGTTTTTACCACCGGATGATAGAGGCGACGCGGGCCGCTCCAGACAAATATCATATTGATAATTCTGGGAATGATTGCCAGAAGCAGGCCGATCGCGATCAGCCAGTTGGCGGCATCTGTCCACATCAGGTTGAAGGTTTTGATGTACAAAATGTCGAAAATCCAGGCGGCGACAAAAAAGCCCGTCGGCAGGGGGTTTAGCAGTTCGTACAGCGCCACGACCGATGCCGGGCGCCCAGTCGTAAGATGCGTATGCATGTCCGTCTCCTTTACTCTTCCAGATAAGCGGGCTAATTTCAGCGCGTTGCCTTGCCTGTAAAGATTAGTAAACCTGAAGGATTGCGACGGGTTAATTACGCTCAATTTGCGCAGGAGGTAAAAACCTGGCTAGGTTTTGCCTTTCGTGGCGGAAGATTTCTGCTGCTGTTTCCGGCGGTTAAATTCGATCGCGGCGCGGATTAACGCCTTAAGCTGCGCCGCGTTAACCTTATCTTCTTCAAGATAATCAATCGCGCGCCACACCTTACCGCCCAGGCCGTTGTTAAACAGCCCGGCCGGGTCAGCGAGCGCCGCGCCGTGCGAAAACGTCACCTTAACCTTCTCTTTGTGCGCGTTGGCGACGGCAATAATGCCTGCGCAGTACCAGGTCGGGCTGCCCTTCCACTTCCACTCCTCGGTAATTTCCGGGTCGGCGGCCAAAAAACACTCCCGCACCTCGGAAAGCGTTTTGCCGCGCCAGCCTGTCGTTTGCGCGATAAGCTGGTCAATCTGTTGCGATGGCGTCATCTCTCGGCCCCCTGTACGTTACCCCACTAGATTTTAGTCCGCCAAAACGGGCCGCGCTTGATTTACGCCCCGACCTTCACCGGCGGCGCGGCGACCGCATAATGCCCGCTTGCGCTATTCACCGGCGGCCCAAGCAGGTTATCCATAATCCCCTTCACCACCTCGACGCGCGCGATCTCGCCGTTTTCATGGTGAAACACCGTCAGCACGCGGCCTTTATTCAGCTCATGGGCGACAAGCGGCGTGATGTGCATGCTTTCAGCAAGCTCTGACTCCGCCAGCCCCGGCCTGCGGCTGCGCCGCTCGCTGCGAAACCGATACTGGTTATATTTGGCCCAGCCGATCAGCGCCAGGCCGTTTACCAGCGCTATAATCAGGTACAGGCTGACGGTGTTGAGCGTGGTGAAAAAGGGCCGAATCCCCATAAACGGCGAATGCGCCAGGGCGTTTATCAGCCCGTTATAAATCAGCCAGGTGAAGCCCACCCATGCCCCTAACGTCAGCACGGTATCCATCAGCCTCGGGAACAGGCGCTGCTCGGTGTAAACCAGCGGTTGATTCATGGTTCTATCCTCCCAATTCCACGGTCAGGGCTAACCCAACGCGCCCTGCCGCGCTTGCGCTTGAGCATGACTTTCGGAAACGACACCAGGGTGGTGAACAGGCTGAGCATCCAGTACACCACCGGGAACCAGATAATCCAGAACAGCGAGGCGGAAATCCCCTTCTCATAGCGCCTCTCGATAAGCAGGCTGACCAGAAATTGCAGCAGGCAGACCACGCCGAGCATCAGCCCGGTAAACGCCGGTGGGAAAAGGTGCTGGACGTGCAGGCTATCCGGCAGCGGCACCACAAAGCCAATCAGGAACAGCAGGATACTCACCGCATAGGCAAACGCCCACGCGGTCGACAGGCAAAACTCGATAAACAGCGGCCACATGCGGCGATACTCCCAGGCCCACAGCCGCCGCATGTTAACGATAAACACCTCCGCGCCGCCCTGCGCCCAGCGCAGCCGCTGTTTCCACAGACCCTTAAGCGTTTCCGGCATCAGGATCCAGCACAGCGCGCGCGGCTCGAAGAATACCGACCAGTGGCGCAGCTGAAGCTTCCAGCTGATGTCGATATCCTCGGTGATCATATCAGGGCTCCAGTAGCCCACCTCGGCCAGCGCGCGGCGGCGGAAGGCGGCGACCACGCCGGACACGGCAAATACCTGCCCGTAAATGCGCTGGGTGCGCTTGATAAGTCCGATAATTGACGAAAACTCCCCGACCTGAACGCGGCCAATCAGCGTTGAACGGGTGCGGATGCGCGGGTTGCCGGTAACCGCGCCAACGCGCGGGTAGCGTAACAGCGGCGCGACCAGATAGGCCGCCGCATCCCGTGCCAGCAGCGCGTCGCCGTCGATACAGACCAGGAAATCGCTGCGCGCCGCCGCCGTGCCCGTTTTCAGCGCCACGGCTTTCCCCTGGTTTTCCGCCAGGTGAATCACCCGCAGGCGCGGATATTCGTTGGCGAGCTGGTCGAGCACCTCTGCGGTGTTGTCCTTCGAGCCGTCGTTGATGGCGATCACCTCGATGTTCTGATAGCGCTGGGCGAGCGCCGCCTCGATGGTTTCACGGGCGTTTACCCCCTCGTTGTAGCAGGGAATCAGAATTGAAATCAGCGGGTTGCCCTCAAGCTCCGGCGGCGGGGTATCTTCGCCCCAGGGCCAGTGGCGCTCGCGGTAGAACCAGAAGTACAGCCCTCCGCCGATCCACAGCGCCGACATAAACAGCGGCCAGAAAAAGACAAAGTTGAGCATCACTTCGCCGGTAAACACGGCGGCTACGCCCAGCGGAAGGCTGAACATCAGGCAAAGGATGAGGAAAGCGACGATGCGATCGGTCATTTTTGCGGATACCAGTATGAGGAGAACACCGGACGAATCTCCGACATCTCAGGTTTATCGTTAATGAAATCATCCGGGTAGTAGCCGTAGTTCACCGCGCCGCTCATCTTCAGCTGGCGCATCCAATCGGCTAACTGTTTGCCGCTGATCTCGCTTTGTGCCTCCGGCTTACGCCAGTCCCGCGCCTGTAGCTCAAACACGGTTTTGTCGAGCGCGCCGGGGTGTTTCGCAACCGTAGTCACCATGTTGTCCAGCCAGGCGTTGGCCCGGTCGGCGGAAACCTTCTCCATCAGCGGCATCGCCATCGGTGCCGTCCAGTCGTAGGTGCCAAGGAAGTCGCCGAGGTTTTGCGCAAACCACGCCTCGCTTTCCGGCTGAATCACCGGCAGGGCGTAGATATTGCGCGCGGTTTTCACCTGCGGGCCGCGAATGCTGCGAACCGCATCCGTCAGCTGAAGGGTGAAGTCGATGAGCGCCCTGCTCTTAAAGCGCGTCCAGCGTTCGAACGTCTGCGGGTCCTTACGAATCTGGCCGATGTCGCCGGGAAAACCCGCCGCGCGATAGGCGGCAAGGGCATCCGGCGAGGCGTCTTCAAAGTCCGTCAGGAAGGCATCGTCGTGGAACAGAATCCCTCTGAAGGCGGTATTTTTGGCGAGGTCCTCATAGATTTCGGTGATGCGCCTGCGGGCCTCCTGGCTCCAGGGCGACAGCCGCACGTACTGGTGGGTATCCACGGCGCTTTTGCCGGTGTCCGGGTCCCACTTCGTCACGCGCGGTATGGAATCATCAAGATCGAAGGCCAGCACCGGCATCCATGCAAAGACGTCCACGTTGGCGCGGCTTTGCAGCTGCCAGGAGACAAAGTTGAACAGGTCGGCGCGCATCGGCAGCCAGCGGTTGGGGAAATAAAGCTCGTGAATGTTGCCGTCGCCTTTCGGGTCGGCGTAGGCCTGCAGGAAAACGTGCGAAATGCGCATGTCGTAAACGCGCTGGATCAGCTTGTCGATATTTTTGGTCTGCTGCACCGGATTCGGATCGTAAACGTAATCCAGATCGACGTGCATCACGCGCATGGTTCGCGGCTCGCGCACCTGGGCGACCTGTGCGGCAAAGCGCTTAAGCGACGGGTTATCGGAGATCAAAATGCGCGGCACGTCGTCAAGGTTCGCCGCGTTCGCCAGCCCCTCGTTGAGGGTAAACGCCATGCGATAGCCGTGCTCCTTGGCAAGCTGGAGCGTAATGCCGCTTGCCGCGCCGTACGGCCAGACCCAGGCGCGAGGCGGTTTGCCGGTGACCTCGGTGATTTTTTGCGTAATGCGGGTTACGTCTTTATTGATGCGCTGATAAAACTGCTCGTCGGTTTCGTACCTGCCGGTCGCCTTGTCGTACTCGCGGTTTGCGACGGCGGGCAGCTTGCTCCCCTGCGGGTTGCCGACCGCCCCGTAATGGGATGCCCAGGTGTGCGCGCCAATTTCAACCAGCGGCTCCTGGCCCATTTTGCGCACCATCTCCCAGGTGGCAAACTTGTCGCGCGCCGTCATCAGGCCGCCGAAGTCCACCTTTTGCCCCGGCGGTGCGTCCACCCAGCTGCCAACCGGTGCCCAAAGCGCGGGCCACTGATAGGCTCTCAGCAGCGGCCACACGCGCGTGTAAAAGCTGCTGTAACCGTCGTCGAAGGTCAGCAGAATCGCCTTTTCCGGCAGCACGCTTTTGCCGTCGTGGGCGTCCAGAACCTGCTGCACCGACACCGGGTGATAGCCGTTGTCGCGCAGCCAGGCCATCTGATCGCTAAGCGCGCTGGTGCGCACCGACAGATAGCGCTGGTCGGCACCGTCGTCCTCGACGTCGTGATAGCCGATCACCAAAAAGCTGTTTTTCGGCCAGGCGTTGTCCGCCGTCAGCGGTGCTCTATCCGCTGGGGAAATATAGCGCGGCGTCTGCGCGTCCCCGCAGGCGGTGATCAGTATCCATCCGGCGATTAAAATTGCGGCTCGCAGCCATCTTTTAAACATATGCTGTCCTTAAAACCTGACGTTCAAATCAAAAGCGAGGGAGATATTCCGCTCACGCTTGCCGTCGTACGGGCGTTTGTCCCAGGTCAGCATCGCCCCGGCGTCCACGACGTTATTCCACTGAATTCTCTGGCCGTACCCCAGCTGCGTGATTGCGCCACGGTCCTGTTTTTTCTGCCAGTAGCTGCCAAGCCCGGCGGTCATCTGCTGCGACCACACGGTGTCGTAATGGCGGTACAGCACGTGCTCGGCGCTTAGCCCAGGCACCACGGAGAAGTCACGCTTTGGGTTGTAATACGGCACGTTTTCCTTGCTGTTGGTGCTGCCGCTGATGCCGGGCGTGAAGTCCAGCGTAAAGCGTGGCGTGGTCAGCAGGCGCTCTTTGCCGCTCAGGCCGTATTCGATGCGGTCGTTTCCGTCGGAGAAGTGCGAGGCGGCGAAGGTCAGCTGATATTCCCGCCGCTCGTTTTGATACCAGCGGATATAGCCGTTGCCGCCGTTGGAGCTGACGCCGTTGCGCAGGGCGCGCAGCGGGGTTTCCTGAGAAAGACGTTCGGCAGATCCGCCAATGCGCCAGTTATCGTTGAAGTCGTGCCACGCGGACAGGCGGCCACCGATTTTTTGCCCGTCGCCGTAGTTCTGCCCGGTGATTTCCATTTCGGCCCAGTAGTTGCGCGACGTCCATTCGGCCCCGGCCGCCAGATCGCGGCTGATCCCCTTGCCCTCTTCAAATTCGCCGGTGGCAAAATTAAAGCCGGTGAACAGCCGCCAGTTGTCGTTTATCGGCGGGCTGTAAATCGCCGAGTTGAGCGTGAAGTCGTGCTTGCCGCTGATCGGGCTGTCGGAGGCGATGCCCTGTGAACCGCTGATGCGCAGCTCGGACTTTTTGTGCACGTCGCGAATACGGGCCAGGCGCAGCGTCGAGGTATCGTCCGGGCTGCGGGCAATCACGTCGTCGGTCAGCTCGTCGGCCTGTCGCCACTCCTGCAAATCAAGGGCGACATACGCCTGCTGGCGCTCAAGCTCCAGGTTGCTCGGCTCGATGACCTCGGCGACCTTCAGCTCCTGTTCCGCCCTGCGCGGCAGGCCGCGCGCCTCCAAAACGGACGCATAGCTAATTCCCAGCCCCTGGTTCCCCGAGCCGGTTCGCGCCAGGCGTCCGGACTGCTTTTCCGCGGCGGGCAAATCGTTGGTGGCGACCAGGTATTGGGTGCGCATCGTCTGCGCCAGCAGCCAGGTATCGTTCGGCTGCGGCGTGGGCGAACCGTAGACTTTGCGCAGGTACGGGCTGTTTTTGATGAGGTCATCAACCTGACGCTTCGCCGCGTCGTAGTTTTCGTTATCCAGATGGGCGTAGAACAGATCCTGCTGGTCTTCCGAAGAGAGCGGCGTCGTCGCCACCGGCCCGTTCGGATAGTAGATGCTCATCAGCATATCTTCCGCTTTGTCGGGCTGTTCCTCGTTGAGCCAGGCCGTTGCCACCCAGCGCTTCGCATAGGCAGGCACCGCCCCGCCGTCGGCCTTTAGCGATTCATATTCCGCGATGGCCTCCGCGTTGCGTTTGCGGACAACCAGCGCGCCGATGCGGTCAATTCTGGCGCGGCGCACGTCGGCCTGCGCGTCCGGGTTATTCTTCCAGGCCGCCAGCAGCTGGTCGTAACGCGCCAGGGCTTTATCGGCGACGATAAAACGCTCTTCTTCATTACGCGCGGGGGTATAGGCGGCGCGAACCGTTTCGGCGGCGGCATCAAGCTCGAGGCGGCGCTTCATCGGGTCGGTTTCGGCGAGGTTCTCCGACATCTCCAGCGCCGGGCCTGCGACCCGGTTGGCCGACAGCGCGGAAAGAAGCGTGTCCCTGGAGCTTTTGTGCTGCGGGTCTTCCGTTTCCGCCTCGCTTGCCGCTAGCAGCGCATCCCAGTTTTTGCCCTGCGAATGGTAAACGTAGGCGACAAGCGCATCGCGGTCGGGGCCTGGCGCGCTTTGCGCCCATTTGTTGGCCTCGGTCAACGCCTGTTCGTTTCGCTTCGCGTCGGCGAGCGTCATGATCCAGCCGGTGCGGGCATCGGCATTGTCAGGCTCTGCACGCAGCGCGCCTTCCCACACCGCCAATGAATCATTCCACTTTTTCTGGTTTCGGTACGCGCGGGCGACGGCTATCTGCCCGCGCGCCGGAATCGCTACCTCGTTGTGATAGCGCTGCCAGACGCGAATAATCTCGTCGTTGTTGTCCGCCCAGCTTGCGACCTGCAGCCAGTCGGCAATCTGGTTGGCGCTGAGCGCGGCCTGTTTTTCCTGCGCCTGAAGATAGTTAAGCAGCGGTGCCCTGTTACCGGCCCGCGCCTCCATCACTAAATCATCGTAGTCCGGCGCGGCGGCGTGCACCTGCAGCGGAAATAGCACGCAGGCGGTAAATAAACAGGTGCCCGATTTTAAATATCTTATCGAATTGGCATGACGACGAATGCTGAACATAGCTGCCCTTATATCCTTATGCCAGAATAGATTTAAGCATTAACAGTGATTTGTTGCCGCCAGATGACGACACGCACAGCCGAAGCACGTATCGCTACGTGCATTACAAATAAAATATCAAATTAGTACTTTCGTATTATTGCGGGAACTTACATTCTCTACGTTATAAACATTGAGATAACAATATACTTAAAAAGTTAACACCACCTTTGTATATTGGCTAGACGTAAATAGCACCCAGAGGAGTAAAAAGAGTTTTTGAGCGTATTTTTCTAATACTCTTAGGATTGCATGCTGCAAGAGAGCGACTGGCCATAGGAAAGGCCTTGCGAAGCGAGACCAAAAGGGAGCAGGAAATATCAATAAATCTATAATTCTATGATGCAAAAGGCTTTATAAGCACCCTCAGATGCAGGCCTGTCCGTTAGTTATTAAAAAGATGATATAGAATGTATTTCCTAAAAATAAGAGAGGCCATGCCTCCCTTATTTATGTGGATATTTTTAATTATCTGATTATGTTTTTAACGGGGAAAGACTTTACTTCGACTCCGTCCGCCAGCGCCAGGGCAGCACGCCTCCTTCACGGAAGCTCGATATAAACCTGAACCTTTCCCGCTGAGCAACCTTCTGTGCCGCAACGGAATTCCCCAATTCTTGAATCATCCCCTCTTGGTTATAAACAGGCCATGTCGGCAATTTTGCGTCATTAGGATTTCCGCTTCTCGCGAAGTTTGACCAATAGGTCATAATTAAATCCGCAAACTTAATATCTGCCTGCGCGGGTGGAACGTTGTTTCCAATAATATGCTGCGGCGTCAGGGTGCCAAATACGAAAGGCACGTCGGTGATATGTGAAGCAATGGGAACGTAGGGCGAGGTATAGGTGAACGCATAGCCGTAGACGGGCTGGCCGGTTCTCTTTTGCATTTCAAGCCAGTACCAGGTTTGTTCGCTGATGGTAAAATCTGAGGTCAGGCTTTCTGCCGATGCGCTGGCTTCGCCGTCCGTAGCCGCGGGATAAAGCGCCAGAAACTCGGAAAGCCTCTCTTTTCCAAACATAAGAGCCGCCGCCGCGCGAAACGCTTCCGCGCTGGCATGGGGTAATGAATAGGCGCGGAAGGTGTAATATTCGGCCGCCATCCACCCGGCAAGCAGCGGAATTTGCATCTGCTCACCCCGTGCGAAGCGCGCGGCGGGAACGTCCGGCACGACGTAACCATCGATATTCGGTGAAAATGCGCTGACGGTTGGGTTGCGGTTAAAATTCCACAGCGCGGCACTATTCAACGTTTCCGCAGGCATAGCCCGCAGGTCGGCAATCGAGCCGGCCCCCATTTTTTGCTGAAAGGCGATCCCCCGCGCCCGTGACTCGGCGAAACTTTCCAGCGGGCCGTACTTTCCGTCCCAAAAGGCACCGCTCTGGCCGATTGCCTTATGGAATAGCCCGTGGGCGAGCGGCGAGGCCATAAGAATGCCAACCGCCATCGCTCCTGCCGATTCGCCAAACAGCGTCACGTTCTCAGCATCCCCACCAAAGCAGGCGATGTTGTCCCGCACCCAGCGCAGTGCCGCAAGTTGATCCTGGAGACCGTAGTTGCCCGACGCGCCCTCGCCGTCTAGTTCCGGATGCGCCAGAAAGCCCAGCACGCCCAGGCGATAGTTCACGCTGACCAGCACAACGCCTTTTTGAGCCAGCCGCGCCCCGTCCGTCGTTGCGTCGCTTCCCGCGCCAAACTGGAAGCCGCCGCCGTGCAGCCAGACCATCACCGGCAGCTTTTCTGCAACGCTTTCAGCTGCCGTCCAGACGTTTAGCGTAAGGCAGTCTTCGCTGCGGGGCGTTCCCGGCACCGGATCGTTTTCCAGCGCTGACAGACAGCGGTTGCCAAAATTCCGGACATCGCGCACGCCGCTCCACGGCCTGGCGGGCTGCGGCGCTCGCCATCGCAGGTCGCCCACCGGCGGTTCGGCATAAGGGATACCCTTAAAGACCAGCACCCCGTCCTCGTTACGCTTCACACCCCGGACGGTGCCACCCCGCGTCACGACTTCTTCCCTTAAAACCTCATCGGCGATCGGCGGCCCGCCCGTTTGCGATCTTTTCATAAAATCCCTTTTAGTTAACGGTCAGTATTAAAGCCCCAGCCACGCCTGCCCTTCGGCCTTCATGCGCTGTTCCAGCTCGCTGCCGCGCGTGGCAAATACGCGCTTAACCGGGAAGCCGCTTTTTTCGAGGATATAGGCCAGCGCCGCATATTCACGCGGGTATTTCATCACCTGCGCCTTATCTATTTCGACCGGGCCTAGCGGGAAGGTAAATAGCCCCATGTCATAAACGGTCTGACGTCTGAACAGCCTCCACTCGCCGTCGCGCTTTTCGGCCATATCGTAAAAGCGGTTGTGGCATTCGCAGCCGAGATTGAGCTTCACGTTCTCGGCAATAATCATCGCGTTGGTTTCAAGAATCGCCTTCGTGCCGCTGGCGTTAAAGGTGACCACCGGCGCGGTAATGACGTGTTTTGTGCGCACGTCTGACCCGCCCATGCGCATTGAACCGTCCACAAAGTCGCTTGCCAGCCCTTCAAACCAGGTGACTTCAATGGTGCCATCAGGGTGGAAAAGATTGCGCAGCGCGTCCCACTGGCTAAGGTCGCGGTGGATCCAGCCGAGCATCAGGTCGTTGAGCTGCTGGCGGTCTGCGAGTTGATGTTGCATGGTGTCACTCCTGTTTTTTGATGTGCTTCAGTTTGATTCGCCATGCAGGTAAACTCAAATAGATAGATATGACCGATCCATCATATTTAATGATTAATAGAGGAAGTATGGAATTACGCCACCTGCGCTACTTTTTGGCCGTTGCCGAGGAGCAGCATTTCGGCCGCGCGGCCGAGCGCCTGCACATCGTTCAGCCTGCCTTAAGCATGCAGATTAAAGCGCTGGAAGAGGAGCTGGGCGGGCCTTTGTTTACCCGCTCCAGCCGCCGCGTTGAGCTGACCGAAGCGGGCCTGCTGCTGCAAACCGAAGCGAGGCGCACTCTGGAACAGGTTGAACACGCGCGGCTGACCGTGGAAAGAGCATTGCGCGGTGAAACGGGCCGGGTGAGGATTGGCTTCGCCGGGAATGCGGTGTTCAGCGGCAGGCTGATCGACGACATGCGGCTTTTTCGCGAGACATACCCGGATGCGGAGCTGATAGTCCAGGAAATGGCCCCGCACCTGCAAAACGACGCCATTCTCAGCGGGCTGTTGGACGTCGGCTATATGCCGGACTACCGCGCCGCGCACAGCGCCGCGCTTAACTATGAATGCGTCGGCGAGTGGGAAAGGGTTGTTGCCATGTCCGATGCGCACCCTCTTTCCCACCGCGAAACGCTGAGCGTCGATCTGCTCGCAGGCGAACCGCTGATCTTCTACTCCACCAACGATAACGACACCTTTTTAGCCGAAACCCTGCACCGGCTGCTCGGGCATGAGCCGAAGATTACCCATCGTATTTCCAGCACGCTCAGCGTTCTGGCGATGGCGGCCGCCGGGCTTGGCCTGGCGCTGGTTCCCGCACCGCTCGCTCAGGTATCAATCCCCGGCGTGGTCTATCGCAGGCTGGAGTCGTCAGAGCTTGCCGCTAACCTGATGCTGGTCAGTCGTAAAGAGGAAAGCGGCGGCGGCGTGCAGGCATATCTGGCGCTCGCAAGGCAAATTAACGGATGAGTCTCTTGTAAATTTTTCATTACAGCCAGCGTAACTCTGATTTGACGCCCTCAGCGTTTTCCCTTACCCTGCGCGGCACAATGTCGCTTATAAAAACGTAAAATCAGAGGGAAGCGTGAAGAATCGCACTCTTGGCAGTATCTTTATCGTGGCTGGCACCACCATTGGCGCAGGAATGCTGGCGATGCCGCTGGCCTCTGCGGGCGTGGGCTTTGGCGTAACCCTGCTTCTGCTGCTCGGCCTGTGGGGGCTGATGTGCTACACCGCGCTGCTGCTGGTTGAGGTTTACCAGCACGTCTCGGCGGACACTGGCCTTGGCACTCTCGCCCGCCGCTATCTTGGCCGCCCCGGCCAGTGGCTGACCGGCTTTAGCATGCTGTTTTTGATGTACGCGCTGACCGCCGCCTACATCAGCGGCGCGGGTGAACTGCTCGCCGCCAGCCTCAGCCAGTGGCTGTCCACCAACATTTCCGCGACGACCGGCGTTTTGCTGTTTACGCTGGTTGCCGGTGGCGTGGTTTGCGTCGGCACGCACATGGTGGATATGTTCAACCGCGTGCTGTTCAGCGCCAAAATCATTCTGCTGGTCGTGATGCTGGCGCTGATGATGCCGCACATTCACCACACGAATTTACTCACCCTACCGATTGAAAAAGGCCTCGCCCTGTCCGCCATTCCGGTGATTTTTACCTCCTTTGGCTTCCACGGCAGCGTGCCGAGCATCGTCAGCTACCTGAACGGCGACCTGCGCAAGCTGCGCTGGGTGTTTATCACCGGCAGCGCGATCCCGCTGGTGGCGTACATTTTCTGGCAGCTGGCAACGCTTGGCGCCATTGATTCCGGCGTGTTCGGCACGCTGATGGCGGAACATTCTGGCCTAAATGGGCTGCTGCAGGCCGTACGCCAGGTGGTGGCAACGCCGCACGTTGAGCTGGCGGTTCACCTGTTTGCCGATCTGGCGCTGGCGACCTCGTTCCTGGGCGTTTCCCTCGGCCTGTTTGATTACCTGGGCGATCTGTTCCAGCGCAACCGCAGGGCTTCGGGCCGCGCGCAAACCGGGCTGATGACGTTTATTCCGCCGCTGGTGTTCGCGCTGTTTTACCCGCAGGGCTTCGTGATGGCGCTGGGCTATGCGGGCGTTGCTCTCGCGATTCTGGCGCTGATTATCCCTTCGCTGCTGGTGTGGAAAAGCCGTCAGGATCATCAAACCCCAGGCTACCGGGTCGCGGGCGGCAGGCCGCTGCTGCTGCTGGTCTTCGCCTGCGGTATCGGGGTGATTATCATCCAGGCGCTGATTGCCACCGGCCTTTTGCCGGAAGTGGGTTAACATCTGCCGCAATGCCTGCTACCGTTGGGCGCTCGCTCAGCGGTTCGGCAACCCCGGCATAAAAAAGGCAACGACATGAAAGAGAAAGCGACGGAGCTGAAGGAAAAAATTCTGGATGCCGCCATCAGCCTGTTTACCGAAAAAGGCGTCGAAAAAGTGACCACGCGCGAGCTGACCGAACGGGTCGGCATCGCGCGCAGCCACATCTATCACTACTTCCCGGACTGGCAGACGCTGTGCCTCGAGGCTTTCTCCAAATTCATGTACGCCGAGCTTGCAACCTTCACGCAAAAGGCAACCGCGCTGCCGCCCGAACAGGGCCTGAACGTGCTGATTGAAGATTATCTGCCTGACCGCGCGGACGCGGTATGGGAGCTGTACGGTTCGCTGTGGCGGCTCGCGGTACACAACAAGGTTTACGCGGACTTCGCCCTGCTGCTGACCGAAAAATGGGACGCGCTGCTGGCGGGCATTATCGAAGCGGGCATCAGCAGCGGCGTCTTCCGGCAAACCGACGTCAGGCGCGTAACCCGCCAGCTTGGCGCACTGCTCAACGGCTATTCAGACCAGCTGATCATCGACAGCGCCCCGCTCGCCCGCAAACAGGCTATCGACGATATTCAGGGCTTTATCAGCCAGGTTCTGCTGGCCTGACCGCACGCCGTAGCGTCAACAGCAGCGCAACCGCGCTGCTCCCCGTCGCCACCCATCCCAGATGCTGCAGCCAGCCTGCGAATACCAGCCCGCTGCCCAGCAGGACGTAATAAAACAGTCCCAAAATTGCCCCCGCCGTGCCCCTGAGTTCGGCGTAATCCACCAGCGCGGCAGAGAGAATATTCGGGATGGCGATGCCAAAGCCCATCACGATAAGCATTTCGGCCAGCACAAAGGACGCGGTTTGCAAGTGCAAAAGAAGCGTCACGGCGATGCCACCGAACAGCGACATCGCTACCGCCAGCCGTATAAGCCTTTCGCTGGACACGCCGCGCTTAAGCAGCGATTTGTTCAGCCACGCTCCGCCCCCTGCGCCCAGCGCCAGGATCGCCCCGCTGTAGCCGAAGATTTCCGGCGCGTATCCCAGCTGCTGAAAGGCAAAAGGCGCAAGCTGGTAATAGCTAAAAAGATTCAGGTTGAACAGGGCCACCAGCAAAGCGGTGCGCCAGATATGGCGGTCTTTTAGCATGGCCCCCAGCGTTTTGAGCATGGACACCGGCGCAACGGTTCGCGGGCGGGACTCGGGTAATCTTAGCGCCGCCCAGCCCAGCAGCAGCGCCGCCAGAAGCGCAAGTCCCGCAAACACGCCCCGGTAGCCGAAGAAATAAATGCATGCCGACCCGGCCAGCATGCCGATTAACGGACTTACGGCGAGCGCAACGCCCATCACCGAAAACACCTGCGCAAGCCTTTGGCCGCTAAAGGTATCCCGCAGGATCGTCTGTGTGCATACCGATCCCACCGCCGCCCCAAAGGCCGCGAGCATCCTCGCCACCAGCAGCAGGTGAAAATTTTCCGACGTCAGCGCAAGGAGCGAAGCCACTCCATAGATAAGCAGCCCCAGCAGCACGGCGGGCCTTCTCCCGCAGATATCACAAAGCCGCCCCCAAACCACCACGCCCAGCGCGAAGGCGAAGAAGTACAGCGAAAGCGTCTGCCCGGCCTGTTCCGCGCTCACCCGATAGGCAATGGCAATATCCGGCAGCGCGGGGCTATAGATAGTTTCAACGATCTGCGGAAACATCATTAGGGCGGTCAGCAGCGCAAGCCCGATCTTAATATTCACTCTTTTGTCCTCGTGTTTTTGAGGCGCAAAAGTAGCACGGCAAACTCTGTCCCATTACAATCATCAGGACATTCAATAGCGCATATCGGACAACCTATGGCATGGATAAAAGCAGACGCAGATTTTAACCCCGACCGCATGCACCTGCCGCTGGTCGGCATTGCCGCCGAGCTTGCCGAACACGACTCGGGCACGCACCGGCACGCGATGGGCCAGCTGCTGTTTAGCGAAAGCGGCTGCGTGCGGATTACGCTTGCGGAAAAGCTGTGCATGCTGCCGCCTACGCGCATCGCGTGGATCCCACCGCATACGCCGCACCGGGCAGAGATGAAAGACGTGGTGGGGTATCGCTCAATCTATTTGAACGCGCAATACGTGGAGCTGCTGCCGAAGGACGTCGCGGTGCTGAACGCCAACCCCCTGCTTAACGCCGTGCTGGAACGCATCGCGCTGTCGGATTTCAATACCGACTGGCGGCATGGGGCTGGTTCAAACCTGCTTGCGGTTTGCCTCGACGAGCTTCACGCCGCCTGTCAGGAGCCGATGATCCTGCGGCTGCCCACGGACAGGCGTTTAAGCCACTTTACCGGCGACGCGCTGCCCCCGCTGCTTAACGAGCTGGCGGGAAAAGTTGGCGCAAGTGAAAAGACCATCAGCAGGATCTTTATTCAGCAAACGGGCCTGAGCTACCAGCAGTGGCGGCAGCAGTGGCGTTTTCTGAAGGCCATCGAGCTGCTGGCGACCGGCCAAAGCCTGTCGTTTACCGCAGGCGAGCTGGGCTTTGCCAGCGACAGCGCGTTTATCGCCTTCTTTAAGAAGCTGTCCGGGGTGACGCCGCGAATTTATATCTCAGGAGCCAAACATCTTGAGAATCACCTAATCGTCACCGCTGAACAATATCAGGCCATTGACCAGGCTCTGGACGTCCCGCTGTCCAATAACAAAGGCCTCCGAGATCTGATGAGCGATAAATATTCCTGGTGAAGGGTTTTGCGCTCCCTAAGGATAGGTAATCCCCGGTGGATTCACCTCTGAAGCCGCAACCTCTTCGCCCTTTTCTCCCCAGCGCGCCAGCACCTGTTGATACTCGCCGCTTTTTGCCGCGCCGTCTAACGCGGCCTGCAGCGCATAGACCAGCCCGTTGCCCTTTTTGGTCGTTGTGGCAACGAAGGCTTTCTTCGGCCCTAAGCCAACAACGCGGGTTTTCCCGGTCAGCGCTGCCTTATAAGCCGACACGCTTTGCGGGCCGAAAAACACGTCTGCCCGGCCTGACTGAATATAGAGATTGCCGGAGGCATCGTCCGTCAGGTAAATCGGCAGTGCGGGTTTGCGCCCCGCCCGCTGGTTTTGTTCATTCCAGCCGAGCAGGATTTTCTCCTGGTTAGTGCCCGAGCCGACGATAACCCGCAGCCCCGCTACGTCTTCCGGCCCGCTAATCGATTTAATCTCGCTCCCGGCCTTGACGGAAAACGCCAGCGAATCCACGCGATAGGTCGCAAAGTCGAACTTCTCTTTACGCTGCTCGGTCACCGCAATATTGACCAGCGCCACGTCGTAGCGCCCGGAGGTAATGCCGAGCGGCCAGTCCTCCCACGCGGTCGGCACCAGCTTTAGCTTAAGGCCGAGGCTATCGGCCAGCAGGCGGGCGATATCCGGGTCGCTGCCGATCCGCGTTCTGTTGTCGCTTGCCAGCATCGCCAGCGGCGGCGAATTGAGCGCCGAAATTGCCACCGTCAGCGTGCCCGGTTCGACGAACCTAAACGCGGGCGGGATTTTACCGATGGCCTGCGGATTCTTCGCCGTGTGGATCGGCTGCTCGTTGGCCTGCAAATCAATGCCGTCCCGTGCGAACGTCGCGGCGCTGAACAGCATCAGCGCCAGTGCTCCTGATTTCATCTGCGCTCCTTACAGCACTTTGGATAAAAACTGTCGGGTACGGCCGTGCTGCGGCCGGTTGAGCACCTCGTCGCTGCTGCCCTGCTCGACGATTTTGCCGTCGACCATAAACACCACCTTGTCGGCCACCTCGCGGGCAAAGCCGATCTCGTGGGTGACGACGACGAGCGTCGTGCCGGAGCGGGCGAGCTTCTTGATGACGTCGAGAACTTCGCCCACCAGCTCCGGGTCAAGCGCCGACGTCGGCTCGTCAAACAGCATCACGCGCGGGCGCAGCGCCAGGGCGCGGGCTATGGCGATGCGCTGCTGCTGCCCGCCGGAAAGATGGCGCGACCAGGCGTCCGCCTTGTTGCGCAGCCCAACCACGTCAAGCAGCTCATAGGCCCGCTCGATAGCCGCTTTGCGGTTGAGCTGTTTATGGGCGATGGGCGCCTCAATCAGGTTTTCCAGCACCGTCAGATGCGGGAACAGGTTGAAGTTCTGGAACACGTAGCCGACGTTAACGCGCTGGCGCAGGATCTCCTTCTCCTTGAGCTCATAGAGCCGGTCGCCCTGCAGACGGTAGCCGATATAGTCGCCGTCAATCTGAATAAAGCCCTCGTCGACGCGCTCAAGATGGTTGATGGCGCGCAGCAGGGTAGATTTCCCGGAACCGGACGGCCCGAGGATCACCGTCACCGAGCCGGGCGGCAGCTCGAGGGAAACGTTATCCAGCGCCTTGTGGCGGCCAAAGTATTTGCTGACGCCGGTAATGGAAATATGGCCGGGTCTTTCAACGGACGGGTGCATGAACGGCCTCCTGAGCCTGTAACGCAGGCTGGGCTGACGAAAGGGTGCGGGCGCTGCTTTGCGGGTTGATAGCCGAGCGGCGTTCGCTGCGGGCAAGCCAGCGTTCAACAACGTGCTGAATCAGCGACAGGACGCTGGTGATCGCCAGATACCACACCGCCCCCACCATCAGCAGCGGGATCACTTCCTGGGTGCGGTTGTAGATCATCTGGATGGTGTAGAACAGCTCCGGCATCGCCAGCACGTAAACCATCGCCGTACCCTTGGCGAGGCTGATAATTTCGTTGAAGCCCGCCGGTAAAATAGTGCGCAGCGCCTGCGGCAATATAATGCGCACGGTGCGCCGCCAGGCCGGTAGGCCTAACGCAGCCGCCGCCTCGTACTGCCCGTGGTCTACGCCCAGAAAGCCGCCGCGAATAATCTCTGCGGTATAGGCGCTCTGCACCAGCGTAAGCCCAACCACCGCCGTTGAAAACTGCCCGAGCACGTTGATGGTTTCATAGCTGCCCCAGCTGATATCGGTAAACGGAATGCCGAGCGACAGCGTGTCGTACAGGTACGAGAAGTTGTAGAGAATAATCAGCACCACGATCAGCGGCAGCGAGCGGAACAGCCAGATATAGCCCCACGCCAGCGAATTAAGCAGCCAGGACGACGACAGCCGCGCCAGCGCCAGCATGCCGCCGAGCACCACGCTCAGCACGGTGCCGATAAGCGTCAGCAGCAGGGTCTGCGCCAGCCCTTCCAGAATCACCGGGTCAAAGAACCAGCGCGCGAACACGCCCCATTCCCAGCGCGGGTTAAAGGCAACCGACTGAATAACGATCGCCAGCACGAACAGCGCCACCAGCGCGCCAACGGTGCGTAGCGGGTAGCGTGCCGGAACAACTTTGATGGTTGAGGGAGTCGTCATGTTATGTCCTCACGCGGTTTTGCGCTGGTCGTTCGCGAGCTGCTTGATGAAGCGCAGGCGGCCGTCATACGGCTCGACGCTGTACTCCTCCGGATCGCGGTGTATATCAAACTGCGGCGCGTAGCCCTGGCTGAGATAAAGCTTCACCGCCTCCGGCTGGCGGAACCCGGTGGTCAGATAAACGTTGCCGTAGCCCGCCAGCAGCGCCCTTCTTTCCAGCTCCTGGACGATGCGCCCGGCCAGCCCCTGCTTGCGCAAGGCGGCATGCGTCCAGATGCGCTTAAGCTCGGCGGTCTCTTCGTCAAACGGCTTGTAGGCACCGGTTGCGATAATCTCGCCGTCGCGCTCCAGCACGATAAACAGGCCCTGCGGCGGCAGATACCATTCGGTAAGCTCAACCTCCGCATCGCGGGAAAAGTAGTCCCCGTAGCGCGCCGCATACTCGCCAAACAGGCCGCTGATTATCGGCGCAAGCTCCGGCGCTTCCGGGGAAACATCACGAAATCGTTCGTTCATCGCGTTCTCCTTAGTCCCCAAGCCCGGCGGGGTTGATTTCAGAGGCGGGAATTTGCTCGACGCTTTCTCCCCAGCGGCTCAGCACCCTGCCGTAGTCGCCGTTCTTGATTACGCCGTTTAGCGCCGTTTGAACCGGCGCAACGAGGCCGCCGCCCTTTTTCAGCGTCACGGCGATGTGCGCCGCCTTCGGCCAGCCGCCGTCCACGCTGCCGACCAGACGGGTTTTACCGGTCAGCGCCGCTTTCCACGCGCCGATGACGTTCGGGCCAAAGAAGGCATCGGCGCGCCCGGACTGAATCGCCAGCGTCTGGGCGGCATCATCTTTGGTATAAACCGGAATGAACGGCTTGAGGCCCTTCTTCTGGTTTTCCGCGTTCCACGCCAGCAGGATGGATTCCTGGTTGGTGCCGGAGCCAACGATAATGCGCAGCCCGGCGATATCCTCGGCCTTCTCAATGGCCTTAATCGGGCTGGTCGACTTCACGTAAAAACCGAGGGAGTCCTTGCGGTAGGTGGCGAAGTCGAACTTCTCTTTGCGCTCTTTGGTGACGGTGATGTTGCTGATGGCCGCGTCGTACTTGCCGGAGGTGACGCCGAGCGGCCAGTCTTCCCACGAGGTTGGCACCACGTTCAGCTCGAGGCCGAGGCTGTCGGCAACCAGGCGGGCGATGTCCACCTCGCTGCCGAGCAGCGTTTTGTTATCGTCGGCGAAGACGGTGAGCGGCGGCGAGTTCAGCGCGGCAACCGCCACGGTAAATTTCCCCGGCACGGCAAAGCGATAGTCTTTTGGCAGCGCCGCAATGGCCTGCGGATTCTTCGCGGTATTAAGCGGATTTTTGTTGGCTTCAAGGCTTACGCCCGCGCCGTTGATCGTGACGTCCTGCGCCAGCACGGCGGCGGGTGCAAAGGCCAGAGCGATGGCCAACAGTAGCGATGTTTTCTGCATAGCGGGTTCTCTTTAAATTATCGTTGTGTGTACTGATTCACCGGGGCGGACAGGCCCAGGCTTTCGCGCAGCGTAGTGCCGGGATATTCACGGCGGAACAGCCCGCGTGCCTGGAGCACAGGAACCACTTCATCCACAAAGCGCGGGAAGGTATCCGGCGTGCCGCCCTGAATAATGAAGCCGTCGGCGGCGTAGGTTTCAAACCACCGCTGAAGCCCGTCGGCAACCTCCTGCGCCGTTCCGGCAAAGCGCGGGCGCGGCGAGGCGGCTTCCAGCGCCACCTGGCGCAGGGTCAGACCGCGCTCGCGGGCGTTGCGTTTGATTTCGTCGGTGGTGCTGCGAAAGCTGTTCTGGCCTAAATCGCCGATGTCGGGGAACGGCGCGTCAAGCGCGTACTGGCTAAAGTCGTGGTGTTCAAAGTAGCGGCCCAGGTAGTTAAGCGCATCCTCAACGGAGACCAGCGCGGCGGTGGTCTGATACTGGTTTTCCACGTCCTCAGCGTCTTTGCCCACGATGACGCTCACGCCCTGGAAAATATGCAGCTCGTCGGCCCGGCGGCCGTGGTTTGCCAGCTGGCTTTTTACATCGCGATAAAAGTGCTGCGCTTCTTCCAGCGTTTCGTGATGGGTAAATATCGCGTCAGCGTGGCGCGCCGCTAATTTCTTACCGTCGTCCGACGCGCCGGCCTGAAAGATAATCGGCCTACTCTGCGGCGTTCTGCCGATATTTAACGGCCCGGCGACCTTAAAGAAATCGCCGTGGTGATTCAGGGCGTGCAGTTTATTTGCGTCAAAGAACCGGCCGCTTTCCTTATCGCGAATAAAGGCGTCCTCTTCCCAGGAATCCCACAGGCCTTTCACAACGTCGAGATATTCATCCGCAATGCGATAGCGCAGCGCGTGTTCCGGGTGCTTATCGCGAGAGAAGTTTTTCGCCGAGCCTTCCAGCGGCGACGTCACCACGTTCCAGCCCGCGCGGCCGTGGCTCAAGTGGTCGAGGCTTGCGAACTGGCGCGCCACGGTGAAAGGCTCGCTGTAAGAGGTGGACAGCGTGCCGACCAGGCCTAAGCGGCTGGTAATGCTCGCCAGCGCCGATAATAACGTCAGCGGCTCGAAGCGATTAAGAAAATGCGGAATGGATTTCTCGTTAATATAGAGGCCGTCGGCGACAAACAGAAAGTCGAGCTTGCCCTCTTCGGCCTTTCTGGCGGTCTCTTTGACAAACTCAAAATTAATACTCGCGTCGGCCACGGCGGCGGGATGTCGCCATGCGGACATATTTCCGGATGCGCCGTGTAATATAGTGCCAAGCCGCAGCTGTCGTTGTTCAGACATTTTATTTCCTCATCTTCAGGGCGCACGATGCCCGGGGCGTTATTCCCCAGGGGTCACGATTGGGTTAGTTTTCCAGTAAGGCCTGTTCGGCGAGCGAGGCGAAATAGCGCGCCGCGCCTTCAATCAGCGCTTCGTCAGGATTAAACGCCGGGTGGTGTAAGCCATATACGCTCGCGCTGCCGATGCTGACAAACGCGCCGGGAACGGTTTTGAGATACACCGCGAAATCCTCGCCGCCCATGTGCACGTCGGCGGTTTGGGTGTGATAGCCGACGTCGCGCGCAACGCGGGTGGCGAACGCCGCCCATTTCTCATCGTTCACCAGGGTGGTTGGCCCGGCAAACCATTCCACGTCGATCTGCGCGCCGAACGCGGCGGCAAAACCGTCCGCCAGTTCGCGAATGCGCTTTTCCACCCGCCGCTGCACGTCCGGCTGATGGGTGCGCACCGTACCCTCCAGCTCCACCGTTTCCGGCAGCACGTTCCAGGTATTGCCGCCCTGGATGCGCGTCACGCTGACCACCACCGAATCCAGCGTGTTGATATTGCGGCTGGCGACGGACTGTAGGGCGCTCACCAGCTGGCTTGCCAGCACGATGGCGTCGTTGCCCTCGTGCGGGCGCGCCGCGTGTGCGCCTTTTCCCCTGATGCGGATAATGAAGCGATCGACGTTGGCGTAAAACGCCCCGCCTCGGGTGGCGAACGATCCCACGGGCAGCCCCGGCTCGTTATGCATGCCAAAAATGGCGCTTACGCCCTCCAGCGCTCCGGCTTTAATCACCGCCTTCGCCCCGGTGAAGTTCTCTTCCGCCGGTTGAAAAATGATGCGCACCCTGCCCGGCAGCTGCTTTTCGTGATCCTTGAGCAGCAGCGCGGCACCCAGCATGACGCTGCTGTGAACGTCGTGCCCGCAGGCGTGCATTACGCCCGGACGCGTTGAGCTAAACGCCACGCCGCTGGCCTCGTCAATGGGCAGCGCGTCGATGTCCGCCCGCAGCGCAATCACCTTATCGCCTTTACCCACTTCGGCCACCACGCCCGTGTGCAGCGGATAAGGCAGCAGGCGCAGGCCCGCGTCCTCCAGCCAGTGACGAATACGCGCGGTGGTTTCCACTTCCTGCCCGGAAAGCTCCGGGTGCTGATGCAGCTCGCGCCGCCAGTCAATCAATCGTTCTGCCAGTGCCATTCGCGTCCCCTTACCAGGCTTCATGTTCGGCGACAAACTCGGCGACGGCAGGCGTCGGACGGCTGCCCGCCAGCAGGCGCAGCGACAGGCCGCGCGCCTGAGGTTCGGCGATGGGGGTATCGATAATAAATTCGTGGATGCCGAACTCTTGCTGCAGGGCGGCAAGCCCCGCGTGAACGGTTTCGGCGGTGCCTTTGAGCAGCGACGGCTCGCGGCGTTCGATGCGTTTTGCCGGGCTGCCCGCCTGGTGCGCAAAGGCGTGGGCCTGCGCTTCGCTGCCTACGCTTACGCGCTGGCCGTTTTCCAGCTCGACGCCCCAGATCTGCACCTGCTCTGCCAGCGCGTCCGCCTGCGCCGCCGTTTTAGCGACGATAACCTGCACCGCCACGATAACGTCGCGCTGGCCGTGTTCGCGCCAGGTTTTCAGCACGTCGGCCAGCAGGGCTTTATCGCCGTTAAGGTGGGCGGCAAAGACAAACTCCCAGCCTAACTGCGCCGCCAGCAGCGCGCTTTCACGGCTTGCGCCCAGCAGAAAACGACCGGCGCCGTGCTGCGGGACGGGCGTGGCGCGCAGCGCCTCTTCGTCATCCGGCGCGGCAGGCAGCGACAGCCAGTTATCCAGCTGAGCCAGCTGGTCGGCAAACGATCCTTTCTCATCCTGATGCAGCCCGCTTTGCAGCGCGCGGGTAGACAGCGGCAGGCCGCCCGGCGCTTTGCCGACGCCAAGGTCGACGCGGCCCGGCGCGATGGACGCCAGCAGGTTGAAGTTTTCCGCCACTTTGTAAGGGCTGTAGTGCTGCAGCATCACGCCGCCGGAGCCGACGCGAATACGGCGCGTCTGCCCCAGAATCCAGGCGATGAGCAGTTCGGGCGACGGGCTTGCCAGACGTGAGGTGTTGTGGTGTTCGGCGATCCAGAAACGGTGATAACCCCAGCTTTCCGCCTGTTGCGCAAGGCTTAGCGTGTGCTGGAGCGCATCCGCAGGGGTTTCATTGTCGGCGACCGGGCTTTTATCCAGCAGGCTGATTCGATAGGACATATCACGCACTCGATTTAATTAACATACCGTCATTAATAGAGTGTCGTGACGCCGCCGTGAAACAATTAATTTACATTTGGTTAGTTAAAAACCGGCAAAGCATAGCCGCAGGTTTTATGAGGGAATGGGCTACCTGAGCAGCCCGTTGAGGTTTTGATCAATGCGCCCGGCCACCCGTCGAATCTCTTCGCGCGGAATGGCCTCGGCCAGATCTTGAGCCACAGCGGTAAAACCGCTCGCGACTTCCGCTACCTCGTCAATAATGGCATTCATCACGTTCGCATTAATGCTGGCGCTCTGCGCCGCCTTCAGCAGCAGGGTGCGCGTAATCCCCGCGCCGTGACCCTGCACCGCCGTTTGATGCTCGCCGCCCGGCCCGTCCTGGAAGGTGAGATCGTAGGCCGGGGAAACCTGCCACTCGCTTTCTTCGTTGAGGATAAACGAGAAGTTTTTCGCGTGGTCGTCACGGTTGTTCATCAGCACGTTGAATACCATGCGCCGCGCCTGGCATTCCCTTTCGCTGACGCTGCGCGTGATCAGGCTGGTCGCCCGGAGAACATCCGTATAATCGAGGCTCGGTAGCCGAAAATCAGCGTGCAGCGCACCGGCCATGCTGAGGACGGGAATACGCATGCCGTTGCGGCGGTCGAAGCGGCGAACGCCAAAGGCGGCCAGACCGTCGTCCAGCGGGAAGTAGCCGCTGGCAGGGAAATCTATGCCCGCAAGCCGCGCCAGCCGAGCGTATACCTCTTCGAGCGCGCAGACCCAGCTCGCCTCCTGGGCCGAGGGGAATTTCACCAGCCAGGGTTCACTGCCGGTAAACGGCGCGGTTGCCATTTCGCCGCTCTGCGCGTTGTATTCCACCACGGCTTTCGGCCGCGCGCCGTGCGGGGAGCCGCCAAGCCGCACCAGTTCGCGCAGGGCTTCGGAATGCTGGCCCGCAACCTCCTGGCGCACCTCCTGGGCGAGTTCCAAAAGGCTCTGAATGTTGTGCTCATCCTCTTTTTTGTCCGGCAGGCTGAGCAGCGGGCGGTAGGTCAGCGCGCCCATCGTGTCTTCGCCGAGCAGGGCCAGCCGGTCGAGAACCGAAACGCGCGCGGGCTCCAGCCGGTTGCGCCGCAGCAGCCGGTCCATCAGCAGCCTTCCCCAGCCGTCCGGCAGGGAGTCCGCCAGAAAGCCGGGCAGCCCTTCCTGATGGCTTTCAAAATCGGCGAAGGTTTCTCCACCTAAGGGCAGCTGGAGGGGGGAAAACTCAATGCCGCGCTCCTGCGCCTGCGGGCTGTACTCAAACAGCCAGCGGCCCCGCGCGGTGCCTTCGGCAAGCGTGCCCAGCGGCCACGCTTCGCCCCACCCCCGATAGATAATTTCCACTCTGCGCAACGGTTGGTAGTTCATGCCGTTTTCTCCTTTTTACGCACGGTGCGGCGGGCGCGCTGGCGGGTGGGTTCCTGCATGGCTTCCATCTGCGCGATGGTCAGCGGCCGGAGCGCAAACAGCGGCTGAAGCTCCTTTTCCAGCCGCAGGGCGTAAACGACCTTCATAAAGTTTTCAAGCGAGCCGCTGCCCTGTCCTTCGAGCTTTTTTAACGCCGATACGGATATCCCCGCTTTTTCGGCCAGCGTTTTTTGCAGCAGGTTACGGCGCAGACGCTGGTCGCGCAGGCGGTTGCCCAGTTCGGCAAGCAGTTCGGTTTCGGTATAGAGGTTAAGAGCCACGTATGCACCTCTTATGCGTAAAAATAGGGGTTAAGGGTTGCGTTTGAAGCTCTTATTATAGCACGGAAGGAGTGGGTATCACATGAAGTTAAGAGCTTTATATGCGACTCTTAAGTGCCAAAAATAGCAATAAGGGCTGCATATGCAGCCCTTAAATTATTGTCGAGAAATGTTCAGCGCTTAGAAAGTTTCCCAATTCTCATCGGTGGTGCTGGCCTGCGCGGGCTTGCGGGGTGCAGGCGTGGATGCGGTCAGCTTCGGCGTTTTCAGCTCGCGGGTTTCTTTCACGCCGTCGTGCGTGATGCGGAACACGGAAACGGCCTGCGTCAGGCGGCTGGCCTGCTCTTCAAGCGCGGCCGCTGCGGCCGCAGACTCTTCCACCAGCGCGGCGTTCTGCTGGGTGACGCGGTCCATTTCGGAAACGGCCAGGCCAACCTGGTCGATACCGCGGCTCTGCTCGTCGGACGCAGAGGCGATTTCGCCCATGATGTCGGTAACGCGGGTGACGGCATTGACGATTTCGTCCATGGTTTCACCGGCGCTTTCCACCAGCGTAGAGCCGGTATCGACCTTGTTAACCGAGTCTTCGATAAGACCCTTGATCTCTTTGGCCGCCTGGGCGCTGCGCTGCGCGAGGTTACGCACTTCGCCCGCTACCACCGCAAAACCACGGCCCTGCTCACCGGCGCGGGCGGCTTCAACCGCAGCGTTCAGCGCCAGAATGTTCGTCTGGAAGGCAATGCCGTCGATAACGCTGGTAATATCAGCGATTTTCTTCGAACTCCCGGCAATGTCGTTCATGGTACGCACGACGTTATCCACCACTTTGCCGCCCTTCTGCGCGGTTTCAGAGGCGCTTAACGCAAGCTGGCTCGCCTGGCGGGCGTTCTCGGCGTTCTGCTTAACGGTGGCCGTCAGCTGTTCCATGCTGGCCGCGGTTTCTTCTAAAGAAGCCGCCTGCTGCTCGGTACGGGAGGACAGATCGTTATTGCCGATGGAGATTTCGCTCGCGCCGCTGTAAATCGCGTTCGCGCCGTTACGCACGTCGCCCACGGTGCTGACAAGCTCGGCCTGCATATTGCGCAGGCTGTCCGCCAGCTGGCCCATTTCGTTAGTGCCTTCCACTTCGATTTTCCGCACCAGATCGCCACCGGCGATATGGCGGATGCTGGCAATCAGGCTGTTCAGCGGCGCGATAAGCGTCGTTTTAATGCCCAGCCAGACGATAACAATCACCACCAGCACCGCGATCAGGATCGTCATCAGGATCCAGATTGCCATGTTGTAGGAGCTGTTGTTGTCGTCCACGGCCAGCTGATACAGGCGGTCGTTCTGCTCGAGGTAGCTGACGTATTGCTGTTCAAAGCCATCCTGATACTTCTGCGTCGGCTGGTCGAAGAAATCGTTAATTTTCCCCGCGCCCAGCAGTTGGATTAGCTCGGCTAACGCGTTGTGGTAGATGTCGTAATTGCGTTTGATCTCCTGGGTTGCCTGGTCGCTCTGGCGCGGGTCGCGCGGCAGGGCTTCATAGGCCGCCCACTGCTCTTCGGCACGCTTTAAGGACGTGCTGGCGATTTGCATGAGTTCATTGACGGTGGAGCCGCTGCCGGTGTTGGTGGTATCCATCATGTAACGGATACCGGCGCGGTTCAGGGTGTTACGGGTTTGCAGCAGCGCGACCCAACTGCCGTTAAGCGTGGATTGCTGCTGGCGGATAGTTTGTAGAACGGTAAAATTTTCCTTGTCACTTTTCAGGGCGTTAAAGAACAAACCGCCGGACGTTAATTGTAAAATCCCGAATAATGCCAGTACAAATAATAGACTGGTGACGACTTTTATACGATTTAACATGCTTTCCCATTCATTTAGCAACAGATACATAATGTTTGTCGGCGTTTGAGGGAAAAACTTTATAATTATTGTGCAGGTATTCAGCAGAAAATAGGGTAATAGCCAGAGTTTTATGTCGTCCCGGGCGGGACGACGGGTGAGTTTTACACTTTATCAGCTGCGTTCGATGTCTTTTGCGGCCTGATCGAGGGTGTCGATAATTTTGTAAAGCGTCTCTTTAGACAGCTCGCCCTTGCCGAGTTTGGTATTGAGCGCCGTTTTGAAGTTGTGGACAGCCCGCTGAACTTCGGGAATGCGGCGGTTATCGCCGAGCACGCCAAGCGACTCGAGGCGGCTAATAACGGCGTCCACCTCGTCGCGCTGCTTTTCAAGGCTCGCTTTCCCTTCGTCCGTCAGCTGCCAGACCTTCTTGCCGCCGGTGCTTTCCTCCGCGTGAATGGCCCCCGTTTCTTCGAGCAGCGTCAGGTTCGGGTAGATAATGCCCGGGCTTGGAACGTATTCGCCCTTCGCCAGCGCTTCGATAGATTTAATCAGCTCGTAGCCGTGGGCGGCGCTGGTGGACAAAATGTTGAGGATTAGCAGGCGGATATCGCGGGCGTCAAACAGCCTTTCGCGACGGTGACGCCCTTTTCCCTCCTGCCCCTGCTGTTCGTGGCCGTGACGACCGTGGCCGCCGTGAATGCCGTGGCGCTCATGCTTTTCGTGGCGGGTATGCAGTAAATGATGAATTCGCATCATCAGCTCCTATTTGTTGTGCCAGTAGGCCACGGCGCGCACGTAGTCGGCGTCCAGAGCGTGGGCTGCCAGCAGCTCGTCGCACAGGCGCTTCACTTCGCCGCCCTCGCCGGTTAACCACACGAAGTAGTCTTCCGCCGGGACGTTAAGCGCCCTGAGCTTCTGGGCGATGGCCGCTTCGCCGTCGAGCCACTCCACCTCGGCGCGTGAAAACTCGCTCAGGTACGACTCGGTTCCAGCGTGATGGCTGTTCACCAGCACGCGCGCCGTGACGTCTTCCGGCAGCGACAGCAGGCGGCGGCGCACGGCGGGCAGCCCGCTTTCGTCGCACACATAGAGCTGCCAGCTATAGTCGGTTGGGATGACCAGCGAACCGCGCGGCCCGCCGATCATTAGGGTATCGCCCGGCCGCGCCGCGCTCGCCCAGCCGCTGGCCACGCCGCCGTCGTGAATATAGAAATCAATCGTCAGCTCGTTGCGTTCGCCGTCAAAGGCGAGCGGCGTATAGTCGCGGGAAACCGGGCGCGGGCCGTCGCCCCAGACGATGCCTTCGTCGGTGATTTCCGGCATGTTGAGCCGGCCATCGCTGTCCGGGAAAAACACTTTTACGTGGTCGTCAAAGCCTTGAGATGAAAAACCGGCCAGCTGCTCGCCGGAAAATACGATGCGGTAGAAACAACCGGCGATGGTTTCTTTGCTTTTTACCGCGAGTTCACGGAATTTAAGTTCATTTTTAACGCGTTTAGGCAGTTTTGGTTTGTTTTGTTCGGAGGTCATAGGGCGCTCTTATGTTTGTTTATGATATATCTTACATGTGTTTTAGCACATCATATTGCGCCTGTCTTTATCAAATTGCGGTTTTATAAGCTGTGTGAATGATTAAAATGTAAGCGTTGCCGCCGTCCCGCTACCCCGATCGCAAATTGACAAACCCATACGATTCTAAACTTCACTTTCGCCGCTCAACGCCTCTACACTGGTTACGGCTTTGATTAAGCAGTACGGCCTACAACCCATCCACCGACTCACAGTCCCAGGGAGGTTTGATATGTTTCCTGAATATCGTGAACTGATCACCGAACTCAAATCCGCCAATCCACGCTTCCTCAGCCTGTTCGACAAACACAACCAGCTTGACCATGAAATTCTGCGCCGGGAGGGCCCCCAGGGTACGGGATACAACGACAAGGTCATCCAGCTAAAAAAAGAGAAGTTAAGGCTGAAAGATGAGCTTTATCAGATGCTGAAAAAAGCCAGCCGGTAACGCTTATCGAGGAAGGGGCAACCCCCTTCCTTTTTGTTTACACCCCGCATCCTGCTTTTGCCCCTTTTCAAACTTTCGAATGAAACCTGTGTTAGGGTAAAAGCGCGGCAATCGGTACAGGGATTGCCAGACGAGATTTTCATAGTGAGAACGACCATCAGGGAGATCAGTTATGAGTAAATTCGTTTTTTCATCACCGCGTAAATACGTACAGGGAATGGGCGTGCTCGGCGAGCTGGGCGATTACATTGCGGAACTGGGCCAGAGCGCCTTCGTCATTGCCGACGATACGGTATGGTCAATCACCGGCGACAAGGTACGCTCGGCGCTTGATTCGGCGAACGTTGGCCTTCACTACGAACGCTTTAACGGCGAATCCTCCGGGAATGAAATCAGCCGCCTGGCGGCGGTAGCCAAAAAGGCGGGCAGCGAAGTGATTGTGGGCCTGGGCGGCGGCAAAACGCTGGATACCGCCAAGGCCGTAGCCGATGAGCTAAAAGCGCCGGTGGCGATTGTGCCCACCGTAGCTTCCACAGACGCCCCGTGCAGCGCGCTGTCGGTGATCTATACCGATGAAGGCGTGTTTGACACCTATCGTTTTTACACCAAAAACCCGGATCTCGTGCTCGTTGATACCGGCGTTTGCGCTCAGGCACCCGCTCGCCTGTTTGCATCCGGCATTGCCGACGGCCTGGCAACCTTCGTCGAAGCCCAGGCGGTGAAGAATTCACACTCGCAGTCGATGGTTAACGGCCTGCCGACCGTGGCGGCGATGGCGATCGCCGAGGCCTGCGAGCAAACGCTGCTCACCTACGGCTACAGCGCCTTCCAGGCGGTCAAGCAAAAGGTCGTCACCCCGGCGGTTGAAGCGGTGGTTGAAGCCAACACCCTGCTTTCCGGGCTGGGCTTTGAGAACGCGGGGCTTGCGGGCGCGCACGCCATTCACAACGGCTTCACCGCGATTCAGGGCGATATCCACCACCTGACCCACGGCGAAAAAGTCGCCTACGGCACGCTGACGCAGATGGTGCTTGAGCAGCGCTCCGACGACGAAATCGCCGAGTACATCCATTTCTATCGCTCCATCGGCATGCCGACCACGCTCAAGGAGCTGCATCTCGATAAGGCGAGCCGTGAGGATCTGGTGAAAATCGGCACCCTTGCCAACAGCGAGGGCGACACGCTTAAAAACCTTAACCCAAACCTGACGGGTGACGACGTTGCCAACGCGATTATCGCGGTGGATGCGTTGAGTAACTCGCTGTAAAACGTAAAAAAACCTCTCCACGCGTTGTGGAGAGGTTTCAGTGATTTACAAATGGATGATGGATGAAAGACGTTGGATGGCGCTGACGCTTATTCAACCTACAAAACCGAAAAATCGTAGGGCGGATAAACGAAGGGCCATCCAACCTACAAAAGCCGAAATCCTTAGGGCGAATAAACGAAGTGCCATCAACCTACAAAAGCCGAAATCCGTAGGGCGAATAAACGAAGCGCCATCCAACCTACAAAAACCGAAATCCGTAGGGCGAATAAACGATGTGCCATTCAACCTACAAAACCGAAATCCCGTAGGGCGGATAAACGAAGTGCCATCCGCCGCCGGGCTTAAACAAGAACGAAAGAGATAACGTGCAGCTCGTTAAGCCCCGGGTAAATCTCCCCAATCACCTCTTTAAGCTGCGCCAGCGTCATATTTTCCTGCCGCGCGTGCTCGTCGGTCAGCTCGCTTAACAGCACCGGCTCCACGCTTATTACCTCAATCGTGCAGAAGTAAACGTCGTCCTCGTAGCGCCCGACCCGCAGGCGCTGCCCCGGCTGGAAGTGGGATTCGGCCTCGTCGCGCAGCGTGATGGTTTTACGGCCCGCGAGAATATCCGCTTCGAAGCGCTGGAAAAAAGTAATGTCGTTCATAATGGCATCCTGATGCTTAATCCTGACGCGCATCATACCGCTGCTTAGACGAACGCCGCCAACGGATCTGCGGTTTCAAAGGCAATTTTACGGTCGGCCTGCGGCGGGTAGATAAGCTCGCTGGTAATAGAAAGCTTCAGCTTCTTGGCCTCCGCGCGGGTGAGCTTCACCTGCTGATCCCAGCCTTCCGTATACACCGCGCCCCAGCCGCCGAGGTCAAGGCAGGTGACGTAGTTCACCTGGCGATAGGTTAAAGGCTCGAAGCCCAGCAGCGACGCCGCCGCGTTGTGGCCGACAAACCGCCCAAGCATGATGGCGTGCTGGCAGGTCATCAGCGCGATGTTTCCCTTATCGTCCGTCGCCGCGCGGGCAACGTCGCCGGTGGCGAAAACGTCTTCGTAGCCGGGAACCTGAAGATATTCATTGACGTGCAGACGCCCCTGGCCGTCGCGCTGGGCGTCAATCTGCGCCGTCAGCGGGCTTGCCTGTACGCCAACCGTCCATATCACCGTGCTGGAAGGAATGCGTTCTCCGTCGGCAAGCAACACCCCCTGCTCGTTCACCTCGGCTACTTCCGCGCCGAGCCGCCATTCCACGCCCAGCGCGTCGCTCGCCTCGCCGATGACCGCACGCAGCGCTTCGCTGTAACGCCCGCCGACGACGTTGCCGCGCTCCACGACGATAACGCGCGGATTGCAGCCCTCGCCAAGAATGGCGCGCAGGCGGTGCGGCAGCTCGGTTGCAACCTCAATGCCGGTAAAGCCGCCGCCGCAGACGACAACGGTATTGCGCGCCTCGGAATCAGGCCGCGCGGCAAGCTGGTTAAGATGCTGCTCGAGGCGCAGCGCGGTTTCAAGTTGGTCAAGATCGAACGCGCGATCGGCGGCGCCCGGCACAAGATCGCGGCGCAGACGGCTGCCGGTGGCGATCACCAGACGATCGTAGTGTTCAGGCGTGCTTTCGTCCTGCCCGTTGTGATACCAGACGCATTTCGCCTGGGTATCGATGCGCTGCGCTGCCCCCTGCAGGAACCGAACCCCGGTGGCGTTAAACAGCGGCATCAGCGGCGAAACCAGCGTTTCTACCTTTTGCTCATAGAAGCGCGGGCGAACGCGCAGTTCGGGCTGCGGGGCCAACACCACGATGTCGATATCGCTGCGGTCGTGCATTGCCGTAAGGCGGGCCGCGCTTAAAGCCGCCCACATGCCCGCAAAGCCTGCGCCAAGAATCAGGATCTTTTCTTTCACTGGATCTTCCTTCCAAGGTAATGCCCGCACCGGGCCGATATCTGCGACTATACTTGTCGCAGTTAACTCCGACAAGTCTTTTCGGAGTTAACTTTATATCGTCAGCAGAAAGCCCTTTCCGTTGCAACCGGGCCTCGATATCCCTACATTACTCGGATTAAACATGGCGGGGGCGATATGGCTTTTTACAGCGCGGGCGTGGAATACGGCATTCATAGCCTGGTGTGTATGGTGGATAACAAGGGTAACGGCGTCGAAATGAGCGTGCGTGAAATCGCCGAGCTGCAGGGCGTTCCCTACGATTATCTCGCCAAAATATTTACCCGGCTTTCCAAAGCCGGGCTGGTCGCCAGCACCGAAGGCAAAGGCGGCGGGTTTATGCTGGCGCGCCTGCCGGAGCAGATAACCGTGCTGGATATCGTCGCGGCCATCGACGGGCCGAAGCATATTTTTGACTGTAAAGAGATCCGCCAGCGCCTTGCGGTGTTCGACGAATCCCCACCGGCGTGGGCCTGCGAAGGCATCTGCGGCATTCGTGCCGTGATGAACACCGCCCAGCAGCGGATGGAAGAAGCGCTGGCGCAGCACACCATCCTCGATTTAGCCCGCCGCGTGTTTCGCAAAGCGCCCGACGAGTTTGTGGTGGAGGTTCAGGACTGGATCCGCGACAGGCGCAGCCAGTAGTCCCGTCTAACCTTAGACAAATTCCGGCAAAGCTATCCCGGCGCACGACCGTGCCGTCGGGCAAACTGTGCAAACTTTAGGCATTTCAGCGCCATTCCGCCTTCGTTTAGCCATCGATATTTCTAAACCGCCATACGGCTCTCCTTCCCTACGGCTTAGATAGCAGATTATATTACTTTGTGTTCTATAGGCTGGTTTTAAGTTCTTTAGACGTCCGCTTTTACCGCCCTATTATCCGCAACATGAACACTTTTCATGTTGCGAGAAAACCATGCCAATTGTAGATTCCGTCCTCGATTTGATCGGCAACACCCCGCTGCTGCGCCTCAATCGGCTTGATACCGGCCCCTGCGAACTGCTGCTGAAGCTGGAAAACCAGAACCCCGGCGGATCGATTAAAGATCGCGTGGCGCTGGCGATGATTACCCACGCCGAGCAAACCGGCGCGCTTAAGCCCGGTGGTACCATTATCGAGGCGACGGCGGGCAATACCGGCCTTGGTCTGGCGCTGATCGCCACGCAAAAGGGCTATCCGCTCATACTGGTGGTGCCGGATAAAATGAGCCGCGAGAAAATATTCCATCTCAAGGCGCTGGGCGTGGACGTGCGGCTGACGCGCTCGGACGTCACCAAAGGCCATCCGGAATACTACCAGGACTACGCTCGCCGCCTGGCGCAGGACATTCCCGACAGCTGCTACATCGATCAGTTCTCTAACCCTTCCAACCCAAAGGCCCACGCGGAAAGCACGGCGGTGGAGATTTGGGCGCAAACCGGCGGCCACGTTGACGCCATCGTGGTGGGCGTCGGTTCAGGCGGCACGCTCGGCGGGCTGCAAAGCTTCTTTAAAACCCGCTCCCCGCACACCGAATTTATTCTTGCCGATCCGCAGGGTTCGATTCTGGCCGACGTGGTGGAACACGGCGCGCACGAAGAGCCGGGAAGCTGGCTGGTGGAAGGCATCGGCGAAGATTTTATTCCGCCGCTTGCCCGCATCGACGGCGTTGCGCAGGCGTACCGCATTTCGGACGGCGAAACCTTTGCCACCGCCCGCGAACTGCTGATGCGCGAAGGCATTCTGGCAGGATCCTCGACGGGCACCCTGCTCGCCGCGGCCCTGCGCTACTGTCGCGCGCAGACCGAGCCGAAACGCGTGGTGACCTTCGCCTGCGACAGCGGCAACAAATATCTCTCAAAAATGTTTAACGACCAGTGGCTCAGCGAGCACGGCCTTGCACTACGGGATCTAAAAGGAAATCAACATGACTAAGTTTGCTACCCACAGCGTACACAGCGGCACGTTTAACGACGCCCACGGGGCGGTAATGCCGCCGATTTACGCCACCTCAACCTTCGAGCAGCCGGCCCCCGGCCAGCACACCGGCTATGAATATTCGCGCAGCGGCAACCCGACCCGCCACGCGCTGGAAACCGCGATTGCCGAGCTGGAATCCGGCAGCCGTGGCTACGCGTTTGCGTCCGGGCTTGCGGCCATTTCGACGGTGCTGGAGCTGCTGGACAGCGGCAGCCACATCGTTGCCATTGACGACGTGTACGGCGGCACCTGGCGTCTTATCGAAAACGTGCGCCGCCGCACGGCAGCGCTTGAGGTGAGCTGGGTAAAACCCGACGATCTGGCGGGGCTGGAGGCGGCAATTCGCCCTGAAACGCGGATGATCTGGGTGGAAACGCCGACCAACCCGCTGTTAAAACTGGTGGATTTGCAGGCCGTTGCGGATATCGCTCGCCGTCATAAGCTCATCAGCGTGGCGGACAACACCTTTGCATCACCGGCCATTCAGCGCCCGCTTGAGCTGGGGTTTGATATCGTGGTGCATTCGGCGACCAAATACCTCAACGGGCATTCCGACGTGGTGGCGGGCCTCGCGGTTGTGGGCGCAAACGCGGAGCTGGCTGATAAAATCGGCTATCTGCAAAACGCCGTCGGCGGCGTTCTCGATCCGTTTAGCAGCTTCCTGACGCTGCGCGGTATTCGTACCCTCGCCCTGCGCATCGAGCGCCACAGCGCCAACGCCCTACGGCTTGCGCAGTGGCTTGCCGAACATCCGGAAATCGAAAACGTTTATTATCCGTGGCTGGAAACCCATCCCCAGTACGACCTCGCCCGTCGGCAGATGGCGCAGCCGGGCGGGATGATTTCGATAGTCGTACGCGGCGACGAGCGGCGCGCGACCGAGGTGATAAGCAGGCTGAAGCTGTTTACGCTGGCAGAAAGCCTGGGCGGCGTAGAAAGCCTGGTCAGCCAGCCGTTCAGCATGACGCACGCCTCCATCCCGTTAGAACAGCGTCTGGCTAACGGCATCACGCCGCAGCTGATTCGCCTGTCGGTAGGCATCGAAGATGCGGGTGATTTGCAGGCAGATTTAGCGCAAGCACTTAAGTAACGCTTAATTATCTAAAGGCAATTTATTGCAGCTACAATATTTTGCCTTTATTGATATCGGTCATAAAAATTAATTTCGCCGCTAATTAAACCTATTGCAGATTAAAGCCGGCCCTTATCGAACGCGTACGGGTACCCGCAGGCGCAATAAAGGCCGCGTTTGAAAAAGAGTATTAATTTCTGACGGTGACTAATCGTTAGCCAAAATACTGCTCACGTAAAATAGTCGCCCCATCGTCAATGGATTTAATCAACGCTTTCACGCAGCGTTGGGAATCACCCTGCTCTAGCGCTTCCAATAAATCATCGTAATTATGGTGGCCCTGCGCCATTTCCTCTGACTGCGGGTAGAGATAGTTAAAGCAGGGTCCAATTCGCACCCAAAGTTGCTCAATAAGCGCGGTCAGGGTCGGCATCTGCGCGTAGCCGTAAAGCTGGAAGCGAAACGCCCGGTTTGCCTGTAACGCCTGCTCAACGTCGCCCGCCACCTTCGCAGCGCGGAAAGCGTCATACAGCTGATGCAGCGTCGCCAGCGATTCTTTATTGATCAAACGCACCGCTTCGGTAACCGCCATCACCTCCAGGCTTTTACGAATCGTGTTGATTTCGTGATACCGGCCAAGCGTAATCTCCGGGACTAAAAAAGCCTGGGCGGGCGTGGCGTCCAGCGCCCCGGAAGAGACAAGCCGTAATAAAGCCTCACGCACCGGCGTAATACTTGTCCCTAACTGCTCGGCAATATCTTTGGTGACCAAACGAGCGCCTGGTTTCAATGCCCCTACAATCAATGCACTTTTTAACCGGGCCTCAACCTGCATGGTCAAACTCATTCTTTGGGCTTTTTCCAGATCAAGCATGTTTATTTCCTATTGCAAAAAAACTATTTTGTCATTGTAGTTTCATAGACTGGCTTGTCATAAACGGAGCTTATAAGATATATCATGTATTTATCTTTGCCCATTTATATAACCAGTGTGAATTTTTTACCCATTTTAATCCGTCAAATGACGACGATTACGCATAGGGACTGACTCTAAATGAAACAATCGGGCCGTAAACTTGCAATCCTGGCAGCGCTGGTCGCGCTCGCCTCGCCGCTGGGCAATGCCAGCGAACTGGTGATTGCGCAACCTGCCTCCGCCACGGCGATGGACCCTGGTTTTCTTAAAGAAGCCGCCACACTGGTCGACAATCTCTTCGATACCCTGATCCTGCGCGACAGCGCGATGCAGCTTCAGCAGGGCCTGGCTACCTCCTGGAAAGCGCTGGATGACACGACCTGGCAATTCGATCTGCGTCCCGGGGTCACTTTTAGCAACGGCGAGCCCGTTAACGCGGCTGCGGTGAAGTTTTCCATCGACCGAATTCTCGATCCAAAGAACCACGCGCCGACCATATCTTACATCAGAACCATTAAATCTGTTGAAGTAACGGGCGAGCATCAGGTAAGAATTCATACCGACGGCCCGGACCCGCTTTTGCCCACCAGAATGAGCCGTTACCCAACATATATCGTTCCGCCTGCCTATGTAAGTAAAGTCGGTGCTGCGGAATTTGCACGAAAACCTGTCGGAAGTGGCGCATATACATTAAAAGAATTTATACCTGACGAGCGCGTAGTGATGCAGGCCAACCCAAATTACTGGCGCGGCAAGCCTTCCATCGACACCGTAACCTGGCGGCCAATTCCGGAAGCCACGGCGCGGATTACCGCCCTGCTGACCGGCGAAGTGCAGCTCGTGGACAGCGTACCGGCCGACCTGGTCGGCGCGTTGAAAAACAAACCTGGCGTGCAGCTTGAGCAGGTAAAAGGCGGCGGGCTGACGATATATCTCGGCCTAAAAAATAATGAGAAACCGCTCGGCGACGTGCGCGTGCGCCAGGCGCTTTCCCTTGCGCTGAACCGCCAGGCCTATACCTCGCAGCTGCTGCACGGCTTCGGTACGCCAACCGGCACCATGGCGGGCGCAAAAGACTTCGGCTATTTAAACGTTCCGGCCCCGGCGCAGGACGTGGAGAAGGCCAAGGCGCTGCTTAAAGAAGCGGGCTATGCCGACGGCTTCACCCTGAAATTCCAGGCCCCAAGGCGCTACATCGCAAGCGCGGAAGTCGCCCAGGCGATCGTTCAGGATCTGGCGGCTATCGGCGTGAAGGCCCAGCTCGAAGTGCCGGAATGGTCGGTCTACACCCAGCAGGTGGCGTCCGGCAAGCAGGCGCAAATGTACATGCTGGCGTGGGGCTCAACCCAGACGCTGGACGCCGACGCCGCGCTGTACCCAATTCTGCATTCGGGCGAACCTTACTCCACGGTGAACTCGCCGGAGCTGGATAAGCTGCTGAACGCCAGCCGCAGCACGGTCGACGGCAAAAAACGCGAGCAGATCCTTCAGCAGATCCAGCAGGAAGTGGCGAAAGAGCAGCCGTTAATCCCGCTCTACCGTGAAGACTCCCTGTACGCCAACGGCGAAACCGTAACCTTTAAAGGCCGTGCCGACGCGCGCATCCCGCTGTTCGACCTGAGGGTGAAATGATCTTCCCAGCACGCCTGCTGTCCCGCCGCCCGCGCCGCCGCTTTTCCGGGGACGGCGTCGTCGGCGGTTTCCTGCTGGCGGCGGTCATTCTTGCGGCGCTCGTTTCACCCTGGCTGCCCCTTCCCGACCCGTTAACCAATAGCCTGGCGGATATTTTCCTGCCGCCGGGCACGGTAACGGCTTCCGGCACCCACTGGCTCGGCACCGACCAGCTCGGGCGCGACCTGCTTTCCCGCATTTTGTCCGGCACGCGCCTGTCGCTGATGGTCGTGCTGCTGGCGGCGGCGATTGCGGCGGTGGCGGGCACGCTGCTGGGCATGATTGCCGGGTATCTCGGCGGCTGGGTCGACGCGGTTATCATGCGCCTGATGGACATCCAGCTCGCCGTGCCGTTTATCCTGCTGATTTTGCTGGTAATGGCGCTGTTCGGCACCACGCTGCAAAACATCATCGTGATCATGGGCGTCACCAGCTGGGCGATTTATGCCCGCGTGGCGCGCGCCAAAACGCTGGAAATCCGCGAGATGGAGTTTATCGAGGCCGTCCGCGCGATGGGCTTTTCCACGCCGCGCATCCTGCTGCGCCACGTGCTGCCAAACCTCGCCACCCCGCTGATCGTGCTGCTGACGTTAGACATCCCGCGCCTGATTGTGCTTGAGGCGTCCATCGGGTTTCTCGGCATGGGCATTCAGCCGCCGACCCCGACGCTGGGCAACCTGATTGGCGAAGGCCGTTCGTACATGCTGCTCGCGCAGTGGCTGGTGCTTTATCCGGGACTGGTTATCGCAGCGCTCGTCGTCGGCTGTAATCTTTTGGGCGACAGCCTGCTGCGCAAAACTCAAACGAGGCTTGACTGACATGTTGCGCTATATCCTTTCGCGTCTCGGTCAGTCGGTGCTGGTGATGTTTGGCGTTTCGCTGCTGATTTTCTACAGCCTGCACCTCACCGGCGACCCGGCGGCCATCATGATGCCGCCCGGCTCAAGCCAGGCTGAAATAGACCATTTCCGCAGCGCGATGGGCTTTGACCAGCCGCTTCTCTGGCAGTACGGCCACTATCTCAACGGCGTGCTGCACGGCGATTTGGGCCAGTCGCTGCGCTATGACCAGCCGGTCACCGGGCTTATCGCCCAGCGCGTGCCTGCCACACTTCTGCTTGCCGTCACGGCGCTGGCGTGGAGCACGGTGGTCGGCGTGCTGCTCGGCCTGGTGAGCGCCATCTGGCGAAACGGCTTCTGGGATCTGCTGGCGCGCCTGCTGGCCTTCAGCGGCCAGGCCATTCCGGTTTTCTGGCTCGGCCTGCTGATGATCCTACTGTTCAGCCTTAACCTGCGCTGGCTGCCGTCCAGCGGCTACGGCACGGCCAGCCAGCTCGTCATGCCCGCGATTAGCCTCGGCGCGTATTATATGAGCGCAATTGCGCGCCTGGTCCGCGCCAGCCTCATCGATGTGCTACACCTGGATTATATCCGTACCGCACGGGCCAAGGGGCTAAGCCGCTGGCGCATCCTGATTCGTCACGGCCTGCGCAACGCGCTGATCCCGGTGGTGACCGTACAGGGGATGTACTTCGCCTCGCTGCTGGGCGGCGCGCTGGTCACCGAAATCATCTTCGCGTGGCCGGGCATCGGGCGTCTGGCGGTGCAGGCGATACAAAATCGTGATTTCCCGCTGGTGCAGGCGATAGTGCTGCAGGCAGCCCTGGTCTTCGTCATCGTTAACTTACTGATTGATTTGCTGTATGTGGTATTAAATCCGAGGATCAGGTTATGACACATCTCAACGCTACGCTTGCTCTGCTGCGGCAGATTACGCCCTTTGAGAGCGTGGCGGGCAACCTTGCGCAGCAGCAGGCGCTGGCCCAGTGGCTGGAAGAGTGGATGGTTCACGAGCTGGACGCTGAGGTGGTCTATCCGGTAAGCGAGCAGCGGGCGGACGTCGCCCCGCCGCTGGTGCATATCCGCGTGGATATCGGCGCGCCGGAAACGCTGGTGCTCTACAACATGTACGACGTGATGCCCGCAGCGCGCGACGGGTGGGAAGCCGATCCTTTTGTGGGCGGGCTTGCCCACTGGGCGGATAAAGGCGACGTGTTTATCGCGCGCGGCGCGGAAAACAATAAAGGCCCGCTGGCGGGCATGCTGATGGTCGTGCGGGACCTCTACCACGCGGGGCAGCTGCACACCAATATCGAGATCCTGCTTGAAGGCGAAGAGGAGATTGGCAGCGGCCATCTGCGCCGCTATCTGGCACAGCAGCCCTGCCCGATAGATCCGGCGCAGGCGGTTCTGTTCCCGTCGCTGTGCGAATACGGAGGTGGCGCGCCGCGCATCTACCTTGGCTTTACCGGCATGAGCGCGGGCCGCCTGTGCGTCAAGGGCGGCAGCTGGGGCGGCCCAACGGCGGCCATTCACGCCAGCAACGCCGCGTGGATTGCCAATCCGGCCTGGCGTTTGGTTCAGGCGCTGAGCGCCATCGCTCCGGCGCATGCCAACGGCGTGCTGCACACCCAGCCTATCGATGAACAGGCGGGCCAGCTTCTTGATGACCTGGCGCTTACCTTTAACCTTGCCGACGAGCTGCGCTTTCGCCGCAGTGAAAAGCTGCTGATCGCCGGGGACACCTACAGCAGCCTCGCCTGGCTGTTGGGCAGCGCGGTGTTAAACATTTCCGACCTGGCGAGCAGCCCGCAGGGCGGGCGCGGGGTGATCCCGTGGCAGGCCTGCGCCGAACTGGCGCTGCGCACCCCGCCCGGCATCGATGCCGACGCGCTGCTTCACCGCATTCGCGATCGGCTGCAAAACCCGGCCTTTGAAGGCGTAGAGCTCCAGCTTGACGACAGCTACCCCGGCCACCGCTTCACCATGGACGATCCGGGCGTGCTGGAGCTGATGACCAGCTATCACCAGCAGCAGGCCAGGCCGCAGATTTGGCCCTGGGCACCCGGCTGCGCCCCCGCCTATGCCTTTGCGCCCGTCGCCCCCGCGTTCCTGATTGGCGGCCTGGGCGAAGGCGGCAACGCCCACGGCGTCAACGAATACGTCACGCTGCGCGGCCTCCAACGCTTTCAGCAGTCGCTGCGCGACTGGCTGCTGGCCTTCTGAATTTGCAGGGGAAAGACATGTCCGATCTGCGTTATTTAACTCAATCCCAGGTTGCCGCGCTGGGCGGCAGCGATCCTCTTCTGGCGCTCAACGACGTTATTGATACCGTGAAGCTCATGCGCACGGGCGAAGCCAGCATGCCCGCCGAAACCCACGTCACGCTCGACGCGCCCCAGGGCAAGGTTTACTCCCTTCCCGCCCGCGTTGCCGGGCGTTTTAACGCCACCGGCGTAAAGTGGACGGCGCACCGCCCGCAGACGCGGGACGGCCTGCCGATGGCTATCGCCATGACGCTGCTCAACCGCGCCGACAGCGGCCTGCCCGTAGCGCTGATGCAGAGCGGCTCGCTGACCGCCGCCCGCACCGCTGCGGTTTCCGCCCTCGCCCTGACGCATGCTGCGCCCGCCCCGCTCAAGCGCGTTCTGCTTTTGGGCGCTGGCGTACAGGCAGCGGCGCATTTACAGATGTTAAGCAGCCTGTTTCCGCGCCTTGAGCGGGTGACGTGCTGGAACCGCACGCCTTCTCACCTCGAAAACATGTTGGATAAAGCCGGTGACCTGCCCTGGCCGGTGCAAAGAATCACGGGGATCGACGAAGCGCTCGCGCAGCCCTGGGACGCGCTGATAGCCTGCACTGGCGCGGGCCAGCCGTTCATCGGGCCAGAGGCGATGGGGCCGGGGCGTCTGGTGATGCAGATTGGCTACCACGAGGTGAGCTTTGAGGCGATAGACCGTGCCGATAAGGTGCTGGTGGACGGCTGGGGCGATTACTGCAACACCAGCGCGAAAAGCCTGTTTCAGATGTACCGCACCGGGGCGTTTAGCGAAAGCCGGGTGGCGGCAGACCTGGCGAATCTGGTGGTGGACGGCTGGCGTCCGGGCCCGGACGACTGCGTGTACTTCTCATCGTTTGGCCTGAACGTGTTTGACATCGCCCTCGCCGCCCGCGTGGCGCACGAGGCGCAGCGGCAGAACGTTGGCACCGTGCTGCCGCTGGAGTTAGGCCCGCTGGCGTAGCAGCAGCGCCTGCTTGATATCCGGGGCCGCCGTCAGCAGCTGGCGCGTGTAGTCGTGGTTCGGGCGCTCCAGCACCTGCCGCGTTTCGCCCGTTTCGATAATATTCCCGCGATACAGCACCACGATACGGTCACAGATCTGGCGCACCGCGCCCAGGTCGTGGCTGATAAACAGCACGGTCAGGCCGAGCCTGTCGCGCAGATCGGCCAGCAGCGCGAGGATCTGCCCGCGAACGGAGAGATCCAGCGCGGAAACCGCCTCGTCGGCCACCAGTAACTCCGGCTCCAGCGCCAGCGCTCTGGCGATCGCAATGCGCTGGCGCTGCCCGCCAGAAAACGCGGCGGGCATGCGGCTGGCAACGCCCGGCTCCAGCCCGACCAGCTCTAAAAGTTCGGCAACCCGCGCGGGGATAGCTTCGGCCTTGCGCAGCTGATGCACGCGCAGCGGCTCGGCAATCTGCTCGCCGACCGACATTTTCGGGTCGAGGCTGGCGTAGGGATCCTGAAAGATAATCTGCGCGCGCCTGCGCATTTGCTGCTGCTCGCGCGCCGACGCCCGCGTCAAATCCAGCCCGTCGAAGATAATGGTGCCGCCGTCTGCCGGAACCAGGCCAATCGCCGTGCGGCCCAACGTGGTTTTACCCGATCCTGACTCACCAATCAGGCCGACGATTTCGCCGCGCTCGATTTCCAGCGATGTCGGCTGTAGCACGGTGTCGCGCTTTGCGGTAACGAAAGGCAGCGTTTTCTCGCCGGGATAGCTTTTGGTGACGCGGGAAAGCTGAACGAGCGGCGAACGCGACCCGTCCGCACGACGCGCAGGCACCGCTCCGGCACCTGAAGCGGCAATAAGCTGCCGGGTATAGGCGGCCTGCGGTGCTGTCAGCAGCTGCGGAACGTCGCCGTGTTCAACGATATTGCCCTGATAAAGAACGTAAGCCCGGTCGGCGTAGCGCGCTACCACGCTGAGATCGTGGGTGATAAACAGTACGCCCATCGCCATTTCGCGCCGTAGCTCTTGCAGCAGGGTGAGGATCTGCGCCTGAATAGTCACGTCCAGCGCCGTGGTCGGTTCGTCCGCAATCAGCAGCGCGGGCTTGCAGCAAATCGCGCTGGCGATCATCACCCGCTGACGCATGCCGCCGGAAAGCTGGTGGATATACTGTTTCGCGCGCGCGGCCGGGTCGACGATACCCACGCGGTCGAGCAGCCCAACCGCTTCCCGATGCGCCTGCTTCCAGCTCATATCGCGGTGGCGTACCAGCACTTCTGCTATCTGCTCGCCGACCTTCAGCACCGGGTTCATGCTGCTCATCGGCTCCTGGAAAATCATCGCCATATCCCGCCCGCGCAGCCCGCGTGGGAAGGCCATACCCGGTTTAGCCACCACGCCGCCGTTAAAGATGACCTCACCGCCCTGCTGATAAACGCCTTCCGGCAGCAGCCCCATCACGGCAAGCGAACTCAGGGTTTTCCCGGAGCCGGACTCGCCCACCAGGGCAACGAACTCCCCGCGTTCGACGTTAAAAGAAGCCTTGTTTACCAGCGGCTTATCGCCGTGCGTGACGAGGGTGAGTGAATTAACGGTTAACAGCGATTCCTGGCCTGGCATAAGCATCCCGAGCGGCTAAAACAGTGGTGCCCAACACTATAGCAAAGGTTGATATGCACGTAAGTCACTATATTTAAGCAATAAAAAAGGCCATCTGCGGAAGATGGCCTTTAGCGTTTTAACTGAAGTTACCGTTACTGCTGTGGAATCGAGTAATCCTGATAGTCACCTCCGTTTCATCGCGGGTACTGAGGCAAACATACTCCTGTCATCCGGTGAGAACTACAACCTGCCTCACACTTTTGGGCGAGCCTATTTCGGCGTTCTGCTCAGAACAGCGAAAACATCAGCGCGACGGGAAAGCTCATCGGCCAGGTAGCGCCGACCAATACGGAACTTAACAGCTTCATTTTCCTGGTATCGTGGGCGAGAAACCAGGTGATTACGGCAGAGATCAGCGCCATTACGGCGTAAAAAACCAACATATGTTGATAAAGCGTCATACAAATTTTTATAAATTGATAAAATAGTTGGCAAATTATGCGCTTTTTTTATGATGCTGATCAAGTTTTTAACTTAAGTGAAATGTCGGTTAAGGAGCTTTTTGTCGGATGGCGCTGCGCTTATCCGACCTACGGGCGAGGTATGGCTTCAAAACGTCGGATGGCGCTTCGCTTATCCACCCTACGGGCGAAGTATGGCTTCAAAACGTCGGATGGCGCTGCGCTTATCCAACCTACGGGCGAGGTTTGGCTTCAAAAACGTCGGATGGCGCTGCGCTTATCCGACCTACGGGCGAGGTATGCTATGAAAATGTAGGGCGGGTAAGCGCAGCGCCACCCGCCGAAAGACAGGCGGATGACCTGTCAAATAGACTTTGTCTAAACATAGGAAAAACTGAACGTTCTCGCTCTATCAATATTTCAGCATGGATTGCAGTTTTGCATGTCCTTAAGAGTGCTAAGCTTTTTGGACGTAACGAGACGCGGACTGGTTTCTCTATTAGATTTTAAACTCCTAACGACAAGAGGGATCCAGGTATGTCTCAAGAAAATAAACGAGATGTCAGCAAATTTGACCTTAATCTCCTCGCCACCTTTGAAACGATTTACACCACCCGCAGCGTCACGCGCGCTGCCGAGGTAATGAACCGGGCCCCCTCTTCTGTTAGCAGTTCTCTGCAAAAGTTACGAGATTTCTTTGCCGACCCGCTTTTTATCCGCCAGGGCGGTATTTTAACCCCGTCGGCGGTTGCAACAGATATCTACAATCGCCTTCAAAACGTATGGCGGCCTGATGTACGATCTTGAATCCCTCACGCAGGGGGAAAGCAAGTCCGTACTGAAAGTTCATTGTCCTACCTATGTGGCGTTGCATGTACTGCCTGTAATCGTCCGCTGGCTGGAAGAGAATGCCCCGCAATGTCGGGTGATACACCGTGATTTTCTGCGCAATCTGGACACGCCCGAAGATCTGCTGCAGCGCCGAGGGGTTGATCTACTTTTCGACGTCTTCCCCAGTCAACACTTTGCTCTGGAAACCGTTCCCCTTTATCAGGAGGACTGCGCCTTCATCTGCCGCAAGGATCATCCGAGACTGGGGAGAAGCATATCGAAGGAAGAGGCAATGCAGGAAACGTTCGCCATTTTTGAGTCAGAAGGTGTGGACGTTAAGCTCGGTCGTTTAAACATCTTTAGACAACTCGGTGAAAGAACGCACGGGGCGGGTAGCACCTCACTGCTTGCGATCGCCGCGATAGTTGAACAATCAGACCTCATCTGCAACGTTCCGACATGGATTTATAAAAAGTTTCACGGGAGCTTCGACATCCGTACGCTGGAACAGTCGTTTGATCCGAATATTGTCACAACCTATATGATGTACCACAAAAACTCCCTGAATAATGAGATGGTAGCCGAGCTGGCAGGCTGGCTTAAACAGCATTTTGAAGGGCATAGCGAAGGGTAGCGGCCTTTATCGGCAGCATGAATACCAGACCAACTTCCTGCAACCTGGGGCGGGTAAGCACAGCGCCACCCGCCGCCATAACAAACAGCGATAAGCCAATACTGCAACACCTGCAACATTAAAAATATCTTTGGAAAACAACTCGCATTCTCTCTTTTAGCGGGTTGGTTAACGCAAGCAAATTGCGATATAGTCTGCGCCGCTGCGGCACAATCCGCAGCCGGGTTTCGCAGCCCGGAAAAACTATAAGGACGCACTTGATGTTACGCATTGAGTGCCAATGTCTCTGCACACCCGTTGCAAGCACAGTTCGAAAACTGTACTAACAACATCAATGGTGGCTCAGGCAGGGCAGCCTTCGGGCTGGCCGGTGTCCTTGTAGGCCGGTACTGCGAACCTTGTCTGAGCTACCACCCAAAGAGTTTCGCAGCTCCAGTGGTAGTCGTTATTACTACAAGGAGACGTACATGAAACTACCCCACAGCCCCACCTTCCTGCCCTTTCAACCAGACTGGCACAAAGCCGATATCATCGCGGCGCTGCATAAAAAAGGCACTTCGCTGGCGGCAGAATCCCGCGCGGCGGGTTTGAGCGCGTCGACATTAGCAAACGCGCTGACACGCCCGTGGGCAAAAGGTGAATTATTGATAAGCAAAGCGATAGGCGTACCCGCCGAAACCATCTGGCCGAGCCGTTATTTTGACGCGCAGACGCATCAGCCCGTTGCAAGGCCTATGCGTAATAGAAAACCGAAGCATAGTGTGAGTATGTAGGGCGGCGTATGGCTTCAAAACGTCGGATGGCGCTGCGCTTATCCGACCTACGGGCGAGGTATGCTATGAAGATGTAGGGCGGGTAAGCGCAGCGCCACCCGCCGTGGAGGTTAGGAATGCTTAATCATCACATGCCGAATCACGGTGTAATCCTCAAGCCCGAACAGCGACATATCCTTGCCGTAGCCCGACAGCTTCTGCCCGCCGTGCGGCATCTCGCTGACCAGCATAAAGTGCGTGTTCACCCATGTGCAGCCGTACTGCAACCTTGCGCTCATACGGTGCGCGCGGCCCACGTCCTGCGTCCAGACTGACGATGCCAGCCCGTAGGGGGAGTCGTTGGCCCAGTCCAGAACCTGCTCCTCTGCGTCAAACGCGGTGACGCTCACCACCGGGCCAAACACCTCTTTCTGCAAGATATCGTCCTCCTGCTTCGCCCCAGCGATAAGCGTCGGCTGGAAGTAATACCCCGGTCCTTCTATCTTCGCGCCGCCCGTCACCACCTTCACGTGCGGCAGGTTTTTCGCGGCGTTAACGGCTTTCGTGACGCGCTCCAGGTGCGCCTGCGAGCTTAACGGCCCCAGTTCGGTGGCTTCATCCTCCGGCGCGCCGTGTTTCAGGCTGGCAACGGCCTCGCCTAATTTTTCGACCAGCCTGTCGTAAATGCCCTTCTGCGCGTAGATGCGGCACGCGGCGGTGCAGTCCTGCCCGGCGTTGTAATAGCCGAAGGTGCGCACGCCCTCCACCACCGCGTCCAGATCCGCATCGTCAAAAACGATGACCGGCGCTTTGCCGCCCAGCTCCATGTGCGTGCGCTTAATCGACGGCGCGGTATGGCTGATGATGTGCTCGCCGGTGGCGATGGAGCCGGTCAGCGACACCATGCGCACTTTTGGATGTCCGGTCAGCGCATCGCCCACCGTCTGGCCGCGCCCGAAAAGCACGCTCAGCACGCCGGCCGGGAAGATATCTTTCGCCAGTTCGGCAAGCTTGAAGGCGGTAAGCGGCGTTACCTCCGAAGGCTTGATAACCACGCAGTTCCCTGCCGCCAGCGCGGGCGCAAGCTTCCACGCGGCCATCATCAGCGGGTAGTTCCACGGCGCGATTGAGGCCACGACGCCCACCGGGTCACGGCGGATCATCGAGGTATGCCCGCTCAGGTACTCTCCGGCGGCCAGGCCATTCAGGCAGCGGCAGGCACCTGCGAAGAAGCGGAAGACGTCGACAACCGCTGGGATCTCGTCGTTTAGCGCGCAGTGATAGGGTTTGCCGCAGTTTTGCGACTCCAGGCGCGCGAACGCCTCGGCGTTCTGCTCTATCGCATCCGCAAGCTTCAGCAGGTGTTCCGCGCGTTCTTTCGGCGTGGTTTGCCCCCACGAGCGAAAGGCCGCGTCCGCTGCCAGCACCGCGTCGTTCACCTGCTCCACGGTGGCTTCTGCTATCTCCAGCAGCACCTCGCCGGTTGCCGGATTGTACACCGGCAGCTTTTCGCCCAGTCCGTCCACTAACTGGCCGTCGATCAACAGTTGGCTTTGCATAGCGATACCCTTTATCAAGTTATTTCCCGCTGCCCGCAACGTCGTCTCCGCCACGGCTCAGCCAGTACGCCCCTAAAATGGGAATGGTTGTCATCAGCATCACCAGCAGCGCGACCACGTTGGTCACCGGCACCTCGCGCGGCCTGCCGAGCTGGTTGAGCAGCCACAGCGGCAGAGTGCGCTCATGCCCGGCGGTAAAGGTGGTAACGATGATCTCATCAAACGACAGCGCGAACGCCAGCATGCCGCCCGCCAGCAGCGCCGATCCGAGGTTCGGCAAAATCACGTAGCGGAAGGTCTGCCAGCCGTCCGCGCCCAAATCCATTGACGCCTCAATCAGGCTGTAGGACGTCCGTCGAAACCGTGCAACAACGTTATTGAAAACGATCACCACGCAAAAGGTGGCGTGGCCGATAACGATAGTGAGAAAGCCCGGCTCGATGCCCAGCGTTTTGAACGCCGTCAGCAGCGCGATACCGGTGATAATCCCCGGCAGCGCGATGGGCAGCAGCAGCAATAAAGAGATGGCGTTCCTGCCGAAAAACGCCCGACGCCACAGCGCGGCGGCGGCCAGCGTGCCGAGGATTAATGCAATTATAGTGGCCAGCGCGGCAATCTTAAGTGACAACGTCACGGATTCAAGGATATCCCCGCGCGCGGCCGCCACGCTAAACCAGCGCAGCGTCAGCCCCTGCGGCGGAAAGCTAAACGCCGCCTCTTCGGTGTTAAAGGTGTACAGCGCGATAATCGCCAGCGGGAAATGCAGGAAGATAACCCCGCCCCACGCGGCGATTTTTAGCAGCAGCGGCGCGCGTTCAGAGTGCATCGAAGGCCCCCAGGCGTTTTACCAGCGTCAGATAAAGGGCGATCAGCACGATGGGCACCAGGGTAAACGCCGCCGCCATCGGCATGTTGCCGATAGCACCCTGCTGGGAATAGACCATGTTGCCGATGAAATAGCCCGGCGGGCCGACGAGCTGCGGCACGATAAAGTCGCCGAGCGTCAGGGAGAAGGTGAAGATGGAACCCGCCGCCACGCCGGGAATGGCGAGCGGCAAAATCACGTGGCGGAAGGTTTGCGACGGCCGCGCGCCGAGATCCGCAGAGGCCTGGATCAGCGACGGCGGCAGGCGTTCAAGCGCCGCCTGAATCGGCAAAATCATAAACGGCAGCCAGATGTAGAGAAACACCAGAAAGCGCCCGAGCCCGGAGGTGGAAAGCGTGTTGCCGCCCACCGCCGGGAAAGTCAGTATCGCGCCGAGCACCGGCTCCAGCCCCATGTGCTGCAGAAACCACTGCGCCACGCCGTCGCGCGCCAGCAGCAGCGTCCACGCGTAGGCCTTAACGATATAGCTCGCCCACATCGGCAGCATCACGGCGATGTAAAAGAACGCCTTGAGCCTGCCGCTGGTGTAGCGCGCCATAAAGTACGCCATCGGGAAAGCCAGCACCGCGCTTGCCAGGGTGACGGCAATCGCCATGGTCAGCGTGCGCAGGATGATGTCGTAGTTTGCCGGGTGGAAAAGCGCTTCGAGGTTGGCGAGCGTCAGGTCCGGCGTGACCGACATGGTGAAGTCGTCGAAGGTGTAGAAGCCCTGCCAGAGCAGCGTCAGCAAAGACCCGAAGTAGATGACCCCAAACCATAACAGCGGCGGCAACAGCAGCAACGCCAGCCAAAACGTTGGCCGCTGCCACAGAAAGGTGGTGACGCGGCGCATCAGCCGCCTGTCGTGCCGGGCTGCGGGAAGGCTCATATCCATCTCATCCTTCCTCATGCAGCGGCACCATCGCCGCGCGCGGCCAGGCGGCCATCACCCGCTGCCCAATCTGATAGCGCTCTTCGCTGACCAGCCGCTGCGGGTTCGCCTCGCTGACCAGCAGCTTTTCGCCGTCGGCAAGGCGCAGCTCGAGGCGCGTTGCCGCCCCCTGATAGTGAATCTCCTGGATCGTTCCGCTGGCCTGAATCTCCCCTTCGCGGTCGATGACGATATGCTCCGGGCGCAGCGAATACGGCCTCTCGTCGCCGCATAGTTTCCGCGCAAGGTCGGGTGCAAGAACGTTGGACGTACCGACGAAGCCCGCGACAAACGCCGTGCGCGGCTGCATGTAGAGCTGGCGCGGCGTGTCCACCTGCTCGATGCGCCCGTTGTTGAACACGGCCACGCGGTCGGACATCGACAGCGCTTCGCTCTGATCGTGGGTGACGAAGATGAAGGTGATGCCCAGCTCGCGCTGGAGCTTTTTCAGCTCGCCCTGCATCTGTTCGCGCAGCTTAAGGTCGAGCGCGCCGAGGGGTTCATCCAGCAGCAGAACGCGCGGGCGGTTCACCAGCGCGCGCGCCAGGGCAACCCGCTGACGCTGCCCGCCGGAAAGCTGCGACGGCCTGCGCGCGTGAACGAAGCCGAGCGCCACCTGCTCAAGCGCCGCCTGCGCCGCCGCGCGGCGGGTTTTCTTATCCACGCCTTTGACCATCAGGCCGTAGGCGACGTTTTCCAGCACCGTCATGTGCGGGAACAGCGCGTAATCCTGAAAGACGGTGTTCACATCGCGCTGATACGGCGGCATGTCCTGCGCCTGCTTGCCGAAGAGGGTAATGGTGCCGCTCGATACCTGCTCGAAGCCCGCGATCATCCGCAGGCAGGTGGTTTTGCCCGAGCCGGAAGGCCCGAGCAGCGAGAAAAACTCCCCGTCGGCGATGTCAATGGACACGCCGTCCACGGCGCGCACGTCGCCATACACCCGCGTAACGTTATGAAACTGCACGGCGAAAGGCATATCGACCTCCGAGCCTAGCGGCCGCCCATGATGGCGATGTAGTCCTGTGTCCAGCGGCTGTAGGGCACGAACTTGCCGCCGTCGGCCACCGGCGTTTTCCAGAAGACGATTTTGTCGAAGTAGCCGTAGCCGTTGGTATCACAGCCTTTGTCGCCCAGAAGCGTGCTGGCCTTGCAGCCCTGCGCGACCGCCGGGAGCGAGCCGAACCACGCCGCCACGTCGCCCTGAACCTTCGGCTTAAGCGACCAGTTCATCCACTTATAGGCGCAGTTCATGTGCTTCGCATCGGCGTGCAGCATGGTGGTGTCCGCCCAGCCGGTGACGCCCTCTTTCGGAAATACCGTGGCGACAGGCTGCCCTTCGCCCTTCAAGGCGTTGGCCTGGTACGGCCAGGCGCTGGAAGCCACCACGCCCTCATTTTTGAAATCGCTCATCTGCACGGTGGTGTCGTGCCAGTAGCGGTGGATCAGCGCGTGCTGGTCGCGCAGCACCTTCAGCACCGCCTGGTACTGCTCTTCGGTAAGCTGGTAAGGGTCGCTGATGCCAAGCTGCGGCTGGGTGGCCTTGACGTACAGCGCGGCGTCCGCGATGTAGATCGGGCCATCGTAGGCCTGAACGCGCCCCTGATTCGTTTTGCCGTCCGGCAGGTTTTGTTTCACAAAGATAACGCCCCAGCTGTCCGGCGGCGTCGGGAAGGTTTTGGTGTTGTACATCAGCAGGTTTGGCCCCCACTGGTACGGCGTGCCGTACACTTTGCCGTCAACGTTAAACCATGAGCCTTTCACCAGGCGCGGGTCAACGTCCTTCCAGTTCGGGATAAGCGCGGTGTTAATCGGCTGGACGCGCTTGCCCATGATCAGGCGCAGCGACGCGTCGCCCGACGCGGTGACCAGGTCGTAGCCGCCCTTCGCCATCAGGCTGACCATTTCGTCGGAGGTTGCCGCCGTTTTCACGTTGACCTTGCAGCCGGTTTCCTTTTCAAAACCGGTTACCCAGTCATACTGTTTATCGGTATCGCCTCGTTCGATGTACCCCGGCCAGGCGATGATATCCAACTGCCCTTCGCCGTCGCCGATTTTCGTGGGGATCTCCGCCGCCTGTGCCGAAAGCACGGTCAAACAGAGGGAGGAAAGGGTCCACAGAGCCTGTCTTGTACGCATTGCGTCTACTCCTGTCTGAAAGATAAAGGCGGCACGCGGCGGCGCTGGTGCCAAAAGTGAGAATAAATCCCCGTAAAAAAACAATAGTCTGCGCCAATATGACGAGCATGGCGGCGGCGGTAAATTTCATCAGGTTGTGATAGACCGCGCAGTAAAACCAGCAACCCGCGGGGCTTGCAGGTCGCGGATTTTGCCGTCAGGCGGTAACATAAAAAGGTAATTTTTCAAGTGTAGACAGCGTATTACCGCGCCGCTTCGCCGGATGCCGGTTTTTCGTTAGTATCGAAATTTCATATGGATGGAGGGGTTAAATGCAGGTTGCTCATATTGCTCTGTGGACCAACAACCTGGAGCGCGCGGCGGCGTTCTGGCGCGAACATTTCAACGCCACCGTTGGCGAGGCCTACCGCTCGCAGCGCCGCGAAGGCTTTATTTCCCATTTCGTTCAGCTTGCTAACGGCCCGGCGCTGGAGCTGATGACCCTGCCCGGCCTTGTGGACAAACCGCCGCGTGAAGATAACCGCACCGGCTGGGCGCATATCGCCGTGAGCCTCGGTTCGGTAGAAGCCGTGGACACAATGGCCGCGGCGCTTGAGCCGCTGGGTGCGCTGGTACACGCCGCGCGCTGGACCGGCGACGGCTTTTACGAAGCGGTGATCGCCGACCCGGACGGCAACCTAATCGAAATCACTTCCTGAACCCATTCGTTAACGGCGGGAGTTTCCCGTCATGCAGATGAAGGGGCACAAATGACAATTGCCGTTAAGAAATAAACTATCGCCCACGTTCTCATCCTGACCCGTCCGTTCTGGCTGCGGCCAGGGTGAGAATTTAACTCGCGTTAAGCGACGCGCATGCTTTCAAGATCGGTAATCAGCTCCGGCCCGGTTGGACGCCACCCCAGCCGTTCCTGCGTTAATGCGCCCGATGCAGACATATCGTGCCCCGCAAAGGTATGTAGCCAGCCGAAGTGCCCGGCCGCGTTAACCGCTGCGATGCTTTTCACCGGCACGTTCAACACATGCCCGATGGTTTCGGCGATGGTGCGCATGGCAATCCCCTCTTCTGCGACCGCGTGATAGCGGCTCCCCGCGACGTTTTTCTCCAGCGCCAGCACGTAAAGCCGTGCCGCATCGCTCAGATGCACCGCCGACCAGCGGTTTTGCCCGTCGTCGACGTACGCGGACACGCCCTTCTCGCGAGCCAGCTCAATCAGCGGACTGATTAAACCCTGTTTCAGCGGGGTGTGTACCTGCGGCAAGCGCACCACCGACACGTTGACGCCCCGCTGTGCGACGGCTTTACCCGCAAGCTCGGACGCCCTGCGCGGGTTCGGATGGTCGGGATTGAAATGGTCTTCATAGGCCAGGGCGTTATGTTCTAAGGCCCCCATTCCCACCCCGGAAGTGATCAGCAGCGGGCGTTGGGAGCCTTCAAGCGCTGCCCCAAGCGCCTGAATCACGCGCGCGTCCTGTTCACAGTTGGCGATAAAGGTCGAAAAATCGTGGTTGAAGGCCGTATGAATTACGCCGTCAGCCCGTGAAGCGCCGCGCCGCAGGCTGTCGAGATCTTCGATATCGCCGTAAAACGCCTGTGCGCCTGCCGCCGCCAGCGCCCGTGCGCCGCGCTCGCTGCGGGTCAAGCCCAGAACCTGATGCCCGGAGGCAAGCAGTTCGCGAGTAATCGCCGTACCGATAAAACCGGTCGCGCCGGTAAGAAAAATACGCATAGTCTCGTCGCCTTAATGTACATGAAGGGCCGCCTGTTGCCCGGTGTCCACTACTCTAGATTCTGTCTGCGATACGATCTATGCTGAAAAGTCGCTAATTATCGTCCAATCGTCCCGAGGTGCTATGGACCCGCTTTCCGAACTCCTATCCTTGCTCAAGCCGCAGAGCTATGCCTCGGGCGGCGTAGCCCTGCGGCGTGAGATGGCGATTCAGTGGCCGCATCATGAGGGCATCAAGTGCTATTCCGTGGTGTCAGGACAATGCTGGCTGTCGGTTGCGGGCGAGCCGGAAGCCGTTTTGCTCCGCGCCGGGGACTGCTACCTGCTACCGCCCGGCCCACCCTTTAGACTTGCGACGGATTTGGCGGTAGAACCCGTTGATTTTGCCATTCTGCGTGCCGAGGGGCGTTTAGGCAGCCTGGAGAACGGCGGCGGCGAAGACGGCTGTTTTCTGGTCGGCGGCCATTTTCTGCTTTCCGGGCACCTGGCGCAGATGCTGCTAGGCGCGCTGCCGCCCATCGTGCATATCCGCAAAGAGAGCGACAAAGCCGCGATGCGCTGGTCGCTTGAGCGCATGGCCGATGAGGTTCGCCATCCCCAGCCCGGCGGCGCGCTGATCGCCCAGCAGCTGGCGTACATGATGCTCATCCAGGCGTTGCGGCTACACCTGAACGCTGCGGCGAGCGTCGGCTGGCTGTTTGCGCTGGCCGATAAGCAGATGAGCGCCGCCATCTCCTGCATGCACGACGATCCGGGACATAGCTGGACGCTGCAAAGCCTTGCCGCCAGGGTCGGCATGTCGCGTTCTGTGTTTGCACGCCGCTTCAAAGAGACCGTCGGCACCGCGCCAATCGAATACCTGACGCAGTGGCGAATGCAGCTGGCCTGCGAGCGGCTCAAAAACGGCAGCGAGGCGATCCCGCATATCGCACTGTCGCTGGGTTATGAATCTGAGAGCGCTTTTGGCAAGGCTTTCAAGCGGGTCATTGGTCATTCGCCGGGGCAGCACCGATAAAATGAGTCTGTTTGCAGCGTTTGCTTCCAGCGCTGCAAACAGAGCGCTATGTTTGCATCAGCCGCAAATCCGTTTTGTGCTGCTGTTTTAGCATTTGATAAAAATTCTCATGGGCACCGAGGCTGAGGAGATAAAGCTCAAGCCGCGCGTCCAGCCAGCTGTAGCCAAGCCTTATTTTTTCCTGATTCGATAAACAACATGACGCCGTAAAGGGTGGCCGTCCGGCACCATCGGATGGTCAAAATCCTCACCCCGCGTCATGCCAATTTTTTCCATTACCCGCTGGGAAGGTTTGTTCGGCAAGGCGGTGAAGGCGACGATTTCGTCCAGGCCGTACTGCTGAAAGCCAATTTTCAGAGCCTCGCGCGCGGCTTCCGGCGCGTAGCCTTTGCCCCAAAATTGTTTCGCAAGCCGCCAGCCAATCTCCACGCAGGGCGAAAACGGCAGCGTGTAGCCAGGCTTATTCAGCCCGACGAAGCCGACAAAAGCGCCGCTGTTTTTTTCCTCCACGGCCCAGAATCCCCAGCCGTTTTGCGCCATTCTCTCTTCGAAGGCGGCGATCGTGCCGTCGCTTTCTTGCGCGGTGAGCGGGTTTAAAAAATAACGCATGACCGCTTTATCGGCGTTCAACGCGGCGAAAGGCTGGCGATCGCCTGGCTGCCACGGGCGCAGGATCAGGCGCTCGGTTGGATAGTTCATCTTCACTCCTTGATTTGCTGCTGGATTAAACGTGACAACGTCACGACCGCCTGCTGTTCTCTTTCACCCCATTCCCACGAGGCGTTGAGGCGAAAATAGTTGTCCCAGGCCCGCCCGGTGGTGAACATTTTGCCCGGCGCGATGCTGATTTTCTGCGCGATGGCCCGTTCGCTGAGCAGGCTGGCGTCCATATAGTCAGGCAGTTCAATCCACAAAAAATAGCCGCTTTCGCTGCGGTGGATTTTTACCTCGGTGGGTAAAAGCGTGTGCAAAGCCTGCCATGCCTGCTGTTTGCGTTCGGCGAGCGTGCGGCGCAGGCGGCGCAGATAGGTGTCGTAGCGTTTGGTGGCGAGATAGTCGACCAGCGCAAGCTGCATTGGCGAGCTGGTGGAAAGCGTGCTCATCAGCTGTAGCTGCTGAATGCGCCGGGCGTGCCTGCCCGCCGCCACCCAGCCGATGCGAAAGCCCGCCACCAGGCATTTCGAAAACGACGAGCAGTGGAGCGTGATGCCCTGCTCGTCGAAGGCGCGGGCGGGCAGCGGTTTGTCGCGGCCGTAGTAAAGCTCGCTGTAAACGTCATCTTCAATCAGCGTGACGTCGTGCGCCTGTAAGAGCTTGACTAATTCGCGTTTTTTCTCCGGCGTCAGCGTGACGCCAAGCGGGTTCTGGCTGTTGGTCATCAGCCAGCAGGCCTTGACGGGATAGTCGTTGAGCGCCTGTTTCAGGGCCGCCAGGTCGATGCCGTTTTGCGGATCCGTCGCCACCGACAGCGCCTTTAAGCGCAGCCGTTCCAACGCCTGAAGCGCGCCGTAAAAGCAGGGGTTTTCGACAATCACCCAGTCGCCCGGCTGCGTTACCGCCTGCAGGCTAAGGTTGAGCGCCTCAAGCGCACCTGCGGTAATCACAATTTCGTCGGGAGAAACCTGCATCCCCTGCTGCGCGTAGCGGCGGGCGATGGCGTGCCGCAGAGCCTCGTTGCCGGGCGGCAGGTTTTCTATAACGCTCATCGCCGTTGCGGTTTTGCTGACCGCCGCCAGCGAGCGGTTAAGCTGCTGAAGCGGGAACAGGCGCGGGTCGGGGAAAGCGGAGCCAAACGGCACCACCGACGCGTCGCAGCTGGCCTGGAGGACATCGAAAATATAGGTGTTGATATCCACCGACTCGTCCTGCGTCACCTTAACGGGAGCGGGCGTGGAGCGTGGGGCAACGCGCGGCGCGACGTAATAACCAGACTGCGGCCGCGCGACGATTACCCCCTGGCTTTCCAGCGTCTGGTAGGCATGGCCGACGGTCATAAAGCTCATTCCGCTGTGCCCCACCTGCTCGCGCAGCGAAGGCAGCTTTTCCCCCGGCAGCCACACGCCTAGCGCTATCTGGTCTTTGATCTGCTGTGCCAACTGCTGGTACTTCTTCATACGTCGCTCCCCGTGTATATCAGCGTTATAAAAATACGCTTTTTTTGGAAACTGTTATAGCCATGTGCGACCTTGTTTAACGCGTTGTCTGCGTTTGGGCAGTAGAAATTTTCAGGGAGTCCGTGCTGTTTTCCACGTACAGCGTCCTGCTCGGAAACGCAAAATCCGCCCCGTGCCGGTGAACGATATCGATAAACTTCAGATAGCAGGCCTGCTGAACCGCCAGCCATTCGGCCCACGCCGTGGTTTTGGTGAAGCAGTAAATCATAATATTCAGCGACGAATCGCCGAAGCCGTTGAAATAAACGAGCAGCGTTTGCCGCTGGTCGATATTCTCGTTGCTGGCTAAATATTCGCGTATTTCATCGACAATCGGCCCAATTTTATCCGCATCCTCATAGCGCAATCCTAATGACGTTTCTATTCGACGATTGGTCATGCGCCCCGGGTTTTCGACGCTGATGTCGGTGAAGGTGGAATTAGGAACATAAAGCGGCCGGTTTTCAAAGGTCATTATTTTCGTCAGCCGCCAGCCAATTTCCACCACCACGCCTTCTATATTACGATCCGGCACGCGCACCCAGTCGCCGATATTAAAAGGTCGGTCAAAATAGAGCATCACGCCGGAAAAGAAGTTGCTTAAAATATCCTTCCCGGCCATACCAACAATGATGCCGCCCACGCCGCCGAAGGTCAGCAGGCCGGAGAAACTCATGCCGAAATGCTCGCCGTAAAGCAGAACGACCACCGTCACCACGCTGATTTTGAGCATGCGCGCGATGATTCTGGCGTCGGTAACGTTGCTGCCTTTCGCTATCTGCCGCTGTTCCAGCACGTCAAACAGCTCGAACATTTTGCGCACCAGCATTAACAGGATGACGGTCAGGCAGGTAAAGTTTACCGCCTCCGGCGAAAGCAGCTTTATCTCTATTTCTTCCAGAAGGCTGTTAACGATATTTCCGGCGCAGACCACCGCCAGCGAGGCCAGTAAAAACCGCAGCGCCTGCATAATGAACTGATAGCGCAGCTGCTGTCGTTTTATACGGTAAACGGAGGTGATAATTAATCCGATAATACAGCTTATTAACACCACTAAGCCGACGATATTTTCCATAATAAGCCGCAGTGCCATGACGTTATTTCCTCATCGATACGACTGGGTTATTTGATGCGACGGATCTTAACGCATTTTATTCATCAGGCCCAGAATTCCCGCCAGCTTAAAATAATCACCGTGCTGCACACTGCGCACGCTAATAATTACCGGGCGAGACAAGCCAATTTATACCAGCATTCGACTACATGAATCATGACAGTAAGCCGGAAACGTCAAAAAACCGTAGGTATCGTAAAACTGTTATACATTTAAACACGCGGTCTGTTTCTACAACCCGCCTGCTGCGCGGCCTACAATCGCATGGAATAAATTTCTGTGCGGAGTACTGCATGTTCGGTTTAGATGCGTTCCACCTGGCGAGGATTCAGTTTGCCTTTACTGTCTCCTTCCACATTATTTTCCCCGCCATCACCATCGGTCTTGCCAGCTATCTGGCGGTGCTTGAGGGGCTGTGGCTCAAATCCAAAAATCCCGTTTACCGTTCGCTTTACCATTTTTGGTCGAAGATTTTTGCCGTTAACTTCGGCATGGGCGTGGTGTCCGGGCTGGTGATGGCCTATCAGTTTGGCACCAACTGGAGCGGGTTTTCGCAGTTTGCGGGCAGCATTACCGGCCCGCTGCTGACCTATGAAGTGCTCACCGCGTTCTTCCTCGAGGCCGGTTTCCTCGGCGTGATGCTGTTTGGCTGGCAGCGCGTCGGCCCCGGCCTGCACTTCTTCGCCACCTGCATGGTGGCGCTGGGCACCATTATTTCCACCTTCTGGATACTCGCATCCAACAGCTGGATGCAGACGCCGCAGGGGTTCGAGATCCATAACGGCCAGGTCGTGCCGGTGGACTGGTTCGCGGTGGTGTTTAACCCGTCGTTCCCGTACCGCCTGCTGCACATGTCGGTGGCGGCGTTCCTGAGCAGCGCCTTTTTTGTCGGCGCTTCTGCGGCCTGGCATCTGCTGCGTGGCAACAAATCCCCGGAAATCAAAACGATGTTTTCCATGGCGCTGTGGATGGCGGTGATCGTCGCCCCGCTGCAGGCGATGATTGGCGATATGCACGGCCTGAATACGCTCAAGCACCAGCCCGCAAAAATTGCCGCGATTGAAGGCCACTGGGAAAACGTGCCGGGCGAGCCGACGCCGCTGCTGCTGTTCGGCTGGCCGGACATGGAGCAGGAGCGCACGCGCTACGGGCTGGAAATCCCCGCGCTGGGCAGCCTGATCCTCACCCACAGCCTGGATAAGCAGGTTCCCGCGCTGAAGGAGTTTGCGAAGGAAGACCGGCCAAATTCAACCATGGTGTTCTGGTCGTTCCGCATCATGGCGGGCCTCGGCATGCTGATGATTTTGCTCGGCGTGATTAGCCTGTGGCTGCGCTACCGGCATCGCCTGTATGAAAGCCGCCCATTCCTGCATTTTGCACTGTGGATGGGGCCGTCCGGGCTGATTGCGATTCTTGCCGGATGGGTCACCACCGAGGTGGGCCGCCAGCCCTGGGTCGTTTACGGCCTGCTGCGCACCAAAGACGCGGTGTCCGCCCACGGCAACCTGCAGATGAGCATCAGCCTGCTGACGTTCTTTGTGGTGTACATGTCGGTGTTTGGCGTCGGCTACAGCTACATGGTGCGGCTTATCAAGAAAGGGCCGCAGCCGTTTGACGACCATCCGACCGACGGCACCCCTTCCCGCCCGCTGTCTGCCGTGGCTGAACCGCTTGAGGAGCAACGCTAATGGGCATCGATCTTTCCGTAATCTGGTTTGTGATTATCGTATTTGCCACGCTGATGTATATCGTGATGGACGGCTTCGACCTGGGCATCGGCATCCTGTTTCCGTTTATCCGCGATGGCGAAGACCGCGACGTGATGGTCAACAGCGTCGCCCCGGTATGGGACGGCAACGAAACCTGGCTGGTGCTGGGCGGCGCCGCGCTGTTCGGCGCTTTCCCCTTGGCCTATGCGGTTATCGTCGATGCGCTGACCATCCCGCTGTCGTTAATGCTGGTCGGGCTGATTTTTCGCGGCGTGGCGTTTGAGTTTCGCTTCAAGGCTACCCCCGCGCACCGTCCGTTCTGGGATAAGGCGTTTTTGGGCGGGTCGATTCTGGCGACGTTTTGTCAGGGCGTGGTGGTCGGCGCGGTGATTTCCGGCTTCCCGGTTGCCGGGCGGACTTTTGCAGGCACGCAGCTGGACTGGCTTACGCCGTTCAATCTGTTCTGCGGCCTCGGCCTGGTGGTGGCCTACGCCCTGCTCGGCGCAAGCTGGCTGGTGATGAAAAGCGAAGACCCGTTACAGGTTAAAATGCGTGGCCTGGTTAAGCCGCTGCTGCTGGCGCTGCTGGTGATTATGGCGATTATCAGCATCTGGACGCCGTTGACCCACCCGCAGATCGCCGAGCGCTGGTTCACGCAGCCGAATATTTTCTGGCTGCTGCCGGTTCCCGTGCTGGTCGTGCTGTGCAGCCTGTGGCTGTGGAAAAGCACCGCCTCGACGACCAGCCTGCACGGCACGCCGTTTGTGCTGACGCTGGCGCTGATTTTCCTTGGCTTTAGCGGCCTTGGCATCAGCATCTGGCCGTACATTATTCCGCCGTCCATTACGCTGTGGCAGGCGGCCGCCCCGCCGCAAAGCCAGGGCTTTATGCTGGTCGGCGCGCTGTTCATTATCCCGATTATTCTGGTCTACACCTTCTGGAGCTACTACGTGTTTCGCGGCAAGGTGCAGCACGGCGAGGGGTATCACTGATGAAAGATCTCGCAAAACGCCTGATGTGGATGGTGGTGCTGTGGGGCGGCAGCGTTCTGGCTTTGGCGGCGGTGGGCATGGGGTTCAGATTATTGATGAACGCCGCCGGATTTAAGTCCTAGAGAGAAATAGCGGTGGCTGGCGTTCTACGCCATCCACCCTCTAATTAACGCTGCAACACCCCCTGCGCCACGTCCATATAGCGCAACGAGAAGAACACCCTGTCCTTCCCGGCGGGCACCGGCGTGGTCAGCCACTTTTGCTGCTGCGCAGTCGTCAACGGCAAGGCGCTAAAGCCTTTAGTCTGACGGTCCTGGCGAAACAGCTCGACGACCTGCCCGGCCGAGGATGATTTCAGATAAAGTTCGCGGGCCGCGGGCGGCAGGGTTTGCGTGCCCGCGCCGTCCTGCACCCAGACTTTTACGCCGCTGTTGCCGAGCGTCGTCACCCACGAACCCCAGGCGTCCGGCGCCATGTTCCCGGCAAAAAAGCCGCTGACGGCAACGGGCTTTTCCGCCACCGCGCTTAGGGAAAGGCGCGTTTTCTTCAGCCACTCTTCGGCGGCCCGCTGCATTTCCGGCGTGCGCCAGTTGAGATCGTCAAGCTCGCTGCTGATGTACCACCCGGCTACCCTGCTGCTGCCGAGCACCTCAACCCACCGTTTTGCTACCGCCACATCCGCCGCCCGCAGGCGGTTGAGATAGTTGACCCGCGCGGCATACGGCTGCCGCTGGCGCTGGAAGAAATCACGATCCGCCGCAAGCCCGATGACGAGCTTAAGCCTGCTGTCGGCGGCGAGCTTCGCCTTGTGCTCCAGCCATTCGCGCGATTCGCCCTGCTCGAACGCGTCGCCGTAGCGGCTCCATTGCAGCACCAAAGTATCCACGCCCTGCTCATCGAGCTGCTGAAGAATGTTTTGCCACTGCGCGTCGCTCATCGACATATCGCGCAGCTGCGGCTGATACATCACGGCGTTCATGGCCTGCGCAAGCGGCGCGCCCAGCAGGGAGGCCACGATGGCCAGGGTAGAAACTATTTTCATTACCAGCGTACTCCCAGCGTCAGGAAAAGACCGTTTTTAGAATCCGTTTCGAGGTGATGCCCGCCGGAGCTTCGCTGATACTCAAGCCCCACGCTCGCGCGGTGCGGAAAGGCGTCATAGCGCCGTTCGCCGAACCAGTGGTTATACCGCACGCCGATCCCTTCCAGCGTGCTGTCGCGGTAAAGGCGGTATTTCTCGCCGTCCTCGTAGTAAGGCGTGTTGGTCGTGGCGTTGAACTGCACGTGGGCGTAAGGCTCGATGGTTTGGTGGCCGCTGATTTTGTGATGCCAGCTGACCCGGTAGTCCGCCGTGTAAAGCTGGTAGTCCTGCTTCACATAGTGGGCCGCGTCCAGGTAGAGGTTCTGCGCAAACCAGCCTTTCCCCGTCGGGTGCCAGTCGTCGCTGAACCTGCCGTCGTTAAAGAATGAGGCGCTGGCGCGCAGCATGACGTCGGCTTCGGATTCATGCCTGTCCAGCGGCAGCTGTTGTTCAACGGCGAAAAGTATTGTCCGCTCGCGCAGCGGCTTCCAGCGCACGCCCAGGCCCAGCGTCGGCTGGTAGACGGGCGCAATATTCGAATGCCCGCCGCTGCCGGCAAACACGCGCCCGTAGACGGAAAGCAGATCCCCTTCGAGAATCTGACCGTGGCCGACGCGGTATTCCGCCTCCGTCTGCCCGTAGCTGCGGTTGCTTTTATCGCGCGGGGCGTTCGGGTCCGTTCCCATGCTGTTGCCGGCGCTTTTGGTCAGGCCCAGCGAGCTGTCGAAGGTGAACGTCCAGCGGCGGGCGGTTTCTTCGTTGATGCGGCGAAAGTCAAAGCGGTCTTTACGCTGTTCGTCCGTCAGCGCCTGGCCCGGCGTCAACGTGTTGTCGATATCGTCCACCACGCGCTCAACGTAGCGCCGCGTCTGCGGCCTGTCGTCGAGGCGCTGATTGACGTACGCCAGCTGGCGCAGGATTTCCGGTGAATCCGGGCTTACCGCGCGGGCCTTTTCAAACGCCACGCGTGCCCCCGCGATATCTTCATTGTGCAGCAGCTCAAAGCCTCTGGCCGCGTCGTCCTGCTCGGGAAGTGGAACGGTTGCAACGGCGGCGGCAAGCAAGGCAACCTGGCGCTGGTAGTAGGCGGACGGGTCGCGTTCAGCGGCCCGCCGCGCGGCATAGAGCGCAAGGCCCGGCGCGGTGTGCCGGTAGCAGTCCGCAAGCTGCGACCAGGTTCGCGCATCGTATGCCGGGCTGAAATCGCCGAGCAGGCCGCGCACGGTTTCGCAGTTAGCGTCGCCCTGGAACAGGTTTGCCTGCTGCATGCGCTGCTCGGCCGTCGGCAGCGGCTGCGCCAGGCGGGATTTTTGTGCGTCGGACAGCCACTCGGGGTGGTTGCCGAGCAGCGCGTAAAGCCTGTCGCCGAGCGTTTTCCGGTATTTCCCGGCGTTGGCAAAGGGCCAGTACTTCAGCAGCAGATCGCCCGCGGCGCGCGCTTCGCCCAGATTTACGAGATGATAGCTGTACTTATCCAGATCCTGCGGCGAAAGCGTCTTAAGCTGGGCGATCTGGCCGATAATAGCCGCGCTTTGTCTGCTGTCGTGGCGCGCGAGCTCCAGCTCAAGGCGCTGCTCAAGCACGGCGTCGCGGGGGAAGGTATCGAGCAGATCGGATGCGCCCTGCCAGTCGCCCTTCTGCATGCAGATAGGCAGCAGCGTGGTCAGCAGGTAGCGGCGGTTGGCGGGATATTTCACCTGCCAGGCCGCGACGGCCCTGCCCGGCTCTGCGCTGTAGGTCGCAAGAAGCCGCAGCCAGTTACGCTCTTCGCTTTCGCTGCCAAACGCCGGGCTGCGGCTGGCGAGATAGTGCTGCAAAGGTTTAATCGCGTCACGCTCCGCCAGGGACTGCGCGTAGGCCAGCTGCATGCCGGGGGTATTCATCACGCCCTGGCGCTGCAGGTCGAGAATGCGCTCGTCGCGGCGCATGTGCAGCAGGACGGCAAACCACTGCTGATACTGGGCTTCGCTGAGCGTTTTTTGCTTGTCCATCAGCGCAAAGCTTTGGTCCGCCATCTGCCACTGCTGCAGGAATATGGCGCGCTGGGACAAATTGTTCGCCAGCGCACGTCCCTGAGCGGAGTCGCGAAACGCCCGGTCTGAGAGCTGGTTTTTTGCTATTTCCAGCTGGGACAGCCTGAGGGCATTTTGCGCGACGGTGCTGCGGCACGGAATGGACGGGGCGACGTCGCAGGCGTTTTGCAAGGCCAGCAGCTGTTCGACGGTATTGATTTTTTTTTCGGGCACCGGGATAACGTCGTGCGCCTCGCGCACGCTTTTGTCATTCGGCGTCTTCAGCAGCTGCTGTTCCAGCAGCGCTCGCGCCCTGCCGTCGTGACCAAAATGGCGATAGGCCTCGGCAAGCTGTAGCGTGAGCCTAACGCTGTCCGGAGCCATTTCATGCGCGTGTTCATAGCTTGAAATGGCCCGCGCCTCGTTGTTAGCCTTCAGGGCTTTCTGCCCGCGCTCAAGATGGGGATAAACTTTAAACCAGGCGTAGTCGCTTAAGCCCGTATCCTGACGCGTGACGTCCTGCGCGGCGCCTGCCGGGCCTGCAACAATCGCGCCGCATACCAGCGCGGCGAGCGGCGTATGGTGAAGATTCATAGCCCTTCCCCCGCCAGCTGGGCAATTTGCAAACGCCCGACGCCTGCCTTATGCAGCAGGCCTTTTAACGAAGGCTGTAGTTTTTTCTGCCGATCTAAAGCGTTATCGACCGCCTGCTGGCTGACCACGCCTTCCTGCACGAGGAACTCGCCGAACAGCATGTCGCTGTGCTCGTAGCGCAGCAGCACGGCTTTTAGCACCGCGTCGTCAAGCTTATGGTCGCTGATGAGCACTTCCGCGAAGAGAATTTGCCCGGCGACGTACTCTTCCCACAGCCTGCTTGCCTGTTCTTTGCTGATGAAGCCAGCCCGCGCCGCGCGCGCTAGAAGCTGCCGTTTCTCCTGAACCTGCTGCTGCCCGTACCAGTAGCGCAGCCCAACCACCACCTGCCCGCGCGGCACGATGACGTAGCTAACCCTGCGCTTTATTTTGCGCGACAGCGCCGCAAGCGATACCGGATCGATGGCGCTTTCGCTGGCGAAGATCAGCACGTCATTTTCGCTGCGCAGCGGCAGCACGGCGTAATGTAAGGCGATTTTCGGCGGCACGGCGGCAATCAGTTCGGCATCCAGCGTCAGGAAGTCGATAGCTTCGGCGGCAACGTGGGCCTGTTCGGCCAGCGCCTCCGCCAGCTGCTGCGCCGTGATTATTCCGCGCTGCACCATGCAGCCGCCAAGTTTTAGCCCCGGCAGGCGGTTGGTCAGAATGTCTTCCAGATCCTGATGGGTAATGACGCCGCGCTCGACGAGGATTTGCCCAAGCGGGCGCAGGGCGCGGGCGGTGGAGACAGTCGGGAAATCATGCGTGGTTTTATCCCACGCCACGCGGCGCGGATCGCCGTGTTGAATCACCTGGCGGATGGCGCGCCAGTTAGCCATAAAGTTAATCAGATTGCCCCAGAACAGGCGCGGAATGGCCATTAGCCCCTGCAACAGCCCGTAATAGCCGCTGACGAAAATAATGCGCTGCGCGATGCGGTTAGCCATCAGGCAAGAGTTGATCCACAGCAGCGTGGTGAGCCACGCCCCGCCGCAGAACAGCGACAGAAACTGCCAGGCTCCTTCCACCGACTGCTGATAAATCATCAGCGCCACGAGCTGTAGCATCACCAGCATCGCGGCAAAGCTGAGGAAGTTGGCGATGGCCCCCTTGCGGTCGCGCCACAGGAAGTAGTTAAGGATGGCGCTGTTGCTCCAGCGGTGCGTTTTGAATCCCTGGAAAACGATGCCGATGATCCAGCGTGATTTCTGGCGCACCGCCGTGGCGTAGGTGTCGGGGAAATATTCCCGCACGCAGATGACGTTTGCAGTGCGGGCGCGCTGGCCAAACGGCGCGGGCCTGGTTTCGTCGTCGTTGATGACCGGGAAGCGGCAGAAGATCTCTTGCATGCCCTTCTGGCGCAGGCGAAAGCCGATGTCATAGTCTTCCGTCAGGCTTTGCTCATCAAAGGCGATGCCGTCGCCGTCGGCCATCAGCGCCAGCACCGCGCGGCGGCTAAAGCAGGTGCCCACGCCCGCGCTTGGTACCTGGCCGGCAAGCGCTTCGCGCACCGGAACATCCTTGCCATGCAGCTCGGAAAACTCGTCCAGATAGCTCAGGCTGGTAAAGTGCGTCCAGCTGCGCTCAAACGGATAAACCGGGATCTGAATAAGATCCTTTCGCGCGACTAAATAGTTAAACAGGCGCAGCTCCAGCGGCGATATTACGTCTTCCGCGTCGTGCAGAATAAAGCCGGAGAAGCTGAATTTCGCGTTTTGTTCGAACTGCAAAATCGCGTCGAGGATATTGTTCAGGCAGTCCGCTTTGCTGGTTGGCCCGGAGCGGGCGCAGACAACTTTATGCACGTTCGGATACAGGGCGCAGACCTCGTCGACATCACGCTGCGTGTCGGGGTCGTTCGGATAGGTGCCGACGAAAATATGGTAGTTTTCATAGTCCAGCGTGTTGGCCGCAAGGCTCGCCATATTGCCGATCACGCCGGTTTCGTTCCAGGCGGGCACCATAATCGCCAGCGCCTTTTCTTCAGGCTTATACAGCTCTTTGTAGCTTAAGTGCTCGTTTTTACGATAGACGGTATTGGCGCGCCACAATCGACGGGCCCAGTAAACGATATCTATAAAAAGATCGTCTATCCCACTGATTAACATCAGTATTGCCAATACAATAGCAATAACCTTCAACCCATACAGATAGGTTGAAAAATAATCTACCAGCCAGTCCATGACCCACCCCAGAAGTGTCTAAATCCAAACAACCGTCCATGAGAGGCAGAAAGGCTAAACTGAAAAGACGCCCCCGATGTTACCGGTATCATAAAATAAACGAATGTTTTGCAAAAGCATAAAATGCTATCAAGATGGGTAAACAGTCATCAATTGAACTAGAGGTTAACAAATTAACAATGTTTTTAAACCGCGAATAACAAACACCACGATATTTAACTTTATTAAATGATTATTTTTCATAACTCGCGTCGGAGACAGGCATTGCCTGATGAAAAATTTGTCGCTACATTCCCTGCCGGCAGAGTGCTGCGTATTAATAATGACTAAAGGGAAATTGAAATGACCTACACCTGGCTGATGATTGCCATCGTTGCGGAAGTGATTGCGACGACCTCGCTGAAGCTGTCTGAAGGGTTCAGCCGCCTGTGGCCAAGCGTTGCGACCGTCCTGTTTTACGGGGTGGCGTTTTACTGTCTTTCGCTGACCATGCGCACTATCCCAACCGGTATTATTTATGCGATTTGGTCGGGCGCGGGCATCGTGCTGATTGGCGCGGTAGGCTGGCTGTTCCTCGGGCAAAAGCTGGACTGGCCCGCTATTGCCGGAATGGCGCTGATTATTCTTGGCGTGCTGGTGATTAATCTTTTTTCAAAATCGGTTGCTCATTAATTTCTTCGGTGAAGGGTTTCGCCCTTCACCCTGATTTCCACCCCCGTCCCGCCTTAACCAAACGTCAACAAAGCCTTATCTCCCGCAACTTTTACACAGCTGACAATTCCTTTGCTTTCTTTTGAATTTTAGAATAGTCACTGTTCGTAATTATCTATACAGTGAGCCACGTCACGTTAATGAGGCTGGTGAAAATGGTTAAAAAACTGCGCGGAAAGTTGGGAATGATTTTACTGCTGATGAGCGCCGCCCTGTTCTCCGGCCAGACGATGGCGGAGTCGCACGGGCATTTCTTCCTGGTCGTGAAGAACGCCGACATGCTGCTGCGCCACCAGGCCGACAGCGACGAACTGCGCCAGATTGCCGAGGATTCGGCCGCCGACTTCCGCGAGCAGCATCACTACCTGCGCGACCGTCGCCCGACAGCCGGGCAGGTCTAGCCTTCGCCCCGCTTCGCCAGCTCCTCGCCTAGCTCATCAAGGAAGATCCGCGCAAGCGCCGTCATACCCCGGCGGGCGACAAAAAGCGCCGAAAAGTGGCGAACCTGGCTGCGGCATTCCGGGAAAATCTGCACCAGCTGCCCACGGGTTAAATAAGGCTCACAGGCGTCCGAAGGCAGCATCGCCACGCCGTTACCGGCCACCACGGCCTGCATCAGCACCAGCAGATTGTTAGAGACCAGGCGGGGTTCGACGGGAATATCAATCCTGTCTTTCCCCTGTACGAGTGACCAGACGTGCCTGCTACCTTCCCCTTTGCGCACCAGCGTATCGGCCCTGGAGAGATCGTCCAACGTTTGCAGCCAGCCGTTTTCCGACAGCCATTCCGGGCTTGCCACCAGAATATCCTGCATCGATTTCAGCCTGCGGGAGTGGAAGCTGGAATCGGTAAGCTCCCCCGCGTGAGCGATAAGCGAAATATCCAGCCCTTCGGCGATCATATCCACCCGGCGGTTGACCCCTGTAAGCTGAATATTGGTTTCCGGCCAGCGCCGGAGGAACCTGCTCACGAACTCGCCCAGAAAGGTTTCCGCCACGTAGACCGGCGCGCTCACCCGCAGCGTGCCGCTCGGGCGCACCTGCTCCGCCTGCACCACCGCCCGCGCCCGTTCGCTTTGCAGCACCATTTCCTGACATTCGGCGGCAAACTTTTCGCCCGCGAGCGTCAGCGCCAGGCGGCGCGTGGTGCGCTGAATCAGGCTCACGCCTAAACGCTGCTCCAGCGCCGCGATCCGCCTGCTGATAACGGATTTGGACACGCCCGCCCGCAGCGCGGCTTTGCTGTAGCTCCCGGCATCGGCCACCATTGCGAAATAGTAGTAGTCATTCCAGTCGATCATTGATTGTTCTCTTAACGCAACAATGAAGTGCAATTTTCGCTATTTAATCATCATATCAACAACGATTAGACTGAATCCATACCAAACGAATGGATTAACACAATGAATATTTTGCACCTCGACAGCAGCCCGCTTACGCAGAATTCAAGCTCACGCCGCCTTAGCCGCGCGATCGTCGACGAAATCTGCCGGCGCTTCCCGCAGGCGACGATGACCTACCGCGATTTGGGGCGTAATCCTCCGGCACATTTGAGCGAAGACACATTCATTGCGCTGATAAAAGGGGCCGCATCCGATGCGCAAACCGAACGGGAAGTTGCCGCCATTCATCGGTCAATCGACGAGCTGCGCCGCTGTGACGCCGTGGTTATCGGCGCGCCGATGTTTAACCACTCGGTCACCTCGCAGCTTAAGGCGTGGATTGACCAGGTCTGCCAGGCAAAAATCACCTTTTCCTTTACCAGCGCGGGCGCGGTTGGCCTGCTGGAAGACAAGCCGGTATTCATCGCCTCAACGCGCGGCGGCATTTATGCCACCAGCGCACAGCGGGAAATGGACCATCAGGAGCCTTATTTACAGGCCACGCTGCGCCTGATGGGGCTGAATAACAGTCATATTATTCGTGCAGAAGGCGTGGATAAAAATAATCCAGGCCGCGAACGTTCGGAAAATAATGCGCTGAACGACATCCCCGCCTTAATTCAAAAAGTATTGTTATAAATCCTCAGTTTACGGGGCAGTTTTGCAGTTAACAGGGAAAGTCTAAAATGAAAAAAATTGTATTCGGGATAACCTTTCTTCTCGCAGGCCTTATATTTCTGCTTTCGGGCGAATTTTATCGCTATGAAAATGCAAGCCTGTTCTGGGCCATTCGGCAAAATGCCCTCTTTTATACCGGCGTGATTGCCTGGCTGTATATGACGCTCGCCATGTGCCTGGTAATGCGATCGCCGCTAATCGACCGGCTGACGAACGGGATGGACAAAGCGTGGGGCCTGCATAAATGGGCCGGAATCACCGCTACGGTATTCGCGCTTGCGCACTGGCTGGACGAAAAGGTGCCGCAGTGGCTGGTTAGCGCGGGCTGGCTGGCGCACCCCGGCGAACTGGGCAGCATCGTTTTAACAGACTGGCAGACCCGGCTGCTTGATGCCGGGCTGTTTGCCGTGCGCTGGTCGCTGTACGTGATGGCCGCGCTGGTGGTGATTTCATTGATGAAGAAAGTTCCCTACCACTGGTTCCGCTATATCCACCGTTTTTTCCCGGTGATTTACCTTATTACCGCGTTTCACGTCATTACCGTACTTTTTAAATCATACTGGTGGGAAACGCCGTCGGGAATCGCGCTGATGATAATTACCCTGCCGGGAGTTTACTGCGCGGTGACGGCATTATTTGGGCGCATCGGTAAAAGAAATAAATATAATGCGACGATCGCGGATATTACCCACCATAACACGCTAATTGAAGTCACCCTGCAAACGGAGAAACCGTTTATTCACGCGCCGGGACAGTTCGCCTTTGTGACGTTTGCGCATAGCGCGGAATCGCACCCTTATACCCTTTCTTCCTGCGGTGAAGATAATAACAGGGTGCGTTTTGCCATCAAATCGCTGGGCGATTACACGGCCAAATTACCGTCGACATTAATCGCCGGTCAAAAAGCAATAATAGAAGGCCCTTACGGACGGTTCGATTTTACCCGGGCGTCTTCGCGGCAGGTTTGGGTAGCGGGCGGAATTGGCATTACGCCATTTTTATCGCAGCTGGAATATTTGCATACGTCCGGCAAAACTCATCCTCCCGTGGATTTTTGGTACTGCGTTAACAGCGAGCAGGATGCCGCCTTTCCGGGTGATTTGGCAGAACGTTGCGAACGTGCAGGCGTCACGCTGCATACGCTTTATGCCGATAAAGGTCAGCGCCTGGACGCGGGGATGATTATGGAAAGATGTGATTACGATACGGCAATGAACGTCTGGTTTTGCGGCCCGGCTCCCTTTGCCAGCATTTTGCGGGAAGGGTTACAGGATCTTGGGCTTAACGGCCGCGCTTTTCATTCCGACAGCTTCGCTATGCGTTAGATAAAACCGGCGGGCCCGTACTCATCAGGCCCGCCGGACGCCGTTACTTATCGCCGAAGTGAATCACGGTACGAATGGATTTCCCATCGTGCATCAGGTCGAAAGCTTCGTTGATCTGCTCCAGCGGCAGGCGGTGGGTAATAAACGGGTCGAGGTTAATCTTGCCAACCATCGCGTCTTCCACCATGCCCGGCAGCTGGGTACGGCCTTTAACGCCGCCAAATGCCGACCCGCGCCACACGCGGCCCGTCACCAGCTGGAACGGACGGGTTTTAATTTCCTGGCCCGCGCCCGCTACGCCGATAATCACGCTCTCGCCCCAGCCTTTATGGCAGCATTCCAGCGCGGAACGCATGACGTTGACGTTGCCGATGCACTCAAAGCTGAAGTCCACGCCGCCGTCGGTCAGCTCGACGATGACATCCTGAATCGGCCTGTCGTAGTCCTTAGGGTTGATGCAGTCGGTCGCGCCCATTTCGGTGGCGAGCGTGAATTTTTCCGGGTTGGTGTCGATAGCCAGAATGCGCCCGGCCTTCGCCTGAACCGCACCCTGAATTACCGCGAGGCCAATGCCGCCGAGGCCGAATACGGCAACGGTATCGCCTTCTTTAACTTTTGCCGTGTTGTGCACCGCGCCAATGCCGGTGGTAACGCCGCAGCCCAGCAGGCAGACTTTGTCCAGCGGCGCCTGCGGGTTCACCTTCGCCAGCGAGATTTCCGCAACAACGGTGTATTCGCTGAAGGTGCTGGTGCCCATATAGTGGTAAATCGGCTCGCCGTTATAGGAGAAGCGCGTGGTGCCGTCCGGCATCAGCCCTTTCCCCTGGGTGGCGCGCACGGCCTGACAGAGGTTGGTTTTGCCGGATTTACAGAACTTACACTCGCCGCATTCGGCGGTGTAGAGAGGAATGACGTGGTCGCCCGGCTTCAGGCTGGTGACGCCCTCGCCCACTTCAACGACGATACCGCCGCCCTCATGGCCCAGCACCGCCGGGAAAACGCCTTCCGGATCGTCACCGGACAGGGTGAACGCATCGGTATGGCACACGCCGGTGTGGGTAATTTTTACCAGCACTTCGCCTTTTTGCGGCGGCGCTACGTCAATTTCTACGATTTCAAGCGGTTTGCCCGGACCGAATGCTACTGCAGCACGTGATTTCATTTTCTTCTTCCGTCGTCAGGTGGGAGTAATAGTTATTTTAGATAGGAACGAAGCAAATGGCCGACCTCGGCCATACGCAGCGCGCGCTGTTCTTCGGACGTGTCGCCCGCGACCAGCTCATCCTTCAGGTGGATTTCCATCATTTCGCTCATCAGGCCGTTGGCGGCCCCGCGAACGGCGGCGATTTGTTGCAGGATGGCGATGCAGGGATCGCCGTTGTCGAGCGCGCGTTCCAGCGCCTCGGTCTGCCCGCGGATGCGCCGCACGCGGGTCAGGATGCGTTTTTTGTCTTCCGGTGAATGTGGCATAGCGGCCCCTTTGTATACTATAGGGGGGTATGGTACATGAATTGTTAGAAAATTGATAAATGTTATTTTATGGCTGGGTTTGGGTGCCTGAGAACGCCGCGCCTGCTCACAACGGTGGCGGGGATTTCTCCCCGCCGGTTGCCCTTACCGTTCGGATTCGTAAGCCATGACGGCCGCAACCTCCCTGTTACCGTCCCGTATTCGCAGTTCGTAAAGCGAGTGACGGGTCAACAATGTGAATGCCAGTATCGTCATACAGACGATGAGCAGGCACCAGATAACGGAATTTTGCCGCTTCATGGCTGCTTCTCCTTGACCTTGCGGTCCGTAAGAGGCTAACCTTATATGTGTCGAGCATATAGGGGGCCTCGGGTTATTTGAAAAAATGACTCGGGGCTTTTCTCTTTCTGCTCAGCATGCCTGAAACAGAAAGTCTCAAGCACCCGCCGCAATAATACTCTGTCGTTTTTCTATAGCAACAAATAGAATTTTGAAATCGTTATGATATAAATTCACCCGCAAGATGAATATCTCGCTAAATATTATTGCCGCTCATGATTTTACTATTTTATTAATAAATCCCGTTACGGCATCCACTATTATTAAGCGGCTTCTGCGAGGGTGAAACCGCCGCGCTAATAACAAATCAAGAATTATGCTCGGCCACTAAAATTGCCATCGTATCGGCCTCCAGCGCCTTAAACAGGTGCTCGCGATCCGCCGGGTAGCAGATGTAATCCCCCGTTTCGAGCGCCTGCGCGTCTTCGACTATCCCCACCAGCGCCCTGCCCTGGGTAACGATGATATGTTCGACCGAGCCTGCCGGGTGCGGCAGCGAGCGGCGTTCTTCACCGGGCTGGGTCAGCAACAGGTAAACGTCACGCCTCGCCCCCGGCGGGCAGGCTGCCAGCAAAATCGCCTGGTAGTCGGCGCGTTCGGACACCACCCTGGTGCCTTCACCCTTGCGGATCACCTGCGTCGTATTTCCCTGCGGTTCGAGCAGCTTCGCAAAAGGTATATTTAGCGCCACGCACAGCGCCCACAGCGTTTCCAGGCTAGGGTTACCGTTACCCGCCTCCAGCTGTGAGAGCGTGGATTTTGCGATACTAGCGCGTCTTGCCACCTCGGCCAGCGACAGGTTGGCTCTTTCGCGTTCCCTGACCAGGCTTTTTGCAATCATGCTGATAGGCTGTGTCATGTAGTCCTCTTTTGCACTGTTCGATATAACGAACGATTCGTTCGACTTGATCGGCAATTCAATTTTGTTCATTATAAAGTACAAATTGTTCGTTATGAGAGAAATTTATGTTTGATCTCCGTTTCCGAGCGGTGCCGGGCGCGACTAAAAAGGCCATTTTCCTGATCTGCCTTGCGGTAGGCGTAGTGGGGATTTCATACGGCTCGCTGGCGATTGCCTATGGCTTCCCGCTGTGGCTGCCGGTGGTGTCTTCAATTGTGGTGCTGGCGGGCGCGTCGGAATTTATGTTCATCGCGATTATTGCCAGCGGCGGCAGCCCCTTCGCCGCAGCGCTTGCCGGGCTGCTGGTCAACGCGCGTCATTTCCCCTTCGGCGTAGCGGTGCGTGAATTTGTCGGCACACGAGCGTCTGCCTATATCGGCTGTCACATCATGAATGATGAAAGCGTGGTGTTTGGGCTGTCGCAGGCCACTCCCGAAGCGCGTAAGGCGGCGTTTTGGCTATGCGGTATCGGCGTCGCGCTTTTCTGGCCGCTGGGCGCGGTGATTGGCAGCGTGGTCGGCAAACTGCTTCCCGCACCGGAAACTATCGGCCTTGATGCGGTATTCCCCACCATTCTGCTGGCGCTGGTCGTCCCCGCGTTTAAAAACCGCACGACGCTTGTGCGTTCGCTGTCGGGCGCGGCGATTTCGCTGCTCGCCGTTCCCTTTACCCCGGTCGGCGTGCCGGTTCTGCTGTCGATGCTCGGCATCTTTGCGAGGAAAAAATAATGCACGATACGCTGCAGATTATCGCCGCGCTGGCGCTGCTGTCGGTTGGCACCTACCTGATGCGCCTTGCGGGCGCAAAGCTTGGCAACCGGCTGGTGCTGTCTGAATCATCCAAGCTGATGCTAGCGGACGCGGCCACCGTGCTGCTTTTCTCCGTCGCCATCGCGACCACCTTCTACGAAAACGCGCATTTTGCCGGGATGGCGCGCGTTGCCGGAGTTGCCATCGCCGTGTTTCTCGCATGGCGCAAGGTGCCGCTGATTTTCGTGATCGCCGTAGCGGCGCTGGTCACCGCGGGTTTACGTTATTTCGGCGTGGCTTAAGGAAAAAAAGAAAGTGAAAAATGATAAACGGATAGAAAGAAGAATTGTTGTTGCGACGGTGATGACCGTATTGGCGCTCTACGCGCTGATTATTGCCAGCCAGCTGCTTTAAATGCCCCCGCCAGGCGGCGGAGGCGTGATGAATTAAGGGCGATCTTTCTTGCCCGGCATCATGCGCAGCAGGGTGTTGTCCTTCCAGACGTAATGATGGAACAGCGCGGCAAAGGCATGGATGCCAATCACAAAATAGCCGGTATTGGCGATCAGCTCGTGGATCTCTTTGAAGGTAAACTGCCTGTCCTCATCAAGCTCCGGCGCGTGCGGCATCGGAATGCCCAGCACCGACCATTCGTGGCCTTTAAAATAAACGGTAAAGAAGCCCAAAATCGGCAGCGCGATAAACATCATGTAGATGACGGTGTGCACCAGATGCGACATGCCGATAATCGCCGGATGCGGCTTTGGCGTAATGGCGGGCGCGCGGTATTTCATTCTCACCAGCAGGCGCAGCACCATCAGCACCAGCACGCTTAGCCCGCAGGTGACGTGGGTCGCGTTAAAAATAGGCCGGTAGCTGCGCGGCGCAAATCCCCGCAGCTCCATGGCGCAATAGGCCCCAACGACCAAAAGAAAAACCAGCCAGTGAAGCGTTATCTGAAATGAGGAGTATTTACTGCGCATTGAAGGATTCCTGAGCCTTGAAAATATTGCCACCAGGATAGCGGCAAATTGTGAGGAAATCATTAACATCACGTCCAAATGACTAACATTCACCTTAAGACGATCAATTTTTTTGCGGGTTTCCCAATGTAATGAAATTCATTATCAGTACCCCCTTCGAATTAACCCTTTCTACCCCTTCGGGCTTGATTTAACGCAAACCAATAAATATCCGCGCTGCTAGCATGGCCTTCTTTTTTTTGAGGGAACGTCATGTCCGATCACTACAAGGACGAACCGTCGGGGATTTCTCGCCGACATTTTGTCAAAGCGACTTCCGCACTTGCGGTTACCCCCCTATTTTTCAGCACGTCGGCCAGCGCTCAAAATAGCCAAGCGCCAGCACCTGAAGCTCTTACACAAGATAGCGAGCGCGTTGTGCCGACGTGCAGCACCTTCGACTGCGGAGGCAAGTGCGACATCCGCGCGCACGTTGCGGGCGGCGTCGTCACCCGCATCACCACGCGCCCGGACGACGAGCTGGATCCGGACATGCCTATCATGCGCGCCTGCGTGCGCGGGCGCGGCTACCGCAAGTTCGTTTACCATCCCGATCGCCTGAAATACCCAATGAAGCGCGTGGGCAAGCGCGGCGAAGGCAAATTTGAGCGCATCAGCTGGGATGAAGCGACAACGCTGATTGCCGATAACCTTAAGCGCATCACCGAAAAATACGGCCCGGCGTCGCGCTATGTGCACGTGGGTACCGCCGTCAGCGGCGGCGCGTTCTCGGGGGATACGATGGTCAGGCGTTTGCTCAACCTGACCGGGGGCCACCTGCCTTACTATCATTCCGTCAGCATGGGCAACACCGCTGCGGCCACGCCGTACACCTATGGCGTCGCGGCAAGCGGCAGCAGCCTGGATACCCTGAGCGAAACGCCGCTGGTGATCCTCTGGGGTCACAACACCACGGAAACGATCTTCGGCCACAGCAACCACTACTTCCAGCAGATGAAGCAGAACGGCACGCGCTTTATCGTCGTCGATCCGCGCTATTCCGACACGGCCTCATCCCTTGCGGACCAGTGGATCCCGCTGCGCCCGACCACCGACAACGCGCTGATGGACGCAATGATGTACGTCATCATCAGCGAAAACCTGCACGATAAGGCCTTTATCGAGCGCTATACGCTGGGCTTTGACGAGGCGTCAATGCCGGAAGGCGTACCGGCCAACGAATCCCTGGTCGCCTGGCTGACGGGCGCGAAGGACGGCATCAGCAAAACGCCGGAATGGGCGGAGCCAATCACCGGCGTTCCGGCGCAAACCATTCGCCAGCTGGCGCGTGACTACGCGACGACAAAACCGGCCGCGTTGATTCAGGGCTGGGGGCCGCAGCGCCATATCTGCGGCGAGCGCACGGCAAGAGGCTCGACGATACTGGCGACCATCACCGGCAACGTGGGAATCAAAGGCGGCTGGGCCGCGGGCTACGGCGGCATCGGCAACCGTAAATCCGCCGCTCGCCCCGATATGGCCACTAACCCGGTTAGCGAAAAAATCTCGGTCATGAACTGGGTGCAGGCCGCGGACGATGCCAGCAAGGTCACGCCGCAGGACGGCCTGACCGGCGGCGACAGCCTCAAGAGCAATATCAAAATTCTCTTCTCGCTTGCCGGAAACTATCTCGCCAACCAGAACCCGGACATCAACCAGACCGTCAGGGTGCTGGAAGACGAGTCGAAGATCGAATTTATCGTCGCAAGCGATCTGTACATGACGCCAAGCGCGAAGTATGCCGATCTGCTGCTGCCGGAAACCAGCTTTATGGAACGCTGGAATATCGGCGGCACCTGGGGCACGGGCAACTATGCCATTCTGTCTGAAAAGCTTATCGATCCGCCTTTTGAAACCCGCTCCGACTACGACTGGCTGTGCGAAGTTGCCGCTAAGCTCGGCGTTAAAGAGGCGTTCAGCCAGGGACGTGACGAAAAACAGTGGATTGCGCAGATTTGGGAAAACACGCGTCAGGCGATGCCTGCCGAAAACCTGCCGACCTTTGAAAAGCTTCAGGTGCAGCGCAGGCATTTGTTCAAAAGCAAACCCTACGTGGCCTTCGAAGACAACATTCGCGACCCGCAAAATCACCCGTTTGCCACGCCGTCCGGCAAGATAGAGATCTTCTCTAAGCGCCTGTACGACATGAACAACCCTGAAATCCCGGCGCTGTCGCACTATGTTCCCGCGCACGAAGGCCCGCAGGACGCGCTGACGGCGAAATATCCGCTACAGCTCATCACCTGGAAGGGCAAAAACCGCGCTAACTCCACGCAGTACACCAACCCGTGGCTGCAGGAAGTCCAGACGCAGAAGCTGTGGATTAACCCGCTCGACGCCGAAAAGCGTGGCATCAGCCAGGGCGACGGCGTTCGTATCCATAACGATCGCGGCATAAGCATGGTGCCTGCGGAAGTCACGCCGCGCATTATGCCGGGCGTGGTTGCGCTACAGGCGGGTGCCTGGTGGCAGCCGGACGCCGACGGCGTGGATCGCGGCGGCTGCGCCAACGTGCTGAGCTCGTCCCGCATCACCGCGCTCGCAAAAGGAAATGCACATCAAACTATGCTGGTTGAGGTCGCTAAAGCATGAGTAAATTTGTTGAACTACCGCCGGTTAGCGATAAGCAGCTCGGCTTCTTCATTGATTCCTCGCGCTGCTCCGGCTGCAAAGCCTGCCAGGTCGCCTGCAAGGACAAAAATAATCTGGAAGTGGGCCGTCGCTTCCGCCGCGTCTATGAAGTCAAAGGCGGCGGATTCACGCCAAACGGGCAAGGCGGCTGGGTTAACAACGTGTTCGCCTACACGCTGTCGATTTCGTGCAACCACTGTAGCGATCCTATCTGCACCAAAAACTGCCCGACCACCGCGATGCACAAACGTCCCGGCGACGGCATCGTGCTGGTTGATACCGATAAATGCGTCGGCTGCGGCTACTGCGCCTGGTCGTGCCCTTACGGCGCGCCGCAGATGAATAAAGCCACCGGCCAGATGTCGAAGTGCGATTTTTGCGTCGATCGACAGGCGAAAGGCGAGCAGCCGATCTGCGTGGCGACCTGCCCGCTGGGGGCGATAAAGTTTGGCCCGATCGACGAACTGCGCGCCAAATACGGCAGCGTAAGCGATGTCAGAGGGTTGCCTGATTCAGCCATCACGCAGCCAAATCTAGTGATTAAGCCGCACCAGGGTGCGGAAAAGGGGAACAACTAACATGGAAGAATGGCCACTCATTGCCTTTACGCTGCTGGTCCAGGGTTCCGTTGGCTTAACGATAGCGATCTCGCTGTTCCTGACGGCCGCGCGCGGCTCCCTGTCGGAAAAAGAGCGGCGCTGCTACGTGCTGCCGCCGCTGCTGGCTGCGGTTGTCGCCGCGGCCTGCGGACTGGTTGCCTCCACGCTGCACCTGGGCTACCCGCTCAACGCCTTTCACGCGCTGCGCCACGTGGAAAGTTCGTGGCTAAGCCGCGAGATCGTTTTCGCCAGCCTTTATCTGGCAACGGTCGGTTTCGCAGCGCTGCTGGCGCTGTTCCTGCGTAAGGTATCACTGCCGCTGCTGCTCGCCGCCTGCGTTCTGGGCCTGGTGGACGTCTACTGCATGGCGGCGATTTACGTTCATTCGTCGGTCGCCACCTGGATGCACGTCAATACTTGGGTGATGTTCTACGGCGCTACGCTTAGCGTAGGCGCAACGGCGGGACTGTGGGCGTTTGCCACACGCACCGGCGTTTGCGATGAGGTGAAAAGCAGGGTCGCGAGCTGTGCGGCGGCGGTGCTGGTAATTTCCACGCTGCTTCGCCTGCTGGAACAGACGGTTTACTACGGCTATCTGGCGAAGGCCGGTTTGAGCGACGTTGTCACCCTGCCACACCGGCCGCTGGAAGCTTTCGCGGAGCTGCGCGGCTGGTACATCACCGGCTGGGTTGTGCTGGTTATCGGCGTGGCGCTGCAAAGCCTGGCGGTACGGGCAAAAGCGAGCAAAGCCGTGCTGGCCGCTGGATGCTGCGCGGTGCTCGCCGCCGAAATCCTGCTGCGCGTCGTCTTCTTCACCCTGCACTAATGAAGTTTGCCCCCCTCAGCGCTCGCCCGGCCATCGGGCGAGCCTGTTTGCATCAGCAGCTTCGCAGCAGCAGCTGCGAAGCCTGCCGCAGCGCCTGCCCGTTTGACGCCATCGCGCCGGAAAAAGGCCGCATGGTTATCGACGCGGACAAGTGCAGCGCCTGCGGAAACTGCCTGTTCGTTTGCCCCACCTCGGCGCTGGAAAATCTGCCCGCCGCGAAGCGACGTTTTCATCTGGATACGCTCGTCGCGCCGTTAAGCGCGCTCCCGCCTACGGTTCAGGAACTGCTCGCCTGGCACAACGAGCGCGGTATTCGTCGCGTGGAAATCGACCCCGATGCCGCCCCCGGCTGGCTGCTTGCCGTCGCCACGCTGAATCTGCGTTTAAAGCAGCTCGGCGAACCCGGCTGGTCCATCGTGCAGCCGCAGGAAACGCCGGTGAACGCCGGGCGGCGGCGCTGGCTTCAGGTAAATCAACACGGTGGTGATACGGCCCGCGTTTCGTCCGTCCCGTATAGAAAGCTAAACGGCTACGCCGTAACGCTTGACCAAAGCCGCTGCTACCTGTGCGGCGCGTGCGCGCGCATCTGCCCAACCGGCGCAATCGACATTAACGATGAGGCGATGACCCTCCAGCATGAACGCTGCGTCGGCTGTCGGGCGTGTACCGATCTGTGCCTGCCTCAGGCGCTCCGCCTACATCAAGCGCCGACGCAAAGCGCCACCCTTTACCCGCTGGAGGCGCGACGGTGCGCCACCTGCCGCCAGCGGTTTCTGGCCTGGCCGGAAGGGAAAGATGAATGTCCCCTCTGCCAGCGGCACGCCTACGGCATGCGCGAGGCGTAGCGCTAGTTAATCCGCGCCCCGCTCTGCTCGTCGAACAGATGCGCCTGCCGCACGTCCGGCAGCAGAGTCAGCTCGCTGCCCGGCTTCGCCTGTATCCTGTCACGAAACACCGCGATGGCCTTTTGCCCGCCGATATTCAGCGCGATTTGCGTTTCCGCGCCCGTGGGCTCGACGACGCTAACCTCCGCCGCCACGCCGCCCTGTTCTACCCGCGTAAAATGCTCCGGCCGCACGCCGTAGAGCACGCGCTTGCCCTGAACGGCGGCGGGCACGTTGATAATCGGCAGGCGCAGCCCGTTATCGGTTACGACCGATTCGTTGTCGATACGCCCGCGGAGCAGGTTCATCGACGGCGAGCCGATAAAGCCCGCCACGAAGGCGTTGCGCGGCCTGTCGTACAGCTCGAGCGGCGTGCCGACCTGCTCGATAACGCCGTCTTTCAGCACCACTATCCTGTCCGCCATGGTCATCGCCTCCACCTGATCGTGGGTGACATAAACCATCGTCGCGTTCAGCCGCTGGTGCAGCGCTTTGATTTCGGTGCGCATCTCCACGCGCAGCTTGGCGTCCAGGTTCGACAGCGGCTCGTCGAACAAAAACACGCGCGGATTGCGCAGGATAGCGCGCCCCATCGCCACGCGCTGCCGCTGGCCGCCGGAAAGCTGCCCCGGCTTACGCTTAAGCAGCGCGGAAAGCCCAAGCGTCACCGCAACCTGCTCGACGCGAGCGTCAATCTCCGGCTTTTTTACGCCCTGCATTTTGAGCGAAAAGCCCAGGTTGTCCGCCACGCTCATGTGGGGATATAGCGCGTAGTTCTGAAAAACCATGGCGATATTGCGCGCCTGCGGCGAGATATCGTTGATCACCTCGCCGTCGAGGGCAATTTCGCCGTCGGTAATGCTTTCCAGCCCGGCAATCATGCGCAGCAGCGTGGACTTCCCGCAGCCGGACGGCCCCACCAGCGCCACAAATTCCCCCTCGCGGATGGTTAAATCCAGCCCTTTAATAATCACGTTATCTTCATAACGCTTGTGAATATTGCTCAGAGTAATGGTCGCCATTGTTTAATCCTTCAGACCGCCAGCGGTCAGGCCGTGAACCAGATAGCGCCGCACCAGCAGCGTAAACGCCACCACCGGCAGCATCACCAGCGTGCCGCTGGCCGCTATCTTGCTCCACTCCCAGCCTTCGTACTGGAGGAAGTTAACGATTGCCACGGGAGCCGTGACGGCCTGGGTGCGCGTCAGGATCAGGGCGTAGAAAAAGTCGTTCCACGAGAAGATGAAGCAGAGGATCGCGGTCGCCGCAAGCCCCGGAGCCACCAGCGGCAGCGTAATCGTCCAGAACGTGCGCCATATCGAGCAGCCGTCAAGCCAGGCCGCCTCTTCAAGCGCAGGCGGCACGGCGGCGAAAAAGGTCTGCATCAGCCAGATAACAATCGCGAGGTTAAACGTCAGGTAGACGATGGCGAGCCCCAGCACCGTGTCCTGCAGGCCCAGCCAGCGCCACGCCAGATAAAACGGAATGGTAAAGGCAATCGGCGGCGCCATGCGGGTAACCAGAATCCACAGCGCGACGTGCCTGCGCCCCGGAAACTGCCAGCGCGTAAGCACCCACGCGGCGGGAACGCCGATAACCAGCGACAGCCCGGTGGACAGCGTGCTGACCAGCAGGCTGTTGCCGAATGAATGCAGGAAATTGCCCTGCCACAGCGCGCGGAACGCGTCGAGCGTCGGCGTAAACCACAGCGTCAGGTCGAACACCTCCATCGCCGGGCGAAACGCCATAATCACCATCCACAGAAACGGCGCGAGCACCGCAAGCAACAGCAGCCAGGTCAGTATTTCCCGCCCGCCGCGCGGGCGAAACGGCCTGCGTTTACGCGTCGCCTGCGCGTTAACCCTCTCAAGCGTTAGCTTTTCGCTCATCGCTCCACCCCGCTTTGCCAACGATATAGCTCAACACGAAAACGCCGACGAGGATCACCACCGCAATCGCGCTGCCGTAGCCCCAGTAGGAAAAGTTAAACGCCTGGATAAAGCCGTAATAGTTGGTGACTTCGGTCACCGTGCCCGGCCCGCCGTCGGTCAGCACGTAAATCAGCGGGAAGGCCTTAAAGCTGTCAATAAGCCGGAACAGCGCGCAGACCACCAGCACCGGCTTGATATACGGCAGCACGATGTAACGGAAGATATTGCCCGGCTTCGCGCCGTCGAGGCTTGCCGCCTCCAGCGGATCTTTAGGGATCATCTGCAGCGCGGCCAGCACCATCAGCATGGTAAAAGGAAACCACTGCCAGATATCCGCCGCGACTATCGCCCACAGCGCGGTTGCCGGGTTGGCGATTAACGAATCGAGCGTGATGCCCCACATCTCCAGCACCTGGTGCAGCGGGCTGATGTCCGGCGTGTAGATAATCTTCCAGATCAGCGCCACGATAATCGGCGGCAACACCATCGGAATAAGAAATAGCGTTCTGGCGGTGTGCAGCCAGGCCGATTTGCCATTGAGCAGCAGCGCCAGCCCCAGGCCAATCGCCACCTGAAATAAAACGCTCACCAGCGACAGCTTTAGCTGCGTGACGATAGACCCAAGAAAACGCGGGTCGTCAAGCAGCTGGCGATAGTTAATTAAAGGATCGTTAAAGTGAAAGGTCGCCTGCGGGTTCGTCAGGGTTAGCGGCGTAAGGCTGGTCACGACCAGCGCCGTCGCCGGTAATAGCGTGATGATGGCTAAAATAACCAGCGAGGGCATCAGCCCCGCCAGATACGCGTTGCGCTGCTGGCTGCGCCAGTTCGGTTTACCCTGCATAAGCGCCCCCTAAATCTTCGCGCCGGCGCGCTTGAGGTCGGCGATGGTCGCCGCCTGCGCCTGCTGCATCGCCTGCCGGGCCGAAAGCTGCCCGGAGATAATCAGCGCGATGGCCTTGTTGAGCTGCTGGTCAACCTGCGGATAAACGTCCACCGTGCGGTATTTCATGTAGCCGCCCTGCGCCGCCCGATCTATGGCCTTGAGCGACAGATCCGCTAAGTCCACGCCGTCTGCGAAACGCCCTGGAGTCGATATCGCTGCGCCGGGTTGGCGAACCGTAGCCTGCCGCCACGGCGCGCTGGGTGATCTGCTTCGACAGCGCCCACTGGATAAACGCCCACGCGGCCTCTTTGTTTTTGGACCCGGCCGGAATGCCCAGCGCGTGTACCGCCATGCCGGGGAAGCGCCCCGCCTGGCCTTGTACCATCTGCCCAAAGCTCACCGTTTTCAGCGTCCGTGAGGATGCCGGGTCGCCAAGCTGGGCAAAGTACGCCGAGGTGGTGTCCGAGAAGTTTACGCGCCCGAGCTTCAGCGCCTGCGTGGTCTGGTCGGCGGTGTAGGTCAGGCCGCCGTTTGGCCCAAAGTCGCGCACCAGGCGGGCGAAGTAGTCTGCCGCCGCCACCGCTTCCGGCGTATCAAGCGTGGGAAACAGATCGTCCGGCGCGTTGCGGAACACGTTGCCGCCGAACGCCTGCAAATAGGGGATAAACGTCCAGCCGTAGTGGCTGTCGGTGACGTAGCCGGAAACGCGCTGCTTTTTGTTTACCGCCTGCAAAACCTTGACCAGATCGTCGGTGGTATCCGGGAATGCCAGCCCCGCCTCGCTCACCAGGTCGAAGCGCGACGCGCCGGAAAGCATGCCTTCAACCACCCACGGAATGCCGTAAAGCTTGCCGTCACGCCCGGTTTCCGGCGCAAGCCCGCCCTGCAGGAAGTCATGCACGTCCCACTCGGCGCTGGTGAGGTTCGGGTTACCGATAAACTCGTCGAGCGGCGTCAGCCAGCCGGAATTAATCCAGCGGCTGGTGTAGATAAAGGTGACGTTAACCACGTCGTAGGCGGAACCTTTGGTGGAAAGCTCCAGGTCCGCACGCTGGTTATAAACAGGAAAGCTTGGCGTATCGAAATTCACCTTCGCGCCGGTGAGCGCCTCAAACTCGGGCAGCCACTGGCGCAGCAAGGTGGGATACGCGGTGCTAAACGTCGAGACATTCAGCGTCACGCCATCGTATTTTTTTGCGCCACCGGCCCCGCGCGCGAAGCCAGGCACCATGGCGTACACCCCGAAGGCGGCCATCGCCTTAATTAACTCTCGACGTTGCATCATCATGTTCCTTTTTATTATCGATCAGGCAACGGCGCTGACCGGCGACTGCTGGTCAGGATGGGAAATCGTGCGGCTGCGGCTGCCGTCTACGGCTATGGCCGGTTCGCCTTCGATGGTGACGCGACGTACCAGCCGCGGCTGGCTGCCGTAATCGTTCACCGCGTAGTGCTGCGTTGAGCGGTTATCCCAGATCGCCACGTCGTCCTGCTGCCAGCGCCAGCGCACGGTGTTTTCCAGCTGAATAACGCGATTTTGCAGCAGTTCGAAAATGCGGGCGGATTCGCGGCTGCTAAAGCCGGACAGGCGCTTGAAGAAGTGCCCCAGCAGCAGCGCTTTTTCGCCGCTCACCGGGTGAACGTGAACCAGCGGGTGCTCCGCCTCGTAGACCGCAGAGACAAACACCTTGCGATGGTGATCCAGCCGCTGCTGCTCGGCCACCACGCGCTCCGCGCCGTAGTCATAATCGTTGCTGTGCACCGCGCGCAGGCTTTCTGCGAAACGTTTTAAATCGTCGGGGAGTTTTTCGTAGGCGGTCACTGTGTTCGCCCAGACGGTATCACCGCCGTATTCCGGGATCTGCACGCCGCGCAGAATGGAAATTTTCGGGAAGGCTTCCACAAAGGTCACGTCGGTGTGCCAGGAGTCCGCGCGGCCGCCGCCTTTCGACGCGTCCAGCTCAAAGAGTTTGGTGCCGCTCGGCGATGGTACCGTTGGGTGCGCCACCACTTTTCCAAACAGCGCCCCAAACGCCTGATGCGCCTCGTCCGTTAACTGCGTCTGATTGCGGAAAAACAGAACTTTATATTTCACCAGCGCGGCTTCTATTTGCGAAAAAGTTTCCGCGTCGATATCTGGCGTTATTTTCACATCCAAAACTTCCGCACCGATATTACCGGCAACGCGGCGAAGAGTAAGATTTGGAAATTCAGCATCAACCTGAGAAGAATGAATCGTCATAGCGGCGGACCCTCAAATGTTAAGTGAATCCGCAGTATAGAAACAGGAAATTAACAATTAAAAGAATGGATATTTATAAGAAAAGATTTTTTGCCTGGCAAAGCTTAGTTATTTTTTAGATAAGGAGAATGGTAAGAATTTTATGGATGGGGAGAGTTTGTAGGTCGGGCAGCGCAGCGCCACCCGACGCAGAACGACAATCAACAGCGCGGCGTAAAATCAACGATAGCCGTCGTGCGGTAAAGATAAAGCCGGTAATCACAGCTTCGCGAAATAAACGCCTCAGGCTTAAATTCTGCCATTTCAGGCGTTAATTTAACAATCGGCAGGCTCGTCGCGCGGTTCTGGAAGAAATAAGGATAGGTATAGGTCGGCACCGCCGGGCGAACCGCCTCTATCAGCGGAAATGATTTTTTTGCGATGCCGGTATCCGGGAATCGTTGCAGCACGCTTAGAAACGCGACGTTCTCAGCCCCGCCCGTGCGCGCCAGGTCGGCTTTAATCATCCACATAACGGAGGATAAATAATCCTGCTCTTTTTTCATGGTGTTAAAAACGGCGGTCATCATCACCGCCGAATAAAGCAGGTCGAGCGCAAAACCCGCCACCAGCAGCGCGTGTAATTTTTTTGGCAAGACGCTAAATAAAATAAGCATTGAAAATAGCGTAATGGCGCTAAACCCCGGCAGCATTCTTGGCGCGACCACGGGGTTATTAAGCACCAGCGATACGCCGGGCAAAAGCAGCATTAACAGCAGCGGAGATATAACGACTAATGCTGCGATTAGCGTCCGGTGCCGCCTGCCGCTATCGGCCAAATTATTTTTAACCAGCGGAAACACGCAGCACCACGCCAGCAGCAGGGGCACCACGACGAAAACGCCCTTCCAGTCCGGATAGGCAAGCCTTATTAAGGCATAAAAATCTTTTACCGTGCTGGCCGTGTCGGCAAACGTATGCCTCGCGGGGGAAATAAGCTCGCTGTGAATCAGGCTGTATTCATCCATCGTCAGAAGCGGAACGACGACGAATCTATAAACCACAATCGCCGCGACGATGGAACAGGCTTTATCAAGCAGGAAATAAATAATCGGCTTATCGCGCAGCGTTAAGGCCAGCGCGGCGATAACGACACAGCTTAAATAGAGATTAACCGCCAGCTGGTAAAGCATCAGGGCGCATAAAAGCATACCGCCGGAAGCGGCGATATTTTTTAGCCGCGTGCCGGAACTCGCCGTTGCCGCCAGCATCGCTAACGAAAATGCGCCGAGAATGCTCGCCGAATCCCACGTATACAGCATGGGCTGCGCAAGAAAAGGGTTAACCACCACCCCCAGACACAGCAGCAGCTGGGCTACCGGAGAAAGGTTTAGCTTCAGCCCCGCCACGAAGTACACGGCGCTAAAGCTTAACGCCGCAAGGCCCGCCAACAGCGGTAAAGGCGAGATATCGTTTATCGACGAACCGAAGGAAAGAAAATAGTGCAGCGCGGTGGTTAACGGCCTGCCGTTTAGCATCCAGGCATCGCCCGTTCCGTTGGCGAGGCGCATAAAATCATCGCCGTAATACATTTTATTCGTCCACAGCGGCACGGACACTAACAGGCTGACGGCGAAGGTAATAAGGAAATACGGTAACAGCCCAGAGTTATTGTTCTGATGTGATAATGCACGCTCAACGTTATTCTGCATCTTGCTTCTCTGCGTTTTTATTCTCAGGGAGGATGCTTTCAATAATATATCTGGGCCTTTTCTTGGTTTCGGTGAAAATACGTCCGATATACTCACCGAGAATACCAATGCCGATAAGCTGCACGCCGCCTAAAAAGAGCAGCGCCGTCATCAGCGACGCATAGCCCGGAACGGCGTTGCCCCAGATTAGTTTGGATATAATCAGCCAGCCGCCGTACAGCAGCGAACAGACCGCGACGCACGCGCCGAAATAGGTCCACACGCGCAGGGGCAGCGTGGAAAAAGAGGTAATGCCGTCGAGCGCAAAATTCCACAGCTTCCAGCTATTAAACCGCGACTTGCCCTTCGCCCGTTCGGTGCGGCTATATTCGACGATGGCGACTTTACCGCCGACCCAGGACATCAGCCCTTTCATAAACAGCGTTCTTTCCGGCAGCGCGATAATTTTGTCTACCGTTGCGCGCGAAAGCAGGCGAAAGTCGCCCACCTCCGGGACGATTTTTTCTTTGCTCAGCGAGTTATGAACGTAGTAATAGCCCCTGGCGCATAGGCGTTTAATCAGCCCGTCGCCTTCACGTTTTTTACGCCGGGCAAGCACCACGTCGGCCCCTTTTTGCCACTCGGCCACAAGCGTGGGCAGCAGGCTGACCGGATCCTGGAGATCGACATCCATCGGGATAATCGCCTCGCCCGCCGCGTGTTTCAACCCGGCAAATAAGGCGGCCTCTTTGCCAAAATTCCGGCTGAGGTTAATAAGAACGATATGCCGGTCATTCGCCTGCAGAGCGGTAATTACCGCGCGCGTGTTATCCGAGCTGCCGTCATTAACGAAAACGATCTCGATAATATATTCTTCGTTGGCAAGACGAATGTCGCGCACGCTCTGATAAAAAAGCGGAATGCTGGCCTCTTCGTTAAATACCGGCACAACGATGGATATCATCATAATGGCCTATCTCCGAACGCAATAAATCTCGCGTATAGATAACCGCATACGAGGCTGATGGCCGAAAATAGACAGAGCGTGAGGAGAGGATGAAAGCGAAATACCTGCCCCGCCATGCCAATTAACCCGGCCATTACCGCCATGAAAGGCGTATACACGAAATATGTCCGCAGGGAGGGCGTCGTGCTGAAAGTCCAGCGGGCGTTGGCGAAATAGCTGAAGGTTACCGCGACAATAAATGCGCAAATATTCGCGCTCGCCTGCCCCATATGAAAGCCCAGGTCCAGAACGAGAAAAACGCCCCAGTGGATGCAGGTATTTAGCCCCCCGGTACAGAGGTAGCGAAAGAACATCTTATTGGCAAATAGCCCGGCGATTCTACGAATGAATTTTTGCACATTAGCCCGTGGCGAGTAGACGAACAACGTCCTTGCTAATGAGAAGTGTAGATAGGCAGCGGATTTACGCAAGCGCTGCGCTGGGAAAGCGTTAAGGTTTTCAAAACGAAAGATCTTCCCCACAGGCGCAGGGAAGATCGCATAACGATTATTTAAAGCTGATGCGCACCACGTCGTCCGGGCTGGTTGGCTCTTTGTCGCGGGAGCCTGGCTGCTTCACGCTAACAAACAGCGTCTGGCCGTCGGCGGACAGCGCGAGGCTGTTCGGATGCGTTGGGGTATCGATGGTGTCGAGCACCTTGTAGGTTTTCGCATCGATAACGCTAACTTTACCGGATTCACGGTGCGTGACGTAAACCTCGTTACGCTGCGGGTTATACAGCACGGCCAGCGATACCGGCAGCGCGATTTCCTTCAGAACCTTGCCGTTCTGGGTATCAACAACCAGCAGCTGCGCCGCTTTGGAATCGGTGATAAACGCGCGGTGGTTAGCGGTATCCAGGCTCAGGTTCAGGTAGAAGTGCTCGCCTTCCTGAAGCTTGCTGCGGGACACCACTTTGTTGGTTGTGGTGTCGATAGCGATCAGCTCGTTGTCGGCGTTGGTCATATAGATACGTGACGCTTTCGGGTCGATAGCAAGCCCGGTCGCTGATTTACCCAGGCCTTCGATGGTGTTGCGCAGCGTCAGGTTTTCGCCGTCGACCACCCACAGCACGCTCGACGCCCCAAGCCCGCCGACATAAACGGTGTTGGTCGCTTCATTAACCACCAGCTCGCGCGGCGCAAACGGGCGCACTTCTTTCGTGCGCTTGCGCTCGTCCAGCACCAGCGTTTTCTTCACGTCCCCCGTTTTCGCGTCAATGGCGGTCACCGCGCTGCTGGTCGTGTTACCGATAAACAGCGTGCCGGTGGCGTGGTTAACGGCCATGCCGAACGGCTTAAGGTTGTTGTGAATCGCCTGGGTGATTTCAAGCGTAGCCGGGTCAAGACGGTAAACCACTCCGCCCTTATCAAGCTTGCGGCTCTGGGAAGTGGAGACATACAGCGCCGACGGCTCGCCGGTTACCGCCAGCTCATAGGCACCTTTCCCAACCGGCTTGCGGTCTACGGTGAAATTCGTTTCGGCAAACAGCGAGGTCGAAAACAGGAAGGTTGAAAGCGCGAGGATCGGCAAAGTGCGACGCTTTGTCCGAATGGCAAATTCCGTTGAAGAAAACATACATCTCCTTAATGCAATTGCAGGTTCAAAAGTTCCTTCCCCAAACGATTCGTATCGTCGTACCGCTTTGTAAACTTCCGCGCTCGGGTCGGGAGAGAGGCCAATTATTTATGCTGGTAATGATTATCATTATCTCGCCGCAAAAGTAAATAATTATCATTAGCAAAATGCCTTGTATCGAAGTATTTGATGAATAGGGAGAAAATAATTTTCAGCGTAAAGATTGTGGGCGAAATGTGGGGAAATTATGAAGATTACCGCATGAGGTTGTAATGATAACAATTATCATTACTATCCAGCCCTGCGCTAATTTGTTTCACAATATGGAAATTCCAGGTATGAATGTAAAAAATAATTACAGCAAAACACGGCTGGCGATATTAATGGCCGGTCTTTGCAGCGGCGGGGCTTGGGCGGCGGAAGAACCTCTTCTGGCGGAAGGCGACACGATGGTCGTGCAGGCGACGGCGGAACAGGAGCTTAAGCAACAGCCGGGGGTGTCGATTATCACCGCCGAAGACATTCAAAAAGATCCGCCGGTCAACGACCTCTCCGACATCATTCGTAAAATGCCCGGCGTTAACCTCACCGGCAACAGCGCAAGCGGCAGCCGCGGCAACAACCGTCAGATAGATATTCGCGGCATGGGGCCGGAAAACACCCTGATTCTGGTCGACGGCGTGCCGGTCACCTCCCGCAACTCCGTGCGCTACAGCTGGCGCGGCGAAAGGGATACTCGCGGCGACACCAACTGGGTACCGCCGGAAATGGTCGAGCGCATTGAAGTGCTGCGCGGCCCGGCGGCGGCGCGCTACGGCTCCGGTGCCGCAGGCGGCGTGGTGAACATTATCACCAAGCGCCCGACCAACGACTGGCACGGCTCCCTCTCGCTCTATACCAACCAGCCGGAAAACGATAAAGAAGGTGCGACCAGGCGCGCAAACTTCAACCTCAGCGGCCCGCTGGCGGGCGACGCGCTGACCATGCGCCTGTACGGCAACATCAATAAAACCGACGCCGACGATTACGACATCAACACCCAGCAAAACGGCTCCTACGCCGCCGGTCGTGAAGGGGTTCGCAACAAGGACATCAACGCCCTGCTTTCCTGGAAGCTCACGCCGACGCAGATCTTCGATTTTGAATACGGCTACAGCCGCCAGGGCAATATCTACGCTGGCGACACGCAGTACAGCAACGGCAACATCAGCCCGAACGGCGTCGTCGAGCAGCTTTACGGCCAGGAAACCAACCGCCTGTATCGCCAGAACTACGGCATCACGCACAACGGCGTGTGGGACTGGGGCCAGTCCAAGGTCGGCGTCTACTACGAGAAAACCAACAACACCCGCCTGAATGAAGGCTCGACGGGCCGCGTGGAAGGGATGATCAACAGCGACACCTTCGAAACCAGCCGTCTTGAAGACTACCGCTCCACCGCCGAGGTGAACGTTCCGCTGTACCTGCTGTTCGACCAGACCATTACGCTTGGCGCGGAATGGGAGCGCCAGGAGCTGAACGACCCGGCGTCGATGACGGCTACCACCGCCGCCGATGATGACATCAACGGCGTGTCGGGCGATCCGTCAAAACGCAGCACCAAAAACAGCGCCAACACCAGCGCGGTCTATTTTGAAGACAATATCGAAGCGACCGAAAGCACCTATATCATTCCCGGCCTGCGCTTTGACTACCACAACCAGTTCGGCGGCAACTGGAGCCCGAGCCTCAACGTTTCCCAGGGGCTGGGCGACCTCTTCAAGCTGAAGGCCGGTATCGCACGCGCCTTCAAAGCGCCAAACCTCTACCAGTCCAGCGAAGGCTACCTGCTCGCCACGCGCGGCAACGGCTGCCCGAATACCGTTGAAAGCGGCAGCTGCTATCTGCTGGGCAACGACGATCTGGATCCGGAAATCAGCATCAATAAAGAGGTCGGCCTGGAGTTTGCGTGGGAAGGCTACGCGGCGGGCGTCACCTGGTTCAGAAACGATTACAAAAACAAAATCGTTTCCGGCACCGACGTCATCGGCAAAACCACCAACAACTACAATATCCTGCGCTGGGAAAACGGCGGCAAGGCGGTCGTGGAAGGTCTGGAAGCGAACCTGACGGTGCCGCTGATTGAGGACAGGCTGAGCTGGCGCACCAACGGCACCTATATGATCAAATCCGAAAGCAAAAAAACCGGCAACCCGCTGTCGGTGATCCCGGAGTATACGGTGAACACCATGCTCGACTGGCAGGTTACGGACAAGCTTTCCGCCAACACCACCTGGACGATGTATGGCCGCCAGAAGCCGCGTGAATATGCGGAAATCCGCAACGAGGTCGCCTCGCTGTCCACGAAAGAAGTCGGCGCGTATTCCATCGTTGGCGTGGGCGTGAACTATCAGCTCACCAAAAACCTGCGCGCCAACACCGGGGTAAGCAACCTGTTCGATAAGCAGATTTATCGCGAAAACGAAGGGGCTTCAACCTACAACGAACCGGGCCGCGCCTACTATGCAGGCGTGACCATGTCCTTCTGATAAAACGGGCGGGTAGCCTTTACCCGCCCTAACCGCCCTAACCGCCCTAAATCTACAGATTGCAACAGAAGCCCGACAGCGCGCGGGCAAGCCCGGCCGGATTTTCCCATGACATCGAATGCCCGGCGTTTGGGATAACGGTTGTCGATATCCCAAGCGCCTGAATAGCGCTAAAGTCGGCGTCCGGCAGGGATTTCTCGCCAAAGATGAGCGACTTCTGTAGCTGAAGCGTCGTGAAAATTTCAAACCACGTTGGCTCAACGCCCTTCACCAGGCTTACCGCCTCGCGCCACATGGCATGGGGCGCGGTATTGAGCAGGCAGCCGGCCCACGGCGATTGTTCAGCGGCAAGCATTTCGCCATAGCCACGGCGAACAAACTCGTCTTCCGTTTGCGCGGCAATGCCGCTGCTGAACGCCCCGCCGCCCGCGCGGAAATTCGGCTCCGACACGATAAGCCCGGCGATTTTAGCGGGCATCAACGCCGCAACTTCAATGGCGATGCTGCCGCCCATGCTGTGGCCATAAAGGTAAAAACGGTGCAGGCCAAGATGTTCGACCAGCTCGGCGATGACCGCCGCCTGATCGGACGTGCCATAGGCGTAATCTTTCGGCTTTTCGCTATAGCCGCTGCCCGGCAGGTCAACCAGCACGCTGCGGCGGTTGCCGAACGCCGGGTCAGCGAAAACGCGCGGGTACTCATAGGACGCGGCGCAGCCGAGGCCGTGAATAAACAGCAAAGGCACCCCGCCGCCGGGTAAATCATGGTAACGAACCCGGCAGCGGGCATGTTGGGAAGCAAAAGTCTGCATGTTGATTCCTTTCATTTTACGATAACTGTAATTATATACAGTGCACCGCAAAATGGCTACCACTCAAGCCAGGCACCATCCTGTTCACTGCTGGCGCAAAGCGTTTCGATAAAGCGCATGCCGGATAATCCCTCGACGATGCCCGGCAGCAGCGGCGCGTTGCCACCGCGAATTTTCACCGCCGCCTCGCGGTAAATCTGTGCAAAACCTTCCAGATACCCCTCCGGGTGCCCGGCAGGCGTGCGGCACTGGTGGCGGATAGAATCGTGGTTGTTCACCCCATTACGCGTGACAACGTAACTATTGCCGTGCAGCGGCTGAATTTCCAGAATTTCGGGCTGCTGCTGGCGGAAGCACATGCTGCCCCGGCTGCCGACCACGCGCAGACGCAGATCGTTCTCAAAACCCGGCGCGACCTGGCTTGCCCACAGCCGCCCGCGCGCGCCGTTTGCGTAGCGCATTTCGGCGTAAACCTCGTCGTCAAGCTCGCGGCCTTCGATGCGGGTCAGCAGCTCGCCGCGCACCGACACCGGCTCCATGCCGGTAACGAAAGCCGCAAGCTGCCAGGCGTGGGTGCCGATATCGCCGATGGCGCCCGCGCCGGCAAACTGCGCCTTGCCGCGCCAGCTCGCCTGCTTGTTGTCCGTCAGCTCCAGCCTGTCGTTCAGCCAGCCCTGCAAATACTCCACCTCCACGTTGCGAACGTCGCCAATTTCGCTGTTGGCGATGCGCGCCCGCGCCTCCCGCACCATCGGCAGCGCGCTGTAGTTATGGGTAAGAATGAAATGGCAGCCGGATTCGTTCAGCAAAAACGCCAGCTCCTCGCCCTCGGCAAGCGTGATGCCCAGCGGCTTGTCGCAGATAACGTGGATCTTCTTTTCCAGAAAGGCTTTGGCGATGGGCACGTGCAAAAAGTTAGGCGTCACTATCGCCACCGCCTCGATGCCGTCGGGCCTTGCGGCCTCACGTTCGGCCATCTCCTGCCAGCTTGCGTAGCTGCGTTCCGGCGCGACAAACAGCGCCTCGCCGCTGCGTTTTGCGACCTCTGCCGAGGAGGAAAACGCCCCGGCGACCAGCTCGAACTGGTCGTCAAGCCGGGCGGCAATGCGGTGTACGCCGCCGATAAACGAGCCTTCGCCGCCGCCCACCATACCTAATCGAATGCGCTTCATCATTCCGCCTCCAGCCCAAGCATTTTGCGTACCGCCGAGGTTTCGCTGCCGCGCAGGGCGAAGTCGTCAAAGGCGTATTCGGCGACGGGAATAATGTGCTCGGCGATAAATTTCGCCCCTTCCCGCGCCCCCGCGTCGCCCGATTTCAGGCAGCATTCCCACTCAAGCGTAGCCCACCCGGCGTAGTCGTACTGGGCGAGTTTGCTGAAAATGCCCTTAAAATCGACCTGCCCGTCGCCGAGCGAGCGGAAGCGGCCGGGGCGATCCAGCCACGGCTGGAACCCGGCGTAAACGCCGCTTTTCGCAGAGCGTTGAAACTCCGCGTCTTTAACGTGAAATGCCTTAATGCGGGTGTGGTAGAGATCGATAAACCCGAGGTAGTCCATGTGCTGCAACAGCATGTGGCTCGGATCGTACAGAATGTTGCAGCGCGGATGGTTATCGACCAGGGCCAGAAAACGCTCAAAGGTCACGCCGTCGTGCAGATCTTCCCCCGGATGCAGCTCGAAGCAGACGTCGACCCCCGCCTCGTCGAAGCTGTCCAGCACCGGCCGCCAGCGCCTGGCCAGCGCCTTAAAAGCCTCGTCGATCAGCACCGCGTTGCGCGGCGGCCACGGGTAAAAATAGGGCCAGGCGAGCGCGCCGGAAAACGTGGCGTGCGCTTTTAGCCCTAAGTTTTGCGAGGCGCGGGCCGCCTGCTTCAGGCTGGCAATGCCCCACTGCTGGCGCGCGGCGGCATCGTGAGCCAGCTCCGCGGGCGCAAAACCGGCAAAGGCCGCGTCATACGCGGGATGAACCGCAATAAGCTGCCCCTGCAAGTGCGTGGAAAGCTCGCTAATTTCAAGCCCCACGTTCGCCAGCGTGCCGCTGACCTCCGCGCAGTAGTCCCGGCTTTCCGCCGCTTTGCGCAGATCGAAAATATGCGGTAAATGCGTCGGGATCTGCACCGCCTTATAGCCCATGCCCGCGGCCCAAGCGGCCAGCGTATCCAGCGAGTTAAACGGCGGCCGGTCGCCAATAAACTGGGAGAGAAAAATCGACGGGCCTTTCAGGGTTTTCATTACAACACCTCCTTAATTTGCACCGTGCGCTGCTCGCGAACCGCCCGGTCCGCCGCCAGCACCACGGCCAGGCTTTCAATGGCCTGCTGTTGATGCAGCGATAAATCGCTGTCTTCAAAAATAGCGCGCGCGAAGAACTGCTGTTCGAGGCGGCAAAGCGCAAAGTGGTCCGGTTCGTCCGCCGCCGAAATCCACTCGTCCGGCTGCGCGAACGCGCCGCTGGCATCAAGCTGCGAATGGTGCAGACGCAGGGATTCGGTGCGCGTGTGCGCCTCAACGCTTGCGGACTGGCCTTCGCCCCCCGCTTCCCGCGCGACGATCGACGCGGAGCCAAGCGGGCCGATGACGTCCTTAATAAAGAACGCCGTCTGGCTCATCATCGGCCCCCAGCCCGCCTCGTACCAGCCGACGGAGCCGTCGGCAAAACGCACCTGGAGCTGCCCGTAGTTGAACTGGTCAGCGGCGATCTCATCGGTTAAACGCGCGCCGATCGCGCTAACGGCTAGCGGGCTGGCCTGCGTCATCTGGCACATCACGTCCAGATAGTGCACGCCGCAGTCGACGATGGGCGACAGCGACTGCATCAGCATTTTGTGCGTTTGCCAGGCGTGGCCGGCGCTTTGCTGGTTGAGGTTCATGCGCATCACCAGCGGCTTGCCGAGGCTTTGCGCCAGCGCAATAAACTGCCGCCACGCGGGGTGATGACGAAGGATATAGCCGACCACCAGCTGTTTGCCCGCCAGCTGCGCCGTTGCCACCACGCGCTTTGCGCCCGCAACCGTCGTGGCGAGCGGCTTTTCGAGAAACACGTGGCAGCCTGCGGCAAGCGCCCGCAGGGCCAACACCTCATGGCTATCGGGCCAGGTGGCGATGCACACCGCGTCGGGCTGCGCCTGCCGGATGGCTTCGGGCATATCGTCGAACAGCGGAATATTTTCCCCAAGCTGCGCTTTTAAACGCTCCTTTGACGCCCCGCGAGACACCAGCCCGCACAGCGTAAACTCCGGCAGCGCTTCGTAGGCCATGGCGTGAGCCGCGCCCATATTGCCGCAGCCCACCACCAGCACTCGCAGTGCCCTATCGGCCATCCTTCGCCCCTTCTTTATAGTTGAAGGTGAAGAAGAAGATGGCGGCGATAACTACCGCGGCGATGGCCGGGAGCCACCAGAACTGCTGCCACTGCACCAGCGCTTCGGCCCCCTGCGCGGTCACCGAACGATTGAACACCGCGCCGCTGATCTGCGAGCCGATAAGCATCCCCAGCCCGTAGGTGAACAATACCAGCAGGCTTTGCGCCTGGCCTTTCACCTTGTCGCCCGCCACCTTGTCGGTATAGATAAAGCCGATGACGAAGAAGAAGTCGTAGCACACGCCGTGCAGAATAATGCCGATGTAAATCATCCAGCGGGTTTCTTCCGCGACGCTGAGCGCGAACATGGCGTAGCGCGCAAACCACGCCAGCATGCCGATCAGCAGCATCATTTTGATGCCCAGGCGGCGGAAGAAGAACGGGATCAGCAGCATAAAGAACAGTTCGGACATCTGGCCGAACGCCATCACCCCGCTGACGTTCTCAAAGCCCAGCGCGGAGATAAACGGCGCGGCGTAGGCGTAGTAGGCGGCGAGCGGAATGGAAATCAGCGTGGCGCAGATGATAAACACCATGAAGTGGCGCTGTTTGAGCAGGGCAAAGGCGTCGGCGCACAGCAGGTCGCGCATCGACAGCGGCTTGCCGCGATCCGGCGCGGGGGTATTGGGTAGCGTAAAGCTGTATATCCCCAGCACCACCGACGCCACCGCCGCCAGGGTGAAGATGCCCGTGCTGTCCGACAGCCCGCTCATGCCGACGATTAAACCGGCGACGATCCAGCCGATGGTGCCGAAGGCGCGCACGATCGGGAAGCCCTTCTCGCTGTTGGCAAGGCTGTGGAACGCCACGTTATTGCTGAGCGCAATGGTCGGCATGTAGCAAAGCATGTAGGCGAACACCACCCACAGCAGCCCGGTCTGCCCGCTTTCGAACAGGCTCGGCAGCCACCACAGCAGGGCCGCGCCGACGAGGTGCAAAATGCCCAACACCTTCTGCGAGGCAAAGAAACGGTCCACCAGCATGCCGAGGACAAACGGCGACAGGATCGACGCGATAGGCCCGGTGGAATAGGCATCGCCAATCACCGCGCTAAGGCCATATTTCCCCATCACCACGCCGAGCGTGACGTACCACGCCCCCCAGACGAAAAATTCCAGAAACATCATGAGCGACAGGCGCGGGATAACCCATTTATGGGCGATGACCTGAGCCCCAACGGCTGAGTGAGAAGACATAAATCCTCCGCAGAAGGTAGAGATATAAGGGTAAGAGGTTATTTTTGTAATCGATTACATTAACACTTCATTAAAAATGTAATCGATTTCAGAGGGGTTTCCATCATGCAGATGAATTATTTGATATTATCGATTCAGATCTGGAATGTGCTTCACAAATAATCAGTTTGTACAAAGGAGCAGCATGTCGATAGATAAAGTGGCACGAACCGCGGGGGTGTCGACCGCGACGGTTTCAAGGGTGCTGAACGGCAATCCTGGGGTAAAGCCCGATACCCGCGACAGGGTGCTCGCCGCGATAGAACGTTGCGATTATCAGCCCAATCTTCTGGCCCGCCAGCTGCGAACGGCGCGCAGCCGCATGCTGCTGGTGCTGGTTTCCAACATCACCAACCCCTTCTGCGCCCGCGTGGTGCGCGGCATTGAAGAGGAAGCGGAAAAACAGGGCTATCACATTCTGCTGTGCAATTCGGAATCGCGCCTGACGCGGGAGTCCGCCTATTTGCAGCTGCTGAGCGGCAAGGTCGTCGACGGCGTGATCACCATGGATGCCATTAGCTGCCTGCCCGGCCTGACCACGCTTATCGGTGACGCGCCGTGGGTACAGTGCGGCGAAGGCGATCCGGGCTACAACGCCTCGTCGGTGACTATCGACAACTTCAAAGCGGCGGCGGCGGCGGTCGATCATCTCGCAAGCGCGGGCTACAGGCGTATTGCTTTGATCAACGGCGACCTGCGCTACCTCTATTCCCAGCAGCGCGAGGCAGGCTATCGCGCCGGGCGAGGCGGCGCGTGGCAGGCCGTGGTCTATGCCGATTCGCTGGAATACCAGGCGGGCGTGCAGGCGATGGCGGAACTCTTCACCCTGCCCGAGCCGCCGGATGCGGTGTTTGCCATTTCCGACGCGCTGGCCGGTGGCGCGTTGCATTATGCCCATGAACACGGCCTGCGCGTGCCGCAGGACGTCGCAATCATGGGCTTTGACGGCGTGCCGTTCGGCGCGGTCACCACCCCACCGCTCACCACCGTCGAACAGCCCATGCACCAGCTCGGCGTGCGCAGCGTGCAGCTGCTGCTGGAAAGAATTGATAATCCGGAAGTGGAAACGGTAAACGAGATTCTGGACTGGAAGCTGGTGGTGCGGGGGTCGGTTTAGATGAGCGCCCGGGCCGTCGTATCGGCTACAGCTTTTGCGCAATATCCCAGATAAAACCAAAGGGATCTTCCAGCCGCGCTTTTAGATCCCCCCAGAACATTTCGCTGGGTTCACTCAACATCTTTGCGCCAGCCCGCGTCATATCGCCGGCCAGCGTTTGAACGTCATCGACATACATATAGAAAATAAAGGGCGTCACGGCCCCTGACGTTTGCGGGCTGACTAGGCCTGAGTCCCAGCCTTCTTTGTTTAGCGTAAAGTTGGTGCCACGGTAGCGCATGCGCGCAAAAAGCAGCTCCCCTTCGCCGCCCTCAATCTCGGCAAGCGCCACCATCCCCATTGCGCCCGTGTAGAAATCTACCGCAGCGCTTACGTCACGCACGTTAAGCGCGGTGGTCAGCCACGTAAGGCCACTCACGTCACTGAACAGAAAAACCGGCAGCCAATGACGCATGTGGGGATCATTAAAGAATGCTACCGGCCCCGCGTGGTCAGGCTGCGGGAAACCGGCACCTGGTGGGTCAGTGAATGAGGTCTGCGCTTCAGAAAATCCACCGGCGCTGCAGTCGGAAGCGGCGTCTGGAGTGCAAACCGTCTTGATTTGCAGAGCATCAGGGAAATACAGCCTGAAGATTAACGGTCGCCGGTTAATCCCTATAGGCTCCGACGGGCTCACCAGGCTGGGAAAGCCTCTTTCGCTTTCACACATACTCCACCTTCCGGATCAGGATTCTGGCAGGTGGCGCACCCGATGTGCCAACCGCCGCGCCTCTTTCTGATCCCCGTATTCCTGCCCCATTTTGTCCTTAACACAGGCGTGTCACGTTTTCACTCCAACAGTTTATTAAGGTAAAACATTCATATTTATAATCCTGTCTGATATAAATGGCTCAACTGATACAGGAGTGACTTCGTGGACCATAATTCTTACCTGAAAAATTTACTGTATGCGCTCATATTCTTCAGCCTTATCTACTTTCTTGCATTACTGGGAGGTAAGGATTTCCTTAAGGCAAATATTTACTACTTTTCTTACGCAGCTCTGAGCTCGCTGCTGTTCCCGTTTGCGATTTCATTGGTAAGGGAGATGCAAAAAAATTTGCTTGCGCTTCCGCACTGGAACCGGTGGGTGGGTTTTTTATGTCTGGTGTTGGCTATACCATTAGGTCTGATATATCTCATCCGGAAATAAAATATTTTTCCGCTAAAGGATGCTCAGCGTTTCTTGCACTGAGCACCCACGGTGACTCATTTCATTAATTCAAGCACGGTACTGTTCAGCTTCCCGACCATTTCCTCATCTATTAGCGCAGCTACTAACATCATCAATATTCCAAATCCTACAATGCCGATGGATGTTGCTGTCATAGCGGCAAAAGTGAAGGCAACCAGTTCGGAGGCCACCATACCCGCTGCAATGGTTTCAGCCTTCACAAGGAAAGGCCCCCAGTTTCCGCTCTTGACCGATTTATTGAATTCCTCCAGCAGATCCAGACCATTAATGGCGTAGCTGACAATACCGAAACCTTTGCTGTAGGTAGCCAGACTGCGGGCCATAGCATCCCGGTTAACGGAATCCAGGGCACGCGCAATCGCAGCCCTGTCCTGAGCATTGAATTTCGCGTTCACGCCATCCTTGTACTTATCAAATGCTCTGATTGCATCACTGGCGCTGCGGATACGTTTACCTTTTGCCTTCTCTGCAAGCTCCTGAGCCTGCTTAGAAAGTTTGTCGCTGTATTTTGCTGTTATTTCCTTATAGAAATCAGCCACCTGACCTACAACGCTGTTGACATCAACGGCCAGGGATATCGCTTTATTCTCCCTCGTTCGAAAGGGGGTCTGCTGCATATGATCAGTTGCCCGGTTTTCCTGGTCCCTTACCCAGTTGACGTAATCAACCTGAACAGCTTTCCCGGAGGCGTCGATAAATACCCGGTATACGTAATTCTCAACTCGCACAATATAGATTGTGGAGGGAACGCCTTTAGCTGATTTTCCAGCGCCTAAGTTTACGGTATCCCATTTAGGTACCCTGTTAAACCAGGCAGCATCATTGACTGGGGGAAAGCCTAGCGTCGAAGGATACAGACTCGTATTAGCTCCGGGGATTGTACCACCATTGCCGGCATTACCTCCTGTCCCGGAGGAACCTCCTGGTTTATCCGAACCACCTATAACTTCAACCCGAAACTCTCCATTTACCCAACCTGAAGCCATATTTTTTTCCATACATTTTCTGATAACTCTTTATAGCCACAATCATTTAATAATGATGTCACTCCCGGATGATTATCTTATATGAACGGACGATGTTTGTTAATGTTCATTAGCTCATAATGAGTTACTGATAAAGATGAAAAAAATTTCGGATAAGTACCAGCATTCTTACGATTAATCTTATCAGATAAGATTTTGCTCAAAAATTTCAGACCAATAATATTTATGCCCGCTACCAGATGTAATAGTTGAAAGGGGACTCATTAAAAATTTTTCTTAAAACTAGAGTGTTGACATGCGTAACAAATATTCTCCATAAGATGAATAAAACACCCGAGAAATTTGCTCGAAGTTACTATCAAGCAACGGTCTATCAACGTCAGCCATCAAATCAAGCCAAATCTGGACAAGATTTAAGGGGTCCGCTTGGAATTCGGGAATTATCCTACGTTAAGCTTTTCAAGCTTAGCGGGTGATTTCGTTCCATTGAGCGGAAACCCCTAGCCGTAAGGGATGGGGTCCGCTTGGAAAACGGAAAATATCCTACGCTAAGCCTGTTTTTTGTACAGACCACTATCCACTGAGCGTAATGAACGGTATTTACCCTGCCCCAGCTTAAGGTTTGTCCGCCAGACGTAATCCCCACTCAGATTGATGGCTCCCATCCCAGCGGGGACAAATGAGAAATCAGTTGCTCATTAATCGGGATCCCTTTTCGTCTCAGGGAATCTATAGCTCTTTCTATATATACCGTATTCCACAGGGGGATCGCCGCAGTCAGCAACGTCAGCCCACTGGCCCGGTAGCTCTGTTTCTCCAGCCCCCGATCTCTGATCTCACCCAACCGGTGCATAAAGATCGCTCGTGCAAGCGCATTGCGGGCCTCACCTTTATTCAGCCCTGCCTGTACGCGTCGACGCAGTAATTCGGACATCTATTTCGTACGGAAAGTTTCCTATGTCACGAGTTTTTGCCTATTGTCGGGTCTCCACTCTGGAACAGACCACAGAAAACCAGCGCCGTGAAATTGAAGCGGCGGGTTTTGCCATCAAATCCCAGCGACTTATTGAGGAGCATATCAGTGGTTCGGTTGCTGCCAGCGAACGCCCTGGATTTATCCGGCTGCTTGATCGCATGGAAAATGGAGATGTGATGATTGTGACCAAGCTGGACCGCCTTGGGCGTAATGCCATGGATATAAGGAAAACAGTTGAGCAACTGGCAACGGCAGACATTTCTGTTCATTGCCTGGCACTCGGAGGTGTTGATCTGACAAGCGCAGCCGGAAGGATGACCATGCAGGTGATTTCAGCTGTAGCGGAATTTGAGAGAGACCTGCTGCTTGAGCGTACGCACTCAGGTATTGCAAGGGCAAAAGCAGCAGGTAAACGTCTAGGTCGTCCGTCAGCGCTGAGTGAAGATCAAAAACGTAATGCGATGAAACGTCTCAATGCGGGAAGCAGTGTCAGCGCTGTGGCCCGTGAATTTAACACAACCCGGCAAACCATTCTCAGGATAAAAGCGGCAAATACATCATCGGATAATGATACTTATCCGGTGAATTGATCTGTTTAAAAATCTTATATCTCTTGACCAAATCAATATAAAATTATATCCACAATGTCGGAAGGGCTGCGAAAGTATATTCTTTCACTGCTTGGTGTATCCCCCTGAAACACCTGCCAGTCAGGGTTGTTATTGGGAAAATGACTAAGCGGTCAGTGGTGGCTTCATTCGGGAATGCCTGAATGAAATTCCCAAAGCAAGCAGGCCGGCCACCGCCGCAAAGCCAAATAATCCGGTGCTGCCAGCGTGCGACCAGAGAAGACTTCCTGCTACTGCTCCCAGAGCCATACCTGTCATGGCACCCGTCATTAACAGGCCGTTTGTTCTGCTCCGTGAATCTTGCCCAATACCAGACACAATGATCTGATGTGACACAAGTCCGGCTTGTGCGCCCAGATCAAACAACACTGCTCCAACAATCAATACCCCGATGCTGGGTGGCAGAGCCAGCAACCCCACAAATGATAAAATGACCAGAATACAGCCGAAACGAATCACAGGAAGTGGCCCCTTTCTGTCAGTGTATTTACCAAATACCGGAGCTGCTAATGCCCCCGCCGCTCCGGCGATACCAAAGCTTCCTGCAACAGCTGGTCCAAGGTGAAAGGGTTCGGCAGAGAGTACGAAAGCCAGACAAGACCAGAAAGCCCCCAACGTTGCAGCAAGGCATGCCTGCGTCATAACGGAAATCCGTAGAACACGGTGTGTTCGCCACAGAGTCCATAAGCTGGACATCAGGCGAGTGTATTTCTGGTGCTCGCCTGTAGGCCTTTGCTCGGGGATCGTAAATCTGACAATAACCAGAACAATGAGCATTAAAAACGATGCCAGGTACTGCATTTCACGCCAGCCGAGGAGCTGAGAAATCCACCCGCCCAGTGTTCGGGACAGCAAGATACCCGTTAGAAGACCGGTCGTTACTATTCCCACCAGATGACCGCGTTTATTGCCGGGGGCCAGTTGTGCGGCAATCGGGATAAAATCCTGTCCAATGCTACCCAGTAATCCGACCATCATACTTGCGATCACCAACAGCATGAACGAATGTGCACTTCCGGCCATGAACAGCGCTGCGAGAAGGAGTATTGCTTTCACCATAACGAGCTTTCGTCGGGGAAGAATATCACCCAGAGGTGCCAGAAGTAACATGCCCAGCCCATAACAAATCTGGGTTGCGGCAGCGAGCCATCCTGCTATATCCGAGCTGACACCAAACTCATTCTGGATCAGGGAAAGACCCGGTTGAAGGTAATAGACATTGGCAACGCCTAATCCTGAGCAGACGGCGAGACAAAAGAAAAGCCATATCGACGGGGTTGCTTTTGCTTCTGATGAAGAAACCATAAAGCCTCACTTTCAATAATAAGAACGAAAATATTGCGAAAACATGATAGTCATTATTGCGACTGCTAAAGAATTATCGGTTTACACCGTCATACTGGATTTTCTACCCGCGACGATAAACAAGAATGCCAGCACGGCAAAAATGATACTACTCAGTACAAGAGAGTGCGTTCCAAAGCGGGAGATAAACCATCCGCCTGTCAGCGAACCGATAGTTATCCCTAAGTTAGAAAAAGAGATATACAGGCTGTTGGCAAATTCCGGAGCTCGACTTGCTTCACGCATTAACCACGTCTGGCTAATCAGCAATCCAGAGGAATGAAAAGCACCCCATATAACAATCAGTCCGCACATGAGCATGGCGGAATGGCCATACTCCCATACGATGAGAAAAATCAGGATATAAAATAATGGATACAGCAATGTTGTTCTAACTGTATTATTCTGTAAAAGCCCACTGAAGATAAAATTACCGACAAGTCCACATACACCAAATACCATCAGCATGGCGCTGATACAATTATTATTCAGGTGGGTAATAGCAGACAGATAATCAGCTATATAGCTGAAGCTTGAAAACATGGCAGAAAAAACAAACGTCACCATCATGATGGCAAGCCAGACCGCCTTGCTTCGTAAGATACTTAACTGGCTTGAAAAAGAAAGACGGTCAGTCGTCGGCATCGATGGCACGTAAAAAAGAATGCCTGTCAGTGCTAAAAAACACGCCACTGCTGAGAACAGAAAAGCAGCGCTAAGGCTGAGGTTTTCTGCAATCAGGGTACTAAGAGGAACACCTATTACTAGGCCTATTGCAACTCCGGCGAAGACTTTCGCTGCCGCGCCAGCACTTTTCTCTTTGGGAACCGAACTGGTTGCTGTTACCAGGGCGACAGCAAAGAAAACAGCGTGGAACAGTGCCGGAATAATTCTGAATACAATCATGAGATTTAATGCATCTGTCACTGCATACATTAAATTAGAAAATACAAATACAGCCAGTATAGAGATCAGGACTTTTTTCTTGTCAAATCCTGAAAGCAAAAGTGTAATGAATGGACCAGAAATAGCCACAACAATGGCATAAATGCTGACCAGAAAACCGACCTGTGTGGGAGTTACATGCAACGTCTTCACAAGTTCAGGGAGTAAACCAATTATTCCCAGCTCTGTTGTAATGACCCCCAAAACGGCCAGGGACAGAGCCAGAAGTAGCAATCTGTTATTTTGCATAGCGATATTATGGAGCCTGTTTTTTATTGGAAAAAATTTAATTTGGTGCATAAAGCTCCTCACCAGCACTGACGTGGTGAGGAGTTTCATTAAGACTGACTTAACTTATATGTCTTACAAATCATGATAAGGAGGGTAATCTATATAACCTGTCGCATACTGTCCGTAAAAAGTATCCCGATCTGCATCAGCGATAGGCCAGTTGTTTTTTAATCTGGCGACAAGATCCGGATTACTTATATAAGGAACACCGAACGCAGCAAGATCAATGATATTTTTATTCACCATATCTTCTGCAATATTCCGTGTCATGCCTCCTGCCAGTATCAGCGCAGTATCTGGTAAGAAACGTTTGAACGTTTCCAGCAGTGCAAAGAAATTGTCAGGGTTGCTTTGCTCAGAACCGTTATCTATACGTTTAAATCCAGTCTGATTCATAATGTGCACATAGGCGAGCTTTCGTTGGCCGATAGCTTTGACAAGCGCTGTATAAGTTTCATCGATCTCATCATACAGTGGCATATCAAAAAGCTGACCATAGGGTGAAAGACGAATAGCGGTGCGTTCTGCACCAACAGCATTCGATATGGCATCAATGACTTCGATAGTAAAACGCAGGCGATTTTCCAGGGGGTCGGCTGAATATCGATCAGTACGGTCATTAACCCAGGGATTAAGGAACTGTTCATGAAGATAACCATTAGCGCCATGGATTTCCACACCATCAAAGCCCGCTTTAATTGCATTCTCTGCGGCTCTCGCAAACTGTCTGATGATGTCCTCTACTTCGTCGGTTGATAGCTGACGTGGTGTTGAGGCAGGAACCGGGCCAGGTTTGCCATTCTGATCATATCCGAACGCCGTGGCACCTTTCGCAGCTTTTGAGCTGGCACTTACTGGCTGTGCATTATCGACCTGGATAGAGGGGTGAGAAACGCGACCGACATGCCAGAGCTGAGCAAAAATTTTACCACCAACAGCGTGAACGGAATCTGTCGTCAGACGCCAGCCTGCGATCTGAGCCTCGGTAAAAATGCCCGGATTGAACAGATACCCCTGACCCTGGCGGGAAATGGGCGTACCTTCACTGACAATCAGACCGGCAGTCGCACGTTGTGCGTAGTACAGTGCGGTCTGTTCATCCGCAACGTCATTGGCTGCGCGGGCGCGTGTCATTGGTGCCATTACGATGCGGTTGTGTAAAGCCGCCCCCGCAAGATTAAACGGTTCAAATAACGTTTTCATATTGTGTCCATATGCCAGAGGTTAAGATCAATGCACCTCATATAAGGTGGTCATGGTCGCTGTCAGCAAGTTTAGAAGGTTGCATTATTAGTAACAATGCCATGATATTGCATATCACTATTGCTATAATTGCATTCATAGTTTGAGAGTTGACCTATATGACATTTAGTGGAGGAGATAATGGACCTGAAAGGCTTACGCTACTTTTTAAAAGCAGCGGAAACCGGCAGTTTTCTTGAAACTGCAAGGATATTCAACACACCAGCGTCTTCCGTATCACGCTATATATCTGCCCTGGAAAAGGATCTCGGCCATCAGTTGTTCTACCGAAGTACACGAGCTATCAGACTCACGGAGGAAGGGGCACGTTTCAGATTACAGGCGAATGAAGCACTTGAGCTGCTCGATAGTGCTGTAGGTGAACTTGCCCTCACGGATGAAAAGATCCACGGTCAATTCAGTATAAATGCCCCGGAAGCCCTGGGCCGACTGCATGTTGCCGGTGTGCTTAATAAATTACAGGAGCGGTATCCTGATCTGTCCGTTGAGCTGACGCTAACTGATAACTATATAGATCCGGTACGGGAAGGCGCAGATATCACTATTCGGGTTGGTCCTCTGACAGATTCAGGACTTATTGGAAAAGTCATCGCAGCTCAACGCTATATTCTGGCCGCCAGTCCCTCTTATCTCGCCAGATACGGTGTACCCACTCGTCCAGCCGATTTGCTAAGGCATAACTGCCTGCTTTATCGGGGTGTCAGGGGAACACAAAGATGGTTCTTTCGTCGCAATCCAGAGCAGGAATTGAAGCAATATGATGTATCAGGAACGCTGAGAAGCAACAATTCAGAAAGCCTGGTCTCCGCTGCTCTGGCCTCACGAGGTATTGTGCTGTTACCTACCTGGATGTTTCTGCCTGAAAGTTTTACTGGGAATCATCTTGTCAGCATAATGCCGGAATGGCAGATGTCCGCCACGGTTCAGGAATCCTTTATACAGATCCTCTCGCCAGAAAATCGTCTGAGATCAAGGAAGGTCCGAGAAGTTTCCAGCTTTTTTGTGAAAGAATTTGGAACTCCTCCCTACTGGGATCAGTGGTTCAACTAAACGTTTATGAGATGAATACTGTTGATATCCGCACAAAAAATAGTCTTAGCGTAGGATATTTTCCGTTTTCCAAGCGGACCCCCTTAAGGCATGCCAGCTTGCCTGCTACCGACAGCGTCATTTATTCTGTAAGGGTAATTATATGCCGCCGACAGGCGTATTAAACGGTAATTAAGGGCTTTAAAATGATACAAAACGGACAAGCACACGTGCCCAACCTCGATTACCGGCCCGCAGGCGGCGATATGCTGGACATAGAAATATTCTCCGTTGCGAGCCTGAGGCAGCGGGTTGGGCCGCAGCGGATGCGGCTTCCGCGGCAGTACGCCTTTGGCATGCTGCTGTTCATGAGTAAAGGGCAATGCACCCAGTGGGTGGATTTCAAGCCGGTGAGCGCCAGCGCCGGCTCGCTGATCGCGCTCTCTCCGGGGCAGGTCCACGCCTACGGAAATGAGAGCGATTGGGATGGCTGGATACTGATGTGTCGCCCCGAAATAAGCGGCTATGGCTCGCAGCGCTTTAACTGGAAGATCAAAGAGCTTACCCAAAAAATACCCGTACACCTTATTTTGAACGAGCGCGATCGGATCGCCGTAGAGGCGACAATCGGGCAGATGAAAGAGGACGCGACGGCGCCGGGCGGTAGAGAGTCGGTAAATATGTTGCTGCTACACCAGTTTAGCGCGCTGCTGCTGCGGCTTTCGCTGCTCTACGGGCCGAGCGAGGAAGCCGCTGCCCTCGCCTCGATAACGGCACAGCGTTATAACGCTTTTAAGGATCTGCTTGAGGAAAATTATGCCTGCTGGCACCTGGTAGCCCTATATGCGCGCCGCCTGGGCTGTTCGGAGAAGAGCTTAAACCGCGCTGCGGTTGAAGTTACGGGCGTAACGGCGAAGAACATTATTGCCGCGCGGGTAGCGCTGGAGGCCAGACGGCTGCTTGTCAGTTCGACGCTGCCCGTCGCGCTGGTTGCGGAACGGCTTGGGTTCGACGAACCCACCAACTTCATAAAATTTTTCAAACGCCAGGCCACCTGCACGCCCGGCGAATTTAGAAGGTCTTACCGCGCGTTAAACCCGGCGTCATAGGCGTCTATAGCCAGGCCCATTCCCATCACGCCCGCCTTCTCGCGCGGGGTGTCCGCTTTGGCCTTCGCGTCGTTAAGCACGAGGACTTTGTCCTTCATCTCAGCCGCGTAGCCGCCGTTGGTTCTATCCGCCGCACCGTGGTAGCAGTTGTAAACCACCACCTTCTTTAGGGCGTCAATTTCATTGCCTAACTCCGTGCCCGGCGCAAACTGCTCGGGGCTAAGGCCGATGCTGGTATAAAAGTTATTCGCTTTTTGAAGCGCGGCTTCAGGCTGTGTTTTATCGCACACTTCCTGCTGCCCGGCGGTGAAGGCGTCACGCTGAATTTTTGCCAGCGCGGTATCAAGCTCGGAGAGCTGGTTTTTGTAGCCGGTGGTATTGGTATTCACTTCATCGAGCATCGCATTGCCGCGCTGCGCCACCGGCTTCTCGGGTTCAGCGTTCTTTTTCCCGGCGTAAATCCCCAATCCCAGCGCCACGCCCAGCGCAACCAGGCAAGTTATTACTATTGTCGCTTTCTTATTCATCGTCTTCCCTTTAGGTTCAAATCGATCCCGCTAAAAGTAGGACAGAGTTGGGCATATTGATAGTAGCGTTTTACAACTCAACGCTTTGACGATTTTTGGCAGGTGGTAAAGCGTGCGGTTTGTGTTTACAATTCGTTCACTCATCAACTTAAAGAATATAAGGAGGATCCCCATGATGTCTTGTGAACGCTTTAACCGTTCGCATACTTTTGGCGATCGTCATAGCTCAAGCGTTATCGATATCGTGCTGCGATAACTTCGGCTTGAGCGAAGATCACCAAAACTATCCCTTCCCTCAGGCTTACTGAGTTGTCGTCAGTTTTATAGACGAAGGCGTTCTGCGCCCGTAACTCTTGAGTAAGCACTATGACTACCTTATTAACCGCCCAATCTCTTAGCCTCGATACCCCTTTTGGCCCGCTGCTGGCCGACATCACCTTTACGCTCAAAAAAGGCGACCGCCTGGGCTTGATCGGCCATAACGGCTGTGGAAAAAGTACCCTGCTGAAACTGCTCGACGGCACGATTTCGCCGAACGGCGGTAGCGTAACCCGCGCGCACCACTGCCTGATGGCCCGCGTTGAGCAGCATCTGCCGGAAACGCTCCACCCGCTGACCATGCTCGACGCGGTGCTGGCGCGCGTTGACGAGTCGATGCGCCACGCCGAAAGCTGGCGGGCCGAAGCGCTGCTCGCCGGCATGGGCTTTAGCGAGGCGGACTGGCACCTCACGGCGGGCACGCTTAGCGGCGGGCAGCACACCCGCCTGCTGCTGGCGCGAGCGCTGATTGCCGAGCCGGATCTGCTGCTGCTCGATGAGCCAAGCAACCACCTCGACCTGCCGACGCTTCTCTGGCTTGAGCAGTTCCTGCGCGGCTGGAACGGCAGCTTCGTGCTGGTGTCCCACGACCAGCACCTGCTGGACAACGTCACCAACGGCACGTGGATTTTGCGCGACCGCACGCTGAGCTTCTTCCAGCTCCCCTGCACGCAGGCGCGCGCGGCGCTGGACGAACGCGACCGCACGGACGCCCACCGGCATCAGGCGGAGCAAAAAGAGATCGACCGCATCGCCGCCAGCGCCAAACGGCTGGCGATTTGGGGCCGGGTGTACGACAACGAGGATCTGGCGCGCAAGGCCAAGCAGATGGAAAAGCGCGTCGATAAGCTAAAGGACGAGCAAACCGAGCTTAGCGCCGGGCACCAATGGCAGCTGATTTTGCGCGGCGAACGGCTTCAGGCCGACCGTCTGCTGGAGATGGAAAACCTGCACGTTGCCCCCGCGCCCGACGCCGCGCCGCTCTTCCGCCTGCCGCTACAGCGCGTGAAAAGCGGCGACCGGGTGGCGATTATCGGCCGCAACGGCTGCGGCAAGTCATCGCTGCTGCGCCTGCTGTGGCAGCAATATCAGCAGCCGGAACGCATCGACGCCGTGCGCCTTCACCCGCGTGCGGAAATGGGCTATTACGACCAGACGCTGCACCAGCTGCGCGATAGCGACACGCTGCTGGCGGCGCTGGAACCCTTTGCGCCGCTGACCGAGCAGGACAGGAAAATGGCGCTAATAAGCGCCGGGTTCCCGTGGCTGCGCCACCAGCAAACGGTGAGCACGTTAAGCGGCGGCGAGCGTTCGCGCCTGCTGTTCGTTGGCCTGACGCTTGCCCGCTATTCGCTGCTGATGCTCGACGAGCCGACCAACCATCTGGATATGGAAGGCAAAGAGGCGCTGGCCGAAACGCTGCAAACCTTTGAAGGCGGCGTGCTGCTGGTCACTCACGATCGGTCCCTTATCGCCAAAAGCTGCAACCGCTTCTGGCTGGTTGATAACGGCGAGCTGAGCGAATGGCACGATCTGGAGCCGCTGTACGCGCTGCTCACCGCCGAGGAAAATGGCGTTCAGCCGGTGCAGCGCGCGGCGCCAAGGCCGGAGGCGGTGACGCACGAAGCGGACGCGCTTCTTGAACGCCTGGTCGAGTTGGAAAACTGGCTGGCGGCGGATCTGGCGCGCAAGGCTAAGCATCAAAAACCGGCGTTGCAGCAGGAGTGGCGAAAGGAGATGGCGGCGTTGAACGCGCGTCTGGACATGGAGTAACCGTGTAGCGGTGGATGGCGCTCGCGCTTATCCACCCTACAACACTGACGAGGTCTGCTGTCAGTGGGGGACGCCCTCACCCTAACCCTCTCCCCCAGGAGAGGGGACGTTCTTTGCTCCTTGTCCTGGAGGAGAAGAAAATGGTTCTGAACTCCAGTTTTGTAGGTCGGGTAAGCGCAGCGCCACCCGACAATTTCAACTGCCCCTTTTCTACCAAACCTTCTGCGCAATCTCCGTCACCAGCCGCACCTTGTCCCACTGCTGGGCGGGCGTCAGGCTGTTGCCCTCTTCCGTTGAGGCAAAGCCGCACTGTGGGCTGAGGCAAATCTGGCTGATATCAACAAACTTCGCCGCTTCCTGAATGCGCGCCTGAATCTGCTGCGGGTTTTCCAGCTCGCCGTTTTTAGTGGTGATAAGCCCCAGCACAACCTGCTGTTTGCCGGGGCGCACAAAGCGCAGCGGGGCGAAATCGCCGGAGCGGTCGTTGTCGTATTCCAGGAAGAATGCGTCGACGTTCACGCTGCCGAACAGCACTTCGGCTACCGGCTCGTAGCCGCCTTCGGAAATCCACGTCGAGCGGAAATTGCCGCGACAAACGTGCAGGCCGATGGTCAGGTCTTCCGGCTTGCCTTCCAGCGCCTTGTTCAGCACGCGGGCGTAGATTTTCGCTAACTCGTCAGGATCGTCGCCGCGCTCGCGGATCTCTTTGCGTTGCGCGTCGGAACACAGGTACGCCCACACGGTGTCATCGAGCTGCAGGTAGCGGCAGCCTGCGGCATAGAAAGCCTGAATTGCATCGCGCCAGGTGGTTGCCAGGTCGTCGAAATAGTCGTTCAGGTCCGGGTAAACCGTGCTGTCGATGGCGTTACGGCCGCCGCGAAAATGCAGCACGCTCGGGCTTGGGATGGTCATTTTCGGCACCGCGCTGCCGCTGATGCTTTTCAGATAGCGGAAATCCTCCAGCATCGGATGGTCGCCAAAACCAAGCTTGCCCACCACGCGCACGCTGTGTGCCTTGGTCTGCACGCCGTTGAACTGGATGCCCTGCGCGGATTCATAGCGCTCCACGCCCTGCAGGCCGTCGAAGAAATCGAAGTGCCACCAGGCGCGGCGGAACTCACCGTCGGTCACTACGTGCAGGCCGCAGGCGCACTGCTGCTCAACCGAAGCGCGAATAGCCTCGTCCTCTACTTTACGCAGCTGCTCGGCGGTGATGTCCCCGGCGGCAAATTTTTGACGCGCTTCTTTTATGGCGTCCGGGCGCAGGAAGCTCCCGACGATATCGGCGCGGAACGGGGCGTGATTGCGTGCTGGCGTGTTGTGCGGCATGTGATTCTCCTGATGACCCCGCTAACTGGTTTAGCAGAGTGATAGTTCATTATTTGAATTTTTAGACGTCTGGACGTCCATTTGTTGAAATGAGAATGACACGCCGTCGCGAGTCCGGCAAACGAGGAAAATTCATGGGCCGTGAAAATAATTCATGTTGTTAAAACCATGTAAATTTAAATATTGATCTGCGTCACACTCTGCCGTTAAATATGACGTCCTGTTTTTGAGCTTCCTCACTATGATTGTTCGTCCGCACAAGCACTGGTTTAAACGTCTTTTCGTCTGGCACGGCTCGGTTCTCGAGAAAATTTACTCCCGGCTGCTGCTAAACCTGGCCCTCTCCGTCAGCGTGATTTTCTTCCTGCCGTGGTACGAAGCGCTGGGCATTAAGCTCACCATGGCCCCGTTCAGCATTCTGGGCGTCGCCATCGCTATCTTCCTCGGCTTTCGCAACAGCGTGTGCTACGCCCGTTTCAACGAGGCGCGCCTGCTCTGGGGCCAGCTTGCGATCACCGCGCGCTCGCTGCTGCGCGAGGTGAAAAGCCTGCCTGCGGCAAACAGCCATGAGATTAACTACTTCGTCAATTTGCAGGTTGCCTTCTGCAACTGCCTGCGCCTGACGCTACGCAAACAGCCGGTCGAGAACGCCCTGCGCCCGTGGCTGCGCGAAGACGAACTGGCCTGGGTTGCCGCAAGCCACGCGCCGTGCAACCGCATCCTGCTGCTGATGGGAAACTGGCTGTCGCGCCAGCGCGTCAACGGTACGATTTCCGACGTGCTGTGGCGCAGCCTGGATAACCATCTCAACGAACATTCCGCCGTCGCGGGCGGCTGCGAACGCATCATCAGCACCCCGCTGCCCTTCGCCTATTCGCTGATCCTGCACCGTACGGTGTATCTGTTCTGCATCATGCTGCCCTTCGCGCTGGTGCAGGATCTGCACTACATGACGCCGTTCCTGTCGGTGTTTATCTCCTACACCTTTATTTCGCTGGACAGCCTGGCCGAAGAACTGGAAGACCCATTCGGCACCGAGGATAACGACCTGCCGCTGGACGCCATCTGCAACACCATCGAACGTGACCTGCGCGACATGAACGGCGAAGCGGAGCTGCCGGAGAAAATGCTGCCGAACCGGCATTATCAGCTCAGCTGATAAACCACGGGCGCGGGGGATCTGTTTGACGGCGATTTGCTATCCAAACGACATTCATCCCCTCAACACCTATAATTCCAAATATTAACGATCCGTTTTCATATTCACTTGTGCTATGGATTGCTGGCGCTTTAAACTCGTTAGCCGACTAATTAACGACTGCTAATGAGATCTTGTGGTGCACGTGTTAAACCGTCTGCTCATGGCCTGCGAGGCTAAATAATGCGCCTGCCGCAAAGCGATCCGTACAAGCCAAGGGAGTGGCAGCCGCACGAGAAACCGGCGCTGCTCGGCTCCCCTTCAACACCGATTCACCCGACGCCAAAGCGCATCGCCTACGGTATCGTTGGCCTGCTGGTCTGCCTGACCGGGGCGCTCGGCAACGCGCTGGTGACGGCGAACCTCAACAATCTACAGGGCACCTTTGCCGCCTGGTCGAACGAGATTGCCTGGCTTCCGGCGGTCTACGTGATGACCAACGCCTCGATTAACCTGCTGCTGGTCAAGTTCCGCCAGCAGTACGGGCTGCGGGCGTTCACCGAAGGCTTCCTGGTGCTCTACGTGCTGGTCACCTTCTTCCACCTGTTCGTCAACGATCTCAACTCGGCGATGATGGTGCGCGCGGCCCACGGCATGGTCAGCGCGGCGCTTAGCTCGCTCGGAATTTACTATCAAATCCAGGCGTGGCCCGCCAAACATCGCCTGAAGGCGCTGACGATCGGTATTACCGGCTCAACGCTGGCGATCCCCATGGCGCGGCTGTTTTCCTCCGAACTGCTGGAGCTTAACGAATGGCGCGGGCTTTATTACTTCGAGCTTGGCCTGGCGCTGGTGTCGCTGGCCTGCGTGCTGGCGCTGAAGCTGCCGCCGAGCGACCGTAAGAAAGTCTTTGAGAAGAAAGATTTTTTGACCTTTATCCTGCTCGCTCCCGGCATCGCCCTGCTGTGCGGCGTGCTGTCCCTCGGTCGCATCGACTGGTGGTTTGAAGCGCCGTGGATCGGCTGGTCGCTCGCCGCCGCCCTGGTGCTAATCGTCACCGCCATCACCTTCGAGCACAACCGCAGCAACCCGCTGCTCAATACGCGCTGGCTGTCCAGCGGCAGCATCGTGCGGCTCGGGCTCATCATGGTGCTGATCCGCATCGTGCTGGCGGAGCAGAACAGCGGCGTCATCGGCTACTTCCAGCTTATCGGCCTGCAAAACGAGCAGATGACCAATCTGGCCTGGTCGATACTGGCAGGCATTGTCTGCGGCATCGCCGCCAGCTGTCTGACCATCGACATTAAAAAGCTCGCCCGCCCGATAGTGATTTCGCTGGTGCTGATGATTATCGCCTCGCTGATGGACAGCCAGTCCAACAACCTTACCCGCCCGGCGCAGCTGATGTTCAGCCAGTTCCTGCTCGGGTTTAGCAGCGCGTTCTTCCTCGCCCCGGCGATGCTTGCGGCAATCGGCGGCGTGATTGCCGAACCGCGCAACCTGGTGAGCTTTTCGGTGCTGTTTGGCATGAGCCAGAACCTCGGCGGCCTGCTAGGCTCGGCGATTCTCGGCACCTTCCAGACGTGGCGCGAGAAGTACCATTCCAGCCTGCTGGCCGACCAGTTGACGCTGCTCAATCCGCTGGTAAACGAGCGCGTGAACCAGTATTCGCAGATGTTCAGCAGCCAGCTTAACGACGGCACCCTGCTGAACACCCAGGCGCTGCTGCAGCTACAGAGCGTCGCCACCAGCGAAGCCAACGTGCTGGCCTATAACGATACCTATTTACTGACCGCCGCCATTGCCACCAGCACCCTGCTGTGGATCCTCTGGCGCCTGATGCGCGTGAAGCTGGCGGCCAGAAAGCAATTGAAAAAGACCCAGGAGCAGCAATGAGTGAACAAGGAACGACTCCGGCGCAAAGCCCGGAGCAGAAAAACCTGCGCGTAGTGTCGATTTTTAGCGCCGCCGCCATCGGCATCGTGGGCGTGCTGGTGATCCTCTACGCCTGGCAGCTGCCGCCCTTCACGCGCCATACCGAATCGACGGAAAACGCCTACGTGCGCGGCCTGACGACCTTTATCAGCCCGCAGGTCAACGGCTACATCACGGCGGTAAACGTGCAGGATTTTGAGTATGTCAACGCCGGCGACGTGCTGATGACCATCGACGACCGCATCTACAGGCAGCGCGTGCATCAGGCCGAGGCGCAGGTCGCCATGAAGCAGGCCGCACTCGCCAACAACCGGCAGCAGCGGCGCAGCGCCGAGGCGGTGATCAAGAAAAACGAGGCCGCGCTTAAGAACGCCCAGGCGCAGGGCAAGAAATCCCAGCTTGATTTAAAGCGCGTGGAAGACCTGACCTCTGACGGTTCCCTTTCGGTGCGCGAGCGCGATGCCGCCCGGGCAAGCGCCGCCCAGGGCAACGCGGATGTCGAACAGGCCGCCGCCCAGCTTGAAATGTCGCGCCAGGATCTGCAAACCGTTATCGTCAATCGCGGGTCGCTGGAGGCCGACGTTGAAAACGCCAGGGCGGCGCTCGAGCTTGCGGAAATCGACCTGCAAAACACGCGGATCACCGCCCCGCGCGACGGCCAGCTGGGGCAAATGGCCGTGCGCCTCGGGGCTTACGTGAGCGCGGGAACGCGGCTAACCACGCTGGTGCCGCCGGATAACTGGGTTATCGCCAACGTGAAGGAAACGCAGCTTGCCGATATGAAGGTCGGACAGCCGGTCACCTTCACGGTGGACGCGCTGGCTAATGAAAAATTCAGCGGCCGCGTAGAGAGCATTTCCCCCGCGACGGGCGTGGAGTTCAGCGCTATTTCGCCGGACAACGCCACCGGCAACTTCGTGAAGATCGCCCAGCGCATTCCGGTACGCATCGAAGTGCTCGGCGAGGCGGATAAGCGCAGGCGGCTGCGTCCGGGAATGTCGGTGCAGGTGCATATCGACACGCGGGAGCAAAACCAATGAGTCCGCTAAAACTCACCTGTCTTGCCGCGGCGCTGCTGCTGGCGGGCTGCCATTCGGCGCAGGTTCCGCAGGCGAAGCCGACGCTTGAAATCCCCGTCCAATGGCGCAGCCAGGTTGGCCCGTCGTCAGCGGCGGAAGGCTTCTGGTGGCGCAACTTTCACGACTCCGCGCTTAACGGCTACGTAGACGAAGCGCTGCGCTACAACGGCGACGTGCTGACCGCCCGGGAGCGCGTGAACGAATATCAGGCGCGGGTGCAGGCGGCCGTGGGCGGGCAGCTGCCAACGCTTGATGCCGGGCTGAACGGCAGCCGCAGCCGCTCGCAGTCGGCCGCAACGGGTCAGCCGGTTCACGGCGATCTTTATAAAGGCAGCCTTACCGCCAGCTATGACGTCGATTTATGGGGCCAGTACAGCAGCGCAACCGAGGCGGCGCGGGCAAGCCTTGAGGCGCAAAAAGCGGCGGCAGCGGCGGCGAACCTCACGGTGGCGTCTTCCGTCGCGTCGGGTTACGTCACCCTGCTTTCGCTGGACGAGCAGCTTAAGGTCACGCAGGACACGCTGACCTCGCGGGAAAATGCGTACAGGCTCGCAAAGCGCCAGTATGAGGCGGGCTACAGCTCGCGGCTGGAGCTGATGCAGTCGGATTCCGAATACCGCTCAACCCGCGCGCAGATCCCCCAGCTACAGCATCAAATCACCCAGCAGGAAAACGCCCTCAGCGTGCTGATCGGCAAAAATCCCGGTGCCGTGGCGCGCGGCGGCGAATTTGACCAGCTGACGCCGCTTGCCCTGCCCGCACAGCTGCCCTCCACGCTGTTAAACCGCCGTCCGGATATCGTGCAGGCGGAACGCCAGCTGGCGGCGGCGGATGCCACGCTTGCCTCGTCCCGCGCGCAGCTTCTGCCGTCGATTAACCTGGTGGCGACGGGCAGCCTGCAGGACAGCACCCTTTCACAGCTTATCGACAACCCCCTCAGGCTGTGGAGCATCGGCGGCAGCATCCTCGCCCCCTTGCTCAACCGCGAGGCGCTCAACGCCCAGGTTGACGTCGCCATGTCGCAGCGCAATCAGGCGCTGTACGCCTACGAAAAAACCGTGCGCAACGCCTTCAAAGAGGTGAACGACAGCCTCGACGCCATCCAGCGGCTGAAGGAGCAGCTCGTAGAGCTACAGGCGCAGGAACAGGTGGCCGAAGAGACGTTACGCATCGCGCAAAACCGCTACCGCAACGGCTATTCGTCGTATCTTGACGAGCTGGACGCCCAGCGCACGCTGTTCTCCACGCAGCTAAGCGTGGTGCAGGTGAAAAATAACCTGCTGCTGGCGCAGATCGATCTTTATCGATCGCTTGGCGGCGGCTGGGGCGGGATGCAGTAGGATTGTGGCCCGTGGATTGCGGGCCGAGGATTCTGTCGGGTGGATTGTGTCGGGTGGCGCTGCGCTTACCCGACCTACTTTGTCCGGTAACCGATTGAACGTAGGGTGGATAAGCGCAGCGCCATCCACCGAATTCCAGACGCGATCGCGGATCCCATTGAACGTAGGGTGGATAAGCGTCAGCGCCATCCACCGAATTCCAGACGCGATCGCGAATCCCATTGAACGTAGGGTGGATAAGCGCAGCGCCATCCACCGAATTTCAGATGCGATCGCCAATCCCATCGAACGTAGGGTGGATAAGCGCAGCGCCATCCACCGAATTCCAGATGCGATCGCCAATCCCATCGAACGTAGGGTGGATAAGCGTCAGCGCCATCCACCGAATTCCAGATGCGATCGCGAATGGCATTGAACGTAGGGTGGATAAGCGCAGCGCCATCCACCGAATAGCCTTTCACACGCCGGTGATCGACGCGCCGCCGTCCACCAACGACGCCGTGCCGGTGACGAACGACGATTCGTCCGACGCCAGCCACAGCACGGCTCGGGCCAACTCTTCGGGCCGCGCAACGCGCTTCAGGGCATGCAGGCCGGCGATAAACGACTGGGATTCCGGGGTGTCATTCATATCGCGGTACATGTCGGTATCCACCGCGCCGGGCAGCACGGAGTTCACGCGGATATTCTGCGGGCCATATTCGGCGGCAAGCGCCTGCGTCAGGCCAATCAGCCCCGCTTTGCTTGCGGCGTAGGAGGCGGTGCCGGGGAAGGCAAAGCTGTAGCCGATGAAGGTGGAGGTAAAAATCACCGATCCGCCGCCGTGTTTGAGCATTTCGGCAATCTGGTGCTTCGCGCCCAGAAATGCGCCGGTCAGGTTTACCGCCAGCGCGTTGGCAAACCCTTCGGCAGACACCTCGGTGCTCGGCCCCGGCTCGCCGAGCGTGCCCGCGTTGTTGAAGGCGATATCGAGCCTGCCCCAGGTTTCCACTGCTTTTACCACCAGCGCTTTGGCGTAGGCTTCATCGCTGACGTCGCCGGTGAGCGCCACCGCCTCGCCCCCCGCCGCTTTGATTTCATCGACAAGACGGGAAAGCTCGTCCTCGCGCCTCGCCCCGACGACCACCTTCGCCCCTTCCTCCGCAAACAGCTTCGCGGTGGCATAACCGATTCCGGAGCTGGCCCCGGTGATAATGGCAACTTTATTGGCTAGACGCTTCATGAACGCACTCCGTGGTTGAGCGGTCAGAGTTTGACCGCTCATGGAGTATGGTATTGGGTAGGGATTAAGGAAAGGTTGAACAGCGGGTCGCCCTCACCCCGGCCCTCTCCCCCTGGAGAGGGAGAAACAAAGTTCATCCCACTCACTGGAGGGAGAAAACCAGGCCGATCCCCTCTCCCTTGAGGGAGAGGGTTAGGGTGAGGGGGAACCACGATCGCAGATCAGGCGACAATCTGCTCCATCGCCTGCAAAATACGCTTATCGGAAATCGGATAAGGCGTGCCAAGCTGCTGGGCGAAGAAGCTGACGCGCAGCTCTTCGATCATCCAGCGGATCTCCTGCACGTCGTCGTCTTCGCGGCGCTCACGCGGTAGCTTGTTAAGCCACTGCTGCCACACCTGCTGCACATGCTCAACCTTCAGCATCTGCGCGCGGTCGCGGTGCGGGTCGACGGACATTTTCTCCAGCCGTTTTTCGATGGCCTGCAGGTAGCGCAGCGTGTCGCCCAGGCGCCTATAGCCGTTGCCGGTCACAAAGCCGCGATAGACCAGGCCGTTCATCTGGGCCTTCACGTCCGACAGGCCCAGCGCCATCGTCATGTCCACGCGGCCCTTCAGCCGCTTGTTGATGTTGAACACGGCGGTAAGGATTTGTTCGACCTGCTTCGCAATTTCCACCACGGTTTCGTTCAGCTCTGCGCGCACCTTCTCATGCAGCACGGCAAAGCCCTCTTCCGTCCACACCGGGCCACCGGCCTGCGCGATGAGCTTATCCACGCCGCAGGAAATGCAGTCGTCGATCAGATCCAGCACCTTGCCGTACGGGTTAAAGTACAGCCCCAGCTTGGCCTTGTTCGGCAGCTTCTCGTGCAGATATTTTATCGGCGACGGAATGTTCAGCAGCAGCAGGCGGCGCAGGCCGCGCCACATGGCCTGCTGCTGTTCCAGCGCGTTGTCGAACAGCCGGATAGCCACGCTGTCTTTCTCATCCACCAGCGCCGGGTACGCCTTCATGCGGTAGCTGCCGCGCTTTTGCTCGTAGCTTTCCGGCAGCTTGCCGAAGCTCCAGATGTGCAGCCCGCTCTGTTCGATGCCGTCGTCGGCCACTGCGGAAAGCGTCTGCTGAACTTTGTCCTTCAGCCCGCCCTTCAGCGCGGTGAGATCTTTGCCCTCTTTGAGCTTTTTGTTGTGCTCGTCCACCACGCGGAAGGTCATTTTCAGGTGATCGGGCACCTGATCCCAGTGCCAGTCCTCCCGGTCAATGGTGACGCCGGACATGCGGCGGAATTCGCGTTCCAGGCTTTCCAGCAGCGGCAGTTCAAGCGGCGTTGCGCGCCCTAAAAACGCCTCGGCGTAGTTCGGCGCGGGCACAAAGTTGCGCCTGACCGGCTTCGGCAGAGATTTAATCAGCGCGATAACCAGCTCGCGGCGCACGCCCGGAATCTGCCATTCAAACCCGGCCTCATCGATTTGGTTCAGCAGCGGCAGCGGAATATGCACGGTCACGCCGTCCGCATCCGCCCCCGGCTCGAACTGATAGGTCAGACGCAGCTTGAGGTTGCCCTGGTGCCAGAAATTCGGGTAGTCGAGCTTGTTGACCTGCTCCGCGCCCTCTTTGATCAGCATGCTCTTTTCAAAGTTGAGCAGGTCCGGCGTTTCTTTGCTGACCTTCTTCCACCAGCTGTCGAAATGGCGGGCGGACACGACGTCATGAGCGATGCGCTGGTCGTAAAACTCGAACAGCGTCTCGTCGTCCACCAGAATGTCGCGGCGGCGGGATTTATGCTCCAGCTCTTCCACCTCATTGCGCAGACGCAGATTTTCGCGGAAGAAGGCGTGGCGCGTCTGCCAGTCGCCCTCAACCAGCGCGTGACGAATAAACAGCTCGCGGCTCAGCGCCGGGTCAATCTGGCTGTAGTTGACGCTGCGCGCCGCAACGATCGGCAGGCCGTAAAGCGTGACCTTTTCCGTTGCCATCACCGCGCCCTGGGCTTTTTCCCAGTGCGGCTCGCTCCAGGAACGTTTAATCAGGTGCTGCGCCAGCGGCTCAACCCATTCCGGGTCGATGCGCGCGGCGATGCGCCCCCACAGGCGGCTGGTTTCCACAAGTTCGGCGACCATCGTCCACTTCGGCGGCTTCTTGAAGAGGCCTGATCCGGGGAAGATGGAGAAACGAGCGTTGCGCGCGCCGGTGTATTCCTGCTTGTCGGCGTCTTTCTGGCCGATATGGGACAGCAGGCCGGTGAGCAGCGCACAGTGCACGGAGCGGAAGTCCGACGGCTCGCTGTTGATCGGCAGGCCAAGCTCCTTCACCACCTGACGCAGCTGGGTGTAGATATCCTGCCACTCGCGCACGCGCAGATAGTTGAGGTAATCCGTTTTGCACTGGCGGCGGAACTGGTTAGACGACAGCGCTTTTTGCTGCTCGCCGAGGTAGTTCCACAGATTGACGTAGGCCAGGAAGTCGGACTCTTTGTCGTGGAAGCGGCAGTGCTTTTCGTCGGACGCCTGCTGTTTGTCCATCGGGCGCTCGCGCGGGTCCTGAATGGACAATGCGGAGGTAATAATCATCACTTCGCGCACGCAGCCGAACTTCTGCGCTTCCAGCACCATGCGGGCAAGGCGCGGGTCAACCGGCAGCTGCGAAAGCTGGCGGCCTGACGGCGTGAGCGTGTAAACGCTATGGTCGGCGTCGCTGGTTATCGCGCCCAGCTCTTCAAGCAGGCGCACGCCGTCCTGAATGTTGCGCTTGTCCGGCGCTTCGACAAACGGGAACGCGGCGATATCGCCCAGGCCCAGCGCGGTCATTTGCAGGATGACGGACGCAAGGTTGGTGCGCAGAATTTCCGGGTCGGTAAACTCCGGGCGCGACAGGAAATCGTCCTCGGAATAAAGGCGAATACAGATCCCTTCGGACACGCGCCCGCAGCGGCCCTTACGCTGGTTGGCGGAGGCCTGGGAAACCGGCTCGATCGGCAGGCGCTGCACCTTGGTGCGGTAGCTGTAGCGGCTGATGCGCGCGGTGCCCGGATCGATAACGTATTTGATGCCCGGCACGGTCAGCGAGGTTTCCGCCACGTTGGTCGCCAGCACGATGCGCCGCCCGGCGTGGGATTGGAACACGCGGTTTTGCTCGCTGTTCGACAGGCGCGCATATAAAGGAAGGACTTCAGTGTGCGGCAGGTTCAGCCTGTTGAGCGCGTCGGCGGTGTCGCGAATTTCGCGCTCGCCGCTCATAAATATCAGAATGTCGCCCGCGCTTTCGCGGCCAAGCTCGTCCACGGCGTCAAAAATCGCCTGCAGCTGGTCGCGGTCGGTATCGTCGGCGTCTTCCACAATCGGGCGATAGCGCACTTCCACCGGATAGGTACGGCCGGAGACTTCAATAATCGGCGCGTTGTTGAAATGGCGCGAGAAGCGCTCCGGGTCGATGGTCGCGGAGGTAATAATGATTTTCAGATCCGGACGACGCGGCAGCAGCTCGCGCAGGTAGCCGAGCAGGAAATCGATATTCAGACTGCGCTCGTGCGCTTCATCGATGATGATGGTGTCGTACTGCATCAGCAGGCGATCCTGCTGGATTTCCGCCAGCAGGATGCCGTCGGTCATCAGCTTGACCAGGGTGTTTTCGCCGACGTGATCGGTAAAACGCACCTTATAGCCCACGCAGCCGCCCGGTTCGGTTTGCAGCTCTTCGGCGATACGGTTAGCCACCGTGCGCGCGGCCAGGCGGCGCGGCTGCGTGTGGCCAATCAGCCCTTTCACGCCGCGCCCCAGCTCCATGCAGATTTTCGGCAGCTGCGTGGTTTTGCCGGAGCCGGTTTCGCCTGCGACGATCACCACCTGATGGTCGCGGATGGCTTCCAGAATGTCCTGTTTCTTCTGGCTAACCGGCAGATTTTCCGGATAGGTGATTTTTGGGCGAGCGGCTTCGCGCAGCAGGACTTTACCGGCTGCGGCGTCAATCTCCTGGGCCAGCGAGTCGAACACGGCCTGCTGGGATTCAGGATTTTTCACCTTCTTCGCGCCGTGGATGCGGCGGGCGAAGCGCTGTCTGTCGCGCAGCATAAGCCCATCTAAACGGGAAGATAACGAGGTGACTGAGGGTTTTGTATTTTGCATGGCGTCATCATCATGGCAGAGCACTGCCGGAAAAGTCTTTTGCGTGAATTGCCAGTAGATTACCACAACACACACTTTGTCGCCTTGTTCAATAAAACTGAACGTAGAGTTCGATATATTGCGCTATCACTGCAATCGGATTGTGAATAAAGTGTCACTCAGCGACCGGGCAAGTTTGTCCGAATGACCAAAAACAAAGGAAACACCCATGAGCAAAGTATTAGTCCTGAAGTCCAGCATCCTGGCAGGTTACTCACAGTCCAATCAGCTTTCCGACTATTTTGTTGAACAATGGCGTGAAGAGCATTCCGCTGACCAGGTAACCGTGCGCGATTTGGCAGCAAATCCGGTACCGGTGCTGGACGGTGAACTGGTTGGCGCGCTGCGCCCGAGCGACGCGCCGCTGACCCCACGTCAGCAGGAAGCGCTGGCGCTGTCCGACGAGCTGATCGCCGAACTGAAAGCGCATGACGTAATCGTGATTACCGCGCCGATGTATAACTTCAACATCCCTACCCAGTTGAAGAACTACTTTGACCTGGTAGCCCGCGCTGGCGTGACCTTCCGTTACACCGAAAAAGGTCCAGAAGGCCTGATCACAGGTAAACGTGCGGTCGTGCTGACCAGCCGTGGCGGTATCCATAAAGATACCCCGACCGATCTGCTGGTGCCGTACCTGAACCTGTTCCTTGGCTTCATCGGGATTACCGACGTGAACTACGTGTTTGCAGAAGGTATCGCCTATGGTCCAGAAGTGGCGACCAAAGCCCAGTCCGACGCTAAAGCCGCCATCGACAGCATCGTTGCTGCATAACCTGCGAAATTTAATGAACGGTCAGCGAACGCTGGCCGTTTTTTTACAGCATAACGGTAATTAAATAGAAGGAAGAAGCCATAAAGGCCAGCCCAATCCAATGGGTGTAGAGCAGCGCAATAGCAAACAGGCAGTTAATTCCCCACCAGTAAAAAAATCGTCTGCGAACGATGCTCCAGTCTTTCTGCGGGTAGATGAATTTTAAAAGAAAAAATACAATAGCGGCTAAAATTAACATATCGTGATCTTCCCTGATGTTTAATTAACAATCCCTGAGAAACAGCCCTGTCCGTCAGGCGCCTGCTTTAAAATAAGAATTTTCCAAGGAACGCAGGTAATTAAACACATAGATTCCGCTTTTGCAATAAATGCTATTTATTTTTTATATACCAAAGCGAGATATACCCAGCCAATGAAATCAATTCAACGGCAATTAATATATATTGCGAATACATTCACATATTTATATTCAAGCAATATATAACCCAGTTCAAATAAACTGAGTTATATATGACATGAATTATTTAGGAAGGTGTTGGTTTTCAAAGCGCAGACTTTGCCGGTTCTCTTCGACTTCCCGCAGCGGCTCCACCTGGTGGAGGGTTTGCTGGCAGCGGATGACCAGATCCTGATACTCGCGGGTTCCTCCTCTTTTCCATTCGATTTCTTCCGCGCGCAGCTCGCGCACCGCCTTCGCCGGGCTGCCTAAAATCATCAGGTTGGCACCAAACTCCGCCTTCGCTTTGATAAACGCGCACGCGCCCACGATGCTGTTTTCACCGATTTGCGCGCCGTCCAGCACCACCGCATTCATGCCCACCAGCGCGTTTTTACCAACCGTGCAGCCGTGCAGAATTGCGCCGTGGCCGATATGCCCGTCTTCTTCCACTACCGTGTCCTGCCCGGCAAATCCGTGCATCACGCAGTTATCCTGCACGTTAGCGCCGTCTTTCACGATGATGCGCCCAAAGTCGCCGCGCAGGCAGGCACCAGGCCCGATGTACACGCGATGGCCAATAATGACATCGCCGATCAGCACCGCCGTGGGATGCAGATAGCTGTCTTCCGGTACGACGGGCGTCAGCCCATCAATTTGATATACGGGCATAGTTTCTCCTTAATGACCTGGGAGCAGTCCCCCAAAGCGCTGGAAATAGCCGCTCCCCGGCTGCGGCAGTTCGCCAACCGAGGTTTCCCCGTGCTCGCTGACGAACGCCAGCGCGCCGGGCGCGACGCGTTGATAGATGTTGATGCACAGCTGGCGGGCGCTCTGCCCCTGCCAGTGCGGCGGCAAAAGCTCGTCGGGCAGCAGCGGATCTTTCAGCACCACGCGACGGTAAAAGTGAATCAGCAGCAGCTGGATCTGGAAGCAGCGCAGCGGCGTAAGCGCCTGCTCATCCGCCTCGCGCAGCAGGGGCAGCAGCGGGCGGAACGAGTGAATAAACTCGCCGTAGCGCTCGTTTTTTTCCGTCAGCAGCCAGCACTCTTCCACGCGCGCCCTGAGCGCAGTCTTCGACGACTGGAGCGGCGAGCTGGCCTCAAAGCACATCACGTTATCGGCAACGCCCGCCTCGTGCAGGAAGTTTTGCACGTCGCTAAGATTCTGCGAGGGGGACGCCATCAGGCTCGGCGCAAGGGTGCCGAACCCCTGCCAGATAAGCTGTTTTTTGACCTGCGCGAGGGTGTTTTTCTCAAGACCCTCGGAAAGCAAAAGCAGCCATTTACCGTCCCACGCGGGCTGCCCGGCGCGATAGATTTTTGCCTCGGCGCGCCGCGTCATGCGCTGGCCCATTTCGGTCAGACGATAAAAACTTCGTCGCCCCACGCGTTCAACGTCAAGCCAGCCTTCTTTGTTAAGCCGGAATAAAGAGGTGCGCACGAACCGCTCGCCAAAACCGAGTGATTCCAGCATGGCCGCAAGGCTGCCAAGCCAGATTTCCCCGCCGCGATGCGCCAGCGCATCGCCGTACAAAGAGACAATCAGCGACGTCCCGCTAATGGGTACGGCGCTCACCGCCTGTTGAATAAACTGTTCCAGTTTGCCGCTCATCGCCCGCCGGTTCTGCCATTTATGATGGTAATGATATTCACCATAGCACAGGAAAGCGGCCATAAATCATGCAATTAGCAATATGATTCACATTTTTAAAATTTTATGAAATTTTAGGTCGGGTAAGCGCAATGCCACCCGACGTTTACGGCGGATGGCGCGCTGTATTCAGATCGCCCTCACCCCAAACCGTACCCTATTGATTCGCCGCCTGGCGCAAATCGCAAACGCGTATCGCCTTACCTTCGGAGCGCGGCAGGCTGCCGCAGTTCACGATGCTGATATCCGTTGAGATCCCCACCATCGACTTAATGCGGTGGCGCAGCTGGTGGCAGACGGAACAGCGCTGCTCGTGGCTCAGGTACAGGCTGCTCTCTTTTAGCTCAACCTTCACCGACAGCGTGTCGAGATGGCCGTCGCGGTGGACTTCCAGCTGGTAGTGCGGCGCCAGGTGCTCGAACTTAACGATCTCCTCCTCAAGCTGTGACGGGAAGACATTCACGCCACGGATGATCAGCATATCGTCGGAGCGGCCGGTGATTCTGTCCATGCGGCGCATGGTTCTGGCGGTGCCCGGCAGCAGGCGCGTGAGGTCGCGGGTGCGATAGCGGATCACCGGCAGCGCCTCTTTGGTCAGCGTGGTGAACAGCAGTTCGCCCTGCTCGCCGTCGTCCAGCGGCGTTCCGCTAATCGGATTAACGATTTCCGGGTAGAAATGATCTTCCCAGATCGTTGGCCCGTCGGTGGTTTCCAGGCATTCCATCGCCACGCCCGGCCCCATCACTTCCGACAGGCCGTAGATATCCAGCGCGGTGATACCAAGGCGGCGTTCGATTTCGCGGCGCATGGCGTGCGTCCACGGCTCCGCGCCAAACACGCCCACGCGCAGCGAGCAGTCGCGGGCGTCGCCGCCCATCTGGCGCTCAAGCTCTTCAATCAGGTTCAGGCACCACGACGGGGTGACCATAATCATATCCGGGCGGAAATCGCGGATCAGCTGCGCCTGTTTTTCCGTCTGCCCGCCGGACATCGGGATCACCGTTGCGCCGAGGCGTTCGGCACCGTAGTGCGCGCCCAGCCCGCCGGTAAACAGCCCGTAACCATAGGCGACGTGAATTTTATCCTTCGGCGTACCGCCCGCGGCCCGCAGCGAACGGGCGACGATATCGGCCCAGGTATCGATGTCTTTTTGCGTGTAGCCGACGACCGTAGGCTTGCCGGTGGTGCCGGATGACGCGTGAATACGCACGATCTGCTCCATCGGCACGGCAAAGGTGTCGAACGGGTAGTTGTCGCGCAGATCCTGTTTGGTGGTGCAGGGAAAGAGGCGAAGGTCCTTCAGCTCTTTGAAATCATCGGGGTGGACGCCCACCGCGTCGAACTTGCGCTTGTACATCGGCACGTTGCTGTAGGCGTGGTTCAGCGTCCATTTCAGGCGCTGGGTTTGCAGCGCCTGCAGCTCGTCGGTTGACGCGGTTTCAATCGGTTCCAGCTTGGTTGTAGAGGTTATCATTATAGGGTACTCGCAGGTTTGATTAGCTCACACGCTCAAGGATCAGGGCAATGCCCTGGCCCACACCGATACACATCGTGCACAGGGCATAGCGCCCCTGCCGACGATGCAGTTCGTGGCTGGCGGCCAGCGCCAGTCGGGCTCCACTCATCCCCAACGGATGGCCTAAAGCGATGGCGCCGCCGTTGGGATTAACATGCGGGGCGTCGTCAGGCAGCCCCAGCTGTCGTAATACGCCCAGCGCCTGCGCGGCGAAGGCTTCGTTCAGTTCGATAACGTCCATATCCTTGATGGACAGCCCGGCAAGCTCCAGCACCTTTCGCGTGGCGGGCACCGGGCCAAGCCCCATATAGCGAGGTTCCACGCCCGCCGTCGCCATTGCCACAACGCGCGTTTTCGGCGTCAGGCCGTGGCGCTTCGCGGCGGCTGCGCTTGCGATGAGAAGCGCAGCCGCCCCGTCGTTTACGCCCGAGGCATTTCCGGCGGTAATCACGCCGCCCGCGCGAAACGGCGCTTTCAGTGCGTTCAATTGTTGCAAAGTTGTTTCCGGCCTGGGGTGTTCGTCTTCGCGAATTTCCGTCACGCTGCCCTTTTTACCTTTGAGCACAACCGGCACGATTTCCTGCTCCAGCACGCCGTTAGCCCTGGCCTGCTCCGCCCGCTGCTGGCTTCGTAAGGCGAAAGCATCCTGATCGGCACGGCTTATATTTAACAACTCCGCTACATTCTCTGCCGTTTCCGGCATGCTGTCAGTACCAAATTGTTCAGCCATGAGCGGGTTCACAAAACGCCAGCCGATGGTGGTGTCAAACAGCTCCGCCTGGCGCTGGAAGGCCGCGCTGGCCTTGCCCATCACGAACGGCGCGCGGGACATGGACTCCACGCCCCCCGCCAGCATCAGCTCGGCATCGCCGGCTTTGATCGCGCGCGCCGCCATGCCCAGCGCGTCAAGGCCCGAGCCGCACAGGCGGTTGATGGTCGTGCCGGAAATCGTCTGCGGCAGCCCGCTTAGCAGCGTTGCCATTCGCGCCACGTTGCGGTTGTCTTCCCCCGCCTGGTTGGCGCAGCCGAGGATCACGTCGTCCACGGCGTTCCAGTCAAGGCCTGGATAACGCGCCATCAGCGCCTTAAGGGGAATGGCGGCGAGATCGTCGGCGCGCACGGAAGAAAGCGCCCCGCCGTAGCGGCCAACCGGCGTTCGCACGCCGTCACAGATAAAAGCGTCGATCATAGTTTTGCTCCTGAAACGGACGTGCCGATACGGTGCGCCCGGCCGCGAAACAGCGCCACGGTTTTCTCGTGCTGGTTGATGATTTCAATGTCGTATACGCCGGTTAGGCGTCCCTGGGTGCGCATCCGTGCTATGGCGGTAAGCCGGTCGCCCGCATGTCCCGGTCGCACGAAATCAATGCTGCACCCGGAGGCTACCGCCGCCAGCCCCTGGCTGTTGCAGGCGTAGGCAAAGGCGGTATCGGCAAGGGTAAAAATCTGCCCGCCGTGGCAGGTTCGGTGGCCGTTGAGCATCGCCTCGGTGACGGTCATCGTCAGGCGCGCAAAGCCTTCGCCCATTTCCTGAATTTCGATGCCCATCTGCCGCGCGCAGCTGTCCTGCGCGTACATTTCGCGGGCGTTTTCCCATGCGTTAGTGTTCATGCTGAGTCTCCAGCAGCGCGCGCTGGCGCAGCAGCGAGGTGGGACGGTAACGCTCTTCGCCGTAGTGCTGTTGCAGGTTTTCCAGCAGCCGCAGAACGTTCTGCCAGCCCAGTTCCGCCCCCCAGGCCAGCGGCCCGTGCGGGTAGTTGACGCCGAGGCGCATGGCGGTGTCGATGTCCTGTTCGCAGGCGACGCCCTTTTGCAGCGCGTCGAGCGCCTCGTTTGCCAGCATCGCCACCGTGCGCCACACCAGCATTCCGGGATAATCGTTGATTTGCAGCACCCGTTTGCCCTGCCGCTGGAAGTAGCCAATCGCCTGCGCGGTTTGCTCCGGCGCGTTGCCCGCGGCGGCGGCCAGCACCACCAGCGGCGCGTGCTGCCAGTCGTTAACCAAATCGATAAGCACCACCGGGCGGTTCAGCCGTTTCGATACCTGGGTCGCCGTTTCGCCCTGCGTCACCTGAACCAGGACGTCATCCAGCTCTACGCCAGAAAAAGTGACACTGTCACTTAACATTGAGACTTGCCCAGCCTCAAACGGCAGCGCCTCGTCAAGCGGCCAGCGGTAGACGCCCTGGCCGGTTTTCCTGCCGAGGCGCTTGCCCAGCACCAGCTCCTGCTGGATTAGCGACGGTAAAAAGCGCCGCTCCTGCCAGAAGCCGTTGAACACCGAGCAGGTCACCGCAAAATTCACGTCCTGGCCGATTAAATCGGTGAGCGCCAGCGGCCCCATCGGAAAGCCGCCGCAGTCGCGCAGCGCCGCGTCAATCACCGCCGCAGGCGCAACCTGCTCTTCCAGCGCCCGCCAGGCTTCGGCGTAGAACGGTCGCGCCACGCGATTCACGATAAAGCCCGGCGTGGACTGGCAGCGCACCGGCCGTTTGCCCCAGCGCAGCGCCAGCTCGGTCAGGCTGTCGAGCACGGCAGGCTCGGTTTCCAGCCCGCTGACCACTTCGACCAGCTTCATCACCGGCGCGGGGTTGAAGAAATGCAGCCCCACCACGCGCGCCGGGTGCGGCACGCCGCTGGCAATGGCGGTGATGGAGATAGACGAGGTATTGCTGGCAAAAATGGCTTCCGGCGGGCAAACCGCCGCCAGGTCACGGAAAATCGCCTGCTTGACGTCGATTTGCTCGGCGGCGGCTTCGACGATCAGATCCGCATCGGCAAGGTCTGCGAGGCTTCCCGCTGCCGTAAGGCGTGCAACGGTTGCCGCTTTGTCGGCTTCGCTAAGCTTGCCTTTGGCAACGCGAGCGCCGAGCGCGGTGGCGATACCGTTAATGGCGCGGTTCGCCGCCCCGGCCTGAATGTCATAGAGCCTGACCGGGTGCCCGGCCTGCGCCGCGACCTGCGCGATGCCCGCGCCCATGGTGCCGCCGCCGATCACCGCGACGGTGGAATGCGGAGTTAGCGTCATCATTTCCCCCTGAAGGTTGGGCTGCGTTTTGCGAGGAAGGCCGCAACGCCTTCGCGATAATCTTCGCTGCGTCCGGCAAGGCGCTGGTAGTCGCGCTCAAGGTCAAGCTGCGCGTCCAGCGTGTTGGTTTCGGAAGCCAGCAGCGCCTGCTTCACCAGGCCAAGGCCAAACGTTGGCTGGCTGGCGAAATGCGCGGCAAGCCCACGGGCGGTATCGGTCAACGCCTCGTCGTCCACCGCCTGCCAGATCATGCCCCAGCGCTCGGCCTGCTCGGCGCTAAGCTTGTCGCCCAGCAGCGCCAGCCCCGTTGCGCGAGCACGCCCCGCAAGGCGCGGCAGGAACCAGGTGCCGCCGCAGTCCGGCACCAGCCCCAGCCTGCTGAAGGACATAACGAAGTTGGCGGAGCGTGCGGCGATCGCAATGTCGCAACCCAGCGCCAGCGTAGCCCCGGCCCCCGCCGCCACGCCGTTAACGGCGGCAATCACCGGCTTCGGCAGCTTTGCCAGCCGCCTGACCAGCGGGTTATAGAAATTCTCCACCGATGCGCCCAGGTCAGGCGCGGTACCGGTCGGGTCAACGTTGCGGTCGTTCAGGTCCTGGCCCGCGCAAAACGCGCGGCCTGCACCGGTTATCAGCAGGCAGCGAATCGTCTCGTCGCGCTCGGCCTGCGCGAGGGTTTCCGCAAGCTGACGGTGCATCTCATCATTGAAACTGTTCAGGCGTTCCGGGCGATTCAGGGTCAGCGTCATCACGCCGTTTTGCACTTCGCTTAGGATAAAACTCATGGCTATCGTCCTTTAAACGCGGCGGGTCTTTTTTCCAGGAACGCGCTGATGCCTTCCTGACGATCTTCGGTTGCGGCCAGCAGCGTAAAAAGCTGGCGCTCCTGCTGTAGCCCCTGGGCGAGCGACGCTTCGTGCGCCTGGCGCAGGGCGGTTTTCGCCGCCTGGAGGGCAAGCGGCGCGTGTTGTGCGATACGCGCCGCAAGTTTCTGCGCGTATTCCAGCGTTAAGGCCGCCGGGTACACGTCGGCAACCAGCCCCGCCTGCTGCGCCCGTTCGGCGCTGAGAGCCTCGCCGGTCAGCACCATGCGGAAGGCCAAAGCCTTGCCGACGCTGCGGATCAGGCGCTGCGTGCCGCCCGCGCCGGGCATTATTCCCAGCGTGATTTCCGGCAGCCCGAAGCGCGCGTTATCCCCGGCGACGGCGATATCGCACAGCATCACCAGCTCGCAGCCCGCGCCCAGCGCGTAGCCGTTCACCGCCGCCAGCAGCGGCTTGGGGAAGCGGTCGATGCGCGCCCAAAGCTGCGGGCGCGGGTCGTTGAGCGTGGCGGGCATATCGCGGCTCGCCATCTCCTTAAGATCGGCCCCCGCCGCGAAAAAACGCTCGCTGCCGGTGATAACCACCGCGCCAATCCCGGCGTCGCGTTCGGCCTTTTCCAGCTCGTTTGCCAGGCTTTCCAGCAGCGCGTTGTTCAGGGCGTTGCGGGCCTCGGGACGATGCAGGGTCAGCGTCAGCACCCGCTCGTTTTGGCTAATCAGTAATTCGCTCATCACAGCCCCTGCGCGTCGAAGTCGATAACCACGCCGTCGCCCTTCGGCAGCGCCTGGCAGCTCAGCACGTAGCCCGCCGCCAGCTGGTCCGGCTCGAGGCTGTAGTTGACGCCCATTTCCACCTCGCCGCCGATCACCTTGCAGCGGCAGGTGGCGCACACCCCGCCCTTGCAGGCGTAGGGCAAATCCGCGCCCTGGCGCAGCGCGGCGTCAAGGATGCTTTCGTCGTGGGCGTCGAGGGTGATTTTGCGCTCGCGCCCGTCCTGGCGCAGCGTGACGACGCGGCCTGCGGCCTGCTCGCGGCTGCGGCGGCTCGGGGCAGTGCCCGGCGTGTTGAAGTGTTCAATGAAGATATTTTCCTGCGCGACGCCCATCTCCAGCAGCGCGGCCTCGGCGTCCAGCATCATGCTTTGCGGCCCGCAGATAAAGGTGCGGTCGAAGCCCTTAACGTCCAGCAGATGGTCGCCCAGCGCCTTGAGCTTCGCGCCGTCCAAGCGCCCGCTCAGCAGCTCGCTTTCCTGCGCCTCCTGGCTGAACAGGTACACCAGCTGCAGGCGCTGCGGATAACGGTCCTTCAGGTCGGCCAGCGCCTGGCGGAACATCATGCTGCGGCTGCTGCGGTTGCCGTAGACCAGCGTGACGCGGCTGTGCGGCTCGGTGGCAAGCGTTGCGCTGACGATCGCCAGCATGGGCGTAATGCCCGACCCCACCGCCAGCGCCAGATAGTTGCCCCGGGTTTGCGGCTGCGGCTGGTAGCCGAAGGTGCCCTGGGGGATCATCACCTCCATCGCCATTCCGGCCACCAGGTCGGTCACCGCATAGTGCGAGAAGCGCCCGCCCTCGATGGCCTTGACCGCCACGCAGATTTCGCCCGGCGCCTCCGCGCGGCAGATGGAGTAACAGCGGCGCAGCTCTTCATCGCCCAGCCGGGTTTTGAGGGTTAAATGCTGGCCGGGTTTAAAGGCGTAATGGTCGCGCAGCTCGGCGGGAACGGCGAAGGTGATGGCCACCGCCTCTGCGGTTTCCCGTTCAACACGCGCCACCTTAAGCGAATGAAACGTCGTCATGGCAACCTCAAATACATTTAAAGTAATCAAAGGGTTCGCGGCAGCTGTCGCAGCGGTAGAGCGCTTTGCAGGCCGTGGAACCGAATTCGCTAATCAGCGTGGTATGCAGGCTGCCGCAGCGCGGGCAGCTGACTTCGGCGCTGGCGTTCACGTGGCAGGCGTGCCCCTGCGGCGGGCTGATGCCGTATTCGCGCAGCCGGGTTTTGGCGGCGGGCGTCATCCAGTCGGTGGTCCACGCCGGGTGCAGCATCTGTTCGATGTGCACCGGGCGCAGATCCGCCGCCTCCATCGCCTCGCGGATCGCCGCCAGCAGAAAATCTGTCGCCGGGCAGCCGGAGTACGTCGGCGTGAAGCCGATGTGCCAGCCGTCGTCGCGGTGCTGCACGCTCCGCACCATGCCCAGGTCGGTAATCGTCAGCACCGGGATTTCCGGGTCGCTGATTTGCCCGAGGATGCGCCACACGTCGCGAGCCCGCGCGGGCTGCAGAGCGTCGAGTATTTGCATTACGTCCTCCCTACCACTGCAGGTCTGGATAAGCGCGCGGCAGGTACTGCATTTCGGCCAGCAGCGGGCCTAAATGTTCGGTGTGCAGCCCCTGTTTGCCGCCGGTGCGGTACGGGGATTCCGCAGGTTTTTCAAGCGAGGCGTCGCGCAGGGCGCTGAACACCTCGGCTTCCCACTCGGCGCGCAGGCCGCGCGGGTCAACCGCGATGCCCTTCTCGGCGAGATCCAGCTCCAGCTCGTCGGCGGTGAACATTTCGCCGGTAAAGCGCCAGAGCTGATTCAGCGCGCGCTGCATTTTCTGCTGGGAAAGCTCGGTGCCGTTGCCGAGGCGCACCAGCCAGCCGCGGCTAAAGCGCAGGTGGTAGCGCACCTCTTTGATGGCCTTGGCGGCGATGGCGGCGAGCTGTAAATCGCGGCTGGCGGCAAGGCGGCTGAAGAGCGCGACGTGCCAGGCGTCCAGCAGATACTGGCGCATCAGCGTGTCGGCAAAGTCGCCGTTCGGCTGTTCGCTCAGCAGCAGATTGTGGTACTGACGCTCGTCGCGCCCGAAGGCCAGCCGGTCTTCGTCGAGCCGTTCGTTTTGCAGCTCGGCGGCGTAGGTCAGAAAGTTGCGCGCCTGGCCGAGGAGATCCAGACCGATGTTCGCCAGCGCCAGGTCGATTTCCAGCTCGGGCGCGTGCCCACACCAGCCGGTCAGGCGCTGGGACAGCACGAGGCAGGTATCGCCAAGGCGCAGGCTGTAGGTGGTTAACGGGGAATAGGTCATGGCGCGCCTCACATGTGCTCGATGCCGTCAGGCAGGGTGTAAAACGTGGGGTGGCGATAGATTTTGCTTTCCGCCGGGTCGAAGAACGCCGGGCGCTCTTCCGGCTGCGAGGCGACGATTTCGCAGGCCTTCACCACCCAGATAGAGCAGCCTTCGCTGCGGCGGGTATAGGCATCGCGGGCGTTTTCCAGCGCCATCTGTTCGTCGGCGGCGTGCAGGCTGCCGACGTGGCGGTGCGACAGCCCCTGTTTGCTGCGGATAAAGACTTCGTATAGCGGCCAGTAGATTTTGCTCATCGGGGGTTCCTTAGATTCTTTTGGCGTTCTTTTGGTGTTCTTTTGGTGTTCTTTTGGTGTTCTTTTGGTGGATGCGCTGCGCTTATCCACCCTACGGGTTCGGCGTTTATGTTCGGTTTTCTGGTTCGGCATTCTTTTGGTGGATGCGCTGCGCTTATCCACCCTACGGTCCGGCGTTTACGTTGGCGCTCGGGTTCGGCGTTCTTGTGGTGGATGCGCTGCGCTTATCCACCCTACGGTTCGGCGCTTATGTCGGCGCTCGGGTTCGGCGTTCTTTTGGTGGATGCGCTGCGCTTATCCACCCTACGGTTCGGCGTTTATGTTCGGCGCTCGGGTTCGGCGTTCTTGTGGTGGATGGCGCTGCGCTTATCCACCCTACGGTTCGGCGCTTATGTCGGCGCTCGGGTTCGGCGTTCTTGTGGTGGATGGCGCTGCGCTTATCCACCCTCCGGTTCGGCGTTTATGTCGGCGCTCGGGTTCGGCGTTCTTTTGGTGGATGGCGCTGCGCTTATCCACCCTACGGGTTCGGCGTTTACGTTGGCGCTCGGGTTCGGCGTTTGTAGGTCGGATAAGCGCAGCGCCATCCGACATTGCATCGTCACCCGGCACGCTTCGCGGCATACGCCAATGCGGCTTCGCGAACCCACGCGCCCTCTTCCCACGCCTTGCGCTTGGCGGCGAGGCGTTCCTCGTTGCACAAACCGCGGCCGGCGATCACCTCGTTAAACTCGTCCCAATCGATCGCGCCGAACTCGTAGTGCGCGGTGGCCTCGTTCCAGAACAGATCTTTGTCCGGCACGGTCATGCCGAGCAGTTCGACCTGCGGCACGGTGTTGTCCACGAAGCGCTGGCGCAGCTCGTCGTTGCCGAAACGCTTGATCTTCCACGCGAGGCTCTGCGCGCTGTTCGGCGAGCTGTCGTCGTTGGGGCCAAACATCATCAGCGCGGGCCACCAGAAGCGGTTGATGGCGTCCTGCAGCATCTGGCGCTGCGCGTCGCTGCCGTTCGCCAGCACGGTGCAGGCCTCAAAACCCTGACGCTGGTGGAAGCTCTCTTCTTTGCAGATTTTCACCATCGCCCGGGCGTAAGGCCCGTAGGAGGTGCGGCACAGCGCAACCTGGTTAACGATTGCCGCGCCGTCCACCAGCCAGCCGATGACGCCGATATCCGCCCAGTTCAGCGTCGGATAGTTAAAGATCGACGAGTACTTCATCTTGCCGTCGAGCATCTTCTGGTAGATGTCCTCGCGGGCGCAGCCGAGCGTTTCCGCCGCGCTGTAGAGGTACAGCCCGTGCCCCGCCTCGTCCTGCACCTTGGCCAGCAGAATGGCCTTGCGCTTCAGGCTCGGCGCGCGGGTCAGCCAGTTGCCCTCCGGCAGCATGCCGACGATTTCGGAGTGGGCGTGCTGGCCGATCTGGCGAATCAGCGTTTTACGGTAGTGCTCCGGCATCCAGTCCTGCGGCTCAATCGCGATTTCCTGCGCGATTCGCTCATCAAAGCGCTGTTGTTCTGTCACGTCATCACCTTTTATGATTCAAATTAAACTCATCAAATGCGTTTTGATGAATCACTTAATGATTAAAAGTTACCGATAAGTTAACCAAAACAGCAAAATTAACACGCATGCTTTGTGAGCATTATCACGATAAATTTACATATATTGTTAATATTTAATAACTTAAAAAACACACGACAAATCGACGAAATCACATTGTTAATAAATTATTAAATTACAACTTGATTTTTATGATTCACAAATCAACCATTGAATCCATTAAACGTAATGCTTAGTGGAGAACGTGATGCAACAGTTAACAAGCTATCTGGCGGGTAAATGGACGCGCGGCCACGGTGAAGAACGGACGATTAATCATGCAATTAGCGGCGAGGCGTTGTATCAGGTAACCAGCGCCGGGCTGGATATGGCGCAGGCGCGCCGCTTCGCTATTGATAAGGGTGGCGAAGCGCTACGCGCCATGACGTTCGTCCAGCGCGCGGCGATGATCAAAGCCGTGGCGAAGCACCTGCTGGCGCAGAAAGAGTCGTTTTACGAGATTTCGTACCAGACGGGCGCCACCCGCGCGGACGGCTGGGTCGATATTGAAGGCGGCATCGGCACGCTGTTCGCCTACGCGGGCATGGGCAACCGCGAGCTGCCGGACGACGTGCTGTGGCCGGAAGACGAAACGATCCCACTGTCCAAACAGGGCGGCTTCGCGGCGCGGCACGTGCTGACCTCAAAATCCGGCGTGGCGCTGCACATCAACGCGTTCAACTTCCCGTGCTGGGGCATGCTCGAAAAGCTTGCGCCGACCTGGCTTGCGGGCGTTCCGGCGATCGTTAAACCGGGCACGCCGAGCGCGCAGCTTACCCATGCGATGGTGACGGCGATCGTCGATTCCGGGCTGGTGCCGGACGGGGCTATCAGCCTGATCTGCGGCGGCGTCGGCAACCTGTTGGATCTGCTCGACGAGCAGGACGTGGTGACCTTTACCGGCTCTGCCAGCACCGGTCAAAGGTTACGTTGTCACTCAAATATCGTCGCCCGCTCCATTCCGTTCACCATGGAGGCCGACTCCCTTAACTGCTGCGTGCTGGCCGAAGACGTCACGCCATACCAGCCCGAATTCGCGCTGTTTATCCGCGAAGTGGTCCGCGAAATGACGGCGAAAGCCGGGCAAAAATGCACCGCGATACGGCGCATCATCGTGCCGCAAAACCAGCTTGAAAACGTCACCCAGGCGCTGAAGGCGAAGCTTGTAAAAATCCAGCCCGGCGACCCGGCGCAGGAAGGCGTCAGAATGGGCGCGCTGGTGAGCCTCGAGCAGCGCGACGACGTGCAGCAAAAGGTGGATCGGCTGATTGCCGCCGGGTGTATGGCGGTGACGGGCGGCAAGGCCGATACCGGCCTGCGCGGCGCGTTCTTCCCGCCGACGCTGCTGGTTTGCCACCAGCCGGACGAAACGCCTGCGGTTCACGAGCTGGAAGCCTTCGGCCCGGTCGCCACCCTGATGCCGTATCGCGATGCGGAACATGCGATGGCGCTGGCGCGAGCGGGCCAGGGTAGCCTTGCGGGCACGCTGGTCACGGCGGACGGCAACATCGCGCGGCAGTTCATTCTGGGCGCGGCCCGCGCGCACGGGCGTATTCAGGTGCTGAACCAGGCGTCTTCCGTCGAATCCACCGGCCACGGCTCGCCGCTGCCGATGCTGGTTCACGGCGGCCCCGGTCGCGCGGGCGGCGGCGAAGAGCTTGGCGGCCTGCGCGCGGTTAAACACTACATGCAGCGCACGGCGATTCAGGGCAGCCCGACGATGCTGGCGGCGATCAGCAGGCAGTGGAGCTACGGCGCGGCGGTGGAGTCAGACGCCGTTCACCCGTTCCGTAAACACTTTGAAGATCTGAAGATTGGCGAGAGCCTGCTGACCGCCCGCCGCACCGTTACCGAGGCGGATATCGCCAACTTCGCCAACCTCAGCGGCGATCGTTTCTACGCCCACGTCGATAAAATCGGCGCGGCGGAGTCGTTCTTCGGCGAACGCGTGGCGCACGGCTATTTTGTGGTTTCCGCCGCCGCCGGGCTGTTCGTTGACCCAGGCGTGGGGCCGGTTATCGCCAACTACGGCATGGAGAACCTGCGCTTCATCGAGCCGGTGAAAATCGGCGATACCCTGCAGGTGCGGCTGACCTGCAAGCGCAAAACCGCCAAGCCGCAGAAAACGCCGGAAGATAAGCCGGTGGGCGTCGTGGAATGGGCGGTTGAGGTGATGAATCAAGAGCAGCAGTCCGTGGCGCTGTATTCCATTTTGACATTGGTGGCGCGCAGGGCCGGGGAATTTAATGCGTAACCCTGGCTTTTCGGCGGATGGCGCTTTCGCTTATCCGCCCTACAAATAAAACCACACGTCGGTTAAGAATAAGCCAACCCCGCACGTCGGGTAAGCGCAGCGCCACCCGGAATAAACTAATCCCGTAGGTCGGGTAAGCGCAGCGCCACCCGGAATAAACTAATCCCGTAGGTCGGGTAAGCGCAGCGCCACCCGGAATAAGCCAATCCCGTAGGTTGGGTAAGCGCAGCGCCACCCGGAATAAGCCAATCCCGTAGGTCGGGTAAGCGCAGCGCCACCCGACACAAGCGTATTCCGACACAGTTTGGCAACGTCAGCAAAATGATTGGCAGGCACGACAATATATCCTCGCTGGGAAGTTGTTATGTTGCATTCACGCCCGTTTCGCAAACAACTTTACCTCTGCCAGGAGTGAGATATTCATGACATTGACGACTGGAAAAAAAGCCCTCACCTTAGCCATCGCCCTGCTGACCTCAACCGCCGCCCTTGCTCACGGCGGCGAGGCGCATATGGTGCCGATGGAAAAAACCCTCAAGGCGTTTGGCGCTGACGTGCAGTGGGACGACTACGCGCAGATGTTTACCCTTCTAAAAGACGGTGCCTATGTGAAGGTAAAACCTAATGCCCACTCCGCCATCGTCAACGGTAAAACGCTACAGCTAGCAGTGCCGGTTATTTTTAAAGATAAAACCGCGTATATTTCAGACGGCTTTATTAACGAGGTATTCCAGTCCGGCCTCGATCAAACTTTTGCGGTAGAGAAAAAGCCGCATCCGCTTAATTCCCTTTCCGCCGACGAAATAACCAAAGCCGTTTCTATTATTCAGGCCGCGCCTGGCTTTAAGCCCGGCACGCGCTTTACGGAAATATCGCTGCACGAGCCGCCTAAAGACCAGGTGTGGGATTTTGCGATGAGCGGCAAAGCGGTGACCGACGCGCGCAAGGCCGACGTCATCATGCTCAACGGCGCGCATATCATTGAAGGCGTGGTGGATTTGAACGCCGGGAAGGTTCTCGCCTGGCAGCCGATCCCCGGCGCGCACGGCATGGTGCTGCTGGATGATTTCGCAAGCGTGCAGTCGATAATCAACGGCAGCGCGGAGTTCGCAGAGGCGCTGAAAAAACACGGCGTCAGCGACCCGAAAAAGGTAATCACTACCCCGCTGACCGTCGGCTATTTCGACGGTAAAGACGGCCTGAAGCAGGACCAGCGGCTGCTGAAGGTGGTGAGCTATCTGGACGTTGGCGACGGCAACTACTGGGCGCACCCGATTGAGAACCTGGTGGCGGTGGTCGATCTTGAGCAGAAGAAAATCATCAAAATCGAAGAAGGCCAGGTGATTCCGGTGCCGATGAACCCGCGCCCCTATGATGGCCGCGACCGGAACGCCGCGCCGCTTAAGCCGCTGGATATCGTCGAGCCGGAAGGCAAAAACTACACCATCACCGGCGACACCGTTCACTGGCAGAACTGGGATTTCCACCTGCGGCTGAACTCGCGCGTCGGCCCGATACTGTCCACCGTGACCTATAACGACGGCGGCACCAGGCGCAAGATTATGTACGAAGGATCGCTCGGCGGGATGATCGTGCCCTACGGCGACCCGGACGTGGGCTGGTACTTTAAGGCCTATCTGGACGCGGGCGACTATGGCATGGGCACGCTCACCTCGCCAATCGCGCGCGGCAAAGACGCGCCGGGCAACGCGGTGCTGCTGGACGAAACCCTCGCCGATTACACCGGTAAACCGACCACTATCCCGCACGCGGTGGCTATTTTTGAGCGCTACGCCGGGCCGGAGTATAAGCACCAGGAGATGGGCCAGCCGAACGTCAGCACCGAGCGGCGCGAGCTGGTGGTACGCTGGATAAGCACCGTGGGCAACTACGACTACATCTTCGACTGGGTATTCCACCAGAACGGCACCATCGGCATCGACGCGGGCGCAACGGGCATCGAGGCGGTGAAGGGCGTGCAGGCAAAAACCATGCACGACGCCACCGCCAAAGACGACACCCGCTACGGCACGCTTATCGACCACAATATCGTCGGCACCACCCACCAGCATATTTATAACTTCCGCCTCGATCTGGACGTGGACGGCGAAAACAACAGGCTGGTCGCGCTCGACCCGGAGGTGAAGCCGAATACCGCAGGCGGCCCGCGCACCAGCACCATGCAGATTAACCAGTACGACATCTCCACCGAGCAGCAGGCCGCGCAGAAGTTCGACCCCGGCACCATCCGCCTGCTGAGCAACACCCGCAAAGAGAACAGGATGGGCAACCCGGTTTCCTATCAGATAATCCCCTACGCGGGCGGCACCCACCCGGTGGCTACGGGCGCGAAGTTCGCCCCGGACGAATGGATTTATCACCGCCTGAGCTTTATGGATAAACAGCTGTGGGTAACGCGCTACAGCCCGGACGAGCGCTATTCGGAGGGCAAATACCCGAACCGTTCCGCGCACGATACGGGTCTCGGCCAGTACATCAAAGACAACCAGGCGTTGGATAACAGCGACGACGTGGTGTGGATGACCACCGGCACCACCCACGTCGCCCGCGCCGAAGAGTGGCCGATCATGCCAACCGAATGGGTGCACGCGCTGCTCAAACCCTGGAACTTCTTTAATGAAACGCCAACGCTTGCCGAGGCGGGGAAGCAGAATAAATAGGCCGCTACGTTTGATCGCGCTGACGCTTATCAAACCTACGTACAGGGTGCATCATTCCCTTACCTGATTGTTGACGCCATGTTACAAAAGACGCGCATAAACTACGCTTATGGCAATCTAAACAGGAGAAAAACCAATGCAGGACTGGAACCCGGCGCTGTATTTGCAGTTTGAAGCGGAACGCACCCGCCCGGCGGCCGAGCTTGCCGCGCGTATCCACTCGCCCGACGCACGGCACATTTCGGATTTAGGCTGCGGCCCCGGCAACAGCACCGCGCTGCTGCATCAGGCGTGGCCGCAGGCAACGATCGCCGGGCTGGACAACTCGCCCGCGATGCTTGAAAAGGCCCGCGCGGCGCTGCCCGGCTGCACGTTTGAGCTGGTGGATATCGCCGAATGGCGGCCTGCCGTGAAGCAGGACGTGATTTACGCCAACGCCTCGCTGCAGTGGCTGGGCAACCACCGCACTCTGTTTCCTCATCTTGCTCATCAGCTTGCGGAGAAAGGCGTTTTAGCGGTGCAGATGCCGGATAACTGGCAGGAGCCAACGCATGTGCTGATGCGCGAGGTGGCCGCAGAGCTGGGCAATCCCCCGGCCGGACGTGAGGCGCTGCTGAGCGCCAATGACTATTACGACCTGCTGGCCCAGGCGGGCTGCCTGGTGGATATCTGGCGAACCACCTACTTTCACGTGATGCCTTCGCACCGCGCGATTATCGAATGGCTAAGCTCCACCGGGCTGCGGCCCTACCTTGCCGGTCTTGACGCCATCCAGCAGGAAGCATTTCTGGAGCGCTATCACCACCTGTTGCAGCAGGCCTACCCGACGCAGGCGGACGGCAGCGTGCTGATGCTATTCCCGCGTTTGTTTATCGTCGCGCGTAGGGTTTAAAAGCTAGCCTCGGCCTGCGGTAGCCCGATACCAGACCGCCGCCTGCAGGCAGAGGATATAGCCGAACATTTCGGTACCCTCCTCGACCATATTTTTCACCAGCCGGTTGTAGCCGTCGAGCATCAGCCCCTGCCACAGCTCGTGCATGCCGAACAGGCGGGAGAAGATCAGCACGCAGAGCAGGCCGGAGAGCATCATGCCGTAGGCGGGGTGACGCATGAACGCGGCCAGCCCCTCAAGCGCCCTTTCCCTGTTGCTGAACGCGTAGACAAGACAGGCGACGGCGGTCGCCAGCGCGAACCAAACCCAGGAGCCGTGGGCAAGCTCATCAAAGGCGAAATCGAGTTCGCGAATTAACATGCAGGTGAAAAAACCGCCGATAAGTACGCTTACCGGGCGACGGGATGGGACTTTCCTGGCGTGTGCGAAAAACAGCAGCGCTATTAAAAAGAGGATGCTTTCCTGGGCAATTTCGGTGAAGGAGTTTTCGCGGACAAAATCGTGGAACCAGATAACGTCGCTAAACAAAATGAGCAGGCCTAAAACAACGGCAACGACGCTAATAATAACAAACAGCAGGCGCTTCAAAATAAAATTAATAGGCATAAGTCTTTCTAATTATAAAAAGGACATTATGCCTAATATTGACGGCAGGATATTCGCCATCCGTGCTCAAAGCCAAAGGTGAGCGCGCCAGGCCGCACGGGGCGGCCTTCTCACAGCAAATCAACGGCTGGCAATATACTCTAACCGGCGCGCGCGCAGCGCATCGTAACACCAGTTATAAACCACGGTGTACGGCAGGAAGAACAGGAAGAAACCTATTTCGACCATAAAGGCTTTCAGCAGGGAAATATCCAGCATCCAGGCCGCCAGCGGCAGGCCAATTAATATAAACCCGCCTTCAAATCCCAGCGCGTGAGCGATACGCAGCGGCAGACGGCGTTTACGCCCGATCGGGAAAAATTTATCAAAGCCGGCGTTATAAATAACGTTCCAGACCATGGCGACGGTGGAGAGCATAATAGCCAGCGCCCCCATCTGGAACAGCGGCTTGTTCATGATCCACGCGGCGGCGGGCGCGCAGATTGCGATTGCGATGACTTCAAAACCTACCGCGTGAACGACGCGTTCGGTGAACGATCTTTTTTGGGAATGCATAGTGATTAACTCCAATAGTGGTGCCATGCGCCCTATTCTCATCGCAATTACTGATACAATGAAATGAATAGCCATCGATAAAAGCGATAGATGATGCAATATTCTCCTGAATCCCTTGAAGCCTTTCTGCAGGCCGTGGAAACCGGTTCGTTTTCGGCGGCGGCACGCAAGCTGAAGAAAAGCCAGTCCACGGTCAGCACGGCGATTGCTAATCTCGAAGCCGATTTGGGCATCGTGCTGTTCGACAGAAGCAGCCGCCAGCCGGAGCTGACGCCGCAGGGGCACCACGTTTTACCCTACGTGCAGTCGATACTCGCCGCCAGCGAAAGGCTGGACGAGGTGTCGGTGCGCCTTGCCGGGAACGTCGAGCCGCGCCTGAGCTTTGTGCTGTCTGACGTGTGGCAGACCAGCCACCATGAATCAATTCTCAAACGCTTTTCGGAGCGCTTCCCGGAAATCGAGTTTGAATGCCTGATCGCCGAAGACGAGGACGTGATTGATTTGATTCAGTCCGGGCGAGCGCACGTCGGCGTGCTGCGCGTGCAGGAGCGTTATCCAATGGACGTGACGGTCGCGCGCCTGCAGGTGGGCGCGCAGATGTCCATCTACATCCACAGGCAGCACGCGCTTGCCGCGCTGAAAACGGTGGAGATGGAAACGCTACACACCTTCCGCCAGCTTTGCCTGAAAACCTATAAAGACCCGTCGCGCAACTCGGGCGGCGGGCCGTTCTGGTCGTCCCCGTCGCTGCTGATGCTGCTGGAAATGGCGGAACAGGGCTTCGGCTGGGGCATCCTGCCGCGCTGGCTGGTAGAGCAGTTTGGGCACGACGTTCTTCAGGAGCTCACCGTGCCGGGCTGGCCGCAGCTGATTGACGTTGACGTGATGTGGTCGAACAAAGCGCCGCCTGGTGCGGCCGGGCGTTGGATTATCGACCAGTTGAGGGCGCAGCGGGCCTGACCTGAGGGGGGCGTCTGTGGTACACTAACCTTCCCGGAGAATTTTTACGATGAAGTCAGACGACACGCTGGACTGGTACCCCGCCCAGCTGCCCCCGGTCAAAATTATCCTTGGCAACGCTGTCCTTGAAGTCAGCAAGTCAGGCCGCCCGATCAATACCCGCACGCTTCTTGAATATCTGCAGGTCACCCAGTCTCAGCAAAAACGCCGCGACGATAAGGTTGCTATGCAGACCGCGATCGACGTTTTGCGCGATAACCAGAGATTACACGGCAGGAACTGAGCGATAGGCGCGGATCGCCTGCCCGGCTCGAACATTTGGTAACCGGATGCGTGGTACAATGGCACTCGTTCTCTCAGAGGCTACCCGTCATGTCATTCTTCGCTGATGCAATGAATCGTATCAATGACAAAAGTACGACCACCGTTACCTGCCCGCAGTGCGGTAACAAATCCAAACAGCCGAGCAGCAAAATCCAGCGTGGTCAGGCGATGCTTTGCCCTGGCTGCAAAGCGCTATTTGTCATTACCCGTTAAGGTATTCCGTCTGCTGGCGTTCTCCAGCAGGCGCTGAAAAGAGGGGCTGTGTGGCGAAGCGATAATGTGGAAGGGGGATAGCTAAGGGTTAAGTGATTTGTCGGGCGAAAAACGCGGTGCTGTCCGCCCGGCATAACCAATATCAATGAATACCAAGACGGTAGGCGTGGGAGATCTCTTCGCGCAGTTCGAGGGAGGTCAGCTCCATCAGGTCGGCAAATTCCAGCTTGAGCTGGTTGAACCGAATCAGGTACTGGGCTGGAGTCAGGGTTTCTTCTTCCCGGCGGAGATACTCAAACGCAAGCGCGGTTGGGGTTATGTCAGTATTCATTGCAATCCTCAGTCTTTTCGTTGTGAAAACGTAATAATCATATCACGAACGGACTGCTCAAAAAACCGACTATTTATACATCACACAACTCTCTCAAAAATCATAAGCAGCGGGGCCGCCCACAACGGCAGGCAGCCCCGGCGCTTTACTTCAGGCTTTCAGGCAGTTTGATAACCCACAGCTCGTTTTGCGATTCCGGTTTTTCCAGCGGCTTCAGCGCGATTTTGGCCGCCACCGCTTTGCCGTCTAACGTCAGGTGGCCCTTGCCATCCACTTCATAATCATCGGCTTTTTTGCCGCTGGCGTCGGGATTGTCCAGCACCGACCGTAGGCCAAAGTCGTTATCGTTGATGACGGCGATGGTCTGGTTATCGATAAGCGTCATCCCTTCAGCCTTTTCCTGCTGCCAGCCCAGCCTGCGTAAATCGAGGACTTCTTTTTTCTCCGCGAGCCGGATGCCGCGTTCTTTAAGCTGCTGCGCGTCGTTAAACTCGGGCGCTTTCTCCTTATCGAAGGCGCTAAGATCGCTCGCCTGAGCGAGGTCAACCACGTAGACCAGGTTGCGCATAACTTTGTTTTTATCGCCGCCCTGCTCAATCAGCAGGATGCGATGGTCGTCCAGCGCCACGATGTCGCCAATTTTTGCATCCTTCGCTTTTTTATAGACGTCGGCGTCAATCGGGTAGCCGTACATCGCGGTTTTGCCGGTGGCCGGGTCGATGCTCACCAGGCGGGTAAACAGCGCGCTGTTTTTGCTCTTGCCGTCAATGTCCAGCGTGCTTTGCACCGCCGCGATGATGCGCCCGTCCGGCATGCGCGTGATGCCCTCAAAGCCACGGTTAGCCTGACGCCATTTGATGATGTTCGGCAGACCGCCCGCCACGCCCTGCTCGCCTTGTTCCGCCTGCGGGCCGTACTTCTTAAGGATTTTGCCGCTGGCGTCAATGTTCACGATAAACGGGCCGTATTCGTCGCACAGCCAGTAGCCGCCCTTACCGTCCGGCGTGATGCCTTCGGTGTCCAGCCCGCGTTTATCGCCAGGCAACGTCTGCAGGGCGTCATCCAGCGCGATTTCATTGGTCGCACCAATCAAACCTTCCGGCAGCGGCAGCCCGCCGATCGGCCCCTGCTCGTCGTGCAGCGCGTGCGCGTCAATTGCCTGCGCCTTGCCGTCGCCCACGCGAATGGTCATAAGCAGCGGCGTGAATTTAGGATTGGTGAAGATCTTGGAGTCTTTCTTACCGGCCTTTGGCGAGTCGGCGTTTGGGCCTCGGTCGGTCACGGTGGCAAAAATCAGGTCGTTGCCGTCTTTACGGACAAACTGCAGGCCGGAGCCGACGCCAACCGGCAGGCCGTTCGGGAATGCGCTGGCGTAGGTTCCCTTGTATTCAACGCTGTCACCCTGCGGGAAAGTGACAACGTAACGGTCAACCTGCGCGTCCTGCGCGTGGCTCAAGAGAGGAAACAGGCAGGTGAACATCAGGGCAATGGGCTTTAATTTCATGTTTTTTATACGCATCCAGGGATTGAAGTCACCGTTTTATATAGCAGCTACATGACACAAATATGACGTTTATTCCTCTTTAACTAGCAAGATCTTTTGCCTTCTGCCGATAAATCTCTTGAGCAGTACAGCTTCACGTTCTTTGATGACGTGAATGATATTTTTTCATGTTTAAGGATTTACCATGTCAGTCAGGCGTTTTTCTATTCTCGTTTTCAGCATCCTGCTTTTCATTTTTTTAGCCAGCACCGCCTCGAACATCTGGTCCTTAACCCGCAGCAACCAATCCCTTGATGACGTTAACCGCGAAATCCGCGTCGTGCTGTCGGTTATCGATCCGATTAACCACAGCCGCACCATGCGCGTGCGCGCCATGGAGGCGATGGAGGAGATGCAGCGCGGGCGTACCGAGCAGGCGCAGCTTGCGCTGGACGGCGCAAGAACGGTGTTGGGCAAAGCCAACGGCGCTTTCCAGGCCTATTTGCAAGCGCCGAAGCAGCGCGGCGAACAGCCGCTTGCGGACGCCTATCAGGCCGCGTTTCTTGCCTACCGTGAACAGGGTTTACAGCCGCTGCTGGATGCCGCAGCCGCAAACGATCGCCAGCGCGTTAGCGAGCTGGTCACCGCCACCGTTCCCGCGCTCGACAAGCAGTATGAAGTCGCGCTGGATAAGCTGCTGGCCTTCCGCGAGCAGTACGCGCAGCAGCTCAACAAAGGCGCTCAGGACAGCTTTAGCTCGAGCCTGGTGACGATTGCCCTCTTCGCCGTGCTGTTTGTCGCGATTCTGGCGGGAATTTATATCCTGCTGAAAACCCGCCTGCTCAACGAGCTGGACAGCGCGCGGCGGCACTGTAGCGAAATCGCCGGCGGCCAGCTGCACACGCCAATCGTTGCCAAATCTAACGACGAGGTTGGCGAGATGATGCGCACGCTTGAGAAGATGCGTCAGTCCCTTGCGCATATCATCGGCCAGGTACGCGAGTCCAGCCAGACCGTTGCCTACGCCTCGGAAGAGATCGCGGCGGGCAACACTGACCTCTCTTCTCGCACCGAAGAACAGGCCGCGTCGCTGGGGGAAACCGCCGCCAGCATGGAGCAGCTTACCGAAACGGTGAAGCAGACGTCAGAAAACTCCCGTCAGGCAAACAGCCTGGCGGACGGCATGCTGATCGCGGCCAACGACGGCAACGCTATCGTCGGGGAAGTGATTGATTCGATGCGTAATATCGAGTCCAGCTCCGGCAAAATCGACAGCATTATCAGCATCATCGAAGATATCGCCTTCCAGACCAATATTCTGGCGCTTAACGCGGCGGTGGAAGCGGCGCGCGCGGGGGAACAGGGTCGCGGGTTTGCGGTTGTCGCGAGCGAAGTGCGCAACCTTGCCCAGCGTTCGTCCGTGGCGGCAAAAGAGATCAAGGAGCTAATCGAACTGTCCGGCGAGCAGGTCAATATGGGCAGCGCGCTGGTGAACAAGGCCGGGGAAAGCATGATGCGCATTTCAAGCGCCATCAAGCAGGTGACGGATCTTATGGAGCATATCGCCGTGTCCACCAGCGAGCAAAGCCGTGGCATCGAGCAAATTAACCTTGCGGTGGTGCAGATGGACGTGGTGACGCAGCAGAACGCCGCGCTGGTCGAGCAGGCATCGGCGGCGGCGATGTCGCTGAAGGAGCAGTCGCAGACGTTAAACAAGACGGTGGCGGTGTTTAAACTAGCGTGATGTGAGGCGGGTGGCGGTTTGTATAGCGGCCCCGGGTGGATATTTGAAATGTCGGATGGCGCTACGCTTATCCGACCTACGGTAAGATGAGGTAGGTCGGATAAGCGTAGCGCCATCCGACAAGGTAAACGTCATCGTCCCCCAAAACGCTACCATCCCCGCTCGCCGATAAGGTGCGATAACGCCGTATCGTTTTGCAGCATTTGCCAGGCCTCCGTGACCTGCGGCGGAATATCAACGTGCACGATAAAGTCCCGCCCCTGCGGCCCGTAGCCCTGCAAATCATCCCGGATGCGCGGAATCTCGCCGAGGATCAGCGAGAGATAGCGCGCGACCGGCCACATGCCTTTTTCATCCGGCGTGAAGCGCGTTGTGCGCTCGTCGCTTTCTATCACCGGCGTGATGCCGGGCCAGCTCAGCCACTGCGGCCGGTGCGCTTCGCCCTGCCAGACGCGTTCAAAGGTGGCAAGCGTGCGGCGCTGCATGGTCGGGTCCTGCACGACGATGACGCTTGCGGGCGTTAAGCCGCGCTCCGCCATCGTGCGCCGGGTAAAGCTGGCGTTCTCGCCGCAGTTGGTGGAGCGCTCTTCGGTGATGACCTTGTCCGCCGGGATTTTCCAGAACTGCGTGGCGATATCCTTCAGGATGGCCGCTTCCGCCCGGCCGGTTGTCGGAAGGGTGTTGTAGCGCGGGTGTTCGGCAATCGCACCGTATAAAAACGTCGTTGAATGGCCGATGCCGCCGGTAATTAACAGCGGGAGTTCTCCCGTCGCGGCAAGTTCGCAGGCCGCGTCCACGGTTGGGATCACCGCGTTACCCGCCAGCACAATGAGTTCGGCTTCGTCTGCCCTGGGCCTGTCTGCAAAATCGTTACGGGCAAGCCACTGCCCCAGGGTGTTAATCGCGCCGATGGTTGTTGCCCGTAAGGCCGGGAAAGTTGTCGTCAACATAACCCCTCCGTGTCAAAAAAACCAATGCGTATCATATATCAACCTCATGAAGGTCGATATCGGAGGGTGCCTAAAGTGGCGAGCGGGAATGGGGCGATGACGTACCCGTCGGGCGACGGGTACGTGAGTCTGAATTAAGCGCTTGGCGCGGCTTCTGGCTTGCTGTCGTCGTCAGCGGGCACTTCTTTAAACATCGGCTTGCTGCGGGTCACGGCGTACTCCACGGCCTTGGCGCTGTCCGCCGTGGTGGTCAGCTCCACCGGCGCGACGCTGACTTTGCCGACCAGGGATCTGGCGTAGCCGCCAATCTTGTAGGTGCCCTTCGGCAGGCGCAGCGCTACGCTTTCGCCAACCTTCAGCGCGGCCGCATCTTTGCCGTCTACGGTAATGAAAACGGTGGTGCCATCATCGGTACGTGTCCATGCATGTTCAACGGTGACGAGCGTCTCACCGGTAGTAAAATCGGCTGCCGGTTCGCCCGTGACGGGTTTAGCGCAGCCCAAAAGAGAAAAAGCCGCGAGTGCGGTAAGGGTAAAACGATAACTCATTGATATTTCCTGCGGGGTTAGTTATTTCTCTGTAATCCAGCGCATGAAGCTTTTTGACCCTTTCGAACGGCTGAGTTCGGCTTCGGCAGCTTCAAGCCTGCGGCTCAATGTTTCACATAGCGAATAATTATGCTGGTTATCGATGCGCTCCTGCTCAAGCGCGGCACGAAGCACAGACACCTCGGCTTCCAGGTTATCAAATGCCAGCGCACGATTTTGCGCGGTTTCGGCCATCTCGTCCACACTCTGTTGCAGACTGAGAGTTTTCTGGTGCAGCGCATCCGCACGCAGGCGGCTCGCCTGTGATTCACCGAGGCTGTCGTCGAGGCTGCTTTGCAGGTCTTTGTTCTTGCCGGTCAATTCGCCGATGTCGTTTTTCAGCACGTTGATATAGATCTGATGCGCCTGGAGCGCCTGTTCATAGGCGGTGCGCGCCGCGTCCCCTTCCGCGCCGGTGTCGTGAATCTGCTGCTTCAGGGCCGCAATCTGGTTTTGCAGCGCCTGCACCGTTTCGATGAGCGCGTTGCCGTTTTTGACCAGCTCGCCGCGCAGCTGCCGCTGGTTATCCATGTCCTGCTGCATGGTTTCATGCAGTTCGGCAAGCTCCGCGCCGTGCTGCTCTTTCTGGGCGGCCAGCGTCTGTTGCAGCGTGAGAATACGTTCAGCCAGCTCCTGCTGCGCCCGCCCGTCCGGCGTCTGTCTCACCTGCTCCGCCATTTTTCGCTGTAGCGTTTCACGCAGCAGGGCCAGCTCCTGATAATGGTGCTCGCGCTCGGTTTCGAGGTTTTTTTGCAGCCCGCCGATGCGCGCCGTGAGCCGTTGCAGCTCGGCCTGCGGAACGGTATTCAGGCGTGACGCGGCCAGCTCGCTTTGCACCTCCGCTAACCGCCGCAGGGTTTCAGGATTGTCCTGATAAACGGTTTTCGTTTTGGCCTTGCCGGCGGCGGCTTTTAATTCAGCCCGCAGCTGCACCGCCTCCGCTTCCGCCGCCTTCAGGCGCGCCATCATGCCCACGTCATGGCTGCCCAAACGGTTCAGGTTCACACCGCACAGCGCCTGTTCGATTTCAGACTGGATCTCCGCCCTGCTGCTGGATTTCATGCGGTTGCACGCGCTGGCTAAGAAGCTGGCTGCCTCGTTGGCATTGACTGTCCCAAAGGCCTTTTTAATCAGATTTTGGATCATGCTCACAGCGGTGTGTTCCCGTGGTTGGATGGACTGCCTCAGTATCTCATCGGCAAAAGCGACGATTTCTTTATTTATACAACCCGTTGGGTAATTTAGCAGCGTGAGCGCGGGGATTTTGTGCGATGGGCGGGTAAGCGCACGCGCCTCCCGCCATAAAGTTTAGAACGTCGCCCAGTTGTCATCGCTCCGTAAAGCGGCGGCGGGCCTGGCTTTTGCGGCCTTCGCCACGATTTTCTGCGCGCTCGCCTGCGCGTTGACGCGGAAGATCCCCACCGCGGCCGTCAGGCGTGCGGCCTGTTCTTCAAGGGATACCGCCGCCGCCGATGCCTCTTCCACCAGCGAGGCGTTTTGCTGGGTCACGTTGTCCATCTCGTTGATGGCCTGGCCGACCTGCTGGATACCGCGGCTTTGCTCGTCGGAGGCGGCGGCGATTTCCAGCATGATGTCGGTTACGCGGCGAACCGCGTCCACCAGCCCGTTCATGGTGTCCCCGGCGTGTACGACCTGCTGCGAGCCGGAATCAATCAGCGACACGGACGCGCTAATCAGCCCCTCGATCTCTTTTGCCGCCTGGGCACTGCGGCTTGCCAGCGTGCGCACTTCGCTTGCGACCACCGCAAATCCGCGCCCCTGTTCCCCGGCACGCGCCGCTTCCACCGCGGCGTTAAGCGCCAGAATATTGGTCTGGAAGGCGATGCTGTTAATCACCGCCGTTATTTCAGAAATCTTTTTCGAGCTGGTAGAGATGTTGTTCATGGTGGTCACTACGCCTGCGACAATACGCCCGCCGTCGCTGGCCTTCTTCGACGCGTCTTCCGCCAGCCTGCTGGCGTGGTGGGCGTTGTCGGCGTTCTGCTTCACCGTGGCGGTCAGCTGTTCCATGCTCGCCGCCGTTTCCTCGAGCGCGGCGGCCTGCTCTTCGGTACGGGACGAGAGGTCGGTATTGCCCGCTGATATCTCGCTCGTTCCCTGGTAAATCGCTTCGGCCCCTTCACGCACGCTGCCGACGGTAGCGGCAAGCTGCGCCTGCATTTTCTGAAGGTGCTCGCTGAGCCTGCCGATTTCGCTTCTGCCGCAGGCCTGTTCCGGCAGGGTCAAATCCCCGCTGGCGATGGATTCGATGCGCGTCGCGGCCTGCTGGAGCGGCCCGATAACCACCCGGCGCAGCAGCACGAAGGTGAAAAGCGTCATGAACAGCGCCACGGCAAACGCGCCGCCCATCACCATTACGCTCAGGCGCGTGCGCGCTTTGGCTTCCTGGCCCAGCGCGGTGGCCCTTTCGGTGCGAATCGCGATGGCCTTTAGCAGCACCGCGTTGTAGTCCGCATCCAGCTTACGGGCCTCCTCGTTTTCATGGTTGATGATCGCCTCGAACATGCCGTTTTTGGCGTATTTCATCATCGGCAGCATGCCGGTTTTGATGTAGGCGTCGAACCGCGTGCGCAGCTCGGCGTCCAGCGCTTCGTCTGCCGGGGTTTTTACCCGCCGTTCCATGTAGGCGTTAAACCCTTCCTGCGCCTGCTTTATGCGTTTATCCGCCTCGGCGATGTTCAGCTTCATGTCGTCCATGTCCGCCACGCGTCCGGCGGCCCCGGCGTGAATAATATTCAGCCGTGCGGTGCGCAGGTGGTTTGAGCTGTTTGAGATCCCCATGCGAACCTGAATCTCTTCCGTGACGTCCTGCAGGGCCTTATCGCTCTGGATCAGGAAATAGCTCGCCAGCGCAATGCACAGCGCAAACAGCACCAGAATGCCGCCGAGAATGGCGCTAAACAGCGGGACCAGCCGGATGTGATGCCAGAAGGAAATTACGCCATGTTGGGAGCGTTTTTTTGTAGCCATGTCCATGGGTTCTCTTTTGAGGAAGATGTTGTAGAAACTACATCGGCCCCGGAACCTAAAGCATTATCGGCGCGGCGTGAAACTGTGGGCTAAGTAGCAAATAAGCCTCGGAAAGTTAAGCAGATCACAAAACCAAAACGGCGGTCCGATTTTGTAACCTGCTCATCAGGATGCGGAAAAAACTAGCGGTGAATGTGCTTGATATCAACGGGTTTGCCGAACAGGAAGCCCTGGATTTCCGTGCAGCCTTCCTCTTCGAGAATGCGCAGCTGCTCGCAGGTTTCCACCCCTTCGGCGATCAGCGGCGTGTTGATCGAGTTGCCCAGCGAGATAATCGCGCGCACGAACGAACGCACCTGGAAGTTGTTTTCGACGTTGGTCAGGAAGCTGCGGTCGAGCTTGATGACGTCGAACTGGAACTCGCGCAGCGTGCTGAGCGATGAGTAACCGGTGCCGAAATCGTCCAGCGCGATGCTGATCCCCATCTTCTGGAACTGGTGCAGAATGCTGAATGCCAGCTTTTTATTGACGATAAAAGCCGTTTCGGTGACTTCAAACTCCAGCAGCGTCAGCGGGTAGGCCGTGCGCATCAGGATCTCGCGCACCTTGTCGATAAAGTTACGGTTGCGCAGCTGCACCGGGGAAATGTTTATCGAGATCTTTTTATTGACGTTATTCGCCATCGACTCGAGGCAGACGTTTTCAATAACCCAGTAGCCCAGTGGCACAATCGCCCCGCTTTCTTCCGCAATCGGGATAAACTCGTCGGGCGGCACCAGCCCCAGCACCGGGTGCTTCCAGCGCAGCAGCGCCTCGTAGCCGGTGATGGATTTGTCCTTCATCGAGCGCTTTTCCTGATAGTAGATAAAGAACTGCCCTTCTTTTATCCCCTTGCGAATATCCGCCGCCATGGTGTTGCGCTGGCGCGTCTTGTCGTCCATCTCTTTTTCATACCAACAGATTTTATTGTCGAGATTGGCCTTCGCCCGGTACATCGCCAGATCGGAATTGCTGATTAAGCTATTGATATCCGTGGCATCATCCGGATAAATGGCCACGCCGAGGCTCGCTGAGACGTTGATTTCGGTGTGCGAAAACGTGTGTTTGCCGCTAAAGCAGCCGTGGAGCCGTTCCGTGAAGGCGACCAGCTCCCGCTCGTCGTTATAGGGCTTGGCGGCGACAAACTCATCGCCGCCAAAGCGGGCGACGATTTCATCCCTGGCAAGGATTTTTAGCGCCGACGCGGACACGCGCTGCAACAGCTGATCGCCGACAACGTGCCCTTCTATATCGTTGATATCCTTGAATTTATCCAGGTCGATGGTGCAGATGGCGATGCGCGTGTAGTCGCTTTCGGTAAACAGCTTTTCGACGAAGGTAAAGAACTCCACGCGGTTAGGCAGCCCGGTGAGCGCGTCGAAGCGGGCAAGGTAAGAGATTTTGTCGATCACCTCTTTTTGCTCGCTGATATCGCGGGTAATTTTGGCAAAGCCCTGCAGGTTATGTTCGTCGTCGTAGATGGCGTCGATAACCACGTGCGCCCAGAAACGGGTGCCGTCTTTGCGATAGCGCCAGCCCTCGCCCTCGAACTTGCCGTTTTTCAGCGCCGCCGCCAGGTTCTTTTGCGGCAGCCCCGAGAGCCGGTCGGCGTCGCTATAGAACAGCCCAAAAGAGCGCCCCACGACCTCTTCCTGCTCGTAGCCTTTGGCCTTGCGTGCGCCCTTGTTCCAGCTGGCAATGGTGCCATCGGCGTTCAACATATAGATGGCATAATCGTTAACACTTTCCACAAAGTGACGATAGGCGATATCTGTCAGGCTTTCGTTGCTCATCATAACCCTATGTTTATTGTGCTTATTATACAGATATATCCGTAATTTAGCGTATTTTGCTTGCTTTGCGCCACGCTTATTCGGTCATCGGATGACTCATTGTCACCTTTGCGCGTTACAATCTGTTTCACAAAACCATAACAGATGAAAACCAGTGGCAAAACATCGGGTCACCCGACCAGACGAAGTGGAAATGAAACGCCGGGCGTGGCGACAGGCCCGACGTGCGATCGTTTGTGCCCGCCCCGACGCGCCCGTGCAGGCGCCGCCCTCAACGCTCTATGAAGAGCTGGCCATTGGTTACCACATCCGCCAGCTTGCGAAGCTCGAACAATGGTTCATCGCCCAGGGTCTGCCGGTTCCGGAATAAACGCCGCGCCGTAAAAAACGCGTTTTAATAATAGAAACCATAGCTCATTAATTTCACTTAAGGCATATCTGACGCGCTCGCCGGTATTATTGACAGCGACAGGCGGATCACGTACACCATTCCCCACAAAAAAAAGGCGGCCAGGCAAACAGAACGGTCGCTTAATGATGAGGTGTTTTTCTTTAAGGATAGAGTTGATGAAATGTATTACCTGTGACAACGACGCGCTGTCGGATTCTGATAGCTGCGCCGCCTGCGAACGTAAAGAGCTAAGCAAGATCGGCGGCCTGCTGTGGATACCGGCCTTTGGGCTGGTGGCGGGCATGATCATGTACATCGTGTCGGTGACCAATATCTTCAGCGTGCTCGGCACCGTGCGCGCCAACGTGCCGCAGCTTATGCCGCTGTTCTACTTTGAGCTGGCCGGACAGATCGTTCTTGCGCTGCTGGGGCTTTATACCACGGTGCTGTTTTTCACCCGCCGCCGCCGAACGATTATTGCCTATATTGCCCTGCTTTTATTAATCGTCGTTTATCGCGTGGCCGATACCTATATTGCCATCGAGCATTTTGGCGTCGGCGCGAACATTACCAACTACGGGCAAATTATGCCGTCAATTATCGGCGCGCTGATTTGGGTTCCCTATTTCATTAAGTCAGTACGCGTAAAACGCACCTTCGTGAAGTAATTTTCCGCACGGCGGGTTTGTTTGCGCATCTCCGCCGTGCTCAGTTGTGGGCTTCCAGCGAGTATTTTACCGATTTCTGAGTGACGGTCGTTTGAGAAAAATTATTAACTGTCGCAGGAAAACGCATAATTCAACTATTAACAAACATTTTGAAACCAGAATATATTCACTGTTATTTACATTTTTGCAGTAAATACTCCCCCCTTCATAAGGCACAACAATAAATTAACACGTCAATCTTTAAAAAAACCATTTAATTTCAACCCGTTAATTCAGGGCGGTCAATAATTGACGGAATTCGTAAATTTCGTTAACTTTTTTACACCCGGAGAACAGTCCAGGTGAAAAAACACAACCCTTATTATACAAGGATATAAACATGAAAATGATCAAACGCAAACCGTCAACCAAACGCGTAGACTTCTCTGTAATGTACAACGCGTAACCCACTATCCTCTGTCCATGCTTTACCTCAGGCATCATAAGCAAAACAAAATTAATCTTGAAAAGGGGAAGCAACTGCTGGAAGAAGCTTTTCAATATATTCTCGATGGTGGGCTCAATAGTCTGGATGAAGAAGAGCGTAACTTCTATACGGTGTTTAACCGTAACGGATACGGTCTGGTGATGTTCCGGGAGGGAAAAACTCGAGAAGCAATCGAATTATTAGAGTGGGGCCTTGAAACACTCTCATCCCATGCGGGTAAGCATTTCATGCATAAATCCGTCATTCTCTATAATATCTGCCAGTGCTATAAAAAATTGGGCGATTATGACAACGCGATTAGTGCATATCGTAAACTTCTGGACATTGATTATGCCTTCCCTGAATACCATCTTGAGCTAGGGCTTTGTCTTCTTGATAAAGGAGACCTGGCTGGCTACAGGGCCTGTCTTAATGAGGCACTCTCGGTCAGCCCTTATCACGCCGATACTCATTACTACCTGAGCCTGCTGAAAATGGACGAGGACGATCTACCGACTGCTGAACGACATGCGAAACTGGCATGGGAATTGACGGGAGATGATACGACGGCCTACAACTACGCGTATATACAGTCCCTCTCCGGCCAGTATCAGGATCTTGATCGGCTACTTCCCTCCAGCCATCTGCCGACAGTAGCCGGATGGTGGGTACTGAAGGCAGAAGAAACCTTGCGTCAGTCACCGGAGCACGCTTTAGCGCTGCTAAGACAGGCACGCGCTCTCTTTCCTGACCATCAGGAAATCGCCGACAATATTGCAGTACTGGAAGGCTAAAGCCGGATGCGAAACTCTGTATATATTCTTAATATCCTTTTCCTGCTGCCTATGTGGATGTCGAAGACCATTCAACCGATCTACTGGGAAATGCAGGGGAAACTCTCGCTGTTTTCGGCATCTTATGTCGCGATGGCTCTGGCCGGCGCGCTTTCGGTTGCTTATATCGGCATCATCAGGCGTATGGGATTAACAACCGCCTTGACGATAGGTTTTCTTCTTTATGCTCTCGGTTTGGTTCTGAGGGCATATCCCATAAATACAGGGGTCGCGATCCTCACTGGGCTGATCGCTGGCATTGGCGCCAGCGTGACCGGTCTTTCTCTGAAAGCACTGATACTGGAAACCCCGCCCGCAGAGCGCGATACGGTTGTGCTCCACACCGATAACATCAACACGGTTTCCCAGAGCCTGGGCACTTTGATTTCCGGTCTACTTGTGACAGCCGTGGCGCTTTTCAGCAACGAGGGATACCGTTATGCGCTGGTGATAACGGGTCTACTCACCACTCTAGCCTTACTGTTTATTCCCCGTAACCTGGCATTTTCCGCTAATGTAGTGAAGAACCAGGGAACGAACGACAAACCTTCGTCATGGCAGCTATTTCAGCTCAACCGTTCATTCTACAGCCTGCTGTTCGCCTCCTTTTTTCTCAATGGAACCTGCTGGGCCGTTATCATTCCACTGGTTCCAATCTACCTGAAAACGCTACATCTTCCCGTTAGCACCGTGGGGATGGTCATTGCGGCTGGGATCGTGATGGGTCTGGTGATAAAAAACCTGTATATCTGGCTGTTTGGCCGTAGCGGCAAAGGCACTTCCCTGTTGGTTGTGACGTTTCTTACTATCGTTCCTTTGTATCTGTCGTTTGTGTTTCTTGGATATTCGTCGACATTACTCTATAGCCTGAGCATTGTTGGCTTCTACGCCTTCAGGACGCTGCACAGCCTCCTGCTCAGCATGATTGAGATCGGTATGGCCAGCCAGCAGAACGCAATGATGGTTTTGAGCCTTCGGCAGACGGCCTTCCTGAGTGGTGACATATTTGGCGGTATAGCGATGCCGGTGTTGCATAACAGCGGACTGCTGGTCCAGCATCCTTCATTGATCGTTATTGTCATCGCGCTGGCCTCTGTGTTGATCATCAGCTGCACACGACTCAGTGAGGATCGGCAATGGAAATCGGCCTAAATATGCTGCACCGGCTAACGCCCGTCGGTATTAACGGCAAAGATATTATACTGTCTGACCCTGAGGGCGATCTCTTCCTGTGCAATCTGCTCCAACCCAATCTCCGACGTGCGCCCTTCGATTTGTATCTTCACTGCCAGCTCTTCACGCTTACGCAGCAGGATACGGGTGAAAAACCGATAACGCGTTTACGGTTAGCGGACAAGTGGCTGGTGCCTGAGGAGATATCGGCGGCAGTAGAAAACTTCTCCGTAAGTTTCCGCGACGGAAATGTTTCATTAAGCCTTTTCCTGGCGGAGGATCATGTACCCGTATCGTATCTGATTTCCGGGAATGGCCCGCCATTAGAGGCAGCACTTAGGCCCGGCCGTGTATATTTTGGCGATGAAGCCGTTCTGGAGATAGACAACTTGCTGCTGCGGTGGGGAAGAGACAAAAACGAACAAATTTGCCACTTTTCATCTTTGCTGAGCCTATCCCAGCACGGTGTTCTGCTGTCTGTCGAGACGCCAGGTGGCATGTCAATCTGCTGGTATTCACCGACTATCACCGAACTTCAAACCCTTACGCCTGAAAATGACATTATGCTGCAGGCCGTTTTTGATGACAGCAGCGACGACATCGTTTTTACGCGGGCCGTAGCGGGACAGCAAAGCCTGTGCCGCTACGATAGGGTCACAGGGGAACTGCAGCTTGAGCACGAATCACTGTACGGTACAGTAACGCCATTACTGGCGGCCGGAACGTTGTTTCTCTACATAACCGGTACCCAGGAAGGGATTTACGTGCAGAACAATACGACTGGAGATTGTTATCCCCTTGTCCCGGGGCAGCCGTCGGTGAGTCGTCGTTACCACGAGCATCACGGCATCAAGGTCACCTCGCTAATTGGCTGTAACAATCCGAAGCTTGATGTTTTGATGTTTCATGGCGGGCCGGAGTCCTGCGAGTGGGACACCCCACGATTACCAAACCTGATCCGCGAGCTGACTACCGCCCAGGTCAACTTTCACATCGTTAACTACGCGGGTTCTTCAGGGTTTGGCCAGGCATATCGGTCCATGGTGGATAAGCAGGTGCTCGCCGGAGCCATTACGCCGGTCCGGCAGTGGCTTCAGCATTACCTACCGGGCGCACGACTGGTGTTAACTGGGGGTAGTTTTGGTGGAACGCTGGCCCTGGAATTGCTAGCGGCAGAGCCGGTTCCGGGGGTGGAGATCTGCGGCATTATCGTCGTCAATCCGCTGCTTGATTTGCACACGCATTTGGCGCGGGTAAGAAGATATAACGGGGACATGGCATTTTTTGAGCGCAAATTTTCTGCTGAGGATATCACTTACATCACTCCCCAACGTTATGCCGATACGCTAAGAGCTGCCGAGGTGCCCGCGTTATTTATTCTGGGTCGGCACGACGAAGTATTGGATGTCAGACCGGCGCTATCGCTTGTCAAAAACTTGAGGGATCGACGCTATATTAAGTTTTTTGTCGACGACGGCACCCACGCTCCGCTGAGCCATACGGTACATAGAGAACAACAGCAAAAGGCGTTTATCCACAGTTTGCTCGGGGATTATGGGCCCAAAGCGGGCATCGAAAGTAGCAAATAAGCGTCCACATGGAACAGGGAATGACCCTGCATTTTTGTTAAAAAGGAGTAAACTGGCTGTAATTATTGCGCAACACGACATACCACGATGAAATTTAAACCCGCCATTAAGCCCTACAACGCCGCAGCCGGCGGCTGGGGATCTCTGGAAGCCACTACCCGCTTCGTCCTCGACAGCAGGCACGCCCTGAAAAATTTGCGCAACCTGCTGCGCATGAACAAAGCCCGCGGCTTCGACTGCCCCGGCTGCGCATGGGGCGACGACAATAAAAGCACCTTTAGCTTTTGCGAAAACGGCGCGAAGGCCGTGACCTGGGAGGCGACGCGTCGCTTTATCGACAGCCGGTTCTTTGCCCAGCACAGCGTCAGCAAACTCTATGAGCAGAGCGACTATTTCCTGGAATATCAGGGGCGGCTAACCGAACCGCTGCGCTACAACGCCCAGACTGACCGCTACGAGCCGATAGCATGGGACGACGCTCTGGCGCTCATTGCGCAACACGTTCATGCGATGGCTAACCCGAACGAAATCGAGCTTTATACCTCCGGGCGCGCCAGCAACGAGGCGTCTTATCTGTATCAGCTGTTTGGGCGGATGCTTGGCACCAACAACTTCCCGGACTGCTCAAACATGTGCCACGAGGCCAGCGGCAGCGGCCTGAAGCGCAGCATCGGCGTGGGCAAAGGCACCATCTGCCTCGACGATTTTGACAAGGCAAACGCGATCTTCGTCTTCGGGCAAAACCCCGGCACTAACCACCCGCGCATGCTCCACAGCCTGCGCCACGCCGCCGAGAACGGCGCGCGGATCGTCACTTTCAATACGCTGCGCGAACGTGGCCTGGAAAGATTTGCCGATCCGCAAAAGCCGCTGGAGGTTATAACTCCGCTATCGGGCAACATCAGCACCGACTATTACCAGCCGAACCTGGGCGGCGATATGGCCGCCGTGCGCGGCATGGCGAAGGCGCTGCTGGAAACGCAGCGGGGCAAGCTTTCTCGCGGCGAGCCGGGCATTTTCGACCAACAGTTCCTTGACGAGCACACCTACGGCTTAGAGAGCTGGTTCGCGGAAATCGACAACACGACGTGGGAGCACATCACCCGCCAGTCCGGCCTTAGCGAACAGCAGCTTCGCGACGCCGCCGCCGTCTGGCAGCAGGCCGAGCGCGTGATTTGCACCTGGGCGATGGGCATCACGCAGCACAAGCACTCCCTTAATACGGTACGTGAGATAGTGAATCTACAGCTTCTCGGCGGCCATCTGGGCAAGCCTGGCGCGGGGCTTTGCCCGGTTCGCGGGCACAGCAACGTGCAGGGCAACCGCACGATGGGCATCGATGAAAAACCGCCTGCCGCCCTGCTCGACAGCCTGAGCGCCCACTTCAGGTTTGAAGCGCCGCGTGCCCACGGGCATAACACCGTCGAAGCGCTGGCGGCCATGCTGCGCGACGAGGTAAAAGTCCTGATTGCGCTGGGCGGGAACCTGGCCGCCGCCGCGCCGGACAGCCCGCGCACCGAAGAGGCGCTGCGCCGCTGCGGCCTGACGGTGCATATCAGCACCAAGCTCAACCGCAGCCACCTCGTGCCGGGTAAAGACGGCCTGATTTTACCGACGCTTGGTCGCACAGAGGCGGACATGCAGGCGACGGGCCGCCAGTTCGTGACCGTTGAGGACTCGTTCAGTATGGTTCACGCCTCCGAAGGCATCGGCAATCCGATTGCCAACACACAGCGTTCCGAAACCGCCATCGTGGCGGGCATTGCCGATGCGGTGCTGGGCAAAGAGAAGCTGAACTGGCTGGCGCTCGCCGATGACTACAGCCTGATTCGTGACCACATTGCTGCAACCGTTGCGGGCTTTGAGGACTTTAACCGACAGTGCGAACAGCCCGGCGGTTTTTACCTCGGCAACGCGGCGGCGCGGCTTTGCTTCAACACGCCGAGCGGGAAAGCAGAATTTAGCGCAGCACCGCTTCCCGCCTCGCTTTTCGGCGAGCTAAGCGCGCCTTTCACCCTGCAAACGCTGCGTTCGCACGACCAGTACAACACCACCATTTACGGGCTGGACGATCGCTATCGCGGCGTGTACGGCCAGCGCGAGGTGCTGTTTATCAACCCTGACGATCTCGCCGAACAGGGCCTGCACGATGGCGATCTGCTGGACATCGAAACCGTCTGGCACGACGGCATTACGCGCCGGGTCAGCGGGTTTAAAGCCGTGCCGTACAATATTCCGCGCGGCAACCTCGCCGCCTATTACCCGGAAACGAACCCGCTGGTTCCTCTTTCGAGCGTGGGCGACGGCACCGGCACGCCAACGTCCAAATCCGTGCCGGTGAAGATTAGCCTGACGGCGGCTGCGCCAACGCTTCGTATCCCCCTCGTCTGAATGAAAAAGCCCGGTCCACAATCGACCGGGCTTTGCACGTCAGAAGGTATGATTACTTACCCTTGCGGCTAATCTCCGCTTTCCATTCTTCGTAGGTGGCTTCGAGGACCCAAAGGCAAAGAGCGCCTTTATCTGTACTGAGCAATGCCATGCGGGTCCGATGATAGAAAGCGTCGGTAGTCGCGGGCGATTGTTCAACAGGAACACCGCAAACCATATCTGTCCCTATTATATTTTGCGGCCAGGGTTTGCTATCCATAATGCTGAGCGTATCTAACGCAGCCACGGTGTTGGTTGAGAGCGCCTGAGCGAGCGCGTACTCAAGCTCGATGGATTGTTTTACGTTAACTTTGGCCGCCAATTCAGGCACCTTATCCAACCAAACTTTCTCACCCGCAGAAATACCTGCAAGGGTTGCTTGCCAGTCGGCAATGGCCCCATCAGCCCAACTCATTGAAGAAAAGAGCGCTATTAGCAAGAGGCGCTTCATCGGACAACCTCAAGCGTCTTAGCTTCGTTAAGTACACGACGACGCGTACTCAGCGACATAATGATACAGCCTTCTGAAGCGAAACCCGCCGGTCCTTTGACCCGCTCACCGTGAATGCGGAAGGCTGAACGACCAAAAGACTCACCGGATATTTGCTCAAGAACAATGGTGTAAATGCCTTTAGAGCGTGAATGGCCTGTGATTCGATAGGTTCCTCGAGGAAGCGGCCCCATACCCTTAACGTGTTGGCGGTCAGGGTTGTTTTTATTGGTCAGGCTGCCGGAGTAACCTGTTTCAACTAATTCACTGCCGCTGTAGAGCCTGCCCGTGCTTTGCTCATATCTCCATATCATTTTACATCTCCTTATGCGGTCGCACGTTCGTGCCAGCTGTCAGAGTGAATGATGTTCCCATCTCCATAACGCCAGGTGATTTTTTCGTACATCAGCTCTACTAACTCAAGATGGTTCCGCTTTTCTCCATACTGAGATTTGACGTCATACATCATTGGCCCAACGCCGATCACCGTCACACCTTCCATCATTACGCTGAAATATTCGGCCTCCTGACCGGCGTCATTGATTTGATAAAACTTCACTTCGGCAGAATGAAGCTTCTGTCCGGTGGTCACGGCTTTGTAGAGATAAGGGCTGGATGCATCAATTTCTTTATCAAAGTTAAACGGGGCATGTTCACGGGTGGCCGTAGCTTTTCCCGTTGCGTTGTCGGTTGCGATGCTGACGCCGTGGGCCAGGCCGAGGATTTCGATACTGCCTTCACGGCCCGCGACGTCGACAGAGCCGCGAATGTCCGCGCCGCCGTCGTCCTTTAGCCATATATAAGCGGGTATAGCCATAAATTTGAACTCCATGTCATTAGGGCGGCCAGCCAAAACCCGCTAGCCGGGCTGCTGTTTTTGCAGCCAATCCAAACTATTCCTAAGTAAAATTATCGTCAATTTCTTAACGGTCGGTTTTTTTCAAGAATGATTAAGCATTGATTTAAATAAAGAATACCTTCCATACCCCATCAATTCCGCACGAAATGTGCATTCAAAAATAATCCTTATTTATGTTTTGATGTGCGCACAGCGACATTTTTGATGAGTTACCAGCCTCGAAACCGCTAACGCAGTGAGAGCACGTTAACCGCCAGCCGCCCCCTCCTTCCTGGCAACGCATGTGCAATAAATGCGAGATTTTCCATTAACAACTTTGCAATATCATATATGCAGATTATGATAGCCGAAGCATTCACCATTTGGTTCGTTACTGTTTTCGCTTTCGGCTGAAAGAAGCCAAACGGCGGACCAGATGCGTTCGTGTTTACCCCAACCGGTACAATTTAAGGCGATCGCTCACCAAAGAGTGACGCCGTTGCATGTGTTGTTCATGGAACATCGTCAGGAACGTGTTCCGACAGGAGAACGTTATGGTAAGTCATACTCCCCCACGCGGCGCGGCACTGGCGCTGCTGTGGGTTCTCGGCGGATTGATGGCGCTCATCGGTCTTGCCATTGGGATTGGCGGGGCTTATTTAGCCACGCTTGGCGGCAGCTGGTACTTCCTGCTGATGGGCATCGTGATGCTCGTTTCCGCCGTATTAATCCTGCGCAAAAAACTCTCGGGCCTCGTGCTTTACGGCCTCGCCTTCGTTTGCTCTATTTTCTGGGCGATCGGCGACGCGGGCATGGACTTCTGGCCGCTGTTCTCGCGCCTGTTCACCTTCGCCGTGCTGGCCTTCCTGGCGGCTATCGCCTGGCCTATTCTGCGTGCGGTTGACGCGCCGGCTCCGGTTAAAAAAGCGCCCGCCTATGGCGTGGCCGCGATCTTGGCCGTGTGTATGCTGGTCAGCGCGGGCTGGATGTTCGTGCCGCAGGTGCAGGTTGCCGCGAACGAAGACGTGCCGGTTAAGCCGGTCACCCCGGCTGAAGCGCAAAAAGACTGGAAGCACTGGGGCAACACCACCCACGGCGACCGCTTTGCCGCGCTCGATCAAATCAACAAGGGCAACGTGTCCGATCTTAAGGTGGCTTGGGTTGCCCATACCGGCGACATCCCGGTGAGCAACGGCTCCGGCGCGGAAGACCAGAACACCCCGCTACAGGTTGGCGACACGCTGTTCGTCTGTACGCCGTACAGCAAGGTGCTGGCGCTGGACGTCGATTCCGGCAAGGAAAAATGGCGTTTCGACAGCAAGGCGACCGCGCCAAACTGGCAGCGCTGCCGTGGCTTAGGCTATTTCGAAGAGCCAGCGAACCAGGCGGCGGCAACGCCTGCTGAATCCGCTCAGCCCGCAGCCTGCCCTCGCCGTCTGTTCCTGCCAACTACCGACGCGCGTCTGTTGGCGATTAACGCCGACAACGGCAAGCTGTGCGAAGACTTTGGCGACCATGGCACCGTGGATCTGAAAGTTGGCATGGGCGAAGTGAAGCCTGGCTACTACCAGCAGACCTCTACCCCGCTGGTGGCGGGCGACGTGGTGGTGGTGGGCGGCCGCGTGGCGGATAACTTCTCTACCGGCGAGCCTCCGGGCGTGGTGCGTGCCTACAACGTTCACACCGGGAAGCTGGCGTGGGCGTGGGATCCGGGCAACGCGGCCCTGACCGGCGAACCGCCTGCGGGCCAGACCTACACGCGCGGCACGCCAAACGTGTGGTCAGCCATGTCCTATGACGCGAAGCTGAACCTGATTTATCTGCCAACCGGCAACGCAACGCCGGACTTCTTCGGCGGCACGCGTACCCCGGAAGACGATAAGTACAGCTCGTCCATCGTGGCGGTAGACGCCGCAACGGGCCAGGTGCGCTGGCATTACCAGACCACCCACCACGATCTGTGGGACTTCGACCTGCCGTCCCAGCCGCTGCTTTACGACCTGCCTGACGGCAAGGGCCACACCACGCCTGTGCTGGTGCAGACCTCCAAGCAGGGCATGATCTTTATGCTCAACCGCGAAACCGGCGAGCCGGTGGCGAAGGTGGAAGAGCGTCCCGTGCCGCAGGGCAATATCGCGGGCGAGCGCTACTCGAAAACCCAGCCGTACTCCGTCGGCATGCCGATGATTGGCAATGAAACGCTGACCGAGTCCGACATGTGGGGCGCAACGCCTATCGATATGCTGATTTGCCGTATCGAGTTTAAAGGCATGCGTCACCAGGGCGTCTTCACCCCGCCGGGGCTGGACCGTTCCCTACAGTATCCGGGTTCGCTGGGCGGAATGAACTGGGGCAGCGTTTCCGTTGACCCAAACAACAGCCTGATGTTCGTCAACGATATGCGCCTCGGCCTTGCCAACTACATGGTGCCGCGCGCAAACGTTGCGAAAGACGCGAGCGGCATCGAGATGGGCATTGTGCCGATGGACGGAACGCCGTTTGGCGCGATGCGCGAGCGCTTCCTGTCGCCGCTGGGCATTCCGTGCCAGAAGCCGCCGTTCGGCACCATGTCTGCGGTTGACCTGAAGTCCGGCAAAATCGTCTGGCAGGTTCCGGTTGGCACCGTGCAGGATACCGGCCCGTTAGGCATCCGCATGCACATGCCTATCCCAATCGGTATGCCGACGCTCGGCGCGTCGCTGTCAACCCAGTCCGGCCTGCTGTTCTTCGCCGGTACGCAGGACTTCTACCTGCGCGCGTTTGATACCGCGAACGGCAAGGAGATCTGGAAGTCTCGTCTGCCGGTGGGCAGCCAGTCCGGCCCGATGACCTACGTGTCGCCGAAAACCGGCAAGCAGTACATCGTGATTAACGCAGGCGGGGCGCGCCAGTCCCCTGACCGTGGCGATTACATTATTGCCTACGCGTTGCCTGACGCTAAGTAACGGCACGCTATGGGGTGGCGCTCTGCCGCCCCATTTTTTCAACCCACCTCTTCCAGTATCTGTTCGCGCATCCGTTTCACCTGTTGGCTAATTTGGCTTTCCTGGCGGAAGAAATGGCTTTGCCGGTCATCGATGCTTGGACGGGAATAGCGGAAGCGGGAGAAGTAGTAAAGCTCGCTGATGTTTTTAAGCTGCATAACCTGCGAAATGTTGTTCGCGTGCGTATAACAGGTTTTCTCGCCGATGCCTAAAATCCGCGCCGTATGCGTCACGCTAAAGCCGCTGCGAAATGCAAAAAAAATACCCTTCTGCCGCTCGCTTAACGCATCAAGATTCATCGTCTGATAAAGTTCGTTCTGCCAGACGGTGTTATTTGAGAAGCGGTAATTAAGCGATTTCAAAAAGAAATTAATCGTGCGTAAGGAAGCATTTACGGGGAGTTTAAATACGCTACGTAACTGGCGGGAAATAACCCCATCGTTATGAATACCCACGATCGTTACATCGTCTTCATGGCCTTTTACAATTTCCATTACCTCTCTAAGCGTATTTATCGATTCCAGATCGATAAGGCACAGTTTATAACGACTGCTCGGGTGCAGCACCGCTTTTAAAAAAGCATGTAGGCCAATGTGCAGAAAGTTGTTATTAGTATAAATATGTATTTGGCTTGCCCAATTCATGGGAATGGCTTCCTTGCAAAAGGATGGTCGCTTTTTCGCGCATAGGATCTTTAGAATAATTCAACGCTATTTCCCCGTATGCGCTGGCCCGTTGAACAACGTCAATAGGCCAACCGGGGAACTGAAGAGAAATGCTGAAGCTATTTTCCTGCGAAATTCTCACTCAAATAAGTAAACAGCCTGCCGTTCATTTTTTTATTTAGATTGGTTTTGTTATAGCTCATCGCAATTTCAACCACCGGCAGCGGGATATCGGTGGAAAGCACTTTAATATTAAAAGCGTCTTTAAAGCGCTGCGTAAGCCAACGGGGCACGATTGCCACCGAGTTTGATGACTCCACGTGGCTGAGAATGGAAATAAACGATGGGCTTTTAAGCGTGAAGTGTCGATCGGCCAGCAGCTTATTTTCAACCCGCTGGCGCGTCAGTATCGCGGGCAGTTCATCGGTATGAATATAGCAAAACGTTTCTTTATCGACGTCTTCTTCCTCAAAAACCGCCTTGAGGCGCGGGTGATTCTTTCGGCAGATAAAGACCAGATCTTCCTGACCGATAGAAAAGGATTTGGTGGCAAGGCCCAGATTTTTATTCACCCCAAACACCAGATCGACCTGGCGCAGCGACAGCGAGTCGCTAAAGCTTTCCACCATGTTGTCACTTACGCGGTGGACAATCTCGCAGTTGATATTCTCGCTTTCGAAAAACTCGCTAATCATGGGAATGATTTTTATCGATAAATAGATAGGGCACTGAATAACCAGCTGGTTAAAGTATTCATCCTTTTCAAAATCTTCGATGTTCGCCACCAGGCTCTCCAGGCTGTCTTTAATTTTGCTGTGCAGCTTCGCGGCGATAGTGGTCGCCCGCAGCTTTTGCCCGTCACGCAGGAATAGCGGATCGCCGAAGTAATCCTTCAGCTTTTGCAGAGACTGGCTAATGCTTGGCGAGGAAGTGTTTAGCAGAGTGGCGGCATTTTTTACGCTGCCCGTGGTGTATACCGCATCCAACACCACTAATAAATTGAGGTCAAACTTCCTGATCTTTAGCGGGTCCATGCGTTTTACGCTCGTTTCACTCATTGACTTGCCTCGTTTACATGGCTAACTACATAACTGCCAGTAATCATAGCCGTTTTCTTCACAGGTATCCCCTCCCAGTTATAAACTAACCTGCGGTCTTATCGGCATTCATAAGATTCTTCCAACGCGAAAACTCTTCCTCGTAGACATACACCGGCCTTTCATCCAGGCAGTTGGTCGCGCTTTTAGGAATATAGGCCAGACAAGGAAAACTGACGGGCTGGTTTTCAACAAGCGCCGCGTCCAGTTCAGTTTGGTTAAGCAGAGAGGGATATTCGGCTTCGCTATCTGCCTGAATCAACTGCCTAAACCAGCTTTCATACGTATCCTGGCTTGCCAGAAAGATAATATTCATTTCGTTGTCCTGGGGGGATTTTAGAGGTTAATCATGATAGGTAACGCAACGGATGCCCGGCAACTCAGAGATCATTAATGATTAATTTCGAATTTTGGTGTTTTCCATGCATCAGGTCTAGCGGCAAATATTAAGAGCGAATTATTAAAGATTTCTAAACTTCGAAATAAAGAATGGCCTGTTTCCAAATTCACCCGTTCATTTTAAACTTTTTTCCATCGCCAATTGGCTGTGAGTTTGGGCCAGCAGTGGCAGTAACCTTCCCCCTCTATTACTGGAATATTATGAAAATTAAAGCGCTTACGCTCATTGTTATGGGCATGCTACCTGTTGCATCTTTCGCGGCAGACGGCGATCTTACCTTCACCGGTAAAATTAACTCCTCCGCCTGTACGCTGAAAGGGTTCAACGGCGTTGCGGCCACTACATATATTATGGAATTACCAAACGTCAGCCCTGATTCCTTTAACGGTGCGGGCGGTTATGCCGGGATGACGGATTTCACCATTGATTTAAAAGATTGTAGCCTTGCCACCATGAAAAATGCGCGCGTTGCCTTCAGCGGCTCGCCTGACACTGTTAATAATGAAATCCTGCTCAACGTTGACACTAATACGCCTGCCACAGGCGTGGGTATCGCTATTTTAGAAAACGATGGCGCGACGCTTGTGGATATAAACGGTGGCATCCCATCTAAATCTCAGGCATTGACCGCAGGTAACACGGAACTTAAGTTCAAAGTGGCTTACAAGGCAAATACCGCTACGCCAGCTGTCACTGAGGGGAACATTAAAGCAAAAACCTTTGTTGATATTTCATACAATTAATTATCGATAAATTACATTTATTTCTCATAACTATTAAAGCAGGCCTCTTTTGAAAAAAAATCATTTCGCTATTGCAATGAAGGTTTTCATTATTGCGTCTGCTTGTTTATCTTCTTATTCAACGGCGGCGAATAATGACAGCGCCTTTGATGCTGATTTTCTGCGTAAAGATTCGCAGGAAATTCCCAAACAGTTTTATCACCCGGAACAGGTCGACGCGGGCACGAAAAACGCAGAAATCGTGCTAAACGGCCACCTGCTGTTTAAGACCAGGGTCGAGTTTATTACCGTGAACGGCAGCGAAACGGCCGTGCCCTGCCTGACGCACGCCCTGCTCCATCAGATGGGGCTGGACGCACATCTTGAAGAGCTGGCTAAAGCGGGAAATGAAATCTGCTACGACCTGCTGGCGAAGTGGCCGCAGGCCACCATGAAGTATGACGAATCCATGCAGCAGCTGATCGTCGTGACCCCGCAGGCCGCCACCAACGTGGCCGGGCAAGGGGAAATGATCGATCCGTCGCTGTGGGATAACGGCGTCAACGCGCTGCGCCTGAGCTATTCCGGCTACGTCTACCACAGTGAAAATCACGGCAATAATGCCGATTCATCCAGCAGCGACACGGCGTACCTGAGCCTGAACTCAGGCATCAACCTCGGAAAATGGCGCTTTTACAGCTTCGATACGTTCAATAAATCCGACCTCGGCTGGGAGCAAAACCACGACCGCGCCTATGCGGAACGCGACATTGCCGCGCTGGTTTCGCGCCTGACCGTGGGCGACGTTTACGCCAGCACATCAAGCGACGTGCTGGGGATTTTACCGCTGCGCGGCGTCACGCTCGAAACTAACCAACAGATGCTGCCGTCGGATACCTTCAGCTATTCACCGGTGATCCGCGGCGTGGCAAGAAGCAACGCCCGAATCGTGATTCGCCAGCGCGGCAATATTATCTACAGCGAAACGGTGTCGCCGGGCAGCTTCGCGATTAGCGATCTCAACAACGGCCAGATCGGCGCGGATTTAGACGTCACCGTGGAAGAGAGCGACGGCAGCAAACAGCAGTTCACCGTGCCCTACACCGCGCTGCCCAACATGCTGCGTCCCGGCACCTGGCGCTACAGCCTGAGCGGCGGGCGCTATCGCGACGACAGCCTGTCTTACCAGCCGATGGTGGCCCAGGGCAGCCTGCAATACGGCTGGGACAAGCTGACGCTAAGCGACCTGATCGTCGCCGGTGAAGGCTACCAGTCAACGGCGCTGAGCACCGCCCTCAACCTCGGCTTTTTAGGCAGCGTGTCGCTGGACTGGGCGCTTGAACGCCACCAGACCACCAGCGATGAAAACGCCCGCGACATTGACAATATGAGCAGCAGCGGCCGCGCCCTGCGCCTGCTGTACGCCCGCCGCTTTGACGACACCGACACCTCGCTCCAGGTGATGGGCTTTCGCTACCAAAGCAAAGACTTTCTCGACTTCCCGGAATACGCCGACTGGCGCTGGGGCGGCGACGACACGCGCAGCCATCGCAAGAATGAAGTACAGGCCACCATCAACCAGGGGCTGGGCGACTTCGGCAACGGCTACCTGACGCTACAGCGCGACAGCTATTACGACACGGATAACAGCGACACCTCGTTGACCCTCGGCTACAGCTTCATGATTCGCGCGGTGAATATCAGCATGAACTACAGCTACCAGGCCAGTTCCGGCGACCGGGATACCGACGCCGACCGCCAGTTTTCTATGAACGTGTCGATCCCGCTGGATATGGGCGAACGGCGCAGCCGCAGCCTGTCGTTCAGCACCACGAACAGCAACCATTCCGGCAGCTCGCAGATGGCGACGGTTTCCGGCACCGAGCTTGACAACGCGATGACCTATTCGGTTTCGGCCCAGCACAACCGCGAGGGCTATTCGCCGTCGGCCGCCGTGGGCTATCGAAACAGCATGGCAAACCTGAATGCCAGCGCCAGCGCCACGCATTACGGCAGCCAGTATTCGGCAGGAATTTCCGGCGGCGTGGTGGCCTATCGCCACGGCGTGGTGCTGTCGCAGCAGCTCGGCGACACCATCGCGGTGATCGAAACGCCGGGCGCATCGGGCATCAGCGTTGAAGGCCAGCCCGGCGTGTCCACCAACCGCTTCGGACGCGCGGTCGTGCCGTCCGTTTCAGCCTATCGCGATAACCGGCTGTCGCTGGACACCCGTCACGCGGCGGATAACGTCGAGCTGGTGGATAGCGGGCAGAACGTCATTCCCACCCACGGCGCGGTCATCGTGCGTCGTTTTCAAACCAAAGTAGGACGCCGCGCAATCGTGATGTTGACGATGCCAAACGGCAAGCCAGCACCTTTTGGTGCCAGCGTGTGGCAAGAGAAGGAGCAGGTCGGCATGGTGGCCGATAACGGACTGTTGTACCTCAACGGCATTCTTGCCGACGGGAGCACAACGCTGCATGTGGATCTGGGCAATAACGCCCGGTGCCAGTTCATTTTACCGGCGGCCGGAAATGCCTCCGCGCCTTGGTATCAACAACTTGATGCGGTGTGCCGCTAAGCAGAGAACGTTATGAAATTCACTAAAATTGCCCTTCACGTGCTGATGGGCACGCTGCTCCTGACCAACGCCGCCTCTGCGGCGGTGCGCCCGGCGTTGACGCGCGTTATCGCCCTTGAAAGCGACAAAGAGACCTCGGTCAAACTCCTCAACGACGACACCGCCAATGACTACCTCGTGCAGTCGTGGGTTGAAGACCTCAAGGGCAACGACAAAAACCTGCCGCTGATCCTGACGCCGCCGCTGTTTAAGATTGGCGCCGGGCGTGAAGGCAAGCTGCGCATGGTGATCCTGCCCGGCGAAATCCCGCAGGATCGTGAATCCGTTTACTGGCTGTGGGTGCAGGAAATCCCGCCGGTCAGCAAAACGCAGGGCAACCAGCTGCAGGTTGCGGTGCGAACTCGTCTGAAAATCTTCATGCGCCCGGCTTCGCTTAACGAAAAACCGGCGGACACGATTAACAAACTGCAATGGCAGGTCAGCCACGAAGGCGGCAAGGACTGGCTGGTGGCTAAAAACCCAACGCAGTATTACGCCAGCTTCTCGGAGCTGTCGGTGAACGCAGGGGGTAAAGCGCAAACGCTCGCCGATAAAAACAACATGGTGCCCGCGAAAGGCGAAATGCGCTACCCGCTCCCTGCTGGCGTAAACGGTAAATCGGGCGTGCTGAACTATTCGGTCATCAACGATTTTGGCGGCGAATCCGCGCAGCAGCACCAATCACTCACCTTCTGACGGACGCGAAAACATGAAATTTTGGTGCAGCCTGCTGCTGTGTTTATTACCCGCCCTGAGCTGGGCGGGCGCCTTACGCTGCGAGATAGATACGGGCGGCGCGCTGCCCTTCGCCCCGTTCACGCGCGAAAATCCGATTGCCGTTGACGAAAACACGCCGGATTACACCGTGGTGCTGGCGCTCGACTACGCGCAGTTTCTGCCAAACATGCGCCTGAGCTGCACGTCTGACGGCCAGGAGCTGGAGGCCCCGCCCAACTTTGACGGCACTATCACGCTGACGCTGAGCACGGTCAACGACAAGGCGCTGGACTGGACGGGGGAAGCGCAGACCACCAATAACGGCATCAAAATGAAGATGTACATCAAGGCGGTGGCGCTGGGTGAAGACACGCCGCCGAGCAGCTACCCGTCGGCAAAAATGGTCGCGGGCAAACGGCTTGGCGTGGAATACCCGATTATCGACGGCAGCGCCGATGCGAAGCTGGTGCAGTTCGGCGCGCAGTACAACGCCGGTAAAACGCTCTACAAATTTGATAACAAATACAATTTCGCCATCCAGTCGATGCGCGTGGAGCTTATCAAGCTCGGATGGATTGAGTATCGCTCCGAGGCGGTGATTCCGCCAGGCGCGCACCTGACCTTCTCGGTAGACGGGCTGGGGAGCACCGCCTCCGTTGACGTGCCGCTAGGCTCCGGCGTGTACATGGCGTCGCCGTCCTGCGCGCTGGATAACAAACACCAGACGGTGGATTTAGGCAGCATCAGCAAAAGCAGCGGCGGCACCTTCCCGAAGGCCGGGCCGATGACCCGCTTTGGCATGGATTTCACCTGTAGCAGCTATACCAATAACGTCGATTTCACTTTTCAGGAGCCTTATACGATCGTGCCGGGAAGAGACCACCTCACCCCCGAAAGCGCTCAGAACGGCGAAAAGCTCACCGGGCTGGCGGTGGAGATCTACAACAGCGAAGGCAAAACCGTGCGTATGGACGCCAAACAGAGCGTGGGCATCGCGCAGAAAGGCAAAAACACCGCCAACTTCCAGGCGGCGATAGTGCAGACGGAGCCGAATATCGTCGATGCCAGCGGCAAAGACTTTACCGGCAGCTTCACGGCCAAAGCGAACGTGGTGATCAGCTACTATTGACGCACAATGGGCCGACATTTAATTACCCGTGCAAACGCCTGCAACGCCAACAAAACCGTTGGAAAACAGCTCGCAATCCCGCTATTAGCGGGTTGGTTAACGCCGTCGATTTGCGATATAGTCTGCCCGCTGCGGCAAAATCCGCAGCCGGGTTTCGCAGCCTGAATGACACTTAGGAAATACATATGTGATAATTATGTATTGTGCCTCCGTACACCTGTTAAACAGCGTTCTCGTGTTTACAGATTCAATGGTGGCTCAGTCAGGGCAGCCTTCGGGCTGGCCGGGTTTCCTAGGTGACCGGTACTGCGAACCTTGTCTGAGTCACCACCAATCAAGAGTTTCGCAGCTCCATTGGTGGTCATCCTAATCACCCAGGAGATCCCCGTGAAACTTTCACATAGCCCCACATTTTTGCCCTTTCAACAGGACTGGCACCCGGCGGATATCATCGCCGCGCTGCGTAAAAAAGGCACCTCGCTGGCCGCCCAATCCCGCGCGGCGGGCCTGAGTTCATCAACGCTTGCTAACGCCCTGTCGCGCCCGTGGGCCAAGGGCGAAATGCTCATCAGCCAGGCAATTGGCGTCCCCGCCGAATCCATCTGGCCGAGCCGCTATTTTGATCCGCGCACGCACCAGCCCGTTGTCAGGCACATGCGCAACAGAACCCCGAAACCCACCGTGAATTTATAGGGCAAGCAGGCCTTTGCGCCATTCGCCGTATAAAAGAAAACCCCCTGTCGAGGATTCGGCAGGGGGTTTGATATTCAGCAGCTAAAAATCACGCCGGGAAATAAGCGCGGCTCAAACTCAGTTAATTTTACCCAAGAAATCGCGTTTGCCGAGCGGGACACCGGCCTGGCGCAGGATGTCGTAGACGGTAGTGAAGTGGAAGTAGAAGTTCGGCACGGCGAATTTGAAGATGAAGCTGCGGGCGGTGAAGCGCAGTTCGTGCTCGCGGGCTTTGACCAGAATTTCGCGCTCGTCATCGCCTTCAAGCTGCGCGTCGGCAATGCTTTCGATCCACGCGATGGTGGCGGCAAGGCGAGCCTGTAGTTCGGCGATGGTCGTTTCGGTGTCTTCCATTACCGGCGCTTCGACGCCCGCCAGGCGAGCAATCGCGCGTTTGGACATATCGCTGGTGACCTGCACCTGACGCGCCAGCGGGAACATATCTTCCGCAAGCTTTAGCTCTAGCAGCGCGGCTTCGCTCTTGCCGTTTTCTTTCGCCCAGGCGGCGCCCTTTTCAAGGATCGCGCTCAGGTTGTGCAGGCCGAGGACGAACTGCGCTTTGGTTTCGCTGTACAGTGACATTGCAAATTCCTTAATTGTTACGAAAAAGTAGATATTAATTTAACATCATGTTAACTTAAAATCTGTTCCTCTGAAGTTAGCCTTAGTGTTTATTCGCTTATTTTTATACTGCACTCTGCAACCCTCGGTAACCTGTTATCGAGGGATTTTCTTTGGGATTTTTTGGTGGATGGCGCTGGCGCTTATCCACCCTACGGTACTGATGCATTCCCTGGAATTTTTTGGTGGATGGCGCTGCGCTTATCCACCCTACGGTACTGATGCATTCCCTGGAATTTTTTGGTGGATGGCGCTGCGCTTATCCACCCTACGGTACTGATGGTTTCCCTGGAATTTTTTGTAAATGGCGCTGCGCTTATCCACCCTACAAAACCAGGAACGTAGGTCGGATAAGCGCTAGCGCCATCCGACAAATCCGGCATATCACCCCCGACAAAAACCTAAAACCCATCACGCAAATTCAAACCCTTCGTCCGCCCAACCGGTTATCCCGCCGATCATGATTTTGACCGGGCGGCCCAGGCGTGCGAGCTTCAACGCCGCGCGGTCGGCCCCGTTGCAGTGCGGCCCGGCGCAGTACACCACGAACAGCGTGTCGGCGGGCCATTCGCTCATGCGCTCGGCGTTAATATCCCGGTGGCGCAGGTGCAGCGCGCCGGGGATGTGGCGGCGGGCGAAGGCTTCCGGCGAGCCAACGACGTGCAGCAGCACGAAGTCCATTTCCCCTTCCTTCATCGAAGAATGGACGTCATCGCAGTCCGTTTCCAGGTTCAGGCGCTGAAGAAAATGGGCGGCGGCGATTTCCGGTGCGGCGGCCTGGTATTCGGTAACGTTGCTCATAGTCGCTCCTCTGTGGTTGAGCCACCACTATAGAGCCGTCGCCCCGCCTTGACAGGTGGCAGGAATGCCATATAGCGTGAAGATCATGACAATCGTCCCCGCAGGTGCCGCCTTGAAAAACCCTTTAGTTGTCGCTTTGGCCTATGACGGGCTTTGTACCTTCGAATTTGGCGTGGCGGTGGAAATCTTCGGCCTCGCCCGCCCGGAAATGGGCGCCGGCTGGTATCGCTTTGCCGTGGCGGGGATCGATAAAGGCGAGCTGCGGGCAACCGGCGGCATTCGCCTGGCGGTGGACGGCGGCCTTGAGTTGCTTGACGAAGCGGGAACGATTATCGTGCCGGGCTGGCGCGGTGCCGATGCGCCGGTGCCCGTGGAGGTGTGCAGCGCTCTTGCGGCGGCACATCAGCGCGGCGCAAGAATACTGTCTATTTGCTCCGGCGTTTTCGTGCTGGCGGCGGCGGGCCTGCTCGACAACCAGCGCGCCACCACCCACTGGCGCTACACCGACCTGCTCCAACAGCGCTACCCGCTTATCAACGTGACCCCTGACGTGCTGTATATCGACAACGGCAGCGTGCTGACCTCCGCAGGCAGCGCTGCGGGCATCGACCTGTGCCTGCACCTGGTCAGGCGCGATTACGGCAGCGGCGCCGCGAACAGCGTCGCCCGCCGCCTGGTCGTGCCGCCGCACCGCGACGGGGGCCAGGCGCAGTTTATCGAACGGGCCGTGCCGGTGGCGTACGAAAGCCACCGCATGGGGCCGCTGTTTGACTATCTGCATGCAAATCTGGCCGAGGAACACAGCGTGGCCTCGCTCGCCAAATTCACCGGCATGAGCCCGCGCACCTTTTTAAGACGTTTTGAGGCGGCAACCGGCAGCACGCCGGCCAGATGGCTGTTAAACGTTCGCCTGGCACGGAGCCGGGATCTGCTGGAAAACAGCAGGCTGTCCGTTGAGAAAATAGCGGAACAGGCGGGATTCGGCAGCGCTGCGACGCTGCGCCACCATTTTCGGACACGGCTCGCCACCTCTCCTGCGGCTTACCGCAAAACATTTACTTCACCAGCTGAATAATTTACCGGCAGTTAGCCTTTGTTTAACTTATAACCGGTATGATGGTTCCACTCTGATGAGTCAACTTCAATTAACGAGAGGTATATCCATACATATTTGCATTCAGGAGGATTAATTATGCTGGGTAATATGAACGTATTTGTAGCAGTACTGGGTTTTATCGTTTTCTCCGGTTTTCTTGCTGCTTACTTAAGCCACAAATGGGATGACTAATGAAAGGTGACATGCCCCCGCCAACCAGGCCCCTCGTAAAAATCATTTACGAGGGGCTTTTTTTATGGGCAAAAACGACGGGCAAAAAAAACCGCCACTCTGGGTGACGGTATGAAATGCATGGATTGTGTTTGGTTATTTTTTTAATGAAACCACGACGATAATGCTGATTATTGTGCGTAGATCCCACCACCCGTTCAAAATACCCTGCGCAAGCTCAACCCCGCTTAAACGACGTCGAGTAATTTCTTTTCCGCTTCACCTTGTCGCGATCGTCACCCGCATTCATTCTTATCGTGTTACGTTTGTTCATCATTCGACAGGCTTTTTTGGGTGATGATACCTGGCCGCTAACGCGTCAAGTCGGCCTTCCCGCCGTGGAAGTTAAAAAAATCAACGCGCTGGGTGAGTAAATCCGTTGATTCCGTTGTCTTTACAAGAACGCCAATAACAAGATTGTTCTACAAGTGGAGAAGTTATGCGCAAGTCGAAAGCCGTTTTGCTATCAGTTCTGTTAATGGGATTGCCCGTCGCCTTTTCCGCACACGCCTACAGTGAACCCGCCCCCGCCGCCACGCCGAAAAGCAGCGACAACAGCTCTTACGAAGTGAAAGAGTTTTATGCTGACTATAAGCATTTTGCCATTGGCGATATCGCGCCGGATCTCTATCGTTCCAAGCCTTATCAGATTGATGCCTGGCAAATCAGGCACCTTCCGGCCCCGGAAGCGGGAAGCCACTGGACCTATATGGGCGGCAACTACGTGTTGATTACCGATGCGGAAGGCAAGATATTACGCGCCATGAAGGGTGATATTTTCTACGCTCACTAAGCGTCGCTCTCCCCAGCTGGCCCCGAAACCGCGGGGCCTTATTCATCAACGCTCGTTCCTTCCTCCTGCACCCGACGGCCGCGATATGCGACATTCATCACACAAATACTCCTCTTTTTGATCTTGATTAAGGTTTTCAGCCCCTCGATTTTTAAAATATGGCCGATCGAAAAATTCCTGACAGTCAGAGGAGCTAAGATATGACGATGACCTACGATCGCAACAGAAACGCCATTACCACCGGCAGCCGCGTAATGATTAACGGCACAGGGCATACCGGTGTGATTACCGCTATTCACGGCGAAGGGAAAACAGCTGAGCAAATTCGCCGCGCTAAGTGCGTCGAAATTGAAGGGGTTGAAGGACAGTACGAGCCGGTAGAATTAATGCGCCTCGGCTTCCACTAAGACAGCTTTTTTCGCGTAGATGTTGACGATATAACCACTGCTCCTTTCGGGCAGTGGTTTTTTTTATTTCGCCTTAGCCATCTCTTTAATTTTCGAATAGCCATATTCAAAAATAAGATCCGTGGTGCACATAAATACGATCACGTCGCCCGATTCACATTCCTCAAGCGTGCCGTTAAGCTCGGCGTCAAAATCGCGGGTGAGCTGCGGCATCAGCATTTGCATATCGCCCGGATAATCTTCGTCTTCGTCCGGCGGCATGTGCTCAATTTGCGAGCCGCGAACGACGTAAATCAGCACGTTTTTTTCGTGGGAGGTGACCGGTGCGCGCAGATATTTGCCGACAGGATGCTTAGCCATAGAGTTACCTTTTTTGCGTGGACGCGAAGTGTCGCGATATGGCGCAAAATATACCTGCCAAATCGGCTCAGGTCGATTCGGCAGGTGCCAATAGCTCACTAATAGCGCACGCAGACCGATTTGGTTTCGGTGTAGGCGTCCAGCCAGTCCGGGCCAAAGTCACGGCCGGTGCCAGACTGCTTCATGCCGCCGAACGGCATGTTGGCGTCGATAAGCGTGTGGCTGTTTACCCACACGGTGCCCGCCTGGATGCGCGCGGTGTAGTCCATCGCCGCCGAAAGGTTGGTTGTCCACAGGCTTGCGGTCAGGCCGTAGTCGGTGTCGTTGGCAAGCTCTAGCGCTTCTTCCGCACTTTTCACCCGCACCAAATTCACGACCGGGCCAAAAACCTCTTCGCGGCTAAGGCGCAGCCCGGCCGAAGGGTTAATCACAAGCGTGGGCGCGATGTAATACCCTTCCCCGCCCGGCCCGCCGCTGCCGGAAACAAGTTCAGCGTTGCTGCGGCGCGCGTCGTCCAGGTAGCCTGCAACCTTCTGCTGGTGCGCTTTGGAAACCACCGGGTTGATGTGCGTGCCGGTATCCATGCCCGCGCCGACGCTGAGCGATTTGACGGCCTGCTCGAAGCCGCTCGCCAGGGTGTCGAACAGCGGCGATTCAATGTAGATGCGCGAGCTGGCCGCGCACACCTGCCCCTGATTCAGGAAGCTGCCCGCCATCAGCCCCTCGATGACCATCGCCGGATCGGCGTCCTTCAGCACGATAGCCGGGTTTTTGCCGCCCAGTTCGAGCGTCACGCGGGTTAAGCGATCTGCGGCCGCCCGCGCGATGCCTTTGCCGGTCGCGGTTGAGCCGGTGAAGCTGACTTTGGCGATGAGGGGGTGTGCGGTTAAGGCGCGTCCGCAGCCCGCGCCGCTGCCGGTGACCACGTTAAATACGCCGTCCGGCACGCCCGCTTCGCTGGCAAGTTCCGCCATGCGCAAAAGCGTGAGCGGCGTGGTTTCCGACGGCTTGACGACGATGGAGCACCCGGCGGCGAGCGCGGGCATCACCTTCCACATGCCGATCAGCAGCGGGAAGTTCCACGGTACGATCCCCGCCACTACGCCCACCGGCGCTTTGCGCGTCCAGGCCTGGTAGCGCGCGCCCTCCGGCATGGGGATGGAAACGTCCAGCGTGCGGCCGCTGATTTTGGTAGTCAGCCCGGCGGTGTAGCGCATCCAGTTCAGCGTGCAGCCCACCTCGAAAGCGCGGGCAATGTTAATGGATTTGCCCTGTTCGAGCGTTTCGAGCTGCGCCAGCTCCTCGGCGTTTTGCTCCAGCAAATCGGCAAAACGCAGCAGGATTTTTTCACGCCCGGCGGGCAGCATGTTGGCCCATACGCCGCGGGTAAAGGCGCGCCAGGCGGAGGTCACGGCTATGTCGACGTCCTTTTCATCGGCGTCCGCGCTGCTGGCGATTTGCCGTCCGTCTGCCGGGTTGAAGACGGCAAGCCGCGCGCCGCTGGTTGATTCCTGCCAGCGTCCGTCGATGTACAGCCCGTGATGGCGCGCCAGGAAGCTTTTGACTGACTCGAGAACCGCAACTGATTGTTCGGACATCATTTTTCCTTATCATCGTGATAAACCGTTCTCTCTCCAGTTTAGGCGCGAGCGGCCCGTTAGGTTTTTCTGCGCCTGCCAATGATTTTGCTCCCTGTGACAGCCCGCGCATTTGGCGACAATGGTCGCCGTTTTGCGATGCCGCTTATCTATAGTTAATTCCTATACCAGACGCGAAGGGCTTCTCCCGCATCGCGCAACCTGTAACTATGAACGACATTGCGGCATGGCCGGTGAGGTGAACGATGGCAGAGACAGGCAACAACGACCGTTTCGAAAGCTGGCTGGGGCACGTCAACCGCGCCTGCGGCCACTTTTCCGGGCAGCCGCTCGACGGCGGCTTTCACGGCAGCCTGCAGGAATATCACGCCAACGCCATGAAGCTCAGCGTGGTGGATATCGCCAGCGCCCGGCTGCTGCGCACCCAGCTGGAGGTCGCACGCGGTAACGACGCCTGGTTCTACACGGTTTTTCAGCTTGAGGGCGAAGCGGTGATGGAGCAAGGCGCGGGCCAGGCCGTACTGCGCCAGGGCGATATCACCCTGATTGACGCCTCGCGCCCGAGCGCTTTCACCTATTCCGGGCGTGCAAAGCAGATCTCTCTTTTAGTGCCGCGCCACCTGCTCGAGCAAAACCTGCGCACCGGCGACATTCCCTGCGCCCGGCGGCTGCATGCCGACCTGCCGGTGGTCACGCTCAGCCAGCGGCTGCTGCATGAAAGCATGAAAAACCCCACGCTTAGCGCCTGCGAAAGTGAAGCCGCGCTTGAGGCCATCATCTGCCTGCTGCGCCCGGTGTTGCAGGCCCGCGACGTGCAGCAGTCGAAGCGCGAAAAGCAGCTGCAGCGCGTGATGGCCCTGATTGACGCCAATATCCAGTCGGAAGATTTGCGCCCCGAGTGGATCGCAAGCGAAGCGGGCATGTCCGTTCGCAGCCTGTACCGCATGTTCGCGGACAAGGGGCTGGTGGTTGCGCAGTTTATTAAAAACCGCCGTCTGGATTTCTGCGCCCAGGCGCTGCGCAGCGCTGGCGTCGGCGAGAAGCTGGCGGGCATCGCCTACCACTGGGGATTTACCGACCACAGCCATTTTTCCACCGCGTTCAAGGGGCGCTTTGGCGTTTCGCCCGGCGAGTACCGCCGCCGCTGGCAATAGATGTATCGAGGCGGTGACACTGACGCTTCGCCGCCTTACAATCGCACCATGCACCGCTTACACCATTTCCCTGACATTCAAGGCATGCTGCGACGGCTGGTTTTCGCCGTCGGGATAGGCATCGCCTCTGCGGTTGTCGTCTGGCTGTTCCGCCAGTCGATGTATTTCCTCGAAGGTATTTTCCTTGGCGATCACAGCGGCAGCCTCGTGGCCGCCGCCGCCGCGCTGCCGCCCTGGCGGAGGCTTATCACTCCAGCGATTGGCGGCCTGCTCGCGGGCCTGCTGCTGTGGGGCTGGCAGCGGGCCACGCGCCAGCGGCCCAGCGCGCCGACCGATTATATGGAAGCGATAGAAACCGGCGACGGGCGGCTGGACGTGCCCGCAAGCCTGGTGAAATCCGCCGCCTCGCTGCTGGTGGTGGCAAGCGGCAGCGCTATCGGCCGCGAAGGGGCGATGGTTTTACTGGCGACGGTGTTCGCCTCGGTCGTTGCCCAGCGCTTTACCCGCGAAGATGAATGGAAGCTGTGGGTCGCCTGCGGGGCCGCCGCGGGGATGGCAAGCGCCTATCATGCGCCGCTGGCGGGCAGCCTGTTCATCGCCGAAATTCTGTTTGGCACGCTGATGCTCGCCTCGCTCGGGCCGGTGGTTATTGCCGCCGTCAGCGCCCTGCTGGTGACTAACCTACTGAGCGGCGGGCAGACGCTGCTCTATACGGTAAAACTGCTCAGCGCCCCGCTGCCCGTTCAGTACGGGCTGATGGGCGTTCTCGGCGTGCTGGCGGGACTCGCCGGGCCGCTCTTCCTGTGGATGATGGCGAAAAGCGGCGAAGGATTTAGAAAGCTGCACCTGACGCCCGCGCTACAGCTGGCGCTGGGCGGGCTGGTGGTCGGCCTGCTCTCGTTGATTACGCCGCTGGTGTGGGGCAACGGCTACAGCGTGGTGCAGTCGTTTTTATCGCGCCCGCCTGCGCTGCTTTTTGTTGCGGGAATTTTACTCTGCAAGCTGGCGGCGGTGCTGGCGAGCAGCGGATCGGGCGCGCCCGGCGGGGTCTTTACGCCGACGCTGTTCGTCGGCGCGGCGTTGGGAATGGCGTTCGGGCAATTTTGCGGGCTGTGGGAGGCAAGCGGGGATTCGGTGGCTATTCTGCTGGCGCTAACCGGCATGGCGACGTTACTGGCGGCGACCACTCATGCGCCCATTATGTCCACGCTGATGGTCTGTGAAATGACCGGGGAATTTGCTTTGCTCCCCGGCCTGCTGGTCGCCTGCGTGGTGGCTTCCGCGCTTTCGCGCTGGCTACGCCCGTACTCGGTTTACGCAAAGGCTGCCGCTGAGCACGGATAGATCGATGTACTGCGCAAGGTCGCGCTGTTCGGCGCGCGGCAGGTACGGAAGTTCACCCACCAGCGGCCCCGGCAGCTTTTTGCCGAGTACGTCAATGATTTCGGCGTAGTGCGCAAGGCCTGGGTTAATGCGGTTTGCCACCCAGCCCATCAACGGCAGGCCGTCGTTGGCAATGGCCTGCGCCGTCAGCAGCGCGTGGTTAATGCAGCCTTCCTGAATGCCCACCACCATCAGCACCGGCATCTGTTCCTGAACCACCCACTCTGAGAGCGGGCGCAGATCGTTCATCAGGCTGCGCCAGCCGCCCGTGCCTTCAACCACTACGTGATCGGCCTGACCCGCCAGCCGTGCCAGCCCGTCCGACAGCAGCGTGTAGTTAACCGGGCTGTTATGGCTGACGCTGCTTTCCTCTTCGCTAAGGGCGATAGGGTTAATGGCGCTATAGGGCAGCGTCAGCGAGGAGACGCTTTGCAGAACCAGCGCGTCTTTATTACGCAGCCCGTCCGGCGTCTCTTTGCTGCCTTTGGCTACCGGCTTATAGCCCACTACACATTTGCCACTGGCAGCCAGCGCCTGCAATAAGGCGCGGGACACCACCGTCTTGCCGACAGAGGTATCGGTACCCGTGATAAAGAAACGCTTAAGCATGGTAACTCCCGGAGGTAATACGCGAAAAACTATATCGAAAATTGAATAATTCAGTTCCGGAAGTCTAAAAGATGCGGGGAAAGTTCAGTTTGAGATAGCGCAATTTTTAGTGGATCAATGAAAATGATTATCCTTGCAGAAGGCGAATCAGTAACGAACCGTTATACATTGCGTCTTTTACCAGCGCGGCCCCGGCCATGGTTCCGCGATGGTTATACTGGGTGCCTTCAACGACGATATGCTGGCTGTATGCGGGCAGAGCCTGCTGGCGGATGCAGCTGGTGATGGCGGGATGGAGAATATCGGCGGCGCGATTAAGCGGCGAACCTATCAGAATCTTTTGAGGATTGAACAGGTTTACCATGATGGCAAGAATGCGTCCGACGTTCACCCCAACGCCCAGAATGATATCTTTCGCCAATAGATCGCCGCGCAGGGCCGCGTCGCACAGCGATTCAACGGTCAGCGGCTGACCGTGCAGCATCGACCCCATCGACTGCGTCATGCGCTGTTCGGCCAGCTCCAGCACGCTTTCAATGCTGGCGATGGTTTCCAGACAGCCGTGGTTGCCGCAGTAGCAGCGCTTGCCGTAAGGGTCCACCTGCGTGTGGCCGATTTCGACCAGGCTGCTGCTGCCCGCGTGCAGCAGGCGGCCATCGGTGATCACGCCCGCGCCAACGTTGTGATCGATAACCACCTGAATGACATCGCGCGCGCCGCGTGATGCGCCAAACAGCCCTTCGGCCATGGTCCAGGCGCTGATATCGTGCTGGATAAACACCGGCACGCCGGTATGGTTTTCAAGCACTTCGCGCAGCGGCATATCGCAGACGTCGTAGAACGGCATGCGGTGAACGATGCCGCGCACGGTATCAATAATGCCGGGCAGCGTGATGGCGATGGCGGTCAGGCGTTCGAGCTTGCCCTGATGGCGGATAAAGAATTGATCGACCTGAATAACCACCCGCTCCAGCAGCGGCGTGGGGTCGTCTAGCGGAAGGGAAACCGTGTCTTCAACGATAAGCTGGCTGCTTAGATCATGCAGTCCCAGCGAAATTTCGCCGCGGTTGATGCGCACCGACAGGTAGTGCCAGGCTTCGGTTTCCAGCATCAGGCCCACGGCCGGGCGGCCACGGCTGCCGGGATCCTGAATTTCCGTTTCCTGCACCAGATGCGCTTCGAGCATTTCGCGCACTATTTTGGTGATGCTGGCAGGAGCAAGCTGCGCCAGGCGAGAAAGATCGATACGCGATACCGGGCCATGTTGATCGATGAGGCGATAAACCACGCCCGCATTGGTCTGCTTAATCTGATCGATATGTCCCGGTTGGCTATCAGCAACCACGTGGTACTCCCTTTATTTTCGCGCTTCGAAATAAACTTTTAGCTATGGTGAAACACTTACCGGGAATGAGTCAAATATTTACGTAGGGTTGTGATTTACCGCACATAATCAACCGCATTCGCCGCTATTTTAGCGCAGAAGTCGCTTCGGTTAACAGGGCTGTAATCCGAAGTGCGGCGGCGCTCAGCTCGCGGTGCTTCGGCCACACCAGCCACATTTCCGACTGCGCTTCCTTCTCGATGAGCGGTAACCACACCACGTCGCTGACGCGCACGCGCTTAAACGAGGCGGGCAAAATCGACACGCCCAGCCCGGCGGAAACCAGGCCGATGATCGTCATCGCCTCGCCCACTTCCTGGGTGATGTAAGGCGAAATATTGAAGCGGTGCAGCAGCCCCAGAATATCGTCATACAGCCCCGTCCCGACGTGCGGGTCGAAGAAGACAAACGGCTCGTGCGCCAGATCCTGCAAGGAAATGGATTTCGCCGCCGCAAGCGGGTGATCGCGATGCACCATCGCCAGCAGCGGCTCGCGCAGCACCAGCTTCCAGTCCAGGGTATCCGGCAGGCGCGTGTTGCGCATCAGGCCCAGCTCCAGCTCGCCGTCATTAAGCGGGGCGATCTGCTGGCGCGTATTGATCTCGCGCATTTGGATATGAACGTCCGGGTAGCGCTTTCTGAAGGTCGAAAGGCTATCCGAAACGCCCTTTATAAAGGGCGCGGACGAGGTAAAACCGATGCGCAGCTCCCCCGTTTCCCCGTGATGCAGGCGTTCGGCGCGCGCGGCGGCGGCATCCACCTGGTTGATAATCTGCCGGGCGTCGGCCAGAAACTGCTGGCCCGCCGCCGTAAGGCTCACGCTGCGGTTGGTGCGCGCCAGCAGCCGTGCGCCAATTTGCTGCTCAAGAATCTGGATTTGCTGGCTCAACGGCGGCTGGGATATGCGCAAACGCGCCGCCGCCCGCCCAAAATGCAGCTCCTCCGCAACGGCGATGAAATAGCGCAGGTGGCGTAATTCGATATTCATATTTTTAAAGTATTAATTGAGATTATTAATATATTAGACAGAACATTCGCCATTTTCTACTCTGGAGGGACACAAGCACGAAGCGCACCGTTAAGGATTGATTTTGAGCCGTACATCCTCCGTCAGCACCGCCCCGGCACGGGACGTTGACGAACGTCATTCTTCACAGCCGGCAGCAACAAGCTATATCAAACGTGGCACCCCCCAATTTATGCGCGTTACCCTCGCGCTGTTTTCCGCCGGTCTGGCAACCTTTGCCCTGCTCTACTGCGTGCAGCCCATTTTGCCGGTGCTCTCCCACGAGTTCGGCGTATCCCCCGCCAGCAGCAGTATTTCCCTGTCGATTTCCACCGCCATGCTCGCAATTGGGCTGCTGTTTACCGGGCCGCTGTCCGATGCCATAGGGCGCAAGCCGGTGATGGTAACCGCCCTGCTGCTGGCCTCGTGCTGCACGCTGCTGTCGACGATGATGACCAGCTGGCACGGCATCCTTGTGATGCGGGCGCTGATTGGCCTGTCGCTGAGCGGCGTTGCCGCCGTCGGCATGACCTACCTTAGCGAAGAGATCCACCCGAGCGTGGTGGCCTTTTCGATGGGCCTGTACATCAGCGGCAACTCCATCGGCGGCATGAGCGGCCGCCTGCTGAGCGGCGTGATCACGGACTTCTTTAACTGGCGCATCGCGGTGGCGGCCATCGGCTGCTTTGCCCTGGCCTCGGCGCTGATGTTCTGGAAAATACTTCCCGAATCGCGCCACTTCCGCCCTTCGTCGCTGCGCCCGAAAACGCTGTTTATCAACTTCCGCCTGCACTGGCGCGACCAGGGCCTGCCGCTGCTGTTTACCGAAGGGTTCCTGCTGATGGGGGCGTTCGTCACCCTGTTTAACTATATTGGCTACCGGCTGATGCTTGGCCCGTGGTTCTTAAGCCAGGCGGTCGTCGGCCTGCTGTCCGTTGCCTATCTGACCGGTACATGGAGCTCGCCGAAGGCGGGCGCGATGACGGCGAAGTTTGGCCGTGGCCCGGTGATGATCTTTTCCACCGGCATTATGCTGCTGGGCCTGGTGCTGACCGTCTTCTCGCCGCTGGCGGTAATTTTTGCCGGGATGCTGCTGTTCTCCGCCGGATTCTTCGCGGCGCACTCCGTCGCCAGCGGCTGGATCGGGCCGCGCGCCAGGCGCGCCAAAGGCCAGGCGTCATCGCTTTATCTGTTCAGCTATTACCTCGGTTCCAGCATCGCCGGTACGCTGGGCGGCGTGTTCTGGCACCGGTTTGGCTGGCCCGGCGTCGCCGGTTTTATCGGCCTGCTGCTGGTGATTGCGCTACTGGTGGCAACCCGCCTGCATCACCGCGCACACTAACCGTTGCGGGGCCTCGTGTTTGGCAGCGCTTTTTGCTATTTTCGCTGCGTTAACAACACTCACGAGGCCCTATGGAAAAGCAAAACTATAACCATCTCACCCGCACCTTCCAGCGCCTGTCCCGCTTCGGACATCTCTCTGCCATCGCCGGATGGGACATGTTCACCAACATGCCGCCAAACGGCAGCGCCGCGCGCGGCGAAGCGCTCGCCGAACTGAGCGTGCTACAGCATCAGATTCTCACCGATAAAAAAATCGCCACGCTGCTACAGGCCGCCGCTCAGGAAGACTTAAACGACGTCGAGCGCGCGAACCTGCGTGAAATGACGCGCCAGTATCAGGAAGCCGTCCTGCTGCCGGATTCGCTGGTGGAAGAAAAGTCGCTGGTCGGCACCCGCTGCGAACACGGCTGGCGCACCCAGCGCCCGGCGAACGACTGGCAGGGCTTTGCCGCCAACCTGAAAGAGGTGGTACGCGTCAGCCGCGAAGAAGCGCAGCTGCGCGCCGACGCCAAGGGCAAATCACGCTACGACGCGCTGCTCGATCTCTACGAGCCGGGTATGACCAGCGAAAAGCTCGACGTGCTGTTCGGCGACCTGCGCGACTGGCTGCCTGACCTGCTGCAAAAGGTTGTCGATAAGCAGTCCCGCGAATCGGTGATTGCCCCCGTCGGCCCGTTTGCCATTGAAACGCAGCGCGAGCTGGGGCTGGAAACCATGCAACTGCTGGGCTTTGACTTTAACGGTGGCCGTCTGGACGTGAGCGCGCACCCGTTCTGCGGCGGCGTGCCGGAAGATGTTCGCATCACCACCCGCTACGACGAAAGCGACCTCATCAGCTCGCTGTTTGGCGTGATCCACGAAACCGGCCACGCGCGCTACGAGCAGAATCTCCCGCGCGAATGGCTGGGCCAGCCGGTTTCCCACGCGCGCTCAACGGCGATCCACGAATCGCAGAGCCTGTTCTTCGAGATGCAGCTTGGCCGCAGCAAAGAATTCCTCAAGCTGCTGCTGCCAAAGGTCGTTGCCCGCTTCGGCACGCAGCCCGCCTTTGAGGCGCAGAACTTCATCGCCGTTAACCAGCGCGTTGAGCGCGGCTATATTCGCGTCGACGCCGACGAGGTTAGCTACCCGGCGCACGTCGTGCTGCGCTACGAGATTGAGCGCGCGCTAATTGAAGGTGAAATAGAAGTGGAAGACATCCCGGCGCTGTGGGATGAGAAAATGCAGCACTGGCTGGGGCTGTCGACCAAAGACAACTACCGCAACGGCTGTATGCAGGATATTCACTGGACGGACGGCGCGTTCGGCTACTTCCCGTCCTATACGCTGGGGGCGATGTACGCGGCGCAGCTTTTTAACGCGGCAAAACGCGCGCTGCCGCAGCTTGAGAGCGATATCGCCGAGGGCAACTTCACCGCGCTGTTCGACTGGCTACGCCAAAATATCTGGCAGCACGGCAGCCGTTTCACCACATCCCAGCTGATTACCAATGCGACGGGGGAAGATCTTAATCCGCTCTATTTCCGTAAGCATCTGGAAGCGCGTTATTTGTAGTTTTAATCGTCGTGAGTTAATTGTCGGGTGGCGGCTTCGCCTTACCCGACCTACGCCAGTTTGCGTGTAGGTCGGATAAGCGAATCGCCATCCGACATAAATCCGACAAACTTCGTACATAGCGTTACACGCCGATACCAATCACTCACTGAAGCCCTTGATCCACAAGTTTATAGTTCATCTCAACGGCCCCACGGGGGTTCACACATAAACAAATTCGAGGATGTCGAGATGAATAAAGTATTAGCACTGGTTGTTGCCGCCGCGATGGGTCTGTCTTCTGCTGCTTTCGCCGCTGAAACGACCGCTACTCCGGCTCCAGCTGCTACCGCTGCCGCACCGGCTAAAGCACCAGCAAAAACCACGCATCACAAAAAACACAAAAAAGCGGCTACCGAGCAAAAAGCGCAGGCTGCTAAAAAGCACCACAAGAAAGCGGTAAAAACTGAAGCTGCACAGCCCGCTCAGAAAGCGCAGGCCGCTAAAAAGCACCACAAAAAAGCCGCCCCTGCCGCAGCCAAACCTGCTGCTCAGCCAGCAGCATAAGTTAGCCGGGTTTCCCGGAGAACGAAGTCCCAACGAAAACACCCGGCTTGCCGGGTGTTTATTTCTGGAGTGCGGATGATGCTGCGACGCTACGGTTTTGAAATCATCCTCTCGCTGCTGATTATTTGCGGCATTATTACCTTCAGCTTCTGGATTTAAAGGCGTAGTACGCTGTTTTTACTCCCCCTTTCGGCGCGACCCGTCTATAGTTAGACATTCATCGGGTTTATACAAAAATCATAATTAATCGCCCCATTAGAGAGTGATATGCGCAAAAGAGTTGTATTGCTGCTGGGAACGCTATGCTTCCTTCCGGCCCTGTCTCAGGCGGACGACAACGCTGCGGACGTAAAGACGCTGTTCTTTGGTCACGATGACCGTACCCACGTCAACGACCCCGCCGCCGCGCCCTGGGATGCAATTGGTCAGCTCGAGACCGAAAGCGGCAATTTATGCACCGCAACCCTGATTTCCCCACATCTGGCGCTGACCGCCGGACACTGCCTGCTACAGCCGCCAAAGGGCAAGCCCGACAAGGCGGTCGCCCTGCGTTTTATCTCTAATAAAGGGAAATGGCGCTATGAGATCCACGATATTGAAGGGCGCGTTGAAAGCTCGCTTGGCCGCCGCCTGAAGCCCGACGGTGACGGCTGGATCGTGCCGCCCGGCGCTGCTCCCCACGATTTTGGCCTGGTGATCCTGCATAATCCTCCTTCCGGCATTACCCCGCTGCCGCTGTTTGAAGGCGACCGAGATGCGTTAACCGAGGCGATGAAGGCCCAGGGCCGCAAGGTAACCCAGTCCGGCTACCCGGAAGATCATCTTGACGATCTCTACACCCACACCGACTGCCTGGTCACCGGCTGGGCGCAAAAAACCGTGCTCTCGCACCAGTGCGACACCCTGCCCGGCGACAGCGGCTCACCGCTGATGCTCAAGACGGATAACGGCTGGCAGCTGATTGGCGTGCAAAGCTCCGCACCGGCGGCAAAAGACCGCTACCGGGCCGACAACCGTGCGATTTCCGTCACGGGATTCCGCGACAGGCTTGAAGAGCTGGCGAACCAGTAGAACAGATGAAATGCGTTAATGTTTCAGCGAGATATGACCATTGGTACCCCCAGCCTTGAAGCTGGGGATAATCCCTTAGATGATCCCTTTTTCAGTAAAAGTGACCCGCGTAGCTTCATTTAAATCCAAAGATTTTATTTTTTCAGGTGGCATCCAGATAATTTCCTGGAACTCTTCGTTGAATGTAATATCGCGATTAGCACTTACACAATCAAATATAAGATAAATCATATAAATATCTTCGGTAGTGCCATCCGGATACGTTTTTGTACGGATGTCATCACGAAAAGCCCAAGGATTAATGTCTGTGATAAGTAGTTCATCCCCTAACTCTTCCATGATTTCGCGCCTAAGAGCGGTTTCCATTGTTTCGCCGGGTTCCATTCCGCCACCAGGCAAAGCCCATTGACCCGGGAAAACTCCACGATCGGAAGCCATTTTACACAGCAGAAACTCACCATCATTTTGTATTACAGGGCACACGATTATTCTCTGACGCATTTTATTTCCTTAATAACATTGCTTTCTGAAATACTCTATCAGAAAAGTCATCTATCTCATCTGGATGATTGCATATCATCACTCGTGGACGAAGATGGTCTGGAAGATTATCAATAAAATGCTGGTATTCATTATGCCAGCCATTTATCCATTTTACTTTTGCATCCTCTCCAGGAAATTCCTTTGGACGGACACCCTGTATTTCATCGTCCTGGAGATGGGCAAGTGAGTAATTTACGGAATAATCAATAAAAACTATAATGTCAGGCTCAGGTAGCAACTCATAGACACTTTTCCAAAGGTTCATGTAAGTGTCATGCTGCATTTTACTAATGTATTGAGCTTTAAACATGAAATTGACAAATACATAATCTTCAAGATGAGAACGTTCCATTATCAGATTAAACCCTTTATCCAGCCAGGATTTAATAATCAGAGCGCGCTGTATCATAAAGTTGAGTTGAATAAGATAACCATAGTTTTTTGTATCATCGAACAGATAAGGAAGAAGTGAATGGTGAACGCTTTTCTCGTCTATGGCTATTGTATAGGAATCCTCCTTAAATAAACATGAAGATAATTTCTTCAAGAGTGTGCTTTTACCTACACCGGAATTCCCGGATAGGCATACATAAAGGGGTTGCCGCTCCTTAAAAACCTCTTTCTTATCTGCCGACCAGGGATCCATATAAAGATAGTTGTATCTCATGCTGTGAACTCCCTTTCGTTGAGCCAGAAACGATTATTTTCACATTTTCTCATGATCTCATCGTTTCCAAAAATAGAATTTATAATCCTGTCAGGTGAATCTGTTAACATATTACCCAACAGGGTATATTTTTCGCCGTCGGGAATAATGATATCAAAATTGGGTTCCATAACGACATTGGCTTTGTCCCTCTCTTCGAAGGTGGCCCAACTGATGGGCATATCTGGGTGTTGCTTTTTCAAGATATTCATTTTAGATGTAAATACATCTGTACTTATTTCTAACTTATCCCTTTTTTCTATCCCAACGCCCAACGGGCAGAATTGATAAAACCGCCAGGCCTGAATTTTATAGGGAAGCTCTTCAATCCAGCTGACAATATCGCTCAGCAGATTAGCATTTGACTGGGAAACTACGGTGGTGAGTTTTATATTAATACGATTATTATTGTTCGGTAGCCACGTCAATATATTTTTAATGACTCTATGCTGGTTACTCATTTTATCACTGCGAATATCTGTATTCACGTACTTATCAATGCCGTCGATTGGCATGCCAACCCAGTCCAGAACCGGATTCAGCCGCTCATGATCCATTACGAAACGATGTCCGACGGTGGATAGATAGGTCATAAATCCCATCTGTTTCGCATATTCAATCATATTAATGAAGTCCGCTCTGGACGTCGGTTCACCACCAGTAAAACCTATACGTCGAAAACCCATTCGATACATGCGTTCAATAACATTGAGGGCACTGGAAAGAGACGAATCTTTGACACCGGGGTTGCGAAAACACAGATCGCAACCGAGATCGCAGTGTGAGGTTATTCTGAAATCCAAAAGCAAGCTGCTAATGTCCATAACAAGTCCTCTGTTTGCTGAGTTGAAACGCTATAACCATGCAATTTACATGGTTATAGCAAACCATATGCTCATATCAACCAGAGTTAAAGCTTAAATTTCGCCAGGTAGTTTTTCCCACAGATCGGCTTAGCAACACTTTCGGAAGTTTTCGGCGTCGAATCTCTTATCAGGCAACTTTAATAATAATCATGCCGATCAGCAGGAAAACCAGACCGATCCAGCCTTTACGGTTCAGACGCTGGCCGAAGAGGATCCAGCCTGCGGCAACCGTTGCCGCAATACCAAAGCCGCCCCACAGCGCGTAGGCCACGGAAAGTTCGATACCCTTCACCGCCTGTGCCAGGGCGCTAAACGCCGCGAGCACCGCTAACAGCGAAAGTACGCCATATCCCCAGCGACGGAAGCCGTCGGAATGCTTAAGAAAAATGTTCGCCGCGATTTCGAGCACGATGGCGGCCAGCAGCCAGGCCGCGTGGATCCATTCAAACGATGGCATGGTTACCTCCACGTGCTACGGGTTGGCTGTGCGCCTTTTTTGCGGTGGTACCCGACTTGATCAGCGCAATGCCCACCACCAGAGTGGTTAAACCTATAATTTTCAGTAATGAGATTGACTCGTCGAACAGCAGAACGCTGAACAGCGTAATAAACAGAATACCGATCCCTTCCCACATCGCATACGCCACGCCGAGGGCAATACGCTTAATAGAAAACGACAGTAAAATATAAGAAACGGCGATCATCACCAGCATGAAAATATAACCGAAGTTATTATCACTGACGCTTGACCATTTCATCGACAAGGTGCCAATAATTTCAGCAGCGATTGCGCAAGCTAATAGAATCCAATAAATCATGATTTCTCTCCTGACAGAGAAAATAACGGTGCCGCAGTTTGTATAAACGCCTCAGGCGACAAACAAACCGAACAAAAAGTGTTAAAAGGCCTTACAGCGCACGCGAGGTGCCTGATGGCGAATGCAGGAGAGCGGGACTATAGCGCGTTGCGCCAGTGTTGTTCACCGGATAAAGAAAAGGCAGGGGAAAAGATAACGGGGTGGTTCATTAATAACGTTTTGAACAGCTTGTTCGTAAACATAATGTCCATAGTATTCACAACATATCCGCGTTGTTGCTTCTCATCAGTTGCGGATAGTAAATTGTCCTCAGTAGTCAAACACGCCAAATTTGTACCATATCAGCGTTTTATTTTCCTCTCATTTTCATTTCTTTACGTTGGCGTTTAATAAAATAGTGGTGAATACTCCGTATTATAGTGAGAAATTACGGACAAAATAGACGTGTCGGGCTGCCCTCCCACACGGACGCGCGGAGACCCCCCTGCATGGCAAAACCCATCATTACGCTCAATGGTTTAAAAGTCGTCATCATGCTCGGCATGCTGGTCATTATCATGGCCGGCGTGAAGGAAGCGGCGGATATCATTGTGCCCTTTATCCTCGCGCTGTTTATCGCGGTGATCCTCAACCCGGTTATCCGCCGCCTCGAGAAATTGCGCGTGCCGCGGGTGCTGGCGATTACGCTCGTCGTCGTGATTATCGTGCTTTCGATGGTGCTGCTGCTCGCCTATCTCGGCACCTCGCTTAACGAACTGGCGCGCACCCTGCCGCAGTATCGCTCGTCGCTGGTTGCGCCTTTGCAGACTCTCGAACCCTGGCTGCAGCGCGTCGGCATCAGCGTTTCGGTGGATGAACTGCTCAAATATATCGATCCCAACTCGGCGATGACGCTGGTCACCGGGCTTATCACCCAGCTTTCCAACGCCATGACGTCGATCTTCCTGCTGCTGCTGACCGTGGTCTTTATGCTGATTGAGGTTCCGCAGCTGCCCGTAAAGCTTCAGCAGCTTATGGCCCGCCCCGTCGAGGGGATGGGCGCGATTCAGCGCTGCCTCGACAGCGTCAGCCACTATCTGGTGCTAAAAACGGCGATAAGCCTGGTGACCGGCGTGGTGGTATGGGCGATGCTCGGCGCGCTGGACGTGCGCTTTGCGTTCGTCTGGGGCCTGCTCGCCTTCTCGCTCAACTACATTCCCAATATCGGCTCGGTGCTGGCCGCCATTCCCCCCGTCGCGCAGGTGCTGGTGTTCAGCGGCTTCTACGAAGGGATGATTGTCGTTGCGGGCTACCTGGTGATTAACCTGGTGATCGGGAATATTATCGAGCCGCGCATGATGGGCCGCGGATTAGGCTTATCGACGCTGGTGGTGTTTCTGTCGCTGATATTCTGGGGCTGGCTGCTTGGCCCGGTGGGCATGCTGCTTTCCGTGCCGCTGACTATCGTGGTGAAAATCGCCCTGGAGCAAAGCCACGGCGGCAAGAGCATCGCCGTCCTGCTGAGCGATCTGAGCGAGAACTGAGGAATGCCCGGCTCCTGGCAGAACCGGGCGGGCAGAATCAGGTTAGATCGAAACGGCGGATGATAAACTCCATCGCCTTGGCAACGCCTTCCGCGCTGATGGTGTGAACCACGCCGGGTTCAAACAGCGTTTCCACTTCCACACCGGCTTCCGTTAACGCAGCGGCGGCCGATTCGCTCTCGGACCAGGGGATAACCTGGTCATCCATGCCGTGGACCAGCAGCGCAGCGGTACCCGCCGCAGGCTGGTAAGGACGCGGGGACGAAAGTCGCCCGGAGAAAGCCGCCACGCCCGCCATCGGGAAACGTGCGGTCACCAGCGCGTCCAGCGCCATAATCGAGCCCTGAGAAAAGCCGAGCAGGATCACCTTGTCTTTCCCCGGCGTCACGTCGTGCTGCCTGAAGATAGCGTCGAGGGTTTCATTGAAGGCCGCGCGGGCTTCAACGATGCGCGCGGGGCGAGTCTCTTCCGTTACGCCCATCACGCTAAACCACTGGTAGCCCTCGCCGCCGCCGTCAAAGCGCGAGGTGCCGTTAGGTGAAGCAAAAATAACCTCCGGCATAACCTGCTGAAAATAGAGCCCCAGCCCCGCCAGATCCGCGCCGGAACTTCCCACGCCGTGTAAAAAAATTACGAGCTTTTTCATATATGTCCTTAATCCGTTGGCCGGGAAGCGTTCACCCGCCCGATCGCCGGGCTTCGTACAACGATCTACATAGAATCCCACAGAGTTATCCACCGATTTTGTGGATAACTTTTGCCGGGTCGGGAAGCGTCACCGCACGAGTTTCTTTCCGGCCATCCTTGCGTTTACATGCTGTAGCCGGGTTTTTTAGCGAGCGTTTCCAACGACGGCGCGATTTCTTTGTCGTAGACGTCCTCTTTCCAGCGATCCTGCTCGACGGGGATAAGCGCCACCGACAGCGAGGCGTCTTTAGAACCAAAATGTTTCTTCACGGCTTCGCTGAGATCGTCCGCCAGCGCCTGCTTCTGCTCTTCCGTCAGCTCGCGCGGAAAGTGTTTTACGGTGATATGTGGCACGGGTTTTCTCCATCATGGTTAGAAAATGCGGGTTTGATTTCTTACTACTGCATTACATCTGCGTAACCAGATGATATCAACTACAGAAGATGCGGTTAAAGGATTCAACGTCGATGCCGTGCGTCGGCGAATCAAGGCGCAGGCCAAGATTTTCCTGAAGCGCCCGGTACACTGCCCCGGCGTCCGGCAGTTCCCGTCTTTCGCCGTTAACCGTAAGCTGGCGGTCGCTCAGGGTAATGCTGCCGCCGTTGCGCGCGTGCAGGCTGCCCATCAGATGATGGCGGAAGTGGGAATCCGGCCACGTCGCCACATAGTGGTTCGCCACCTCGTAATCGGCAAAATACTGCGGCTGCAAATCGAAACGGTACAGCGGCAGCCACTCCTCGCCTTCGCGCAGGCTGAGAAGATATTCGTCTTCGAGGCGCGTCACGCGGTAAACGCCGTGCGGCGTGGCCTGTTCGCGATCGGGCTCGAAGCGCAGCGGCGCGGTCAGCGTTTTGCCGCCGAAGCCCACGTCCGCCAAATAACGCTCCGCGCCGACGGTCACCAGCTGTAGGCGATGCGTGCGGGCGGGAACCTCGGCGGGACGCATAATCAACACGCGCGCGGCCAGGTCTTCGACGGCAAAACCGATTTCAAGCAGCGCCCGGCGCAGCAGCGCATTTTGCTCGTAGCAGTAGCCACCCCGCCCGGCGGTGACCAGCTTGTCGAACACGCTGTCGTCGTCGAGCAGGATCCGGCGGCCCAGCAGCGCGTCCAGATTTTCAAACGGGATGGCGCAGGCGTGCAGCAGGTGCAGCCGCCGCAGGGTCGGCAGATCCGCCGCGTAAGGGCCGGTGTAATGGATGCGCGCCAGGTAAGCGTTCAGGTCAAAAGCCATGGGACATTTTCCGTTACGGTGGAGTTGTCCTTACTATAAAGGATGGCGTGGCCTGCACATGATCGATGGTGCGATCACAGCAGTTCGTTGCGGCTCAGCACTTCCCGCAGGCGCTCGTCCTCGCGCACCTTTTGTGCAATGGCGTACAGCTTCGGCGTGTGCTTTTCAAACCACGCCTGCCGGGGCCGCCAGTTAATCATTACCGCCGGATAAGCGTCCAGCAGGCTAATTTTTTCGCCAAAAATGTATGGCCCGTCGCCAAGCTGCGTCTCCAGCCACAGATAGAGCCGCTCGCGATACCGGTTGGTGCTCGCCAGCAGCTCTTCTTCACCGCTTTGCGTCCAGCGGGAAGTGTCATCGCCGTAGGTGAAGGTGGGATAAACGTTGGCGACAAGCCAGACCAGCAGGCGGTAAAACCGCTGGCGTTCCGGCGTGTCCGGCGGCGGGGCCAGCTCGGGATGTTTATCCAGCAGCATCAGGGCGATGGCGGCGGTTTCGGTCATGATACTGCCGTCTTCCAGCCTGAGCGTCGGCACCTGCGCGAGCGGGTTCAGCTCCAGCAGCGCGTCACGCTGCGGGCCAGGTTGTTCAAAACCTTCAACGTTTTTCCACTTCCAGGCCTCGCCCGTCAGCACGAACATGATTTCGACAATCGCCGAGCCGCACCCCGGCGCACCGTAGAGTTTGTACATGATGCTCTCCTGTCTAAAGTGATTAAGTGTAGAATAGCCCCGGACTTTAAGAGCGATAAGGAAACCCGGCATGAAACCCAAGTCAGTAACGCTTTACGATGTGGCTGAATATGCCGACGTTTCCTATCAGACCGTCTCCCGCGTCATCAACCAGGCGAGCCACGTTTCCGAAAAAACGCGCCTGAAGGTCGAGGCGGCGATGGCCGCGCTGAACTACGTGCCCAACCGCGTGGCGCAGCAGCTCGCCGGCAAGCTGAGCCAGACCATCGGCCTTGCCACCACCAACCTTTCGCTCCACGCCCCTTCGCAGATCGTCGCGGCCATCAAAACCCAGGCGGGCGGCATGAACTTCAACGTGGTGATTTCCATGATTGAGGAGCCGGGGCTTGCGGCCTGTAAGAGCGCGGTTAACGGCCTGCTGTCGCAGCGCGTTGACGGGCTAATCGTCAATATCCCGCTGGAAAACGCGGACGCGAAGGCGGTGCAGGAAACCTGCGGCGGCGTGCCGACGCTGTTTTTGGACGTCGCCCCGGATCTGGGGGCCAACACCATTATTTTTGACCCGTACGCGGGCGCGCGCCTGGGCGTTGAACACCTTACGGATTTGGGCCACCGTCAAATTGCCCTGCTTTGCGGGCCGCTAAGTTCGGTTTCCGCTCGCCTGCGTTTTGAAGGCTGGAAGCAAACCCTTGAGGAGCACAGGCTGGAGGCGATGGCGATAATGGAAGGCGACTGGAGCTCTCTGTCCGGCTACGAGCAGGTTTCGCGCCTGCTGCGCGACGGGAAAACGCCCACCGCCATCGTTGTCGCCAACGATCAGATGGCGCTCGGCGCGCTGCGTGCCCTGTCGGAACACGGGCTGTCGGTGCCTGCCGAGGTGTCCGTCGTCGGCTATGACGATACCGAAGACAGCGCCTGCTTTATCCCGCCGCTCACCACCATCAAGCAGGATTTCCGCGCGCTCGGCAAAGCCAGCGTCGATCGTCTGCTGGAACTCATCCACCAGCCGAATGCCCAGCACCAGCCGCAGGTTCTGCCGGTTACGCTTGTTGAGCGTAAAACCACGGCGGCTCCCGGCTCCAGCACCCCTTCTGCTCAGGCGCTTGCCGATGCGTTAACCGCCCTTGCCCGCCAGGTCTCGCGCCTCGGCTAGCCTGCCCAATCCATTCCCCTGCGTTATACAAAAGCCCTAAATCTGTGAGTCACATCACCTAATGTCACCCTGCTGCTTTACACCCCGGCGGGGAAAAATCATATTGCTTTTAAATTGTGAGCGCTTCGCAAATCAATCAAGGACTATGAGATATGACGATCAAAGCAGGCACCGTTGCTTCTACTCTGGCTTCCGTACTGGCCCGGCGCGACTGGGAAAACCCGGCGGTCACCCAGCTAAACCAGCTTCCCGCCCACCCGCCGTTCGCCAGCTGGCGCAGCCCGGAACAGGCGCGCAGGGACGAACCCTCCCAGCGCCTGCGCAGCCTTAACGGCAGCTGGAAGTTTAGCTATTTTTCCCGTCCGGAAGCCGTGCCGGAAAGCTGGATTGAGCAGGATCTCAACGGTGCCGACGCCGTTCAGGTGCCGTCAAACTGGCAGATGCTGGGCTACGACGCGCCGATTTATACCAACGTCACCTACCCGATTCCGGTGAACCCGCCGTTCGTTCCGGAAGAAAACGCCACCGGATGTTACTCGCTCACATTTAATATCGACGCCGAGTGGCTGGCAGACGGCCAGACGCGCGTTGTCTTCGACGGCGTGAACTCCGCTTTTCACCTGTGGTGCAACGGCTGCTGGGTTGGCTACGCGCAGGACAGCCGCCTGCCGTCAGAGTTTGACCTCAGCGCCGTGCTGAAGGCCGGGGAAAACCGCCTTGCGGTGATGGTGCTGCGCTGGAGCGACGGCAGCTATCTGGAAGACCAGGACATGTGGCGCATGAGCGGCATCTTCCGCGACGTCACCCTGCTGCACAAGCCGCAGGCGCAAATCAGCGACCTGCGCGTGGTAACCCATCTCAACGAGGACTTCACCCGCGCCGAGCTGGAAACGCTGGTGGCGGTAAAAGGCGACGCGGGCTGTCAGGTATGCGTCCAGCTATGGCTGGGAGACAGGCCGATAGCCGAGCGCCAGCAGGCCATCGGCAGCGACATTATCGACGAACGCGGAGCCTATAGCGACCGCACCACCGTTCGCCTGACGGTTGAACGCCCGCTGCTGTGGAGCGCCGAAACGCCGAACCTGTACCGCCTCGTCGCGATCTTAAAGGACGACCATGGCGCGGTCATCGAGGCGGAAGCCTGCGACGTGGGCGTGCGCAAGGTGGAGATTTCCCACGGGCTGCTTAAGCTAAACGGCAGGCCGCTGCTGATTCGCGGCACCAACCGCCACGAGCACCACCCGGAAAACGGCCAGGTGATGGACGTTGAAACCATGCGCCGCGATATCCTGCTGATGAAGCAGCACAACTTTAACGCCGTGCGCTGCTCCCACTACCCTAACCACCCGATGTGGTACCGCCTTTGTGACCGGTACGGCCTGTACGTGGTCGATGAGGCCAACATTGAAACCCACGGCATGGTGCCGATGAACCGCCTGAGCGACGATCCCGTCTGGCTCCCGGCGATGACCGAACGCGTCACGCGCATGGTGCAGCGCGACCGCAACCACCCGTCGATAATCATCTGGTCGCTGGGCAATGAATCCGGGCACGGCGCCAACCACGACGCGCTTTACCGCTGGATTAAGTCCAACGACCCAACCCGCCCGGTGCAGTACGAAGGCGGCGGCGCGAACAGCGCGGCCACCGATATTATTTGCCCGATGTACGCCCGCGTGGACCAGGATCAGCCGTTCCCGCAGGTGCCGAAATGGTCGATTAAAAAATGGATCGGCATGCCGGATGAGAACCGCCCGCTGATTCTGTGCGAATACGCCCACGCCATGGGCAACAGCTTCGGCGGCTTCCATAAATATTGGGAAGCGTTCCGCCAGCACCCCAAATTGCAGGGCGGTTTCGTCTGGGACTGGGTGGATCAGTCGCTGATTAAACGGGACGAAAGCGGCCAGCCGTTTAGCGCCTACGGCGGGGATTTTGGCGATACGCCGAACGATCGCCAGTTCTGCATGAACGGCCTGGTGTTTGCCGACCGCACGCCGCATCCGGCGCTGTACGAGGCCAAGCAGGCGCAGCAGTTTTTCCAGTTCGCGCTGCTGCGCGAAACGCCGCTGAAGGTTGAGATCGCCAGCGAATACCTGTTCCGCGCGAGCGATAACGAACGCCTGCTGTGGACGGTCAAACAGGACGGCAGCGTGCTGGCGCAGGGCGAGGCGCGGCTGGACATCGCTCCGCAGGGCAAACAGACGGTTGAAATTGATGCCCTGCCGGAGATGGCCCGCAGCGGCGACGTGTGGCTGACGGTGCAGGTGCAGCAGATAGAGGCGACCGCCTGGTCCGACGCCGGACACATCTGCGCGTGGGATCAGTGGCAGCTTGCGGGCCTGCTGGCGCTGCCCGAGATAACAAACGGCGGCGAGGCGCCGCGCCTGGAGGCCACGCCGGACGGTTTTGAAATCCACCAGCGCAGCCACCGCTGGGCCTTTAGCCGCGAGTCCGGCCTGCTGACGCAGTGGTGGCAGGACGGCGAGCCCGCGCTGCTCTCCCCGCTTGAAGACAGCTTTACCCGCGCGCCGCTGGACAACGACATTGGCGTCAGCGAAGCCACGCGCATCGACCCGAACGCCTGGGTTGAGCGCTGGAAGGCCGCCGGTATGTACGGGCTGGAATGCGAACTGTTAAGCGTTGATGCCCAGCCGCTGGCGCGCGAGGTGCAGGTTCGCACCGCGCACCGCTGGACGCACGGCGGCAAAACGCTGTTTATCAGCCGCAAAACCTACCGCATCGACGACGCGGGCGAGCTGCATATCAACGTGGACGTCGACATCGCCTACGGTACGCCTGCCCCGGCGCGCATCGGGCTGAGCTGCCAGCTTGCCGAAGTACAGCCGGACGTAAGCTGGCTCGGCCTCGGCCCGCATGAGAACTACCCGGATCGCAAAAGCTCCGCGCTGTTCGACCGCTGGCAGCTGCCGCTTGAAGAGATGTACACGCCGTACGTTTTCCCAACCGAAAACGGGCTGCGCTGCGATACGCGGCGGCTGGCCTACGGCGCAAACGAATGGCGCGGGAACTTCCACTTCAACATCGGCCGCTATAGCCAGCGGCAGCTGCGGGAAACCTCGCATCGCCACCTGCTTACGCCCGAAGCGGGAAGCTGGCTGAACATCGACGGCTTCCATATGGGCGTGGGCGGGGATGATTCGTGGAGCCCAAGCGTTTCGCCTGAATATCTGCTTGAAAAACAACAATATCATTATGCAGTGAGCTGGGTGCGTCGTTAAGCACCGCGTTTTTGACCGGGCAGGCCTGGCCAGTCTGCCCCGCTCTTACCCTAAGGATAAACCTCATGTACTACCTGAAAAATACGAATTTCTGGATGTTTGGGCTGTTCTTTTTCTTCTACTTTTTCATCATGGGCGCCTACTTCCCGTTTTTCCCGATCTGGCTGCACGACATCAACCACATCAGCAAAAGCGACACCGGCATTATCTTCGCCTGCATTTCGTTTTTCTCGCTGCTGTTCCAGCCGGTCTTCGGGCTGCTGTCGGACAAATTAGGGCTGCGCAAGCACCTGCTGTGGATCATCACCGGTATGCTGGTGATGTTCGCCCCGTTCTTTATCTACGTTTTTGGGCCGCTGCTGCAGGCCAATATTCTGCTGGGGTCGATCGTCGGCGGGATTTACCTGGGCTTTATCTACAACGGTGGCGCACCGGCGATTGAGGCCTATATCGAGAAGGTGAGCCGCCGCAGCTCGTTTGAATTTGGCCGCGCGCGCCTGTTTGGCTGCGTCGGCTGGGCGCTGTGCGCGTCGATTGTCGGCATCATGTTCACCATCAATAACCAGTTTGTCTTCTGGCTTGGCTCGGGCTGCGCGGTGATCCTCGCCGTCCTGCTGTTTATCGCCAAACCGGAAACCCAGCCTTCCGCCGAGGTTGCCGACTCGCTGGGCGCTAACCATTCGCCGTTTAGCTTCCGCCTTGCCCTCGAGCTGCTGAAAAACCCTAAGCTGTGGTTCCTTTCGCTGTATGTCGTGGGCGTGTCCTGCACCTATGACGTGTTCGACCAGCAGTTCGCCAACTTCTTCACCTCGTTCTTCGACTCCAACCAGCAGGGCACGCGGGTGTTCGGCTACGTCACCACCATGGGCGAGCTGCTCAACGCCTGCATTATGTTCTTCGCGCCGCTTATCGTGAACCGCATCGGGGGCAAAAACGCGCTGCTGTTGGCCGGGGCTATCATGTCGGTGAGGATTATCGGCTCGTCCTTCGCCTCCACGCCGCTGGAAGTGATCGTGCTAAAAACGCTGCACATGTTCGAAATCCCGTTCCTGATTGTCGGCTGCTTTAAGTACATCACCAGCCAGTTTGAGGTGCGTTTTTCCGCCACCATCTATCTGGTCTGCTTCTGCTTCTTCAAGCAGCTGGCGATGATGTTTATGTCGGTGTTCGCGGGCTATATGTATGACAGGGTGGGCTTCCACGGCGCGTATCTGGTGCTCGGCCTGGTCGCCCTTTCGTTTACCGTGCTGTCGGTGTTCACCCTGAGCGGGATGGGGCCGCTCGACGCGATACGCTCGTTCGGCAAGCAGAAAGAGAAGCTGGCCTGATTAAGCGCCACGGTGTCGGGTAGCGCTTACGCTTGCCCGGCCTGGATTTTTGTAGACCACGCCTCGCCCATCGCATCTAACAGCTGCGCCAGCAGCGGCTGGGCGATATGGCCGGGCCTGGAGAGCGCCACCAGCGGGTGCGCCAGGCCCGAATCGCCAAACTCCGTTTCGATTCGTTCAACGTTTTCCCAGCTTTCCGCCTCAAAATGCACCGGCAAAAATGCCCAGCCGTCGCCCGCGCAGAGCAGCTTTTCGAGCATCGCCATTTCGTTGACGCGCAGGGTTCGGTCGGCGATTTGCAGGCGCTGGGCAAGCCACGGCGGCATGGACTGGAAGGGTATCAGCTGCGTGCATGACGCAAGCTGCAAAGAACTTACCGGCTTAACGGGGAAAAATCCCTCTTTCGCATACACCGCAAGCGCGATGCTGCCGACGGCGCGCCACTGCAGTTTGTCATTGATCGAGCGGTTCATCGCCTGGTAAATACCGATATCCGCAAGCCCTTCCTCAAGCCACTGCTCCGCCTGCCCGCGCTCACACAGAATCAGGTCCAGCTGGATCTGGCGCCCGCGCAGCAGCCGGGTCAGACGGAAAAGATAGTCGCGCGGGGTAAACGGGTCATAGCACAGCGTAACGTGGGTGCTGAGCTGCTGGGGGATCTGCCGGGCAATCTGAGCGAACGCCTGCGCCTCGTGTAAAAACAGCCGCGCCTGGCGGTAAAGCAGCTGCCCGGCGTCGGTTAGGGTCAGCGGCCGCGTGGATCGATCAAACAGCGGATAGCCAAGATCCAGTTCGAGATAGTCCACCAGCTCGCTGATGGTGGTGCGATCCTTTTTCAGCTTTCGCGCCGCCTGGGTGAGCGTTCCACATTCGCAAACGCAGGCGAAGGCTTCAATCTGCGCGAGGGTGAAATTCAGCAGGTTCATCTTTTCCCCTTTTTCCGTTTGGGCCAGCTCAGCGCGTTAGCCGATAGCTTTCGTCAATCAGGCTGAGGATGTCCTCGGCGGGAACGGTTTCCAGCAGCACCGTGACCCAGTGCTCTTTATTCATGTGGTAGGCGGGCAAAATGCCGGGCTGCATGCGCAGCGAGCCCAGCAGCTCGGGCTGAACTTTAACGTTCATCGCCTCAAGGCTCCCTTCCCCCGGCAGGCCCAGCTTTTCAGGCTCAATACGGTACACCAGCGCAAACCATTTCTTTTTGAACCTGTGCCGCAGCACCGCGTAATCGCTAAGTTTTTGCCACGGGTAGTCCGGTTCAACCTGGTATTTGTCTAATACAGCCTCAAAGAGCGCTTCGCGTTTCATCTGCCGATCTTTCCTGTTATCTGTTGCCGTAAGTGGGGACAACGTTAGCACACTGTCAGCTTTAAATTCGAATGTACGACATCACGAATTTTTAATGGCCCTTTTGCGTGGCGCTTTATTTCCTGCGAATATTCACTTTGTTATTCTTTAAAATTAGCATTCCTTGGGGTTATTAAATAACCTGGAACATATCCAAATTTAATAATGGTTCTTTTGTACAGCATTCAACAGTGCGCAATAAGTATTACACGGAGCTTTAACAGGATTAATTAATAAAAGGAGATTTATGATGATTATTCCGCCGATGGTTGGACGGTCGGGGCGGGCTTATGGCACCGTGCAGGTTTATTAAATGACGCTAAAACCCCTCCAACTCGCGTTGCTTTGGCTCGCTGGTTGCGCGTTATATTGCGTAACTGTCTCAACATTTTATGTCGCCGTTCCGGAACGATGGCTTTATACAAGGATTACGGATTATACGGGACTAATTCAGGGACATCAGTGGGACGAGCTTTATGGCATAATAATGTTTATCTCATCAGCATTCATTAACGGATTACTGATCTGGCTACTTGCCGCTCTATACGTTCGCAGTAAATCTCATCAGGAGTAAATGTACGCGGTTGCCGCTACGGCAGCCGCAAATTGTTGCCTGGCAACTTTTCCCGCGCTTGTATTAGCAGTACGTAGAGTCTTCGCATCAGGTTAATTACTCCCCAAGAACCAGCCTCAATAGACGTTGTTTTCAGTCAATAACGCCAGGCATTGTGCAAAGACGAATCCCCCTAACTTCTGAACGCCCACAGACATAGAATTTTCAGCAAAAACAAATAGACATCCTGAAGACAAACCTGCCAGGATTCATCGCCGATTTTCGTCATGCCCGCGATTTAACAAACTACAGGGCAGGCAATTTTTGGTGTTAAAACGTTCGAGGCAAGCAGGAACAACACAGAAATCACAGGATTATCAATGAAAACAAAGCATAAAACCGAGGCTGAGCACCGCGCGGCCAAAAGGCGCTGGCTCAACTCGCATGATTCCGGCTATCACAAGGCGATGGGGAATCGTCAGGTACAGATGATCGCCATCGGCGGCGCTATCGGCACCGGGCTATTTTTGGGCGCCGGGGCGCGTTTGCAGATGGCAGGCCCGGCGCTCGCGCTGGTCTATCTGGTTTGCGGTATTTTCTCTTTCTTCATCCTGCGCGCACTGGGTGAACTGGTTTTACACCGCCCTTCCAGCGGCAGTTTTGTCTCTTACGCCCGCGAGTTCCTCGGCGAGAAGGCCTCCTACGTCGCGGGCTGGATGTACTTTGTTAACTGGGCGATGACCGGCATTGTCGATATCACCGCTGTGGCCCTCTATATGCACTACTGGGGCGCGTTTGGCGACGTGCCGCAGTGGGTGTTTGCCCTTGGCGCGCTGGCGATTGTCGGCACCATGAACATGATCGGCGTGAAGTGGTTCGCCGAGATGGAGTTTTGGTTCGCGCTGATTAAGGTACTGGCGATCGTCGCGTTTCTGGTGGTCGGCACGGTGTTTCTGGGCAGCGGCAAAATGCTCGACGGCAACACCACCGGCTTCCACCTGATAACCGACAACGGCGGATTCTTCCCGCACGGGCTGCTGCCTGCGCTGGTTCTGGTGCAGGGCGTCGTCTTCGCCTTTGCGTCCATTGAGCTGGTGGGCACGGCGGCGGGCGAATGCAAAGATCCGCAAAACATGGTGCCGAAAGCGATCAACAGCGTTATCTGGCGCATCGGCCTGTTCTACGTCGGTTCCGTGGTGCTGCTGGTTCTGCTCCTGCCGTGGAACGCCTATCAGGCCGGACAAAGCCCGTTCGTCACCTTCTTCTCGAAGCTTGGCGTGCCGTACATCGGCGATATCATGAATATGGTGGTGCTGAGCGCCGCGCTCTCCAGCCTCAACTCCGGGCTGTACTCCACCGGCCGCATCCTGCGCTCCATGTCGATGGGCGGTTCCGCGCCGAAGTTCATGTCGAAAATGAGCAAGCAGCAGGTGCCGTATGCGGGCATTCTGGTGACGCTTGGCATTTACGTGATTGGCGTGGTGCTGAACTACTACGTGCCTTCGCAGGTGTTTGAAATCGTACTTAACGTCGCGTCGCTGGGGATTATCGCCTCGTGGGGCTTTATCGTGGTTTGCCAGATGAAGCTGCGCCAGGCCATCAGGCAGGGCAAGGCGGAAGACGTCAGCTTTAAGCTGCCGGGCGCGCCGTTCACCTCCTGGCTGACGCTGCTGTTCCTGGTCAGCGTGCTGGTGCTGATGGCGTTCGATTACCCGAATGGCACATATACCATAGCCTCGATACCTGTGATTGCTATACTCCTGATTCTTGGCTGGTTCGGGGCGCGTAAACGCGTCAACGAAATCGCAAGCCAGGTTCACGAGCATCACGAAGAAACCCCGTCTGATACCCTCACGCCAGCGGATTCTACGAAGAGCTGATAAATTGCCGCTACCGCCTGATGCCGGGCGGTAGCACCCCAGGTTTAACCGGAATTGATATGACTGCCGTTACCGAATACGTGCTGCTACTTGATGATGATTTAAACGTCTCCGGCACCATGGAAAAATCACTGGTCCATACCGCCGCCACCCCGCTGCATCTCGCTTTCTCCTGTTATCTTTTCAACGAAAAAAACGAACTGCTGCTCACCCGCCGTGCCATCGGCAAAATCGCCTGGCCCGGCGTGTGGACCAACTCGGCCTGCGGCCACCCTCTGCCGGATGAAGCCATGGCGGACGCCGTTTCCCGCCGCTGCGGTTACGAACTGGGCCTTGCTATTGAATCGCCAACGCTTATCGACGGGTCGTTTCAGTATTACGCCACCGACGCCAACGGCATCGTTGAAAACGAGTTCTGCCCGGTGTTCTTCGCCCGCGCGGCTTCCCAGCCGCATCCCAACGCCGATGAGGTGATGGATTACGTCTGGGTGCCCGTTGAGCAGGTTCTTGCCGGTGTGAAGGCGATTCCTGCCGCCTACAGCCCGTGGATGGTTGCCCAGCTCCAGCGCCCCGATATTCTGGCCGCGCTGCATAAATTTCTTTAATCACAAAGCTCCGCTAAGTGCCTCCGGGCCGGTTGTCAGGCCGGCCGATTAGCGCACCGGCTTGCATTATCCCGCCCCGCCATCTTTACTTTGCGTTAACGTAAAGTGCCTTTACAGTTTTCAAACTTTCGCCATAAGTATTAACATATGCCGAAAATGTTCCAGATGGTTCGTCTGGACGCTCGCCCTTCTCACCTGATGAAAATTGCTCTGATGAAAATGAATGCACACGGAAAGTCCACGCTCCCCCTTCTTCTGATCCCGGCGCTGACGCCATGGGCCGCGCCTGTCGTAGCGGCAGAGACCCCGCAGAATAACGAACAAACGATGGTGGTGACCGCTACACCCGGTGGGATATCCGAGTTGGATACGCCCGCCGCCGTCAGCGTGGTGAACGGCGACGATATGCGCCAGGCCGCGCCGCGCGTGAATCTCTCGGAAAGCCTGAGCAGCGTGCCGGGTTTACAGGTGCAAAACCGCCAGAACTACGCGCAGGATTTACAGCTTTCCGTTCGCGGGTTCGGGTCACGTTCCACCTACGGCGTGCGCGGCATTCGCATGTACGTGGACGGTATTCCGGCGACCATGCCGGACGGCCAGGGGCAGACGTCCAACATTGATATCAACAGCGTGGAGAGCATCGAGGTGCTGCGTGGGCCGTTTTCGGCGCTGTACGGCAACTCGTCCGGCGGCGTGGTTAACGTCACCACCACTACCGGCACGCAGCCGCCAACCCTTGAGGCGAGCACTTATTACGGCAGTTTCGGCAGCTGGCGTAACAGCGTGAAGGCAAGCGGCTCAACCGGCGATGGCACGCACGCGGGCGACGTTGACTACTCGGTTTCCGCCTCGCGCTTTACCACCCACGGCTACCGCGAGCACAGCAGCGCGCAGAAAAACCTCGGCAACGCCAAGCTTGGCGTGCGTCTGGACGAGGCCAGCAAGCTGACCTTCCTGTTTAACAGCGTGGACATCGACGCCAACGATCCGGGCGGCCTGACCGAGCAGGAATGGCACGACAACCCTACCCAGTCGCCGCGCGCCAATCAGTACGACACGCGCAAAACCACCAAGCAAACCCAGGCGGGCCTGCACTACGAGCGCCAGCTTACGGCGAACGACGACCTGAGCGTGATGGTTTACGCCGGCGAGCGCGAAACCACGCAGTACCAGTCCATTCCCGTTGCCCCGCAGCTTAACCCGACGCACCCCGGCGGCGTGATCCAGCTTTCGCGCCACTATCAGGGTATCGACTCGCGCTGGACGCACCGCGGCAACCTGCTTTCCGTGCCGGTGAGCTTCACGACGGGGCTTGATTACGAAACCATGTCCGAGAAGCGCAAGGGCTACGAGAACTTCGTGGTGGAAAACGGCACCACGGTGCTGGGCGAGAAAGGCGATCTGCGCCGCAACGAGCGCAACCTGATGTGGAACGTGGATCCGTATCTGCAAACCGCGTGGCAGTTTACCGATAAACTCAGCCTGGACGCAGGCGTGCGCTTTAGCTCGGTGTACTTCGACTCCAACGATTACTACATCGTCGGCAAAAATGGCGACGACAGCGGCGACGCGAGCTACCACAAGTGGCTGCCTGCCGCCTCGCTGAAATACGCGATCACCGATGCCTGGAACGTATACACCTCCGCAGGACGCGGGTTTGAAACGCCGACCATCAACGAACTTTCCTATCGCGACAACGGCCAGTCCGGGCTGAACTTCGGCCTGAAACCGTCCACCAGCGACACGATTGAAGTGGGCAGCAAAACCCGCGTCGGCAACGGCCTGTTTACCGCAGCGGTATTCCAGACCGATACCGACGATGAGATCGTGACCGACCAAAGCAGCGGCGGCCGCACCACCTACAAAAACGCCGGTGAAACCCGCCGTCGCGGCGCGGAGCTGTCGCTCGATCAGCAGTTCGCCTACGACTGGCGCGTGAAAATGGCGTGGACTTATCTGGACGCCACCTACCGCACCAACGTCTGCGGCGAAGACAGCTGCAAAGGCAACCGCATGCCGGGCATCGCCCGTAATATGGGCTACGCCGCGCTGGAATACGCGCCGGAAGAAGGCTTCTACGCCGGGGCCGACGTGCGCTATATGAGCGATATTCAGGCCGACGACGAGAACGATGCCAAAGCACCAACCTACACCGTGGCCTCGCTGAACAGCGGCTACAAGTTCCGCATTCAGCAAAGCTGGCTGCTGGACGTCTGGGGACGCGTGGACAACCTGTTCGACCGCGATTATGTCGGATCGGTCATCGTTAACGAAGGCAACGGGCGCTACTTCGAACCCGCGCCCGGCCGCAACTACGGCGTGGGCGTCAATCTGAGCTATACGTTCCAGTAGTGATACCGAGCGGAACCCCAGGGTTCCGCTTTTACTTTATCTCCCCGCAGCTCTCGAATAACACCTCCCTGACCCACCGATGCGCCGCATCCTGATGGGTGCGTTCGTGCCATGCGGCAACTTTGGTGAAGCCGGGTATCGCCAGCGGCGGCGTCAGGGTGACGATATCCTGGCCGGGGGTTATAAGCCTTGCCGGCACGACCGCAATCAAAGCGGTGGTGCGCAAGACCTCTTTGAGAAACAAAAAGCTTTGTACCGATAAACTCACCCGCCGCCGATAGCCGAGCTTTTGTAGCGCGATATCGGTCACGCCGTTAAATTCACTGCCGCTCCACGACACCAGCGCATGATCCCACGCGCAGAACTCATCAAGCGTAATGGCGGGCTGACCGGCAAGCGGATGATGCCCGCCCATGGCGCACACGTACTTTTCTTCATACAGCGTGCGGGCGTGCAGATCCGGGGCCACCGCGTACGTCGTCATAATCGCGATATCCATTTCACCCTTTTCAAGCTGCTGCTGCGCGTTGCTGTCTTCCGGCGGGCGAACGGCCACGCGCATGCCGGGAGCAATCCTGCGCAGCTCACCGATAAACGGCAGGACGATGGCCTGTAGCGCGTAGTCCGTCGCGGTAAGCGAAACGGTGAGGTCTGACGTTGCCGGGTCGAATTCCGCGGGCCGTAAAATCTGCTCAACGTCGTCGAGGATGCGCTTCACCGGCCCTGCGAGCTGCAGGGCGCGGTCCGTGGGGACGATGCCGCGCTGGGTGCGGATAAACAGCGGATCGTTAAAACTGTCGCGCAATCGCGTCAGCATGCCGCTTACCGCAGGCTGCGTGACCGAAAGGCGCGTCGCGGCCCGCGTTACGCTGCGTTCTTCAAGCAGCGCGTCCAGCGTTTTTAGTAAATTGAGATCCAAATTTCGCAGCTCGCGCATCGCTCCTCCTGGTTATAATCTTAAATTATATCTGAGATTAGTTTTCACGATTAGTTTTATATCTTACGACGCCCTATTCTCACCCCACATTAACGACAAGCGAGACATTTACCATGCATGCAATCCACTGGCCGGAAGGCTTTATCCCAGGTTTTAGCGACAATTTCGCCTCCAATGAAGTTATTATTGCCGGACTTAGCGCCGCAGATGTCTGGGGCTGGCTGACCGATACCCACGCCTGGCCGGACTATTACAGCAACGTTTCCGAGGTTCGTTTTTATGACGGCACAGGCCCGGTACTGAGCGCGGGCGCGCGGTTTCGTTTTACGACGTTCAGCTTCCCCATCGAAGCTGAAGTGGTGGAGTTCGTCGCGCCGGCAGAAGGGCTGCCGGGCCGGCTGGCGTGGCACGGCTGGGCTGAAGGGGATGCCCAAACCGCGCTGGACGTGCATCACGCCTGGCTGATTGAAGATTTGCCGCAGGGGCGCGTGCGCATATTGACTCAGGAAACGCAGAACGGTAAGCCTGCCCGCGATCTCGCTTCGGCGCTGCCGAATCCGATGATTAACGCGCACCAGGAGTGGATAAGCGGGTTGGCGAACAAAGCGCTGGCGCACAAGCAGGTCGGGCAGGCTTAACGCCACGCGACAAAATTTACCCCGTCATCTGCGCCGTCAACCACCTGTAAATCACCGCTACCACATAGCGTTGCTGCTCGGCTGAAAGCTCGGCTCCGGCGGGAATACTGTGCCATTTTGCAAGGCAGCCACGGCAGCAGGTGCCGGTGGCGTGCTGGGCGATAAACACGGGGTGGCCGCGCATCGGCGTTTGTTTGCCGTCGTTTTTCGGCTGCGCGGGCGCAAGCCGCTGGGCGATAAAATCTTCCGCATGGCGGGTGACGGTTTCCGGGCCTTTATCGATGCAGTACTGGCGCTCTTTTGGGCCAAGGCGAAAACGCTGGCGAAACGTGGAGCGCGACAGGCGCTGGAAGACGGGGTCAAGATTGTTGTTCATAGCGTGAGTTCGGGCAGGCCGGGTACAAAGACCTCTAGTGTTCCCCCAATGCTGCCGCGTAGCAAGCGGATATTCATCGGGGGAGTGCGGCATCAGGCCGCTTTCGGCTTGCTGCTTGAGTAGATGAAAAACAGCGCGATGCCCAGGCAGATTACCGCGCCGAGGCGGGTGGCGGAAAAGTGGATGGCCTCGTTACCCAGCCAGCCAAAGTGGTCAATCAGCATGCTCATCGCCAGTTGGCCGAAGATAACGGCGACGGTCGCAACCGCAGTGCCAATACGCTGCACCGCCAGCACCATAATAACGATGTAGGGCACGCCGCAAAACGCGCCGAGCAGCTGCCATTTCGGCACGTCCAGCAGCGTGACCGCGTGCTTCGGCTCGAAAAAGAAGATCAGCAGCGCGGTAATTAACGCGCCTACCGAGAAGGTCAGAAACGCGCTTTTAAATACGCCCACTTTGCTGCCAAGCTGGCCGTTAATTGCCGCCTGGATGCTCAGAAACGCGCCGCCCATTACCGCCAGTATAATCAAGAAAATAGCCATTTTTACCTCAGCCTTTTGCCACAAGAACCAGCGCAATCACGATAAAAATCAGCGCGATAATGCGCCTGACGTCTATTTTTCGATGCGCGGTACCAAACAGCCCGTAGTGGTCAATCACCAGGCTTTTGAAAACCTGCCCTGCCAGAATGCCTATCATGGTCATCGCGATGCCGATGCCGGGAACGGCAACCGTCAGAATGATGACGTAAAGCGGGCCAAGCACGCCGCCGAGCAGCTGCCAGGAAGGCTGCGCAAAAAACGACGGGCTGTTGCGCGGGCTGAAAAACAGCATCAGCAGAAACGTGAGCGCCGCCCCTACGCCAAAGATGCTGAACGTCGCCCATAAATCCCCTACCTCGCCGCCCAGCGGGCCGAGCAGCCCCGCCTCAACGGACAGCCCCATCCCGCCTGCCACGACGAGCAATATCAATAAAAGCCGCATAAAAACGTTCTCCGGTAAGCCAGGCGGAGGATGATAGAGCAGCGGGTAATAATGAAAAACGGTATAATTCAGGAAACACCTTTGCAGAATTCGTGATAATGACCGATCCCAATACTATCAATTTCAGGGCGTTGCATTTTTTCATTGGCGTCTTTGACGAGCAGAGTTTTTCCGCCGTGGCGCGCCGTGAAGGGGTTTCCGCCTCAATGGTTTCGCGCGTGATCCTGCAGCTGGAAGATTCGCTCGGCCAGCAGCTGTTTTATCGCAATACGCGCGCGGTGATCCCCACCGAGGCGGGCAGAGTGTTTGCCGACTACGCCCGGACAATCGTCGAACAGTTTGGCGAGGCGCGTAAGGCGCTGCTGGAAAGGGACGTGGAGCCGGTGGGCCTGATAAGAATTAACGCGCCGGTGTTCTTCGGGCAACGGCACATTGCGCCCTGGCTGCCCGAACTTTCGTCCCGTTACCCTCGCCTGCAGATCGAACTGACCCAAACCGACGATTTTATCGACCCGCATCGCAACGCAACGGATATAATTTTCCGCATCGGCGCGCTGACGGATTCCAGCTTCCACGCGCGCATTTTTGGCACCCAGCGTTATCACCTTGCCGCCTCGCCGGAGTACGTGCGCAAACACGGCTCGCCTGCCGCACCCGCAGACTTCGGCAAACATAAGTGCCTGGTTTATCGCGGATCTTCCGGTGCCAACCGCTGGCTGTTTCGGCTGCCGGGTAAGAGCTGGGTGCACTATCCGGTGGCGGCGCTGCTTACCTCTAACAACGCCGAGACGCTGCTTACCGCCGCCCTGGGCGGCATGGGCATGGTGTTGTTCCCGGACTGGCTGATTGGCGACTGCCTGAAGAAAGGCGAGCTGGTCCGGCTGCTGCCGGGCTATGAGGCCGCCATAAAAACCGAGCCGCAGCCTATCGCCGCGATCTACCCGAATACGCGCCACCCGCCGCTGAACGTGCGCACGGTTATCGACTATTTCGTGGAGGTTTACGGCTCGCCGCTTTACTGGGAGTACGGCTAGCCGCGGTAACTAAAATTCCCCACATCTCAATCTCTTCTAAGAATCTTCCTGCAAGCGGCTTGATCATGCCTGCCACTCGGCGATACTGTATATATAAACAGTACCAATGAGAAAACGACAATGATGTTGTACAGAATTGATGCCAGCCCGCACTCGCCCAGCCTTCCGCTGTATCTGGAGCGTATTTCTGCCGGCTTCCCCAGCCCGGCTGCGGATTATATGGACGAGGGAATTAACCTCGTCAAACACCTGATTTCCCATCCCTCGGCGACCTATGTGCTGCGCGTTTCGGGGGAATCCATGCGCGATGCCGGGATCCTCGACGGATCGTTGCTGCTGGTCGACAGCAGCCTGCGGGCCGACCACCACGATATCGTCGTCGCCAGCCTTAACGGCGAGTTCACCGTAAAACGCCTCGAACTGCGCCCCGTTCCGCGCCTGCGGGCCGAAAACCCGGACTACCCCGCCATCCCTCTAACCGACGAGGACGATACGCGCATCGTCGGCGTGGTTACCACCGTCATTAATACCTTTCGCCGCAATGTTTGCTCTCGTTGACGTCAACAGCTTCTACGCCAGCTGCGAGCTGGCCTGGGACCCCACGCTTGAAGGGAAGCCCGTGGTGGTGCTTTCCAATAACGACGGCTGTGTGATCGCCCGTTCCGCCGAGGCAAAGCGTCTGAATATCGTGATGGGCGCGCCGTACTTCAAGCAGCGGGAGATTTTTAAAAAGCATAACGTGGTCACCTTCAGCAGCAACTACGCGCTGTATGGCGATATGAGCCACCGGGTGATGGATACGCTGGAGGAGATTTGCCCGCGCGTGGAGGTTTACAGCATCGACGAGGCTTTTGCCGATGTGACCGGCATTCGCGATCTGGACGCGTTTGGGCGCGAGATCCGCAAAACCGTTTATAAGCGCACGCGGCTGACGGTTGGCGTGGGCATCGCCCCGACAAAAACGTTGGCTAAGCTTGCGAACCATGCAGCAAAGATGTGGACGCAAACCGGGGGCGTGGTCGATTTATCCAGCCCAGAAAGGCAGCGCAAGCTGATGGCGCTGATGCCGGTCAGCGAGGTTTGGGGCGTGGGGCGGCGCATCGGCAAGAAGCTGAATGCGATGGGCATCGAGAAAGTTTTGCAGCTCGCCGAGACCGATTTACGGTTTATTCGCAAACACTTTAGCGTGGTGATGGAGCGCACCGTGCGCGAGCTGCGCGGGGAATCCTGCCTCGCCTTTGAAGAGTTTATTCCGGTGAAGCAGGAGATTATCAGCTCGCGCTCGTTTGGCACCCGCGTGCAGGATTATGAGTCGGTGCGCGAAGCCGTCTGCAACTATGCCGCCCGGGCCGCCGAAAAGCTGCGCGGCCAGCATCAGTACTGCTGCTACGTTTCCGCGTTTATCAAAAGCAGCCCGTTCGATCTGCACGAGCCCTATTACGGCAACAGCCATGGCACCCGCCTTTTAACGCCAACGCAGGATACGCGGGACATTATGGCCGCCGCCACCCGCTGCCTGGATGAAATCTGGAAGCAGGGGCCGCGCTATCAAAAAGCGGGCGTGATGCTGGGGGACTTTTACAGCCAGGGCGTCGCGCAGCTGAATTTATTCGACGACTACGCGCCGCGGGTAAACAGCGATGCTCTGATGCTGCTGGTGGACAAGGTTAATCAGGAAGGCAAAGGCAAGCTGTGGTTCGCAGGCCAGGGGATTCAGCAGGAGTGGCAGATGAAGCGCGCCCTGCTTTCGCCCGCGTGGACGACAAGAATTACGGACGTGCCGGTGGCCCACGCGCGCAGCTAGTTTGTTAAGAAGAAATATTTCTAAGCGGCGCAATAATCTGTTGATGAAATGCGGGGAAATTGCATTATTCTGGCAGGACATTTTTGCACAACAACAGGATGCACCATGCCATCAGTGGACCCGCAGCAGCTTGCTAAACGTATCGATACGGTACTGGATATTCTGGTCGGCGGCGATCGCGACTCGGCGATCAATAACCTTGAGATTTTGAAAGCGGAACTGCTGAAGATTGCGAGCGGCGAGGAGCCGGGCGGCAGCGATTTGAAAAAATCGCCGTGGGAGATTTAATTCCAGCGCGGCAAAACCGGTGGATGGCGCATTCGCTTATCCACCCTACAATCACCAAATCAATCGTAGGTCGGGTAAGCGAAGCGCCACCCGACGTTCAACATCCTACAGCGTCAAAGACCCAAACGCGCCCTGCCAGTCTTTTTCAAAGGTGGCGATAGCCGCGGTGACCGCAGGCGTGGTCAGCAGCTGGTCCGCAACGTCTACCGGCAGCGTAATGGATTCACAGCCCGCCAGCAGGCATGACATCGCCTGATGCGGCGTGCGGAAGCTTGCTGCCAGCACTTTGGCGTGCGGCGCGTGCAGCGTCAGCAGCTGCTGTAAGTCCTGCACCATCTGAATACCGTCGCCGCCCTGCGCGTCCAGGCGATTCACGTATGGCGCTACGTATTCTGCACCCGCCAATGCAGCCAGCAGGCCCTGAGCCGCGCCGTAAACCGCCGTACCAAGCGTAGGAATACCCAGCACTTTCAGCTGTTTCATCGCCGCCAGGCCTTCTACGGTCGTAGGCACTTTGACGACAAGGCCCGGCACGCGGCTGGTCAGCAGCTGCGCTTCTTTCACCATTTCGTCCGCCCCCGATGCAATCACCTGAGCAAACAGTTTGCCTTCGCCGCCCAGCGCGTCCTGCAGCGCGGGCAACACTTCCCACAGCGGCTTGCCCGCTTTGGCGACGATTGATGGGTTGGTGGTAACGCCCTGCAGCGGTAAAACTCGCGCCAGGCGTTTAACGGCGGCGACATCAGCGGTGTCTAAATACAGTTCCATAAAGCTCTCCAGATTCGAGTCAGATCTCATTGACGCCATCATAGCTTCGGCTTCTGATCTTTTCCTGATCGAAATCAATAAAACTTTCATTCGAAAGTAATCTAATTTACGAAAGAAAGTTACGAGGCGTGATTATGCTTTTCAATATCCAGCGTTACTCCACACATGATGGCCCAGGTATTCGCACCGTGGTGTTCCTTAAAGGCTGCTCTTTAGGCTGCCGCTGGTGCCAGAATCCAGAAAGCCGCGCCCGCTCGCAGGACGTGCTGTTTGACGAGCGTCTGTGCCTCGCAGGCTGTGAACTCTGCCAGCAGGCCGCGCCGCAGACGGTTTCGCGCCTGGATGAAAAGCTGATTATTGCACGTGAAAAGCTCAGCGATGCGGATATGTCCTCCCTCACCGACTGCTGCCCAACGCAGGCGCTGACCGTTTGCGGCGAAGCCCAAAGCGTGGACGCCATTATGGAGAAAGTCCTGCGTGATAAGCCTTTTTACGATCGCAGCGGCGGCGGCATTACGCTCTCCGGCGGCGAACCTTTTATGCAGCCTGAAATGGCGCGCGCCCTGCTAGCGCGCAGTAAAGAAGCCGGTATCAATACCGCGGTGGAATCCTGCCTGCACGTGCCGTGGAAGTACATCGAGCCGTCATTGCCCCATTTGGATCTGCTGCTGGCCGATCTGAAGCACGTCGATAAGCAGCGTTTTCACCAGTGGACGGACGGCAACGCCGAACGCGTGATGGATAACTTCCGCAGGCTTGCCGCGCACGGCGTGGAGATGACCATCCGCGTGCCGCTAATCCCTGATTTTAACGCCGATGAGCAGTCTATTCGCGCCATCAGCGATTTTGCCGCCGACGAAATCGGTGCCAAAGCGATTCATTTTTTGCCCTACCACACCCTTGGTATTAACAAATACAAACTCCTGAACGTTCCCTATCTGGCAGCGCTTAAGCCTCTCGACGCGCCCGATTTACTGCACTTTGCCGAGCAGTACGCCAGCCAGAAAGGCATGACCGCCTGGATTAGAGGATAAACATCATGACCGAACTGAACCTGAACTATCTCAGCCCGCGCATTCAGGCGCACAAAGAAGCGCTGATCCACATCGTGAAGCCGCCGGTTTGTACCGAACGCGCGCAGCACTACACCGCGATTTATCAGCAGCATCAGGACAAGCCGCTGCCGGTGCGTCGTGCGCTGGCGCTGGCGCATCACCTGGCCGAGCGTACTATCTGGATCAAGCACGACGAGCTGATTGTCGGCAACCAGGCAAGCCACGTGCGCGGCGCGCCGTTCTTCCCGGAATATACCGTCGGCTGGATTGAAGCGGAGATCGACGAGCTGGGCGACCGTCCGGGCGCGGGTTTCTCTATCACCGCCGAAGATAAAGCCGTGATGCACGAAATCTGCCCGTGGTGGAAAGGCCAGACGGTGCAGGATCGCTGCTACGGTATGTTTACCGACGAGCAAAAAGCGCTGCTGGCAACCGGCATAATCAAGGCTGAAGGCAACATGACCTCCGGCGACGCGCACCTGGCGGTGAACTTCCCGCTGCTGCTGGAGCTGGGCCTTGACGGCCTGCGCAAAAAAGTGGCCGAACGTCGCGAACGCCTGCACCTTACCGACTGGGACGATCTGCACAAAGAGCAGTTCCTGAGAGCTATCGATATTACTTTTGCCGCCCTGAGCGACCATATTCTGCGCTACGCCGCGCTGGCGAAAGAGATGGCGAGCAAAGAATCCCGTACCGAGCGCCGCGACGAGCTGCTGGCGATGGCGGAAAACTGCGAGCACATCGCGCACCAGCCGCCAAAATCCTTCTGGCAGGCGCTGCAGCTGAGCTACTTCGTGCAGCTGGTGCTGCAAATTGAATCCAACGGCCACTCCGTTTCCTTTGGCCGCCTCGACCAGTATCTCTATCCGTGGTATCGCCGCGACGTGGAGCTGGAGCAAACCCTGGGCCGCGAGCAGGCAATCGAGCTGCTGCAAAGCTGCTGGCTGAAGCTGCTGGAAGTGAACAAAATCCGTTCCGGCTCGCACTCTAAAGCCTCCGCCGGTAGCCCGCTGTATCAGAACGTGACCATCGGCGGCCAGACGCTGCTCAATGGCGAAGCGGTAGACGCCGTTAACCCGCTCTCTTATGCGGTGCTGGAATCCTGCGGTCAGCTGCGCTCAACGCAGCCAAATCTGAGCGTGCGCTACCACGCCGGGATGAGCAACGACTTCCTCGACGCCTGCGTGCAGGTGATTCGCTGCGGCTTCGGGATGCCTGCGTTTAACAACGATGAGATCGTGATCGACGAGTTCATCAAGCTGGGCGTGAGCCGCGAAGACGCTTACGACTATGCGGCAATCGGCTGCATCGAAACCGCCGTGGGCGGCAAGTGGGGCTACCGCTGCACCGGCATGAGCTTTATTAACTTTGCCCGCGTAATGCTTGCGACGCTGGAACACGGCCGCGACGCCACCAGCGGCAAGGTATTCCTGCCGCAGGAAAAAGCGCTGTCCGAAGGCAACTTCACCCACTTCGATGAAGTGATGACCGCGTGGGACGAGCAGATTCGCTACTACACGCAGAAATCTATCGAAATCGAATGCGTGGTGGATACCGTGCTGGAAGAGAACGCGCACGATATTCTCTGCTCTGCGCTGGTAGACGACTGCATCGAACGCGGCAAGAGTATCAAGCAAGGCGGCGCGAAGTACGACTGGGTTTCCGGCCTGCAGGTGGGGATCGCCAACCTGGGCAACAGCCTGGCGGCAGTGCGTAAGCTGGTGTTCGAGCAGGGCGCGATTGGTCAACAGCAGCTGGCGGAAGCGCTGGCCAATGACTTTGACGGCCTGAGCGGCGAGCAGCTTCGCCAGCGTCTGATTAACGGCGCGCCAAAATACGGTAACGACGAGGACGAAGTGGATCTGCTGCTGGCTCGCGCCTACCAGACCTACATCGACGAGCTGAAGCAGTATCACAATACGCGCTTTGGACGCGGCCCGATTGGCGGCACCTACTACGCCGGTACGTCATCCATTTCTGCTAACGTGCCGTTTGGCGCGGCGACCATGGCAACGCCGGATGGACGTAAAGCCACTACGCCTCTGGCGGAAGGCGCAAGCCCGGCGTCCGGCACCGACCGCCTGGGGCCAACGGCGGTGATTAGCTCCGTGGGCAAGCTGCCTACCAGCAAGATTTTGGGCGGCGTGCTGCTGAACCAGAAGCTGAATCCTTCCACGCTGGATAACCCGCGCGACCGTGAAAAGCTGATGTTTATGCTGCGCACCTTCTTCGAAGCGCACAAGGGCTGGCACGTGCAATACAACATAGTTTCCCGTGAAACCCTGCTGGATGCCAAACAACATCCTGATAAATATCGCGATTTGGTGGTGCGTGTAGCAGGTTACTCGGCATTCTTTACAGCCTTATCTCCGGACGCACAGGATGATATTATAGCCCGAACAGAACATACCCTTTGACGACTCTGGCGGTGGCTGCGGCCACCGCCCATAATTGGCTGACATGAATTCCAGACAACAAATCATATTACAGATGGTGATTGATCAAGGCCGCATGAGCGTGGCCGATCTCGCCAAAACGACCGGGGTTTCCGAAGTCACTATCCGTCAGGATCTCAACCTTCTGGAAAAACGCAGCTACCTGCGACGCGCCCACGGCTACGCCGTTCCGCTGGAAAGCGACGACGTAGAAACGCGCATGATGAACAACTACACCCTCAAACGTAACCTGGCGGAGTTTGCCGCTTCACTGGTGAACGACGGGGAAACGGTGTTTATCGAAAACGGCAGCAGCAACGCCCTTCTCGCCCGTACTCTCGCAGACAACAAGCGCGTGACTTTAATTACCGTGAGCGGCTATATCGCCCATCTGCTGAAGGACACGGATTGCGAAGTGATTTTGCTGGGGGGAATTTATCAGAAGAAAAGCGAGAGCATGGTCGGCCCGCTGACGCGCCAGTTTATCCAGCAGGTGCATTTCAATAAGGCGTTTATCGGGATCGATGGCTTCCTGCCTGAAACCGGCTTCACAGGCCGCGATATGATGCGTGCCGACGTGGTGAACGCGGTGCTGGAAAAAGCCAGCGAGGCGATTGTTCTCACCGACAGCAGCAAGTTTGGCGCAACACACCCCTATACGCTTGGGCCTATTTCCCGTTTCAGCCGGGTGATCACCGACGACGGTCTTAACGCTGTCGCTCAGCAGCAGCTGCAGGAAAGCGGCGTGCTTGTTGATATCGTTCCGCAATTTCCCCTGAGCTAATCCGCTTATTTCCGGGCTGTCTGTGGGTTTCACAGGCAGCTTTGCTATCAGATTTATCCTGCCCGACCTTTAAGAATTTTTACCTGTCGTAATTCCCTGCAAAAATTAGAATATTTACAGGCGATATAACAGGAAGTGATAATCACCCGCGTTATCTTTTAGGTCTGTATCGCTACGTAGTTTCACGGCATCTCCGCTTAAGCCACTATACTTAAAGGGAGACTGACGTCCGTGAATCAATAATTCAGGAGAAAGTATTATGACCTTAAATAACAAAAAAATTGCCGCTGTTATGCTGGCCCTTACCGTAGCTATGTCTTTGAGCGCCTGTTCAAACTGGTCCAAACGCGACCGTAACACCGCGATTGGTGCTGGTGCCGGTGCCCTGGGCGGCGCAGTATTAACCGACGGCAGCACCCTGGGTACGCTGGGTGGCGCGGCGGTAGGTGGCGTTATCGGTCACCAGGTCGGCAAATAAGGCAGGATGCCAGCAAAGGCTTAATACGCTTTGACGAATTAAAAAACGTTTCGACTTTCAGGTCTGGCAGCAATCAAAAAAAAGGCCACGGTAAATACCGTGGCCTAATCATTTGCGTTATCGACAGGCTATCAGCCACCCGCCAGTTTTACCTTCATGCCTTTGGCTTCCAGCAGTGATTTAATCAGGTCACGTTTATCGCCCTGGATTTCAATCACGCCGTCTTTCACCGCTCCGCCGCAGCCGCATTTCTTTTTCAGCTCGGCCGCGATGTTCGCAAGCGTAGCATCATCCGCATCAATGCCGGTGATCAGGCAGACGCCCTTACCTTTACGCCCGCTGGTCTGGCGCTGAATGCGTACCACGCCGTCGCCTTTAGGGCGCACGGCTTCTGGCTTCGGCTCGTCAATACGCCCGGTTTCCGTGGAGTAAACCAGGCGGCTGTTATTGTCTTTCATTTTTATGCTCCTTTATGCTCCCTGTTTCAGCGAGGCCCGGATATCACGCAGCGTTTGAGCCGGGTCGGCGGATTGGGTGATCGGACGTCCGATAACCATATAATCCACGCCTGCGGTTTGCGCCTGTATCGGCGTCATGATGCGGCGCTGATCGCCCGCGTCGCTGCCCGCCGGGCGGATACCCGGCGTGACTAACTTAAAGGCCTGGCCTAGCTCATTTTTAAAACGAATAGCTTCATGGGCGGAACACACTACGCCGTCCAGGCCGCAGTTTTGCGTCAGGCGAGCCAGGCGCTCCGCGTAGTCCGCCGGGCTTGAGATAATCCCCAGATCGGCCAGGTCGCTTGCTTCCATGCTGGTGAGTACCGTTACGGCAATCAGCAGCGGCGCATCTTTGCCGAACGGGTTCAGGGCTTCACGGGCGGCCGTCATCATTCGCGCCCCGCCGCTGGCGTGAACGTTGACCATCCAAACGCCAAGCTCTGCCGCAGCGGCTACCGCGCGGGCCGTGGTGTTAGGGATATCATGGAATTTCAGGTCGAGAAAGACGTCGAAACCGCGCTGCTGAAGGTCGGAAACAAACTGCGGCCCGAACAGGGTAAACATCTCTTTGCCCACTTTCAGGCGGCAGTCCTGCGGGTCGATACGGTCAACAAAGGCCAGCGCGCCGTCGCGCTTATCGTAATCGAGCGCAACGACGATTGGCGAATCGGTGGCAACACGGGAGGAGGAGGATGCGGTTGATTTCATGGCTAAACCTTCTGACTGTTGGGCACCGGCGCGGCGCGAAGATAAACGGCAAGCATTCTACCCGCCGCCCCGGCAAATTTACAGTTGCCATTGCACCCTGCCAGACAATTCGTACTCGGAGTTGGAGGTAAGGAGAAAAACAAATAGACAAGTATGTTGTAACTAAAGTGCGGACTTTTTAAAAAACAGCGCCTGAGCGCTGCTTACTGTCCGTCCAGACCGCGAATCGGTTTCACCGTTGACCAGGCGCGGCACGACGGGCAGTGCCAGTACATGGTAAACGCGGTGAAGCCGCACTTCTGGCAGCGGTAGCGCGGCTTGGTGCGCACCTGTTCGCCGACCATATCGCGCAGCACGATAAGGCTTTCTTTTGCGCGCCCTTCTTCCGCTTCCTGCAGATGGTAGTCAATCAGCCGGTGGAATACGCGCATCGTCGGGTGGCGTTGCAGCTGACGATTGATATAAACCTGTGCGGTTTCCGGCCCTTCTTTTTGCTCCAGAATACCCGCGAGCATCAGCTCGGCCACGGCACCGGTGTTTTCTTCAACGCAGCGTTTGAGGAAGGCTTCCCACTCCTCCGGCTTGTTCAGCTGTTGGAAGCAGACCTGGAGCATTTCCAGAGTTTCGCTGACCAGCTCGCTGTCCTGATCGATAACGCGCTGGAGCGTTTCCACGGCTTTGGCGTATTCGCCCTTCGCCATGAAGATGCGCCCCATCATGATGGAAACGCGGGCACAGTTTTTGTCGGCCGCGGCGCCCTTTTTAAGCAGCGACATGGCGCGGTCGAGATCGTCACTGCCCATCAGCTGTAGGGCGAGCTCGCAATAGAAGTGGGCGATTTCGGTACGCTGTTTGTCTTTGCCGAGTTTGACGAGGCGTTCGGCGACGTCGATCGCTTTCTGCCAGTCGCTGGTTGCCTGGTGAATTTGCAGCAGCTGCGAAAGCGCGCCAACGCGGAAGTCTGTTTCATCCACCAGCTGCGCGAACATGTCTTCTGCCCTGTCGTACAGGCCGGCGGCCATGTAATCGCGGCCCAACTGCTGTACGGCGAGCAGGCGCTGTTCATAGGTCAGCGAGGCGCTTTCCATCAGGGACTGGTGGATACGGATTGCACGATCGACCTCGCCACGCGAGCGGAAAAGGTTGCCCAGAGTAAGGTGCGCTTCAACGGTGCTGGTGTCTTCTTTGAGCATATCAAGGAAGAGATCGACCGCTTTATCCTGCTGGTTAGACAGCAGGAAGTTGACCCCGGCGACGTAATCGCGGGACAGCCGGTTAGCTTCCTGTTGTTTATCCTGATGTGCACTTCTGCGGCCCATGTACCAGCCGTAAGCGGCGGCCACGGGCAACAACAGAAACAGCAGTTCCAGCATGGCCTGTTATTCCTTCACGGCCGGAACAGTGGAGACTGGCACGACGGGTTCCGTGGTGACCTGCTGCTCAAGACGCTTAATTTTACGTTCGGCGCGCGCAAGCGAAAGGCGCACGCGCAGCCAGAACAGGCTGCAAATCAGCCAGCCGATGATAAAGCCCGCGGCAAACAGGGTCGCCAGTAATGTGGAGACGCGATATTCACCCTGAGCCAGCAAATAATTGAAGTTCACTACCTGATCGTTTTGCGCACCTAAGGTGACGGATACCACAAAGATCGCTAGCACCAGTAAGAAAATGAATAAATATTTCACATTACTTCCCGTTATGTGGTCGTACGCGACGGTTATGCCCTAATGCTTTCAACGGTATAAATTACCATTTCCGGTGAGTCCGGGGAATCCATTAGCGACGTCCAATTCATAAGAAATGGGGCTTAAATCAAGAATCTCAAGGCTCTTCGTTCCTTTCGGCTATTTCTTCAGCTTCTTGCGGCGGCGGAGCGAGCGGGCCACAGAATTTTTGCGCAAGCCAGGTCGCCAGTGAGACCAGCAATCCGGACAGCAGCGTGGCGACGATGAGATCCTGCGGCCAGTGCATGCCGAGCAGCAGCCTGCTACCCATGACGCTCGTAGCCCAAACCAGCAGTAAAACGATGGTTATGGTGCGTCGACGTGGCCAAAGCAGCCCAACGCCTAATAATGCCCAGCTGGCGGCAAACATCGTATGCCCGGAAGGAAACGCGAAGCCGGTCTCTTTTTGCCAGTGCAGATGGAGCCAGCCCGGAACTTCCGGGTGATTGGCGAGTTGGTTTTTCACCAGTTCACTGCGCTGCTTGCGTTTTAAATTGTAGAACTCATCGGTGGGAATATGCTGCGTTTTTTCAAGCCAGACGACAAACGGGCGCGGTTCCTGTACCCGATCTTTGATAGCCGATTTAAGCGTTTGGCCGATGAGGATCGCGGCGGCAAGTATGGCGAATAGCATAATCGCGGCCTTGAGGCGAAACCGCAGACACCATAAAAACCATCCGCAAAGCAGAACGTGGGTGATGATCCCCCAGGGCTGGGTGACGGTTTCGGTTACCCAGTACATCGCCTTGAGCCAGGCGCTGTTGCCGCCCGGAGCCCAGTGCCAGCCGGAAAGCCAAACGGTTAACGGCATGATTAACAGCAGTCCCGTGCCCACCGCCAGTCGTTTTGCAATCGCTCGCATCGTTTCTCCTTAAAAGTCAAAGTCCTTCAAGGATAACCGAAAAAGTGCACGGGAGGGTAAACGGGCGCATCATCAAAGAGTAAAAATAGCCGACCGCCCAGCCAATTAGGCGAAGTGTTCTGCGTTGTGGCAAAATAGCCGATGATATTTGCACAAGCCAGAAAGCTGGCAGGCGCGTAAGGCGTCAAAAATAAGTACCTGGAGAATCACATGCAGCTTAAACGTGTGGCAGAAGCCAAACTGCCAACCCCATGGGGCGATTTCCTGATGGTGGGTTTTGAAGAACTGGCAACCGGGCAGGACCACGTAGCCCTGGTTTTTGGTGATATTACCGGGGACGAATCCGTTCTGGCTCGCGTCCACTCAGAGTGTTTGACGGGCGACGCGCTCTTTAGCCTGCGCTGCGACTGCGGCTTCCAGCTTGAAGCGGCCCTGTCGCACATTGCCGAAGAAGGTCGCGGCGTGCTGCTTTATCACCGTCAGGAAGGTCGTAACATTGGCCTGCTGAACAAAATTCGCGCCTACGCCCTGCAGGACAAGGGTTACGATACGGTGGAAGCGAACCATCAGCTGGGCTTCGCGGCGGACGAGCGCGACTTCACGCTGTGTGCGGATATGTTTAAGCTGCTGGGCGTCGACGCCGTTCGCCTGCTGACGAACAACCCTAAGAAGGTGGAAATTCTGAGCGAAGCCGGAATTAACATCGTCGAGCGCGTGCCGCTTATCGTCGGGCGCAATCCGAAGAACGCGCATTATCTGGATACCAAAGCGGCGAAAATGGGCCATTTGCTTTCCGAATAACGCATTAAAAACGCCCCCGGAAGCGGGGGCGTGAAGTTTTAGAGTTACTTCAGCATATTACGGATCACGTAATGCAAAATGCCGTCGTTACGGAAATAGGTAAGCTCGTTTCCGGTATCGATACGACAGCGGCAGTCAATCACCTCTTTGCGTCCGTCGGCATGTGACAACGTCACCGGCACCGTTGCGCCCGGCGTCAGCGAGTCCAGCCCGCTGATATCAATGGTTTCATCCCCCGTCAGCCCCAGCGTTTTGCGCGTTACGCCCTCCGGGAACTCCAGCGGCAGTATCCCCATACCGATCAGGTTGGAGCGGTGGATACGTTCGAAGGATTCGGAAATAACGACCCGCACGCCAAGCAGGCGCGGCCCTTTCGCCGCCCAGTCGCGGCTTGAGCCGGAGCCGTACTCTTTCCCGGCGATAACCGCCAGCGGGATGTTTTTCTTCTGGTAGCGCATCGCCGCGTCGTAAATTGACATCACTTCGTCACCGGGCACCAGGCGCGTCATGCCACCCTCTACGCCGGGAACCATTTCGTTGCGGATACGAATGTTGGCGAAGGTGCCGCGCATCATCACTTCATGGTTGCCGCGACGCGAACCGTAGGAGTTAAACTCTTTGCGCTCGACGCCGTGGTTCAGGAGGTAGCGCCCCGCCGGGCTGTCGGGCTTAATGCTGCCGGCCGGTGAGATGTGGTCGGTGGTGACGGAATCCCCAAGCATCGCCAGCACGCGTGCGCCGTGAATATCTTCGACCGGCTTTGGCTCCGCCTCCATATCATCAAAGAACGGCGACAGGCGGATGTAGGTGGAATCATCCTGCCAGCCGTAGGTGTCCGAGCGGTCGACTTCGATGCTGCGCCACTCGGGCGTGCCTTCGAACACTTCCGCGTATTCTTTGTTAAACATTTCGGTAGAGACCTGGGCTACCGCGTTGGCGATTTCCTGATTGCTCGGCCAGATGTCTTTCAGATAAACCGGATCGCCTTTCCGGTCGTGCCCCAGCGGGTCAGTCATCAGGTTGACGTTCATGTTACCGGCTAGCGCATAGGCCACCACCAGCGGCGGTGAGGCCAGCCAGTTGGTTTTCACCAGCGGGTGGATGCGCCCCTCGAAGTTACGGTTGCCGGAAAGCACGGCCCCAACGGTAAGATCGCCTTTTTTGATCGCCTGCTCGATGGGGTCCGGCAGCGGGCCGGAGTTGCCGATACAGGTGGTGCAGCCGTAGCCGACGAGGTTAAAGCCGAGATCGTCAAGGTACGGCGTGAGCCTGGCCTTCGCCAGATAGTCGGAAACGACTTTCGAACCGGGTGCCAGAGAGGCCTTAACCCACGGCTGGCGCTTCAGGCCGAGCGTCAGGGCTTTTTTCGCCAGCAGGCCGGCGGCCATCAGCACGCTCGGGTTGGAGGTGTTGGTACACGAGGTAATGGCGGCAATAACGACGGCACCATCCGGCAATTGATACTCGCGGCCGCCAAGGGTGTAATCCACCGGCGCGCGATCTTTGTGGGTCGTATTCAACTCAAGTTCGTTGCTGGCGTTGAATGCCTTAGGCACATCGCCCAACGGCACACGATCCTGCGGGCGTTTCGGCCCGGCGAGGCTCGCCTCCACTTCATTCATATCCAGCGACAAGGTGCTGGTAAACACCGGCTCATCGCCCGTATTACGCCACATGCCCTGCGCTTTGGCATACGCCTCGACCAGCGCAATCTGATCTTCGCTGCGCCCGCTCAGACGCATGTAATCAAGCGTGACGCCGTCAATTGGGAAGAAGCCGCAGGTTGCGCCATATTCCGGCGCCATGTTGGCGATGGTGGCGCGGTCCGCCAGCGGCAGCGTATCCAGCCCGTCTCCGTAAAATTCCACAAACTTACCGACAACGCCGTGCTTGCGCAGCATCTGGGTCACCGTCAGGACGAGGTCGGTCGCGGTGATCCCTTCACGCAGCTTGCCGTCAAGCTTAAAGCCGACCACGTCAGGGATAAGCATTGAAACCGGCTGGCCGAGCATGGCGGCTTCCGCTTCGATACCACCGACGCCCCACCCCAGCACGCCGAGGCCGTTAATCATCGTGGTGTGCGAATCAGTGCCCACCAAAGTATCCGGGAAGGCGACAAGCTCGTCGCCCTGCATTTCGCTCCACACCGCTTTACCGAGGTATTCCAGGTTCACCTGGTGGCAAATGCCGGTGCCCGGCGGCACGACGCTGAAACGGCTGAACGCCTGCTGGCCCCAGCGCAGGAAGACATAACGCTCGTGGTTACGCTCCATTTCCAGACGGACGTTTTCTTCAAAGGCGTCGTCATCGCCAAAATGGTCGACGGTGACGGAGTGGTCGATGACAAGGTCGACGGGGGAAAGCGGGTTAACTTTGGCGACGTCGCCGCCGAGGCGCTTAACGGCTTCGCGCATGGCGGCCAAATCCACCACGGCGGGCACGCCGGTAAAATCCTGCATTAACACGCGCGCCGGGCGGTACGCGATTTCGCGATCGGCATGGGCGTTTTTCAGCCAGCCGGCCAGCGCGTGGATATCGTCCTGAGTAACTGAATCTTCATCCTGCCAGCGCAGCATATTTTCGAGTAAGACTTTTAGCGACTTGGGTAAACGGGTGATATCCCCAAGCTCCTTAGATGCCAGCGGCAGGCTGTAATAGTGATAGGTTTTATCCAGCGCCTGCAGCGTGTCCTTGCTGGCTTCTCGTAGGGTTAACGACATAGCTCCTCCTTTATGACCAGGGATAGCGATTGCCCCGATTGAATTCAGGGTCACTATTAAAGATAACACAAAGAAGATGTAACGTTTTGATAACAACCCGAATTGACAAATCGAGCTGTTTACGGGGTTCAGGCGTGGGAAATGAAAAACGCCCCGGCGGGGAAGCCAGGGCGTTTGAGATTAGTTGACCAGGGTCGCGATCAGCTGTGCCCAGAACAATACCGAAACGGTGAAAGCCCCAAGCCATGACCAGTATTTAATACTGCTGTGATTTATCATAGGCATTACTCTTTATTTGCGTTATGCAATGCGGCTGAATAATCAGTCGCGAAGAATATTGCCGTGTGTAGTTATTAAGTCGAACATTGTTAACCGCGGTTAATAAGAAGTGTGACCGACCGCAAGTTAATTAAACGTAAATAAAATGAAAGTTTATTGTTTTTTGTGATCGTCTGTCGAAAACAGATCGATAAATTCCTGCTGCTGTTTGCTGAGCTTCCAGGACTCCGGCGGGACGATTTTACCCCCCTGCCGCTCCTGAACCGCGTTGTCATCTTTCTGACACACGGGTTTTGGCTGCACAACCTGCCCCTGGATTGCCATGTTCAGCTCCAATAGTGCCAGGCGACCAGCGCTACTACTAGCCAGAACAGGCCTGAAACAAGAAAGACCGCCAGCCAGGCTTTGCGTTTAAGCTCGGGATCCCTTTGCGGTTCTTCACTTCCTGAAGGCATTGCTAACCTCATACAATCGACACCACTTATCATTAACCTGCTAACAATCGGTATAAGTAATCGTCCGTTGGGATTAATCCTAAAGAAACTCTAGCGCAAAAGCCAGCAAATTTGCGCACTGTTTACAGTAAAAGATTTAATCTTTTGACGTGAAATAAGTTATTGAAGTGCCGAATTTGCGTTACGGTTAATTATTATCTACGCCTGTCTCTTAATTGCGACAGATTAACCTTTGTTATTATAGGGCTTATATAAAGTGCGGGGGAATAATGGGGATGAGTCTAATTCGTATTATTGAGCGCAAAACAAAGGTCGCTTCTCCGGACGAAGAAGCGACCGGCTAATTATTTAGCGGGTAATTTAATATCTTTGAACATCGCCTCGATATCTTCATTCGACCTCAGCGCCACGGCGGTATCCACCACGTCACGCGTCAGATGCGGGGCAAAGCGCTGAATGAAATCATACATATAGCTGCGCAGGAAGGTGCTGCGGCGGAAGCCGATTTTAGTGGTGCTGTGGCTGAATACGCCCTGGGCTTCGATACGCACCAGGTCCGGGTCGGAAACCGGGTCAACCGCCATGCTGGCGATCACCCCGACCCCTAATCCCAGGCGCACGTAGGTTTTAATGACGTCCGCATCGGTGGCGGTAAAGACAATGCGCGGCGTCAGGCCCGCGCGGTTAAACGCGGTATCCAGCTCGGAACGGCCGGTGAAGCCAAAGGTATAGGTGACCAGCGGATACTGAGCCAGCTCCTCAATGGTCACGGACTCTTTGGAAGCCAGCGGGTGCTCCGGGGTAACGACAATTGAACGGTTCCAGTGGTAGCACGGCAGCATCACTAAATCGTCGTACAGGTGCAGCGCCTCGGTGGCAATCGCAAAATCTGCATTACCCTTGGAGACGGCTTCCGCAATCTGCGTAGGCGAGCCCTGGTGCATATGCAGCGAAACGCGCGGGTAGCGCTCGATAAAACCTTTAATTACGCTTGGCAAGGCGTAACGCGCCTGGGTATGCGTCGTGGCGACGTACAGCGAGCCTTTATCAGGCCAGGTGTGTTCGCCCGCCACGGACTTGATGGCATCGACCTTAGAGAGCACTTCACGGGCGATGCGGATAATCTCCTGCCCGGCTGGCGTAACCTGCGTCAGATGCTTGCCGCTGCGCGCAAAAATCTGAATGCCCAGCTCGTCTTCGAGCATGCGCACCTGCTTACTGATCCCCGGCTGAGAAGTGTAGAGCCCTTCCGCCGTCGACGAGACGTTAAGATTGTGGTTGACCACCTCAACGATGTAACGAAGCTGCTGTAGTTTCATGACTTGCCATCCAGGTCAAAACGCCCCAGACGCAGGCGGTGCGGGGAGTCAGACGCGATAAAATTTAAAGGGTACGGGATAAAAACACTATATCAGTTATATCTTCTCTGTATAGATGGAAAGAAAAAATAATAAAGAGGTTATATAAGAAGATATAAAAAAACCGGAGCGCAAGCCCCGGTTTTAGGTTAGTTCAGGAAATTACTTTTTCCCTTCAACCCATTTTCCGTCGACGAAGAAGGCGGACCAGCCGGTCGCTTTACCGTCTTTCTCGGAGGAAACGTATTGCTGCTTGGTCTTGCGACTGAAGCGAACAACGGATTTATTACCGTCAGCATCCTGCTGCGGCGCGTCGGCCAGATAGCGCAGTTTTTCCGGCAGGCGATCGCGGAAGCGGTACAGCTCTTCCACTAACGGCGCGCGGGTTTCACGCGATTTAGGGAAAGTGTTCGCAGCCAGGAATACGCCCGCAGCGCCGTCGCGCAGCACAAAGTAGGCGTCCGATTTTTCGCAAGGAAGTTCTGGTAACGGAACCGGATCTTCCTTCGGTGGAGCAACTTCGCCGTTACGCAGGATCTTACGCGTGTTTTTGCAATCGTCGTTGGTGCAGGCCATATACTTACCGAAACGTCCCATTTTCAGGTGCATTTCGGAGCCACATTTTTCGCACTCAACGATTGGGCCGTCATAGCCCTTGATGCGGAACTCGCCCTCTTCGATTTCGTAGCCGTCACAGGTTGGGTTGTTCCCGCACACGTGCAGCTTGCGTTTTGGATCGATGAGGTAGCTGTCCATCGCCGTGCCGCATTTTGCACAGCGGCGTTTTGCGCGCAGGGCGTTGGTTTCCGCGTCATCGCCTTCCAGCACGTTGAGCACTTCGTTTTCCGGCACCAGGTTAATGGTGGTTTTGCAGCGCTCTTTCGGCGGCAGCGCGTAGCCAGAACAGCCGAGGAACACCCCGGTGCTGGCGGTACGAATACCCATCTTACGGCCGCAGGTCGGGCAGTCGATGCTGGTGAGCACCATCTGGTTCGGGCGCATGCCGCCTTCTTCCGGGTCCTGCTCGGCTTTTTCAAGCTGGCCGCTAAAGTCGCTGAAGAATTCGTCCAGCACGCCTTTCCACTCGGCCTGGTTATTGGCAACCTGGTCGAGGTTGTTTTCCATCTGCGCGGTAAAGTCGTAGTTCATCAGCTCGCGGAAGTTTTCTTCCAGACGGTCGGTGACGATCTCGCCCATTTTCTCGGCGTAAAAACGACGGTTCTCCACGCGTACATAGCCACGATCCTGGATAGTGGAGATGATAGATGCGTACGTTGACGGACGGCCGATACCGCGTTTTTCCAGCTCTTTAACCAGCGATGCTTCGCTAAAGCGAGCCGGTGGTTTGGTGAAGTGCTGGCCCGGCGTCAGCTCGATAAGCGACATCACATCGCCCTTGCTTACGGCTGGCAGAATGCGATCTTCATCACCCTTACGCAGCGCAGGCATGACTTTCGTCCAGCCGTCGAAGCGCAGGATGCGGCCACGCGCTTTCAGGCGGTAGTCGCCTGCTTCCACGGTAAGCGTTGTGGAGTCGTACTGCGCAGGCGTCATCTGACAGGCCACAAACTGCCGCCAGATAAGCTGGTAGAGTTTCTGCGCGTCGGCTTCCATATCTTTCAGGGATTCAGCAACCACGCCCACGTCGGAAGGACGAATCGCTTCGTGCGCTTCCTGCGAGTTTTCTTTACTGGCGTACTGGTTAGCATTGGCCGGCAGATATTTCTTGCCGAAGTTTTCCTCAATGTAACCACGCACCATGCTCACCGCGTCCTGGCTGAGGTTAGTGGAGTCAGTACGCATGTAGGTGATGTGACCGGCTTCGTACAGACGCTGCGCCATCATCATGGTTTTTTTCACGCCAAAACCAAGACGGGTGCTGGCAGCCTGCTGCAGCGTGGAGGTAATAAACGGCGCGCCAGGCTTGCTGCTGGTCGGCTTATCTTCACGCTCAAGCACGGAATAACGGGCTTTTTCAAGCTCGCTGACCGCGGCCATCGTCTGCTCGCGGTTGACCGGGCGGAAAGGCTTGTCTTTATGGTGACTCACCTGAACCGGCAAATTGTCGCCTTTAGGCGTTGCCAAATTGGCATCAATTTCCCAGAACTCTTCCGGTACGAACGCTTTGATTTCACGCTCGCGCTCAACCACAAGGCGCACGGCAACGGACTGCACACGACCGGCAGACAGGCCGCGGGCAATTTTTTTCCACAGCAGCGGAGAAACCATGTAACCCACCACGCGGTCCATAAAGCGACGCGCCTGCTGAGCGTTAACGCGGTCGATATTCAGCTCGCCCGGTTTTTCAAATGCCTGTTGAATAGCGTTTTTGGTGATTTCGTTAAACACCACGCGGCTATAACGCGATTCATCACCCCCGATCACTTCCCGCAGGTGCCATGCGATGGCCTCCCCTTCGCGGTCAAGGTCGGTTGCGAGATAGATATGGTCGGCTTTTTCAGCAAGGGATTTCAGTTCTGAAACCACCTTTTCTTTGCCCGGCAGCACTTCGTACTGGGCTTCCCAGCTGTGCCAGGGATCGACTCCCATACGGTTTACGAGCGCGCCGCGTTCATCCTTTTTGACCTTTTTGGTCGTTTTGGTGGAGGCAGAGTCAGCGCTCTTCTTGGTGGTTGATCCACTGGTCGGCAAATCGCGGATATGACCTACGCTGGACTTAACCACATAGTCATTTCCGAGATATTTGTTGATCGTTTTGGCTTTTGCCGGGGACTCAACGATGACGAGAGCTTTACCCATATTCACCTTTACCTATTTAATTCATCCAGAATACGTCGCACGCAGTCTTAATCTCCTGTGACGGTGCGCCTTTTTTATATTGCGACAGCGTCTTTGGAGATCAACCCTTTTTACAAACACCGGTCCGGAAAGCAGGACAAAACGCAGGTGATTGAGATACCGAGCCTTTCATGCAGGTGACATAGCACGACGGAAGTTTGGTTGAATGTCAAGCAATTCCGTTGCCAGATTTGCGAAAGCGTCACACTCTACCTGATAAAATCCGATACGCAACTTTATTAGCATGCAAAACGGATTCCCGCCAGCATGGTTAACTTTTTTGCGCTCAGGGGGTTTACAGGGAGATATTGCCCTTAACCGCCGTGTGGACGTACACTAGCGCCAGTTTTTATGGAGGAAATAACATGCAATCTACAACTCAACCCATTGACCGTGAAACGCTCCTCGCCGAGGCCAATAAAATCATTCGTGAGCATGAAGATTTTATGCACGGAATGAAAGCCACGGGCGTTGAGCAGAAGAACGGCGTGCTGGTCTTTAGCGGTGAATATTTCCTGGATGAGCAAGGCCTACCGACGGGCAAAAGCACTGCGGTATTTAATATGTTTAAACACCTCGCCCATCTGCTTTCCGAAAAATATCACCTGCAGGACTAAACAAACAGCGAGGCCATTGGCCTCGCTTTGATTTGCGGCGTTTCCCTACGACGATGAATTGATTTGTGCGGCGCACTGATTGCCGCACGATTCATCAGACTCTCTTATTACAATAGCGGCTTTTCACCACGCTGCCACCAGCGTAAAAGCAGGCGGTCGAGGCTGTTTGCAGCACTCCCCGTAAAGCGATCCATCATTTTCTTACGCTGCGCGTAGCGCACGCCGATCACTTCATGATTTTTCATCATGCCGATCAGCAGATCGTCGCTGGTGCTAACCTCATCTACCAGCCCTTTCTCTTTGGCCTGCAGACCGTACCAATGCTCGCCGGTAGCCACGGAATCGATGTCCAATATTGGACGCATGTCATGAACAAACTGCTTAAAGAGAAGATGGGTTTCGTTGAGGTCTTCGCGGAACTTCTCACGCCCCTGCTCGGTGTTTTCACCAAACAGCGTAAGGGTGCGTTTGTACTGCCCGGCGGTGTGCAGCTCGATGTCGATGTCGTTACGCTTTAACAAGCGGTGGAAGTTTGGCACCTGCGCCACCACGCCGATAGAGCCAATAATAGAAAAAGGAGCGGCGACGATACGATCCGCCACGCAGGCCATCATATAACCGCCGCTTGCGGCTACCTTATCAACCGCTACGGTAAGGCGCACTTTGCTTTCACGCAGGCGCTGGAGCTGCGATGCCGCCAGGCCATAGCCGTGCACCACGCCGCCCGGGCTTTCCAGGCGTAGCAGGACTTCATCTTCCGGCTTGATCACCGCTAAAACGGCGGTGATCTCTTCCCGCAGGGAAGTGACTTCATGGGCATCCATACTGCCTTTAAAATCCAGCACATACAGCGTCGGCTTGTCAGAACTGACCGTTTCACCACGCTTTGCACGAGCTTTAGCCTGTTTTGCCTCAAGTTTGTCCTTCTTCTTCTGACCCTTATGCCATAGCTTTTGCTGATGATGGTCAAGACGCGCAACCTGCATATCCTCGCGCATCTCCTTATACTGTTCGCTTAAATTGGTCAGCCGCAGTTCGCCGCGCTGATGTTTTTTGCGCTGGGCTGCATTCACCACCAGGATGACAACTGCTGCAATCGCGACGACAACGGTGACAATTTTCGCCAGAAACAATCCATAATTCGCAATAAAATCCACGTCTTCCGCCTTTCTCTCAGAGCATACATTAACCCATGGAGTGTACCCGAGCGGGCCATCCACGTCTCTCACCAACTATATACGCTGCGGGATGCGTTCCCGAATCGATTTAAATCGACGAAACTTTTGCAAAATGTTAACCAAAGGTAATGTCTCCTGATGGCTGATTGAAATCCCCCCTCCTTTCAGGCATAAAACCCCGTGTATCAAAAACCACGAGAAATAAGACGTGAGCACCTGACTGCATCGCGCGAGGAGTTAATTTTGCATTACCAACCGAAAATCGACCTGCTGCAAAACCGCATTATTCTGATCACCGGCGCGAGCGACGGCATAGGCCGCGAGGCGGCGCTAACCTACGCCCGCTACGGTGCCGAGGTCATTCTGCTTGGCCGCAACGAAGACAAGCTCCGCGCCGTAGCGCAAGAGCTAAACCAGCTCAACGGCAGCTCGCCGCACTGGTTCATTCTGGATTTACTCACCGCCACGCCGGAGGACTGCCAGCAGCTTGCCCAGACGCTTTCCGGGCTGGTGCCGCGTCTTGACGGCGTGCTGCACAATGCGGGCTTCTTGGGCGACGTCATGCCAATGGACCAGCAGGATCCGCAAACCTGGCAAAATGTTATGCAGGTCAACGTCAACGCCACCTTCTTCCTGACTCAGGCCCTGCTGCCCCTGCTGTTGAAGTCTGATTCCGGCTCGCTGGTGTTTACCAGCTCAAGCGTGGGCCGCCAGGGCCGTGCGGGCTGGGGTGCCTACGCGGCCTCGAAATTCGCCACCGAAGGCATGATGCAGGTGCTGGCCGAAGAATATAAGCAGCAAAACCTGCGCGTGAACTGCATCAACCCAGGCGGTACGCGCACCGCCATGCGCGCCAGCGCTTTCCCAACGGAAGATCCCAATAAGCTGAAAACGCCCCGCGACCTGATGCCGCTCTACCTGTGGCTGATGGGCGATGACAGCCGTCGTAAAACCGGCATGAGTTTTGATGCCCAGCCTAACCGTAAACCAGGAATTTCCGAATGAGCGACGATCGTTACCAGCAGCGGGCCCAGCGCCAGAAAGAGAAGGTTGACGCCCGAATCGAAGCGGCGCAGGACGAACGCGGTATTTTGATCGTTTTCACCGGCAACGGGAAAGGTAAAACCACGGCGGCCTTTGGCACCGCAACCCGTGCCGTAGGGCACGGCAAAAAGGTCGGCGTCATTCAGTTCATTAAAGGACAGTGGCCCAACGGCGAGCGTAATCTTCTGGAGCCGCACGGCGTAGAGTTTCAGGTCATGGCGACCGGCTTCACCTGGGAAACCCAGAACCGCGAAACCGATACCCAGGCCTGCCTCGAAGTCTGGCAGCACGCCAGGCGCATGTTGGCGGACGAACGGCTTGATATGGTCATTCTGGACGAAATTACCTACATGGTGGCCTACGATTATCTGCCGCTTGAAGAAGTGCTGACGGCGCTGAAGCAACGCCCTGCGGGTCAAACCGTGATTGTCACCGGGCGCGGCTGCCACAGGGATATTCTCGACCTCGCCGACACGGTCAGCGAATTACGCCCGGTTAAGCATGCGTTTGATGCCGGAGTGAAGGCGCAGCTTGGCATTGATTACTGACGTTAATTTTGGCCCTCCCAAACGAGAGGGCCAAAAATTTACCGTTTCACCTCGCAGTGGCTCACCATCCGCCATTTACCGTCGATGACCCGCGTTTCACCGCTAACCCTTGCCACCGCCGCGCTGCGGATATCCCCGCTCGATGCGCCAACCTGAATGTCAAATTCGCCAGGTTCAACCACGCGATCCCCGTTACGGCGCGTGAAGTTGAGCATGTCGGTGGGGACGATAAACGTCAGCTCCGCGCTTTCGCCGGGCTTAAGGTGGACGCGCTGGAAGGCCTTTAGCTCCTGAACCGGGCGCACCTGGGAGGCGACCCTGTCGTGAACATAAAGCTGCACAACCTCACTCCCCGGCTCGCTCCCGCTGTTGGTCACGGTAACGCTCGCGCAGACCTCTCCGCCGTCGTTTGGCACCGTATCGGCCGCCAGCTTCAGCGCCCCATATTCGAAGGTTGTCCAGGTTTTGCCATAGCCAAACGGGTAACGCGACCCGAAATGGAAGGCGAACGGCGTGCCGCCGCTTTTCAGCTTGTGGTTGTAGTAGTAGGGCATGGCACCCGCGCTTTTCGGCACCGATACCACCAGCCGCCCGCCGGGTTCAGCCTGCCCGGTGAGCACATCGGCAATGGCGTGCCCGCCCTCCTGCCCCGGCGCCCAGGCCATCAGCAGGGCGGCCACATTCTCTTCCTGCCCGCCCAGGTTATAGGGACGCCCGCCCGTCATCACCACCACAACCGGCCTGCCGGTTGCCAGCAGTTCGTCAAGCAGCTGCTGCTGCACGCCCGGCAGCGTCAGGCTGTCGGTATCTGAACCTTCGCCAACCGTGCCGCTCTGGAACAGGCCGGACAAATCCCCCACGCACAGCACCACCACGTCGCTTTGCGACGCTACTTTTACCGCTTCGGGGATAAGGCTGGTATCGAGCGACACCGGCGACTTCTGCATGGGTTTGCCCGCGCTTTCACCGGGGAACACCGGCGCGCCCGCCATGCGTTTTTCAATGATATGGCAGCCTTTGGCGTAGCGGACATTGTCGTGGCCGAACCTTTCGCGCAGCGCCGCAAGCGGCGTCACGACCTGCGAAGTCTGCTCGAGCATATCGCTGATGATCAGATGCACCGGGAAGCTGTAGCCGCTCAGCAGCGCCAGAGGATCGTCTGCCGTTGGCCCAACCACGGCCACGCGCGGCTTGCCTTTTAGCGGCAGCGTGCCGTCGTTCTCAAGCAGCGTAATGGAGCGCGTCGCCACTTCCCGCGCGATGCGCACCGTGGATTCGCTTTGCAGCGCTACCCCGCCCTCGTCGCAGTAAGGGTGTTCGAACAGGCCCAGGCGGAATTTTTCTTTCAGCACGCGCGCCACGATTTCATCAATTTTCTCCATGCCAATCAGCCCACGCTCGACGGCCTGCGCCAGGTGGCGGGCGCAGTCGTCTTTCGGCAGCTCGACGTCGAGTCCCGCGTTAAACGCAAGCGCGGCGGATTCGGCGGCATCGTGCGACACGCCGTGGTGCTGGTGCAGCAGGCTAACGCCGCCATAATCCGCAACGATCAGCCCGTCGAAGCCCCACCGCTCGCGCAGCACGGTAGTCAGCAGGAACGCGTCGGAATGGCCCGGCTGGTTATCGATATCGTGGTAGGCAGGCATGACGGAACCGGCGTTCGCCAGCTTCACCGCCATCTCAAACGGCAGCAGGAAGGTGTCGTTAAGCTCGCAGAAGCCAAGATGCACCGGCGCGTGGTTGCGCGCGCCCTCGCTGAAGGAGTGCCCAACGTAGTGCTTAAGCGTCGCCAGCAGATCGCGCTTTTTGCCCTGCAGGCCTTTCACGTAGTGGGTCGCCATCATGCCCACCAGCCACGGATCTTCGCCGAAGGTTTCTTCCGTGCGGCCCCAGCGCACGTCGCGCGAAACGTCCAGAACCGGGGCTAAACCCTGGTGGCAGCCCGTCGAGCGGGCTTCCTCGCCGATCGCGGCCGCCGCGCGTTCGATAAGCTCCGGGTCCCAGGTTGAGCCGTAGTTTAGCGACGACGGAAACAGGGTCGCGTCCTTGCACAACAGCCCAACCAGACACTCCTCGTGAAACAGCGCGGGAATGCCGAGCCGGGTTTCTTCCACCAGGGTTTTCTGCAGGCGATTCGCGGCACGCACGCCTTCTTTGGCATCGACGATATGCGTGCCGAGCGGCCGGGTAATCTGCCCAATGCCAAACTTGATCCTGTCGCTTAAGCCGGCCTGCTCCGTTACGCCTGCAAATTCATCGCTTAAATCGGTACGCTCGCGGTGGTTGCCGTCGCTCGACAAAATCAGCCACCAGGCGTGCATCTGGGCAAACTTTTCTTCTGGCGTCATGCGGGAGAGGAGATCGGCTACGCGTTCGTTAACCGGGCGATGGGCATCCTTATAAATAGACATGCGTTACTCCTGAGTTGCGGGGGCGAGTGACGGCGCTTCATCGCGTACCTGGCGTTTAGCGGCAAGCTCGCGGGCAATGCCGTAGACCGTGCGGCTGTTAAGTTTGTAGAGGAACAACAGCAGCGCCATGGCGATAAACAGCACCGAGGGAATGAGGGTGAATAGCGCGTTGATGGTGCCGAGCACCGACGCGGACTGGGTTGGCTGGTTAGGCAGGTAATTCACCATGCCCAGAATCCAGCCGACAACCGCCCCGCCCAGCGCCAGCCCGAACTTAATGGCGAACAGCGCGGTTGAGAACACCAGCCCGTCAAGCCGACGGCCCGTGCGGTGCTCTTCGTAATCAACCACGTCGGAAAACATGGTCCACTGCAGCGGCGTGGTGAGGTTCTGAATAAAGCTAAACACCAGGTTCAGGCCGAAGATAAGCCAGATTGCGCCAGGCGGAATAAAGTAAATTGCCGTACCGAAAACCACGAAGCTGACGATAGTCCACTGATAGGCCCGCACCCGGTCAAACTTGCCGAGCAAACGCTCGGAAAGCAAAGCGCCGAGTAGAGATGCGACCATGCCCGAAACAATAAATGCAAACACCAGATCGGGGCGTAATAAAACGTACTTCACATAATACATTGTGGCCGAACCGCGGGTGACGACGGCGGTTAATAGCAAAATATTAAAGACGAAAACAATGCGCCACTGGCTATTTTTAGCCAGCAGTTTTAAATCGCCCGCCATAGAACCGGAAGTATCATTACGCGGAGAATAGCGTTCTTTGGTCATGGCAAAGCAGCAGTAAAATAACCCTACGCCCAGCAGCCCCATTAGGCTCATGGCATAGAAATAACCTTTTTGCAGATTGCCGTTCCCCAGCCAGTCCACCAGCGGCAGCGCGATAACGGTAACGATCAGGCCGCCGATAAACGACAGCGCGAAGCGCCAGGACTGAATAGAATGCCGTTCACGCGGATCGAGCGTCAGCGCACCGGGCATGGCGCAGTAAGGCACGTTGATGGCGGAATAGACCAGGCTCAGAATGCTGTAAGTCGCGCAGGCATATATGATTTTTGCCGTTGTGCCCACGTCGGGAACATAAAAGGTTATCAGGCAGCTCACGCCAAACGGAATCGCAAACCACAGCAGCCAGGGGCGGAAGCGGCCGTGCTTCGTTTGCGTGCGGTCAACCATTGCGCCGATGCAGGGATCGACAAAAGCGTCTACCACGCGCACCACCAAAAACATGGTGCCCATAATCGCGGCGGGCAGGCCGAAAACGTCGGTATAGAAATAGGCGAGAAATAACGTTGCGGTTTGCCAGACTAATGCGCTGGCCATATCGCCAAGGCCGTAGCCAATTTTATCTTTCGTACTGAGAACAGAGGAGGCATCCATTATTATTGACCTTATTTATCGGGCTCAAAATAGTTCAACCGTCCGCATGACTTCTCGCGGAAATATTTTCAGCCCTCAGTATTGGTCAACGTTTGCCGGGTCAACAATTGTCGAATCGCCCAGACAAATTATGATTTTTTGCTTTTTACGATAAATGTGACGTGGTGCAAACCCAGAGATGAGATGAATGTAAAAAGCCCGCCATAATTGACGGGCTGAATGATTTTGCGATCGAAATTACCAGCTATAGCTGACCGTTGCCGTCATCGTGCGGCCAATGCCGTAGAAGCACGCGGAGTCCGAGGCGCAGGACGCAACGTATTTGGTATCGGCCAGGTTGTTGACGTTAAACTGCACTGCCGCGCCCTTCAGGCCGCTGTTCACCTCGCCAAGCTCATAGCGCAGCATAGCGTCATACAGATCGACCGCCGCAACTTTGAAGGTGTTCTTCGCATCGCCGTAGCTGGTGCCGATGTAGCGCATACCCACGCCCGCCGTAAGATTGCGCAGCGGCCCGCCCTGGAAGGTGTAGCTCCCCCACGCGGAAGCCATGTGGGTCGGAATGCGGGCCGGGGTTTTACCTTCGGTGCCCGCCACGGTAGTGCTGACGTTTTCCGCGTCCGTATAGGTATAGGAACCCAGCAGGTTAATGCTATCAAACAGCGTCGAGTGGATTTCCGTTTCAACGCCCCTTGAACGCACCTCCCCCGCGTTTTCAAACCAGCCGAGGCCGCTGTTGTAGGTCGCCACGTTAGTCTGATGCAGATCGTAAAGCGCTACCGTCATAAAGGTAGTGTCGACGGGCTGATACTTCAGGCCGATTTCCGTTTGCCTGCCGGTGGTCGGCTCAAACGGCGCGGTGCCGGGCGCGCGGTTGGTTTGCAGGTTCGGCTCGAAGGAGGTGCTGTAGCTGACGTACGGCGACAGGCCGAAATCAAAGGCGTAAAGCAGGCCGGTACGCCAGGTAAATTTGCTGTCGTTCTGCTGCACGGTGCTGCTGTCCTGGTTGTCGGTAGTGCGCACTTCTGACCAGTCATAGCGCCCGGAAAGCAGGAGCTGCCAGTTGTTCCAGCTCATCTGATCCTGCAGGTAGACGCCCATCTGGTCGAGGTTCTGCTGCTCGTCGGTAACGAGGCTAAATGTGCTTTCATCGACGTTTATACCGTACGACGGCTTCGGCCAGTAAAGGTCATACTGCGAGCCCATGCCGCGCCAGAAAAGCTGATGGTCATTGCTTGACTTGTAGTCCACGCCGCCCAAAACGGTATGCCCCACGTCGGCGGTGTCAAACTGCGCCTCAAGCTGGTTATCAAGGCCAAACTCGTCGGTATCGCGGATTTCGTGCTGCGCGCGGCGGGACAGGGTCAAGTCCGTTTTCGAGGATGAATAGACAAGATAGCGGTACTTCTGCTTGATCTTCGCGTAGCGGGCGTTCTGGCGGAAGGTGAACACGTCGTTGAAAGCGTGCTCAAACTCGTAGCCAATCATCGTCTGCTCGCGCCAGGACTGGTCGTAGTTCGGGTCGCTGACGTTAAAATCAAAGGGGATATAGCCCGCCGAGGTTTCGGTGACGAGACCGGCCTTCGGCAGGAAGTTTCGGTAGCCCGCGTCCGGGTCTTTTTGATAGCTGGTCAGCAGGGTAAAGCGCGTCTGGTCGTTCGGATACCAGGTTATCGCCGGGGCGATTGCCATGCGCGTTTCTTTATAGTCCGAAACCTGATTGTCCTGAGTACGCGCAATGCCGTTCAGGCGATACAGCACGCGTCCGTCGTCGCTTAACGGCCCGCCGAAGTCAAACGCGCCCTCGGCGAGATTATTGTTGCCGCCGCGGAACTGAATTTTATGAATCGCCTCGCTGGTCGGGCGCTTGCTGGTCATGCTGATAAGGCCGCCTGGGTTAACCTGGCCAAACAGTACCGACGCCGGGCCGCGCACCAGCTCTACCCTTTCGAGCAGCCACGGGTCAACGGTGCCCGTTTGCGATGAGGCCGTCGCGCCAAAGCTCAGGCCGTCGAGATATTTCGGCACGTAGCTAAAGCCGCGCACGAACACTTCGTCATTGCGGTTTGAGCTGCCGCGGTATTCCGTAAAGACGCCCGCCGAGTAGCGCAGCGCCTGGGAAACCGAGGTCACGTCCTGGGCATTCATCTGATCGCGCGTTATCACCGAAACGGACTGCGGCGTTTTAATCAGGTCAGCCGCCGTCTTGGTGGCGGACAGCGTTTTGGTGGCAACCATGCCGCTAAACGGCGCGGTAGGCTCTTCAGACACGCGCCCGCTGACCACCATGGTTTCTTCGGCCGGTCGCGTCGTATCGGCCCAGACCGACCCGCTGACGCCCGCCGCCGTAATATTCATTAACCATAAACCCTGCGTTATCTTATTATTTTTAAACTGCATTTTTATTCATCCCTATTAGCCATTACAAATCGTGTAGCCTTTTGATATCTACAGTTACCTTTTGATACATCCATAGGCGGCATGAATGTTATTGCAAATCATTACCATTTGCATTAGCGTTTCCAAACTTTTTTAACCATTGCCGATGGGACGTAATGACCAGAGCCTGGGTAGGATTAATGTTGGGGCTGTGCTCCGCCTCCGCGATGGCGGCAACCTGCATGCCGCGCGGTTCACAGGGGGAACAGCAGGGGAAATTCGATGCGACGGGCGAGGTCTGTTTCTCCCTGCCGCCGCTGGGGGAAAACTATGCCAGCGCGACGCTCACCGGCGTGCGTGACGCAAAGCTGCTGGATGCCAAAGGCTATCTCTGGCGCGTGCTGGTTGAAGATGGCCCGGCTGACGGGCAGCAAAGCCTGCTGTTTTCACTGCCCTCGAAACGGGATTCAACGCTGCTGCTAAGAGGCGATCCCGGCGCGGAGTGGCTGTTCAAGTGGCAAATCCGCGAAACCACGCCCCTGCCCGTCGAGCAAAATATCGCGCCGGAAAGCCCTGCCCTGCAGGATCTGCAAACAGCGCTAGACAACGGCGGCACCACGGATGCGTTCTGGCAGGCGCGGCAGGAGGAAGGCACGCCGCTGGTGGAGGACGTAGACGCCGGGCATAAGCGAGTCACCTTCCTGTGGCGCGGCGCGCGCGGCAACGTCTTTATTCTCGGCTCCCCGGCGGGGGATCACGATCCGCTTTTCCGCCTCGGCCGGTCAGACGTGTGGTTCCGCAGCTATGTGGTGCCCGCCAACACGCTGATGCAGTACAAGCTTGCGCCCGATGTGCCGGTGGTTGTCGGCTCCGCACGCGAGCAGCGCCGGGCGATTCTGGTCACCGCTCAGGCCGATCCGCTCAACCCACAGGCCAGCCCGGCGCTAAAAGCCGACCGCTGGAACCGCTATTCACTATTGAACCTCACCGCCAGCCGCTACTGCACGCCGCAGGCGGCCAATCGGCCAATCGGCCACGGCTCGCTGATCCGCTATCAGGTTGCCAGCCAAAAACTTGGCAACAGCCGTGAAGTTGCCGTTTATCGCCCGCGCACCCAGCAGCCGGTGCGCTGGTCGCTGCTGGTCTTCGACGGCAAAACCTACCAGGATCGCTACCGGCTGGCGAACGTGATGGACGGGCTTATTGCGCGCCATTCGCTGCCCGCCATTAACGTGATTTTCATCGATAGTCTGGACCACGAGCGTCGGCAAAAAGAGCTGCCGCCCAGCGAGGACTTCGCTGACTTCATGGCGCTGGAGCTGGTCCCGTGGCTGAAAAACCAGGGGATTAATACCGGCGCGCAGAAAACGATTGTGGCGGGTTCAAGCTACGGCGGCATCGCCTCGTCGTGGGTTGCGCTGCGCTATCCGCACGTGTTTGGCAACGTGCTGAGCCTTTCCGGCTCCTACTGGTGGGCGCCGAAGGGCGAAGAGGCAAGCTGGCTCACCCGCCGCTACCGGGATTCGCCAACGCTGCCGATTCGCTTCTGGCTGCAGGCCGGTCGGTTTGAAACCCAGGGGCCGGACGGCGGCATCTACAGCAATACGCTTGAGTTTGAAAAGGTGCTGCGCGACAAAGGCTATGCCGTCAGCTTCCACCCGTGGTCGAGCGGCCATGATTACGCGGCCTGGTGCGAGGCGATGATTACGGGCGTGAAGGATTTGGCGGGCAAACGCTGAGGAAAGCCCCCGCCCGTGATGGGCGGGGGAGAATGCTTAGTGCTTAATTTCTGCCAGACTCAGCCAGGTCTGCACCACGGTATCCGGGTTCAGGGACAGGCTATCGATCCCCTCCTCCATCAGCCAGGCGGCAAAGTCTTCGTGATCCGACGGACCCTGCCCGCAGATGCCGACGTATTTGCCCTGCTTCTTCGCCGCTTTGATCGCCATCGACAGCAGCGCCTTCACCGCGTCGTTGCGCTCGTCAAACAGCTCGGAAACCACGCCGGAATCGCGGTCGAGGCCCAGCGCCAGCTGCGTCATGTCGTTCGAACCGATGGAGAAGCCGTCGAAATATTGCAGGAACTCATCCGCCAGCAGGGCGTTGGACGGGATCTCGCACATCATGATGATTTTCAGACCGTTTTCACCGCGCTTCAGGCCCTGACGCTCCAGCTCTTCCACCACGGCCTTCGCCTGCGCGACGGTGCGCACAAACGGCACCATCACTTCAACGTTGGTCAGGCCCATATCGTTACGCACGCGTTTCATGGCGGCGCACTCGAGTGCGAAGCAGTCGCGGAAGCTGTCCGCCACGTAGCGGCCCGCGCCACGGAAGCCCAGCATCGGGTTTTCTTCTTCCGGTTCGTAGCGCTCGCCGCCGACCAGGTTGGCGTATTCATTAGACTTGAAGTCGGACAGGCGCACGATCACGCGTTTCGGCCAGAACGCCGCGCCCAGCGTCGCGATCCCCTCGGTCAGACGACCGACGTAAAACTCGACCGGATCGTCGTAGCCTTTCATCATCTCGCGGATTTCGTTTTGCAGCGCGGGTTCCTGATCGTCGAACTCCAGCAGCGCGCGCGGGTGCACGCCGATCATGCGGTTGATGATGAACTCCAGTCGGGCCAGGCCGACGCCTTCGTTCGGCAAGCACGCGAAGTCAAAGGCGCGGTCAGGGTTGCCGACGTTCATCATGATTTTCAGCGGCAGGTCGGGCATGGTGTCGACCGTCGAACTTTTGATGCTGAAATCCAGCAGATCCTGGTAAACGTAGCCGGTGTCGCCTTCGGAACAGGAAACCGTTACGTTCTGATCGTCGTGCATGCGGTCGGTTGCGTCGCCGCAGCCAACAACCGCCGGGATGCCCAGCTCGCGGGCAATGATCGCCGCGTGGCAGGTGCGGCCGCCGCGGTTGGTGACAATCGCCGCCGCCTTTTTCATGATCGGTTCCCAGTCCGGATCGGTCATGTCGGTCACCAGCACGTCGCCGGGCAGGATGCGGTTCATTTCGCTGATATCGTGAATGACTTTGACCGGGCCTGCGCCGATGCGGTGGCCAATGGCGCGCCCTTCCGCAACGATCTTACCCTGCGAATGCAGCTGATAACGCTCCATCACCTGGCCCTGGGAACGCACGGTTTCCGGGCGGGCCTGCACGATAAACAGCTTGCCGGTATGGCCGTCTTTTGCCCACTCGATGTCCATCGGGCGACCATAGTGTTTTTCAATCTGCACCGCCTGCTTCGCCAGCTCCTGCACCTCTTCAGGCGTGATGGAGAATTTATCGCGGTCGGCCTGCGGCACGTCTTCAATCCTTACCTGCTTGCCGTGCTCCTGGCTCGGCGCGTAGACCATGCGGATTTTTTTGGAACCCATATTGCGACGCACGATGGAAGGCCTACCGGCTTCGAGCGTTGGCTTGTGAACGTAGAATTCGTCCGGGTTAACCGCGCCCTGCACCACCATTTCGCCCAGGCCGTAGGCCGAGGTGATGAACACCACCTGGTCGAAGCCGGATTCGGTGTCGATGGAGAACAGCACGCCGGAAGATGCGAGGTCGGAACGCACCATGCGCTGCACCCCGGCAGAAAGCGCCACGCCGCGGTGGTCGTAACCCTGGTGCACGCGGTAGGAGATCGCGCGGTCGTTAAACAGCGAGGCGAAGACGTGCTTCACCGCCACCAGCACCGCGTCGTAGCCCTGAACGTTAAGGAAGGTTTCTTGTTGCCCGGCAAACGACGCGTCCGGCATGTCTTCTGCGGTGGCGGAGGAGCGCACGGCAAAAGAGGCATCGGCGTCGTCTGCGGAAAGCTGTTCGTAGGCATCGTGGATGGCTTTTTCCAGCTCCGGCTGGAAAGGCGTGTCGATAATCCACTGGCGGATCTGCGCCCCGGCTTTGGCGAGCTCGGAAACGTCGTCGATATCCGTTTTATCCAGCAGTTCGTAAATGCGCTGGTTCACGCCGCTCTGGTCGAGAAAGAGGTTAAACGCCTCGGCGGTCGTTGCAAAACCGTTCGGCACGGAGACACCCACGCCGGAAAGGTTGGTAATCATTTCACCCAGGGAGGCGTTTTTGCCCCCGACCCTGTCTACATCATTCATGCCGAGTTGGTTATACCAAAGCACCAGCGGTGACGAGCCATTGTTGGACATCGAAACAATCCTTTTATGAAATATGAGTGGGCACAGAACTTCCTGACTTCATATTAAGATTGGCATATTTAGCCCCCCGAGTGAAACGGGTGAATCGTTCAAGCAAAATAAAAATATGAAATTTTCAGATAGTTTCCCGAAAAAGCTAAACCTTTGATTATTCATTTAATCCTTATTTTTATTATGGTTTATCTGCGCCTTATATTTTTGACTCATACGGTTCATTAAAAATAAAAACACCATTTCATTTTAATTTTGCGACAACGGCTATCACGGAATGCGTTGTTTTAATTTATGCTTTATAAAATTGTCGCAAAGATTGGGTGCAAAAAATGGATAACGCGGTAGACAGGCAGGTATTTTATATTTCTGACGGCACGGCGATTACCGCCGAAGTGCTGGGCCACGCGGTGATGTCGCAGTTCCCGGTCGCTATCAACAGCATCACGCTGCCGTTTGTGGAAAACGTAAGCCGTGCCAACGCGGTGAAGGAGCAGATCAACGCGATTTATCAGCAAACCGGCGTTCGCCCGCTGGTTTTCTATTCCATCGTGCTGCCCGAAATTCGCGACATTATCGTGCAAAGTGAAGGCTTTTGTCAGGATATCGTCCAGGCTTTAGTGGCTCCGCTACAGCAGGAATTGAAGCTCGAACCGACGCCCGTCGCCCATCGCACCCACGGCTTGAACCCCGGCAATTTAATTAAATATGACGCCAGGATCGCCGCCATTGACTACACGCTCGCTCACGATGACGGCATTTCCATGCGCAATCTCGATCAGGCGCAGGTGATCCTGCTGGGCGTCTCCCGCTGCGGCAAAACGCCGACAAGTTTGTATCTCGCCATGCAGTTCGGCATTCGCGCGGCGAACTACCCGTTTATCGCCGACGATATGGACAATATCCAGCTTCCGGCGGTGCTGAAACCGTTGCAGCATAAGCTCTTTGGCCTGACGATTAATCCCGAACGCCTGGCCGCCATTCGCGAAGAACGACGCGAAAATAGCCGCTACGCCTCGATGCGCCAGTGCCGCCTGGAAGTGGCGGAAGTCGAAGCGCTGTTTCGCAAAAACCAGATCCGTTACCTAAATAGTACAAATTATTCCGTCGAAGAAATGGCCACAAAAATCCTTGATATCATGGGCCTGAATCGGCGCATGTACTAAGAAACTAGTACACAAGACGAGTTTTATGTGTCAGGATTGGCGTATTGCGGTGCCGTTAATCCCTTTATGCGGTTGAAATTGGCATAAATTGGTTTATCGTGATCGCCATCACTTCCCGGCACTTTCGCCGCGCAGAAGACAAAATTTCTGAGACACACAATGAATAAAACAGATGAACTGCGAACCGCGCGCATCGACAGTCTTGTCACACCTGCTGAACTGGCAGAGCGCTTCCCGGTCTCTCCGGAGGTCGCTCAAAACGTTATCGCCTCCCGCCGCCGCATTGAAAAAATCCTCAACGGTGAAGACAACCGCCTGCTGGTCATCGTTGGCCCATGCTCAATTCATGACCTGGACGCGGCGATGGATTACGCGCGCCGCCTCGAGACGATGCGCCAGAAGCATGGCGATCGTCTGGAAATCGTCATGCGCACCTACTTTGAAAAACCGCGCACCGTGGTCGGCTGGAAAGGCCTTATTTCCGATCCGGAACTTAACGGCAGCTACCGCGTCAATCACGGCATCGAACAGGCCCGCCGCCTGCTATTGCAGGTGAACGAACTCGGCGTGCCGACGGCGACCGAATTCCTCGATATGGTGATCGGCCAGTTTATTGCCGACCTGATTAGCTGGGGCGCCATCGGCGCACGCACGACCGAAAGCCAGATCCACCGCGAAATGGCCTCCGCACTTTCCTGCCCGGTGGGCTTTAAAAACGGTACGGACGGCAATACGCGAATTGCCATTGACGCCATTCGCGCCGCTCGCGCCAGCCACATGTTCCTCTCGCCGGATAAGCACGGTCAGATGACAATTTATCAGACCAGCGGCAATCCGTTTGGGCATGTGATCATGCGCGGCGGCAAGCAGCCGAACTACCACGCCACGGATATCGCCGCCGCCTGCGATAGCCTGCAGGAGTTCGATTTGCCGGAGCAGCTGGTTATCGACTTCAGCCACGGCAACTGTCAGAAGCAGCATCGCCGCCAGCTGGAAGTCTGCGAGGACGTGTGCAATCAGATCCGCAACGGTTCACGCGCGATTGCGGGCATCATGGCGGAAAGCTTTATCCGTGAAGGCACGCAGAAAATCGTCGCCGGCCAGCCGCTGGTTTACGGCCAGTCGATTACCGACCCGTGCCTGAGCTGGGAAGATACCGAGACGCTGCTGGCGATGCTTGCCGACGCGACGAGTAGCCGTTTTTAGTTAATATTTTTGGTGGATGGCGCTTGCGCTTATCCACCCTACAAAACCTAACTCATGTAGGTCGGGTAAGCCCAGCACCACCCGACATCACCATGGCCCAACCGTAGGTCGGGTAAGGCGCAGCGCCACCCGACATCACCATGACCCAACCGTAGCTCGGGTAAGCGCAGCGCCACCCGACATTCTCCATTCGCAGCAAAATTGATCCATTCACAGATTTATTACAAATAACGCTTGCCGCTGAAACAGGCTTTATTGATAATGATTATCATTGTTACATTAATTGTCATTTGTATACAGAGTGGATCGTATGGACAAACCGTTCACCCCTGCCGCCTCCCAGCCCCTGGCTGAACCCCGTCAGATTGACAGTAAGCTCCTGCTGGGCCCTGATGGTCGTGTCGTCATCGTGCACGAAGGACAGCAGTATCTGTTACGCCAAACCCAGGCCGGGAAGCTCATCCTGACCAAATAAACCAAAGTTTGATTCGCAAGCCACCCAGGTTATCCCCAGGCAGCCAGCGCTTTTCGTTTTTTCCTTATGGAGAGTTGCGCTATGCCATTTTTACACACAGCCGGATTCCGCCTGTCAATGCTGACCGTCGCGGTGTTCGCCGCCCTGCCCGCCTGCGCGAAGGACGACCAGGTTACCGTGGTGGCCACCGGTAACCAACGCAGCACCTTTGAAGCGCCGATGATGGTTAGCGTCATCGATGCCGATACCCCCGAGGGGCAAACGGCCTCTTCCGCCGCCGACATGCTGCGCAAAGTGCCGGGCATTACGCTTTCCGGCACCGGCCGCACTAACGGCCAGGATGTCTCCATGCGCGGCTATGACCGTCGCGGCGTGCTGATGCTGGTTGACGGCGTACGCCAGGGCACGGATACCGGGCACCTGAACAGCACTTTCCTCGATCCGGCGCTGGTAAAACGCGTTGAAATTGTCCGTGGCCCTGCGGCCCTGCTGTACGGCAGCGGCGCGCTTGGCGGCGTGATTTCCTATGAAACCGCCGACGCCAGCGACCTGCTTTTCGAAGGGCAAAACAGCGGCTACCGCGTGTTCGGCACGGGGGCAACCGGCGATCATAGCATCGGCATGGGGGCCAGCGCCTTTGGCCGCACCGACGATCTGGACGGCCTTGTTTCCTGGGCGAGTCGCGATCGCGGGGATATTCGCCAGAGCGACGGCGATACGGCACCGAACGACGAAAACATCAGCAATTTCCTGACAAAAGGCACCTGGCGCATCGACCCCGCGCAGTCGCTTTCCGGCTCCCTGCGCTACTACAACAACAGCGCTCAGGAACCCAAAAACCCGCAGACCACCGACGCCAGCTCGTCTAACCCGATGACCAATCGCTCCACCATCCAGCGCGACGCGCAGCTGAAATACCATCTTGGCCCGCAGGACAACGACTGGCTGAACGCCGATGCCACCGTCTACTGGTCGGAGGCGCGCATCAACGCTGAAACCCAGGTAGACGGCGGCGAGTTCCGCAAGCAAACCACCAAAGGCGGCAAGCTTGAGAACCGCAGCCGCCTGTTTAACGACAGCTTTGCCTCGCACCTGCTGACCTACGGCGGCGAATACTATCGCCAGGATCAGCGCCCTGGCGGCAACACCACCGGCTTCCCGCAGGCGAAAATCGACTTTGGTTCCGGCTGGCTGCAGGATGAAATCACCCTGCGCGATATCCCGGTTTCCCTGCTTGCCGGCACCCGCTACGACAACTACAGCGGCAGCAGCGACGGCTACGACGACGTGAATGCCGACAGGTGGTCATCTCGCGGCGCGATGTCCATCACGCCAACCGACTGGCTGATGATTTTTGGCTCCTACGCGCAGGCCTTCCGCGCGCCGACCATGGGCGAAATGTATAACGACGCCAAACACTTCTCCATCGGCAGCTTCTACACCAACTACTGGGTGCCAAACCCGAACCTGCGCCCGGAAACCAACGAAACCCAGGAGTACGGTTTTGGGCTGCGCTTTGACGATTTGATGCTTGCCAACGACGGCATTGAGTTCAAGGCCAGCTACTTCGACACCAACGCGAAGGACTATATTTCCACCACCGTGGACTTCGCGAAGGCCACCACCATGTCCTACAACGTGCCGAACGCCAAGATCTGGGGCTGGGACATGACGGCGAAATACACCAGCGATCTGTTCAGCCTCGACGTGGCCTACAACCGCACGCGCGGCAAAGATCGGGACACCGGCGACTGGATCTCAAGCCTGAACCCGGACACCGTGACCAGCATCCTGGACGTTCCCGTGGCGCAAAGCGGTTTTTCCGTAGGCTGGGTGGGCACCTTCGCCGAGCGTTCCACGCATATCAGCAGCAGCTACAGCGCGCAGCCGGGCTACGGCGTCAACGATTTTTACGTCAGCTATCGCGGCCAGCAGGCGCTGCGCGGCCTGACCACCTCGCTGGTGTTTGGTAACGCCTTCGACAAAGAGTACTGGTCGCCTCAGGGTCTTCCTCAGGATGGCCGCAACGGCAAAATCTTCGTGAGTTATCAATGGTAAGGAGCATCGCATGACGCAACGCTATGACAGCTGGCTGCAGCTTAAGCAGCAGCATCCAAAGAAATATGCCCGCGATATCGCAAAGCTGATGGGCATCAGCGAAGCCGAGCTGGCCCACGCCCGCGTCGGCCATGACGCCTGGCGTTTAAAAGGCGAAGCGCGCGAAATTATTACGGCGCTGGAAAGCGTCGGCGAAACCAAGTCTATCTGCCGCAACGAATATGCGGTTCACGAGCAGGTTGGCCGCTATGAAAATCAGCATCTTGAAGGCCATGCGGGCCTGGTGCTCAACCCGCGCGCGCTGGATTTGCGCCTGTTCCTCAACCAGTGGGCAAGCGCCTTCCACGTTCGTGAAGCCACCGCGCGCGGCGAACGCCAGAGCATTCAGTTCTTCGATCGCCAGGGCGACGCGCTGTTAAAGGTCTATACGACCGATAACACCGATTTCACCGCCTGGGGGCAGCTGCTGGCGACGTTCATCTACGCCGATAACCCGCCGCTTGCGCTGAGCGCGGCGGAGGAAGCCATCATGACTCCGGCCCCTGACGTCGCGCAGGTCGAAGCGGAATGGCGCGCCATGAACGATGTTCACCAGTTCTTCGGCCTGCTCAAGCGCCACCAGCTTACGCGTCAGCAGGCTTTCCGCCTGGTGGCGAACGATCTGGCCCAGCAGGTGGATAATTCCGCGCTTGAGCAGCTGCTGCGCCAGGCGAAGCAGGACAAAAACGAGATTATGATTTTTGTCGGCAACCGTGGCTGCGTGCAGATTTTCACCGGTACGATCGAAAAAATTGTGCCGATGGACAGCTGGATCAACATCTTCAACCCCGCGTTCACGCTGCACCTGATGGCCGATACCATCGCCGAAAGCTGGGTAACCCGTAAGCCAAGCGGCGACGGCTTTGTGAGCAGCCTGGAGCTGTTTGCCGCCGACGGTACGCAAATCGCCCAGCTCTACGGCCAGCGCACCGAAGGCCAGCCGGAACAGCAGCAGTGGCGCACGCAGCTTGCGGCGCTGACCAACAAAGGGCTGGCGGCATGAAACGCTGGCTAGCCGTCCTGCTTGCTCTGCCGATCTTCGCCACGGCGGCCGAGCGCGTGGTGACTATCGGCGGTGACGTTACGGAAATCGCCTTTGCTTTGGGGGCCGGCGGGCAGGTTATCGCCCGTGATACCACGAGCCTCTATCCGGCGGCGGCCGCTAAGCTGCCGGACGTGGGCTATATGCGCCAGCTCAGCGCGGAAGGAATTCTGGCGATGCGCCCGGATCTGGTGCTGGCAAGCGCGCAGGCCAGCCCGTCGCTGGCGCTTGAGCAGGTTGCGGCGAGCGGGGTCGAAGTGGTGACGATCCCGGCGGAAAACTCGCTCGAAGGCATTGAAACTAAAATCACCGCCGTCGCTAAAGCGCTGGGTAAAACCGCGCAGGGCGAAGCGCTGCGTAAGGAAGTCAGTGACAAACTGGCTTCCGTCCCCTCGCAAAAGCTGCCGGTGAAGGTGCTGTTTATCATGAGCCACGGCGGCATGTCCGCAATGGCCGCGGGGCAGCAGACCGCCGCCGATGCGGCCATTACCGCCGCCGGGCTGCGCAACGCGATGCAGGGATTCAACCGCTATCAGGCGCTGTCTCAGGAAGGGACGATTGCCAGCCAGCCGGACTTAATTCTGGTGACGAAAGACAGCGTAAAAAGCCTCGGCGGTGAGAGCAACGTTTGGGCGCTGCCGGGCCTGGCGCAGACACCGGCGGGTAAGCACCATCGGCTTGCGATCGTAGATGATATGGCGCTGCTCGGCTTCGGCCTGCAAACGCCGGATGCGATCCTCGCCCTGCGCAAGCAGGCGGAGCGGCTCCCGTGATGCGCCGCCCTCTACCACGCCAGACGCTGCTCGCTCTGGGGCTGGCGCTCCTTGCCCTGGCGCTGGTCGCCACTAATATGGGAGCGATGAGACTGTCCATCTCGGTGCTGTGGCAGGCGCACGATGACGCGCTGCGCCATATCTGGCTTAACATTCGCCTGCCGCGGGTGCTGCTGGCGGCGCTGGTAGGGGGCGCACTCGCCCTGTCCGGCTGCGTAATGCAGGGACTGTTCCGTAACCCGCTGGCCGATCCGGGCCTGCTCGGCATCAGCAGCGGTGCCGCGCTGGCCGTAGGTTTGTCGGTGGTTTTACCTTTGGCTTTACCCGCCGTTCTGGCGCTTTACGTGCCGATGCTGGCGGCTTTTCTTGGCAGCCTTGCCGTGACGCTGGTGATTTTTCTGCTTAGCCGCCGGGGCGATAACAGCCTTTCGCGCCTGCTGCTCGTCGGCATCGCGATTAACGCCCTGTGCGGTGCGGCGGTCGGCGTGCTTTCGTGGTTCAGCAACGATACACAGCTTCGCCAGCTTTCGCTTTGGGGCATGGGCAGCCTCGGCCAGGCGCAGTGGTCCACGCTGCTTGCCACCGCATCATTTGTGCTGCCCGCCTCGCTCGGCATCGCGTTCTTAGCCCCTCGCCTGAATCTGCTCCAGCTGGGCGACGAAGAGGCGCATTACCTGGGCGTGGACGTTAAGCGCACGCAGCGACGGCTGCTTATTCTCAGCGCGCTGCTGGTTGCGGCGGCGGTTGCGGTGAGCGGCGTGATCGGCTTTGTCGGCCTGGTGATCCCCCATCTGGTCCGCATGTGGCTTGGGGCGGATCACCGCTGGCTGATCCCCGGCTCTGTTCTTGCCGGAGCGATGCTGCTGCTGGTAGCCGACACCTTAGCCCGCACGCTGGTGGCCCCCGCCGAAATGCCGGTTGGCCTGCTGACCAGCCTGCTCGGCGGCCCGTGGTTTTTAGCGATGATTTTCCGTCAACGGAGAGCAACCGATGGCTGAGGTTTTACGGGCGCAGCGCGTTTCCCTGCGGGCGGGGGCGAAGCTTCTGCTCAATGACATTACCCTTTCTTTAATTCCCGGCGAGGTCGTCGCGCTGATTGGCCCCAACGGCGCGGGAAAATCGACGCTGCTGCGCGTGCTGACCGGGTATCAGTTACCGGACGGCGGCAGCATCAGTCTGGCAGACCGCCCGCTCGAAGCCTGGCCGAACGAAGCGCTTTCCCGCCGACGAGCGGTGATGCGACAGCGCAGCGGCATGGCGTTTAGCTGGACGGTGGAAGACGTTATCGCCATGGGCCGCGCGCCGTGGCCGGGCGGCGACACGCAGGATATCGTTAATGAAGTCATGGGCTTAACCGGCTGCGATTGCCTTGCCGGGCGCGATTTCTGCCAGCTTTCCGGCGGCGAGCAGCAGCGCGTACAGCTGGCGCGCGCGCTGGCTCAGCTGTGGCATAACGGGCAGCCGCACGGCTGGCTGTTTCTGGATGAGCCCACGTCGGCCCTCGATCTCTACCATCAGCAGCACGTACTGCGGCTGCTGCGCAGGCTGGCGCTGATGGGCACGCTTGCGGTTTGCGTCGTGGTGCACGATTTGAATCTCGCGGCGCTGTGGGCGGATCGTATCGTGCTGCTGCACGGCGGCAGGCTTGTGGCTGAAGGCACGCCGCAGGAGGTTTTAAACGAGGCAACGCTCAGGCACTGGTATCAGGCGGACCTCAAGGTGTTCAGCGATCCCGAACACCCGGTGCCGCAGGTGTGGTTAGAGCCGTGAGCGGGGTGGAATGCGTTGTAATGTCGGATTGGAATGTCGGGCTGGAATGTCGGATGGCGCTGCGCTTATCCGACCTACAAATTCTGAGTGGGTTGTCTGGGTGCAATGTCGGATGGCGCTGCGCTTATCCGACCTACAAATTCCCGGCCAGGTAGGTCGGGTAAGCGCAGCGCCACCCGACAAAATCCTTACCGTCGGTCGGATAAGCATCGACGCCACCCGGCTATTATCAGCTTGAGCAACTCACTTCTAGCCGCTTGCCCCAGTCAGGCGGGCGCTGGGTTAAATCCCCTTCATGATCCTCAAAGGGTTTGCTTAACGCCAAATGCAGGCGTTCAAGCTCGCCGATATCCCCCTGCTCCGCCGCGCTAATCGCCCGTTGCGCAAGCCAGTTGCGCAGCACCACGGCCGGGTTCGCGGCCTTCATGGCGCTTTGCCTTTCTTCGTCGCTCACCTGTTCAATTTGCAGCCTTTCACGATAGCGGGTAAACCAGCTATCAAACCCGGCGCGGTCAATAAATTCATCCCGCAGCGGCGAGTTTGCGTCTTTTTGCTCGGTCAGGCTGAGCATGCGGAAGGTGCGCGTGTAGTCGCTGCCCTCTTTTTCCATCAGGCCAAAGAGTTCGGTGAGGATTTCGTTGTCCGCCTTTTGCTCGGTGGTGAAGCCGAGCTTTGCGCGCATCCGCTGGCCGAAGGCGCGCATCAGTGCAAACTGATAGTGGTCGAGCGCGTCATTAAGCTTATCAACCGCAATAAACGGCGACAGGGACTGGCCGAGGCGCTGCAAATTCCATAGGCCGACGGCGGGCTGATTGTCGAAGGCGTAGCGGCCCTGGTGGTCGGAATGATTGCAGATGTAGTCCGGCTGGTAGTCATCCAGGAAGCCGTACGGCCCGTAGTCCATGGTCAGGCCGAGGATCGACATATTGTCGGTGTTCATAACGCCATGCGCGAAGCCAACCGTCTGCCAGTGGGCAATGAGCCGCGCGGTGCGCTCTACCACGTCGCGGAACCAGCGTTCGTAGCGATCCGCCTGCCCCACCAGCTCGGGCCAGTGGTGTTCGATAACGTAATCTGCAAGCTGCTGAACTTTTTCCGGCTCGCGGCGGTAGTAGAAGTGTTCGAAGTGGCCGAAGCGGACGTGGCTTTGCGCCACGCGCACCAGCATCGCCCCCTGCTCGGTTGTCTCACGGCGAACGGGCGTGTCGCTGGTGACGATAGTGAGCGCGCGGGTGGTGGGAATGCCCAGCGCGAACATCGCTTCGCTGGCGAGAAATTCACGAATGGTTGAACGCAGTACCGCGCGGCCGTCGCCCATTCGCGAATAGGGGGTCAGGCCTGCGCCTTTCAGGTGCCAGTCGAATTTACGCCCGTCTTCGAGCTGCTGTTCGCCCAGCAGGATACCGCGACCGTCGCCGAGCTGGCCTGCCCAAACGCCGAACTGGTGCCCGCTGTAAACCTGTGCCACGGGCTGCATGCCCGGAAGGAGGGTTTCGCCGCTCCAGATGCCAACATTCGCGGCGTGAAACAGGTCGGCAGACAGCCCCAGATCGTCGGCGAGCTGGCGGTTGTGATAGAGCAAACGCGCGTTGTGCAGCGGCGTCGGGCTGAGTTCGCTATAAAAGCCGGGTAATTCGTCACGCCAGGTATTGTTGAACACGGGGTTTTCAGTCATGAGTCCTCCAGACTGATAGTGTAGTGCCTTCGCCGGCATTTAAACACGGCACGGCGGCAGGGTCTTTATGGCTATAAGCCTTATTGCGGATGGATGAGTTCCGGTAATGATTCCGCTGGCACCGCGGGCCACAGATTGCCCAGCATGGCGCTAAACCCAAGCGAGTTTACCTTAAGGCGTGAGGCTTCATCATTTATGCCCGTGATGATTAACGCGCGGCACGAGGGGGAAAGCTGACCGATAATGGCGAGCATAAACGGGGCAAAGGATCCCGCGTTGATTTGCTTAAGAATGAAGCCCTTGTCGAGAATGACCGTGGTAAACAGGCCGTCAAAAATAGACGTTGTGGTGGCAATTCCGGCACCAAAGTTCGCCAGCGCAAGCGGGAATAGCTGGCTTAATTCACGCAGGCGAAGATTGCCGCTGCCGAGATTTAAATCTGCAAAATTCTCATTAACGGTGAACTCAATGAAGGGCAATCGGCCTAGGCGGGTAATTAACTGTCGGTCAGAAAGAATAGCATCCACATTATTTTCATTTATATTAACCCAGACTTTTATCTTCTGAGTCATTAACAAATCTTGATAGTTTTCGAGTAATGCTATTTTTTCGCAGAACAATGTTAATTCTTGTTCTGCGCTAATATGTGGGAGAACCAGCTCGGTTGGAATACGAACCGGCGTATCAACGCCGATAAAGTTGGTGATTAATTCTATACCAAAAAGTAAACCTTCCGGCTTAAAGGCTGGCTGTAAATAAAAATGCGAACGATAAACAATATCCAGAGAGACGATCATATTGCCAGCCGTGATTCTACAAGGGGGAACGGCATCGTCACGCGATGAACACCCAGCATGAGCTGGATTGATTTTTCTAGCATTAATATAGGTTTCATCCCTGAAGCTTTTAAGAATTTTCCTTAAGTATATATTTAGCTTATCCTGGATATTGGCTTATTGCTAGTTTTACCTTACGCGGCGAACTGAATCTCGGTGGACAATCTGCGGCGTGAAAGTTTCATTCAGGCAGTTTTTATCAAGCAATTTTCGGGTGGCAAACCTGGCCATTTCACTAATCGGAAAATGTACGCTGGTTAATGCCGGACGCACAAATGCTGCTCTTTCTCCACTGTCATAACAAATAAGGGATATATCTTGCGGAATGCGCAAACCGCGTTCGGTAATTGCCAGCATTGCGCCAATGGCCATTTCCTCATTACAGCAGTAAATAGCCGTGGGCCGGGTATCGGCAAGGAGCTGTGATGTCCGCAGATGGCCGCTGGGCATGTCGTAGGCTCCTTCCAGCACCGCAACGGGCGTGAGCCCCGCCCTGTCCATAGCATCTAAAAATCCCTGCCGACGCAACAGGCTGGATTCGCGACTCGTCGGCCCGTGCAGGCAGGCGATGGCGGTATGACCCGCATCGGTAAAGACCTGTGTCGCCAGCGCGCTTGCCGCGCGATGGTCAAAGACGACGCAGCGATCTTCCAGACCGGGGACATCTCTATCTAAAACGATAAATCTTTTCCCCTGCTCGGCTAGATGCAGCAGCGCTTCATCCTCCAGCGCGCGAATATGCAAAATCAGCCCGTCGCAGCGCAGGTTATACAGGCGCTGCATGGCGCTCAGCTCTTTGTCCGCGAAGCTGCGTCCCTGTGTGACCAGCAGCTGTTTGCCCTGCCGCTCCGTTTCGCTTTGTACGGTATCCATCAGCGCCCCGAAAAAACCACCGCGATAGGACGTGGTGACCAGACCAATGGTGTTGCTCTGGCTTGAGGCAAGGGCCCGAGCCGCCGGATTCGGTGAATAGCCCAGCGCTGCTATCGCCGCTTCAACTTTAGTACGCGTCTGGGCCTTAACGTTGGTATCACCGTTTACCACGCGTGAAACGGTAGCGCGCGAGACGCCGGCGTTTGCGGCAACATCTTCCAGGGTAACCATGGGGATCCTTAACAAAGAGTCGGGAAAACTGCTTTTTGATATTACCTGATATAGGGCGCGTTGCCTGGGCTAACCCCGGATTTATGGAAGAGAGTCACGCTTTGGAGAAAAAAGATGTGCGGCTGGCCCAACGAGGGCCAGCGCAAAGCTAGATACGGCGCGCCTGCCAGAATTTCTTGCGCCAGTAGACGTTATCCAGCGAAGAGCGCATGACGCCCCGGCTGGTTGAGGCGTGGATAAACTGATTATCAGTGTCGTAAATGCCGACGTGCAGCCCGTTTTCGCCGGAGCCGGTTTTAAAGAACACCAGGTCACCCGGGAGCAAATCGTCTTTATCGATTTTGGTGCCGACTTCAGCCTGCTGGCTGGTCATACGCGGGAGCTGCAGATCGAACTGGTCGCGAAACGTTGTCAACACGAAGCCGGAACAGTCAACGCCACGACGGCTCATCCCGCCGTAGCTGTACGGCGTGCCGCGCCAGCCGCTGAGCTGGTCGTTAAGTTTGGCGATGACGGTGATGGAGTCTGAAAGCCGCGCGTTTGGCGGTGGAGCATTGTGGCTACACCCCGCGAGTATCAGACAGGCCACTACAATAAACCAGACACGCATCTCAGGCAGATCCTCAGCCGTTTATAATTTCCGGTAATTTAGCGCTTACCCATGATTTGTTGCAAGTTTTACCCCTCCGTTAGCGGGGTAATTAGCATACTATGCCCCTCTATTTGCAATCTTCGGAAGTGCATATCGTAAGCTTTGGTTAAGTTTTGCGGGGAAAGTACGGCGTCGCGGCTGCCCTGGGCGACCATTTTACCGGCCCGCAATAGCCAAACCGTGTGCGCATGGCGCAGGGTGTGGTTAAGGTCGTGGCTGCTCATGACCACCGCAACGCCCGCCTCGCACAGCTGCATTAGCAGCCGGTCGAGCGCCACCTGTTGGGCAACATCGAGGCTGTTCATCGGCTCATCCAGCAGCAGCAGACGCCCCGCCGGGTTGATATCGGGATGGATTTGCAGTATTACCGCCGCCAAACGCACGCGCTGCCATTCCCCGCCGGAAAGCTGATTCACCGGGCGAGTGAGCTTGTCCTTCAGCCAGAAGGCCTCGGCAAGCTGCATCATTACGGCTTCGGCCTGAGCGGCCCCCTGATGCAGCTGAAGATAATGCCAGACCGGCATAGCAAAGGGAGGAAGCTGCTGCTGCGTGAGATAAGCACGCGCCCGCGCCAGCGCAACTGATGTCCAATCATCCAGCGGCGAACCGTTGAGTACAATCCGCCCTTTTCCCTCGGACAAGCCCGCCATATGCGTTATCAGGGTGCTTTTCCCGGCACCGTTAGGCCCTACGAGATGAATCAGCTCACCCGGTTTCACCGTGGCGGAAATCGGCCCAAGCCGCTCCGCCACCGAAACGTCGTTTAACTGCAAAAGCGACATTGCCTACTTCGCCAGCGCCATTTTGATGGCTTCCATGACGATAGGATCTTCCGGCGTCATGTCCGGCGAGAAGCGCTGCACCACCTGCCCGTCACGACCGACGAGGAATTTTTCGAAGTTCCACAGAATGTCGTCCGGGTACAGCGGCGCTCGGCCTTTGCTGCTCATGCGTTCATAGAAGCCGCTGTTTTCCGGGGCAACGGCCGTTGGCGCCGCATCGATAAGCTTCTGGTAAAGAGGATGGCGATTTTCACCGTTCACGTCGATTTTGCTGAACATCGGAAAAGTCACGCCGTAGGTGGTGCTGCAAAAAGTTTTAATCTCTTCTTCGCTGCCCGGCTCCTGGCCCAGGAACTGATTGCAAGGGAAGCCCAATACGCTAAATCCCCTGTCCGCCCAGGCTTTATGAATGTTCTCCAACTGCTCATACTGCGGCGTCAGCCCGCATTTAGAAGCAACGTTGACCAGCAGCAGCACCTGGCCTTTCCAGCGTTCCAGTGTGGTAATTTCACCATCAATAGTTTTAATTTCAGTATTCAGAATGTCTTGCATAGCGTCCCCTTAATGATCAAGTGCGGCGTCGTTACCCGCATAAACAAGCATAGCCTGCTAAGCTATCGCCCGGCCTTTAATAATAGCCAGATAAACACCGGTGCGCCCAGCGTTGCGGTAACGACACCGATAGGAAGTTCGGCTGACGTCAGCGCCAGGCGCGCGATGATATCCGCCCCAAGCAGCACCGAAGCCCCTGCCAGCGCGCTGGCGGGCAGCAAAACGCGATGATCGGTCAATCCTTTGAGACGAAGCATGTGTGGGATAACGAGGCCGATAAAGCCGATGGCTCCGGCAAGCGCGACGCTCACGCCGACCAGCCAGCCGGTGGCAATCACCAGAATGTTGCGCCACATCCACACCGACAGGCCGAGCTGACGCGCGGAGGTTTCGCCCAGCGCCATTAGGTTCAACGGCGCGTAGCTGCGACACAGCCAAACCATCACCGGAAGCAGCGTCACCATCAGCCACCACTGCCGCCAGTCCACGCCGCCAAACCCGCCCATCATCCAATACATGAGCTGACGCAGGTCGAGGCTGGTGCTGAAGTAAACTGCCCAGGTCATCAGCGCGCTACAGATAATCCCAAGCGCGACGCCCGCAAGCAACAGGCGGCTGGTGGAGAGATGGCGGCGAGAAAAACGCAGCAGGATAAGCGTAATAAGCAGCGCCCCGGCAATGGCGCACAGCCCCAATGCCCAGGTCGGGAACATGCCTTGCCCAAGCAAGACGGCGGCAATCAGCGCCACGCCCGCGCCGTTAGAGACGCCAAGCAAACCGGGCTCCGCCAGCGGGTTTTCAAAAAGCGCCTGCATGATGGTGCCTGAAACGGCGAGAGCGGCTCCTACCAGCAGCACGGCAAGCGTGCGCGGCATTCTGATTTGCCAGATGAATAACTTTGCATCCTCGCTCCACCACGTTAGCGGAGAGAACCACCTGTCCCCCGCGCACAGGCTCAGCACGCCCATGCCCGTCATGACCATCATCAGGATAATGAGCCACAGGCGTTCAAGGCGGCGCTGTCGGGAGACAAAAGTGAGCATTAGCGTGAAAGGTCCATTGAGCGGCAGTCAGGCTGCTGATTTTACGGGGAGTTTGTCGGGAAGGACAAGCAAAGAAAAAGGCCGCGGATGCGGCCTTTTTGGTTAACTCAGGTTACTCGTCTTTTGGCGACGCGTTTTCAACCCGACTCTTCAACTTCTGACCAGGTCGGAAAGTCACCACACGGCGGGCCGTGATGGGAATGTCTTCACCAGTCTTCGGGTTACGCCCGGGACGTTGGTTTTTATCGCGTAAGTCAAAATTACCGAAGCCTGATAGTTTAACCTGCTCGCCGTTTTCCAGAGCGCGACGGATCTCTTCGAAAAACAGCTCTACCAGCTCTTTAGCGTCTCGTTTGCTAAGCCCAAGCTTATCAAACAGATATTCTGACATTTCAGCTTTTGTAAGCGCCATACGTTCAATCCCTCAATGATGCCTGGAATCGCTCTTTTAATGCCTCTACGCATTTTGCAACGGTAGCGGCAATCTCCTCTTCTTCGAGTGTACGGCCGGTATCCTGAAGGATAAGGCTAATGGCCAGGCTCTTATAACCTTCGGCTACGCCCTTGCCACGGTACACATCAAACAAGTTTACGCCAACTACCTGATTTGCGCCAACTTTCTTACATTCGACCAAAATATCTGCTGCGGGAACGTTTTCAGCAACCACGACAGCGATGTCGCGGCGGTTCGCTGGGAAGCGAGAAATTTCCTGCGCCTCAGGCACCGCGCGGTCTGCGACCTTGCTCCACAACACTTCAAACACAAGCGTGCGGCCATTGAGTGAAAGCTTGCGCTCAAGCTCCGGATGCACAACACCAATGAAACCAATGCATTCGCCATGTAAATAAATAGCAGCACTTTGGCCAGGATGCAGGGCCGGGTTGCTTGCCGCTCTGAATTCAATGTCGGCCAGTTTGCCCGTCAGATCGAGAACGGATTCCAGGTCACCTTTCAAATCATAGAAGTCGACCGTATTACGCGCCAGATCCCAATGCTCTTCATAGCGGTTGCCGCAGATAGCCCCCGCCAGCATAAGATCCTGGCGAATGCCAAGGTCTGCCTGAGTATCAGGGACAAAGCGCAGGCCGGTTTCGAAAATACGCACGCGGCTTTGCTGGCGGTTCTGGTTATAGACCACGGTATTCAGCAGGCCGGTCAGCAGAGACAGGCGCATCGCGGACATGTCGCTTGAGATAGGATTAGGAAGAATCAGATTTTCTTCGCCCGGATGCAGCAGCTGCTGGATTTTCGGGTCGACGAAGCTGTAGGTGATCACTTCCTGATAGCCTTTGTCCACCAGCATGGTTTTCACACGCTTGAGGGAAAGGTCCGCTTCACGATGCGTCCCCATCACCAGGCCAGCCTGAACGGGCTCGTCCGGGATGCTGTTGTAGCCGTAAACGCGAGCGACCTCTTCAACCAGATCTTCTTCGATCTGCATATCAAAACGCCAGCTTGGCGCGACGGCCGTCCATTGATCCTGACCATCGGTGACTTCGCAGCCCAAACGACGAAGAATATCGCCAACCAGCGCGTCTTCAATGTGGTGACCAATCAGACGGTCCAGCTTGCTGCGACGCAGGGTGATGGTCGCAGGTTTTGGCAGATGCGCTTCATTCGTCACATCAATCACCGGGCCCGCTTCACCGCCGCAAAGGTCGATCAGCAAACGTGTAGCACGCTCCATCGCCTTATACTGTAGCGCAGAGTCAACGCCGCGCTCATAGCGGTGGGACGCGTCGGTATGCAAGCCGTGACGGCGTGCGCGGCCTGTGATGGACAGCGGGCTGAAGAATGCGCACTCAAGCAGGACGTTTTGCGTTTCGTCATTTACGCCAGAATGTTCGCCACCGAAAATGCCGCCCATTGCCAGCGCTTTGTTATGATCGGCGATAACCAGCGTGTCGGCGTTGAGCTTGGCTTCGTTGCCGTCCAGCAGGGTCAGGGTTTCACCTTCTTCTGCCATACGCACGACGATCCCGCCATCAATGCGATCCAGATCGAAAGCGTGCATCGGCTGACCAAGCTCAAGCAGCACGTAGTTAGTCACGTCAACTACGGCATCAATGGAGCGAATACCGCAGCGACGCAGCTTTTCTTTCATCCACAGCGGCGTGGGCGCCTTAACGTTGATGCCTTTAACCACACGGCCCAGATAGCGAGGGCATGCCTGTGCGGCGTCAACACGAATCGGCAGCGTGTCGTTGATGGTGGCTGCAACCGGGGACATTTCCGGCTCAACCAGCGGCAGCTTGTTCAGCACGGCCACGTCGCGAGCGACACCGATGATGCCCAGGCAATCCGCACGGTTTGGCGTCACGCTGATTTCGATAGTGTTGTCATCAAGCTTCAGATATTCACGGATATCGGTGCCGATCGGCGCGTCGGCTGGCAGTTCGATAATGCCGTTATGGTCATCGGAAATGCCCAGTTCGGAGAAGGAGCAGAGCATCCCTTCAGACGGTTCGCCGCGCAGCTTAGCCGCCTTAATTTTGAAATCGCCCGGTAATACCGCACCAACCGTCGCCACGGCTACCTTCAGACCCTGACGGCAGTTAGGTGCACCGCAGACGATATCCAGCAGGCGTTCGCCGCCGACATTCACTTTTGTTACGCGCAGCTTGTCCGCGTTCGGGTGCTGACCGCACTCGACAACTTCACCCACTACCACGCCATGGAACGCCCCTGCAACGGCATCAACGCCATCGACTTCAAGACCGGCCATGGTAATTTGGTTGGACAGATCTTCACTGCTATTGGCTGGGTTTACCCATTCGCGTAACCAGAGTTCACTGAATTTCATTGGATATCCCGCCTTTATTTGAACTGTTTGAGGAAACGTAAATCATTTTCGAAGAATGCGCGCAGATCGGTGACGCCGTAGCGCAGCATGGTTAAACGTTCCATGCCCATACCGAATGCGAAACCTGAGTACACTTCAGGATCGATACCTACATTGCGCAGTACGTTTGGGTGCACCATGCCGCAGCCAAGTACTTCCAGCCACTTACCGTTTTTACCCATCACATCCACTTCAGCGGAAGGTTCGGTGAACGGGAAGTAGGACGGGCGGAAACGAATCTGCAGGTTTTCTTCGAAAAAGTTATTCAGGAAATCGTGCAGCGTGCCCTTGAGGTTGGTGAAGCTGATGTTCTTATCAACAATCAGACCTTCCATCTGGTGGAACATTGGGGTGTGGGTCTGATCGTAGTCGTTACGGTAAACGCGGCCTGGCGCAATAATGCGGATTGGCGGCTGCTTATCCTTCATGGTACGAATCTGAACGCCGGAGGTTTGCGTGCGCAGCAGGCGGGTGGCGTCGAACCAGAAGGTGTCGTGGTCCGCGCGCGCCGGATGGTGGCCTGGAATGTTCAGCGCGTCGAAGTTGTGATAGTCATCTTCAATTTCCGGGCCGGTTGCCACGGTAAAGCCAAGCTCGCCAAAGAAATGCTCAATACGATCGATGGTGCGGGTTACCGGATGCAGCCCGCCGTTTTCGATGCGGCGACCAGGCAGAGAGACATCGATAGTTTCCTGCGCCAGGCGTGCGTTCAACGCAGCGCTTTCAAGCGAAGCCTTACGTGCGTTGAGTGCTTCCTGTACCTGTTCTTTGGCTTCGTTAATTACCGCACCTGCTGCCGGACGCTCTTCCGCTGGCAGTTCACGCAGGGTGGTCATCTGTAGGGTCAGGTGCCCCTTTTTCCCTAAATATTCGACGCGTACGCTATCTAACGCGGCAACATCCTGGGCCTCGTTTATGGCGGCCGTTGCGTTGGCAACCAGCTCTGCGAGATGTGGCATGGTATTCCTCTTATGCCGGCATAATTACCGGGGTGGTTTGTCTGTATACAAAATCGATATGCAAAAAAAAAGCCTCCACAAAGGAGGCTTTCAGCGCTGTTTTTCGTTTCTTTTCTTACGCGCAAAGCCCCCTGATTCAGGCGCTAAAGTAAAAAAAGAAACGGAAAATAGCAGCATTCATGCTTGCAGTTACCTTAATCGACGCTTTTCGTTCTGTGTATTGAAAAGGCTCAGACCCGAAATGTCAATAATTTGATTAGGTTAGAAATTAAAAGAGGGAGACAAGCTCCCTCTGATAACTGGCTTACGCCAGAGCTGCTTTCGCTTTTTCAACCAGGGCAGAGAATGCCACTTTGTCGAAAACTGCGATGTCAGCCAGGATCTTACGGTCAATTTCAACAGAAGCTTTTTTCAGGCCGTTGATGAATTTGCTGTAAGAGATACCGTTCTGACGAGCTGCAGCGTTGATACGTGCAATCCACAGCTGGCGGAACTGACGCTTACGTTGACGACGGTCACGGTAAGCATACTGACCAGCTTTGATAACAGCCTGGAAGGCAACGCGGTATACGCGAGAACGCGCACCATAGTAGCCTTTAGCTTGTTTGAGGATTTTTTTGTGACGAGCACGTGCGATTACACCACGTTTTACGCGAGCCATGTTAGCTCTCCTGTTCTATATTCTGAATTAATTAAAAAGTTAACTTATGCGTACGGCAGGCACGCGACTACCAGGCCCAGATCCCCTTTGGAGACCATGCCTTTTGGACGCAGATGACGTTTACGCTTAGTAGACTTTTTAGTCAGAATGTGACGCAGGTTAGCGTGCTTGCGCTTAAAACCACCACCGGCAGTTTTCTTGAAGCGCTTAGCGGCGCCGCGTACTGTTTTAATCTTTGGCATTTAATTACTTTCCACTTCGCATTGTTAATTAAACGAACCAGAAGGCGAACAAATCCTGCGAGGCCGAAGCCCCGCGGGAACTGTTACTTGAGTGCCTTACTGTTTCTTCTTAGGAGCGAGCACCATGATCATCTGGCGGCCTTCGATCTTCGATGGGAAGGATTCGACCACTGCCAGTTCACTCAGATCGTCACGGACGCGGTTAAGCACTTCCATACCGATCTGCTGGTGAGCCATCTCACGACCGCGGAAACGCAGCGTGATCTTAGCTTTATCACCCTCTTCCAGAAAGCGAACCAGGCTGCGGAGTTTTACCTGGTAGTCGCCATCGTCAGTGCCAGGTCGGAATTTGATTTCCTTAACCTGAATAACTTTTTGCTTCTTCTTCTGTTCCTTAGAAGATTTGCTTTTTTCGTAGAGGAACTTGCCGTAGTCCATGATGCGGCAAACAGGCGGTTCGGCATTAGGGCTGATTTCTACTAAATCTACCCCAGCCTCTTCGGCTTTTTCTAAAGCTTCATTCAGACTGACAATACCTAGCTGCTCGCCGTCTATACCTGTTAGACGAACCTCAGTGGCACGAATTTCTCTGTTAATGCGATTAGGACGCGCCGGTTGAACTCTTTTTCCGCCTTTAATACTTTATTCCTCCAGTTGATTTAGATTGCGGCTGCGGATTTCTTGCTGCAGCTTTTCAATCAATTCGTTGACGTCCATGCTTCCCAAGTCTTTGCCACGACGGGTACGAACGGCAACTTTGCCTGCTTCTACCTCTTTGTCGCCACAAACTAACATATAAGGGACACGACGCAACGTGTGTTCACGGATTTTAAAGCCTATCTTCTCATTTCTCAAGTCTGCTTTTACGCGAATGCCTGCATTTTGTAGTTTACGGGTCAATTCGTTAACGTAATCAGACTGTCCATCAGTGATATTCATGACCACTGCCTGGACCGGCGCAAGCCAGGTTGGGAAGAACCCAGCGAACTCTTCGGTGAGGATGCCGATAAACCTTTCCATGGAGCCCAAAATGGCGCGGTGAATCATCACCGGCACCAATCGCTCGTTGTTTTCGCCGATGTACGACGCATTTAAGCGCGTAGGCAGGGAGAAGTCGAGCTGGACGGTACCACACTGCCATGCACGATCCAGGCAGTCATACAGGGTAAATTCAATCTTAGGACCGTAGAAAGCGCCCTCGCCCGGCTGGTATTCAAACGGGATTTCGTTCTCTTGCAGCGCCACGGCCAGGTCAGCTTCCGCACGATCCCACATTTCGTCGGTACCAATGCGTTTTTCTGGACGCGTTGACAGTTTCACGACGATTTTTTCGAAACCGAAGGTGCTGTACATGTCATAAACCATGCGAATACAGCTATTCACTTCGTCGCGAACCTGATCTTCAGTACAGAAGACGTGGGCATCATCCTGGGTGAAACCGCGAACGCGCATCAGGCCATGCAGCGCGCCTGATGGCTCGTTACGGTGGCAGCTACCGAATTCAGCCATACGTAACGGCAGGTCGCGGTAGGATTTTAGACCCTGGTTGAAAATTTGCACGTGACCCGGGCAGTTCATTGGCTTAATGCAATATTCACGGTTCTCAGAAGAGGTGGTGAACATGGCATCTTTATAGTTGTCCCAGTGGCCGGTTTTTTCCCACAGCACACGGTCCATCATGAACGGGCCTTTTACTTCCTGATACTGATACTCTTTAAGCTTGGAACGTACGAACACTTCCAGCTCGCGGAAGATTGTCCAGCCGTCGTTGTGCCAGAACACCATACCCGGCGCTTCTTCCTGCATGTGATACAGGTCGAGCTGTTTACCGATTTTACGGTGGTCACGCTTAGACGCTTCTTCCAGACGCTGCAGGTAGGCATTGAGTTGTTTTTTATCCGCCCATGCAGTGCCATAAATGCGTTGCAGCATTTTATTGTTGCTATCGCCACGCCAGTAAGCACCGGAGGTTTTCTGCAGTTTGAAGTGATGGCAGAAACGCATATTCGGTACGTGCGGACCGCGGCACATATCAACGTATTCTTCATGATGATACAAACCAGGTTTGTCATCATGGCTGATGTTTTCATCAAGAATTGCCACTTTGTAGCTTTCGCCACGGTTGACGAAAGTTTCGCGGGCTTCATGCCAGCTCACTTTCTTCTTGATAACGTCGTAATCTTTTTCAGCCAGCTCGTGCATACGCTTTTCGAGCAGCTCAAGATCTTCCTGGGTTAGGGTGTGGTCAAGATCGACGTCGTAATAAAAACCGTTGTCGATAACCGGGCCAATCGCCATTTTGGTATTCGGCCACAGCTGTTTGATAGCGTGACCCAGCAGGTGCGCACAGGAGTGACGGAGAATTTCCAGACCGGCTTCATCTTTAACGGTGATGATGGCAAGTTTTGCATCGTGTTCGATGAGGTCGGTTGCGTCAACAAGCTCACCGTCTACGCGACCAGCAATACAGGCTTTTGCAAGACCGGGGCCGATGTCCAGCGCCACATCCAGCGGGCTAACGGGGCGGTCGAAATGGCGTTGGCTACCATCAGGAAGAGTAATAACAGGCATGATAAGTCCTTATTTGCAGTGGTGACCCGCACGAAAGATCACATGCAACTTTATAAAGTTTTAAATAAATCAGAAGGTTAGGAAGGGTCGAATGCTTCACTCTGCAAACTATGTACTTGATACTTAACGTACCCACAACCGCCTACTGATTACACCCGGCAATAGTACACGTCATTAGGTGAGGGTTAAAGGACACAAATGGATATTTCAGCTGGGCATAGCTGTGTGACACATCGCCAGAACGATGATATTTTCCCATCAGTTACGTAATGCATGATTGAAGCAAGCGGGAAATTTAATGGATCTTTTTGATGAAACTTACGAGCGCCATAAACAGTCGGTGGGCAGTCAGGAAGCGCGTTGGAACGCCTGGCTGAGTCAACACCCATTGGTTTTGGTCGCGGTTGCCATGGTGACCGTGTTAATTATTTTATTGGCAATGCACTTTTCATAGCTCTGAACGTTAAGGCTATGTCTTGGCTAAATATACTACTTATCCACGATGTTTTGTTGCGAAAATATTCGGCAGAAATTCGCAATGTAGCAAAGCCCCCTTTAGTGAATAACCTGCGATATTAAAGACATAAAAAACCGGATTATTATCTCCGGTTTTTTATATTGCGCCTGTATAAAATACGCATTCATAGAGGGAAAAGCGCAGGCGGGAATTTTCAAAAGCAGGACTTATCAATACCACTCGCCGGCAACCAGCGTATGCACGTTAAAGGCATCATCCATTGAACGACCGGTGGACTGTGAGCCAGGAGCGATGTTAGAGCCCGCTTCGACAGTGGTTACATGGGAAGTTTTGACTGTAGATTGCGTTGCGGCGCTGGCGGCAGGCTGAGCTGCAAATGCACCGAATGAAACGACAGAAAGGATGCTGGCCGCAGCGATATAGTTAATAGTTTTCATCTTAATTTTTCTCTTATTTAGTGGATTCCAGGGCATTCGCCGGATAACGTTATAAGAGTAGATCCCGATCACACTTTTGGATAGTCAATTTATTTGTCAAAAGGTTTCAAAGATACTGAATATATGACCTGAAGAGCGATTGTGGAGGAATGATGGAGAAAAGTTGGCTGATTTCATTTTACTATAAATAAAACGGAAGACCGAATTAATAATAACACTTCTTGCTAAATTAAAACATTAAAGCCGGGTCGAACCCGGCTTTGACAATTACATCTTATAACCGAGAGTAATCGCGGTTTTTCTGTCGGTATGATTGGGAGCAGAGTCCGGTGGATTGGAGTTCCAGGTCACGTTGTAGGCGACTTTAAGCCCAAAATGCTCGTTGATGGCCACTTCAAGGCCCGTCTCTGAGTTTACCGTGGTGTCTTCGCTACCCAGCACCGACACACCCTCGATAAACTTCGCGTTATCCGTAAGCTGCCAGTTATAGATGCCGGAAGCATAGCCCAGCGCCTGAGTTTCATGGCCGCCATCGGTATATTCGTCGTAACGCACGCCAGGACCGAATTCCAGACGGAAACTGTGCACCGGGCCGCTTAGGAACTGACGACCATAACCCGCAGTGAGGATATCGCGCGCCTGGTAGCCGTTAAAGCGGTCGGTCAACCAGCTTGCCTGGCCAAAGAGGTAGTCGCTATCGGTCATGTTGTAACGGCTACGCGCGCCCGCAGAGTAAGTCTCTGAAGAGCGTTCATCGTTGGAAGAGGTGTTGTTCGCGTTACCCCAAAGTGACCATGCTGTAGAGGTGTTATACCAGGTCATATTGGTATTTGCCGTCAGCGTAGAGCTTTTGGTGTTGCCTGACTGAGCGAGATAGCCTGCGTTAAGATTACCTTCAAAGGGTTTCTTCGCGGTGCTTGGGTCATCCATGACAGTGAAAACGGTATTATCTGCAAGTGCAAAATGGCTAAATAGCGCACTCCCGGTCAGCAAAACTGCTGCCGGTACTGTCTTAACAAGCTTCATTTATTAATCCGTACGACAAAAATAGAAACCACCAAGGTTCCGGAATCTTCCCTAAGGATCAAATCTAAATGTCCTAAGAAAGGTTACAAATTATAAAAAAGCCAGAATAACATAGCAATGAATTCCTCTTTCATTTTTTGAATAAGAACGCTCTTAAAACATCTTTCTTTTCATATATATAGCTAACGCTTGCTTTTTGGCAATCAATTGAAAAATCATGACGTTAATTAAAATTTATCGTTCCGATTTGGTGCTAAGCTCTCCTTAATCACGATAAAAGGAGGATTCATGGCTCGCATCTATACGTTGACACTCGCTCCCTCTCTCGACAGCGCCACTCTTACTCCGCAAATATACCCGGAAGGCAAACTTCGTTGTACTGCACCGGTTTTCGAACCCGGCGGCGGCGGCATTAACGTCGCGCGCGCTATTTCGCATCTCGGCGGTAAGGCAACGGCCATTTTCCCTGCAGGCGGCGCAACTGGCGAACATCTCTCCGCCCTGCTCCGCGACGAGAAAGTAACGATAGACACCGTTGAATCACATGACTGGACGCGTCAAAACCTGCATGTGCATACCGAATCAACCGGCGAACAGTATCGATTTGTCATGCCGGGTGCGGCGCTTAGCGATGACGAATTCCACCGCCTGGAGGAAAAAGTACTGGCGATTGATTCCGGCTCAATTCTGGTTATTAGCGGTAGCCTGCCGCCGGGCATCAACGTTGAAAAACTCTGCTCGCTAGTGAAAGCAGCCCAGGGTGCAGGCATTCGCTGCATCGTCGACAGTTCTGGTGAAGCACTCAAAGCGACGCTTGAGATTGGCAATATCGAACTGGTAAAGCCGAACCAGAAAGAGCTAAGCGCGCTGGTAAACCGCGATTTGACGCAGCCTGACGACGTTCGCAAAGCCGCGCAGGAAATCGTCGAAAGCGGAAAAGCCCGTAGGGTAGTTGTCTCACTTGGCCCACAGGGTGCGCTGGGCGTCGACGCCAGCGGCTGCGTTCAGGTTGTGCCACCGCCGGTTAAAAGCCAGAGCACCGTAGGCGCGGGCGACAGCATGGTCGGCGCCATGACCTTAAAACTCGCGGAAAACGCCCCGCTACTCGATATGGTCAGATTTGGCGTTGCCGCGGGCAGCGCCGCCACGCTAAACAAAGGCACGCGGCTGTGCTCTCTTGAAAATACCCAAAAGATTTACGATTACCTGCGTTCATAATGCCCGCCCCCGTTCGCGGGGGCCTTCCCTTCTATTCTGCTTCCCGCCGTCGCGCTAAAAGTCGCCATTTCAGTCAGATGAACTATGCTAAAACCTTTGGGATAACAATGAGGTGAACCATGAGTAGTGGAGACATTGTGCGCTATGTCATCACGGTGAAGTTTCACGAGGAAGGCCTGACCGACATCAATGAACTCAATAACCACCTGACTCGCGGCGGTTTTTTGCTCACGATGAGCGATGAAGACGGTAAAGTTCACGAGCTGGGCACCAATACTTTTGGCCTGGTAAGCGCGTCTGGTAAAGATGAAGTGGCGGAACTGGCAAAGGCGCTGGGCAAAGTTGCGCTTGGTGCTGAGCCAGAAGTGACCGTAGTGACCTGGGAGGAGTGGCAAAAGTCGCAGGAGTGACAATTCTGTACAATACCTGGCCGGGATGTGCGTTGGTTCGTGGTTTTTACCCGGTTAACAGTGCAAGCTAATGATCTACCAGAGCAACTGGGGGGAAATATCATGTGGCAAGCCATCAGTCGTCTGTTAAGTGAGCAGTTGGGAGAGGCTGAAATTGAACAACGCACCGAGCTTCCCGGCGGAGAGATCCACGCGGCGTGGCGGCTGCGCTATGCCGGCCATGAGATCTTTGTCAAAAGCGACAATCGGGAGATGCTGCCGATATTCACCGCCGAGGCAGACCAGCTCGAGCTGCTTTCGCGCAGCAAAACCGTGCGCGTCCCGCAGGTTTGGGCGGTAGGCGGTGACAGGGATTACAGCTTCCTGCTGCTGGAATATCTTCCGGCCAAACCGCTGGATGCCCACAACGCCTTCCTGCTCGGGCAACAGCTGGCAAAGCTCCACCAGTGGAGCGACCAGCCGCAGTTCGGGCTCGATTTCGATAACGATCTTTCCACCACTCCACAGCCAAATGCCTGGCAACGCCGCTGGTCGACCTTCTTCGCCGAGCAGCGCATCGGCTGGCAGCTTGAAATGGCCGCCGAAAAGGGTATTCACCTGGGCGATATCGATCTGATTGTGGATTTTGTCCACCAGTCCCTTGCCTCGCACCAGCCGCAGCCCTCTTTGCTGCACGGCGATCTGTGGTCCGGCAACTGCGCGCTGGGTCCTGACGGGCCGTATATTTACGATCCCGCCTGCTACTGGGGTGACAGAGAGTGTGACCTTGCGATGCTACCGCTGCATCCCGACCAGCCGCCGCAAATCTATGACGGCTACCAGTCGGTGTCGCCGCTCCCGGCGGGTTTTCTTGACCGTCAGCCCATCTACCAGCTTTATACGCTGTTGAATCGCGCCATACTTTTTGGCGGCCAACACCTGGTCACCGCGCAAAAGGCGCTGGATCGCGTGCTTGCTGCTTAAAAGAATGAAGCCACTCACGAAAGAGTGGCTTTTTGCTAGATGAAGCCGAGAAGCGAGAAGAAGAAGTAGCCCGCAACGATCACAATGACCGGCAGGATATAAAGAGGGAAAATTTGCAGGAAGATCGTGTGGCGTGGCACAACGATTTTGGCATCCAGCTGCTCTTTGGTTAGCCCTTCTGGCCCCTTTGCCTGCTCCAGTATCAATTGATCCTGCACCCCTTCGCGCAAAAACTTTGCCTGGCGGCTCATGCGCGCGCCGGAAGCCTGCAGCGCCAGCCCGACGAAAATCAGCGCAAAAATCACCCAAAACAGCACGTTTGTATGCTGGTGGAACTCCGGCTGCGGCGAGTTGTACCAGAAGAAATTCAGGAACGGCGTATTAAAACGCATCATCTCAATCATTACGTGCGCGAAGTCCAGCATTACGGCGTTTATGCCCGCCTGCTTCTCGCTGTGTTCATACATAAATTTCAGAATCGAAATTAACGTTGATACCACTGCGGGTATGAAAATCACCCAACCGGCAACGCGTTTCAGCACTGCAATGCGTCCAGCTTGTTGATACGTCATTCTTTCCCCTTGGTTAAGACGTAACTTACTGGCACAAAGTCTACCTTGTCTCACCGTATTTCGCCTGAGCTTTGCAGGCGAAATTCACAAAAGCGGTGGCGTCTGCCGACTTTTCCCGCTATTCATAGGGCAACTTTTAAATGGGTAACGACAGGAGTCTACAATGGCCGATACGCGCCGGGTTTTAGCCGCAATTTTTGATATGGATGGTTTACTGATTGATTCAGAGCCGTTATGGGACGAGGCCGAGCTGGAGGTTATGGCCAGCATCGGCGTGGACATAACCCGCCGCAACGAACTGCCCGACACGCTCGGCCTGCGCATCGACCTCGTTGTTGACCTGTGGTTTAGCCACCAGCCGTGGAATGGCCCATCGCGGGAAGAAGTTACCCAGCGGGTCATTGCCCGCGCGATTACCCTGATTGAGGAACGCCGCCCGCTGTTGCCCGGCGTGCGTGAAGCCATCGCCCAGTGCAAGGCACTTGGTCTGAAGGTCGGCCTCGCCTCCGCGTCACCATTACATATGCTTGAACGCGTGCTGGAAATGTTCGACCTAAGAGAGCAGTTTGACGCGATTGCCTCCGCGGAACATCTGCCTTACAGCAAACCGCATCCGCAGGTTTATCTCGATGCGGCGGCGAAACTGGGTATCGATCCGCTGTCATGCGTCACCTTTGAAGACTCCGTTAACGGGATGATCGCCACCAAAGCCGCTCGCATGCGCTCCATTGTTGTTCCCGCTGAAGAAAACCGCAGTAATCCGCGCTGGTGTCTGGCCGACGTTAAGCTCGACTCCCTTTTGTCGCTTAGCGCCGCCGACATTACGGGATAACATTTCGGGGCGGTTTAAACCGCCCTTTTTTAAAATCTCGCCGCATCATATTTTGAAACGCCATTTCAAATAAATTTGTAATTCTGCTAACCCCTACCTATCCTATTGATATACGCGCTGCTGCGCTCTCTATATATATGGGGTAGATATGATTCTCGACGCTTTTAATCTGCAGGGTAAAGTGGCTCTGGTCACGGGCTGTGACACCGGGCTGGGTCAGGGGATGACGCTCGGACTCGCCGAGGCCGGATGTGACATCATTGGCGTGAACCGCAAAATCCCTCACGACACGGCAGAAAAAGTGCTGGCGCTGGGCCGCCGCTTTACCGCAATCCAGGCGGATCTGAGCCAGCCGGGCGTTATCCCAGGCATTGTCGAAGAAGCTGTCGCAAGAATGGGAAGAATAGATATCCTGGTGAACAACGCCGGAACGATTCGCCGCGAGGACGCGCTTGAATTCAGCGAAAAGAACTGGGATGACGTGATGAACCTGAACATCAAATCCGTGTTCTTTCTTTCGCAGGCCGTGGCGAAGCAGTTTCTCAAACAGGGCGGCGGCGGAAAAATCATTAATATCGCCTCAATGCTCTCTTTCCAGGGGGGGATTCGCGTGCCTTCTTATACGGCATCAAAAAGCGCGGTATTAGGCATCACACGCCTGCTGGCAAACGAATGGGCGCAGCACAACATTAACGTCAATGCGATTGCCCCGGGCTACATGGCGACTAACAATACCCAGCAGCTTCGCGACGATGAGGCCCGCAGCCAGGAAATTCTCGACAGAATCCCGGCGGGCCGCTGGGGTAAACCGGAGGATTTACAGGGTGCCGCCGTGTTCCTTGCGTCCGATGCCGCGAACTACATCAACGGTTACACCCTCGCCGTTGATGGCGGCTGGCTGGCGCGATAGCATCGCCCGCCGCCGGAGAAACGGGCGGTGAATAAAATGTTACAGCGTCACCTCTTCCGCCCACTGTATAAAAACCCTATACTGGATGAATCGACAGTTTCATCCGGGTAGTATCATGACGGCGGAAGGCCATCTGCTTTTTTCCATAGCCTGTGCAGTTTTTGCCAAAAACGCCGAACTCACGCCCGTTCTGGCGCAGGGTGACTGGTGGCACATCGTGCCGTCTGCGATCCTGACCTGCCTGCTGCCGGACATCGATCACCCAAAATCGTTTTTAGGGCAGCGCCTGCCGTGGATATCAAAACCCATCGCGCGCGCCTGCGGGCACAGGGGCTTTACCCACAGCCTGTTCGCCGTCTTTGCCGGGCTTGCCCTGTTCTATTTAAAGGTGCCCGAAAGTTGGGTAATACCAGCGGATGCGCTACAGGGGATGGTGCTCGGTTATCTGAGCCATATTCTGGCCGACATGCTGACGCCTGCGGGCGTGCCGTTGCTATGGCCCTGCCGCTGGCGTTTCCGGTTTCCCATCGTCAGGCCGCAAAAGGGCAACCAGCTAGAAAGGTTTCTATGCATGGCGCTGTTCGGCTTCGCGGTCTGGATGCCCCAGAGCCTGCCCGAAAACAGTGCGGTACGCTGGTCGTCACAGATGATAAATTCGCTGCAAACCACCTTTAACAGCTTTTTAAATCACCATTTAGAACAATAATCAGACGAAACTATCCATTTCGTAATAAACAATTCCTTTTGAATATAAGTGACCCGCGTCTCATCTGATACGATTTACGGCATAAAGGTGGGCTAGCGCCCGCCTGCTTACAATAAATCAGGAGATACGGGGATGAATTTTCCACTTATAGCGAACGTTATCGTGTTCGTTATTCTGCTACTGCTGCTGGCGCAAACGCGCCACAAACAGTGGAGTCTTGCGAAAAAAGTGCTGGCGGGTCTGGTCGTCGGCGTGGTGTTTGGCATCGTGCTGCATGCTATTTATGGCGCGGACAGCCAGGTGCTGAAAGATTCCATTCAGTGGTTCAACGTGGTCGGCAACGGCTATGTCCAACTGCTGCAAATGATCGTTATGCCGCTGGTGTTTGTTTCTATTCTTAGTGCCGTAGCCAAGCTGCACAACGCCTCTTCGTTGGGTAAAATCAGCTTCCTGACCATCGGCACCCTGCTCTTCACCACGCTGATTGCAGCGCTGGTCGGCGTGCTGGTCACCAACCTGTTCGGCCTGACGGCGGAAGGCCTGGTGCAGGGGACTGCGGAAACCGCGCGTCTGAGCGCGATCGAAACCAACTACGCGAGCAAAGTTGCCGATCTGTCCGTACCACAGCTGATCCTCTCGTTTGTACCGAAAAACCCGTTTGCCGACCTGACCGGCGCAAGCCCGACCTCCATCATCAGCGTGGTTATCTTTGCGGCCTTCCTGGGCGTCGCGGCGCTTAAGCTGCTGAAAGACGATGCGCCAAAAGGCGAGCGCGTGCTGGTTGCCATCGACACGCTGCAAAGCTGGGTGATGAAGCTGGTGCGTCTGGTGATGCAGTTAACGCCTTACGGCGTGCTGGCGCTGATGACTAAGGTCGTTGCCAGCTCCAACCTGCAGGACATCATTAAGCTGGGCAGCTTTGTGGTTGCCTCTTACCTTGGCCTTGCAATCATGTTCGGCGTGCACGCCCTGCTGCTTGCGGTTAACGGCGTCAGCCCGCTGAAATACTTCCGCAAAGTGTGGCCGGTGCTGACCTTTGCCTTCACCAGCCGCTCCAGCGCGGCCAGTATCCCGCTGAACGTTGAAGCGCAAACCCGCCGCCTGGGCGTGCCGGAGTCTATCGCCAGCTTCTCTGCTTCCTTCGGTGCCACTATCGGACAAAACGGCTGTGCCGGTCTGTACCCTGCGATGCTGGCCGTGATGGTTGCGCCAACGGTTGGTATCAACCCGCTGGACCCGCTGTGGATTGCAACGCTGGTCGGTATCGTCACCGTTAGCTCCGCAGGCGTTGCGGGCGTCGGCGGCGGCGCTACCTTTGCCGCACTGATCGTCCTGCCAGCTATGGGCCTGCCGGTAACCCTGGTTGCCCTGCTGATTTCCGTCGAGCCGTTAATCGATATGGGCCGTACCGCGCTGAACGTCAGCGGCTCCATGACCGCCGGGACCATCACCAGCCAGCTAATGAAACAGACCGATAAAGAAATACTAAACAGCGAAGAAGAGGCTGAACTCGCCCACCGCTAACGAGTCGTAAACAAGACAAAGGCCGCAGAATCTGCGGCCTTTTTTTATATCTCGTTTTCCTGACGCACCTGGGTTGCCCAGCGCTGGGCGGCTTCCGGCAGCGTAAACGGCGGAGACTGGCGAAACGCGTCCCCCACCAGCACAAAAGCCACGAACTTGTTGCGCAGCAGCCACACGTCCTTGAAGCCCTCCACCCGCCAGGCGTGGGACGGCGGCGCGGGCTCAACGCGCGGCTGGTAGCTGATTATAGGGCGAGTACTTTTTTGACGAAGTGGTTTCATAGGCGGAGACATTCGAAGCTGAATTAATGAATAACATCACTATGATAACGGATCCCCTCCGGTTCGTCGCCTCCCTAAGAATAACGCCTGGTTTTCGACGTCCGGGGGAGTTAAGGCAGCAGGTTTAACGCATTGTTCTATAGTTAGAGGGGTTTATTCATAACGCAAACCGGTTTAACAGCCATGAAAACTGGAGACGAGTTCAATGTCGAAGAAAGATAAACAACCGCTGAGCCACAGCGCACCGATTCACGATGCCAATGAATCAAAGCCCGGCATGGATTCTCTTGCCCCGGAAGATGGATCTCACCGCCCGGTCCAGGAGCCAACACCACCCGGCGCACAGCCAACCGCTGCGGGCAGCTTTAAAAGCCCTGACACCTCGAATGACAAATTAAAATCGCTCGATAAACACCGTAAAGACGGCGAAAACTTTCCGCTGACCACCAACCAGGGCGTGCGCATCGCCGACGACCAAAACTCGCTGCGCGCCGGTACGCGTGGGCCTACGCTCCTGGAAGATTTTATCCTGCGCGAGAAAATCACCCACTTTGACCATGAGCGTATCCCCGAGCGCATCGTGCACGCTCGTGGTTCCGCAGCACACGGTTTCTTCCAGCCATACAAAAATCTTTCGGACGTCACCAAAGCAGACTTTCTGTCAGACCCGGATAAAATCACGCCGGTATTTGTACGCTTCTCAACGGTACAGGGCGGCGCAGGCTCGGCCGATACCGTGCGAGATATCCGTGGCTTCGCCACCAAGTTTTACACCGAAGAAGGGATTTTCGATTTAGTCGGCAACAATACCCCGATCTTCTTTATTCAGGATGCCCATAAGTTCCCGGACTTTGTTCACGCCGTGAAGCCCGAGCCGCACTGGGCGATTCCGCAGGGCGGCAGCGCGCACGACACCTTCTGGGACTATGTCTCGCTCCAGCCGGAAACCCTGCACAACGTCATGTGGGCGATGTCCGACCGCGGCCTGCCGCGCAGCTACCGCACCATGGAAGGCTTTGGTATCCACACCTTCCGCCTGATCAACGCCGAAGGCAAAGCCACCTTTGTGCGCTTCCACTGGAAGCCGGTAGCGGGCAAAGCCTCACTGCTGTGGGATGAATCGCAAAAGCTGACCGGCCGTGACCCGGACTTCCACCGCCGCGACCTGTGGGAATCCATCGAAGCGGGCGATTTCCCGGAATACGAGCTGGGTCTACAGCTGATCCCAGAAGAGGACGAGTTCAAATATGATTTCGACCTTCTCGACCCCACCAAACTGATCCCCGAAGAGCTGGTGCCGGTGCAGTTGGTCGGTAAAATGACGCTAAACCGCAACCCGGACAACTTCTTCGCGGAAAACGAACAGGCCGCGTTCCACCCTGGGCATATCGTCCCGGGTCTGGATTTCAGCAACGATCCGCTGCTTCAGGGGCGCCTGTTCTCCTACACCGATACGCAAATCAGCCGTCTGGGCGGGCCGAACTTCCACGAAATCCCGATTAACCGTCCGGTTTGCCCGTACCACAATTTCCAGCGCGACGGCATGCACCGGATGGACATCGACAGCAACCCGGCGAACTACGAGCCGAACTCCATCAACGACAACTGGCCGCGCGAAACGCCTCCAGGCCCGAAACGCGGCGGCTTTGAAAGCTACCAGGAACGTGTTGAAGGCCACAAGGTTCGCGAACGCAGCCCGTCCTTCGGCGAATATTACTCCCAGCCTCGCCTGTTCTGGCAAAGCCAGACGCCGGTGGAGCAGCAGCATATTATCGGCGCGTTTAGCTTCGAGCTCTCGAAAGTCGCCCGCCCTTACATCCGCGAGCGCGTGGTCGATCATCTTACCCATATCGATATCTCCCTCGCCCAGCCGGTGGCCGACAATCTTGGCATTGAGCTTTCCGACGAGCAGATGCACGTCGCGCCGCCAAAAGACGTTAACGGTCTGAAAAAGGATCCAAGCCTCAGCCTGTACGCCGTACCGAGCGGCACGGTAAAAGGACGCGTGGTGGCGGTGCTGCTGAGCGAAAAAAGCAAGGCGGCGGACGTGCTCGGCATCGTGAAGGGGCTGAAGGCGCAGGGCGTTCACGCCAAGCTCCTGTTTGCACGCATGGGCCAGGTGGTTGCCGACGACGGCTCCGTTGTCCCGGTTGCGGCGACCTTCACCGGCTCGCCGTCGGTCACCGTTGATGCGGTTATCGTGCCGGGAGGCGATCTCAGCTCGATTCTTAACAACGGCGATGCGGCTTACTATCTGCTGGAGGCTTACAAGCATCTGAAGGTGATCGGCCTCGCCGGGGATGCCCGTAAATTTAAGGCAAAACTGGGCATCGACGATCAGGGTGAAGAAGGCGTGGTGGAAGCCGATAAAGCGTCGGATAAATTTATCGGCGAGTTCCTGAAATTACTGGCGGGCCATCGCGTCTGGGCGCGCAGTAATAAGGTTGATAAAATTCCTGCGTAAATAACTGCGCCATAGTCGTTGCGGCTATGGCGTATTTTTTCAAGTTTTAAATCCGACTTATTAAATAACAGAAATAAAAAAAGCCCGAGCACGATAATAATCGTATTCAGGCTTTTCTTTTCGTGTACGTTAACTGCTCCGGGTTAACCCATCTTCGCTATCGTAACGCAACACGGCAACACTTTATTTAGCTGTTATTACAGCGCAACTACGTTCGCAGCTGCCGGGCCTTTAGCACCGTTTTCAACGCTGAACTTCACTTTTTGACCTTCTTCGAGGGTCTTGAAGCTGTCGCTCTGGATGGCGGAGAAGTGCACGAACACGTCTTTGCTGCCGTCATCAGGAGTGATAAAGCCGAAGCCTTTATCTGCGTTAAACCATTTTACTAAACCAGTCTGTTGATTAGACATTGATACTTCCTCATTATTTTATTTTGCTACGCTGTAGCACCATGGTCTGCATGTCAGAATTTCTTATGGGACTTTAGGAGGAGACTCACGGAGAAGAGGTATCTTTGGATAACGCTTGAACTGAGAACTGCTTTACTAAAATGCTTTACATAAGGTCTGCTGAACAAACCGATGAAGCTATTAACGCATGCCGCTCCCCTTTAAGCAAGTTTTTATTTCGCACAAAGGTAATTAAGACATTTCTTTACGTTCAAACAAATTAAACGAAGCGGTAAATACACATAAAAAAACCGCCTGCGGGCAGGCGGTTCTTTTTAAAATTAATTACTTCTTAGCAGCCTGCGGGTCGGTGTCATATTCCGCACAGCTCTGATAGCCGGAATTCATTACGTGACCGGTGTCATCAAGCGCGACGAAATAGGTTTCGGTTTTGCCGTCACGCTGGCCCAGAATGTAGGTCTGGCAGGTACCACGAGCGTGGATCATGGTCACTTCTGAAGATGGTTTACCGGCAACCTGCTGAACCTGTGCACGGCTCATGCCTTTTTTCACATCTTTCACCACCGGCGTCGCGACCTGATCTTTAGTACGATCGTAAGCGGTACAACCTGCCAGCATGGTCATCACAGCCGCTGCACTTAAAATTCCTGCTAAGTTCTTGTTCATTTTATATCCTCGTTTTTCAGCATATGGCTTGCTTGTGTCAGTTAAGCCTGGAATATAAAAGAACATTTTTCAACTTGTTAGCCGAAATGAATGGAAATTAGGATTATTGGCTATTACTCAGGCCCGGGCGTTATATCGCTCTAAATCGCGCCGCTTAGCGGCCTGGTGCGGCCCCGAGCCTTGTCGTTTCTGCCGCAAAAGGTTAGTTTTAACAGATCTGTATTTTTGCTGCCTGCGCATTGCAGGTACACCGTAACCGGAGGGGTTAAATGGCTCTGCAACAAGAGATTATTCAGGCATTAGGGGTTAAACCACAGGTCGACCCGCAGCACGAAATCCGCGTCAGCGTCGATTTCCTGAAATCCTATCTGAAAACCTACCCATTTATTAAATCCCTGGTGCTGGGCATCAGCGGCGGCCAGGACTCTACGCTGACCGGTAAGCTGTGCCAGATGGCTATCAGCGAACTGCGCGATGAAACCGGGGATGAAGGCTACCAGTTTATCGCCGTGCGCCTCCCGTTTGGCGTGCAGGCAGATGAACAGGACTGTCAGGATGCCATCACCTTTATCCAGCCAGACCGGGTGCTAACGGTGAACATCAAGGGTGCGGTACTGGCAAGCGAACAGGCGCTGCGTGAGGCGGGCATCGAACTGAGTGACTTCGTGCGCGGCAACGAAAAAGCGCGCGAGCGAATGAAAGCCCAGTACAGCATTGCGGGCATGACCAAAGGCGTCGTTGTCGGCACCGATCACGCGGCGGAAGCGGTAACCGGCTTCTTCACCAAATACGGCGACGGCGGCACCGACATCAACCCAATCTTCCGCCTCAACAAGCGCCAGGGCAAACTGCTGCTCAAAACGCTGGGCTGCCCGGAGCATCTCTATCTGAAAGCGCCAACCGCCGACCTGGAAGACGACCGCCCTTCTCTGCCCGATGAAGCCGCGCTCGGCGTAACCTATGAAAATATCGATGACTATCTGGAAGGCAAAACGCTGGATAAGGCCGTTAGCGCCACTATCGAAGGCTGGTACACCAAAACCGAGCACAAACGCCGTCCGCCGATTACGGTTTTCGACGATTTCTGGAAAAAATAAGTTTTAATCGTGGAGCGGCGGATGGCGCAGGCTTATCCGCCCTACGTTTACGACCACGCTCCTTTCACGTAGGTCGGATAAGCGCAGCACCATTCGACATTTCGCATCCACGAAGGTCGAATAAGCGCAGCCCCATCCGACATTTCGCATACACGTAGGTTGGATAAGCGCAGCACCATTCGACATTTCGCATCCACGTAGGTCGGATAAGCGCAGCGCCATCCGACACATTTGAGATCACATGGAAAGTTCTACCCAACGCGCCACCCTTTTCGGCCTCCTCGCCATCCTCCTCTGGAGCACCTCCGTTGGCCTGCTGCGCAGCATCGCCGAACACTTTGGCCCGGTCGGCGGAGCGGCGCTCATCTACACCGTCAGCGCCGTTTGCCTTTGCCTTGTTCGCGGCCTCCCCAGGGTTCGCGAGATGCCGCCGCGCTACCTGTGGATCGGCGGCGCGCTGTTCGTCACCTACGAGATAAGCCTCGCCCTCGCCATAGGCCTTGCCCACAGCCGCAGCCAGTCACTTGAGCTGGGCATGATCAACTACCTGTGGCCGAGCCTCACCATCGTGCTGGCGCTTTTCATCAACCGTCAGCGCGCAGGCCTGTGGCTGTGGCCCGGCCTTGCCCTGTCGCTCGCGGGCATCATTCAGGTGATGAAAGGCGACGGCGCGTGGTCGCCGGTCGAAATGTGGCGCAACATCCAGGACAACCCCCTGGCCTATGGCCTGGCGTTCGGCGCGGCGCTAATCTGGGCGCTGTATTGCAACCTCACACGGCGCTGGAGCGAAGGCAAAAACGGCGTGTCGCTGTTCTTCTGCGCCACCGCGCTGGTGCTGTGGGTCAAATACGCTTTCGTCAGCGAAGCGCCGCTTAGCTTTACGCTTCCCGCCACGCTACAGCTGCTGTTTATGGGCGTTTCGACCGCCGTCGCCTACTCCGCCTGGAACCACGGAATTCAGCGGGGAAACATGACCTTACTCGCTACCGCCTCCTACTTTACGCCCGTACTGTCGGCTTTGATCGCCAGCCTCTGGCTCGGGCTGCATCCGGGCTGGTCCTTCTGGCAGGGAGTGGTCATGGTGGTCGGCGGATCGCTGCTGTGCTGGCTCGCCACCCGGCGCTATGGATAAATTGCCGCTTTTTTGCGCTCCGCTTCCCTGCTAGACTGTACAGGCAACCAGTACTCAGGAGTTTACGAAGTGGTCAGGCGTGTCAGCGCTCCGCGCATGCAGTTTGAAGCAGCAGCAGTTTACGAATATCCCGAACATCTCCGTCCGTGGCTTGAGGATCTCCCGAAAGCGTCAGGGGTGTATGTCTTTCACGGCGAAAGCGACGTTATGCCGCTCTACATCGGCAAGAGCGTCAATATCCGCAGCCGCGTCATGTCCCACTTTCGCACGCCGGACGAAGCGGCCCTGCTGCGCCAGTCGCGCCGCATCACCTTTACCCGCACGGCGGGCGAGCTGGGCGCGCTGCTGCTGGAAGCGCAGATGATCAAAGAGCAGCAGCCGCTGTTCAACAAACGCCTGCGCCGCAACCGCCAGCTCTGCTCGCTGCAGTTTGACGGCTCGAAACCGCAGGTGGTCTACGCGCGCGACGTCGATTTCTCAAAGCAGACGGGGTTATACGGCCTGTACGCCAACCGCCGCACGGCCCTGCAAACGCTGCAAACGCTGGCCGACGAGCATAAGCTTTGCTACGGCCTGCTGGGGCTGGAAACGCTAAGCGCCGGGCGAGGCTGCTTCCGCGCGGCCCTCAAGCGCTGCGCCGGAGCGTGCTGTGGAAGAGAAACCGTCGAAGAGCATCACGCGCGCCTGCTGGCGGCCATGGAACGCATTCGGGTCATGTGCTGGCCGTGGCAGGGGCCGGTCGGCCTGAAGGAAACCGGGCCGGAGATGACGCAGTATCACGTGATCGATAGCTGGTTTTATCTGGGTTCGGTGCAAAATCTGCGCGATGCAAAAAAGCTCGCCGCACCGCCGAAGGGCTTCGACAACGACGGCTACAAAATCCTCTGCAAGCTGGTGCTGAGCGGCGACTACGAAGTGGTGGAGCTTTCACGCCCCACCCTTTAACGGCTTATTTCACCATCGGCAAATTCAGATCGTGTTCATGGGCGCAGGCAACCGCACTTTCATAGCCCGCGTCCGCATGGCGCATTACGCCGGTGGCCGGGTCGTTCCACAGCACGCGGCCCAGGCGCACCTCCGCTTCCGGCGTCCCGTCCGCAACAATCACCACGCCCGCGTGCTGCGAGAAGCCCATCCCCACGCCGCCGCCGTGGTGCAGGCTGACCCACGTCGCGCCGCCCGCGGTATTGAGCAGCGCGTTGAGCAGCGGCCAGTCGGACACCGCGTCCGATCCGTCCATCATCGCCTCCGTTTCACGGTTTGGCGATGCCACCGAGCCGCAGTCCAGATGGTCGCGCCCGATCACCACCGGCGCTTTAAGCTCGCCGTTGCGCACCATTTCATTAAAGGCAAGCCCGGCCCGATGCCGCTCGCCGAGCCCCAGCCAGCAGATTCGCGCCGGTAGCCCCTGGAAGGCGATACGCTCCTGCGCCATATCCAGCCAGCGGTGCAGGTTCTGGTTATCCGGGAACAGTTCTTTGAGCTTCGCATCGGTTTTCGCAATGTCTTGCGGATCGCCGGACAGCGCCACCCAGCGGAACGGGCCTTTGCCCTCGCAGAACAGCGGGCGAATGTAGGCCGGTACGAAGCCGGGGAAATCAAAGGCGTTTTCCACGCCCTCGTCGAAGGCCACCTGGCGAATGTTATTGCCGTAGTCCACCGTCGGCACGCCCATCTGCCAGAAGTCGAGCATCGCCCGCACGTGTACCGCCATAGAAGCGCGGGCGGCCATTTCCACCGCTTTCGGCTGGGTCGTACGCTCCTGCTGCCAGCGCTCTACGCTCCAGCCTTCCGGCAGGTAGCCATTGACCGGATCGTGCGCCGAGGTTTGATCGGTCACGATGTCAGGCCGAATCCCACCGGCTTTTGCACGTTTGACCAATTCAGGAAGGATCTCGGCGGCGTTGCCCAACAGCCCCACGGAGATCGCTTTTTTCTGCGCGTTCGCCGCTTCGATCATCCCCAGCGCCTCGTCAAGCGACGTGGCTTTAAAATCCAGATAGCGGGTGCGCAGGCGGAAATCAATGCGTGACTCCTGGCATTCGATCGCCAGCACGGAGGCCCCGGCCAGCACGCCCGCTAACGGCTGCGCGCCGCCCATTCCGCCAAGGCCGGCGGTGAGGATCCATTTGCCACGCAGATCGCCGCCGTAGTGCTGACGCCCCGCCTCGGCGAAGGTTTCAAACGTCCCCTGCACGATGCCCTGCGCGCCGATGTAAATCCACGATCCCGCCGTCATCTGGCCGTACATCATCAGGCCCGCCCGATCGAGCTTGTGGAAATGATCCCAGTTCGCCCAGTGCGGCACCAGGTTGGAGTTGGCGATCAGCACGCGGGGCGCGTCGGCGTGGGTGCGGAAGACGCCAACCGGCTTGCCGGACTGCACCAGCAGGGTTTCATCGGCCTTCAGCGCGCGCAGCGAGGCAAGGATCTGCTCGAAGCACTCCCAGTTGCGCGCGGCTTTGCCAATCCCGCCGTACACCACCAGATCCTCCGGGCGTTCTGCCACGTCAGGGTCGAGGTTGTTCTGGATCATGCGGTACGCCGCTTCGATCAGCCAGTTTTCGCAATGCAGTTCCGTGCCGTGCGGCGCGCGTACCGTGCGGGCTACCGCCTGTTTTACAGATTCAGTCATGTTGGTGGCTCCCGGCATCACGCCGCAGTTGAAGGAAGGATATTTACGATAGCGGCAGGCCAGCTGTCGCTGCAGCCCCACTGGCGCATCTGTTCGATATCAGGTGCCAGCAGCCGGTCTTTTTCGAGAAAGGCAACGCGCTCGCGGATGCCGTTAAACGCCTCTTCCACCAGCGCCGAGCTGCGTAACGGGCGGGAAAACTCCATGCCCTGCGCCGCCGCCATCGCTTCAATGCCCACCACGGCGGCGGTGTTGAAGCACATTGCACCAAGACGGCGGGCCGCGTAGGTCGCCATCGAAACGTGATCTTCCTGGTTGGCCGACGTTGGCAGGCTGTCAACGCTGCCCGGATGGGCCAAAGATTTATTTTCCGAGGCCAGCGCCGCCGCCGTCACTTGGGCAATCATAAAGCCGGAGTTAATTCCGCCCTCCTTAACGAGGAACGGCGGCAGGCCGGAGAGGCCGGTATCCAGCAGCAGCGCGAGGCGGCGCTCGGAAATCGCGCCGATTTCCGCGATAGCCAGCGCAAGGATATCCGCCGCAAAGGCCACCGGCTCGGCGTGGAAGTTGCCGCCGGAAATGACTTCGCCCGTGTCGCTGAACACCAGCGGGTTGTCGGAAGCCGCGTTTGCTTCAATTTGCAGCACGCGGGCGGCGTGGCGCAGGTTGTCCAGGCACGCGCCCATCACCTGCGGCACGCAGCGAATAGAGTACGGATCCTGCACGCGGCCGCAGTGCCGGTGAGAGTCGACAATTTCACTGCCTGCAAGCAGCGCGCGCACCGCCGCGGCCACGTCGATTTGTCCTGCCTGCCCGCGCGCTTCGTGAATGCGGGCATCGAAAGGTTTAACCGAACCTTTGATGGCTTCAAGCGACAGCGCGCCGGCCACCAGCCCGGCGGCGAAAACCTTCTCGCCTTCGAACAGGCCGCGCAGCGCGAGCGCGGTTGAAACCTGAGTGCCGTTAAGCAGCGCCAGCCCCTCTTTCGGGCCAAGCACCAGCGGCTCGACGCCCGCCAGATTTAAGCCCTGAGGTGCCGGCATCTCCTCGCCGTTGACGCGAACGTTGCCTTCGCCCAACAGCATCAGCGAAAGATGCGCCAGCGGCGCCAGGTCGCCCGAAGCGCCCACGGAGCCTTTCTCGGGGATAACCGGCATCACGCCCGCGTTAAACAGATTGAGAAGATTGTCGATAACCTGTCGGCGTATCCCGGAATGGCCGCGCGCGAGGCTGATGACCTTGCTCGCCATCACCAGCCGCACCACGTCATCCGGCAGCGGTTCGCCAAGCCCGACGCTGTGAGACAGCACGAGGTTTCTTTGCAGTTCGGCAAGGTGGTCGTGGGCAATGGTGGTCTGCGCGAGCTTGCCAAACCCGGTGTTAATGCCGTAAACCACATCGCCATGATTAACGATGGCCTCCACCGTTTGCTGGGCGCGATCGACGGCGGCGTAAGCCTGCGGGTCCAGCGCAAGCGTGACGTTACCGTGGTAAATTTCGCGCAGCGTGGCGAGCGAAACGTGGCCGGGAGTCAGGGTACAGCGCTTCTTTTGCATCGACATGGATTTTTGCATCGACATAATTACATCCTGTTGGCATCACTTCGTATGACGGTATATGGTTGTATAGACAACTTAACTAATAAACCAAATGATTCGCCAGTCGGTCATACGAAATTTTTATCGAACAGTGAGCAAGATCGCGCTTAACCCATAGGAAGATTAAGGACAAAGCATGTCTGAAACAGATACTCTCGAGCAGCTACGCTCCGCGATTAGCGATCTCCCCGCCCCCATTTACCAGCGGGTAAAGCAGGCGATCGTCGGCCAGATCCGCAGCGGAGCCTGGCAGCCGCACCGGCGGGTGCCCTCCGAAACGGAGCTGGTTAACGCGCTGAACGTCAGCAGAATGACGATTAACCGCGCGCTGCGGGAGCTGACCGGTGAAGGATGGCTGGTGCGCATGCAGGGCGTGGGCACCTTTGTGGCGGAGCTGAAGGGCCATACCGCGATGCTCGAAGTGCGCAGCATCGCGGAGGAAATCACCGCGCGCGGTCATCACTACCGTAACTACGTGGTGGCTTTGGAACAGGTGGCGGCGAGCGGCGAGCTGGCGCACGCGTTTTCCATTCCGCCGGGCGACCCGCTGTTCTACTCGCAGATGGTGCATTACGACAACGACGAAGCCGTCCAGCTCGAAACGCGCTACGTAAACCCGGCGCTAGTGCCCGAATATTTGCAGCAGGACTTTCGTCTGTTTACCCCGCACCACTATCTGAGCCAGATGGCACCGCTAACGTCCGGTGAGCATATCGTCGAGGCCGTGCTGGCCGACGAGGCGCAGCAGGCGCTGCTGGAAGTGACGGCGAGGCAGCCGTGTCTGCTGGTGAAGCGCCGCACCTGGCATCATTCGCAGGTGGTGACGGTAGCCCGACTGCTGTATCCGGGCTCGCGCTATCAGCTGGTGGGCAGCTTTACCGGCCAGTAGCTACAGATAGGTGATTTCGCTAAACAGCAGCTGGCCCTGCGATTTCAACAGGCGCAGCGTGTGGCGACCGTCCTGCCACCATGCGCCCTGATCGGGCATCAGCAGCTTATCGCCCAGCTGCCATTCCCCGCTCAGCACGTAGACAATGCCGCCGCGCGTGCCGAAGGTGGTAAAGGTGCGGTCGGCGACGCGCACCTTTGCCCGGCAGCGGTCGCGGCGCGTCATCACGTTAAAATCCATCGACATTCCGTGCGTAAGCTCGGCTTTCACGACCTGCTCGCCCGCAAACGCAAACGGCTGATGGCGTTTGAGCGTATGGCGAAACGCCTTCCCGGCGTCGAGAATCACCTCGCCGCCTTCCAGCAGCGTGATCACCCGGTCAACCTGCGGGAAGGCAGAAAACTCACCGCTGCTGGCAATCGAGGCAATGCTCGCTCGCCAGTTAAAATCGCGGGTTGCAGGCGGAAAGCAGCAAATCTCACGGGTTTCCCCTGCGCCGTTGCGCCACAGGCTGACCGGCACTTTCCGAATATCGAAGAATTCCATCACTACTCCTGGAGGCTGCGCATCACCTGCGCAAACTGTACGTTGCTTTGTTCATCGAGCGGATGCTGCCTGTCAGTTATCACCTGCCTTCCAGCGACCCACACGTCTCTAATTTGTTCTCTTTGCCCGCCGAACAGCCAGCGGTTGATCAGCGCGTAATCTTCTACGTGGGCCAGCCACGAATCCTTTTCTAGCACCAGCCAGTCTGCGCGATAGCCAGGCGCGATGATTCCCATCGTCACGCCACAGGCCTGCGCGCCACCTGCGGCGGCCTGCCGCCAGAGCACTTCGCCCACCTGCGGCAGCTCCGGCAGCGTAATACGATTGCGGCGACGGTCGCGCAGGCGCTGACCGTATTCGAGCCAGCGTAATTCTTCAAGCGCGCTCACCGACACGTGGCTGTCCGAGCCAATCCCCCAATGGCCGCCCTGGGCGATAAAATCATTCGCCGGGAAAATGCCGTCGCCAAGATTTGCCTCGGTGGTTGGGCACAAACCCGCCACGGCGCGGCTTTCGACGATCTGCGTGACTTCGTCTGCCGCCAGATGCGTGGCGTGGATCAGGCACCAGCGGTCGTCCACCGCGAAGCGGTTATACAGCCAGTTAATCGGCCGCTCGCCGCTCCAGGCGATACAGTCGTTGACTTCTTTTTCCTGCTCGGCGATATGGATATGCACCGGCAGGCGGTAGTCGCTGGCCTCGAGCACGTCTTCCATCTGCTCCTGGGTCACCGCCCGCAGCGAATGGAAACACAGCCCCTGGTTAATGAGCGGATAGCGGCTCAGCGCCTTCGCCAGCGCCTGCTGCTGGCGTAAATAGCGGTCGACGTCCTGAATAAAACGTTTCTGCCCCGGCTGCGCGGGCTGCGCGCCAAATCCGGCATAGCTGTACAGCACGGGGAGCAGCGTTTGGCCGATGCCACTGTTATCGGCAGCAACCACCAGTTGCTGTAGCATCATATCGCCCGAGGCATAGGGTTTGCCATTAACGTCATGATGTAAATAGTGAAATTCCGCGACCTGGGTGTAGCCGCCCTTGAGCATATCGATATACAGCCGGGTGGCGATAGCGCCGATCTGCTCCGGCGTGAGCTTTTGCACCATGCGGTACATAAGCTCGCGCCACGTCCAGAAACTGTCCTGCGGATTGCCCGCCACTTCGGTCAGTCCGGCCATCGCCCGTTGAAAAGCGTGCGAATGCAGGTTTGCTATCGAAGGGATAACCACGCCCGGCAGCAGCGTTGCGCCGTCGGGCGACGCGCCGACCTCGATGTGGCTAATCACGCCCTGCTCGTTGACGGTAATACGCACATTGTGTCCCCACCCCTGCGGGAGCATCACGGACGGTGCAAAAAATGCCGGCATAGTTCGGTTCCTTCTCTTAACGGTGACAATGATTTAGCGATAATTCCGCGCCGACGCAAAAGAAATTTATGGCCGTCCGCAAGGGGCGACAAAATTTGTGTGGCGGGCTGCAAATTGCTGCAACGGGGCCGTCAAAACGACCGGCGGCTGTTGATGAATTTAGCACGCTGTGCCAGGTTGTTTGTAATTGTCTATACAACCCAACCGGAGAATGTCATGTCCTCCCCCGTAACTTGCGATAGCCTGTGGAGCGGTGCCACCCTGGTCACCATGAAAGACGGGCAGTACCACGTCATCGAAAACGGCGCGCTCGCCGTGCAGCACGGAAAAATAATCTGGCTCGGGCCGAAGGATGAACTGCCCGAGATACGCGCGCAGGCGCATCACCACCTGGACGGCGGCATCGTGATGCCGGGCTTTATCGACTGCCACACGCACCTGGTCTTTGGCGGCGACCGCAGCGCGGAGTTTGAAAAACGCCTGAACGGCGTGAGCTACGCGCAGATTGCGGCGGAGGGAGGCGGCATAATCTCGACGGTGCGCAACACCCGCGCGGCAAGCGAAGATGAGCTGCTGGCCAGCGCCCGGCAGCGGCTAAATCATCTGCTGGCGGAGGGCGTCACCAGCGTCGAGATAAAATCAGGCTACGGCCTGGATATCGACAACGAAATCAAAATGCTGCGCGTGATCCGCAGGCTTGGCGAGCTGGCCCCCGTTGAGGTCTATGCCACCTGCCTTGCGGCCCACGCCATTCCCCCCGAATTTAACGGCGACGGCGACGCGTGGATAGATGTGGTCTGCGAGCAGCTGTTGCCACGGGTTGCGCAGGAAAAGCTGGCCGATGCGGTAGACGCATTCTGCGAGCACCTGGCCTTCAGCCCGACGCAGACGGAGCGCGTTTTTGAAGCCGCGCGCGAGCTGGGCCTGCCGATAAAACTGCACGCCGAGCAGCTTTCCCCGCTCGCCGGAAGCAGCCTTGCCGCCCGCTACCACGCCCTGTCCGCCGATCACCTCGAATACGCAACGGATGAGGACGCACGCGCGATGGCCGCAGGCAACACCGTCGCGGTGCTGCTGCCCGGCGCGTTCTACCTGCTGCGCGAAAAACAGCATCCGCCGGTTGCCGCGTTTCGCAAGCACGGCGTACCGATGGCGATTGCCAGCGACGCCAATCCCGGCACCTCGCCCGCACTCTCCCTGCGCCTGATGCTCAATATGGCCTGCACCCTCTTTGGCCTGACGCCGGAAGAGGCGCTGGCGGGCGTGACGATCCATGCGGCGCGGGCGCTGGGTATTCACAGCAGCCACGGCAGCCTTGAGGTGGGCAAAATTGCCAACTTTGTGCACTGGCCCGTGGCACGCCCGGCGGAACTGGTCTATTGGTTAGGGGGGCAACTGCCCTGCACCGTGATTTATCAGGGAGAGAAACGTGAAAGCAGCCTTTGAGTTTACCCCAGGGAAACTGCCGCTTCTGGTGAGTATCCCCCACGCGGGAACGGCCCTGACGCCGGAAGTTGAGGCAGGACTGAGCGAAGCCGCGCGTCCACTTCCGGATACCGACTGGCACATCCCGCAGCTTTATAATTTCGCGCGCGACCTGGGCGCAGGCGTGCTGATCGGCAACTATTCCCGCATGGTTATCGACCTGAACCGTCCGGCGGACGACGCGCCGCTCTACGCCACGGCGACCACGGGCCTCTACCCGGACACGCTTTTCGACGGCACGCCAACCTTCCTGCCGGGTAAAACGCCGAACGACGCGCAGCGCAAAGCTGCGCTGGAGAACATCTGGCAGCCCTATCATCAGAAAATCCGCGCCGAGCTGGAACGCCTGAAAGCCGAACACGGTTACGCCCTGCTGTTTGACGCGCATTCCATCGCCAGCCGCATCCCGCGCCTGTTCGACGGGCAGCTGCCGGACCTCAACTTGGGTACCAACAGCGGGCGCAGCTGCGATGAGCTGATCGAAGAACACCTTGTGGCCTGCGCCGCAGGTCAGAAAGAATTTAGCTGGGTGGTCAACGGGCGCTTTAAGGGCGGGTATATCACCCGCGCCTACGGCAATCCTGCGCAGGGCATTCACGCCGTGCAGCTGGAGCTTGCGCAGCGTAACTATATGGAAGAAGAAGCGCCGTTCGCCTGGCGTGAGGATCGTGCAGCACGGCTACAGCCGCTGCTTGAACAGGTTATCCGCGCCATGCTCGGCAGCGCGCGGCAGATAGCGTAACAAAGAAAACCGCCGGTCCTGTCCACAGCGACTTCGCTATTGTGGACAGGACCGGCGGTCTTAAGTCAATCGATCGGTTATTCCTGATCTACGGGCATTTTACCGTCATGCGCCGGACGTTCTGTCAGACGCTTCTCAAAATTGGCATTAAACTGCTTTTTCTGTTCCGGGGTCAGAATGTTGTAGATCTTGTTCTGCGTTTCCATGTGGGCAAGCATGCGGGCTTTATTCTGCTCGGCCATTTTATTCACCTGCGCCTCGGCCTTAGCCTTGTCGAAGCTGTCGCTGGCGATGATGCTGTGCGCCGCGCGGCGTTCCTCTACGGATGGACGATCCATCTTACCGCGCTGCTCTTTCATGATGTCGCGGATCTGCGTTTTCTGCGCGTCGGTGAGGTTTAGGTTTTTGAACATCATGTCGTGATGACCGCCGCGTGGGCCTTTATGGTGCATCATCGGCGCGTCGGTTTTCGCCGCGGTGGTGGTGGTCGCATCAGCGGCATGAGCCAGGTTAGCCGCGCCCAGGGCCAGAGTTGAAGCAACAAACAGAGCAGTTAATTTACGCATAGTTTTTTTCCTTTCGTTTTGCCCGTCATCTTTTCTGCTACAGCGGCGTTGGCTTCACAGTTTCCTTCTGGTCACTTAGCAAACTAAGCTCCCAGGCATCTTCTGCTTGCCGCCTTGCTGTAACCGAAAATCTTTAGGGCAAGGACATTTTATTTACGACAGGTTCTGCCGTGTTGACGAGATTAAGTCTACGGGAGGTATCGTCAAGGAGTCGGTAGCATCGGTAAAGCATTGAAAGGGTAAAAAACAATCTTGCAGCAATTATGGAGAAAATAAGAATAAAGGCGGGGAGAATTGCAACGAAATATAACAATATGTTGATTTTAAAGAAATTATGAAGAGAGTGTATATGATTTAAGGCGTCGAAGAAAGCAGCAGCTTCGGATTTATCCGTATATTGATAACGCGCCGGGATTAAATAAACGGCTCTTGCGTTAAGAGCCGACTAAATTATATTTCCCGCAGCATCAAACCCGCCCGTAAACCCAGGGCAACGTTGGGGTTGGGGAATAAAACAAACTCTTTATCTTCCTGCACCACGTAGCGCGTGCTGCCGTCTTCGGCCAGCAGCGTGCCTTTCGGAAAGGCGGTGAAGTTTTGCGTCTGCTCGCCCATGTGCAGCACGAAGGTTTCCGACAAACGAGTGATCTGCTGCGCCACCTCGTAATGCAGCGGTTCGGCCTCGGCAATAGGCAGCTCCCCGCCGACAAGCAGCGCCCCAAGCGCCCGCTTCGTCACCTCAAACTGGCTAAGGTCATTTTTGCCGAACGGCTGCGCCTTGCCCAGCTCGAGCGTGCAGCTCAGCGCCGTAAAGTGCTCGCCGCTAAAGTGGCTGAAGGTGCCGCCCGGCTCGCGGTGAAAGACCAGCGCCTGTAGCCCCGCGCAGCCCATCCAGGTGAGAAAACCCGGATCGTAAGGCACGGCCCGCGCGGGCAGCACGCCAAAACGAGGGTGGTAAGAGCTGCGAATCGCGGTGTGCATATCAAGATGCCAGAGAACGGCCTCTTCGCCCTGTGACCAGAACAGCTCAAGCGCGTGTTCAAGGCGGCAGGCCCGCTGGGTTTCAATGCTTTCCGGAAACTGCTGCCAGCGCCCGCCGAACATGCGGTTCATGTCGCTGTGCATAAAACGTTTGTTGTGGCGCAGCGCCGCCGGGTTGCCAAGAATAACCAGCAGCCGCCACTGAAGCGGCATGTTTCCCGCCAGCAGCTCATCCACCAGCTCGGCGAGGATTTCGACCGGTGCCGTTTCGTTGCCGTGCACCCCGGCCGACAGCACCAGCGCCTTATCCACGGGCTGGTTTGGCGTAATCGTTAAAATACCTTCGTCACACAGCTGCCAGTGCAGATGCGCGTTTTTCCCTTCGGTTTGCGTTGGCGCTTTCCCCGCCAGGGTCTGCGCCAGAAAATCCAGCATTGTGCCTCCTTTATGTATGCATCGTTGGGCCGCTATGTTGGATGGCGCTTACGCTTATCCAACCTACAAACCAAACAGAATTCGTAGGGCGCTTCCATTTATCCAAGCTACTTATCCAAGCTACGAACTAAAAACCTGCAGGGCGGATAGGTGATGCGCCGTCCGCCGCTATCCGTGCATTAAAGCTGAAACGGATAAACTGACCCTAAGTCTAGTATACGCGTCAGCTCGTCGAGCGCGTCTCTTCCTTCGCGCAGCAGCTGCGGGTCCGCCAGGTCGGCCTGCGTCAGGCGGTCGCGATACCAGCGGTCCACCCAGCTATTCAGCGTTTCAAACAGCGCGTCGTTCATCATGACGGCCGGATTGACCGCCTGCTGCTCGGCCTCGGTCAGGACGACGCGCAGGCGCAGACACGCCGGGCCGCCGCCGTTCGCCATGCTTTCGCGCAGGTCGAACACCTTCAGTTCGCTAATGGGATTATCCGCCTCCAGCAGCTCGTTGAGATAGCGCCACACGCCCGCATGCTGGCGGGCCTCTTCCGGCAGGATCAGCATCATGCTGCCGTCGTCGCGGCTCAGCAGCTGGCTGTTAAACAGATAGGTAGCAACGGCGTCCGCCACGGAAACCCGGTTTGCCGGGACCTCAACGGCCGAAAAGCCCGCTACTTTCTCACGTAGGGTTTGATAAAGCTCGCGCTGATGCAAAAAAGCCTGCTCGTGGCAGAACAACACCTGGCGGTTGGAGACCGCAATCACGTCGTTGTGGAACACGCCCTGGTCGATAACCGCCGGGTTCTGCTGGGCGTAAACCACCTGCTCGGGGTTAACCTGGTTAAGACGAGCCACGGCCCGGCTTGCCTCAAGCGTCTGGCGGGCCGGGTAGCGCGCCGGGATCAGCCCCGCCTTCGCCTCCTCGCGCCCGTAGACGAAAAGCTGCACGCAGGGATCGCCGTACGTCCCGCCGAGGCGGTTGTGGTTCGCTGCCCCTTCGTCGCCAAACATGGCCACCTGCGGCAGCGCGCCGTGCACGCTGAAATACTGCTCGTTGTGAAAGATGGCGTGCAGCAAGCTTTCGGTGGTCGGCGCTTCGCTTGCGCGGTGGAATTTGTTGTTCAGGTTGGCGACCGTCAGGTGCACCTTGCCGTCCAGGCTGTCCGCCGAAGGGGAAACGGTTGCCGCGTTCGCCACCCACATAGAGGACGCAGAGCTTGCGGCAGAAAGCAGCTGCGGAGCCTGCTTCGCGGCACGCTCAACGACCTGCGCGTCGCTGCCGGTAAAGCCAAGCTGGCGCAGCACGGGCACGTTCGGGCGCTCCTGCGGCGGGATCACGCCCTGCACAAATCCGGCATCGGCCAGCGCTTTCATCTTCAGCAGGCCCTGTTTAGCCGCAAGCTTCGGGTTGGAAACCCGATACTGATGCCTGGTGGACGCTTCGTTGCCGAACGACAGCCCGGCGTAGTGGTGGGTCAACCCCACCAGGCCGTCAAAATTGACCTCGCGGGCTTTCATGGCTGCTCCTCACGGCTGAAATCAAGCCCCGGGCTGAGCGTTTCCGGCAGCGAAAATCTCGAGCTTTCCAGCGTCGCCATCGGCCAGGCGCAGTAGTCCGCCGCGTACCAGGCGCTGGCGCGGTGGTTGCCGGAGGCGCCCACGCCGCCAAAGGGTGCGGTGCTCGCCGCCCCGGTCAGAGGTTTGTTCCAGTTAACGATACCGGCGCGCGCCTCAAGCAGCAGCTGTTCGAACTGCTCGCGGCTCGGGGAAATCAGCCCGCTCGCCAGCCCGAATCGCGTGTCGTTCGCCATGCGGATAGCATCGTCAAAGCTGTCGTAGCGGTACACCGCCAGCAGCGGGCCGAAGACTTCTTCATCCGGCACGTTCGCCACGTCGGTCAGCTCGACAATCCCCGGCGTGAGCAGAGAAGTGCCCGCTTCAACAAGCTTCGGCTCAAGCAACGCTTTACCGCCGCGCGCCAGATGTTCCTGCCACGCGGTCAGCACGCGCTCTGCGGCCTGCGCGGAAATCAGCCCGCCGATAAACGGCTGCGGCTCGGCGTCCCACGCGCCGGGCTTAATGCGCGACGCCACTTCCACCAGACGCCTGATAAACGCGTCGCCCTGCTCGCCCGTCTTCACCAGCAGGCGGCGGGCGCAGGTGCAGCGCTGCCCGGCGGTGATAAACGCGGACTGAATCGCCAGATGCACGGCACCGTCCAGATCCAGCGGATCCTCAACGATTAACGGGTTATTGCCGCCCATTTCCAGCGCGAGAATTTTCTCCGGCTGCCCGGCAAACTGGCGGTGCAGCTGGTAGCCGGTGTTGGCGCTGCCGGTAAACAGCAGGCCGTCAAGACTGCTCTGCTGCGCCAGCGCCTGGCCGGTTTCCCGCCCGCCCTGCACCAGGTTCAGCACGCCGGGCGGCACGCCAGCCTCTTCCCACAGCTTCATCACCTGTTCGCCGATGCGCGGCGTCAGCTCGCTCGGCTTGAGAATAATCGTGTTGCCCGCCAGCAGGCCGGGAACGATATGGCCGTTCGGCAGGTGGCCCGGCAGGTTATAAGGCCCAAAAACCGCCAGCACGCCGTGGGGACGATGGCGCAACGTTGCCGCGCCGTCCGGCATGACGGTGTGCGTTTCGCCGGTACGCGTGTGGTATGCCTTAATGGAAATGGCGATTTTGTTAATCATCGCGGTGGCCTCGGTCGCCGCCTCCCAGCGCGGCTTGCCGGTTTCCTGGGCGATGGTGGCGGTCAGCGCATCTTTGTTTTCTTCCAGCAGGCGAGCGAACTGCTCAACGATGGCCTGGCGTTCGGCAAAGCTTTTTTTGGCCCACGCCGGGAATGCCGCACGTGCAGCGCCACAGGCAGACGCAACCTGCTCGCCGTCCGCGGCCTGGCCTTCCCAAAGCAGATCGCCGTTCACCGGGTTGTGCTTTTGCATCGCTTCGCCGCGGCCTGCGGTCCATGTTCCGTTAATCCACTGGGTCATACTTTTTTCTCCTCGGGGCACAGGCGCACCAGGCGCACCCTGTCGCCCGCGCTGCATTTCAGGGCATCCGCCGTAGCGGCATCAATCACCAGCCGGTCGCCTTTCGGGTTGGCCTTAACCAGCGTCGCGCGGAAATTATCGTATTTTTCATTCGCCACCAGGCACATCGGCAGCTCGTCGGTCGCGGGCTGACCGATAGCTACCTCCACCATGCGGCTTTTGCGAATGGCGCGCACGCGGTCGATATCGCATTCCAGCGTCGGGCCGCCGTCGAAAATATCGACGTAGTTGCGGTAGCGGAATCCTTCCGCCTCAAGCACCGCGCGGGCTGGGGCAGTTTGCGGATGAACCTGGCCGATAACCGCCTGGGCTTCCGGCGACAAAAAGTCGGTATAAATGGGGTGTTTGGGCATCAGCTCGGCGATAAACGCCTTTTGCCCGGTGCCGCACAGGTAGTCGGCGCGGCTGAACTCCATCGAGAAGAAGCGGTTGCCGAGGCTTTCCCAGAACGGCGAATGGCCGTGCTCGTCGCTAACGCCGCGCATCTCCGCCACGACCTTCTCGTTAAAGCGTTCACGAAACGCCGCCATAAACAGAAAGCGCGATTTCGCCAGCAGGTAGCCGTTGCCCTCTTTGCGCCAGTCGGGGTCAAGGAACAGCGAGCACAGTTCGCTGCTGCCCGTATGGTCGTTGCTCAGGAACAGCGTCGGCAGGGCGTTGTAGATGTTCAGCTCTTTCGAGGCGTGGACCAGGGTACCGAACTTGTAGTTGTACCAGGGATCGTTAAGGCCCACGGCAACTTCAATGGCGCAGATGCCAACAACCCTGCCGCTGCTGGACTCTTCGAGCACGAAAACGTAGCCCTGGTCGCCCTTCGGCAGCCCGCCTTGCCAGGTTTTAATCGACCTGTCGATGCGTTCCGCCAGCGTCTTTTCATCGGCGGGCAGCGACGTCAGCCCGCCCCCCGTTTTACCCGCAAGCGCCAGCAGCCCGGGCAGGTCGCCGCGCTCGATTGGCCGGATCGTCATCATGATTTTTCTCCCGCAAGAAAGCGTTCACAGGCGCGTTCAAAGCGGTCAAGTCCCTTTTGCACTTCCGCCTCGCTTACGATAAGCGCGGGCGCGAAGCGCACCACGTTGGCACCGGCAATCAGGATCATCAGTCCTTCCTGCGCTGCGGCCTGTAGAATAAGTTTAGCCTTCCCGGCGTATTCCTGTTGCAGCACGCAGCCGAGCAGCAGGCCCAGGCCACGCACTTCGCTAAACAGCTGATGCTTCTGGTTAATTTTATTCAGACGTTCAACAAACCATTCATGGCGCTGCTTCACGCCGTCGAGCACTTCAGGCGTGTTGATAATCTCCATCACGCGCCCGGCGACGGCCCCGGCCAGCGGGTTGCCGCCGTAGGTTGTGCCATGGGTGCCCACCACCATCACTTTGGAGAACTTATCGGTGGTCAGCATCGCGCCAATTGGGAAGCCGCCGCCCAGCGCTTTCGCGGTGGAGAGCACGTCCGGCACGATGCCGTAGTGCATGTAGGCATACAGCGAGCCGGTGCGGCCCACGCCGGTCTGCACTTCGTCGAAAATCAGCACCGCGTTATGGCGGTCGCACAGCTCGCGCAGCCCCTGCAGGAACGTTGGGTCCGCGGGCACCACGCCGCCCTCGCCCTGCATCGGCTCGACGATCACCGCGCAGGTGTTTTCATTAATTAACTCGCTTGCAGACTGAAGATCGTTATACACCGCGTGGCTGATTTGCGGCGGCAGCGGCGCAAAGTCCTGGGAATAGGCAGGCTGCCCGCCGGCGGATACGGTGAACAGCGTGCGGCCGTGGAAAGCGTTTTTGAACGCCACGATGCCGCTTTTCTGCGGGCCGAAGTTGTCGTGGGCGTATTTACGAGCGAGCTTGAGCGCCGCCTCGTTCGCCTCCGCGCCGGAGTTACAGAAGAAAACCTTATCGGCAAAGGTCGCGTCGATAAGCTGTTTTGCCAGGCGCAAAATCGGCTCGTTGGTGTAGCCGTTGCCGGTGTGCCAGAACTTAGCCGCCTGGGCCTCCAGCGCCTGGCGCAGGTCCGGGTTCGCATGCCCCAAGGCGTTAACCGCAATCCCGCCCGCAAAATCGATGTAGTCCTTGCCCTGCTGATCCCACAGGGTGGAACCTTCGCCGCGTACCGGAATAAAAGCCGCAGGGGCGTAAACGGGCATCATCCATTCGTCGAAGTTCTGGCGTGTAATTGACTGCTGCATAGCGACCTCTTCCGGTAAATAAAAAGTAATTTAAATGTTAAATAATTGAGTGTTTGCGCTGTAAATGTAGATTGCAGCCTTCGTGCCAGCCAGAGGCAAAAGTGCATAACGAGAGGTAGCTAACGGAAAATCAACGGCTTAGATACGGTTTATATGCAGATAATGTGAATAATAAGTGCATAGTTTTACGAGCGGGGCGGGTTTGCGGCATGAAAACAAGAAATATTATGCACCGGTAAAATATAATGCTGGATTTGTGATCGTACGCGAGATTTGCCTGCCGATTACGCCCCAAAACGGGGCTGCGCGCGCCATATTGGTGCGGATATTGCTCTAATAAGCTGCCCGGCCGTTAGATGACGCTGGCGCTTATCTAACCTAAGACCGATTCATAGAGCGGATAAGCGAAGTGTAAAACCGGCCTCTGGCAACACGGCCGCAGCATTTATTGACGTTTTCTGCTAACATCCTGCCACCCTGATTTGTCACCACGGCAGCGACTCATGAAATTTGTCTCTTTTAATATCAACGGCCTGCGCGCCCGTCCGCACCAGCTTGAAGCCATTATCGAACAGCACCAGCCGGACGTTATCGGCCTGCAGGAAACGAAAGTGCACGACGACATGTTCCCGCTCGAGGATGTCGCGAAGCTGGGGTACAACGTCTTTTATCACGGCCAGAAGGGCCACTATGGCGTTGCCCTGCTGACCAAAGAAACGCCGATCGCGGTGCGCCGCGGCTTCCCGAACGACGATGAAGAGGCCCAGCGCCGCATCATCATGGCGGAAATCCCTTCCCCGCTGGGCAACCTGACCGTGATTAACGGCTACTTCCCGCAGGGCGAAAGCCGCGACCATCCGACAAAATTCCCGGCAAAAGCGAAGTTCTACCGGGATCTGCAGGATTACCTGGAGAACGAGCTGAACAAAGACAACCCGGTGCTGATCATGGGCGACGTGAACATCAGCCCGACGGATCTGGATATCGGCATCGGTGAAGACAGCCGCAAGCGCTGGCTGCGCACCGGCAAATGCTCCTTCCTCCCGGAAGAGCGCGAGTGGATGGAACGCCTGATGAACTGGGGCCTGGTGGACACCTTCCGCCACGCCAACCCGGAAACGCAGGACAAATTCTCGTGGTTTGACTACCGCTCGAAGGGCTTTGATGATAACCGCGGCCTGCGCATCGACCTGCTGCTGGCAAGCAAACCGCTTGCGGAACGCTGCATCGCCACCGGCATTGATTACGACATCCGCAGCATGGAAAAGCCGTCTGACCACGCTCCGGTCTGGGCGCAGTTCAAGCTCTGAGGCGCGCGTGCGCAAGCTGCTTTTTGCCGCGCTGATAGCCGTAGTGGCGCTGGTTCTGCTCCTTTTGCCGCCGGGTGCGATTAGCCTGGCGGCAGTGCAACATTACCAGGTTCAGCTTTCTGCCTGGCAAGCCGGCCACCCGCTGCTCGCGGCGGCGGCCTTTTTCCTCTGCTACGTCATCGTCACCACGCTTTCCATTCCCGGTGCTACGCTGTTAACGCTGCTGGGCGGCGCTTTGTTCGGCCTGCTGCAGGGCACCGTGCTGGTGGCGCTGGCGGCAACCTGCGGCGCGACGTTGGCTATGCTTATCAGCCGCTACCTGCTGCGCGACTGGGTGCAAAGAAGGTTTGCCCGCATGATGGACACGGTGAACCGTGGCGTGGAACGGGACGGCGCGCGCTACCTGTTCGCCCTGCGCCTCGCGCCGGTTTTCCCTTTCTTCCTGGTCAACCTGCTGATGGGCCTGACGCCGATTTCCGTCGGCCGCTATTTTGCCGTCAGCCTGGTCGCCATGCTCCCCGCCATCGTCGTGTATCTCAACGCCGGACGGGAACTTAGCCAGCTGCGGTCGCTGGCGGATATCCTCACGCCGGGCATGGTGCTGACGTTCGCGCTGCTCGGCCTGCTGCCGCTGGTTTCGCGCTGGGTGGTTCGCCTCGCGCAACAAAAATAAGGACTCGATTTTGCGTTTATGCTCTCTGCTGCTTTCCCTTCTCACCTTTAGCTTTGCCGCCACGGCGCAGCAGCCCGCGTGGGATGCGCTGCGCGAACAGGCCAGGGGACAGACGGTATACTTCAACGCCTGGGGTGGCGATCCGGCGGTCAACGCCTACGTCGAGTGGGCGGGCGGCGAGCTAAAAGAGCACTACGGCGTGACGCTGAAAATGGTTCGCCTGTCCGACGCCGCCGATGCGGTGAAGCGCATCCAGAGCGAGGCCGCCGCCGGGCGCAAAGACAACGGTTCGGTCGACCTGCTGTGGGTGAACGGCGAAAACTTCCATACGCTCAAGCGCGCGGGCCTGCTCGCTGAGGGATGGGCAGAAACGCTGCCGAACTGGCGCTACGTCGACCAGCGCAAACCCGTGCGCGAGGATTTTTCCGAGCCGGTAGACGGAGCGGAAGCCCCGTGGGGCAGCGCGCAGCTGATGTTTATCGGCGACAGGCAGCGCACCTCCGCCTTCCCGCGCGATGCCGACGCGCTGCTGGCGTTTGCTAAAGCGAACCCGGGCAGGGTGAGCTATCCGCGCCCGCCCGATTTCACCGGTACCGCTTTCTTAGAGCAGATGCTGATCGTGCTGACCGACCAGCCGCAGGCGCTGCGCGAGCCGCCCAACCCGGCGACCTTCGAAAACGTCGCCGCCCCGCTCTGGCGCTACCTCGACCGGCTGCATCCTTACCTGTGGCGCGAGGGGAAATCCTTCCCGCCCACGCCCGCGCGCATGGACCGCATGCTGGCGGACAGCGAACTTCTGCTGTCGATAACCTTTAACCCGGCCCACGTCGACAACCTGATTGCCCGCCGACAGCTTCCGGCGACCGCCCGTGCGTTCGGCTTTAGCCAGGGCATGCTCGGCAACGTGCACTTCGTGGCGATCCCGGCGAACGCCAAAGCGAATGCTGCAGCCCAGGTGGTGGCGAATTTCCTGATGTCCCCGCAGGCGCAGATCCGCAAGGCCGATGCAGAAGTGTGGGGCGACCCGACGATTCTCGACGGTAAACTTCTGCCCGCCCCGCTTGGCGAACGGCTGGCAAAACATGTTCCCGCAAGCCTTGAGCCGGTGCCGTTCCTTGCCGAGCCGAATGCGGCGTGGGTTGCGGCTATCGAAAAAGCCTGGCTTGAGCGCTACGGTTCGCGATGAGCCGCAGGGTTTCGCTCGCGCAGGGGCTGGCCTGGCTTTTTATGAGCCTGGTGTTTCTCCCGCTCATCCCCGGCCTCGGCCTGATGGCAGCCCCCCTGTCCGGGGGTGAAGTCTGGCTGGCCGTCTTGCGCGACGCGCAGTTTCCCCTGGCCGCAGCGGCCACTTTAGTTTCTACCGCAGTGAGCGTCTGTCTTTCCCTCGGCCTGGCGCTGGTTATTCTCTGCGGCCTGTGGCCCGGCGCGCGCTGGCAGCGCTACGTCCGCCAGCTTCCGCTCCTGCTCGCCTTCCCCCACGTCGCCTTCGCAAGCGGCCTGCTGTACCTGTTTACCGACAACGGCTGGCTGGCGCGGCTGCTTTCACTCTCGCTTTCTGCGGATAACTTCGGCGTCGGGCTGGGCGTTACGCTGGCGCTGAAAGAGGCCTGGTTCCTGCTGTGGTTTGCCACCACCCAGCTTGACCGCCAGCGGCTTGAGCGGGAGCTTACGGTGGCCCGGACGCTGGGCTACGGCGCGCTGCACGCCCGCCTGCTGGTGCTGGTTCCGCAGCTTTTGCCGCGCATAGGCTGGACGCTGGTGGCGGTTGCCGCCTACAGCCTGTCGGTGGTGGACGTGGCGACGATCCTCGGGCCTTCCAATCCGCCGACGCTTGCCGTGCTGGCCTGGCAATGGATTAACGACGGCGACCCGCAGCAGCAGGCGATGGGCATGGCCGCGTCCCTGCTGCTGCTAGCCCTGCTGGCCACTTTTGCCGTCGGTGGAAAAACGCTGTGGCTGGCCGCCCGTGGCTATCTGACGCGGTTTTCAGGGGCGCGTCACGGGGCGGATATCCAACGTTTGTCGTCCTGCGCAGGGGCGGGAATGTCGCTCATCGGGCTTGCCTCACTGCTGATGCTGGCGATTTGGTCCCTTGCGCTGGGCTGGTTTTACCCGGCGCTGCTGCCGGACGAACTCACGCTGTTTGGCTGGCTTTCTGCCAGCTACGAGCCGCTGATAACCGCCCTTTTGCTGGCGCTGGCGAGCGGTTTTATCGCGGTGATGTGCGTTTTGCTGTGGCTTGAAGGCGGCCCGCGCCGCTGCGACTTTTTTGTTTTGCTGCCGCTGGTGCTGCCCGCTTTACCGCTCGCCGCCGGGCAGTATCAGGTCTTACTGACTATCATGCAGGAAGGCACCTGGCAGGCCGTTATCTGGAGCCACCTGCTGTGGGTCGTTCCCTACACGCTGCTGGTGCTCAAGCCCGCGTGGCTTAAGCTTGACCCGCGTCACGCCACCGTCGCCGCGACCTTCGGATGGACCGGCTGGAAGATTTTGTGGCGTATCAAGGTGCCGCTTTTGGTGCGCCCGCTGCTCGGCGCGCTTGCCGTGGGCTTCTCCGTAAGCGTGGCGCAGTACCTGCCGACGCTGTACGCTGGCGCGGGCCGTTTTACCACCGTTACCACCGAGGCGGTAGCGCTCAGCAGCGGCGGCGACCCGCAGCAGCAGGCGGTTCAGGCCCTTCTGCAAACGCTGCTGCCCGCCGCGATGTTTATCCTCGCGGGCAGGCTTAGCCGCCTGATCTGCCATTATCGACAAGGATTACGCTAATGCTCAGCGTCCGCGACTGTTCCCTTTCCCTTGGCGCAACCCCGCTCCTGCAACACATCAGCTTTGACGTGATGCCCGGCGAAATCCTCACGCTGATGGGACCGTCGGGCGTGGGAAAATCGACGTTCTTGAGCTGGATGATCGGGGCTTTGCCGCCCGCGTTCCGCGCCCACGGCGAGCTGGTGCTGGGCAACCTGCGCCGCGACGGGCTGCCTACCGAACGCCGCCGCATCGGCATTTTGTTTCAGGACGCGCTGCTCTTTCCCCATCTTAACGTCGGGCAAAATCTGGCGATGGCCGTACCTGGCCGGGAAAAAGACCGCGAGCATCGCCGCAAGCGGGTGGCGCAAGCGTTAGAAAACGCCGGGCTTGCGGGCTACGGCGAACGCGATCCCGCTACGCTTTCCGGTGGCGAGCGCGCGCGGGTTAGCGTTCTGCGGGCGCTGCTCGCCGAGCCTGAGGCGCTGCTGCTGGATGAGCCTTTTTCCCGGCTGGACAGGCGCCTTCGCGCCCAGTTTCGCCAGTTCGTCTGGGATGTGGTGGCGGAGCAGAAGCTGCCCGTCGTGCTGGTTACCCACGATGAGCAGGACGTGCCCGCGGGCGGCAAAGTCATCACTCTATGAGGTATCGCAAAGAAAGCGGCGCGCGCATCCCGCACAATTGCGCCTCTTTTTTCTCTCTTCAGGTTATTAGATGAAACGTGTTTCTCAGCTAACCACCGCCCTGCTGCTTGCCGGGCTGTCGTGTGCCGCTACCGCCGGAACTCAGCCAACGCCCATGAACTTTGCCTCGGTACAAACGCAAAAAGGGACGCTTATCGATACGCGCCCGAGCGCGTTCTACAACGGCTGGCCGCAGGCGCTTAACGCCGCGGGCGGCCACGAACCTGCCGCGCTCAACCTGTCCGCCAGTTGGCTTAAGCTGATGAGCGATGAGCAAATCAACGAGTGGGCGAAGCAGCACGGCCTGACCGATGCGAGCCTGATTGCGCTCTACGGTAAAAGCGAAGACGCGCAGGCGGTTAAAGATCGTCTGGATAAGCTTGGCTTTAGCCACGTCGGGCTGCTTGCCGACGGGATGCAGGATCCGTCGCGCCTGCAAAGAATGGCGCATTTCGAACAGCTCGTTTATCCGCAGTGGATTCACGATCTTCAGCACAAGAAGCCGGTAACCGCCGCGCCTGCCGGGGAATGGAAGGTAATTGAGGCGGGCTGGGGCGCGCCGAAGAAATACCTGCTGAGCCATATTCCGGGCGCGGGCTATATCGACACCAACGAGGTGGAAAGCGAACCGCTGTGGAATAAAGTTTCTGACGAGCAGCTCAAGACGATGCTTGCGAAGCACGGGATTCGCCACGATACCACCGTCGTGCTGTACGGCCGCGACGTTTACGCGGCGGCGCGCGTGGCGCAGATTATGCTGTACGCGGGGGTAAAAGACGTGCGCCTGCTGGACGGCGGCTGGCAAACCTGGAGCGATTCGGGCCTGCCGGTTGAGCGCGGCCTGCCTGCGAAGGTGCAGCCCGCAGCCGACTTCGGCGCGCCGATCCCCGGTCAGCCGCAGCTGATGCTGGATATGGAGCAGGCCCGCAGGTTGTTACACCGTAACGACGCCTCGCTGGTAAGCATTCGCTCGTGGCCGGAGTTTATCGGCACCACCAGCGGCTATAGCTATATCAAGCCAAAAGGCGAAATCGCCGGTGCCCGCTGGGGCCACGCCGGGTCTGACTCCACGCACATGGAGGATTTCCACAATCCGGACGGCACCATGCGCAGCGAGGCAGACATTACGGCGATGTGGAAAAGCTGGAACATCACGCCGGATCAGCAGGTAGCGTTTTACTGCGGCACCGGCTGGCGCGCTTCGGAAACGTTTATGTACGCGAGAGCCATGGGCTGGAAGAACGTCGGCGTGTATGACGGCGGCTGGTACGAGTGGAGTGCGGATCCGAAGAATCCCGTTGAGTCGGGCGATCGTAAGCCGGAATAGTGAGGATAGTGTCGGATAGCGCTTCGCTTATCCGACCTACGAATCGAAGGTGATCCCGGTGGCGTCGGATAGCGCTGCGTTTATCCGACCTGCAAAACCGAGCCCGTAGGGCGGGTAAGCGAAGCGCCACCCGCCGCTGCGTTACGACAACCGCTTTAACGTCTGATACCCGCTCCACACCCTCGTCAACGTCGTCATCCAGCACAGCGCGCCGAAAACCCACGCCAGCCAGACAAACGCGCCGGGGAACAGGCAGCTCAACGCAAACAGCGCGATGGTTTCCGTCCCTTCCGTTAGCCCACCGAGATAATAAAACGATTTGTGCGCGTAGCCTGGGTTATCCAGCTCGTGCTTTTGCGCCACGGCGGCAAACGCCAGGAAGCTGCTGCCGGTGCCGATAAAGGCGAACAGCAGCCAGGCGCCCGCCAGCCCGTTTTGCAGCGGATCGGCGAGGATAAACCCGAACGGCACCAGGGCGTAAAACAGAAAGTCGAGCGCGATATCCAAAAAGCCGCCCGCGTCGCTCAGGCCTCTGCGCCTCGCCAGCGCGCCGTCCAGGCCGTCAAACAGGCGGTTCAGCACGATTGCCGCCAGCGCCGCGCCATACCACTGGAGCGCCAGAAACGGCAGCGCCAGCACGCCGATGGCAAAGCCAAACATCGTCAGGCCGTCGGCGGAAACGGACGGCCTGTCGAGTACCGCGACCATGCGGTTAAGCGCCGGTTTGACGCGCGGATGCAGGTAGCTGTCAAACATGCGGACGCTTCCCGGCTGCGGGAACGCACAGGCCCTGGGCAGGAATATCGAGGGCGGCGTTAAAGCGGGCGGAGAGATTCTGGAAGGCGACGAGCGCCGTCAGCTCGGTTAGCGCTTTTTCATCGTAATGCGTTTTTAACGCGGCCTTCAGCTCGTCGCTGACGCAGGGTGGCGTAGCCGTCATCGCGTCGGCATAGGCCAGCGCCGTGCGCTCACGTTCGCTAAACAGCGTCTCTTCTTCCCAGTTCGCTACCGCCAGCACTTTCTCCATCGACCCGCTGCGCTCGGCCAGCCGCAGGCTGTTGGCGTCAATGCAAAATTCGCAGCAGCACCGCTGGGAAACGCGCGTCATCACCAGCGAACGGGTCACCGCATCAATTTTTGCTCCCCGACGTTCCAGGAAGCCGATAAACAGCGCCACCAGCCAGAACAGCCACGGCAGGCGGCCCCACCAGCGCGTGGGGTTGAGCACCGCGCCAAAATGTTTTTCCTGCATGGAAACGATCGGGCGCAGGCTTGCAGGCAGTTTTTTTAGCGGCGTAACCCAGGGGGATTTGTTGGCCATTGGCTCGGGACTCTTCAGATAACCTTATGTGGCGGGTATTATGCCATGCCCGGAGGCACGAAAATGGAGCGTTATGTCAGTAATCATTGATGTTGTAGCGGCAATAATCGAGCGAGACGGCAAAATTTTGCTGGCGCAGAGATCGGAACGCGGCGATCAGGCGGGCCTGTGGGAATTTCCCGGCGGCAAGGTGGACGCCGGTGAAACGCAGCCCGCGGCGCTGATGCGCGAGCTGGAAGAAGAGTTGGGTATCAACGCCGCCGTGGGCAGCTACGTGGCAAGCCACAGGCGTGAGGTGTCAGGCCGAATCATCAACCTGCATGCCTGGCACGTAAAGAGTTTTAGCGGGGAGATGGTGGCGCACTGCCACAGCGGCCTGGTCTGGTGCACTCCCGCCGAGGCCTTTACCTACGCACTCGCCCCGGCGGATGTCCCTCTTCTTGAAGCGTTTATGGTTTTACGCGACGCCACACCAGGGGATTAGTGCTCAGCGTTTTTTCATCGCGCTGGCACTGTAGCAGAATCCCACCGTCGGCCTTGACGACCGCGCCTTCGGTATAGTTCTGATCCTGATAGATACAGCACTGACTGCACGGCGCGGCACGCTGCCCCTGGGAGCTAAACACTTCCGGCGGCACGTTGATGTCGACCTGCGGATCAAGACGTTGCGCTATCCCCGGCAGGCTCACCGTCAGCGCTACCGCGGCGGCGAGCAGGCTTTTTCTTAGCATCATCATTTCCCTCTTTTTTAGCCCACTGTTTGCGGGGCTTTTTGTTATCTTCCGGTGCCTTGATTCCCTTGAACGCATGGCGAACCGGGGTCGTTCTTGCCTGGTGGATCAGTTCATAGAGCGTGGTCACCAGCGGCTGCATGAAGTCCTGATAGCGGCACTGCTTTTCGCTGATTTGCGTCAGCGTCGATTCCCAGTGCGCCGTCATGTCCGGGCGGGCGGCCAGCTCCGGCAGCGCGTGAATCAGCGCGCGGCCCGGCTCGGTGGAAATAATGTAGCGGCCCTTTTTCACCAGGAAGCTGCGTTTAAACAATAGCTCAATGATGCCCGCGCGCGTGGCTTCGGTGCCCAGGCCGTCCGTTGCGCGGAGGATCTTTTTCAGATCTTTATCCTGCACGAAACGGGCGATACCGGTCATCGCCGAGAGTAGCGTTGCGTCGGTGAAATGACGCGGCGGCTGGGTTTGCCGCTCTATCACCTCGCCTTTTTCGCACAGCAGTTCATCGCCTTTTGCCACCACCGGCAGCGGCGTGCCGTCGTTTTCCTCATCGCGCTCTTTGTTGCCAAGCAGCGTGCGCCAGCCCGCTTCGGCCAGGAAGCGGGCCTTGGCGTTAAATTTGCCGCCCGCAATATCCAGATCGATGGTGCACTTGCGAAACACCGCGTCGGCGCAGAACTGCATCAGATATTGTCGGGCGATCAGGTTGTAAACTTTAGCTTCGTTTTCAGAAAGCGAGACGTGCGAGCTGCGCGCCGTTGGGATTATCGCGTGGTGGGCGTCGACTTTTTTATCGTCCCAGCAGCGGTTGCGTATGTCTGTGTCCACGGCGGGCTGCGGCAGGAGATCCGGCTGATGCACGCTGATGGCGTTCAGCACCGCGTGGCGACCGGCGTAATGCTCTTCCGGCAGGTAGCGGCAGTCGGAGCGCGGATAGGTGATCAGCTTGTGGGTTTCATACAGCTTCTGGCAGATATCCAGCACGTTCTGGGCGCTGAGACCATAGCGTTTCGCGGCGTCGATCTGCAGGCTGGAAAGCGAGAACGGCAGCGGCGCGATTTCTGATTCCCGTTTATCGTTATAGGCCGTAACGATGGCAGGCTTGCCGCCAATGCGGTTAACAACGTGTTCGGCAAGCGGGCGATGCAGCAGCCGCCCTTCTTCATCCTGGTAGGGTTCGCAGGATTCGCTCGGGATCCAGGTGGCGATAAAACGTTCGTCGGCCGGGGTGACGATGTGCGCCTTCACCTCAAAGAAGTCTTTGGCAACGAAGTTTTCGATTTCTTCATCGCGCCTGACCACCAGGCCCAGCACCGGCGTTTGCACGCGCCCTACGGATAGCACGCCCTGATAGCCCGCGTTGCGCCCAAGAATGGTATAGGCGCGGGTCATGTTGATGCCATAAAGCCAGTCCGCGCGGGCGCGGGCCAGGGCCGAAACGCACAGCGGGATAAACTCGCTGTTGGCGCGCAGGCGGGATATCGCCCGCTCCACGGCCTGCGGGTTAAGGTCGTTTATCAGGCAGCGCTGCACCTGCTGGCGCTTTTCCGCAGGCATTTGCAGGTAGTCCAGCACCTCGTCAACCAGCAGCTGCCCTTCGCGGTCCGGGTCACCGGCGTGAACCACTTCGTCCGCCTGGCCGAGCAGCTTTTTTATCGCGTTGAGCTGTTTGGTGACGGACGGGCGCGGCTGGAGCTGCCACTTTTCCGGCACGATAGGCAGGTCCGCCAGGTTCCAGCGGGCGTAGCGCCCGTCGTAGGCGTCCGGCTGCGCCTGCTCTAAAAGGTGGCCGATACACCAGGTGACCACCTGGCCATTCCCGCATTCGATAAAGCCGTCGCCGCGACGGTGCGGTTTTGGCAGCACGTCGGCGATAGCTCGGGCAAGACTCGGTTTTTCCGCAATAAACAGCCGCATGAGATTAACGAATCTCGATCATCGGCCGGCCCGCGCGGGCGGTTTTCAGCTCGCCGATGGCGGTGAGCCTGATGCCGTTTTTTTCCGCCACGGCGGCCACTTCCGGCTCGGCCTCGGGCAGTACGGCAATCAGCAGGCCGCCGGAGGTTTGCGGGTCGCACAGCAGGTCGCGGTGCGCGTCGGACATTTCGCCCATCAGGTGGCCGTAGCTGGCGAAGTTGCGCCCCGTGCCGCCCGGTACGCAACCTTTAGCGATGTATTCCTCCACGTCCGGCAGCTTCGGCACTTTGTCGAACCACACGTCTGCCTGCACGCCCGCGCCCTGGCACATTTCGCTAAGGTGGCCGAGCAGGCCGAAGCCGGTAACGTCGGTCATGGCGGTAACGCCTTCGATGTTGGCAAACTCCGCGCCCGGCTTATTTAGCTGGCACATGATTTCAGCGGCAAGGCCGTGGTGTTCAGGCTTAAGAAGGGATTTTTTCTCGGCGGTGGTCAGCACGCCGATGCCCAGCGGTTTGGTGAGGAACAGCTTGCAGCCAGGCTTGGCGGAGCTGTTTTTCTTCACGCGTTCGGTGGGCACGATGCCGGTCACCGCAAGGCCAAAGATAGGTTCCGGTGCGTCAATGGAATGACCGCCCGCCAGCGAAATTCCCGCCTGCTGGCAGACAAAACGTCCGCCCTCAATCACCTTACGAGCGATTTCCGGCGCAAGCGTGTTGATAGGCCAGCCAAGAATGGCGATCGCCATGATCGGTTTGCCGCCCATGGCGTAGATATCGCTGATCGCGTTGGTTGCCGCGATGCGCCCAAAATCGAACGGGTCGTCGACAATCGGCATGAAGAAGTCCGTGGTGCTGACGACACAGGTGCCGTTGCCCAGGTCGTAAACCGCCGCGTCGTCGCTGGTTTCGTTCCCCACCAGCAGGTTTGGGTCGACAAACTTCGCCTGCTCCGAATGCAAAATGGTTTGCAGAACTTTTGGGGAAATTTTACACCCGCAGCCAGCGCCGTGGCTGTACTGCGTTAAACGAACGGTTTGCTCACTCATGGACTTCTCCTGTCATTGGGCTTCAAATGCTCTAAATAATTCGAGTTGCAGGTAGGCAGCAAGGGAGCTCATCCCCAGGAGCTTACTAAAGTAAGTGACGTGGTGAGTGAGTGCAGCTAACACCCCTGCAACTTGAAGTATGACGAGCCTATGGTAGCGCTCAAATGGCGGGGTGGTAAGTCTGCGTGTCTGAATTGCTCTGCTTTCGCTCACAATCCAGACAGCTTTGCGGCGTTTGTTCAGAAATGACGCACAAATGGCGCGGTGTCCGGCACGCTGATAGTGGTGGAGGCTTTCAGCTGCGGGGTGCCCAGATAAAGGAAACCGACGACTTCATCCTGTTCACGGCATTGCAGCGCGTCGCGCACGGCTTCGCTTTCGGTCCACAGGCCGCTGCGCCAGATGCCGTTAAAGCCCTGCGCCACGGCGGCCATCTGCATCGCCATTACCGCGCAGCCCGCGGAGACAACCTGCTCCCAGACCGGGACTTTATGATCGTCATCGCAGTATGCGACAACGGCGATGATCAGCGGGGCGCGGAACGGCGCGTTGCGCGCTTTGTCGATGCCCTTTTCATCCATGCCTTCTGCAACGGCCGCCGTTTCCAGCACTTTGCTGAAGCGCTCGCGGCCTTCGCCCTCGATAACGATGAAACGCCACGGCTGCAACGTGCCGTGATCCGGCGCGCGCATACCGGCGCGGAAGATGTTTTCCAGCGCGTCGCCGGTTGGGGCCGGTTCGGCCAGGCGTGAAGCGCTGCGGCGGTTCAGCAGTAGTTCTAATGCATCCATTTGATAACTCCTGTAATGATTATTATTCACAAAATTAACACAGCAGTGCGTTTTGTTACAGCGCAGGGCCGATTTCCTGCTGACTTTTGGCCGGGGGCTATTTAGGATAGCGGTCACTTTCGCCGTGGTTTTGTGCGGCAGCTTGCGATTATAGGGTTACGGAGAAGACATGCGTACCATTGGGCGAATTATTGCCGGTTTCTTTAAGTGGACCTGGCGTCTGCTTAACTTCATTCGAGAATTTATTCTCAATATGTTCCTGATCCTGCTGGTTCTGGTGGGCGTGGGCATCTGGCTGCAGGTCAGCAGCACCTCTTCCGAACCGACGCGCGGTGCGCTGATGCTCGATATTACCGGCGTGGTGGTGGATAAGCCTTCGGTGAGCAATAAGCTCGGCGTCATTGGTCGCCAACTGCTCGGCGCAAGCTCCGACCGCCTGCAGGAAAACTCGCTGTTCGATATCGTTGACGCGATTCGCCAGGCGAAGGACGACCGCAACATCACCGGCATCGTGTTGGATCTGAAGGATTTCGCCGGGGCCGACCAGCCGTCCATGCAGTACATCGGCAAAGCGCTGCGCGAGTTCCGCGACAGCGGCAAGCCGGTTTACGCCACCGGCGACAGCTATAACCAGAGCCAGTATTACCTCGCCAGCTTCGCCAATAAAATCTGGCTGTCGCCGCAGGGCATGGTGGATTTGCACGGTTTCGCCACCAACTCGCTCTATTACAAAACGCTGCTCGATAAGCTAAAAGTCTCCACGCATATCTTCCGCGTCGGCACCTATAAGTCCGCCGTTGAGCCGTTTATCCGCGACGATATGTCCCCTGCCGCCCGTGAGGCGGACAGCCGCTGGATTGGCGAGCTGTGGCAGAACTATATCGGCACCATTGCGGCGAACCGCCAGATTACCTCCGGGCAGGTGTTCCCCGGCGCGCAGGCGCTGCTCGACAACTTACAGAAACTGGGCGGCGATACGGCTAAATACGCGCTGGACAACAAGCTGGTGGACGAGCTGGCGACCAGCGCCACGGTGGATAAAGCGCTGGTAAAACAGTTCGGCTGGAACAAGGACAACAAAGACTTCAGCTACACCAGCATCTACGATTACCAGGTGAAGAAAGCGCCTGACCAGGGCGGCGCCATTGCGGTGATCTTCGCCAACGGCGCGATTATGGACGGCGAAGAAACGCCGGGCCAGGTTGGCGGCGACACCACCGCGATGCAGATCCGCGAAGCGCGTCTGGATAAGAAAGTGAAGGCTATCGTGCTGCGCGTAAACAGCCCTGGCGGCAGCGTGACGGCGTCTGAAACCATTCGCGAGGAGCTGGCAGCGGCGAAAGCGGCGGGCAAACCGATCGTCGTTTCAATGGGCGGCATGGCGGCTTCGGGCGGCTACTGGATTTCCACTCCGGCAGACTACATCGTGGTGAACCCAAGCACGCTTACCGGCTCTATCGGCATCTTTGGCGTTATCAATACCGTTGAGAATTCGCTGGATTACCTCGGCGTGCATACCGACGGCGTGGCGACCTCTCCGCTTGCGGACGTTGCTATCACTAAAGCCCTGCCGCCGGAAGTGCAGCAGATGATGCAATTAACCATCGAGAACGGCTACAAACGGTTTATCAATCTTGTGGCGGAATCGCGCAAGAAAACGCCTGAGCAGATTGACCAGATCGCACAGGGCCACGTCTGGACCGGCCAGGATGCGAAAGCCAACGGCCTGGTGGACAGCCTGGGCGACTTCGACGACGCGGTGGCGAAAGCGGCCGAGCTTGCGAAGCTGAAAACCTGGCACCTCGACTTCTGGCAGGACGATCCGAGCTTCGTTGATATGGTATTCAACAGCATGAGCGGGTCAGTCCGCGCTATGCTGCCGCAGGCGCTGCAGGCTTACCTGCCCGCCCCGCTGGCCGACGCGGCGCTGGCCGTGAAGGCGCAAAACGATAAGTTTGGCACCATGAACGATCCGCAAAACCGCTACGCCTTCTGCCTGACCTGTGGCGATGTGCGATAATTTATAACGTTGACGGCGGGTGGCTCTCGGCTGCCCGCCCTTTCATTGCGCCGCAAAGCGAAACCATTTCATGCAAAAAAAATCCATCTACGTTGCCTACACCGGCGGCACCATCGGTATGCAACGTTCCGAACATGGCTACATCCCCGTTTCCGGCCACCTGCAGCGCCAGCTGGCGCTGATGCCCGAGTTCCATCGCCAGGAGATGCCGGACTTCACCATCCACGAGTACCAGCCGCTGATGGACTCGTCGGACATGACGCCGGAAGACTGGCAGCACATCGCCGACGATATCAAAGCGCATTACGACGAGTACGACGGCTTTGTGATCCTTCACGGGACGGACACCATGGCGTTTACCGCGTCAGCGCTGTCGTTCATGCTGGAAAATCTCAGCAAGCCGGTTATCGTGACGGGCTCGCAAATCCCGCTTGCCGAGCTGCGTTCCGACGGGCAAATCAACCTGCTGAACTCGCTGTACGTGGCGGCAAATTTCCCGATCAACGAAGTGACGCTATTCTTCAACAATCGTCTGTATCGCGGTAACCGCACTACTAAGGCCCATGCCGATGGCTTCGACGCCTTCGCGTCGCCTAACCTTGCGCCGCTTCTGGAGGCGGGGATTCATATTCGTCGCCTGAATACCCCTCCCGCGCCGCGCGGCGAAGGCGAGCTGATCGTCCATCCGATTACGCCGCAGCCGATTGGCGTGGTGACGATTTATCCGGGTATTTCCGCCGATGTGGTCGGCAACTTCCTGCGCCAGCCGGTGAAGGCTCTGATTCTGCGTTCCTACGGCGTGGGCAATGCGCCGCAGCACGGTGCGTTCCTGCAGGAGCTGCAGGAAGCCTGCTCGCGCGGCATCGTGGTGGTAAACCTCACCCAGTGCATGTCCGGGAAGGTCAATATGGGCGGCTACGCGACGGGTAACGCGCTGGCGCAGGCGGGCGTAATCAGCGGCTACGATATGACGGTGGAAGCCACGCTGACTAAACTTCACTATTTGCTGAGCCAGGGCCTGGACGCGCAGGCCATTCGCGAGGCGATGTCGCGCAACCTGCGCGGTGAACTGACGCCGGACGAGTAAGGAGAACGAATGAAAAAACGTGCGTTGTTGCTGGTCGACTTGCAAAACGATTTCTGCGCCGGCGGCGCGCTAGCGGTGCCCGAAGGCGACAGCACCGTTGACGTTGCCAACGATCTGATTTGCCGCTTTAAGGCACGCGGCGAGGCGATTGTGGCATCCCAGGACTGGCACCCTGCCCGCCACGGCAGCTTTGCAAGCGTTCAGGGCGCGGAGCCTTACTCGCAGGGGGAACTCGAGGGACTGCCGCAGACCTGGTGGCCCGATCACTGCGTCCAGCATACGGAAGGCGTGGCGCTCCATCCTCTGCTCCACGCGGACGATATTGATGCGGTGTTCCACAAGGGTGAAAATCCCGCCATCGATAGCTACAGCGCGTTTTTCGATAACGGGCACCGCCAGGAGACTGGCCTTGACGCCTGGCTGCGCGAGCGGGGCATATCACAGCTGGTGGTGCTGGGGCTGGCGACGGACTACTGCGTGAAATTTACCGTGCTGGACGCGCTCGAGCTGGGCTATGAGGTTACGGTTATCTCCGACGGCTGTCGCGGCGTGAATATCAACCCGCAGGATAGTCTGATGGCGTTCCAGGATATGTCCGTGGCGGGGGCAACGATCGTTACGCTAGCGGATTTCTATTAGTTCACTTTCCTGTGTCGGATGGCGCTTCGCTTATCCGACCTACAACACATGCGCCTTCCGTCAGAAATGTCGGACGGCGCTTCGCTTATCCGACCTACAAAAAAAGCGTTGTCCGTCAGCAAGAACGGGGGACGCGATGAATATCCGAGCGACAACTACGCAGCCCCCGCCACCTCTTTCTCGATTCGGCTCTCATTTTGGACTTTATTTGCTCGCCCTTCGCTGAGAGCGCTCTCATAATCGACTTGCTTACTTATTCAGCGTCTTAGCTGAGTTTGCCTCGCCTGAGGCGTTTCCAATATTGTCTGTCAAAGAGGAATTGCTATGAAGTTTACGCGCAAACTGCTGCCGCTGCTGGCAGTTATCCAGCTCGCCTGTGCGGGTGCCGCCCACGCCGCTGAATATCTATCAGTGGGTTATTTTAACGGCGGCGGCGACGTTACCGCAGGGCCTGGGGGCGATATCAACAAGCTTGATGTCCGCCAGATTACCCATCTCAACTACTCGTTTGGCCTGATTTACAACGATGAAAAGGGCGAAACCAACGCCGCGCTGAAAGACGCCACGAAGCTGCATCAGATTTGGCTCTCGCCAAAGGTTATGTCCGACCTGGAAAAGGTGCCCGACCTGCGTAAGCAGAACCCGCAGCTGAAAGTGTTGCTGTCCGTGGGAGGCTGGGGCGCTCGCGGATTCTCTGGCGCTGCGGCTAGTCCGGAAAGCCGCGCCGTATTTATCCGCTCTGCTCAGGAGGTGATCAAGCGCTACGGCCTGGACGGCATCGACTTAGACTGGGAGTACCCGATTAACGGCGCGTGGGGCCTTGTGGACGCCACCGCAGCAGACCGCGACAACTTCACCGCCCTGCTTAACGAGCTGCGCCAGGCGTTGGGCAAAGAGAAGCTGCTGACTATCGCCGTGGGTGCCAACGTGAAAAGCCCAACCGAGTGGGTGGATGTAAAGGCTATCGCCCCGGCGCTGGACTACATCAACCTGATGACCTACGACATGGCATACGGCACGCAGTATTTCAACGCCAACCTGTATGACTCAAAGGCCTGGCCGACGGTGGCGGCGGCGGATAAATACAGCGCGGATTATGTGGTCAACAACTACATTGCGGCGGGCCTCAAGCCTGCGCAGATGAATCTCGGCATCGGCTTCTATGGCCGCGTGCCAAAACGCGCGACCGAGCCGGGTATCGACTGGGATAAGCCGGATGCGGCTAAAAATCCGGTCACCCAGCCCTACTTCGGCGCGCCGGAGAAAGCCGTGTTTATGTCCTATGGTCTGGACCTCACCAAGGACAGCTACTTCAAGTACAACGACATTGTGAGCAAGCTGCTGAACGATCCGCAGAAGCGCTTTACCGAACGCTGGGACGACGACGCGAAGGTGCCGTACCTGACGATGAAAAATGCGGAAGGCAAAGACCTGTTTGCTATTTCGTACGAGAATCCAAAATCCGTGGCGGTGAAGGCGGAGTACATCAAAAGTAAGGGGCTGGGCGGTGCGATGTTCTGGGAATACGGAGCGGATGATAATAACCAGCTAGCGAAGCAGCTGGCCGAAACGCTGGGGATTAAGACCGAGCATCAATAACGGCGGCGGCGGGTGGCGCAAGCTTACCCGCCCTATCCATGCTTAGTCCGAACTAAAGCTTCACCGTCATAATCGGCGCAGGTTCAATGCCGAACTCCGCTTTCAGCTGTTGCTTGCTTTTCATCACGATGTTGCCGTCGGTGCCGATAGTCATATGCTGGGCATCAACGTTGTGACGCGTCTGCCACATCATCACTAACTGCAGGCTGTTTTCTTTCTGATCCGGCGTAAGCGCAACGCCGTCGGGCCACTTGCCTAACTCTACCGCCGTGACCAGGCGCTGATAAATTTCAGGCGTCATGACGGCCAACATTTCATCCAAATTCATCATACGAGCAGCTTCCTGTGGAATAATTTGCTGAATCGATTTTTCAACCTTTAGTTTGCTCACCGTTCTGGTCATCGGTGAAGCTTAGCGACGCGGAGTTAACGCAGTAGCGTTCGCCCGTAGGCTGCGGCCCGTCTGGGAAAACGTGCCCCAGATGCGCTTCGCAGTTGCCGCAGCGGATCTCTACCCGCTCCATGCCGTGTGAAAAATCTTTGATATAACGGATAGCCTCGTCGCTTACCGGCTCGTAGAAGCTCGGCCAGCCGCAGCCGGAGTCGTACTTGGTTTCAGATTTGAACAGTGCGGCATCGCAAACCAGGCAGTGGTAGATGCCATCGCGCTTGTTGTGCAATAGACGCCCCGAGAACGGCGGCTCTGTGCCATGTTCCTGCGTGACGTAATACTGCATCTCGTTAAGGTTTTTCTTCGCTGAATCAGGGGGTAATTGGTTAGCCATATGCGTACATCTCGTGCAGTTGCTACGGTGACTGATAACAGCATGATTCTAACAAAAAATTAACAACACCGTGCAGCTTTTTGTTCTAAACTTAGCCCTGAATTTCTGGCTCGGCATTAATTGTGACCCATGTCACATTCTTGTTGATTTTGCCCTTTAGAATTCCAGAAACCGTCCCCATATGGTCAAAAGCCTAAAGGGAAAGGTTAAGTGGTTTTATCGTACAATTGATGTCCACAGGATTGATTTGTCGCAATGATTGACACGATTCCGCTTGACGCTGCGTAAGGTTTTTGTAATTTTACAGCCAACCTTTTATTCACTAACAAATAGCTGGTGGAATATATGACTATCAAAGTAGGTATCAACGGTTTTGGCCGTATCGGCCGTATTGTTTTCCGTGCTGCACAGGAACGTTCTGACATCGAGATCGTTGCAATCAACGACCTGTTAGACGCTGACTACATGGCTTACATGCTGAAGTACGACTCCACTCACGGTCGTTTCAACGGCACTGTAGAAGTTAAAGACGGCCACCTGGTTGTTAACGGCAAAACTATCCGTGTTACCGCAGAACGTGACCCGGCTAACCTGAAATGGAACGAAGTTAACGTTGACGTAGTTGCTGAAGCAACTGGTCTGTTCCTGACCGACGAAACTGCGCGTAAGCACATCACCGCTGGCGCTAAGAAAGTCGTTCTGACTGGTCCTTCCAAAGACAACACCCCAATGTTCGTTCGTGGTGCTAACTTTGAAAAATATGCTGGCCAGGATATCGTTTCTAACGCATCTTGCACCACCAACTGCCTGGCTCCACTGGCTAAAGTTATCAACGACAACTTCGGTATCGTTGAAGGCCTGATGACCACCGTTCACGCTACCACCGCTACTCAGAAAACTGTTGATGGCCCGTCTCACAAAGACTGGCGCGGCGGCCGCGGCGCAGCTCAGAACATCATCCCTTCTTCTACCGGTGCTGCTAAAGCTGTAGGCGTTGTACTGCCAGAGCTGAACGGCAAACTGACTGGTATGGCGTTCCGCGTTCCAACTCCAAACGTGTCTGTTGTTGACCTGACCGTTCGTCTGGAAAAAGCAGCGTCTTACGAAGAAATCAAGAAAGCAATCAAAGCGGCTTCTGAAGGCGCAATGAAAGGCGTTCTGGGTTACACCGAAGACGACGTTGTATCTACCGATTTCAACGGCGAAGTTTGCACTTCCGTGTTCGATGCTAAAGCTGGTATCGCACTGAACGACAACTTTGTGAAACTGGTTTCCTGGTACGACAACGAAACTGGCTACTCCAACAAAGTACTGGACCTGATTGCACACATCTCCAAATAAGTTGAGATGAGCAGTTAATCCATAAGGCGACCATTCGTGGTCGCTTTTTTTTTGCCTTTTCGATATATAGGTTGAGTCAATGATTACTAAAATTTTTGCCCTTCCGGTTATTGAACAAATCACCCCTGTCCTCTCCCGTCGTCAGCTTGATCAACTGGAAGTGATTGTTATCGACCATCCGCAGGTTCGTGCTTCCGTCGCTCTCCAGGGGGCGCATCTGCTCTCATGGAAACCTGCCGGTGAAGAAGAAGTCCTGTGGCTGAGCAACAACACTCCCTTCCAGCACGGTAAAGCGCTGCGCGGCGGCGTGCCGATCTGCTGGCCCTGGTTTGGCCCGGCCGAGCAGGAAGGCCTGCCCGCTCACGGCTTCGCGCGTAACCTGCCATGGACGCTGAGCGCCCATAATGAAGATGCCAACGGCGTTTCGCTGACCTTTGAACTGCAAAGCAATGATGAAACCCGCAAGCTTTGGCCGCATGACTTCACCCTGTATGCGCGTTACAAGCTGGGTAAAACCTGCGAGATGGAGCTGGAAGCCCACGGCGAGTTCGAAGCCACAAGCGCCCTGCACACCTATTTCAACGTGGGCGACATCGCCGATGTTAAGGTCAGCGGGCTGGGCAACGAGTACATCGACAAAGTGCTGGGTGGTGAAAAAGGCGCGTTGACCGACGGCGTGCAAACCTTCCCGGATCGTACCGACCGCCTGTACCTGGCCGCCGAAGACTGCAGCGTCATTCACGACGCCAGCCTGAAGCGCACCATTGACGTGGTGCACCACCATCAGAGCAACGTTGTCGGCTGGAACCCAGGCCCGGCGCTGTCTATCTCGATGGGCGATATGCCGGATGACGGCTACAAGACCTTCGTTTGTGTGGAAACCGCTTGCGTGACAACGTCACAGAAAGCCACTGCGGATAAGCCAGCGCGCCTGGCCGCAACCCTGCGCGTGGCTAAGAAAGGCTAAACCATATCTAAAGGCGTTTTGCGGCCCGGTGCCGGAAACGCCTTTTCCATCACCGTTTTATCCTCATCCGTAAGCACCACGCCCAGCGCCGCCGCGTTCTCTTTGACGTGCGCAACGCTGCCTGCTTTCGGGATTGCCATAACCCCGTCATGACTTATCACCCATGCCAGCAAGAGCTGGGCAACGGTGATGCCTTTTTGCTGGGCAAGTTCGTTGAGCGCAGGATGGTTCATCAACCCGCTACGTAAACGCCCCGCCTGCGCCAGCGGGCAATACGCCATCACCGGCATGTTTTGCTGCTGACACCACGGCAGCAGGTCGTGCTCAATACCGCGTGAGGCCAGGTGATACAGTACCTGGTTAGTCGCGCATCCTTCACCGCCATCAAGCGCGATAAGCTCCTGCATGTCTTCAAAGTCGAGATTCGACACGCCCCAGCGGCGGATTTTCCCCTGCTGCTGAAGTTTCTGCATTACGGCGAGGGTTTCTTCCAGCGGTATATCGCCCCGCCAGTGCAATAGATAAAGATCGAGGTAGTCGGTTTTCAGGCGTTGCAGGCTCGCCTCGCACGCGGCAATCGCCCTGTGACCGCCGGCATTCCATGGATAAACCTTAGAAACGAGGTACACCTCGTCGCGCCGCCCGGCGATGGCCTCACCGACGATGCGCTCCGCGCCGCCGTCGGCGTACATTTCGGCAGTATCGATAAGCTTGAGCCCTAAATCGATGCCCGCCTGCAGGGCATGAATTTCGTCCAGACGCTGCATCGGCTTATCGCCCATGTACCACGTCCCCTGTCCAATCGCCGGTAACGCCTGTGCATGTGGAAAATGAATGAGCTTTGTCATGACGCCTCCTAAATGATTGCCCCACCATAAAGCAAACGGGGCGCAAGCGCCCCACCATGAAGCAATTAAGATACTGATATTTATATGAAATAAATATTTTATGACCACAAATTGACTACACATAATAAAAAGCCCCAGCGTTCTGGGGCTTGTCAGTGGCTACTATAAAACCAGACTTAACTGGTCTTCACCGTGATGGCTTCGAGGGAAAACATCTTGAGGAACCACAGCGCCGGGAACTGGTTGGGTCTGGTTTAATGATTCATCTATTTGCGTCATGCTGGTAAAACAATAGCCGCACAACATGTTTTGACACTGGTGATAACTGCGCCGCACTAAATCACTCAACTCTACACTGGTACGAGTTTTCGCAACTGCACGGCAGCGAGGACAGCGCATTGCCATACGCGGGCCTCCTCTGGACTGGTTAATATCACGTCAAGTATAACGCTTAACCCGTTGATTCGTCACCTGCCTCAGCCGTCCATTCATCGATCTTAACTTCCAGCTCCAGCGAGGTGGTAAAGCCGCCGCTGCCGATATCATGTACACAACGGGTAATCGTCCAGTTGCCATTATCAATCGTTGACTTAAAGCCCGATACGCTTGCCGGTTGTTCCGGGTACAAATCCGCCCGGCCCCGTGCCAGCGTGATGGAGAATGACGCCGCGCCACGCTGTAACTGGCTCCACTTCGCCGCCGCTGCCCGCTTCGCTGCCTTCTCCGTTTTAAACGTCTTACGGATCACGAATACGTTGCCTTCCGCGCCTGCCATGTAATCCCCTTCCTTGCTGCTTGAGGCGGGTTCTTTTGGCTTCTTCGGCTGGGTTGTCCTGCGACGTCTGCGGGTGTTTGTCTGTACCGTGGTGGCGGGCTTCTTCCCAAAATTCAGATCCAGCCAGTAGGCTGTAACGCCTGTATAAGCGTCACGATCGGCAATGCTAAAGCTGTGCTTGTCACCACTGGCCCGCACAATGCCGATCGCCGGTAACGGTTTGCCACTCTGAGTCAACCCTTGTCCCGGCGTAATGAACAGCAACATGCCGTTTTTGACGGTGGCAACCGCACCCAGCATATCCGCCATTCTGGTGAGAAAACTGATATCTGATTCACTGGTTTGGTCAGCGTGATCGATCTCTATCTTCGCCAGTTCCTCGCTAACCCCGGCGCGCAGGTCGTACCGGCTGGCGATACTGGCAACCACATCGCCAACGGTAATATCGTGCCAGGAGTATTCACGCTTCACGTTGAACGTGTCGCGAAAGTCTGCGCTGCGGGCACTGATAGTGAGCTGATCAGGCGGGCCACGGTGCGCGACCTCATCAACGGTATACAGCCCTTTAAATACCAGCGGGTCATTATCCCAGCCCAGCGAAACGGAAATCTTTGTGCCACGCGATGGCATAACGATCTGCCCGTCTGAATCATCCAGCGTGAGATCAAGCGTATCAGCTTCAAATCCCCGGTTGTCCGTCAGCGACAACGAGATCAAGCGGTCATCCAGCGAGGTGAGCTGCTTGCCCTCAATCTGAATACTGAACGCCGGGCGTGGTGAATATCGCGCATCATCATCCAACATCTTATTGGTTCCCTCATTGGTGAGGGTACCATCGTCGCCACGCGCGCGCGTACAGACAACGCGGGGCTGTTGTTGCGGTCTGCTGACAACGCCCACCTCTCGCACCGGCTGGCAATTGTCGCAATGATAAGTGGCAATCATTGAGCCTTGGGAGGCACTACATGGCCGCAAATTACCATCACGGTGTAACCGTCACGGAAACCACCGATCTGAGCACGATGATCACCGATATTGATTCGGCGGTTATCGGCGTCGTTTGTATCGCGGACGATGCAGATGAAGACGCTTTCCCGCTGGATACCCCTGTACTTATTACCCGCGTGGCTAACATGCTGGGCAAAGCAGGCAAAACCGGCACCCTGTTCACCGCCCTGAAAGCTATTTCAGACCAGGCCAGCCCACAAACCATTGTGATCCGCGTGGCTGATGCGTCAAAAATTCCACCACCGGAAACCGGCACCGCCCCGACTCAGGATCAACTGGTCATTGGCGGCACTGACCCGGAAACGGGGCTTTTTACCGGCATGTATGCGCTACTTTCGGCGGAGATGCGCGTTGGCGTCCGTCCGCGTGTGCTTGCCGTTCCCGGCCTTGATACCCAGCCAGTGGCGGCGCAGCTCGGCGTTATGGCTGAGAAGCTGCGCGCCTTTGCTTATGTGTCCGCAAACGGCTGCAACACCATTGCAGAGGCGAAGGAATACCGGGAGCAGTTTGCCCAGCGTGAAATGATGGTGATCTGGCCTAACTTCATTTGCTACGACACCAACGCGGGAGCAAACGCCACCGTGCCGGTGGGTGCTCATGCGGTAGGGATGCGCGCCAAAATCGACGCAACGCAGGGCTGGCACAAAACTATTTCCAACGTGCCGGTGAATAACGTGCTGGGGATGGATCGCGATATCTATTTCACCCTACAGGGCACCGACACCGACGCGGACGAGCTGAACGCAGCAGGTGTTACCACCCTGATCAAGCAGGACGGCTATCGCATCTGGGGATCGCGCACCTGCGACGAAGAAACCTACATTTTTGAGAGCTACACCCGTACCGCTCAGATTGTGGCGGATACCGTGGCAGAAGCGCACTTCTCCTATGTTGATAAGCCGCTCACCCCATCACTGGTGAAAGATATCGTTGACGGTATCAACCGCAAGCTGACGTCCTATGTGACGGCGGGCAAGCTGCTGGGTGCGCGCTGCTGGTATGACCCTGAACCGAATACCAGCGAAACGCTGCGCAACGGGCAGCTCACCATCAAATACAACTACACGCCTGTTCCGCCGCTGGAAAATCTCAGCCTGGTGCAGGAGTTCACTGATGAATACTTCGCTACGTTTTCCAGCGCAGTGAATAACTAACCGGGGGCGCGTATGGCTCTGCCTAAAAAACTCAAATACTTCAACATGTTCTTTGACGGGGATAACTACTTTGGCATGGTGCCGGAAATCACCCCTGCGAAGTTAACCCGCAAGACAGAGGATTATCAGGCCGGTGGTATGCCTGGTTCTGTCGCGGTCGATCTCGGCTTTGATGCCGGGGCGCTGGATATGGATATAACCCTGGGCGGCATGGATGCGGGGCTGCTGAAAAAATGGGGCATCGCCACCGCCGATGGTATGCAAACGCGATATGCGGGGTCGTACCAGGATGATTCAACCGGCGAAGCGGTACCCGTCGAAATCCAGACGCGCGGGCGCTTCACGGAGATGGATCCTGGCACGTCCAAAACCGGGGATGATACTTCCCACAAGTACACCCTGAAAAATACCTATTACAAGCTGACCATCAACGGCGAAGAAATCATTGAAGTTGATGTGCTCAATATGATCTACAAAGTTGGCGGCGTTGACATGATGGAAAAACACCGTGCCAACATTGGCTTATAAGGAATTAACGCACCATGACCAAAGTAACCGGTAAAGAACTTGTAACGCTCAATGCGCCTATCGTTCGCGGCAAGACGGCAATCAGCGAAATCACGATCACGCCAGTCTTAAAACAGGCCGGATCGCTGCGTGGCTTAAAAGTCTATGACGTTCTGACGTCGAATTATGATGCGCTGGTTGTTCTGCTGCCGCGCGTTACCGCCCCGGCGCTGACCGCTGACGAAATCGCCCGCATGGATACGTGGGACTTCTGCCAGCTCGCCAACGCGGTGGTTGATTTTTTGCAGCCACCTTCGGATCAGAGCGGGACGGATACGGGCAGCGCGTCATCAGATGCCCCTGCGAACGCATAGAAAACTTAATGGCGGATATCGCCGTCATTTTCCACTGGCGACCAGCGGAGATGGACGCCATGACGGTAGAGGAACTTCTGTTATGGCGTGATCAAGCCGCTGCGCGCAGTGGCGGAGATCAATAAATGGCAGACCGCAAATTAAATATTCAGGTGGCTTTCAGCGCCCTGAATAATATGTCTCAACCTGTCAACGCGGCGCGCCAGAGTGCCGCCGCGCTGGCCTCTCAAATCAAGCAGACGCATAGCAGCATCAAAGGGCTTGAGCGTCAGGCTACCAGCTTTGACCGGCTGACCAACGCCAACAAAAAAACCACCGATCAACTGGCTCAGGCAAAGACGCAGGCGCGCGAAATGGCGGCGGCTTTCGGCCCGCTAAAACAACGCAGTGCTGAACAAGTTACCGCCCTCAACCAGCAGCGGGCAGCGATCCGCAACCTCACAGCCCAGCAGAAAACGGAACAGGCCCAGCTCAACCAGTTGCGCGCCAGCTTCTACAGCGAAGGGATTGCGATCGGCAGTACCAGCCGGGCAACGGAACAAATCAGCCAGCGCACCGCGCAGTACAATCGCCAGCTTACTGAACAGCAGCGGCGGCTTGAGTCTGTCACTCAGGCGCAGGCCCGCTATGCCCGCGCCAAAGAAACCGGCGAGAAGCTGCAAAACGCTGGAATGAAGACCGCAGCGACCGGCGCGGCGGTACTTGCCCCCGTAGCAGCCGCCATCAAGAGTTACAGCAGCCTGGAAGACGCCATGAAGGGCGTATCCAAACAGGTGAATGGCTTGCGCGATGATGACGGCAACCGCACGGCTCAGTTTGCTGAGATGCAGAACGCCATCAAAGACGCCGCCGAAAACCTGCCCATGCCCAACGGAGCTGTTGATTATGCCGCGCTGGTAGAGGGCGGCGCGCGTATGGGTGTGGCAAACAGTGATGATCCATGGCAGAAGCAGAAAAAGGATTTGCTCGATTTTGCCAACACCGCCGCGATGGCCTCAAAGGCATTTGAATTACCAGCCGATCAGCTGTCGGAAAGTCTGGGCAAAATCGCAGGTCTGTACAAGATTCCTATTCAGGATATTGGCAAGCTGGGCGACGTCATCAACTACCTGGACGATAACGCCAAATCAAAAGGCTCTGACATTATCGACGTGTTGCAGCGCGTGGGTGGTGCTGCCGATCAGCTTGGCTATCAGAATGCGGCGGCGCTTGGCTCCACGTTCCTGAGCCTTGGCGAGCAGTCCGAAACAGCGGGCACCGCTGTTAAAGCGATGGTGCGCGAGCTGGGCAACGCCATGGTGCAGCCGGATCGCTTTATGGTGGGCCTGGACGCGCTGGGGCTTAGCGCTGAGAAAGTGCAGAAGAATATGGCAAAAGATGCCATGGGCACCATTATGGCGGTGATGGAAGCCACCAAAAAGCTGGAGCCGGATAAGCAAATGAACGTGCTTACTCAGCTATTTGGCGATGAGTATGCAATGGCAGTTTCCAAAGTCGCCAACAACCTGCCAGAACTGCGCAGACAGCTAGAATTAACCCACGGCACCGCGTCGAAAGGCTCCATGAAGCGGGAATCCGATATTGATAAAGATTCACTCTCGTCACAATGGCAGATAACCAAATCGGAGTTTGGCAACAATTTCAGCGCGCTGGGCGAAACCATGCGCGGGCCAATGATGGCGATAATGAAATCAGTTGGTGGCGTCCTGCAATCAATCCGGGGCTGGATTGAAGCCAATCCGGCATTGGTTGCCGCCATTATGAAGACCGTCGCCGCGCTGGGCGCCATTCTGGCTGTGGTTGGTTCGCTTATGCTGGCGCTGGGCGCATTGCTCGGCCCGATGGCTCTTGTACGCCTGAGCTTCACCACGCTGGCAGGTGAAGGAGGGATCGCTAAGCTGCTGACCGGCGTCACCCGACTGGGCGGCGCGTTTCAGTGGCTTGCAGGTTCGCCCATGCAGGCGCTGCTTACTGCCGGTCGCGCGGTCTTTGGCCCCCTGATCACGCTGCTGGCGGGTATCTCTGCCCCGGTCTGGGGGCTGATTGCCCTGTTTGCCGCTGTCGCTATCGCGATCATTCAGTTCTGGCAACCTATCAAAGCATTTTTCAGTGGCTTTTTTACCGGCCTGATGCAGGGGCTACAGCCGATATTCTCAATCGTTTCCGCCGTGTTCTCGCCGCTGGTACCCATGTTTGACGCCATAGGTTCAGCGCTCAGTACGGTATGGGGCTGGTTCACAAAACTGTTTGAGCCGATTCAGTTCTCCACTGAGGCCCTGAAATCCTGTACCAGTGCCGGGGAATCCTTCGGCAAGATTGTGGGCGATGCCATCTCACTGGTGCTATGGCCTGTTGAACAGCTCTGGAAAGGTCTGGATCTGGTACTGGAAAAACTCGGTCTTATTCCTGACCAGGCTGAGCGCGCCAAAAAAGCCGTTGAGCAGGTGAATACGCAGAAGAAACTTACCGGTCTGGCGGATACGCTCGCCGGGGATTTGAAAGCCGTCACTACCCAGGCAAAAAAAGAAGAAGAGAAAAAAGAACAAAAGCGTAAAACGGAACAGAGCCAGCAACAGCAGGCGCTTGCCAATAACCTGAAAGGCCCGGCGAACCTCGCGCCAAAGATCAGCGGTAGCCTGGATAAAATCGCCAGCAACACGGCAGAGAAGGAAGACGGCCCCGGTGAAATCGTCTTCAAAAATAAACAGCCGTACATTCCTATCCACGGCGGATACGCCGAACCGGTGCGGCAGATTCAGCGGCAGGTGCCATCACTCACCGCATGGATGCAGCAGCAGGCTGGCACGCTCATTTCTTCGGTGCTTCCGTACAGCGTTCAGCAGCCTGCCGCCCGTTCGCCAGTGTCGGCGGTTCCAACTGCGGCTTCCGTTGCGGCGCTGATGCCTGGCGGCGACGTGTTTAACTTTGAAATCAACATCAAGGACGCGGGCCAGATGGATGAGCAAAAACTTGTTCAACGCATCCGCGAAGAGTTCACCGTTGCCCAGCAGCAGGCCGCACGGCGCAAACGCTCGCAACTGACCGACCACGAATAAAGGGCAAAGTCATGATGATGATATTGGGCATGTTTCCGTTTGCGCTGCAAACGACGCCCTACCAGACGTCGAACCAGTCGAATACCTGGCGACACGTCAAAAACGATCGCGTGGGGAAATCTCCGCGCTATCAGTACATAGGCCCGGATGAAGAACCGATCACGCTATCCGGTACGCTGTACCCGGAAATCAGCGGCGGCGATGTGTCGCTCACTACGCTGGAGACAATGGCATACACCGGCAGAGCCTGGCCCCTGATTGAGGGCACCGGCAAGATTTACGGAATGTACGTAATCGAAGGGTTAACCCAGAATCGCACTGAGTTCTTTCAGGACGGTAAAGCGCGGAAGATTGATTTTACCCTCAGCCTGAAAAAGGTCAGCGAGGATATCAGGGAGAAGCTGGCGGAAATTACCAATGATGACGTGCTGTCTATGGTGAAAGCGGGGGTGAATTTATAACTTTATTTTTTATGGCCAACACGTTCATTGTTGGCAGTGTGGTATAGAAATCATCGGGCACCGTCACTTTTAACCGTGCTGTAGCACGGTCATTTGTGGCAGTGCCTGTTATCGTTTTACGATGCTGGCTTTTCAGGCCATTTAATATTTCGTGCGTCTGAAATATCCAGTCGTTTGAGCATTACACGATATTTCCTCCACTCCAGCAGCTGCGCGGCTTCTTCTTCCGTTGCTATTCCTAAATCCACAGCATCCTGCAACGGCCCGATGGCGGCCGTAGCCCACTCCAGTAAGGCGTTTTTCTGCGCCCCGGCAAGCTCGCTTTCCGGCTGCGCGTACTCGACGATTTTCTCTTTCTGGTAGAGATAGGTTCTGGCCCCGATATCGTCGCGGTAATCTGCGGCCGGGATTTCATAGATGCTCACGCCCTCGGAAAGCGTCATAAAATTGGGGTCGCGCGCGCCGGTGGTGATAAACCCCTCCGGCGACACGGCAATAAACGCCGTTTCTCCAGTCCAGATCTTATCCCGCAGCGTGTACCAGTCCCGGCCCAAGTCATCCTCAAAATAACAAACCGGCAGGGGCACGCCGTCGACATAAACCTGCCTGCTGATTTTCACATTTTTAAACTGAATCATTTTAGTTTCCTATCTGAACCCAGCCGCCGCTGACCGTCTTAATCATGAGTGAGCGGTAATAAAAACCCATTGTCCGGGCGTCGCCCAGGTCGGCACGCAGGTTAATTCCAGTCATATAGCAGCCTGTCGGCGCTTCCCAGTTTGTTAACGTTGTGTGTCCTGCATTGACAATTGCCTGGCTTCCCCGCTGCGCCGTACTCACATATCGCGCGTCGCTCTGGGCTTTTGTATAAGCTTCACCTGCGGGGGTATAGCTTCCTTTTGCCTGATAACGCCCGTCAGATTCAGCTTTGGTATAGGCGGTACCGGTCGGAGTGTAGTTACCCTTTGGCTGATAACGTCCGTCGGATTCCGCTTTGGTATAGGCGGTGCCGGTCGGAGTGTAGTTACCCTTAGCCTGATATTTCGCGTCGAAATTTGCGTAACTGCCCGGGATAAACTGCCCGTCTTTTTTAAAGTTAAAGTTCGTCGTGCCTCCGGCACTGTTTAAATAGTGGATGTAGAAGCCGCCCTCATTTACCAGCGTTCCTCCCGACCAGGTTGAATTGGCCTGGGCATAATGCTGCTTAAATAAAGGCCAGTATTCTGAGGTGGCGGTGGTATTGATGTTCTGGAAAATCGGCGCACCTGCGGTGTTCTGATTTACCCACGATCCACGCCCTGTATCTGCAACCGATATCTGCCCTGTCATGGTGCCGCCAGCAAGCGCCAGCGCTGCAACATCGGCGGCACTTAGATTCACATCTGCGCTGAGCGCTTTCCCGTTAATCTTCCGCCCTGCGGGTACGCGGCCATTGGCATTATCATTCGCCGCCTTGACGGCTTTTGGCGTGGCGGCCAAAGTCTCACTGGCGCTGTCCGTGGAGCTGCTGAGTTGGACAATTCCCTTGCGCCCGGTCGTTGCATCCTGCGCGATGTATTTTCCGTTAGCCAGGTCATACGCCGTTTTCACCGCTTTGGGCGTGGCGGCCAGCGTCTCACTGGTGCTGTCCGTGGCGCTGCTGAGCTGGACAATGCCCTTGCGCGCGGTCGTTGAATCCTGCGCGGTGTATTTTCCGTTAGCCAGGTCATAGGCAGCCTTAACCGCTTTTGGCGTAGCCGCCAGCGCCTCGCTGCTGCTGTCGGTGGCGCTGCTGAGCTGCGCAAATCCCTTCTCATTGAGCGTGGCGTCGGGGTGCCTGCGGGACTGCTCGTGCTCGGCGATTTTCTCGTCGACGTACTCCTGCGTTGCCATCACCGTGGTGGTGTCTATAGTCAGCTCAACCGAATCGATCGCACTAATGATAATCACCATCCGCAATGTCTGTGCACGTCCCGATCCCTCTTCCAGCAAAGGCTTATAACTCTCAGCCATGTTCCCCACGGCGACCATAACGCCGGTATCGTCATATAGACCCAACTCACGCATCCAGAACCCACCGACCTCTGGCGGAATGACCAGTTCGGCAACCACGTAATTATTATTTTTTTCATCAACAGAGATTTTATTAAGGGCCGCGCGGTACGTCTCGTTAATCAGCCCGTTCTGGTTTACATCTGGCGTGGGCAGCGTTCCACCTCCATCCCCTACCGCCATTTTGGTAATATTAATTTTTGTACCGCCCGCAGTAGCGGCAGCAAACCGCGCTGCGCCAAGAGTGGTAATCAGGGTTAAATATTTTGTGCTCATAGTCCTTTTAACTCCGGGTAAACGGTCATAATGTCGCCGTCATAACTGAGGCCACCCACATATAAATAACCGGGAATATCTTGGATAATATTCAAACCGATCATGTGGCGGCTTACAGCCTTCGCATCAGCAATAAGGCGTTCCATTTCCTGATACATTTCTTCTGTAATACCGCTTTCAAGTACGCCGATATCTACGCGAAATGTGCCCGCCTCTTCGTTGGTTTGCCACCATTCTGTAATGTTTAACAGATAGCCCAGCGGCTCAACTACACGCCTGATGGCACCAATAGTTCCTTTGTGGCTGTGGATGTAGTACGCGGATGCAATAACGTTGCGCTTGGTTTTTGCAGGCCAGGTTTCATCCCACGAATCCACTGAAAAAGCCCACGCAAGATAGGGCAGCAAGTCAACCGGGCAGGTATACGGATCCCAGAGCTGACGCAGTGGTACCCGCACTTCCGCCAGAGAGGCGCAGACACGGGCGGCAACACGCTCAAGGCGCGTTGAGCTGGGCGGCGTAAGGGTTTTACTCATCATATCCACCAACCGTAATGGTGTAGCCGGTGCAGTGGGACGCCTGAGTATCATCAAGCACCATATCCGTCAACGGCTGCGCCAGCTCAACCCTCTGCACCCCTTCGACGTGCAATGCGGCATAGATGGCGGACAGCCGAATATCACGCCCCAAGCGGCGCTGATCGGCAATGTACGCCTGTAACTTCCGCTCCGATGCCTGCCGGATGGGTTCAGACTCCGGCCCAGGATAGATATACAGCGTGGCAACAATCTCATAAGGCACGATCTTCGCCGCCTGTACGGTCACACGATCGGCAACCGGCCGCACATCTTCGCCATTCAGCGCGCTGGCAACAATATCGATCAGCTCTTGGTTGGCGGTGCCGTCACCCTCGCGGGAAAGCACGGAGACAGTGACGCAGGCAGGCGTTGGGCTGACGGCAGACACATCAGCAACGCGCCCATCAGCAGACAGGCCGAAAAATTCATATGCCGCCGTTGGCCCGGCGACGCTCAGCCCCTCAAACGCTTGTGGAGTACGGACGCGCAGATCGGCATCCGATTCCATCACAGCAGGAACGGGCGGTACAACGCTGTCATCTTCCGGCGTGATAGTCAGACGCTTCACGTTGAAGTTTGCTGCCAGCTGATCAAGATCGCTGCCCACGGAGTACGCCACCATTACCGCTCGCGCCGCTTCGTTCACGCGCTGACGTAGCAACAGTTCGCGGTAACAGTTTTCTTCCAGCAGCATGGTGATCGGCTCAGACTCCAGCGAGAGGGTGCGCCTGATAACGTCCTGCTCATCTTCGGGGTAAAGCGCGATGAATGCCTCTTTACGCTCACTGAATAGCGTTTCAAAGTCCAGCGGCTCCACCACTACCGGAGGCGGTAATTGTGAAAGGTCAATAGTTCCGCTCATGCCTGCACCTGCCTGCCGATCGTTACGTCCGTGGTAAAGGGTGATTGTGTGTCGGTACGGCTAGCTTTGATGGTGGCAATCATCTGCCCTGCCCCGATTTCCGTCAGCACAATATTAGTAAGTGAGATACGCGGCTCCCAGAGGAAAAGCGCACTGTATATCGCGGACATAATGCGAAGGCGCGTTACGGCGTTGCCTGGCTGGTCAATCAGGTTATTGAGCTGCGAGCCGTAGGCACGGCGCATAACGCGAGAGCCAACCGGCGTTAACAAAATGTCGTTGATGGATTGAGAAATATGCTCGTTATCGGTGAGCGCTTCGCCGGTTTCGGCGTTCATCCCGCTATATCTTGCGCTGGTCATTTGATGCCCTTAGACCAGCTATTGCCGGACTCAATCCCGCCGTGGTCATGCTCATAAGGCTTAACCCCATTGATCGACATGGTTCCGGTGAAAGCCCCGTTAAGCTCGCCGCCTTCTGTTGCTGAAAACGTCTTACATGAAAGCTGCTTAGTGCAGATCACTTCCGGCGTATCAAAGGTGATTGAGGTTGTTGCAGTGCAGGTAATTTGTGGGGCGGTTGCCGCGATGGAGTCAGCAGCCTCAACGGTTGCGCTCTTCACACCCGTAACAACTAGCGCACCGGATTCCGGGTCATAGGATATTTTCGCGCCGTCAGGGAACAGGATTACATCTGACGCCGCGCCGCTATCCGGTGGCTTCACGTTGTCGCTGTACAGGCTCCCCCAGATGATCGCATTGTCAAAGTCTCCGCCTGGAGACAAAAGCAATACCTGCTCTCCCGGCGTTGGTGCCCACCATGTAACCGCAGTTCCCGCCCTCAAGGTTGCCCAGCGGATCCAATCGCCATCATTACCACCGCTTTTCACGCGGGCAACGTAGCGATCATGATCGACTTCGGTCACGGTACCGACGCGGACAACATTACAGAGCAGGCGGTTGAGTTCATTCAGGTTCATAAGCTGGCTTGCGTTATTAAATTTATAGCCAGTTTCATGATCCACGCGCGCGTAAGCAACGCGCTGGCATTGTCAGGGATTGGTAACAATGGATGGTGGCACCGGCAGACACTGCCAGCTATGACAGTGGCGGGAATAAACATCGAGCACCGTCATTTTTAACAGTGCTGCAGGAAGGGTTCAGGGTTGCAGAAAACTGACGATTGTATCCGCCAGCCAGTCAAGATCGCTTTCCGTAAAGCCCAGCAGTTCACGCGCCGGGTAACGGGTACGGGCACCGGGTGCCACGTTATCAACCTCACCATACTGGTGAACGCTGGCAATCTCGGCGGTATGCCCGGAGTAACCCACCACGGCGGCGCTGGCGGTACCGTATGCCTTGAGAAAGCGAGCGGTACGCAGACGGCGGAACATCTTTTCTTTGCTGGTTGAAGTGCGCCTCACCTGGCTGACATTGATTTCAATGTAGCGCTGAATATCCCGCTTAAAAAAAGTGCGCAAACTCCCTTTATCAACATCGTAACCAGTGATAGAACGATGCTCACCCCGCCCGGTTGTGTTCCAGTTAGCCAGCTCTCTAAGCTCGTTGTGCCAAAGAAACTTTATCCCCCCTTGGGATCGCCTGCTCTTTTTTCGGCGTGGGGTGTAGCTTTCGCCGCTGGTATTCTTCTGGTTGTTGATACGTTGCTGTTGGCGTTTACGTAGCCCGATAGCAACATCACGAGAGAGTATGCGCCGTTCTACTGGTGTCAGGCTTTTTGCTACTTGAGCAAGGTAGGTATCCAGTTCATGGAACAGAGGATCAGCATTCATTTAGTCCGTCCACGTTTCGCCGCTTACCGTATCTTCAAAGACCAGTGACCAGGCACCAAGCTCCGGCCCCGGCATAGGATCAGCGCGGTGATGTATGACCGGCTTACCCTCTTCAACTTTTACAACAACCGCCTCACTCGCCTGAATTTTGATGAGTATATCCATGGTGGAATTGCTCAGGATATCCGCTTCAAAGGTAATTCCATCGCGGGCGCGGTCAGGGTTGAATAGTAGTTCAGGCTGATACAGGCGCGCCCATGCCAGAATTGGCAGGCTGAGGGAATCCAACGGCTCAGGGTAATCCATCGCCAGCACCTCAATGGTGTACTCATATTCAAACGAAGCGGAGCGCTGCCCTGTGCTCACCATGCGTCCCTTCTGGACGAACACCGCCAGATTATCAGGGTTGTCACGCAACCACGGCACCGCGTGGCTGATGTGCTTGCGCAGCAGATCGGGTTTTAACATCGCTATTTCTCCACCGCTTTGGCTCCTGCCAGCGCATCATAAGCCGCTTCACAGGTCAGCCCTCGGATCCTTGCCTGATCAGCAATTGCCGCCAGTTCTCCCGCTCGCTTGTCAGCGCGGCGGAACAGCTCGGCAAGCAGTTCGCTGCCGGTGGTGCCTGCCGGGCCTTCGCTGGCAGTTGCGGCACGGCGGGCGCGCTCACTTGCTGCCAGTCTGGCGGCGAGTTTTGCGGCTTCGTCATGCAGCCCGTCAGAAACAGCGCGGGCATGGTCAGCATCAGCAGCGGCCTGAGCAATCTGCCCCTCGGCCCTTTTCTCAATCTCATCTATTTCACCTTGTCGGCGCTGCTCTTCGGCTCTGGCTTCTGCCTGCCGCTTTGCCAGCGCGGTAGCATCGTCGGCATCCCGCTGTTTCCATTTCAGTGCCCAGGCTGTATTAGTCTGGTGGGTGCCGAACCACGAACCAGAAAGGAACGTGCCACCCAGAACTAAAGCAACCAGAAGGCCGCGCCAGTGCCGCCTGAGCCAGTTCAGAATCATGCAGGGTACGCCGCATAAGGAAGCTGGAAGTGAGGGCCATCTTTTAGCGTTTTCCAGTCGCCACCCCACTCAACGGGAATATTCAGCTCCTTGCCCGCCTGTTTGAAGGCTTCGGAAATCTGCTGATAATATTTCCAGTCCCATGAGCCTGCCGGAGTGGGATAAGCAAACACATCAACCGCATGGCCTGAAATATGCCTGCTGTTCATCGTCTGACTTTTGCCCTCAGCAACAAGCTGCTTTTGTCGCTCTACAGTGCGCAGCCCTTCGGTGATACCAAAATCAACGGCAGAAAGTTGAAGGGCACGGCGGACGACTTTCATAAGGTCAGCGTTAACACCTTTCAGGTTATTTTCACTTCTTTGACTGAATTTAAATTCACTCATTTCCTTTCGCCCCTCCAATACGGGTTTCAATAAAACCGGTCACTTTGTTGCGTACCTTGTCAGCACCCATAAAACCAATGGATGCGCCCACGAAGGTAACGGCATTCGACGGCAAGCCCAGATACTCCAGCGAACCGGCAACCGCCAGCGTAACGATCCCGCAGACCAGTGAACCGGTGGCGGTTTTCAGCATTGACTGACCGTCATACAGACTCATAAGCGCCGATATGCTCAGCGCAGCGCCTGCCGCATAAAGCGTCGGCAGATAGGTAGCAATCCATTTCATTGTTTGTTCCAGCATCCCCGTAGGTACGTCGCTCATGGCAACCTCTCAATCCCATAGCTGCACGGTTTCCCGCTGGGTGGGTGGTGGTAATTCGGGAAGATAAACAGCCTGCCCGGCACTCAGCAGCGGGCCGCTGTCGCACAGTCCCGGATTGGCTTCATGCACGGCTTCGGTTACTCCCGCCGTCCTGCCGTAATACCGCCAGCAAAGTTCATCAACGGTGTCATCCTGCTGCGCCTGCACGTTCATTAGCACAGCTCCGCAAGGCCGCGATCTTCATTCTGGATATCGCGAATCGACCAGCGAACATCACGCCAGAGCGTATCTATCTGGGTGCTGAGCGCCTGCGCGTGGTCTTCCCCTTTACTGGTGGTATCAATATCGCGATACCCCTCTATCAACAGGGCTTTGGTTAGTGACCAGACGGCATTTTTATAGCGCCAGACCTTCACCGATTCGCCATTCACCGGATCGGCGGGGATCTCCGCCAGAGTCTGATAACCAGCATCAACCTGAACCTGACGCCACAGAAGAAGCTGATCGTTAACGTGGGCCACGGCCTCAATGGTGCGGGACATAAGACGATCGGTTGTTACCTGCCCGTCAAGGCGCATCGCGCGGCGCAGGTCAGCCAGCACGATCACAGGCCAGAAAGGCAGGCTCTCAACTTTTGCGCCGCCATCGTCAGGCGCGGGATCTGATGGCGGCCTTACCGGTTCAGTGGCGACCAGGCTCATACAGGTATCTCCATAAGGCAGGCGGTGGACGGCGTGACGCAGTAGAGGCCGGGCCTTATTGCGTCACACCGTGCCGCCTGGTGCGCGGGGGCACATTCGTTATGACTTCGCGACTTTGCGCGTCGTCTTGTTCTTTGCTGCCGGTTTTGCCTGGCTGTTTTTCGGCTTTTTGGCTGCGGTAGTGCGCGGCGCTTTCTCCGGCGCAGCTTTCGCGGCCTCTTGCTGCGCTTCCGGCTTTACCGGTGGCGCATCGCCCTCGCCTTCTCCGCCGCTGGCTGCGGTCAGCTTTTTGATATTGCGATCCAGCAGTTCGATATCACGCGCCACGCCAATTTTTGCGTTGAGCCTGATAGCTTCCTGCAAATGCGAGCGGGCAAGCTGCTGGGATTCAACATCCTGATTAAGGCGCACGGTGTACCCCATGACCTTAAACAGCTTGGCCCTTACCTGATCGGGCATATCTTCATGGGTGGTGATGCCGTTCAGCGCGTTGAGGTTGTCAATGCCCACGCTCGCCTTTGCCGGGTTTGCTTTGAAAGCGGCAAGGATGGGATCGCAAATCTCTTCAACCAGTACCGTGGCAGTGGTGCGCTTGTACTGGTCAGGCATCGGGATTTTATGGCGCAGCACGTACTGCCCTATCCGCAACGCCTGCGCAATATCACCGGCATCCGCCGCCCAGATCATTACGGTGGTGATCACCTCATCCGCCTGGCCCGTATCGGCTGCCAGTACGCCATCAATCCACGGCTGGTAATCCGGTAGGCGCTCGCTTTTCAGCTTCGCCTTAGCGGCGTTTGACTGGACGCGGCTGAGGTCGGCTTTATCCATGCGCAGGCGAAAAAGTATTTGCTCATAGGCAGTTCTTTCGGCGGTGGTTGTCCCGCGATTACTGCGGCGCTCAGCCATCACGCGATCAAAGTGTTTTTGTGCTGGTGTTAACATTTATGCCCCCTGAGCAGGCCAGCAAGGTGCTGGCCTGCGGCGTCTTATGCTTCCGGTTCTGCTGTCGCAGGTTCGGCTGCCGTGATGCCTTCGATCAGACAGCCATAGCCGTAGTCTTCAATGACGTAGGCATCATTCGAAGAGCTGTACGTTGAGACACGGTTATATTCCGGCTCCTCAACGATGCGGCGACGGTGCCCGCCTTCCTGCCAGTAGATGGACAGGTTTTCCCAGGAGGTAATGAACATGCTGCCATCAGGGAAGAATGGCGCGATGAATGACGGCAGATTGCCGATCGTTTTACGCGAGGCAATCAGCTGCCCGGCGAGCGCTTCGGAGTTCGGGTTATTGGTACTGACGGCGTTGATGATTGGGAAAGAACGGTTAACCGTCAGATTACGCCCGGTGATGACCACCAGATCGGGCGAGTCCTTGTACCACTCATCCATAAGCGAGTTGACCGCATCAAATACGATGGAGTCGTAGTTACCGTAATCACCTTTCGCGATCACCTGGTTGGTATCGTCACGGCTGGTCACGGTGACATTTTTCATCACGCGCTGAGCTGCGTTAGCACGGTACTGCTGGAGCCAACCGATGCCACAATCCTGTAACAGCGGGTTAGCGCCGCGGTCTGACTTCTCCGCATAGCTGGTACCGTTGAAGCCGATCATGATGCGATCGAGCGCAATACGCTTGATGATCTGATTGCTGAGGCGCTGCTGAAAGTCCGGGAACTTTGCCCAGGCATCAAGCTGCGTGTACGGCGTAAAGGTATCGGCGTTCACCTTGTTACAGGTGTACTTATTCGAATCCAGCGCCGCCACAGAGGTAGGCTGACGGCGATCCGTGGTGGAATTGTTGGTACTGGAAACCGGGCCGCTAACGCCCAAACCGATTTTTTCACCGGTCTGATCGTTAACGCCGTAAATGTTAATTTTTTTCAGCATCTCAGACGACTGCTGGATCTTATCCTCAAGCGTTTGCTCAACGCTCGGATCAATGCTGTACGCTTTGGTGATGTGAGCAGCACTGATATGGTTCAGCTCAGCCTGTCGCTGAATGTACTTATCAAACAAATCGCGGGTTGTATTACGCATCTTTTTTTCCTTTCCTGAGCCTGACGCACTGAGCCTTATCAGCAATCAGCCAGATGTTGAGTTGATTGACCATCGCCGCCAGTTGCAGGCGGGCGCTGGTTGTACTGCTCGGCGTCCTGGCCTTTCAGTTTCTCTTCCAGCGCTTTGAAGTCCTTACGCAGGCTTTCCAGCTCGGTGGCGTCAGCCTTGCCCTTCACCGCAGCAGAAAGCTGGGTAGTGCTGTCCAGCAGCTTGCCCTGGCTCTCGGCAATGGCCTCGATAGCCTCACGGTTTTCACCGTTCTGCTGGCTAAACTGCTGCTGCGTACCGCCCAACAGCGCCTTAACACGGGCAAAGAAGTTTTTGCCTTCATCCTGCGGCGGCTGTTCATCTTCAAATTCCATCGTGGATTCAACGGCGGCGGTGAAGAAACAAGCCGGATCATGCTTACGTGATGCCAGTGGGTTAACGGTGTTTTTAGAGCAAAACTCCATCATTTCCGTGCCCAGGCTGGCAGGGCTATCGGTGCAGGCCAGCCCCATCAAGTAGGCTTCGCCGGTATCTGCAAAAGAGGGATGTACTTCGATGCTGTGATAAATCTTCTGGCGGTTCTTTTTCATGGCAACCAGATCATCAGTGGCATCAACCTGCACATACAGGCCCAGCTTGCCCTTTAACTCTCCCTCAGCGATCTCTTGATAGCTGGCGGTAATAACATCGCCATAAGCACGGAAATCACTGTTGGGCGAATAGCCCCGGAGGTGCTCCAGATTGACGCGGGCACCGTATACGATTGGGTTATAACGTTGAGCCATCTGCACAATGTGCTGACGCTCCAGCGTCCGACCGTCGCAGGTGGCACCCTCGACAGCAACGCGAAATGGTTTTGACTTTGGCATGTCGAAATCCCGAATGAGTGAGTGATATTAACCAGTGCCCCTATCATTCCCGCCGCAGCCTAAACGCGCAAAGCGTTGCCGTTGTTGCCGTTTTCCGACAATGACAACCCGAAGCGACACGCGCGCGGGCGCGGTACTCTGCCACCATGAAACAGACTTCCCACGATGAGCCACGGATTGCCGCTAAGGTCATGTACTGGCAGGCATACAGCATCACGCAGATCGCCAAATCGATCGGCGTGAGTACCAACACCCTGTATTCATGGCGCCGCCGCGATAAGTGGGACGAGTCCACCGCGCTGGAGCGTGTACAGGATCGGATGCAGGTGCGGCTGTTACGCCTGACGGAAAAGCCAGACCTGACGGCGCATGACTTCAAGACCATTGACCTGTTAACCCGGCAACTGGTGCGGATGGAGCGCGAAGAGCGCCGCAGCGAAGAGAAAGGCCGCGAGAAGAAGCCGAAAAAACCACTTTACGGAAGAGCAGATCGGGGATCTGCGCGCTCTGGTGCTGGATTCGCTCTACGAGCATCAAAAACGCTGGTACAAGCAGCGCGAACGCCGCAACCGTTTCATCCTTAAGAGCAGGCAAATCGGTGCCACTTGGTACTTTGCCCGCGAAGCACTGTTACGGGCGCTGGAAACCGGCAACAATCAGATCTTTCTGTCAGCCAGCCGCGCCCAGGCGTTCCAGTTCAAGAAGTTCATCCAGCTACTGGCGGCGCAGGTTGGCGTTGAGCTTAAAGGCGGCGACGCCATCACCCTGAGCAACGGCGCAACGTTTTATTTTCTCGGTACATCGGCAGCAACAGCGCAGAGCTACACCGGCGATCTGTATCTTGATGAAGCATTCTGGATTAATAACTTCCTCAACCTGCGCAAAGTTGCGGCAGGCATGGCAACCCACGAAGGGCTGCGCCGTACCTACTTTTCCACGCCATCCAGTGAAGAACATGAAGCCTATAGCTTCTGGACTGGCGACCTTTTCAACAAGGCGAGGCCCAGAGCTGAACGGGTTGAAATAGACGTCAGCCACAAGGCACTGAAAAACGGCAAGCTGGGCGGGGATGGGATCTGGCGGCAAATTGTCACCATCGAAGACGCGGTAAAACTCGGCTTCAACCTGGTGAAGCTGGAAACCATTAAGGCGGAAAACTCCCCGGAGGATTACGACAACCTCTACCGCTGCCGCTTCGTCACCGTAGGCGAGCGCGCCTTTAACTACAACGCCATGATCGGCTGCTGCGTTGATGGCTTTAACGATGATGTTTGGCCCGACTGGAACCCGTTCGCCCCCAGACCGATAGGCGATCGCGGGGTATGGGTTGGCTATGACCCCAACGGGGGAAGCGGTAACGGTGACTCTGCCGGGCTGGTCGTGATAGTTCCGCCAGCGGTGCCGGGCGGTAAGTTCCGCATCATTGAGCGCGTCCAGCTTCGTGGGATGGAGTTTGAGGAGCAGGCAAAGGCCATTCAGTCACTGACGGAGCGTTACAACGTCCAGCACATCGCGATCGATGCCACTGGTATTGGTGATGCCGTCTGGCAACTCGTAATTAAGTTCTTCCCGCTGGCGGTGAAGTACCAATATTCCGCCCCACTCAAGCGGGCCATGGTGCTGAAAGCGCTCATGCTTATCCGTGCCGGTCGGCTGGAGGTGGATGCGGGAATGCTGGATCTCGTCCAGTCATTTATGACTGTTCGCAAGGTGCAGAAAGGCGGGGTTATGACCTACGTTTCCGACCGCAAACGCGGCAGCAACCACGGCGATCTAGCCTGGGCATCAATGACAGCTTTGTATAACGAGCCGATCGGCAGCGAAAGCGGCGGCGGTAGTGACAGTTTTGTAGAGGAGTTTTAAACGTGAGCCGCAAAAAGCAAAAGTTTCAGGCCAAAGAGCCGCTGCAATCTGCCACGATGGAGGCCAGTGCGGTTGAATCATTCAGTTTTGGCGACCCGATAGCCGTCACCGATCGCAGTATGTTGTTGGATTGTATGGAGTGCGCAGATAACGGCGTATATTTTGAACCACCGATCAGTCCCTACGGCATCGCCCGAATGTTTGATTCAACGGCCTATCATCAGTCTCCGCTGGTCTTTAAGCGTAATGTGATCACATCCTGCTACATCCCTCACCCGATGCTGAGCAGGCAGGAAATGAGCGCGTGGGTGCTGGATTATCTGGTATTTGGCAACAACTACATGGAGGTACGCCGTAACGTGCTGGGCGAGCCTATTGCGCTGAAACATGCCCAAGCCAAATATACCCGGCGCGGCAGCGACTTGAAAAAGGATCAATACTGGTTTATCACCCGCCGCGATGCGGACTACCCATTCAAGCCAGGCAGCATCTGCCAAATAAAAAACCCCAGCATCCACCAGGAGATCTACGGCGCACCTGAATACATGGCCTCGCTACAGAGCGCCATGCTCAACAGTGAAGCGACCATGTTCCGCCGCAACTACTACATTAACGGCAGTCACGCCGGGGTAATCGTCTATCTGACCGACCCGATCGCCAACAATAAAGACGTTGAGAGCCTGAAAAAGTCATTGAAAGATGCGCGCGGCGGTGGAGCTTTTAAAAACCTGTTCGTATACGCAGCTGGCGGGAAGAAAGACGGCTTGCAAATCCTGCCATTCAGCCAGATAGCGGCTAAGGACGAGTTTACCGGCATCAAGGACGCAACGCGGGATGATATGCTTGCCGCGCACCGCGTCCCGCCTCAACTGATGGGGGTGATGCCAGGCAACGCCGGGGGGTTTGGCGACGTTGAGAAAGCCGCCCGCGTCTTCTCCATCAACGAGCTGACGCCGATACAGGAAAGCCTGAAAGAGCTGAATGACTGGCTGGGCATTGAGGTGATCCGCTTCAACCCTTACGCCCTGGCAACCCCATCAACAGCCGCCTGACCATTCAAAAAGATTGACGTATCACCCTGTCAGAGGGTGAGCACAGCCACCCCGAAAGCTAAACGCCATATAAGCCCCTCAGCGCCACGCTGTCAGGGGCTTTTCTTTTTCACCCCCTCACCGGCCACCACGCAACCGCATCAAAACAGAGCCGCACAGACGCGAAAAAGGGCATTAACAGGTATACCCTCCTTACCCCCTCAGCGCGCGATGGTTCCCCCGCCTCGCCCGCACACAAAACCCCCTTCTTTTTGTGCAAACTTGCAGACCACAGCAGGCCGCGCCGCGTCTGGGCTTGTATGGAAAATGTATCATCAAAAAAATTGTGCGAAAGTGCGCACTTTTGCGCAACGAATCAGACCCCATCTATTTGACTAAAGATTACCTTTAGGGTAATTTTCTACCCATGACTTCACTAATACGTGATTTTCACGAAAAGTGAACCTGACAAATATTTAAAGGGGGTTAATATGAAAAGATTATTTGATGAGTTCGACGGCTTCTAAGCTGAATCTAACCTCTACGAGGCGGGGACTTTAACCCCGCCTTTTTTATGGATGAAAAATCATGACCTTAGACGCCACAACCTTGCAAATTATCAGCAACGCTATTGTCCTTCTTGGTGTGATTGTCGCCATTGGTACGATTATCTATAACGTCCGCACGGCAAAGAAAACGCAGACAGCTATTTTTTTGTTTGAGAGCCGTCAGGACAAGCAATACATTGAATCTCTACATATCCTCAAGCAGGTGCATCGCTCAGGAAAATCTTTCCGCGCTTACGTATTCCCTTGTGAAGGCAAAGCGATCACAGAAGAAGAAATGATAGAGCGCCGCAAGTTTCAGTACATCCTGAATTTTTACGAAAGGGTTGCCGTTAGCATCCGTGAAGGTATTTATGATGAGCAGATGATCAAGCGCACATCCTTTACCACCGTGATCGAAACATACGATATTGCCGAACCCTTGATAAAAGCTATCCGAGAACACATCAAATCAACTACAACATATCAAGAATTTGAATGGCTGGTTAAACGGTGGAAGAAAAAGCCACTGAAGAAAAACAGGTAACAAGCACCACTGAAAAGCCGTCTGACAGGCGGCTTTTTCAACGTGGCGTTGCATCGTCAATTCCCCGTTCTAAAATTCCCATCTGGATCGCACAAAAATCAATTACGGCCCCTACCAACTCAGGATCATTAGCATAATCCTGCACCAGTTCAGATCGACTGTAATTCAAATTCTGCCCCCTGTACTCCCAATCCCAAAACATAGTCAATATTGGACCATTTCTTTCAAAACGTACTCTTGCTTCGGGCCTAATTTTTCTTGCCTCTATCGTGAGTAAGCCTTCAATTGCCATAGTGGAATTTACTCCCATGCAGATGGTGAAGTTAAAAATATAGACCTTTATAGGCTCACTCCCAAGGTGCAACACCTTAAGATTAAGATCTTACTCTGTTTTCATATATAAATCATGGAGATAGGGCAATCCTCTCATAAAATATAGGGTTTGATATAGGGAAGCGTTGACAATATAGGGCTTGCACCCTATATTATCAACAGTCCCGTGAGGGGCGTGTTCTTTAACAATTTACCTTTGAGGCTTGTCATTATGACAATTATCCAATGGACCGGTAAGGCCGCTAAGGACTTACGCTCTCTCCCCTCAAACGACAAGAAGGCTATCAGCGAGAAAATAAACTCAATGAAGTCTTACCCGGACTTAACTGGGCTGGATGTAAAAAAGCTCACGGATCAGAATGGGAAGTATCGGTTGAGGGTTAAAAACTATCGTGTCCTGTTTGAATTTGTAAATGAGGAAACGGTAGTAATTGAGATTCAGCGCATTTTGCGCCGAACGTCCACTACATACTAAGGCGAGGCGGGGGGCTTCCCCGCCCCACTTAGACTCAAATGGTAAATAAAATCATTCAACAACTAATGGAGAATTTAATGTCAACAAATCACTTAAACAGTAATCGAATACCATATACAAGATTGAGATAAATGTTTGTTATATCAGTGACATAATCTAGGATTAAAGTGATGGCTAACATTCAATTTATCACTGACAGTAGAGGTCAAAGAATCTCTGCGGTAGTGCCGATTGAACTGTTCGAAAGATTAACTCAAGATAGCGATATCGCAGAGTTATACGAGCCTGTTCAAAACGAAACCGGCACATCTGATAACGTTCGATACCCAAACGATGTTATCAACATACTTGCTGAGAAAGGTTGCACCATGCAAGCTGCATGGCGCATCTACAGAGGCTTGACGCAAAAACAAGTCGCTGATGCATTAGGCATAAAGCAATCAACAGTGTCGGAGTTCGAGAAGTCAGAGCGTCCTCGCAAAGACAACATTGAACGGCTAGCTACACTGTATAGATGTAGTCCTGAGCAACTTACTCTCGAGTAATAAATATGCCCCGGAAACGGGGCATTTCATTTATCCTTTCTAACTTCTTTCATATCTACAGCCGCAATATTCCTATCAACATCCCCCTGTCAACTTCCGCCAACGACTGATTAGTGTCTCGGTCTTGTAAAGCGCAAGTGCTTTACGCCAAGGTTGATCGGTGCCGGCGATAATCAACTCACCCGTAACCGGATGCGCGCGATACACGGAATCGAGTACCGTCACTTCATTACCGCGCGCCAGTTGAATGGCCTGCGGTTTACTGATCTGTACTTTCTTGACCTGCGCCCATGACTGAACCAGCCCAGCCAGACCAGCAATTGCCGGTGATAACACCTGCTCTTGCTGCCTGATCGCGTGGGCGGCTTTGAGGTAACTTTCTGCCCGCTGGGTATCATATTCGGAACAGTCGCCGCTGGTAATGCTGTGCGCCAGCTCCTCAAACTCATCAGCAGGCGATTTCTGCCGCTGCGGTTTGTGGTTATGAAGGCTTTCACGTACCTGTTTTCGCTGTTCCTGAGTCAACTGACCGATCTCAAACTGTTCCGGCCCTTCCCGCTCAGCTGGCACTGTCATTAATGACGGTGATCCGGGCGGTGAATTTGTTCTTTTTTTGACCTCAGTACAGTTATTGACACGAGTCCTAGAGGGCGCGGACGCGCCCCGAAGGTCAAAATCAAAGTCAACGGCCTGCCCGGAGTCGTCTACAACTTCCGGTTTCTTACGCACAATGCGGTAGGTATGCAGGCGGGTTTCAATTGGCGGGATGTGAACGGCTGGCATCATCAGACCTTTGATAAGATCCAGATACTCGCCGTAATCATTTGGCTCGTCTTTCTGCTGGTACCAAATGCGCAACGGTAGATCACGGCGGGCAACCAACGCCCCGCCCTGCAATTGGGTGTATTGCTGCCAATCGCCAGCATCCGCAGCACGGTGCAGCTCAGCAAATAGCGGGTTTATCTTGTCGGCCTGTTCCTGATTGCGGAACCGGCGCAGCTCGCGCCAGACAGATACCGGCGCGCCGCCCAAAAACTGAAATTGACGGATGCCCCAGCACGATGCCCAGGCGGTAGCGTGTTTTGATGTTTCTTTCAGCGGCCTGCCGCTCTCGTCGTCTGTTTCACCGTCGAGCGCGTAGCCGTCAATATTCTTACTGATGTACTTCACCACGTAGCCAGTGGCGCTGCCGATTTCCTGATCGATCGGCTTCATATCAAAACGCGGCTGGTTGCCGTGCTTGCCTTGTAACTCTTCCGCATCCTCGCGGGTGGCATAGTCTTCCATCACTTCCAGCAGCTCGGCGGAATGCTCCGGCAGGGAGAACAGCAGGCCGTGCCAGTGCGGCGTACCATCGTGGTGAGACTCAGCCACCCGCAGGCCAAAAACCGGAATTTCACGGCGGGCCAGCTCAGCGCGGATCTGTTGCCATACCCGATTAAGATAACGCTGCGTGGCTCTTGGGCTGGCACCATTCCATTTGGCATTACGATGACCGAATACGGTATATGCGTGGTATTTGGATGGCGCAGTCAGAGTAAAAAACTGGCCCGTGTAGCCGCTTTCGGTGGCAACTTTCTCAAAGCCGCCGATACGGGTCATAAGTTCAACGCGGCGCAATGCCGGGTTAGATATGCTCTTATCGATCTGCTCAATAAGCGAAATACGCTCTTTGGTGTCCTGGTCTTCCAGCTCAAGACGGGCCATGATCACGCGGCTGCGCTTGCGCCTTGCATCCCACTCATCAACGTGGTGTTTACTGCAATACGGCGCAGCGCCTCGCTTTACATCACCAAAGGCAATGTGCAGGTGCTCACGCCAACGCGCGGCGTACTTTTTCAAGTTACGGTGCCAATAGCGATCATCCAGCATCTTGCTAATGCCAGTAGTTGCCTCATCAATAAAGAGCGCTCCCCGGCAATACTTTGCCCAGCTCGGAGGCGTCAGGAAGAAAAGCCGCGCGAGGATAGCCGCTTCGGTGTAAAGGTATCCGGCATATTTCCGATCACTCTGCGTCTCTACTGTTTCGTGAACTTCACTCAACACAGCCCGCATATAGATAGCGATATCCTGCGCCAGTAGCTCAACATCTTCCGGCGTGAAGTCCGGCAGGTGGTTAAAGCGCTCAACCAATCCATGCAAAGTGTTAAACGTGTGGTAAAGCGGGTTTAACCCTTTGAATGCTGTATCAGCCTGAGATTTAGCCTCATCGGTCATCGCAATAGCGTATTGCTCATTCACCATATTGATAGGCGGCAGATCCCTGCGGATGATATCGCGCAGCGCCAGACGGGCGATGTGTCTGCCCTTCATGGTGTGAATGCTGTCGATGCGGGAAGCCAGACGCAGGCGAATAAAGCGAGGTAGCGGCGCAAGGGTAGCTTTTACCCACGCCAAAAACTCCTGTTCTTGACGCAGCTCGACTAGATCAACAACGGGAGTCTTATCAACAAAAATGGCAGCTTTTGGCTTCTGCCATTCGTAATCGTACCGGGTGGCGTCTGGTGCGCTACCCGGATACGGAGGTGGCGGCGTAGGGACGCCACGCCCTTTTGTTCCGGCGGTCATACTTAAACTATGTCCAGAGTGCCGATCACTTCTTTGGCCCTCTGGCGGTTGCTGGCGTCAGTGCTTACAGAGCGCTGAACGTTGATTTCATGCAGCCGGAAGCGGTGGTAGATCTCGCGGGTGGTTTCGGTGTCGCTGTTGGAAATGACAACCGGCGCGCCATATTTGCGGTTCACTTCCAGCAACTCAGTCGCTAACTGGCGGTGGTGCTCCTCGGTAAATGGTTGGGTGTGGTATTGGGTGAAATTAGCGGTATCGCTGACAGGCAGATACGGCGGATCGCAGTAGATGGCTTCATCCGTTCCAACCATCACCTTGATGGTGTTTTGAAACGAGCTGCACAGGAAAATAGAGTTGGTGTCGTTAGCCTTCTCAGCGAACTGGCGGATCTCCGCCTCCGGGAAGTAAGGCGCGGTTTTATGCTGACCAAACGGCACGTTATAACCGCCGCTCTGGTTGTAACGCACCACGCCGTTGTAACCGTGGCGGTTGAGGTACAGAAACAGAGCCGCGCGGGCCACATCAAGCAAGCCTTTTGTACCGTTAAAAATGCGGCGGTTCTGTAAGTATTCCTCTTTGGAATTACCGGGCGCAAAGAGCGGGCGGGCAAGATCGATCACCAGCTCAGGATTGCTTTTAACTTCACGATAAAGGCGGATCAGGTCTGGATTGATATCCGCAAGGATATAGCGGCGATAATCGGTATTGAGGAACACGGAAGCGCCACCAACAAAAGGCTCAACGAGGCAATCAGTCTTTGGTAAATGCGGCAGTAATTCAGGCATCACGCGGCTTTTGCCACCGGGCCATTTGAGTAGAGATCGAATCATCTTGCTTTCTCCTGGGTGCAGGAAGCCCGGCGCGGTGATGCGCCTGACTACTGGTTAATCATTCAGTGGTTAATTGACTGCGCCATCCGGCGCGGGTGGTGGTGATTCGCGTAACGCCTGCATTTCAAGGCGCGGCGCAGCATGATCGAGAAACTCCCACGGCAGCGCTGCGGCTAGCTCGGCAAGACGCTTAATGCCCAGCATCAAGCTGGCTTTATCCTGATCGTTAAACTGCTCAAAAGTCATTGAGATATGGGCATGAGTCAGCAACGGCAGACCCTGAAACCGCCGCGCGGCTTCGTTTGCCAGCAGGATAATCGCCTTTTTCTGAGTCTCGCCCAGACGGTTGAAACGGCTGGCCGTGTCATTTGTGCGGGAAACTGAAATGCTCGACTGCAAACGCGCGCACTGTTCAAGGAACATCTGCCGCCCGGATACTGATTTCTCTTGTCCGATACTCATTACCCTATCCCCCATCACTGCCGCTTATCAGGCGCGCCACTCGAAAGTAACGCCCCGGATAAGCACCGGTTTCCCGGTGCCTTTCTTACTCGTCGCCCTGCTGCTCTTTGGCTGGCTTAATCGCAGGCCATACCAGAACAACGAGCGCCCCACGAAGAACAGATCGCCAACCGCTGAGAGCAGATAGCTGGTGTAGTCCACCGCTACCACCATGAAAGCCAGCAGCAGAACCAGCGCAGGCCGCAACATGCTCAGCACCTGACTCATCAGATGTAATCCTCAACGCGCAGGCCCAGACGACGCCCAACCTCTTCCAGTACCTTCTGCTCTTCCGGCTCGATCTCGCCGTCAGATTCGGCAATGGTCAGCATGTTGACGAAGACTTCCTCAGCCTCCTTTTGGTCGTTTTTGATATCTTCGATTTCACGCAGGATATTCATGCGACCAACACGGAAACCTGCTTCAAGCTGTTCAATGAAGCGGGTGATCAGCGCGGTGATTTCATTGCCGTAATGGCTCAGGCGGGGATTGGAGCGCAGCAACTGATCGAGCTTTGCGGTTTCCTCTTTTTCAATTGCACCATCAGCAGCAGCAACCAGCAGACAGCCGCCAACAATGGCCTCCATCAGATCGCGGTTTTCAACTTTCTTTAATTCAACTTTTACAGCAGCGGTTTTTTTCTTGAACATGCCAAACATAATTAACCCCTTTTTTGGGTGAGTGAATGCGCCATCACTTAATAAAGTGACGACAGGTAGAAAAAGTTTTATCTATTACTTAATTACTAAAGCAGCTTTCTAAATAACCTTGCTAAGGCACTAAATAAGCCTTTGTTTATCTTCTTCGTATAAACAAAAGGCTTACTCGCACCTTTAATAAAGCGCACCTTATTTGGTTCCGGTTTAAAGAAACGCCCGTCCGGGCATTCAATCCAGCCGCGTGTATTGCGGTAGTGCGTGACCTGACAGCCGTGCTTTAACAGGCTGGCAAGTGATGGGCTTTGCTCTCCGCTCATTGGTGTGGTTCCCCGTCACGAATAGTATCAACAGTTTTCATAGCTTCCGATAATGCAAAATCGCGCCCAAAATAATTACCGTTATTTAAAACGCTATATGCGGTTTTCATGGTAATAGAATTACGCGGGCATTTATGAATAGTGAATCCACGATATACAAAGCTGTGCTTACTTAGCTGAATTAATGCGCTCATATTCAAACCTAAAAAGCCGAAGCTTTATCAAGATGATTAAAGCTGTCTAAATACATGCGAGCGTAATACGCCACCATGTTTACCTGTAGCAACTCCCTGCGCCCTGGCATCGTTCGTGGCACCAGTGGCAGATACCTGCGCTCGGCATCGCTTTGTACCTGGCGCAGATCCATACCGTAGAACTCTGCAAACTCTTTTAAGGTCATGCGCGGCTTTATGCCCTTCTCCGTCAGATGAGCCAAGGCCAGCGCCGTGGCTTCACGTTCCTTAGTACCGCAAACAGGCATTTCGGTGATTTTACGTACTTTTGAAGACGCGGCCTTTTCATTGATCCTTTTACGCGTTGTCGTCATGGGCTATCCTTTACGATCGGTTTAGATTGGTTTCGATGGGCCCTATATAGGTCCTGTCGTTATTAAAGACCCTATATAGGTCCCATGTCAAATGAAATTGAGTGAGAAGATTAAAGAGATCCGTGAGAGTGAAGGACTGAGCCAAGCTAAGTTCTGCGACATCATCGGGTTGTCAGTGAGCACCCTTAAGAAATATGAAGGCGGTAAATTTGAACCGGGCGGAGATGCTCTTACAAAGATCACTCATCATCCAAGATTCATGAAATACACCCTTTGGCTGATGACCGATCAGATAGCCCCAGAATCTGGGCAGGTTTCGCCCAATTCAGTAGGCCAACAAGAGTCCATTCGACCACCATCGAAAATGGCGTGAAATTTAGCAAAATCACATAGGACTCACACGATGACGCTTGGCTTGAAGTTACGTGAAATTAGAGAAGCGGAAGGGCTAACACGGGGAGAAATGGCAGAACTTACAAAAATCCCTGTGCCGACAATGAAGCGGTATGAAACCGGTCGGATCTCTAAAATTGGCAGCGATACCTTAACAAGATTCACCATGCACCCAAGGTTCAAAAAATATACGCTGTGGCTAATGGCAGATCAGATAGCACCAGAATCCGGGCAGATATCCCCGGCTCTCTCCCCTGATGGGCGAAGCGAAACAATCAGCCCCCAAAAAGGCCACAAGGTTGGTTAGTACTTTACAAAATATATAAAAAATGGGGTCAGGGTGGTATTTGCAGCGAATTAGTGAGCTTTATTGAACAGTAATTTCGTTTTGTCGATTTATAAATGTGATAAGGATATTGTATGAAAAATACTTTTATATTCAAAAACGCCATCCCACCTTTACGTAATGCCTGGTTCTGGTAACTCGCTGCATATTGTATATGACTATTAAATCATTAGGCTCTGATGGCTGGATGGTTGATGTTCGCCCTCAGGGGCGCACTGGGAAACGCATCCGAAAAAAATTCCTTACCAAAGCCGAAGCTCAACAATATGAGCGCTGGGCAATCGCCACCCATCACAATAAAGAATGGGTTGATAAGCCCAGGGATCGGAGCGCTCTAAGCGAGCTTATTACCCTCTGGTGGGATCGCTGCGGCAGCACGCTGAAAGATGGCGAAAACCGCCACGTAAAACTAAAGGCTACCGATCGCCGGTTAGGTTTCCCACGCGCAATCGACGTTACGCCCGAAGCGTTTGCCCAGTACCGCGCGCAACGCATCACAGATGGCATTGCCCGTAAGACCGTCAACAATGAGCATCGCGACCTAAAAGCGATGTTCAACAAGCTGCGAGAGCTTGGCCTGTTTCACGATCAAAACCCATTAACTGAACTCAGCGAACTGAAATTACCGCAAACGGAATTAGGCTTCCTAACTAAAGACGCGATCCGCCGCGTTCTGTCAGCTTTCGAAGGCGACAACCTCAAAGCGGCAAAGCTATGCCTTTCTACAGGTGCCCGCTGGAATGAAGCGGCGAGACTCACACGCGATCGCGTATATAGTGACCGAGTTACTTACACCGAAACCAAAAACGGGCAGCACCGTACTGTACCCATCACGGCGGCACTGGCGCAGGAGATCACAGAGGGTGAAGGCCGGTTGCTTTTCCCTAACATTGATTACGATCTGGCGCGTAAAACACTCAAACGCGTAGCCCCTGAAATACCCGCAGGGCAGGCAACGCATGTTTTCCGCCATACCTTTGCCAGCCACTTCATGGCGAACGGCGGCAACATCCTCGTTTTACAGCGCATCCTGGGGCATTCCAATATCAACCAGACGATGGTTTACGCGCACTTCTCGCCTGATCACTTGGCTGATGCTGTTACGTTAAACCCGCTGGTAAACCTCGACTGACCCCCTCCCAAAATGACCACAAACGAAAAAGCAGTGATCCACATTTTGACCACACAGGTTTGATTTAGAGGGGTTTTGGTTGGTTTCGTTGGGGGGTTAACTGCTTGATTTTGATATAACTTACTGTTTTTAAAGACATAAGAAAGGGGCGCAAGCGCCCCGTAACTATGCACAAAATGCACTATCAGAAACTGTAGGTGACCCCAGCGGAGAAGACGCTTGACCAGGATTTATCCACCATCGGACTGTCTTTGATTTCATCGCTCAGGCGGTTGTAGCGGCCCGTGCCATAAACGCTCCAGTCTGGCGCAAATTTGTAGCTCGCGCTGAGTTCAATGTACGGGTTCCAGCCATCGTCCGCATCATAGCTGTTCAAACCGCTGCGGCGTGATTCGCTGTGCGAAACGCCGTAGTAGTAATCGTTGTAGTGCGCGCTTTGCCATTCCACGCCGATACCCGGGGTCAGCGTTAAGCCGCCGTTGGTGTAGCGGTAAAGCCACGCCAGATCCCAGACGATACCGTTGTTGTTGTCCAGCGTATCGCCAGTCAGCGCCGTACGCAGGAAACCGTATTCAGTATTGTGGACATAGGAAAGGCCAGCCATCATGGTGCTACGACGCTTGTCCAACCGACGCAGCTGGTTGTTGTCGCTATCGCCCGGTTTGAAATAGGTAGGCGAGTAATAGGCCATGATTGAAAGCTTATCGGCCTGGTCGTTCCACAGATAATAGCCACCGCCTAAACCGCGGAACCAGAAATTATCGCCCTCGTAGGTCACCACCGGCACTGGGTACACATCACGGTCATACTGTTTGTACGGGCTGGTTATTACGCCAACGCCCGCGCCAACAGACCACTGATTTGCCGCGATCGCGGTGCTTACTGAAGAGGCGATAAGTACGCTCAGTGTCAGAATTTTGAATTTGGTCACAATCCATTAAGTCCTTTAATCAAATAATCAGCGTGAGAAGTGTAACCGCCCTTGTCCGTCTTCCCAAATTTTTTACCAAAAGCCAATAATTGTTCAACCTAAAATCTTCGCGCAAACGTGTGACGCCAGGCTTTCATTTCTGTGACGTTCGGGTGAAACGGCACGCGACCGCTTAGCACGTGAGGATATTTATTTGGATGAGTTATTGATATGTCATTGAAATTGGAGCGCGGTGCCATGCAAGTTTTCCAAATGCCATCTACGCTTTATTTTAGGAAGGTGAATAACTCTGACGGCAGTACCACAAGCACCACAACAGCTAGGTTGGCATAAGGGTTGCTGTACTCAGATTACGTCTTCCGGGAGCCCACATTACTATTACCTTTGGCTCTCTAACCTGTGCTAAAAACGAAAGGACGGCATGCCATGAATATATTCGATCACTATCGCCAGCGCTATGAAGCTGCCAAGGACGAAGAGTTCACACTGCAGGAATTTCTTGCCATCTGTAAGCAAGATCGCAGTGCCTATGCCAATGCGGCAGAACGGCTATTGATGGCCATCGGTGAGCCAGTGATGGTGGATACTGCCACAGAGCCACGGCTGTCCCGTCTCTTTTCGAACCGCGTAATCTCGCGTTACCCCGCGTTTGAAGAGTTCTACGGCATGGAAGAAGCCATTGAGCAAATCGTTGCCTACTTGAAGCATGCCGCTCAGGGGCTGGAAGAGAAGAAGCAGATTCTTTACCTGCTGGGCCCGGTAGGCGGCGGTAAGTCCTCGCTTGCAGAACGCCTGAAGGCGCTGATGCAGCGCGTGCCTATTTACACCCTTAGCGCCAACGGCGAACGCAGCCCGGTAAACGACCACCCGCTGTGCCTGTTTAACCCGCAGGAAGACGCGTCAATCCTTGAAAAAGAGTACGGCGTCCCGAACCGCTACCTCGGCACCATTATGTCGCCATGGGCGGCAAAACGCCTGCACGAGTTTGGCGGCGACATCACCAAATTCCGCGTGGTGAAGGTCTGGCCTTCTATTCTGGCGCAGATCGCCATTGCGAAAACCGAACCGGGCGATGAGAACAACCAGGATATCTCGGCGCTGGTTGGTAAAGTTGACATTCGCAAGCTGGAAAACCACGCCCAAAACGACCCGGACGCCTACGGCTATTCCGGCGCGCTGTGCCGCGCCAACCAGGGCATCATGGAATTCGTCGAAATGTTTAAAGCGCCGATTAAGGTGCTCCACCCGCTGCTGACCGCAACCCAGGAAGGGAACTACAACGGGACGGAAGGCATTTCCGCCCTGCCGTTCAACGGTATTATCCTCGCGCACTCCAACGAATCGGAGTGGGTGACCTTCCGTAACAACAAGAACAATGAAGCCTTCCTTGACCGCGTTTATATCGTCAAGGTGCCGTACTGCCTGCGGATTTCCGAAGAGATCAAAATCTACGAAAAACTGCTTAACCACAGCGAGCTGTCCCACGCGCCGTGCGCCCCCGGCACGCTGGAAACGCTATCCCGCTTCTCTATACTGTCGCGCCTGAAAGAGCCGGAGAACTCCAGCATTTACTCTAAAATGCGGGTTTACGACGGCGAAAGCCTGAAGGATACCGATCCGAAAGCGAAGTCCTATCAGGAATATCGCGACTACGCCGGTGTCGATGAAGGCATGAACGGGCTGTCCACGCGCTTCGCGTTCAAAATCCTCTCCCGCGTGTTCAACTTTGATCACGTAGAAGTGGCGGCGAACCCGGTACACCTGTTCTACGTTCTGGAACAGCAAATCGAGCGCGAGCAGTTCCCGCAGGATCTGGCGGAAAAATACCTCGAGCACCTGAAAGGCTACCTGATCCCGAAATACGCCGAATTTATCGGCAAAGAGATCCAGACGGCCTATCTTGAGTCCTACTCAGAGTACGGGCAGAACATCTTCGACCGTTATGTCACCTACGCTGACTTCTGGATTCAGGACCAGGAATACCGCGACCCGGATACCGGCCAGCTCTTCGACCGTGAATCCCTGAACGCGGAACTGGAAAAAATTGAAAAACCAGCCGGCATCAGCAACCCGAAAGATTTCCGAAATGAAATCGTCAACTTCGTGCTGCGTGCTCGCGCCCACAATAATGGTCGTAACCCTAACTGGACCAGCTACGAGAAGCTGCGCACGGTTATAGAGAAGAAAATGTTCTCCAATACCGAAGAGCTGCTGCCCGTTATCTCGTTCAACGCCAAAACCTCGACGGACGAGCAGAAGAAACACGATGACTTTGTCGATCGCATGATGGAGAAAGGCTATACCCGCAAACAGGTGCGTTTGCTGTGCGAATGGTATCTGCGGGTGCGCAAATCTTCATAACGGCTAAGTTAAAGATGGGGCCACGCCACGTGGCCCCCCTGCGCAGTTGGCAAAGAAGTTTGGGGGAACTATGGCCTATTTTATTGACAGGCGGCTGAACGGCAAAAACAAGAGCGCGGTCAACCGTCAGCGCTTCCTGCGCCGTTACAAGGCGCAGATCAAACAGTCGATTTCCGAGGCCATCAACAAGCGTTCGGTTACCGACGTCGACAGCGGCGAGTCCGTCTCCATCCCAAATGAAGACATCAGCGAACCGATGTTTCACCAGGGGCGCGGCGGCCTGCGCCATCGCGTGCATCCCGGCAACGACCACTTCGTACAGAACGATCGCATCGAGCGTCCGCAGGGTGGCGGCGGTGGTTCAGGCGGCGGCCAGGGCCAGGCAAGCCAGGACGGTGAAGGCCAGGATGAATTCGTCTTCCAGATTTCGAAAGATGAATATCTCGACCTGCTGTTTGAAGACCTTGCCCTGCCCAACCTGAAGAAAAATCAGCAGCGGCAGCTCAACGAGTTCAAAACGCACCGCGCGGGCTACACCTCTAACGGCGTGCCTGCGAATATCGCGGTGGTTCGTTCACTGCAAAACTCGCTGGCAAGACGCACGGCGATGACGGCAGGTAAACGCCGCCAGCTGCACGAACTGGAAGACAGCCTGGATACGGTCAGCAAAAGCGAACCCGCCCAGCTTTTGGAAGAGGAGCGTCTGCGCAAAGAGATCGCTGAACTGCGCGAAAAAATCGCCCGCGTACCCTTTATCGACACCTTCGACCTACGCTACAAAAACTACGAAAAACGCGCCGAGCCTTCCAGCCAGGCCGTGATGTTCTGCCTGATGGACGTCTCCGGGTCTATGGACCAGGCCACGAAAGACATGGCGAAACGCTTTTACATCCTGCTTTATCTGTTCCTGAGCCGGACCTATAAAAACGTTGAGGTGGTTTACATCCGTCACCACACGCAGGCGAAAGAAGTGGACGAACACGAGTTCTTCTACTCTCAGGAAACCGGCGGCACGATCGTGTCCAGCGCGCTGAAGCTGATGGATGAAGTGGTGAAAGAGCGCTACGACCCAACGCAGTGGAATATCTACGCGGCGCAGGCGTCGGACGGCGATAACTGGGCAGACGACTCGCCCCTGTGCCACGAGCTGCTGGCAAAGAAACTGCTGCCGGTGGTGCGTTATTACAGCTATATCGAGATCACCCGCCGCGCCCACCAGACGCTGTGGCGTGAATACGAAAACCTGCAGGCAACCTTCGATAACTTCGCCATGCAGCACATCCGCGATCAGGATGATATTTATCCCGTCTTCCGCGAGCTATTTCACAAGCAGACGAGTGATTCTTATAATTAACCATTATAAATCAGCCAGTTAACTAATATTTTCTGGCTGATTTTCTTTAATCTTAATATCTTTTTCTTCCCTTTATTTACAATAGGTTAGCTTTGGTTTTGGGGAAGAATATAAGAGTTATTTCGCAAACTATCCAAGGGCCCAACTCCCGCAAACCCCACCACTTTTGTCAGGACAAGATCCTGATAATCGATGCCAAAACAGCAACTTACCCAATATAATCAGACAAAACTTAGACCTAGAAAAGACAAAAATATACTCGTGAAATGCACGTGCACCTTTAAACGTCAGACTCCGGTCCAGGCTTTTTATTTTGTGCCCATTCCTCAAATAAACGGATTACCATCGTCATGCTGAAACCGGCGCAGCCGGTGGATCACCGTTTTAACCAGGCCCAACACAACGATCTCGTTATCATCATCGAAGGGAACAAAGCCCGAACCGTTGAAATGTGTCAGCCCCGGCCGCCGACCTAATACCACTTTTCGGATGAACTTCTCTCCCCCGATTTCGATCAGGACTGTATCCCCGTGCATGGCATGACAATCACGTTCGCATACAAGCAGCGCCCCGGCTTGCATTTCGCACCCTTCTGTTTCATCCACCTCATAGACAAAGCAGCTCGGCCCGGTGAACTGAAAAACCTCAGTGCGATAGTTAATTCCGCAGTCCAGGTAATCTGCGGCGGGCGATGGAAATCCCATGTCAGCGCCCTCCGTTCGGGTTGTAGACCATAAACGTCCGTGATTCGCCCTCTTGCGTGCTGATGTCTTTGAACGTTGTAACGCTCATCTCGATCCAGTCATTTGCCCTTTTTAAATCCCAAAACCAGTTCACTTTTTCGAGTTCTGCGACAAAATCGGCAGTCGTTATTGTTCGCCTGCCGTTGGGCTCGAGCTTCACAGCTCGGTCAAAAGCTGTTTCAATTTCATAGTAGCGCGGCATAATCAGCCCTCTAAATATCACTGTATGTATACACAGTAATTTACTGAGAGTGACAGATCAAGACAGGTAAAGGCTATCAATTATGACGACTGCACATCCTGATGATTTTCAAACTCCGCCGCCTTCGCTGCCTCTGCGATTTTTTTATTCCAGATACTGTCGATGGGCATATCCAAGCGTATATCGATCCAGCTGTTGGCTGGTACGTCTATTGGCGCGCCCTTCGTTTTTACGATATCGCCGTCTGCATCCATTGCATATTTTCGTTTATAAAGCCGAATAGTTATCCCTCCGTTTTCTGTTTCTTCCGCCTCTACGACACCAAGCTCCCCCATACCTCCAGGGTCCATCGGGGATAAAATTTGCCAGCCTTCAGAGGCAAGTCCAGCAGCCCCTTTAAGAATGTACACACCGACATCGAGGCGAGAAATATTGATGCCTTCAGCTTCATCGTTCGCCGTTCCGCAGCCACACCATTTAAAACCGCTCTCATCAATATCGATACGTTGACAATCTTCCAGGCTACTGACAATTCGCGCCACGGGTGATGCAGCTTTCAATGTGCCATCACTTGATTTTGTGGTGTTCGCTTCGCCGTACAACTTTTTCCAAGGGGTAAAAGAAGTTGATTGGCCATACCGGATGTAAACGATACCCAGGCCATTTTCACCGATCGCCATTTGCCCGCGCCAACCAGGAAGCGCTCCAGGCAACTGAATGATGGCCAATGACTCATTAGCATTGCCGCTGGGATTTCCCCAATATTGCCCGGTTCCATTGTAAAACCCTACCGGTATTCCTGGCGTACTCCCTTCTGTGGTGCTGTTAGATTGCTGGGTTAAGCCGAGCCCAAAAGCCCCCACCTGCATGACGTTCCCAGCTGCGGTTCCGGCATCCTTCGTGGCACTACTTCCTAAACCGAGGTTTGAGCGAGCGTCCTGCGCGTTCGTCGCACCGGTACCGCCCTGGGCTACTGGCACCGTTCCATTAGTCCCTTTTTGAACCAACTTACCCAGCGCAGGGATGGAAATACTCTGCCCGTTGATGGTTACCGTGACGTTCTGGTTAGCTGTCGTTGAGGCGAAGCTTTCCCATGCACCAATGTTCTCGTCGTACTCATTGATGAGCTGTGAAATACTTTGCGCTAGGCCATCAACAGACAGGCTGTCCGTGACAAGAATGCCGTACCTTTGACCGGTCAGTGATGGCGAAGCAGCAGGCGTAACGGTGAGAGAGGTTGCACTGTTAATCGCGGTAATCTGGAAAAGCTGTACGGGATTAGATAAGACGATAATCGTCTGGCCGGTTCGTATTTGACTGGCTGGCGCGGTCCAGCTGGTACCTGCGCCTGTGGCCGTATTGCCGCTTAATGAAATTGTGCCTGCGTTATAAATCATATTTTCTCCGGGCATAAAAAAACCCGCTCTCGGCGGGTTCAGATAACAGGTTAATTTATTCGCATGTTGTATGCGTGAAATTATTCTTGCTGACGTACTGCCAGTTAAACGGATAACCGGCCTGATATTTTGTCTGTCCGTTTATTTTCTTTACGTCATAAATTTGAACCGTTGCGCTCTGGCCACCAACCATTGCCGATGCTGTGCATACTGGCTGCTGGCGCTCCATCAAGCCTGAACAGCCAGATAACACAAAAGCGGCAAAAGTAATTGCAATATATTTCTTCATCATTCATCCACATTGAATATCTAATTAAACTGGAACATATCAGCAACGGGCAGATAATGATAATTGGTTACATAGATCAATTACATGTAATTGATCGTTTTCACCGATCGATTAATTAATCATAATTATCCAGATTGAGAGCATATACGCGATTTCTCATATTGTGGTACGCAATATTGATGGTGCCTGAAGGAGGCTGGCCATTCGACGTTGCAACATGAATCGTCGTGTTGCCTCCACTGTAAACCGCTGAGAAAAAGTACTGTGACATATACGGCCGGGTGCCTCCCGAGGTGATTACGCCGGTTACCAGCCCACACATTGATGGCACGATGCCCATTTTCCCGGCTCGGGAAACGTTAATATTAAATCCGCCGCCAGCTGCACTTCCGTTAGTTCCGATGGCCTCAATGTCCGTCAGCACGCGCGTCTCATTCGTCAGAACGCAGGTGCCCTGCTCGTCCCAGATGGCAATTCCCCACGCGGGCAGTGACTGCGGGAATATCGTGAAGAAATAAACATGCACCGTTCCGGCTGCGTCCGGCTTGCTGGCGGACACCGTGCAGTTATTGCCGCTCACCGTATAACTCAGCACGCAATTCACGGTAGAGCAGACAAAAGGAATGACCGGCCGTCCCGCGGGTATTGCCTGAGATACGTTTGTTATCTCACCCGCGCCCATTTTAAGAGCTACAGACTGTTTGCCGATCAGCGCCAGCGGAATGGACTGCGGCGTAATAAACGGCGCGCCATTATCCGTGGTAAGAAGTGCTCCCCAGTCTGCCATTACGCCGCCCTCAGAAACGCAATAATAAAACCGGCAATGGCCGGGTAGGTATTCGCGCCGAAATCAGTATCCGCCGCTGCCCCTATGGTAATACTCCCGCCAGAAACGGTGACCGTCCGGCGGGTCTGGGTGTAAGTTTCACCCGAGCAAACTTGCAATATGTCCATGACGAATCCGGCCGGTACCGTAAATGATGCCGATCCTGATTGTTGATTCTGACCCACTGCAAAGAAGCCCAGCACGCTCACCGGCACAAGGCCATAGTTATTAGGCTTTCCGGCGGCATCCCAGGTTTGTATGCCGTATGCCATCAGAACACCCCCGTAATTTTACCAATCTGCACACGCAGCCTGTTGGCATCCCGGATACTCAGCGTAACGTTTGTTTGTTTCATGCCGCCCTGACTGTCGCTGCCATAGTTTTGCATGGTGCCATCCTTACCCCAGCGCCAGCCTGCGCTACCCGCAACGTAGTTGGAAGACTGGAGGGAATCCGTGATTTTACCGAACTGAATACTGGCATCCCTGAAGAACGCATCGTTGATAAACGTCTGTCCCTTCTGGATTACAAACGGCAGTGAGACGGTGCTGCCAGCCTGCGAAGTCACTGCGAAGCGGTCTGCCAGGAAGATAACCTGCGACTGCATGCCGCCGGGCGTGTTCTCAACGCCAATTCCCATGCCCGCAGCGTAATACTGCCCGTTAGCGGCTACGCCAACCTTGATGTTATACATCGCGTTGATGTTGCCGTTGATGTCAGCAATAGCAGTGGCGGTCTGAGTGATAGCCGCAGTCTGGCCGTTAACGGTCACCGTCAGGGAGTTGATTTTCGTGGCGGATGCCTGGGTAAAGTCAGCCAGTGTTTCAGTCAGATCCGTGGCATTCGAAACGTTACCGCCCGCTGAGGCATCGAGGGTAACCAGCGCCCTGGCGACCGCCTGGCTGGTATCCGCGATGGTGGTATCAATGCGGTCAATGCTGGCGCTGTTCCCCGAGTTTGTCGCCGTTTGTGAGCGTCGGCTGGTCACCTGGGCCAGGCTGTTCTGAATGACGGCAATGGAGGAGTTTTTAACGCCGCTGGACATGCCGTCCATCGATACGCTAATTTCATCGATTTTTACGGCCGCCTGCGCCAGCCCGTCAGCGTTCTGCTGAATTTCCAGCGCCTGCTTCTCAAGGTCATCGGCGTTCTGTTTGATATCGTTCGCCATATCAGCAATTTTTTCATTGCTGTCCACGGCATTCTCGATCAGCTCCTGAAATACCTCCGAGCCCTTCATGTCCTCAAGAATGGCGTCAGTGATATCAGACACGTCGGTGCTTGCCTGCCCGCGCACCCAGTCGGTATAACCGGATTCGTTGCCGGTTTTGTCCACCAGCTGTGCGCGGTACGAGAATATCTGCCCAGCCTTGAGGCCCATCTGCTGATATTTGCGCTGCGGGTATGGCACATCGGCCAGCAGCATCGCATCGTCTTCGCTACCGGTGAGGCTGTACTGAATTTCCGTCTTCAGCGTGTCGTCGGTGTTCGCCGGGAATCCCCAGTTGAGCTCGATGCCAAACACCACGTTATCTGAGGCGGTGAAGCCTACCGGCTTCGGCGGGTTACCCACCTTTCCCGTCAGCGTTTTTTCTTCCGAGTAACCCCAGCCGCTGGAAATCTCTGCGGCATTGATGGCACGCACGCGGACCAGATAGCGGCCAGCATAAACGCCCGGCACGTCAAACGACGTCGTGGAGCTGCGCGGCACGTTCACCCAGTTGCCCTCGTTCCTGCGCCACTGCGCCTCATAAGAAATAGCGTTCGCCGCCTGATCCCAGCTGACGCGCATGGTTTCCATGCTGATGTTCTGCTGTACGACAGAGAACGAGCTGATAACGATGTTGTCCGGCGGGAACTGATTTCCCGGCGGGATGACGCTCACCGGACGCTCATCAATCAGCGCGCCGGTATCGATGCGGGTATACTTGTCCGGATCGTAATACGCGCCGGAAATGGTGAACGTGCCGTCGTTATTATCGGCCACGCTCACCACGCGGTATTGCTGCGCGTAGAGCTCATCGGATTCAACAACCCAGACGCTTTCCGCCTGCGGCGTTTCACCATAGGCCACCGTCACCGTCACGACCTTATCATTTACGGCCTGAATGGTTCTGCTCTGTGCTGCACCGGATGGCAGGTTAAGAATAAGGCGATCGCCGGCAACCGCGTCGGGCTTGCGGTCGAGGGTGATAACGCGGCCATTAACGCTGCTGATTCGCCCGCCAGTCACTTTCCCGGACAGCATTTCATCCGCCACGGCGATAACATAGCCAGGCTGAGGGATCATGCCGTCCAGACCCACGGAGAACGTGATCACGCGGTCTTTATTATTGGTCAGAATACCCCAGCGGCCCTTGCGGTTCGCCTCGCTCTGCCGTGTGCAGCCGATGGCAGTCAGCTCAAGCTGGTTGAATCCGTAGCGGGCAACCAGATCCTGTTCAAATACCGCCTCCATTGCATCCGCATAGGCATTATCCGGATCGGACCACGACACGAGCGCGGTTGTGTAACGCGTTTTTGTTGTGCTGCTGGAATAGTTAAACATCCCGTCGATAACGTTCGCCCGGGTGTAGCTGTAATCAATATCGCGGGGCATATCAGCCAGGGTGACAATCTGGTTGCTGCCCCATGTCGTCATGCCCCTGAAGATGGCAACAAAATCCCGTAGCACCGTATAAGCATCGTTGCGGTTCTGCACATAGACGTTGCAGGTATAGCGCGGCTCGGTTCCGCTGCCGCCTTTGCCATCCGGGACTGGCTGGTCGCAATACTGAGCAATCTGGTAAAGCGTCCATTTGTCGATGTTCGCGGCCGTCAGCCTGTTACCCAGGCCAAAGCGGTCGGTGATAACCAGATCGTAAAATATCCACGCTGGGTTATCTGTCCACGCCCACTTAAACGAGCCGGTCCAGGTTCCGCTATAGCTTCGGGTGACGGGGTCATAGTTATCCGGCACGCGGATTACGCGCCCGCGCGGTTTGCAGGAAATTGGCGGTATGCTGCCGTTAAACTGTCTCGAGTCGAACTCTATGTAAAGCAGCGCCGTGTTGGGGTAGCGCAATTTTGCGTCGATTACTTCCGTATAGCTCTGCAGCGTCATCATATCGCCAATTTTTGCGCTGTTTGCATCGGCGGTGATCTTCCTGAGTCTGACGGTCCACGTACTGCCCGCAGGCGGTAAATCAATACGGTGGCTTCGCTCATAGCCCGATGTCGTTTTTCCCGTCACCGCTGTATCAATGACGGTTTTCCATGTGCCGCCGTCGGTTTGCAGATCGACCGCGTATTTAATCGAATATCCCACCAGGTCGCCGTTATCCTTCTGATTAAATAGCGACGGCCATTTCAGTCGCAGGCGAACTGCAGACAGCTGAGTATTGGTAAACGTGTGGGTCCATGCCGTGGCGCTTGATACCTCGGTACCTACGTTTATTTCGTTTTCGGTACCGGGCATGCCCTGAATATACTGCTGTGCCTGCGTGCCGGATCTGAACTCCCACGCCACGCCGCTAAAGTTAGCTGAGCCGTCGGCATTCTCCAGCGGTGTTCCGTCCAGGAAGATACTCTTGCCGTCTAGCCCACCAGCAAACTCGCCTTCCCCCAGCGCAATGAGCAGTTTGGCTTTAGCGACGGATTGTAAATCGTCCGGCTGTTCGGTAGGCGTACGGGAGGATGATCCACCGCCTTTACGGCCTTTGATAATGTTCTTTGCCATATCGCGCCCATAAAAAAACCGCCAAGCGGCGGTTGATTGAAATCGTGATTTTTACTGCTGATCTTCGACGTAGATCCCCGCCGAAATAATGGCGCCGCCGATTGTGCGCTGCCCGTACAGAAGCGGGACCGGATATCCCTGAGCGGCGGTATTCGTCACGCCGCCGAAGGCATAAGATGCCTGGTTGTCTGCGCTCTGTTTGCTGGCAAGTCCACCGGGCTGGGGGGATAACATTTGGATCACACCACCAGCCATTAACGCAACACCAGGAGCCACCAACGCCATACTCGCACCACCTGTAAATCCCGATAATGCATAACCAGCTACAACTAAGACTGCGCCCAGTATGGTTTGTAATAAACCCGCTTTTTTACTACCGATGATGACTGGAACAATACGGATGACATCTTCAGTTATTGGATAACCTAAATCATCTTCGCCGATATTTTTCTTTCCCTTAAATATAGCGAATGTTAACCCTCTTTTTTTACTGGTATTAAGATATTGTTCAAAACCTGAAATAGTACAACAGAGAGCTCGAAAAACTTCTGCGGTGGTTGAAACTAAGCGTTCATGAGATTTACCGAATGTCTTTCCTAATACACCACCCATTTCAATGTTTACCATTACTTCTTTCATGTTTTACGTTTCCATAAAAAAACCACCCGAAGGTGGTTAATTGTCAGATTAAATATAATCAAAATGATGAAGGCCTTATGTCAAGACCAGAGTTTGTGTCACCAGTTATTCTAAATTTCTGTATTTCATTAGAATTGATTTGCGTTGAGGTCTCTTTTATTGGCTGACCAACCTTGAACCCACACAACCCCTTACCCTGAGAATCGCCTGATATTCCAAGGATATGTCTGCCGGGTTCTGTCTTGATACTTATCGATTCACCAGTATCAATTCTCGCATAGGATTTACCATCTACGGTTATTTCAACGAAACAACCGCCACCGGCAAACCAACCGTTATCCCTGGTAACAACAATAGTTGACTCACCAGCCCCTTGCTTAAGGATTCTCTCTGAAGGTACTGGCTTAGCTTGTTGTGAATTCACTGCGGAGGTTGTACATCCAGCTAAGCCAATTAGAGCCGCTACAAATATTAACTTTTTCATGTCCTTATCCCCTTTGAAAAATTACCAGAAGATTAGCACAGGGATTTATATCGAAGCACCTTCATTGTCCGGTCCTGCCAGTAGCCGCCGTACGGAACGCGCTGGCTGAGGTGTCCGTATAGATGATGTAACAGCATGTTGCCCTCCAGCAGGATCCCTGCATGGTTCCACTTATTGGCCTGGACCTGCATTATCACCATATCGCCCGGCTGCGGCGCGCCTTCGAACTCCCGGAATCCACACTCGTACCAGCATTCCTGGTAGAAGTTTTCCGGGTAACTGTCCTCCCACCAGGGGTAATCGACGCGATAATCTTGCAGCTCGATACTGTGTTCCTGCCGAAAGTAGCTCATCACCAGCCCCCAGCAGTCGAAGTGCCCGAGCACAAACGGGCGTTCCAGCAATGGTAGTTCGCCGCGGGGCTGGATGGTGCGCAAATCCCCCTCAGGCCAGCTGACGATATGCCAGGGCAGCAACGTTGCATCACACTGCGCTTTGTCCAGCTCGCTCGGCTGAGTCGTCGCATCGGGATGACTGTGCACGATGGCAGTTACCGTTCCCCAGTCCTCCGCCACTGCGTAATCCTCTGGGCTCAGGTGAAAATGCTCCGTCGGTTCGGTCGCCAGGTTACGGCACGGGTAATAGCGTTCCACGCGGCTTTTCTGTGCGACGACCCCGCAGCACTCGCGCGGATACTCGGCGGCCGCATGCCCCATTATGGCCTCAAGGGTTTTTTGCCGCATGCTTAGCTCCTGATAAGTGACGTGCCAGGGAACCCGCCGAACGGGAGCTCTTCGTTTTCGCCAAAGCGGAGCTTACAGCCCCGCAGCGTGCCGCTGCATTTATCCAGAGACGGATCGTCAACGGGATTGTTTTTATCATCAAAGTATCGTGTCCCGGCATAATCGCAACCATCGCCGGTCCGGTACTTACCCCTGATGCACCACGTGCACATAGCATGAAGCTGGCGCGTCGGTAGCATTAACCCCTGCAGGTCCATCGGGCTGCTCAGCGTAAATTCCACCACTTGGTTTGTTTCCGAGCTTTTGCTGTCGATGTAGAACACCTGCAGCTTTTCCTGCGTCGGATCGGCGGACGGGTTTCCGCCGGTAAAGTTGCGGGCATCAAGATACTGCGCCAGCGTATCGTGGATGGTCACCTTCGCCTGCAGGAGATCGTCATAATGCAGACAAAGCGCGGTGATCGAGCTGTCGAGGTTAGCGACCGACAGCTTAGGCTGAGCACCGCTGCCGCTGGTCGATGCTTCAACACCCTCTACCTGACAGGGCCAGGCTTTATATTCTTCGCCTTGCCACCAGATGGATTTGGCGGGTAGCTTTGACTCATCGCCACCAGCGGCAATAATCTCCGCTTCGGTATGGGGGATGTTATGAGAATGGAACCGCAGGATGTCACCAACGCCAAAGGCGCTGCCGTCCATTTCTAACAGCCGAATGGCATTGCCTGGCTCAAGTTTCTGATAGTCGCTGTTAATGCTCATGGTTTGTATGCCTGCTCAAACGTTGCGGTCAGGGAATAATTTTCCCCGCCCATTGGGGTTGGTTTATACTCCTCACAGCGGTAAAGCCCCAGCGGCTCCAGCGGCGGCTTCCACTGAAACGATCTTGTGCCGCCCTGCCTGTCCAGAAAGCTCTTTATCGCTGCGATGTAGTTCTCCGTTCCGACAAAACTCAAATCCCATTGCTGACCCCGCGGGTTAAGACCGTCGCCTGAAACCTGCTGATATCCGTCTCCAAACCGTGCTTTACGGGTCCGAAAACTAACGCTCTGCGTCGGGTTAACCCTGGGGCTCCAGGTAAAGGTTTCAATCGCCATTAGCGTCCGCCTTTTGTTGCGTTCCAGATTGCGCCGCCAGGGCGAATATCCGACTGAATAAGCTGTCGGTAACGCTGGTCGACGAAGTTACCAATCTCCTTCCCAAACTGCTCCCAGCCGCCGGTTGCCTGGGTTGTAGTATTACCCTCGCTGTTGATGTTAATGAAAACCTGCGGTGCAGCGCCGGAAGAAGCCCCGCCGCCAACAGCACGAACGCCCAATGAACCATCAGAGGCTCTCGTCAACGGCATAATTGCTTCCGGGCCTGCTTCGGCAAAGACACCCGCGCCTTTCGCAAAGGCAAAGGTCTGCGGAGAATCGTAAACCGCGTTGCTGTACGAACTCAGTGAGGGAGAGTTATAGACATCGCCTTTGGCATTAAACTTTAAGCCAGCCGCCGCGCTGTCATAGGCACCCGATGGTGTGGAACCTCCACCGCCGGAAAAGGAGGAACTTACCGCACCAAATATTCCCTGCAGGGCGCCTGAAAGCGCTATGCGGGTCGCAATTTTGGCCAGGTCGGAAAGAATAGATACGGTGAAGCTTTTAAAGCTAAGCTTGCCGGAAATTGCAAACGTGGCGAGGGATTCCGTCATGCTGTCAAACAGACCCGTTGAAAAGCTTTCCATCTGGCTGTTCGCGTCCCGTGCAGCATCCACCCAGTTGAGCGTTCCACGGCGAAAGCCCGCAGTGTAATCCTGCTCAGCTGTCAGCTTGTCCTGGCTGGCTTGCTCGGTAATCTGCAACTCTCTTTGCTTAGCGCTTTCAAGGTCGGCAAGGCGTGTCTGGTACTCGGCCGAGGTGTGATCGGTGAAATCTTTCTCAAGCGCGATGCGGCGGTGGTTAAATCGGTTAATGATGGCGGTACGCGCATCGGCATCGGCCGATTCACGATCGGAAAGGCTGTATTTCCCCAGACTCAATGCAGATTCACGCTGCATAGCCTCCGCTTCTTCTGCCCACTTCCGGCTCTCCTGCTGATACTTCTGAACTGTGGCCCTAAGCTGCGCTTCTTTCTCAAGGGCAGCGTTCGCCTGAAGCTGCGCTCGGATCTGGTCCTGCATACTGACCAGGCTTTTCTGATCGGCGGTCAGGTTCTGACCTTTAAGTCCAGAAATTTGCTCGTTGAATGCTACCAGCTGCCGCGCTGAACCTGTCATTTTATCCGCTGTCTGCGCCTGTTCGCGCAGTACGGCATTTTGCTGCTGGGCCTGCATCAGCGCGCGCTGCCCTTCACTCTGACCAGATGACTTTTGCTTTTTAGGCTTGTTTTTCTTAACAGCCTTCTCGTATTCCTCATTAACACCTTTCAGGATGCGCTTATAGTCCTGAGAATCAGACGAGTAGATGCTGCTATTGAGCTTTTTAATTGCCTCGGCGCGCTTCTCGGCGGCGCTGGTCCCGGCATCCATATAGCTTTTCAGGCCAACAGAATTTTTAATACGCTCGCTCTGGGCTTCCGCGTAGCCCGCTTTACTGGCGGCGAGGAACTGGCGTGTTTTATCTTCATAATCTTTCTGGTCTTTGCCGAGCTTATCGCTCCATGCCGTGGCCTCCCCCAGCCCACCGAGCACTCCCCATTCCCGGCCAAGATTTTTTAACTTATCAAGATATGTATCCGCCTGAGCCGCCAGCTCTTTCAGCCGCTCACTTTCCGCATTCAGCGCCTGTTCCATGATGATTTGCGTGGCCTGAGCGGTCTGGCCTTTATTGTTAAGGCTGATCACCTGCTGGATGATGGACTCATTGAGCGATACGCCCTGCGCCGTGAGTTGCTGCATGGCGTTAATGGGATCGCCTTTCAACGCTGAAATCTTACTGACCAGCTCTTCTGCATTACCTCCAGCTTCTGCGTATGCATTGGCAACAGATGCGACTTCATTAAGCAGTGACCCGCTGAAGCCTCCCTTTGCAGCGGCCGTTACCGCAGTCAGAGAGTTTTCAGTACCACCGAGCTCAGCATTCAGGGATTTCAAATCCGAGACGGAAATGCGCGCGGATGTGCGTAAGCTCAAAACCGCATCATTAAGTTTTTTTGTCTGCTCTTCAGACTTTTTAAATTCGCTGTAGAGATATGCTCCGCCTGCCGCCAGGGCAGTAAGGCCTATCCCGACAGGTCCGCCGAGCAAACTCATCGCGGTACCCAGCGCGCGGCTGCTGGTCGCGGCCAGGCGCTGTGAGAAGGTAAGCTGGGTATTCGCCGCCGTAGCGGCTTCGGTAGCGACGACGAGCGCGGCCTTGCCTTCCGTTTCCACCAGCTCAGCTGCAATAACACCTGCTTTTGCGGCTTTGAGTTTTTCCAGCGCCCCGGCCTCGAGCCTGTTTGCCTCGATGATGGCGCGCTCATTTTTCAGGTGCTCGTCCTGATAGCTGACGTTCAGGCCAAACTGCTGATTTACCGCAGTCTGCTTCGCGTAATACTCATCAAGCGCGATAGCCTGGTCCCGCTGGGCTTTTGCAGCCACTATCGTTTTTTCGGCAATGGTGGCTTTGTTGATAGCGGCTTGTTTTTCAGCCTGAGCTACGGCTATCTGATTTTCAGCAGCCTTAGCCAGTTCAGCGGCGGCGTTTTTGGCGGCTTCCTGCTGAGTTTTCCAGCCACCGGCGCTACCATCCAACTGAGATTTCAGCGAGTGGACGGCGGGGATCAGCGCATTGATAATGCTGCTGCTGGCAACGTTACTCCCGGCGGCTACTTCATGAAGCACAAAATTCAGCTGCCCGGCGCCACGGGTGGCCCCGGAGAACTGATCGGCATTTGCTGCGGGAAAGCCAATGCCTTTGGCCGCATCGACCGTTTTGGCAATGGCCTCCGCCAGTTCATTTGCCTGTGATTTCGCCTGGTCGTTGAATTTCTTGCTGGACTGCCCTGCTTTTTGATATGCGTCGGTGATCTGCGACTTAAAAGCAGCAGAATTCAGGTGCAGGGCAACCGACAGGCTTGCAACATCACTCATTGTCCGAGGATCCTCATCACGTCGGCACATTGCCTTGACGATTGGTCAATACCAGTCTGCTGAGCAGTCACTGGCATCGACGGTGCCGTCCCTTCAACGGTGTTTCCCGTAAGGGAAAGCCAGGCCTTCCAGTGCAGGAGAATGTCAGCAGGCAGGCTGGCTATTTTTCGCGGGTCCGACTCCCCGAGGCGATCGGACAGGGTAAAAATGTCCATTAGCCAGGGGGAGTTCATCAGTTTTTTTTCGCTTCCTCCAGCGTGCCCCAGCTGTGGCGCTGAACGGTTTGAAGGGCTTCAATGAGTGATGCATTCGAACGAGCCTTCAGCAGTTCATCCGGTGCCGGCAGATCCGTTGCCGGGATGGGCAGACCGCTTTCATCAACCATCGCACTCAGAATAAATGCGGCGGTCGACAGTCCCATTCCGCTCAGGTTTGTATCCTCACGGAGCTGCTGCTGTTTCTCGTCGTATTCTTCCAGCTCAAAGGATGTCAGGCGGCGGATAAAGACCTGCGCGCCCAGAATGGTAACGGGAAAGGCCGTGCGTTCCGGGGCAAGCAGTTGAGATTTCAGGTCGGTCATTAAATTTCTCCATTAAAAAAGCCGCCACGCGGCGGCCTGTAGATAGCTCAGTGAGATCAGCTTGTCGCCGCCGTTCCCCAGTTGATGTTGTTCTGCTTACCCTGCACCGTGATCTGGATAACTTCGCTGGCCGGGGCCGTGATTTCGTTCATCTGCCAGCCGGACAGAGCCAGGACCATGTTTGCCGTACGTCCATTGGGCAGCTCAACATAGAACTGCACGGTCTGACGATTCTCGGCGGCGTTCAGGAAGTCTGCAAAATCCTTATTGGCAGGATCGTCGATAAAGCCCAGTGATTTTTCCGGGCCTTCTGGCAGATCGGAAATAAACTGCTTATTACGGTCAATCAGCGTGGTGCAGTCCACAAAGCCGCCGGTCTGGCCCGTTGCCCCCAGCGCCTTACAGTTAATAAGCGGCTTCATTGTTGCTACGTCGCTGCCTGCTGCCCCCCACATAACGACGGTTCCAGCAGGTAGCATGGCGTATTCCGGGGAACTTTTATTTGGATCTGGCATTTCATTACCTCACTTAACGATTATTTTCGATACCGTCACGGATGCGAACCGCAAGAACGCGCAGTATTTTTGCCCTGTTAAAATCCAGCGCAGGACGCATAAAGGGGCTTGGGACCTGTTTAACGGTGCCGAACTCTTGCGCCAGGGCTTTCATGGTGTGCTCTCTGGAAAGACCGACACGAATGGTCACCACTGTGTTCCAGCGGCTGTCCTTCATTCGATTACGGGATGTTGTTTTGATGTTGTCGCGCATATGCACGCCCTTGCTGGATTCGTCATACCCGGCATGCTGCTGCATGTCCTCGCTAACAATTTCCATAGCCTCTTTTCCAGCTGAGGCCAGAACCTTGTCGGCAACCTTTTCGCCCAGCGCCAACAGCTGCCGCTCAAGATCCTGCAGACCTTTTACCTCCATGCGGATCATGACGCCCCCTCCGGATAGTAAAAAACGTAGTCACGTGCGCGCCGGTATTTCCCTCCATCGTCGGAATCAAAACTCTCAGAAATGCCGCCGCGCTGGACGTACTGCACCGGGTAACTGCCGATGTGTCCATGTACCAGGCTTTCCCACGCCAGCCATAGCAACTTGTCCATCTCTTCGGCGCGGCTGTAGAAAGAAGAAATGAAGCTAATCTGCCAGCGCCCTGCCACCAGCTGCGTACGAATGGTTCCTGACTCAAGAGGGGTATCGCTGATCAACTGAAGTGTGACGAACTCGCTTTCAGTTTGTGGGCCAATGAGCGGATACACCTTCACGTTCAGTAGCGATTCGATTTCAGTTTTAAGATCAAGGAACACGGCTGAAGTCCTCCGTACATAGCACTTCCATATTCCGCAGGTCACGCGTGGGTAAAGGAGCCGTTACGCTATAAACACGACCGTTCCCTTTTGACGTAACTTCAATAAGCCTCGTTGTCGTCGCCCGGACGTCGCTCCGATAGCGCATAAAGATTTTGCTGGTTACGGATGAGCGCTCCGCGTTTCCGCTGATAAATTCCTTGCCAGTTACCGACCGGATATCAGCGGCGACAGTACCCACATCCAACCATCCAATCGGCTGCCCGTGGCTGTCTCGCTCGTCAGTTTTAACTTCTATCCGCACACGATGCCGAAGGCGTCCTGGCTCCATCAGGAAGTCTCCTCTTCAGCACTGCCCCGCCAGTTACGGGAGGAGAACATCAGATTCTCTGCTGCAGCGTTGCTATACAGCTGCACTTCCGTCTGGCTGGTACGGTGCTCAAACAAATCGCCAAACACCAGCAGCATCGCGGATACCACGGGTGAAGGGATATCTCCGGCTGCCTTCCAGCGCGGTTCATCGCACCAGCGCAAACAGTAATCCAGCGCCGCCTGTGCGTAACGTTTGATAACCGCGTCACGGTCGTCACTGTCAAACTCAATATGCTGACGTAGCTCCTCGATAGGTACCACGTCGAGAACGTTAATTGCCATAGGCCTAAGGGCGGGCTTCCCCGCCCCCCTCATCAGCTGGTTTGGTCTGCGAAGGTGCCTTTGATCAGCGCTTTCGGGCGATAGTGCGCCAGCGCCAGGCGTTCTTCGCACAGGATGGTGAGCATGTTCTTCACGAAGTTATCGCGGTCTTCGCGGCTGACCTCAATGGTTGCATCCATACGATCCCAGACCTGCGAGGCCATATCAAAACCGCCAACGGTAAAGGTGCCCTGGGTCTGGGCGCGCGTGGGTACCACCGGCAGCCCCCACATGATGTTCTGGGTGAAAGCTTGCGGACCACCGAAGATATAGCGCCCTTCGTTATCCTTCAGCAGCGCAATGGAGTGCCAGTCACGCGGGTTAAGCACGATACCCGAAGCGCTGAATTCGGATTCGGTCACCTGGAAAATCGCGTGGGCGATGATATCGGCGCGGGTATCTCCGGCAGCGTTCAGTCCAGTATCGTAGGCCGTGGCCACATGGTTAATACCTTCCAGATCGTCGCCGCTGCCGTCGCCATTAAGCAGCTGGCGCTCTTCTTCTAGCGCCAGGCCGTACATCAGACGGTTATTAACGTAGGACTGAAGCATAGGGGCATCGTCCATGACCTGGCGCGATGCCTGGATCCAGTGGGCTACGGTTTTCACGTTTGCCGTTTGCTTGCTGAAGGTGATTTCGGATTCAGGCTTAAGCGCCTTTTCCGCTACGCTTGCTGCGCTATTGGTGAACAGTTCTTCACGAACATATTCCAGCGAGTTACTGGAGATGCGCCCCTGAGCCAGCAGATCACGAATGGTGAGGCGGCGCAGGCCTGGCATAATAATGCCCGGCACCTGCATCGGCTGGATCAGACTTCCGGCTGATGCCGTATCGCTGCCCAGCGACTTATTGAAAGTCTGCGCTTCGTAGTGGCCTTTGCTGCCGTTCCAGGATTTCGTTAGCCCTTCTGCGGCACGCTCGGAGAACGATTTCTTTTCGCCGGGGTTTTCTGCACCGGAGGCAAACTTCTGCTCAATGTCGAACAGGCGGGAACCGGAGGCTTTCAGCTCTTCCTGGACTTTCGCCAGATCGTCCTGTACCTGTTTTGAGACACGTCCGGTGGTTTCAATTTCCGTTTTCTGAGCATCAAAAAGCTCCTGCATGTTTTTCTGAGACTCTTCGATGGCTTTCTGAATCTGTGCTAATTCGGACATATTATTTTCCTAATGATTGAGGGAATGAACTGATACGCGCAATAAGCGCAGAGATGTCTGATTTGGTTTCATCAGGTTCGGACTCGCTCCGGACGGCTGACTTAAACCGGGCAATAAGCCCCACTGCCTGTGATTTGCTTAAACCCACTGAATCCCTCAGCCAGTTCTCAACATCACGAATGGTTTCTATGCCGTCGATACTCTTCATCGCGGATACACCGGCCAGCTCGTTCGCAGGGAAGGTGCAGACGCTGATTTCTCGCAGCGTGGTAATATTTTTGAAGATCCGCCCGCCACCTGTAGCCAGCGAGTAATCATCTTTAGTAACGGAAAACCCAACCGACATACCTTCTACGGTGCCGTGTTGCATGGCCGCTTTAAGGTCGCTGGCACCGCTGTGACCTGGCGTAAGCTGACCGCGGACAAAAAGCCCCTTGCTGTCTTCTGCAAGCGCATCCCACTTGCCCACCGGCAGCTCCCAGGCGCGGTGATTGAAGAACATAGCCACCTTGCGGCTCGGCTGCTGGATAGCACTTTTGAAGGCGCCGGGAAGGATAATGTCGCCATCAGAATCGACGTTCCCGAATACGGAGGCGTAACCTTCAAAAATCCCCTGGGTACCGTCGCCGGTGAATTTGATTTCTGTCTCTTCAAAAGAGAGTGTTTTCTTAACTTCTGGCATGCTGCCCCCAAAAAAACTAAACCCCGCCGGAGCGAGGTTTGTTATCAGTTCCCAGAGAGGTAATGGGTACATACTGTTTCTGTCGCATAGCGACATTTCCCCCGTCGATTGGGGGCATGTTGTCGAGTCTGCGCATCTCGTTAATCGTTCGAAGGCCTGCATCACCCATGGCTTTCATGAAGGCCGCACGGGAAGTCGAATCTCCACGAAGCAACCCGTCAAGGTTATGCTCAGCGTGATATCTTCCTACATCGCCGGGTTTCAGCAGCCATCGCTGGATGCAGTTTTCCCAGCGCGAGATATAAGGTTGCAGGGTGTACTGGAGGAAACCGAGATTCTGCTGCTCAATGCCGGTTCCCCAGCTCGTCGATTTTTCTACGTCGCCCACCAGGTGGGGCGGCACACCGAAGAAGCGCGCCAGCTCGCTGACCTGAAATTTACGTGAAGCCATTGTTTCGGCGTCCTGCGGACTTACCCCGATATCGTGGGCGGCAAAGTTCGCTTCAAGGATCCACAGCCGTTTCTTCACCGGGCCACCCGCGATTTCCTTAAAGTTCTCTTCCACCTGATCGCGCTGCTCCTTCGTCATTACACGGTCGCCAACGGACAAAATTTTTGGAGATTTCGCGCCATTCGCGTAAAAGTCGCGCTGCTGATCTTCCATCGCCACGGCCACGCCAGCAGATTTACATGCGTGAGCAATAGGCGACAGCCCGACAAGGCCATTAAAACCGAAGCCCTTGAGATGGAAAATTTCTTTCTGGGTGAAGTTGGCGTACTCGCTGTCGCGCTTGTAACGGTAAACGATTCTCTTACCTTCCAGCCGGACGTCCATATTCGCGGACATCAGCGGCAAAAGGTTAATAACATCCCCCACTGAGTTCCGTTCAATAAGCGCATAGGCATTGCCGTAAAAGCAAAGCTGCATCGTCATCGATTCACGAAATTCCTGAGCGGTCATGTACTGATTCGGTGAATAGCGAAGCAGGCGCGCCAGCGGGTTATCCATACCGACCTTCAGCCTGTTGTCACGGCTGTCCGTCTCAAACACATCCATCGGCAGCGTGGCGGTCAATGTGGAGATCAAAGACACGCAGCGCCACACGGTCGAAATCTGCAGAATGCGTTCATCGGTAACCAGAGAATCACCCAGTGCGCCGTGGGCCGAAACCGGCCCCGTCTGTGAGCCCTGATCCGGCGTTACCAGCCGACCGCCAACAAACCATGACTGCAGGCGCGCCCACATGCCGTTATTTGTACGTAAATCTATGCTGTATTTAGGTTCATCCATCACATGCTCAGCGGTTTAAATAAGAAGTCTTCGAAGTCGCCACCTGCGATAACGACCTCCCCATTTGCAGCTCCGGCCGCCATTGTCATGGCAACCATTCCGTCAATACGTCCGGTGGCTTTGGATTTATCCAGCTTGCGGTTGCCAGCCGCATCTTTCACCACAACGGCGTTCTGCGCGCACATCGTCAGTACGGGATGCATACCGTGCCGGATCCTGCCGTTGAGCAGCAGGGATTCAATCGTGTCAACCGCTGGCCCCATGTCTTTAAAGCCCTGCCCAAACTCCACCAGCGGGAGGGTTAGCCCAATGTTTTCCAGCTCCTTGCGAAAAAGTTCTATGCGCCAGCGGTCAAACGCCATAGATGCCAGCAGGTCAAAGTCGCTAAGGATTTCAGCAATGTCTTTAACCACAAACTCGTAATCTACGGACGATCCCGGCGTCGTTCGCAGAAATCCCTGCCTGACCCAGACGTCATACGGTACCCGGTCAGTTTTGGCGCGGTCCGCCAACGTTTTTTCTGGCGTCCAGAAGTACGGGAAAATATCCCATACTCCCCCGTTATCCTCACCGGCGACAACCAGCGCGGTAAGGTCATTGCGGGCGGAAAGATCAAGGCCTGCAAACCATTTACGCGGTGTGTTGATCGCCGGTGCCTTTCCGCTCTCCCAAACGTTTTTCGAGATAAACGGCGAGACTGTAGAAACACGCTGGTTCAGGCAAAGATTGCGGAAGGTATTCTCAAAGCTCGGCATTCGCCCGGCCATTTCCGCCTGGCGCTCTAAATCTTTCAGCGAACGGAAGCTGCCCAGCGCAGGGTTGGCGGCAGCCCAGCCATCGCGGTCGCTCACGTCGGCCTCTTTCGGTGCCTGATACACGTGGGAAACAATATGTGCATCTCCCGATCGCTCGGCATCATCAAGCCAGATACTGAGCAAATCATTGTCGTTGGCAGCCTGGGTGCTGATAGCTATGAGTAGCGGCGCTTCATGCGCACCCTGCGCCGTGATAATGGCGTCGATAAAGTCACTCTGCGGCCCGACGACCTGACCTACTTCATCGAGGATAGCCAGCACCGGCGAAAGGCCATGCGTCGTTTTACCCTCGGCGGCCAGCGCGCGAAATTCCACGTTCATTGGCAAACCAATGAGCTTTTTACCACTCGGGATAATGTGCACGATGCCCTGCAGGTCAGGGTTCAGGTTAATCATCTTAACCGCCAGACTGAACACGATCCCTGCCTGCTCGCGACTCATCGCGCCGCTCACTATCTGGGTGTTCTGCTTCGCCTCCGGCCCGACCAGGTGCGCCAGCAGTATTCCGGCTATGAGGCCCGTTTTCCCGTTCTTACGGGCAATGCTCAAATAGGCTTTATCCGTGCCAACCGGATTGTCATACATCGCCAGGAGAAATACTTTCTGGAACTCATCCAGCCGCATGGGCTGCCCGATAAGCTTGCCTTCCGGCACGATGCAATAGCGCTCAATGAACGCGATAACTTTTTCACCACGCGTCATTGGCTACCTATCCGTGTTTAGGGAAGGCGATCAGATTGTCATCCTCTCCCGAATTCTTATTAACCGTCCCGCGAGCGTTCCGATCGTTTTCGTTGCGCTTTTTCTGGTCGCGGCTTTCGCCGTTAGTGGCGTGCGAGTGGATCTGCAGATCGCGGCGCTGGGCCAGGATGGTTCGCTGCAATTCAACAATCTGCTTACGCAAATCTTTAATAAGTTGTTCGTTGCGCTCTTCACCGCGCACGCGCTCTTCTTTGCGCAAATCCTTGCGTAAAACGGTGATATAGAGCTGATTATTTGCCAGTTCAGCGGCGGCGAGCAGGTCGGCTGGCGTCCAGCTGTCCAGCGCTTTCGATCTGATATTGTCATGCCAGAAAGGTTCGGCTTTTTTCTCCAGACCCGCATGCGCCGGAGGTTTAATAGTGTCCTCTGTAGCATTTTTCATGGCCTGAAGCGCCGCCGCTGAACTGTCGGAGCGGGTTCTTTTGTCTGCCATTTTTAGCACCTGATAAAACTGAAAAAATCGGGTTAGCGTTTAATTAGAGGTACAGCGGCGGTCATTTAACGCGAGAGGGGTAGTGTTTTCCCCTCCCCCCCCACACCTGAACAATGACCCGCAAACGAGAATATTTCTCGTTTACTTCCAGTGCGAGTTCGGGTCGAGGGGGTATCCGTTGACGTCACATCCGATGACCGCGCCGCGCTTCTCCATCCTCTGCTTCGTTGAGTCGTGATGCTGCTTGCACAGTGGCTGCCAGTTCTGTTTGTCCCAGAACAACACCTGTGCTTTAGCTATCGCCGCCTGGTTGCCAGACCTGATAGCGTCCTTCAACTTGTGCGGCTCGATGTGGTCAACGACCGTTGCGGCTATCGTTCTACCCTGCTCTTCACACATCCGGCACAGTGGATGGCTGCGCAGGAATGACAGCCTGGCCTTATCCCATCGGCTGCTATAGATACGCGGTTCTTTACTCATCATGCCAGCCTCCAGGCCTTACGGCGTTCCGTACGCGGCATGCCATCCAGCGGTGTCTCTACTGGTTCAACATCTGCGTGATCAACCAGCGAGTAACATGGATAGACCACGGAACCGCCAAAGGCATCACCAACTGCATAATCAGCTGCCTTGCTGCTGTCCCATAGCTCAAGCACGCGGGATAGATGCTGCGGCGGTACGCTGTAGCTGACGCCGTGAATCAAGCGGGGCAATGTGATGTAGTCGGCTCGTTTCTTGTCGGCCAGTATCAGCCGTTCGGCTATCTGCATCTGATATTGAGGCGGGCGGCCGGTACCGAGATAAAAGCTCAACATGTCGTCAGGGAAACGGTCCAGCCACTCAGTAACCTTATCGGTGAACTCATGCACCAGTAGGGCGTCGTCTTCCAGTACCACTACGCGGCAAGGTTGCTCAGCAGCCCATTCGATAGCGCGACGATGATTCCAGTTCGCGCCGCGGTTACCGTCATCAATAAGCAGATGAGCATCCAGCAGTGCAGCAAGACGTTGTGCATGTTCAAAGCGAGAGTGATGGCCGACCACCACAAACTTTATGTCTTCAGCCACCAGCGAATCTCCAATAAAAAAGCCGCACGATGGCGGGTACTGTCTGAATATCAGGGTGTTGCTTTGCTTTAACCCTGGTTAAGGTAAGCATTCAGCCCGTCAGTGGTGGGACACTGGTGCAATCAAGCGCGGAGTGATGGCTGATTAGCTCCAGATAAGGACTGAATATGACTAAGAAGAATTTCAGACTACAGATGGAATGTAATGCGAAAACAATTGATGACCTCAATAGAGAGGTAGGACAGCTTAAATGTGTTGTAGGTTTCCTCATGGCTCAATTGCCGCCAGAACGAAGAGAAGCGGTTATCAATAACCTAAAAGAATATGAATTGAATGATTCAGCTAAGGAATTCAATCAGTTCCTTTAAACAGAGCCTGACCTACTAAATTTATATGCCAGCCCACTGGTCTACGGGGCTGGCGCTTTGGGCTATACATGCTCTTATTAGATTTCTGTTTTTTCATATCGACTTCCCCTTATTTATGTTTCCACCAAGCGCATTCTCTACCAATGCCATCAGTTTTGAATACGGTATGTACCAGAGGGCCGATGACCAGGCGGTCAGCAAATGACTGCGCGACAATGCCGAACGCCAGCATGTCACCCACCGCAGCGCCAGCCTGTTCTTTCTTCCAGAAACGATGACTCTCGATCCGGTAATAAAGACGGATGATGCCGTGAGCAAACGCCATCACATCAGCGCGGGTCCCACCCAGCAGACCAGCGTTAATCATCACATCGTTGCGGTGCGCTTCGATAAACTCCTGATAGATTCGCTCCGGATGATTCTGCTTTGCCCAGGTGTCGGCGTAGGTCTTTGGTTCTGAACCGACATACACCTTCCCGGGCTCCATTTCTTCCCACGGCGCGCGAAGCATTTCGACATCGGTACCATCGGTACACCAGACGAACCGGTATTCAGGGTGATCGCGCAGGTGCTGCCAGATGTGCAGCCAGCGCCGGAAATAGACATTCATCTTTACGTCAGGTACGAGATACAGCTCAACATCTGCCGGGGCCGTCAGTAATTCATCCACCAGCGCAATACGCCCACAATTCCGAAGCGAGGCCGCCCACTTGGTCAGCATGTCAGGCGAGGCCGTCATTTTCGTACCGCGCTGAGGGTCAGGCTGGCTGCTCAGTAGCGTAGTGATAACCACGTCGCGCTGACGCCGATATTCAACGTAACCGGTAAAGCCGGTATCACGTCGTTCGTTGTGGATCTTCACATTACGTTCCACCAGCGCCTGGCGGTCGGGCCTCGGCACCGAACGCTCCACCGCTTCATGCTCATCGAGGGAATGAATCAGCTTGTCTGAACCGAGGACATCAGCGTAAGCCCACGTAGTCAGTCCAGCGTTATGGATGCGCAAGGCGAGGTCGCTGTGTTCGTACATGCCGCGACCATAAACCGGATCGAATCCGCCCACCCTCTCGATGGCGCTACGGTGGTAATACAGCATCACGCCGCGCTGTCCGGTGTACGCCACATGCTGATCGTCACGGTAAAGCACCGAAAGGTCATTCAGCTTATTGCGACCAGCCAAATCGAGAAACTGGTAAGCCAGGTGTGGCTCGGGTGATTCGATGTAGGGAAGATGCCAGTTATCGGCGATGGGCCAGGCATCATCATCCCACAGGAATATATGCTCGCACCCGGCATCCATCAGAGCTGACAGGCTGGCGTTCTTCGAAGCAACAATGCCGAGTGATGTTTCATGGCGAAGCAGCTTCACGCCGTCAGGCACTACCGCTGCAGGTTTTGAGCCATCATTGATCACAACCATCAGCGCACCAGATGGAAGATGCTTCATGTGCTGCTCAAGGGCGCGCTTTAAAACTTCAGGTCTGTTATGGGTTGTTATAGCGATACCAATTGCAGAGCGTGAATTATTAACAGGTGCATACGGGACACCGTCTATTGTGACATGCATGTGCGCTTCCTTTAAGACGTGAGTCTGGTGCACGGCAATGCCGGCGAAAGTTAACGGTTTGCCGAAACTTACAACTGAAAGACTTTCTTAAATGTGCGCGCGTGATGCGCTTTGAGTGAATTATTTAATAAATTTAACCTACTTCAAAATTTCGAATAATGGCTCATTAATATCAAAGAATTAAACCTAATAAAGACGTATTCTGAATCGCCCATATCAAAATCCATAGGAATCAAAATGCCAGAACTCGTTGATCCAACAGACTCATTAATTAGTTTTCAGTACGCTTTTTCTAATGGCTTGATTAAACCTTCACCATGCGTAGTTCACCCAAGTATGAAGGTGCTTTTGGATGACGCGGAGGGTACCCCAAGGTTTACTTATGCATTCTTTCAAGGAGAAACTGTTAAAGGTGTTGCTGTTTATGTCCCTGCAGAACTTGTAGAAGGTAAGCCATGTTTTGGCGTTGGCTATGCGGTAGCTGATGAATATAAAATGCAAGGCGTCGGTACTAAACTTCTTATCGCCAGCATCGAAGAATTGCAGCACGGATTTAGGAATTCCTTCAATGAATTCTATGTAGAGGCTATTGTCGGGGTTGACAATCAGGCTTCTAATAAATTAGCTGCAAAAGTTTTATCTGATACACCTGAGTCAGGGCAGGATTCTTACTCTGGCAAACCTATCAATCAGTACATCAAGCTTTTCAAAACCACAAAGTAATTGCTATTTGGGCGCGTATTTTTGCGCCTTTTCAGGTTTGCAGTTCGCCTGCCACGCTTTGTTATGCGCCAAGATGTCTTTCTTCGTCTGGCGGTCCATAACGTCAATGTCGTTATCAGTCAGGTAGATTGGCTTTACCCAGTCACAGGCCGTATCAGTTACCACCGGGGCGACGGAAGTTTTCGCGCAGCTCGCGATCAACATCGTCGATAGGCATATGGTTAACAGTCTGCTGAACATCTGCTGCTCCTTTCGTTGCCTCTACACGGCGTTCTGCAACTACCGACACCGCTGCGGCTTTATCTTCGACGCGCTGTTTTTCAGCCGCGGCCTCTGCCGTGCTGATGCCGCGTGAATGACCAATGCCGAACGCGCCAGCAATCGCTGCCAAAGCCAGTCCAATAGCACCGAGAATAATTTCCAGTGTCATAAGCTCACCCGCTCCTTCATCCAGCCATAAACAAACGACTCGTTCGCCGGGCGCTGCTCCGCCAGCTCAAGGTAACGCTGGCCCTGGCTGCAATTTAAAGCTTTCAACATGACCAGCTCACCCTCTTTACCGCGCGCCGCAAGAAATGCTTTCAACGCGCTGGTGGTGCGCGGGCCTATCTGGCCATCGGCAATCAGGTCCGGATATAGTGTGCCCTGCATGTTGAACACGTTGAGCCAGCGCTGAAACCATTTGGTCTGGACCGTTGGCCCCATGTTTACGCCGGTATCGCACAGCTCTGCGGCGATGGCTGCCGACAGCTCAGCAACCTGGTCAAAGCGCGGACCACTCCAATAATCGGCTGTCAGGATTTCCAGGGCCGTTTCTCGAGGCAGCTCTTTCATGCTGCCTGAGTACCCATGCGCGCGGGCGACAGCCTGAGTTATTCCCCAGCGTGTCGGGCCACCCTTATCGTCAGGGTGATCGACATAACCGCCCTCTTTACCAAGGATGGATTCAAATATCAGGTCTTTAGTCATTGGGGTGTACTCACTGCGATTTTTGCCACGTTCCCGCGTGCCCGCCAGACGATAACGCAGAAGAACACATTCATTATCAACTCACCGTAATCAACCTGGACGTAATTGCCGTTCCATATGCGGAAAGCAACCCAGGCCGAACCGAGGATTAAACCGTACGCCAACCAGGCCATGCCGGGGCGATGACGGCCGCCGCCCTTGCGGAAGAACAGCAGGCGCATGCTAATCATGATGCAGGCAATGGCGTTAACGTTAACGAGGAGTGTTTGCCATGTCATTTTTCCTCCTTCAGTCCCGGTAGACTGCCGCTGCGCGAGCGAGAGAGAACGCGTAACAGGATAGTGACGGAGATGGTGGATGCTGCCAGCGCGCCAATGGCAGGAGTGACTTTGATTTGCACGGGCGGGCTTAAGTGACTCAGGCCCGCATTAATGATTGCTGCGATAATCTCTGAAGCCATCCCTGAGCAGTACACGCCACCGACAAACGAAATCAGGGCGAAAATGACCTGCTTCCATAATTTGTGGTCCTCAGCGTTAAGTACATAAAGCGCAGCGCCGGCCAGCGCGCAAATCATCACCGCCGGTGTCGCCTCTGGAAATAGCGAAGCGAATGTTACGCCTGCTGAACCTGCGGCGACCCCTCCAGCGATGGCTGTGGTTAACGGTTCGGACATTTAGTCCCCCTCTTTGCTATGCATCCTCTCAACATGAGGGGAATAAAAAAGCCCCGGCGAATGCCGAGGCTTAAGATTTGATTGGTCCGCCATCGAGGAATCGAACCCCGAACCGCAGAGGTAGAAGCTCTATGCTCTATCCAGTTGAGCTAATGGCGGCTAAAAAAAGACCAGTCTGGAGGACTGGTCTGTAAGCTGGTAGTCATGCAAAGGGTTGTATACCCGTTAATTATTATGTCGAGCTTGCATTATCAGATGCGATTTAAGCATAGAAGAGATAATCCATTGCGCAAGACTCTCTGAAATAGAATGAGTATTATTATTAATAAGCATTCATGACGTTACACAGTTGGCGGCATAAGCCAAGCGCATAATATAACCTCTAAATTTCCCATGTCATGGCGATTACGCCGCCCCGAAACGGCAAAACCCCGCCGGAGCGAGGTTTTTATTTGATAAGCGTTGTGTCTTTGTGACGAGCCTTATCACAATAGCCATTAAAATTCGTAACGAATAGACCTTTAAGCAACTTTTTTTATTTTGCTTTTATGCGCCCATTCATCCATTTCCAGTTTTGCGCCAGTCATGATGATGCAGGCATCTATGAAGGTCTCTGCAATCATCATGCGGTTTCGTATTTTCCCTTCTGAACATTTATTCCAGCGCGCCAGGGTAGATTTGGATACGTCGTGCTTGTAGTGCAGCATTATCATGTTGAGTTCATCAGCGCGGCCTGCTTTCTTCAGCATACCTACGGCAGTGTCGATAATCATGCCGTCGTTGTCACAGCACGAAGGCCGGGATTTGTTCTCGCTCGGTAATAGCCCTTTAAATCCGCCGGCAATCGGGGACCAGTCGACCTGACTACCTTCCTGCGCTGCCCAGCCGCCCCAGCGCTCTAATACCAGTTGAATGTCACGCATCGTATTCTCCACTTTATTTTTTGACTGTTCCGATCACGCCAATCGAAAAGACGCGGTCCAGAAATCTGATAAGCAGCTCAATCTGGCTGCCGTACTTTTCTTCAAACGCTGCCTGGTCGGCGTGTAACTCGTCGTGATGCACTCTGCACAGCGGTATCACGAAGATGTCATGCGCCTTTGTTCCCATACCACCCATGCCATAGCCGATCAGGTGATGCGGATCGTCTGCCTGCTTGTTACAACACATGCAGGGCTGCTGTTTTACCCAGCCAGTATACTTCTCGTTCTCCCAGCGCCGACGCTTTGGACGCAGCATGAACGATTCTGGTGTTTCGGGATCGACCTTTAAGGCCAGTACCTTTTTCGCTTTCTCCTGCACGATGCTGGTGGCCGGTACTGAAGGAGTAATATCACATTCCCTCGATACAGATGGCACCACCACCTGCGGCATCCGAAGCGCGCGGCGGGCCATTCCTTCAGGAAGTGCGTCGACCACTTCCATCTTCGTCGCCCACCAGCAGAGTTCCGGGAGTGACAGCACATGGCTTTCATCAAAACCAAACGAGGTGCGCGCCATGTCTATTACCCATTCGGCAACGTTCGCCTTAGCCATTTCCACCAGCTGTTCGGTGTAATGCGTTTCCAGCCGGTTATCGCAGTGCCAGCACAACTTCAGCGCGCCGGTATGGAATCGTGCCGTTTTTAACTCATGGTGATGGAAGTTCGAATGCGGCCATTGGCAGCCATGCGGCTGACGCATCAACCATGATTCCAGGGTGTTAATACCTCCCGCTGCGCCCATTACCTTCGGGTTATCGAAAAATCCAGCCAGAACACCATCGTCTGTTAGAGTCTGCCGCGCCGGGGGCAACTCACCAGAAGGCAGTTCCGTCATGTACTCAGGCGCGCGATCGATAAGCACGCGGTCATAGAACAGTGGAATCAACTCAGGACCAGGACGAAGCATCACCACGCCGAGCTCGCGTACAACGACTGGCTTAAGGAGTGCTCTCATGCTTCCTCGCCTTTTTGCAAATGCTCAGCCCATAACCCTGCAACCCACTTGACCCCTTTCGGAGTGAAGCGAGCCTGGGTGAACGCATGATTGTTTACTTCACTGGTGCCCGTCTTGACTGTAAAGCGTCCCGCTTCAATATGCTGGCTGTAGGGCATCATGCCTCCGGACAAGCGGTACATTATTTTACTCTTTTCAAGAAAGGCACGGAGTTCGTACTCCTTCGCATGTAGCAGCTTTGCAAGTTGGCGGAATCCAAGCGCGCCGCTGGCTTCTACGTACTGATCGACAAATTCAACTTTCGGAGCAGCAATGAGAAGCTGATTCTCAAGCTGAAGCTTTTGTTCGGCTAGATCCGCTGCCAGGCGAAGTGCTTCTGGTAATGACCGTGGTAACGGGCCGCCCTGCTCAAGTTCCTGCCAGCGATCAACCACAGCGGCAGTGAACTCAGGAGAAAGGCGGGCAACCAGCACCAGAGAATCTCGTTTATTGAACCGGTACTCTTCATACCATTGCCCGTTTTGCTCATGTTGATAGGGGGTGTGCGCCAATGGCGCGCTTAAAACTCCACCAGCGGCCAGGCGTTCGGCCGAGCGTTTTACATCACCGTGTTTACTCTTCACCAGCACGGCGATCTCCCTGCTGGACATAGTCGGCCCGGCTGCCATCATGTGATGTCCGGCACATACGCGGGTACTGTTAAAACTCTGCTGCATACGCTCTCCACTTTTCACTGACCGACGGCTGCACCCGTGGCGGTCTCGTTGATAAATTCGTGAATCGTTATCTCTGCGCTTCCTTTCGGCACCACCGGTCCCCAGCTGACTTCCATGTGCTTAATCTGGCAATCGTCCTCCCATACGTTGGCGTTGGTCAGGGAATCAAACAGCGCCTTGAGGTAATTATCCAGATCACGACGTTGCTTCGTGGGCGGGAACAGCACGACGTTAACTGAAAGCTCGACCGCCATCGGTCTGGGGATCCTATTCAGTTGCGTCACTACAGAAGCAAAAGCAGCCTTACGAAACTTCCGGCCTGCCTCGCTAACCAGGTGACGACCTTTCAGTGGCCCCTTGTTCGGCGCGCGCCAGTAGCCGTTTACGCTCGGTGGGAATGGCAGTGTCAACTTCATGCCCGTTCTCCTTTTTGGTCATAGCGATTAAGCAACTCTGCAGCGCGTTCTGCTGAACCAACCGAGCAGGCAAGTAATTCACGCAGTGCCACCAGCGCTTCATCACGTTGTGCGGATAGGCTTTGCATGCCCATTATCTGAATACCCCGAGCTATGCCCGGGATAATGGTGATGTAGCCTTTTCGCTGCAGCACTTTCAGGTGGAATGTTGACGCATTTGGAGAATGAAAATTCATCGCTTTGGCAATCTCACCATTTGTCGGAGGAAAGCCATGGCTGTTTTGATGTTCGGTAATAAAAGCCAGCACTTCCTGCTGGCGTGGGCTTAATGCAATCACAAGACACCTCCCGGGGTTAAATCAAACGAGCTATCACACTGGTTGCCCCAGGCATGCCAGCCTTCGCTTTGTTGGCGGGCGAAAAGCTCACAGCGAGGCACATCCCCAACCAGCCGAACAAGCAGCTCGCGAATTTCCGGCGGTTTCGCACTATGCTCCATGCGAGGTGCCGTGATGTGCTGACAGATTGAAGCATCAAAGCGTTCCGGCAGTCGGCCACGATAAGCAAACAGACAATCTTCGCTATTAGCTCTGGTCATATGCCCCATACCGATCGCGCTATTACCCTTCTTCCGGTTTGTCTTGTGCCAGGTGAAGCCCTTCATCGTCATGAACTTAAATCCCCACGCTCTGACCACTTCCAGCGCTTCCGCTGGCTGGGTTGGCACCCACCACATAGCCAGAAGACAGGATTCCGGATCGGCAAGCTCCCAGACTGGTAAGCGGCAAATATCAAGCTGGGTCATGGTGTCGTATTTGAACCCAGCCCCACGGTTACCATCTGCGGCTTTGTCTCGGTAGGTCCATGGCGGATCCGCGTATATCAATTTGTATTTCATAGCCATTTCTCCAGGCGGGAATACCCGGCACGTTTATGAATAATTTTTTCACGCGCTTTGGAGGCTGGTGTCACGTCTAAAAGCTCCAGCAATACGCGATCGGCGCGCCGGTAAAATCCTTTTTCCTTCAGCTCGCATGCCATTTCATAACGCTTTTCCCACTCTGCTGGACTCACCATTTTTAAGTTATGCAATGGTTGAGGTTCTGATGAGTCTTCATCATGCTCAGCCATAACTGGCAAGCCGTCCTCGATCCAGTACTGGAAGTGACCCTGTTGATTTTTGTCTCGCTTCACCATTCTCAGGAAATACAAGCGGGACAAGGTCGAACAGAGCGTTCCCTTCTGAATTCCGCTCATAAGTTCGCGAACAAGAGAAACCGTAGCGCCTGGGTTTTGTTCAATGATTTCTAGTACCCGAGCCTGAACTTTCTGTTTCATGCCGCTGCCCCTTGGTTACCGCGCTGCGATTGCTCTTTCCAGATAGCGTTCCAGCGGCTGATAGCAAACTCAGGACGCTGCTTACGAAGATTTGCCTGGCTGGCGGCTTTGCATACCCGCTCTTCCAGATCGCTCGGCTTGGTCCGGGACATGGTGCCGCTCATGTAACGGCGGTAGGCCGCGTCGCGCTCTGTAGTGTCTCCAACAGGAGTTTCTCCAGGTTTGACCCACTGACCGTTGACGTTTTCCGGACGACCAGCAGCATGCCACTTCGTTGCAGCTTGCAGATAACCCGGGAATTTGCTGGTCTGGAATAGCGTTGCTGGACGGAGATACTCGGCCATCTTGATATCGTTGCCCCACTTCGCCTGACTGTAATCAACCACCAGACGCAGGTCGGGCAGCGAAAACCCTTCGCCAAGTCGAGCGCGGATGTTTTCCAGTGAGGATTTACTTACCTGGTACCGCGAACCGGTCACCGTGTTTAGGTGGGTTAAGACCTGTTTAGCCAGATCTGTGATTTCAACTTCACGGTCGGTCTGCGCAGCAGGCTGACAAAGGTCTTTATCTTCTGATGGATCTTGTTTTGAATTTACTGACGGATCCCCGCCAGAATCTGACGGGTGAAAACTATGTTTCTTGCTGGATTTTGACCCGTCAAATTTTGATGCGTCAGATTTTGAACCATCAGATTCTGATGTGTCAGAAACTGGCAGGTGAGAAAATGCCGCGGCCTGTAATTTCGCTACGTTGAGGCGATAAACGTTTGATGCGTTACGGTTACCTTTACGGCGCGCGGTTCTTGTCAGCCAACCTTCATTTTCAAGCTTTGCAATTGCCGTTCTGACTGTGCTTGCACCCGCACCAAGCTGGCGAGCAATGGTTTCGATGGAAGGCCAGCACACCCCCTCATCACTGCTGAAATCTGCCAGACGCGCCATTATCGCCACGCTGGACAACTTCATTCCCGATGCCGCGCAGCCGTCCCACACATAGCTGCTTAACTTAGTGCTCATTCTTCAACCCTTTTAAACTTGTCGCGGAACCGCTCAACAGGCTGCATGCACTCATGCTCATAGCCTTCACGCATGAAGATGACTTGCTGCTTCTCGCGGTCGTATCCAATGACGTGGACAATGAAGCCGCGCCAGTCTGTATATTTCCGGTCAAGTTCCTGCATTGCTCAGCCTCATGACGGATTTTGCAGTCCTCTACCAACCACTCAGCAAACTGGTAGTTGATGGCTACCCACTCGCCCTGTAAATTCGCTTCATACAGAAACGGTGAAACATCACGACCGCCGGTCAATGAGCGGCAACGGATTTGCGGTGTTGAGCTGTTTCTGGTTAAACTGTTCATGCGTTAATGTTCTCCACGAATTGACACGCCACGACGCCCGGAGCTGCACACTCGCGGGCGTCACTTCTTTTTTCGTCCAAACAAAGCGCAGATAGCGCGAATCTCTTCTTCACGTGCTGCCAGATGGCGGCGGTGATGCTCGTTAATTTCATCTGCTTCATGTTTTTCAATAACTCCATCTTCCAGCGCTTTCTCGATAATCTGGTCAACCTGCCCACGGGCGGCGGCGGTGCGCATCGCTTTGGTGAAGAGGTCAACACGATCCAAATCATCCAGGTTCGGTACTTCCACCAGCAGCGCGCCACGGCGTTTAGCAAAGTAGTCAGCCAGGGATGATGTACCTGAGATGTCTTCCATCGCTTCCAGCTCGACCACCTCGAAGAAACGGCAGCCATTCTTTTCGTACAGATTGTTGTTGAACTGGGTAACGGTCATGCCCACCGCGCCCGCCATTGCCTCACGCCCACCTGGATATGCTTTGCACATCGCTTTCACTACTTCTTTAAGGCTTTGCTCTACCATCTTGTTTTCCCTTTGGTAGTTAAGAATTTACTGAGAGATAGTTATCTTTAACGTCTTCAGCACGCTTGTTGTTGCTTGGGAAGGGCCGGATTTCTTCAGCCTCTATTGACCCATCTTCATGAATAATTACGTTCACTTTCCTGCTGTGCTTGATTGCCTTACTTATTGCACTTTGATAAACGCCGAGAGCTGCAGCGGTTTTCGATTGCCCATTGACTAGGACATACTCTGATAAAGGAATTCGCTTCATACTTTTCCCCTCAATTAAGGTGATGAAAGTATCACCTCTAGTGATAAATAAGTCAACACTAGCGGTGATTGGAGGTTATTCCTTGCGGTGATAAATTATCAGTATGAAAAAGAAGCCACTTACAGCAGAACAAATCGCTGATGCCACAAGGCTGAAAGCCATATTTGAAGCCAAAAAGAAAACGTTGGGTTTGTCCCAAGAATTACTCGCAGAACAAATGGGGATGGGCCAAAGCGGGGTCGCTCAACTCTTAAATGGCACAAATGCCATAAATGCTACTCATGCCGCGCAGTTCGCGAAAATCCTTGGTGTAAAGGTTGACGAATTCAGCCCTTCTTTGGCTGCCGAAATAGCAGCTATGTATGACGCTGTTTCTATGAGTAGCAACCTTGTTAAACGATTTGAATATCCTCTACTTTCTGAGGTTCAGGCTGGTGCTTTTTCTTCTGTCAGCACCTATACAGAACGTGATGCAAAGGCTTGGGTTGCAACTACTGTAAAAGCTAGCCCTAACGCATTTTGGCTTGAGGTAGCTGGGCATTCCATGACAGCTCCCCCAGGCAGTAAGCCTAGCTTTCCTGAAGGCATGTTGATTCTTATTGATCCAGAGGAAGATGTGGAACCAGGCGATTTTTGTGTCGCTGGGGTATTCAACGATTCCGAGGTAACTTTTAAGCGCTTTGTGCGCGAAGATGGAAAACCTTGGCTTGAACCCTTGAACCCTAATCCGCGATATCAAAGTATCGAATGTAATGAAAATTGTAGAATCATTGGGAAGGTCGTAAAAGCTCAATGGCCAGAAGAAATATTCCATTAAATAAGGGCCCGTATGGGCCTTTTTATCTTTAAATCCCTCAAAACTAATTCCTTCATAAAGTCAGCGACTTATCACTCTCAGTCATATTTTTATCACCACAGGTGTTGACTCATTAATCACTATTGGTGATACTCATTTCATCGAAAGCGACCCTCATCGCATCCGATAACAAAATGCCTTACATCCCTGTTCTGGCGGCCCGTGTTTTTCCCGTTATGTCCGCGGTAACCGCCAGCTTTTTTACAGGGTACATCGGTGAACCCGCCGCCAGTGTTTGAGCTGCTTACTCTCTGGATGGCGCTGGTTGTGGGTTCACCGATGTAATCGTGGTGCTTTGTGTAGTCTTGGCGGTACTCGGGTCTTCTACCTAATCAAGGGGGACGAAGATAATGTTCTCCCGCGGTACCGCCCTTTTTCACACTAAAGGAGAGCGCACTTGCGCATGACGGGCCCATAACCCAATCCATGCGTATGAGTTTGGCGACTCATTCAGTGCCCTCCCCTGTGATGTGGAGAACTTACCCTTAGTCTGTGCAGAGGCTTAACCAGGAGAATTAACGTGAAAATAACCAAATTGAAAAATGCAATTGTTTACCGCGCTACGTTGCCTAACGCTGAAGTAATCGAAGGCCATTTGGCAGAACTCCCATTCGCCGATATTGGCGACACTGAGTTTGTACGCTACAGCTTCGTTGCTAACCCTGTTACCGGGGAACTTGTTACCCCCATTGCTAGCGGTTACGCAATCTGTCTGCGCATTGACGAGAAAATTATTCCAAAGCACGTTATTAAAGCTGAGGCATTGACACGAATCGCCTCGATTGAAGGGCGTTCTGCTGGCCGCATCAGTAAGGTTGAGAAGCAGCAGATCTTAGACACTGTGAAAATTGATCTTTGCAAGCAAGCTTTCGTTAAGACATCGCTAATTTATGCGCTCTATCAGGCGGAAGAAAATCTGCTAATGGTTAATACAACGAATAAGAATTATGCAGCCGTGCTTGGGGCCATGTTGGTTAAAGTCGTAGGATCTGTCGAAACTAAGACGATCAATATTAGCAATGTAAAAAACGGTCTGACTACTCGACTAAAAAACTATATTCGCGGTGATAGCGCAGCATTTGATGGTTTTGAGGTGGGTGACGTGATGCAGCTTTCCCGACACTCAGAAACCAAAGAGACTATTCGTTATTCTGCTGAGCACCTTTCTGTAGTTTCTGAAATTGAAGAGAGCCTGAGCAGTGGTTTCAGCGTTGACAGTATCCAGCTTGTCAGTGACGGTACCAGCTTTGTTCTGACTGAAAAATTTCATTTTAGACGAATCGATACCCAAAGCGCTGAGCATGAGGGTGATGAAGATAAAGCCTTTATCTGGCGCCAGGCCGCTGGTACTGACCTTTTCCTGATGACTGGCGTGGTAAATAAACTTTGCCAACTTCTTTCCTATAAAGAACCAGAGATAGAAGAACAAGCAACAGAAGCTTAATTAAGCACAAGAGTAATTATTGCCCTCTGGGCAAGGGATTTGTGCAACCAAAATTCAGCGCCGGTGCAGTGGCGCTCTTATTTAGTGGAGAACTTGATGCAACGCCTAAACGATATGTCTACAAGCGAGCTCGTTACGACGGCCCGAAATTATTCTGCCAGCATCACCGAGATCGGGATCTATTCCGAACTGGTAAAAGAAATAACTGACCGTCTGGCAGCCAACACAGCTGCTGTTAAACAGGCACTGAAAGAGCGTGACGCGCTGGCTGCTGATAATTCCAAGATGCTGCAGCTGCTTACAGATATCAGTGATAACCATGGGGAGTTTGTTAACGACGCTGACGATTACTTGTATGCGTCAGTCCAGATGGATTACGTATCTGAAATTAACATGTACGTGTCTCGTGATGTGAACGCAGAGAATCCTTTCGCGGCCACCGACACAGCGCTGGCTGATATCGAAGCGCGTGGTGTTGAAAAAGGTATTGCTCACCTTCTGAAAAAATTCGAGGGCACCGGGCAGATTGGAGTGCCAATTATGGCACTGGAATGGTTCGCTGCCGAGCTGCGCAAAGGAGCCGAACTGAATCATGGCTAACTCATTCAAACAGATGATTAAAGCTGGCGTCATTAAGCGCACTGATACCGGCATGTTTATCAACCTGAACGATATCCACGTTCGTGAAGGATTCAATAAACGCGGAGACGACGAGCGCACCCAGCGGGCTGATGACGATCTGTTTAATTTCCTGATGACAGGTGGAACGGTACCGCCGCTGGAAGTGATAGCGCGCGAAGAAGGCGGCGTATGGGTCGTTGAAGGGCACCGCCGCCGCAGATGTTATGACCGCTGTGGAGCAGAAGGCAAGCCGGTTGACCGCATTCATATCATGCCATTTGTCGGTAGTGATATTCAGCGCCTCGCTCGCATCATGACAAGCAACAACCAGTTGCCGTTATCAGATGTTGAGCAAGCAGCAGTAATTCAGGAACTGCACAACGCGTTTAATCAGACCACCAGCGAGATCGCTAAGTTGGTTAATAAGTCCCCGGCAACGGTTGAAAAGTTACTGACGCTCAGCACCGCCAACCATGACGTTCAGCAAGAAGTTAACTCTGGTGCCGTTTCCGTCGACGTTGCTGTCGACCGGGTAAAAAACTACGGGGAAAACGCCGGGAAGGTACTTCAGCATGACAAGGCTGTCGCCAAGGCCCAGGGTAAAACGAAAGTCACCCGCAGTGCCATAGCGCCAGAACTTAACGTGAAAAGTGCCCGCAGGTTTGTTGAGCTGATGGCGCAGGCAACGATCAGTGAAGATGGTGTATTCACTCTTGAAGGTCTCGCACTGGCCGAAGCGCTGGGAATTATCGAAGAGCACAACGCCATCGCAGAATCACGCGAGACATACCGTCTCTCCCAGCCGGTACCGACCACAGAAATACGCGGAAAAACGCTGCACGTAATGCTTAAAGGCAAAGAAATCGGTACGGCAACTATCTATCGCGGCAAAAGTGTTCTGCTTGATGGCGTAGTAACCAGCCAGTCTAAAGCGGTCGCCCACTTCGTTAAGCATTACAAGCTGCAGCAGGAGAGCCAACATGAAAATATCTAGCGCACCAATGACCGACGAGCAGCTGGATGAGCTCATGTCCACTGCCGTTCAAATGCAGCAGGAAGGTGAAAAGCTTAATGATCGCTCTGTTGCTGCTTTCGCTTATGGCGTGCAGATGGCTGTTTTAGAACTTCGCTCTGTTCGTTCTGCTGTTGAAGCGCTGCGCAAAGGAGCTGGCGTATGAGCAATAAACAAAAAATAACGGTGAAAATTGACTGGCTCGATAATTGCCCTAAATGCGGGCACGGAGAAGCAGCGGTAACAACTCAGGGATATGGCTCTGGGACGCTGTGGAGTGGTGACCAGGTTATGTGCATGAAGTGTGGTCATTGCGGTGAGATTGATGCTGATGGTGAGAATGCGTGGGTTGAATGGAATGAGCTGGAGGATACAAATGAGCAATAATACCGAAACGTTAAGAGCCGAAGATGAAGCTCTTAAAGCGGAAAATGGCACTTTAGAGGTGCGGATGAAGCCCTTAAGTGAGCGAGATTATTTTGTGCTTAGCGTCGGACACACACAGCGAAGTAACCCGTACATCATGCTGTGGGCGGAAAATAACTCTGGTTACCGTGGGCGCATTGAAACGGCTGGCCGCTATCCGGAAAGCCTCATCAAATCGAAACTTGCTTACTACAACTGCGGCTGTGACACCGTAGCGGTACCGTGTGATGTGCTGGAGCCGCTGGCATTCCCCGTTAAGCCTGGCTTCTTTGATGATGATAACGGGCGCTGGCTTCGTAATAACGCCGAAACATGGAAAGTTGCACTGGCTAATGTCATTGCTGAACCGAAGTATAAACCGGAGCCGGAATACCGCGGCGCTCCACGCAAAAAGGAGGCAAGCCATGGATAAGGGAATCGAAGAGCTGCTTGAGAATGCGAAACAATCGGCAGCAATCATGCAGTGTATCGCATCATTTGAGCCTCAAGACATTGACGGTGATGATGTCGAGCTGAGGTTTGAAATTGATGACGTTGAAACAGGGGCGGACATTAGCGTTGTGGAGCAGTGCGGTAAAGCTTCTGCATTTCTGACGGCACTGATAGCGGCGCTGGAGCAGGCGCAGCAAAAAAATTCAATACCGGATGGCTGGGTGCTGGTGCCAAAGGAACCAACGGAAGAAATGATAACGGCGGCCTATAAGCATGAAGTTGCACTGTTCGGAGTTGGACATGCTGACCTTGGTATCTATGCAGCGATGCTTTCTGCGGCACCAAAATCAGAGCTTGAGGCTCGCCCGCTATGCGTGAAGCTGCCGGGGCTGGCAAGCATTCATTGCAATTGGTCGGCGGATTACATGCTTAAGTCCGATGTAATCGATGCTATCCGTGCAGCTGGCGGCACCGTGGAAGGGAGTGAGTGGCAATGGGAAAAGTAACTTTTGTTGTTGAGTTTGAGGACGGTAAAGAGCCGGCAGTGAATGCCGGTACTGAAATTCTCGGCGGTAAGATTGTTTCGATGGCATGGAAGGATGCAATTAACGAAGCGTGGTTCAGTGTTCACGATTGCCTGCCGCCTGGTAACGAGAGCGTTCTGCTTTTTGACGCAAATGGCGAAGGCCTGCTTATTGGCTGGCGTTCATTATGGTACGGGCCTGGACAGGTAGAAACCGGTGAGTGGGAGTGGTCATTGCAGATTGATGGCATGACAGACCTCGACATAACCCATTGGGCACCAATTCCTGACGCACCGGAGGCTTTGTGAGCGAACAGTCCAATAACAAACTAACAGACGAGCGCATCGCTGAGCTGGCAGACAAAGAGCATGGACGGGAGAGAGTAGGAAAAACGCTAGTGAGTCCGAGCGAAATTACCAGCTTGGCGATTGAGGTGCAGCAGCTACGCAAAACAGTAGAGCTACAAGAAGAGCGCTCCTGGTCGGCGGTGGAGCGAACCGTCGTTAACTATCCACGCTGTGAGGCATTAGCTGAAATACTGCGAGAATGCCGTATTGCTCGCGATGAAGCCCAGGTGCAGCTTCAGGAATACCGTAACGCCAGCAATAAGCCGGTGGCAGAAGTTGTAGCATGGAGCCATTCAGAGAAGACAGGCCGCACATGTGACGTTCGTTTACTGAGATTCGATTTAAAGCCATGTCTGCTATACGCCGCGCCGCAAATCCAACCTGTAAGCGAGCCTTACAAGTTGCCAACAGGTTGGATCGCTGTGCCTGTTGAGCCGACAGAGAACATGATCATCGAAGGCTTTGAATCTGAACCCGACGAAAGTTTTAGCACGCCGGGAGTCTGGGAAGCTCATCAAGCTATGAGTGGATGCCAACAGGCTGCATACCGCGCTAAGTTGTGCTGGTCAGCTATGCTTGCAGCCGCTCCCAAAATGGATGATGTAAACAGTTCCGTTAGGAAGTTAGCGCCAAAAAAGCAGTGAATTGCAGTATGTGTCGAGAAGGTGCCCGCGGTGGCTGTGGCACCTGCGCTTTTAAAGATTAACCGGGTGCAGCCGGGAAAGTGGAGAAATAGCATGGGCCAATTAGTTTCTTTAATGGACTGGGCAACTGGACCGAACGGTTTCAAAGACCCGCCAGGGCGTACAGCTCTTCATCGAATTGCAAAAACAAAGCAAACCTATCCACCAGCGGTGAAACAAGGCCGTCGATGGGTGGTTGATGAGGATGCTAAATTTGTCGGCATGGTAGATCAAGTTGAAATATCAAAGCATTTGCCGCCCAGCGCCCGATCGTTAGTGGAGAAAGCTCTAAATGGCTGCAAGACCCCGTAAGCATAATATTTCTACACCTAACCTTTATTGCAAACTGGATAAGCGTAACAGCAAAGTTTACTGGCAGTACCGACATCCTATTACCGGTGTATTTGTTGGCTTTGGTACGGACGAGGATGCTGCAAAGTCGGCAGCAGAAGAAATGAATCGAATTGTAGCGGAGCAGGAGAATAATCAGACGTACCTGCTTGTCGATATGGCCATAAAAGCGCAGGTCAAACGCGATGCAGGGATAAGAGTTAAGGATTGGGTTGTTCGCTACATGCTCGTACAGGACGAAAGAATGGCTGATGGGGAAATCAAAAAAACAACCCTTACAACCAGAAAGAGCTGTGCAAATACGCTTAGTAAAAGGATGCCTAATCTACGGCTTCAGGACGTCGATACGAAGATGCTGGCCACTATTATCGATGAGTACAAAGCCGCGGGAAAACCTAGGATGGCACAGCTATTACGTGGCGTATGGATCGACATTTTCAAAGAGGCTCAGCATGCCGGAGAAGTTTCTGCAGGATACAATCCTGCTCTTGCAGTACGCAATCCGAAAGCTAAAGTCACCAGGGCAAGGTTGAGCTTAGAACAATGGAGACAAATTTATGATTGCGCAGCTACATTGCCGCCCTTCGCGCAGAACTCGATGCTGTTAGCCGTGGTAACCGGCCAGAGACGTGGTGATCTGTTTAAGATGAAATTCAGTGATATTTGGGACGGGCATTTACATATCGTCCAGTCCAAAACCGGGGTACGCCTTTCACTACCTTTATCACTGCGATGTGATGCCTTAAACATGACGTTAGGAGATGTAGTTTCAAGATGCAGAGATCGTGTCGTCAGCCCGTATCTTATCCACAGTCACAGAACACATGGATCGAGCAAAGCTGGCGATGCTGTGGCTATAGCTACTATTAGCCGGGTATTCATGGAAGCTAGGGATAAAACGGGGCTAAAGTTTGCGAAGGGCTCTACCCCTCCTACTTTTCACGAACAACGTTCACTTTCCTCCCGCCTATATAGTGAACAGGGTATAGACGTTAAAACACTGCTGGGCCATAAAACTGATTCAATGAGCGAGCATTACAAAGATGATCGAGGATTAGACTGGATAACGCTGGCGATTTAGCTATGCAAAATCTGGTACGCAATGTACTGCTGGAAATGGAATTCTGCAAAATCCATTTTGGGGAGTAATTTTGGAGAAGAATTGGGGAGATTTTTTAGGCTCGTAAAATCAATAAGTTGTGATTCCGAGATGTGTTTCACAAGCAGAGTAGCGATATCTACAATTAATCTCTCAATCAGCCGGTATTTACCGGCTGATTTTTTTGCTGATTTAGCATAAATGGCGAAAAAATTATTCACACTGCTTGGCGTAAAGCTCTAAATCATGAATCAGGCTGCGGGCCTTTTCAGGCGTTAAGGCGAAGAACTGTGAATCGAAGGTTGAAGCGTTGCTGCCGTAGGGAGATGTGCTGTAGCCGAACTTGATGACAAGCGAGGACTTCTCTTCGGAAGATCCAATTTGCCAGTCGGTCACAGGGAAAGCAGGAAAGGCTAAATCACTGTTCATTTAATTTCCCTTACATTCTGAATGGATAATAAAATTCTAGCACCGGAGTCCCAATCTGGCAGTCGTCGTCGGCAAGTTTTATTAAATGTAGGCGAATTAATTTTTATTAGGAGACTATTAGTTACAAAAGGTTAGAAGTCAGACCAGTTGTTTATTAATTGGTATATTTTTCGAACAATGCAAACGCTGCAACGACAATTCCCGCGCAAATAAAGTACAAAGCCCCGCTTATTCTGGCGGCGGGACTTTGCCTGATGCTGAAACTCAGCTGCCTCTGTAGGTTGAATAACCGTACTGGCTTAACAGCAGAGGAATGTGCAGTTTCTGATTTGTCTTATCGACATTAAAAATTACCGGTACCGACGGGAAAAACGTTTGTTTGGCATCGGCTTTGAAATAGTCACCGGTCTTAAAAGTCACTTTATAAACGCCCGGCGTCATTTCTGCCTCGGCCGGGAAAAGCGATTTAATTCTGCCATCGTCGCTGGTTTTCTGCGTAGCAAGCTGCTTCCAGGAAGCGCCATCCTGCTTCGCCAGCTCAACGACCATGCCGCTGGAAGGCAGGCCGGTTTGCTGATTCAGCACGTGAACGCTAAGCGTGCCTTCAGGTGCGGCAAGGGCGCAAAAACTTAACAGGGAAAGCACGGGGGCGATTAATAATTTCATTTTGTAATCCTCACAATGAACGTTGTGGGATAACTATAGAGAGCGGGACGGGAATTAGTATTAAACTTTTCGTGATAACTTTTTATTTCGTAAGGAAACTATCTCTTGAATATATTATTTGCGTTGGGCGGATAAGCGCTGTGCCCTCCGCCGCATTGTTTAATATATTTTGGTGGATGGCACTCACGCTTATCCACCCTACGAACCCAAAGACAAAATAAAAACCCACCTTTCGGTGGGTTGTTGGCATTATTTAGGGACGCGCAAAACCTGTCCAGGATATATTTTATCCGGGCTTTTGAGCATCGGCTTGTTGGCTTCGAAGATCTTATTGTACTGGTTCGCATCGCCATAAACCTGCTTAGAAATCGCGCTCAGGGTATCGCCCGACTTGACGGTGTAATATTCGCTTTCCGTCGCCGCGTCGGTGACCTTAACGTTATCTTCGACGTTCGCGATGCCTTCAACGTTACCTACCGCAATCAGGATTTTTTCCTTCGCTTCCTGGCTTAGCCCGTCGCCGGTGACAACCGCCTTACCGTCTTCCACTTTTACATCGACCTTTTCGGCGTCCGGAATGCCGGTTTTCTTCAGGTGTTCTTTTAAAAGCTCACTTTGGTCGGCCGCGTGCGCCGTACCGGTAACCGCATGAAGTATCTTTTCACCGGCTTCCTTCACGAAACTGATTAAACCCATATGTCCTCCTGATAGTGAAGATTCACGAAGCTGCTCGTACTGCCAGAACTAAAGTCTAGCAGAAGATTCTCCTGGAGGACGGCGCACGCGGGGCGGGCTAACCCCGCTACCAGCGAAAACGGTCAAGTAAAAGCACCGAGGAGACCAGCGCCGTGGCTATGCCGATAAACACGCCGGTGATGCACAGCACTTCATAAAACAGCGGATCGTTCATGTTGCCGCTCTCCGTTACGTATTACGTAAGGTATCGGGCTTTTTGGCCCACTTGCGTACAGTGTTACCTGCCGCAGGTTGCAGAAATATGATGCTGGCCGTTTTTATTCAGGATCGGACATTCGCACAAAAGTTAATCCCGCAGGTTAAAAACCCAGGCAGATCGCGACCGCGGAGGTTAAAGTGTAGGCCGATAATAAAAACACCGTTTTCGCTTTGTTTTTGCAAGGAAATGCCATGATCTTTGATTCAACGCTTCTCATACTGCTGGCGCTCGCTGGCCTGGGTTTTGTCAGCCATAACACCACCGTCGCGGTATCCATCCTGGTGCTGATTATCGTGCGGGTAACGCCGCTCAGCACGTTTTTCCCGTGGATTGAAAAGCAGGGGCTGACGGTCGGCATCATCATTTTAACCATCGGCGTGATGGCCCCAATCGCCAGCGGCACCCTGCCCGCCAGCACCCTGCTGCACTCGTTTACCAACTGGAAATCGCTTGTCGCGATAGCCGTCGGCGTGGTGGTTTCCTGGCTCGGCGGGCGCGGCGTTACGCTGATGAGCAGCCAGCCAAGCCTGGTCGCGGGCCTGCTGGTCGGCACCGTGCTCGGCGTAGCCCTATTCCGCGGCGTACCCGTTGGGCCGCTGATTGCCGCCGGGCTGGTTTCGCTGATTATTGGTAAGCAGTAGCGCGCTGCCTGCGCGTGACCAGCCAGCCCAGCCCGCTGCACAGCAGGTAGTACACAAGCCCCGTAAAGATGAAGATTGCCGCCGGGTAAACCTGCACCCGGCTGTTCACCTGCCCCGCCACCGTTGTCAGCTCCGGCACGTTAACGATAAACGCCAGCGACGTATCCTTCAGCAGCGCGATAAACAGCCCCACGTAGGAGGGGAGCACGTTGCGCATCGCCTGGGGCAGCAGCACGAGGCGCAGCATCTGTCCGGCGCTAAATCCCCCCGCCAGCGCCGCTTCCCGCTGTCCGCCCGGTAGCGCCTGCAGCCCGGCAAAGGTTGTGTGCATAACCGCAGCCGACGTGAACCAGGCGAGTGCCAGCGTCACGGTGAGCGCGCCGGGCAGATCGCTGCCGGTGATAATCGGTAGCAAAAAGTAGAGCCAGAAGATGACAAAAATAAGCGGGATGCCGCGAATAAGCTCGGCCCAGATAAACAGCAGCCGCCGCACGACGCCGTCATAGCGCCAGGCCAGCCCGGCGAGCAGCACCCCGCCCACCAGCGCAAGCACGCCCGCTCCCGCCGCCATCAACACGGTAAGCAGTACGCCACCCGGCTCGCCCTGCGCCATTCTTCCCCACAGCAGATAATCCAGGTTACCGGCTATCACCGTGACGTTAGCTATCATGCTGCACCTCCTTTGCGACGGGTTTGATGATGGAACGCCTTCCGCGTGCCGGACGTGGGCCAAGCCAGCTGAAGAGCGCCCCCATCACCAGGCCAAGCGCCAGATAGAGCACCGTTCCCACGGCAAACGCCTCGAGCGCGTGGGCGTTATAGCTTTCGATCTGCCGCACCTGATAGGTCAGCTCGGCAAACCCGATCCCCGTCGCCAGCGAAGAAAGCTTCATCAGGTTGAGATACTGCCCCACTACCGGCTGCCAGGCGTTAACCAGCCCCTGCGGCAGCAGGACCCAGCGAAATATCGCCCAAGCGGAAAAGCCCTGCGCCTGCGCGGCCTCAACCTGCCCCTTCGACACCGCCTGCAAACCGCTGCGGATCTCCTCGAGCAGAAAGGCCGAGGTAAACAGCCCAAGCCCCCAGGCCGCGCACAGAAATTCTGGCGTCAGCCACCAGACGTTGCCGGGCAGAATGGACCAGCCGTGCTCGTCGTTAATAAACGCGCGTAGTCCCTGCGGGAGGAAGTTCCACGCGGCGAAGTACCAGAACAGCAGCTGCACCAGCAAAGGCGTGTTGCGAAACAGCGAAACCCAAACCGCAACGGCACCGCGCCCGATTCTCCCGCCCGCCAGGCGCAGGCCGAGCAGCAGGAGCGTGAGCGCCGTTGCCAGCAGCATCCCGGCAAGCGTCACCCAAACGGTGGTCAAAAAGCCGGAAATTATCCACTGCAACGGCTGGCCGGTCAGCACTCCGGCCCAGTCAAACTGCCAGTTCATTGCTCATCCTTCAGTTCGGCGTGCAGCGGGTCGAGCACCTTTTGCAGGAAGCGGCGCGCGCGCGGGTGCTGCGGCGAGCGGAAGAACTGCGCCGGGGCCGCCTGCTCAAGAATTTCACCGCCGTCGATAAACACCACCCGGTCGGCAATTTCGCGGGCAAACTGCATCTCATGGGTGACGACGATCATCGTGATCCCGCTGTGGGCCAGCGATTTCATTACCGCCAACACCTCGCCTATCATTTCAGGGTCCAGCGCCGACGTCGGCTCGTCGAACAAAATAATCTGCGGCGACGAGGCAAGCGCCCTGGCAATCGCCACGCGCTGCTGCTGCCCGCCGGAAAGCTGCGCCGGAAAATGATGAGCTTTCTCCGCAAGACCGACCCGCGCCAGCAGCGTTGCCGCCTGCTGCCTGGCCTCGGCGGGCTTCCAGCCGTGGACGTGGGTCAGGGAAAGCGTGATGTTTTGCTCGGCGGTAAGATGGGCGTACAGGTTGAACTGCTGAAACACGAAGCCGATGCGGCTGCGTAAAGCACGCAGCGCCTTGCCCTGCAGGCCCCGCGTGGGTTTGCCGTCGATTAGAATATCGCCCGCGCTTAAGCGTTCGAGCTGGTTGATCAACCGTATCAAGGTTGATTTCCCGGAGCCGGAAGGCCCGCAGATCGCCACGACCTCCCCTGCGCCAATCTTCAGGTCGATCGCCTTCAAAACCTGCTGGTCGCCGTAGCTTTTTCCGGCTGCGCGAAACTCAACGCTTGCGTCATCTAAATGTGAAAAATCCGCGGCCTTCGCCACGGATTGTTTTGTTAAGCCACTCGCCATGTTACTTCGCTTCTATTTTAAAGCCGCGCGGCTGCGGGGTTTTGCTGCTCGGGCCGAACCAGCTGTCGTAAATTTTGGCCGCCTCGCCGTTCTGCTCAAGCTTCACCAGCTCGCCGTTTACCGCGTTCAGCAGCGGGGTTTCGCCCTTTTTCACGCCCACGCCGATCTCTTCTTTGCTCAGCAGGTCCGGCAGGATTTTAAACTTCGCCTTGTCCGGCGCTTCGGCCAGCAGGCCCGCCAGAATAGTGCTGTCCTGGGTGATGGCCTGCACGTTGCCGTTGCGCAGCGCGGTCAGCGCCAGCGGAATATCGTCATAAGAGAGCACGCGCGCCGACGGGAACCGCTGGTGCAGCGCCTGTTCGCCGGTGGTGCCTTTCACCGCGCCGATACGCGCACGGCCGTAATCATCGAGCTTGTCCGGCGAGCTGGCGGGTACAAGGAACTGCTGTCCGGTGACGAAATACGGCGTCGAGAAATCCACCACCAGCGCGCGTTCCGGCGTGATGGTGATGTCGGCAACGATCAGGTCAACCTTGCCCGACTGCAGCAGCGGAATACGGTTGGCAGGGTTGGTGGCGACCAGTTCGAGCTTAACGCCGAGCGACTTCGCCAGCGCCTTAGCAAAATCAACGTCATAGCCGACGATATCGTGAGTTTTAGCGTCTATGGAGCCAAACGGAGGGTTAGCGTCGAAAGTCGCCACTCGCACCACGCCCGCTTTCTGAATATCCGCCAGCTGGTCGGCGTGCGCCGCGCTAACGCCAAAGCCTGAAAGCGCCAGAAGAAGTAAAGAAGCGATCTTGTTTTTATGGGATGTCATTGCCTGTGCCATAGATTTTCCTTTTTATCCCCGCCTGTTAGCGGGCTATGGCCCTACGCTCCCACAAGCGCGATGAAGCCGCCAATGCTTAAAAATCCTTAGCATATGCAGAAATCATCTTAGTTATCGCGCTGTTAAAAGTTTTACTTATGGATTTTGAAATAGTTTCGCTAACAAACTGTTTTTAAAAACAAAAACTGACTATTTTTGGCGATTAATTGTGATGAAGGCATTGTTTTTAACATCGGCCCGAAAAGTTTCTTTTCCCCCACGCCGATAACTTTGCCAGCTAACAGGAGAGGCAAAATGAAATCACTGACCCACAATTTATTGTTACTGATCTGCTGTTCCGTCCTGATGTCCGCGCTGGTGACCGCTATTTCACTTTACGGCAGCCACCAGAGCGCGCAAAAAACGGCAAACGGCATGCTGGCCAAGGATTTAGTGTCGGATATTCACCCCGCGCCGGTTTACCTCATCGAAATGCGGCTGGTGCTTTCGCGCGTGGTGGAAGGCACCCTGACGGTCGATCAGGCAGACCGGGAGATCAAGCGCCTGAGCAACGTCTGGCACCAGAGAATCGACTACTGGAAAAGCGTTCTGCCGCCTGAACTTCAGGAAAAGCTGCTGGGCGCGCAGTACAGCGCGGGCGTGGCGATGATCGCAGACGCTCACGATCTGATAGAGCTTATCCGCAGCGGCGCGCCGACGCCGCTCTTCGAGCGCCTGAAGGCCGCCGACAAGAACTTCTTCGCCCATGAAAAGGGCATCAACGCGTTCGTAAAAGATTCATCAGACTACGCTAACGGCGCCGTTGAAGACGCGAGAAACAGCACCAGCAGCTCGGTGAAATGGCAGCTTATCGGCTCAGGGCTTGCGGTGTTGCTGCTTCTGCTGATCGGCTACTGGGTTCATCGCAGCATCTTCCGCTCGCTGGGCGCGGAGCCTGCGCAGGTGGCTGAAATCGCTAACGCCGTGGCGAGCGGCGACCTGACCCGCCCCGTTCCGGTACGCGACGGCGATACGCACAGCGTGATGGCCGCCATGCGAACCATGTGTCAAGAGCTGACGACGATCATTAATATCGTCCGGGAAACCAGCAACAGCATTACCACCAGCTCGGGCGAAATCGCCAGCGGCAACGTGGATCTGGCGTCGCGCACCGAGGAGCAGGCCAGCGCGCTTGAGCAAACGGCGTCATCAATGGAGCAAATGACCGCAACGGTGAAACAGAACGCCGAGAACGCGCAGTCCGCGAGCCTGCTTGCGGCAACCGCCTCGCGCAGCGCAGAACAGGGCGGAACCGTGGTGGCCCGCGTGGTGCAGACGATGGACGATATCTCCGCCTCGGCAAGCAAAATCACCGACATCATCAGCGTTATCGACGGCATCGCTTTCCAGACCAATATCCTCGCGCTCAACGCGGCGGTTGAAGCGGCACGGGCGGGCGACCAGGGACGAGGATTTGCGGTGGTCGCAGGCGAAGTTCGCAGCCTGGCGCAGCGCAGCGCGGGAGCAGCGAAAGAGATTAAGGTGCTGATCGAAAACTCCGTTTCGCAGGTCACCCAAGGCAGCGCGCTGGTGAACGAGGCGGGGAAAACCATCAACACCGCGGTTATGGACGTGAAGCGCGTGGCGACGCTGATGTCAGAGATAACCCACGCAAGCGAAGAGCAAAGCAGCGGGATTTCGCAGGTCAGCATTGCGATTAGCCAAATGGACGTCACCACGCAGCAGAACGCCGCGATGGTTAACCAGGCGGCGGCAGCGGCGGAATCCCTGCTCGACCAAACGCGCGGGCTGCGCGAAGTCGTTTCGCAATTCCGGCTGAACAACGCTTACTAAGGCGTTAGCGACGTCAGGTATCGCCCCGGCGTGGTGCCCAGCGCCTTTTTGAACATGGTAATAAACGCGTTGGTGGATTCGTACCCCAGCGCGTCCGCTACCTGCTGCACCGTTGCCCCGCCAATCAACAGCCGAAGCGCAATGATGAGCTGGAGCTGCTGCCGCCAGCGGCGAAAGTTAAGCCCCGTCTCTTTCACCACCAGCCGGGCCAGGTTCCGCTCGCTCATCGCAAGCTGCGACGCCCACTGTGCCAGCGTCCTTTTTTCCTGCGGATCCTTCGCCAGCCGTTCGGCAATCAGGCGAATTTTTGGATGGCGGGACATCGGCAGGCGCAGCTGTTCCACGGGCTGATGCGGCAATTCGTCAAACAGCACCTGAACCAGCCGCCGCCGTGCGGGCGTATGGTCCTCATCGTGCGGGTTTTGCGCCAGGTGCAGTATCAGCTCGCGCACCAGCGGGGAAATTTTAAGCGTGCAGCACTGGTCCGGCATGGTCACCGCGCCGGGTTCGATAAACAAAAAGCAGATACGCGCGTTGGTGGTCGCGCGGTTGCTGTGGGGCATCGAGCCCGGGATCCACACCGCGTACTGCGTCGGCACCATCCACATCGCCTGCTCTACCTCGCAGGTGATGCCGCCGTGCAGGGCAACGATCAGCTGCCCCTTGCGGTGCTGGTGAAAGGGGATCTCTTTGACGCTTTCCGCCACGCGAATGCGAAAGGCCTGCGCGGGCTGCGGGCTGCTGTCCGGGTCGAACCCTTCGAGGGCGAGTCCTCGCTCCATCATTCTGTCCGAATTTAGGGATAAACTGGCATTTTACGTTGATTTCAACGCTTACAGAAGCGTGTATCTTTAGGCCTCGATTTTAATGGATACGAAATATGACGACTTCTCCTTCAGCGAGCACAAAAAAGCACGGCCTGCTGCTGCTCGGTATTCTGATGATTGCCACCACCCTGCGCGTAACCTTTACCGGTGCCGCGCCTTTGCTGGACATGGTGCGCGATACCTTTGGCTTAACCACCGCGCAAACCGGCGTGCTGACCACGCTGCCCCTGCTTGCCTTTGCCGTTGTCTCACCGATGGCGGCGGGGATCGCCCGGCGCTTCGGCACGGAGCGCAGTCTGTTTGGCGCGATGCTGATTATCTGCGCCGGTATCGCCCTGCGTTCGGCCGGCAGCACGGCGCTGCTGTACGTCGGCACCGCGATTATCGGCTGCGGGATTGCCATGGGTAACGTGCTGCTGCCGAGCCTAATCAAACGGGATTTCCCAGGCCAGGTGGCGCGCCTGACGGGCGCGTACTCCCTGACCATGGGCGTTGCCGCCGCTATCGGTTCGGTGATGGTGGTGCCCATCGCGCTGCACGGCTACGGCTGGCAGGGCGCGATGCTGGCGCTGATGATTTTCCCGCTCATCGCGCTCGTGCTGTGGCTGCCCCAGTTGGCAAACCATACTCCCGCGAACCTGAGCGCCAGCGGCGCTTTGCACAACCGCGGCATCTGGTCTTCGCCGCTCGCCTGGCAGGTCACGATGTATCTCGGGATTAACTCGCTTATCTACTACGTGATTATCGGCTGGCTGCCGTCGATACTGATAAGCCACGGCTACAGCGAGGCGCAGGCGGGCTCCCTGCACGGCCTGCTTCAGCTGGCGACGGCGATTCCGGGCCTGATCATTGGCCTGATGCTGAGCCGCCTGAAGGATCAGCGCGGCATTGCCGTCCTGATGGCGATGATGTGGTGTACGAGCGCGCTCGGCCTGTGGCTGCTGCCGGACTACGCCAGCGTCTGGATTTGCATCGGCGGCTTTGGGTCGGGTGCGGCGATGATCCTTGGCCTGTCGTTCATCGGCCTGCGCACCGGCTCCGCGCACCAGGCGGCGGCGCTGTCGGGCATGGCGCAGTGCGTGGGCTACCTGCTTGCCGCCTTCGGGCCGCCGGTAATGGGAAAAATCCACGACGTTTCAGGTAGCTGGGGCCTGCCGCTGCTGGGATGCGCGTTACTCTCGGTTGTGATGGCGGTATTTGGTGCCTGGGCGGGCCGCAACGCTGAGATTGGCGCGGCGGAAAAGGCGAAGGCCTAACGAAACTCGATAGCGCCATTCCCAATTTCACGGGGTGGCGCTAGCTTATTTATTTTTGCGCGGCGCGAAGCAAAGCCTCAACCAGCGGCGCTGGCTGGTTTTTTAACGCATTGCGCTCATGCTGGAACAGGGTGCCGACAAAGAGCGGGTGATCGGTCAGCTCAACGGCGCGGATTTCGCCCTGATTGTCCCAGCCCGTTGCCTTCAGCGGCTGGTGTTCAAGCGCCTCGGCAAACAGTTGCGCGATGCCGTAATTGCAGTGGTAGCCCTCTTCGATGCTTTTCTTGCTGTAGGCACGCGCGACGATGGAGCCATCGGCGAGATTAATCGCGTCTGATTTTTCTACCAGCGAACAGGCCAGCGGCGAGATCACCAGCCTTCCCGCGCTTTCCGTTTCCGCATGCCCCGCATCATCCCAGCCCATCACGTTACGGGCGTATTCAACAATCGCATACTGAAAGCCGCCGCAGGTGCCGAGGAAGGGCACGGCGTTTTCACGCGCGTAGCGGATCGCCAGAAACGCGCCGTCATCGTTCTGATAAGGGCTGGCCGGAACGCACCAGATGGCGTCATAGCCAACAAGGTCTTCCGGGCTGGTCACTTCGGGGGTAGGAAGCCAGTCGTAGTCTGCCGTCACGCCCACGGCCGCCGCCGCGTTGTCTAACGCCAGTGGAATAGCCTGATGTGCGATAACCGCCGGATTAAAATCACCGACCAAAGCGATACGAAGCGTGGATTTAAGGGGGGATGCGGGCATTTGTTTGATTATCCTTATGTTTGCAAGCAGGGAACAACATAAGGAAGCATAGAATAGACGCATCGTAGCAGCCTGACAACGCCAAAAATTGGCAGGGGTGGAAACCGATAAGCGCCTTGTAGTACCGTAGTCACCCACCCCGCAAAAGCCTTACGCAATGAAAGCAAAAATTCTGGTCAGCGCCTGTTTGATGGGCTTCAAAGTTCGCTACAACGGCAGCGATAAACCGCTGGTCGCCTGCGCGTTAGAACGCTGGCAGCGGGAGCAGCGCCTGGTGACCCACTGCCCCGAGCTTGCCGCTGGGCTGGTCACGCCGCGCTTACCGGCGGAGCTCGCCGGTGGCGACGGTTCGGCCGCGCTTGAGGGCGAAGCAAGAATACGGGAAAGCGACGGCAGCGACGTCACGGAAGCCTATCTTCTCGCCGCCTGGCTAGCCCTTAAAACCGCGCAGGAAAACGGCTGTCGTTTTGCGTTGATGACCGACGGCAGCCCTACCTGCGGCAGCCAGAAAATCTACGATGGGCAGTTTCAGGGCAAAACGCTGCCCGGCGAGGGCGTGGCGGCGGCGCTGCTTCGCCAGCACGGCATAGAGGTGTTTGCCGAGCACCAGCTTCCCGCGCTGATAAGACGGATAGAAGAATTGGATGAGGAGGCAGCATGATTCGCTGTAAACGCGTTTACGAACAGCCCGCGGCAGACGACGGCTACCGCGTGCTGGTAGACCGCCTGTGGCCGCGCGGCGTTAAGAAAACCGATCTGCATTACGACGAGTGGGCAAAAGGCCTCGCCCCGTCAACGGAGCTGCGCAAAGCCTTCCACGGCGAAACTCTCGATTTTAAAACGTTCAGTGAGGATTATCGGCGTGAGCTGCAGGACTCCGGCGAGGCGGCAAAAGCCCTGGCGGAACGCGCTAAAAATGAAACGGTCACCCTGCTCTACGGCGCAAAAAATACCGAGCAAAACCACGCCCTGGTGTTAGCAGACTTTCTACGCCGTCTGGCAGATTAACGCACCGCCTGTTTTTCATCGGCCTGGGTTACCGAAGGCTTATCGAGCGGCATAAGATGTTCCGCGCGAACGAAGGCATAGCCCGCACGTCCGTCAAACGCGACAACATCGCCGGTTACCAGCCAAAGCGGATAGTTCGCCTCCAGCGGCAGCTGCGTCACCACGCCCGTCACCGGATTCACAAAACGCTCGCCCGGCAGGCATAAACCAAACAGCTCGACGGCCTTGCCAATATTGATCCGACCCCTGTCGGTACGAGCGCCGATAATCATCGCCAGCGCGCCCGGTTTTAGCTGAAACATGTCACATCTCTTGCTCTGTTTAAAACGCGAAATATCAGAACATTCTTAGGTGAAAATGTAAACCGTTGCGGCTGATAAAAACGAAAAACCCGCCGAAGCGGGTTCTGCTAAAAGCGGAGTGGTGTAAATCAATCCCGGGTTTGTACCCAAAACGCGTGAATCAGCCCTGGAATGTAGCCCAGCAGGGTCAGAATAATATTCAGAATGAATGCCCAGCCAAACCCTTTACCGATAAGTACGCCAAGGGGGGGAAGCAAAATCGTGATAACTACGCGCCAAAAGCCCATAAACTCTCCTGTTCAAAAAAAATCCAACTGCTTGTAATGAAAATCAATTTTCACTTTAAGCGTAGCCGCAATTTGCAGATTAGGCAAAAATGCGCGCGGGTAAGTACGGTCCCAGAAACGCAAAAACCCGCCATCGGCGGGTTTTTTATTCGCTGAAAACAGCGAGCGTCTTAAGACTTACAGAGCAACTACGTTTGCTGCTGCTGGGCCTTTAGCGCCGTTCTCGATAGAGAACTCAACTTTCTGACCTTCGTCCAGAGTTTTGAAATCATTGCTCTGGATGGCAGAGAAGTGTACGAACACATCTTTGCTACCGTTGTCAGGAGTGATGAAGCCGAAGCCTTTTTCAGCGTTAAACCATTTTACTAAACCAGTCATTTTATTAGACATAGATACTTCCTCAATATATTTGGCCATTTAACATGGCGAACGTGGTCTGTATTGCAGATCGTTTCTTATTCAGGCACTTAGGAGGAGACTCACGAAGAAGGGTATCTATGGTGAACTGCTTTACTAAAACTGCTTTCATAAGGTCTGTGTTCCAAACCGATGGCGCATTTACGCATGCCTATCCCCCCTTAGCAAGACTTATTTTCCCCGACCGCCTGTCTATGTCCTTGTTGCCGCTTCGTTTATCACGCCTGCAGGCCTAGTCCCAGTAAGGCTGGGCATCACCGCCTTCATCATCTCAATAAATTTCCTTAAGCGAGCCGGATAGTAGCTCGCGTAAGGGTAAAGGAGATAAATCGGCAGCGGCGCGGCCTGCCAGTCGGGCAACAAATGCTGCAAAGCGCCCTCTTGCAGATCGTCCTGCACCACCCAGGATGAAACCATTGCAACGCCAAGCCCGTTTAGCGCCGCCTTGCGTACCGCGTACAGACTGTCGGTGCTCAACCTTGGTGAGATAGCAAACCGGGCGGTTTCTCCGCTCGCCAGATGGTGCAGGACGACCTCATTGCGATAAAACGTGTTGAGCGCAATCCACGGCAGGTCGGCGAGGTTCGCCACATCCTCAACCACCGCGCTGTTCGCCAACAGCGAGGGAGCGGCAACAACGATGCGCGGCACCTCGGCCAGTAAAACCGCCACCACGTTGGGATCGGTAACTGCGCCAACATGGATCGCGCAGTCTACGCCTTCGAGAATAAAGTCTGGCGAACGATCGTTGAGTATCCATTCGATGCGCATTTGCGGATAGCGGCCCAGATAGTCGCCCAGCGGCGCAATCATCTGATCCTGCCCAAAGGCGTGCGGCGCGCGAACGCGCAATACCCCGACCGGCTCATCCCGCGCGGCGCTGACCTCATCCTCCATGATTTGCCAGTTTTCAATCAGCCTGCGCGCGTGCTGATAGCAGCGTTCGCCGTCGTCCGTCAGCTTCATGGTATGGGTGGTGCGCTGGATGAGCTTAACGCCGAGCGCCTGTTCCAGCCCCTGCAGCCGGCGGCTGATGGTGGGCTGCGACGTTCCCAGCTGCGCTGCGGCAGCCGATAGACTGCCGCTCTCCACGATACGCACGAAGGTTTGCAGCAGGGCTATGCGGTCGCCGGTCTGAATAATCTTTTTGTTCATGCGCCAAGTGTATAACAGTTTTACGCTCGCGGGGGCTACAGCGTATGTTCAGAATCGTGAAGAATGGCCCCACACCCACACTCTCGGAACGAACCGTTATGAGCCAGCTTTCAGCCACACCAGACGCAACGCCCGCCGTAGGCGGCACGCTGTCGAACAAAATTGTTTTTCTTCTTGCCGCCGGGGCGGGCCTGAGCGTGGCCTCGATTTATTACAGCCAGCCGATGCTGGGCATTATCGGCACCGCGTTCAAAACCGGCGTTAGCGATATTGGGCTGGTTCCGATGCTCACCCAAATAGGCTATGCGCTGGGGATTCTGCTGCTCGCCCCGCTGGGCGACCGCTTTGACCGCCGCCGCATTATCCTCGTAAAAGGATTGCTTCTGACCTTGACCCTGCTGCTCTGCGGATTCGCCTCAACATGGCACCTTCTGCTGCTGAGCAGCCTGGCGATTGGCCTGCTGGCGACGGTGGCGCAGGATATTATTCCGGCGGCGGCAACCCTCTCTTCCGACAGCAGCAGAGGCAAAACGGTAGGGATGGTGATGACCGGTCTGCTGGCGGGCATTCTTTTATCGCGCGTGTTTAGCGGCGTCGTCGCCGAGCTTTTTGGCTGGCGTAGCGTTTATGCGATTGCGGCGGCGGGCGTTGGGGTTATCACGCTTGCCATCTGGCGCGCACTGCCCTCTTTTAAACCTGAAACGACGTTGCGCTACCCAGCGCTTTTAGGTTCGCTGGGCAAGCTGTGGATGGCCTACCCGGCCCTTCGCCGCGCCGCGCTCGCCCAGGGCCTGCTGTCGGTTGCCTTTAGCGCGTTCTGGTCAACGCTCGCCATCATGCTTGCCGAACGCTATCACCTTGGCAGCGCGGTTGCCGGTGCTTTTGGCCTGGCGGGTGCCGCCGGCGCGCTGGCTGCGCCGCTTGCGGGAGCGCTTGCCGACCGTCGCGCTGGCTGCGCCGCTTGCGGGAGCGCTTGCCGACCGTCGCGGCGCTAACTTCGTCACCCAGGTGGCCTCGGCGATTGTGGTAGCCTCCTTTGCCCTGATGTTTGTGATGCCGCTGCTGCCGGTTTCGGCCCAGCTTACGGTCATCGTCATCAGCGCGATTGGCTTTGACCTCGGCATTCAGGCGTCTTTAGTCGCGCACCAGACGATTATCTACGCCATTAACCCGGCCGCCCGCAGCCGCCTGAACGCCATCATGTTTACCGTTGTTTTTATCGGCATGGCGGCAGGCGCGGCGCTTGGGAGCAAAGCGCTCGAGAACTTTGGCTGGTCGGGCATGGTTGCGCTTGCCACGCTTGCCGCAGGCGGCGGTTTGGCTATTCGACTGCTAACTAAATCAAGGTCATAACGGGTAAGCGGGCGTTAGGCGCCCGCCAATCGCTTAGATCTTTCATAATCCTTGCATTTTCACCATTTTACTGTATATAAATACAGTTTTCGCAAAAGGGATTCACAATGTACGTTGAACTGGTTTACGACAAACGAAACGTGGCAGGCCTGCCGGGCGCAAATGAAAAGATTCTTGCGGAGCTTACCCGCCGGGTGCATGAAATCTTCCCGGAAGCAGACGTTAAGGTTAAGCCGATGCAGGCGAACGCCGTTAACAGCGACTGCACCAAAAATGAGAAAGAAAAGATTAACCGTCTGGTTGAAGAGATGTTCGACGAAGCGGATTTTTGGCTGGTGACCGAGGAATAGACATGAGAAAAACAACGATAGTTTTAATTGTCGTCGCCATCGTGGTTTGGGTTGCGAGTATGCAGGGTTGGATATAGCAGAAGAGAAATGGTGCCGACTACCGGAATCGAACTGGTGACCTACTGATTACAAGTCAGTTGCTCTACCTACTGAGCTAAGTCGGCATAGGGGCGCATCCTACACAAACTCCCTGAGGGATGCAATTGCCCCTGATACCGTTCGATTAAAAATAAAGCATATATTATCAATTAGATTGGCCGATTTTGACCCGCGTCAATCGTCGCTCGCTCTTTCAACTGCTTAAGCGCGCCTGTGCCGATAAACGCGGGGCCACGGCTACCCGATTATTGCGTGAGCTTAGCCTTCGCTTCGGCCAGTTCTTGTTCCGCGTCTGCGAGCTTGTCGGCTTTCTTTTGAATCTTATCGGCCCGCCCGCTGGCCTTCGCTTCCGCCAATTCCTGCGTTCTGTCTGCAACCTTCTGCTGCTTCTCGCGAACGTCCGCTTCACGCTCGGCTTTTAATGATTCATCCGTACAGTGGGCGACCACCTCTGAATAGGCTTTCTCTAAACCAGCAACACGATGCGCGTTGCTGTGCGCTTTCGCGTAAACAATCTGCTGCTGGATGTCGGCTTTTTTGGCTTCACAGCCGGTTAGCGGTGCCTGAGCAAGCGCTGAAAATGCCGGAGCTGCCAGCAGGAGTAATGCCAAAGTTGTTTTTTGAATCGTCATCGCGATCTCCATATTGTTTATTGTTGTTTAGCCACGAGTAGCGTAACGGTGAGATCTTAATTATTTCTTAACGGCTTCACATCTTCCCGGACGGATTTACAGGCCGGACTTTTCGTATTCGTCTTAAAAACGTCACATTCAGGCACTTAAACCCCGCAGCGCCCTGGCAAATCCCGTAGCCCGTCTATACTAAAAGTGAATGTCTAACTCAGGAGTCAGCTAAATATGTTCGAAAAAACGGAAGATAAAGTGAACGAAGCAGCGGGTAAAGTGCAGGAAACCTTTGGCCGTGCGACTAACCGCCATGACGACACCGTTCAGGGTGCCGCTCGCAAATACGCCTCGCAGGCTAGCTATGCCGCTCGCGATGCCGCTGACTCGGTCAGGGATCAGGTAACCTCAAATCCACTGAGTGGCCTTGCCATCGTCGGTGCGGTTGGCGTTGTCATCGGTTTTCTGATTGGCCGTAAGTAATCGTCTGGGGCCGCATTTGCGGCTCCTTCGTTCCATATTGCATAACCCCCCGCCGGATTCCTTTTTCAAACCTCAATTTTCTTTCTACCCAAATCAAAAACGGTAAGCCGCAGACGTTTTCTCAGAAAATCAGTGTCATTTCTCTCTAACAGCTAATCATTCAGCTTACGCCAGCTGCCCTATACTTTTAGTTCTACCGGAGGTGAATATGTGTGGACGATTTGCCCAGGCCCAGACACGCGAAGAGTATCTTGCTTATCTTGCAGAAGAAGCAGAGCGCGACATCCCCTATGATCCCGAACCCATCGGGCGCTACAACGTGGCGCCAGGCACCCGTGTATTGATACTTTCTGAACGCGATGAAAAGCTGCACCTTGATCCGGTCATGTGGGCTTACGCGCCCGGATGGTGGGATAAACCACCGCTTATCAATGCGCGAGTAGAAACTGCGGCCACCAGCAGGATGTTTAAACCGCTCTGGCAGCATGGCCGCGCAATCGTCTTTGCCGACGGCTGGTTTGAATGGAAAAAGGAAGGCGACAAAAAACAGCCTTACTTCATTCATCGCGCAGACGGTCAGCCCATTTTCATGGCGGCGATTGGCAGTACGCCCTACGAACGAGGTAGTGAATCGGAAGGTTTTTTAATTGTTACCGCGGCGGCAGACAAGGGCCTGATTGATATTCACGATCGTCGACCTCTGGTTCTGACTCCTCAGGCGGCGCGTGAATGGATGAAGCCGGATGTCGGTGGCAAAGAGGCCGAGGATATTACAGAAGAGGGTGCGGTAGAAGCAGATAAATTTCTGTGGCACCCCGTGAGCAAAGCAGTGGGCAATATCAAAAACCAGGGGGCGGAACTTATTATGCCAATTTACTAGCCGATCTGATTACCCCTGCTTGCGCCCGTTCATCCCGATCGTTTCATTTCGAATAATGATAAAAAAAACGGGAACCGTCAGGTTCCCGTTCGTCACGCATTCAGAAAATCTGATTACATGTTTTTAATGATAGCGTCACCAAACTCTGAGCATTTCAAGAGCTTAGCACCTTCCATCAGGCGTTCGAAATCGTAGGTTACGGTTTTAGCGTTAATCGCGCCTTCCATACCTTTCACGATCAGGTCTGCCGCTTCGAACCATTCCATATGACGGAGCATCATTTCCGCGGAAAGGATAATGGAACCTGGGTTCACCTTATCCTGGCCTGCGTATTTTGGTGCGGTGCCGTGGGTGGCTTCAAACAGCGCGCATTCGTCACCGATGTTAGCACCTGGTGCGATACCGATACCGCCAACCTGGGCTGCCAGGGCGTCGGAGATGTAGTCGCCGTTCAGGTTCATACAGGCAATCACGTCGTATTCCGCCGGGCGCAGCAGAATCTGCTGCAGGAATGCGTCGGCGATAACGTCTTTAACAACGATCTCTTTGCCGGTGTTTGGGTTCTTGATCTTCACCCACGGGCCGCCATCGATCAGCTCACCTCCGAACTCTTCGCGCGCAAGCTGGTAACCCCAGTCTTTAAAAGCGCCTTCGGTGAATTTCATGATGTTGCCTTTGTGCACCAGGGTCACTGAATCACGGTCGTTGGTGATTGCGTAATCGATGGCCGCACGAACCAGGCGCTTGGTGCCTTCTTCGGAGCAAGGCTTGATGCCGATACCGCAATGCTCTGGGAAACGAATTTTCGTCACGCCCATTTCATCGCGCAGGAATTTGATAACTTTTTCTGCTTCGGCGCTGTCGGCCTTCCACTCGATGCCCGCATAGATATCTTCAGAGTTTTCACGGAAGATAACCATGTTGGTCAGCTCTGGGTGTTTAACCGGGCTTGGCGTGCCCTGGTAGTAGCGCACCGGGCGCAGGCACACGTACAGGTCAAGCTGCTGACGCAGCGCAACGTTCAGAGAACGAATACCGCCACCGACCGGGGTAGTCAGCGGGCCTTTGATGGCAACGCGGTAGTCACGAATCAGATCCAGAGTTTCTTCTGGCAGCCAGACGTCCTGGCCATACAGTTGGGTAGATTTTTCGCCGGTGTAGATTTCCATCCAGGAAATTTTCCGCTCGCCTTTGTAGGCCTTCTCCACGGCGGCATCCACCACTTTGATCATGGCTGGCGTTACGTCTACACCGATACCGTCACCCTCAATAAAAGGAATGATTGGGTTGTGAGGAACGTTCAGTTTGCCATTTTGCAGGGTGATCTTCTTACCTTCCGCCGGAACTACTACTTTGCTTTCCATTAACCTCTCCTTCGAGCGCTTCTGGTTTTTTGTTAATGATTTGTAATATGCGAGCTCATACTACTCGAATATCAGGCCCGCGCCAATCACTCATGAATTTCCGTTATAATGCGTCAATCCACCCAGCCTGAAAACACTATGAACAAAACTTCTTTTAGAAATCACCAAGTTGAACGATTCAGCAGCCGACGCACCGCTAAAAAAAAGCCGAACGCTGGACCGAAGCGGCTGGTTATCTTCAATAAACCCTACGATGTGCTACCGCAGTTCACCGACGAATCTGGGCGCACCACGCTGAAAGATTACATCCCGTTACAAGGTATTTATGCCGCAGGCCGCTTGGATCGCGACAGTGAAGGTCTGCTGGTGCTCACCAACGACGGCCCGCTGCAGGCGCAGCTCACACAGCCGGGCAAACGCACCGGGAAGATCTACTTTGTGCAGGTTGAAGGTGCGCCGACCGAAGAAGCGCTGGCCGCATTACGCACGGGCGTGGAGCTAAACGATGGCCCCACCCAGCCCGCCGGAATCGAGCTGGTTGACGAGCCGGAGTGGCTGTGGCCGCGCAATCCGCCGATTCGCGAACGCAAAGCCATCCCCACCAGTTGGATAAAAGTCACCCTTTATGAGGGGCGCAATCGCCAGGTGCGCCGCATGACCGCGCACGTAGGCTATCCTACTCTGCGTCTGATTCGCTATGCGATGGGGCCGTACTCTCTGGACGGGCTGGCAAACGGCGAATGGCGTGAAATCAAATTAGCGGAGTAAAAAATGAAAGCTATCCTGTTATCCGTGCTTTTGCTCACCGGCGTGAGCCTGCAGGCCACCGCCGCCAGTTTTGACTGCAATAAAGCAAAGGCAGCGGATGAAAAAACGATTTGTGCCAACCGTGACCTGAATGACAAAGACGTGCAGCTCGCCACCAAATACACCTTTTTGAAAGGGCTGTTTGCGATGGGCGCACGCGGAGAAATGCAGGACGGCCAGCGCGCCTGGCTGAAATCCCGCCAGCAGTGCGGCAAAGATAAGGCGTGTCTGACAAAGCGTTACGACGAGCGCCTGCAGCAGCTCGATGATATTTATAGCCGCATTAATAAACCACTTTAAAAGGAGCGGGCCTTGTTCAAGCCGCATGTAACCGTGGCCTGCGTCGTGCAGGCGCAGGGGAAATTTTTAGTAGTAGAAGAAACGATTAACGGCAAAGCGTTATGGAACCAGCCAGCCGGGCATCTTGAAGCAGACGAAACGCTGGTACAGGCCGCGAGCCGCGAACTGTATGAAGAAACGGGCATCCGTGCCGAACCGCAAACGCTTATCCGCATGCACCAGTGGATTGCACCGGATAAAACCCCGTTCCTGCGTTTTTTGTTTGCTATCGATCTTGAAGAAGAGCTGCCCACCACGCCGCACGATAGTGATATCGACCGCTGCCTGTGGCTTGATGCGCAACAAATTGTTAACGCAGATAATTTACGCTCGCCGCTGGTTGCCGAAAGCATTCGCTGCTATCAGCGCGCCGAACGCTATCCGCTCAGCATGCTCGGCGCGTTCAACTGGCCCTTTAGTTAAGGGTGCCAGGTGCGGGGATGCGTGCTAGAATACGCCGCCTTTAAGTTCAATGTCGTGAGTAACTCCATGTCTGATAACAGCCAGAAAAAAGTAATCGTCGGGATGTCCGGCGGTGTTGATTCCTCCGTTTCCGCCTATCTGTTGCAACAACAGGGTTACAAAGTGGAAGGCCTGTTCATGAAGAACTGGGAAGAGGATGATGGCGAGGAGTACTGCACCGCAGCCGCCGATTTAGCAGATGCGCAGGCCGTCTGTGACAAGCTCGGCATTGAACTGCACACCGTAAACTTTGCTGCCGAATATTGGGATAACGTCTTCGAGCACTTCCTCGAAGAGTACAAGGCCGGACGCACGCCAAACCCGGATATCCTGTGCAACAAAGAGATCAAATTTAAAGCCTTCCTGGAATTCGCCGCAGAAGATTTAGGTGCGGATTACATCGCCACCGGCCACTACGTGCGCCGTGCGGATGTTAACGGCAAAAGCCAGCTGCTGCGCGGCCTGGACGGCAACAAAGACCAAAGCTACTTCCTCTATACGCTGGGTCACGAGCAAATCGCGCAAAGCCTGTTCCCGGTCGGCGAACTTGAAAAGCCTGAAGTGCGCCGCATCGCCGAAGAGCTAGACCTTATCACCGCGAAGAAAAAAGACTCCACCGGCATCTGTTTTATCGGCGAGCGCAAATTCCGCGAGTTCCTTGGCCGCTACCTGCCCGCTCAGCCAGGCGTTATCGTGACGGTTGACGGAGAAACCATTGGCGAACACCAGGGCCTGATGTACCACACCCTCGGCCAGCGTAAAGGCCTGGGTATCGGCGGTACGAAAGAAGGCAGCGAAGATCCTTGGTACGTGGTCGACAAAGACGTTGAGAACAATATTCTGGTTGTTGCCCAGGGCCATGACCACCCGCGCCTGATGTCCGTTGGCCTGATTGCACAACAGCTGCACTGGGTCGACCGCGAAACGCTGACCGCGCAGCTTCGCTGCACGGTAAAAACGCGCTATCGCCAGACGGACATTCCTTGCACCATCACCCCGCTGGACGCGGATCGCATTGAAGTGCGATTCGAAGAGCCGGTTGCGGCGGTGACCCCAGGCCAGTCCGCGGTATTCTACAGCGGCGAAGTGTGCCTGGGCGGCGGCATCATTGAGCAGCGTCTGCCGCTCATCGACTAATTGCGTACAAGGACGAAACACTGTGGCTAAGAATTACTTCGACATTACTCTCGCGCTGGCAGGGATTTGCCAGTCTGCCCGTCTGGTTCAGCAGCTTGCCCACCAGGGTCACTGCGACTCCGACGCGCTGCATGTTTCGCTCAACAGTGTTATCGATTTAAACCCCGGCTCGACGCTGAGCGTCTTCGGCGGCAGCGAAGCCAACCTAAAGCTCGGCCTGGAAACGCTGCTCGGCGTACTCAATGCCAGCAGTCGCCAGGGGCTTAACGCCGAGCTAACGCGCTATACCCTGAGCCTGATGGTGCTGGAGCGCAAGCTGCACGGCAGCAAAGGCGCGATGGACAAGCTGGGCTCAAGCATTGCCGGGCTGCAACGCCAGCTCGAACATTTCGACCTCGAATCCGACACGCTGCTGAGCGCCATGGCCGGTATCTACGTCGACGTTATCAGCCCGCTCGGGCCGCGTATTCAGGTCACCGGCTCCCCTGCCGTACTGCAAAGCCCGCAGGTGCAGAGCAAAGTTCGCGCCTCGCTGCTGGCGGGCATCCGCGCCGCCGTGCTGTGGCATCAGGTCGGCGGTGGCCGACTGCAGCTCATGTTTTCTCGTAATCGCCTGTGCACGCAGGCAAAACAAATTCTTGCTCATTGTTAACCTCTTACGGAGTTGTAACTTATGGAATTATCCTCACTGACCGCCGTTTCCCCCGTAGATGGACGCTACGGCGATAAAGTCAGCGCTCTGCGCGCTATTTTCAGCGAGTTCGGCCTGCTGAAATTTCGCGTACAGGTTGAAGTACGTTGGCTGCAAAAATTAGCCGCGCACTCAGCGATCAGGGAAGTTCCTGCTTTTGATGCAGACGCAAACGGTTACCTCGATAAGATCGTTGCCGAATTCAATGAACAAGATGCCGCGCGCATCAAAACCATTGAACGCACCACCAACCACGACGTGAAAGCCGTTGAATATTTCCTGAAGGAAAAGGTTGAGTCGGTGCCTGCCCTGCACGCGGTGTCCGAATTTATTCACTTCGCCTGCACTTCCGAAGATATCAACAACCTCTCCCACGCGCTGATGCTGGAAACGGCCCGCCGTGAAGTGGTGCTGCCGTACTGGCGCAAACTCATCGATGCGGTGAAAGACCTGGCGGTGCAGTACCGTGACATCCCGCTGCTTTCCCGCACCCACGGCCAGCCGGCAACGCCGTCGACCATGGGTAAAGAGATGGCGAACGTGGCCTATCGTATGGAACGCCAGTTCCGTCAGCTGGAAAAGGTAGAAATCCTCGGCAAAATTAACGGCGCGGTAGGCAACTACAACGCCCACATCGCCGCCTACCCGGAAGTTGACTGGCACCAGTTTAGCGAAGAGTTCGTTACCTCTCTGGGCATCCAGTGGAACCCGTACACCACGCAGATCGAGCCGCACGACTACATCGCCGAACTGTTCGACTGCATGGCGCGCTTCAACACCATTCTTATCGACTTCGACCGCGACGTGTGGGGCTACATCGCCCTGAACCACTTCAAGCAGAAAACCATCGCGGGCGAAATCGGCTCATCCACCATGCCGCACAAGGTTAACCCAATCGACTTCGAAAACTCCGAAGGCAACCTGGGCCTGTCCAACGCCATGCTGCAACACCTGGCGAGCAAGCTGCCGGTTTCCCGCTGGCAGCGCGACCTGACGGACTCTACCGTGCTGCGTAACCTCGGCGTGGGTATTGGCTATGCGCTGATTGCCTACCAGTCAACGCTGAAAGGCGTAAGCAAGCTGGAAGTGAACCGCGACCGCCTGCTGGCCGAGCTGGATCTCAACTGGGAAGTGCTGGCCGAGCCGATTCAAACCGTGATGCGCCGCTACGGCATTGAGAAGCCTTACGAGAAGCTCAAAGAGCTGACCCGCGGCAAGCGCGTTGACGCCGAAGGCATGAAGCAGTTTATCGACAGCCTGGAGCTGCCGGAAGACGAAAAAACACGTCTGAAAGCGATGACGCCAGCCAACTATATCGGCCGCGCTATCACCATGGTTGATGAACTGAAGTAAGCTTCCCCCCCCTCCGGCGGGTGGCATCGCGTCCACCCGCCAGCCAGATCTTTGCCGTTTATCCGTTGTTTACTCCTCCTCCCCGATAATTAGCGTTAAACTATCAAGGACATTTGACATAGAGGATATGGGATGCGCGTTTTAGTTGTGGAAGATAATGCCCTGCTACGTCACCACTTAAAGGTGCAGCTACGTGAAGCCGGCCATCAGGTCGACGCCGCTGAAGATGCAAAAGAAGCGGACTACTTCTTAAATGAGCACACGCCGGATATTGCTATCGTCGATCTGGGCCTGCCGGACGAAGACGGCATGAGCCTGATCCGCCGCTGGCGCGGGCACGACGTCACCATTCCGATCCTTGTCTTAACCGCCCGCGAAGGCTGGCAGGATAAGGTCGAGGTGCTGGGCGCGGGCGCGGATGACTACGTGACCAAGCCCTTCCATCTTGAAGAGGTGGTCGCGCGTATGCAGGCGCTGATGCGCCGCAACAGCGGGCTTGCCTCCCAGCTCATTTCCATGCCGCCTTTCCAGGTGGATTTATCCCGCCGCGAACTGTCCATCAACGACAATCTCATCAAGCTGACGGCGTTTGAATACACCATTATGGAAACGCTTATCCGCAACGCGGGGAAAGTCGTGAGCAAAGACTCTCTGATGCTGCAGCTTTATCCGGATGCGGAGCTGCGCGAAAGCCACACCATTGACGTGCTAATGGGCCGCCTGCGTAAAAAAATCCAGGCCGAACATCCGCAGGATGTGATCACCACGGTGCGGGGCCAGGGCTACCGTTTCGACCTGCGCTAACATGACGTTTCTTCGCCACTTTTTCCCGCTGTCGCTGCGGGTACGCTTTTTGCTCGCCACCGCCGTCGTCGTGCTGGTGCTTTCCCTCGCCTACGGCGTGGTGGCGATGGTGGGTTACAGCGTCAGCTTTGACAAAACCACCTTCCGGCTGCTGCGCGGTGAAAGCAATCTCTATTACACCCTCGCGGTATGGAAAGACGGCAAGCTGAACATCGAGTGGCCCGAGCAGCTCAATCTGAAAACGCCTACCATGACGCTCATCTACGACGAAAAGGGCAAGCTGCTGTGGACGCAGCGCAGCGTGCCCGCCGTCGAAAAGCAGATTAAAAAAGAGTGGCTAAACAGGGATGGTTTTCAGGAGATCGAATTCAATTACGCCACCAGCGACATGCTGCTCGGGGAAAACCAGCGCCTTAAAAAAGAGCTGAAGGATTATTACGACGGCGACGACGAATACGACATGACCCACTCGGTGGCGATAAATAAATACCCCGCGACCGCCCGCATGCCCGCGCTGACCATCGTCGTGGTCGACACCATTCCCAACGAGCTTAACAACTCGGACAAGGTGCTGGACTGGTTTATCTACGTCCTGCTCGCCAATCTCCTGCTGGTTGTTCCACTTTTGTGGGGAGCGGCGTGGTGGAGCCTGCGCCCGATAGCCGCGCTTGCGAAGGAAGTGCGCGAGCTTGAAAAGCACGATCGCGATAGCCTCAACCCGCAAACCACGCGCGAGCTGACGAGCCTGGTCAGAAACCTCAATCGCCTGCTGCGCACCGAGCGCGAGCGCTATGACAAATATCGCACCACGCTTACCGACCTGACCCACAGCCTGAAGACGCCGCTGGCGGTGCTGCAAACCACGCTGCGTTCTTTGCGCACGCAGAAGCTGAGCGTGGAAGATGCCGAGCCGGTAATGCTTGAGCAAATCAGCCGTATTTCCCAGCAGATCGGCTACTACCTGCATCGTGCCAGCATGCGCGGCAACAACGCGCTGCTAAGCCGCGAGCTGCATTCCGTTGCGCCGCTGCTGGATAACCTGTGCTCCGCGCTGAATAAGGTTTACCAGCATAAGGGCGTTAACATCACGCTGGATATCTCCCCGGAAATCACCTTCAGCGGCGAGAAAAACGACTTTATGGAAGTGATGGGCAACGTGCTGGACAACGCCTGCAAGTACTGCCTGGAGTTCGTGGAAATCACCGCTCGCCAGCTCGACGACACGCTTCACCTCTACGTTGAGGACGACGGCCCCGGCATACCGGAAAGCAAGCGCGCGATTGTTTTTGATCGCGGGCAGCGGGCTGATACGCTGCGGCCGGGCCAGGGCGTGGGCCTGTCGGTGGCGCGTGAAATCGTCGAACAATATGACGGCGAAATCGTTCCAGACACCAGCGAGCTGGGCGGCGTGCGCATGGAAGTCATTTTTGCGCGCCAGCGTCCAGACCGGGAAGAAGATTGAAAATACTCCCGTAAACGCTCCCCCCATCCGTTATAATCCGGTCAGGTTCACCTGCCGGATAACAACAATGGAATACACCCTGGATTTAAACTGGCCCGATTTTATCGAGCGCTACTGGCAAAAACGCCCGGTAGTGTTAAAACGCGGCTTCAAGAACTTTATCGACCCGCTCTCCCCGGATGAACTGGCAGGCCTTGCCATGGAAAACGAGGTGGACAGCCGCCTCGTGAGCCATGAAGAAGGGAAATGGCAGGTCAGCCACGGCCCGTTCCAGAGCTACGATCATCTCGGCGAAAACAACTGGTCACTGCTGGTGCAGGCGGTGAATAACTGGCATGCGCCAAGCGCCGAGCTGATGCGCCCGTTCCGCGCCCTGCCCGACTGGCGTATCGACGATCTGATGATCTCCTTTTCGGTACCCGGCGGCGGCGTTGGCCCGCACCTCGACCAGTACGACGTGTTTATCATTCAGGGCGTTGGCCGCCGCCGCTGGCGCGTGGGCGAAAAAGTGCCGATGAAGCAGCACTGCCCGCACCCGGACTTACTTCAGGTCGAGCCGTTCGATGGCATCATTGATGAAGAGCTTGAGCCGGGCGATATCCTGTACATTCCGCCGGGCTTCCCGCACGAAGGCTATTCGCTGGAAAACTCGATGAACTACTCCGTCGGGTTCCGCGCGCCAAGCGGCAGGGAGCTTATCAGCGGCTTCGCTGACTACGTATTGCAGCGCGAATTAGGCAGCCATCGCTATACCGACCCGGACGTTCCCGCCCGCCAGCAGCCTGCGGATATCCTGCCGGAAGAGCTGGACAAGCTGCGCGGCATGATGCTGGACCTGATCAACCAGCCGGAGCATTTCAAAGCCTGGTTTGGCGAGTTTATTACCCAGTCACGCCACGAGCTGGACGTCGCCCCGCCGGAGCCGCCGTATCAGCCCGATGAAATCTATGACGCCATCAAGCAGGGTGATTCGCTAACCCGACTCGGCGGCCTGCGCGTGCTGCGCATTGCCGATGAGGTCTACGTCAACGGCGAGAAGATCGACAGCCCGCACCGCCCGGCGGTCGAAGCGCTGGCGAGCTATATCACGGTAGATGCCGATAAGCTAGGCGATGCGCTGGAAGACCCGTCGTTCCTGGCGCTGCTTGCGGCGCTGGTGAACAGCGGGTATTGGTACTTCGAGGATTAAAGATGAGTCCGTAGCGGTGGATGGCGCTTGCGCTTATCCACCCTACACGATCGGTAGGTCGGGTATGGCATAACCGCCCCCCGACAGTGCGTGGATGCCGCCTGCGCTTATCCACTAAAACGACCCGTAGGTCGGGTAAGGCATAAGCCGCCACCCGACAGTTCGTGGATGCCACGTGCGCTTATCCACTACAACGACCCGTAGGTCGGGTAAGGCATAAGCCGCCACCCGACGCTTCTGCGCAAACGCTACTTCTGCTGCGCCGTCAATTCCGCAATACGCACAATCACCGCTACCGCTTTCTCCATGCCTTCCAACGTTACAAATTCATGCTTCCCGTGGTAGTTGTAGCCCCCGGTAAACAGGTTCGGGCAAGGCAGGCCTTTGAACGAAAGCTGTGCGCCGTCGGTGCCGCCGCGAATCGGCTTCATAATCGGCTCAATATCGCAGTCGAGCATCGCCTGACGCGCCACGTCCACGATGTACGGATGTTCCGCCACCTTCTCGCGCATGTTGTAGTAGCTGTCTTCGATAATCAGCTCGATATAACAGTCCGGATGCAGGCCCTTGCCCACTTTCTTAGCGATATCCATCATTTTGCGTTTGCGCGCCTCAAACTGCTCGCGGTCAAAATCACGGATGATGTAATGCATTTCCGCTTTATCTACCGAACCTTTGATGCCGTGCAGATGGTAGAAGCCTTCATACCCTTCGGTATTTTCCGGGCTTTCGCTGGCCGGAACTTCTGCATGAATGCGCGCGGCAAGCGACAGCGCGTTCACCATAACGCCTTTCGCGGTGCCCGGATGCACGTTATTGCCGACGATTTTGATGGTTACCGACGCGGCGTTGAAGTTTTCACACTCCAGCTCGCCCACGCCGCCGCCGTCAACCGTGTAGGCCCAGCGCGCGTCGAAGGCTTCCACGTCAAAGAACTTCGCGCCTTTGCCGACTTCTTCATCCGGGGTAAAGGCCACGCGGATATCGCCGTGCGGGATGTTTTTCTCTTTCAGCACGGCCAGCGCGGTCATGATTTCCGCCACGCCCGCCTTATCGTCCGCGCCCAACAGCGTTTTGCCGTCGGTGGTGATCAGGGTCTGGCCCATAAGCTGATGTAAAACGGGGAACATCACCGGGGAAAGCACCTCGTCGCCGATGCCCAGCGCGATGTCGCCGCCGCGATAGTTTTCGACAATCTGCGGATTGACGTTTTTACCGGTGAAATCCGGCGCCGTGTCCACATGAGAGATAAAGCCGATGGCCGGTACCGCCCTGTCGATATTGGACGGCAGGGTTCCCATCACGGTGCCGTGTTCGCCCAGGGTGACATTAACCAGCCCCATCTCTTCGAGCTGCTCTTTTAAGAGCCTTAATAGCTTCCACTGCCCTTCGGTGCTCGGCACCTGCTTAACGCCGGGCTTGGACTGCGTATCCAGTGAGACGTAGTGCAAAAAACGCTCAAGTAATTTATCCATATGGCCACCCTCATTTTTTGTGACGTCATTATCAATAAGCCGCAAAGGTGAAATATTGCGTCAGGTCACTTTTAGCCCGGTACGGGTGAAAATAGTCTTATTCTTTATATGATGCGCCTTAAGATTCGCTCCAAACCTAAACATAGTTGAAATACAGGCACATCGGGATATCGAGGATTGGCGATTTTCGCACTTTGCCGTAGAATGCCAGCCCTTATTGAATGTGCCAAACCTCAAGGTGGTTACTCACAAACCCCGCATCAAGGCGTGATTTGATGCGTTATTTATGGGACAGCGTAAAAAATTGAAAACACAGCTTCGTTCGCGCTCACCGCTGGTTAATTTGGCGGGAGTAGGTAAAAGCTTTGATGGCAAAACCGTTATTTCCGATTTCTCACTCACCATCAATCATGGTGAATTCCTGACGCTGCTCGGCCCTTCCGGCTGCGGCAAAACCACCGTTCTGCGCCTGATTGCCGGGCTGGAAAATGTCGATACCGGCATAATTTCCCTCGATAGCCAGGATATTACTCACGTCCCGGCGGAGCATCGCCACGTCAACACCGTCTTCCAGAGCTATGCTCTTTTCCCCCACATGACCGTTTATGAAAACGTCGCGTTTGGGTTAAAGATGCAAAAAACGCCAGCCGCCGAAATTGGCCCGCGCGTGACGGAAGCGCTAAAGATGGTGCAGCTCGATGCCTTTTCCCAGCGCAAACCTCACCAGCTCTCCGGCGGCCAGCAGCAGCGCGTTGCAATAGCCCGCGCGGTGGTCAATAAACCGCGTCTGCTCCTGCTCGACGAATCCCTTTCCGCGCTCGATTACAAGCTGCGCAAGCAGATGCAAAACGAGCTGAAAGCGCTGCAGCGCAAGCTGGGCATCACCTTCGTATTCGTCACCCACGATCAGGAAGAAGCGCTCACCATGTCTGACCGCATCGTGGTCATGCGCGATGGCCGTATAGAACAGGACGGCACGCCGCGCGAAATCTATGAAGAGCCGAAAAACCTGTTCGTCGCAAGCTTCATTGGTGAAATCAACATCTTCAACGCCACCGTTATCGAACGTATCGACGAAAAGCGCGTGCGCGCAAACGTTGAGGGCCGCGAATGCCATATCTTTGCCGAGCTGCCGGTGGTTGCCGGGCAAAAGCTGAATGTCCTGCTGCGCCCGGAAGATCTCCGCGTTGAAGAAATCAACGACACCAGCGACGTCGACGGCCTGGTGGGCTACGTGCGCGAGCGCAACTATAAAGGTATGACGCTTGAATCAAGCGTTGAGCTGGAAAACGGCAAAATGGTCATGGTGAGCGAGTTCTTTAACGAAGACGATCCGGACTTCGATCACTCGCTCGATCAGAAAATGGCCGTGACATGGGTTGAAAGCTGGGAGGTTGTACTGGCCGATGATGAGCTCGCGTAAATTCCAGAATGTGGTAATTGCCACCATCGTGGGCTGGCTGGTGCTGTTTGTCTTCCTGCCCAACCTGATGATTATCGGCACCAGCTTCCTTACGCGCGACGACGCGAACTTTGTCAGCATGGTCTTCACGCTGGACAACTACGCTCGTCTGGCTGACCCGCTGTATGCCCAGGTGTTGCTGCATTCGCTCAACATGGCGCTGATAGCCACCCTCGCCTGCCTGGCGCTGGGCTACCCGTTTGCCTGGTTCCTCGCCCGCCTGCCGGAACGCGTGCGCCCGCTGCTGCTGTTTCTGCTCATCGTCCCGTTCTGGACCAACTCGCTGATCCGCATCTACGGGCTGAAGATTTTCCTTAGCACTAAGGGCTTTCTCAACGCGTTTCTGCTGTGGCTTGGCGTGATTGATACCCCAATCCGCATTATGTACACCGAAAGCGCGGTGATCCTGGGCCTGGTCTATATCCTGCTGCCGTTTATGGTGATGCCGCTCTACTCCAGCATCGAAAAACTCGATAAACCGCTGCTGGAGGCCGCGCGTGACTTAGGGGCCAGCAGGCTGCAAACCTTCGTGCGCATCATCCTGCCGCTGACCATGCCGGGCATCATTGCCGGTTGTCTGCTGGTGATGCTGCCGGCGATGGGGCTGTTTTACGTTTCCGACCTGATGGGCGGCGCGAAAAACCTGCTGATCGGCAACGTGATTAAAAGCCAGTTCCTGAACATCCGCGACTGGCCGTTTGGCGCGGCAACCAGCATCACGCTTACGCTGGTGATGGGCTTTATGCTGCTGATTTACTGGCGCGCGTCTCGCCTGCTCAACAAAAAGGTGGAACTCGAATGATCGGTCGCCTGTTCCGCGGCGGTTTTATGACCGCCATCTACGCGTATCTTTACATCCCGATAATCATATTGATCGTCAACTCGTTTAACAGCTCGCGCTTCGGCATTAACTGGCAGGGCTTTACCACCAGCTGGTACAGCCTGCTGATGAACAACGACAGCCTGTTGCAGGCCGCGCAGCACTCCCTGACGATGGCGGTGTTTTCCGCCACCTTCGCCACGCTGATTGGTTCGCTGACGGCGGTGGCGCTTTACCGTTACCGTTTTCGCGGCAAGCCCTTCGTCAGCGGCATGCTGTTTGTGGTGATGATGTCACCGGATATCGTCATGGCGATTTCGCTGCTGGTGCTGTTTATGCTGCTGGGCGTGTCGCTCGGCTTCTGGTCGCTGCTGTTTTCACACATCACGTTCTGCCTGCCGTTTGTGGTCGTCACCGTCTACTCTCGCCTGAAGGGCTTTGACGTGAAGATGCTGGAGGCGGCGCGTGACCTGGGGGCCAGCGAGCTGATTATCCTGCGCAAAATCATTCTGCCGCTGGCAATGCCCGCCGTTGCCGCAGGCTGGCTGCTGAGCTTTACCCTGTCGATGGACGACGTGGTCGTATCGTCGTTCGTTACGGGGCCGAGCTATGAAATTTTACCGTTGAAGATTTATTCGATGGTCAAAGTCGGCGTTTCGCCCGAGGTGAACGCGCTGGCAACCATTTTATTAGTACTGTCGCTGGTTCTGGTGCTTGCCAGCCAGCTCATCCTTCGTGATAAAACGAAAATTCAGGGGACGTTAAAATGAAACAATGGTCACGCCACCTGCTTGCTGCGGGCGCGCTCGCGCTGGGCATCAGCGCCGCACACGCGGACGACAGCAAGACGCTCTACTTCTACAACTGGACCGAGTATGTGCCGCCGGGCCTGCTTGAACAGTTCACCAAAGAGACCGGCATCAAGGTTATCTATTCCACCTACGAGTCGAATGAAACCATGTATGCCAAGCTCAAAACCTACAAGGACGGAGCCTACGACCTGGTCGTGCCGTCCACCTACTTTGTGGCGAAAATGCGCAAAGAAGGCATGATCCAGAAGATCGACAAAAGCAGGCTCAGCAACTTCAAAAACCTCGATCCGGAAATGCTGAACAAGCCGTTTGACCCGAATAACGACTACTCCATTCCGTACATCTGGGGCGCGACCGCCATCGGCGTTAACAGCGACGCAATCGATCCCAAAACCATCACCAGCTGGGCGGACCTGTGGAAGCCGGAGTACAAGCAAAGCCTGCTGCTCACCGACGACGCGCGCGAAGTCTTCCAGATGGCGCTGCGCAAGCTTGGCCTGTCCGGCAACACCACCGATCCGAAAGAAATCGAGGCGGCATATCACGAGCTGCAAAAACTGATGCCAAACGTCGCGGCGTTCAACTCGGATAACCCGGCGAACCCGTACATGGAAGGCGAAGTGAATCTTGGCATGGTGTGGAACGGCTCCGCGTACGTCGCGAGACAGGCCGGAACACCGCTCGAAATCGTGTGGCCGAAAGAAGGCGGCATCTTCTGGATGGACAACCTGTCGATTCCCGCCAACGCGAAGAACGTTGACGGTGCGCTTAAGCTGATTAACTTCCTGCTGCGCCCGGACGTGGCGAAACAGGTCGCGGAAACCATCGGCTACCCGACGCCAAACCTTGCGGCCCGCAAGCTGCTGCCAAAAGAGGTCGCGGACGATAAAACGCTCTACCCGGACGAGTCCGTACTGAAAAACGGCGAGTGGCAAAACGACGTCGGCGACGCCAGCGCGATCTACGAGTCCTATTATCAGAAGCTGAGGGCCGGACGCTAAGCCGCAGCAACTTTCCAAAAGGCTTCCTTCGAAGCCTTTTTTTATCTTCCTTCCCTGGCCTGAAAAGGCTAATTCCTGCAAGTTTCCGCGCAAATATACTGCTAGGTTAGCGGCAATTATTTTACCGGGCGCTACATTTCCCCCTGCGCCGGTAATGCTCTCACGCGGTGAATCTCCAAATAACGCGTGAGAAACGTCGAATGACCCGAATGGATTAAGGGAAGATAAAGTGAAAACCAATGCTGCCGCCAGCCAATCTGCACTTTTATTACACATGCGCTCGCTGCCTGAAACAACGGCCAGGCAAACATCGGGGCTTGCTAACGCGCTGACGGGCATACAAAAACATACGTCGTCACCCGCTTTGACTTCTGCAAAAGAGCCGGTTTCGCTGCTCAGTAATAACATGCAGCTACAGCGCGAAGGGCTGCTACAGACCCTGGGTTTGATGAAACAAGAAGCCTATCGCCAGCTTGAGCCAGACCGCGCTAAGTCCTTTTCATGGATGCGTTCGCTAAATTCCAGCTCCTTCAACCTGCCGGTAATGCCAAAGTCGATCGCCATCCTGGAAAACCTGTGCCGAAAGCTTGAAAACAACGCGGATGGGCTGACGCACCTGGACACTAAAGAATGCGCGCTTTGTTCCCTGAAGCTGGAAAAACTTGCCGACCGGCTGCCGGACGGTAGCCCGCTAAAAGAGCTCAGCCAGCGGCTGGCGGTAATGAGCCAGGCGGCCTGGGCGCAGCTTGCTCGCGCCGAGGTTGCCGACCAGCTATTGCCGCAGTTCGAACGTTTCAACCAGCCGGGCAGCGCGCAGGAAACGAACATCGGGTTTTCGGTAGGCTCGGGCGTGGGACTGTCTCAGGCCAACACCGGCGCTAAGGCGACGTTTAACGTCGGTTTGAGCTGGCTCAAATCCGTCGATAACGATGATGAAGGCGGCGTATACCGCAACAAGGGCCGCAAGGTCACCTCGGAACTGGGCGTCAAAGGCGGCGTGGGCGTCGCCTCGCTGAGCGGTACGGCAACGGGGACTTACCAGCATATTGACTCCGTGGGGTATAACAGCGCCAAAGCTTACGTCACGGCCAACGTCGAAAAACTGGGCCACGCCTCGCGCCGCGACACACTGCAAACCACGTCCCGCACCATCGTCGGCTCTCTTATCCGCCACATGAGCCCTGGGCACGGTAACGAACTACAGCACTTTAAAGACCTTCAGCAGCAGGCCTCGGATCAGCAGCAGCGGCTTGGCGTGCTGCTGGGCTGGCTCGGTCAGGCAAACCAGTCGGCCTCGCTGCCGAACAGCACTCCGCGTTTCGAACCGCCTTCGGTCCTGAAAATCAAGACCGGCGACCTCGTGGCACGCGCCGAGGCGGCGAGCGTGGGGGTCGGGGTGACGGCAACCGCAGAAAAAATGACCATTCTCATCCCACAGCTCAAGCCGTTTTGGCAAGAGCTACAGAGCATGCCGTCCGCCAGCGAGCAAACGCCGGTAATGAAGCAGCGGCAGGGCGCGCTGGACAGCAAAGCCGAAAAACTCTTTGGCTCCAACAGCGATAAAAGCCCGCTGAGCCGCCTGAGCGGTGCCTCGTCGCTTGAAAGCCTGCGCGGCAGCGATCTCGCCACGCTTAAACAGGGCCTGGAGAGCCTCAGCGATGAGTACTCTCACCTGTGCGCGATAGCGCAGCAAAGGGATACCGGCGTCGGGCGCCATTTAGGCGGCAAAAAGGTCGAAAACTCGCTGCTTGCCAGCTGGCAGGGCCGCAGCCGTGAAGAAGCCATCGGTAACATGATCTTTGCCCACGCCGTTCTCTCGCAGGCCGTTTCAGGAAGCGAAGCTGGCAGCGCGGCGGCCAACGTTCAGATAGATAAGCAAAACCTGCTGCAATTCGCGGACAGTCTGGCTGATGCTCTGCAGAACCCGCCGATTCGCCACAACAATCAAAAGCTCGCGGAAGCCACCAGCTTTACGGACATGACGACCCTCGTGGTCCGCGACAAGAGCGTGGCGCTTGATATCGGCGGCAGTCTGGGCAGTTTGGGCCTGAAGGCCGAAGCCAGCCTGCTCGACCGCCAGCGTGAAAACGCTAACCCCTTCCGGGCAGGACACTACCGGGATGTGGTGGTGAGCCTCAAAGGCAACCTGGGCTACGCGGCGTCGATGGACGCGTTGAAGGATTCCCTGCTCAAACAGCTGACGCCGATGGGGTTAGCCGCCGAAATTCCTGCCGCGCTCGCCGGCCTGGAAGGTTCAATAGGTGCCAACGTAGACGGTACGGTGAAGCTGCAGTTTCGCTTTTACCAGCCAGACTATCAGCAGCAGAGCGACTTCCCCGAGGAGGCCCAGGGCTTCAACCTGCAGCTCACCCGCATGAAAGTCATCGGCAACCTGGGCGTAGAGGCCTCTACCGGCGTGCCGGTGCAGCCGGGGGTATCGCTTGAGCTGGGTATCTCAGGCGGTACCGAGACAACGTATGTGCCCTATGAACGATGGGGGAGCAACAGCATGACGGCCCCGATGATGCACTTTATGCACACTAAAAACGTCGATGAATCAGAGCGATGGACGCAAATAAGCGACAAACAACGCCCTGCGCTAAAAGAGATGTTTAAGGAGATGGCCAACCCGGACAGCCGCGTAAAACACGAGGCAGAGTATTTCCTGAAAAAGCTGGATGATGACGGAGTAACGTTCTTCTCGACCATGCAGGGGTACGCAAACGGGCAGCGCAGTTTTGATGCGGCGATGGGCGAATTTAATCGCCTTGCGGAAAATTATTTCCCATTATGGCAGGAACAAAAGGCCGCCTTCCCCGGCAAAGAAAAATTACCCTTCACCCGCTAACGGCGCCGTCCTTCGCGAGATAGCCAACGCGAAGGGGGCGCTTTTTTAAGCCGAGGAAGAAAAATCCTCGGCTTTCCCATTAGAATTACATCAGGATTCTTTGCGTCTTAGGTGGAACAGTTAGCTTTCCAGGAAAGGAGCTGACGCAAAACCTATGACCGAAAACCGCATGCTTAGCTGGCCGTTTACCCTAAGGACAGGGGATAAACGAACGGTGCTGGCTCAAGAAGCCTGGCTGATAAAAATCAAACCCGGCACATCCTTACGGCTCGAAATGAAATGGGACCGCGACACCGCCCTGTGGGAAGCTGCTGAAAATCAGCTCCTGCTGCTTAACCGCGTCGATGTCCGGGTGCTGCAAGGACAGCTGACGGTTCGCCCCCTGCGCCTGAGTATATTAAGCAAGCTGCTCGCCTTTGCGGATGAAGCCCGCGACACGCTGGTTCCATCGGCGGCCGTACCGCACTGGGCGCAGATGCCGCCGCACGATCTCAAGATCTGGCAGGATCTCCGCCGCTGTGAATACTGGTTCTTACTGCAAATACTCAATCCCTCTGCGCTCATCGAGCCGCTAATTGCCCTGCTGCGCCAAACGGAAAGCTACTGCCTGGTTCGCTTTCTGCTGGCTCAGTCCGTTCATGGCAACACGCTGCTGGTGTTGGGCGAACGCTACGGCGTTTCCTATTCGCACTTTCGCCGCCTGTGCCAACAGGCGCTCGGCAGCTCGGCAAAAATGGAAATGCGCGTCTGGAGAATGGCTCGATCCGTGCTGGAAATGACCGACCGGGAGCATAATTTGACCCATGTCGCCATCAAGCATGGCTACGCATCTTCCGCACATTTTTCAAATGAAATCAAAGAACTGCTAGGAACCTCTCCTCGCGATCTCTCTAATATTATTCGGTTGGCGAACAAATGAGTCAGACAGGGAAAAATATCTGGCTGCTGGCACTCTCGATCCTGCTGGCATTTTCATGCCGGGCAGCGGAAGTGAACGGCGCGGCGGGCAGCGGCTATGTTGCCGACAAGGAAAACGTGCGCAGCTTTTTCAGCGCCGTCGCCGCGCAGATGGACAAAAACATTATCGTGAGCAAGCAGGCCGCCCGGAAACAGATCAGCGGAACGTTTTCCTTTGCCCATCCTCAGCAGTTATTGAACAAGCTCTCGCTTCAGCTGGGGCTTATCTGGTACGACGACGGCCAGATGATTTACCTCTACGACGCGAGCGAAACGCGCAGCACGGTGGTATCGCTAAGAAACGTCACCCTGCGCGAGTTCAACGAATTCTTGCAGCGCTCCGGGCTTGCTGATAAACGCTTCCCGCTTCGCGAAGACGGCCGCAGCGACACGTTTTACGTCTCCGGGCCGCCGATCTTTATCGATCTGGTGACGAAGGCCGCAAAGCTTATGGATCAGCGTAATGAAGGCATCGCTCTGGGCCTGCAAAAAATCGCCATTATTCCGCTGAAAAATACCTTTGTGACCGACCGCGACTATGAATTACGCGACCAAAAAATCGTCATCCCCGGTATCGCCACCGTAATCGAAAACCTGCTTTCCGATCGCCAAAGTACCGCCGCGGCCCCGGAAGGCGCAGCGCCATCGCCAAACGAGCCGGTTAACGCCCCGCCCGACTTTCTGGCCGATGAGGACAAATCCTTTCAGCTACCCGATGTCGGCATAGCCATGGCGGATCTGCCTGCGGCGGGGGAGACGAGCGATATCAAAGTTATTGCTTACCCGAATACCAACAGTCTTTTGGTCAAGGGCACCGGCGAACAGGTGCGCTTTATCGAGAATCTCGTCACCGCCCTCGATACAACCAAACGCCATATCGAGCTATCGCTGTGGATCATTGACCTCAGCAAAGAAGATTTGGAGCAGTTGGGCACCAACTGGAGCGGCAGCATCTCGGTGGGTAACTCGCTGGGGATTTCCCTGAACCAGACCACCGGTATGAGTACGCTGGACGGCACCCGTTTTATTGCCTCCATTCATGCGCTGGAGCAAAAGCAGCAGGCGACGGTCATTTCGCGTCCCATCGTGCTGACGCAGGAGAACATCCCGGCCATTTTTGACAACAACAGAACCTTTTACGCGCGCCTTGTGGGCGAGCGCTATGCCAACCTGGAGCATGTCACCTACGGCACCTTAATCAGCGTGCTGCCCCGCTTCTCCGGCGACGGGCAAATAGAAATGACGCTCAACATTGAGGACGGCCGCGAGGTGCCGGCGACCGATAGCGACACCACCACGCAGGGCTCGCTGCCCGAAGTGGGCCGTACGCGGATCAGCACCATTGCTCGCGTGCCTCAGGGCAAAAGCCTTTTGCTGGGCGGATACACCAGGGATTCCATGACCCAGGACAACAGCAAAGTGCCGCTCCTCGGCAGTATTCCGCTAATTGGGAGCCTGTTTAGCAGCAGCAGCAAGGGCCAAAGCAATACGGTACGGGTCTTTCTCATCCAGCCGCGCGAAATAGTCGACCCACTGCCGACGCAGGCGAGCGATATTGCCGCTACGGTCGCGCAGCGCAGCGGGATTGACGAAGATTCTCTGCAAAAATGGGTGCGCAGCTACCTGGACACTCCGCGTAAAGGGCGTGAAAGTGGTCGGTAATGTTGCCATGCCGGGCCACAGAACGGCCAGCCCGCGAACGGATGAACAGCCCAGGCAAAACAAGGCTTCGCAGCAGGAGGCACAGCAGGCAGCCGAGGATTACGACGCGTCCCCTGCCGCCGGGCTGAGGCGTTTTGTCGAATCCAGCGATGAAATGTCGGCGCTACAGTCGCAGTTTCGCCAGCGTCAAAAGTACGATCTGAAGGGTAACGTTCAGGCCGATGAATACGGCCGCGTGCTGGACGAAGACGTGGTGCCCAAAGTCGAGCAAATCCTTAAGTTGCTTAAAACTGCGGGTATCAGCAGCCAGGCATTGCTACATGAGCTGCGCCGGTATTTCACGGACGACAGCGATTTGGTGCTGGTGCTGCGCCAGCTGCTTAAGCAGCCTGCCCTAGACGAAACGCTGCGCGGCTCGCTCGAAGGGCTTCTTCAGCAGGTAGAACAGCAGGCCGACCCAAAGCCGCTAAGGGCTGGGATCAACTGCGCCCTTAAGGCACGGCTTTTTGGAAAAGCGCTGGAGGTTTCTCCTGGGCTGCTGCGCGCCTGCTATCGCCAGTTCGTGCAGAGCGAAGCACCGCCTGTCGAAAACTACGCCGACTGGATCGGCAGCTTCGGCCACGGCCGCCGCGCCCTGGTGCTCGATTTTATCGAAAGCTCGGTGATGGCCGATATCCATTCGCTCGACCCCAGCTGCTCTCATCCGGAGTTCGGCTACCTGCTGGGGCGGCTCGGCGAACTGAAGCTGCTGCGCTCGGCCGATATCCTGTTTATTGACAGGCTTGGCATCCTTTCCCGACACCTGGCGATGAACGTAAGCGAGGCCGACTGGCTCACGCTGTTAGTTGGCGTCTTACAGCAGCCCGAAACGGTGGAAGCCGCGCTGGGCGAGCTTATAGAGCAGACGCCATTAGAAAACTCACGCCAGCGGGGCAGCCTGTTGCAGGGCATTTTTCGCGCCTTTCAGGCCCTGCCTGACCAGCTTTTTCAGGAAGAACATCAGCAACACGCGCTGCTGGACGCTCTTCGTCAGCTGCTGGGTGAAAACTGGCAGAACGAACGCCATGAGCGCCGTCACGAGATGAACGAACTTTCCACCAGCGCCGCGCAACGGAATGACCAACTATGTTAACTAACCTGCTCGGCAGCGTGCGTGCGCGCCCGGAATTGCTGATTCTTTTACTGATGATGACCATCATTGCGATGCTCGTCATTCCACTGCCCACGTGGATCGTCGACTTTCTCATCGGCCTGAACATCGTGATTGCGATCCTGGTGTTTATGGGATCGTTCTATATCGATCGCATCCTGAGCTTTTCCTCATTCCCCGCGGTGCTGCTGATCACCACGCTGTTTCGCCTGGCGCTGTCCATCAGCACCAGCCGCCTCATTTTGATTGAGGCCGATGCCGGTGAAATCATCCGAACCTTCGGCGAGTTTGTCATTGGGGAAAGCCTGGCGGTGGGGTTTGTGGTCTTTTCTATCGTGACCGTGGTGCAGTTTATTGTCATAACCAAAGGCTCCGAACGCGTGGCGGAAGTTGCCGCCCGTTTTTCCCTCGACGGTATGCCCGGCAAACAGATGAGTATCGACGCGGATCTGAAGGCAGGCATTATTGACGCCGACGGCGCGCGCAGCCGCCGCAGCATCCTTGAGCGAGAAAGCCAGCTGTACGGCTCTTTCGACGGCGCGATGAAGTTCATCAAGGGCGACGCCATCGCCGGCATCATCATTATTTTTGTTAACTTCCTCGGCGGCCTTGCCGTTGGCACCACCCAGCACGGCATGGATATCTCCACCGCCCTGTCCACCTATACCATGCTCACTATCGGCGACGGGCTGGTCGCGCAGATCCCCGCCCTGCTGATCGCCATCAGCGCCGGTTTTATCGTCACCAGGGTCAACGGCGACAGCGACAATATGGGGCGTACCATCATGCAGCAGCTGCTGGGTAACCGGTTCGTGCTGATCGTGACCACCCTGGTTGCGCTGGCGATCGGCACCCTGCCCGGCTTCCCGTTCCTGGTGTTTTTGACGCTGTCCGTCGCGCTCGGCGTACTTTCCTGGTTCAAATACCGCGCCACGAGCCAGCCTAAAAAAGAGGGTCGCAGGGCAGAAAAAACGGCCCAGAAGTCAGCAACGGGCGATGAAAGCTCGCTTGGTCTGATCAATAACCTCGGCAGCGTGGCGACGGAAACCGTCCCGCTGATCCTGCTCGTTCCCCGGTCGCGCTGTGCCGAGCTGGAAAAGATGCGCATCGCCGAGCGGCTGTGCAGCCAGTATTTCATCGACTACGGCGTGCGCTTGCCCAACCTGATGGTGCGCGAAACGGACAACTACGGCGAGAACTGCGTCGTCCTGCTGATCAACGAAATCTTTGCCGACAAGTTTGAGATCTACTTCGATCGCCTGCGAGTCATTAACTACGGCGAAGAGGCCGCAGCCCTCGGCATTGAGCCTCTCTTTAGCCAAAACGCCAACACACGAGCGGCGTGGATCACCCCGGCCGAACGCGACGTGCTCCTGAGCCTTAACTACCAGGTACGACCCGCGCTGGATGAGCTTTACCAGATGCTGGCCGCCCAGCTCTCGCGCCATGTGACCGAATACTTCGGCATTCAGGAAACAAAAGAAATGCTCGACCAGCTGGAGAGCAAGTATCCGGACCTGCTCAAGGAAGTGCTGCGCTACGCCACGGTTCAGCGAATCGCTGAGGTTATTCAGCGCCTGCTCGTCGAGCGCATTTCGGTGCGCAACATGAAGCTAATTATGGAAACCCTCGCGCTGTGGGCGCCGCGCGAGAAAGACATTATTGGCCTTGTTGAACACGTACGCGGGGCAATGGCCCGCTACATCTGCCACAAGTTCGCGCACAACGGCGAGCTGCGGGCGGTGATGATTTCAGAAGAGGTTGAAGACAAAGTGCGTCAGGGCGTGCGCCAGACATCGGCAGGCACCTTCCTGAATCTCGACCCGATGGACTCGGACGAGCTGATGGACCGCTTTGCTTTAGCGCTTGACGATCTGAGCGTGGATCACAAAGACATGGTGCTGCTCACCTCCGTCGATATTCGTCGCTTTATTAAAAAACTCATCGAGACGCGTTTTAAGGAGCTGGAAGTTATCTCCTATGGGGAGATAAACGAAAGCGTCGCCATCAAGATAATCCGGACCATTTAACCCCGGCCAGCAAAGGACTAAGCGCATGTATAAAAATCAGGATATTACCGCCCTTCTCACCGCCGCTCTGCAAGAGGCAGGCTACCACGAAGCGGATCTCGGCCCGCTCGATGAGCAGGGTTATATCGAGCTTAAGCTACAGGATATGCCCAGCATCAACATCAGCGTGGAAAACGGCGACGTCTGCGTGTGGTCGCACCTGAACGAATACAGCGAGAGCTACGTTAACTACCGCGGAGCCGAGCTGCTGCTGGCAATGCTTGAAGGCTGCCAGGGCGTTCGCGGCGGGCAGCTATATCTGACGCGTCGCGGTGAAAGCCTGGCGCTAACGGCGCTGGTGCACCCGGACTTCCTGAGCCACGGCCGGTCTTTCGCCCAGGTTCTCGACGGCTTCTTCAACGAATTTAAGCGTTTTCTCAACCTGGCCGAACGATGAAAACCCTGCGGCTGCTGCGCAATATGGCGCATCCGCTGCGCATTTCTGGCCCCATCGTTGAGGCCAGATTGCCCGGCGTAGCGATTGGCGAACTTTGCGACCTGCGCCGGAACTGGCAGGACGGGACGCTAGTCGCCCGTGCCCAGGTGATCGGCCTCTACCGCGACCGCGTGGTGCTGAGCCTGATCGGCAACGCCCGGGGGCTAACGCTCGACACGGTGCTGGCCCCAACCGGGCGGCTGCTTTCTACAAGGATGGGTCAGGACGCCCTGGGCGCGGTGCTGGACCCGTCCGGGCAGATCGTCGAACGGTTTGCGCCCGCCCCGCAATGCGCCCATGAAGAGCGCAATATTGACGCCGATCCGCCGATGTATTCCCGCCGCGTCGGCGTTAAAGAGCCGTTCATCACCGGCATACGCGCAATTGACGGCCTGCTGACCTGCGGTATCGGCCAGCGTATCGGCATTTTTGCCTCCGCAGGCTGCGGTAAAACCAAGCTGCTGGAGATGCTGATTGAACAAAGCGCCGCCGATGTTTTCGTGATCGGGCTTATCGGCGAGCGCGGACGTGAAGTCACCGAGATGGTCGAAATGCTGCGCGCTTCCTCAAAGCGCGAGCGCACGGTGCTGGTTTTTGCCACCTCGGACTTTTCATCTCTTGACCGCTGCAACGCGGCGCTGCTCGCCACCACCGTTGCGGAATATTTTCGGGAACAGGGCAAGCACGTCCTTTTATTCCTCGATTCCATGACCCGCTATACCCGCGCGCTGCGCGATGTCGCCCTTGCGGCGGGTGAATCACCGGCAAGGCGCGGCTACCCGGCGTCGGTATTTGATGCTCTGCCCCGGCTGCTGGAGCGGCCCGGCGTAACGGCGGAGGGCAGCATTACCGCCTTTTACACCATCCTGCTGGAGAGTGACGACGAGCCGGACCCGATGGCGGATGAAATTCGCTCCATTCTCGACGGCCATATTTATTTGAGCCGCAGGCTGGCGGGCCAGGGGCACTACCCGGCGATTGACGTGCTGCGCAGCGTCAGCCGCGTGGCCGACAGGGTAACCGGCCCGGACCAGCAGAAGCAGGCCAACGCCATCCGCAGGCTGATGACGCGCCTTGAAGAGCTTCAGGTGTTTATCGACATGGGTGAATACCGGCCGGGGGAAAATGCGGATAACGACCGGGCCATCCAGGCGAAAGGACGTCTGCAAAAATGGCTGCAACAGTCGATAGCCGAGCATTCTGCTATCCCCCAGACGCTGCAGGGAATGTATGACGTTACGGGCTGAGCTAAACATGCTGATTAGCCGCTGCCGATCGAGGCTCACGCGCTGCGAGGCGGAGCTGGTACAGCTGGCGCGGCAGACTGACGATCTCGACGCGCAGAAGCAGGCGCTGGCGATTCAAATCAAAGGGCTGCAACAGATGGCGCAGGCCCAGCTAAGCCAGTCGGCGACCCTTAGCCACGGCCAGCTGTTTCGCCTGTTGCAAAAGCAGGCGCTGGGGTGGCACCAGCTACAGCAGATTAAACTCCAGGCCGCGCTGCTGGAGGAGAAACGCCAGCAGCTGGTCACGCAGCATCACGCGGTGCAGCAGCAGCGCAATCGGTGGTTTCGCCAGGAAGAGAAATATCAGCGCAGGGCGAATCTGCTGCGCCGACAAAGCGCGTTACGCCATCTCATCCAGGATGAAATGGAACAGGAAGAGTCAATTTTATGGAAAAAATAAGCAGAAACGGCACCTCGGGTTTGAAGGCGATCGCGCAGCTTGACGATGATGACGAACTCAAAGCGGTGCTGAAAAAACTCCGCATCAAGATGGGCATTGCCGAAAATGAGCCTGAAGATAGGGCGATTGCAAAAGATCCCGTCTTCGAAAAAGAGCCTGCGGAAGGCGCAATAGCCCCACTCTATTGCCCAACCCTTTCCGTCAACGAATTATCCCCGCGGCGCTTATCCATCAGCGCCCGGCAGGGGGGAGCCCGCGCGCGCGAAGTAGAAACCGCGAGCGTTCCGCCGTCCGTAAAGCGCCCGGGAAACAGCGTAAAAAGGGGCAGCGTACCGCCTACCGCAAAACCACGCCCCGCGCTGCAGCCCGCTTCCGCTGCGTCTTCCCCAGCGGAGACAAAGGCAGCGGCAGACCCGCTGCCGCAGGGGAACAGGCTCGCAACGGCAGGTCGTTCAACGCCCGCCGCGCTGCCCGAGGTATTGGTAACCGTCGCTCAGGCGGAGGTTTCATCGGCAAACCTCACCCCAGATACGGTGCGCCATACGCCAACGGCTGCCCCCGCCTTGTCTGAAACCGGGGGAATGCCGGTGAGTGCGGCGCCAGTACAGAACGTCGCGACGGCCCCGGCTCGCCACCACATTGCCGATAGCGCGACGGCTCCCGCGCCTCGAACAGATACGCCGCAGGCGCAGGCGCCGCAAAGCGATTCGCCGTTCCTGACCTATCGCTTTCAGCGCTGGGGAAAAGAGCACGCGGTGACGATACAAAACCAGCCGGACGGCCAGCTGCTCCTGCAGCCGTCCGACGTTCTGGTGGCCCAGCGGCTAGCCGAGCAGTGGCATGCGGGCCACCCGCAGCGCTGGGCTTTGCCCGCTGATGGACATGCCGAACAGCAGTCCGAAGACGAGTCCGAGGAGAATAAATAATGCTAGCCCTGCGCCAGATAGACGAAAGAATCCGCATCCTGTCCCAGGCCGCCGAACGCTGGCAGACGCAGGGTTGGGCCTGCAGCCTGTCTACTCCGCCGACGCACGGCTGGTGGCTGCCGATCGGCGATGAAGCCCAGGCCTGGCAAGGCTGGCTGCCGCTGCATGACTGGCTTGCGCGCACGGTTCCGGAGCTTGCCGCCCTGGCAACCTCGGCCCATGCGCAAAAGCTTATCGTTCCGTGGCTCGCCGCCGTGGAGCAGCCATTTTCGCTGCCCGTTCCGGAGCTGGCCTATCGGAGTCTACGCATCTGCGAGCCGGTCACCGGTGGCGAACTTCCCGCTCACAGGCTGCTGCACATCGCAAACGATGAAGTGCAGCTGTGGCTCGAGCGGGTTCCCCTTTCACCCGCCACCGCAACACGGCAGTTTCCCCGCCTGCGCTGGCCGCTGAGCCTTGTTATGGGCGAAAGCACGATCCGGCTTTTACGGCTCAATCAAATACGGCCGGGCGACGTACTGCTGATTCAAAAAACGCTGAACCTGGCACGCTGCAACCGCGCCGCGCTGGGCAACTTTCAACAGATTCAGGGAGGAATTGTTATGGAAAATTTTAACGTCACGCATCAAGGCCAGGAAGAGAGCAGCGTCAGCCAGGGGCTGGGCAATTTGCCCGTTACGCTGGAGTTTGTGCTGCACCATAGCAGGGTGTCATTGAGCGAACTGCAGGCGCTGTCCCAGGGGCAGGTGCTGCCTTTGCCTGCCGACGCTGAGAAGCACGTCGAGATCCGTGCCAACGGCGCGCTGCTCGGCAGGGGCGAGCTTGTGCAGGTCGACAATCGCCTCGGCGTAGAAGTGAGCGAATGGCTGGGCGCAAACGATCATGAACAATGATATTTCGCTGATTGCGCTGCTGGCGTTTTCCACGCTGCTGCCCTTTCTGGTGGCGTCAGGCACCTGTTTTATCAAGTTTTCCATCGTCTTTGTGATGGTGCGTAACGCGCTCGGGCTACAGCAGGTGCCGTCAAATATGACGCTTAACGGCATCGCGCTGCTGCTTTCGCTCTTCGTCCTTCAGCCGGTGGTGTTGGAAACCTACCGCTACTTCGAGGAGGAGCAGGTCGACTTCAAGGACGCCGCCTCGTTAAATCAGTTTCTGGACGAGGGCCTGGGAAGCTACCGCGACTACCTGACAAAGTATTCGGCACCGGAGCTGGTGAATTTTTTTGAGCAGGTGCAGCGCAGGAACCACGGCGAGCCTAACGACGAGCAGGCCAGGGCCGCCGCCGACGACACCCCTTCCCTTTTTGCCCTCTTACCCGCCTACGCGCTGAGTGAAATCCAGAGCGCGTTCAAGATTGGCTTCTATCTTTACCTGCCCTTTGTGGTGGTGGATTTAGTGATCTCCAGCATTCTGCTGGCGCTGGGCATGATGATGATGAGCCCGATAACCATCTCGGTGCCGGTAAAGCTGATTCTGTTTGTGGCGCTGGACGGCTGGACGCTGCTTTCCAAAGGGCTGGTCATGCAGTACCTGGATCTGGCGGGCTGATGAAGGGGAAAGATGATGAATGACCTGGTTTTCGCGGGTAATAAGGCGATGTATCTGGTGCTGATCCTGTCGGGATGGCCGATAGCCGTCGCAACCATCATCGGGCTGGTGGTTGGCCTGTTTCAGACCGTTACCCAGCTACAGGAACAGACTCTGCCGTTCGGCATTAAGCTTCTCGGCGTGAGCCTGTGCCTGTTTTTGCTAACCGGCTGGTACGGTGAGGTGTTGATTGGCTTTAGCAAGGAAGTTATACAGCTGGCGCTCGGCCGCGGGTGAATGATGATCGTCGAGCTGTTTTTCGATAGCCACCGTTTGATGGCGGTAACCGCGCTGGGGTTTGCGCGCATTGCGCCAACGTTTTTCATACTGGCTTTTCTGAATAGCAACGTGCTGACCGCCGCCGTGCGCCTGCCGGTGATCATGATGATCGTATTAGGCGTCTGGCCCTACGATCGCGTGGAAATGCTCGGTATTGGCATGGCGGATTTCGTGCTGGCAATCGCCTTTGAGAGCGCCATCGGCCTGCTGCTCGGCTGCCTGCTGGGCTGGCCCTTTTGGGTCTTTCACGCGCTGGGTGGCCTGATTGACAACCAGCGCGGCGCGACGCTCAGCAGCAGCATCGACCCGGCAAACGGCGTTGATACCTCCGAGCTGGCCAATTTCCTCAATATCTTCGCCTGCGTGGTCTACCTGCAGGGCGGCGGCATGCTGATGATGCTGGAGCTGTTCGCCAGCAGCTATCAGGTGTGCAGCCCGCTGCAGGGCTGCGAACTCGCCCTGCCGCAGATTGTGACGATGCTCAACGAACTTGCGGCAAAAATGCTGGTGCTCGCAAGCCCGGTGGTGATCGCCCTGCTGCTTTCCGAAGCCCTGCTGGGGCTGCTGTCGCGTTTTGCTCCCCAAATGAACGCCTTCTCGCTGTCTTTGACGATAAAAAGCTGGCTTGCCCTGCTGATCCTGCTGTTCTACTTCCGGCCCGTGCTGCCGGAAAGCGTGCGGCAGCTGACGTTCGCGGCCCCTGAGCTTATCGAATGGCTAGGCGCAACGGGAAAAGCCCATGGCGAATAAAACCGAAAAACCCACCCACAAGCGGCTGCGCGACTCGGCTAAAAAGGGGCAGTCGTTCAGCAGCCAGGACACGATTATCAGCTGTCTGGTTCTGGCCGGTATCGGCTATTTGACCTCCTACAGTTCGTTGCTGGAGCTGATGGATGCCTACCAGCAGCTGGTGAAAGGCGGGTTTGAGCAAAATATCCAAAGCTATGCGGTCTCGATGCTGTGGCTCGGCCTGAAAATCTTGCTGCCCGTCATCGCGTTATGCGTGTTCGCCTCGGCGTTGCCGTCGCTGTTAATCAGCGGCTTTGTGATCGCCAGCGAAGCGCTAAAGCTGAATTTTTCCGCGCTTAATCCGATCAACGGTTTTAAGAAATTGTTCAGCCTGCGTACGGTAAAAAACGCCGTCAAAACGCTGCTCTATCTGGCGGCTTTTGTGGTCACCGCCGTCGTTCTCTGGCATCAGCATAAAGCGCAGCTCTTTTCCCAGCTGCATGGCGACCCGCTCAGCACGGCGCGGGTCTGGCTTCATCTGTTACAGCAGATGGCGCTGATTTATCTGGCCTGCGTCGCCGTTATTCTTCCGCTGGATGCCCTTGCCGAATACTTCCTGTTTATGAAGGACATGAAGATGGAAAAAGAGGAGGTTAAGCGCGAAAGAAAAGAGCAGGACGGCAACCCGGAGGTCAAATCCCGCCGCCGGGAATTCCACCTCGAAATCCTGTCCGCGCAGGCCAAGTCGGATATCGAAAACTCGCGCGTCATCATCGCCAACCCCACGCATATCGCGATGGGGATTTACTTCAAGCCGGAGCTTTTCCCCGCGCCGGTCGTGTCGGTAAAAGAGACCAATCAACAGGCGCTGGCCGTGCGCAGCTACGCCGAAAAAATCGGCATCCCGGTGGTGACCGACATAAAACTTGCCCGCAGCCTGTTTGCCAGCCACCGGCGCTACGACCTGATAAACATGCAGCAGATAGACGAGGTGTTACGCCTGCTGGTGTGGCTTGAACAGGTTGAGTGTGCCGGGCTTGACGCCTACGCACAACGGCCGCAGGAACCAGAATCCCCCCCAACGGAGTCCGATAACGGATGAGCGATTCCTGAAGGTAATCGTCCTGCTTCAGACTCAAAATGACAACTAAGGTAAACCGTGCCGGGTGCATGGACAGCCAATCCTGTCGGCCCAACGGTGCCCGCAGGAGCATCAAAGGAGAGACAAGGTGAAATCTTCAACTAGCGAAAGCGAAGAACAAATTGCGGAAAAGCTGTGGGAAGCTATCAGCGGTGGCGCAACGCTTAAAGATGTACACGGTATTCCGGAAGAAATCATGGATGGGCTATATGCCCATGCCTATGATTTTTATAACAAAGGCCGACTGGACGAGGCGGAAAATTTCTTTCGTTTCATCTGCCTGTACGACTTTTACAACCCCGATTACATCATCGGGCTTGCCGCGGTTACCCAGCTCAAAAAAAATTATCAAAAGGCCTGCGATCTCTATGCCGTGGCCTTTGCCTTGAGCAAAAACGATTACCGCCCGGTTTTCTTCAGCGGGCAGTGCCAGCTTCTGATGCGTAAGGTCGTGAAGGCCCGGCAGTGTTTCGAACTGGTCTGTGAAAAAAGCGATGACGAGGCGCTGCGGGCTAAAGCCGCGGCGTATCTGGCAAGCTTGCAGGAAGCCGAGGCCGCGCTGTCTCGTAAGGAAAAAGAATGAGCGGTCTTTCCGCCATCGGCCAGGGCGTAACGTCCCTGAAATCGCTGGATCTTGAAAATCTCGTGGATAACCTGCCGGCCAAAAACACCCTGCTGGACAACGCCGACAAAGCGCTAAAGGAGCTGCTGGCAACCAAAGTGTCTGAAACCAGCGGCAGTAACGGTTCGATTCCTGATTCCAGCGCGCCGACGCTAACGCCGCCTACGGCAGCCGCGCAGAAAGAGCTTGGCTCCACGGCCATGCTGACGCTGCTTCTTGGCCAGCTCAACGGCCTGCTGGGCGACGTGACCCTTTCACAGCTGACCGAACGCGTTGCCACCTTAACGTCGCGGCTGAACGCGCAAAAACAGCAGGGCGACGAGGTTTCCAGGGAACTGAAAACCACGCTCGCCGAATCAGAAACGGCCACCGGGCTTTTGCAAACGGCCATGGACGCGTTGCAGGCAAGCCAGGCATCCCTCGCGGCGATTAATCAAAAACTGGCCCAGGCCGAAGCCCGCCTATCGGGCATGCAGCCGGAAGACGCTGAATACGATCGGGCGCTGGCTGAGCATGAGAGCTTAAAAAGCGAAAGCCAGAAGGCAAAGCTCACCGTTGGGAACGCGATGCAAAGCGCGCAGGATGCCCAGGAGCAGGCAAAAGATCAGGTTCTCAAGCTTGATAAAATTCTCACCCAGCTTCAGGGGCTGGACCTGCGCGGTAATCCGCTGCTACAGCAAACGGAGCAAGACGCGCTGTCTGCCGTGGCCCGCATGAGCCTGCTGATGGCGACCTTCCTCGAGCTGCTCAACAAAAACAACGAAGAAAGCCTGCAAAACGATCTGGAAACCTTTAAGGCGATGCAGGAGGCGCGGCAGAAAGAGCTGGATAAAAAATCCGACGAGTATCAAAAAGAGGTCGAGAAAGCGGAAAAGCTCAATCGTGTGATGGGGTGCATCGGCAAAATACTCGGCGCGCTGCTTACCATCATCAGCGTCGTGGCCGCCGTCTTTACCGGTGGTTCAAGTCTGGTTCTGGCGGCCGTCGGTCTGGCCATCATGGCTGGCGACAAAATCGTCAAGGCGGCAACGGGCGTCTCCTTTATTCAGGCGGTGCTAAATCCGCTGATGGAAAACGTGCTCAAGCCGCTGATGGATCTTATCGGCAAGGCGATTACCGACCTGCTGGTGTCGCTTGGCGTGGATGAGAAGAAAGCCGAGCTGGCAGGTTCTATCCTTGGCGCGGTGCTTGCTGCCGTCGCGATGGTGGTCTTGATAGCGGTTGTCGCCGTCGTAGGCAAAGGGGCGCTGTCAAAAATGGGCGATCTCCTGAATAAGCTATTGGCGAATACGATTAAAAAGATCGTTCCCGGCGTGCTGAAAGAGACGGTCAAAAGCGGTACCAAGCTGCTGAGCCAGGGCATGACTCGCCTGACCAACAGCCTTAATCATATGGCAAGCAAGATTGGCCTTCCCAACGATGCAGCGGGCAAAGCGCTGCTCAATACCACCCTGCGTAAGGCTTCCCTTGGTGGTGAGGCGACGCTATCCGCAACCCAGGCCGGGGGGAATATCGCGCAGGGCGTAATGAATAAAAACGCCAGCGAGCTGCTGGCTGGCTTTACCCTCGCCCTCTTCGGAAAAGAGCAGATCGATCGTTGGCTGGAACAGGCCACCGAAACCTTTGGCGAAAACCAGAAAGTGGTGCAGACGCTCACCAAAACGCTTTCAGACACCCTACAACAAAACGCGGACGCGGGACGCTTTGTGCTGCGCCAAAGCCGCATCTAATCAAGGAGAAGTAAGATGCAATCGGTCAACAATAATCTCAATATCCGCACCACTCCGCTCACGACTTCGGTAGCCACCCCAACGGCGGCAACGGTTAAGTCCCAGAATGCGGGAAGCGTTGCCTCCATTCTTTCGCAGGCCACGAACCTGCCGCAGGTTGGCTCGTCGCGCACTCCCGAGCTGTCGCAGCCGAGTTTTAGCATCACGCCGGAAGTCACGGAAATGCTCAATGAATATCTGCTGAACCTGGACCCTAAGGTGACCCAGGAGTTGAGCGCGTTTAGCAATAACGTTGAGGCCGGGGTAGATAAGGTTCTCCAGACGCTGGCTGAAACGCAGGCGGAACAGGGTAAGCCGCTGGATATCAGCGGGCTTTCTTCACCGGCCGTGGCGCTTATCGTTGCGGCAAACTTACTGATGCTGTCGGTCAACAAGGCGGACACCGCGCTCGGGAATAAGCTCTCCCTCGTCAGTTACGATGCGACCAAAAACACCGCGGCATCGATGATCCGCGAGGGCATGAATTTGCTGACCAGCAGCATTTCTCAAGGGGCCCTTCAGCTTACCGTGACCGCCGCAGGGGCCAATTCAGAATTCAAGGGCCTGAAAAACGAACGTTCGGCGCTGAAAAACAACGCCAGCAAGCTGGACGCGTTGGGCAGCGAAGCCGCGAGCCTGCAGGATATCCTGCAAAAACCGGCAACCCTGAACGCCGTGGGCGAGCTTGACGCCCTGACCGCGCAAAGCCGCGCCTCCATGTCGAGCCGCCTGCAGGACATTGAGCTGGAGATTAAAAACGAGGGGCTGACGCTCTCCGACAGCCAGATAAAAGCGCGTAGCGATCAGACGCTGGGCGATGCCGTGATGAGAAATGCCCCGGTGGTAGGCAACCTTGCGGGGAGCGCCGGGCAGTATGCCGCCACCCTCGACCGTTCCGATCAGCAAATCAGCCAGGCCAGCAGCCGCGTGGCTACGGCTGCGTCGGAAGAATCGAAGGAAAGCGGGCGTAAAGATCTGAGCCTGATCCAGGAACTGCTGCGCATTTTAGAAAATATCAACCAATCGCATCATGCCGCGATGAGCGCTATCGCTGGCAACATTCGCGCCTAGTCCCCCAGCTCATTCATTTCACCCGCTGGGTACGGCGGGTGAAGTGGCAAAAGGATAATTATGTCTGTGATTACCCCCCTGTCCCACGCGCCCTTTATCCCGCAGTTCAGCGACGCCGCTTCGCCACAAACGCCCGCCGCTTCGTCCGAAAGCGATTTGCCGACCACGAAAGCCTTCGTCAATACGCAAACGCCGCTGCTGAACAACGCGCAAAACAAAACAAGCCTGCTCCGCCAGTCGCTGCGAGGCCCCCAGCAGGAAGAAAGAACGCTGGCCCAGCAGCTGATGACCAGCAGCCTGAACAGTCTGGCAGAAGCGGAGGTGCCGCTTAGCGCCGCGCAAAACCAAACGCTTGATTCCACGCTGAATTCAACCCTGCTAAAAGCGGGCCTGCAGGCCCCGGCGGGCACGACGATGTCCGATAAAGAACTGTGGGAAAAGACGGCGGCGGCCATCGGTCAGATTGGCGATAATTACCTGGGCGTCTATGAAAATGTGATGGGTAAGTACAACGATTTTTATAAAAGCTTCACCGATATCACCTCGCAGATGGGGAACTGGATCTTACCCGGCAGCGATAGCAATAATTTAAAGCTAAACGTTAAGGCGCTGAAAAACGCCCTCAGCGACTTCAATGCCCGCTACCTGTATCCAAAGAAAGAAGGCGTTATTTATCCTCCTCAAAATAGCGCGACCGGCCTCAAGACCACCACGGAGAGCGATGCCAAACAGTGGGCCAGCGAACTAAACATTCCCAGCGCGAAGGTGGTAAAAGTCAACAACGATAACTATGTCGTGATGATTGACAACACGTCGATTGAAACCATGATCCGCGATTTAACTGCGCTAGGCTCGGTGAATGCCGCCGGTATATTGACGCTTGATAACGCCAAGTTTCAGGCGTGGCAGTCGGGCTTTAAATCGCAGGAGGAAAACCTGAAAAATACGCTGCAAACCTCAGCGCAAAAATACAGCAATGCCAATTCGCTGTATGACAACCTGGTGAAGGTGCTGAGCAGCACGATCACCAGCTGTCTTGAAACCGCGAAGACATTCCTTCACGGCTAGCGTGTAGGGGGGCCGCCTACAGCCTAAGCCAGCCCCCTTAGCGACCGGCAGTTAACGTCTGATGGGCAATCATCAGCATTTGATACATGCTTTTGCCCTGATTGGCGGGGTTTTTCAGCGCGCGCTGAAATTCAACCATCAGCCGGTCTTCAAGCTCCCTTGACTCGGTGTACTGCGGATATTCGTTAAAAAATCCTCGCGCCTCATGCTCCGTTTCCTTGTACGTCGCCGCTTGTTCAGCCGAACCCTGGCTCGCGGCATTCGCCGACGCACCGGAGGTTTTGCCCCCGTTTGCACAGCCGGTCAGCAGTACCGATGCCAGCAGCAGATAAGAAATTCCCTTCATAACCTTTCCTTGTTTTACCGTTTCCGCCGCTCATGCTAGCGCTAAAGCGAGGCTTTTCACAATCGGTAAAATAAAACTGTTCGCCGCCGATTCTTAAAGAGATCTTTTGCGCAAACATCATCATTTTTCGCGAGATTTCATCCGTTTTTCATCAAGAAATTTCGCCCGCCTTCGACCATAGTAACCGCCGTAATCGGAAAGGACTTCCCCGGCATTATGATGGCAACAGAAAGCACTCCCTCGATAAGTCGGATCGTAATCCGCCTGCTAAACGGCCCCCTGCAAGGCTGTGAGTTTTTGCTTGCCCCCGGCAGAACGCTTTTTGTGGTGGGTCAACCTGCGACCTTCGTCGCGTCCGACCGACTGCCCGAATTTCCGAACGACACGCTTTATATTCCTCTCGACGCGGGCGGGATCAACTTCGAACTGCACAACGGCGAAAGCCTGGAACTCCAGGAGCTTGGCGATAGCGCAGGCGCAAGGCGTCATGTGGAGCTTAACCGCTTACAGCAGGTTGGCGAGCTGACCTTCGCGCTGAAACACGAAAGTGAAATATGGCCCGCAGGGCTGTTATCCACCGTCGAAACGCCGCTTGCTCCGCCCCGCCCAAAGGCCAGGAATGCGCTTATCGCCGCCGCTGTTGTCATCGGCCTTCTGTTAGCAGGCATCGGCTATAAAACGTGGCATATGCCCCAACGGCAGTTTGCCAGCCTGAGCGAAAGCCTGGGCAACGACGCGCAGCGCTTCACGATTATGCCGGGGCGGGACAACCTTATTTACGTCGCCACCCACAGCGAAAGAGAGAGTTTCTGGGTGCATCAGGAAATTTTGCGTAGCCAGTATCGCGGGCAGGTTCGCGTCGTTTATCCGGCACAGGAAAACGAACGCGTCGGCAGGTGGCTGTCGATTTACTACCCGTCGCTTTCCTGGTATCGGCTGCAGCTGAGCAACCCCCTTCAGCCCCAGCTGTGGGTCAGCCAGCAGCGCACGACGCTGAATGAGGCAGCAAGAGAAAAGCTGACCCGCGATCTGCTGGCACAGCTTCCCTACGCGGAAACGATAAAAATTATGCAGATGGACGATGCGGCCGCGGCAAACCAGGCGGAAAGCGGCCTGGTACGGCTCGGAGTGCCCTTTACGCGTAACGACAGAGGCGACGGCGTGAGTTTTTCCATTCGCGGGGAACTCGACGACGGGCAGCTTCTGCGCGCGCGTCGCTTTGTCGAAGGCTATTACAGCCAGTGGGGCAACCGCTACGTGCAGTTTGCGATAGAACTGCAGGAAGACAGGCTCAAAGGCCATTCCTGGCAGTACGGTGAACAGGGGTATGTCAAAATGGCCACCGGCCATTGGCAATTCTCTAACTCAATGTAATTTAAATTAAAAAGGAATTTTTTATGCCTTGGTCAGGTTATCTGGATGGGATCTCAACCCAGTTCGACAGCAATGTGCAAAATTTACAGCAGCAGGTGGATACCGCGCTTACCTCGCTGAGCAAAAACCCATCAGATCCAACGCTGCTGGCGGCCTATCAGAGCAAGTTGTCCGAGTACAACTTGTACCGTTCCGCGCAGTCCAACACCGTCAAAGTCTTTAAAGATATTGACGCCGCGATCATTCAGAACTTCCGTTAAATTTTACCCAGCCGCGCCACCACCCGGTGGCGCGGTCAGGAGACAAAAATGCAGATTTCAACAAATGCATTAAGCAACACGATGCATAGCCTCGCGGTACAGGAGGAGGACGTGTTCTCTCTCGACGATCGTCTTCTGGAGGCCATCTCAATCTCCGCGTCGAACAGCGCGGCGGAAAAAGAAGACATTCTGCAAAGTCTGGAACGGCCCGGTCTTGTTAACCGCCCCGACGAGCTGTATGCGCTACAGCTGCGCAGCGCGAACTACAACCTCGAAGTTTCAATGATCAGCACGCTGACCCGTAAGGCGGTAAGCGCTGTAGAAAGCCTGCTTCGTTCATGATTAGCCGCCTGCTTTACATGCTGGCCTTTGTTTTGCTGCTGGGCGGGTGCCATGAGCAGGATTTGCTCAAGGGTCTCGACCAGATGCAGGCAAACGAGGTGATTTCGGTATTGCAGCGCCACAATATTAAGGCCAGCAAGCAGGATCGCGGCAAGGCCGGTTACAGCATATCCGTTGAGCAGCCCGATTTTTCCGCCGCCGTTGAATGGCTGAAGGTTTACAACCTCCCTTCGCGGCCTCGGGTGGAAATAGCGCAAATGTTCCCGGCGGATTCTCTGGTCGCATCGCCGCGAGCTGAAAAGGCGCGATTATTTTCCGCGATTGAACAGCGTCTGGAGCAGTCGCTCAAAACTATGGAAGGCCTGCTTTCGGCCAGCGTGCATATTAGCTACGACCTGAATGACTCAGCCGAAGATCGTTCCGGTAAAAATATCCATCTTTCGACCGTCATCATTTATGACAGCATGATCGATCCGGAACAAAGCGTTAGCGATATCAAAAGGTTTCTCAAAAACAGCTTCGCCGACGTGAAATATGAAAACATTTCCGTTGTGCTGTCGAAGCGCGGCGACGTTCAACAGCTGCCGCCCGGTTCGGCAAGCGCGCAAAGCAGCAACGGTACCCGGTGGCTGCTGGTTGCGGCAGGTTTATTAGTGGCGATGCTGGTGGGGACGATCGTCTATCTTCTGCGCTTTTACGTGCCAAACGCTCGGCACAACGGCACGAGGCCCGGCAATGAATAATGCCTCCTGGGAAGAGAGGGCTAAAAGAGTGCTGTTCGATCCTCTTTTTTACCTTCATCCGCAGCGCATGCCTATTCCGGCTCGCCTGACGAACACCCTGCAGGCGCGCGGGGCGGTGAACGATCTGCTGATCGACGTCTATCAGCTCAGCGTAGATGCCATAGATACGGATAGCGATCCGCTCACGCGCCAGTGGCTTACGCATTGGACACGTTTTCCGCAGGTAGCCTATCTGCTGGGATGCCAGATGCTGCGCGGCGAACTTGTGCGCCATGGTGCGCTATTAGCGCTTCCTGCATGGGCCAGAGGCTTTTTGAGCGTTAACCTGACCCAGAGTGAAAGCGTGCAGATAGACACCTTCAGCCATGCCGTGCCGCTGAACCTGGGCTTTTCCTGCCTGCAGCCTTGGTCGAACAGGCTTCCAGCACCGCTGGCACAGCGTTTCCCGCTGCTTTTCCCATCCGGCGTCGACGACGTTAACGCGCGCGCTCCGGCAGATTCGCTCATCCTTACTCTGGCACTTCAACATGCGCAAAAATATCCAAATTCCCCACCCGTCGCGTCTGCTTGACGGCGTGATACTGCGCCCTGACCGACGCCGTGAAGTTCTTGAACGGCAGACGAACCAGCATGTCCAGCGTTTGCTGCGCGATGCGCGGCGCGAGGCCCGCGATCTGCAGCAGCAGGCCTATCAGGCAGGCTATCAGCAGGGGATGCTGCTTGCGCTAGAGCAGCTGACCGCATGGCTTAACGCCTGCGATGAAAAAGCGGCTCTCCTGCAGGAACGTATCGCCGCCCAGGCGCAGGCGATGCTCTCTTCGGCGGTCAATAGCCCGGATACCCTGCTCGTGCTTTTGAATGAGGGGCTGCAGAATTTACCGGCATCGGATGAAACGCTGCATCTCCTCCTGCCCGCGAATGCCCGCAGCCTGCGGCCGCAGATTATGTCCGTGCTGGATAAACAGTGGCGTGGCCCCGTGCAGCTTGATTTTCATCCGGGGCCAGGTTTTGTTCTGCGCTATAAAGATCAGATCGTGGAATTCGCACCGGAACACTATCTCGAGCAGGCGACGTTAACCCTGCGCCAGACGATAAGCGAACTGCCGGCCGAGTGCCGTCAGCTTTCCAGCGCTGCGTTTAGCGCGCTGATGGCCCAGTGGCAGCCGCAGGCCGCCTCGCTTAATGACCAGCCGGATTAGCCATTCACTTATCAATGGCGGTCGTCCCGGCGTGAACTTCCGCCAGAAACTCCGTAAGACGAGGATCGTGACGCCAGATTTTCAGTGAGATACATGGCTCGCCCTGTAATTGCTGCCACAGCCGCCTTGCCGCCTCGACACCTTTGGCAGCAAGCACCAGCGGCAGCAGGCCGCCGGTCTGCGGGTAAAGCTCTGACCGCGCTAAAAATGCCGCCACATCGGGCATAGCATCGCTTTCATTACGGCTTAATTCCGCATAGAGATGATGGATGGTCAGGAGCCCGTGCTCTTCGCGCGCTTCTCTTACGGCTTGAATAAGCTCTGCGGCGCGCGGGTGCTCGCCCTTTATCGCGAGCAGTAGCGCCTGAACGCTTTGCAGAACGGGATGGCACTGCCCGTACTGAAAGAGCTGCTGGTTACCCAGCGCGATGGCGGCATCCAGATTTCCCTGACACCAGACCAGCCACAGCTTTAGCACGCCGACGGCGATTCGCGTTGGATCAAGCTGCAACGATTTCTCCACCGCCACCAGCGCCAGGCCCAATTTGCCCGAAAGGAAAAGATGCCAGGCGTGATAGTAGTGGATATCCGCCGAGCCCGCCGCTAACAGATGGGCCTGTTTAAACAGCACGTCCGCCGTTACCGAATCCGATTTAATGCTGTTGATAAGCGCCAGAAGTCCCAGCGCCTGCGCGTTGACGGGTTCTAATTCGATGGCCTGATTTATCGCCTCCTGCGCGGCGCTCAGCGCGCTTTGTACTTCGAACAGCCCCATTTGCGCCATGGTCAGATAACACTCCGCGAGGCTACAAAACGGCAGAGCGTAGGTGGGATTTGCGTTCGCGGACTGACGAAGCAACACGAGCGCCTGACGTAAGCTTGAGGGGGTATAGCGGTGCAAATGGCGGCGCGCATTCAGGAAGTCCACGGCCATATCCGCCGAACCTAACGCCGGGCGTACAAAACCGCGCCAGTTCTGCCCCGTAATAATATGCGGCAGCAGGTTAACCAGCAGGTTTTGTAAAATAACCGTCGGTTGCTCGACCGGTAACCTAAAACTTTCCTGATGTATCAAATGGTGGTCCTGGGCTTTTACCCACTCCACGCGCAGGCGTCGGCTATTGCCATACTGAAGAGTTCGCCCGACAAGATAGTAATCGGGCCGCAGATGCTGGATTAAATTAACGATTTCTTCAGCGGAGTTGCCGCCCTGGGTAAGTGCGGCGGGCAGCACCGCAAGGCCGTATGGCAGATAGCGAGACAGCGCCTGCACCAGCGAAAAATGGAGACCGGCAGAATCCACCTCTGGCGCGGTTTGGAAAGGGAATATGGCGATCAGATGTTGAATGGCCGACGGGCTGCGTTCCGACACGGAAACCACCGTATGGCTAAAACGATATCCCTTTCCATAGACAGTATCTATATAGCGGCAATGCTTATCCTCGCCAAGAATACGTCTTAAGCCATAAATACAGCGCGTAAGGGAGTCTTCGGTGACCTCACAGCTGCCCCAGATTGTAGTGAGCAAAGTATCTTTGCTCACTAACTGCCCGGCGTTTTCCAATAGCAACGTCAGCACGGCCAGCTCCTTGGGTGGAATACGCACCTGTTGCCCTCCGTGAACTAATAACCCATCGCCATGCAGCTTAAAATTCTCAAAAACAAACTGACGTTCTTTATTTTGAACCTTTAGCATACTTTTCATTATGGATATTTCCTTTTATCTGCCCGGACGAACAGATTTCCTTGGATAAGACCGTCATTCGTTTGACGGCGTGATTTTGATATTCGGTGAATATAACCAGCGTTATAGATTTGGTTGATTGATAATACGGATAGGGGGAATTCGCCTGTCAGGGCGCATTGAATACGACACAGCTGTTTGTTGAGCTAATTAACATACGAGCAGGTTATGTTCTAACTGCCTTTTATCAATAGCATCAACACCAGGCTAGATAACACAGTCGCTTCAACGGCGACAATAAGGGGGTAATTCGATAAATACTCGACAGGCTGAAACATATAAATATCACGCAAAAAATAAAAAAGAGTCGTGGCTGGCTGAGTGATTTATAGTAAAGGGGTTTTTATTGCAAAACAAATTAATAAGACTTCTAATATTTCTCGCATAAATAACACAAGTGACGGTTTAATGAATATTAAGTAAACTTAATATTGTCCGGGCAAAATAAAGAACGCTTAATGAAGAAGGGTGTATTAGTGATGAGAGGGAAAAAACATGAGGATATTTGTAGACCAGTCACCTGAAGCCAGGCGCGCTCAAGTGACTGTTTATAGGCAATGCAGGATTGGCGCAGGCTAAATGCCCTTTAGCAACCTTTCCACGTACTCCGGCACCACTTCGCTCGCAAGTCCATAGTGCTTCTCTTCAAACTCGCTGCCGACCTGGCTGGGCTCGAGGTTCAGCTCGACGGTATGCGCGCCCTGCAGTTTAGCCTCATGCACGAAGCCCGCGGCCGGATAGACGTGCCCGGAGGTGCCGATGGCGATGAAGTAATCTGCCGTCGCAAGCGCCTGATAAATGTCGTCCATGCCTAGCGGCATTTCACCGAACCAGACAACGTGCGGGCGCAGCGGCGCGGAAAGCTGGCAGCAGTGGCAGCGGTCTTCTGCCGTCACGTCCCCTTTCCACTCCAGCACCTGCCCGCTGCGGGCACAGCGCACTTTCAGCAGCTCGCCGTGCATATGAATAACGTTTTTGTTACCTGCCCGCTCGTGCAGGTTGTCGATGTTTTGCGTTACCAGCAGGAAATGGTCGCCCAGCTCTTCCTCAAGCCTTGCTAACGCAAGGTGGGCGGCGTTCGGCTTGATTTCTGCCTGCTGAAGCTGACGGCGGCGGGCGTTATAAAACGCCTGCACCAGCTCGGGGTCACGCGCAAAGCCTTCCGGCGTGGCGACGTCCTCAACGCGGTGTTCTTCCCACAGCCCGTCGGTTGCGCGAAAGGTGCGGATCCCCGACTCTGCGGAGATCCCGGCGCCCGTGAGCACCACTACTCTGGGTTTTTCCATCGCTTCGGGTCCTGGTCTGTCTCTGAAAAAAATCCGCTGGCGTAAACGCTGGCGCAGAAGACGTTTGGTTTTACGAAACCGGCTCAGCCGATGTTGACGACGCGATAGCATAATTTACTCCGTGAGATGGAGGAATGCCGCACCGCGCATCCCACCGGCATCGCCGTGGCGCGCGGGTTCAATGCGCGGCACCTTAGCAACCGGCAATAAATATTTTGGCAAACGGGCGGGCAGCTGCTGATAAATTTCAGAGAAGTTCGACAGCCCGCCGCCAATCACGACCAGATGCGCATCGACTGCGGTCAGCAGGCTGCCGAGGCAGCAGGCCAGCAGCTCCATAAAGCGATCGACGTGCTCCACCGCCTTCGCGTCTCCGGCATGGTAGCGCGCGACGATCTCTTTCGATTCCAAAGTTTCAGCGTAGAAGTGCTGATACAGCCACGCAAATCCGCGCCCGGAAAGGTAGTTTTCGATGCAGCCGTTTTTGCCGCAGCCGCAGCGCGTGAGCGGGAAGTCGCGCCCAACGACGTCGAGGGCATCGACCGGCAGGCGCGTATGGCCGAATTCACCGGTGATGTAGTTGCGGCCGGTAATTGATTTGCCGTTCACGATGATGCCGCCGCCGACGCCGGTGCCGAGGATCAGCCCCATCACCACCGGGTAGTCGCGGAAATCGTCGTCCCAGGCTTCGGAGAGCGCAAAACAGTTGGCGTCATTGTCCAGACGCACGTCGCGTTCCAGCAGCGCGCTCAGGTCAGCTTTTAACGGCTTGCCGTTCGCCGCCGGGACGTTTGCGGCATAGAGCGTGCCGTCGTCGGTTATCGGCATGCCGGGAATTCCAATCCCCACGCTGCCTTTAATACCAAAACGGCTATCGGCCTCCTTCACCAGAGAGCCGATAGCCGTTAAGAAGTTTTCGTAGCTGTCGTGCGGGGTGGGAACGCGCGTTTCCCATTGCAACCGACGATCCTTGTCATAGACCCCAAGAGCCATTTTCGTGCCGCCAATGTCAAATCCGTAATACATTGTGCCCCCAATTGTGTGTAATTTATTGTCCGCTTAATACCCGCGCCGGATCGATATTGCTGGCGCGTCTTGCCGGATACCAGCTGGCGAGCAGGCTCAGCAGCAGCGCGGTGACCAGCACGTAGAACACATCCAGCCCGTGCAGTTCCGACGGCAGGAAATCGATAAAGTAGATGTCGCCTGACAGGAAGTGATGCCCGATCAGCTTTTCAATGACGTTAATGATATTGGTCAGCTGCCATGAGGCCAGCATGCCGACAATCACCCCGCTCACGCTGCCCAGCAGCCCGGCCAGCAGCCCATACCAGACGAAAATCGCGCGAATCAGGCCGTCTTTCGCCCCCAGCGTGCGCAGCACGGCGATGTCGCTGCTCTTGTCTTTCACCGCCATCACCAGCGTGGAAACGATGTTAAAACAGGCCACGCCAATCACCAGCACCATCGCCAGATACATAATGGCGCGAATCATCTGGATATCGCGATACATGTAGCCGTAGGTGCCAATCCAGCTTTTGATGTAGACATAGGCGTTTGTGACTTCGCCCGCGTCGCGCACCAGCTTGTTGGCGGCAAACACGTCGTTCACCTTAATGGCGATACCCGTGACACTGTCACCCATATCCAGATAGCCCTGCGCATCCGCCATCGGCACCATCGCAAAGCTGTGATCGAGCTGGCCGCTAAGCGCCAGGATACCCGCAACGTGCAGACGCACGCGCTTCGGCTGCAAAAGCTTGGTGCCGCCATCGCTGTTCGGGATCATGATGGAGATCCAGTCGCCCTGCTTCACCTTCAGCGCGTCCGCAACGCCTTTACCGATAATGATCTGCTGCTGGCCCGCCTTAAAATTCTGCCACGCGTTGTTCTGCACGTACTGTGGCAGCGCGCTCAGATGCGTTTCCTGAACGGGATCGACGCCTTTCACCTGAATCGCGCGCAGGTTTGCTCCGCTTTCTACCAGCCCGGTGAAGTTAATATAAGGTGCGGCGGCAACGATGCCTTTCACCTTTTCAACGCGTTGCAGCACGCCGTTCCAGTCCTGGAAAGGCTGATTAACCGGCTCGATTTCGCCGTGCGGCACCACAGCCAGAATGCGGTTGTTTAGCTCGCGTTCGAAGCCGTTCATGGCGCTTAGGCCGACGATCAGCACCGCCACGCCCAGCGCGATGCCGACGGTAGAGATGATGGAAATCAGCGAAACCATGCCGCTGCGGCGGCGGCCGCGGCTAAAGCGCAGCCCCATTAAGAGTGAGAGAGGCAGAGCCATCAATCAGCCCCCATTAAGGTTAATTCCTGGGTCAGGCGGCCATCGCGCATTTCAAGCTGGCGGGACATGCGTTTAGCCAGCTGCAGGTCGTGCGTGACGACCAGGAATGCCGTGCCCTGGCGCACGTTCAGCTCGCCGAGCAGTTCGAAGATGCTGTCCGCGTTGCGGGCATCGAGGTTGCCGGTTGGCTCATCCGCCAGCACCAGGCGCGGGTTGTTGACCAGCGCACGGGCAATCGCCACGCGCTGGCGTTCACCGCCGGACAGCTCGGACGGACGGTGGCTGCTGCGGTGCGCAAGCCCAACGGCTTTAAGCATATCCAGCGCGCGCTGTTTGGTTTCTTCGGTATTTTTCTTGCCGATAAGCAGCGGCATGGCGACGTTTTCCATCGCCGTAAAGTCCGGCAGCAGGTGGTGGAACTGGTAGATAAAGCCCAGCTCGCGGTTGCGCAGCTCCGCTTTCGCCGACGATGAGAGCGTGCTCATCGGCTGGCCGTTGAAAATCACATCGCCGGAGGTTGGCGTATCCAGCCCGCCCAGCAGGTGCAGCAGAGTACTTTTGCCGGAGCCGGAGCTGCCGACAATCGCCATTAGCTCGCCCGCATCAATGCTGAAGCTGACATCGTGCAGCACATCCGTTTGCACCTTGCCTTCCTGGTAGCGTTTGCACAGGTTGTCACACTGCAACAGGACAGAATTACTCATAACGTAAAGCCTCAGCGGGTTGTGTGGCGGCGGCGCGCCACGACGGGTAAAGCGTGGATAACAGCGCAACCGCCATAGCAACGATGGCGATTACAATCACTTGTACAGGTTCGATGGCGACAGGCAGCGTCGCGCCGTCCAGCAGCGCGCCGATAATCGGCATCAGGTTATTAAGCTGGCTTGCCAGCAGCGCCCCGAGCAGCGCGCCAAGCAGCGCGCCAATGACGCCGGCGCTGGCCCCCTGCACCATAAACACGGCCATGATCTGGCGGCGCGTCAGCCCCTGCGTCTGGAGAATGGCGACTTCGCCCTGCTTCTCCATCACCAGCAGGCCCAGCGAGGTAATAATGTTAAACGCCGCGACGGCGACGATCAGGCTCAGCAGCAGGCCCATCATGTTCTTTTCCATGCGCACGGCCTGGAACAGCTCGCCCTTGCGCTCGCGCCAGTCTTTCCATTCGGTGCCCTGCGGCAGCGTCTGCTGGCTCAGCACGTCAACCTTTAGCGGTTCGGCAAGCCATAAACGCCATCCGGTGATGTTGCCCAGCGGGTAGCGCATCAGGCGGGAGGCATCCTGCTGGTTGACGAGCATCTGGTAGCCGTCGACCTCACTGTTGGCTGCAAAGGTGCCGATAACGGTAAACAGGCGCTGGCTCGGCAAACGCCCCATCGGCGTAAATTGGCTTGCGGACGGCACCATAATACGGATGCTGTCGCCGCGCTTGATGCCCAGCTGGCCCGCAAGCTGTTCGCCTAAAATGACGTTGTATTTCCCCGCCTCGAGATCGGTCTGCTTAACGTTGACCAGGTACGGAGACAGCGGATCTTTTTCCTGCGGCTGAATGCCGAGCATGACGCCCACCGCCACGCTGCGCGCGCTTTGCAGCACCACGTCGCCGGTGGTGATTGGCGCAATACGGGTCACGCCCTCAAGCTTGAGGCCGGATGCGGGAAGTTTTTCAGGATTAATGGAGCCGGTTGGCGAGGTGATCATCGCCTGTGGCATCAGGCCGAGAATGTTGTTTTGCAGCTCGCGCTCGAAACCATTCATCACGGAGAGCACTGTCACCAGTGCCATTACGCCAAGCGTAATGCCGATGGTGGACAGCCAGGAGACAAAGCGGCCGAAACGGTCCGATGCTCGCCCGCGCATGTAGCGCAGGCCTATAAATAACGCGACAGGTTGATACATGAAATCCGTCTTGTTGCAGTTGGCTTAAGCGAAGTTGGCGAGAAGTATATAAGTGATATCCAATCAAGTAAATGAAATATAAAGTGTTTTTGAACTTTCAGAACACAGGAAAACTCAATTGAATCAAACTCATAACACCTTGTTTTCATAGTCTTGTTACTGAGTTTTACCTTAAGCCGCGGCCGTATGAGCCTGCGGAATATCCGAAATCAGCCACCCTCGCGGCAAAAACAGATTAATCGAGTTAAAAAGCGCCGAGCTATCGCCCACCCTTTACGGCCACCGTTCGCCTGACATGAGACGCGATTTTTGGCATGAAAAACAAACAACTCTGGATTAACCATATTAAAGGCCTGTGCATCTGCCTGGTGGTAATTTACCACTCGGTGATCACCTTCTACCCGCATCTGAAGGCGCTGCCGCCCGGCCTGAGCGAATACGTCGCCAAGAGCTGGATTTACCTGAACCTTTATCTCGCGCCGTTCCGCATGCCGGTGTTCTTCTTTATTTCAGGATATCTGATTCATCGCTACATTGAGCAGGTGAAATGGCGAGACTGTATCGATAAGCGCATCTGGAGCATTTTCTACGTGCTGGCGCTATGGGGCGTTTTGCAGTGGCTTGGGATCACGCTTATCAATCAATGGCTCGCCCCGGACCTGGTGCGCAACCCCGCCTCGAACGCCGCCTATTCCGAGACGGTGATGCAGTTTGTCGTCAGTATGATTAAGGCCAGCACCAGCCTGTGGTATCTCTACGCGCTGCTGGTCTATTTTATGGTGTTCAAACTGCTGCGAACGTTCAAAGTCCCGGTGCTGATTGCCCTACTCGGCATCAATATTGTGATTAGCTTTATGCCGCTGCCCTGGTGGGGCATGAACAGCATCGTGCGCAATATGTTCTATTACGGGCTGGGCGCGTGGTTTGGCCCGCAGCTTATGGCGTGGATGAAAGATTTCAACCTTCGTCAGCACCCTTTGAAGTGCGCGCTGGCGTTGGTTGCCTCTCTTGCACTTTATCTGGTCAACGTGCCGGTGGTGATATCCGTGGTGTCGATTTTCGCCATCATGAAGATTTTCTATACGCTGGACGCCTGGCGCGAAAGCCGTTCCGACGCCTTTCTGAATATCGTGGGTTCCAATACCATCGCAATTTACACCACCCACCGCATTGTGATTGAGGCATTGAGCCTGTTTATGATTGCGCAGATAAGCGCCGGACAATTTTCGCCTCAGGTCGTGCTGGGCATTCTGCTGGTCTACCCGTTCGTTAGCCTGGCGATTTGCACGCTCATCGGACTGGGCTTTAGGAAGCTGTCGACCGCGCTGTTCGCCGATATGTTCTTCTCGCCGCCGGCTAAATTCGAAAAAGCCCTTTCATCGTAATATTTTTGCAATCAGGAAAGCCCATGCTTTCCTGATTATTAGCGCCTGAATTTTCTTCTACTCATAAAAAATAGATTTACATTCTGCCCGGCAAGGCACTAATTAACGGGCATCTCATGCGACATATATTTACGTTATGAATATAAGGAAATTACACATGCTAAAAACATTATGTCTGTCATCGCTATTCATTTGTTGTATCAATACCGCCTTTGCCAAAGCGCCGCAAATCATCGCTCACCGTGGCGGCACCGGTGACGCGCCTGAAAACACCCTGCCCGCCATCGAAAAATCTATCGGTAATCATGCCGATGCCGTGTGGATCACGCTACAGCTGAGCAAAGACGGCGTGCCGGTACTGTACCGCCCGAGTGATTTAAGCGCGCTGACCAACAGCAAGGGTAAAGTTTCCGAACAGACCGCCTCTGCGCTCGAAAAAATAGATGCGGGATACAAATATCTTCCCCCTGATTTTCCGTGGCGCGACAAGAACGCCACCATTCCAACGCTTGAAACCGTTTTGAAAAAATGGCCGAAAACATTCTTCTATCTGGATATTAAATCCCCGGACGCCGACCCGGCGGTATTTGGAAAAAATCTGCTTGCCGTTCTGAAAACGAATCACAGCCTTAATCGCGTGAGAGTGTATTCAACCGACTCGAAATACCTCGCCGCGCTGCCTGACAGCATCCCGCGCTTTGAGACACGCGATGAAACGCGCACGATTCTTGCCAATATCACCATGGACCATCAGTGTCAGGTGAAAAACGACGGCAGGCAGGCGCGCTGGTACGGGCTGGAGCTGAAGCGTGAGGTTGAAGTTGTCGAGAAATTTACCCTTGGCGAGGGCCGCTCTAAGGCTTACCTGACCTGGGACAAAGAGGCGATGGACTGCTTTAAATCCGGCGGCAACGCCCGCGTGATTTTGTTAGGCGTCAATAGCAAAGAGGACTATCAGCAGGCCAAAGCGCTGGGTGCCGACGGCGTGCTGGTTGATTCGCCGGAGAAGTTCCGCAAGCTGGTTAAATAACCCACCTGCAACAGCCTGTAATCGCAGGCTGTTTTCCCTCTGCCTGCCGCCAAAACCGAGCGATTTTGTTGCTTAAGGACAACGATCGCGGATAATACTACTATTCTCACAGGCTCTGCCCCTCGCATACCGCTCAACTAAAGAGATTCCGACATCCGCTATGCCTGAACAATATCGCTATTCCTTACCTGTTAAAGCCGGTGACCAACGCCACCTTGGTGAACTCACCGGTTCTGCCTGCGCGACAGAAGTGGCAGAAATTGTTGAACGCCACGGCGGCCCGGTGGTGTTAATCGCGCCCGATATGCAAAACGCCCTGCGCCTGCACGACGAAATTTCGCAGTTTACCGACAGCCTGGTGATGAACCTTGCCGACTGGGAAACGCTGCCGTACGACAGCTTCTCGCCGCATCAGGAAATCATCTCCTCGCGCCTGTCCACGCTATATCAGCTGCCGACCATGCAGCGCGGCGTGCTTATTATGCCGGTGAATACCCTGATGCAGCGCGTGTGCCCGCACAGCTATCTGCACGGCCACGCGCTGGTGATGAAAAAAAGCCAGCGGCTTTCCCGCGATAATCTGCGCAGCCAGCTTGAGCAGGCGGGCTACCGCAGCGTCGACCAGGTAATGGAACACGGCGAATTTGCTACCCGTGGCGCCCTGCTTGACCTCTACCCAATGGGCAGCGACAAACCGTACCGCATCGACTTTTTCGATGATGAAATCGACAGCCTGCGCGTGTTTGACGTTGACACCCAGCGCACGCTCGAAGAAGTGGAAGCCATCAACCTGCTGCCCGCGCATGAATTCCCGACGGATAAAGCGGCGATAGAACTGTTCCGCAGCCAGTGGCGCGACAGGTTCGACGTGAAACGCGAGGCGGAGCACATCTATCAGCAGGTCAGCAAAGGCACCCTGCCCGCCGGGATCGAATACTGGCAGCCGCTGTTCTTCAACGAGCCGCTGCCGCCGCTGTTTAGCTATTTCCCGAAAAACACCCTGCTGGTGAACACCGGCGATCTGGAAACCAGCGCCGAACGTTTCTGGCAGGATGCCACCGCGCGCTACGAAAACCGCGGCGTTGACCCTATGCGCCCGCTGCTGCCGCCGGAAAACCTGTGGCTGCGCGTGGACGAAGTATTCAGCGAGCTGAAATCCTGGCCGCGCATCCAGCTTAAAACCGAGCATCTGGCCGACAAAGCCGCCAACACCAATCTGGGTTATCACGCGCTGCCGGACCTGGCGGTGCAGGCGCAGAACAAAGCGCCGCTTGATAACCTGCGCAAATTCCTCGAGTCCTTCGATGGCCCGGTGATTTTCTCGGTAGAAAGCGAAGGCCGACGCGAGGCGCTGGGCGAGCTGCTGTCGCGCATCAAAGTTGCGCCAAAACGCATTTACCGCCTGGATGAAGCCGCCGACCGTGGCCGCTATCTGATGCTTGGCGCAAGCGAGCACGGTTTCATCGATACGCTGCGTAACCGCGCGCTGATTTGCGAAAGCGACCTGCTTGGCGAACGCGTTAGCCGCCGCCGTCAGGACAACCGCAGGGCGATCAACCCGGACACGCTGATCCGCAACCTCGCGGAGTTGCGCCCCGGCCAGCCCGTCGTGCACCTTGAACACGGCGTAGGCCGCTATGCGGGCCTGACGACGCTGGAAGCCGGCGGCATCACCGCTGAATATCTCATGCTGACCTACGCGGGCGACGCCAAGCTGTATGTTCCCGTTTCGTCGCTGCATCTTATAAGCCGCTATGCGGGCGGTGCGGAAGAAAGCGCACCGCTGCACAAGCTCGGCAGCGACGCCTGGTCGCGCGCGCGCCAAAAAGCGGCGGAAAAAGTACGCGACGTTGCGGCGGAGCTGCTGGATATTTACGCCCAGCGCGCGGCGAAAGAAGGTTTCGCCTTCAAACATGACCGCGAGCAATACCAGCTATTCTGCGACGGCTTCCCGTTTGAAACCACGCCGGATCAGGCCCAGGCCATCAACGCCGTGCTGAGCGATATGTGCCAGCCGCTGGCGATGGACAGGCTGGTGTGTGGCGACGTGGGCTTCGGGAAAACCGAGGTGGCCATGCGCGCCGCGTTCCTCGCCGTCGAAAACCACAAGCAGGTCGCGGTGCTGGTACCCACCACTCTGCTGGCCCAGCAGCACCTCGACAACTTCCAGGACCGGTTTGCAAACTGGCCGGTGCGCGTGGAAATGCTCTCGCGCTTCCGCAGCGCCAAAGAGCAGGCGCAGATCCTTGAAGAGGCCCGCGAAGGCAAAATCGACATTCTCATCGGCACGCACAAGCTGCTGCAAAATGATGTGAAGATGAAGGATCTCGGCCTGCTGATCGTCGATGAAGAACACCGCTTCGGCGTGCGCCACAAAGAGCGCATTAAGGCGATGCGCGCCGATGTCGATATCCTGACGCTTACCGCCACGCCTATTCCTCGTACGCTGAATATGGCGATGAGCGGAATGCGCGATCTGTCGATTATCGCTACCCCTCCGGCTCGCCGCCTGGCGGTGAAAACCTTCGTCCGCCAGTATGACGAGCTTGTCGTTCGCGAGGCGATTCTGCGTGAAGTGCTACGCGGCGGGCAGGTTTATTACCTGTATAACGACGTTGAAAACATCCAGAAAGCGGCGGAGCGCCTGGCGACGCTGGTGCCGGAAGCGCGCATCACCATCGGCCACGGGCAGATGCGCGAACGCGAGCTGGAACGCGTGATGAACGACTTCCACCACCAGCGCTTTAACGTGCTGGTGTGTACCACGATCATCGAAACCGGTATTGATATTCCCACCGCCAACACCATTATCATCGAGCGCGCGGACCACTTTGGGCTGGCCCAGCTGCACCAGCTGCGCGGCCGCGTCGGACGTTCGCACCACCAGGCCTATGCCTGGCTGCTGACCCCGCATCCGAAAGCGATGACGACGGATGCGCAAAAGCGCCTGGAAGCTATCGCCTCGCTGGAAGATTTAGGCGCGGGCTTCGCGCTGGCGACCCACGATCTGGAAATTCGCGGCGCGGGCGAGCTGCTGGGCGAAGGCCAGAGCGGCTCGATGGAAACCATCGGCTTCTCGCTGTATATGGAGATGCTGGAAAACGCCGTGGACGCTCTGAAGGAAGGCCGCGAGCCGTCGCTGGAAGATTTGACCAGCAGCCAGACGGAGGTCGAACTGCGCATGCCCGCCCTGCTGCCGGAGGATTTCATTCCGGACGTCAACACGCGTCTGTCGTTCTATAAACGCATCGCCAGTGCCAAAAACGGCCACGAGTTGGACGAGCTGAAGGTTGAGCTCATTGACCGTTTCGGCCTGCTGCCGGACGCGGCGCGCAACCTGCTGGATATCGCCGCCCTGCGCCAGCAGGCGCAGAAGCTCGGCGTACGTAAGATTGAAGGCAATGACAAAGGCGGCGTGATCGAGTTTGCCGAGAAGAACCACGTCGATCCGGTATGGCTGATTGGGCTGCTGCAAAAACAGCCGCAGCACTACCGCCTCGACGGCCCGACCCGGCTTAAATTCATGCAGGATCTTGCCGACCGCAAAACGCGCATGGAGTGGGTACGTAACTTTATGAGCCAGCTTGCGGAAAACGCGGCGGCTTAGCGATAGCTGGCGGGTAGCGCAACGCTGCCCGCCATTCTTATTCTTCACCGCTGTAACATTTACACATTCTTTTCAAAGCGCCAGGATTTCCCGACACGTTCCCCCGCCATAATTCCCGATTAACTTTTTAATAACATTGACCTTAATTATAATGAGGTTTATCGGCATGTTTTCTTCGCGACTTTTTTCTACCTCTGCACGCTGGCTTGCATCCATGATGCTCGTCACCACCGCGCTGGCCGCGCTTCCGGCTAGCGCCAATTCCTATCCGCTTCCCGCCGCAGGCAGCCGCCTGATAGGCCAGAACTTTTTCCACGTGGTGGCCGATGACGGCGGATCGCTTGAGGCTATCGCCAAGCGCTACAACGTGGGCTTTTTAGCGCTGCTGCAGGCGAACCCGGGCGTCGATCCCTACGTTCCGCGCGCGGGCAGCGTGTTGACCATTCCCCGCCAGATGCTGCTGCCGGACGCGCCGCGTGAGGGGCTAGTGATTAACCTCGCCGAGCTGCGGGTTTATTACTATCCTGCCGGGCAGAACAGCGTGACGGTTTATCCTATCGGCATCGGCCAGCTTGGCGGCGATACCGTCACGCCAACCATGCAAACCACCGTTTCCGACAAGCGGGCGAACCCCACCTGGACGCCAACCGCAAATATTCGCGCACGTTATCTGAAGAACGGCATCACGCTGCCGGCGGTTGTGCCTGCCGGGCCGGATAACCCGATGGGCCACCACGCGATTCGCCTCGCGGCCTACGGCGGCGTTTATCTGCTGCACGGCACCAACGCCGACTTTGGCATCGGCATGCGCGTCAGCTCCGGCTGTATCCGCCTGCGCGATGACGATATTAAAGCGCTATACCGCGATATGCCGGTCGGCACGCCGGTGCGCATCATCAACACGCCGATTAAAGCTTCCGTGGAGCCGGATGGCCGCCGTCTGGTTGAGGTACATCAGCCGCTGTCGAAATCGATTGATGACGATCCTAAAGTCTTGCCGATACTGCTCAACGACCAGATGAAGCAGTTCCAGTCAGCGCCTGAAACGGACGCGCAGGTGATGGAACAGGCGATGCAGCACCGTTCGGGCATGCCGGTAGAGGTGAACGCCCACGAGGCGTCAACGAACACGATTTGATTTTGTATTCCGCAATGCAAAAGGCCTTGTCTTTCGACAAGGCCTTTTTTGTGGCATGGCTAAGAGGGTCGGGCGCGTTGAGGGTTACGCCCTGCTGTTATTTATAGATAACAGCGGTGCCGTGCAGGGTGTTCGGACCGGACACGGAGGTGATACGGAACGATTTAGCGCCCACGGCTTCGGCTTTCGCCGCCAGCTGATCTTCCAGCGAGCCCAGGTTAGTCCCGGCGTTGGCGCTGATGGTGCCAACTTTTTGTTGGTTAGCCGGAGTGGACTGCACTTGTACAGCCGCAAAGCTTGCAAAAGAGAGGGTGCTGAGCATTGCAGCAGCGATAAGAGTTTTTACGTTTTTCATGGTAGATGCCTTCAGCAGGTGTTTATTAGAAGTCATTAACTTAATTAGTTAACGATCGATAGATAAATCATAAACGTGATCTGCGTCACACGTCAACAATATTTTATAACGACCATTAACTAATTTAGAAAAGCACTATTTTTCATTAGCATAGGAAATAATTATTTTTAGAAAGAAGCTGCTGGCTACCGGGTGCGATAATTTTTATAATGATCGTTCACTAAACAGACAAAGGTTAAACGGCGAACATGTCTACAGACACCAGCTGCATTAAAAAAAGCCGTGGCCGACCGAAAGTGTTCGACAGGGAAGCCGCACTCGACAAGGCCATGGCGTTGTTCTGGCAGCACGGCTATGAAGCCACCTCGATGGCGCATCTGGTAGAAGCGACCGGCGCGAAGGCACCCACGCTCTACGCGGAGTTCACCAATAAAGAGGGGCTGTTCCGCGCCGTGCTCGACAGGTACATCGCGCGCTTTGCGGAAAAGCATGAGGCATGCCTGTTCTGCGAAGACCGCACCCTCGAAGAGGCGCTTGAGGACTATCTTTCTACCGTGGCGAAGCGTTTTACCGATAAAGACACCCCGTCGGGCTGCTTTATCATCTGCACCTCTTCGGTGCTTGCCGCCTCTTCAGACGATATCGCAACCACCATTAAAGCTCGCCACGCCATGCAGGAAGAGACGTTAGTGCGCTTTATGGAACAGCGGCAGCAGAAAGGCGAAATCCCGGCGGGCAGCGATGCGCGAGCGCTGGCGAAATACCTGTGCTGCATTATTCAGGGCATGTCGGTCAGCGCCCGCGAAAACGCAGGCTACGAGGATTTAATGAGCATTGTGCGGACTACGATGCGCGTGTGGCCCGAGCTTAAGAAAGCTTGATTATTGTCGGCTGGCGCTGTCGCTTAGCCGACCTATAAGCTCAATCCCAGGGCAGATAAACTCTACCGTCAGCCGACCTCCAAACCGTAGGGTGGACAAGCCATTGTTCGCCCCACCTCCTCAGTTGTTTACCGCTAAATACATTTTCACGCTCGACCCGATCCCAATACTGCTTTAAAAGAGAGGGAGAATATTCATCCCTAAAATTTGTCGCAGGGGTTTTATATGTTGGTTGGATTAATTGGCACCGGTGCCGTGGTCGAAACGGCCTATCTTCCGGCTATTTCACGCCTCTCGCTGCCCGAGCTTAGCTGCTACGGATTTGACCCAGATCCGGAACGACGTCTGGAGGGCGTGACGGCATGCGATTCGCTTGATGCGCTGCTGGCGCTGCCGTTAGACGTGGTGATGATTACCACCCCTTCGCTTTTACACCTGCCGGTTCTTCAGGCCGTGTTAAAGAGCGATATCGCCCAGATTGTGGTTGAGAAACCCGTCGCCGCCACGCTTGAGCAGCTTGCCGAGCTGGAAACGATGCTGGCGGATCCGCAGATCGCCTCGCGCGTGCTGGCGCTCGATCACTGGATGGTGCGGACGGACGCGACGCAGTTTATAAACAGCGTTGCTGAGATCGCGCGTATCGACGGTTTTTTGCAGGAGCCAAGCAGCTTTAACGACGCGGGCGAGCCCATCGCCCTGAACTTCGCGACGGGTGAAGCGGATACCCGGCAGCTGCGCCACCCTGACGGCGTGATTGTCGATATCGGCACCCATGTTCTGGCGATGATCCGCGAAACGCTGCACCGGCTTGGCGGGAACGACGAGCTAACGCTTGCGCTGGTTCACGCCCGCGACCGCCTTGGAAATAGCATTCAGCCGGGTGACGTGTCGACCGCCGAAGGCGATGCCGCGCTGCGGGGAACGGTAGGCGGCATTCCGGTTACGCTCACGCTAAATAAATACGCGGGCCCGGCGGGCGGGCAAAAAGGCATGAAAATCTATCTGCGCGATGGCCGCGTGGTTAACGTTGACCGCCGGGGAACCGACGAAGTGGTGGAGGTGCTTAATACCCGGAGCAGCCGCCAGCATAAGATTGCCGGGCCGCTTTATGACCGCTGCTTAGGGGAGATAATTTTTGGGGCGGAACGGATGTTTGCGAGCAGGCCGGGTGATATTCCTGCGCTCACGCAACGCCGGATCGCAGAAGTGCGCACTTTGCTAGCGTTGCAGCAGGAGCTACGTGGGAAACATTAATGCGGTGTCGGGTAGCGGCATACGCCTGTTTCGACTTATTTATCAAATCTTATTCAGCGGATCGTAGGGTGGGTAAGGCGTAAGCCGCCACCCACCGCTAACATCCACCCACCCTATTAATCAAATCTTATTCAGCACCAGCTGGCCGTTGCTATCCACCGGGATCTGCGTGCCGGGGTCTTTATCCATGCGGATTTTTCCCTGCTGGTCGCCGATGCGGTAGGTCACATCGTAACCGAGCATTTTTTCCGATTTGTCATACACGGTTTTACAGCGCTGCTGGGTGGTGGTGTAGGTGTCGCCGTCCTGCATTGCGCCCTGCACCTGGTTACCGGCGTAGCCGCCGCCGAGCGCGCCTACTACCGTCGCCACATCTTTACCGCGCCCGCCGCCAAACTGGTGGCCGATAACGCCACCGGCAACCGCGCCCAGCGCTGAGCCAACGATGCGGTTTTCATCCTGCACCGGCCGACGATGGGTTACCGCCACGTTGCGGCACTCTTTGCGCGGCGTTTTAACCGTTTCCTTGATAGGTGTCGCGGACACCACCTGTGCGTACTGTGGCCCACGATCGAACACGTTCATGCTTGCGACCGCGGCAACGCCGAGAGCTGCGGCCACGCCAATACCCACACCCGCTAACATTGATTTATTCACAGGACATCCTCCTGACTGTGTTATTACCCCTAATTTTGCAACCAAAGGTGAACGAGGACAAATCAGACAACGGATGAAAAGTGCCAATTCATTCTTCAAACCGATGGGTTTAAGAGAACTCCTAAGCACTTAACGCTTATTCATGCGTTTTTATGCTAAATCGCAGCCATAAAAAACCCGGCACGGTGGCCGGGTTTTCTAAACAGCGAGCATGCTTAGTGCAGCTTCAGGCGCGGACGAATCACGCGGTTAATGCTGCCCACCAGCATCATCAGGCCGGTTTTGAAGTAGCCGTGCAGCGCGACCTGGTGCATACGGTATAGCGAGATGTACACGAAGCGGGCCATGCGCCCCTCGACCATCATAGAGCCACGCATCAGGTTGCCCATCAGGCTACCGACGGTGGAGAATTTGGACAGGGAAACCAGCGAGCCGTGATCCTTATAAACGTAGGACTTCAGCGGCTGCCCCTTGCTCTGGCCAATAATATTCTTCAGCACAAGGGAAGCCATCTGGTGCGCAGCCTGAGCGCGCGGAGGCACGAAGCCGCCTTCCGGACGGGCGCAGGAGGCGCAGTCGCCAATCGCATAGATATCCGGATCGCGCGTGGTTTGCAGCGTAGGCTCGGTCACCAGCTGGTTGATACGGTTGGTTTCAAGCCCGCCGATATCCTTCATAAAGTCTGGCGCTTTGATGCCCGCCGCCCAGACCATGAGATCGGCTGCGATGTACTCGCCGTCTTTGGTGTTCAGGCCACCGGCATCGGCGGAGGTCACCATGGTTTGCGTTAATACGCGCACGCCCAGCTTGGTCAGCTCGCTGTGCGCCGCCGCAGAAATACGCGGTGGCAGAGCAGGCAGAATACGCTCGCCCGCTTCGACCAGCGTTACGTTCAGCGCTTCGTTGGTCAGGCCTTTGTAGCCGTAGCTGTGCAGCTGCTTAACGGCGTTGTGCAGCTCGGCGGAAAGCTCAACGCCCGTTGCGCCGCCCCCGACGATGGCGATGTTCACTTTGCCACTCGCGCCCAGATTTGCGGAATACTTAAGGAACAGGTTCAGCATTTCTGAGTGGAAACGACGCGCCTGGTGCGGGTTGTCGAGGAAAATGCAGTTCTCTTTTACGCCCGGCGTGTTGAAGTCGTTGGAGGTGCTGCCCAGCGCCATTACCAGCGTGTCGTAGGGGATCTTGCGTTCCGGCACCAGCAGCTCGCCCTTCTCGTCGCGCAGTTCGGCGAGCGTCAGGGTTTTCGCTTCACGGTTGATGTCCATCACCGAACCAAGCTGGAACTGGAAATGGTGGTTGCGGGCATGCGCCAGGTAGCTCAGCGCGTCCACGCCCTCGTCCAGAGAGCCGGTTGCCACTTCGTGCAGCAGCGGCTTCCACAGATGGCTGTGGTTGCGATCGACCAGCGTGATTTTCGCTTTTTTGCCGCGACCCAGTTTCTTGCCCAGCTGCGTTGCCAGTTCAAGTCCGCCGGCACCACCACCTACAATGACAATCTTTCTTAATGGCGTAGTCAAAGTGACCCCCTCAAAATATTAACCAATTGTTAATTAAAAGTTATCTAAATAACGTTTAATTAACAACAAGTTGCGTAAGACATTTCATGAATGTGACCAAAGAATAACATGAACGGTGCATTGGTCATACCAAAATTGATATGCATCAATTTTTATGCCGAAAAGATAAGCAAAACGGGCCAGCAAGCGCTGACCCGTGAGGTATTTATGCAGGTTGCGGGAATGTTAACCCAGCGTTTTGAAGGCTTTAATACGTTGAAGATGCGGGGAAATATTCTTGAATTTATGCGACTGCTCTTCGTCCCAGACGATTTCATAGAAGTGATGCAGCGTTTCGGCCGCGCGCCTGTTGTCCAGCGCCTCGTCGTTGCGGGACAGGATTGCCAGGCAGCGGTCGCGGTTCTTTTCACGGAAGTTCTGCACGCATTTCGTTGAAATGTCTGTGTACTCTTCCGGGCGGTCAATCTTGCCTTCCATGTTTTCCTGCGGGAACAGGTTCGGGTTGAAGATGACCTGGCGAATGTCGCACAGAAAGCCGATGCGTTCCGCCCAGAAGCCGCCAAGACCGACGCCGCAGATGAGCGGGCGTTCGTCGTCGCTAAGCTGCAGCATTTTGTCGACTTCTTTCAGCAGATGCTGCATGTCGTGTTTCGGGTGGCGCGTGCTGTAGCTGATAAGCCGCACGTCCGGGTCGATAAACTGAAGCTGCAGCACCTTTTCATGGTTACCGGGACTGTTTGAGTCAAAACCGTGTAAATAGATAATCATACATCCTCACCACGCAAATTCAGGCCAGAGCCTGAGGGTTAAAGCCCCGCCTTGTGGGCCTGCCACTGCTCGTGCAGCGCTTCGAGCTGCTGATTCACCTGCTTCCAGCGCGTAGAAGACATCAGCTCCTGGCGGGTAAATGAACCTTTATGATACAAACCTGTAACACGGTCTGCTTTGACCGGAGACAGGTTATCTAACACGCTCACGGCCCCCTTACGATTATTGCAGACGAGGATCATATCGCAACCTGCATCCAGCGACGCCTGGCCGCGCTCGGCGTAGCTGCCCATTATTGCCGCGCCTTCCATCGACAGATCGTCGGAGAAAATCACGCCCTCAAAGCCAAGCTCACCGCGCAGCACGGTTTTTAACCAGTGCGGGGAGCCGCTCGCCGGACGCGGGTCAACGTTGGTATAGATAACGTGCGCGGGCATGATGGCATCAAGCTTGTTTTCAGTAATCAGGCTGCGGAAGATCTGCATGTCGTGCTGGCGAATCACCGCCTCTTCCCGATCGTCACGCGGGGTTTCCTTGTGGGAGTCCGCGGTGACCGCGCCGTGGCCGGGGAAGTGTTTCCCGGTGGTTTTCATGCCCGCCGCGTGCATGCCGTCGATAAATCGCGTCGCCATAGCCAGCGCCTTAGCCGGGTCTTCATGGTAAGAGCGTTCGCCAATGGCGGCGCTGATATGGCCGACATCCAGCACCGGAGCAAAGCTGATGTCGATATCCATGGCGATCATTTCACTGGCCATCAGCCAGCCCGCGTCCTGGGCCAGCTCGCCGCCTTTGTCCAGGCCGTGCAGCGCAGCAAACGACTGGGCTGCCGGTAGAAGAGTAAAGCCATCACGGAAACGCTGCACCCGCCCGCCCTCCTGATCGACCGCCACGACGAGGTGATTACGGGAGGCCGCGCGGATCTGGCGAACCAGCTCGCGCAGCTGCTCCGGATCGTGATAGTTGCGGGTAAACAGAATCAGACCACCCACCAGCGGGTGCTGCAGTATTTCACGCTCTTCGGCATCCAGCTCAAAGCCTGCCACATCCAACATTACCGGGCCCACATCTACCTCTCTTTATTGTTTCGTCGCTCGCAGCAGGCTCCAGGCCTCGTCTGCCAGCGTTAAAAATGTTCTGTCCTGCGTTTGCCGCCAGCGGCATTCGTACCACGACGCCATCAGCATGATAACCCAGGGCCGCCAGCGATTGACCTGGCCGCGCAGCGTTTCAAGCCGAATATTGCTCAGACTTGCGTAGCGCCGCAGCAGTTCTTCGCCATCGATGTTATTTGCAGCAACGGTTGCCGCAAGTTCAAGCGCGATATCGCCGTCGCCCGCGTATTCCCAGTCGATGAGCCTAAGCGCGGAATGCTGATGCACCAGGTTACCCGCGTGGACATCCATATGCAGGGGGGCCAGCCGCAGCGGCTTAGGTTCCCCCTGCTTTTGCTTACTTTTTAGCAGGCGCAGCCACGGTAGGCTACGCCGCGCCGGGCAGGCGTGCTGCCAGTAAAATTCGAGCACGGGCAGCAGGCTTATCCGCCAGCCGAAAAGAGGCTGCCGGTGAAGGCCGTGCAGCAATTCTGCGAGCGCGTTTTGCGCGAGCGGCTGCGTTTTTACCTCTCCGGCAAGCCATTCAACGATGAGCCAGCCGTCGGCTAAACACACGGGTTTTGGGCCGATACCTGACCGCAGCCGTTTGAGGGCGCGGTACTGGCGCGGCAAGGATACGCCAGGCATAGCGTCAGCAAGCTGCTGACGCGCGACAAACTCCCGCTCACCGGCTTTAAAGTGCAGGCTGCCGCCGCTCAGGCCTTCCAGCGCAGAAAAGCAACCGGCGGCCTGAGCCGCCGGAAGATGCCGTGCAATCACCGATTGCAGCGAAGCATTATTGGGTTTGCTGTACCGCACCGCTGCCTGACCAGATAATTTCACCGGTTTGCACCAGCATTAGCTGCATTTTAACGGTTGGGGTACGAACGTTGCCGCTGGCGTTGCTGTAAAGCACGTACTGCGCGCCAACGTTACGGGCAATGCCGATAGCCTTGCTGCGCGAGCCGAGGCTGTCCTGCGGGGATAGGCCAAGCTGCTGCTTCGCTATCGAAAGCTGCTGGGCAGAAACGAGGGTGAATTTGCCGTTGTTCGCAAGCGCGCCGCGCAGGGCTTCCGTCGCCTTGCTGGTATCAAGCGAGCCGTTGGTGCGGTTGTTCACGCTGTCTACCAGCAGCACGCCGCCCGGCGTGACGCCATCGGCCTGCAGCATTTTGCCGACCATAGGCTGCATCGCGCTGCCCCAGTCGTAGTTGCGCACTTTAGGCGTAGCCGGAATGGTCGGCTCAGGCTGGGTTACCGGGCCTGGCTGGCTGGGTACCGTTGGAACGGATGGCACCGTCGGTTCCGGCTGCGCTGGCTGGGTTGTACCCGGCTTCACTTCTTCCACTGGCGCAGGCTGCTCGCCGCCGCCCTTAATACAGCCGGACAGTATCATCGCCGCAGCGACGACCACCAGGTATCGATGGATTCCCTTAATCAAAATTCACCCCTTATAAAGAGAGATAAAGACGCACTTTACGCGCGTCTGGATAGCTGGCCGTTGACGATACCGTGAGGCCGGACTTGGCCGGTATCGTGACTGAGCGAGTTTTTTCGAGCGGATGAATCTCCAGCCCTTTTGCGTCATACCAGAAGAAACGATAGTTGATGACCACCGGAACGGCCTGTTCATTATACAGCTCAGACTGGGAAACGGTGGCACCGTCAACGGAGGAAATATTTGGCTTTTCAGCGCTGATCCCGGCGGCGAGCACCGAAGATTCCATCACCAGCGCCTGATCTTCATTGACCGGAATGGCGGGCCGGGAACCGCACCCCGCCATCAGCACTACAGCCAGCAGCAATAAGAGAGGGTTCCGTTTCATTACATTATCCTTTGTGGGACAGCATAGGCCCGAGCACGCGCCCGCCGAGCAGGTGCATATGAATATGATAGACTTCCTGCCCGCCGTGGCGGTTGCAGTTCATGATTAAACGGTAGCCGTCTTCGGCAATCCCTTCCTGCTCGGCAATTTTCGCCGCCACGGTCAGCATGCGGCCTAATGCCAGCTCATGATCGGCGGTGACATCGTTTACCGTTGGGATAAGGATGTTCGGAATGATGAGAATATGGGTCGGGGCCTGCGGAGAGATATCGCGGAAAGCGGTGACAAGGTCGTCCTGATAGACGATATCTGCCGGAATTTCGCGGCGAATGATTTTGCTGAAAATAGTTTCTTCGGCCATGACGTTTACCTTTTTCATTTGTTTGTGGCATAAGCTGCAGGCGTTGCGCGCAGTTTAGCTTTCCGTGGGCGCGCCGCATAGCGTAAGAGTATGAGCGAGTTACTCCCGCTCTTTCAACCTTAACCCCTTAATTCTTTATAGGGCAGCATGTTGGCTGCTGCTCAAATGACCATCCCCGCCCTGCCCGTGCGACAACTAAAACGATATTTCATTCCCCCTCGTAACATATATTTACAGCGCGATATCGAATGCGTATATTTCTCATTTGCATTTTCATGCGCAATTTCTACCTAGAAAATAAGAATACGCACCTGGCTGCCGGACTTCACGCGGGGCCGGGGCACAACTACCAACACTCAATAAAGGGTTAATGATGTCTTTATCCATTCATTCCAGGGATGGGCAGCGTTCTGTTGCCACCGCGCCTTCGCTGCTGGCCGTTTGTATTGCTTTTGCGCTGACGCCCGCCGCGTTTGCCGCAAATACCGGTGCCGAAGATACTCTGGTGGTCGAGGGGACAAGCGCTGATGCTGCCGCTAATACGGACGCAGAGGACTACAGCGTCAAGGCTACCGCCGCCGGCACCAAAATGACGCTGGTGCCCCGCGACATTCCCCAGTCGGTTAGCATCGTTAGCGAACAGCGCATGAAGGATCAAAAGCTGGAGTCGCTGGGCGACGTGCTGCGCAATACCACAGGAATTAGCGAAAGCTTTGCCGACTCCGACCGCGCAACCTATTACGCTCGCGGTTTTGCCATCGATAACTACATGGTCGACGGTATTCCGACAATCTTTGAGCCGCGCTGGAACCTGGGCGACGCGCTTTCCGATACGGCGATCTTCGAACGCATTGAGGTGGTACGCGGGGCGAATGGCCTGACAACCGGCTCAGGCAACCCGTCGGCCGCTATCAATATGATTCGTAAACATGCTGACAGCCGCGAGTTCACGACGAACGTTTCCGCCGAATATGGCAGTTGGAACAAACAGCGCTACGTGGCCGATATGTCCGCGCCGCTTATCGACTCCGGTAAAATTCGCGGCCGCATGGTGGCAGGCTACCAGGATAACGATAGCTGGCTTGACCGTTACAACCAGAAGAAGAAGTTTTTCTACGGCGTGGTGGACGTTGATTTAACCGACGCCACCAGCTTCTCCGTCGGCTATGACTACCAGCAAACCAACGTCAACGCGCCGACCTGGGGCGGCATTCCGCGCTGGTACACCGACGGCAGCAAAACCAGCCCTGACCGCAGCTACAGCACCGCGCCGGACTGGTCCTACAACGACAAAGAATCGCAGCGCACCTTTATGACGCTGAAGCAGCAGCTCAGCAACGACTGGCAGCTCACCGTGAACGGCACTCATACCGAGATGACGCTCGACAGCAAGCAGCTTTACCTGGACGGGCTGGTCGATAAATCCACCGGCCTGCTGGTTAGCCCGTACGGGCCGTCCTATCCGTACGTAGGCGGCACCGGATACAACACCGGCAAGCGTAAAGTCGATGCGATTGATACCTTCGCCAACGGCTCCTACGAACTGTTTGGACGCCAGCATGAGCTGATGGTCGGCGCGAGCTACAGCCGCCAGAACAATACCTATTTCAGCTCATGGGCGAATATCGGCGATACGGAGCTGGGCAACTATAATGATTTCAACGGTAACTTCCCGGAAACCGACTGGTCGCCGCTGACGCTTGCGCAGAATGACACCATTCATCAGAAATCAGCCTACCTGGCGACCCGCATTTCGCTTGCCGACCCGCTGCACGTCATTCTCGGCGCACGCTATACCAAGTACAACCTCGATACGCTGAACCAGCAGCTTGAGAAGAACAATACTTCCCCGTATGCGGGCGTGGTGTTCGATATCAACGATACCTGGTCGACCTATGCGAGCTACACCTCCATCTTCAAACCGCAGACCGAGCGTGATACCCAGCAGAAATATCTGTCTCCCATCACCGGGAATAACTACGAAGCGGGCCTGAAAGCGGACTGGCTGAACGGACGTCTGACGACCTCGATGGCCGTTTTCCGCATCGAGCAGGATCATCTTGCGCAGGCGACCGGCGGCGTAATTCCAGGTACCAGCGGTGAATCGGCCTATAAAGAAGTGAACGGCACGACGAGCAAGGGCGTTGAGTTTGAAATCAACGGCGCGCTGACCGATAACTGGCAGATGACCTTCGGCGCGACGCGCTATGTTGCTGAAGACGGCGAAGGCGACGCGGTTAACCCAAACCTGCCGCGTACCAGCGTCAAGCTGTTCACCAGCTACCGTCTACCGATGCTGCAGGCGCTGGCCGTCGGTGGTGGCGTGAACTGGCAGAACCACGTCTGGTCTGACGTTGCAGTGCCAAGCGGCACCTACCGTTCCGAACAGGGCAGCTATGCGCTGGTCGATCTGTTTGCCCGTTACAACGTGACGAAGGCGTTCTCGGTGCAGGCTAACGTCGACAACCTGTTTGATAAGTCCTACGACACCAACGTTGATAGCCGCGGTATCGTCTACGGCGCGCCGCGTAACTTCTCCGTCAGCGCGAATTACAGCTTCTAAACCTTCGGTGGATGGCGCTTGCTTATCCACCCTACGAATAGTTTTCGTAGCTCGGGTAAGCTATAGCGCCACCCGACAAAACGTATCCTCTTAACGTAAAAAAGGGAGGCCATTGGCCTCCCTTAGTCTCCCCAAATCACTGCTTAGCTGTTACGGATCCACTCATCCATTTCAGTTTTCAGGTTATCGGACTTAGTCCCGAAGATAGCCTGAACGCCTGAACCAGCCACAACCACACCTGCCGCACCCAGTTTCTTCAGGCCAGCCTGGTCGACTTTAGATACGTCGGCCACGCTAACACGCAGACGGGTAATACATGCGTCGAGGTTAGTGATGTTTTCTTTACCGCCGAAGGCGCTAACCAGAGCCGGTGCCATTTCGCTTGTAGAAGTAGCGGTGGACTCGGAGGTTGCATCTTCACGACCTGGGGTTTTCAGGTCCAGCGCTTTGATCAGCACGCGGAACACGGTGTAGTAGATAGCCGCGTAGCACAGACCAACGATTGGGAACAGCCACAGCTTGCTGCTGTTACCGCTCAGCACGATGAAGTCAATCAGACCGTGTGAGAAGGAAGTACCGTCACGCATACCCAGCAGGATACAGATCGGGAACGCCAGGCCTGCCAGCACCGCGTGGATGATGTACAGGATTGGTGCCACGAACATGAAGGAGAATTCGATTGGCTCGGTGATACCGGTCAGGAATGAAGTCAGCGCAGCAGAGATCATGATGCCGCCAACTTTTGCACGATTCTCAGGTTTCGCTGAGTGCCAGATTGCGATAGCCGCAGCAGGCAGACCGTACATTTTGAACAGGAAGCCACCGGACAGTTTGCCCGCAGTTGGGTCGCCTGCCATGTAACGAGGGATGTCACCGTGGAACACCTGACCCGCAGCGTTGGTGTATTCACCAATCTGCATCTGGAATGGAACGTTCCAGATGTGGTGCAGACCGAACGGCACCAGGCAGCGTTCTACGAAGCCGTAGATACCGAATGCCACAACCGGGTTCTGGTAAGCAGCCCACTGAGAGAAGGTCTGGATAGCGGTACCGATTGGTGGCCAGATGAAGGACAGCACAACGCCCATGAAGATCGCAGCCAGACCAGAGATGATCGGTACGAAACGTTTACCGGCGAAGAAGCCCAGATACTCAGGCAGCTTGATACGGTAGAAACGGTTGAACATGTAGGCTGCAATAGCACCAGAGATAATACCGCCCAGAACACCCGTATCGGCGAGGTGTTTGGCAGCAATTTCTTCAGCAGGCAGATGCAGAACCAGCGGTGCAACCACAGCCATGGTTTTCACCATGATGCCGTAAGCAACCACAGCGGCCAGCGCGGAAACGCCATCGTTGTTGGTGAAGCCCAGCGCGACACCGATTGCGAAGATCAGCGGCATGTTGGCGAAAACTGAACCGCCCGCTTCCGCCATAACATGAGAAACCACGGCTGGCAGCCAGCTGAAGTTTGCAGAACCGACGCCCAGCAGGATACCTGCGATAGGCAGTACGGATACTGGCAACATCAGCGATTTACCTACCTTTTGCAGGTTAGCAAATGCATTCTTAAACATAATTGAGAGTGCTCCTGAGTATTTGTGCTTTTTTTACGCATTATGCGCATCGGATCGGGGGGAGAACCGGTCCATAAACAGGGCATCTAAGTGCCCTTTATTTATTACGCAGAGTAAAATAAATAGAAAAAACTTTGTTTGACGCCTATCACGTTTCTCGGATAGATGACGCAAAAGCTTTCATTAATTTACATAACTCATGTCCAATTGTTTCAAAAAGGTCATACTCCGCCCTTTTTGTGGCGGAGCACTTTACTCGCTTCCATGATTAATTACGAGCTTTAAAATAAGTGATGGTTATCAGGAAGATTGCAGGCGCGAGGGTGAAATATGGAACAGCTCGGCGAAGTTTTTAGTGGTCACAGCCGCCAGCTCTTCCACGGAAACGCGCTTCAAAACCGCCATGTATTCTGCAACATCTCGTGTCATGGCCGGCTGGTTTTCTTTACCGCGATGCGGCACCGGAGCCAGATACGGCGAGTCGGTCTCAACCAGTATTCTATCCAGCGGAACAAACCGCGCGGCGTCACGCAGCTGGTCGGCATTGCGGAAAGTCACAATCCCGGAAAACGAAATATAGAAGCCCATATCAAGCAGCTTTCCCGCTGTTTCCCGATCTTCTGTAAAACAGTGTAGTACCCCACCGCAGTCTGTCACTTTCTCTTCGTTGAGAATCGCCAGCGTGTCGGCGCGCGCATCGCGGGTATGCACGATAACAGGCTTGTTAAGCTCGCGCCCAATGCGGATGTGATTGCGGAATGACTCCTGCTGGCGCGGCTTGGTTTCGGGCGTGTAAAAATAGTCGAGGCCCGTTTCACCCATCGCAACTACACCCGGCTCTGCGGCGAGGCGGCGAAGTTCTTCGACATCGTATTCTTCATCCTGATTGAGCGGATGCACGCCGCAGGAGAACGCAACGTTTTGTCGTTCGCCTACCAGCTCGCGCATGCCGCGATAGCCCACAAGCGTGGTCGCGACGGCGAGGCAGAATTTCACATCTCTCGCGGCGGCTTTTTCCAGTACGTCATCGACGTTTTTATGCAGGGATTGATAATCCAGGCCATCAAGATGGCAGTGTGAGTCGACCAGAAACATACAAACACTCTTAAAGATGTGGAGAAGGAAGGATAGCACCCGGTTGCATAAGTCGCTCCCAGGTCAGCAGTTGTTCGGTAATCAGTAATTCTCGGTTGACGCCGACCACGCTCAGCAAGGATTCACGACAGGTGAACCAGCCCTGCAGGATAGCCTGCAATACGGCAGGCGCGGTGCTACCTGCAAGCGTTGCCACCAGCGGCTGCATATCGTCGTTAGCAAGCCACTGCCCTGCGCCCTGCTGCCATTTAAGCGCGTCCAGCAGCAGCGAGCTCAGCCAGTGAATGCGCTGCGCCGCGTCTTCATGGTTCAGCGAGGGCAATAACGCCAGCATGTCCTTTGAGGAACAGGCCTGAATGAGCTTTTCGCAAAGCGCCTGACGATGCTTCCAGTTTTCAGGCTGGAGCAACTCAAGCGCAGCGGCCGGTGCGCCGGAGCTTAAACGCAGCGCGGCTCGCAGCTGCGTGCCGTCGAGCGAGCTTTCCCTGGCAAGCCAGGCCAGGGCAAAGGTTTCATCCGGTGGGGTCAGGTGCCAGTACAGACAGCGACTGCGCAACGTGGCAGGCAGGCGGGCCGGTTCACGGCAGCCAAGGAAGAACCAGGTATTTGCAGGCGGTTCTTCAAGCGTTTTAAGCAGGGCGTTGGCTGCGGCTTCGGTCAGCAGGCCCGCGTCGGTAAGCCACACGACCTTTGCGCCACCCTGCTGCGCATGGCCATAAAGCTTTTCGGTGATTTCGCGGATGCTGTCGATGCCCAGGCTGGTTTTGCCTTTTTCTGGGGCGATAACGTAGCTGTCCGGATGGGTATCGGCCTGCATCAGATGGCAGCTACGGCAGCGTCCGCAGCTTTTGTTACCTTCCGGATGCTGGCACATAATCCAGCGACGTAGCGCGTAAATCAGCGCGTCGTCACCCATGCCTGGCAGCGAGTGAAGAAGTAACGCATGGTGCCCGCGCCCAGCCTGATACTGGCTGAGGATTTGCTCAAAAGGCCCGCGCAGCCATGGATACCATTTCATCAGACCAGCCCCTTAGCCCAGTCAATTACTGCGCCGCGCACGGCCACGGAAACATCGTCCAGCGGCTGGGTCGCATCGATTGTTCTGATGCGGCTATCTTCGGCGGCAAGCTCAAGGTAACGCGCACGTGTGCGGTTGAAGAAGTCGATAGATTCCTGCTCAATGCGGTCCAGCTCGCCGCGCGCGCGGGCGCGCGTCAGCCCAACTTCCGGCGTGACGTCCAGGTATATTGTCAAATCGGGGTAGAAATCCCCCAGCACGGTATTGCGCAGCGCCATCAGCAGATTTTGATCGATGCGGCGTCCGCCGCCCTGATAGGCCTGCGTCGAAAGATCGTGGCGATCGCCAATTACCCAGGCTCCGCGAGCCAGGGCCGGTTTGATAACCGTCTCCACAAGCTGGACGCGCGCGGCGTAAAACATCAGCACTTCGGCTTTATCGGTCACAACTTCGTCACCGATGCCTTTGTTGTTCAGCGTAAGCTCGCGCAGTCTTTCTGCCAGCGGCGTGCCGCCCGGCTCGCGGGTAAAGACCAGGTCGGTCACCCCGAGCTCTTTGAGCGTGGCGACAACAACGTTATGGGCGTTTGTTTTCCCTGCGCCTTCGAGCCCCTCGATGACGATAAATTTACTGACCATTCTTGTCCTTTAGCGTTTTGATATACACCTGCACCGCCTGATTGTGGCTGGCGAGATTAGTATTAAAGGTGTGCCCGCCTTTACCGTCGGCGACAAAGTAGAGATACGGCGTTTTGGCAGGATTTGCCGCCGCCTGCAGCGACGCCGCGCTCGGGATAGCAATCGGGCCCGGCGGCATACCGGCAATCACGTAGGTATTATAAGGCGTTGGCGTCTCAAGATCTTTGCGCGACAGCTTACCATTATAGTTCTCACCCATGCCGTAAATCACGGTCGGGTCAGTTTGTAAACGCATGCCGATACGTAGACGATTAATAAAGACCGAGGCGACGCGGTCGCGTTCGCTGGCAACGGCTGTCTCTTTTTCAATGATGGAAGCCATGGTGACAAGGTCGTTTGGGGTTTTGTACGGCAGTCCGTCAATTTTGCTGTCCCAGGCTGTCTGCACGGCCTTTTGCATACGCTCGTGGGCGCGTTTTAACAGCGCTACGTCGGTTGTGTTAGCGGTGTAAAGCCATGTATCCGGGAAGAACCAGCCCTCTGCCCATTCAGGATGCTCAAGCTTCAGGGCTTCGGCGACCGTAGCGTAGCTGTCATCTTTCAGGGTGTGTTTGATGTAAGGCGCTTCACGCAGTTGCTTAAGCCAGTCGCTCAGACGCATCCCTTCAACAAAGCGAATGGGGAACTGGGCTTCTTTACCGCTCGCGAGCAGTTTAAGCATGTCGCGCACCGTCATCTGGGGCGTAAGACGGTAGGTACCCGCTTTGAAACGAGCAAGATCGGGCTCGACTTTTAGCAGCCACTGGAAGACCCGTGGGCGCGTCAGCAGTTTTTCTTCATAAAGCTGCGTGCCCAGCGCAAGACGCCCGGTTCCCGGCTTTAGGGTAAAAATAGTTTCCTGCTTGATGGCAAGGTGGCTGTTTGCCAGCTGGCGGACCTTCCACATTCCGACACCGGCAGCAATGCCAAGAACCACCAGCAACAGCACAAAGAAACGTAGCATCTTTTTCATCGGTAATCGTTTTACTCACAAAGTGGCGCTAAAAAATGATAAAGCTCGTGCGTTTTGTAATGCCAGGACTCGGCCTGCTTGACCGGGATCACGGGCATCAGCGCGTTACAGATACACAGCTCATCGGCGTCTGCGAGGGTGTCGAGCTTTTCGCGCACCTCGTTCACCTGCCACGCTGAATTTTGCAGGCAACGTAAAATATGCTGCCGCATCGTTCCGTTCACACCAGCCCTGTCAACATAAGGGGTGAAAACCTGATTCCCCTTTCGCCAGAATAAATTAGCCGCACAGCATTCCGTAAGCCACCCTTCACTGTCAAGGACCAGCGCTTCCTGAGCGGGCGTCTGTTCAAGATGTGTACGAATTAAGACCTGCTCGAGGCGGTTAAGGTGTTTAATGCCGGCAAACGTGGGATTCACGCCAAGACAAACTGGGCTAAGCGCAAGGCGAATGCCCTGCGTCTTCCATTCATCATAGAAATCGGGAAAAGGAGAGAGGCCGATTATACGCGTGGGCAGCCGGCAATTAGCCGCACTGTACCCTCTTCCGCCCGAGCCACGGCTGATAATCACCTTTATCACGGCCCGCTCTTCGGCTGCGGCAAGCGCGGACATCTCATCCAGGAGCAACGCCCAATCAGTAAAAGGAATCAGCAGCTTTTCGCAGGCCAGGCGCATGCGATGGATATGCTGTTCGGCAAAACTGATTTTGCCGTTTTTAACGACCGCCGTTGAAAAGCAGCCATCACCGAACTGCACCGCGCGGTCATTTACCGGAAGCATAGCCTGCCGTTGGCCATTGATTAGATACATAGAAGTTCCTCAATGTGCGAAGAAGGTAGAGTGCCAGCGCGGAGAGTTTGCAGCAAGGGGAGGTAATCTGAAGTAAACGCTTTAAAACATAAAGGGCCCGCAGGCGAGCCCAATATGTGTACGGCTTAGACCTTCTTGAAGATCAAAGAGCCGTTTGTCCCACCAAAGCCGAAGGAGTTACACAAGGTGTATTCCATGCCTTTAACCTGGCGTGCAACATGCGGAACAAAGTCCAGATCGCAGCCTTCGTCAGGGTTATCGAGGTTGATGGTCGGCGGCACGGCCTGGTCGCGCAGGGCAAGGATAGAGTAGATCGATTCTACTGCACCCGCAGCACCTAACAGGTGACCGGTCATGGATTTGGTGGAGCTTACCAGCACGCGGCTTGCGTCTTCACCAAAGATGGTTTTCACCGCCTGAGTTTCAGCTTTGTCACCGGCAGGCGTAGACGTACCGTGCGCGTTAACGTAGCCAATCTGGCCTGGAGCAATACCGGCATCACGCAGCGCATTTTCCATCGCCTGTGCAGCACCGGCACCGTTTTCCGGTGGAGAAGTCATGTGGTAAGCATCGCTGCTCATACCAAAGCCGACGATTTCAGCGTAGATTTTAGCGCCACGTTTCTTCGCATGTTCATACTCTTCGAGCATGATCACGCCCGCACCGTCCCCCAGCACAAAACCATCACGGTCTTTATCCCACGGGCGGCTAGCCGCTTGCGGATTGTCATTACGGGTGGAGAGCGCACGCGCTGCACCAAAACCACCGACACCCAGCGGAGTACTGGCTTTTTCTGCACCACCGGCAAGCATTGCGTCAGCATCACCATAGGCGATGATGCGTGCTGCATGACCAATGTTATGCACACCAGAAGTACACGCGGTAGCGATAGAGATGCTTGGGCCACGTAGGCCGAACATAATGGTCAGGTGACCTGCCACCATATTCACAATAGTAGACGGTACGAAGAATGGGCTGATCTTACGTGGACCACCGTTAACCAGCGAAGTGTGGTTTTCTTCGATAAGACCCAGACCACCAATACCAGAGCCGATTGCGGCGCCAATACGGGATGCGTTCTCTTCCGTTACTTCAAGCCCAGAATCCAGCATGGCTTGATGGCCAGCGACAATTCCATATTGAATGAAGGCATCCATCTTGCGCTGTTCTTTACGCGAGATGATGTCATCACAGTTAAAATCCTTTACTAAGCCAGCAAATTTCGTTGCATAGGCGGTAGTATCGAAATGGTCGATCAGGCTGATGCCACTCTGACCGGCAAGGAGAGCTTTCCAGGTAGACTCTACGGTATTGCCGACAGGAGACAACATGCCCAGTCCGGTCACAACTACACGACGCTTAGACACGTTTGTCCTCCAGGGAGGGAAAAAATAGGACTTGTGGGACAATTAGATAAAACTCAGGCGGTCGAGTGACCGCCTGGAGATGTTCACTTACGCCTGGTGACCGTTGATGTAATCAATGGCAGCCTGAACGGTGGTGATTTTCTCAGCTTCTTCGTCCGGAATCTCAGTATCAAACTCTTCTTCCAGAGCCATTACCAGCTCAACGGTGTCAAGAGAATCAGCGCCCAGGTCCTCAACGAAGGAAGCGGAGTTGATTACTTCTTCCTGCTTAACGCCCAGTTGTTCGCCAATGATTTTCTTAACGCGTTCTTCGATAGTGCTCATACTCTTAAATTTCCTATCAAAACTCGCTTTCGCGATGGTTTTCGTAGTGTATAAAATGTTGAAAAAGATGCAACTAAATCCCGGCAGGTCGTACCACGATTTTACGCTATTTTGCGGGCATTCGCCCAAATAACGCAAATAATTTTAATCGTGGTTAAACCATGTACATTCCGCCATTGACGTGCAGGGTCTCACCAGAGATGTACCCGGCCTCGTCAGAGGCTAAAAATGCTACTGCACTGGCGATTTCTTTTGCGTCACCTAAGCGACCCGCTGGAACCTGCGCCAGAATACCCGCACGCTGATCGTCAGAGAGCGCACGCGTCATGTCCGTTTCAATAAAACCCGGAGCAACAACGTTTACAGTAATACCGCGAGACGCAACTTCTCGTGCCAGCGATTTACTGAAACCAATCAGGCCTGCTTTAGCCGCAGCATAGTTGGCCTGACCAGCATTTCCCATGGTACCAACCACAGAACCGATAGTGATAATACGACCATGACGCTTTTTCATCATAGCGCGCATTACCGCTTTTGACAGACGGAATACCGATGACAGGTTGGTTTCGATGATATCGTTCCACTCGTCATCTTTCATGCGCATTAACAGGTTATCACGAGTGATACCGGCATTATTTACCAGAATATCCACTTCGCCAAATTCTGCGCGAATATTTCCTAATACCGACTCGATAGATGCCGGATCGGTCACATTCAGCATGAAACCTTTGCCGTTAGTGCCTAAATAGTCACTGATGGCCTGCGCACCGCTTTCGCTGGTCGCTGTACCAATAACTTTAGCACCGCGAGCCACTAAGGTCTCAGCGATGGCACGGCCGATACCACGGCTTGCGCCGGTTACCAGCGCAACTTTTCCTTCAAAACTCATGGTTTTCCTCGTTTTATTGCTCAAGCGCCGCTGCCAGCGATGCAGGCTCGTTAATGGCCGCCGCCGTCAGGGTGTCAACAATACGTTTAGTCAGGCCAGTCAGGACTTTACCTGGGCCGACTTCCAGCAACTGGGTCACGCCCTGTGCTGCCATAAATTCTACAGATTTTGTCCATTGCACCGGGCTGTACAGTTGACGAACCAGCGCGCTACGAATAGCTTCTGGTGAGGTTTCACACTTAACGTCAACGTTATTCACAACCGGTACTGTCGGTGCGTTGAAGGTAATGCCTTCCAGCGCAACGGCTAATTTATCTGCCGCAGGTTTCATCAGCGCGCAGTGAGAAGGCACGCTTACCGGCAGTGGAAGAGCACGTTTTGCGCCCGCAGCTTTACAAGCCGCGCCTGCACGTTCGACTGCTTCTTTATTACCGGCGATCACAACCTGGCCCGGTGAGTTGAAGTTTACAGGAGACACGACCTGCCCCTGTGCCGCTTCTTCACACGCTTTTGCGATAGACGCATCGTCAAGACCGATGATAGCAGACATTGCGCCGGTACCTGCTGGTACGGCTTCCTGCATCAGTTTGCCACGCAGTTCAACCAAACGAACGGCATCAGCGAAGTTGATAACTCCAGCGCAAACCAGCGCGGAATATTCACCCAAGCTATGACCGGCCATCAACGTTGGCGTTTTTCCACCCTGCTGCTGCCAGACACGGTAAATTGCTACAGAGGCTGCCAGAAGCGCTGGCTGAGTCTGCCAGGTTTTGTTCAGTTCTTCTGCCGGGCCCTGTTGCGTCAACGCCCAAAGATCATAGCCCAGTGCATCAGAAGCTTCACGGAAGGTTTCTTCGATAATCGGATAGTTTGCCGCTAAATCAGCCAGCATACCGACAGTCTGAGAGCCCTGCCCCGGGAAAACAAAAGCGAATTGAGTCATCTATTTGTCCCTATAATCAAAAACGAACCAGTGCTGAACCCCAGGTAAAGCCGCCGCCGAACGCTTCAAGCAGAACTAATTGTCCGCGTTGAATGCGTCCGTCACGCACTGCTTCATCCAGCGCCGCAGGTACGGACGCCGCAGAGGTATTACCGTGACGATCTAACGTGACAACAACGTTGTCCATCGACATGCCCAGCTTCTTCGCCGTCGCGCTGATGATCCGCAGGTTTGCCTGATGCGGCACTAACCAGTCGAGCGCGGAACGGTCGAGATTATTGGCCGCCAGCGTTTCGTCGACGATATGAGCAAGCTCGGTCACCGCAACTTTAAAGACTTCGTTACCGGCCATGGTCAGGTGAATCGACTTTTCAGGATTCACGCGATCGGCATTTGGCAACGTTAGAAGCTCGCCGTAGCTGCCATCTGCATGCAGATGAGTAGAGATGATGCCCTGCTCTTCAGAAGCGCCAAGCACAACGGCACCGGCACCATCACCAAAAATAATAATCGTTCCGCGATCGGTTGGATCGCAGGTGCGTGCCAGCACGTCGGAACCAATAACCAGAGCGTGTTTTACCGCACCGGACTTCACATATTGGTCAGCAACGCTTAACGCGTAGGTGAAACCAGCACACGCGGCCGCCACATCAAACGCCGGGCAGCCCTTGATTCCCAGCATAGCCTGAATTTGACAGGCCGCGCTTGGGAAGGCGTGTGTCGAGGACGTGGTCGCAACAATGATTAAGCCAATTTCGGATTTATCAATACCGGCCATTTCAAGGGCGCGATTTGCAGCGGTGAAACCCATGGTAGCCACGGTTTCATTTGGCGCTGCAATGTGGCGCTCACGAATACCTGTACGGGTGACGATCCACTCGTCAGAGGTATCCACCATTTTTTCCAGGTCGGCGTTAGTCCGCACGTGTTCGGGCAGATAGCTGCCCGTACCAATAATCTTTGTATACATGTACGCTCAGTCACTCTTGGGTAATACAGATTCCAGGCGGGCAGCAATCCGGGTGGGAACTTGCCGCCGCACCGCCTGCACTGCCTGTTCAATCGCGACAGCAAACGCTCGCTGATTGGCCGCACCGTGACTCTTAATCACCGTGCCGCGCAATCCTAACAGACAGGCGCCATTATACTGGTCGGGGTTGAGGTGACTGAATCGCCTGGTCAGATGCTTTTGTAACCAACGCTTCAATAAAATCAGCCACCACGACCTTTTTTTCCCTTCGCCCTGGGATTTCAGGAGCGTAAGGAACATTCTGACAACACCTTCCATCGTCTTCAGTGTGACGTTGCCGACAAAGCCATCACACACCAGTACATCCGTTTTGCCGGTCAACAGTTCGTTGGCTTCAAGATAACCAATATAGTTGATAGAAGGCATTGTTTTTAATAAAGCTGAGGCATCGCGAATACTGTCGAGGCCTTTTGTCTCTTCTTCGCCAATGTTTAGCAGCGCCACGCGCGGATTCACCAGACCCAGCACTTCTTCTGCCATCACGGATCCCATAATGGCAAACTGCACCAGCATATTGCTGTCGCAGTCTACATTGGCGCCGAGGTCCAGCACCACGGTTTTCCCCTTCTGCTGATGGGGTAAAACGGTCATCAGAGCCGGGCGTTCAATTCCTTCAATGGGTTTAAGCAGTAATTTCGCAAGGCCCATTAATGCGCCGGTATTTCCAGCACTCACGCAGGCTTCAGCCCGCCCTTCTTTTACCAATTCAAGTGCCAGTCGCATAGAGGAACCGCGACTATTGCGGATCGCTTGCGACGGTCTGGCATCACTGGCAATAACCGATTCCGCAGGGATAATCTGCAGACGCGAACGTTTTTCAAAATCAGCTTTGGCAAGTAATGGCGTGATGGCGTCGGGATCACCGACTAAAAGAAGGCTTAGCTGGGAGTTAGAGTCCAGTGCCTGCAATGCTGCAGGCACTGTCACGGAAGGACCGAAGTCCCCACCCATGGCATCTAACGCAAGGGTTAGACGTGTCAAGATATCGCCAGATTACGGTTTATCCCCGTTTTCACAGGGAAAACTGAATAATCACGCTAAGCGTGATTATTTAGCGATAACTTTACGGCCGCGGTAGTAACCATCGGCAGTGATGTGGTGACGCAGATGAGTTTCGCCAGAAACTTTGTCCACGGACAGGGTGGTGGTGGTCAGCGCGTCATGGGAACGACGCATGCCACGTTTGGAACGGGTTGGTTTATTCTGTTGTACGGCCATGGACCTTACTCCTCAATTACTTACGCTTTAAACTGGCTAATACGGCAAATGGATTTGGTTTCTCCGCCTCTTCAGGCAGTTTGCCAAAGACCATGTCCGCCTCGGACACTTCACAGTGTTCAGAATCATGCACCGGAACGACTGGCAAGGAGAGGATGATTTCATCTTCAACCAACGCCAGAAGATCGATTTCGCCAAATTCGTTAACCTGAACCGGCTCATACGCTTCCGGGAGTGCTTCAGCCTGCTCGTCTTTGACGATCGGGCTAAAACAATACTGTGTGTAGACATGATGAGCAAACGGCTTCCCGCAACGCTGACATGAGAGAGTTACCGCAACCTTCGCATCACCGGTTAAAACCGCGAGTCGTTGATCGTCGATAGCAAACCGCATATCGCATTCCACATCACTGTCCACACTGACCACAAATTCGGCGACGCGCTCAACCTGTTCCGGGGTATAAATACCCTGGTAATCAAGGCGTTTTTGAGCCGTACGAACCGGATCGAGAGTCAGGGGTAATTTTACCTTTTGCATAGGGCGCGCATATTAACTTTGTAACGTCATAGAGTCAAAGAAAAAGGCCTCGAAACAGCGCCTTTCGCCATTTATTCGCACACATTGCGGTGGCACAGTTTAAAATGCCTTTATCCAATTCGCTATCTTTAATGAAAAAAATATGAAATCAATTGTGCTTGCTTCTACCTCGCCCTTTCGCCGCCAGCTGCTGGAAAAGCTGGGCTTGCCTTTTATTACCGCATCTCCAGAGACAGACGAGACGGCAAGGCCTGCGGAGTCTGCGCGCGAACTTGTTACTCGTCTGGCACAGGCTAAAGCTCAGGCTCTGAAAGCTATCTATCCTGCCCACCTTATTATCGGTTCAGATCAGGTTTGCGTTTTAAATAATCAGATAACCGGTAAACCGCACACCGAAGAAAATGCCGTACAGCAGCTTCTACTCGCTCGTAACAGCATTGTGACGTTCTACACGGGCCTTGCGTTGTACAATTCTGAGAACGGCCATCTGCAAACGGCCTGTGAGCCGTTTGACGTTCATTTCCGCCATCTTAGCGAAGATGAGATTCGAAATTATGTCCGTAAAGAGCAGCCGCTTCAGTGCGCAGGCAGTTTTAAAAGCGAAGGGCTGGGCATAACGCTGTTTGAAAGGCTAGAGGGGCGCGATCCCAACACGCTGGTTGGTTTACCGCTTATTGCCTTATGTGAAATGTTGCGAAACGAAGGGGTAAACCCGCTGCAAGATTTATAGGGCGGATAAGCGAAGCGCCATCCGCCGAAACTTCTGCTAGTTCTGGTGCGAGTTACGCAAAACGTTAAGACAGCGCTTTAGCTGATCGTCGAGTGGCGCTTCAACACGCATAATTTCACCGGTATTGGGATGCGTAAAACGCAGAGCGGCGGCATGCAGAAACAGGCGATTAAGACCGGTGCCCGACAGCTGCTTATCGAACTCTCGGTCACCGTAGCGATCGTCAAAGGCGATTGGATGGCCCGCATGAAGCGTATGTACGCGAATCTGGTGCGTACGGCCAGTTACAGGGCTACAGCGAACCAGGGTGGCGAACGTATAGCGCTCTTCGACTTTAAAGCGGGTTTCGGAGGCCTTGCCTTCGCTATTCACTCGCACGATACGCTCGCCGCTTTGCAGAATATTTTTCAGCAGCGGTGCCTGCACCACCTTCATATGCGACTGCCACTGCCCGCGCACCAGGGCGAGATAATCTTTCTGCATGCCTTTTTCGCGCAGCTGTTCATGCAGCGAACGCAGCGCGGAGCGCTTTTTAGCCACCAGCAAAATACCTGACGTATCGCGGTCAAGGCGATGAACCAGTTCCAGGAATCGGGCGTCCGGGCGTAACGCGCGCAGGCCTTCAATGACCCCGAAGCTCAGACCGCTGCCGCCGTGAACTGCCGTACCCGACGGTTTATTCAAAACGAGGATATGATCGTCTTCATAAAGGATGGCATCAGCGAGCGCGGCGACCTTTTGCAGGTGCGGTGAAACCGGCGCGTCTTCACGTTCGGCCACTCTGACCGGCGGGATCCTGACCTCATCGCCATCTTCGAGCTTGTACTCGGGTTTCACGCGCTTTTTATTAACGCGAACTTCACCTTTACGCAAAATGCGATAAATCATGCTTTTCGGCACGCCCTTCAAGCGGGAGAGCAGAAAATTGTCGATACGTTGCCCGGCCTCATCGGCGGAAATAGCAACGATTTTTACGGAAGGAGTCTCTGTTTTCATGGTCGGCGATTCTAAATAGCGTACGCGCATAGCGCCACTCATTTTTATGTGCTTAACTGAGAATCTGCCTCATTTGCAGCGATATAACCCGCCTTTTTATGTTTTCTGTTCTGAACGGACAAAACGTGAGTTATAAATCTGCAAGAAACGAGACATCAAAGGCAAAAGTCATCTTGCTATAATAAGGTTAGCAATGGAATAATGTTGCGGTTTTCCGTGTTGATACTTGTTAGAACAAGAGATTTTGCGGAATGACCATTTTTGTCTGCACGTTCATCAACGCAGCAATGGCGTAAGACGTATTGAACTTTCAGGCAGTTAGCGGGCTGCGGGTTGCAGCCTGACCGGTAAAATGGAACCTACACTTGCGAAACTTTTCCAAGGCTTGTTCCCACGATAATTGCGCTGTATTTCCGTATGAAATACAGGCTACCGACACTTTGCGCCTCTCAGCAAGCGACAACCGTGAGGTTGGCGACTGTGCGATCAGTCACGAGGCCATCGGTTCATTCCCGGTCAGCGTCACCATGCCCGTAGCTAATCACCAATGTAAGAATAATGAGTAAGTTACGATGAAAAGAATGCTAATTAACGCGACTCAGCAAGAAGAGTTGCGTGTCGCCCTTGTAGATGGGCAGCGCCTGTACGACCTGGATATTGAAAGCCCAGGACACGAACAGAAAAAAGCCAACATCTATAAAGGAAAAATCACCCGTATTGAACCAAGTCTTGAAGCGGCATTTGTAGATTACGGCGCGGAACGTCATGGTTTCCTCCCTCTTAAAGAAATTGCCCGCGAATATTTCCCGTCTAATTATTCATCACATGGTCGTCCGAACATCAAAGATGTTTTGCGCGAAGGCCAGGAAGTGATCGTCCAGATCGATAAAGAAGAACGTGGTAATAAAGGCGCAGCCTTAACTACCTTTATCAGCCTGGCAGGCAGCTATCTGGTACTGATGCCGAACAACCCTCGCGCCGGTGGTATTTCACGCCGTATCGAAGGCGACGACCGTACCGAACTGAAAGAAGCCTTGTCTTCTCTGGAGCTCCCTGACGGCATGGGTCTGATTGTACGTACTGCCGGCGTGGGTAAATCCGCCGAAGCGCTGCAATGGGATTTAAGCTTCCGTCTTAAGCATTGGGAAGCCATACAGAAAGCCGCAGAGAACCGCCCTGCTCCGTTCCTGATTCATCAGGAAAGCAACGTTATCGTTCGCGCCTTCCGCGACTATCTGCGCCAGGACATCGGTGAAATCCTCATCGACAACCCGAAAGTGCTCGAGCTTGCTCGCCAGCATATCGGCGCGCTGGGTCGTCCAGACTTCAGCAGCAAAATTAAGCTTTACACCGGTGAAATCCCGCTGTTCAGCCATTACCAGATTGAGTCACAGATTGAATCCGCTTTCCAGCGTGAAGTCCGTCTGCCGTCAGGTGGTTCCATCGTTATTGACACCACCGAAGCCCTTACCGCTATCGACATCAACTCCGCTCGCGCAACGCGCGGTGGCGACATCGAAGAAACTGCGTTCAACACCAACCTTGAAGCGGCCGATGAAATTGCCCGCCAGCTGCGTCTTCGCGACCTCGGCGGCCTGATCGTTATCGACTTCATCGATATGACCCCGGTACGCCACCAGCGCGCGGTTGAAAACCGTCTGCGTGAAGCCGTTCGCCAGGATCGCGCGCGTATCCAGATCAGCCATATTTCACGCTTCGGCCTGCTGGAAATGTCCCGCCAGCGTCTTTCCCCTTCTCTGGGCGAATCAAGCCACCACGTCTGCCCACGCTGTAGCGGCACCGGCACCATTCGCGACAACGAATCCATGGCGCTTTCTATTCTGCGTCTGATCGAAGAAGAAGCGCTGAAAGAGAATACTCAGGAAGTTCACGCGATCGTTCCTGTGCCAATTGCCTCTTACCTGCTGAACGAAAAACGCGATGCGGTAAGCGCGATTGAAACTCGTCAGGGCGGCGTGAAGGCCATCATCGTGCCAAACGACCAAATGGAAACGCCGCACTACTCCGTTCTGCGCGTGCGCAAAGGCGAAGAAACTAAAACTCTGAGCTACATGCTGCCTAAGCTGCATGAAGAAGAGATGGCGATGCCATCTGATGAAGAATATGCCGAACGCAAGCGCCCTGAGCAGCCTGCGCTGGCTGCCTTCGTGATGCCAGATGCGCCCCCTGCTCCGCAAGAAGCAGTTGCACCTGTTGCAACGCCAGTTGCTGCCGCGAAGCCTGCCGTAACGGCGCAGCCGAAAGCCCCTGAACAGCCAGGCCTTGTCAGCCGCTTCTTCAACGCGCTGAAAAACCTCTTTGCCGGTGAAACTCCAGTCGAAAGCAAAGAAGTTAAAGAAGAGAAGCCTGCTGAAGCCGACACTCAACGTCAGGGTCAGGAGCGCCGTAATAACCGTCGTCAAAACAACCGCCGTGACCGTGGCGAGCGTGGCGATCGTAACAACCGCGACCGCGACAGCCGTAACGAAAACCGCGAAAGCCGTGAAGGCCGTGAAACCCGCGAGCCGCGCGAAAATCGTGACGAAAACCGTCGCAACCGTCGTCAGGGCCAACAGCAGACTGCGGAAGTGCGTGAAGCACGTCCGAGCGTTGCAGAAGAAGTTGAAAAACCGAAGGCCCGCGACGAACAGCAGCCACGCCGTGACCGTAACCGTCGCCGCAGCGATGACAAGCGTCAGGCGCAGCAGGAAGTTAAAGCGCTGCAGCGTGATGAAGTCGTTGAGGTTGAAGCGGAGCAGGAAGAACGCGTTCAGGTTATGCCGCGCCGTAAACAGCGTCAGCTAAACCAGAAAGTGCGTTTCGAATCTGCTGAAGATATCGCAGCAGCACAGGCAGCCGCCGCAACCGCGCAGGAAGAAGCGCCAGCACAGGCAGCCATCGCTCCTCATAAAGAAGTCGCTACCATTCCACTGCCTGCGGTTGTTGAAGCCCCGGCAGAGCATGAAGATAACGGCGATTCCCGTAACGATGCCAACGGTATGCCGCGTCGCTCCCGTCGTTCCCCGCGCCACCTGCGCGTGAGCGGCCAGCGTCGTCGTCGTTATCGTGACGAGCGTTATCCGGCACAGTCTCCTATGCCGCTGACCGTCGCCTGTGCATCTCCAGAACTGGCTTCCGGTAAAGCCTGGATCAGCTACCCTATCGCCCGTCAGGACGTGCCGGTACACGAAGAAATTCAGCAGAACGTTGTTGAAGATGCACCAGTTACAGCGGAAGTTCAGCCAGCGGCAGCCGTTGCGGTAGCAGAACCCGTTGTTCAGGAAGCAATCGTAGCTGAGCCTGCTGTGGAAACCACGCACCCAGAAGTGATTGCCGCGCCGGTTACCGAGCAGCCGCATATCATCGCTGAACAGGATGAAGCCGTCGCCGAGCAGGTCATTGAAGAAGCAACGCCAGCGGCAGAAGAAGCGCCGCAGGAAGCCAAGGTTGCAGACATCGTGGAAACCGCTCCGGTTGTAGTTGAAGAAACTGCGCCAGAAGCTCCGGTTGCCGCCGTCGAAGAAAGCAAATCCGTCGACGCTGCACCTGCGGTGACTGAAGAAGTTCAGCCCCAAGCGCCGGTTGTGGAAGAGACGCCGGTAGCAGAAGAACCAGCCCCAGCCGTAGAGCCAGCGCCGGTTGTCGCAGAGCCTGCACCAGCCGCTCCGGCAGTTCCGGTAGTTGCTGAACACAGCGTGAAGCACGCCGCTGCGCCAATGACTCGTGCCCCGGCGCCTGAGTATACGCCAGAGACGGCTCGCGAGAGCAGCTGGGTTCGCCCTGACTTTGAGTTTAGCGGCCGCGGTTCAGCGGGCGGCCATAGCGCAACGCATCAGGCGACTGCGCCAGCCACTCGCCCACAAAGCGCCGAGTAATTTCAAGCGTTAATGAACAAGCCGGTCAGGCAGCTGACCGGCTTTTTTTATGCGCTTAATTCAGCAAGAACTCATTGTTGTTAAGGATGTCTGCTTTCACCCTCAGGCACGGGATAATTCAACAGGCAAAAAAAAGCCCGCTCCGGGGTGCGGAAGCGGGCACATGATGCGTGTTCAGTTTCAAGACACGCCCAAAAACAAAAGTATTACTTATTCAGTTGGAACAGCGACATGCCCTGCATATCGCTAAACGCCTTATAGGAAGCCTGTAAAGCCGCCTGCTGCATAACGTATGAGGAAATTGCCGAGTTCCAGTCAACGTTAATCAGGTCGCTCATCTGCTGGGACTGACCTAACGCGCGGTCGCTGCCCAAATCATCCAGCTGGTCGAGTTCATTGAGCTGGGTTCCCAACTCAGCGCGTACGGAAAGCACGTTGTTGAGTGAGTTTTTCAGGCCACGGCTGGTTTTGTCGATAACCGCAGCCTGCGCGTCCTTACCTGTTTGATCCAGATTCTCTACTGGCGTATTCAGCGCTTCAATAGCGCTATCGAGCATAGCAAAGAGATCTGTCTCAGACTTGGCAGGTGGCGTACCCGGCTCAGGCACCGCATTGCTGGTAATACTGTTAAAAATCTTATCGCCCGTGTGACCAATAGTCATCGTTCTTGCGGCATCGACAGCCTGGGTAACCGGCTGATCGCCCCCACCATATCCAACGGTGCCGGACGTTTCGGTATACGGCGCTTTTTCCGTTTTGTAACCGGCAAAGATGTAGCGCCCATTACCGTCCGTGCTGTTGGCCAGGTTCAGGATCTGGTCGCGAATACCTTTGATATCGGTGGCAAGCGAAGCGCGGTCATCGTCGCTCAAGGTGCCGTTAGCGGCGTAAACAATCTTTTCCTGCGCCGACTGGATGGCGGTAGTCACCTGGCTTAGCACGTTCTCCTCTAAAGAGATTTTCTGAGTCGCAAAAGTACGTGCCAGTGCATACTGGCTGTTCTGCGCCTGAGCCTGCGACAAAACTACCGCCTGCGAAGCCGCTATCGGGTCATCCGAAGGCCTGTTCACCCGCTTGCCCGTCGACATTTGCTCGCCGTAACGCAACCATTCGCTCTGCGCGTTCGACACGCCGCGCATGTTCTGGTCATACATCATCTGAGTACTGATACGCATCCGCTCGTTCCCTCAGTTATCGAATTGCCAGCAGCGCATCAAACATGCTTGATGCCGTCTGCAGAACCTGAGCGTTCGCCAGGTAGTATTGTTGGAAGCGCTGCAGGTTACCGTACTCTTCGTCCAGGTTTACCCCGGAGATAGACTGCTGCTGATTGCTCAGTTGGGTAACCACGTTGCTCTGCGTCGTGCTGGTAACCTTCAGGCTCGCCGTCTTGTTACCGACATCACTCACCAGGCTTGCATAGGCGTCGTTGAAGGATTTATTGCCCCCCACTTTTTTTGCACTCTGCAGGTCAAGCAGTGCCTGAGCGTTACGGTTGTCGCTATCGCCCGAGTCCTTCTCGGAGGCCAGCGCCAGCTTGCTTTCATCGGTGATTGCCACACCCATGTTGACGACGGCGTCCGATACCGGCTTGACGGTAAAGCTGTCGTTTTTCTCCGGTTTTCCGCTCACGTCTAATTTCAGTCCGTCAAAGTTCAGGCTGGTGTTACCCGCACCGTCAACAACCAGATTCGCCTTGATTTTGGCATTATCAGAAAGACGGGTGACCTGCCAGTCGGTGCCATCGAAGGACACCTTATAATCGCTGGCCTGCACCGCAGAACTGTCGGTAAGCGTCGGCTTAAGCGTGGCCGAGCCGGTATTCTTACTGTTGCTCAACACGGACGGGCTGCCGATCTTAAAGAAGTCCGTACCGTCGTCGCCGTTCGCATCAACGCCCTGCTTGTGCTGCTGGTTAAAAGCATCGGCAAAAGAGAGCGCCAGCTGGCCGAGGCGGTTACGTGCGCTGTCCAAATCCTGCGAGCGGAAGGCTAAAACGCCGCCAAGTGAACCGCTGGTAATCTGGCTTTCCGGAATTTCCGTGGTGCCGGACACTTTATCGACGTAGGCAACGGTCGTGCGCGAAGGATCTGCGCTGGAAGGCACGGCGGCCAGCTTGTTGGCCGAGCTGCCCTGCACCAGGTTTAAACCGTTGGCGATAGAAACGTTATAGGTGCTGCCGTCCTGCACGCTGACCTCAACGCCGACGATCTGGTTAAGCTGGCTAACAAGCTGGTCACGCTGATCGAGAAGATCGTTTGGCGTCGCGCCCGCGCCCACGCCCGTCAGGCGAGAGATTTGGTCGTTCAGGTTAGCAATCTGCGAGGCGTAGCTATTGATCTGGTCAACGCTGCTCTGCACCGAAAGGTTAACCTGCTTATCCTGGTCACGCAGATACTGGTCGGTTACCTTAAACTGGTTAACCAAACCGTCCGCTTTACCGAGCAGAGCCTGGCGCGCCGCCGGGTCTTCAGAGTTACTGACCAGCGTTTGCAGGCCGGTAAAAAAGCCCTGCAGCGAGGTGGCAAGCGTATTGGTGGTGCCAGAAAGCATATCGTCGATTTTCGACATCTGCTGATACTGACTGGTCAGGCCGCTGCTTTGCGTTTGCGCCGCGCGAAGCTGGTTGGTGATAAACGCATCATACTCGCGCTGCACGCCGCTGACGTACACGCCGTTTCCTACCCAGCCGCCGGCACCTAGAGTGCTGTTAGACTGCGACAGCAATGTCGTCTGACGGGTATATCCCGCGACGTTGTAATTTGAAATGTTGTTACTGACGGTGTTCAGTGCCGACTGGGCAGCACTCAGGCCGCTCATGGCACTGTTAATCAGGCTACTGGACATGGAGGTTCCTTAAGCACGTATGGTCACGGGTCCCGTGGAATCAATTTTGTAGGGTGGATAAGCGTTAGCGCTATCCACCTGTCACGTCGGATGGCGCTGACGCTTCTCCGACCTACGGTAAGCCGCAAATTAATAAGTAGTATCGGCAGCGTGGCGCAGGACTTGAGGTTAATCAGAACAAATTAGACAGATCGTTGCCGTAGGCTTTCGCCACTTTGTCACTCATCGCTTTCATCTGCTGAATCATACCGGTCAGCTTACGGGCGTAATTCGGATCCGTTGCATAACCGGCGTTTTGCAGGGCCTGCGCACCCTGTTCCGGCGTGCTGGCGTTAGTGACGGCGGCGTAGCGAGGATTACGTGTTAAAAGACCAACATAGTCGGACAGCGCCTCAAGGTAAGAGCTGTAAACGCGGAACTTCGCCTTAACCTTCTTCGCCGCGCCGTTTTCAAATTCGGTGGTGGTGATTTCCGTGACCGGCCCCTTCCAACCGGCCGACGCCTTCACGCCAAACAGGTTGAAGCTCGGCTCGCCGCTAGCGGTACGGATTTGGCGCTGGCCCCAGCCTGACTCCAACGCGGCCTGCGCCAGAATCAGGTGATGAGGAATGCCGCTCTGCTCGCTGGCAAGCCTTGCCGGAAGCGAAAGCTGGGCGAGAAAGTCTTTGCTGTCGCCGCTCAGCGGCTCTTCGTTGGACGGCGCTTTGGGAATCGCCTGGCGAACCATCTGCGTCAGCGTCTGGTTCTGGAAGCTTGTCACCGTCTGGGCGTCAAACTTCATCGGCACTTTGCCCGCCTCTTCCGACGGATCGGCATTTTCGCCCATCTGCTTGACCATCATGTCCGCCAGCCCCAGCCCTTTGGCGCTAAGCTGCTGGGCGATCTGCTGGTCATACATGCTGGTGTACATGCGCGACTGCTCGCTGCTGAAAATACCGTCCTTCGGCAGCGCCTCGCGCATGCTTTTTAGCATCATCTGCACGAACATCCCTTCCACCTGGCGGGCAACGGACTTCATGTTGCCTTTAGGGTCCTGCCCGGCCTTCGCCTTCAGCTCGTTTAGGGATGTTGCATCCCACGCGGCATTTGCCAGTGACTGGGTATCGTTGAGCATTAGATGATTTCCACTTTAGCGCGCAGACAGCCCGCGCTCTGCATCGATTGCAGAATCGACATCAGCTCCATCGGCGTGGCGCCAAGCGTGTTAAGCGCGCGCACCACGTTGTTGAGGTTGGCGCTGGAATTCACGCGCTGCAACGCACCGCCGGACTGGCGCAGATCGATCTGCGTTTGCGGCGTCACCACGGTTTGCCCGCCGCCGAACGGCGTATCCGGCTGGCTGACCTGCGCCTGGCGATTTACGGTAACGGACAGATTGCCCTGCGCGATGGCGCAGCTGTCCAGCGTCACTTCGCGGTTCATCACCACCGAGCCGGTGCGCGAGTTGATGATCACTTTGGCGTCCTGCGTCGGCATATTCACTTCAAGGTTCTGGATATCCGCCAGCAGGCGCACCTGCGAGCTGTTGCCGCTCGGCCCGCGAATTTGTATCGTGCGGGCATCCAGCGCGGTTGCGCTGCCAAAGCCGCGCGAGCGGTTGATGGTGTCGGTGATCTGCTGCGCAAGCGTGAAGTCGTCGTCATTGAGCTGCAGGTTAATAACGTTGCCCTGCCCGAAGGTGCCCGGCAGCTCGCGCTCGATGACCGCACCGTTGGTGATGCGCCCGCCGTTGAGCTGGTTGACCTGCACGCTGCTGCCGCCTGCGGAGGCCCCCGCACCGCCGACCAGAATATTGCCCTGCGCCAGCGCATAAACCTGATTATCGACCCCTTTCATCGGCGTCATCAGCAGCGTGCCGCCGCGCAGGCTTTTGGCATTACCCATAGAAGAAACCACAACGTCGATATTTTGTCCGGAGCGCGCAAACGCCGGATATTTCGCCGTGACCATAACCGCCGCCACGTTCTTAAGCTGCATGTTGGTGCCGGCCGGGACGGTAATGCCCATCTGCGAAAGCATGTTGTTGAGGCTTTGCGTGGTGAAAGGCGTCTGCGTGGTCTGGTCACCCGTACCGTCAAGGCCGACGACCAGGCCGTAGCCAATCAGGGAGTTTTCACGCACGCCCTGTACGCTCGTCAGGTCGCGAATACGCTCGGCCTGCGCCAGGGTCGCCACCAGCATCAGCCCTGCGAAGAGATATTTGACCATGTTGCCCTCGCTTACATCGGCGATAAATTAAGGAAGAAGCGCTGCAGCCAACCCATGTTCTGCGCCTCATTGATATAGCCGTTACCGACATATTCGATACGCGCATCGGCCACCTGAGTGGACGGCACGCTGTTGCTGCCGCTGATCGTGCGCGGGTTCACCACGCCTGAGAAGCGGATAAATTCGGTGCCCTGGTTGATGGCGATCTGTTTCTCGCCCACCACGTGCAGGTTACCGTTCGCCAACACCTGGTCGACCGTGACCGTCAGAGTGCCGCTGAAGGTATTGCTGGCGTTCGCGCCACCTTTACCGTTAAAGCTGTTGCCGCCCGAACCGTCAATGGACGCGCGATCGTTGCCAAACAGGCCTTCGAGATAGCGCGGCGTGACGTCCAGGCCAAAATTGGTTTTGCCGTCGCGGCTGGCATTTGCCGAGGAGCTTTTGCTGGCGCTGACGTTTTCCTGAAGCTGGATGGTCAAGGTATCGCCGACGTTACGCGGGCGACGGTCTTCAAACAGCGGCTGGTAGCCGTAGTTCACGGGCTGCGCGGTCTGGAAAATAGAGCCGTTGATCACCGGCGCGGGGCCGGGTACGGGCTGGGCAGTCGTTGCCCCTTCAACCAGAGGTTTAGTTGGAATCAGGGCGCAGCCGCCTGTGGCAAGCGCCAGGCACAGCACGACAGGACGAAGAACCATAGGTTTTTGCATTGCTTTCATCTTCAGGTCTCGACGGCCGACGCGCGCAAACGCGTCGGCAAACTTCTTACAGCTGCGTCAGTTTTTGCAGCATCTGGTCTGTGGTAGAGACCGCTTTACTGTTGATTTCGTAGGCGCGCTGAACCTGGATCATATTGACCAGCTCTTCAGCCACGTTAACGTTCGAGGTTTCGACATACCCCTGATACAACAGCCCCGCGCCGTTAAGCCCAGGCGTACTTTCGTTCGGCGTGCCGGACGACTGGGTTTCGGCATAGAGGTTTTCACCCAGGCTTTCCAGACCGGTATCGTTCATGAAGGTGGTCAGATTAAGCTGGCCGACCTGCACCGGCTGCGCCTGTCCCTGCTGGGTGACGCTGACGATACCGTCACGCCCAACGGTGATGGTCAGGGCGTTAGCGGGAATGGTAATCGCAGGCTGAACCTGGAAACCGCCCGCCGTTACCAGCTGGCCGTTCTGGTCAACCTGGAACGAGCCGTCACGCGTATACGCGCTTGAGCCATCCGGCAGCTGCACCTGGAAGAAGCCCTGGCCTTTGATCGCCACGTCCTTGCTGTTGTTGGTCTGGGACAGGTTGCCCTGGCTGTGCAGGCGTTCGGTCGCCACCGGACGCACGCCGGTACCAATCTGCAAACCGGATGGCAGCGTGGTTTGCTCGGAAGACTGCGCGCCCGGCTGGCGGATGGTCTGATAAAGCAGATCTTCAAATACCGCGCGCTGCCGCTTAAAACCGTTGGTGGAGACGTTTGCCAGGTTGTTGGCAATCACATCCATATTGGTCTGCTGGGCATCGAGGCCGGTTTTGGCGATCCATAAAGAGCTGATCATAGTGAATTCCTGTTAGTTACGTGACGACCGCTTAGCTCATCGACAGCAGCTGGTTGGCGCGCTGCTCGTTTTCGTCCACGCTTGAGATCATCTTCATCTGCATCTCAAAGCGGCGCGCGTTGGCAATCATGTCGGCCATGGCCTCCACCGGCTTCACGTTGCTGCCCTCCAGCACGCCGGGCATAACGGAAATGCTCGGATCGGCCTGCAGGGTGGCGCCACGTGCAGCAAGCGCCGTTGGATTAAGACGGAAGAAGCCGTCGTCGCCGCGCATGACTTCCTGGCCCGTTGCTTTTACAAGCTTCAGACGCCCGATAGGCGCGACGGTGTTTGGCGCATCGCCCGCGTTCAGGGCTGAAATAGTCCCGTCCGCCGCGATGGTGACTTCCGCCCCTTCCGGAATAGCAATCGGGCCGCCCTCGCCTAACACCGGCTGCCCGTTGACGGTCAGCTGCCCGGTAGGGCTAACCTGCATGTTGCCGTTGCGGGTATAGGCCTCGCTGCCGTCCGCGCTTTGTACCGCCAGCCAGCCGTCCTGTTGCAGGGCAACATCCAGCGGGCGTTGGGTGTAATCAAGCTGGCCCTGGCTCATGTCCGCCCCGGGCGTTGAGGCGGTGACGAGCGTACGGGTAGGCATTGAAAGCCCTTCTACCGGCACCGCGCGCAGGGCGTTAAGCTGCGCGCGAAAGCCCGGCGTAGAGGCGTTGGCCAGGTTGCTGGCCGTCACCGCCTGTTGGTTCAGGGTCTGACTTGCCGCGCCCATGGCGGTATAAATTGCGTGATCCATTAAGCCGTCCCGTCAGCTGCTTAGCGCAGGTTAACCAGCGTGTTGAGGATTTGATCCTGGGTTTTGATGGTTTGCGCGTTCGACTGATAGTTACGCTGCGCGACGATCATATTCACCAGTTCTTTACTCAGGTCCACGTTTGAAGACTCCAGCGCGCCGTTGGTCAGCGTCCCGAAGTTGCCGCTGCCCGCCGTGCCCAGAAGCGCAACGCCGGAAGCGTTGGTGGAAGCCCAGACGTTATCGCCCTGGGACGCCAGCCCTTCCGGGTTTGCGAAGTTCGACAGCACGATCTGGCCCAGCACCTGGGTCTGTTCGTTTGAATAGTTGCCCACCACCGTGCCGTCGTCGTTGATCTGATAGCTCACCAGGTCGCCCGGCTTGTAGCCGTTCTGGTTGGTTGCTACCACGTTGTTGGAACCGGTGTTCTGCTGCATGGAGTTCAGGAAGCTCAGGGAGAAGCCTGCCGGCGTCGCGCCGTTAGCCGCCCCCGTCTGGATCAGAATCTGCGGTTGGGTGTTAGCCGTCGGGTTTAAAACCCAGGTCTCAGGGGTTGTACCCTGCGGGTCATAGTTGTTAACCCCGGCCAGTTGGCCGTTCTGGTCGAAGCTCATCTGCGCGGCTTTATTGGCCACCGAGCCCGCTACGCTTGAATCCTGGGTATAAACGTCCCATTTATTGTCCGCGGTTTTCACGTAATAAATGTTCATGTCGTGGGCGTTACCCTGACTGTCGAAAACGGTCACGGTGCCCTTTTTGTTGTAGCTTGCAGAATCGCTGGCATCGAACGGCGCCTTGGTCGGCAGCGCGTCGGTGGAGTTCAGGTTGATCTGCATGGACGCGGTGGTGGTGGTTTTCGCCGCCATCAGCGTGTTCGGCACGGACAGCCCGACCGGGTTTGCGCCCTGCTGAATCGTTGGCGGGGTGCCGGTTGCCGGATAGCCGGTCAGCTGCATGCCCTGCATGTTCACCAGGTTACGGTTTTCGTCGAGCTTAAACTGGCCGTTGCGGCTGTAGTAGACGGAACCGTTGTCATCGACCAGGCGGAAGAAACCGTTCTGGCTGATGGCAACGTCCAGGCCGCGCCCGGTGTTGGTGGTGGTGCCGTCGTTAAAGTCCTGGGTAATGCCCGCAACCTTTACGCCCAGGCCCACTTTGGAACCGGCGAACATATCCGCAAAAGAGGCGGAACCGGCTTTGAAGCCGTAGGTGGCGGAGTTGGCGATGTTGTTACCAATCACGTCCAGGTTGGTGGCCGCAGCATTCAGGCCGCTGACCGCTTGAGAAAAGGCCATGTCTTACTCCTGCAAAGGTTAAAGGCTTAAATAATCTGCCTGATTTGGTCGAGGGTGGAGGTGCCATAGGTACCGAGGTCCAGCAGGGTCGAGCCGTTGCTGAGGGTCACACCATTGACCACGGCAAAATTAAGCGGTTGGGCTACCAGCTGGGTGCCGCCATTGCTGGCGTTAATCGCGACGTTGTAGGCCCCGTCCGGCGCGGTGGTGCCGTCGGTCATGCTGCCGTCCCAGGTAAAGGTGTGTACGCCTGCGGACAGGCCGCCGATATCAATCGTGCGCACAACTTTGCCGCTGCCGTCGGTAATCGTCGCGGTGACCTTATCGGCGGCCTGCTGCAGCTCAACGCCGAACGGCGTGGTGACTTCTTTACCGGTAAGAATTTTAGAGCCAGGGATCATCACGCCGTGGCCAATCAGCGCGCTGGCCTGCAGCTGCTGGTTGTTATTAAGCTGGCCGGACACAGAGCCGAGCGTGGTGTTAAGCTTTTCGATGCCGCTCACTGTGCTGATCTGCGCAAGCTGCGTGGTCAGTTCGTTATTCTGCATCGGATTGGTCGGGTCCTGGTTTTTCAGCTGCGCCACCAGCAGGGTCAGGAAGCTGCCCTGTAAGTCAGAGGCGCTGCTGCCCGTCAGACTGCTGTTGCCGGACGCGGCGCTGGTGCTGCTGGCCCCGTTTGTGGTGGTGTCGTTGACGTTAACGGCGATAGACATGCGTCACTCCTTATTGGCCTAAAGTCAGGGTTTTCAACATCATGCTTTTCACGGTGTTGAGCACTTCCACGTTGGCCTGATAGCTGCGCGAGGCGGACATGCTGTTCACCATCTCACCGACCACGTCCACGTTTGGCATCCGCACGTAGCCCTTGGCGTCCGCCATCGGGTTACCCGGTTGATAGACCAGCTTGTCCGGATCCTGGCTTTCCACCACGTCGCTGACTTTGACGCCGCCCGTTTGCGCGCCGGGCGCGGCATCCACCTGGAAAACAACCTGTTTGGCACGATACGGCTGACCGTCTGGCCCCGTCGCGCTGTCGGCGTTTGCCAGGTTACTGGCCGCCACGTTCAGACGTTTAGACTGCGCCGTCATCGCGGAGCCCGCGATATCGAAAATATTCAGTAAAGCCATGGATTAACCTCCACCCTGTGACAGGACGGACATCATGCCTTTGATTTGCCCACCCAGAACCGTCAGGTCCGACTGGTACTTAAGGCTGTTGTCCGCAAATTGCGTACGTTCACGGTCCATATCGACGGTATTGCCGTCGAGCGACGGTTGGTCAGGGACGCGGTAAAGGAGGTCAAGCTGAGGGACGGTTTGCGTTTGCGCCGGAATATGGCGTGCGGACGTCAGGGCGAGAGAAACCCCGCTGCCTTCTACGCGCCCGCGATCCATCACTTTTTTCATTTCACTGGCGAAATCGATATCGCGCGCCTGATAGCCAGGCGTGTCTGCGTTGGCGATATTCGCTGCCAGAATCTCCTGACGCTGGGCACGCAAATTAAGCGCTTCCTGCTGAAATCGCAGCGCGGCGTCCAGTTTGTCGAGCATGTTCCCTCCGCATAATTAGGATTTGTCCGACAGCTTACGGCCCCTTACGCGTGCGTTATCGACGGAATAAGCACAAAATGCATCGCTATTTGTCGCCTTGATCAATTCGGGCTGCGGTTAAAATCACTGCAATCTGAACAAGGAGATGCGTCATGAAGAGTCTGCAAATCTGGGGTGGGGTAGCCGTACTGCTGGCTTCGCCGCTGGCGGGCGCGAGCGCGCTTGATGCGCCGTTAACCCAGTTTTTCCAGCAGCGTCTTGCGGGTATTAGCGACGACGTTATCGTGACCGTCAAAACGCCCGACGCGCAGCTGCCGTCATGTGCCGATCCCCAGTTCGTGATGCCGAATAACGGGCGCATGTGGGGGAACGTCAGCGTTCAGGCCCGCTGCGGGAACGACAGGCGTTATATTCAGGCCGTGGTCGCCGCAACGGGCAACTACGTTGTCGCAGCACAGGCTTTAGCGCGGGGCACCGTGCTGAACGAAAGCAACGTACAAATGAAACGCGGGCGTCTGGACCAGCTCCCGCCGCGCGCCATGCTCGATCTTAACCAGGCGAACAGCGCGGTTACGCTAAGGGATATCGCCCCCGACCAGCCCATCATGCTGTCGATGGTGCGTCAGTCTTGGCGCGTTAAGGCCGGGCAGCGCGTGCAGGTGGTTGCCGCCGGCGACGGCTTTAGCGTCAACGGTGAAGGCCAGGTATTAAACAACGCGGCGGTGGCGCAAAATGCTCGCGTGCGCATGTCGTCGGGCCAGATTGTCAGCGGCACGGTGGATGCTGATGGGAATATTCTGATTAATCTATAATCTTTTTAAAGATTCTGATGCGGCTGCCGATAAATGTTTAACAATGATTTTGACAGGCCACCCGCCGTGAGCCCCCTCGATGAGGATTAAATAATGAGCATTGATCGCACGTCGCCCTTAAAACCGGTAAGCACTGTTCAGCCACGCGAAACTACCGATACCCAGGCACAGAAAAGCCGTCTGGAGAAAAGCGCCACGGCAAAAAGCACCAGCGTCACCTTAAGCGATGCGCAGGCAAAGCTGATGCAGCCAGGCACCAGCGATATCAACATGGAACGTGTTGAAGCGCTGAAAACGGCTATCCGTAACGGCGAGCTGAAAATGGATACCGGCAAAATCGCCGATGCGCTGATTCAGGAAGCGCAGGGCTATTTACAGAGTAAATAATGGCATGAGTCGTCTGTTAGAAGTGCTGGACCAAATGACTGCGGTGCTTAACTCACTCAAAGAAGTGATGGACGCCGAGCAGCAGCAACTCTCCGCAGGCCATGTGAATGGCAGCGCGTTGCAACGCATTACCGAGGATAAAAGCTCGCTGCTTGCGACGCTTGATTATCTGGAGCAGCAGCGTCGAGAGCTGCAAAACAATGAGGCCGCCACCCAGGATGTCAGCCAGCGCTGGCAGACGATTACCCAAAAAACGCAGCACCTGCGGGATATCAACCAGCACAACGGCTGGCTGTTAGAAGACCAGCTTGCCCGTAACGAGCAGGCGCTGGCGGTACTGAAGCCACACCAGGAACCCAATCTTTACGGGGCCGATGGACAAGCTACGACGGTGAATCGTGGCGGGAATAAGAAAATAACCATTTAGTTTTAAGGCATTGTCGGGTGGCGCTGCGCTTACCCGACCTACGAAACCTGAAATTGTCGGGTGGTACGGCGTTTACTCGACCTACGTGCCGTGAAATTGTTGGGTGGTGCGGCGCGTATCCGCCCAGGGTGGCGTGAATGTAAGGTGGATAAGCGCAAGCGCCATCCACCTTCTGGCCTGACTAACGCGGCAACCCTTTAAGCATTTTCATCGTCGCGTCTACGTCAATCTCATCCTGCGAGAAAATGTGCGTGGTGCCCTGGAAAGTGGTAATCGCCAGCTTCTTCAGGGTGCGCATCTCCCCTTCTTTCTTCTCTTCTTTCGGACGGATGCTGTTCATCAGCAGGCCCACCGACAGCACGGCGTTCTCTTTATCAATCTTACGATCCGCGGGCACCTCTTCGCTGTAGGCGAGGAAGGATTTGATCGCCGTGATTTTGATGCGCTCACCGGCAATAAAAATGTATTTGCTTTCCGGCTCCACTTTTACCGCATAGGCCGACAGGCCCTTATTGTTGGTGGTCGGCTCAAAGGTCACCGCAGCATCTTTTTTGATTAGCTCGGGATTGGCGACTTTAATCACATGGAAATAACGGTTATCGCCGTTTTCATCTTTAATAAAACCAAAACCCTTTTCTTCAAACCAGGTTGTGATTGTTCCGTTCATCGCTTTATCACCTAATAAAAAATCAACATCTCAAAATTGTAGGGTGGATAAGCGCGGGCGCGCCATCCACCGGAAGAAAAACTTATATTGTACGTCTGGCGAAATCTTTCACCTTAAAGCCCAGCACCATCAGCGTGGCAAAGTAAGCCAGAATCCCGGTCACCACCACCGCCATCAGCCGCACCAGGCGATATGCCATATTGCCGATATCCCACGCAGGCATAATGTGCATCATCCCCAGCAGTACCGCGGACATGACGATCACCGCCGCAAACAATCGCCACAGGAAAGCCGCCCAGCCCGGCTGCGGCTGGAAGATATCCTGCTTGCGCAGCTGCCAGTACAGCAGGCTGGCGTTAATGCAGGCGGCCAGACCAATCGACAGCGAAAGACCGGCATGCTTGAGCGGCCCGATAAACGCCAGGTTCATCAGCTGCGTCAGGATCAGGGTCACGATAGCGATTTTAACCGGGGTTTTGATGTCCTGGCGGGAATAGAAGCCGGGGGCCAAAACTTTCACTACGATAAGCCCCATCAGCCCAACGGAATAAGCTACCAGCGCGCGCTGCGTCATCGCGGCGTCAAAGGCGGTGAACTTGCCGTACTGGAACAGCGAAACGGTAAGCGGCTTGGCGAGAATGCCTAACGCCACCGCGCTTGGCAGCGCCAGCAGGAAGCACAGGCGCAGGCCCCAGTCCATCAGGCGCGAATACTCGTCGTGGTTGCCGCTGGCAAAGCTTTTGGCGAGCGACGGCAGCAGGATGGTACCCAGCGCCACGCCCAGCACGCCGGACGGAAACTCCATCAGGCGGTCGGCGTAGTACATCCACGACACGGAGCCAGAGGCAAGAAACGAGGCGAAAATAGTGTTGATGATCAGGGAAATCTGGCTGACGGAAACGCCGAGAATGGCAGGCCCCATCTGCTTGATTACGCGCATCGCGCCCGCGTCTTTAAGGTTAATGCGCGGCAGCACCAGCATGCCGATCTTCTTCAAGTGCGGGAGCTGGTAGGCCAGCTGCAGCACGCCGCCTACCGTCACCGCCCAGGCCAGCGCCAGAATCGGCGGGTTAAAGTGCGGCGCGGCGAACAGCGCGAAGCCAATCATGCTGAGATTCAAAAACGTTGGCGCAAAGGCCGGAACGGAGAAGCGGTTCCAGGTATTAAGAATGGCCCCCACCAGCGACGCCAGCGAAATCAGCAGAATATACGGGAACGTGATGCGCAGCAGGCTTGAGGTCAGCGCGAATTTGTCCGCCGTATCGGCAAAGCCTGGCGCGGTGACCAGAATCACCCAGGGTGCTGCAATCATGCCGATAACCGTGACGATGGCTAAAGCAAGCGTCAGCAGGCCGGAAACGTAGGAGACAAAGACGCGAGTAGCATCTTCGCCCTGCTTGCTTTTGTACTCGGCCAGAATCGGCACAAACGCCTGGGAAAAGGCCCCTTCGGCAAAAATACGGCGCAGCAGGTTCGGTAGTTTGAATGCCACAAAGAAGGCGTCCGTCGCCATTCCCGCGCCAAAAACCCTTGCCACAATGGCGTCGCGCGCGAAGCCGAGCACGCGAGAAAACATGGTCATCGAGCTGACGGCTGCCAGCGATCTTAAAAGATTCATTATGATGCGGTTCCACAAACATCAACGCCTGCGGCGCAGGCGTTGTCAGTCACAGCGTTGAATTTGTAGGGTGGATAAGCAACGCGCCATCCACCGAAAGAAAAGACCGTGTGATTCAGCGGCGTAGTCTACCGATACGCCGCCGAATTACTAGCCTCAGTTGTTACAGCTTTATTCGCTCATCGCCTCGCGCCAGAGCTTTTCCACCACTCTTTGCGCCATCAGCGCCTGCTCGCCGGAGGTTTCAGGAACCGTCTGATTTGCCACGCTTTCCAGGAAGTGGCGAGCGCAACCGGCGAAACCGCGCTGTTCGAGCGTGCTCTGCCAGCCCGGTACGGGGCGATTCACGACGCCCGCACCGCACTCCTCGCGCCAGTCGCGCATATCCGTAACGTCATACAGCCCGCCGTCGGTTACCGCCTGAACCCACTCGCGCTGGCTCCCGGCGCGGCGGTGCATGCTGGTGGTAATTTGCAGATGCTCCTTGGCGAAGTGATGCTCGGCGAACAGCATTTGCCCCCGATCGTTGGTTTGCAGCGTGCCGCTTTGCAGCTGCGCCTCGCCGCCTGCCAGCCACAGCGCGGTATCCACCACGTGCAGGTAGTCATCCAGCAGGGTAAAGCGCAGGTCGTTTGGCCCGACGCTGTCGGCGCGGTGTTTGTCCATGCGCACGGACGCGCCCGTCGCCAGCTTCGCCTTCAGCTCCTGATAGAGCGGAGAGAAGCGGCGGTTGAAACCGACCATCAGCGTGCGCTTCTGGCGTTCGGCAAGCTCGACGAGGCGTTCCGCATCGAGCAGATTTTCAGCCAGCGGTTTGTCGACGCAGACGTTGACCCCGGCCTGCAGCAGCTCGCTCACCACCGCGTAATGGGTGCTGGTGGCGCTGTGAACAAAAACCGCATCACACTGGGCCGCAAGATCGGCAATCGAGGAAACATAGGGGATGCGGTACATATCGCAAACCTTCTGCGCCTTTTCACGCGTTGGGGAAAAGGCCCCCTGTAACGTCCAGTCGCCCGCCGCGCTCAGCACCGGCAGCCAGGCTTTTTGTGCGATGCCGCCGAGGCCAACGACGCCCACTCGAAGTTTGCTCATCGCTTATTCTCCCAGGTGTGCAAGGAGGGAGTCGAGGCGCTGTTTCAGCTCCGCCACCTCCACTTCAAGCTGTTCAACGCGCGACGCCAGGTCTTCTGCCGGCGCGGCTACCGCGTCAGCCACGACCGCCAGCGTTTCCACTTCGCCGCTGAACAGGTGCATATAGCGGCTTTCACGCTTGCCCGGCTCGCGCGGCAGTCGGGCCACAAACGGGCCGTCTTCGCGGTTAGCGAGCGTTTCAAGGGTGGCTTCAACCTGCGCCATATCGCTGAACTCGTACATCCTTCCAGCGCGGCTGCGCAGTTCGCCCGGCGTCTGCGCTCCGCGTAGCAGCAGCGTGGTCACCACCGCAACTTCCGCCGGGGTGAGCTTGAGATTGCCAAATTCCGAGTTGCAGAAGCGCTGCTCGTATTTCGTGACGCGGTTGCCAAACCCGCTGACGGTACGCAGGAAGTGGCGCTTGACCAGCTCGTCGAGCGTTTCCTGCACGTCTCGCTCTTTGAGATCCATCACCGGCTCGCGGTTGGTCTTCTGGTTGCAGGCGGTCACCACGCCGTTAACGGACATCGGATACTGTTCCGGCGTGGTCACCTGCTTTTCCATCAGGCTGCCCACCACGCGGGCTTCAATCGCGGTTAACTGATATTTCATCTCAATTCCTCAGCGGCCCGGCGTCCAGGCCTTGTTCGTCAGCGCCGTCAGGACGTGGTCCCGCCAGACGCCATCAATTAGCAAATAGTCTTTGGCGTAGCCTTCTTTTTCAAAACCGAGCCGCGCCAGCAGGTCGCCGCTGCGCTGGTTGTGGGGCATATAGTTCGCCATGATGCGGTGAATGTGCTGGCTGCGCTGCATATAGCGAATGGCGGTGGTCAGTGCTTCAAACATCAGCCCCTGCCCCTGCCATTTTTCCCCCAGCGAATAGCCGAGATAGCAGGCGTGGAACGAGCCACGCACCACGTTTGAAAAGTTTGCCACGCCGCGGATCTCTTTTTCTTCTTTATCCAGCAGCGCAAAGTAGTAGGCGCTGCCGGTTTTATGCATTTCGTTTATCATGCCCAGCCGCGCCTGCCAGCCTGACGGGTAGCAGTGGCTGTCGTCGCGAATCGGTTCCCAGGGCTTAAGGAACTGGCGGTTTTCAGCGTAATAGTCGGCCAGACGCCAGGCATCTCTTTCGTACACCAGACGCACCACCAGCCTGTCGGTTGTTAAACGCACTTTTGGCACGTTACTGCGATAACCAAACATGTTTTCCCTACTCCTCACATCCCAAGGTTTGAGCCCGTTTTAATTACTATACCTGCGCCTGCGGGGGGAAGGAAAACAACAACCTGCAGTTTTCTCATCGTGCCATACATTTTTTCGATGAAAGGGATCAATCGAAGCCTCAGAACGATAAAAAAATATTGTCGCGGCGCACCCTGTCCAAAACCCGAGGGTGGGCGGAGAATAGATATCTGTCACATTTTTATAGGGATTCCCTGGAGGGGAGATGTCGCGGGTGGCGCAGGCACGGAGCCTGGGTAAATATTTCCTGTTGCTTGATAATATGCTCGTGGTTCTGGGCTTTTTCGTGGTCTTCCCTTTAATTTCCATTCGCTTCGTCGACCAGATGGGCTGGGCGGCGTTAATGGTGGGCATCGCGCTCGGCCTGCGTCAGCTTACGCAGCAGGGGCTAGGGATTTTTGGCGGCGCAATCGCCGACCGGCTGGGCGCAAAACCGATGATAGTCACCGGCATGCTGCTGCGGGCGGTAGGCTTCGCGCTGATGGGGATCGCGCATGAACCCTGGGTGCTGTGGCTTTCCTGCTTTATTTCGGCAATCGGCGGCACGCTGTTTGACCCGCCGCGCGCGGCGCTGGTGGTGAAGCTGGTGCGTCCCCACCAGCGGGGGCGCTTCTTTTCCCTGCTGATGATGCAGGACAGCGCGGGGGCGGTCATCGGCGCGCTGCTCGGCAGTTGGCTGCTGCAATACGACTTCCGCCTGGTGTGCGGTGCCGGTGCGGTGATGTTTGTTATCTGCGCGGCGGTGAACGCCTGGTTGCTGCCCGCCTATAAGCTGTCGACCATCCGCACGCCGATGCTTGAAGGCATGGGCCGCGTGCTGCGCGACAAACGCTTCGTCACCTACGTGCTGACGCTTGCCGGTTACTACATGCTTGCCGTACAGGTGATGCTGATGCTGCCGATCATGGTCAACGAAATCGCCGGAACGCCGTCGGCGGTGAAGTGGATGTACGCTATCGAAGCCGCGCTGTCGCTCACCCTGCTCTACCCGATTGCCCGCTGGAGCGAGAAACGTTTTCGTCTTGAGCAGCGCCTGATGGCGGGCCTGCTGCTGATGACCGTCGCCATGCTGCCCATCGGCCTGACCAGCAGCCTGCAACAGCTGTTTACGCTAATCTGCGTGTTTTACATCGGCTCGATTATCGCCGAGCCCGCGCGTGAAACCCTCGGTGCATCGCTTGCCGATTCCAGGGCTCGCGGCAGCTATATGGGCTTTAGCCGACTGGGGCTCGCCATCGGCGGCGCCTTCGGCTACGCGGGCGGCGGCTGGCTGTTTGACGCGGGTAAGAGCATGAATCAGCCGGAACTGCCGTGGATAATGCTCGGCATTATCGGCTTTATCACGCTGCTCGCCCTGTGGTGGCAGTTCAGCCTCAAGCCCGTTGAACCTTCGATGCTGGAACCGGGCGCATAGTTTGCGGGCTAAGGTGTTCTCTTCCATACTGGGTTGTTAACGGAATTTGTCCGCAACCAGCAAATGGAGGAGAACGCGTGAAACTCTACATTTACGACCACTGCCCGTTCTGCGTGAAGGCGCGCATGATTTTTGGCCTGAAGAATATTCCCGTTGAACTCAACGTTCTGTTAAACGACGACGAAGCCACCCCCACCCGGATGATCGGCAAGAAAATGGCCCCCATCCTGCAAAAAGACGACAGTCGCTACCTGCCGGAAAGCATGGATATCGTGCACTACGTCGACAGGCTCGACGGCAGCCCGCTGCTGACCGGCTCCACCAACGCCGCCATCGCCGAATGGCTGCGGCAGGTTAACACCTACGTTCAGCATCTGCTGCTGCCGCGCATTGCCAAAGCGCCTTTTGACGAATTCGCTACCCCCGAAGCGCGCGCTTATTTCATCAAAAAGAAAGAGGGGATGATTGGACCGTTCGAGGAGCATCTGGCGCATTCGCCGGGGCTGATTAAGAAGATTAGCGATGATTTACGCAAGCTGGACAAGCTCATCGTGCAGCCTAATGCGGTTAACGGCGAGCTGTCGGAAGACGATATCCACCTGTTCCCGCTGCTGCGCAGCCTGTCGCTGGTGGCGGGCATTGAATACCCAAGCCGGGTGCGCGATTACCGCGACAACATGGCAAAACAAACGCAGATTAACCTGCTGTCGTCCGTTGCCATCTGACCTTAAGCCTCCTAGAAGCAATAACGAAGCAATAACGGCCAGCCCCTTCGGGCTGGCCGCTTCGTTACCTGCCGCCTGCTACAGACCTTTTTGATCCATCAGCACCGCTAAATCCACCAGACGGTTGGAGAAGGCCCACTCGTTGTCGTACCAGGCGAGGATCTTGACCAGATTGCCGCCGATGACCAGCGTGGAAAGACCGTCGATTATGGATGACCGGGCGTCGCCCTGGTAATCGCTCGATACCAGCGGCTCGTCGCTATAGCCCAAAATTCCTTTCAGCGGCCCGGATTCTGCCGCCTTGCGGAAGGCCGCATTCACCTCTTCGGCGGTCACGTCACGCTTTAGGGTAACGGTGAGGTCAACGATAGAGACTACCGGAACCGGCACGCGCAGCGAGTAGCCGGTTAAGCGACCGTCCAGTTCGGGGATCACTTTGCCCAGCGCCTTAGCGGCACCGCTGGAATAAGGCACGATGGACAGCGCGGCCGCGCGAGCGCCACGCAGATCTTTTTCCGGCTGATCGTGCAGCGCCTGGCTGTTGGTGTAGGCGTGCGTGGTATTCATCAGACCGTGTTCAATACCGAAGCTCTGCTGCAAAACCTGCGCTGCGGGAGCAAGACCGTTGGTGGTACAGCTGCCGTTGCTGACGACTTTGTGCAGTGCGGGATCGTATTTCTCATGGTTAACGCCCATCACCACCGTGATGTCGTCGTCTTTGCCGGGGGCCGAGAGGATCACGCGCTTTGCGCCGCCCTTGCTAATGTGCACTTGAGCCTTAGCCTTATCGGTAAAGAACCCCGTCGATTCAATAACCAGGTCAACGTCGACGCTGCTCCAGGGAATGTCGCCCGGATCTCTTTCGCTAAAAACACGAATCGCTCGGCCATCCAGCAGCAGCTCGCCTTCAGATGCCTCTACGCTTGCGGGCAGCGTGCCCTGCAGGGAGTCATATTTAAGAAGGTGCGCCAGCGTTTTGCTGTCGGTCAGATCGTTAATGGCAACAACCTGGAAATCGTTACGGCCCAGCGCCGCGCGCAGCACGTTTCTACCGATTCTGCCAAAACCGTTAATGCCTACTTTGACCATGATTTACTCCTTGGTTAGGTGTCTAACCTCAGAGTAATGGCAATGGATGATGGCGCAAATGACAATAAAGAATCAATTTACGCCATATTGCGCGCGGAGAAACGTTCGCGATAGTCCGAAGGGGTGAGCTGGAGATTGCGCTCGAACACGCGGCGCAGGTTAAGCCCGTTGCCAAAGCCGGTTGCCAGCGCTATCTGCTCAAGCCTGTCAGAGCTTTGCTCAAGGTGCTGACGGGCGGCGTTGAGGCGAACCTCCTCAACGTATCGCGCCGGGCTGGTGCCCGTTTCGCGGGTGAAAACTCGCGTAAAGTTACGCGGGCTCATGGCGACGCGTTCGGCCAGCGCTTCTACAGAAAGGTCGCCCGACAGGTTTTCCAGTATCCAGGCCTGCAGGTCGCGAATAGGGCCGGGGGTATTCGCCTGGGTCAGCAGGAAGCGGCTGAACTGCGACTGCCCGCCGGGCCTGCGCAGAAACATCACCAGATCCTGCGCCACCTCGCGGGCGACGGTAAATCCGTGGTCGTCCTCCACCAGCGCGAGCGTGAGATCGAACCCGGAGCTGACGCCCGCCGATGTCCAGATGTCACCATCCTGGATGTAGATTGGGCCTTTCTCGACGATGACCTCAGGAAACCTTTCGTGCATTTCGTCAAGCATTCGCCAGTGGGTGGTCGCCCGCCGCCCGTCAAGCAGCCCCGCTTCGGCAAGCAGCAGCGCGCCGCCGCAGACGGAGACGATTCGCCCGATGTTCGGCGCGGCCTTGCGCATCCACGCCACCACCGCATCCGCCTCTTCCCTGTTATTCCCTCTACCGGTAATCATGACGGTATCACGCGGCAGGTTCGGGTCCAGCTCTTCCAGCCGGAAATCCGCCAGAAGGTTTAAGCCAGAGCGGCCGTGTACCACGCGGTGCCGCTGGGTGGTGGCGATGGTCACCTGGTAAGGTTGAACAGGAGAATCCTTCCCGCTCAGGCTATTAGCCTGCATGAGGATATCGGCAATGCCCGTAGGCTCGAACAGCATGCCCCCGTCAGGGACAATAATCAGAAATGTGTGCATGTCCTTAAAATACAAAATGGACAAAATAAGTCAAGACCGTACATTTTACGGCCAGCGGCGATTTCATCCTTTTCCTGTAGCACGGCTTGCGCTGGTGCATCATGCTGCAATGTGTCAGGATTTGACGCCAAACCAGGATGTTGAGGAACTCAATGAAGAAGATCATTTTTGCCGCCGTATTAGTGCTTACCGGTCTGGTAGTAGGCTGCAATCAACTTACACAGTACACGGTGAGCGAACAGGAAATTAACCAGGCGCTGGCCAAACGTAACAACTTCTCGAAGGATATTGGGCTGCCTGGCGTGGCCGATGCGCACATTGTGCTGACTAATCTCGCTTCCGCCATTGGCCGTGAAGAACCCAATAAGATCACGCTTACCGGCGACGCGAAGCTGGATATGACCTCGCTGTTCGGCAGCCAGAAAGCCAACATCAAGCTGAAACTCAAGGCGCAGCCGGCCTTCAATAAAGAGAAAGGCGCCATTTATCTGCAGGAGATGGAAGTGGTCGACGCCACCGTCGAGCCGGAAAAAATGCAGGGCGTTTTGCAGACCATCATTCCCTACCTGAATCAGTCGCTGCGCAGCTACTTTAACCAGCAGCCGGCCTATATCCTGAGCGAAGACAAAAGCTCCGGCGAAGCGATGGCGAAGAAATACGCCAAGGGCATTGAAGTTAAGCCCGGCGAAATCATTATTCCCTTCATCAATTAAAGCCGCTTAACGGGGCAAACTCCCCTGCCCCGTTAGGCCTGCGTAGCAAAACCTGCAACAAAGTCGTGCAAACGAAAACGATTACGCCTATCCTTAGTGCCCGGCATAAAACCAGCCAAACGTTGACTGATTTTCCCTTCTAGCCGGAGCACGCAGATGACCGTATTACCTCAGGTATTAAAAATTCGCCGCCCAGACGACTGGCATATCCATCTACGCGATGGAGAGATGCTGAAAACCGTGGTGCCGGTCACCTCTGAAATCTACGGTCGCGCGATTGTCATGCCTAACCTGGTGCCGCCAATTACCACCGTCGAAGCCGCCGTTAGCTATCGCCAGCGCATTCTCGATGCCGTGCCTCAGGGCCACAAATTCGAGCCGCTGATGACCTGCTACCTGACCGATTCCCTTGATCCGAACGAGGTTGAGCGCGGCTTTAACGAAGGCGTGTTTACCGCCGCCAAGCTTTACCCGGCGAATGCCACCACCAACTCAAGCCATGGCGTCACCAGCACGGCGGCGATTATGCCCGTGCTTGAGCGGATGCAGAAAATCGGCATGCCTTTGCTTATTCACGGCGAAGTGACCTCGGCAGAAATCGATATCTTCGACCGCGAAGCGCGCTTCATCGAAACGGTGATGGAGCCGCTGCGCCAGCAGCTGCCGGGCCTGAAAGTCGTGTTCGAGCACATCACCACGAAAGACGCCGCGCAGTACGTTCAGGAGGGCAACTCGCTGCTGGGCGCAACCATTACGCCTCAGCACCTGATGTTTAACCGCAACCACATGCTGGTTGGCGGCGTGCGCCCGCACCTCTACTGCCTGCCGATTTTAAAGCGCAGCACCCACCAGGAGGCGTTACGCGCCCTTGTGGCAAGCGGCTGTGACCGCGTGTTCCTGGGGACGGATTCCGCGCCTCATGCACGCCATCGTAAAGAGGCAAGCTGCGGCTGTGCGGGCTGCTTTAACGCGCCATCGGCGCTCGGTGCCTATGCCACGGTCTTTGAAGAGCTTAACGCGCTCGAACACTTCGAAGCCTTCACCTCGCTTAACGGCCCGCGCTTCTACGGCCTGCCGGTAAACGAAGAAACTATCGAACTGGTGCGTGAGCCCGTGCTGATCCCCGAAACCTACGCCACCAGCGACGATACTATCGTGCCCTTCCTCGCCGGGGAGCAGGTCGCCTGGTCGGTAAGAACGTAAGTTTTTTAACGCCCCCTGTTGCAGGATGCAAGTTTAACCTGTATAAATATCCAGTATATTGTACAGGGGGCTGTTATGCGTATTGAAGTCACTATTGCCAAGACCACGCAGTTACCACCCGGAGCCGTTGACGCTCTGGCGCAAGAATTAACTCGCCGTATCACCCAGCATTTTCCAGAAACCAGCAATCACGTGCAGGTTCGCTATGCCGCGGGCAACAACCTGTCGGTTTTGGGCGGCGCGAAAGAAGATAAAGACCGCATCAGCGAAATCCTCCAGGAAACCTGGGAAAGCGCAGACGACTGGTTTTCCGCAGATTAAATAAAAATTATCCCTCGTAGTTCTTTTTATGCCGGGTGTCGCCACCCGGTTTTTTTTCGCCTGTCGCCTCGTTCATAAATTATTTCGGGTAAAGTTCTGATTGCACTCTCAACTGCCGGGAAACATCCGAACAACCTGCCGCTTTATTGTTCAATTTAATCCACTAATATAAAAAAATTGTTGCAGGGTATTTATTTCTCCCGCTAATTAGCTTAATTATTGATATACTTAACTGGCTTCACATTGACAAGCATTAAACCTCGCTAGCCGTTGTCTTAAACACACGAATAAAAGGGGTTATGATGGAAAAAAATAGTGATGTAATCCAGACCCATCCCCTTGTCGGATGGGACATCAGCACCGTAGACAGCTACGACGCGCTGATGCTGCGCCTGCACTACCTGACATCTGATAAGCATAAGCAGGACGAGACTGAAATCGGCCAGACATTGTGGCTAACCACGGATGTTGCCCGGCAATTTATATCCATCTTAGAAGCCGGCATTGCAAAGATTGAATCCAGTGAATACCAGGTAAACGATCATCGTAAGCATTGATTAACGATGCTGCAGAAAAATCCTAAGGCACCCTCGAGGTGCCTTTTTTAATTTTTACGCCCCCTTTAATTGCCTGCTCCATGAGAATTAATTACCCTGCTAGGGATATTTCCGCGACAAGAGAAAAGCGACATGGATTATGATCTTATCATCGTAGGCAGCGGTTCCGTGGGCGCTGCGGCCGGCTGCTATGCCACCCACTCGGGCCTGAAAGTCTTAATGATTGACGCAGCCCACCCGCCGCACCAGCAGGGCAGCCACCACGGCAATACTCGCCTGATGCGCCACGCCTACGGCGAAGGTGAGAAATATGTCCCGCTTGTCCTACGGGCGCAAAAACTGTGGGACGCGCTGGAGCACATCAGCGGCGAGAAGATCTTCCACCGCACCGGCGTAATCAACCTCGGGCCAGAATCCTCAGAATTTATCGCCAACGTTGAAAGCAGCGCGGAAAAATATTCCCTGAAGGTTGAGAAGCTCAGCGCAAGTGACGTCATGGATCGCTGGCCGAATATCGCCGTTCCCGACGGCTACGTTGGCCTCCTCGAACAGAATTCCGGCGTACTGCGCAGCGAGGTTGCGGTGGCAACCTATATTCGCCTGGCAAAACAGGGCGGCTGCGCGCAGCTGTTTAACTGCCCGGTAACGGGTATCCGCCACACCGAGGATGGCGCGGTAGTTGAAACGGCAGAAGGTGAATACACCGGGAAGAAACTGCTGGTGAGCGCCGGAACATGGGTGACAAAACTCCTGCCGGAACTGCCCGTCACGCCGGTTCGCAAAATCTTCGCCTGGCATCAGGCGGACGGCCGCTACAGCGAGGAAAACCACTTCCCGGCGTTCACCGGCGAAATGCCCGACGGCAGCCAGTATTACGGCTTTCCGGCGGAGGACAACGAGCTGAAAATCGGCAGGCACAACGGCGGCCAGGTCATCAGCGAGCCGGAACAGCGCAGGCCGTTCGGCAGCATAGCGAGCGACGGCAGCGAGGTGTTCAGCTTCCTGCGTAAATTCCTCCCGGGCGTGGGCGGCTGCCTGCACGGCGCGGCCTGCACCTACGACAACTCGCCGGATGAAGACTTTATCATCGACACCCTGCCCGGCCACGACAACACGCTGATAATAACCGGCCTGAGCGGACACGGGTTTAAGTTCGCCTCCGTGCTGGGCGAAATCGCCTGCCAGTTCGCGCAGGATAAAACCCCGGATTTCGATTTGTCTCCCTTCGCGCTTTCGCGCCTGGGCTGATCGTCACAACCGGCCTTCGCCTTAGGGTGATTGCCGGTTGCCTACCCCACATTTTCTCTCCGGCTAGCCTCACGGGCAGGGTATAATCATCACTTATGAATCGTCGATTCAGCCCAGTTAGCCAACGGATTATTTATGCAGCGTCTTATTCAGTTTTTAATCAATAATGTTCGTGAACACCTGATGCTTTACATTATTTTATGGTCGCTGCTGGCGATTATTGATATCGCTTATCTCTATTTTTTCTGACAATATGCGCCTGCGTTATATTGACAATAACTGACATAAAACTGAATATACTCTATATTTAGTACAAATTATTAGACAAATAAAAGACGTTCATATCGCGCCCGCAGCACCAGCAAATTCAAGATGAAAACCCCGCAATGCCATTTTTGTTCTCACAAAATGAATATCCCACGCGATTATCAATCAATTTTTTCGACGTAGATTTTTATTATTCCTCGCCCGCCCGTTTTGTGTTGCATTTTAGTTAATTAACCGTTTATGGTCTGCATTATTCATCTTCCCTGACGGGCGCATACTTATGCAATGGCGTAATACTCCGGATCGCTACGGACACCTTTCGGTACTTATACATTGGCTTATTGCGCTGACCGTTTACGGCATGTTCGGCCTCGGCCTGTGGATGGTCACGCTCGGCTATTACGACGGCTGGTATCACAAAGCCCCCGAGCTACATAAAAGTATCGGCATGATCGTGCTGCTGGTGATGGTCGTTCGCGTGCTGTGGCGCTTTATCTCCCCGCCGCCGCCTCCGCTTGCCAATTACTCAAAGGTGACGCGCGTCAGCGCCGTGGCGGCACACCTGCTGCTTTACGTGCTGCTGTTTGCCATTTTGCTTAGCGGCTATCTGATTTCCACGGCGGACGGCAAGCCTGTCAGCGTGTTTGGCCTGTTCGACGTCCCCGCCACCCTCAGCGATTTTGGCGCGCAGGCAGACCTTGCCGGCACGCTGCACCTGTGGCTTGCCTGGGGCGTAGTGGTGCTGTCCGTGCTGCACGGTCTCGCCGCCCTAAAACACCACTTTATTGATAAAGACGTCACCCTTAAGCGGATGCTGGGGAAACCTTCTCGTTAACTATGGAGCGAATGATGATGAAAAAAAGCCTGCTGGGAATAGCCCTGGGCGCGCTAGTCTTTACGACCGGTTCCGCCGTGGCCGCCGACTATAAAATTGATAAGCAGGGGCAGCACGCCTTCGTTAATTTCCGCATCCAGCATCTTGGCTACAGCTGGCTGTACGGCACCTTCCGCGATTTCGACGGTTCTTTCACCTTCGATGAAAAGAATCCGGCGGCGGATAAGGTCAACGTCACCATTAACACCACCAGCGTGGACACCAACCACGCCGAGCGCGACAAGCACCTGCGTAGCCCGGAATTCCTCAACGTCGCCAAGTTCCCGCAGGCCACGTTCGTTTCAACCGCCGTGAAGAAAGACGGTGAAGATCTGGACATTACCGGCAACCTGACGCTTAACGGCGTGACTAAACCGGTCAAGCTTGAGGCGAAGCTCATTGGCCAGGGCGACGATCCGTGGGGCGGCGTGCGCGCCGGGTTTGAAGCGGAAGGCAAAATTCATCTGAAAGACTTCAACATCACTACCGACCTGGGGCCAGCCTCTCAGGACGTGGATTTGATTATTTCCGTGGAAGGCGTTCGCCAGTAGCAAGAAAAGGTCTCCCTTTGCAGGGAGACACTTTTTAGTTATTCCGGATCGGGAATGCCCAGCGTGGTATTTAGCGCACCGCGGGATTTATTGAAGATTTTATTGCCGTTCTCACGTCCCGCGCGGCGGCGGCGCTGCTCTTCCGGCGAAAGCGCCAGCTCGTCGCGGCACACCTCGCTACAGCAGCCGTGGAACTTCTCGGCGCAGCTCGGACACTGAATAAACAGCAGATGGCAGCCGTCGTTTTTGCAGTTGGTGTGGCTGTCGCACGGGGTGCCGCACTGGTGGCAATGCGCGATCACGTCGTCGGAAATCCGCTCGCCCATGCGCTCGTCAAAAACAAAGTTCTTGCCGACAAATCGTACCGGAATACCCTGCTCACGCGCGCGACGCGCGTACTCAATGATCCCGCCTTCGATGTGATAAACATTCCTGAAGCCGTTATGACGCATCCAGGCGCTGGCCTTTTCACAGCGAATGCCGCCGGTGCAGTACATGACGATCTTTTTATCTTTGTCGTCCTGCAGCATATCGACGGCTTTTGGAAGCTGCTCGCGGAAGGTATCCGCCGGGATTTCCATGGCGTTCTGGAAATGCCCAACTTCATATTCATAGTGGTTGCGCATATCGATAAACACGGCGTCGGGGTCGTCCAGCATGCTGTTGACCTCGGCGGCTTTCAGATACGCGCCAACGTCGCTCGCGTCAAAGCTCGGATCGTCAATGCCGTCCGCCACGATGCGATCGCGCACCTTCATGCGCAGCACCCAGAATGACTTACCGTCGTCATCCAGCGCGACGTTCAGACGCAGATCGTTCAACGCGGGATGGAAGGCGTACAGCGTTTCGCGGAACGCATCGACGCGGCTTTGCGGGACGCTGATTTGGGCGTTAATCCCTTCGCGGGCCAGATAGACGCGGCCAAACACGTCCAGCGCAACAAAAGCCTTATAAAGCGCGTCGCGGGTGGCCTGAGGTTCGTCAATGGTGAAATATTTATAGAATGAGATGGTGGTGCGCGGCTCGGTTTCGGCCAGCATGCGCTCACGCAGTTCATCATTCGATATGCGGTTATGTAACACTGGCATGGTGTTCGCTCGACTATCGTTGATAAAAATGAGGGCAGCATCATAAAGCAATTAACGTTAATTTACATCCATGCGATTTGCGCTACATTTTCCTCACCCTTCAATAAAAATAACAACATTTGATGTTTTATCAGGCATTCTGCCGCCGTTAATTTTGGCTGGACATGAAAAAATGTCACAATAGCCCCATCACGAAGATCCGGCATTTGCCGTCACAAAGGTTTTACATGACGAACTTACCGCAATTCTCGCGCGCCTTGCTTCATCCCCGGTATTGGGGAACCTGGTTTGGAATTGGTTTGCTTTACCTCATCACCCTGCTCCCTTATCCCGTTATTTATCGGATCGGATGTGGTCTTGGTCATCTGGCGATGCGTTTTATGAAACGCCGCGTCAGAATCACCCGCCGTAATCTGGAGCTGGCCTTTCCACAAAAAACGCCCGCAGAGCGCGAAGACATTCTGGTTAAAAATTTCCAATCCGTTGGCCTGGGGCTGATGGAAACCGGGATCGCCTGGTTCTGGCCGCTGCGCCGTATCCGCCGCTGGTGTACCGTTAGCGGGGTCGATCAAATTCACGCGGTTCAGGCAGCCGGGCGCGGCGTGCTGCTCATCGGCATCCATTTTCTGACGCTTGAGCTTGGCGCACGGATGTTCGGCATGAATACGCCGGGTATCGGGGTGTACCGGCCGAACGACAACGCCCTGCTCGACTGGCTGCAAACATGGGGCCGCATGCGGTCCAATAAAAGCATGATCGACCGCAAAGATCTCAAGGGCATGATCCGCGCGCTGAAACAGGGCGAGATCATCTGGTACGCGCCCGACCACGACTACGGCCCGCGCGGCAGCGTTTTCGTGCCGTTCTTCGGCGTGGACAAGGCGGCGACGACCAGCGGAACCTATACGCTGGCGCGTATGTCCGGCGCGGCGATTGTGCCGATGGTGCCGCGCAGAAAGCCGAACGGCCAGGGCTATGAGCTGGTAATCCTTCCCGCCGAGTTCAGCCCGCCGCTTGAAACGCCGGAAGGTACCGCGCTGTGGATGAACCAAATCATTGAGAAGTGCATCATGATGGCTCCGGAGCAGTATATGTGGCTGCACCGTCGCTTCAAAACCCGCCCGGAAGGCGTTCCTCCGCGTTATTAACTTTTGGTCGGGCGGCGCTTCGTTGCCCGACATAAACCGCTTCGTTCCCCGCCGTTCCTCCCCATTTAGCTAAAAAAGCGATCCGGTTTGCCACTCTCCATTCATCAGGCGCATACTTAGCAAGGTAATCATTCTCTTTCTTCGCCTGCTTTTTCAAAAGCGGGCTTTCCTGATTTTTGGAGCGTTATGACTCCCCCTGAAAGTAGCATTAACTGGAAACGCAATCTCACCGTCGCCTGGCTGGGATGCTTTCTGACGGGCGCAGCCTTCAGCCTGGTGATGCCCTTCCTGCCCCTGTACGTTGAAATGCTTGGCGTTACCGGCCACAGCTCCCTGAACATGTGGTCGGGGCTGGTGTTCAGCATTACCTTCCTGTTTTCCGCTATCGCATCGCCATTCTGGGGCGGGCTTGCCGACCGTAAGGGGCGCAAAATCATGCTCCTGCGCTCGGCGCTGGGCATGGCGATCGTTATGGTGCTGATGGGGTTTGCGCAGAATATCTGGCAGTTCCTGGCGCTGCGCGCCCTTCTCGGCCTGCTGGGCGGCTTCGTGCCCAACGCCAACGCGCTGATTGCCACCCAGGTGCCGCGCAATAAAAGCGGCTGGGCGCTGGGCACGCTTTCTACCGGCGGCGTAAGCGGGGCGCTGCTTGGCCCGGTTATCGGCGGGCTGCTCGCCGACAGCTACGGCCTGCGCCCGGTATTCTTCATCACCGCAACCGTGCTATTCCTCTGCTTTATTCTCACCCTGCTGTACATCCGCGAATCGTTCACCCCAGTGAACAAAAAGGACATGCTGCACGCCCGCCAGGTCTTAACCTCATTGAAGAACCCGCGGCTGGTGCTGAGCCTGTTCGTGACCACGATGATAATCCAGGTCGCCACCGGGTCGATTGCCCCTATTCTTACGCTCTACGTGCGCGATCTCGCCGGGAACGTCAGCAACCTGGCGTTTATCAGCGGGATGATTGCCTCGGTGCCGGGCGTGGCTGCGCTGATCAGCGCGCCTCGGCTGGGCAAGCTCGGCGATCGCATCGGCCCCGAGAAAATTCTCATCTGCGCGCTGGTCATTTCCGTCGTGCTGCTCATTCCCATGTCGATGGTGCAGAACCCGTGGCAGCTCGGCATTCTGCGCTTTCTGCTTGGCGCGGCCGACGGCGCGCTGCTGCCCGCCGTGCAAACGCTGCTGGTTTACAACGCCAGCAACCAGATTGCCGGGCGCATTTTCAGCTATAACCAGTCGTTTCGCGATATCGGCAACGTCACCGGCCCGCTGATCGGTGCCGCCGTGTCGGCTAACTACGGCTTCAGGACGGTATTTTTGGTTACCGCAAGCGTGGTGCTATTTAACGCGGTGTATTCATGGATCAGCCTGCGTCGCCCCGCCGAGCGGGTGCGTATTCCGGGCGATTAAACGAAATTTTTTCTGCCAGGCCTATTCTCATACTTGCAACTTTGCGAACAGCGTCAACAATTAACATGAAATTGCAACGGAGCAGCCGCTCCCTGACCTCTGCCATAAGGAGATTTTCATGAGCATGTACGCAACGCTGGAAGAAGCCATTGATGCCGCGCGGGAATTATTCCTCGCCGATCATCCGGACGTGGATGAAGAGACTGCAAACGTCCAGCAGCTCAATATCCAGAAATACGTCCTGCAGGATGGCGATATCATGTGGCAGGCAGAATTCTTTGCTGACGACAGCGAAACCGGAGAGTGTTTGCCGATGCTGAGCGGTGAGGCCGCACAGAGCGTCTTTGACGGGGACTACGAGGACATCGAGCTGCGCCAGGAGTGGCTTGAGGAAAACACGCTGCACGAATGGGACGAAGGTGAATTCCAGCTCGAACCGCCGCTGGACACCGAAGAAGGCCAGGCCGCGGCCGACGAATGGGATGAACGGTAATCGTTACTCGTAAGGCCCGTGGCTGGCGTCAATCGGCAGCAGCAGCGTGTCGAATACCAGCGAGAAGGGTAAATCCAGCACCGTGATATAGCGCCACGCGCCGTCACGCACGTCCCACTGTACGCCGGGGTAATACTGATTGCCATGCCCCTGCCCCGGCACAGCGCGGCTGATAATGCTTCCGCAGCCGCTCAGGGCGCAGGCCGCCAAAATAACCACGAATGCTCTCAACAAAGTAAGTCTCCTTTCAGCAAAAAAATGCCGACCCCAAAAGGTCGGCATTTCGCGTTTTCGTCGGGTGGCGGCTTGCACCTTACCCGACCTACAAATCCGGATGGTTTTTGTAGGGTGGATAAGCGTTACGCGCCATCCACCGAAGCCGTTTCATATCAATCGCCCTTTACTTAACCGGCAAAGCAGCCGGGTTCAGCGTCACCGCTTTGTAATTATCCACCCACGAAGAGTAACGCTGCGGGTTGGACCAAACGCGGTAATGCAGGCGCGACAGGGTAACCGGGTCGCTTAACAGCACCAGACGACGGTCGCGGTTGAGCTTGTCCGGCGTTTCGTTCAGCGCCTGCTCAACGTGACGGTCGCGAGCAATTTCCAGCACCTGGCTTGCGCGGTGACGCGCCGTTGCCATTGCCGTTGCCAGCGCGTTATACGACGGGTTGAACACCGCGTGCATAAAGCCATCTTCCAGCGTGCGGCTGCGGTTGAGCTTCAGGTAGTTGTCGGTATCCACCAGCACCTGCGGAGGAGAATACTCTTCCGGGATCAGGAACAGCTTCCAGCGTTTGGTGCGCAGACCAACGGTCGCGCGGCTGGAAATCACCGATACGAACGGTGAAAGGATCAGCGAGAACACGATTGGCGCAAGCCAGAACAGGAAGCGCAGATCCAGCCAAGCCATGCCTACGGCCCACACCAGGCCCAGCAGCAGCTGCGAGCCGTGGCGCATAAACGCTTCGCCCCAAGGGGTGGAATCGTCGTCACGCTGCGGTGAGTTCCAGACCACTTCCCAGCCGAGGAACGCGCTGACCACAAACACGGTGTGGAACAGCATGCGTACCGGCGCCAGCAGCACCGAGAACAGCACTTCAAGCAGCAGGGAAAGCGTCACGCGCAGGAAGCCGCCGTACTCTTTCGAGCCTTTGCACCAGATGAGGATAATGCTCAGCAGCTTAGGCAGGAACAGCAGCACCATGGTGGAGGCAAACAGCGCAATCGCCAGTTCCGGACGCCACTGCGGCCATACCGGGAACAGCTGGCGCGGCTGCAGGAAATACTGCGGTTCGGTCAGGGCGTGCACCACCTGTAGAGCGGTAGATAACGCGAGGAACATGAACCACAGCGGCGCCGACAGATAGGACATCACGCCGGTCAGGAACACCGCCCGGTGAACCGGGTGCATGCCTTTGACCAGGAACAGGCGGAAGTTCATCAGGTTACCGTGGCACCAGCGACGGTCACGCTTTAGCTCGTCCAGCAGGTTCGGCGGCAGCTCTTCATAAGAACCCGGCAGATCGTAGGCAATCCACACGCCCCAGCCCGCACGACGCATTAAAGCAGCTTCAACGAAGTCGTGTGACAGGATGGAACCCGCGAACGAACCTTCACCCGGCAGCGGTGCCAGGGCACAGTGCTCGATGAACGGCTTCACGCGGATGATGGCGTTATGGCCCCAGTAGTGCGATTCACCCAACTGCCAGAAGTGCAGGCCAGCGGTAAACAGCGGCCCGTAGACGCGAGTCGCAAACTGCTGGCAGCGCGCGTACAGGGTGTCCATGCCGGATGCTTTCGGGGAAGACTGGATAATCCCGGCGTTCGGGTTAGCCTCCATCAGGCGCACCAGGTTGGTCAGACAGTCGCCGCTCATTACCGAGTCCGCGTCCAGCACCACCATATAGCTGTACTGATTGCCCCAGCGACGGCAGAAGTCATCGATGTTGCCGCTTTTACGCTTCACGCGGCGGCGGCGACGGCGATAGAAAATCTGCCCTTCGCCCTGCACTTCGCCGATCAGCTCCATCCACGCTTTCTGTTCGGCAACGCAGATGTCCGGGTTGTAGCTGTCGCTCAGGATATAAACATCGAAATGTTTTTCCTGGCCGGTCGCTTTCACCGACTCCCAGGTGGCACGCAGGCCGGCAAACACGCGATCCACGTCTTCGTTACAGATAGGCATGATTAACGCGGTGCGGTGCTCCGGGTTAATCGGCTCATCGCCAACGGTGGACGCGGAAATGCTGTACTTGTCTTTGCCCATCAGCAGCTGCAGGAAGCCCATCAGCGCGGTCCAGAAACCGGCCGAAACCCAGCAGAATAGAATGGCGAACAGAATGAGGATGCCGCTTTGCAGGATGTACGGCAGCAGTTGCATGAAGGAAACCCACAGATCCTGACCGCCCATGTCGGTAGGATTAATGAGCGCCCAGCCCTGGTAAGGCAGAATGGTTTTCATATACCAGGTGGCAACCACGGTCTGTGCAAGGGTGAGGATCAGCAGGATGTAGCGACGGATGGTTCCGACGGTACGCCATTTCTGCTCGGCCTCGGCTTCCTCTTTAGACATATAGCGCGGGTTGACTTCGCGGCCACGCAGGCGGTCCCAGAAGCGGCCAATCGGGTTGGTGCGCCACGGGTCCGGGAACATGGAAGAGCGAGTCGCTTTCGGCATAGCCTGTAACTGAGCACGGCCTTCTTCATCTTCGATCAACTGATCGCCGCCGAGCGAGCCCGGCCAGCTTGCCTCAAGGCGAGCTTTCACGGACCCTAAAGGGGAGTCGTCGGCGCGATCGTAGTGGTGATGGCGCGCGTCAAGCGCCTCATGCACCGCCTGCAGATCCGATGTCGGAAGCCCCGCCTTCTGCGCTGCAGAAAGCGGGAGTGCCTCAATGTAGTCAGGCGCGTTATCGGTAGACTTATTCATTGGCAGGTAACTGATAGCTCCAGGTTTCACTCAGTGTCTGATCGCCATTGACCAGGGCTGCGCGCATTTCCGTCGGCTTTTTGTCATCCTTGATTTTCAAACGCATGGTCAAACGCCAGCCTTTGGTGACCGGGTTGTAGCGCACCTGGCTGTCAACGATTTCACCGTTGTCGCCAATGCTGGTTTGCGCGGTAACAGGCGTATCCTGCGGCAGCTTTTTCATCTCAGCGCCGGTGTAGTCCACCACGAAAGCGATGGTGCCATCCGGCTGGCGGATCAGATTCGACTGCTTCACATCACCCGTTGAACGACGCGTCTGGGCAACATACGCGTTGTCCGGCGCATGCATTTTGTCTTCGTCGCGGCTAAAGGTGATGGTGTATTTGAAGTTCATCTCTTTGCCCGGCTCCGGCAGCTGATCCGGGGTCCAGTAGGCAACGATGTTATCGTTGGTTTCGTCGTTAGTTGGGATTTCCACCAGCTCGACGCTGCCTTTGCCCCAATCGCCCTGCGGTGCAATCCACGCGCTTGGGCGCTGGTCGTAGCGATCGTCCAGATCCTCAAAGCGCGAGAACTGACGGCCACGTTGCAGCAGGCCGAAGCCGACCGGGTTTTCAGTCGCAAACGAGCTGACCGCCAGGTGTTTCGGATTATTGAGCGGACGCCAGATCCACTCACCGTTACCGGCATGGATAGACAGACCGTTAGAATCGTGCAGCTCAGGACGGAAGTTAGTGGTTGGGGACGGTTGGTTCGGCCCAAACAGGAACATACTGGTCAGCGGCGCTACGCCCAGCTTGCCCACTTTGTCGCGCAGGTAAACTTTAGACTGTACGTTCACCACGGTGTCGCGGCCTGGGGTAATCACAAAGCGATAGGCGCCCGTCGCACGAGGGGAATCCAGCAACGCATAGAGGGTAAGCGTTTTATCAGTAGGTTTTGGACGTTCAATCCAGTATTCGCGGAATCGCGGGAACTCTTCGCCGGACGGCAAAGCGGTATCGATAGCAAGACCACGCGCAGACAGGCCATAAACCTGACCTGAACCGATTACGCGGAAGTAACTCGCCCCGAGCATGCTGACAATTTCGTCGTTCTTATCTTTGCTATTGATCGGATAGAGCACTTTAAACCCGGCGAAACCGAGGTCTTTAACGGTGTCTTTGTCGTGTTTAACGTCACCGAAATTAAAGTAATCCGGGCTGTATTTAATCTTGTGGACGGCGGTTGCAGTCACTTCATTGATGGCAACCGGCGTGTCGAAGTACATGCCCTGATGGTAGAATTCAAGCTTAAATGGGGTCTTTAACTTGCTCCAGTAGGCTTTGTCGTGGTTGAACTGGATCTGCTGATAGTCCGCATATTTCATGTCGCGAAATTGCGAAGGCAGATTGCTTTTCGGTGCTTCGTAGCTTTTGCCCGCTAATGTTTTCGCCTGTTTTGCGACATCATCGATAGTGAAAGCCCAAACCGAGGTGGTATAAAGGGACAACATCACTGCAACGCCCAGCCCACACATTTTCATCATTTTTGGTTTATGTTTCATATTAACCAGCACATCCCCCTTTGTGTGCTTAAATCAATCCAATCCATTTTAATGGAAACTCCTGCTTTCCGACAACCAAATACCCGCATTGTTCAGCACGCTGGCTCAGGCTTTAAGCAAAAAAAGACAACTGCTTACGCTTTAAGAGTCCCCTTGCAGACAGAATGTCATGGTTAGTGTAGGGTTGCCACGGAAAGTCATCCCAATAAGCCGTAGAGCCTGAAGGATAGATATCTAAAGGATAAGACGATTAGTCCGATAATGTTTGGAGTATTATGAGTAACACACCTCAGCAACGCGAATTTTTCCTGGACTCTATCCGGGCATGGTTAATGTTATTGGGTATCCCGTTCCACATTTCGTTAATCTACTCAAGCCATCAGTGGCACGTGAACAGCGCCCTGCCCTCGTGGTGGCTGACCTTGTTTAATGACTTCATTCACGCCTTCCGCATGCAGGTGTTTTTCGTCATTTCCGGTTATTTCTCCTATATGCTTTTTTTGCGCTATCCGCTTAAACGCTGGTGGAAAGTACGCGTTGAGCGCGTTGGCATTCCGATGCTTACCGCCATCCCGCTGCTCACCCTGCCACAGTTTATGATGCTGCAATATGTGAACGGCAAATCTGCCAACTGGCATAACCTGAGCGCCTACGAAAAGTACAACACGCTCGTCTGGGAGCTGGTGTCGCATTTGTGGTTTTTACTGGTGATGGTGGTATTAACGACCGTTTGCCTTTTTTTGTTTAAAAAGATGAACAGGTACATCACACGGCATAAAGAGAATAATTCCGCAGATTATTCCTTAGGAAGGCTCTCAATTTTATTCCTTGCCTTCGGTATTTTATACGGCGCAATTCGTCGCACCATTTTTATTATTCACGCACCGTTATTAAGCGATGGGCTGTTTAATTTCGTGGTAATGCAAACCCTCTTTTATCTGCCGTTCTTCCTGCTTGGCGCGCTCGCCTTTACCCGCCCGAATTTGAAGGCGTTGTTTACCACCCCTTCCCCGCTGTGCGCGGTCGGTGCTGCGCTCGCTTTCGTCGCCTATTTGCTTAACCAACGCTACGGCAGCGGCGATGCATGGATGTACGAAACGGAAAGCGTGATTACCATGCTGATGGGCCTGTGGATGGTGAACGTGGTGTTCTCCCTCGGCCACAGGCTGCTTAACTTCCAGTCTGCCCGCGTGACCTATTTCGTTAACGCCTCGCTGTTTATCTACCTGGTGCACCACCCGCTGACGCTGTTCTTCGGCGCATTTATTACGCCGCATATCGCCTCGAATACGCTGGGTTTTATTGCGGGATTAATCTTTGTGGTGGGAATTGCGGTAATACTTTATGAGATCCATTTACGTATTCCGGTGCTGCGCTTCCTGTTCTCCGGCAAGCCGCAGAATAAAGTGGCGAAAACGGTTTAATTAAATCAGCGGTCGACAATTGCGGTGGATAGCGCGTTCGCTTATCCACCCTACAAAACCGACAACGTAGGTCGAGTTAGGCGCAAGCCGCCACCCAACAATTGCGGTGGATGGCGCGTTCGCTTATCCACCCTACAAAACCGACAACGTAGGTCGATTAAGGCGCAAGCCGCCACCCGACAATTGCGGTGGATGGCGCGTTCGCTTATCCACCCTACAAAACCGACAACGTAGGTCGATTAAGGCGCAAGCCGCCACCCGACAATTGCGGTGGATGGCGCGCTCGCTTATCCACCCTACAAAACCGACAACGTAGGTCGGGTAAGGCGCAAGCCGCCACCCGACAATGGTCCCCACGCTTCCGCCCTACAACAGCCACTCTACCGGCAGCCGGTAAACCAGGCGCACCAGCACGCGCTGCCAGAAGCGCGTGTGCGGCTCCTTTTTCCAGACCACCTCTTTGCCATCGCGATTTTCTACCCAGTTCACCCTGCCCCAACGGTCGAGGCGCAGCGCCCAGGCGGCGTCCTTCTGGCTTTTCGTGAACCGTGCGTGAATATCTTCAGCAAGCGTTGCGCTCTCGATAACAAAACCCATCTCGGTATTGAGCATCGCCGATCGCGGGTCGAAGTTAAACGAGCCGATGAACACCTGCTGCTTGTCCACGCTGAACGTTTTCGCATGCAGGCTGGAGCCGGAGTTCCCGGTCAACCCGCGGTCATGCGGCACGTTGCGGCCATCATGCTGCGGCTTCAGTTCAAAAAGCTGCACGCCGTGACGGAGCAATTTTTTACGCCAGCGGGCATAGCCCGCGTGCACCGGCGCGACGTCGTTTGCCGCAAGCGAATTGGTCAAAATGGCGATTTTGACGCCCTTGCGCACCAGGCCCAGAATCTGCGCCACGCCCGCGCGCGTCGGCACGAAGTAGGCGGAAATAATGTCGATCTCCCGCTGCGGCTCGCCGATAACCTTCAGCAAACGCTGCGGCAGGAGCGTACCGTTACGCGCTTTCCCCTGGCCCTTACGCGGATCGTCGCTGAGCAGTTTCGTTTTCGCCCAGTACATTTTCAGCGTGCGCGATACCAGGTGGGTCGCGAACTGGCTGGTTGTCAGCCTGTCGAGATAGCGCCGTGCAATAGGATCGTCCTGCCAGTGCTCCGGCAGCTGGACGCGGGAGTGCAGCTCGTCGCCGGTCATCTCCAGCACCTTATCGAGCGTCGACACCGACTGGCTTTTCCAGTAACGCTCAAAATCCTCGCACACCTCGGCCACTACCGGCCCCACGGCCAGCACGTCCAGGTCGGAAAACAGCGGCTGTTCGCCCGCGCCAAAATAGGCATCGCCGACGTTGCGCCCGCCGATAATCGTCGCCTCGCCGTCCACCGTAAAACTCTTGTTGTGCATGCGGCGATTCAGGCGCGCAAAATCGGTGAGATAGCCAAGCGCGCGAAACAGGCGAAACGAAAACGGGTTAAACAGGCGGACTTCGATATTCTTGTGCGCGTTCAGCAGGCGCAGCGTGTCGTCCATGCCGTTGGTATTGTTATCGTCCAGCAGCAGGCGGACGTGAACGCCGCGCTCGGCGGCGGCCAGCAGCGCGCTGAACAGCAGCCTGCCGGACATATCGTCTTCCCAAATGTAATACTGCACGTCGAGGGTTTTCTCGGCCATCCCGCACAGCAAATAGCGTGCCGCAAAGGCGTCGAGGCTATCGGCCAGCGTATGAATGCCGCTCAGGCCGGGGTGCTCGGCGGTCGTTGGCGTTATCGCCCGCCCGAGGCGGGTAGCATGCTCATTCTCCATAGGTGAGCTGGGCCAGAAACTGCTGATAAATCCGGGTATTTTCATCGTCGAAGCAGACAAACACCACCTCTTCGGGCAGCGGCCGGATGCCAATGTATTTGTAAACCACGTCAACCGCGATGCGCGCGGCCTGCTCCTTCGGATAGCCATAAACCCCGGTGCTGATGGCCGGGAAGGCAATGGTGCGATAGCCGTTCGCCGCCGCCAAATCCAGGCAGTTGCGATACGCCTGCTCCAGCAGCTCGGCTTCGTGCCGCTCGCCGCTGTGCCAGACCGGGCCAACGGTGTGAATGATTGCCTTGACCGGAATATTCCCGGCCTCGGTGATCACCGCATGCCCCGTTGCGCATTCGCCCTGCTGTTGAATAATTTTTTTGCAGGCCGCCTGCAGCGCCGGGCCCGCGGCCCGATGAATGGCGCCATCCACGCCGCCTCCGCCCATCAGAGATGAGTTTGCCGCGTTAACAATCACATCCACAGCGACACGCGTGATATCGCCCTGAATTACCGACATTCGTTCACCCATGGGGAAACCTCCAGTTAGTCTTTGATAATAGTCTAAACTTACCCAGCAACTGTCGTATATCACTTACTGTCTGGGTTTCTCCAGATGGACCATAAAAAAGCACTATCAGACCGACTCACCCTACCGTTACAGGCTTTCCCCGCACAGGGATTGAGCCTGATTCGCGTTCAGAATTGACCAAATAACAAGCAAACCATTCCCAAAAAGCAGGTTAACTTTCGGAAAATTCAGCTCATTGCAGGAGAGGGTTTATGGCAAGTGAAGCGCAGAAAGTCGGGCTGGTCCCGGTGATGTTAATGGTGGCTGGTAATATCATGGGCTCCGGGGTGTTCCTCCTCCCGGCAAGCCTCGCCGCAACGGGGGGAATCGCGATATTCGGCTGGGCGGTGACCATCATCGGCGCGCTGTCGCTGTCGATGGTCTACGCCAAAATGTCCTCGCTCGACGACAGTCCCGGCGGCTCTTATGCCTATGCGAGGCGAGCATTCGGCCCCTTCCTCGGCTATCAAACCAACGTGCTTTACTGGCTCGCCTGCTGGATAGGCAACGTGGCGATGGTGGTGATCGGCGTCGGTTATCTGAGCTATTTCTTCCCGCTGCTCAACCAGCCCTGGCCGCTCACCGTTACCTGTATCGCCATCCTCTGGCTGTTCGTCGGGCTAAACATTCTCGGCCCGAAAATGATCACCCGCGTGCAGGCGGTGGCGACGATTCTGGCGCTGATCCCGATTGTCGCCGTGGCGGTGCTCGGCTGGTTCTGGTTCAAAAGCGATACCTACATGGCCGCCTGGAACGTCAGCGGCAAGGGCACCTTTGGGGCTATTCAAAGCACGCTTAGCGTCACGCTATGGTCGTTTATCGGCGTGGAAAGCGCCTCGGTAGCCGCCGCCGTCGTTAAGAATCCCAAACGCAACGTGCCGATCGCCACCATTGGCGGGGTGCTAATCGCCGCCGTTTGTTACGTGCTCTCCACCACCGCGATCATGGGCATGATCCCCAACGCCGACCTGAAGCTCTCCGCCTCACCGTTTGGCGATGCGGCCCGCATGGCGCTTGGGCCAACCGCCGGGGCAATAGTTTCGTTCTGTGCCGCGGCCGGGTGTTTAGGCAGCCTCGGGGGCTGGACGCTGCTCGCCGGGCAAACCGCCAAAGCCGCGGCGGACGATGGCCTGTTCCCGCCTATTTTTGCAAAGGTGAATAAAGACCAGACGCCGGTCGCCGGGCTGCTGGTGGTCGGCGTGCTGATGACGCTGTTCCAGCTGGCAAGCATCTCCCCGGACGCCACCTCGCAGTTCGCCGTCGTATCTTCCGTTTCGGTCATCTTCACGCTGGTGCCTTACATCTACACCTGCGCCGCGCTGATGCTGGTCGGACAGGGGCACCTGGGCAACCAGCGCCTGCCGTTCCTTTTCCTGACGCTGATTGCGTTTGTCTACTGCATCTGGGCGGTGGTGGGTTCCGGCGCGACCGAAGTGATGTGGTCGTTCGTCGCCATCATGATTATCACCGCGATGTACACGGTGAACTACAACCGTCGCCACAAAAACCCCTACCCGCTGGATAAACCCGTGGTTAACGATTAACAGGAGCCCGACATGCTCGATTTAGGCACGCACCATAAACGTAAGATACTGGTCGTCGACAGCAGCGTTCAGGACGTGAATACCGCCAACGGCAGGGCCGTCGCCGAGCTGATTGAAGCGCTGGAAGAGAATAACTTCGCGGTGATCTCCGCGGCCACCTTTGAGGACGGTATCGCCACCGTCACCTCAGACGCCTCGCTGTGCTGCATTTTTGTAGACTGGACCTCCGGCGGCAACGACGATGCCTCCCACAGCCAGGCGTTTTCGCTGCTGCAAACCATCCGTCGGCGCAATAAAAACGTGCCGGTACTGCTGATGGCGGAACACTCCTGCATCGACACCCTGACGCTGGATTCTATGCGGCTGGTGAATGAATTTGTCTGGATGCACGAAGACACCGCCGAGTTTATTGCCGCCCGCGCCCGGTCGCTAATCCAACGCTATTACGAGCAGCTCCTGCCGCCGTTTACGCGGGCGCTGTTCAACTACACCATGGAAAACCCCGAGTATTCATGGGCGGCTCCGGGCCACCAGGGCGGCGTGGCGTTTACAAAATCTGCCGTCGGTCGCGAGTTCCTCGATTTCTTTGGCGAAAACCTGTTCCGCACCGATACGGGCATCGAACGCGCGGCGATGGGCTCGCTGCTCGACCACAGCGGGCCGATAAAAGCCTCGGAGACCTACGCCGCCGAAGTGTTTGGCTCGCACCGCAGCTACTCGGTGCTCAACGGCACGTCCGGCTCCAACCGGGCCGTGATGCAGGCGGTGGTTGGTGAATTGGAGGTGGCGCTGTGCGACCGCAACTGCCACAAATCCATCGAGCAGGGGCTGGTGATGACCGGCGCGCTGCCGGTTTACTTCATCCCAACCCGCAACCGCTTTGGCATAATCGGGCCAATTCCCAAGCGCCAGTTTGAGCCGGAAAGCATTCGCGAAGCCATCGCGGCCAATCCGTTGAAGCACGAAGTGGTCAGCGACAAACCCGTCTATGCGGTGGTGACTAACTGTACCTACGACGGCATGTGCTATCACGCCGAAGCGGCGCAGGATCTGCTGGCGCAGAGCGTGGACCAGATTCACTTCGACGAAGCCTGGTACGCCTATGCGCGCTTCAACCCGATGTATAAAGGCCGCTTCGCCATGCGCGGCGATCCGAAGGACTTCGACAGCAGCGGCCCAACGGTTTTCGCCACGCACTCCACGCACAAGCTGCTCGCCTCGCTTTCCCAGGCTTCATACATTCATATCCGCAATGGGAAAAAGCCGGTCGAACACTCGCGCTTTAACGAGTCATACATGCTGCAGGCAACCACCTCGCCGCTGTACGCGATTATCGCCGCCAACGAAATAGGCGCGGCGATGATGGACGGCGGCCAGGGCGAAGCGCTCACCCAGGAGGTCATTAACGAAGCGGTGGACTTCCGCCTCGCGATGGCAAAAGTCCACGCCGCCTTTGCGAAAAAAGGCGAATGGTTCTTCTCGCCGTGGAACGCGCCGACGGTAACCGACGGCGCGGGTAACGAAGTTCCCTTTTCCAAAGCCTCGCGCGAACAGCTCACCACCGACCCGAGCTGCTGGACGCTGAAGCCCGGCGACAAGTGGCACGGGTTCGACCAGCTCGAAGACGACTGGTGCCTGCTCGATCCGATTAAAGCGGGGATTTTAGCCCCCGGCATGGGCGACGACGGCAACCTGCAGGACAGCGGCATTCCCGCCGCGATGGTCACCGCCTATCTGGGCGAACGCGGCATCGTGCCGTCGCGCACCACGGACTTTATGGTGCTGTGCCTGTTCTCCATCGGCGTGACGAAGGGCAAATGGGGGACGCTAATCAACGTCCTGCTGGAGTTTAAAAACGACTACGACAACAACACGCTGCTCAAGCGCTGCCTGCCGGATCTCATCAGCGCCGACGCCGCGCGCTATGCGGGCATGGGACTAAAAGACCTGTGCGACGAGATGTTTAACTATATGAAAACCAGCCAGATGGACAAGCTGCAGGCCGCCGCGTTTGGCAACATTCCGGTGCCGGTTAAACGCCCGCGCATCGCCTTCCAGCAGCATATGGCGGGCATCGCGGATCACCTGCCGATCGATCAGCTCGCCCATCGCGTGTCTGCCGTCGGCGTTATCCCCTACCCGCCGGGCATTCCCATCGTCATGCCGGGCGAAAGCTTTGGCGCAGCGGAGGAGCCGTGGCTGCAATACATCCGCAGCATCGCGGAATGGGGCGAGAAGTTCCCGGGCTTCGAGAAAGAGCTGGAGGGAGCCGAACTGATAGACGGGGTTTATCATATCTGGGCGCTGAAGCAGTAGCGCTGGGTTAAGGTCGGATGGCGTGCATCGAACGGCGAAAGTCGGATGGCGCTAACGCCTATCCGACCGACATCGCTTTAGGCTTTCGTAGGGTGGATAAGCGTTAGCGCCATCCACCACTACCCATCTACCAACCTAAATCAGAAATCAACCGTCATAGACAGCTTCAGCGTGCGCGGATCGCCCTGCGTCATGTAGGTGCCGGAATCGTCAACCGACGCCCAGTACTTCTCATCGGTGACGTTCTCGACGTTCGCGCGCCAGGTCAGCGTCTGGTCGTTAACCTTCGTGCTGTAGCGCACGCCGAGGTCGAGCCGCGTCCACCCGTCCAGCTTGACGGTATTGCTGGCGTTGGCGTACTGAGAACCCGTGCGGGTCACGGTGCCCGTCGCGGTCAGGTTTTGCACCCACGGCAGATCCCATTCGCCGCCCATCGTCACCGCATAGCGCGGCACGCCTACCGCGTCGTTACCGTCGTTGGTACCTCCGGCGGTTTTGCTCAGCTCGGGGTCCATCCACAGCGCGCTGCCCAGCAGACGGACGCCGTATACCGGTTCGCCGAACACGTTCAGCTCCATCCCGCGGCTACGCTGCTCGCCGTACAGGCCGTACACGTTGCTGTCGTCGATCATCCCGACCGGCTTTTTGATTTCAAACAGCGCGAGCGTGCCGCCCACGCGGCCATAGTCCATCTTCACGCCGACTTCGTTCTGCTTCGACTGCACGATACCGACGACCTGGCCGCCGTTAATCGCTTTGCTGCTCGCCGTAGGCCCAGGCTGCAGCGCTTCGATGTGGTTGGCGTAGAAGGAAATATGCTCCCACGGCTTCACCACCAGCCCGTAAACCGGCGTCACCTTGAAGGCGTCGAACCGCGTGGCGGGCGTCTCCATGCCCTGATAATCATAGTTGCGCACCGTCACGTCCTGACGGCGCGCGCCCAGGGTCAGCAGCACGCGTTCGTCCAGCGCGGAAAGCGTGTCGGAAACGGAAACGCCGGAGGTGCGCGTGCGGCTACGCACGTTCGGATCGTCCATATTGCCGCCGCTGTACAGCGTTGGCGGGAAATCGATCGTCGAAGGATCGTAAATGTTGATGGTGTTAGACGAGCCGGACATGGTGTAAGCCGCGCGCGTTTTGCGGTACACGCCGGAATAGCCGAGGTTAACGCTGTGGCCAATCGCGCCGGTGTCAAACCTGCCGCGAATGCCGGTCATGCCCGAGAAGCTGTCGGCGACGTAGCGCGTGCCCAGACGGCTGAGGCTGGCGTTGCCGTCGTTATCGAGCAGCTTCGGCACGCTGTACTCGCCGCGCTCGTCGGTATTGTTACCGCCGAGGCCGCCGTAGAACGTCCAGTTATCCAGCACGTCGTATTCCCCGCGCAGCGCGGCAAAGCGGGTGGTCATGTCGGAGTAAACCCACTTCTGGCTATAGTTCGCCGAGCCGTCCGGCACTTCCGGCATTTCGGTAATGGCACCCACGCCAACGCCGATGCGGCCGTCGTGCACGCTGGATTTCTGCCAGCCCGCGTCCAGCGAGCTGCGCAGACGCTCGCCCTTGTAGTCCAGTCCAACGGTGGCAAGCGTGGTGCGGGATTTTTCGTTATCGACGGCGGTTTCGCCCTCGCGGTGCAGCACGTTTACGCGCGCGCCGAACTGGTCGCTATCGCCAAAGCGACGACCGGCGTCCAGCGATGTGCCAACCTGTGAATCCGAGCCGTAGTCAACGCTGACGCTGGCCGCAGGCTCGCTGCCCGCGCGTTTTGGCTCCACGTTGATCGATCCGCCCACGCCCGTGCCGCCCGGCGGAACGCCGTTCAGAAACGCGTTCGATCCCTTAATAATCTCCACGCGCTCGGCCACGTTTGTGGCAACGATCTGGCGCGGCAGCACGCCGTAGAGGCCGCCGTAGGAAACGTCGTCACCGTCCAGCAGGAAACCGCGAATACGGTACGATTCGCCAAAGTTGCCGTATCCGCGCACCGCCTGCACCGTGGCATCATTGCGGATAACGTCGGTCAGGGTTGTCGCCTGCTGGTCTTCGATCATCTTCGCGGTATAGCCGATGATATTAAACGGCACGTTGCCGGCTTCCTGCTCGCCAAGCAGCCCCAGACGCCCGCCGTTGGCGACCTGGCCGTCAAGATAGGCCGGAACCAGCTCGTCGCCGCCCGCGCGGAAGGTATTATCCGGCGTGGCGGTAACGGTGATGGTGTCGGCTTTCGCGGCGTTTTGTGCAGCGGAGGCAGCGTCGCCGTCGGCGGCAAACGCGGGGAAGGTGGCGGCGCTAATCAGTACCGCGAGCAGGCGCGGGCGCATACCCGTCTGCGAAGGATCTGGTGCTTGCATGAATAATTCCCTGACAAAAGATAATAATGAGAACGCTTCTTATTTTGCGCATGATTATCGTTTGCCCGCTAAGAATTGCAAGCGGAAATGATATGCCGTTTCAAATTATGTTTTACGCAGCGCGAGCCGACGCTCAAGGAGCCAGATGTAGCCCGGCAGCAGCGCGGCGCTCAGACCGCAAACCAGCATAAGCATGGCCAGGCTACCTGCAGAAACATCCTCCCTGGACATCAACAACGATGACAGGAAATACGCGGCCGTCGTCAGCAAATACATGAGCGCCGTTTGCAGCGTACCAAACCCGGCGCGGTGGCGATCCTGAGGATAATTCAGCGTGACCACCGAGCTTGCGACCAGTCGGCAGTAGGACGTAGCCATAAACAGCGCCATAAATAAATGCGCCGCGCCGGGCAGCATAAAGGGAATCGCCAGGCTTGCGATAAAAGCTACCGTCGATACGCAGAGAACACGCGTAGCGCTGAAATGATGCAGCAGCCCGCCGGTGGCCTTAGTGGCGATAAGGCCCGCAATGCCGCCGGTAAAAAATATCCACGGCAGTTGGGCATCACTTACCTTCATATAGAGCGACATAACGGGCACCAGCACGGGAATCAACAGCATCGGGCTGAACTGCGCGATGCCGTTAGCCGTGGCAAAACGCAGCACTTCGCGGTTTAGCGCCAGGCCTGCGTGTCGTTCAATGAGCTGCGGCGAACTCGGCACGCCAAAACGCACCAGCGCCACGCTAAGCATGCAAAATATGCCGATAAGCCAAAGCGCCTGCCGCCAGCCGCAGGCCGCGCTGATATACATCAGAACGGGCATGCCCACGATGCTGACCAGCGAAAATGAAGCAATCGCCAGCGCCACCATGCGCGACCTGAGCTCGGGCGGTGCCGCGTTAATCAACAGCCCCATGCCAACCCCCATCGTCGTACCGCCCGCAAACCCGGCCAGCAGGCGAATAACGATCAGCACGCTGAAGTCGCCGGTTAGCGTAATCATGCCGGTCAGCACGCCAAGCGTCAGCATGTTGAGCTGTAAGAAGCGTTTCTTATCCACCCTATCCGCCCAGAAGAAGGCGGCTATCCCGGAGACAACAGCCGCCAGGGTATAAACGCCGGTCACGTATCCGGCCCAGGTGATGGGTACGGAAAAATCAGCCGCCATAAACGTGAAGATCGGGTTGAATACCATGTACTCAAGCGCGTTGGTGAACTGGATGAAGGCGACGATGGCCGCGATGCGATACGGCCGGAAATTCGCGCTTTCGAAAAGAGTAATCGCCATAAATGCCCCTTGGTGATGTGCGAGGCGGGCAGTATATTCGTTCCATTTACGCCGCATCAGACGGTTAAAATGGCATGCACTGCTATCAAAAATGGGATAATCATGCGCAACAAGCTCGATCTTAACGCCCTGCATCTTTTCGTCGCCGTGGCCGATAAAGGCACCTTTAGCGCTGCTGCGAAGGCGCTGGACATGCCCTCTTCAAACGTTAGCCGCGCGATTAGCCGGCTTGAGGAACAGATGAACGTGAGGCTTATTGAACGCAGCACGCGCCGCATGCAGTTGACCGAAGCGGGTCAGCTGCTTTATTCCCGTGCGCAGCCGCTGCTTGCCTCGCTTGAGGAAACGCAGGCGGAGCTTGCGGTGGAACAGCTGCAGCTTAAGGGGCGGCTTCGCGTCTGCCTGCCAAACGAGGTTGGGCCGTCGCTGCTCGCCGGTCTGTTTGCCGATTTTGCCCTTTTGCATCCTCAGCTTGAGATGCACTGCGTCACCAACCTCTCTGGCCTCGAATCTCTACAGCAGGATCTCGATCTGGCGATGATTATCACGCGTGGAAAACTTGAGGATAGCGACTGCGTGGTCCGCCCCTTGGCCAGCTTCCCGTGCGTGGTGGTAGCGGCTCCGGCACTCATCGAAACCTGCGGAAAACCTCAGAACTCACGTCAGTTGGCCGATTTTCCGTGCATTACCACCGTAGATGCCCTCAAAGGCCAGCCGTGGCAGTTTGTTGCACCCGGCGGCGGGTTTGAGACCGTTGCCATCAGCGGCCATTACCGCGTCAACAGCGGGGAAATGGCGCTGCGGGCGGCCGTCGCCGGAGTAGGATTCTCCGTTCTGGCGCGCCAGGGCTGCGCGGCCTGGCTTGAGAGCGGTGAATTAGAGGAAGTCAGGCTTGAGCTGCAGCCCGCACCGCTTGAGCTGATTGCCGCCTATTCCAGCCGCCGCTTTCTGTCGGCAAAAGCACGGGCGCTGGTGGATTACCTGCAGCAGCATCTCAAATAACCAGCAGCTCGGGAGCAAAGTCCTTGGCAAAGGGCTGGCGTCCGCAGCAGGCAACCAGCGTGTTGCTAACGGTCAGGTGCGTCAGGTGCAGGCCCGGCGGGCAAAGCGTTGCAAGCGGCAGGTGAAGCGAGGTGATTTGCCAGACGGTGCCGCCCCGCTGTTTCAGCACGGCTTCGTGGGCCGTCCACAGCTTCCAGAAGGCCGGGAGCCGAAGCTCGTCCGGCAGCGCCGCAAGCCATGCGTACAGCTCGGGGGAAAAACCGTGCTGCGCCACGGCCATAAACCGCTTTCTGGGGCGCAGAAGTTCGATGTCACAGCCTACGGCGCTATCGCCCAGCAGCACCGCCACGCGGGTGGCGCTGTTGCTGATGTTGAAGTGCGGCAGGTCCGGGTGATACGGCTTGCCGTTCGGGCCGGTGGCCAGCGCGGGCAGCGACTCTTTGCCGAGCAGCATCGCCAGCAAAACTCTCCCGGCAAGCCACACCGGGCGGCGGTTGCCAACCGGTGCCAACGCCCGCAGCGCGGGGGAAAGCCAGCGTTCTATCTGCTCTTCTTCCCCCAAACGCGCAACGTCGCCAAACGCCAGGCGATATCCCGTTACGGCCACCTGCGCAGCACCAGCGAAGTGTTAATCCCGCCAAAGGCGAAGTTGTTGCTCTGCACAAATTCCGTGTCGATAAGCCGCGCGCTTTCCATGATGTAGTCCAGCTCGCCGCAGGCCGCGTCCGGATTATGCAGGTTCAGCGTTTCGGCAAACCGGCCCTCGCGCATCATCTCGATGCTCATCCACGCCTCGAGCGCCCCGCAGGCTCCCAGCGTATGGCCGAAATAGCTTTTCAGAGAAGATATCGGCGTGCCCGCGCCAAACACCGCCGCCGTCGCCTGGGTTTCCGCGATATCGCCCCGGTCAGTCGCGGTGCCGTGGGCGTTAATGTAGCCGATGTCGCTCGCCGCAATTCCAGCAGAGCGCAGGCCGCGCTCGATGCAAATCTGCATCGTTTCCTTCTGCGGCTGGGTGATATGCGCCGCGTCGCAGTTGGTGTGGAAGCCGACGATCTCAGCAAAGATCTTCGCGCCGCGCGCCAGGGCGTGGTCAAGATCTTCAAGGATCAGCGTTCCGGCCCCCTCGCCGATGACCAGCCCGTCGCGCTGCTGGTCAAACGGCGACGGCGTGGCGTGCGGCCGGTCGTTGCGCTGGCTGGTGGCAAACAGCGTGTCGAAGACGGCGGCCTCGGACGGGCACAGCTCTTCCGCGCCGCCCGCGACCATCACGGTCTGATAGCCGTGGCGAATCGCCTCCCAGGCGTAGCCAATCGCCTGGCTGCCGGAAGTGCAGGCGCTGGAGGTGGGGATAACCCGCCCGCGCAGGCCGAAGAACAGCCCGGCGTTAACGGCGGCGGTGTGCGGCATCATCTGCACGTAGGTGGTGCCGGTGATATTCCGCGTGTGTTTTTCGGTGAGCATCGTGGCAAATTCGCTGACCGGCCCGGTGCTGCCGGTCGAGCTGCCGTAGGCGATGCCGGTATCGCCGCCGGTGAGAATCGGGTCGTCCAGCAGGCCCGCCTGCTCAAGCGCCAGCTCGGTTGCGCGCGTCGCCAGCAGCGAGACTCGCCCCATCGCGCGGATGCGCTTGCGGGTGTAGTGTTCCGGCAGCGTGAAATTGTCGATCGGCGCGCCGAGCAGCGTGTTCAGCCCGTCGTAAATTTGCCATTCCGGCATGGCGCGCACGGCGTTTTTACCCGATCGTAAACCCGCCCAAACGCTCTGCCAGTTTTCTCCAAAGGCGGTAACACCGCCCATGCCGGTGACCACGACGCGGCGAATCACAGCATGCCTCCGTTAATCGAGATAACCTGGCGCGTGACGTAGCCCGCAGCGGGCGACATCAGGTATCGGGCAAGCCCGGCGACCTCCTCCGGCTGCCCCATGCGCTGAAGCGGAATAATGCGCATCGCCTCTTTCAGCGCCGCCTCTTCCATCTCAATCATGCCGGTGTCGATAAGGCCCGGCGCGATGCAGTTAACGGTGATTTTGCGCTTCGCAAGCTCCACGGCGAGCGCCTTCGTCGCGCCGATAATGCCCGCTTTCGCCGCGCTGTAATTGACCTGGCCGCGGTTGCCCATCAGCCCGGAAACGGACGACAGCGTGATAATGCGCCCGCCGTCGCGCAGGCCGATCATCGGCATGACGCACGGCTGGATGACGTTATAGAAGCCGTCGAGATTGGTGTGGATAACGCCGTCCCAGTCCTCATCGCTGAGCGCCGGGAACGCGCCGTCGCGGGCGACGCCCGCGTTGTTGACCAGCCCCCAATACGCGCCATGGGCCTCGATGTCGGCCTCAAGCGTTGCCCGGCAGCCCGCACGGTCGCCGCTGTCAAACTGCATCAGGCGGCCCGAACCGCCCTGCTTTTCAATGTGGTCAAGCGTTTGCCGTGCGCCTTCCTGGTCGCGGTGATAATGCACCACCACGCTAAAACCGTCCGCCGCAAGGCCCAGGGCAATCGCCCTGCCGATGCCTTTGCTCGCGCCGGTAATTAAAACTGTTCTTGTCATAACCGCTATCTCATTAAAATAATTGTTCTAATTCGTTTTTATCGGGCTGATAGGTGTTCACCCGCCCGCTTGCCACACGCCGGCTACCGGCAAAAATTTCACCTTCGAAGCTGCCGATTTTGTCATCGCGCATCAGCAGCGTGATTTTGCAGTCCAGCACGGCGTTGGCCGGGAATTTGCCGTCAGGGCAGCGTATGCCGCGCCCGCCGAGCAGCATGCCCACGCCGACGGATTCACTGCCTGCATTGACACGGTGCCAGCCCGACCATACGCCCACCGTCTGGGCGATAATCTCGATGGCGAACCAGCCCGCAAGCGTGCCGTCGTCGCTCAAAAACGGGGCCAGCACGCCGTCGGGGCCGACCGTAACCCGGCAGTGCGCCGTTTCCTCCGTCACGCCGATCACCTTTTCCAACAGGCACATTGGCGCTTCGTGGGGCAGATAGCGCTGCGGGGAAAGGTAGTCAGTCACGGGTGGCTCCTAAAATAAGCGTGGCGTTGTTGCCGCCAAAAGCAAACGAGTTCGACAGTATGACCGGCCTGTAGTCCGGGCGCGGTTCGCTAATCAAGCCGCAGGGGGCAAGCGCCGCATCCTGCGTGGATTCGCTGAAATCCTGCGCGGGCAGCGGCAGGCGTCGCGACAGCAGCAGGTAGCAAAGCACCGCTTCACAGGCCCCCGCAGCGCCCAGCGTGTGGCCGGTTAAATGCTTGGTCGAGCTGCACGGCACGCGGTCGCCGAAAAGCTGGTTAATCACTTTTGCCTCAATTTCATCATTCAGGCGCGTCGCGGTGCCGTGCATATTGATGTAGCCAACGTCCGCCGCGCTTAGCCCCGCCTGCCGCATCGCCATTTCGATAGCGCGAATCGCACCGATACCCTCGGGATGCGGGGCCGACATATGCCACGCGTCGGACGATTCGCCCACGCCCAGCAGCTGCACCGGGCCGCGTTCCCGGCTGAGCAGGATCAGCGCCGCCGCCTCGCCGATGGTGATACCGTTGCGCTCGGCGCTAAACGGCCGGCAGCGGCGGTCGCTCAGGGATTCGAGGCTGTGAAAGCCGTTGACCGGCATGCGGCTTAGGGTATCCGCGCCGCCGACGATGGCGGCATCCACCATGCCGGATTCGATCAGCCGTTTGCCGGTGATTATCGCGCGGGCGCTGGATGAGCAGGCGGTGGAAACGGTCAGCGCCGGACCGAAAAGCTGCAAATATTCGCTCATAAAACGCGAGGGATCGCCAAGCTCCTGCTGGCCGTAGCGATACGTTGCGTTTTGGCCGCTCACGTAACGGTCGGCCTCGTCCAGCCCGGACGTGCTGGTGCCCAAAATTACCGCCACGCGATCTGCACCGTAGCGGGCAATCGCCTCGTCCACCTGCGGGCGGATCTGCGCGAGCGCGGCAAGCAGCAGCCGGTTGTTGCGGCTGTCGTGCTGCGGCAGGCTAGCGGGGATCGCGGGCAGCTCCCCCGTCACGCGCCCTACCCAGCATTCGCCCTGCTGCAGCCAGCCATCTTTATCCGCCGCCATGCCGGGCGAGCGTGCGGCAACAAGATTGGCCGCAATGTCGTCAAGCCGGTTGCCCATCGCGTTGACCATGCCCGCCGCCGTGAGGTAAATCATGGCTGATTGTCCAGATGCTGAATCACGATCAGGTAGCCAAAGCGGTGATGCTGAATGCTGACCGGCTGGCGCTGTCCGTTCCGGCTAACGTAGCGCACCGTTTCGATAAGCTGACCGCCGTCATCGCGCAGCTCGCGGCGGTCGCCGATGTCCTTCAGCGTCCAGCCCTTCGGCAGCTGGGGTTGCCAGGCGGAAAGCGGCCAGTTGCTCAGCATGATGTCGGCAAGCACCTGGTTGGCGGGCGGCATGTCCGGCAGCGTAATCGACTGCTCGGTTTTCACGCCCCGCGCGTCGTAGGTCAGGCGGAACAGGCGTATGCCCAGCGGCGACAGCCCGGCCAGCATGACCTTCTGGTCGTCGGCGTTGAGCAGCACCATCAGCGACTGCGTTTTACCTTTGACCCGCGCGGTGAGCAGCTGCTGTTCGCTAATCGCGGGGCTGATGCCCGGCGCGGGCAGCGTGACCAGCGTTCCCGGCTTCAGCCACGCCTGCGGGCGGCCGTCGTCTTTTTTCGCGGCGCTACAGGCGGTGAGTAATAAAACCGTTGCGGCGATGAATACGCGGTGGATGGCGCTTTCGCTTAACCAGCCTGCGAAGCGGGTATGTTTTTGATTATTCATGATTTCCCTTTTTCCTTAATGGGCAAGGCCAGCGGCGCGGTCAGAAAGGCGCAGAAAATTCCGCAGCTCAGCACGATCCCGAATCCGGCGATGGCCTGGGTCGCGCTCAGAACCAGCATCCCAAGCGTCAGTAAAGTCGTCAGCAGGGCGACGGTGACCGCCAGCATCGACGTCAGCGGCGTGCCGCGCGGGTTGCTAAAGAAGATCGTGTAATTGATGCCGATGCCCAGCACCAACACAAGGGCCAGCAGCGAGAACAGGTTTAGCGCGTACCCGCTAAACGCCAGCGCGGCAAGGCCGCCGCCGAGCGAAAGCAGCGAAGGCACCACGTTGATAAGCCCGCGCCGCACCCCCAGCCGCAGCATATAGCTGACGGCAATCGCCGCGACCGCCGCCGCCAGCAGCCCCGCCAGCAGGGTGCGATAGAAGCCAAACAGCGCGTTGAACGCGTTTTTACGATCCACCCAGCTGACGCCGGGGGATTTCTCCGCCAGCGCCTTTAGCGCCGCGCCGTCGTGAACGCCGCTCACCGGCACCAGCGCCCCGCTTTGCCCGTCGGGGAGCGTCAGCCACAGCAAACGCCAGCCGCTGCTGATAACGCTTTGCTGCCAGATATCCGGCGTGACCGGCATCTGCTGTAAGTTTGGCGCGCTCACCGTAACGCCCGCTTCCGCCAGCCGCTTTTGCAGCACCGGAGCCGCCTCGCTCAACAGATGAAGATCCGCCTGCTGGCGCTCAAGCGAGGCCAGCGGCAGCAGGCGATAGCCGTCGATAACCTTATTTTTTTGCAGGGCAGCCAGCTGCGGCGCAAGTTTTTCCAGCCGCTTGAGCGTTTGCTCCGCGCTTTTGCCGTACACCACGAACCATTTCTGATCCATGCCCTGCCCGGTCAGCGCGGTGATGCCCTGCTCCTCGCGCAGCAGATCCTGCGGCAAGGCCTGGAGGGTAGAAATGTCGTCGTTGACGCGCAGCATCGCCACGCCCGCGGCGCTCACCGCCAGCAGCGCCAGCGGGATGCCGAAACGGACGATTTTCCGGGTCTGCCAGGCCGTAAGCCAGGCGGAAAGAAATTTCTTGGCGGGTGCCGGACGCACCGGCAGGCCGCGCACCGCATACGGGTACCAGCACACCACCGTCAGGCAGGATGCCGTCAGGCCGCTTGCTGCAAAGACCGCAAGCTGGCGGATGCCGGGGAACGGCGCGAGGATCATGATCAGATACGCCAGCACCGTGGTGCCTAACGCCTGCAGCAGCGCGGGGAGCACCTTGCGCAGGCTGCCGAGCGGCGTGCTTTCCCCGCCGTGCACCATGCGTTCGGTGAGGTAGTAGAGCGTGTAATCCGCCGAAACGCCGACGATGCCGAGGCTCATCACCAGCGTCATCAGGTGCAGCTGCCCGAAGCACAGCAGCGTGACGGCCGTTCCGGCAAGCGCGCCGATGCCGACCGAGGTAACGCACAGCAGCAGCGGACGCAGCGATCGAAACACCAGCAGGATCAGCAGCAGCACGCCGATGACCGTTGCCAGACCGAGCGTTGAGACATCGTGCTTCGCCTGCTGGCTGGCGTAATCGCTGTAAAACAGCGTGCCGCGCGACATGACTTTCGCCTGCGGGAACCGCTGTTCAAGCTGATGCTGAAGCGTGCGGAGCTGGCTCACCGCCTCGCGCCCGCGCTGCATATCAAACGACGATCCTTTCAGCTCGCCGTGCAGCATGTACCAGTAGCGCCCCTGCCCGTCCTTCGCCACCAGCCAGCCGTCGATCATCCGCAACCGGCTGGCGCTTTGCTGGAGCGCAAGCTGCGAGCCGCGCACCAGCATCAGCGGGTCGTTGGTAAGCTCTTTGCCGCTGACGCCGGAAAACGCCGAATAGATCTGCGACAGAACCCACTGCGCCTGCGCCTCACCGCCGTTTTGCAGGCGCGCGCGCGTTTGCTCATCCACCAGCCCGTTACGGTGTTCGAAGTAGAATTTTCCCCACGCCTGCTGGCTCGCGGCGTCCATCGGCCCCTGAATTTGCGTCAGGAAAGGCTGGCGCTGAAGCTGCGCCTGCCACCCGCTGGCGACCGAAGCGTCCGCGGAGGTGCCGGGGCTGACCAGCCACAGCATCTGCCTGTCGAGGCGGGCTAAAAATCCCGCTTCGATTTCGGGCGGAATTTCGCCGAGGCTTTGCGCGGGCAGCAGCGAAAGCACGCTGCTGTCGAGGCGTGAATTAGGCAGCAGCACGCAAAGGGCAACGACCAGCAGCGCCACGACGGCAAGCCAGGCCCAGGCTACCCGGCGGTGCAGCTCAGAAAACGAAACGCTGTTGCTCTTCATGCGTCAGCTTTCGCGGCTCCGGGCGGTGGTTACTAAAGGTAATTTCGGTGAAATCGCCCTGCATATCGTTCAGCTCAATGCTGTTGAGAAACTGCTCGCCCTGTAGCGTGATGGTGCTAAAAAGCTTGTCGAGAGGCGTGGTAGTCGGGGTCAGCACCAGCTTCCAGCGGCCTTTGCCCTGGTCGGTAAACTCGCTGGTGAAGTTTTCATCCAGCACTTTGCGGTCGGCCTGAAAGAGCGCGCGCAGCAGGTGGTTAAACTGGAACATCTGCGGGTTGCTGTCGGCGGTGATGACCTGCGGCGTCTGGCTGCCCATGATCTGCACCATATGGCTGTCGTCGAGGATCAGCGTCATCGGGAAAGGATGCTGCTGTTGCCACCACAGGCCTTTGCTTTTGGCGATCAGCACCTCGCCGCTGGAGTGTAGAGGCTGTGCCATGCCGCTAATCTGGCGTTCCTGCTGGAACGAGGCGCGCACCACCTGCTGGGCGGCAAAGCGCTGCTGCACATCGTCCAGGGTGATGGCGTTTGCGACGCCGCTCACCAGCAGCAGCGCGGTCAATAACAGTTTGTTCATGGCCTGATCCCCATGCGTTCAAATAATACGTCCGGAGAGACATAGCTCATCTCCCCCGTTGCCGCGTCTACCGCCACCTGAATGGTGTAGCCGGTCGTCGTGCATTTTCCGCTAGCGGCATCCACAATCTGGTAGCCGATTTTCAGACGGTTTTCGAACTCTTTTACGCTCGCCCGTACCAGGATCTGCTGTTCAAAGGTTAACGGGCCGCGATACTTCACCCGCGTGTCCACCACCGGCCAGACGAAGCCTGACGCTTTCATCGCCCGATAGCCGTAGCCGAACTGGTCGAGCAGCGCCTCGCGGGCCACTTCGAAATAGCGGAAATAGTTGCCGTGCCAGACCACGCCCATCGCGTCCACGTCGTGGAAGGGCACTTTGATACTCACTTCTGCGCTAAAGCGTGGGTCGCTTAACATTCCCTCTCCCGTTCCTGCGGCAATTGCCAGAAATCATAAAAATTAAACCAGTCGAGCGGCGAGCGTAAAGCGTAGGCCTCAAGCCGTTCGGCGTAGCGATCGACCGCCTGCTGTAACGCCTGCTGGCGCGTGGCGCGCGGCAGTATGAGCGGGTCGGCAAACGGCTCCGCGTGAATCAGCAGTTTGCCCTCTTCGCGCAGCACCATCATTAAAATGACCGGACAGCGTAATGCCGCCGCCAGGATAAACGGCCCTTGCGGAAAGGGGGCGGGCGCGCCCATAAACGGGCTCCAGCACACGCGCCGTTCGCCGCCGCGCTGCGGATTAACCGCAATCCTGTCGCCCACGATCGCCACCCATTCCCCCGCGTCTAGCTTATCGCGCAGCATGATGGCGGTTTCCGGGCCGATGTGCGTAACGGGCAGCAGATTGACCGCCGCCTGCGGCGCTATCTCTTCGACAATCTGGCGAAACCGCTGGGCGTGGTCGGTAAAAACCAGCGCGTTGATGACCAGGCCCGCGTCAACCTGCGCCAGCGCGCGGCTGGCTTCGATATCCCCGAGGTGCGCGGCGAGGATCAGCCTGCCGCCGCCGGGCTGCGGCTGCAAAACTTCGCGGCTGCCGGGAGCAAAATGAATGTCGCGCCCCCATTTGATGTCCCCGCGCCAGGCGGCGATTTTGTTGAGCATCGCGTCGCCAAAGCGCAAAAAGTGGCGATAGCTGTTGAGGCCCGCAGGGAGATCGATTTGTTTAGCCGCCGCCCGCTCGCGAACGCGTTCAAGCCACCTTTGCGAAGCCCGGCGCTGATCTTTGCCGGTGAGCCACATCCACGCCACGACAGGATACAGCAAAAGGTTGAAAGCGCCCCGCCCCAACAGGTGGTAGACGCGCAGCATCAGGCGCATTCCGGCAAGGCCTTTGCGCTCGGGCACGGCGGCCCAGTGCGCGGCGCGGCGGCGGCGAGCGAGCAGCGAAGGGATGCGCGGCAGCATGCCGAAGAACAGCCGCGTGTGCATCCAGGAGATGCGCAGGTTGTCGTGCAGCGCGTCGAAGTGCGATATCCCGTCCTGCGGATAGGTCACGCGGGTGCGTAAAAAGCGGCTTTCCGTGCCGCTCCAGTAAAGCCGCACCATGATTTCGGTGTCGAAATCCATGCGTTTGCCGGGCGGGTGACGGGCAATGACGGCAAGCGTTGCTGCGACAGGGTAAACGCGGAATCCGCACATGCTGTCTTTTAGCGACAGGGAAAGCGTTTCGATCCACACCCATACGTGGGTAACGTAGCGCCCGTACAGGCGGGCTTTAGGGACGGATTCGTCGTATTCCGGCTGGCCGGAAATCAGGCTTGCCGGGTTCCGCCGCGCCTCGTCCAGAAAACGGGGAAGGTCTTCGATGCGGTGCTGCCCGTCGGCGTCGAGCTGCACGGCGTGGCTGAAGCCCGCCCGCCGCGCGGCCTGCAGCCCGGCAATCACCGCCTGCCCTTTTCCGCCGTTGGTCGCCAGACGCACCAGCGTGACGTTCGGATAGCCTGCCGCCAGAAGATCGAGCTGCCGCGCGGTTGCCCGGTCGCTGCCGTCGTCAACGATAAAGACCGGCAGCGCGAACGGCGCAAGGCGCGCCAGCACGCAGGGCATCGTCGCGCCGTGGTTGTAGCAGGGGATCACCACGCAGGGCTGGATCTCAGCGGCGTTCGGTGCGGCGTGCGTCAGCGCGGACATAGTTTTATTTTTCCGCTGCTCGCCGGCCTGCGCGCCTCGTCGGCAAGCGCGAGGTATTCGAAGCTCAGCACGCCGCGTTCCGGGTTCCAGTTCAGGTTCAGCTCAAGCAGGCTTTCCGGCAGCACCGGGCGCTGGAACTTTACGCTGTCGACGGCGCTAAAACGCATGTCGGGGGCCAGCTCCGCGCCGAAGCTCATCACCCAGTCAAGCTGCGCCACGCCGGGCAGCAGCGGCCGGGTCGGGAAGTGGCCGCGAAACCAGTCGAGGCCAGCCGGAATACGCAGCCGCAGGCAAAGGCTGTTTTCGCCGGGCCGCGTGCGGCTTTCAATAATGGGTTTCATTAAATAATTCCTGTAGTTGCGCCCAGGCCCGTTTGCTCTGGCTGTTTAGCGGGATGCTTTCCACGATGCGCCAGTAACGCGGGACGGCCACAGGCTCAAGCCACTGACGAAGCGCGTTTCGCCAGTGGATTTTATAGTTGACCGGCAGCGCCGCCCTGTTCTTTGGCACCACAACGGCGCCGAGCACGGTGCGCCCGGCACGGGTTAGGGGAACTGCCGCCGCGTCCTGCACGTCCGGCAGCGCCAGCAGGCGGCGTTCGACTTCGCTCAGCGAAACGCGCTTCTCTTCAATTTTGACGATGCGGTCTCGGCGGCCCAGAAGCCTGAACGCCCCGTCCGGCGTAAATTCGAGTTTATCGTCAAGGCGGCAGCTGCCGCCCTCGACCAAAGGCGAGGTCAACGCCCAGCCGTCCTGCTCCGGGACAAAGCCGACGGCAGGAAACGGCTGCCAGAGCAGTCCGGCCGACAGATGCCTGCGCCAGGCGATGACGCCGGTTTCCGTCGTGCCATAAATCTCGCAAACCGCCTCGCCCAGCCAGTCCTGCACCCGCCGGGCGGTTTCATCGTCCAGCATTCCCGCCGCAGAAATAATCTTGCGGCACCGGGGGGCGGCAAGGCCAGCGTCAAGACGCTTCAGAAAGGCCGGGCTGCTGATAAACAGCAGCGGGTGGCCGGTATGCGCGGCGAGCTGCTCCGGGAAGTGGATCAACGCGGCGTCAGCGGGCAGGCCCAGCGCCATCGGCAGCATGACGCGGAACGTCAGGCCGTACATATGCTGGTGGCTGACGGAGGCAACGACGCGGCAGTTTTCCAGCTCGCGGCCCCACAGCTTCGCCAGCCAGGCGCTTTCTTCATTCAGCGCGCCGACCGTTTTACGAACCTGCGAGGGTTCCCCGGTGGAGCCGGAGGTAAAAAGTATCACCGCAGCACCTGGCGCTATCGGCGGCAGCGTTTGTTCAGCCTGCGGCGCTAATGCCTGCGCGTTGATAACCGGGCAATCGAGCGCCAGCGGTAAATCGGTGATGACGCCGCTGAACTGTGACCTTTGCTCGCGCAGCTGCGCCTCGCGGCAGTGCCCCGGCAGCACGGGCGTTTTCCCCGCGTGCAGCGCGGCGAGCAGCGCAACGGTGAACCGGTAGCCGCTCTCGAAGCACAGCGCCCAGCGCTCTTCGGGGCGTGTTTTCAGCTCGCCATAAAGCCGGTGAACGTCTTCAACGAGCGCGGCCTGCGTGCAGATTTTATCGCCTTCAAAGGCCACAATATGCTGCGGCCCGCGTGCGGCGCTAAGCCACTCGCCGAGGGGTAAAAACTTATCCATGGCGGCGTTTTACCCGCTGGCGTACCAGCCACTCGCCGACGAACAGCGCGCCCATCGCCAGATAGCTGAGCATGCCGTTCCACAGCGTCCAGAGGTGAATATCGCCGTGCAGGCAGGTCCACAGCGAAACGCTGCCGTTAGCGATAAAGAAAGCGCACCAGGCTTGGGTCACTCGCCGCGTATAGCGCACCGCCGCCGGGGAAAGCTCCCCTTCGCGCCAGCGCGCCAGGCGTTCCACGATGGGCATTTTGCCTAACAGCGAGCCGCCGAAAAGCGCCAGCATGACGGCATTCACCACCAGCGGATACCACAGCAGCAGCCGCGCTTCACGCAGCCAGATGCTCGCCAGGGTGAGGATGATGCCGACTGCGGCAAGCCCCTGCCCGGCGCGAACTAACGCGCCGCTTTTCCCGCGCAGCGCCGCAAGCCGTAGGACAAAGCACAGCGCGAGCAGCGGCAGCAGAATACGCAGGTGCGGATGGGTCAGGGCGAGCCACACGGCAAAAGGCCAGCCAATAACGGCCAGCCCTCCAGCAAGGTTTAGCAACGCTGCGGCCCGCGCGCGCATCAGGAATCCTGGTGCAGCCGTTCTACCGCATCCACCACGTCCTGCACGGTGCGTACCGCCTTGAAATCCTCCGGCCTGATTTTCTTGCCGGTGCGCTTTTGCAGATGCACGACCATGTCCACGGCATCGATGCTGTCGAGATCTAAATCTTCGTACAGGCGCGCTTCGGGGGTGATTTGCTCCGCGTCCAGCTCGAACAGCTTGACCAGCAGCCCGCTCACTTCCTGATAAATATCTTCTTTATTCATAACCTGCTCGTTGTTTCAATCATTCAGGCGTCGTGCGCCGGGTTAAGGCTGGCAATAAACGCGGCCAGGGTCGCCACCGAGTAAAAATGCTGGCGCATGGCTTCGTTTTCGGCGGAGAGCACCACGCCATAGCTTTTTTTAACCGCCAGGCCCAGCTCGAGCGCGTCGATTGAGTCCAGCCCCAGGCCATCGTCGCCAAACAGCGGGGCTTCGCTGTCGATATCGTCAACGCTGACGTCTTCAAGACTGAGCGTGTCGATAATTAACCGTTTCAGTGCGTTGTGTAGTGAATCCATAAATGTATCCGGGTCTTAACGAGAGTCAGGCACTAAAGCCTGACGGAAATAATCACTCAGACGACGCGCCGCCTGCGCGGGGGCCTCGTCCTGTGCTTTTATAAAATTCTGGCTGTCGATCCGCTCGCGCACCGTCAGCGTAATCATCGGCCTGCGCGCCGGTATCTGATACCAGCGGCTTTCCTTATCGAGGAAGCGCCGGTCGCAGTGAATGTGCACCAGGCGCACCGGGCAGCCGCTGCGTACCGCCATTTGCGCCGCGCCGCGTTGGATAACAAGCGGCTCGCCGGGACGGGTACGCGTGCCCTCGGGGAATATCAGGATTGACTCCCCCGCCGCCAGCCGCCGCTGGCTTTCGGGCAATAGCGTTTCCCCCTGGCTGTTCACCAGGTAATCCGCCGCCCGGATAACGCCGCGAAAGCAGGGATTGTTCATCAGGCCTGCTTTCACCAGGCAGCCAATTTCGGGCGCCTGCGAGGCGATAAAAACGTAATCCAGCAGCGTCGGATGGTTTGCCACGACCAGGCAGCCTTTGTCGCCGCGTAGCAGGTCCACGCCCGTAAACCGGTAATCAAAAACGCCCAACAAACGCCCGATGCGTAAAAATAGCCTAAAGCTTGCGGCGATGCTGCGGCGTGCCAGGGCGCGGCGTTTGTCGCGGTTTCGCACCACGACGAGCAGAACGTTAAACCACAGCAGCGAGAGCGCAAGCCCCCCGCTGCCGAAAAGGATAAACAGCCAGCCGGTCATGGCAACACGCCAGCACCAGCCCAACTTTTGGGCTATCCCCTGCTCCATTAGCGACGCGTCCACTGCCACTGAAGCCTTTCGCCGTCGAGGGTAAATTCAGGCGACTGCGCAAGCCAGGCATGCAGAAAGGCAAGGCTTTGCGGCAGGATTGCCGAGTTCTCAGAGGTGGACGGACGGCTTTCGACGCTTATTTGCGAACCGGGTTCCAGCAGCAGCGCCACCGCATAGGGGTAAGCCCGTGGCTCGTCGGCCAGATGGGGCTGGTAAAAATCAGGTATGGTTCCGTCAAAATCGACCAGCAGCACGCGCCGATAGCCCGCATGATGAAATGCGGCGACTTCAACCAGCGCCTGCCCGAAGGTGTCGCGCCCGGCGCTAATAGAGGAAGAAACAAGCGGCTTTTTTGCGGCGATGGTTGCATTGCCAACGGCGGCGTTATGCACCGACATGGCGAAGTCCGTTGGCGAAACGGGCTGCTTTTCGGCTAGCGCCGTGAGGATTTTATAGTTGCGCTCCAGCTCGCCGTGGCGGCTGGCAAAAACGAGCGCGTCAGCGTCGGCGCAGGCAAGCACGGCCAAAGCGCAATCCACCGCAAGACGGCTGCCAGACGCCAGGCGGCGCGCGGTCATCATCGGTAAAAAGGTGCTTTTGGCGAGTTCGGCCGTCGCGCTAATGACCGGCGGCAGTGTGGCCCACTCCTGCCACCGTTCGGCATCCGTTAAGCCGGGGGCGCGGGCCTGCCAGTCGACAAGGTTAAACGCTAACTTCATTTTCGCTACCATCATTCATACGCTGCTGCCTGCAGATATATCTTTTTAATTTGTCACAGGCTATGGAATAACTCTCAAACCGATCGGATATATCCAAAAGAAGTTATTTTTTGGTCGACCAAGGGATCGGCGGCGCGGAATAGTAACAAAAGCTGCGCTGAAATAAATCAGTATCGGTAAAATCTCATGGCCCGGTGTCCATACCGGCCCACGCTAATTACTGATAGACAACGTTGATGACCGCGAGGCGATGCTGCGGATCGAGATAGTGAATGTCGGTATGAACAGGGGTGTCGCTTTTTACTGAGTAACGGCCAAGCTGGTTTATCTTAACGGTATAGGTTGCCGGTTTGCCCTGCCTGGTGCAGGAGATATTGACCGTTTGGGCCTGCGGGGTAAAGCCGCATCCCCCTTCAACAATCTGGCCGGTAAAATGGATAACGCCGTCTACGGCACCGGCCTGTGACAGAGGTATCAGGGCCGCAAACGTCGCGAAACAAAGTAACCTTTTAACAGTAGCTTTTACCACGTTCTGTACTCCTCAAATGCAGGTCGTAATGAGGTTATCGGCAGAAAACAAAAGCACTACAGTTAAACATTGGTCTATAGATGACACATTCACAACTACAGGGTCACATTCCGGTGACATTTTTATTCATTATATTTTGCCGGGCGGCGTCCACTGTTTTTCAAGGTGAATATCCTTTCCGTCCGTAAGGGTGACGGTAATAGCGACGCTATCGCCGGGATCGATATTCAGGCTCAGGCTGGTGAGTTTTATCGGCTGGTTGGCTTTAATTTGAACGCTGGACTGCTGGCTGCTGGTGCTCTGCCCCGCAGCTCCGGAACGCGTTGCGGCAAGCGTCATCGAGCAACGGCAGTCGCTGGTAAGCGTGGCGACGGGTTCGATGGTGTAAATATTACCCTGCTGCTGGGTGGCGAAAGTGAGCTGATTTGAGAGTGCGGCAAGCAAAATTAACGTGTGCATAGTTTCCCCCAATAAAAAAACAGGGCCATGGCCCTGTTTTTATATAGCGCAGATTCTCAGTTAGTACTGGGAAGCCGTCGCATGGTTACCAAAGCCAACCTGGGTCACGTTGACGTGTGAACCTGATGCGGTCTGGTCAACAACGGCGCCGTTGCTAGCACCGTATTGATGCACGGTGATATCAGACTGTTTGCCGTTCCACTGATCGATGGTGGCGTTGTTGGCATAGCCATTTTGCAGCAGCTCTACTGAACTCTGATCGGAGCCCTGACCTACGTCAGCCCCGTTAGCACCACCGAACTGTTTAATATCGGTAATGGAGTTTTTAGCGTCAGATTGCAGTGCAGTCGCGTTGTTACCGCCACCACCCTGATAAATTTTCAGGGTTGAGTTTTCATTTGATTGTGGGAAACTTCCGCCGCCATGACCAAAACTATCTGCCATTGCGCCACCGGAAACTACCAACGCTGCTAATGCTGCCACTTTGAAAAAGTTCATGGTAAACCCCCATCGGATTGAGAATAATAGCCCAAATAGTTTGTGTATTATCGTTGGATAACACGAACCGCCATTTGTGACTGTTTCTGCACTACAACTGCTGTTTTTTGCGTACCGCTCTGGATAATGCTGGCTTTATTACCCGAACCTTGTTGGATAATTAAGGCGGCGTTGCCAGAATTTGTTTGCTTAATATCCGCATCGTTAGAACTGCCGGTCTGCGAAATATAAGCCAAGTTGTAACTTCCTGATTGATCGACATTTGCGCGGTTGCTGTTCCCATTCTGAACCACTTCCGCCTGTTGCCGGGTTCCCTTCTGCCAGACGGCTGCATTATTATTGCCGCCGTACTGACCAATGATGGCTGCCTGATTAAAAGAAGCTTTGCTTAATTCATTAACAGCAAAGTTATACTCTGAAGCAGCAAGGTCGGGACCCGCTGCTATTACATAACCAGGCGCACCCAGCAATGCTAACACCATAAATAACGATCTGTTTTTCATGTTGTCATCCTGGACCTGGATGCTGCCAGGTAAATATGCCAAAATTATTTCGTTGTTAACGCAAACGATGAAAAGTTATTGCTGCGTTACGAAAATGAGTATGTCCTTCGAAACATTTAAAATATCTCACCCGCACGTTGTATTTTTATAATTATATTCACCCCAAAGTATGAGTTATGCGGAAAAAACCATAGCCAACAAGGCGTTCTCATTGGCATTCATTAATTAATCATAAAACTAAATACCCCGGCATTTCCTGGCGTCATTGTTGCCGCTTTGCTGGCCCACGTTGTGCGACACTTTAAATTATTCTTTTGAACGCCGTCACCGTGAAGACATTTCTTAAGCGAAGCGGGCGTGTTGTTAGAAAGCGCTGTCGCTTACATATGTTAAAACTTGATTAAGACCTAATGATAAAAATAAAACTCATTTAAAACAAATGGATACAAATAATTGTATGACTTTTAAAATTGTGCAAGATATTAAATATGTACAACTTTAGCATTAAGACTAAATAGTCAAAATTTCATGTTGCAACATTTTAATATCTTCAGTTACATTCCGTAACATCTTTAACACTTGCTTTAAGATTACTACCCGCTAGATTGAAATCAGCAGTAACCATTTTCTATTAACACTATGTCAGCGGTACTCAGGTACCTTTTTGACGGTGTTTTAATATTTCACACAGCAGTGCCGCACAATCAGTACCTCTGGAGAATTAACTTTCTGTTAATTCGGCTGGTAGTGCATATAATCGGGTGGAGTTTCATCATGTTTAATGAAGTCCATACATTAAATGGTCACACATTGTTGTTGATCACGAAACCATCGCTGCAGGCTTCGGCTTTATTACAACATTTAAAGTCGTCTCTGGCTATAAACGGAAAACTGCATAACATTCAACGATCTTTAGAAGAGATCGCCGGTAATGTTCTGGTGTTGTTCGATATGGTCGAAGCGGATAAAAAACTGATTAATTACTGGCAGGATAACTTAAGCCGCAAGCATAACAGCATTAAACTCTTACTCCTCAATACCCCTGAAGAGTATCAATTCCGCGACATAGAAAACTGGCCCCATATCAACGGGGTGTTTTATACGTCAGAGGAAGAGCCTCGGGTGGTGGAAGGGATTCGTGGCGTGATGGAGGGGGAGTGTTATTTCTCCCAGAAGTTAGCCAGTTATCTGATTAATCACTCCGGAAACTATCGCTTCAACAACGTAGAGTCTTCGCTGTTGACGCACCGTGAAAAGGAAATCCTTAATAAATTACGCATTGGCGCTTCTAATATTGAAATCGCACAGTCGCTATTTATTAGTGAGAACACGGTAAAAACTCATCTCTATAACCTATTCAAGAAGATAGCCGTTAAAAACCGCACTCAGGCGGTTTCCTGGGCAAACGATAATCTCAGGCGATAAGGCGATGAAATTACAACCTGCTGTGCTGCTGGCGACAGTATTACTGTGCGCTTCCGGGGGCGTTCGCGCCGTAGAAGTGGAAATCCCCGGGCTGTTAACGGACCACACCGTTTCTTCCGTGGGCCACGACTTTTACCGAGCCTTCAGTGACAAGTGGGAAAGTAGTTTTACCGGGAACCTAACGATAAATGAGCGACCCAGTGCCCGTTGGGGAAGCTGGATAACCATTACTGTCGAACAGGACGTTATATTTCAGGCTTTTTTATTCCCCACTAAACGCGACTTCGACCGCAACGTCGATATTGCACTGGAATCAACCGCAGAGGCAATTAAACGCCGACAGATCGATAAAACGCTCTTGAGTACCGGCGATTTAACCCACGATGAATTTTAGGAGGCCGTCATGCGTATTACACATGCAGTTGTGACCCTGCTTGTCTTTAGCCCGCTGGCATGGGGCGGTAATCTGACGTTTCAGTTTGTTAACCCCAATTTTGGGGGTAACCCAAATAACGGCTCGTATTTACTCAACGGAGCCCAGGCCCAAAACTCCTACAAGGACCCGAGCTATAACGATGATTTTGGCGTGGAGACCCCTTCTGCGTTGGATAACTTCACCCAGGCTATTCAATCGCAGATACTTGGCGGGCTGCTAACCAATATCAACACCGGCAAGCCGGGACGCATGGTGACCAACGACTTTATTGTCGATATTAAAAATACTGACGGCCAGTTACAGCTAAACGTTACCGACCGGAAAACAGGTAAAATATCAACAATACAGGTTGCAGGCTTACAAAATAGCTCTACTGATTTCTAGTGGACTTAAACAATCAAAAGTATTTAAGGATAAACATCATGCAGCGCTTATTTCTTATCGTAGCAGTGTGTTTATTAAGTGGTTGTTTAACCGCGCCACCTAAAGAAGCCGCTAAGCCTACATTAATGCCTCGGGCCCAGAGTTATCGTGATTTAACGCATTTGCCGGACGCGAAAGGGAAACTCTTCGTATCGGTTTATAATATTCAGGATGAAACAGGACAGTTTAAACCTTATCCAGCGAGTAACTTCTCAACCGCCGTACCGCAAAGCGCCACCGCGATGCTGGTTACCGCGTTAAAAGACTCTCGCTGGTTTATTCCACTGGAGCGTCAAGGCCTTCAAAACCTGTTGAACGAGCGTAAAATTATTCGTGCCGCTCAGGAAAACGGCACCGTTGCCGACAACAACCGCCAGCCGCTGCAATCGCTGGTGGCGGCAAACGTGATGATTGAAGGCTCGATTATCGGGTATGAAAGCAACGTGAAGTCGGGCGGCGTGGGGGCGCGGTATTTTGGGATTGGTGCCGATACGCAGTATCAGCTCGATCAGATTGCCGTGAACCTGCGCGTGGTTAACGTCAGCACCGGTGAAGTTTTATCTTCGGTGAACACCAGCAAAACGATTCTTTCCTATGAAGTGCAGGCCGGGGTATTCCGCTTTATCGACTACCAGCGTCTGCTGGAAGGCGAAATCGGCTATACCAGCAACGAACCGGTCATGATGTGCCTGATGTCGGCTATCGAGACCGGGGTCATTTACCTGGTTAATGACGGTATCGATCGCGGGCTGTGGGATCTGAAAAACCCCGGCGACGTGAATAACCCGGTACTGGTCAAATATAAAGAGATGTCGGTGCCGCCGGAGTCCTGATGGTCAACCGGTAATAAAAAACCAGCCTCATTTCAGGCTGGTTTTTTTTATTCAACAACGGCTGACGTTTGCCTGGCCTTTCGCGCCGCAAGCCATAGCCCGCTGTTCTTCATCGCAAAGCCAAAAACCAGCCCCAGTAATAAAGAAGGCACGACGATTCGCCATTCGCCCTGGTTGGCAAAGGTTGCGCACGCGCCGATAAAGGTGCCCGGCACGAACGAAAGCAGCACGTGCTTAGCCTGAATACACATCAGAAAAGCCACCACGCCCGTCAGGACATAGCTGAGGATTTCCAGATGTGGGGCCAGCGCGCTGCCGTGAATAATCACCTGCGCCCAAATCACCCCGCTGCACAGGGTGCAAAGAGAAATGAATAGCCCCTTGAGGCCGCCCTGCGGGCAGGCGAAATAGGCGGTGCAGCCGAGAAAGCCAGCCCAACTGAGTAAACCAAGACTCACCGCTACCCAGCCCCAAAGGCCTGAGAGGATACCGGTCGTCAATGCGAGAGAAATGAGTATGTTCATGGCGGCGTATCATAGCAGAGCCTATAGGCCCAACCACGATCCGCCGCACGTTTTATGAAAGAAACAAAAATTCATTGCATCACAAATGTGATGCATATCACTTTTTATTCCTCTTCAGATTCCTGCAGCTCGTCGCGCATCGCCTGGATAGCTTCGCGGCTGATGACCGCCAGAGTGCGGTAGAAAGGCGTGGTAGCGTGCGCTTCCACCTTGCCGAGGAAGGTGCCGCACCACGGCAACAGATACTCGTCGAACAGCGCCACCTGCGCCTCGTATTCATCTTCCTGCGACTGGTCTTCCAGCCAGGAGGCGGCGAGCAGCAGCGTGCCGAAGTGGTCAGCCGGCGTTTCTGCAAGCGGCATGCCGCGCTCTTTAAGGAACTCGCGTACTTCGCCTTCGTGACTCCCCTCTTCCCACGCGGAACGGTACGGCGGCACGCTGCACTCTTCGCCGACGAACAGCGAATTGTAATCGGCCGCGAGCAGCTGCGGATCGCAGCTTTGCTGCAGGCGCGCCAGCAGATCGTCCTGCTCCAGTGGCCAACTTGCCGCCAGCTTCCCTTCGCGAATCATCGTCAACAGCGGCACCAGCAGCGGGTCCTGCGGCTGGCGGTAGAACAACGATCCTAAGATACGGCAAATAATTGAAAACTCATTCATGCGAACTATCCATATAGAGGTAGAGATTATAGCGTGGCAAATTCGGCGATTGGCGCCATGCCACGGGCTTCAAGGAAATCTAACAGACGACGCGGCGAGACGTTAAGAATGCGCTCTTGCGGGAAATCAATTTCATCCAGAATTTTGCGGCACTCGTGAAAATCGCCCAGGGTGAAAGCGGTATGGGAATCCGACCCCAGAGACAGCCAGCCGCCCGCATCGCGCACGGCGGCGGCAATAGCGCGGCAGTTTGGCCCGCTGCCTTTACGAGAGTGCGTGAAGGAGGAGTTGTTCAGCTCAAGGGCCACATTATATTTAGCGGCGGCCTGGGCAATCGCCGGGATGTCGACCGGGAACTTCGGGTTACCCGGGTGGCTGATGATATGCACGTTGCCGCTGGCCATGGTGGCAATCATCGCCTCGGTATGCGTCGCTTGGTCCTGCGGCGCAAATACCGGCTCGTGGAATCCGGCGATAATCAGGTCCAGCGAGTCCAGCATCGGGCCGGTGCAGTCGATTTCGCCCTGAGTATTTTTAATGTTGGCTTCGATCCCGCGCAGGATGCCTACCCCATCAACCACGCGCGGCCAGATGCGCATGTTCACGAAATGCCAGTAATGAGGCGCATCGGCCATATCCGGGCCGTGATCGGTGATGGCAAATAGCTTGATGCCTTTACTGCGGGCGATGGCGATGTAGTCGTGAAGGGTGCTGTAGGCGTGGGTGCTGGCGACGGTATGCATATGCAGGTCAACGGGGTACATGACTCTCTCCTTTTTTCTCTTTCACGCAAGGATAGCAGTTATTACCGTTGAGTTTTAGCCCGGCGCAAGGCCGGGCCTGGAGATTGACCTGTATTTGCCATCATCCAGGCGCAATTAAACGCTCATAAAATAAAGGAGCTATCTTCCTGATTTACCCCAAACGCCAAAAAACCACGTTTTTTTGGCGTTTGTCCGCAATCTTAGCCCGGCGCAAGGCCGGGCATTGTTTTAGTAACCGTGCTGGAGGGAAACTTCGCCCTTCGGCTTCTCGCCCTTTTCAATCTGGCGGATGGTTTTTGCGATGTAGGCCATTGCCTCCTCGGGCCGCGTGACGGCCGCAACGTGGGGCGTAATCGCCACGCGAGGGTGCTTCCACAGGCGGCTATCGGCCGGTAAAGGTTCTTTGGAGAAGACGTCCAGCATTGCACCTTTCAGCCTGCCGCTATCAAGCGCGGCCAGCAGATCCTCTTCCACCAGATGGACGCCGCGCGCAAGGTTAAGCACGTACGCTTCGTCAGCAAGCTGCTCAAGCAGGGTTTTGTTGATGATACCAACAGTTTGCGGCGTGTTCGGCAGAAGGTTGATCAGCACGCGGGTGCCATTGAGGAACGCGCCCAGCTCTTCGTCCCCGGCAAAGCTTGCTACTCCCGGATAATCCTTCTTGCTGCGGCTCCAGCAGCGCACCGGGAAGCCCCATGCCGTCAGGCTTTCCGCGACTTTGCCGCCAAGTACGCCCGCGCCCAGAATACCTATCGTAAAATCTTCCCGACGATACTCTTCAAGCGGCTGCCAGTTTGCCTGCTGCTTCAGCGCCTGGTAATCATCGAAACGGCGGAACCAGTGCAGCACCTGACTGACGGCGTATTCCTGCATCTGCTGCCCCATGCCGGTATCTTCCAGACGGAACAGGGGCACGCCCGCCGGGAGCATATCCGGGTGCGCCTGCAGTTTACTGAGAATGGAGTCCACGCCCGCGCCCAGGGCGAACACGCCTTTGAGCTGCCTGCGGCCTGCAAGCATCTCCACGGGCGGGTGCCAGACCAGCGCGTAATCCGCCGGCTGACCGTCGCCTTCACGCCATTCGCGTACGCGGGCCTCAGGGAGCTGCTTTTGCAGGCCTGTTAGCCAGGACGGCGTGTCAAAGCTCGGGTGATAGAAAATGATGTCCATTTATCCTCCTGATTTTCCAGATAAGGATACATTATTAGCAGTATAGGTAGCGAAAGGGAAACATGGCGACCGGCCCAATATAACCGCGCCAGAAGCATGGTTATATTAGGCGCGGTGAGCGGTGGATGACAAATTAACGTATATCTAATTTAATCGTTGCGTGTGTTTCAAATCCCCCTGTTCCAGGGTTTTTACCCGTAGTATTGACGGGGTAACTTAAAATATCTACGGCCCCCCTTTGATTTTGATAATCATCGGTTCGCGAGATAGGCATAGGCACTTCACCGGTGTTGGGAGGAATAATAACGCCGTTGGTATCGGTAATAATAATACCGACATTGGTATTCGAAGTGGCAATAGCGTCAGGTATTTCTGTATCGGCAGCGGCCTGAAATGACATGGAAACCTGCACGCCGTCATCTATATTATTGCAGATGTAGCTAATCGTTGTGCGTTCATCAAGATAGCCGTCTGGTTTCTGCCCCTTAGTGAGAAACTTGCTGCGGGTAATAGGGCTGAACTGCACGTTGATGACATTCCCGGCGTTGATTTCACAGTTTTGAGGAACGATGATATAGCCGCTCATCGCTACTTTCGTCAATGGTTCTGAAGAGTAGCTCCCCTGCCGTACTGTTCCCCAAATTGCGGCCAACTGCATGGGTGGAATATCCATTTTGCCCACAAAAGGCTTTTTAATAAGAAAAGTCAGTTTACCAGCCCCCCCGGTAATGAAGCTTTTTATGTTACAGGAATATCTATCATTCGATATGTCAGTAAAAGGAACCGGGGTTAGCGTACTAGAACCGCTAATTTTAAATGCCACGGAGACATCAATATAATCATTAAGAACGATATACTTGTCTCGTGAGCCGGGCATCGTACCTGGCAGATAATCTGCCTTAAAATAGCCATCACCAAGTTTATCGATGTCACTCTGATCGCAGTCACAGGCCCCGTTGTAACCGGAACCTATCTTGCTAAAGTCTACGCTAAATGTTTGTCCTGATTGGTTCAGTCCTCTATCATTTAACGTTTGGTTCACCGGTATAGTATAAAGATTTGTACCATTGGTCGCCGTACAAAAGCCCGTCGCCCCGCTAACGGGCCACGCTAAAAAAAAACATAATGAAATTAAGAGGGATAATGATCCCAATAGCTTGTTGTTTATTTTATTCGCCATAATAACATCCCTGATTAGTGGCATACCGCATTCAATATGATAAGGTCCTTTTTCTTGGGAGGCTCATCAGGTGGCGCAAACTCGGCCTGACACTGCTGCTCCGCACTCGCTCCCCATTTCACTAATAAAGACGTTTTACCTTTAATGCCGGTAAGATAAACAACGCCATTCTCATCAACAATACTTTGTCTATGGTTATCAGGATATTGGGTAACGTTGGCACCGAAAGGCACAAATTGACCATTTTCTCTTTTCAAAGTCAGTAAAAGACGGTAGCCAATACGCGCATCAAAATGAACGGCAACCATCGAACCTTTATTAGGAATAACTACCTGTGAAGTATTTTCAGAATCTACGCCGCCGGGCAGCACGGTGGTATCAATCGCTAATTGATTTTTGCGATATGCAGTCAAAGAAGGAACGATGGCATAGCCAAGCCAGTCGGTGGATACTCCTGCCTCGTTGACGAGATGGATACCACTCGCACCATTCGCATCAATTAACGCGAAGGAATCCCCTAGGGGTTGAGATAAGGTTATTCCATGGGGATGCATCACCAGCGCTCCGCTGACGCCGTAATTCAGCTGCTTGTATTCTCCACCCCAGGAATAGCCAGCATTTAGATTAGCAAACTGCGAGCGGTAGCTACTGTTTATACTGCTGTAACTACTGCTACCGGAAGCGTCACCGCCGTGGCCATAAGTTTGCATGAGCGAATAACTCATTCGGCTATCATCGAATACCGTTCCATTTAGGCCAGCCTGTTGCCGAGTATAACCGTTATTATCACGCGTAATACCATAATTCGCCCATCCACCCGGCAACCATTTATCCAAAGGAATACTCACTGTCATACCTATTTGACGATCGGTTTTATCTTCATACTTGCTTGCAATGTAATTTAATGCATAATTAACCTTACCCCAGTAGGCTGTTAACCCAGAAGCTAAATTCTTCTCTGTTTTATTGGTCCCCCAATAGTTACGCTTATACCCAGAAAAATAAACCGACAGCCCACCCCATAAAGGTTGAGTTATATTAACCTGATATTGACTTTTTTTATTGTAATTGAGGTTAAGATTGTCTAGGGAACTTGAATTATGCCGGTTCGTATCCTGAAAGGAATAATAGCCTTCGGTAGAATATTTATATCCCGCAAGGGTAATAGCCGTGTCCGTACTATCCATAGTTTTAGAATATTGCACGCGGTACGACTGCCCGGTATGTCTGGTATCGTCTGCCAGTTTACTGCGAGCGTAAATACCATCAGATGAAATAGAGCCAACAGCGCCTAAATTCACACCGATACCGACCGCTGCTGCGTTGTAATTTTCACTATTTTGCGTACCGCCATAAAGCGTAATCAGATTGTTAAGACCATAGATAGCCGTAGCCTGGATAAATCCAGTTTGTTTATCTTCCTCGTCAGAAGGACGATATTCCCCGCCTGTTAAACTGAATTTTATTCGTCCTTGACGCTGCATAATAGGAACAGATGCATAGGGCTGGATGAATTTTCTTTCGCTGCCGTCGGCCTCTTTTATAGTAACTTCCAAATCACCACTAAAAGATGTTGGATAAAGATCGTCAATAACAAATGCACCTGGTGATAAGTAGCGCTGGTAAATGATATTGCCATTTTGACGTATAGTTATCTCCGCATTGCTGTTAGCGATACCACGTACAGTGGGGGCATACCCGCGTTCGCTTTCAGGAAGCATATTATCGTCAGAACGTAATTGAACGCCATTGAACTCAATGCTTTCAAAAATATCTCCGGAAGTCGAACTCTGCCCTACAGTCAACTGGGATTTAAGAAACTTTATGTCTCTCTCAATATAGGTATAGATTGATTGCCAATGATTTGTATTATTATCATTAGAGTATGTAGAATAGTTTCTTAACCGCCAGGGCCCGAGATTCAACCCATTCTGTAAATTAAGATAGCTATTCCTCTCACTTCCGGTACTAGAATCCACTTCACTTTTTGAGCCGGTATAGCTGTAATTACTGAAGATGACAGGAACGCCATCATCCCAGTACTTTGGGTCGATGTAACCGCGACTTTCTCTCTTTAAAGCGGCCTGGGGAACGCTAATATTAAGGTTCATTTTATTAACGACCAACGAAGAAGATGCTTGTGGAATGTACTTCCCAAGATCTTCAATCGGACTATCCCCCGCCATTGTCGACAGCATTGGAAATGCTTCTATCCGCACACCAATTTCGTTCAGTATCTCAGGCGTAATGATTGCAATCGTTTTTTTATTATCATTATGCTTGAATTTTATACTACGTGTAAAAAGAAAACTCTTATTGAGATAAACGTTAGTTTCGTAGCTACCATCGGGTAAATTATCACTCTGGGTAAACAGAGAAAGGTCGATGTTTTTCTGATCGCTGGCACCACCCTCCATGAGTAAAGGGTCAAAAAATATTTCGCTGCGATCTTCTACATCGGCAACGCTATCGAATGCAGCACCATAGAGTATTGAGAATATGGCAATACACAGGAATGTCCTGTTTAAGCCCGAAGTTAGTAAAAAAGAACTTTTCATTTTTGGCTCATCCCTGAATTTATGGAGCTATAGCTTACGCATCTCTTTTTTGGTCGACCCTCCATAGTCATTAATAGTGCGCCATGTCACTTCATTTCCCTTAGCACCCGCAGGGATAGAAAAACTCGCCTTACTTAAAGGATCGACACCCAGCGCATCTTTAATTTCTTCTTTACCAATCCACACGCCGTTAAAAACAACATGATAGGCAGAGGGATTCGTTATCTCCAACCGATCTCCATTACGCTTGAACGTCAGCTGATTTTGAGCATCCTCTGCTCGTCCCTTGAGTGAGGCAGGCCTGTAAAACAATTTTATTCTTGTTTTAACCGCCAGTTTAAGCGTGTTATTCGATTCTTTATCCGTATTTGGGATAGATCGTATATTGAGAAAATAAAGGGATTCTCTATCCTGAGGGAAGTTCTCGCTAATATTTGTGATACGTAGCGTCTGTTCGTCTTGTGCATTCAATCGAAACAAAGGCGGAGTGACTACAAAAGGTCCGCGGGTTTTGTTGTCACCTATATCCACCCATGACTGAATTAAATAGGGATCTTTGTCTGCATTGTTCTTAATATTAATAGATGATTCATTTTTATCTGCTTCATAGACAACCCGGGTACCATTGACAGCAATTCCACCAGCACTGGCGCAGCCGCAGAAAACAATAAGTGAAAGTAGTGCTATCCCCGAGTTTGATATGTTTTTTGAACGAGCCATAACACTTTCCATGAGTAAACGGTTTCACAAACTAAAAGCCGATAACACACTTGACGCATGTTATTGGCTTACTGATTAGATGAATGTCAGGATCATTGATAATTTAGCGTGACATCGGCCGTCGCGTTAGCAGGCCCCGCAACAACGTTTGCTTGTGCAATAGAGTCATTCACCAGTTTGTATGACGCATAGAGAACAAGGTTCATCTCAGGTCCTACAATTGTGTATTCTTTATTAGACTGGCCGTTAACCGGAATTGGATTTTTTTCACTATCCATTAAAGAAATACCAAAACCACGATTTCCTGGCGTTCCCTCCACCGGTGGCACTTTGATGAATTCAGAATTGATTTCATCTGGCGTAGCCGTCAGTACAACGTGAAATTTTGATGGCTCACCTTCGTTGCTACCCGGGCAGTTCTTCATCGGTATATTGATCTCCACCAATGGTGTCGATCTGTCATCAAAGCGGTAAAAGGTTTCTTTTGTCCAGGTGCCGAGTTGCACTTCGTAGACATGCCCTGTATCTGGAGCAAGCTCACAGGCGGTTTCAAGAATTTCACCGGTGAAGTTCAGTCGCCCGTCTGTAGCAAATGCACTTGCTGATATTAGCGTCAACATTCCGCCAACGACTGATTTAAAATATTTATGATTCATAGTCTCTCCTTGATAAATAACCATATCCACCACAAATGCAGTACTGTTTTCCGTTTCTTACCTCTGTAAGAAACATCACCACAAATGATACTTATGTGATTTATTCTCCGCAATCTTATTGATAAATCAAATACAACGACGATAACCGATCGATTATTTATATATTCAGACGAATTCCATTCCTAATATATTCATGAGAATCATATGATCGAGTCTAATGCCATAAATAAAACATAAGTTCGGTTAATGTAAATATCAAATGATATTACAAATCACATCAATACATGACCCGCTCCTTATAAAGGCATAATTCGTTATTTCAACAAGATAAAAAGCGTTGCATCCACGCGCTGCTAAACATACTTTTGCTGCAACTTAGGCCAGCCGTCCTGGAGCAATGTTCATTTTTGCAACGAAGCGTTTACGATTGAAGCAAGTTGTTGAAAAACTGAGTAAACGAACTGTCTGTAAGCAAAATGACGTTGACGTAGGAGGGGCTTTTTATTACATTAGCCCCCGTTCCAGCAGCGCTGGGGCGAAATACGGTGAGGTGTCCGAGTGGCTGAAGGAGCACGCCTGGAAAGTGTGTATACGGCAACGTATCGAGGGTTCGAACCCCTCTCTCACCGCCACATTTTAAGAAGAGCCCGCATGAGAATGCGGGCTTTTTTTCGCTCTGAATTCGCCATCGCTCAAGCCTTAACCGAACAGCGAATAAAGCGAAAATTACGCTTGACCAAAATGGGTCAACTCCCTATAGTAGCGCCCCGTTGCCCCCGTAAGTGGGTGACGAGAAACAAAACGGTGAGGTGTCCGAGTGGCTGAAGGAGCACGCCTGGAAAGTGTGTATACGGCAACGTATCGAGGGTTCGAACCCCTCTCTCACCGCCACATTTTAAGAAGAGCCCGCATGAGAATGCGGGTTTTTTTTTCGTCTGTAGCATAACGTCTCGTGCCTGATGCGCTCTGTGCAGGGCCGCAAGCGTCGCCTCAAGCAGTTTCTCCCTGCTCCTCCCCTTAGTTTCATCGCAAACTTAACAATTAGCTCTTATAGAGTGCCTTAAGACGCACGAACTCCGCCGCCAGCGAAATAGCGTGCCTGATTGCTCTACAGCTGTCCCAAGCAGAGCTTCTCCGTCCCGTCAATTCCAATTCTGGACGATAGTTTCAACGCTCCATAGCCCGTTGTAGCGCACAGGGCCTGCCCTTAGCTCTTATTTTGTCAGGAGGATGTCTTGCTTTAATAAAGTATGGAATGAAAAGGTCAGAATTTCTTCAGACAGACGACGGCAGGGATGGACGGCATGATGCTGATGTTAAGAAAACAGGTATAGGCGGGGATGAAATGCGGTGGATGAACGCAAGCGCCATCCACCGTTGTGGCTATAGATCTTTGAACGTGCCTAAACGGTAGCCGCGTTCCGCAATCCCGTACTTCAGCGCGGGGGACGTCAGCACCTCAAGCTCGGCCAGGCGCGGATAGCAGTACTTGCTCGCCAGAATCGTATTATCAATAAAGGAAGGATGGCACATAATCTCCAGCGACTTCTCATTGCGCACGGAGGCACGATCCAGCGTATCAAGGAACAGCGTTTCCGTGATGGCCTCGCCGTAAAAACCGCTGTCGAATCCCTGCGTGCTTTGCGCGCCCTGCGGTTCGATTTCGTGCTTTCTCAGCTCGTCGCGGTCGATGCGTACCGGCAGGCCCTTCTCTTTAGCAAAGGCTTCCACGACAGGGAAAATCTGCGGGATCAGATGAACGTGATGATGGCTGTCGATGTGGGTCGGCATGCGGCCAAAAAGTTCGATGAAACGCGCAAACTGGCACTCCAGCTCCTGCTTAATTTCGTCGAGCGGCAGTTTACCCGCCTCGGCCTGTTCCCAAATCCACTTGCCCAGCTCGCCCTTCTCACGTACCAGCCCCGGCATCGCGGTCAGCGGGCGGCCAAGCGTCAGCACGAAGTGCATCCCAACCGCAAGTTTAGGGTATGCCGCGCTCAGCGCCGCCGCGTGCTCGATGCCCGCAGCGTTAACCATCGCCGTGGTCGACGTCACCACGCCGTTTTTGAACGCTTCGATAATCCCGTAGTTTTGCGCTTTGCAAAGCCCAAAATCATCGGCGTTTACGATCAGTAATTTTTCCATATGCGCTCCATAAAAAGGCCCTCTTTATCGGAGGGCCAGAAGGACTATTTCAGAGCGGCAATCGTCTGCGCAAAATTCGGCAAAAGCGCTTCGTGGGCCAGCAGCATTTCACGCGCCAGCTTTTCAGCGTCTTTATCGGAACTGATAAGCGGGCTGAGGTTCAGCGCCAGCAGCACATCGTTCAGCTCGCCGCTCAGGGCCGCCTTGCTCGCCGCGATTTCAAAGCCTTTGATGGTGTAGATAAGCCCAAGGACTTTTTCATCGAAGTGCTTAACGCGCGGGTGCGGCGTTGCGCCATCGCGGCCAATGGTGCAGGTCATTTCGATAGCCCAGTCGGCAGGGATATTATCAATATGGCCCTTGTGCGGGAAGTTCACGTAGTGCTCGGTTTGCTTATCGTTGTAGATTGCGCTGATCACTTCACAGGCCGCGTCGGAATAGTACGCCCCGCCACGCAGCTCCAGCTCTTTTGGCTTCACGTTAAGCTCAGGGTCTTTATACAGCTCGAAAAGCTGCTTCTCGACCTTTTGCACAACCGAGGCGCGCGCGCCGCCTTTGTAGAACTCGCCCATTTCAATGGCGAGCATCTCTTTCGGCTTGAAGTAATAAAGAAGGTAAGAGCATGGGATCAGATTCAGGGAGCGCAGCAGCCCTTCGCTGAACGGCAGGTCGAAGATGTTTTTTACGCCGCTGGCCTTCAGCGTGCCGGAAGCCACGCCGTCGAGCAGCTCGGCGAAGCGGGATTCACCGTTCACCAGCACGTCTTTGATAAACACCATATGGTTCAGGCCGAACAGATCGATGCCTAAATCGTCTTCTGGCTGCACTTTGAGCACGTCCTGGATAAACATCTTCATGCCGACCGGGATGTTGCAAACGCCAATAAACTTTTTGAAGTTGGTGTGACGGAACACCGCTTCGGTCACCATACCGGCCGGGTTGGTGAAGTTAATCACCCAGGCGTACGGGCAGATTTCTTCCACGTCTTTGATGATGTCGAAGATCACCGGAATGGTGCGCAAACCTTTGAAAAGGCCGCCCGCGCCGTTGGTTTCCTGACCCAGATAGCCGTGGCTAAGCGGGATGCGTTCGTCAAGCTCGCGCGCTTTCAGCTGCCCTACGCGCAGCTGGGTGGTGACGAAATCAGCGTCAACCAAGGCTTCGCGGCGATTAAGGGTTTTGTGGATGGTAATGGGAACGCCCGCGCGCTCAACCATGCGCAGACAGAGGTCGAAAATAATATCCTGCTTCTCTTTACCGGCTTCAACGTCGACCAGCCACAGTTCGGTAATCGGCAATTCATCGTAGCGTTTAATAAAGCCTTCAAGTAATTCAGGGGTGTAGCTACTTCCGCCACCGATAGTGACGACTTTCAGTTTTTTACTCATAGGGACTCCCGTACAATATCATTGCACTGCTAATTAAAAACCGCGATATACCCTTCATGCTTCAAGCTGCAGGGGTGTTGGCTGCACTCCCTCACCCCATTCACTTAATAAAGTAAGCTCCTGAGGATTCACTTCCTTGCCGCCTATCTGCAACTCGAATTATTTAGCGTATATAAATTAAAGAGTGAAGATTAAATATCTGAACCTACATTCATTCAGCCACAGGCTAATTGATGCTACACAATTGCTTGCGGTAATGCTTTGGTGTGAATGACGTTAATTTCTTAAAGTTTTTAATAAACATACTCGGGCTGCTATAACCAGATTCAAAAGCAATATCAGTGACCGAGTAATTGGTTATTTCTAACTGTTTCTTGGCAAAATCAATGCGTATTTCATTGATGATTTGCATCGGCGTTTTACCGTAATGGCGCTGCGTAGCGCGGGTCAGGTATTCCTGAGACTTGCCCGACAACTCGACCATATTCGCCAGCGCCTTATCGCCAAAGCGCGATTTATCGTGCATCTTCTCGACGGCCACCTTCAGCCAGACCGGCACGTCCGTGGTGACTTCCGATTCACGGTGGTGCCGCAGGCGGTTCACCACGTAAAACGTTACGACTTCCAGAAACTCGTTAAATTCACCGTTTCTGAAATGCAGCGAGGCAATCACGGATTCAATATAAGCGAGAAACTCATTCTTAATTTGATAAACCTGTGATGCGACAAAACGCTGCGGTAATAAAGGTAAATAGTGCTGTTCAAAAAATGCTTTGCTGATCCCGACGTTTAATATTCTGGTCGCGCCAAATTCATAAAAGCTTTGGTGATTGGAACCCAGCGGGATAAAAACAAAATCGCCGCGTTCTAACAGCACCCTCTTACCATTAATATCCTGATAATAACGTCCGGTGAGCACGACGGTAAACTCGTAATAATCATGCTCGTGCAGCCCGGAGATGCTTTCTACCTTGTTGTAGATAAACACATGGAAATTTTGACCGTCGAAGAGTTGATTTTCGCGTGCTGTCTGGATTTCCATACTCAATACCTGTGGCTGCATTATTGCTCCATACGTTATTTTATTTTTTCGTGAAGCTCAATGAGTTCCGTCACCAGCTCGCGGGCCAGCATGGAGGTCATCAGGTGGTCCTGCGCGTGTACCAGCACCAGGCTTACTTTGGTTTTGCCTTCGCCCTGGTCGCCTTCAATCAGCTTGGTCTGCACCAGGTGCGCTTCGTTCAGCGCCAGGCGGGACTTCGACATTAATTCTTTCGCTTCCGGGAAATTGCCTTCTTTGGCTTTCTTCAGCGCGGCGTAGGCCAGGCTGCGGGCCTGCCCGGAGTTGATGATTAACCCCATAACCACTTCTTCGAGGTCCTGCACTTCGTCTTCAGTTTCTACAATGCTGTCTAAATCAAACATCTTCTTCTCTCTACAGTAAGTCTGTTGGCACTGGGGAGGCGGTGTCCTCCCCAGCATCCGGTGATTAGAATTTCAGTGCGTTCGCAATGTCTTCTTCGCTTTCTTCTTCTTCAATGACCGCCTGCGCCTTGTTCGACAGGATGACGAACGGCATGTAAATCAGCGTCGCAACACCCAGGTTGAACAGCGCGACGACCAGGGCCGCAATGCTGCCGTTTGAGTTGAAGAAGGCGCCCAGCCCGGTTGGCATAACCCAAGGTGCAAGGTTAGTGACCGGCGGGATGATGCCCATGGAGTACGCCGCAAGCGTGATGGCGGCCAGAATCGGCTGGACCAGCACGAACGGGATGAACATAACCGGGTTCATGATGATTGGCAGACCGAACAGGATTGGCTCGTTAATCTGGAAGATGCCGGAAGGCAGCGCCAGCTTAGCCACCTGACGATGGTCAGCGCGTCGTGACACGATGAAGATTGCGATGATAAGACCCAAGGTCGCCCCGGAACCACCCAGCAGGATGTAGGAGTCGAGCATTGGTTTCGCCCAGAAGTGGAAGGTTTTGCCTGCGTCAATCGCGGCCTGCACCGAACCATACTGGTTATAGATAGCGATGTTTTCCAGCGCCCAAGGCGTCATGATGCCGTTATCCAGCGCGGTCAGCGCCAGTGAACCATGCACCCCGAAGAACCACAGCAGGGAGTTGAAGATAACGTACGCCCAGCCCACAACCGCACCCATTGACGCCAGCGGAGTCGAAATGGAGTCCATGATGATCTGGTGGAAGTTGCTGCCGTGGTTGGCGAGCAGCCAGGAAATAATCCCGAAGATCGACAGAATAATAAAGCCGGGAATAATCGCCGAGAAAGAGCGCGATACCGAAGTCGGCACGCTTGGCGGCAGCGTAATAACCCAGTTGCGACGAACAATAAAGGTGAAGATTTCCGCAACGACCAGGCCAATAATAATACCGGAGATAATATTTTGACCGCCTAACCAGTTAGCGCCAACGGCATAGGCTTCGCCCACGCTATAAGGCGTAACGGTCATAAATGCAGCGACGGATAACAAACCCGCGGCCATTGGGTCGACTTTTCTTTCTTCAGCTAATGCCATCCCGATAAAAAAGGGAGCCATCAGAGACATAATACCCAGTGTACCGTTGTACACATTGCCGCCGATGGCTTTTAACCCATTAAGGGTTTCAATGGTCGAGGGATCTAGCCGAACACCTAAAGAATAAAAGAATGAGCCAGCACCAAAGCTTAAAAATACGTTATTGATAAGAACAAACATTGCCCCCGCGAGCGTTAACGGCATTAACTTAATAAAGCCATTTTTAATTGCGTTAACGTGCGGCTGCTTTCCTATTTTGACGGCAAAAGGTAGGAGTACCTTTTCAAGTGAATCAATGACTTTACTCATTTGCAGTTTCCTTTAATGCCGCCAGCAGGCGGCCAGGGGTGTGTAAGGTCTTCTTTGACGGGAAAATAAAACAATATTTAAAATTAACTGTTTGCTGCTTTTTTGATCGACGCGACAGCTGCTTTCAGGACACCCAGCCCATCAATTTTGCCGTACATGGCTGAATCAATAACTTCAACGGTTTTACCCGGTAAGACTTTTTTAATTTCTGGCAGCATATAGGCAATTTGTGGACCGAGCAGAATAAGGTCCGCATTGGTGCCTTTTTCACCCGCCAGGGTTTCAGGATAGGCTTCGATAATAACCGGTACGTCATACTTCTCCGCCTGCGCTTTCATTTTAGAAACCAGCAGGGAGGTGGACATGCCAGCGGAGCAAAATAGATAGATGACTTTCTTTTCCATAACGAAATCCTCGTATTCTTGATAGGTTGCAGTCTGGACAAATGTCCTTCTTTGTCTGGTTCGATGACGGGCCAATAGCCAAAAATTAAAAAGTACTGATTGTCTCTGCTTGAGTTGAGTATACGGCATCACTCCAGGCGGGGATAATTCTGCTTAACCAAAAATTGTCTCTCCTTGACCATTCCTTATGACTCCCCTCACATTTCGGGCAAATAATTCGCGCAAAGAAAAAAGCCCAAACCAGGTTTGGGCTTTTAAAATTATTCACACCAGGAATCAGTCGTAGGCGTTCAAGGTACGCTGGCAGAGGGCCGAGCGGACGCAATCCTGTTTGCCAAAACGGACAACACCGACCATTTCATCTTCTTCGAAACGCGCTAACGCATCGCTCAGGCCTGACTGCACACCCGCAGGTAAATCACACTGCGTGATGTCGCCGTTGACGATAACGGTCACGTTTTCCCCAAGGCGCGTCAGGAACATTTTCATTTGCGCTGCGGTGACATTCTGCGCCTCATCAAGAATCACCACCGCATTTTCAAAGGTACGCCCGCGCATATAGGCGAACGGCGCAATCTCTACTTTACCGATTTCGGGACGCAGGCAGTACTGCATGAAAGACGAACCTAACCGCCGCACCAGGATGTCATAAACCGGGCGGAAGTACGGCGCGAATTTTTCCGAAATATCCCCGGGCAAGAAGCCGAGATCTTCGTCAGCTTGCAGGACCGGGCGGGTGACTATAATCCTGTCGACATCCTTATGTATCAGGGCCTCAGCGGCTTTCGCCGCGCTGATATAGGTTTTACCGCATCCTGCTTCCCCGGTTGCGAATATCAGCTGTTTTCTCTCGATGGCATTAAGATAGTGCTCCTGAGCCTCGTTACGCGCGGCTATTGGCGAGTTATCACGGCAATCCCGCGCCATGCCAATAGATTCAACGCCGCTCATCTGCACAAGCGTGGTGACCGATTCCTCTTCACGCTGCCGATGGCTTCGTGAATCCCGTCTCAGCACACGTTTTGCTTCACGACGAGCTTTGATCACTGCTTTCTGTCTTCCCATGGATGGCACCTTACAGTTGGTTTCATTGCCCGCGTCACCAGAAGGGACGCGATTATGCTTACTAACGGATGAGGTTTGGCTTCCTTTTAAGCCATGAACTGCCGGTTGAGATGATGCACCAGTTAGACGACAAGCGCCGCTTAGCGCATCGTTGACACATTGAGTTGATGTGGAATCAGGAAATTTAGCGGTGAAGATAGCGAAGCCGGAGGATAAGCCTCCGCGCTGATTCGTGCGGGTAAGATGTTTTTTGAGCCGTCCAGTACAGGACCCTACCATTCGCGATCTCCATTGTGATTGAACTTCACAGCCGGGAACTACCGCTCATGTCTTTAAGTACATCAAAATTTATCTAAAATGCAACATGATTTTTACTTAAAATCAACATAAGCGACGCGCGGCGCGACTGCAGATGTTATGTCACAGTTATATTACAGTTTTATATCAATGAGATGCTCATAGGTAATACTAATGCATGATTTTGCGGGTGAATTGTTAGCAAATGAAAAATTAGCAGGGAAAGAATTGGGACAGGACGAAGCTACCGACGCCCTCGCCCCGGCCCCCTCCCCCAGGAGAGGGCGATAATCGAGCGGTCCCCTTTCCCCGTGGGAGAGGGTTAGGGTGAGGGGGAATCTAGATATTCAGGCCTCAATAAGCCCCTGCCCCAGATAATGCTGTTTATCCACCGCGCCCGGCAGGGCGAAGAAATACCCGCCGCCGATCGGCTTCACGTACTCTTCCAGCGCTTCCCCGTTGAGGCGCTTTTGCACCGCGAGAAAACCCTTCTCAAGATCGTGCTGATAGCAAACGAACAGCAGGCCCATATCAAGCTGGCCCGATTTCGACACGCCCAGCGAATAGCTGTATCCCCGGCGCATCATCAGGTTCGACTGGGTTTCTTTGGTGCGCGGGTTCGCAAGGCGAATGTGGGCATCCAGCGCGATAACGTTGCCTTCCGGGTCGGCGGCGTAGTCCGGCTCGTCGTGCTCGTTCTTCATGCCGAGCGGCGCGCCGCTGTGCTTCTCGCGGCCAAAGATGGTTTGCTGCTCCTTGAGCGGCGTGCGGTCCCAGGATTCAACGTGGAACTGGATGATACGAATGGCCTGATAGCTGCCGCCCGTCGCCCATGCCGGTTCGCCCTGCCCCTTCGTGACCCACACCACGTCGTCCATCAGCGGCCGGTTGCTGCTGTCGGGATTGGCGGTGCCGTCTTTGAATCCCAGCAGGTTGATAGGCGTTTCTTTGCCACGGCTGCGCGCGGCGTGGTTGGAAATAAAGCCTTCACGCTTCCAGCGAACGCTCAGCAGGTCCGGCGTGTGCTTGATGATATCGCGCAGGGCGTGAATGACCGTATCCGCGGTGTTGGCGCAGATTTGCAGCAGCAGATCGCCGTGGCACAGGCTGGCATCCAGCGAGTCGTTCGGGAAACGCGTCATTTTTTGCAGCTTTTTCGGCATGTGGGCGTTCAGGCCAAAGCGTTCGTCGAACAGCGTCGCGCCTGCGGACAGGGTGATAGTCAGGTTATCGGGGAAAATTTCCGCGCCGAGAATGCCGGAGTCCATCGGCGGCATACGCGGATTCGGCGTTTGGGGCGCCGCCCCCCCGGTGGTCAGGAAGTCAAAGCGGGAGGATAGCAGACGGAACAGGCGTTCAAGGTCGGCTTTATCTGCCGCCAGCACGTCGAAGGCCACCAGCATCATTGATGCCTGCTGCGGTGTCAGAATGCCTGCCTGATGCAACCCGTAGAACGGCTGCTTTTCCATGCGTGCGTCGGGGGGCAGCGTGCCGGGCGAGGTTTCGGTTTTAGCCGCGTGGGCCACCGGGCAGCCACCGGCAACGGCAAAAGCGCCCCCCAGGGCGCCCAGCGTTTTCAGCAGTTTGCGACGCGCGGGCTGATGCGCGTCACGTTTCGTTTTCTCTTGCATCTAACTTAGTCCAGGCCCAACACGCCGCGCAGCTGAGACAGATCTTCAGCAAGCGCCGTGACCGGCCCTTTCAGCGCGTTGCGGTCGGCATCGGTCAGCTTATCGTAGGTTTCAAAGCCGTCTTTGGTTTTGTACTTGGCGAGAATAGCGTCGACTTTCTTGAAGTTGGCATCGACCTTCGCCAGCAGCGGCGCGTTCTCTTTGCTCAAAAGCGGGCGGAGCAGGTTAACGATTTTCTGCGCGCCGTCGACGTTGGCCTGGAAGTCCCACAGGTCGGTGTGGCTGTAGCGGTCTTCTTCACCGCTGATTTTGCTGGCGGCCACTTCTTCAATCAGGCCCGCGGCCCCGCCCACAACCTTGCTCGGCGGGAAGGCAAGCTCGGAGATGCGCGTTTGCAGATCCAGCACGTCGGCGTTCAGCTGCTCGGCGTATTTTTCCATGCCCTTCGTGGAGTTGTCGCCAAACAGCGCTTTTTCCAGGCGGTGGAAGCCGGTGAATTTAGGATCGTTCGCCTTCTGCTCATAGTCGTCTTCACGGGCATCGATGCTGCCGTCCAGGTCAGAGAACAGCTCGGCGATAGGTTCGATACGCTCGTAGTGCTGGCGCGTCGGCGCGTACAGGGCTTTCGCCTTTTCGATATCCCCGGCCTTCACCGCGTCGGTAAAGGCTTTAGTGCCTTTGACCAGCTCGGCCACTTCTGCGGTCACGTAGGCTTTGTATTCGGTAATAGGGCCGCTCAGCGCCATCAGATCGTTTTTCGGTGCCGCCTGGTCGCCCGCCGCTTTAACTATCAGCTTGCCTTTCGGGTTGCTCAGCAGGCCGCAGGTCATGTCGTACTCGCCCGCCTGCAGGTTGGCGGTCATTTTTTGCGAGAAGCCTGGCGCGATGTTTTCACGCTCTTCCACCACCATCACCCCTTTCAGGATCTCCCACTCCAGCGCTTTCTGGCTGTTGTTCTGAATAAGGAACTGGGTTTTTCCGGCGTTCACGGTGATATTCATCGGCTCACACTGTTTATCGGTGACCGTAACTTTAACCTGCGGAATATCGGCGGCCTGCGCGGCAGAAGCGGCGGAAATAAGGGCAAACAAAGCGAGTTGCAAAGCTTTAACACGGAAGTGTGGAGTCATGGCCAATCCCTTACAAAGATTAGTATGTTGTAACTAAGTGGCGGAGGCCCGCCACAATAATGTTATCGAGCGCTATTCGTCGCCTGATTGTTCAGGCGCGGCGGCATGGCAAACAGCACCAGCGCCGGAATCAGATAGATAAAGTACATCGCCACTTCGCTGACGGTTGGCGCTTCCTGATAGCCAAAGATCCCCTCCAGCAGCGTCCCGGTCAGGGAGTGCGTAGAAAGCACGTTGCTGAGATCGAACGCGATGTCCTGGAAATGGTTCCACAGCCCGGCCTCGTGGAAGGCGCGAATCGCCCCCGCGGCAAGGCCTGCCGCAACCAGCAGGATAAACAGGCTGGTCCATTTGAAAAACGCACCAAGATTCAGGCGAATGCCGCCCCAGTAGATCATAAAGCCAAGCACGACCGCCGTTGCCAGGCCCAGCATCGCGCCCAGCGGCGGCATGATGCCCACGTCCTGCTGAAAGGCCGCAAGCAGGAAGAACACCGACTCAAGCCCTTCTCGCGCCACCGCGAAAAACACCATCAGGATGAGCGCCCAGCCGTGGCTGCCTTTGCTATGCAGGGCGTTATCCACCGCCTGTTCAAGCTGAACCTTGACGTTGCGCGACACCTTGCGCATCCAGAACACCATCCAGGTGAGAATAACCACGGCGACTACCGCCACGATGCCTTCGAACAGCTCCTGCTCTTTTTGCGGGAACTCGCCGGTCGTTTCGTTGATGAAGATCCCTAGTGCCAGGCAGAGGGCGGCGGCGGCCACCACGCCAATCCACATTACGCCAATCCATTGACCGCGCTGGGTGCGCTTTAGGTAGCTGGCGATGAGGCTTACGATCAGCGCCGCCTCCAGCCCTTCGCGTAACATGATGAGAAACGGAACAAACATTCCTGACACCTCAATTGTGAAATCTGGTCAAATGACGTAAAGAAAAGTAAAAAAGAACGATAGTGATTATCATTACCGTGAATGGAAATACAAGAAGATTGTGATGGGAATTATATCGAGATGTAAAAAAAGCTGGCATTGCCAGCTTGAGAACGATGGGGTCGGCATTTTCCGGTGGATGGCGCTATCGCTTATCCACCCTACGAGCCATACGATGCCGCATTTTCGTAGGTCGGGTAAGGCGTAAGCCGCCACCCGACGTTCGCCTCCCCGACCTATGCGTTAAGCTACTCCGCCTGCAGCTTGCTCGGAGGAGCCGAACGGTAGAACTCATCCGCTTCGGCAAAGCGTTTCTGCATGCTGGTAGACGGTGCCTTGCCAAGCAGGCTCACTACCACGATCCCGATGCTGGCAAACACGAAGCCAGGAATGATTTCGTAGAGGCCCAGCCACGCGAACTGCTTCCAGACGATGACCGTCACCGCGCCGATCACCATGCCCGCCAGCGCGCCGTTGCGCGTCATGCGTGACCACATAACCGAGAATAGCACAACCGGGCCAAACGCCGCGCCGAAGCCCGCCCACGCGTAGCTCACAAGTCCCAGCACGCGGTTTTCAGGATTCGCGGCAAGCGCTATCGCAATCAGCGCAACCACCAGCACCATCGCGCGCCCTACCCACACCAGCTCTTTTTGGCCCGCGTTTTTGCGGAAGAAGGCTTTGTACAGATCTTCAGTAATCGCGCTTGAACACACCAGCAGCTGGCAGCTCAGCGTCGACATTACCGCCGCCAGAATCGCCGACAGCAGCACGCCCGCAATCCACGGGTTAAACAGCAGCTGTGCAAGCTCGATGAAGACGCGCTCGCCGTTCTGGGTCACCGCGCCCGCCTGGGACGGGTTATCGCTAAAGTAGGCGATGCCGAAGAAGCCCACGGCGCAGGCACCGGCCAGGCAGAGAATCATCCACGTCATGCTGATACGGCGAGCGTTGACGATGGTGTGGTGGGAATCTGCCGCCATAAAGCGCGCCAGAATGTGCGGCTGCCCGAAGTAGCCTAGCCCCCAGCCCATCAGCGAAACGATGGCCACAAAGTTCAAGCCCTTCAGCATATCGACGTTCTCGATGCTTTTTTGCTTGATGACCACCAGCGAATCGTCGAAGCCGCCGACCGCCATAATCACCATCACCGGCGTAAGAATCAGCGCGAAAATCATCAGGCTGGCCTGCACGGTGTCGGTCCAGCTTACCGCCAGGAATCCACCGACAAAGGTATAAATGATGGTTGCTGCGGCACCGGCCCACAGGGCGGTTTCGTAGCTCATACCGAAGGTGCTTTCGAAAAGACGCGCCCCGGCGACAATGCCCGACGCACAATAAATAGTGAAGAACAGCAGAATAACCACCGCAGAGATAATGCGCAGCAGGCGGCTTTTATCTTCGAAGCGCCCGGTGAAATAATCCGGCAGCGTCAGGGCGTTATTGTTAACTTCGGTATGCACGCGCAAACGGCCCGCCACCAGCTTCCAGTTAATATAGGCGCCGACGGTTAAACCAATCGCAATCCAGCTTTCAGAAATACCGGAAATAAATATCGCGCCGGGCAAGCCCATTAATAGCCAGCCGCTCATATCGGATGCACCGGCGGATAACGCGGTGACCAGGCTGCCGAGGCTGCGGCCGCCAAGAATATAATCATCGAAGTTTTTGGTTGAGCGCCAGGCGATAAACCCTATCAATATCATGCCAAAGATATAAACAAGGAAAGTCACCAGCATCGGTGTACTCATGGTCATGCATATTCTCCATTATGTTGCCGGTTGCACCCGGCATTGCCGCACCGGAACGTGGCGCGGCTAGTTATTGGCTTTTATTTCGCGCCTGAACCCTGCCCGAAACTATTTTCAATCACAAGTGTTTTAACACGGCATTCACAAGAAATTCACCACACAAAAAATAGCTTTTCTACGTAGGTTGCACTTGCTCACGCTTTTAGCGGTTGCACCTTAAAAAAGTGTTAACTATGACCGCTTATTGGCCCTGTCCGCCAATAATCAGGCAGATCGTTTTCTTATTTAAGTTTTAACAATTCACTCTTTTCCCGGCCTGTTAACTGGCTCACATTTAACAAGGTTGCACAAAGTTGCAACATGATAGATATTGCCGCATAACTTTTATTAACCCACTATTTATTCCCTAAATCCTTCGAGCTGCAGGTAGACGGCAAAGGAATGAATCCCCAGGAGCTTACTTAAGTAAGTGACCGGGGTGAGTTCCTGTAGCCAACATCCTGCGGCTCGAAGGATGACGGGACAAGGAGTTACCGGCATGGGCACTACTACCATGGGTGTTAAGCTCGACGAAGCGACGCGCGAACGTATAAAGCACGCGGCCACGCGCATTGACCGCACCCCGCACTGGCTTATCAAACAGGCAATCTTCAGCTACCTTGAACGCCTGGAAAATAATGACGAGCTGCCGGAGCTGCCCGCCCTGCTGCTGGGCGCGGCTAACGAAAGCGAGGAAGCGGCCCCGGTGGCCGACGAAGCGCACCAGCCTTTCCTCGACTTTGCCGAGCAGATTCTGCCGCAGTCCGTCAGCCGCGCGGCGATTACCGCCGCCTGGCGTCGCCCGGAAACCGACGCCGTGCCGATGATTCTGGAACAGGCCCGCCTGCCTGCGCCTATCGCCGAACAAACCCACAAACTGGCCTACCAGCTTGCCGAAAAACTGCGCAACCAGAAGAGCGCCTCCGGCCGGGCGGGCATGGTACAAGGTTTGCTGCAGGAATTCTCGCTTTCCTCGCAGGAAGGCGTGGCGCTGATGTGCCTGGCAGAAGCTTTATTGCGCATTCCGGACAAAGCCACGCGCGACGCGCTGATCCGCGACAAAATCAGCAACGGCAACTGGCACTCGCACATTGGCCGCAGCCCGTCGCTGTTCGTCAACGCCGCCACCTGGGGTCTGCTGTTTACCGGCCGCCTGGTCTCCACGCATAACGAAGCCAGCCTCTCCCACTCGCTGAACCGCATCATCGGCAAGAGCGGGGAGCCGCTGATCCGCAAAGGCGTAGACATGGCGATGCGCCTGATGGGCGAGCAGTTTGTTACCGGTGAAACCATCGCCGAGGCGCTGGCCAACGCCCGCAAGCTGGAAGAGAAAGGCTTCCGCTACTCCTACGACATGCTCGGCGAAGCCGCGCTAACCGCAGCCGACGCTCAGGCCTACATGGTTTCCTACCAGCAGGCGATCCACGCCATCGGCAAAGCCTCCAACGGCCGCGGGATTTATGAAGGGCCCGGGATTTCCATCAAGCTTTCCGCGCTGCACCCGCGCTACAGCCGCGCGCAGTACGACCGCGTGATGGACGAACTGTACCCGCGCCTGAAGTCGCTGACCCTGCTGGCCCGCCAGTACGACATCGGCATTAACATCGACGCCGAAGAGGCCGACCGCCTGGAAATCTCCCTCGACCTGCTGGAAAAACTCTGCTTCGAGCCGGAACTGGCGGGCTGGAACGGCATCGGCTTTGTGATTCAGGCCTACCAGAAACGCTGCCCGTTCGTGATTGATTACCTGGTGGATCTCGCCACCCGCAGCCGTCGCCGCCTGATGATCCGCCTGGTGAAAGGCGCCTACTGGGACAGCGAAATCAAGCGCGCCCAGATGGACGGCCTGGAAGGCTACCCGGTCTACACCCGCAAGGTGTACACCGATATCTCCTATCTCGCCTGCGCGAAAAAGCTGCTGGCGGTGCCGAACCTGATTTATCCGCAGTTCGCCACCCACAACGCCCATACGCTGGCGGCGATTTACAACCTCGCCGGGCAAAACTACTACCCCGGCCAGTACGAATTCCAGTGCCTGCACGGCATGGGCGAGCCGCTTTACGACCAGGTGGTGGGGAAAATTGCCGACGGCAAGCTCAACCGCCCGTGCCGAATTTACGCCCCGGTTGGCACGCACGAAACGCTGCTCGCCTACCTGGTGCGCCGCCTGCTGGAAAACGGCGCGAACACCTCCTTCGTTAACCGTATCGCCGACGCCACGCTGCCGCTCGACGAGCTGGTTGCTGACCCGGTGACCGCCACCGAAGCGCTTGCCGGAAAAGAGGGCCAGCTTGGCCTGCCGCATCCGAAAATCGCGCTGCCGAAGGATCTCTACGGCGCGGGCCGCAGCAACTCCAGCGGCCTGGATCTCGCCAACGAACACCGCCTTGCCTCGCTCTCTTCCGCCCTGCTCAACAGCGCGGCGCAAAAATGGCAGGCGCTGCCGATCCTTGAAGAAGCCGTGAATCCCGGCGACATGGTGCCGGTGAAGAACCCTGCGGAACCCAACGACATCGTCGGCTATATGCGTGAAGCAACCCAGGACGAGGTATCCCGCGCGCTGGAAAGCGCGGTGAACAACGCGCCAATTTGGTTTGCCACGCCGCCGCAGGAGCGCGCCGCCATTCTCGAACGCGCGGCCGTCATCATGGAAGGCCAGATGCAGCAGCTGATCGGCATTCTGGTGCGTGAAGCGGGCAAAACCTTCAGCAACGCCATCGCCGAGGTGCGCGAGGCGGTCGATTTCCTGCGCTACTACGCGGGCCAGGTGCGCGACGACTTTGACAACGAAACGCACCGCCCGCTGGGGCCGGTGGTCTGCATCAGCCCGTGGAACTTCCCGCTGGCGATCTTTACCGGACAAATTGCCGCCGCGCTGGCCGCGGGCAACAGCGTGCTGGCGAAGCCTGCCGAACAAACGCCGCTGATTGCAGCCCAGGGCGTGGCAATCCTTCTTGAGGCAGGCGTGCCTGCGGGCGTGCTACAGCTGCTGCCGGGCAGCGGCGAAAAGGTCGGTGCTCAACTGACCGGCGACGCCCGCGTGCGCGGCGTCATGTTTACCGGCTCGACGGAAGTGGCAACGCTGCTGCAACGCAATATTGCCGACCGCCTCGACCCGCAGGGCCGCCCAACGCCGCTCGTCGCCGAAACCGGCGGCCTGAACGCGATGATCGTCGACTCGTCGGCGCTGACCGAACAGGTGGTGGTCGACGTGGTGGCCTCCGCCTTCGACAGCGCGGGCCAGCGCTGTTCAGCCCTGCGCGTGCTGTGCATCCAGGATGACGTTGCCGAGCACACGCTGCAAATGCTGCGCGGCGCGATGGCGGAATGCCGCATGGGCAACCCGGGCCGCCTGACTACGGACATCGGCCCGGTTATCGATGCCGAAGCAAAAGAGAATATTGACCGGCACATCCAGGCCATGCGCAGCAAAGGCCGCAAGATCTTCCAGGCCGCGCGTGAAAACGCCGAGGATATGAAAGAGTGGCAAAGCGGCACCTTCGTCGCGCCAACGCTTATCGAGCTGGAAAGCTTCGACGAGATGCAAAAAGAGGTCTTCGGGCCGGTGCTGCACGTGGTGCGCTACAGCCGTAACAACCTTGAGTCTCTGATCGAGCAGATTAACGCGGCGGGCTACGGCCTGACGCTCGGCGTGCATACCCGCATCGACGAAACCATTGCCCAAGTGACCGGTTCCGCCCACGTCGGCAACATGTACGTGAACCGTAATATGGTCGGCGCGGTGGTTGGCGTACAGCCGTTCGGCGGCGAAGGCCTGTCCGGAACCGGGCCGAAGGCCGGTGGCCCGCTTTATCTGTATCGCCTGCTGGCTAACCGCCCGGAAGGCGCGCTGCAAACGACCCTCACCCGCCACGACGCCGAGCTGCCGGTGGACGCGACGTTAAAAGCTAACCTTCAGGAAGCGCACGGCGCGCTGACGCAGTGGGCGGCAAGCCGTGGCGATCTCCACGCCGTCTGCGAACGCTTCGCCCGGCTTGCCCAAAGCGGCACGCTGCGCCAGCTGCCGGGGCCAACGGGCGAGCGCAACACCTACGCGCTGATGCCGCGCGAGCGCGTGCTCTGCGTGGCGGATAACGAACGGGATGCGCTGGTTCAGCTGTCGGCGGTCACCGGCGTCGGCAGCCGCGCGCTGTGGGCCGACGATCGGCTCCATCGTGATTTAGCGAAACAGCTCCCGGCAGTGGTGCAGCAAAAGATCGACTTTGCCAAACCGGAAGCGCTCGTCGGCCAGCGGTTTGACGCGGTTATCTACCACGGCGACTCCGACCAGCTGCGCAGCCTGTGCGAAAAAGTGGCCGCTCGCGAAGGGGCGATTGTTTCGGTGCAGGGCTTTGCGCGGGAGGAAACCAACCTGCTGCTGGAACGTCTGTACGTCGAGCGTTCCCTGAGCGTGAACACCGCCGCAGCGGGCGGCAACGCCAGCCTGATGACAATCGGCTAAGGCTTCGCTATCGTAGGTTAATTCGATTCGGTATGAGGGAGTGCCCAACGGCCTCCCTCTTTTTAACCACTGCGGCGGGTGGCGCGAGCTTTCCCCGCCCCTACGAAAAGGATCTGATCGTGATAAAAAAACGCTTAATTCTCGCGCTTTGCGGCCTGCTGCTTAGCACCGGCGCGCTGGCCGATGCCTGCGACTCGGCTACCTCGCAGGCGGACATGAATCAGTGCTACGGCGCTGAATATAAAAAGCAGGACGACGAGCTGAATAAGACCTACCAGCAGGTGATGAAGCGCGCAAACGACAAACAGAAAACGCAGCTCAAGGCGGCGCAAAACGCGTGGATTGCCTTTCGTGATGCCGACTGCGAGCTGCTAAGCTCGGGCGCGGAAACCGGCTCGGTCTACCCGATGGTTCACGCCATCTGCATGGCGGACAAAACCCGCGAGCGCACCGAACTGCTGAAAAGCACCCTTCAGTGCGAAGAGGGCGACGTCAGCTGCGTCTTCCCTCCCCAGCCAAATTAACGTACCCGAATCCCTTCAATAATCATCCGCTGCACGTTTTCCACCGTGCGGCGGAAAAAGTCCTCATTGCTCAAGCTGCTGCCCGTCACCGCCTCAACCTGGCTTGCGAAGTCCGCGTAATGCTGCGTGGTGGCCCACAGCATAAAGATCAGATGGTGCGGATCGACCGCCGCCAGCCTGCCGCTCGCCACCCAGCCCGCGATAATCGCCGACTTGTCCTCAACCAGGGTTTTCAGGTCGCCGGTTAGCTCTTCTTTTAACAGCGGCGCGCCCTGGAGCATTTCAAGGCAGAACAGGCGCGAGGCCTGCGGAAAGTCGCGCGAGACTTCAAGCTTCAGGCGAATGTATTCCCCGATGGCGACCAGCGGCTCCAGATCCTCGCGGAACGCGCGCAGCGGCGCGAGCCAGATATCGAGGATTTGCTTGAGTACCGCAACATAGAGCGCTTCTTTTGAAGGGTAATAATAGAGAAGGTTGGTTTTCGACACCTCGGCGCGTTCGGCAACCTTTTCAAGGCTGGTGCCGTGGATACCGTATTGAGAAAAGAACTCCAGGCCTGCGGCCAGAATGGCCTGTTTTTTGGCGGCTACGGCGATCGATCGCCGCCCCGTTTGTTTGGTTTGTAATACGCCTTCAGCCATGCGAGAACCCCCTACTAAGATATTCCTCAAGCATAGCTTAATCGTATGTTTTCAACGATATATTTGAACTTTGTACGCGTGGGAGTGCTGGATTTTTACGCCAATGCGGCAGCTTCAGGAGCCCTGCTGCGATATATCGTTTTCCGTCACCGCCCGCGCCTGAACTTTCTTGCGCTTTAACTTCAATTCGCTGACCAGTACGCCAAGCACGATCAGCGCGCCGCCGAGCAGCGCCAGCATCGGCAAACGCTCCCCCGCAATACGCCCGAAAACGCCTGCCCAAACCGGCTCGCCGGTGTAAATCACCGTGGCGCGGGTCGGGGAAACGCTGCGCTGCGCCCAGTTCATCGTCACCTGAATAATAGCGCTGAAAATGCCAAGCCCGAGGGCGATGACCACCAGCCCCGTGCTGAACGGCGGAACGCTCTCCCCGGCTGGCACCATCGTCGCAAAGGCCACGACCGACGCGGTTGCCAGCTGAACGACCGTAACGCGCTTGATGTCCACCTTCCCGGCCCACAGGCTTATCATGATGATTTCGGCGGCAATCGCCAGGGCGCTTATCAGCGTGATAATTTCGCCCGCGCCAAGCGTAAGCGACGTGCCCTCCGGCCCGGCCAGAAATATCAGCCCCACAAACGCCAGCGCCACGCCTATCCACGACATCAGCCCAGGCATTTTACCCAGGCAAACCCATTGCAAAACCGGCACCAGCGGAACGTACATCGCGGTGATAAAAGCGGATTTGCTGCTGGGAATGGTTTGCAGCCCCCAGGTCTGCATGCTGTAGCCAATGGCGATTGACACCCCAATCGCCACGCCCGCCTTCACTTCAAGCCATGTCAGCCCGCGCAGGGATTTCAGCGACAGCAGCCCGACGGCCAGGGCGGCTGTCGCAAAACGCAGGCCGACGAAAAAGAACGGCCCGCTCATGGTCATCGCGTACTGCACGGCAAGGAAGGTTCCGCCCCAGAACATGGTAATCAGGATGAGTATCGCTTCCTGAGGTTTGACGGAAAAGGCGTAGCGGCGCAGCAATGCGGACATGACGTTACCAGCATGAATTCAGAGGATGAATAAGAGAGGCGACTATAGTGCGATCGGTTAGCGGGGGGCGCAATGGGGGCGAGAAAATAAAAAACCGCCGGAAAGGTCCGGCGGTCGGGACGGGCAATCAGCCGTGATGTGAAACCAGGTGACTAATCGCTTTTAGCTTAGGCTACTTACTTTTATTACCGTTACCGCTACTGCTGCCATGGCTGTTTTTGCCCCCTTTTTGGCCTGCTTCAGAGGCGCGCTGCGGGTCATTTTTAAAGTTCCCGCCGCTGTGCTGGCCACCTTTACGACCTGCTTCTGATGCTCTTTCACGGTCTTCAGCGAAATTACCTGAACCACCACGATGGTTTGCCATTTCTAACCTCCAGATTGGTGAAATTATTAAGTCATCATTCTGCATTCAGTAAAAGAGAGATTCTTTCACCGCGCGGCCTGAGGCTTGTGCCGTCATCGTTGCCGCGTGGAACTAAGCTTAGTGTAGTGAGGCCAATTGACCAGTAAACGGTAATATTTCGCAACATGTAATCGCCGGAAAGACTGAATTTTTAAACGGCGTAACCCATAAGATATTCTTATTTTTGGCGAAATAATCACCTTCTGAAAATGTGACCTAATGCTACATTTCGGCGCTTTGCCGGAAGATTGTGGTGCATCAATGAAAAGGCAGTCTGGTTTGCACTCTGCGGCACAGGGCATATCTTTAAAGTACCGCTGCAAAACGCTGCAGTTCTTTGAGGAGTGAAGAAAGATGGCAAAAGTACTGGTGCTCTATTATTCCATGTATGGACATATCGAAACCATGGCTCACGCCGTGGCAGAAGGCGCTCAGAAGGTTGATGGTGTGGAAGTCACGGTGAAACGCGTGCCCGAAACCATGTCGGCCGAAGCCTTCCTGAAAGCGGGCGGCAAGACGCAAAATGCCCCGCAGGCCACGCCGCAGGAGCTGGCAGAGTACGACGCCATTATATTCGGTACCCCAACCCGCTTCGGCAACATGTCCGGGCAAATGCGCACCTTCCTCGACCAGACCGGTGGCCTGTGGGCGTCCGGCGGGCTTTACGGCAAGCTTGCCAGCGTGTTTAGCTCAACCGGCACCGGCGGCGGGCAGGAACACACGATTTCCTCCACCTGGACTACGCTTGCACATCATGGGATGGTCATTGTGCCGATCGGCTATGCGGCGCAGGAGCTGTTCGATGTTTCTCAGGTACGCGGCGGCACGCCGTACGGTGCCACAACGATTGCCGGTGCCGACGGTTCACGCCAGCCGAGCAATGAGGAGCTGTCCATCGCTCGCTATCAGGGTGAATACGTAGCGGGCCTGGCGGTCAAGCTGCACGGTTAATAACGACACGGTTAATAACAATTCGATTAATGAAAGGAGAAGCCTATGCCAACTCAAGAATCCAAAGCGCATCACGTCGGGGAATGGGCGAGCCTCCGCAACACTTCTCCTGAAATAGCGGAAGCTATTTTCGAAGTGGCGAAGTACGACGAAAAGCTCGCCGAGAAAATTTGGGAAGAAGGCAGCGATGAAGTGCTGCTGAAGGCGTTTGAGAAAACGGATAAAGATTCGCTGTTTTGGGGCGAACAGACCATCGAACGTAAAAACGTTTAGCGTGAAAAACCCCGCGATGCCGCGGGGTTAGTTCTTTCAGGTGGATGGTGCTTTCGCTTATCCACCCTACAATTCAGACAAATATAGGTCGGGTAAGCGAAGCGCCACCCGACTTTCACAGTGAATTACTTCTCTGCCACCGTCTTATTCAACACCTCGGTGAATTTATCCCACGGACAAAAACCGTTCGCATCCGTCGGGCAGCCGTTAAGCTGCAGCGTGACGCGTTTTGGCGGCTGTTGCAGGCTCAGCACTTCGCCGTTGCGCAGCTGCTCGCTGCTCTGATAGACGTATTCCACCTTCATCAGCTCGCGGTTGTTGTTGGCGTCGTGCCAGCGCTGGAACATGATTTTGCCGCCGATTGGCGTGCGCTCGTTTTGCTCCGGCAGCTGATAATCCTTGAAATCCATCGCGGTCAGCAGCGAAGCAATGTTGGAGTCATGCCCAACCAGCAGGGTGATTTTCGGCCCCTTCGCTTCGCCACCCGCCAGCGCCTTCTGGATGTATTTCACCAGCGGTGCGGCGACGTTGCGCGCTACTTCAGGTGAGGTGAACAGCGTGTCCTGATAGCCGTTTTTCAGCTGTGACAGCACGCGCCACTGCTGGTCGGTTTTGATTTGGCCCCAGGCAACCTGGTCAAGCGGGAATCCTTCGTAATACTGCAACGTGAAAGCGTCCACCAGCGAGTTGCCGACCTTCAGCGGGCCGCTCACGCCCGGCTCTTCCTTGGCGTTAGCGGTAAACTTGTCCTTCGCAGCGGTGAGGTCACACTGCTGTTTTTCTTTGCAGGTTGGCGAATCCTTAAAGTCGGTGACCTGCTCGAGCAGCTTGTAGCTGTCCTCAAGCTTGTAGTGCTCGCGCTGGGCCTCCATCGCCTTCACCGCCGCCTGCTGGAACTCCGGCGAGTCGTTGGTGATGACCGGGTTGAAGGTTGGGTCCATGGTGCCCATTTTTTCCTGATGGTGTACGGGCACGTCGCAGCCGGGGAACGCCCCGGTGATAAAGAACTGGGCGGTCGCCACGGTGCGCTGCAGGCTGTTGGCGTAGGCATAAACGCTTTGCGGCGTTGGGCACTCCCCGCTTTTCACCAGCCCCTGCTCGGCCAGCCATTCACGCATGTAATGACCCATGTACACTTCCAGCACGCCACCTTTGGTGGTGAGCTGCCCGCCCGGCACGTCCCATTCAGGCCATGATTGCGCGGTCGACTGTTCCAGCACGCTGCCGTTGTTCGCCAGCGGCGCGCGCAGGTTGTGGCGGCTCATCAGCAGAACCTGCTCAAGCTGATACCCATCCGGAGCGGCTTCGGCATTCGCCATTCCCGGAGCAAAACAGGCCACGGCCAGTAATGAGGCGACGATTTTTTTATTCATTCCTTATTCCTCAAGAGGTTATTGCAGCAAAAGTGCCGTCGTACAGTTTGGCAGAAAAAAAGCCGCCCGCCCGGTAACGGGATCGCAAAACGGTGGATTGCGGGTTGGCGCGCCCGGCCGATAAGTTTTATAATTAAACTATTATCGTTAACCGGAGGCCGTATGAAACGAAAAAGCATGGAGAACAGCGTCTGTTCCGTCGCCCGCACGCTGGACGTCATCGGCGACTGGTGGTCGCTGCTGATCGTGCGCGACGCGCTCAACGGCCTGACCCGCTTCGGTGAATTCCAGAAAAACCTCGGCATCGCCAAAAACATGCTGACCCAGCGTCTGAAACAGCTGGTTGAACAGGGAATTCTTGAGGTGCGCCCCGCCGCCGACGGCTCGGCATGGAACGAATACGTGCTGACGGATAAGGGCCGCGCGCTGCAAACCGTGCTGGTCGCCCTGTCACAATGGGGCGGCGAGCACCTGTACGAATGCGCAGAGCAGTGCAGCGTGCTGGTGGATTCCCGCCAGCGCCAGCCTTTGCGCAAGCTGGTGCCGCAGGCGCAGGACGGTCGCGAGCTGGCCGCAGATGAAATTCTACCGCTGCAGCGCACTCATCCCTGAGATTGCGCTTTAAAATTCAAGGCAGTGGCTCCGGCTGCTGCCGTCACCCGATTTAAACTTCCCTTCTGCCCGGCGACAAAAGCAAAAAAAATCGCCCATAGTGGTTGCATAATAAAACCTTTCTCACTATCGTTAATTTGGTTTCATTATTAAACCACCAACCCACAGCCATTTTAGAGGTATGCCCCATGTCCACATCCCGTTCTGTAGCACTGATCACCGGCGCGTCTTCAGGCATTGGCGCGGTCTACGCCGATCGTTTTGCCGCACGCGGCTATGACCTTCTGCTGGTCGCGCGTCGCGAAGATCGCCTTCAGGCGCTGGCGAGAAAATTTGAAGCCGAGTATGGCGTTGCGGTCAGCACGCTACGCGCGGATCTAGGGGATGACGCGGGCATTCGCGCCGTCGAGGACGTGCTGCAAAGCAACGAGCGAATCGGCGTGCTGGTCAACAACGCTGGAACCGCCCACATGGCGCCGTTTATCTCCGGCAGCGCCGGGCTGCATCAGGCCGATATCGCGCTGAACATTACCTCGTTAACCCGCCTGAGCCTCGCCGCGCTGGGCCAGTTCCAGGCTCGTGACGGGGGCACGCTGATTAACATCGCTTCCGTTCTCGCCCTTCACGCTCGCGCGGGAAGCGCCGTTTACAGCGGCACCAAGGCCTACGTGCTGAACTTTACTCGCGGATTGCAGGAAGAGTTCGCCGGAACCCACGTGCGCATTCAGGCCGTGCTGCCAGCGGCGACGGCCACCGAGATTTGGGGTATTTCCGGGGTGCCTGTGGATTCGCTGCCTGCCGACTCGGTAATGACCGCCGAGCACATGGTGGACGCGTCGCTGGCGGGTTTGGATCAGGGGGAAGCGGTAACTATTCCGCCGCTGCATGACGTGACGTTGTGGGATACCTACGAGGCCGCGCGGCTGGAGATCTTTGCCGCAGCGCGAACCGGCCAGCCCGCTCCGCGCTATCAGAAGTAACGGCTAAAGGCGGGTTTGACCCGCCTTTAGCTTAAATCCCAATGTTGCGAAGCTTTTCCCCCGACATCAGCTTTTTCTCGATGTGCTCAAGCGTGACGTTCTTGGTTTCCGGAATGAGCCAGTAGGTAACGCCCACGAACAGCAGGTTCAGCGCGGTATAGATCCAGAAGGTGGAGGCGGCCCCAACGTTATCCAGCAGCGTCAGGAAGGTTGCGCCGATGATCATGTTCGACACCCAGTTGGTGGTGGTTGAACAGGTGACCCCGAAATCGCGGCATTTCAGCGGCTGAATTTCGGAGCACAGAATCCACACCACGGGTGCGGCGCTCATGGCGTAGCCCGCGATGCACATCATCGTCATGCCGACGGACAGCCAGGATAAACCGGCCGAGCTCGCGCCGTTTTCCACCTGCATCAGGCAGTAGCCCAGCACCAGCGTACCCAGCGCCATAACGGTAAAACCGATTTTCAGCGCGGGCTTTCTGCCGTTTTTATCGACCGTAAACACGGCAATGAAGGTGGCAAACATGAAGGTTAAGCCAACGACGACCGTGGCAATCATTTGGTCATGCGTGGAGCTGAACCCGGCCATTTCGAAGATCTTCGGCGCGTAGTACATGATGATGTTCATGCCGGTGAACTGCTGCATCGCCTGCAACAGCATGCCGAGAAACACCGCGCGCCTGACGTTGCGGTTGGTTTTGAATAGCGACCAGCCGCCCTGCTTGACCTTCAGGCTTTCACGAATTTCGTTCAGCTCTTCACGCGCCTTTTCCGAGGTGTCGCGCAGCATGCGCAGCACTTCTTCTGCTTTGACATGCTGCCCTTTCGCGGCCAGCCAGCGCGGGCTATTAGGCAGGAAAATCACCATCGCCAGCAAAGCCACCGCCGGGAGCGCCAGTATCCCCAGCATTGCCCGCCAGTTGCCGCTGTAGCTGAACGCGGTGTCGGATAAAAACGCCAGCACGATGCCCAGCGTCACCATCAGCTGATACATGCTGATCATCTTGCCGCGCACGTTTTCCGCCGCCATTTCAGACAGATATAAAGGCGCCGTGTACGAGGCAATGCCGACGGCGACGCCTAAAATCACGCGGGCAAAGAGAAGAATTTCGAGGTTGGTCGCAAAGGCCGAGCCAAGCGAACCGGCGATAAACAGTATCGCGCCGACCAGCAGGCTGTATTTTCGACCAAGACGATGCGACAGCCAGCCGTTAAACAGCGCGCCCATGGCGGCCCCCAGCATCATGCTGCTCACCACCCACTCCTGCGCGCGGCTGGTCAGCGAAAAGTGATCGGTCAGAAAAGGCAGGGCACCGGCAATCACGCCGATATCCAGCCCAAAGAGCAGCCCGGCCACGGCGGCAGAGACCGAAACAAACATGTTCATACGGCGAACTTTGCGCTCGTGCGAGCTCTGGATCTGTGGGGCATCACTGACATAAGACATCGTACAACTCCTGCCTTTATGGAAAGTATGGGTTGCCCATACGGTAGGAGATCTTGCGCCGTGCCCGTCAGGTGAAAAGGGGCGAAGAGATGGATGATACTGCTGCACCGGATGGTTTTGTGATGCAGGTTTCAATTATGCGCAGGCACAAAAGGCGAAATATCGTCCGCAATTCGATAAAAATAAAGGCAAAAAATCATCACACATACTTTTTGTGTATATATTCAACAATTGCCGATATGGATTTTTATTGTTTGACTTAGGCTTAGTGTAAAATCCGCACGCCGCTAAAACCCGTGTTCAGGCTGCACGTCAAAAACGCCAAGGCTTTAGCCACTTCACAACTCTGCAACGGGTCTATTACCCGTCCGATAATGCCGTGCTAGTCTGCACAAATGTTAATTTTTTGTTATTTCCGGTACGGAAGGTATGAACCGCAGACTGCCGTTTCAGGTAAAGCTTTTTTTGTCGCTGGTAGGATTCTCGTGCCTGCTGCTGGCGCTGCTGGGCGGCATTTTATATCATGTTATCAACCGCCAGCTTCACCGCGATCTGGGGCAGCGCGCCCGCGTGCAGGCCAGTGAAATCGCGCTGATGCCGGGACTGGCGGATAAGGTCGCGGCCAGGGATGTTCCAGGCATTGCGCGCCTGATTCAGCCGCTGCGCAACCAAAGCGATGCCAGCTATTTTGTGATTGGCGATGTGAATGAGCGCCACCTCTATCACTCCGAATCCCCCGAACGCCTTTATCTGCCGATGATTGGCGGCGATAACGCCGAGGTGTTACAGGGGAAGACCATTATTTCCCAACGCCTGGGCGGTATCGGCGTTTCTTTGCGCAGCAAGGCACCGATACTTGATGCCGATAATCAGGTGATCGGCATCGTTTCCATCGGCTACCTCACCTCTTATATCGCCAATATCAACGCCCGTCTGCTCTGGCAGGCGACGCTGTACGGTCTGCTGCTGCTGTTGCTGCTGTTTATTTTTTCCTGGATGTTCACCCGCAACGTAAAAAGGCAGATGTTCTGGCTGGAGCCGAGAGACATCGCGATGCTGGTACGCCAGCAGAAGGCGCTGCTCGAGGCGATGTATGAAGGGGTGTTTGCCATTAACGCCGACAGGCAGCTGATTTTAATCAACCACGCCGCGCGGGATCTGCTGGATATTCACCACCCCGAAAACGAGATGCTCGGCAAACCGCTGACGGACGTTATCCAACTGCCACCGGCCTTTTTTAGCGAGGCCGGTACGGCTGAAAGCCGCCGCCATCACGACAGGATAATCGTGCTCAACCAGCGGCAGGTGATCGTGAACCGCGTGCCGATCGAGCTTGAGCCCGATGCCGAAAGCGGATGGGTTTTCAGCTTCCGCGATAAAAACGACATCAATACCCTGAGCAGCCAGCTGAGCCAGGTGAAGCGCTACGCGGATAACCTGCGCATCATGCGCCACGAACAGCTGAACTGGACGGCGACGCTTGCGGGGCTGCTGCAGATGAAACGCTACGACGACGCGATGCGCTATATTCAGGCCCAGTCCGAAGGCGCGCAGTCGGTGCTGGATTTTGTTTCCGCCCACGTGACCTCGCCCGCGCTGTGCGGCCTGCTGCTGGGGAAATACGTTAGCGCGCGGGAAAAAGGCATTGAGCTGGCTTTCGACCCCGCCTGCCAGCTGGCGCAAATCCCGCGCGCTATCAGCGAAACGGCGCTGCTGTCGGTGATCGGCAATCTGCTGGATAACGCCGTGGATGCCACCCTCAGCGCACGGGCGTCGGCTCCCGTAGAACTTTATATTTCCGACAGAAACCAGGAGCTGCTTATCGAAGTGGCCGACCGGGGATGCGGCGTGAACGATGCGCTAAAGCCGCACATCTTCGAACAGGGCGTGACCAGCAAGCCCACGGACGGCGGGGATCTGGCCGGGTCCGATCACGGCATTGGCCTGTACCTGGTGGCGGGCTACGTGCGCCAGGCCGGGGGCAGCATCGAAGTCGCCGACAACCGGCCGCAGGGCACCATTTTTTCCGTTTTTATTCCCTTCTTGCCAGACGAGCCAGCAGGACAACAGCATGAATAATAGAACGCTTTTTGATGTCGTCATCGTGGAAGACGAACCCTATCTCGCCGGATTACACCGCGATTTCATCGAGCAAAACTTTCGGCTGCGCGTGGTGGGCATTGCCGGGACGATTGAGCAGGCGCGCGCGCTGATTGAGCGGCATCAGCCGCATCTGGTGCTGCTCGACAACTTCCTGCCCGACGGCCAGGGCGTGGAGCTGATCGCCTCATCCCAGCTCAAAAACTGCGATTGTTCGGTGATATTTATCACCGCGGCGAGCGATATGCAGACCTGTAGCCAGGCCATGCGCAGCGGCGCGTTCGACTACATCATCAAGCCGGTGTCGTTTCATCGCCTGCGCAGTTCGCTTGAGCGTTTTATGCAGCTGGCCAAAACCCTGCGCCAGGTGACGGTTGTCGACCAAAGCGCGCTCGACCGGCTCTACAATCTACCCACGATCAATACGCCGCCCTCGCCCTCTACCAAAGGCATTGAGCCTAACACCCTGGATAAGGTGCAGCGCATTTTCACGGACAGACCGGACGCGAACTGGTCCGTTGAGCAGGTTGTGGAAGAGGTCGGCATCAGCAAAACGACGTGCCGCCGGTATCTGGAATACTGCGTGGAGATGGGTTTTATCGGCATCGAGATGCAGTACGGCAATATCGGCCATCCCCGGCGGCTGTACCGCAAGAAATCTGCCGTGCGCTAGGCTGTCGTCTCGTGGTGTTAATGGTGTTAATTGCCCAAAAAAAGCCGCGAATCACAAATCCAGAAGTTAAAAAGATGCCCCTATTGTCTGGCCGACGCGACACGCTATGTTGATTTTTAGTTACCACGGTAAAACTAAAGGTCAATAATAATGTTAAATAAATTAAATCTTTCTCTGCTCTCTACCGCCGTGCTGATGTCGGCTTCCGTCCTGTCCGCGTTACCCCAGGGCTACCCGGCCGACTATCAAAAAATCGTCGACGCCGCGACCAAAGAAGGCAAGGTCGTCATTTATTCAACCACGGATACCAAGGCCGCAGGCCCGCTGATTCAGGGATTTGAGGCCGCCTACCCCGGCATTAAGGTTGAATATAACGACATGAACAGCACCGAGCTGTACAACCGTTATATCAGCGAACAGGCGGCGGGCGGCACCAGCGGCGACGTGGTGTGGAGTTCGTCGATGGACACGGGCCTCAAGCTCTCCGTCGACTACGCGCAGGAATATAAATCCCCCGAGCAGGGCCAGCTGCCGAAATGGGCGGTGTGGAAGGACAAGGCCTACGGCACAACCTACGAGCCGGTGGTGTTTATCTATAACAAGCGCCAGATCCCGGCAGGCGAAGTCCCCGATTCCCACACCGCGCTGGCAAAACTCATTTCCAGCCAGCCCGACAAATTCAGCAAAAAAGTCACCACCTACGATATCGAAAAGTCGGGACTCGGCTTCATGCTTTCCGTGCAGGATTCGAAGGCCGATCCTGACTATTTTAAAACGCTCGCCGACGTCGCTAAAGGCGGCCTGGCGGTTCAGTCCTCGACCGGCACCATGATGGAGCGCGTGTCGTCTGGCGAAAACCTGATTGGCTTTAATATCCTCGGTTCCTACGCCGAAGCGCGCGCTAAAACCGATCCTTCGCTCGGCATCTCTTATCCGAAAGATTACACCCTCGTGCTGTCACGCGTTTCGTTCATCAGCCAGCAGGCGCAGAACGGCAACGCCGCGAGGCTGTGGCTGGACTACGTGCTGTCTGAAAAAGGCCAGAGCATTCTGGCAAATCAGGCGGATATCCCCTCAATTCGCAACGATATCGAAGGCAAAAACGATATCGACGGCATGACCAAAATGTTCGGCAACGCGCTCAAGCCGATTCCGGTTGACGAAAGCCTGCTTGAGTACCTGCAGCCAAAAAAACGCCTCGAGTACATTAAAGAGTGGCGCACCGCCGCCGCGAAATAAAACACCGGCGGTGGATGGCGCTTCGCTTATCCACCCTACAAAACCGCCCGACATTAAAAGCCAATCGTAGGTCGGATAAGCGAAGCGCCATCCGACAGTTAAAACCAACCGTAGGTCGGATAAGCGAAGCGCCGCCCGACAGTTAAAACCAACCGTAGGTCGGATAAGCGCAGCGCCATCCGACAGTTAAAACCAACCGTAGGTCGGATAAGCGAAGCGCCATCCAACAGTTAAAGCCATTCGTAAGTTGGATAAGCGAAGCGCCGTCCGACAGTTAAAGCCATTCGTAGGTCGGATAAGCGAAGCGCCATCCGACAGTTAAAACCAACCGTAGGTCGGATAAGCGAAGCGCCATCCGACAGTTAAAGCCATTCGTAGGTCGGATAAGCGAAGCGCCGTCCAACAGTTAAAGCCATTCGTAGGTCGGATAAGCGAAGCGCCATCCGACAATTAAGGGAAGCCCCATGAATGCATTGCTCCGAAAGTGGCAGAGCCTGCCGCGCGGCGTTGTGGTGCTGATAACCGCGCTGGTTATCTACGTTCCGCTGTCGTTTATCGTGATTCAAAGCTTTCTCTCCGCGCCCTTTTTTGCGCCGTCGAAGGAGTGGAGCCTCGAGTCCTTTGAGTTTATTTTTACCGACCCGGATTTCTATAAGGCGCTAAAAAGCGGGTTTATTCTCGCCTTCGGACTGGTGATTATCGCCATTCCGCTGGGCGGGATTTTAGCCTTTTTGATGGTGCGCACCGATTTGCCCGGCAGGCGCGTTATCGAGCCGCTGATTCTGGTGCCTATTTTCGTTTCGCCAATGGTGCTGGGGTTTGGCTACGTGGTCGCCGCCGGGCCGGTGGGGTTCTTTTCGCTGTGGGCGCAGGCGATACTCGGCTTCGTGCCGTGGAATATCTACGATATGTCGAGCATCGTGGTAATTGCGGGCCTGACGCACGTTCCGCACGCCTATCTGTATATCTCCTCCGCCTTGCGCAGCGTCGGTTCGGACGTTGAGGAAGCCGCGCGTACCGCTGGCGCGTCGCCGCTACAGGTAATGACGGCGGTGAGCCTGCCGATGGTGCGCCCGTCGATTCTTTACGCGTCGGTGTTGCTGTTCTTCCTCGGGCTGGAAGTGTTCGGCCTGATGCTGGTGCTGGGCGACCCGGAAGGCAACATGGTGCTGGCGACCTATCTCTATCAGCTGACCAACAAGCTCGGCACGCCGTCCTACCATTTAATGGCCGCCGTCGCCGTGGTGCTGATCTGCATCACGATCCCGCTGGTGGCGCTGCAACGCCGCCTGATGCGCACCGCCAACCGGTTTGTGACGGTAAAAGGCAAGGCGTCGCAGGCCCGGGCGTTGCCGCTGGGAAAATGGCGCTGGGTCGCAGGCGCGGTGGTGGCATTTTGGCTGACGGTGACCATCGGCGTGCCGCTGTTAGGCGTCGTGCTGCGCGCGTTTATCTCCAACTGGGGCGTTGGCGTTTCGCTTTGGGACGAGCTGTCGCTCAATACCTTCCGCAGCATTTGGGAGCAGCCGAACCTGCTGCGGGCAATCGTCAACTCCATGGCGATTGGCGTTATCGGCGGCGCGCTGGCCGTAGCGTGCTATCTGTTTATCGGCATCGCCATGCACCGCAAACCCGACAACGTTACCCGCTTTCTTGACTACAGCGTGCTGGTGCCGCGCGCGGTGCCCGGGCTGCTGGCTGGCCTGGCGTTTCTGTGGGTGTTCCTGTTCCTGCCGATGTGGCTCGATAACGCGCTGAAGTCCGGCTGGCTTTCCGGCATGCCGTGGTCGCAGTGGCTGCGGGATAACTTTGTTGTCTGGCTGCGGTCGCTGCGCAGCACCATTTTCAGCGTCTGGCTGGCCTACACCGTGGTGTGGATGGCCTACGGCCTGCGTCTGATTTCCTCCACGCTGCTGCAGGTGGGGCCGGAGCTGGAAGAAGCCGCCCGCAGCACGGGGGCCACGCGGGGGCAAATCACCCGCCACGTTACCATCCCGCTTTCACGCTACGGGCTGATTGGCTCCTGGCTGCTGATGTTCCTGATTTTTGAGCGCGAATACTCAACCGGCGTGTACCTGCTGTCGCCGGGCACCGAAACCATCGGCTCGATGCTGGTTTCTCTGTGGGCGGCGGGCGCCATTGATATCGTCGCAGCCCTCTCGTTTATTAATATCCTGCTGGTCGTCGTAGGCCTGGGGATCGCCCTTCGCTTTGGAGTGAAACTACATGATTGAACTATCGGTGGACAACCTGCACTTAACCTACGGCGACAACCCGGTGCTCAAGGGCGTTTCCATGAATTTGAAGCGCGGCGAGGTGGTTTCCCTGCTCGGCCCTTCCGGCAGCGGCAAAACGACGCTGCTGCGTGCGGTTGCGGGCCTGGAAAAACCCACCCAGGGCAGCATCGTTATCGGCAATAACAAAGTGTATGACGGCACGCCGCGCAGCGAGGTTCCGGCCGAGGAGCGCAATTTGGGGCTGGTTTTTCAGTCCTACGCGCTGTGGCCGCACAAGACGGTGTTTGAGAACGTCGCCTATCCGCTAAAGCTGCGCAAGGTGGCAAGCGGGGAGATAGCCCAACGGGTACAGGCGGTGCTGGACCAGCTTGGCCTCGGGCATCTCGGCAAACGTCACCCCTATCAGCTTTCCGGCGGCCAGCAGCAGCGCGTGGCGATTGGCCGCGCGCTTGTTTACAACCCGCCGGTGATCCTGCTCGACGAGCCGCTGTCCAACCTGGACGCCAAGCTGCGGGAAGAAGCCCGCGTGTTCCTGCGCGAGCTGATTATCAAGCTCGGCCTGTCGGCGCTGATGGTGACGCACGATCAGAACGAAGCGATGGCGATTTCTGACCGTATCCTGCTGCTCAACAACGGCAAAATCGAACAGCAGGGCACGCCGCAGGAGATGTACGGCTCGCCCAGGACGCTGTTTACCGCAGAGTTTATGGGCAGCAATAACCGCCTGCACGGCAAGGTGACCGACGTACGCGACGGCAAAGCGCGTATCGAAGGCAAAGGCTGGGCGCTGTGGGGAATGGCGGGTGAAGGCGTACAAAGCGGGCAGGAAGGTACGGCGATTATTCGCGTGGAACGCGTGGTGCTGACCGATGCACCGGGCATGAGCGAAAACCAGCTGGAGCTGCCGCTGCTGACCAGCATGTATCTGGGCGACCGCTGGGAGTATCTGTTCCGCACCTCGGGGGATGATTTCGTTATCCGCGCCTATGGGAAAGAGGTGCGGGATGCGCAGCACTGCTGGCTGGAGCTGCCCGCGCGGGCTGTTTGGGTGTTTGGTAAATCGTAAAAACGAAAAAGCCCCAGCTTATTTCTAAGCTGGGGCTTAAATGTTGGCGGAAGCGCAGAGATTCGAACTCTGGAACCCTTTCGGGTCGCCGGTTTTCAAGACCGGTGCCTTCAACCGCTCGGCCACACTTCCAACGAGGCGAACTATAAACATACCCATACTTCATGTAAAGCACGATTTTGTTCGTTCGCCTTAAAAACAGCCAATTTTGGTTTTTTTGGCTGAAACACCAACAATTTGATTAGTTTAACAACACTTCTACCTGTCTTTTTTCACCCGGCTGTTAGTGTTTTTTGATGTACATATCTTTGGTGTAGTAGAAACCGAGGTTGTTTGGGGCGTATCCACCAACATACGGTTTCACCAGCTGCGCGATGACATAGTGATAAACCGGGATGGCGGGGACGTCTTCCGCAAGCTGGTTTTCGGCCTGCTGATAAAATTTACCGCGCTCTTCGACGCTATCCGCTTTGGCGGCGTTCTTTAACGCTTCGTCATATTTGGCATTGGTGTACTGCGAGGTGTTTTCGCTGTCGCCGGTGCGGAAGTTATTCAGGAAGGTCGCTGCATCATCGTAATCTGCAATCCACGCGTAGCGCACGGCTTCGAAATTGCCGCTGTGCATGGTGTCGAGCATGGTTTTCCATTCCTGGTTTTGCAGCTTCGCCTCCACGCCCAGGTTTTTGCTCCACATTGAGCTTGCCGCGATGGCGATACGCTTGTGGTTTTCAGAGGTGTTGTACAAAAGATTGAATGACAGCGGGTGCGTGGCGTTATAGCCCGCGGCTTCCAGCAGTTTTTTCGCCTCGGCTATGCGCTTCTCGTGGCTCCAGCTGGCGTAGTCAGGTGACTTTATTTCTACTCCACCAATCTTCTGCTGGCTGACGACCCAGGCCGGGATCTGCCCCTGCCCCAGCACTTTGTTGGCGATAATATCTTTATCCAGCGCCATATTCAGCGCCCTGCGCACCCTGGCATCGTTAAACGGCGCTTTGGTGGTGTTGAATTCGTAATAGTAGGTGGCAAGCTTCGGCGTTACCTTTACCTGATCCGGAATCGATTTTTTCAGCGAAGCGAAGAGGTTTTGCGGCACAACGTAGACAATGTCGATTTCGCCTGCTTTGTAACGGTTGATATCTGCCGTTTCGGAGCTTATCGGCAGATAGGTGACTTTGTTGATGACGGTATGCGCGTCGTCCCAATACTGCCTGTTGCGCTCGCCGATAATTTTCTCGTTCACCACCCACTGCGCAATGGTGTACGGGCCGCTGCTGACGAAGTTGCCCGGCTGGGTCCACTTTTCGCCGAATTTTTCAACGACATCTTTATCAATAGCCACCAGCGAAGGGTGGGCGAGCATGGCTAAAAACGCCGCCGTTGGCTGGGTTAGCGTAATTTGCAGGGTACTGTCGTCCAGCGCCTTCACGCCCAGGGCGTCCGCCGTTTTCGTTCCCTGCGCTATTTCAGCAGCGTTCAGGACATGCATGTTGCCGAGATAGCTTGCGTAAGGCGAGGCGGTTTTCGGATCGACGAGGCGCTGCCAGCTCCAGACCACGTCCTGCGCTTTTATCGGCTGGCCGTTCGACCACTTTATGCCGGGGCGCAGGTGGAACGTCCAGACGGTGCTGTCTTTCTCTTCCCATTTTTCGGCGAGGCGCGGTTCAATCGAACCATCGTTGCGTACGGCGACCAGGCCATCAAAAAAGTCGCTGATTAGCGTAAATTCGACATCGCTCTCAACCTTATGCGGGTCCAGCGACGCGGGTTCGCTGCCGTTGTTTCGCACCAGCTCCTGTTTTGCTGCAAGCTCGGTCCCTGCCGGAACGTTTGCTGCCCATGCGCCGCATGCCGCGCTGGCCATGCTGAGGGCAATAAAAGATTTGATCAGTTTGTTGTGGTTGGTTGCTTTCATTAAACACGCCTTATTTGAGTTATTAATGACGGTACGGCTATCACTCTTAGTCAGGAACGTTTGATAAGGCAATATTTTTCAGCCACCTATAAGCGAGAGATCTGGAACAATTTCTGAACGGTCAGCAGGTAAAGATGGGTAAAAAAGCTTTCGCGCAATAAAGGTGCCGCTTATTCTCCATCACCATCTATACCCTTAAGAGAGAGTCTCTGAATGGAACGCATTGTTACCTCCGCACGTGACCGTTCGTCGCTGCTAAGCACCCATAAGGTGCTACGTAATACCTATTTTCTGCTCAGCCTGACGCTGGCGTTTTCGGCGATTGTGGCCACCGCCAGCACCGTGCTGATGCTGCCATCGCCAGGGCTGATTCTTACGCTGGTCGGGATGTACGGCCTGATGTTCCTGACCTACCGCCTGGCGAATAAGCCAACCGGCATTATCGCGGCCTTCGCCTTCACCGGCTTCCTGGGTTATATCCTTGGGCCAATGCTCAACGCCTATCTGTCTGCGGGCATGGGCGATGTGATTGGCATGGCGCTGGGCGGCACGGCGCTTGTGTTCTTCTGCTGTTCGGCCTACGTCCTGACCACCCGCAAAGACATGTCTTTCCTGGGCGGTATGCTGATGGCGGGCGTGGTCGTGGTGCTGGTGGGTATGGTGGCTAACATCTTCCTGCAGCTCCCGGCCCTACACCTGGCGATTAGCGCGGTGTTTATTCTGATCTCCTCCGGTGCCATTCTGTTTGAGACCAGCAATATCATTCGCGGCGGTGAGACTAACTACATTCGCGCAACGGTGAGCCTGTACGTTTCTCTGTACAATATCTTCATCAGCCTGCTCAGCATCCTTGGGTTTGCTAGCCGCGATTAACGGTCACCCTCTTCTATTCTCAGCCTCGCTTATGCGGGGCTTTGTTTTTTCTGGCGGAGCAAATTTGTTACACTGCCCACAGTTTGATTAAGGTTGCGGATTGCTATGCTGACGTTTGAAGGTAAAGAGATTGAAACCGATGCCGACGGGTATCTGAAAAACAGCGCGGAGTGGAGTGAACCTCTCGCAGTCGTGATTGCAGAACGCGAAGGGATTACCCTCGCCGTTGAGCATTGGGAAGTGGTTCGTTTCGTGCGTGAGTTCTATCTGGAGTTCAACACCTCCCCGGCTATCCGAATGCTGGTGAAGGCCATGGCGAATAAATTCGGCGAAGAGAAAGGCAACAGCCGTTATTTATATCGTCTTTTCCCGAAAGGCCCGGCAAAGCAGGCGACAAAAATCGCCGGCCTGCCAAAACCGGTGAAGTGCATTTAGTAGCGGATGCCGAAGTTGGTCCACTCTCTGTCAGGTTGATGGGGTTCAGTCAGAACTTTGTCGACCCTGGCACTGCGCGGGCCTCCTGCTTTTAGCCATTCGACAAGCTGTTCCACCGCCGCAGCCTCACCGCAGGCCAGCACCTCAACGCTGCCGTCATCCATATTGCGAGCGTAGCCGTTAAGTCCAAGCTTTTGCGCCTCGCGCTGGGTGCTGTAGCGAAAACCCACGCCCTGAACCATGCCGTGCACCCAGGCAAGCGTACATACTGAAGCCATAACTTCCTCCGTTTCGGGTTCTTGCGTTGCATTTCCCGGAGCTAACCCGGAAAATGACGCCCAATTCTTAGCAAAACAGCCTATTAATATATGACCGTACGTTTAGTGTTAACCAAAGGGCGCGAAAAATCTTTATTGCGCCGCCATCCGTGGGTATTTTCTGGCGCCGTTGCGCGCGTGGAAGGCAAGGCCAACTCCGGTGAAACGATTGATGTCGTTGACAGCCAGGGCAAGTGGATAGCCCGCGCAGCCTATTCGCCTTCGTCGCAAATCCGCGCCCGCGTCTGGACCTTCGATGCCGATGAAAGCGTCGACATCGCCTTTTTCGCGCGTCGCCTGAAGCAGGCCCAGCAGTGGCGCGAATGGCTCGCTAAGCGTGATGGGCTGGACAGCTACCGCCTGATTGCCGGCGAGTCCGACGGCATGCCTGGCATCACTATCGACCGCTTCGGTAATTTCCTGGTGCTCCAGCTACTTTCTGCCGGTGCGGAATACCAGCGTCCTGCCCTGGTTGCCGCGCTGCAGGAACTGTACCCGGAATGCGCCATCTACGATCGTTCTGACGTTGCCGTGCGCAAAAAAGAAGGCCTGGAGCTGACTCAGGGCCCGGTAAGCGGCGAACTGCCGCCGGACCTGCTGCCGATTGAAGAACACGGCATGAAGCTGCTCGTCGATATCAAAGGCGGGCACAAAACGGGCTACTACCTCGACCAACGCGATAGCCGCTTCGCCACCCGCCAGTACGTTAAAGACAAACGCGTGCTGAACTGCTTCTCCTACACCGGCGGGTTTGCCGTCTCGGCGCTGATGGGCGGCTGCAGCCAGGTGGTGAGCGTTGATACCTCGCAGGACGCGCTTGATGTGGCGAAGCAAAACGTCGAACTTAACAAGCTGGACCTCAGCAAGGCCGAATTCCTGCGCGACGATGTGTTCAAGCTGCTGCGCAAGTACCGCGACCAGGGCGAAAAATTCGACGTGATCGTAATGGATCCGCCCAAATTCGTTGAGAATAAAAACCAGCTTATGGGCGCGTGTCGCGGCTACAAGGACATCAACATGCTGGCAATCCAGCTGCTGAACCCGGGCGGCATCCTGATGACCTTCTCCTGCTCAGGGCTGATGACAACCGAGCTATTCCAGAAAATCATTGCCGACGCCGCCGTAGATGCCGGTCGTGATGTACAATTTATAGAGCAGTTCCGTCAGGCGGCCGATCACCCGGTGATCGCAACCTATCCGGAAGGTCTGTATCTGAAAGGGTTTGCCTGTCGCGTCATGTAGGTTGAAAACTGGAAAATTGCCCACATCTCTGTGCAAAGCAATATTTCCCGGGAGGTGACTATGATTGCCAGCAAATTCGGAATTGGTCAGCAGGTGCGCCATTCATTGCTGGGATATTTAGGGGTAGTAGTCGACATTGACCCCGAGTATTCCCTGGATGAACCGGCGGATGATGAAATGGCCGACAATGACGCTTTGCGTACCGCGCCCTGGTATCACGTGGTGATGGAAGATGACGATGGCCAGGCCGTGCATACCTATCTTGCTGAGGCCCAACTGAGCTGGGAGTCGCAGGACGAGCACCCTGAACAGCCTTCGATGGACGAACTGGCTGCCTCCATTCGGCAACAGCTTCAGGCACCTCGCCTGCGTAATTGACAAAAACCCCGCAGGCGCGGGGTTTTCTTATTTAGCAAGCCCGAGCCGCGGGATTTCAATCGCCGGGCAACGGTCCATCACCACTTTTAAACCCGCGTCCTGCGCCAGCACCGCCGCCTGTTCGTTGATCACGCCAAGCTGCATCCACAGCGTTTTCGCGCCGATAGCGATGGCGTCTTTGGCTACGTCCCACGCCGCCTCGGAATTACGAAATACGTCCACCATATCCACCTTCTTCGGGATTTCCGTAAGGCTGCCGTAGCCCTGCTGCCCTAACAGCGTTTTGCCCGCCACCTTCGGTGAAACGGGGATCACCTCGTAGCCCTGTTTTAAAAGATAATCCATCACACGATAGCTCGGGCGGTCGGGTTTATCGCTCGCCCCCACCAGCGCGATGGTATGGGTATTCTTTAAAATACTGGCGATATCTGGCTGATTCATGGCGCTCTCCGGCTGAATGAAGTTCCCAAAAGTGTATGTCAAACGTTACTCACTCACCATCTTTCCCATACAGATGTATGAGAGCAAAACTTGAGAATATGTCTATATGTTAATGAGGCGACATTATGAAAAGTTTTGATACATTCAGGAACGGCTACTGCGGGGCGTACTGATGCGGGAGAAATGCGTGAAAATAGAGCCTTGTCTGCTCCTCTGCTGTGCCCTGTTCCTACCTTGTTCCGCGTGGGCGACGACTCTGCGGCTGTCAACGGATGTTGATTTGCTGGTGCTCGACGGTAAAAAAGTTTCCAGCTCGCTCTTAAAAGGTGCGGACAGCCTCGAGCTGGATAACGGCCCGCATCAGATAGTTTTTCGTATCGAAAAGAACGTGCGGGCAAACGTGCGCGAGCAGCGGCTTTATATTTCCGCACCGCTGGTCGTAAGCTTTGATACCAAAGAAATCAGCCAGGTTAATTTTAGCCTTCCGCGTATCGAAAATGAAAAAGAGAGCGAGGTTTTCGACGAAGCTCCTCACCTGCAGCTCCTCGACGGCAGCGCGGTGAGCATTCCCCTTAAGCTTGACGTGCTTGATATCAGAACCACGCCGCAGGGCATTGATTATGAAAATGATACACAGCGCTACAACAAAGCGGGAAAAGCGGCGTCGATGCCGCAGTTTACGATTATGATGGCCGATGATAGCGCTCTGCTCTCAAGAACCTCTGAGCTTGATCCCCCCGTGCGCCCTTCCGAAACGCTTACCGAACAGCGGCTGAAATACTGGTTTATACAGGCAGACAAAACGACGCGGGAACGCTTTTTACAGTGGGTAAAAGACCATCCATCGCCATAATCATCGACTCTTTAAGCGCATTTTTTTGATTGCCTTCTCTTGCAGCAACAGTGGCTTCCAGTAAGCTGTAGCCCACGCTCACCAATCAGGATTTCCCCATGGAATTAACGACCCGCAAGCTTGCGGCTAACAAACATATTGCGCTGGTCGCCCACGATCACTGCAAAGAGGCATTGCTGAAATGGGTAGAACGCCATAAGGCGTCGCTGGCGCATCACGTGCTCTACGCCACTGGCACCACGGGTAATCTGATCCAACGCGCCAGCAGGCTGGACGTTAACGCGATGCTGAGCGGCCCGATGGGCGGCGACCAGCAGGTTGGCGCGTTGATTTCAGAAGGGAAAATTGACGTGCTGATCTTCTTCTGGGACCCGCTAAACGCCGTGCCGCACGATCCCGATGTTAAAGCGCTGCTGCGTCTTGCCACGGTATGGAATATTCCCGTTGCCACCAATTTATCCACGGCGGATTTCATTATTCAGTCGCCGGGCTTCAATCAGGATGTGGAAATCCTCATCCCGGATTATCAACGCTACCTGGCTGACAGGCTGAAATAACTAAGGTCGGCCTGCGGTCGGTACGCCGAGCCGCTTGAGGATATCGACAAAATCGGATGGCTCTTTTTTGTTAAAGAGCAGCCAAACGCGATGGCGCGCCCGCGTCATCGCGACATACAACAGCCGCCGTTCCTCGGCATCCAGAAAATCTTCCGGCTGCGGCAACAGCGCCTGCTCCATGATCGATTCCCTTGCCGGAGCCGGGAAACCGTCCTTGCCCTGCTGCAAGCCCAGCACGATGACATAGTCTGCCTGCTGGCCCTTGCTGGCGTGAACGGTCATGAAATCTATGTTCAGTTTTGGCCAGCGAGTCGCCGCCTTTTCAAGGCTTGCCGGGCGTAGATGGTGGTAACGGGCGAGCACCAAAATGCGTTCTTCGGGTTTGGCGTAGCCGCTTAGCTTATCGAGGAGATTATCCAGCTGGTCGTCCGGCAGCAGCGTGACGGATTTTTTATCCCCTTTTGACAGGCTGTTTAACGGCTTAGCCAACTGATTTGGGTTTTGCTGGATGAAGCCGTTAGCGATTTCGCCAATGCGGTCATTGAAGCGGTAGGTGGTGTCCAGCGCGCACTGGTCCCCTTCGCCAAAGTGATGGGAGAACGCCGTGGTGAGCGCCATTTCCGCGCCGCTGAAGCGATAAATTGCTTGCCAGTCGTCACCGACTGCATAAAGAGACGTGTGCGAATTCTGCCGACGAAGTGCTGCCAGCAGCGCGGCACGCTGCGGGGAGATATCCTGAAACTCATCCACCAGGATGTGCTTCCACGGGCTGATAAACCGGCCTTTCTCCAGCACGTTTACCGCCTGATGAATCAGCCCTGAAAAATCTACCGCCTCTTCGGCTTTTAGCGCCGTCTTCCAGGTTTTAAGTAAGGGAGCCATAAGCTTGACGCGTTTTGCGAAGAGATCGCGCAGCGCTTCCGGACAGCCAGCGATCATCTCCGCCTGTGAACCGCCGTGCATGCGAATCAGGCCTAACCAGCGATCCAGCCTGCTCGCCAAACGTTTAGCCAGGCGTTCGTTCTGCCAGAAATCCCCTTCAGGAACATCCCATTCAAGCTCGTCGCTCAGCCATTCCCGCCAGCCTTTCGCCTGCGCTTTTTTCTCGCGGCACTGCTGCTGCCAGCTGTCGATTAATAGCTTATGGCGGGCGGAGGTATCTGATTCCAGCTCGCTGATTCGCGGCGCTTTGCGGCTGCCCTGCTGAATAATGTGCAGCGCCAGCGCATGGAAAGTACGCGCGGTGATGGCGTCCGTGTGCAGGCGTTCGGCGATGCGCTGATCCATTTCCTGCGCCGCCTGACGACCAAACGCCAGCAGAAGAATTTGATCTTCTGAGGCTTCGCCTCGCTGCAGCAGCCAGCCTGCGCGCGCCACCAGTACGGAGGTCTTGCCGCTACCCGCCCCCGCTAGCACCAACAGCGAATCTTCGCCGTTGACCACGGCACGCGCCTGGGATGGATTGAGAGGTGAGCTTTCGACCTGCTGGAAGAAATCGGCATATTTTTCGAGCATACGCTCGGTATAGGCGGCATTGCGTTCGGCGCGACGGTGCTCGCCCTGTTCAAGCCACGCTTTACAGGCAAGCCAGGCCTCCCGGCAGTTATCAAACTCTTCTAATCTTGCCTGAGGGAGCGGCAGCGCCGCAAAAGCAGACCTGACGTTTTGCTGTAGCGCTTCCATATCGCTGCGTTTGAACCATTTTTCCTGCTGGGTGCGGCGGGTGATTTCTTCGTATTGTTCGCTCAGCACCCCGGCTGCGACCTCGCTCATCTCGCTGCTCCAGGTCTGCCAGAGCGCGTTGAGATGATGATAGAAGCGTTGAGTTTCGCCCCATTCAGTACCGTGCAGGCGCACGACCTTATCGTCCGGCAGCACAAACTCTAATTCCCCCCACACCAGGCCGCGCTTGATGTTAATCGCCACCAGCTGGTTGAAGGGGATAAGGTATTCATGACGATCGCCCTTAACCTCCACACCGGCACTAAGTAACTTCACGCGGTTGTAGGGATGCTGTGCTAAATGTTTGCCAAGGGAGGTCGCTTTGAGTTCCATTACGCTTTGTCTGCTCCAAAAAGAAGTTGCCGCTAAGTTTAACCGCCGAAGGAATGACGCTCCAGCGTAAAAACGCGTTACAATTGCGGCGGTTATTCATTATATGCCGTTTATCAACGAAGAGTGCTTATGCGTACAGTCCTTAATGTCTTGAACTTTGTGCTGGGTGGTTTCCTGACAACCCTCTCCTGGCTACTGGCCACTCTCGTCAGTATTATTTTTATTTTCACGCTTCCGCTGACGCGTTCCTGCTGGGAGATTACCAAGCTGTCGTTTGTGCCCTATGGCAACGAGGCCATCCATGTTGATGAGCTGAATCCGCAGGGTAAAAGCGCCATTCTGAATACCGGCGGCACGCTGCTGAATATCGTCTGGCTGGTATTCTTCGGCTGGTGGCTTTGCGTTATGCACATCCTGACGGGCATCGCGCAGTGCATCACCATCATCGGCATTCCGGTTGGGATTGCGAATTTCAAAATTGCCGCGATTGCGCTGTGGCCGGTTGGACGCCGCGTTGTCTCTGTCGAAACGGCTCAGGCGGCGCGTACTGCTAATGCGCAGCGCCGTTTCCAGTAACGCCCAGGGAATCGCATACTCATGCTTAGTCCTTTATTGCGGCGTTACACCTGGAACAGTGCCTGGCTTTACAACCTGCGTATTTTTATTGCGCTGACCGGCACGGCGGCGCTTCCATGGTGGCTGGGCGAAGTTAAACTGACGATTCCGTTGACGCTCGGCGTGGTCGCCGCGGCGCTGGCCGATTTGGACGACCGGCTCACCGGGCGTCTTCGCAACCTGGTTATCACGCTGGTCAGTTTCTTTATTGCGTCCGCCTCCGTCGAAATCCTCTTCCCGTGGCCCTGGCTGTTCGCTTTAGGGCTGATGGTGTCGACCAGCGGTTTCATTCTGCTGGGCGGGCTTGGCCAGCGTTATGCGACGATTGCCTTTGGCGCACTGCTCATCGCCATCTATACCATGCTCGGTATCTCCCTATACGAGCATTGGTATCAGCAGCCGCTGTATCTGCTGGCGGGTGCCGTTTGGTATAACCTGCTGACGCTTGCCGGGCACCTGATCTTCCCCATCCGTCCCCTACAGGACAACCTCGCCCGCTGCTATGACAATTTGGCGCAGTATCTGGAAATCAAAGCGACGCTTTTTGACCCGGATATCGAAGAGGAAAGCCAGGCGCCAATGCTCGACTTGGCGATGGCAAACAGCCAGCTGGTTAGTACGCTGAATCAGACGAAGGCCTCGCTCCTGACGCGCCTGCGTGGTGACCGCGGGCAGCGGGGCACCCGGCGAACCCTGCACTACTATTTTGTCGCGCAGGATATCCACGAGCGGGCCACCTCGTCGCATATTCAATATCAGACGCTGCGGGATAAGTTCCGCTACAGCGATATCATGTTCCGCTTCCAGCGTCTGCTAAACATGCAGTCACGGGCCTGTCAGCAGCTTTCACGCTCCATCCTGCTGCGGGAGCCCTACCAGCATGACCCGAGGTTTGAGCGGGCTTTCACGCATCTAGAAGCCGCAATTGAAAGGAACAACGCGGGCAGCGCCGCCGGCAGCGAAATGAAAGCATTAGGTTTTTTGCTTAATAACCTGCGCGCTATCGATGCCCAGCTTGCCACCATCAAATCTGAACAGGCGCTGGCGGCACCGCATAACGATATTGAAAACCGCCTTGCGGACGACAGGCTGACGGGTATCGGGGATATGTGGCTGCGCCTTACGCGTAACCTGACCCCGGAATCGGCCCTGTTCCGTCATGCCGTGCGTATGTCGGTCGTGCTCTGTGTCGGCTATGCGTTCATTCAGTTTACCGGGCTTCAACACGGCTATTGGATCCTTCTGACCAGCCTGTTTGTCTGCCAGCCGAACTACAGCGCCACCCGCAGGCGGCTCGCTTTGCGTATCGTTGGCACCCTTGTCGGCGTGGCGATTGGCCTGCCGATACTGTGGTTCGTGCCTTCTCTTGAAGGTCAGCTGATACTGATCGTGATCACTGGTGTTCTGTTCTTCGCCTTCCGTAACGTTCAATATGCCCACGCAACGATGTTCATCACCCTGCTCGTTTTGCTGTGCTTCAACCTGCTGGGCGAAGGGTTCGAAGTCGCGCTACCGCGCATCATTGATACCCTGCTGGGCTGCGCTATTGCCTGGGCCGCCGTGAGCTTTATTTGGCCAGACTGGCGCTTCCGCCGCCTGCCGCTGGTCGTCGAACGGGCCTTTAATGCCAACTGCCGTTACCTGGATGCCATTCTTGAGCAGTATCATCAGGGAAGGGACAACCGCCTCGAATACCGTATCGCTCGCCGTGACGCACATAATCGTGACGCCGAGCTTGCTTCAGTGGTGTCGAATATGTCCTCTGAACCCCGAGTTTCGCCAGAAACCAGAGAGACAGCCTTCCGCCTGTTATGCCTGAATCATACGTTTAACAGCTATATTTCGGCTTTGGGCGCGCATCGAGAAAAGCTTTCCAATGCCGATATCCTGCTGCTACTGGACGACGCGGTTTGCTACGTTGACGACGCGCTTCATCATTTGCCAGCAGATGAGCAGCGGGTGCAGACCGCGCTTCAGGAAGTGAGCGAGAGGATTACCCATATCGAGCCGGGTCCTGACACTAAAGAACCGCTTGTGCTTCAGCAGATAGGGCTACTGGTCTCACTGCTGCCGGAAATTTCACGTCTCCAGCAGCGTGTCGCTAACCACATCGACTAGCGTTTGCGACGTTCTTCATAACGATAATACCAGTCTAAAAGCTCCTGGCGGGTTGCCGCCGGGAGCGCGGCTTCATGTGTCCCGGTAATCGCCCCCGCAAGGGCCAGCAGCGTTTTTGAACCCACGAACTTTTTCACGCTGCGTAGTTTGATCCACGAACGCTTAGCGCCATAGGCCTGGAGCGCACGGGGATCCGCAATACCCGCTTCCCATAGCCACATCTCAATGTTCACCGAAAGATTGGGTAAATCCTTCAAACGCTTTTGTGATTTACGTACAACCTTTTCACGCCGCGCGCTCCTTAGCGCATTTGTAGAAAGCTTCAGCAGCTTGTCCCTGTCCGACCACAGCGCTTCGTCAACGTGATAATAATTAAGAACGATGGGCTTTCCCCTTTTGCTGCAGATGAGCGGCGGCGCAGCCTTGTTAGCAAAATAGGTTTCGCTATCCTCACACGCTCTCAGGTATAGCTCACCGTCCGAAACCATGGCGAAGACGACATTCTCAACGGACAGGCTATAGCCGCCAAACTGCGAACGGTATTGCACCGCCCCAAGAGGGGAAAGACATTCCTGCGATTGATGAATCAATAAATGCGACTTTATTCTCATGAATATATCCTTAAATATCATGAAGTAATAAGAACCAGCCTTATTACGCTTTCCTCCACTAGGAAAATAAGTAACCAGAACAAAGGGTGCAATCACAATTTAGGATTCTGAGATTTTGTATAAAAGAAATGCGAGATGCTTTCCGAAATTTCGATTGATCTTTATCCGCACAGGCATTACTGTATAAACATACAGTAACCCATCAGGCGGGATTCACTATGCACTCACAGAACTATCGTACTCACCTTCTAAACAACACAGCCGTTGGCTCTACACCTGTTGAACCTTTTGCAGGAAGCGATGTTAGAGGATTGATAAGTGAAGTGGTTTACAGCGAAGACCAGCCGTGGATGACTCAACTGGTGTTATTGCCTTTGCTGCAAAAACTGGGTCAGCAGTCGCGCTGGCAGCTTTGGCTAACGCCTCAGCAAAAACTGAGTCGCCAATGGGTAGAAGCATCCGGGTTACCGCTCACAAAAGTGATGCAGGCAAGCCAGCTTGATCCACTTTTTACCGTTGATGCTATGGTAAAAGCATTGCAAACGGGAAATTACAGCGTTGTAATCGGTTGGTTACCTGACGAATTGAGCGATGATGAACACTTTCGACTCGCGAATGCGGCCGAAAAAGGTAACGCGATGGGCTTCATTATGAGGCCAATGCGTACCTCTAAGTCCGGTTGCAGACCACGAACCGGCCTAAAAATTCATTCTAGTTTGTATCATTAAGTAAATTTAAGAGTAATCCTGGTATTTTTTATTCGATTGCTACAAGACCTTGTCATTCATCACGAATCCCCTTCCCAAGCCGCTTCTGGCGGCATTCCTTGCGAAACACCATGGCGCAATTGTGCGCAAGGTTGTTACGAAATGTGTATGCAAGTCGTTTTTTTTCATATGCCTGACAGAGTTCACACTTGTAAGTTTCCAACTACGTTGTAGACTTTAGCTCGCCAGGGTTGCTCTTCATAACGCCGACTGATCGGTAGAGTAACAATTGAGCGTTAACCCGGGCGAAGGATTTAACCCTGGGCTTTGACGAAGTTTAAGGCTCATGGCCTATTTGGATGATAATGAGGCGCAAAAAATGAAAAAGACAGCTATCGCGATTGCAGTGGCACTGGCTGGCTTCGCTACCGTAGCGCAGGCCGCACCGAAAGATAACACCTGGTATGCTGGTGGTAAGCTGGGCTGGTCTCAGTACCACGACACCGGTTTCTCCAACCAGAACGGCTATGATAGCGGCATCGGTAATGGCCCTACTCATGAAAGCCAGCTGGGTGCAGGTGCTTTCGGTGGTTACCAGGTTAACCCGTACGTTGGTTTTGAAATGGGTTACGACTGGTTAGGTCGTATGCCATACAAAGGCAGCGTTGAAAACGGTGCTTTCAAAGCGCAAGGCGTTCAGTTGACTGCTAAACTGGGCTACCCGATCACTGACGATCTGGATATCTACACTCGTCTGGGTGGTATGGTATGGCGTGCAGACTCTAAAGCTCTGAACGCTGCTGGTAACCGTGTAAGCGATCACGACACTGGCGTATCTCCGCTGGCTGCTGGTGGTATCGAGTGGGCTGTTACCCGCGATATCGCTACTCGCCTGGAATACCAGTGGACCAACAACATCGGTGACGCTGCTACCGTTGGCGCTCGTCCAGACAACGGCATGCTGAGTGTTGGTGTTTCTTACCGTTTCGGTCAGCAAGAAGCTGCTCCAGTTGTAGCTCCGGCTCCAGCTCCAGCTCCAGAAGTACAGACCAAGCACTTCACTCTGAAGTCTGACGTTCTGTTCAACTTCAACAAATCCACTCTGAAACCGGAAGGTCAACAGGCACTGGATCAGCTGTACACCCAGCTGAGCAACCTGGATCCGAAAGATGGTTCTGTTGTCGTTCTGGGCTTCACCGACCGTATCGGTTCTGACCAGTACAACCAGAAACTGTCTGACAAACGTGCACAGTCTGTTGTTGATTACCTGATCTCTAAAGGTATCCCGGCTAACAAGATCTCCCCACGCGGTATGGGCGAATCTAACCCGGTAACTGGCAACACCTGTGATAACGTAGCTCCTAAAGCTAAACTGATTGATTGCCTGGCACCAGATCGTCGCGTTGAGATCGAAGTTAAAGGTATCAAAGACGTTGTAACTCAGCCTGCGGCATAAGTTACCGTTATAAAAAAACCCCGCTCCGGCGGGGTTTTTTATTGTCTGAAAAATCAGAATCGTTATCGCAGTTGGCTTTTTTAGAAGCTTATTCTTTACCGAGTAACGCTTGCAGATCCTGCTTGAGATTAGACATCTGGCTTGCGTATTTCTCTTTACGCTCTGCGTCTTCTATCAGTTGGACGATGGTCTCAGACAGTGTGCAGCCACGGCGCTGGGCAAGGCCGGCAAGTCTCTGCCAGACCAGGTATTCCAGATCGATTGATTTCTTCCGCGTATGCTGATGTTCCGCATTAAAGTGACGCTTGCGGCGGGCACGAATCGTTTGCTTCATACGATTATGCAGCACGGGGTTCATGTGCTGTTCAATCCAACCTGACACCAGGACAGGTTCATTTTCAAGGCTGAGCAGCGCGTCCACGGCCTCTTTCGCCGCACTGGCTTCGATATACCGTGTGATGAGTTCACCCTCACGGTGTTTCTTCACCAGATACTTCCACTTCCAGCCGCTCTCGAGATTTTCTAACTGTTGATATTTCATCGCGATCTCAGTGTGACCGTGTAACTTACTTCAGGATAACAGTTTTTAGCACTTTCGCTCACCTGAAAAATGAAAGCTGTGAGCCGCTTAAGGTTGTTATCTAGCATTAACCGTGTGCTGTCCGGCCTATTCTTGTATAATCGCGCCTTTGAAATCTAATTAATAAATAGCGACTTTGACGACTAATCGACTTGAATGGCGTGCCCTTGTTCCCGATACCGAGAGTTATCAGGAAATCTTTGCGCAGCCTTATGACACCGACTCTGCGCCCTTCTCTGCCGTCCAGTCTCGCCTTTATTACGGCCTGGAACAGCTGAGCCATCCGGTAGCCTCGTCCGACCTGATGCTGGTAAAAGCCGCAGAAGAGTCCGAGTACCTCAATCTGATTGCCGCCGCTGCCCGCGAAGTCTGGCAACCTACCGAAACGTTAATCGGCGGGCATTACCTCATTGAAGGCAATCGCATCACGCTTCGCCCAGCTGAAGAGCAGGATGATGCCTTTGTCGGTAGCGGCGATGTCGTCGTCGCCGACTGGGTTGAAGCCGAACAGCTCTTTGGCTGCGTACGCCAGTTCGCAGGTGAAATTACCCTGACGCCTGGCGCGTTACACCGTGCAAACGGCGGCGTGCTGGTGCTTTCGTTAAGAAGCGTGCTGGCGCAGCCGCTGCTGTGGCTACGCCTGAAGCAAATGGTCACCCAAGCCCGCTTTGACTGGATTTCTCCGGACGAAACCCGTCCGCTGCCGGTGCATATTCCTTCCCTGCCCCTGAACGTGAAACTGATTCTGGTCGGCGAACGTGAATCGTTGGCTGATTTCCAGGACATGGAGCCCGAGCTTGCCACGCAGGCCATCTACAGCGAATTCGAAGAAAACCTGCAGATCACTTCTCCGGAAGATATGACGCTCTGGTGCCAGTGGATCTACGCGATTGCCGAGTCCCGCGGCCTGCCCTCTCCGGCCCAGGATGCCTGGCCCGTTCTGATCAGAGAATCGGTTTGTTACACCGGCGATCAGGAAACACTGACCCTGTGCCCGCTGTGGATCGTCCGTCAGCTACGTGAAGTTGCGGCCTTTACCGAGGACGCGACGTTCAGCGGCGAGCAGCTTTCGCAAATGCTGGTACAGCGCGAATGGCGCGAAGGGTATCTCGCGGAGCGCATGCAGGATGAAATTCTGCTCGAGCAAATCCTCATCGAAACCGAAGGTGAGATGGTCGGGCAGATTAATGCGCTATCGGTTATTGAATTCCCAGGTCACCCGCGCGCATTCGGTGAACCTTCCCGCATCAGCTGCGTGGTCCACGTTGGCGACGGCGAATTCACAGACGTTGAGCGCAAAGCCGAGCTTGGCGGCAACATTCACGCTAAGGGCATGATGATCATGCAGGCGTTTTTGATGTCCGAACTACAGCTTGAGCAACAAATTCCCTTCTCTGCTTCAATTACCTTTGAGCAGTCTTACAGCGAAGTCGACGGCGACAGCGCCTCAATGGCTGAACTGTGTGCGCTGATCAGCGCCCTGGCAAACGTTCCGATCAATCAGCACATTGCGATTACCGGTTCCGTTGACCAGTTTGGCCGTGTCCAGCCGGTCGGCGGGCTGAATGAGAAAATCGAAGGCTTCTTCCGCATCTGCCAGCAAAGAGAGCTGTCAGGCAAACAGGGCGTCATTATTCCTTTTGCCAACGTGCGTCATCTTTGTCTGCATCAGGACGTCCTGAATGCGGTTGAACAAGGTCAATTCTCAATCTGGGCAATTGACGATGTGGCAGATGCGCTACCCTTATTAACGAATCTGCCATGGGATGGTGAAGGGCAAAATACCCTGATGCGCGCGGTCCTTGAGCGAATTGCTCAGGCCTCGGCACAGGACATCCGGCACCGTTATCCGTGGCCACTGCGGTGGCTCAACTGGTTCAACCACAACTGATCGGACTTGTTGAGCGTACACGTGTTAGCTAACCTGCGTGCTTCATTATAAAAAGGCTTACTGTAGACATGGTAGATAAACGCGAATCCTATACAAAAGAAGATCTTCTTGCCTCTGGTCGTGGCGAACTGTTTGGTGCTGAAGGCCCACGGTTACCCGCGCCTCCAATGCTGATGATGGACCGCGTGGTCAAAATGACCGAAGACGGCGGTAACTTCGATAAAGGTTACGTTGAAGCAGAATTAGATATTTCCCCTGACCTGTGGTTCTTTGCCTGCCACTTCATCGGTGACCCGGTGATGCCAGGCTGTCTGGGGCTGGACGCAATGTGGCAGTTGGTAGGTTTCTACCTGGGCTGGCTGGGCGGTGAAGGTAAAGGCCGTGCGCTGGGCGTAGGTGAAGTTAAGCTTCAGGGCCAGATTCTGCCAACCGCGAAGAAAGTGACCTACCGTATTCACTTCAAACGCGTTATTAACCGTCGCCTGATTATGGGCATGGCTGATGGCGAAGTATTGGTTGACGGCCGTGTGATTTACACCGCAACCGATATGAAAGTGGGTCTGTTCAAAGACACTACCGCTTTCTAATCCTCAGAAACGTGAAACCTCCGCCGGGCGGAGGTTTCTTTCAACTTAAAGAGACAGTGATTACGCGGTAACCGCCCTGTCTTCCATGGCTTCTCGCCAGCCTCCCATCCAGTACGACCTCTGATTCAATGCCTGATAAGGACAAATCTCTTTAGAGCGTCCGGCGATACCTGCTTGATAACCACGTTGATGAGCCCGTTCCAGGCGATCTCGTTTTTGTCTCTTCATGCCTCGTTTCCCTCATTTCTTGATCTATCAAATGGATCTGGTGGAAAGAAAACAGTGATTACAAAACGTGCAACCACATCTAACGAATAACCGTAAACGGGCGTGGCGTCAATGCGCAAAATTCACGCCAATGTCACAAATGTGAGCTACTCGGAAGTTCGTTTGTACAAAAACTGTGACGGCGCACAGGTAACAAACTCATCTCAAAAAGAAAAGCTGCGCTTCGCTGTTAAGGCGAAGAACGCAGCTAAATTGTGCGGAGAAGTGAAATTAATTCAGACGGGTTAACTGGCTGGCGATGCTTTGCGCCTCCTGCTGCCATGCCTGCGCCAGGGTTTTCACCATCGCGTCGTAGCCATCTTCCTGCTGCTTCAGCTCAATCTGGAACGGACGTTTAATCAGCTGCCCCTGATGATTGAGCAGCCATTCGCCGCTAACAATTACTTTGCCGTCGTAGCGACCGTGAAACCCCGTAACGTTCACATTCAGAGTATCCTGATCGCTGCCCAGCGGGGTTGATGCAACCACCCAGCCCGGCAACACGCTGCTGAGATTACTTACCAGCGTGTTGCGCAGCTGCTGATCCAGCGGGCTCGCCCAGAGATTGCTGGTCGCAATCACGTACTGCACGTCGCTGGTCTGATAAACCACGCCGTTGCCGGCGAGGTAATCAGGCACCGCAACCTGTTCAACCCACAATAGATGGGTGCCAGGTTGGCTCACGGCCTGCAGAGCAGGCGCGGAGCTTTGCGGAAGCTGGTAATACGTTTTTCCATTCTCGCTGCTGCTACAGGCGCTCAGAGCCAGTACAGCGATAAGCGTTAACCACTTTTTCATTCTTTAGCCCTCTTTGGCTGCGGGTCTTTCTTGTCCTTCGCTTCAAAGACCAGCGAGTTGCTCTTATCGTTCAACGTGCGCAGAACCGGCTGTAGCTCACGAAGAACCTGATCCAGACGCTGCATATCCGCTACCATCTTGTTATAGGCTGCGGAACCCGGCTGGAAGCCCTGCATGCTGCGATTAAGCTCGCGCAGCGTTTTCTGCATGTCGTCCGGCAGGGACTGCATCGATTTATTAGAGGTAATCTTGTTGAGATTATCTAACGTCTGCTGCAGATGCTGCATGGTTCGCTGGCTCTCGGCGAGCGATTTGGTCGTTTGCTCAATCATCGGGTTAAGCGGCAGATTGTTAATCTTGTCGAGCGTTTCCAGCAGACGCTGCTGAATCTGCGCCAGCCCGCCGCTCATCGTTGGGATGATCGGATAGCCGCTGAAGCTCTTCATGCCCGTCATCGGCTCGGCCTTCGGATAGAAGTCGAGATCGATGTACAGCGCGCCGGTAACCAGGTTGCCGTTTTTCAGGGAGCCGCGCAGGCCACGCTTGAGCAGTACGGCCAGGTTTTCCTGAATGTCCGTTTCTTCGCCAATCATGTTCTGCAGACGCTCAGGTTCGATGCGGATCAGAACAGGAATACGGAAATCATCGTTCAGCGCCTGGCGCATACCCGGCGTAAAGAACGGCACGCGGGCAACGGTACCCAGACGTATGCCTCGGAACTCAACGGGCGCGCCCGGCTGGAGGCCGCGAATCGAATCTTTGAAGAACATCAGGTAATCGATGTGTTGGGTATAAAGCGAATCCTGAATGCTCTTCTGATCGTCGAAGAGTTTGAAATCGCTGCCGGTTTTTACCGGCTCGCCAAGCTCAAGGCCGTCAGGAACGTCAAAACTTACTCCGCCGCTAAACAGCGTGGTTAAAGAACCCATTTCAACGCGCATACCCTGCGAAGACAGGTCGACCGCTACGCCGCTGTCCTTCCAGAAGCGCACGTTGCTGGTGACCAGACGGTCGTTTGGCGCGCTGATGAACAGCTGATAGCTGATGCTGCGCTTGGCGGCATCAAAGTTGCTGGTTTCAACCGAGCCGACGCGATAGCCGCGGAACAGCACCGGGTCGCCGGGGGTAAGCTGGCCCGCCTTGGCGCTGTCGAGCGTAACGCGAATGCCTTTAGCGTCAGGCGGCGCGAGCGGAGGCGCGTCCAGCAGATCGTAGCGCTCCGGCTGCGGGCCTTTCGAACCCGGCTGCAGTTCGATATATGCCCCAGATAAAAGCGTGCCAAGGCCAGAAATGCCCTCGCGCCCTACCTGCGGCTTAACGACCCAGAAGACTGAATCCTTGTGCAGCAGCTTTTCCATCCCCGAATTCATTCGCGCGGTGATTTCAACGTGATGCAAATCATCGGAAAGCACGGCGCTTTCAACCACGCCCACGTCAACGCTGCGGCTTTTGATGGTGGTTTTCCCGCCTTCAATGCCCTCGGCATTCGTGGTAATCAGCGTGACCTCTGGCCCCTGATGGCTGTAGTGATAAAACAGGATCCAGGCGCCGATAAGCGCGGTCACGATGGGGAATATCCACACCGGGGACCAGTTTTTCACCTTTTGTACTTTCGCTTCCCCGCTTTTATTTTCCATGCTCAGACGACTCCTCATGAGGTGAATCTGGTGCGCGATCCCAGGACAAGCGAGGGTCAAAGGTCATCGCAGCAAACATTGTCAAAATAACTACTAATGCAAACATTAACGCGCCGATCGCCGGATAGATGTTCATCAGTGCGCCCATTCTCACCAATGCGGAGAGCACGGCGATAACAAAGACATCGATCATCGACCAGCGGCCAACAAATTCAACCACTTCATAAATCAGGTGCATGCGCTCGCTGTCGCGCTTGCCGTGGCCTTTGGCATCCCAGCATAGCCACGCGATAGCCAGCATTTTTAGCGTCGGCACCATGATACTGGCGATAAATATCACCATCGCCACCGGATAGGAGCCTTCGCTCCAAAGCAGGATCACCCCGGCAAGTATCGTCGACGGCATCTTGGTGCCCAGCAGCTCGGTTATCATAATCGGCAAAATATTTGCCGGTAGATATAGCATGATCGACGTGATCAGCAGCGCCAGCGTCCACTGCAAACTGTGCTTGCGGCGAATGTGGCCTTTCGTTTCACAGCGCGGACAAACCAGCGTCTCCGCCGGAACGATCGCGGTGCAGCAGGAGCAGGAACGCAGCCCCTGATTAATCCCCGTGACGCCTACTTTCAGCGGCTGCTCAACCGCTGGCATAGGCGCTATATCGTCCCACAGCCAGCGCCTGTCAACACACTGGAAGGCACGCAGCTGCAGAATGCAGAACAGGCACCAGGGAACAAAGCTGCTACCCACGCCAATATCGCCGTAGGCCATCAGCTTCACGAAGCTCACCAATATCCCGGCCAGGAATATTTCAGCCATTCCCCATGATTTAAGCTGGAACAGCACGCGCGCCATCCTCCGCTGCAAAACTTCCGGCAGCCTGACGCGATTCACTAACAGCAAAATGGTGATGAGGCAGAAAGTGGGTACGGCCTGAACGAACAGGACGAAAAACGTCCCGAGGCTTGCGTAATCCTCAGAAAACATCACGCCCGGGATCTGTAACAGCGTGACTTCGCTGGTGACGCCAGCCACTTTCATATTAATAAACGGGAACAGGTTGGCCAGCAGCAGCATAAAAAGGGCCGACAGCGCGTACGCCGTAGGCCGCTGACGCGGGGATGGCCACTGTGTGGTTAGCGTTGTGCCGCAACGTGGGCAGGCGGCCTTTTGGCCGTCCTGCAATTCTGGTAGTGCCACCAGCAAATCACATTGTGGACACAATATGTGCGAACGAGGATGATGCGTGGCACACATATCGGGTCTCCTTACGTTATGCGCCGTTTTTCAGAGACTCGAGGTACTCCCAGCGTTCAAAAGCGTCTTCCAGTGCTTTTTCGGCAGCGGCCAGCTCGCTCAATACTTTTTGCGTTGCGTCGTGCGGTTGGTTAAAGAACTCAGCGTCACCGACTTTTGCCTGCAGCGCTTCGAGTTGAGCTTCCAGCTCTTCAAGGCGCTGCGGCAGCTGTTCCAGTTCACGTTGCAGGTTATAGCTTAGTTTGCTATTGCCGCGTTTTACAGCTTCGGCCTTCGCGGGTTCGTTCTTTTGTTGCTTATCCTGTACGGCATCACGCAGCGAGCGGGTAGAGCCCTGCTGGCCTTTTGCATCATGATAGCCGCCAACGTAGCGCCCGATTTTACCTTCACCCTCGAAGATCCAGCATTCGGTCACGGTGTTATCAACGAACTGACGGTCGTGGCTCACCAACATAACGGTACCCTGGTAACCGTCAATCAGCTCTTCCAGCAGTTCCAGCGTTTCGACATCAAGGTCGTTGGTCGGTTCATCGAGGATCAGCAAATTGCTTGGTTTTAAGAATAAACGCGCTAATAACAGACGATTACGCTCACCACCCGACAGCGCGCGAACCGGCGTCATCGCGCGTTTAGGATGGAACAGGAAGTCCTGCAGGTAGCCAAGCACGTGTCGCGGCTTGCCGTTAACCATCACTTCCTGCTTGCCTTCCGCGAGATTGTCCATCACGGTACGGTCCGGATCCAGCTCCGCACGGTGCTGGTCAAAGTAGGCAACTTCGAGTTTGGTCCCGCAGTGTACGCGGCCGCTGTCGGCTTCAAGCTGGCTTAGCATCAGCTTAAGCAGCGTGGTTTTACCGCAGCCGTTTGGCCCCACCAGCGCGATTTTATCGCTGCGCTGCACCTGGGCGGAGAAGTCCTTAACCAGCACTTTATTCGCCACCTGGTAGCAAACGTCCTCCATTTCAAAGACGATCTTGCCTGAACGCGCGGCCTCTTCGACCTGCATTTTGGCGCTGCCCAACACTTCACGACGTTCACCACGTTCGCGGCGCATCGCTTTCAAGGCGCGCACGCGGCCTTCGTTACGCGTGCGGCGCGCTTTGATGCCCTGGCGGATCCACACTTCTTCCTGGGCAAGCTTGCGGTCGAACTCTGCGTTTTGCAGCTCTTCCACGCGCAGCGCTTCTTCTTTTGCCAGCAGATACTGATCGTAATCCCCCGGGTAAGAAACCAGCTTGCCGCGGTCAAGATCGACAATGCGCGTCGCCATGTTGCGAATAAACGAACGGTCGTGCGAGATGAAGATAATGCTGCCCTGGAACTCTTTTAAGAAGCCTTCGAGCCAGTCGATGGTTTCAATATCCAGGTGGTTCGTTGGTTCATCTAACAGCAGAACGCGCGGGGAGCTGACCAGCGCGCGGCCCAGCGCCGCTTTACGCAGCCAGCCGCCGGAAAGCGCGGACAGCTCGGTGTCCGCTTCAAGTCCCAGCTGCTCAAGCACTTCGTTGATGCGGCTATCAAGCTGCCAAAGCCCCTGGTGATCCATGATTTCCTGGATACGGGCCATTTCGTTGAGGTTCTTTTCGCTCGGATCGGACATCACCTTGTGGGAGATGTCGTGGTAGGCCTTCACGTATTCAGCCTGTTCTTCCACGCCTTCCGCTACGAAGTCATACACGGTACCGGCCACGTTACGCGGTGGATCCTGTTGTAGACGCGCGACAATCAGATCCTGCTCGTAAACCATGCGCCCGTCGTCTAACGGCAGCTCACGGTTGAGGATTTTCATCAGCGTGGATTTCCCCGCGCCGTTACGGCCAACCAGACAAACGCGTTCGTTTTCTTCGATGTGTAATTCAGTGTTATCTAACAGCGGCGCGTCGCTAAACGACAGCCAGGCACCGTGCATACTAATTAATGACATGACTATTAATCCTTGGCTTTATGAGTAACAAGCCAGCAGTTATGAATCTGGCGGTTGCGGGCAAAGTCTTGTGACAGCGTTTTCTGGGTGATCTCTTGTGCTTCCAGACCCAGCTTGGCCAGCCCGTCGAAATCCATTTTGAAGCCGCGTTTGTTGTTGGAGAACATGATGGTGCCCCCACGACGCAGCAGGCGTTTAAGATCGGTCATCAGGCCGATGTGATCGCGCTGAACGTCAAAAGACTCTTCCATGCGCTTGGAGTTGGAGAACGTCGGCGGATCGATAAAGATCAGGTCGAAGTTCTCGTCGGTTTCGTGCAGCCAGCCCAGGCAGTCGGCCTGAATCAGGCGATGCGCCCGGCCGCTTAGGCCGTTCAGGCGCAGGTTACGCTCGGCCCACTCAAGATAGGTGCGCGACATATCCACCGTAGTGGTGGTTTTCGCGCCGCCCAGACCCGCGTGTACCGTCGCGCTGCCGGTGTAGGCGAACAGGTTCAGGAAGTCTTTGCCTTTGCTCATTTGACCGAGCATCTTGCGCGCGAGGCGATGGTCGAGGAACAGGCCGGTATCCAGATAGTCGGTCAGGTTAACCCACAGGCGCGCGTTGTATTCGCTGACTTCCATGAAGTCGCCCTTCTCGCCCAGCTTCTGATACTGGCTTTTGCCCTTCTGGCGCTCGCGCGTTTTCAGGATCAGGCGATTCGACGGCAGCTCGAGAACCGACAGCGTGGCGGCAATAACGTCGAACAGACGCTGGCGCGCTTTGTTGGCATCAACGGTTTTCGGCGGCGCGTATTCCTGCACCACAACCCAGTCGCCATAGCGGTCTACGGCTACGTTATAGTCCGGCAAATCCGCATCGTAAACGCGGTAGCATTCGATACCTTCCTGACGCGCCCACTTATCGAGCTTCTTGATGTTCTTACGCAGACGGTTGGCATAATCTTCTGCCAGCTGGCCGCCCGCTGCCCCGCTGGTGTTTTCCGCCAGCTGGTAGTTCTTTTGCACGCAGTCGAGCGGGCCGTTCTTCGCCTTGAACTGGCGGTCGGCACGCAGCTGCAGGCAGCTGAGCAAATCCGGGGAGGCGCTGAACAACGACAGGTTCCAGCCGCCGAACTGCGTTTTCATATTGCGGCCAAGCAGGCTGTGCAGCGCGATAAGTGCCGGTTCGCTGTCCAGACGCTCGCCGTAAGGCGGGTTGCTGACTACGGTGCCCGTTGGGCCTTCCGGCAGCGGGTTGGTCAGCTTCGCGACGTCCTTCACTTCATAGGTAATGAGATCGGCAAGCCCGGCGCGGCGGGTGTTTGCGCGCGCGCGTTCAATCACGCGGGAGTCGTTATCAGAACCGTAGAAGCGGGAGGTGTAATCGCCCAGGCCTTTGCGGGCGCGAACCTGCGCTTCGGTGGTGACTTCTTTCCACAGCTCTTCGTCGTGATTCGCCCAGCCCAGGAAGCCCCAGTGCTTGCGATGCAGGCCCGGCGCGCGATCGGTTGCGATCATCGCGGCTTCGATCAGCAGCGTGCCGGAACCGCACATCGGGTCGAGCAGCGGCGTGCCCGGCTGCCAGCCGGAGCGCATCACGATTGCGGATGCCAGCGTTTCCTTAATAGGCGCAGCGCCGGTGCTGTCGCGATAGCCGCGTTGATGCAGGCCTTCACCGCTTAAATCCAGCGCAATGCTGGCGGTATCTTTATTCAGCCAGACGTTAATGCGCAGATCCGGCTGCTCGCGATCGACGTTCGGGCGCGGCAGATTTTTGCGGGTAAAGGAGTCGACAATCGCATCTTTTACTTTAAGCGCGCCGTACTGGCTGTTGCGGATAACATCGTTCAGGCCGCTAAAATGCACGGCGAAGGTCGCGTCCGGCCCGAAGATAGACGGCCAGTCGATAACCTGAACGCCGAGGTACAAATCCAGATCGCTGTAGACGCTACATTCGCTCAGCGGCAGCAGGATGCGGGAAGCCAGGCGGCTCCACATCAGGCTTTGATAGACCAGACGAGAATCCCCCTGGTAATGTACGCCGCCCTGAACCACCTGGCAGCCTTGCGCGCCCAGCCCTTCCAGTTCAGTTTTTAACAGCTCTTCGAGCCCACGCGCCGTACTGGCAAACAGAGAATTCATATCGTCACTTTTTGGTCAGGAGAAGAAAATAGTGGCGCATTATAGCTAATCCGCCACGCATGTCATAAAGTTGCCCTCTTATTATTTTTACAGGCAAGGAGGGCGCCATGATCAGTCTATCTCAACTTTATATTCACCCGGTCAAATCAATGCGCGGCCTTGCCCTTTCGCACGCTCAGGTGGGCACCAGCGGCCTGGCGTTCGATCGCATATTTATGATTACCGAACAGGATGGCACCTTTATTACCGCACGTCAGTATCCGCAGATGGTGCTGTTCACTCCGGCAATCCTGCACGACGGTTTATACCTCAGCGCGCCGGACGGCTCATCGGCAAACGTTCGCTTTGCAGATTTCCAGCCGACGCCTTCCGCCACCGAAGTGTGGGGGAATCATTTTACGGCGCTTATCGCCCCGGACGAAATCAACGGCTGGCTGAGCGGCTTCTTCTCGCGCCCGGTGCAGCTGCGCTGGGTGGGCGAAAACTTAACGCGCCGCGTTAAGCAGCACGAAGAGGTGCCGCTCTCATTTGCCGACGGTTACCCTTTCCTGTTGACTAACGAAGCCTCATTGCGCGATCTGCAAAACCGCTGCCCTGCCAGCGTAAAAATGACGCAGTTTCGCCCGAACCTGGTTGTCACCGGCGCGCAGCCCTGGGCCGAGGACGGCTGGCAGGTCGTGCGTATCGGCGGCGTAACCTTTGACGTCGCCAAGCCCTGCAGCCGCTGTATTTTCACCACCGTCAGCCCGGAAAAAGGCCGTAAACATCCGAGCGGCGAACCGCTGGCAACGTTACAAAGCTTCCGCACGGCGCAGGACAACGGTGACGTCGACTTCGGGCAAAACCTCATCGCGCGCAACAGCGGCGTTATTCGGGTTGGCGACGAGCTTGAAGTCCTCGCCACAAAACCGGCCAGAGTATACGGCGCGGGGGAAGTGGCAGAAGCAGCCGAACCTATTGAACAGCAGGAAAGCACGGTGGCCATCGACTGGCAGGGCCGGGCTTTTCGCGGCAACAACCAGCAAATTCTTCTCGAGCAGCTCGAGCAGCAGGGCATTCGTGTGCCTTATTCCTGCCGGGCGGGCATCTGCGGGTGCTGTCGGGTGCGTTTGGTTGATGGCGAGGTGAAGGGGCTTAAGAAAAACGCCGTCGGCGCAGATGGCACTATCTTATGCTGTAGCTGCGTGCCGGCGGGAGATGTGAAGCTGGAAACGCTTTAAACCGCCTGATCGAGACTGAGGTTGCTACCTACCGGCTGCGGCTTCAGCCTGTCATTCATCACTTTGATGGCATCGCCCAACTGCATGGTGCGGCCGGCAAGCTGTAAGCCCGGCTGCGCAAGCAGGCATAGCGCCGCATTGTCGCCTGTTTCAACAACCAGCAGATTCACCTGCTGCATATCTTCGCTAAGCCAGACGCAGGCGGCATCGCCCGGAGCGGGCTGCCAGCAGTCGCCATGGGAAACAAAGTGCCAGCTTTTTGGCATCTGCGGCTTGAGATAGCGGATAGCCACCAGCGCGTTTAACACCAGCTCGGCACGGTGTTCCTTACTTAACGGCAGGTCGCGGCATTTCTCATCAAATGAGAAAAACAGCGCGGCGTCGTCGACACAAAAACCAGCGTTTTCAAAGGCATCCGGGGTGAGCATTTTACGCGGGAAACGGGAGCGAAAAAGCATTCCATTGGCTAAATCGAGCATCATACGATCGTGCTCTTCGTCGAAATACCAACGCCAGCTGTCGTCCGGTTTTATACGCATAATGACTTACCCTTGTGTTTATTCCGCAAACTTAAAACATCCTTATCGCCGTCTGGTTTAATGCCATATTAATAAAAGACTAGAATGATTAATTTAGCAACAGCATCGGAATATAAAACAACCAGGGCTGAAAATAAAGCCCCGGCTGTCTGGAAATGATAAAGCTTAGAGATGAGTGACGATTTCTTTTATCAGCGGCGGGCCTTTAAATATGAAGCCAGAATAAATCTGCACCAGGCTGGCGCCGGCCGCTATCTTTTCCCGAGCGGCAATCACGGAATCAATGCCGCCGACGCCGATAATAGGCAACCGGCCATTTAATTCTTGAGACAGGCGACGAATAATTTCCGTGCTTTTTAGCTGCACCGGACGACCGCTCAAGCCACCGATTTCGTCGCAGTGCTTCATGCCCTGAACAAGGCTGCGGTCTAATGTTGTATTGGTGGCGATGACCCCATCAATATTATGGCGAACTAAACTATCCGCCACCTGGATCAATTCTTCTTCTGAAAGATCAGGTGCGATCTTAACCGCGATCGGCACATATTTATGATGCAATTCTTGCAGCGCCTGCTGCTTAATTTTTATCGCACTTAAAAGATCGTCCAGCGCTTCGCCGTATTGCAGTGAACGCAATCCCGGCGTATTCGGTGACGATATATTGATCGCAATATAGCCAGCATACGGATAAATTTTATCCATGCAGATCAAATAGTCGTCTTTACCCTGCTCCACCGGCGTGTCTTTATTCTTGCCAATATTGATGCCGAGGATGCCATCGAAATGGGCTTTTTTAACGTTCTCGACCAGGTTATCGACGCCAAGATTATTAAAGCCCATGCGGTTAATTAACCCTTCGGCTTCAACGAGGCGGAAGATGCGCGGCTTGTCATTTCCCGGCTGCGGGCGTGGCGTAACGGTACCAATTTCAATGGAACCGAAGCCCATCGCGCCCAGGGCGTCAATACATTCACCGTTCTTATCAAGACCCGCGGCGAGGCCAAGCGGGTTTTTAAATGTCAGCCCCATGCAGGTCACCGGCTTCGACGGAACGTTTTGACGCACAAGGCGTTCAAACGGCGTACCCGTTACGCGGCGTAATTGCTGAAATGTCACTTCATGAGCGCGCTCAGGATCGAGCTGGAAAAGGGCTTTACGAACGAAGGGGTAGTACATGAACTCTCCTGGATTCCGGTGTGCAAACCGGGGCCGTATTATTATCGATCGCGCCCGCGATTGGAATTGACCTGCAACAAAAAAGGCCGAATAGACGCAAACGTTTTCTCTGCCCTCCGCTTCTTATGCACTTTTCGGCATTTGTTTATCAGATAAATCATTTAGTGGAATAACGCGCCTCTGCCACTATCAAAGTCAATTGTTATCAAAGTTAACAACTATCGAACTTTTAGTTATAAGGAGCCAAGATGCGCGTGATCACGCTAGCCGGAAGCCCCCGCTTCCCGTCCCGTTCCAGCGCCCTGCTGGAGTATGCCCGAGAAAAACTTAGCGCATTGGATATAGAGGTGTGTCACTGGCATCTGCAAAACTTCGCGCCGGAAGATCTGCTTTACGCCCGTTTCGACAGTCCGGCCCTTAAAGCGCTCACCGAACAGCTTGAGCAGGCCGACGGATTGATCATCGCCACGCCGGTTTACAAGGCATCGTTTGCCGGCGCGTTGAAAACGCTGCTGGACCTGCTGCCGGAGCGCGCGCTTGAGAAGAAGGTTGTTCTGCCGCTGGCGACCGGCGGCACCGTGGCCCACATGCTTGCGGTTGACTATGCCCTGAAGCCGGTGCTGAACGCCCTTAAAGCCCAGGAAATCCTCCATGGCGTGTTTGCCGACGACAGCCAGGTGGCCGATTACCAGCACAAGCCGGTGTTCACCGCCAATCTACAGCAGCGCCTGGATACCGCGCTGGAAACCTTCTGGCAGGCGCTGCACCGCCGTTATTTCGCCGTCGCCTCACCTTTCGTCCAGCAGGGAGTTGCCCATGTTTAATCTGTTAAAACGCGCCACCCCGTGGCTAGCTTTTGCCGGAATGCTGAGCCTGAGTTCGGCGGTTAACGCAGCCGAGCCTGCACCCGACCAGCTGCGCATCGGCTATCAAAAAGGGTCCGTCAGCATGGTGCTGGCAAAGAGCCACCAGTTTCTGGAGCAGCGTTATCCGCAGACCAAAATCTCGTGGATAGAGTTCCCGGCCGGCCCGCAGATGCTTGAGGCGCTCAATATAGGCAGTATCGATTTGGGCAGTACCGGCGATATTCCGCCGATCTTCGCTCAGGCCGCAGGCGCGGATCTGGTTTATGTCGGATCGGAGCCCGCGAAGCCAAAAGCAGAAGTGATTCTGGTGCCGGAAAACAGCCCGCTGAAAACCGTTGCCGATCTTAAGGGCCATAAGGTCGCCTTCCAGAAAGGTTCCAGCTCGCACAATCTGGTGCTGCGCGCGCTGCAAAAAGCGGGGCTGAAATTCACCGATATCCAGCCAGCCTACCTGACGCCAGCCGACGCACGAGCCGCATTCCAGCAGGGCAATGTTGATGCCTGGGCCATCTGGGATCCCTACTATTCCGCCGCTTTGCTGAACGGCGGCGTCCGCGTTCTCACGGATGGAAGCCAGCTCAATCAAACCGGTTCGTTTTATCTCGCTTCCCGGCCTTACGCCGAGAAGAACGGCGAATTCCTACAGGGCGTGCTGAAAACATTCAGCGATGCCGATGACCTGACGCGCTCCCAGCGCCAGGAGAGCGTAGCGCTACTTGCTAAGACCATGGGCCTGCCGGAGCAGGTAATCGCCACCTACTTCGATCATCGCCCACCGACCGAAATCACCCCGGTCAGCGCGGCTACGGCTGAAAAACAGCAGCAGACCGCCGACCTGTTTTACGACAACCATTTAGTGCCAAAAAAAGTCGATATCCGCACCCGCATCTGGCAGCCCGCTGGCGCCGCAAAAGGAGATAAATCATGAGTCTTAACCTGTTCTGGTTCTTACCTACCCATGGCGACGGTCATTATTTAGGCAGCAACGACGCCGCGCGCCCGGTTGATCACGGTTATCTCCAGCAGATTGCCCAGGCCGCGGACAGGCTTGGTTTCACCGGCGTGCTGATCCCGACAGGCCGTTCCTGCGAAGACGCCTGGCTGGTCGCCGCGTCTATGATTCCGGTAACCCAGCGTTTGAAATTCCTCGTGGCACTGCGCCCGAGCGTAGTTTCACCCACGGTAGCCGCTCGTCAGGCCGCCACGCTCGACAGGCTTTCCAACGGCCGTGCGCTGTTCAATTTGGTCACCGGCAGCGACCCGGAAGAGCTGGCCGGGGACGGCGTGTTCCTCAATCATGAAGAGCGATACGAAGCTTCGGCGGAGTTCACCCGCATCTGGCGGCGCGTGCTGGAAGGCGAAACGGTGGATTACGACGGCAAGCACATTCAGGTGAAGGGCGCAAAACTCCTGTTTCCGCCGGTCCAGCAGCCGCGTCCGCCGCTCTATTTTGGCGGTTCATCGGACGTGGCGCAGGATCTGGCGGCGGAGCAGGTTGATTTGTACCTGACGTGGGGTGAGCCGCCGCATCTGGTGAAGGAAAAAATTGAACAGGTACGCGCGAAAGCCGCTAAGCAAGGGCGCACCGTTAGGTTTGGGATCCGCCTGCACGTCATCGTGCGCGAAACCAACGAGGAGGCCTGGCAGGCCGCAGACCGCCTGATCTCGCAGCTCGACGACGCCACTATCGCTAAGGCGCAGGCCGCGTTTGCCCGCACCGATTCGGTTGGACAGCACCGCATGGCAGCGCTGCACGGCGGGAAGCGCGACAATCTGGAAATCAGTCCGAACCTCTGGGCAGGCGTGGGCCTGGTGCGCGGCGGCGCGGGTACGGCGCTGGTGGGCGATGGCCCTACGGTCGCGGCCCGCATTAACGAATACGCGGATCTCGGCATCGACAGCTTTATTTTCTCCGGCTATCCACATCTCGAAGAGGCCTACCGCGTAGGCGAGCTGCTGTTCCCGCATCTGGATGTCGCCATCCCTGAGATCCCGCAGCCGCGCCAGCATCACGAAAAAGGTGAAGTGGTGGCGAATGACTTCATCCCTCGTAAAGCCGCGCAAAGCTAGGGGGCGATGATGACGAAAAGCTCTCGTAAACTACTTCTGCGCCTCGCCCCATGGCTGCTGCCGGTCACCATTATCGTTATCTGGCAGCTGGCATCCTCGGTGGGCTGGCTGTCGACGCGCATTCTGCCCTCCCCCGAGGGCGTGGTGGTGACATTCTGGAATCTCTCCGCGAGCGGCGAACTGTGGCAGCACCTGGCGATCAGCTCCTGGCGCGCGGCGATCGGCTTTAGCATCGGCGGGTCGCTTGGCTTAATTCTGGGCCTGATCAGCGGCCTTTCGCGCTGGGGCGAACGCCTGCTGGATACCTCCATTCAAATGCTGCGCAACGTGCCGCATCTGGCGCTGATCCCGCTGGTCATTCTGTGGTTCGGCATCGACGAATCCGCCAAAATCTTCTTGGTGGCGCTCGGCACGCTATTCCCGATTTACATCAACACCTGGCACGGCATTAAAAATATCGACCAGGGGCTGCTCGAGATGGCGCGCAGCTACGGGCTGTCGGGCTTTAGCCTGTTCAGCCAGGTGATTTTGCCCGGTGCCCTGCCGTCGATTATGGTCGGCGTGCGCTTTGCCCTCGGCCTGATGTGGCTGACGCTCATCGTCGCCGAAACGATTTCGGCCAACTCCGGCATTGGCTATCTGGCGATGAACGCCCGTGAATTCCTGCAAACCGATGTCGTGGTGGTGGCGATTATTCTGTATGCCCTGCTCGGCAAGCTGGCGGACGTTAGCGCCCAGCTGTTAGAACGCGTCTGGCTGCGCTGGCATCCGGCCTACCAGCTAAAAGAGGAAACCGTATGAATACCGCACGTATAAATCAGGGGACGCCGCTGCTGCTCGAGGGAGTGACCAAGCGCTACGGCGATAAAACCATTCTTAACGAGCTGGCGCTGCATATTCCCGCCGGGCAGTTTGTCGCGGTTGTCGGAAGGAGCGGCGGAGGCAAAAGCACCCTGCTGCGCCTGCTGGCCGGACTGGAGAATCCCACCGGCGGATCGCTGTTAGCCGGTAACGCGCCGCTGCGGCAAAGCCAGGACGACACGCGCCTCATGTTCCAGGATGCTCGCCTTCTGCCGTGGAAATCGGTGATGGATAACGTTGGGCTGGGGCTGAAAGGCAGCTGGCGCGACGCGGCGCACGGTGCGCTGGCAGCGGTCGGGCTGGAAAGCCGCGCGAAAGAGTGGCCTGCGGCGCTGTCCGGCGGGCAGAAGCAGCGCGTGGCGCTGGCCCGCGCGCTTATCCACCGTCCGGGGCTGCTGCTGCTTGATGAACCCCTTGGCGCACTCGACGCGCTAACGCGTATCGAAATGCAGGATCTGATCGTTTCGCTGTGGCAGGAGCATGGCTTTACCGTTCTGTTGGTGACCCACGACGTAAGCGAGGCCGTCGCCATGGCGGATCGGGTGCTGCTTATAGAAGAAGGAAAGATTGGTCTGGATCTGACGATAGATTTGCCGCGCCCACGCCGCCTTGGCTCGGTGAGGCTGGCAGAGCTGGAATCTCAGGTGCTTGAGCGGGTGATGAAACGCCACGCCGTTGAAGAACCGGCGCGCGCGGTGCGCACCGGTTAGGAGAGCGTCGGGTGGCGCGATGCTTACCCGACCTACGCTTGATTCGTAGGGTGGATAAGCGACAGCACCATCCACCTTACAAATCCTTTTACGCCAACGCCTTACTGATTTTCTCGAACAAATCGCCAGACAGATTCTCCAGCCCTTTCAGCTGTTCCAGCGCGGCACGCATCATTGCCTGGCGCTTTTCGTCATAGCGCTTCAGGCGAATCAGTGGCTCAATCAGACGTGAAGCCACCTGCGGATTACGGCGGTTCAGCTCGCTGAGCATTTCCACCATAAACTGGTAGCCGCTGCCGTCCACCGCGTGGAACGCGGCCGGGTTGCCCGCTGCGAACGCGCCAATCAGGGAGCGAATGCGGTTCGGGTTACCGAGGCTGAACGAGCGGTGGTTAAGCAGCTCGCGAACCTTGCCGAGCGTGTTCGCAGCCGGGCTGGTCGCCTGCAGAACGAACCACTTGTCCATCACCAGGCCGTCCTGATGCCATTTCTCATCGTACTTCGCCAGCAGCTCGTCGCGGCAAGGTAGCTGCGCGGCCACGGCTGCGGAAAGTGCCGCAATCGCATCGGTCATATTATCCGCTGAATCGTACTGCGCGCGAACCAGCCGTTCGGCAAGCTCCTGCTCGCCAAAGGCCAGATATCGCAGGCAGATATTGCGCAGCGCGCGCTTGCCGATGTCATCGTGCTCGACGCGGTATGCGTCCAGCCTGTTGGCGTTGTAGATTGCCAGGAACTCGTCCGCAAGCTCGGTTGCCAGCGTGCGGGTCAGCGCTTCGTGGACTTCGGCGATGGCAATCGGGTCAATCTTCTGGAACAGCTCGGCGATTTCGTTCTGCGACGGCAGCGTCAGAATTTCTGCCGCCAGCGCCGGATCGATTTTCTCATCGAGCAGGATGGCGCGGAACGCGTCGGCCACGTGCAGCGGCAGGGAAAGCGGCTGCTTCTGCTGGCTGCGGTTGACGTTCAGCTTGATGTAGGTTGCCAGCAGGCTCTGCGCGGCATCCCAGCGGGAGAAATCGTTGCGGGCGTGGCGCATCAGGAAGGTCAGCTGCTGATCGCTCCAGTTATATTCCAGGCGCACCGGTGCTGAAAACTCGCGCAGCAGGGAGGGAACGGGCTGGAAGTAGACGTTATCAAAGACGAACGTCTGCTCGGCCTGGGTCACGTTCAGCACGTGGTGCACCGGGTGGCCGCCCTTCTGTAGCGGAATGACTTTGCCTTCGTTGTCATACAGTTCGATATCGAACGGAATGTGCAGCGGCTGTTTTTCCTGCTGTTCGGCCGTTGGCGGCGTAACCTGGCTGATGGTAAGCGTGTACTGCTCGGTTTCCGGATTGTAGTCGTCGCGCACGCTGACCACCGGCGTTCCGGCCTGGCTGTACCAGCGGCGGAAATGTGACAGGTCTACGTTAGAAGCGTCTTCCATCGCCTGGACAAAATCGTCGCAGGTCGCGGCGCTGCCGTCGTGGCGCTCAAAGTAAAGCTGCATGCCTTTCTGGAAATTTTCTTCGCCGAGCAGAGTGTGCAGCATGCGGATGACTTCTGAACCCTTTTCGTACACCGTTAAGGTATAGAAGTTGTTCATTTCAATCACTTTATCCGGGCGAATCGGGTGCGCCATCGGGCTTGCGTCTTCGGCAAATTGCATGGCGCGCATGATGCGCACGTTCTGAATGCGGTTAACGGCGCGCGAGCCGAGGTCAGAGCTGAATTCCTGGTCGCGGAAAACGGTCAGGCCTTCTTTAAGGCTCAGTTGGAACCAGTCGCGGCAGGTCACGCGGTTGCCGGTCCAGTTGTGGAAATATTCGTGGCCGATAACGCGTTCGATATCGAGATAGTCTTTATCGGTGGCGGTTTCCGCGCGGGCCAGCACGTATTTGGAGTTAAAGATGTTGAGGCCTTTGTTCTCCATTGCGCCCATGTTGAAGAAGTCGACGGCGACGATCATATAGATGTCGAGATCGTACTCGAGGCCGAAGCGGGTTTCATCCCACTTCATCGACGCTTTCAGCGAGGTCATCGCCCAGCTGGCGCGGTCGAGGTTTCCGCGGTCAACGAACAGCTCAAGCGCCACGTCGCGGCCTGAACGGGTTTTGAAGGTGTCGCGCAGCACGTCGAAGTCACCGGCAACCAGCGCAAACAGGTAGCAAGGTTTTGGGAACGGGTCCTGCCACTGCACCCAGTGGCGGCCATTTTCCAGCTCGCCTTCGGCAATGCGGTTACCGTTGGAAAGCAGGAAAGGATATTTGGTTTTATCGGCGATGATTTTGGTGGTGAAGCGTGCGAGCACGTCCGGGCGGTCCAGGTACCATGTAATGTGGCGGAAACCTTCGGCTTCACACTGTGTGCACAGCGCAGCGCCGGACTGGTACAGCCCTTCAAGCGCGGTGTTGGTCGCCGGGCTGATTTCATTGACGATGGAAAGGGTAAAGGTTTCTGGCAGCTGTTCGAGCACCAGCGCGCCCTCTTCCAGCTTATAATCATCCCAGGCTTTATCATTAACGTGAAGGCTGACCAGCTTCAGATCGCCGCCGTCGAGGCGCAATGGGGCCCCTGCTGCGCCCTGGCGGCTGACTTTGCTAATGGCGGTGACCAGGGTTTTTGTGGCATCCAGGTCAAAGGTCAAATCGATGTCGCTAATCGTGTAGTCCGGCGCACGGTAGTCGTGGCGGTATTTGGCTTGTGGCTGTTGTGTCATAAAAAACCTTATACATCGTCCGTAAGTTATCGGGGTTCAGTCTATTCCTGTTGCGTTAATGTTGCCACGCAGAATCATCATCTTTTCAGGGCTAATCACGCGCTTTGCTACATCTTTGTAACATGGGGCACGAATTGCCCTCGACCAGAAACCACCCTTGTGTTGTGATCTGGGTTTAATAAACAGATAATCAGGGTATACTCCTGCGTCTTTATCTGCATTTACCCCTTGATGGAAACGCTCCTGTGAGAGGATGCTGCAACGCGCCATGACACGATACGCTTCCCCGATTTTGCAAACGCTTCTGGATACTGACGCCTATAAGCTTCATATGCAGCAGGCGGTATTCCACCGTTATCACGACGTGAGCGTCGCGGCCGAGTTTCGCTGCCGCGGTGACGATCTGCTGGGTATTTACGCAGATGCAATCCGTCAACAGGTCGACGAAATGCAACACCTCACGCTTAGCGACGAGGAGTTTGCCTGGCTTGAAGGGCTGCCTTTCTTTGAAGCAGATTACCTCGCCTGGCTGCGTAATTTCCGCTATGACCCCACACAGGTTGAAATCATCAACAATAAAGGCCACCTGGACATTCGTCTGAGCGGCCCTTGGCGTGAAGTCATTATGTGGGAAGTGCCGCTGCTGGCGGTGATCAGCGAAGTGGTGCATCAGCATCGCTCGCCTGGCGTCACCCCCGCAATGGCGCTCGCGCATCTTGAAACCAAGCTTGCACAGTTCAGGGAACTGACCGCAGACGTTGACCTCGCTTCGTTCCGTTTGATGGATTTCGGCACGCGCCGTCGCTTCTCCCGCGAGGTTCAGGAAGCCATCGTTGAACGCCTGCGCCAGGAGCCGTGGTTTATCGGCACCAGCAACTACGATCTCGCTCGTCGCCTGAACCTGACCCCAATGGGGACGCAGGCGCACGAATGGTTCCAGGCCCATCAGCAAATCAGCCCGGTGCTGGCGAACAGCCAGCGCGCTGCGCTGGAGGCCTGGCTTGATGAATATCCTCATCAGTTGGGTATCGCGCTGACCGACTGCATCACTATGGATGCGTTCCTGCGCGACTTCGGGCCAGCCTTTGCCCAGCAGTACCAGGGCCTGCGCCATGACTCCGGGGACCCGTTTGAATGGGGTGAAAAAGCCATCGCTCATTACGAGCAGTTGGGCATCAACCCGATGACCAAGGTGCTGGTGTTCTCCGACAATCTCGATTTACCGAAGGCCATTGAGCTGTATAAACACTTTGCTTCTCGCGTGAACCTAAGCTTCGGTATAGGCACCCGTTTGACGTGCGACATTCCGCAGGTTAAACCGCTGAACATCGTTATTAAGCTTGTGGAGTGCAACGGTAAACCGGTTGCCAAACTCTCTGATAGCCCCGGCAAAACCATCTGCCACGATAAAGCCTTTGTGCGCGCTCTGCGTAAAGCCTTCGATTTACCGCTGGTGAAAAAAGCCAGCTGATTCAAATAATACCCATAGCCAACATTAATGCGGGCTATGGGTATCCTCTCTTTGCCGATTTTATTCATTCGGACGCGATTTCTGCTTGTCTGATAGCGCGTGACAGGTAACATAGATATCCCCCCATTGTGGGTAACTATTTTTTTGTCATTGACCCTTTAATAGAGAGAAAATTATGAGCGTTGTGCCTGTAGCCGACGTACTCCAGGGCCGTGTTGCCGTTGACAGTGAAGTCACCGTGCGCGGGTGGGTGCGTACTCGAAGAGATTCAAAAGCTGGTATCTCCTTCCTCGCCGTCTATGACGGTTCCTGCTTCTCTCCTGTACAGGCCGTCATCAATAATTCTCTGCCCAATTACAATCAGGACGTGCTGCGCCTGACTACCGGCTGCTCCGTTATTGTCACCGGTAAAGTGGTGGAATCTCTCGGTCAGGGCCAGAGCTTTGAAATCCAGGCAACCGAAGTGGAAGTCACCGGTTGGGTGGACGATCCGGATACCTATCCGATGGCGGCAAAACGTCACAGTATCGAATATCTGCGCGAAGTTGCGCACCTGCGTCCGCGCACCAACATGATCGGTGCCGTTGCGCGCGTTCGCCATACCCTGGCGCAGGCGCTGCATCGCTTCTTCCATGAGAACGGTTATTTCTGGGTTTCCACCCCGCTGATTACCGCTTCTGATACCGAAGGCGCCGGTGAGATGTTCCGCGTTTCCACGCTGGATCTCGAAAACCTGCCGCGTACCGACGCGGGTAAAATCGACTTCGACAAAGACTTCTTCGGCAAAGAGGCGTTCCTGACCGTTTCCGGCCAGCTGAACGGCGAAACCTATGCCTGTGCGCTGTCCAAGGTTTACACCTTCGGCCCAACCTTCCGGGCGGAAAACTCCAACACCAGCCGCCACCTGGCCGAGTTCTGGATGCTGGAGCCGGAAGTTGCCTTTGCAAATCTGGATGACGTAGCAGGTCTGGCGGAAGCCATGCTGAAGTACGTCTTTAAAGCCGTGCTGGACGAGCGCATGGACGACATGCAGTTCTTCGCCGAGCGCGTGGACAAAGATGCCGTTGAGCGTCTGCAACGTTTCATCGACGCCGACTTCGCGCAGGTGGATTACACCGACGCGGTTGCCATCCTTGAAAAATGCGGCCAGAAGTTCGAAAACCCGGTTTACTGGGGCGTCGACCTTTCCTCCGAGCATGAACGTTACCTGGCAGAGCAGCACTTCAAAGCGCCGGTGGTTGTGAAAAACTATCCGAAAGACATTAAGGCGTTCTATATGCGCCTTAATGAAGACGGTAAAACCGTCGCTGCGATGGACGTGCTGGCACCGGGCATTGGTGAAATCATCGGTGGTTCCCAGCGAGAAGAGCGTCTGGACGTGCTTGACGCGCGTATGGCTGAAATGGGTCTTAATAAAGGAGACTACTGGTGGTATCGCGACCTGCGCCGTTACGGCACCGTGCCGCACTCCGGCTTCGGCCTCGGCTTTGAGCGTCTGATTGCCTATGTGACCGGCGTTCAGAACGTACGTGACGTGATTCCATTCCCACGTACGCCGCGCAACGCGAACTTCTAAGCTTCATTTATTACCAAGGCCAGCAATGCTGGCCTTAATTGCGAACAAAGAAGGAAAAAACGTGGTTTTTCCTTCTTTGTGATTATCAGCCGAAAATCAATAAATTGATTTTCCTGGTGATTTTCTTGGTGATACAGGCTCCTGTCGTGGACGTAAGAGGTTTGTCATCAGTCTGAGGCCAGCTCTGCTGGCCTTTCTTTTGTCTACGAGTCAAAGGTTGTTTTTCTTCAACGAAGATTAAGCAATTGTCAATTTCAACCCCATTCCGAACCCTCCCCGTAACGAAGTATGTCTGTGAAATAGTCATTCACAAAATTACCCTCATTTTTGCCAGGATTTATCCGGAAAGCGCCTACTTAGCATATTTGCACAAATTTTGCACAGATGTCTGGACATCCAAAATCTCGACAAAATTTTGCTAAATGTGAATGTTTCTCAGCAGCAACTTGCCGTTATGCGGATTAATCATAAGTAATTCATATATATATGTTAGCTATCGCTAATTAAATCGCCAAACACATCCGAAATTTGAATTGGTTCACAAAGTTCCATAAAATACATATTTAGTTACACATATTTTCTTTTTGTAACTCAGTTTGGATATTTGTAGCACTTTCAGGCTAGCGAAACGGTTTCATGAATGGAAAGATGCCTGACAGATACAGAAAGACACCAAACTCTCATCAATAGTTCCGTAAAGAATTATTGACGGCAGTGGCAGGTGTTCATAAAAACCAATGAGGGTAATAAATAATGATGAAGCGCAATATTCTGGCAGTGGTTATCCCTGCTCTGCTGGTAGCCGGTGCAGCAAACGCTGCAGAAATCTATAATAAAGACGGCAACAAATTGGATCTGTACGGTAAAGTTGTAGGCGAGCACGACTTCGTGACTTCTGGTGACAACACCAGCAACGGCGACAGCACCTACGCGCAGATTGGTTTCAAAGGGGAAACTCAGATTAATGACCAACTGACCGGTTACGGCCAGTGGGAATACCGTGCTTACGCAAGCTCTGCTGAAGCTGAGCAGGGTGCAAACAACTCAACTCGTACTCGTCTGGCCTTCGCTGGTCTGAAAATCGCTAACGCCGGTTCCATCGACTACGGCCGTAACTACGGTATCGTTTACGATGTTGACTCTTACACCGACATGGCGCCTTCTTTCTCCGGTATGACCTGGGCTAACTACTCAGACAACTTCATGACTGGCCGTACTACCGGCGTTCTGACCTACCGTAACTCTGATTTCTTCGGCCTGGCTGATGGCCTGAACTTCGGCGTTCAGTACCAGGGTAAAAACGACCGCGACGACGTTCGTACCTCTAACGGCGACGGCGTAGGTTACTCTCTGGGCTATGACTTCGGCGAAGGCTTCGGTGTGATTGCTGCATACAGCAACTCCGCACGTACCCTGCAGCAGAAACTCGATGGCAAAGGCGACCGTGCTGAAGCCTACGGTGCTGGTCTGAAGTACGATGCGAACAACATCTACCTCGCAACGACCTATGCTGAAACGCTGAACACTACCCGTGAAGCAGACGGTACCTTCGCTAACAAAACTCAGAACTTTGAAGCGATTGCCCAGTACCAGTTCGACTTCGGCCTGCGTCCATCCGTGGCATACGTTCAGTCCAAAGGTAAAGACCTGCTGGCACGTGGCGGCTTCGGCGGCGGCGATGCTGACCTGCAGAAATTCGTTGAAATCGGTGCAACTTACTACTTCAACAAAAACTTCAACATCTTCGTTGACTACCAGCTGAACCTGATGGACAGCAACTCCTACACCGACAACGTTGGCGTAGTGAACGGCAAAGACGACCAGGTTGCTCTGGCTGTGACTTACCAGTTCTAATTATTCGGCAACTTGTTTGCCTGAATTCGAGAAAACAGGGCTACGGCCCTGTTTTTTTATGCCTGAAAAGTGGAATTAACCAACCTGTGAAGCCGGTGGTTTCTTTTTGTCGCAAACGGTTGGCATTTAAGTAAACAGCAGTTAACCTGAAAGCGTTTCTCCCCCTCGATATCACAATGGAACCTCGTCATGTTTGAGAACATTACCGCTGCCCCTGCCGATCCAATTCTTGGCCTGGCCGATCTGTTTCGTGCCGATGACCGCCCGACTAAAATTAACCTCGGCATTGGGGTTTATAAGGATGAGACTGGTAAAACGCCGGTTCTGACCAGCGTTAAAAAAGCCGAAGCTTTTCTGCTGGAAAACGAGAACACCAAAAACTACCTCGGCATAGACGGTATTCCCGAGTTCGGTCGCTGCACTCAGGAACTGCTGTTTGGTAAAGGTAATGCCGTAAGCGAAGCCAAACGTGCTCGTACGGCGCAAACCCCAGGCGGCACCGGCGCACTGCGCGTTGCGGCTGATTTCCTGGCAAAAAACACCTCTGCTAAACGCGTATGGGTGAGCAACCCAAGCTGGCCGAACCACAAAAGCGTGTTTAATTCCGCGGGCCTCGAAGTGTGTGAATACGCCTATTACGACGCTGAAAACCACTCTCTGGATTTCGATGGTTTGATCGGCAGCCTGCAGGCGGCGCAAGCGGGTGACGTGGTGCTGTTCCACGGCTGCTGCCACAACCCAACCGGTATCGATCCAACGTTAGAGCAATGGCAGGCGCTTGCGAAAATGTCGCATGAAAAGGGCTGGCTACCGCTGTTTGATTTCGCCTACCAGGGCTTCGCTCGCGGTCTGGAAGAAGATGCTGAAGGCCTGCGCGTGTTCGCCGCAAGCCACAAAGAGCTGATCGTTGCCAGCTCCTATTCCAAGAACTTTGGCCTGTATAACGAACGCGTAGGTGCCTGCACCCTGGTTGCCTCAGATGCCGATACCGTTGACCGCGCGTTCAGCCAGATGAAGTCCGTTATCCGCGCTAACTATTCCAACCCGCCGGCGCACGGCGCTTCGGTGGTTGCAACCATCCTGAGCAACGATGCCCTGCGTACGCTGTGGGAGCAGGAGCTGACGGATATGCGCCAGCGCATTCACCGCATGCGTCAGCTGTTTGTGAATACTCTGCAAGAGAAAGGCGCAAACCGCGACTTCAGCTTCATCATCAACCAGAACGGCATGTTCTCGTTTAGCGGTCTGACCAAAGAGCAGGTTCTGCGTCTGCGCGAAGAGTTTGGCGTGTACGCCGTGGCATCGGGTCGTGTGAACGTCGCCGGGATGACGCCGGACAACATGGCACCGCTGTGTGAAGCGATTGTTGCCGTGCTGTAAGCCGAGTTGAGATAAAAAAAGAGCCGCTAATGCGGCTCTTTTTGTTTTACCAGACCGGTAACTCATCCTGCAGGAAAGGATTATGCAGGCGCTCGTGGCCGAGCGTTGAAAGCGGGCCATGTCCGGGAATAAAGGTCACGTCATCGCCAAGCGGTAAAAGCTTACGCTTGATGGAGTCGATTAGCGCCGCGTGGTCACCCTGTGGGAAATCGCTGCGCCCCACTCCGCCTTTGAAAATCACATCCCCGGATACCAGCAGTTTAGATCTGTCGTCGAAAAAGACGATATGACCGGGCGTATGCCCAGGACAGTGCAGCACCTGCAGGGTCACGTTGCCGACGGACACGGTCTCGCCTTCATCCAACCAGCGGTCCGGCGTCAGCGGTAAACACTCATCCAGTCCAAACATCCTGCTTTGGGCCGGTAAACCCTGCAGCCAGAAATCATCTGCTTTTTCAGGCCCGACAATCGGCACGCCGTAATGGGCGGCCAGCTCGGCGGCGGCACCCACATGATCAAGATGACCATGGGTTAGCAGGATCTGGCCGACAACGACGCCTTTGTCCGCGACTTCGCGGATAATCTTCTGCGCTTCACCACCGGGATCGACAATAGCGGCCTGCTGTGTTTCCTCACACCAGATTAAAGAACAGTTCTGGGCGAAAGCCGTTACCGGAATAATGTGATAATTCATGCTGCTCCATTACCGGCAAAAAGCGCCGGATTCCGTTGTTTTACCAGTGCCGCAATGGCCCGGTATCAATATGCACAAAGTTGCTGCTTGGGTAATATCCTACACCACCTGAGCGCAGAGATAATGCCGCTTTGCGTACATTGCTTAACGAAATCCCTTCAATATGGAAATCCATGGCCTGCCCTTTCGTGTGGTAGCTTTTTTTCGCCACCCCGCGGCTGTGGGCACGCAGTTCATTATTGGTATCGAGCGAGCGATAGCCGGAGACGAGCTGCACGGGTTTATTGGTTCCTAATAATCCCTGCAAGCGATAAAGCTGGTCGAACAGCTTGGGATCGATGGACTTAACTTTGTTCGCGCGATAGTCACGAAAGAAATGGTTAAGTCTTGCTAATTCATCCTGAATATAGCCTCTGCCATCGAAGAACTCGGCTTTTAACGTCTCACCGGTGTGCAGGTTGTTGAGGGTTAAAATGCGCGGGCGCGGTGTCGAGAGGGTTGCAAACGCTTGCTTAGGTAACAGCGCGGCACCCAATGCCACGCTGCCTAATGCCAGCAGCTTGCGGCGATTAGCGTCAAATTTGTCCATGATGTCCAGGTCTACAGGTAAAAAATGGTCGAATAATATGCACTTCTGGCGCACTGCATGGCACCTTAACTGCCAAATAAGAATGAGTCAAGGTACGTAAAACCCAGATAAACCGGGCCCTGCAAGGCACCCGGCTGAGTTTTACCCTAATTACGACCACTAATTCATTAGTATTACTGCAATTAACGGATCAAAGACCCGGCTTTTGAAAGGATTTGTGCGCCAGATCGCGCGGTGAGATCGTAATTGTAAATATCTGTACGATACTGCGTGCGCCCGTCCTCGCCCACAAAAGCCGTTAGGTAATAAAGGTTAACCGGTATCGTCTGCCGAATATTGACGTATTTGGTGCTGCCGTCTTTCAGCTGGCTGGAAATACGCGTGTCGTTCCACCCCGCATCCTGCAAGAGCATATTTGCCAGCTCGGACGCCTTATTGACGCGCACGCAGCCGGAGCTCAGCGCCCGAGCGTCCTTCTGGAAGAGATTATGGTTCGGCGTATCGTGCAGATAAATAGCATCAGAGCTCGGCATGTTGAACTTGTAACGCCCTAACGAGTTCTGCGTGCCCGGCTTCTGCTGGAACCTGAACGGTAAATTGCTAGCGGTAATGGTTTCCCAGTCCACGCGGTAAGGGTCGATGGCTTCAGCGTTATTGCTCCAGCCGCGCAGCACGCTATAACCGTGGCGATCCAGGTAACCCGGGTCCTGACGGACTTTAGGCAGAATATCATTTCGGGCAAGCGTAGGCGGCACGTTCCACGGTGGGTTAACCACCACGTTGTTGAGCGCGCTGCTCATCATCGGCGTTTTACGATCCGGACGGCCGACGATAACCCTTGAGGCCAACACTTCGCTACCGTTGAGGTAATAGACCAGCGAATAGTTCGGGATGTTTACCATGATGCCGGTATCAAGCTTGTTCGGCAGCAGGCGTAACCGCTGGATATTCAGCGCCACGAGCGAGGCCCGCTGCTGCGGCGTAACGTTCAGCCAGTCGCGGGTCAGCTGCCCGATGGCACCATCTGCACCCAGCCCCTGCCACTTCTGGAAGCGCTTCACGCCTTCAACCAGCTCGCGGCTATAGGCGCTGCGTACGGCTGCAGTTGCTTTTTTCTTACCGGTATTCGCTGCCGGAACGTCCTGCGCTTTTTCTTCACCTTCGATAGCGATAGCCGACGGGCTTACCGCCGCTGCGGTGGCCGTGTTGCTACGGTCATCGCCGGGTAATGGAATAGCGGGTTCAACCTGAAGCATGCCGCTACGGGCAAGGATTTCGCGCAGCGCGGGGACATCTTTGCTCCACTGCCCCGGGCGAAGCGTTTCTTTCGCAGAAAGCTGTGGCCACGGGCGGGTGTCCGATAAAAGGTGAACCAGCGATTTATGCATCTGGGCGTATTGCGGATGCTGAGGGGTGAGGGTAGCGATGAAGCTAACCAGGGTGCCCTGATCGACCGCCACCTGCCACTGGTTAATGACCGAGAGAGGTGCAGTCTTCATCTTGTACGGCGTAGCGCTGTAGAGCCAGCGGTTGCCCTCGGTCGGGATGCCGGACACGAACTGGAGATAGCCCATCATCGCGTCGGAAAGCACCACGTCACGCGCCATACCGGTAACGGACGGATCGGTGAGCAGCTCAACCCAGGCCGTAAACTGCGGCTGGATGCCGGCGATTGCCAGCTCCGCCAGCTGCTGCTGGAAAGCCTGCACCGCGTCGCGATTTTCCCACATGGGCTTCATATCCCGTGAGGCATAAAACGCGGAAAGCGCATTGAGATAGACCGGCGTGTAACCGGCTGGGAGCTGCCCCATAAGCTGGGAGCGGCTTTGTGCAGCAGACATTGACGCAGAATCAGGCGACAAAATTCCTGCCATCGTCGCGGTTGCGGCCGACTGCGCCAGCGGCTGCTCAAGTTCCGTCGGCTGCTGCGCCGTAACGGCGGAGCTGTCGGATGGAACGACGGCAGGCTCTTGATCCTGTGCCTGTACCGTAAACAGCGGAGCCAGACTGAGCGCCAGGCAATAAGCCACTGCCGACACTCGAAACCCATTCAACTTTGTAAGCAACATCCCTTGCCCCCTGTTTAACTGTTAATTTCACCAGCGTTACGCTGATGCTTCTATCAGTATATAAATAGAAAAATTCAAATGCCCGTATAAATGTAAATAAAATTAAAGATTAAGAACCTTCATGCGTAAAAAAGCGGGCCGTAGCCCGCTGTGTTAAAACGCGAGATGATGAGGATCAGGAGGCTTCAGCCGTACCCGGCAAAGCCTCAGGCAACGGCGGCGCGAAACCGCGCAGGCCAACGACATGCACGTGTTCGTGGTTGTTAAAGACCTTACGCACCAGCTTGTAGGTGGTCCCTTTTTCCGGGCTGATGTTTTCCGGCGCTGCAATAATTAACTGCATTTCCAGACGCTCGCAAAGTTCAAACAGCGTGGCGATGGACTTCGCATCCAGACGCGCCGCTTCATCAAGGAACAGCAGACGGCAAGGCGAAATGTCTTTCCCGCGCAGTCGGCGCGACTCTTCTTCCCAGCTCTGAACAACCATCACCAGAATCGACATCCCGGTACCGATAGCCTCACCGGTAGAAAGCGCCCCGCTTTCCGCACGCAGCCAGCCGTCGGTGCCACGGTTAACTTCAACCTCCATCTCCAGATAGTTGCGGTAGTCCAGCAGCTCCTCGCCGATGGTCTGCGGCGTGCGCTGGCCCATATCGATTTGCGGATTCAGGCGCTGGTAAAGCTTCGCAAGGGCTTCGGAGAAGCTCAGGCGATTGCTGTTAAACAGATCCTGATGCTGCTCGTGCTGCTCGGAAAGCACGTTCAGCAGCGTGGCATGAGTTTCGCGAACGTTGACGTTCAGACGAACGCTGTTTACCTGGCCGAAGGAGACGCTTTGCAGCCCCTGGTTCAGCATGCGAATACGGTTTTGCTCGCGCTGAATGGTTTTGCGAATGATGTTCGCCACGCTGCGGGAGCTGATGGCCAGCTTCTGCTCGCGGGACGTCAGCTCCTCGGTCAGGCGGCCCAGCTCGATTTCCATCTGTTCGATAGCTTCAACCGGATCGTCGGTGCGGATGATATCCTGACGGATACGCTCGCGCAGATGCTGGTAAACCGCGACAAAGAACTGAATCTTGCGTTCCGGACGTTTTGGATCCTCGGACATGCGCAGCACGTCGCGCAGATGCTCGTTGTCCGCCACCGCCAGACGCAGTGCGCCGAGCGCCTTATCCGACATAGAACGCAGTTCGTCGCCCGTTTGATAGGCCAGCTCGCGACGGTGCAGACGACGCTCCACGCCGTTGTCTTTCACCATGCGCATCACCGCGCACCAGCCCGCTTTCGCGGTCACAACCTGCTCGCGCATCTCAAAGTAGCTGCGCTCCAGCTGTTTGAGCTTGCGGGTCAGGTTGTTCATTTCCGCTTCGCAATAGGTCAGCGCTTTTTCAAGCTGGTTGCGGCGGGAACGGTTATTGCTGAGCGCGGTATGGAGTTCGTCGCGGCGAATACGCGCGCGCTCTTCCGCACCGATATCCGCCCGTACGCCGATATCCTGTAGCTCTTTATGCAGATCGTTAAGCAGCTCTTTCTTGGTGTCGAAGGAGCTTTTCAGGGAGGCCATCAGCTGGCTGAACTGGCTGAGCTGCTGGGCGTGGCTACGCAGCGCGTCACGACAGCGCGCGCGCTCCGCTTCGGCCTGTTCCAGGCGGCTACGCAGCTTTTCGTTCAGATCGCTGTTGCCGTCGAGCATGGCCGCAGAATCGGAATAACCGAAGTGCGCGCGGCGCTGCACGACTTCCGTTAAGGCAAAGGCCTGCTGGCGCGCGTCGCGCTGAATCTGCTGCGCGTACTGGTAATCTTCTTTTAACTGCTCAAACTGTTCCGGGTCGCTCTGCAACACGGAGGCGACCGCTTCGAGTTTCGCCAACTGAGCGCCGTGCTGGTGAATAAAGCGCGCCGCTTCTTCGGCTTCCATCAGGCGTTCGCGAATTTCATCGCAGCGGTCGGCCAGCGTTTCGTCGTTCAGCAGGCTAACGCGCGGCAGCAGGCGGTTCAGCTGCGCAACGCCCTCTTTTGCGAGGTCGAACTGCTGGCGCTGCTGCTGGTTATCATTTTCATGATTGCTGATGGCACGTTCGATTTCACCGCGACGGGCGTTGAGCTGGCGAATTTCGTCTTCTGGATCTTCGTCAAACGCCACGCCCAGGTGTTGGCCGATAAAACGGCTGAACGCCTGGTGCAGGCGCTGGGACTTCTGCACGTCGAACGAGAGCGTGGCGAAGCGTTCGGCCAGGGTTTCGCGTTCGGCATGCAGATTTTCAAGACGGTTCTCACGGGCCGCGCGTCCAAACAACGGCAGCTCCGGCAGGCGAGAGTAACGCCACTGGCGCTCGGCGGTTTTCACCAGCACGGCGGCATCCATCTCTTCGACGGTAAAGACGCTATCATCGAAGGAAGACGGGTCCCCTTCAATCAGGTACAGGTCTTCCGGGCAGTCTTCCAGGCTTTCGAGCTGTTCACGAACCAGCGATAAATCCGGCACCACGATGGCGTGCCGCGACGGGCCATAGAGCGCCGAGAAGTACGGCGCGTCGTCCAGGCTGATGTCGTCATAAATTTCCGACAGCAAAACGCCGCCAAAGCGTTCCGCCAGCGCGTTCAGACGAGGATCTTCGGCGCCACCGGGCTGGCTGAGGCGTTCAATTTCTTCGTCTACCGCGCGTTTACGAGCACCGACTTCATCGCGTTCAACCGTTGATTCGCGCTCGCGCTCAAGCAGCTGCTGCATGTATTCGGTGACGTGCTGGCCGCTTTCGAACTCTTCGTTACTTTGCTCGCAAAGCTGGTTGAGGCTGGTTTGTGCAGCCAGCCAGATTGGCGCGCGCAGGGTCAGGCGCTTGATGCGTGCCTGTATCTGCTCCTGCTCCTGACGCAGGGAAACGCGCTGTTCGCTCGCGTCGGATACGCCCTGTTGCAGAGTAGCGATGCGTTCTTCCAGCTCTTCATGCAGCGCTTCGAGATCTTCAGGATCGAACTGTTTGCCCTGACGTTTGCAGAACTCGGCCAGCAGACGTTCGGCTTCCTGCTGCTCGCGCAGGCGCTGCTCAAGCTCGTTAAGACGCATACGCAGCGGCTGAACCTGTTCGGTCAGATGGCGCTGGTTGTTGCTGTCGCGCAGCAGTTCGCGCGCGGCTTCCCACGCTTCGCTGCGGCTTACCGGGCCGCTAATGGCCGTAACCAGCTGGTAAGCATGTTCAAACTGGCTATGCGCCGTTTGCGCCACGCTCATTTTCTGCTCGAGAGTCAGCAGTTTTTCCGTCGCTTCCTGCTCTTTGGCCTGGAAGGTATCCAGCCATTCGTCGGCGCTGTCGGCCGTTAGGTCCGGCAGATGGCACACCGCGCGGGCGCGTTCAAGGGCCTGCAGAGCCTGCTGATACTGGATAGCTCGCGTCTGCTGCACGTCGAGCGCCTGCTGGTAATCGGCAAGCTGGTTTTTCAGCTCGTCCACTTCCAGCTCGGCGGCTTCGGCACGGGCCTCGTTTTCTTCCTGCTGTTCCTGAGCTTCGGCTACGATTTCATTCTGCTCTTCAAGGCGCATTTGCAGCTCGTCGAGGTCAGATTCATAGCGCTCAATTTTTTCCTGCTGGCGGATCGCGGTCTGCACCAGGTTCAGGTGATCGCTTGCCGCCTGGTAATCCGTTTCCAGATCCCCTTCCGCACCGCTGTGTTCGGAAAGCTCGCGGGCCATATCGACATGCTTGAACTGCTCTGCAGCCAGCTGTTTGCGGCTGATGTGCAGCTCGCGACGGAACTCGAGCGCTTTATCCAGGTGAATGCGGCGTTCGTTGGCGTGACGCATGTAGTCCGCCGCCACGTAGTTGGTGGCTTCGGAGATGAGATGCTTAAACAGATCGCGGTCGGACTGGGTGACGCGAATAGCTTCGAGCGTCATGCGGTTTTCGCGCAGGGCGGCTTCCATATCCTGGAAGGCTTTACGCACGCCGCTGTTTTCCGGCAGCAGGTAGTCGCGCAGGGAACGGGTGATGGCGCTGGAAATCCCGCCGTAAAGCGAGGCTTCAATCAGGCGGTAGTATTTGCTACGGTCCGAGGCGCTTCGCAGACGACGCGCCACGATGCCCAGATCGAACATCAGCGAGTGGTATTCGGTTATCGAGTTGAACTGCTTGAACTGAACGCCTTCGATGGCTTCAACTTTATCTTTCAGCTCCTGCAGGCTCAGCACGCGCGCCTGACGCTCGTTGAGCGTTTCCGTCAACAGTTGCGTGGGCTGAATGGACGTTGGCAGCCCCTGAATCGCAAAGGGTTTGATATCCACTTTACGATCGCGGCCTGCAACCTGTTGCAGACGCACGCCAACCACCACGCGCTGATGGCGAGAGTTGATGACGTCAAGCGTGGAATAACAAACGCCCGCTTTCAGCTTGCCGTGCAGACCTTTGTCGCGCGAGCCTGACGTAGCCCCGGCTTCGGTGGTATTACGGAAGTGCAGCAGCGTCAAATCTGGGATTAAAGCGGTAACAAAGGCCGCCATGGTGGTGGATTTACCGGCCCCGTTACCGCCCGAAAGCGTGGTGACCAGTTCATCTAAATCAAAAGTACGCGCGAAGAAACCGTTCCAGTTAATCAGCGTGAGCGAGCGAAACTTTCCGCGTTCAATCATTCCTGTTCATCCTCCGCGTTATCCTGGGCATTGAGTGACTCTTCTGGCTCATCGTTGAGCTGCAGGCGGCTTTCGACCGGCATTGCCTCGCCGTCGCGAATCATGCGCAGCTGCGCTTCGCGTGGATCGTCGCCGGTACGCACATCGGCACCAAAGCGGAAGACCGATTCCGTGATGCGGAATTTGCTGCTGTCGTGTCCCATGAACCAAATCATGCCGAGGCGGCGCAGGCGCGTCAGGGAAGAACGCACTTTCTCCTGCAGCTTTTGACGGTCAACGTCAGAACCGGTTGAACGGTTGTTCACAAGCTTTAGCAGTTTGCTTTCGTCAGCGAGCGTCAGCAGCTCATCGTAAAGTTCCTGCTGCGTGAAAATCCCTTCGTTAGCCAGACGTTCCGGGCTGAGATAGAGATAACAGAGGATTTTGCCAACCATCATGTCCAGCTCGGAAAGCACCGAGCGCGGGATAAGCGTGGTGGAACGCGGGCGAAGATAGAAGAAACCTTCCGGCGCGCGGATAAGCTCCACGTTATAGCGGGCGTAGAACTCTTCCAGGTCGTCCTGGAAGTCCATTAAAAAGGCATGATTATCCAGCTCGTCGAGGCCAATGTGCCGCCCGGCACGAAGCTGGCTGTCGAGGGCCGGGAATAACGGATTTGCCAACGCCTGTGCCAGCTTAACCGGCATCACTTTTTCAATATTTGTTGATGACATGCGCCTGTACCTTGGCTCCGTAATCGTTAATTGCCTGCCACTGAGGCGGCAGGCCGGTAAAGTCTGCTTCAGCCACACCGAGGCGTACCGCCTGGTCGACCACGATTCGTGCCACATCAAAATGGCGCGCGCGCGGATATTGGGTGAGATAGTCTTTCATCACCACGCCTAAATCTAGCGGCACTTGTCTGGTTTTGTAGACCTGCAGCGCGGCTTCAATCATCGCCGCCAGCTGTTCGCGGATCTCATTAAACTCTTCGAACTCAAGGTCGGTTGGCAGCTCGCCCGTCACCTCTTCATCGCGCAGCGTCATTTCTTCGTCGCGCATATCAAGCAGGCGGTCGGCGTTGGCATAGGTCAACGCCCACGGCGAGTCGAAATAATTTTGTACCGAAACGCGCAGGCGCTGGGCAAAGACGCGGTTTTTGTCCATGTCGATGGCGGTACGAATGAATTTATGCACGTGGCGGTCGTAGCCGATCCACAGGTCGATAGCCTGCTGGCCCCAGCTGATGATGCGGTCCAGCTTGCTTTGCAGATCGAAAACCAGACGGTCGACAAAGTGCAGGTCGTCGCGCCCCATCGTCGATTCCTGAATGCGCAGCAGGTTCGCCTGTAGCTTATCGCCCGCGGCTTCCAGGGTGTCCTGAAGCTCGCGCAGCGTGCCGGAGGTTTCAGACAAAAGAAGTTCACAGCTGGAGATAGCCGCGCGCCAGTCTTTGTTAAGCAGCTGCGCGATGTCGTCTTTTACCTGCTGCTGCTGCTCGTCCATGATGCGCTGGGTAAGATCAATGCTGTCGAAAATCTCCGCGACGGAGTATTTCAGCGGCGCAAAGACGTTGCGATGCCAGTGGAATTCATCGCCGTTTTCATCGGCAGCGTCGGCGGCGCGTTTAAGCTCGCCGGCCACGATATTAAGCTGCATCGACAGGCGCAGCGTGGAAAATTCGCGCTGGCGAATGTAGTAGTCGGTGATCCCGATACCCAGCGGCGTAAGGCGATAAATGGAATTCCCTTCATGAATTTCGCTGGTAAAGCGGTTGAGCAGACGCTGGCGCACCATGTCATTGATGGCATTGTTTGCGCGCACGTTTATAGTTTCCGTGGTTTGTTCAAACCCGTCGCTCACGTGGCGGAAGGCATCCACCAGTTCCCCTTCACTAAGCTCACCGTCCATCCTTTCGCCGTTCAGCGTGGCTATCGCCAGCAGGAACGTCAGGCGTTCGGTTGGGAGCGTGATTGAGAAATCATTTTTCCTGGCCCAGGCAACCAGTTCCGGCACTGTCTGGGAAACATCACTCATAATTTGTCCTTGGCTCAAGCGGCTTGATGGCTGTCACGTGGATATAGCGACCGAGGCTCACAAAAGGCTCCTGGCGGCAATACTGCGTTTCAAGTTCAAGCAAATCGTCAAAACCATCGCGTTGTTTTTGCTTGTCGCGCAGGTAATCATGGAACACCCGCACGCCGGTTTTCCCGGTAATCTGCCAGCCAATTTGCTCCAGCCAGTGGTACACCTGTTCTGGCTGCAGCGGATTGTCAGGCGAAAGCGTTTTGTTTTTGTTCTTTTTCATGCCCTGCAAAACGTATTCGAAGTTGCCGACGAACATGTTACGCATCAGCAGGCCGTTAGCATTGTAGAACATCAGCGACAATGCGCCGCCCGGTGCCAGGCAGTCCCACAGCGACTTAAGCACGGCTTGTGGATCCACGACCCATTCCAGCACCGCGTGAAACAATATCAGATCGGCTGGCCTTTCCAAATGTCGGCCAATATCCTGAGCGGATGAATGTACGAAATGCATGTTCTCGCTCACACCTTTTTCACAGGCCAGGGCCTGAGCGCGGGCGATCATCGCAGCGGAAACGTCGCAGAGGATAACTTCATGGCCCAGTTCGGCCATACGGCAGCCCGTTTGGCCTTCTCCGCCACCGGCATCTAATACCCGCAGCTTTGGCGGCAGGGTGGCGAGCAGCGCATCAAGATCCTGCCACAATATGGCCTGGCGCAGCTGGCCTTTGGTTGTCCCATAGATGTTGCGTGAGAACTTCTCGGCAATGTCATCAAAATTGCGGTCACGCACGGGTACTACTCCACAGCCTTTAAGGGTCAGACTTTCAAAACCGCTATTTTGGCACAGCTTGCAGGAGAATGAACCTGGCTGGTGTAATATCACCAGCGTTTGCCTGTCGGATGGTCAAAAAAGGACCCAGAATTCATGCTTTTTATCCTGAAAAAAATTATTGGCGGCCTGTTGCTGCCCCTACCATTTCTACTGTTGGTTATTGGCGCGGCGATTTTGCTGCTGTGGTTCACCCGCTGGCAAAAAACCGGGAAAGCGTTACTTACCGCCGGTTGGCTTGTTTTGCTGCTGCTAAGCCTTCAGCCGGTAGCCGATCTCATGCTTAAGCCGATCGAAAATACCTATCCGACATGGCGCGGCGGTGAACGGGTTGATTATGTCGTGGTGCTTGGCGGCGGCTATACCTGGAACCCGGATTGGGCACCAAGCTCTAATCTGATTAATAACAGCCTGCCGCGCGTTACCGAAGGCGTGCGGTTGTGGCAGGCCAACCCCGGCGCGAAGATGATTTTCACCGGGGCGCGGGCGATGACCAATCCGGTAAGCACGGCTGAAGCGGGAGCAAGAGTGGCGGAAAGTTTGGGCGTACCGCGTTCGGAGATAATCACGCTCGACGGCCCGAAAGATACAGAGGAAGAAGCGGCGGAGGTGGCAAAAGCGATAGGCGACAGGCCTTTCCTGCTGGTGACCTCCGCCTCGCATTTACCGCGTGCGGTAATTTTCTTCCGCAACGCGGGCCTGCGCCCTATTCCCGCCCCGGCCAATCAGATGGCGATTGAGTCACCGCTCAACCCGTGGGAGCGAGCCATTCCTTCGCCGCTTTGGCTGATGCACAGCGACCGCGTTGGCTACGAAACGCTGGGCCGCATCTGGCAGTGGCTAAAAGGGGCGTCAGGAGAGCCAGGGAAGTAGGCCTTTAGTTGCCGCGTCGAAAGCGGGCCGGTTAACGCGGCCCGTCTGCACCAGTTGGGCAACCGCGTCCCACAGCACGTACAGCCAGCGCCGCCACAAGAATGACTCCGCAACCGGCGCGCGCTGTAGATAGTGCCAAAACAGGCTTTCCGCCTGCCCTTCTTCATATAGCCGGAAGATTTCATATTCGCGCGGTGCCCACAGCACGATGCCAGGGTTGACCATCGCTAGCAGCTGGTCGCTTTTGCCGTCTTTTAACATGCTGCGCAGGGTAAAATTGCCGTGCACCAGCACGCAGTTATCGTTGAATCCTTCGAACATGCGCGGCAGGCATTCGCGCGAGCGGAACAGGATGCGCTTATCCAGCATCGTCAGACCGGTATTTTTAAACTGGTTTAAGGTATTCCATAACACCTCGACGCGCTGGCGATACCACGACGGCCAGATGTTTTCCTGCGTGCTGTCTACGCTACCGACGCAGCCCGCGCTGTCTACGCGGTGCCAGGAAAGCAGGCCTTCGACGATTTGATCTTTGAGATGCTCCCAGCGGTCCGGCGTTCTGGTTGGTGCTTCAACGGATACGCCGCGCAGGCGCTCCATAAGCAGCACGTCCGGACCGGGATTGTCATCGTGTGTCACGATGCCGTAGACCACAGGCATGCGCACGGTGCCGGAACGCGCCAGCATCGACATTTTCCAGGCCTGCTGCGCCGCAACGCCCGGTGAGTTAAAACTTTTCGCCAGCAAAGGCATCGCATGGCCTTCGCTATCGTAAAGCGACCAGACCGCGGTATCCGTTTGCTCACTGATACACTCGATGCGGCTTAATTTTTCACCCAGCAGGTGGCTCAATTCCTTCCGCAGCAACTCCATAACCCGTTACCCCTGTGAAGACTGGTACTTTTCATAATGAGCGCGCTTTTGCCGGATGTCATCCCTTCAGATCAATATGTCTCCAGATAGTAAAAAACCGGCTCGATGGCCGGTTTGCTTAGGTTGCGAGAGCTTTAGCGCATCGCGATACGGACACGTTCCAGATCTTCCGGCGTATCTACACCAATGCTCGGGATCTCTTTAGCTACCGCCACGTGGATTTTCTCACCGTTCCACAGCACGCGGAGCTGCTCAAGCATTTCAATTTGCTCAAGCTGGCTTGGCTCCCAGCTGATATAACGACGAACGAAACCGGCACGGTAGCCGTAAATGCCGATGTGGCGCAGGAAGGTGTCGCCAATTGCTTCACGAGACTGGGCAAAGCGGTCGCGGTCCCAGGGAATAGTCGCGCGGGAGAAATACAGCGCGTAGCCCTGAGCATCCATCACTACTTTGACCGCATTTGGGTTAAAGGCCTCTTCGGCAGAGTCGATGGGCACGGCAAGCGTTGCCATCCCGGCCTGGCTGTTGGCGAGATTTTCTGCCACCTGACGAATAATGACCGGCGGGATCATCGGTTCGTCACCCTGCACGTTGACGATAACGGTGTCATCGCTAAAGCCGCATTTTTCGATAACCTCGGCCAGACGTTCGGTGCCCGACTGGTGATCGGCGCGCGTCATGCACACTTCGCCACCGGCCGCTTCAACGGCGCGAGCGACCTCTTCATGATCTGTTGCCACGATAATGCGGTCCGCGCCGGATTCGCGAGCGCGCTCCAGAACATGCACCACCATCGGCTTGCCGTTGATGTCTTTTAACGGCTTGCCCGGCAGCCGCGTGGAGGAATAGCGGGCGGGAATAATAGCCACAAAACTCATGGATTCGTCTCGTCGAGGGTCAACGTACGCGCTTCCGTTTCCAGAAGGACGGGAATGCCGTCGCGAAACGGGAAGGCAAGGCCATCAGGCTTGCAGACAAGCTCCTGCTTTTCCTGATTAAAATAAAGTTTGCCGTTGCACACCGGGCAGGCAATGATTTCAAGTAAACGACTTTCCATAGATACTCCAGAATGGGCGCCATCAAGGGCGTCAGAATAGCATAACTGATTAGCTCGTCGGGGTAATTTCCCAGCCGCTTCCCCACGAAGCGGCGAGCGCAGCGGGAATATTTCCCAGCACAATTTGCGACGCTCCCTGCCAGAGAGCAAACTCGCTTATCGCGACTCGCAGGCCATTTACCAGGGATGCGCCGGGTTTTACACCGTCTTCCAGATATAAACTTATGATTTCCAGCTCGCCCTGTTTACGGTGCATTTTGGCATCCATTCGTCCAACAATGACGCCCTGATGCAGCAAGGGCAGTACGAAATAGCCGTACTTTCTCTTTTCCGCCGGGGTATAGCACTCAAGGCGATAGGAGAAGCCAAACAGCGCCTCGGCACGTTTGCGGTCCCATACAACCGGGTCGAAAGGAGACAGCACGGCGCTGTGCGTCGCCCTAAGCGTATTTTGTTCCGCTCGCGGCAGTAGCGGCAAAAGGGATTTATGCAGCCACATAACGCCCAACGTTTCAACCTCAACCGGGATTGCCACGCCCTGCTTTTCCCACTCCGCCATGACGCTCTTAATGGGAACGTGACGCAGGCGGTAGTAATCGGCCAGCCATTCAGGGCGGAAAATGCCCAGGCTGCGAGCGCTTTTTTCAAGCATTTGCAGTTCGGCATCCTGCTGATGAATGAGATGCAGCTCGTCGTTCCAGTCAGGCATCACGCGCGAAGTGAGATCGTAGACGCGCTGGAAGTTGCGTCTCTCCACAACCATTACCTGGCCGGAGGTAAATAGGCCTTCAAGATGTTTTTTGTGCGGCTTCCATTCCCACCAGCCGCCAGCGCCTTTACGCGGGTGTTCAAAATCTGCCGAACGAACAGGCCCCGTTTCGGCGATGTGATGCAACAACCGTTCAATTTCTTCCGCGTGCTCAATCATCCAGCCCGGTTTGTATTTCCAGCCCATGTTTTCCGGCTGAAGCATCCTGTGGCGCACCAGCGCAAAATCCTCTTTCGGCAGAAAGCAGGCTTCATGCGCCCAATACTCGATGAGTTCACCTTTCGCTAGCGCCTCATCCAGCAGACGTTGCGGATACTGACCGAGGCGGCTAAAAAGCACCAGATACGGGCTGCGGGCGACGATATTGATAGTATCGATTTGCAGAAGCGACATTTGGAAAATGGTTGCGGTAATGTCGCGAGCCTGCGCGCGGCGGCGCGGCTTGAGAAGCAGCCCCTGCGCGGCAAGGTGGAGGTTTCGCGCGGCTCGTAAGGTCAGGTACGGTAAGGACATGGTATTTCCTGTCATCAACAACCCAGTCACGGCCACGCGGAAAAGCTTATTTCACCAGCGCGACCAATGTTTGTAGCAGCTGTTCTGCCTGCGGTTGTGCAAGGTGGGCATCAACGGGCAAATACCACCAGTTTGGATGCCCTTCGGCAAAGCCACGACATTTAACGGCGTCTTTTTCAGTCATCAGTAAGGTCTGATTTTCACCCGCAAGCTTTATTACGTCTGCTTCCGTTAGCGCTTGATGGTCAGCAAGGCTAAAGGTCTGCAACGGCGTAACGCCACACTGTTGAAGCGTAGCGAAAAAACGCGGGGGGTGGCCGATACCCGCCATCGCAACCACATTTTGTAACGTCTGCAACGGACGACGTTCGCCGGTGAAAAGATTTACGGCATCCCCAGGCTTAAGATGCATAGCGATTTCGCCTTGCTGCGCCATGCCACCATTCGTTATTACTGCATCGACAGACTTTAAGCGCCCCGTACGTTCGCGCATCGGTCCGGCGGGTAACCACCAGCCATTACCAAAGCGCCTGACGCCATCCACGACAACAATTTCCTTATCACGTGCTAGAGCATAGTGCTGAAGGCCATCGTCAGTAATGATGAGCTGCGGCCGCGCGCGTTCAATGAGAGCTTTAACCGCTGCGCTGCGTTCTGGATCGACGGCAACAGGTGCGCCGGTGCGCTGGAAAATTAGTACCGGCTCATCGCCCGCCTGCGCGGTACTGGTATCAGATTCAAGGATAAGCGGGTAGCTATCGGCTTTACCGCCGTAGCCGCGCGAAACTACGCCTACGCGGATGCCGCGAGCCTGGAGCTGCTCAACCAGCCAGATAACAACCGGTGTTTTACCGTTACCACCGGCGGTAAGGTTACCGACAACGACCACCGGCACCGGCGAGCGCCAGGCTTTGCGCAGGCCTAGCTTATAGCTAAGGCGGATAGCTCCGCTCACCAGGCCATAAAGCCAGGCGAGCGGTAATAACAGCAGGTAGAGGGGAGATTTTCCCGACCAGATGCGTTCGATCATTCGCCGAACTGCATTTTGTGCAGCTGAGCGTAGACGCCCTCATGCGAGATAAGCTTCGCATGTGGACCGCGCTCAACGATACGCCCATCTTCCACCACGATGATTTCATCTGCCTGCTCGATTGTGGAGAGGCGGTGAGCAATCACCAGTGAAGTACGGTTTTTCTGCAGCTCGTCCAGCGCGGCCTGAATGGCGCGTTCGGACTCGGTATCAAGTGCAGAAGTTGCTTCATCAAGGATCAGAATTGGGCTATCGCGCAACAGCGCACGAGCGATAGCGATACGCTGGCGCTGGCCGCCGGAAAGCAGCACGCCGTTTTCACCGATTTGCGTATCCAGGCCATTTTCCATTTTGTTGATGAAGTCCATCGCATGGGCCATGCGCGCGGCCTTTTCAATTTCTTCGCGACTGTACTTATCGGTACGCGCATAAGCGATATTGTTGGCGATGGTGTCGTTAAACAGGTGGACGTTCTGGGAAACCAGCGCAACCTGATTACGCAGGGATGCCAGCGTATATTCCCGAATATCGTGACCATCAATAAGGATGCTGCCTTGCTGGATATCGTAGAAGCGGGTCATCAGGCTGGCAATGGTTGACTTACCGGAGCCGGAGCGCCCTACCAGAGCAACGGTTTTCCCTGCCGGAATGGTCAGGCTGATGTTCTGCAAGGCAGGCGCGGCGCGGCCAGAATAGGTGAAAGTCACATCCCGGAATTCCACGTCACCTTTGGCTCGTTCAAGAACCAGCTTGCCATCATCCTTTTCCTGTTCACTGTCCAGAATCGAGAACAGCGTCTGGCAGGCGGCCATACCGCGCTGAAACTGGGCGTTCACATTGGTCAAAGACTTCAACGGACGCATCAGACCGTACATGGAAGAGAAGACCACGGTAAAAGTACCGGCTGAGAGCGAACCTGTGATATTGGGGAACGCGGCCGCGATAAGGATAAACGACAGCGCTAAAGAGGCTATCAGCTGAATGATAGGGTCCGAGAAAGAAGAGGCGGAAACCATTCTCATTCCCTGGCGACGCATATGGTTACTGATTTTCTTGAAACGTTCGCCTTCGACTTCCTGGCCACCAAAAATAAGCACTTCTTTATGACCCTTCAACATCTGCTCTGCGCTTGCCGTCACCTGCCCCATCGTGTTCTGCATATTTTTGCTGAGGCTGCGAAAACGTTTTGAGACGATACGAATCAGCACGGACACGATCGGCGCGATGATAAGCAAAATGATAGAGAGCTGCCAGCTGTACCAAAACATCATCGCACACAAGCAGATAATAGAAGCGCCTTCGCGCACCACGGTTACGAGTGAGCTCGAGGAAGATGAGGCTACCTGTTCTGAGTCATAGGTAATACGCGAGAGAAGCGTTCCCGTCGACTGCTGGTCAAAGAAGGTGACCGGCATACCCATCATATGGCTGAAAAGTGTGCGACGCATGGTCATCACCACTTTTCCTGATACCCAGGAGATACAGTAGCTTGAAACGTAACTGGTGATACCACGGAGGATCATCAAGGCCGGAACGGCGAGCGCCATCCAGATCAGCACTGATGTATCGGCCTTGGCGAACCCTTCATCAAGCAGTGGTTTTAACATTGAGATCATGTACGCATCGGTTGCAGCATTAATAACCAATGCTATCGCGGCAGCTATAAGCCCTAATCTGAACGGAGCAATCACCGGCCAGAGACGGCGGAAGGTCTGCCATGTGGAGAGATCTTTATCGTTATGCATTCAATAAACCAGCATGTGATGAAATAGCCGCATATTCTACCCATTATCCTTGGTTACGCCAAACCACTGATGGTACCAACGGGGCATTATTTGCTCTCTGAATCCATTGATTTGCCATTTAGCACGGTTAATTCGAATAGTGATTTGCCCGGAGCGGGCTGTGTCAAGCCACCTGTAGCCATGCTTCTTGTACCGTTCAATAGTCTTTACAGAAGGTAAACGCCAGGCGTTATAGCGGGAAACCGAGGCCAGAGCGGCTTTGCCTGAAACCGCCCGCAAAAGCGGATCCGTGGAAGATGTACGGCTGCCGTGATGAGGAACCTGAACGATATCAGCTTGTACCGCGCCCCACCTGTTTTTTAGCATAGCTAATTCCGCCGAAGCTTCAATGTCGCCGGTTAAGAGCAGTTTATGATGGCCATCGCTTACCATAACCACACAAGAACCGTTATTCCCTGCGGCCCGACCCTTTGCTGGCGGCCATATCGCGGCAAATTCCAGTCCCTGCCATTGCCATTTTTCTCCCGCAAAACACGGCCGATGTTTTTCCCACAGCAGCGGGCTACGCACAGGCAGCTCAGGCCATGCCTTTTGCAAAGAAGTTAACCCACCGCGATGGTCGAGATGCTCGTGGCTAAGGATCACGCCTTCCAGCTTGAGGTTATGCCAGCGCAGCCAGGGAATTATGGTCTGCTGTGCGGCATCGCCACCGGGCCAGGCATTGCCCGTATCATAAAGCATCACTTTGTTGTTACGAACCAGGGCCACCGAAAGCCCATGCCCTACATCCAGCATGACAATTTCCCATCCTGACCCGCCATTTTTATTTAAAGTGCGCGTCGTAACGAGCAGTAAGGCTATTGCTAATACGGCCACCGACGCGGCTGAAGTGCGCCACCAGGCCATACGGTAAATCACAATGGCGACCCAGCCCGTTAGGCTAAGTAACTGGAATCTTTGATCGACCTCTTGCCAGCCGCCGGGGATGAGATCCAATACCCTGAATAGCTGTGCCAACAGCGCATCAACTATCTTCCACCACGTTTCTCCAAGCCAGTGTATACCCGTGAACATCAATCCGGCCAACAGGAGAGGCGTAACGATGAAGGAAACAAACGGCACGGCCACAAGATTGGCTGCCAGCGCGTTAACGCTGATACCGTGAAAAATAAAAATCTGTAATGGCATGAGAAGCAAGGTGATACCAATCTGCAAATGTAACAAACCCGTTGGATAACGATAATACCAGGGCCACTGGACTACACCTCGAGGCAGCGGCATCCATTGGTACCAGAATATCAGCGAGGCTACGGCTAGCGCTGAAAGCCAGAAGCTGTCTGAAAGTACCGTCAAAGGGTCAAAAGACAGTATTCCCGTCACACAGGCGAGCCACACTTCCCAGCCGGTCCACTGTCTTCCTTGGATCCTCAAGCTTAGCCAGATAGCGAGTGCCAGTATTGCCCTCACCGCGGGAGGATTACAGCCCGCAAGCCAGGTATAGACACCCGCCGTCAACAGGCTTGCAATGAGCGGCATTCGAAAACTGATACGATGGGCGGGCAACGCAAGCTGAAATAGCCTAGCCATTAGCCATCCAATACCTGCCGCAAGAGAGATATGTAAACCGGAGATAGCCATCAGGTGTGCCGTTCCGGTTTTCCTCAAAATATCTTTGGCTTCGCTGGTGATATTACTTCGCTCGCCGAACGCCAGCGCCTCGATAATTCCCCCCCACGGCAAGGATTGTGTGTTCTTCTGAACAGCGTCCATCCACCTTGCGCGCAACGAGCATTGCTCGCTTAGCTGCTTTGCCTCAATCACCCGACCACGAAGCGGTAGATGCTGCGCCAGGGCGTAGCGCTGGCTATCAAAACCTCCCTCATTGAGCTGGCCGTGAACGGGCTGAAGGCGCAGTTTCATCTGCCATTTTTGACCAGAGCAAACGGGCCCAGGTAAGTAGACGTTTCGCAGTACAACTCCTGCAGGAGGAAATAAATAAACTTCCGGCCCCTTTAATAGCCTTAGCTCATGATTCTTTTCGCCGTCGGTCCTGACAATGACTACGTCGGCGGTGACCGGTTTTTGTAGCCAAACTTCAAAAGGTGCGAGGCTTTCTCTGCCCGCAAGCAACCCCCAGCAGAGGCTTAGCAACATTATTGCCGGATAGCGAAGAACCTGTTTACCTGGAGCGAGAAGACATAGCGCAACGGCCAGGAGCATTATGATGCCCGACAGACTGGGAATATCCGCCAGCCAAACCAGCGGCAATATCCCAGCGATAATGCAGATACAAAGCGCAGGAAAAGAAATCACAGCAACCTCCTTGTTGGAGGAAGTGTGACGGGCCGGAATAGGCGTGTCAGCACAAAATAATGAAGCTTTAGAGAAGGTTTCCAACACTTCTCAAACATGGGACATCGTTACATAACGCTCTGCGAGGTCTGCCGCAAATCCAAATCTCAGGCATAAAAAAACGGCACCCGTAGGTACCGTTTTTGGCGTTTAAATCCGTGGACTCAATTGCCGTAAATATTGGCGCGGTCACGTAGCTCTTTGCCTGGTTTAAAGTGAGGAACGTATTTACCTTCCAGATCCACTTTATCGCCAGTCTTAGGGTTACGTCCGGTGCGAGGAGCGCGATAGTGTAAGGAGAAACTGCCGAAACCCCGGATTTCAATACGCTCGCCAAGGGCAAGAGTAGAGGCCATATGTTCCAACATCTCTTTCACTGCATCTTCCACTGCTTTAGCAGGGATATGAGATTGCTGGGTTGCAAGTCTTTCAATCAATTCTGACTTGGTCATGATTCCTCCGGTTTCCTTTCAGGAAAATTAGCTTACAGCTATCAATCGAACAAGGGCGGCCGTAGCCGCCCTGATTTAGCGCTCGGACGATTACTCGCCTTTAGCTGCTTTGAATGCTTCAGCCATTGCGTTAGAGAAGTTGCCTTCTTCCTGTTTGTTGTTAACAGTCGCAATTGCATCTTTCTCGTCAGCTTCGTCTTTAGCACGAACAGACAGGCTCACAACACGGTTTTTACGATCAACGCCGGTGAATTTAGCTTCAACGTCGTCGCCTACGTTCAGAACCAGAGTTGCATCTTCAACGCGGTCACGGGAAGCTTCAGAAGCACGCAGGTAGCCTTCTACGCCATCTGCTAATTCAACTGTAGCACCTTTCGCGTCAACTGCCGTTACTTTACCAGTAACGATAGTACCTTTCTTGTTCAGCGCAACGTAGTTGTTGAACGGATCTTCTGCGAGTTGTTTAACACCCAGGGAGATACGTTCGCGCTCTGCGTCAACCTGCAGAACCACAGCTGCGATTTCGTCGCCTTTTTTGTATTCACGTACTGCTTCTTCGCCTGCAACGTTCCAGGAGATGTCAGACAGGTGAACCAGGCCGTCGATGCCGCCGTCCAGGCCGATGAAGATACCGAAGTCAGTGATAGACTTGATTTTACCTTCAACGCGGTCGCCTTTGTTGTGGGTCTCAGCGAACTGCTGCCATGGGTTGTTTTTGCACTGTTTCAGGCCCAGGGAGATACGACGACGTTCTTCGTCGATATCCAGAACCATAACTTCCACTACGTCACCAACGTTAACAACTTTGGATGGGTGGATGTTTTTGTTGGTCCAGTCCATTTCGGAAACGTGCACCAGGCCTTCAACGCCTTCTTCGATTTCAACGAAGCAGCCGTAGTCAGTCAGGTTGGTCACGCGGCCAGTCAGACGAGTACCTTCTGGGTAACGCTTAGCGATAGCTACCCATGGATCTTCGCCCAGCTGTTTCAGGCCCAGGGAAACACGAGTACGCTCACGGTCGAATTTCAGCACTTTAACAGTGATTTCGTCGCCAACGTTCACGATTTCGCTTGGATGCTTAACGCGTTTCCATGCCATGTCAGTGATGTGCAGCAGGCCATCAACGCCGCCCAGATCAACGAATGCACCGTAGTCAGTAAGGTTCTTAACGATACCTTTAACTTCCATGCCTTCCTGCAGGTTTTCCAGCAGCTGATCACGTTCTGCGCTGTTTTCAGATTCGATAACAGCACGGCGAGAAACAACAACGTTGTTACGTTTCTGGTCAAGCTTGATTACTTTGAATTCAAGCTCTTTGCCTTCGAGGTGCAGAGTGTCGCGAACCGGACGAACGTCAACCAGGGAGCCTGGCAGGAACGCGCGAATACCGTTCAGCTCAACAGTGAAGCCACCTTTAACTTTGCCGTTGATAACACCGACCACAGTCTCAGCTTCTTCGTAAGCTTTTTCCAGCGTGATCCAAGCTTCGTGACGCTTAGCTTTCTCACGGGACAGCAGAGTTTCGCCGAAGCCATCTTCAACTGCGTCCAGAGCAACATCAACTTCGTCGCCTACCTGGATTTCCAGTTCGCCAGCAGCGTTTTTGAATTGCTCAGCCGGAATGGCAGACTCAGATTTCAGACCGGCGTCAACCAGTACTACGTCTTTGTCGATAGCAACTACAACGCCACGAACGATGGAACCCGGACGGGTTTCGATTGTTTTCAGGGATTCTTCAAAGAGTTGAGCGAAAGATTCAGTCATGTTGTTAATCTTCAAGGTTCTTTAGTTTAACGTCCATTTAGCGTCCCGCCGAATGGGGTTGTTTCACATACCCCGCCATTGGCTCCATGCCGACAGGGTTCTTGTTACAGGGGGCAAATTTTACCCGATCTGTAGTGATATCGCCATGGCAATATCATGACAAATATGACAAAAAACACGCCATCACTTATTCGGATAGCGTTAAGAAGCTAACACTTCTTGGGCGTAGGCCAGTGCGCGCTCGATAACTTCGTCTATCGACATGCTGGTGGAATCCAGCACTAAAGCGTCTGCCGCAGGGACCAACGGTGCTACGGGCCGGTTACGATCGCGATCGTCGCGCTCTTTTATTTCGGCCAAAAGCCGCTCAAAGTTAACACTAAAGCCCTTTTCCTGCAACTGTAGCATACGCCTGTGAGCACGCTCTTCGGAGGATGCGTCAAGGAATATTTTTACCGGCGCATCCGGGAATACCACCGTTCCCATGTCTCGGCCATCGGCGATTAAGCCGGGCGCTTCACGGAAGGCACGCTGGCGGCGCAGTAAAGCTTCGCGGACGCGAGGAAATGCCGCGATTTGCGATGCCGCATTCGCCACTTCCTGGGTGCGGATTTCACCGCTGACATCTTCGCCTTCCAGAATCACTTCCAGATTGCCGTTTGTGGAAACAAACCGCACGTCAAGGTGCGCAGCCAGAGGAACCAGCGCCTCTTCCGATGCGACATCAACCTGATGATGCAGCGCGGCTAAAGCCAGCACGCGATAGATTGCGCCGGAGTCGAGCAGATGCCACTGCAATGCTTCCGCCATTGCCTTACACAGCGTGCCCTTACCTGCGCCGCTTGGGCCATCAATTGTTATTACCGGGGCGGGTGCCGTCATCTTTCTCTCCTTCTCGCTGGGTCGCGGGGCCTAAAACGTGAACGCCGCGCATTATACGCCGCAACCGGCCGGACCGTTATCTTTCCGGCTAAATATCCTGGGGAAACAGGCTGAGTGTAGAAGATTTGCGCAACATCGTTGTAAGGAAACGTAGGCAGATGAGAAAACCGCATCGAATGATGCGGTTAGCAGGAATTTAAGCGAGAGTACTGATACGAGCGAGCTGCTCGAAATAGTCCGGGAAGGTTTTCGCCGTACATTTGGGGTCGAGAATAGTTACCGGGGTGTCAGACAATGCCACTAGAGAAAAACACATCGCCATGCGGTGATCGTTATAGGTACCAATTTCAGCGTTCTGTAGCTTAACGGGCGGCGTAACGGAGATGTAATCCTCCCCCTCTTCAACAACGGCACCGACTTTACGCAGCTCGGTTGCCATCGCCGACAGGCGGTCGGTTTCTTTTACGCGCCAGTTGTAGATATTGCGTAACGTGGTAGTGCCTTTTGCGAAAAGAGCCGCCGTTGCGATGGTCATTGCCGCGTCGGGAATATGGTTCATATCCATATCGATTGCGTTGAGCTCGCCGCGTTCACAAGAGATAAAATCGTCTCCCCAGGTGATTTTAGCGCCCATTTTTTCCAGCACATCGGCAAAACGAATATCGCCCTGCACGCTATTACGGCCGATACCGGTCACTTTCACCGTGCCCCCTTTAATTGCGCCAGCGGCAAGGAAATAGGACGCTGAGGAAGCATCACCTTCAACCAGGTATGCGCCAGGAGACTGATAGTTCTGGCCGCCGCGAATAACGAAGCTACGATAGTCACGGTTTTCAACGCTAACGCCGAAGGTTGCCATCAGGTGCAGCGTAATATCGATGTAGGGCTTGGATACCAGCTCACCTTTGATAGTGATTTCTGTGTCGTTCGCCGCCAACGGGGCGGTCATCAGGAGGGCCGTCAGGAATTGGCTCGATACGCTGCCGTCTACCGCAACTTTTCCACCGGTAAAACCGCCGCATAAACGTAACGGCGGATAGTTTTCTTCTTCAAGATATTCAATTTGCGCGCCGCCTTGGCGAAGAGCATCGACCAGATGGCCAATCGGGCGCTCTTTCATACGCGGCTCGCCGGTTAGCACGATATTGTTATTACCAAGACATAAGGCTGCGGCCAGCGGGCGCATTGCCGTGCCCGCATTACCCAGGAATAGCTCGAGATCGCCGGATGCCACCAGCGGGCCGCCCACGCCGGTTACTTTGCAGCGTGTGCGATCTTCTGAAAGTGAATAGCTGACGCCCAAAGCTTTCAGCGCGTTAAGCATGTGACGAACATCATCGCTGTCCAGCAGGTTGGTCAGTTCAGTCGTGCCTTTTGCCAATGCAGCCAGCAGCAAAGCACGGTTAGAGACGCTTTTAGAGCCAGGAAGATTAATGGTGCCGTCGACGAGCGCGATGGGTTGTAACGTCAGGGATTCCAACATGGGGAAGATACTCTCAAATCAAACAGAAAATACCCCGCAGGTTCGACCCGCGGGGAGAATAGCTACGTGCGACAGATTACCCGTGGCGACGTTCGAAGTTAACCATAAAGTCAGTCAGCGCTTGAACGCCTTCCAGCGGCATGGCGTTGTAGATTGAAGCGCGCATTCCGCCTACCACCCGGTGGCCTTTCAGAGCGTGCAAACCGGCAGCAAAAGATTCTTCCAGGAAGAGTTTATCCAGGCCGCTGTCTGCCAGCTGGAACGGCACGTTCATGCGGGAACGGTTAGCCGGGGCGACATCATTGCGGTAGAAATCGCTGCTATCAATCACGCCATAAAGCAGGTCTGCTTTTGCCTGGTTGATTTTGTCCATTGCCGCTACGCCACCCTGCTCTTTCAGCCATTTGAACACCAGGCCTGAGAGATACCAGGCGAAGGTCGGCGGCGTGTTAAACATAGAGTCGTTATCGTTTAGCACCGTGTAATCGATAATCGACGGACAAGACTGATGGGCTTTACCAAGCAGATCCTCGCGCACGATAACGATCGTAAGGCCTGCTGGGCCAATGTTTTTCTGCGCGCCAGCGTAGATCACGCCAAAGCGGCTCACGTCTAACGGCTGGGACAAAATAGTTGAAGAAAAGTCTGCCGTAACCACCGCCTTGCCGAAATCAGGCGTTTCATGGATAGCGATGCCGTCGATAGTTTCGTTCGGACAATAGTGCAGATAGGCGCTTTCTTCGGACACCTGCCATTCGCTCATTGGGCGGATAGCACGCAGGCCGTCAACGGTGATTTTTGCATCAAAGACGTTTGGCGTGAGGTATTTATGCGCTTCTTTTACCGCGCTGTTAGCCCAGTAGCCGCCGTCAACATAGTCCGCGGTTTTCTTGTCGCCAAGCAGGTTTAAAGGAATACCGGCAAACTGGCCGCGGCCACCGCCGTGGCAGAATAAAACTTTATAGTTCGAGGGGATTTGCAGCAGATCGCGAAAATCCTTTTCAGCCTCTTCGGCTACCTGAATAAACTCTTTGCTACGGTGGCTAATCTCCATAACGGAGGTGCCTAAGCCATTCCAGTCGCAAAGTTCGTGCTGCGCGCGACGAAGCACTTCAGCCGGCAGCATCGCTGGACCGGAACTAAAATTGTAAACCTGAGTCATTTCCCCTCACCCTGCTTGTAGCAATAAGTTTTTATGCGTCATCGGTTTTATCACTCACTTGCGGAGCCTGCAATGGTTAATCCGGCATGGTGCGGGAATGTGCGCAAAATCACACAATACAATTCACCAGCTAGCCGAAGAAATACACTATTTACCCCCATCAGGTGACGCGGGTAGCGGTACAGGCCTTAATCCAGACGTGGTGATCGCAGCGCGGACACGCGGCTTTTTCACCCGCGTTGAAGGTGACGACTTCGCTGCAGTGAATGCACGCGTAGTCAGCGTCTTCAGGTGCTCGCACGACTCGCTCAGTGCAAGGTTCGGGCAAGATCGACAGGCCGGGCTTAACGAGATGATCGGGAAAGAAGTAAACGCTTATTTGCCCGTTCGTTTCGAGAATGGCCAACCGCACCTGGCCTAAGTGCTCAACACCCCGCAGGCGCAGTTCCATAAAGAATTCGAATTCGGTCATGTTCTGGGACTGCATTTTCTCCCAGGCAAACTCCCCTTCTTCTATTATTACCGCAGGTTTGCCCTCAAGAAGCTTTTCAAGCTTCTCACTGTGGCTCATCAACCACATGACCAGACGATAAAGGCAGGCAAGCGTAATAAACACTACGAAAACCGGCAGCATTGGCACATCGTGATAGAACGCAACGTCCCCCGCAGCCGAACCGAGGGTAAGGATGATCAGCACTTCAAAGAGTGACATTTGGCGTACGCCGCGTCGCCCGGTAATTTTCAGAAATAGAAATACCAATATAAAGGTGTAAAGGCTGCGAACAGCGACTTCCCACAAAAAATCCGGCGGCATTTCGTCGAACGCCATACGTTGTAAATCGAAGGTCTTCATTTTCTCCACCATAACAGTATGTTACTGAGCGTAAGCATAGCCTGTTATGCTAGCTTCGCCTGCATAATGCTGACGATAGCGTCGGCCTGTTAAAACCCGTATCATTGCGCGCTTTGCGTACGACAAAAGTGAACTCTCATGACTCAAACCTTTATTCCTGGCAAAGATGCCGCACTGGAAGATTCCATCGCTCGCTTCCAAAAACAGCTCACCGATCTCGGCTTTAATATAGAAGAAGCTTCCTGGCTGAACCCGGTCCCTAACGTTTGGTCGGTTCATATTCGTGATAAAGACAGCGCGCTTTGCTTCACCAACGGTAAAGGCGCCACCAAAAAAGCAGCGTTAGCCTCGGCGCTGGGTGAGTATTTCGAACGTCTTTCCACCAACTATTTCTTTGCTGATTTCTGGCTGGGGAAAACCATCGCCAACGGCCCGTTCGTGCATTATCCGAATGAGAAATGGTTCCCGATCCCTGAAGACGAACAGCTGCCTGCTGGCATTCTCGACGATCGCCTGCGCGCGTTTTACGATCCGGAAAACGAACTGACCGCCGGTATGCTTATCGACCTGCAGTCCGGTAACGAAGAACGCGGTATCTGCGCGCTACCGTTTACCCGCCAGTCCGACCTTCAGACCGTCTATATACCGATGAACATCATTGGCAACCTTTACGTTTCTAACGGCATGTCCGCCGGGAATACCGCCAACGAAGCCCGTGTTCAGGGACTGTCCGAAGTGTTCGAACGACACATCAAAAACCGTATCATTGCTGAAAGCATCAGCCTGCCGGAGATTCCGCAGGAAGTGTTGGCGCGTTATCCGGGCGTTGTGGAGTCTATCGCCAAGCTCGAAGCAGAAGGTTTCCCTATCTTTGCTTACGACGGTTCGCTCGGCGGCAAGCATCCGGTTATCTGCGTTGTGCTGTTCAACCCCGCGAACGGCACCTGCTTCGCTTCCTTCGGCGCGCACCCTGACTTCGGCGTGGCGCTTGAGCGTACCGTTACCGAACTGCTGCAGGGCCGTGGCCTGAAAGACCTGGATGTCTTTACCCCGCCGACCTTTGACGATGAAGAAGTTGCGGAACACGCTAACCTTGAAACCCACTTCATCGATTCAAGCGGCCTGATCTCATGGGATATGTTCAAGCAGGACGCGGACTACCCGTTCGTTGACTGGAGCTTCTCCGGCAGCACAGAAGAAGAGTTCGCTACGCTGATGGCTATCTTCAACGCGGAAGACCAGGAAGTGTATATCGCGGATTACCAGCACCTGGACGTCTACGCCTGCCGCATCATCGTTCCGGGCATGTCTGACATCTATCCTGCTGAAGACCTGCTGCTCGCCAACAACAATATGGGCTATCACCTGCGTGAAACCATTCTTGCTTTACCCGGCAGCGAATGGGAAAAAGAGGACTATCTGGATCTGATCTCCCAGCTTGATGAAGAAGGCCACGATGATTTTACCCGCGTGCGTGAGCTGCTTGGCCTGGCAACAGGCAAAGACAACGGCTGGTATACGCTGCGGATTGGCGAATTGAAGGCAATGCTAGCGCTGGCCGGTGGCGACCTTGACCAGGCGCTGATCTGGACCGAATGGACCATGGAGTTCAACGCCTCCATCTTTAGCGCTGAGCGTGCAAACTACTACCGCTGCCTCCAGACCCTGCTGTTACTGGCGCTGGAAGAAGATCGCCAGCCGCTGCAATACCTGAACGCGTTTGTTCGTATGTATGGTGCCGAAACCGTGGAAGCAGCAAGTGCAGCGCTTAGCGGCGAATCTGCTTTCTACGGCCTTCAGGCGGTAGATAGCGATCTTAAGGCTTTCCCGGCGCACCAGGCCCTGTTAGCCGCTTACGAAAAATTACAACGCGCTAAAGCGCGTTTCTGGGAAGTTAACTAACTGATACTTTTCAGAGGATGCGCGAATAGCGCGGCTTGAGCTATATTAAGGGGCAATTTTAATTGCCCCTTGTTTTTATTACGGTCAAAATAATTCCATATGTAGCCAATCAGTTAAATGCCAGTGAAATATTTGGGGATTAATCTATAAATATTGTTGCTATTATTTTGAATTACTCCGTTTTAATTAACCCAGGAAAGGAGCGAAGCGACTAAAATTCAAATTACCTTATAATATTTAAACTTTATTTTTATTGGGATAATCAGTAACTTAGGTTGAAAAACAGGTAATCACCTGCTTTTTTCAGGTCTATAAGCTTGGCGAGATATGATCCATATCAATTTTTACTCTATAATGCTTTGTTAGTATCTCCTCGCCGAATAAATAAGAGAGAGTTAGTGTGAAAGCTGACAACCCTTTTGATCTATTACTTCCACCAGCCATGGCAAAAGTTGCCGAAGATGCTGGCGTCTATAAAGCAACGAAACACCCGCTAACCACGTTTTATTTAGCGATCACCGCGGGTATGTTCATCTCGATTGCCTTTGTCTTTTACATCACCGCCACGACCGGTACCTCAACGATTCCGTTTGGTATCGCGAAACTAATTGGCGGAACCTGCTTCTCTCTGGGTTTAATACTCTGCGTTGTCTGCGGTGCTGACCTCTTCACTTCCACCGTGTTGATTGTTGTCGCGAAAGCGAGCGGTCGCATCACGTGGGGACAGTTAGCGCGTAACTGGATTAACGTTTACGTAGGTAACCTGATTGGCGCGCTGCTGTTCGTACTGCTGATTTGGCTGTCAGGCATGTATATGACGGCTAACGGTCAGTGGGGGCTAAATGTCCTGCAAACCGCCGACCATAAAATGCATCACACGTTCATCGAAGCCGTGTGCCTCGGTATTCTTGCGAACTTAATGGTTTGTCTGGCGGTCTGGATGAGCTACTCCGGTCGCAGTTTGATGGACAAGATGTTTGCTATGATCCTGCCGGTCGCCATGTTTGTTGCCTGCGGCTTCGAGCACAGTATTGCAAACATGTTTATGATCCCGATGGGTATCGTCATACGTGATTTCGCAAGCCCGGAATTCTGGACCGCTGTTGGGTCTACTCCGGATAGTTTCTCGCATCTGACCATTCTGAACTTCATCACTGATAACCTGATTCCGGTAACTATCGGGAACATCATCGGCGGTGGTTTGTTGGTTGGGTTGACATACTGGGTAATTTATCTGCGCGGTGGCGATAAGCACTAAGTGCTGTCCATCATGCAGGGAATAAGAAATCCACATTAGAAGGTAGGTGTTACATGTCCGAGCTTAATGAAAAGTTAGCCACAGCCTGGGAAGGTTTTGCTAAAGGTGACTGGCAGAATGAAGTCAACGTACGTGACTTTATTCAGAAAAACTACACCCCGTACGAGGGTGATGAGTCCTTCCTGGCAGGTGCGACCGATGCAACTACCGAGCTGTGGGACAAGGTAATGGAAGGCGTTAAACAGGAAAACCGCACTCACGCGCCTGTTGACTTCGATACCGACCTCGCTTCAACCATCACTTCTCATGATGCTGGTTACATCAACAAGTCCCTCGAAACCATCGTGGGCCTGCAGACTGATGCTCCTCTGAAACGTGCCATCATTCCGTTCGGCGGCATCAAAATGGTTGAAGGTTCTTGCAAAGTGTACGGTCGTGAACTCGACCCAATGCTGAAAAAGATCTTCACCGAATACCGTAAGACTCACAACCAGGGCGTGTTTGATGTTTACACCAAAGACATCCTGAACTGCCGTAAATCCGGCGTCATCACCGGTCTGCCAGATGCGTATGGCCGTGGTCGTATCATCGGTGACTACCGTCGCGTAGCGCTGTACGGTATCGACTTCCTGATGAAAGACAAATTCGCTCAGTTCAACTCTCTGCAGACCAAACTGGAAAACGGCGAAGATCTGGAAGCGACAATCCGCCTGCGTGAAGAAATCTCTGAACAGCACCGCGCTCTGGGTCAGATCAAAGAAATGGCTGCTAAATATGGCTGCGATATCTCTGGTCCTGCGACTAACGCTCAGGAAGCTATTCAGTGGACTTACTTCGGCTACCTGGCTGCGGTTAAATCTCAGAACGGCGCTGCAATGTCCTTCGGTCGCGTATCCACCTTCCTGGATGCTTACATCGAACGTGACCTGAAAGCGGGTAAAATCACTGAGCTTGACGCACAGGAAATGATTGACCACCTGGTCATGAAACTGCGTATGGTTCGCTTCCTGCGTACCCCAGAATACGATGAGCTGTTCTCCGGTGACCCAATCTGGGCGACTGAATCCATCGCTGGTATGGGTGTTGATGGCCGTACACTGGTTACTAAATCAAGCTTCCGCTTCCTGAACACCCTGTACACCATGGGGCCGTCTCCAGAGCCGAACATCACCATTCTGTGGTCTGAAAAACTGCCACTGAACTTCAAAAAATACGCGGCTAAAGTCTCCATCGATACCTCTTCTCTGCAGTACGAGAATGACGATCTGATGCGTCCTGACTTCAACAACGATGACTACGCAATTGCCTGCTGCGTAAGCCCAATGGTTGTTGGTAAGCAAATGCAGTTCTTCGGTGCTCGTGCTAACCTCGCGAAAACCATGCTGTATGCAATCAACGGCGGCGTTGATGAAAAACTGAAAATGCAGGTTGGCCCTAAAGAAGCGCCAATCACTGCTGACGTTCTGGACTACGACAACGTGTTGGATCGTCTGGATCACTTCATGGATTGGCTGGCAAAACAGTACGTCACCGCGCTGAACATCATTCACTACATGCATGATAAGTACAGCTACGAAGCGTCTCTGATGGCTCTGCATGACCGTGACGTTGTTCGCACCATGGCTTGTGGTATCGCGGGTCTGTCCGTTGCAGCTGACTCCCTGTCTGCAATCAAATACGCGAAAGTTAAGCCAATTCGTGACGAAGATGGTCTGGCGACTGACTTCGAGATCGAAGGTGAATATCCGCAGTTCGGTAACAACGATCCTCGCGTAGATGACATCGCTGTTGACCTGGTAGAACGTTTCATGAAGAAAATTCAGAAACTGACTACTTACCGTAACGCTATCCCGACTCAGTCTGTTCTGACCATCACCTCTAACGTGGTTTATGGTAAGAAAACCGGTAACACCCCAGACGGCCGTCGTGCAGGTACTCCGTTCGGTCCAGGCGCTAACCCAATGCACGGCCGTGACCAGAAAGGTGCTGTTGCCTCTCTGACCTCCGTTGCTAAACTGCCGTTTGCTTACGCTAAAGATGGTATTTCTTACACCTTCTCTATCGTGCCAAACGCGCTGGGTAAAGACGACGAAGTACGTAAAACAAACCTCGCGGGTCTGATGGATGGTTACTTCCACCACGAAGCGTCCATTGAAGGTGGTCAACACCTGAACGTGAACGTGATGAACCGTGAAATGCTGCTGGATGCGATGGAACACCCTGAGAAATATCCTCAGCTGACCATCCGCGTTTCTGGTTACGCTGTACGTTTTAACTCCCTGACTAAAGAACAGCAGCAGGACGTTATCACTCGTACCTTCACTCAAACCATGTAATTCACGGTTTGTCTGAAAAGGCGTAGAATAAAGGCTCCACTCAGGTGGGGCCTTTTCTTATCCCCCCCTGTCAGAACCGGTTTTGCAAGATAACTGCTACGTTTAGGTTATCTCGCAAAACTGATTCGACGCGGCATGCACTTTACAGACCGCGCTCAACCTGACCCGTGTTGTTTCATGGGTCAATACTGGAGAAAACACCGCAATGTCAGTAATTGGCCGAATTCATTCCTTTGAATCATGCGGTACCGTGGATGGCCCCGGTATTCGTTTTATCACCTTCTTCCAGGGCTGCCTGATGCGCTGCCTGTACTGCCATAACCGTGATACATGGGATACGCACGGCGGCAAAGAGATCACCGTCGAAGAGCTAATGAAAGAGGTGGTGACCTATCGCCACTTTATGAATGCTTCCGGCGGCGGTGTCACCGCATCCGGTGGCGAAGCTATTCTTCAGGCAGAATTCGTGCGCGACTGGTTCCGCGCCTGCCACAAAGAAGGCATTCATACCTGCCTCGATACTAACGGTTTTGTCCGCCGTTACGATCCGGTGATCGACGAGCTGCTGGAAGTTACCGATCTGGTGATGCTCGATTTAAAACAGATGAACGACGAAATCCACCAGAACCTGGTCGGCGTTTCAAACCACCGTACGCTGGAATTTGCGCAGTATCTTTCTAAGAAAGACATCAACGTCTGGATCCGCTACGTGGTGGTTCCGGGCTGGTCAGACGATGACGATTCAGCGCACCGCCTCGGGGAATTTACCCGCGATATGGGCAACGTCGAAAAAATCGAGCTGCTGCCGTACCACGAGCTTGGCAAACATAAGTGGGTGGCGATGGGCGAAGAGTACAAACTGGACGGCGTACATCCGCCGAAGAAAGAGACCATGGAACGCGTCAAAGGCATTCTCGAACAGTATGGTCACAAGGTGATGTACTAGAAACAAAAAACCCTCTTTACGAGGGTTTTTTCATATCAGGCATGCGCCACGGGCGTTGGATGATGCCCTGCTTTGCGCAGCAGCATCAGCAGGTAAACAAACGCGACGCCCGCAATCATCACAAATAGCAGGTTGTCGGAATAGCTCTGCATCAGCATAGCGGTGAACGTTGGCCCAAGCAGGCTGCCGATGGTATAGCTCAACAGCAGCGCCTGGTTCATCGCCACCAGCTGATGGTGTTCGACTTTTTCACAGGCCCACGCCATGGCGACCGGATAGAGTGTAAAACCTGCGGCACCCAGCACAAAAAGAACCGGCCCCATTGCCGCATTGCTCAGCATCGCCAGGCAACCAAGAATCACGACAAACACCTGCACGCGCAGCACCAGCAGGCGGCCATATCGATCGGCCAAACGCCCTACCGGCCACTGCCCGACAATTCCTGCGCTCACCATCACCGCCATCCAGAAGCCAATCCCGGAATCGCTCACGCCCTGGTGATTGAGATACAGCGGCATCAGACCGTATAAAGAACCCAGCACGATGCCTGAAATAATGCAGCCGTTGACGCCAAGGCGCGCGTGGCGCAAACGCAGCATCGGCCATACCGGCGTTGCTTCCTGGCTTTCGCTACGATCGTTCACAATACGAGTGAATAACAGAGGCAGGATAGCCGCCAACACCAGTCCGGTAACCCAGGGCAGCACGCTGACTAAATCCGTTGGCAGTTTGCTGACCATCAGTTGGCCAAGCACGGTACCGACGTAATACACCATCATATAGGCTGCGAGCAAACGCCCGCGGTTGCGTGACGTGCCGCTGCACATCAGCGCGCTTTCCACCACGACCCAAATCATCGCGCAGCCGACGCCCGCGATGAAACGCCACATCATCCAGCTCCAGAAGCCCACCATCAGCCCCAGGCCTACACAACCGGCGGCAAAAATCAGCGAAGCCAGGTAATAGCTGCGGTTAAAACCCTGACGCTTAATCAGCCAGCCCGTCACCATTGTTCCCAGCAGGTTGCCGGTAAAATAGGAAGAGCCGACCATCCCCACCTGCCAGGTAGGCAGATGTTCGTGAGCAAGCCACAGGGGAACGAGCGTATTAAGCACCGCTATCGCCAGGGTCAACAGCATTAGGCCACAGAGCAAAAGCATCACTGGCCGCGTATAGGTGGACATGTAGAAACCGCGAGGAAGAGAAGAAATTTGTGCGCATCATGCCACCGGCAAAATGATTGTCAATCCAGCGCTAACGGGGCCTGGCACGATTTGAACCCTGTCGATTTGAAAAACTTATCCTCGATCATCATGAAGTGCCAGGCGGAAAAGCTATCTCGCTGTTTTTGATGATATAAGGAATAAAGAATCGAGACGGGATGGATGAAAAATTTCATGGTAAATCGCATGACATTTTTTTATATGAAAAAAAAACGCGCCCTAAGGCGCGCATTGTCAGAACTAGCTGGCGATAGCCATACCTACCGTCATATGAAGGCCGTAAAAAACACCGCGTCCTATTAACTCACCGGCAAGAACCAGCATGAATGCGAAGGTCAGAAGGCCGACATTGGGCTGGCTGCCCTTCAGCTGTGGAACTACCCAGCACGCCAGCGCAACAACCAGCAAAGCCAGACGCCACGACATCAGCGTTCCGTATTGCGGGATAAGAGCCGAAGCCTGCTGAATAGAGCTGTGGATTGTCGCCAGCTCCATCCCCTGCAGCAGCACAACAACCGTGCTTGCCACCAGAGCGATAAGCGTTATCACCGGCAGAATACGCATCCCCCAGCCCGTTACGCCCGCTGCGCGAAGTAGCAGATAACCAAGCAGCGGGCCGCCGATAAACATCGTCAGGAAGAAGCCCAGCGGCGTATAGGCAGAGTACCAGGTTGGCACCGTATCAATCAGATACACGCGGCACATCATCCAGACGAAGAACACGCCAAGCACCATGGTAAGGATCATCCACAGCTTGCCCAATACCGCAGGCATTTTGCCCATTACGGTTATCAGCCACCAGAATCCGCCCGCGGCGAAGAACACCGAACCGCTGGCGATTTCGTTGCTGAGCGCGGAATCACCAATGCGATTAAGCGAGTTGAACGCGCGCAGCGGTGAGCCGAGGTGCAGCACCGAGGCCATAAATCCGATGCCCATTAGCACCCACAGCACGATCATTGCCCACTGCACGCGTTTACGTAGCGGGCGCTCGGAAATGCCGCCGAGCAGCGCCAAAGCCATCACGATAAACCCGCCCGCCACGCACTGACCGAGCACGGTAAAAATCATCAGCGGCCATTCATGCCATCCACTGCCCATTTCAGACCTCCTTCGGGTTGGCCAGATAACCGGTTTTATCCCCACACGGGCGGCTGTTGGCGTTAGGTTTAATCACGATATTGGGTTTGGTGAAGTGCGCGGACGGCAGCGGGGCGATTGCCGCCTGCTCGCCGTATTTTTTGCGCAGTTCGTCAATCGGGGCCATGTCCAGCGCGCGCAGCGGGCAGGACTCGACGCAGATTGGCTTTTTGCCGTCGGCGATGCGGTCGTAGCAGCCGTCGCATTTGGTCATGTGGCCTTTTTCGGCGTTGTACTGCGGCGCACCGTACGGGCAGGCCATGTGGCAGTAGCGGCAGCCGATGCACACGTCTTCGTTGACCACCACAAATCCGTCTTCGCGCTTGTGCATCGCCCCGCTCGGGCAGACCTTGGTGCAGGCCGGGTCCGCGCAGTGGTTGCAGGCAATCGACAGGTAGTAGGCGAAGACGTTCTGATGCCAGACGCCGTTGTCCTCCTGCCAGTCGCCGCCCGCGTACTCATAGATGCGGCGGAAGCTGACGTCCGGGCCTAAGTTTTTGTAGTCCTTGCAGGCCAGCTCGCAGGTTTTGCAGCCGGTGCAGCGACTCGAATCAATATAAAATCCATATTGGGTTGTCATCTGCTATTCCTTACGCCTTCTCAACCTGAACCAGGTTACTGTGGGACGGGTTACCTTTCGCCAGCGGCGACGGTCGCTGGGTCGTCAACACGTTGATACTGCCCGCATGGTCAATTTTGTTAATATCCGGGTTGTACCAGGCCCCTTCCCCAAGCGCGACAACGCCCGGAATAATGCGCGGCGTGACCTTGGCATTGATATGAACTTCGCCGCGGCCGTTGAAAATACGCACCATGTCACCGTTGCTGATACCGCGTTTTTGCGCGTCGATCGGGTTAATCCACATTTCCTGGCGGCAGGCGGCTTTCAGCACATCAACGTTACCGTAGGTGGAGTGAGCACGGGCCTTATAGTGGAAGCCCGTCATCTGCAGCGGCCATTTTTCCCTCAACGGATCGCCATAGTTTTCGAACCCGGAGCTATACACCGGCAGCGGATCGATTACGTCACCTTCAGCCAGCTGCCACGTAGCGGCAATATCCGCCAGTTGAGCAGAATAGATTTCGATTTTACCCGATGGCGTCGTCAGCGGATTCGCGGCTGGATCTTCGCGGAAGGCCTTGTAGGCAACGTGGTGCCCTTGTGGGTCACGCTGCTTAAACATGCCCTGCTTGCGGAATTCATCAAAGCTCGGCAGCTCAGGGATCGCTTCGCGCGACTGCTCATAAAGATGCCGCATCCAGCCTTCCTGAGTCCTGCCTTCGGTAAACTGCTGTTCCACGCCCATGCGTTTGGCAAGCTCGGTGGTCATCTCGTAGATGGTTTTGCACTCAAAGCGTGGCTTAATAGCCTGGTCGGCGAAAATAACGTACGACATGTTGCCGCAGGAGGCATCGAGGCAGAAATCCATCTGTTCGGAAGCCGTGCAGTCGGGCAGCAGGATATCGGCATATTTGGCAGACGAGGTCATGTGGTTATCGATCACCACAATCATTTCGCACTTCTTATCGTCCTGGAGGATATCGTGGGTGCGGTTAATTTCTGAATGCTGATTGATCAGGCAGTTGCTGGCGTAGTTCCAGACCATTTTGATCGGCACGTCGAGCTTGTCTTTGCCGCGCACGCCGTCGCGGGTTGCGGTCATTTCCGGGCCGCGTTCGATGGCGTCGGTCCACAGGAACATGGAGATACTGGCCTGCACCGGGTTTTCAAGCGTTGGCATACGTACAAAAGGCAAAGAGTAAGAGCCTTCACGCGCGCCGCTGTTGCCGCCGTTAATACCCACGTTGCCGGTCAGAATAGCCAGCATGGAGATAGCGCGGGAAACCAGCTCGCCGTTTGAATGACGCTGCGGCCCCCAGCCCTGGCTGATAAACGCGGGTTTTGCCGTGGCGATTTCACGCGCAAGCTTAACAATGCGATCGACAGGAATACCGGTAATAGTCGAAGCCCACTGAGGCGTTTTCGCTACCCCATCAGTGCCTTCCCCAAGAATATAAGCCTTGTAATGACCGTTAGCAGGCGCGCCGGCCGGGAGCGTTTTCTCATCGTAGCCAACGCAGTACTTATCGAGGAAAGCCTGATCGACCAGGTTTTCGTCGATCATCACCCAGGCAAGCGCGGAAATCAGCGCCGCATCGGTGCCAGGACGGATAGGGATCCATTCGTCCTCGCGCCCCGCGCCGGTGTCGGTATAGCGCGGGTCGATGATGATCATCCGGGCGTTGGATTTTTCACGCGCCTGTTCCAGATAGTACGTTACCCCGCCGCCGCTCATGCGCGTTTCACCGGGGTTGTTGCCGAACAGCACAACCAACTTGCTGTTTTCGATGTCGGACGGGCTGTTGCCGTCCGCCCAGCCGCCGTAGGTGTAGTTCAGGCCTGCGGCGATTTGCGCGGTGGAGTAATCACCGTAATGGTTTAAGTAGCCACCCACGCAGTTCATCAGGCGTGCGATTAACGTTGAACCCGGCGGCCAAGAACGGGTCAGCGTTCCGCCCAGCGTGCCCGTGCCATAGTTAAGATAAATGGCTTCATTGCCGTATTCTTTGATAATGCCCTTCATGCTGTTGGCGATGGTATCAAAGGCCTCATCCCAGCTAATACGCTCGAATTTCCCTTCGCCGCGTAGCCCCACGCGTTTCATTGGGTATTTTAGGCGGTCGGCGTTGTAGACGCGGCGGCGCATCGAGCGGCCACGCAGGCATGCGCGAACCTGGTGCAGCCCTTCGTAATCGTCATCGCCGGTGTTATCGGTTTCGACGTATTTTATTTCGTCATCCACCACGTGCATACGCAGCGGACAGCGGCTGCCGCAGTTGACCGTACAGGCGCTCCACACCACCTTTTCCGTGCCGCTAACGGCACGCGTCTGTGCAAAAGCCACGCGGGAAAATGGCAGGGTAAAAGCGCTGCTGGCGGCGGCAAGCCCGCCGATAGCGGTGGTTTGCACCAGCTTGCGGCGGCTCACCTGCGCGCTCAGAATGGCGTTAGGGGTTTTCGCTTTCATAGTGACCCACTTGATTTGCTCACAATTAAAAAAAGCTGGCAGCGGAACAAACCCCGCAGGATCTGCGAATTCGCGCACAGCCAAAGGGAGAAAGGAATGTCGAAAAATTAGCGTTATGCTGATTGGTTTTGCCGCGTCACATCATGTAAATCACGGCGACCAAATGATGAAAAACTGGATGAATAATTATGAATATCATCACTCACTTTCAGGCAGCGATAATACTTCTTTGGTGGTAGGAGCTTATTGTTTGACGTCAAGTCAGGCGGATTATCTGCTGTTTTAGGGTGATTAGGCCCATAAAAAAAGCGCCCGCAGGCGCTTAATGAGAATCAATCAGCATTTTTATGCTTAACCGATGTATTCCAGACCCTGCATATAAGGACGCAGAACTTCTGGCACTTCGATACGGCCATCGGCCTGCTGGTAGTTTTCCAGTACCGCGACCAGAGTACGACCTACTGCCAGGCCGGAGCCGTTCAGCGTGTGCACCAGGCGGGTTTTCTTATCGGCTTTACTGCGGCAGCGTGCCTGCAGGCGACGAGCCTGGAAATCCCAGCAGTTAGAACAGGAAGAGATCTCGCGATAGGTATCCTGCGCCGGCAGCCACACTTCCAGGTCGTAGGTTTTGCGAGCACCGAAGCCGATGTCGCCACTGCACAGCAGCACCTTGCGGTATGGCAGGCCCAGCAGCTGCAGTACTTTTTCAGCGTGACCGGTCATTTCTTCCAGCGCGTCCATGGAATCTTCAGGACGAACGATCTGCACCATCTCAACTTTGTCAAACTGGTGCATACGGATCAAACCGCGAGTATCGCGACCGTAAGAGCCTGCTTCGGAGCGGAAGCACGGCGTGTGTGCAGTCATCTTCAATGGCAGAGAATCTTCATCGATGATTTCGTCACGTACTAGGTTGGTCAGCGGCACTTCGGCGGTTGGGATCAGCGCGTAGTTGCTGCTGTCTGCTTCTTCATCCAGCGGACGAGTATGGAACAGGTCGCCGCCGAATTTAGGCAGTTGGCCGGTGCCGTACAGCGTTTCCTGGTTAACCAGGTAAGGCACATAGTTTTCCATGTAGCCGTGCTGTTCGGTATGCAGATCCAGCATGAACTGGCTCAGGGCACGGTGCATACGAGCGATTTGTCCCTGCATAACCACAAAACGAGAGCCGGTCAGTTTTACCGCAGCCGCAAAGTCCAGGCCTTTGGCCATTTCGCCGAGCGTAACGTGATCGCGCACTTCGAAATCAAATTTACGCGGCTCGCCCCAGCGGCTGACTTCAACGTTTTCGCTGTCGTCTTTACCCATTGGTACGCAATCGTCCGGGATGTTCGGCAGCGTCAGCGCTATGTCGCGGATCTCCGCCAGCAGAGCATCAAGCTCGCTCTTCGCAGCATCCAGCTCTTCGCCCAGTTGGTTAACCTGCAGACGCAGTGGCTCGATGTCTTCCCCGCGCGCTTTCGCCTGGCCGATGGATTTCGATCGCGAGTTACGTTCAGCCTGCAGATTTTCAGTTTTTACCTGCAGAACTTTACGACGCTCTTCAAGAGAGCGCAGCGTTTCAACATCCAGCTTAAAGCCTCGGCGTGCCAGTTTTTCAGCGACTGCGTCTGGCTCGGTACGCAGCAGATTGGGATCGAGCATGCTTATCCTGTGCTTATCGAATTAAATGAAGGGGATGCGGCCACAGCCTGCGACCGCATTGATAGTCTTGCTAACCTTACCGCAACCCCTGCATTAGCGGTAGCGTTTTGTCGGGCTATTTTGATCCTGTTCAGCAAGCCAGGCGAGCTTTTCACCAATCTTGCCCTCAAGACCTCTGTTTGTTGGCCGATAGTAGCGCGTTTGTGCCATTTCCTCGGGAAAATAGACTTCGCCAGAAGCATAAGCATTAGGTTCGTCGTGAGCGTAACGATACTCCTGCCCGTAGCCCATTTCCTTCATCAGTTTGGTCGGCGCATTGCGCAGGTGAACCGGCACGTCGTAGTCCGGGCGTTCCCGCGCATCCGCCATCGCGGCTTTGAAAGCAGTATATACAGCGTTACTTTTCGGCGCGCACGCTAAATAAACAATGGCCTGAGCAATGGCGCGCTCGCCTTCGGCCGGGCCTACGCGGGTAAAACAGTCCCACGCGGAAATCGCGACCTGCATACCGCGCGGGTCAGCGTTGCCAACGTCTTCAGATGCAATGGCCAACAGGCGGCGCGCGACATACAGCGGGTCACCACCTGCTGTGATAATTCTGGCGTACCAATAGAGTGCCGCATCAGGCGACGAGCCGCGTACCGATTTGTGCAGGGCAGAAATCAGATCGTAGAAACGATCGCCTTTATTATCAAAACGCGCGCTGCGCTCTCCGGCAATCTCCGTGAGCAATACAGTCTGCAGCACGCGTTTGCCCTTGGCGTCAATTTCGGCCATGTCAGCCATCATCTCAAGGGTATTCAACGCCCGCCGCGCATCGCCGCTTACCAACTCGGCAATGGCGCGCCTCGTTTCATCCGGCAGCACCAGATCGGTCTGTTTACCGTAGCCCCGCTCGCCGTCGTTCATCGCCTGATCAAGCACCTGCTCGATATCTTCAACGGTAAGGGATTTCAGCAGATAAACGCGCGCCCGTGAAAGCAGAGCGGAATTCAGTTCAAACGAAGGGTTTTCGGTTGTCGCGCCGATAAAGGTGATAGTACCGTCTTCAATATGCGGCAGAAATGCATCCTGCTGGCTTTTGTTGAAACGATGAACTTCATCGACAAACAGAATGGTACGCCGCCCGGCGTTGCGGTTCTGACGGGCGCGTTCAATGGCTTCACGGATCTCTTTTACACCTGACGTCACGGCAGAAATGCGTTCAACATCCGCATTGGCGTAGCGGGCGATAACTTCCGCAAGCGTGGTTTTACCGGTGCCCGGCGGCCCCCATAAAATCATGGAATGAAGATGGCCGGCTTCGATGGCTCTCGGCAGCGGCTTACCGGCGGCCAGCAGGTGCTGCTGGCCGATGTACTGCGCTAAATTCTCTGGCCGCATACGGGCGGCCAAAGGCTGGAACGTATTATCAGAAAAATCGAGGGTCAGATTGCCCACTCATGCCTCTACTTACGTTGGTCATCCACCGTTACGCCTTTCGGCGGGGTGAAGGTAAACTTATTCATATCCACCGAGCCGTTTTGCTGGGTTTTCAGCGCGTAGCTGCTGCGCTGGTCGTCCTGCTCGACGGCGCTAAACTGATGGATTGTCCCGTCGCGCCCGACGTTGATGGTGAACTGCTTGAGGTTACCGGCGCTGGTTTTCGGCGTCAGCACGAAGTCATCACCCGTTTGCTTAATATTGTACTGCTGCCAGTCGCTGGCCTGGTTACGCGCAATCAGCATAAACGGGGTATTGCTGGTGGCATCTTTCAGCCAGGTTGCGCTGACCTGCTCTACAAACGGGTTATAAAACCACAGGGTCTTACCGTCAGATACCAGGATGCTTTCATCCGGCTGAGTCATGTGCCAGTTAAACAGATTAGGGCGCTTCACCCATAAATCACCCTGACCTTCCTGCACGGCCGCACCGCTGCCGTCAGTGACCTTTTGCGTGAAGCTTGCGTGGAAGCTACTCACCTTGTCCAGACGCCCTTTCAGGTCGCCTGCGGCATCAGCCCAAACGCTAGTGGTGGCAAATGTAGTCAACAAAGCACAGGCAATTACGATCTTTTTCATTATTTTCCCTTTGTATTCATCTACCAGCGCGGGTGCGCGTGGTACCTCTGTTGCTCACTCTAGTGCAGTGCGAAACCGGAACAACAGAAGAAAAACCTGATTTATTGGTTATTTACCCTTCTTTGCAAAAAAGCCGCAGAGGCGGCTCTTTCGCAGAAGTTTACTCGAACGGCGGCGGGGCCAAAACTTCACGGTTACCGTTATGCCCCTGCGGGCTCACGATCCCCTGCGCTTCCATTTGCTCAACGATTCGCGCCGCACGGTTGTAGCCGATACGGAACTGGCGCTGCACGCCGGAAATCGACGCTTTACGCTTTTCGACGACAAACGCAACGGCCTGATCGAACAGTGGATCAAGCTCTTCATCGCCGTCCAGGCCACCGCCTGCACCACCCTCGCCTTCGTTATCGGAGGTGATACCTGAAATGTACTGTGGACGACCACGTGCCTTCCAGTCCTGCACTACCGCGTGAACTTCCTGGTCACGGACAAAGGCACCGTGTACGCGAACCGGCGTGGTGGAGTTCGGCCCGGAATACAGCATATCACCCATACCAAGCAGAGATTCAGCGCCGCCCTGGTCAAGGATGGTGCGCGAGTCGATTTTGCTCGACACGGTGAAGGCGATACGCGTTGGGATGTTCGCTTTGATAAGACCGGTAATGACGTCGACAGAAGGACGCTGCGTAGCAAGCACAAGGTGGATGCCCGCTGCACGCGCTTTCTGCGCCAGTCGTGCAATCAGTTCTTCAACTTTTTTGCCCACGGTCATCATCAGGTCGGCGAACTCATCCACCAGAACCACGATATACGGCAGCTTTTCGAGCATAGGATGCGTCGCATCCATGCTGTCGCCCGGCTTCCAGAACGGATCCGGAATCGGACGCCCCATACGCTCGGCTTCCAGCACGCGTTCGTTGTAACCGGCGAGGTTACGCACGCCGAGCGCCGACATCAGTTTATAACGGCGTTCCATCTCATTGACGCTCCAGCGCAGCGCGTTGGCCGCGTCTTTCATGTCGGTGACCACTTCGGTCAACAGATGAGGAATGCCTTCATAGACCGACAGCTCGAGCATTTTCGGGTCGATCATGATGAACTTAACTTCTTCCGGCGTCGCCTTGTACAGAATGCTTAAGATCATAGCATTCACGCCCACCGACTTACCGGAGCCAGTGGTACCCGCAACGAGCAGGTGAGGCATTTTCGCAAGGTCGGCGACGACAGATTCCCCGCCGATATCCTTACCAAGCACCACGGTGAGAGGCGAGGTGCTTTCGCGGAATTTAGCGCAGTCGAGAACTTCACGCAGGTAAACGGTCTGGCGCTTTTTATTCGGTAATTCCAGGCCGACATACGGCTTGCCCGGAATAACCTCTACAACGCGCACGGCAACCGTAGACAATGAACGAGCCAGGTCACGCGACAGGTTTGATATACGAGCAGCCTTGACACCCGGTGCCAGATCGAGTTCGAAACGCGTAATAACCGGGCCCGGTGAATAATCCACAACGTCGGCTTTGATGCGGTAATCAGCCAGACGCGCCTCAACAAGACGCGCCATTTGTTCCAGCGCAAAAGTATCCACCGGCTCAACTTCAGCTGGCGGAGAGGTAAGCAGATCCAGCGACGGCAGCGGCGTGGTCGGTTTTTGCAGCGGCCGGTCGTCGCCATTACGCATCAGGAACGGATGGATTAGACTTTCCTGCGGCTGCTGAGGCTGCTGATAGGCCTGATGCTGCGAAGGTGCCTGATAGGCTTCTTGCGGAGCATAGCTTTGATGTGCAGCAGGCTGAGCGGGTACAGCAGGCGCTTGTTCCGGGACAGGGCTTGGCGTAAACAACGGCTCGCTTGGGCCATCGTCCACCAGCTCTTTCATCGGAGAAAAACCAAAATCGTCGAGCGAGAACGGTGCGTTGGAAGCAGGCGCGGTTTGCTCATAGCGCTGATGCTGCTGGGCGGCAAACTGGCGGGCCAGTTCGGCTTGCTCTGCCGCGTCTTCATCTTCCTGAGACGGCTGCTCTTCTGCGTACTCATCGCCATAACGCTGCTGCTGTTGCGCGGAGAACTGGCGTGCCAGCTCGTCCTGCTGCATTTCGTCCGCATTATCGTCGGCGTAATCGTCGCTGTAGTCGCCGTTTTGACGACGTTCCGCGCGAGCCTGTTCTTCCGCCATGCGCTGCGACGGCAGCTTAATGCCGTAGGAGGCAAGTTCACGACGGGTAGGTACACGTACGCGATTTGGACGCGGCAGCTGCGGCCCAATCCCCTCTTTCACCTGCGCGCGTGGCGCATCGCTAGCAATGCTAAATACAGGCGAAAACGCTGCCGCTGCGCCTGCTGCTTTTGCCGCTTCTTTGACAACGGGCGCAACCGAAGTTACATCCGGCGCAGGCATCTCTGTTGGCATAACTGGCGGCATTGATGGCGTTGAAGGCATTGACGGTACTGTTGGTGTAGCCTCTGCGCGCTCGTACGGATCGGGCTTAGGTTCAATTACCGGCTGATACCAGGCGGCTAGCTGTTCCCTTTCACGAGCACGCTGCGCTTCAACCTCTTCAAAATGATAGAGCGGCGGACGCGCAGGTTTACTCTCTTCGACGGGTTCAGGCTGATATTCAGGCTCTGCAACAGGCGCTGCGGGTTCAGACCAGTGGCTGGTCATTTCCTGAGGTACCTGCTGTGCGGCTGGCCGTGGCGCAGCGTAGTTTTCAGGTGCCGGGGCAATAACCGGGTCAGGCGTAACCGTCGTTGGCGCAGGTTCCCAGGCGATAGCCGGGCTGGTCTGCGTTTCAGGCGCTGGCGTTTGAACCGGCGGCGTTGATGCAGCCGAGGAAACTGGCGCAGCGTAGGATTGATTTACCATCGTCGCGGCTGTCGCAGCCGCAAGCGGTTCAACGATGGAAGGACCGCTTAATAACGGATCGTATTCCTCTGATTCCGGAAGCGTAGCTTTATTACCGGAGAACAGCACGTCGTCCGCGTCGGCCTCAACGCCGCGCGCGGTAAACAGGACGTCATCTTCGTCATCCATGCGCTTGCCGGAGAACAAAGCGGCGTCCGTTTTACGCGCGTTAGGGTTGGCGAATTTCTCTGAGATGCGCTGCTTGCGGGCCAGCGCACCGCGCAGGATACGTGCACGACGGGATTCACGTTTTTCCATTGCTGGTTCGTGTTCATCGTCAAGCAGTTCGTCTTGATGTTCTTCGTAATCGTACTCTTCGTCCTGCCAGGTGTTATCCCGACGGGTTCGATTGCTGGCAAACGTCAGCACGGTTAACACCGCGCCGCCGATCTTTTCGGCAATGCTCACCCAAGACCAGCCGGTGAACAGCGTCAAGCCAGCCGCCCAGACGCAAAGCAACGCGATCGTACCGCCGCTGCTATTCAGCAGCGGCATCATCGCCGTACTCAACAGGCTGCCAATCACGCCGCCGGAGGCGAAGTACCAGATATCGTCAGCATTAATGGCGGCTAGACCACAGGAGGTCAACACCATGGCCAGAACGCCTATCAGGCGCAGCGACACCGCAAAGTAGTCGATGTAATCTTCACTGCCCCGCTGCCGCCAGGTGAACCAGCAGGCACCGATGATAATCACCGGAATGGTATAGGCCATCACGCCAAAGATGAAAAACAGGGTATCCGCAAGCCATGCGCCGGGTGCACCACCCAAATTATGGATAGGTTCATGCCACGCCGTCTGTGACCAGCTTGGATCGGAAGGATTAAAACTCAGTAAGGCGACCATCAGGTAGATGGCAAAAATGGCAACAAGGATCAGCAGCGCCTCAAGTAAACGGCGCCCGCTGCTAAGTGTCTTTAATGTTACTTCTTTATCTTCGGTGTATTCCTGGCTCAAGTAGACTCTCCAGGTCCTTAAATATATAGAGAGCAACAGTGCCGGGAGGATCCCGGCACTGTTGCTGTATGGATTACCAGGAGTGTAACCAAAATACGCGGATTTTGCACCTGGCCCGTGTTAACGGGTCTTAATAACCAGACGATTACTCTGTTTCACTTCTTCCATGACGACGTAGGTACGGGTGTCGTTCACCCCCGGCAGTCGTAACAGGGTTTCGCCTAATAATTTGCGGTAAGCCGACATATCCGGCACGCGGGTTTTCAACAGGTAGTCGAAATCGCCGGAAACCAGGTGACACTCTTGAATTTCTTCAAGTTTTTGCACTGCGGCGTTAAATTGCTCAAACACATCCGGCGCGCCACGATTCAGAGTAATCTCAACAAAAACCAGAAGTGATGCATCCAGATAATGCGGGTTTAACAGCGCCGTGTAGCCCTGAATAAAACCCTGTCGTTCCAAACGACGTACGCGCTCAAGGCACGGCGTCGGTGAAAGCCCAACACGCTTCGAAAGCTCGACGTTAGAAATTCGCCCATCCTTTTGCAGCTCGTTGAGGATATTACGATCGATGCGGTCGAGATCTTTGCCAGGGCGCTTTTTGCTATCTACCATTATTATTGTCTCTCTCTGTTCCTTCCATCACCTGCCATAACCCGGGTCAACGTCACTGTTCCGGGTGTACGTGAGAAGACCGGTGCCAAACGGCTGCTATCGACATCACGCATGGCGTCTGTCCACACCATGCGTAGATTTCAATGGCCCGGTAAATTTGCATCAGGTATGCGCGACGTTATGAAAACAATCACACCAAATGTTTTTTCTTCCTCGAATGTTTTCGCAAATGCTTAGGGGATTGTCAAAGCAAAACATCGCTTTTTAGTGGAACGTGCCAGATATCAGGCGCACTTGACGATTATTCATCACTTTACCTCCGTGACTAATCCCTCTCACAGGTTGAGTATTTATGCGGTTTAAGCGCGGTTTCAGCACATTGATTGAGCAAGGCTATTACACATATCGTTCACACAATTCCCTAACACCCTCGCTACACCTTTTTTTAAGTCGCCAAATTCCCTACAATCCCCCGATTGTCAGCAAACGTTCAATGAGGAACTCATGAGCACGGCTAAACACAGTAAGTTGCTTATTCTGGGCTCCGGCCCTGCGGGCTACACCGCAGCGGTCTATGCTGCTCGCGCCAACCTGAAACCCGTCCTGATTACCGGTATGGAAAAAGGCGGCCAGCTCACCACCACCACCGAAGTCGAAAACTGGCCGGGCGACCCGCATGACCTGACCGGGCCACTGTTGATGGAGCGCATGCACGAGCACGCCGCCAAATTCGAAACCGAAATTCTTTTCGATCACATCAGCAAGGTCGATCTGCAAAACCGTCCGTTCCGCCTGACCGGCGATAGCGGTGAGTACACCTGCGACGCGCTGATTATCGCGACCGGTGCCTCCGCGCGTTACCTGGGCCTTCCTTCTGAAGAAGCGTTCAAAGGCCGCGGCGTTTCTGCCTGCGCAACCTGCGACGGTTTCTTCTACCGTAACCAGAAAGTTGCGGTCATCGGCGGCGGTAACACAGCGGTTGAAGAAGCGCTTTACCTGGCTAATATCGCCTCAGAAGTGCACCTCATTCACCGTCGTGACAGCTTCCGTGCGGAAAAAATCCTCATCAATCGTCTGATGGATAAAGTGGCAAACGGCAATATCGTTCTGCACACCAACAAAACGCTTGATGAAGTAACCGGAGACCAGATGGGCGTAAGCGGCCTGCGTCTGCGCGACACCCACAATACCGATGTGACTGAAGAATTGGCGGTTGCAGGCCTGTTTGTGGCAATCGGGCATAGTCCGAACACGGCTATTTTCGCCGACCAGCTGGAGCTGGAAAACGGCTACATCAAGGTGCAGTCCGGCATTCACGGCAACGCCACGCAGACCAGCATCCCTGGCGTGTTCGCGGCGGGCGACGTCATGGACCACATCTACCGCCAGGCAATCACCTCTGCCGGTACCGGCTGTATGGCAGCGCTTGACGCCGAGCGTTATCTCGACGGATTAGCCGAGCAAAACAAGTAAAATTGATCCAGACACAAAGGCGGCTTAATAGGTCGCCTTTCTTTTCTCCCCGTTGTAACATTGCCAGCAAATTTTGCCTGATAATTCCTTTATCTACCTGCACTGGCATGCCATGAATAAAACCCGTCAACAAGAACTTAGCCGCTGGCTAAAGCAGCAAAGCATTATCTCCCGCCGCTGGCTTGGGCTATCCCGTATTTTAGGGCTGGTGAGTGGTCTGTTGATTGTCGCCCAGGCATGGATACTCGCCCGCCTGCTCAATCATATGATCATGGAGAACATCCCTCGGGAAGCGCTGCTTCTGCCGTTTATTCTTCTGGTGCTCGTTTTTATCCTGCGCGCGTGGATCGTGTGGCTACGTGAAAAGGTCGGGTTCCATGCCGGGCAGCATATCCGCCAGGAAATCCGCCGTAAGGTGCTTAATCGCCTGCATCAGGCTGGGCCAGCATGGATTCAGGGCAAGCCGGTGGGCAGCTGGGCGACCCTTGTTCTCGAACAAATCGAGGACATGCATGATTACTACGCCCGCTACCTGCCGCAGATGTCGCTGGCGGTCATGGTGCCGGTGCTCATTCTCGTGGCGATTTTCCCCTCTAACTGGGCCGCAGCCCTTATTTTGCTCGGCACCGCCCCGCTTATTCCGCTGTTTATGGCAATGGTCGGCATGGGTGCGGCCGACGCTAACCGTCGTAACTTCCAGGCGTTGGCTCGCCTGAGCGGCCATTTTCTCGACCGCCTGCGCGGTATGGAAACGCTGCGACTTTTCAATCGTGGGGCGGCAGAAACGGAAAACATCCGCGCTGCCTCCCAGGATTTCCGCCAGCGCACCATGGAAGTGCTGCGCCTTGCGTTTCTCTCCTCGGGCGTGCTGGAATTCTTCGCTTCGCTTTCTATCGCGTTGGTCGCCGTCTACTTCGGATTCTCCTATCTGGGCGAGCTAAACTTCGGCCATTACGGCGCGGGCGTGACGCTTTTTGCAGGTTTCCTGACCCTGATCCTTGCGCCAGAGTTCTTCCTGCCGCTGCGGGATTTAGGCACTTTTTATCATGCTAAAGCGCAGGCCGTTGGTGCCGCAGATAGCCTGATGACCTTCCTCGACGCCCCGCTCCAGCAGAAAGAAAACGGCAATATTCAGCTCGCTGGTGCTACGTCTATCACCATCGAAGCGCGCAATCTGACCATCCTTTCTACGGAAGGCCAGCCTCTGGCCGGGCCGCTGACCTTTACCCTGGCTGCCGGACAGCGCGTTGTGCTGGTTGGTCAGAGCGGCGCGGGAAAAAGCTCGCTGCTTAACGTGTTATCCGGTTTTCTGCCTTATCAAGGCGAGCTGCTGGTCAACGGCGTTGAGCTATCGCAGCTCGACCCCGCCTGGTGGCGTGAGCAGCTAAACTGGGTGGGTCAAAATCCGCAGCTGCCAGCCGCAACGCTTCGCGAAAACGTACTGCTCGCCGCTCCAGAAGCTGGCGATGCGGCGCTGAAAAGCGTGCTCGACAAAGCGTCAGTGAGCGAGTTTCTCCCTCTGCTTGCGCAGGGCGTGGATACGCCGTTGGGCGATCAGGCCGCACGTTTGTCCGTTGGGCAAGCACAGCGTGTCGCCGTGGCTCGAGCGCTGCTGGTCCCGGGCCAGCTGCTGCTGTTGGATGAACCCGCCGCAAGTCTTGATGCGCACAGCGAACAGCGCGTTATGGAAGCGCTGGGCGAAGCGTCCCGCCAGCAGACCACCGTGATGGTGACTCACCAGCTCGATTACATTACCGACTGGGACGATATCTGGGTGATGCGAAAGGGTACCATCGTTCAGAAGGGGAATTACACAGAACTCGCCGCTCAGGATGGCCCGTTCGCCGAGCTGTTGGCTAATCGTCAGGAGGAAATCTGATGCGTGCATTACTGCCCTATCTGACGCTGTATCGTCGCCACATCTGGCTGCTTTCGCTAGGCGTGGTGCTGGCAATCGTTACGCTGCTCGCCAGCATCGGCCTGCTGACGCTATCCGGCTGGTTCCTTTCCGCTTCCGCCGTGGTCGGCGTGGCGGGGATTTACAGTTTTAACTATATGCTGCCCGCAGCAGGCGTGCGCGGCGCGGCAATTACCCGTACCGCGGGGCGTTACTTTGAGCGCCTCGTCAGCCATGACGCGACCTTCCGCGTGCTGCAACATCTGCGGATTTATACCTTCAGCAAGCTGCTGCCGCTCTCCCCTGCCGGGCTTGCGCGTTTTCGTCAGGGCGAATTACTTAATCGCTTGGTGGCGGACGTCGACACGCTCGACCACCTTTATCTGCGGGTGATTTCTCCGCTGGTCGGCGCGTTTGTCGTGATTGTGGTAGTGACCTTCGGCCTTAGCTTCCTGGACGTAACCCTTGCGCTAACGTTGGGTGGCATCCTTCTGGCCACCCTGGTATTTCTACCGCCCCTTTTCTACTACGCCGGGAAACCAGCGGGTGAAGCGCTAACGGTGCAGCGCGGGCAGTATCGTCAGCAGCTAACGGCCTGGCTGCAGGGCCATGCAGAACTCACCATTTTCGGCGCGGCTACTCGCTACCGCGCGCAGCTTGATAACACGGAAGAACGGTGGCAGGAAGCACAGCGCCGTCAGTCCGAGCTTACGGCACTGTCGCAGGCGGTGATGCTATTGATTGGCGGACTGGCGGTGGTTGTTATGCTGTGGATGGCCGCGGCTGGCGTCGGCGGCAACACCACGCCGGGCGCGCTGATTGCGCTCTTTGTTTTCTGCGCCCTGGCCGCCTTCGAAGCGCTGGCACCTGTCACCGGCGCGTTTCAGCATATGGGCCAGGTTATCGCTTCGGCGCTGCGCGTTACGGAAATCACCAGCCAGCGGCCTGAGGTCACATTTGAATCACGCCCGCAGGATGCCCTTACGCAGGTTGCTCTCGAAGTTAATCAACTCAGCTTCACCTATCCAAACCAGCAGCAGAAAGCGTTAAACGAGATTTCGCTATCCGTTACGGCCGGGCAGCACGTCGCCATTCTGGGCCGCACCGGCTGCGGGAAATCGACGTTACTGCAGCTGCTGACCCGAGCCTGGGACCCGCAGCAGGGCGAAATTTTCATTAATGGCCAGCCGATTCGCGAATTCGATGCGAGCACGCTGCGCGCGGCAACCAGCGTCGTCCCGCAGCGCGTCCACCTTTTCAGCGCTACCCTGCGTGATAACCTGCTGCTCGCCGCCCCCTCTGCAAGCGATGAGCAACTTAGCGCCATGCTTGAACGTGTGGGACTTGAGAAGCTTCTGCTGGATGCCGGGTTAAACAGCTGGCTGGGCGAAGGCGGTCGTCAGCTTTCCGGCGGCGAGCTGCGCCGTCTGGCTATCGCAAGGGCGCTGCTGCATGACGCTCCGCTGATGCTGCTCGATGAGCCAACCGAAGGGCTGGATGCCGAAACCGAACGGCAGATTTTGAACCTGCTGGCGGAAGTAACGGCAGGGAAAACGGTGCTGATGGTTACCCACCGTCTGCGGGGTCTGGCCCGATTTGACAGCATAATTGTGATGGATAACGGTGAAATAATTGAACGTGGTAATCACGCAGAACTCATGGCTACCGGCGGGCGTTATTACCAGTTTCGCCAGCGTCTATAAAGACCGTGCATAGTCTAGAATCAATCAATAAATAACGTCCTGGTGGAGTGTTAAAGTCATGCGCCTGATACAGCTTTCTCGTGACTCTATTGCCTTCCCTTCACCGGAAGGAGCGTTACGTGAACCTAACGGGTTACTGGCGCTTGGGGGAGATCTCAGTCCTGCTCGCCTGTTGATGGCCTATCAGCGGGGGATTTTTCCCTGGTTCTCGCCGGGCGATCCCATTCTGTGGTGGTCACCCGATCCGCGCGCCGTGCTTTTTCCAGAGCATTTTCACGTCAGCCGCAGCATGAAGCGATTTCACAACCGCTCCCCCTACCGCGTGACGCTAAACCACGCTTTCGAGCAGACGATCGCCGGCTGCGCTGACGATCGCAGTGAAGGCACCTGGATCACCCATGATATTGTCGAAGCCTACACGCGCCTGCATGAGCTAGGTTATGCACATTCTATAGAAGTCTGGGAAGGTGATGAATTAGTCGGCGGCATGTATGGCGTTATTCAGGGCGCGCTGTTTTGCGGCGAATCCATGTTTAGCCGCCGCGAAAATGCTTCCAAAACCGCCCTGCTGGTATTTTGTCAGCACTTCTTGCGACACGGCGGTAAGTTAATTGATTGCCAGGTTTTAAATAGTCATACCGCATCGCTAGGAGCGATTGAAATTCCCCGCCGCGATTATCTGCGTTATTTGGCGACTTTCCGACCAGAAGCCCTGGTTTCGCACTGTTGGGTGCCACAAACGCTGCCGCAGCAATAATGTTTACGGCACAATTCGGCTGAGGGTGTTATAATTATTCGCGCAGAGTGAACTCTGCCCATTACCCCGCCGCCGTTTGGGAATTGCAGTTAAAGGGAACGCCCTACCGTTTATCTCTTCGCACCCCTTGTCGTAAGCGCACTCCGTGCTGCTTTCGCGTGGTTGACGGGTAATGTGCAAAATGCACTTTGCTGGTGAATTCACCAACAATTCTTTACATGATACGTGAACTTCGGCATTATCTTGCCGGTTCAAACTATGGTAGTGATACCCCCGAGGATTAGATGGCCAAAGAAGACAATATTGAAATGCAGGGTACCGTTCTTGATACGTTACCTAACACCATGTTCCGCGTTGAGCTGGAAAACGGGCACGTGGTAACCGCTCATATCTCCGGTAAAATGCGCAAAAACTATATCCGCATCCTGACGGGCGACAAAGTCACTGTTGAGCTGACCCCGTACGACCTGAGCAAAGGCCGCATTGTCTTCCGTAGTCGTTAATAGTTTTTAATTCCGCAGCCTGTTCCACAGCGGCTGCGATGAAAAGCAAAGCTTCATTTAATAGAAAGGCCGGGTGATTACCCGGCCTTTTTTTACGTCCCTTTCACGGCTAGTGCGCCGCTTCCGGTTTGTGCTTTTGCGCGCTGGCAAAGTTATAGGTCAGCTGCTGCTGGGCTTTGTCCAGCGCAACGGTTACCTGCCCGCCATCCACAAGCGTTCCAAACAGCAGTTCGTTAGCCAGCGGTTTCTTCAGGTTGTCCTGAATGACTCGCGTCATTGGACGTGCGCCCATCGCCCGGTCGTAGCCTTTTTCGGCCAGCCAGTCACGTGCTTCCTGGCTAACTTCCAGGGAAACGCCTTTCTGATCCAACTGTACCTGCAGTTCGACGATAAACTTGTCGACCACCTGATGAATAACCTCGGTGGAGAGGTGGTTAAACCAGATAATGTTATCCAGACGGTTGCGGAATTCCGGGGTAAAGATCTTTTTGATCTCTTCCATCGCGTCGGTGCTGTTGTCCTGACGAATCAGGCCAATAGACTTACGCTCGGTTTCACGCACGCCTGCGTTGGTGGTCATCACCAGGATAACGTTGCGGAAGTCCGCCTTGCGCCCGTTGTTATCGGTCAGCGTGCCGTTATCCATCACCTGCAGCAGCAGGTTAAAGACGTCCGGGTGCGCTTTCTCGATTTCATCGAGCAGCAGAACCGCATGCGGATGCTTGATAACCGCGTCGGTCAGCAGGCCGCCCTGGTCAAAGCCAACATAACCCGGAGGCGCGCCAATCAGGCGGCTCACCGTGTGGCGTTCCATATACTCGGACATATCAAAACGCAGCAGCTCAATACCCAGCGATTTCGCCAGCTGCACCGTCACTTCCGTTTTACCGACGCCGGTTGGGCCAGCAAACAGGAATGAACCCACCGGTTTATGATCGTGACCCAGTCCGGCACGGCTCATTTTGATGGCTTCGGTTAACGCCTCAATGGCTTTATCCTGACCAAACACCAGCATTTTCAGACGGTCGCCCAGGTTCTTCAGCGTATCGCGATCGCTTGCGGACACGCTTTTTTCCGGGATGCGGGCGATGCGCGCCACAACGGTTTCGATATCCGCCACGTTGACGGTTTTCTTACGCTTGCTCACCGGCATCAGGCGGCTACGTGCGCCAGCCTCATCGATAACGTCGATGGCTTTATCCGGCAGATGACGGTCGTTGATGTATTTCACCGCAAGCTCAACCGCCGCACGAATCGCTTTCGCGGTATAGCGCACGTCGTGGTGAGCTTCGTACTTGGTTTTCAGCCCGTTGATAATCTGCACGGTCTCTTCGACGCTCGGCTCAGTAATATCGATCTTCTGGAAGCGACGCGCCAGGGCACGGTCTTTTTCGAAGATATTGCTGAATTCCTGATAGGTCGTGGAGCCGATAACACGGATCTTGCCGCCCGACAGCAGCGGTTTGATAAGGTTTGCAGCATCAACCTGGCCGCCAGACGCCGCGCCCGCACCGATGATGGTATGGATTTCATCGATAAACAGAATGCTGTTCTGGTCCTGCTCAAGCTGTTTGAGCAACGCCTTAAAGCGCTTCTCAAAATCACCGCGGTATTTCGTGCCCGCCAGCAGCGAGCCGATATCCAACGAATAAATGGTGCAGTCCGCCATGACTTCCGGAACGTCGCCCTGCACGATGCGCCAGGCGAGGCCTTCGGCAATCGCCGTTTTCCCCACGCCCGATTCACCCACCAGCAGCGGGTTGTTCTTGCGACGGCGGCACAGCACCTGAATGGCGCGCTCCAGCTCTTTGTCGCGGCCAATCAGCGGATCGATACCGCCCACGCGCGCAAGCTGGTTGAGATTGGTGGTGAAGTTTTCCATACGTTCCTCCCCGCCTGCTTGCTCTTCGTTGACCGGATTTTCTGAACCCGACGCCTGATTTGGCTCGTCTTTACGCGTGCCGTGGGAGATGAAGTTCACCACATCAAGACGGCTGACTTCGTGTTTACGCAGCAGATAGGCCGCCTGGGACTCCTGCTCGCTAAAGATAGCAACCAGCACGTTAGCGCCAGTTACTTCACTGCGGCCAGAGGACTGGACGTGGAATACCGCACGCTGCAGCACGCGCTGGAAGCTGAGCGTAGGTTGCGTATCGCGCTCTTCTTCACTGGCCGGCAGCACCGGTGTGGTCTGTTCGATGAAGGCTTCGAGTTCCTGACGTAGCGCCACCAGGTCCACGGTACACGCTTCCAGCGCTTCGCGGGCCGACGGGTTACTGAGCAAAGCCAGTAACAAATGCTCGACGGTCATAAACTCATGTCGGTGCTCGCGCGCTCTGGCGAAAGCCATGTTTAAACTGAGTTCCAGTTCTTGATTGAGCATAGGCACCTCCCCCAAATTTTTGCCTTCTTCAGGCTTGTTCTAGCGTACACAGCAAAGGATGCTCGTTCTCCCTGGCATATTGGTTCACCAACGCTACCTTGGTTTCCGCCACTTCTGCAGTAAAGATGCCACAGATGGCCTTACCCTGATAGTGAACCGTGAGCATCAATTGCGTGGCACGCTCTACATCATAAGAAAAGAACTTTTGCAGCACGTCAATAACAAATTCCATCGGCGTGTAGTCATCGTTCATTAACATAACTTTATACATAGAGGGGGGTTTTAGCGCTTCGCGCAGTTTATCGCCCACCAATTGGTCAAAGTCTAACCAGTCGTTCGTCTTACCCATTGCGAATCGTCATCATGTTTAACCGTCTGGGGTTATCCAGACGAGGCCCCTAGGTTGAGTGTAATACGCTTTTGGCAACAGCAGCGGATTGCGTTAAAAAGAGCTGTTTTTCACCGTGCGCGAGCTGCGTCACAATAATGCCAATAGCGTTAACTGCTTCAAATTTTTGACTGATTTTCGCCCTTTCCCCCCCGTTGAACGCTTGACGCAGTGATTAAATTATCTACATTGTACTGGCGTGAGTTGGCGAGGTTTTGAACAGCCCGCCCTTACCCACCGGTTCATTCCATCTCACTATTAAGATTTACGAAGGATGTAGAAGCATGGAGACGGGTACAGTTAAATGGTTCAATAACGCCAAAGGGTTCGGGTTCATCTGCCCTGAAGGTGGCGGCGAAGACATCTTCGCCCATTATTCCACCATCCAGATGGATGGTTACAGAACGCTCAAAGCCGGGCAAGTTGTCAGGTTTGATGTACATCAGGGGCCAAAAGGCAATCACGCCAGTCTAATACTCCCTATTGAAGCGGAAGCGGCGGTCGCTTAACCCCTGCATTTTATTGTGTACATCCTCAAGTCAAAATGCCAGCCCTTACGGCTGGCATTTTTATCGTAAGGTCACCACCATTACTACTCGCGGGCCAGCGCGTCAATAGGATTAAGTCGCGCTGCGTTGCGAGCGGGCAGCCAGCCGAACAGCACGCCGGTCGCCGTAGAGCAGGCAAATGCGGTAAGCAGCGCCATCGGCGAAAAGCCAATCTGCCAGCCCGGTAAAAACAGCTGCAGCGTAAAGGCAATCAGCAGCGACAGCGAAATCCCCAGCGCGCCGCCAACCAGACAAACCAGCACGGCCTCAATCAAAAACTGCTGCAGAACGTCGCTTGCGCGCGCGCCGACGGCCATACGAATGCCAATCTCTTTCGTGCGCTCCGTTACCGACACCAGCATGATATTCATCACGCCAATCCCACCGACCAGCAGCGAAATAACCGCCACCAGCGTCAGGAACAGCTGAAGAGTACGTGTGGTCTTTTCAGCCGTTTTCAACAGGCTGTCCATGTTATAGGTGAAAAAATCTTTCTTGCCGTGGCGCAGCTCGAGGATGCGATTAAGCTGCTGCTCCGCCTCGTGGCTGGCGTATCCGTCTTTGATGCGCACGGTAATCGAGTTGAGCCAGCTCTGCCCCATCACGCGGCTCGCCATGGTGTCGTACGGCAGCCAGACGCGCAGCACCTTGCTGCTGCCGAACATCGACTGCTTCTCTTCCGCCACGCCAATCACCGTCGCAGGCATGTTGCCTACCAGAATCACCTCCCCCACCACGTTGGCTTTATTCGGGAAGAGCTGCCGCTTGCTGTTGCTGTCCAGCACCACCACCTGCGCGCGCCCGGCAAGCTGCTCGTTGTTGAACGCCGTGCCCTGACTCATCGTCATGCCGTAGACGTTGAAATACTGGCTGTTAACGCCGTTGACGCTCGCGGCCGCATCCACGTTGCCATAGCGCAGGCGCAAATTGCTGGAGATAGACGGCGTTGCAGATTCCACCCATGGCTGCCGCTCGATGGCCGCAAGATCGGTATTTTTCAGCGACTGCTGGTACTGCGGGTCGTCGTCACCGAAGTCTTTACCGGGGTAAATGTCTATGGTGTTGGTACCGATGGCACGGATATCGGCCAGCACAAGCTGCTTGGCCGCATCGCCGACGATGACGATCGACACCACCGAGGCGATACCAATAATGATGCCCAGCATCGTTAATAGCGTACGCATCTTGTTGGCGGCGAGCGCCAGCCACGCCATGGCGAACGCCTCGCGGAAGCTGCTAAAAATCTGCTGCAAAGGCGAAACGCCGGGGCGGGATGAGGTCGCGCCCTTCGCCGCCGACGCCTGCTTCACCGCTGGCGGATTGCTGATAATTTCGCCATCGCGGATTTCAATAATGCGCTGCGCCTGGGCCGCCACCAGCGGGTCGTGCGTAACGATAATCACCGTATGCCCCTGCTCGCGCAGCTGCTTGAGCGTGGCCATCACCTCCTCGCCCGAATGGGTATCGAGCGCCCCGGTCGGCTCGTCGGCGAGGATCACCTGTCCACCGTTCATCAGCGCGCGTGCGATACTGACGCGCTGCTGCTGGCCGCCGGAAAGCTGCGAAGGCAGATAGTCCACCCGCTCCGCCAGCCCAAGACGCATTAACAGCGCGCGGGCACGCTGCTGGCGATAAACCCGCGCCGTGCCGGCATAGACGGCAGGAACTTCGACGTTCTGCGTCGCGTTGAGATGTGACAGCAGGTGGTAACGCTGGAAGATAAACCCGAAATGCTCGCGGCGCAGGGTCGCCAGCTCGTCGCTCGTCAGCGCCGCAACGTCCACGCCGGCCACGGAATAGCTGCCGCTCGACGGTTTATCGAGGCAGCCCAGAATATTCATCAGCGTCGATTTACCCGAACCGGATGCGCCAACGATCGCCACCATTTCACCGGCTTCGATGGTAATACTGACGCCCTTGAGCACCTCAATCTGCTCGTCGCCGGACGGATAGCTTCTGCGAATATCCTTCAGCTCAAGCAGCGCCGTCATTGCGCGCTCCCGGCAGGGATTCCACCGATAACGACTTCATCCCCTTCTTCCAGCCCGGTCAGCACCTGCACCTGAGTGTCGTTACGCATGCCGATAGTAATTTCGCGCTCGCGCGTTTCGCCGGTGCGCAGCACGGTAACCTTGTAGCGGTTATCGCCAATCGGTTCGCCCAGCGCCGCCAGCGGAACGGTCAGAACATCCTTTACGCCGCCGAGCTGAATGTGTACCTGCGCGGTCATTTCCAGACGCAGCACGCCCTGCGGGTTCGGCACTTCGAAACGGGCGTTATAGAAAATAGCGTCGTTGACCTTTTCAGGCGTCGGCAGAATATCCTTCAGCTTGCCCTCATAGCGCGTGAGCGGGTCGCCCAACACGGTAAACCAGGCTTTCTGGCCCGGCTTGAGGTGGATAACGTCAGCCTCGGAAACCTGCGCTTTCACCAGCATCGTGCTGAGGTCGGCCAGCGTCAGAATATTAGGCGCCTGCTGGGCGGCGATAACCGTCTGCCCCTGAAGCGTGGTGATGGCCGTCACTTCACCGGCCATCGGTGCCACGATGCGCGTGAAGTCGAGGTTCGTTTTCGCGGTATCAAGGGACGCCTGATTACGCTGAATCTGCGCATCGATGGTGCCAATTTGCGCGAGCTTAACGTCCAAATCCGTGGCTGCGGTATCCAGATCCTGACGGGAAACCGCCTGGGTTTTCGCCAGCGCCTGCTGGCGACTTAGGGTCACCTGCGCAAGTTTAGCCTGCGCCTGCGCCTGACGACGCTGGGCTCGCAGCTCCATTAACGTCGCTTCCACTTCTTTAATCTGGTTTTGCGCCTGCTCAGGATCGATAACCCCAAGCAGCTGATCTTTTTTCACCTTGTCGCCAATGTTCACCGACAGCGTTTTCAACTGCCCGCTAACCTGCGCCCCAACGTCAACCTTACGCAAGGCGTCCAGTTTGCCGGTCGCCAGCACGCTCTGCTCAAGCGAGCTCTTACGCACGATCATGGTCTGATAAGACGGCGTTGGCGCGTTGAGAAATTGCCACAGCCAAATCGCCAACATCACGACCAGCAGTAAAAGCAGCCAATAGCGTTTCTTTATCTTTCCCTTAAATATCATAGGTATCCTGAAAAAATGCACGGTTAAACAAAGTGTCAACAAACGTAAAATTCACGGCGTGGGGGTCAGCCTGATTGAACTTATGTTGAGGTTACGAATGGTGAAATATCCCTCTCCATCGTGAACCGAGAATTTATTATGTCGCAGATTGCCGTAAACCAACTGACAACAACAACGCCTAACAGCGGCTGGCAACTGTTTCTTTCATTAGCAAAGGGACTGCAGCAGCCCGGCGACGCGTGGCGCAATACGAGCTATCGCCGTAAGTTTATGCTTCGCTCTCTGGCCTCGCCTTTTACCACGGGCCGACTTCTGTCAACGCTCGCCCGTCAGCCGCTGCTCGACGAGCTGCTCCGCGTGCAGCCGGGCTTGCCCTGCCGCCTGCATCGCCCTTACCTGACGGCGAATTTTAACCGCAAGGATACACTGGATGCATTGTGTTTCCATTATCAAACGCTGATCCGTACCCTGCCAGAAATGGTACTGCGCCGCCATCTTTCGGCGAGCGGCGCGCGCCTTGCGCAGCTCGAGGGCAAAGACGGCTCGCGCTACTTCATCGATTTATGCGCCATGGCCAATCTGGATAAAGAAGGCGAAGCGACGGTTATCATGCTCAACGAGGAGGGCACGATTCTGGCGGAGCTGACCTTTACCCTCTGCCAGCATCGGGGCCAATCAACGCTGTTTATCGGCGGCCTGCAGGGCGCAAAATCCTGGGTGCCGCACGAGGCGATCCAGAGCGCAACCAAAGCCTGCCACGGCCTGTTCCCGAAACGCCTGGTGCTGGAAGCCGTCTGCATGCTGGCCCAGCATTTCGAAGTGCAGCAGATTTTGGCGGTCAGCAACGGCGCGCATATTTACCGCTGCTGGCGCTACCACAAGAAGAAAAAAGGCAAGCTGCATGCGGATTACGACAGCTTCTGGCAGTCGATGAACGGCGTGCTGCTGGCCGACGGCTATTTCAAAATGCCCAACGAGGTGGCGCGCAAGCCGCTTGAAGAGATCGCCAGCAAAAAGCGCGCCGAATACCGCCGCCGCTACGCGCTGCTCGACGGTATGGCCGAGCACGTCAACGCCCAGTTCTAATCCGCCCGGCCTCGCGCCAGCCACAGCACGCGCGAGAACATCTTGCGTAAAAGCGAAGGGACGGCCTCGACTCCGCGCCGTCCCGCCTCCATCGCCACCTCAATCGCCAGGTCAGGCTTAGAGGATCGGTGAATCGCCTTCACAATCACGCGGCGCATGTTCATCGGTACGTTTTCGGGGATCTGCGCCACGCGATGGTAAACGTCCGCGAACCCCTGCCGGTACATGAAATGTTCCATGTCCATTGCCGGTAGCGCGGTTAAATGCTCGCGCTCCTGATCCTTGTCGTTATCCAGCAGCCCGCGCACGGTGGCGGCGTATTTTTTACCCGCCTCGTCACCGTCAACCAGCACGTGCCACTGAATGCCCATTCTGCGGGCGAACTTGATAAGCGGCTTGAGGCCCGACTGCGCGAACTCGATAACCTTCACGCCCTCGGCGTCGAAATGGTGGCCGCACTGGCGCGCGAGCTCGTTCATCACCCACACCTCGGTTTCTCCCTCCACCAGCAGCCAGCATCGCGCAAAAAGCGACGAGGCGCGGTTAAAGCGAATATGAAAGGCGATACGGCGGCTGTCTTCCGCGTTCATACCGCCGGGGCCAAGCCGCCAGGCGGCAACCTTAGAAGATTCGCGCACCAGGCGGCAGACGTGTTCGACGGGCGTCAGCGACAGCAGCTCGCCGGAGTTGGTGGTGGTGATTTTTTGCAGCGGCAGCAGGTTAAGCAGATGCCAGGCGACGGACAGCATAATGGGGTGCAGCCGCGTTTCCGGGTCTTCGACCAGCAGCAGCGGGCGGGCGTCCTTATCCAGCCTCACCGCGCCTTTTGCCTGTAACAGGGTGGAAAACATGCCCAGCAGAATCATGCGGTGGGTGCGGCTGTTGGGCTTGTCGATCATCCGGTTGATGACGTCGAGATAGCGCCAGCTGCGCTGTTCGTCACTGGAGCGGCGGCGCATCAGGCGCTGATGCGCCACGGCCCCCTGCTCCGAAAAATAGTGTTCCAGCAGCTGCACCATGGCGGAAAGCCCCTGGCGCAGCTGGGAATCGGTAAGGTTTTGCGGGCGTGACACCAGCTCACGGGCGAGGAAATCGAGCTGGCGGGCCGTCATTTCCGTTTCCGGCATGTCCGGAATGTTGCCGTTGCGCAGGCGGCGCATAAAGCGCGCGTCCCGCAGCCGCAGAACCGGATTCAGGCGGGTAATCTGCCGGGCAACGGCGTCGATATCGTCCAATTCAACGGGTCGCCCCAAATCGTTGAGGAAGCTGCGCAGCGTCAGCACCGTTCCGTCCTCCGCCATTTCACCTTCCAGACGGTACATAATGCGATGATAGCCGTCGCTGCCCTCTATCCAAACCGGGGCGAGGCTGCGATAGCGGCGTCCAAGATGGTGGCCCGGAGCCGCTTCGCGGAAGGTCAGCACGATATGGAGATGGTGCTCGCGCCCGGGCATATCGCCCGGTGGGAAGTAAAAATCTTCCCGGTTAAAATGATAGAGAGACTCGTGCGGCGAAAGCAGCAGCGTCAGGGCGTCCAGCAGGCTCGATTTACCCCAGGCGTTTTCACCGATGAGCACGTTGTTTTGCTCAAGCATCAACGACAGTCGATTAATGCCACGAAATCCGACGACTTCTACTCGTTCGAGAAACATACATCCTCCAGAGAAACGTGCTGCCTGTCCTTTAGGAGCCATGGCTGGCTTTTAAACGAGTATAGCGGGAAGAAACTTGAGATCGTAGGAACTTACGTCGCAGAACCTGCTCTGAGATCTGCCCGCCCCTTTGCATAAAAACCCCAATATTTCGGAACTTTACTCACTCTCTTTCTTTGGGTAGTGTGACACGTGCCGTTTTTATTATTAGCTCAAGGATTTTGCGCCTCATGTTTTCGGGATTATTAATTATCTTAGTGCCGCTCGTCGTCGGCTACCTTATACCCCTACAGCAAGCCAGCCTTTTAAAACTCATCAACCGCCTGCTTAGCTGGATTGTGTATGTGATCCTGTTTTTCATGGGCATTAGCCTCGCGTTTCTCGACAACCTTGCGAGCAACCTGCTGGCGATATTCCACTACTCTGCGGTGAGCGTGGTGATTATCCTGCTGTGCAACGCCGCGGCGCTTTTATGGCTGGAGCGCTCGCGCCCGTGGCATCACGCCCACCGGCAGGAAAAGCTGCCGTCGCGTATCGCTATGGCGCTTGAATCCCTGAAGCTCTGCTTTGTGGTGGTCGCGGGCTTCCTGCTTGGCTTAACCGGCTGGGCGTTTCTGCAACACGCTACCGAAGCCAGCGAATACACGCTGATTTTCCTCCTGCTGCTGGTCGGTATTCAGCTGCGTAACAGCGGCATGACGCTCAGGCAAATCGTCCTCAACCGTCGCGGCATGATTATCGCCGTGGTCGTGGTGATGAGCTCGATGGTCGCCGGGGTGATTAACGCCTTTGTCCTCGACCTGCCGATCAAAACCGGGCTGGCGATGGCCTCGGGCTTCGGCTGGTACTCGCTCTCCGGCATCCTGATGACCGAATCCTACGGGCCGGTGATCGGCAGCGCGACCTTCTTTAATGACTTAATACGCGAGCTGCTGGCGATTATGCTGATCCCAGGCCTGGTAGCGAAAAGCCGCTCTACCGCGCTTGGCCTGTGTGGCGCGACGTCCATGGACTTCACCCTGCCGGTATTGCAGCGCAGCGGCGGGCTGGAAATTGTCCCGGCGGCCATCGTACACGGCTTTATTCTTAGCCTGCTCACCCCGCTGCTGATGGCATTCTTCGCCTCCTGATACCCCGTTGGCGGTAGGCTACTGCCGCCAACCTTGCGCTAAATCAATCTCCCTCTAAGTTGCGGTAAAAAACCCTTTTCTCACGCTGGCACGAGGCATAACCTTAAACATGTATATTAAATATAACTTTAAAAGGTACGATCATGTTTTGTGTGCAATGTGAACAAACAATCCGCACCCCAGCGGGCAACGGCTGCTCTTACGCGCAGGGGATGTGTGGCAAAACTGCCGAAACTTCCGACCTCCAGGACCTGCTGATTGCAACCCTGCAGGGGTTGTCCGCCTGGGCCGTGGCGGCTCGCGCTGCCGGCATTATCGACCACGAAGTGGACAGCTTCGCGCCGCGCGCGTTCTTCTCCACGCTCACCAACGTTAATTTCGACTCCCCGCGCATCGTGGGCTACGCGCGTGATGCCATCGCACTGCGCGAAAGCCTGAAGGCGCGCACGCTGGCGGTCAATCCAGATACGGTCGTCGACAGCCCAATGGCCGAACTGCAGCTGGCGAGCGACGACCTGGGCGATTTACAGCGCCAGGCGGCAGACTTTGCGCCAAACCGCGATAAGGCCGACATCGGCGAAGATATACTCGGCCTGCGCCTGCTGTGCCTGTATGGCCTAAAGGGCGCTGCGGCCTACATGGAGCACGCCCACGTGCTGGGCCAGTACGATGAGGACATTTACGCCCAGTACCACAAAATCATGGCGTGGCTCGGCACCTGGCCTGCGGACATGGGCGCGCTGCTCGACTGTTCTATGGAAATCGGCCAGATGAACTTCAAGGTGATGAGCATTCTCGACCACGGCGAAACCACCAAATACGGCCATCCAACGCCTGCGCAGGTCAACGTGCGCCCGGTCGCGGGTAAATGCATCCTGATTTCCGGCCACGACCTGAAAGACCTCTACAACCTGCTGGAGCAAACCGAAGGCACCGGTGTAAACGTCTTCACCCACGGCGAAATGCTGCCCGCGCACGGCTATCCAGAACTGCGCAAGTTCAAGCATCTGGTCGGAAACTACGGCAGCGGCTGGCAAAACCAGCAGACCGAGTTTGCCCGCTTCCCGGGCCCGGTGGTGATGACCTCTAACTGCATCATCAACCCTGAAGTCGGCTCCTACGCGGACCGCATCTGGACGCGCAGCATCGTCGGCTGGCCGGGCGTAAGCCATCTTGAAGGCGACGACTTCACCCCGGTTATTGCCCAGGCACAGATGATGGCGGGCTTCCCGTACAGCGAAATCGAACACCTGATCACCGTCGGCTTTGGCCGCCAGACCCTCTTAGGCGCGGCCGATACCCTGATTGACCTGGTGAGCCGTGAAAAACTGCGCCACATCTTCCTGGTGGGCGGATGCGACGGCGAACGCGGCGAGCGTAGCTACTTCACCGACTTCGCAACCAGCGTGCCGAAAGACTGCCTGATCCTGACGCTGGCCTGCGGCAAATACCGCTTCAACAAGCTGGACTTCGGCGATATCGAAGGCCTGCCGCGCCTGGTGGACGCCGGGCAGTGTAACGATGCCTACTCGGCGATTATTCTTGCGGTCACGCTCGCAGAAAAACTCGGCTGCGGCGTTAACGACCTGCCGTTGAGCCTTGTGCTTTCCTGGTTTGAGCAAAAGGCGATTGTTATCCTGCTGACCCTGCTGTCGCTGGGCGTGACCAACATCGCCACCGGCCCAACCGCGCCGGGCTTCCTGACGCCGAACCTGCTCGCCGTCCTCAACGAGAAATTTGGCCTACGCGCCATTACCACCGTTGAAGAAGACATTAAACAGCTGATGAGCGCGTAAGGAGCCGCCATGACCATGCCAACGCCGCTGTACCCGCACCGCTTACAGGTGCATCACATCCATCAGGAAACGCCGGACGTCTGGACGCTGTCGCTGATCGCTCACGACTTCTATCCCTACAAAGCCGGTCAGTACGCGCTGGTGAGCATTCGCAACAGCGAAGAAACGCTTCGCGCCTACACGCTCTCGTCCACGCCGGGGCTTAGCCCGTTCATCACGCTGACGGTGCGTCGTCTTGAGAACGGCGTTGGCTCCCGCTGGCTGACGCAGGACGTGAAGGTGGGCGACTATCTGTGGCTTTCCGAAGGCCAGGGGGAGTTTACCTGCGAGGATAAGGCCAGCGACCGCTTCCTGCTGATGGCGGCCGGGTGCGGCGTTACGCCGATAATGTCGATGCGCCGCTGGCTGGCAAAACATCGCCCGCAGGCGGACGTGCAGGTGATATTCAACGTGCGCTCGCCGCAGGACGTGATCTTTGCCGACGAGTGGCGCAACTACCCGGTCACGCTGGTCGCGGAAAACAACGCCACCCACGGGTTTATCGCCGGGCGCCTGACCCGCGAAATCCTCGAAGCCGTGCCGGACATTGCAACACGCACCGTCATGACCTGCGGCCCCGCCCCCTATATGGAGCTGGTGGAAAAAGAGGTGAAGGCGCTTGGCGTGAGCGAGTTTTATAGCGAGAAGTTTTTCACCCCCGTCGCAGCGCCGGTAGACAGCGGGCTGAAGTTCACCACGCTTAAGCCGATGCGCGAGTTCTACGCCCCGGTCGGCAGCACGCTGCTGGCGGCGATGGAAAGCAACGCCGTCCCGGTTAACGCCGCCTGCCGCGCCGGCGTTTGCGGAAGCTGCAAAACGAAAATTGAATCCGGGGAATACACCGTGAGCAGCACCATGACGCTGACCGAGGCGGAAATCGCCTGCGGCTACGTGCTGGCCTGCTCGTGCCACCCGCAGGGGGATTTGGTTCTCGCCTGATATAAATCGTGCCGCCCGGCCCCGGGTGGCACATTCTGCCCTCTCCCTTTCATTTCATTGACTAAGCTTGTTAACGGTAACTGAATCGTGACAAGGAGAACCGATGAAACAGACCGTAGCCGCCTATCTGGCAAAAACTCTCGAAAGCGCAGGTGTGAAACGCATCTGGGGCGTAACGGGCGATTCCCTCAACGGCATCAGCGACAGCCTCAACCGCATGGGTACCATCGACTGGATGCCGACCCGCCACGAAGAGGTCGCCGCCTTTGCCGCCGGTGCCGAAGCGCATTTAACCGGCGAACTTGCCGTCTGCGCGGGCTCGTGCGGGCCGGGGAACCTTCATTTAATTAACGGCCTGTTCGACTGCCACCGCAACCGCGTGCCGGTGCTGGCCATCGCCGCGCATATTCCCTCAAGCGAAATCGGCAGCGGCTATTTCCAGGAAACGCACCCCGAAGAGCTGTTCCGCGAATGCAGCCATTACTGCGAGCTGGTGTCATCCCCGGAGCAGATCCCGCAGGTGCTGGCGATCGCCATGCGCAAAGCCGTGCTGAACCGCGGCGTTTCCGTTGTGGTATTGCCGGGCGACGTGGCGCTTAAACCCGCGCCTGAAACGGCCACCACGCACTGGTATCCCGCTCCGCAGCCGGTCATCGTGCCGCAGCAGGAAGAGCTGAAAAAACTGGCGCAGCTGCTGCGCTACAACGATAACATCGCGCTGATGTGCGGCAGCGGCTGCGCGGGCGCGCACGAAGAGCTGGTGCAGTTCGCGGCGAAGCTCAAAGCGCCGATCGTTCACGCCCTGCGCGGGAAAGAACACGTCGAGTACGACAACCCGTATGACGTGGGCATGACCGGGCTGATCGGCTTCTCGTCGGGCTTCCACACCATGATGAACGCCGACACGCTGATCCTGCTCGGCACGCAGTTCCCCTATCGCGCCTTCTACCCGACGGACGCGAAAATCATCCAGATTGACATCAATCCCGGCAGCATCGGCGCGCACAGCAAGGTCGATATGGCGCTGGTCGGCGACATCAAAGCCACGCTCTCCGCCCTGCTGCCGCTGCTGGAAGAAAAAACCGACCGCACCTTCCTCGACAAAGCGCTGGATAACTACCGCGAAGCGCGCGAGGGGCTGGACGATTTGGCTAAGGCGAGCGACGAAGACAAGCCGATTCACCCGCAGTACGTCGCCCAGCAAATCAGCAAGTTTGCCGCCGATGACGCGATTTTCACCTGCGACGTGGGGACGCCAACCGTCTGGGCCGCGCGCTACCTTAAGATGAACGGCAGGCGCCGTCTTCTCGGCTCGTTCACCCACGGTTCGATGGCAAACGCCATGCCGCAGGCGCTGGGCGCGCAGGCCACCGCGCCGCAACGTCAGGTTGTTGCCATGTGCGGCGACGGCGGATTCAGCATGCTGATGGGCGATTTTCTCTCCGTGGTGCAGATGAAGCTGCCGATCAAAATCGTCGTCTTTAACAATAGCGTGCTGGGGTTTGTCGCCATGGAAATGAAGGCAGGCGGCTACCTGACGGACGGCACGGATCTGCACAATACCAACTTTGCCAATATCGCCACCGCGTGCGGGATTACCGGCATTCGCGTTGAGAAATCGGCGGATCTCGACAGCGCCCTACAGCGCGCCTTCAGCATAGACGGGCCGGTGCTTGTGGACGTGGTGGTCGCCAAAGAGGAGCTTGCCATGCCGCCGCAGATCAAGCTCGAGCAGGCAAAAGGCTTCAGCCTTTATATGCTGCGCGCGGTCATCAGCGGACGCGGGGACGAGGTTATCGAACTGGCGAAAACGAACTGGTTCCGGTAAAACGGTGGGTTAACCCTCAAATAAACTGAAGGTATTGTAGGGCGGATAAACGAAGTGCCATCCGCCATGGTGTCTGGCGCATCATCCGGTGGATGGCGCTCACGCTTATCCACCCTACAAAAAACCGTTTCCCACACTTTTCAGGAACCTACCGTGATTGATTTACGCAGCGACACCGTAACCCGCCCTTCAAAAGCGATGCTTGAGAAAATGATCGCCGCCCCCACCGGCGACGACGTTTACGGCGATGACCCGACGGTCAACGAACTCCAGGCCTACGCCGCCCGCATCAGCGGCAAAGAGGCCGCCCTGTTTATGCCCACCGGCACTCAGGCAAACTTAGTTGCGCTATTAAGCCACTGCGAGCGCGGCGAAGAGTACATCGTGGGCCAGCTTGCGCATAACTACCTCTACGAGGCGGGCGGCGCGGCGGTATTGGGCAGCATCCAGCCGCAGCCGATTGAGGCGAATCAGGACGGCACCCTGCCGCTCGATAAGGTAGCGGCGAAAATCAAGCCGGACGACATTCACTTCGCCCGCACCAGGCTGTTAAGCCTTGAAAACACGCACAACGGCAAAGTGCTGCCGCGCGAATATTTTCAGCAGGCGTGGGAATTTACCCGCAAGCACAACCTCGCCCTGCACGTCGACGGCGCGCGTATTTTCAACGCCGTGGTGGCCTACGGCTGCCAGCTTGAAGAGATCGTGCGCTACTGCGACTCCTTCACGATTTGCCTCTCCAAAGGGCTGGGCACGCCGGTTGGCTCGCTGCTGGTCGGTAGCCACGAATACATCAAGCGCGCGACGCGCTGGCGCAAAATGGTCGGCGGCGGCATGCGCCAGGCCGGTATTCTCGCCGCGGCCGGGCTGTACGCGCTGGAAAACAACGTGCAGCGCCTGCAGGAAGATCACGATAACGCGCACTGGCTGGCCGGTGAACTGCGTGAAATCGGCGTCGACGTGCAGCGCCAGGACACCAATATGGTGTTTGTCCGCGTTCCGGCTGAACGAACCGAATCGCTGGGCAAATTCATGCGCGAGCGCGGCGTATTGATGAGCGCCGGGCCGGTGACGCGCCTGGTCACGCACCTCGACGTCAGCCGCGCGCAGCTCGCCGAAGTGGTCAGCCACTGGCGCGCCTTCAACCAGCAGTAACTGAGGAACAGGGAAGATGACGCAGCCGCAGAGGATCCTGGTGCTCGGTGCCAGCGGTTATATAGGCCAGCACCTGGTGCCGGAATTATCACGCAGCGGCCATCAGGTGATGGCCGCCGCCCGCCGCGTCGACTGGCTGAAGAAGCAGCAGTGGCCGGGCGTGGAGTGCCGCCGCATAGACTTACAGTGGCCGCATCATCTTCCGGCGCTGCTCGCGGGCGTCGACACGCTTTACTATCTGGTTCACAGCATGGGCGACGGGCCGGATTTCGTAGCCCATGAACGCCAGGCGGCGCTTAACCTGCGCGATGCGCTGGCGGAAAATCCCGTCAGGCAAATCATCTTCCTCAGTTCCCTTCAGGCGTCGGACGGCGACCAAAGCTCCGATCACCTGCGCGCCCGCCAGATGACGGCGGATATCCTGCGTGAATCGGGGGTGCCGGTCACCGAACTGCGCGCCGGGATCATCATCGGCGCGGGGTCGGCCGCCTTCGAGGTGATGCGCGACATGGTGTATAACCTGCCGGTGCTCACGCCGCCGCGCTGGGTGCGATCGCGCACGACGCCTATCGCGCTTGAAAATCTGCTGTTCTACCTCGTTGCCCTGCTCGACCACCCCGCCCAGGAAAGCCGCGTGTTTGAGGCCGCAGGGCCGGAGGTGCTCAGCTATCAGCAGCAGTTTGAACGCTTTATGGCGATAAGCGGCCGCCATCGCCCGCTGATTCCAATCCCTCTACCCACCAGCTGGATCTCCGTCTGGTTTCTGAATGTGATCACCTCCGTTCCGCCGACGATCGCCAAGTCGCTGATCCAGGGGCTGAAGCACGATCTGTTAGCCGACGATCGCGAGCTGCGGGCGCTGATTCCCCAGCGGCTGCTGACCTTTGACGACGCCGTGCGCGCCACGCTTGCCGATGAAAACAAGCTCGCCAACTCGCAGGACTGGGGCTACGACGCGCAGGCGCACGCCCGCTGGCGGCCCGATTACGGCTATTTCCCGAAGCAGGCGGGCTGCAGGGTGCAAACCAGCGCCAGCCTGAGGGATTTATGGGCCGTGGTGAACCAGCTTGGCGGCGAAGAAGGCTACTTTTTTGGCAATATTCTCTGGCAGACGCGCGCGTTGATGGACCGCATGATTGGCCACAGGCTTGCGAAAGGGCGGCCCGCACACCCGATGCTGGAAGTGGGCGACGCGGTTGACAGCTGGAAAGTGATTATCGTCGAACCGCAAAAAGAGCTGGCGCTGCTGTTTGGCATGAAAGCGCCGGGGCTTGGGCGGCTGACCTTTACCCTGCAGGACGAAGGCGTGCATCGCACGCTGGACGTCCGCGCCTGGTGGCACCCTCACGGCACCGCCGGGCTGTTCTACTGGCTGGTGATGATCCCCGCGCATTTGTTCATTTTCAAAGGCATGGCGCGGCGAATCTGCCGTCTGGCCGAGCAATCTTCGCGCAAACAGGGTCTATAGTTCTTATTCTTACTCACAGGGCATTGCAAGCGTTGCCGTTTCACGGAAAAATGCCCGCGTTTATCTCAATCAAAATGAGTTGGTCTACATGAAGGTACTGGTCACGGGCGCCACCAGCGGCTTAGGCCGAAACGCGGTCGAATATCTGCGAGCCAAAGGTGTCAGCGTTCGCGCCACCGGCCGCAATGAAGCGATGGGCAGGCTGCTGGAAAAAATGGGCGCGGAGTTTGTGCATGCCGACCTGACGGAGCTGGTTTCCTCGCAGGCGAAGGTAATGCTGGCCAACGTCGACACGCTCTGGCACTGCTCGAGCTTTACCTCGCCGTGGGGCACGCAGGAGGCCTTCGACCTCGCCAACGTGCGCGCCACCCGTCGCCTGGGCGAATGGGCCGTGGCCTGGGGCGTGCGCAACTTCATCCATATCTCCTCGCCGTCGCTCTATTTTGATTATCACCACCATCGCAATATCAGCGAGGACTTCCGCCCGGTGCGCTTTGCCAACGAGTTTGCGCGCAGCAAAGCCGCCAGCGAAGAAGTGATTCAGCTGCTTGCGCAGGCGAACCCGCACACCCGCTTCACGATTTTGCGCCCGCAAAGCCTGTTCGGGCCGCATGATAAGGTCTTCTTCCCGCGTCTGGCACAGATGATGCGCCAGTACGGCAGCGTGCTGCTGCCGCGCGGCGGCGAGGCGATGGTCGATATGACCTATCTGGAAAACGCCGTCCACGCGATGTGGCTGGCCTCCGAACGCGAAAACCTGCCGTCCGGCCGAGCCTACAACATCACCAATATGGAACCGCGCCCGCTGCGCACCATCGTGCAGAAGCTGATCGACGATTTAGACATCACGTGCCGCATCCGCTCCGTGCCCTATCCGATGCTGGACATGATCGCGCGCGGCATGGAAAAGCTCGGCAACAAGTCGGCCCGCGAACCGGCGCTGACGCATTACGGCGTGTCGAAGCTGAATTTTGATTTGACGCTGGATACGACGCGTGCGGAAACCGAGTTAGGCTACCAGCCTATCGTCACGCTCGACGAGGGGATTCGCCGCACCGCGCTGTGGCTGAAAGACCACGGCACGTTGCATCATCGCTAAGCCCCTTAGCCCTGCCCGTACTTCTCCAGCAGGGCTTCCACAATAGCCTGACTCTGCGCGTCCGCCACGCCGTTATATAGCGCCGGGCGGAAGTGCATCTGGAAGGCGCCGATCACCCGCCGCTGCTCGGCCTCCGTCATGCCCGCCTGCACCTGATAACCGTAGCGCGAAAGTAAATCCAGCAGGCTGGCGGTGTCCACCGGCGCGTAAGGGTCGCGCCCGTTCAGGTAAAACGCCACGCGTGACGCATCCGGCCAGGCGCCAATGCCCTTTTCAGCCAGCTGCTGCCAGGGGAAGAGCGGGCCGGGGTCGACCTTGCGCTGCGGAGCAATATCCCCGTGGGCGACGACGTTCTGCGGCGCAATGTTATAGCGAACGATAATGTCCTTCGCGAGCTTCTCAAGCACGTCGATTTGCGGGGCGTTAAACGGATAAAACTGCAACACGTCCCCACGGCGCGTATAGCCTTTGTTTTCCAGCTCGATGCCGATCGACGTATCGTTGATGCGCGTGGCACCGCGCCAGAAGCTGACGCCCGCGTGCCAGGCCAGCTCGCTTTCCGGCACCAGCTGCCAGATAACCGGCTTGCCGCCGGCAAGCGGCGGTTTGTCGGGGATCAGATAGTGCGAGCTGACGTTTGCGTCCGTAAGCGTAGAGAGCGAACCGTGAAAATCATCGGCGGTGTAATGAATCACCAGCACCTTCACGCGCGGATAGGCCGCCTGGGCCTGACGGCGGGTGTCGATTTTATAGCTGCCCTTATCGACGATGCCCTGCTCGCTGGCGCAGCCCGTCAGCAGAGCCGCAACCAGCAGCGCGGTAAGACGGCCTTTCATCGACGGGTTTTCACCGCCGTCCCCGTGACGCTGACCATCAGCATACTGCTGTCTTTGCCCACGGTTTCATAATCGATATCAATGCCGACCACGGCGTTAGCGCCCAGGCCTTCCGCCTGTTCCTGCAATTCTCGGAAAGCGATTTCACGCGCCTTGCGCAGCTCTTTTTCATAGGCACCCGAGCGGCCGCCGACGATATCGCGTACCCCGGCAAAAAAATCGCGGAAAATATTCGCGCCAAGAATGGCTTCTCCGGTCACGACGCCGCAGTACTCGGTGATACTCTGCCCTTCAAGCGTAGGGGTGGTGGTAAATTGCATTGGCTTCTCCTCTTAGCTGGATCAATATCTTAGCGTCTTGCTCGCCACGCATTTTGACAACGATACGCTATGCTAAGGTAGTCCTCCTGAGAAAATAAGGAAATAAAAATGCGCAGCTCAGTTTTGGCTCTTCTTCCGTGCGCCATGCTCCTCACGGCCTGTACGAGCACCGTTAACCCAGCGTTTAAAGATATTGGCACCCGCAGCGGCCCGTGCATCGACGGCGGCCCGGATAGCGTCGCGCAGCAGTTTTACGACTACCAGATAGCCCATAAGTCGATGGGCACCAGCGGACTGACCGGCCTGCGTCCGTACCTTAGCGATTCGCTTTCGCAGCAGCTACAGAAAGCCAGCGCTTCGCCGAACGCGCAAAATGCATTTATGCGCAGCGATATATTCACCAGTAACGCACAGGGCGCGGACAGTGCAGAAGTCGCTTCGGCTTCCACCATTCCGAATACTGATGCACGAAATATTCCGCTACGCGTGAGGCTGACCAAAGGTAGCCAAACCTGGCTGGATGAGGTGCTGATGATTCGCGAAGGGCAATGCTGGGCCGTCGATGACGTTCGCTACCTCGGGGCCAATAGCCACGCGCCTTCCGGCAGCCTGCGTCAGGCCATTGAAACCAACTAATTGCTGTTTATTTGCACTCGCGGCGGGGTGAAAGTCATAACCCATATAAATAGTCTGGAGTTTTCACATAACTCCGCCATTTATTCTTACCCCCACCCCGCCCCGCTATTTTGTGCTAGTTTTAACAGTAGAACTTGGTTGTTTTTAAGTTTTAACGCACAAAGATTGCATAACTATTCTGTTAAAGGTAATCTTTGCGGCCTCAATTGCTATGTAACCGCAACGTAACCGCAACGAATGAGTATTCAACTAAACGGCATTAATTGCTTTTACGGCGCGCATCAGGCGCTGTTTGACATCACGCTAGAGTGTCCGCACGGCGAAACGCTGGTGCTGCTGGGTCCAAGCGGCGCGGGCAAGAGCTCGCTATTGCGCGTTCTCAACCTGCTTGAGATGCCTAAATCAGGTCAGCTCAACATCGCGGGCAATCATTTCGACTTCGTAAAAACGCCCGGCGAGAAGGCCATACGCGAGCTGCGTCAGAACGTGGGCATGGTGTTCCAGCAGTACAACCTCTGGCCGCATCTGACCGTCCTGCAAAACCTGATTGAAGCGCCCTGCCGCGTGCTGGGCTTAAGCAAGGATGCCGCTCGCGCTCGTGCTGACAAGCTGCTAGAACGCCTGCGCCTGAAACCTTATCAGGACCGCTATCCGCTGCACCTTTCCGGCGGCCAGCAACAGCGCGTAGCCATTGCGCGTGCGCTGATGATGGAGCCACAGATCCTGCTGTTTGATGAGCCAACCGCCGCGCTCGACCCTGAGATCACCGCGCAGATTGTAAGCATCATTCGCGAACTGGCAGAAACCAACATCACTCAGGTCATCGTGACCCATGAAGTGGAAGTGGCGCGTAAAACCGCCAGCCGCGTGGTGTATATGGAAAACGGCCATATCGTGGAACAAGGTGATGCGAGTTGCTTTGCCAACCCGCAAACCGAAGCCTTTAAATTCTACCTATCACACTGATGTTGAATGGGAAAATGACAATGAAAAAAGTTCTGCTTGCTACATTGCTCGCCGGTCTGAGCCTTTCTGCCACGGCTGCACAAACGATTCGTTTTGCCACGGAAGCGTCCTACCCTCCGTTTGAATCCATGGATGCCAACAACAAAATCGTTGGCTTCGACGTCGATTTAGCCAACGCGCTGTGTAAAGAAATTGATGCGACCTGCACCTTCTCCAACCAGTCGTTCGACAGCCTGATCCCAAGCCTGAAGTTCCGCCGCATCGACGCGGTAATGGCCGGTATGGACATCACGCCCGAGCGTGAAAAACAGGTTCTGTTCAGCAACCCGTACTACGACAACTCCGCCCTGTTCATCGGCCAGAAAGGCAAAGTTGCCGATATCGCGGCGCTGAAAGGCAAAAAAGTTGGCGTGCAGAACGGCACCACGCACCAGAAATTCATCATGGATAAACATCCGGAAATCACCACCGTGCCTTACGACAGCTACCAGAACGCCAAGCTGGATCTGCAAAATGGCCGTATCGACGCGGTATTCGGTGACACCGCGGTGGTAACCGAATGGCTGAAAGCCGAGCCGAAGCTTGCGCCTATCGGCGATAAAGTGACGGATAAAGGCTACTTCGGCACCGGTCTGGGCATCGCTGTTCGTCAGGGCAACACTGACCTGCAGGCGAAGTTCAACACCGCGCTTGAGAAAGTAAAGAAAGATGGGACTTACCAGACCATCTATGAAAAATGGTTCCAGAAGTAGTCGCCTGAATGAACGAAATGTTTCCATTAGCAAGCGCCGCCGGGATGACCGTCGGCCTTGCCGTTTGCGCACTGATTATCGGCCTTGCCCTGGCGATGCTTTTTGCCGTCTGGGAGTCCGCCAGGTGGCGTCCCGTGGCATGGATTGGCTCAGCGCTGGTCACCGTGCTGCGCGGCCTGCCTGAAATCCTGGTCGTCCTTTTTATCTACTTCGGCTCTTCTCAGCTGCTGCTCACCCTGTCGGACGGCTTTACCCTGAACCTTGGGTTTGCGCAAATTCCAGTGCAGATGCAGATTGAAAACTTCGACGTTAGCCCGTTCCTGTGCGGCGTCATTGCCCTTTCCCTGCTTTATTCCGCCTACGCTTCGCAGACGCTGCGCGGCGCGCTGAAAGCGGTGCCCGTCGGGCAGTGGGAATCCGGCCAGGCGCTGGGCCTGTCGAAAGTGGCGATCTTCTTCCGTCTGGTGATGCCGCAGATGTGGCGTCACGCGCTGCCGGGCCTCGGCAACCAGTGGCTGGTGCTGCTTAAGGATACCGCGCTGGTGTCGCTTATCAGCGTGAACGACCTGATGCTGCAAACCAAAAGCATTGCCACGCGCACCCAGGAGCCATTTACCTGGTACGTGATCGCCGCGGCAATCTATCTGGTCATTACGCTGGTCAGCCAGTACATCCTGAAGTTAATCGACGCGCGCGCCACGCGCTTTGAACGGAGGCCCGGCTGATGCTTGAGTATTTACCGGAGCTTCTGAAAGGGCTGCATACCAGCCTGACGCTGACCGCCGCTTCTATCGCCGTGGCGCTGGTTTTGTCGCTGATTTTCACCATCATTCTGACGCTCAAAACGCCGGTGCTGGTGTATATCGTTCGCGCCTACATCACGCTGTTCACCGGCACGCCGCTGCTGGTGCAGATCTTCCTCATCTATTACGGGCCGGGGCAGTTCCCGTCGATTCAGAACTACCCCGTCCTGTGGCACCTGCTCTCCGAGCCTTGGCTGTGCGCGCTGATTGCGCTTTCCCTGAACAGCGCCGCGTACACCACGCAGCTGTTCTACGGGGCTATCCGCGCCATCCCGGAAGGCCAGTGGCAGTCCTGCGGCGCGCTGGGGATGAGCAAGAAAGACACGCTGGCAATTTTGCTGCCTTATGCATTTAAACGCGCCCTGTCGTCATACTCCAACGAAGTCGTTTTGGTGTTCAAAAGCACCTCGCTTGCCTACACCATTACGCTGATGGAAGTGATGGGCTACGGGCAGCTGCTGTACGGACGCACCTACGACGTCATGGTGTTTGGCGCAGCGGGCCTCGTTTATCTGGTGGTCAACGGTATCCTGACCCTGCTGATGAGGCTTATCGAACGCCGCGCGCTGGTGTTTGAACGCCGTAACTGATAAGCCTTCGAAGGCGGGGATATTCCCCGCCTTTTTTCTATTCTGATAAATATAATTATACAAAATAATTGAATATAAATTCATTTACTGGCAAGGTTGTTTGACGTCGGGAAACGGCGAACATAACAAACACGACAGACGGGAGCAGCACATATGAAGAAGTTACTTTTGGCCGCCATGCTCGCTACGGCCGCGTTCAGCGCCACCGCCGCAGACAAGATCAACTTTGGCTCTTCGGCCACCTATCCGCCTTTTGAGTCGCTGGATGCCAGCAATCAGATCGTCGGTTTTGATATCGACCTCGCCAATGCTTTATGCAAACAGATGCAGGCCGACTGTACCTTTACCAACCACGCCTTCGACAGCCTGATCCCGTCTTTGAAATTTCGTAAATACGACGCGGTGATCTCCGGAATGGACATCACGCCCGAGCGCAGCAAGCAGGTCGCCTTTAGCGATCCGTACTACGCCAACTCCGCCGTGGTGATCGCCAAAAAAGGGGCGTTTACGTCTCTGGCCGATTTAAAAGGCAAACGCATCGGCATGGAAAACGGCACCACGCACCAGAAATACCTCCAGGATAAGCACCCGGAGATCAAAACGGTTTCCTATGACAGCTACCAGAACGCGATTATCGACCTGAAGAATGGCCGCATTGATGGGGTATTTGGCGACACGGCGGTGGTTAACGAATGGCTGAAAACCAACCCGCAGCTGGGAACGGTGGGCGAGCACGTGACCGATCCGCAGTATTTCGGCACCGGTCTGGGAATTGCGGTTCGCCCGGAAAACCAGGCGCTGCTGAAAAAGCTGAACGCCGCGCTGGCGGCTATTAAGGCTGACGGCACCTACCAGAAAATCAGCGATAAGTGGTTCCCGCAGTAAATCCTTTCGGCAATGGCGGATGGCGCTTCGCTTATCCGCCCTACAGCTGCCCTACGACCGCATGACAAAACATACGGCGGATGACGTTTCGCTTATCCGTCCTACGGCTGCCCTACGACCGCATGACAAAACATACGGCGGATGACGTTTCGCTTATCCGCCCTACAGCTGCCCTACGACCGCATGACAAAACATACGGCGAATGGCGCTTCGCTTATCCGCCCTACGGCTGCTCTACGACCGCATGACAAAACATACGGCGGATGACGTTTCGCTTATCCGTCCTACGGCTGCCCTACGACCGCATGACAAAACATACGGCGGATGACGCTTCGCTTATCCGTCCTACGGCTGCCCTACGACCGCATGACAAAACATACGGCGGATGACGTTTCGCTTATCCGTCCTATAATTGCCGGCTCAAACGTAGGTCGGATAAGCGTCAGCGCCATCCGACACTTCTCATTCCCGCTTAAACCCGCACCAGCAACGCCAAAACCTCATAATGCGCGGTATGCGGGAACATATCGAAAAGCTGAATCCGCTCGACCCGGTAACCCGACAGCGACGCAATATCCCGCGCCATGGTCTGCGCGTTGCAGCTTGAATAAACGATGTATTTTGGCGCAACGCCGTTCAGGTAATAGCACAGCGCCTGGCCGATGCCGCGCCTTGGCGGATTCACCAGCACCAGATCGGGAATGTCCTTTTGGTCAGTGGCAAACTGCGTGGAATCCAGCGCCTGGAAGTGAATATCGTTAAGGCCTAATTTCTCCGCCGACTGGCGCGCGCTGGCGATGGCCTCCGGCGCTATTTCAATTCCGGTCAGCTTCATTTCGGGCGTGGCGCAATGCAGGCCGAAGCCGCCCACGCCGCAGAATAAATCCCACATGTGCTTAACCGGCAGCTCGCCAACCCAGTCACGCGCGGTGGCATACAGCGACGCGGCAACCGTCGGGTTAGTCTGGAAGAAACTCTGCGGGCGAATATACAGCGGCACGCCGTTGAACTGCTCTTCCAGCGCGCGCCTTTCGGTGAGGGGGATTTCCTGCTCGCCTTCCATAATCGCCATATGGACCGGCTGAATATTTGCCGAGATAACTTTTAGCTGCGGCAGTTGCTCTTGCAGCCACGGCAGCGCTGCGCGCAGCTGTTCCAGCTTGCTTTCCGAGCGCAGCACAACGCGCAGCATCAGCCCGCCGTCGAGCTGGCTTTCGGTCAGCAGCAGGTACTTCAGCTCACCCCGCCTGCGCGCCACGTTATACGGTGTAAGACCCGCGCGGGCGATAAAAGGTTTAAGCGCCGCGAAAACCACCTGAAAAGAAGCCGGGTAAAGCGGGCAGTCGGTCAAATCTTCCGGGGTGCCGTCGCGGTGCAGCATACCGAGCAGCGGTTTTTCCACGCTGCCGCTGACCACCATTTTGGCCTTATTGCGAAACGCCTGCTCCGGGCCGCTAACGGGATCGCGCCACTCCTTCACCGCAACGTCGCCCAGCAGCCTGTGCAGGTCGTTCATTTTAGCGGCGAGCTGATCGGAAACCGGCTGTTCAATCCACTGACAGGAGCGGCAACGGCCAGCATCATAGAGTGCGCAATGCATAGTAAAACCCAGAGTAATAGCGAGGGCGCGGATTATAGCACCGCAAGCCTACTGAAGTTTGAAAAAAAGCCGGCTGCGGGACGGGACAAAAAGCAGAAACAGCACCAGCAGGTCCGGCAGCTTCTGCATCATCAGCGAGCGGAATATTTCGCGCTTCGACTCGCCGGGAATGCTGAACAGCTCGGGATAGCCCCAGCCCAGCGACGCGGCCCACAGGTAGCTGACGGCGATAACCTGCGTGGCGAGATACACCCAGCGCCCCCAGGTTCTGCCTTTGAGAATGACAAACGCGCAGCGTATCTCGACGCACAGCATCACCAGGCTGCCGAGGAAAATCAGCGTCAGCGGCCACGTCTGCACGCTGCGGTGCACGAAATCGAGCATGCCCCTCACGCCCAGCAGGTTAAGCAGCATCAGCAGATCCAGACAACGCGTTGTCAGAATAGCGATGGCCGCCACGCTCACAAGCGTAGGGACGTTTAATTTGGCCTGGTTATTACGTCGTTTCCTGAAAATTTGCTCAACCTCGCGTTCCATACGGCACAGTGCCGCGTCAGGCGCGGCACTGGAGGCAATAATCATTGCAGATTTTTCGCATTTCAGCCACGTCTTGCACGCTGGATATCGCGCAGTCGCTGCTTTTCTGCTCTCGCCATAAACCACCAGGCGATCAGGCCGATAACCCCGACCACGCCAAGAATGATCGACGCCAGCGCGTTAATTTCTGGATTCACCCCCATGCGCACGTTTGAGAACACCAGCATTGGCAGGGTTGTCGCGCCCGGGCCGGAAACAAAGCTCGCGATCACCAGGTCATCCAGCGACAGGGTAAAGGCCAGCAGCCAGCCGGAGATAATTGCCGGCGCAATCATCGGCACGGTTACCACAAAGAACACTTTCAGCGGCGTAGCGCCAAGATCCATCGCCGCCTCTTCAATGGAACGATCGAGTTCGCGCAGGCGTGAGCTAATCACCACCGAAACGTAGGCGGTACAGAACGTCACGTGGGCGAGCCAGATGGTCAGCATGCCGCGATCGCTCGGCCAGCCGATGGCGTGGCCCAGGGCTACAAACAGCAGCAGCAGCGACAGCCCGGTGATCACGTCAGGCATAACCAGCGGCGCGGTGAGCATAAACGCAAAGCCCGTCGAGCCGCGAAAAGTGCCAAAGCGCACCATCACCACGGCGGCAATCGTCCCCAGCACCACGGCCATGGTCGCCGCCGCGGCGGCAATCGTCAGGCTAAGCCCGACCGCGCTCATCATCGCGGAATCCTGGAACAGCTCCACGTACCAGCGCGTAGACCAGCCTGCCCAGACCGTCACCAGCTTCGAGCTGTTGAACGAGTAGATCACCAGCATCAGCATCGGCGCGTACAGGAAGGTAAAGCCGATAACCAAAATCGCGATTCGCCACGGGGAGCGCACTACCGGAAGGTTGTTCATGCGCTCTCCCCCGAGGCTCTATTCTGGTATTTGTGGAACCACATAATCGGCACAATCAGCAGCAACAGCATAACGATCGCCACGCTCGAGGCCACCGGCCAGTCGCGGTTGTTAAAGAACTCCTGCCACAGCACGCGGCCAATCATGATGCTGTCCGGCCCGCCGAGCAGTTCCGGGATCACAAACTCCCCTACCGCCGGGATAAACACCAGCATGGAACCCGCGATAATTCCGCCCTTGGTGAGCGGCACAATCACGCTGAAGAATGTTTTAAGCGGGCGCGCGCCCAGGTCCAGCGAGGCCTCCACCAGCGAGTAGTCGATACGCGTCAGCGCGGTATAAATCGGCAACACCATAAACGGCAAATAGGCGTACACAATGCCGATGTACACCGCGAGGTTGGTGTGCAGAATCGTCAGCGGCTGATCGATAACCCCCAGCCAGAGCAGCACGTTGTTGAGCACGCCGTTGTTTTTCAGGATCCCCATCCACGCGTAGACGCGGATAAGAAACGACGTCCACGACGGCAGAATCACCAGCAGCAGCAGGATGTTGCGCGTAGAAGGCTTGCTGTGCGCCACCGCCCACGCGAGCGGATAGCCCATCGCCAGGCAGCAAAGCGTCGAGACGGCGGCAACCTGCAGCGACTGCAGGTAGGCCTCCGCGTAGAGCGGATCGTCGGTGAGCTGGAAATAGTTGGCGAAATTCAACGCAAGCGTCAGACGATCGTCCGCCCACGTCCAAAGATCGGTATACGGCGGGATCGCCCGCGCCATCTCCGCAAAGCTAATCTTAAAGACGATGAGGAACGGCAGCATAAACAGCAGGATCAGCCACAGATACGGCAGCGCGATAACCAGCTTGCGGCCGTGCGCCATCTGCATGCGCGCGGGCCAGGCTTTCAGCCCGCTGGCCGCTGGCCGCGCCTGGCGTTCGGTAATCAGACTCATACGCCCTCCTTAAACCGTCAGCACCACGCAGCTGTCGGCATCCCAACAGAGGCGAACTTCATCTCCCCACGTCGGGGCACCCTTGCGAAAACGCCGATCGTTCTGCATCTGCGCGCTGATCATCTGCCCGCTCTTAAGCCGCACGTGATAAATCGACAGGTCGCCCAGATAGGCGATGTGCACCACCTCCCCCACCGCAAAGTTGAAGCCGTCGGCGGGCGGTTCGTCGCAGAGCATCACTTTTTCCGGGCGCAGCGCCACGTACACCGGCACGCCGTCGACCACCGAGGCATCCGGGTCGACCTTCAGCGGGTGAACAAGCCCAGGGCTGTCGATAACCAGACCGTCATCTTCGCGGGATTTAAGCAGCCCTTCGAACACGTTGACCGAACCGATAAACTCCGCGCTGTAGCGGGTGCTGGGGTGTTCGTAAATTTCCTCCGGCTCGCCGATTTGCACGAACTTGCCGCGGTTCATAATGGCGATGCGTCCGGCCATGGTCATCGCCTCTTCCTGGTCGTGCGTCACCATCACGCAGGTCACGCCGACGCGTTCCAGAATATCGACAACCTCAAGCTGCATGCGGTCGCGCAGCTTTTTATCCAGCGCGCCCATGGGTTCATCAAGCAGCAGCAGCTTGGGCCGTTTCGCCAGGCTGCGCGCCAGGGCCACGCGCTGTCGCTGGCCGCCGGAAAGCTGGTGCGGCCTGCGTTTGGCAAACTCCTGCATATGCACAAGCGTCAACATTTCCTGCACGCGCTGGGTGATTTCGGCCTTCGGAAGCTTGTCCTGCTTGAGGCCGAAGGCGATGTTCTGCTCAACGGTCATGTGCGGGAAAAGCGCGTAGGACTGGAACATCATATTGATCGGGCGCTGGTAGGGCGGGACGTGGGACAAATCCACGCCGTCGAGCACGATCTGCCCGGCGCTGGGCGCTTCGAAGCCCGCCAGCATGCGCAGCAGCGTCGATTTTCCGCAGCCGGACGGCCCGAGCAGCGCAAAAATTTCGCCTTTGTAAATAGTCAGGCTGACGTCGTCCACGGCGTGCTGACCGTCGAAGGATTTGGTCAGGTTGCGGATTTCCAGCAGCGGGGTCAGCGCTTTACTTTTCGCCTGCGGGCGGGGAGTGGCGTCGTTCAATTATGTTGCTCTCCGGCAAAAACAAATCGGGTACGGCCCGGTTGCCGTACTAATGACGCAACGCAGGCCATTTGGCCTGCGTCCGTATTGGGGCAGCTGCACCGTTGGGGTGCAACGCCCCGTTGCAAACCGCGCTAAGTCGCTAACGGGTTTACTTATTTCCCAGTTTTAACTTTAGTCCACGCGCGGGTGATTACGCGGTCAACCTTTGGAGATAACACCGTTTGTGTGAAGAGCTTCGCACGAACGTCCGCAGGCGGGTAAATCCCAGGGTTGTCACGCACTTCGGCACTCAGCAGCGGCGTCGCCTCTTTGTTAGCATTAGCGTAATAAACGTGGTTACTGATGTTTGCCACCACGTCCGGCTTCATCAGGTAGTTAAGGAACTGATACGCTTCTTCTTTGTTCTTCGCATCGGTTGGCATGGCGAACATATCGAAGTAAACCATCGCCCCTTCCTTAGGAATGGAATAAGCAATATTCACGCCATTTTTTGCTTCTTTGGCGCGATTAGCCGCCTGGAGAATATCGCCGGACCAGCCGATCGCCACGCAGATATCGCCGTTCGCCAAATCGTTAATGTACTGGGAGGAGTGGAAATAGCGGATTGAAGGTCGCAGCTTCATCAGCAGGTCGTTTGCCGCCCCGGTGTAATCGCCTGGATTAGCGCTGTTCGGATCTTTGCCGAGGTAGTGCAGCACGCTGGCGTAAACTTCGCTTGGCGCATCGAGGAACGACACGCCGCAGCTTTTCAGCTTTTCGAGGTTTTCAGGCTTGAAGATAAGATCCCAGCTGTCCACCGGCGCGTCTTTGCCCAGCGCGGCTTTGACCTTTTCGACGTTATAGCCGATGCCGGTAGTTACCATCATGTAGGGAATGCCGTATTTATTATCGTGGTCGTTTTGCGCCACCAGCTTAAGCATTTCCGGGTCGAGGTTTTTATAATTGGGCAGCTTGCTTTTATCGAGCGGCTGGAAAATACCGGCCTGCGCCTGACGCTCCAGGAACTGCGAGGAAGGCACAACCAGGTCGTACCCGGTGCTGCCGGCCATCAGCTTGCCTTCGAGCACTTCGTTAGAATCGAATACGTCGTACACCACCTTAATGCCGGTTTCTTTGGTGAAGTTCTCCAGCGTGTCCGGGGCAATATAATCAGACCAGTTATAGACGTGCAGCGTCTTTTGCTCTGCCGCAAGCGTGGTGGCAGACACCGCCATCAGCGCACCCGCAACCAAAGCCGACAACCATTTTTTATGGGCAAGCATATCTTCTTCCTTCTGAATAAAGGGAAAACCCCGCAGGCGCGGGCTAAATTTACTCAAAACAGCTTATAGGCGTGAAGTTCTCACATTCGAGACATGCAAGAATCATGCATCTCTATTCAATCCGCCGGAAAAAAACTTTAGGAAACTCAGCAGACGTTGCACGCTTTTGGCAGCCCCGCAAGAATAACTGTAGCCAGGGAATGCGAACAGAGCCCAGAGAGAAAAACGCCTTTTATCAATTTTTTAAGGATAAATGCTTAATGAGATCGCCAGAGACAGGCAGAAAGGAAGATGATGATGCTGATGTTAACGGGATATTACAGAATAATAGCGCGAAGAACGCAGCGGGCCTGGCGGCCACTGCGTCTTAATATTAAGTCATTCACCCTAAATAGTTTGAGTCACAGGTAGGCGGCAAGGGAGTGAACCCTCAGGAGCTTACTTAAGTAAGTGACTGAGGTGAGGGAGTGCAGCCAACACCCCTGTGGCTTGAAATATGACGGGTGAATTAATGAAGGAAGTGGGTTTGAATTTCTTCACCTACCGGCTCTTCTTCTTCCGAGATGAAAAGCAGCTGATTTGCGCAGGCTTCAAGAATCACCATGGAAATCTGCTCTTCGCTCTGCTTAACAAACGCCGCGAACTGATCGCGCGTAATGCCTACCGACGCCTGCAGCGACTGGCAGACGACCAGCTTCGGCAGATTATCATCCTGAATATCTAAGAAGGCTTTTACGGTCAGCGAGCTTGCGTTAATAGAAGAGAGATCGGAGGCAAGCGGCAGCAGCGCGGAAGGTTTGACTTCAGCCAGCGCCGAAAACAGCACGATATTATCAACCAGATCGATTTTGGCATCGTAAACACCTTCGAAATTCTGCATATGCGGCAAATGCAGCGCCTGGCAGGTATCGCACTCGAAAATAGTCACGCCAATTTCATCCAGCCAGCGGCGTAAGATGTCCAGAGTAGGGACAACGAGTGAATCCATAAATGCAGATGCCTCTTAATGATGATGAAAGTCGCGCCATAGCTTACGCAAAAATGGCGCTTCATTCTATGATTATGCGCCTGACGGCTGCTATCCGCCTATTTTCAGGCAAAAACCCGGCTGCGCCTGCCGCTCAATCCATTCAATCATGAGCGTCGCGATATCCACGCCGCTCGTCTTTTCAATGCCTTCCAGGCCCGGCGACGCGTTGACTTCCATAACCAACGGGCCACGATTCGCGCGCAGAATATCAACTCCTGCCACGTCCAGCCCGAGCGTTGCCGCTGCCTGAAGGGCGATCTCGCGTTCGCGCTCGGTAATAGTCACCTGGTTTGCCCGCCCGCCGCGGTGCAGGTTCGAGCGGAAATCGCCCGGTTTCGCCTGCCTCTCAATTGCCGCGACCACCTGATTCCCTACCACCAGGCAGCGAATATCCGCGCCCTTCGCCTCTTTAATATATTCCTGCACCAGAATATGCGCGTTCAGCCCGCGAAAGGCGTCAATGACGCTTTCCGCCGCCTGCCGGGTTTCCGCCAGCACCACGCCGATGCCCTGCGTGCCTTCCACCAGCTTCACCACCAGCGGCGCGCCGCCGACCATATCAATCAGGTCGCTGGTGTCGTCAGGGGAATGGGCAAAGCCGGTGACGGGCAAATCAATCCCCTGGCGGGCCAGCAGCTGCAGCGAGCGAAGCTTGTCGCGCGCGCGGGTGATGGCAACGGACTCGTTAAGCGGATAGCTGCCCAGCATTTCAAACTGGCGCAGCACGGCGGTACCGTAAAAGGTAATCGCCGAGCCGATGCGCGGGATCACCGCGTCATAGTGCGGCAGCTGTCGCCCTTTGTAATGCACCGACGGCGACAGCGGATTGATATTCATATAGCAGGAAAGCGGATCGATAATTTCCACCGCGTGGCCGCGCCGCGACGCCGCCTCGCGCAGGCGTTTACAAGAATAGAGCGTTCCATCCCGGGACAAAATGGCGATTTTCACCCTGCACCTCAGCGTTTCCAGTCCGATAATGACAGCGCGCCTATCATAGCACCGCCCCGGAATTTCAACGATGGGGCAATGTGTCCGGCGACTTTTTCAGCGCGTCAATGAGCTGCCGCGTGGTAGACGTAAGCCGGTTGGGATCGTACACCGCGTAGAGATCCGCCGGGATCGCCTTGGTCGGCGGGCGGAACACCACGCCGGGCCAGTTCATCTGCGCGTAGCTGTCGGCCATAATCGTCAGCCCAAGGCCGATGCTCACCAGCGCCAGCACCGTTTGCGGCTCGACCGCTTCGCGCACCACGCGCGGGGAAAACCCCGCTTCCCGGCAGACGCGCTGCAGGAACGTCCAGTCCGAGTGAATCGCCGTCATGGTCACGAAAGCCTCGTGGCGCAGCTGGCCGATATCAATCGAGTCCTGCCCGGCGAGAGGATGCTGCTCCGGCAGCGCGACCATAAACGTGGCGTCGTGGAGCTTTTCGCTTTGCAAACCGGCAGGCGGATTGGTTTCCATTCGCCAGATCCCCGCGTCGATGTCGTGCCTGTCCAGCAGGGCCAGCTGGTCGCCCGGCGATTTTTCACGAAAGAGAATGTCGATGGCCGGGTAGTCGGCAATAAACCGCTGTAGCCCCAGGCGCAGCCCGCCCCAAATGGCGGTGCCGACGATGCCAAGGTGAATGCGCCCGCCTTCCCCACGGCCAATCTGTTCGACGCGGGCAAAGGCCATGTTCGCGCTGGCGAGCAGCCGCTGCGTTTCCTGCAACAGCACTTCGCCGGCGTGCGTCAGCGCCACGCTGCGCGAATGCCGTATAAACAGCATCGTGCCAAGCTGGGATTCAAGTTCTTTGATGTGGAAGCTGAGCGGCGGCTGGGACATATTCAGCCTTGCGGCCGCTTTTCCAAAATGAAGTTCTTCCGCTACGGCCTGGAAATAACGCAGCAGCTTGAGGTCGGTGCGGTAGATGCGTTGTGAGTTAGTCATGGGGCTCCTTGATGCTGGAAGCCCCATAAGCTACCACTCCTGCCGCGTTGTGTAATGACCGGAGGGCTAATGTGCGAGCGGTGCCGAAGACTTTAGCTCGGGCTGATGGCGATACTGGAAGCTGAAGTGGAAAATCACCGCCAGCACCAGCGCGTAGGCTGCGAACACCAGCCAGATAGTCGTCCAGTCTTTTACGCCGTCGACCGTGAAATAATCCACGACGTAGCCGCTAAGAATCGCCCCCACGTATGCCCCAACGCCGTTAACCATCGTCATAAACAGCCCCTGCGCGCTGGCCCGAATACGCGAATCCACCTCCTGTTCGACGAACACCGAGCCGGAAATATTGAAGAAATCAAACGCGCAGCCGTACACCACCATGGAAAGCAGCAACAGCACGAAGCCGAAAGCCGACGGATCGCCCCAGGCAAACAGCGCAAAGCGCAGCACCCAGGCCACCATGCTCATCAGCATCACCTGCTTAATGCCGAACCGGCGCAGGAAGAAGGGGATCGTCAGGATAAAGGCAACTTCCGACATCTGCGAAACCGACAGCAGGATCGACGGATAGCGCACCACGAAGCTGTCGGCAAACTCCGGCTGGCGGGCAAAATCGTGCAGGAACGGGTTGCCGAAGGTATTGGTGATTTGCAGCACCGCGCCAAGCAGCATGGCAAACAGGAAGAACACCGCCATCCGCGGATTTTTAAACAGGACAAAGGCGTCCAGCCCAAGGCGGCTTACCCAGCTTCGCGAAGCCTGGCCTTTGGCGACCGGCGTGGTAGGGAGCGTCAGCGCATAAAGGGCCAGCGCCAGAGAAGCGCCCGCGGCGATATACAGCTGCACGTTGCTCAACTCAAAACGCATCAGGCTAACCGCCCACATCGCGGCGATAAACCCAACGGTGCCGAAAACGCGAATGGGAGGAAAATGGCTGACGGTATCCAGCCCCGCCTTCTCAAGGCTGGCGTAGGAGATGGTGTTAGAGAGCGCGATGGTCGGCATAAACGCCATGGCGTTGCCTAACATGACCCAGAACATTAGCCCCGGCTGGCCAATACTGGCCGCCCAGGCCAGCATCAGCGCGCACACCAGGTGGCACAGCGCATACACCCGGTTTGCGGGCAGCCACTTATCGGCGACGATCCCCACCAGCCCCGGCATCAGCAGCGCCGCGATGCCCTTGGTGCTGTAAACCATCCCCACGTCTGCGCCGCGAAAACCGAGGGTATTAATCATATAGGAGCCGAACGTCACCAGCCAGGCGCCCCAGATGAAGTACTGCAAAAACAACATGATTTTCAAGCGAGGTTGTATCGCCATAGAGTTAATCGCCATGTGTTTTACCCGGTGTTGTGTTTGCCTTAGGCGATTTTGCCGAGGAAGCCGCAGATCAGGTTAATGAAGTTCTGCCGTGAAAGCGCCGCCGCGGCCAGGGTCTGCGCATGGGATAGCTGCACGCTGCCCAACCCTTCCGCCAGGTTGGTGATGGCCGAAACGGCGACTACCTTCAGGCCGCAGTGGCGGGCACTTATCACTTCCGGCACAACGGACATGCCCACCACGTCGCCGCCGATGATTTGCATCATGCGGATTTCCGCAGCGGTTTCGAAGTTAGGGCCAGGGTATGAGACAAAGACGCCTTCGCTGAGCGGGAAGCCATGCTCGCCCGCCACCTGCTGAAGAATGCCGCGGTAGTCGGCGTCGTAGGCGTTGGCCAGCGAGAAGAAGCGTTCGCCGAAGCGTTCGTCGTTCGGGCCAACCGTTGGCGTGCCGGGCATGGTGTTGATGTGGTCGTTCAGAGCAACCAGGCTGCCCGGCCCAACCTCAGGGCGCAGCGAGCCCGCGGCGTTAGTCGAAAAGAGGATTTCACAGCCCAGCAGTTTGAAGGTGCGAATGGCGTTGGTCATTACCGACATGCCGCGCCCTTCGTAGAAGTGCCCGCGCCCTTTCATACAGGCCACGGGCACACCGGCCAGCGTGCCGACAACCAGCTCGCCGGCGTGCCCGTGCACGGTGCTTACCGGGAAACCAGGCAGCTCGTCATAGGGGAAAACGACGGGCTGTTCGATTTTATCCGCCAGTTCACCCAGCCCGGAACCGAGGATAAAGGCCACGCGCGGCACCAGGCCGTTGATTCGCGAGCGAATAATATCGGCGGCGTAGAAAGGGGAATTGTCCAGGGTAGTCATCGGCATCGGGTGCTCCTTGTCGTGCAGTCGAGGTAAGAGTGGGTTGATTTACCCTCTTCTTATACCGACTGAACCTGGCGCATAACCAATACCGTTTGGCCTAAAGATTGATAGCGAAAATGTATCGATAAGAAACGGCGGCAGATGCCGCCGGGGAATTTAGCGCGTCGCCCAACCCTGCTTGTGCAGATAGTCGAGGATAAACGGACGGCTTTCTTTGATGACCGTGCGGCGAATGTGGTCGCTCCAGGTGTCGCGTCGGGCGTTGCTGTCGCGGGAAAGGTAGTACTGCGCCATCTCTTCGTCGTACTCCGCCAGCAGCGCTTTATCGACCGGCTGGTAGTGGTTTTCATGAACCAGCATGGCGGCAGGCATACGCGGCTTCACGCCGTGATCCTGATCTGGCCAGCCAAGGCACAGGCCAAACAGCGGCAGGACGTGTTTTGGCAGCGCGAGCAGCTCTGTGACCGCTTCAATATTGTTACGAATCCCGCCGATGTAAACGCCGCCCAGGCCTAAAGATTCGGCGGCGGTAAAGGCGTTTTGCCCGATCATGGCGGTATCGACCGCGCCTAGCAGCAGCTGTTCCGCCAGGCCAAGCTGCGCTTCGGGGCAAATCTGCAGCAGGCGGTTGAAATCGGCGCAGAACACCCAAAACTCGGCGGCCTGCGCGACGTGGGGTTGGCCGCCGCTTAGCGTCACCAGCTTCTCGCGCATCGCTTTATCGGTGATACGGATAATAGAACTGCACTGCAGGAAGCTTGAACTGGAGGCCGACTGGGCGCTGGCGATAATCGCCGCACGCTGTTCGTCTGTGATGGGCTCATCGGTGAACCGGCGAATGGAGCGGTGTGCGCGGAGCAGATCAATGGTCGGCGTCATCTCGTGTTTCCTTTGTCTTATCTTTTTGCGGTTTATCTGTTGGCAACTGGCCTTTGGTCAACAGCGGAGCGAGGTTCTGTGCCATGGCCCAAACCATGATCGCCGCCGCCGGGACCATCAGCGCGATCCCCAAAAATACCATGACGATGGCGGCGCCCGCACTACCGATTGGTGCGGGTAACGTGACGTAACCGTGCAGCGAAAGGTATGAAAGCAGTAAGAAACCAATGCCGAAAACTTCCAGTATCAGTATCGGTTTGGGTAAGTCACCGAGTGAGCGCATCCGCTTGTCTCCATAGGCAATCAGCGTTCCAGTATACCCTGGATTACGCGCTTAACTTTGCTGAACCATTGGTGCGCTGTATCAAACTAACAGGCAGAGCCTTCTTTCCAAACCCGGCGCTAATCGGCATTATAGTCACCATTCGCCGGTTCGCATCGGCCAAAAAAACCAAGGAGATACCATGTTTGCAGTGATTTTTGGGCGCCCGGGCTGTCCTTATTGTGTTCGTGCTAAAGAGCTGGCTGAGAAACTGACCGCTGAACGTGATGATTTCAACTTCCGCTATGTGGACATCCACGCCGAGGGCATCACCAAGGCCGATCTGGAAAAAACCGTGGGTAAACCGGTTGAAACCGTACCGCAGATTTTCCTCGATCAAAAACACATTGGCGGCTGCACTGATTTCGAAGCTTACGCGAAAGAGCATCTGAGCCTGTTCCAGAACGCCCAGTAAGCGCGGCGCAAATAAAAAAACCGGCCTGTTTGAGCCGGTTTTTTTTTATTGTGTATCGGGGAAGACGCAGGCCCTCATCCGACAAAATATGAAATGCTTCTACTTAGATCGATTCCGCAGCATATTGAGCAGGATAAAACACAGCGACCCAAGCGAGGTCCAGAACACCGCGCTGCATAGCCAGGCGACCTCCTGCCAGAACGAACGGACCGGCGTCAGCGAAGTATGCACCAGCACCAGGCAAAGCGGCAGCGCGAGCATTGCGCCAGCCAGCGGGCCGACAATCTTCCCTTCTTTAGCAAAGAAGCTGGCAATCGCACCGGGGAGTACAAAGAACAGAAAGCCCAGCTCCATATGCCCGGTAGCAATAAAGCGGCCTGTCACTCGCAAGTGCAGCGACAGGAAAACCAGAATAAAGAGCACAAAGCAGCAGATTATCCCTAACCAGCGTTGTCCACGCCTGTACATACTTACTCCTTCTAGTCACCTGTATCGAACCCAAAAACCGTTACCCTTTGCGGCACAAAGAGACCCAAGTCTGATAAAGTTGCGGCTATCCATGCCAAAAATGTATGCCGTAATTAGCACAATATTCTTACTAGCCGTTAATCCACATTAAGATTAAACTAGCGGCCGTTGTTAGGGTGTTGCACGAGATATTTTGTGGATGGAGCAAAGCATTAATTCACTCGCTAATCGGCAAAAACCTTAACCCAAAAAACTTTCTCTTTCAACAGCTTACTGGTAAACAAGAAGTTAGCCTTCGTGAATATAAACGTCGCAGATTTGTTAAACGGGAATTACATCCTGTTATTATTTGTGGTGCTAACCTTAGGGTTGTGCCTGGGTAAATTACGCCTTGGTTCAATCCAACTGGGTAATTCCATTGGTGTTTTAGTGGTCTCTTTATTACTGGGACAACAGCACTTCGCCATTAACACCGACGCGCTAAATCTTGGATTTATGCTGTTCATTTTCTGCGTCGGCGTGGAAGCCGGACCAAACTTTTTCTCAATTTTCTTCCGCGACGGCAAAAACTACCTGATGCTGGCCCTGGTGATGGTCGGCAGCGCGATGCTGCTGGCGCTGGGCTTAGGCAAGCTGTTCGGCTGGGATATCGGCCTGACCGCCGGCATGCTGGCAGGGTCGATGACCTCTACGCCTGTGCTGGTCGGTGCCGGGGATACGCTGCGCCACGCGGGCATGTCCGGCGATACGCTGGCTTCATCCCTTGACCACCTGAGCCTCGGCTATGCCCTGACCTATCTTATCGGCCTGGTCAGCCTGATCATCGGCGCGCGCTACCTGCCGAAGCTCCAGCATCAGGATCTGCAAACCAGCGCCCAGCAAATCGCCCGCGAACGCGGCCTCGACACCGACGCCACGCGCAAAGTCTACCTGCCGGTTATCCGCGCCTACCGCGTTGGTTCAGAGCTGGTTGCCTGGGCGGACGGTAAAAACCTGCGCGAGCTGGGGATCTACCGCCAGACCGGCTGCTATATAGAACGCATTCGCCGCAACGGCATTCTGGCGAACCCGGACGGCGACGCGGTGCTGCAAAAAGGCGATGAAATCGCGCTTGTCGGCTACCCGGACGCCCACTCCCGCCTCGACCCAAGCTTCCGTAACGGCAAAGAGGTCTTCGACCGTGACCTGCTGGACATGCGCATCGTCACCGAAGAGATCGTGGTGAAAAACCACAACGCCGTTGGCCGCCGCCTCGGACAGCTGAAGCTGACCGACCACGGCTGCTTCCTGAACCGCGTGATCCGCAGCCAGATTGAAATGCCTATCGACGACAACATCGTGCTCAACAAGGGCGATGTGCTACAGGTCAGCGGCGACGCGCGACGCGTTAAAACCGTGGCGGATCGCATCGGCTTTATCTCCATCCACAGTCAGATTACCGACCTGCTCGCCTTCTGCGCCTTCTTTATCATTGGCCTGATGATTGGGATGATTACATTCCAGTTCAGCTCGTTTAGCTTCGGCGTTGGCAACGCGGCGGGCCTGCTGTTCGCCGGTATCATGCTCGGCTTCCTGCGCGCAAACCATCCCACCTTTGGCTATATCCCGCAGGGTGCGCTAAACATGGTGAAAGAATTTGGTCTGATGGTCTTTATGGCGGGCGTCGGCCTCAGCGCTGGCAGCGGCATCGGCCACGTCGGCGCGGTTGGCGGGCAGATGCTGATAGCCGGGCTGATTGTCAGCCTGGTGCCGGTGGTGATTTGCTTCCTGTTTGGCGCATACGTTCTGCGTATGAACCGCGCCCTGCTCTTCGGCGCGATGATGGGCGCTCGCACCTGCGCGCCCGCGATGGAAATCATCAGCGATGTCTCGCGCAGTAACATCCCAGCGCTAGGCTACGCAGGCACTTACGCCATCGCAAACGTATTGCTAACCCTGGCGGGGACGCTGATCGTCATCATATGGCCAGGTTTGTGATCTGTGCCTCAGACAAAGAAAAATAGATTTATTTTATGACGGGCAGAACTTTTTGCCCGGGCGCTAGTCTTAATTAGTGCCACTGCTTTTCTTTGATGTCCCCAATTTGTGGAGCCCATCAACCCCGCCTCTTTGGTTCAAGGTTGATGGGTTTTTTATTGCCTGAAATTCACAGTCTTTCAAATTTCTTCAGCGTTACCGTTTAAATCTATCCAACAATCTTCGCCACCATACAAGCGAGATCCTCCCGGCCGAGCGGCTTGCGGTCCGTAACGTAATGCAGCGTCATGCCTTCGATAAAGGCATCCAGCGTGCGGGCGGTGATCGGGTCGAAGAAGGCTTCCAGCGCCTGCTGGCTGCGCCACATCCAGTCCTGCATGATGGTTTTTAACTGCGGGTTACAGTTGGCATAGGCGTAAAGCTGGTACATCACCTGCAGGTTATAAGGCGTGGCGATGGTCTCGCCGCAGATCATGTCCACCACGGCTTCGCAGGCTTCTTCGGCGTTGCTTGCCTGTTCAAGGCGGGCGCGATAGCTGTCCGACATGCCCAGCGCAAACCTGGTGAAGGCTTCGCCGAGCAGCGATTCAATGCCGTCAAAATAGTAGGTCATCGACCCCAACGACACCCCCGCCGCGGCGGCGATTTTGCGGTGCGTAATTTTACCGATGCCGTGTTCTACCAGCATATCCAGCGTCGCCTGCAGGATGCGATCGCGCCGTTCGGGGTCGTTACGCCGTGGTGTTTTGCTCATGCTTGATCCTGTTAAAAGCCGCGTGTTCGCGATTATGTACAAATGTACACATTCTTGCTAGTGTAACTGACATCCGTCTTAAATAGCTAACTGGTCCTCTTCATGCCCGCCGCTCCGACTCAAAGAAAAGCCTTATTGCACCGCACCTGGGCATTGTTTGCCTTCTTCTTCCTGCCCGGCCTCGTAATGGCCTCGTGGGCCACGCGCACCCCGGCGATTCGCGACACGCTCAGCGTTTCCACCGCAGGGATGGGCATCGTGCTATTTGGGCTATCCGTCGGTTCGATGAGCGGCATTCTGTGTTCCGGCTGGCTGGTCAAGCGCTTCGGCACGCACAAAATTATCCGCAGCGGCATGACGCTAATGGTCGTCGGCATGCTGTGCATGAGCTTCGCGCTGTACCTCGCCTCCCCCGTGCTGTTCGCTCTTGGTCTTGCGATTATGGGGATGGGGCTGGGTTCCTCCGAGGTGGCGATGAACGTGGAGGGCGCGATTGTTGAAGGGCTGATGAAAAAAACCGTGCTGCCGATGATGCACGGCTTCTACAGCCTCGGCACGCTGGCGGGCGCGGGTATCGGCATGAGCCTGACCGCCGTTAACTTCGCCGCCTTTGGGCATTTACTGCTGATTGGCCTGCTGGTCATCGTGCCGATTGCAATCGCGATTCGCGCCATACCGCACGGCGTTGGCAAAGACGATCCTGCGGGCGATGCCGCAAATGCCGCGTCATCCCGCCAGCCGTTTTACAAAGATATTCAGCTGCTGATGATCGGCACCATCGTGCTGGCGATGGCATTTGCCGAAGGCTCCGCCAACGACTGGCTGCCGCTGCTGATGGTGGACGGACACGGTTTTAGCCCAACCTCCGGCTCGCTGATTTACGTCGGCTTCACGCTGGGTATGACCGTCGGGCGCTTTACCGGCGGCTGGTTTATCGACCGCTACAGCCGCGTGGCCGTGGTTCGCGCCTGCGCGCTGATGGGTATTCTGGGCATCGGGATGATCATCTTCATCGACAGCCCGCTGCTGGCGGGTATCTCGGTGATTTTGTGGGGGCTTGGCACCTCGCTCGGCTTCCCTTTGACGATTTCAGCGGCGGGCGATACCGGGCCGGATCCGGCGACGCGCGTCAGCGTCGTCGCGGCCTCAGGCTATGTCGCCTTCCTGGTAGGGCCGCCGCTGCTCGGCTTCCTCGGCGAACATTACGGCCTGCGGCTGGCGATGCTGGTCGTGCTGGCGCTGATGGTGGTGGCCCTGCTTATCGCCCGCGCGGTGGCAAAACCGGCGGCACAAACGCAATTAGCAAACGAGTATGATTAAAAAGGAACAGGCTATGGGAATTAAACTGATTGCCGTCGACATGGATGGCACCTTTCTCGACGACAGCAAAGGCTACAACCGCGCCCGTTTTGCCGGGCAGTATCAGCAGATGAAAGAGCAAGGGATTCGCTTTGTTGTCGCCAGCGGCAACCAGTACTACCAGCTGATTTCCTTCTTCCCGGAGATAGCAGACGAGATTTCATTCGTGGCCGATAATGGCGGCTGGGTGGTAAGCGAAGGCGAGGATATGTTCAACGGCGAGCTGACACGCCAGCAGTACAATACGGTTATCGACCACCTTTTGACATTGCCGCACGTGGATATCATCGCCTGCGGGAAGCGCAACGGCTACACGCTTAAAAGCTACGACGACGAGTTCAAGCAGCTTGCCGCCATGTACTACCACCGCCTCGAACACGTCGACAGCTTCTACAACCTGGACGACGTATTTTTCAAGTTCGCCCTGAACCTGCCGGACGAACTGCTGGACGAAACCATGGACTCCCTCTCCGCCCTTTTCGAAGGCATCGTGGTGCCGGTATCAAGCGGCCACGGCTCCATCGACCTGATTATTCCAGGCATCCACAAAGCCAACGGATTACGCATTTTGCAGGAGAAATGGGGCATTAAGGACAGCGAAGTGGTGACCTTCGGCGACGGCGGCAACGACATCGAGATGCTGCGCCAGGCCCGCTTCGGCTTTGCGATGGCGAACGCGCCGGAAAAAATCAAGCAGGTTGCCGCCTACCAGGCGGGCCACAACAACGCGCAGGCGGTTCTGGACGTGATTGATAAGGTGTTGAAGCGGGAAGCGCCTTTTAACTATTGATGCCGTAGTCCCCTCTCCCTTAGGGAGAGGGTTAGGGTGAGGGGAAAAATTCACCACCGAATAGACGTTAAGTTCAGGATGCCCTCACCCCGGCACTCTCCCCCAGGAGAGGGAGACACGAAACCTTACTACTTCAGCTGATTACGACGATACTCGCCCTGTCGTTCCAGCATCCAGCCGGGATATTCGCGCGGCAGCTCGCTCACCGCGTTCAGCTTTTGCAGCTCGTCGTCGGTGAAGCGGATTGCCGTGGCGGCGATATTGTCGTTCAGCTGATCCACCCGCTTCGCGCCGATAATCACGCTGCTGACCACCTCCTGATGCAGCAGCCACGCCAGCGCAACCTGGGCGACGGAAACCCCTTTGCCATCGGCGATTTCACGCATCACGTCAACGCAGTCGAACGCGCGCTCTTTATTGACCGGCGGGAAGTCGAACTCAATGCGGCGGCTGCCCTCTTCCGCCTTGCCGTCACGGTCATATTTACCGCTGAGCAGGCCACCCGCCAGCGGGCTCCAGACCATCAGCCCGACGCCTTCGCTTTGCAGCATCGGCACCAGCTCGCGCTCCAGGTCACGCCCGGCGATGGTGTAATAAGCCTGTAGCGAGGCAAAGCGCGCCAGCCCCAGCCGTTCGGAAATGCCCAGCGCCTTCATGATTTGCCACGCCGCCCAGTTAGACACGCCGATGTAGCGCACGTGCCCGTGCTGCACGAGCGTGTCCAGCGCGCGAAGGGTTTCTTCGATAGGCGTCGCCGGGTCGAAGCCGTGCAGCTGGTAGAGATCGATATGATCGAGCTGCATGCGTTGCAGGCTATCTTTAACGCTGTTGATGATGTGATAGCGCGATGAGCCGCGCGAGTTGACGCTTCCGGTGCCGGTTTCGCCAAATACCTTGGTGGCAACCACCACGTTTTCGCGTGGAACCTTCAAATTTTTAAGCGCCTGGCCGGTGATAATTTCCGAGCGCCCTTCCGAATAGACGTTCGCGGTATCAATGAAGTTGATGCCCGCATCCAGCGCGCCGCCGACCAGCTTTTCCGCGTCGGACTGCGCCAGGTTACCGATTTTGCCCCACATACCGCCCTCGCCACCGAAGGTCATGGTGCCAAGGCAAAGCTCTGAAACAAACAGCCCGGTGTTACCCAGTTTTTTATAACGCATAGCGGTGACCTCTTGTTCAGGGTTTGACAACTTTCTTAAACGGCCTGTCAGTTATACGCCCGCCGGTCAAAGGTAGAATGGGGGATTTCTACCCATTTCTTGCCTGATTCTGCAAAACCGCTAGCCGCGCGGCGCGTCTCCAAACACCGAATAGTCCGGCATATTCACCTGCTGATACGGCTCCCAGCCGCCGCCCAGCGCCTTGTAAAGCGCAACAAGATCGATGCTGCTTTGTACTCGCGCCTCGGCCCGCTGCTGTTCGGCCTTCGCCAGCTGCCGCTGGGCGTCCAGCACGTCAATGAAGGTGGCAATGCCCTTGCGATAGCTGTCGCTCGCCAGGTCAAAGGCGGTTTGCAACGACTCGGTGGTTTTTGCCAGCCCCGCCTCGCGCTGCTGGTCGGTGCGGTAGCTTACCAGCGCGTTCTCGACGTCCTGCAACGCGGTCAGCACGGTTTGCCGATATTGCAGTACAGCGCTACCCTGCTGGGCACGGGCAACCTTCACGCTGGAAACCAGGCGTCCACCCTGGAAGATCGGAATCGAAACCTGCGGGCCAAAGCTGTAGAAATGGCTGGCCCAGTCGAGGAGATAGCCGGATTCATCGTTACGTAAGCCAAGCTGGCCGGTCAGGGACAGCGATGGGAAAAGCTGCGCGACGGACACGCCGATCTGCGCGGTTGCCGCATGGAGGTTGGCTTCCGCCTCGCGTACGTCCGGGCGGCGGCGGGCAAGGTTTGCGGGAATGCCGACGGAAACAATATCCGGCAGCTTCGGCAGCGGCTGTTGGGCCGCCAGCTCCCGGTCGAGCGCGCCCGGCGGTTTACCCAGTAGCACCGCCAGCCCGTTCATCGCCTGGCGCTCCTGCGCCTGATACTGCGGCAGCTGCGCCTGTAAACTTCCAAGCTGGGCGCGGGCATTTTCCACGTCCATCTGCGGCGACAGCCCGCCCTTCTGGCGGTTTTCGGTGAGTTCGAGCGTCTGCTGCGCGGTATCGATTTGCGTTTGCAGCGTCTGCATTACGCTTTGTGCGCCGCGCAGCTGTAGCCACGCGCGCGCCACCTCCGCCTCAAGCGATACCAGCGCGTCGTTACGCTGTTCGATAGCCGCATCCTGCTGGGCCTTTGCCGCCTCAACCTGGCGACGCACCTTGCCCCACATGTCCAGCTCCCAGCTGGCGTCAAAGCTGCCCTGATAGAGCGTTATCGGCTTGGTTAACGGGTCGAGCGCGCCGTTAAGCTGCGGGTCGACATCGTTAAGACGGTCGTAAACGCCGTGCGATTTAAGCTCGCCATCCAGCCCCAACTGCTGCCGGGTGGCGCTCGCGCTGCCGTTGACGCTCGGGTAGAAGGCTCCCCCCGCCTGCGTGATTTGCTCCCGCGCCCCGGCGATGCGCAGCACGGTCTGCTGGAGCGTCAGGTTGCCCGCGATGGCGCGCTCAATCAGGCTATCCAACTGCGGCGAATTGAAGCTTCGCCACCAGCGCGGGTCGGTGGCGGTGGTCTGCGCGCGTGAGGTGACGCCGGGTTCATTCTGGCGGGCCGTATCGTTGAAGCTCGCCGGGGTTTGCGGTTTGGCAGGCTGATAGTCCGGCCCGACGGCGCAGCCCGCCACCAGCAGCGCAAGCGTAGACAGCCACATTCTCCTGTGCATATTAATGTGCTCCTGCAGCGCCTTCGCTCTTCACCGGCGAAAGCAGTAAACAAAAGGGGATCAGCAGCATGGCCACGACGCTCAAAATTGTGAACACGTCGATGTAGGCGAGGATGCGCGACTGTTCGATCATGGTTTTATACAGCTGCCCGGTGGCGATACTCATCGGGTCGCCGACCTGGGTCGTAAAGTCTCTTATCGCCCGCGCGCCGTTTTTAATCGCCTGCTGAAACTGTTCGTCAAACGGGTTCATGTGCGTGCTGAGGTTGGCGCTGTGCGCCTGCGCGCGCTCGGTTATCGCCGCCGTCGAGAGCGAAATACCAATGGAACCGGCAACGTTGCGGAACATGGTGAACAGCGCCGCCGAATCGGCGTTAAGCCTTCGCGGGATGGTGATAAAAGCGATGGTGGTCAGCGGCACGAACAGGAAGCCCAGCCCGAAGGACTGCGCGCTGCGGAACATCACCAGCGTTTCAAAATCGACGTTTGGCGTAAGGTTGCGCGACCAGAAGAACGACGCCGCAAGGCAGCTAAAGCCAAAGGCAATGATCCAGCGCGTTTGCACCACCGGCATCAGCTTTATCACCAGCGGAATCGTCAGCACGATAAGCACCGCGCCGGGGGAAAGTACCAGCCCCGACCACGTGGCGGTATAGCCCAAATCCTGCTGCGCCAGCTGCGGAATAACCACCGAGCTGCCGTACAGAATCATCGCCATCCCGGCCATTAACAGGCTGGAAACGGCGAAGTTTTTATCCTTCATACAGCGCAGATCTACTACCGGCTTTTTAGCGTACAGCAGCCAGAAAATCGCGCCGATGATGCCGATAAGCGTCAGCACCGCAAAGGTGCGGATAAAGTTCGAGTAGAACCAGTCGTCGTCCTCGCCGCGATCGAGCATCACCTGCAGGCAGCCAAGGCCGAGGGCGATAAGGCCGATGCCCGTCCAGTCAACGCTGAGCTTCTCTTCGGATTTTCGCTCCCACGGCGGGTCTTCCAGCAGCTGATAAATCGCCAGCACCGTCACGATGCCGACCGGAATATTGATGAAGAACACCCAGCGCCAGGAATAGTTGTCGGTGATCCAGCCGCCGAGCGTAGGGCCAAGCACCGGCGCGACGATAATCGCAATCGACGACAGCCCGAACGCCTTGCCGCGATCCTCCGGCTTGAAGTAGTCGAGCAAAACCGACTGCTGGGTTGGCTGCAGGCCGCCGCCGAAGAAGCCCTGCATCACGCGGAAGAGAATGATTTCCCACAGTTCGGTGGCGATGCCGCACAGAAACGAGCAGATGGTGAACATGACGATGCAGATCAAAAAGAACTGCTTGCGGCCGAACAGGCGGCTTAGGAAGGCGGAAATCGGCAGCACGATGCCGTTCGCCACCAGATAGGAGGTCAGTACCCAGGTCGATTCGTCGTAGCTTGAGGAGAGCGAGCCCGCAACGTGGGGAAGCGCCACGTTGACGATGGTGGTGTCGAGGATCTCCATGAACACCGCGAGCGTGACGACGATCGCCACGGCCCACGGGTTGCTGGCGGGCTTCCAGCTATCGTGATCGGCTACCTGCTCGCTCATTCGACGGTAACCTTCGGCTCAACGGACAGGCCCAGCGGCAGCGGATGGTTGGCGTCCAGCCCCTTATCGATGACGATTTTCACCGGCACGCGCTGGACGATCTTCACAAAGTTGCCGGTGGCGTTTTCCGCCGGGAAGGCCGAGAAGCGCGAGCCGCTGCCCTGCTGAATGCTGTCGATATGCCCTTCCAGCTCCATGTCAGGCCACGCGTCCACGCTCAGCTTCACCTTATTGCCGGGGCGCATCCTTTCAAGCTGGGACTCTTTGAAGTTTGCCGTCACCCAGATGTCCGGCGAGACAACGGAGAACAGCGCGGTGCCGGCCTGCACCAGCGAGCCGAGCTGGACGTTACGCAGCGTGACGAAACCATCGAACGGCGCGCGCACTTCGGTATAGGAAAGATTAAGCTCGGCGGTTTCGAGCTGGGCTTTTGCCTGATCGACCTGCCGCGCGCGTGCCTCAACGTTCGTTTCCTGCTGGCGGATCTGCAGCCTGACCTGGTTTGCCACCTCAAGCTGCGCCCGGGCATTGGCCGCGCCCGCTTCGGCGGAACGCAGCTGGGCGTTGGCGGTATCGATGTTTTGCTGCGAGGTGGCGCGTGGATCAACGCCGCGCTGGCGCTTGTAGTCCGCGCGGGCGTTGGCTAAATCGGCTTCGGCTTTGGCAACCTGCGCAAGCGCCTGATCGCGCTGGGCCGGGTACTGCACTTTTGCCAGATCCAGCTGCGCCTGCGCCTGATGCAGCTGAGCTTCGGCGAGGCCAACCTGCGCCTGCGCCTGGTCGCGCTGCGCTTTGGCATCACGCGGATCGATAACCACCAGCAGGTCGCCTTTTTTGACCCGCTGGTTATCACCAATGTGCAGTTCGGTAACGTAGCCCGCGACCTTCGGGGCGATGGTCACGGCGTTGCCTTCGGTAAAGGCATCGTCGGTGGTCTCTTCGTTGCGCGTCAAAAACCACCATACCGCCGCCACGATAACCATCACCACCACGACGATGCCCAAAATAATGAGCGGCTTTTTGCCGGGGCGCTTTTTCTCGTCGGTTTGGCTTTTGTCGTTTTGGTTATTGTCGTTCTGGCTATTCTCTTTTTGCTGCTCTTCGCCGCTGTCCGGCTTGTCGTTTTGATCTGCCATGGTTTTGCTAACTCGCCCTGCTACGCGTTATCTGCGTCACAAAAAATTTACCGTTAAGTAAATTTAGGAGGTAGCTATACATTTGCCAGGAAAAACTGACAATTGGTATTTATCCTAGGCCAGCAGCGCCAGCAGCCCGTAGCCGACAAGCGCCGCCCACAGCAGCATCGGCAGAGAATAGTAGTGGAAGCGCACCCAGATTCGCCTGTCGTTTGCCATGCGCAGCGCGATCAGGTTAGCGAGCGACCCCGGCAGCAGCCCGAAGCCGCCGATATTCACGGCGAAGGCGAGCAGCAGGGAAGCGGGAATGTAGTTGAGCAGCAGGATCGTCGACGGCACGTTGCTGATAATCTGCGACAGGCCAATCCCCAGCGCGTACAGCCCGCCCTGCGAAAGCTGGCCTACGCCGTGCAGCGCGTCCTCAAGCGCGGGCAGGCGTGTTAACAAATGCACGTCGACAAACATCACCATAAACACCAGCAGCAGGCTCCAGTCGATGCTGAGCAGCGTGCGCCGCGCCAGCACCACAAAGCCCAGCGCCACCAGCGTCAGACCCCAGATTTCCTGCTTCAGCTCGAGCGAAACGATAAATACCAGATACAGCGCGACGCTTGCGTAAACCAGGCGCGGCTGCCAGTCGTGGATTTTATCGTGGCCGTGGTAGTTGAGCGCTTTCTTTGGAAAGCAGAACCAGCACAGCACCAGCAGGCTTGCCACCATTGCCAGCGCCAGCGGCACCATTTGCCAGGTAAAGGCTGCGAAAGAGAGGCCCGAACGCCCCCACAGCAGGATGTTTTGCGGATTGCCGATCGGCGTAAGCAGCGAACCGGCGTTCACCGCCAGCGCCTCAAAGATAATCAGCCGGGTAACGGGAATGGCGCAGAGTTTCTTCAGCGTAATGGTCAACGGCACGATGATAAACAGCGCCACGTCGTTGGTAAGAAAAGTTGACAGCAGCGCCGCCGCGCTGACCATAAATATTGCCAGCTGGCGCTCCGTGCCGAATCGCTTGACCATTCGGCGGCCAAGCACGTCAAAATAGCCGCTTAGCTCCACGCCCTTGGTCAGCATCATCAGTCCCGTCAGGGTAATGATGGTGTGCCAGTCGATAGCCGCCGCCCATAAAGAAGGGCGAAACGGCACCGCGAGACACAGCGCCGCGCCGATAATCAGCAAGAGATGGAGAAAGCGGTCGCGCAGAAAGGGGCGAAAAAGCGTTTTCAGCATTTATTTGCCGTACCCGCGCTGTTCGCTGAAAAGACGAAACGCTTCCAGCGTCTCTTCGCTGACATGGTGCTCCACGCCTTCGGCATCGATACGCGCCGTTTCCGGGCTGATGCCGAGTGCTAAAAAGAAGTTCTCCACGATTTGATGGCGCTCGCGGCTGAACTGCGCCTGCTTTTCCCCTTCGGCGGTAAGAAAGACGCCGCGCCAAGGGATTTGTTCGATAAGGCCAAGCGTTGCCAGACGCTTGAGCATTTTGGCAACCGTCGGCTGCGACACGCCCAGACGCGCGGCCATATCCACCTGGCGCACTTCCCCCACCTCACGGATAAGATCGGAGATCAGTTCGACATAATCATCTATTAACTCGCGGCGGTGCGCTTCCCGCACCTGGCGAAACCCTTCAACATGCTCTTCAACGTTAAGTAATTGCGTCACTTTTTCGCTGTTCTTTTGACCTGCCTGACGGCTCATGGAGCTTCCTCATACAGTGGCGCGACGTCGTTCTTCGACGACGGAAGGCCCCATTGTAAACCACGCTCACGCATCCACAAAAAATTAACGAAATAGCAATAGCTATACAATATAGCCTATGCTATATCTGTATGTAATGCAGTCAGCCCTTAATGGATTAAGCGCCGCAGAATTAACGAGGAGGATAACAATGAACGAATTTAAAAGGTGCATGAGCGTGTTTACTCACTCCCCCTTCCAGGTGCGGCTAATGCTGCTGAATATGTTGTGTGATTGGGTTTCCGGTAAACCTAAGCAGGGCGAAGAACCGAAGCTGTAGGCACTTGCCCTGCCTTCACTTTTCTCAGCCAATTTATCCCTGTCTGTGTCATCATTTTGTAACAACCTTTTTCCATAATTCCCGTGAATAGGTTCATTTCCTGCACATTATCCCCACTATCTGTCGGTTTTGTAATCCGCCTCGCAAAACGGCCTTTGCTTATCGGTTGATCTTATTTTCGTTGCGCTCTATCTTCTTGCAGCCCTGCACATGAAGCGGCTCGCAGATGCGGTCCTTTCCCCTTCTTTTCCGCCTGTCAGGCAGGTTTTTGACCCTTGTCGCCAGGGTTCTCGCATGGCGTTTTGTTGATTTCGGTAAACATGAATTTAACGGCTAAAGATACCCTCACGGCTCGCGGTGTCGCGCTTAACCCGTGGACAGGATTTTACTTCCTGCAGTCCCTGCTTATTAACTTCGCATTAGGATATGAATTCAGCCTGCTTTACGCGGTGGCTTTCAGCTGCGTGCTGCTCCTGCTCTGGCGTCGCGCTCCGCGTTTCCAGAAAGGCTTCGTTGGGATATGCAGCCTGGTGGCGGCGATGTACTTCCCGTTCGGGCAGGCCTACGGCGCGCCAAACTTCAACACCCTGCTGGCGCTGCATTCGACCAACTTCGAAGAATCCACGGAGATCATGACCATATTTCCGTGGTACAGCTATCTGGTTTCCGTGTTTATCCTGGCGCTGGGTGTCATCGCCGTGCGCCGCAAAATCCCGGCAAAATCGGCCTGGAGCCATTTCGATAACTCCTGCCTCGCTATTAGCCTGGTGTGTTTTTTCGTTGCTCCCGTGCAAAACCTGGCCTACGGCGGCGTCTTTAAGTTTAAGGATACCGGCTACCCGGTGTTCCGCTTCGTTAAGGACGTAGTGGTCAACAACCAGGAAGTCATTGATGAACAGGCCAGAATGCAGGCGTTCGCCAAAATGAAGGACACCTGGAACGTGCTGGCGGTGCAGCCGAAGTACCACACGTATGTGGTGGTAATAGGCGAAAGCGCCCGCCGCGACGCGCTGGGGGCTTTTGGTGGCCACTGGAACAACACGCCTTTTGCCAGCTCGGTGAACGGCAGTTTATTTATGGATTACGTCGCCGCCAGCGGCTCAACGCAGAAGTCGCTGGGTATGACGCTGAACCGCGTTATCGACGGCAAACCGCAGTATCAGGATAATTTTGTGACGCTGGCGAACCGCGCTGGTTTCCAGACCTGGTGGTTCTCAAACCAGGGGCAGATCGGCGAATACGATACGGCCATCGCCAGCATCGCTAAACGCGCTGACGAAGTGCAGTTCCTGAAAAACGGTGATTTTGAAGCGGATAAAAATACCCAGGATGAAGCGCTGCTGAAAATGACCGCGCAGGTCTTTGCCACCCGCCGCACCACGCCGCAGCTGATCGTCCTGCACCTGATGGGCTCGCACCCGCAGGCCTGCGACCGCACGCAGGGGAAATATGACGAGTTCGTGCAGTCAAAAGAGACATCCTGCTATATCTACAGCATGACGCAAACCGACAACCTGCTTAAACAGCTTTATCAGCAGTTGCAAAACACCGGCGATAGCTTCTCGATGGTCTATTTCTCGGACCACGGTCTGGCCTTTAAAGAGCGCGGCACCAAGGTGCAGTATCTGGCCCACGACGATGCGTTTCAGCAGAATTTCCAGGTGCCGTTTATGGTTCTCTCAAGCGATGACAAAGCGCATCGGCGGATTCAGGCGCGCCGTTCGGCGAACGATTTCCTGAACTTTTTCTCGGCCTGGACGGGGATCAAAACCAAAGAGCTGACGCCGAAATACAAATTTATCTCGGAGCAGAAGGCGGGGCCAATCTGGATTACCAACTTCAAGCTGAAGAAGGTGGACTATACTCACCTGCAGACGGATATTTTTGAGACCAAAACCCGGTAGCGCGGTTGCTTACGTTTATCGACGTCGCCAAAGTGATTGTAGGGCGGATAAACGAAGTGCCATTCGCCGGTAAGCGTCGGGTGGCGGCTACGCCTTACCCTACCTACAAAAATGCAGCATTATGCAGTTTGTAGGGCAGAGCCGCGCCGGTCGACATTTACCCTGCGAAGCCAAAATCAGGGTAAAAAAAATCCGCCACGAGGGCGGATTTTTTATTTTCACCGTTAGCGGGTGAATTAGAAGCGGTAACCCACGCCTGCGATCCAGGTGCCAACATCAACGCTACGGATGCGGCTCTGCTCGTAGGAAACGTCAAGTGCAACGTTTTCCATTGGGTTGAACTGCAGGCCTGCGCCGTAAGAAACGCCGTAGTCGCTGGAGTTAGTATCGTTAGTTGCGCCGGTAGTCTGGAATTTACCGTAGCCTACACCCACAACACCGTAGATGCTTGCCCAGTCGTTCAGACGGTAAGCAGGACCAGCAGTGATGCCGTAGTATTGACCTTTGTTATAAACGCCATCTTCTGAGCGGTCTTTTTCGGTGTAGGTGAAGGAACCGATGTAGCCCAGTGGGGTATCATTTTCGTAACGATATTTCAGGTTGAAACCGTTAGCTTTGTTAGCAACGCCCTGCATATCGCTCTGAGCATAACCACCGGTTACGGTGCTAGTTGCTGCAGTTGCGGTACCTACGGAAACGGCCAGTACACAAGCCAGTGCTGAAAGACATGCAATTTTTTTCATAATCCACCTCAAATGTGCTTCAAGTAAGTCCTAAGTTTTAAATATAACAAATATGTGAAAGAAACTCTTCGTGAATCGTGTTGTCTAACGAACCTTTTCATGTAACACAACATTTCCACTACATGTTATGTCACTAAAAACTCACTAATTTATGCGGAAAACGCGCCAATTATTGGTGCCCTTAACAAATTCGTCATCCAGATAATTCTTAATTTTTCCTGAACAAAACGTATACAACTTGAGATAAATGGTACCCCAGAAGGTACAGATTTATCTCAATGAAAACTAAACCAGCCATAACTTATTCCTTTACACTGGGGCTGTTTTTCCTAACTTGACTCACCTCGACATAAACTGACAGGACGCAGGATGCCGTTAACTTCTCGTAAAATGCCGGTCTGGCTCCCCATCGCCGTATTGCTTATCGCTATGACGTCGATCCAAAGCGGCGCTTCGCTCGCCAAATCGCTCTTCCCGCTCGTTGGCGCACCCGGCGTTACCGCGCTGCGTCTGGCGCTCGGCACGCTGATTCTCGTCGTGGTGTTTAAGCCCTGGCGTTTACGCTTTAATGCCGAACAGCGCGTGCCGCTGGTTCTCTATGGCCTTGCGCTTGGCGGCATGAACTACCTTTTCTATTTATCTATTCAGACCATCCCGCTGGGCGTGGCCGTCGCGCTAGAATTTACCGGCCCGCTGGCGGTGGCGCTGTTTTCGTCGCGCCGCGCCATAGACTTTCTGTGGGTGATTCTGGCGGTGATGGGGCTGTGGTTCCTTCTGCCGCTGGGGCAAAGCATCGGTCACGTTGATTTGAAAGGCGCGGCGTTTGCGCTGGGCGCAGGAGCCTGCTGGGCGATGTATATCATCACCGGCCAAAAAGCGGGCGCGGATCACGGCCCGGCGACCGTAGCCGTGGGGTCGCTGATTGCCGCCGTGATATTCGTGCCGATTGGCGCACTCGAAGCCGGCAGCGCGCTGTGGCACTGGTCGCTTCTGCCGCTGGGGCTTGCGGTGGCGGTTCTCTCCACCGCCCTGCCCTATTCGCTTGAGATGATTGCCTTAACCCGCTTGCCAACGCGCACCTTCGGCACGTTAATGAGCATGGAGCCAGGCCTTGCGGCGCTCTCGGGCATGCTGTTCCTCGGCGAGCACCTTACGCTTGTGCAGTGGATGGCGCTGCTGTCAATCATTGCCGCTTCCGCAGGCTCAACGCTAACCCAAAAGCGCGAGACGCAAATTAAGAGCGTCGACATAAATTAATCCACGCCATTTAATTCCCCACGCACGGCCGCGCCGTGGGGAATAAACCCGCTATCAACCCCTTATATTCCCCTGCCATTTGCGAGTCATAATAAGAACTATTTTCTTTTAAGATTCACGCCATTTTAATTTTTATGAAATATCCTAAAAAACCTCCATAAAGCATTGATTGATAACAACTATGCAATTACCAATGTAGCCTCTCTATTTGTTTGATAGGTATTATCCTAACCGGCAAAGTCAAAAACCGGTGCTATACTTATTTCCGGTAACAAATCAGGAAACACACATCAAGAGGATGAAAGATTATGAGTACCGCTAAACTGGTAAAAACCAAATCTACAAATCTGCTGTATACCCGTAATGATGTAGCGGATAGCGAGAAAAAAGCCACCATCGAGCTGCTGAATCGTCAGGTAATCCAGTTCATTGATCTGTCTCTGATTACCAAACAGGCTCACTGGAACATGCGCGGTGCCAACTTTATTGCCGTTCACGAGATGCTTGACGGCTTCCGTACAGCACTGACTGACCATCTGGATACTATGGCAGAGCGCGCCGTGCAGCTTGGAGGCGTAGCGCTGGGTACCACTCAGGTTGTTAACAGCAAAACCGCGCTGAAAAGCTACCCGCTGGACATCCATACCGTTCAGGATCATCTGAAAGAGCTGGCCGATCGTTATGCCGTCGTCGCTAACGATGTGCGTAAAGCCATCGAAGAAGCGAAAGACGAAGATACCGCCGACATTTTCACCGCAGCGTCCCGCGATTTGGACAAGTTCCTGTGGTTCATCGAATCTAATATCGAATAATCGATAGTTGATTCTTATGCTTCCTCCCCCGCCCGGGGGAGGAACCTGCACTATTTTAGCGCATCAAATTGATTAACCCCGCCGCAAAAGTTGCACCCTTGTAATAATCACATCACACAATCGTTAATGAATGATTGTTTTGTCGCCTTATTTCGCGGTAAAACTACCCTCCGACCCGCCAGCCAAAAACATGCACCATAATGAAGCACCATAAGAGTGCATTATGACTGCCTTGCAACCTATATTGTGCAATGTTACAAAACCACATCCTTGCAAAACAATATGTTGTAAATCTGGCACGATTCTTTCATGGTGCGCAGGCTGATGCAGGGGATAGCCCCATGGATTAACAAAGGAAATGCTATGAAGTCGATTTTGAAAGTTTCACTGGCTGCACTCACCCTGGCTTTTGCGGTAACTTCCCACGCCGCTGAGAAGAAACTGGTTGTCGCGACCGACACCGCATTCGTTCCTTTCGAGTTTAAACAAGGCGATAAGTACGTTGGTTTCGACGTGGATTTATGGGCCGCCATCGCTAAAGAATTAAAACTGGACTATACCCTGAAGCCAATGGACTTCAGCGGCATCATCCCAGCTCTGCAAACCAAAAATATCGATCTGGCGCTGGCCGGTATCACCATCACTCCTGAACGTCAAAAGGCTATCGACTTCTCCGACGGCTACTACAAAAGCGGCCTGCTGGTGATGGTTAAAGCAAACAACAACGACATCAAAAGCGTGAAAGACCTCGATGGCAAAGTCATTGCGGTGAAGGGCGGCACGGGCTCCGTTGATTACGCGAAAGCCAACATCAAAACCAAAGACCTGCGTCAGTTCCCGAACATCGACAACGCGTACATGGAGCTGGGCACTAACCGCGCCGACGCGGTTCTGCACGACACGCCAAACATCCTGTACTTCATCAAAACCGCAGGTAACGGCCAGTTCAAAGCGGTAGGCGATTCTCTGGAAGCTCAGCAGTACGGCATCGCGTTCCCGAAAGGCAGCGACGACCTGCGCACGAAGGTTAACGGCGCGCTGAAAACCCTGAAAGAAAACGGCACCTACAACGAAATCTACAAAAAATGGTTCGGCACCGAGCCAAAATAATAAATCTATGCCCAAAATAATTTAAGTTGCATCACGACGGCAAGAGAGAAACAAATCTGCCTGGAGCAGATTTGAACGCTGCTTGCAGCGGCCCCGAAGGGGCGAGGCCCATGGACGGGTCGAGTAATCCCGATGAGCTTACATGAGTAAGTGATTCGGGTGAGCGAACGCAGCCAACAAAGATGCAGCCTGAAGTATGAAGGGCATAAAGTTTTACGTTTGACCTCAGGGGCGCCTTTCGCCCCTGCTATTTTTGAACCACGGTATACAACAGGAACACATCATGCAGTTTGACTGGAGCGCCATCTGGCCTGCAATTCCGCTCTTAATTGAGGGCGCCAAAATGACCCTGTGGATTTCGGTCCTCGGTCTTTGCGGTGGCCTGGTGATCGGATTGGTAGCGGGTTTTGCCCGCTCTTACGGCGGTTGGATCGCCAACCACATCGCCCTCGTATTCATTGAAGTGATTCGCGGTACGCCAATCGTTGTGCAGGTAATGTTTATTTACTTTGCGCTACCGATGGCCTTTAACGACCTGCGCATCGACCCGTTCAGCGCGGCCGTCGTCACCATTATGATCAACTCCGGCGCGTACATTGCGGAAATCACCCGCGGCGCGGTACTGTCGATTCATAAAGGATTCCGCGAAGCCGGTCTGGCGCTGGGCCTCTCCAGGCGCGAAACCATTCGCTACGTGATTATGCCGCTGGCGCTGCGCCGTATGCTGCCGCCGCTGGGTAATCAGTGGATTATCAGTATTAAAGACACCTCGCTGTTCATCGTTATCGGCGTGGCCGAGCTGACCCGTCAGGGGCAAGAAATTATCGCCGGTAACTTCCGTGCGCTGGAGATCTGGAGCGCCGTTGCGGTCTTCTATCTGATTATTACTTTGGTGCTGAGCTTTGTTCTGCGTCGCCTTGAAAGAAGGATGAAAATCCTGTGATTGAATTTAAAAACGTCTCCAAGCACTTTGGCAAAACCCAGGTGCTGCACAATATCGACCTGAACATTAAACAGGGTGAAGTGGTAGTGATTATTGGGCCGTCCGGCTCCGGTAAATCCACCCTGCTGCGCTGTATCAACAAGCTCGAAGACATCACCAGCGGCGAGCTTATCGTCGACGGTCTGAAGGTCAACGACCCGAAGGTCGACGAGCGCCTGATTCGCCAGGAAGCAGGCATGGTATTCCAGCAGTTTTACCTCTTCCCGCACCTCACGGCGCTTGAAAACGTGGCCTTTGGCCCGATTCGCGTGCGCGGTCTGAAGAAAGACGCAGCCGACAAGCTTGCGAAAGAGCTGCTGGCAAAAGTGGGCCTTGCGGAACGCGCGCACCACTATCCGTCCGAGCTTTCCGGCGGCCAGCAGCAGCGCGTGGCCATCGCCCGTGCGCTGGCGGTTAAACCCAAAATGATGCTGTTCGATGAGCCAACCTCTGCCCTTGACCCAGAGCTTCGTCACGAAGTGCTGAAGGTTATGCAGGACCTGGCCGAAGAAGGCATGACCATGGTTATCGTGACCCACGAAGTGGGCTTTGCGGCGAAAGTGGCTTCGCGCCTGATTTTCATCGACAAAGGCCGCGTCGCCGAAGATGGCAATCCGCAGGAGCTTATCGACAACCCGCCGAGCCAGCGCCTGCAGGAGTTCTTGCAGCACGTTTCGTGATTATTACGCGCCATCCTGACGGTGGATGGCGCGTTCGCTTATCCACCCTACTCAAGCCGTAGGTCGAGTAAGGCATAGCCGCCACCCGACGGTAATGCGCCACGTCCCCAGATTAATCCCGTTTTCCAACCCCTTGATCCTAACCCACTATACTTACCTCTTTGCCTGACTTTCTCAGCCTGGAGGAGCGCCGTGCCGTGGATCCTGTTACTGCTATGCAGTCTGCTTAGCTTTCAAACTCAAGCGGTGACGCTGCCCGCCGCCGCCGTTGCCGCATCTTCAACCCAAAGCACCGCAGCTCCTCCCGCCGAACCCAACATCGAAGAAAAGAAAAAAGCCTACTCGGCGCTGGCAGACGTGCTGGACAATGATAAATCGCGCACCGAGCTCATCGACCAGCTGCGCAAAGTCGCCGCCACGCCGCCGCCTGAACCTGTTCCCGCTATTACCCCGCCGGAAAAACTCAGCGAAGATAAAACGGTGCTGGAAAACGTCACCGACGTGAGCCGTCATTACGGCGGCGAGCTTGCCGAACGATTCGCCCAGCTACATCGCAATATTACCGGCGCGCCGCACAAGGCCTTCAACCAGCAAACCTTTTTTAATGCCCTGACCCACTTCACGATGCTTGCCGCGTCGGTGTTTGCTTTCTACCTGCTGGTGCGCCTGTGCATGACGCCGGTCTGGAAACGCATGGGCCAATGGGGCCGCAGAAAAAACCGCGACCGCTCAAGCTGGTTCCACCTGCCGCTAATGATCATCGGTGCCTTCGCGATTGATTTACTGCTGCTGGCGCTGACGCTGTTCGTCGGGCAAATCTTTAGCGACATGATGAACGCGGGCAGCCGCACCATCGCCCGCCAGCAGGGGCTGTTTCTCAACGCCTTTGCGCTGATCGAATTCTTTAAGGCGATTCTGCGGCTGATTTTCTGCCCGCGTTTCCCGGACCTGCGCCCCTTCCCGGTCAGCGACCAAAGCGCGAAGTACTGGAGCATCCGCCTGTCGGGCCTAAGCAGCCTGATAGGCTACGGTATTCTGGTCGCCGTGCCGATAATCTCAAACCAGGTCAACGTGCAGATTGGCGCGATGGCCAACGTGGTCATCATGCTGTGCATCACGCTCTGGGCGCTGTACCTCATTTTCCACAACAAGCGCCACATTCAGGAGAGCCTGATTCACCTCGCCGACCGTTCGATGGCCTTCTTCAGCCTGTTTATCCGCGCCTTTGCGCTGGTCTGGCACTGGCTGGCGAGCGCCTACTTCGTGGTGCTGTTCTTCTTTTCGCTCTTCGACCCCGGCAACAGCCTGAAGTGGATGATGGGCGCGTCGCTGCACAGCGTGGCAATTATCGGCATCGCGGCGTTTATCTCCGGGATGCTGTCGCGCTGGATTGCCAAAACCATCACGCTTTCGCCGCAGGTGCAGCGCAGCTATCCGGAGCTGCAAAAACGCATCAACAGCTGGATTTCCGCCTCGCTGAAAATGGCGCGCATTCTTACCGTTTGCATCGCCGTGATGCTGCTGCTTAACGCCTGGAGCCTGTTCGACATGTGGGCGTGGCTGACCAACGGCGCGGGGGAGAAAACCGTCGATATTATTATCCGCATCGTGCTGATCCTGTTCTTCTCGGCGGTCGGCTGGACGCTGCTGGCAAGCCTAATTGAAAACCGCCTGGCCTCCGATATTCACGGCCGCCCGATGCCAAGCGCAAGAACGCGCACGCTGCTGACGCTGTTCCGCAACGCGCTGGCGGTGGTGATTAGCACCATTACGATCATGATTCTGCTGTCAGAAATTGGCGTGAACATCGCGCCGCTGCTGGCGGGCGCGGGGGCATTAGGGCTGGCGGTGAGCTTCGGCTCGCAGACGCTGGTGAAGGATATTATTACCGGGGTGTTTATCCAGTTCGAGAACGGCATGAACACCGGCGACCTGGTGACCATCGGCCCGATTACCGGCAGCGTGGAGCGCATGTCGATTCGTTCCGTGGGCGTGCGCCAGGACACCGGCGCGTACCACATCATTCCGTGGTCATCGATCACCACCTTCGCCAACTTCGTGCGCGGCATCGGCTCGTTTGTGGCGAACTATGACGTCGACAGGCAGGAGGACGTGGACAAAGCCAACCGCATACTCAAAGAGGCGGTGGCAGAGCTGATGGCGCAGGAGGATATTCGCATGCTGACGATCGGCGAGCCGTCGTTTGCGGGCATCGTCGGCCTGACGAACCAGGCGTTTACCGTGCGCGTGTCGTTTACCACCCAGCCCCTAAAACAATGGACGGTGCGATTCGCGCTGGACGGGATGGTGAAAAAGCATTTCGACGCGGCGGGCATTCGCCCACCGGTGCAGACCGTGCAGGTCATGCAGCCCGGCCCGGACGCCGCTCAGACGCTCCAGGCCTCGGAGGCGGCAGCCGGAACGCTGCCACCGGCAAACCCTACCGTCTGATTACTTAAAGCGCGTGGCGGCCCAGCGGGCGCGCTGTGCGTCGTTCATAAAGGACCAGGCGATGAAGCGGCTCTGCTTCTGACCCTGGGCCATCTCTTTCTTCACCACCTTCTCAACGCCCGCCTCCTGCAACACGCGATAGATTGCAGGCAGGTTTTCGCCGCGCGACACCAGCGAGGTAAACCACATTACCTGGCGGCCAAACGCCTTGCTCTCGTTGATCATCTGGCTGACGAACGCCACTTCGCCGCCTTCACACCACAGCTCATGCTCGTGGCCGCCAAAGTTCAGCGCGCCCTTCTCATCCTGGCCGAGGTTGCGGCGCTTGCGCTCGCTGCCGCTACGGGCTGCTTCGGCGGAATCATGGAACGGCGGGTTGCACAGGGTGGCGTCGAAGGTTTCATTCTTATGGATGATGCCGGGGAAAATTGCGCCCGGCGTTTTCTGGCGACGCAGGCGAATCATGCGGCTCAGGCCCGGATTGGCGTCGATAATCATCGTGGCGCTGCGCAGCGCGTCGGCGTCAACCTCCGAGCCGGTGAAGCGCCAGCCGTACTCATGCTGCCCGATAAGCGGGTAGATGCAGTTGGCGCCCACGCCGACGTCCAGCACGGTCGCCTGCGACGGCACCTTGCCTTCGTTGCCTTCCGCGAGCAGATCGGCCAGATGGTGAATATAGTCCGCGCGGCCCGGCACCGGCGGGCAGAGAAAACCGTCGGGAATATCCCACTCTTTCACATCGTAAAAATGCGCCAGCAGAGCCTGATTCAGCGCCTTTACCGCCAGCGGATTGGCGAAATCCACCGTTTCCTCGCCGTGCGGGCACGTTTTAACAAAAGCGCTAAGCGCCGGGCAGCTTTGCTGGAGCGCGGCAAAATCATAGCGGTTACGGTGGCGGTTACGCGGGTGCAGGCCCGGTTTGGTGGCTGGGGTTTTCATCGGCGGCTTCTCCTTGTGTGGGCGCGTAAGATACTCTGTGAGGGCTGCGGGGTAAATACGCCGCGCCAATTTCACCAGTGATAAGGGGTAATATGTCTGCGAAAAGGTACTACTACGAACCCGCTGCCGGCCATGGCTTGCCGCACGACCCGCTGAACGCCATCGTTGGGCCGCGCCCGATTGGCTGGATTTCGTCCCTCAGCGCGCAGGGTCAGCGCAACCTGGCGCCCTACAGCTTTTTTAACTGCTTTAACTATCGCCCGCCGATCGTTGGTTTTGCCAGCAGCGGCTGGAAAGACAGCGTGCAGAATATCCTCGAAACAAAAGAGTTCGTCTGGAACCTCACCACCCGCGAGCTTGCGAAGCAGATGAACGAAACCTCGGCGACCCTGCCACGTGGCGAGGACGAATTTGCCCGCGCGGGCCTCACCGCCGCGCCCGGCCGCAAAGTCAAAGCAAGCCTGGTGGCGGAAAGCCCGGTTAACTTCGAATGCCGCCTTTCGCAGTGTGTTCAGCTCACCTCGGCAGACGGTGCGGCAATAGACACCTGGCTGGTGCTGGGTGAAGTCGTGGCGGTACACATTGACGAATCCCTGCTGGTTGACGGCATTTACCAGACCGCGCTGGCAAAACCGGTGCTGCGCGCGGGCGGCCCTTCCGCCTATTACACCATCGAAGAATCTCACCGTTTCGATCTGATTCGCCCCGACGCACGATAAATCAAACAAAATCAGCCACCTGTATGTGGCTGATTTGTCAGGGTTTCGTAAAGATTTATCGTTCAAAAAATGAGCATAAGTCAATCAAATTTTTGCGCCTTTTTATCATCTCATCCCACCTAAACTGAAAGTGTCGACATTGCATCCAAAGGTCGACCCCCAAAGGTTCATGAGGACGTGAAGATGAGAAAATTGCTTTATTTTTCAGCGGTTGTCACGCTTGCTGCGCTTCCCTTCGCTACCCTGGCAGCTCAGGAAATGATGGACAACCAAACGGGCCAGCTTCGTGCTGTCGGCACAGTTTCCGCCAACAACGCGCGCAACCTCGACGATTTGCAGGACAAACTGGCTGAAAAGGCCAAAGAGAAAGGAGCAACCGGCTTTGTTATCAACTCGGCGGGCGGTGACAACCATATGTACGGCACGGCCACAATCTATAAATAACCCACGGCATCAAACGATGACGCGCAATCCGATAAGCTAACGGTTTCCCGATCCGGAAACCGTTTTTTATTTCTCGCCTATTACGCTTTAATTATCGAATTAATAACTCGGTATTTCCTTTCTATATAAAGCAGAACACATTCCCCACCCAAATTATTAAATAAATAATATTGTTAAGGCCAATGAATTAATTCGAGCAAGGCCGTAAAAATTCAAATTATCAGGATAAATCTTAAAAGTGTGAAGTCGATATAGCGTAGTTATCGGACAAATATCATAAGCTGTCATACAGGAATTAATTATCGAAACTTTAAATCATTGCATTTTTGCAGGGAGCTTTACGCCATGAAACTTTCAACCCTTTCCCGCCATCTACTTTGTGCCTCTATTCTGGGTCTGTGCGCCAGCGGCGCGTATGCCGCCGAAAAAGTCACCCTGAAGCTTGCCCATAACCTTGAGCGGAGCCACGTTGTGCATCAGGCCTTTGAACAGCTGGCGAAAGATGTACAACAACTTTCAGACGGAAATATGCGCGTGCGTATATATCCAAGCAGCCAGATGGGCAGCGCCCGCGAAACCTTAGAATTACTGCAAAACGGCGCGCTGGATATGACCAAAGGATCCGCAAGCGATTTAGAATCTTTCGACAACACCTACGCCATATATAACCTGCCTTACCTTTTTAAAGACCAGAATCATTTCAACAAGGTGGTCTTTGGCGAAGCCGGTAAAGAAATTATGGACTCCACGAAAGATAAAGGCTTCTTCGGCATTTCCGCCTATGTCGCTGGCACCCGCAGCTTCTACGCGAAAAAACCTATTACCAAACCCGAAGATTTAAAAGGCCTGAAAATACGCGTTCAGGCAAGCCCAACCACGCTGAAAATGGTCGAACTGATGGGCGGCTCGCCGACGCCAATTTCATTCGGTGAAGTCTATAACGCTATGCAGCAGGGCGTGGTCGACGGCGCGGAAAACAACATCCCGTCCTGGGTACAGACGCGCCATATCGAAATCGCCAACGTGTTTTCCGAAGATGAACATACCTCCATTCCAGACTTCCTGGTTATCTCCACCAAAACCTGGAACAAGCTCACTCCCGAGCAGCAGGAAATCCTGACGAAGGCGGCGAAAAACTCCGAAGCCTACCAGCAAAAGCTGTGGGAAAAAGTGGACGCCGACTCCCGCGCGCAGGCTAAAGCGATGGGTGCCACTATTCTGACCGTCGATAAAGCCCCGTTCCGCGCCGTGGTTAAACCGCTTTACGACGACTTCGCGAAAGATCCTAAGCAGGCCGCTTTGCTTGCCAAATTCGAAGCCGCAGGCCAGTAGCCGCCGTCGCCATTTTTGGGCGGTTCACCCCGCCCACGTTTATCTTCTCAGGTATGTAAAACATGATACTTAAGCCCCTTAAGCTTGCGGTAGACCGGGCTATTGCCACTTTCTCCGTACTGGTGATGATAGCCCTGGTCGTCTGCGTGGTCTGGCAAGTTTTTAGCCGCTATGTCCTCAACCAGCCCAGCACGCTGACCGACGAGCTGGCCCGCTTTCTGATGATCTGGGTCGGCCTGCTTGGCGCGTCCTACACCGTCGGCGCGCAGCGCCACCTGTCGATAGATTTTCTCGCCATGACGCTGCCGGAAGGCAAAAAACCGCTGTTAGGCCTGATTATCAACTCGCTGATTCTGCTGTTTTCCGCGCTGGTTATCGTTAACGGCGGCCTGATGCTTATCGATAAAACTCTGGCAACCGGGCAGCTCTCCGCGGCAATGCAAATCCCGATGGGATACGTCTATTTCGTCCTGCCGCTCAGCGGCGGCATCATGATGTTCTATTCACTCTACTTTATCGTCACCGACGCGCTGTCGCTGACCCGCAAAGGGGCTAACTAATGGAAAGCTATATCGCCCTCACCCTCTTCGGCGCGTTTTTCGTGCTGGTGTTTATCGGCCTGCCCATTTCGTTTGCCATCGGCATCGCAACGGTTTCGTCGATGCTGCTGATGCTGCCGTGGGACGTGGCGGTGATCACCGTTTCGCAGCGCCTGGCCAACGGTCTGGATAACTTTGCTCTGCTGGCGATCCCGTTCTTTATCTTCGCGGGCACGCTGATGAACAGCGGCGGCATCGCCATCAGGCTTATCAACCTGGCGCAGATTATGGTAGGCCGCGTGCCGGGTTCTCTCGGCCACGTCAACGTGCTGGCGAACATGATGTTCGGCTCAATCTCCGGCTCGGCGGTGGCCGCGGCGGCGGCGGTCGGCGGCACGCTTTCGCCTATCCAGAATAAAGAAGGCTACGACCCGGCGTTTTCGACGGCGGTAAACGTTTCTTCCTGTATTACCGGGCTGCTGATCCCCCCTTCGAACGTGCTGATCGTCTTCTCCCTGACGGCGGGCGGCGTGTCCGTGGCGTCCCTGTTTATGGCGGGCTATCTGCCCGGCATTCTGATGGGGCTGTCCATCATGTTCGTCTGCTGGGTTATCGCCAAACGGCGCGGCTACCCGGTGTCGGCTCGTCCAACCTGCGCGCAGGCGGCCAAAGCGTTCTTTGACGCGCTGCCGAGCCTGCTGCTGGTGATCATCGTGATGGGCGGGATTCTGGGCGGGATCTTTACCGCAACCGAGGCGTCAGCCATCGCGGTGGTTTACACCTTTATTCTGTCGGTGCTGATTTACCGCGAGGTGAAATGGCGCGATCTGCCGAAGCTGATCCTCGAGTCGGTGGTGACCACGTCTATCGTGCTGCTGCTGATTGGCTTCTCGGTAGGCATGTCATGGGCAATGACCAACGCAGATATTCCCTACATGATCAGCGACGCGCTGATGGGGATTTCGGACAATCCGCTGATTATTCTGCTGCTGATTAACATTGTGCTGCTGATTGTCGGCATCTTTATGGACATGACGCCCGCAGTGCTGATCTTCACGCCAATCTTCCTGCCGATAGCGCAGGATCTCGGCATGGACCCGGTGCATTTCGGCATCATGATGGTGGCAAACCTCTGCGTCGGGCTGCTGACGCCGCCGGTGGGCAGCGCGCTGTTCGTCGGCTGTTCGATTACCGGGGTGAAGATTCAGCATCTCATCAAACCGCTGCTGCCGTTCTACGCCGCGCTGTTCGTGTCGCTGATGATGATTACCTATATTCCGCAGATTTCGCTGTTTGTGCCAAAGCTTTTAGGGTTGATGTAGTTGGTTTGCGGCGGGTGGCGCTTGCGCTTACCCGCCCTACGCCCAGTCCCGGAAATCGGATAACCCCGCAGGTCGGATAAGCAAGGCGCCATCCGACAACCAACCACTCCAACCCCGCAGGTCGGATAAGCGAAGCACCATCCGACAACCAACCACTCCAACCCCGCAGGTCGGATAAGCAAACCGCCATCCGACACCCCACCATCCCAGCCCCGTAGGTCGGATAAGCAAAGCGCCATCCGACAACCCAACAATCCCAGCCCCGTAGGTCGGATAAGCAAAGCGCCATCCGACACCCCACCATCCCAGCCCCGTAGGTCGGATAAGCAAGGCGCCATCCGACGCCCCACCATCCCAGCCCCGTAGGTCGGATAAGCGAAGCGCCATCCGACAACCCAACAATCCCAGCCCCGCAGGTCGGATAAGCAAAGCGCCATCCGACAACCAACCACTCCAACCCCGTAGGTCGGATAAGCGAAGCGCCATCCGACAACCAACCACTCCAACCCCGCAGGTCGGATAAGCAAGGCGCCATCCGACGCTTCCCCGCAAATAAAGTAGCAAAAAATGCTTTAAGCGAGACGGGAAAGGCAAACCAATTTCATCCGTGATAATTTCACCGCAAATCATCACTTATTTCAATGTGTTATATCGTATTCAATTTTTTTGAACAACGCTGTCAATTCTCTTCGATTTATTCTTCTGCTCAAAAGTGTGACCATAATCACATCGACGGAACAACGTCACCTTAACAGAATAACCTGCGAGAGATTAACTATGAAAACCATCAAATATGCTGTTGCCGCTATCGCCCTTTCACTTTCTTTTGGCGCATTCGCTGCACAATCCGTCAGCCCGGCTGAAGCACAGAATCTGAATAAAGTTGGCGTGGTGTCTGCACAAGGCGCAAGCACGCTGGACGGTCTGGAAGCGCAGCTGGCTTCTAAAGCGGAACAAGCGGGTGCAAAAGCCTACTCCATCACCTCTGCCAACACTAACGGCAAGATGAGCGGCACCGCTGTTATCTACAACTAAGATGTAGAGTAAAAGTTTTAACCCTGTGAGATGTATGACCCTCATTTGGAGCGCTGCTCCGACACTGCTTGATCCTTGATGTTACCCTTTTATGCCTGCGGCGCTTGCCGCAGGCTTTTTTTTGCCTGCAATTTGGGGGATCAGAAAGTCTGCTCGACGCGCGTAAGCCCTGCCTCAAGCGTTGGCGCATCGCCGGTGGCGACCAGGCAGCAGGCCATCTGGATTTTCAGCGACCGTGGAACCGGCTCTACGCCCGCCACGCAGCGTTCAATCCAGCGCGCGGTGACTTCGGGGTCTTTGGACGCGGGCAGCACGGCTTCGTCCTCGCTGATTTCCAGCTGACGCTCGCTGACGACTCGCGCGCCCTGGCCATCAATCAGGGTTATCTGCGGGCAGCGCTGCGGATTGGCGTACACTTCGCCTTCCGTACCGTGCATCAGCAGGCCGCGCCCGCCGATATCCGTAAAGAACTTCGCTACCTTCGGCACGTATTCCGGGTGGGACACGCTTGCAAGCCGCAGCGCGGCGTCCTCTGCAAACGGCGTGGCGAGTTTCGCGAGGGTATGCGCGCTGTTGCGCACGCCCATGCGCCAGCGCATCGCCAGCTGGTCTTCCATCGGCGGGCACAGCGCGCTAATCGGAATATAGACCGGATGATGGGCTTCGAGCTTTGCCTGGGCCTGGCCTGCAAACTTGGTCGCCTCAATGCCCATCAGGGTAAAAATAGTTTCGGTTAAAATGCGGGTCGGATCGTGGCTCACGCCGTGCACCACAACCGGGTAGCCCAGGCGGTTTAGCAGCATTGCCAGCAGCGGCGTAAGGTTTGCCTGCTTGCGCGCGCCGTTATACGAAGGGATAACAATCGGCATCGGCCTGTTAACCGGCGGCGTCAACGCGATGACGTGCTGCTTCATCGCCTCGTAGAAGCCCAGCATCTCCGCTTCGCCTTCGCCCTTGATGCGCAGGGCGATAAGCACGCCGCCGAGTTCAAGTTCCGGCACCTCACCCCTGAGCATATGGGCATACAGCCCGCGCGCGGTGTCAAAATCGAGATCCCTGGCGTGGTTCTTGCCGCGCCCAATTTCTTTGATGATCTTGCGATAGTCCATTTCAGCTCCCCTATTTTTTGCTCACACGTTTGCGCCGCACGGTCTTTTTGGGCGTGACATCAATTATTTTAGCCGCCGGTGCGGGCGGCTGGCTTATCGGAAACACCGGCAAAGCCCCCAGCAGGCGCTGGCCGTAATTTTTGGTCAGCAGTCGACGGTCGTAAATCACCACTTCACCATAGCAGCCGTGGCTACGGATCAAACGCCCGACCTGCTGGATAAGGTTAAAGGATGCGGCAGGTAAACTCTGTACTTCAAAAGGATAGCGCTTGAGGCTTTTCAGCCATTCGCCCTCGGTGACCACCACCGGGCTGTCCACCGGCGGGAAGGCGATTTTATGAATATGCACCTGGCTTAGCAGGTCGCCTTTTAAATCTAACCCTTCGGCAAAGGATTGCAGCCCGACCAGCACGCTGGTTTCCCCCTGCTCAACGCGCCTGCGGTGTAATTCAACCAGCTGATAGCGCGGCCTGTCGCCCTGCACCAGAAGCGTCAGGCGCAGATCGGTGACGTGGGTCAGGAACAGCTGCATGGCGCGGTTGCTGGCAAACAGCACCAGCATACCTTTGTGTTCGCCCTTCGCCAGTTCGGCGCGGAAGAACGCCGCCATCTCGGCAATGTGCTGCGGCTCGTTTTCCATCGTCGGCTCAACCGTCAGCTGCGGGATCACAAGCTTGCCCTGTTCAACGTGATTAAACGGCGAATCCAGCGCGATAAAACGATCGCCCGCCTTTTCACGCAGGCCGCTCATTTCCTGCAACCGGTCGAATTTGTTTAGCGAACGCAGCGTGGCGGAGGTCACGATCACGTGCGGCACGTTGCGCCAGACCAGCTTTTCCAGCTGATCGCTCACGCGGATGCCCACGCAGTGGAAGAACACGTGCGGCTGCCCTTCGCGCACTTCGCGCGTGACCCATTTTGACACCGGCGCGCCGGAGGCCTGGTCCATAGCGGAAAGCCGCCACAGCTTGCTTTGGGATTCAAAGTAGCCCAGCGCACGGTTCATCTGTAGCAAAGCGCGATGCACGCGCACCACGTCGTGGCTGCCGGTCTTTTCGCTGAGATCGCTTAGCAGCGCTTCGGCGAGGCTGCGCAGCCCTTCCATCAGCTTCGCCAGCCGCTGGCAGATGGCCATGATTTCTTCCGGCAGCACGCCCATCTCGAAGCGGTGCTCGCTTTCATAATCGCCGGGCATCCACAGCTTAACGATGCCGTAAAACGAGCTGAGCAGCTCGTGGATCTCGTCACAGTGGTTGGTCAGGCGTTCCGGCACGGTGAGCGGCGGCGGGCTTTTCGGGCGGAAGTGCGCCATGCAGGTTTCCACAAGCTTTGAGAACAGATCGAGCTGCAGACGGCTGTAGCCGGGCGTGATTTCGGCGCTCATCTCCAGCGCGTCGCGGGCGACGTCCGGCAGGTGGTGGCCCTCATCGAGCACCAGCAGCAGGTTTTTTGCCTCCGGCAGCACGGCGTCGCTTTCCATCGCCGCCATCACCAGCGCGTGGTTGGCGACCACGACCTCCGCCTCATCGATTTCGCGGCGGGCCACGAAGAACGGGCATTCGCGATACCAGTGGCAGTTGCGCCCGAGGCAGCTTGCCTTATCCGTGCTCATTCTGCGCCACAGATCGTCGTCGATGGCCTGGGCGTTATGGTCGCGTATGCCGTCCCATTTATAGGCGTCCAGCTCGGTTTTAAGCTTCGCGCAGCGCTGCTGTTCGTCCTTGCTGGCGGGGGCCATTTCATCGTCGAGGAAGGCGAGTAAATCCCCCTGCGCGAGGTTATCCGTCGCTAATGCGGCAAGGTTTCGCGGGCAGACGTAGCGCCCGCGCCCGAAGGCGGCGGTAAATTTGAGATCGGGAATAATTTTGCGCAGCAGCGGCAGATCTTTGCTGAAGATTTGATCCTGCAAAGCAACGTTGGCGGTGCTGACCACCAGCGTTTTTTGTTCCCCGCGCGCGATGGCGATGCCGGGAATAAGATAAGAGAGCGTTTTACCCACGCCGGTGGGAGCCTCAATCGCCAGGTGGCGACCCTCTTCGCCCGCGAGCGTTTTCGCCACTTCGGCAATCATCTGCCGCTGCGGTGGGCGCGGAATAAAGTCCGGGATCTGCTGCTGTAGCGCCTTATACCAGGCGGCGATTTGCGCTTTTTGCGCCGAGGACAAAGCCATGAACACCACTTTTACTGTATAAACAGCCACTATTGTCCCACTTTTCGCGCGCCGACGGCACCGTTTTTTGTTTTTAAGTCATCCACGCGGCCTTGACCAATGACAAAGCGGCGTCGCGCGCGCCCTCCTTATAATTGTGGCCGTTTGTCTTCCCACTGGTAGGAACCTATGGCTTATCAACTCACCTTAGACTGGCAAGAATTTTTAGAGAAATACTGGCAAAAACAGCCGGTTGTATTAAAAAACGCCTTCCCGGGCTTTATTGACCCGATTACCCCGGACGAACTGGCGGGCTTAGCCATGGAACCTGAGGTGGACAGCCGCCTCGTCAGCCATAGCGAAGACGGGCAGTGGCACGCCAGCAACGGGCCGTTTGAAGATTTCGACAATTTGGGCGAAACCGGCTGGTCGCTGCTGGCGCAGGCCGTTAACCACTGGCACGAGCCTTCCGCCGAGCTGGTGCGCCCGTTCCGCGTGCTGCCGGACTGGCGTCTGGACGACCTGATGATCTCCTTCTCCGTGCCGGGCGGCGGCGTAGGCCCGCACATCGACCAGTACGACGTGTTTATCATCCAGGGCATGGGCAGCCGCCGCTGGCGCGTGGGCGATAAGCTCCCGATGCGTCAGTTCTGCCCGCACCCGGCGCTGCTCCATGTCGATCCGTTCACGCCAATCATCGATGAAGACCTGGAGCCGGGCGACATTCTCTATATTCCGCCGGGCTTCCCGCACGACGGCTTCACCCATGAAACCGCGCTGAACTACTCGGTGGGCTTCCGTGGGCCAAACGGCCGCGATCTGATCAGCAGCTTTGCGGACTACGCGCTGGAAAACGACCTGGGCGGCGAGCACTACAGCGATCCGGATCTCACCCTACGCGACCATCCGGGCAAGGTCGAAAACTACGAGCTGGATCGCCTGCGCGACATGATGGTTGAAATGCTCAACCAGCCGGAAGATTTCAAAAACTGGTTCGGCCGCTTCGCCACCACGCCGCGCCACGAGCTGGACGTCGCGCCCGCGGAGCCGCCGTACGAACAGTCAGAAATCGTTGATGCGCTGGCGCAAGGTGACGCCCTGCTTCGCCTGAACGGCCTGCGCGTGCTGAACGTCGGTGAAAGCTTCTTCGTTAACAGCGAGCCGCTGGCTACCGCTAACGTCGCCGCCGCCGACGCGCTGTGCCGCTACGCTTCGATCGGCAAAGCCGAGCTGGGCGATGCGATTCACGACGAAGCGTTTATGGCCGTGCTGACCGATCTGGTCAATCAGGGCTACTGGTATTTCGAAGACTAATTGATAAAACAATGGCGGGGGCGCAAGGCTCCCGCCCTTTAACATTCCCTCCCGCAAAGAATAAATCAGCCAAATTTCGCAGTTTCAGCCGCACTGTCTACAGTTATACGGGGACTTCCCGTACTCGCTCTGGGGACATCATGGCGCTTTATACCATTGGAGAAGTGGCTGCGCTTTGCGATATCAATCCCGTCACGCTGCGTGCCTGGCAACGGCGCTACGGGCTGCTAAAACCACAACGCACCGACGGCGGACACCGGCTGTTTGACGATGCCGACATCGACCGAATACGCGAGATCAAACGCTGGATTGAAAACGGCGTGCAGGTGAGCAAGGTTAAAGCCCTGCTCAGCGGCGAAGAGCGGGATCTGGAAACCGGCTGGCGGGAGCGTCAGGAAGTGCTGCTGCGCCATCTGCAAAGCGGCAACCCCAACCGGCTGCGCGCCTGGATTGCGGACGTGGGGCGCGACTATCCTGCGGAAACCCTGGTCATGCAGCTCTACACGCCGCTGCGCCGCCGCCTGCAGTGCCAGCAGGTCACCCTCAACACCCTCTTAAGCCTGCTCGACGGCGCGCTTATCAACTATATCGCGCTGTGCCTGGCGTCGGCGCGCAAACGCAGCGGCAAAGACGCGCTGCTGGTCGGCTGGAACACTCAGGACGGCACAAGATTATGGATGGCGGCATGGATGGCGATACAGCAGGGCTGGCGCGTTGACGTGCTGGCAAACTCCGTGAGCAGCGTGCGCCCCGAACTCTTCCCGCAGCAGACGATTTTAGTGTGGTGCGGCGACGCCCCAACCGAGCAGCAGCTTAACCAGCTGGAAGAGTGGCGCTGCTCCGGCGTGCCCGTTTTTCCGCTCACCGGCAGCGGGCGCGACCCCGCCCGTATGACATAAGGCATTTAAAGGTTCATTAACAACCCTGCTTCGCTTTATAATCGCTCCCGTAACATTGGGAGCTAAAAATGAAATTGTCTAAAATTGCCATCGTCGGTGGCATGCTGGTGATGGCCATCGGCGGAATCGGCGGCGTAATGCTGGTGGGTTACATCGTTATCCTTCATGGCGCGTAACGTAGCGTTGCAGGCGTTCAAACAGGCGGTCGGTGACAATCGCCGCCAGCGCCACCAGTATCGCCCCCTGAATCACATACGCGGTGTTAAAGCCGCTCAGGCCGATGATAATCGGCGAGCCGAGCGTGCTGGCCCCGACGGTTGACGCAATGGTCGCCGTACCGATATTAATAATCACCGAAGTACGAATCCCCGCCAGAATCACCGGTGCCGCGAGCGGCAGCTCAACCTTGCGCAGCACCTGCCAGCGGCTCATGCCCGCGCCCAGCGCGATTTCACGCGTCGCCTCTGGCACCGCGCCGATGCCCGCCAGCGTCCCCTGCAATATCGGTAACAGGCCGTAAAGCACCAGCGCGATAATGGCGGGCTGCTGCCCGAACCCCATCACCGGAACGGCTATTGCCAGCACGGCAACGGGCGGGAAAGTTTGCCCGGCGGCGGTGATGGTTTCGACAAGCGATCGGAACTCCAGCCCGCCTTCGCGCGTGACCGCAATCCCTAACCCCACGCCAATTGCTACCGCCACCGCGCTTGAAACCGCCACCAGCGTAAGGTGCGCCAGGGCAAGCGAGGTAAAGGTATCCTGCTGATAGACGGGGCGCGCAAGCTCGGGGAACAGCCAGCTAAACAGCGCGAAGGTATGCGGCATCACAAACAGCAGCGCGATGAACAGGACTAACAGCCACAAAAGCGGATCACGGACGAGGCGCATGTTCACCCCGCACCAGGTCGCTGAAGTGAAGCACGCCGCACGGCACGCCTTGTTCATCCACCACCGGCAGCTGCTGGCACTGGCGGTCGACAAACAGCGACAGCGCCTCGCGCAGGCTGAGATCGGCCTGAATCGGCACGCCGTCGATGCGCTCGTCGGCCCTCAGGCTGTTGGCGACCTGGCGCAGCGACAGCAGCCGGATGCCCAGCTCGCTGCGGCCAAAGAACTCGCGCGCGAAGTCGTTGACCGGGTTGGTCAGCAGCTCGAGCGGCGTCCCCTGCTGGACGATTTGCCCGCCGTCCATCAATACGATGCGGTCTGCAAGGCGCAGGGCTTCTTCAATGTCGTGCGTGACCAGCACGATGGTGCGGCCCAGCAGATTGTGAATCCGCACGATTTCCTGCTGTAGCGCGGCGCGGGTTACCGGGTCGAGCGCGCCGAACGGCTCGTCCATCAGCAATACTTCCGGGTCGGCCGCCAGCGCTCTGGCAACGCCCACGCGCTGCTGCTGCCCCCCGGAAAGCTGGTGCGGGTAGCGGTCGCGAAACTGTGCGGCTTCAAGGCCCAGTAAATCCAGCAGCTCGTCAACGCGCGCCTCGATACGCGCCTTCGGCCATTTCAGCAGCTGCGGCACCGTGGCGATGTTCTGCGCCACGTTCCAGTGCGGAAACAGGCCGATGGACTGAATCGCATATCCCATTCTGCGGCGCAGGGCTTTGGTATCGAAGCTTCTGATCTCTTCCCCGGCGAAGCGAATGCGCCCTTCGTCGTGCTCCACCAGACGGTTAATCATCTTAAGCGTGGTGGATTTCCCCGAGCCGGAGGTGCCGATCAGCACCGTAAATTCGCCTTCCAGGATGTTCAGCGACAGATCTTTAACCGCCGCTTCCCCCTGGAAGTATTTCGTCACCTGGTCAAATTCGATCATGGCCGTTTCGCCTCAAGTAGGGAGATGAAAAGTTTAAATATAGCGTCGAGGATCACCGCCAGCGCGATGGTGGGGATCACGCCGAGCAGCACCAGGTCCAGCGCGCTGCTGAGCAGCCCCTGGAAGATAATCGCCCCGAAGCCGCCCGCGCCAATCAGCGCGGCGATAACCGCCATGCCGATAGTTTGCACGCAAACCACGCGCAGGCTGCGCAGCAGAACGGGCATCGCCAGCGGCACCTCGGCCTTCCAGAAGATTTGCCCACGCGACATCCCCATTCCCTCCGCGCTTTCGATGATATTTCGCGGCACCTGCTGCATCCCGGCGACAACGCCGCGCACCAGCGGTAACAGGGCGTAGAGCACCAGCGCGATTAACGCGGGCGTGACGCCAATCCCGCTCACCCCCATCGCGCCAAGCCACGGGAGCGCTTTCGAAAGCCCCGCCAGCGGCGCAATCAGCAGGCCAAACAGCGCCACCGAAGGCACGGTTTGAATCACGTTAAGCACGGAAAACACCGAAGGCTGCCAGCCGGGGCGCTGGTAGCAAAGCACGCCGAGCGGCACGCCAATCAGCAGCGCCGGAACGAGCGTGCCGAGCAGCAGCGCCAGGTGGCGGGTCAGCGCGTCGTCAAAAACGTCCTGCCGGTTGGCGTATTCTTTCAGCAGCGACAGCTCGGCGAAGAAGCCGCTCAGCAAAAGCGCGACCGGCACGATCCAGATTTGCACGTTGAGCAGCAGGCGCCAGAGCGCTTTCGGCGTCAGGCGGTTTATCGCATCAGCACAGATGAGCAGGCTTAACGCCAGCGCCAGCCATAGCCCGCTGCCGGGCGAGGTGCGCGCAACGCTGCTGCCCTGCTGCGCAAAAAAGAGGGCCGTTTTGCCCATCACCACCAGCGCTACGATAAACAGCGCTTCGCCAGCGAGCAGGGTCAGCACCAGCGGCAGACGATGCGTAGGGGCAAAAATCAGCGCGGTAAGTATGACGGTGGGAACGCAGAGCATGAGAAGCGCGTGGCCGGGCAGCGCGCCCAGCAGCAGAGGCTCCCCCGAGACCAGCCGGTTGGCGGCGTGATTAATAAAGGGCAGCAGCGCGCCCGCCACGACCAGCAGCAACACCAGTAGCAGCAGCACGCGATTATGAATCTTCAACAAACGCACATCCTGTCAGTATTTTTCGGGTGAATAAGCGAACGCGCCATCCACCGACTTGTCGGATGGCGGCGTGCGCCTTACCAGACCTACGAACGACCTGTAGGGTGGATAAGCGAGAGCGCCATCCACCGGCTTGTCGGATGGCGGCGTGCGCCTTACCCGACCTACGAACGACCTGTAGGGTGGATAAGCGAGCGCGCCATCCATCGGCTTGTCGGGTGGCGGCGTGCGCCTTACCCGACCTACGAACGACCTGTAGGGTGGATAAGCGAGCGCGCCATCCACCGGCTTGTCAGATGGCGGCGTGCGCCTTACCCGACCTACGAACGTCCTGTAAGGCGAATAAGCGAAGGCGCCATCCACCGGTTTGTCGGGTGGCGGCGTGCGCCTTACCCGACCTACGAACGACCTGTAGGGTGGATAAGCGAGCGCGCCATCCACCGGCTTGTCGGGTGGCGGCGTGCGCCTTACCCGACCTACGAACGACCTGTGGGGTGGATAAGCGAAAGCGCCATCCACCGCCTGGGATCGCCGCTATTACTTCACAAAACCTTTCTGCTTGAGGTAATCCGCCGCCACTTTTTTGGCATCCACGCCTTCAACGGCGATGCTGGCGTTAAGCTGCTGGAGGGTTTTCTCATCCAGCGAGCTAAACACCGGCTTCAGCCATTCATCCAGCTGCGGATAGGCTTTCAGCACCGCTTCACGCACGACGGGTGCCGGCGCGTAGATGGGCTGCACGCCCTTCGGATCGGACAGGGTTTGCAGGCCAAGCGCCGCAACCGGGCCGTCCGTACCGTAGGCCATCGCCGCGTTAACGCCGGAGGTCTGCTGCGCCGCCGCTTTAATGGTTACCGCCGTGTCGCCACCGGCCAACGAAAGCAGCTGCTTCTGGTCGAGCTTAAAGTCATAGGCTTTCTCAAACGCGGGCAGCGCGTCAGGGCGCTCGATAAACTCGGCCGAAGCCGCAAGCTTGAACTCGCCGCCTTTTTTCAGGTAAGCGCTGAGGTCGTCAAGCGAGGTGAGCTTGTTCTTTTCAGCCAGGTCTTTGCGCACCGCGATAGTCCAGGTGTTGTTGGCGGGCGCGGGCGTCAGCCAGACAAGATGGTTTTTCTCAGCGTCGAGCTGCTTCACCTTCTCATAGCCCTGCTGGGCGTTTTTCCACACCGGATCGTTATCATCCTTAAAGAAGAACGCGCCGTTGCCGGTATATTCCGGGTAGATATCCAGCTCGCCGGAGGTGATGGCCCCGCGCACTACGGGCGTGGTGCCAAGCTGCACTTTATTGACGGTTTTCACGCCGTGGCTTTCCAGCACCTGCAAAATAATGTTGCCCAGCAAAGAGCCTTCGGTATCGATTTTGGAGCCAACTTTGATCGGCTCGGCCGCCTGAGCGCCCGCCGCCAGCATCAATAATCCCGCCACGCCCCAACGCGCTGATAAATTCATGGTGCTACCTCGTTGTTGTTCTTTACTTGAAAATCATGGAGTCACAAAAAGAATAGCTGAGATTTAACAACCCGGGGAAAGCATAAAGGGGAATAAGATATAGAGAAGAATATTTGGTACGACCAAAGGCTGTCGGGTGGCGCAAGGCTTACCCGACCTACCGTTCACGCCGTTTGTAGGGTGGATAAGCGATAGCGCCATCCACCGCTGCGAGGAGGGACGGCGCTACGGGTTACGCTAGCTTACTTCAGTTCAAACTCGCCGCGCTTCACGCGGGCAGAGTCCAGCCCGATAAACACGTTGAATTTGCCCGGCTCGGCGTCGTACTTCATCTGCGCGTTCCAGAACTTCAGCCCCTCGATGTCAATTGGGAAGCTGACGGTCTGGGTTTCACCCGGCTTGAGCATCACCTTCTTAAAGCCTTTCAGCTCTTTGACCGGGCGGCTCATCGAGGCGGTAACGTCCTGCAGGTACATCTGCACCACGGTTTCACCCGCGCGGTCGCCGGTGTTTTTCACGTCCACGGTGGCTTCCACTTTGCCGTCGCGCGTCATCGTTGGCGCGGACATTTTCACGTCAGACACTGTGAAGGTGGTGTAGCTCAGGCCGTAGCCAAACGGATACAGCGGGCCGTTCGCTTCGTCGAAGTAGCGCGAGGTGTACTTGTTCGGTTTTTCCGGGTTGTACGGGCGGCCGGTGTTCAGGTGGCTGTAGTAGGTTGGGATCTGACCTACGGAGCGCGGGAAGGACATCGGCAGTTTGCCGGACGGGTTGTAGTCACCGAACAGCACGTCGGCCACGGCGTTGCCGCCCTCGGTGCCCGCGTACCAGGCTTCAAGCAGCGCGTCGGACTGCTGGTCTTCCTTCACCAGCGCCAGCGGACGACCGTTCATCAGCACCAGCACCAGCGGTTTGCCGGTCGCTTTCAGGGCGGCAATCAGATCGCGCTGGCTCTGCGGCAGCACCAGGTCGGTGCGGCTGGAGGCTTCATGCGCCATGCCCTGCGCCTCGCCCACTACCGCCACCACCACGTCGGCGTTCTTCGCGGCGCCTACCGCCTCATCAATCATCTCTTTCGGCGTGCGCGGGTCAACCTGCACCGCCGGTTCGTACTGGTTCAGGAAGTCAACGATGTCTTTCTGGTCGGTGACGTTCGCGCCTTTGACGTGAACCACTTTGGCCTGGTCGCCAACGGCGTTCTGAATGCCCTGCAGGACGGTCACGGTTTGATCCGCAACGCCCGCCGCAGACCAGCTGCCCATAACGTCACGCTTGCTGTCCGCCAGCGGGCCAACCACCGCAATGGTGCCGGACTTTTTCAGCGGCAGCGTTTGCAGGCGGTTTTTCAGCAGCACTAAGCTTTCGCGCGCCACGTCGCGGGCCTCTTTACGATGCAGGCGGCTCTCGGCGTTGGTGTCTTCCGGGTCAGACTCTTTCGGCCCAAGGTGGCTGTACGGGTCGTTAAATAGCCCCATGTCGTACTTCACGTTCAGCACGTGGCGGGTAGCGTCATCCAGCTCCGCCTGGGATACCTCGCCGCTTTTCACCAGCTCCGGCAGGTATTTGCTGTAGTACTCGTCGCTCATGCTCATGTTGATGCCGGAGTTAAGCGCCACGCGCACGGCGTCTTTCGGGTCGCTCGCCACGCCGTGCTTGATAAGCTCTTTGATGGCCCCATGGTCGGAAATGGTGATGCCTTTAAACTTCCAGTCGTCGCGCAGCAGGTCTTTTAGCAGCCAGCTGTTGGAGGTGGCAGGCGTGCCGTTGATGGAGTTCAGCGCCACCATCACCCCGCCGCTGCCCGCGTCCAGCGCGGCCTTGTACGGCGGCATATAGTCGTTGAACAGGCGCTGCGGGCTCATGTCCACGGTGTTGTACTCTTTACCGCCTTCCACCGCGCCGTAGGCCGCGAAGTGCTTCACGCTGGTCATCACCGAGTAGCGGTCCGCCGGGCTTTTGCCCTGCATCGCTTCTACCATGGTGCGGCCCATGATGGAGGTTAAATAAGTGTCTTCGCCAAAGCCCTCGGAGACGCGGCCCCAGCGCGGATCGCGCGAGACGTCGACCATCGGTGCCCAGGTCATGTTCAGGCCGTCGTCCGCCGCTTCATAGGCGGAAACGCGCCCGACGGTTTTCACCGCTTCAAGGTTGAAGGAAGACGCTAAGCCAAGGCTGATAGGGAAAACGGTACGCTGGCCGTGCACCACGTCGTAGGCGAAGAATAACGGGATTTTCAGGCGGCTCAGGCTCATCACCTGGTCTTGCATAATGCGGATGTCGTGGCGGGTCACGGTATTGAAGATGGCCCCAACCTGCCCGCTTTTGATCATTTCACGAATGGCTTCTTTTGGGTTGTCTGGCCCAACGCTAATTAACCGCAGCTGACCGATTTTTTCGTCGTTAGTCATTTTGGTCAGCAAATCCGAGACGAACGCGTCACGCGCTTCCGGGGTCAGCGGGTGCGGGCCAAACATTTCGGAGGCACAGGCCGGTTGCAGTGCGAGGCTAACCGCGATACCTACAGAACAGAGCCATTTCATGGGGTTTACTCTCTTGCTCAAGCCGCTCTCGGGGAGCAGCACATTGTGATAAGAGCAGCAGTGTGCCACAACGTTACGCGGGTAAGAAGAGCGGCTGCGGTGTTAAATGCTGATTTTTCGAGCGTTTCAGAAGAATCATTATGGTTTTGCGAGCTATGCTTGAAGACGAGAATTTTTGTGCCATCACAAGGAGTGGGACCATGTCCGTATCCGCACATTCTGACAGTCAAACCTTTATAAATGAACTGAACCGCCTGGTTGGCAGCCATCACGTATTGACCGACGCCGCAAAAACCGCCCGCTATCGTAAAGGCTTCCGCTCCGGCCAGGGCGAGGCGCTTGCCGTGGTATTCCCCGGATCGCTAATCGAGCTGTGGCGCGTGCTGAGCGCCTGCGTAGCCGCCGATAAAATCATTCTGATGCAGGCCGCCAACACCGGCCTGACCGAAGGCTCAACGCCGAGCGGCAACGACTACGACCGTCAAATCGTAATCATCAGCACCCTGCGTCTGGACAAGCTACAGCTGCTCGATAACGGCAAGCAGGTGCTCGCCTTCCCCGGCAGCACGCTGTATCAGCTTGAAAAAGCGCTCAAGCCGCTGGGGCGCGAGCCGCATTCGGTGATCGGTTCGTCGTGCATCGGCGCGTCGGTAATCGGCGGGATCTGTAACAACTCCGGGGGTTCCCTGGTGCAGCGCGGCCCGGCCTATACCGAAATGGCGCTCTACGCGCGGATTGACGAACAGGGCAAGCTGACGCTGGTAAACCACCTGGGGATTGATTTGGGCGCAACGCCCGAGCAGATCCTCGGCAAGCTGGACGACGAGCGCGTCAGGCCCGAGGACGTGCTGCACGATAACCGCCAGGCCTCCGACCACAACTATGCCGAGCGGGTGCGCGACGTAAACGCCGACACGCCCTCGCGCTTTAACGCCGACCCAAGCCGCCTGTTCGAAGCGTCCGGCTGCGCGGGCAAGCTGGCGGTGTTCGCCGTGCGCCTCGATACCTTTGTCGCGCAAAAGCACAGCGAAGTGTTTTACATCGGCACCAACCGGCCGGAAGTGCTGACCGAAATCCGCCGCTATATTCTGGCGAACTTCAAAAATCTGCCGGTGGCCGGAGAGTATATGCACCGGGATATCTACGACATCGCCGAGGTGTACGGTAAAGACACCTTTATGATGATCGACAAGATGGGCACCGACAAAATGCCGTTCTTCTTTACCGTGAAGGGCCGCGTGGACGCAGCGCTTGAGAAGGTGCCGTTTATCAAGCCGCACTTTACCGACCGCACGCTGCAACGCCTGAGCGCCGTTTTCCCGCGCCACCTGCCGCCGCGCATGAAGTCCTGGCGCGATAAATACGAACACCACCTGCTGCTGAAAATGTCCGGCGAAGGCATTGCCGAAGCGCGCGAATGGCTGGACAGCTACTTCCAGCAGGCCGAAGGCGCGTTCTTTGCCTGTACGCCGGCCGAAGGGGCAAAAGCCTTCCTGCACCGCTTTGCCGCCGCGGGCGCTGCCGTGCGTTACCACGCCGTACATGCCGACGAGGTGGAGGATATTCTCGCGCTGGATATCGCCCTGCGCCGCAACGACCGGGACTGGTTTGAGCACCTGCCACCGGAAATCAGCAGCCAGATCAGCCACAGCCTGTACTACGGCCACTTTATGTGCCACGTCTTCCACCAGGATTACATCGTCAAGAAAGGGGTAGACGTTCACGCGCTGAAGGAGCAAATGCTTGAATTGCTTCGTCTGCGCGGCGCGCAGTATCCGGCAGAGCATAACGTCGGTCATTTGTACGAAGCGCCAGAAACGTTAAAACAATTTTATAAGGCAAACGATCCAACCAACAGCATGAACCCGGGCATTGGCAAAACAACCAAGCACAAATGGTGGGGTGAGAGCGTTTGCAGCCATACAACCCCGCATGATAAACACTGATCCGACCTGTCAACGACCACGCCAGGGGCTATATTTCGCCTACTTTTCGTACTAGATTAGCGGGAATTCAGGGTGGGGGAGAGACTCCGCCCGCATCCCAGCTCAGAGGTTCGAAAATGTCAGTGGTCGAAACATTACCGTTTACACGCCTGGACATTGAGGAAGCGACGCCCGACGATCTCCCGGCCATCACGGCTATTTACGAATGGCATGTCCTCCACGGGCGCGGATCTTTTGAGGAAACGCCGCCCAGCGTGCAGCAAATGAGAGAACGTTTACACGCCGTTCGCGAGCAGGGTCTGCCCTGGCTGGTCGCTCGCTACGACGGTATCGCGGTGGGCTACTGCTACGCCACCGTTTACCGCCCCCGCCCCGCCTACCGCTTCACCATCGAAGATTCCGTCTATATCGACGCGAGCATGACGGGCCGCGGCATCGGCGGCGAGCTGCTGGGCGCGCTGATTACCCGCTGCGAACAGGGCCCGTGGCGTCAAATGGTGGCGATTATCGGCGACGGCGAAAAGAACACCGGCTCCTGTCGGCTGCATAAGCAGTTTGGCTTTGAGGTGGTGGGGAATTTACGCAGCGTGGGCTTCAAGCTTGGCGACTGGCGCGACACGCTGATCATGCAGCGCCCGCTCAACGACGGCGACTGGACGGCACCCTAAGATGTAAAAAAGCCTTTGGGATACCCCAAAGGCAAACATGTCAGAGCAGTTTTTATTGATTTAGTTGAACACCATCCCGCCGTCGATCAGCAGCGATTGTCCGGTCATATAGTCAGAATCCGGCCCGGCCAGGTAGGCCACGCAGGCCGCCACGTCTTCCGGTTCTGACAGACGCCCAAGCGTAATACGTTTCGCAAATTCAGCCGTTCCGTAGCCCAGCGGTTTCCCCGCCGCCTCGGACACCTGCCTGTCGATTTCCGCCCACATCGGCGTTTTGACGATCCCCGGACAGTAACCGTTTACGGTGATGCCGAGCGGCGCCAGGTCTTTGGCCGCGGTTTGCGTCAGCCCGCGCACCGCGAATTTGCTGGAGCTGTAAACCGCGAGTTCCGGGTTGCCCACGTGGCCCGCCTGCGAGCAGGCGTTAATGATTTTGCCGCCGTGGCCCTGCGCCCTGAAGGCTTTTACCGCCGCCTGGATCCCCCAAATCACGCCTTTAACATTGATGTTGTAGACTTTGTCGACGATCTCCGGAGTAATCTCTTCGATCGGCGTGGAAGGCGCTACGCCCGCGTTGTTGACGATCACGTTGAAGTCGCCCAGGTTCTGGCGCGCCTTCTCCACCGCTGCAAAGACCTGGTCGCGGTCAGATACGTCCACCGTGACGCCCAGCGCCTGGCCGCCGCTGCGGTTAATTTCATCGGCCACCTCTTTGGCCGTGGTGGCGTTATAGTCCGCTACCGCGACGGCAAAACCGTCTTTTGCCAGACGCAGCGCGATTGCCTTGCCGATCCCCTGACCGGCCCCGGTGACGAATGCTACTTTTTTCATCGTTATATCCCTTTGTTTATTCAAAGAATCTGGCTGAGGTGGAGCTGTCCCATCAGCAGCGGGTTATCGCTGTAGTCCACGGGAATCGCCACCACGGCCGGTCCGTCAACGTCCATCGCCGCGCGCAGCGTTGGCTCAAGCTCGGCGGCGCTTTCCACCGCAAAGCCTTTGGCTCCAAAGGCGTCGGCATAGGCTTTAAAATCGACCGGGCCGAAGTTCACGCCGGAAAGGCGCTGGTATTTTTTCTCTTCCTGGATAGCCACCATGTTGTAGGCGTTATCCACCCAGATGATGTGCAGCACATTTGCGCCGAGGCGAACCGCCGTTTCCAGCTCCATGCTGGACTGTAAAAAGCCGCCGTCGCCGGACACGGAAACCACCTTGCGCTGCGGATTAACCAACCACGCCCCGATGGCCCACGGCAGCGCCACGCCCATCGTCTGCTGGCCGTTGGAGATCATGATCTGGCGCGCGCGGAAGCTGTAGAGGTAGCGGGCGATCCAGATGTGGAAACTGCCCATGTCTACCGTCAGCGTGACGTCATCGTTCACGATGTCCTGCATCGCCCGCACGATGCGCAGCGGGTGCAGGGCGAACTGGTTAAGGTTAGCGCCCCGGCGGTTGAGCAGTTCGCGCTGGTGCTGTCTGTCGATGAGGATTTCGGACGCGCGCGGGCTGAGGATAAGCGGCTGATCGATCCGTTCCGCCAGCTTATCGAGCGTGCCCGCGATATCGCCAATCAGCTCGATATCCGGGGTGTAGTTGCGCTCTTCGTAGGCGGGCAGCACGTCGATATGCACAAGCGTTGCGCTGCCGGTGTTCCACATCGCCGGCTCGTATTCCACCGGGCTGTAGCCGATGCAGACAATCAGGTCCGCGAGGTGCAGAAGGCGGTCGCCCGCCTGGTTGTTGAACAGGCCGACGCGCCCGGCAAAACGGGTAAAGTGCTGCTGGTTGACCGCGCCCGCCGCCTGGTAGGTGCTGGTGACCGGGATATGGCTTTTCTCAAGCAGCTTATGAATCGCGCGGCTGTTTTCGGTCTGGCTCGCCATCAGGCCCAGCAGGAAGACGGGATTTTTGGCTTTGCCGATAAGCTCGGCGACTTTCTCAATCGCGCCGTCCGGCGCTGCGCCGGAGCGAATGACGCCGCCGGTGGCAAATATATTGCCGCTGGCCGGTTCATCGACGATATCCTGCGGCAGGCTGACAAAGGCGCTGCCGGGGCGGCCATGCTCGGCGGAACGGAACGCGTTGGACACCACTTCCGCAATAGCGTCAGAAGAAGAAACCTCCACCGAATATTTGGTGACCGGCTGGAACATCGACACGGTGTCCATGCTCTGGTGAACCTGTTTTGCCTTATCGGCACGCTTCACCGCGCCGCCCAGCGCGACGACCGGATCGCCTTCGCTGTTGGCGGTCGCCATGCCGGTTATCAGGTTTGAACAGCCCGGCCCGGACGTGACGAGGGCCACGCCCGCTTTGCCGGTGATGCGCCCCACCGCCGCCGCCATAAACGCCGCGTTCGCCTCGTGGCGCACGGGGATTATCTGAATGCTGGAATCGAGCAGCGAGTCAAAAACCTTGTCGATTTTCGCCCCTGGAATACCAAATACCTGTTTGACACCCTGTGCTTCAAGCTGGCCAACAACCATGTCGGCACCGTGCGCCCACTGACGCACGTTTTTTTGATGTTCCATGGTCTCTCCTTCAGATGTGCATTAGTTCTCAACCGCGCGGATCGCGGCATCAAGGTTTTCCGGGTGCAGGTTCGCCCCGAGGAAAGCGCTGTCCGCCGGAAGATCGATCATTAATTTGTGAATTTCGCCGAAGGTCAGTTCGCCGTTTTCCAGCTGATAGTCGAGCAGATGCCCCCCGCCCTGACGGTCGTCGGTAATAAAGTGTTCGTGATAGCCCGCCACGTTGATGCCCTGCATGTGCTGCGGGGTGCGGAAGCCCACCAGCACGCCCTCGCGCCCGTTAAAGCGGAAGACCGGCTGGTCGTCCAGCACGTCGGTCATCGCACGGTAAGGCGGCGTCTGGCGCGGCACGGTGCGGGTATGGGCGTGATGGAAATGGCCGTCGATACGCAGCGCGCAGAAGATATTGTCGGAGGGGATTTGCCTGTCGATAATGTCGTGCAGCTGCTGGCGGTTAATGCGGCGTTCAATGTGGACGCGGTAATGTGGCTTGAACCAGGTCATCACCGCGAAGGGGGTTTTCTGCTCCGGGCGGGCCTCCCTCGCGCTGCCGTCGGAACGCAGCTGATAGACCTCGCTGTTGAAGGCAATCATCTCGCCGTCCAGCTCGTTGAAGGTTCCGAGGCCGAAGTCACCGTGGGTCAGGAGATCCGCCATGGTAGTGGTGCCTTCGTAAACCCCGCTGAGCAGCGCGCTCATTAGCGAGGTCTGATATATCATGTTTTCTGGATTATTTCTGGCGAAGGATTGCACCATCTCGATGACGCTTTCCTCGCAGGAACAATGGGTTGAGTGAACCGCCATTTCTTCCTCACCTTTTGAATGTTAAGAAACGTTGATATTATGTTGACTCGATTCAGTTCACAGTTCCAATATAAAACCCCCACGGGTTTGAGACGTTTTTGATATGGAACTCCGCTATCTTCGCTATTTCGTGGCTGTCGCACAGACCAGGCACTTCACCCGCGCCGCCGAAATGTTAGGCATTTCACAGCCGCCGTTAAGCCAGCAGATCCAAAGGCTGGAGCGCGAGGTCGGCACGCCGCTGCTGCACCGTTTGACGAGGGGTGTGGAACTCACCGAGGCCGGCGAGGCGTTTTACCAGGATGCCTGCCAGATCCTGGCGCAAAGCGACGCGGCGCTGGAAAAGGCGCGGGGCATCGCGCGCGGGGTGAACGGCAAGCTGTCGCTGGGTATCGCCAGCTCCAACGCCTTTCATCGCGGCATTTTCTCACTGCTGGGCCAGTTTCAGACGGGCTATCCGGCCATCGACCTTAAGCAAAAGGAAGCCAACATGGCGGCGCTGATGCAGGAGCTGGAAGAAGGTTTGCTGGACGTGGCGTTCGTGCGCCTGCCCTGCGAAAGCAGCAAGCGCTTCAACCTGAAGCTTATCGATGAAGAGCCGATGGTGATCGCCCTGCATAAGGATCATCCGCTGGCGGCAGAGGGGGCGTTAGATCTCCAGGCGCTGCGCGACGTGCCGCCCGTGCTGTTTCCGCAGGAGGTCGCGCCCGGCCTGTACGAACTGGTGTTTAACGCCTGCCTGCGGGCGGGAATCAATATGAAAAGCAAGCGCCAGGCGTCGCAGATTTCCTCGTCGTTAAGCATGGTCGCGGCGGGATTTGGCTTTGCGCTGGTGCCCGCGTCGCTAACCTGCATCAGCTTGCCCAACGTGAGTTTTCACCCCCTGCGCGGCGGCGAGCTAAAAACGGATATCGCGCTGGCGTGGCGAAAGTTCGAACGTTCACCGGCGGTGAAGCGGTTTGTGGAGATGCTGTAGCTGAGGGATATGGGGGATGAAAGGAAGCGCCCTGATTCATTTCAGGGCGGCTAATCAAACTAGTCGTCCTGCGCGTTACCCGCCACGGAGTTACTCACCATCTGCGCGGCCTTCTGCTTTTTGTAGCTCAGGGCGGAAGACGGCACCGGCGTGACCTTCCCGGTTTCCATCCAGTTGCGCAGGCGGTTGGCGTCGGCGAAATGGGTGTATTTGCCGAACGCGTCCAGCACCACCAGTGATACCGGGCGATTGTTAATCACCGTGCGCATCACCAGGCAGTGCCCGGCGTTGTTGGTGAAGCCGGTTTTGGTCAGCTGGATATTCCAGTTATCGCGGTACACCAGGTGGTTGGTATTGCGGAACGGCAGCGTGTACGGCGGGTTGCTGAAGGTCGCCATATCTTCTTTGGTGGTGCTGAGCTGGCCGAGCAGCGGATACTTCTTAGAGGCGATCAGCATTTTGGTGAGGTCGCGCGCGGTGGAAACGTTGTCTATCGACAGCCCGGTCGGCTCCACGTAGCGGGTGTGGGTCATGCCGAGGGATTTCGCTTTCGCATTCATCGCGCGGATAAACGCGTCGTACCCGCCGGGGTAATGGTGCGCGAGGCTCGCCGCCGCGCGGTTTTCTGACGACATCAGCGCCAGCAGCATCATGTTTTTGCGGCTGATTTTGCTGTTCAGGCGCACGCGCGAATAAATCCCTTTCATTTCCGGCGTGTGGCTAATGTCCACGCTCAGCATCTCATCCATCGGCAGATGGGCGTCCAGCACCACCATCGCGGTCATCAGCTTGGTGATCGACGCAATCGGACGCACCAGATCCGGGTGGCTTGAGTACAACACTTTATTGGTTTGCAGATCGACAATCATGGCGCTGCCGGAAGCGATCTCTTGCCCGGTGCTGGCAGGGGTCACGGTTTTGCTCGCGAGAGCCTGCGGTGCCAGCGGCACGGCGATCATTAGGGCAAGGCTGAACAACGAAAGACGGAGTTTTTTCGGCATGGTGGCGCTTCTGTAATTATTCCGGAATGTAATGGTTACCGCCGCTTATGTTCACAAGGCAAATGGAAAAAGCGAGGCGCCAGCATAATACTCTGACGCCTCGCGGATCGGCTAGCGGAGAATCGTAATCAATTTGTAATACCCTCTAGCATTCGAGCTGCAGCCAACGCCCCTGCAACGCGAAGGATGACGGGCATTAAAATAGACGGTATCCATAACCCCATAAGATTACCGACAGCGCCAGCAGCACTTCCAGCACCAGCACGCCGATGGCGAGCGTTGAGCTGGAGAAGCTCATACCCTCTTCCTGATTGATGTTGAGGAATTCAGGCACGCCGACGTACAGCAGGTAGCCGGTGTAGACCAGCGCCGCAGCACCCACCGCCACACATAGCCAGACCAGCGGATATAGCGCCACTACGCCGCTTAAAAACAGCGGAGTAGCTACATATCCGGCAAACACCATACAGCGCGCAAGGGACGGACGTTTCGGATAGTTTCTTGCCATCCACCAGATTACGCGGCCCATGACGGCGACCCCCGCCAGCATGAGCGCGTAGAAGAGTACGCCGAGATAAAACCCGGTAAACATCGACAGTTGAACGAATGTGCCATCGCCGAAATTCCAGCCGATTTGCGTGGTGCCAATAAAGGCGCAGATCACCGGGATGGCCGCCATAATCAAAACATGGTGCGTATAGTGGTGCGAGACCGTTTCGTTCTCGCGCTTAATTTCCTGCATTTCACGATTGGGATGGGATAGCAATCCCCAGACATGGTTCATAGGGCCTCCTGTCATGCAAATCCACAGCGATAGCAGCACCCTAATTATAATGCACAGCGATAGATTGTTTTTTAATCAAGTGAATTTAAATGTGTCGTTTAGCTGCAGGCGAGCCGTGGGGTTGTATGCTTAAAGGGTATTTTCAAAAGGAGAGTCTTTAAGCCCGATGGATATCAACAGCTTAATTCAGCACTACGGATACGCGGCCCTGATTGTAGGGAGTATGGCGGAAGGGGAAACCATCACGCTGCTCGGCGGCGTGATTGCCCACCAGGGGCTACTTAAGTTCCCGCTGGTGGTCGCTTCGGTGGCGCTCGGCGGGATGATCGGCGACCAGCTGCTTTACCTCGTCGGCCGCCGCTACGGCGGGTCAATCCTCTCCCGCTTCAAAAAGCATCAGAAGAAAATCACCAAGGCGCAGAAGCTTATCAACCGCCACCCTTACCTGTTCGTGATAGGCACCCGCTTTATGTACGGCTTTCGCATCATCGGCCCAATTCTAATCGGCGCAAGCCACCTGCCGCCGAAGGTGTTTCTGCCGCTCAATATTCTGGGCGCGATAATCTGGGCGCTGCTGTTTACCACGCTCGGCTATGTGGGCGGCGAAGTGATTGCCCCGTGGCTGCACAACCTCGACCAGCACTTTAAGCGCTGGATCTGGCTGGTCGGCGTGGTTGCGCTGGTGTGGCTGATTCGCCTGTGGTTCAAACATCGCGCAGGCAAAGAGCAGGACTAGCCTTTGGGCTTGAAATGGGGGTTGGCGAACATAAAGCCCCCGTCGACGATAAACGACTGGCCGGTGGTGTAGCTTGCGCTGTCCGAGCACAGCCAGGCCACCAGGCCCGCCACCTCTGCGGTTTCGCCCGCGCGCCCGAGGGGGATCTGCGGGATTTTGTTCTTCGCGCTGTCCCCTTCCTTCATATTGTTCATCGGCGTGGCGATAGCCCCCGGCGCTACGGCGTTGACCAGAATGTTGTGGTGCACCAGCTCCATCGCCATGGATTTTGTTAGCCCGCCCAGCGCGTGCTTTGCCGCCGTGTAGGCGCAGGCTTCCGGCAGCGGGGTGTGTTCATGCACCGAGGTGATATTAACGATTCTGCCGCCCTGCCCCTGCTGAACCATGGCGCGCGCCGCCTTCTGCGAGCATAAAAACGCGCCGTCCACGTCGACGGTAAACAGCTTGCGCCACTCTTCAAGCGTCACGTCCAAGAAGGGATTTTTACTCATGGCGCCCGCGTTGTTAACCAGCGCGTCGATACGCCCGAAGCGGCCTATCAGCTCGTCGATGCCCGCAGCGCCGTCCGGCAGATTGCCTAAATCAAGCTGGACGATTTCGGCCCGCCGCCCCAGCCCGCGAACCTGGCGCGCGGTTTCCTCCGCGCCCTGCTCGTCGGAATGCCAGGTAATGCCCACGTCATAGCCCTGATCCGCCAGCATCAGCGCGCACTTCTTGCCGATGCCGGAATCCGCCGCCGTTACGATTACGACCTTATTTGCAGCACTCATCACCACCTCCCGGACCCGTTTTTTAACCTGAAAACTAAGTATAGGAGGTGTTGAACGTTAAGCCTTGCTGGCCCGGTAGCCGCCGCCAAGGGCGCTGATGAGCTGCACGTCCGCATTCAGCCACTGGCCGTGAAGCTGAATGGCCTTGGCCTGCTCCGCGTAGTCAGGCAACGTCGCAGCGCTTAACCGCGCGCCGGAGATAAGACCGGCGTTGAAGCGCGCCTGGGCAAGGGTTTTCAGCTTTTGCGTCCCCTGCATGACGGCGAGCTGATGCTGATTTTCCGCCGCCAGCGCCGCAAGCTGGCTTGCCGCCTTCTCGACGTCGTTGACCGCGCCGACCACCGCCTTGTTATAGCTGGCAATCGACAGGTTGCTTTGCGCGCGCATGATATCCAGATTGGCGTTCAGCCGCCCGCTGTCGAAGATCGGCAGCGTCAGGCCCGCCGTGGCGCCCATCTGCTGCGCCGATCCACGGAACAGATCGCTCAGGTGCAGAGCGTCGTTTTGCAGGAAGGCACCGAGGTTGACGTCCGGGTAAAACGCGGCTTTGGCGGCGTCCACGCCCTGCAGCGACGCTTCTATATACCAGTGCGCCTCCTGCAGGTCGGGGCGGCGAGCCAGAAGTTCATACCCAAGCGTGGCCGGAAGCTGCTCTTTGACCTCCGGCAGCGGCTGGCGTTTTAGCGCCGGGAGCGAATCATTGCCGGTGATGGCGACCAGCTGCGCTTTCACCACGTTCATGCGCCCGGCGAGGTCGTCGAGCTGCTGCTCGGTTTTGGCATAGTCGATGTGGTTTTCAACGCCTTCTATCGACGAATTGATGCCGTGGGCGTACAGCTCTTTGTCGGTGTTAACGATATTTTGCTCGGCCTGCAGCCTGTGCTGCAAAACGTCCTGCAACGCCAGCAGCGTTTGCATATCCCAGTACAGGCGCACCACGCCTGCGGTAATCACCTGCTCCGCCTGGGCCAGCTCCGCCTGCCTGGCTTTAATCACGCCGACCTTCGCTTCGACCTCCGCCCGGTTTTTCCCCCACAGATCCAGATCCCAGCCCGCCGTCAGCCCGAAGGTGCCGTTGGTGTACCACGGCCCGGTAGTGCCCGCCGCCGGGTCGGTAATGGCAAACGGCCCCATCAGCCCTTCGGAGGACATTTTCTGCCGCTCAACGTCGGCTGAAAAATCGATCTGCGGGCCGTCGTTCGCCTCGGCCATCCGCGCCTGCGCCTGGGCAAGACGGATGCGCTGCTGAACGACGGCGAGATCCGGCGAGCCTTTAAGCGCCTGGTCCACCAGCAGATTGAGCTGCGCATCATGATAATCGTGCCACCAGCCGGTGCCGGGCCAGCCGTGGGCAAGCGCCGTGGGAAGCGGATTATTCAGCCGCTGGGCCGGGGCCTTTTGCTCAAGCGGGGCATCGTCTTTGTGCATTGGCGCACAGGCGGATAAAACGCAGGACAGCGCAACGGCGAGCGCCGCCCGAGGGAAACGGGTGGAAATCATAGTTAGCCAGAATGGAATTGAAAAAGCGCAGATTACGCATCCGGAAACAGAAACCTTTAGGTAACTGTGGCAATCCACACCCGGCAAAGAATGGACACAGATGGCAATTTATTCATCATATGAATTAATAAATTACGATTAATCCCGCGATCAAATAATCACCGCAATATGATAACAATTTGATCCCGTTATTTAGCACTTCCCCTTTATTTGGTTTACCGTACTTGGGTATGGGCTTTTCCGACGGGAGAGGCCCGACGCAGGCAAAGCATACAGGAGTTGCTATGACACAAAATATCTACGACAACCCGGCGTTTTTTGAAGGCTACGCCACGCTCGACCGCTCGATTAAGGGGCTGGACGGCGCGCCGGAATGGGCCACGATTCAGACGCTGCTGCCGGATCTTAAGGGCAAGAACATCGTCGATTTAGGCTGCGGCTACGGCTGGTTCTGCCGCTACGCGCGCGACCAGGGCGCGGCGCGGGTTTTGGGGCTGGACGTTTCGGTAAAAATGCTCGAAAAAGCCGCCCAGATGACGAGCGGCACGGGCATTGAATACCGCCGCGAAGACCTTGAAAGGCTGACGCTTCCCGCGCAAAGCCTCGACCTTGCGTACAGCTCGCTGGCGCTGCACTATCTCGAGAACATTGCTACGCTGTTCGCCGCGCTGGAAAAAGCGCTGGTGCCCGGCGGCATGCTGGTGTTTTCGGCGGAGCACCCCATCTACACCGCGCCGCTACAGCAGGGCTGGCTTGCCGACCAGACGGGGCAAAAATCCTGGCCGGTGAATCACTATCAGCAGGAGGGCGAACGCATCAGCAACTGGTTTGCCGACGGCGTGAAAAAGCAGCATCGTAAACTTTCGACCTGGATCAACGCGCTCACCGCCGCCGGGTTCATTGTTGAAAAACTCGACGAATGGGGGCCGAGCGCCGAACAAATCGCGCAAAACCCGGCGCTCGACGAAGAAAAAGAGCGCCCGATGATTTTCCTGCTCGCCGCCCGCAAACCGCAGGCCTGATTAGCCTAAGCCCTTTCTTTCGCTCTTCTTTTTATCCTAATTTCCGCTTACGGGGAGGCAACTCCCCCCGCTTCGCGCATCCTTGCCTATACTGTTAAAACATCAGCTGAAAAACAGGGAGCATTCATGAAAATTATTCTTTGGGCAATTTTGATCATCTTTATTATTGGCTTACTGGTCGTCACCGGCGTCTTCAAAATGATCTTCTGATTTAACGGGGTGTCATTCCCGTGGCACCCCGGCTTGCAAACCCTCCCCCACCCTCTTATTATCACGCCAATTGATTGGAGTGATGATGACTATCAAAGAGAATGATTTTCGCAAGATCGATCTGAATTTGCTGATCGCCTTTGCGGTGCTGTTCCGCGAGCAGAGCGTTTCGCTGGCGGCAGATAAACTGCACCTCGGCCAGCCTGCGGTCAGCGGGTCGCTTGCTCGCCTGCGCGAAATGTTCGACGACCCGCTATTTATCCGCAGCGGCCACCGCATGCAGCCCACGGCCCGCGCCACCGAGCTGCACACCGAGCTGATGCCGCTCCTCGAGCAGCTGCAAAGCGCGCTGTTCCAACAGGCGGAATTCAACCCGGCAAACGCAAAAGCTACCGTGACGCTCGGCATGACCGACTGGATGGAAATGTGGCTGATGCCGCGCCTCGTCCCGGCCCTGCGCGCCGAAGCGCCGGGCGTGCGCCTGAACGTCGTGGCAAGCGATCCCTTCACCGACGCCCAGCGGCTCGAGGGCGGCGAGCTGGATATGGCGATTAGCGCCGTAAGCCAGTCCGCCCGCTGGATGGAGCGCGAGGTGTTAACGCAGATGGCGTTTATTGCCCTCTGGCACCCGTCGCAGCTCCAGCTTGACGCGCCGCTCACGCCGGAGCTTTACGCCGCGCAGCAGCACGTTATGGTGAGCTATCGCGAAGCCAGCGGCAGCCACATCGACACACAGCTCGGCAAGCAGGGGCACAAACGCGAGGTTTGCTACACGACGCCGCACTTTGCCGCCCTGCCCGGCCTGCTGATGCAGATGCCCGCGCTTGCGACGGTGCCGCAGGGGTTAAGCGAAGGCTGGCAGCAGACGTGGGGCTTAAAAAGCAGCCCGCTGCCGCTCGACGTCGCGCCGCTCGAAGTGGCGCTATCGTGGCACCAGCGCCATAACAGCGATGCGGCGCTAATGTGGGTGCGCGGGTTTATTAAGCGTCTGGTGGGATAATTGTCGGATGGCGCTTCGCTTATCCGACCTACGATTCCATTGCGGGATAATTGTCGGATGGCGCTTTGCTTATCCGACCTATGGTGCCATTGCGGGATAATTGCCGGATGGCGCTTCGCTTATCCGACCTACGGTGCCATTGCGGGATAATTGTCGGATGGCGCTTTGCTTATCCGACCTACGGTGCCATTGCGGGATAATTGTCGGATGGCGCTTTGCTTGTCCGACCTACGGTGCCATTGCGGGATAATTGTCGGATGGCGCTTTGCTTATCCGACCTACGGTGCCATTGCGGGATAATTGCCGGATGGCGCTTTGCTTATCCGACCTACGATTCCATTGCGGGATAATTGTCGGATGGCGCTTTGCTTGTCCGACCTACGGTGCCATTGCGGGATAATTGTCGGATGGCGCTTTGCTTATCCGACCTACGGTGCCATTGCAGGATAATTGCCGGATGGCGCTTTGCTTATCCGACCTACGGAGCCATTGCGGGATAATTGCCGGATGGCGCTTCGCTTATCCGACCTACGGTGCCATTGCGGGATAATTGCCGGATGGCGCTTTGCTTATCCGACCTACGGTTCCTACAATCCAAATACGATTCGAGGGTAATTTGTAGGGCGGATAAGCGTTAGCGCCATCCGCCGCCGGTTCCCTTACTCTTTCAAGCTCCCGCCGTTGGTGGCAATCACCTCTTTATACCAATAGAAGCTTTTCTTGCGCGAACGCGCCAGCGTGCCGTTGCCCTGGTCGTCGCGGTCAACGTAGATAAAGCCGTAGCGCTTGGACAGCTCCGCCTTCGAGGCGCTCACCAGATCGATTGGCCCCCAGCAGGTGTAGCCGAGCACCTGTACCCCGTCCTCAATCGCCTCGCGCACCTGCACCAGGTGGTCGTTGAGATAGCTGATGCGATAGTCGTCATGCACCGTGCCGTCGGCTTCGAGCTTGTCCCTGGCGCCGAGGCCGTTTTCCACGATAAACAGCGGTTTTTGATAGCGATCCCACAGCTCGTTGAGCAGGATGCGTAGGCCAATCGGGTCAATCTGCCAGCCCCATTCCGAGCTCGCCAGATGCGGGTTCGGCACCATGCTGAGGATATTGCCGCGCGCCTTCGCGTTCACCTCTTCATCCGCCGACACGCAGCCGGTCATGTAGTAGCTAAACGAGATAAAGTCGACGGTAGTTTTCAGCGCCTCGCGGTCGCTCTCGCTGATGTCCAGTTCGATGCCGTTATCCCGGAAGTAGCGCAGCATGTAGCCCGGGTATTCGCCGCGGCACTGAACGTCGCCGAAGAACAGCCAGGTGCGGTTCTCTTTAAGCGTTTCCAGCACGTCTTCCGGCCTGCACGTCAGCGGATAAACCAGGCCGCCGAGCAGCATATTGCCGATGCGCGCGTCCGGGATTATTTCGTGGCAGGCCTTTACCGCCAGGGCGCTTGCCACCAGTTGGTGATGAATCGCCTGGTAGATTTGCGCCCTGCTGCTGTCTTCCGGCAGGCCGACGCCGGTCATCGGCGCGTGCAGCGACATGTTGATTTCATTGAAGGTTAGCCACAGCTTCACCTTGTTCTTAAAGCGCGTGAAGACGGTGCGGGCATAGCGTTCGAAGAAAGTAATGACCTCGCGATTCCCCCAGCCGCCGTAATTTTTTACCAGCCCCCACGGCATTTCGTAGTGGGAAAGCGTCACCATCGGCGTGATGTTGTGCTTTGCCAGCTCGTCGAACAGGCGGTCGTAATAGGCGAGGCCCGCCTCGTTCGGCGTTTGCTCATCGCCCTGCGGGAAGATGCGCGTCCAGGCTATCGAGACGCGCAGGCAGCTGAAGCCCATTTCGGCAAACAGCGAGATATCTTCCGGGTAGCGATGGTAAAAATCGATCGCCACGTCTTTGATGCCCGTGTCACCCTCCCTGCGCTCGACGACCTCGCCGAACAGCCCGTGCGGCTGGACGTCGGAGGTGGAGATCCCCTTGCCGTCCTCCTGCCATGCGCCTTCTACCTGATTTGCGGCTACCGCGCCGCCCCATAGAAACGTCTCGGGAAATGCTTTCATGTCCTTCTCCTTTGCTAGCGGCGCACCGTCAGGAACGGCATGCCTGAATCAATAATGGCGCTTTGCGATACGCGCTCAACCGCCGCGTAATCGTCGCTGTTGCTGATAATCACCGGCGTGGCGAGATCGTAGCCCGCCGCCAGAATCGCCTGGCGGTCAAACTCGATAAGCAGGTCGCCCGGCTGAATTTTGTCGCCCGGCTTTACATGGGCGGTGAAGTGCTGGCCGTCGAGCTTCACGGTGTCGATGCCGACATGGATCAGCACTTCGATGCCGCTATCGCTGAGCAGGCCGATGGCATGGCGCGTCTGGAACAGCGAGGCAACCTCGCCGTGGAAAGGCGCGATAACCTGATTGCCGAGCGGAATAATGGCCGCCCCTAGCCCCAGCAGGCCGCTGGCGAAGGTGGCATCGGGCACCTGGTCCATCGCCAGAACGGTGCCGCTCATCGGCGCCAAAATGTCGTCATCGCCGGTTGGCGCAATCTCGCTCGCGCCCGCTTCGTGCGTTTGTGCACGCGGCAGGCCCGCAAACCACGTCAGGGTACAGGCTAGCACCAGCGACAGAACCGTACCGATAATCGCGCCCCAAACCGTGAGATCCACCCCGCTAGAAGGGATAATCTGCGCAAAGGTGAAGACGCTCACCAGGCCAAACGAGTAAACGCTGCTCTGGCAGTAGCCGATGATCACCCCGCCCACGGCACCGGCTATGCAGCCAAAAATAAACGGACGGCGGTTTGGCAGCGTGACGCCGTAGACCGCCGGTTCGGTGATGCCGAAGATCCCCGCCGTCACCGCCGAGCCGGCCAGCACTTTGAGCTTTTTATCGCGGGTGCGCAGCATAACGCCGAGCGCGGCCCCAACCTGCCCCATTACCGCCGGCAGCAGCAGCGGCACGAGGGTGTCGTAGCCCAGCACGCTCAGGTTGTTGATCATCAGCGGCACCAGCCCCCAGTGCAGGCCAAAAATCACGCATACCTGCCAGGCCGCGCCCATAAACCCGCCCGCGAGCCACGGCGCGAAGGCGTAAATGGCCTGATAGCCGTGCGCCAGCATTTGGCTGAGCCAGGTCGCCAGCGGGCCGATCAGCAGGAACGTCAGCGGCACGACGACGGCGAGGCAGACCAGCGGCGTAAAGAAGTTGCGCACCGCAGACGGCAGCAGCCTGTTGCAATGTTTCTCCAGCCAGCAGCTTGCCCACGCGGCGAAGATGATGGGCATCACCGACGAGCTGTAGTTGATAAAGGTGATGGGGATGCCGAGGAAATGCTCGGTCACCGCGCCCGCCTGGCCGCTCGCCTCAAAGGCCTGTAGCACCACGGGATGGGTAAGCGCGCCGCCAATCGCCATGGTGATAAACGGGCTGCCGCCAAACTTTTTCCCGGCGGTGTAGCCAAGCGCGAGCGGGAAAAAGTAGAACAGCGCGTCGCTTGCCGCAAACCACAGCCTGTAGGTGCCGCCGTCGGTCGTCAGCCAGCCGCAGACAACCGCGAGCGCGAGCAGCCCTTTGAGAATACCGGAGGCGGCCATCACGCCGAGGAACGGGGTGAAAATTGCCGAAACGATATCGATCAGCCGCCCGAGCAGGTTGGCCTTTTCTTCCGACTTCTGGCTTTGCTGCTGGCTCTCGTCCTTCAGCCCCGCCTCGGCGCAGACCGCGTTGTAGACGTCATGAACGTGGTTGCCGATCACCACCTGAAACTGCCCGCCGCTTTCTACCACCATGATGACGCCGGGGTTTTGCTTGAGCTTTGCGGCGTCAGCACGCTTCTGGTCCTTCAGCTTGAAACGCAGCCGCGTGGCGCAGTGCACCAGGCTGACAATGTTCTCGCGCCCGCCAATCTGCGCCAGAATATCCTTCGCAAGTTGTTGATACTCCATAGTTCCTTCCTTTCACTTATCGCCCGCGGGCGATGTGCGACTGAGTAAAATGCAAAAAAAAACCTGAGGGGCCGCCCCAAAAGGGGTGACCAACGCTCAGGTTTTGCCTGCCGAAGCAGTAGCAATCCTATTTATGAAGCCTTGCGGCTCTCTTTACGTACCCGCTCGATGTGGATGGCGAGGAACATAATTTCTTCTGTGGTTAACTCACGCTGATATTCAGCGCCTAAATGCTTATCGATCTTCTCCGCGCAGCGCCAGGCCTGCGGATAGTTGTCCTTTACGGCGGCGTGCAGCGTAGCGTCATCGTCGGCCACAACGTTGCGGCTCAGCATGCGTTGGGCGAAAAACTTCAGATGGGTGACGAACCGCTGATAGCTCAGGCTCTCTTCATCGTATTCCAGCCTCAGCTGGTACTTCACGATGTTAAGGATTTCCTGCATCACGCGCGTGACGTGCATGACCTCCGGCATTTCGCTGTTGAGCTGGGCGGTAACCAGATGCAGCGCGATAAACCCCGCCTCGTCTTCCGCCAGCCGCACCGCAAGGCGCTTTTCGATGATGTCGAGCGCCTCCTGGCCCAGCAAAAACTCTTTGGGATAAAGGCGCTTAATCTCCCAGAGCAGCACGTTGCGGATCGCCACGCCCTTCTTTTGCCGCTCGATGGCAAAATGGCAGTGGTCGGTCAACGAGACATAAAGGCTTTCCTGCAGCTTGCCCAAACGCTGGCGCGACAGCTCGATGATGCGGTCGCAGGTGGTCATCACCTCCAGCGGAATCTGGTTGAGCAGCTCGCTCAGGCGCGCCACCAGCTCGTCGCTTTGCAGGGCAAACACCTTTTCGATTTTGTCCGCATCAAGGCTGTCGCCAACGTGCTTCTGGAACCCCAGCCCGCGCCCCATGACCACCTGTTCGCGCTGGTATTCATCGAGAATCACCACCACGTTGTTATTGAGTATTTTGGCGATCTTCATCGTTACCCCAGAAACAAAAAAACCTGACCTCCGGCCTGGGCCAGAAAATCAGGTTTTGCCTGCCGAAGCAGTAACAATCCAATCCGGCTACTTTAGCAGTTTCGCCCCGCCTGTGGGCGAGGCGTTTTACAAAGCGTGACGGCGATCTCGCTTAGGATTTTGTGACAAACAGCTGCTGGACGAATTCAGCATAGGCCGGGCGCCAGACGTCCATTTCATGGCCGAGGCCGGGGTAAGACTTGTAGCTAAACTTCACGCCCTGTTTTTCCAGCTCGCTTTTCAGCCCCGCGATATCCTTGCCGGTCACGCCGTCCTTATCGCCCACCACCAGCGTAAAATTGTGCAGCTGGCTGTTGATGGCCTGCGGCTGCGCCAGCTGGCGGGAAACGGCCTCGTTCGGCACGGTGGTGGTGCTGACGCCGCTGAAGGTCGCCAGCCAGCCGAAGCTGTCCAGATGGCTCATGCCCGACACCAGCGCCTGGTAGCCGCCCTGAGAAAGCCCGGCCAGCGCCCTTCCCGCCGCGTCTTTGCGGACCGTAAAGCGGCTGTCGATCAGCGGAATAATATCTTCCATCAGCTCTTTATCGGCCGCCGCGGCGTTAAGCGGGTAGAAATCCTTGCGGCGTTCGGCGGGCGGGAAATTCTCCGCAACCGCCTGTTTGACGTCGGTTTCGGTATCCGGCACCACCACCAGCATCGGCTTGATTTTGCCTTCCGCCAGCAGGTTATCCATGATTTGCGGAATGCGCCCCTGCGTAATGGCCGACAGGCCGGTGTCGCCAAAGCCGTGATAGAAATAGAGCACCGGCAGCGGTTCGCCGTCCTGCCTGTAGCCCGGCGGCGTCCACACGTAAACCTGGCGTTCGGCGCTCAGCGCGTTGGAATGATAGGTTAACGTGCGCAGCTCGCCGTGCGGCACGGCGCGTTCGTCCAGTATCCCGCCGGGCACCAGAATCAGGCTGGTATTCACCTGGCGCTGAGGCTTGGTGAAGCGGCTGCCGGTGTCAATGCTGCGGAACCCGTCCACGTCAAAGAAGTATTCGTAGAGGTTTGGCGCGAGCTTTTCGCTCGTCCACGACCAGACGCCGGACTCGTCACGGCTCATATCGTGGGAAACCTGGCTGTCCGGCGTGCTGCCGGTGACCACCGACACGCGCTTTGCCGCAGGCGCGTACAGGCGGAAGGTGACGGAGTTATCGCCGTTCAGCGCCGTGATGTACTGGCTTACGGGCACCGTCGCGGCAGGCGTCGCGGGAAGCGCCGCCGCCTGCAATGCCGGAGCGCCCAGCAAACCTATAACTACCAGAGATAAATAACGCATTCTGATTTTCATTTTATTTCCCTTAAGTGTTACCACCACACTTCAGCCTGAGCGCCGATCGCCAGCTGATCTTTTTTCTCATCCGCAAAGCTGAAATTATCCAGCTCATTATTCAATGCATGAATATATGTAGCATAGAAACGGATTTCCGGACGGGACGTTAACATACTCGTATTCACCTTTAATGCGTGGTAGAGCGTCGTTTTATAGCCGGACTCGGTAAACTCGTCGCCAAACTGATTTTTATTTTGCTGGTTGAAATAGGCTAGCTCAACGCCGGTTTGATTGTATTTACTCCAGATATAAGCCGGGCGAATTACGGCGCGGAAGCTTTCAAAATCACTGTGCGCCCCGGTTTCATAGCTATAAACGTCCTCGCCGCTGGAATAAACCAGAGAGTTAGCAAGGATAATATCGTCGCGTAAATACATTTCCCCCTGCGAAACCAGGCGAATTGCCGTTCCGCCGGTATGGTCGCCATAATAGCGTCCGTTGAAGGAGGTATAGGGGCTGGAGCCGGAATAACGGGCAAAGCTGCTGGCCAGTGAATTATTGGCGACCAGGAAGCTAAATTCATTAAATCCGCCTGCGTCAAATTTCTGCTTCAGCGCGGTGCCCACCATCCAGGTATCTTTCCAGCGGTAGTAGCCGTTGTTATTTTCGTTGTCTTTCTGTTCGTCCGTCTGATTGGCCATGGCATAGCGGCCGTTGAGCATAAGCTCGGCCCCGTCCCAGAGCGGAATTTCCTTATAGCGGGCGTCGATGGTGTTGACGTTGAGCTTCTGCGACTGGCTCAAGTCGCGATTGTAGCCGTCCACGTCCTCACGCAGCAGCGCGATATCCAGCTTGCCGCCGCCCGCCTTCAGGTTCTCAATACCGATCCCGCCTGCGGCATCGGTGCGCTGGGTTTTCCAGTCCAGCATCTGTACTTCATACTTCGGTAGCTGATGTTTGCCCACCCACAGGTCGGCCTCTGGCGCAAAGGGCAGGAAGCCTTTTGCCGAAACATAGATATCTGAAAACTGGAGGAAATTCTCGTTGTTCTGGTTGTCACCGAACCAGCCCGCCGAGTATTGCTGGCCGACGTTACCGTCCATCAGCACCACGGCATACACCGATTTATCGCCTTCGCTATAAACCCGCTGCGACAGCTGCAGATCAAACCAGCTGGAGTATTCGTTGCCCAGGCGGCCCAGCGAGCCGATTGCCCAGGATTTCGGCGCGCCTTTGGTGGTGGTGGCCCAGCCGGAACGGAAGTAGCCGCTGTAGCTAAAGCCAATTTCGTCTTTGACGTATTTGCTGAAGTCTTTTAGCGGCATGGCGGCGGTCGCGCCGGTTACCGTGGAGGAGGAAACGACGACCTCGGTCGGCCGGGTGGTTTGCGAGGCTAAAACATCTGGCGCATCAATATTATTATTCCTGGCCTGAGATTTATAATATTTCAGCTCCTGCTTAGTTTCGCGCAGATCTTTTTCCAGCAGTTCGAGTCGCTGCTCAACGGTTAATTTACCGACCTGCTGTGCAAAAGTTGGAAAAGCGACCGGCGCTATTAGCGCCAGACCTAATAGATAGCGTGACTTAATATCCATATCAATACCCCGAAGGTAAGCGAGCAATAGGTAGTTAGATTCAGGCAATAGCTGGCCGCCACGATTTTTATCTCGCGTAAAGCCGTGCCTTTTATATTCATTAGGCGCAAAAACAAAAAAACCTGACCATCTCAGAAGAGATGAGTCAGGTTTTGCCTGCCGAAGCAGTAACAATCCAGTTGTATTTGCGATGCCGATAATAAGCATTACCAGAGCAATAGCAATGCCTGGTTAAATAGTCTGTGAGCCGCCTCTATTTTTTTAATGGCTTACTCTTAGCGGTTCATTTAATTAAAGGCCGTTAATTGCCTGACCAATTGCCGCCGAGCTTTTAAGCGTGCGGATCTCGGTGAACAGCTCCGTTGCCTCAACGTACTCTTTGCGCAAATAGCCCAGCCACTGTTTGATACGCGCAACGTGGTACATCCCCGTATCGCCCTGCTTTTCAAGCTGGCTGTATTTTTGCAGCAGCCTGACGACGTCCGGCCACGGCATGCGCGGTTCGTTGTATTTGATAACCCTGCTGAGGTTCGGCACGTTCAGCGCGCCGCGCCCGATCATCACCGCGTCGCAGCCGGTTGCCGCCATGCACGCCTGTGCGCTCTGCCAGTCCCAGATTTCACCGTTGGCGATGACCGGAATAGACAGACGCTGGTGGATTTCGCCGATGGCCGCCCAGTTAATCAGCTCGGCCCTGTAGCCGTCTTCTTTAGTGCGGCCGTGAACGACGAGCTCGGTTGCGCCCGCCTGCTGTACCGCGTCGGCGATTTCAAACTGGCGCGCGCCGCTATCCCAGCCGAGGCGAATTTTAACCGTCACCGGGAGTTGTGCAGGCACCGCTTCACGCATCGCTTTCGCGCCGCGATAAATCAGTTCAGGGTCTTTTAACAGCGTCGCCCCGCCGCCGCTGCCGTTAACCAGCTTAGAGGGGCAGCCGCAGTTGAGATCGACGCCCCAAGAGCCAAGCTCAACGGCTCTTGCGGCATTTTCAGCGAGCCACTGCGGGTACTGCCCCAGAAGCTGCACGCGCACCAACGTCCCCGAAGGGGTTCGGCTGTTATGCAGTAGTTCAGGGCAGAGTTTATGAAAGGATTTTACCGGTAAAAGCTGATCGACCACGCGAAGAAATTCGGTGATGCACAGGTCGTAGTCATTAACCTCGGTCAGCAGCTCTCGAACCAGCGAGTCGAGAACCCCTTCCATCGGCGCAAGAAGCACACGCATAAATTGTTCCGGTAAAAAGCTCGTAGGGTGGATAAGCGTAGCGCCATCCACCGAGAATGTCGGGTAGCGCTACGCTTACCCGACCTACGAGGACTGATTTTTAGTTAGATGCAGCCGGTTTGCGCGGTGCACGACGACGCCCGTTCGCGCCTGCCGGTTTTGCTGCGCCATCGCCCTGTGGGCGAGACTGGCGACGCGGTGCGCTGCTGCGGTCGGACGGCGCGCTGCTGCCGTTGCCGCCACGACGCTGGCCCTGACCCTGACCGCCGCCGTTGCCACGACCGCCGCCGCGCTGCTGTTGACGACCGTTAACGATCGGCTCGGCAGGAATGGACGGATCCACTTCGTAACCCGGAATCGCCATGCGCGGCACTTCGCGCTTGAGCAGGCGTTCGATGTCGCGCAGCAGTTTGTGTTCATCAACACAGACCAGCGACAGCGCTTCACCGGTAGCCGCAGCGCGGCCGGTACGGCCGATGCGGTGCACGTAGTCTTCCGGCACGTTTGGCAGCTCGTAGTTTACGACGTGCGGCAGCTCTTCGATATCCAGGCCGCGGGCCGCGATATCCGTTGCCACCAGCACGCGAATGCCGCCGGATTTGAAATCGGCCAGCGCGCGGGTACGAGCGCCCTGACTCTTGTTACCGTGGATAGCGGCGGCGGTGATGCCGTCTTTACCCAGCTGTTCAGCCAGATGGTTAGCACCGTGTTTGGTACGGGTGAAGACCAGCACCTGCTGCCAGTTGCCTTCGCCAATCATCTGCGACAGAAGTTCTCTTTTACGTTTCTTATCAACGAAATGAACGTGCTGAGTCACCTGCTCAGAAGCGGTGTTGCGGCGCGCCACGGAGACTTCTTCCGGGTTGTGCAGCAGCTTTTCAGCCAGGCCCTTGATGTCGTCAGAGAAGGTGGCGGAGAACAGCAGGTTCTGACGGCGGGCGGGCAGTTTTGCCAGCACGCGACGGATGTCGTGGATGAAGCCCATGTCCAGCATGCGGTCGGCTTCATCAAGGACGAGGATTTCTACCTGGTCGAGTTTGACGGCATTCTGGTGTTCCAGATCCAGCAGGCGGCCAGGGGTTGCCACCAGCACGTCAACGCCGCTGCGCAGCTTCATCATCTGCGGGTTAATGCTCACGCCGCCGAAAACCACCAGCGAGCGGATATCTAAATATTTGCTGTAGTCACGCACGTTTTCGCCGATTTGGGCGGCCAGCTCACGGGTTGGCGTGAGGATCAGGGCGCGCACCGGGCGACGGCCTTTGGCATGCGGCTGATTGTCTACCAGACGCTGCAGCAGCGGCAGGGTAAAACCTGCGGTTTTGCCGGTGCCGGTCTGGGCACTGGCCATCAGGTCGCGGCCTGCTAAAACTACCGGGATCGCCTGGCGTTGGATTGGGGTAGGCTCGCGATAGCCCTGCTCTTCCACCGCACGCAGAATATCGGCATTCAGGCCGAGAGAATCAAAAGACATAGGTACTCCAGAATCGCCCTGACCGCGAGGCGCGGTGTAGTTTCCAGGGGTTCATATGACGCCAGCATCCTGGCGAGTAGAGGGGCACAAACCACGGTGCCATAAGGGGCGCAGTGTAGCATCTTTTGTGATACTCCGCACAATTTCTCTTTTTGGGGCACATTCACAGAACAAATATTCGCCGCTAGACAGTCCGAGCCTTACGGCCTACTCTTAATCAATCGATTGATTAACTTTTTAAGAGGTCGGTATGCCCACCACGCCGACGCCCGTCACCTCACGCGGTGAACAGGCAAAAAACACCCTGATTAACGCCGCCATCGCGCAGTTTGGCGAATACGGACTGCACGCCACCACGCGCGATATCGCCGCCCTTGCCGGGCAAAACATCGCGGCCATCACCTATTACTTCGGCTCGAAGGAAGAGCTGTATATGGCCTGCGCCGGGTGGATCGCGGATTTTATCAACCACAACTTTCAGCCGCACGTGCAGGCCGCCGAGGCGATTCTTCGCAAGCCCGAGCCGGACAAAGCGGAAATCCGCGAGCTTATCCACACCGCCTGCACGCACATGATTAACCTGCTCACCGCCGACGAAACGTTGAACCTGAGCAAGTTTATCTCCCGCGAGCAGCTCTCCCCGACGCCCGCCTACCAGCTTATTCACGACCGGGTGATTGCGCCGATGCACGCCCACCTGACGAGCCTCGTGGGCCGCTATACCGGGCGTGACCCATTGGATACCGAAACCATTTTGCACACCCACGCGCTGCTCGGACAGGTGCTCGCCTTCCGGCTGGGGCGCGAAACGATTTTACTCCGCACCGGCTGGACCACCTTCGACCGGCCGGGCGTGCAGCAAATCAGCGGCGTGGTGCTAAGCCACGTCGATTTCATCCTGCAGGGATTGTCTAAGTGAGGAAGATCGTGCGATGAAGAACAAAAAGCCCCTTGTTGCCCTCATAGTGATAATCGCGCTGGTGGCCGCCTGCGTCGGCGGCTGGATGTGGTATCAAAGCGAACGAGAAAGGCCGCTGCAGCTGTTTGGCAACGTGGACATTCGCACCGTTAACCTGAGCTTCCGCGTCGGCGGGCGGCTTGCCGCGCTTCAGGTCGACGAAGGCGACGCCATCAAAGCCGGTGAAACGCTCGGCGAGCTGGACAAAGGGCCGTATCAGAACGCCTTACAGCAGGCCGAGGCCAACGTCGCGGCGGCGCAGGCGAAGTTTGACCTGGTTATTGCAGGCTACCGTGACGAAGAAATCGCCCAGGCCGCGGCGCAGGTGAATCAGGCGCAGGCCGCCTACGACTACGCGCAGAACTTCTACCAGCGCCAGCAGGGGCTGTGGGCAAGACGCGTGATTTCCGCCAACGATCTGGAAAACGCCCGCTCCTCAAGCGACCAGGCAAAGGCCACGCTGAAAGCCGCGCGCGACAAGCTGAGCCAGTATCGTACCGGTAACCGCCCGCAGGAAATCGCCCAGGCGCAGGCCAGCCTCCAGCAGGCCGAGGCGCAGCTTGCCCAGGCCCGCCTGGATTTACAGGACACCACGCTTATCGCCCCGTCTGACGGCACGCTGCTGACCCGCGCGGTAGAGCCTGGCAGCATGCTTAACGCGGGCAGCACGGTGTTAACCCTTTCCCTGACGCGCCCGGTCTGGGTGCGCGCCTACGTCAACGAAGTCAGCCTTAACCGCGCGACGCCCGGCACCGAAGTGCAGATCTACACCGACGGGCGTCCCGATAAGCCCTATCACGGCAAGATTGGCTTTGTCTCCCCTACCGCCGAGTTCACGCCTAAAACCGTGGAAACGCCCGACCTGCGCACCGATTTAGTCTATCGCCTGCGCATCATCGTCACCGACGCGGACGACTCCCTGCGCCAGGGGATGCCGGTCACCGTGAGCTTTAACGATGGAAACCAGCATGAGCCACGATGACAGCGGCATCATCCGCCTTCAGGGGCTGATGAAGAGCTTCCCGGAGCTGGAAAAACCGGCGGTGGCAAGCCTCGAGTGTGTAATCCACGCGGGGGAAGTCACCGGCCTGGTGGGGCCAGACGGCGCGGGCAAAACGACGCTAATGAGGATGCTGGCGGGCCTGCTGAAGCCGACGGAGGGCAGCGCAAGCGTCATCGGGCTAGACCCGATTACAGACGACCGCGCCCTGCACGCCGTTTTGGGATATATGCCGCAAAAATTCGGCCTGTACGAAGACCTGACGGTGATGGAAAACCTTAATCTCTATGCCGACCTGCGCGGCATTACGGGCGATGAGCGCGAGAAAACCTTCAGGCGCCTGCTGGAGTTTACCTCGCTTGGGCCATTCACCACGCGGCTGGCGGGCAAGCTGTCCGGCGGCATGAAGCAGAAGCTCGGCCTCGCCTGTACGCTGGTCGGCCAGCCCAGGGTGCTGCTGCTCGACGAGCCGGGCGTGGGCGTAGACCCGATATCGCGCCGCGAGCTGTGGCAGATGGTGCACGAGCTTGCGGGCGAAGGCATGCTGATTCTGTGGAGCACCTCCTATCTCGACGAGGCGGAACAGTGCCGCGACGTGCTGCTGATGAACGAGGGCGAGCTGCTTTACCACGGCGCGCCGAAGGAGCTGACGCGCAAAATGGCCGGACGCTCGCTGCTGGTCAGCAACGGTGACGAAAACAACCGTAAGCTGCTACAGCGGGCGCTGAAGCTGCCACAGATAAGCGACGGCGTGATTCAGGGCCGGTCGGTGCGCCTGATTCTGGCGAAGGATGCGACGGTCGACGAGTTGGCGCAGGCGCTAAACCTGCCGCCAGACCGCATCGCGCAGACCGACCCGCGCTTCGAAGACGCTTTTATCGACCTGCTGGGCGGCACCGGCACCCAGGAATCGCCGCTTGGGGAGATCCTGCATACCGTTGAAGGCAGCCACGACGAAACGGTGATCGAGGCAAAACAGCTTACCAAGAAATTCGGCGATTTCGCCGCGACCGACCACGTTGATTTTACCGTGCAGCGCGGCGAGATCTTCGGCCTGCTCGGGCCAAACGGCGCGGGCAAATCCACCACGTTCAAAATGATGTGCGGGCTGCTGGTGCCCACCTCCGGCAAGGCGCTGGTGCTGGATATGGATTTGAAAACCAGCTCCGGCAAGGCGCGCCAGCACCTTGGCTATATGGCGCAGAAGTTCTCGCTGTACGGCAACCTGACGGTGGCGCAGAACCTGCGCTTCTTCTCGGGCGTGTACGGCCTGCGCGGAAAGGCGCAGGAGGAGAAAATCCGCCGCATGAGCGAGGCGTTCAACCTCCAGCCGATCTTTAACAGCGCCACGGACTCTCTGCCGCTCGGCTTCAAACAGCGCCTGGCGCTGGCCTGCTCGCTGATGCACGAGCCGGATATTCTGTTTCTCGACGAGCCGACTTCGGGCGTTGACCCGATCACGCGCCGCGAATTCTGGCTGCACATCAACAGCATGGTGGAAAAAGGCGTGACGGTGATGGTCACCACGCACTTTATGGACGAAGCGGAATACTGCGACCGCATCGGCCTGGTGTATCGCGGCAAGCTTATCGCCAGCGGCACGCCGGACGACCTTAAGCAGCAGGCGGCCGACGACGAGCAGCCCGACCCGACCATGGAACAGGCGTTTATCACGCTGATAAACGCGTGGGATAAGGAGCACGAGCATGAGCGAACATAAAATTCTCTCCTGGCGACGGGTGCGCGCCCTGTGCGTAAAGGAAACGCGCCAAATTGTGCGCGACCCCAGCAGCTGGCTGATTGCGGTCGTGATCCCCCTTCTGCTGCTGTTTATCTTCGGCTACGGCATTAACCTGGATTCCAGCCGCCTGCACGTCGGGGTTTTGCTTGAACAGCAGAGCGAAGAGGCGCTGGATTTCGCCCATACCATCAGCGCATCGCCCTACATTCAGCCGACGATTAGCGACAACCGTCACGAGTTGATTCAACTGATGCAGGCCGGGAAAATTCGCGGCATGGTGGTCATTCCCACCGACTTCGCGCAGAACATGGCGCGCGCCGGTGCAAACGCGCCGCTACAGGTGATTACCGACGGCAGCGAGCCTAACACGGCAAACTTCGTGCAGGGCTATATAGAAGGCATCTGGCAGATCTGGCAGCAGCAGCGCGCAGAGGACCGGGGCGAAAGCTTCGAGCCGCTGATTGACGTGCAGCTGCGCTACTGGTTTAACCCCGCCGCCATCAGCCAGCACTTTATTATTCCCGGCGCGATAACCATCATCATGACCGTTATCGGCGCGATTTTGACGTCGCTGGTGGTGGCGCGTGAGTGGGAGCGCGGCACCATGGAGGCGCTGCTTTCAACCCAGGTGACGCGCACCGAGCTGCTGCTGTGCAAGCTGCTGCCCTATTACGTGCTGGGCATGCTGGCGATGCTGCTGTGTATGCTGGTTTCGGTGTTTATTCTCGGCGTGCCCTATCGCGGCTCGCTGCTGCTTTTGTTCCTGATAACCAGCCTGTTTTTGCTCAGCACGCTCGGTATGGGCCTGCTGATTTCGACCATCACGCGCAACCAGTTTAACGCCGCCCAGGTGGCGCTGAACGCGGCGTTTCTGCCGTCGATCATGCTGTCGGGCTTTATCTTCCAGATTGACAGCATGCCCGCCGTCATTCGCGCCGTGACCTACGTTATACCCGCCCGCTATTTCGTCAGCACGCTGCAAAGCCTGTTCCTGGCGGGCAATATCGCCACGGTGCTGGTGGTCAACGTGCTGTTTTTGATTGCTTCGGCGGTGATGTTTATCGGCCTCACGGCGCTGAAAACCAAGCGTCGCCTCGATTAAGGGAAAGCTATGTTTCATCGACTATGGACCTTGATTCGCAAAGAGCTACAGTCCCTGCTGCGGGAGCCGCAGACCCGCGCCATCCTGATCCTGCCCGTGGTGCTACAGGTGGTGCTGTTCCCGTTTGCCGCCACGCTTGAGGTGACTAATGCCACCATCGCCGTTTATAACGAGGACAACGGCAGCCATTCCGTGGAGCTGACGCAGCGCTTTGCGCGCGCTAAAGCCTTCAGCCACGTTCTGCTGCTAAAAAACCCGCAGGAAATCCAGCCGACGATCGATAACCAGAAGGCGCTGCTGCTGATTCGCTTCCCGGCGGACTTCTCGCGCGATCTGGCAAGCCTGCAGCCCGCGAAGCTGCAAATTATTCTCGACGGCCGCAACTCCAACAGCGCGCAAATTGCCGCCAACTACCTCCAGCAGATCGTGAAGAACTACCAGCTGGAGCTGATGACCGGGCAACCCAAGCCGAACAACAGCGAGCTGGTGGTGCGCAACTGGTATAACCCGAATCTCGACTATAAGTGGTTCGTGGTGCCGTCGCTTATCGCCATGATAACCACCATCGGCGTGATGATCGTGACGTCGCTTTCGGTCGCCCGCGAGCGCGAACAGGGCACGCTCGACCAGCTTCTGGTGTCACCGCTTGCCACCTGGCAAATCTTCGTCGGCAAGGCCGTTCCGGCGCAGATTGTCGCTATCGCCCAGGCCACCATCGTGCTGGGCGTGGGGATCTGGGGGTATAAAATCCCCTTCTCCGGCTCGGTGCTGCTGTTCTATTTCACGATGCTGATTTACGGGCTGTCGCTGGTGGGATTCGGGCTACTGATTTCCGCGCTGTGCTCGACCCAGCAGCAGGCGTTTATCGGGGTGTTTGTCTTTATGATGCCGGCGATTTTGCTGTCGGGATACGTATCGCCGGTGGAGAACATGCCGGTGTGGCTACAGAATTTGACCTGGGTTAACCCGATTCGCCACTTCACGGACATTACCAAGCAGATTTACCTGAAGGACGCGAGCTTTGACATCGTGTGGGGAAGCGTGTGGCCGCTGCTGGTGATTGCGGCCACGACGGGATCAGCGGCGTACTGGATGTTTCGTCGCAAAATCGCCTGACTTGTCTTTGGCGAGCAGGGAGTACACAGCGGGCCCGGCAATCATGACGAGGCCTGCTACCGCTATCAGTAAATTGCTTTCAACCACTCGGGACAGCAGCCACAGGGCGATCATCGCCGAGCCGAAATACCAGGTGGTGGTGAGTTCTTCGAGGAAGTCGCCGATGTCGCGCAGCCTGCCGCTGTGGAAGCGCTGGAAGACAAACATCAGGATGACCGTTGCGACATAAAGCAGGCACAGGCCTACGCCAACGGGAATTAGCGCCTTCATTTTCCAGCCTGCGACCAGTGCGACCACAACCATCAAATGCAGCATAATCTGCCAACAAGTCAGGCCGGTTTTCACCTGCACGCGCTGTTGCCACTTCATGTATTCACTCCCGGCATATATTTTCCTGTTCTTCAGAGTACGCCAGTGTACGGAAAATTCCGCATCCCGCCCTCTTTTTGTGACAAAGACTACACTTTATTTTCATCAGGATAACAAAAAGACCGGGAGCGGCATGACGCAACATACTCCGCGCTTTTCCTTTAAAGTGCTCACGATTAATACACACAAAGGCTTCACCACCTTTAACCGACGTTTTATTCTGCCGGAGCTACGCGACGCGGTGCGCACCGTAGGGGCAGATATCGTCTGCCTTCAGGAAGTTATGGGCGCACATGAGGCGCACTCCACGCGCTTCGAGAACTGGCCCGACACCAGCCACTATGAGTTTCTGGCCGATACCGTGTGGGACGACTTCGCCTACGGGCGCAACGCCGTTTACCCCGAAGGCCACCACGGCAACGCGGTGCTTTCGCGCCTGCCTATCACCCGGTTCGATAACCGCGACATATCCGTTGAAGGCCATGAAAAGCGCGGCATGCTGCACTGCCAGATCAACGTGCCCAACGAAAGCATTCACGTACACGTGATCTGCGTCCACCTTGGGCTGCACGAGCGGCACCGGCAGGAGCAATTGAAAATGCTATGCGATCTGGTGAACCAGCTCCCTGAAGGCGAGCCGGTGGTGGTCGCAGGTGATTTTAACGACTGGCGGCAAAAAGCCAACCATCTGTTAAAAAACCGCGCCGGTCTTGATGAAGTGTTTACCCGCGCACACGGCCGCCCTGCCCGCACCTTCCCGGCGGGCCTGCCGCTGCTGCGCCTCGACCGCATTTACGTTAAGCACGCGCGCGTTAGCTCGCCTGCCACTATCAACCTGCGTCAGTGGCGACGCCTGTCCGACCATGCCCCCCTTGCCGTGGAGATCCATATATGAAAAACAACTGGCGCGACGGCAACCGCATCGAACTGCTGGAAAACGGTGACCAGTATTTTCCGGCGGTCTTTGAGGCAATTAAAAATGCCCGCAGCAAAGTGATTCTCGAAACCTTTATCTGGTTTGAAGACGACGTGGGTAAACGGCTACACGAGGTGATTCTGGACGCGGCGCGACGCGGCGTGAGCGTGGAAGTCCTGCTCGACGGCTACGGCTCGCCGGATTTGAGCGACGGCTTTGTTAGCGAACTCACGACCGCCGGGGTGAAGTTCCGCTATTACGATCCGCGTCCGCTGATCTTCGGCATGCGCACCAACCTGTTCCGCCGCATGCACCGCAAGATAGTGGTGGTGGACGGCGAGCTGGCGTTCGTCGGCGGCATCAACTATTCCGCCGAGCACATGATCGACTACGGCCCGGAAGCGAAGCAGGATTATGCCGTCAGGGTGGAAGGCCCGGTGGTCGACGACATCTATCGGTACGTGATTTCCAACCTGCCTGGGCACGACGCCACCCGCCGCTGGTGGGGCAAGCGCCACAATCCGGCCCATGACAACCTGAAGCCGGGCGAGGCGCAGGCGCTGTTCGTCTGGCGCGATAATGACCAGCACCGCGACGATATCGAGCGCTACTACCTGAAAATGCTCAGCAACGCGAAGCAGGAGGTGATTATCGCCAACGCCTACTTCTTCCCAGGCTATCGTCTGCTGCACGCGATGCGCAGCGCCGCCCGCCGGGGCGTAAAGGTGAAGCTGGTGGTTCAGGGGGAACCGGATATGCCGATCGTCAAAGTGGGCGCGCGGCTGCTGTATAACTACCTGGTGAAATCCGGCGTTGAGGTATTTGAGTACACGCGCCGCCCGCTGCACGGCAAGGTCGCCATTATGGACGACCACTGGGCGACCGTCGGATCGAGCAACCTTGACCCGCTCAGCCTGTCGCTGAATCTCGAGGCAAATCTGATTATTTACGATAAGGCGTTCAACGCGACCCTGGGCGAGAACCTGAATACCCTTATCGCCCAAGACTGCCAGAAGGTAGACGAATCGATGCTGCCAAAACGCACCTGGTGGAACCTCGGGAAAAGCGTGCTGGCGTTCCACTTTTTGCGCCACTTCCCGGCGATGGTCGGCTGGCTGCCTGCGCACACCCCTCGCCTGTCGCTCGTAGAGCCGCCGGTACAGCCGGAGATGGAAACCCAGGACCGGGTGGATACGGATAATCAGGAGGTAAAATCCTGATGTCGCACGCGCACCCGAAATGGCGAAAGGCAAAGAAGATCCTCACCTGGCTGTTTTTCATCGCCGTGATTGCCCTGCTGGTGGTCTACGCCACTAAGGTTGACTGGCAGGAAGTCTGGAAGGTGATTCGCAACTATAACCGCATGGTGCTGCTAAGCGCGGTCGGGCTGGTGATCGTCAGCTATCTGCTTTACGGCTGCTACGATCTGCTGGCCCGCTCGTACTGCGGACACAAGCTCGCCAAACGCCAGGTGATGCTGGTTTCGTTTATCTGTTACGCCTTTAACCTGACGCTCAGCACCTGGGTCGGCGGCATCGGCATGCGCTACCGGCTTTATTCGCGCCTGGGGCTGCCCGGCAGCACCATCACGCGGATTTTTTCGCTGAGCATTTCCACCAACTGGCTGGGGTATATCCTGCTTGCCGGGGTGATTTTCACCATCGGCGTGGTTCAGTTGCCGAATCACTGGTACATCGACGAAGGCACGCTGCGCATTCTTGGCATCGTGCTGCTGGCGATTATCGCGGTCTATCTGTGGTTTTGCGCCTTTGCCAAACACCGCCACGCGACTATTCGCGGCCAGCGGCTGGTGCTGCCGTCGTTCAAATTCGCGCTGGCGCAGATGGCGATTTCCAGCGCCAACTGGATGGTGATGGGGGCAATTATCTGGCTGCTGATGGGGCAGGACGTGAACTATTTCTTCGTGCTGGGCGAGCTGCTGGTGAGCAGTATTGCCGGGGTTATCGTGCATATTCCGGCGGGCATCGGCGTGCTGGAAGCGGTGTTTATCGCGCTGCTGGCCGGGGAACACGTCAGCCACGGCACGATTATCGCCGCGCTGCTGGCCTATCGCCTGCTCTATTTCATCGCCCCGCTGCTGCTGGCGATCGTTTGCTATCTCTGGCTTGAGAGCCGGGCGAAGAAAATGCGGGCGAAGAACGAGCAAAAGATGGCGGGGAGTTCGTAAAGAAAAAGGTGGATGGCGCGTTCGCTCATCCACCTCACATTTCGGACATCGGTAGGTCGGGTAAGCGCAGCGCCACCCGACACCTCAACGGTCAGCTTTTGTAGGTCGGGTAAGCGCTAGCGCCACCCGACATCTGATAATCAGCGACGGTTGCCGAAAATCCGCAGCAGCATCAGGAACAGGTTGATGAAGTCCAGATACAGCGTCAGCGCGCCCAGGATGGAATACTTACGCATGTTTTGCGTATCGCGCACGTCAATCTGCTCGCCGATGTTTTTCAGCTTCTGCGTGTCGTACGCCGTCAGGCCGACGAACACGATCACCCCGATATAGGTCACCGCCCACATCAGCGCGCTGCTTTTCAGCCAGATGTTAACCAGCGAAGCCAGCACGATACCGATCAGCGCCATAAACAGCATGTTGCCTAAGCCGCTCAGGTCGCGCTTGGTGGTGTAGCCGTACAGGCTCATCGCGCCGAACATACCGCCCGCTACCACGAAGGTGCTGGCGATAGACGAATAGGTGTAGACGATGAAGATGCTGGAGAGCGTAAGCCCCGTCAGCGCGGAGTAAAGCATAAACAGCGTGGTGGCCATACCCGCGCTCAGGCGCTGCACCATGCCCGAAAGCACAAACACCAGCGCCAGCTGGGCGATAATCAAACCAAAGAAGGTGATTTTGCTGGAGAAGACAAACTCCATTACCGCCGGCGTGTTGGCGGCATACCAGGCGACAAACGCGGTCAGTAACAGCCCGCAGGTCATCCAGCCGTAAACCTGCGCCATGTAAGCCTGCAGGCCGGTACGCGCCTGCTGAACGATTGTGTCATTGGAGCGGGGGAATCGATCCATGATGCTACCTCTGTAAATTGCGTTAACCTGATTTCAGGCTTAAAAGCCTACCATGCTTAAGATTAACACAACTCCAACGGCGTGCCTCCTACCAGCGTTTGGCCGCCTGCTTATCGGTTTCCCGCGCTTCCACCCAGCGGTCGCCTTCCGGCGTCGCTTCGCGCTTCCAGAACGGCGCGCGGGTTTTCAGGTAATCCATTATAAACTGCGCCGCTTCGAACGCAGAGCTGCGGTGCGCGCCCGTCACGCCGACAAAAACGATTTCATCGCCCGGCCACAGTTCGCCGATGCGGTGAATGACGCTTACGCGCTGCAGGGGCCAGCGGGCGCGCGCCTCGGCAACGATTTCAGCCAGCGCTTTTTCCGTCATGCCGGGATAGTGTTCGAGGGTCAGCGCGCTCACGCTGTCGCCGAGATTGTGGTTGCGCACCTTGCCGGTAAAGGTCACGACCGCGCCGTCTTCATCGCACTGCGACAGCCACTGGTATTCGTCGCCCACGCTGAAGTTGTCATGGCTGACGCGGATGCGGGTGTTGTCCATGGCCTTAGCCTCCGGTAACCGGTGGGAAGAAAGCGACTTCGTCGCCGTCGGCAAGCTTGTGCTCAAAGCTTACCAGCGTCTGGTTTACCGCAGCCAGCAGCTTGCCGGACTCCAATGCCAGCGCCCAGCGGTCGCTTTTGGCCGCAAGCGTAGCCCGCAGCTGCTCAACGTCGTCGTAGCTGGCGTCCAGCTGTAGCCTGTCGCAGTCCACCAGCTCGCGGACCTGAGCAAAAAACAGGACGTTAATCATTGGCTTCCACCTTGCTTTCAACCGTAAAGTCGCCCGATTTTCCGCCGCTTTTCGCCAGCAGGCGAACCGGGCCAATCACCATATCTTTCTGCACGGCTTTACACATGTCGTAGATGGTTAGCGCAGCCACCGAGGCGGCGGTCAGCGCTTCCATTTCGACGCCGGTTTTGCCCGTCAGGCGGCAGACCGATTCGATGCGCACTCGGTTATGCTCCGGCTCGGCTTCCAGATTCACTTCGACCTTGCTCAGCAGCAGCGGATGGCAAAGCGGGATCAGCTCCCATGTGCGTTTGGCGGCCTGAATACCGGCAATGCGCGCCGTGGCGAACACGTCGCCCTTGTGGTGGCTGCCGCTGACTATCATGGCGAGCGTTTCGGCGCGCATAGTGACAAAAGCCTCCGCGCGCGCTTCGCGTACGGTTTCGGATTTGGCGGAAACGTCAACCATGTGCGCTTCGCCTGCGGCGTTAATGTGGGTCAGTTGCGACATAGCTTATTTCTTGATGTGTGGATGGAAGTTGCACGGGCGCAGGCGCGCGTCCAGCTGCTGCACGATGATGTTTTCCCATGCGGTACGGCAGGCCTTGGTCGACCCCGGCATGGCGAAAATCAGCGTCCGGTTGGCGATGCCCGCTACCGCGCGAGATTGCAGCGTGGAGGTGCCGATTTCTTCATAGGAGAGCATGCGGAATAGCTCGCCAAAGCCTTCTACCTCGCGGTCAAACAGCGGCAGCAGCGCCTCGGGCACCTGGTCACCGTCGGTAAAACCCGTGCCGCCGTTGATCAAGACAACCTGCACGTCGTCGCTTGCGATCCACTGGGAAACCTGGGCGCGAATGGCGTAACGGTTTTCCTTCACGATGGCTTTATCGACGATTTCGTGGCCCGCTTCAGTGGCCGACTCGCGCAGATAGTGGCCGGAGGTGTCATCCTCTTCGCCACGACGACTGGAGACAGTCAAAATGGCAATACGTGCCGGGATAAACGCTTCGCTTACCTGACTCATACTTCTTCTCCTTGTTTTTGACGCTATCCACCAATATAGGACAGGTTCTGAGTGATGCCGGTATGACCGTCATGCAGAAAATGGGTTTGTTTCTTTTGGGCGAGCGCCGAGGAAATGCGTGCTTCCAGCTCTTCGCTCTGCGCGTCAGACGCCAGCAGATCGCGCAGCGAGATGCCGCCGTCGCCGAACAGGCACAGGTGCAGATTGCCGATAGACGAGACGCGCAGGCGGTTGCAGGTTGCGCAAAAGTCTTTTTCATAGGGCATGATGAGGCCAATTTCACCCTCATAATCCGGATGACAAAAGACCTGCGCCGGGCCGTCGCTGCGGCCTCGGAGCTTCTGCACCCAGCCGCGCTGAAGGAGCTGGTCGCGGATAGTGGTGCCGGAAACATGATATTTACGGAACAGTTCGCCGCCGTCGCCCGTTTCCATCAGTTCGATAAAGCGTAGCTGAATGGGGCGCGGTTTGATCCAGGTGAGGAAGGTGTCCAGCTCGTGGCTGTTCACGCCGCGCATCAGGACGGTGTTGACCTTGACGCGCTCAAAACCGGCGGCAAAGGTGGCGTCGATGCCGTCCATCACCTGGCGGAATTTGTCCTGTCCGGTAATCGCGTGAAACTGGCGCGCATCGAGGCTGTCTACGCTGACGTTTACTGCGGTCAGGCCCGCATCCCGCCACTGCTGGATATCACGCGCGAGGCGATAGCCGTTGGTGGTGACGGCAAGCTGGCGAATAGACGGATTTTCACGAACGGCGGCGATAATATCGGGGAAGTCGCGGCGCAAAGAGGGTTCGCCCCCCGTCAGGCGTACTTTTTCAGTACCCAAGGCGGCAAAGGCGCGGGTGACACGGCGAATTTCATCGACGTTAAGAAAGCTTTTGTTTGCCACGCCGTGCGGCTTGTAGCCATCGGGCAGGCAGTAGTTGCAACGGAAATTGCAAACGTCGGTAATCGAAAGGCGCAAATAGAAAAACTTGCGCGCAAACGCATCGGTCAGTTGGGATGACATATACACCTTTCCAAATACGGGAGATGCAGGCATTTCTTTCTGCACCCTGGTGACCGGGGGGGTCACGGCCAAAGCACCTTATCTTGCGACTTAGGTTCAGAGGCTTAGTGTGTGTAACAGCGATAGTAGCGCGTGCCGGGTTCATTCGCCATAGCAGCTTTCGTTATATAAATCTATACATAACGAACTAATCGCTTAATTTCGCCACAGAGTACGCGAAAAGTGAACTTTTACCTTGATATACATCATTATCCCCGGTGCCAGAATCGTCTTTTAGAAACTTTTGCGCTACCTTAAGCCGGATAATTCGTCATAAGGAATAACTATGCGCAGTCGCACGTTTGCGGACCTGGATCGGGTGGTAGCCCTCGGCGGCGGCCACGGCCTTGGCCGCGTGATGTCCTCCCTTTCCACGTTAGGATCGCGCCTGACGGGGATCGTCACCACGACGGATAACGGGGGGTCGACAGGACGCATCAGGCGCTCCGAAGGCGGCATTGCCTGGGGCGATATGCGGAACTGTTTAAATCAGTTAATTACCGAACCGAGCGTCGCTTCGGCGATGTTTGAGTATCGTTTTGGCGGTAACGGCGAGCTTTCCGGGCATAACCTCGGAAACCTGATGTTAAAGGCGCTGGATCACCTGAGCGTGCGGCCTCTGGAAGCCATCAATCTTATTCGCAGCCTGCTAAAAGTGGACGCAATGCTGATTCCGATGTCCGAGCAGCCGGTCGATCTCATGGCAACCGATGCAGACGGGCATTTTATCTATGGCGAAGTGAATATCGACAATCTTGCTTCACCGCCGCAGGAGCTGATGCTTTACCCGAAATCCCACGCTACCCGCGAAGCGCTGGAAGCGATTGCCGAAGCGGATCTTATCCTGATCGGCCCGGGCAGTTTTTACACCAGCCTGATGCCGTTGCTGCTGCTGGAGGATATGGACCAGGCCCTGCGCCGCGCCCCTGCCCCGGTGGTTTACATCGGCAATCTGGGTCGCGAGCTGAGCGTAGCCGCCGCCAGCCTGACGCTAAAAGAGAAGCTGGAAATCATGGAGCAGCGCGTCGGAAAACGCATTATCGACGCGGTGGTCGTTGGGCCGCACGTGGACGTGTCCAGCGTGCAGGACCGGGTGGTGATTCAGGAACAGCTTGAGGCCAGCGATATTCCCTACCGCCACGATAGGGTTTTGCTACGCCAGGCTTTGGAGCAGGCGGTGCAGAGATTGGGATAAACGGTGGATGATGCCATTCACCGCAAGCGTCGGGTGGCGCTTCGCTTACCCGACCTACACATTGCACGAAGCCACATTTTCGTAGGTCGGGTAAGGCGCATGCCGCCACCCGACATCGACTCGCGCACTACGATGCCGCGATAAACAAATCCCGCAGCTGATGCAGCTGGTCGCGAACCTGTGCCGCCTCTTCGAACTCGAGGTTCTGAGCATGCTCCAGCATCTTCGCTTCAAGCTGATGGATTTTCTGCTGTAGCGCTTTCGGCGTCAGCAGCACCTCATCGTCTTCAATCACGCTGCGCGCTTTGCTTTTCAGGCGGCCTTTGGTTTTCGCCATCCCCTCGCCCAGCGCCAGAATATCAACCACGCGTTTGTTCAGGCCCTGCGGCGTAATGCCGTTTTCTTCGTTGTAGCGCTGCTGCTTCTCGCGGCGGCGCTCGGTTTCGCCAATCGCCTTCGCCATTGACGGGGTGATTTTGTCACCGTAGAGAATCGCCTTGCCGTTGATGTTACGCGCCGCGCGTCCGATGGTCTGAATCAACGAGCGTTCGGAACGAAGGAAGCCCTCTTTGTCGGCGTCCAGAATCGCCACCAGCGAGACTTCCGGCATATCCAGGCCTTCACGCAGCAGGTTGATGCCCACCAGCACATCGAACTCGCCGAGGCGCAAATCGCGGATGATCTCCATGCGTTCTACGGTGTCGATGTCCGAGTGCAGGTAGCGCACGCGTTCGCCGTGCTCTTCGAGGTATTCGGTGAGATCTTCCGCCATGCGTTTGGTCAGCGTGGTGACCAGCACGCGCTCGTTGATTTCTACGCGCTTGCGGATCTCCGACAGTAGGTCATCGACCTGGGTCGCCACCGGGCGCACTTCAATAATCGGGTCAAGCAGGCCCGTTGGGCGCACAACCTGGTCAACGATATCGTCGCCGGATTTTTCCAGCTCGTAGTTGCCGGGCGTCGCCGAGACGTAGATGGTCTGCGGTGCCAGCGCTTCGAACTCTTCAAATTTTAGCGGACGGTTATCGAGCGCCGACGGCAGGCGGAAGCCGTATTCCACCAGCGTTTCTTTACGCGCCCGGTCGCCTCGATACATGCCGCCAATCTGCGGAATGGTGACGTGCGATTCGTCCACCACCAGCAGGCCGTCAGCGGGAAGATAGTCAAAAAGCGTAGGCGGCGCTTCGCCCGGACCGCGCCCGGAAAGGAAGCGCGAGTAGTTTTCAACGCCCGAGCAGTAGCCCAGCTCGTTCATCATTTCTAAATCGAACTGGGTGCGCTGGGTCAGACGCTGCTCTTCCAGCAGCTTGTTGTTAGCCAGCAGCACCTTGCGGCGGTCGGCCAGCTCAACTTTGATCTCTTCCATCGCCTGCAAAATACGTTCGCGCGGCGTGACGTAGTGGGTTTTGGGGTAGACGGTAAAGCGCTGAATCGCCTGGTCGACCTGCCCGGTTAGCGGGTCAAACAGCGACAGGCGTTCAACCTCTTCGTCAAACAGCTCCACGCGCAGGGCCATGTCGTCCGACTCTGCCGGGAAGATGTCTATCACCTCGCCGCGCACGCGGAAGGTGCCGCGCTGGAAGGCCTGGTCGTTACGGCTGTATTGCAGCTCGGTCAGACGGCGCAGAATGGAGCGCTGATCGATGATCATCCCTTTGGTGAGATGCAGCATCATTTTCAGATAGAGATCCGGGTCGCCCAGGCCGTAGATGGCGGAAACGGACGCCACCACGATGACGTCACGGCGTTCGAGCAGCGCTTTGGTTGCCGAAAGGCGCATCTGCTCGATGTGTTCGTTAACCGAGGAGTCTTTTTCGATAAAGGTGTCCGAGCTTGGGACGTAGGCCTCGGGCTGGTAGTAGTCGTAGTAGGAAACGAAGAATTCCACGGCGTTGTCCGGGAAGAACTCCTTCATCTCACCATACAGCTGTGCCGCCAGCGTTTTGTTAGGGGCGAGCACCATGGTCGGGCGTTGCAAATCGGCAATCACGTTAGCCACGGTAAAGGTCTTACCTGACCCGGTTACCCCCAGCAACGTCTGGTGGGCGAGGCCGTCTTCCAGCCCCTCTTCCAGACGTTTAATGGCTGCTGGCTGATCGCCGGAGGGTTTGAATGCGGAATTAAGTTTGAACGCTTTACTCATGAATGGCTACCTGATGAAGAGACGAGCGGGCCGGACGATAATTTTACTCTGCATAGGGATTTTTGCCAGTAAAAAATACTGGATGAAAAACCAGTTACGTACAGAACAATCTCAGCTAGCCGGACAAATCCTCGCCGGGTTTGGACACAATTTCGTCAAAGACGGGATTTATCACTATCAGATGACGGTTATCCCCAGATTTTTTCAGCTTTTAACATTTGTCAAGCAGTGTAATAAAAGTGATACCTGCTTCTTTGACACTTTTCTTACACGGATTGATTTTATTTAACTATCTAATTTTAAAGAAATATTTCCAAAAGACCGGTTTCGCGTCAATTCGCGCGCAGGCCGCGCCCGCTCTCGCTTACCCATAGTTTTCTAACTCTAATGCACAAGGTTATCCACAGGAATAGTGGATAAGTCCATCCAGCCCTTTCGGGTAGCCGCCCGCAAAAGTCCCTGTTTTTGGTGTGCGAGCGCGGAAAAATTTTTTCCGCCTTTTTTTTTACTTATTTCCGGGGCAATTTCGCCTTAGTCACACCCATGATGCCGCTCACAAATCAAGCATATATCATGCCCTTTTCTTTACTTTATCTGCACCAAAAACGACAAAGCGGCAGCACCAGGCAAGTGCAGCGAAGCGGCAAGGTAGTAGGCCGCAGGTTTTAGGTCAGCCAAATTTATGAGGCGATTCTCAAAGTTAAGACATTACCGCGCCGCAGCCGGGAGATGGCAAGGGAATTGCAGATTACGTATTGAAAAACCTAACCCCTCCTTCGGGAGAGATGCAGGACGCCGTGGTGATAGGGGTTTATTGCCGGCCTGCGCCCGCGATGTGGAAGAGGTACTTAACCTGTCTTGAGGAGATGCACATGTTGAGTTTGCACGCCGTGAATCAGTTTTATGGTGAGAACCACATCTTATGGAATCTCGATCTTGAGCTGACCAAAGGAGAATGCACCTGCGTGCTGGGCGCGCCGGGAATGGGCAAGACCACGCTGGTGAACTGTATCACCGGCTATCTGCCGATAAGCAGCGGCAGCATAGTCTGGAATGAGGCGGGCCTGCCGCCCCAGGATTTGCTGAGCAAACCCGTTGAAGGACGAGCCGCGCTTGGCATGAGCTATGTCGCACAGGAGCGACGCATTTTCTCGCAGCTTTCCGTTGAGGAAAATTTGCAGATTGCGCTGCTGGCGGGCAACGAGCGGGCGCGCACCATTCCCGGTATGGTTTACGACCTTTTCCCCGAGCTGTACGCATTGCGCTACGCGCGCGGCGGCGAGCTGAACGGCGATCTCCAACAGCAGCTGGCGCTTGCCAGAGCGCTGGTCACCGAGCCAAAGCTGCTGATTCTGGATGAACCCACCTTTGGACACGGGCAGCGTTTTATCCATGAGCTGGGCGGCATTATTCGCAGGATTAACCGCGACTTTGGCCTGACGATTTTGCTTGTCGAACAGCGTTTGTCCTTCATTCGCCGCGTGGCGGACCGCTTCTGCCTGCTCCACCGCGGGCGAAACGTGGCCCAGGGCAACGTCGAGCTTCTTGACGACAGGCTGGTAGCAAACTGGATAACGCCATGACGATAGCGGCTCACCGCCAGCCCACGCTGCTATAGCGGCCCAATCTGGTTTTGCAGGTCTGCGTCGAGCGCCGCCAGCTCGCGCTGCAGGTTGCACTGCCGCGTGACCGCTGAAAGCTCCAGCAGCGGCAAAGGGATTTTGCTTACGCCGACCTCGCGCAGCCAGTGCAGCACTGAATCCAGATGCCAGATGGCGGTCTTACCGTCATGCACCGGCGCGGGAAAAGCCTCGCGGCTGACCATCACCTTGCGCATGTACTGCCTGGAAAAGCCAAGCAGTTCGGCAACGTCAGTCAGGCCAACCAGATCCGGCGTGACCTCCACCAGCGCGCTGCCGGGGATAATGCGCTTCACGTCGTGAATGGCGGATACCACGGCCTGCCTTGCGTTTTGCGCCTCGCGGGTAAAATTGAGGGCGATTCTGCCGGTGATGCCGATGCCAACCAGCGCATCGTCACAGCCGTTTTCCCCCAGCGCCTCTACCCATGATTCAGGCTGCTTGCCGTTGCGCGGCAGGGTAAAGATCAGTGTGAAGCTAAACTCCGACATTCTTTTCTCCTTGATTCAATGCTGTACTTGCCCCTGCGCGTTCTGGCCGCAGGCGTCCACCACCCGTCTGATTTGCCTGGCGTGATTCCAGGCGTTGCGCGGCGAGCGCCAGACGCAGCTGATGCAAAATTCCCCGCATCGACATGCGCTATCGTTCCACGGGCAGTAAATCTTACCCCAGCATTGCGCGCCGCCGGGCTTCACCCGCCAGCCGAGATATTCCGCATAACGTAATGCGGACTCAATTTCTTTATTGGGATGCACTCTGCGCGCCATTTATCCTCCTGATGACTATCTCACAAGCAGTTGTCACATGACAACAAAAGATGGCGATAATTTATCTTGTTCGTTTGTGAGGGGATAGCGGTAATTTTTGCGGATGCAGGATTTTGCGAGAGCGCCCGAAGCGGTTATCGGGCGTTGCATTGATGATAAGGGAAAATGCGGCCTACCCCGCAAGATGGGATAAATCGAGATAGTGCCCAAGCGGCGTGGTATCGGTAAGTTCTGGCTGCCAGGGGATCTCGCCGAGCATCGGGGCGGGGATAACGCTTTTCAGCGTTGCCAGGTACTCCTCGTGGCGCCTGCCCGCTGGCTGCACGTCGTTGGCAATCCAGCCCGCAAGCTTCAGCCCCGCGCTTTCCACCGCCTGGGCGGTGAGCATCGCGTGGTTAATGGAGCCAAGCTTCACGCCCACTACCAGAATGACCGGAAGCCGCTCCTTTACCACCCAATCGGCGAAGGTTGTGGAATCTGAAAGCGGCGTAAACCAACCGCCTGCCCCTTCGACCTGTAGCCAGTTACCCCGTTGCGTAAGGGCCTCAAGCCCGGCGGAAAGCGTGGCAAACTCTATGGGACGCCCTTCGTCCCGGCTAACGATATGCGGTGAAGTTGGCTCCATAAAGGCCAGCGGGTTGACCTGTTCGTAGCGCAGCTCAACGCTGCTGTTGCGCTGCAGCGCAAGGGCGTCGCTATTGCGGATGCCTTCAGGCGTCATTTCGCTGCCGGAAGCCACCGGCTTATAGCCCACGGCACGGTAGCCCGCCCGCGCCGCCGCCTGCAGCAGCGCGCAGCTTGCTACGGTTTTGCCTACTTCCGTATCGGTTCCGGTTACAAACCATTTTTTAATCACGTTCAATCACTCCTGAAACCAGTTGCCAGGTGAGCGGAAACGCGCCGTCGCGCTGCGGCCAGGCAAGGCTCAGCCGCTGTAACTGCTGGCGCGTCATGACCGAGCTTTTTCGCCCGTCATGCAGGTGCGTGGCCCCCACCCCTTTAAGCGTGCGCATCGCGCTCATTACATCCGGAAAATACTGCGTGACCGGCTCAACGTGCAGCGCCGCGCGCCATGACCGGCAGGCGGATTCAATCTCGTCCGTCGTTAAAAATTCGTTGGCGTGCGCTCTTTCATCCACCGCCCGCCACGCGTCGTGAAGCTCCGGGAGCGAACCTGCGGCAAGGGTGGTGAACGCCACGCAGCCGCCGGGTTTGGTCACGCGATAAAGCTCGCCAAGCCCCTGACGCAGGTCGTTACACCACTGAACCGCAAGGTTGCTCCAGGCGAGCGAAACCTGCTCGTCTGCCAGCGGCAGGGATTCGATATCCCCCTCCAGATAGCGGTCGGCCGCCCCCTGCTCGCGGGTAACGCTTAGCATTTTTGGCGACAGGTCCAGCGCCGTGACGTGGCTTCCCTGCGCCTTCCAGTAGCGGCTAAACCAGCCGGTTCCGCATCCGGCGTCCAGCACCTGCGCAAATTCACGCCCGGCGAGGCGGTTGATGAGACTGCTGCCGCTGGTGCGCTGAATCTCTGCAAAATCGTCGTAGGTTGCCGCCGCGCGGCCAAAGGCCTGGGCTACGGCGAGTTTATTTACCGGTTTCGTCATAAAGAGCCTCCAACAGCGCCGCGATGTCGTCGCGCGTGTGGTCGGCGGTCAGCGTCACGCGCAGCCGCGCGCTGCCCGCAGGAACGGTTGGCGGACGAATGGCGGTGAGCCAAAACCCGCGTTCGCGCATTCGGGCCGCAAGCTCGAGCGTACGGGCGTTCTCGCCAACAATCAGCGGCTGAATGGCCGTTTGCGAATCCCGCAGGCCAAGCGGGAGCCGCGCTGCGCCAAGGCGGAAGTCTGCAATGTTACGACGAAGCCGCTCGCGCCTTTCCTCGCCGCTGCGAATCACCCGTAACGCCGCCGATAGCGTGCAGGCCTGGGCCGGTGGCATCGCGGTGCTGTAAATCAGGTGACGCGCAAACTGCAGCAGATAATCCGCTACGTCCGCGCTGCATAAAACCGCCGCGCCGCTCACGCCAAAGGCTTTGCCGAAGGTGACGATGAGTATTTCTGGCTGAACCTGCTGCTGATAGCAGCTCCCGCGCCCCTCTTCGCCAAGCACGCCGATGCCGTGCGCGTCGTCCACCAGCAGCCAGCCCCCGGCGCGGCGCGTGGCAGCCGCGATGTCGCCAAGGGGAGCCTGGTCGCCGTCCATGCTGAACACGCCCTCGGTCACCACCAGCTGACCGCCTTCGCAGTCACCGGCAAGCAGCCCGTCGAGCGCCTGAACGTCGTTGTGTGCGAAACGACGCAGCTGCGCGGGGCTGAGCATTGCCGCTTCCAGCAGGGAGGCGTGGCTGAGCCTGTCGGCAATGATGCGATCCTGCTTTTGCGCAAGCGCGGCGATCGCGGCCTGATTCGCCGCAAAGCCGGAGATAAACAGCAGCGCGCGCGGGTAGCCGAGCCAGTCGCACAGCTCGTCTTCCAGCTGCTTATGAGCCTCGCCGTAGCCCGTTACGTGCCCGGAGCCGCCGCTGCCGACGCCGTATTCCTCCGCGCCCTTTTGCCAGGCGCGGATGACGTCGGGATGCTGGCTCAGGCCCAGATAGTCGTTGCTGGAAAAGTTCAGGTGCCGCCTGCCGCTGCTGACCAGAAAGCGCCCGCTGCCGCGTTCGTGGACCTGCCTTGTGCGAAAGCTGTCGTCGGCGCGTCGTTGGGCAAGCTGCTGCTCGATGCGCTGCTGCCAGGTCATACCGCCGCCGCGTTGTAATACTTGTCCGTGTCCGCCGTCAGAAGCTGGGAGGCGAGCCGCTGCTGCTGCTCGTTGTCGCCCGTCTCGGTCGTGGTTTGCTGCGGGTTGAGGCCCAGCTTGCGGAACAGCTGAACGTCCTTGTCTTCTTCCGGGTTCGGCGTGGTGAGCAGCTTGCAGCCGTAGAAAATCGAGTTCGCCCCGGCCATAAAGCACATTGCCTGGGTCTGCTCGCTCATCTGCTCGCGGCCCGCGGACAGGCGGACGAACGAGGTCGGCATCATGATGCGCGCGATGGCGATGGTGCGGATGAAGTCAAACGCGTCCACGTCGTCGTTTTCGGCAAGCGGCGTTCCTTTGACCTTCACCAGCATGTTGATCGGCACGCTTTCCGGCGGCGTAGGCAGGTTTGCCAGCTGGAGCAGCAGGCCCGCGCGATCCTTCACGGATTCGCCAAGCCCGACGATGCCGCCGGAACACACTTTTATGCCCGCATCGCGCACTTTATCGAGCGTGTCGAGGCGCTCCTGATAGGTTCGCGTGGTGATGATGTTGCCGTAGAATTCCGGCGAGGTGTCGAGGTTGTGGTTGTAGTAATCAAGCCCGGCCGCCGCCAGGCGCTGCGCCTGGGCGTCGGTTAGGGTGCCGAGCGTCATGCAGGTTTCCAGCCCCATTTCGCGCACGCCCTGCACCATCTGTTCGAGGTAGGGCATATCGCGATCGTTAGGGTTCTTCCAGGCGGCCCCCATGCAGAAGCGGGTCGAGCCCGCGTTGCGCGCCTTGCGGGCGGAATCCAGCACCTGCTCGACCTCCATCAGGCGTTCGGACGCAAGCCCCGTTTTGTAGCGCGCGCTCTGCGGACAGTATTTACAGTCTTCCGGACAGGCGCCGGTTTTGATCGACAGCAGCGTACTGACCTGTACGTGGCGCGGATCGAAGTGCTGACGGTGAATCTGCTGCGCTTCAAACAGCAGTTCGAGGAAAGGTTTTTCAAATAAAGCAGTGACCTGCGACATTGACCAGCGTGCGTGGTGAGCCATGGGGCGTCTCCAAAAGGGGTGTTGTTAGCCGTTGATTGACGTTATACTTGTAAACCTAAATGTTTTTAAAATGGTTTACAAGTCACGTTATGACGCCTGCTGATTTAACATTCGACCAACAACATATCTGGCATCCGTACACTTCCATGACCCGCCCGCTGCCGGTTTATCCGGTCGTTTCGGCATCCGGCTGCGAGCTAACCCTTGCCGACGGCACGCCGCTTGTAGACGGCATGTCATCGTGGTGGGCGGCGATCCACGGCTATAACCATCCGCGCCTTAACCAGGCGATAAAAACGCAGGTAGACCGGATGTCGCACGTGATGTTTGGCGGCATAACCCATCCTCCCGCCGTGGCGCTGTGCCGCAGGCTGGTGGCTATGACGCCCGACCCGCTCGAATGCGTTTTCCTGGCCGACTCCGGCTCCGTGGCGGTCGAAGTGGCGATGAAAATGGCGTTGCAGTACTGGCACGCAAAAGGCGAGCCGCGCCAGCGTTTTCTGACCTTCCGCAACGGCTATCACGGCGATACGTTCGGCGCGATGTCGGTGTGCGATCCGGATAATTCCATGCACAGCCTCTGGCAGGGCTATCTCCCGGAACACCTGTTCGCGCCCGCGCCGCAGTGCGGTTTTGGTGACGAGTGGGATGAGATGGATATCGTGCCCTTTGCGCGCCTGATGGCGGCCCACCGCCACGAAATTGCCGCCGTGATTCTGGAGCCTATAGTCCAGGGCGCGGGCGGCATGCGCTTTTACCATCCGGAGTGGCTGCGCAGGATCCGCCGCATGTGCGACCGCGAAGGCATTCTGCTTATCGCCGACGAAATCGCGACCGGTTTTGGCCGCACCGGCAGGCTGTTCGCCTGTGAGCATGCTGGCATCGCGCCGGATATCATGTGCCTGGGCAAGGCGCTGACCGGCGGCACCATGACCCTGTCGGCGACGCTCGCCACCCGCAGCGTGGCGGACACCATCAGCGACGGCGAGGCCGGGTGCTTCATGCACGGGCCGACGTTTATGGGCAATCCCCTCGCCTGCGCGGTCGCCGATGAGAGCCTGGCGATGCTGGAAGACGGCGGCTGGCAGCGGCAGGTGCAGGGCATTGAAAGCCAGTTAACCGCCGGGCTAGGCCCGCTGCGCGAGAGCGAACAGGTCGCGGACGTGCGCGTGCTGGGCGCAATTGGCGTTGTGGAAACCCGCCATCCGGTGGATATGGCCGCGTTGCAGGCTTTCTTTGTCGAAAAGGGCGTGTGGATCCGGCCCTTCGGCAGGCTGATTTACCTGATGCCGCCGTACGTCATCAGCCCGCCGCAGCTTGCAAAACTCATCGCCGCCGTGGCTGAAGCGGTCGAGAATCCGGCCTTTTTCAGAAGCTAGCCGCCAGCAGGCCGGGCGATGTTGCACTACACTTCGAGGATCATTTCACTCGCCTAACTCAGGAGATCCCGATGAAAATCCTCATGGTACTGACCTCGCACGACAGGCTGGGTGACACCGGCAAACCCACCGGCTTTTGGCTCGAGGAGTTTGCCGCGCCCTGGTACGTTTTCCATGACGCCGGGGTGGAAGTGACGCTGGCTTCGCCGAAAGGCGGCCAGCCGCCGCTCGATCCGAAAAGCGACGAGCCTGACTCGCAGACCGACGCCACCCGCCGCTTCCGCAGCGATGCCGATGCGCAGAAGCTGCTGGCGAATACCCACAGGCTGGACTCCGTAAAAGCCGAAGATTTCGACGCGGTGTTTTATCCCGGCGGCCACGGCCCGCTGTGGGATTTGGCCGAAGACCCGCATTCCATCAGGCTGATTGAGACTTTTTGGGCGGCCGGGAAACCCGTCGGCGCGGTGTGCCACGCGCCGGGCGTGCTGCGTAAGGTGAAAACGCCGGATGGCGAACTGCTGGTGAAGGGCAAACGCGTTACCGGCTTTACCAACAGCGAAGAAGAAGGCGTGGGCCTGACGGCTATCGTGCCTTTCCTGGTTGAAGACGAGCTGAAAAAAGCGGGCGGCCAGTTTGAACGCACCGACGACTGGGGCGAGTACGCGGTGACCGACGGTCATCTGGTGACCGGGCAAAACCCGGCGTCCTCGACCATCGCCGCCGAAGAGCTGCTAAAACTACTCGATCTTTAATTCAAGGAGCGGTTATGAAACTGATTAGTCAAGATATTCGGGAGGGGGAAAAGCTCCCTTCCCGCCACGTGTTCAACGGCATGGGCTACGAGGGGGATAATATTTCTCCGCATCTGGCGTGGGACGACGTGCCGCCTGGCACTAAAAGCTTCGTGGTGACCTGCTACGATCCGGACGCGCCAACCGGCTCCGGCTGGTGGCACTGGGTGGTGGCGAACCTGCCCGCCGATACGCGGGTTTTGCCGCAGGGAGCGGGTTCAGACCTGGCCGAGCTGCCGGAGCCTGCGGTGCAAACGCGCACCGATTTCGGTCAGGCTGGCTACGGCGGCGCCGCGCCGCCAAAGGGCGAATCGCACCGCTATATTTTCACCGTTCACGCGCTGGACGTTGAAAAGCTGGACGTCGATGAGAACGCGTCCGGCGCGATGGTCGGTTTTAACGTCCATTTCCACTCGTTGGGCAGTGCCTCTATTACCGCGATGTTCATCTAATCCCATCTTTTCTGAGGCCGATTTGCACAATCGGCTTCCCGTTTCGCTCAACTTAGTATAAAAATGCAGGCCTTAAGAACACCCCCTTTTTAACCGTATCGTCAGGAGTAACCCTTGAACACATTATCGGTTTCTCGCCGGGCCGCCGCGCTCGCTTTTGCCGTGGCTTTATCTGCCTGTAGCTCAACGCCGCCGGAAGACCGCCCGTCCACCCAGGTCGCTCCGGGCACCCAGTCCCGCCCGATTTTATCGACGGATGAAGCGCAGAACTTCGTTCAGGCGCGTTACTTCTCTTCTATGAATAAAGACGAAGCGCCGTGGACGCCATCCTCTATTCGCACGCCGCAGCAGCCTGACTTCGTGGTTGGCCCGGCGGGCGGCGAAGGTGTCACCCACACCACCATTCAGGCCGCCGTTGACGCCGCAATCACTAAACACAGCAGCTCGCGCCAGTACATTGCCATTCAGCCAGGCGAGTACGCGGGCACCGTGTATATCCCTGCGGCTTCCGGCAGCGTGACGCTGTACGGCACAACGAATAACGCCGCGGACGTGAAAATCACCATGCCGCTGGATTCCGAAACCGACGTAACGACGTGGCGTCGTTCGGTTAACCCATCGGGCAAATATATGCCGGGTAAGCCAGCCTGGTACATGTTTGATAGCTGCCAGAGCCGCCGTTCCGCAACCGTCGGCATCATGTGTTCCGCTGCCGTCTGGTCGCAGAACAACGGTTTGCAGCTGCAAAACCTGACCATCGCCAATACGCTGGGCGACAGCGTTGACGCGGGCAACCATCAGGCCGTGGCGCTGCGCACCGACGGCGATAAGGTTCAGCTGAACAACGTTCACCTGCTGGGCCGCCAGAACACCTTCTTCGTCACCAACAGCGACGTGCAGAACCGCCTGCTCGCTAACCGCCAGACGCGCACGCTGGTGACCAACAGCTACATTGAAGGTGATGTGGATGTGGTTGCGGGCCGTGGTGCCGTGGTGTTTGAGAACACCGATTTCCGCCTGGTGAACAGCCGCACCAAAGAAGGCTCCGTCTTCGCGCCTGCAACCTTACCGAACGTCTTCTACGGCTTCCTTGCGATGAACAGCCGCTTCACCGCCGCAGGTGACGCGCAGCTGGGCCGCGCGTGGGATGTGGAAGCCTCTGAGAACGGCTATACCGCCGGTCAGACGTCCAACGGCCAGGTTGTTATCCGCGATAGCGTCATCAACGAAGGCTTCAACAGCGCCAGGCCGTGGGGCGACGCCGCCGGTTCTAAACGTCCGTTCGCGGGCAATATCGGCGTGAAGGGCGAAAAAGGCGAGATTCAGCGCGACCTGAACGCAACCGACGCCAACCGCCTGTGGGAGTTCAACAACCGTGGCGTTGGCAGCCCGGTCGTTGCCGAAGGCAAGTAACGCCGCTGCAAAATAAAAAACCTCGCGATTGCGAGGTTTTTTTATGGCACGTTTGGCAAATCAGTGCGCGTGAACGACGACCCACATTGGGCCTTGTCCAACCGCATAACGCCCTTTCTCTTCCAGCAGACCCTGTACGCCGGTGATTTCGTACACCGCGATGTGGTGGGATTTCTGTCCGGCGGCAATCAGGTATTTACCGCTGTGATCGACGTTAAAGCCGCGCGGCTGGGTTTCGGTTGGCTGGTAGCCTTCGATGGCCAGCACGCTGCCGTCTTCAGAGACGCTAAAGACGGTGATGATGCTTGCGGTGCGGTCACAGGTGTAGAGATGGCGGCCATCCTGCGTGATGTGGATATCCGCAGCCCAGCGGGTATCGGAGAAGTCCGGCGGCATGATATCCAGCGTTTGCACGCATTCTATTTTGCCGTTCGGATCTTTAAGCTCCCAGACGTCCACGGAGCCGTTTAGCTCATTGACGCAGTACGCGTACTGCTGGTTCGGGTGGAACGCCATGTGGCGCGGGCCTGCGCCTTCTACGGTCGTCACTTCAGCCGGATTTTGTGCCACGAGCGCGCCGTCGTCAGACAGCGTGAACAGGCAGATGCGATCCTGTTTTAGCGCCGGTACCCACAGCGTGCGGTTGTCCGGGGAGATATTGGCCGAGTGGCAGCCTTCCAGACCTTCCACCACCGAGACTGTTTCACCCGGCAGGCCGTCGTTGGCAAGCGACACCACGCTCACGCTGCCGGAGTTGTAGGAGGCGCTGAACAGGAACTTGCCCTGATGGTCGGTTGAGATGTGCGTTGGGCTGCCCGGCAGCGCGGCGACGCCCGCTTCGGTCAGGGTGCCGTCATCCGGGGTGATGCGGTAAGCAATGACGCGAAACTCCGGGCGCACGCCAACGTACAGATAGCGTTTGTCCGGGCTGATGACCATCGGCTGGACCTGGCCTGGAACATCGACAACCTGCACCAGAGTGAGTTCGCCCTGCTGGTTGAGCGACCAGACGTGGATCTGCTGGCTTTCAGGGCTGGCGGTATAGACAGTTTGTTTCATGAAACGCGTTCCTCCCAACGTATCGAATAATAGTCACAAGGGTAGCCCCTTTTGCCGCTGTCGGTCGCTATTTTGAACAACGCGCCCGGGCGGTGTACCATCGGGTCAGACCTCATGACTTGAATTTGACTGGAATCCGAAATGACCTATCGAGTAATCGCCCTTGATCTGGACGGCACCCTGCTGACGCCACAAAAAACCATTCTTCCGGAATCGCTTATCGCGCTCGAGCGCGCCCGCGAGTCGGGCGTAAAAGTGGTGATCGTGACCGGCCGTCATCACGTAGCCATTCATCCTTTTTATCAGGCACTGGCTTTAGATACACCTGCAATTTGCTGTAATGGCACTTACTTGTATGATTATCATGCAAAAAAGGTGCTGAGTGCCGATCCACTTCTGCCGCAGCAGGCGGGGCAACTTATAGATTTGCTCAATGAGCATGACGTTCACGGCCTGATGTATGTCGATAACGCGATGCTGTACGAGCGCCCGACCGGCCACGTTGTCCGCACGGAAAACTGGGCCCGTTCGCTGCCGGAAGAACAGCGTCCGGTATTCCGCCAGGTAAACTCGCTGCGCGAGGCGGCAAACGAAGTCGACGCGATCTGGAAGTTTGCCCTCACCGATGAAGATATTCCCAAGCTGAATACCTTCACCAAAGCGGTTGAGGAGCAGCTTGGTCTTGCCTGCGAATGGTCGTGGCACGATCAGGTAGACGTGGCGCAGAGCGGCAACAGCAAGGGCAAACGCCTGGCGCAGTGGGTTGAGTCACAGGGTTTATCTATGAACCAGGTGATTGCTTTTGGCGATAACTACAACGACCTGAGCATGCTGGAAAGCGCCGGGCTGGGCGTGGCGATGGGCAATGCCGACGAGGCTATCAGGGCGCGCGCGGATTTGGTGATTGGCACCAATCTTGAGGCGGGCATTGCCGAGACAATTTACAAGCATTTGTTGTAGAGGCCGGGGCGGTGGATGGCGCTGGCGCTTATCCACCCTACGCTCCTCACAACATCACGTCGTTATCGACACGCTTTTAATCTGCGCATAGAGCCACTGGCCGGGCTTAACCGCCAGCTCGTCCCGCGCCCAGGGGCTAATGCGCGCCCACAGCGTTCTGCCGCCAACCTCAAGCTGCACCTCAACCTGTCCTTCATCGTCAAAGCACTGCGCCACTTTCGCTCGCAGGACGTTGCGAATGCTGCTGTTAACCGGCGGCTGCAGGATGAGCGACACGTCGGAGGCCTGAATGCGAATGCGCAGCGGAGCCTGTAGCGGCTTATCCAGTTTGTTCACCCACAGATGCTGATCGCCCAGCGCCAGCGCCGTCAGGGCGTAATGCGGGTGATGTTCCAGCACGGTCACCTTCAGCACGCTGCTCTGCTGCTCTTTCGGCAGCCACGGGTGCATAACGCTGCTGCCCCACACCTCTTCGAGATTGCCAAAGGCCATAACGTTCCCGCCGTCGAGCACCAGCACTTTGTCGGCAAGGTGAAGAATTTCTTCCAGCGAGTGGCTGACGTACAGCATGGGAATGTTTATTTCGCGCGCAAGGCGTTGCAGGTAAGGCAGCAGCTCGCGCTTGCGGGGGATATCCAGCGAGGCGAGCGGTTCGTCTAAAAGCAACAGCTCCGGCGAGGTGAGCAGCGCGCGCCCGATAGCCACGCGCTGTTTTTCGCCGCCGGAAAGGCTCCACGGAAAACGTTCCAGCAGATCTTCAATGCCCAGCAGCGCAACCAACTTGTCGAACTGCGCGGCCATGCTTTTTGCCATACCGTATTTGAGGTTGCCGCGCACGCGGTAGTGCGGGAACAGGCGCGCGTCCTGGAAAACGTAGCCGATACGGCGCTTTTCAGGTGCCAGAAAACGCTTATTTTCCGCGTCGCTCAGCACCCGATCGTTAAGCACAATCCTGCCCTGCTGCGGGCGCGTCAGGCCGCTAATCGCATTGATGAGCGAGGTTTTCCCCGCGCCGGATACGCCAAATACCGCGGTAATGCCCTGGCCTGGCAGGGTTTCATTAATTTCTAGCCGGTGGTCGCCCAGCGTCTGAACAAAATTGAGTTCCAGCATCGGTTACAGCGCCCCTATCCGTTTACGGCTCTGGCGAGCCAGCCATTCCGCCACCAACAGCGAACACAGCGCCAACACGATGGAAATGATGCACAGCCGCGCGGCAGCGCTTTCTCCGCCGGGGGTTTGGATCAGGGTATACATCGCGGAAGGAATGGTGCGCGTTTCGCCAGGAATGTTCGAAACGAAGGTGATGGTGGCGCCGAACTCGCCCAATGAACGGGCAAACGCCAGCACCGTACCGGCAATAATACCCGGTAGGGTAAGCGGCAAGGTGATGGTGCAAAACACGCGCCAGCGCCCCGCGCCCAGCGTTCTGGCGGCCTGCTCCAGCTTAATGTCCACGCCCTCCAGCGCCAGGCGAATCGCCCGCACCATTAACGGGAAGGACATGACCGCCGCCGCCAGCACCGCGCCGCGCCAGCTAAAGGCGAAGGTGATGCCAAACACATCGTAAATCCACGCGCCGAGAAAGCCGCGTCGGCCCATGGCAATCAGAAGCAAATAGCCGACCACAACGGGGGGAAGAACAAGCGGAAGATGGATAATGCTGTCGAGCAAGGCTTTGCCCGGAAAGCGGCATCGCACAAGCAGCCAGGCAAAGAAGATCCCAAAAGGCAAACTAAAAAGTACCGCGAGGGTCGAGACTTTCAGGCTCAGCAATACCGCCTGCCATTCGGGATCGGTCAATATCATTATTTGGTCGTAAATCCGTAACGTTGGAAGATAGCTGCCGCTTCCGGTCCTTTCAGATAGCTATAGAACGCGGTAACGGTTGGGTTATCGTGGCCTTTAACAATGGCGATAGGATATTCCACTTTCTGATGGGAGTCTTCCGGGAAGGTGCCCACCACTTTGACGCCTTTGCTGGCAACCGCATCGGAACCGTACACGATGCCAAGCGGCGCTTCGTCACGCTCAACCAGCGCCAGCGCACCGCGCACGTCTTCGGCCGGAGCCAGTTTCGGGGATAACGTTTCCCATGCGCCCAGCTTTTGCAGCGCTTCTTTGGCGTAGATACCGGCCGGTACGTGGTCCGGGTCGCCCACGGCTAAACGCCCGCCGTTCAGCAGCGCGGTCCAGTCGGTTTTGGCGTTGATGGTGATATCACCCTGCTTGCTGGCCTTAGGCGCAACGACGACAAGGCTGTTGCCGAGCAGCGTTTCGCGCGTGTCGGTTTTGATGACGTCTTTGCTCACCGCGTAATCCATCCATTTCTGATCGGCAGAAATAAATAAATCGGCGGGCGCACCGGCCTCAAGCTGGCGGGCAAGCGTAGAAGAAGAGGCAAAAGAGGACGCCACCTCCACCGTTTTGCCTTTCTGATACTGGGTAGCAATATCCTGCAGGGCGTTGGTTAAGGAAGCCGCGGCAAACACGGTGATTTTGCTGTTATCGGCAAAAGCCTGGCCTGCTACGCTTACGCTCAGCGCTGCGCCAAAGGCGAGACGAACCCACTGCTTGGTCATGTTTCACTCCATTCTGTTTCGTTATGTATGCAGTAATATAACGATAGTGAAAAGGAATATACAGAACTTATCGGCAGAAACCACAGGGGCTTTAAAAAAGGTGGGCTATACGCAAAAACGCCCGCAGAAGCGGGCGTTTGGAAATCAATGATGTTGTTTTGGCTGGTCGCGATGACCGACTTTAGAGAAGACGTTGAAGACTTCGCCCAATCCATAGATCAGACCGAGGATCACGGCCATCACAACTGGCACCATGATTACGGCAAAGGCCAAACTTTTCAATAACTCTAACATGATTGCCTCTAGTGAAAAGTAAGAGCGGCTATTCTAACGAGCTGTGAGAAAAACGCACCCCCCTTTTGTGCCATTTGCCCGCGTCGCCGCAATAGGGGAAAATGGTTCTTTTCCTTGTCCGGAGAGGTTATGCAGGCTGAAATCTTACTTACGCTGAAGCTACAGCAGCGGCTGTTCGCCGATCCACGTCGCATCGCGCTACTTAAACAAATACAGCATACCGGCTCAATTAGCCAGGGCGCGAAGCTCGCGGGTATCAGCTATAAAAGCGCCTGGGACGCCATCAACGAGATGAACCAGCTTACCGAAGATACGCTGGTGGAACGCGCAACCGGCGGCAAAGGCGGCGGCGGCGCTATCGTTACGCGCTACGGTGAACGCCTGATTCAGCTTTACGAGCTGCTGGCACAAATTCAGCAGAAAGCCTTCGACGTGCTGCGCGATGACGCCCTCCCCCTCGATAGCCTGCTGGCGGCCATTTCACGCTTTTCGCTGCAAACCAGCGCCCGCAACCAGCTTTTTGGCACGGTGCTGCACCGCGATAGCGAGAAGGTTCAGCAGCACGTAGATATTCTGCTGGCGGATGGCACAACGCGCCTGCAGGCGGCGGTCACACGCGGCAGCGCCGAACGCTTAAACCTGAGCGAAGGCAAAGAGGTGCTGGTGCTGATCAAAGCGCCGTGGGTCGAAATCACCAAAGACGCCGCGCGCGCGCGCCATGCGGATAACCGCCTGCCGGGCATCGTCAACAGCGTTCAGCAGGGCGCAGAACAAAGCGAAGTGCTGGTTCAGCTTCAGGACGGACAAACCCTGTGCGCGACCGTGCCTAATAGCGTGGTTGAACAGCAGGAGCTGGCGGAAGGTTCTGAAGTGGTAGCATTTTTTAATGCTGACCGGGTGATTATCGCCACGCTGTGCTGAATCTAACCTGTGAATTGACAACGGCGCGGGCAATCCGTCAATGTGAGGTTAATCACCGCACAAAATGGGATAAAACATGTCTGCGTTGCAAATTTCGCAAGGATCGTTTCGTCTTGGCGATACACAAACTCTTACTCTTAATGACCTGACCCTCCGCCTGGGCGAAAGCTGGGCGTTTGTTGGCGCGAACGGCAGCGGCAAATCCGCCCTTGCCCGCGCGCTTGCCGGTTCGCTACCGATAATCAAAGGCGAACGTTCTAGCTCGTTCTCACGTATTGCCCATCTCTCCTTTGAACGGCTTCAGAAGCTGGTCAGCGATGAGTGGCAGAGAAACAATACCGATCTGCTTAGCCCGGATGAAGACGATACGGGGCGCACAGCGGCAGAAATTATTCAGGAAGAGGTCAAGGACCCGGCGCGTTGCGATGAACTGGCAGCGCTGTTTGGTATTCAGCCGCTTCTCTCACGACGTTTTAAATATCTGTCCACCGGGGAAACTCGCAAAACGCTGCTTTGCCAGGCCCTGATGTCAAAACCAGATTTGCTGATCCTGGATGAGCCGTTTGATGGGCTTGACGTGAAGTCCCGCGAGCAGCTGGCCAGCCTGCTGGGCGAGCTGAGCGCAAACGGCTATACGCTGGTTTTAGTGCTCAATCGCTTTGATGAAATTCCTCACTTTGTTCAGCATGCGGGCGTGCTGGCAGACTGCACGCTAATTGAGGTCGGCGAAAGAGAAAAGCTTCTTCAGCAGGCGCTGATAGCACAGCTGGCGCACAGCGAGAAGCTTGCGGGCGTTGCGCTGCCGGAAGCGGACGACCCAAGCGCCCGATTTACTCTGCCCGGCGATGAGCCACGTATCGTCCTGCGAAATGGCGTGGTTGAATATAACGATCGGCCCATTCTGCACGAGCTAACCTGGACGGTAAGCCCCGGCGAGCACTGGCAGATTGTCGGCCCAAACGGTGCGGGTAAATCGACGCTGTTAAGCCTCGTCACCGGAGATCATCCGCAGGGTTACAGCAATGATTTAACGCTGTTTGGCCGTAGGCGCGGCAGCGGCGAAACCATCTGGGATATTAAAAAGCATATCGGCTACGTCAGCAGCAGTTTGCACCTGGAATATCGCGTCAGCACCTCGGTGCGCAACGTGATACTTTCCGGCTACTTTGATTCCATCGGCATATACCAAGCGGTATCGGATCGGCAGAAAAAGCTCACCGGGGAGTGGCTTAATATGCTCGGCATGAATAACGCCATAGCCGACGCGCCCTTCCATAGCCTTTCATGGGGACAGCAGCGCCTGGCGCTGATTGCGCGGGCGTTAGTGAAGCACCCCACGATGCTTATCCTGGACGAGCCGCTGCAGGGGCTAGACCCGCTTAACCGCCAGCTTGTTCGCCGCTTCGTCGATATATTGATCGGCGAAGGTGAAACCCAGCTGCTGTTCGTATCGCATCACGCTGAAGATGCGCCGGAATGTATCACCAGGCGGCTCAGCTTTGTGGCGGATGGCGACAGGTATCGCTACGAATTTGAAGAATTACCCCCTCGCTAAACCCCTATGTGGCGTAACGTTTTACGCCACGTCCTTACTTTCGGACAACCCGCAAGAGCATCGGCAGTCATTATTGATTTATAATGATTTTTCACCGTTTTTTATGCGATAAGCCACTTGGTGTAAACGATTCCACTAATTTATCGCATGTCACACTTTTTGCTTCTCTGATATGCTATGTTTAATACATACCATAGGCGTAATGGAGCGAAAAATGAGAGTTCTGGTAACGGGTGGTAGCGGTTACATAGGCAGTCATACCTGTGTGCAACTGCTGCAAAATGGTCATGAGGTTGTCATTCTCGATAATCTTTGTAACAGCAAGCGCAGCGTGCTGCCGGTCATCGAGCGTCTGGGCGGTAAGCATCCTCTGTTTATCGACGGCGATATCCGCGACGAAGCGCTGCTGGCAGAAATCTTCCATGACCATCAGGTTGACGCCGTTATCCACTTCGCAGGCCTTAAGGCGGTGGGTGAATCCGTTAACAAGCCGCTGGAATATTACGACAACAATGTTACCGGTACGCTGCGCCTGATTTCCGCTATGCGTGCAGCCAACGTCACCAATTTCATTTTTAGCTCTTCGGCGACCGTTTACGGCGATCAGCCGCAAATCCCTTATGTTGAAAGTTTCCCTACCGGCACCCCGGCCAGCCCTTACGGTCGCAGCAAGCTGATGGTGGAACAGATTCTGGCCGACCTGCAAAAAGCCCAGCCAAACTGGAGCGTGGCGCTGCTGCGCTACTTCAACCCGGTTGGCGCGCATCCGTCAGGCGATATGGGTGAAGACCCGCAGGGCATTCCAAACAACCTGATGCCGTATATCGCGCAGGTTGCCGTTGGCCGCCGTGATTCTCTGGCGGTATTCGGCAACGACTACCCTACCGAAGACGGCACCGGCGTGCGTGATTACATACACGTGATGGATCTGGCCGACGGCCACGTTGCCGCAATGCAAACGCTTCAGGGCAAACCCGGCGTGCACATTTATAACCTGGGCGCGGGCGTCGGCAGCAGCGTGCTGGACGTTATCAATGCCTTCAGCAAAGCCTGCGGCAAGCCGGTGAATTATCACTTCGCCCCTCGCCGCGACGGCGATCTGCCCGCCTACTGGGCCGACGCAGGTAAAGCAGATAGAGAACTCAACTGGCGTGTCAGCCGTACGCTGCAGGAAATGGCAGACGATACGTGGCGCTGGCAGTCCCGCCACCCTCAAGGCTATCCGGATTAAGGAAAAGTGATGGAGCAGTTTAACCCGGTGGATCATCCACATCGCCGTTTTAACCCGCTGACGGGTCAATGGATTTTGGTTTCTCCGCATCGTGCCAAGCGCCCCTGGCAAGGAGCGCAGGAAACGCCTTCGCAGGAAACGCTTCCGACCCACGATCCGGACTGTTTCTTGTGCCCGGGCAACACCCGCGTTACCGGCGACAAGAATCCGCAATATACCGGCACCTTCGTTTTTACAAACGATTTTGCCGCGCTGATGACCGACACCCCGGACGCCCCCGCAAGCGGCGATCCGCTGATGCGCTGCGAAAGCGCGCGCGGCACCAGCCGCGTCATCTGTTTCTCGCCCGATCACAGCAAAACGCTGCCGCAGCTCTCCGTTCCCGCCCTTGAAGAAGTGGTGAAAACCTGGCAGGAACAGACCGCCGATCTCGGTAAAACCTACCCGTGGGTACAGGTTTTTGAGAACAAAGGCGCCGCGATGGGCTGCTCTAACCCGCATCCGCACGGTCAGGTTTGGGCGAACAGTTTTCTGCCTAATGAGGTTGCGCGAGAAGACGTTTTACAGCGCGAATACTTTGCCGAGCAGGGTTCGCCTATGCTCGTCGATTACGCCCAGCGGGAACTGAAAGACGGTAGCCGTACCGTCGTTGAAACCGAACACTGGCTTGCCGTGGTGCCGTACTGGGCCGCGTGGCCGTTTGAAACGCTGCTGTTGCCGAAAGCTCACGTGCTGCGCATCACCGATTTGACCGCAGAGCAAAGCAGCGATCTGGCGCTGGCGCTGAAAAAGCTCACCAGCCGTTACGACAACCTTTTCCAGTGCTCCTTCCCCTATTCGATGGGCTGGCACGGCGCGCCGTTCAACGGCGAGGAAAACGGCCACTGGCAGCTTCACGCGCATTTTTATCCGCCACTCCTGCGCAGCGCGACGGTGCGTAAATTCATGGTCGGCTATGAAATGCTGGCTGAAACCCAACGAGATTTAACCGCTGAGCAAGCCGCAGAACGCCTTCGCGCGGTGTCCGACGTCCATTATCGCGAATCCGGAGAGTAACAATGAGTCTGAAAGATAAAACCCAGCAGATTTTCGCCGATACGTTTGGCTACCCTGCCCCGCTGACCATTCAGGCTCCGGGCCGCGTTAACCTGATTGGCGAGCACACCGACTATAACGACGGCTTTGTCCTGCCGTGCGCTATCGATTACCAGACGGTAATCAGCTGCGCAAAACGTGATGACCGCATGGTGCGCGTCATTGCCGCAGATTATGACAATGAAAGCGACGAGTTCTCCCTGGATAAGCCAATTCTTTCCCACGATACCCAGCAGTGGTCAAACTATGTGCGCGGCGTGGTGAAGCATCTGCAAAAACGCGACAACAGCTTTGGCGGTGCGGATCTGGTCATCAGCGGAAACGTGCCGCAGGGCGCGGGCCTCAGCTCTTCTGCCTCTTTGGAGGTGGCCGTTGGCAAGGTCTTCCAGCAGCTTTATCACCTGTCGCTGGACGGCGCGCAGCTGGCGTTAAACGGCCAGGAAGCTGAAAACCAGTTCGTCGGCTGTAACTGTGGGATTATGGACCAGCTGATTTCCGCACTGGGCAAGAAAGACCACGCGCTGCTGATTGACTGCCGTTCTCTTGGCACGAAAGCCGTGTCCATGCCAAAAGGCGTGGCCGTGGTGATCATCAACAGCAATTTCAAACGTACCCTGGTTGGCAGCGAATACAACACCCGTCGCCAGCAGTGCGAGACGGGCGCGCGCTTCTTTAGCCAGAAGGCCCTGCGCGACGTAGAGCTAGCAAAATTCAACGCCGTTGCACACGAACTAGATCCAATCGTTGCGAAGCGCGTGCGCCACGTTTTAACAGAAAACATTCGTACCGTTGAGGCCGCAGACGCGCTGGCAAAAGGCGACCTGCTGAGGATGGGCCAGCTGATGGCGGAATCACACGCGTCAATGCGCGATGATTTCGAAATCACCGTGCCGCAAATCGATACTCTGGTTGAGATCGTCAAAGCTACCATCGGCGATAAAGGCGGCGTTCGCATGACCGGCGGCGGTTTTGGCGGCTGCATCGTGGCGCTGATCCCAGAAGATTTGGTGCCAGCGGTAGAAAAAGCGGTGGCTGAACAATACGAAGCGAAAACCGGCATTAAAGAAACGTTTTACGTATGCAAAGCGTCAGAGGGGGCCGGGCAATGCTAAAAGAGACACCTCAGCTCGCGCCTGACGGTCAGCCGTACCGCATCTCCACCCTGCGTAACGGCGCGGGGATGGTCGTGACCATGATGGACTGGGGCGCGACGCTGCTGTCGTGCCGCGTGCCGATGAAAGACCATACGGTCAGAGAAACGCTGCTGGGCTGCGCGACGCCGGAAGACTACGTAAACCAGGCGGCCTATTTGGGCGCGACGGTGGGCCGCTACGCCAACCGCATCGCCAATAGCCAGTTCAGCCGCAATGGGGAAACTTTCACACTTATGGCAAACCAGGGCGTGAACCAGCTGCACGGCGGGCCGGAAGGCTTTGATAAACGCCGCTGGCGGATCGTGCGTCAGAACGAACAGGAAGTGCTGTACACGCTGGATTCTGCCGATGGCGATCAGGGTTTCCCCGGCGACTGCCGCGTAACGGCGCACTATTCACTGACCGAAGATAACCGCCTGTCTATCGAGTTCCGCGCGGGCGTTGATAAGCCCTGCCCGGTTAACCTGACAAATCACGCCTATTTCAACCTGGACGGCGCGCAGAACGACGTGCGTCAGCATCGCCTGCAGCTTTTTGCCGACAGCTACCTGCCGGTGGACGGCAACGGTATCCCGCAGGCGGGGCTGAAAAGCGTCGAAGGCACGAGCTTTGATTTCCGCCAGCCGAAAACCATCGCCGACGACTTCCTGAGCGAAGAAGACCAGGTGCTGGTGAAAGGTTACGATCATGCCTTCCTGCTACAAACTAAAGGCGATGCCGGTATTCCTGCGGCGCAGGTCTGGTCTAGCGATAGTCAGCTGCAAATGACTGTGTTTACCACCGCACCCGCGCTGCAGTTTTATACCGGGAATTATTTGGACGGCACACCCGCCCGCGAACAGGGAACCTATACGGCGTATCAGGGCCTGGCGCTGGAAAGCGAATTCCTGCCGGACAGCCCTAATCACCCGGAATGGCCGCAGCCGGACTGCTGGCTTACGCCTGGCGCAGAGTACCGCAGCCTGACGCAGTACCAGTTTATTCCGCAGTAGCCTTGTGCCCTCCCGCAACGGGAGGGCAATTCTTATCCTGATTGCTGAATATCCCGCCAAAACCCCACAAATAATAACCGAAGATTCACATCCACCTTACACTTCGCGCTCTTTTTCGCTATGTTAAACGTTTAGATTGCCGCAGGTCGCCCCACGGCAATATAATGATAATCGTTATCATTAATCGCAGGCTTATTAAGGAGTAAACTATGGCTGTTACTAAGCTGGTACTGGTTCGTCACGGCGAAAGCCAGTGGAACAACGAAAACCGTTTCACCGGTTGGTATGACGTTGATCTCTCTGAGAAGGGTAAAACCGAAGCGAAAGCGGCAGGTAAACTGCTGAAGGATGAAGGCTACTCCTTCGATTTTGCTTATACCTCCGTGCTGAAACGTGCCATCCACACGCTGTGGAACATCCTCGATGAACTGGACCAGGCCTGGCTGCCGGTTGAGAAATCCTGGAAGCTGAACGAGCGCCACTACGGCGCGCTGCAGGGTCTGAACAAAGCCGAAACCGCAGAAAAATACGGTGACGAGCAGGTTAAACAATGGCGTCGTGGCTTTGCCGTGACGCCGCCAGAGCTGACTCGTGATGACGAGCGCTTCCCGGGCCACGACCCGCGCTACGCGTCACTGACTGACAAAGAGCTGCCTACTACCGAAAGCCTGGCGCTGACGATTGACCGCGTTATCCCTTACTGGAACGAAACCATTCTGCCACGCATGAAAAGCGGCGAGCGCGTTATCGTTGCCGCGCACGGCAACTCCCTGCGCGCGCTGGTTAAATTCCTTGATAACCTGAGCGAAGAAGAAATTCTTGAGCTGAACATCCCGACCGGCGTGCCGTTGGTGTATGAGTTTGACGAGAACTTCAAGCCGTTGAAACGCTACTATCTGGGCAATGCTGACGAAATCGCAGCAAAAGCCGCAGCGGTTGCCAACCAGGGCAAAGCGAAGTAATTCGCCAGATGTGAAAAAGGCGTGGTTTAGACCACGCCTTTTATTTTAAATATCGTTAGTTTTACAAATTGCTACTCAACCTTTAGCACCACACCCACTTCAGATTGCGCGGTAGCGTGCCCCAGCTTTTCAAGCAAACGTTTTTGTAGTCATTTAATTTGGTGTCATACAAAAATCGCCCGTTTCTCGTCGCACCATGAACATTAATGTTACTCGCGGCACGTGGTATTTGTATCTGCACTGAGTTACCTAATGCCAGTCTATATTGTGTAGATGATTTACTACCATCTTCACGCGTATAGTTGACGTTATAAATACCTATATAGCCACCGCCATTTTTCAATGTAATAGTAAAGGCTTTCTGTTTATAAGGTGTTAAATCTGTAACAGGTACTTTTAAGTTGGCAACACTCAATAACTGTCTCTTTGAAAAATCATTATTGCGAACAGCATAAACATTCATCTGTCGAGAGATATTATTGACTTCAATAAACAAAAAATCGCCAAGGAAAGTAGCGCCACTATTAAAGGCTCTACCCGATCCTGCTAATTTATGGGTATGGCCATAAAATTCTGTAGTAGCTTCATATTTAGCGAAAAGTGCATCACCATTATTATAATTACCATTATGGGAAAGAACTACTATCGCTTTTCCTTTTTTACGAGCATCCGCCAGCTGCTCTTCATACCATTCCCGCCCAGAGATAACATGTACATTATAGCGGCGGGCTTGCTCAGCAACAAATCCAGAATAGTCTGTAGTGTAATCAAGATAGTTATTCAATTGAATAAATCTGATGCCTGATATATCAAAAGTATAAGAGAAGCTACCTGTATAATCTGTTGTCAACGATGGGAATTTATAACCTGAAATGGCTGTATAATCAACTGACTGTACGTTTTTGCGCGTTTTAATATGTTCAATAAGGTTGCGAATACTGCGGATGGCACAATTATTCTGATAACAATCATTAACATTATTTGCATAATCATGATTGCCCAAGCCATACCAATAATCATGATTGAGCGTTTTGAACGCCTCGTCCATCGTGTTCCACTGCCATCTGTGCCCAAAATCTGTAATATCTCCGTTAATAATTGTTCCTTTAAAAGCATCGCCATAAAGTGATTTAATACGATTAATTTCCTGGTACTGCTTCAATATGACAGGTTTGGCATTTTTTTCATCATCAACAGTATATGCAGTACGGGCATATTGTGGATCTGATGTAACTACATAATATTCTTTTGGATGGATAACCTTCCAGTACTTATTGCTTTTATTGTTCTCAGGATAATAAGCACTGATTTTTTTAGCATTCCCCGCAAATAACGATTCAAAATAATGCCTACCATCCGCCCAATCTGCGTAATGTATTTCACCAGGTGTGGTTTGCGCGCTCCATGTTTTTGGTGAACCAAGCGAACCGTAGTAATGCGGGGTAGTCGATACCTCTTGGTGGATTAAAGATGCATACTTTTGTTTTAGCGTCTGCAAAGACATCAAAGCATCTTCATAACTATCTGATTCGATGGAGTACTCGACTTTCTTTTCTTTGCCATCAACCTGCCAGACAATTTCACCTGACGTCGACATTACATCCTCAGGAGTAACAGCAGGTGCAGGAGTATTATAGGTAGAACCCGTTACAAGAGGATTTGGAACAACTTGACGTTGGGCTTCGGAGATTACCACCCGACTAGAGTCACTGGATATTTTTGATAGAGTTGCTCTGATGGTAATATCATTAACCGGCTGAGTCTTAACAGCTTGTTGTCCGTTCTGAAGGAGAGGAGGATATGTTGTATCGCTTCCGTTAGCGATTACCGCATACTGGCTGGTATCTTCTTTAATATCCTCACCATCGCTGACATAAGACATAACGCTGACCGCAGCGCCAAGAGGTAAGCTTTGGCCTAAAATCAACAATGCCGTAGTAGCCCTAAATATATTTTTCATTTTTGCCTCTAAATTCCATTTTGGAGAGGCAACAGTAACATTCCTTTGATTGTTGATTAACTGAATAGTAGTTTCAAATATACTTATATATAAACTAAATAAAAGGCCTGGCAAACCTTAATCGACATAATGATTTGTCAGACCTATTTTATTGGAGATAGTTAGCCGCGGCGCGTTATTACCGCATCGGCCAGCTGGCGTAGAATTGTTTCAGTGTCTTCCCAACCGATGCAGGCGTCGGTGACGCTTTTACCGTAGACCAGCGGTTCGCCGCTCTCGAGGTTTTGATTACCTTCTACCAGATGGCTTTCAATCATCACGCCGGTAATGGCCTTATCGCCCCCGGCGATTTGCTGGCAAACGTCCTTGCCTACTTCCATCTGCTTTTTAAACTGCTTGCTGCTGTTGGCATGGCTGAAATCAATCATGACCTGGGCTGGAAGACCGGCTTTCACGAGATCTTCTTTAACCTGCGCAACATGGGCCGCGCTGTAGTTGGGCTCTTTGCCGCCGCGCAGAATAATGTGGCAGTCGCCGTTACCGCTGGTATTGACGATAGCCGAGTGGCCCCATTTGGTCACCGACAGGAAGCAGTGTGGCGCGCCCGCAGCGTTGATGGCGTCGATGGCTACTTTCATCGTACCGTCGGTGCCGTTTTTGAAACCTACCGGGCAGGACAGGCCTGATGCCAGTTCACGGTGTACCTGAGATTCCGTGGTGCGCGCGCCGATTGCACCCCAGCTCATCAGGTCTGCCAGATACTGCGGAGTAATCATGTCGAGGAATTCACCGGCAGCAGGCAGGCCGGAGTCATTGATGTCCAGCAGCAGCTTGCGCGCAATGCGCAGGCCGTCGTTGATTTGGTAGCTGCTGTCCATGTGCGGATCGTTTATCAACCCCTTCCAACCAACGGTGGTACGCGGCTTTTCGAAGTAAACGCGCATGACCACCTCCAGCTCGCCCTGCAACTCCTCGCGCAGCGCCAGCAGGCGCGCGCCGTACTCTTTAGCGGCTTTAATATCGTGAATGGAGCACGGCCCGATGACAACCAGCAGGCGGTCATCGTTGCCTTTGAGGATCTTGTGTATGGCTTTGCGAGCGCCGGAAACCGTCTGGGCTGCTTTCTCAGTGGCCGGGAATTTCTCTAACAGCGCTACAGGTGGAAGGAGTTCGTTGATCTCTTTGATTCGTAAGTCGTCGTTCTGATAATTCATGTTATTTCCGGGATATTTTCTATTTTATGAAAGTTGCAATCCCTTCAATCTATATCTTCATGTCTGAAGTGTAAACGGCATTTTACACTTCAGACGGATTATTCCTGGAATTGTGTTTAAAAGCGCCAAAATCTGGCGAAAAGTGAGATCGACGCTACAATTTTTAATGTTAACGCTGAAAAAAGACATTTTTTCAAAATTGTATTCTGATCACATTTCAGTTGCCGATATCTTTTACTGCCAAACCCGGCTCGATCAGCATAGTTCGTTGCACTGTTGGAAAGTTATCCAGCAATAACAACCAGAACAGGAGCATACCAATGAATAAATTAGCCATGCTTTTCCTCACAGCTTCTCTTTCCGCCGCAAGCGGCGCAGCGCTGGCCGCAGATACCCCTGCCGGGGGTAACAACAATGGTCAGGCAAACTCAAGTGCCGAAGCGGGCCAGACGGCACCGGACGCGCATCAGAACCTCGCTCCGAAAGGGGTAGATAACAACGATGTGAATAAATCTGGCACCCTGCTGCATCCAAATGACAAAGGCAGCAGCGCGTCAGGTGAAGGGATGAGCGCTGAAGACGTACATAAAAACACAATGTGTAAAGACGGCCGCTGTCCGGATATCAACAAAAAGGTTGAAACCGGTACAGGCAATAGCGTCGATACAAAAACCGACGGTACTTCTCAGTAACCGGACGGTTGTCAAAACGGAGAGCTTCGGCTCTCCTTTTTTATCGCTAAATTTTCAATAACATGAATGTGATGGCAGTTATAATTAACCCACTAATGCAACGGCTAGCGGGAAACTATGGCTCATTCACATCAACCCTCATCTCACAACTCCAACGGTAAACGCCTGCTTTGGGCATTTGCGATCACCGCGCTGTTCATGGTGGCAGAGGTTATCGGCGGGATTCTTTCAGGATCGCTGGCGCTACTGGCCGATGCGGGACACATGCTCACCGATGCGGCCGCCCTACTGGTTGCGCTGGTCGCCGTTAATTTCGCTCGCCGCCCGCCTAACGCTCGTCATACTTTTGGCTGGCTGCGGTTAACCACCCTCGCCGCCTTTGTGAATGCTATCGCGCTGGTGGTGATCACCATTTTGATCGTCTGGGAAGCTATTCAGCGCTTTAACCATCCGCAGCCGGTTGCAGGATGGCCGATGCTGATCATCGCTTTCGCGGGCCTGCTCGCAAACATCGCTTCGTTCTGGATCCTGCATCGCGGCAGCGAAGAAAAGAATCTTAACGTCAGGGCTGCGGCGCTGCATGTTTTAGGGGATTTGCTTGGCTCGGTTGGGGCTATAGTCGCCGCGCTGGTGATTCTCTGGACCGGATGGACACCGATTGACCCGATTCTTTCCGTACTGGTTTCCTGCCTGGTGCTGCGCAGCGCGTGGAGTTTGCTTAAAGAGAGCGTGAATGAGCTGCTTGAAGGTGCGCCGAGCGCTATCGATATTGAGGCGATGAAGAGAAAGCTGTCGCGGGGCATTCCGGAAGTGCGTAACGTCCATCACGTACATGTCTGGCTGGTTGGCGAGAAGCCGCTAATGACGCTTCACGTGCAGGTGGTTCCCCCGCACGATCACGATGCGCTGCTTGGCCGCATTCATCACTTCCTGGAGCATGAATATCAGATTGAACACGCAACGGTGCAGATGGAATATCAGCCCTGCCATGGGCCAGACTGCGATCTAAACGAGCATGACCACCCGGGCCATGCTTATCACCATTGATTAGGAAAGCGCGTGTGAACCCCGCTCGCGCGCGCTTTTGATCCACATCCGGCTACCGTTCAGCGCGATGAATGTCAGAATGAGATATTCAAGCGACATCGCATATACGCCCTGTCGGGCAAAAATAACGACGCTGATAACGTTAATCACCACCCACAGCAGCCAGTTTTCAACGTATTTGCGCGTCATCAGGATCATCGCCACGATGGATAACACCATCATGCAGGAATCCCAGAACGGGAAGGCATCCGGCTGTAGTGCCGGCATAGTGACGTTCAGGCCAAGCGCCTGCATCACGGAAACGGCAATGCGCGTCAGGAAGGCGAACACCGGGTCGATAAACACGGTCATCAGGCCAATCGCGCCGACGCAAACGGCGAGCCAGGCCAGGGCTTTGGGCAGCGGCAGCCAGCGGATGCGCAGCGCAGCCTCATTGCCGCTGGTCTGTCTGGACCAGGCGTACCAGCCGTAAATGTTGGCTGCGAAGAAAAAGAGCTGCAGCAAAAGGCTGGCGTAGAGTTGAATCTGGAAAAAAATAATCGCAAAAAGGGTGACGTTAATTAACCCAAAAGCGTAATTAGCGATCTTCTCAAGGCTTGCGAGCCAGATGCACAGCAGCCCGGCAATCGTCCCCACCGCCTCGATCCACGATAAATCATAGCCTCCCGCGCCAATTGGAATGTGGACGAGAATGTTCTGCGTACTAAAGAAATCCATATTTTCTCCTGAGCGTAATGTCCTTACGCGTTGCCTTTTACCGTACGACGTAGTTCTGCAGCAAAGTCTAACATTCGGTTAAGCGGCACGAGAGCCCCTTCACGCAGCGCAGCATCCACATGAATCTCGTGAGCCGCTCCGCCCTGTTCAAGCCCGTCAGCGATAGCTTTGAGGCCGTTCATAGCCATCCAAGGGCAATGGGCACAGCTACGGCACGTTGCGCCTTCTCCCGCCGTGGGCGCTTCCAGCAGCTCCTTATCCGGGCACGCCTGCTGCATCTTATAGAAAATGCCCCGGTCCGTGGCGACGATAAGCTGCTGATGAGACAGCGTTTTTGCCGCAGCAATCAGCTGGCTCGTTGAGCCAACGGCATCGGCCATATCGACAACGGCCTGCGGCGACTCAGGGTGAACCAGAACCGCCGCATTAGGATAAAGCGCCTTCATGCGGGCCAGCGCCTGGGTTTTGAATTCGTCATGTACGATGCAGGCTCCCTGCCAGCACAGGACATCTGCGCCGGTCTGCTTCTGTACATAGCTGCCGAGATGACGGTCCGGAGCCCAGATGATTTTCTCGCCGAGGCTATCCAGATGTTCAATCAATTCAACGGCGATGCTGGATGTCACGACCCAGTCAGCGCGAGCTTTAACGGCTGCGGATGTATTAGCATAGACTACGACCGTACGGTCGGGGTGTTGCTCGCAGAAGGCATTGAACTCATCAATTGGACAGCCGAGATCCAATGAACATTCCGCGTTCAAGGTGGGCATCAGAATCGTTTTTTCGGGGCTGAGAATTTTTGCCGTTTCGCCCATGAAACGTACCCCGGCGACCAGCAAAGTCGAAGCGGGATGGTTGGCACCAAAGCGCGCCATTTCCAACGAGTCCGAAATACAGCCACCGGTCTCTTCCGCTAGCGCCTGAATTTCTGGATCGGTGTAGTAATGCGCGACCATCACCGCGTTGCGTTCTTTCAGCAGGCGTTTGATTTTTTCACGATAGAACTGTTTTTCGTCCACGCTTAATGGCACGGGCTTCGGCGGGAACGGATAAATGGCTGTTTCGGGATCGAACATCACGCTCATCATGCAATCTCGTTTTCTTAGCTTAACAAAATTAGCGGGATTCTGCTTCATATGAGCCAGATAGGGCCGCCATTGTTTTATATTCTAAACAAGATAGCGAATTTTAGGCGGGATGTCGTGGGGAATTTTCTTATGGGGCTGATGGTGAGGGCGCTCAGGAGTTTATATGTTGGGCGTCGCCATCTACCGCAAAATAGTCGAGTGTGTCGGTGGATGGCGCTCGTGCTTATCCACCCTACAAAAGCAGTACAGGGCTAAGAACTTCATAAATCCCAGATAGCAAAAAGGCGCCTTTAGGGCGCCTTAATACATTGGTGGGTCGTGCAGGATGATTCGGCCTTTGGCCTCACCCTTCGGGTCGTTGCTGAAGCAACGCTGTTTCGCTTACGCTCAACTCGAACCTGCTGCAGGTTCAAACCCTTCACGATTCACTTACTTCTAACCACTTAGGAAGTGGTGGGTCGTGCAGGATTCGAACCTGCGACCAATTGATTAAAAGTCAACTGCTCTACCAACTGAGCTAACGACCCGCTGTGCGGTTAATGCGTGTTCTCAATAAGGCAATCATCTAAAAAGATGGTGGGTCGTGCAGGATGATTCGGCCTTTGGCCTCACCCTTGGGGTCGTTGCTGAAGCAACGCTGTTTCGCTTACGCTCAACTCGAACCTGCTGCAGGTTCAAACCCTTCACGATTCACTTACTTCTAACCACTTAGAAAGTGGTGGGTCGTGCAGGATTCGAACCTGCGACCAATTGATTAAAAGTCAACTGCTCTACCAACTGAGCTAACGACCCGCTGTGCGGTTACTGAGTGTTTTCAAAGAGGCATTCATCTAAATGATGGTGGGTCGTGCAGGATGATTCGGCCTTTGGCCTCACCCTTCGGGTCGTTGGTGAAACAACGCTGTTTCGCTTACGCTCAACTCGAACCTGCTACAGGTTCAAACCCTTCACGATTCACTTACTTCTAACCACTTAGAAAGTGGTGGGTCGTGCAGGATTCGAACCTGCGACCAATTGATTAAAAGTCAACTGCTCTACCAACTGAGCTAACGACCCGCTATGCGGTTACTGCACTCTTTTAAACAAGACATCGAAATTGGTGGGTCGTGCAGGATTCGAACCTGCGACCAATTGATTAAAAGTCAACTGCTCTACCAACTGAGCTAACGACCCATTTTCGTGTCATTTCCGGTTAGATACATATCCCCCGGCAACGGCGGCATATATTACTGATTTAAGATTTTGACGCAACAAGAATTTTGATCCAGATCGCTTACCTGCTTAGTAATCGTGCGGCACGACCAGAAAAACAGCGATTATCTGGTCAAGCCGCAGACATTACATCGCATTCAGACGTTTTTGCGCCTGCTTTGCGCCATCGGTATTGGGGAACTGTTTGATCACCTGCTGATAGACGGCTTTCGCTTTCGCGGTATCGCCTTTATCCTGCATGATCAGCCCGACTTTATACATAGCGTCAGGCGCTTTCGGTGACTTCGGATAATTTTTCACCACGGAGGCAAAATAAAACGCCGCGTCATCCTTCTTACCTTTGTTGTAATTCAACTGCCCTAGCCAGTAATTCGCATTCGGCTGGTAGGTTGAATCCGGGTATTTCTTCACGAAGCTCTGAAAAGCAGCCATTGCTTCGTCCTGGCGCGCTTTGTCCTGCACCAGGGCGATTGCCGCATTGTAATCGCTGTTTGCGTCTCCGCCCTGCACAGGCGCAGCAGCAGGCGCGTTATTAGACGCACCGCTGTCTGGTGTTGCCGCAGCCGCACCCTGATCGCCACCGGTAGATTGCCCCGCCGCGGCACCGCCGTTACTGAGACCGTCTATCTGCAGCAAAATCTGCTTCTGACGCTCCACAACCTGATTGAGCTGATACTGGCTTTCCTGAATCTGACCACGCAGGGAGTCAATATCGTTTTGGTTGTCGGAGAGTTGCTGCTGGAGTTGGGTTAAAAGCTGACTGTGAGCATTAGAAATACGCTCGAGTTGAGTGACACGGTCTTCGACCGAGCCTGAGCCGACACTACTGATTGGCGCCTGAGCATTAGCGGCCCAAGGGGCCGCTATGCCAACCAGTAACGACAGACTCAACAAGTGATGTCTGAAGTTACTGCTCATGCAATTCTCTTAGTAAACCAGTACGGCACGACGGTTTTTAGCGTAAGCCGCTTCGTCATGACCCAGTACTGCAGGTTTTTCTTTACCGTAAGAAACGATGGAGATCTGGTCTGCAGAAACGCCTTTACCTTGCAGATACATCTTAACGGCGTTAGCACGACGTTCGCCCAGGGCGATGTTGTATTCTGGGGTACCGCGCTCATCCGCATGACCTTCTACGGTCACTTTGTAAGACGGGTTGCTACGCAGGAAGTTAGCGTGTGCATCCAGCATTGCAGCGAATTCAGAGCTCACATCGTATTTGTCCAGACCGAAGTATACGATGTTGTTCTGCTGAAGCTGTTGCATCTGCAGACGAGCCTGCTCTTCGGAAGACATGTTGCCTTGACCGTTAGCATCCATACCAGTGCCGGCACCCAGCATGCCTTCACCGCTGTCGTTGCTTGCATTCTTGTTAGAAGAACAAGCCGCGATAGCCATAACAGGCAGAGCAATCATCAGCCCTTTCAGCACTTTATTCAGTTGCATTTCTTTGATCCTTTAATATTTTATTATCACAGATACGGCGACCAGGCAGGAGATTTAACCTGACCATCGGTTGCCGGAAGACGCGCTTTGAAACGCCCATCTGTTGAAACCAAATTCAGCACGGATCCCATCCCCTGAGAAGAGCTGTAGATTACCATAGTGCCGTTAGGTGCCAGACTTGGCGTTTCATCCAGGAACGTTGACGATAAAGTTTGTACGCCACCCGCTACCAGATCCTGTTTGGCAATGTGTTGCTGGCCGCTTGCGGAGCTCACCATTACCATAAACTTACCGTCAGAACTCACGTCAGCATCCTGGTTCTGAGAACCTTCCCAGGAAATACGCTGTGGAGCCCCGCCGTTGATATTCACTTTATAAATTTGCGGACGACCGGCCTGATCGGAGGTGTAAGCCAGATTCTGGCTGTCCGGGAACCAGGTTGGCTCCGTGTTGTTGCTACGACCGTTGGTGATCTGGCTAATCTGACCAGAGCCAATGTCCATCACATACAGATTCAGGCTACCGGTTTTCGACAAAGCGAATGCCAGTTTGCTACCGTCTGGTGAGAACGCCGGTGCACCGTTATGCTGCGGGAAAGAAGCAACCTGACGCACAGCGCCACTCGCCAGCGTCTGGATAACCAGCGCAGAACGACCGCTTTCGAAGGTGACGTAAGCCAGTTTGCTACCGTCTGGAGACCAGGCCGGTGACATCAAAGGCTGCGGAGAACGGTGTACGACAAACTGGTTGTAGCCATCGTAATCGGATACGCGCAGTTCATACGGGAACTGGCCACCGTTGGTCTGCACGACATAAGCAATACGAGTGCGGAACGCACCTTTGATACCGGTCAGCTTCTCAAACACTTCATCGCTTGCGGTATGGCCAGCATAGCGCAGCCACTGTTTGTTCACCTTGTAAGAGTTCTGAGCCAGAACCGTACCCGGCGCGCCGGAGGTATCCACCAGTTGGTAAGCAACGGTATAGCTGCCGTCACCGTTTGGTGTTACCTGCCCAACGACTACAGCGTCAATACCCAGAGCGGTCCAGGCGGCTGGCTGCACTTCCTGGGCGGAGCCAGGCTGCTGCGGCAAGCGGGAACGATCCAGCGGGTTAAATTTGCCGCTGTTACGCAAGTCAGCTGCAACAATGCCGCCAACATCTTCAGGTGCCGCACCCGGACCCGCCCATTTAAACGGAGCCACGCCAATTGGACGTGCAGAATCCACACCCTGTGTGATTTCAATACGAACTTCTGCATGCAGCACCGCTGCCCACAGCATCAAGAAACTTAAAGCTACTCGAAATGCCTGCTTCATCATATCTCCCTTATCCAGGCGGAAAGCCCACGATAATTTAGCAGAATGTTAACAAACCCAAATACACAAAACTACCAAAACCCTTTGACACAGCTTAGTCAGGTTTTCCCCACTTACGCGGGGAAATGCCGTTAAGGTTTGAAGTCCAGTGGCGCGTTTTTAAAGACTTCATAAACGTCCTGGCTAGGTGGTTTTGGAATCTTAGCCAGACGGGCTGCCGCAACAGCTGCCTGACAAAGTGCCGGATCACCGCCTTCTGATTTGATATCGAGCAACATGCCATCCGGTGCCAGTTTGACACGCAGTGAGCAGGTTTTACCGGCAAAGGAAGGATCGTTGTAAAACTTACTTTCGATCGCCGACTTTATCTGGCCTGCATAGTTGTTGATATCGGCACCAGAAGCGCCATTGTTTTTATTATTCCCTTTACCGGCCGCGGCTGCGCTATCTCCCTTCGCTCCGCCGCCAGTTTTCGGTGCATTCTTACCCGAGCTCAGGTCGCCAAACAGATCGTCAACGCCCTGCGCTGCTGCTTTATCGGCAGCGGCTTTCTCAGCTGCAGCTTTTTTCTTAGCATCGGCAGCAGCTTTCTTATCCGCGGCGGCTTTTGCGGCTGCGGCCTTATCGGCTGCTGCTTTTTCAGAAGCGGCTTTCTCAGCGGCGGCTTTTTCGGCTGCAGCTGCTTTGGCAGCTTCCTTAGCTTCCTGTTTCGCAGCTTCCGCAGCGGCTTTCTTCTCAGCATCTTGCTGAGCTTTTTTCGCAGCGGCATCGGCAGCTTTCTTCTCAGCATCCTGCTGAGCTTTCTTCGCCGCCGCAGCGGCTTCTGCTGCCGCTTTCTTCTGGGCATCAGCAGCTTTTTTAGCCGCTTCTTCCGTGGCTTTTTTCTGTGCGTCAGCGGCGGCTTTCTTCGCTGCTTCTTCAGCGGCTTTTGCCTGAGCATCAGCCTGAGCTTTCGCGTCTGCTTTGGCTTTCGCCGCTGCCGCTTCGGCTTGCTTCTGCTGCTCCTGCGCTTCTTTAGCCGCTTCCTGCGCCTGTTTCTGCTGCTCAGCCTGCTGCTTGGCCTGTTCCTGCGCCTCCAGACGTTCTTTCTCCAGGGCCTTCAGGCGCTGCTGCTCAGCAGCCTGTTTTTCCTGAAGCTCTTCAGCCTGTTGTTGCGCCTGTTTCTCGCGCTGTTCAGCAGCACGTTTGCTGCTCGCCTGCTGTTGCTGCTCGCGGTTGTACTGCTGAACAACGGCGCCTGGGTCGACCATGACCGCGTCAATGGACGATCCACCGCCGCCACCCGCACTGGCGTCTATATGCTCGTCAAACGAACTCCATATCAGGATTGCAATCAGGATGATATGCAGGATCACTGAGACGATTATCGCGCGTTTGAGCTTATCGTTTTCTGTGGTTGCCTTTGACACTCTCGGTTCCCAAATATAGCGAGGTAGATCAGATTGGCTGCGTCATCAAGCCGACGGATTTCACGCCCGCGCTATGCAACAGGTTCAGTGCCTTAATAATTTCCTCGTAAGGAACATCTTTGGCACCGCCGATCAAAAAGACCGTTTTAGGGTTTGCCTGCAGGCGGCGTTGCGCTTCTGCAACAACCTGCTCGGACGGCAACTGGTCCATACGATCTTTCTCAACCACCACGCTGTACTGCCCTACCCCGGACACTTCAATAATGACCGGCGGCTCATCGTTGCTGCTCACCGTCTGCGAATCTGTCGCATCCGGCAGGTCAACCTCTACGCTCTGCGTGATGATGGGCGCTGTCGCCATAAAGATCAGCAGCAGAACCAAAAGCACGTCCAGCAGAGGTACGATGTTAATTTCTGACTTCAGTTCACGACGACCGCGTGTACGTCTGGCCATGACTTACCCCTTACTGCTTATCGCTGCTGGTAAAAGCCTGACGGTGCAGGATAGCCGTGAACTCTTCCATAAAGTTGTCGTAATTCAATTCCAGTTTGTTCACGCGCTGGTTCAGACGGTTGTACGCCATAACCGCTGGAATGGCGGCAAACAGACCGATCGCTGTCGCAATCAGTGCTTCTGCGATACCAGGCGCTACCATTTGCAGCGTCGCCTGTTTCACCGCACCCAGTGCGATAAAGGCATGCATGATCCCCCATACCGTACCAAACAGGCCGATATACGGGCTGATGGAACCCACGGTACCAAGAAAAGGAATATGAGTTTCAAGCGTTTCGAGCTCACGGCTCATAGAAATACGCATTGCTCGCGCGGCCCCATCAACCACCGCTTCCGGGGCATGGGTATTGGCGCGATGCAGGCGAGCAAACTCTTTGAACCCTGAATAGAAAATCTGTTCAGAACCCGCAAGGTTGTCACGGCGGCCCTGGCTTTCTTGATAAAGACGGGACAGTTCGATACCCGACCAGAACTTATCTTCAAACGCTTCCGCTTCGCGGGTGGCGGTATTGAGGATGCGCGTACGCTGAATGATGATTGCCCATGATGCAATGGAAAAACCAATCAAAATCAACATGATAAATTTGACCAGAAGGCTTGCCTTCAGGAACAAATCAAGGATATTCATGTCAGTCACTGCTTGAACTCCGCGACAATAGACTTGGGAAGCGCACGAGGCTTCATTGAGAGAAGATCAACGCAAACGATCAGGACCTCAGCTTCGTTGAGTACCCGGCCATCGGCATTGACTATTCGCTGCGTAAATACCATAGAGGTACCGCGCATCGAGGTAATTTCACTTTGGATTTCGAGTAAATCGTCGAGTCGGGCAGGCGCAAGATAATCGACTGTCATCCTGCGTACGACAAAGGCGATGCGCTCCGCCAACAAATCTTGTTGGTTAAAGTGGTGCTGGCGCAGCATCTCAGTGCGTGCTCTTTCATAAAAAGCAACATAACTGGCGTGATAAACCACACCACCGGCATCGGTATCTTCGTAGTAGACACGAACCGGCCATCGAAACAGCGTTGTACTCACTTTACATCCCGGTAATGCCATTAAACGTTGCTACTATACGCAAGAGCATAGGGGTTGGGAATGGGTTGTAGTAAACGTTAGGTAAAAATTTATGGGCTTGTTAAAGCCCATAAATTTTAGGTAAACGAGTTCGCGTTCAGGGAAGGGTCAGAAGAAGAAAAACAGCAGCCCGGCAAGCAGCACAAGCTGGGCGATTAAAGGGCAAAAAACACCCTGCCAAAGTACCTTTTTAGGCCGAAAACCTACACCGTGAATAACGCCGGCGCAAACGGCCCACATCATCAGAAAACCGTGCCAGATTTCCAGATCGCTGGTCTTCGCGGCAAAGCGCGTTGGGTCCCAGAACATACAACCTGCCAGGACCAGCGCCATGATCAAGGAAAGAGCCCTTAAAGGGCTCTTATCCATTACCGCATACAGCTTTGCGATAATTCCTTCCATCAGTGTTCTTCTTTCCCGGCTTTCGCAGCTTCTACGTGCTCAAGCGCAAGCGCGGTAATAATGCCAAAAGCACAGGCAAGAAGCGTCCCCAAAATCCATGCAAAGTACCACATAATCAGCTCCTTACTTAGTACAGAGAGTGGGTGTTGCTTTCGATGTCTTCTTTAGTAATACGCCCGAACATTTTCCAATAACACCAGGTGGTGTAGATAAGAATGATCGGTACGAATACCAGAGCAACGTAAGTCATAAGGTTCAGCGTCAGCTGGCTTGAGGTCGCATCCCACATTGTCAGGCTAGCGTTCAGCATAGTGCTTGAAGGCATAACGAACGGGAACATTGCGATGCCTGCGGTCAGGATCACGCAAGCCAGCGTCAAGGAGGAGAACAGGAAGGCCATCGCCCCTTTCTCCAGACGAGACATCAGCACGGTCAGCAACGGCAGCACAACGCCCAGCGCCGGGATGATCCACAGGAGTGGCATGTTGTTAAAGTTCACCATCCATGCACCAGCCTGACGAGCCACTTCTTTGGTCATCGGGTTAGAGGCAGCGTGATGATTCATTTCTGAAGTCACAACATAGCCGTCAATGCCATACATCACCCAGACACCCGCCAGCACGAAGCAAACCATCATCACCAGTGCTGCAATCTGTGCCGCAGCGCGTGCACGCAGATGGAGCTCACCTACGGTACGCATCTGCAGGTAGGTTGCACCCTGCGCGATAATCATGGAAACGCTAACCACGCCCGCCAGCAGGCCAAACGGATTAAGCAGCTGGAAGAAGTTGCCGGTGTAGTACAGGCGCATGTACTCATCCATATGGAAAGGTACGCCCTGCAACAGGTTACCGAACGCCACGCCAATCACCAGCGGTGGAACGAAGCTACCGATGAAGATGCCCCAGTCCCACATGTTGCGCCAGCGCATGTCTTCAATCTTCGAACGGTAGTCGAAACCAACCGGGCGGAAGAACAATGAAGCCAGCACGAGGATCATCGCAACATAGAAGCCGGAGAACGCGGCGGCGTAAACCATTGGCCATGCGGCAAACAGCGCACCACCCGCGGTGATGAGCCATACCTGGTTGCCGTCCCAGTGCGGCGCGATGGAGTTAACCATGATGCGGCGCTCAACGTCGCTACGACCAATCACGCGGGACAGCATCCCAACGCCCATGTCGAAGCCATCGGTGATGGCAAAACCAATCAGCAAGATGCCGACCAGCAGCCACCAGATAAAACGCAATACTTCATAATCGATCATTTGACGACTCCTGTCTTAGCGTGCCGGCTGAGAAGCCACGTTGGACTGCTCAAAGTGATAGCGACCTGTTTTCAGACTGCTCGGCCCAAGGCGAGCAAATTTGAACATCAGGAACAGCTCCGCCACCATAAACAGCGTGTACAGACCGCAAATCAGAATCATGGAGAACAGCAGATCGCCCACGGTCAGCGAGGAGTTTGCCACGGCCGTTGGTAATACCTCACCGATGGCCCAAGGCTGACGACCGTACTCGGCAACAAACCAGCCGGATTCAATCGCAATCCACGGCAGCGGGATGCCGTACAGCGCCGCGCGCAGCAACCATTTCTTCGAGCCGATTGCGTTACGGGTGACGGTCCAGAACGAGGCCGCAATGATAAACAGCATCAGGAAACCGCAGCCAACCATGATACGGAACGCGAAGTACAGCGGCGCTACGCGTGGGATAGAATCTTTGGTGGCTTTCTGAATCTGCTCTTCCGTCGCGTCGGTGACGTTCGGGGTATAGCGTTTCAGCAGCAGGCCGTAACCGAGGTCTTTCTTAATATTGTTGAAATCGTCACGCACGGTCTGGTCGGTTGACCCGCCGCGTAACTCTTCCAGCAGGCCGTAGGCCTTCATACCGTTACGGATACGCTCTTCGTGCTGCACCATCAGGTCTTTCAGACCGGTAACCTGCTTATCCACGGAGCGGGTAGCAATGATGCCCAGCGCGTAAGGGATTTGAATAGCGAAGCTGTTTTCCTGCTTATCCTGATTAGGAATACCAAACAGCGTAAAGGCTGCCGGAGCCGGTTGGGTTTCCCACTCGGCTTCAATTGCGGCCAGCTTGGTTTTCTGCACGTCGCCCATTTCGTAACCGGATTCATCACCCAGCACGATAACGGAAAGAATCGCCGCCATACCAAAGCTTGCTGCAATAGCAAAAGAGCGCTTCGCAAACGCGAAGTCACGGCCTTTGAGCATATAGTAGGAGCTGATACCGAGGATGAACATCGCGCCGCAAACGTAGCCGGATGCCACGGTATGCACGAATTTAACCTGAGCAACCGGGTTTAAGACCAGCTCGGAGAAGCTGACCATTTCCATACGCATGGTTTCGAAGTTGAAGTCTGATGCGATTGGGTTTTGCATCCAACCGTTCGCCACCAGAATCCACAGCGCAGAAAGGTTGGAGCCAAGCGCTACCAGCCAGGTGACTGCCATGTGCTGAACTTTACCCAGACGGTCCCAGCCGAAGAAGAACAGGCCGACAAAGGTGGATTCGAGGAAGAATGCCATCAGGCCTTCGATGGCCAGCGGCGCACCGAAAATATCGCCAACATAGTGGGAGTAGTAAGACCAGTTAGTCCCAAACTGGAACTCCATGGTCAAACCGGTGGCAACACCCAGAGCAAAGTTGATACCAAACAACTTGCCCCAGAACTTGGTCATATCTTTATAGATTTGTTTACCTGACAGAACGTAAACCGTTTCCATGATGGCCAGCAGAAACGCCATACCCAGCGTCAGCGGCACAAACAGGAAGTGGTACATCGCGGTCAAGGCAAACTGTAAGCGCGACAGTTCGACAATATCAAACATCTTGACTCCTTGCTCTTCGCATGAAGACTTCGACAATGGTTCGCCACCCGGCTCCCCACAACGCATGCCCTAATACAAAAACATTCGCTCCCAGACTACTTTCTACCGTCCATTCTTGAAATGTGACAGCAAAAGGGGAAAGGTTACAAATACGTTAATTAATGCACTCATAAAATTCGCAAATATATTACCTTGCAATCCCCTTACAATAAATAGGTATTTGCAAAGCCTTTTTTGCGTTTCTCGACAATGATCAACATATAGCGAAATTATCGCTATCCAGCTAGTTTGATCTGCCGCAATTTTCCATGTTTCCACACCAAGATGCCAGTATTAGATATTGATCTAACGCAGTTTATCTCGAGATTTGTTAATTTATGTTATGTCTAAGATGAGTAGTAAAACACTTGTTAACGACATGTTTATCAAAAGGCATCCAGGTTAAACGCAGAAAAACGGAAAAATAACTGCCCGTGATTATCCGCTGTTGCAGCCATTCCCCAGCAGCAACACACGGGTTGCCTTCGAGCCCCCTCGAAAAAACTCAGTGAAAAATCATCCACCAGCCTCGACTACGGAGGATATGAACAATTATAGGTCGGTCTAAATAAGTTAGATGCAGTTAAATATGTATTAAGTGTACGCGTAACTTGCCGCTGCATAGAATATTGCCCCGCATATATAAAAGGATGTTTATTGTATGTTCAAATATTTACTGCTCGGAAGTGCCCTATTTATTACGCCCGGCGCGATCGCCCATAATGACGACGCATATAGTCACGACCCGCAAAATATGAATTACACGCGAAATAGCTGGATGTCAGATATTGCAGATAATACTCCGATTTGGCAGCTCAGTATTCCCGGAACGCATGACTCAGGCTCACGACTTGGCGGAGACAGCGTTGCCAACCAGGTAATGACTATCGATCAGCAGTTAAATTCCGGCATTCGTTATCTGGATATTCGCGTTCGCCATATTGATAATGCTTTTGCGATACACCATAGCTTTGTTTATCAGAAATTAAATTTTGATGACGTCATGAGACAGGCCACTGCTTTTCTGACAGCCAACCCGCGTGAAATCGTATTTATGCGCGTGCGTGATGAATATGAAGGAACAAATAACACAAGGCAAATAAGCGAAACCTTCAGCGAATATATTAAGAAATATCGCCCCTGGGTTAAAGAGAGTTTGCGTAACCAGAATATTGCCAACACACCGGTTAAAGAATTACGCGGAAAGATCTACTTCCTGTTCGATAACGTTCGTCCTATGACGTCCTTTAACGTCGATGGAACGGAATTAAACCAGGTCGATATGCAGGATGATTTCAGCGTAACAACCAACTGGGACCTCTACGATAAATGGGGCAAGGTGAAAAACTTTGTCGAGAAAGAGAAAAGCGCACACGCATTTTCTATCAATCATTTAAGCGCCTCAGGCGGCTCCTTCCCCTATTTTATCGCTAGCGGTCATTCCAGTAGTGGCACCGGCGCACCGCGCCTCGCCACAGGTTTAACTACCCCGGGCTGGAAAAATCACTACCCTGACTTCCCCCGCGTTTCATGCTTTGTGGGTATCTGTACCATTGCTTTTGAAGGCACAAACACGCTGACGAAAAATTACCTGAACAAAAATAGCCTCCAGCGCACCGGGGTTATAGCCGCCGACTTCCCCGGTCAGGGTTTAATCGATGCAATCGTTAATAAGAACGTCTTTGCATCGCGGCAATACGTTGTCCAGGCCACAAATCAGTGCATGTCCGTTGCTGGCGGAAACGTTAACGATTCGGGACGCAGGATTATTGTTGAAGAGTGTAATAAAAACGCCTCCATCCAAAAAATCATCCATCAGGATAACCAGTTAATGATTGGCTCGCAGTGTGTTGATTTACTGTTTGGGCGTGCGGTGAAGAATACCCCACTTGTTATATGGCCTTGCGGCAACAGCGCCAATCAGAAATGGTACCGCGAGGGCAATATGTTCCGTAGCGCGATGCCGGGCACCAATCTTTGTATCGATCTTGGCGATGATCGCCGCAGTCTGGAGGTATTTGACTGCTGGCAACCCAGTACTGACCAACAGTTCTCTGCCATTGCGACAAGGAAATCAGCAAACGCAGCGGTTTCAATAAACAGCGATGAAGGATCTATCGTCGCGCCTGATTATACCAATGCACCGTTATTTATTCACCAGCAGAAAGGTACTATACCTGTCGTGACGATTAGCAAAACCACAGTAACTAAGCTGTGAATACATTTGCGTGGCGCTTAATTAAATGCGTATTTAACTGCCCAATTGTGTATTCATATTGAAATAAAAAAGGCCACCCAAAGGGTGGCCAACCATGTCGAACATTTATTATTAGTTCTACGGCTTCCCCGCTCTGACGGGGAAACGCGATTACTGCGGCAGAATCGCCTTCAGCGCATCGCCGATATCAGCGAGGCTGCGAACGGTTTTCACGCCTGCGGCTTCCAGCGCTGCGAACTTCTCATCCGCGGTGCCTTTACCCCCCGCGATGATGGCGCCCGCGTGGCCCATGCGCTTGCCTTTCGGCGCGGTTACACCAGCGATATAACCCACTACCGGCTTGGTTACATGGTCTTTGATGTAGGCCGCGGCTTCTTCTTCTGCGCTACCGCCGATTTCACCGATCATCACGATGGCTTCGGTTTTCGGATCTTCCTGGAACATCTTCAGGATATCGATAAAGTTAGAGCCTGGAATCGGGTCACCGCCGATGCCCACGCAGGTGGACTGGCCCAGACCGATATCGGTGGTCTGCTTAACGGCTTCATAGGTTAGCGTACCGGAGCGGGAAACGATGCCCACTTTGCCCGGCAGGTGAATATGACCCGGCATGATGCCAATTTTGCATTCGCCCGGCGTGATAACGCCTGGGCAGTTTGGCCCAATCATGCGCACGCCAGCTTCGTCAAGCTTCACCTTCACCGCCAGCATGTCCAGCGTCGGGATGCCTTCGGTGATGGTAATAATCAGCTTAATGCCCGCGTCGATAGCTTCCAGAATGGAGTCTTTGCAGAACGGCGCTGGCACATAAATAACAGATGCGGTCGCGCCCGTTGCTTCAACGGCTTCACGCACGGTGTTGAAGACCGGCAGGCCGAGGTGCTCGGTGCCGCCTTTACCTGGCGTTACGCCGCCAACCATTTGCGTACCGTATGCAATCGCCTGCTCGGAGTGGAAAGTCCCCTGGCTGCCGGTGAAACCCTGGCAAATTACCTTGGTGTTTTTATCGATCAAAATGGACATTATTTCCCCTCCACGGCAGCAACAACCTGCTGTGCTGCGTCTGTCAGACTTTTCGCTGCAATAATATTCAGGCCACTATCCGCCAGTTTCTTCGCGCCCAGCTCGGCGTTGTTGCCTTCCAGACGAACGACAACCGGCACGTTTACGCCCACTTCCGCTACGGCACCGATAATGCCGTCAGCGATCAGGTCACAACGGACGATACCGCCGAAAATGTTAACCAGAACCGCTTTCACTTTGTCGTCAGACAGAATGATTTTAAAGGCTTCGGTCACGCGCTCTTTGGTAGCACCTCCGCCAACGTCCAGGAAGTTCGCAGGCTCGCCGCCGTGCAGCTTAACGATGTCCATAGTGCCCATCGCAAGGCCCGCGCCGTTAACCATGCAGCCGATGTTGCCATCAAGCGCTACGTAGTTCAGCTCCCACTGCGCGGCCTGAGACTCACGCGCATCTTCCTGGCTTGGGTCGCGCATTTCGCGCAGCTCTGGCTGACGGAACAATGCGTTGCCATCGGCGCCCAGTTTGCCGTCGAGGCAAATCAGATCGCCCTGTTTGGTGATGACCAGCGGGTTGATTTCGATAAGCGCAAGGTCGCGCTCAAGGAAAATATTCGCCAGGCCCATAAAAATTTTGGTGAACTGCTGAACCTGTTTACCTTCCAGACCCAGTTTGAACGCCAGTTCACGGCCCTGATAAGGCATCGGACCGGTCAGCGGATCGAGCGCCACTTTGTGGATCAGGTGCGGGGTTTCTTCCGCCACTTTCTCGATTTCCACGCCGCCTTCGGTAGAAGCCATAAACACAACGCGACGGGAGCTACGGTCAACTACCGCGCCCAGATACAGCTCTTTATCAATGTCAGTCGCGGCTTCAACCAGAATCTGGTGAACCGGCTGGCCATTGGCGTCCGTTTGGTAGGTTACAAGACGTTTGCCAAGCCAGTGTTCAGCAAAGGCACGGATGTCTTCTTTGCTGTTAACCACTTTCACGCCGCCCGCTTTACCGCGGCCACCGGCATGAACCTGACATTTCACCACCCACGGACCTGCGCCAATTTTGGAAGCAGCTTCTTCCGCTTCACGCGGCGTGGTGCAGGCGTAACCGACAGGTGCCGGCAGGCCATACCTTGCAAACAACTGTTTCGCCTGATATTCGTGTAAGTTCATGAGTTCTATCCATCCTTCATCAAAACAGGTAGGTCAGCAGTCCACGTCGGATGACGCTTCGCTTATCCGACCTACCAGGCAGGTGATATTTGTAGGGCGGGTAAGCAACGCGCCACCCGCCAGAGGTTACTACACGTCCAGCAGCAGACGAGTTGGATCTTCCAGCAGCTCTTTAATCGCTACCAGGTAACCCACGGACTCGCGGCCATCGATCAGGCGGTGATCGTAAGAAAGCGCCAGGTACATCATCGGCAGGATCTCAACTTTACCGTCGACCGCCATCGGACGATCTTTAATGGCATGCATACCCAGAATCGCGCTCTGCGGCGGGTTAATGATCGGGGTAGACATCAGGGAACCGAACACGCCACCGTTGGTGATGGTGAAGTTGCCGCCGGTCAGGTCTTCAACGGTCAGCTTGCCGTCGCGCCCTTTCACGGCCAGTTCTTTAATGCGTTTCTCAATGTCAGCCATGCCGATGGTGTCGACATCGCGCAGCACAGGCGTTACCAGGCCACGCGGGGTAGATACCGCAATGCTGACGTCGAAGTAGTTGTGGTAAACCACGTCTTCGCCATCGATAGACGCGTTGACTTCCGGATAGCGTTTCAGCGCTTCAACTACCGCTTTGATGTAGAAGGACATAAAGCCCAGACGTACACCGTGGCGTTTTTCGAAGGCTTCACCGTACTGCTTGCGCAGCTCCATGATTGGCTTCATGTTCACTTCGTTGAAGGTCGTGAGCATGGCGGTGGAGTTTTTCGCTTCCAGCAGACGCTCCGCCACGCGTTTGCGCAGGCGAGTCATCGGCACGCGTTTTTCGCTGCGGCCAGCCAACGGCGCAACCGGTGCTTTGGTTTCTTCTGCCGCTTTGGCCTGAGCAGGCTGGGCCGCTTTCGCCTGGGTCAGATGCTTATCAACGTCTTCACGGGTAATACGGCCACCCACGCCGCTGCCTTTGATTGCATTGGCATCCAGAGAATGCTCGGCAATCAGGCGACGAATCGCTGGGCTCAGCGCGTCGTTGCTCTGCTCTTCCAGGGAAGCCTGCTGGCGCTGCGCTGGGGTGGACTCTTTGCTGTCCGCTTTCGCAGAGGTCTCTTTCCCGTTGCTGTTGCCTTCACGCAGGCGGCCAAGAATCTGGCGGGAGGTGACGGTCGTGCCTTCATCTTCCAGAACTGCATCCAGAACACCATCTGCCGACGCCGGTACTTCCAGTACCACTTTGTCAGTTTCGATTTCTACCAGCACTTCGTCGCGGGTAACGGTATCACCCGGTTTTTTATGCCATGTCGCAACGGTCGCATCGGCAACGGACTCAGGCAGGTCAGGAACGAGAATATCTACGCTACTCATTTTTTATCCTTTAATTAATCGACGTTCAGCGCGTCATTAACCAGATCTTGCTGCTGTTTCTGGTGAACGGACATATACCCTACCGCCGGAGAGGCGGAGGCCGGACGACCTGCGTAACGCAGGGCAGATCCGAATGGAATCACTTCGCGGAAGTGGTGTTGGCTGCAGTACCATGCGCCCTGGTTAAGCGGCTCTTCCTGGCACCACACGAAATCATGCACGTGAGCAAACGGCTTCAGCGCTTCCTGCACCGCCTGGTGCGGGAACGGATACAGCTGCTCGATGCGCACGATCGCGACATCTTTTTGATCGCGCTTGCGGCGCTGCTCAAGCAGGTCGTAATAGACCTTGCCGGAACACAGTACCACGCGCTTCACGCCTTTCGGATCCAGCTCGTCAACTTCGCCAATCGCAGGCAGGAAGCTGCCGTTTGCCAGCTCGTCGAGCGTTGAAACCGCCAGCGGGTGACGCAGCAGGGATTTCGGTGACATCACCACCAGCGGACGACGCATACCGCGCAGCGCCTGACGACGCAGCATGTGGTAAACCTGAGCCGGGGTAGAAGGCACGCAAACCTGCATGTTCTGCTCGGCGCACAGCTGGAGGTAGCGTTCCAGACGCGCGGAGGAGTGCTCCGGCCCCTGGCCTTCGTAGCCATGCGGCAGCAGCATCACCAGGCCACACATACGGCCCCATTTTTGCTCGCCGGAGCTGATGAACTGGTCGATAACCACCTGTGCGCCGTTCGCGAAGTCGCCAAACTGGGCTTCCCAAATGGTCAGCGTGCGCGGCTCGGCGGTGGCATAACCGTATTCAAAGGCCAGCACGGCTTCTTCCGACAGCACGGAGTCCCAGACTTTGAACTCGCCCTGGCTGTTATGCACGTGCTGCAGCGGCGTGTAGGTTGAACCGTTGGTCTGGTTGTGGATTACCGCGTGACGGTGGAAGAAAGTGCCGCGGCCGGCGTCTTCACCGGAAAGACGAACGGAAACGCCTTCGTCAACAAGCGTGGCGTAGGCCAGGTTTTCAGCCGCGCCCCAGTCGAACTTCTTGGCACCGTTCGCCATTTCCAGGCGGTCGCTGTAGATCTTCGCCACGCGGGACTGCATTTCAACGGATTCAGGCGCGGTGCTGATGCGTTTCGCCAGCTCCTGCAGACGCTTCATCTCGACCTTGTTCGGGTAGCTCTCATCCCACTCGTGGTTGAGGTACGGCGACCAGGTGAACGAATGCATGTTCATCGGGCGGTATTCTTCCACCACGCATTCACCGGCATCCAGCGCGTCGCGGTAGAGATTCACCATTTCGGTGGCATCTTCGAGCGTCGCCAGCTTTTCCTGCTCCAGACGGTCGGCGTAAATCTTACGCGGCGTCGGGTGCTTTTTGATTTTCTGGTACATCACCGGCTGCGTTGCGCTTGGCTCGTCGGCTTCGTTGTGGCCGTGACGACGATAGCAAACCAGGTCGATAAACACGTCGCGCTTGAAGGTGTTACGGAAGTCCAGCGCCAGACGGGTCACGAAGGCTACCGCTTCCGGATCGTCTGCATTAACGTGGAAAATCGGCGCCATCACCATCTTACCGATATCGGTACAGTACGGCGTGGAGCGCGCGTCCAGCGGGTTGGAGGTGGTGAAACCGATCTGGTTATTGATAACGATGCGAACGGTACCGCCCACTTCGTAACCGCGCGCTTTGGACATGTTCAGGGTTTCCTGAACTACGCCCTGCCCGGCAACCGCCGCGTCACCGTGAATGGTGATCGGCAGAACCTGGTTGCTGCCCGGTTTATCCAGCCTGTCCAGACGCGCGCGCACGGAACCGATAACCACCGGGCTTACGATTTCCAGGTGCGACGGGTTAAACGCCAGCGCCAGGTGAACCAGGCCGCCTTCGGTTTCTACGTCGGACGAGAAGCCCATGTGGTACTTCACGTCGCCGGTGCCGAGGTGTTCTTTATGCTTGCCCGCGAATTCGTCGAACAGATCCTGCGGTTTTTTGCCTAAAACGTTAATCAGCACGTTGAGGCGGCCACGGTGCGCCATCCCCAGAACCACTTCGCGCGTGCCGCTCTTGCCCGCATGGCGGATCATCTCTTTGAGCATTGGCACCAGCGCGTCGCCACCTTCCAGAGAGAAGCGTTTCGCGCCCGGGAATTTCGCCCCCAGGTAACGCTCCAGACCTTCAGCGGCGGTCAGCTCGCTCAGGAAGCGTTTTTTCTCTTCATTAGTAAAGGTGGAGTGACCGACAACGGATTCGATGCGCTGCTGGATCCAGCGCTTCTCTTCGGTGTTGGTGATGTGCATGTATTCTGCACCGATGGAGCCGCCGTAGGTTTGCTTCAGCGCCTCAATCAGATCGGCAAGCTTCATGGTTTCTTTGCCGCTGGCAAAAGATCCCACGTTAAAGGTTTCCTGAAGATCGGCGTCGGTCAGATTATGGAAGGCCGGGTCGAGATCGGGAACCGCGTCCTGTTTCCACAGGCCGAGCGGATCGAGATTAGCCGCCTGATGGCCACGGAAGCGCCACGCGTTGATAAGCTGCAGTACTTTGACCTGCTTAACATCGGTATCAGGGTCGGTAATCGCGGTGGAATAACGTGAGGCATCCTTCGCCAGACGACGGAAATAATCACGTGTTTTGGAATGGAATTGATCCGGTCTGGCTCCGGTTCCAGGAAGCTGCTGGAACATTGAGCGCCAGTGCGCATCAACAGAGTCAGGATCGGTTAAGAAGTCTTCATAGAGCTGCTCTATCCAGGACTGGTTTGCACCGGCCAGGTAAGAGGAATCCAGCCAGGCTTTCATTTCGCCGTTCTGCATCGTGATCCCTTAAGCATTTATCTGCTTATTTCGCCGTGGATTACTATAGCGTACGCGTGTGGTACACATTCCAGGGTTCACTTTCTGCGAGCCAGTTGCCGTGGTAATTCGGCTCGCGAAGGAACCTTTAAAAACTGTCTACATGGCAGTTTTTGAAGGTTTCCTGCACGGCTCCCGTGAAGGGAGCCAACCGGTGGAAGGCAATTCGTTTATTCACCCTACTTTTGCTTCGTAGGGCGGATAAGCCTGCGCCTTCCGCCATTTCTTTGACTTACTACGCGCTCTTCTGCAACAGCATCGACTTGATATGGCCGATAGCTTTCGTCGGGTTCAATCCCTTAGGACATACACTGACGCAGTTCATGATGCTGTGGCAGCGGAATACGCTGAAAGCGTCGCTCATGCCGTCAAGACGGCTGGCGGTTTCCGTGTCGCGGCTATCAATAAGGAATCGATAGGCTGCGAGCAAACCTGCCGGACCGATGAATTTGTCAGGGTTCCACCAGAATGATGGGCAGGAAGTGGAGCAGCAGGCACACAGAATGCACTCGTACAGACCATCCAGTTTTTCACGCTGCTCGGGCGACTGTAAGTGCTCGCGAGCCGGTGGATTTTGCCCATTATTCAACAGGTAAGGCTTAATCTTCTCATATTGGGCATAGAATTGCCCCATGTCTACCACCAGATCCCGCACAACCGGTAATCCGGGCAGCGGACGGATCACAATCTTCTGTTTTCCGTTGCCCAGCGCGGAAATTGGGGTGATGCACGCCAGGCCATTTTTGCCGTTCATGTTCACGCCGTCGGAGCCGCAAACGCCTTCACGACAGGAGCGGCGAAACGCCAGCGTCGGGTCTTTTTCTTTCAGCTGAATGAGCGCATCGAGCAACATCATGTCGCGCCCTTCTTCCCCTTCCAGGGTGTACTCCTGCATACGCGGAGCATCGTCTACGTCCGGGTTGTAGCGATAAATAGAGAATTCGAGTTTCATCACTTTGCTCCGCTATTAATAGGTACGCACTTTCGGCGGGAAGGCCGGACGCAGTTTCGGCTGCATGTTCACCTCGCGGCGGGTCATGCTTTCCGAGGCTGGCAGATACAGGCTGTGGCACAGCCAGTTCGCATCGTCACGGTCCGGATAGTCGAAGCGGCTATGCGCGCCACGGCTTTCCGTGCGGAAGTTAGCGGAAACGGCGGTCGCATAAGCGGTTTCCATCAGGTTATCCAACTCCAGGCACTCTACGCGCTGGGTGTTGAACTCGCTTGAGGTGTCGTCCAGGCGCGCATTTTTCAGGCGCTCGCGGATTTGCTTCAGCTGCTCAAGCCCTTTAGCCATCGCGTCGCCTTCGCGGAATACCGAGAAGTTGTGCTGCATGCATTCCTGCAGTGCCTTGCGGATGAGTACCGGGTCTTCGCCATCGCGGTTGCCGTTCCAGCGGTTCAGGCGTTCAAGCGCGGCATCAACCTGTTCTTCGGTTGCATCGCGCAGCTCGCCCTGTTCAGCGATGGACTCCAGCAGGTGCAGACCGGCCGCACGGCCAAAGACCACCAGATCGAGAAGCGAGTTGCCGCCGAGGCGGTTTGCACCATGTACGGATACGCAGGCGATTTCGCCAACGGCGAACAGTCCCGGGATAACCACGTCTTCGCCCTGCTCGTTCACGGTCAGCGCCTGTCCGGTCACTTTGGTCGGAATACCGCCCATCATATAGTGACAGGTTGGGATAACCGGGATCGGCTCTTTAACCGGGTCAACGTGTGCGAAAGTGCGGGACAACTCCAGAATGCCCGGCAGGCGGGATTCAAGAACTTCTTTACCTAAATGGTCGAGCTTCAGCTTAGCGTGCGGGCCCCACGGGCCGTCGCAGCCGCGGCCTTCGCGGATTTCGATCATGATGGAACGCGCCACCACGTCACGGCCCGCAAGGTCTTTCGCGTTCGGCGCATAGCGCTCCATGAAGCGCTCGCCGTGTTTGTTCAGCAGGTAACCGCCTTCACCGCGGCACCCTTCGGTGACCAGCACGCCCGCACCGGCAATACCGGTTGGGTGGAACTGCCACATTTCCATATCCTGAACCGGCACGCCCGCGCGCAGCGCCATACCAACACCGTCGCCGGTATTAATGTGGGCGTTTGTTGTGGACTGGTAAATACGGCCCGCGCCGCCGGTTGCCAACACGGTCGCTTTCGCTTTGAAGTAAACGACCTCACCGGTTTCGATGCACAGCGCGGTACAGCCCACGACTGCGCCATCGTCGTTTTTCACCAGGTCGAGCGCGTACCATTCAGAAAAAATCGTCGTTTTGTTTTTCAGGTTCTGCTGGTAGAGCGTGTGCAGCAGGGCGTGACCGGTACGGTCGGCCGCCGCAGCGGTTCGTGCCGCCTGCTCGCCGCCGAAGTTCTTCGACTGGCCGCCAAACGGACGCTGATAAATTTTGCCATCGTCCAGACGGGAGAACGGCAGGCCCATATGCTCAAGCTCAAGAATCGCTTCCGGGCCGGTTTTGCACATATATTCAATGGCGTCCTGGTCACCGATATAGTCGGAGCCTTTCACCGTGTCGTACATGTGCCATTCCCAGTTGTCTTCGTGGGTGTTACCCAGCGCTACGGTAATACCGCCCTGCGCGGACACGGTATGGGAACGGGTTGGGAATACTTTAGACAGCAAGGCACAGGTTTGGCCTGACTGGGAAATCTGCAGCGCGGCGCGCATACCTGCGCCACCGGCACCGATGACGACTGCATCAAACTCTCTGACTGGTAAATTCATTACACACCCCACACCACAACAAATCCATAAATGACGTAAACCAGCAGCGCCACAACGATAATCAGTTGCAGGCTCAAACGAAGGGCTACCGGTTTAACGTAGTCGGTCAACACCTGCCACATGCCAATCCAGGCATGGATCAAAATGGAGAACAATGTCAGCAGGGTGAACACTTTGGTGAAGGCGGAGGCGAAGAATCCACTCCAGACCTCGTAGGTTAACTCGCCGGTGACGGCGAAGAACCCGATCATATAGATGATGTACAGGGTGATAACGATGGCGGTGGCACGAACCAGCAAAAAGTCATGCACGCCATTGCGACCTAATGCGGAGGCATTGCTTACCATACGAGGACTCCTGCGAGAATAGAAAGCACGACAGTAATAACAAAGGAAATCATTGCGGATCGTTTGCCCGCTAACAGGGTCTCTTCCAGCACGCCTGTGTCCATCATGATGTGGCGAATACCCACAACAACGTGATAGGCCAGCGCGGTCAGAATGCCCCACATAATGAATTTAACAAAGAAGCTGCTCATCACGGATGAGGCAGTGAGAAAACCTTCTTGAGAGGAGAGTGACAAACCTAACAACCAAAGCAGGATGCCCACAGCCACAAAGGTGATCACGCCGGATACACGATGGAGGATGGAAGCGATAGCGGTGACGGGAAACCGGATCGTTGTCAGATCCAGGTTGACAGGTCTTTGTTTCTTCGCATTTTTTATCATGAATAGCGCCCACATGCTGTTCTTATTGTTTCCTTCCTCCGGATCTGCAGGCGGGGTCAGACAGCGTGAACTTTCTATAACTGTGCGTCATGCAAAAACAGCTACGTCCAGATGCCAAAAAACTGGCTACAACGCTGGGTGGCGCCCGGTGGCAAGGTATTCCGGAGACCTGGCGGCAGTATAGGCTCTTCACAAAATCATTACAATTAACCTACATATAGTTTGAAGGGTTTTGCTCGGAACAGTGACCACGATCACGATAACAACATTATTTTAAAATTTAATCATCTGATTTGACAAAACTTAAACATTCTTGTTACAAACAAGGCCAGAAAAGCCGTATAATTCGCAAAAGTTATAGGGTCAGCCTTTCACCTGAGAATAAGTTATGTAACAGTGTGATGGTATTGACCCAGTAGTCAGGACAGTTAATAGTGGTATACGGGTTTGAATGATGCTGACTGCTAACACCCTGATTTGCTTTAGTTTCGCCCTCGAAGCGAGAGTTACCTGCAAGCGCCCATCGCTCTGTACCCTGGTTTATCCTCTTAAAACAGAGCTGCGAGCCAAATAACAAACTGGTAACCCAATCACCGTGGGGTTTGAATGCAAATCGGGCACCCGGCAGTCTTATGAAATAAGGCGCTAAGGAGACCGTAAATGGCTGATAAAAAAGCAACCCTCACCTCACAGGGTGAAGATGCTATCGAACTGGATGTGCTACACGGCACGCTCGGTCAGGATGTAATTGATATCCGTAGTCTTGGTTCTAAAGGTGTGTTTACTTTTGATCCGGGTTTCACCTCCACTGCATCATGTGAATCAAAAATCACCTTCATCGACGGTGACGAAGGTATCCTGTTGCACCGTGGCTTCCCGATAGATCAACTGGCAACCCACTCCAGCTATCTCGAAGTGTGTTACATCCTGCTGTACGGTGAAAAACCAACGCAGGAAGAATTCGACGAGTTCAAAACCACCGTTACACGCCACACCATGATCCACGAGCAGATTACCCGTCTGTTCCACGGTTTCCGTCGTGACTCACACCCAATGGCCGTACTGTGCGGCGTGACCGGCGCACTGGCCGCGTTCTATCATGACTCCCTGGATGTGAATAACCCGCGTCACCGCGATATCGCCGCTTTCCGTCTGCTGTCCAAAATGCCGACCGTTGCCGCGATGTGCTACAAATATTCTATCGGCCAGCCGTTCGTCTACCCGCGTAACGACCTGTCTTATGCCGGTAACTTCCTGAATATGATGTTCTCCACGCCGTGCGAGGAGTACGTTGTAAACCCAATTCTGGAACGTGCCATGGATCGCATCCTGATCCTGCACGCTGACCACGAGCAAAACGCGTCAACCTCAACCGTCCGCACCGCAGGTTCTTCAGGCGCAAACCCATTCGCCTGTATCGCTGCCGGTATCGCGTCCCTGTGGGGACCGGCGCACGGCGGTGCTAACGAAGCCGCGCTGAAGATGCTTGAAGAGATCAGCAGCGTTGAACACATTCCGGAATTCATCCGTCGTGCGAAAGATAAAAATGACTCTTTCCGCCTGATGGGCTTTGGCCACCGCGTGTACAAGAACTACGACCCGCGCGCCACCGTAATGCGTGAAACCTGCCATGAAGTGCTGAAAGAGCTGAATCTGAAAGATAACAGCCTGCTGGAAGTGGCGATGGAGCTTGAACATATCGCGCTAAACGACCCGTACTTCATCGAGAAGAAACTCTACCCGAACGTGGACTTCTACTCCGGTATCATCCTGAAAGCGATGGGCATTCCATCATCCATGTTTACCGTGATCTTCGCGATGGCGCGTACCGTGGGCTGGATTGCGCACTGGAACGAAATGCACGACGACGGCATCAAAATTGCCCGTCCACGCCAGCTGTACACCGGCTACGACCAGCGTGATTTCAAATCAGATTTGAAAAAGTAGTCTGAATGTCGGATGGCGCTACGCTTATCCGACCTATGAATCTGCACTATCGTAGTTTCGTAGGTCGGATAAGCGTAGCGCCATCCGACGATAGGCTCGCTAACTACCGCTGGCAGTGCGGGCACCAATAAAACGGCCGTGAAGAAAGCATGATTTTATCGATCACGCCGCCGCACCTTTCGCACTTCTCCCCCGCCCGATGAAACACCTTGAAGCTGAATATCGAACCGTGATGCTTGTTTTCATCCACGCTGCCGCGCGTGTTATACGAAAGCCGTGGGATATCCAGCAGCGCGTTCGCCAGCCTGTCGAGCTGTTCTTCCGTTAAATCCTGCGCCTTGTGGCCTGCGGCAAGGCCCACGTGCCAGAGGATTTCAACCCGCAGATAGTTGCCTAATCCGGCTAAAAAAGCCTGATCCAGCAGCAGCCCGCTGAACTGTCGATTGCGAAAACGTTTGGATAACAGCCGTTCTTTGACCTGCTCTGCCGTCAGCGTCATATCCAACACGTCCGGCCCGACGCGCAGCAAAAACGGATGCGCGGCCAGCTGTTCGTCATTAAGCATTAGAATTTCGGACGCGCTGTAGAGCAAAATCGCTTTGTCCGCCGTCTGTAGCTTCACGCGCAAAACCCGCTTAGTTGGCGGCACCTGCCCTGCTTTCACCACTCGCCACACGCCGTAAAGCTGGTTGTGGCTGTAGAGCGTCTGCCCGTTAGAGAAGCGCGTGAGCAAAGCCTTGCCGCGCGTTTCGATGCGCTCCACTTTCTGCCCGATAAGCGCCTGTTCAAACGCCTTCAATTCAGGAAAGGCAAACCAGACGTCGGTCAATGGCTTATCTAAAACGGCGGCCTCGAGCTTATCCGCCGCGCGTCGTATTTCCGGTCCTTCAGGCATGACAACTCCCCGTTAATCAGTCGCCGTCGTTCAGCCGCCAGGCGAGCTGGTCGAGATAAATCTGCTCGTCGCGACGCGCCCTGAGCGCTTCCTCAAGCGTGCACTGCACGAAGTGAATCGGCTCGCCGAGGCGCAGCTGCGCGAGATGAAACATGTCGGCTTCGATAACGCAGGCAATGCGCGGATAGCCGCCGGTGGTCTGCGCATCGTTCATCAGCACGATCGGCTGGCCATTGTGCGGCACCTGCACCACGCCCGGTAGCAGACCGTGCGAGAGTAGCTCGCGGTCGGTGTTGCGCTCGAGCCGCTGCCCCTGAAAACGGTAGCCCATGCGGTTACTCTGCGGGCTAAGCTGCCAGGGAAGACGCCAGAAACTGTCCTGCACGGCCTGGCTAAATTCATGATATTCCGGCCCCGGCAGCGCGCGAATGCGGTTGCCCCACAGCAATTGCTTAACGCCGCGCGCCTCGCGGAAGTGGCGCTGCGAAGGCAAAAGCGGGATCGCATCGCCATCCTGCAACAGGCGGCCTTCAAAGCCGCCCACCTGCGCTTTAAGATCGGTGCTTGCCGACCCCATGAGCAGGGGAATATCCAGCCCGCCCGCCACGGCCAGGTAGCTGCGCATTCCCCTTTCAGGGGACTTGAGGCGCAGCTGCTGGCCCGCTTTTACCGGCAGACGCCAACCCGTCCAGACGGCATGACCGTCCAAATCCGCATGGCACGCCGCCCCGGTCAGGGCAAACCAGCCGTCCTGGGTGAACTCGACAATGCACTGCCCGAGGGTAATTTCCAGCGCGGCGCTTTCAGGTTCGTTGCCCACCAGCAGGTTAGCAATACGCAAAGCCGGGCCATCCAGCGCGCCGCAGCGGCTGACGCCAAGCTGCCGGTAGCCATATCGCCCGCCGTCCTGCACGGAAGTGTGCATACCGGCACGAATAATCTTTAGCACACGCCCTCCTTTTGAGGCACAAAGCGCACGGTATCCCCCGGCGCTAGCAGCGTCGGCGGTTCATTGGCAGGGTTGAACATTTTGAGCGAGGCCTGGCCAATAATCTGCCAGCCGCCCGGCGTCGCCAGCGGATAAATGCCGGTTTGACCGCCGCCGATGCCGACCGAACCCGCAGGTACCAGCAGGCGAGGCTCCGCGCGACGCGGCGTGTGCAGATCGGCCGCAAGACCGCCAAGATAGGCAAATCCCGGCTGGAAACCGAGAAAATAAACCACGTACTCCACGGTGGAATGCCGATCGACAACCTGCCGCGGCGTAAGCCCGGCGTGTTCGGCAACCACGTCAAGATCCGGCCCGACGTCGCCGCCGTAGATCACCGGGATCTCGATACGCCGGGACTCAGGAACGATCGCCTCGCTCTCCTCCCACCAGCGCTGGATCCGCTCGATGCCGTCCAGCGCAAGGCTATGGGGATCGCGCAACACAACCGTGATGTTATTCATGCCGGGAATGACTTCCCGCACCGCCTCCGCTTCTTCAAGCCTGCGGGTTAGCCCCCAAATACGCTGCTGGCTTTCAAGTGACACAGGCGGCTCCAGCTCCAGAACCACCGCGCTTTCACCAAGTAAATAACACCGCGCTCTCTGCACTTTTCCTCCTGAATACTGCGTTATGCCGGATTCGGAATATCAATAAAGGTGACGTCCAGATCCGTTTCGCTGTTCAGCCAGTCGCTTAGCGCCTGGATGCCGCCGCGTTCGGTCGCATGGTGCCCGGCCGCATAGAAATGCAGGCCCTGCTCACGCGCAGAATGAATGGTTTGTTCGGACACTTCGCCGGTAATAAATGCGTCAACGCCAAATCGCGCGGCGCTATCAATGAAGCTTTGCCCGCCGCCGGTGCACCAGGCAACGCGGCGAATCTGCTCGGGACCGGTATCGCCGCACCACAGCGGCGTGCGGCCCAGGCGCATCTCAATCCATGAAGCCAGTTCTACGCCAGAAAGCGGCGTGGAAAACTCGCCCCACGGCACCAGCGGCTCAACTTCGCCCTTGGTTTCAACGCCGAGAAGCGCGCCAAGCTGCGCGTTGTTACCGAGCTGCGGGTGGGCATCCAGCGGCAGATGCCAGCCGAAGAGGTTGATATCGTTGGCAAGCAAGGTTTTTAAGCGGTTGCGCTTCATTCCGCGAATCACCGGCGACTCCCCTTTCCAGAAATAGCCGTGGTGGACAATGACCGCATCGGCATTCTGACGCACGGCCTCGTCCAGCAGCGCCTGGCTTGCGGTGACGCCGGTGACGATTTTGCGGATCTCTTCGCGCCCTTCAACCTGCAGGCCGTTGGGCGCGTAATCGCTAATGGCGGCGCTGTTCAGCTTTTCGTTAATCAGACGTTCCAGTTCGCTGTTTTTCATTTTCTTTATTTTCCGGTTTTCGGGCCGCTTCATAGGCGGCAAGTGTGGCAAGACGTGCCTGCTTATGGTCAACAATCGGGCGCGGATAGTCCAGCGTCTGGCGCTGTTTATCGGCCCAAACCCACGGGGCATGAATATGTTTGCCCGGCACGGCTTTAAGCTCAGGCACCCAGCGGCAGATAAACTCGCCCTCCGCGTCAAAGCGCTCCCCCTGAGTGGTGGGATTGAAGATGCGAAAGTAAGGGGCTGCGTCCGTACCCGTGGACGCGGCCCACTGCCAGCCGCCGTTGTTCGCCGCAAGATCGCCGTCAATCAGCTGCGACATAAAATAGCGTTCGCCTTCCCGCCAGTCGATAAGCAGATCCTTCACCAAAAAGCTGGCGACGACCATGCGCAGGCGGTTATGCATCCAGCCGGTTGCGTTAAGCTGGCGCATGGCGGCATCCACTATCGGATAGCCGGTTTGCCCCTGCTGCCAGGCCGTAAACTGGGCTTCATCCTGCCGCCAGCGCACCTTGTCAGTCCACGGAATAAACGGCCGATAGCGGCACAGCTTTGGGTAAGCCACCAGCAGATGGCGATAGAACTCACGCCAGATCAGTTCGTTGAGCCACGTCGAACCGGCCCCGCCTTCCAGAACCTGCGGATGCTCCTGCAACAGACGATGCAGGCACTGGCGCGGCGAAATAACACCGATCGCTAAATAGGGCGACAGGCGGCTTGTGCCTTCCACCGCCGGGAAGTCGCGCCGTTCGGGATAGTCTGCCGCAGGCGTCAGGCAAAACTCCCGCAGCTTAGCGATAGCCGCGCGTTCCCCAACGGGAAACAATGTGGCATCGACCTCTTCGCGAGGATAATCAAACGGGAAACTTTCGCTGGCAGAAACGGCCTCGCCACGGGTGCGGGGAGCCGCGACGCACTCCGGCAAGCCCTCCTGCAAGCGCTTGATAAACGCCCGGCTAAACGGCGTGAACACCTTATACATTTCGTGATTGCCGGTGGTCACGCTGCCTGGCGACAGCAGCACGCCGTCATCAAACCCCTGGCATACAACGTCCTGCCCGAGGCTTTTCTCAAGCGCGGCATCGCGCTCGCGCTCGTTGAATTCGTACTGATAGTTGTAGAACAGCGCGTCGACGCCTTCACTTTCGCAGAACTGCCGGACGCAGGTGAGCGAGGCGGTAAAATCCGTCACCTGCCTGATGTGAAGCGCTATGCCACGCTCGGCAAGCGCGGCCCGTAGTGAATGAAGATGCTGCCAGATAAATTCAGCCTGCCGAGGGGACATGGCGTGCTGCCGCCACTGCTCGGACGTGACGATAAAAAGCCCGACAACCCGAGCGCCGGGGTCGCGGCACGCCGCCGCGAGCGCCAGGTTGTCATTGATGCGTAAATCATTGCGAAACCAGACCAGATGGGTGGCCATACAACTCCCTGAATTAATTGCCGTAACGCAGGCGTAAAGCTTCCGGATAGGGTTCAAAATAGCGCTGCTGCGCCAGATATTGGTCAGGATATTCTGACATATAGTGTTTTAACAGGGTGATGGGCGCCAGCAGCGGCTGTGTGCCCTGGCGATAGCGATCGATAAGCCCCGATAATTCCTGACGCTGTCGCGCGCTAAGCTGACGGCGGAAGTAGCCCTGAACGTGCATCAGCACGTTGGTGTGGTTGCGCCGCGTGGCCTGATTTTCCAGCAGCGACATTAAACGCTGGCGGTATTCGACAAAGAATTCTTCCAGCGAAGCCCAGTTTTCAATCCCCGCGACAAAGCGTCCTAGCTCGCGATACTGCGGCTGGGAGTGGGCCAGCAACAGCAGCTTATAGCGGCTGTGGAAGCCAATCAGCGCGCCCCTGCTCAGCCCGTTTTTACGCAGGTTATTAAGCTCGAAAAGCGTATAAATGCGCTCGACAAAATTCTCGCGAATGGCGGGATCGTGCAGCCGCCCGTCCTCTTCGACGGGCAGCCACGGCATCTGACGCTTCAGCTCGGCGGTGAAAATGCCGGTTCCGCTTTTACGATTATTGTTCCCTTCCGCCTCATAAACGCGAACCCGTTCCAGGCCGCAGCTGGGGGATTTGGCGCAAACGATATAGCCGCACAGATGCTCAAGCCCGGCGATTCGCCTGGCCGAGAACTGCTGCATCGCGTCGGTTAAATCCCCGTCGTTATGGTTGCTAAAGCGAAGCGCAATTTCACCGTCATCGACCTTAACCAGACGCAGCGCCGGTCGCGGCGTGGGCAAACCAATTGCCATCTCCGGGCATACCGGTTCAAAACGCACCCAGGGCGCCAGCTCGTTAACGGCAAAAGCCAGGCGCTTATGCCCGCCATCAAAGCGAACATTTTCCCCAAGTAAACAAGCACTGATGCCGATTGGAATGTTGTCGCTCATTGGACGCTCCTTATGGTTGAGCTTTAAGTGTAGCAAGTCGATGGAACAAAAAGGGCCACCCGTTAGGGTAGCCCTGGCATCACTTGACCAGCGTGTGGATTGTAATGGAGAAGGAGTTGCCTGATATCGTCATGCCCTCTTTCCCTGATACCGTCAACATACCAGTAACAACAAGAACAATACAAAACTGTCTCATCGTGCGGTCCTTGCATCAGACCGCTTCACTACAACATCACCGGCGATACCGCAGTGAATGCAAGCACTTGGCAGCGCATGCTTTTACGGCCATTGGTAATCCTTTCCAGAAACCGGTGCCCATTTGCGAGATGGCGAAAAGGGCCGTCGACATAATACCTGTAAATAAAAACAGGACAAGCGTGATTATCACTGAAAAAATTATTTACCTGAGTATTTGACAGGCAATCAAAATAGTATGAAAATCCGACGGCTTGGTAGCGCATGCTTATAGCATCGAACCGTTGGAAGGACCGCGAATCCAACCGACATAAAAAAACCGCCTTAACGGCGGTTTTTTTATGTCTTTCAGAAATCTCAGTAGAAATCGCAGGATGCGGCTTCGGCCTGAGCCATCCACACCGGCTTATCGCTGGTCTTCGACCACACGCGGTGCAGGTAGCTGTAAAAACGCGCGCGGTCTTTCCAGAACAGCATCACCGGCAGGGCCAGCACGCCAGCAACAACCGCGAAGGTGCGACGCAGGAAAACCTGATGCGCAGGATAATCTTTATATAAAGTCATAGGCTTCTCCCTTATTTTTGTGACCGGCAGCAAAAGCCGGAAAATCAGAACTTGTTATCTGGCTAAAATAGTATCGTATTGCCTGAAAGTTTACTACTCATCCGACCACTAAAATGCGCCCGTTTAGGTGACATTTACAATTCATCACGTAAATAAGTTACAAAACAGTTAAATAAATACTAACCATTAGTTAAATAATGGTTTTTGCCATTTTTATACTTTTTTTACACCCCGCCCCCCGACTTTTACGACATCTTTGCACCCGAATTTCTACTCTGCCTGCATATCCTTAAACACCTCTGGAGGTGGATTGTGAGTGCAGGACTGATTGCTGGCGTGGTGCTGGTGTTTGTGCTGTTGGGCTATCTGATTTACGCCCTGATTAATGCGGAGGCGTTCTGATGGCCGCATCCGGATTTTTATTGATTGCCAGCTTCTTACTGGTTCTGTTCATCCTGGCAAAACCGCTTGGCACCCTGCTTGCCCGATTAATCGAAGGCGAGCCGCTGCCCGTCGTTGGGCGGGTGGAACCATTACTTTGGGGAATGCTTGGCGGTAAAAACACGCAGGAAATGGGCTGGAAAACCTACCTGCTGGCGCTTCTGACGTTTAACACGCTGGGCGCGCTTCTGCTGTTTAGCATGCTGATGATGCAGGGGCATCTGCCGCTTAACCCGCAGGGGCTGCCCGGCCTGTCGTGGCATCTGGCGCTGAACACCGCCGTAAGCTTTGTGGCCAATACCAACTGGCAGTCCTACAGCGGTGAAACCACGCTGAGCTATTTCAACCAAATGGCGGGCCTGACCGTACAGAACTTCCTGTCTGCCGCCACCGGCATCGCGGTTGTGTTTGCGCTGATCCGCGCCTTCGCACGCCGTTCGGCCAGCACGCTCGGTAACGCCTGGGTCGATTTAACCCGCATCACTCTCTATGTTCTGCTGCCGATTTCATTGCTTATCGCCCTGTTCTTTATCAGCCAGGGGACGCTGCAAAACCTGGCGAGCTACCAGCCTTTTACTTCGCTTGAAGGGGTAAAACACGTGCTGCCGATGGGGCCAGTCGCCTCGCAGGAAGCGATAAAAATGCTGGGCACCAACGGCGGGGGCTTCTTCAACGCAAACTCCTCACACCCGTTTGAGAACCCAACGGCGCTGACCAACTTCGTACAGATGCTGGCGATTTTCCTGATCCCCGCCGCGCTGTGCTTCGCGTTTGGCGAAGCCGTGGGCGACAAGCGCCAGGGCCGCGCGATCCTGTGGGCGATGAGCATTATTTTCGTCGTCTGCGTGGCGATCGTGATGTGGGCGGAAACCAGCGGTAACGCGCATTTCAGCCAGCTCGGGGCGAACGGCAACGTCAACATGGAAGGGAAAGAAAGCCGCTTTGGCATTCTCGCCAGCAGCCTGTTCTCAGTTGTCACCACGGCGGCGTCCTGCGGGGCGGTTAACGCTATGCACGACTCCTTCACCGCGCTTGGCGGCATGATCCCAATGTGGCTGATGCAGATTGGCGAGGTGGTGTTCGGCGGCGTGGGGTCCGGGCTGTACGGCATGCTGCTGTTCGTTCTGCTGACGGTGTTTATCGCCGGGCTGATGATTGGCCGCTCGCCGGAATACCTCGGCAAGAAAATCGACGTGGCCGAAATGAAAATGACCGCGCTTGCGATCCTCGTCACCCCGGCCTTAGTGCTGCTCGGCACGGCGCTCGCCATGATGACCGACGCGGGCCGTGCGGGCATGTTAAACCCGGGCATTCACGGCTTTAGCGAAGTTCTGTATGCGGTATCTTCCGCCGCCAATAACAACGGCAGCGCGTTTGCAGGCCTGAGCGCTAACACGCCGTTCTGGAACGTTCTGCTCGCCGTGTGCATGTGGTTTGGCCGCTTTGCCGTGATCGTCCCGGTGATGGCTATCGCAGGCTCGCTGGTGACGAAAAAGTCCCAGACGGCAGGCATCGGCACGCTGCCGACGCACGGCCCGCTGTTTATCGGTTTGCTGATTGGCACCGTGCTGCTGGTTGGCGCTTTAACCTTTATCCCCGCCCTCGCATTAGGCCCGGTCGCGGAACACCTTTCTTTAGTGCATTTGTGATTAAGAGGCTTCCATGAGTCGCAAGCAACAGGCGCTGTTTGAATCAACGCTTATCCGTCAGGCGCTAATTGATTCCGTTAAAAAGCTCAGCCCGACCGTACAGTGGCATAACCCGGTGATGTTTATCGTCTGGATTGGCAGCGCGATCACCACCGGTCTTGCCGTGGCGATGTATTTCGGGGCGCTGTCCGGGGAAACCCTGTTCACCGCCGCCATCAGCCTCTGGCTGTGGTTTACCGTGCTGTTCGCAAACTTTGCCGAAGCGCTGGCCGAAGGGCGCAGCAAGGCACAGGCCAACAGCCTCAAGGGCGTCAAAAAAACCAGCTGGGCGCGCAAGCTGCGCGCACCCCAGCACGACGCGCAGATGGATCATGTTCCCGCTGCCGATTTGCGCAAGGGCGACATCGTGCTGGTGGAAGCCGGCGATATTATCCCCTGCGACGGCGAGGTGCTGGAAGGCGGCGCATCGGTAGATGAGAGCGCGATAACCGGCGAATCCGCGCCGGTTATCCGCGAATCCGGCGGCGACTTTGCCTCGGTCACCGGCGGCACGCGTATCCTCTCCGACTGGCTGGTTATCCAATGCAGCGTCAACCCGGGTGAAACCTTCCTCGACCGCATGATAGCGATGGTGGAAAGCGCGCAGCGCCGCAAGACGCCTAACGAGATCGCGCTGACCATTCTGCTGGTTGCGCTGACGATTGTTTTCCTGCTGGCTACCGCCACGCTCTGGCCGTTCTCGCAGTATGGCGGCGCGGCGGTGAGCGTCACCGTGCTGGTCGCGCTGCTGGTATGCCTGATCCCTACCACTATCGGCGGGCTGCTCTCGGCTATCGGCGTGGCGGGCATGAGCCGCATGCTGGGCGCGAACGTTATCGCCACCAGCGGGCGCGCGGTTGAAGCCGCGGGCGACGTTGACGTGCTGCTGCTGGATAAGACCGGCACCATTACGCTTGGCAACCGTCAGGCGTCAGATTTTCTCCCGGCTCCGGGCGTGGAGGAAAAAACGCTGGCGGACGCCGCTCAGCTTTCATCACTTGCTGACGAAACGCCGGAAGGCCGCAGCATCGTGGTGCTGGCGAAGCAGCGCTTCAACCTGCGCGAGCGGGACGTGCAGAATCTGCATGCCACCTTCGTCCCCTTCACCGCGCAAACGCGCATGAGCGGCATCAACATTCAGGACCGCATGATCCGTAAAGGCTCCGTGGATGCGATTCGCCGTCACGTTGAAGCCAACGGCGGCCATTTCCCGCCGCAGGTCGATAAATTAGTCGAAGGCGTCGCGCGCCAGGGCGGCACGCCGCTGGTGGTAGCAGAAGGCGCGAACGTGCTGGGCGTTATCGCGCTGAAGGATATTGTCAAAGGCGGCATTAAAGAACGCTTCGCCCAGCTGCGCCAGATGGGTATCAAAACGGTGATGATCACCGGGGATAACCGTCTGACCGCCGCGGCTATTGCCGCCGAAGCGGGCGTGGATGATTTCCTTGCTGAGGCGACGCCTGAAGCGAAGCTCGCGCTGATCCGCCAGTATCAGGCTGAAGGCCGCCTGGTGGCGATGACCGGCGACGGCACCAACGACGCCCCGGCGCTGGCGCAGGCGGACGTGGCGGTAGCCATGAACTCCGGTACGCAGGCGGCAAAAGAGGCGGGCAATATGGTGGATTTGGACTCGAACCCCACCAAGCTCATCGAAGTGGTGCATATCGGCAAGCAGATGCTAATGACGCGCGGCTCGCTCACCACTTTTAGCATCGCCAACGACGTTGCGAAGTATTTTGCGATCATTCCCGCAGCCTTTGCCGCAACCTATCCGCAGCTCAACGCGCTCAACGTGATGCACCTGCACTCCCCGGCCTCGGCCATTTTGAGCGCGGTGATCTTTAACGCGCTGATCATCATCTGCCTGATCCCGCTGGCGCTTAAGGGCATCAGCTATAAGCCGCTGAGCGCCGCGGCAATGCTGCGCCGTAACCTGTGGATTTATGGCCTGGGCGGGCTGGTCGTGCCGTTTATTGGTATCAAAATTATCGACCTGCTGTTAACGGTCTGCGGTCTGGTTTAAGAGGAAAAACAAATGGCTATCTTTCGTCCCGCTATACTGTTACTGATTTTACTGACGGTGATTACCGGCGGGCTTTACCCGTTATTGACCACGGTACTCGGCCAGTGGTGGTTCCCGGCGCAGTCCAACGGATCGCTAATTATTAAAAATGGCGAAGTCGTTGGCTCAAGCCTGATCGGCCAGGATTTCACCCAGCCAAAATATTTCCAGGGCCGCCCTTCTGCCACCGCAGAAACGCCTTATAATCCGCTGGCTTCCGGCGGCAGTAATCTCGCGGGCAGTAACCCGGAGCTGGATAAAGAAGTGAGCGCGCGGGTGAAAGCGCTGCGCGCCAATAATCCGCAGGCCAATCCTGCCGTTCCGGTCGAGCTGGTCACCGCGTCAGCCAGCGGACTGGACGGACAAATCTCGCCGCAGGCGGCGGTGTGGCAGATTCATCGCGTAGCCCAGGCTCGTCAACTTCCCATCGAACAAATTACGCGCCTGGTCGCGGATAACACCTCAACGCCGCTAGTAGGTTTTATCGGGCAACCTGTGGTAAACGTGTTGCAGCTTAATCTGGCGCTGGACGCCCTCCAGGCACCATAAAGGAACGGATATGACTGAGGAACCGCTGCGCCCTGACCCTGATAAACTGCTGGAGCAGGCAAGCCGCCCTCCGCGCGGCAGGCTGAAGGTATTTTTCGGCGCCTGCGCGGGGGTCGGAAAAACGTATGCCATGCTCCAGGAGGCGCAGCGCCTGCGCGCCCAGGGGCTGGATATTCTGGTCGGCGTAGTGGAAACGCACGGACGCAAGGAAACCGCGGCGCTGTTAAAAGGGCTGAACGTTCAGCCCGCAAAACGCATTCGCCATCGGGAACGCGTGGTGCAGGAGTTCGATTTAGACGCCGCCCTCGCCCGCAGCCCGGCCCTGATCCTGATGGACGAGCTGGCGCACAGCAACGCGCCGGGTTCGCGCCACCCCAAACGCTGGCAGGACGTTGAAGAGCTGCTGGACGCGGGCATCGATGTCTTTACCACGGTTAACGTTCAGCATCTTGAAAGCCTGAACGATATCGTCGGCGGCGTCACCGGCATTCAGGTGCGCGAAACCGTTCCCGACCCTATTTTTGATTCGGCCGATGAAGTCGTGCTGGTGGATTTGCCGCCGGACGACCTGCGCCAGCGCCTGCATGAAGGTAAAGTTTATATCGCAGGCCAGGCCGAACGCGCCATCGAACATTTCTTCCGTAAAGGTAATCTGATTGCCCTGCGCGAGCTGGCGCTGCGGCGCACCGCTGACCGGGTAGACGACCAGATGCGCGCCTGGCGGGATAATCAGGGCCAGGAAAAAGTCTGGCACACGCGTGACGCAATCCTGCTGTGCATCGGCCACAACACCGGCAACGAAAAGCTGGTGCGCACCGCCGCCCGCCTGGCGGCCAAGCTCGGCAGCGTGTGGCACGCGGTTTATGTCGAAACTCCGCAGCTGCACCGCCTGCCGGAATATCAGCGTCGCGCCATTCTCAGCGCGCTACGCCTGGCGCAGGAGCTGGGCGCTGAAACTGCTACCCTTGCCGATCCCGCTGAAGTCAAAGCCGTATTACGCTACGCCCGCGAGCATAACCTGGGAAAGATCGTTATCGGACGCCGGGCAAACCGCCGCTGGTGGGGCCGGGAATCCTTCGCGGACAAGCTCGCCAACCGCGCGCCGGACCTCGATCTGGTGATTGTCGCGCTGGATGAAAAGCCCCCTGTCACCAATGCGCGAGCGCCGGACACGCGCGGCATGGCGGAAAAATGGCGCGTCCAGCTGCGCGGCTGCGCCGTGGCGGTGCTGCTTTGCGCCATCCTCACCTTCGTTGCCAACCAGTGGCTGGTGGCCTTCGACGCCGCAAACCTGGTGATGCTTTACCTGCTCGGGGTGGTGATAGTTGCCCTGTTCTACGGGCGCTGGCCGTCGGTGCTGGCGACGGTTATCAACGTCATCAGTTTCGATCTGTTTTTCATCGCGCCGCGCGGCACGCTCGCCGTTTCGGACGTGCAGTATGTGCTGACCTTCGCCGTGATGCTCACCGTCGGGCTGGTTATCGGTAATCTCACCGCCGGGGTTCGCTACCAGGCGCGAATCGCGCGCTACCGAGAACAGCGCACCCGCCATCTTTATGAAATGTCGAAAGCGCTGGCGGCCGAAAGAACGCCGCAGGCTATCGCCGCCACCAGCGAGCTGTTTATCAATAACAGCTTCCACGCCCGCAGCCAGCTGCTGCTGCCCGATAGCCACGGCGTGCTGCAAAGCGCTAACCGGCAGGGTGAACCGGCAAACTGGGACGAGGCGATCGCGCGCTGGAGCTTTGACAAAGGCCAGCCTGCGGGCGCGGGCACGGACACGCTTCCCGGCGTGCCCTATCAGATTTTACCTTTGCGCACGACGGAAAAAACGCTCGGCCTGCTGGTGGTGGAGCCCAACAACCTGCGCCAGCTGATGATCCCCGAACAGCAGCGCCTGCTGGAGACGTTCACGCTGCTGGCGGCCACCGCGCTCGACAGGCTGCAGCTCACCGCCAGCGAAGAGCAGGCCCGGCTGTCCAGCGAGCGCGAGCAGCTGCGTAACTCGCTGCTGGCGGCGCTTTCCCACGATCTGCGCACGCCGCTGACGGTGCTGTTTGGCCAGGCAGAAATCTTGACGCTCGACCTTGCCTCGGAGGGGTCGAAGCACGCGCCGCAGGCCAATGAAATCCGCCAGCACGTGCTGAATACCACGCGGCTGGTGAACAACCTGCTGGATATGGCGCGTATCCAGTCCGGCGGTTTTAACCTGCGCAAAGAGTGGCTGACGCTCGAAGAAGTGGTCGGCAGCGCGTTGAAAATGCTGGAGCCGGGCCTTGGCGGGCGTCACATCGCGCTTTCGCTGCCGGACCCGCTGATGCTGATTCAGGTTGATGGCCCGCTGTTTGAACGCGTGCTGATTAACCTGCTTGAGAATGCGGTGAAGTATGCCGGTCATCACGCCGAGATTGGCATTCGTGCCATCAATCATGATGACAAACTCGATTTAGAAGTGTGGGACAACGGGCCAGGCATTCCGGCTGGTCAGGAGCAGCATATCTTTGCTAAATTTGCCCGAGGAAACAAAGAGTCTGCGATACCGGGCGTTGGGCTAGGATTAGCCATCTGTCAGGCGATCGTTGACGTCCACGGCGGGGAAATTTTTGCGGTGAACCGCCCGGAACGCGGGGCGAGCTTCCACGTGCTGCTGCCCCTGCCCCCACCGCCTGAGCTGGCTGAACTGAACGAGGCGCTGTGATAACGGTTCTGATAGTTGAAGATGAAAAAGAGATCCGCCGCTTTCTGCGCACCGCGCTGGAGGGCGAATCGCTGCGCGTGCACGACGCGGATACCTTACAGCGCGGCCTGCTTGAAGCGGCCACCCGCAAGCCCGACTTGGTTATTCTGGATCTTGGCCTGCCGGACGGCGACGGCATCGATTTTATCCGTGATTTTCGCCAGTGGAGCCAGACGCCGATTATCGTTCTGTCGGCGCGCAGCGATGAGGAAGCGAAAATCGCCGCGCTTGATGCCGGTGCCGACGACTATCTGAGTAAACCTTTTGGCATCGGCGAGCTACAGGCGCGCCTTCGCGTGGCGCTTCGCCGCCATGCAAGCCTCGCTAAGCCCGATCCCGTTTATCACTTCTCAACGATTACCGTCGATCTTGCCGCCCGGCGTATTACCCGCGGCGACGAAGAAATTCACCTCACGCCTATCGAGTTTCGCCTGTTGGCGATTCTGCTGAACAACCACGGTAAAGTGTTGACCCAGCGCCAGCTGCTAAACCAGGTCTGGGGCCCGAATGCCGTGGAGCACAGCCACTACCTGCGTATCTATATGGGCCATCTGCGCCAGAAGCTGGAAAACGATCCGGCGCGTCCCGCCCACCTGCTGACCGAAACGGGGATTGGCTATCGTTTTATGCTTTAGCCGAAAGTCAGACGTAAAAAAGGCGCCTTTCGGCGCCTTTTCTGTAGCAGTGGTTACTTCGCGTTCTTCAACACTTCGCTGACAATTTCGACCGCTTCTTTCTCGATTTGCAGGCGGTGTTCTTCGCCTAAGAAACTTTCGCAATAGATTTTGTACGCGTCTTCCGTGCCTGACGGACGCGCCGCAAACCAGCCGTTTTCGGTCATCACCTTCAGCCCGCCAATAGACGCGCCGTTACCCGGAGCCGCCGTTAAGCGCGCGGTGATTGGGTCACCGGCCAGGGTGTCTGCGCTCACCATTTCCGGCGAGAGCTTGGATAGCGCGGCTTTCTGCGCCGAGGTCGCCGGAGCCTGCAGACGGTTGTAGCTTGGCGCGCCGAAGCGGGCGGCCAGTTCGTCATAATGCTGCTGCGGGTTTTTGCCGGTCACCGCGGTGATTTCTGCCGCCAGCAGGCACATGATGATGCCGTCTTTGTCGGTAGACCACGGGGTGCCGTTAAAGCGCAGGAAGGATGCCCCGGCGCTTTCTTCGCCGCCGAAGCCGAAGCTGCCGTCAAACAGGCCGTCTACGAACCATTTGAAGCCAACCGGCACTTCCACCAGCTTGCGACCCAGGTCGTTAACCACGCGGTCGATCATCGCGGAGGAAACCAGGGTTTTACCCACCGCGACATCTTTGCCCCACTGCGGGCGATGCTGGAACAGGTAGTTGATCGCGACGGCCAGATAATGGTTCGGGTTCATCAGGCCCGCCGGAGTAACGATGCCGTGGCGGTCGTAATCCGGGTCGTTAGCAAAGGCCAGGTCGAACTTGTCACGAAGCGCCAGCAGGCCCGCCATTGCGCACTCGGAGGAGCAGTCCATGCGGATCGCGCCGTCTTTATCCAGGTGCATAAAGCGGAAGGTCTGATCGACCTGATCGTTCACGATGGTCAGATCGAGATTGTAGTGCTTCGCAATGCGCTGCCAGTATTCAATGCCGGAACCGCCGAGCGGGTCGACGCCCAGCTTGAGGCCCGCTTTCTGGATCGCGGCCATGTCGATGATGTCCACCAGCCCTTCGATGAACGGCTGCACCAGATCCTGTTCCTGTACGTGGCCGCTTGCCCACGCCTGGTCCAGAGAAAGGCGCTTCACGCCTTTCAGGCCGTCGGCCAGCAGCGCGTTGGCGCGTTCTTCAATGACTTTCGTCACGTTGGTATCAGCCGGGCCACCGTTAGGCGGGTTGTACTTAATGCCACCGTCATCCGGCGGGTTGTGCGAAGGCGTGATAACGATACCGTCCGCCTGAGCGCCGCCCTTTTTGTTGTGTACCAGAATGGCGTTGGAAACCGCAGGCGTTGGCGTGTAGCCGTTCGCCTGCTGGACAATGACATCCACACCGTTTGCCGCCAGCACTTCCAGCACGGAGATAAATGCAGGCTCGGACAGGGCGTGTGTGTCTTTGCCGACATAGCACGGGCCGGTGATGCCGTTTTTCGCACGATCTTCCGCAATAGCCTGCGCAATCGCCAGGATATGAGGTTCGTTAAAGCTATGACGTGCCGCACTGCCGCGGTGGCCGGAGGTACCGAATTTCACCGCATGTTCGCTATTGCCCGCTTCAGGTTTCAGCACGTAGTACTGGGCCGTAAGCTGGGCTACGTTGATCAAATCGCTCTGTTGCGCAGGTTGACCTGCACGGTTGTGGTTAGCCATTGGCCCTTCCTTTTGACGCAGTTAGATTGTGCCGCAAACCTTTTCAATCAATTCCGCCGGGAACTGCATTGATTGCATGATGTGTTCGATCATGCTGCATTTACGGCCCGTATTCGTATTGGTAATCACCCAGTATGGGGTACCCGGAACGTGTTTTGGCTTTGTCTGATTGCCGTTCGCCAGCAGCGTTTGTTCGTTACCGGCAAAGTAAACGCGGGTACGACCGTGCAAAGACTCGGTGGCTTCGCCAAAGGTTTTTGCATCCAGCTGATAGAGCGTAGAAAGCACCATCATGAAACGGTTAACGGCTTTCTTTTGTTCCGCGTACTCATCAGAGAGTAGCAACTCGCGAACGGCGCGCACGCGATCGCGAGCCCGATTCACAGGTTTCTCTTCTGGGGCTGGGGTCGCCGCAGGCTGTGCGGAAGTCGCGGTAGAGGGAGTCGCTGCGGAAGTCTGACCGGCGGTAAATTTCAACATGCGCCGTAAAATATCGGACGCGCTCTCGCCAATGTGCTGTGTGTGGCTTGCAATATAGCGATACAGCTCGTCATCAACTTCAATCGTTTTCATCTTCATCCAGTGCGATATCTTATTCTGAATTCAAGTCGTTGGGATTATAGGAGCAAATCCCAACAGCGGGTAGCGCCAAACAGGTGTCGCCTTATAAAGCCAGATTAAACTGAATGTTTGCGGCACTGCGGCAGGAATATGTTCATGATACCCTAACCGTACGAATCAAAAAAAAGAACTTTGCCATGAAATTAAACGCTCGCCTGCAAACTGCTCAACAATCGACTAGCAAACCCCCTATCGTCCTCATTCACGGCCTGTTTGGCAGCCTTGATAACCTTGGCGTACTCGCCCGCGATCTCGGTCAGGATCACACTTTGCTGCAAATCGATCTGCGAAATCACGGCCTGTCACCGCGCAGCGACGAGATGAATTATTCAGCAATGGCGCAGGACGTGGTGGAAACGCTTGATGAATATGGTTTTGAGAAAGCAATAATCATCGGGCATTCGATGGGCGGCAAGGTGGCGATGGCGTTAACGGCCATTGCGCCGCAGCGGATCGACAAACTGGTGATGATCGACATCGCGCCCGTTGACTATCAGGTGCGCCGTCACGACGAGATTTTTGCCGCGATTAACGCCGTGAGCGAGGCCGGTGCCAAAACGCGCCAGCAGGCCGCCGTTTTGATGCGCGAGCATATAAAGGAAGAAGGCGTAATCCAGTTCCTGCTAAAGTCCTTTGCCGACGGCGAGTGGAAATTCAACGTGCCGGTACTGTGGCAGCAATACGAAAAGATCGTCGGCTGGCAAACTATTCCGGCCTGGGATCACCCTGCGCTGTTTATCCGCGGCGGCGCATCACCTTATGTCGATGAAACGCACCGGGATGCGCTATTGGAGCAGTTTCCACAGGCCCGTGCTCACGTGGTCGCGGGCGCAGGACACTGGGTTCACGCCGAGAAACCTGAAGCCGTTTTACGCGCCATTCATCGTTTTATTGATGATTCCTCGGCAAACTGATTAAAAACAGACCGACTGGCCGCAAGAAGTGGCTAACGCGTTGGCGCGCCGTACATGCTGATGTATGATGGCGCGCTTAAATGCGACCTGAGCACTCTGCTCGCAGCATCCGAATTTCCTGTCAGTACTCTAATCATGGCAAAAGAACAAACGGACCGTACTACATTAGATCTGTTCGCGGACGAGCGTCGCCCGGGGCGGCCAAAAACCAATCCGCTTACGCGTGACGAGCAGCTGCGCATCAATAAGCGCAACCAGCTCAAACGCGATAAAGTACGCGGCCTGAAACGAGTAGAGCTAAAACTCAACAACGAAGCGGTAGATGCGCTTAATCATCTTGCTGAAGCCAGAAACATCAGCCGCAGCGAACTGATTGAAGAGATGTTGCTAGCGCAGCTAAAACAACACCTCAGCTGATCTTCTGCCTTCCATCCCTAACATTAAGTGAAAAGTGGGCGCGAATTGCGCCGTCATGTTGCAGTCTGTGCACAACGCTATGATAGCTGTTTCCGCACTGTAAGCTGTTCTGCTATGATTGCCCTATCTGTGGGCAACATTCAGCCACCATACCATTAAGTTTCAAGAGGTTATTTTACTCATGGCAATCGTAGGCATTTTCTTCGGCAGCGACACCGGTAACACCGAAAACATCGCAAAAATGATCCAAAAGCAGCTCGGTAAAGACGTGGCTGAAGTGCGCGACATTGCGAAGAGCAGCAAAGAAGACCTGGAAGGCTTCGACATTCTGCTGCTCGGTATCCCGACCTGGTACTACGGCGAAGCGCAGTGCGACTGGGATGACTTCTTCCCTACGCTTGAAGAAGTGGATTTCAACGGCAAACTGGTTGCGCTGTTTGGCTGCGGCGATCAGGAAGATTACGCAGAATATTTCTGTGATGCGCTCGGCACCATCCGCGACATCATCGAACCACGCGGCGCGGCGATTGTCGGCCACTGGCCTACTGCGGGCTACCACTTCGAAGCGTCCAAAGGTTTGGCAGACGACGACCACTTCGTAGGCCTTGCTATCGATGAAGACCGCCAGCCGGAACTGACCGCAGAGCGTGTTGAGAAATGGACAAAGCAGGTTGCTGAAGAGCTGAATCTGGCTGACATCATTAGCGCCTGATGCACTAGGGCGCAAGCAAATCACTTGCGCCTTATTGATAGGTATTATCAATGAAAATAATTGCTACAATTTTGTAACTTTTTTGTCTATCCCTGTACAATATCCCACAGGTCACCTTTGCTAGCCTGCCAGCAAACGGCGACTCCGCCACGATTTTTTAGCTGTGTTATGCTTCATACTTGCAGTTTCTATTTAGACGTGGCTGTACTATACCCACATGAGTTGGGTATATAATGAGACGCATTCACTTAACGCTCAAATGAGTTCGAGCAAAACGTTAAGCAACAGGACAATTTCCGCATGACTGACAACAATACTGCACTTAAGAAAGCCGGCCTGAAAGTCACGCTTCCACGATTAAAAATCCTTGAAGTGTTACAGGAACCGGTAAACCATCATGTCAGTGCGGAAGACTTATACAAGCGTCTGATTGATATGGGTGAAGAGATTGGTCTGGCGACGGTTTACCGCGTACTGAACCAGTTTGATGACGCAGGTATCGTTACCCGTCATAACTTCGAAGGTGGCAAGTCAGTCTTTGAACTGACCCAGCAGCACCATCACGATCACCTGATATGCCTGGACTGCGGCAAGGTTATTGAATTCAGCGATGACTCAATTGAAGCCCGCCAGCGTGAAATCGCCTCCCGTCATGGTATTCGTCTGACCAACCACAGTCTGTACCTTTACGGCCACTGCGCCGAAGGCGACTGCCGCACCGACGAAAACGCTCACGAAATCAGCGAAAAGTAATCCGCATACTGCCTTCCCTTTCGGGGGAAGACAAACAAAAAAACCGGTGATTAACTCACCGGTTTTTTTATGCCCCAAGTAACCTTACTTGTTGTTACTGCGGATCTCCTGCCAGATTTTATCGCACTTGGCTTTCACGGCCTGGTCGTTGCCCGTTTGGGTTGCCTGGATGCAGTTTTGGTAGTCCAGCGTGCGCACCGTCTCTTTCTGTGCAAATTCCTGATGCTTCTTGTCTTTCGCCAGCTCGTTGAGCATATTCTGGCAGCCCTTAACTTTGTCCGGGTTTCCTTCAGCACTGTTGATGCAGGCGCTGTAATCCTGCTTAAGCTGGGAGTCTTCCGGTGCCGTTTGTGGCTGCGCGCATGCCGTTAAGCCTAAAGCCATCGCGGCCATCAATATTACTTTTTTCATGCTCGATATCCTTAAGAAGACCGGGCAACGTAGCGCCCGGCGTCAAATCAGAAGATGGTGAACGGTGCGATAACGATGAACTTGACGTCGCGCTCATCCTGGAAGATGTTGCCGTAACCGCCGCCCCAGCTTGGGATATCGGAATGGTTGTCGTACTGAGTAAAGTGCAGTTTGAACAGCGTACCTTTCGCGCGGCCGTCCTGCACGGTGTACAGGGCGTCAAGACTGTAAGAGGACTCTTTCAGGCGACGGTCTGCATCGTAGTAGCCATCGGTCGTTGGGGTAGAGCTTGGTTTCGCATCCCAGGCATAAACGTAAGATGCGCCTACCGCCCAGCCAGCCAGGTTCCAGTTGCTAAGGTCATACATTGCGCCTGCGAATACCGCTTTTTCGCCGTTGGCGTTGAAGTCGGAGCGGTTATCCCACCACACGTCAAGACGACCGTTGGAGGAGGCGTAGGTTGGGGTCATACGCTGCAGGAAGTAGCCCTGCTGGCCGTCCGCCTTAACCATAGTTCCTTCTAAGCGCAGATCGACCTGGCCGATTTTGTAGCCAAGGGTCAGCGCCTGCAGCCACGCGGTGCCGTCGTAAATATCGTTCACGCCGCCGTTGGAGACTTTGTCCCGCGTACCGTAGAACTGATAGCTGGTGGTCAGAGGGCTGCCAGCGATATCAAACTTGTAGCTTGCTTTAGTGAAGTACTGGTCAATGTAGCCCTGCGCCTGACCGAATGCGGCTTCCAGCACCAGGTCATTTTTAAAGTCGTACTTCGCGCCAACGGAATGCAGGTAATCAACCTTGGTGTTCTTATCGTTCTGATAGAACTTATCCATTTCGAGGTGCCATGGGGATTTATATTCGTTAGTCCACATATAGGAGAAACTTAATGCGCCCGCGTCACCATAATCGAAGTTAGCCCCAGCTTCAGCCCCTTGATAGGTACCCGGCATAAAGCTCCAGTGCGGAGCTAATAAAGTCTGGCCGGTCGGCTGAATGTAGCCTGCGCGAGCCCAAACTGGACCGTATTTAAATTTTGCTGCGGCTTTATAAAGACTAATTCCACTCTTATCCCCGGAATAATCTTCGTCATAGGCTTTGTTTTTTGAAGAGAATGCAATTTCGTTCGGGTGACCGCTGTCGCCGTTCTCCGCCATTTCAATCGCGGTAAATGCCGCAATATCTAAACCGAACATGTCGGCCGCATAGCCAGACTGGAAGTCTAAGTTGGCGTTCCAGGTTGAGTGGGAAAGGTTGGTTTCGTATTTGTTAGTGTTTACATCTTTACGATCGCGCTCACGCTGCCAGTAATAAATACCGCCGGTAAGCGTTGAATCATCAATGAAGCCCGCACCCACTGCCTGTGGAACAACAACAATGCCTGACAGAGCTGTGACACCTGCAATTGCAAGCGCCAGCGCACTACGTTTGCCACTAAACGTACGCATATTGAAATCCTCTTTGACGTATAAATAATCACCCGGTGTTAAAGCACCTGACGGCGAAAAAAATTAAAATGCCTTACGGCCAATAGCGGTCATGAATATTTCCCGCATCACTGCTGTGCTTAAGACTATTTTTCGCGACGCGAATTATCAACGACTTTATCAGAGAGAATTCCCATATTATGACGAAGTGCACATAATCTATGAGTATTTGTAACAATTTGCTTTAGCAGCGTTTTATGCCATTAAATTAAAAATATTGAGCATAATCACGCAAATGAAAGCGCTCTCACGCTGGGTAATGAGAACCTTTCAACTTAGTGGTCAATAGCGGAGGATTATTACCAACGCAACAATGCGGCATTAATTCGCTTTAAAAATGTTCACAAACTTTTAACCAGCTGAACAATAAGCGAAAAAAAACGCCGCGTAAGGCGGCGTTCTTATTATCAGGCGAATGTATTAATCGCCGATTTTTGCCCATGTGTCACGCAGGCCAACGGTGCGGTTGAACACCAGTTTGGTAGCGGTTGCATAGCGGCTGTCGAGGCAGAAATAACCTTCGCGCTCAAACTGGTAGGCTTTGCCTTTTTCTGCATTTTGCAGGCTTGGCTCAACAAAACCCTGTTTGATAATCAGAGATTCCGGATTGATGGTCGCGAGGAAATCTTCCGCAGCGCCAGGGTTTGCGACGCTGAACAGACGGTCGTAGAGACGAATCTCTACCGGCAGCGCGTGAGCCGCGCTTACCCAGTGAATCACGCCCTTAACTTTACGGCCATCCGCCGGGTCTTTACTCAGCGTTTCCGGGTCGTAGGTGCAGTGCAGCGTGGTGATATTGCCTTCCGCATCTTTTTCTACGCGTTCAGCTTTGATCACGTAAGCGTTGCGCAGGCGAACTTCTTTGCCCAGCACCAGACGCTTGTACTGCTTGTTCGCTTCTTCGCGGAAGTCGGCACGGTCGATGTAGATCTCGCCGCTGAACGGCACCTGACGGCTGCCCATTTCGGGCTTGTTAGGATGATTTGGCATGGTGACCATCTCTTCCTCGCCCTGCGGATAGTTTTCGATAATAACCTTCACCGGATCCAGCACGGCCATCGCGCGCGGTGCGTTCTCATTCAGGTCGTCACGAATGCAGGATTCCAGGGAAGCCATTTCCACCGTGTTGTCCTGCTTGGTCACGCCAATGCGCTTGCAGAACTCACGAATAGACGCTGCGGTGTAACCACGGCGACGCAGACCGGAGATAGTCGGCATACGTGGGTCGTCCCAGCCTTCTACGATCTTCTCGGTAACCAGCAGGTTAAGCTTGCGCTTGGACATGATGGCGTATTCGAGATTCAGGCGTGAGAACTCGTACTGACGCGGATGAGCCGGAATGGTGATGTTATCTAACACCCAGTCGTACAGGCGACGGTTATCCTGGAATTCCAGCGTACACAGCGAGTGCGTAATACCTTCCAGCGCATCGGAAATGCAGTGGGTGAAGTCATACATCGGGTAGATGCACCACTTGCTGCCCGTCTGGTGGTGGTCGGCAAATTTGATACGGTAAATAACCGGATCGCGCATCACGATGAAAGGTGATGCCATGTCGATTTTTGCACGCAGGCAGGCGGTGCCTTCGGCAAATTCGCCGTTACGCATTTTCTCGAACAGCGCGAGGTTTTCCTCAACGCTACGATCGCGATACGGGCTGTTTTTGCCTGGAGCAGTTAGCGACCCGCGATATTCGCGGATTTGCTCTGGGGTCAGCTCGTCGACATACGCGAGGCCTTTACCGATCAGTTCAACAGCATAGTTAAACAGCTGGTCGAAGTAATCAGAGGAATAGCGCACGTTGCCAGACCAGTGGAAGCCCAGCCATTCGACGTCGTGCTTAATGGACTCGACGTATTCGATGTCTTCTTTTACCGGGTTGGTGTCATCGAAACGCAGATTGCACTGCCCCTGGTAATCCTGTGCGATACCAAAGTTCAGACAGATAGATTTTGCATGGCCGATGTGCAGATAGCCGTTTGGCTCCGGCGGAAAACGAGTGCAGATACGGTCATGCTTACCATTGGCCAGATCTTCATCGATAATCTGGCGAATAAAGTTAGTTGGGCGGGCTTCAGCCTCACTCATCGCGGATTCCTCAAGACAAAACTTTCGTTAACGGTGCATGATCTAATAAGCAGGCGCGGGAAACAACCTTTAGTTGAATAAAATGGGGCTACTGCGATGAAAGGGAAAGGAAGCCTTTTTGCGGGGAATAAAAAAGCGGCTGAGGAATTTCCCCAGCCGCTTAAGGCACAATGCTAACTCAGGAGCAATTATTTGCCTTTAATTTCATACAGAGGCGTTTGGCCCGCGACCACTGAACCCTGTGCCTGAAGAACCAGGCCGCTGAAGTCATCAATGTTGCTGCAAACAACCGGGCTAATCATGGAGCGCGCGTTAGCGTTCAGGAAATCAAGATCCATTTCCAGAATCGGCTGACCGGCGACCACTTCAGCCCCCTCTTCCACCAGGCGAGTAAAGCCTTTGCCGCCCAGCGCTACGGTATCAATGCCCATGTGGACAACGATTTCCGCGCCTTTCTCGGTTTCCAGGCAGAACGCGTGATTGGTGTTGAAGATTTTGACGATGGTACCGGCAGCCGGAGAGACAACGGTTTTTTCCGTTGGCTTAACCGCAACGCCGTCACCGACCGCTTTGCTGGCGAAGGCTTCATCAGGCACTTCTTCCAGCGCCACAACGTCACCGGTCACCGGAGAAACCAGCGCCGCAATGGTAACCGCGTTAGCAACAGCCTGAGGTTTTACCGCCGCAGGGGCTCCGCTTACCGCAGCGCCTGTTGCCATAGCGGCAATCGGGCCTTTAGCGATTTCTTTCTGCATTGCGCCAGCAACGGATTCCGCTTTCGCACCAACGATAACCTGTACCGTTTGTTTGTTCAGTTTAACTACGCCAGAAGCACCCAGGCGCTTACAGGCTGCATCGTTAACCAGCGCCGCATCAACAACGGACAGGCGTAAACGAGTAATACATGCATCGATAACTTTCAGGTTGGCAGAGCCGCCCACAGCGCCAACGTATTTACGTGCCAGCTCATTCAGGCCTTCTTCGGTATTGCTGTTCGCTTCTTCCAGCACAACGTCGTCGGAAGCGTCTTCACGGCCCGGCGTTTTCAGGTTGAACATACGGATAACCGCGGTGAACAGGACGAAGTAAACCGCAAAGGCAACCACACCCATAACCACCAGCATCCAGACGTTCTTACTCGCCGCCGGCAGGTTGTACATCAACACGTAGTCGATGGCACCTGCAGAGAAGGAGAAGCCAGCGTGAATCCCTAGCGCCGTTGCAATAAACAGGCTCAGGCCGGTCAGCAAGGCGTGAATGAGATACAGAACCGGCGCCAGGAACATGAACAGGAATTCAAGAGGCTCGGTAACACCGGTCAGGAACGCGGTCACCGCTACGGACAGCAGCATGCCGCCAACCATTGGACGACGTTCTTTCGGTGCTGCCAGATACATAGCCAGCGCCGCGCCAGGCAGGCCGAACATCATGATCGGGAAGAAGCCGGACATGAACATCCCCGCAGTGCCGTCACCCGCGTAGAAGCGGTTGATGTCACCGTGGAAGACCGCGCCCGCCGCGTTGGTGAACTCACCAATCTGGAACCATGCGATGGTGTTCAGAACCTGGTGCAGACCGGTTGGGATCAGCAGACGGTTAACGAAGCCGAAGACGCCCGCACCAAATGCACCCGCAGACACGATCCATTCACCACCCGCATGGATTGCAGACTGAACCGGCGGCCAGACATAGCCGAAGATTGCCGCAAGGATCAAACAGAAGAAGCCCGTCGCGATTGGCACGAAACGCTTGCCGCCAAAGAAGCTCAGGAAGTCTGGCAGTTTGATATCAGACCAGCGGTTATACACCGCACCGCCGACCAGGCCGGTAATGATACCGGACAGCACGCCCATGTTTACCGTTGGGTTAATGGTGACCATTGCTTTGGTCATAATGAACCAACCAACGGCACCGGCCAGCGCCGCAGCGCCCGCGTTATCTTTAGACCAGGTAGAAGCAACACCAATTGCGAATACCAGGGCCAGGTTATCGAAAATGGCACCGCCCGCCTGCGCGATGAACGGCATATTTAACAGATCAGGCTGCCCGAAGCGCAGCATCAGCGCTGCCACCGGCAGTACTGCAATCGGTAGCTGTAACGCCCTACCTAATCTTTGGAAAAAACCTAGAATATTCACTCTCTTCCCCCTTGAATCACCGTTAAAGGTTCATCATGACCGCTGTTTTTATTTAATAGACTTCAGTTGATTGATGCCGACATCTCACATCATCTGACGAAGTGTGAAAAAAATTAATTCGTATCGCAAATTAAACGCGCCTTTTTTGTGACTACAGTCACCAAATATCGCTATAACCCCCCCTACTGACTGGCTATCACCGAAAACTTATTTTATCATTCAAAAAATCGAGACAGACTGATCCCACATTCGCCAGTATAAAACTGGTTTACCCTTAGGGGGTGAGTATCAATCTGACTAAACCCGTTTTCTATTAACTCCTAAGAGGTGAATGATGAGACTGATTCCCCTGGCTACCCCGGCTCAGGTCGGCAAATGGGCAGCTCGCCATATTGTTAACCGCATTAACGCGTTTAAACCAACCGCCGATCGTCCGTTTGTACTTGGTTTGCCAACCGGCAGCACACCGCTCGAAGCTTATAAAGCGCTGATCGAGATGCACAAAGCGGGCCAGGTTAGCTTCAAAAACGTTGTGACCTTTAACATGGACGAATACGTCGGCCTGCCAAAGGATCACCCGGAAAGCTACCACACCTTCATGCATAAAAACTTCTTCGACCACGTTGATATCCCGGCAGAAAACATCAACCTGCTGAACGGCAACGCTGAAGATGTTGATGCAGAATGCCGCGCTTACGAAGAAAAAATTCGCTCCTACGGCAAAATCCACCTCTTTATGGGCGGCGTAGGCAACGACGGCCACATCGCGTTCAACGAACCCGCCTCTTCGCTGGCTTCCCGTACCCGTATTAAAACCCTGACGCATGACACCCGCGTGGCAAACTCCCGCTTCTTTGACGGCGACGTGAATCAGGTTCCAAAATACGCGCTGACCGTAGGCGTAGGCACCCTGCTTGACGCAGAAGAAGTGATGATTCTGGTGCTGGGCCACGTGAAGGCGCAGGCTCTGCAAGCGGCTGTTGAAGGCAACGTTAACCACATGTGGACCATCAGCTGCCTGCAGCTGCACCCGAAAGCGGTTGTCGTGTGCGACGAGCCGTCCACCATGGAGCTGAAAGTGAAAACGTTGAAGTACTTCAACGAGCTGGAAGCAGAAAATATTAAAGGTCTTTAAGCACTACTTTTTAACCGGGGGTAACTATGTTTGCATTAACCCACGGTCGGATTTATACCGGCCATGACATTCTGGATGACCACGCGATTGTTATCGCTGACGGCCTGATCGAACGCATTTGTCCGCGTTCAGAACTCCCTGCGGGGATCGAAACCCGCGACATGGGTGGTGCAGTCATCGCCCCCGGTTTTATTGATGTGCAGCTAAACGGCTGCGGCGGCGTACAGTTTAACGACACCGTCGAAGCCGTTACGGTTGAAACGCTGGAAATCATGCAGAAAGCCAACGAGCGCTCGGGCTGCACCAGCTATCTGCCAACCCTGATCACCGCAAGCGACGAGCTGATGATGCAGGGCGTGAAGGTCATGCGCGAATATTTGGCTAAAAACAGCCATCAGGCGCTCGGCCTGCACCTTGAGGGCCCATGGCTGAACATGGTGAAAAAGGGGACGCATAACCCGAACTTCGTGCGTAAACCAGACGCGAAGCTGGTCGATTTCCTCTGCGAGAATGCAGACGTTATTACTAAAGTTACTTTGGCCCCGGAAATGGTTGAGCCAGAAGTAATCAAAAAACTTGTCGCCGCAGGGATTATTGTCTCTGCGGGTCACTCCAACGCGACGGCTAAAGAAGCGAAGATCGGCTTCCGCGCCGGTATCACCTTCGCAACGCACCTCTTCAACGCTATGCCTTACATTACCGGCCGCGAACCGGGGCTTGCTGGTGCAATCTTCGATGAACCTGACGTTTACTGCGGTATCATTGCCGATGGCCTGCACGTGGACTATGCGAATATCCGCACCGCGAAACGCGTGAAAGGCGATAAGCTTTGCCTGGTCACCGACGCAACCGCACCGGCGGGTGCCAACATTGAACAGTTCATTTTTGCTGGTAAAACAATATACTACCGCGACGGTTTGTGTGTAGATGAGAATGGTACGCTGAGCGGTTCTGCCCTGACGATGATTGAAGGGGTTCGTAACCTGGTCGAGCACGCCAACATCGCGCTGGATGAAGTTCTGCGCATGGCGACTCTCTACCCGGCCCGCGCAATGGGCGTTGAAAAGCAGTTGGGTACCCTTGAGGCTGGCAAAGTTGCCAACCTGACTGCCTTTACCCGCGATTATAAAATCATCAAGACTATCGTTAATGGTAACGAGGTCGTAACTGAGTAAATAAGGCATGACGACTGGCGGACAGGCTCAAATAGGTAATGTCGATCTGGTAAAACAGCTGAACGGCGCGGCGGTCTACCGCCTGATTGACCAGCAGGGTCCAATCTCGCGCATTCAGATTGCCGAACTGAGCCAGCTTGCGCCTGCCAGCGTCACCAAAATTACTCGCCAGCTTATTGAGCGCGGCCTGATTAAAGAAGTCGATCAGCAGGCCTCCACCGGGGGCCGCCGCGCGATATCCATCATTACCGAAACACGCAATTTTCAGGCGATTGGCGTACGTCTTGGCCGCCATGACGCCACCATCACGCTGTTCGATCTTAGCGCCAAGCCGCTTGCGGAAGAGCATTACCCTCTTCCTGAACGCACCCAAGAAACCCTTGAGCATGCCCTGCTCAACGCGCTCGCGGGCTTCATCGAGCAGACGCAGCGCAAAATTCGCGAGCTGATTGCCATCTCGGTAATCCTTCCTGGACTTGTCGATCCGGAAAGCGGCGTGATTCGCTACATGCCCCACATTCAGGTGAACAACTGGTCGCTGGTTGAAAGCCTTGAAAAACGCTTTAACCTCCCCTGTTTTGTTGGTCATGATATCCGCAGCCTGGCGCTTGCCGAGCACTACTTTGGTGCAACCCACGACTGTGAAGACTCTATTTTGGTGCGCGTCCACCGCGGCACCGGAGCGGGTATTCTTTCCAACGGCAGAATTTTTATCGGCCGCAACGGTAACGTTGGCGAAATTGGCCACATCCAGGTTGATCCGCTGGGCGAGCGCTGCCACTGCGGTAATTTTGGCTGCCTGGAAACCATTGCCGCTAACGCCGCCATCGAAGGCCGCGTGCGCCATCTGCTTGAACAGGGCTATAACAGTCGCCTGACGGTTGATGACTGCGGCATCGTGGCAATTTGCAAAGCCGCCAATAAGGGTGATGCGCTGGCCTGCGAGGTGATAGAGCACGTGGGCCGCCACCTCGGTAAAGCCATTTCTATTGCGATTAACCTGTTTAATCCGCAAAAGGTCGTTATCGCCGGGGAAATCATTGAAGCAGAAAAAATCCTGCTCCCGGCCATCGAAAGTTGTATTAATACTCAGGTCTTACAAGCCTTCCGCAAAAACCTGCCCGTTGTGCGCTCGCGCCTGGACGACCGCTCCGCCATTGGCGCATTTGCCCTCGTCAAACGTTCGATGCTAAACGGCATGTTGCTCCAGCGTCTGCTGGAAAGTTAACGCGGCCTGCATTCGATTTACGCTATAGTTACGCCTTCTAAAAATATGAGCTTGAGCAGTCAATGACTATCCAGAATGTAATTTGTGATATCGACGGCGTGCTGATGCACGACAACGTCGCCGTGCCGGGTGCCAACGAATTCCTGGCCCGCATCCTTGAAAAAGGTTTACCGCTGGTCCTGCTGACCAACTACCCTTCGCAAACTGGGCAGGATTTGGCAAACCGCTTTGCCTCCGCCGGGGTAGACGTGCCGGACAGCGTGTTTTACACCTCCGCGATGGCAACGGCCGATTTTCTGCGTCGCCAGGAAGGCAAAAAAGCCTACGTCGTTGGCGAGGGCGCGCTGATTCATGAGCTGTATAAAGCCGGTTTCACCATCACTGACATCAATCCTGACTTCGTTATCGTTGGCGAAACGCGTTCCTACAACTGGGAAATGATGCACAAAGCCGCTTACTTCGTGGCTAACGGCGCACGGTTTATCGCCACCAACCCGGATACCCACGGTCGCGGCTACTATCCGGCCTGCGGCGCGCTATGTGCGGGTATCGAAAAAATCTCCGGCCGCAAACCGTTTTACGTCGGCAAGCCAAGCCCGTGGATCATCCGCGCGGCGCTCAACAAAATGCAGGCACATTCCGAACACACGGTGATTGTTGGCGACAACCTGCGCACCGATATTCTGGCGGGCTTCCAGGCCGGTCTGGAAACGATCCTCGTGCTTTCCGGCGTGTCCACGCTTAACGATATCGACGCAATGCCGTTCCGCCCGTCGTTCATCTACCCGTCCGTGGCCGAAATCGACATTATCTGATCGAACAAAGGGTGGATAGCACGCCTGCTTATCCACCATACCCATTTAAAAAAAATCACGAATTATTGCCGATCCGCTAATTTTTCTGCTCATCTCCTGACCTATTTTCAGTAATCCATAATCACTGTTGCGGTATTTGCGTCATGAATGCTAAAGCGCTTGCATTAACTTCACCGATTGCGCATTTTCTTTAGTAAGCAACGCAGCAACGCCGCTAAAAAATCAATAGGCAGCGCGGCATCACGATAAACCGCTCAGGTAAGTGTTACGGAGAAAGCTCTATGTGTTCTATTTTTGGTGTTCTGGATCTTAAAACCGACGCAGTCGAAATGCGTAAGAAGGCGCTGGAGTTATCCCGCCTGATGCGCCACCGCGGTCCGGATTGGTCGGGCGTTTACGCGAGTGACAAAGCGATCCTCGTCCACGAGCGCCTGTCTATTGTTGACGTTAACGCCGGCGCGCAGCCGCTCTACAACAAACAAAAAACGCATGCGCTAGCCGTTAACGGTGAGATCTACAATCATCAGGCTTTACGCGCTGAATACGGCGACCGCTACGAATTCCAGACCGGCTCCGACTGCGAAGTCATTCTCGCGCTGTATCAGGAAAAAGGGCCAGAGTTCCTCGACGACCTGCAGGGCATGTTCGCCTTCGTACTGTATGACAGCGAAAAAGACGCGTACCTGATTGGCCGTGACCATATCGGCATCATCCCTCTTTATATGGGCTACGACGAACACGGCAACATGTTCATCGCCTCTGAGATGAAGGCGCTGGTCCCGGTTTGCCGCACCATTAAAGAATTCCCTGCGGGCAGCTACCTGTGGAGCCAGGACGGCGAAATTCGCAGCTACTACCACCGTGACTGGTTTGACTACGATGCGGTAAAAGACAACGTTACCGACAAAAACGAACTGCGTCAGGCGCTGGAAGATTCCGTTAAGAGCCATCTGATGTCCGACGTGCCTTATGGCGTGCTGCTCTCCGGCGGCCTGGACTCCTCGGTTATCTCCGCCATCACAAAGAAATTTGCCGCTCGCCGCGTAGAGGATGAAGAGCGTAGCGAAGCCTGGTGGCCGCAGCTGCACTCCTTTGCGGTTGGCCTTGTGGGATCGCCGGATCTGAAAGCGGCGCAGGAGGTGGCAAACCACCTGGGTACCGTACACCATGAGATCCACTTCACCGTGCAGGAAGGCCTCGACGCCATCCGCGACGTTATCTACCATATTGAAACCTACGACGTGACCACCATCCGCGCGTCAACGCCTATGTACCTGATGTCGCGTAAGATCAAGGCGATGGGTATTAAAATGGTGCTATCCGGCGAAGGTTCTGACGAAGTGTTCGGCGGCTACCTCTACTTCCATAAAGCGCCAAACGATAAAGAGCTGCATGAGGAAACCGTGCGTAAGCTTCAGGCGCTGCATATGTTTGACTGCGCGCGCGCCAACAAAGCGATGTCTGCCTGGGGCGTTGAGGCTCGCGTTCCGTTCCTCGACAAGAAATTCCTCGACGTGGCGATGCGCATCAACCCGAAAGACAAAATGTGCGGCAACGGCAAAATGGAAAAGCATATCCTGCGCGAATGCTTTGAATCCTACCTGCCGGCGAGCGTGGCATGGCGTCAGAAAGAACAGTTCTCCGACGGCGTTGGCTACAGCTGGATTGATACGCTGAAAGAAGTGGCGGCGGGTCAGGTTACTGACCAACAACTGGAAACGGCAAGCTACCGTTTCCCATACAACACGCCGGGTTCAAAAGAAGCCTATCTCTACCGTGAGATCTTCGAAGAATTGTTCCCACTTCCGAGCGCTGCACAATGCGTTCCGGGCGGTCCATCCGTTGCCTGTTCATCGGCTAAAGCGATTGAATGGGATGAAGCGTTCAAAACGATGAACGATCCGTCAGGGCGTGCGGTCGGCGTTCACCAGTCCGCCTACAAATAAGCGGTTTTCACTCTAAAACGGGCCTGCGGGCCCGTTGTTGTTTGTACATGATAGTGTTCATTTTCCCGCTGTTTTTCACCGGATAAATCCACGAAATAACCGATTATTGTAGATATTTCCAGCAAGCTGTTCGCAAGCTGGTCAAACAGACAATTTCAGCCGCTTTTCGGGAAAAAATTTGTTGACGGTGTACGGTCAACTACGCATAATGCGCCCCGCAACGCCGATAAGGTGACGCGAAAAAAGAAGGCTACGTAGCTCAGCTGGTTAGAGCACATCACTCATAATGATGGGGTCACAGGTTCGAATCCCGTCGTAGCCACCATTCTTTTTTAGCGCGGGAGTGGCGAAATTGGTAGACGCACCAGATTTAGGTTCTGGCGCCGCAAGGTGTGCGAGTTCAAGTCTCGCCTCCCGCACCATTTAGCTTATAGCGTTGCACGGATGGGGTATCGCCAAGCGGTAAGGCACCGGTTTTTGATACCGGCATTCCCTGGTTCGAATCCAGGTACCCCAGCCACATTTTCTTCGAGATTTTTGCGTTTAACGCAGAAGTTATTGGGGTATCGCCAAGCGGTAAGGCACCGGTTTTTGATACCGGCATTCCCTGGTTCGAATCCAGGTACCCCAGCCATCGAAGAAAGCAGTATCGGCTACGTAGCTCAGCTGGTTAGAGCACATCACTCATAATGATGGGGTCACAGGTTCGAATCCCGTCGTAGCCACCATATTATTGGGGTATCGCCAAGCGGTAAGGCTCTGGTTTCTGATACCAGCATTCCGAGGTTCGAATCCTCGTACCCCAGCCATAAAAAAGACGTTTGCAGTTGTTGTGTGAACGCAACCCCGTTGGGGTATCGCCAAGCGGTAAGGCTCTGGTTTCTGATACCAGCATTCCGAGGTTCGAATCCTCGTACCCCAGCCAACATATAAAAAGCTCGCTTCGGCGAGCTTTTTGCTTTTCTGCGTTTATCCAAAGGTGGACAACGAAGCGTCATCCACCGGTGACTTCTAAAACTCCATCATAAACCTAACGCATACTTCAGCGCTTGACGCTTCAATACGCCGCTGCGCTCGGCCGCCATCAGCCCCAGATTACGCACAACGCGAAGCGGGCCGAGAGTGTTGCTGAATCCCGCATAAAACAGATCCATTCCACTTTGCATAAGGAAATTGTCGGCCTGACGGCGACTCTGATAGCGTTTCAGTATTCGGCCGTCCGACCAGTTCTCGCCATAGTTCCGCGCGCCGATCATCACGTCAAGTAGGGCATCCACGTCGCGATAGCCGAGGTTTACCCCCTGCCCCGCCAAAGGATGAATGGTATGCGCCGCATCGCCAATTAGCGCCAACCCCTGCTGGGTATATTGCAGCGCGTGGCGGCGCGTTAACGGGAAAGCACCGCTGGCAACGGGCGTTACCGAGCCAAGCCTTGAGGGAAACGTCGCGGCAATCGCTTTCTGCAACTGGGGCATCGTCATACTTTTAAGCTGGCGGATACGTGCCGGAGTGTCGTACCACACAAGCGAAGCCCAGTTATCGAACAGCGGTAAAAAGGCATGCGGCCCGGTCGGCGTAAAATGCTGCCAGGTGCTGTCGCCCGGGGCCTCTTCGCATTTGACGGTTATCAGCATGCAGGATTGGCGATAGTCCCACGCGTGAATGCCGATGCCCGCCCACTGCCTGACCTGGGAGTTCGCACCGTCTGCGCCAATCACCATCGGCACCGTCAACTGTTCGCCATCGGCAAAGTCCAGCGTCCAGCTTCCTTCCTTATTATGCATTTGCTTAAGCTTAGCCGGGCAACGCAGAGTAACATGAGGATGTGCCTGGAGCGCTTTCCAGAGCGCAAGCTGTAATACCTGGTTTTCCACCATATAGCCCAGCTCAGGCAGGCCAAGCTCGGCCGCGTTAAAGGAAACGTGGGCGCTTTCCCACTCCCAGGTTTCAAGCTGGCGCCAGGCATGAGCGCGCATCCCACGAATCGCGTCCCAGACGCCCAACGATTTAAGCAGCGCCACCGACGCGCTGCTGATTGCAGAGATACGCACATCGGGCTGGCTGTTAGGGTCAAATTCTGCAGGCGCCTGATGGTCGATTACCGCAACCTGAAAGCCGTTTTGTGCAAGCCCAAGTGCCGCCGCCGCACCGACCATCCCCCCGCCGATCACCGCGACGTCGATTGGTTGATTTGCCATGGTTATCCTGTCCTTTGATTGTCTACGCTAATTCTACCGGATTTTTGCCGGGGTTACGCAGGCTGGTCACACCCGCGTCAAAGCATTACAATACGCGCCCTGGATTGCGGGCCTACTTGAGCAATGGCAAAGTCGATGACAAAAAAACTCCATATTAAAACCTGGGGCTGTCAGATGAACGAATACGATTCATCAAAGATGGCCGATCTGCTGAACAGCACCCATGGCTATGTCCTTACGGACAACCCAAAAGAAGCGGACGTGTTGCTTTTAAACACCTGCTCTATTCGTGAAAAAGCCCAGGAAAAAGTATTCCACCTGCTAGGCCGCTGGAAACTCTTAAAACGTAAAAATCCCGATCTGATCATCGGCGTCGGCGGCTGCGTTGCCTCCCAGGAAGGTAAGCTTATTCGCAGCCGCGCCCATTACGTCGACATCGTTTTTGGCCCCCAAACGCTGCATCGCCTGCCGGAAATGATCAACCAGGTGCGCGGAACCCGCAGCCCGGTGGTTGACGTCAGCTTCCCGGAAATCGAAAAGTTCGACCGCCTGCCGGAGCCTCGCGCGGATGGCCCGACGGCATACGTTTCGATTATGGAAGGCTGCAACAAATACTGTACCTACTGCGTGGTGCCGTACACGCGCGGCGAAGAGGTTAGCCGCCCGTGCGACGACATTCTGTTTGAAGTCGCCCAGCTTGCGGCACAGGGCGTGCGCGAAATTCACCTGCTGGGGCAGAACGTCAACGCCTGGCGCGGCGCGTCCTACGACGGCGGCGTCTGTTCTTTTGCAGAGCTGCTGCGTCTGGTAGCAGCAATCGACGGCGTTGACCGTATTCGCTTTACCACCAGCCATCCGATTGAATTCACGGACGATATCATCGACGTTTACCGTGACACGCCGGAGCTGGTGAGCTTCCTGCACCTGCCGATTCAATGCGGCGCGGACCGCGTGCTGAACCTGATGGGCCGCTCCCACACGGCGCTGGAATATAAAGCGATTATTCGCAAGCTGCGCGCGGCGCGCCCGGATATCCAGATTAGCTCTGACTTTATCGTCGGCTTCCCTGGCGAAACGCAGCAGGACTTCGAACAAACCATGAAGGTGATTGCCGACGTGAATTTCGACGTTAGCTACAGCTTCGTCTTCTCCGCACGTCCCGGTACGCCTGCGGCAGATATGGTTGATGACGTGCCTGAAGAAGAGAAGCTTCAGCGCCTTTATATCCTCCAGGATCGTATCAACCAGCAGGCAATGGCGTGGAGCCGTAAAATGCTTGGTACCACCCAACGCGTGCTGGTGGAAGGCACGTCGCGCAGAAATATTATGGAGCTGACGGGTCGTTCCGAGAACAACCGTGGGGTTAACTTCGCAGGCACGCCGGATATGATCGGTAAGTTTGTTGATGTTGAAATCACCGAGGTGGCGACCAACAACTCTCTGCGCGGCAAAGTGGTGCGTACAGAAGATGAAATGGGCCTGCGCGTTGCCGAAGCGCCAGAAACAGTGATTGCCCGTACGCGTAAAGAGAATGAAATCGGCGTAGGGATTTATCAGCCTTAATTCTGCTCTCTCGCGCCCGTCGGCTCGCTAACACAGTGAACCGGCGGGCGTTTTCATTGTTTGCACTTGCATTCTGAATCAGCCACCCAAATATCAAAAACGAGGCTTGCGCCATTATCACTCGCCGTAAATAATCTCTTATGGCCTGTATAAACCAGCAGGCAGAGCGTTTATTCCGTTTAAAGACAACCGGCCCCATGTGACCCAGAGGATAAGTTTGAATATCGAAACACGTGAAATTACGCTGGAACCGGCAGACAATGCCCGTTTGCTGAGCCTGTGCGGCCCGTTTGATGACAACATCAAGCAGCTCGAACGTCGGCTGGGTATCGAAATCAACCGTCGTGACAATCACTTCAAGCTCACCGGGCGCGGCATTCTGGTGAACGCCGCCGCGGATATCCTGCGCAACCTGTATGTCGATACCGCGCCAATGCGCGGCGAAACGCAGGACATCGACCCGGAACAAATCCATCTCGCCATTAAAGAAATCCGCGTGCTGGAGCAGTCGGCTGAACACATTCCTGAATACGGCAAAGCGGTCAATATCAAGACCAAGCGCGGCGTGATCAAACCCCGCACGCCAAACCAGGCGCAGTACATTGCCAACGTGCTCGACCACGATATCACCTTCGGTATCGGCCCGGCGGGCACGGGTAAAACCTACCTGGCCGTTGCCGCTGCGGTGGACGCGCTGGAACGTCAGGATGTGCGCCGTATTCTGCTCACCCGCCCGGCCGTTGAAGCAGGTGAAAAACTCGGCTTTCTGCCAGGCGATCTCAGCCAGAAAGTAGACCCCTATCTGCGTCCGCTTTATGACGCGCTGTTCGAAATGCTCGGCTTTGAACGCGTTGAAAAGCTAATGGAGCGCAACGTTATCGAAGTTGCCCCGTTGGCCTACATGCGTGGCCGCACGCTCAACGACGCGTTTATCATCCTCGATGAAAGCCAGAACACCACCATTGAACAGATGAAGATGTTCCTGACGCGTATCGGCTTTAACTCCAAAGCGGTGATCACCGGCGACGTCACGCAGATTGACCTGCCGCGCAGCACCAAATCGGGCCTGCGCCACGCCATCGACGTGCTGGCTGAAGTCGATGAAATCAGCTTTAACTTCCTTAATAGCGAAGACGTGGTGCGCCACCCGGTGGTTGCCCGTATCGTTAACGCCTATGAAGCATGGGAAAGCGCCGAGCAAATCCGTAAGGACGAGCTTGCAGCGGAACGCAAGCGCGAAGCAATGGCAATCAATGCAGCCGCTCAGGAGAGCAAATGAGTCAGGTCATTCTGGATTTACAAGTCGCCTGTGAGGACACAGCAGGCCTGCCAACCCAAGCGCAGTTTCAGGGCTGGCTCGATGCCGTGATCCCGCAATTTCAAGAAGAATCAGAGGTGACGATTCGCCTGGTGGATGACGCAGAAAGCCACGATTTGAATCTGACCTACCGCGGTAAAGACAAATCCACCAACGTGCTGTCGTTCCCGTTCGAAGCCCCTCCGGGCATTGAGCTGCCGCTGCTTGGCGATCTGATTATCTGTCGCCAGGTGGTTGAGCACGAAGCCAAAGAGCAGGATAAACCGCTGGAGGCGCACTGGGCGCACATGGTTATTCACGGCAGCCTGCATCTGCTCGGTTACGACCACATTGAAGACGAAGAAGCCGAAGAGATGGAATCCCTGGAAACAGAGATAATGCTTGCTCTTGGGTATGTCGATCCGTACATTGCCGAGAAAGAGTAGTCACCCGGTGTAGCGATTCCAGGTGCAGCGATGCAGGCGGCGATTCATCAACCCGCCTGCTATTTATTCATTACGAAGAGGCCCAAAACTTAACGCCATGAGCGACGACAACTCACAAAACAGTGACACGCCTGCCAGTAAAAAGGGATTCTTTTCCCTGATTCTCAACCAGCTATTTCACGGTGAACCAAAAAACCGTGACGATCTGCTAGAGCTTATCCGTGATTCTGAGCAAAACGATCTGATCGATCAGGACACCCGCGACATGCTTGAAGGGGTGATGGATATCGCCGACCAGCGCGTCCGCGACATCATGATCCCTCGCTCGCAGATGGTGACGCTCAAACACAACCAGACGCTGGACGAATGCCTCGATGTCATCATCGATTCGGCACACTCCCGCTTCCCGGTGATCAGTGAAGACAAAGATCATATCGAAGGGATTTTGATGGCTAAGGATTTGCTGCCGTTTATGCGCAGCGATACCGAGCCATTTAGCATGGAAAAAGTGTTACGTCAGGCGGTTGTCGTGCCTGAAAGCAAGCGCGTTGACCGCATGCTTAAAGAGTTTCGTCAGCAGCGCTACCACATGGCGATTGTTATTGATGAGTTTGGCGGCGTTTCGGGCCTCGTTACCATCGAAGATATTCTCGAGCTGATCGTCGGGGAAATCGAAGATGAGTATGACGACGAAGAAGACAGCGATTTCCGCCAGCTCAGCCGCCACACCTGGACGGTGCGCGCGCTGGCCTCTATCGAAGATTTTAACGACACCTTCGACACCCATTTCAACGACGATGAAGTCGATACGATTGGCGGTCTGGTCATGCAGGCGTTTGGGCATCTGCCCGCGCGCGGCGAAACCATCGATATAGACGGTTATCAGTTCAAGGTCGCCATGGCCGACAGCCGTCGTATCATTCAGGTTCACGTCAGAATTCCGGACGATTCGCCGCAACCGAAACTGGAAGATTAATTCAAAGATGGCTACAGCCTTACTCCTTCAACGCCAGCGCGTGCGTCTGCTGCTGGCGCTGCTTTTTGGTGCCTGCGGAACGCTGGCCTTTTCGCCTTATGATTTCTGGCCTGCTGCTATTGTTTCTCTGGCGGGTCTTCAGGGGCTGACGCTTAATCGCCGCCCGATTCAAAGCGCGTGGATTGGCTTCTTCTGGGGGCTGGGCCTGTTTGGCAGCGGCATTAACTGGGTTTATGTCAGCATCGCGCAGTTTGGCGGCATGCCTGGCCCGGTTAACGTTTTCCTCGTGGTGCTGCTTGCCGCTTATCTTTCACTTTATACCGGTCTGTTCGGCGGCGTGCTGAGCAAGCTGTGGCCGAAAACGACCTGGTGGCGCGTGGCCATCGCCGCGCCGATGTTATGGCAGCTCACCGAGTTCCTGCGCGGCTGGGTATTAACCGGCTTCCCGTGGCTGCAGTTCGGCTACAGCCAGATCGACGGCCCGCTTAAGGGCATCGCGCCGATCATGGGCGTGGAATCCGTCACCTTCCTGCTTATGATCGTAAGCGGCCTGATTGTTTTCGCGCTGCATGAACGCAGCTGGCGCCCGGCCGTTATTGCAGCGGCTCTGCTGCTTGCACCGTGGCCGCTGCGCTCTATCCAGTGGTTCCAGCCGCTCAAAGAGCGTGCCGTTGATGTCGCCATGGTACAGGGGAATATTCCTCAGTCCCTGAAATGGGACCAGGATCAGTTGCTGAATACGCTGAAGATTTACCTCGATAAAACCCAGCCGCAGATGGGCAAAGCGCAGCTGATTATCTGGCCGGAATCCGCGATTCCCGATCTGGAAATCAATCAGCAGCAGTTCCTGACCATGATGGACGACCTGCTGCGTTCGAAGCACAGTTCGCTTATTACCGGCATCGTGGATGCGCGCCTCAATAAGCAGAACCGCTACGATACCTACAACACCATCATCACGCTGGGTGAAGGCAATCAATACAGCTACGGCAGCACCGACCGTTACAACAAAAACCATCTGGTGCCGTTCGGGGAGTTTGTGCCGCTGGAGTCGATTTTACGGCCTCTTGCGCCTTTCTTTGATTTGCCGATGTCGTCATTCAGCCGTGGCCCGTACCTTCAGCCGCAGCTGCTTGCCAACGGCATCAGGCTGACGCCCGCTATCTGCTATGAGATCATTCTTGGCGAGCAGGTGCGTGACAACTTCCGCCCGGATACCGATTTCCTGCTGACCATCTCCAACGACGCGTGGTTCGGTAAATCAATTGGCCCGTGGCAGCACTTCCAGATGGCACGCATGCGTTCGCTTGAGCTGGGCCGCCCGCTGCTGCGCAGCACCAACAATGGTGTCTCGGCGGTGATTAACGCCAGCGGCGACGTAGAGGCGATGATCCCGCAGTTCACCCGTGAAGTGTTGGAAGCAAAAGTCACCCCAACGACGGGCCTCACGCCATATGCCCGTTTCGGTAACTGGCCGCTGTGGATATTGACGCTGGTCTTCGGATTTAGCGCCGTATTGTTAAGCCTTCGCAGTCGTAAGAAGTTGTAATCCTCTTTTAAAGGCCAGCAAATCTGCTGGCCTTTTCATTTCTGGCACATCAATTGCTTTGTTATCCCTATAAAAACGCGAAACGATACGGCGATAACAACGTGCAATTTAACGCTGCACCAATAAACGACATCGCGAGCACCAACCTGGTGCAACGGCAGATATTTGCCTTTAAACGGTGCGGCGCACTTCGCAAAAATAAACATCTGCATAGCAATTTCTTTACATTAAGCTAGGTTAAATGTTAACAAAAGGCGAAGATTCACCCGTTTTTATCGCCAGACACAACAACAATACATAACACTCACATCGGGTATCGGTGCCGCCTCTGGCACTAAGATAAAGGAGTTGGAAATGCAATTGAGAAAACTTGCCACAGCTTTGTTGGTTATGGGAATGAGCGCAGGCATTGCGCACGCTGAAGACGCAAAACCTGCCGCTCCGGCCGGTGGCGCACAGCAAAGCACGCTGGATAAAATCAAAGCTAACGGCGTGATTGTTGTCGGCCACCGTGAATCCTCCGTACCGTTCTCTTATTACGATAACCAGCAAAAAGTCGTCGGCTACTCCCAGGACTACTCCAACGCCATTGTTGAAGCCGTAAAGAAACAGCTCAATAAGCCGGATCTGCAGGTTAAGCTGATCCCAATCACTTCCCAAAACCGTATTCCGCTGCTGCAAAACGGCACCTTCGATTTTGAGTGCGGCTCAACGACCAACAACGTTGAGCGCCAGAAGCAGGCAGCCTTCTCCGACACCATCTTCGTGGTGGGGACGCGCCTGCTGGTGAAAAAAGGCGGCCCGATTAAAGACTTCGCCGACCTGAAAGGCAAAGCGGTGGTGGTCACTTCCGGGACAACTTCCGAAGTGCTGCTGCACAAGCTCAACGAAGAGAAGAAAATGGACATGCGCATCATCAGCGCAAAAGACCACGGTGACTCCTTCCGTACGCTGGAAAGCGGCCGCGCGGTGGCCTTTATGATGGACGACGCCCTGCTGGCCGGTGAACGCGCTAAGGCGAAGAAACAGGACAACTGGGAAATTCTCGGCACTCCGCAATCCCGTGAAGCGTACGGCTGTATGCTGCGCAAAGACGATCCAGAGTTCAAAAAGCTGATGGATGACACCATTGCTAAAATTCAAACCTCGGGCGAAGCGGCCAAATGGTTTGATAAATGGTTCATGAACCCCATTCCACCGAAAAATATCAATATGAACTTCGCACTGTCTGACGACATGAAGGCGCTGTTCAAAGAGCCAAACGATAAAGCACTAAACTAATTAGAACCACAGGGGCCGGGTGACCCGCCCTCCCGATTGACGAACTGAAGCTCGGACAGACTATACGCTGGATGGCCGTTCCCCATCCGGCGTGAAGGTGCCCACTAAAACGCAGGCAAAGACCTGAAACAGGGCACAGGCTTCTCATCAATCTTCGAGGGTAGCAGCTGCTACCCTCTTTTTTCTCGGAGTAAGTTATGTCTATAGACTGGAACTGGGGAATATTTTTACAGCCCGCCCCGTTCGGCAACACCACCTATCTGGGCTGGATCTGGAACGGCTTCCAGGTCACCGTCGCCCTCTCCATCTGCGCATGGATCATCGCTTTTTTCGTCGGTTCTCTGTTCGGCATTCTTCGCACCGTTCCTAACCGCTTCCTCTCCGGCCTTGGCACGCTCTACGTTGAACTCTTCCGCAACGTTCCGCTGATCGTGCAGTTTTTTACCTGGTACCTGGTCGTGCCGGAACTGCTGCCCGAAAACCTCGGCATGTGGTTTAAGTCAGAGCTGGACCCGAACGTCCAGTTCTTCCTGTCGTCGATGATCTGCCTGGGGCTATTCACCGCTGCACGCGTCTGCGAGCAGGTGCGCGCCGCCATCCAGTCGCTGCCTCGCGGGCAGAAAAACGCTGCGCTTGCAATGGGCCTGACGCTGCCGCAGGCATACCGCTATGTGCTGCTACCAAACGCCTATCGTGTCATCGTGCCGCCGATGACCTCGGAAATGATGAACCTGGTGAAGAACTCGGCCATCGCCTCCACCATCGGACTTGTCGATATGGCCGCGCAGGCGGGGAAACTGCTTGATTACTCGGCGCATGCCTATGAGTCCTTCACCGCCATCACCCTCGCCTATGTGCTGATTAACGCCGTGATTATGCTGGTCATGCACCTGGTGGAACGCAAAGTACGCCTGCCTGGCAATATGGGAGGCAAATAAATGTACGATTTTGACTGGACCTCGATTCTACCCGCAATGCCGTACCTGATGCAGGGGCTGATTATTACCCTGAAAATCACGGTAACGGCGGTTATCTTCGGCATCGTATGGGGCACGCTGCTTGCCGTGATGCGCCTTTCGCCGATCAAGCCGGTGGCCTGGTTTGCCAGCGCTTACGTGAACGTGTTCCGCTCCGTGCCGCTGGTGATGGTGCTGCTGTGGTTCTACCTCGTCGTGCCGGGCTTTCTGCAAAAAGTGCTGGGGCTGTCGCCGCAAACCGACATTCGTCTGATATCCGCGATGGTGGCGTTCTCGATGTTCGAAGCGGCCTACTACTCGGAGATTATTCGCGCCGGGATCCAGAGCGTTTCCCGCGGGCAGTCCAACGCCGCGCTGGCGCTGGGCATGACGCACTGGCAGTCGATGAAGCTCATCATCCTGCCGCAGGCTTTCCGCGCCATGGTGCCGCTCCTGCTAACGCAGGGCATCGTTCTGTTCCAGGATACTTCTCTGGTTTACGTTTTGAGCCTCGCAGACTTCTTCCGCACCGCGTCCACCATCGGCGAACGTGACGGAACCCAGGTCGAGATGATCCTGTTTGCCGGTTTTGTGTATTTTATCATCAGTCTTAGCGCCTCGCTGTTGGTCAGCTACTTGAAGAAAAGGACAGTGTCATGATTTCCCTGAAAAACGTTTCGAAATGGTATGGTCACTTTCAGGTGCTCACCGACTGCTCAACGGAAGTGAAAAAGGGCGAAGTGGTTGTCGTATGCGGGCCGTCCGGCTCCGGTAAATCCACGCTTATCAAAACGGTAAACGGACTGGAGCCAGTGCAAAAAGGCGAGATCGTGGTTAACGGTATTCAGGTGAATAATAAGAAAACCAATCTGGCCGAACTGCGCTCGCACGTCGGCATGGTGTTTCAGCACTTCGAACTGTTCCCACATCTGTCGATTATTGAAAACCTGACGCTGGCGCAGGTGAAAGTCCTGAAGCGTAATAAAGAAGAGTCGCGCAAAAAGGGGCTTAAGCTGCTTGAGCGCGTTGGCCTGACGGCACATGCGGATAAATTCCCGGCCCAGCTTTCCGGCGGCCAGCAGCAGCGCGTGGCGATTGCGCGCGCGCTTTGTATGGACCCGGTCGCCATGCTGTTCGATGAACCGACTTCCGCACTCGATCCGGAAATGATCAATGAAGTGCTGGACGTTATGGTCGAGCTGGCGCATGAGGGTATGACGATGATGGTGGTGACGCACGAAATGGGCTTTGCCCGCAAGGTGGCGAACCGCGTGATATTTATGGATGAAGGCAAAATCGTTGAGGATTCCAATAAAGAAGACTTCTTTAATAATCCTCAGTCGGAACGTGCAAAAGACTTCCTGGCGAAAATCCTGCACTAATGAGTAGAGGCGGGTGGCATTCACGCTGCCCGCCACAAAAAACCCTAAGGTTCGAAAGGCCGGCGATGGAACTGGTTGTGCCCGCATTTTGGGCAAACGGGTAACACGTCGGGTGTGTAAACGGCGAGGTGGAAATGGCAGTTCTCACAGACCAGATTCCCAAGCCCCACCACTTCTCCGCTGTGATACACCCCGTGATGGTTAAGATCCTGGAAAACTTCCCGCCACTCTAGCTGCGTTTTATCGGTAATATCCGCCAACTCCTGCCAGAGGCTCTCTTTGATGACGCGCATAAAAACGCTGTCGGTAAAATCTTCCTGGCTTTCATTGTAGCTGCGGGCAAACTCCTCCAGATCGCGACGAACGGCGCGCGTGACCTCGTCCACTTCTGTTCGGGTTAGCTCCCCGGTTTCGTTCATGTGTTTGCGCGCGCTGGCGACCAGTTCGTCGATATCGCGCTCCCCATTGCGTAACCGTTCGGTGAGCGAGGCCACCAGTTCACGGTAAAATTGAGCAACCTTGTTCATCGTCTGTCTGCCTCCTTGAGGTGATTCCTGCATTTGTAGGCCTTGTAACCTACTCTAATAGTAGACCTTAATCGGACATCACTTTGTTAGTTTGCCCACAGGCAAGGTAAAAAACTGCAAACGAGAAATGGGCTTGAGAGGTATCGAAAGGCTGTTTTGCCACGGTCTAATCAGCTATGCTATGCGGATCTGAAACCTAACACGTTACCGGCTACGACATGTAGTCGTCTTTCATTACAGGACCACTGGCTGCCATGCAAGAGCAATACCGCCCGGAAGAGATAGAATCCAACGTCCAGCAACACTGGCAAGAGAAGCGTACCTTTGAAGTTACCGAAGACGAAGGCAAAGAGAAGTACTACTGCCTGTCGATGCTCCCCTATCCTTCTGGCCGACTACATATGGGCCACGTCCGCAACTACACCATCGGCGACGTTATCGCACGCTACCAGCGCATGCTGGGTAAAAACGTCCTACAGCCTATCGGCTGGGATGCGTTCGGTCTGCCTGCAGAGGGTGCAGCGGTAAAAAACAATACCGCGCCTGCGCCGTGGACGTACGACAACATCAATTATATGAAGAACCAGCTTAAGACGCTGGGCTTTGGCTATGACTGGAGCCGCGAGCTGGCAACCTGCACCCCGGAATACTACCGTTGGGAACAGCAGTTCTTCACCCAGCTGTACAACAAAGGGCTGGTATATAAGAAAACTTCCGCCGTTAACTGGTGCCCGAATGACCAAACCGTTCTGGCGAACGAACAGGTTATCGACGGCTGCTGCTGGCGCTGCGACACCAAAGTTGAGCGTAAAGAAATCCCGCAGTGGTTTATCAAAATCACCGCTTACGCCGACGAACTGTTGAACGATCTGGACACGCTGGACCATTGGCCGGATCAGGTCAAAACCATGCAGCGCAACTGGATTGGCCGCTCCGAAGGCGTGGAAATCACCTTCGACGTGGAAAACAGCGCGGAAAAACTGACCGTTTACACTACTCGCCCGGACACCTTCATGGGTGTGACATATCTGGCGGTTGCCGCAGGTCACCCTCTGGCACAGCAGGCTGCGGTAAATAACCCAGCGCTGGCCGAGTTCATCGACGAGTGCCGTAACACCAAGGTTGCCGAAGCAGAAATGGCAACCATGGAGAAAAAAGGCGTAGCCACCGGCATTAACGCTATTCATCCGCTGACCGGTGAAACCGTACCGGTTTGGGCAGCAAACTTCGTGCTGATGGAATACGGTACGGGTGCCGTGATGGCGGTGCCTGGCCACGACCAGCGCGACTGGGAATTTGCGACCAAATATGGCCTGCAAATCAAACCCGTCATTCTGAACGCTGACGGCAGCGAACCTGAGCTGTCTGCGGCAGCCATGACCGAAAAAGGCACGTTGTTTAACTCAGGCGAATTCGACGGCCTGGACTTCCAGGCGGGCTTCAACGCGATTGCCGATAAGCTGGCCGAAAAAGGCGTCGGCGTTCGTAAGGTCAACTACCGTCTGCGCGACTGGGGCGTATCCCGTCAACGCTACTGGGGCGCACCAATCCCAATGGTCACCCTGGAAGACGGTACCGTGATGCCAACGCCAGAAGACCAACTGCCGGTTATCCTGCCGGAAGATGTGGTGATGGACGGCATCAGCAGCCCAATCAAAGCTGACCCTGAGTGGGCGAAAACCACCGTCGACGGCAAACCTGCGCTGCGCGAAACCGACACCTTCGACACCTTTATGGAGTCGTCCTGGTACTACGCGCGCTACACCTGCCCGCAGTACGACAAAGGCATGCTGGATTCCAAAGCGGCTAACTACTGGCTGCCGGTTGATATCTACATTGGTGGTATCGAGCACGCCATCATGCACCTGCTGTACTTCCGCTTCTTCCATAAGCTGATGCGCGACGCGGGCATGGTGACCTCCAACGAGCCAGCTAAACAGCTGCTTTGCCAGGGCATGGTGTTGGCTGACGCCTTCTACTACACCGGCGTTAACGGCGAGCGTAACTGGGTTTCCCCGGTTGATGCCATCGTTGAACGCGATGAGAAAGGCCGCATTGTAAAAGCCTCTGACGCGCAGGGCCATGAACTGGTCTATGCTGGCATGAGCAAAATGTCGAAGTCGAAGAACAACGGCATCGACCCGCAGGTGATGGTTGAGCGCTACGGCGCGGACACCGTTCGCCTGTTTATGATGTTTGCGTCCCCGGCGGATATGACCCTTGAGTGGCAGGAATCCGGCGTGGAAGGGGCTAACCGCTTCCTGAAACGCGTCTGGCGTCTGGCCTTTGAGCACACCAGCCGTGGCGCTGCGCCAGAGCTGGACATCGCAGCCCTGAACGATGATCAAAAAGCTCTGCGTCGCGACGTTCACAAAACTATCGCGAAAGTCACCGATGATATCGGTCGTCGTCAGACCTTCAACACGGCGATCGCTGCCATCATGGAGCTGATGAACAAGCTGGCGAAAGCCCCGCAGGAAGACGCTCAGGATCGCGCATTAATGAACGAAGCGCTGCTGGCCGTTGTACGCATGCTTTATCCGTTCACCCCGCACGTCTGCTTCGATATGTGGCAGTCTCTGGGTGGTGCAGGCGATATCGACAACGCGCCTTGGCCGCAGGCGGATGAATCAGCGATGGTTGAAGACTCTGTGCTGGTTGTTGTGCAGGTTAACGGCAAGGTACGTGGCAAAATCACCGTTCCGGCTGATGCTACCGAGGCTCAGGTCCGTGAACGTGCAGGCCAGGAACACCTGGTCGCAAAATATCTCGACGGCGTAACCGTGCGTAAAGTGATTTACGTACCGGGTAAACTGCTCAACCTGGTTGTGGGCTAAGCGCAGGAGGAACCGTGCGACATCCCTTTATTACCTTGTTAGTTACGATGGCGGTGCTGGTCACCGCTGGATGTGGTTTTCACCTGCGTGGCAACACGCAGGTTCCCGATCAGCTCAAAACGATGATCTTAAACTCAGGCGATCCTAACGGGCCGCTGACGCGTGAAATCCGTTCTCAGCTGCGTCTTAACGGCGTAACGCTGGTGGATGACACGGGTACCGGCGTGCGCAAAGATATCCCTTCACTGCGCATACTGGGCAGCACCGTAGGTAAGGACACGGCCTCGATCTTCCAGGACGGTCGTACTGCGGAATACCAGATGGTGATGACGGTGAGTGCTCAGGTTCTGATCCCAGGCCATGACATCTACCCAATCAGCACAAAAGTGTATAAGTCCTTCTTCGATAACCCGCTGACGGCGCTGGCGAAAGATGCCGAGCAGGATCTGCTTATCAAAGAGATGTACACCACAGCGGCGCAACAGCTGATCCGTAAGCTCCTCTCCGTCCAGGCTGCCGACGTAGCCGAGACAAAAGAAGCTGAAAAAACGGCGTCTGAAAGCACGCCTGCAACAACCGAAGCAACTTCTGGCCGCGTGTCCACCACGCTGTCGGCGACTGCCGGTAGCCAATGATTCGTCTGTATCCTGAACAACTCCGCGCGCAGCTCAACGAAGGGCTGCGCGCGGCGTATCTGCTGCTCGGCAACGATCCCTTATTGTTGCAGGAAAGCCAGGATGCGGTTCGCCAAACGGCGATCGCACACGGTTTTGAAGAACACCATACGGTGCAAATCGATGCCTCCACTGACTGGCAGACTCTTTTTTCTATTTGTCAGGCGCTGAGTCTTTTCTCCAGCCGCCAGACCCTTCTTCTTCAGCTCCCTGATAACGGCCCCAATGCGGCTATTAACAGCCAGTTGGAAACGCTCGTCGGCCTGCTGCATGACGATATCCTGCTGCTGGTACGCGGCAATAAGCTCACAAAAGCGCAGGAGAACGCGGCATGGTTAAGCCCGCTTGCGGACCGCAGCGTCGTGGTCACCTGCCAGACGCCTGAACAGGCTCAGCTTCCACGCTGGGTCGCACAGCGCGCCAAACAGATGAACCTTACGCTAGACGATGCGGCAAACCAGCTGCTGTGCTACTGCTATGAAGGCAATCTGCTGGCGCTTTCCCAGGCGCTGGAAAGGCTTTCGCTCATCTGGCCGGACGGCAAGCTCACCCTGCCGCGCGTTGAACAAGCGGTAAGCGATGCGGCCCACTTCACCCCGTTTCACTGGGTGGATGCCATTCTCGCAGGGAAAAGCAAACGCGCCCTGCATATCCTGCAGCAGCTCAGACTTGAAGCGAGCGAGCCGGTCATTCTGCTGCGCACTATCCAGCGCGAGCTGATGCAGCTGGTTAATCTAAAGCGTCAGTCTGCGCACACTCCGCTGCGTACGCTTTTCGATCAGCAGCGCGTCTGGCAGAACCGCCGCGCCATGGTAACCGAAGCCCTGAACCGCCTGTCGGCCGTTCAGCTCTACCAGGCCGTGCGCCTGCTCAGCCAGATTGAAATCACCTTAAAGCAGGATTACGGTCAGTCGGTATGGGCCGAGCTTGAGGGCCTCTCTTTGCTGCTCTGCCATAAGGCGCTGCCGGAAATCTTTATTGATGGCTAGCCCGGTGCTTCCGCTGTGCGCCATTTACGGCGGTACGTTTGACCCGATTCATTTCGGTCACCTGATGCCCGTCGAGGCGCTGGCAAAACAGGTTGCCCTGCATCAGGTCACCATCATGCCTAACAACGTCCCGCCGCACCGCCCCCAGCCCGAAGCGAACAGCCAGCAGCGTAAAACCATGGTGGAGCTTGCCATTGCCGGCAACCCGCTTTTTAGGATTGACGATCGCGAACTGAAACGTTCAACGCCTTCCTACACGGTAGAAACGCTGGAGCAGATGCGCGATGAGCAGGGTCCGCTGCAGCCTCTGGCATTCATCATCGGCCAGGATTCTCTGCTGAGCCTGCAGCGCTGGCACCGTTGGGAAAGCCTGCTTGGTTTATGCCATCTGCTGGTTTGCCAGCGCCCCGGCTACGCTATAGCAATGGATACTGCCGAGCAGCAACGCTGGCTGGATGCACATAGCACAGCCGACGTGGCTGAGCTGCACGCGACGTCCGCTGGAAAAATCTTTCTGGCACAAACGCCGATGTACGATATTTCGGCAACCGCGATTCGCCAGCGTCTTCTGAAAAACCTACCGTGCGACGATCTTGTCCCCGCCCCAGTTCTTGAATTTATTCACCGGCAGCGGCTTTATAGCAAGGCATCTTAAGTGATGCTGCCAGCCAAACTGTGGGGATGAGATGAAACTCTGGTTAGTGCGCCACGGGCAAACCCAGGCGAACGTCGACGGTGTTTACAGCGGCATTTCCGAAACTGAGCTGACTGAAAAGGGCATAAGCCAGGCACACGCCGTTGGGCAAATGCTGCGCGAGGTTGAGTTCGATAAGGTGATTTGCAGCGAGCTGGGGCGTGCGCAGCATACGGCCCGGCTGATTCTGCAGGATCGCTCCATCCCCGTTAGCATCGATTCGTGCCTAAACGAAATGAACTTTGGCGACTGGGAAATGCGCCATCACCGCGATCTTCAACGCGACGACGCGCAGAACTATGCGGCGTGGTGCAGCGACTGGCAGAACGTCATTCCCCCCCATGGCGAGGGCTTCCAAAAATTTACCCACCGCGTCGGCGAATTCTGCAAAGCCATAAAAGCAGACAATCGTGACGCGAATGTTCTGATAGTCAGTCATCAGGGCGTGCTGAGCTTATTCATCGCTACTCTGCTCAACATGCCGCCCGCCTCGCTTTGGCACTTTGCTATCGAGCAGGGAACATGGAGCGCGGTGGAGATTTCTGACGGCTTTGCCACGCTAAAAACACTCAATAACCGCGCGCAATGCCCGCCGCAGGAAAAACCTCAGCAGAGTTAAAGTTGTCAGCCATTGACACCGCACCTCAGGCTGTTATGCTCCGCTGCCATAATTTCCTGCCCGTAAGCATGACTTTTCGAAAATAGTTTTACAAAAATGGCGATGCAAATCAGGCCGTCCGGTGGGATGATAGCCCACTTTGAGCGCCTCGCCGCCGATTTTCGGCAGGCTCAGTCAGCCTGTCAGGTATAATGGCTATCCATACGGGCCACATCGAACACTTTTATTCTCCCAGGGGGAACACTTGCAGGGTAAAGCACTCCAGGATTTCATCGTCGATAAGCTCGACGACCTCAAAGGCCAGGACATCATCGCAATTGATGTTCAGGGCAAATCTAGCATCACCGATTGCATGATCATCTGTACCGGCACCTCAAACCGCCACGTGATGTCCATCGCTGAACACGTTGTTGAATCTTCCCGTAAAGAAGGTATCGACGCGCTGGGCGTGAAAGGCATTAACGCGACCGACTGGGTCGTGGTCGACCTGGGCGAAGTTATCGTCCACGTTATGCAGGAAGAAAGCCGTCAGCTGTACGAACTGGAAAAACTCTGGAGTTAATGAGTGAAGCTGCAACTGGTGGCGGTGGGAACCAAAATGCCGGACTGGGTACAAACCGGTTTTACCGAGTACCTGCGTCGTTTTCCTAAAGACATGCCGTTCGAACTCGTTGAGATCCCGGCAGGAAAACGCAGTAAAAATGCCGATATCAAACGTATTCTCGACAAAGAAGGCGAAATGATGTTGGCGGCTGCTGGCAAAGGCAACCGCATCGTCACACTGGATATCCCCGGTCAGCCGTGGGATACCCCGCATCTTGCTACCCAGCTCGAGCGCTGGAAGCAGGATGGACGTGATGTCAGTTTGTTGATTGGTGGCCCGGAAGGGCTGGCTCCGGCGTGTAAAGCCGCAGCGGAACAGAGTTGGTCGCTTTCTACGCTGACCCTCCCCCATCCGCTAGTACGTGTACTGGTAGCAGAAAGCCTTTACCGTGCGTGGAGCATCACCACCAATCATCCCTATCACCGTGAGTAAACATCGACCCTGGTAGAACAAAACTGCGGATGAAATTACAGAATTCTTTTCGCGACTATTCGGCTGAGTCTGCGCTCTTTGTGCGCCGGGCGCTGGTCGCTTTTGTTGGTATCTTGCTGTTAACCGGCGTGCTTATCGCCAACCTTTATAATCTGCAGATCGTCCGTTTTACCGACTACCAGACCCGCTCGAACGAAAACCGCATCAAGCTGGTGCCGATTGCGCCAAGCCGCGGAATCATTTATGACCGTAACGGCACGCCGCTGGCGCTGAACCGCACGATTTATCAGGTCGAAATGATGCCTGAAAAAGTCGATGACGTGCAGGCCACGCTTGAAGCGTTAAAAACGGTCGTCGATCTGACCGACGACGATATCGCCAACTTCAAGAAGGAGCGTTCGCGCTCGCATCGCTTCACCTCCATTCCGGTCAAGACCAACCTGACGGAAGTACAGGTTGCGCGTTTTGCCGTCAACCAGTACCGCTTCCCTGGCGTAGAAGTTAAAGGCTATAAGCGCCGCTTCTACCCGTATGGCTCCGCGCTGACTCACGTGATCGGCTATGTCTCTAAAATCAACGATAAAGACGTTGAGCGCCTCGATAAAGAAGGCAAGACGGCCAACTATGCCGCCACGCACGATATCGGCAAGCTGGGTATCGAACGCTACTACGAAGAGGTGCTGCACGGCCAAACCGGCTACGAAGAGGTTGAAGTCAACAACCGTGGCCGCGTCATTCGTCAGTTAAAAGAGGTGCCGCCGCAGGCAGGGCACGATATTTACCTGACCATCGATCTGAAATTACAGAATTATATTGAAACCCTGCTGGCAGGAAGCCGTGCCGCAGTCGTTGTTACGGACCCGCGCACCGGCGGCATTATGGCGCTGGTTTCAATGCCGAGCTATAACCCAAACCTTTTCGTGGACGGTATCTCGTCAAAAGACTATTCCGGCCTGCTAAACGATCCGAACACGCCGCTGATTAACCGCGCCACGCAGGGCGTCTACCCGCCAGCGTCGACGGTTAAACCTTATATGGCCGTCTCCGCGCTCAGCGCCGGGGTTATTAACCGCAACACCTCCCTGTTCGACCCAGGCTGGTGGCAGCTTCCAGGATCAGAGAAGCGCTATCGCGACTGGAAAAAATGGGGCCACGGCCGCCTGAACGTCACAAAATCCCTCGAAGAATCTGCGGATACCTTCTTCTACCAGGTCGCATACGACATGGGCATCGATCGTATCGGCGAGTGGATGAACAAGTTTGGTTACGGGCACTTCACGGGCATCGACCTTTCTGAAGAGCGCTCGGGCAACATGCCGACCCGCGAGTGGAAGCAAAAACGCTTTAAGAAACCGTGGTACCAGGGCGACACCATCCCGGTTGGCATCGGCCAGGGCTATTGGACGGCAACGCCGATTCAGATGAGCAAGGCGATGATGATCCTGATTAACGACGGTATCGTGCGCGTCCCTCACCTGCTGATGAGCACGGTCGAAAATGGAAAACAGGTACCCTGGACGCAGCCGGTTCAGCCTCCGGTTGGCGATATTCATTCCGGCTATTGGGAAATAGCCAAAGACGGCATGTACGGCGTAGCGAATCGCCCTAACGGGACTGCGCACAAGTACTTTGCTAACGCTCCTTACAAGGTTGCCGCGAAATCCGGTACTGCGCAGGTGTTCGGTCTAAAAGCGAACGAAACCTATAACGCCCACAAGATTGCCGAGCGCCTGCGTGATCATAAATTAATGACCGCATTTGCGCCGTACGATCACCCGCAGTATGCCGTGACCATCATTCTGGAAAACGGCGGCGTCGGCCCGGCGGTAGGTACGATTATGCGTCAAATCCTCGACCACCTGATGCTCGGGGATAACAACACGGATTTGCCGGCTGAGGCTCCTGCCGCGCCTGGCTCTGAGGATCAATAAGCATGACTGATAATCCGAATAAAAAGTCGATATGGGATAAAATCCATATCGACCCTATTTTCCTGGTCACTATCCTCGCCCTGCTGGTGTTCAGCGCGTTGGTCGTATGGAGCGCAAGCGGCCAGGACATGGGGATGATGGAACGTAAAATCGGCCAGATCCTGATGGGCCTGATGGCGATGATCGTCATGGCGCAAATCCCGCCGCGCGTCTACGAAGGCTGGGCACCGTATCTTTATATCGTCTGTATTATCCTGCTGGTTGCCGTCGACGCCTTTGGCGCGATTTCCAAGGGCGCGCAGCGCTGGCTGGACTTAGGCATCGTGCGCTTCCAGCCGTCGGAGATTGCTAAAATCGCCGTTCCGCTGATGGTCGCGCGCTTTATCAACCGTGACGTCTGCCCGCCGACGCTGAAGAATACCGGCATCGCCCTGATTCTTATCTTTATGCCAACCCTGCTGGTCGCCGCCCAGCCGGACCTCGGAACCTCAATTCTGGTTGCCGCGTCCGGCCTGTTCGTGCTCTTCCTTTCCGGGATGAGCTGGCGGCTTATCGGCATTGCCGTGCTGCTCGTCGCCGCGTTTATCCCGATTCTGTGGTTCTTCCTGATGCACGACTACCAGCGCGCGCGCGTGATGATGCTGCTCGACCCGGAAACCGATCCGCTCGGCGCGGGTTATCATATTATCCAGTCTAAAATTGCCATTGGTTCCGGCGGCCTGCGGGGCAAAGGGTGGCTGCACGGCACCCAGTCGCAGCTTGAGTTTCTCCCCGAACGCCACACGGACTTTATCTTTGCCGTACTTGCGGAAGAGCTGGGCCTTGTTGGCGTGCTGGTTCTGCTCGCGCTTTACCTGCTGCTCATCATGCGCGGTTTGTACATAGCTGCCCGTGCGCAAACAACATTTGGCAGGGTTATGGCTGGCGGATTAATGCTAATTTTATTCGTATATGTATTTGTTAATATTGGCATGGTTAGTGGTATCTTACCGGTGGTCGGCGTGCCGTTACCGCTGGTGAGTTACGGGGGCTCGGCCCTGATCGTACTGATGGCCGGGTTTGGTATCGTTATGTCGATACATACCCACAGGAAGATGTTGTCGAAAAGCGTGTAACGAGGTGCGCAATGGTTAAGCATTGGCTAGGTGTCTGTGTCGCAGCTGTCATTTTGGCAGGCTGTACGTCGGGTGACGACGCGCAGCAGCAGGTGAACCAGCAGCCGCAACCGGCCGTCTGTAATGGTCCGGTAGTAGAAATTAGCGGCGCAGAACCGCGCTATGAACCGTTGAATCCTTCGGTAAACCAGGATTATCAAAACAACGGCAAGAGCTACAAAATTGTGCAGAACCCGGCCAGCTTTAGCCAGGCGGGCCTTGCTGCTATTTATGATGCAGAACCGGGCAGCAATTTGACCGCGTCGGGGGAACCCTTTGACGCTGCGGCGCTGACCGCCGCGCATCCTACGCTGCCAATCCCAAGCTACGCGCGTATTACCAATCTCGCCAATGGCCGAATGCTTGTGGTTCGCATTAACGACCGTGGGCCGTACGGCACCGACCGGGTGATTTCCCTTTCCCGCGCTTCGGCAGACCGCCTGAATACCTCGAACAATACCAAAGTCCGCATCGATCCCATTCTGGTCGCGCAGGACGGCACGATGTCCGGCCCCGGCACGGCGTGCACCACGATTGCCAAACAGACCTACGCCCTGCCCGCGCGTCCGGATTTAAACACCGGCATGGGCAGCGCAACTACCGCACCGGTTGATGCCCCACAGGGCAACGTGCGGGCAATTGACAACGCTTCACTAAAAAGCGAAGACCCAACCGGCGCGCCGGTGAACAGCAGCGGGTTCCTGGGTGCACCAACGACGCTTGCTGCAGGTGTGGTCGAATCCACTGAACCAGCCGCGGCACCAGCCCCAGCGGTGACCGCGCCAGTTGAACAAACGGCAACAGCTCCGGCTGCGCCGGTAACGGCTCCAGGCTCGGTGCAGGGTAACGTTCAGGCTGCGGCTCCGGCAGCAAATACGGCTTCAGGAAGCTATGTCGTGCAGGTCGGCGCTGTAAGCGATCAGGACCGCGCCAACCAGTGGCAGCAGAAGCTTAGCCAGCAGTTTGGCGTACCGGGTGCCGTTAAGTACAACGGGACTATTTTCCGCGTACAGCTTGGCCCGTTCAGCAGCCGTAGCGACGCCGCAGCGCTGCAACAACGCCTGATGAACGAAGCGCAGCAGCAGTCATTTATCACTAACGCCCCTGCTATGTAATAAGTCTTTGCTGGTGTCCGTAACGCGTAAACTTGTGTAAGTCTCATTAACAAATGATGCACAAAGACGGATGCCAGCAAAAATCCCTTTTGCTATAGTAAGGCACTTTTTTTAATTCCATCACGGATGTCGTTGTTCTTATCATGAATACAGCCCTTCCTGTACGTTTTGTTAAGCGCCTGGCGCTCTCTACGGCCATCACCCTTGCGGCTTTGGCTTCCGCTCAAGCTGACGACCTGAATATTAAAACGATGATCCCAGGCGTCCCGCAGATTGATGCGGAAGCGTACATCCTGATCGATTACAACTCAGGAAAAGTGCTGGCTGAATCCAACGCTGACGCTCGCCGCGATCCGGCAAGCCTCACCAAAATGATGACCAGCTACGTAATTGGTCAGGCGATGAAAGCGGGCAAGTTCGATGAGAACGCCGTGGTCACCGTCGGTAACGACGCGTGGGCAACCGGTAACCCGGTCTTCAAAGGGTCATCGCTGATGTTCTTAAAGCCTGGCATGCAGGTGCCGGTATCGCAGCTGATTCGCGGTATCAACCTCCAGTCCGGTAACGATGCCTGCGTGGCAATGGCCGATTTTGTGGCCGGTAGCCAGGACGCGTTCGTTGGCCTGATGAACAGCTACGTTTCCGCGCTGGGCCTGAAAAACACCCACTTCCAGACCGTTCACGGTCTTGACGCCGCCGGGCAGTTCAGCTCCGCGCGCGACATGGCGCTGATTGGCCAGGCACTGATTCGCGACGTGCCGAACGAATACAACATCTATAAAGAGAAAGAATTCACCTTCAACAATATCCGCCAGATGAACCGTAACGGTCTGCTGTGGGATAAAAGCCTGAATGTCGACGGCATCAAAACCGGCCACACCGATGCGGCAGGCTACAACCTGGTGGCTTCAGCTACCGAAGGCCAGATGCGCCTGATCTCCGCCGTGATGGGCGGTCACACCTACAAAGGGCGTGAAACAGAAAGCAAAAAGCTGCTGACGTGGGGCTTCCGCTTCTTTGAAACCGTTTCTCCGCTCAAGGCCGGGAAAGAATTTGCCTCAGAGCCCGCGTGGTTCGGCGATAACGACCGCGTATCGCTTGGCGTAGACAAAGACGTCTATCTGACCATCCCACGTGGCCGTATGAAAGATCTCAAGGCCAGCTACGTGCTGAACGCGCCGGAGCTTCACGCGCCGCTGCAGAAAAATCAGGTTGTTGGCACCATCAACTTCCAGCTCGATGGCAAAACCATCGAACAGCGCCCGCTGGTCGTTCTGCAAGAGATGCCTGAAGGCAATTTCTTTAGCCGAATCATTGATTACATCAAGCTGATGTTCCACCACTGGTTTGGTTAATAATTGAACACTTGAAAGTTGCAATGACGCCCCCATATACTGTTCATCATTGCAAAGTACTATCACTGCAACTCCCGCACTCCGCTGCGGGAGTTATTATTTTAAATGCCGTAACGCTGGAGCTACCATGAAAACCAATCTGAAAGAACTGCTCGAATTCCCTACTCCGTTTACTTACAAAGTGATGGGTCTGGCGAAGCCGGAGCTGGTTGATATGGTCGTTGAGGTGGTGCAGCGCCACGCCCCTGGTGACTACACGCCGCAGGTCAAACCAAGCAGCAAAGGGAACTACCACTCCGTATCCATCACGATTACCGCTACGCATATCGAGCAGGTTGAAACCCTGTACGAAGAGCTGGGGAATATCGAAATCGTTCGTATGGTGTTGTAATCCCTGACCCGGCCATGGCCGGGTTTTTTCTACCCGCTGTGATATAATTTCCCCACTCTTTACTCCTGCCGTGGACAGTATTTTGTCTCAAGAAACTATTCTCATTCGCCAGCTTGGCCTCCAGCCCTACGAACCCGTTTCACAAGCCATGCACGACTTCACCGACACCCGCGATGAAACTACGCCTGATGAAATTTGGTTGGTAGAGCATGAACGCGTGTTTACCCAGGGTCAGGCGGGCAAAGCCGAGCACGTGCTGGTTCCCGGCGATATCCCGGTGATTCAAAGCGACCGTGGCGGCCAGGTGACATACCATGGGCCGGGCCAGCAGGTCATGTATGTTTTGCTGGATCTGCGCCGCAGAAAGCTTGGCGTGCGTGAGCTGGTCACCATCCTTGAGCAAACGGTGGTGAATACCCTTTCTGAGTTCAATATTGAAGCTTATCCACGTGCGGACGCCCCCGGCGTTTACGTCGATGGCCGCAAAATCTGTTCACTCGGTCTGAGGATCCGCAAGGGCTGCTCATTCCACGGGCTGGCGCTGAACATTGATATGGACCTTACGCCATTTTTACGCATCAACCCCTGTGGCTACGCGGGGCTGGAAATGACGCAGGTTAAAAACCTTTATCCTGATGCTACGATGGAAAGTATTTCCCCTATTCTTATCAAGAAATTCATTAGCCTTTTGAATAATCCCGCATTTGAATATTCACCAAATTAATTTCACTATCTTTAGGCCGGATACTTTCACCCCGGCCTGCTGCCATAAAGCTTTTCATTCTGATTTTAAGGCAGTTGTTTATTTATTTTTTCTTAAAATCTTACTACTATTAACAATTATTTACGGATACGTTTAGTAAGACATTCATGTCGTTTGTACTACCCTGGAGAAAAAATGGACTTTCCGGGTTACAGATACATCATCTTAAAGTGTGGAGCTTGCTAGACTCATTCATGTAATAACATTTGCCAAGATGACATTCATGCAGTGAATGATTGTGAGATTAAGCATGAATAACAACATAACAATAGAGATATAGAGTCATGGATCGCGACGACAATAATAACCATCCTATTTTTAAGACATTGCGCAATGTCGATCTCAACCTGCTGACAATTTTTGAAGCGGTGTATGTGCATAAAGGCATCGTGAATGCGGCAAAAGTCCTAAACTTAACCCCTTCAGCAATTAGTCAATCCATTCAGAAGCTGCGTTTAATCTTCCCTGACCCTCTTTTTATACGTAAAGGCCAGGGCGTTGCCCCAACCGCTTACGCCGCACATTTACACGAATATATTAGTCAGGGCCTTGAGTCCATACTCAGCGCGCTGGATATTAATAATACGCTGGATAAACAAAGAACTATCACCATTGCAACGCACCCCACCCTCGGGGCGTTAATTATTCCAGATATTTACTCTGTCATTCAGCGCGTGAATCCTAAGCTGCTTATTCGTAATATTCCGATTACCGATGGTGAAAGCCAGCTAACGCAGTTCCAGAGCGATCTGCTTATCGATTTAAGCCACCATTCTGGCCGCAGTATTGCAACGCAAAAGCTTTATGAGGATAAAATAGTCGCCGTTTGCCGTCGCGATCACCCAAGCGCACAAACGCATCAAACCCTGGAAGATATGCGATCGCTGGGCCAAACGTTCCTGATTCTGCAAGACGATCTCCTGCGTGACGTGCGGCAGATCGTGTCAGATTTCTTCCCGCAGCGGCAAATCACGTTCAGCAGCTTCAATTTTGTCACCGTCGCCGCGGTGCTGGGCAGCAGCGATTTAATTGGCTTTATGCCGTCCCGTGTCTACAACATGTTCAAAGACACGTTTAATCTACGTGAAATCAACGCCGACCTGTTTGCCAGTTCAACACTTGAATTCAACCTTCACTACAACAAACTCAGCATGCGCGATGCCGTGCTGCAAGAAATTATCGAAGCGGTGAAGTCAGAGTTTCAGGCCCGCTAGTCAGATTGACCTCTTGCCCAGCCGGTAGGAGGTCTTTAAGACAGCCGTTAACCTGTAAAGCATACAAAACAACAACTCATTTACAATTCTTTCCCCATTTCCTGCTCTGCCCGGCTGATTTCTCCCCACCAGTGATGATATACTCCGTGGCGAAATTCAAAAATAGTTGATAAATAAAACACTAACTTGAATTCAATCTGACTGACTTCGTTATCCGCAACTGGAACACGCACCATATGAGTAAACCCATTGTAATGGAACGCGGCGTCAAGTACCGCGACGCCGATAAAATGGCTCTGATCCCGGTTAAAAACGTGGTGACAGAGCGCCAGGAGCTGTTAAGAAAGCCAGAATGGATGAAGATCAAACTTCCTTCTGACTCTACCCGTATTCAGGGTATTAAAGCGGCAATGCGTAAAAACGGCCTGCATTCCGTGTGCGAAGAAGCCTCCTGCCCGAACCTGGCGGAATGCTTTAACCACGGCACCGCGACCTTTATGATCCTTGGTGCAATTTGTACTCGCCGTTGCCCATTCTGTGACGTTGCCCATGGTCGCCCCGTCGCGCCAGATGCTAACGAACCGGTTAAACTCGCCCAGACTATCGCCGATATGGCGCTGCGCTATGTGGTTATCACCTCCGTAGACCGCGACGATTTACGCGACGGCGGTGCGCAGCACTTTGCAGACTGCATCTCAGCAATCCGCGAAAAAAACCCAACCATTAAAATCGAAACGCTGGTACCTGACTTCCGTGGCCGTATGGATCGCGCTTTAGAGATCCTGACCGCAACGCCGCCAGACGTGTTCAACCACAACCTGGAAAACGTGCCGCGTATTTACCGCAAAGTGCGTCCGGGCGCGGACTACAGCTGGTCGCTGAAACTGCTGGAACGCTTTAAAGAAGCGCATCCGGACATCCCGACCAAATCCGGGTTGATGGTTGGCCTGGGTGAAACGAACGAAGAAATCATCGAGGTGATGCGCGATTTACGTCGTCATGGCGTAACGATGCTGACGCTTGGTCAGTATTTGCAGCCAAGCCGCCACCACCTGCCGGTTCAGCGTTACGTAAGCCCGGACGAGTTTGAAGAAATGAAAGCCGAAGCGCTGGCGATGGGCTTTACCCATGCGGCATGCGGCCCGTTTGTTCGCTCCTCCTATCACGCCGACCTGCAGGCGAAAGGCATGGAAGTGAAGTAATAGCGTTACAAAACGTTACATATAACGCGATACGCAATAAAAAACCGGCCTCTGAGAGCCGGTTTTTTTGTATCTCTGCTGGCGCAGACAGTCAGAAATCAGTCTTTGTGCGAAATACGATCCGCTTGAGCTTCTGTGCCGGAGGCTGGCTTGGCGCTGGTTTCATCTTCGTTCATGGCTTTCTTAAAGCCCTTGATAGCCGCGCCGAGATCGCCGCCTAACGAGCGCAACTTCTTGGTACCAAATAACAATACAATCAGTGCGCCGACTACCAGCAGCTTGGTGATGCTAATCTCTCCCATACCTACCTTCTTTTGTCATACGTGCCGTGGCTACGGCGAAAAATAAACTGAGCTAATTAACGGTCATTTACCCGCGCGACACAATAGCAATCTGTAACAAGGTGAATCAAGCGCTGCTTAAAAAAACATCATTTCAGATGCGGCGCGGCAAACCGTCGATTCTCAAGAACGGGCAGCATTGCCCTCACCTGCGAAACGCGTTCGCCGCTGAGCTGCGCGAAAATCAGCTCCGGCGCTTCAGCCGCTCCGGCAATTGTGACGCCTAACGGATCGATAACCCTGCTTTGGCCAATGTTTCTATGGCCACATTCTCCGGATGCTACCACATAACAGGTCGTATCAAGGGCGCGCGCGGTCAATAATGTCGACCAATGCAGCTCTTTATGTGGCCCACGCAGCCAGGCTGCGGGAAGAACCAGCGCTTGCGCACCCGCCAGCGCCAGGCTCAGCGCCATTTCGGGAAAGCGCAGATCGTAGCAGGTCATCAGGCCGATCTTCATTCCAGCCACCTCAATCAGCGGCGCAAGCTGGTTTCCGGCGTCCACCAGGCGTGACTCCTGCATGCTGAAGGCATCGTAAAGGTGGATTTTCTGGTAACGCGCCAGCACTTCGCCGCCGCGCAAAACCAGTAAAGTATTCGCGGCTCTCCCCTCGGCGGTGCGAATATGCAAGGTCAAAACCGTGGTGAGTGCATTCCTGCGGCTCTCTTCCAACAGCATCTGGAGATACTCGCCGTTATCACTTTGCGCCGACTTTACCGACATGTCCGGGTCATTATCATCCCTTGCCAACAGCGCTTCCGGCAAAACCAGCAGGTCAGATTCAGCCGCAGCCGCCTTTGCCATCAGCGCAATACAGGCTGCTGCGTTCTCCTGCCAAACCTTCCCCATGGCAAACTGCCCCACGGCAACTTTCATTAGCCTACCTCTCCCCATCGCGATTAATTTCAGTATATCGGGTGTAAAACAGAATGCGCGAGCGCTACACTCCGTAGCCTGCAAACTTTTGAACGGGACAATGCTGTGTTACAGATCCTATTAGCGGTATTTATCGGCGGCGGAACCGGCAGCGTTGCGCGCTGGTTCCTGAGCATGAAGTTAAACCCTGTTCATGGCGCGATTCCCCTCGGCACGCTGACCGCAAACCTGATAGGCGCGTTTATCATCGGCATGGGGCTGGCCCTGTTTAGCAGGCTCACCCATCTCGACCCGGTGTGGAAGCTGCTGATTACCACCGGCTTTTGCGGCGGTCTGACCACCTTTTCCACCTTCTCCGCCGAAGTGGTTTTCCTGCTTCAGGACGGGCGACTTGCCTGGGCGGCGCTGAACGTGCTGCTAAACCTGCTCGGGTCGTTTGTGATGACCGCGCTCGCATTCTGGCTCGTCTCCCTCGCGGCCGGCCACTAAAATCGCGGCGTTAAGGTTGGCTTAATTTTTGTCTGCCACTATCCCGAAAGATGATTAAGGGGTAGAACAAATGGCGATGAAAGAGCAGATTGTCGGTTGGGTAGCGGTGATGATGAGCGTGCTGGTCGTGGCATGCTTTTTAAAAGTGTATCTGTTTCCCTGATCGGCAGACGAAAAAAAACCCGCCTTGGCGGGTTTTTATATTCTGCTTGTAGCGCCTTAGATAGGCATTACGTTTGCAGCAGAAGGGCCTTTGGCACCGTTAGTGATTTCAAATTCAACGCGCTGGCCTTCAGCCAGGGTTTTGAAACCATTGCTCTGGATTGCAGAGAAGTGTACGAACACATCTTTGCTGCCATCTTCCGGAGTAATGAAACCAAAGCCTTTGGACTCATTAAACCACTTAACGTTACCTTTAATCTTAGACATCAAAATTACCTTTACATGAAAAATAGACACAAATGCTGTGTCGGACATCAGTACAACAATTGTGATGCGTTTTGTCCAGTACCCGAATGAGAAAAAGTGACAAAAGTCTCTAATTTTTTTATCAATCTCAGATTACCCTTTGTTTTTTAAAGGGTACAAAAATGAGCCGATTTCAGACCCTATCACCGCTCCCTTTTAGAACTGAAAACGCATCCACGCGAAGTACACATTCCCGTTGTTATAGGTGCCAGGAATGTAGGTCATCTGGAAGGTTGCCGGGCCGTAACCAACGGAAGCCAAAGGCAGCAGCACCGGTACTGGAATGTACTTCCAGTTATCTCGGGCGGTTGCGCCGACGGTGTAGCCTAGCCCCATGTGAAAATTATCGTCGGCAAGCGGACGCCAGGTTTTCTCCCAGCCGTAGCCGCCGATCGGCTCCCACTTGTTATAGGAGTCTTTAAACGCCATCAGGTACAGGCCGTGCCAGTTACCTTTATCATCCCAGCGCGACTGACCGAAACCTGCTCCCCAGGGGCGTTCGTTATAGCGATCCGTCTTCTCTTTATCGTAGGCAAAGCGCGCATGCCAGGTAATGGCCGGGACGTACAAATCGTAGTGCTCAGGCTCATTCCACGTTTGCGAAATATTCGAAGTCAGCGTATCCCAATTTTTGCTGAAAAACCCCTGCTCGGCCGCATAGCTGCCAGGCATCGTCACCAAAGAGGTGAGAAATAAAACTAAAAAAAGTAAATTCTTATTTGACAGGTTCACAATCAATACCAGGTTAAAATTCGATACATAGCTTAACCAATTTTATCTTAATGAAACCTAAATCGTCCCCGGGTTAATTCTTAAAACCCGGTGAGTTTTGTAAAACAGCTTAAAGGTGAAATGGCTTAGTGGGCTATTATCGTTATAAAAAAGTTAAACCTCCGTAATCATTGACTGAATACGGAGGTAATGATTGTGATTATTTATGCTTTTTCAATAATACATATAGCGCAGGAATAACTAGCATCGAAAGCAGCGGCGCGGTCACCATGCCGCCTATCATCGGCGCGGCGATTCTGCGCATCACCTCCGACCCGGTGCCGTCACCCCACATGATCGGCAACAGGCCAGCCATAATCGTCGCCACCGTCATGACTTTCGGGCGCACGCGTAATACTGCGCCTTCATGAATGGCCCGCATTAACATTGCATTTCCGCCTTCGGGATCGAGACGTTTATGCTTCGCAAGGGCATGATTTAAATACAGCACCATAATAACGCCGAATTCGGCCGCCACCCCCGCAAGCGCAATAAACCCTACCGCACCGGCGACGGATAAATTATATCCCAACAGATAAAGCAGCCATACGCCGCCTATTAATGAGAAAGGTAAAGTCCCCATAATCAATAAGGCATCGCTAACGCGAGAAAATGTTACATACAGCAATACAAATATGATTAATAGGGTGAAGGGAAGAACAATCTTTAATTTCTCGGTGGCGCGCTCAAGATATTCAAACTGTCCTGACCAGGAAAGGGAAACGCCTTCCGGCAATTTCACCTGCTTCGCCACCACCTTTTGCATCTCCTGAACGGCTGATTTCAAATCGCGCCCGCGCAGATCAACGTAGATCCAGTTGGAAAGACGGGCGTTCTCGCTTTTCAGCATCGGCGGGCCGTCGGTAATCGCGATATCCGCCAGCTCCGAAAGCGCAATCTGGCTGCCGTTCGCCGTAATCACCGGCAGATCCCGCAGCTTCTGCACGTTATCCCGCATCTCTCGCGGATAGCGCACGTTAATAGGATAGCGCTCGCGCCCTTCTATCGTTTCACCGATATTTTGACCGCCGATCGCCGTCGCCACCAGCGACTGTAGCTCCTTAACCGAAACGCCGTAGCGCGCCGCTTTTCGCCTGTCGATATTAATATCCACGTAGCGCCCGCCCGCCAGGCGTTCGGCCAACGCGGACGTTACGCCGGGCACCTGCTGCACGACGCGCTCAATCTGCTCGGCGACCTGCTCAATCGCGGCAATATTATTGCCGTTCACCTTAATCCCCACCGGGCTCTTAATCCCGGTAGCGAGCATATCCAGGCGATTGCGGATCGGCGGCACCCACACGTTGGCGATTCCCGGCACTTTCACCACGCTGTCCAGCTCGCTCACCAGCTTGTCCATCGTCATGCCCGCACGCCACTGGTCACGCGGCTTGAAGCGGATGGTCGTTTCGATCATCGTCAGCGGCGCCGGATCGGTCGCGGTTTCCGCACGGCCAGCCTTGCCGAACACGGTCGCCACCTCCGGCACGGTCTTAATTAGCCGGTCGGTCTGTTGCAGCAGCCGGCCCGCCTCGCGCGCGGAAATCCCCGGCAGCGTCGAAGGCATATAGAGAAGATCGCCCTCATCCAGCGGCGGCATAAATTCGCTGCCGAGGCGGCTTAGCGGCCAAAGCGTAGCGACGAGCAAAGCCCCGGCCACCACCAGCGTCGTCTTAGGCCGCGCCAGCACCCTGTCCAGCAGCGGTTCATAGGCCGCAATCAGCCAGCGATTTATCGGGTTGGCCTTCTCATCGGGGATTTTTCCACGAATAAAATAGCCCATCAGCACCGGCACCAGCGTAATGCCAAGTCCGGCGGCGACCGCCATGGCATAGGTTTTGGTGAACGCCAGCGGCGAGAACATGCGCCCTTCCTGCGCCTCCAGCGAAAACACCGGAATAAACGACAGCGTGATGATCAGCAGGCTACAGAACAGCGCCGGGCCAACCTCCACCGCCGCCTGCTCCGAAATCCGCCAGTAGTCCGCGTTGCCCGGTTTCTTATCGGGATTGTCGTGCCGCCACTGCTCCAGTACCTTATGCATATTCTCGATCATCACGATCGCCGCATCGACCATCGCGCCGATGGCAATCGCGATCCCGCCGAGCGACATAATATTGGCGTTCACCCCCTGATAATGCATAACGATAAACGCTCCGAGAATGCCCAGCGGCAGGGTAATCATCGCCACCAGCGCCGACCGGAAGTGGAACAGGAACAGCGTACAGATCAGCGCAACGACAACGAACTCCTCGATAAGCTTATGGGAAAGGGTTTCAATCGCGTTTTCAATAAGATGCGAGCGGTCGTAAACGGGTACGATCTCCACCCCGGCGGGCAGGCTTTTGCTCAGCTGGCGCAGCTTCTCCTTCACGGCATCGATCGTTTCCAGCGCGTTTTTGCCGTAGCGCATAACGATTATGCCCCCGGCCACCTCCCCTTCACCGTTATACTCCGCCACCCCACGGCGGATCTCCGGCCCAAGCCGCAGCGTCGCCACGTCCGCCAGCATCACAGGCACGCCTTCACGAGTGGTAATCACCACCTTTTTGAAATCTTCGAGATTCTTGAGATAGCCCGCCGTGCGCACCATGTATTCGGCTTCGCCCATCTCGATAACGGAGCCGCCGCCCTCCTGGTTTGCGCTTTGCACCGCGCTAATCACCTGCTCGTGCGTGATATTTAGAGCGCGCATGCGCTGCGGGTCGAGCACAATCTGATACTGGCGCACCATCCCGCCAACGCTCGCCACTTCCGAAACGTTGGGCACGGTTTTCAGCTCGAACTTCAGCGTCCAGTCCTGCAGCGCCCGCAGCTCGGCGAGACTGTGCCTGCCGGTTCTGTCCACCAGCGCGTATTCATAAACCCAGCCCACGCCCGTCGCGTCCGGGCCTAAGGTAGCTTTGGTCTCCGGCGGCAGCTGCGACTGCACCTGGCTTAAATACTCCAACACGCGGGAACGCGCCCAGTACGGATCGGTGCCGTCCTCAAACAGGATGTAGACGTACGAATCGCCAAACATCGAAAACCCGCGCACCGTTTTCGCCCCCGGCACCGAAAGCATGGTGGTGGTCAGCGGATACGTCACCTGATCCTCAACGACCTGCGGCGCTTTCCCCGGATAGCTCACGCGCACAATCACCTGCACGTCGGAGAGATCCGGCAGGGCGTCGAGCGGCGCGCGCTGCAAAGACCAAAGCCCCCACGCGGCCATACCCAGCGCCGCCAGCAGCACCAGCAGGCGGTTTTTAAGCGACCAACGAATCACTGCGGCAATCATTTCATCGCCCCCGCCGTCGGCATCAGATGGGTGATAACCGCCCCTTCTTCCTCATCCATCGTGAAGCTAAACATCACGCTGTCGCCCACCTTCACGCCCTGCGCGTCGGCAGGCGTTTTCAGCGCGAAATCCATGGTCATCGCGCCCCACTTCAGGGCTGGAATCGGCTTATGGGCAAGCGTCACGGACGCCTCGTCCATCGCCTTCACCACGCCCTCGCTTTGATATTCGGCCTGTTGTGCGACGGCAGGTTTCTCCTGCGGCAGCGCGCTGCGCAGGCTGGCTTCCGAATCGATCAGGAACTGGCCGGACGTCACCACCCTGTCGCCCTCTTTCAGGCCGTCCTTCACCTCAACCCAGCCGTCTTCCGTCGCGCCAGTCTGCACGTTTACCGGGCTGAAATAGCCGTCGCCGGTCGCCACCAGCACGCGGCTTGCGTTCCCGGTTTCAATAAGCGCCTCCTCGGGAATGGCCAGCACCGCCGCGCGTGGCCGCACGTTTGCCTGCTTCACGTTGAGATACATGCCCGGCTTCAGCAACGCCAGCGGATTATCCAGCACGATGCGCGCCCTGAGGGTGCGCGTGGTGGTTTCCATATTGGGTAAGAGTTCGCTCACGCGCCCGTGGAACGCCTCGCCCGGCCAGCTATCGGAGCGGGCGATAATCTCGCTGCCGACCTGCAGGGCCTGAACCTGCGACTGGGGATAATCGATAACAATCCACACCGACTGCAGGCTTGCGATCTCGAACAGCGGCGCGTTAGCCGCAACCTGCGAGCCTTCGCGCACGTCCAGCTTATTGATGTAGCCCGCCTGCTTCGCCCGCACGGTAACGCGCGTCTGCGGCCTGCCGCTGCGCTCGACCTGGCGAATCACCTCCGCGGGCATAAACTGCAGCTGCAAACGCTCCCGCGCGGCGGCGGTTAGCGCGCCGTCGCCGAGCTTGCGCACGGCCAGATATTCCTGCTGCGCCGCCGTCCACTCCGGTATCCAAAGCTGCGCCAGCGCCTCGCCGCTTTTCACAAACTGCTGCGGCGCGTTCACGAACAGCTTTTCAACCAGGCCGCTGGCGCTGGCGGGCACGATTTGCAGATTGCGCTCGTCGGTAGCGACGGTGGCGAACGCGTCAAACTGATAGCTCAGCGCCCGGCGTTCGGCGGCGGCGGTTTTGATCCCCAGATTCTGCTGCTGCCGTGCGCTAACGTGAACGCCGCCCTGGTCGGTCTGCTCGTCGGCGTAGCGCGGCACCAGATCCATATCCATAAACGGCGACCTGCCCGGCCTGTCGAAGCGCTGGCCCGGCGTCATCGGGTCGTACCAGTAAAGCACCTTGCGTTCAGGCTCCGGCGCGGCGGTCGTCACCGGCTGATGCTGAATACCTGTGTAGTATCCCGCGCCGGCCGCGGCGATAACTGCCGCCGCCAGCAGGGAAAGCCGTAAAGAAGTTTTCATAGTGAAGTGTCCTGTGGCGTCAGATAGCGGATGGCAGCCCAGGCTTTCGCCACGGCTTTTTCAGCGGTATTGGCGGTGAGCTCGGCGTCCAGCAACGTGCGGCGAGCGTCGAGCAGGTCGGCAAGCGTCGAGCGCCCGGCGCGATACTGCGCTGCAAGCAGTGAAAGACGCTGGCGCTGGAGCGGCAGGATCTCCTGCTGCTGGCGCTGCCAGAGAGTCTGCGCCGCCCGGTATTCCGCTACCAGGCTCCGCACCAGGGCAACGTGCTCGCGCTTTGCCAGCGCCAGCTGGTCGTTGGCCTCCATCGAACGGGACACGTCCGCCGAATAGTCCTTGTCCTGACGGTGGGACGTAAATACAGGCAGGTCGACGGTAAACATAACGCCCGCCATATCGTCATAGCCCTCGGCGCGGCGCGCGTAATAAACCTCAACGCCGACGTCCGGCTTCGCCGCCACCGCCGACTGCGCGGAACGCGCCTTCGCCACGTCGGCCTCGCGGGCCGCTTCGATAACTTCTGGATGCTGCGTTATGCCCTCTTCGAGCAGCGCCGGTTCGGCGGGTAAACGCTGATAGCGGGGCAACGTCCCGCTCACAGAGTCAATCTGTTCGCCGGTGAGCTGCAACAGGCGGGTCTGCGCAAGCGTAACGTCACGCTCGGCAAGCGTCACTTTGTCCCGCATGCCCAGCAGCGCCATGCGGATATCCACCACGCTTGACGCGGGCGAGCTGCCGCTGGCAACGGTAGCCTTCTGCACGTCGGTCTGGCGTTCGGTTTCAGCAACCAGCAGGCGCGCGGCGGCCAGCGCCCTGGTCGATAAAGCCAAATCAAGCCAGGCCTGCGCCGTGGATTTTTGCAGCGCGGCGCGGATCGCCTCCGCTTTCGCCCTGCTGCTTGCAGACTGGGCAAGAATGGTTTCCGCCTTGCGGTCGCGTTTATCCTGGCTGACGTAATCCTGCATGATGCCAACGCGCTGCATGGTCATGCCTTCGCGGGTGAAACGCTGGCCGTTGCTGCCCTGCACCGGCACGTTTTCAATGCCGAATTTCAGCTTCGGGTCGGGCAGCTCGCGGGCGGAATCGGCCATCGCGCCCAGGGCATTGCTCTGGTTACGGTTTGCCGACAGTTCGGCGGAGTAATGTTCGGCGGCGGCAAGAGACTGTTGCAGGCTAAGCTCTGCCGCCTCGGCGGCAGAAACGGACGCTGCGAACAGCACTCCGCCGAGCCACAGGCTCAGGGAATGTTGCTTCATGATGACCTCGATTACTTAGTCGGCGTAACCGAGTTGAGCCGGTATCCGTCAGCCTGCTGGCTAAAGGTGAAATCAACCGCATCGCCCGCTTTAACCTGCGGCAACGTACCTGCGGACGGCAGACCAAAAGTCATCGTCATCGCCGGCCAGTTCAGCGCGGGAACGGGTTTATGGGCAATAGAGAGGGAGGTGGCGGTCACCTTTTTCACCACGCCGTGGCTTTGGTAAACCTCACCGGCAGGCAAATCGTGATGCGTCGACATAACGTGCGGCATGTCGTGGGAAGCGGCGTGGGCCACGGAAACGGACAGAGCAAAAGCCGCCAGCAGGCGAGTAAAAATCGTAGACATAAAAAATCTCCAGAACACAGGTCAAAGTGAGGGGCGAAAGCGCCCAAAAGCCGTGACGGTGCTGGAGTTATTCTCTAAAGCGACAAAACCGAATGGTGGCCGGAGGGCCGGTTGCGGGCGGGGTAAGGCGGGAAACGGACGTTACCGCAGGCGCGCAGTCAGGGACTATCAGTGCCAGGGTATCTGCTACCGGCAGCGCGGCCACATCGCTGTGCCCGTTGTCCTTTTGCATCACGTCCGGCACGCAGTGCTTCTCGCACAGCGGGCCATTCATCTTCGCCATATCAGGGTCGGTATGCGCCATCAGCAAATGTTCGCCATGCTGGATGCTCACCGCCTGGGCGCTGAAATCAATCGGGCAATCGTGCGAGGCCACCGCCACCTGGCTGTTGACGAAAAGCCAGCCAAACGCCAACAGCAGCATCAAAAGATGCTTTCTGAAAAAGCGTAAACGGCTCGTCGACCAGGAAGTGGATTGCAGCATACAAACCCCGAAAAAGATAAGGCGGAAGTATAGGCTTGAGTTTCTTATATTTTAAAGGTTTTTTAGATTGCTTTACGTTCGGCATTTTAATTAACAAACTGGCAATATAAATTTAATTTCATTACTAACAACATCGCTATTTAATCGCTATTTCCGCCGAATATTCATAACTACAATCAATAAGTAAATGTCATAATTGCAGGGCTGCTTGCAAAAGTGCCACGTCTGATGAGGGGAGTTGGGGAAAGTTGACGCTCATCAGAAAAAAGCGTTCACCACTCAGGCACATTCGTACCGCTTTGCAGATCCCTGCAAAGGTCACTATTGTTTATTTCTCAGGCATTCGGTTGCGATCGCGCCCGGTTAAACGCGGCGTTCGCAGCGGGGGACATTATGCTTACTTTTCTGGAACTGCTTATTGGGGTCGTGGTTATTGTTGGTGTAGCCCGCTACATCATCAAAGGCTACTCCGCCACCGGGGTATTATTCGTCGGTGGCTTATTATTACTGATCGTCAGCGCGCTAATGGGCCATCAGGTATTACCGGCCAGCGCTGAAAGCACCGGCTACACCGCCACGGATATTGTCGAATACGTAAAAATCCTGCTGATGAGCCGCGGCGGCGACCTCGGCATGATGATTATGATGCTGTGTGGCTTTGCCGCTTACATGACGCATATCGGCGCCAACGACATGGTGGTGAAACTTGCCTCCAAGCCGCTGAAATTTATCAACTCGCCTTACATCCTGATGATTGCCGCCTATTTCGTGGCCTGCCTGATGTCGCTTGCGGTCTCTTCCGCCACCGGCCTCGGCGTGCTGCTGATGGCAACGCTGTTCCCGGTGATGGTCAACGTCGGCATCAGCCGGGGCGCTGCGGCGGCGATTTGCGCCTCTCCGGCCGCGATTATCCTTTCGCCAACCTCAGGCGACGTGGTGCTGGCCGCCAAAGCGGCGGAAATGTCGCTGGTCGATTTTGCCTTTAAAACCACGGTGCCGATTTCTATCGCCGCGATTATCGCTATGGCGATCGCCCACTTTTTCTGGCAGCGCTACCTCGACAAAAAAGAGCACATTAACCACGAGATGCTCGACGTCAGCGAAATCCAGACCACCGCGCCGTCGTTCTACGCCATTCTGCCCTTTACGCCGATTATCGGCGTGCTGATTTTCGACGGTAAATGGGGGCCGCAGCTGCACATCATCACGATTCTGGTGATCTGTATCCTGATTGCGGCAGTCATCGAATTCTGCCGCAGCTTCAACACCCAAAACGTGTTTTCCGGGCTGGAAGTGTGCTATCGCGGCATGGCCGACGCGTTCGCCAACGTGGTTATGCTGCTGGTCGCGGCGGGCGTTTTCGCCCAGGGCCTGAGCACCATCGGCTTTATCCAAAGCCTTATTTCCATCGCCACCTCGTTCGGCTCCGCGAGCATCATCCTGATGCTGGTACTGGTGATCCTCACCATGCTGGCGGCGATGACCACCGGCTCCGGCAACGCGCCGTTTTACGCGTTCGTTGAGATGATCCCGAAACTCGCGCACTCCTCCGGCATCAACCCGGCTTACCTGGCGATTCCTATGCTGCAGGCCTCTAACCTGGGCCGCACCATTTCGCCAGTTTCCGGCGTGGTTGTCGCGGTGGCGGGGATGGCGAAAATCTCCCCGTTCGAAGTGGTGAAGCGCACCTCCGTGCCGATTGGCGTCGGCCTGCTGGTGGTGATTATCGCCACGGAAATTTTGGTGCCGTCGGCGGCATTACTGCCTTAAGCCAATGGTCGGGTGGCGCAGCACTCGCCCGACCCCATCACAACGCCCGATAAATACGCTGCGGGCGTCCTACCTTGCCGTAAATAATCTCCGCCATAATCTGCTGCTGCCCGGCGGCAAACTCCAGATAGCGTCTTGCCGTAGTGCGGCTTAGCTTCAGTTCCTGCGCCACCGTTTCGGCGGTATGCCGCGCCTGCGCGTCGGCAAACAGCCCCTGCACTTTCGCAAGCGTCAGCGCGTCGATTCCGGCGGGCAGCGCCTCCTTGCTTTCGCCGCGCGCGTAGGCGTTGAACATATCGTCAATCTGCCGCTGGCTGGCGCTGTCATGGTTTGCCAGCATCAGCATGCGCTGCTGGTAGCGCTCCAGCGTCTGCTCGAGCCGCTCGTAGGAAACGGGCTTCACGAGATAGTCAAACACCCCGCAGCGCACCGCCTCCGAAACCGTGTCCATGTCGCTCGCCGCCGTGGTAAAGACCACGCCGCACGGATTGCGCGCCTGGGTTAGCTCGTGCAGCAGCGTAATCCCCAGCCCGTCCGGCAAATAGTTATCCAGCAGGATAAGCGAAGGCTTAAAGCGCGCGATCATCACCCGCGCCTGGGCTAAATTCCCCGCCAGCCAAACCTGCCCGCAGCCGCGAAAATGGCGGATAAACTCCGCGTGCATCTCGGCAAGCGGCGTCTCATCTTCAACTATCAAAATCGTCAGAGGTTGTACCATGGGTCACTTTCACTTTCGGAATAAAAACGGAAAATAGAGCGCCGCAGGGCGCGTTGTCTTCAAGCGTTATCACGCCGCCGCAGCGCCCTACGTAGCTGGCAATCAAATACAGGCCGATGCCGTGCTCGCCGGCCTCGTCGGCCTTGGTGCTTACGCCCCGATTGAATATCACTTCGCGCAGGGCCTCCGGCACGCCGGAACCCTGGTCGGCCACTTCGATAATCACCTCCGTGCCCTCATCGCTAAGATAAAGCTCGATGGTTTTATTGCCGACCGGATGGGCGAGGCTCGCGTCAAAAGCGTTATCCAGCAGGTTGCCGACTATCGCGGCAAACTCCGTGCTGTCCAGCCCCAGCGGTAACTCACGCAGCTGGCTGCCTTCAACAATTTTTAGCGTCAGGCCAAGCTCGCGGGCGCGCTGCGCCTTGCCAAACAGCAGCCCGGCGACCTGCCGGTCGTCAAACGAGCCGCGCAGGGTATCAATCAGCTCCTGCTGCGCCTGCGACTCGCCCTTCACCATCTCCATCACCCGGTCGTACTCTTTCATCTGCAAAAGGCCGCTTATCGTCGACATCCAGTTAAGGTGCTCGTGGCGCACGGTGCGCAGGCTTTCAACATACTGTTTGATCTGCGTAAGCTGGGCGTTAAGCGCGCTGATTTCATCCTTGCTGCGGAAGCTGATAATCGCGCCGAGCAGCTCGTTGCCCGAGCGGATTGCCCCCCGGTTGGCTATCACGCTCAGCCCGTTAAAGGTGCACATCACATCCTGACGCTTCTCTTCTATTTCCTCGGTAAAAAACGCCGCAGGCTGCACCACCTCCGCAACAGGCTTGCCCAGCCACTGCCGCCCCGGCGAGCTAAGGCCCAGCATCCTGCGGGCGTTGCGGTTGATGGCGGTGATAAGCCCGTCCGGATCGACGGCGATCAGCCCCTCAAACACCGAGCCAAACAGCGCCTCCTGCTGGCGCACCACCCGCGCAATCTGCCGAGGCTCCATGCCCAGCATCTGGCGGCGAATATGGTCAGCAAACAGCCATGAAAGCAGCATGATAACGATAAGGATGACGACAAAAACTCCGGCCATCGGCAGCAGGAAATCCAGCCGCCAGCTGTCAATTTTGCTCACCAGATAGCCCAATGACACCACGCCGATCACCCTTCCGCCCTCGTCGAAAATCGGCGTTTTGGCGCGCATCGCCATGCCTATCGACCCCTTGCCGGTAATAAAGTAGCTCTCGCCCTTCTCCAGCGCCCCGGGCTTGGTCCACTCCATCGGCAGGCCGATTTTCGCAGGGTTTGGGTGATAAAGACGAATGGAATGGCTGTCGCCAATCACCACGTAATCGAAGTCGGAGCCGGTGGCCAGCTTATTGGCGATGCGCCTCAGGCGCGGGGTGTCTCTGTCTTTAACCGCCGCAACCACGCCGTCGGTGGAGGCGATAATTTTGGCCTGGTTCATCGCCATATCGCGGACGTGATTGGTTAAATAATCTTCGAAGCTGGCGGAAAGATATTTACCCAGCCCGGCCACTAATAAAAGGGAGACCAGCAGAAGCAGCAGGAAAATTCTTAGCGGGAAGGCCATCCGGCGAAAAAAACGAAATTCCTTAACATCTCTTTTACCTAACATGGCTAATTCCCTTTGCAGGCGCGTTCATTTCATTTTGCGCCGGTAAAATGTAATGGATTTGTTTACAACACGTCCACCCGCCGCTGCCGAATCCGTTAAGGATTGCACAAATTAAATCAATTAACGAAATAAAAACCGACGGCAAAATTCGGCGGAAATTAATTAAGTAAATAAAAACCATAAAGTCTATTTAAATCAGGCAACCCTTTGTGAAATAAGTCAAAAATAACAAAACAAATACTTCGTACCATCGCCGCACGGCTCAAATATTAAATCACCGGCCCGTCAATTGTTATTGTTTTGCAACAAATCGCCAACAGGCGAGCTGCTTGCCCGACGTCGAAAATAAAGGGAAGTCCTGAACATGTTTGCTCAAACCGTATTTGCCCGAGTCAGGCGCGCTGAAAATAAGAAAATAGCCGCTATCACTCAATTCCTGCGCGAAAACGATCTGAGTATTGATACCACCGTCGAAGTCTTTATTACCGTCACCCGCGACGACCGGCTGATTGCCTGCGGCGGTATCGCCGGAAATATTATTAAATGCGTCGCCATCAGCGAATCCGCGCGCGGCGAAGGGCTGGCGCTGACGCTCGCCACCGAATTAATCAACCTCGCCTACGAAAGGCAGTGCACCCACCTTTTTATCTACACCAAAAGCCAGAACGAGGCGCTGTTTAGGCAGTGCGGCTTTTATACCCTCGCCTGCGTGCCGGGCGTGATGGTGCTGATGGAAAACAGCGCCACCCGGCTTGAGCGCTACGCGAGCTACCTCACCACCCTGCGCCACGACGGCGACAAAATCGGCTGCATCGTGATGAACGCTAACCCGTTCACGCGCGGCCACCGCTACCTGATTCAAAAGGCGGCCCAGCAGTGCGACTGGCTGCACGTCTTCCTGGTCAAGGAAGACACCTCGCGCTTCCCCTATGAAGACCGGCTGGCGCTGGTGCGCGCGGGCACCGACGACATCCCCGGCGTGACGGTGCATCGCGGCTCGGAGTACATGATCTCCCGTGCCACCTTCCCCTGCTACTTCATCAAAGAGCAGAGCGTGATCAACCACTGCTACACCGAAATTGACCTGCAAATCTTCCGCCAGCACCTCGCCCCGGCGCTGGGCATCACCCACCGCTTCGTCGGCACCGAACCCTACTGCAAGGTGACCTCCGGCTACAACCGCGATATGCGCCGACTCCTTGCCGACCCTGCGGTCTGCGCGCCGCCCATTGAGCTGGTGGAAATTGAGCGCCTCCAGTACCAGGGCATGGCGATCTCCGCCTCCTGGGTGCGCCAGCTGCTGGTGAAGAAAGACCTTGCGACCATCGAGCTGCTGGTTCCGGAAGCGACCAGAGCCTACCTGCAAAACATGCTCGACGCGGGCAGGCAACAGATACCCCTAACCGTAACAGGTGAACAATGAAAATTACCCACCCAGCCGTTGCCGGCACCCTCGAATCGGGCGACGTGATGGTGCGAATCGCGCCCATCGACGCCCAGGAAATCGACCTGCAAATCAGCAGCAGCGTTGAAAAGCAGTTTGGCGAGGCGATTCGCGCCACCGTTCTGCAAACGCTCTCGCGCTACAACGTGCAGGGCGTGCAGCTAATCGTTGACGACAAAGGCGCGCTCGACTGCATTCTGCGCGCCCGCCTCGAAACGCTGCTGGTTCGCGCAGGCGACGTCGCCTCCCTGCCGTGGGAGGACTGCTAATGACTGCCGCCATCGCCCAGGCGCGTAAATCCCGCACCCGCCGCAGCATGCTGTTCGTGCCGGGGGCTAACGCCGCTATGGTCAGCAATGCCTTTATCTATCGTGCCGACGCGCTGATGTTCGACCTCGAAGACTCGGTGATTCTGCGCGAAAAAGACGCCGCGCGCCGCCTGGTCTACCACGCCCTGCAGCACCCGCTTTATCAGGATGTTGAAACCATCGTGCGCGTAAACGCCCTCGAATCCGAATACGGCCTGGCCGACCTGGAAGCCGTGGTGCGCGGCGGCGTGGACATCGTGCGCCTGCCGAAAACCGACACCGCGCAGGACGTTATCGACATCGAAAACGAAATCGCCCGCATCGAAGCGCAGTGCGGCCGCGAGGTCGGCAGCACCGGCCTGCTGGCGGCGATTGAATCCGCGCAGGGCATCACCCAGGCGGTGGCGATTGCCCACGCCTCGCCGCGCCTGATCGGCATCGCGCTGGGCGCGGAAGACTACGTGCGCAACCTGCGTACCGAACGCTCGCCCGACGGCGTAGAGCTGCTCTTCGCCCGCTGCTCCATCCTGCAGGCGGCCCGCGCGGCGGGGATTCAGGCGTTCGATACCGTCTACTCCGACGCCAATAACGAGGCCGGTTTCCTGCACGAGGCGGCGCACATCAAACAGCTCGGCTTCGACGGCAAGTCGCTTATCAACCCGCGCCAGATTGACCTGCTGCACAACCTCTACGCCCCGACGCGCAAAGAGGTCGAGCACGCCCAGCTGGTGGTGGAAGCCGCCGAAGCCTCCGCGCTGGAAGGGCGCGGCGTAGTCTCGCTCAACGGCAAAATGGTCGACAGCCCGGTTATCGAACGCGCGCGCCTGGTGCTGTCACGCGCGGCCCTCTCCGGCCTTCGTGAAGAATAAGGACAGAACATGACTCAGAATCAACGATTGGCACGCGTAGAATCCTGGCGCCGCCTTACGGAAAGCGACAGCCCGCTTTATCAGGCCGCCTCCAAACTGAATTTGCAGGCGCAAAAGCCGCGCGACAAAAAGCTCTGCGCAAACCTCGAAGAGGCGATTCGCCGCTCCGGGCTGCACGACGGCATGACTATCTCCTTCCACCACGCCTTTCGCGGCGGCGACCTGACGCTCAACCTGGTGATGGACGCCATCGCCAGAATGGGCTTCAAAAACCTCACGCTTGCCTCAAGCTCGCTCAGCGACTGCCACGCGCCGCTGGTCGAACACATCCGCAATAACGTGGTCAGCCGCATTTACACCTCCGGCCTGCGCGGCCCGCTGGCGGAAGAGATCTCGCGCGGCCTGCTGGCCGAACCGGTGCAAATCCACTCCCACGGCGGGCGCGTGCAGCTGGTAGAAAGCGGCGAGCTGAACATCGACGTGGCGTTTCTGGGCGTGCCGTCCTGCGATCCGTTCGGCAACGCCAACGGCTACACCGGCAAAGCCTGCTGCGGCTCGCTGGGCTACGCCAAAGTTGATGCCGAAAACGCCCGCCGGGTGGTGCTGCTCACCGAGGTGCTGCTGCCCTATCCGCACAATCCGGCGAGCATTGCGCAGGATCGGGTGGATTTGATCGTGCAGATCGAACGGGTGGGCGATGCCGACAAGATCGGCGCGGACGCCACGCGCATGACCTCCAACCCGCGCGAGCTGCTGATCGCCCGCAGCGCCGCCGACGTGGTGGTGAACTCCGGCTACTTCAGGGAAGGCTTCTCGCTGCAAACCGGCACCGGCGGCGCGTCGCTTGCGGTCACCCGTTTTCTGGAAGACAAAATGCGCAGCCGGGACATTCACGCCGCGTTCGCGCTCGGCGGCATCACCTCGACGATGGTCGACCTGCACGAAAAGGGCCTGATAAAAAAGCTGCTCGACGTGCAGAGCTTTGACCGCGCCGCCGCCGAATCGCTGGCGCGCAACCCAAACCACATCGAAATCAGCGCTAACCAGTACGCCAACTGGGGTTCGAAGGGCGCCTCGGTTGACCGGCTCGACGTGGTGGTGCTGAGCGCGCTGGAAATCGACACCCGCTTTAACGTCAACGTGCTGACCGGCTCCGACGGCGTGCTGCGCGGCGCGTCCGGCGGCCACTGCGATACGGCGGTAGCCGCCGCCCTGTCGATCATCGTCGCCCCGCTGGTGCGCGGGCGCATCCCGACGCTGGTGGATGAAGTCACCACCTGCGTCACCCCCGGCTCAAGCGTGGATATCCTCGTCACCGACCACGGCATCGCCGTTAACCCGGCGCGCCCGGAGCTGGCCGACCGGCTGCGGGAAGCGGGCATGAACGTGGTGTCCATCGACTGGCTGCGCGAACGCGCACAAACGCTTACCGGCAGGCCGCAGCCGATTGAATTTACCGACCGCGTCATCGCCGTGGTGCGCTACCGCGACGGCTCGGTTATCGACGTTGTTCATCAGGTGAAGGAGTAAACCATGCCTCTTTATCTTTCTTCGGCAGCCAACATGCCCATCACGGTGGCGCAAATGGTCGCCAGCCGCGACGCGCGCCAGGCCCGCCAGCAGGAGTGGCTGGCGAAATACGGCATCAGCCTGATCTCCTTCACCGTGGTCGCGCCCGGCCCGGTGAAGGACAGCCAGCTCACGCGCCGCATCTTCAACCACGGCCTGCGGGCGCTGCGTCACGAGCTGGAAGCGCAGGGCTGGGAAATCAAAAAGCAGTGCTGCGCCGGGCTTGCCACCGGCGCGGAAGGACTATTAGCGGTGAACGCCCCGGCTGACAGCCTCAAGCAGGCCGCTATCGCCCTCGAGCAGTCGCACCCGCTCGGCAGGCTGTGGGATATCGACGTGCTCACGCCGCAGGGGAAAATCCTGTCGCGCGGCGACTTCGCCCTGCCCGCCCGTCGCTGCCTCCTGTGCGAAGAAAACGCCGCCGTTTGCGCCCGAGAACGCGCCCACCCGCTTGCCGAGCTGCTGAACCGCATGGAGGCGCTGCTGCATGATGCCGATAACGCTGTCCCGGCCTGACGCCGCCTTTATAGCCAGCATCAGCGATCTCGCCTGGCGCGCGATGCTCGCCGAGGTCAACCTGTCGCCGAAGCCGGGGCTGGTTGACCGCGTCAACTGCGGCGCGCACAAAGACATGGCGCTTGAGGATTTTTACCACAGCGCGGACGCCATCCGCCCGTGGCTGGCGCGCTTCGTCGAATGCGGGGCCAGCGGCGCGGCGCTGCCCGCAGGCGAGGTTTTGCCAGAGCTGCGCCCGCTTGGCCTCGCCTGTGAAAAAGCCATGTTCCGCGCCACCGCGGGCGTCAACACGCACAAGGGCAGCATTTTTTCCCTCGGGCTGCTGTGCGCCGCCGTCGGGCGTCTGCATCGGCTCTGTCGGCCCGTTTCGCCTGAAAACGTCTGCGCGACCGCCGCCGCGTTTTGCCAGGGGCTAACCCGCCGCGAGCTCGAGCAGCAAAACACGCAGCAGACGGCGGGCCAGCGGCTTTATCGCCAGCTCGGCCTCACCGGCGCGCGCGGGGAGGCCGAGGCGGGCTATCCGCTGGTGCTGAACCTCGCCCTGCCGCACTACCGCAAAAGGCTTGCGCAGGGCACCGACCCTGAGCTGGCCCTGCTCGACACCCTGCTGGTGCTGATGGCGCACAACGGCGACACCAACGTTGCCTCACGCGGGGGCGTTGACGGGCTGGCCTGGCTACAGCAAAAGGCCCGCACGCTGCTACACGCGGGCGGCATTCGTCGCCCGGCGGACTTACGGCACCTGCACGACTTCGACACGCAGTGCATCAGCCGCAATCTCAGCCCCGGCGGCAGCGCCGACCTGCTGATCGTCACCCGTTTTCTACACGAACTTTCACCCTACAAACCTACATAAATTAAAAAAATCCAGACTGGAGAATCAGTTATGTCTGTTTCAAAAGATAAAATATGGAAGTTGCTGGCCCCGCTGATCGTGCTGGCGGTAATGCTGCTAATACCGGTGCCCGACGGCATGCCGCCGCAGGCATGGCACTACTTCGCGGTGTTTGTGGCGATGATCGTCGGGATGATCCTCGAACCGATCCCGGCGACGGCAATAAGCTTTATCGCCGTGACGATCTGCGTTATCGGCAGCAACTATCTGCTGTTTGACGCAGCCGAGCTTGCCGACCCGGCCTTCGACGCCGGGAAACAGGCGCTGAAATGGGGGCTGGCGGGCTTCTCCAGCACCACCGTCTGGCTGGTGTTCGGCGCGTTTATCTTCGCGCTGGGCTACGAGGTCACCGGCCTTGGCCGCCGCATCGCGCTGTTTATGGTGAAGTTCATGGGCAAGCGCACCCTGACGCTCGGCTACGCAATCGTCATCATCGACATCATGCTGGCCCCCTTTACGCCGTCCAACACCGCGCGCACCGGCGGCACCGTCTTCCCGGTAATTAAAAACCTGCCGCCGCTGTTTAAATCCTTCCCGAACGACCCGTCCTCAAAACGCATCGGCGGCTACCTGATGTGGATGATGGTGATCAGTACCAGCCTTAGCTCGTCGATGTTCGTCACCGGGGCGGCCCCGAACGTGCTGGGCCTGGAGTTCGTCAGCAAAATCGCGGGCGTGCACATCAGCTGGCTGCAATGGTTCCTGAGCTTCCTGCCGGTGGGCATCATCCTGCTGATCGTCGCGCCCTGGCTGTCTTACGTGCTCTACAAGCCTGAAATCACCCACAGCGAAGAGGTTTCCGGCTGGGCGGGCGAAGCGCTTAAAGAGATGGGCAGCCTGACGGGCAAAGAGAAAACGCTGATTGGCCTGGTGCTGCTAAGCCTCGGTCTGTGGGTGTTTGGTGGGGACGTTATCGACGCCACCGCCGTTGGCCTGCTGGCGGTTTCCCTGATGCTGGCGCTGCACGTCGTGCCGTGGAAAGACATCACCAAATACAACAGCGCGTGGAACACGCTGGTCAACCTCGCCACGCTCGTGGTGATGGCCAACGGCCTGACCCGCTCGGGCTTTATCGACTGGTTCGCCAACACCATGAGCACGCATCTGGAAGGCTTCTCGCCGAGCGCCACCGTCGTCGTGCTGGTGCTGGTGTTCTACTTCGCCCACTACCTGTTCGCCAGCCTGTCGGCGCACACCGCGACCATGCTGCCGGTGATCCTCGCCGTCGGCAAAGGCATACCGGGCGTGCCGATGGAACATCTGTGCATTCTGCTGGTGCTGTCCATCGGCATCATGGGCTGCCTGACACCGTACGCCACCGGGCCGGGCGTAATCATCTACGGCTGCGGCTACGTGAAGTCGAAAGACTACTGGCGGCTGGGGGCAATCTTTGGGGTTATCTATATCTCGCTGCTTCTGCTGGTCGGCTGGCCGATTCTGGCGATGTGGAGCTAGCGTAAAGCGTGGTGGATGGCGCTTTCGCTTATCCACCCAATAAATGAATCCACCGCAGGTCGGGTAAGGCGAAGCCGCCACCCGACGTTTTCCCCCGACAATCCCTCATCCGCCCACCCCGCTTTTTGTGGTTTAATAAATGACTTCTGGAATTTATTAACTATGGAATCCCCTGCCATGTGGCGAAACGCGCTCATTCTTACCACCACGCTTGCGGCCAGCCTGCTTGCCCACGCCGCCCCGTTACAGCCTAAACAATACGGCGATTTTGACAGCTACGTGCTGGCGCTCTCGTGGCAAACCGGCTTCTGCCAGAGCATGCACGAGCGCAACCGCAACGAGCCCGTCGAATGCAAACTTCAGCAGGAGCAGGCGGACAAGCGCGCATTTCTCACGGTACACGGCCTGTGGCCGAGCCTGCCAAAATCCGTTTCCGCGCGCGGCGTGGATAACAAGCGATGGATGCGCTACGGCTGCGCGACCCGCCCGGTGCCCAACATGGCGGAAGCTCGCGGCTCTCGAAAATGCAGCTCGCCCGCACCGGGCCTGTCATCGGATATCGCCAGTCAACTCTCCGGCGTGATGCCGGGCGCGGGCGGCCAGTCGTGCCTTGAACGCTATGAATACGCCAAGCACGGCGCGTGCTTCGGCTTCGACCCGAACGCCTATTTCGGCACCATGGTGCGCCTGAACACCGAATTCAAACAGAGCGCTTTTGGGCAATTTTTAGCAGACAACTACGGCAAGTTCGTCACGCGCAAGGCGTTCAACAAGGCGCTGGAAAAAAGCTGGGGAAGCGACGCGGTGAAGGCGGTCAAGCTGACCTGTAACGGCAATCCGGCCTACCTCACCGAAATGCAGATCTCGCTTTCGGCGGCAAAAATCAACGATTCTCTGAACGGCAGCGCCTTTGCCACGCAGAGAAATCCAGGCAACTGCGGGAAGCAGTTTCGCCTGGATGCGGTAGGTTATTGATTAACCCGTAACGCGGGCGTTATTGGCGACCGGGCAGGTGACGGCAGGGACTACGAGTCATGTTCCGCCCTCCACTCTTCAATCATCTCTTCGGTCACCTCTTTTTTATAACAAATCGGCGAATATCCCCCCTCTTTGCTCCACGCGCTGCGGCCGCCACACTGGCGACCGTTGCGCATGCTGTTGTAAGGACAAGGGCAGTTGCCGGGGTAAGACTCAATAGAAGCATCGATAATCTGCTGCCTGATATCATCTTTACTTTGCGCAGCATTTAAGCTGCCGGTCACTAAAAATAGCGCGGCTAAAACAGGTAAAAAGAGTGAAATCGCTTTGCGCGGCATGGATAGCACATCCTTATGAACAAGTTTAAAAATTTCGAAAAAAAATCATACGCCTGCGACTTACCCAGCAATAAGGAGAACATCACATAATTAATCACTTCAATTAAACTTAAGCATTCTTAAACTTTTAATAACCTTATTCGTCGTCTTTCATGCCCACCGTCGATGTAAATAAACTGTTAGAGCAATGGTTAACAGTAAGTTTCAATCAACATAACTTGACTATTATTAACGATACTTTTAGAAACCAATCCCCCGCTGTGACCCCATTCAATTTTTATCATCATTTTTTCATGTATATTTTTGGCATAAATTTGCTTAAATTTCAGCGTGGAATGCCAATGTGAATAATAACTATAAATTACATGAATTCCTTGATGTCAAAAGACTCCAGACACTTCAGGATAATTTCAGTAAATCCATGATGATTGCGCTGGTGGTGGTCGATCAGGATGGAGTTCCCGTCACGCGCCCTAGCGGATTCTCTGATTTTTGCGCACGCTCTCGCCAAAACCCCTCTCTCGCGCATCACTGTTATGAAAGCGATAACGCTGGCGGCCGGGCGGCGATGGAAGCCCTCAAGCCGGTGGTTTACCGCTGCTATTGCGGCTTCGTTGAATTTGCCGTGCCGATTATGATTAATAACCACTATCTCGGCGCTTTTATTTCTGGCCAGGTTAAGGTCGAAGAAGAGAAAGAGCAGGTCATTCCCTATATTCTTAATAACAGCCAGGTGTGGCAGGAAAATCCCTGGCTGATAGACCTGCATCAAAATACGCGCCGTATGCCTTACGACAGGTTCGAATCCACCGCGTCAACGTTACTGCACGTTTCTTCTTATCTGGTCGAACAGGCGCACGCTAATAATATCCAGCGTGAGCTGCACATCAAAGATGTTGAACTCACCAACGAATTACGCAAGCGGGTCGAAATAGAACGTTCGTTACACGAGGCCGAATTTAAGGCCCTGTCCTATCAAATTAATCCCCATTTTTTATTTAACGTTTTAAATACCATTGGCCGCCTGGCGTATCTTGAAGGGGCGGAGCGCACTGAAAATATGGTGCATGACTTCTCGGACATGATGCGCTATCTGCTGCGTAAAAATAACCACGGGCTGATTACCCTCAACCATGAAATTAATTACGTAAAAAGTTATATGTCGATACAAAAAGTCAGGATGAGCGATCGTTTTGACTATCGCTGTGAGATCCCCGAAAAGTACCACGGCGTGGTTTGCCCCTTCCTGATTCTACAGCCGCTGGTGGAAAACTTTTTCAACTACGTGGTCGAGCCGCGAGATACCAGTAGCCGCCTGCTGATCGGCGCAAGCGATGACGGTAAGGACGTAATTCTGGAAATTACGGATAACGGCGACGGCATCTCAAAAGAAGATATTGCCAGCATTTTATCCGGCGACCATAACCGTCAGAAGGGCAGCATTGGCATTAATAATATTCAGAATCGCCTCCGGTTATTATTCGGTGAAAGCTACGGGCTGGAAATCATTAGCCCACATAAACCAAGAATGGGCACCACCATCAAGCTGCGATTTCCTATGCGGCAAGCCTGACCGAGAGGAGAACACGTATGTACAATATTGTGATTGTGGAAGATGAGCTGATTGAATCCGAAGCACTGCGCAGGATCATTTCGCAATGCGTGGATAATGCCGTCATTCACGAGGCCGCGACCGGTAGAATAGCCATACAGCTTATCGATAGCCTACAGCAAATAGATATGATGTTTGTCGATATCAATATTCCGTTACCCAACGGCAACCAGGTTATTGAATATCTAAAAACGAAAAATACCGACACGAAGGTGGTTGTCACCACCGCCAATGACGATTTTGATATCGTCCGCAGCATGCTCAATCTCAAGGTCGATGATTATCTGCTCAAGCCTGTTAAACAAAGCATTCTCACCGACACGATCAAAAAAACGCTCGACGTTAATGAGGTAGACGTCGCCGCAGCGAAAGCCTTAAAAGAAAAGATTATCGCTATGATTGAACGCTGCGACTACGCCCGCTGGCACGCTTTTCTTTTCAAAACGTTGGATGATGCGTGCACCAAAAAATCGCTTACCGCCGATCGGCGAAAAGACGTCACCGACATGCTCGAGCTACTCCATCAGTACATCACAACGCTTGGCGACAGGCTTATTCCAACGGCCACGAAAACCGCTGCGCTGACCCAGGATATTAACCAGCATGGGCTAACGGAAAGCGGCTATTACCGAATTATGACCAGCCTGCTTGCCATCAGCGAAGAGGTATTCGACCACGCGTTTAAGGCTTATAGCGGCAATATGGATTTTACCGCGCGGGCGAAATACCACATCGAAAAGAATATCCTTAATAACCTCACGCTCGACGATATCGCGGCAAAATCCTTCGTCAGCCCCTGCTATTTAAGCCGGGCCTTTAAAAAAAATACCGGCATCGGTTTTTCAAACTATATTGCCAGCCGAAAAATCAGCATCGCAAAATCCCTGCTGCAGTTTAGCGATCTTAAGGTCAATACCATCGCTCTGGAACTCTCCTGGCAGGACGCAAACTACTTCTGCCGTATCTTTAAGAAAGAGACCGGCATGGCTCCGTCCGATTTCCGCAAGATAATCTCTCCGGCGCCGTGCAATAACGCCCGGTAGGGCAAAAAAGTCCACTATGCCCGCAAGATTGTTCACGGCCGCGGCTTACACCGCCCTTTAAGATAGGGGAATCCTCAAGCCACGCGGGTATTGCTGTGGACGATTATCTGTTTACCTCTGAATCGGTCGCCGAGGGCCACCCGGATAAAATGGCCGACCAGATAGCCGACGCCATTCTGGACGCGTATCTGTTACAGGACCCCTGGGCAAAAGTCGCCTGCGAATGCATGGTGAAAACCGGCATCGCTATCGTGGCGGGCGAGATTACCTCCGATGCTTCGGTCGACGTGGAGTCCATCGTCCGCAGCACGATCAAAGCCATCGGCTATGACCACTCCCGGCTCGGGTTCGATGCCGCTACCTGCGGCGTGCTGAATATCCTGGGCAGGCAATCCACGGATATTTCGCGTGGCATAGCAGGCTCTGCTCCAGAATTACTGGGCGCGGGCGATCAGGGGATCACCTTCGGCTACGCCTGCGACGAAACGCCGGAAGCCATGCCCGCAACGCTTGTTTATGCACACCGGCTGATGCAGCGGCAGGCCGCGCTCAGAAAATCGGGCCGCCTCCCCTTCCTGCTCCCCGATGCGAAAAGCCAGCTCACGCTGGGCTATCGCAACGGCAGGGTGAGCTATGCCGATACGGTCGTCGTTTCGACCCAGCACAGTCCGGATATCCCTCTCCCCGCGCTGCGAGAGGCGGTGATTGAAGAGATTGTCAGGCCGGTTATCCCGGCGGGCTGGATAACGCCAAAAACACGGTTCCTGATTAACCCCGCCGGTCAGTTCGTCACCGGCGGCCCGGTGGGCGACTGCGGTCTGACGGGAAGAAAAATCATCGTCGATACCTATGGCGCCGCCGCCCGCCACGGCGGCGGCGCATTCTCAGGAAAAGATCCCTCAAAGGTTGACCGTTCCGCCGCCTACGCGGCGCGCTACGTCGCGAAGAATATCGTTGCAGCGGGCCTTGCCGCGCGCTGCGAAGTCCAGCTCGCTTGGGCTATCGGCGTTGCGAAACCCGTTTCCGTGCGTATCAACACCTTCGGCGGCTCTCGACTTACCGCGCAGCGGCTTGAGCAGCTGGTGATGCGTCATTTCGATCTCAGCGTTTACGGCATTATTCAGATGCTTGATCTGCTGGTTCCCCGCTACAAACAAACCGCCTGCTACGGCCATTTTGGCCGCGACATCTTCCCCTGGGAAAAAACGGATAAGGCAGCGGCGCTGCGCGACGATGCCCGCTAAACAAGATTCGGCAGGCAGGCGCAACATCATCAATACACTTACAGGAGAAGGTTATGTCCGGGCAAAGTTTAGGATTAATTGAAACCGTCGGGCTGGCTGCTGCGGTAGTCGCCGCGGATGCCGCGATGAAATCGGCCAACGTCAATCTGGTGGGCTACGAGCTGACAAAAGGCGGCGGCATGGTCACCGTCAAATTTGAAGGCGAAGTAGGCGCTATCAACGCCGCCGTCGCCGCGGGCATCGGCGCGGTCAGCAGTCCCGGCCAGGTGTATGCCCATAAAGTGATTGCCCGCACCGCAGAGTATATCGACACGTTTATCCGTTCCGCCGACACCGTGGGGGTTGAAGCTCCTGAACCAGAAGCCGCTCCGCAGGCGGCAGGACGTGAAATCCCCGTTGTGAACGTGGAAGAAAGCCTGCCGGAATCTTCGTGCATGGGTTCCTCACAAACCTCTGAACCCGAGAAAACCCAGCCGCCGCAGCCGGAAACCGACAAGAAAGGCCCGCGCTCAGGCGGTAATAAAAAGCGCTGACGTAAAGCGCGCGCAGAAGGTGCATTTTATGGAGGCATTTCTGCACTTTTTAGCTTCCGATATCAAAAATTTCCGCAGGACGTGAAACCTTTCGACATGTCCCATAGCCGTAAGATGATTGAAGACATGGGCATTAATATTGACGATGAAATACGTGACGAAGATTTATGATCAAAATACTGCTGGCAGAAAGTAACGGGTAGAAAACTCAAACTTTCCCGTGGTTTCAGGCAATCTACGACCGCAAAAAAACGAACCCCACCTAACGGTGGGGTTCGCCGCATGCCAAAAATATAGGATTTACTCAGACTGGAGTTTTAAAGGATGTGCACCATTATAATTAACATCAACACGAACCAACGTCGCGTCAAGCAGACCGTGCTGGTTTAACCCATCTTTTAAAGCGAGGTAAATGGTTGCGTAGTTATCATGGCCTGACACAAACTCCTCCGCTTTGAACACCTCGTTCCATTCTCTGGCCTGGGCTTCATCTTTAGGCTTAATGACGCAAGAGGCTAACGCGGTCTCTTTTTCCCACTCAACTTTGACATTCTGATTATTCACGGCAATACCGTTGCTGCTCATACCTGTCGGGCAACCATTCATCGTTAGCGGATAGACCTGTTTATCAAAATCATATTTGGAAGGCATAGTACCGACGAGGAAGTTATTCATCACCGGACCACCGGAAAGGGTATCCAGTTTAACATTGAGTTTGCCGCCAATCACTGAAACAAATTTTATGTATTTAATCTTTTTATAGTTATTTAATTTTTCATGCATCGCAGGAATTTCAGCTTTTTCGATATCCTTTTTCTTAAACTCATCCTGCTCGTTATAATAAGCAGCGCTAGTTAGAGAGAGCATATCTTTGTCGCTCTTGTTTTCTGCGCGAGCGAGATACAGCCAGGTCAAATCCTCATCGCTAATGAATTTATATTGATCGAGAGAGACGGACGTCACCTCTTTTTTGATGGCTTCATCCTTATTTTTCTGCTCTTCCTGCTGTTTCTTTAGCGCATCAATAGCTTCCTGCTGCTCTTTGCTTGGCTTGCCCATTTCAACGCGTTCCATAGTATCCATCATCCCATAGCCATAGTTAGAACGGGTCGATGCCACTTCTTTACCGTCTTTGTCGATGCTTACCGCAACCGATTGATTTTTGACTTCGAAGCGGGATGTCATCGGCGCTAATGGCTGGATGCTGATATCAAAAGAGCAGACCTTCGTATGGTTTTTTTCATCCGCCGAGGTTTCTTTAATATTGCGTAATTCAATATGGTTGCGTTTGATAAAATCATCTTTGTCAGTGAATTTATACTGAGGATCGTTATTAGTGGAAAAAAGATTCTCACCAATTTGGTCAACGATGGATTTGGAGAACGCATCAGAATTACAATCCGGCTGTTTATCTCCGCAGCCAACCAACGCGGTTGAGGCCAGCGCTATTAACGATGCTGCGAGCAGTGTTTTCTTCATAAACCCTTCTTGATATCGAATATTAAAAGAAAATATTATTTATATTATATTTCGCTCGCCTTGCGATAAAGAACGAACGAGCGCGGGAAAGTTTATCATTATTACTATGTGGTTATCCCAGCCGATAATGGTAGTTGACAATGCCGAATCCAAAATCATCGCCGGTTCAAAGCAAAAAAAAACGAACCCCACCAAAGAGTGGGGTTCGCCGTCCGTTTTGCCGCCATCTTCGGATGGCGTTTTGTTATCTCATTTCAAACCCTGCTATACCTTTTCATCTTCCAGCTTACAGCTATTACAAGGAAGATTGCCGCTAATGCAGAAGCGATAGATAGCCGCACCAAGGCAGGTGCCAATGACGGGTGCCAGCAGCGGTACGATGAAGTAAGGAATATCGCGGCCGCCGGTCATGGAAATCTCACCCCAGCCGGCAAAAAAGGTAAACAGCTTGGGGCCGAAGTCACGGGCTGGATTCATGGCAAAGCCCGTCAGCGGGCCGGTAGATGCGCCGATCACCGCCACGAGAATACCAATCAACAGCGGGCCAAGAGGGCCACGCGGCACGCCGTTGCCATCATCGGTGAGCGCCATAATCAGCCCCATCAGAATCGAGCTGATAATTATCTCAACGAACGCGGCCTGCCAGACGCTAATCGCCGCCGCCGGGAAGGTGCTGAAAATACTGGCCAGCTGCAGGCTTTCTACGCTGCCGCGCACCATATGATGCACGCTTTCAAAGTCGGTGAATAAATTGTGGTACAGCATGTAGGCCAACGCCGCCCCGCCGAAGGCACCGGCAATTTGGGCGATGCTGTAGGGAATCACCTTGCGCGCGGGGAAGCAGGCAAACAGCCACAGCGCAATGGTGATTGCCGGGTTGAGATGCGCGCCGGAAATCCCGGCGGTTAAATAGACGGCCAGCGAAATGCCCAGCCCCCAGACGATACATATTTCCCACAGGCCAAAGCTCGCCCCGGCCACTGTTACAGCTGCAAGGCAGCTGATACCAAAAAATAAAAACAGTCCGGTGCCAAGAAATTCCGCAATACACTGAGCTTTAAGTGAATCGTTCATAGGGTTACCCGATTATTAATATGATTGATAAGATATTTTCAACAGCAATATCAGCCACCGACGTGGCAATTAAAACCTAAGGACTCAACAACCCGCTTTAACGATGCCATTTTCGCATCGGCAATACTTTGCGCATCGCCCATCGGATAAATACGCCCAAGCAGGCTATATTTATTTTCCCCGTAGGTGTGATAGGGCAACAAATGTAGGGTATCGACATTCAGCATCAGGCGGGCAAATTCGGCAATGCTGTGAATTTCCTCCTCGCTATCGTTGACGCCGGGAATAACGGGAATGCGCACGATGACTTTGGTGAGAAATGAAATACGAATCAGGTTCTCAAGAATACGCGTGTTATCCACGCCGGTATGGCTCACATGCACCGCCGGGTTAATCGCCTTGATATCGGTCAGCGCGAGGTCGACATACGGAAACACCGCGTCTATCACTTCAGGCGTGGTGAACCCGGTGGTTTCGATAGCGGTATGCCAGCCCTTTTCCTTACAGGCTTTAAGCAGCTCACGGGCAAATTCCGGCTGCGCCAGCGGCTCGCCGCCGGACAGCGTAATGCCCCCGCCCGAACGCCGGTAAAGATTTTCCTCTTTTTGCAGCTCGCGCATTACTTCGGCGACGGTCATCCGTTTGCCTTTCATTTCCAGCGCCTGGGTCGGGCAAACCTGCGTACATTCCCCGCACTGAATACAACGCTCGCGATCGATAAAATAAGGATTGTCGACGGATATCGCGCGCTGCCTGCAAATATCGATACACTTGCCGCAGCGGATACAATCGTTCTTTTTAAAAATTAATTCTGGCTGTGGACGTTGTGATTCAGGATTACTGCACCATTTACACGATAGCGGGCACCCTTTTAAAAAAGGAATCGTTCGAATACCCGGCCCGTCGTGCAAAGAGTAGCGTTGAATATTAAATAACACGCCTTCCGTTTCGTAATCGACTTTATTCATAACATCACTCGCAGATAACGCAGCGGTTATCGAGAATTTAATAAGGGGCCATGCTCTGCGGCATGGCCCTTTGACGATAGCGATGAATTACAGCTGCTGTTCGGTACGGCTGATAATGTCATCCTGCACTTCTTTCGCTAACACCACGAACTGCGCGCTGTAGCCCGCCACGCGAACCACCAGATCCTGGTGCTGCTGCGGATTTTTTTGCGCTTCAATCAGGGTATTACGGTCGATGACGTTGAACTGAACGTGCATACCTTTCTTATCGAAGTAGTTTCTGACCAGGCCGCTAAAGTGGCGTAGCCCGTTTTCCCCGGCAAGCGATGACGGCAGGAATTTCTGGTTATACAGCGTGCCGTTAGAGGCGATAAAGTGGTCAAGCTTCGCCACCGAGTTTGCTGCCGCGGTTGGCCCAAGGGTGTCTTTACCCTGGCGTGGCGACACGCCGTCCGCCAGCGGCTCTTTCGCCAGGCGTCCGTCCGGCAGCGCGCTGACATCCTTACCAAACAGCACGTTAGCCGACACGGGATAAATACCCGCCTGGAACTGGCCGCCGCGCGGGTTAGTGTACTTTTCGACTTCCTGGCAATAAATCAGCGCGCACCGGCGGGCCACCATATCCACCTCGTCGATATCGTTACCAAAGCACGGGGTGTTTTCCAGAATATGGCGGATCTCTTCGAAGCGCGATGCGTTACCCGGCGCGGAAGGCGCCGCCGTGCCGCTGGAAAGCTGGCGATAAACTTCATTTTTGATCGCGGAAGGATCGAGCGAACCGTGCTGCTCGATGATGCGTTTCACCACTTCGTAGATCTCCTGCTCGCCGAGCGAAGATTTCGCCGCAGCGCTATGCGGGGCTGCGCCATCCGCGTGGCCAAAGTTGGCGTCCAGCGCGCTTTTCAGCTCGTTTAACGTCAGCTTGCGGTCTTCAAACACCTGCTTCTGAATGGCGTAAACCGAATCGCCGGTATCGGCGATGCCGAACGCCTGCGGGCCGGTGAAGTTATAGATTGCCCCACCTTCCTGCAAAGATTTACCGCGACCGATACAGTCGTCCACCAGCGCGGACAGGAACGGCAGCGGGCAGCGTTCGCCGTGGGCGATATCCACGCTGTTACAGGCCTCAACCAGCTGGTGAACAAAATGCGCCATCTGCTTTTTAAAGGCGGCGAAGAAATCATCCATGCTGGTGTACTGGGTCATTTCACCCGTGACCGGCCCCAGCTGTTTACTGCCGGAACGCCCGTTATTCAGGGTGATTTCCAGCACTTTGGCAACGTTAAAGAACGCCGCGTCGTGCCAGCCTTCGGTGCGATGCGGGGCCTGCGGCTCCACGCAGCCGATAATGCAGTAATCGCGCGCGTCGTGCAGCGACACGCCGCGGTTTTGCAGCGCCGGGATAATCACCTCGTCGTTGTACATCGCCGGAACGCCCAGGCCCATGCGCACCAGTTCACAGGCGCGGTACAGGAACGCATCCGGCGTGCCCTGCCAGACGCGAATAGAGAACGATGGCTGCGGCAGGCGAACGTGAGCCGTCGCCTCCATGCACATATAGCTCAGCGGGTTAGTGGCGTCGCGGCCGTCTTCCGTCTGCCCGCCCACGCACAGGTTCTGGAACACGGCGTAGCCTGCAAAGGCCTGGGCCGACACTTCATCACGCGTTTTGTTGATGTCGTTAAGCTTGATCCAGCAGCAGTCCACCAGCTCCTGAGCAAACTCCGGGGAGATGGATTTATCGGCCGCCAGATACGGGTACATGTACTGATCGAAACGCCCAGGGGAGATTGAATGGCCGCTGGACTCGATCTGCAGCATGCTCTGAATAAACCAGAACGTCTGGCAGGCTTCCCAGAAGCTGGTCGCGCCGTGTTCAGGAACGCGGGTACAGTTCTGCGCGATCTGTTCCAGCTCGCGCCTGCGCGTCGGGTTACTTTCAAGCTGCGCCTGGCGGGTCGCCTCCTGCGCGTAGCGATGCGCGAAGTTAATTGCCGCGTTATAGCTGATGATCACCGCGTGGTAGAACTGCTCTTTTTTAATGTAGCCCGGCTCGGTGCGATCCAACGCCTCCAGCGCGCGGGTCACTTCGTTAATAATGCCGCGAAAGCCGATTTTCAGCACCTTGCCGTAATCAACGCTGACGTGCCCCACGCCGCCATAGAAATAGTTGCCGACGGTAAATACCCCGCCCGCCATGCTTTCTTTAGTGCCTTCGGACATATACGAAGCGGCCAGCGAACTGGTGGTTTTACCCGGCCAGTATTTAAAGGCCTCGTGCAAATCTTCGGCGGTTTTTTTCGGGATAATAAAAGGATCGGCAACACGATGTTCCATGGTGTCGAATTCTTTTTCTACCCAGTCATAGGAAAATTCAGGGCATATTTCCGTTGAGCGCGGGTTAATCGTTACCGCACCGACGATTAATTCATCCGGGCGAATCGTTACCGGCAGTTCATTAAAAATCTTTTCGACCACTTTTGCCCTGCGCATAATAGCGGGCAGCTGCTCGCTTTCTTTATAGGCTTCGGTTGCCAGCACCGCGCGCTCTGATTCCACATAAGGCTTGGCATGCAGAATCATATTCTTGAGTCTTACAACACGATCGGTCGGATTAGAAAAACCTTTCTCTAACATAATAGAACTCCCGAAATTAATTATTTAACCTTGCGGCAGCGCAGGGTACGCGTAGCGAATAATGCTGACGCCAGGCCGATTAATAAATTGCTGTGATATTTATGCGTTGTGCTAAATAAATGCCCCGTCGTCACTCTCGATTATTCGCATCGCTTCATGAACGGCGGCAACTTCACCGAAAATAGCCAGGGTAGTCACGTGCTGCGGGCAGCTGCCATGGATTTCGGACACCGCCACGTGCGCGCTTTTAGAGGCGACGTCGGCGTAGTAATAGAGGTCGGGTACCGGCAGCATCACAAGCCCAATGGCGTCGATACGTACCAGGTCCAGCCGGGAACGAAACTCTCCCGGCATCCGGCGTTTCAGCATGGCAAGCGTTTCTGGCGTCGGCGCGTTTATGATGCGTATTTTCATCCCCGGATCCCCTTACCTGTTTAGCGAACGTTCAGCGCTTCGACCATGACGCAGCGGCGGTTTCTTGCGAAAGCGCGGGCCGACGTCAGCCCTTCACCGGTTGGCCCGGCGATGGTAAAGGTTGCATGCCCTTCCCCGCCCACGCCCAGCCCGGCATAAGATGGCCCGTTCTTCACAAAAATCGTGGTCTGGATGAGCCGCGCCATTTTGGTGAGCTTATCGACGTTGGTAGAGTGCATCATCGCGGTATGGCGATTGCCGTGCTCAACCTTCACCGCCAGCTCGATGGCCTCGTCCACGTTGTCTACCCGCACAACCGGCAGGACGGGCATCATGAGCTCGTGCACCACAAACGGATGGTTTTTTTCGGTTTCGACCAGGATAACTTTTGTCTCTGCGGGGGCGTCCACGCCCAGCTGTTGCAGGATATAGCGCGCGTCTTTGCCGACGAACGCCGTATTCGGGCCGCTGCCTTTTTCATTGAGCACCAGCGCCTGCAGCTGCTGGATAAGCCTTTTGTCGCACAGCAAGTAAGCGCCGCTCTTCTTCATGCAGTGAATCAGATAGTCCGCCACCTGATTGACGACGATCACCTCTTTTTCGGCGACGCACGGCAGGTTGTTATCAAAGCTGCATCCCTTAATGATGTCGCGGGCGGCCTTTTCGATATCGGCAGTCTCGTCCACCACCGCAGGCGGGTTGCCCGCACCGGCGCCGATCGCTTTTTTACCCGACGACATCACGGTTTTCACGATGGCCGGGCCGCCGGTCGCCACCAGCATATTGATGCGCGGATCGTTGATTAACGCGTTGGTGTTATCGATGGAGGGTTTGGTCACCGTCACCACCATATTGGCGGGCGCGCCCAGTTCGGCCAGCCTGCGGTTAATCAATTCGACGACGTGCAAAGAAACCTTGCGTGAACGCGGGTGCGGGCTGAACACGACGGTGTTGCCCGCCGCCAGCATGCCGATGCTGTTGTTGATAATCGTTTCCGTCGGGTTGGTGGTTGGCGTAATAGAACCAATCACCCCGTAGGCAGAATATTCCGTCAGCATCAGGCCGCTGTCGCCGCTTTGCGCCCCGGTGGTAAGGTCTTCAAGGCCCGGCGTTTTGAGTGCCGCAACGCGGTTTTTAATCAGCTTGTCTTCGTAATTCCCCATGCCGGTTTCTTCCACGGCCATGCGGGAAATCGCCTGCAGCACCTCTTCTTGCAGGAACACCTCGCGAATGCCCTGGATGAAGCTAGCGCGGTCCTGCATCGAGCAGTGTCGATACTGAATTTGCGCCAGCACGGCGGCGGTAATCGCCTCGTCCATGGTGTCAAACGCGCCGTTACCCGCAGCACCAGCAGGCGTCGCAACCGCCGCACCGCTTTGCTGCGCAAGCGCTCTGGCAATAATGGCGTCCAGGCCGTCGGCATTCGGCGTAGCGCCTGCGGCCGACGCCGCCTGCGGGGCGACGTCCGGCGCGGTTTTCGTGTATTTGCTCAGCACGGCGGAGACCGCCTGAGCAATTTCGATATCATTCATGCTGTTGATTCCTTACTTCACATCGCTTCACACGGTAACCGTTAGATATACGGCCGGGTCGTAGATTTGATAGGTGCAGGGTCAAGCGTTGCGAGCAGCGTCAGGCCCACTTCGCGCGCGGCGATAACCGCCTGTCGAACCGCGCCGGAATCACCCGCAAAGGTGAAAATCACTTCGTTACTGAAGCTTGTGCCCTTGGCGGGGCTTGCATAGCCGATAGGCTCGATAACCGCCGCCTTCGCGGCCGCATCCGCGATCACCACGCCGATAGCCGCAGGTGAAGCACAGGTCATGCCGAATGACTTACCGACCGGCGCACCGAACGCCGTATGCAGCGCGTGGCTGGCGCGAGCGGTGTACTGAAATTCGAGGTGGCCTGCCGGCGATCCGTAAACGTCACCCATGGTGCGTTCAATTTCCGACAGGGCCACCTCAATGGCGCGACGAACGTCGGAAACATCGGCGGCACCAAAAATAATCAGGCAGCCGTGTCCGCCGCCGCCTTCGGTATCGCGAGCCAGCTCAATGGACAATATTTCGCTATTCGTCGCTTTAACCGCTTCGTCAGCGGCGAAAATATGCGGACCGGCACCGGTACGCGCGCCGAGAATACCGATAGAGCGATATTTCTTGTCGATATTCATCACGTCATGCAGCTGATTATCGACATTGGCAATTACCAGACCAATCGTATGACCGAGGGCGGTGCCAACAAATTCCGTTAAGCCGCAGCCGATGAAACTGGCGGCGGTTTTACCCTGGGCTTTTTCTTCGGTCGGCGTTTTCATTACTTCAGATATAATCTGCTCAACAAGATTATCTCTCATGGTCAGTATCCTCTGGCGTTATTAACCGACGGCTTTTGGCAGAATTTTTTCCACTTCAAGATGCGGGCGTGGAATAACGTGAACGGAAACCAGTTCGCCCAATTTATTTGCCGCCGCCGAGCCTGCATCGGTCGCGGCCTTTACCGCGCCTACATCGCCGCGCACCATAACGGTAACCAGACCTGAACCAATTTTTTCGTAGCCCACAAGGGTCACGTTAGCGGATTTAACCATGGTGTCTGCGGCTTCAATTGCGGAAACCAGACCTTTCGTTTCAACCATACCCAGCGCTTCTTGTTGCATAACGACCTCATCTATTCCATTGGATAGCTAATAAACGCAGGAATAAAAGCGAGCGGCTTTTTCCTGCGGGTAAAATATTCACGCATCATGATAATAAGGACTGCGGGATAAAATGTTTTGCCCGCCAGCTCGACTATCTTGTTATCCCGTCGATGAATCGGACAATAAAATCCACCTGTCAGGCCAGCGCGACGGAAAGCGCCGCAGCGTCCAGCGCAATCATCTTTTCTTCGTTGGTTGGAATCACCGCCACCGTCGGCGTATTTGGCTGGGAAATAACGCCGCCACGTCCGCCGCAGATTTTTTCATTTTGATGTTCATCGAGCCGCAGGCCGAATACGCCAAGCCGTTTCACGGTCAGCTCGCGGACCAGCGCCGAGTTCTCCCCGATGCCGCCGGTGAAAATCAGCGCGTCCAGGCGCTTGAGCGAGGCAAGGTGCGCCCCCAGGTGACGGGCAAGGCGGTGCACCATCACGTCGATAGCAAGCGTGGCCCGCTGGTGGCCTTGGCTTCGCGCCTCCTGCAACGTGCGGCAGTCGCTGGACAGCCCCGACAGGCCGAACAGCCCGGATTCGTTGTTGACCATTTTGTACAGCGCTTCAATAGGCTGGCCGGTGACGCTTGCGATATACGCCGCCGCGCCGAAATCCAGATCGCCGCAGCGCGTGCCCATCACCAGGCCTTCAAGGGGCGTCATCCCCATCGAGGTATCGACGCTTTGGCCGTTGCTCACCGCGCAAACCGACGAGCCGTTCCCCAGGTGAGCAATCAGAATCCCGTGGTCCGCAGGGTCGAGATTGAGCAGGCCAACCGCCTCGGCGGCAACGTAGCGGTGCGACGTGCCGTGAAAGCCATAGCGCCTGACCTGATAGCGCTCCTGATAGTCGAGCGGGATCGCATAGGTGTAGGCCTCCGGCGGCAGGGTCTGATGAAACGCGGTATCGAACACGGCCGCCTGGGGAATATCGGGCAGCAGCACGAGGGCCGCTTCGATGCCGGTCAGATTGGCCGGGTTGTGCAGCGGCGCAAGCGCCGAGAGCGCGCGGATTTTTTCAATCACCGCAGCGTTCAGCAGAACCGACTGCTTAAACGCGCTGCCGCCGTGGGCAACGCGGTGGCCGATAGCCTTCACGGCCGGTAAAAGCTGCCGTTCATCAAGCTCGGCAAACAGCGCCTTCAGGGCGCAAAGGTGGCTGGTTTGTGGCAAAGAGCGGGTCGTTTTCCCGGCGTGGTCTTTGAACGTCATGCTGGCATCGTCCAGCCCAAGCCGTTCAGCCAGCCCGGAAAGCACCGGCTCGCCCGCGTCAAAAGGGATCAGCGAAAATTTAAGAGAAGATGAACCGCAGTTAATGACTAAAACCAGTGGAGCGAAGGACATGGTGACCCCTGTTCGGTAAACCAGATGAATTATTGAGTAAATGAGAGCGTGAAGCGCGCGGCGCTGAACCGCTCGAGGGCGCGGCGGGCGATAGCCATATCCTGCTCGACGCTGCCGCCGCTGATGCCAATCGCCCCCAGCAGGACGCCTGCCGACCAGCAGGGCAGACCGCCGCCGACGCAGCAAATGCCCTTCTCATGCTGGAGGCCAAAAAGCTCCGCGCCGGGCTGCACCCGCAGCGCCAGCTCGTGGGTCGCCATTTTCAGCGCAACCGCCGTCCAGGCCTTTTGCGGGGCGAGGCCGTGGCTGACCAGCAGGGCGTTATCCATGCTGAAGAAATAGCGCTGCTGCCCGCCGGCATCGACCAGGCTAAATACGATGGGTACGCCGCAGGCCCTGGCCTCCTCGCAGGCGTATCGCCCAAGCGCTACGGCATCTTCCAGGCTAAGCGACAGGCGGCGCGCCGGTAGATGGTGCGAAATGGCCTCGTCGATCCAGCGATCGAGCGGTACGTCGAACGGTTTGCCGGGCGCTGACATAGCGAATCCTTACAGGTAAACGGGGTTAGTTACCGTTGATATCCAGGGAATCCACGATGCCGACGACGGCGGCATCAATGACCGAATGTTCCTTGCTGTTGCTCATGCGTGCCGAGCTGCCGGTGGTGACGATGACGATTTCACCGTTGCCCGCCCCGACGCAATCTACCGCCACCTGGGCCGTTCCCGTCGGCTGATAGCTTTCATTTAGCCGGGCGACAACCAGCAGCTTGGCGCCGTTTAGCGAGGCGTGTTTGGTGGTTGAAACCAGCGCGCCGGTGACTTTTGCCAGATACATGTTTCCCCCTATCCTTTTATGACGGTGATGTTCTGCTGACGGATTTCATCCTGCGCGGCTGGCGTAATCAGCGTAGCGCTATCGATTTGCAAGGCCTCCGCCGCCGGGTGAAGCCGAATATCTGCGAGCGTAATAAGGCGTTTATTGCCATCTGCTGGGCTAACGGCAGGTTTTTTACCGGCAATGACGATCCCGTACCGTTCGAGCGTGGAGGCGTACCCGGCCAGGCGAGCAAGCAGCGCGGGGGCAAAACCGGCGTCGGCCGTTTGCAGGCACTGCGGATTGAGCGTGGCAATAACCTTTTTTTGCTGTCCGAGCGCGTGAAACGCCCAGCGCCCCGCGAGGTTATCGACAATGCCAAGGGCGATTTTGCTCAGGCTGTTGGTGGATAAGGCGGGGAGATACAGGCTGGCGTAATCCTCATCGCCCGCCTGCGACCCCGACTCGTTGAAAAGCGCGCCCCGACAGCGGGCTTCGACGTCCCGCATACAGGCGGCCCGCAGGCCAGACAGGCTCGCGCTGTGCGAAAAAGAGACCAGCAGCCGGTAACCGGCCCTGTCCAAAGCAAGCAGGCTCAGCAAGGTTGCGGGCAGCGTGCTGGCGTCTTCACCGGTGATCACCACGCGGACTTTTTGGCGCGCGTCATGCTCCACGCCGCGCCTTTGCGCCAGCACATCGGCGATAACCCTATCCAGCAGTTGAGACAGCGTCTGCGAGTCCATAGCGTTCCTCACCCCGTCGTCAATCAGCCGCGATCCGCAGGCGCAGATATCCGGCACACCACGTCGCCGTTACGCAGCCCGAAGCCGTTGGCCTCCTCCACGTCGATGTGCAGCTCAAGCACCGCATCGGCGCTGACGCGCACCACCACGTGGCTCAGCACACCCGCACGCAGGCCGTCCGCCTGAATGTTAATTTCCATTCCGTCGCGCAGGCCGTGCAGCTCCGCCTCCTGCGGTGAAATATGAATATGCCGCCAGGCAACGATGGTGCCGTGCGGTTTAACCACGCTGCCTTTTGGGCCAATGATTTCGATGCCCGGCGAGTCCTGTAAATCGCCGGACATCCGCACCGGCGCCTTCACGCCCAGCACGAAGCTGTCCGCGACGGAAATCTCCACCTGCGTCGAACCGCGCAGCGGCCCCAGCACGCGCACGTTGGCAATCGCGCCCTTTTGCGTACGCAGCGTCACCGTTTCTTCGGCGGCAAACTGGCCCGGCTGCTTCACGGCCTTCATCCGCGTGAGCGTAGAGCCATAGCCAAACAGCACGTCCATATCTTCACGGCAAAGGTGAACGTGGCGATTGGAAACGCCCACCGGAATAGTTAAAAGCTGGGGTTTATCAGCCCGCAGCGGCTGAGGCGTTTTACCGCCCGCCGCCAGCTCCTGCATAATTTGGCGAGTAATTAACTCCGCCTGCTGCTGGTAATTATTCATAACGACAACGACCCGATAAAATTAATAAATGACAAACTCATGTAATTTATCCCGCAATCTGCGAAAGCAGCCGGTCAATATCCGCCGCCGACGGCTGCCGCGGATTTGTTACCGTGCAGCCATCTGCAAGCGAGGCGTTAATTAACGGCTGACGTAACCGTTCGAAGGCCGCAATATCAACGCCCAGCGCGCCTAGCGTGGCGGGAATAGCGAACTGCTGGTTAAGCTGGCGTATTTTTTCAATCAGCTGCGCAATGGCTGTTGTTGAATCGGCCGCCTCAACGCCCATAATTCGTGCGCATCTGGCGTATCGCTCTATCGTCACCGGCGAGGCAAACGCGGCGTTATATTCGATAATTATCGGCAGCAGCATGGCGTTAATTTTGCCGTGCGGAATATGCAACATTCCGCCAACGGCGTGCGCCATGCCGTGGACCAGGCCTAAACCTGCGGAGTTAAAAGCCATCCCCGCCATGCAGGAGGCGTTATGCATATGCGTGCGCGGCAGGATGTTTTTCTCATCGCGATAAACCTGCGGCAAAAACCGCCAGGTCAGCGCAATCGCCTTTTCCGCCAGCGCGTCGCTGAAATCGTTGGCCCCGCTGGAAACAAGGGCCTCAATCGCATGCGTAAGCACGTCCATGCCGGTATCTACCGCCACATGGCGCGGCACGCTCAGCACCAGATGCGGATCGAGAATGGCGACGTCCGGCACCAGGTCTTCCGAAACGAGCGGGAGCTTGCGGCCATTTTCCGGGTCAGAAATAATCGCGTAGGAAGTCACCTCCGAGCCCGAGCCGCTGGTGGTTGGAATGGCAATCAGCTCAATTTTTTGCGCCTGTTTTTGCGACCGATAGTGCTGCTCAAGCGTCACCTTTATCCCCTTCGCGGCATCCAGCGAAGAGCCGCCGCCCAGGGCAATAATGACGTCGGGCTTGAAGGGTTTAAACAGCGCGGCACCGGCCTTTAAAATAGTTATATCCGGGTCGGGCTTCACCTCACCAAAAATAGCCACCGCCGCCTGGGGCATAGCGTTAATCAGGTAGCGCGTTTTTCCCGACGACACCATAAAATCATCGGTAACGATGGCGACCTTTTTATTATTCAGACGGTTTAACGACGCGATGGCGTCTTCACCAAAATAGATTTTCGGACTGGAAAAATAAGCGCTAGCCATGAATAAAAACACCTTGCAGGGATAATCGGCTTGTTTCGCACGGGCCGCAAAAAGATGTATTTAAGCTAGCATGGGGGTGTTTTCAGGCTGCTACGAATGCTTGTGCAGGTGGAGGATTATTTTGCCCTGTTGCCTGCAAGGCGGGCAAAAAAATGCAGCCTGCGGGATGTCGTCAGGCCCGTCCGTTAAAACGGGCCTGACGCTTACCCACCCAAAAAATTGATTAAAACGTAGGTCGGATAAGCGCAGCGCCATCCGACTTTTACTATCCGACTTTTACTATCCGACATTTACCTTCGGACGTTCACCACCCTATAGGGGCCACTCAAACCTTATAAACCCGAGCCTCCCACGGGTGCAGTCGATAAGGCTCATCCGCCTGGGCATAATTCCCCAGCACGCACTCCGCCCCGCTCAGATTCAGCTCGCTTTCCGGCCAGCGGGCGGATTTCGACGACATGTTGCACAGTACCAGGAACGCCTCCCCGTCCCCCTCGCGGCGGTAGGCGTAAATCTGCTCGCGATCGGGCAGCTCCAGCACGTAGCGGCCGTAGATCAGCGTGCGCTGATTTTTGCGCAGCTTAATCAGCGAACGGTAGAAGTTCAGCACCGAATCCGGGTCCTGATCCTGGCTTGCGACGTTGATGATTTCGTAGTTGGCGTTGACGTGGAACCACGGCTTCACCTCGCTGAAACCGGCGTTCGGCCAATTGTTCCACTGCATCGGCGTGCGGGAGTTGTCGCGGCCGGTATTGGTGAGAAACGCGATAATCTCCTCTTCGCTTTTGCCAAGCGCCGCCATTTCGCGCCACGTATTTTTCGCTGACACGTCATCAAAATCGTCCAGGCCGCCGAAGCGGGTGTTGGTCATGCCGATTTCCTGGCCCTGATAGATAAACGGCGTGCCCTGCATCAGGAAGTAGAGCGCGGCGATGCAGGTCGCACTTTCGCGCCAGTAGTGCTCGGTGTCGCCCCAGCGCGAGGTGATGCGCGTCAGGTCGTGGTTTTCGACGTACAGCGCGTTCCAGCCTTTGCCCTCCAGCGCCTCCTGCCAGGCGGTGAAGATTTTCTTCAGCACCTTCGGCTCCGGGCGCAGGCCCGCTTCCGGCTCCCACAGGCGCACGTGTTCGAACTGAAACACCATGCTCAGCCGGTTGCGGTGCTCACCCACCCACTCCTCGGCGTGGTCGGCGTACAGGCCGTTCATCTCGCCGACCGTCACGATGTCGTAATGCCTGAGCACGTTGCGGCTCATGTCGTCCACGTAGTCCAGCAGGCCGTCGTAGTTGAGGTGGCTTTTCATCGACGGGGCGTAGCGCAGCGCGTCAGGGTTGGGCACGTCGGCAAACAGCGGCTCTTTTTTCAGGTGGGCGATGGCGTCGATGCGGAAGCCGTCGATGCCCTTGTCCAGCCACCAGCGCATCATGTCGTACACCGCGCCGCGCACCTCGGGGTTTTCCCAGTTGAGATCCGGCTGGCGGCGGGTAAAGAGGTGCAGAAAATACTGCTCGGTCGTTGGGTCGAACTCCCAGGTGGAGCCTTTGAAAATCCCCTCCCAGTTGTTAGGCTCCGCGCCGTTTCTGCCGTCGCGCCAGATGTACCAGTCGCGTTTCGGGCTTTCGCGCGACGAGCGGGATTCCAGGAACCACGGGTGTTCGTCGGAGGTGTGGTTGACCACGAGGTCGATAATCAGCCGCATGCCGCGCGCGTGAACCTCCGCCAGCAGCCGGTCAAAGTCCGCCATGGTGCCAAACTCGGCCATGATCTCCTGATAGTCGCTGATGTCGTAGCCGTTATCGTCGTTGGGGGACTTGTACATCGGGCAGATCCAGATCAGATCGATGCCGAGGTCTTTGAGGTAGTCGAGCTTTTCGGTGATGCCGTTCAGGTCGCCAATGCCGTCACCGTTGCTGTCTTTAAAGCTGCGCGGATAAATCTGGTAGGCCACCGCCTCTTTCCACCAGTTCGCCATCGTTACCTCCCGATTAATAAAGCAAAAGATTCATAAGGTTGTAGCTCAAGGCTCACCGCCAGCGCGTCGCGCGGCGCGTAGTTGCTGATGAGGCATTCGCCGTGCCACTCCTGCATTTCCTGCGGGATTTCAAGGGTGACGCGCTCGCGGGTAAAGTTGTTGATCGCCAGCAGGCGCTGCTCGCCCAGCGAACGCTGCCAGGCAAACACCTGCGGATGCTCGGGCAAAACCTGCTCGAAGTCGCCGTAGACCAGAATCGGATGCCGCTTGCGCAGCGCCACCAGCTTCTGGTAGTGCCACAGAATCGAGTCCGGCTCGGCCAGGGCGGCGGCGACGTTGATTTCGCGGTAGTTCGGGTTGACGGCAATCCACGGCGTGCCGGTGGTGAACCCGGCGTTCGGGCTCGCGTCCCACTGCATCGGCGTGCGCGCGTTGTCGCGCCCGTTGGCGTGAATGCCGAGCATCATCTCTTCGTGGCTGACGCCCGCCGCCAGCCGCTCCTGATAAAGGTTCAGGCTTTCAATGTCGCGGTATTCGGCGATGTCCTCGAAGCGCACGTTGGTCATGCCGATCTCTTCACCCTGATAGATGTACGGCGTGCCCTTCAGGCAGTGCAGCGCGGTGCCGAGCATTTTGGCGGACGCCTCGCGGAACTCGCCCTCGTCACCGAATTTCGACACCGCGCGCGGCAGGTCGTGGTTGCTCCAGAACAGCGAGTTCCAGCCCTCGTGGGCCAGCGCCGTCTGCCATTTGTCGATGGTCGCCTTGAAGGCCGCAAGCGCAAACGGCCTGCTGCGCCACTTGCCCGCGTGCTCGTCCCAGAACTGCTTGATGTGGTCGAATTGGAAAACCATCGACAGCTCTTCGCGATCCGCGCCGCTGTAGAGCAGCGCGTCTTGCGGCGTGGCGCTCCAGGCTTCGCCCACCCTCACGTAGTCGCCCTTGCCGAAGGTGGCGCGGTTCATCTGGCGGATAAGCGCGTGCAGGTTTTTACCGTTCGCCATGATCTGTTCGTCCACCTCTTTGCCGATCAGATCGATAACGTCCATGCGAAAGCCGCCGATGCCCTTATCCAGCCAGCGGTTCATCATGGCATGCACCTCTTCGTGAACGCGCGGGTTCTTCCAGTTGAGATCCGGCTGGCGCCTGGAAAACTGGTGCAGATAATACTCGCCGCTCGCTTCGTCAAAGGCCCAGCCGCTGCCGCCAAAATAGGAGTGGAAGTCGTTAGGCGGGCCGCCGTCTGCCGCCGGTTTACGCCAGATATAGAAGTCGCGGTACGGGTTCGTCGGGGATTTAAGCGCGTCGATAAACCAGGGGTGTTCGTCGGACGTGTGGTTAACGACGAGATCCATCAGGATGTGGATGTCGCGGGCCTTCGCTTCGGCAATCAGGGTGTCCATCTCCGCGAGTGTGCCGAATTCGGCGGCGATGTCCTCGTAGTCGGAGATGTCGTAGCCGTTATCGTCCATCGGCGAGCGGTAGACCGGCGAGAGCCAAATCAGGTTGATGCCGAGCTGCTGCAGGTAATCGAGCCTGCCGATAATGCCGTTAATATCGCCGATGCCGTCGCCGTTGCTGTCCATAAAGCTGCGCGGGTAGATTTGGTACACCACCGCGTTGTGCCACCATTTTTTTTCCACCAGATCCCTCCTTTTTGTCGGGTGGCGCTGCGCTTACCCGACCTACGTCAGAGCCAGTTGTAGGGTGGATAAGCGCAGCGCCATCCACCGTTTATAAACGCGCAAACGCCTGACCTTCGCTATCAAACAAATAGCAGCTCTCCGGCGGCAGGCGCAGGCCGATGCGCTGGTCGGGCTTGATTTCGAGTCTTTCAGTATGGCGCATCACCAGCGGTTCGCTACCGTAGCCGCTGTTTACGTAGAGCAGCGTTTCGTTGCCCATGTGCTCAACGAACAGCACCTCACCCTCCACGTCCGCGTGGGCAAGCTCGGTGAGCTGTAGATGTTCCGGGCGAATGCCCAGCCGCACCGCCTGCCCGTCGCCGTGGCCCCGTATCGGCAGGCTGATGTTCTGGCGGTTCTCAAGCATCACCTCGCAGCCCTGCTCCGTTGCGCGCTCGAGCACGCCGGGGATCAGATTCATTTTTGGCGAGCCGATAAACTGCGCCACGAACACGTTCGCCGGGCGGTCGTAAAGCGCAAGCGGCGAACCGACCTGTTCGATCTGCCCCTGGTTTAGCACCACGATGCGGTCGGCGAGGGTCATCGCTTCGACCTGATCGTGGGTGACGTAAAGAATGGTCGCGTGGATGCGCTTGTGCAGCGCGGCGATTTCCATGCGCATCTGCACGCGCAGCGAGGCGTCGAGGTTGGAGAGCGGTTCGTCGAACAGAAACAGGCTCGGCTCGCGCACGATTGCCCGGCCTATCGCCACGCGCTGGCGCTGGCCGCCGGAAAGGTCTTTGGGCCGCCGGTCGAGCAGGTGTTCAAGCTGCAGGATACGCGCGCTTTCCCGCACCTTTTCGTCGATTTTGTTTTCCGGCAGCTTCGCCATTTCCAGCGCGAACGCCATGTTCTGGTAGACCGTCATGTGCGGGTACAGCGCGTAGGACTGGAACACCATGCCGATGCCGCGTTCGGACGGCGAATCGTCGTTGACGCACACGCCGTCGATGCGCATTTCGCCGCCGCTTATCTCCTCAAGCCCCGCCACCATGCGCAGCAGCGTGGACTTGCCGCAGCCCGACGGCCCGACGACGACCACGAACTCGCCGTTGTTGACCGTCAAATCCAGCGGCTTGATCACCTCGGACGAGGTGCCGTAGCTTTTGTGAATTTTATCGAGTACCAGTTGCCCCATAGTTAGCCCTTAATCGCTCCGCTGGTCAGCCCGCTGACGATGCGTTTCTGGAAGATAAGCACCAGCACGATAATCGGCAGCGTCACCACCACCGACGCCGCCATAATGCTGCCCCACGGCAGTTCAAAGGTGGACGCGCCGCTGAACATGCTGATCGCCACCGGCACCGTGCGTTTATCGCCGGAGATAATAAACGTCAGCGCGAACATGAATTCGTTCCACGCGCCGATAAACGCCAGCAGCCCGGTGGTCACCAGCGCGGGTGCCAGAATCGGGGCGAAAACGCGGCGGATAATCGTCCCGGTTTTCGCGCCGTCGACGATGGCCGCCTCCTCAAGCTCCACCGGAATCGACTTCATAAAGGTGGTCAGCACCCAGACGGTAAACGGCAGCGAAAACGTGGTGTAGGAGAGGATCAGCGCGCCCAGCGAATCGTACAGTCCCAGGAAGCGCACCAGCTCGAACATGCCGGTCAGCACCGCCACCTGCGGGAACATCGACACGCACAGAATGGTGAACAGCAGGAATTTACGGCCGCGAAACGGCACGCGCGCCAGCGCAAAAGAGGCGGTCACCGACACCAGCAGGCAGATGCCGACGGTAATCGTCGCCACCAGCACCGAGTTCAGCAGGCTGCGGGCGATGCCGTTATCCACCAGCGCGACCACATAGTTATGCCAGTGATAGCCGCTCGGCAGGTAGGCCGGTAAAAACAGCTCCTGGCCGGTGCGCAGCGAGGTGAGAATGGCGTAATAAAACGGGAACACGCAGAACAAAACGGCAAAGGTCGCGCCGAGATAAATCACCAGATTGTGGCCCAGCCTGCGCTGCCGACGGGTCGTTTTCATCACCGCTTCTCCTTTTCGTTCAGGCGCGAGACGCGGATAAAGCAGGCGGCAATGCCCGCCACCATCATAAATACCAGCACCGATGCCGCCGAGCCGACGCCCATATCCTGATAGGAAATAATCTGCTCGCGGGCGTAGCCGGAAACGGACATCGTCGCCTCGCTGTTGGAGGTGAGCACGAAGATCAGATCGAAGATGCGCATCGCGTCCATCACGCGGAAGATGAGCGCGACGATCATCGCGGGCAGGATCAGCGGCAGCGTGATGCGCTTAAAGCGCTGCCAGGCGCTGGCACCGTCCACGCGGGCCGCCTCGTAGAGATCGCCAGGGATAAGCTGAAGCGCCGCCAGCAGCATCAGCGCCATAAACGGCGTCGTTTTCCAGACGTCGGCGATCACTACCGCCCACATGGAGAGCGACGGCTCGGCGATCCACGCCAGATGCGACTGGTAGCCGAAGATCTTCGCCAGCAGATCGTTCACCACGCCGTACTGGTCGTGGAACATCCAGCCCCACATTTTGGCGCTGACGATGGTCGGAATCGCCCACGGCACCAGAATCGCGGTGCGCACCAGCGCCTGGCCGCGAAACTTTTCGTTCATCAGCAGCGCCAGCAGCATGCCGAGCAGCAGCTCAAGCCCTACGGAAACCACCGTGAACCACAGCGTGTTGCCGACGGCCTGCCACCAGAGCGGGTCGACCAGCACGCCGCTGGCCTCGCCGCCGTTTTTGGCATAGTAGTTAGCCAGCCCCACCATTTCGTACTCGGACGGGTTGTCGAGCATCGCGTTGGTAAAGCTGAAGAAGAAGGTGCGCACCAGCGGCCATCCTGCCGCCAGCGCAAGGAGAATAAGCGCGGGCGCCACCAGTATCCACGCGATACGGCGGCGGCGCTGTTGATAGCCGAGGCGGGCCAATTAGTGCCAGTCCTTACCCTTCACGCGTTCCAGGCGTTTTTGCAGATCCGCCACGGCGGCTTTACCGTCGCTGGCCCCGTTGAGCACCTTGAAGGTCACGTTAAAAATGGCGTTAGACACGCGCGGGTACTGGCCTTTGGTGGCCGTGGCCGGGCGCGGGACCGCGTTGGCGAAGATCTCTTTAAACATCGTCAGATGCGGCGCGGTTTCCAGCACGGCCTTGTCTTCATAAAGCGCGGAGCGGGTTGGGGCGAAGCCTAAGAACTTAAGCTGCATTTTCTGCGAGTCGGCGTCGGTGAGGATTTTCAGCAGCGCGATGGCCGCGTCTTTGTTTTTGGTGTTGGCGTTAACCGACCACTGCCAGCCGCCCAGCGCGTTGGCCGATTTGCCATCCGGCCCGGCGGGCAGCGGCGCGACGCCCACTTTGCCCTTCAGCGGGCTGTCTGCGCCCTGCGAAAGCAGATAGGCGTAAGGCCAGTTGCGCATAAACAGCGCGTCGCCGTTCTGGAACACGGCGCGGGACTCTTCCTCTTTGTAGCCCAGCGCACCCTTCGGCGTGATTTTGCCAATCCAGCCCGCGACCATATCCAGCGCCGCCGCGGCCTTAGGGTTGTTGATGGTCACGTTCCCTTTTTCGTCGATGAAGGTGCCGCCGCCGTAGGAATCAATCCACTCCAGCGCGTTACAGGTTAGCCCTTCGTACGATTTGCCCTGGAAGATCATCCCCCAGAAGTTTTTGTGCCCGGCCTTGCGCTCCTCTTCCTGGATCTTTGTCGCGATGCGCGTCAGGTCGGCCCAGGTTTTCGGCGGCTGTTCGCCGTATTTTTCCAGCAGGTCTTTGCGGTAATAAAGCACGCCGGTATCGAGATAGGCGGGCACCGCCTTCACCTTGCCGTTCACCGTGTCGTTCGCCCACGGGCCGGGGAAGAAATCGCCCTTCATGTCGGCAACCGCGTCGGTTAAATCGAGGGTTTGCCTGTCGAGCAACCCCACCCAGATGGTGTCGGACTGGAAGAGATCCACCGCTTTTTCATCTTTGGCGGCAAATAGCTGCTGGAGCAGCGCGAGCTTTTCGTCGGACGCCGCCGGGAACTCGATAAACTCCAGCTTGTTGCTGGTTTGCTTTTCAAAACGGTCTTTGACGTAGTTGCAGTATTCCTTACCGCCGGGGGAGATCGGGCATTCCATACGCAGGGTATCGGCAAGCGCGGCGTTTGAAACACCCGCGAGCGCTAAGGTAAGACTTAACGTCAGCTTTTTCATTATGTCCTCTTGGGTTCAGACGTAATCGGAGGTGGTGTAAAAATAACCACACCATTCCCAAAGCTAGTTAAGAACGAGGCCGAGCGGCAAGTTAGCCACCTAACCTTTGTGCGAATTCCGGAGGTAACGCACGTAAATATATTTTTTATGAATGTTTGGCGCAGAACGCGCTATGCGGGGGGAGCGGGTAACGGCGGCGGGTGGCGCTGCGCTTACCCGCCCTACGTTCGACATGCCGTAGGTCGGATAAGCGCAGCGCCATCCGACAAAAATTAACCTTTCAAAAACGCCAGCAGGTCAGCGTTAATCTGGTCTTTTTCGGTGGTGCAGATGCCGTGCGAGCCGCCAGGGTAGACCTTGAGCTGCGCGTTCGGCAGGATTTCTGCGGTCACCTTCCCGCAGGTTTCGAACGGCACTATCTGGTCGTCGTCGCCGTGGATAACCAGCGTGGGAACGGTCATTTTCTTCAGGTCTTCGCGCAGGTCGGTTTCCGAAAACGCTTTGATGCAGTCGTATAGCGCCTTGATGCCGCCCTGCATGCCCTGCGCGACGAAGCTTTCGCGCACGCCTTCGGAGATTTTCGCACCGTCGCGGTTGTAGCCGTAAAACGCCAGCGTCAGCTCTTTGAAGAAGTCCGCACGGTTGGTGCGCACGCCTTCGCGGATGCCGTCGAACACCTCAAGCGGCACGCCGTTCGGGTTGAAGTCGGTTTTCACCATGATGGGCGGAACCGCGCCAATTAACACCGCTTTCGCCACGCGATCCGTGCCGTGGCGGCCAATATAGCGCGCGACTTCGCCGCCGCCGGTCGAATGCCCAACGTGAACCGCATCCTTCAGGTTGAGATGCGCCGTTAGCTCCGCTAAATCGTCGGCATACTGGTCCATGTTGTGGCCTTCCCAGCTTTGCGACGAGCGCCCGTGGCCGCGGCGGTCGTGGGCAATTACCCGAAAGCCGTGCTGGCCGAGGAAGAACATCTGGTCTTCAAACGCGTCTGCCGTTAACGGCCAGCCGTGGCTGAAAACGACGGGCTGCCCTTCGCCCCAGTCTTTAAAGTAGAGCGAGCTGCCGTCTTTTAACGTGAGTTTGTCGTAATGGCTCATGATATCTCCTGCAAAGGGGGAAACCGAGATGGGCACGCGTACGAAACGTGCTCATAAAGGGTAATGCAAAATTCCCCCCATGCAGGTTTATTTCCGGCGGGCAATTCGCTGGATCTCGTTTTAGGCGCTTTATTTCGATACTTTGAGCCTGGTCGCAAAATGTTAACAAATATGACAGGCCACATTCCCGAAGGCGCAATGTTACCGATATCATGTTACCGGTATCAAAAAAGCGGTGAATGACGCATTGCGGTTTTTCACCTGAAAATTCGGCCCGAGGATAATTATTATGACCGAAATGACCGTCAGTTACGGAGCGGGAACTCTGCTAGGGATTGCAGCCTGTTCAGTCCTTCTTCTGCTCGTTCTTATCATGCGCTTTAAGGTGCATGCTTTCTTAGCCTTAACCCTTGTGAGCGTCGTGGTGGCGCTGGTCACCGGCGTGCCGTTCGATAAAATCGTGCCGACTATTCTGGGCGGTTTTGGCAGCACGCTGGCGGGCGTTGCCCTGCTGGTTGGCCTGGGCGCGATGATTGGCCGCCTGCTGGAGATTTCCGGCGGCGCAAAAGTGCTGGCGGATACGCTGGTCGGCACCTTCGGATCGCACCGCGCGCCGTTCGCGCTTGGCGTGGCCTCGCTGCTGTTCGGCTTCCCGATCTTCTTTGACGCGGGCCTGGTGGTGATGCTGCCGATTATTTTCAGCGTCGCCAAGCAGTTCGGCGGTTCTACGCTTAAGTACGCGCTGCCCGCCGCCGGTGCCTTTGCGGTGATGCACGCCCTGCTGCCGCCGCATCCCGGCCCGGTTGCCGCCAGCGAACTGCTGGGTGCCAACATCGGCCTGCTGGTGGTGGTCGGCCTGATTATCGCCCTGCCGACCTGGTATCTGGGTGCCTATCTGTTCGGCCTGTACGCCGGTAAGAAGTTTGACGTGCCGCTGCCGACCTCTTTCCTCGGCAAGGTTGAGGTGGACGAAAACCACCAGCCGCCGTCGTTCGGCATGGTGCTGTCCATCCTGCTGATGCCGCTGGTGCTGATTTTCCTCGATACCGGGCTGAACACCGCCACCGTGCTGGGCTGGGTGAGCGCCGATAATATCGTGGTGCAGTTCCTGCGCATGCTGGGCAAAACCCCTATCGCGCTGCTGATCACCGTGTTCTTTGCGCTGATCGTGTTTAGCGGCAAGCACAGCCGCCAGCATCTGGAAAAAGTGTGCGACGGCGCGCTTGGCCCTATCTGCGGGATTATTCTGGTCACCGGCGCGGGCGGCATGTTCGGCGGCGTTCTGCGCGCAAGCGGCATCGGCGATGCGCTGGCGGGCGTGCTGTCCGACACCGGCATGCCGGTCATCGTTGCGGCGTTCGTTATCTCCACCGCGCTGCGCGTGGCGCAGGGTTCTGCCACGGTTGCGCTGACCACCACCGCCGCTCTGGTTTCGCCGATGGTGGCCGCGACGACCGGCCTGAGCCAGTTCGACCTGTGCTTTATCGTCATTGCGATTGCCGGCGGTGCGACGGTGCTGTCGCACGTGAACGACTCCGGCTTCTGGCTGGTGGGCCGTTTCCTTGAGATGGACGAGAAAACCACGCTGAAAACCTGGACGGTGATGGAGACACTGATAGGTACTATCGCCTTCCTGTTTGCGCTGGTAGGCAGTATCATCCTCTAATCGCCTGGTGAGATGGGCCTGTGACCTGAGTCACTTTTAACCAGCGGTTAAGCCCGGTATCATCAGTGAAGACCAGACCCTCATCGTTTACGGTGAGGGTTTTTCTTTGTACGGCCTAAGCCATGCACATGAGTGCCAGTTTTTTACACGGAGAGAATTATGTCCAGACCTGCCATCATCATTAATGACCTCGACGCCGAGCGCCTCGACCGCCTGCTGGAGAAGTCGGAGTATGCCAACCTGCCGGTTGCGGTTGCGCTAAACGCAGAGCTGGATCGTGCCGAGATGTGCAGCCCGGAAAACATGCCTGCGGATGTCGTTACCATGAACAGCCGCGTGAAGTTCCGCGATCTGAACTCCGGCGAGGAACATGTCCGCACGCTGGTTTACCCGGCCAATCTGACGGACAGCGTGAATCAGCTTTCGGTTATGGCACCGGTAGGCGCTGCCCTGCTCGGCCTGCGCGTTGGCGACAGCATCAACTGGACGCTGCCAAACGGCAACCAGACCAACATTGAAGTGCTCGCCCTTGAGTATCAGCCAGAGGCGGCGGGCGATTTCCACCGTTAAGCGTTTGGCCTCGGCGGATTGTGTCGGATGGCGCTTCGCTTATCCGACCTACCAATGCAATGCATCGTGGAAAAGTTAAACACCGTCCACCGATTGCGAAACCTAGGGTGGATAAGCGAAGCGCCATCCACCGATTGTGAAACGTAGGGTGGATAAGCGAAGCGCCATCCACCGATTGTGAAACGTAGGGTGGATAAGCGAAGCGCCATCCACCGATTGCGAAACCTAGGGTGGATAAGCGAAGCGCCGTCCACCGATTGTGAAACGTAGGGTGGATAAGCGAAGCGCCATCCACCGACTGCGAAACGTAGGGTGGATAAGCGAAGCGCCATCCACCGATTGCGAAACGTAGGGTGGATAAGCGAAGCGCCATCCACCGATTGCGAAACGTAGGGTGGATAAGCGAAGCGCCATCCACCACATGGGTTGCAGGGTGGATACCCTCCACCCCAACACTCAACCGTGCTTTTTCTCACCGCCGAAGTCAGGCAGCTTAACCACCGGCTTTTTCCCCGCGTCCAGCTGGCTGGCTAGCGGTTTCACCACCTTCTCACCCTGCGCGCCGAAGAACTGGTACAGCGTGTCGGACGCCGACTGGGTGAGCACCATAATCTCAATGCGGCGGTTGTCCGCGCCTTCCGGATTTTTAGCATCCAGCAGCATCTGGTCGGCCATCGCGCTGACCTGCATCACCTTGTTGGTCGGCATGCCCGCCTGCTCCATCACGCGTCTTGCGGACAGCGCACGGTCGCCGGAAAGGTTCCAGTTGTTGTAGGCGTTCTGCCTGTACTGCATGGAATCCGTGTGGCCGGTAATAATGATTTTATTATCCAGCGAATCGAACACCGGCGTCAGGTCGGTCAGCAGCGAGCGGAAGAACGGCATGATGTTCGCGCTGCCGCGTTCGAACATGCTGCGGTTCTGGTTATCCTTCACGAGGATGCGCAGCCCCTGCGGCACAATCTCCATCTCGAGGTTGCTTTCCATGTGCGCCTTCAGCGCGATGTCGTTGATGCTGGTCGCCAGTTCGCCCAGCTCGCGGGTGGATTTCTGCTTCAAGAGCGCCATTTTCTGCGTGGTGCTGATGGCCTTCTGCGCCGAGTCCTCGTCAACGGTAGGTTCGGTGTGCGTGTTGGCTTCCTTCGCGGTGAGCAAATCCAGCTCTTTGATATGGTTGCTGTTGCCGCCCTGCTTGGAGCCGTGGCTGCCCATACCTTTAACGATGACCTTGCGGCCAATGTTATTTAACGGCGTCATGCCGCCCGCAAAGACCGACTGCCCGTGAAGGGCCGCGACGATATTTTCGCGGTCCTGCTTGCTGACGCTGTTCACGATCCACAGCGTCATGAACAGCGCCATCATGGCGAGGGTAAAGTCGGCAAACGCCACTTTCCAGGCGCCGCCGTGGTGGCCGCCGTGGTTCTTTTTGATCTGCCGCCGGATGATCGTGGTGTGATTACCACCCCGGTCGCGTTTATTCGGCCGCATTACTCTTCATTCTCCAGCATCGCGTTAACCCAGGCGTCCAGATTGGCAAAGGTCGGTTTAGACGCCAGGTGAAGCAGCTTGCGTCCGGCGTCAACGGCCAGCAGCGTCGGTTTGCCGCCCGCCTGGGCGACCAGCACGGTGCGCACGCATTCCAACAGCGAATGTTCGGCACGCGCCTGCTGTTCCATGGAGTTCGCCAGCGGATCCATAAAGCAGTAGCAGAAGAACACGCCGAGGAACGTGCCCACCAGCGCCGCCGCTACCTTCAGGCCGATTAGCGCGATGGAACCGTCGATGGACTGCATGGTGATGATGATCCCCAGCACCGCCGCGCAGATGCCGAAGCCCGGCATCGCTTCTGCGGTACGCTGCAGCGAACGGGACGGCGCCATCAGCTCGCCTTCGATGGTTTCCAGCTCCTGGTCGAGGATCCCTTCCAGCTCGTGGGCGTCGATTTTCCCCATCGCCATCAGGCGGAAGTTATCGGCAATAAACATCACCAGGCGCTTTTGTTTTAAAACCTGGGGGAATTTCTGGAAAATGGTGCTCTCTTCCGGCTGTTCGATATGCTGGTCGAGCATGCGCAGGCCGCCGTTTTGTACGGTTTCCAGCAGTTCATACAGGCACATTAAAAGCTGGCGCTGGAATTCCGCGCCGAGGCTATTTTTACTCATCACGCCTTTAATCTGGTGAAGAATTTCTTTTAAGACGTGCATCGGGTTACCGATAATCATCGCCCCGAAGCCCGCGCCTAAAATAATAACGATTTCCGCAGGCTGCCAGATTGCGACAATTTGCCCACCGGCTTCGTAATAGCCACCAAATACACAGCCGAGCACGACCAATAAACCTAAAAGCTTTTGCATATAAACCTCTATGACCCGCACGGCGGGTACTCAATTCAAGATAAATTAATTAACGTTGCGCGAAATACTCTTTGAGTTTCTCGGCAATTTTTTTGTTCATTTGGCAGATACGTGCCTCCGTTAGCCCCAGCACCAACGCGATCTCTTTTAGGTTCATATCCTGCTGATAATAGAGAAAGAGTATCTGCTGTTCTTTTTCCGTAAGCGTGGTCAGCGCCTTGCTCAGCATGTGCTGAGTAATCATCTGATCTTCGAGCTTACGCCCCTGTAGAGGCAAAACGCTGTGCTCGTCGCCGAGCAGTTCATCCAGACTTGCCAGCGTGTTTGCTCCTTCAAGGTCAAGGTATTCCCGGTAATCCTCTGCCGTAACGCCTTCGGCAATCAGCTCGGCAAGTTCGGGTTCCCGGCCAAGCGTCTTGCGCAAATCACGAATTAAATCGCTGATTTGGTGATACTTCTGCCGCAGCTGGCGCGGACGCCAGTCCAGGCTGCGCAGTTCGTCTAAGATTGCGCCGCGAATGCGGTGGACGGCATAGCCCCCGAAGCCTGCATCGGGGGCGCCGTAGCGACGAATCGCCTCAAGCAGTCCTATGAGGGCAATCTGTTCCATGTCCTGTTTGTCCATCACGCTGTTGCACTGTGGGGCAAGCTGGCGTACCACCTTGCGCACCAGCGGCAGATAGGCCTGTAAATATTGGCTCTCCTGCGCGGGGGTCAAAGACGGTAGCGTCTGGAATTCCTGCGAGTCATAGGCTAATTGCATCGTATTATTTCCGCATATTTTCCAGCATTACTGGAAGACAACTTTCTTCACTAACACATCGTTATAGGGAATAGTCACTTCACGATTGCTTAGCTCTTTTGCTAATGAATCCGTCAGCAGCTTGCGCAGCTCGCTAATTTTCAGCGTGCGCGCCTCTTCATATTTCATGTCCGCCAGAGTGGCGACAATAATACTTTGATAAAGCGGCTCGTCGGCCAGCGCCTTTTTAGAGGCAACGTCGTTATCCACCACCAGCGCTAATTCAACCAGCATGTAGTGATCGTCATTATCAACATCGTGCAAAGTGACAACGGAATCAGAAAGAGAAACGAAAATATTCTGGCTCTCTTTTTTCACCTTGGCTTTTTCCGCCGCTTTACTGTCGGCTGAGGCCGGTGCGGACGATTTCATAAAATAGATCGCCCCCGCTGCGGCACCGCCGCCAACGATCGCCGCGAGCAAGACAACCAATAAGCCGATTAAAATTGTTTTTTTCATAGTCTGATTACACTTTTATCAGAACGGATTCGTTCTGGTTTCCATTGTTTTCTTCACTCTCAAGCTCGGCGGCGGATACGATCTGCTGCTGTTGCTGGGAGCGCCCTTGATTTCCCTGCTGGGACTGCTGCTGGGAACGCCCGTCGGATGACACCTGCACGTCCACCTGCATAAAGTTTTGCTGCGTCAGATGCTGGCGCAGGTTGTCGCTAAGCTGCGAGAGCGTGCGGCTGACGTCGGCCTGGGACGCGTCGATGTGCACCACCAGCTTGCCCGCATCCAGCTGAATAGAGATGTTCAGCTTGCCGAGCGCGGGCGGGTCAAGACGGATGGTCGAGATTTGCTGATGCTCGTTAAGCTGGAACTGGATGCGGTCTTTCAGCAGGCCGGTAAGCTGTTCGCCCCACTCTTCGCCCTGGGTATTGAGCTTAAAAGTCGTTTCCGGCACGCTGGCGGCGTTATCGACGGTGGCTGCGTGCTTCACAAACGTGGTGTTCAGCAGCATTGCCGACAGATTGCCCTTTTGCGCCTCCGGCTTTTCGGCAGGCTTATCGGCGGCGGCAATACGCGGCGCAACGCGGCTTGCTTTCTCACGCGGCGCGGCGTCCACCTTTAGATTCTGCGGAGCGGCATGCGCGACGGCCTGCGGCGCAACGGCACGCAGATTCTGCGCGGCGCTTTGCACCAGCTGGGCCTGCTGGGCGGGCGTGCCGGTATCCTGCGCGGGTGCGGACGCCATCAGCGAAGCGAGCACGGCCTGAAGCTTCGGCGACAGCTTGTTGGCTGAATCACCGGCGGTCAGATTGCCGATCTGCGCTTTCACCTCGTCAGCCGTCTTGTTCGACACGCTGGCAAAAAAAACCGCTCTGCTTTTGCGCAAGCGGCGCCGGCTGGCCCTGCGTCAGCGACAGCGCCTGAAGCAGTTTGCCGGACGCGTTCGGCGTGCTGAGCTGCATACGCGCGGCAGGTTCAGCCGGTGCGCCCTGGTTCAGAAATAGCGACAGCAGCATCTGCATCTGCGCGCTTTGGTCATCGTCGCCGCTTTTGGCAGCCGGATCGTGCGCCGGGGATTTTGCCGCATGCACGCGCTGGCCGATGGCGTCTAACGCCATTTCCGGAAGCGTAAAGTTCAAGCGGCCCGTGGCCTGCTCGCCCGCCGCGCCGTTTGCCTGCACGGGGGTTTCCGACAGCGCCTGCAACAGGCCGCCTGCGGCCAGTGAAATGTCTTTCATGATTGCTCCGAAACCAGGTTCACCATTGAGTAAGCCAGCATGCCTTCACTGCGGTCGCGATGGCTTGCCATGCGATTTTGCAGCAGCGCGGCACGCTGTCTGCGTCGTTCGAGGATCTGCTGAAAACCGTTGTGCAACGTCTGCTTCATCTCATCGAGGGCGGCCTGCGACGTTTCCTGCGCGCGGTATTGCGCAAAAACCTGCATCAGCCGCTGGTGAAGCGCGGGCATTTTGCGCCAGCGCTGCTTGTCCAGCGCTTCGTTCATGGCGTCCAGTAGCCCAAGCAGCTGCTGGCGTAGTTCATCGCTGCTCATCGCTTATCCCAGCTTCTTGGCAAGCCCTTCCCACCCTTCGCGCAGGTTGGTCAGGATGAGGATCACTTCATCGATTTTTTCAACCGAGAGCTGGCCGCTGGCCTCGTAGAGGCGGTAAACGCAGTGGTCGTAAAGACGCGCCAGGTTCAGCACCACGTCGCCGCCGGTTTCAAACTCCAGCGAGCTGGTCAGGGCGTTCAAAATGTCGATGCTTTTGTTGATGCTTTGCGCTTTGCGTTCGTAGCGCTTGCTTTCGATGTGGCTTTTGGCGCGTTCCAGCTCATCGAGCAGCCCGGCATAAAGCACCAGCACGAGATCCAGCGGTGAGGCAGAGGCCGTACGAGAGGCCAAATCCATCTCTTTGTACTGGGAATAGCCGTTTTCTTGAGCGTACATAATTTAATTAACCCTTTGTTTCTTTAGCCTTTTAGGCGAAGGCGGCCATACTCATGGTCATGCTTTCAATTTCCACCATCGTCGCGGTGAACTCGTTGAGATAGCGGTCGTAGGAGGTTTTGTAAGTCTTTTTCAGCTCGTCGGCTTCGCTGGCAATCTGATCGGTGCGATCGTCGATGGTCGCCTGGCGCTGCATGATGATGCCGTTGTTGTCGTCGAGGTAGGTGTCGAGCACGTCGTCGATCTGCTCGCTCATGCTGCCGGGGCCGACAAAAATGTTGTTTAGCCCGTCCGGGTTTTTCTCCATCTCGTCGTCAAACTTTTCGGAATCGACCTGCAGGTGCCCGTCTTTATCCAGCGTGATGCCGTAATCGATGATCGACACGCCGTCAAAGGAGTTGTGGGTGATGTTGCGGATCTGGCTTTGCAGCGCCGAGATACCTGAGTCGCCCGCAAAAGGGCCGCCAGCAATGTCGTTGGCAGCGTCACCGTTTTTCGTCAGATCGGCTAAGTCATCGACCAGCGAGTTATAGGCGTCGACAAAGGTGTTCACCTTTTCCTCGGTGGCCCCTTCATCGTTCTTCACGGTGATGGTCATCGGCTTGCCGTCCTCGGAAGGTTCGGTGAAGGTCATCGACACGCCGGGGATCACATCGTCAAAGGTGTTGGTGCTGTTGGTGATTTCGATGCCGTCGTCCGGAGAGCTGCCGAGATAGATAATCGCGTCCTGGGACGTCGAGAGGTTTTTCGGGCTGTTCATCTCCGTGGCGAAGGCCGAATTCGCATCGATGCCGCTGGCGGACACGCTAAAGCTGCTCGCCGCGCCCGTTTCATCGCTGGTCAACATCAGCGTCGTGGAGCCGTTGGTCTTAACGATGGAGGCGGTAACGCCGGGGTTGTCCTCGGAGTCGTTAATTGCATCCGCCAGTTCGCCCACGCTTACCGCCCCGTCGCCGTCCTCGTCGGACTGGGAAAGGTCGATATCCATTTCGCTATCGCCCATCGTGATGCTGAACGTGCCGCTGCTCGGGATATCCCCGTCGGCAAACGAATAGGTGGTCTGCTGCGCGGTCGCAATCTGGTCGACGAAGAAGGTATACGTCCCGGTCTGCGCCTCGGAGTTCGCGGTGATGGTCGCCGTGTCCTGGTTTGAGGACGCGGTATTAACGATTGGCCCGTCGGTCGAGCTGTCCAGGGCGTCAACCGCCGTCTGGAAGCTGCTTAACGCATTTTCTAAATCGTCCAAACCGCTGGACTGGGCGTTAAGATCTTGTTGCTGACGTGCAAGCTGTCCGGCCCGTGAGGAGACATCCAGAATGGCAAGCTCTTTCGCTATCGTTCTTGGATTAATCATTGTGTGTACTCCGTTCAGGTTTCATGGCTGATAATTAGCAATTCGCGTGCCAACTATTTTATTGTTTAATTTCAATGAATTAAAAACAGAGGGAAACGTTTTTTCCGCTTTCCCGGAAGGAAGTTTTCGTCCTTTCCCGGATCGGGGGCTAAAAAAAACCACCGCCTGGGCGGTGGTCTTCTTTGACGCGTAAAGCCGATTACTGCAGCAGGCTGGACACCATGCCGGACATGCTGTTGGACTGCTTGAGCATGGTGATACTGGTCTGCATCAGAACCTGCTCTTTGGACATGTTGGACGCTTCCGTCGCGTAATCGGTATCCATGATGTTGCCGATTGCGGTCGTGGTGTTGTCCTGCATGCTCTGCAGGTTGTTGGCGGTATCGCCCAGACGGTTGATGGACGCACCCAGAGTAGACTGGATTTTGCCCACGTCGGTCATCACGCCCTGAATAGCGCTGATGGTGGCGTTCGCAGAAGACGCGGTCATCAGTTCGGTGCCGCTTGCCGCCGTGTTGGACGCCTGGTCGCTGGTGAAGGACGCGCTCAGAGAAGACAGGTCGGTCGTCAGCTTGGACAGGCTGCTGGAGATGTCCACGTTCATGGTGTCAGAAGACTCTGAACCCACCTGGAAGGTCACGCCGCCGCCGGAGAACAGGCCGGACGCGCCGTTGAACAGGTTGGTGCCGCCGTAGGTGGTGTTCTGCATCATGTCGGACATCTGCTGGCCCAGTTCGTCGAACTCGGACTGCATCGCCTGACGGTCGTCATCGCTGTACGTTCCGTTAGCTGCCTGCGTTGACAGGTCTTTCATGCGGCCCAGGATGTCGGTCATTTCGTCGAAGGTGCCGTCAGCGGTCTGTAGCATGGCGGTGGCGTCTGCGATGTTACGCTGTGCCACGCCCATGCCGTCTGACTGCGCCTGCAGGCGGTTTGCAATCTGTTTGCCCGCGGCATCGTCCGCAGAAGAGTTAATGCGGCTACCGGTTGCAAGGCGCTCCATAGACTGGCTCAGGGAGGCGTTGCTGGTGTTCAGGGCGTTCACTGCCGCCATGGAAGATGCGTTGGTGTTGATAGATAACATGTACTGCTCCTTGAATGTTGTTTGGATGCTCTCAATCGAGATATCTCAGTAAAGCGACCCTGCGGCGGAAAAATTAAACCGGCGCGACGATTTTTTTGAGAAATTTTTAGGCGATGGTCGGGTAGTGGTTTTTGGGGTTGTGGGGTTGTGGGGTGTCGGGTGGGTTATCGGGTGTCGGGTGGGTTATCGGGTGTCGGGTGTCGGGAGGGATTGTCGGGTGGCGGCTGCGCCTTACCCGACCTACTGGATCCGCGGTAAATGGTTTTGTAGGGTGGATAAGCGAAGCGCCATCCACCATTTTGTCGGGTGGCGGCTGCGCCTTACCCGACCTACGGGATACGCGGTTAATGGTTTTGTAGGGTGGATAAGCGAAGCGCCATCCACCATTTTGTCGGGTGGCGGCTGCGCCTTACCCGACCTACGGGATACGCGGTTAACGGTTTTGTAGGGTGGATAAGCGAAGCGCCATCCACCATTTTGTCGGGTGAATAAGGCGCAAGCCGCCATCCACCGCAACGCTTTCCGCAGGCAAAAAAAAACCACCGCCCCCCAGCGATGGTTTTTTGCGACTTAAAAAGTCGATTACTGCAGCAGGCTGGATACCATGCCGGACATGCTGTTGGACTGCTTCAGCATGGTGATACTGGTCTGCATCAGAACCTGCTCTTTCGACATGTTGGACGCTTCCGTCGCGTAATCGGTGTCCATGATGTTGCCGATAGCGGTCGCGGTGTTGTCCTGCATGCTCTGCAGGTTGTTGGCGGTATCGCCCAGACGGTTGATGGACGCACCCAGAGTAGACTGGATTTTGCCCACGTCGGTCATCACGCCCTGAATAGCGCTGATGGTGGCGTTCGCAGAAGACGCGGTCATCAGTTCGGTGCCGCTTGCCGCCGTGTTGGACGCCTGGTCGCTGGTGAACGACGCGCTCAGGGAAGACAGGTCGGACGTCAGGTTAGACAGGCTGCTGGAGATGTCCACGTTCATGGTGTCAGAAGACTCTGAACCCACCTGGAAGGTCACGCCGCCGCCGGAGAACAGGCCGGACGCGCCGTTGAACAGGTTGGTGCCGCCGTAGGTGGTGTTCTGCATCATGTCGGACATCTGCTGGCCCAGTTCGTCGAACTCGGACTGCATCGCCTGACGGTCGTCATCGCTGTACGTTCCGTTAGCTGCCTGCGTTGACAGGTCTTTCATGCGGCCCAGGATGTCGGTCATTTCGTCGAAGGTGCCGTCAGCGGTCTGTAGCATGGCGGTGGCGTCTGCGATGTTACGCTGTGCCACGCCCATGCCGTCTGACTGCGCCTGCAGGCGGTTTGCAATCTGTTTGCCCGCGGCATCGTCCGCAGAAGAGTTAATGCGGCTACCGGTTGCAAGGCGCTCCATAGACTGGCTCAGGGAGGCGTTGCTGGTGTTCAGGGCGTTCACTGCCGCCATGGAAGATGCGTTGGTGTTGATAGATAACATGTACTGCTCCTTGAATGTTGTTTGGATGCTCTCAATCGAGATATCTCAGTAAAGCGACCCTGCGGTGGAAAAATTAAACCGGCGCGACGTTTTTTTTGAGAAATTTTTAGGCGAGGGTCGGCTGGCGGTTTTTGGGGGTGTGGGGTTGGGATTGTTGGTTGGGATTGTCGGGTGGCGGCTACGCCTTACCCGACCTACGGGATCCGCGGTTAACGGTTTTGTAGGGTGGATAAGCGAAGCGCCATCCACCATTTTGTCGGGTGGCGGCTGCGCCTTACCCGACCTACGGGATCCGCGGTTAACGGTTTTGTAGGGTGGATAAGCGAAGCGCCATCCACCATTTTGTCGGGTGGCGGCTACGCCTTACCCGACCTACGGGATCCGCGGTTAATGGTTTTGTAGGGTGGATAAGGCGCAAGCCGCCATCCACCAAAAAGCGACACAGCTACTGCAACAGGCTGGAAACCATGCTCGACATGCTGTTGGACTGCTTGAGCATGGTGATACTTGTCTGCATCAGCACCTGCTCTCTCGACATGTTCGACGCTTCCGCCGCGTAGTCGGTATCCATAATGTTGCCGATGGCGATGGCCGTGTTGTCCTGCATGTTTTGCAGGTTGTTCGCCGTGTCGCTCAGGCGGTTAACGGACGCGCCCAGCGTTGACTGGATTTTGCCCACGTCGGTCATCGCGCCCTGAATGGCGCTGATGGTGGCGTTCGCCGAAGACGCGGTCATCAGCTCTGTGCCGCTTGCGCTAACGTTGGACGCCTGATCGCTGGTGAACGACGCGCTTAAAGATGAAAGATCGCGGGTGAGGTTCGTCACGCTTGCGGAGATATCCACCTTCATGGTGTCGCTGGACTCCGAGCCGACCTGGAAGGTTACGCCGCCGCCGGAGAACAGGCCGGACGCGCCGTTGAACAGGTTGGTGCCGCCGTAGGTGGTGTTCTGCATCATGTCGGACATCTGCTGGCCCAGCTCGTCGAACTCGGACTGCATCGCCTGGCGGTCGTCGTCGCTGTAGGTGCCGTTCGCCGCCTGCGTGGAGAGATCTTTCATGCGCCCGAGGATGTCGTTCATTTCATCGAAGCTGCCGTCTGCGGTTTGCAGCATGGCGGTGGCGTCGGCGATGTTGCGCTGCGCCACCGCCATGCCGTCGGACTGGGTTTGCAGGCGCGTTGCAATTTGTTTACCCGCCGCGTCGTCCGCCGCGGAGTTAATGCGCTGCCCCGTCGCCAGGCGCTCCATAGACTGGCTCAGCGACGTGTTGCTATTGGTAAGCGCGGTGACGGCCGCCATCGAGGCCGCGTTGGTATTAATAGACAGCATGAATGTTTTCCTTCCATAGAGAAGAGATGATCGTGCGGGAAAAAAGCGGTTTATCCGCCGCTAAAATTAAGCCCGGCGGCAAAAAATCCTCCGCGTTGATAATTTTTAACCTTCATCATGGTGAATAAAAAAATCAAAAATACATAAAATTAACATCTATCTTATTGATTAATCGTGCCTTAAACCCCCGGATAAGCGCCCTACCCGGCAGCACACAATAATTTACACATTGAGAATAATCTTAGATTGATAGTCGTATTCGCTTTCGTTAAATTCCCCTGCCGCTTCCCTCTGTAGAAATCTTCAACGGCTGATAAATATTGGTTTTTTATGATTCCCCATCACTAATTTGTGTCCGCAACGTTTTTTTATGTGCCAGAATCAACTCAGCCTGGCACATCAGATTGGACGAGATTTTTCTTAGGCGTTTTCACCGTATAAAACCATTAGAAACGTTGGCTTTTGAATAAGATAAAAACTATGACGATAAGCATTAATAACTGGAAGCTTGAGCCTTCGCTTAACGCCCTGGTACACGTAGAAACAGGCGAGGTTCAGCGACTGGGAGAGTTTCATTTCATTCTTCTGGAAACCCTGGTAAAGCACGCTGGCGAAGTGGTTCCGCGCGCGACGTTGATCAATGAGGTGTGGAAAAACCGGGTGGTGGGCAACAACAGCCTGCCGACGGCAATCTACGCCCTGCGCGTGGCGCTGGGCGACGACGGCAGGCAGCAGGAAGTCATCAAAACCATTCCAAAAAAAGGCTACCTGTTCAGCAAGGAATCCATCGTTGTGCTTGACGACGAGCCTGCGACAGCGCCTCTTTTAGCAGAAGAAAACGCGGCGCCTGAAGCCGTAACGGATGAAGAAAACGCGCCGGGCGTCGAGCAGACTGCCCCAGCGCCTGGCGAAGCTGCGCATTCCCGCAGGCCGGAGAAGAAAAAAAGCAGGGCTGCCGCCGTGACGGTGCTTGTTCTGCTCGTCATCGCGGTTTGCGGCTGGCTGCTGCGCCCCTATTTTGTCAAAGCGCCGCAGTCTATCGCCATTAATGAAAGCAGCCTGACCATTGAAGAAGTTGAGCAGCCGTACCCGACCATTAAAATTTATCATGTGCAGCACAGAGGCGCGGAACGCGGCTTACCGACGCTCGCAAAAAGCGCGCCGATGTTATTTACCTCGCTTAATCAGCTGCTCGCCGCACGTCATTCCAGCATGACGATTTACTATTACAGCTCGGTGCAGAAGATATCGATAGATTTGCTGGTGAAAAACCAGTGCCAGACGGAATACCAGCTGATGATGAATATCAACAACTGGCTGCCGGATATCACAAAATTAGACAAGCTCATTAATCAGGAAGTAGAGAGGACGCTGAATGAAATGCCCGTCTGCCGCTAATTGGCTTCTGGCGCTGGCCTTTATTGCGCCCGCCGTGCCGTTTTCCGCGGCGCAGGCCGCAATAACCCGCACCCAGGTGGGGATTTACGATCTCGCGGCGGGGAAAAGTCATATTTACAACCTGAATGTTACCCCGACGCCGGACGGCGGCACGCTCACCCTTTCGCGCTCCGGCGACGGCAGCACCCAGCTGTCGGCCTATATCACCCCCTGCGCCCGCCCCGAAGGGGGAACGAGCGGCAGAGCGCTGGTGAAAATGAAAGAGGATAAGGGCGCGGATATCGACCCGGAGCTGGTGCCGTTCATCCAATACGCGGGCAGCAACAACCTGCGCATATCGTTAAAATCACTGTCCGATACGCGCCAGATTGTGCTGTTTGAAGACAGCGATACGCTGATGGTAGATGAGAAAACCCTGCCGCATAGCGATGCGGCAAAGTGTCAGCAGGATTAACGTAGCAGGCCGCGCACCGTGAGTTTTGACAGGTTGGCCTGGCCGTTTACCGCCTGCACCAGCACGTCATAGTTATGGGTGGCGCGGTCAAGAGAGGTGGAAAGCGCGCCGGACGCCTGCACCGCGCTTTGCGTTTCCGGGAAGCGCGACATGCCGTCGATAAGCTGACGGGCCTTTTCCTGCTGCGCGGCGAGCTGCTCGCGCTGTGCGCCAAGCTGATGCAGCGTATCCTGCACCGCGCCCTGCGCGGCACTCCAGTTTCCGGTCGATAACGCTTCCGACAGCCTGTCCGCAGCGGCAGGCTCCGCCGCCACGTTCAGCCTGGTTTTACCGTTCGCCGGAAATTCACGCCCCTCGCCCTGCACGGAAAACGACTGCGCAAGCTGCGGCCACTGGCTCTCTTTGGCGGTAAACGTCACGCCTTCGCGCCCTTTGCGTACCTGAACGCCGACGCGGCGCAGCGCGTTGTTAACCTGCGTGGAGTACTGGCGGCTATCGGTATCTTCATTAACCGAAACGGCGGAAAGCTGGGTTTTACGTCCGTCATGCACGCTAAACAGCAGCGACTCTGGCTGCACGTCTTCGTTCAGGATCCCGTCCAGCCCCGGCGCGCGGAAGGACACCTGCGCCTCGCCCTGTAATACCGGCATCAGCTGGCGGTCAACCGACCCGCCGGTGAGTTTGGTGCGGTTATTGAGCAGGTTTTGCAGAGCGGTCGCCTGCTGCTGCGCGCCGCTGCCGTCGCGCCCGCGCCTGCTGCCGCCCGTTGACGCGTGGCGATAGTCCAGCAGCTTTTGCTCAAGATTGCTGAGGTAGCTGTCCGCCTGTTGCAGCGTGGTCAGCTGGTCGTTGAGCTGTACGCTGTAGCGCTGCGGGCGCGTGGTGAGCAGGGGTGACGCCGGATACTCGTGGGCGTAGAGGTTCTCTTTTGGCTTCGCGGGGGCTGAGCTTACCACCCCCTGAGGTTTTACGGTCGTTGGGGCAAGCCCGCCGGTATTGGTAAGCGTCGAAGTGTGTAATCCAACCTGCATGGAGTATCCGCTGATGTATGCCCGTGCCGGTAGGCCACGGGCGGGGTAAATGATTAAATCACGCTAAAGAGATTCAGCTGGCTAACCTTGGAATAGGTTTTCATCGTGGCTTCCATCGCCATTTCCAGGCCGGTGAAGGTAATGCTCGCCGGGCCGTAATCCAGATCGCCAAGTTGACCGATCAGCTCGTCGTTTGACGTGGAGACGCCGGTCTGCGCATCGCTCAGCATGCTCATGGTGTTTTGACTTTCGCCGAGGCTCGCAATGGCCGAGTTCAGCGAATCCGCCGTGGCGTCAATCTCGTCGATAGAATTCTGAATATCCGTCTGAACCTGCGGGTCAGTGGTGTCCAGATTCGGATCCTGCAGCTCGTTGGCCAGATCGTTGAGATTGTTAAACACGTCCAGGCCCTGGCCGAAGATTTCCCCCGCCGAGACATTGGTATCAATCTCTACGCCGTTAGACACGGTGGCGGTACGGTGATCTTCGTTGCCCTGGTAGACATATTCGTCGCCCTGGCCGTCGCCGTCGGTATCCTGATAAACGATAGGCTGCTGGTCGTTGACGGTGCCGCCAAAAATATAGTGACCGTCTTCATCCTGATAATTCAGGGCAGCTACCATTGATGTCGTCAATGATTGGATATCTTGCCCTAAACTCGCCAGCGAATCTGAGGTATTAGTGCCGTTGGCGGCCTGCAGCAGGTCGTCGCGGATGGCGAGCAGGTTGTTGTTCACGCCGTCCAGCACGCTTTCCTGCTGGCTCATGCTCGAAGAAACCGACTTGATGTTGGTCTGATACTGATCGATAGCCGACTGCTGGCGATCGAGCTGGGTAATACGCGATGCGGCAATCGGATCGTCCGACGGCAAAATAATGCGCTGGCCCGTCGCCATCTGTTCAACGACGTGCTCGAGGTCGCCGGACAGATTGGTAAAGCTGTTGGTCATCGACGTATAGGATTGTTGAGTACTGACACGCATGGGAGTCTCTTCCGCTTAATTAAAACATCTGGAGAACGGAGTCAAAAATGTCCGCACCGGTAGAAATAACCTTCAGGTTGGCCTGATAAACCTGGGTGTAGGTAATCAGGTTCACCGCCTCTTCATCCATGCTCACGCCGCTGACGCTCGCCTGCTGGTTTTGCGCTTCGCTGTAGACGTTGCTCGCCGACTCCGCTTCGGTCTGGTTCTGGCGGCTGTAAATCCCGATGTTGCTGATGATGCTGGTGCAGGCGTCGCCCACCGAGACACTGCCCAGGTTGTCGATATCCATCGGCTCGCTTGAGATGCCGATCAGCGCCTGCAGGTTGTCGCTGTTGCCCGTTTCCCCCGGCGCGCTGGAGAACGCCAGCTCGTCTTCGGTGATATCCGGGTTGACCATCAGCGGGCCGTCCGGGTTGGACGCGTCGTAGATAAACAGCGGCGCGCCCGGATTGCCGTTCATGTCGTACCCGGCGGCGAGCTGGCTGTTTACCGCGTTGGTAAACTGTTCGGCGATGCTGTTAACGGTGTCGTTCAGCGGGCTTAACACTTTGTTTTGATAGTCAAACAGCGCGCCCAGCGAGCCGCCGGTATCGGTGGTCATATTGCTGGTGGTGCCCGCAAACGTCAGCGTCATGCTCTGCGAGCCGTCGGGATTGTCCTGAAGCTCAATCGTCGAACAGCTCTGCCCGCTCACCAGCGGCTGGCCGTTTTTCAGGGCGATGTTGTAGTTGCCCTCGTCGTCGACGTTAACCTGCACGTCCATCATCGAGCTAAGCTGATCGACCATCTGGTCGCGCGCGTCGTACAGCGCCGAGGCGTTATCGCCGTTGGCCTCCGCTTCGGCGATCTGCTGGTTATAGCTGGCGATGCCGGAGGTCAGGCTGTTGATCTGCGACACCGTGGCCGATTCCTGGCTGGCTATCTGGCTGCTCTGCGAGTCAATGTAGTCGCAGGTGTTGTTAAAGCGCAGCGACAGCGCGCTCGCTTCGCTGATGACCTGCTCGCGCAGCGCGGAGTCATCCGGATTGGTGGTGGCTTCGTTGAGGGCGGCAAAAAAGTTGTCAAAGCCGCCGCTCAGGCTGCTGTTCTCGTCGCTCAGCACGCCCTCAAGCTGGGTCAGATACTGCTGCTGGGTGCTGTAATAGCCGTTGTCGCTTGCCGCATACCACACCTGGTTGACGAGGTACTGGTTCGACACGCGGCAGATGCTGTCCACCTGCACGCCGTTCCCGGCGGTATTGCCGGAACCGCCGCTTGCGCCGATGGTGCTGGTCATCGCGACCTGGCGGGTGTAGCCCGGCGTCATGGCGTTGGCGGTGTTCTGCGCCGTCACGTTCAGCTGCACCTGAGCGGCGTTCGCCCCGCTGTAGCCGATGTTAATCATATCCATTTACTGCTCCTCGCCGGGCTTAGGTCCGGCTGATAAATTACCTGGTTGCGCCTATACAGCGGCGCAGATGTTCGGTTTCTTAAACGCGGCGTCAGCTCGGGTCGGTGTTGTGCGGCGAAAGCTGTTTGACGATCATTTCCGCAATGCCGATGCCGTGGTGCTGCGACAGCTGGTTGCACAGCGTGTCGTCGTAAAAGCCCTGCATCATGCGCACCGAGTCGCTGTTAAACGGGTTGTCCTTGGAGTCGAAAAGCTCGTTCACCTTGCGCATTTCTTTCATCATGTTGCGCATGAAAATCGCTTCGAACTGCTGGGAGGCCTTCTCCAAATCCTGCTGGCGGATTTTGGCCTCGCTCTGGCCGTCGCCTACCGGGCTTGCCTGTGCGCCCACGCCTGCAAGTTTGTCCATTAGATCACCTCCAGATCGGCATCCAGCGCGCCCGCTTCGTGCAGCGCCTGTAGGATCGACATGACGTCGTCAGGCGACGCGCCGAGGCCGTTCAGCACGTTGACCAGCGTTTTCAGGCTGGTGGATTCCGGCAGCGTGATCATCTGCGCCTTCGGATGGTTGACGTTGATGTTGCTCTGCGGCGAGGCCACCGTGCGCCCGCCCGACAGGGCACCAGGCTGGCTGACGTTGGTGTTTTCTGAGATCGACACCGTCAGGCTGCCGTGGGAAACCGCGGCGGCGTGCAGCTGAATGCCCTCGCCCATGACCACCGTGCCGGTGCGGGCGTTGAACACCACGCGGGCGCGAATACGTTCGGCGCTGACCTGCACGTCCTCAAGCTGGGACATAAACGCCACGCGCGCGCCGGGGCTGTTTGGCGCGGTCACGTCAACGTTGGTGGAGCTTTTCGCCGTGGCGATGCCGCCGCCGAAGGCCTGGTTAATGGCGTTGGCGATGTTATTGGCGTCTTTGAAGCTCGGGCGCTTGAGGTTCAGCGTGATGGCGTTGGTCATGTTGAAATCGCTGGGGATTTCGCGCTCCACCGACGCCCCGTTGGGAATAAGGCCAGCGGTTGGCGTGTTCACCGTGACGCTCGAACCGCTCGCCCCGGAGGCGCTCATGCCGCCGATAACCACGCTACCCTGCGCTAAAGCGTAAACCTCGCCGTCGGCACCGTGGAGCTGGGTCAGCAGCAGCGTGCCGCCGCGCAGGCTCTTCGCATCCCCAATAGAGGAAACGGTGACGTCGATCGACTGCCCGCGCGCGTACATCGGCGGCAGCGTCGCGCTCACCGCAACGGCGGCGACGTTTTTCACTTTCGGATCAATTTTGCTGGGCAGCTGGACGCCAAACTGGCGCAGCATGTTGGTGATGGTCTGGTTGGTGAACTTCACCTGGTTTTTGTCGCCGGTGCCGTCAAGCCCTACCACCAGGCTGTAGCCGACGAGCTGGTTACCACGCACGCCCTGGATATCCACCAGCGATTCCAGGGTTTGCGCCTGCACCGGCACGAGAGGGCCGATACCGAGCGTGCAAAGAAGCGCGCTAAGCAGAATGTTGCGGCGGTTAAAACAGAACATAAAAACTCCGGGGTTAAATCGGGAACAGTGGATGGTTGAACAAACGCGTCAGCCAGCCCGCCGAGTTGGAATCGCTAAGCGCGCCGCGTCCGGCATAGGAAATACGCGCGTCGCCGATGCGCTGGGAGGAAACGGTGTTGTCGTTCTGAATATCATCAGCACGCACCAGGCCGCTCAGGCGAATGTATTCGTCGCCCTGGTTCAGGGTGAGCCACTTCTCGCCGCGAATTTCCAGCACGCCGTTCGGCATCACCTGGTGGACGGAAACGGTGATTGAGCCGCGCAGGCTGTTTTGCTGCTGCTAGCTTGCGCCGCCGTCGAAGTTGCGGTTGGCGGCAGCCGAGCTTTCGAGGTTGTTTTCGGGGTGGCCGAAGAAGGTCGGCACGCCGATATCCACGCTGCTGTTTTTGCCGAAGTTGGTCTTCGCCTGTTTGCTCGACTGGGTGGATTCTTCAAGGATCACCGTCAGAATATCGCCCACCCGGTAAGCCCGGCGGTCGGCGGTTAATGACCAGTTGTACCTTGTTTCAAACACGCCCCCCGCGCGACCGTCCGGGGTCGGCGTGGCCTCAAGCTTAGGAGGCGCGTAGGCTTCATCGTCTTTCTTCACCAGCAGCGCCTGCGATTCGCAGCCGGCCAGCAGGGGAATTAAGGTCATTAACCACAGATATTTTTTCACGTTGATTCCGGGTAGAGATTTATTTGGGTTTTGTCGGGCGGTTTAATCGTCGGGTGGCGCTTACGCTTACCCGACCTACGTTTTGCGTTGTAGGGTGGATAAGCGAAACGCGATCCACCCCTTTCACCGCTCAACCGTGCAATTAAATGTTCTGGTTGATGTACTGCAACATGTCGTCGGCGGCGGACACCATCTTGGCGTTCATCTCGTAGGCGCGCTGCACGGTGATCATCGCCACCATTTCGTTGACGATATCGACGTTGGAGCCTTCGAGCGCGCCGGACTTCAGGGTGCCGAGCGCGTCTTCGCCCGGCGTACCTTCGGTCGGCTGACCGCTGGCGGCGGTTTCCAGATACAGGTTGTCGCCTTCGGCCTGCAGGCCCGCCGGGTTGGTGAAGTTCACAAGCGTGATCTGCCCAAGCTCGGTCGGGTCGGTTTCGCCAGGCATCGTCGCGGTGATGGTGCCGTCTTCACCGAAAGTGATGTCCGTGGCGTTCGCCGGGACGTCAATTTCTGGCTGAAGCGGCAGGCCCTGCGCGTTGGTCAGCACGCCGTCGGCGTTGACCTGCAGGTTGCCGTCACGGGAGTAAGCCGTGTCGCCGTTGGCCTTCTGCACCTGGAAAAAACCCTGCCCCATAATGGCGACGTTAAGCGGGTTATCCGTGGTTTCGATGTTGCCTTCGGTGAAGGTTTTTTGCGTCCCGGCGATACGCACGCCGCTGCCGTACTGCACGCCCGTTGGCGAAACGTTGTTCTGATCCAACATGCCGCCCGGCGCGCGCTGGGTCTGATAAAACAGATCCTGGAACATCACGCGATCGCGCTTGAACCCGTTGGTGTTCACGTTGGCGATGTTGTTGGCGATGGCGCTCATTTCGGCGTCTTCTGCCGATAAGCCGGTTTTACTGATCCATAGTGCTGAGTTCATAAGACGTTAATTCCCAATCAGGAGCCTTGTAGTAGTCGGTTGCCCGAATCGCTGAGCTGCTCGGCCGCTTTCATCATTTTGATCTGCGCTTCGAACTGGCGGTTGAGCGAAATGGACGCCAGCATTTCCGACACCGCGGAAACGTTGCTGCCTTCCAGAAAACCGCCGCTGACCTTGATGTTTTCATCTACCGCCGCGGGCTGGCCGTCGGCGGTGATCATCATGCCCTGCGCGTTCTTGGCGAGGTTTTGCACCGGAATGTTCACAAGCTTCAGGCGGTCAACGTCCATGGTGGCGGTCACGTCGCCGTCGTCAGGCGTGACCGACAGCGTGCCGTCGCTGCCGAAAGAGGCAATCGAGTTCGGCGGCAGCACGATGGGGCCGTTGTCGCCCAGCACCGGGCGGCCGTCGATGGTCAGCTGCCCCTGGTCGTCCTGCTGAATGTTGCCGTTACGGGTGTAAACCTCGGAGCCGTCGGCGTCCTGCACGGCGATATAGCCCTGGCCTTCCAGCGCAACGTCGAGCGGGCGACCGGTTTTTTCCGCCGCGGCGGTGCTGTCATTGACGCCGCTTTTGGTTTCCTGGGTCAGCACGCGGGAGGAAAAGCCGCTTCCGCCGATATCGTTGCTCTGCGACATTTCCATCTCGGCGCGAAAGCCCGAGGTGTTGACGTTCGCCAGGTTGTTGGCGCTTATCTGCTGCTGCATTAACGAGTGGGTCGCCCCGCTCATCGCGGTATAAATTAAGTGATCCATGTCGGTTTCTTTTTAGCCCGTTACATCGCCTGGAACAGCGCCTGATCCAGCTGGCTGCTGGCGGAAATCACCTTGGTGTCCGCCTGATAGTTGCGCTGGGCGCTCATCAGCTCCACCAGCTCATTGGTGATATCAACGTTGGAGCCTTCCACCATGCCGGAAGAGAGCGTGCCGAAGGAGCCGGTGCCCGGTGCGCCAATCAGCGGCGTGCCGGACGCGCCGGTTTGCTGCCACGCCGTGCCGCTTACCGCTTCGAGGCCGTTTTCGTCCGGGAAGGTTGCCAGCACGACCTGGCCCTGCATCATGCGTTCGCCGTTGCTGTAGGTGGCGTAGACTTTGCCGTCGTCGTCGACCTGCACGCCGTTCTGCTCGGCGGAGGCATAGCCGGTGGCGGTGTTGGTGGTGACCGAGAACTCAGAGCCGAACTGGGTACAGGTGCTGTAGTCCAGCGTCATATCGATAGGCGCGGCACCCGGCACGTCAAAGCTCAGGTCAACCGGCGTGGTTGGGCTGGTGAGTTTGCCGCTGTTCGGGTCGAAGGAAAGCGTGCTGGCGCTGGTTTGCGCGGTGCCGTCGAAGGAGTAATGCACCTGCCAGGTGTTGTCCGCCGTTTTGGTGAAGTATTGGCAAACGGAGTGTTCGTTGCCCAGCGAATCGTAAACGGTGGTGGTGTAGGTGTCGTTGTAGGACGCGCTGTTGTTCGGGTCGAACGGCACGGCGGTGGTGTCGATAGCCTCATCGCTGGCGTCGAAGTTTGCGCCGAAGGTCAGGCTGTCGGTCGCTTCCGCCGGGATGTTGCCGGTCTGGATTTGCAGGTCGGTAACCGTACCGGTTTCCAGCGTGCCGCTGGCGTCAACCGGGTAGCCCTGCAAAAAGTCGCCGGTGGAGTTGACGATGTAGCCGTCTTTGTTGGTGCTGAAGTTACCCGCGCGGGTATAGCAAACGTTGCCCGCGCTGTCGCAGGTCACGAAGAACCCGGCGTTATTGATCGCCAGATCCAGCGCGTTGCCGGTCGATACCATCGAACCGCCGCGGGAAATACTCTGCGCGGTGCCGCTCACGCTCACGCCCATCGCCTGGGAACCGGCGTACATCGCCGAGAACTGGGTGGTCATCGATTTGTAACCCACGGTGCCGGAGTTGGCGATGTTGTTACTGATGCTGTCGAGCTGTTCGTTGACGGCGTTCAGACCCGTCGCTGCAATTTCATAACTCATAAACTTTTTGTTCCTGTGCGAGTAGCTTGCTTGAATTTCAAATAATTAGGCGTCAACGGGTGGCGTATCGCCGCCGGTATCGTCGCCGCCGGTATCGTCGCCGCCGGAGTCGTTGCCGCCGTCGTCCGGCACAACCGGCGTGTCGGGCACGCCAAACTGGCTGATCATGGTGAACGGCACTTCGCCAACGCCGGTAACGTTGAGCACCGGCGTGCTGCCGTCCAGAGGAATGCGCACGTCGTTGACCACGCCCTGCACCTCAACCGGAACCTCTTCTTCCCCGGTGTTGGTCACCACGGAAACCTGGTATTCACCCGGTGGAATGCCGTAATCGGCGGGGTCGATGTCGAACGACACCTGCCCCGGCGACTGCGGGCCAAGCGGGATGTCGTAGTCGTCACCGGCGTCGTCGGTCAGATGGATATCCACCGTGGTACAGGCGTCATCCAGGGTGATGCGGCCGTGGATCGCGCTGTCGCCAACGTCGAGCGTGGTGGCCTGCACCATGATCGGATCGCCGACCAGGTTGCCGAGCGCCATCACCTGCAGGTTGCTCATCAGCACCGAGTCGGTGTTCATCTGTACCGACATTTCCTCGGACATCGCCACCTGCGCCATAGAGGAAAGCTGCGACACGTACTCCGTGGGATCGGTCGGGTCAGTCGGATCCTGGTTCTGAATTTCTGCCACCAGCAGCGTCAAAAAGGTGTCCGCCATGGACGTCGAACCGGTGTCCGCCGTGCCGCTGCTGTCATCGCCGACGTTATTGCTGGCGTTGGTGTCCGACGTATCGGTCGCCGCGCCCAAATTGTTGCTGGCCGGGGCCTGGGTGTTATCAGCCGGAGCGCTTGCCCCAAGCTGCGAATGCATTACGGCTGCCGCGCTGGTCATCAGACTTCTCCAAGTTTCAGCAGGCTTTGCTGCATGCTTTTGACGTTGTTGAGCACGTCAACGTTGGTTTCGAAATCGCGCGAGGCGGACATCATGTCGGCCATCTGCTCTACCACGTTGATATCCGGGTAGTAGACGTAGCCGTCTTTGTCCGCCAGCGGGTGGTGCGGTTCGTAGCGACGAACGGCGTTGCCGCTCTGCACCACGTCCTGCACGCGAACGCTGGCCCCGTCGATATCGTGGTGGCCGCTTTGAATCAGGCTGTTGTTGTAGACGGCCGCAAAAACCGGGCTGCGCGCCTTGTACGCCGTGGCTTCGCTCGCCGCCGGCGACTCCGCGTTGGCGATGTTACTGGCAACGGTATTCAGACGAACCGTCTGGGCGGTCATCGCCGAGCCAGAGATCTGATAGATGTCAGAAAAAGACATAGTTACTTCCCTTCAATGGCCGTTCTCAGCCCGCTGATTTGCAGGTTGAGGAACGCCAGACTGCTTTGATAATCCATACTATTTTGGGAAAAACGCGCCTGTTCGGTATTCAGCTCGACGGTATTACCGTCCTGCGAAGGCTCCATTGGGACGCGATATTTCACCTCGGGCTCCGCCCAGGAATTTGTTTGATTTGCTCGTTGCATCTCAGCGGCAAAATCAATATCTTTAGCCTTGAAATTTGGCGTATCGACGTTTGCCAGATTTGCGGTGAGAAGCTCGGTCCTCTCAAGACGTAACTTCACCGCCTGCGGATGTACACCTAATGCCTGTTGAAAACTAATACTCATATCTCGCGACGCTCCTTCAATGAATCCTCTCGGATACGCTTTCTTAGCAATCTCCGTGCCAGTTTTTTAAGTCATTGAAAGGTATGATGTTATGAGTAATTTATTCGCCGAAAGGAAAACCCGTTTCCTCAGGAAGCTTTGCCTCCCGGAAACCCTCGCGATGCTGTTTATTTGCCTTCCGCTTGCCGCGCACAGCGCTTCGGTTCCGCCGCAGCAAAGCGCCCGCGAGCAGGTCAACGGCCAAATCATCGCCAAAGTGTCAAAATCGCTTGATGCGCTCGCCAAACAGCAGCAGTGGCAGGATTACCGCTACAAGCTGAACCTGTTTATTCCGCCGATGGTGGCCAACCTTCCGGCCTGCGGCGAACCGCTGAAGATCGTGGCCGCGCCCTTTTCCGTAAAAACCCTCAATCACCTGAACGTCAGCGCGAGCTGCTCGGGGGCCGCGCCGTGGCACGTGATTGTGACCGTCAAGCCGGACGTGTACGTGCCGGTGGTAATGCCTAAAGAGGAAGTGGCGCGGGGCGAAGCGCTGAGCGCCGACGCGCTGATCCTGAAAAAATTCAACATCAGCAACCAGCGCGGCGAGCTGTTCTATCAGATAAAGGACGCGGTGGGGCTAAGCGCAAAACGCACGCTCATGGCCTACAAGCCGATTTCAAGCGCACAGCTGCAAATGCCGATGCTGGTCAAGCGCGATGAGGCGGTGACCATCGTTTCGCAGTTCGGGGACATTTCTGCCCAGACGGCGGGGGTGGCGCTGAAAAACGGCCATAAGGGCGACGTGATAAAAGTGCGCAACGACAACAGCCAGCGCATCGTTACCGCCGCGGTGGAAGATGCCGGGGTTGTGAAGGTGACGGCCGTAGAGTAAGGCGCGCGGGCCCTGCGGAAATTATTTTGCCGGGGGGTTTAAGTTTTCCGATCCCGCTGCCGCTTTCACAGGATAAGAGAAATTTATTGGCTCACGCCCGAGGTCAGCATGAAGATTGGACAAATGCCTTCACCCCAGCGCGCTGCGAATACCCAGCAGCAAAATAAAACCGATAAAGCCGCACCGGGCAAGGCTGCGCCTGCCCAGAGCGCCGATGACATTACCCAAAACGGGCTGCAAACCGCTCAGCTAACGCTGAACAACGACAGCCAGGGCGATGTGGATTACGACAGGGTGGCCCAGATGCAGGCGGTACTGGCCGCAGGCACGATGTCGGTAGATACCGACGAACTGGCCTCCTCGATGTTGAGCTTTTTCCAGAAATAATGAGCAACCGAGATGAGCAAGCAACTCGAGCAGGTTAAAAGCCTGCTGCGCGGTATTCGTACCGATGAAGAAGGCTACCAGCAGCTGAGAAGGCTGCTGGAGCAACAAAGACTGTGCATGATCAAACGCGACAGCGAAGCGTTAACCACCGTCAATGAAAGCATTAACCAGAGCTATGAGCAGCTCAGCCTCGGCACGCGCGAGCGCCGCAATACGCTGGTTGCGCTCGGCGTCACCGCCGACAGCGCGGGCATTAACCTGGTGTTTAACTGGCTGCCGCCGTTGCAGAAGCAGGCGGCAAAAGACTGGTGGCAGCTGCTGGAGCGCCAGGCCGAAAGCTGCAAAGCGTACAACGAAAAGAATGGCGATCTGCTGACCCGCCAGTATGAGTTCGTGCAGGCTTTCCTGGGCACCGAGCCGGACTTTATTTACCAGCGCCATATTTAGGTTTCTGCGGCGGGATTTCCCCCTCACCCTAACCCTCTCCCTCAGGGAGAGGGGATAGATCGAATCCGGATTTCTCCCTCTCCTGAGGGAGAGGGGATCAATTGGTTTTCTCCCTCTCCTGGGGGAGAGGGCCGGGGTGAGGGCGTCCGTCCTGACCAATAAACTTAACACCGGAAACTCCCCTTCCCCAAAACGCACCGAACTCCCACATCCCATTGAAAAACATAAACAATCAAAACTGGCACGAATATTGCCAATAACCCCGCATCGGTAATTAAATAGCAAGAGAACACTATGAGCCAGATTGAATGTTACGAACCCGAGTTCGTTCGTCAGTATCTTCAGCAGCACCCTGAATCCACCCACGCGCTTGCCGTTAGCTGGCGGCACGAAACCCGCCGCAGCCTGCTGCTTGACGACCCGCGCTGCTGCGAAGCGGTGCTCGGATCGCCCGAGGCGTTTGTGCTGCACGTAGAGATGATTGACGCGAACGACGAGGCGAAGGCGCTGCCGGAAGGCATGCAGGCGCTAAACCAGGCGGCGCTGGATATCGTCACGCTTGCGGACATCGGCATCGAGCTGCGCCTTTACGCGCTGGGCGTGCTGCTTTCCATGGCGCAGAAATCCCCGAACGACGTGGCGATGATTAAACGCCTGCCCGCCGAGCTTGCGGCGCACGCGGCAACCGGCACGCTGCAGGAGATGTTTGCCCAGCTGCCGCCGCTTCCGCTGGCGCAGCGTCAGCTGATCACCGCGCTGGGCGGCTATTCGCTGGAGTGGGATAACCTCGTCGACTGCTCGCGCAAAATGAGCCTGCCGCTGCAGGTTAACCTGCTGGCCTTGCAGGACAGCAACAGCGAAGCGCTGATGCAGCAGCAGCTTGCGGAAATCTGGGACGCGCAGGGCCAGCAGGCGTTTGCCGAACGGCCATGGCTGTGGACCAACTATCTGGTGTACCGCCTGTACCACGACACCTTCCCGCAGCACGATAGCCTGTCCCTGACGCAGAATTATCTTGAGCTAGTAAGCGATTACTTCCTGCTGCGCACCCTGTTCAGCCTGTGGGTTCTCGACGGTACGCAGCTTGTGGCAGAACAGATTTTCAGCCTGTTTAGCCTGTTCGAAGCCTGGCGCCACGCGCACCCGGCCGAGCGCGAATCGCTGCACCAGACGCCGCTTGAAGACGAGCTGCTGGCCGCATTTTCCCTGCTGACTCGCTGAGCCGGTTTTATTCACTTTCACCAGGCGCCCGCCGTAAGCTATGTCTGACTCAAACGCAAAACCAAACCTGATTAACCAGTTGCTGAACACCGTCACCCCGGCAACCGGACGCGAAAAACCTTTCGTCAGCGTGGTGACGCCTACCTGGAACCGGGCGGCGTTTTTGCCCTATCTGCTGTATATGTTCCGCTATCAGGACTACCCGGCAGACCGGCGCGAGCTGGTGATTCTGGACGACTCGCCGGAAAGCAACCTGGCGACCATTAACGCCCTGACGCGCAATAACCCGCAGGGCCAGAACATCCGCTATATTCACCACCCGGAGCGGCTGTCGCTGGGCGCGAAGCGCAATAAGCTCAACGAGCTGGCGCAGGGGGAATACATCGTCTGCATGGACGACGATGACTACTATCCGCCGGATAAAATCTCCTACACCATCGAGATGATGCAGCGCCACCGGGCGCTGATTTCCGGCTCTGACCAGATCCCCATCTGGTATAGCCATATCAACCGCGTGTTCAAAACGCACCGCTTCGGCGATAACAATATTCTTAACGGCACCTTCTGCTACCACCGTAACTACCTGAAGAAGCACCGTTACGACGACGAGTGCAATCTGGGTGAAGAGCAAGCGTTCACTAACAACTTCAGCGTTACGCCGCTTCAGCTGCCGGGCGAGCGCACCATTCTGTGCGTCTCCCACAGCCACAACACCTTTGATAAGGACTTCGTGCTCGGCAGCAGCGAGGCAACCGGCGAAAGCGTGACCGACCGGGTGCGCGACCCGATGCTGCTTTCCTGGTATCAAAGCCTGCACAACGCCACCGCCAGCCAGCCGGTGCAGTGGCAGCACATCGAAAAAATCGTCGTGATCAACCGCGACGCGCGCGCCGACCGCTGGCAGCAGATGCAGGACGAGCTGCAACAGCTTCAGGTGCCCGCCGACAAAATCATCCGCTTTAGCGCCTGCGAAAACGAAGACGGCGCGCTGGGCCGCAGCCTTTCCCATCAGCGGGTGCTGGAGATGGCGAGCCGTGAAGGCTGGGCCAACTACCTGCTGCTCGAAGACGACGCGCTGCTGCTCAAGCAGCAAAAGCACGTCAACGCCTTCAACCAGCTGCTTAACGCCCTGCCGCATTTTGCCTGGGAAGTGGTGCTGCTGGGCGGCCAGGTGAAAGAAGGCCAGACGATGAAGAGCCTGCCGGGGATAATTCGCGCCAACGACTGCGAAAAAGTGTGTGCTTACCTCGTGAATCGCCCTTACTACGCCACGCTTCACGGCCAGATGGCGCAGGACCCGTCGAGGGTGCTGGAGTCGCGCTGGCAGGCGATTCAGGCGCAGGGCAAATGGCTGTCGTTCTACCCGAGCATCAGCTATCAGCGGGCGGGCTTTAGCGACATTGAAGGCAAAGAGACCGACAACATTCATTTTTACTTCAACAAAATCAACAAGAACCATATCGCGGAAAAGAACAAGGAAAAGCAGGTTCCCATCAGCAACCAGCTGGGGAAAACCATCGGCTTCTATATGGAAACCGCCTTCCACTACCAGCTCTACAAGCCGTTTATCGGCAGGCTGCTGGACGCGGGCTACCGCTGCGACCTGCTGATTAGCGACGTCGTGCCGAAGGCGCTGCTCGACGAGATGTGCCAGCTTCTGCCGCAGATTGACGATAAGCGTATAAGCGGCAGCCGTCTGACCGAGGCTAAAAACCGCAAGCAGCAGTACGCGTGCCTGGTGAGTCCTTACTACACGCCGATGCTAAACGGCCTCGGCGCGGTGCAGGTCAGAACGATGTACGGGCTGGCGAAGGAGTCGTGGAACCACGCCTGGTGGAACGCCTTCTACCACCATATTCTCTGCTACGGCGAATACAGCCGGCAGGCGCTGGATATCAACGGCAACGCGCACGTCGTCGGCAACCCGCGCTTCGATAAATGGCACCGTCAGGATATCAACGCGGCCGCGCTCGACGAGCTGAAGCTGGACGCCAAAAAGCCGACGCTGCTCTACGCGCCAACCTTCGGCGCGCTAAGCTCGATCCCGCACTGGGCGGAGCAGCTTGGCCGCATGAGCCGCGACTACAACGTGATTATCAAGCTGCATCACGGCACCCAGTGCCGGGGCGAAGAGGCGCAGATGCTGGCGCACGCCCAGCGCCACCTGAAGAAGCGCGTCACCCGCCACGACCTGACGCTGCCGCTGCTCCAGCGCGCGGACTACGTGCTGACGGACAACAGCGGGTTTATCTTCGACGCGATTCACGCGGGCAAAAAGGTGATTCTGCTGGAGTGGGAGGGCATGGACGAGCTGGTGTCGGGCGACACGACCTACAGCAACCCCTTTAGCGCCGAGCAGCAGATTCGTACCCTGCTGCCGACGGTGAGCGATATGGCGCGGCTGCGCGACTGCCTGTCGGACAAGTTTGACTGGCAGGCGCTGGAAGCCCCGCTTGCGGAGGTCCGCCGCCATTACTGCGACGCCTTCCAGGACGGTAACGCCGGGGAACGCGCGGCGAAGGTGATTATCGAGGCGCTGGAAAACCCGCAGCCGCCGGAGAAAAACACCCTGCTGCACAGCCTGCGCAAGAAACTGTTTTGACGGGGAATTGAGATAGCACAAGGGGAACGCTAAGCGTTCCCCTTTTTTTGCATTGGTGGATGGCGCTTCGCTTATCCACCCTACGAATATATTACGGCTTGTTCACGTTGATTACCGACACGGTGTAAATCAGCACCGTTTCCGTCGGGGACTTCGCAACCTTCTCGTCCCCGCTTTTGACGCTGCCGCGCGGCAGCAGCAGGGTAACCTGCCCGCCTTTACGAATCAGCTTGACCGCATCGCCCAGCACCGGCGGCATTTTGCCCACCTGGAACACTTCGTTAGCCCCTTCAACCTGCGGGCCGTCGACGACCGTACCGTCGGTTAGCGTGCCTTTGTAGGTGATCTCAACCGTATCGCTGTCCTTCAGCGCGTCGCCTTCGCCTTTGTTATCGATGATATACAGCAGGCCTTTGCTGGTTTTCTTCGCCCCTTCGCGCCTGGCAAAGTTCTCGACGAAGGTTGCGTCGGCAAGCTCTTTTTTGGCCTCTTCCGCCCTGCTGAGCACGGCAATCTGCTCATCGACGGCGGTAAGCGTGGCCTGAATGTCCTGCTCGCTCATTTTCAACGTTTTGCTGAACGAATCGCGCAGGCCGAGCATCAGCAGATCGCGATTGAGGGTCATATGCAGCGCTTTTTGCCGCTCGATGTTTCCCTGAATGTAGTGCGCCATCGCCACGCCGGTGGCGTAGGAGCGCTTTTGCTCTTCGCTGTCGAGGGAGAATTCAGGTTCCGGTGAAGCAATAGGCGTAATGGTTTCGGATTGGGTATTTGCCCCTGGTACCGGTTCAGCTAGTATCACCGTAGCGGGCTCGGTCGGCAGCCCATCCAACAGCTCGGAAACGGTCTTTTTGGCCCCAGCGGAAACTGCTGGCGTTTCCGCTGGTTTTGCGGCCTCAGGCTCTTTAGACAAAGCACTCGCTGGTTCTGCAGGTTTTTTTGGCGTTGCAGCGGGAGCAGACGACGCTCGGGCTGGCGTTACAGTGTCCGTTACCGTTTCAGCAGCCATCCCTGAAAATGAATAAAGGGAAGCCAAAACAACGCTCGATACAGCAATATTCTTTCCGTAGAGTTTAAACATAGTTTTCCTTAACTATTAGGTTCGCTATAATTCCTGAAAAATTTTGATAGTTTAATTGTACGTTGCCGTAAATGTTAACGGCACCATAAATGAACCTTCCTGCAAAGTTTCAGCTCCATCAGCTTTTCTCAACATGAACTGCAGCCAACGGGTTCTCCCACTCGAGTCTTCTGGAATTGAAATAGGTGTAGAACCAGTACATGATAATTCCGAACCTGGCACGATGGAGTCGGGATCGGTCCCATCAGTGGTTTTAGTATAAAGGTCAAGAACGATATTTTTGTCACCACCTGCAGCCTGGTTTACAAAACCAGTTCCATCGCAAACGCCAGGAGTAACGTTATAAATTACAGGTGAACCTGATGATTGATGACAGTTTCCGGTGCCAATTTTATACCAACGATTTCCCTGTGACGTTACTACCTTAGTCACCTTAACTCCTGCTTTAATTTGCGAAGCATAGATATCACCCAAATCCACCGAATTTACAACTCGACCGCCAGTATCATAAACATATATCGAACACGACCCCTGTTGAATAGTGGCAGAAATATCAGCCTGCAAGCTTGACGTGCCACTTATAGCAGCGCTAACACTCGGGCATATTGTGTTTAATATCGCAAAAAACATACAGGTCGCAAAATTTATTTTCATAAAGATACCTTTATTGATATTCAAAACTGAACACGGCTTGGGTCGAAAATGTCCCTGTATATTGACTGACACTTCCATCTGCCAATAGGTCTTTTAAAGTAACTCGAAGCGCAAGTTTCTTACTCGCTATTTCATCAGCAGTCCAGAGTATTTTATCACTGTCATTTACAGGATTTATAACAAAATTAGAGTCTGGCGCTGAGACTCTTGAAATACTCGCCCCAACATTAGTGCTAGAGGTTGGTGAGGAATTAGGGGACTTCAAATAGTGGTTATCTTCAGCTAGTGGCGTACCGGTAACAGACGTTTTGATAGTTGCACCCGATGAACACTCTATAATCTCAAGGCTAAAATCCGTGAAAACCTTACCCGCAGCAAGCTCATCTGCGCCAAATACACCACCGTCGTTAGTACCACTACTAATAGTGATGTTTGTCGGGCTATTATTTGTGCCCACTAATTTCATTTCACATGTTGTAGCAATAATATTTGCTGAAACAGTTAGCGAAGTCGATGTGACATCCGCAATAGACTGGAAAGGAAATAGACCAAGAGATAGGCCCATCATTACGGCCCCTCTCCATTGAGATAATATCTTATTTATTGACATAAGCACCCTCATAAATTTAAGTTGGCATTATTCATAAGTAATATTAAAAGTCATGGTGGCTTCAAATTTTTCACCGGCCTTAATTTGTTGCCCATCGTTCACTTTATGTAGAAAAGCTCTTAGCTCCAGCAGATAGCTTGAATCCGTGACGGCTACCAAGTTTGTCCCCGAATACTCGGCAAAAGAGGTGCTGTCATTGGGTTTAAACGTAATATTGCCCGCGCCGCCGATCCGCACGCCGAGGCCGCTACCACCGCTACCGGGGTTCGGGCCAATATAATATTGATCGTAAACCGTATTCGAGGTTGTCACCGAAACAACGACAGCGCGCACGCCGCTACAGCCCGATAGCCCAATCTCAAAAGGAACGGTACGATCGTTCATTTCGTTCAAATCGCTGACGTGATAATCTCCAAGATTAAGCACGGAGCCAGAGACATTGCCGGCCGGAGCAATTATTGCGCTGGTGCAGGTGGGTGAACTCATCAACATGCCCAGTGAATTCTGCCCGCTTTTCAAATTCACGCTACGTGATTCTTGTGTCGCATCCCCCAGATTAAAGCTGGCGAGCGTTGCCATAGAAACTACGGGGCGCTCTTTCACCCCAGTCTTATATTCCGGCAGCTGATAAAGCTTCGCTATATAGCGCCACGTTGCCCCATCAAGCTGGCTTGAGGAATATCCACCCAAACTTTGCCAGCTAGCGGAAGTACCGGGACGAACATATACGCTGATGCCGGTGTTTGATACCGCCTGAAGCGTATAGGCAATACCGGGAACCGAAGTCGCGAATAAAGGCGTACTTTCCCCCTGCGCGCTTTTAACTTCCCCAGCAGAAGCGGAAACCACACCATTTTTATACCATAAGGTCGTTGAACCACCGTTACTCCCCGACTCACAAACGGAGCCGGTGTGCCCAAACGCGTAGCCTTCGCCTTTACCAATCTGCGTTGCCTGAGACACGCTTCCCTGAGCGTCTATTTTTCCTATGCCATTCAGGCTTAATATCTGGTCACCCGTGCCGCTGTTAAAATAACAGTTTGCCTCCGCGGCTTTCGCCATCGGCAGCGTTAATAAACAGGAGGCAAGCACCGTGATTACAAATAATAGCTCGGCATGGCGCTTCATAAACTTAATCATACATTACTCCCACCAGCACGCTTGATTTCACCTGCCCCGGCGTGACGTCACCCAGCGCCTGGTACCGTGCGACAAAATCGTAGGGTTTTTGAAATTCGTCCGGCGACTGTCCGTTAATGTCATAGGTGATATCGGATGTCCCGTCGGCATTTAAAACATTCATCTGAGCATCTGCAGAAAATACAGTAATTCCGACGCCAACGGCGCCGCCGTTTTCCGGTAACAGTTCATTCATAAATACCTGATTGCTCTGCGGTGGGAATACGCCACCCTGCGGCTCAAATGATATATGCAGCACTTTTCTATCAAGACTCCCCGGCTGACCACAATTATTCACCAGCACCGAAAACGTGGTTCCACCGTTATACTGCTGCGGTGTTAAATTATTAACATCAAAATAACTTTTCGTTACCGCATCCAGGGTCACCGTATTATTTGCGACCGTAACAGAGCAGGTATTGCTGATAACATTCGCAGAAACGTTGAAGGCTGTACTTGCCACATCACAATAGGCAACCGATGAACATAAAAGCAGGCTCAATAATAGATATTTTACTTGCATATTTTTATTGACTCCCTGTCAAATGTAATATTCATCTTATTTAACTTCCGCCAGCGGAATGCACTTCACATCATCAAGAATGATAGTGGCGCGCATGGCGCTGGTGCTGGTTTGCAAATCGTAAGTTGCAATACAGCTTTGATCTGCTGTCGCGCCCCAAACCACTTTAATTTTTCCGCTCGCGTCAATACCGCGAACAAATGCCTGGCCTGCCTGGCCGACGGAACCGACTTCACGCCCGTCCAGGGTGGTGACCGTTGCGCCCAGAGGAATAAAGCCCTTGTCGATACGGTGCAGATTCATCAGCACCGACTGCCCCTCTACGGTGTCGAACTTCACGCGCACCACGGAGCCCGCTCTTGGAACGACCTTACTGCTGGTATTCTCCACTTCAACATCGGCGTCCATATCGCTGATATCGATGCCGACATCATTTTCACGATAGGGCGATAACCCCGTGCTTACGGCATAGCCGCGTGAATCAATACGGCCAAAGCCGCTACTCGCCTTGGCGCCACGCGCGCCTGGCGCATTCAGGATCACAATGCTGTCCGTATCACTGATACTTTCCGACGACCAGGTTACCCCGCCCGAATGCAAAACAACGCCGCCGCTGTTGCTCAGAGAGAACTGGCGGCCGTGATTATTATCGGCAGAAACTGAAGCGCTCAGCGGACCATACTGTGAGTTGTAGGTTCCAAAGCCGCCTATCTGCCCAAGATTTTTGTCATCTTTAACAACATTGTATGCCGTGTTAATGCCGTAGCTGACCCTGCCATCATTGGAAAGGCCGTTGGTGGACAGGTTCGTCTGCGCCCCGCCTTTCATATCGCTGCTCACGCTGGCATTCAGCGTGTCGAAAAGTGGGCGCTCCGGTGAGCCCAAATTGCCGCCAAATAGCCTTTGCAGCGGAATGCTGAAGTTGACGTATACGCTGTCATCCTTGTTTCCATCTCGATCGTAGCTGCGCTGAAGGTTAATACTGTATGTGCCCCAGCTTCCCATCGAGCCGCTGTAGCCGCCGGTAAACTGGGTTGTCAGCTTGTCCACGCCCCAGTAGTCCTGCCAGCTGCCGCTCAGAAAAAGGGATCCATAGTTATCCTCCGGCGTTCCGAGCGGCTGAGAGAGGCTCAACTGGACCTGGCTGCGTAGCCCGCGATAGTCGTCACGGTCTTTGAGCACGCCATTTTTGACGTCGTCAATCATCTGTACGGCGTCGCTCAGCGTCAGGTAATCGCTTGTCGAATAACGGTATGCCGCCACGTTAAACGAGGTGTTAGTCGACTCGATAAGCTTGCTGTAGGTCACACGTAAGCTCTGGCCTTTCATATTGTCGGCATTCGGTACCATCGCCGAGGACTGCGTGATATCCAAAGCAAAGGCGCCGATCGGGGTATTCATTGCCAGGCCAAGAAGCCCGGCATAGAAACCGCTGTTGGTTGCCTGTACGCCAGCGTAGCCGGTAAAGGTGTTATTGATGCCGTGATAATAGTTTCCCTGAACCATATACGGTTTGGTGAACAGGTTATCCTGGCTAAACTGGCCCGCTGCAATTTCCCAGCGGCTGGTCCCGGGCCGCTGCATCTGTACCACGGAGGTAAATGGCACGGTGAAATAACGTTTGCTGCCGTCGGCCTCTTCAATGGTGACGTCAAGCCCGGTACCGGAACTCCCCGGCGCAAGATCGGTTATCTCAAAAGGGCCGGGCGGAACCGTGGTTTGTGAAAGCGTATTGCCGTTCTGCTTCACGGTAACCTTGGCGTTAGTCTTTGCGACGCCGCGAATAATCGGCGCGTAGCCGTTCATTGAGCTTGGCTGCATGCGGTCATCGCTGTAAAGGCGCACACCATTAAGACTGACCGAGTCAAAGCTGTCGCCGCTGGTGTAGCTGTTCCCGGCAATCATCTGCGCTTTTAGCGCCGTGATATCCCGCTGAACGTAGATATTCTGGCTGTTATATTTCGCGCCGGATACTTCGTCCCAGTTAACAGAGCCCTGCGAGCGGAAATGCCAGGCGCCGATGTTTAAGCCGTACTTCAGCCCGGCAAAAGCACTTTGCGAAACGGTTCCGTTGCTATCGGTACGGTAATAGTTTGCGTCATAGGAGACCATCGCGGCATTAACGCCGTCCTCCCACAGGGAAGGATCGACATATCCCTGCGGCTGAAACTTAATGTATTTCTGCGGAATACTGATATCGAGACGTTGATCCCCGTTGTCATATTTCAGACTCGCATCGGGGATAAATTTCTTGATATCAATACAACGCTTTGCGGCCGTTTCTTCGTCGTCATTCTCATCCGGCTTATACCACTCGGAATAATCCACACCCATGATATTGAGCAGTTTGGTCGTGATGCATGGCGAAGCCTGCTCCGTGCCGTTTTCAATAAAGTCGACGTTAGTGGTAGCCAGCTGCTTATCATTGATATACAGCATCACCTTATAGGTACCCGGCGGCGTCGGGTTACCTTTAGAGAAGCGCTTTAAATCCACACTCGAACTGCCCGGCATCAGAAACTGATCGCTAAACTCAACGGCGTCGGAGCTTTCATCAGACTCAACCGGGCTTGCAGACGGGTTATTTTCCACAACCGCTTCAGGCGATTTTGTGGTTTCAACTTTCTGCTGCTGTGCCTGTACCGGTGCAGACGTGTTGTCCTGAGCTGTTAGATTAGCCACTGTTTCTGCTACGGCCACTGCAGGCGGCGCAATAGCATCAGCGTTATTTTGCTGCACCTGTTCTGGTGCAGACGTATTGTCCTGGGCCGTTACGCTACCCGTTGTTTCTGGCCCATCCGCCATCGCCGGCAAAGCCGTGAATGCACACAGACCGATGGCAACAATAATCTGTGATGAAGACGGTTTAAAGTCCATAATAATAACCACGACTGGCGAATAGTGATGAATAAATTGGCATCCCGCCAATTTATGAAATTACAGCTGAACATCTTTTTTAATAGAGCCACCATAATCATTAATTGCGCTGTAGCTTATTTTCGCACCTGACACCTGCGATTTAAGCCCTTTGACATCCATTGATAAAGATGACTGAGGTGCAATCATGCCTGTGGTAATCTGGTATTCTTGGCCGTTTGCTGACACATGGCCCCCGCCCAGAGAGATATAGAACGGGCTGTCATTAGTTGCTTTGGCTTTTATTACCGAGCCACTTTGTTCCAGCGTCCATTTCAGATTCTGTGCAGCAATGGCCGGGTCGCCTTTCACCGCGGTTGGGCGATAAAACATTTTTATGCGCGAACGGAAGGCCAACTGCATCTGATTTTGGCTGTCACTGTTTTTATCTTTAGGCGGCACTTCCAGCACGTTAAACCAGAAGACGGTCTCTTTGTCCTGCGGGAGCGTATTGCCTACGGAACTGATGCGCACCGTCTGGCCACGCTGAGGATTCATGCGGAATACAGGCGGAGTGACCACGAACGGCACCTTCATTTCCTGCGGGTTAACGGTTTCACGCCCGTCGTCCAACCAGGTTTGCACCAACAGCGGCGTTGCTCCTTTATTATCCAGACGAACGGTAATATCATTCGCTTTTTCTGGATACACAATACGTGTCCCAGAAATAACCACAGCTGCATTACTCATTAATGGCGATAATAAAACCGCAGCGAAAAAAGCAGATTTAACCATTAAAGAAAAAGAATTATTTCTCATAAAAACCTCTAATAAAAGCAAGCCATCATGCGATGGCTTGCCTGGATATTACTGCCCTGTCAGATATTACTCATAATCAATAGTAAAGTTGACGAAGGCGTTCACGCGGCCAGGTTTGATTGGGTTCGCATCCACACTCCAGCTTGATGACGGAACATAACCTGCTTTAAAGCTGAAACCATACTGCGTCGCAGTATCAGACTTCATGCCATCAAATTCTTGTGCAATATTATCCCCACCGATTAGCACCTGGTCAGTGCTAGTTGCAGTGTTGTTATAAATTGCAATGGCCACGTTTTCCGCGGTAGAGCCATCAGAACTGGTAGATGGGATTAATGTGCTGTTAATCAGGTCAACACCCTGCGCATTACCCGTGTTAGTGAACTTGAACTTGGCTTTGTCAACAGCTGTATCATCGTCTGCCCCAGCCGATGGACACTCAATCATGATCTGGAACGGTGTAAGGCCTACGGCTGACGCGAGGGTTGCTTGTTCGACGTCAGTTCTCAGAACCGGATCCATAGTCACAATTGCACTGTGCGCCGTACCACCGTTACCCATGGTAACGGTACAGGTTGCGTCAGTGACCGAACCATTGAAAGTGACGGTACCATTATCACTTGGAACAGTGATTGCAAAAGCAGAAACACTCGCCAAGCTCAGCGCAAGAACAGAAACCTTTAATACATTACTCATTACGTTAGACATAGAAGATCCTTCTAATTTGCAAATTAAAAAACGCTCATTTATTACCAAAGTCCTAAAGGGAAAATCACAATTAAAATATATAAATCAATATATTTACTTTGTTCTATCCTTTGGTGTAAACACATTATGCTGACGTATACATCCAAACGCGATAGCCAAAACCGAATGCATCTTTCGGTTTTTCAACATTCACCTTTTATTTCATTAAAATCATATGGATAGATAGGAGGTCAGCATGGTAAGAAACTATCATTCGAAATTCACCGCTGCATTTCCCATAAAAATTCGATATGTTTGAGTTATATTTAACTAAGTAAATAATCCAACTGACGAGGGAAAGGCACATGCTTTTGATTCTGGAAGATGAGTCTAGCTATAAAGAGTTCATGACCACAATTTACATAATGTCCGCAGCCGAAGGTACAACGCAATACCTCTCGGATAAAAATTTAAAAAAGAAAATAGACGAAATAAAACCAGATATTTTCCCAGCGGTTTGCTTAATTGATAATGATACGCCAAACCCGCCTATGGATGAGGTGTTCTTCTTTTCAGAAAACGCCTTACGCAAAAAAATAAAACCAAAGAATATTCAATAAGCTTCGTGTTTTTATTTCTTCGCCACATCAGTTTTCACATCAAAGTTTAGCTATCATCAAAGCTCTTATGCCGTAGAAACATCTCAAAAGAGAGTAGGATATGAACACAAAAAAAAGCATGACCAGTGTTTTTAACATAAACAAAGAATTCGACTTAAACTTACTCACTATCTTTGAGGCGGTTTACCATAACTACAGCGTGACTAAAGCCGCTGAGGAACTTGACCTTGCGCCGTCAAGCGTAAGCCAGGAAGTGAATAAATTACGCACGTTCTTTGATGATTCATTGTTTATTCGTAAGGGCAAGCAGTTAGTCCCCACCACCGTTGCGACAAATATCCACAATATAATTGAAGAAAGCTACACCACGCTGGTCACGCAGCTTAAAGGCCTATCAAACTCGGGGACTTATAGAAATATCGTTATTAATGCCGCTCCCTATATCGCTATGAGGGTGCTGCCCAACGTATCGGCATGCGCTTCAACGATCGTGCCTGACTGTAAAATTATTCATACCAGCCATCATAATATGATGGAGAGCGTAAGCGACGCGTTAACCTACCGCGAAGCGGATATCATTTTTGATTTTAAATCAAACTCTAATCCTTCTTTGATTTCGCATGAAATATTTGTAGAAGAAGTTGTGCTTATCTGTAGCCGTACCCATCCTCGATACGGTGAGGCTGACAACATTAGCATCGAACAAATGAAAGAGGAAAAATACGCAACCACCTCCAGCGATTACGACAACATGTTAACGAACAAAAAGTTAATCGATGATATTCTGGAAAACAGAACCATTATCATGACCAGCCCTTCGTTTATGTCCCTTGCGGGTGTTGTGGAATCGTCAGATTATCTTTCCATCATGCCCGTCTCGTTTTATGAGAAATTTAAAACCGCGTTTAATTTGAAGATGCTTAAGACGGACATTCCCTTGCCCGTGTATCCGGTTTATATGATTTACCATAAGTCATCTCTTCGTCATCCTCAGTTTTCCAGGATCATCGACTCTTTAAGAAAATGCTACAACTGCTAACGACCGTCCTTCAATTTTTCACCGGCAGAAATGAGTGTTGAAGGAACAACATCCGGTCTTCTAAGGGTCTGGTTCTGATATTTCTGCCTCGGTGTGTATTTTGCCTCGCGTACCACTAAAGAGTTATGCGCTGATTTTCAAAGAATAATTTTAATTTTATCTATTTATAAGCCCCATGGTTACCCCCTTCTCGTACCATCGCATGACCCAACCATTTTGCTGAATCTACGCAAGAAAATCCGTTGCTCTGAGGTCAACTCATGGAACTGCCGCTCGTCAGCGTGATTGTTACCCACTTCAATCATGCAAAACATATTGCCGCCGCGCTGGACTGCGTCTATGCGCAAACATGGAAAAATACCGAAGTGATCGTGGTGGACGATCGGTCCGACAGGGACGCGCTGCGCGCCATTAAGGAATATAAAAAACGCTACGGCTTCACCTACGTTGACTGTAAAACGCATTCTGCGGACGCCGTGCCCGCGCGCGAAGACAGGCCGTTAATCGAGGCGATGAGGCGTGCGCGCGGCAAGTATATTTCCATCGTCGATTCAGAAGATCTGGCCACCGCCGACAAGCTTGCCCACCAGGTCAAGCTCATGGAGCAGCACCCGGAATGCACGCTCTGCTACGGGGATATAAAAAAGCTGGAGCACAACGGCGAGATCGCCCCCTGGTCAAACTATTTTGCCAGCGGCCATCTTTTTGACCATCTGTTAATCGACGGCAATTTTACGCTGTATATCGGCACGCTTATTCGCGCCTCGTCTTTTAAAAGAATTGCAGTGACCTGCGCGGATCTCACGGGGGACGATTGGGATATTTTCCTGCGGCTGGCGAAGCTCGGGCCGTTTATTGCGGACAGGCGAACCGTCGCCGTGCACCGCAGCGACGAGGGCGAAGCCCAGCACGATAACGCGCTGATTTATCACCGCCGCATGCGGGTACTTGAAAGCTGGAAAAACGAGGCCGCCTGGCCGCAGGCGATGGATGCCTGCTGGCAGTTTTACCTTTCAGAACAGCGCCTTTCCCGCGAGGAAATCCTCGGCCTGCTGAAAGCGCGCCCGAGGGACGCCCTGCTGCATTTTTTAAGATTTCAGCACGCGTCGCAGGATAAAGATCTTCCGCAGGCTTTGCGGGTGCTTTTTCAGGCCATCAGCCACTGCGACAGCCGCCTGAAAATTTTCCCGCTGCTTTATTCCCTGGCGCTGCGGCTGGACGGCGCGAACGATATAAAAAGAACGCTTTTACAGGATATGAAAAGGCGGCTGCCGTACGCCGAAAAGCTGGACTGCTATCGGCAGGCTGCCGCGATGGTTAACGGCTAAGGAGTCGAAGCGGCTAAAGGCCGAAGCACTTCTCTGTTGCGAGAAGCAGTTCGTGGACGGGCAGCAGCACCTGGTGGTTTTTCTTCAGCAGTGCGTGCTTGTTAATCAGGGAAGCGATGTCATCTTTTACCGCCCTACGCCGCCCCACCCTGTACAGCTCGGAAAGGTAGATCGTTTCGTGCAGCGTGAAGCTCGCTTTCACCTTCAGAAACTCGCTGCCGCCGTCGTCATAGACCGCAACAATATAGCGATTGTCCGGGAGCGTGGCGGTCAGCTCGACCAGGTTGGTCTGCTTGTCGACGTAGACATGCTGCGAGCCGGCCACGTCTTCCCCAAGCGTTGCGGTAAGCTGGGCGTAACCGTCATGCTCGCCGAAGAACACCACGTAAAAACCCACGGCCAGCAGGCATTCCAGCCAGTAGGTGGAAAGCAGGCCGATAAAGTCGTCAGCCTCCTGCGGCGTAATCGTCTTTTCCGATAACACAATCAGCTGATTGATAAGGCCTTTAAGCGCCGCCGTTTCATTTAACTGCGCCATGTTATGAATAAATAACGCTTTGATGGCATCAATGCAGCTATCGTTTTTAAATCGGGCTAAATCCAGGCTGAGCTTTTTTAGCGTCTGAATAAACGCGACCTTCTGTTCAATACTTGCTGGCATTTAAGTTTACCTTTTGAATACGTTGAGATAATAGTTTTAACCAGAGGCGACCGTGATTCACGGCAGCCTAAACGCCAGGTGAAGGCCTTCAGACATATGGTAAACGCGCATATTGAACCTGTTGAAGAGAATATCCAGCGCCTTCCTGGAATAATAGGTGACGTGCCCGCCGCGCGGAAGAATATACCAGTCGTGCATGCCCTGCTTTTCACGGCCGTTATTATTCAGCGTGGTGAAAAAGCATTTCCCGTCCCGCTCGTCCAGCAGGTCGTTGATTAAAGACACCGTTTTTAGCGGATCGGGCGTGTGCTCCATCACTTCAAAATTCACGATGAAGTCGAATTTTTCCGTCGGCATGTCGCCGCTCGGGTAGAAAGGGTCCCAGCCGGTGGCGGTAATGCCTCTCTCTTTTAGCAGGTTAACTAACCTGTTGCTGCCGCAGCCGAAATCGAGCATTTTCCACGACGCCAGATCGGCAAAGTTCTCAATCAGAAAGTCGGCGTTCTGCTGCGGCCTTTTTTGCGGGAAGTCAGGGTCGATGTGAATATAGTCGTCGTTATAGACGTGGGTCGCAAAATCCTCTTCCGTCCAGTCGTCAAACGCGTTGGTGTAAATTAGCCCGCACGCCGGGCAGCGATGATAGTAAATCGCATAACCGCTGAGCGGCATATTCAGGTTATGTCGACCGTGAATATCATTGAAGTCAATCACGCCGTACAGCGGCGCCTGCGCGTGACAAATCTTACAGGTCGAATTGGCGTTAACTTTTTTAATCTTCATTTCCCTGCCTTATATAGTTGTCTGATGAGATAAACCGGCTGATTTCTTTAAACAGGCTTTGCGCGGAATAATTATTGATACAGGAATAGCGCGCCTGCTCGCCCTGGATATCGCCGAGCGGGCACCATTTATTCAACCGCTTTACCTGAATCGTCGAATTAAGCACCTTCTTGCAGAACTGGGTGTCGGTGGAAAGCTGCATACAGTGCCCGTAGCGGCACTTAAGGTTTACGCACAGCGCGTTCCAGCCCAGCTTGCCGTGGCGGAAGGCAATGCGCCTGTTCCCCGGCACGATGGTGTAAAGCGAAACGATGGCGATGTCGGACGCGCCCGCAAGCGCCACGGGGCCGGAGTCCGTCGCCACCAGCAGCTGGCACTTTCTCATCAGGTAGATGGATTCAATAATCGAGAACCGATCCACGGCGTCAACCACGGCGGGATTAGCAAAGGCGTGAACCTGCGTTTCGGCATATTTGTTGTTGGTGTTGCCAATCGCCACCACCCGCCAGCCCGTGCGGATAAAGTCCTCCGCCAGGCTGTTCCAGTTCTCTGACGACCAGGTGCGGTTGGGGTCACCGATATTGGCGTGCAGCAGCACGACGTTTTCACCGGCCAGCCCGTGCTCGGCGATAAACGCGTCGACGCGGGCGCGTTCCTCCGCCGCGATGGTGACGTCCATATCCAGGTCTTCCGGCACCGGCGTCAGGCCAACCGTTTTCACGCACGCCGCAATCTGGTGTTCGGGCGCAACGATATGCTCGAAATCGCAGAAATAAACCGCTTTTGATATTTCGGTCTGACGATAGATCGTCAGCGCGTGATCCTTTCTATCTTCCAGCGTCAGCACCTCATCGATATAGGGATTGTGTCGCGCCAGCCCGGCATAGCGCTGATGGGTGAGGAAGATAATTTTATTGCTAATCGCCCTGCGCAGGCCCTTGATGGCGGCAAGCGCAAACATGCAGTCGCCGAGGGACGAACTCATGGTGATCAGCACGTCGCTTTCGTCAGATTTGCTCAGCAGGGCATCCGTTTCATTGCCGAAGATAAAGCGGTCGGCGAATCCCGCGCGCGTCAGCAGGCGGTGAAACTTCCGCGTGGTGGCATAGCGCATATTTTCATGCAGCATGATGTTGACCAGGCGATGCGCCGGGAAGGCCAGCATATAAATGTCCGGGAAGCCGCCGATTTTTTCCGGCAGCGCGGCCAGAGCGTGCAGCACGAAGAGCGAACATTCCTGCTCGACGGCGATTGACGGGTGGCGCGCCTTCGCGTCAGCGGACTCATCGGTACAGCCTTCGACGTTCGCCGTCTGGACAACGATATTGCCGTAGCCGCTCATTTCGTCGAGCGTAACCAGCCGGTCGCAAAAGCGGTCGAAATAGCGCGGCGCATGGTTTTTTAAGCCCGCAAAGCGCAGCTGGTTTTCCGGGGTGTTGATGCAGGAATAGTTCATCAGAATGGTGTCCGATGAAGTGTATTTTTCTATTTTCTTGAAAAGATCGTGGCTGCCGCCTAATGCCTTAATCAGCATCAGCTGGACTTTACGCTCGCATTTCTTCACGCATTCGAAATCTATTTCCAGCGTATTGGCAAGCAGCGCCTGTCGGCAGCTTTTATTATTTATGCCCGCAATGAAATCCGCGCGCACAAGATGGTAGGTCGTTGCGAACAGCTCGTGAAAAACATAGAAAAGTATTTTATGGTCGGGGCGCAGCAGGAAACGAATACTAACGTCCTTCATCAGGCGATGCAGCTCGTCGCGTAAACCGGCAAGGGTATTTTTATTGGCCTCGAGCAGAAGCTCGCGGTTAACAAGGTCTTCGATGTCGCTGTCCCAGACGTGGAGACTGAGCTTTTCTTTCAGCGGCGAAAGGTGCCTGATGGCCTCCAGCGCCAGCATCGACACGCCGTAAGCGTTTGTTGGGAAATGAATTTCCAACCCTGAAAGGGAATGCCTGCCGATGATATTCAGCAGCCCGGCGAGGATTTTTTCGTGGCACTCGAGGGTTGCGATATAGGGTAGGACAATCGCCTGATGCTGTTCCAGAAACGCAACGTCCAGCCGTTTTGCATAAGGGCAAATAAATATTGCGTGCTCGTTCTGCCCGCGCGTGGCAAAGAAATTCAGCAGCTGCTGCTCTAAGGTGAATAAAGTTTGCGAAAAATATAATTTAATTTTCATTAACGATAATCTTCAGGAAGTAATTTTAAGATGAATATTCACGGTTAAAGCAGGCGCTTTTAGCGGCCCGGCGGGGTTAAAATCGTCATGTCTTCTTTCTTCAGCCCGAGCTTCGCCATAACGGCGTCGGTCATGCATAAAATATCGCACGGCCCGTACTGGCAGATGTTATAGCTGGCGGAAAGCGACGTGACTTTATTAAGGATGCTGTTAACGTCCGACTTGAGCGTTTCGATTTGAATAACCGGCAGGCTTTGCTGGATGGTTTCTCTTGCGCCGTCCAGCACGCTCAGCTCCATGCCTTCAACGTCTATTTTGATAAAGCAGACTTTTTCAAAGCTGAAGTCATCTATTCTCACCTGGCGCACCACTTCTTTTGAGGCGCCCCGCTCCTGATGCAGCTTTTCTTTTTGGGTTTCGCCAAATTCGATGCTGCCAAAGTTCATCACTTTGTTGTAATCAAAGCTCGGGATCGGAATATCGTCGTGGGAGTTGCCCACGCAGGCGTGGTGAACAAACAGGTTTTCCAGGCTGTTGAGCACGGTCGATCCGCAGATCATATACGCGAGGATCCTCTGGCCTTCGAAGGCGTGAGCCTGCCCGCCCTTCGCCGCCAGCGTTCTGGCGCAGCTTAGCGCGTAGGAGCCGAAGTTCGCGCCGATATCCAGCATCACGCTGCCGTTTTCCGCCAGGCGGCAAATCTTTTGCGCCACGTCAATTTGCTGATGGTCGAGCGCGGCACCGGTCTTCACCAGCGCCGTGGTTTGGTTGATGTCGTAGCGGTTGATTAACATGTCGCCGTGAATCGTCGGCACTTTGATGGTGTAGGGAATAGCCATGAATGTTTACTCGTTAATGAGGTTTAAATAGACCTGACGACTTCAATGATCGAGGTGGTGGATATCGAGGGCGTGCGCGCCAAATAGGTGACGGTGCAAATATCGGCCAGGGCGTCAAAGCGCCCGCACCAGTCGTCGCCCATCACCAGCACGTCGGCGTCAAAGCCGCGGATGTACTCGCGCTTTTTCTCGAGGCTTTCTTCAAGAAACACCGCGTCGACGCATTTCAACCCGGCGACGATGTCGAGCCGCGCCTGCTGCGGGTAAATCGGATTGCGCCCTTTCTTGCTAAAGTTGAGGGCGTCTGAAGAAACGCCGACCACCAGCCGCTCGCCCAGCGCCCGCGCACGGTTCAGGATGCTCAGGTGCCCGACGTGGAAGACGTCAAAGGTGCCGAAGGTGATGACCGTTTTCATGCCGCTAGCCCCGGTTCAGCCGCTGGCGCAGCCAGCACTGGGTGGCAATTTCGTCCAGCGTTTTCTGATCGCGCACGTCCTGCTCCCGCGCCTCGGCTTCGCGCTGGTCTTCAAGCGTCATGGCAACAATTTTTTCTTCACAGGCGGCCTTCACGAGGTTCTTTTGCAGGCGGTTTTCTTTGATTTTCGCCAGCGTCTTTTCCTGCTCCTGCCATTCGATAACGCGCTGCAGGCTGCCCTTGTAGCCCGCGACGTTTTTCAGCACCTCGACCGAGGGATTGACCAGGCCACCGGCACCGGTTTTTTGAATCAGATAGCCCAGCGCCTTGATGTTGTTTTCATAGCGAACGCCGAGCTGCTTCTGCTGCGCCAGCTTCACCGTGGAATCTTTTACCGATTTGTCGCGCAGGCGCTGCAGCTGGGCGAGCGTATTGATCGTCTGACTCATTTTTTAGCGTCCGTTGTTTTTGCCACCGGGAAGAGCGCGCCGAGCTGGGACTGCACGCGCTCAAGCGGCGCGGCTTCGTGGGTGTCCTGGCGCAGAAAGCGCTCGATGGCCGGGAAGATTTTGACGGCTTTATCCACCGCCGGATCGGCCCCGGCCACGTAGCCGCCCAGCGGAATCAAAGGCTTGATGTCCATGTAGACGGCGTAATTTTGTTTGAGAAGGCGCGCCGACTGCTGATGCTCGCGCGGGACGATCTGCGTCATGCAGCGGCTGATGGACTGGCCGATATCGATGGCCGGGTAGTGCCCGGCCTCCGCCAGCTTGCGGGTCAGCACGATGTGGCCGTCCAGCACGGCGCGGGCGCAGTCAACGATCGGGTCCTGCTGATCGTCGCCTTCCGCCAGCACGGTATAAATCGCCGTCATCGAGCCCTGGCTTTCGCTGTTGCCCGCGCTTTCAACCAGGCGCGGAATAATGCCAAACGCCGAGGGCGGATAGCCTTTGGTGGCGGGCGGCTCGCCGAGCGAAAGGGCGATTTCACGCTGCGCCATCGCGTAGCGCGTCAGCGAATCCACCAGCAACAGGACGTCGAAACCCTGGTCGCGGAAATAGGCGGCGATCGAGTGGCAAAGCTCGGTGGCCTTCAGGCGCATCAGCGGGGATTCGTCCGCCGGAGCGGCAACGACGATGGATTTTGCCAGCCCTTCCGCGCCCAGCGAGTGGTCGATAAACTCTTTTACCTCGCGCCCGCGCTCGCCGATCAGCCCGACGACAACGATCTGCGCCCGGGTCTGACGGGTGATCATCCCCAGCAGCACGCTTTTACCCACGCCGCTGCCCGCCATCAGCCCCACGCGCTGGCCCTTGCCGATGGTCAGCAGGCTGTTGATGGCTTTTACGCCCACGTCCAGCGGTTCCGCCACCGGCTGGCGAGTAAGCGGGTTAATCGACGGCGCGTGCGGCGGCAGTACGTGCGTGCCGCCAAGCTTGCCCTTACCGTCGATAGGCTCGCCGAGGCCGCTTACCACGCGGCCCAGCCAGCACTGGCCAATCATCACTTCCTGCGCCTTGTCTTCCGGGAAAACGCGCGCGCCGGCCATCAGCCCGGTAGGCTGCTTGAACGGCATCAGGTAGGTGATGTCGCGGTTAAACCCCACGGCCTGGGCGTCGATAAGCTCGCGTCCCGCGCTTTCGATACGACAAAGCTGCCCGGTAACCAGCGGGCAGCCAACGCTTTCCAGCAAAATGCCGTTCACGCGCACCAGCCGCCCGGCAACGCGGGCGACGGGGATAGATTCAATGGATCGCAGGGCGGCATCGAGGAGCGTGTTACTGCTCATCTTTTTCTTCCGGCGACAGGGTTTCTTTCAGCACCGTCATGCACTGCTCGAGGCGGTGCTCGCAGCCGACGTCAAGCTCCGAGGTGTCGGTAACGATTCGGCATTCGCCGGGCGGCAGGTCGGCGGACGGCGCAAGCCCCCACTCTTTGACCTTCGCCGGAGCAACGTTTTGAATGCGGTTGAACTCTTCGGTGCTGAGGTAAACGTGCATAGATTCCGGCGTCGCGGGAATGGCGGCAATCGCCTCTTCCACCAGCGCCAGCAGCTGGGTCGGCTGGAGCGCCAGCTCGCAGCGAATTACCTGCCGCGTCACCTTTTCCACCAGCTGCAAGAGGTCTTCCTGCTGCTTGCGCTGGATGTGCGCCAGGTAATCGTTAACCTGCACGGCAATCGCCTCCAGCGGCTGGGCGGCATGGGTAAACTGCGCAAGGCCTTCTTTCTGGCCCGCGAGGCTGCCTTCGGCATAGCCCGCGCGATAGCCTTCGTCCTGGCCCTTCTGCAGCCCTTCCTGGAAGCCTTCGTCGTGGCCTTCTTTCATGCCCTGCTCAAAGCCTTTCTGCACGCCTTCCTGGAAACCGTCCATCAGCTGGCGCTGGAAGTCCGCCGCCGAGATGCCCGGCGTCAGCAGTTCGCTCGGCTTTAAGGCATGGCGAGGGGGAAAGCGATGCACCCGATAGCGTCCGCGTAAAGTATCCATAACGATTCCCCCGGTTACGCCGTCTGCTCGGCAAAGAGCTGCAGCTGAATGTCGCCCGCTTCTTCAAGATCGCGCGCGATAGACATAATTTCGCGGCGGATCTGTTCGATACGGCTGATAGGGATCGGCCCAAGGCGCGAGGTAATGGTTTCGAGCTGCTGCGCCTGGCGTTTTGGCATCACGGCCAGGATTGAGCGGCGAAGCTGCACTTCGGTGCCCTTGAGCGCCACGGCCCAGTCTTCCATCGGCACTTCGTCGAGCAGGCGACGGCGCACCTCTTCGTTCTGGCGGCCGAGGATAAAGAAGTCGTACATTTCGTCCTGCAGTTGCTCGAGCACGCCTTCGTCCAGCTCGCGCATCTGTTCAAGGATCTGCTGCTGGTTGCCCTGAATGCGGTTGACGATGTCCGCCGCCTGCTTGATGCCTTTGACCTTCGAACCGTGTTCGGACAGCACCGAGAGGCCGCGTTCGATCAGGCGATCAAGCTCGTCAACCACGTCGCGGTTAACGTCGCTGAGCTTCGCGATGCGGTAAAGAATTTCGTTCTGCGCCGACTCGTTGAGGTACGACAGCACGATGGCGGCAATTTCCGGCGTCAGAAACGCGAGGAATACCGCCTGCAGCTGAAGGTGCTCTTCGGAGATAAGCGTCGCCAGCTGGCGGGCTTCCACCCACTGCAGGCGCGCCATGCGCGAGCGAATTTCATCGCCATAGATGCCGTTGATCACGCTGCTGGCGATTTCGCCGCCGAGCGCCTTATTCAGAATCCCCTGTAGCATCGAGCGCGACGCGCCGTTGATGCCGCTCTGCTCGCGGAATTCGTCAAAGAAATTGTTGATCACCTTGCGGGCCTGGCTGGTTTTCACCCCGGACAGGCGCGCCATGTTTTCGCTCAGGCGCACCACCTCTTCGCGGCTGAGTTTCTGCATCACGGTCGCGGCGGCTTCTTCACCCAGGCACAGCAGCAGAATCGCGGCCTGCTCCAGATAGCTGCCGGTGGTTTTATTTGTTGTCAATTCGCTCATTGCTGGTTATCCACTGTCTGATGACTTCGGCTACGCGATCGGTGTCGCTGATCGCCAGTTTTTGTAAGAACTCAAGCTTGGTTTCAAGGCCCGAACTCTGTGCTGGCAGCGCTTCGTCGCCCGGGAAGGAAGGGATTTCGACGGCTTTACGCTCGTCCTCTTCGCCGCCGCTGGCCGAAACCTGCAACACCGGATGGTCGTCATCCGCATGGGTTAAAACCGGCGCCGGAGCGCGTTTCGGCAGATTGCTGATGTGCTTCATCAGCGGGCGAACCACCAGCAGCAGAACCAGCAGCGCAAGCAGGCCGATGCCGCCCATGCGTGCCCAGGCCAGAATGCTGTCGTTCTGCCACCATTTGATCGGCACGATGACCGGTTTTTCAATCGGCATGAAGCTGAGCATCGAAACGGAAAGCTTGTCGCCGCGATCGGTGTCGATGCCCGCCGCGTTGTTGAGCATGGTGGTGATCTGCGCGATCTGATCGGCCTTCCAGCCCTTGACCGACGCGGCGTTCTGGTTAAGCACCACGGCCACGTTCAGGTGCTTCAGCTCAAAGCCCGGATGCTGGATATGCTGCACGTCGCGGTCGTAGGAATATTCGCGCTTGCTTTCGCTATGTTCGGAAAGGGCTGCGGGATTTGACGTGCTGCCGGTCTGCTCGCCCGTTGCCGGAGGCTGATTAGGATCGGCGGCGGCAGGCGGACGGTTGCTCAGCGAGCCGGGAATGCCGATGGCAAGCTGGTCGGTATTTTTGTCGACCGAGGTCTGCTCGCGGTTGACCTTCGGCGCGTCGCCCAGGTGTTCCTGGGTTTCGTCGATGGTGCTGAGATCCAGCTCCGGCATCACGCTGATGCGGAAGTTGTCGCGGCCCACCAGCGAAGTCAGGACGTTGGCAATGCTGGCGCTGGTTTTATCCTGAATATTTTTCAGCAGTTCGTTGTTCTTTTGCGTGGTGGCGGAAACGCGCGCCTCTTCGCCAACGCCTGCCGACAGCAGGTTGCCGCTCTGGTCGACAACGCTAATCTGCGAGGGCTTCAGCCCCGGCACGCTGCCGCTGACCAGGTGAATAATCGCGTCCACCTGTTCGGCTTTCAGGGTGCTGCCGTAGTGCAGGCGCAGCATTACCGACGCGCTGTTCTGCGGCGTGTCGCTAATCACAAACGAGCTTTCTTCGTTGAGCGCCAGGTGAACGCGGGCGTCCTCAACGGCGTCGAGGGACATGATGCTTTTCGCCATCTCCCCTTCCAGACTGCGCTTGTAGCGAATGCCCTGCACGAACTGGCTGCTGCCGAGCACTTCGTCTTTGTCCATCAGCTCGTAGCCTTCCGGGCTTAACGCCTGCACGCCTTTGCCCGCCAGCGTCATGCGGATTTTGGACAGATCGTCCTCTTTGACGAGGATTTGGCCGGAGGCGGGATCGATGCGGTAGTCGGCCTTTTCGCCGTCGAGCACGGTAATAATCTGTGAAACCGGCAGATGTTCCTGCGCGCCGTACAGCGCGGTATAGCCGCTGTTGCTGTGCCACAGGGTGCCGACAATTGCGGCGGTTGCCAGCACGGCGGCACCGGCCAGAATCGCCCATTTTTTATTACCGGCAAACATCGGCGACAGCGATGCAAGCGGGCCGGATAAACGTTCGGAGAGGTTAATAGTCTTCATATTAGATCGACATATTCATCAGGTCGTTAACGCCCGAAGCCACTTTGTTTCGCACCTGAACAAGGGCGGAGAAAGACAGCGACGCCTGCTGGCCTGCGAGCATCGCGCCTACCAGATCGTCGCTTTTGCCGGTATCCACGTCGTTTTGCTTCGCGTCGGCAACGCGCTGAAACTCATCGATATGGTTCAGCGCGTTGCCCATGACCTGGTGGAATGAAACATCGGACGCGGGCGTGAAGCTCGACGCGGACGGCGCGAAGGCCTGTGCGGGAAGCACGGGGCCGTCGGCAATGCTTTTCATCCGGTTCATTTCCTGCATCATGCTGAGCTGCGCGGTGCTGCCGGTGAGGTTAGTTATCGTATTCATGTCATGCTCTTTATCGATAAAAGATGGCTGGGGGGAACTCAGGCTATGGGCAAACTTCGATGCCCTGTTTGCGCATTGAGGCCAGGCGATAGCGCAGCGCGCGCGGCGTAATGCCGAGTAAGTCGGCAATCTTGGTTTTATTACCCTGATATTTGCGCATCAGCTCGGCGATATACTGGTACTGCGCGTGGCGGCCGTGCTGCTTGAGGTTTTCAGCAAGGTCATCACAAATAAGCGGCGACGCAGGCATGGGTTTATAAGACTCAATGTAGGGCGCGCTTTTTTCCATCATTGGAATGCCCAACACCGAGGCGTGAATAACCCCTTCCTGATTGAGGATCATGCCGCGCTGAATAGTGTTTTCTAACTGGCGAACGTTGCCCGGCCAGTGGTAGGCAAGCAGCGCGTTCTTGGCTCTTTCCGACAGGGAAATATTTTTACCAATCATTTTTGCGTATTTCTGAATAAAGGACTCGGCCAGCGGCAGAATATCCCCCACGCGCTCGCGCAGCGGCGGCATGGTAATCGGCACGACGGAAATACGGTAAAAAAGATCTTCGCGGAACCGCCCGGCGGCGACTTCGCTTTCAAGATTTTTATTGGTGCAGGCGATCAGACGGAAATTAAGTTTAATCGCCCGATTGCTGCCGAGTCTTTCAACCTGGTGTTCCTGAAGCACGCGTAAAAGCTTTGCCTGAAGCGCCAGCGTCATATCACCAATTTCATCTAATAACAGCGTACCGTTATTTGCCATTTCCAGTTTCCCTGGCACGGCATTGGTTGCACCGGTAAATGCGCCTTTTTCATAGCCGAACAACGTTGACTCAAGCATCGTTTCAGGAATGGCCGCACAGTTAATGCCAATAAATGGCGCATCGCTCTCCTCATTAAAAGCAGCAGAGTGGATGAACTTAGCAATGCATTCTTTACCTGCTCCCGTTTCACCCTGAATCAGGACGGGAATATTAAAACCAGCAACGCGTTTAGCTAATGAAAGCACTTTCATGCTGGCGGACGCTTCGGCAATCAGAGTCGACATGTTTTTCTCACATTTACGGGCAGAGATTGATAATTGAAGAGAACCGGATATCAATACAAAAATTCAAATGAGTTAAGATGATTCTCAAAACATGTCGTCATATTACCATTGCGAGAAAAAGAGCCTATTTATAAATGGATTAAAAAAATATTATCCTTTAAAAACAGTTAGTTGACTAAGTATAAGCGAGGAGAGCCTCTTGTATCAAGGGGCATGAGGTTTCATGAGGAAATATAAATAATGTATTAATAATAACTTACGGCGTTTGTACCATTGCCATCATCTGACGATTCCGGTTAAATGGCCCCACTGATTTATGTGACGCGCAACACGCTTTCCCACGTAAATTAAGAAGCGACAAAGTTAAGCAAAAAATTAAATGCTACGCGGTTTTTTTTAACCTGATGAGAAGTGCATCGCAAAAAAAAACCTCCTTTATCCGGTTTAGAACAGAGAACGGTAATATGCTGAAATACAGCCAACTCCGTGGAGTATTCAAGCTTGAAGGTAACAGGCTTGGGCGTCCTTACCACCGACTTCCGAATATGTTCATCAGTAAGTTTGAAATCATCGAATCGCGGGTTGGAAACTATTTCCTGAGAAAGCATCGTTCGAGCGTAAACTTAAAGAAGATTTCCTGTGAGATGGACGTCCACAAGAAAAACACCGACCTGTTAATGTCGTCGGTGGGCAGCCTTGCCTTCGATATCGATCGCCCGCTGTTGTTAACCATTTTGAATAATTTTTACGGCTTAGAAGAGAATATTGAAGAAAACGGTAAAAAAGACGTTTTGCTGACTAAAACGGAAATTCGTTTACGTAACCGTCTGGCTTTAGATATTTGCGGCATGTTGTTTAATGAAGAAACGCTTGGCCTGCCGCTAAAAATAAAGTCCGACAGCAGCAACGTGCTAAGCCAGTGGGCCTATCAGATTACGTTTAGCCTGAATGATGAAGGCAACAGTAACTTTTATATCCTGCTGGATAACGCGCATACCGATTTCATTCTTAACGCGCTACGCAAAAAAGAAAAAACCAAACAGAACGAGCCGCAGGCCAACCGTTTGGAACAGCAAAAAAGCGTCGTTAAGCAGATCATTAATACCCTGCCGCTGAGTTTGAACGTCAAGATTGCGGAAATGGGGATGAATGTGGCCGATCTCACGGCTATTAAACCTGGCGATATTTTGCCTATTTCGTTGCCAGACAAGTTCCCCGTGTTCATCGGCCAGTCGGAGCTGTTTAACGCGCTGATTGTCGAAGATCACGACAGGCTTTTTATCTCTGAAATTTTGGAAAATATCCCTGAGAAGTCCTATGAATAATCAAGAAGATTTACTCGAACAAGGTTTTGAATTAGCAAACAACGACGAAGGCAAAGAGCAGAAGAAGGCTCCCGCCGCCGCGGCTAGTTCGACGAAAAACAACCCGCTGGCCGACTCCATGTCGCTGCTTAAGCGTATCCCCGTCACCCTGACGCTTGAAGTCTCCTCCGTGGAGGTGATGCTCGCCGACCTGCTGAACATCGATGACGATACCGTTATCGAAATGAACAAGCTGGCCGGTGAACCGCTGGATATCAAGGTCAACAACATCCTGCTCGGCAAGGCCGAGGTGGTGGTGGTGAACGAAAAGTATGGCCTGCGGGTCATCGAATTTAACGCCCGTGATATTAACGAACTGACGCAATGAAACTCTCTACCTTCTTACTAGCCCTGGCGGGAGGTTCCCTGCTGGTCCTCTCCCCGGCGGCTTTTGCTCAGGGAGGAGACATTTCGTTATTGAGCGTTGTGCAACACGGCGGCACTCAGGAATACAGCGTTAAGATTCAGGTTCTGATTCTGATGACCCTGGTGGGCCTGCTGCCCACCATGCTGCTGATGATGACCTGTTTTACGCGCTTCATTATCGTGCTTTCGCTGCTGCGCCAGGCGCTCGGCCTGCAGCAAACGCCGCCAAACCGCATTCTTATCGGCATCGCGCTTGCGCTAACCATGCTGGTGATGCGCCCGGTGTGGCTCAATATTTACGACCACGCCGTGGTGCCTTTCGAGCAGGATCAAATCACCCTGCCGCAGGCGTTAGACACGGCGTCCACGCCGCTGAAGCGCTTTATGCTGGCGCAGACTAACAAAAAGGCGATGGCGCAAATCATGACCATCGCCAATGCCAAAGGCGACGCCGCCCAGCAGGATCTGTCGATCATCGTTCCGGCCTACGTGCTGAGCGAGCTGAAAACCGCCTTCCAGATCGGCTTTATGATTTACATCCCCTTCCTGGTTATCGACCTGATTGTGGCAAGCGTGCTGATGGCGATGGGCATGATGATGCTCTCCCCGCTTATCGTTTCGCTGCCGTTCAAGCTGATGGTCTTCGTGTTAATCGACGGCTGGTCGCTGACCGTGGGGACGTTGACCACCAGCATACGCGGCCTCGGTCTCGGCTAATAAGGGGCAGATTATGTTAACAGTTGATATGGCGGCAGATATCGTCGCCAGCGGCATTAAGGTCGTCATCATTCTGGTATCGGTGCTGGTCGTACCCAGCCTGCTGGTCGGGCTGTGCGTGAGTATTTTCCAGGCCGTGACGCAAATTAACGAGCAAACGCTGAGCTTCCTGCCGCGCCTGATCGTCACGCTGGTGGTGCTTGGCATCTGCGGGAAATGGATGATCGTGCAGCTAAGCGACCTGTGCACGCATCTTTTCGCGCAGGCAGCCATGCTGGTGATATAACATGCAACAAACTGATATCACACAATTTATCGACCTGGTACTCGGCCTGTGGTATCCGTTTGTGCGCATTATGGCGTTCCTGCGCGCCTGCCCGGTGTTCGACAGCAAGGCGCTGACCAACCGCGTGCGCATTATTCTGGCGATGTCCCTCGCCATTATCATCACGCCGCTGGTGCAGCACCCGGTTCCCCACGAGCTGATGTCGATGACCACGGTGATCCTGACCGTGGAGCAGATCCTGTGGGGCGCGCTGTTCGGCCTGATGCTGCAGTTTATGTTTCTGGTATTGCAGCTCGCCGGGCAGATCCTCTCCTTTAATATGGGGATGAGCATGGCGGTGATGAACGACCCGACCAGCGGCGCATCCACCACCGTGCTTGCCGAATTTATCTATTTCTACGCCGCTATTTTGTTCTTTGCGATGGACGGGCACCTGCTGCTGGTCAGCATTCTGGTGAAGAGCTTCACCTACTGGCCGATTGGCAATGCGTTAACCACGCAAACGCTGGGCACCGTCACGCTTGCCCTGAGCTGGGTGTTTACCTCCGCCGTGCTGCTGGCGCTGCCGACGACGTTTATCATGCTGGTCGTTCAGGGCGGCTTTGGCCTGCTCAACCGCGTGTCCCCGGCGCTAAACCTTTATTCGCTCGGCTTCCCGATCAATATGCTGGCGGGCCTGGTCTGCTTTGCGGGCCTGCTCTACAACCTGCCCGACCACTATCTGCACCTGGCTAACTTTGTGCTGAGCCAGTTCGACGCGCTGAGGGTGACCCATGGCTGAAGGCTCAAGCTCGGAAAAAACGGAAAAGCCCTCGGCGCAGAAACGCCGCAAGGCGCGCGAAGACGGGCAGATCCCCCGCTCAAAAGATATGGCGCTCGCCGCAAGCCTGCTGGCGGCCTTTTTCGTGCTGGTGAACAGCTTCCCCTGGTATCTCGAATTTATCCGCGAGGGGTTTATCACCGTTCACCAATACGCGCAGAACATTAACGATCCCGACATCCTCGGCCAGTTTTTACAGCATAACCTGCTTATTTTGCTGAAGTTCGCGCTGACGCTGGTGCCCATGCCGCTGGCGGCGCTGGCGGCGTCTTTAGTGCCCGGCGGCTGGCTGTTCGTGCCGAAGAGGATCTTACCGGACTTCAGCAAGCTGAATCCTATCTCCGGCTTCGGCAAGCTGTTTTCATCCGATCACGTGACGGATACCGGCAAGATGATCCTGAAAAGTATCGTCGTGCTGATCGTGCTTTGGTGCACCCTGCACAACAATTTTGGGCTGTTCCTGGGTTTACAGGAGCGCCACTTTAACGCCGCGGTGACCAGCGGCCTGTCGCTTTACCGCAGCGTGATGATGAACTTCGTCATGCTGTTCGTCCTGTTTGCGCTGTTCGATATCCCTATCGCTAAACATATGTTTACTAAGGGATTGAAGATGACCAAGCAGGAAGTCAAAGAGGAATACAAGAACCAGGAAGGTAGCCCGGAGCTGAAGGCGAAGGTACGCCGCCTGCAGCGCCAGATGGCGATGGGGCAGATTCGCCGTGTGGTGCCGAAAGCCGACGTGGTGATCACCAACCCGACCCACTTCGCCGTTGCCCTGCAGTATGACCGCTCGCGCGCCCCCGCGCCTTACGTGGTCGCTAAAGGGGCCGATGAAGTGGCGCTGTATATCCGCGAGGTTGCCAAAGAGCACGGCATCGAAATCGTTGAGTTTCCGAAGCTTGCCCGCTCGGTTTATTACACCACGCAGATTAACCAGCAAATCCCTTTTCAGCTTTTCCGGGCGATTGCCCACGTGCTGACCTATGTGCTGCAGCTGAAGTCCTGGCGCGCCGGTCAGCAGGAAAAACCCGCTTTGAATCGACATATTTCCATCCCTAAAGAGGTGCTTAAACAGGATGCAGAAAACAATTAAACAAACGCTGTCCGCGCTGCGAGCCGGACATCTCGGCGTTCCTCTGGTGCTCCTGTGCATCCTGGCGATGGTTATTCTGCCGCTGCCGCCGATGCTGCTGGACGTTTTGTTCACCTTCAACATCGTGCTGGCGGTGCTGGTGCTGCTGGTCAGCGTGTCGACCAAGCGCCCGCTCGAGTTCAGCCTGTTCCCGACGGTGCTGCTAATCACCACGCTGATGCGCCTGACGCTGAACGTGGCCTCTACGCGCGTGGTTCTGCTGTTCGGCCACGAGGGCGTCGGTGCCGCCGGTAAGGTGATCGAATCCTTCGGCCAGGTGGTGATCGGCGGCAACTTTGTCGTCGGCTTCGTGGTGTTTATCATCCTGATGATCATCAACTTTATCGTGGTCACCAAGGGTGCCGAGCGTATTTCCGAAGTGTCGGCGCGCTTTACCCTCGACGCGATGCCCGGCAAGCAGATGGCGATCGACGCCGACCTGAACGCCGGGCTTATCAACCAGTCACAGGCGCAGGCTCGCCGTAAAGAGGTGACCAGCGAGGCCGACTTCTACGGCGCGATGGACGGGGCCTCGAAGTTTGTGCGCGGCGACGCCATCGCCGGGATGATGATCCTCGCCATCAACCTGATTGGCGGCGTGTGCATCGGTATCTTTAAATACAACCTGAGCGCCGACGCGGCCTTCTCGCAGTACGTGCTGATGACCATCGGTGACGGCCTGGTTGCGCAGATCCCTTCCCTGCTGCTGTCTACCGCAGCGGCGATTATCGTCACCCGCGTCAGCGACAGCGGTGATATTTCCAGCGCGATTAAATCCCAGCTGCTCGCCACCCCTTCGGTGATTTATACCGCCGCAGGCGTGATGTTCGTGCTGGCCATCGTGCCGGGCATGCCGCATATGCCGTTCCTGCTGTTTACCGCCCTGCTGGCCTTTGCCGCCTGGCGTCAGAGCAAGCAGCCGAAGGCCGCAGAAGCCGAGGAGAAAAACCTCACCACGCTCACCAAAACGCTGACCGAAAACACCGAGCAGCAGGTGAGCTGGGAGACTATCCCGCTGATTGAGCCGATAAGCCTGAGCCTGGGCTACAAGCTGGTGTCGCTGGTGGATAAAGCCAAGGGCAGCCCGCTGACCCAGCGTATTCGCGGCGTGCGGCAGGTGATTTCCGATAACAACGGCATGCTGCTGCCGGAAATACGTATCAGGGAAAACTTCCGCCTCAAGCCCACGCAGTACGCCATTTATATCAACGGCATCAAAGCCGACGGCGGCGATATTCCGGCGGACAAGCTGATGGCCCTGCCGTCGAGCGAAACCTACGGTGAGATCGACGGCGTGCTCGGCCACGACCCGGCCTACGGTATGCCGGTGACCTGGATCCAGCCGGCTCAGAAAGCGAAGGCGCTGAATCTCGGCTACCAGGTTATCGACTGCGCGAGCGTGATTGCCACCCACCTGAACAAGGTGGTGCAGAACTATATTCCCGACCTGTTTAACTACGACGACGTGACCCAGCTGCACAACCGCCTGGCGTCGCTATCGCCGAAGCTTGCCGAAGATCTCAACACCGCGCTGAACTACAGCCAGGTGCTGAAGGTTTATCGCGGGCTGCTTGCGGAGCGGGTTTCGCTGCGCGATATCGTGACGATTGCCACCGTGCTGGTCGCCAGCAGCGCAATTTCGAAAGACATTATTCTGCTGGTTGCCGACGTGCGCCTGGCCCTGCGGCGCAGCATTACGCATAACTTCGTGCGTAATAAAGAGCTTGCGGTGTACACGCTCAATAACGATCTGGAAAACCTGCTGATGGGCGTGGTTAATCAGGCGCAGCAGGCGGGCAAAGTGATGCTCGACAGCGTGCCGGTTGACCCGAATATGCTCAACCAGTTCCAGGAAAACATGCCGCAGGTGCACGAGCAGATGAAGGCCGCCGGGAAAGAGCCGGTGCTGCTGGTTGCCCCGCAGCTGCGTCCGCTGCTGGCACGCTACGCACGCCTGTTTGCGCCGGGGCTTAACGTCCTGTCGTATAACGAAGTGCCCGACGAGCTGGAGCTGAAAATACTTGGCTCGCTGAGCTAATCTCTGAGCAATTCGCCGCGCGCGTCTGGTGCCGTTTTTATAAGTAAAACCAGACGCCGCGCGGGTTCGAAATTAACGCTATTTGATATTTTTTATTTAAGATTTAACGCAGGATTGCCGCTTTAAACATTGGATTATTTAGCTTAGGGAAATAAAGCTATGAAGGATAAGAAGTCGCGCTTGAGGAATAAAAGCCTAATGGAGGTACCGTCGTATATCTCTATGGAGGAGTTTATAAAGAAGTACGACGCGTCTGCCAGGTCAACTCCCCGACTCGGGAATCACCAACCAAACGCGCCGATTAACGCCATCGATATGTTATTTATCGCTTTCCTGACCGTTACGTTAATTACGCTAGTGCTGATATTAGCCTAAGCAACCTAGAGCACCGTATTCTCCGTCAGAATACGTTTGCTCCCCAGGAAATGCTCCTGCCAGAAATCATCCGCCAGATAGCTAATTCGAATATTCTCGCCGGTGCGCGGGGATTCAATAAAACGCCCGTCCCCCAGATAAACGCCAACGTGGTCGGCTTTATTGCGCGTGTGGATATGGAAGAACAGCAGGTCGCCGCGCTGTAAATCGTTATCGGCAACGTCAACCGCCCGGCGAAAGTGGTACATCTCGTTGGCGGTGCGCGGGAGCTTGGCGGACAGCAGTTTGTTGTAGGCAAAATAGACCAGGCCGCTACAGTCAAACCCCTGCTGCGGCGAGGTTCCACCCCAGACATACGGCTTGCCCAGTTGGTGCTGCAGGCGGCTAATCACCTGATCCGTTACGCTCTGCAAATGCGCATTGTCCACGAGGCTGGTGCCGTCCTGCAGGTGCAGGGTGTGGGAGCGATAAGGCGTGGCGAACCATTCCGGATGCTGTTCTATATAGACCCGATTCTGCGCCCGCAGCGCGGCCTTGCTGCGCGCATCGCCCTCCACTACGGGAAGAGCGCGTAGCCGTTTGTCTTTCGCCTGCGCCAGCAGCAGCGCTCGATTGCGCATCCGCTGCTGGGCGGCGTAGCTCAGCAGCCGCGGTTGCGCCTGCGCCGTTTTTTTCGCTTTAGGGAGGGTATGCGTTTTTCGTGCGGATCTGCCCGTACTGTGAGAAGCATGGGCAGTAAGCGGCAATATGCCGCTGGCGGCAATGATCGCCACCGCGAGAGTAGTTTTAAAATACGACATGACACTTCACTTTTTAATACGATGTCTGAGACGGGGCGAAACGAATATATTGATTAAAATTAATACCACGAATGGACATCACAAAAGTTAAATTGTCTATTATTTAAATATTATTCATTTATAATCAGTCAGTTACTTTAGCCGTTAAATTTAAGCCCGGGCGCGAATTTGCCGCGCGCGGCGGCGCTCAATCACACTTTTTTATCATTTCGAGCTGGTCAATTTTCAACCAGACTGGCTGAATTAGCCGCGTTCAAAGGGAAACGACATGGACGATGCCCTTGCCATATCCCTGGGGTTTTTGCTGATCGTAGTAGTGCTTATCGTGGCGGTGTTGTTTCTGGAGCGCAGATGGTAGCTATGCGGATTCCCGCAGCACCAGCTCGCCGGAAATAATGATTTTCTGCGCGGGCAGCGTTGGGTTTTTAATTTTGTTGACGATAAGGGTTGCCGCCTGGCGGCCCGTTTCGTCGCTTGCGGCGGAGACATAGCTGAACAGCGGCGAGGTCAGGTTGATGTGCATCATGTCCTCAAAGCCGATAAGCGATACCTGCTGCGTCAGGAATACGTCTTTACCCACGGTGCGCCCGACCTGCTGGATGCCGCTCAGGCAGCCGATAATCGCCGGAGGTGAATGGCACAGAATCGCGGTGATCTTGCTGTTGTTTTCCAGCAGCCTGCGGGTGGCGAGCGCTGCGGCCAGGGTGTCGTTATCACAGGCGGGCGCCCAGTCATCGCGATAGAGCAGGTCGTACTGTTTAAGCGCCCCACGGTAGCCGAGCAGCCTTTCCTCACGAATCAAACATTCGGCGGTGCCGCCCAGATAGGCGATATTGCGGTGGCCGCGTTCAATCAGGTAGCGCGTTGCCTGGTTCCCCGCCTGCCGGTTATCGCGCCCGATGATGTCCCTGGTGCAGGTGACGGAAGATTCGGAGATAACCACGGTGGGCAGCGGGCATTCGGTGATAAGCGCGGGAACGGACGACGAGCGGTGGTTGGCATCAAGATAAATCACCCCCGCCACGCCCTGCTGGGTAAAGGAGGTCAGGCACTGGCGCAGCTGCTGGTGTTCATCTTGCGGCTGGCCGAGAAACACCATGTAACCCTGCTTTTCGAGCTGCTGCACCACGCTTGCCGTGACCTTGACCGAAAAGGAGTCGTTAAAGTCGCGGATGATCAGGCCAATCAGATTCGAGGTGTTCGAACGCAGGTTCGCCGCCGCCGTGTTATGAACGTAGCCCAGCTCCCTGATGGCGTCGTTGACCCTGTCGATGGTGGCTTCGGAGATTTTCCCCTTCTGGCGCAACACCAGCGACACCGTTGACACGGAGACGCCGGCAAGCCTTGCCACATCGATGATATTGACCTTTTTCATTCCATACCCGTATGCCAAAATTCCTTGTTATCAATACCATAAAGGTGACTGATGACAAACCTCATACTTACACAATATGAGCCTTTGACGCCGAAAAATAACAAGGAAAATCAATTCATTGATTTTCGTCTGATAATGACAAAGCAGGAAAAACCACGATTTTTCGTTCTTTGTCAGCAATCTGAAGCCCCCGTTAAATATACCGGGGGCTTTGCAGTTTGCCGTATTACTTGCCGATCATCGTGGACATGGTCTGCGCGATAAACTGCGCCCTTGCGCCGAATATCACCTGTATCCCCGAGTCGCCGACAAATACCACGCCCCGCGCGCCGAGATTATTAAGGCCGTCTTTATCCACCTTCGCGCTCTTATCCACCTCAAGGCGCAGGCGGGTAATACATGACCCCACGGAGTTGATGTTTTCCGCGCCGCCCAACAGGCCGATGATATCCCCGGCAAGCTCGGTATCGGTTTTGTCGTTGGCGTTGGCCGTGACGTCCGCGCGGCCCGGCGTTTTCACGTCGAAGCGGCGAATCACGAAGCGGAAGGTGAAGTAGTAAATTAGCGCCATCGGCACGCCGACGATGACCGCCATCAGGAAGTTCGTCTGGTAGCCGTTAAACGACGGCAGGATGCCGAACGAGATGTAGTCGATCATACCGGCAGAGAACGATTTGGCGATATGCGCATGCAGCAGATACATACACATGTACGACAGCCCGGCCATGATGGCGTTAAAGACGTAGAGAATCGGGGCCACGAAGATAAAGGTAAACTCAACCGGCTCGGTGATGCCCGTCAGGAAACAGGTCAGCGCCGCGGAGAATAAAATGCCGGAGGCGATTTTCTTATTTTTGGTGTTCGCTTCGTGATACATCGCCAGACACGCGGCGGGCAGCGCGAAGAGCATCAGCGGGAATTCACCCTGCATGAACTTACCGGCGTTGTGGTAGCTGTCGCTGCTGAAGGATTTCACACCCTCTTCCAGCATTTTGAACCAGATGGTCTGGTCGCCGTGGATCACCTGGCCCGCGCTGGTGGTGTATTCCCCAAACGAATACCAGAAGGACGGATACCAGATGTGGTGCAGGCCGAGCGGGATAAGCGCGCGTTCAACCAGGCCGAAAATAAAGGTAGAAAGCGCCTGGTTATCGCCGTTAACAATCACCGACAGCGAATCAATACCCGACTGAATGTAGGACCAGACCCACGGCAGCGCCATGCCCAGCAGGAAGGAGAGGAACGCCGTCGCGATGGCGACAAAACGCTTACCGGAGAAGAAGCCGAGGAATTCCGGCAGCTGCATGGTGTGGAATTTGTTGTAGCACCACGCCGCCAGAATCCCGGAAATCAGGCCGCCGAAAACGCCCATTTGCAGCGTCGGAATGCCGACGACCATGGCGTATTTCCCGCCCGCCGCCGCCATTTCCGGCGTGATGTGCAGCACGGTGCCGATGGTCACGTTAATGATAAACACCGAAACCGCCGCAGAGAGCGCGGCAATCCCCGACTCCGCCGCCAGACCCACGGCAGAACCGATGGCGAACAGCATCGGCAGGTTGTCGAAAATCACCCCGCCCGCGTTCATCATCAGCGGTAAATGGAATTTATCGCCAAAGGCCAGTAACAGACCCGCAGCGGGCAGCAGCGAGATTGGCAGCATTAAAGCGCGGCCTATCATCGACAGCTTAGATAACGATTTGGTAACACTCGATAAAATACTCATGGACAATCCCCCGGTGTTGACGCTGCCATCGCGTTTAGTGAAATTACGCGTTTTTATGGTAAGTAGAACGTTCTACTAGAACGTTCTACTCATAGTGACGAAAGGTTATTTCCTCGGCAACTAAAATCTGAGTTGTAGCCATACTGTTATCGAATATTTGAAGTCGCGCAGGTTTTAACCTGGGATTAGTGGGGGGATTACTGCATAAACGAGCGGTAGCTGTAGAGCGGATAAGCGCATGCGCCAGCGTGCAACTGCGGTGGGCGGCGGCGCTACGCTACAAGAGCCAAATCGCAGGCAACAAAAAACCGCCCGGAAGGCGGTTCTTAGGCCGAAAACGCGATAAAACCTAACGCAGGTTCTTGCGCATCACGTACAGCAAAAATGCCAGTATCGCGCCGGGGAGCCAGACCCACATCAATTCCGACAGGATAACCGCCTGCCCGCGCGGCTGGAGATAGCTTGATAGCGCGAAAGGCGCCACGCGAATTACCTGCCAGGGCGCGAAAAATCGTTCATCCGACCACGGCCAGAGCCAGCCGACGCCCTTGCCGCCGGTGGTAACCGAATCCAGCAGGCTGTGGGACAGCAGCGACACGGTAAGGAACAGCCAGACGCGGATAACGCCCGCCCGGAACCAGCGATAGCCGAACAAGCACAGCAGCGGCACCACAAACGCAAACAGCAGCGAATGGGTAAATCCACGGTGCCCGAAGGCGTTACCGTAGGCCACGCCGAATTTAAACGCCAGCACGTCCACATCCGGCAGCATAGCCAGCACGATACCGCCGAGCAGCAAACGAGGGGGGATAATTTTTTTGCCGAGACCTAAGCCCAAACAGAGCGGAACGGCGGCGTGGGTGATGATAGTGGGCATGATGTGATTCTCGATCCATTCCCCTCTCCCGAGGGAGAGGGTTAGGGTGAGGGAAAGGAATTACGCCTGAACGGTGATGCTCAGGCTTTCAAAGCTCACCGTCTGGCCCGCAACGATTTTGCAGCGCTTGCGGGTTTCAACTTCGCCATCCACCTTCACCAGGCCTTCGGCAATCACCGCTTTCGCCTGCGCGCCGCTTTCACACCAGCCTTCCAGCTTAAGCAGATCGCACAGTTCAACGTGGGGGTGTTTTCCTAATGAGAAGGTCGCCATTTTACTCTCCATCGACATCATGATATTCCTCGCAGGCCTGCAAGGTATTCTGGATAAGAGTGGCGACGGTCATTGGGCCAACGCCACCCGGAACCGGCGTAATATACGAGGCTTTGACCGCAGCTTCATCATAATTTACGTCGCCGACCACTTTCCCGTTCTCAAGGCGGTTGATACCGACATCCACCACAATCGCGCCTTCTTTGATCCACTCGCCCGGAATAAAGCCCGGCTTGCCGACCGCGACAATCACTAAATCGGCGTTTTCGACATGGTGACGCAGGTTTTTCGTGAAACGGTGCGTAACGGTTGTGGTGCAGCCTGCCAGCAGCAGCTCCATGCTCATCGGGCGACCAACGATGTTGGATGCGCCAATCACCACGGCGTTCAGGCCATAGGTATCGATGTTGTAACGCTCAAGCAGCGTCACGATACCGCGCGGCGTGCAGGGACGCAGACGCGGCGAACGCTGGCACAGGCGGCCCACGTTATACGGATGGAAACCGTCAACGTCTTTATCCGGGTCGATGCGCTCGAGCACCTTCACGTTATCGATACCGGCAGGCAGCGGAAGCTGCACCAGGATGCCGTCGATCGCGCTGTCTGCGTTGAGCGTATCGATAAGCTCAAGCAGCTCGGCTTCAGAGGTGGTATCGGGCAAATCATAGGAGCGGGAAATGAACCCCACCTCTTCGCAGGCTTTACGCTTGCTGCCGACATAAATTTGCGATGCAGGGTTCTCGCCAACCAGCACAACGGCCAAACCAGGGGCACGTTTTCCAGCGGCAATTCGGGCACGAACTTTTTCAGCAACTTCAAGCCGTACCTGCTGCGCAATCGTTTTACCGTCAATAATCTTTGCTGCCATCAGTCAGATAATTCCGTCTGTAATCAAAAAGGAGGGGATTGTTGCTATTTTGTCAGAAGCCAGGCGCGCTGTCAGGCTTTGTTGGGGTTTTATGCTCAAATGTCCGGCAGGTGATTGAAAAGCCATTGACTCAAAAGGCGCTGACCGTATAATCCGAGTCCGCAACGCTCCCGCAAGGGACTCAGTGCGCCCTTAGCTCAGTTGGATAGAGCAACGGCCTTCTAAGCCGTAGGTCACAGGTTCGAGCCCTGTAGGGCGTACCATTTACATCAATGTGTTACGATGCTTTTCTTCCCGCCTGACTGTCTCCCTGTGTCGTTTTTGTATCGTTAAAAAAATCATGGGTTTTTCTTGCGTGTTTTCTTTAATGGTTCGGCGCTAAATGCGCATAACGCTTCACCAGTTCTATTGATTTCCAGCCGCCCATTTCTTGCTGCATATACAGCGGAAGACCAGCCTGTACAAGCTAACTGGCCCACATATTCCGCAAATCATGAAACCGAAAATTCTTTATTCCGGCCCGCTTCAGGCTGCTATTCCAAGCCTTATAATTATCGACGCGCAGCGGCCTTGTTTCGGTCAGAATCTGTCTACTGCTTAGTCTCTTTTCTTTGCTGTGAACAAACACCAGCGCCGAATGCCTGCCGATTTGCTTACGCAGCACACGGCAAGCTGTGTCGTTCAGCGCCACACCCAACGAGCTACCTGATTTATCCTGGACCGGGAACAGATGACTTGCGATTACTCGCCTCGCCAGTTCGCCACCACCGGCACCTAACCTAACGGCTGCAATCGGACTGATGCTGGCGTCGTTGGCATAATGAGCATGCCAACGATTACTTCACAAGATAAACAAATAAAAAACTCAACAGTTCATCACTTCAATAAATTTTAGATCACCCCTCTTTTTTTTGCCTCGTTCAATATAAGCTCAGGAACGTTTTCCACATCAGATATCTTCCTATTATTAACAATAATCTGGCTTGCCCCCTTGTAACCTGGCTGCCTGATATCGTGATGTCGCCGCTTTGCGCGGCGTTATTCTTGCCGGTCGCCGTTATCGACAGGTTTTGTCCGGCCGTCAGCGTGCTGCCCTGCGACTGGCGGCTGTCGGTGCGCGTTTCACTCTTCGACGACTGGCTGCCATAGGACGCGGTGATGCCGATGGTGTTGGTGGCACCTTTTGCAGCCTTAGGATCGTCTGCGCCACGGTTCGTGGCGGCGTTTGACGCATTCGCCGCCTCGGTCAGGGCGTTGTCGTGCACATAGGCCTGCGCGGCCTGAACCCCGGACAGCGCAGCCTTGGTGTTCTGCAGCGCGCTGGCCGGGTTTATACCGGGTATGCCGATCCGGATCAGAGTGATGCCCGACTGTACTGTTATCACCGCCCAGAACACCCGAGAACTATAGGGCTGCGTCGAAGTCTTAAGCTTCGTCCACGTCAATAAAAAGAAGATGAACCAGTGGCTCAAGAATCTTCCGGGGGCGCTCAACGATACCGGCGATATTCCGACGATCAGACGTGATCGCTACTACTGCTTGATCCGCAGCGAAGACGACTAAAAAGTAAAAATCCCGGCTCGAGGGCCAGGATCTGCGCTTTACACAGGATCCGATGGAGAAGATTTTCGGGCTTTAAGCTCATCTATTTTTGCGAACAACCATGCTCCAAAAGCTGATGCCGTTCCTGCAATAATACTGGCAACTAAAACATGCTCCACATCTGACTGCCTAATACTGATTTCATGGTGAATTATAAATTTCACAGCTATCAGAGCTAGAGAGAAAAATATTAAACAGCAAAAGACCATATATGTAATGCTTAGAAGAAGTAAGCCTACAGTAAGTTTATTTTTTCTTTTCATTTACTTCTTCCTTAACTGTATTACTAATAAATTCCCCACCAACAGAACCGATCACTTCACCAACGAAACCTGTGTATTGCCCCACTACAGGGTCAAATATAGGCGGTGCAATAAGGTCAACTGTTGTACCAAACACCCATCCAGCCCCAGTACCAGTACCAGTACCAGTCAGGGCCCCGTTATCTGGGCCATCAGTAAATAATGTTCCTCCTAGTGCGATTCCTGCGTTCGACCATACACTGCGTCTCGGTGCTAGGGCACCCGTAATTCCGGAAGATATGCTTTCCTTATAATCCCAGGACTTGTTTTCATTCCCCGGTTGGCTCAGGTCGAACCACTGATAAGTACCATTGGCTATTTCCGCAAGAACTGCACCACCCACAACTTTACCCACCGATGCCGCTGGCCCTAAATAAGCGGCTCCCGCTATCAACATACCGTCTTTGTACCCATTAACGATAACTTTCGTAACATTGGCCCCCTCCGGTAAATCACCTTTCGCCTGCTTATCCAGCCCGGCCTGAGTCTGCTCTGGTGTCAGATTATTATCCATGGCGTACTGATTCCAGGAGGCCGCCGCTTGTCCGTAGTCCATCATCCCCGATGTCAGGCTAAGCGCATTATTCTCAACCGCATTCTTACCCGCCTGCGCTGCCGTCACGGCGCCTGCAGTATCGCCTGTCGCCATGCCGCCCGCAAGCCCGGCGGCCAGCTCGCTCAGCGCGCTTACCTGCTGTTTCTCACTCTCGCTCAGCTGCTCCACCTTCCTGCCCGGGAACAGCTGGCCGGCAATGTAACGGGCCGCCAGCTCGCCCCACCGGCACCAAGCCCCCCGGCTACCGCCGACTGGTTGTTCAGCTGCGCGGTCACCGCCCCCAGCACCGCGTGCGCCATAGCGTTCGCCGCGACGTTCACCTCTCCGTCGGTGGTGGTCAGGTTCCTGATTTCCGTCGCCAGATACGGTGACGCCCCGCTCGCCAGCGCACCGGCCAGGTTATTCCCCGCCAGCGCAGTCAGCTGAAGGTTCGGGTGATGCCCGGTTGCCTGGTGCTGACCGCCGAAGAGCCGTTACCCTTACCTCCGCCCGAACCTGAGACAATGCAGACGCTGAGGAAGGTCTGTAAACTTTCAGGCCGAAAGCAACAGCAGATCCTTGAGTTTATCGAAGTGATCACGACGAAGCGGCCACCTGCCGGGAAGTGGGTTTAATGGCTGAGTGACAAGTAAGAGGATCCCGGCTCGATGGCCGGGATTTTTGTGCTATCTGTTTCGACTTTGTCTGTAACGCTGGTAATAAATCCACCAACAACCAGAACCAGCAAGGACACCACAGAACAAGCCTGCTTTTATTGATTTCATAAAATCAATATTTGAAAAACTAAACTTTCCGCCGTAATACAATGAATAAAAGAACTCAGTTCCAATTTGAACGAGCATAAACCATAGCGTAAATATAAGCATTAGAGCTAAGTTGAGATATAAAAAAGTAAATAGCCACTTAACTTTATTCATCCTCATTTCTTAGCCTCCGAATGGTCTTTAACCCATTTACCTGCCTGATCATTCGAAAATTCAGTTGCCCCGGAACCAAATATATTTCCAGCAATTCCCGGCAACGGATCTGTCGGTATAGGCTTCGATATCCCCATACCAACATCAACCCAAATCCAGTCTTTCCAAGGTTTCATTGGGTTTAATACTTTATCCAAAGGCAGCTCAACCAGTTTACCAACACCATACCCTAGTCCCGACGCCGCTCCGCTGATTACACCGCCTTTCAGTGGATCATCACCTTTCAGATAGCTTGATGTCGCTCCACTGGCCGCATTCACGCCCATTGTCCCCCCCAGTCCTGTACCTGCGGTTAATGCCCCTGTCCAGTAACCCAGAATCACATCATTCGGGTTCACTTCGCCGTTAATCAGCCAGCCAATACCCGCATTCGCTCCCGCCCCAATAAGGCTTGTCGTCCCTGCCGCTGCCGGTAATAACGGCCAGACCATCGCACTTCCCATTGCAGCTACTGCCGTTTCACATGACACAGGTGTCCCACCGCTACAGGCTTCCCTGATGGCTTCCTGCGTACCGGATTCATAATTCGCTGTGGTACCCGGTTTTTGTTTATTTGCCGCTGCAAGAACACTCCCCAGCGCATTATTCTCAACCGCATTCTTACCCGCCTGCGCTGCCGTCACGGCGCCTGCAGTATCCCCCGTCGCCATGCCGCCCGCAAGTCCGGCTGCCAGCTCGCTCAGCGCGCTTACCTGCTGTTTCTCACTCTCGCTCAGCTGCTCCACCTTCCTGCCCGGGAACAGCTGGCCGGCAATGTAGCGGGCCGCCAGCTCGCCCCCACCGGCACCAAGCCCCCCGGCTACCGCCGACTGGTTGTTCAGCTGCGCGGTCACCGCCCCCAGCACAGCGTGCGCCATCGCGTTTGCAGCGACGTTCACCTCTCCGTCGGTGGTGGTCAGGTTCCTGATTTCCGTCGCCAGATACGGTGACGCCCCGCTCGCCAGCGCGCCGGCCAGGTTATTCCCCGCCAGCGCCGTCAGCGCCCCCGTCACCGCCTGCGCCGCCTTCTGCAGGTCGCTGCCGGTGCCGTACTGCTGCATCGCATTGTTGTAGGCCCGCTGCATCACCGCAGCCTCGCTCACCGGTTCCCCCTCTTTCGCCAGCTGCTCCCGGGCCTGCGACAGCGCACCCGGGTCCGTCTGCGCCCGCAGCCCCGCGATTTCTCCCTGCGTGCGGATGACGTCCATCGCCTGACCGGCGATTTCACCGATAAGCTGCGCCTGCCTGAGCCGGCTCTGCTCCTTCTCCTTGTTAAAGATTGGGCTGATGCTGCCGTCGTTGGCGTGGTCCGTGTCCCGGTTGAGCGTCGTCACATCCTGCTGCTGCCTGTCCGTATCCCGGATAACCAGCGCGCCCTCGCTGACGCCCGCAAGCGTCGTTCCCTCCGCGTGACCGCTGTTATTCGCCCCCGACAGCATGCCGCCCGCCATGTTGGTCATCAGGTCCTTGCCCGCCGGCCCGCCGGTGCTCAGGGAGCCGCCGCTGTGCCGGGCGCTGTAGTCGGCCTCGTTGTGAATGTCGCTCCAGCCCAGCGTGCCGGTGTCGAGGCGGTTCAGATCCCCGTCCGCGGTGCTCGCTATCACCGCGCCGTCGAGCTGCGTGTGCTCTCCGACCTTAACGTCATACCCGCCCTTGCCCGCAAACAGCCCGGTCTGCTCTTTGACGCTGTCAAAGTCGCTCCTGAGCTTGTCCCTGCTCACGCTCACGCTGGCCGAGCCGGTCATCGAGCCAAAGGTGAAGCTGCCCCCCGCGCTGGCGTTCTGCTGTTTCGCGTCATAGCGGTCGCTGTCCCGCTCGCTTTCAAGCGTCAGGTTGCGCCCCGCATCAACGGTCACTTTTTCTCCGCTGGCCTGCGCCCCCTTCAGGGTGGTGTCGCGGCCGCTTGTCATGCTGAGCTGGCTGCCCGCATCGAGCGTGGTCTCGGTGTGGGTCAGGCCATTGCCATTCTCGTGGCCCTTACCGCCGTTCACCCCGGCAGAGAGGGTGAAGCCATAGCCGCCCGACCCCGCACCGATGCCCACGCCGATGTTGCCGCCCTGGCTCTCGTTTTTACCGACCGTACTTTCGGTATTCTGCGCGGACCGCAGGGTAATATCCCGCGCCGCATCAAGCATCAGGTCCTTGCCCGCTTTAAGCTGGCTGCCTGATATCGTGATGTCGCCGCTTTGCGTGGCGTTATTCTTGCCGGTCGCCGTTATCGACAGGTTTTGTCCGGCCGTCAGCGTGCTGCCCTGCGACCGGCGGCTGTCGGTGCGCGTTTCACTCTTCGACGACTGGCTGCCATAGGACGCGGTGATGCCGATGGTGTTGGTGGCACCTTTTGCAGCCTTAGGATCGTCTGCGCCACGGTTCGTGGCGGCGTTTGACGCATTCGCCGCCTCGGTCAGGGCGTTGTCGTGCGCATAGGCCTGCGCGGCCTGAACGCCGGACAGCGCAGCCTTGGTGTTCTGCAGCGCGCTGACGCGACCGTCACTTTCTTTTCTGGCCTGCTGCGCCGTGCTTACCGCGGTGTTAAGCGCGCTGCCCACCGTTCCCGAAAGCGCCACGCTCAGCCCGCTCTGCTTCTGCTCGAACTTTTCAGTACGGGTGCGCTGGTCATATCCTGGGTCAACGATCACGCTGTCACCCGTAAGATTCAGATCTTTGGCAGCGACCAGGTCAGCGCCGCCGACGTGCAGCTGGTTGCCCGCCGTGATGGTGACGTTGCCCTGGCTGCTACCAATGGTGCTGACGCTCTGGCTCTGGGTGGTGCCTTTCTCGTCGATTTCATGCTTACTCGACTGCTTGCCTACCGTGAAGCCAATGCCGCCGCTGCTCATCAGGCCGCTTTTTTTCTTTTCTTCCAGCAGGTAGTGCGACTCGGTTTCGGTGGCCGCAACGATATCGACATTGTGGCCTGCCTGCAGGGTAACGTCGTGGTCGGCGGCAATCGACGACCCTTTCACCGTCAGGTCGTTGCCCGCGCTCACGCTGACGCTCTCCCCGCTGAGCAGGGTGCCTTTCTCACGCGTTATGCGATCCTCGCTAACCGTATGGCTGCTGCTGTTGCTCAGGACGCCTTTTTTCTGCGTGCGCTCTTCGCTGTATTGGGATTCGCTTTCGCTTGCGGTGTTGAGCATGACATCTTTTTTGGCCTGCAGCGCGATGGCACCCTGCTCGCTGTGAAGCGTGCTGCCGGTGACCGTCACATCACCCTCGCGTCCAATCACCGTCACGCCCTGTTTGCCGCTGAAAGTGCTGCCCGTGCTGGTAATAAGTTCCGTTTCAACTTCGCGTTGACGACGGGTTTTCCCCTCACGTTTGTTTTCACTGTCGAGGTCATACGTGCGGCTGCGCGCGTCTGTAATGGTGACGTCCTGCGCGCTCACGCCAATGCGGCCGTCTTTACTGTCAACCTGTGCCCCCTCGGCCAGCAGGTCGTTTCCTGCGAGCAGGGTCACGCCCCGGTTACCGCTCAGGGTGCTGAGTACCAGGCGCTCCTCCTCACGGTCGCCGCTTACCGATGAGGTGCGGCTTCCAGCCTGAAGATGGGAGGTGTTAGTGGTGGTATCAGCCTTGATGCTGATATCCCCTCCGGCCTGCACGCCCAGCTGGCCTCCGGCCTGGACCTGGCTGCCCGTGAGCGCCACGTCATGCCCAGCCGAAAGGATGAGATTGCCACCGGCGCTCAGCGTACTTCCCTGCGCCTGCTGCCATTCGCCGCTGACCTGCGCCATACGCTTGCCTGCATCCTCCATCCCCGCGCTGGTGCGGTTGCCCATCGAGCCGGAGATAACCTCAATGTCAGCGCGGTGGCTGCTTTTGGCCGTGGTAATGGTCAGGTCGTTGCGCGCGCTTAGGCTGAGGGCGTTAGTCGCGTCCAGCTTCGCGCCCGCAAGCGTAATGTCGGTGCCACGCAGGCTAATGTCGCCAGCGCTCAGGGTCGCCTGGCGCAGCGCGTCCTGCAGATTGGTGCTTATCGACAGCGTGTCGGCCTGCACGTCAATGCTGCCAGCCTTGACGTCACCGCCCTGATGCAGGAACTGCCCGGCGTCGACGGAAAGAGCCTTGTCGGCAAAGAGATTACCGGCGTTGATAATGCTCCCCGCCGAGAGTTGTAGATTGCCGCCGCCGATCACCGCGCCGTCCCCGGTCAGGCGCAGCGTGTTCTGCGCAAGGTACACCTTTGGCACCCAAACCGTTTGCGGGCCGTCGGCCGTTTGCACCTTTTCGCTGACCAACCAGACGATGTCCTGCTGCAGCGCGGCAATCTGTTCCGGCGTCAGCGCCACGCCCGGCAGCAGATGGAAGTCCTGCGCCACGCTTGCACCATTGCTCATCAGCTGCTGGTACTGCGCCATCGCGTCTTCGCCCTTGACGGACGGTTTACCGGTAAGTTGCAGCACCTGCTCACGCACCAGGCGCTGCTCGTAAAAACCGTCCCCCAAACGTTTGTGCACCTGCGCCGGATCGTAACCCACCTGGTCGAGCAGATAATCGCTGCTGATGAACTTATCACGGCGGGTAAAGCGTTCATCGGTGACCACCAGGAACGGACTGCTGGCCGACGTATGCTGCGCAAACAGGCCATTGTCGGGAACGCTTGTCGCCACGCTGATCAGGTGTTGCATCTGGGTCAGCGCCAGTTCAGAAGGCAGCAGCGGACGACCCAACGGCGATGCCGGGATAGAGCCGGACGGCGTAAGCTGGCCCCCTGCCGCAAGCGCTGCGTTGCCGCTATGGTAGTCAACGCCATCCACCGTAAAGGCCAGCGGGTTGCGCGCAAGTTCTGCGCGCTCGGCATCCACGGCGTTCAATGCGGCCTCAAGCTGGCTGATTTGTGCCTGGTTCACCGTCGTGTTGGTGATGCTGGCACCGTTGATACTGACATTGCCGTTGCCGGTAATAATGCCGTCAACGGTGGCAAGAGCCGTGGTTTCGTCATAGTTGAACGTCGGATACCAGTGACGGGTGCTCTTGTCGTAGTGGTCAACGATAAACTCCTGACGACGCTCGTTGACCGAATAACCCCGATTGTCGACGCTGCCACCGCCGTCCTGGGTCAGATTACCGTTCGCCGTAATGACGCTGGCGTCATTGAGCAATTGCCCGGTGATGCGCAGCAGCATATTGCCGCCCGCCAGGATGCGCGCGCCGATACCTTCACTGACCAGCGCATCACGCGTGACGGTGCCGGTCGCGGTGCGTTCGCGCAGAGTGCTGTAGTCGGTAATGTACGGCGCGCTGTCGATATCAATGTGCCGCTCCGGATCCCACTGATCAAGACGTCCCCGGTCATGTTCGCGCCAGAACGTATTCTGATAAGGCGTGGGCACGTCGTTTTGACGGAACCCGCGGGTTTCATAGAACGTCATCGCGTAGGTGCCGTCGGCGTTGGGGGTAAGCGCCAGGTAGTTCACCCACAGTTCGGTCAGCTGGCCTTTGTTGTCTTTCACACGCACCTGCGCGCGTTTGCCGGAGGCATCGATAGCCAGCAGCGTGCCGTAGCGGTTATTTTGCACCGCCGCGTCATCCTGGAAGGTGAGCTGCTGGGTGGTCGGCGCCATGGCGCTCTTATCCGTAATCACCCCCGAGCCGAAAGAACGCCAGTAAAGGTTATAGCGATGCCAGGTGTAGTCGCTCGTTTGCGCATCGCGCTGGATCTCAAGCCCTTCGCGCAGGTTGTCCAGACGGCGTGCCTCGATGGAAATATCGCCGTCGGCTTCTATGTAGCTCGCCCGGTTCTGAATCAGATCGTTGCTAAGCAGGGACAGGCCGCCGCCGCTGTACAGCAGGGAGCCGTCGGTGTTTCCCAGGCGCTCAACGGTATGCAGCCTAAGGTTCTGGGTCGCTGCTATCACCGCCCGCGCCCCATGGTTGTCAATCGTGCGCCCGCGCACGTCGATCTCGTCCCCCATCAGCGTCGCGGCGTTGTCGAGCGTGTCGACGCTGAGCGTCATCGTGTCCGCCTCGATACGCCCGGTGTTCACCAGGGCACCGCCGGTCGTTAGCTCTAGCGCTTTGCTCACCAGCGTCGCCGGGTTGGTGATACCCGCGGCGTTGAGAACCAGGTTGCCCGGCAACAGCCAGTCCGCGAGATTATTAAAGACGCCGCTGAGGGAGAAGGTGACCGTGCCGTTGCTGCTGACGGTTTCGCCCGTGCTATGGGTGTAATCCTGCTGCGCGGTCAGGGTTAGCGCCTTCAGGCCAAGCAGGGTACCGTTTTGATTTTCCAGAGTGCGGGTATGCAGTGTCAGAGCGCCAGCGCTTTCCAGCCGCCCGCCCTGGTTGAGCAGGGCAAGCGGTGAATGGGTCGGCAACAGTCCGGCATTGATGCTGAGATCGCCATTAGCCAAAATGCGCCCCTGGCGGTTGTCCAGCTGCGACACCGCCGAAAGGTCGAGGGTCCCGGCGCTTTGCAGTCGGCCCGCTGCGTTGTCGATTTCGCGCGCGGTGATGCGGGTGTGCGCAGTGCCCAATATCAGCCCGCCGTCGCGGTTGTTGAGGTGGTCCGTTTGTACGTCAAGCGACGCCTGGCTGCTGAGCGTCCCCTGATTACTGTTGTCGAGCGAGCCCGCGTTTAGCGCCAGCCCCTGCGTTGCGACCAGCTGGCCGCCCTGGTTATTCACCCGGGTGGCTTCAAGCGACAGCGACGCGCCGCTGTGTGCTTTGCCCTGCTGGTTATTAATCGTGTCGATGCGATAGATGCCCGTGCCCTGACTAATGAGCGTACCGCCAGCGTTGTCCAACCGTGCCGTCGTTAGGCCAATGCCGCCGCGGCTGCTGAACACGCCCCGTTGGTTATTGATGTTTCCCGCCGTCAGCTGCAAATCGCCGTTGCTACGTACCGCGCCGCCGGTATTGTCAAGCATGCCGAGAATGCGCAGCGTAAGCGCCTGCTGGCCGTCTATCGTCCCGCCAGCGTTGTTAAGCGCCTGTGCGTTAAGCGACAGGTCCTGGCCGCTTTGCAGCCTGCCGCTACGGTTATCCAGCCCGCCGTTCAGATCGAGGCGCAGCAGCTTTTGACTATACAACTGTCCGCTCTGGGTATTGTTGAGGCTTTGGGCCGCAACGTTCAGCGCATCACCCGCCAGCCACTGGCCACCGGCGTTGTTTATCGCGCCGGTAAAGGCTTGTGGAGTCGAGCCATGGACAGCAAGCTGCCCCTGCGCTGAAACCTTGCCGTCGCGGTTATCAATATCCCGCGCAACGCGCAGCGCCAGATTTGCCGCCGACTGCAGGATGCCTTTAGCATTGCCCAGCCAGTTCGTCGTAAGCTGCGCATCCTGCTGGCTTTGCACGCTGCCCTGCGCGTTGTCAAAACCGTCGGCGACGGCGTGCCAGCCGCCCTGGCTGCCCATCCAGCCACCGGCATTGATAATGTCCTGCGCCTCAAGGTTCTGAGACAGCTGGCTGAAAATGCGACCCTGGCCGTTATCCAGCTTCGCGGTGAACTGCATGTCCAGGCTATCCAACGCGTTGATCGTTCCCTGGGCATTCAGCAGGTTTGCGGCGCGCACCCACGAGCTTCCGATGCCGGTAAAGGTGCCGCCCCGGTTGTCCCATTCCCCCGCGAGGCGCAGGGACAGCGCGTTTTGGCTGAAAATCAGCCCTGACCGTCGGTTGGTCAGTCGGCCGCCCTGGAGAGACAGATCGCCACCGCTTTGCAGCAGCCCGCCGTCGTTATCAAACAGGCTGGCCGCGCCTGCGTTGACGACGAGGGCCTGCTGCGCGGTCAGTTTACCGTTGCCGTTAAGGATATCTCCCGCACCGTTGTAGGTCAGGTCTCCACCGGACTGTAGCCTGCCGCCCGTATTATCGAGCGTGCGCGCTGCGGCGGTCACCTGCCGACCGCCCTGAGCGGTACCGTCACGGTTATCCCAGTCGCCTCCGGCGCTCACGGAAAGGACATTACCGGCCTCAAGCCAGCCGCCGACATTATTCAGCCCCTGCTGCGACGTCAGGCTGACCTCGTTTTGGGCGACGACATTGCCCTGGGCGTTATCTACTTTTCCGGTCTTGAGCCTCAGCGACTCGCCGCTGATTTCACCGTTACCGTTCGTCAGTAGCCCCGACGCTGTAAGGTTTAGCTGCTCGCCGCCCAGCAGTTTGCCCGAGTCGTTGCGCATATCCCGCGCCGTTACGCTAGCCTGCCCGCCTGCCGTAAGGGTGCCGCCGCGGTTGTTGAGATCGCCGGCGGTGAGTACCGCCAATGTGTTACCTGCGCCAATTAGCCCTTGGGCATTATCCAGCCCCTTACGGGCATGCAGATCCAGCGTCTGCTGGCCAATCACCTTACCCAGCGTGTTATCGAGGTCGTCGGCGCTTACGGTCAGCGTCGTGCCGCTTATTTCACCGGCACGGTTGGAGGCGTGTCCTGCGGCATTCAGCGTTAGCTGCTGGCCTGACAGCAGCTTGCCGTCGTCGTTGTTGACGGCATTCGCCGCCACCGTCAGTGACGTTTCGCCCTGCGCCGTGCCGCCCCGGTTGTCCCAGTCGCCGGTGCGAATATCAAGGCTCTTGCCCGCCCCGACGAGGCCGCGCTGGTTGTCCAGCCGGTCCGCCGTCAGTCCGAGGTCGCCCTGGCTTATGACCTGCCCCTCGGTATTATTCAAATGTCCGGCCGTCAGGGTGAGCTGGCCTCCGCTCAGGGTGCCGGACTGGTTGTTCACGCTGCCGCCCGCGCGGAGAGTAAGATCGCGACCGGCCAGCAGGTTACCCCCCGCGTTGTTGACCGCGCCGGAGGTCTGCACCGCCAGCGCCGCCTGGGTTTTTACCGTACCGTCCTGATTATCCAGGCTGCCAGCGTCAAGCCGAAGGTCGCCGTTGCTGCCCAGTTCCCCGCCCGCATTGTCAAGCAGGCCGTCGATCCGCCATTGCTGCGCCGCGTTATCGAGCGCCAGCAGGTGCCCGTGCCGGTTGGTCAACGCCGCCGCGCTGAAACTGAGCTGACGGCTTTCGATGGTGCCGTCGCTGTTGTCAAGCCGCCCCGTCAGCGTGAAGCGGCTTTCGCCACCTCCCGTCTGCGACCAGGCGGCCTGTTGATTGAATAGATTATTCGCATCGACGGCCCAGCGGCCCGCTTTAACCTGCGCCTGCCGCGCATCGATATCACCGGCGGTGTTAATGGTGAACCGTTCGCTATCAACGGCGGAGCGTCGCAGCGCCACGCCGCCTTCCCGGGCGGCGAGCGAGGCCTGTTTGGCGGCCACCCTGGCGTCACTGAGATCAACCCGGCGTCCGCTCGCGCTGACGTCTTTTTTACTCAGCAGGCTGCCGCTCGCCCGAATATCACCCTGGCTTTCCAGGCGCAGGCTGGCGTCGCGTACAATCTGACTGTTGACGTCGCTGCCCGCCAGCAGGTGCCCGCTGCTCTCTATGCCACGGGCGGCGTTGAGGTGCACATCACCCGCAGCGGCCAGCGTGCCGGTCTGCGTCAGCGTGCCCTCGCGGCTCTGCACGGAAAGTTGCCCGCCGCCGTGTAATTTACCCTGATAGTCGATCGCGTCTTTGGCCGCCAGGCTGATATCGCCGCCAGCCTGCGTGGCGGCATTTTGCGCATCCGATTGCCAGCTGAGCTTGCCTTCACTGCTCACGGTTAGCGTCTTACCCGCGTGAACCTGCGCGTTCTGATTGCGCACGCCCACGCCAGCTTCGGTACCTATCATGCTGATACTGCCGCTGTACATGCCGCCCATTTGGCCCATGTCTATTGCAAGCAGGGGTTTAGCGCCGCCGTCGTCCGACAGCGGTTTCGACGTTTTTCCGTCCGCGCTTACACGGTTACGACCGGCTACGACCGACACCCCCTCTTTCGCCCAGACGCCAGCATTGACCTCCACCGCACGGGCAAGGATGTCGACGTATTCTGTATCATGACGAGCGTCAGCGTTGAGTCCGCCGCCGTCGATGCGCACCACGCCGCGCTCAACCTGGTATCCCGCCACGCTGCCGTCCGCGTTCATTAGCGGCTTGCCGGTGGTCAGCGCCATACGCCCTGCGTTGATAGTGCCGCAGCCGTTGCACACAATACCGGCAGGGTTAGCCACTATCACCTGCGCCTTGCCACCGGCCACCTCAAGGAAGCCCCGCAGCTGGCTGGGATTGTTGCTGTTCACTTCATTGAGGATCACCCGCGCAGGCGCAGCGTTGGGATTAAGATTGGGGTTACCCTGGATCATCCCTGCCATCTGGGTGGACGTCATCACAGCCGAGTTGTTAAGGATGGCGCCCTTTCGATCGACGTCGAACTGCTGATACTGGTTATGCGATACCCCGGCCTGATTGGGGGCGGCGATATTGACCTGTGGCAAACCGTTCTGGGTGGCGATTACTTCCGGCCGCTGTCCGGGCGCGGCTCTGCCGTCCGCCACAATGCCGTCGGCCATGGCTGGCCCGGCAAACAAGGCAAGCCCCAGCAGCCACGCCGAGCGCCGCACGGTCACCCATAAACGGCTTACGTCGGTAATTCCTGCGCCCTGGCGCTGCCCGGGCTCAGTGCTGCAGCTGCGGGCCAGCTCGGATACGACGCGCAGCTCTCCGTGGGTGCGGCTAAAGATTAGGCGATAACAATGTTTGTTCATGGGGTCGTCCTTGAGAAAAGCCAGTCCATTCTGTCTGTATCAATAAAAGGGGATCGCACTCGGGTATTAGATTTCCAGATTGAGGCTGAAACCTGCCGTGGCACCCGAAGTGTGGAAGCCTGCTGGCTTATAGAGAGGGAGTCCGGCATAGAGGTCGTAGCTCAATCGGCTCCATAGCGCTCCGCGCACGCCAACCGCGCTGCCCGCCAGCTGTTTGCCAACCAGGGATTTAGTACCCGGGCCGTCTACCCTGCCGTAATCGGCAGCGAGGTAAAGCTCATGGCCACGCGCGAATACGTTCCAGGCAATTTCGTTACGCCAGATCAGGCCTTTCTCGCCGGACAGCACCTGTTCGCCGTCAAAGCCGCGCACGGTGTAACGTCCTGCAATCGCCATGCGCTCCTGGGGGGTCAGCGCGTTCGGGCTCCACTGTCCGCGAAGGCTGGTGTTAATTCGCAAGGGTTGCTCACCCAGGGTAAAGGGCTGGTTGAAGCCCAGGTCACCGAGCAACATTCCCGTACGCGCGCTCCCTTCATGACGCGCTTCTTCCGGGGCAGGCAGGGCGTTGAACGCACCCGTTCCGCGCCGCCAGTTGATATTTGCGTCAAGTGTTGCGGTCCCAAGATAGCTGCGCTGGTTAAGCCCCAGCTCCCAACCGGCGGTGCGGCGCTTCTGCTGGTCGATATTAATGTCGTTTACGGCGTTGGTTGAATGCTTGCGGTAGCCGCGCAGGTTCAACGTTGTTTTGTGCGACCGATCGCGGTACAGCAGCCGGGACACCGTCAGCTGAACGTTGTCACTTTTACCGCTGTAGCGCAGCACTTCGTTAGCGTTGGGGATGTTCTGATGGTAGGTATAGTCATTGTAATTGGCTGCAATACCCCAATAACCCACCGGGAAAAAGTAGTTCAGCGTGTGCGAGCGGTTGCCGAACGGCCCATGCTGGAGCACGTCCTTACCGACGTTGGCATAAAAGAGGTCGTTCTGCGCAAAGGGCGCATCGAGAGCCAGCGTCGCGGAGCCGAGATAGCGCCCGGTACTTTTAGAGCCGCTGTCGTCCAGCCCCAGGCTGAGCCGCACCGGGCGGGATTCCTGCCAGCTAACCAGCAGGTCGCTGGTGGCATCATGCCTGCCGGGGACAATTTTGATGTCAGCTGTAGCGTTGGGCACCCGCCGGAAATTCTCCAGCCCCTGTTCGACGTCGCGTAAATTCAAAATATCGCCCGACGAGTCGGGAATGGCGTTCCAGAGCCGTCCGCGCCACGAAACGGATTCCTCAAAGCGAACGTCGCCGACGCGTCCAGGCTGCAGGGTCAGCGTCAGGACGCCCTTTGTCAGATCCTGCTCCTGTGCCATGACGCGGGTGGTGACGTAGCCTTTCGCCAGGATGGCGTTTTGCACCTTATTGATGGCGAGGACAATGCCCTGCCCGCCCAGACAGCGCCCTATCGCGTCATCGGCTGCGCCGAGCGCCCACTGAAAGCGCTCGCCGGACTCGCCGATAAGGGCAAGCCGGTTAATGGTAAAACACGGGCTTTCGTGGGCCGGATAATCAGGAAGCACAGCGTCGGAACGGGTAAGACGCGCGTCCGTTTGCGGCGCATTTTGCTTTTGCAGCGCGCGCTCGCGCTCCTGTTGGCGCAGCTGTTCCCTGGCATCGAGCGTTGCCGCCCCTTGCTCGAGAATGTCGTTCTGGCTGGCAGCAAATACCGGGAAAGATAGGGATAATAGCGTTCCTGCGATAACGGGAACCAGGTTTTTTGGCTGATGCCAAAATGGTATAGAAGTCCTTTTCATGAAAATCCGTTTCATAAAATGTAAATATGTGTAACCAGACGTTAATTATTCACTCGGCGGTTTATAAAGCAAGAGAATTTTGCGGGGAGCGAAGAATAGGAAACAAACTGAAGTATGAATTATCAAATTTAATACTATTAAGGCGTTCTTTTCGGGATTACGACACGCTACATTCAATAAAATAATTGAACGCATGAATAAATGAAAGGCCTCTAATAATTTAAATAAATATGTCGCCACTTAATAACATACCTTACCTGCTCATTTGGATTAAACACGACATTCTGTTAGCCCTCTTTTACCTTCATTTATATTTTGGGAATTATCACGGCATTATATGCATAAGCTCTCTTTTAAAATTCGGCGGGGGAATCAATTGCACCAGCGCATTGTAAAAATAAAGCCAACGTAAGAAAAACACAACTCAAATACAGAAAAACTCGATTATTATTACCCTGAGACATTCTAACCAGAAAAAATTGAAACTTTGAACTAACCTCATTGAACAGTCCATTTTTAATCATTGCATTACCCCAACCATTGTTGACTCTGATCAACTAAAAGAAAAGTATTATATTCATATAATTGATTTTTTGGTAATTGAGATAAAAATAATATAGCATCTGACCACAATTAATTCTCTGTATGACCGTTCAGGATGAACGATGATGAAATCCTTAATTAATACCGGTTTACTAGTTTTGTCTCTCACATTATCAGGGAGTTGTCTGTGGGTGGTAAGCCATGCTCCATGGTATTGGGCAATCACTGGTATTTGGTTTTTCGCACTTATTAATAATATGCCCTTTGCCATCATGCATGAGGCGGTACATGGTGTAGCTGCCGAAAGCCGTTGGGCAAACCGGCTGATAGGTGTAATCGCTGGCTGGGCATTCCCAATGTCGTTTCTGTTGCAACGCAAAGCGCATCTCGATCATCATAACCACAATCGCACTGACAGAGAGCTGTATGATTACTTTCTGCCGAACCAACTCCGCTGGCTACGTAATAGCTGGCTCTATCTGGGGAATTTATTTGGGTTCTACTATTTTTGCGTCGTTCTTGGGAATGCTATTTGGTTGGTGGCGTGGTGGTTTTATCGTTCCACTTTCTTCGTAAAAAGAGTGGCTCCCGTGCTTGGGTTTGGCTCGCAGGTCGCAGAATTAGCCGCTTTACCTGTGTTTGCTGTTTGGTGTGAATTAGCGCTGGCATTTACCTGGCAGGCGATACTTTTCTGGTTACTTGACCTCAATATTCTGGCGTATACAGCCTGTCTATGGGGGTTTGCACTGCACTGGTCGGCACTGCAATATGTCAATCACGCCTGGAGCCGCCGTGATGTAAAAAACGGTGCCTGGAATTTAAAAGTGCTGCCGCTATCTCGCTGGCTGGCGTTGAACTATCACTTCCATCTAGCACATCATCAACACCCTGCCGCCCCCTGGTATGAGCTGCCTTCTCTAGTGGACGATCAGCCGCGTCCGACATTCTGGCGTATCTGGTTTAGTCTCTGGCGCAATGGTGTGCGCCCGGCACCGCCTATGGGCGCCCCCGCTAACTTCGATTTACTCAATTCTTGTGAGCTTCACGCTAGGAAAGTACTATGAAAATCCTACTGATTTTACCTTTCGATCGAACCTATCGCCGACAAGGTTATTTTTCCACGTCTATAAGCTATGCCCCGTTGACGCTTACAACGCTCGCGGCATTGATTCCAGAAGAGCTAAATGCCCATGTCGACATTGTGGACGAAGGTGTTAGCCGTCCGCAAAGAGATGGTGATTACGATATTGTCGCTATTACGGCGACGGCATCCTCTTCGTCCCGCGCCTACTATCTATGTTCTTACTGGCGCGCGCGCGGTGCACATGTGGTCATAGGAGGGGCGCACGCAACGTTGCAACCGGATGAAGCCGCGCTCCACGCAAACACCGTGGTTGTAGGTCTAGCAGAACAGACATGGCCGCAATTTCTTTATGATTTCGCCGCAGGGCAGCCGCAGCACATCTATTACCACCAGCCTTCTCGAGCATGTTTATCCATGCCTATTCCCCGCCGCGAATTACAGGCGCCAAAAGGCTATATGGGGATCCCTACAATTGTCGCTAATCGCGGCTGTCGTTTGGGGTGCGAATTTTGTTCTATCCAGCAGCAATGGGGAAAAAAGGGTACAGCACGTCCGATTGATGAAGTCATCAATGAAATCCGCACCCATGGTGCAAAGCGCTGGATATTTCTCGATCCGAATCTCTATTCCGACCGCAACTATGCTCTTGAGCTCTTCAACGCACTGATGCCATTAAAGATCCGTTGGTCTGGTTTATCTACGCTGAATATTGTTGACGACGGTGAGGTCTTCGCCGCCCTGCACCGTAGCGGCTGCGAGGGGCTATTGTTGGGATTGGAAAACCTCAGCCAACTGACCATGCGTGAAATAGGTAAACCCTGCAATAAAGTCAGTGAATACAGACGTCAAATCGAAGCTCTGCGTAAAAATAACATCGCGAGCTTGGGTTGTTTCGTACTAGGTTTTGATGATGATACTGAAGAAAGTATCCGCCAGACGGTAGCAGAAATCCCTTCACTGGGTCTGGATTTAGTCCGTTTTTCCGTACTCACCCCTCTGCCGGGCACACAACTGCATCAAAATATGCTCAATGAAGATCGAATTATTAGCCACGACCTCAGTCTTTATGACAACGAACATGTGGTTTTCCGTCCTAAAAATCTTCAACCTGAATGCCTGCAAGCCTTATTACATGAAGCCTGGCGTGAAACCTACCGCACTAGCGCTATTTTAAAGCGTGCATTTATTCGCCCTGGTTCTCGATGGGTGCGCCTTGCGGCAAATATTGGTTTTCGGATATATGCCAGGAAACTCCGCCGCGAGCAGCCTGAAGAATTTAATCCCAATAGCTAAGTCGGCCTGATTTTCTAAAACACATGGATGAGAAAAAGACGATAAATGGATAACATGCTAAAGAATTTAATATGCTGTAGATGTATCGTACAGTCAGAACTATGCGTGCATTGTTGTGCTCTGTTATATTGGCTGCGGGTGCCAACGTGGCTACTTCTATTCCAAAGAGCAACTTAGATTTTTTTGCAATAAGCGTTTTTTCTCACTTCAGAGGAAAATGCCGCAGTGCTGAAAAATCTGGCAAAGAAAGGCTATTTCTTCATCATCTACAAACATTCAAACCGCATATTTAAATGGACAAGCAATTTCTCTGGCGTAACTGGTCTTATTAGTCCTGGTTATGTAGATACTTCGACTGATCAAACATTAAAAACTCTTTTAAAACCGAGCCAGATAAGAGGAGAGTGTCGGGAGGTGAGTTATCGCAGCCACTTGAAGGTGGTTTTATACTGGAAACAATATATGCATCCCTTTCCTCAGATGTACTCTTCAGACAGTAAGGTTACCGAACACTTATCGAGGAGGAGTCGAAAAAGCGATGCTTCAATCCCCCTTCCTCCATGACGTAATTCTTGATGAATCGCTTCCTCTGAGCTATCAGCAATAGCGTTGAGACTAACCAGCGCCAAGAGTACGGCCCATATTCTTTTCATAAACATTCCCTGTGAAATAAAAGATAGATAGCGATAATAATCCACCGCTAATCACATCCAGCAAATGATGTTGATGCACAAACAGCGTGGAAAGGACAATCAGAACCAACCAACCGTATAGCGTCTTCGCAAACCATCCTACAGATTTCCGGGTGACGGCCAGTACAACGGTGCAAGACCAGGCAACATGCAGCGACGGGACCAGATTGTGAGGTTTATCAAGGGTTAGTAATTTTTCGAATAGCGCGCGATAAAGCGGGTCAGATGGCAGTTGCCGCACGAAGCCAAGCCGTGCTGGAAACAGCAAAAAAATTAGCGCCGCAATTGTTGTTATGGCCATTAATTCAAGAGCCATTCGCTTCTGCTCACGCTTGTTAAGAAAAAAGACCGGCACCAAAATAATTAAATACATAGAGAGATAGGCCCAGATAAAAATGGGAAGAAATGGAATAAACAGTTCGGCGGGGATCCAGAGCGCCAGCGTATCCTGCCGGGTGGTGGTAAAGGTATTTATCGCGGGATAAAGGCCGAAAAAGCACGTTGACACCGGCAGCATCCACAATAAATAACTTTTAAGTCGAGAACGAAGAGTTTCAGTCTCAGTAATCCGAATTAGCTTCATAAACGCCCTCTACTTTAGGCCAAAGCGCATACAATGTTTCTTATGCACTTCTTTGCGAAACAGCAGCGTATAGCGATATAAGGCCGCGATGCGCGATAAGGACTGGAACGTCATACGTAAATCGGAGAAACGCCTTACTATTGAAGGCAGGCTATTAAACTGGCTACGCGCCTGGTGACATAATTCAGTGAGCCGATCGGGTGACATACCCTGTGGAATATACGCCGCCTGGTTAAAGCGGTACTCGGGATGCAGCCACCATTTCCCATCAAAAAGCAGCCGGTCTTGCTGTTGGAGCTGCTGGTAAAGTGGCGTATTAGGGTAAGGCATCAGGATGTTATAGGCTGCAAAAGCAAAACGATTTTTTAGGGCAAACTCAACGGTTTGCTCAATAGTTTGTGGTGTATCGCCGTCATATCCGAGGGTGAAAGCGGCCCAGGTTTGCAGGCCGAAGTCACGCAATGCCGCAATCTCGTCACGGTATGTGTTGAAGCCGTACATGTTAGGTGATTTTTTCGCATCACGTAAATTTTGAGGAGTGATGGATTCGAAGCCCATAACGTTTCCCCAACAGCCGCTTTTTTGCAGCAGATTCATCAGCGGGCGGTTTTTCGTCAGGTCCAGGCTTGCTTGGCTTATCCAGTTTATCTTCAAAGGGATTAGTGCATGGCACAGTTCCGCCAGCGCGTGCTGGTCAGAGGCAATATTGTCGTCGACAAAAAAGACAAACCGGTGCCCCTGGCTTTCTATTTCGCGAACCACATCGTCTATTTTTCGCAGGTAGCTGCGTCGTCCAAAATATTGGCTAACGGCACAAAAGCTGCAGGCAAAGCGGCAACCGCGAGAGAACTGCAGTAGTGAAATGGGTAAATAACCTTTACCCGCAAAAAGATCACGGCGTGGCAATATAGCACGCTGACAGGCGTCGATTTGGGCGATACCCACCGATGCATCATAACGAGCTTTCAGTTTTCCATGACGGACATCTTCTATCATCTCTGCCCAGCGGCTTTCGGCGTCGCCGATGAAAATGCTGTCTGCATACAGCGCCGCTTCCTCTGGCAATAGGGAAACATGCATGCCGCCGAGAATCACTTTTACACCGCGCTGGCGGTACTGCGCTGCAATCTCATAAGCCCGCCGGGCAGTGAAGGTCTCTACCGTAATGGCAACGAGATCGGTCGCGGCATCGTAATCGATCGCCTCCATGCGATCGTCATAAAGTGCAACTTCTACATCATCAGCAGTAAGTGACGCAAGAATGCCTAGCATCAGTGGTTCCATACGGCCTTCATCCACGTACAGGCTGTGCTCCCTACGTCCAATATTGGGTTTAATAAGCGTCACTTTCATCTTTTCTCTCCCAGATGTTTTCCCTGTTTGCGCACTATTTCCCTATGCGATACCAAATTAGCCAGCAGCGCGATAAATGCATTTTTCCAGTGTCGCTTTTTATTAAATCGCAATAGTCGCCGGAGCACTGATGGATAGCTATAAAAGTGTTTTTTTGCCTGAAAGCAGAGTTCCGTTAGCTGTTGTGCGGTCATCCCTTTGGGCTTAAAGATGGGGTCCCCGTAACAATAATCAGGATCAATCCACCACTTCGGGGAAATAAGTCGTTCTTCTTCCTGTAAGCGCTGATATAACGCGGTGCCGGGCGTTGGGATCAGCAGGTTAAAGTTAGCCACTTCGATATGGTTTTTCTGTGCAAAGCTTAGGCACTGGAGAATAGTTTCCGGAGTATCATCGTCGTAGCCGAAGATAAAAGTCCCGTAAACACAAATTCCTCGAGCGTGCAGCGCCTGAATAACCTGGCGGTAATCACCCGCAGCATGATTCCATGACTTTCCCATCTGGCGCAGATTACCTGGACTCATGCTTTCAAAGCCAATCAGCGCGAACCCGCAACCGGCCTCAGCCAGTTTATCGAGCAGCGTTTCACTGCGAGCAACATCAATGCTTATCTGGCAGCCCCAGCGTCGCCGGAGCGGCGTAAGTATGGTCAGCAGGGCTTCAAGCTTCTTGCGGTTAACGAAGAGATTATCGTCTATAAAAGCGATGAAGCGTCCGGCAGGCAGGCTCTCAATTTCAGCAGCCACCTGCTCCACTGGGCGAGTCCGCACTCCGTCTGGATAAAATGCCTGAATAGAGCAAAAGTTGCAGGCAAATCGGCAGCCGCGAGAGTACTGGACCAGCGCCATCGGAGCATAGCGTTTGCCAGCAAAAATAGAACGATCGAGCGGATAGTCATCCAGCGAGCGTTCCCTGGAGCCTTGGTAGCGCTGCTGCAGCTGTTGCCTCTCCAGATCGCGCAACAGTTGCTTCCAGACACTTTCGGCATCCCCTATAACAATACTGTCGGCATGTTCTAACGCTTCTTCGGGCATAAACGTGACGTGAAATCCCCCCATCACCACTTTTTTGCCCTGCTGGCGATAGCGATCCGCCAACTGATAACTACGGCGCGCGGTAAACGTCTCGACGGAAATGGCGATCAGATCCGCATCGGGCAAGCTTTGTGGCAATGATTCCAGACGCTCATCGTAAAATGCGACAGTATGATCGGTTGAGAGCGCCGCAAGAATCCCCATCGACAGCGGCGTCATGGCATCTTTGGTGCGGTAATCCCCCATATTGGGGTACAGCAGAACAATATTCACAACAGAGCGACCTCGGGCCAGACTGGGCGTGTATCCCAAACGGGATGGCTTGTTAAATTCACACCATATAAGCAGGTGCGATAAATCATCGGCCGCGTTCGAGCAATAAGCTCTGTCGTGGAGGCATCTTCGGCAGGTAGGCCAAGCGTCATTACTCTTGTTGTGCAAAGAGTTAAAGCATCTTCAATCAGAAAGGACATTTTTTCATTATCATCGCAGGCGAAAAAAGCCAAAAAGCTTTGATCAAGCGGCTGCCCTATTTTGGGTAGCGGCATCAGGCCCTTAAGTGCCGCATAGGCATTCCACAGCGGGCGGAGTGCGTGCAGACAAGGAGAATAGCGCATTGCAATTACCTGCTTAAATGCCTGCTGGTTCCACAGAACCGCGCAGGCACGCATCCCCTGCGCGTCAGAAAACCCAAGGACCGGCACCCCCGATAAGTGCAACCATTGAACGCTTAGGCGCGGGGCAAGCTGACGAGAGGCCGCGATACGGTTGTAAAAATCAACCACCTTCGGATAGGCGTCTTCGGGCAGGATTCGCCATAGACCGTGGTGCTTCCCGCGCTTACGGTTCATTGCCAGCGTTAACATCTCCCCCAGCGGCTGATAGCCGGGTAAGCCAGCAACGCCTCTTTCCAGCAAACGCCGTGCGGCCGAATTATCTGCCGCAATGCTGGTATAGCAATGCTCGGGGGGCGAAAACTGGTGCAGAAAATCAAACCCTGCCTTCAGGACGCGAATGCGATGGCGGTAGCAAGGCGTGACGCGCAGGCTTCCCAGATACCCCAGCGGCTGCGGCTCGCCGTTGGCGAACCCGGCATGTTTTGTCAGTTGGCACATTCCAACGGCGCGGCTCCCCTCAAGCGCAATAACGGGATGCTCCTCACCAAAGTTGTGCTGCAGGCTAAAAAAATCTGGCCGACGAGTGAGGACCAGATCGATGTTGCCGCTCATCGCATTTTCTTCCAGAAGCTGTAATAAGCTGGCGTTGTCTTTCGCCGTTGCCGAAATCACCTCCATCACATAACTTCCAGCAGTTTTCCCCGCCAGCGCTCGTCGCCCAACGGATAGCCATTACGGCTGCTGATTTCGTTGTGATGCATCATGTTGATCGGGAAATAGTTACGGAACATGAAAAAGTCACTGCGGTTATGCCAGCTACGCTGAAAAATCGATCGCCAGCTGTAGAAATCGCGGCGGGCTTCCAGACAGCCTTCGGTGACCTGCTGTGGCGTGAGGTGGGCCGGTAAAAATGGCAAATCGTTATAGCGATAGTTGTCATCAAGCCACCAGCGTTCAAATCGCAGTCGACCTTCCTGCTCCAGACGGGTATAGAGCGGCGTGCCGGGGAAAGGAGTCATATGATTGAATGCCGCAATGTACATTCCCTGCTCGCGGGCATACTGCACGGCGTCACCAAACGACTCCGGCGTGTCATGGTCGTAACCAAAAACAAACGTGCCATACACGGCGATCCCGTGCTTACGCAGGTTTGCCAGAGCATTGTCAAAGCCACCTTTCATCGTATTAACCTGCTTATTCATCTGACGCAGGTTATCTTCGATCAGTGATTCAAAACCAATTAGCACGCCACGGCAGCCGGCCTGGGACAGCTGGCGAACGAAACTTTCGTCATGAGCGGCATTAATACTCATCTGCGTCACCCAGCGCACTCCGGCGTGCGCCAGCTCTGGGAGAATTTCACGGCTTTCGCGCAGGCTACCTGCGAAATTATCATCGACAAAAAAGAACATTTTTTTTTGTGATTTTAATTGCTGTAACTCGGCGAGCACATTATCGATATCCCGCCTGCGGTACTTGCGCTGATAAAACGTCTGTACAGCGCAAAACTCGCATGGAAAGCGGCATCCTCGTCCCGTTTCAATCAGCCCGATAGGCAGATAACGCTTGCCCTCGAATAAGCTACGGTCAACTCTCACCTGGCGCAGATCTGTCTGCTGACCATGGTAGCGGCGCTTTAGTACGCCGTGACGAAGATCGTCGATCGCTTCTTGCCAGATTGCCTCGGCTTCCCCCGTGACCAACGCATCCGCAAAGCGTGCGACCTCATCAGGCACCAGCGTGGCGTGAAAGCCCCCCATAATGACCTTTACGCCACGTTTGCGGTACTCGCTGGCTATCTGATAGGCACGCCTTGCGGTGTAGGTTTCAACGGAGATCGCCACCGCATCTGTTGGTTCGTTATAGGGAATGAGCTCCAGGCGATCGTCATAAAAGCGTGTTTCTACATCGCCAGGCGTCAGGCCTTTCAATGCAGCGACAGGCAGCGGCTCCATTTGCCAGGAACGCAGATAGGCTTCGCCCTCCCGATGGCCAATAGCGGGGTGAATAAACGTCAGTCTCATTTTTAAACCTTCCTTGTTGGAGCGTATTCAATCGGCCAGTCGCAGGTATAAAACTGATGCAGATGATGAGCATAGAAGCGATAGCCCAGGTTCGCGGTGAGTGCGAGAGGGCGGAAGTTTTTCGCCTGCCATAACCGCTTCGCGATACTGCTGTAGCGGTAGACTTTCTTCCAGGCGTATTCGTGGCCCATTTCAAGCTCATGAACGCTCATTAGCTTGGGTTCAAACACCACATGTTGGGCATCATATAAAGACCAGTCTTTCGTCAGAATGCGTTGTTCTTGCTCAAGTCGATGGAACAGCGGTGTGCCGGGGAACGGCGTCAGCACTGAAAAACGAGGCAGGTCGATACCCGCGTCAATCGCCAGGTCGACGGTACGTTCAAAGACATCGTGAGTATCGTGATCCAAACCGAAAACAAAACATCCCTGAATCGAAATCCCCAGTCGATGAAGGTCGCCAATTAGCGTTTTATAATCCACCGATCCGTTAAACTTTTTACCAGCATCTTTCAGGCTTCCGTCGCTCACGGTTTCTAGCCCTAACAGCAATCCTTTGCATCCGCTTCGCGCCATCAACTCCATCAGTTCATGATTATGGGCAATCAGCACGGTAGACAAACCAAACCACTGAATTTTCAGTGGGATCAGAGCGGTAAATAGTGCTTTGGCATAACCTATATCTGACACCAGATTTAGATCGACAAAAATCAGCTTGCGCTTGCCGGTGCGGGCAACAAACTGGCGAATATCGTTGATCACCCACTCAACCGGATGCTGAAACTGTTTTCGACCCCATGCGCTTGGGGCCACGCAAAACTCGCAGTTATGCGCGCAGGAGCGTGTTGCTTCGAACACCGCCTGGGTAAGGAAATTTTTGCTGTCAAAAAGTTCGCGTTCAGGAAAAGGCAGGTCAGGCACTGCCAGTTGAAAATCAGCCTCCTGCCGATAGCTGGCCTTCATCCTGCCGGCCAAAAAATCCACTAGCAGCTGCGGCCAGCTTTGCTCGGCATAACCGATGCAAACAGCATCAGCATTTAGTGCAGCTTCTTCTGGAAGCAGCGTGACATGCGGCCCACCTAGCACCACGCTTATCCCTCTGGCGCGAAATCCAGCGGCCAGCTCATAGGTTCTTGGCGCGTTGCCGGTGATCACCGTCATGCCAATTAAATCGGCGTCCAGATCGTGCGGAATATCATGGATGCTTTCATCGATCAGCGTGATCTCCACGGGTAAATCTTTTGGCACCAAAGCGGCCAGCGTCGTAAGCGTTAGCGGCTGGTAACGCAAGGAACGTTTGAATATCCCGCCTCTGCTGCGGTACAGCGGCCCTTTGGGGGAAATCAACACCAGTTTCATTTTGCGCTGCGGGGTAAACACTGAAGGTTCCATGTCGAAGTTCTATTCCTGAATGTGAAAGATTTCGTGCCAGCCGTCGTCAGTCAGAAGTACCGGGAGTTTGATATCACCGGGACTTTTTCCCTTTCCATATTGCCAGTGCAAATAACGCTCAACAGGCTGATGGGCAAAAATTGGACGAAGAGGATGGATCTGAAGCAGATTTCTGGCGTAGGCATACTGCGGGTTTTGGCAAAGCTGCCGTTCAACTTCTGGCAGCAGTGGGACGTTGTGTCCGCGATGCTGCTCATCTAGTAAAAGGACGTAACCGAGGCGTTTGCGATCCGGAACAAGCGTGGCAAATCCCTTGAGCTGGCTCAGACAACGAGTAACAAAAGGCTCATTCAGTTTTTCACCCACCAGATCGCTGCACACGCCATCACGCCCCAAAAAACGCAGCGTTATCTTGCCGGGCTGAGCGCCAATGCACTTAACGCGATCGCCCGTAGAGTAGCGATACAGCCCGCTGTTCGTAGTAACAATCACGCTGTATTCATCGTTAACGACTATTTCATGAGCAAGGAAAATTGTTCCATCAGCGCGCAAAAACTCATAAAAATTACTGTCAAGACATAGGCGAGCCCGATCGCTCCCATCTGGAACCGTAATAATGGCTTCCGTTGAAAGCAGCCCTTTAGGCTGTAAATAGACACCGGGAAACTGGTGCTGCACCGCATTCGCCAGCGGCTGCGATGAAGCATCGGCCCAGCAGCTGATGACATTCAGTCTCGGCCATAAAATATACGTATTTTTCTGATGCAGATATGCGTGATAACGGTGAAGAGCGCTGTTATCCGCGCAAAGTTGATGCCCGGCAACATTGCCTCCATGTGCCAAAAGCTCAACCAGCTCGTACTGTTTTTCGTGAAGAGCGGTGAGCAGTGAGGTCAGGAAGCTAGGACTCCACACGGAAATCAATCGGAGGTCATAACAACGAATCAGGAAATACAGGGTCAGCAACTGCCAGTGCCCCATATCCTTTACCGACCCCAGGCTCATTGGCACCGCGCTCAATTGCGCAAATGCCGCAAGGTTTTCCTCACCCAGGTAAAGCGCATCGCCAGCCCCGATGAGGATCCCGCTGGGCGTCATCTGACTTTCAGCCGCAGCAGGGCTGAGCGCCCAGTAGACCTTGCCCTCGTTCAGTTGAAACTGTGCGATTAGGGCACTTAGCCAGCCGATAAGCTCATGACGAAAATCAGCGAGCCCCCGAGCGGTATAAGGAATAAGTTTTCCGCCGCTGTGGCTACCGCCGGTTTTTTCAAAAGCGACGAGAGGTTCGCCACAGAGGACACCCTCCCCTCCGTTAGCCATTTGTTCAATCCAAGGGGCTAACGTTTCGTATTCAACGATGGGAACCTGGCGCTGAAAATCCGCGACCGAATTAATAGTCGAAAATCCGTGATGTGCGCCATAGAGGGTATTTTTATTAATTTGCAAGCAGGACATTAGCCAACGTTCTTGCCGCGTGGACGCCGATTCAAAGGTAGAAGAAGTCGGTTGCCGAAAATGGTGCCAGGGATTATTCATTGCGAAACTCAACGTGTGGCTTCTCAAAAAATGACCGACAGCGGTCGCTTAAATTATCCGGAGATATTTCGCATAAACAAACGAGTTCGTGACCACGACTATAGTTTGGATTTTTCTGCAAAAAGAAGGCAACTTCAGGCTTTGTTTGCAGCGTTGGCACAATATCCGCCAATGGGGCTTTAAGATATCCGAAATGCTCAGGGCATTCGACTACGCCCGTTTCTGGGTTATACAGCGATCCGAATTTTTGCTGCGCCAGTGAGTCAGCCAGGTGCTTAAGTTCTGGCTCTGGCGTATTCCAGTTCGGATGAAATTTTTTGGTGAAAACCTTGAGATATTTGTACGTCCTAATCCCTTTAACCAGCAATAACCAGTAAAGTATCAAACTTGGGTTATCTTGCTTTAGCAGAGCCATCCTCATGATCCAGGTTTTGTATAGCACCTGTTGCTTCCAGTGTTCTGGAATCACGATGGTATCGCCGGAATAAATAATGGTGGTATTTTCGTTGCATGAATATTGCAGCGTTGTAAACCCAACAAGATCGTTTTGATAGGTTAAAAATAGCACCTCGTCTTTATTATCCAGATCGGCGTAAAATTTTAGTTCATCACTGCCAGAATAAGAGTCAAAATATATCTCTGCCATTCTCTTTCGCGTGATTTTAGAAAGCGTTGGTACCTTTTGAAAATATGTATGATATCCCACCACCTATAACCTCCACTGCCGGATTATTCCCTGCAAAAAACATGGTTTTACTAAGCTTAATCGTTTTTAAAAACAGGTCAACACGATGAAAAGTATTAAATAATTCTAAGGCAAGCCAAATACAGCTTCCCACCGCACCCGGTCTGGATTTCCAGGCTTGACATGCGCGGCGTGAGATTACTCTTTCAGATATTCCTTCTCAGAAAAACCATACGCCATGAAAATATAACAACCGTTATTCATTTTTAATTTGTATTTATGAATTCGATAACTCAAAGCCAACAAGCAGTCACATGTCTTGCAGTTTGGTGTGTACGACCTATGTGAAAATTGCCCGTCAGCTTGATGCCACCAAATCCCCACCTCAATCTCATTTTTTTATCGCCGATGATAAAACTCTGCCCCAATCAAAAACCCTCATCTTATTTTAGCGCCCCTCACCCGGCGTCATTTCTTCGGCGTTGAGACTTGTTGATTATCGATTTGCACGTCCTGGCTCTACCGTTGTGGGGTTTTTAAACTCCCATACGAAAAAGGAAATGCATTATGTCTACAAATATCAACGTAAAAATGAACGCGGAATGGAACGGTGCAGGCGCATGGTCCGGCGCGCTTGAATTTGAAATGGTCAACAATACGGGTTCCACCTTAGTAAACCCGGAAATCAAAATTCAGCTTGGGCAGCTTTTCATTGCGTCGATGAATACCGGCTTCGAATTCGCGCAGGCCGGGGATGTTCTGACCGGCCATCTGCTGTCCCATTTGGCGAACGTCGCCAGCGGCGAAACGATCCGCTTTTCCGTCGGGGCAAGCTTCCCGAACGGCGGCAACCTGAGCAAGCTGCCCGTCGCCTACTGGGTTAACGGCATGAACATCAACGGTACCGACACCGACGATAGCACCGATACCGACGACAGCACCGACAGCACCGACAGCAATCCAGACGTCGTTGCGCCATCCGTCCCGGCAAATATTCAGACCAGCAATATCGCCGATACCTCGCTGTCGCTCTCCTGGAACGCCTCCACGGACGACGTTAACGTTGCCGGTTATAAAGTGAAGTACACCCCGGCAGGCGGCGTTAGCCAGACGGTGAACGTTACCGGAACAGCCTGCTCCCTGAGCGGCCTGACGGCCAACACCGAGTACAGCTGCTGCGTGGCCGCCTTCGACGGCAGCAACAATCTGTCGGCTTACTCGTCCGCGGTGGCCGCTAAAACCCTGGCTCCGGCCGCAAGCTCAATCATTTTTGCTCCTTACGTGGATGTGACCATCAGCGCCGACTGGGGAACCAACCCTCCGGGCATCAATACCCGCTTTGTGAACAACGCGCTGGCGCTGGGCGTGAAAAGCTGCCACCTCGCGTTCCTGGTGCAGGACAACGCCACCAAGCAGCTGGTGTGGGGCAACGCCTACTTCCCTTATAACGCGATCAAACCGATTTGCGACAGCATCCATGCCGCTGGCGCCGAGCCTATCGTTGCCTTTGGCGGCGCGAGCGGCGTCGATCCTTCCGTATCGCGCACCCAGGCCGAAATGACCAAAATCTATCTCGACCTGAACAAAGATTTTGGCATCAAACATATCGATTTCGATTTCGAAACCGCCGGCTATTACAACTACAAAGTGGCCTTCCCGGCCGCGCTGGAAGCGAAAAAGCAGAACCCGGCGCTGTGGTTTAGCCTGACGCTGCCCGTCACGCCGCAGGGCTTAAACGCCGAAGGTATTGCGATGATCTCTTATGCCAAACAGATTGGCCTGCCGCTGAACGTGCAGATTATGGCGATGGACTACGGCCCATCCGGCATTGATATGGGCGATACGGCAATCAGCGCCATCGAAGGCACCAAAGCCAATCTGGCCGCTATTTACCCGGAAAAAACCGCAGCCGAGCTGTACAAACTGATTGGCGTCATTCCTATGATCGGTCAGAACGACGTGGCCGGTGAGATGTTCACCTTCCAGGACGCGGTACAGACCGCGCAGTATGCGAAGCAGAAAGGCCTAAACCTTATTTCCATGTGGTCGCTGGTGCGCGACTTCCCAGGGATGTCGGATCTGTCGACCTGCACCCAGAACCCGGCGCAAACCAAGGACTACGAATACGCCACCACCATTATGAACGCGTTAAAATAACGCGCTAAAATTACAGGCCCGAAAAGTTTAACGCGGGCCTTTTATTGCGTGTGATATATTAACCGTTCAGGTGGCAATATTCCGGTACATTGCGAAGAATATTACACTTAAACCCCACGCCGTTGATTTAATAACGGAATTGATTTTTAACTGCGAGCAAACAGGCTATTTCCTGCATCATATATTACGACATCACTTAACTATCAAAGCATTGCAATTAATTAACAACAATTCTCCTCCGTCTGCTCGGCAATAATTACTGCCAGATAACTATCTTTCTATCCTCCCTTAAGAATTGAATTAATACCTTTTCAAGGCCACTCTGTTGCGGAATAAATTTTGCCGTCGGCAGAATCTTATTTAACCGCTGCAACTCTATTATTAATAATAGTATCCGAGAGGGAGTATTAGCATGAAAGCTCTTGCATCTGGTCAGACGGAAAACGAAAAAGCTGCACTGTATTTATTGGATCAGGCCATGGGATATGCCTTCCAGGGCGCGCTACGGGCCGTCGCGCTGCTGGGCGTTGCCGACCACCTGAAGGATGGGCCACAAACTATCGAGGCGCTCGGTAAAAAATTAGGCGTGGACGCCCAGCAGCTCCACCGCGTCATGCGATTGCTGGCGACCAGAGAAATATTTACCGAAACGGAGCCGGGTACATTCGCACTCACGCCACCCGCCGAATATCTTTGCGTTAGCGCAAAACATCCGCTGCGCGAAGCCGTGCTGATGATTACCGATGAAACCTTCTGGCGACCTTTAGGGGAACTGGTGGAAAACGTGCGCGGTCGTTCGGCCTTCAAACAAATCTACGGCATGTCCTTCTTTGAATATTGGTCGAAGAGCCACGAGCAGGATTATGATTTCCACTCCGGCATGTCGTCGATGTCGGAGGTGGAAAATATACTGCTGGTTCGCAGCTACGATTTCCCTAAAAACGCCACGGTTGTGGATATCGCAGGCGGCATGGGCGGCCTGTTATTACAGGTTCTACGCGCCAACCCAACGCTGCACGGTATTTTATTCGACCAGCAGCACGTATTAGTCAGAAACCGTCTCGACGAACTCGGCGACCCATCGCGCTGGCGGCTCCAGGCGGGAAGCTTCTTCGAAGCCTGCCCGGCGGCCGATATCTATCTGCTGAAGTACATCACCCACGACTGGGCCGATGAAAACGCCGCGTTAATCCTCAGCAACTGCCGCAGGGCGATGAATCCGGGCGGAAAAGTGCTGGTGATGGACCCGGTTCTGCCCGAAGGCAATGCCCGCCACCCCGGCAAAGAAATGGATATCCTGCTGATGGCAAGCTTTGAAGGCGGCAGGGAACGTACCGAAAGCGAGCTAAAACAGCTGTTCGCAGGCGCGGGCCTGAAAATAAACCGCATTATTGAAACGGGCTGCTTAATTTCGATTGTCGAAGCCGTGGCGGTTTAATCGCCGTTCCGATTATTCGCCCGGTAAAAAGGTGGATGGCGCTCGCGCTTATCCACCCTACAAAACCGCGCCCGTAGGTCGGGTAAGGCGCAAGCCGCAACCCGACAGCCCACCCACAATCACCGGGCCGTAGGTCGGGTAAGGCGCAGCCGCCACCCGACAGCCCACCCACAATCACCGGGCCGTAGGTCGGGTAAGGCGCAGCCGCAACCCGACAGCCCACCCACAATCACCGGGCCGTAGGTCGGGTAAGGCGCAAGCCGCCACCCGACAACCCACTCACAATCACCGGCCCGTAGGTCGGGTAAGGCGTAAGCCGCCACCCGACAGCCCACCCACAATCACCGCGCCCGTAGGTCGGGTAAGGCGCAAGCCGCCACCCGACACGCCTCTCTTAAAACTCCACCCGTGCCCCAAGGTTATAACGGCGGCCTTCGACCAGGCCGTAATCGCCCCATCGGCTAACGCGCTGCGGATCGGCGTCAAACAGGTTATACACGCCCGCCAGAAGCTGGGTGTTTTTGTTGAGCTGATAGCGCGCGCCGAGGTCGACCATCGTATAGGTGTCGTAATCGTTATGATCCCCGGTATCGCGGTTGCTGCCGCGATAGTTCGCCCGGCTCCACAGGTCCAGCGCCTCGGTGGCAGACCAGGTGACCGACACGTTCGCCATATGCGTGGGGAAATCGTTCAGCGCATAGCCCTTATTGACGCCCGTTTTCTGCTCGCTGTGGTTGTAGGTGTAGTTGGCGTTGGCCTTCACCGTCTCGGTTACCTGCCAGTCGGCGTTCAGCTCCAGCCCGTACACGTCCGCCTTGCCAACGTTAAAGTACTTGCTGATGGAATCCGCCTTGTAGCCGTTCATCTGGCACTGGTTGGTCGCCGTGGTTTCGCAGACGGTTTCCTCGGAGATCTTGTCTTTGAACTGGGTGTAGAACACCGTGCCGTCCAGCGCCAGCTTCTCGCCGACCCAGTACAGGCCCAGCTCGGAGTTGACGCTCTTCTCCGGCTTCAGCTCGTCGTTGCCAATGGTCAGGAACGGATACGGCGGCAGTGAGCCACGCGGCGTCACGAAGTCGGAAGACGTTTCGCGCAGCTCCGGCTTTTTGTAGCCCGCAGACACGCCGCCCTTCAGCGCCCAGGCGTCGGCCATCGCCCAGTTACCATAGAGTTTTGGCGTGATATGGGTGCCAAAATAGTTATCGCGATCGAGGCGCGCGGAGGTGGTCAGCGTGAAGTCGCCCATCTGCCAGCCGTCCTCGGCAAACACCGCCCAGCCGTCGCGGCTGATCTTGCTCACCGGCTCCACGCCCGGCGCTTCCTTGCTGGATATCGCGAACTGGTCGTTAAGCTCTTCGCGGGTGAAGTTCGCGCCCACCGTCAGCTTGTGGCTGTCGAAGGTGAAAGTGGTCTGGCTGTTGGCAACGTAGTTCTCCGTTTCGATGTACTGCGGATCGTGGCTGTTTAGCGTGTACTTCGAGCGGCCCTTCTCGTAGTTAAGGTAGTTTTTGGTAGCTATGGTGTCTTCGGCGTACCAGCCGCTGTGGCTGAGGGTGACGGCATCGCGGTCAAACGTCCACATCCACGGCGCCTCGTCGCGATTTTTCTTCTGCTTGCCGGTCACCACGTTCAGGTCAAACAGGTTGGTTTCGTTGGCGGCGAGGCCAATGGTCATATCAACAGATTTGCGGTCGTTTTTGCTGAAATAGTTGTCGCGCTCGTCATCACGGCGGTTGAGCCAGTCGGCGGCGACGCTCACGCCCAGCACGTCCGGCACGATTGGCCCCATGGCGAAGAGGTTCATCTGGTTGGTATTGCCGAAGGCGCTGTCCTCCTGCAGGAAGGTATTTGCCGCCAGCGCGCCGGTCCAGTCGTTAACGCCGTAAGGCTTTTTGGTGATGACGTTCACCACGCCGCCCAGCGCGTCGGAGCCATAGAGCGACGACATCGGGCCGCGAATCACCTCGATACGCTCGATGGCCTCCATCGGCGGCAGGAAGTTCACCTCCGCGCCAATGTCCTGGCCGTAAGGGCGCGATTCGCCGGTATTTTGCTTCACGCCGTTGACCATGTAGGCGGTGTAGCTGGAATCCATGCCGCGCATCATGATATCGCCGGAAACCATATTGCTGGAGCCGTTGCCGACGTTCACGCCCGGCAGATCCTGAATAGCCTCGGCAACGTTGCGGTTAGGTTTTTCCTCAAGCTGCCTGCGGTCGATAACGGAGATCGTCGCCGGGGCTTCTTTTTTCTGCTGAGAAAAGCCCGCGGCGGTTACCACCATCTGATCCTCTGATTCGCTAAGCGGCGTGTTATTTTCCTCGGCCTGCGCGGGAAGCAACGTTCCCCCGGCGAGCGAGACGATTCCTGCCAATGCCAAACGCTTATGAGTTCTCATTTTATAATTACCTGAGATATTGAAAAAAGCCTGCCGGCCCTGTGAATTTTCACCACAGGGCTTTATTTGTGCTTAAGAATAAAAATTAGATTTTATCGAGGTCGATCTTAATAACGTAATCCGGCTTTTTGCCGATATCCTTTTCGCCCTGCTTGACGCTTGCATACAGCGTGCGGCCATCCGGCGAGAGCGCAAGGCTGTTGGGCAGCGCGGCCGTAGCTATGCTGGCCTTCACCTTGTAGGTTTCGCTGTCGACAATGCTTATCAGCTGCGCGTTGCGATGGGTAATGTAGATTTCACCGCGCGCCGGGCTAAACAATACCGCGAGGGAGTTAATCACTTTTATACGGTCAATTAACTTTCCGTCCTTAAGTGAAATAACCAGCACGTCGGGTAAGTCAGGGTCGGTAATAAAAGCGCGGTCGTTTTTAGTATCCAGCGCAATATTTAAGAAGAAGTGTTTTTTCTGCGGCTCAACCTTCACGCGGGACAGCACTTTATAATCGCTGGCGTCGAGGGTAATGACTTCACCGATGCCGTTGACGCCGTAAATACGCCCCTTCTCTTCGTCTACCGCAAGCCCGGTTGGGTACTCGCCGACGTTTTCAATCGTGGCGACGTGCTGCTGTTTGCGCGTGTCGATAACCCAAATCACGCCTTTTTGCGCCACGCCGGAAACGTAAAGCCGGTGGCGTTTTTTATCGAGCGCCATCTCGCGGGTATGGACGATCTCTTCCGGGTTGCTGATGTCGCTCAGCTGCACGGTCTTCATTTCTTTGCCGGTTTTTGTATCGATCGCCGAAACCGAGCCTTCTAGGGTGTTGCCGATATAAAGGATGTGGTTTGCCTCATCCAGCACGGTGGCAAAGGCGCGTCGGTCGGTGGCGATGCTACCGCTTTTCGCGAGCGTGTCCGGGTTAAGCTTGTAGACCAGCCCGTGGGTTTTATCTTTATCAAATGAGGGCGCGGAGGCCGCGTAAAGCACGTTCTGCCCGGCATCGTAGGCCAGCTCGTAAACCCCGTGACCGGTCGGCACGGCGAGGAAATCTTTCTCAGGAAGCGGCGCGGCGGTGACGGAGAGCGAAGCCAGCAGCACGGCGGCGGTGAAGGTAGCAATGCCCGTTTTCTTGTAGAGGTACAGCCCAGGTTTTTTCATTTACTTATATTCACAGTAATTTACGTAATGTGAATGATAATGATTTTCAATTGCATTATCAATGTAAATGTAACATTGCAGATACCACAATTAACCACCTGTTTTTGCTAAGTTAATAACGCCACCCTGCGGAAAAATCAGAATGGCGCTGAAATAATTTCTACATAATTTCTATCGATTTGGTGAATAACCCAGCATCCGAATGTCGGGCAGGCTTACCGCCGCCCGACGTTAAAAGACTCACCGCGTTTAGCCAGAAATACCTCCACGCCAAAAGCGGGCAGCGCATACAGATGCCCGCTCAGCGCGTCGGGGTCAAGCTGGGGTGCCAGCGAGCGGCTTTCTTCCGCCAGATCGAGCGTAACGGCCCGGTCGCCGTAGTTTTGCACGAAGATATAGTCTTCACCCTCGGCGCTCCTTGCCGTTGCCACCGCCCCCTGCGGAAGCTGCATGCTGGTACAGGCCTGCAGCCCGTGCGCATCCGCGATATGCCGGTAGAAATCCGCGAGGAAATCACCGCCGGTTCTTGCCGCCAGATAGTATGCCTGCCCCTTGCCGTAACGGTTGCGGGTCACGGCTGGCCTGCCGCGATAGAAGTCCTGCTGGTAGACGCCCAGCACTTCCGCAGTTTCCGCGTGGATCAGGTCGCACAGTTCGACGCAGGCGTACTCGCGGCTCGGGCCGTTCCAACCGGCTATTTGCATGCTCAGCAGGTTCGTTTCGCCTTCGTACAGGCCGTCGATCTCTTCCGACCAGACGCCCAGCACCTCGCGCAGCGGGCCGGGGAAACCGCCGGTGTAGCAAAGGTCGTCCTCGTTGACGATGCCCGACCAGTAGGTCGAAATAAATATCCCGCCCGCCGCCACGAAGGCGTTTATCCGCTCGGCGAATTCGGCGTTCACCATATAAAGCATTGGGGCAACGATCGTGCGGTAGCGGCTGATATCAGCGCTGCGCGAAACGATATCAACCGGGATATTTTGCTGCCATAGCGCCTGATAGTGCCCTTGCACCGTCTCTTCGAATTTTATACCGCAGTTGCGCGGCCCCGCCGAATCGTTCACCGCCCAGCGATTGTCCCAGTCGTAGACTATCGCCACTTCGGCACGGTAGTCAGCGCCTGCTGCAGCGGCAAGCTTTTCAAGCGCCGCCCCTACCTGCTTCACGTCCTGGCCCACACGGGTATTGATATGCCCAACGTGATCGACCACCGCGCCGTGGAATTTTTCGATGGAGCCACGGCTTTTGCGCCACTGAAAATACTGCACCGAGTCCGACCCGTGCGCCACCGCCTGCAGGGCGGAAAGCCGGTGCATCCCCGGCTTCTTCAGCTTGCTCACCGCCTGCCAGCTTGTCGTGCCGGGCGTGGATTCCATCAGCAAAAACGGCAGGCCCGGCTTCAGGCTGCGCATCAGGTCAAAGGTAAAGGCGGTATAAGAGGCAAGCGCCTGCTGGCCGCGCGTCTGGTGCCATTCCGGGTAGCTGTCCCACGAGATGAAGTCCACCTCCTGCGCCAGCCGCCAGTAGTCGTAATCGTTAAAAACCCCGTGGAAGTTGGTCGTGGCGGGCAGCGCCGGGTTAAAGCGCTTAACGGCCTGCACCTCATGGCGGCAAAACAGCGCCACCTGCTCGGAAACAAAGCGCCGCCAGTCCAGGTTAAGCGCGTGAACCGACTGCTCGCCGAGCGGCCCCGGCGAATGGAGCTGGCTCCAGCTGGAATAGTCGTGGCTCCAGAACGCGCTCCACCAGCGGGCGTTGAGGTTTTCGAGCGTTTGATATTTGTTTTTCAGCCAGTCGCGGAAGCTCTGCTGGCAGTGCTCGCAGTGGCACTCGCCGCCGTATTCGTTAGAGATATGCCAGGCCAGCACCGCCGGGTGATGGGCGTAGCGCCGGGCAAGCTGCTCGTTGATACTCTTCGTCAGCCGCCGATACGCCGGGGACGAATAGCAGTGGTTATGCCGCTCGCCGTGCAGGTTTTTCGTCCGGTCTTTATTGGTGCGCAGCACCTCGGGATAGTTTTCCGATACCCAGGCCGGTCTTGCCCCGCTGGGCGTCGCCAGAAAAACGTATATTCCGCTGGCATAGAGTTTATCCAGCACGTTATCCAGCCAGGCAAATTCATACTGCCCTTCGCGCGGCTCAAGCTTAGCCCAGCTAAATATCCCCACCGACATCACGTTGCATTTTGTCTCCTTCATCATCGCGATGTCCTGCTCCAGTATTTCCGGCCTGTCCAGCCACTGGTCGGGATTGTAATCTGCGCCGTGTAAAAAATTGAGTTTAGGGAATAACTTACTCATAACCGCCTCCGTTAAGCTAAAGACTCTCTCTCCTGAGAAAGGTTAATAACCCGGTCTTTTCGGTTTCTAAGAGAGAACGCTGAAAACAGCGTAAAGAGCCCGGAAATAATGCCAAGAATGATGTAAGCGTTGGCAAAACCAATGGTGTCGTACAAATAGCCGACCGCCGGGGAATACACCGTGGTGGCAATGGATGCGGCAAACAGCACCAGCAGATAAATCGTGGAAGATAATTTCTGGTCGAAGTTCTGGGCGATAAATTTAAATACGGCGATAAGAATCAGCGGCTTTTCAATCGCGTGCATCATCTTCACCGCCGCTATCCAGACCGGCCCGAGCGGAATGGCGGAACCAAGAATGCGTACCGACATGATCGTACCGGCGATCACCAGCGCCCACTTCGCGCCGACGCGATTTACAAACCACGGCATCAGGCCAAGAAATAGCGTTTCAAAACAGACCTGCACGGAGGCGAGCGTGCCGTACCACTTGTTCCCCACGTCCACGCTTGAGAACTGTAGCGAGAAATACTGCGCGAACTGCTGGTCGTAGGTGTCGTAGATTTGCGTCACGAACAGCGTGAAAATAATCAGCATCCAGAACTGCTTATTTTTCGCCAGCTCAAAGACGTGTACCGCTTTTAGCGAAGATGTCATTTTTTCTTCTTCAAGCGTGACCTCGATTTTCGTCAGCATAAAACAGACGGCGGCAAGCACGATGGCAATACTCGCCAGCCAAAATGAAAGATTCGGGTTATCGTTAATATTGCGCCCGACGATATAGGCCGCAGCGGCCCAGCCTAATGACCCCCACATTCTCACGCGGCCGTATTCAAAAGAATAACGGCGGGATATTTTGTCGATATAGGAGTCAATGACGCCGCAGCCCGAGTTAAAGATAATCCCCAGATAAATCCCGCCGAGAATCGCCCCCAGCCAGAACGAGCTGACCAGCAGCGGCGCGTAGACGTAAATAAAGAACGGCCCGATGGGCAATAGCAGCGCAATAATCCAGAAAATAAGCGATTTTTTTGTGCCGAACTTATCGGAAATAAAGCCAAAAAAGGGCTGCATGGTCAGGGCGATAAATGCGTTTATCGCGTACAGCCAGCCGGTTTTGGTGGCGCTAATGCCGAGGTGCTGGGTCGTCCAGATAACGAAAAAGGCCATCGTCGACGACCAGGCAAATAAATAGAGAAAGTCGAAAATGCTTAAAAGAAGGTAGTTCCTTTTGCCGGTAACCATCTTTGTTCTTCCTTATCAAGGAACATAGGTCGGTGCTTCGCCAGGGATTCAGCGAACAGCGTTCTTTGGGTGGTAGCTGGCTGTGGTTTGTCGGGTTGGTTTGCACTGTCGCAAAATGTACGACGTTCACATCAGTAGCTTACATACAATACCTGACAAATCGTTCAAACAACCGCCGCTGTCATAAACTGGAATCGGCATCACATAACCCGCTTTTTCATCGCCCCAAAGGGTGAACAAGATCTCAAAAAACGCACATGTGAACGTATGACATTTTGCTATCATGGAGGCATAAACCACGGGCGAAACCGAGAAGGAACGAGGGTGAATAAAAACAGAAACGCGACGCTTGAGGACGTTGCCCGCCGCGCGGGGGTGTCATACCAGACCGTGTCACGCGTCTTAAACAAGTCGGTAAACGTGGCGGATAAAACCCGCCTTCGCGTAGAGCAGGCCATCGAAGAGCTGCGCTACGTGCCCAATCGCCTTGCCCAGCAGCTCGTCGGCAAGCGCACGCAAACGCTGGGGCTTATCACCACCTCCCTCGCCCTGCATGCCCCCTCGCAGATCGCCGCCTCGGTAAAAAAGCACGCCCACCAGGCCGGTTTTCAGGTGCTGATTTCGATGATTGACGGCGGCGACGCCGAAGCCATCCAGCGGTCGATCAACGACTTCAAATCGCAGGTGGTCGATAAAATCGTCATTAACGTGCCGCTGGAAACCGGGACGGCCCGGCAGATAGCCCGCGACAACGAGGACGTTACCTGTCTTTTTCTCGACGTGGCCCCTGATAGCGACGTATTTCACGTCATTTTCGATCCGGAAAACGGCACGCGGGAAAGCGTGAAGCGCCTGTGCGAGCTGGGGCATACGCGCATCGCCCTGATGCCCGGCCCGCAGCACGCCATCTCCGCGCAGCTTCGCCTGGCGAGCTGGTTGAGCAGCCTTGCGCAGCACGGCCTTACGCCAGCGGCGGTGATTTTCGGCGACTGGGATGCGCAGAGCGGCTGTGCGGGCGCGCAAAAGTTGATTGATGAGGCGACGCCGTTCACCGCCCTGCTGGTCGGAAACGATCAGATGGCGCTCGGCGCGCTGAGCGCCCTGCACCAGGCGCGGATAGCGGTGCCCGAGCGGGTGTCGATTATCGGCTACGATGACAGCTATGAAAGCGCCTATTTTATTCCCGCGCTGACCACGGTGCGGCTGGATCTGGACGCCCAGGGCAAAGAGGCGGTAGCGAAAGTGCTGGCCGCACAGCCGGGAAAAACGCCCGCCAGCACTATACTCCCGGCGGAGTTTGTGCAGCGGGGTTCAACTGCCGAAGCAAAATAGAGTTCAGCTCGCCACGCTTCCCCACACCATTTCGCCGTTGTGGAACGTAGCGGTGCGCGGTGAAATGCGCGCCACGGCTTCCGCCGAGCAGGAGGCATCCACCAGCACAAAGCTGGCGTCGTCCTGCGCCTTCGGCCACGCGCGTTCGCCCTTATCGTTAAGCGGCAGCACGTTGCCGGTGGCGATAGCCAGCGAGCGCGACAGGGAAAGCTCGCTCGGGCGCACGTACAGCTGCGCGTAGAGGTTCGCCTTTTCCAGCATGTCGCCCAAGCCATACGGCGACCAGTGGTCGATCACGCTGTCGGTGCCCGTCATCACAAACACGCCCTTTTCCTGAAGCTGCTTAAGCGGCATGTGCAGCGTGCCGATGGGCACGGTGGAGGCGAGCGTAATCCGCTGCGCCGCCATGCGCGCGCCGATATCGTCAACCTGCTTTTCGTCCATCATCGCCAGCGCGAAGCCGTGGCTAATGGTCAGCTTGCCCTTCAGCTGCGGCGTTTTCTCCACGGTTTCAACCATGTAGTTCACCGCCGCGATGCCCGCCGGGCTGGTTTCGTGCAGGTGGATATCCACGCCCTTGTCGTAGTCGAGAGCAATCTGAAACATGGCGTCGAGTGACTTTTCCATCGCCCCGTCGACGTTCGTCGGGTCCAGCCCGCCGACGTAGTGAGCGCCCGCCAGCATCGCGTCGCGCATCAGCGCCACGGAGTTGGAGTGCAGCAGCCCGTGCTGTGGAAAGGCGACGATTTCGCAGCTAAAGCCGCTCTTACGGCGTTCGAGCACCGCCTGTAGATTTTCGAGATTTTTCAGCCCGGACACCGGCTCCACGTTGCAGTGGCTGCGGGCGATGGTCGAGCCTTTCGACTGAATCAGGTCAATAAGCTTTTCGGCGCGCTGCTGGGTGTACGGCTGGAGTTCGGGCAGCAGCTTCTGCTCGAGGGCAATCATGTCCATGATGGTGGTGCCTTCCGGGCGGGAATGCACGCGCCACGGGCCGCCGTAAAAGGTTTTGTCGAGGTGGATGTGCATGTCGCGCATGGCGGGAAGCAGCAGTTTGCCGCCCGCGTCGTAGCGGGCAAGCGTAGCGTCCGGATGCTGCCCGTTATTCAGCAGCGCGGCGATTTTACCGTCTTTGATTTCCAGCGTTTTCAGCTCGGTTTCGGTGCCGACGACGTTCTGACCGTCGCGGCGGAACCCGGCCTCCAGCAGCACGTTGTCGAGATAATAGTGTGTTTCTTTGATGGCGCTCATGCGGCCGTCCGTTTCACAGGTTGCGGATGCGGGCTTTGCAGCATACGCCATCGAGCCGGTGGCACCAAAAATCGCACAGGCCGCCGCGACCCTGCCGCCGCCGCTCAGAAACTCACGGCGGCTTTTTTCTGCGTTGTTCATCGGATTCTCCGTCAGTCATTCACAATGTGGGTGCCCGTCTCGCCGCGCAGGGCTTCGGGGAGTTTTTCAGGCGTGGTGATAATCACCCGCCTGCCGCCGTGGCGCAGAAACGCGAGGCTGGCGGTGATTTTCGGCAGCATGCTTCCCGGCGGGAAATGCCCTTCGGCGCTGTATTTCTCCATTTCCCTGACGGTCACTTCATCCAGCGCGCGCTGTTCCGGTTTACCGAAGTGGACGCACACTTTCTCGACGCCCGTAGTGATAACCAGGATGTCAGCGCTTACTTCGCGGGCGAGCAGCGCGGTAGAGAGATCTTTATCGATAACCGCGTCCACGCTGCGATAGTCGCCCTGCTCGTCGCGGATAACCGGAATCCCGCCGCCGCCCGCGCCGATCACCACGAAGCCCTGTTTAATCAGCGCGCCGATGGCGTCGGCCTCCACGATGCGTTTTGGCTCGGGCGAGGCCACCACGCGCCGGTAGCCGCGCCCGGAATCCTCAACGAAATGCCAGTCGGGATGGGCGATTTTCAGCGCCGCGCACTGCGCTTCGCTAAAGAACGCGCCGATGGGCTTTGTGGGGTGCGCAAAGCCGGGGTCGTTTTTGTCCACCTCAACCTGGGTGATAACCGTGACCGCTCTTTTATCGCGGCTCGCGCCAAAGCCGTTGTTGAGCGCCTGCTGAATCAGGTAGCCGATGCCGCCCTGGGTATCCGCCACGCAGCTGGCGAGCGGGGTCAACGGCAGGCCTTCTTTCTCATGGGCGATTTCCGCGCGGCGCAGATCCAGCCCCACCTGCGGGCCGTTGCCGTGGGTCAACACGATGTCGTAGTCCGACGCGAGCATCGCAAGCACCGACTCCGCCACCTCTTTCACCGCCGCCCGCTGGTGTTCCACCGACTGGCTGGCGTTATCCTTGATGATGCTGTTGCCGCCGATGGCGACCACGACGAGTTGTTTCATGTTGATTCCTTCCGAAAAGCGAGGTGACCCCTCGGTGGATGGCGCTAACGCTTATCCACCCCACTATTCTTGTGCTTTTGTAGGGCGGATAAGCAACGCGCCATCCGCCGCGTCTTTAACTCTCTGAAACCGGAGCCACGCCCGCCGCTGCCGCCTCGCGCCTGTCGAGCAGGTGCTTGACCACAAACATGCCGCCCATCATCAGGTACGCGGTGACGAACATCAGCGAGCTGCCCTGGGCGAAGCCCACCGCCGGCGAATGAATCACGCCGAACAGCGCCAGCAGCGCCCCGACGGCGGCGGCAACCGCGCCGCGCAGCGGCTTGTTGATAATCGCGAAGATGGCGACGCAGCCCCACAGCATGCTGGCGAGCGGCGCGCCGTTGCCCAGATGCACCAGCCCCTGGTAGAACACGCCTTTGCCAGCCAGCGCTTCAGGGCCGATTTTCGCCGCCGACGTGCCCGCCGCCGCCATCACGCTGTTAACCATGGTCAGCGCCCAGTTGGCAATCCACGGGAACAGGCAGATGAAGATCACCGGCACCTCAATCTTCGGCGTTTCGCGCACCACCTGATTTGCGGTCACCACGCCGATAAACACCAGAATCGGCACGATGGCGGTCATCGGGATAATCGCCAGCATGAACGCTCCCAGCCCGAACAGCGGCACGATAAACATGGTGATGCCCGACGCCAGCGTGTAGCCGATGCTCGCGCCCATTGCCTTCCAGCCCGCGTGGCCGACGTACACCGTCACCGGGAACGGGTTGCCCATCAGGCAGCCAAGCGTCGAGGCCAGGCCGTTGGTGAGCATCACCTTGCGGGTGTTGTACTCGTCCCCTGCCGCGTGGGCGCTCTCGATGTTTTCCAGGTCAAAAATGTAGTTGGCAAGCCCGAGCGGCACCGCCGAGGCCAGATAAGGCAGCGCGTGCGGCAGCCCCTGCAGGAAGCTGTCGACGTGAATCGCAGGCGGGTTAAAGCCGAACGACGACATCGAGGCTTTGATGGCTTCCGGGCTTTGCAGGCCGGAAATCCACGCCAGCGCCGTCCCGGCAACCAGCAGCAGCAGGCCGGTGGGAATGCGGGCGAAAATCGGCTTCTTGCCAAACCAGTTGATGAAAATCAGCAGCAGAACGATGAACGACACGGTCGGCGCTTCAAACGCCTGCAGCATCGGGTTCATCGCCAGCAGCAGCAGGCCCAAGCCCGACAGGCACGACAGCAGCACGGTGCGCGGGATCATCTTGCGGATGGTTTCGCCGAGGAACGAGCCGCCCACCAGAATCATCGCCTCAACGAAGCACCACACCAGGCCAATCTGGATGGCAAACTCCGCGTCGCCGGTCTGCTGATAAACCGGCATCAGCACCAGGAACGTCACGGTGAAAATGGACGGCGCGCTTGGCCCGGAAGGCAGCGCGGTCACGTCTTTACGCCCCGTTTCCTTCGCCAGCTGCAGCCCGAACCAGGCATAACAAACGCTCGCCACCAGAACCGCCAGCCCGAAGGCTGGCGCAATGCGCCCGTAGACAATTTCCGTCGGGATACCCACCACGAAGATCAGCAGACCCATCATGGTGAGCAGGTTGGTGAGGTTGTTGGTCATCAGCCCAAAGTAGGCCGCCCAGTCCCCTCTTTTCCACTCTAGTTTTACGTTTGACATGGCCGATTCCTTACAAGGAGTAACGTTCGCTGAACGCGTGCAGAGCCTTCTCAAAACACTCAAACGGCGGGTGAACGATCCCGGCACCGATCATGCCGATCCCCGCGTCTTTGTGAGCAATAGCGGTGTTGATGACCGGCAGAATGCCCGTGTCGCCCACCCGCGTAATATCAATCGCCGTCGGAATGCCCATAAACGACAGCAGCGGAATGGTGACGTTGGGGTTTTCGCCGAGCGTTATCTCGCGCATCTGGCGGGAGAAATTTACCGCCTCGTCTACCGTGCCGCCGACCAGCGCGACAATCGCCGGCGCGGTTGCCATCGCAAAGCCGCCGATGCCGTAGGTTTCGGTGATCGCGCTGTCGCCGATGTCCAGCCCCGAGTCTTCAGGCCGGTAGCCTGCAAACATCGGGCCAATCACCTGCTGCGCCGGGCCGGTAAACCACTGCCCCGGCAGGCCGCTCACCCGCAGGCCAAACTCGTAGCCGTTGCGCGCCATGGTGGTGACCACCGTGCTGTATTCGATACCGTGGGCGGCGTCCATCGCGGCTTTGCACATCGCCATCCACGTCGGGCCGGAGAAGTAGTCGCTGCTCGCCACGAAGTCGAACACCTCTTTTTGCTGCGCGACGGAGAAGCCGGTCTGGATGATCCACGGCGTCAGCGCCTGAATCAGCAGCGTGGTGCCCGCGTTGTTGCGGTTGTGGCACTCGTCGCCCATGTGCAGCGCCTGGGCCAGCATCAGCCGCAGGTCGATTTCCCCGGCAAGCTTCATGGCGTCGCGCAGCATCGGGCCGAGCACGTCGCGCATCCAGTTCAGGCGGTCAATCACGCTCTGGTCGTTGGCCCCCATGCGCAGGATCTTCGCCATCTGCTCGCTCATGTTGGTGTAGGCGCGGTTGCCGTAGGGTTTGTTTTCGACGATGTGCATAAACATCGAGGCGGAGGTGACGCCCGCCATCGATCCCACGCAGTCGTGCTCGTGGCACGGCGAGAAAATAATGTCGCCGGAAGCGGCAAGGTCAGCCGCCTCGTCCAGCGTTTTCGCCAGCCCTTCGAACACCAGCGCCCCGGTCACCGCGCCCTTCATCGCACCGCACATGTTCGCCCAGCTAACCGGCGGCCCGGCGTGCAGGATGGTGTTGCGCGTCATGCCCGGCACCACGTTAATGGCCTGGTCGTAGCCCACCAGCACCGGGTGCGACTGGATAATCCGCTCGAGGGCGATTTTGTTGGCGGCGGCGACTTTTTCCGCAAGCGCGGGCGTTGCAATGCGGTCGAGGCACTTCACCACGTCCAGATTGCCGAGGCCCGGCGGCGTCCAGTCGAGCTGGGTCACCGGGACATGCTGTTTTTTCAGGTCTTCGCTGAACATGGCGATGCCGACGTTAATCACGTTTAGCGGCTGGGTGAACAGGCTCATTGTGCTTCCTCCTTGCTGACAAACTCGCGTGCCAGTAAACCGGTGTTGGTGCTGCTGCTGGCCCAGATAACGCCCGCGTCGGTGAGCATCTGGCACTGGGCGGCAAGCGATGGGGTATCGAGATCCGTGCCGAGCACGTAGCCTAGAATTTCCAAGTGGCGGCCTTCGCGCGCCGCAATGGCCTTCGCCTCTTTGATGGCGTCGAGCGTGGAGCCAACCGGGTCTTCGTGCGCGCCGTAGCCGAGCACGAAGTCCATGGCGATGACGCCCACCTGCGGATCGCGGGCCTCCTGCAACAGGCGGCTGATGCGGTTGGTCGGGTCGATCATCGGGTGCGGCCTGCCGTTGGTGAAGTCGTCGTCGCCGAAGTCGAGGAAGGTGTGGGCCTCGCTCACGTTCAGATCTTTCAGGCGATACGCCGGGTCAGGCTGGATATTGCTGTAGACGTCCGGGTATTTTTCCAGCGCCGCGAACATCGCTTCGTCGCACAGCGTGCCGCCGCAGAACAGGCCGCGAATGTACTTTTGCTCAGGCTTAAGGCGGGCGCGGACTTCTTTAATCAGCGGCCAGTTAAGCGGGTGGAGATCGAGCGACTCTTTCTTCACGCCGGTCAGCAGCACCGCCTTGAGCGCCGCCTCTTTGGTGCCGCGCGCAAACTGCAGGCCGTCCACGTCCGGCTGCGGCTCGCCGCGCCCCAGGAAGCAGACGACGACCGGCTTGCGGCAGGCCTTCGCCCGCTCCAGCACTTTGTGAGCGACCGCAGGCGCTGGCGGCTTAGAGATAAGCGCAATCACCTCGGTTTGCGCGTCGTCTTCCAGCATTTGGATGGCGTCGAGCATCATGATGCCGCCGATCTTCTCGCTGAGATCGCGCCCGCCGGTGCCGATAAGCTGCGACACGCCGCCGCCGAACTCGTGGATGCGCACGCTAAGCTCCTGGCTGCCGGTACCGCTCGCGCCCACGATGCCGATGGAGCCACGGCGCACGGCGTTGGCGAAGCACAGCCCCGCGCCGTTAATAATGGCGGTGCCGCAGTCCGGCCCCATCATCAGCAGCCCTTTTTCATGGGCGAGCCGCTTGAGCGCCAGCTCGTCGTCAAGCGAAACGTTGTCGGAGAACAGCATCACGTTAAGATCGTTTTCCAGCGCCTGGCGCGCCTCGCGGGCGGCAAACGCGCCGTTCACGGAGATCACCGCCAGGTTGCTTTCCGGGATATGGGCGCGCGCGCTTGAGAGCGTGGCGTAACGCGCCTCGTGGCGGCCGCCCTGCTCTTTGCGGATGAACAGGCCTTCTATCGCCTCGAGCGTCGCCTCGTTGGCCTCGTCGCTTGCGCCCTTGATAACGATCATCAGGTCGCCGCTTTTCGCCTGTTCAAGCTCGTCCGTCAGCAGGCCGAGGTTTTTCAGCACGCCCTTGTTCATCTCCGTCGCCATCGCCACGAACGCCTGCTCCACGCCGTCGAGCTGGTTAGCTTTGGTGGACACCGACATCAGCGATACCGAGTCAAAGTAGGTGTTCTTTTTAATCACAATCCTGGTTGACATCATTTCCTCCTAAATACGCGGTCAAAGCGAGGGCGTCCGCCATGCCGTAAAGCATGTCGCTGCCGGAGCTGGACCCGATTTGTTTAATTTCGTTGATGGTCTGATGAATATTTTCACCGTCGCCAACGGTCAGCTGATAAATAAAGCGGTGAATCACTTCCCGGTAACGCTGAAAAATAGCCTCACGCAGCGTTATCGCACTCAGCAGAGTGGTTTTTTCCTTGCCATTTTCCTGCGCCGCAAGCAGCGCTTCGCGATATTTGCAGGCCGGACTGCCTTGCATAAATAAAATAACGCTCAGACCGGTAAGATAATCATCCCCGCTGGGCGTAAGCCCAATGCCTAATCCCATAAGATTAACCGCCGCGTTTTCGAGCGCGGTATAATCCTCATGCTTTAACGCGTTTAATAATGCCTGGCGATGCAGATGCAACAGGCGACTTATTTCCCGATAAAAGATGTTCTCGCCCTGATAATAAAATAGTGACGCGTGGTCTTTTATATTCTCTTTGATAATCCCGGCCACGCGTTGCCAGCGGCGCGTGCCGTTAAAAATAATCGCTTCGGGCTGCCATGGCCGGCAGTTTGCAAAATCGACGTACTTGTCGCTTCCGACGGCAATGCCGCATGTACTAAAGGTGACCCGTTCGCCGGGCCGAAAAAGCGTGTTGCAGTGTTCAAGCGCTAAACGGCAGCTGTTTGGGGCGTTGTCACAGGCGGCGCTAAGCAGGGTGTAAAGCGCGTTGCGTTGCGGCAGAAACAGATTTACCGCCCGGGTAAAAACCTGCTCTACCACGCCCGACGCCCCTGCGGGAAAGCCCGTCCCGTCTGCCGTTAGCGCGATGACGCACCGCAGATTGGCGAGTGATGCGATAGCGCGCCTCCGGGTTTATCAGGCTCCGGCCTGGATCAGCAGCTCGGCGATTTCGCGGTAGCCCTTTTCACGCGCCAGCTCAAGCGGCTTTTTGCCGTATTTATCGGTCATGTGCGGGTTGGCGCCGTGGTCTAAAAGCAGCTTGACGATTTCCTGCTGCTTCGCGCCGCCGTCGTTTAATACGATGGCCTCCAGCAGCGGCGTCCAGCCGACGAAATTCGTGTGGTTGACGTTAATATCGGTATGGGTCAGCAATTCACGCACGATTTCAACGTGGCCTTTTTCTGACGCCGGGGTAATTCCCACGCCGCCAAAGCGGGATAATACATTCAGGTCGGGATTGGCGGGTAATATCAGACGCAGCAACGTTAAATCATTATTCAGGCAGCTTAATAAGAAAGGATTGAAGCAGGTTTCGTCCTGCTTATTAATGTCCGCCCCGGCAGAAATTAAAAATTCAACGCACTCATACTGTTTATGCAGGCTGGCAAGCGTAATAGCCGTTCTTTTCTGGCGGTTCGTGGCGTTAATATCCACGCCTTTCGCAAGACAATTTTTCAGGCCTTCCAGATTACCGTCCTGCGCCGCCTGTAAAAATTCGGCGAGTAATTCATTCTGAGACATGTGGCTTTCTCCCTGGTGCTATTTCCGATGACCTGAGAATAGCAACAGTGCACGGCGAATAACATCCGTTTAAAAATCATTCATCGTTAAGGGAGGGATTGTTGATCTATACTCAACAATCGAAGCAGAACGTGCTTTAGCGCAATCTTTTTCCTATGAAAAGTGGCCTTTTGCGCCGTAACAGGCTCTGCTGGCGATAAGCGCTCGAGCCTTGGCGCGCGCGGGCTGAAACCAATGAGCAGAAGTGTGATTCTCTTCAAATGAGATGTAACCGCAGTGTTAAATTCTGTTCAAGACTGCGGGGGCTGTCATAAGGTTTACAAATGCATTCAACAATAGGAGTGTCGGATGGCGCTGCGCTTATCCGACCTACGTTTTGGTTAGCAATTCATTTCGTAGGTCGGATAAGCCTCGCGCCATCCGACCTGGATTTTGGTTAGCAATTCATTTTGTAGGTCGGATAAGCCTGGCGCCATCCGACCTGGATTTTGATTAGCAACTCATTTCGTAGGTCGGATAAGCCTCGCGCCATCCGACATGAGGCAAACACATGAACTCCATCTTCACCGAAGAAAACCTCCACGCCTTCACCACGGCGGCGCGATTCTCAAGCTTTAGCAAAGCCGCCGAAGAGCTGGGCGTGACCACCTCCGCCATCAGCTACACCATCAAGCGCATCGAAACCTATCTCGACGTGGTACTGTTCGTGCGCAACACGCGCAGCATCGAACTTACGGAGTCCGGCTACTACTTCTACCGCAAGGCCACCGACCTGCTGCACGACTTCCACGCCATCAAACGCGGAATAGACACCATTTCGCAGGGTATCGAAGTCAAGGTGCGCATCTGCATCAACCACCTTCTGTACACCCCGCGCCACACCGCGAAGCTGCTGCAAATCCTTAAAAAACAATTCCCAACCTGCCAAATCACCGTCACCACCGAGGTCTACAACGGCGTGTGGGATTCGATCATCAATAACCAGGCGAATATCGCCATCGGCGCGCCGGATACGCTGCTGGACGGCGGCGGCATCGACTACACCGAGATCGGCGCGATCCGCTGGCAGTTCGCCATCGCCCCCAGCCACCCGCTGGCGTTTGTGCAGGAGCCGATCCCCGAAAGCCAGCTGCGCCTGTACCCGAACATTATGGTGGAGGACACGGCGCTAACGCTGAACAAAAAGGTTGGCTGGCTGCTCCACGGCCAGGAGGCGATTCGCGTGCCGGACTTCAACACCAAGTGCCAGTGCCAGATTCTGGGGGAAGGGATTGGTTTTTTACCGGATTACATGGTGCGCGAGGCTCAGGAAAACGGCCTACTGGTGACGCGGCAGATAAGCAACCCGCGCCAGGATTCACGCATGCTGCTGGCAACCCAGCACGCGGCAACCGGGCAGGTAACGCAGTGGATCAAACAGCAGTTTGCCGCCGACGGTCTGCTGACGGCGGTTTATCAGGACTTGCTGTATCGGGTTTAGATCACCAGCCCGGCACCGCGCCGCCGTTAAAGATTTTCTCCGCCGCTTTTGCTACCTCGGGCGACTGGTAGGATTCGAGAAACTCCTTCACGCTCTGCGCGTCTTTATTGTCCTCACGCGCGACCAGAATGTTCACGTACGGCGAGTTTTTATCTTCAATAAACACGCTGTCGTGCACCGGCGACAGCCCGGTCTGCTGGATGTAGGTGGTGCTGATAATCGCCACGTCGACCTTCGGGTCGTCAAGCACGCGGGCCAGCTGCGCGCCTTCCAGCTCCATAATGTTCAGGTGACGCGGGTTGGCGGTGATATCCGGCGACGTCGGCAGCAGGCCGGTGCCCTCTTTGAGCGTTATCAGCTTCTCTTTTTGCAGCAGAAGAAGCGCGCGGCCCAGGTTGGTCGGGTCGTTAGGGATGGCAACGGTTGCACCGTCCTTCAGTTCGGAAACGTTTTTGATTTTTTTCGAATAGCCAGCCATCGGGAAGACGAAGGTATTGCCTACCGCGACAAGCCTGTAGCCGTGGGCCTTATTATCCTGCTCGAGGAAAGGGCGATGTTGAAACACGTTGGCGTCCAGCTCGCCGTGGCTGGTGGCGTCGTTCGGCAGCAGCGAGCCGCTAAAGCCCACCAGCTCGACGTCGAGATCGAACTTTTCTTTGGCTACCTTCTTGGCCACTTCCGCGACATCCTGCTCCGCGCCGTTGATCACACCGACCTTGATATGCTTCGCGCTGCTGCTCTGCCCGTCGCACCCGGCCAGCAACAGCCCTGCAAGCAGTACCGCTGCTCCGCTGCGAAAATGAGGTATCGTCAATTTCATTTTTATTCCTTGTTAAGCCACCGCCAACCAAAAGGAATCTGACTATAGCAGCACGTTTGCGGCGCTTTAAAATGAAAAAAAATCATCATGAAAAGGGGGATTTGTAGGGCGGATTAGCGTTAGCGCCATCCGCCGAAATAGGCCAACAACGGGCAGATTTGCGCCCTGCCCCAATTTCACCGACAATGCCCGCGTTTAACTTTACCTTAACAACGAACCGGGTTACCTCACGATGAAACACCCTCTTGAAGCCCTGATGAGCGCGGGCGGCGTTTTACTGCTGGCGTTCCTGTCCTGCCTGCTGCTCCCCGCCCCGCGGCTCACCCTGCAGCTGGCGCACCAGCTGATGGAAACCTTCCACCTGCTCGATTTAAACCAGCTTTACACCATTATCTTCTGCGTGTGGTTCCTGCTGCTGGGCGTTATCGAATTTTTCGTGATTCGCTTCGTGTGGCGCAGGTGGTTTTCCATCGATCGTGAATAAGTCATATCTCTGCCGCTGGGTTAGGTTTTGAAGCCTAACCCATTTGCAGCAGCCTTATTTATCGGAGAACCATTTAGGCATATCAATACTGCTGGTGACCTGCCGCGTGATTCCTGTACTGTTTTCGCCACAGCGTATTTTGGCAAAACCCCACTTACCTTCACGATCCGAAAAATAAGAAATATACTTATCATCATCCTGCTGAAAATAACGTTCCCGGCCATAATTATAGTTTTTATTATGACAGCTAAAAGTATTACTCCACTCCTTATTAGTAGCATAATCGAGTATTAGCACTTGAAATTTCGTGAACCATCCGGTAGCAAGCAACACTAAAAATGTCCCCCCTATCAGGATTGCACTGAGATTGAGAAGATAGCCAGTACTCATATTTTTAAGTTGAGTAAAATAGAAGGCGAAGGAGAAGAGCTGTATCACAAAAAGCATCCAGACGGCGAACCACGTCCAGCCAAGCCAAAGCTGAATTAAAGGCGACTCATCAATTTTTAAGCCGCTGCTTTTTAAGAAATAGCTGGCGATATAGGTGGTGGAGACAACATAAATTAGCGGCGTTGCGACACCAAAGAAGAACTGCAAAGCCTGGCCGGCAAGGCTATTGCTCTGTTTTAATTCAAAAAAAGTCAGTATGGCGCATAAGACGACCATCAGCAAAAATACCGCTAATAGGCCACGTGAAGCCCATACCCACTCGAAATTAAGCGCCAACATTGCCAACAAAAAGATAAACCATGCGATACGGGAGATCGCCTCGCTATATAAACGCAAAGGCTGCGTCACGGTAGGAATGAACACTTTTATAACTTGTGATTTTAACCACGGCCAATCATAGGCAAAACACGTGAAGATAAATAACACTAAACAGGAAGTACCAAGAATATATTTCTTCCCTACCATATCTATGCCGGGAAAAAAGATAGCCATAAAATAAACCAGGATCATCAAACCATAAAATATTATATTTTTTCGTGCCATCGTCATTGGCTTTTCCTTGTTAAAGAAGATGCATAAACCTAAATAGAATTGCTATCGGTTTTATGCGCCTGCAAGAACAATGAAATCTAACCAATACGCTGTCTCATGACCAGCCACGATTTTTAGTAGCCACCCTGAGGATATTAAATGAAATAATCGACTTCTTAATGTAAGAGCGCTGGCGTGAACCCGCTGTACTGATGCTGGGAAACAGGCCGCTATAAGGGACCGCGCTCGGCCCCTTGCACCTTTGCGCGTTCCAATCAGCACAGGCTCGGCTAATAAAAGCCGCCTATTGCGGCCACTTCATTTCGCCTTTTAATACCTTCGCGCTCAGCTCGAGGCTGGATTCGTCCTTCAGGTTCGGATACTGCTTTTTCATCGCGGCGATCAGCTCCGCCGAATCCTTCGCTTGCGGCAACGCGCTTTCAAGCGCCGTCAGGTAGTTCTGCGTGAAGGTTACGGACTCAAGCGTCTGCGCCGCGCCCGGTAAGAAATGCCCCGGCACCACCACCTGCGGTTCCAGCGCTTTGATCCCTTCCAGCGTTTGCTGCCAGTCGGCGCGCGATTGGACGGTTTGCGTGTCGGCAATCCACGGATGAATATTGTTCCCCGCCACCGGCACGCCGCCGACGACCGCCTTCAGCGAAGGTATCCACACGTAGGTGCGATCCGCCGTTGGGCCTTTCACTTCAATTTGCTGCCCGTCCACGGTGAAGCTTTTCCCCTCCATCGGCTGCGGCACAATCGCCTTGCCCGGCGCGTTATCTTTCAAAATCGGCCCCCAGTACGCCAGCTTGCCGTCTTTTGAGGACTCAATCGCCTTTACGGTTTCCGGCGTGGCGATGATTTTCACCAGCGGGAAGGCGGCCTTGATGACGTCCAGGCCGAAGTAGAAATCCGGGTCGGAATGGCTGATGTAAACGGTGGTCAGCCTTTTGCCGGTGGCCTTGATTTTCTTCACCAGCTGCTCGGCGTCGTTGCGCTGGAACTGGGCGTCAATCAGCACCACTTCATGCGCGCCGCTGACGATCTCGGAAGAAACCGGGAAAACGCTGCGCTCGCCGGGGTTATACACCTCCATCTTCAGCGGTTCCGCCGCGTTGGCAACGGCGCTAAGGCCGAAAACGCTGGTGAAGGTCAGGGTCAGTAACGAGGGTTTAAACATGGCAGGTGTCCTTAATGGGTCATAACGTTGCGGACATCTTACGTTGCATAAATCAGGACAAAAACCGGATAATAAGCAACTATTCATTGCGTAAATCGAGCGAATCATGGATCGCATTACCGCTGCCAGAGTCTTTGTCACCATCGTTGAGCGCGGCAGCATGATCGCCGCCGCCGAGCGGCTTGAGATGTCGCGGGCGATGGTTACCCGCTATCTCGCACAGATGGAAGAATGGGCCGGGGCGCGGCTTCTGCACCGCACCACGCGCAGGCTCAGCCTGACGGACGCGGGCGAACGCACGCTGCTGCTTTCGCGCAAAATGCTCGCCGTTGCGGAAGCTATCGATACGGTGGAACAGCGGCCAAACGATGAGATTCGCGGCCTGCTGCGCATTACCTGCTCCCAGTCGCTGGGGCAAACGGCGCTGGCGGGCGCGGTGACGCAGTACCTAAAGCACCACCCGCTCGTTGCCGTCGATTTGCAGATGAACAACCGCACGGTGAATCTGGTCGAAGAACGCATCGACCTTGCGCTGCGCATCACCAACGAGCTGGACCCCAATCTGATCGCCCGCCCGCTTTCCACCTGCGCGTCCGTTGTGTGCGCCTCGCCGGAATACCTGGCAGCTCGCGGCACCCCGCTGCTTCCGGAAGATCTTTCCGACCATAACTGCCTGACCTATTCGTGGTTCGGCAAAAGCCTGTGGCATTTTGACCACCGGGGCGAGAAATCGGCGGTGGCGGTGAGCGGCAACCTCAGCGCCAATGAGTCCGTGGTTTTGCTCGCCGGTACGCTACAGGGCGCGGGCATTTCGCTTCAGCCTTATTATTCCGCAGCACCTCTGCTGGCAAAGGGCGAGCTGGTTGAGATACTGCCGAACTACACGCCGCAGGCCATGGGCATCTACGGCATTTATACCTCCCGTAAACAGATGCCCGCCACGCTGCGTTCGATGCTCGATTTCCTGGTGGAGTGGTTCGCAACGGACGAGCGCTGGCTGGCGACGCTGCGGCGAGCGTGAGCCAGGTGTTAAGAATGTTTTCCTCCCGGGCGAAGGGCCGGGAGGAAAATAAAACGGTCAGTCAGGCTAACCTGGTTTCAATTCTGTTTATTCCCTTTCCTTTATTTTTTCGCGTTAACACTACATCCCCCACTTCACGGGTGTTACTGACGTGAGTTCCGCAACAGGGCATTTCAATATCTGCACATTGCCATATTCTCAATCCATTTCGTTGGGTAAATATTATAGGGTGCCCGTGAGAGAGGAATTCATTGACATCCTTCTGAAGGGAGATTAACTCCTGCGGCTCGATGTTCTTTGAGAAAGAATAGTCGGTACGATCTTTCTCGTGGTTAACAAACGATCCTTCAGCAGATAAAAAACCAGACAGCTTACTGACAAAATACTCAACAATATGACTCGCGGTATGCAATCGCATGGTATTAAGCCTTATGTCTTTATCTATTTTTCCTGATACCTGCTGCCCAATTTCAAAACCTTCTGTGCAGATAACATGCTTGATAGGTGCCGAAAAGTCGATCTCTTCAGTTTTTTCATCATAAAAATAAACAGCTGTCACAGGAATGTTGTCAATATATCCCACATCATAATTTTGATTACCCGAAAAGGGATAAAATAACGTTTTGTCTAAAACGATATAATCATCACCTATAGCAGTGATAACCGCGTTAAAGTGATAATCATACGGGGTTTCATCAAATAACCTTTCACTGGTCAACATAATTCAATCCTTGTCAGAGGGAGTAAAAGAATGGTATTAAAAAAGGCACTATAAATGTGATAATCCCTCCAGAGAGCAAAGCTACTGGAACATAACCAACGCCACAGTGTTTTTCTATAATAGGTAGCGTGACATCCATCGCCGTAGCCCCCGCCACCCCAATAGCAATATTTGCATTTCCTAGTCTTGATAGCGTGGGTATCAATAGCAGCGCGATGAGCTCACGAACCAGATCGCAGAGAAAAGCCACCGAACCCAAAACAGGGTTACCCATTTTGGTAAAGAGTATTCCCGAAAGCGTATACCAACCGAACCCTGAACTCACAGCCAGACTTTGGGTTAAATCAAGAGAAATAAATATTGATGCTATGGCTGCTCCTACGTATGACGCAAGTACAGTAACTAAGGTCATCACTATATTGTTCTTATTCAGGAAAATAGTCTTAACGCTGAGGCCCGAAAATGAAAGCTTGATGGCAATCACAAAAATCAAAAGATAGAGCAGCCCTGATATAAGGTAATCATAATCCAAACCTGGCATTATTTCATAATAACCAGCAATAAACCCTATAATGACTAATCCAACTAAAAGCAAGGGATCCTTGACATATTCGGTGATATCAAATGATACTTGAGTATCTTTTTCACTGCCGCTTGAATTGCTTTCACGGCAAGTTCTGACGTGGAAAATTTTAAGCGCAATAGCAATCGCTAACGATGAGGCAACCGCTATGCTTATCGCATTTAAGCCGACAGAATATAGCTCATCGAAAATACCTGGAATTAGACCAATGGTAACCCCCATCAAAACTAACAATGCATAAAGGCAGAAGTTTGAAATGAAGTTCACCTTGGTAATGTTAACATTTTTTACAACTTGCCTCATATTAAACCCAATAACAAATGCTATTAGTATCGGAAACAAATTTGATAATGCAGTAATCATTTTCTACCCTGAATATGAGTGGTGATAATATCTTCGATACTCTCGGCCCTACGTATTAATTGAGTATTACCTGTTGAGTCAATAAGATATTCCGCTGGACGGCATCGAGAGTTAAAGTTGGAGCTCATGGCGTAACCATATGCACCGGTATCTTTTATACAAATCAAATCCCCACGTTTCGTTTTTGCCAACATACGTTGCCTGGCAAAGACATCGCCAGACTGACAAAGGTTTCCGACCACATCATAAAGATATGTTGGTCCTTCATTGGAAGTGATGTTTACAATCTCGTGCCAGGCATTGTAAAGAAAGCAGCGAGCAAAATGATTAAAGCCGGTGTCAAGGCCAATGTATTTACGCATAATTCCATTTTTAACCGAACAAACTCTGGCGATGAGAGATCCGGAACTAGCAACAAGATAGCGTCCTGGTTCAAGAATAAATTTGACATCATTCCCTATACCACTTGACTCACGCAATTGATTAAACGATGAAAAAATATTATCTAAGTCAAAACTTTGGCCATTTTTGTAATCAAAACCAAACCCACCACCAAAATTAATACTCTTAAGGGATGTGAATTTTTTGGAAAGTTCAACCATTATTTTTGCATTGGCAATATAACTATCTGGAGAGAGATCACCCGAACCGATATGAGAGTGGATCCCTGTAATTGAAATTGATGCCGCTGCACATATTTCTATTGCTTTATCAATTTCATAAAGCGATACACCAAATTTTGACAATTCTCCATTAGTGACAACGCTGTCTGAATGACCACTGCCTACACCCGAATTCACTCTAAGATGTATAGAGTAGCCGCTATATCGCTGTGCTAAAAATTCAATTGCGTCAATTGAGCCGACTACTAAATTTAATTTATTGCTTACAGCATAGTCTATTTCTTTATCTGTTAGACAATCGGCATTATAGTAAATTTTATTACTATCTGTACCAATCAACTGAGCAATCTGTAGTTCTTCTATGGAACATGCATCGATACCAATGCCTGAACCAATAATTATTTTTAAAATTTCTGGATTTGAATTGGCTTTCATTGCATACAAAATTTCATACAACGGATTAGGAAAACGCTCCCTCAGTAAATTAATTTTTTCTTTAATAGCAATTTCGGAATATAAATAAAAAGGAGTTTCAGTGTTATTGGCTAAAATCTGGGCCGTGCGAATGATTTCCATATTATCTCATAGCCTGTAATTTTGATATATAGCGTTCGCCTGCATCGGGAGAGATACACATAATTCTCGAGTTTTCTCTTTCCTGCAAAAGACGCATAGCCACAGCTATCACAGCTCTACTAGATAACCCAACATCAAGAACATACTTTTGACGAAGGTGATCACAAACAGAAAATGCCTCACTATCCGTTACTGTATATAATTTATCTGCAGCAGTGCGGTTTAGTATTCCCGGTATAAAATTAGAACCCACCCCCTCTATTTTCCATGCTGATGGGAAGTACTCTCCTTCATTAAAATATGATTGATATATCGATCCAACCGGATCGGCGACAACAAACGTAGCTTTACTACCTTTTTCGTGAAAATATTTTTTTATGCCCATTAATGTTCCGCCAGAACCTACACCACATATTATAGTGTCAGCTTCACTTCCTCCTTGCTGCCAAAGTTCAGGTGCGGTACCCAAGTAATGAGCCATAGTGTTGGAAGAGTTATAAAACTGGTCACAAAAGAAGCGCCCATTTTGTTGCGAATATCGACGGGCTACATTTACATAGTGTTCAGCAGAGTCGCAGGGCGTTTCTGATGACATAATAATGACATTAGCGCCATAATATTTAAGTAACGCTAGTTTTTCTCTGCTGATCTTATCGTGGGTAATAATTGTAACCTTGTAACCCTTACATCGACCGATCCATGCAATACCAATTCCCGTATTCCCCGAAGTGGCCTCAACCAGTTCATCACCTGGCTTTATCGAATTATTATTTTCTGCATCAATAATTATCTTCAATGCTGTGCGATCTTTAATTGAGCCGCCGGGATTGTAGGATTCAAGCTTAACTCTAACATCTGCTCTTGGATAAATATCCTCGAGTATATGTACTACAGGCGTATTACCAATTAAAGACAACGTGTCGTTATGGTCTTTTTTCTCCACTAGCATCTTATCTCTTCCTAATCCTTTAGTGATGATTAAGATATAACGACAACTTAAATTTTCAGTCAATGAGACAATAACGCCTAAAAATAACGCGATAAATTTATAACAGTTGAATAATTTAAAAAATCAGCCTAATAATCCAAGATATATGCATGCCATGGTGTTTTTAACCATAAAAAAAAGAAAAACAGTCAGATAAACATACTAATAAAATAAAACCAATAATAAGACACTCTAATATCTTGCGAGCGCCACCTGTAATAACGCCCGAAAGAGGAATATATCAATATATATGCCTTAGCAATACCAAAAGACAATCAATCTACACGACAAATACAATAAGAGAATGAACATTTACTTCGTTGGCTCAAATATAACCGTGATTTTTAGAGGAGTGGTTCGCAACGGACGAGCGCTGGCTGGCGACGCTGCGGCGAGCGTGAGCCAGCTATACTGGTGACAGGAAACCCTCCGTAATAAAGGACAGCGCCATGCCCCTGACACCTTTTGAGCATTCCGACCCGTATACGCTCGGCGTTGAGCTGGAAATGCAGATCGTAAGCCCGCCGACTTACGACCTGAGTCAGGACTCGTCGCGCCTGATAAAAGATCTCAAGGGGCGCGTCAGCGTCGGGGAAGTCAAACACGACATCACCGAAAGTATGCTGGAGATCGCAACCGGCGTGTGCAAAAACCTCGACGAAGCCAGCACCCAGCTTCACGACCTGCGCCACCGCGTGCTGCAGGCCGCCGGTAATCACCACCTGGCGATCTGCGGCGGCGGCACGCACCCGTGGCAGAAATGGCAGCGGCAGGAGGTTTGCCAGAGCGAACGCTACAACCGCACGCTTGAGCTGTTCGGCTACCTGATGAAAGAGGCCACGGTGTTCGGCCAGCACGTCCACGTCGGCTGCGCCAGCCCGGAAGATGCGATTTATCTGCTGCACGGCCTGTCGCGCTTCGTGCCGCACTTCATCGCGCTGGCGGCCTCCTCCCCTTATATTCAGGGCTTCGACACCACCTACGCCTCATCGCGGCTGAACATCTTTTCGGCCTTCCCGGATAACGGCCCCGCGCCCTTTGTCGGCGACTGGCATGAGTTTGAATGGATGTACCAGCGTCTGGAAACCAGCGGCATCGTGGAATCCGTGAAGGATCTGCACTGGGATATTCGCCCCAGCCCGAAGTTCGGCACCGTCGAGGTGCGGGTGATGGACACGCCGCTGACGCTTTCCCGAGCGGTCAACGTCGCCGGGTTTATCCAGGCGCTGGCCCACTGGCTGCTGACGGAACGCCCGTTCGTGCCGCGTTCGGAAGACTATCTGCTCTATCGCTTTAACCGTTTCCAGGCCTGTCGCTTCGGGCTGGAAGGCAGGTTAACCGACGTGCGCACCGGCGAGCAGCGCACCCTCGCCGAAGACATTCTGCCGCTGCTCGATACGCTGGCCCCCTACGCGGACGAGCTAAAATGCAGCGATGCGCTGGACGATATCAGCGGCTACGTGCGGAAAAACGAAAGCGACACCCGGCAGATTCGCGAGTTTATTCTCAGCGGCGGGCTGCTAACGGAGCTGGTGAAAGAGCACTGCGAGATGTGGGCGGCGAAGTGACGCGTTGCGCCTGTTGCTAAATGTCGGATGGCGCTAACGCTTATCCGACCTACGGATGAGGCGCGGTGAATTTTGTCGGATGGCGCTGCGCTTATCCGACCTACGGATGCGGCGCGATGAATTTTGTCGGATGGCGCTAACGCTTATCCGACCTACGGAGCCTGGATTTGTAGGGTGGGTAAGCGCAAGCGCCACCCACCACAATTGTTTGATGGCGCTTGCGCTTATCAAACCTACGCTAATTCCGACCTACGCGTCCTGGATTTGTAGGGCGGGCAAATGCGGTGCCGCCCGCCGATTCCATATCGCACAACTTATACCCACCCGGCAAAAACCTTATCCCAATAATGGTTATTAATCATTCAGCTAACCTACCCATTAAGAGGTGTTTCTCTACCCAATCCTTAGCGACTTGATTTCACTCAATATACCACCCGCCTCAGTTGTTATTTTCGCCGCCGTAAATACGTCATAACAATGAGGTTACGATGGACGTCAGTCGCAGAAAGTTTTTTAAAATCTGTGCCGGCGGAATGGCAGGAACGACAGCGGCCATGCTGGGCTTTGCCCCGACCGCTGCGCTTGCGGAGGTGCGCAACTACAAGCTGCTGCGCGCCAAAGAAACCCGCAATACCTGTACCTACTGTTCCGTGGGATGTGGATTGTTGATGTACAGCCTGGGTGACGGCGCAAAGAACGCCAAATCCACTATTTTCCATATTGAAGGCGACCCGGATCACCCGGTCAGCCGCGGCGCGCTCTGCCCGAAAGGGGCTGGCCTGCTGGACTATATCCACAGCGACACCCGCCTGCGCTACCCGGAATACCGTGCGCCAGGCTCCGATAAGTGGCAGCGCATCAGCTGGGATGACGCATTTGAGCGCATCGCCCGCCTGATGAAGGACGACCGCGACGCGAACTTCGTTGAGAAAAACGAGCAGAACGTCACGGTGAACCGCTGGCTCTCCACCGGCATGCTGTGCGCGTCGGCGGCCAGCAATGAAACCGGCATGTTGACCCAAAAATTTGCCCGCTCGCTGGGCATGCTGGCAGTTGATAACCAGGCGCGCGTCTGACACGGACCAACGGTAGCAAGTCTTGCTCCAACATTTGGTCGCGGTGCGATGACCAACCACTGGGTTGATATCAAAAACGCCAACGTTGTGATGGTGATGGGCGGCAACGCCGCTGAAGCGCATCCGGTGGGATTCCGCTGGGCGATGGAAGCCAAAAACAACAACGACGCCACGCTTATCGTGGTCGATCCGCGCTTTACCCGCACCGCATCGGTTGCGGATATCTACGCGCCGATCCGCTCCGGCACCGACATTACCTTCCTGTCGGGCGTTATCCTCTACCTGATTTCCAACAACAAAATCAACGCCGAATACGTCAAGCATTACACCAACGCCTCGCTGCTGGTGCGCGACGACTTCAGCTTTGATGACGGCCTGTTCAGCGGCTACGACGCCGACAAACGTCAATACGACAAAACCACCTGGAACTATCAGTTCGACGAGAACGGTTTTGCGAAGCGCGACGAAACGCTCCAACATCCGCGCTGCGTGTGGAACCTGCTCAAAGAGCACGTTTCCCGCTACACGCCGGACGTTGTGGAACACATCTGCGGCACCCCGCAGGCGGACTTCGTCAAGGTGTGCGAAGTGCTCGCCTCAACCAGCGCCGCGGATCGTACAACCACCTTCCTCTATGCGCTGGGCTGGACGCAGCACACCGTGGGCGCGCAGAACATCCGCACCATGGCGATGATCCAGCTGCTGCTCGGCAACATGGGCATGGCGGGCGGCGGCGTAAATGCCCTGCGCGGCCACTCCAACATTCAGGGTCTGACCGACATCGGCCTGCTGTCCACCAGCCTGCCGGGCTACCTGACGCTGCCGTCAGAAAAGCAAACGGATCTGCAAACCTATCTGGCGGCCAACACGCCAAAAGCCACGCTGCCGGGCCAGGTGAACTACTGGGGCAACTATCCGAAGTTCTTCGTAAGCCTGATGAAGGCGTTCTACGGCGACGATGCCACCCGTGAAAACAACTGGGGCTTCGACTGGCTGCCGAAGTGGGATCAGTCCTACGACGTGCTGAAGTATTTCGACATGATGGACCGCAACAAGGTAACCGGCTACATCTGTCAGGGCTTCAACCCGGTGGCGTCCTTCCCGGACAAAAACAAGGTTGTCGCAAGCCTCAGCAAGCTGAAATACCTGGTGATTATCGATCCGTTAGTGACCGAAACCTCCAACTTCTGGCAGAACCACGGCGAGATGAACGACGTCGATCCGGCGAATATTCAGACCGAAGTCTTCCGCCTGCCGTCCACCTGCTTTGCGGAAGAAGACGGCTCCATTGCCAACTCCGGCCGCTGGCTACAGTGGCACTGGAAAGGCGCGGACGCACCGGGCGAAGCGCGCAACGACGGCGAGATCCTCGCGGGCCTCTACCATCGCATGCGCGAAATGTACCGCGCAGAAGGCGGTAAAGGTGCCGAACCGCTGCTGAAAATGGGCTGGCATTACGACATGCCGGATAGTCCGGAGTCCGAGGAGGTCGCCAAAGAGAGCAACGGCTACGCGCTCGAAGATCTCTACGATCCGAACGGCAACCTGCTGGCGAAAAAAGGCCAGCTGCTGGATTCGTTTGCGCTTCTGCGCGACGACGGCACCACCGCCTCCGCCTGCTGGATCTACGCCGGAAGCTGGACGTCGAAAGGCAACCAGATGGCGAATCGCGATAACGCAGATCCGTCTGGCCTTGGCAACACGCTGGGCTGGGCCTGGGCGTGGCCGATGAACCGCCGCATCATTTACAACCGCGCTTCCGCCGATCCGCAGGGTAAACCGTGGGACGCTAAGCGCATGTTGATCAAATGGAACGGCGCGAAGTGGGTCGGCAACGATATTCCGGACTACAACACCGCGCCTCCGGGCAGCGGCGTCGGGCCGTTTATCATGCAGCCGGAGGGCTTAGGCCGCCTGTTTGCCATCGACAAAATGGCCGAAGGGCCGTTCCCGGAGCACTACGAGCCGTTCGAAACGCCGCTGGGCACCAACCCGCTGCACCCGAACGTTGTCTCGAACCCGGCGGCGCGCCTGTACGAAGCCGACGCGAAGCGCATGGGCAAGCGCGAACAGTTCCCATACGTGGGCACCACGTACCGCCTGACCGAGCACTTCCACACCTGGACCAAGCACTCGCGGCTCAACGCCATCGTGCAGCCGGAACAGTTCGTGGAAATCAGCGAGAAGCTGGCGCAGGCCAAGGGCATCGCCAACGGCGACCGTGTGAAGGTCAGCAGCAAGCGCGGGTTTATTCGCGCGGTGGCGGTGGTTACCCAGCGCGTGCGCACGCTGAACGCGGGCGGCCAGGAGGTGGAAACCATCGGTATTCCGCTGCACTGGGGCTTTGAGGGCACGGCGCGCAAGGGCTACCTCGCGAACACCCTTACGCCGTCGGTCGGCGACGCCAACTCGCAGACGCCGGAGTACAAGGCGTTTCTGGTCAACATTGAGAAGGCGTAAGGAGCGAACTCATGTCCATGCAATCTCAGGATATTATTAAGCGCTCGGCAACCAACGCCATGACGCCACCGCCCCAGGCGCGTGACTACAGGGAAGAGGTCGCCAAGCTCATCGATGTGTCCAACTGTATTGGCTGCAAAGCCTGTCAGGTCGCCTGCTCGGAGTGGAACGACATCCGCGACGAGGTGGGCCACTGCGTCGGGGTGTACGACAACCCCGCCGACCTGAGCGCCAAATCCTGGACGCTGATGCGCTTTAGCGAAACGACGCAAAACGGCAGGCTGGAGTGGCTTATCCGCAAGGATGGCTGCATGCACTGCGCGGACCCAGGCTGCCTGAAGGCCTGCCCGTCCGCCGGGGCGATTATTCAGTACGCCAACGGCATCGTTGATTTTCAGTCGGAACACTGTATCGGCTGCGGCTACTGCATTGCCGGCTGCCCGTTCAACATTCCGCGCCTGAACAAAGACGATAACCGCGTCTACAAATGCACCCTGTGCGTTGACCGCGTAAGCGTGGGCCAGGAACCGGCCTGCGTGAAAACCTGCCCAACCGGTGCCATCCACTTTGGCACAAAGAAGGAGATGCTCGAGGTCGCCGACGAACGCGTCGGCAAGCTGAAAAAGCGCGGCTACGAGCACGCGGGCGTCTACAACCCGCAGGGCGTGGGCGGCACGCACGTGATGTACGTTCTGCATCACGCCGACCAGCCGGAGCTGTACCACAACCTGCCAAAAGACCCGCAGATCGATACGCCAATCAGCCTGTGGAAAGGCTTGCTCAAACCGCTGTCGGCGGCGGGCTTTATCGCCACCTTTGCCGGGCTGATTTTCCACTACGTGGGCGTTGGGCCGAACGAAGAGGTGGATGAAGACGAGGAGGAACATCATGACTAAGCAGAGCAAGATGATTGTCAGGACGAAATTTATCGACCGCGCCTGTCACTGGACGGTGGTCATTTGCTTCTTCCTGGTGTCGCTCTCCGGCATCGCGCTGTTCTTCCCGACGCTGCAATGGCTGACGGAAACCTTCGGCACGCCGCAGATGGGCCGCATCCTGCACCCGTTCTTCGGCGTGCTGATCTTCGTGGCGCTGATGTTTATGTTCGTGCGCTTCGTGCATCACAACATTCCCGATAAACACGATATTCCGTGGGTAAAAGGCATTGTTGAGGTGCTCAAAGGCAACGAGCACAAGGTGGCGAAGGTTGGCAAATATAACGCCGGTCAAAAGATGATGTTCTGGACCATCATGAGCATGATTTTCGTGCTGCTGGTGACCGGCGTCATCATCTGGCGTCCGTACTTTGCCGACTTCTTCCCGATGAAGCTCGTGCGCTACAGCCTGCTCATCCACGCCACCACGGCGATTATTTTGATCCATGCCATCCTCATCCATATGTATATGGCGTTCTGGGTGAAAGGCTCAATTAAGGGCATGATCGTCGGCAAAGTCAGCCGCCGCTGGGCGAAGAAGCACCACCCGCGCTGGTATCGTGAAGTGGAAGCGGTAGAAGCGAAAAAAGAAAGTACCGAAGGATTGTAATAATTAAAAGGTGAACGATTACCCGGATCGTTCACCTTTATTAACATTCATTTTCCAGCTCTGGAAGCTATTTCGCAAAAACGCCTTAAGAACGTCCATTTAATTTATTTTAACTTGCCTCCAATTATTCTTTCCCGTAAATTCCGCGCAGCCTCACCCCCGTTAATAATTCATAAAATAAATATCAAAAGAACAACGCATCATTTAATTAAACACCCTAAACCTTTTTCATTCTTAATTTATATATTTAAGTAATAGAAATTTAATATGAATAAAGCCAGTACCGCCGCTATTCCTGCCCCGACCGCCGACGGTAGAAATTCGCTGCTAAAAACGCTGCTGTGGATTTGCAAATATCACGGAAAAACCATTAGTGAAACTGCTTTCTGCGCGGGTTTACCGTTAAAAGGCGAAATGACCGTCGGCCAGGGTATTCAGGCTTTGGCCCGGCACGGTTTTAATGCCGGAACGGTCGCCCGTTCGGCGCGGGAAATATCGCCATTATTATTACCCGCCGTTGCGCTGAAAAATGACGGCCAGGCGACGTTAATATTGGCGAAAGAACAAAATCAACGCGGCGAAGAAAAGCTAAAAATAGCCAGCGCGGAAAATAACTTTTTCGCGGAGTGGGTTGATGCCGAAACGCTGCGGGAAAGCCACTCCGGCTATATATTGCTGGTAAGCAAACTGCCCGCTGGCGATAACCGGCTTGGCGACGTCACCCCTTCGCCCGTCGGGCACTGGCTGTGGAGCACGCTGTGGAACTACCGCAGCTTTTATCTGAACGCCGCCTTCGCCGCGCTGCTGGTCAACGTGCTGACGCTCGCCGGAACCTTTTTCACCATGAACGTCTACGACCGCGTGGTGCCCAACCAGGCCTACGTCACCCTGTGGTCGCTGGCGATTGGCGTGGGGCTTGCGACGTGCATGGAATTTCTGGCGCGTAATATTCGCGCCTTCCTGGTCGATGACGCGGGGAAAAAAGCCGATCTGGTCATTGGCTCACGCCTGTTCCGGCAGGTGATGGCGATGCGTATGGAGCACAAGCCCTCGTCGGCGGGCACCTTCGCCAACCAGATGCGCGAGTACGAATCCGTCCGCGAGTTCGCAAGCTCCGCAACGCTCGTCACCCTCAGCGACGTGCCGTTTATCTTCCTGTTTCTAATGATTATCTTCCTGATAGGAGGGCCGCTGGTGCTGGTTCCGCTGGCGCTGATCCCGCTGATTGTCATCATCAGCCTGCTTATCCAGTGGCCGCTGGCAAAAATCATGCGCGAAAACCTGCGCGAAAGCTCGCTGCGTCAGGGCGTACTGATCGAATCCATCGACGGGCTGGAATCCCTGAAGGCCGCCGGTGGCGAAGGACTGATGCAATACCGCTGGGAGCATTACAACGCCCTGCTTAGCGCCTCCTCGCTGAAATCCAGGCGTTATTCAACCCTTGCAACCAGCGCGATTACCGCCTTCCAGCAGATACAGACCGTGGCGCTGGTGTGCTGGGGCGTCTACCTGATCGGCGGCGGCACGCTTTCCATGGGGGCGTTAATCGGCTGCGTGATTCTATCCGGCCGGGTAATAGCGCCGCTTGGGCAGATTGTCGGCCTGGCGGTGCGCTTCCAGCAGGCCCGCGCCGCCATGACGTCTATCACCGCCATTTTCGACAAGCCCGTCGAGCACGATGCCAGCCGCAGCTATTTTTCCGCACCTACGCTGAGCGGCGCGCTGACGCTCAATAAAGTCTCCTTCGCCTGGCCCGCCCTTGAAGGCGTACAAAGCGATCCGGTGCTGGTTAACCTCTCGCTGGCGATTAGGCCCGGCGAGCGCATTGCGATTTTGGGCAAAATCGGCAGCGGCAAATCCACGCTGCTGCGCCTGATGGCGGGCCTTTATCAGCCCACGGAGGGGCAAATCCTGCTCGACGGGCTGGACGCGCGGCAAATCGCCCCGTCGGACTGGCGGCAGGCCGTTGGCTTCGTCGGCCAGGACGCAAGGCTGTTTCACGGCACGCTGCGCGACAACATCTGCATCGGCAGGCCGAACTGCACCGGCGAAGAGCTGCTCAACGTGGCTCGCCTTACCGGCCTCGACGGCCTGGCCATGCGCCATCCACAGGGTTACGACATGCCGATAGGCGAGCGCGGCGCGGGGCTGTCCGGCGGGCAGCAGCAGCTTGTGGTGCTTGCGCGCTGCCTGCTTAGCCAACCGGCGCTGCTGCTGATGGATGAACCCACCAGCGCCATGGATACCCAGACCGAAAAAGCGTTTCTTGATCGGCTTGCGCAGGCCACACGGCGGCAGACGCTGGTGGTCGTTACCCACCGCTATTCGCTGCTCGAAGGGGTCGACCGCATCATCGTGATGGACGACGGGAAAATCATGCTCGACGGGCCGAAGCAGGACGTGCTCGCGGCGCTGACCCGCAGCGGCAGCTAGCCGCATTGCCAGGAAAATCAACGGAATGAACATCAGAAAAAAACATCGGCCGCTCGGCGAGCAGGAGCTGGCCTTTGTGGAAGATTTACGGGCCGCCATGCTGGTGCAGTCCCCGCGCTCGTCCACGCGGGTGCTGGCGATAATGCTGCTGACGCTCGCCGTCGGCGCGGCGTGGGCCAGCCTTTGCAGCGTCGAGGAAATCGTTAAGGCGGAGGGCAAAATTATCCCGTCCAGCCGCGAACAGGTTATTCAAAGCCTTGAGGGCGGCATCATCGAAGAGATTCTGGTGCACGAGGGCGATCGTGTTGAAAAAGGCCAGGTGCTGCTGAAAATCGACGCCACGCGGGCGGGCGCTTCGTGGCGCGAAGGCCAGTCCAAAGGCGTCGCGCTGGAAGGTACGGTGGCAAGGCTGCGCGCCGAAGCGTTTGACCAGCCGCTTACCTTTCCGGATTCGGTAAAGGCGGTGCCGTCCATCGTGCGCGACGAAACTAACGCCTGGCGGGCGCGGCAAAAAGCCCTCAGCGAAGGCGTGTCCACGCTCTCCCGCAGCCTTGCGCTGGCTGAAAAAGAGATTGGCATGTCGCAGCCGCTGGTCAACGAAGGGCTGATGTCGGAAGTGGAGCTGCTGCGCATGAAGCGCCAGGCGAACGACATTCGTTTGCAGATAAACGAACGCCACAACCAGTACCGCGCCGAAGCCAACGCCGAGCTGGTGCGGCTGGAGTCAGAGCTTGCCCAGACCCGCGAATCGGTTATTGCCCGCCAGGATCTGATGCAGCGCACGACGCTTACCGCCCCGGTGAAGGGCATCGTCAAAAATATCCGCATGAACACGCCGGGCGGCGTCATTCAGCAGGGCGCAGACATTATGGAAATCGTCCCACTCGAAGAAGAACAGTGGGTGGAGGCCAAGGTGCGCCCGGCGGACGTCGCCTTTTTAAAGCCCGGCCTGCCGGTGATGGTCAAGCTCACCGCCTATGACTATGCGATCTACGGCGGGCTGGAAGGCACGCTTGAGTACATCAGCCCCGACACCCTCGAAGATGAAAAAAACCGCCAGCCGGGCGTCGACTCGTCGTTTTACCGCATCGTGGTGCGCTCGGAGCACCGGACGCTGACGGCGGGCAATAAAAGCTGGCCGATTATTCCCGGCATGGTGGCGTCGGTTGAAATTAAAACGGGGGAGAAAACCATCATGAGCTACCTGCTCAAGCCGGTGATGAAAGCCCGCGAAGCCTTCAGGGAACGATAATGCGCGTAATAGCTACGGTTTTACTTGCCCTGACGCTGGGTGCAGCCAATGCGGCCACGCCGCAGGACGAACAGGAAATCCGCGAGCGGCTCCGGCAATCGGTCGCGATAGCCCTGTCGCGGGATAACACGGTGCGGCAAAAGCAGGCCGAATGGGAGGCCGCCGCCCAGGACGTGGCGTCAAGCGAAGGGGAGCGCTGGCCGCAGGTAAACGTTTCATCCGCGTGGCTGCCGCTTTCGAACGCGAATAACGGCGGCGGCAATCGGGAAACGACCAGCCTAAACGCATCGCTCAGCCTGCCGCTATTCGACTGGGGCCGCCTGTCACACGCCATAGAAAACCGCCGCTACCGTGCGGTCATGGCCGGGGAAAGCTACCGCGCCGCCCTTGACGAGCTGGCGCTCAAGGTGAGTGAAAACCATCTCAACCTCGCCCGCAAACAGGCGGTGCTGGAGCTGGCGCAGGCCTACACGGCAAGAATGAACGAGCTGGTGGCGATGCTGGAACGCATCACGCAGGTTGACGCGGGCCGTAAAAGCGAACTCACGCAGGCCACGGCGCGGCTGCTGCAGGCCGAGCAGGCCCGCGACGACACGCAGTACGAAATTACCGCGCTTGCCGTCGAGCTGGAAAAATGGCTGGGCAGCCCTTCCCTTACGGTCATCGACAGTGCGCCGCGCTGGAAGCTTGCGGCCCCCAATTTAAAAAGCGCGCTGGCTAGCAGCGATAAAAGCCCGCTCATCGGCGAGCTGGAGGCCGCGTATCAGGCGCAGATGGCAAGCGTCGAAGAAGAAAAAGCCAAAGGGCTGCCCAACCTGAGCCTGGTTGCCAGCAAAACCCTGGCCGACCCCGGCGACGACAACCTCCAGGCCGGGGTACGCGTAAGCTGGGATGCCTTCAGCGGCTTTTCCGATACCGCGCGCGTCAGGGCCGCCGGGGCGCGCGCCGCGGCCTTAAAGGACGAGCTGGCGCAGCGTAAAAAAGACACCCGCTACGCCCTGAAATCACAGCATGAAACCGTTTTGCGGCTGGCCCATCGGGAGCAGGCGTGGCGGCAGCTGTCGGTGGAAAGCGACCAGATCCGCATGATGTTTTACAAACAGTGGTACCACCTCGGCAAGCGCACGCTGCTCGACGTGCTCATTGCGGAATCAGAACACTACAACAACCAGGTCAACGCGGTGACCAGCCGCTATGACCGTTACGTACAGATAATCACCCTGAGAAGAAACGCGGGCCAGCTGCTGAGCTGGCTTGAGCCCGGCCAGCCCGACGATGCGGCGCGGCCATAACAACACGAAGGAGGGCCAACGACAGGTTTACCCGCAGGCCTGGTTATCAACCTCGCCTTTCACTTAATTCATTACAACGGAAGTAATTTTATGCCAAATCGCTATACCAAAACCCCGAATCTCCCGACGCTGAGCACCCCTAAAATCAAGATGATGTATGACGACGCGGCCGGTTACATCTACCGCGACGGCGCGATGTGCCACGACGGCACCCCGACCTTCCGCGGCACCGCCGCTTCCGGCGCTATCGTCACCATCCTGATGGACGGCAAGGCAATCGGCACCGCCGAAGCAGACGACTACGGCGAATGGAGCTTCACGCCGAAATCCCACCTCGGCAACGGCGAACACGCCTTCACCGCTACCGCCGAGCTGCACGTGCCGGGCATGGGCACAATCCACAGCGCGCCGTCCCTGTCTTACGGCGTGTACATCAGCGCCTACGGGGAAGCGGAGCCAGAGCCTCAACCTGAACCACAGCCTGAACCTCAGCCTCAGCCTGAACCTCAGCCAGAGCCTCAACCTGAACCTCAGCCACAGCCACAGCCGGAGCCGGAAGATCAACCGAGCCTCAGCGCGCCTAAAATCGAGATGATGTATGACAACGCGGCCGGTTACATCTACCGCGACGGCGCGCTCTGCGACGACGGCACCCCGACCTTCCGTGGCACCGCCGCTTCCGGCGCTATCGTCACCGTCCTGATGGACGGCAAGGCAATCGGCACCGCCGAAGCAGACGACTACGGCGAATGGAGCTTCACGCCGAAATCCCACCTCGGCAACGGCGAACACGCCTTCACCGCTACCGCCGAGCTGCACGTGCCGGGCATGGGCACAATCCACAGCGCGCCGTCCCTGTCTTACGGCGTGTACATCAGCGCCTACGGGGAAGCGGAGCCAGAGCCTCAGCCTGAACCTCAGCCAGAGCCTCAACCTGAACCACAGCCTGAACCACAGCCACAGCCGGAGCCGGAAGATCAACCGAGCCTCAGCGCGCCAAAAATCGAGATGATGTATGACGACGCGGCCGGGTACATCTACCGCGACGGCGCGATGTGCCACGACGGCACCCCGACCTTCCGCGGCACCGCCGCTTCCGGCGCTATCGTCACCATCCTGATGGACGGCAAGGCAATCGGCACCGCCGAAGCAGACGACTACGGCGAATGGAGCTTCACGCCGAAATCCCACCTCGGCAACGGCGAACACGCCTTCACCGCTACCGCCGAGCTGCACGTCCCGGGCATGGGCACAATCCACAGCGCGCCGTCCCTGTCTTACGGCGTGTACATCAGCGCCTACGGGGAAGCGGAGCCAGAGCCTCAGCCACAGCCGGAGCCGGAAGATCAACCGTCCCTCAGCGCGCCAAAAATCGAGATGATGTATGACGACGCCGCCGGTTACATCTACCGCGACGGCGCGCTCTGCGACGACGGCACCCCGACCTTCCGTGGCACCGCCGCTTCCGGCGCTATCGTCACCGTCCTGATGGACGGCAAGGCAATCGGCACCGCCGAAGCAGACGACTACGGCGAATGGAGCTTCACGCCGAAATCCCACCTCGGCAACGGCGAACACGCCTTCACCGCTACCGCCGAGCTGCACGTCCCGGGCATGGGCACAATCCACAGCGCGCCGTCCCTGTCTTACGGCGTGTATATCAGCGCCTACGGGGAAGCGGAGCCAGAGCCTCAGCCCGAGCCACAGCCTGAACCTCAGCCTGAACCGGAAGATCAACCGTCCCTCAGCGCGCCAAAAATCGAAATGATGTATGACGATGCGGCCGGGTACATCTACCGCGACGGCGCGCTGTGCGACGACGGCACCCCAACCTTCCGCGGCACCGCCGCTTCCGGCGCTACCGTCACCGTCCTGATGGACGGCAAGGCCATCGGCACCACCGAAGCAGACGGCTACGGCGAGTGGAGCTTCACGCCGAAATCCCACCTCGGCAACGGCGAACACGCCTTCACCGCTACCGCCGAGCTGCACGTCCCGGGCATGGGCACCATCCACAGCGCGCCGTCCCTGTCTTACGCCGTGTACATCAGCGCCTACGGGGAGCCAGAGCCTCAACCTGAACCACAGCCTGAACCTCAGCCTGAACCGGAAGATCAACCGTCCCTCAGCGCGCCAAAAATCGAAATGATGTATGACGATGCGGCCGGGTACATCTACCGCGACGGCGCGCTGTGCGACGACGGCACCCCGACCTTCCGTGGCACCGCCGCTTCCGGCGCTACCGTCACCGTCCTGATGGACGGCAGGGCCATCGGCACCACCGAAGCAGACGGCTACGGCGAGTGGAGCTTCACGCCTGCATTCCAGCTTAGCAACGGCGAACACGCCTTCACCGCTACCGCCGAGCTGCACGTCCCGGGCATGGGCACCATCCACAGCGCGCCGTCCCTGTCTTACGGCGTGTATATCAGCGCCTACGGGGAAGCGGAGCCAGAGCCGCAGCCTGAACCTCAGCCAGAGCCTCAACCTGAACCTCTGCCACAGCCTGAACCGGAAGATCAACCGTCCCTCAGCGCGCCAAAAATCGAAATGATGTATGACGATGCGGCCGGGTACATCTACCGCGACGGCGCGCTCTGCGACGACGGCACCCCGACCTTCCGCGGCACCGCCACCGCTGGCGCTACCGTCATCGTCCTGATGGACGGCAAGGCCATCGGCACCACCGAAGCAGACGGCTACGGCGAATGGAGCTTCACGCCTGCATCCCACCTCGGCAACGGCGAGCACGCCTTCACCGCTACCGCCGAGCTGCACGTCCCGGGCATAGGCACAATCCACAGCGCGCCGTCGCTGTCTTACGGCGTGTACATCAGCGCCTACGGGGAAGCGGAGCCAGAGCCGCAGCCCGAGCCACAGCCTGAACCTCAGCCACAGCCGGAGCCGGAGCCGGAAGATCAACCGAGCCTCAGCGCGCCAAAAATCGAGATGATGTATGACGACGCCGCCGGGTACATCTACCGCGACGGCGCGCTGTGCGACGACGGCACCCCGACCTTCCGTGGCACCGCCGCTTCCGGCGCTACCGTCACCGTCCTGATGGACGGCAAGGCAATCGGCACCGCCGAAGCAGACGGCTACGGCGAATGGAGCTTTACGCCGAAATCCCACCTCGGCAACGGCGAACACGCCTTCACCGCTACCGCCGAGCTGCACGTCCCGGGCATGGGCACCATCCACAGCGCGCCGTCCCTGTCTTACGGCGTGTACATCAGCGCCTACGGGGAAGCGGAGCCAGAGCCAGAAACTCGGTATGATGAGACTCCTGCGATCGAGGTTCCGGTTGAGCCAACGACCCCGGGGCTGAACATTCCCGTTATCGTGGCCGTGGTGGGTAACGACCGCGACGTTTACCAGGGCGATACCACCAAAGACTCCACGCCAACCCTCTTTGGCGCGGGTAACCCAGGCCAAACCGTGGCGGTTTATGACAACGACAGGATGATTGGAAAGGCGGAGGTTAACGAAAACGGCGCGTGGAAACTGACGCCGTCCGAGCCGCTGTCCAACGGCGAACACACCTTCACGGTAAACGTGATAGACGATTATGGCGTTGTCACCAGCCCAACCTCGCACGGCTTCAGCCTGACTACCGCGTCCGGCGGCCTGCTGACTCACGAGATCAGCTTTGATTTCGACAGTCTGCAAGCGCCTGCACCTGGCCTGAACAGCAGCTGGAACGGCACCGCTTCCGATCTGCTGGTGAAGGATGAAGGCGAGCTGTTCAGCGATAAGCCATCTTCTGCCTCGGCGGATGAAGCGCTGAATACGCTCTCTGCCAGCACCGAAACCGCAGCGCCGACCGATTTCACATCGGCGTCATATCAGCAGACGGGCTTTGAAGAAACGCATTACGTCCAGGTAATGTAACCCCAAGCCCGGCCAGCGCGACCGGCCGGGCTTTTTACAATTTATGAGCTCAGCTCATAAGCTCATCTCGATTCCATCTATAGTCACCGCCCCCTGCCCCGCCTAAAGTTAACGCCGTCCTTATCCCTTTCATTACGGAGTTCACTATGCAAAAACGACAGTTAGGAAACAGCGGCTTAGAAGTTTCCGCCCTTGGCCTCGGCTGCATGGGGTTAAGCTTCGGCTACGGCCCGGCGACGGACAAACAGCAGGCGATCGGCCTTATCCGCTCGGCCGTTGACCAGGGCGTGACCTTCTTTGACACCGCCGAAATCTACGGCCCGTTCACCAACGAATCACTGCTCGGCGAAGCGCTGGCCCCGGTGCGCGATAAAGTCGTCATCGCCACCAAGTTCGGCTTCGACCTGCCCCAGCCGGATAACAGGCAGGTGCTGAACAGCCGCCCGGAACATATTCGCCAGGCGGTAGAAGGCTCGTTAAAACGCCTGAACATCGACACCATCGATCTGCTTTATCAGCATCGCGTTGACCCGAACGTGCCGATTGAGGACGTGGCGGGGACGGTAAAAGAGCTGATCGAGGAAGGGAAAGTCAAACACTTTGGCCTTTCGGAGGCCGGTGCGCAGACCATCCGCCGCGCCCACACGGTGCAGCCGATCACGGCGCTGCAAAGCGAATATTCGATGTGGTGGCGCGAGCCTGAGCGGGAAATTATCCCCACGCTGGAAGAGCTTGGCATCGGCTTCGTGCCGTTCAGCCCGCTGGGCAAAGGTTTTCTGACCGGCGCTATCAGCGACAGCACCACCTTCGACAGCAACGACTTCCGCAACGTGGTGCCGCGCTTCACGCAGGAAGCCCGCAGGGCGAATCAGGTGCTGGTGGATACGCTGGGCGACATCGCCCGCCAGAAGGATGCAACGCCCGCGCAAATCGCGCTGGCCTGGCTGCTGGCGCAGAAGCCGTGGATCGTGCCGATTCCCGGCACCACCAAGCTTCATCGCCTGCAGGAAAATCTCGCCGCGGCGGCGCTGACCCTGGGCGTTGAAGAGCTGAAGAATATTGAAGCCGCGCTGACCGCCATTGAGGTGCAGGGCGCACGTTACCCGGAAGCGCTGCAAAAAAAACGTCGGCAGATAAAAAAAGGGGCTGAATGTCAGCCCCTTATATTTAACGACTCATCTGCACCGAAAGAGAACGAATGTCGTTGCCGGTTGGCGACTGGTGAATGCGCAGGCCAAACTCGTCAACGACGGCGAAGATATGCTCGAAGATATCCGCCTGAATGGCCTCGTATTCCAGCCACATCACGGTGTTGGTGAAGGCGTAAACCTCAAGCGGCAGCCCTTCCGCGCCGGGTGCAAGCTGGCGCACCATCAGCGTCATGTCTTTGCGAATGCGCGGGTGGTTTTGCAAATACTCATTGAGATAGACCCGGAACGTGCCGACGTTGGTCATGCGGCGGGCGTTCAGCACCGATTCCGCGTCGCCGCTGTGCGCGCGGTTGTACTCCTCGATCTCACGGCTGCGCGAGTCCATATAGGGCCGCAAAAGCTTTGCTTTAATCAGCCGCTGCTGCTCTTCCTCGGACAGAAAATGGATGCTGGTGGTGTCGAGGTTGATGCTGCGCTTGATGCGACGCCCGCCGGACTGCGACATGCCGCTCCAGTTTTTGAACGCGTCCGATACCAGGGCGTAGGTAGGGATGGTGGTAATCGTGTTATCCCAGTTGCGGACTTTGACCGTCGTCAGGCCGATATCCGTGACCGCGCCGTCCGCGCCGTATTTTGGCATTTCCAGCCAGTCACCGAGCTTTAGCATGCGGTTTGCGGAAAGCTGAATCCCCGCCACCAGTCCCAGAATCGGGTCTTTAAACACCAGCATTAATACCGCCGCCATCGCACCCAGGCCGCTAATAAGGATTGCCGGAGACTGCCCGATAATCCGCGAAATCATCATAATACCGATGACGATCGCGCTGATTAACTTAACGCCCTGAAAGATACCTTTTAGCGGGATATTTGAAGCGATGGTAAGCTTTTGCGAGAAATTATAAATCACGTCCAGCAGGGAGAATAAGGACAGCAGCGAGTAAAGCATTATCCACAGCTGCGCGGCAATAATCAGAATGGTGCTGACGTCGCTGCCCTTTTGCAGCCAAAGCACCGCCTGAATATTAACGATAATACCCTGGAGCGTTAGCGCAAGCCGCTGAAAGAGTTTGTTTTCCGTGATGATTTTCAACCACAGATGCTCGCTGGTTGCGGCGCGTTTTTCAAAGCTGCGCAGCACGAGGCCGTGAAGAATAAAGTGCACCACCAGCGAAAATATAAAAATAATAGACAGAACCATAATTAGCGAGGTTGTCTGATTTACGACAATCCCGAAATTATTTAAAAATGCAGCCAACTCTTTCATGATATCTCCTTTAAATCAGGGCATATCATGCCGCGTCACGCCAGGCGCTGCAACCCTGGACATATATTTGAACAGGTTGAACTTACTTTACAATAATAGGGATTGAGGAATAACTGAAGGGTTGGATTTTGCTGGCTGTGCGGTAGTGAACGGCCTGATGCGAAAGACTGGATCAATTCATATTTCTAAGCTGCCTGTACGGCAGTGAACACGCTGCTCCGCCTGCTCCAGCGCCGCTATCATTTCTAAGCTGCCTGTACGGCAGTGAACACGACACAGGGGTTTACATCGAAGCGGCGCGTTTTCTAAGCAGCCTGCACGGCAATAAACTGAGTTTCTGGAATATAGGTGGGCCAACCTGATTCCTAAGCTGCCTGCACGGCAGTAAACACAGTAAAACAGACGGAACCAAAAGCGGCTTGTTTCTAAGCTGCCTGCACGGCAATAAACCAATTGCTGGCGCTTCAGCGGCTTTTGTCTCCTTTCTAAACTGCCTGCACGGCAATAAACATCGAGTGAGATCGTGCCACTGTGAGCGTAACTTTCTAAGCTGCCTGCACGGCAATAAACAGGAACATTACCCCGTTAACCCTATGTTTAAAAACCCTTAATTGCTTTTTACCTCGCTATACCCTTTTTTATCCCCTTATCAATCCACTCTTTTAAATCAATAACTTAACAAGCGCCTCAAAAAGGGTTCATCCCCTAAACCTCAGCGCCTCAACAAACAAAGAGAACGCGGTGGTGTGCTGTTTGCGGCTTGGATAATAAAGGTAATAGCCGGGGAACGGCTCGCACCACTCTTGCAGTACGCGCACCAGCTGTCCGTTCGCCAGCTCTTCCTGCACGGTGTCTTCTGGCACCATGGCGAGGCCAAGGCCTAGCTTTGCGACGTCGATGCGCTGGTGCAGGCTGTTAAAGGTCAGCTGTCCGTCGACGCGCACCCTCAGCTCGCGCCCTTCCTTTTCAAACTCCCAGGCGTAGATGCCGCCTAGCGTCGGCAGACGCATGTTGATACAGCGGAAACGTTGGAGATCCTGCGGCGTGGCGGGCGTGCCGTGGCGGGCCAGAAAATCAGGGGACCCGACTACCGCCATGCTGAAATCCGGGCCGATGCGCACCGCAATCATGTCTTTGGCGACCTGCTCGCCCAGGCGCACGCCCGCGTCAAAGCGCCCGCTGACGATATCCGTCAGCGCGTTGTCGACGCTCACCTCGACGTTGATATCCGGGTAGTCGGCCAGAAACGTTTTCAGCACCGGCCACAGTACGGACTGCATGCCGTGCTCCGCCGCGTTGATGCGAATGTTGCCCGCTGGCCGCTCGCGCATCTCGCTCAGCGCCAGCAGCTCGTTTTCCAGATCCGCAAAGCGCGGCGCGAGGCTGTTGACCAGTTTTTCGCCCACGTCCGTAGGCGCAACGCTGCGGGTGGTTCGCGTGAGCAGGCGCAGCTCGAGGCGTTCTTCAAGGCCGCGAATCGCATGGCTCAGGGCCGATTGGGAAACGCCCAGCTTCGCGGCAGCTTTGGTAAAACTGCGCTCGCGGGCGACCACCAGAAAAGAAATTAAGTCGTTGAAATTCTCTTTTAACATGCCGATTCAGCCCGCGTTGAGTGAAGGAAAACATCATTATAGGCTCATTTATGAATTGAATTCATAGCTCCTTGCGGGTTATGCCGACTAATCGCCCTCGGGGATGTTACCTATACTTCTGACTGACGTTGTTTTAAATAACCCCGGCAGCGCATGCCGAAGCGGAGGAAGAAGTGGAAGAAAAACTGAAAATTATCCCGGCGGGATCGCAGCCTTCTCAGACCGGCCCGGAGAACTACTTCACCGGCAGAGTACGCATCGATGCTCCTTTCCAGGCGATAGCGCCTGCTCGCGTTGGCGGCGCGGCGGTGACCTTTGAACCGGGCGCCCGCACGGCCTGGCATACCCATCCCCTCGGCCAGACGCTGATCGTTACCCAGGGTCGCGGCTGGCTGCAGGAATGGGGCGGTCATATTCGCGACATACATCAGGGCGATATTGTCTGGATCCCGGAAGGCGTCAAGCACTGGCACGGCGCAACGCCTGACAACGCCATGACGCACATCGCCATCGCCGAATCCCTCAACGGCAGCCCGGTAGAATGGCTGGAGCAGGTGACCGACGATCAGTACAAAAAAGATATCTAACCCAGGAGTAACAACATGACGATGAAAGTTCTCGGCTATGCGGCGCAAAGCGCTCAGGTTCCTCTGGCGCCGTTTGAATTTATGCGACGCGACCCGCGCCCGGATGACGTTGTCATCGAAGTTATGTACTGCGGAGTTTGCCACTCGGATTTACACCAGGCGCGCAACGACTGGGGGTTTAGCACCTATCCGCTGGTGCCGGGCCACGAAGTTATTGGCCGCGTCGCGTCGGTCGGCAGCAACGTTAGCAAGTTCAAGCCGGGCGACTACGCCGGGATTGGCTGCATGGTGGACTCCTGCCGCGTCTGCCACCCGTGCCAGGAGGGGCTTGAGCAGTATTGCGAAGAGGGCAACGTGCAGACCTACAACGGCGTTGACCGTCACGACCACCAGCCGACCTACGGCGGCTACTCGCAGGCGATTGTCGCCTCGCAGGATTTTGTTCTGAAAATGCCCGAGGGACTCGACCTGAAAGGTGCCGCCCCGCTGCTGTGCGCGGGCATTACCACCTGGTCCCCGCTGCGCCACTGGAACGTCGGCAAAGGCAGCAGGGTTGCGGTGATCGGGCTTGGCGGCCTCGGCCATATGGCGCTGAAGCTTGCCAACGCGCTGGGTGCCGAGGTGACGCTGTTCACCCGTTCGGCCAGCAAGGAGGAAGATGCCCGTCGGCTGGGCGCGCATCACGTCGTGCTGTCAACCGACGACGCGCAGATGGCGGGCGTGCAGAACCAATTCGATCTGATTATCGACACCGTCCCCTACGTTCACGACATCAACCCCTATATGCCGACCCTGACGCTGGACGGCACGCTGGTGTTCGTCGGCCTGCTGGGCGACGTGGAGCCGCCGGTGAGCACCCTGCCGCTGATCCTGGGCCGCCGTTCCGTCTCCGGCTCCGCTATCGGCGGTATTAAAGAAACCCAGGAGATGCTGGATTTTTGCGCCGAACACGGCATCGTGTCCGATATCGAAATGATTGATATTAAAGACATTAACGAGGCCTACGAGCGCCTGCTGAAAAGCGACGTGAAGTACCGCTTTGTGATTGATATGGCGACGCTGCGGGCGTAGTGAAATCCAAACCGGTGAATGGCGCTGCGCTTACCCAACCTACGAGACGTTGATTTGTAGGGCGGATAAGCGAAAGCGCCATCCGCCAGCTTTTATGCACGCAGCCTGAGAGTAATTTTTAACAATTCATTTCCACCAGGGTACAATCGCGCAACACACATTCAGCCCGGTGGACCGCACGGTTGTCATCCCTCTTTTCTCTGTCACGTCATAAATGGCCTTCGGCGATCGCCCTGCTTGCGATGCTGATGCTGTTTATCGCCCCGGTGATTTCTAAATCGCTGGAGCACAGGCGTATGGCGGAAATGGGCAACCACGGCGAACATCACATGATGATGGACATGGGGTCGATGGAGATGCCCACCTCCCCGCACCTGATGCCGGGGATGGGCGCGTCGCTGATGGACGATATCGCCTGCGGATACTGCCAGCTGCTGCTGCACATCCCGCTTATCGTCTGGCTTTTTATTCCGTTTATCTGGCTGGCTTGGCGTATTTCCCGCGCGCCGCCGCCCCCGGTTATTGCCGCCATTCTGGCGCAGCACGACGATGCCCAGGCCCTGCCCCGCGCCCCGCCCGTGGTGCCGTTTCGTTAAACCCCTTTTCTTTTAACGTTATGGCTATGCCACAGGATCGCTATGTCTATTCCTCAGCCCCGGCTCGCCCCGCGCGGCGCGCTGCTGACGCTTTTGCGTCGCCTGCATTTTTACATCGGCCTGTTCGTCGGCCCGTTCATCTTCATCGCCGCGCTCACCGGCACGCTCTACGTGCTGACGCCGCAGATTGAAAACGCGCTTTATCGCGAGGCGCTGCGCACCGAGGATGTCGGCCCGCAGCAGTCGCTTTCACAGCAGATTGCCGCCGCGCGTCGGTATATCGGCGAAGATGCCGCAATTTACGCGGTGCGTCCTGCTCCGCAGCCCGGCGATACCACCCGCGTGCAGTTTGTCGACCCGACGCTCGGGGAATCGGAATCCCGCGCCGTTTTTGTCTCCCCTTCAAGCCTTGCTATCAAAGGCGATATGCCGGTTTACGGCACCAGCGGCGTGCTGCCGCTGCGGACCTGGATCGACCAGTTTCACCGCGCGCTGCTGCTTGGTGACGTCGGCAGGCTTTACAGCGAGCTGGCCGCCTCGTGGCTTTGGATTGCCGCGCTCGGCGGCGTGGCGCTGTGGCTGACCTCGCGCCCGAAGAGAAAGCGCAAAGTGCGGCAATCCCCGCAGGCCAAAGCGCGGCACTGGCACATCACGCTGGGTGCCACGCTGCTGCTCGGGCTGCTGTTCTTCTCGGCGACGGGGCTGACCTGGTCGCAGTGGGCGGGCGGGAATATCGACAGGCTGCGCAGCGAGCTGGGCTGGATGACGCCGCAGGTGAACACGGCGCTCACGCCGCAAAGCGGCCACCAGCATCACGACCCCCACGCGGAACACCACGCCATGATGCCGGGAATGGCAATGCCGCCTGCGGTCGACAACGATACCTGGGACGGCGTTCTGCGCGCGGCCCGCGCGGCGGGCATAGCGTCGGACAAAATCGAAATCCGCCCCGCCCGCGCGGCGGATAAAGCCTGGACGGTGACCGAAATCGACCGCGCGTGGCCGACGCATGTTGATACCGCAGCGGTCGATCCGAACGGCTTTAAGGTCATCGACCGGGTGCATTTTGCCGACTTCCCGCTGATTGCCAAACTCACGCGCTGGGGCGTTGACGCCCACATGGGCGTGCTGTTCGGGCTGCCCAACCAGCTGCTGCTGGCGGCGTTTGGCCTGGGATTATGCGCGATGATTGTGCTCGGCTACCGGATGTGGTGGCTGCGCCGCCCGGCGATTTCCGCGAGCAGCCCGGTTCAGACCCTAAGCGCGGCCTGGCTTGCGCTGCCAATGCCGTGGCGCATCGCCGTGCTGCTGGCGAGCGCCGCGCTCGGCTGGTGCCTGCCGGTGATGGGCGTGAGCCTGCTGATGTTTATTGCTGCGGATATCGGGCGCTGGCGTTTGACGTCGATGAAGCCGCAGGTTTCCTAGCTTTCCCCCTCACCCTAACCCTCTCCCTCAAGGGAGAGGGGACTGGATCGGTTCTCCCCTCACGCTCGTTTTAATGCCTTCTCCTGGAGGGGAGTTTCCGGCGCCTGGTTTCTCCCTCTCCTGGGGGAGAGGGGACTGGATCGATTCTCCCCCTCGCGCTCGTTTTAACGCCCTCTCCTGGAGGGGAGTTTCCGGCGCCTGGTTTCTCCCTCTCCTGGGGGAGAGGGCCGGGGTGAGGGCGCCCACTCCCCAACCCCCTTCTCGATTGGTCCTACCAATCCCACCAAAAACGTGACCACTTTGTGCATAACGGCAAAAAAGCCAACATAAATATTGCCATCAATTAACACAAAGTTAACCATTAAACCTCAATTACCCTACATCGCCGAATTGGTCCTACCAATTGAGCGAAATAATAATAAGCACGTCACGTTCCGGAGATCCTGCATGCAAGTCTGGCAACAAGTCTACGATCCGGCGGGCAACATCTGGCTATCCAGCCTGGTCGCCGCCCTGCCCATACTGTTCTTCTTCTTCGCGCTGATTAAGCTGCGCATGAAGGGCTACATGGCCGCGACGCTGACGGTTGGCCTTGCGCTGCTCGTCGCGCTGTTCTTCTACCGCATGCCGGTTGACCGGGCGCTGGCGTCCGTGGTGTACGGCTTCTTCTACGGGCTGTGGCCGATTGCGTGGATAATCATCGCCGCCGTCTTCGTCTATAAAATCTCGGTGAAGACCGGCCAGTTCGACATCATCCGCTCCTCGATTCTGTCCATCACGCCCGACCAGCGCCTGCAAATGCTGATCGTCGGCTTCTCTTTCGGCGCGTTTCTCGAAGGGGCGGCGGGCTTTGGCGCGCCGGTCGCGATTACTGCCGCGCTGCTCGTCGGCCTCGGCTTTAACCCGCTTTACGCCGCCGGGCTGTGCCTGATTGTCAACACCGCGCCGGTTGCCTTTGGGGCGATGGGCATTCCCATTATCGTCGCGGGCCAGGTCACCGGGCTGGACAGCTTTCAGATCGGCCAAATGGTCGGCCGCCAGCTGCCGTTCCTGACGATTATCGTGCTGTTCTGGATCATGGCGATCATGGACGGCTGGCGCGGCGTCAAAGAAACCTGGCCCGCGGTGATGGTCGCCGGAGGCTCGTTTGCCGTCGCGCAGTATCTCAGCTCCAACTTCCTCGGCCCCGAACTGCCGGACATCATCTCCTCGCTGGTCTCTCTGGTCTGCCTGACCGCCTTCCTGCGCGTGTGGAAGCCGGTGCGCATCTTCCGCTTCGGCGACGTGGGCGCGTCGGTCACGGACCAGACGCTCGCCCGCAAAAACTACAGCCCCGGCCAGGTCGTGCGCGCGTGGATGCCGTTTATCTTCCTGACCGCCACCGTTACGCTGTGGAGCATTCCCCCGTTCAAGGCGCTGTTTGCGCCAGGCGGCGCGCTTGCCGACTGGGTGTTTAACTTCTCGGTGCCGTTCCTCGACAGGCTGGTCGCCAAAATGCCGCCGGTGGTCGCGCAAAGCATGGCCTACGCGGCGGTGTATAAATTCGACTGGCTGTCGGCCACCGGCACGGCGATTCTGGTAGCGGCGCTTATCTCCATCGTCTACCTGCGCATGAAGCCGAAAGCGGCCATCGACACCTTCGGCGAGACGATTCGGGAGCTGGCGCTGCCGATCTACTCCATCGGCATGGTGCTGGCATTCGCGTTTATCTCGAACTACTCCGGCCTGTCTGCAACGCTTGCCCTGGCGCTTTCCCACACCGGACACGCGTTTACCTTCTTCTCGCCGTTCCTCGGCTGGCTCGGCGTGTTCCTCACCGGCTCCGATACCTCGTCGAACGCGCTCTTTGCCGCGCTGCAGGCCACCACCGCGCAGCAGATTGGCGTGTCGGACCTGCTGCTGGTTGCCGCCAATACCACGGGCGGCGTGACCGGCAAGATGATTTCGCCGCAGTCCATCGCCATCGCCTGCGCCGCCGTGGGCCTGGTGGGCAAAGAGTCCGACCTGTTCCGCTTTACCGTTAAACACAGCCTGATCTTCACCTGCATGGTCGGGGTGATTACTACACTTCAGGCATACGTACTCACCTGGATGATTCCATGACACAAGCCCAGCCGCGCCTGGCCGACCACCTTGCCGAGCGCGTTAAGACATTGATTGATGAACGTAAGCTGGAGGCGGGCATGCGTTTGCCCGCCGAACGCCAGCTCGCCGCCGAGATGGGCGTCTCCCGCTCGTCGCTGCGCGAAGCCATTCAAAAGCTGATTAGCGAAGGCGTGCTCGTCAGCCGACGCGGCGGCGGCACCTTCGTGCGTTACGAAGTCCAGCCCTGGTCCGAGCAGCGCATCGTTCAGCCGCTGAAAACGCTGGTCGAAGACGACCCCAACTACCGCTACGACATCCTCGAAGCGCGGCACGCCATCGAGGCAAGCACCGCCTGGTACGCGGCGATGCGCGCCACGCCCGCCGACAAAGAGAAGCTCATCGCCTGCTTCGATGCCACCGTCGCCTTTAAAGAAAGCGACGACCCGGACCTGGCGGCCCAGGCGGACGTGCGCTTTCACTTAGCCATCGCCGAAGCCTCGCACAACGTCGTGCTGCTTCAGACCATGCGCGGCTTTTTCGACCTGCTACAGTCCTCCGTGATGCACAGCCGCCAGCGCATGTACACCGTGCCGAGCATTTTTGCCGGGCTGACCGAACAGCACAACGCGCTGCTGCAGGCGATTCTGGCGGGTGACCCAGAGCGGGCGCGCCGCGCCGCCAAAACACATCTCGGTTTTGTGCATTCCACCATCAAAACCCTGCACGAAGACGAAGCCCGGCAGGCGCGCATCACCCGCCTGCCGGATGAAAATACCGACGTAACAAGGGAAGAAAAACCATGATTATTTCCGCAGCATCCGACTACCGCGCCGCCGCCAAACGCGTCCTGCCGCCATTTCTGTTCCACTATATCGACGGCGGGGCGTATGCCGAACACACGCTGCGCCGCAACGTGGACGACCTGGCACAGGTGGCGTTGAAGCAGCGCGTGCTGAAGAACATGTCGGCGCTGAGCCTGGAAACCAAGCTGTTCAACGAAACGCTGTCGATGCCGGTGGCCCTGGCGCCGGTTGGGCTTTGCGGGATGTACGCCCGCCGCGGCGAAGTGCAGGCCGCAAAGGCCGCCGCGGCGAAAGGCATCCCCTTCACGCTTTCCACCGTTTCCGTCTGCCCGATTGAGGAAGTCGCGCCGGAAATCGACCGCCCGATGTGGTTCCAGCTTTATGTCCTGAAAGACCGGGGATTCATGCGCAACGCGCTGGAGCGCGCGAAGGCCGCCGGGTGTTCGACGCTGGTGTTTACCGTAGATATGCCCACGCCGGGCGCGCGCTATCGCGATGCGCATTCCGGCATGAGCGGCAGCAACGCGGCGATGCGCCGCTACTGGCAGGCGATTACGCATCCGCAGTGGGCGTGGGACGTCGGCGTCAACGGCCGCCCGCACGACCTGGGGAATATCTCCGCCTATCTGGGCAAGCCGACCGGCCTTGAGGACTACATCGGCTGGCTGGCGAACAACTTCGACCCGTCGATTTCCTGGAGCGATCTGGAGTGGATCCGCGAGTTCTGGGACGGCCCGATGATCATCAAAGGCATTCTCGACCCGCAGGACGCCAAAGACGCGGTGCGCTTCGGCGCTGACGGCATCGTGGTGTCGAACCACGGCGGCCGCCAGCTCGACGGCGTGCTGTCATCGTGCCGCGCCCTGCCCGCCATTGCCGACGCGGTCAAAGGCGATATCGCCATTCTTGCCGACAGCGGCATCCGCAACGGGCTGGACGTGGTACGCATGATCGCGCTGGGTGCAGACACGGTGCTGCTGGGCCGCGCCTATTTATACGCGCTTGCCACCCACGGGCAGGCGGGCGTCGCCAATCTGCTGAACCTGATTGAAAAAGAGATGCGCGTGGCAATGACGCTAACGGGGGCGAAAACCATCGCCGAGATTAGCCCGGACCTGCTGGTGCGCGAAGGGCTGAAGGACATTCTTTCGCCGCAAGGAATGGCGGTTGGATTTTAGAGGGGAAACGTTGTCTCCAGAGGGGTCTGGAGACAACTGCACTACGGATTTGCCGGCGGATTAGTTAAGTTTGTAATCCAGCGTGATCTCAGCTTTCAGCAGCTGCGATACGGGGCAACCCGCCTTGGCTTTCTGAATGATTGTGTCAAACGCGCCTTCTTCGATACCCGGCACTTTGACGGTGCTGTTAAGCGCGATTTTGGTAATCGCAAAGCCGCCGTCTTTCTTGTCCAGCGACACATCGGCGGTGGTATCAATGCTGTCCGGCGTATAGCCTTCTTCACCCAGCATCAAAGACAGCGCCATAGAGAAGCAGGCCGCGTGCGCCGCGCCAATCAGCTCTTCCGGGTTAGTCCCGGCGGCACCTTCAAAACGGGTATTAAAACCGTAGGGCTGCTGCTTCAACGCGCCGCTTTCGGTGGATACCGTGCCTTTGCCGCGTTTGATATCACCTTCCCAGTGAGCCTGCCCTTTCTTATGAATGGTCATCTATTCGCTCCTTTTTTATTTACACAAAGCGTAAGTATAGAAGCGGAATCGGAGCTTGCCCGCTAACTCGGAGCAATCCGGGGAAAACCAAAGGCGCATCAAGAGGGCTTATCGGCTTTAGGCGTTGCTCCAAAAGCCGCAAAAATAAATCGAATAAATCTGCATCCTCAGGTGTTCACTGCATACCAAACACCGTGAGGGCTTTACCATGAATCGAATAACCCGTCTTTTGTTACCGGCCTTTGTCACTGGCCTCATGCTGCTTTCTGGCTCCGCTCAGGCAATGGGGGGAAGCAGCGACGAACCCGTTCCGCCAACCTGCGCTAAGGGACAGATCTATGACGCCAAAACCAAGACCTGCGTCGTTGAAAAAGGCGCGGCGGTAGGCGACGCATCACGCGCCAACTATGCTTATGCACTGGCAAAAGCGGGCCGCTATCAAGAGGCGCTGGATATGCTAAATACGCTCCAGGATCCGAATACGGCTGAAGCGCTGAACTACCGCGGTTACGCCACCCGCAAGCTGGGGCGCACTGACGAAGGGATCGGCTATTATTTAAAATCTGTAGCGCTCGATCCGAAATACCCTAAAGTTCGCGAATATCTGGGTGAAGCCTACATGATCAAAAACCGTCCCGATCTGGCCCGCGAACAGCTTGCCGCCATCAAAACCCTGTGCGGTACCGGCTGCGAAGAGTATCGCGATCTGTCAGCCGCTATCGATGGTCATCCTGAGTCCTGATCGGAGGCGAAAATCAGCAGCGAAGCGATACGCGCAATATCTTCCCCGCCTGTGGCGCTACGGGCTTGTGCTCTCACATCGGCGGGATATTGCAGACGATCTGGTTCAGGCGACCTGCGTCAGGGCGCTTGAGCGCGCGGCCCAGTTTGCCCATGGCAGCCGGTTAGATAGCTGGCTGTTTGCCATTCTGCACTCCATCTGGGTCAACGAAGTTCGGGCGCAGCTCATTCGGCGCGGGCAGGGTTTTGTCGATGTTGATGAGCTTGCGGGCGCGGGCAGCAACGACGACCTTCTCTGGTCAAACGACGTGATGAAACGCGTTATTCGTCTACCGGAAGCCCAGCGCGATGCGGTATTCCTGGTTTATGTGGAAGAGCTTTCTTACCGCGAGGCCGCTGAGATCCTCAAAGTGCCGCTCGGTACGATCATGAGCAGGCTCGCCACCGCTCGCCTGACGCTGGCTCAGGACCGGGCGCTTCAGCCTGATACGCTGCCTCTGAAAGGAGAAAAATAATGACGTTTCCCGTCAATACGGACGAACTGCTGGTGGCATATCTGGATAATGAACTGAGCGCCGAGCAGTACAGGGAGCTTGAAGAACGCCTGAGTGAGGACGAACGGCTGGCAGAACGACTGGCGCTGCTCCAGCGCAGCAGCCTGCCCTTCAAGACCGCCTTTGAACCGCTGCTGGAAGCCGCTCCGCAGGCTCATCTGCAAACGCATCTCACCAGCGTTCGCCCTGCTTTTTCAAGACGCGGGCTGATTGCCGCAGCGGTCAGTTTCCTGGCACTAGGCGCGATTGGCGACAGAGCGTTTATTCATTTCACCCTGCCGGAAGATAACTGGCGGGAGCGGGTAGCGCAGTACATGGCGCTTTACACGCCTGAGACACTGTCTGACACACCGACACCGCAGGCGCTTGAGTCGCAGTTACGCATCGCCAGCCAGCGGCTGGGCCTGACGCTGACTGCAGCCCGTTTAAGCCTGCCGCAGGCAGCGCTGAAAAATGCACGCGTGCTGGCCTACGAAGAGCAGCGTATCGCGCAGATTACCTGGCTCGATCCCAAAACTGGCCCGCTGGCGCTGTGCATTACGCAAGGCTCAGGTACAACATCAGAGCGGGAAAATGAACGTCGGCTGGGCATGAACATCGTCTATTGGGCCGACAAAAACCATCAGTTTATGGTGATTGGGCATAGTTCCTCCACGCAAATGAACGAGATAGCCGGGCGATTGCAGAGGGAAGTTAGGGCGTAGAAATGGCGGAAAGCGCTGGCTGTATCCGCCTGAAAATACCATGACGATTCATACGCCCCGTCTTCAACCTTCAATCCAGTCACTTTTAAAAGGCTTTGTCGCCGGTCACCCGCGTGGTTTTTTCGCTGAGGGCGTGAGCCGCAAAGAAGGTGGCCGCCAGAAATTCTTACTGTCACCTGTATATGCTGAAACCAAAAATAGCTGACCGTATTGGAATCAGGCGCGCAATTAAAAGAATGCGCGGTGGAGAGCGTCCCCTTCACCGCCTTAAAATCACTGCACCAAAGCCGTCAGCTTGCCGAACACGTCCGCGCCGTCGATGTCGCGCTTAATCTGCACCACGTCTTCGAGCTTATCTATTTGGCTGATCATCTGCTCAAGGCGCTGGTCGTCGGCGACCTGGAGCCAGATGCGGCTCCGATCGCCGCTGGGTAGCGGCAGGCACAGAATCCCTTCGACGTTAAAGGCGCGGCGGGCGAACAGGCCGCAGATGTGGGACATCACGCCCGGGTGGTTGCGCACCGTAAGTTCCAGAATAACGGTTAGTTGTTGCATGGCTTACTCTCCAATCATCTCAACGTTGGCAGCGCCCGGCGGCACCATCGGGAATACTTTTTCTTCGGCATCGATGCGGACGTGAATCAGGCACGGGCCGGGGCGTGAAATCGCCTCCTGCAGGGCGGCCTGCGGGTCTGCGGCGGCGTTTAAATCACAGGCTGCGAGGCCAAAACCTTCGGCAATTTTGAGGAAGTTGGTCTGCCCGGAATAGGTCGCGGCGAAGACGTTCTGCTCATAAAACAGCGTCTGCTGCTGGTGTACCAACCCCAGCGCCTGGTTATTTAGCAGAATGATTTTCACATCCAGGTTGTGCTCGGCGGCGGTGGCCATTTCCTGAATATTCATCATGATGCTGCCGTCGCCGGTGAAGCACAGCACCTTGCGCTGCGGTTCGGCCAGCGCCGCGCCCACGGCGGCAGGCAGGCCAAAGCCCATGGTGCCCAAACCGCCGGAGGTCAGCCACTGGCGGGGGCGGTTGAGCGGATAGGCCTGCGCCACCCACATCTGGTGCTGGCCCACGTCGGTGGTGATAACGGCTTCGTCGTCCACGCACGCGGCGGCGGCTTTAATCAGGCCGTAGGGCGTCAGCGGGTTATCTTCGCCGGGCATATTGAACGGGAATTCCTGCTGCAAACCGGCTACCTGCTGCCGCCAGGCCGCGCGCGGCTGGGCGTCGATTTTTGGCAGCAGCTGCTCGAGCACTTCGCCCACGTCGCCGCGAATGGCGATGTGCGCCTGTTTGATTTTGCCCAGCTCCGCGCGGTCGATATCCACGTGGATAATCTTCGCGTTCGGGCAGAACTGCTCGGTTTTGCCGATGGCGCGGTCGTCGAAGCGCGCGCCCATGACGATCAGCAAATCGGCTTCCTGCAGGATGTAGTTGGTGCTGCGCGCGCCGTGCATCCCCAGCATGCCCAGCGACAGCGGGTGTTTTGCCGGAAGGGTGCCGAGCGCCATCAGCGTCATGGTGGTCGGCAGGTTGGCTTTTTCAGCAAGCTGGCGTGCCGCGGCGTGGGCGTTGATGATACCGCCGCCGAGGTAAAGCACCGGGCGCTGCGCCTGGTTGATCATCGCTGCGGCATCGATAATTTGCTGCGCTTCAAAGCGCGGCGCGGGGGTCGGTTCAGAGACCGGCGGCAGCGCGGTGATGTCAATTTCAGCGGTCTGCACGTCTTTCGGAATGTCGATCCACACCGGGCCGGGGCGGCCTGATTCGGCTATGCGGAACGCGTCGCATATGACCTGCGGCAGCTCGGCGATATCGCGCACCAGGTAGTTGTGCTTGGTGATGGGAATAGAGATGCCGTAGGTGTCGACTTCCTGGAAGGCGTCGGTACCGATCATCGAGGCGGGTACCTGGCCGGTGATGCAAACCAGCGGGATGGAGTCCAGCCGCGCGTCGGCAATGGCGGTGACGAGGTTTGTGGCACCGGGGCCGCTACAGGCGAGACAGACCGCCGCTTTGCCCTGCGTTCGCGCCATGCCCTGCGCCATAAACCCTGCGCCCTGCTCGTGCCGCGCCAGAATATGGCGAATTTTTTTGCTCTGGCTCAACGCGTTGTAGAGCGGCAGAACGGTGCCGCCGGGAATACCGCTGACGGTAGTGATGCCGTGATGCTCAAGCATTTGCACGATCAGCTGTGCGCCGGTAATACGGGCCTGCGGTGGGTTTTCCGAAATTGCCATGCTCCAGTCCTTCTTATATGGCCGGTTCGCTTGGGCCTGGGGACTAAAACAAGAAACCCCGCCCGGTTTGCGCCGGCGGGGTTTGGAATCGAGTGTGATTCAGACCCTACGGCGCTATGCCGACGACCACCACCACACGCACGACGACTACCGCGGCTGGTAGCGCGGTAAGTAGTAGGTTAGCGTTGCGGGTAATAGGAGTCATTTGGGTCCTGAATAATTGAGTAACGTAAAGTTAACGTGAAAATCATACAAACACACTGCTTCGTTTCGCACAACGGTTTTATGCCGCTGGAATAAAAAACGTGCGAAAGATCACAACAATCAGATCGCCGTTGCAGAAAATTCACGGCGCAGTTCGTCAATCGGCAGGTAGCGCCCGATGATCACCAGCCGTGAGGCGCGCGGCTCCGTCGGCTGCCAGGCCGAACCGTAGTCGAAGCCGACCACTTTATGCACGCCCTGCACGATCAGCCGCTGCGGGTTATCGGCAATCGCCAGCACGCCCTTGTAGCGCAGCATGTCGTTGCCAAAGCGCGCGATGCAGCTTTCCATAAACGCGCCGATTTTTTTCAAATCCAACATGCCCGCGTCAAAAACATGCGCCTGAATGGCGTCGTCCCACGACTGCTTAACCGCCCCTTTGCGGAACGGCTGAAAGCGCGGGTTTTGCTGGCCCTCGGCGCGGATGATGTGGAAACCGCCGGGCAGACTGACGCCGTCCGTCAGCGCAAAGGCGTTGAGATCGAGCCACAGATCCGCCGGGCACTCGCCGTTTTCGATCGCGTAGATCTCAGCCTTGTTATTGATCCGATGGATTCTTTCCAGCGCCAGGGTTTTGGTGTCGTCATCCACGCGATCGGATTTGGTGAGCAGAATGCGATCCGCAAAACCGATCTGCGAGGCGGCGACCGGATGCTCGTCGAGCTGGCGGGAGATGTGCTCCGCGTCGGCAAGGGCAATGACCGCATCGAGGCGCAGCGCCTCGCGCAGGCTTTCGTCGACGAAGAAGGTTTGCACGATAGGAGCCGGGTCGGCAAGGCCGGTGGTTTCGACGATCAGCCGCTCGAAATTCAGCTCGCCCGCGGCGCGTTTATCCAGCATTTCGCCAAGCGCCGCAGTAAATTCGCCGCGTACGCTACAGCAGACGCAGCCGTTGCTCAGCTCGACGACGCTGACGTTTTCCCCGCCGCGCAGCAGCGCGCCGTCGATGTTGACCGCGCCAAATTCGTTTTCCAGGATTGCGACGGGCTGGCCGCCGTTATGGGCGAGGAAATAGTTGAGCAGCGTGGTTTTCCCAGCACCGAGAAAACCGGTTAATAACGTGACGGATACCGCATAATTCATCTCTTTTCCTTACTTTTAGCAGCAGCGAGCGCCGCCTTTGCCGCCGTAGCGCGCGTCCTGACGCTCGCGGAAAAACTCTTCGTAGCTCATCGGCGTCTGCTCCGGGTGAGTCAGCCGCATATGCTGCACGTAGTTGTCGTAATCAGGCACGCCAACCATCAGTTTGGCAGCCTGGCCGAGATATTTGCCTGCTTTCGCCAGGGTGTCGAACATACATCCTCCGGTCTATCGGTCCGTAGGTCGGATAAGCGTCAGCGCCATCCGACACACGCCATCCACCAATTTCGGTGGATGGCACTTCGTTTTTCCACCCTACGAACGCTGGGGTGAGGGGGAAGCTGTTAGTGCGCGCTCTTCGCCTGCGCCACGATATCCTCGTAGTTCTCCGGCATCTTCTCGTACGGCGTTTCGTTGGCAGTTGGCCTGTCTGACTTCAGCGCCTTCAGCGCCGTTTTAATCGAGAACAGGCCCAGCACGACGACCACCACCATGAAGAAGATGGTCAGACCGGCGTCCAGACGGTTGTTAAACACCAGCTGCGCAAGCTGCGACTGGGTGTACTGCGCCGGGATGTTGCCGCTGTCAATCATCGCCTGGAACTTGTTGGCGATGGCGAGGAAGCCGACCTTGGTATCCGGGCTGAACGCTTTCTGCCAGCCCGCCGTCAGGGTACAAATCAGCAGCCAGGCCGTTGGCAGCAGCGCCACCCAGGCGTATTTCTGCTTCTTCATCTTGAACAGCACCACCGCGCAGAGCATCAGCGCCATGCCCGCCAGCATCTGATTGGCGATGCCGAACAGCGGCCACAGGGTGTTGATGCCGCCGAGCGGGTCAACCACGCCCTGATGCAGGAAGTAGCCCCACGCCAGCACGCAAAGCGCGGTCGCCAGCAGGTTGGCGGGCAGCGAGTCGGTTCTCTTCAGCCCCGGCGAGATAACGCCCAGCAGGTCTTGCAGCATAAAGCGCGCCGCACGCGTGCCCGCGTCCACCGCCGTCAGAATAAACAGCGCTTCGAACAGGATCGCAAAGTGATACCAGAACGAGACGTCCATCAGGCCGCCCAGCGCGCCGTGGAGGATGTAGGCCATGCCCACCGCCAGCGTCGGCGCGCCGCCCGCGCGGGAAATAATGCTCTGCTCGCCCACCTCGTTGGCGATGTTGGTGAGGGTTTCCGGCGTGATCTGGAAGCCCCAGCTGCTGACCACGCTTGCCGCTGACGCCACCACGTCGGTGGTGCCCGCAGGAGCCAGCACCGCCATCGGGCTGTTCATCGCGAAGTAAACGCCTGGGTCAATCACGCAGGCCGCCACCAGCGCCATGATTGCCACAAACGACTCCATCAGCATGCCGCCGTAGCCGATAAAGCAGGCCTGGTTTTCGTTAGCCAGCATTTTCGGCGTGGTGCCGGAGGCGATCAGCGCGTGGAAGCCGGACACCGCGCCGCAGGCGATGGTGATAAACAGGAACGGGAACAGGTCGCCGCTCCACACCGGCCCGGTGCCGTCGATAAACTTGGTCAGCGACGGCATTTGCAGCGTTGGGCGCATGATCAGGATGCCGATCGCCAGCCCGATGATGGTGCCGATTTTCAGGAAGGTTGAGAGGTAGTCGCGCGGTGCCAGCAGCAGCCAGACCGGCAGCACGGCGGCCACAAAGCCGTAGCCCACCAGAATCCACGTCAGCTGAACGCCGGTATAGTCAAAGTACGGTGCCCAGGTTTCGCTCTGCGCCACCCAGCCGCCGGAAATAATGGCGAAGATCAGGAACACCAGGCCGATAATCGATACTTCGCCGATGCGCCCAGGGCGCAGATAGCGAATGTAAACGCCCATAAACAGCGCCAGCGGAATGGTGAACGCCACGGTGTAGGTGCCCCACGGGCTGTGGGTCAGCGCTTTCACCACGATCATCGCCAGCACGGCGAGGATAATCACCATAATCATAAAGCAGGCGATCAGCGCGATAACGCCCGCCGTATTGCCCATCTCCTCTTTCACCAGCTCGCCGAGCGAACGCCCGTCGCGGCGGGTGGAGACAAACAGCACCATAAAGTCCTGCACCGCCCCGGCCAGCACCACGCCCGCCAGCAGCCACAGCATGCCCGGCAGGTAGCCCATCTGCGCGGCAAGCACCGGGCCGACCAGCGGCCCCGCCCCGGCAATCGCGGCAAAATGGTGACCGAACAGCACTTTTTTGTCGGTCGGCACGTAGTCCAGCCCGTCGTTATGGCGCACGGCGGGCGTCATGCGGGTGGCGTCGACGGTTAAAACCCGTTTAGCGATAAACAGGCCGTAGTAGCGGTAGGCGATGAGATAAACGCAGACCGATGCCACCACGATCCACAGCGCGTTGATCTGTTCGCCCCGGTTGAGCGCGATGTAGCCGAGCGCGAACGCCCCGACGACCGCAAGCACAGCCCAAATGAGGTGTTTCCCTGGATTGTTCATAGTTGTTTTCCGTTTGTCAGGCCAGAAGCAGGAGGTGTTACATTTTGTTTCTAGAACAAACGGTTGGATTTAACAACTGCGGGACGGAGGATTAGCGCTGTTTGACCGGGTCTTTACATCAGCTTGTTAACGGGATCACTTTGTCATGTAAATATGCGGTAACGGATTGGTGTGGATTTGAGGGGATATGTCGGATGGCGCTGCGCTTATCCGACCTACGGGGAAATGCGGTTTGGGTGGAGATCGTCGCCTGGCGCTGCGCTTATCCGACCTACGGGGAAATACGGTTTGGGTGGAGATCGTCGGATGGCGCTGCGCTTATCCGACCTACGGGGGAATGCGGCTTGGGCGGATATGTCGGATGGCGCTGCGCTTATCCGACCTACGGGGAAATGCGGCTTGGGCGGATATGTCGGATGGCGCTGCGCTTATCCGACCTACGGGGAAATGCGGCTTGGGTGGATATGTCGGATGGCGCTGGCGCTTATCCGACCTACGAAGCGTGAAGTTGTAGGGTGGATAAGCGCAAGCGCCATCCACCACAAAGGCTACCCTAACGTCATCGTCGTTAACCGGCTCGTGCAGCACCGCTTGCCGCGCGCGTCGAAAATGGCGATCTCCCAGACCTGGGAAGATTTGCTCAGGTGCAGCGGTTTGCACACGCCGCGCACCGTGCCGGAGGCGACCGCGCGGTGGTGGCTGGCGCTGATTTCCGTGCCCACCACGCACTGCCCTTCTACCGTAGTCAGGTAGCCCGCCATCGACCCCAGCGTTTCCGCAAGCGCCGCAGACGCGCCGCCGTGCAGCAGGCCGAACGGCTGATGGGTGCGTTCATCCACCGGCATTTCCGCTTCGAGGCTATCGTCGTCGATGCGCGTAAAGGTGATGCCAAGCCGCGCCACCATGGTCTTTTCGCCCATGCGGTTAAGCTCGTCGAGGCCGACGTCGCGTTTCCAGATGCTCATGTCAGGCTCCCAACGTCGAGCCGCCGTCAATCACGATATCCTGCAGGGTGACGTGGCTGGCGTGGTTCGAGGCGAGGAACAAGATCGCGCTGGCGATCTCCTGCGGACGGGCGATTTTGCCCAGCGGGATGCCCGTTTTGAACTGCTCCGGGAAGCCCTTAATGCGCAGCTGCTCGGCGTCCGGGCTTTTCCACAGCGTGCGCTGCATGTCGGTATCGGTGGAACCGGGCGACACGATGTTGGCGCGCACGCCGAACGGGGCCAGCTCAAGGGCAACGGTCGTCGCCAGGCTTTTTAACGCGGCTTTCGACGCGCCGTAGGCGGACATGCCGGTGCGCGGAGCGTGCGCGGCGTCGGAGGCGACGGTCACAATCGCCCCGCTGCGCTGCTCGCGAAACTGCCCCATGGTAGCGCGGAACATATTAAACGCGCCGCCGACGTTGACGGCAAAGGTGTCCTGCCAGTCCTTCAGCGCCAGCTCGTCGGTTGCGCCCATGCGCAGAATGCCCGCCGCGTTGACCAGCACGTCAAGCTTCGGCGCAGCGGCCAGCAGGCGCCTCGCAACGTTCGCCACCTGGTCGGCATCCGCAACGTCCAGCTCTTGGGTGGTAAACGGATAATCTTCCAGCGGGAAGGCCAGGTCGAAGCCGACGACCGTCGCCCCCGCCTCGCAAAACGCCAGCGCGGTGTGGTAGCCAATACCCTTACCCGCGCCGGTTATCCAGACCTGCTTACCGCTAAAATCGATGTTCATGCCTGCGGCTCCCTGGACAGCAGCGCCCACCAGGCGTCGATGGTCGGGTTTTTCGCCAGCATCACGAAGTCGATATCGGCGTGGATTTTGCGCCATTTTGCCGCCAGCGCCATCATGCGCACCGAATCCAGGCCGTAATCAATCAGGTTTTCGTCGTCTTCCGGAATGTCGGACTCGTCCAGCAGCGGTAAAACCAGCTCGCGCAGCTGCTCTTTGCTCTGCGGCGCGGCTTCCGGCAGCAGGTCGCGGGTCATCACCACGCGCCCGGAGCGGCCCGCGGTGTATTTCAGCGCCATCATGTGCTCTTCACGGCTGAAGTCCGCCAGCGCGTCGGCGACCATAAACGGCTTGATGTCGCGCATGAACGCGTCGGTGGCGGTGGTCATGCAGCCGATGTGCGCGTAAACGCCGCAGATAATCAGCTGGTTACGCCCGGTTTCCTTCAGGCTTTGCTCCAGCGGCGAACGGATGAACGCGCTGTAGCGCCATTTGGTCAGCACGGTGTCGTGCTCGTCCGGGGCCAGGGCTGCGACAACCTTCTGCCGCTCCGGGTGTTTGTTCAGGCCCGGTCCCCACATGTCGTTTAGCAGGGCGCGGTCTTCGTCGCTCTGGTTGTTCGGCTGCGCGGTGTAGTAAACCGGGATGCCGTTGGCCTTGCAGTACGCGCGCAGGGCGGCAATGTTGTCGATGACCTGCTGAATCATCGGGCAGTTATCGCCCCAGAAATCGATGAAATATTCCTGCATGTCATGAATTAGCAGCGCAGCGCGTTCCGGCTCAAAGGCCCACTGCACCTTGCTTTCCGGGATGTCGGCAGCCGTCGGTAAGCTGTATGCGTTCAGTTTTGGAATAGCCATAATCTCTCCGTCAATCAGGAAGCCAGCTGCTTTTGGGCAATCAGCTGGCGCAAACGTTTTTTGTCCACTTTCCCCACCGGCGTGAGCGGCAGGCTTTCAACAATTTCGATACGGTCCGGCAGTTTGAAATCCGCGATGCCCAGCTCGCGCAGGTAGCGGCGAATTTCCACGGCGCGGAACGGGCGGCTGCCGACGATAAACGCGCAGCTTTTCTCGCCCAGCAGGCTGTCTTCCATGGAGACAAGCGCGGCGTGGACGATCTCTTCATGGCGCAGCAGCAGGTTTTCGATCTCTTCGGCGGCGATCTTCTCGCCGCCGCGGTTGATCTGATCTTTTTCACGGCCCTGCACGGTGATGTAGCCGTCTTCGGCAATGGAAATCAGATCGCCCGACGCGTAAAAACCGTTGGCGTCAAAGGCCTGGGCGTTGTGCTCCGGGCTGCGGTAGTAGCCGCGGAAGGTGTACGGGCCGCGCGTCATCAGGCGGCCCACTTCGCCGCGCGGGAGCGGGTTGCCGTGCTCGTCGGCGACCCAAACTTCGTCGTCCGGGCACATCGGCGTGCCCTGAGTTTTGAAGATATGGTCGTTGTCGTCGTCCAGGCGCGTGTAGTTCACCAGGCCTTCCGCCATGCCAAACACCTGCTGAAGCTGGCAGCCAATCTCCGCCGGAATGCGCGCCGCCAGCGCTTCGCTTAAGCGCGCGCCGCCAACCTGCAACAGCGTCAACGACGCAAGCGAGGCGTTGCTGCCCCACTCCCCGATGGCCTGTAGCCAGAGGCTGACGGCGGGCGGCACCAGCGCGGTTACGTTGATGCGGTGGCGTTCGATAAGCGGGAAGCACAGCGTGGCGCTCGGGTCATTCGCCAGCACCACGCGTCCGCCGCCGTAGAACGCGCCGAGCGATCCCGGCGAGCTTAACGCGTAGTTGTGCGCGGCGGGAATTGCGCATAAAAAGCGGGTATCTGCATCGAACCGGCAGATTTCTACGCTGCGGCGGATGCTGTAATAGTAGTCGTTGTGGGTGCGCGGGATGAGCTTCGGCGTGCCGGTACTGCCGCCGGAAAGCTGGAAGAACGCCACTTCGTCGGCGGCGCTTGGCGTGGCGACGAAGTTATCTTCCGGCTCGTTGATAAAAGCGGTGAGCGAGCGGTCGCGCTCGTTTTCGTTGAGCAGCACCGCCATGCGCAGCGAAGGGTTCTGTCGGCACAGGCTTTCCAGAAAGTCGTCGTGGGCAAACAGGCCGTGCTTGCGGTCGGCGATCAGCACCACCGGCTCGATCTGCTTCGCGTAGGCCTCAAGCTCGGTGCGCTGGTGGCTGAAAAGCGCGTTGACGGGCGCGACGCCAATCTTCAGCAGCGCGAACAGCGTGATGTACAGTTCGGCCACGTTGCCCAGCTGCACCAGCGCGGTTTCGCCGGTGCGCAGGCCGCGGCGCTGCAGCGCCGAAGCGAGGCGCGTTGCCGCCTGCTCCAGGTCGCGATAGCTAAAATGACGCTCGCCTTCGACGAGCGCGATGGCGTCGTTGTTGACGTGTCGGGTCAGGATGTCCGTGAGCGGCAGGTCGGCCCAGTAGCCCTTTTCGCGGTAGCGTGCGGCCAGATCCTCCGGCCAGCGGGTAAATTCAATCGCCATTTAGTTCAGTCCGAGTACGTTAAGCATGGTGGAAAGTTTTACGCCGGTTTCGCGCCACTCCGATTCCGGTGACGACGCGGGAACGATGCCCGCTCCGGCAAACAGGCGCACCCGTTTGCCCGCCACGCGCGCGCAGCGGATGGTGACCACCCATTCGCCGTTGCCTTCATCATCGCACCAGCCGACGATGCCGCCGAACAGCTCGCGGTCGAACGGCTCCAGCTCGGCAATCAGCCGCTGTGCGACGTCGTGCGGAAAGCCGCTCAGCGCCGGGGTTGGGTGCAGCAGGCAGGCAAGCGAGAGCGCGCTGTCTTTACCGTTTTTCACTTCGCCGTCGATCGGCGTGGCGAGGTGCCAGAGCGTCGGTGTGGTAATCAGCTCCGGCTTGTCCGGCACCGCCAGATAGCGGCTGCGCGGCTGGAGAACCGTCTTCATAGCGCTGGTGACGAGGCCGTGTTCGTGGCGGTCTTTGGCGGAGTTCATCAGCGCTTCGCCAATCGCTTTGTCCTTTGCCGCGTCCTGCCTGTCGCGACGGGCGGAACCCGCCAGCGGCAGCGAGCTGAAGCCGTCGCCGTTTTTACGCAGCAGCAGCTCCGGGCTTGCGCCCATCAGCGAGCCGCCGTCGGGCAGCGGGACGTGGAAGTTAAAGCTGGCGGGGTTCTGGGCAATCAGGCGGTTTAACAGCGCGTCGATATCCACGGCCGCGTCGGTTTCGATGTCGATCAGGCGCGACAGCACAACTTTGTCGATATCCGGCCGGCTGGTGGCTTTCGCGGCGTGTGCCACCATCGCCATAAATTTTTCCTGCTCGGGGATAGCTCTGCGGGCGGCAATGCCCGGCTGCGTCGCCGCTTTGTGCTGGCTCGCTTCCTGCAGGCGCTGCGGGCGGGAAAACGTCTGCCAGCTTTCGGGAATAAACAGCGCCGACGGCAGGCTTGGGTCGAACGGGATCGCACCGACCACGACGGGCTTTTCTATGCCCTGCTTTCTGGCGCGGTCAAAGGCATCGCGCAGCTGGGTTTGCAAATTGCCGTGAATGTTTGCACCATCAACGGCCGGGCAGTCAAGACGCGCAAAGCAGCCTCTGGTGGCGAAACTCCGATAAGGAGACATAAAGAAAAAGCTATCCTCACAATGGGTTAGCCGCTTTTTCTCTGTTTCCTCTGCCAGTAACGTATCCATGCGTCCTCCGTTAAAAAATGATAAAGGATATTAATAATAATTATCATTTGTATTTCGGGCTGGTAACCTAAAGAGAAACGTTCGCGCTGTCAACATTTGTGCCGCAGCGACTTGACGAGTCGGATAGCGGCCTGCGCTTATCCGACCTACGCCATACCGGTTTTGTAGGGTGGAAAAGCGTAAGCGCCATCCACCATAAGCGCCCGACTTCAACAATTTTGTAGGGTGGATAAGCGCAGCGCCATCCACCTTTAGCGTTCAACTTCAACAGGATGTCACCCCGTGAAAATCAGATTTTCCGCACTTCTTCTTCTCGGTCTTTGCAGCCTTGCCCACGCCGCCGACTGGCCGCGCCAGGTCACCGACAGCCGCGGCACCCACACGCTTGAGCAGGCTCCGCAGCGCATCGTTTCCACAAGCGTAACGCTTACCGGCTCGCTGCTGGCCATCGATGCGCCGGTCGTTGCCAGCGGCGCAACGACGCCGGGTAACCGCGTGGCGGACGAGCAGGGCTATATGCGCCAGTGGGGGAAAATCGCCCAGGAACGCAAAATTCAGCGCCTGTACATCGGCGAGCCGAGCGCCGAGGCCGTGGCCGCGCAAATGCCGGATCTGATTCTTATCAGCGCAACCGGCGGCGATTCCGCCCTCGCCCTTTACGACCAGCTTTCCGCCATCGCCCCGACGCTGGTTATCAACTACGACGACAAGAGCTGGCAGGACGTCCTCAAGCAGCTCGGCACCATCACCGGCCAAGAAAAGCAGGCCGCAGACCGTATCACCAGCTTTGACAAGCAGCTTGCCGAAGCCAAAAAACGCATTACCCTGCCGCCGCAGCCGGTGACCGCGCTGGTTTACAGCCCGGCGTCCCGCTCCGCCAACCTGTGGACGCGCGAGTCGGCGCAGGGAAAAATGCTTGAGCAGCTGGGCTTTACGCTCGCCGCCGTGCCGCCTTCAATCCACACCAGCCAGAGCATGGGCAAACGCCACGATATCCTGCAGCTTGGCGGTGAAAACCTCGCGGCGGGCCTGAACGGCGAGAGCCTGTTCCTGTTCGCCAACGACGAGAAGGACGCCGCCGCGCTGCAAAGCAACCCGCTGCTGGCGCATCTGCCAGCGGTGAAAAATCAGCGCGTTTACCCGCTCGGCACCGAAACCTTCCGCCTTGATTACTACAGCGCGACGCAGATTCTGGCGCATATGGTGAAGATTTTTGGCGACAGGTAGAGTTGCCGTATGTCGGGTGGCGCTGCGCTTGCCCGACCTACAAATCATCCGGAGTCGTAGGTCGGGTAAGGCGTTAGCCGCCACCCGACGATAATTTAAACAGCTTCAACCGGCTCCGGCTGCTGATACCGCCGCAGCTGCACCAGCACCAGCGCCAGCACCACGCCGATAAGCGCCAACACCAGCCCGCCCGAACTTGCCGCCGCAACCGGCGTCATCGCCACCGTCATGCCGCCCAATATCGCTGCGCCAATGGCGTCGCCCGTGACGTTCTGCGCCGTCCACAGGCCGTTGATTCTGCCCAGCATGCCGTCCGGGGTTAGCGTCTGAATCAGCGTGTATTGCAGCAGCGAGCTGATGGCGCTGAGGTAGCCAAACAGCGCGAGGCACGCAAGCCCCAGCCCCCAGAACGGCATCAGGCTAAACAGCCCGATGCAGATAAACGATACGATGCCGCTCGCCAGCATGATTACGCCGGGACGGGCGTGATGGGCGATGCGGCCGCTGGTCAAGGCGCCAATCGCCGCGCCCAGCGGCACGGCGGCGTACATCAGGCCGATTTGCGCGGCGCTCATCTGCCAGTGGCCCGCCAGCGCCGGGTACAGCACGCGCACGGCGGTCGCCATGGTGAGCAGCGCGCCGACCAGCGCGATGCCGCCGATAATCGGGTGGCTCACCAGGAAACGCAGCCCGTTAAGCAGGGAAAGCAGAGGGTTTTCCCGCGCCTGCGGCGGCGGCGGAAGCTGCGGCAGGCTCAGCAGCGGAATCAGGGTCACGAAGGTGCCGACGGAGGCAAGCCCGTAGTTCCACACCACGCCGCCGGAGGCCAGAAGCCCGCCGCCTATCATTGGTGAAATAACCGAGCCAAGGCGCACCGTTAGCATGGTGATGGCACCGGCCTGCATCAGATTTTCACGGCCAACCAGCGCGGGCGTGGCGGCCAGCAGCGCGGTGACGCCAATCGCGCCGAAGAAGCCGTCCCACACGCCGAGCAGATAAATGGCGGCGAGCGAAGGTTCGGGCAGCGCGGCGTTGATGGTCAGGCCGATAAAGCCGATTCCGCAGGTCGAGCGCGCCAGCAGAATCAGGCGGCGGCGCTCGTGCCTGTCGGCCAGCACCCCGCCCATCATCAGCCCGATAAACATGGAGGCACCGGTCAGCGTCACCGCAAGCCCAACCTGGAGCGAAGAGCCGGTCAGCGCCTGGATTTGCACCGGCACGGCAACGCCCAGCAGGCCGAGCGAGACAATCGAGATAAAACGGGCGAGAAACACGGCGCGAAAGGCGGGATGCGTCTTGAGCAGGCTGAGATTTAACAACAGAGAATTGCGGTTCATTACATGACCTTAAAGCGAATTTTTCTTTTCGGGTGCGAGGCGGCTCATGCTAACATAAACAAATAAGAGTGATAATGATAATAACTATCATTCGGTTTATGTGGAATGATTCCACACGTTGGCGATGTCGGGTGGCGCTACGCTTACCCGACCTACGGATTCGGTATTGTTGAGTGGCCGGACGCCGTGGTTGTCCGCCCCAGCGAATCGAAGTTGTAGGGTGGATAAACGAAGTGCCATCCACCGCGTTGACCGTTATCAGGAAGAAGTCATGTCGTGTTCCCGGTTATCAGCACGCCCCTTTGTTTTGCTGATCCTGTTAGTTTTGCTGTGTTTAATGGCTACTCTCAGCCTGTTGTTGGGCGCAAAGTCCTTACCCGTCAGCGTGGTGATGGATGCCTTTGGCGGACAGTGCCAGAGCGCGGACTGCATCATCGTGCTCGACGCGCGCGTTCCCCGCACCCTGGCCGGTATTCTTGCCGGCGGCGCGCTTGGCCTTGCCGGCGCGCTGATGCAAACCCTCACCCGTAACCCCCTTGCCGACCCCGGCCTGCTTGGCGTCAACGCCGGAGCGAGCTTCGCTATCGTGCTGGGCGCGGCGCTGTGGGGGCTGACGTCACCTTTTTCGATGCTCGGCATGGCGTTTGCCGGTTCGCTTATCGCGGCGCTGGTCGTGGCCTTTACCGGTAGCCAGGGCGGCGGGCAGCTTAGCCCGGTCAGGCTGACGCTTGCGGGCGTCGCGCTTGCCGCCGTGCTTGAAGGGCTTAGCAGCGGCATCGCCCTGCTCAACCCGGTCGTTTACGATCAGCTGCGCTACTGGCAGGCCGGAACGCTCGATATCCGCACCCTGTCCACCCTGAAGATCGTCCTCGCCCCCGTGCTGATAGGCTGCGCGATTGCGCTCGCGCTAAGCCGCTCGCTGAACAGCCTGAGCATGGGCAACGACACCGCCACCGCGCTCGGCAGCAGGGTCGCGCGCACCCAGCTCTTCGGCCTGATAGCCATTACCCTGCTGTGCGGGAGCGCCACGGCGGCGGTTGGCCCGATTGCGTTTATCGGCCTGATGATGCCGCACCTGGCGCGCTGGCTGGTGGGTGCCGACCACCGCTGGTCGCTGCCGGTGACGCTTCTCGCCACGCCTTCGCTGCTGCTGCTGGCCGATATCGTTGGCCGCCTGCTGGTGCCGGGCGAACTGCGCGTGTCGGTGGTCAGCGCGTTTATCGGCGCGCCGATGCTGATTTATCTGGTGCGCCGCAGCCGCAAGGGGGCAGGACTATGAATCGCCTTTCCCCTCGCCTGATTACCATGTGCCTGCTGATGATGGCGATAAGCGCGGCGCTGGGCGTCTGGAGCCTCGGCAGCGGCGTGCTGCCGCTCTCCGCAGGCCAGGTCATCGAAGCGCTGTTCGGCTACGCGCCGCGCAACGTGTCCCTGGTGGTCGTCGAATGGCGTCTGCCGCGCGTGCTGATGGCGCTGCTGATCGGTGCAGCACTCGGCGTGAGCGGCGCGATCTTCCAGTCGCTGATGCGTAACCCGCTCGGCAGCCCGGACGTGATGGGCTTCAACACCGGCGCGTGGAGCGGCGTGCTGATCGCCATGGTGCTCTTCGGCCAGCAGCAAAGCGCCATCGCCGCGGCGGCCATGGCGGGCGGCATCGTCACGTCGCTGGTAGTCTGGCTGCTCGCCTGGCGCAACGGCATCGAAACCTTCCGCCTGATTATCATCGGCATCGGCGTGCGCGCCATGCTGGTAGCGTTTAACACCTGGCTTTTGCTTTACGCCTCGCTTGAGACCGCGCTCTCCGCCGGGGTGTGGAACGCCGGTTCGCTTAACGGCCTGACGTGGGCGAAAATGCTGCCCGCCGTGCCGCTGATGCTGCTGGCGCTGGCGGGCGCTGGCCTGCTGGTACGCCGTATGCGGCTGCTGGAGATGGGCGATGACAGCGCGTGCGCGCTGGGCGTTCCCGTCGAGCGTTCGCGCCTGATGCTGATGCTGGTGGGCGTTGTCCTTACCGCCACCGCAACCGCGCTGGCCGGGCCAATTTCGTTTGTCGCCCTCGTTGCCCCGCACATCGCCCGCCGCATCACCGGCACCACGCGCTGGGGACTTGTGCAGTCGGCCCTGTGCGGCGCGACGCTGCTGCTCGCCGCCGACCTGTGCGCCCAGCATCTGTTTATGCCTTACCAGCTGCCGGTTGGCGTCGTCACCGTGAGCCTCGGCGGCATCTACCTTATTGCGTTGTTGATCCAGGAGTCCCGTAAGAAATGAGCCAGCTATCCACTCCGTCGCGCCTGCACGGCGAAAATCTTACGCTGGGATACGGCAATCACGTGGTCGCCGAAGGCCTGACGGTCGCCATTCCCGACGGGAAATTCACCGCCATTATCGGCCCCAACGGCTGCGGCAAATCGACCCTGCTGCGCACGCTAAGCCGCCTGATGAAGCCGACGGCGGGCAACGTCTGGCTGGATGGCAACGAGATCCACACCTTCGCCACTAAGGAAGTCGCCCGCCGCGTGGGCCTGCTGGCGCAGAACGCCAGCGCGCCGGGGGATATCAGCGTGGCGGAACTGGTGGCGCGCGGGCGCTACCCGCACCAGCCGATGTTTACCCGCTGGCGCGAAGAGGACAGCCGGGCGGTGGCCCGCGCCATGAAGGCAACGAAAATCGAAGATTTGGCCGACCAGCCGGTGGACACGCTGTCGGGCGGACAGCGCCAGCGGGCGTGGATCGCCATGGTGCTGGCGCAGGAAACCGCCATCATGCTGCTCGACGAGCCGACCACCTGGCTTGATATCAGCCACCAGATCGACCTGCTGGAGCTGCTGCGCGAGCTGAATCAGGAGCAGGGCTACACGCTTGCCGCGGTGCTGCACGACCTCAACCAGGCCTGCCGCTACGCCACGCACCTGATTGCCCTGCGCGACGGCAAAATCGTGGCGGAAGGCGCGCCGGTGGATATCGTCACCCCTGAACTGATCGAGGCAATTTACGGCCTGCGCTGCATGATTATTGAAGATCCGGTCGCCCACACGCCGCTGGTGGTACCGCTGGGGAAATCCCGCTAGCCTCGCCTAAGAACCGTCGCTTTTGCTTTTTTGCCTGCTAAGACGCCGCTGCTCGTTACGACGTTCGCGGCGCACGCGCTCTTCCTCACGCTTTCTTTCTTCCTCTTCTGCCTGCAGGCGCTGCCGCTCGCGCGGGGGCAGATTTTCCAGCGCCTGTTCATGCGCCGCGTTGTTCCGCTCAATTTCTTCCAGCGCCGCCATCATCTGATCGATTAAGCCGATAGACTTCGGGACGCGTTTTTCCCAGCGTTCGGGCGTGGTACGGCTCACGCCGGATACGCGGCAAAGATGGGTGATGTTGGTCCCCGCTTTCTTTGCCCGCTCTCTAATCAGCTCCACGCGACGGTAGAACTCTTCTTCAAATGTGGTTTCCATCGTTTTGCCCTGCGGATTATTTGTCACTAAAGCGTTTTACCATATTTGCAGCATCCATAAAAACCGTTAACGAATAAGCCCGATTAACGCCGTTTAGTAAAACCAAAAAGCCATTTCAATGCGGTTTAGCGTTGTGAACAACAGGCAAATATTAAGCATTATTTAAGTTTCATTCAAAGGAACTTATTCGGGATGACGCATATTAAATGCAGCAAAAAAGATAAACAGTGAAGATTTGTTTACAATGGGTATTATCTAAAATCCAATATTGATATACGTCAATAAACGATAAAAATACTGAATATTTTAACGCCACCCCTCCCGTTTATCGAACTTATTCAAATGTTAAATCCCTTTAACAACGCTGCATTGCGGCGTTTCTTGTTTATTAGTGCGACATTTGTATGATCTTATTTATTTGCTCACTCAATAACTTATTTCGAATCGCAAAGAAATGTAAAAAAAGATCTTGCTCACATTATTCCGTTACGAGTAATATCCGACCGTTCCCGGCAAGGAACAACTGAGAATGATTTGAAATAAGGTTTCCATTATGTCAGCTAACGAAAAGCTGGCGGCGAAGACGGTAGGCAAAGCCATTACATGGGTGGTGTTTACCGGCAAACTCCCGGCTGAAATAAAGACTCAGCTCAAGGTAGCGGCGGCAAAAACAGGGATTAAACAGCAGGAGATTGTGGCTGAAGCCGTTGAGCAGTGGATTAAAGCGAAGGGACTTGAATTTTAGGTGTGCGCCCTTACCGGCAAGTAAGAGCGCACATGAAGACCGAGTAACGTGGCGACCTCCCGCAAAAGAGTGCCACTGGCAACTGACAACCGATCAACGGGTATTATTTTAAATGAAAAAATCTACAATTGCTTTGACTATCTTGGCTTCTTTGGGCACGACCACCACCGTAAAAGCAGATCTTTCCGGTATTGACTTAGCAGCAGCAAACGCATACTTCACTCAGTATCCTGATCTCCCTAAAGACAAGGTCGCTCAAATTCTTGCTGCTAAAGATTTGGATCAAGCAAATTATGAGTTGTCCGATTATAGCTATTACACTGGTTACGAAAATGGCAATAAAACTATTCGCCCAGGGAAAATCGCCCCAGTCTCCACCCCATTAGTAACCACATCCATGATCACCCCTCAACAGGAAGCGATGCGACACGCTGAACGATTTGCACTACGTGAAGTTCACGATGTTGATACCGTAACCTATTCTCAAGATCTGCCCCATAACCCGCAGAATGCTGGCGTTGATACCCAAGATGTTGCTCAAGCAAATCCAAATCCATCGCAGGATTCCGCAGCTCCTACAACACCAGCTGACACGGCAATCGCAGCTCTAGAAGCAAACTACAAAGCTGCAAAATCTGAGCTGGCTCACCAGTTGACTAATAACCCTAACTCACCAACTAATCAATTACTTGCAGACAAAGTTACAACCCTTGGCCAACAACTAGCCGCAGCTAAAAACGGTGGCATAGTAAATATGTCTACCCTAAATTCATCAACGCCCGCAGCGGTTGTAGAACGTGAAAAACCCGTAATCACTCAGTCCGATATCAGCAAGGCAAACGAGCCACTAAATAACGATATTGACAAAGCTCAAACTACCGCCGATCAGGCTCGTTCTTTGGCGATTACGGCTGGAGCCGCTGGTGCTAAAAACACCCAAGAAATCAACACCAATAAAGAGGTAATTGCCGCTAACAAAGCAGATCAAAATGTTATTGATGTAGCACAGGATAATGCTACTTCGGCTGTAGAAAACCGTGTAACTACAAATGAATCCAATCTCCATGACGTAACAGTCCATGCTGCCGAGATCAAGAACGATTTGGCTGAAACTAACCAACACGTAGGACAAGTTGCCAATAAGGTTGATCAGAACGAAACAGCGGTTACTACCCTAACCACTATGTCCGTCGCTACCGCCCAGAGCGTTGCGGATAACGAAGCCAACATTGCGACCAACAAAATCGCAATAGCGCAAAACACCGCCGGTATTCAGGGCGCGAAAAACGACGCGGCTGACGCTGCCCAAAGCGCGGCAACGGCTCAGAATTCAGCAACGAACGCCCAGACCAGCGCGGATGCCGCCGAAAAAGATGCCAACGGCGCTAAAACCGCAGCAAACCAGGCAATCACGGTAGCCAACGGCTTCAGCACTCGTATCGATCGGGCACAAACCACTGGCGAATACGCTAAATCCCGCGCCGATACCGCGTTTGCTACCGCTGCCGCGAACAAACAGGCGCTCGCTTCCACCAACAGGCGCGTGGCCGATAACTCAGCCGAACTCGCCAACCACGAAACCCGCATCGGCGCGCTGGAAAGCCAGACCACCAGCAGCTTTGCCAAGCTGAAAAACCAGGTTGACGATAACCGCAAGCGTTCTTCTGCCGGTATCGCAGGCGTAGCGGCAATGGCAAACATCCCGCAGGTCACCAACACGCAGAACTTCTCCGTGGGTGCGGGCGTGGGTACCGCCGATAGCGAATCTGCTCTGGCGGTTGGCTTCTCAGCCCGGGCGACCGAAAACACCGTTGTTAAGGCTTCGGTCTCTAACGATACCCAGCACAACTTCGTTGCAGGCGCTGGCGTCTCCTACGGCTGGTAACTTTTGCGGAGCGCCTCGGCGCTCCCTAAGCCTCGATAAAAAAAAAGATATAAACTCGACCATTCCAGCCCCTCCCGTGGGGCTTTTTTTGGAGGTTTAAGCGCACAAATCGTTAACAGGGAAGCCATTGCCCTATGTCGGGCAGCACGATAAATTTGTTGGAATTTTTTGATGAAAAGCAAAGTGGCATTGTTTGTTATCGGCGCTATCGCGTTTTCCTCTGCGGTAAACGCTGCCGAAATTTATAACAAGAACGGCAACAAGCTGGATTTCTATGGCAAGGTCAAGGGTGAACACGACTTCACGGAGCATACCAATAACGACGCAACCTACGCGCGTATCGGCATCCGTGGTGAAACGCAGATTAATGACCAGCTGATCGGCTTCGGCCAGTGGGAATACAACGTTCCGGCAAACCAGCCTGAAGGTGCCCAGGACGCGGCGCAGACTCGTCTGGCGTTCGCCGGTATCAGCGCGGGCGACTTCGGCTCCTTCGACTACGGCCGCAACTGGGGCGTGGTATATGACATCGGTTCCTATGCCGATAACATGACCGAATTCGGCGGCGATTCTTACCAGTACACCGACAACTTTATGAACGGTCGCTCTACCGGCCTTGCCACCTACCGCAACAAAAACTTCTTCGGCCTGGTTGACGGCCTGGCGTTCGCCGCACAGTACCAGGGGAAAAACGAAGACGGCCGCAACCCGGCAAAAGCGAACGGCGACGGCTACGGCTTCAGCCTGCAGTACGATATCGCCGACACCGGCCTGACCCTGGGCGGTGCGTACTCTCACAGCAACACCACCTTCTCCCAGCGCAACGGCTCCGACACCTTCATCGGCAGCGACGCTAAAAACGCGGAAGCGTGGACCGTCGGCGCGAAATACGCCGCCAACGCGTTCTACCTGGCGACCACCTACGCCGAAACCCACAACATGACGCCGGTCACCAGCAATGACGTCACCGCGTTCGCGCCAAAGACCAAAAACTTTGAAGCGATGGCGAACTACACCTTCGATTTTGGCCTGCAGCCGTCCCTCGGCTACGTGCAGTCTAAGGCGGAAGGTTACGGTGAGTCTGAAGACGTCGTGAAATACGCGCAGATAGGCCTGGCCTACTTCCTGAACAAGAACTTCGTGGTGGACGCAGCGTACAAAGTGAACCTGCTGAAATCCGATAACGCGCTGGGCCTCGCGTCCGACGACCAGACCGTGCTGGGCGCGACCTATCAGTTCTAAACCTGCTGTATCTGTTATTACCTTCTCAACTGGCGATGAAGGCTAGTCGCCGCTGAATTGTCCACCGTTCGCCCCGGCGCAGGCTTTTTTGCCGGGGCTTTTTTTAGCGAGCCGCTCAGTAAAAAACGAGAAGATCTTCGATATACAGCTCGGTTTTCACCGACATATCGATTCGCCAGGCCAGGACGTCGCTATCGCCGGTTTCCTGCTGAAAATGTTCGAAGGTTGCATAAAAAGGGACGACCTGCCGGCCTTTGCCGAGCTGACGGTGTTCCTGGGCCTGTTTACGCATATCGCTTAGCAGAATTGCCCGACGATCTAATAAGGCGTGCATATTTTTTATAACGCTTTCAGGAAGCGAGCTGCGCCCTGATTCGTAGTAGCGCCACGTGCGGGGTTCGACATGGCCGAGATATTTGGCCGCCTCGTTTACGTCCAGGAACATGAGTTTCCTGCAGGCCATAAGGGCAAGATTATTCATAATATCCTGATGATTTTAAAATATTTTCTAAGACATAAAACAGCAGGCCGCGCGCGGGCCGTTGCTGCAAGTACGAAATTGTATCATCAAAAATACCCACAACAATCGCATTACTAGTAATAAAACTTCGCCATTAATCTATGGTTTAAACAGGGAGTTATCAGAAATGGTTGCACAATACTATGCCAATCGAAACGCCGGATAACGCGGCTCCGCCCTGCTTTTCGCAGGAAATCAGGCACCGCCACTACCTCATCACCCGTCATGCCGTCGAGCGCTATTCCCTGCGCGTTGGTGCAAGCGTTGAAACCCTTTTTAGCGCGTTAGATAGCGCGGTCTTAGCCGTTGCCAGCCAGGCCTTCGACTGGCGCATTCAGCAGCAGATCCGTAAATGCGAGCAGGAAGGCGGCTATGCGCTCGTCGATCCCGCGCGGGGGATTTATTTCTTTGTGAAGCAGAACGGCGACGGGAACCACGCGGTGACGACGGTGATGACCTACGCGGTGATGACGTATTCGGAGTAGGCGTCGGATGGCGACGCCCTCACCCCGGCCCTCTCCCCCAGGAGAGGGAGAAAACCAGACGTTGTAGGGTGGATAAGCGAAAGCGCCATCCACCACCTGCCTTATGCCAGAACCCGCTGCAATACCGGCCCGATCTTCACAAACGCGTCCGGGGAAATGATATCCACGTGGGCGCAGTCGAGGCGATGCACCTCCAACTCGCCGATCCACGGCGCCCAGGTGTGCTGCGGATCCATGCCTGCCGGGAGCGTGCGCTCCGCCACGAACAGCGTCGCTTTGCCGCCAAACGGCACGCTGTGCGCGGTGGTCAGCAGGCGAACCGCATCGCCGTAGTTGCCTTCAATCGCCTGGAACAGCGCGTCGGACGCCTGCCCCTGCTGCGCGGCAACAAACGCCTCGCGCTCGCGGTTTATCTCATCAAGCACCGCCGGGTCCAGCTCGTTCGCGCCCTTTTCCGCCCAGTTCTGCGTTTCCGGCGGCCAAGTGTCTAACAGGCCGAGGAACGCGACCTGCTCGCCCGCCGCTTCAAGCCGTGCGGCAATGCCCTGCGCAAGCGTGCCGCCGAGCGAGTAGCCCATCAGATAATACGGGCCGTGCGGCTGAAGTTTACGCAGCGTTTGCAGATGCGCCTCGCAAACTTCCGCCAGGTTTTCCGCCTGCTGCATCGGCCCCGTCGGGCGCGGCGACTGAATGCCGGTAATTGACCAGCGCGGGTCGAGATAGCGTTGCAGCACGCTGAACTGCCACGCAAAGCCCGAGGCTGGGTGGAAGCAGTACAGCGTCGGCCCGTCGCTTTTACGCAGCGGCAGCACCGCGTCAAAACCGGCGCGGCTCGCCTCCTCTTCGCTTTGCTCTTCCGCCAGCAGGTCGGCAAGCTGGGCGACGGTCGAGGCGACCATGATTTGCCCGACGGTGACCGGCCTTTCCAGCCTGCGCCGCAGCTCGGCGGCAAGACGCATCGCCAGCAGCGAATGGCCGCCGAGCGCGAAGAAGTCGTCCTCAACCGAGCCAATCTCGCAGCCGAGCAAACCGGCAAAGGCCTGTGCGACGGTCATTTCCAGGGCGGTTTCAGGCGCGCGGCCTGAACCGCGCTGCGCCAGCTCCGGCAGCGGCAGGGCTTTGCGATCCAGCTTGCCGTTGGCGCTGAGCGGGAAATCGTCAAGCTGCACCAGCGCCACCGGCACCATGTGCGCGGGCAGCAGCGCGGCAAGACGTTCGCGCATGTCGTCGAGCGGCAGAGGTTCGCCGGATGACGAAACTAAGTAACCGACCAGCTGACGCGCGTCGCCGCCGCCCGTCGCGCTTTTGTTCAGCACGCAGGCGTGGGTGACGGCCTGCGCCACGTCCGCAAGCGACTGCATCGCGCGGTCGATATCGCCCAGCTCGATGCGCTGGCCGCGAATTTTTAGCTGGTCGTCGCTGCGCCCCAGATACTCCACCGCGCCGTTTTCAAGCCAGCGCGCCACGTCGCCGGTGCGGTACATGCGTTCGCCCGCCGCATTTGGATCGGCAACGAAGCGGCTCGCGGTCAGGTCCGGACGCGAAAGATAGCCCTGCGCCAGCTGGATGCCGGTGAGGTACAGATCGCCCGCAATGCCCACCGGCACCGGGCGCATCGCCGCGTCCAGAATACGCAGCCCGGTGTTCCATACCGGCCAGCCAATCGGCACGCTGCTGCCGGTCACGCGGGCAAGATCTTCACCAAACGCCGGATACCAGCTCACGTCGACGGCGGCCTCGGTTGGGCCATAAAGATTGTGTAACGGCGCGTGCGTGAGCTGTTCCCACTGGCGGCAAAGCTCGGCGGGCAGCGCTTCGCCGCTGCAGAACACGCGGCGCAGCGAGGCGCAGCTGGCAATCGCTTCTTCACCCGTCAGGGCGCTGACAAAAGCCGCCAGCATCGACGGAACGAAGTGCGTGGTCGTCACCCCGTAGCGGGCAAAAAGCTGCTGCAACGCTTCCGGGTCGCGGTGCGCCTCGGGCGGGGCCATCACCAGCCGCGCGCCGACGATGTACGGCCAGAAGAATTCCCAGACCGAGACGTCAAAGCTGCACGGCGTTTTTTGCAGCACCACGTCCTCGCCGTTCATCGGGTAGTGGTTTTGCATCCACAGCAGGCGGTTCACGATGGCCTGCTGTCCTACCATCACGCCCTTCGGGCGGCCCGTGGAGCCGGAGGTAAAGATGACGTAGGCGGTGTGCTCCGGGCGGGAGAGATTGCCCAACTGCGGCAGATTATCCACCGGCAGCAGATTTTCATAACACCAGGTATTCAGTCCGTCGATGGCGCTAAAGCGCGGAAGCTGCTCTGCGGAGGTGATAAGCAGGCGCGGCGCGGCATCCTCCAGCATCATCTGCAAGCGGTCGTCCGGGTAGCCGGTATCCAGCGGCAGCCAGGCGGCTCCCGCCTCAACGATGGCCTGCAGCGCCAGCGACAGGAACACCGAGCGGGGCAGCGCTACGGCGACGACGTCGCCCGGCTTCACGCCCTGCGCGATCAGCTCCCCGGCCAGCGCCAGCACCTGTTCGCGCATTTCACGGTAGTTAAAGCTGTAATGCTCATCGGCCAGCGCCGGGGCACCTGGCGTGCGCGCGGCCTGGTCGGCAATCAGGCGGCTTAACGTGGTGGCGGGCACCGGAGTCTGGGTATCGTTAACGCTTTCCAGCAGCGCGGTTTCGGCGTCGTGCAGCAGCTCCGCGTCTACGCAGCGTAATGCGGGATCCGCCGCAAACTGGCGCAGCAGCAGCGGCAGGCGGGCCAGATGCTGTTGTAAAGCCTGCGCTTCGTAGCGCTCGTCGTTTGCCAGCAGTTCGAGCGTGAAGTCGCCCTGTTCGCTGATGTAGAGCGCAATTTCCAGATCGCGCACCGGGCCGGAGGCCAGCTGGTGCGTAACGCCTTCAATTCCGGCGAAGTCCAGGCGGTAGTCGAACATTTTCAGGTTGAGTACCGGGCCAAACAGCGGATCGCCGCTGGAAACCTGCCCCAGGTCGCGCTGGATCTGCTCGGCGTCGTAGCGCTGGTAGCGGCGCATGCCCTTCAGCTCTTTCGCCAGATCCTGCGCCAGCTCCGGCAGCGTGGCGTTGGGCTGAATACGCACCCCAAACGGCAGAACGTTCAGCACCGGGCCGGTGGCGCAGAGCGCAGCGGAACCGATGCGGCGCATGAAGATAAAGCCTGCGCAATAGTCGGCCCGCCCGCTTAGCCGTCCGAGCCAGAGGGCCACCAGGCCGAGCGCCATATCCGCCGCGGTCAGGCCCGACTGGCTGACCAGCTTCTGGAACTCCGCCCGCTCGAAGCGAAGCGTCTGGCGAATCAGGCGGGTGGTGGACCCCTGCCCGGCGAGCGGCTGGGCTGAGAGCGTGGCGGGCGGCGGCAGCCGGCGGGCTTTGTCCGTCCAGAACGCCGCGTCGCGCTTCCAGGCGTCGGTTTCGCGGTAGCGTTCGTATTCGGCCACCACGTCGCTAAACGGCGTGAACGGCGTCGGCTCGGGCGTTTCACCCCGGCAATAAGCGGTGTAAATATTGGCGATCCGGCGGGTAATGGCGGTGAAGCTGAAGCCATCTACCACTAAATGGTGGAAACGCTGATACCAGAACCAGCGCGTGTCGCTCAGGCGCAGCAGCTCGTGGTGGTAAAGCGGCCTGCCGGTGGACAGGCGTAAATCCTGGTCGAGATCGTCACGCATGACGGCAAGCGCTGCGGCCTGCGGATCGGCCTCGTGGCGCAGATCGCGGCAGGTCGGGAGGTCAAAGGTTGCCGCCGGGTCAATCCACTGGCGCGCTTCGCCGTCCACTTCGCCAAAGCGCATGTGCAGCGTGTCGGCCTCCTGCATGCCTGCGACAATCGCCTTGCACAGCAGCGTTTCGTTAATCTCGCCGTTTAGTTCACCCCTGCCGTTTAGCTCCACATAGTGCGCCACGCTCCAGGCGTTGGGCTGCGGGGAAAGCTGGTCCGCCATCCAGATGCCGGGCTGTGCCGCCACCAGCGGCAGCGTATCGGTTTGTTGCTCTACGGGTGTCATTAGCGCGTCGCTCACTGCGAACCTCCCGGTGCTGCAAAGGAGGTGGGTTGTAAATTCGTCCAGTTCTCTTTAAGCCAGCCGTTGCACTCGTCGGGCAGCGCGGGCTCGCGCGTCACCTGCCAGCCCGCGGGCAGCGCGCAGTTTTCCGGCCACAGGCTGAACTGCCCGGCGGCGTTTTCGAGGATGTAAAAACGGCCCTGCGGGGCGTCGAAGGGATTACTGTATTCCATGCCTTACTCCTGTCTAATCGGGGCTTGCCAGAGCCAGGCCAGCCCGTCGAGCAGGCCGCCGCGCCAGCAAAGCGCATCGTGTCCACCGTCAACCTGACGGTAGAAAATAGCGCGCTGCGTGCTTTGTAGTAAGGGATACAGGCGTTGATTCACCTGATGAATAAGCGGTTCACGAAGGCCCGCCTCAAGGTAAACGCGCAGCGGTTTGGGTCTGATTTGCCCATCTTCCAGCTGCCTGATGAGCTGCCCGTCATGCGCGTGCGGGTCGCGCTTCGGCCACCAGTAGGAGCCGGACTGGCTCAGCACGCAGCCAAAGCGTTCCGGCCAGTTCAGCCCGGCGTACAGCGACGACAGGCCGCCGAAGCTTTGCCCGGCGACGACCGTGGTCTGCGGGTTGTGATTCCAGGCGGCGTGCCGCTCGATTTGCGGCAGCAGCTCTTCCTGCACCGCCAGCCAGAATTCCGCGTTGCACGGCAGCTCCTGGCTGCGGTGCGCGTTATCTATCACGTCAATCAATACGTAGACCGCTTCAGGCAGCGCGCCCGCGTCGGTCTGCGCCTGGAGCGCGGGCCAGGCGGGCAGGCTTTCGGCCCAGAACTGACCGTCGAGAAGAATCGCCAGCGGGCGGCTTTGCGGTGCGGTGCGGCCGGTTTCGAAAATCCAGACGCGGCGCTGGTTGCCGAGCCGTTCGCTACGCCAGTCGATACATTTTGCGGGTGCCCATGCCGCCGCCGGGGTGTCCCAGCCGGGCTGGGTTGGCGCGTCGTGCAGGTGCAGCGCGGAAACCGGATGCCCGCGCCCGCCCTTCCAGCTGTTGGGATTGAGCGGGTCGGCAATCGCCTGCGGCAGCAGCCTGCGCCAGCCTTCGCGCAGGGCAACGCGGTCCGGCGCTTCGCCCATTAAGGCCGCGGCGGGGAAGTCGTCCTCGCGGTCTGAGGGGATCAGGCAGTAGCTGCCGCGCCAGGCGGAGGTGAGGCGCGTTTGCCACCGCCAGGCGTCGGTGCCCGGCACGCGGGAAAGCGTCTGCGGATGGCTGCGCTGATGGTGGTCGGTTACGCCGGTGATGTAAATCCATACGCGCTTCGTATCGGACGTGCGTTCGCTGCCCGCCGGGTCGCGCCACCAGAACGTCACCGTGCATTCGCCCGTTTTTTCGACGGCGATCGACGGCCCGCCCTGCGCCTTAATGCCCTGCCACCAGCTCTCGCTGCCTACCTGCATGTTACCGGTCACTGCATAACCTCATGGTATTCATGGAAAAAATATATTCAGACCGAAATATCTTGATAATACTATTGATAATTATTTTCATTTGCAATAGCGTATTCGCGCTCTTTGGGCTATGGCTCTTCTGAGCGAAAACAAGGTTTTACTCACTGACACCATGCTGACTCTGGCCCGCTGGGCAAGGAGCATACGCAGAGCGCAGCGTTCAAGCAGGCCACCATAATGAATAACAAGATCACGTATTCCCTTGCGATGCTCATCCATATGGGAATTTACGGCGCGGCGCTTCCGGCATTCGCCGAAGACGCTACCGTCGACAGCAAAGAAACAGCGCAAAATCAAACCCATGACGACACCATCGTCGTTACCGCCGCCGAGCAGAATCTGCAGGCGCCCGGCGTGTCTACCATCACCGCCGAAGAGCTTAAAAAGCGCCCGCCCGCTCGCGACATCTCTGAAATCGTCCGCACCATGCCCGGCGTTAACCTGACCGGTAACTCCAACAGCGGCCAGCGTGGCAACGGCCGCCAGATTGATATTCGCGGCATGGGCCCGGAAAACACGCTGATTCTTATCGACGGCAAGCCGGTGACCAGCCGTAACTCCGTGCGCCTGGGCTGGCGCGGCGAGCGCGATACGCGCGGCGACGCAAGCTGGGTGCCGCCTGAAATGGTCGAACGTATCGAAGTTATCCGTGGCCCGGCCGCGGCGCGCTACGGTAACGGCGCGGCGGGCGGCGTGGTGAACATCATCACCAAAAAAGGCACCGACGAGTGGCACGGGACGTGGAACACCTATCTGAACGCCCCCGAGCATAAAGACGAAGGCTCGACCAAGCGCACCAACTTCAGCCTGAACGGCCCGCTGGGCGGGGATTTCAGCTTCCGCCTTTACGGCAACCTGGATAAAACCCAGGCCGACGCGTGGGATATCAACCAAGGCCACCAGTCAGAACGTACCGGGATTTATGCCGATACGCTGCCCGCCGGGCGCGAAGGCGTGATTAATAAAGACATCAACGGCGTGGTGCGCTGGGACTTTGCGCCGATGCAGTCGCTGGAGATGGAGGCGGGCTACAGCCGTCAGGGCAACCTCTATTCCGGCGATACCCAAAACACCAACACCAACAACATCGTGAAAGAGAACTACGGCAAAGAGACTAACCGCCTCTACCGCCAGACCTACTCTCTGACCTGGAACGGCGGCTGGGACGACGGCCTGACCACCAGCAACTGGGTGCAGTACGAACACACCCGCAACTCCCGCAAGCAGGAAGGCTTAGCCGGGGGCACCGAGGGCATCTTCGCCAGCAACAAGTTCAAGGATATCGACCTGAGTGACGTGCTGCTGCACAGCGAAGTGAACATCCCGATTGATTTTGTGGTCAACCAGAACCTGACGCTCGGCACCGAATGGAACCAGCAGCGCATGAAGGACCAGACCTCCAACGGCCAGGCCTTTATGGGCGGTAACATTCCGGGCATGAGCGGCACCGACCGCAGCCCGTATTCCAAAGCGGAGATCTTCTCTCTGTTCGCGGAAAACAACATGGAGGTGACCGACAGCACCATGCTGACGCCGGGCGTGCGCTTCGATCACCACAGCATCGTTGGCGATAACTGGAGCCCGTCGCTGAACCTGTCGCAGGGACTCGGCGACGACTTCACCCTGAAAATGGGTATCGCCCGCGCCTATAAAGCGCCGAGCCTCTACCAGACTAACCCGAACTACATCCTCTACAGCAAGGGCCAGGGCTGCTACGCCAGCGGCACCGGCGTCGGCTGCTACATGATGGGCAACGACGACCTGAAGGCCGAAACCAGCATCAACAAAGAAATCGGCCTTGAGTTCAAACACGAGGGCTGGCTGGCGGGCGTGACCTGGTTCCGTAACGACTACCGCGACAAGATTGAAGCGGGCTACGCGCCAATAGGCCAGACGTCTAAAGGTGCCACCAAAACTGACATCTACCAGTGGGAAAACATCCCGAAAGCGGTGGTTGAAGGCTTAGAAGGCACCCTGAACGTGCCGGTTAGCGACACGGTAAACTGGACCAACAACCTGACCTACATGCTGCAAAGCAAGAACAAGGAAACCGGCGAGCGCCTGTCCGTGATCCCGGAATATACCCTGAACTCGACGCTGAGCTGGCAGATTGTGCAGGACGTTTCCGTGCAGTCGACCTTTACCTGGTACGGCAAGCAGCAGCCGAAGAAGTACAACTATAAAGGCCAACCGGCGACCGGCCCGGAAACCACCGAGGTTAGCCCTTATAGCATCGTCGGCCTGAGCAGCACCTGGGATGCGACCAAAAACGTCAGCCTGACGGCGGGTATTGATAACCTGTTCGACAAACGCCACTGGCGCGCGGGCAACGCCCAGACCACGGGCGGCGACACCGGCTATATGTACGGCGCGGGTGCCGAGACGTATAACGAATCCGGTCGTACTTACTATGTGAGTGTGAATACGCACTTCTAATGTAGGTTTAGCGGTGGATGGCGCTTCGCTTATCCACCCTACGGTTTCTCCACTTTGTAGGGCGGGTAAGCGCATGCGCCACCCGCCGTTTTCTTTATGACTACGGCCCCACGCCATGCAAACGCATCTCGCACACTTTATCTTCCCCGGCACCGCACAACCCGTGGTGCGCGTCGATTTTGATGCCGATACCTATCGGCCGGACGACCTGCTTTGGCTGCCCCACGCGCCTCGCCTTGCCAATGCCGTAAACAGGCGCTGTGCCGAACATCTCGCTGGCCGCCTTGCCGCCTGCGAAGCGCTGCGCGCCCACGGCGTGAAGGATTACATTCCGGGGATTGGGCTGCACCGCGCCCCCTGCTGGCCGCCGGGCTTCACCGGGAGTATCACCCATACCGGGCACGTCGCGCTGGCGGCGGTCATTGCCGATAGCCCGGAGCGCTGCTGCGGAATCGGCATCGACTGTGAAGCCATACTAAACGCTTATGACGCGCAGGATATCGCCGACGGCGTGGTGAACAGGGCGGAGCGGGAGCTGCTGCTCGCCTGCGGCCTTTCCTTTACCGTCGCCCTCACTCTGGCCTTCTGCGCCAAAGAAAGCCTGTTCAAAGCCTTATACCGCCACGTCGGCCGCTACTTCGACTTTTCAGCGGCGGAAATCACCGCCGTTCACCCGCAGCAGCTGGAGCTAAAGCTGCTTTCCCGCCTCGGCCCCTTCCCCGCCGAACAACGTTTTATCGCCTTCTGGAATAGTGACGAAGCGCGATTAACGACGCTAATAACGCTGTGAAAATAATAAAGAGAAATCGCTTGCCGGGACGTCATAAGTGAATGCTATAGTCGAAAAATAACCACTATACAAAACACAACAACATTACCAACAAGGAGTTATTCTCTATGGAGAGTACGGTTTCCCTCGAACAGTTTTTAGCCTCTGTCCAGCAGCGCGATCCCCATCAGACCGAATTTGCCCAGGCGGTGCGTGAAGTCATGACCACCCTGTGGCCGTTTCTGGAACAGAACCCGCAGTATCGCCAGGCCGCCCTGCTGGAACGTCTGGTTGAACCGGAACGCGTGATTCAGTTCCGCGTCGCCTGGGTTGATGACCGCAATCAGGTGCAGGTTAACCGCGCCTGGCGCGTGCAGTTCAGCTCCGCCATCGGGCCATTCAAAGGCGGGATGCGTTTCCACCCGTCCGTTAACCTTTCCATCCTCAAATTCCTCGGCTTTGAGCAGACGTTTAAAAACGCCCTGACCACCCTGCCTATGGGCGGCGGCAAAGGCGGCAGCGACTTCAATCCGAAGGGCAAAAGCGAAGGCGAAATTATGCGTTTCTGCCAGGCGCTGATGATTGAACTTTATCGCCACCTCGGGCCGGATACCGATGTTCCTGCGGGCGATATCGGCGTGGGCGGGCGTGAAGTCGGCTTTATGGCGGGCATGATGAAAAAGCTCTCCAACAATACCGCCTGCGTGTTTACCGGCAAGGGCCTGTCGTTCGGCGGCAGCCTGATTCGCCCGGAAGCTACCGGCTATGGCCTGATCTACTTCACCGACGCCATGCTGCAGCGCCACGGTCTCGGCTTTGAAGGCATGCGCGTGGCGGTTTCCGGCTCCGGCAACGTTGCGCAGTACGCCATCGAAAAAGCGATGTCCCTCGGCGCGCGCGTTGTTACCGCATCCGACTCCAACGGCACCGTGGTTGACGAAGAAGGCTTCACCGCCGAAAAACTGGCGCGCCTGATTGAAATCAAAGCCAGCCGCGATGGCCGCGTTGCGGACTACGCCCGCGAGTTCGGGCTGAACTATCTGGAAGGCCAGCAGCCGTGGAGCGTGCCGGTGGATATCGCCCTGCCGTGCGCCACCCAGAACGAGCTGGACGAGCAGGCGGCCCGTACGCTTATCGCCAACGGCGTGAAGGCCGTCGCGGAAGGGGCCAACATGCCGACCACCATCGAAGCGACCGACCTGTTCCTTGAAGCGGGGGTGCTGTTCGCACCGGGTAAAGCGGCAAACGCGGGGGGCGTTGCGACCTCGGGTCTGGAAATGGCGCAGAACGCCGCGCGCCTGAGCTGGAAGTCCGAAAAGGTGGATATTCGCCTGCACCACATCATGCTGGATATTCACGAAGCCTGCGTGAACTACGGCGGCGAAGGCAAGCAGACCCACTACGTGCGCGGCGCGAACATCGCGGGCTTTGTTAAAGTCGCCGATGCGATGCTGGGCCAGGGCGTGCTGTAAGGTTAAGCGTTATATAATTAGGCGGGTTATGTTAAGCCCGCTATTCCATCAACCCTGGCTCAACGCGCCGGGGTTTTTACTTTTTAAGGGGCGCGAAAGCCTTTACATTAAGCCCCCCATTAAGACGGTTAGCTATTCCCGCCGATATTCCGTCCTGCTTTGCAGGGCGAAGATGAAATTCTGGAAAGAGAGACATGAAAAAGTTCACAGTCGTTACGCTGGCAGTTCTGCTGGCCGGTTGCAGTGCAAACAGCCTGAATTCACACGCGCAGCAGGTTCGTGTCACCAATAATGAACCCGGCAAAGAGTGTCGATTCCTCGGCGATATTACCGGCAGCCAGGGTAATTTCTTCACCGGCGGCTGGACGTCAAACAGCAACCTGGAAACCGGCGCGCGCAACGACCTGAAAAACCAGGCGGCGAATATGGGCGGCAACGTCGTTTCCATTATTACCCAGCGTGCGGGCCAGACCGGCAGCGCTTATGACGGTTCCGGCAGCAGCCAGCAGACCAACGTCACCCTGACCGGCAACGTCTACCGCTGCCCGGAATGATAGAGCGGCGGGTGGCGGCTACGCCTTACCCGCCCTACCTTTAAACACCCGCTTCATGGGTTCGCACGAACCCTGGGGTAGCGCAATGCGCCTTAGCCCCTACTTTCGTTTTAACGCCCTCACGTCGTAGGGTGGATAAGCGCAAGCGCCATCCACCGCAATATCAAAGACTCTCCACCCGCTCAAACGCCGCCAGCAGCACTTCCGGGCTTAGCCTAACCGCCAGCGCGTGAATGGATTCCCCCGGCTCGAGCGTGCGCGCAATCACCCTATCCAACTGCTCGCGGTTATGAATGTCCACGTCCAGCTGCGCAAGGCTCGTCGGCAGGTTAAAGCGCTTAAACGCCCGCGCCAGCTCGCTTAGCACGTCGTCCTGCCCGAGCAGGGCGCTCTGCACCAGAATACCGTAGGCCACCTTGGTGCCGTGCAGGAAGCGATCCGTCTGCGGCAGCGTGGTTAAGCCGTTGTGCACCGCATGCGCCGCCGCCACGCGGGTATAGCGTTCCCCCAGGCCGCCGACCATACCGCCGCCGGCAATAATGGCGTCCACCACGTCGGCAAACGCCTGCGTCAGCTCGCCGCGCCGTTGGTCGGCAAGCGCCGTTTCGCTGCTATCCAGCAGCACGTCGCGGATGGCAAGCGCGGCGTTGATGCCGAGGCGAACCGTCAGCGGCAGGGTTTCCGGCTGCGGGCTTAGCACCACCGCCTCGTACCATTTCGCCAGCGTATCGCCGATGCCCGCCAGCAGGTATTCCTGCGGCGCGCGAAGGATAATTTCCGGCTCGACAAGCACCAGATGGTTGGCGTCGTTGAAGATCTCAAAGCGCAGCGCCTGGCCCGCGTCGTTGTACCAGACGGAAAGCGGCGTCCAGGCCGCGCAGGTGGCGGCAATCGTCGGGATGGCGACCACCGGCACGTTCAGGCGACGCGCCACGACTTTCACGGTGTCCAGCAGCGCCCCGCCGCCAACGCCAATCACCACCCGGCTTTCCCCCGCCTGGGCGACCAGCTTTTGCACCTCGCTTTCGCTACAGTGCCCGCCGAAGGCGATGTGCTTTGCCCCCGGCGCGTTAAAGGCCGCAGGCAGGAAAGGCCGCGCCGCGGCAATCGCCCGCTCGCCGTAAATCCACACGGCCTGCCGCAGCTGCTCGTCGCTGTAAAATTCATTGAGCCTCGCAAGCGCGCCCGGATGGGAAAAGTAGTTCGCCGGGCCGGTGACGACGCGGATGGCGGTTGTGGTCATGATGTTGCTCCTTTTTCTTCTTCTCATTTATTGCGCGCGGGATGCCGTTAGCACGATGATATGTCTGGACATCCAGACGGCTAATACTATTTCGCTTTATCTTATGCCTTTTGGTTAGTTGCGGGCCAGCCCCCTGGCCGTTAAAAATTCGATAAATCAATTTATTAATCCCTAAGGCCTGGCTAACGATGACGACACCTCACCGTCTTGAGATGCGGGACATTTCCATCGCCTTTGCGGGCTTTAACGCGCTCACGCGGGTGGATTTCACCCTCGACGGCGGCTCGATCCACGCGCTGACCGGCGCAAACGGGGCCGGAAAATCGACGCTGATGGCCGTGCTTTCGGGCGCGCACGAGGTTTATCAGGGGCAAATCCTGATTAACGGCGAGCGGGTGGATATTCGCACCCCGCGCGACGCCAAGCGGCTGGGTATTCACCTCGTCCAGCAGGAGGTGGACGTGGCGCTGATCCCAGGCCTCAGCGTGGCGGAAAATATCATGCTCGATAAGCTCGCCGAGGCGGGCCACTTCTACCACTGGCCGCAGATCCGCAAGCAGGCGCAGGAGGCGCTGGCGCAGCTTGAAGTGAATATCGACGTTAATAAACGCATTGAGCAGTGCTCGCTCGCCGAAAAGCAGCAAATCCTGCTGGCGCGCGCCCTGTCGCACCGCTGCCGTTTTTTGATCCTCGACGAGCCGACCGCACCGCTTGACCAGCATGAAAGCGAACATCTGTTCAACGTGGTGCGCCGCCTGCAGCGCGGCGGCATCGCCGTGGTGTTTATCTCGCACCGCATCCACGAGCTGAAGGCGGTCTGCGACCGCATGACGGTCCTGCGCGACGGGCGGCTTATCGAAAGCGCGCCGATGGGCGAGCTGAGCGGCGAGGAGATCGTTGAGAAAATGCTGGGCCACCAGCTTGACGATATCTATCCGCCAAAACGCCCGCAGGTGGCAGACGAAACGCTGCTGCACGTCGAAGGGCTGCACGACGACCTGCTGCTGCGCGATATCTCGCTGCGGCTGCGTAAAGGCGAAATCCTCGGCATCGCGGGCCTTGCGGGCGCGGGCAAAACCGAGCTGTGCAAGGCGCTGTTTGGCGCAACCCGCAGCCGGGTGCAGCGCGGCGAGCTGAACGGCAAGGCGTGGAAGCCGAAAGACCCGGCGGATTCCGTGCTGCGCGGGCTGGCACTGGTGCCGGAAGAGCGCCGCAAAGAGGGCATTTTCATCGACGAGCCGGTGAGCATGAACCTCGCCGTCAGCGCCGATAACAGCTTTTCGCGCTGGAGCCTGTTCGGGCACCGCCAGGCGTGGCGCTGGGCGGAGGACGTGATCGAGCGCCTCGGCATTCGCACCACCGGCCCGGCGCAGACCCTGCGTCGCCTTTCGGGCGGCAACCAGCAGAAGGTCGCGATTGGCAAATGGCTGCGCGGCAACGCCGAGGTGCTGATTTTCGACGAGCCGACGAAAGGCGTGGACATCAAGGCCAAAACCGACCTGTTCACGCTTATCGACGATCTCGCCCGCCAGGGCAAAGGCGTGATTTATGCCTCCGGCGAGTTCGCCGAGCTGGTCGGCCTGTGCGACAGGATCTGCGTGCTGTGGGACGGCCGCATCGTTGCCGAACTGGACGGGCGGCAGGCAAGCGAAGAAACCCTTTTACTCTACTCCACCGGAGGAACCCCCGCGTGAGCAAAGCATTATCCCTTAAGGCGGCGTCGGGCCGTCATCAGCTGTTTGAGTTTCTCTACAAGTGGGGAATGCTGCTGACCGTGGTCGCGCTGGTGGCGCTGTTTGGCGTCGCCTCCGAAAACTTCCTCGAGCCAAACAACATCATCAATATTCTGCGCTCGATCGCCATCGTGACGGTGATTGCCATCGGCGTATCGATTTCCCTGACCGTCGGCGGCTTTGACCTGTCGGTTGGATCCACCGCTTCGCTCGCCAACGCGCTGGTGATTTCGCTGTTCGTCTGGCACGGCTTCGGCACCACCGAGGCGATTCTTATCACCCTCGCGCTCTGTACGCTGGTCGGGCTGTTTAACGCCTTTCTCATCGTCATTCTGAAAATTCCCGACATGCTCGCCACCCTCGCCAGCCTGTTCGTGATTCAGGGCGTGGCGATGACCTACAGCTACGGCGGTTCGATTACCGAAAACATGGTGCTGCCGAGCGGCGACATGGCCGAGGGGACGATTCCCACGGCGTTCGGCCTGCTGGGCCAGGTGCCGACCATCGTCATTATTATGCTGGCGGTGACCCTCGTGGCGCAGCTGGCGCTTTCGCTGACCAAGCACGGCCGCCGCATGTACGCCATCGGCGGCAACCCCGAAGCGGCGCGGCTTTCCGGCATTCGCACCACGCGCTATCGCGTTGCGGCCTACGTGCTGGCGTCGCTGCTTGCCGGGCTGGGCGGCATTCTGCTGGCTTCGCGTATCGGCTCTTCGCAGGTTAACGCGGGCGGCGGCTACCTGATGGACGCCGTGGCGGCGGCGTGGATCGGCTTCTCGCTCGCGGGTTCCGGCAAGCCCAACGCGCTGGGCACGCTGGTCGGCGCGGTGATTTTAGGCGTGCTGCAAAACGGGCTGGTGATGCTTTCCGTGCCCTATTACGCCATGGACATTATTAAAGGCCTGGTGCTGGCAGCAGCGCTTGCGATTACCTACATCCAAAAACGTTAACCATTTTAGACAGGGAACACACCATGAAAAAGATAACCACCCCACTGCTGGCGCTGGGCCTGCTTGCCGCTCTTCCCGGCCACGCGGCCACGCCAGCGCCGGTTCCTGCGGCCATCGCCGGTCACGACGGCCCGATCCGCATCGCGATTATCCGTAACCTCGGCTCCGATGATAACACCACGCAGTTTGTCGCCGGTGCCGCGCAGGAAGGCAAAAAGCTCGGCTTTAAGATCAGCACGTTTTTAAGCAACGGCGACGACGCGAAGTTCCAGGACTTTGTTAACCAGGCCATCAGCCAGAAATACGACGGGATTATCCTGTCGCAGGGGCGCGATCCGTACTCCACCGAGCTGGTGAAAAAAGCCGTCGACGCAGGGATTAAGGTCGCCGTGTTCGATACCGCCGTCAACGGCGCGATCCCCGGCGTGACCGTCACCCAGCAGGACGACGCCTCGCTGACTAACCTCTCTTTCGGCCAGCTGGTGAAAGACTTCAACGGCAAGGCGAACATCATCAAGCTGTGGGTCGCCGGGTTCCCGCCGATGGAGCGCCGCCAGACCGCCTACCAGGCGCTGCTGAAAGCGAATCCGGGTATTAAAGAGCTGGAGTCCATCGGCGCGGTATCGAGCGACGTGCAGGGCGACACCGCCAACAAAGTGGGCGCGGTGCTGGCGAAGTACCCGAAGGGCAAAATCGACGCGATTTGGGGCACCTGGGACGCCTTCAGCCAGGGCGCGTATAAAGCGCTGCAGGAGAACGGGCGCACCGAAATCAAGCTCTACAGCATCGACGTTTCCAACCAGGATCTCCAGCTGATGCGCGAAGCTAACAGCCCGTGGAAGGTGAGCGTGGCGGTCGATCCTAAGCTGATTGGTGCCACCAACGTGCGCCTGATCGCCAACAAGATTGCCGGTGAGGCCACCCCTGCCACCTACGATTTTAAAGCCGCGGCGATTCCGCAGGCGCTGCTGGCAGGCCAGCCGGGGCCGGTGAACGTGGCGTCGCTTGGCAAAATCATCCCAGGCTGGGGCCAGACCGAAGATTTCGTCGCCCCGTGGTTCGCCACGCTCGAAGCTAACAACGCGAAAAAATAACCGTAGGCCGGATAACCCAGGTCGAAAAACGTAGGTCGGATAAGGCGAAGCGCCATCCGACATCATGGAGCGCAAATGACAATTGAACTACCGCCGCCCGAATACAGCCGCAACATGCGGCTGATCGGCCACAGCGACCAGGGCGGCCGCCCCGACGGCGTGCAGGTAATGGTGCATCGCGGCTACGCCTACATCGGGCATATGGTTTCGCAGGGCTTCTCCATCGTCGACGTGCGCGATCCAAAAAAACCGAGGGCCGCAGGCTTCGTGCCCGCCCCGCCGGGGACCTGGAACGTGCATCTTCAGGCGCATGACGATCTGCTGCTGGTGATTAACGCCCGCGACCTGTTCGCCGACGCGCGCTTTGCCGACGAAAAGGTCTACTACACCCGCGCCGTGGGCGAAACCGTCAGCGACGTGCGGGACAAAGGCTGGAGCGCCGGGCTGCGGATTTTTGACATCTCCACGCCCGACCGGCCGCGCGAAATCAGCTTCCTGTCGCTTAGCGGCATCGGCATTCACCGCTGCTGGTACGTCGGCGGGCGCTGGGCCTACGTATCGGCGCTGATCGACGGCTTTAGCGACTACATCTTCCTGACTATCGACCTTGCCGTTCCGCGCAATCCGCATGTGGCGGGCAACTGGTGGCTGCCGGGCATGAACACCGCCGCGGGCGAAACGCCGAGCTGGCCGGAAGGCAAACGCTACGCGCTGCACCATGCGATTATCAGCGGCGACACGGCCTACGCCAGCTGGCGCGACGGCGGGCTGACGCTGCTCGACGTTTCCGACCGCAGCCGGCCGCAGCTTATCAGCCACCGCAACTGGAGCCCGCCGTTTGGCGGCGGCACGCACACCGCCCTGCCGCTCCCGGACAGGGATTTGCTGGTGGTGCTGGACGAGGCGGTGCTGGACGACCAGCAGGACGGCGAGAAGCTGATTTGGGTGTTTGATATCCGCGACAAATCGAACCCGGTCAGCATTGCCACCTTCCCGCAGCCCGACGAAATCGACTATGTGGCAAAAGGCGCGCACTTCGGGCCGCACAACCTGCATGAAAACCGGCCCGGCAGCTTCGTTAGCTCAACGCTGATTTTCGCGACATACCAGAACGCGGGTGTGCGCGCCTACGACATCTCCAATCCGTATCGCCCGGTGGAAACCGGCGCGCTGGTGCCCGCCGCACCGGAACGTATGATGGACACGCGCCCGGGCCGCCCGCAGGTGATCCAGTCCTGCGACGTGTTTGTCGACGCGCAGGGGATTATTTACAGCACGGATTACAACGGCGGGCTTTCGTTGATTGAGTATTTGGGGTGATGTGGGGGGATTTTGTCGGATGGCGCTGCGCTTATCCGACCTACGCTGGTTGAGATATGAGCAGACATACGCCATAATAAGACCAGTTAACAGGTCTTATAAGAGGTCTTTATGCCTTCCGTTATTTTAAGCGACATGAGCGCCAGCGTCAGCGAGCTGAAAAAAAATCCGATGGCGACGGTAAATGCAGGTGAAGGCCTGCCCGTTGCTATTCTCAACCGCAATCAACCTGCTTTTTACTGTGTCCCTGCCGCGCTGTACGAGCAAATGATGGACGCGCTCGACGATTTGGAACTGGTGAACCTCGTCAAGGAGCGCCAAAACCAGCCGCTGGTGGATATCGATTTGGATGAATATCTATGAGTTATACGGTCAAGTTCAGGGAAGATGCTGTCAAAGAATGGAAACGTCTCGACAGGACCGTACAACAGCAGTTTGCCAAAAAGCTTAAGAAGCTCATCGAAAATCCGCATATTCCCAGCGCGCGCCTGCATGATTTGAAAAACTGCTACAAAATCAAACTGCGCGCGTCGGGCTTCAGGCTCGTGTATGAAGTCATCGATAACGTTTTGTTAATTACGGTTATCGCGGTGGGAAAACGCGAACGTAGCGAAGTTTATGAAATGGCGCGCACGCGGTTGAAATAGAATTTGTAGGGTGGATAAGCGCAGCTGCCATCCACCGTTTCACTCTATCCCTTCTGACGAACGCGGGCGATAAACTGCTCGACGTTCTCCACCTGTCCGGCTATCAGAATCAGGAATTTGCCAAGCTCGATGGCGTGGCTGGTGCAGGCCACGCGCGTTTCCCGGTCTGCAATCGTTTCGAGATCGGCGACGTGGGACATGCCCACCGTGCGGCGGATGAGCTCCGTGCCGCAGTAGCCGATGGCGTCCTGCCACACGCTTTGCAGGAAACGGTTAACGTAGCCCGGATACGCGAGCGCCGCGTCGCGGGTTTCGCCGCGCGCCAGGGTTTCGAAGCGTTCGGCAAAGGTGAGCCACAGCTCGCGGATGTCTTTTAAGCGCTGCTCGCGGTTCGCTGCGGCGTCGCGCGGGCCAAAATGCCCCGGCTGCGCGCAGTAGTTCAGCAGCAGGTTGCCGATGGCCGTGCCGATATCAAAGCCCACCGGCCCGACGTAGCCGAACTCGGCGTCGATGGCCTTCAGGCTGCCTTCGGCGACGAAAATCGATCCGCTATGAATGTCGCCGTGCAGCAGGGCTTCCGCCGCCGAGAAGAAGCGGTGCTTTAAGCCCGCCACGGCAATTTTCAGACAGTCGTCGTTGCGCAGCGCCGCAACCTGTTCTTCCAACTCCGCCGGGTAGCTGTTGCGATCGTGTTCGATAAACGGATCGTTAAAGAACAGATCTTCGGTGATCTCGCACATTTCCGGATTGATAAAGCGGGCAACCAGCGCCTTTTTCTCGTGCGGATGCAGGTAGAAATCGGACGTGTGGAACAGCGTTTGCGCCAGGTATTCGCCAAGCTGTGTCGCGGCCTGCGGGTAGTAAACGCCGCTAATCAGCTCGCCGCGCCAGATGCGATAGCTGGATAAATCTTCCATCACCATCACCGCCAGAGCCGGGTCGTAGTGCAGGATTTGCACGGTGTGCTGCGGGCTGTGTTTGTAGTGCTCCACCAGCGTTTGCGCTTCTAAACGCGCGCGGTCGAGCGTCAGCGGCCAGGATTCGCCCACGCAGCGCACGTAGGGCAGCGCCTGCTTGACGATGATGCGGCTTACGCCCGCGGTATCGAAGATTTTGAACACCAGGTTGAGGTTGCCGTCGCCAACTTCCTGCGCGTCCACAAGGCTTGCTGGGTTTGCCAGGCCGCCAAACTGTTGAGCGTAAGCCACCGCGTCGGCTGCGGTAAACGTGCGGTATTGCGACATTGCCGGTTCCTCTTCGAAATAGATTAAATAAGCCGTTCAGACGTCTATACATCCGTGAGGCATGTTGGCACAATATGAAGCAACAACGCAACATGGATTTAACACGCATGCATAATTTAAAAACAACCAGCCTGCACGTTCGCGAAAACCAGCTGTGGATCCTCGACCAGCAGGCGCTGCCCCAGCGGCAAAACTGGCTGCCTGCCCACACCGTCGAGCAGCTTGTCGGCCATATTCACGCCCTGCGCGTGCGCGGCGCGCCGCTGATCGGGCTTTCCGCCAGCCTGCTTCTGGCGCTGCTGGCTGAGAACGGCCTGCCGAAAGCCGGGCTTGGCGAGGCGCTGGAGATCCTGCGCGCGTCGCGCCCGACGGCGGTCAATCTGATGAACAATCTCGACCGCATGAAGCAGGCGCTGGCCGAGGCCAATTTTGTCGCGGCGCTCGGCGCGGAGGCGCTGCGCCTGGTTGAAGAAGATAAAATCCTTTGCGAGAACATCGCGCTGGCGGGCGTCGAGCTGGTGAAGCCCGGCAGCCGCCTGCTGACGCACTGCAATACCGGCGGGCTTGCGACGGCGGGCGTCGGCACCGCGATCGGCGTGATTCACCGCGCCTTTGAGCAGGGGAAAGTGGCAAACGTGTGGGTCGACGAAACGCGCCCGCTGCTGCAGGGTGGCCGACTGACGGCATGGGAGCTGGGCGAGCTGGGCATTCCCTATCGCCTAATCTGCGATTCGATGGCGGCAAGCCTGATGGCGAAAAAGCAGGTGGACGCGGTGTGGGTCGGCGCGGACAGAATCGCCGCCAACGGCGACGTGGCGAACAAAATCGGCACCTACAGCCTGGCGGTGCTGGCGAAGTACCACGGCATTCCGTTCTACGTTGCCGCCCCGCAAACCACGCTCGACAGGCGCTGCCCGAACGGCGATGCGATCCCCATCGAGCAGCGTTCGCCGTCAGAAGTGACGGGCGTTGCGGGCAGCTTCGGCGCGGTGCAGTGGGCGCCGGTTGATGCGGCGGTGTACAACCCGGCGTTTGACGTGACGCCCGCCGAGTTAATCAGCGGCTGGGTGTTGGATACCGGCGTGGTGACGCCGGAGAGGGTGCGGGACGGGGAGTTTAAAACGAGATAATTTGCGGTGGATGGCGCTTGCGCTTATCCACCCTACGATTTGTACGAAACTTAGGTCGGGTAAGGCGCAGCCGCCACCCGACACATTCCACAGACGAAACGTAGGTCGGGTAAGGCGCAGCCGCCACCCGACACATTCCACAGACGAAACGTAGGTCGGGTAAGGCGCAGCCGCCACCCGACATATTCCACAGACGAAACGTAGGTCGGGTAAGGCGCAGCCGCCACCCGACATATTCCACAGACGAAACGTAGGTCGGGTAAGGCGCAGCCGCCACCCGACATATTCCACAGACGAAACGTAGGTCGGGTAAGGCGCAGCCGCCACCCGACATATTCCACAGACGAAACGTAGGTCGGGTAAGGCGCAGCCGCCACCCGACACACGCCTAAGGCAGCTTCGGATAATTATCCGCAATCGCATCGCCGGTGAACCTGGCGATCCACCCTTCCGGGTTATCGAATATGCGGATCGCGGTGAAGTTCGGCTGCGAACCCATATCAAACCAGTGGGGCGTGCCCGCCGGGACGGAAATCAGATCGTTTTTCTCGCACAGAATCTGGTAAATCTTGCCGTCCAGATGCAGGCAAAACAGCCCCGCGCCCTCCACAAAGAACCGCACCTCGTCTTCGCCATGGGTGTGCTCGGAAAGAAACTTGCCGCGCATCGCCTCTTTTTGCGGGTTATCGGCGCGGATGCTGATCACATCCCAGCTTTTGTAGCCCTTTTCCGCCACTAACCTGTCGATGGCGTGCTGATAGGCGTCCAGCACCGCCTGCGGCTGCGGGTTTTCACCTAAATCGCGGTCGGCCTGCCAGCGCTCGAAACGCACGTCTTTAGCGTTAAGCTGCTCGCGGATGGCCTGCGCGTCGGTGCTGTGCCACACCGGCTCGCGGGATTCGGTGTCGGTAAAAATGGTCAATGCGCTCATGAGGAAATTTGCTCCAGGTTTATCTCGTCAAAACGGTTTACCTGACGGTGAACGCTCTGCGCGTCCGCCTCGCCACGAATTAACTGCACGGTGTTCCAGCCCGCCTGCCGCGCGGCGTCCAGCTCCTGGCGAATATCCGACAGGAACAGCAGCTCGCCCGCAGGTTTGCCAATCTCGGCGGCGATATTGCGATACGACTGCTCCTCGCGCTTCAATCCGACGTGGGTATCAAAATAGCCGCTGAACAAGGGGGTAATATCACCTTCGTCGCTGTAGCCAAATAACAATTTTTGCGCAGCAACCGATCCCGATGAATAAACGTAAAGCGCCGCGCCCCGCTGCCGCCAGGCGTTGAATGCTGGCACAACGTCCGGGTAAAGATGGCCGGTAAAATCGCCGTTCACGTAGCCATCGCGCCAGATCATGCCCTGAAGCGCCTTTAGCGCGGTGGATTTGCGATCTTCATCCATAAAGCCAAAAAGCGTGGCGATCAGCCGTTCGACGTCGGCCTGCGGCTCGCCGATCTCTTTGCGCAGATCGGCCAGGATCGCCTGAACTGCCTCTTCATGCTGATGTTCGCGCACGAAGCCCGCCAGCCGCTCGCGGGCGTACGGAAAAAGGATGTTATGGACAAAGCTGATGTCGCTGGTGGTGCCTTCAATGTCGGTGACGATGGCGCTAATCATGTTCTCTCCAGCAGGCGACGCTGCATTTCACATTCAAATAAAAACTCCAGCCCTTCGAGGTGCTGACGGGCCTGCGCGACGTCTTTGCCCCAGCAGGTCAGGCCGTGGCCGCGCAGTAAAAATCCATAGCGCAGCGGCGTTTCGGCGGCGAAGCGTTCAATTTGGCCGGCAAGCCTGTCGATGTCCTGATCGTTGTCGAAGATGGCAATCGGCAGCGCGTCCAGATGGGTGGTTTGCCCGGTTAAAGACTTTTGCATTTCGTAGCCCTGGAGCACCAGCGCGGCCGATTTTTCAACTCGGGAAAGCACCGTCGAGTTAACGGTGTGCGTGTGCAGAACCGCGCCCGCTTCCGGGAAAAGGCGGTAAATCAGGGTATGCAGGCCGGTTTCCGCCGAAGGCTTACGGCCCGACGGCGCGCGGCCGGTTGCGATCTCCACCTGAATAAAATTGTCTACCGTCAGGCGGCCTTTGTCTTTGCCGGATTCGCTGAGCAGGCAGTGAATATCATCTTGCCGCACCGACATGTTGCCGCCGGTTGCGGGCGCCCAGCCCTTTGCGCCGATCCAGTGGCAGGCCGCCACCAGTTCCGCGAGTTGCAGTTGTGCTGTCATACCCTTCCTTTTGTGCAGGTGCGCTGTCGCTATATCGTTATGGTTTAGACGTCTAAGCGTCTTGATTGCCAAATCTTAACATCGTGTTATAGTCCCAGCAACACAAGGAATACAAGCAACGCAGCAAAGGTCGCCTAATAATGACTCAAAAAACCTTGATCCCCGAAAGCAAACTCCCCGCGCTAGGCACCACCATCTTCACGCAGATGAGCGCCTTAGCAGCACGGCATCAGGCCATTAACCTGTCCCAGGGATTCCCCGACTTCGACGGGCCGCGCTATCTGCAGGAACGCCTGGCGTTTCACGTGGCGAACGGCGCAAACCAGTACGCGCCGATGACCGGCGTGCAGGCGCTGCGCGAGGCCATCGCCGACAAAACCGCCGAGCTTTACGGGCACAGGCCTGACGCCAATACCGACATCACCGTCACCGCTGGCGCGACCGAAGCGCTTTACGCCGCTATCACCGCGCTGGTGCGCCCCGGCGATGAGGTTATCTGTTTCGATCCCAGCTACGACAGCTACGCGCCGGCCGTGACGCTTTCCGGCGGCGTGCTCAAGCGCATCGCCCTTAAGCCGCCCGCTTTCCGCGTCGACTGGGACGAGTTCGCCACGCTGTTAAGTCCGCGCACGCGGCTGGTGATCCTCAACACGCCGCACAATCCTTCCGCGACCGTGTGGCGTAAAAGCGATTTTGCAACGCTTTGGCAGGCGATTGCCGAGCATGAGGTATACGTTCTGAGCGATGAGGTTTACGAGCACATTTGCTTTGACGAGGCGGGCCACGCCAGCGTGCTCGCCCATCCGCAGCTGCGTGAACGCGCCGTGGCGGTCTCATCATTTGGCAAAACGTTCCATATGACGGGCTGGAAGGTGGGCTACTGCGTGGCGCCGGCGGCGATTAGCGCCGAGCTGCGCAAGGTGCACCAGTATCTGACTTTTGCGGTTAACACCCCGGCACAGCTGGCGATTGCGGATATGCTGCGCGCCGCACCGGAGCATTATCGCGAGCTGCCGGCGTTTTACCGGGCGCGCCGCGACAGGTTTGTTGAAGCGCTGGCCAACAGCCGCTTTGAGATTTTACCCAGTGAGGGCACCTACTTCCTGCTGGCGGACTATAGCGCGATTTCCGATCTGGACGACGTGAGCTTCTGCCAGTGGCTGACCAAAGAGGTGGGCGTGGCGGCGATTCCGCTGTCGGTGTTCTGCGCCGATCCTTTCCCGCATCGGCTGATTCGGCTGTGCTTTGCGAAGCAGGAGGCGACGCTTGACGCCGCGGCGGCGCGTTTGTGTAAGGTTTGATTTTGCGGTGGGTGGCGCTGCGCTTACCCACCCTGTACGATACGTAGGTCGGGTAAGCGCAGCGCCACCCGACTTATCTCTATCCCTTATCCCGCCGGCACCACCCGAATATCCTCCATCCCAATCCCCAGCTTGCGCGGTTCATGGCCGAGAATATTGCCCTCGTTGGAGAGCTGCGGCTGCGGCGGAATAATTTCAAGCAGGCTGCTGCGTTCCGGGTTTTCGAAGTGCAGCGTGGTGGTGCTGAGCTGCTCGCCCAGGGTCAGCTCCTGCTGCTGGCTGCCGACCTTCACCGGCACCGCCTTGCCGACGTTTGGCCCGAAGGCTTTGGCGACGATCACCAGGTCGAATTTCTCCGGCAGCGGTTCGGCGTACTCAATCTTCACCGCCGGGGCCAGGTTGGCGTTCGACCAGCGGCCCCAGGCCTCCGGACGGGAAATGCCGCTGAACTGCTTCACGTTCTGCGGCGCGCCCGGCACGCTGAAGATAAAGCTGTCCGCGCTGTAGCGAATGGCGTTTTCATCGATTTTCAGCGTCGCCACGCTCTGGTTAAAGCGGTCTTTGTCGAGCTGCTCTTGGGCGAACGTCACCGGATGCTGCTCCTGCTCCGCCTCAATCAGGCGTACCGAAGGCCTGCCGCCGAGCTGGCCTTGCGACACGCACAGGCCGGTTGAGAGCGCAAGCTTAGGCTCCCACAGGCGCGCCATTTTGAAGCAGCGGTCGACCCAGATAAACTTATCTTTCGCTGAGAAATCAGCAAGCTGGTAGCGCAGCGGCGCGGAGTATTCGCTTTCCGGCAGCGGCTCGATTTTGTTGTCCGAAATACGCAGCAGCAGCGGCATTTTGAAGTGCGCCCCGGAGTAGCTGAAGGTGTTTTTCTTCTGGTCGATGGCGTATTCGGTGATGGTTTTCGGGAAGTTCCACAGGTCGATTACGTCCGGCTTCCACTCAACGATCTTCTCTTTGATATTCATGAATAAGGAAGACAGCGACTCGCCGGAAATACTGCTGCGGCCAAGTCCGATATAATTATCGCCGCCCAGAATATCCAGCACCGTTGCGCCGTTATCTAAAGTGCTGCGTTTTACCGGAATTAATTTCTGCTCCGGCTTATCGCCGCGAATAATAAAGAATAAATTATCGCGCTCCTGCTTATTGAGATATTTATAGGCCGTATTATTCATCGCCAGGTGGTCGGAAGAAACCACGATGACGGTATTTTTAAAATACGGTGACGCCTTAATCTTTTCTATTAGCGCGGCGATATGCTCCTGGCTACAGGCCACCGCGCTGAACGACTGATTCACCTTGCCGTCGAAGGTGTAGCTGCGGCGTTTGCAGGTTTTAGAGATAAAGCCGTCCGGATGATGGGTGTCTACCGTCAGCGTAAAGAGCGAGAAGCGCTTGTCGGCCTTCGATAGCTCAACGTACTTCTCGTACACCTCTTCGAGCACGGTATCGTCGTAGAAACCCCAGTTGTTTCTGTAGGTTGGGTCGGCGACCAGGCTTTTCAGCTCCTGGGCGCCGTACATGTGGTCAAAGCCGTGTGACTGCAAGAAGACGTCTTTGCCCGCAAAGCGCAGGTCCGCGCCCTGCATAAAGTAGTTTTCGTAGCCGGAGGCTTTGAGAATATCGCCGAGGCAGACGTTTTTCGGGAAGAAGCTCGACATGGAGGCCGACGAGTTGCCCTCAAACGGCGCAAACAGCGGAATGCCGCACTGGGAGGAAACCATCCCGGCAATGGTGTAGTCGGTGCCCGGCAGCTGGCCGGTATGGCTGAAGTCCATGCCGGAATCTTTCAGACCGGTTAATTCCGGCGCGAGATCCGGAAACAGCTCCGGCTGGAAATAGGTACGTTCAAGGCTTTCGCCGTAAATATAAACCAGGTTCAGCTTGGGATTATTAATGACGCCGTGCGGGACTTTATAATACGCGTCGAAATCGGAATCGCCTTTGCGGGTCTGAGACTTCACCAGCTCCGCGACCTGGCGGAACGCGGGGGACGCATCGACGGACGCCAGCGCCAGCACCACGGCCAGCAGGCTGTAGCCAAAATGATGCGGATGCCCTTTACGGCGGCGCAGCACCCACGTCAGCATGCCAAAGACCGCAACCAGCGCAACGAGCACGCCGAGCCCCGGCAGGACGTATTTACCGATGCCCGCGCCCGTCAGGCTGCTGGTCAGCGTATAAAGCACGGCGTCGTTGATGCCCTCTCCGGTGAAGTAGTTGCTGGCCACCAGCGTCACGTTCAGCACGATATACAGAGCCAAAACCACCAGAATAGAGCTAAACCACCAGATATTTCGCCCGGCTTTAACGGCATATACAGCGATGGCTGCCACAAACAACACGATTGAAAGCAATTCCGACAACTGCCTGATCCTCATTAAATTGGACGCCACCCGGCGCGACGCCCGGCCCAGAGAGATTCCGGGCGCTTAAATCTAGCGTCGAAGGCATAGCGTTGCAATTTGTCTGTCACAAAACTGTGCTGCATTGCGGAATTGTTCAATAACGGACGTAAATCGGAAAAATCTATCGCAGCCATCGTTACTACAATCGGCCGGAAGATTGACCGTGCCGCCGCTTCGATGCTGTAATTCCGGCGCTGTTATAATTTTTTAAAGTGGAATTGTAACGCGCAACATTAAGAGGCCACCCCGCAACGGGTGGCCTTTTTCTTTGCCGGTTATTCAGGTTGTAAGGTATGGCTTATTGATTCGATAAAACCTACCCATTAGAGATAAGCCTTCAAGTTCGGTACCTTTCTCCCATCGCAAAACGGAGGAAGTACAGATGTCTTTAATTAATACAAAAATCAAACCATTCAAAAACAGCGCTTTTAAAAACGGTGAGTTCATTGAAGTTACCGAGCAGGACGTAGAAGGCCGCTGGAGCGTTTTCTTCTTCTATCCAGCTGACTTTACCTTTGTATGCCCAACCGAACTGGGCGACGTGGCTGACCATTACGAAGAATTCCAGAAGCTGGGCGTAGATATCTACTCTGTGTCTACCGATACCCACTTCACCCATAAAGCATGGCACAGCAGCTCCGAAACCATCGCCAAAATCAAATATGCGATGATCGGCGACCCAACCGGCGCGTTGACCCGCAACTTCGAAAACATGCGTGAAGACGAAGGCCTGGCGGACCGCGGTACCTTTATCGTTGACCCACAGGGCATCATCCAGGCTATCGAAGTGACCGCTGAAGGCATTGGCCGTGACGCTTCTGACCTGCTGCGTAAAGTGAAAGCGGCTCAGTACGTTGCTTCTCACCCAGGCGAAGTTTGCCCGGCTAAATGGAAAGAAGGCGAAGCGACTCTGGCACCGTCATTGGACCTGGTCGGTAAAATCTAAGCAGTTTGTTTCCCAGGGCGGTTCTACCGCCCTTTTTTCAGAAGGTGGGTGGCGCTTCGCTTATCCACCCTACAACCGCTTTTTGTAGGTCGGGCAAGCGCAGCGCCTCCCGACATTAACTTGACGTTCAAGACGATAGCGACCTATTACGTTTTTGCCTTCAGGGAGAGACTCGTGCTCGATACCAACATGAAAACCCAACTCAAGGCCTACCTTGAGAGACTCACTAAACCTGTTGAGTTGATCGCCACTCTGGATGACGGTGCTAAGTCATCGGAGATTAAGGAACTGCTGGCAGAAATCGCTGAATTATCTGACAAAGTTTCCTTTAGCATTAATAACGACCTGCCGGTGCGCAAGCCGTCGTTTTTGATTACTAACCCAGGTTCCGACAAGGGCCCGCGCTTTGCCGGCTCCCCGCTCGGCCACGAATTTACTTCTCTGGTGCTGGCACTGTTACAGACCGGGGGACACCCGTCGAAAGAATCCCAGGATCTGCTCGATCAGATCCGCGACATCGACGGCGATTTCCATTTTGAAACCTACTATTCGCTGTCGTGCCACAACTGCCCGGACGTGGTGCAGGCGCTGAACCTGATGAGCGTGCTGAATCCGCGCATCACCCATACCGCCATTGACGGCGGCGTGTATCAGAATGAAATTCAGGAACGCAACGTGATGGGCGTTCCGGCGGTATTCCTGAACGGTAAAGAGTTCGGCCAGGGCCGCATGACGCTGGCTGAAATCGTCGGCAAAATTGACACCGGCGCGGAAAAACGCGCAGCACAAGCGTTGAACAAACGCGAAGCCTACGACGTGCTGATCGTCGGCAGCGGCCCTGCGGGCGCGGCGGCGGCGGTTTATGCGGCACGTAAAGGCATTCGTACCGGCCTGATGGGCGAGCGCTTTGGCGGCCAGGTGCTGGATACCGTTGATATCGAAAACTATATTTCCGTGCCGAAAACCGAAGGCCAGAAGCTGGCTGGCGCGCTGAAGGCCCACGTTGATGATTACGACGTGGACGTGATTGATACCCAGAGCGCAAGCAGGCTGATTCCGGCGGCGTCCGAAGGGGGTTTACACCAGATTCAGACCGCGTCCGGCGCTACCCTGAGCGCGCGCAGCATCATCATTGCCACCGGCGCAAAATGGCGCAACATGAACGTGCCGGGCGAAGACCAGTACCGCACCAAGGGCGTAACCTACTGCCCGCACTGCGACGGCCCGCTGTTTAAAGGCAAGCGCGTGGCGGTGATCGGCGGCGGCAACTCCGGCGTGGAGGCGGCAATCGATCTGGCAGGCCTGGTTGAGCACGTAACGCTGCTGGAATTTGCCCCAGAGATGAAGGCCGACCAGGTGCTGCAGAACAAACTGCGCAGCCTGAGCAACGTCGACGTCGTTCTGAACGCGCAAACGCTGGAAGTGAAAGGCGACGGCAGCAAGGTGACCGGCCTGCAGTATAAAGACCGCGTAACCGAAGCCGTGCACGACATCGCGCTGGCGGGGATTTTCGTGCAGATAGGCCTGCTGCCGAACACCAACTGGCTGGAAGGCAGCGTTGAGCGCAACCGCATGGGCGAAATCATCATCGATGCGAAGTGCGAAACGACCGTGAAGGGCGTATTTGCGGCGGGCGACTGCACAACCGTGCCTTACAAGCAGATTATTATCGCGACGGGCGAAGGCGCTAAAGCTTCCCTAAGCGCGTTTGATTATTTGATTCGCAATTCTTGATGGGCGGCAGCGGTGGATGGCGCTTCGCTTATCCACCGTACAAAACTAGCGCCGGATAAGCACTCGCTTCGTCCGACGTTATCAATATATGCCCTTACCGTAGGTCGGATAAGCGCCAGCGCCATCCGACTTTTCCACATCAATAATCCTTCGGCAAATGCCGGATCCCCAGCAGCCTGCCGCGTCTTATCTCGATGTATTCGCCCTTTCTCAGCTCGCCCAGAATCGTCATTATCGTGCTGCGCGCCAGCTGCGTGCGCTGCTGAATGTAATCAGCGACGTTAATGTCACGACGCAGCTCCAGGGACATATCGCCTAACTCCATCAGCTTATTGCGAATCATCGTGTAGGAGTTGACGCCTACCAGCTGCTCGTCGCGCGCCGAAAATACCTGCAGGAACCAGGCGAAAATAGCTGCCACCGTTTGCCACTGCTGATGCTCGGTTATCGCGTCCAGGGCAACGCTCGCGGGTATTCTGTAGCCCTTGCAGGTGCTCTGCGCGACCAGATACCAGGAGCCGCGTGGCCGCACGGCTTCGGTAAGGCCAAAAATCATCGGCGCGCGCGCGGTGGTAAGCGTAAGCTCATCCAATCCGCGCACAAACCTGAACAAACCCTCGCTAAAGATAAAAATCGACTGTTGGCCATCTTCAAACGCATCGACCGCTTCGCCCTGCTCAAGCGTGCAGGGCGTGCCAAGGGGAGTCAGTAAAGCACCCAAAGTTTCAAATTCAGCATTTGGCCGCTCCGGATAAGCAGTAAGCGTCATCGGCGTCTTCACCGAACCATCAGCATTATTCATGTCCGATCCTTTGTTCATTTTTATTACTGATATCTTAGCCGATAAAAAAAGCGGCTTTCGCCGCTTTTTGAGGTTTTTCTTAGAAAAATGCTATTTTCTGCGCCAGGTCGTGCCCTGCGCGCCGTCTTCCAGCACGATGCCCATCTCGTTCAGACGGTCGCGCGCCTGGTCGGCAAGCGCCCAGTCTTTGGACTTACGAGCGTCGTTACGCTGCTTGATAAGCGCTTCAATTTCAGCTACTTCGCCGTCGTCCGCCTGTGCGCCGCTCTGCAGGAAGGCTTCCGGGTCCTGCTCCAGCAGGCCCAGCACGCCGGAAAGCTGGCGCAGCGCCGCCGCAAGGCCGTTTGCCGCCGTCACATCTTCCGCTTTCAGGCGGTTTACTTCGCGCGCCATGTCGAACAGCACGGAATAGGCTTCCGGCGTGTTGAAGTCGTCGTCCATGGCATCACGGAAGCGGGCTTCGAACGCTTCGCCACCGGCGGGCTGTGCGGCGCTGTCCGTGCCGCGCAGCGCGGTGTACAGGCGCTCCAGCGAAGTACGCGCCTGCTTGAGGTTCTCTTCGCTGTAGTTCAGCTGGCTGCGATAGTGGCCGGACATCAGGAAGTAGCGAATGGTTTCCGCGTCGTAATACTTTAATACGTCGCGCACGGTGAAGAAGTTGCCCAGCGATTTGGACATTTTCTCGCGGTCAACCATCACCATGCCGGAGTGCATCCAGGTGTTCACGTACTCGCCGTCATGTGCGCAGGTGGACTGGGCGATTTCGTTTTCATGGTGCGGGAACATCAGGTCTGAGCCGCCGCCGTGAATGTCGAAATGGTTGCCGAGCTGCTTGCAGTTCATCGCCGAACATTCAATGTGCCAGCCCGGACGGCCTTCACCCCACGGTGACTGCCAGCTTGGCTCGCCCGGCTTGGACATCTTCCACAGCACGAAGTCCATCGGGTTGCGCTTCACGTCTGCGGCAACTTCCACGCGCGCGCCGGCCTGCAGCTGATCCAGATCCTGGCGTGAAAGCTTGCCGTAGGACGGGTCGGTTTCCACCGAAAACATCACGTCGCCGTTCGAGGCCACGTAGGCGTGGTTGCGCGCGATAAGCTGTTCAACTATTTCGATGATTTCCGGGATATGTTTGGTGGCGCGCGGCTCGCTGTCCGGGCGCAGAATGTTGAGCGCGTCGAAATCTTTGTGCATTTCGGCGACCATCCTGTCCACCAGCGCAACAAAATCTTCGCCGTTTTCGTGGGCGCGTTTAATGATTTTATCGTCAATATCGGTGATGTTGCGCACGTACTTCAGCTTGTAGCCGATAAAACGCAGGTAGCGGGCAACGACGTCAAACGCCACGAAGGTACGGCCATGGCCGATGTGACACAGGTCGTAAACGGTGATACCACACACGTACATGCCAACTTCTCCGGCATGAATAGGTTTGAATTCCTCTTTTTGACGACTCATTGTATTGAAGATTTTTAACATCAGGAGATTCCGTGTCAGCGTGTGTAATAAGAATTGGCGTGTATGTTACCTCAAAATTTCACACGGAAGCAGTACGCTTTGCAAGGTGATGATCAAGTGCAGTTATGCTATAACAACCACCTTGTGTGGCGGCACCGTCTGCCGGAACACTGTCTGACTAATATAGGATGCAGAGCATGGTTACTTTTCACACTAATCACGGTGATATCATCATCAAAACTTTTGACGATAAAGCGCCAATTACCGTTAAAAACTTCCTGGACTACTGCCGCGAAGGTTTCTACGACAACACCATTTTCCACCGTGTGATCAACGGTTTTATGATCCAGGGCGGCGGTTTTGAACCTGGCATGAAGCAGAAAGAAACCAAAGACACCATTCAGAACGAAGCAAACAACGGCCTGAAAAACACCCGTGGCACCCTGGCGATGGCTCGCACCCAGGCACCACACTCCGCAAGCGCACAGTTCTTCATCAACGTGGCAGATAACGACTTCCTGAACTTCAGCGGCGAAAGCCTGCAGGGTTGGGGCTACTGCGTATTTGCCGAAGTGGTTGAAGGCATGGACGTGGTTGATAAAATCAAGGGCGTTTCCACCGGCCGCAGCGGCATGCATCAGGACGTGCCGAAAGAAGACGTCATTATTAACAGCGTCACCGTCAGCGAGTAATTCGCCGTCGATGATCCTGTTTATTGCAGATTTACATCTCTGCTCAGAAGAACCGGCGATAACCGCCGGTTTTCTGCGTTTTCTGGCAGGCACGGCGCGGGAAGCGCAGGCGCTGTACATCCTCGGCGACCTGTTTGAAGCTTGGATTGGCGACGACGATCCCGAACCGCTGCACGGCGAAATCGCTTTAGCCATCAAAGCGTTGGTTGATTCAGGCGTCCCCTGCTATTTCATCCACGGCAACCGCGATTTCCTGCTCGGCAGGCGCTTTGCCCGCCTGAGCGGCATGACGCTGCTGCCGGAAGAAAAAGTCCTCGATCTGTACGGCCGCAGGGTGCTCATTCTGCACGGCGATACGCTTTGCACGGACGACAACGGCTACCAGGCGTTTCGCCAGAAGGTGCACCAGCCCTGGCTGCAACGGCTGTTCCTCGCGCTGCCGCTGTTTATCCGCAAACGCGTGGCCGCCAAAATGCGCGCCGGAAGCAAGGCTGCCAATAGCAGCAAATCCCTCTCCATTATGGACGTGAATCAGCAGGCGGTTGTCGACGCCCTCACCCGCCGCGACGTGCAGTGGATGATCCACGGCCACACGCATCGCCCGGAAATTCACTCCCTGACCGCAAACGGCAAACCCGCTTTCCGCTGCGTGCTGGGCGCATGGCATACGGAAGGTTCGATGATCAAAGTCACCCCCGAAGACGTCGAGCTTATCGCGTTCGATTTTTAAGTCGCAAGGCCGTTTTTCGCCGCTTTGTTAACCACGCAACCGTTTTCCTTGTCCGATGTTCATGGTATTCTCACACTCCTTCTGACCGACCGCCCGACGTTCGGTGATGTTTGCACTTCCACAGGAGTTTTGAGACGCATGTCCTCCAACCAGACCCCGGCGCGTATCGCCATTGTCATGGGTTCCAAAAGTGACTGGGCCACCATGCAGTTTGCAGCAGAAATCCTTACCGCGCTTGAAGTCCCGCACCACGTCGAAGTCGTTTCCGCACACCGCACGCCGGATAAACTCTTTAGCTTTGCCGAACAGGCCGAAAGCAACGGTTACCAGGTGATTATCGCGGGCGCGGGCGGTGCTGCGCATCTGCCGGGCATGCTGGCGGCTAAAACGCTGGTGCCGGTGCTGGGCGTGCCGGTGCAAAGTGCTGCGTTAAGCGGCGTGGACAGCCTCTATTCCATCGTACAGATGCCGCGCGGTATTCCGGTGGGCACGCTGGCGATTGGCAAAGCCGGTGCGGCAAACTCGGCGCTGCTGGCAGCACAAATCCTTGCCCTGCACGACCACGCGCTGCACAAGCGTCTGGCCGCATGGCGCAACGCGCAGACCGAAGAAGTGCTGGAAAATCCGGACCCGCGGGGTGAGGCATGAAGCGCGTCTGCGTTTTAGGCAACGGCCAGCTGGGCAGAATGCTGCGCCAGGCGGGCGAGCCGCTGGGCATCGCGGTGTATCCCGTGGGGCTTGACGCCGAGCCGGAAGCCGTCCCCTTCGCGCAGAGCGTGATCACCGCTGAAATCGAGCGCTGGCCCGAAACCGCCCTTACCCGCGAGCTGGCGCGCCACAACGCCTTTGTGAACCGCGATGTCTTCCCGATTATCGCCGACCGCCTGACGCAGAAAGAGATGTTCGACAGGCTGGGGCTGGCAACCGCCCCGTGGCAGCTGCTTTCCAGCCGCGACGAATGGGCCGACGTTTTTGAAACGCTGGGCGATCTGGCGATCGTTAAACGCCGCGTCGGCGGCTACGACGGTCGCGGCCAGTGGCGTTTACGCCGCGGCGAAACCAACCAACTGCCGGACGACTGCTACGGCGAGTGCATCGTTGAGCAGGGCATTAACTTTTCCGGCGAAGTTTCGCTTGTCGGCGCGCGCGGCCACGACGGCAGCACGGTGTTTTATCCGCTGACGCACAACCTGCACCAGGACGGCATTCTGCGCGCAAGCGTCGCCTTCCCGCACGCCAACGCCGAGCAGCAAAGCGAAGCGGAAGACATGCTCAGCGCCGTGATGCACGAACTGAACTACGTCGGCGTGATGGCGATGGAGTGCTTTGTCACCCCGTCCGGCCTGCTGATTAACGAGCTGGCCCCGCGCGTGCACAACAGCGGGCACTGGACGCAGAACGGCGCGTCCATCAGCCAGTTCGAGCTGCATCTGCGCGCGATTGTCGATTTGCCGCTGCCGCAGCCTGTCGTTAACGCCCCGTCGGTGATGATCAACCTGATTGGCTCCGAGCTGAACTATAACTGGCTGAAGCTGCCGCTGGTGCACCTGCACTGGTACGACAAAGAGGTGCGCGAAGGCCGCAAGGTCGGGCATCTCAACCTAAACGACAGCGATACCGACAGGATGAGCGCGTCGCTCGAGGCGCTGGTTCCGCTGCTGTCCCCGGACTATGCGAGCGGCATCGCCTGGGCGCAGAGCAAGCTTCTTAAGTAGCTACGTTTGCGGCGGGTGGCGCTTCGCTTACCCGCCCTACGAATCATCCGGAGCCGTAGGTCGGGTAAGGCGTAGGCCGCCATCCAACAATAATTTAAACAGTTTGTAGGTCGGATAAGCGCAGCGCCATCCGACAAGACGCACGGTATCGTAGGTCGGTTTGTAGGTCGGATAAGCAACGCGCCATCCGACGAAATACCCGGTATTTAGGTCGGTTTGTAGGTCGGATAAGCGCAGCGCCATCCGACAAGATGCACGGTATTACAGGCCGATTTGTAGGTCGGATAAGCGCAGCGCCATCCGACATATTCCTTTTTATAAAATACCCGCCGCACTTTCCCCTCTTTCTTTTCATGCCCAGCCAGCGCACAATCCCCCTCGTTTCGCCCCATTCGTCTTAAGGTTTATGCATGATTAACGCTCGTCCCGACTCTCAACATTACGAACAGCTGCTGCGCACCGATACCCCGCTTATCGACGTGCGCGCGCCGGTTGAATTCAGCCAGGGCGCTATGCCCGCCGCGCTTAATCTGCCGCTGATGTCGGATGAAGAACGAGCGGCCGTCGGCACCTGCTACAAGCAGCGCGGGCAGCAGGCGGCGGTTGAGCTGGGCCATATTCTGGTCAACGGCAAGACCAAAGCCGCGCGCCTTGAAAGGTGGCTCGAGCAGTGTCGGCTCCATCCCGACGGCTATCTGTGCTGCGCGCGTGGCGGCATGCGTTCGCATATCGTCCAGCAGTGGCTGCGCGAAGCGGGCGTGAACTACCCGCTGGTAGACGGCGGTTACAAGGCGCTACGCCACTTCGCAGTACAGACCATTGAAGCACGCGCGACGTGGCCGATGATCATGGTCAGCGGCAACACCGGCTGCGGCAAAACCATCCTGATCCGCTCGCTGCCTACCGGCGTCGATCTTGAAGGGCTGGCGCGCCACCGCGGCTCCTCGTTTGGCCGCACGATCGTCGAGCAGCCTTCACAGGCGAGCTTCGAAAACAACCTTGCCGTCACGCTGCTGAAAAAGAGCGAGGGCGCGCCGGTGACCTGGATTATCGAAGACGAAGGCCGCATGATCGGCTCGCGCCACATCCCGGAAACCTTCAGAGAAAACATGACGCGTTCGCCGATTGTGGTGATTGAAGACCCGTTCGAGGTGCGCCTGGAGCGCCTGAAAAACGAATACTTCGAGCAGATGAGCGCCGCGTTTTTGTCCGTAAGCGATGAAGAAACCGCGTGGCGACACTACGGCGAATACCTGCATCACGGCCTGTTCGCCATTCGCCGCCGCCTGGGCATGGAACGTTTCCAGCAGTTCACCATGGTGCTGGACAAGGCGCTCGAACACCAGCGCAAGACCGGCTTAAGCGACGGGCATCTGGCGTGGCTTGCGCCGCTGCTGGAAGAATATTACGACCCGATGTACCGCTACCAGCTGGGCAAAAAAGCGGGGCAAATCGTGTTTCGCGGGGATTATAGGCAGGTTGAATCCTGGCTGCGCAGCAGCAGCTACGTCAGCCAGGCAAAATAATCCTAGTGCCGGTCGCGCTTATCCGCGCGGCGGGCCAGATAGTCCCCCGCCATTTGCACCACCTGCACCAGCACGATCAGCGCCACCACGGTCACCACCATTACCTGGGTTTCGTAGCGGTAATAGCCGTAGCGAATCGCCAGATCCCCCACGCCCCCGCCGCCCACTATGCCGGCCATCGCCGAGTAGCCGATCAGGCTAACCAGCGTAATGGTTAACCCGCGCAGCAGGCCCGCGCTGGCTTCCGGCAGCAGGACGGTGCAGATGATGCGCATCGGGCTTGCGCCAAACGCCAGCGCCGCCTCGATAATCCCGCGATCCACCTCGCGCAGCGCCCCGTCAACCAGACGCGCGTAAAACGCGATCGCCGCGACGGAAAGTGGAACCGAGGCCGCAATTGGCCCAATCGTGTTACCCAGCAGAAACTGCGTCAGCGGCAGAAGCAGCACCAGCAGGATCACAAACGGCACCGAGCGCACGATGTTCACCACCACCGAGCTGAACACGTTCAGCAGCCGGTTCTGCCAGAACAGGTGCCGGTCGGTAACAAAAATCAGGAAGCCGAGCGGCAGGCCGCCGACGATAGCCAGCACCGTCGAGATGCCGAGCATCTGGAAGGTTTCGTTAAACGCGAGCAGCAGGTCCGCGACTAAATCATCCATTGATCACCTCCACCTGGGCCGTACGAACGCGAATATGTTCCACGGCAGCATCCACCGCGGTTGGGTTATGCGGGGCGGTGAGCTGAACCACCAGGATCCCCAGCGCCTTTTCACCAATGTATTCGATTTTGCCGTGCAGAATGTTCACCGCCACGCCAAACTTCACCGCCACGTCTGAAAGCACAGGCTGTTCCGCAGAATCGCCGATAAACAAAATCTTCAGCAGCGAGCCGTGCAGATGCTGCTGCAGGCGTTCGGGCAGCCTGAGGTTAAGCGTGTGCGACACCAGCTGGCGGGTAAACGCGTGCTGCGGATGGGCGAAGATATCGAACACCTCCCCCGCCTCCACCACTTTGCCGCCGGACATCACCGCCACCCGGTCGCAGATCGATTTGATCACGTTCATCTCATGGGTGATCAGCACGATGGTGATGCCAAGCTGCTGATTAATCTGCTTGAGCAGCGCCAGGATAGTGGCCGACGTTTCCAGATCCAGCGCCGACGTTGGCTCATCGCACAGCAGCACGTCAGGATGGTTGGCGATGGCGCGCGCGATGCCCACACGCTGTTTTTGCCCGCCGCTAAGCTGCGCCGGGTAGCGGCCGGCCTTATCTTCGAGGCCCACCAGCTTGAGGATTTCCGCCACGCGCGGCGCGATTTTGCCGCGTTCCCAGCCCGCCGCCTTCAGGCTAAACGCCACGTTCTGGCTGACGGTGCGGGTGTGCATCAGGTTGAAGTGCTGAAAGATCATGCCGATGCGCTGGCGCGCCTTGCGAAGCGCCCCACCTTCCAGCGCGGTAATTTCCGTCCCGGCAACTTTGACGCTGCCCTGGCTCGGGCGTTGTAGGGCATTCAGCGTGCGCAGCAGGGTGCTTTTCCCCGCGCCGCTAGTGCCGACAATGCCAAATATTTCGCCGGACGCGATGCGCAGGCTGACGTTATCCACCGCCCGGCTGGTCTGGCTGCGGCCGGTGGGAAAATCCACGCAGACCTTTTCTATCTCAATCATGAAAACCTCGGAGTCGACCACGATGGGCAGACATCCCGCCTGCCCGGATAATGCGGAGTTACCGTTGAGCGGCCTGCGTCATCCAGTCTGGTTTCTGGAAGGCGTTGAAGATGTTTTTCGGATCGTCAATCACCGCCCGGTAGGCCGGGGATTTGACCACTTCTACGATATCCTTCGCGAAAGGTTTGTCCGCATCTTCGCTACGCACTGCAATGATATTCTTGAGGTTTTCGTCAAGGTGTTCCTGCTTGAGCGCAGAATTCAGGTCAAGGCCCGCGGCAATCGCAAAGTTACCGTTAACCAGCGCGGCGGAGGCGCTGTCCAGCGTGCGCGGCAGCTGCGCGGCTTCCAGCGGCTTAAACACCAGGCCTTTCGGGTTGCTGGCGATATCACGCTCGGACGCCTTCGTCGGGTCGATATTGTCTTTGATGGTAATCAGCTCCATCGACTGCAGGAAGCGCAGGCCGCGAGCCAGGTTTGTCGGGTCGTTCGACAGCGTGACGATATCGCCCTTTTTCAACTCGCCGAGGCTCTTCACCTTGTGGGAATAAAGCCCCATTCCGGCGGTAGGCACGGTCAGCAGTTTGGTAAGCTTGAGGCCTTTGTCGGCGGTGAATTTGTTGAAATAGAGGCTGTGCTGGAACAGGTTGGCGTCGATGCTGCCGTTAGCGAGCGCCATGTTCGGCTGAACGTAGTCGCTGAACTCGCGCACCACCACCTTATAGCCCTTCTCTTTTAGCGACGGCGCAATAGCCTGCTTAACCATGTCGCCATAAGGACCGGGCGCGACGCCAAAGGTAATGGTCTTATCATCGGCGGCGTGCGCCAGGTTTAAACCACTCGCCAGAAGCAGTGCTGCGCTTGCAAAACGAAGGCCGTGACGGATTCCCATATATTCTCCCTAACATGAATGTGCGTGCTGTGTTGTGGCCGCCCGATCGGTGCCGGGCCGCTCCGTAAGTCGCTGAATCAAAACCAGCGATTAAGATGACATAAACTGCCGCGAGGAGTAATTGCGAAAAAGGAATAAGGGTAGTTGAAATGGGTATAACGAAGCGGTGCCTGTTTATAATTCGTAAGCAGGCACGGGGGGCTGATCACTCAGGCTACAAATACGGGACTCAAGATCAATCTTATATAAATAAGTCTGGCCTGACGCCAAATCTTTCGGCAAGTGCTTTTATATGCGAGATGGTTAATGACCGATCACCGGACAAAATCTGGCTTACCAATGATTTTGAACCAATTTCTTCCTTCAGATCTGCGTAGGTAAGATTATGCTGATCTATCAGCACTCTTAATGCAGCAACGCCTGTGGGCATATCTTCTATAGCCTTATTAAAATCGGCGAATCTCTCATTTCTTTTTTCATAATCTGTAATTTTTAGCGCCAGAAAATCGATTAAAGGATTCGTATCATCGTTCTCTATTAGATATTCAACCATTTCCAGCGCATTTCGGTAATCACTCTCTGAGGCGCTGTCCCCCAGCAGGGGGATTGCAGCAACTAACTGTTTAGTGGCTTCTAATGCTTTAGCTGTATCTTTAATCATTCTCTATTCTCCCGGTAATACCTTGACAGTTTGTCATATTCCGCATGGGTAACAATATGTTTTACGAACACCTTTTTATTTATAAAGTTGATATAGGCTATTATTCGTAAGCTATTGCCTCCAACGTCAATGACCCACCATTTATCTCTGTATTTAAAGTTATCAAGGCTTGGAAACTGATTTTTCAAATCGGCTGGGCTGATAAAGTCCTTTTCACTCAATTGTTTGTATGTTGCCAGTAACGCGACACTGATATTGGAATATTTCAGAGAAGCCGCGAGAAAAGGTTCCTTAGAAATCACATGCATCCTATGCACTCCGTTTACATTATGTGAACATCATAACAGCCATTTATTTGGTTTACAATATGTAAACCAGAAAGAAAAAGATCCATGCCGACGCTCCGCTTTTTTTGGAGAAGGGAGGCGATGCTGGCTATAAGTACGTTAACACCACTGTACAAGTCAACAGTAAAAATATGGGATTTCAGGGCGGATATTCAAACTTCGAGGCGGCTCGCAGGCGTGATGAAACGCACCGCAGAATTGCAGATTTTTGGGCGGGTAAAATGGCTTTACCCGCCCCTGTACGATTAGAAATCGTAACGCAGACGGACCAGGTTCATGTCGCCCAGATCGTCGGTGCTGGAGGTGAATACGTGTTCGTAATCTACGCGGAAACCGTAGTCCAGCTGGAAGCTTACGCCCACGCCGTTGTCGGTGCGCAGGTAGTTGCGGCCGTTAACGTATTCGATGCGATCGCCCATAAAGTAAGGCTGCACGGTTTTCAGCGCGTACTGGCCAACCGGGATGGTGTAGCCCGCGAAGTATTCCACGCCCCACGCGTCGCCCGCGAAGTAGTTGTTCACGTCGACTTTTTTGGTGGTCATAAAGTTCTGATACCAGCCGCCGCCGACGCTGAACGTCCAGGCATCCGGTTTCCAGCTTAGCGCGGTACCGAGGATGTTCTGGTCGTAGGTTTTGCTGTCGCTGTTGCCCGGATTGCGCATTTCCGCACGGGTGTAGTTCCACGCCGTACCCCAGGTCAGGTCTTTGGTCAGATGGTAATCCACGCCCAGCGAGCCGCCGCCTTTACGCTTGTAGCGCAGGCCGTTGCCCGGCAGGTATTCGCCGTCGTCGAACAGGTAGGACGCGTACACGTCCGCATCGCCGAAGGTGTTTTTGTACTTCAGCATTTTGCGAGAACGGTAGGAGCCGTCGTAGTCGCCGTTGATGCCGTTGCCCGGTGCCTGGCCGATCATGTCGTAGTCCCAGATATCGGTTTTCGCGCCGACCACGTCGTAGTACACGCTGTTCTGCTGGCCGAAGGTTAACGTACCCCAGGTTTTGCTTTTCAGGCCGGTGTACAGCATGCGGCGAGAGGTGTCGTTCGCCCCTTCCGCATAATGGTTATCCCAGTCGAATACCGCCGGAATATTAACACCCAGTTCGTAATAGCTGATCCAGCTAATATCGTCGAACAGGTAATAGTCTGCCGCGAAGCGGAAACGGGTGCCGCCGTCAAAGCCGTTACGCTTATATGAGCCTTTATCACCGTCGCCGGTCATCATATTAAACTGCGGACGAATGCTCCCGCCGAAGGTGAAATTCAGGCGGCTTAACGGGTCGCCCGCCTGCGGATCCTGTTTTAAGAGAGTGATTTCAGCATTGGCCGCGAAAGAGGCCATCCCCAGCAGCAGGCCTGCACCCACAAGCTTCGGAAGAACGCGCATTTTGATGTTCATTTATAAACCTTAGTAACCTGATTATTATTTTCGCGGAGATATTACAGCTTATTTATTGTTCCGGGTGGGGGATTTTTAATGATTCGTGCGGTTAAAGCGGATCTATTACTTAATAGGTATTACAAAAATTGAGCAGTGCGCCAGGAAATATGTCCTGGCGCAATAAAAATCGAAATATAACTGAGTTTATAGCGCTATGCAGGTACCCGCCTCACCGGCGAGAATCTGGTCGATTTGATGCAGCGCGCCAATGTAGGCCGGTTTGCCAAGCTGGCGCACGTAGTCGCTGACCGCCGCCACCTTCGGCCCCATCGAACCGTCGGCTTTGGCGAACGGCGCCAGCTCGTCCGGCGTGGCGCGGCGAATGGCCCGCTGGGCTGGCGTTCCCCAATGTTCATACACCGCGTCGGCGTCGGTGAGGATCACCAGGCCGTCTGCGCCAATCTGCCGGGCCAGCAGCGCGGCGGCGAGATCTTTGTCGATCACCGCCTCTACGCCCTGCGCGCCCTCCTCGCCTTCAATCATCGCCACCCCGCCGCCGCCGCCGCAGACAACGATGTGGCCATTTTGCAGCAGCAGCTCAATAGCCTCGCCGTCGACGATTTTCAGCGGCGCGGGGGAAGCCACAACGCGGCGCAGGTAGCGGCCGTCGGCCTTCATCGTCCAGCCGTAGCGGCCTTCAAGCTCCCCCCGCTGCGCCGGATCATAAACCGGGCCGATGAATTTTTCCGGCTGGCCGAACGCCGGGTCGTCGGCGTTCACCAGCATGCGCGTCATGACGGTAGTAACCGGCGGCGTGCCCGGCCGTTGGGCCAGGCGCTGCGCCAGCATATAGCCAATCATGCCCTGCGTTTCGGCCACCAGCACGTCGAGCGGGTAAGGCGCGACGTCGCGGTAGGCGAGGTTTTGCAGGGCCAGCAGCCCAACCTGCGGGCCGTTGCCGTGCACCAGCGCCAGGCGATATTTTTGCGCCAGCTGCCCGAGGGCGGCGGCGACCTTGTCGATATTGCGGTATTGATTTTCCACCGTCAGCGCTTCCCCGCGCTGCAGCAGAGCGTTGCCCCCAAGGGCGACGACCAGAGTTTTCATGTTCATTCCTTTACAGTGCGCCAAGCGCCTGCTGCCCGAGCCAGAAGCCCAGCAGCGTGTCGGCCCCGGAGGTGTGCCCGAGCGCCAGAAGCTGTTCGATGGCGAAAGGCAGACGCCGGTGCTCGGCAAGCGCGCTGGCAAAATAGAGCAGCGGCGAGGCGAAAACGCCCTGCGCCGCGTGCTGAAGATAGGCGACGCTGACCTGGGTCGTGGCGGCGCGCAGGCAGTTGGATGCGGCAAAAAACGGCAGGTCGGGCAACGCCCCGGCGACGCTTGCCGCCAGCAGCATGCCCACCAGCATATCGTCGTGCGTCGGCGTCAGACCCGGGCCTTTGCCCAGGTGCGGGCACCAGTTCACCTCTTTGCCTTTTATCGCCTGCCGAAAAAGCTGCTTGAGCCTGTTCAGCTCGCCGTTGATGGGCCGGGCGATGGCCGTAGCAAGCGGCCCGTACAGCCCGGTGCTTTCGCCGCGCGCCAGATAATGCGCGTCAGCCAAACGCACGTCGCAGGCGGCCATTTGCCGAAGCAAACACCGCCGTTCCGGTTGCCGTATACGCACGCGCCCAAGCTGAATGCCGCCGGTATGGGCGATAACCGGCGAATCAGCGTTGAGCGAGGCGCGCAGGGCGTCGAAATCGTCGCTTTTCAGCACCCAGCCCATCGGGCTGAGGCCGTTACCCGCGCGGTGCAGCGTCAGCAAATTGCCCGACTCCCCCGCCAGATTGATGGCGCGGGAGTACAGGCCCGCCACCTGCCAGCTATCCTCAATCGACGGCGCGTGAAGGCTGCCAAGCAGGGCGCTAATCACGTTCGGCCTCAGGAGAGGTTCAGGGATTCGGCCAGCGCTTCCAGCGCCTGCTCGAAGCACGCCAGCGGCGCGCGCACCGTCCCGGCACCGATTTGCCCGACGCCCGCCTCTTTATGCGCGATGCCGGTGTTGATAAGCGGCGTGATGCCCGTTTCCACCACGCGACGGATATCCAGCCCCAGGCATGCGCCCTGGAAATCCCAGCCGGGGATCGGCAGCTGCATGTTGCGCTCGAGGAAGATCTCCGCCATCTCTTCGGAAACCGAACGCGCCGCGTCCATACCGCCCGCGCCAACGAAGCGCGTTACACCAGGCGCTGCGATCATCGCCGCCCCGCCGATGCCGAAGGTTTCGGTGATGGCGCTGTCGCCCATGTCCGGGTTGGCCTGATCCTGGGTGTAGCCGGTGAAGAACAGCCCCTGCGGCATGTTGACCGGCGCGGTGAACCAGCGGTCGCCAAGCCCGCTCACGCGGATGCCGAACCGGTCGCCGTTGCGGGTCATGGCGGTGACGATGCTGCCCGCGCGGATTTGCGCCCCGGCGTCCATCGCCGCCTTGCAGTAGGCCATCGCCAGGTTAAGGAAGAACTGGTCGGTGACGCTCAGGAAGTCCATCACCTCGGCAAGCTGCTGCCTGTCGTGTTCGAGGCGCATGATGGCCGGAGCGAGCGTGCGCATCAGCAGCGCGGAAGAGGCGATGTTGCGCTGGTGGAACTCGTCCCCCATGGTGATGCCCTGCGCCATCATGGCGGTCAGGTCCACCCCGCGCTCGAGGGTTTTCAGCGCCGCGCTCAGCACCGGCATCAGCACGTCGCGCATCCAGCGCTGGCGGCTCAGCACGTCCTCGCCGTAGGCACCAAAGCGCATCACCTTGCCGATACCTTCGTTAAGGTTGCAGTACGCGCGGTTGCCTTCGGTGATGTTTTCGACCACCACCATCGGCATGGAGGCCGAGGTGATGCCGCCCATCGGGCCAACGGCGTTAACGTGGTGGCAGGGTACGAAGTTAACTTCGCCAGTTTCCAGCAGGCGCAGCGCCTGGCTTTCTTCCGTCGCCCAGCCTTCCAGCAGCGCCGCGCCGATACAGGCCCCTTTCATCGGGCCGGTCATATCCTGCCAGGCCATCGGCGGCCCGGCGTGCAGCAGGGTCATGCCCTGGTTGAGCACGCTGATAAGCTGGCCCGCCGGTTTCACATCCAGCCAGTGGGGACGAGCCTGACGAACGCGTTCGATAACGCTTGAGTTGGCCTGAGCCAAAGATGTAGTCATAACAACCTCTTACTGTAAAAGGGCTAACAGACGAGCCAGTTTTTGATTGCCACCGGCAACCGGCGCCCACTGGTAATGCACCACCGGCGTTGCGGTCGCCTGCAAATCTTGCGCAAAGCTCCGCAGGCCGGTGTTGATAACGGCGATGCCGTCGAGCAGTGCGGGCAGCGGCAGTTCAGGCCGGGCCGGATGGCGTTGAATAAGCGTGGAGGCAAGCAGGGTGGCTTCCGGCAGCGAGTGCATCACCAGCACGCCCGCGTCTTTCAGCGTGGCGATTTGCGCGGAGCGGGACTGCGGATCGAGCCGCGTGCCGGTCACCGTGGCAATAATCGCCAGCGGGGCATCCGCCTGGCGGTTTTTGCGCAGCACGCCGATGGCGCGGGCCAGCTCGCCCGCCGGGTCGCTCTGCGCGCCGTAGCCGATCACCACGTCCAGCAGCAGCACGCCGACCTCCGGCCTGTTCGCCAGGTCCTCAATCATCTGGCTGCGCAGCGTCGGGTCGATCATCGGGTGCGGCCTGCCGACGGTGTAGAAATCGTCGCCGAGATCGCTGATGCGGTGGCCGTCGGCGTCCAGCATCGTGCCCTGGTGATGATGTTCATCCACTTGCACGCCGAGCCGGTCGGCAAGCAGCATTGCCGCTTCCGCCGCGAGGGTGCCGCCGGTGTACAGGCCGCAGATTTTTTTATCCGCAAGCCCAGGGTTTTGCGCGCGCGCGGCCTCTACGTTGGCAAGCAGGCACGCAAGGCGCGCCGCTTCGTCGATGGTTTCGGCGTACCAGACGTTGCCGTCCCGTCGCGCCGCCGCTTTATGCCCGAGGAACAGCGCCACGACAGGCTTGCCGACGGCCTGCATAGCGGCGACAACCTTCTGGCGCACGGCTTCGGCCGGTGGCTTAGAGACAAAGGCCAGCACCTGGCTTTGCGGGTCGGCCGCAAGCCAGGAAAGCGCGGTCATGGCGCTCAGGCCGCCAACGTCGGCAGACAGGTCGCGCCCGCCGAGGCCGATGGCGTGGGTAATCCCCTGCTCCGCCAGCGCAATCTGCGAAATCAGCTCCTGGATGCCGGTGCCGGATGCGCCAATCACGCCGATGTTGCCCTGCGGCATCACGTTGGCGAAGGCCAGCGGCGTACCCGCCAGAATCGCCGTGCCGCAGTCCGGCCCCATCACCAGCAGCCCCTTTTCACGGGCGCGGGTTTTGAGATGGATTTCCTGCTCGAGCGTGACGTTATCGGAGAAGATCATCACGTTTTTGCCCGCCTCCAGCGCCTGCTCCGCCACGCCTGCGGCATACTCCCCGGCGATGGAAACCAGCACCACGTTGGCGTCCGGCAGTTTCTGGCAGGCGCTTTCCCAGCGGCGCACCTGGGTGAGCTGCTGGCCGGAACCGCTGCCCTGGGCAAGCGCGGCGAGCGCGCCTTCGAGCTTCTGATTGACCTGCTCGGCTATCGCCGCATCCTCGGAATGGCTGCGGATCGCGACGCAAATATCGTTCGGCGTTGCCTGCGCAAAGTCGTCGTGCCAGAAACCGGTGTTTTCCAGCAGCGATTTATTGGCCGGGGTGCCCATCATCACCGACACATCGTCAACGCCCTCTTCCTCACTCAGCTTGCGTGAAATAAGCATTAAGCTTACTGAATCCTGAAAGCATCCTTTCTTGATAAAGGCATGAATCATAATTATTCCTCGTGGCCCTTAATACACCTGTGTGATGGGCTACAGGCTAAGCGGCATGAAATAAAGTAAAGTTGACAGACGTCACACTCTATTTATTGATAAAGAGATTTGAACAGTTGGCGGTTAATTATTTAAATATCTGCCGCGCAGGCATTAATTAAAATTAGTTACAGAACCCACGCTGATTATCAAATTAATTCTAACGATGGAATTTTATTCGTCTGGATCACAATTTCAGATTATTTATTGCGTATGTTATCCGCAACAAAGCTCTTCGGGTCATAAAAAAGGAAGACAGATGAAAGTCAGTCGAGAAAAGCTTCATCAACTCATTCAGGACAAATTAACCGCGGCGGGCATTCGGGAAGAATATGCCGCGACGATGGCGGAAGTGCTGGTGTTTGCCGACGCGCGCGGCATTCATTCCCACGGCGCGGTGCGCGTGGAATATTACGCAGAAAGGATTTCCAAAGGCGGCACGAACCTGAACCCGGCGTTCCGCTTCGAACAGACCGGCCCCTGCTCTGCCGTTCTGCATGCCGATAACGCGGCGGGCCAGGTTTCCGCCAAATTGGGCATGGAACACGCCATCAAAATGGCGCAGGAAAACGGCGTGGCTATCGTCGGCGTTCGCCAGATGGGCCACAGCGGCGCGCTGTCCTACTTCGTTAATATGGCCGCGCAGGCCGGGCTTGTAGGGATTTCCGTCTGCCAGTCCGACCCGATGGTCGTGCCGTTTGGCGGCGCTGAAATCTATTACGGCACCAACCCGCTGGCCTTTGCGGCGCCGGGTGAAAACGACGACGTGGTGATCTTTGATATGGCGACCACCGTGCAGGCATGGGGCAAAATCCTCGACGCCCGTTCGCGCAACGAAGCCATCCCGGATAGCTGGGCGGTGGACGTCAACGGCAAGCCGACCACCGACCCGTTCGCCGTCCACGCGCTGCTGCCCGTCGCCGGGCCAAAAGGCTACGGCCTGATGATGATGATCGACGTGCTGTCCGGCATTTTGCTCGGCCTGCCGTTTGGCAAAGACGTCAGCTCGATGTATGAAGATTTATCCGCCGGCCGCAACCTCGGGCAATTACACATCGTTATTAACCCGGCCTTTTTCTCGGGCGGCGATACCTTCCGTAAAGCGCTGACGCAAACCATGTCCGAGCTCAACGCTATTACTCCGGCTCCGGGCTTTAAGCAGGTTTATTATCCGGGCCAGAATCTCGACGTTTATGAAAAGCAGACCGCCGAGCACGGCATCGATATCGTTGACGATATTTATAATTATTTAGTGTCCGATGATATTTATCAGCACTCTTATGAAACCAAGAACCCTTTCGCACAATAAACCAGGGAGAACTTAACTGTGGGATACCTTAATAATAATACCGGCTATATTTCAGATCTTCTTGCTTCACGCTCAATTATCAAACGCGGTAATTATGCGCTGATTACGCCGGACGGCCTGGTGAAAAATATCATTCCCGGTTTTGAAAACTGCGATACCACTATTTTATCGACGCCGAAGCTTGGCGCGACCTTTGTCGATTATCTGGTGACCCTGCACGCGCAGGGCGGCAACAGCGCGGGCTTCGGCGGTGAAGGCGTTGAAACCTTCCTGTACGTGATAGACGGTGCGATTACGGCGGGCGCGGGCGACGACAAATACAGCCTCACCAAAGGGGGTTACCTGTACTGCCCGCCGGGCGAGCTGATGACTTTTGTGAATGCGCAGGAAGCCGATAGCCAGCTGTTCCTCTATAAGCGCCGCTATGTAGCGACGCCGGGCCACGCGCCGTACCGCGTCACCGGTAATGAAAACCAGCTCGAGCGCATCGAATACGAAGGCATGAGCGACGTGATTCTGCTCGACTTCCTGCCGAAAGAGCTGGGATTTGACATGAACATGCACATTCTCTCTTTCGCGCCGGGCGCGTCCCACGGCTATATCGAAACGCACGTGCAGGAGCACGGGGCGTATATCCTGAGCGGCCAGGGCGTTTATAACCTGGATAACGAATGGATCCCGGTGAAGAAAGGCGATTACATCTTTATGGGCGCCTATTCCCTACAGGCGGGGTACGGCGTCGGGCGCGGCGAGGCGTTTAGCTATATTTATTCGAAAGATTGCCATCGCGATGTAGAGATTTGAGTTTTGTGATTTTGTCGGGTGGCGCTGCGCTTACCCGACCTACTCGAATGATTTCGTAGGGTGGATAAGCGAAGCGCCATCCACCGAAAGCAACAGTAACCGTTGTAGGGTGGATAAGCGAAGCGCCATCCACCAGAAGCAACAGTAACCGTTGTAGGGGGGATAAGCGAAGCGCCATCCACCAGAAGCAACAGTAACCGTTGTAGGGTGGATAAGCGAAGCGCCATCCACCAGAAGCAACAGTAACCGTTGTAGGGGGGATAAGCGAAGCGCCATCCACCGAAAGCAACAGCAACCGTTGTAGGGTGGATAAGCGAAGCGCCATCCACCAGAACCACCAGTACACGTTGTAGGGTGGATAAGCGAAGCGCCATCCACCAGAACCACCAGTACACGTTAGTACCCAAAGCACCAATACCCGTTACTTTAGCTAGTCGGTTTGGCCACGGTTAACCCCGTGGCCTTTTTTTATGCCGCGATAACCTGTCCGAGCTTAATGATGCGGGCGATATTACGCGCGCAATGCCGCAGGTTAATCTCCCCCTCCGCGAGCACCGCAGACAGCGGGGCCAGGCGCGGCAGGATGCTGAATACCGCATCGATGCCGTGCTGATGCACGATTTCGACGCCTTCGCCCAGCACGCCCGCCATGCCGATAACCGGCACGCCGTGACGCTGCGCCAGCCGGGCGACGCCCATCGGGGCTTTGCCGCCGACCGTCTGGCTGTCGATTCGCCCCTCGCCCGTCACCACAAGGTTTGCTCCGGCCAGCGCCTGCTCAAGGCCTACGGCGTGGATGATGATATCGATACCCGGCTTCAGCCTGCCGCCGAGAAAAACGTCCGCCGCCGCGCCCATGCCCCCGGCGGCACCGCCGCCGACGATAGCGTTGATATCCCGGCCCGTTAGCTCGCCCAGAACGCGGGCGTAGTTGGCCATTCCCGCCTCAAGCTCGTCGACCATCGCAGGCGTTGCGCCTTTTTGCGGGCCAAAGACGTGCGCCGCGCCGCGCGGGCCGGTTAGCGGGTTATCCACGTCGCAGGCGATTTCGATGCTGCACTGCGCGAGGCACGGGTCAAGATTTTGTATATCGACTTGCGCCACCCGTGCGAGCGCGGCCCCGCTGGCGTTGAGTTCCGCGCCCTGCTGGTCATAGAAGCGCGCCCCTAGGGCCTGGGCCATCCCCATTCCGCCGTCCACGGTGGCGCTGCCGCCAATGCCGAGGATGATGTGGCGTATGCCGCAGTCAAGCACGTGGCGGATAAGCTCGCCGGTTCCGACGCTGCTCGCCAGCAGCGGGTTTCGCTCGTCAATCGGCACGAGCATTAACCCGCTGGCGGCCGCCATCTCGATAACCGCGCTCCTGCCGTCGCCCGTCACGCCGTAAAACGCTTCCACCGGCGTGCCCATCGGGCCGGTCACCGTTAGCGCAAGCCGCTCCCCGCCGGTGGCGGCAATCATGGCTTCCACCGTGCCCTCGCCGCCGTCGGCAATGGGCAGGCAGACGTATTCCGCGTCAGGGAAAATTTCGCTGAAGCCCTGTTTAATCGCCTGCGCCGTGCGCTCCGCGCTCAGGCTTTCCTTAAATGAATCGGGCGCGATAACAATTTTCATCGTTTCATCCTTTTTAAAAACAAAAAACGATGCCCGTTAAAAACGAGCATCGCGGTCAGTGGAGGTTACTGCTGGTGTTTGAGAATGAATTTGCCGGTTGGCTTCGCCCCAAAGCCCCGCTCGATGTCGTAAATCACCTCGCCGCGCAGGATCGTTTTATGGATGCGCGCGCCGATGGTGCGGCCCACGTACGGGCTAACCCTGTGGCGATATTCGAGATCGTCGTTCTTCAGGACATACGCGGAGTCGGGCTGGATAAACACGAAGTCGGCGTCTTTGCCCAGCGCGATGCGCCCTTTGTGCTTCAGGCCGAAGATATCCGCCGCATTGGTCGCCATCAGCCTTGCGAACTGCGGCAGGGACATGCCGCGCTTTTGTACCGCTTCGTCAAACATCAGATCGACACAGTTTTGCAGGCCCGCAATGCCGCCCCACGCCTGCAGAATATTGCCCTCCTTCATTTCCGGCGGGCACGGCGAGTGATCGGAGCCGAGGCAGTCGATCTCGCCCTGGAACAGTTTTTCCCACATGCCCCGCTGGTTGGCCTCGTCGCGGATCGGCGGGGAGCATTTAGCCAGCGTGCCGATCTCTTCAAACTGGGCGGTGGTCAGGGCAAAGTAGTGCGGGCATGACTCACAGGTGACGTCCTGCCCGGCCCGGCGCGCACGGGTCACTTCCGCAACGCCTTCCGGGCTGCTGATGTGGCAGATGTGAATGCGGCAGCCCGCCTCTTTCGCCAGCAGCAGCACGCGGCGGATGGCTTCTACCTCGGTAAACACCGGGCGCGATGCCACGTAGTCATGGGCCGTTACCCGCCCTTCGGCCTTTGCCTCATCGCCCAGGCCGTCGCAGATTAGCGCGTTTTCACAGTGGACCAGCACCACCTGATCCATGCCCGCCAGCTGCTGAACGCCCTTGTAGAACTGGTAGTCGTTAACATCGCGGAAGTCATTGTCGACGCCGCGATCGCCGCAGGTTGCCACGAAGCATTTAAAGCCCACCACGCCGACCTCATCCAGCTCGTGCAGGCGGTCGAGGTTATAGGATACCAGGCCACCAAGCTGGGCCGCGTCGACGGTGAGCTTGCCCGCCGCCGCGTCAAACTTCATTTCGATGCTGGCGCGGTCAACGGTGGCGGGAAGCTGGTTGAGCGGCATTTCCACTATGGTGGTAATACCGCCTTTTGCCGCGGCGCGCGTTCCCGTTTCGTAACCTTCCCAATGGGTGCGGCCCGGCTCGGAAATATGGGTATGCGGGTCGACCATGCCGGGGGAAACCACCAGTCCGGACGCGTCGATAATAGTTTTGGCGTCATTTAAGTCGTCGCCTATTGCGGCAATAACGCCATCCTTAACGGCAATATTAGTCATTACCGCGTCGTGCTCTAAAATAACGGTGCCGTTTTTGATAATCAGATCGTAAGACATAATAATTTCCTTGTTGGGGTACAAAGCGTTTTTATATTGCCCGCTTAACGTCAGGCTGTTTTTTGCCGTGCGGCAACGTTAGTTCCCTCACGTTTTTTCAACAGAGAATAAAGAACGAAGGCGGTAATTACGCCGACAAACCACGAAACGCGTGATAACGGCTCAAGCAGCGGAATAAACTTGCCGCCGAGCGAAAGCACCACGACAATGAGCGTCACGGAGAAAGCCGTCACGTTAAAGCCATTTTCATAGAACTGATAATCGCCTGCCGCGGTATAAAGCGTGTCGAGATCGATAGTGCTGCGCATTACGATAAAATAGTGCGCCATCATTACGCCAATAACCGGCCCCAGCATGCCGCCGATAATATCGAGAAACAGATAAATACTGTCCTGATTCTCCATAAGCTTCCACGGGCAAATCAGCAGGCTGATAATGCTGGCAATCAGCACGCCATTTTTATAGCTCAGCTTCGACGGCGCAATGGCAGCAATTTGATAGCCGGCGGGAATAATATTACCCGTGGCGTTGGTGGAGATGGTGGTCATTAAGATCACCAGCACGGCAAAGAATGCGGCAAACAGGTTGTCCCATTTTTGCACGATATCCAGCACGTTCCAGGTGTCGACACCATAGTGAATGCTTGCTCCGGCAATGATGCACACCCCGGCGACGGCAAAAAGTATGTAAGCCACCACTAACCCTAGAGTCTGGCCGAGCGCCTGCTGGCGAAAGCTGCTCGCGTTCTGCGTAAAGTCGGAAGCGCTTACTGCGGGTGCAGCCCAGACGGCGACCACCGCGTTGATCACCACCAGCAGCAGGAAGCCGCTATTTTCCGCCTGTTCAACGCCTGTCGGCACGTAGTCCAGAATGGGGCCGATGCCGACCAGCGAAATGGCCCAAATCGCCATGCCGCCAAACACGATGTAGATGCACGGATTAAGCACGGCGGTAAACTTATTCAGCACCCCGCCGCCGCCGAAGCCAATGGCGACGTTCACGGCCCAAAAGAAGATAAAGGAGATAAGGCCCGGCAGGTTGAGGCCCAGAAGGTTAAAATCGCCGCCTAATAACAGAAAGTCCGGCCAGATTTTGCCGATCAATATTAATAGCGCCAGCGACCCGGCATAACATTGCAGTCCAAACCACATAATTGCCGCAATGCCGCCTCTTAAAATTCCCGGAAATAATGCGCCACGCACGCCGTAGGAGGCTCGCAAAATCATGGCAAACGGCACGCCATATTTTGTTCCCGCCGCGCCGTTCATCACCATGACAAAGGCGATAAAAAACGCGCTCAGAATAATAGCCAGCATGATGCCGATCGTGGACAAACCAAGAATAAAGAATCCGCCGACCATCACGTAATTCGGCACGTTGTGAACCGAGCCCATCCACAGGGTAAAGTAGTTAACGCTTTTCCAGGTTTTTTGTTCTGCTCCTTTCGGTAAGAGATCTTCGCTATATCCACGGGTACGGTATTTCTCTTTTTGCTGCTGTTCCATCCTTTCCATAACACCCTCTTATTTTCGTAACGGATAACGACTTTGGGTTTAGCTATGCGGAACACTTAATTTTATAATTTTTATGGAGAGCGCTGCGTAATAACGCGAATAACGCAGCGCCCTTATTTACGACAAATTATGCGTTAGCCAATCGATAAGACTTACGCGAAGTGACGAAGGCAAAGATAAGCGTACCGGCCACGACCAGGCAGGCGGAGATGACAAAGCTGATTTCCTTTGAACCGGTGAGGTCGGAAATAAATCCGGTCAGCGTCGGCGCAATGACCGCAGAACTCATGCCGAAGAAGTTAAACAGGCTGAATGCCCGGCCAAGCGTTTTACGCGAGGCGCGTTCGGAAACGTAGGAGATCAGAATCGGGTCGACCGCCAGCTTGCCCAGCAGGCCGTAGGCGATGAGGCTTGCCATCAGCATGGTGGAGTTCGGCGCCCAGACGGTCAGCAGCAGCATCAGCGCGGCCATGGATTCCAGAATCAGGATCATTTTCACTTTGCTGTTGCGGAACTTGTCCGACAGATTGCTGAAGAACAGCGCGCCTGGGATCCCCGACAGCGCAACCAGCGCAGAGGCAAAGCCAATCGCCCCGCCTTCAAAGCCGCGCTCGACCTGAAGGTAGGACGGCAGCCAGGTCACAATCAGGTAGTAGCCGTAGCAGGTGCAGAAGTAGAGGAAGTACACGCAGCACAGCAAAGGCGTAAACAGCGAGCCCGGCTTCTCATCCGTAGGGCTGTCGTTCACGGCCTGGCTGGCGTTGCCTTTCGCGCTGGCCGCGTCTTTCGTCGATTTTGAACGAACGATAAGCGTAAAGGTAATGAGCATCAGCACCAGGATAGCGGCGACGATGGTCAGCACCGTTTGCCAGGCCATGTGCATGTCTTTGACCAGCAGGCTGGAGCCAATCAGCCCGATCCCCATCCCCACGGCGGAGCCGCTGTTGATGATGGCGTTCGCCAGCGCGCGGCGTTCCTGCGGCACGTTCTCAGACGAGAGCGAGTAGGCCGAACTAAAGAACGAAGCGCAGCCTGCGCCCGCCATTATCGAACCGGCGTAAATCATCGTTAAGCCGGTGGCGTGGGCGATGCTTAGCGTGCCGAGAATAAACAGGCTAAAGCCGCACATCAGCATGATTTTCTGGCCGAATTTGTCGACCAGAATGCCGCAGGGGATTTGCATACTGCAGTAGGCAAAGAAGTAGAAGCTGGCGATAGCGCCGATTTGCGCGTCGCTGATGCCGCCAAGCGAGGCCTGGATTTCAGGATAAATCGGCGTCAGCACCGTGCGGTAAATCCAAATCGCCACCCAGCCGAGGCTCATGACAACAACGATTTTTTTCCAGTATTGAGAACCGCTATTTTGCGTAGTCATTTTGGTATTGCTCCCTGTTATTTATATGCCAGCTCATAAAGAACGTTTATGAGTGCTTCCACGCCCTGGACACGGTCTTTCAGCTGCGTTTCTTCCGCAGGGTTGTGACTGATACCGGCGATGCTCGGAATAAAGATCATTCCGGTTGGCACTCGGGGAGCAAAGATCTGCGCGTCGTGACCCGCGCCGCTGTGCATACGGCGGTAGTTGGCACCGGATTTAGCCAGCGCGGAGTCGATGAGGTCGGTCACCTGCGGATCCATTGGGATAGGATCTTCATCCATCCATAAATCCACCTCGCAGGCGATGCCCATTTCGGCGGTGAGTGTTTCGATATCGGCAATAATCGAGTCGCTGAATGCCACTAGCGCTTCTTTGTCCGTATGGCGGCAGTCCATGGTGAATAAAATATCGCCAGGCACGACGTTAACGGTGTTTGGCTTCGGCTCCACTTTGCCGAAGGTGAGCACCAGCGGATCGCCCAGCGCGCGGGCTTTATCGATAGACTGGTTGCATATTTTGCTGAAGGCGTAGACGGTATCTTTGCGATAGCTCATCGGCGTGGTGCCCGCGTGGTTGGCTTCGCCGTGCAGGGTAATGTTGTAGCGACGCTGGCCGACGATGCTGGTGACGAGGCCGATGCTTTTGCCTTCCGTTTCCAGCACTTTGCCCTGTTCGATGTGCAGCTCAACGAAGGTTTTAATATCTTTGCGCTGCGTGTTAGCGCCCGCGAAGTCAAATCCGCACTCGCGCATGGCGTCGACAAAACCAACGCCCTTGTTATCTTTGATGCCCTGCACGTCCGCCTGATTAGCGATGCCGAAGATGTTTTTGCTGCCCCAGAATACGTACGGGAAGCGGCTGCCCTCTTCTTCGGCCATCGACACCACTTCCAGCGTGCGGCGCGGCTTGCCGTATTTCTTATTCAGATAATCAATGGCGATATAGGCAGCCTCAATGCCAAACTGGCCGTCAAGATTGCCGCCGTTAACCACGGTATCGATATGCGAGCCCGACATAATCACCTCGTCCGGGAATTCAGTTCCCTCGAGGCGGCCGTATAAATTACCAACTTCGTCAAACCTGGCGTCCAGACCGCTGCTTTTGAATATTTCCAAAAGTTTATTTTGCGCCCCCAGCCAGCTTTCCGTGTAGAGTAAACGCGTCATGCCTTTGCCGGATGAATATCCGAAAGACGTGATTTCCCGTGAGATGTTTTCAACGCTGTGTGATAGATGTTCCATAATCCCTTCTTTCTTTATCAGCCTATTAAAATGTTTATTTACTTAGCTATTCGGAATAAGAAGAAAAGCAGCAAAACTTATAATTTTTATTAATAGCGCCGCGTGGTTATTTATTACCCGCAGCGCTTTATTATTGTTTAAGATATTTTATGATTGGCCATTAATTCTAATGACTGGACTAACGCTGAATGATCGAGCTGGCTGCCGCCGTTTGCGGCGCAGGTATTAAATAACTCCTGGCAGGTTGCGGTATTCGGCAGGTTAATCGCTAACGCTTTCGCGCTTTGCAGCGCAAGGTTTAAATCTTTCTGGTGCAGCGCAATTTTAAAGCCCGGCGCAAAGGTGCGTTTGATCATGCGCTCGCCGTGTACCTCAAGGATGCGCGAAGAGGCAAAGCCGCCCATCAGCGCCTGGCGCACGCGCGCCGGATCGGCTCCGGCTTTAGAAGCAAACAGCAGGGCTTCTGATACCGCTTCAATATTCAGCGCAACAATAATTTGGTTAGCGACTTTGCAGGTCTGACCGTCGCCGTTGCCGCCGACCAGGGTGATGTTTTTCCCCAGGATTTCAAATAATGGTTTAATGCGTTCAAATACTTCCAGCTCACCGCCAACCATAATGGACAGCGTGCCTTCGCGGGCACCGATTTCACCGCCGGACACCGGCGCGTCGAGGTATTCACCGCCCAGCTCAATAACCTTCTTCGCGAAGACTTTGGTTTCAATGGGTGAAATAGAACTCATATCCACAATCGTCTTGCCGCGAAGCGAGGTGTCCGCACAGCCTTCTTTGCCGAATAGCACCTCTTCTACCTGCGGCGTATCGGGCACCATAATAAAGATTACGTCTGATTTTTCTGTTACTTTGCGCGCAGTCCCGCTATTTTCCGCGCCCAGCTTGATTAATTCTTCCGAAACGGGGCCAATGGTGCTGACAAAAAGTTTATGTCCCGCCTGCGCCAGGCGCTGTGCCATCGGGGTGCCCATAATACCGAGGCCGATAAATCCTATATTCATTTTCTCTTCCTTTTCCTGAATTCGGGCAACAGAATGCCGCATCCTTTATTAAGGATTATTTTGTTGCCCGCTGAGTTTTAGCTATTAACGATAGCGGTTAAGCCATGCAATACCGGTTTCCGTCGTCTGTAACGGTTTATATTCACAGCCGACCCAGCCGTCATAGGCCGACTTTTCTATTACGCCGAACAGATAGTCATAATTAATTTCCCCGGTTCCCGGTTCGCCGCGCCCTGGATTATCTGCCAGTTGAATATGACCAATACGATCTAAATGTTTAGTGAGGGTATTGGCTAATTCTCCTTCCATGCGCTGCATATGATAAATATCGTACTGCAGGCGAATATTGTCGCAGCCCACTTCATCAAGAAGATCCAGCGTCTGCTGCGTGCCGGTCAGGTGGAAGCCCGGGATATCGAAATGGTTGATCGGTTCGATAACCAGCATGATGCCCTCTTTTGCCAGCGCGTTACCGGCATAACGCAGGTTGTTGACCAGCGTATTGTGGACGACATCGGCCCCGACGCCCGCCGGGGTTTTCCCCACCAGACAGTTAATTTTGCGGTTGCCTAACGCCTGCGCGTAGTGGATTGCCGCCGTCACGCCGCTGCGAAACTCCTCTTCGCGGCCCGGAATGCAGGCGATACCGCGTTCGCCTTTTTCCCAGTCGCCTGCGGGCAGGTTGTGCAGCGTGTGTTCGAGCTGGTTATCCGCCAGCTTCTCCCGCAGGGTGGCGATGCTGTAGCCGTACGGGAACATAAATTCTACGGCTTTAAAGCCCGCCGCCGCGGCGCGTTCGAAGCGGTCGAGGAAATCGTATTCCAGGAACAGCATCGACAGGTTGGCTGAGAAACGTAACATGGCCTTTTCCCCCTATTCATACTTCATGAAGCAGGTTTCGGTCGGCGCGTCCGCCGCGCTGTCCGCCGTGGCTTCGAATTCGTTGACGTTATCCAGCTCGCTGCCCATTGAGATATTGGTGACGCGCTCGAGGATCACTTCCACCACCACCGGCACGCGGTGCTGCGCCATCAGCTCTTTGGCTTTGGCGAACGCCGGAGCGAGATCTTCCGGCTTGAAGACGCGAATCGCCTTACAGCCCAGACCTTCCACCACCTTCACGTGGTCAACGCCGTAGCCGTTTACCTCGGTGGAGTTGATGTTTTCGAAGGCGAGCTGCACGCAGTAGTCCATGTCGAAGGCGCGCTGCGACTGGCGAATCAGCCCCAGGTAGGCGTTGTTAACCACGACGTGGATATACGGAATGTTGAACTGCGCGCCGACGGCCAGCTCTTCAATCATGAACTGGAAGTCGTAGTCGCCGGATAGCGCCACCACGTTGCGTGCCGGGTCAGCCACGCTTACGCCCAGCGCCGCAGGAACGGTCCAGCCCAGCGGGCCTGCCTGGCCTGCGTTGATCCAGTGGCGGTCTTTGAAGACGTGCAGCATCTGCGCCGCCGCGATCTGCGACAGGCCGATGGTCGTCACGTAGCAGACGTCGCGCCCGAACGCCTTGTTCATCTCTTCGTAGACGCGCTGCGGTTTGACCGGCACCTCGTCGAAGTGCGTTTTACGCAGCAGGGTACGCTTGCGCTGCTGGCAGTCGGCAACCCACTGCTGGCGATCCGGCAGGCGGCCCGCTTTCTGCATCTCTTCCGCGACGTCGATCAGCAGCTCCAGCGCGGCTTTTGCGTCGGAAACTATGCCTAAATCCGGGCACAGCACGCGGCCAATCTGGGTCGGCTCAATGTCGATATGGATGATTTTGCGGCCCGCGGTGTACTTCTCAATCGAGCCGGTGTGGCGGTTGGCGAAGCGGTTGCCGATGCCGAACACCAGGTCCGACGCCAGCAGCGTGGCGTTGCCGTAGCGGTGGGCAGTTTGCAGCCCGGCCATGCCCGCCATCAGCTCGTGGTCGTCCGGAATCGTGCCCCAGCCCATCAGCGTTGGGATGACGGGAACCTGCGTCAGTTCGGCAAAGCGTTGCAGCTGCGCCGCGGCATCGGCATTGATGACGCCGCCGCCGGAAACGATGACCGGGCGCTCGGCTTTGACCAGCATTTCCAGCGCCATTTCTACCTGGGCGCGTGAGGCGGCAGGTTTGTAGGCCGGCAGCGGCTCGTAGCTGTCCGGGTCGAATTCAATTTCGGCGACCTGGACGTCAAACGGCAGATCCACCAGTACGGGGCCAGGGCGGCCGGAACGCATTACGTGGAAAGCCTGTTGCAGCACGCGCGGCACCAGCGCAGGCTCCAGCACGGTTACCGCCATTTTGCTGACCGGTTTGGCGATGGCCTGGATATCGACGGCCTGGAAATCTTCTTTATGCAGACGGGCGCGCGGGGCCTGGCCGGTGATGCACAGAATAGGAATGGAGTCGGCAGAGGCGGAGTACAGCGCGGTAATCATGTCCGTACCCGCCGGGCCGGAGGTGCCAAGACAAACGCCGATATTGCCAGCTGTTGCGCGGGTGTAGCCTTCCGCCATATGCGAAGCGCCTTCCACATGACGCGCGAGGACGTGACGAATGCCGCCGTGTTGGCGCATCGCCGAGTAAAAAGGGTTGATGGCTGCGCCCGGCACGCCAAAGGCGGTCGTTACGCCCTCTTTTTCCAGTACATACATTGCCGCATCGACGGCTCTCATTTTGGCCATGGTACTCATCCTTATACATGTCATTGTTGGAAAGTTTTTCCAACTTGAAAATCATCCAAAAAAATCCCTCGCCCGCAGGCGGGGGATGACGAACCTAGCGTGCCGGAGCGTTCAGACCTAAAGCGGTACTGATGTCCTGCGCCGTTTCTCTAACCAGCTCGCCCAGGCTATCGAAGCGCTCGACCGAGAGGCGAGAGCTGGGGCCTGAAATCGAGATGGCGGCCACGACGTCCCCGGCGCTGTTGTAAATCGCCGAGGCGATACAGTTAAGCCCGACAACGTGCTCTTCTTTATCAACGACATAGCCGCGTTCCCGCGACAAAAGAAGATCTTTCTTGAGCTGGTGTAAATCCGCAAGCGTCCCTGGGGTAAAGCTTTTCAGTCCGGTTTTCACCATCAGATCCATCAGCTCTTCGTCCATCAGCGGATACAGCAAAGCCTTCCCGGCGCCGGAGGCGTGCAGCGGCAGGCGGCTGCCCAGCGGGGCGCACATTCTCACCATCGACTGGCATTCCAGCTGGCCTATCAGCACCGCTTCACCGCCGTTGCGGATCGCCACGTTCACCGTTTCGCCGGACAGCAGCATCAGGCGGCGCATAAAAGGCGCGGCGACCGAAAGCACGTCACGGTTGTGGATATACGCCGCGCCGACGTTAAAGACGCCAAGCCCGATGTGCCACCAGCCAAGCTGCGCGTCCTGGTAAATAAACTCTGCATTCTCAAGCACTTTCAGTAAACGAAAGGTGGTTGAAAGGGGCAATTCAAGATTCTCGGCAATGTCCGTTACCGAGGAGCTGCCGCCCGCTTTTGCCAGGTACTGCAAAATCGCAATGCCTCGTTCCAGGGCCTGAGCGCCTTTCTGCGCGCCCGACTCAGGCTGGCTTGGCCGCCCACGACGTCTTACTTCAGTCATTCTTAAGTTATCTCCCGCTCTCAGACTTTTCGAAAGCGCGCTGCGTCAGTGAATTAAACGCTGCCATCTTATTTAAGATGCCCTGAAGCGTCACGGTATTTGTCCGCTTAATGGTTGGCGCCGTCGCAGAGTTCAAGCTGATACGGCGGCAAATCCGCTACGTCACAGTTATTCTGACCGCCGCGGTCGACGGTTAAGAAATCCGTGGTGGTTTTCCAGGCGAACAGCGGGTGGTGCCAGACGTTACGGTTGTAGTTCACGCCCTGACGGCCGTTGGTTACAAAGGCGCGCAGCGTTTGCCTGTCGGGTTCGTCATCGCCCAGCGCAACCACGACCAGGAAGGGTTCGCCGTTCATCGGCACAAAGGCCTGCGACCCCAGCGGGTGGCGTTCCAGCAGTTTGACGGTAAGCGGAAAATCGAGCGGCTGGGCGCGGTTGATGCTGATAAGCGCGCGGTCCTGTTCGATAACGTCGATTTTCGCCAGGTCGTGGTAGCGCTCGGTTTGCCCGTCGTTGATGTGGAAGAAGTCCTTGCCGTGGGTTTCGATAACGTCGCCATAGGGCGCAAAATCGGCCTGTGTCAGAGGTAATACTTTCAGTTTCATGGTTTTTCCTTGCTGATTTCAATCCCTTTCGCTGCCCTTCCCGAGGGTTAAGCAACCTTCTGCCAGCAATCTAAAACCTAACGGGCGATCGATGCAATAATAAGTTGGAATATTTTTCCAAAAAAGAGATGCAGCCCACATCATTCCGGGAAGCCTTTTGCAAAAATAACACTAAATCATAGGGATAAAGATATCTTAACCCGATATGGGAGGCCGTAATGCTTGATCAAGAGACGATCCGCACCTTTCTGACCGTGGCTGAAACCGCCAGTTTCTCCAACGCCGCGCGCCGTTTGCATAAGACCACGGCGACCATCAGCTACCGCATCAAGCTGCTGGAAGAAAATACCGGCGTTCCCCTTTTTAGCCGCACGACGCGCAGCGTTTTTTTAACCCCCGCAGGCCAGCATTTGCTGGAGCGTTCGCGCGAGTGGCTGGCGTGGCTGGACGCCATGCCGGGGGAGCTGAGGCAGATTAACGACGGCGTTGAGCGGCAGGTAAATATCGTGGTGAATAACCTGCTTTACGAACCGCAGGCGATTGCGGCGCTGCTTGCGCACCTGGTGGCGCTTTTCCCGCTGACGCAGTTCACCTTTTCGCGGCAGATTTATATGGGCGTGTGGGATGCGCTGCTGCACGATGATTTTTCGCTGGCGATCGGCGTTTCGGGTGGAGAAACGCTGGCGGAAACCATCGAGCTTCTGCCGCTGGGTGAGATTGACTGGGTGTTTGTGATGGCGGCGCAGCACCCGCTCGCCGTGCAGGAGGGGCCGCTGACGGAGGCCAGGCTGCGGCAGTTTCCGGCCATCAATATTGAAGACAGCGCCCGCCACCTTACCAAACGCGTGGCCTGGCGGCTGGCGGGCCAAAAAGAGATTAAGGTGTCCGATCTCGACACCAAGCTTGCCGCCCACGTCGCGGGCGTCGGCATCGGCTTTTTACCGCGTTCGCTCTGCCAGCGCGACCTGGAGCGCGGCGCGCTGGTGACGCGCACGATCCCGGCGATGCGCCCGCCCTCGCCGCTGAGCCTCGCCTGGCACAGCGTGCAGAGCGGCAAGGCGGCGCTGGAGATCGTCCGGCTGTTTCAGGACAATTCCAGCACCGTTCAGGGCTTTATGGCTCCGCTTACATCAGGCCACAAACTGGCGGAAGAGCGCCTTGCCTTTCAGCAGGCGAACGCCCAGCCAGCCGCCGCAGGCCGAGAGTAGCACCGCGCCGCTGGCGGGCAGGATCAGCCATAGCCGCCAGTCCGGCTCCCACGGGAAGTCGAACACTTTGGTTTGCAGCACGCCCAGCGCGGTTTCCGCCCCGATGGCGGCCACCAGCCCGGACACCAGGCCAAGCACCGCAAACTCGCACCACAGCGTGGTACGCAGCAGACGCTTTCCGGCCCCCAGCGTGCGGTAGACCACCAGCTCCTGATGGCGCTGGCGCATGCCGACCTGCACCTGAGCCAGCAGCAGCAGCACGCCGCAGGCGGTCACCAGCACCACCATGACTTCGAGCGCGCGGCTCACCTGCCCAAGCACCTGCCCGACCTGGCGCAGGATCGCGCCGATATCCAATAGGCTGACGGTTGGGAACTCGCGGTTAAGCTGCGTCAGCAGGCCGTTCGTCCCCTCCCAGCGGAAGCTGGTCAGCCAGCTTTGCGGCTGGCCGTCGAGCGCGCCCGGCGGGAAGATAAAGTAGAAGTTTGGCCTCAGGCTCTCCCAGTCCACCTTACGCAGGCTGGACACTTTGGCCGTGAAGTCCTGCGTGTCGCCCATAAAGGTGACGGTATCGCCAAGCCCGATGTTAAGCCGCTTCGCCACGCCCTCATCCATCGATACCTCCCCCGCTTTTGGCGGCCACTGGCCTGCCAGAATCGGGTTGTGCTCCGGCCTGTGGCTTTGCCACGTCAGGTTCAGCTCGCGGTTAAGCGCCTCGTCCGGGTTGCCCTCGGTAGATTTGCCGTTGATAGCCGTCATGCGCGCGCGAACGATCGGGTAGAAGGATTCGGGGATCACCTGCTGTTCGGCCAGGAAGCCTTTCACCGGCTGAACCTGTTCGGGAGCGATGTTAAGCAGGAAATAGTTCGGGCTTTCCGGCGGGAGCTGCTGCTGCCAGCGGTCGAGCAGATCGCCGCGCAAAACCAGCAGCAGCGCCAGCAGCATGAACGACAGCGAAAACGCCGCCAGCTGGCTTAGCGTCGCCCACGGCTGGCGCAGAAGACGGTTCACCGCCAGGCGCAGCGCGAGGTTTTTCACCGTCAGCTTTTTCATCAGGCGAAGCACGCCCCAGCCGACGATGCCGCACAGCGCGGCGAGCACCAGCGTACCGGCCAGCACCGCCCACAGCAGCGTACTTCCGCCCATCAGCAGCGCCAGGAGCAGCACGACCACGGCGGTGACGATTGGTAGATAGATTTTCAGCGGCCAGACGTTGGCCACCGCATCGCGCCGCAGCACGCGCAGGGGCTGGGTCGCCAGCAGCAGACGATACGGGCGCAGCCCGACAAGCGCAGAAATCACCACCATCGAGCCTATCGCCCACAGCCACGGCCACAGGCTTGCGGGCGGCAGTTCGGCGGGCAGAACCGGCTTCAGCAGACGCATTAATATCGCTTCAAACACCATGCCGGCGGCACCGCCCGTAATCACCGCCAGCGCCAGCACCATCAGCCACTGCCCGATAATCAGCTTGCGCAGCGCGGCGCGCCCTGCCCCGAGGGTTTTCAGGATGGCAACCAAATCGTAGCGGCTGCGGCAGTAGTGGCTCATCGCCACCGCCACGGCGGCCACCGCCAGCAGCAGCGTGAGCAGCGCGGAGAGCAGTAAAAATTGCTGCGAGCGCTCAAGGGATTTGCCCAGCGCGCCTTCGTCCTGCTCCATGCCGTACCAGCGCTGTTCCGGTTTTAGCAACGGCAGGAGATAGTTTTCGTAGCTTTCGAGCTGCTGCGGCGTGCCGCCAAACTTGTAGCGCCAGGCGATGCGGCTGCCCGGCTGCACCGCGCCGGTTTTCTCGACGTCGGCCAGGTTCATCATCAGGCGCGGGGCCATCTGGAACGGGTTAAAGCCGGAGTCGGGTTCCTGCACCACTTCGCCCGCGATGCGAAGCGTGGCGTCGCCAACGTCGAGCGAATCCCCAACCTTGAGATTCAGCAATGCCATCAGGCGCGGCGCAAGCAGCACGCTGCCCGGCTCGGGCTTAAGGTGCGGCGGATTGGTTTCCAGCTCGCCGTACATCGGGTAAACGTCGTCGACCGCCTTCACGCTTGCCAGCTGCGGCGTGTCGCCCGCAAAGGTCATCGTCGCGAAGGTGAGCTGTTTACCGACCTTCAGGCCGTCTTTTCGCGCCTGCTCAAGCCATTCTTCCGGCACGGCGCGCGCGCTGCGCAGCGCCCGGTCGCCCGCCATAAAGTCGCGGCTTTGTTGATTTAGCCCCTGCTCCATGCGGTCGCTGATGTTGCCGAGCGCCAGCACGCAGGCTACCGCGAGGCTCAGCGCCAGCCAGACGATCAGCAGCGAGGGCGAGCGCCATTCGCGCCAGAACCAGCGGGCAATCATGCTTCCTCCCACAGCTTACCTTCACGCAGGCGCAGGCGGCGGTCGCAGCGGGCGGCCAGCTGTTCGTCGTGGGTGACGAGGATAAGCGTGGTGGCGAAATCGCGGTTAAGGGAAAAGAGGAGATCGGCGATGCGGTCGCCGGTTTGCCTGTCGAGGTTGCCGGTTGGCTCGTCGGCAAACAGCACGCCGGGCCGCCCGTTGAAGGCGCGCGCCAGGGCAACGCGCTGCTGCTCGCCGCCGGAAAGCTGCGCCGGGAGGTGATCCAGACGCTTGCCCAGCCCGAGCTGTTCGAGCAGGGCTTTGGCCTGGGTGCGGCTCGCCGAATCATTTTCGCCGCGCAGCAGCGCCGGAAGCTCGACGTTTTCAAGCGCGTTTAAGGTGGGCACCAGCATGAACGACTGGAAGACAAAGCCGACGTTTTTGGCGCGCAGCGCGGCCCGCGCCTCTTCGTCCATGCTGTGCAGCGGCTGTCCGCACAGGTGGACTTCGCCTTCGCTTCCGTCGTCCAGGCCTGCCAGAATCGCCAGCAGCGTGGACTTGCCCGAACCGGACTCGCCGATGAGCGCGATGGTCTGGGCAGGTTTGACAACCAGCTCAACTCCGGTAAGGATGGAAAGCTCGTGTTCTCCCTGACCCACGGACTTACTAAGATGATGAACTTCAACAATGTTTTCCGCTGGCATTTGCCCTTCCTGTTTCTGGCTTTGATGACCTTCCGCGCCGTGGCTTCCGACACGCTGTTGATTCTGGGTGACAGCCTGAGCGCCGGGTATCGCATGTCTGCGACCGCCGCCTGGCCCGCGCTGCTGGATTCGAAGTGGCAGCAGCAAAATACAAAAGTGATTAACGCCAGCATCAGCGGCGACACCGCTCCGCAGGGGTTGTCCCGCCTGCCGGGGCTGCTGAAACAGCACCAGCCGCGCTGGGTTTTAATTGAGCTTGGCGGTAACGACGGCCTGCGCGGTTTCCAGCCGCAGGCGATAGAGAAAAGCCTGCGCCAGATTATCACCGACGTAAAGGCGGCAAACGCGCAGCCCCTGCTGATGCAAATACGGCTGCCTGCAAACTACGGTCGTCGGTATAATGAATCGTTTAGCGCTATTTATCCGCAGCTTGCTAAAGAGTTTGATATTCCTCTGCTGCCCTTTTTTATGGAGGAGGTCTATCTGAAACCGCAATGGATGCAGGATGACGGCATTCACCCAAACAGTGATGCCCAGCCCTTTATCGCCGACTGGATGGCGACCCGTCTGGCTCCTTTAGTTAACCACGACTCATGAATGAACGGGGCACCCCTCGGGTAAAGTTATGCAAAAATCTATCTTAATTACAGGCTGTTCCAGCGGTATCGGTCTGGCATCCGCGCAGGCGCTGCACCGGCTGGGATACCGCATTCTGGCGGCCTGTCGTAAACCCGAAGACGTCGAACGCATGAACCAGGCCGGATTCACCGGCGTGCTGCTGGATCTGGACTCCCCGGAAAGCGTGGAGCGCGCGGCGGCGGAAGTCATCCGGCTTACCGACAATCGCCTGTATGGCCTGTTTAACAACGGCGGCTACGGCGTGTACGGCCCGCTGCAAAGCCTTTCCCGCGAGCAGATGGAACAGCAGTTTTCTACCAACGTTTTCGGCGCGCACCAGCTCACCATGCTGCTGCTTCCCGCCATGCTGCCGCACCGTGAAGGGCGTATCGTAATGACCAGCTCTGTGATGGGGCTAATCGCCACGCCGGGGCGCGGTGCCTACGCCGCCAGCAAATACGCGCTGGAGGCCTGGTCCGACACGCTACGCATGGAGCTGCACCATAGCGGCATTAAGGTAAGTTTGATCGAGCCAGGCCCGATTCGCACCCAGTTTACCGAAAACGTTAACCAGACCCGAGCTGACCAGCCCGTCGAAAACCCCGGCATCGCCGCGCGCTTTACGCTCGGGCCGGAGGCGGTGGTGGAAAAAGTGCGCCATGCTTTTGACAGCCCGAAGCCAAAATTACGCTATCCGGTGACCCTCGTCGCCCACGCCATGACGTGGTTACGCCGCCTGCTGCCTGGCGCGCTGCTGGATAAAATTTTACGTGGTTGAGTTGAAGCCTCGCCGCTTGCCCCCATGTAAAACCCAAATGCTTAACAGAGAGTGACCTATGTCCGCCCAATACATTATCGACATCAACGAAGCGAACCTGCACCAGACGCTGGAACAGTCCGTTACCACGCCAATCCTGTTTTACTTCTGGTCGGCACGCAGCCAGCACTGCGAAGAGCTTACGCCGGTGCTGGACAGGCTTGCCGCGCAGTATCAGGGGCAATTTATCCTCGCGAAGGTGGATTGCGATGCCGAGCAGATGGTCGCCTCCCAGTTCGGCCTGCGCAGCATCCCAACGGTTTACCTGTTCCAGAACGGCCAGCCGGTAGACGGCTTCCAGGGGCCGCAGCCGGAAGAGGCGATTCGCGCCCTGCTGGAAAAAGTGCTGCCGCGTGAAGAAGAGCTTAAGGCGCAGGAAGCCATGCTGCTGATGCAGGAAGGCAAGCACGCCGAGGCGCTGCCGCTGCTGAAGGACGCCTGGCAGCTTTCCAACCAGGCGAGCGAAATCGGCCTGCTGCTGGCGGAAGTGCAGATCGCCCTGAACCGCAGCGACGACGCCGAAGCGGTTTTGAAAACCATTCCATTGCAGGACCAGGATACCCGTTATCAGGGGCTGGTCGCGCAGATCGATCTGCTCAAGCAGGCTGCTGATACTCCGGAGATCCAGCTGTTGCAGCAGCAGGTTGCGCAGGATCCTGACAACGCGCAGCTCGCAAGCCAGCTTGCGCTGCAGCTGCATCAGGTTGGCCGCAACGAAGAGGCGCTGGAGCTGCTGTATACCCATCTGAAAAAGGATCTCGGCGCGGCCGACGGCCAGGTGCGCAAGATGCTGATGGAGATCCTCGCAGCGCTCGGCACCGGGGATGCCCTGGCGTCTAAATATCGCCGCCAGATTTATTCTCTGCTGTACTAATTTGTCATTCGGTAGCGTCGGGTGGCGGCTTTCGCCTTACCCGACCTACAAATTCCCGGTACTTGCGCCTTGCCCGACCTACAAAACCCCACCTTTCACGTCAAAAAACCTTATTTGCGGAAATAACCGATATCAAACACGGAAGAGACTGAATGTTTATGCTCTAGCGGTTAAACTAGCAGCAAACTAACAGGAGGTTATTTTTTATGCTTATCGTTATTCCCGTACTTATTCTCGTCGCGCTGATTATCGTCGGTGCCGGGGTAAAAATCGTGCCGCAGGGCTACCAATGGACCGTGGAGCGCTTTGGCCGTTACACCAAAACTCTGATGCCGGGCTTAAGCCTCGTGGTGCCGTTTATGGACCGCATAGGCCGCAAAATCAATATGATGGAGCAGGTGCTCGACATCCCTTCCCAGGAAGTTATTTCCAAAGATAACGCCAACGTCGCCATCGACGCGGTGTGCTTTATTCAGGTCGTCGACGCGCCGCGCGCCGCCTATGAAGTCAGCAACCTTGAGCTTGCGATCATCAACCTGACCATGACCAACATCCGTACCGTGCTGGGGTCTATGGAACTCGACGAAATGCTCTCCCAGCGCGACAACATCAACACGCGCCTGCTGCATATCGTGGATGAAGCAACCAATCCGTGGGGCATCAAAATCACCCGTATCGAGATCCGCGACGTGCGCCCGCCGGCGGAACTGATTGACGCCATGAACGCGCAGATGAAAGCGGAGCGTACCAAGCGTGCCTATATCCTTGAAGCAGAAGGGATTCGCCAGGCAGAAATCGTTAAGGCCGAAGGTGACAAGCAGTCGAAGATCCTGAAAGCGGAAGGCGAGCGCCAGTCGGCGTTCCTGCAGGCGGAAGCGCGTGAACGTAGCGCCGAAGCGGAAGCTCGCGCCACGCAGATGGTTTCCGAAGCTATCGCCAAAGGGGATATCCAGGCGATTAACTACTTCGTCGCGCAGAAATATACCGACGCGCTGCAGCACATTGGCTCGTCCAATAACAGCAAAGTGGTGATGATGCCGCTGGATGCCACCAGCCTGATGGGCTCGATTGCCGGTATCAGCGAACTTATCGCCCAAAGCGGCACCGAGCGTAAAAGATGATTGCCCTTCTGCTTACCCATCCGCACGTCTTCTGGCTTACGCTTGGCGGCCTGCTGCTGGCGGCAGAAATGCTCGGCGCAAGCGGCTATTTGCTGTGGAGCGGCGTGGCGGCGGTAGTGACCGGGCTGCTGGTCTGGATCCTGCCGCTGGGCTGGGAGCTGCAGGGCGTTTGCTTCGCCGTGTTAACTCTCGTCGCGGCTTTTCTGTGGTGGCGCTGGCTTTCCACGCGCAGGCAGCAGGAGCCGGGTGAAGTGCTTAACCAGCGCGGCCATCAGCTGGTTGGCCGCCGTTTACGGCTGGAAACCGCTTTAGTCAACGGGCGCGGGCATATCCGCGTTGCCGATAGCTCGTGGCCGGTCATGGCAGACAGCGATTTGGCCGCAGGCACCGAGGTAGTGGTGCTCGCAGTTGAAGGGATCACGCTGAAAATCAAGGCGCTTTAAGGCGATTTCGTCGGATGTCGCTGCGCTAATCCGACCTACAAAACCATGACCATTACTGGCGATGACAGCAGCCGGAGAGATTGTCGATAATCGGACAGTCGGCACCGTCGTCGCCGGGACAGGATTCCGCCAGCGCAAGCAGCTGCTGACGCATCGCCTGCAGTTCGCCGATGTGCTTTTCAATGTCGGCCACTTTTTGCAGGGTGCGGGTTTTGACATCGGCGCTGTGGCGAGCCGGGTCGTTAAACAAATTCACCAGCTCGCGACACTCTTCCAGGTTAAACCCTACCTGACGCGCCTGGCGCAGCAGGGTCAGCTCATCAAGATGCTTTTGCGTATAGGTCCGGTAGCCGTTATCCGAGCGAAACGGTGCGGTCACCAGCCCCTTCTCTTCGTAAAAACGAATCGCTTTGCTGGTCAAGCCGGTCTTTTTCGCCACGTCGCTGATATTCACTTTTCCCCCTTGACCTTCCCCTTGATGGAAGGTTTAACCTTCATTACACGTCATCGGAAACAATTTCGATGGTCAATATTTAATCTCACGATCATACAGGAGTCTAATGATGTCTCATATTATTGATCTTAACCTCGACGGCCTGACCTGCGGCCACTGCGTTAAGCGCGTCAAAGAAAGCCTTGAGCAGCGCAGCGACGTTGAGCAGGCGGAAGTGACGCAAACTCACGCCCGCGTAACGGGCAATGCCTCTGCCGATGCGTTAATTGAAACGGTCAAACAGGCAGGATACGACGCGGAAGTTGCCAGCCACCCAAAGGCTAAACCGCTGACAGATGAGTCATCCATCCCGTCGGAAGCACTGACAGCGGTCTCCCCTACGCTTCCGGCAGCAACTGATGACGATGACAGCCAGCAGCTGTTGATTGACGGCATGAGCTGCGCCAGCTGTGTGACCCGGGTTCAAAGCGCTTTACAGAACGTTCCGGGGGTCAGTCAGGCACGGGTGAATCTCGCGGAGCGCAGCGCCCTGGTGATGGGTTCTGCCTCCGCCGAGTCTTTGATTAAGGCGGTCGAGCGCGTCGGGTACGGTGCTGAAGCGATCGAAGACGACATAAAACGCCGCGAGCGGCAGCAGGAAACGGCGAACGCCGCCGCCAGGCGCTTCCGCTGGCAGGCCATTGTTGCGCTGGCCGTGGGCATCCCGGTGATGATCTGGGGCATGCTCGGTGACAACATGATGCTCACCGACGATAACCGCGCCATCTGGATGACCATCGGCGTGATAACCCTCGGCGTAATGGTCATCGCCGGCGGGCACTTCTACCGCAGCGCCTGGCGCAGCCTGATGAACCGCTCCGCAACCATGGATACGCTGGTCGCGCTGGGGACGGGAGCCGCCTGGCTGTATTCCATTACTGTGAACATCTGGCCACAGCACTTCCCGATGGAAGCACGCCATCTCTATTACGAAGCCAGCGCGATGATTATCGGCCTGATTAACCTCGGGCATATGCTGGAGCAGCGCGCCCGCCAGCGTTCCTCCAAAGCGCTGGAACGCCTGCTGGATTTAACCCCGCCGACCGCCCGCGTGGTCACCGATGAAGGCGAGAAATCCATCCCGCTGGCGGAAGTCACCGCGGGCATGACGCTGCGCCTGACCACCGGCGACCGCGTACCCGTCGACGGCGAAATCACCCAGGGCGAGGCCTGGTTCGATGAGGCGATGCTGACCGGCGAACCGGTGCCGCAGCAAAAGGCCGACGGCGATGCGGTACACGCCGGGACGGTGGTGCAGGACGGCAGCGTTCTGTTCCGCGCCACGGCCATCGGCAGCCATACCACGCTGTCGCGCATTATTCGCATGGTGCGCCAGGCGCAGAGCAGCAAGCCGGAAATTGGGCAGCTTGCCGATAAAATCTCGGCGATTTTTGTGCCGGTCGTGGTGCTGATTGCCCTGTTCAGCGCGGCGGTCTGGTACTTCGTCGGCCCTGCGCCACAGATCGTTTATACGCTGGTGATCGCCACCACCGTGCTGATTATCGCCTGCCCTTGTGCTTTGGGTCTTGCGACGCCGATGTCGATTATTTCCGGCGTAGGCCGCGCGGCAGAATTTGGCGTGTTGGTGCGTGATGCGGATGCCCTTCAGCGCGCCAGCACGCTGGACACTATCGTGTTTGACAAAACGGGTACGCTGACCGAGGGCAAACCGCAGGTCGTGGCGGTAATAACCCAGGGTGAGATGGTGGAAAGCGAAGCCGTGACGCTGGCGGCGGCGCTGGAGCAAGGCTCAAGCCACCCGCTCGCTCGCGCTATTTTAGAAAAAGCCGGCGAGGTTCAGCTTCCACAGGTGAGCGCGTTCCGCACGCTGCGCGGGCTTGGCGTTAGCGGCGAAGCGCAGGGGCATCAGCTCCTGCTCGGCAACAAAGCGCTGCTTGATGAGCAGGGCGTGGATACGCAGCCGCTGGCCGCTGACATTGAAGCGCAGGCAAGCCTTGGCTCGACGCCGGTGCTGCTGGCGGTTGACGGCAGGCTGGTTGCCCTGTTCGCTATCCGCGACCCGCTGCGGGCGGACAGCGTAAGCGCGCTTCAGCGCCTGCACCGCAACGGCTACCGTCTGGTGATGCTGACCGGGGATAACCCAACCACCGCGAACGCCATCGCCAAAGAGGCGGGCATCGACGAGGTGATTGCCGGGGTGCTGCCGGACGGCAAGGCCGAAGCGATTAAAAAGCTCCAGCAGCAGGGGCGCCAGGTGGCGATGGTCGGCGACGGTATCAACGACGCTCCGGCGCTGGCCCAGGCGGAAGTAGGCATCGCGATGGGCGGCGGCAGCGACGTCGCTATCGAAACCGCGGCGATTACGCTGATGCGCCATAGCCTGGTCGGCGTGGCGGACGCGCTGGCGATATCCAAAGCGACGCTCAGAAACATGAAACAGAACCTGATGGGGGCTTTTGTTTATAACTCGCTGGGCATTCCAATTGCCGCAGGCGTGCTCTACCCGCTGACCGGCACGCTGCTTAACCCGGTCGTCGCCGGAGCGGCGATGGCGCTGTCGTCCATTACCGTGGTGAGCAACGCCAACCGTCTGCTGCGCTTTAAGCCTAAGGACTGAGTGTCAGATGGCGCTACGCTTATCTGACCTACGGTTTAGATGCGTTTGTCGGGTGGCGCTGGCGCTTACCCGAACTACAGCACTGACCGACGGTTGGGATGCGTTTGTCGGATGGCGCTGGCGCTTACCCGAACTACAGCACTGACCGACGGTTGGGATGCGTTTGTCGGGTGGCCCTGGCGCTTACCCGAACTACAGCACTGACCGACGGTTGGGATGCGTTTGTCGGGTGGCCCTGGCGCTTACCCGAACTACAGCACTGACCGACGGTTGGGATGCGTTTGTCGGGTGGCCCTGGCGCTTACCCGACCTACGGTCTTGTAGGGCGGATAAGCGCAGCGCCATCCGCCGCAATACATTCACCTGACGCGTAAATTTGCACCTTCCCCCTCGCGGCGGTAGCATGGCTTTTTAGCCAGGGAATCTGCTATATGGGTCTGCTATCGCGAATTAGCTCATTATTTTCAAGCCTTTCCACCAAAACCTATCCCTGGCCTGCCCTTGACGTTGTGCTTCCCGGCGACCGCCATCTCCACCTGGTGGGCAGCATTCATATGGGTACGCGTGATATGGCTCCCCTTGCGCAGCCGTTGATTGAAAAGCTGCGCGCGGCGGACGCGCTGATCGTCGAGGCCGATATTTCAGAAAGCGGTTCCCCCTTCACCCACGTGGCCGAAGAGATCTCCCTCGAGCAGCGCCTTTCCCCCGAGGACTGGCAGCGGGTGACCGCGCTTGCTCAGGAGCTGGGAATATCCCTTGAAAGCATCGATAGCCAGCCCGCGTGGCAGATAGCGCTGGTGCTGCAGGCGCATCAGGCGCAGCGGCTTGGGCTACGCCCGGACTACGGCATTGATTTTCAGCTGCTGGAAGCGGCAAAGGCGATGTCGGTGCCGGTGATCGAGCTGGAGGGCGCGCAGAGCCAGATCGATCTTCTCACGCAGCTCCCCGAAGGCGGCATGCCGCTGTTGCAGGACACCCTCACCCACTGGCATACCAACGCGCGGCTGCTGCAAATGATGATCGGCTGGTGGCTGGAATCCCCGCCGCCGCAGGAGAAAATTACGCTTCCCAACACGTTTGGCGACGAGCTATACGATGTGCTTATGCACCAGCGCAACCGCCAGTGGCTGACGTTTCTGAACCAGCTCCCCGCCGGGCGCTACGTGGTGGCGGTCGGCGCGCTGCATCTTTACGGGGAAGGGAATCTACCTGAGCTGTTGAAAAATAGATAAAAAAATGGCCAATATCGCTATTGGCCCGTCAAAGAGGAATAAGTTTATTATTGTAGTTATTTCGGTCGAATTAACGACCGAAGTCGGAATTGTCGCTCAATGCGACGATTTACGCCACATTATTCATTAGGATTATAGTATCAATAAGACATATCACGCAGATTACTAATCTGTGCGATTTTGAGACACATTGACCGGGAAGGATGAAATGACGCCCGCCGTAAAACTCCTCGAAAAGAATAAAATTCCGTTTCAGCTGCACGCCTACGACCACGATCCCAACGAGACCAACTTTGGTGATGAAGTGGTTCGCAAGCTGGGGCTTAACGCCGAGCAGGTTTATAAAACGCTGCTGGTGGCGATGAACGGCGATATGAAACATCTGGCCGTGGCGGTGACGCCGGTGTCCGGGCAGCTCGACCTGAAAAAGGTCGCGAAGGCGCTGGGGGCAAAAAAAGTAGATATGGCAGACCCGACGGTCGCGCAGCGCGTAACCGGGTATCTGGTTGGCGGCATCAGCCCGCTGGGGCAAAAGAAACGCCTGCCGACGGTTATTGACGCGCCGGCGCAGGCGTTTGACGCGATTTATATTTCCGGCGGCAAGCGCGGGCTGGATATCGAGCTTGCCGCCGGGGATCTCGCGGCGCTGCTGGGTGCGACTTTTGCGGATATTGCTCGCCGGGATTAAACGAGTGAGAAGGTGGATGGCGCTTCGCTTATCCACCCTACCCTGGTATGGCGTAGGTCGGATAAGCGCAAGCGCCATCCGACATTTACCATGAAGGCCTCTGCGCCTACTGCCAGCTCACCTCGCCTTTCGGCTCGAAGGTGTTCACGTCCAGCGGCGAGTTTTGCTCGATGTACTGTTTTAGCACCTCGGCGTCCACGAAGCCGGTGTTGACGTAGCCCGGTTTTTTGTCAATGGCCGGGTAGCCGTCGCCGCCGGTGGCGTTAAAGCTAAGCGTTGCCATGCGGTAGTTTTTGGCGGGGTCGACCGGCTCGCCTTTGATCTTCAGATCCTGCAGGCCGCCTGCCGTTGCCACAAAACTTACGTTGGCGAACTGCGGATAGGCACCGGAATCCGGCGTTTTCTTCGCCACTTCGGTCAGGTACTCAGTCACCTCTTTGCCCGGCATATCCACATACGCCACCGTGTTGCCAAACGGCTGCACCTTGAGCACGTCTTTATAGGTGATATCCCCTGCTTCGATGGAGTCGCGGATGCCGCCGCCGCTCATCACGCCGAAGTCAGCGCTGGTGCGCGCGATTTGCGCCGCAAGGATCACGCGCGCGAGGTTAGTCTGTACGAAGCGAACCTTGCTGCGATCCCCTTCCAGATGCCCGTTTACGCTGCCCACTTTCACCTTCAGCTGCGCCTGGCCTTTGTTCTGGAACGGCGTAAGCAGCGAGAGCATCTGCTGGTTTTCAGAGATTTGCGGGGTGTAAAGCACGCGCTCGCTCTCGCCGTTGTCGTAGGTGATTTTCTTCTTCAGGTTGATAGGGATGAGCTGATAGCGCACCAGCTTCATTTCGCCGTTGCGGAATTCGAAGTCCGCGCGCCCCACGTATTTGCCCCACTCGTGCGCCTGCACGATCCAGATGCCGTTTTGCTTGTCCGGCGCGCACGGCGTACCCGGCACGTAATCCACCTGTTTTTTGTTTTCAGAGACCATGCAAACCGGGTTCTGCGAGTGACCGCCCACAATCATGGTCAGCGCCCCGGCTGGCAGGCTGCGCGCCATTTCGACGTCGCCCGGCGCGTTGGAGCCGTGGTCACCGTTGTCGTAGTGGCCCATATGGGTTGCGGCGATGATCACGTCAGGCTGTTCGTTGGCCTGCAGCTCCTGAATCACCAGCTTCGCCTCATCGGCGGGCTTGCGGAATTCGATATCGGTGAAGAATTCGGGGTTGCCGATTTTCGCGGTGTCGTCGGTCGTCAGGCCAATTACCGCGATCTTAATGCCCTGCGGCTTGAAGATCGCCCACGGCTTGAACAGGCGTTCGCCGGTGCTTTTCTGATAAATATTTGCGGAGAGAAGCGGGAACTTCGCCCACTTTTCCTGCTGGCGCAGCACCGACAGCGGGTTGTCGAATTCATGGTTGCCGACGGCCATCGCATCGTAGCCAATCAGGTTCATGCCGCGGAAATCAGGCTCCGCGTCCTGCAGGTCGGATTCCGGCACGCCGGTGTTGATATCGCCGCCGGAGAGCAGAAGCACGCTGCCGCCCTGCTGAGCAACCTCTTTACGCACGCTGTCCACCAGCGTTTTCTGCGCCGCCAGGCCATATTCGCCGTATTCATTGCGCCAGAAGTGACCGTGATGGTCGTTGGTGTGCAAAATCGTGATGTTATACGTTTTATCTTTTTCCCAGGCCAGCGCCGAGGCGCTGGTTAAACTCAGCGCCACCATCAGCGACGAGGCAAGCCCTTTAATTGCGAACCGCATTGAAAATCTCCATGTTCTAAACCTGATGCGCACCAATATCAGAATGTTAGCAGGATAGACAAATAAGTTTTGCGAATTGCGACTTTCTTCATATCTAGCCTGCAGGTATGTTAGCAGGGTAACAATACGCGGCGGATATTCCTGCAATCCGCTCCAACCTATTTGTTCGTACAATAATAACCAGCTCCTGACAGGTATTTATGGCAACCTCACAAACCCTCACGCCGTCGGAACCGACCAAGGCGCGTACCTCATTTGGCATTTTAGGGGCCATCAGCCTCTCGCATCTGCTTAATGACATGATTCAATCGCTGATTCTTGCGCTCTACCCGCTGCTACAGGCCGAGTTTACGCTCAGCTTCGTGCAGATTGGGCTTATCACCCTTACCTTCCAGCTCGCCTCATCGCTATTGCAGCCGGTGGTGGGCTACTACACCGATAAATACCCGATGCCGTGGTCGCTGCCGATCGGCATGTGCTTTACGCTGTGCGGGCTGGTGCTGCTGGCGATGGCGGGGAGTTTCCATATGGTGCTGCTTGCGGCGGCGCTGGTGGGGACGGGCTCGTCAATCTTCCACCCTGAATCCTCGCGCGTGGCGCGTATGGCTTCCGGCGGACGTCACGGGCTTGCGCAGTCGCTGTTCCAGGTGGGCGGCAACTTCGGCAGCTCGCTCGGGCCTTTGCTTGCCGCGCTGATTATTGCGCCTTACGGCAAGGGCAACGTGGCGTGGTTTGTATTAGCCGCGTTGCTGGCGATTGTGGTGCTGTTGCAGGTGAGCCGCTGGTACGCCGCGCAGCATCTGATTGCCAAGGGCAAGCCGAAAGCCGCGGTGGTCAACCCGCTGCCGCGCAATAAGGTTATCCTCGCGGTTTCTATTCTGCTGATGCTGATTTTCTCGAAGTACTTTTATATGGCGAGCATCAGCAGCTATTACACCTTCTATCTGATGGACAAGTTTGGCCTGTCGGTGCAGAACGCCCAGTTCCACCTGTTTGCATTTCTGTTTGCCGTCGCGGCGGGCACGGTCATCGGCGGCCCGGTTGGGGACAAAATTGGCCGTAAATACGTCATTTGGGGCTCAATTCTCGGCGTAGCGCCGTTTACACTGGTTTTACCCTACGCCACGCTTTACTGGACGGGGATTTTAACCGTCATCATCGGCTTTATTCTCGCCTCCGCTTTTTCGGCGATTCTGGTGTATGCCCAGGAGCTGATGCCGGGGCGTATCGGTATGGTTTCCGGGCTGTTTTTCGGATTTGCCTTTGGCATGGGCGGCCTGGGGGCGGCGGTGCTGGGACTGGTTGCTGACCACACAAGTATCGAGTTGGTCTACAAAATCTGTGCCTTCCTCCCTCTGCTGGGTATTTTGACCATATTCCTGCCTGATAATCGTCATAAATCGTGACTTTAACCGGCCAAAGCATTGCCTTGGCCGGTTGTTATCCCCATATTCCGCTATACCTTCCCCGCTATAAGTGGCTGAAACGCTGCTCCGCGTGTTTTTTTTGTCGAAATGCGCTTTTTATTAAACATTCAACAATTATTCATAAACGCCGATAAAGAAATTGTCATAAACTATTACTGTGACATATGGAGTTTCAGCCTGATTTTTGGACCCAACGCTTACGAAAGGAGACGGAATGCATCACGCTACACCGCTTATTACCACCATTGTCGGCGGCCTTGTGCTCGCTTTTTTACTGGGTATGCTCGCCAACAAGCTGCGCATATCGCCACTGGTGGGCTATTTGTTAGCAGGAGTGCTTGCGGGTCCTTTTACGCCAGGGTTTGTCGCTGACACCAAATTAGCCCCCGAACTGGCAGAGCTGGGCGTTATTCTGCTGATGTTCGGCGTCGGGCTGCACTTTTCACTGAAGGATTTAATGGCGGTAAAGACCATCGCCATCCCCGGAGCGATCGCACAGATAGCCGTGGCGACGTTACTGGGCATGGCGCTTTCCGCACTGATGGGCTGGTCGCTGATGACCGGCATCGTCTTTGGTCTGTGTCTTTCCACAGCGAGTACCGTGGTTTTACTGCGCGCGCTTGAGGAACGGCAGCTAATAGATAGCCAGCGCGGACAAATCGCCATCGGCTGGCTGATCGTAGAAGATTTGGTGATGGTGCTGACGCTGGTGCTGCTGCCTGCGGTGGCGGGCATGCTGGAGAAAGGCGACGTCGGCCTGGCCTCGCTGTCCCTTGATATGGCGCTGACCATCGGTAAAGTCGTGGCGTTTATCGCCATTATGCTGGTCGTGGGCCGCCGCCTGGTGCCGTGGATTCTGGCACGCAGCGCGGCAACCGGTTCGCGCGAGCTGTTCACGCTGTCCGTATTAGCCCTGGCGCTGGGCATTGCTTTCGGCGCGGTCGAGCTGTTCGACGTTTCCTTTGCGCTGGGCGCGTTCTTCGCCGGCATGGTGCTGAACGAATCTGAGCTAAGCCACCGCGCGGCGCACGATACGCTGCCGCTGCGCGATGCGTTTGCGGTGCTGTTCTTTGTTTCCGTCGGCATGCTGTTCGACCCGATGATCCTTATTCAGGAGCCGCTGGCGGTCGTCGGCACGCTGGCCATTATCGTCTTCGGCAAGTCCGTCGCCGCGTTCGGCCTGGTGCGCCTGTTCGGCCACTCGCAGCGTACGGCGTTAACCATCGCCACCAGCCTCGCGCAGATCGGTGAGTTCGCGTTTATCCTCGCGGGCCTCGGCATGGCGCTCAATCTGCTGCCGCAAAACGGCCAGAATCTGGTGCTGGCAGGGGCGATTCTGTCGATTATGCTCAACCCAATCCTGTTCGCGGTGCTCGAGCGCTACCTGTTAAAAACCGAAACCCTCGAAGAGCAGACGCTGGAAGAGGCAACCGAAGAAGAGAAGCAAATTCCGGTGGATATCTGCAACCACGCGCTGCTGGTCGGCTTTGGCCGCGTCGGCAGCCTGCTGGGCGAGAAGCTGATGGCGCAGGGCATTCCGCTGGTGGTGGTGGAAACCTCCCGCAGCCGCGTGGACGAGCTGCGCGAGCGCGGCGTGCGTGCCGTGCTGGGGAATGCGGCCAATGAAGAGATCATGAATCTCGCCCATCTGGACTGCGCCCGCTGGCTGCTGCTGACCATTCCTAACGGCTACGAGGCCGGGGAAATCGTCGCGGCGGCGCGGGCGAAGTGCCCGAATATCGAAATCATCGCCCGCGCGCACTATGACGACGAGGTGGATTACATTAGCGAACGCGGTGCGAATCAGGTGGTGATGGGCGAGCGGGAAATCGCCAATACGATGCTGGGGCTGTTGGATAAGCCTTTGGCGCAGGAAGTGGTGACGGGGTAGTTTTGTGCTGAGCGTCGGATGAATTGTGTCGGGTGGCGGCTTTCGCCTTACCCGACCAACGCCAGGTTAAAGAGTGGATAAGCGCTAGCGCCATCCATCTTTCACATCAAAGAATTAGCGATCCCAATAAGACTCTTCGAGGCTATCTTCACGCTCCGGCAGCCCGCGCGTCAGGCGTGGGGAGTGCTGATTTAGCACCTGATAGCTCACGCGGTTTGCGTATTTGCACACCTGCGCCAGCGACGAATAGGTCAGCCAGGTGAACTGGTGCTTGCTGGAGTTCGGCACGTTGGAGCGGTGATAGTTGTTCGCGGTGATATCGTGCAGCAGGGCCGCCAGCGCGCCGTCGCCCGCGCCGTTGGTGTTCATTATCTTCTCCGGCCCGCCCATATACGGGGCGATATGCGAGAAAATGCGCTTCGGCTGCTGGCAGTCTTTGTGACGCATCGCGCGGCTGAACTCATACTGGTTAAATTCGGGAATCGCGCCCGGCAGCAGCGGATGCTGCGTGGTGCGTTTCGCCGTTTCTTCCGTAAAGCCCGCCATATACAGCCCAACCGGCCCGGCGGTGCAAAGTACCAGGTCAACCCAGTCCAGCGCCCGGTCGGCGGCGAGCAGCGGATCGCTTTCGCCGGTCAGCGCCAGCCCCTCTTCCTCGTTCATCGCCAGAATCGACACGTGTTCTTTGAGAAACGCCTGCCACCACTCCGGGTTTTCGGCAATCACATATTTGGTGCCCAGCGTCAGCACCACCGGCACGTTGTGCTTTTTGGCATAGGCGATGGCCTGCATCGTGGCTTCCGGCATCGGCTCGCCCGGCTTGCAGCGCACCAGGTACGAGGTCAGCACCAGCGCGGACGCCCCGGCAATCACCTCTTCCGGAATGCTTTCCGCGCGCAGCTGGTTCATGTGCCCAGGGCTTATGGCAAAGGTACGTTCGCCCTGCTCGCCGATAAGCGTAAAGCAGCGGCCAATCGCGCCGTCAACGCCCTGCAGATAGTTGAGGTCGGTGCGGCTGGAGGTATTGCACAGGTAGCGGTAGGCGTAGCTGCCGATTTCGATATTGCTGCACATAACGCCGAGCAGCACCGAGCGGTCGTCGGCCAGCACGGAGTAGTTGTGCATGGTATTGCCGATGGTGCCACCGGCAAACTGATGGGTAATCAGCTGTTTTTGCACCAGTTCCTGATACAACGCCTCGGCGACGTGATCTTCAATGACCAGAGAGTGCCCGAAGCTTAGGCCGTAGCGCTCGACGAACTCGTCGTCCACTTTGGCTTCGATATCTACCAGGGTTTGATCGATGCCGACAATCCATGAAGCGCCGGTTTCGTTTTCAGCCTGTGCGACCTGCGTTAACAGCGGATCGCGAGCGCTGACGGGAAAATAGTGTTTGGATTTACGTTTACCGGGAAATTTCATGATGTCGGGGCCGTGGCTAATCAGGCCGCGAATGGTAGCACATTCACGGCCCGTGGCGCGATTAGCGATAGCGTGCGACCAGGCTGGCCATCATCTCGATATGGGCAGGATCGTCATTGAGCGCGGGAATGTACTCATACTTTGTGCCGCCCGCTTCGATGAACACCTCGCGGTTTTGCACCGCCATTTCTTCCAGCGTTTCCAGGCAGTCCGCCGAAAAGCCAGGGCACATCACCTGGATGTGTTTTACGCCTTTTTCCGCCAGCATTTTCAGCGTTTCGTCGGTGTACGGCATCAGCCACGGCTCGCGGCCAAAGCGGGACTGGAAGGTCATCATCACTTTTTCCGGCGGCAGCTCCAGCGCCGACAGCAGCTCGCGCGTGGTGTCGCGGCAGCGCTGCGGGTAGTCGTCGCCTTCGTTGGCGTAACGCTGCGGAATGCCGTGGTAGGAAAGCAGGAGCAGGTCCGGCTCGCCGTGCTTTGCGAACGAACGTTTTACCGAGTCCGCGAGCGCGTTGATGTACGCCGTGTCTTCTGCGTAGTCGCGAATCAGTGAGATCGACGGCATGCTGCGGTAACCGGCAAAAATCCGCCCCAGCTCGTCCCACACCGCGGCGACGGTGGAACAGGAAAACTGCGGGTAAAGCGGCAGTACCACAATCTGCGTGACGTTATGAGACAGCAGCTCATCCACCGCGCTTTTCAGCGAGGGGTTGCCGTAGCTCATGCCCAGCGCAACGGGGGTGTCGGGCAAGCGGGCGGCCAGCGCCTGCTGTTGACGACGGCTGTAGACCATCAGCGGCGAGCCTTCATCCATCCACACGGACTGATAGAGCTTTGCCACGCGCGGGGAGCGCAGCGGCAAAATCACGCCGCGCAGCAGCGGCCACCAGAGCAGGCGCGGCGTATCAACCACGCGTTTATCGCTCAAAAACTGACGCAGATAGCGATTGACCGCCGCCGGAGTGGGCGCATCGGGGGTTCCAAGGTTTGCCAATAAAACGCCAATTTTTTCCTGACTCATTACCACTCCTTATCAACAAAGTGCCGATAATTGTAACTTAAAAGCGCAATGGGTGAACCGATTACAGCGAAAGGGTAAAAAATGGGCAAAAAAATACCAGGAACCTGTCCTGGTATTTATCGCTGGGGCAGCGGATGGCAGTACGTTTATCCGCCCTACAAACCCCGTTTAGCCGAGGATTTTTGCCAGCTCGGCGCTGACTTCGGTCACTTTACGGGTGCCGTCGATTTTCACGTATTTGGTGTTGCCCGCTTCAGCTTCTTTGCTGTAGTAGGAGATCAGCGGTGCGGTCATCTGATGGTATTCCACCAGGCGCTTGCGCACGGTTTCTTCCTGATCGTCTTTACGCGTGGTCAGCTCTTCGCCGGTCACGTCGTCTTTGCCTTCAACTTTTGGTGGATTGAAGGTGACGTGGTAAACGCGGCCAGACGGCGCGTGCACGCGGCGGCCAACGATACGTTCAACGATCAGCTCGTCAGGAACGGCGAATTCCAGAACCACGTCCACATTGATGCCGGCTTCTTTCATGGCGTCAGCCTGTGGGATGGTGCGCGGGAAGCCATCAAGCAGGAAACCCTTACGGCAATCTTCCTGAGTAATACGCTCTTTCACCAGCGCGATAACCAGCTCATCGGTCACCAGCTTGCCGGCGTCCATGATGTCTTTAGCCTGTTTACCCAGTTCTGAACCAGATTTAACCGCAGCACGTAACATATCACCGGTGGAGATTTGCGGAATGCCGTATTTCTCCATGATGAACTGTGCCTGAGTCCCTTTACCTGCGCCCGGAGCGCCGAGCAGAATGATACGCATTGCGTAATTCCCCATACGTTTGGATTTTGTATTCGATCTGAGGCGATGACCTTACCATTAAAGGCGTCTTCATCTCAAGAAAGCAAGGCGGTGGCGGCGGACAAAGGGAAGAAAGGTGGATGGCGCTGAGCGCTTATCCACCCTACATTTACCGATTCAGTCGTAGGTCGGGCAAGCGCAGCGCCACCCGACAATTACCCCCGCCTTTCACCGGAGAGGTCAGGACACCAGCAGCTGGTTCATACGACGAATAAACTGGTTCGGATCTTCAAGCGTACCGCGTTCAGCCAGCAGCGCCTGGTCAAGCAGCAGCTCAACCCACTCGCCGAACTGCGCTTCGTCCTGCGTATCCGCCGCACGTTTTACCAGCCCGTGCTCCGGGTTCAGCTCGAAGATGTACTTCACTTCCGGCACGGCCTGGCCCGCGGCGGCAAACAGTTTTGCCATCTGGGTGCTCATGTCGTTGCTGTCGGTGGTAACAATCGCAGGCGTGTCGGTCAGACGGTGCGTAAGACGCACTTCTTTTACGCGGTCGCCCAGCAGGGTTTTGACGCGATCCACAAACGGCTCCAGCGCTTTTTCAGCTTCTTTCGCTTCTGCGGTTTCTTCGTCGGCCAGCTTTTCCAGCGATTCGTCGGTTTTGCTCACGGACTGGAACGCCTTGCCGTCGAACTCGGTCAGGTAGCTCATCATCCATTCGTCGATGCGGTCGGAAAGCAGCAGCACTTCGATGCCTTTCTTACGCAGCAGCTCCAGGTGCGGGCTGCTCTTCGCCGCCGCGTAGCTGTCGGCGGTGATGTAGTAAATCTTCTCCTGCCCTTCTTTCATGCGCGACACGTACTCTTCCAGCGACACGGTTTGTGCGGAGGAGTCGGTATGCGTGGTCGCAAAGCGCAGCAGCTTAGCGATAGCTTCCTGGTTGGCGCTGTCTTCCGCCGGGCCTTCTTTCAGCACCAGGCCGAAGTTCTTCCAGAAGGTCTGGTATTTTTCGCTGTCGTCTTTCGCAAGCTTATCCAGCATCTGCAGAACGCGTTTGGTCAGCGCGCTGCGCAGGTTCTGGGTCACGCGGCTGTCCTGGAGGATTTCACGCGAGACGTTCAGCGGCAGATCGTTGGAGTCAATCAGGCCGCGCACGAAGCGCAGGTAGTTCGGCATGAACTGCTCGGCGTCGTCCATGATAAACACGCGCTGCACATACAGCTTCAGGCCGTGTTTATGGTCGCGGTTCCACATGTCCCACGGCGCCTGCGACGGGATATACAGCAGGCTGGTGTATTCCTGCTTCCCTTCCACGCGGTTGTGGCTCCATGCCAGCGGGTCGGTGAAGTCGTGGGCGATGTGCTTGTAGAACTCGTTGTACTCTTCGTCTTTGACTTCAGACTTGTTGCGGGTCCACAGCGCCTGGGCCTTGTTAATTTTTTCCCAGCCGAGGATGGTTTCGCCATCTTTCTCTTCGCGGGTTTCGATTTCAACCGGCAGCGCGATGTGATCGGAGTACTTGCCGATGATAGAGCGCACGCGCCAGTCGTCGAGGAATTCGTCTTCGCCTTCACGCAGGTGCAGGGTGATTTCGGTACCGCGATCGGCTTTGGTGATGTCCGCTACGGTGTATTCGCCCGCGCCTTCGGATTCCCAGAACACGCCTTCGTCAGCGGAAGCGCCCGCCGCACGGGTGCGCACGGTGACTTTGTCCGCCACGATGAACGCGGAGTAGAAGCCGACGCCGAACTGGCCGATAAGCTGGCTGTCTTTCGCCTGGTCAGAGCCCATGGATTCGAGGAAGGCTTTGGTGCCGGATTTGGCGATGGTACCCAGGTGATCGATAACTTCGTCACGGGTCATACCAATACCGTTGTCGGCAAGGGTCAGGGTGCGTTTTTCTTTATCAAAAGAGACGCGCACACGCAGCTCGCCGTCACCCTCGTACAGATCTGGCTGGGACAGCGCGCGGAAACGCAGCTTGTCCGCCGCATCCGAGGCGTTGGAGATCAGTTCACGCAGGAAGATTTCTTTATTTGAATAGAGAGAATGGATCATCAGGTGCAGAAGCTGTTTCACTTCAGACTGGAAGCCACGGGTCTCTTGTCCTTTCATGGTCATTGATACCTCAACAAAATCAAAATACGTAGGTGATGAAAACGCTGAGTGTGAAATGGGGATAGCGGGAGGGGTTTTCAAGCGGGGAGATGAACATCTCCCCGTGAGTGATTAGAAATTAATCTTGTGGCGTCCTGCCAGGGAATGCGACAGCGTGGTGCCGTCGACCATCTCTAATTCGCCGCCGACCGGCACGCCGTGGGCGATGCGGCTGGCGTCTACGCCGTACTGCCCGCAAAGTTCAGCGATGTAGTTAGCCGTCGCCTCACCTTCCACCGTCGGGTTGGTGGCGAGGATAATCTCTTTGATGGATTCGCTGGATAAGCGCTCTTCCAGGCGGCCAAGGCCGATGTCGTCCGGCCCGATGCCGTCTAGCGGCGAAAGGTGGCCCATCAGCACGAAGTAGCGCCCGGAGAACTGCCCGGTGGCTTCGATGGCGTGGATATCCGCCGGGGTTTCCACCACGCAAATCTGGCCGTTTTCCTGGCGGCGCGGGTTGGCGCAGATGGCGCACACTTCCTGTTCGGTAAAGGTGCGGCAGTCCGCACAGTGGCCGATTTCAGACATGGCGCGGGTCAGCGCCTGGGCAAGACGCATGCCGCCGCTGCGGTCACGCTGTAAAAGGGCAAAAGCCATACGCTGGGCGGACTTAGGGCCGACTCCCGGCAGGCAGCGCAGGGATTCCATAAGGGCGGTAAGTAAAGGACTGGTTTGCATCGCTCAGGCTTCTAAAAAAACAGTGGGGCATAGCCTAACATTAGCGCCAGCGGCGGGCATAGAAAAAGATATCCCCCCTGCGCGATGCCTCGCACAAGGGGAATTTTTAGGCGCGCTGCGAGTCCAGCTTCTCCTGGTTTGTCACCACGTCTTGTGCCTTCTGGTAGCTTTCGCTCAGCAGGCCGTATTCGGTGAAGACGCTGCCCCACAGCTCGGCCCATTCCATCGCGTCGTCGCGATTCCAGGTCTGCTGGATTTCTGCGGTCACGGCGGCGGTATCAAGCGGCACGACGCCCGCCTGAACGACGCGTGCCAGGGTAACTTCCTGGGCCATTTTCGAGTAGGTGCCGGACGCATCGATGACGGCAAACACTTTATATCCTTCGGCCGCGGCGCTGATGGCCGGGAAGGCCATGCACACGCTGGTCACCGTACCGGCAATTATCAGCGTTTTGCGCCCCGTCGCTTTCACCGCCGCCACGAAATCAGGGTTATCCCATGCGTTGATTTCGCCCTTGCGTGGGATGTACTGGGCGTGGGGAGCAAAGGTGTGGATTTCAGGGATCAGCGGCCCATTTGGCCCCTGCGGCACGGAAGCGGTGGTGATCACCGGGATTTTCGCCAGCGTGGCGATTTTAGCCAGCACGGTGGCGTGGGCGCGTAAAGTGGTCATCGGCATGTCGTGAACCAGCTGGAACAGGCCGCTCTGGTGATCGATAAGTAGCAACACCGCGTCGCTGACGTCAATCATCGGTTTTTGTCCGTTAAAATTTGCAGGTGTCATATTTTTCGTCCTCTTTAGGGGTGAAAATTAACGGCTACCGGCGCGGTAGCCGCTAACGCTTACTCTGTCGTTTGGCCAAAGCGGCCCTGGTTGAAGTCGTCGATGGCTTCTTTAATTTCTTCGCGGGTGTTCATCACAAACGGCCCGTAGCCGACCACCGGCTCGTTCAGCGGTTCGCCGCTAAGCACCAGTACGGCGGCCTCGTTGTTGGCTTCGATGACGACGTTTTCGCCCTTCGCATCCAGCACCACCAGCTGCGCTTCACGCGCCACTTCCTGACCGTTAACCTCTACCGTGCCTTTGAGCACCACCAGCGCGGTGTTCCAGCCGTCGGGCAGATTCAGGTTCGTCACGCTATGCGCGTTCAGCTTCAGGTCGAGAATGCGCATCGGCGAGAAGGTTTTTGCCGGGCCTTTGTGGCCGTCCATTTCCCCGGCGATAACCCGTGCCGTCCCTGCGTTTTCAGGCAATTCCACCACCGGAATGCTGGCATCGGTAATCGACTGGTAGCCAGGCGGCGTTGATTTATCTTTGGCGGGCAGATTCACCCACAGCTGAACCATTTCCAGCGTGCCGCCCTTCTCGCTAAAGGCCGGCGAATGAAACTCTTCGTGCAGGATGCCGCTGCCCGCCGTCATCCACTGCACGTCGCCCGGGCCTATCACCCCGCCGCTGCCGGTGGAGTCGCGGTGGGCCACTTCGCCTTTATAGACGATGGTGACCGTCTCAAACCCGCGATGCGGATGCTGGTCAACGCCGCGCTGGCCTTTGTTGCTCGGCTTAAACTCCGCCGGGCCCGCGTAGTCGAGCAGCAGGAACGGGCTGAGCTGGCTGGCGAACGTCGAGTAAGAAAACAGCGAGCGGACCGGGAATCCATCGCCCACCCAGTGGGAGGCCGGTGCCGAGTAAACGCCAAGAATTGATTTCATCGTTATCTCCATTGAGTGTCGATTGCTATGGGATAAAGCTTACCCACAAGACGCTGCGTCCGGTAGACTGACAAAATGAACTCAGCGTTCCATTAACAGGACAATGCAGATGCAGGATCTCAACGATTTGTGGTATTTCGTGCAGGTGGTGGATAACGGCGGTTTCTCCCCCGCTAGCCGCGCGATTGGCATTCCCAAATCTCGCCTTAGCCGCCGTATCGCGCTGCTGGAAGAGCGGCTGGAAACGCGGCTTATCCAGCGCTCCACGCGCAGCTTTACCGTGACGGAAGCCGGGCAGATTTTTTATCGCCACTGTAAGGCAATGATGATTGAGGCGGAGGCGGCCCAGGAGGCCATTGATTCGCTGCGGGCCGAGCCGCGCGGGCTGATACGCCTCACCTGCCCAATTACGCTGCTGCACGTGCATATCGGCGGGATGCTGGCGCGGTTTATGGCGCTGTATCCGCAGGTGACGGTGCAGCTTGAGGAAACCAATCGCCAGGTGGACGTGCTCAATGAAAACGTGGATATCGCGATACGCGTGCGCCCGCTGCCGCTGGACGATAGCGATCTTGTGATGCGCAAGTTTGCCGACCGCAGTATGTGCCTGGTCGCAAGCCCGGCGCTGGTGGCGTGGTTTTCCCAGCCCGAGTCCCCTGGGGATATCCAGCACTGGCCAAGCCTCGCGTTGTCAAAACCGCAGCAGGTCTACCGCTGGTGCCTGTATGGCCCGGATAATCAGGAAGTGGTTCTGCACCATAAGCCCCGGTTTATCACCACCGACATGATTGCCTTGCGCAGCGCGGCAATCGCGGGCGTGGGGATCGTCCAGCTGCCGATGCTGATGCTAAAAGATCAGATAGCCTCCGGTGAGCTGATGCATTTGTTGCCGGACTGGCGCACCCGCCGCGAGATAATCCACGCGGTTTTTCCATCGCGGCGCGGGCAGCTTCCGGCCGTCAGGGCCTTGATTGATTTTCTTGCGGAGTGTTACGGGACGTTTGAGGAGGAGTGATACGGTTTCAGGAAATTAAGTCGGGTGGCGCATACGCTTACCCGACCTACAGCGTAGCCAATTCGTAGGGCGGATTAGCGCAAGCGCCATCCGCCGAACGCATTAGAATGGCATTTTAAAGCCCGGTGGCAGCTGCATGCCGCTGGACACGCCGGCCATTTTCTCTTTCTGCGCTTCGCCGATACGACGAGCCGCATCGTTGAAGGCCGCGGCAACCAGGTCTTCAACCATCTCTTTGTCGTCTTCCATCAGGCTTGGGTCGATTTCCACACGGCGGCAGTTGTGCGCGCCGTTAATGGTGACTTTGACCAAGCCCGCGCCAGATTCGCCAGTGACTTCCATCTGCGCGATCTCTTCCTGCGCCTGGGCCATTTTTTCCTGCATCTGCTGGGCTTGCTTCATCAGGTTACCCAGACCACCGCCTTTTCCAAACATAATCTTCTCTCTTTCGCTCGGGCCGCCGACGCGCACAATACGGTTAGCGGCTATCAGGGTTTACAACAAGCCGGTCAAACCGGTCTGTCAAATAGGGCGAATACTGTCTTCATCGAGATCCGCGTCAAAGAATCGACGCAGGGTCTGGATGTTGTTATCAGTACTCATTGATTCTCGTGCCTGCGCCAGCTTCTCTTCATAGATGGCCTGACGCCATTCCAGCGGCGTACGTTGCGCCTGATTATCATCTTCAATAATAGTCAGTTCAACGGTTTCACCGCAGAAGGTACTCATTGCGTCCGTCAAAGCCTTAAGCGCCGCCGGGGAATTCAGGTGGCGCTGGCTGGAGCGCAGGTGCAGACAAACCCGGTTGCCGTCCTGCTCTTTCCAGGCGTTCAGCGCCAGCTGCTGCACAAGCTTCGGCAGCACCAGCTGATTGATTTCAGCCGCCCAGGCATCACGCTCGATCGCTTCCAGGGCAAGCTTCTGGGCAAGCTCCGGCGTTTTTTCGTGTTCCAGAGCGCGCTTCAGGGCTTTTGGCGTCGCCACCGGCTCTATCACCACTTCGGTCACGTTTTGTGACTTCCAGCGATAGGCTTCGGGCTTTGCCTCGGGCTTTTCTTCAGCGGCCGCCGACGCGCGGCTTTGTACCCGCTCGGTGACCGATGCCAGACGCTCCAGTGCGGTGTTCTTTGCCGGCCGCGCTAGATTTGGCGCTGCCGGCTCACTCTTTTTTGCTTTGTTGGCTCCCTGCTGGCGCATCAGCTGTGTGCGCGCCTGCAGCACCTGGCTTGTGGTGTCCGGCAACGGGGTTTCGCTTATGCCCGGGGGCGGCGGAACCTGCTGTCGCGGCGGAGGTGAACCTGGGTTGATCACCGGAATGCTCGCCGTCTGACGCGGCCGCTCCGGCTCCGGCATCGGCTTGCGCGGGTGGAACGCCAGCGCGCGCAGCAGGGTCATTTCGATCCCCATGCGGCGGTCAGGCGCCCAGGAAAGCTCTTTGCGGCCGATGAGCAGCGTCTGGTAATAAAGCTGAACGTCGCCCGGCGGTACGGTGCGGGCAAGCTCGCGTATCCGCTGTTCAATAGCCGCCATATCGCTGCCCAACGCGGACGGAGACAGCTGAACCATCGCCACGCGGTGCAGCAGGCTGAGCATTTCGACCAGCAGCGCCTCCCACTCGACGCCACGCGCGGCGGCATCGTTTAGCAGCGCCATTACACGCTCGCCGTCAGCGCCAACCATCGCTTCAATGAGCGACAGCGCCTGATCGTCGTCGAGCGTGCCGAGCATGGCGCTCACCGACGCGGTGGTCACCTGCCCGTCGCCGCTGGCAATAGCCTGATCGGTGAGGCTTAACGCATCGCGCAGGCTGCCGTCAGCGGCGCGAGCCAGCAGCTGTAACGCACGCGGCTCGCTGGTGATTTTTTCTTCCCCGAGCACGTGCTCCAGCTGATGGCGGATTTGTTCGACGTCCAGCGCTTTCAGGTGGAACTGCAGGCAGCGGGAAAGAATGGTGACCGGCAGCTTCTGCGGATCGGTCGTGGCCAGCAGGAATTTAACGTGCGCAGGCGGCTCTTCCAGCGTTTTCAACAGCGCGTTGAAGCTGTGGCGGGAGAGCATGTGCACTTCATCGATGAGATAAACTTTGAAGCGGCCGCGCGCCGGGGCGTACTGGACGTTATCCAGCAGGTCGCGGGTATCTTCTACCTTGGTGCGCGAAGCGGCATCGATTTCAATCAGGTCGACAAAGCGGCCCTGTTCGATTTCACGGCAGTTATCGCACACGCCGCACGGGGTGGCGGTGATGCCGGTTTCACAATTCAGCCCTTTCGCCAGCAGGCGGGCAATGGAGGTTTTCCCCACGCCGCGCGTTCCGGAAAAGAGATAAGCGTGGTGGATTCGGCCCAGCGACAAACCATTAGCCAGCGCGGTCAGCACGTGTTGCTGGCCGACAACATCAGCAAAAGTTTGTGGGCGCCATTTGCGGGCTAAGACCTGGTAGCTCATTCTCAGATAGGCTTCTTGATCGCGGGAAAGGTGAATTTGGGGGTAATGCTAACATAAGCCTCACCCGATGGGCGAGGCTTCTGTGATGCGGGACCTGGGGCCGTTGGGTGGACAGGCGAATGCGCCATCCACAGGCTTTAGTCTAAAACTCAGTGGCCCGGGAAAGGCACGAGGCAGTAGCTTTTCACGCCCATTTTTTCAAGGCGCTGTTCGCCACCGATATCAAACAGATTGATGATAAAGGCCGCGTCGGTCACTTCCCCACCCAGGCGACGGATAAGCTTCACGGTCGCTTCGATGGTGCCGCCGGTCGCCAGCAGATCGTCTACTACCAGCACGTTGTCGCCGGGTTGAATGGCATCAACGTGGATTTCTAACTGATCGGTGCCGTATTCCAGCTCATAGCTCTCGGCGATGGTTTCGCGCGGCAGTTTGCCCGGCTTACGTACCGGTACAAAGCCAACGCCCAGCGCCAGCGCAACCGGTGCGCCGAACAGGAAACCACGTGCTTCGGTACCTACCACTTTTGTCACGCCGGTGTCTTTAAAGCGCGCTACCAGCAGCTCGATACTGGTGGCGTAGGCTTTCGGATCTTCCAGCAAGCTGGTAACGTCACGAAACAGGATCCCCGGTTTTGGGTAATCAGGGATGCTTTTGATGCTATTTTTCAGATACTCAAGCTGCTGCGCAGTCGCGGTCATAAGTTAATGCCTGCTAAAAACATGAAACTCACAGAGCGCGTTGCAGGTTCAGGTTGAACCGCTGTTTATCAATTAACCAGCCGCCCCCGTGCTCGAAAACGGTCGAATTTACTGGCTGCGGCCAACATTTGCAACCATCGCCCGCGCCCTTCACTCTTTTTGTTGCTTTTCGTCAATCACCGGCATGCGCCACATAAAGATCAGCAGGGCGCACATCATCATGATTAAGAGTAGCCGCACCCACAGGATGTTGACCAGATAGAGTGAAACGGCGAACGTAATCACGATAAAAATCATTGCCCTGGGTTTGGCGCCCGGCGGCATTGCCCGGTACTTTTGCCAGTGCCGCAGGTAGCCGCCAAACCAGGAGCGATAAAGCAGCCAGTGGTGAAAGCGAGGGCTGGAGCGCGCAAAGCACCAGGCCGCCAGCAGTAAAAATGGCGTCGTGGGCAACAGCGGTAGCACCACGCCGAGCGTCGCAAGGACTACCGCCAGCCAACCGATGATGATTAAAATAGTCCGTTGCATACCCAACCCTGAAATAATCTGGCGCGAAGGCGCTGCCACCGGAGAGTTATTTTGTGAAAACCGCTTCGCTCTTACAAGCCCTTGATGCACGCGTCGCGGAACTGGCGGCAGCCATTGAACCGCTCTCTTTGCAGCGCGCCTCGCAGGCACGTTTCGATAAAAAGCTGTTTACCACCCACAGCACCCAGCTTAAAGACTACCTGGCCGAGGCGCAGGCCAATCTCGCTCAGCTTCAGCTTAGCGTGAAAACCGGTAAAACGGAGCAGGTTGCCTTTGTGGCCGAAAAGCTGGTCGCGCAGATTGCCGCGCTGCAACGTGAGCTGGCGACGTGGAAGATGCGCGCGAACGAGCCGCAAAAGCCCGCGCCGGAAAACCTTTACGAGAAGCTTTCCACGCACCAGGACTACGAACGTCGCCTGCTGTCGATGATTAGCGATCGTGAAAGCAGGCTCGCCACGCAAACCACGCTTGCTGCCCAGCAGCAGCTTCAGCGCGAGATAGCAGCCCAGGAAGGCCGCCTGCAGCGCTGCCGCCAGGCTATCGCCCGCATCGAACGCGCCATCGAACGCCGGGAGCGTGGACTGGGTTAACTATACTGATTACCCTGTCCCAAATTCCTCCATAACGGATGCCCTAAATGTCGCTTGAAAACGCCCCGGATGAGGTCAAACTGGCCGTCGATTTGATTATGCTTTTAGAAGAGCACGCGCTGCCCACGGCGACCGTGCTTAGCGCGCTGGAAATAGTGCGGCAGGATTTTCTGCGCAAGCAGCGGGAAGAAGACCCTTCCCGCTAGCCTGCTTCTTTAGACAGGAGCGGCGTCCGGCCCGCCGCGCTGGACGTTTTCACGCTTCACTTCCGTAAACTCATCGCCCTTTTCATTGCGCAGATGCACTTCCAACTGGTTAAACGCGATATTGATATTATTTTCGCGGCAAAGCCGGTCTATGGAGCGGTTTAGCTCGTCTACCGTGTAGCTGCGGTCGCGAAGTTCGCGCACGTAAAGGCGCAGCTCGTGGTCCAGCGTGCTCGCGCCGAAGGTGGTGAAGAACACGGTTGGCTCCGGATCGTGCATCACTTTCGGGTGCTCATGCGCCGCTTTGAGCAGGATCTCGCGCACCTTTTCCAGATCCGACCCGTAGGCCACGCCCAGGCGGATCACCACGCGGGTAATGGTGTCCGACAGCGACCAGTTGATCAGCCGCTCGGTAACAAACGCCTTGTTCGGGATGATCACCTCTTTGCGATCGAAGTCGGTGATGGTGGTCGCGCGAATGCGGATCTTGCTGACGCTGCCCGAGAAGGTGCCGATGGTGACGGTGTCGCCGATGCGCACCGGGCGTTCGAAGAGGATGATCAGGCCCGAAACAAAGTTCCCGAAGATCTCCTGTAAGCCAAAGCCAAGGCCGACCGACAGCGCCGCCGCGAGCCACTGTAGCTTGTCCCACGACACGCCGAGCGAGCCGAAGACGGTCATCGCGCCTATCACGATAATCGCGTAGTTCATGATGGTGGTGATGGCGTACGAAGCGCCCTGCCGCATCTTGAGGCGCGACAGAACCAGCACCTCAAGCAGGCCGGGCAGGTTGCGGATCAGCGCCCAGGCGACCATAAAAGCGACCACCGCGAAGAGCAGGCTGCCCATGGTGACGTTTTTCACCACCGCGGCCCCTGCTTCGCTGCCGTTGTAATGCCAGAGCACGATGCTGTCGAGATAGGCAAAAACGGTAATTAAATCAGACCAGATGGCGTAGAACACCACGCCAAACAGCGCAAACATCAGCAGCATGGTCAGACGCATGGTTTGCTGGTTTATCTGGTCGAGCGCCAGCGGCGGCTCTTCGACCGGCTCGGAACCTTCGGCTCCCTCTTTCACCAGGTTTTGACGCCTTGCCAACGCACGGCGATAGGCAATACGACGGGCCGCAACGCTTAGCCCACGGATCACGGTTTGGTGCAGCAGGTTCCAGATAATGACCAGATAAACCGTGTCGATCCAGCGGTTCGCCAGGCGCAGCGTGGTGTAGAAATAGCCGGTCACCGTCAGCACCAGCAGGGCAACCGGTACCAGCGAAAGGACGGTTACGGTGACCAGCCGCAACGTGTGCGATTCTTTGTCGCGCCAGTTGTCGCGGCACATGGGGATTGCCAGAGCGGCGATCAGCAGCAGGTTGAGGAAGATAATAAACTGGCCGAGCACGTCGTCCATCAGGTGCAGCGGCGAATGCTCGCCCACCACCGACCAGTAAAGCAGCGGCAGCAGCGCAAGGCTGATGCGGACGATCTGGCGACGGTAGTGACGGGTCAGCTGTTCGGACATGTTGAAATGCGTCACCGCCATGCCTTTTGGCGACAGCACGCGCCACGTCAGCCCAAACACCAGCCAGAACAGCGCCAGCTCTTTCGCGAAGCTCCACAGCAGTTCGCTGACGCTGGTTTGCATAAACAGCGCCACCAGTCCGACCGCCAGAATAGCAAGCGTAAGCGGCAGTATCTTGATGAGGTTGAGGAGGATCGCTTTTGGCGTGTTGAGCTGGCTGTCGTTGCGCAGCTGGCCGACGTCGCCCGCAAGCTCCGCCAGCTTTTTATCCACCCATTTAAACCGCCAGCGGATAAGGCCGGCAATCAGCAGCAGCGGCAGCGCGGTAAACAGCGACACGAATAGCGCATCGAGCACTTTGCGCCAGGTGAAGTCGATCTTCATGCTTTTGATTTGGTCATGCAGCGCGCCGGGGAAGGATTTCACCCACTCCCAGTTCATCGGTTTGTTGCTGTTGACCCAGAAGATTTGCTGGGTGAGCATTTTTTGCAGATTGCTGCTAACGCTGACCAGCTGCTGCTGGTTTATCTGCAGGTTGATGGCCATCATCAGCTGGTTGCCAAGCTGCTTGTTGAGCTGGTCGAGCAGCTCGCGGCGCATATCCACGACCTGCAGCAGGGCGTCGTGAACGTCGTCGTTAACTTCGGCTTTGTGGCCTTCTTCGATTTTATCGACGAACGCGTCGCTCTGGAAAAGGGTGTCGCGCTGCTGGTTGACGTCGAACTGCTCAAGGCGCAGATCCGCGATGCGGTTGGTCATGTCCTCCAGCTCGTCCGCAGACGGCAGGGTTTGCTGCTGCTGATACAAAATACGCGACAGCAGCAGGCTGCCTTTGAGCACCGAGATTTGCTCTTTGAGGTTGCTTTCGGACTGGAGCGCGCGGTCGAGCCAGTTCTTGACGCGAATGTTGCGCTGCACCAGCTCATTGCCGCTTTGGGTGGCGTCAATCAGGCGCTGGCTAAGCTGATGGTTGACCTCCAGCTCCTGGCGAACCAGCGGATTATTTTGAATGCTGCTGGCTTCGTCCGGCGTGACGGCTTCCTGCGCGGTTTTTTCCGTCAGCGTCAGGCGCTTGCTGTTTACCGCTTCCTGCAGCAGCTGCAGGGAATGTTCGAGCTGGTTGATGTGCGCGGTGGTGTAATCGCGCTGCTTTTGCAGGGTATCCTGCAGGACGGTGTTGCCTTCCAGGCTTTTGCGCTGCTGCTCGAGCTGCGCGTTCAGCAACGCCTGCTGCACCAGCAGCAGATTTTGCTGGCTTGGCCGCAGCGCCGCCTCGCCTGGCGAGGTGCCGTTCAGGCGGTTGCGGATTTGCTGTAGCTGCTGCGAGGCGTTGTACATCGCGTTCTGTACGCGTTCGGGCTGCGTCTGGAGCGATACAAGTTGGCTGTTGAAGGTCGAGAGATCGGTTTGCGCCGCCTGCAGATCGTCCAGCACGGAGGTGACTCGCGTTTCAAGCTGGCGCAAAGAGAGCGCGGTTAACGTCTGGCGCGTGGTGGCGTCGTCGTTGTCGGTACCGATCGAGTTCAGGGCATCCGTCGCCTGGCGAAGCTTGTCGGGCGCCTGCGCCACCTGGGTTTTTAACGCCGCGGTTTCCTGCTTGATGCGGACAATTTTATCCAGCGTTTCGAGGGTTTCCGTCAGATCCTGCTGCACCAGCTTTTCGTCCGGCGTCAGCACCTTTTGTTTGTTCAGGGCATCAAGCTGGCTTTGCACGTCCGCGCGGGAGGGAATATCCGTGCCGGTTTGCGCCTGCGCCACGGACAGCGGCAGCAGCGAGCTAAAAAATAAAAAGAAAAACAGGATTGCTGCGGAAAACGGGGTCCGCGATGGGAAAGTTTGCTGCATAGTCATGTGTGCAAATTTACTGGGCGTGAGCCAAGCCAGCCGACAGGGAGAGCACGCAGAATAGCACGCCTTCAGCGGGCCGAATAGCGGACGCTGCAGGGCGAAATCTCAAATCCTTATGCGCGGCGTTTAGCCCGAAACGGCGGCGTTATTGCGCATCGTTGGACAGAACTGGAAAGCTTCCAATAAAACAGCAACATGGTCTTTTGCCTGGCCATATAAATCAAAGCTGTCCGGGGCCACCAGCCAGTTTTCGATAAGCCCGGTAATATAGCTGCGCAGCATAATAACCGCGTGGGAGATCCGCAGGTTTCCGGGTAGAGAACCCGCGTCGACACAGCGCTGGAGGCTCATCTCAATGCGTTCGTTGCCTTCCATGTACAAAACGCGTCTTGCCTGCTGCAAAACCGCCATTTCGCCAACGAACTCACATTTGTGAAAAATGATTTCCGTCATTAAGCGACGTCTTTCTTCTGTAACCGTTGCCTGAAGTATGTAAATAAGCAACTCTCTCACAACTGAGAGTGGATCGTCGGGATATTTTGCCCGATACTCAGTCTCTAGATCCCCAATACTGGATTCGGTTAGCTCCCAGATTTCATTAAATAAATCCGACTTATTTTTGAAATGCCAATAGATTGCACCACGGGTGACCCCAGCCGCTTTGGCAATGTCTGCCAGCGACGTAGCGGAAACGCCCTGTTGTGAAAACAAGCGAATAGCCACATCGAGGATGTGCTGCCGGGTTTCAAGCGCTTGTTGTTTGGTTTTTCGTGCCATATGTCGGTGAATTTACTGGAGTCAGATTTACATACATTTGTGAATGTATGTACCATAGCACGACGATAATATAAACGCAGCAATGGGTTTGTGGACAAATGATCCATTGAACAACTTTGAAATCGGACACTCGAGGTTTACATATGAACAAAAACAGAGGGTTTACGCCTCTGGCGGCCGTTCTGATGCTTTCAGGCAGCTTAGCGCTTACAGGATGTAACGATAAAGAGACCCAGCAGAGTGCGCCGCATGCCCCTGAAGTGGGTGTAGTGACGCTCAAAAGCGCGCCTTTACAGATCACAACAGAGCTTCCTGGCCGTACTAGTGCTTACCGCATTGCAGAAGTTCGCCCACAGGTTAGCGGTATCATCCTGAAGCGTAACTTTGAAGAGGGAAGCGAAATAAAAGCGGGTGTCTCGCTTTATCAAATCGATCCTGCAACCTATCAGGCTGCTTACGACAGCGCTAAAGGCGACCTCGCCAAAGCGCAGGCAAGCGCCAATATCGCTCAAGTAACGTTGAAGCGTTACCAGAAACTTCTGGGAACTAAGTACATTAGTCAACAAGACTACGATACCGCGCTTGCCGATTCCCAACAGGCAAACGCTGCCGTGACCGCTGCGAAAGCCGCAGTTGAAACGGCTCGTATCAACCTGGCCTACACCAAAGTCACCTCCCCTATCAGCGGTCGTATTGGCAAATCTTCCGTAACCGAGGGCGCACTGGTCACCAGCGGCCAAACTAACGCGCTGGCAACCGTGCAGCAGCTTGACCCGATCTATGTCGACGTGACCCAGTCCAGCAATGATTTCCTGCGTCTGAAACAGGAATTAGCGGACGGCAAACTGAAGCAGGAAAACGGCAAGGCCAAAGTGAAGCTCATGACCTCTGACGGCATCAGCTATTCACAAGAAGGTTCACTGGAGTTCTCTGAAGTCACCGTCGATCAGACCACCGGCTCCATCACGCTGCGTGCCATCTTCCCGAACCCGGACAAAACCCTGCTGCCAGGCATGTTTGTTCGCGCTCAGCTTGAAGAAGGGACAAACCCTGATGCGCTGCTGGTTCCACAGCAGGGTGTGACCCGTACCCCGCGTGGCGATGCTTCCGCGATGGTGGTTGGCAAAGACGACAAGGTTGAAGTTCGTGAGCTGAAAACTTCACAGGCTATCGGCGACAAATGGCTGGTGACCGAAGGGCTGAAGAATGGCGATCGCGTTATTGTAACCGGTTTGCAAAAAGTGAAACCCGGTGTTCAGGTAAAAGCGCAGGAAGTGGCGGCGGAAAATAACGCCCAACAGCAACAAGCCGCAGGCGCTCAGTCCGAACAAACGAAGTCTTAACTTAAACAGGAGCCGTTAAGACATGGCTAAGTTTTTTATCGATCGCCCCATTTTTGCCTGGGTAATCGCCATCATTATTATGTTGGCGGGGGGGCTTGCGATCATGAAATTGCCAATCGCGCAGTATCCAACTATTGCGCCACCGGCAATCACGATCTCTGCAACCTATCCTGGTGCAGATGCGAAGACGGTACAGGATACCGTTACACAGGTTATCGAACAGAATATGAACGGTATCGATGGCCTGCTGTATATGTCCTCAACCAGTGATTCTTCTGGTACCGTTCAGATAACCATTACCTTTGACTCCGGCACAGACGCCGACATCGCGCAGGTGCAGGTTCAGAACAAACTGCAGCTCGCAATGCCGCTTCTGCCGCAGGAAGTTCAGCAACAGGGTGTTAGCGTTGAGAAGTCTTCCAGTAGCTTCCTGATGGTACTCGGTATGATCAATACCGACGGTTCCATGACTCAGGAAGATATTGCCGACTACGTTGGCGCGACCATCAAAGACCCGATCAGCCGTACCAACGGCGTAGGTGACGTGCAGCTGTTCGGTGCGCAGTACGCGATGCGTATCTGGATGGATCCGAACAAACTCAACAACTTCCAGCTCACGCCGGTTGATGTCATTGCCGCTATCAAAGCGCAGAACGCCCAGGTAGCAGCAGGTCAGTTAGGCGGCACGCCTCCGGTTAAAGGCCAGCAGCTTAACGCCTCTATCATTGCCCAGACCCGTCTGAAATCCGCCGATGAGTTCAGCAAAATTCTGCTGAAAGTGAATCAGGATGGCTCACGCGTTCTGCTCAAAGATGTGGCAAAAGTTGAGCTTGGCGGTGAAAACTACGACGTTATCGCTCGCTATAACGGCCAGCCTGCGTCTGGTTTAGGGATTAAACTGGCAACGGGTGCTAACGCCCTGGATACGGCGGAAGCGGTTCGCGCGACGGTTGAAAAACTGCAGCCTTACTTCCCTGCCGGTCTGAAAGTGGTTTATCCGTACGACACGACACCGTTCGTTAAAATCTCCATCAACGAAGTGGTGAAAACCCTCGTTGAAGCGATCGTGCTGGTGTTCCTGGTTATGTATCTGTTCCTGCAAAACTTCCGCGCAACGTTAATCCCAACGATTGCGGTGCCGGTAGTTCTGTTAGGTACGTTCGCCATCCTTGCCATCTTTGGCTATTCGATAAACACCCTGACGATGTTCGGTATGGTGTTGGCGATAGGCCTGTTGGTTGATGACGCCATCGTAGTGGTGGAAAACGTCGAGCGTGTGATGGTGGAAGAAGGTCTGCCACCGAAAGAAGCCACGCGCAAATCGATGGAACAGATTCAGGGCGCGCTGGTCGGTATCGCCATGGTGCTGTCGGCGGTATTTATCCCGATGGCCTTCTTCGGTGGTTCAACCGGTGCTATCTACCGTCAGTTCTCCATCACCATCGTATCCGCAATGGTGCTGTCAGTACTGGTAGCGATGATCCTGACCCCGGCACTTTGCGCCACCATGCTCAAGCCGGTACCTAAAGGTCACCACGCCGAGAAGAAAGGCTTCTTCGGCTGGTTCAACAACATGTTCGAGAAGAGCACGCACCACTACACCGACAGCGTAGGCAACATTCTGCGCAGCACCGGTCGTTATCTGCTGCTCTATCTGCTGATTGTTGTCGGTATGGCGCTGCTGTTCGTTCGTCTGCCAAGTTCATTCTTGCCGGATGAGGACCAGGGCGTATTCCTGACCATGGCACAGCTTCCGGCGGGTGCAACCCAGGAACGTACTCAGAAAGTGCTCAATGAAGTCAGCGATTACTATCTGAAAAACGAAAAGGCCAACGTTAACTCCGTGTTTACGGTTAACGGCTTCGGCTTCTCGGGTCGTGGGCAGAACACCGGTCTGGCGTTCGTCTCCCTGAAAGACTGGGGTGACCGTCCGGGCGAAGAAAACAAGGTTCCGGCAATTGCAGGTCGTGCAAGCGCCCACTTCGCTCAGATTAAAGATGCGATGGTATTTGCGTTCAACCTGCCGGCGATCGTCGAGCTGGGTACCGCAACCGGCTTCGACTTCCAGCTGATTGACCAGGCAAACCTTGGCCATGACAAACTGACCCAGGCACGTAACCAGCTGTTCGGTGAAATCGCTAAACATCCAGACCTGTTAGTGGGCGTGCGTCCAAACGGCCTGGAAGATACGCCGCAGTTCAAAGTTGATATCGACCAGGAAAAAGCGCAGGCGCTGGGGGTATCCATTTCGGATATCAACACGACGCTGGGTGCCGCCTGGGGTGGTAGCTACGTCAACGACTTCATTGACCGTGGACGTGTTAAAAAGGTTTACGTGATGGCCGACGCGCCGTTCCGTATGCTTCCACAGGATATTAATGAGTGGTACGTCCGTGGTTCTGAAGGGCAGATGGTTCCATTCTCCTCCTTCTCCACCGCGCACTGGGAATATGGCTCGCCGCGTCTGGAACGCTACAACGGTCTTCCTTCAATGGAAATCCTCGGACAGGCAGCGCCTGGCAAGAGTACCGGTGAAGCGATGAACATGATGGAAGAGCTGGCAAGCAAGCTGCCTACGGGTATTGGCTATGACTGGACGGGCATGTCCTACCAGGAACGCCTCTCCGGTAACCAGGCCCCTGCTCTGTATGCCATCTCGTTAATCGTGGTGTTCCTGTGTCTGGCAGCGCTGTACGAGAGCTGGTCGATTCCGTTCTCGGTCATGCTGGTTGTTCCACTTGGGGTATTCGGTGCGCTGCTGGCCGCCACCTTCCGTGGTTTAACCAACGACGTGTACTTCCAGGTAGGCCTGCTGACAACCATTGGGCTGTCGGCGAAGAACGCGATACTTATCGTTGAATTCGCCAAAGACCTGATGGAAAAAGAAGGCAAAGGCCTGATTGAAGCGACGCTCGAAGCCGTACGTATGCGTCTGCGTCCAATCCTGATGACGTCACTGGCGTTTATCCTCGGGGTAATGCCACTGGTTATCAGCTCAGGTGCAGGCTCCGGCGCACAGAACGCCGTAGGTACTGGCGTAATGGGCGGGATGATTACAGCGACCGTGCTGGCAATCTTCTTCGTGCCGGTGTTCTTTGTGGTGGTTCGCCGCCGCTTCAGCCGCAAGACTGAAGACATTGAGCATACGCATCCGGTAGAGCATCACCAGTAACTCGCTCATGAGTTCCTAAAAGGCCGCGCAAGCGGCCTTTTTTATGCCTATTAACCTTATAGGAGATATGCCAATATATAAGCATTGCTGGGCTATACTCTGCCGATTGATTTCAAAATGTTGCTGAATGCTTTATTTCTAACATAAAAATATTAAGAGACTTTAATCTTAAATTTTCTTTTGCGGAGTTTTAAATCCGGGACCATACTTATTAATTAAGATAATTCTTAAGCAGCAATCTGGTTGGATTAAATTTAACAATTGCGGATACCCCCCCTTAACTCCATGATATTGGGCCAGGTTAACGCCTGCATTAAGACTATCCGCATCGTTGAAAAAGCCTAAATTCATACAGAAGTATTAACAGACAGCGCGTTAGCCAGACGAATAGCCTATGAATTGTAATTTTTAGTAATAGCGCGAGGAAATCTTTTGCAGATTGATTTATAGTTAAGGCATATGGAATAATCGTTGTAAATGATCTCACCTCCTCAAGGTGTGTCCACCCCGGCGCGTTATGTTTATCATTTTTTCACCGATAAAAGGGGATGCATTATGGACGAATACTCACCAAAACGGCATGATATAGCGCAGCTTAAATTTCTCTGCGAAAACCTGTATCATGATTGCCTGACCACCCTTGGTGAGAGCAATCATGGGTGGGTCAACGATCCTACATCAGCCATTAACTTACAGTTAAATGAATTGATTGAACACATTGCTGCCTTTGCGCTTAATTACAAGATTAAGTATGACGACGAAAGCAAATTGATTGAACAAATAGACGAATACCTGGATGACACCTTCATGCTTTTCAGCAACTACGGCATCAATGCGCAGGAGCTGCAGAAATGGCGTAAGTCGGGGAATCGGTTGTTCCGGTGTTTCGTCAGTGAGAGCCGCGCTAACCCGGTCAGCCTCTCTTTTTAAAAAAACTATTACAAACACTTAAGGTGAATTTATGACAACTAAACCCTTAACGAAGACCGATTATTTGATGCGTCTGCGACGTTGCCAAACAATTGATACGTTAGAACGCGTAATTGAAAAGAATAAATATGAATTATCTGACAATGAACTGGCGGTATTTTATTCAGCAGCCGATCATCGTCTTGCCGAACTCACAATGAATAAGCTTTACGATAAGATACCACCTTCAGTATGGAAATTTATTCGCTAATACCCCAATCCCTTATTGTTTACTTTTAGTACGCTGGCCCGGTTCTTCTGGTTGCCATGTTCAGGCGAAGCGACCCCTACGTTTGGTTGTTTCACTTCGTCCACATGGCCAACATTCTTTCGGTAGCCACCCTCTTTCGTTTTTCTGGAACTCGGCCCAGGCCGCAAAATGTGATCTCATACACAGAGAGGGAACGTTCCCAATCACGGCGGCGTATTTTCGTTTACGGTATTAGCTTCCTTCTCCAGAACAAACTGAGTGCCACTATGAGTGAAGAAAAACGTAAGATGATTGCAGGCGAGCTGTATCGCCCCGGCGACGAACAGCTGCATGATGACCGCGTAAAAGCCCGACATCTGGTGCATCGCTATAACCATACCGCGCCGGATGAAAAAGCCGTGCGTCAGGAACTGCTCTCACAGCTGCTTGGCAGCAGCAACGGTGCCTATATCGAACCGTCCTTCCGCTGCGATTACGGCTATAACATTTATCTCGGCAATAACTTCTACGCCAACTTCGACTGCGTGATCCTTGACGTCTGCGAAGTCCACATTGGCGACAACTGCATGCTCGCCCCTGGCGTACACATCTATACCGCAACCCATCCGCTGGACGCCCAGACGCGCAACAGCGGCGTTGAGTTCGGCAAACCGGTCACGATTGGGCACAACGTGTGGATTGGCGGACGTGCGGTGATTAACCCAGGCGTGAATATTGGCGATAACGTGGTGATAGGCTCTGGCGCTGTGGTAACAAAAGATATTCCGGCCAACAGCGTGGTCGCCGGTAACCCCGCGCGAATTATCAAAACGCTGTAAGCGCGAGGCGGCGCGGTTAACTGTTATGGTTAATTTTGACTAATCTGTTACTTTTTTGCCGGGTGGCGGCTTCTTAAAATAGGGGCGTCACCTTTGTGACATTTGTCGCTACCAGAAATCAGAAGGCTCCCCATGACCGAAATCCAGCGCCTGCTTAACGATACGATTGAACAACTGAACGTCGCCGAGAAGCGAGATAATCGCCCGCGCTTTAGCATCAGCTTTATTCGTAAACATCCTGGCCTGTTTATCGGCATGTGGGTGGGCTGGTTCGCCACGCTAATCGTCATGATGCAGTCCGAAACCCTGGCAGGCTCGGTGTGGCTGCTGGTGGTGCTGTTTGCCCTGCTGAACGGGTTCTTCTTTTTCGACGTTAACCCCCGCTACCGCTACAGCGATATCGACGTGCTCGATCTACGGGTTTGCTACAACGGCGAATGGTACAACACGCGTCACGTCCCGCCGACGCTGATAGAAAATATCCTGCAATCCCCGCGCGTGGACGAAGAGCAAAAATCGCTGCTGCACAAAATGATTGGCCGCAAAGGCGAGCTGTCGTTTTACGATGTGTTTTCGCTGTCTCGCGAGACGGCTAAGTCGTCGTAAGCGGATCCCTCCGCCGTGAAACAGGTGGGTTGGGGTGAGGTTCCCGGAGGAACGCCTCGCCCCGAATATCTCAGATTTACCTTTTCTTCTTCCTGCCCTGCACCGCTTTAAACCGCGGGTTGCTTTTGCAAATCACATACACCCTTCCCTTGCGCTTCACAATCTGACAGTCCGGGTGGCGGCTCTTCGCGCTACGAAGCGAACTCAATACCTTCATCTTTTATGCCTCCTTGCCAAAGAAACGGCCAAAGCGCTGCTGGAAGCGCGCCGGGCTGCCTTCTTTATCAAAGGTTCTCTGCTTGCCGGTGTAGTAAGCATGCGAAGCGGAGGACACTTCGATAGTGATATACGGGTAAGTTTGACCTTCAAGCTCAATCTCACGATCGGTCTTAATCGTCGAACCGACTTTAAAGTATTCGTTCGCGCTGGTGTCGTGGAACACCACGGTGCGGTAATGAGGATGAATATCGCGTTTCATTGGCCTTGTCTCGATATGTTATAACATAACAATACGGTAAAAGATGATCGCTAAAAATGCAAGCCTGTTTATTCGCGGGAGGGAAAATAAAGGGTCGGGCGCACCGCAGCGCGCCCGAAAAGATTACAGCCTGAAGCTTGCGACCACGCGCTCAAGCTGCTGAGTTTGCTCAGACATGGAAAGCGACGCGGAGGACACCTGCTGCACCAGCGTGGCGTTCTGCTGGGTCGTATTATCAAGCTGGTTAATCGCGAGGTTCACCTGCTCAATGCCGGTACTCTGCTCGCGGCTTGAGGACATAATCTCCCCCATCAGCGTCGTCACGTTGCGCACGCCCTGCATCAGCTCGTCCATGGTGCTGCCCGCCTGGGTCACCAGATCCGTGCCGAGGTTAACGTTGCTGACCGACGTTTCAATCAGCGACTTAATCTCCCGCGCCGACTGTGCTGAACGCTGCGCCAGGTTGCGAACTTCCGCCGCGACGACCGCAAACCCGCGCCCCTGCTCACCCGCTCGCGCCGCCTCTACCGCCGCGTTCAGCGCCAGAATGTTGGTCTGGAAAGCAATGCTGTCGATAACCCCGATGATATCCACCACCTTGCCGGACGAATTTTGAATCGCGTTCATGGTGGTCACCACCTGCTTCACCACCTCGCCGCCCTTCATCGCAACCCCGGAAGCCTCGTGCGCCAGCTCGTTGGCGTGGGCCGCGTTGTCCGCATTCTGGCGAACCGTGCTGGTCAGCTCCTCCATGGACGCCGCCGTCTGCTCGATGGAGCTGGCCTGCTCCTCGGTTCGCGCCGACAAATCCTGATTCCCGGCGGCAATCTGGTGCGAAGCCGAAGTAATCGCACGCGCGCTGTCCCCAACCTGCCGCAGCATGGTTTGCAGATGGGCAATCACGTCGTTAAAGCTGCCGATAATGGCGTTAAATTCCGGGCTGCTGCTCGGCTCAAGGCGCTGCGTCAGGTCGGCACCGCCGGCGGACAGGCGGCTAATGTTGTGGTTCAGGTCGGCCAGGCGGCGCATAAAGCTGCGGATAAACAGCACCAGCACGCCGAGCAGCAGCAGCGCCATCGGTATCTGCACCATGCTCAGGCGCATCATGATGGTATCGGTCTGTTTGGTCAGCAGCGCGGTCGGCAAATCGACGGCGATAATCCACGGGCTGCCCTTGATCGCCTGCAGCATCACGGTGTGCGAGGTGCCGTCGTTATCGTATTCCTGTTCGCGATCCTGTTTGGCGTCATAGCCCGGCAGGATCTCCTGCACGGCCTTCGCCATCGGCAAATCGCCCATATCAGCAAGATTCTTCAGGCTCGCCGCCTTGCCGATTTGATCCGCGTTGCCAACGATCTTGCCGTCGGCTTCGATAATCAGCACCTTACCGCCGATCCCCTCGCCCATCTGCTGGGCAAGCTGGTTAAAGAAGCCCAGCGTCACGTCGATGGTCGCAACACCCCACGGCTGGCCGTCCTTGCTGATAGCCATCGCGCAGTTGGTGCGCGGCTGCGGGCTGGCATCATCCTGATAGGCGTTTGCCCACGCGCACTGCCCCGCAGGCGCTGCGAGGCCAGATTTATACCAAACCTGCTCGTAATAGTTCGGTGCCGCATCCGAGTTCCAGTAGGTGTTTTCCTCAAGACTGCCGCTGGCGTTGCGCGCGAAGAAAGTGCTGAACTTACTGCGCCCGGCCTCGCGCTTTTCCGGCAGCGGCCAGATACCGCCGCCAAACACGTTCACATCCTGATACTGGTCGACAAGCGCGGGCAGCAGGCGGTTGATGTCGTCGCTTTGCATCGTGGCAACCGACTGGGTGATGCTGCGCATTTGCGCCTGCACGCGGTTCATCTGCTCGACGATATTCACCGCCACGTTCCCCACCTCATAGCGAATCAGCTGCGTTTCATTGCGCTTGATTTGCGGCGTAACGAAATAGTGGATCACAAGCGTGGTGATAAGCGTCAGCAACGCGAAGAAAAGGCATAAAGAAACGATAAAGCGGGACTGTGTTGATCTAAACATGGCGGTGGCACCTGGTTTTCAAAGCGAAGCGCTTGCTGTTGTCTACGGCCCGCCGTCGTCAAACTTGAACGGAGAATATATTTAAGCCCCGGTTAAATATTTCCCTTTGAAATTAATTTCCTGTGAAATCCAGAACATAACAAATCCCCCTGAAACACTTTGACATACTTTCCCCGTTAGCCACTTCCCGGCAATGCTTAGACCCCCGCCCGGCCATAACTTAGAAGATAACAATATTGGGCGGCGCGAAGCCCTTACGGCAATGTTAAATCCATGAGCCGAACGCTCCTTCACCTACAGGGGAAACACCATGATGCAGCGCTGTTGTTGTGCCAAATCGTCAGACCGCGAAACCAAACTACCTGAATTACCTGGAGCTACCCATGAGCACAACCCACAGCACGGCGCTGCCGATACTCGACCTCTCACAGCTTAACGGCACCGCAACCGATCGCGCCGCGTTCCTCGGCCAGCTGCGCCATGCCGCGCGGGAAATCGGCTTTTTCTATCTGATCAATCACGGCGTCAGCCCTGAACTGCAGCAGGCGGTACAGGATGAAGCGCGCCGCTTCTTCGCCCTCCCCGATGCCGAAAAACAAAAAGTCGCCATGATCCACTCGCCGCATTTCCGTGGCTACAACCGTGCCGCCAGCGAATTAACGCGCGGCAAGCCGGACTGGCGCGAACAGTTTGATTTAGGTGCGGAACGCCCCGCTTTGCCCTCAGGCAACGGTGAGCCGGGCTGGCATCGTTTACAGGGGCCAAACCTGTGGCCGCAAGCGCTCCCGGAACTGAAGCCCACGCTTTTACAGTTCCAGCGCGAAATGACCGCCGTCGCCCTGAAGCTGTTGCGCACCTTCGCCGAAGCGCTGGAGCTGCCCACCGACAGCTTCGACCCGCTTTACGGCAGCAGGCCGAACGAACACATCAAGCTGATTCGCTATCCGGGGCAGCAGTCCACGGTTGGCGACCAGGGCGTCGGGGCGCACAAAGATTCCGGCTTCCTGAGCTTCCTGCTTCAGGACCAGCAAAAGGGGTTGCAGGTAGAGGTCACGCCGGATAACTGGGTCGACGCCGTGCCGCTGCCCGGCAGCTTTGTGGTGAACATCGGCGAACTGCTGGAGCTTGCGACCAACGGCTACCTGCGCGCCACCGTGCACCGCGTCGTTTCCCCGCCGTCGAACGCCGAACGCCTGTCCATCGCATTCTTCCTCGGCGCGCAGCTTGACGCCGTCGTGCCGATTTACGCCCTGCCGCCCGAGCTTGCCCGCGAAGCGCTCGGCCCGGAAAGCGACCCGCGTAACCCGCTGCTGCGCGACGTGGGCTGGAACTACCTGAAAGGCCGCCTGCGCTCCCATCCGGACGTGGCGGAACGTTATTACCCGGACGTGCTGCGTAACAGCGCAGAATTAATCGCTTAAAACTAATAAGGAATAACCCATGAAACGTGCCTCTTTTAAACTGGCAGGCGTTGCGCTGTCCTTGACTCTGGCCTTCAACGCCCACGCGGCCGAAACGTTACGCATTGCCGCCGACCCGGTGCCGCACGCGGAAATCCTCGCCTTCGTGCAGAAGCTCGACCCGAATCTGAAGCTGAAAATCGTTGAGCTAAGCAACGGCGTTAACGCCAACGAGCTGCTGGCAAACGGCGACGTGGACGCCAACTACTTCCAGCACGTGCCCTATTTACGCGATCAGGAAAAAGCGCTGGGTAAAACCTTTAGCGTCGCCGCCACCGTGCATATCGAGCCGCTGGGGATCTATTCTCACAAATACAAAGACCTGAAGTCGGTGCCGGAAAACGCCACCGTTGCGGTGCCAAACAACGTCACCAACCTAAGCCGTGCGCTGTACCTGTTGCAGGACAAAGGGCTGATTACGCTCAAGCCGGAATTTAAAGACGCGGCCACCAACCAGGCCACGCCGAAAGATATCGCCAGCAATCCGAAGCACCTGAAAATCGTGGAGGTGGAATCCCCGCAGATCCCCCGCTCGCTTGACGATGTGGATCTGGGCGTGATCAACGGTAACTACGCGCTGGAAGCGGGCTTAACGCCTGCGAAGGACGCGCTAGGCCTGGAAAGCGCCACGCATAACCCGTACGCCAATATTCTGGTAACCAACCCGGATCTCGCCAACGACCCGCGCATCAAAGAGCTGGCGAAAGACCTTGAGTCTCCGCAGGTGGCCGAATACATCCGTAAGCAGTTCAACGGCTCGGTCATTCCGGTGGCAGCGCCGCAGTCATGATTACCCTTGAGCGGCTGAGCAAAGTGTATGCCGGAGAAGGCCAACCGGCGCTGGACAACATCTCCCTGAGCGTGCCCGACGGCGCAATCTACGGCATTCTCGGGCGCAGCGGCGCCGGGAAAAGCACCTTGATTCGCTGTCTCAACCTGCTGGAGCGGCCCACCTCGGGCCGCATCATCATGAACGGCAAAGATATCACCACGCTCAGCCAACGCGAGCTGCGCCAGCACCGCCAGCGCACCGGCATGGTGTTTCAGCATTTCAACCTGATTCACGCCCGAAACGTGGCGGACAACATCGCCGTACCGCTGGAAATAGCCGGTCAGCCACGGCCCGAGCGTGAAAAACGCGTCGCGGAACTGCTCGAACTCGTTGGCCTGTCCGACAAAGCCCGGGCGTTTCCGTCGCAGCTTTCGGGCGGGCAAAAACAGCGCGTCGGCATCGCCCGTGCGCTGGCCGCGCATCCCGATATTCTGCTGTGCGATGAGGCCACCAGCGCGCTGGACCCGGAAACCACCGCCTCGGTGCTGGCGCTACTGGCGGACATCAACCGCAAGCTCGGCCTGACCATCGTGCTCATCACCCACCAGCTGGAGGTCGTGAAAGCCATTTGCGATCACGCCGCGCTGCTGGAAAAAGGCAGGCTGATAGAGGGCGGGCCGCTGTCCGAGCTGCTGGTTAATCCCGCTTCCAGGCTGCGCGGCGCGCTGCTGCCCGACCGGGAAGCGGAACGGGCATTTTTACGCCGACACGGGGTCGAAGGAGTACAGTTATGCGAAGTCGCCTAGCCTGGGAAGACCTTTGGCCGCTGCTGCTGGACGGCACCCTCGACACGCTTTACATGGTTGGCCTGGCGGCGCTGTTCACGGTGATTATCGGCCTGCCGCTTGGCGTGCTGTTGTTTATCACCCGCCAGGGCGGCGTCCTGCCCGCACCGCGCACCAGCCAAATTCTTGGCAGCATCGTTAACGTTGGCCGTTCGCTGCCGTTTATCGTGCTGCTGATCGCGCTGATTCCCCTGACCCGCATCATCGTCGGCACCACGCTTGGCAGCACCGCGGCCGTGGTTCCTATTACCATCGGCGCGTTTCCGTTCTTTGCCCGCGTGGTGGAAAGCGCGCTCGACGAGGTGGACAAAGGCCGCATTGAGGCGATTCTGTCGATGGGCGGCAACGCCTGGCATGTGATAAGCAAAGTGCTGCTGCCCGAAGCGCTGCCCGCCTTGCTGGCAGGTATCACGCTCACGGTGGTGATGCTGATTGGCTTTTCTTCGATGGCGGGCGTTATCGGCGGCGGCGGGCTGGGTGACCTGGCGATTCGCTACGGCTACCAGCGGTTCAATAACCAGGTGATGGTCGGCACCGTCGTGATTTTGGTCGTGATGGTGCAGCTGGTACAAAGCGTCGGCGACCGGCTGGTTAGACGGCTTGCACACCGCAGATAAGCGGTTAGACAGAAAATGCCGGGTGGCGGCTAACGCCTTACCCGGCCTACAAAACCGAAGCCGCAGGGCGGATAAGCGAAAGTGCCATCCGCCATTTATCACCCCTTACCCGGCCTACAAAACCAAAGCCGCAGGGCGGATAAGCGAAAGCGTCATCCGCCATTTATCACCCCTTACCCACCTACAAAACCGAAGCCGTAGGGCGGATAAGCGAAAGCGTCATCCGCCATTTATCACGCCTTACCCGGCCTACAAAACCGAAGCCGTAGGGCGGATAAGCGCAGCGCCATCCGCCATTTTCACACCTTCTCCCGCACCAGCAGCGTCGTCAGCGTAAACGACAGAACCAACGCCAGCGCCACGCCCATCAGCGCAAACACGAAGTACGGCCCGATATACGCCGGCAGGCTAAAGATGCTCGACAGAATGTAGCCGTACAGGCGCACGCCGAAGAACGCGATAAACGCCGATGCCAGAGAGCTTGCGACGGTCGCGGCGATAAAGGCCTTTTTATAGCGCGTCAGTACGCCAAACAGCGCCGGTTCGGTAATGCCCAGCAGCGCGGAAATCCCCGCCGACAGCACAACCGAGCGGTCCTCGCGCGACCGGCTCTGCCGCCAAATTGCAAACGTCGCCCCGGCAATCGCCATGTTCGCCATAAACATCATCGGCATCAGCATGTCGTAGCCACGGTCGGTGAAGTTTTGCAGCGCGATGGGCGTCATGGCGTGGTGCATACCGGTCAAAATCGCCACCGGGCGAATCGCCCCGACCACCAGCCCGGCAAAGCTTGCCGATACGCCAAACAGCCCTTCGATAAACCACGCCAGGCCTTTGCCGAGATAAATCCCCAGCGGGCCGATGACCACCAGCGCCACCAGCGCTGCCAGGAACAGGGTTAACGTCGGCGTAAAGACCGTTTTCAGCACGTCCGGCATGATGCTGTCCACCCAGCGATGGATGTAGCTCAGCGCCAGCACCGAGAAGATCACCGGGATCACGCTTGAGGCGTAGTTGAACACGGAAACCGGAATCACGTTCAGGAAGTAGAACGCGTCAACCGCATCCGGCGCGTGCCCGGCCAGCGCTTTTGCCGCCTCGATAAGCGAGGGATACATAAAACAGGCGGCAACCGCTGCGGCCAGATATTCGTTAGTTTTGAAGATCCGCGCGGCGGAGATCGCAAGGAAGAACGGCAGGAAATAAAACACGCCGCTGGCGATAAGGTCGATGACGATCACCGTGTCGCTTTTGGCGGAGATAACCTTAAGCGCGATAAGCCCGGCCAGCAGGCCTTTGATCATCCCCGCGCCGGCAATCGCGGGCACAATCGGCCCGAACACGCCGGACACCGTGTCCATAAATAGGGAAATCAGGCTCTTACGCTCTTTTTTCTTCTCGGACGCGGCTTCGGAATGCAAAGGAGAACCCAGCGCGGCGGAAAGCTGTTCATACCAGCTATTTACCTGCGGGCCGATAATAATCTGAAACTGATCGCTTTGAATCTGCGCCCCTAAAATACCCGGCAGCTTTTTAATTTCTGGCTGATCGATTTTGCTTTCATCAATAACGTCAAAGCGCAGGCGCGTCATACAGTGCCAGACTTTATTAATATTATCGGCCCCGCCGACCAGGCGGATAATATTAGTGATGGCTTCACGAGTCCCCATTAAATACTCCGGATTGTGTGTTTATTGTTATGTGCTGCATAGCTGAGATGGTAGAGAAACGCCGCATACAAAACAAACCAATAAAATTTGAAGCGCATCACAATTAAGCCCTGCAAAGCCCATTAAACGCAGCAATAACCTAAATTGGTCTGGTTTTTAACGCATAACGCCGCTATTTCCTGACCAATAAAAATTATTAAAAAAAGCGTTTACCCGCACCTAAAAATAAGGTGATAGTAAATAAAGAAAACCCGTTGAATGATGAACAACCGGCCTGATTTTTACGGCTTGTGGAGTTATCTCGTGCTACCGACGCTAATTGAAAATATCGAATGCTTTATTACTAAACCCGACCGCCACAACCTGGTGACGGTGCGCGTCACCACCAACAAAGGCGTAACCGGCCTCGGCTGTGCCACCTTCCAGCAGCGCCCGCTGGCGGTCAAAACCATGGTCGATGAATACCTCAGTCCGCTGCTGCTTGGCCGGGATGCGAACAACATCGAAGACCTGTGGCAGATGATGACCGTCAACGCCTACTGGCGCAACGGCCCGGTGATGAACAACGCCATCGCGGGCGTGGACATGGCGCTGTGGGATATCAAAGGCCAGCTGGCGAATATGCCGCTCTACCAGCTGTTCGGCGGCAAATCGAAAGACGCGATTGCGGTCTACAGCCACGCGGCGAGCGAAACGCTCGACGGGCTGTATGTGGAAGTGGATAAGCTGCTAGAGCAGGGCTATCGCTATATCCGCTGCCAGCTCGGCTTTTACGGCGGCACGCCGCAGGGGCTACACGCCACCAAAAACCCGACGCCGGGCGCCTACTACGATCAGGATGAATACATGGCGAATACCGTCGCCATGTTCAAAGCCCTGCGCGAAAAGTACGGCAATCGCTTCCACATCCTGCACGACGTCCACGAACGCCTGTTCCCGCAGCAGGCCATTCAGCTGGCGAAGGCGCTTGAACCTTACCAGCCGTGGTTCCTTGAGGATATTCTGCCGCCGCAGCACGGCGCCTGGCTTGAGCAGGTGCGCGCCCACTCGTCGGTGCCGCTGGCGATGGGCGAGCTGTTTAACAACCCGGCGGAATGGCACGATCTTATCGTCAACCGCCGCATTGATTTCATCCGCTGCCACGTCTCGCAGATTGGCGGCATTACCCCGGCGCTGAAGCTGGCGGTTCTATGCCAGGCCTTTGGCGTGCGGCTGGCGTGGCACGGCCCGCCGGACATGACGCCTGTCGCCGTAGCGGTGAATACCCATCTGAACATTCACCTGCACAACGCGGCGATTCAGGAATTCATCCCCAATAAGCCGAACACCGAGGCGGTGTTTCCCGGCGCGCCCGCCGCCGAGCAGGGCTACATGTATCCGCTTGAAAAAGCGGGCATCGGCGTCGGCTTCGACCAGCAGAAAGCCGAGAGCTTCCCGGTGGAATATCGCCCGCACGAGTGGACGCAAAGCCGCCTGCCCAACGGCGCGATTCACACGCCCTGATTGCCTTTGCGAAACGCCAGGCTGTCATGGTTGAAGGGAATCACGTAGGTGCAGGAGTAGTTGATATCGACGATCTCGCTGATTTCAAACACCCGGCCGCCTTCCAGAATGCCCCGGTTGATGATGCGCATCGCCGGGCTGCCCTTTTTACACTCCAGCAGTGCGGCCTGCTCTTTGCTGACGCTGACCGCCTGATAGCTGGTCAGCAGGTGCGAAATACGATAGCCCTTGCCGAGCACGTACTGCTGAATAGACTGCTCGATAACCTGCTGGTTAAGATCGGGAAAATCCTTCACCGGCATCCTTGAAATCTCAATCTGCACCTTCTGGCTATCCACGTAGCGCAGGCGGCAAAACTGCCAGATAAAATCATCTTTTCCCAGGCCGAACACCTGCTGTTCTTCCCGGTCGGGCAGTTTCTTGTGCAGGCTGACCATGCGAAACGCTATCTGATCGAAGCGCTTTTCGGTGATCGAGTTGTACACCAGCGGGTTATTCCGCGCCCGCTGGTTAATCCAGATCCCCGATCCCTGCACGATATCGACCACGCCGATGCTCACCAGCTTTTCCAGCGCCTGGCGAATGGTAAAACGAGAAACGCCGTACTCTTCAGCCAGCTGTCGCTCGGGCGGCAACTTGCGCAGCTCCGCCCCGCTTTGCTGATAGATTTTGCTGAGCAAATCCTGGGTCACAAACTCTTTTTTCTTCATGCCGTATAAAACTCACTCACCGGGTTTCATGCGTTGAAACATATCATCCGCCGTGGGGCTGAGCTAGACTTGGCTTAAGTGCTGAAAATAATAAAAAAACCACTCTTTCTTTTTAGGCGACTCAAGATGGCAAACAGAAAAATTGTCGGCCTGGTTAACGGCGTGCTGATCCTGGCGGTGTTGGTCCCTATTCTGCTGAGCGTTTACCTTGCGCACCGCAATGCCACGCAGGTATTTCATGACGAACTTGGCCACTACGCCGACCGGGCGCTGATCCGCACCGGCCGGGTTATCGATCAGGCCACCAGCGCAATTACCGATATCAATCAGTTCACGTTCGATACCTGTACGCTTGCACATCTACACGCCATGCGCGGCACCGCGCTGAGGTATCGCTACGTTAAAGAGGTGCTGTTTCAGAAAAACGATACGATTCTCTGCTCCTCCCTCGAGGAGTTCGGCGGGGGCGAAGCCATCGGCAAGCCCGACAGCGTCGGCAAAGAAGGCTACAGCGCCTGGTACGTCAACACCACCGACCTGGGCTTTAAAAGGCCGATGATCTATATCGGCAAAGGTTCGCACATCACCGCCATCGATCCGCTGTCGTTCATCGACGTGATCCCGTATAGCGGCCGCTCGATCAATATCGCGATGATCGGCCTGAACAGCGGGCTGGTTATCGCCACCAACAGCCCTCTTCCGCAGCAAATCTGGAAAGGCCCGCTGGCAAGGGGGCTGACTGAATTTCAGTATCAGGGTTCTGCCTACGTTATCCGCCGTGAAAAAAACCTTGGCCTCGCGATGATCGCCTGGGCGTCGCTTGCGCCGCTCAGCCAGGCCTGGTATCAGCAGCTGCTTATCTGGCTGCCGATTGGCATGGCCGCGAGCCTTGCCGCAGGATGGTACATCACGCGCGTGCTGCGCAGGCTCCAGTCCCCGCGCGCCCGCATCGCCGACGCCATTAAAAATGATGAATTCACCGTGGTGTACCAGCCGATTGTCAATTTGCAAAACGGCGAAAGCGTCGGCGCGGAGGTGCTGCTGCGCTGGATGCAGCCGGACGGCACCTGGCTCAGCCCGGATATTTTCATTCCGCTGGCCGAAGAAAATGGCCTGATTACGCCTATCACCGAGCAGGTCATCGGTAAACTCTTTAGCGAGCTGGGCGACTGGCTGCATAGCCACCCGAATCACCATATTTCGGTTAATCTCGCCCCCTGCGACCTACGCGACAGCCACGTCCTGGAGGTGATTCGCCCGTATCTGGCGCGCTATTTTGTGAAGCCCGAGCAGATTGCCTTTGAAATTACCGAGCGGGGATTCTCCGACCCGAAAGTTACCGGGCCTGTGATCGCGCAGTTCCGCGAGGCGGGCCATCCGCTGTACATCGACGATTTCGGCACCGGCTATTCCAGCCTCAGCTATCTGGAAAAACTGGACGTGGACGTGCTGAAAATCGACAAATCCTTCGTTGACGCGCTGGAGTACATGAAGGTGACGCCGCACATCATCGAAATGGCAAAAACGCTCAATATCGCGATGGTGGCGGAAGGCATCGAAACGGCGGCCAGGCCGCGTGGCTACGCAGCCAAGGCGTGCAGTACGGGCAAGGCTGGCTCTACAGCAAGGCGCTGCCTAAGAAGGAATTTATCGAGTGGATTGCCCGTAACCGCGCCATCGCTAGCTAACGTCTTTCTTCACCCCTAAACGTTTCGCCAGGCGGTGCAAATTCGCCACGTCGAGCTGCAACTGCCGGGCGGTGGACGCCCACTTCCCGCCGTTGGCGTTCAGCGTTTGCAGGATAATTTGCCGCTGGAAGTCGTCGGTTGCGGCGCGCAGGTTTTCCACCTCCGGCACCGCCTTCGTCCCAACGGGAGCTGTTTTTGGCAGCGCGTCGGCCAGTTGGAAATGGTTGGGTTGCAGCAGCAGTTCGCCTTCCGGGTGCCCGGCTCGCGCCAGTACGATAGCGCGATAAATCGCGTGTTCCAGCTCGCGGATGTTCCCCGGCCAGTCGTAGCGGCGCAGTAAATCCCGCGCGCCGTCGCTTAATACGACCTGCCTGAGGTCCATTTTTACCCGGCTTTGCTCGCAGAAAAAACCGGCCAGTAGCGTGATGTCGTCGCCACGCTCGCGCAGAGGCGGGACGTGCAGCGGGAAAACGCTCAGGCGGTGGAACAGGTCGGCGCGAAACTGCCCTTCCAGCACCTGCTGCTTCAGGTCACGATTGGTTGCCGCCAGCACGCGCACGTTGACCCGCTGGCTGCTGTCGTCCCCTACCCGCTGGATATCGCCGTACTGCAACACGCGCAGCAGCTTGGCCTGTAGCGTCAGCGGCAGCTCGCCGATTTCATCGAGAAACAGCGTGCCGTTATCGGCCATTTCAAACTTCCCGGTGCGGTGGTGGATAGCGCCGGTAAATGCCCCTTTGACGTGACCAAACAGCTCGCTTTCCGCCACGCTTTCCGGCAGGGCCGCGCAGTTGAGATACACCAGCGGGTTGGCCGCCCGCGCCGATCCGCCGTGAATCGCCCGCGCCACCAGCTCTTTGCCGACGCCGGTTTCGCCGGTGATAAGCACATTCAGATCCGATCCCGCGACAATGTCGATCTCCTTTTTGAGCTGTTCGATCCCCGTTGAAAGCCCAACCATTTCCGACCCGCTGGCCATCGCGGTAACGGGCACGGCCGCCGCCGCTGGCGTCTGGTTTTCAAGCTGCTCCATCAGCAGGGCGTTATTGAGCGCCCCCGCCGCCAACACGCTGATTAAGCGCAGCTCTTCGTCGCTGAAGTGGTCGAACTGCGCCGGGTCCATGCCGTCGACGGTCAGGGCGCCGATCAGGTTCTGGTCGGCAAACAGCGGCAGGCCGAGGCAGGCGTGCACCTTCAAATCGCCGTGCTGCGGGATCAGGCCGTCGTAGGGGTCGGGCAGCTCGCTGTCCGCCGGGAAGCGCACCACGTCACCGGCGCGGGCTATCGCCTCAAGGCGGGGATGCGCGTCCAGCGCAAAACGCCGCCCGAGCACGTCCTCTGCCAGGCCGTCGATGGCTAACGGGCGGAACTGACGCGCCTCGTAGCGCAGCAGCGCCGTGGCATCACCGCCCAAAAGCTGGCGCAGGGTGCGAATAAGACGGGCAAAACGATCCTGATGGCTGATGCCGCTTTGCAGGTCGATGGCGATATTGGCGAGAGAGGTGATGGACAGGCTCATGGTCAGGCTCCTAAAAGGAATAAACAAGCCTACTCGCGGATAGTCAAAATGACAAACACAAAGTCATTAAGACTATTTTTAGGGTTGTCATTTTGACAGTAAAAATAACGAGATAAATACATAAAGTCATTTAAAACATATAGATAAAAAGTTGGCACGCGAATTGTAATAGGAATAGCACAAAGTCCTTCGTAGGGCGGGTAAGCAAAGCGCCACCCGCCAACCATCAAGGTGGATGGCGCTGCGCTTATCCACCCTACGCGGGGCACACGACTTGTCACATTTATCGAGGTTCAAAATGGCTATTCTGGTTAAAAACAACATTCAGTGGGTTGGGCAACGTGACTGGGAAGTGCGCGATTTTCACGGTACCGAATATAAAACGCTGCGCGGCAGCAGCTATAACAGCTACCTGATCCGCGAAGAAAAAACCGTGCTGATCGATACCGTCGATCACAAGTTTAGCCGCGAGTTCGTGCAGAACCTGGCGCGCGAAATCGATCTCAGCACGCTCGACTACATCATCATCAACCACGCGGAAGAAGACCACGCGGGCGCGCTGTCCGAGCTGATGTCACACATTCCGAATACGCCGATCTACTGCACCGCCAACGGCATCGATTCCATTAACGGCCACCATCATCACCCGGAGTGGAACTTCCACGTGGTGAAAACCGGCGACAGCCTGGACATCGGCAACGGCAAGCAGCTGATCTTCGTTGAAACCCCAATGCTCCACTGGCCGGACAGCATGATGACCTACATGACCGGCGACGCGGTGCTGTTCAGCAACGACGCCTTCGGCCAGCACTACTGCGACGAGCACCTGTTCAACGACGAGGTAGATCAGGGCGAGCTGTTCGAGCAGTGCCAGCGCTACTACGCCAATATCCTCACGCCGTTCAGCCGCCTGGTGACGCCGAAAATCACCGAGATCTTAGGCTTCAACCTGCCGGTCGATATGATCGCTACCTCCCACGGCGTGGTCTGGCGCGACAACCCAACGCAGATCGTCGAGCTGTACCTGAAGTGGGCGGCGGATTATCAGGAAGACCGCATCACGCTGTTCTACGACACCATGTCCAACAACACCCGCATGATGGCGGACGCCATCGCACAGGGCATTACCGAAGTCGATCCGCGCGTGGCGGTGAAAATTTTCAACGTGGCGCGCAGCGATAAAAACGAAATCCTCACCAACGTTTTCCGTTCTAAGGGCGTGCTGGTCGGCACCTCTACCATGAACAACGTGATGATGCCGAAAATCGCCGGTCTGGTGGAAGAGATAACCGGCCTGCGCTTTCGCAATAAGCGCGCCAGCGCCTTTGGCTCCCACGGCTGGAGCGGCGGCGCGGTAGACCGCCTGTCCACCCGTCTGCAGGACGCCGGTTTCGAAATGTCGCTGAGCCTGAAGGCCAAATGGCGCCCGGACGGCGATGCGCTGGAGCTGTGCCGCGCCCACGGTCGCGAAATCGCCCGCCGGTGGGCGTTAACCCCGCTGCCTGCCGCCGCCTCTGCGGTTGAAGCACAGCAGGAAACGGTGGCCGAAGTGACAACCTGCGCCGATCTCGGCCCGCGCATGCAGTGCAGCGTCTGCCAGTGGATTTACGACCCGGCAACCGGCGAACCGATGCAGGACGTGCAGCCCGGCACCGCCTGGAGCGACGTGCCCGATACCTTCCTGTGCCCGGAATGCTCATTGGGTAAGGACGTATTTGACGTGCTGGCAACGGAGGCAAAATGAACGCAGGCATCGTGATTATCGGCTCGGGCTTCGCCGCCCGCCAGCTGGTGAAAAACATCCGCAAGCAGAACGGCGCGGTGCCCATCCGCATGATTGCCGCCGACAGCATGGACGAGTACAACAAGCCCGATCTCAGCCACGTCATCAGCCTGAATCAGCGGGCGGATGAGATGACCCGGCAGCGCGCCGGGGAGTTCGCCGAGCAGTTCAACCTGACGCTGCACGCCAATAGCTGGGTGTCGGATATTGATACCGACCGTCGCCTGGTGAAATGCGGCGAACGGCAGTGGGCCTATGACAAACTGGTGCTGGCGACCGGCTCAAGCGCGGTGCTGCCGCCGATTGCCGGGCGCGAGCTGATGCTGACGCTCAACAGCCAGCAGGAGTATCTCGCCTGTGAGTCCCAGCTTCGCGACGCACGTCGGGTAATGATCCTCGGCGGCGGCCTGATCGGCAGCGAGCTGGCGATGGACTTCTGCCGCGCGGGCAAGCAGGTCGTCGTGGTGGATAACTCCGCCAGCCTGCTCGCCTCGCTGATGCCCGCCGAGGTGAGCAGCCGCCTCCAGCATCGTTTAAACCAGATGGGCGTGGAGCTGCTGTTCAACCAGCGGCTGGAATCGCTGACCAAAACGCCGCAGGGGATTAGCGCCGCGCTGAGCAACGGGCGGATGCTGGGCGTGGATGCGGTAGTTGCGGCCATCGGCCTGCGTCCGAACGTCGGGCTGGCCCAGCACGCCGGGCTCGCGGTAAACCGGGGGATCGTGGTTAATCGTCAGCTGCAAACTTCGGGCGCGAACGTCTATGCGCTGGGCGACTGCGCGGAGATCGACGGCAAAGTTTTGCCGTTCCTGCAGCCGATTCAGTTCAGCGCCATGACGCTCGCTAAAAACCTGCTCGGCGCGCAGGACGGCCTGTCGCTGCCGGCCATGCTGGTGAAGGTGAAAACGCCCGAGCTGCCGCTGCACCTCGCGGGCGAAACCCAGCGCGCCGATTTAAGCTGGCACATCACCGCCGAGCCGCAGGGGCTAATTGCGAAGGGCTACGATGAGGCCCAGCGGCTCAAAGCCTTTATCGTCAGCGAGGCGCATATGAAGCTGGCGTTTGGGCTGCTGCGGGAGCTGGTGCTGTAGGCAGGTTCGGTGGATGGCGCTAGCGCTTATACACCCTACAAATCATCCGGAGCCGTAGGTCGGGTAAGCGTAGCGCCACCCGACATTTATATCTACTCCTCCAACAACGGCACAAACCCGCCGTAAATCATTCGCTTTCCGTCAAAAGGCATTGAACTACCGAACTCTTTCATGCGAGGGTCGGACATCAGCTTCGCGTTCGCCTCGTCGCGCACCTCTTTGGACGGATATTCAATCCAGCTAAAGACAACCTCTTCGTCCTCTTCGGCTTTTACGGCCATGCGGAAATCCGTCTGCTTGCCGTCGGGCACATCATCGGCCCAGCATTCCACGACGCGCAGCGCGCCAAATTCCTTGAACAGCGGAGCCGCTTTCGCAGCCATCTGTCGGTAAGCTTCTTTATTCGCGGCGGGAACCGCCACCACAAAACCATCGACATAATTCATTGTTGACCTCCACGGGATGGGAAGCACGGGCAGATAGTTTCCGCCCGTGATGATTACGCCAGATAAGTGTAGCGGTTAGGGCGGCATACTGCCCGTTTACAGCTTGAGCAGCATTTCATACTGCATGATGGGGTCCTGCCGGTAGCCGCAGCTCAGGTACAGCGGCGCAACCTGCTCGGGAACGGAGCCTGCGGTGGAAAGCCCGGGGAAACGCTCGTGGAGCAGCGTCAGCAGCTTTTTCGCGTGGCCTTTGCCGCGCGCGGCGGTGTCGACGTAAAGCATGCGCAGCTTGGGCTGCTCGCCGGGGATCACCATCGCGTAGGCTACGTCGTCGAGCACGTAGGCTTTGCCCGGGAGCTTGTAAAGCGTTTCCGCCGCGCTCAGCCAGGGCAACCGCAGGCGGCCGTCGGTCATCATTTTTTTCGCCATGACGAGCGGGTCGATTTCCAGCAGCTCGCCGGTCGGGCGAAACAGCGTGGAACCCGTGGCGTGAAAGCCGACCAGCGTTTGCTGAACGCTGAAGCCCATGCGTTTGTAGAGCGCGAGGCCGCTTTCGTTGCCGACAATCACCTCTAGCCACATTTGCCTGTCGCCCCGCTCGCGCGCGTCGTCAATCAGCTGCTGGATGAACAGCCTGCCGTAGCCCTGCCCGCGCAGCTCTGGGCGAATGGCGAAAGCCGCCAGACGGCTGGTTTGCCCACGGCGCGTAATTACCGCCAGCGCTTTTGGCTCGCCGTCCTGCACCCAGACTTTGCTGCCGTTCAGGCTGATATCCTCGGCGCTAAAGCGGGTGGCAAAGGCTTCGCCGTCGATGGTAAAAGGCACCAGATAGCCTTCAAAACAGTGGGAAAGAATGTGGGCGAGCTGGTGGCTGCTCCAGCGTGATGCCGCCTGGCTGATTACGGTTGTCTGCATTGTTTCCTCGCTCTATTTAGGACCGATCCCTGCGCCCAGAAACCATAGCAGCCCGCGGAAAACATTGCGACCTAAGGCACCACGGTCGGCTCAGCGAGCGGCTTTTCCCGGCGGGCCGCAATGCGGAACCACGGCAGGCAAAGCTGGATCAGCGGGCCGATTGCCAGCGCGTAGAGCACGGTGCCGACGCCCAAAGTGCCGCCCATCGCCCAGCCGGCCAACAGCACGGTGACTTCGATGGCGGTACGCACGCTGCGCACCGACCAGCCGGTGCGGGCGTTGATGCCGGTCATCAGGCCGTCGCGCGGGCCGGAGCCGAAGCCCGCGCCGATGTACATGCCGGTCGCGATAGCGTTAACCACCACGGCGGACAGCAGCAGAACGCTGCGCGCCACCAGCGATTCCAGCGGCGGCATCAGCGCCAGCGCCGCGTCTGCCGCAAGCCCGAGCACAATAACGTTACTGATGGTGCCAAGGCCGGGCCGCTGGCGCAGAGGAATCCACAGCAGCAGCACCAGCACGCCGACCAGAATCATCACCATGCCGATATTCATCGAGAAGATTTTCGCCACGCCGAGGTGAAAAACGTTCCACGGATCGGCACCGAGATCGGCGCGGACGAACATCGCCGTTGAGACGCCGTAGAGCACCAGTCCGATATAAAGCTGTATTAAGCGACGAGCCAACATTTTCTCACTCCGGTCATTCGTAATGGCTATACTCTCGGTCAAAATGGACTGAATATTAAGGTCCAGTTATCACAAAGTGGACTGCTATGAACCAGCGTAGAACGGGCACCGCCTCGCTTATTAAACTTCTTGGGCACTGGCACCAGGCGCTGACGCGCACGCCGGTCTATCGACAGCTCGCCGACGGCCTGCGCCTGCTGATCCAGGACGGCAGACTGCCGCTGGATACCCGCCTGCCGGGCGAGCGGGAGCTTGCAGCCGCGCTTGGCGTCAGCAGAACGACGGTCGCCGCCGCTCTGGCCCTGCTGCGTGAAGAGGGTTACCTGCTGAGCCGCCACGGTTCAGGGTCGATAACCATGCTGCCGGACGGGCCGACTTCCGTCTCGCCTCTGCCCGGCGCGGCCCCGGTGCTGGATCTGTCAACCGCCGCGCTGACCGCAGGGCCGGAAATCCATCGGGCCTATACCAGCGCGCTGATGGCGCTGCCCGAGCATCTTGGATCTACCGGTTACGATCAGCACGGCCTGCCCGAGTTAAGAGAGGTCATCGCCCGCCGCTATGCCGCGCGCGGCCTGCCGACAATGGCGGAACAGATTATGGTGGTGAACGGCGCGGTCAGCGGCTTTGGGCTGATTTTACGGCTGCTGAGCGGCCCGGGCGACCGTGTGGTCATCGATCATCCCACCTACCCGATGGCGCTGGCGGCGATCAAAGGCGCGTCGTGCCGCCCGGTATCCGTTAGCCTGCCGGAACAGGGCTGGGATACGGATGGCCTGGCCGCCACTATCGCCCAGACCGCCCCCCGCCTCGCCTACCTCATTCCAGATTTTCACAACCCCACCGGGCGCTGCATGGACGCCGCAACGCGGGCGGCGGTGGTCGAGATTGCCGAACGAACCCGCACGACCATCGTGGTGGATGAAACGATGGTGGACCTGTGGTTTGACGCGCCTCCCCCGCCGCCGCTCGCCGCGTTTGGCGAGGCGGATACCGTGATAACGCTGGGGTCGGCCGGGAAAAGCTTTTGGGGCGGGCTGCGGCTCGGCTGGATCCGGGCGTCATCAAGAACCATCGCCTCGCTGATTCAGGTGCGCAACTCGCTGGATTTAGGCTCGCCGGTGCTTGAACAGCTGGCGGCGATAAATCTGTTTAACGAAGCGGAATCTTTCTTACCGCAGCGCCGCAAAACGCTGCGGGAATACAAAGACGCCTGCGCGGCGGCGGTTGATGAAATCTTCCCCGACTGGCGAATCACCGGCGAGCCGCAGGGCGGCCTGTCCCTGTGGATCGAGCTGCCGAAGCCGCTGGCCACCGTCTTTGCCGCCAGCGCCGAAGCCATCGGTATTCGCATTGGCGCAGGCCCGCGTTTTGGCACCGACGGCGCTTTCGAACGCTATTTAAGACTGCCGTTTACGCTTGAGCCTGCACAAATGCGGCACGCGCTGGAACGCCTGAAGCCGATATGGGATCGCGTAGCGCAGAATCGCGGCTATGTGGGTCAAAGGATGGTGGTATAGGGCTGGGGGATTTTGGGTACGTCTGAATTGGGTGGGGGCCCTGCCATCAGCCATTAGTACTAAATTGTGTTGGTTAATCAATTGGTTATAGTGGTAGTACTACAACAGTACTGTACCACTCTCGATAGTACCGTCCAGCACAAAATCTTGCAAGTTAACGTGCCGTCAGGGTTGGGGACATGACATGTACTTTTCGAAATTTATAGTGTCGGAAGTGCTCACCCGATGTACATAAAAAAGGGGCGACAAGCCCCTTATTCAGTTACTTCTTATCCTTTGGTGGACAAGGATCGTTACCATGAGAATCTTTTTTTGCGATCCTGCCATCCTTGTTATGGATCACAAGCTCACTTTTTTGATTTGTAGCAATCCCTCTTGCAGCGTCCACCGCAGATTGCTTTGTTGAGTGAACGGAGGTCGCTTTACTGTTTCCTGCCCCCTTAACAGCCCAACCTCCATCATGAGGAACAACATGCTGATCTTTACCCATTATCGAACCCTCTATTTCCATGGAAACATCAGCATATAGCGGCAAAACAAACCACTCAATACCACATATTGTGTTTAAATTGATTTTCCTCACAAAAGTGGGTAGATATCGAAAGGATTCGTTCACTACGAAATTGTAAGTACCCTTCCTTAACCCTATACCGCTATATTCGTTAACAATCTGGCAGTGCTGGCTTACTCTGCCCTTTATTACCCACTATTCTTCTGTAATGGATGAGTTTTTAGCTACCTTTGCGATAGTAGCCCTTGAACAACCGATCAAAGCCTGAATTTTGCTCCAGCTTTTACCGTCAGAAAGTAGTTCCTGTACTTTATGATGCAAGCTCTCATCGACTGGACGACCACGATACTTTTTCTCTCTCTTGGCCTTTTCAATACCCTGCTTTTGTCGTCTGCGGCGATCTTCATAGTCCTTGCGACTGATTGCCGCCAGCATATCGAGCATCATAGAATTCATTGCTTCAAACATACGAGCGGTGAACTCATCCTGAACATGCAAAAGCTGATGGCTCGTAGGCAAATCTAACGATACAACCCTGATCCCTTTAGATTCGATGAGTCCTCGTAAGGTTTTCCAGTCCTCTGCGGTAAGTCGGCTTATACGATCTATTTGCTCACAGAGCAGAATATCGCCACGTTCCGCGATATCTAAGAGTAAAAACAATTGAGGCCGCTGTAGACTTGCACCTGATTCATTTTCCTTAAAGTACTTTGATATTTTCAGATCATGTGAATGAGCAAATGCCTCTAACTCTATCAATGCTCTATCCGCATCTTGCTCTTTCGTCGATGCTCTTAGATATGCCCATACACGCATGACAATCACCATCAGTCTGTTTTATATGGTTCATTATACACAGTCTGTTTTAGGTTGTAAAATCCATTTAATGAACCATTTTGAATGAAGATCTGTGCAGGTCTGCTTGAGGTATACCCAAAAAGATATTTTTGATCGTGCGTTTTTTAGTCAACATAAAGTTGGTGAAAAGTTCAGTACTGAGATCTGAGCACACGGCATTTAGTCGGTGGAGTTGAACCTGATCAGGTCAACGAGATTTTAAATCGTTCAGAAAAATACTGGCTGTACTTTTTCCTGAGTAAAAGATTACTTAAACTTTTTTGTCAGAAAATGGGATGACTGGGATTTTATTATTTTGTGAACTAAAGGCAAGTACCTTAGCGGCATCTTCATTTATGCATACACAAGACCGCTTTCGCGGCCTTGAAGAGAATATGATAACTCACATATACAGTAGATATAATTATGATTTTCTAATGGAAATAAAATATCCAGCCTGCGTTTTTTGAGTTAAGTACTCATTTCCTTCTATTATTTCATGTGCTATTCCATTTTTTTCTGATTTATCCATAAAGTCTACCAGTTTATATGTAGCATTTATTCTCATGGAACGCATAATCTCGCGTAACAGTGGAATGCTGTCATAACTATCATTAGGAATGATTACAGAGATATAGTTAACCCCAGATGTTTTATTGTTAACCAATAAAACCATCATTATATTACCATTTATTTTATAAAGATATGCATCCCTTTTATTAGTGTAAGAAAACTGATCTTTCAAGTCTGGTTGAAAACTTACAGATGACAGCTCACTCATAAATGAATCAAATCTAACATTCATATCTTTTTCACCATCAGGCATAAACTTATTATTAAATGTATTATCAAGCCGATGGTCTAATACTATTTCTGGTGTTGATGAAACAGTAGATTCTATAGTGTTGGTAGGTTTTATTGCATTAGTATTAGTATTAGTATTAGTATTAGTATTAGTATTAGTATTAGTATTAGTATTAGTATTAGTATTAGTAGATACATTATCTGCACCTGAATAAAAAACAGGCACAGCAATTAACATTGCAATAATAAAAACACCAACACCTGACGATATCGACGTTAAAAATGTTCTAAATTTACCTTGAGATTTGTTGCTACATCGTTTAGAAACCTGTTTATAGCAAAACACCGAAATAGCTACACACACAATTATTATTAACAGACCAGTCATATAACTCCCTTAATGTTGAAATTGTCTTATCACTAATATCTTTCAGGCCAAATGACATGTACAGCCACATCTATATAATCGGCAATGATCTTTTCTCCTTTAGGCCAATGCCGTTCAAGTGCGTTATACAACGTTCTTTCATGTAGTCCGTTTTCCCTTGAAAGTTGTGCTAATGATCCTCCTCGTTTCTTGATAGCTGCAAGTATGTCCGCCCGATGCCAGTTCTCAGTACTGGCATTTTTATCCCTTATCTGAGATTCTAACTGATTGTGAATACTCATAATGACCACTCATTACTAACATTGAGAACATGATTGATCATTAAAAAGAATTCGTCAAATAAAAATAAGGAACAAAGTTCCTTTTAATGTGGTGGGTTGTACATGGCTGGCAAAAAAGAAAGCATTGAACGGTTCAGCGAAAGGCTAAAATCGATAGTACCTTCTGGCTCAGGGCGAGATTTCGCCAAAAAAGCAGGCATTGGCTACAGTACTTTCCACAACTATCTACAAGCTGTATCAAGTCCTACGCTTGAGAATCTTGTACTTCTGGCAAAAGCTGGTGGCGTGTCGGTTGAATGGCTGGCGACTGGAAAAGAGTTTTCAAATTCGGCAAACACAGACCAAGCCGAAGAACTGTTGAAAATTCCTTTTATTGATGGTGATAATTTCCTTTTACTGGATTCAGGTGCTTTCCCCGATTTACAGGAAAAGGCCAAGTCTCTTGCTGCATTACGGGTCAGTACAGATGTAATGGCACCAACATTCTTAGTTGGCAGCATTTTGCTTATTGATCAGCATCATAAGCAGCTAAAAGACGGAAAAGTGGTAGCATTCCACAAGGAAGGAAACTACTTGTACAAGCGAGTTCAGATAGTGCCAGATGGATACAATTTAAGCAGTGATAACCCCAAATACTGTGCGATGCTCGTCAATCAGGATTCACTATCTTCCTTTGACGTCCTAGGGGAAGTGCTAGTAGTACTGAACCATCTGTAGTTTTACGCTCTCAGTGTATTTCTGAGGCATTTTCTGACAGGTTCGATACCTGAGTACTGTTTTGAGCTACTTCCACTTCAAGTGGCTTCCAGTGCTTTTGTCCGAAACGCCATCATGAAGGGGGATTAATCGGATCGGAGTCGCTTCGCTCTGGTCAGTACTGGAAGGGTTAACTTATCTGGCGAGGGAAGATGAAATTGCCAGGCTTTATGAAGATGGTTAGTTTTGTGAACAAGAAGAACTCCAGTTTTTTAATACAAGAGCTTGAACGTTGTGATTGGCTATCAGTATACTAAAAAATTTTATAGAACTCTTATATCGTATTTGAGCAACCAATCATGAAAAAAAGCAAAATTGATATTGATAAATTAGTATATTTAGATCAAAGGATAGTAGTTAATGAGTTTCAACAGAAAACAAGCATAACTAAAAAAGATAGAGATTTTACATTATGGGTTGATATTAACAACATCAAACCAATTGATTTATACTGTTATCTTCAAGTTAGATTTGGTAAGCCAAACGGATTACAAAACCTTTTTAGAGCTGATGATTCAGATAACCTCATTCATTGGGATTATATGCTTGATTATGAAGGTTATCGCATTCATATTATGTGCATGACGTACCGTATAGAGATTCATAAATCAATAGACTTTCAGGATCAAAAGGTTGCAAAAGATCAGTTCATAAATGATTTAAAAAGTGATTTTAAAAATTATGGAAAGCAAATATCACAATATCGAACTACAATAGAAACATGGCATTTATTCATCAATCCATTCAAAAGAATCAAGACAGCGATTGATTCTAACCTCACTGAATTAGAAGAATTAAAAATCGCCAATATAAAACACCCTGATTTCAAAAAACTCAACAATAAAATAAAAAAAGAAATGGATATAGTCGGGGCTAAATTTTCCAAAGCTAACACTTTAGGTATAAACATATCTCTAACGTTACCTATATATGCTGAAGCTTTTATTAACTTTATAATTTTCACATTAGCAAAAACAAAAGCTAATGAAGATAGAGAAGAATATGAAAAATACATACGAAGCCCCATAAATGAACGTGTCAAAAATCTACATTTAAAGTGTAATGGCTTCCATTGTGCAGTGGATTATACCAATAATGCGTCCTGTAAAGAATTCCAATCAGTTATGAACATTAGAAATGAAATGCTGCATGGTAATGTTAATCCCAATACCAATCACTTCGATACTGTCTACTTTGAAGGTAAAGTACCTCTTTTCGCAAAATTTACAAGCCTTGCATTTGATTCCTATTTAGCATCACAAACCGGAATTGAGTTTGAGACCCTTTTGAAACGGTACGAGAGTGTACAAAATTTCATATCTTACATTTTAACTTGTATGGAGATACCTGTAGCAAATCAGATTATCATTATGTTAGATGAACCCTTTCCGGGATGGAATCCTAAGACGCACAGGTTAGGTAAGCTATTTGCTGATAAAGCCGTTGATTTTCAGGTTGATATAGGTAAAAAAATAAAAGTTATTTATTGAGTAGGCCCGAAAAATAAAAGTCCCAATAGGGGCTTCTTCTCTTGACACTTTCTTGTAGCTATCGTTTACCAGGTGCTTTTATGTTTTACATTCTATTTGTGTAAGTTTAGCCCACTTACCTTTCGGGACACTCTGACCAGTCTTCTGGTTCACGCCACACCCACACCTTAAATAAACCTACCTATAGTGGGTGGCCGTGACTTCGCGGCTACTCACGAATACTTTACCAGTACTTAGAAAATAATTTTGTGAGGCTTTAACAGCCGAACACCCCGACCAGGGAGTTTACGACCGCGTAGGTACTCACGAAGACTTTAGGCCACAGGCCGACCTAAAAACACTTTGAGTACTTCATTTGTCAGTACTGTTATCTGTCTGAGCGAGAGCGAGTAAGGGCTTTGGCGTTCTTTCGAGTACTGGCGAGAAAAACGCGAAGTTACGATCTAATATTTGGTTTTTATAGAGCCTAACGAGCAAAGCGAGTTAGGCTCTTTAGAGACTGAATATTAGTAAGACAAATACATTTAAAATATCAGGTAAAGGTAATATTATATTAAGTTACGGCTATTCATTTTATTAAATAAATCACGCATAACCCACTGATTTTATTGAGTTTTTCCTGCATAACAATTCACTATTAACCATAATAACCGTATTTTCCAGCTTTATGTTATGGTTATAGTTACGGTTTATCAATGGTTCGTAGATATGCTATTAGAACTTTTGCTGAGGCTTTACTGTTCAATAGTTCCTGTACTGCATTCTGCTGTTCGTCAGTCAATGGCTTACCAGGTACTGCTTTCTTTAATCCACATAACATACCACCCTCTTCTACAAACTTATCCAGTGCAATAGCAACTACGGTACAGGCTAATTTGTACTTCTCGATAGACGATAGGCTTGTTGTTGTCTTCTTCATCTGATTCGCACGGGTTAGGCTTAGATAATACTCTACTTGTGCCTTAGAAAGTTCTGTAGCGTGTTTGACAATGTAGAAGACATCGTTAACAGGTATCTTATACTTACCAAGAGACTTACACTCTTGAATAGTTTGATTGATAATAATCGTTGCTTCTGATGTCAGACCAATATAAGAGACACATTTTAGTGCTTCCTCTAACTTTTTATTGTCATAAATCTTTTCTTTTTTTGCCAATATATATCCCTATGAAAGATGTTAATTGATTTAGCCTAATGTATCCCAAGTACTCAGAATTTTTATTTCAAAAAAATGAGGGGATTATACTCCGCGTACCTTCTTGAACCATTCACTATACTCTGGAACTTTATTTTTGCGTAGATTGCTAATGAAATGTTTATCACAGTTTACTTTTAGTACATTACAAATTCTTGCACTTGTCATATCACTTAGGATGATGTTTTCATACTGTGAGTATGTTAACTGAATGAATTGTACTTTCTCTTTCTTTCGTACTGACTTATTCAATGAACTTCTATTAGTTCTGATTTTATTTTTGGTATGTATTTTACCGTTTTTCTTTGGCATTTTGTTACTCCTCTAAATTAAAATTCATCGCATGGTTAACCTCCTACGGCTGATGTTTTTGTTCAAGTGAACATATGTTAACGGACAGGCTTGATCCAATCAAGGAATATTTGAATTTTTTTATTGACAATGGAATTAACATATGATTAGGGAAGTGATTTGTCAATTTTAGGAGTATTTTTGTACTTTTTTACTAATACATTCATTAATTATTTCAAATGTACTTTGTACTTTTGTACTTTTGTACTTTTGTACTTTTGTACTTTTGTACTTTTGTACTTTTGTACTTTTGTACTTTTGTACTTTTGTACTTTTGTACTTTCCAAGTGGTACGGAAATTTATACAACAGTACGATCCAATGGAATACTGAACTATTATAGATAAAAAAATATATAATCAGTGAAAACACGTTACCTTGCAAGATTTTGTGCTGGACGGTACTATCGAGAGTGGTACAGTACTGTTGTAGTACTACCACTATAACCAATTGATTAACCAACACAATTTAGTACTAATGGCTGATGGCAGGGCCCCCACCAATTTGTATTAAAGTACTTAATTATTAATCAGTTAAGTACTGAAATCCCGCCTCCATAGCCTTAGTGGTACAAAAACTGTGTATCACCAGTAGGCTTCACGATGTCTCTTATGCTCTCCCGTCAATAAGCTGGCTCTTAGCAAAGAGGCTGCTTAGTACGAAATCAAATATGTTCCAATAGATCATATAGTCGCGACACAGCCACTGATTTCCCATATCTTCTGTATGTAATTGAATTATCAGCATGTCCTAAGAATGCAGCAGCATAATGCTCCACTACACCAGCATTTTTCAACTTAGTGGCAATGTAATGTCTCAGAGAATGAAACTCAGGAACGAATAATTTTTTACGATAACCGCTAAACCAACGAGTGAAATAGTGACTATAAGACCCTTTATAGCGAGTTAACTGAGGAAATAATCTGCCCTTTTGTTTCTGCACATAGTCCAAAAATCCTATATCTACCAGTTTATTATGAATTGGTATTGTACGTTTGCTGTTCTCCGTTTTAACCACCTGTCCTTCATAGCGATCATCAACCCTGATGCACCACCTTCCCTCATATTTTAATATATCACTCTGATATAGTTGGCAAATTTCATTAGCTCTCATCCCCGTAAATCGACCAAGCAAAATAATCCACTTCTTCCAGTCAGGTAGAATACTGATCCCTTTCTCAAGATGTTTAACCTGAGTATCTGTATATGCTTCTCTCTTTTGGGATACTGACTCGCGATCCTTCTGGAGCAATCCGTCAAAGGGATTTTGAAAATCATAATCAGTACGATGCTTCAGCCATCGGAAAAAACCGCTGATTTTCTTAACATATTTGTTCTTTGTAGGAATCGCGACATCCAGCCCACTAATGAATTCAGCAGCCCTGCTACGCTTAAACACCTGCTCAGTGAAGCTAAAGTACTTATCAATACAGCGTTTGATAGAAGCGGCTTCCCTCTCGCAAACTTCAAGGCTTTTAAACTCAACATACTGTACAGCCTGTAATTTTAGCTCTTGAAATGACAATTCTGATTGAGGGGTTTGGCTCATACCGATTGTAGGACTGACAGTTTCAGTAATCAGCCAAGAGCGATCTGCAAAGCGTAAAGATCGCTTTGTCGCTTCAGTCTTTGAACGAGTACCTAACGAACGACGAAACTCACGGCGTTTACCACAGGGTAAAACGTTAACTTTACGGTAATACCAGATCCCATGACGGGAGAGCATAAGAGACATCGTGAAGCCTACTGGTGATACACAGTTTTTGTACCACTAAGGCTATGGAGGCGGGATTTCAGTACTTAACTGATTAATAATTAAGTACTTTAATACAAATTGGTGGGGGCCCTGCCAGCTACATCCCGGCACACACGTCACCTGCTGCGGCTGCTTCCTTCCGGATCTGACCGAGTTCACAAGTTAGTGTTGCGGGAGAACCAACAGGGCCCCCATTGAGAGCGCTAGTTACCTAACGCGCTGGCGCATTATCCATGTTGACCCAGGCAATTGCAAGCCGCCCGCGGTCAGGTGTTGGTTTCTTGCGCAAAGGGCGTTTTTCTTTGCCTCAGCCCGCGCGGCGATTATGCTTAGCAGTGCCGTTTCAAGGAGCTGCTCATGGACAATCACGATTCATTCCCGCACCGGGTTTACCAGATTATTGCCGCGATTCCGGAAGGCCACGTTACGACCTATGGCGACGTTGCTCTGCTGGCGGGATCGCCGCGTGCGGCGCGGCAGGTTGGCGGCGTGTTAAAACGCCTGCCGGAAGGCAGCAAGCTTCCGTGGCATCGCGTCGTTAATCGTCATGGCGTTATTTCACTGACCGGGCCAGATTTACAGCGCCAGCGCGAGGCGTTGCTGTCAGAAGGGATTATGGTTTCCGGGGATGGGCATATCGATATGCAGCGTTACCGCTGGAACTACTGACGACGAAAAGAAAAAGCGCCTCGTGAGAGGCGCTCAGATTGCTGACTTACTGAATTTGAGTCGGTGCTGGTACGGCTGAAGACGGGCTTACCTGGGTCGGTGAAGTCGAAGGCACGGTAGTTACCGCACCGCCGCCAGCCTGAACCGGCACGGCCGTCTGCTGTACTGGAACCAGCGTCAGATCCGCCTTGGTGCCGCCCTGATTGATAACCGGCTTCACGGTATCGGTGATAAACACCAGCTTATCGTTCACGGTAATCGCCGCGCTCAGGATAATGCGCGCGTTAGGCTGAACGTCGGACGGATTAAACGGTAGCACAAAGCTAAACGGCGCCTGTTTACCATCGGTACGAGTAGCCTTCTGTGCCAGAACTTTAGACGGTGCATCGGCGAGCGACGCGTCTGACAGGGTGACGGTTAATACCGCATCCGGTGGCAGCGCAACACGCTGACGAATCCACGCCGTACCGGTCACAGAGGGCTGTGCGATGGTCGACTGGGTTGAAGCACTCGACGTTGACGCAGCTGGCGCAGGCGTTGGGATATCTGCAGATTTCTGCGCGCACCCGGCCATAGCAACCGCGACGGCCAAACCACTTAACATGTGCACAATTTTCATTGATTAGTTCTCCTTATTATCAATGCATCCGTGGGCGCTGTGTCCCACAAGTAAGAGTGGTTAAAACATGCTTATCACGCTAAGTGTGGCACATATCACTGAATTCTGCCTGGAACGGCATGAATTATCAGGTCGGGCCAGTACTCGATTGATGTTGATATGATGTTATAATCAGGCCAGTTATGCGCAAATTCCCCCATTATCGAGGACGTTCTATGAGTCAGGCGCTCAGTAATTTATTGGCATTACTCAATCTGGAAAAGATTGAAGAAGGGCTATTTCGCGGCCAGAGCGAGGACTTAGGTTTACGCCAGGTATTCGGCGGGCAGGTAGTGGGACAGGCGCTTTACGCCGCCAAAGAGACCGTACCGGCAGACAGGCTGGTGCACTCTTTCCACAGCTATTTCCTCCGGCCTGGCGACAGCCAGAAGCCTATCGTTTACGACGTCGAAACCCTGCGCGACGGCAACAGCTTCAGCGCCCGCCGCGTGGCCGCCGTGCAAAACGGCAAGCCTATTTTTTATATGACCGCCTCTTTCCAGGCACCGGAATCGGGCTTTGAGCATCAAAAAGCCATGCCGCAGGCACCTTCCCCGGACGGTCTGATTTCAGAAACCGATATCGCACGCTCCGTCGAGAAGTTCCTCCCGCCGCAGGTAAAAGAAAAGTTTCTGTGCGAGAAGCCGCTGGAGATTCGGCCGGTGGAGTTCCATAACCCGCTTAAGGGGCATAAGGCGGAGCCAACCCGCCAGGTGTGGCTGCGCGCCAACGGTAAAATGCCGGACGATCTGCGCGTGCATCAGTATCTGCTCGGCTACGCGTCGGACTTTAACTTCCTGCCAACCGCCCTTCAGCCGCACGGCATTGGTTTCCTGGAGCCGGGCATGCAGGTCGCGACCATCGACCATTCGATGTGGTTCCATCGTCCGTTTGATATGAACGAATGGCTGCTGTACAGCGTGGAGAGCACCTCGGCGTCAAGCGCGCGCGGCTTTGTGCGCGGCGAGTTTTATACTCAGGACGGCGTGCTGGTGGCTTCGACGGTTCAGGAAGGGGTTATGCGCAAGCGTAGCTAGAGCGACGTTCAGGACGCCCTCACCCCGGCCCTCTCCCCCAGGAGAGGGAGAAGATCCCCTCGCCCCTTTGGGGAGAGGGTTAGGGTGAGGGGAATATATTAAGCGTTGTAAGCGTTCTCGCCGTGGCTGTTGACGTCCAGCCCTTCGCGCTCCTGCTCTTCCGGCACGCGCAGCCCGACGGTCAGGTCAGCGATTTTGAAGCCGATGAAGGCGACAACCGCAGACCAAACGATAGTCAGACCGATACTTTCCAACTGCACCAGCACCTGATGGCCCATGGTCACGCCTTCCGCGTAGCCAACGCCGCCCAGGGAAGTCGCGGCGAAGATGCCGGTCATGATACAGCCTACGATGCCGCACACGCCGTGCACGCCGAATACGTCACAGGGGTCATCCACGCGCAGCCATTTCTTCAGCAGCGTCACGCCCCACAGGCCCGCCAGGCCTGCCGCCACGCCAACAATCAGCGCCCCGCCAACGCCGACGTAACCACAGGCTGGCGTAATGCCGACCAGGCCCGCGATAGCGCCGGAACATGCGCCCAACAGAGAAGGTTTACCGCGCAGCGTCCATTCACCGAAGATCCAGCCGAGCACCGCCGCCGCCGTAGCAACAACCGTGTTAACAAAGGCCAGCGCGGCGATTTCATTTGCCGAGCTTGCTGAACCGGCGTTAAAGCCGAACCAGCCGAAGTACAGGATGGCCGTGCCGGTAAAGACCATCGGCAGGTTGTGCGGCTTGAAGGCCTCTTTGCCGTAGCCCACACGTTTGCCCACCAGGTAAGCGCCCACCAGCCCTGCAACGGCGGCGTTAATGTGCACCACCGTGCCGCCCGCGAAGTCCATCGCACCGTGCGTGCCCAGCAGACCGCCGCCCCAGACCATGTGCGCAATCGGCACGTAGGAGAGCGTCAGCCAGACCAGCACGAAAATCAGCACCGCAGAGAATTTGATACGTTCCGCCAGCGCGCCGACGATCAGCCCAACGGTGATACAGGCGAACGAGCCCTGGAACGCCACGTGAATGTACTGGTAGAAAGAGCCCATCAGCGCTTTGAGTTCGATATTTTTCAACATCACCCAGTCGAAGTTACCGAAGAAGCTGCCGCCGGTGCCGAAGGCCAGCGAGTAGCCGTAAACCACCCACAGCACGCAGACCAGCGAGAAGGTTACCGCCACCTGAGTCAGCATAGAAAGCACGTTCTTGGAGCGGATCAGGCCGCCGTAGAACAGCGCGAGGCCAGGGATAGTCATAAACAGCACCAACGCGGTGCAAATCATCATAAAGGCGTTGTCTGCTTTATCAGCAACAGCCGGGGCCGCCATAGCGATGGATGGCGCAACGGCCAGAGCTACGACGCCTAACGCAGAGGCTAATTTCTTCATTTTTTCTATCCCTTTCACGATGGGGGAGGCGTTACAGTGCCGCTTCGTCGGCTTCGCCGGTACGAATACGAATGACACGTTGCAGTTCGGCAACGAAAATTTTGCCGTCACCAATTTTGCCGGTGTAGGCCGCTTTGCTAATGACATCAATCACTTCGTCTAGCTGGTCATCGGCAATAGCGACGTCAATTTTCACTTTTGGCAGGAAATTCACGCTGTATTCCGCGCCGCGGTACAGCTCTGCATGGCCCTTCTGGCGACCGAAGCCCTTCACTTCCGTCACGGTCAGCCCCTGAATGCCGATAGAAGACAGTGCTTCACGAACGTCTTCGAGTTTGAACGGTTTGATTACCACGGTAACCAGCTTCATAGATTTCCCTCCAGTCAGACAATGGGTGATGGCACAGCTTCACGCAGGGAATAAAGCAAGCCCCGTGCCAGAAATGGAAAACGGGCTATTTTCAGCGTCTTAATCAACGGCGTTGCGGGGTTGTTCGAGAAAGAAAAAGCGTGACGGGGATTCAGAATGTTCCTGGAAAGAAAAAACGCACCATGCTGGTGCAGGGCGCGTTTCGAGTTTGCACCAATGGCGATCTCCACCGGTATTATGTGTCTTTATTGCCTGCTGCTGGTGCATCAGGCGATAAGCGATTCCTCGCGCGTGGCGGCGGCCAGCTCTTCGCCCGCGAGCTGAAGCTGATACATCTGCCAGTAGCGCCCTTCTGCCGCCAGAAGTTCGCCGTGCGTGCCGCGCTCAACGGCCTGACCGCGATGCAGCACCAGGATGGTGTCCGCGTCGGTAATGGTCGACAGGCGGTGGGCGATGACCACAAGCGTCGTGTGTTCGCGCACGGCGGCCAGCGCCTGCTGAATCGCCTGCTCGGTGCCGGAGTCGATGTTGGCGGTGGCCTCGTCCAGAATCAGAATCTGCGGGGCATCCACCAGTACGCGGGCCAGCGCCAGCAGCTGCTTTTGCCCAACGGACAGGTTGTTGCCCTGTTCGCCCAGACGGGTGTGAATACCGTCAACCATCGTGCGCGCCAGATCGGCGAGCTGCACGGTTTCCAGCGCCTGCCACACGGCTTCTTCGCTGATGTCACGCCCAAGCGTTACGTTGGTGAAGAATGAATCCGCCATCACCACCGGGTCCTGCTGCACCATCGCAACGCCTCGGCGCAGCGTACCGTGGCTGAGCGTGTCCAGCGGACGCCCGTCGAGGCGGATCTCGCCGCGAGTCAGCGGGTAATAACCCATCAGCAGGTTGGCCAGCGTGCTTTTGCCGCTGCCCGTGTGGCCCACCAGCGCCACAAAGCTGCGCGACGGGACTTCAAGATTGATGTCCTGAAGTACCAGCCGGTCGCCACGATAGGCGAACGAGACGTTATCTACCGAAATGTGACCGCTTTCCAGCGGGCGCTCGTCGTGGCCGTAGTCCTGGCGTTTGCCGTCCATCAGCTCAAAAACGCGCTCGCCGGCGACCACCGCCTGTTGCAGCATTGACTGCTGGGTGGTCAGCTCGATGAGCGGCTCGTTCAGGCGGCCAAGGTAGTTGATGAACGCGTAAAGCACGCCCACCTCAATCGTGCCGACCGAGGTAAAGCCAAACAGCATTAGCAGCCCGCACAGCACCAGCGCGGAGAACAGGCTGAGCAACGGGCGCAGCAGGAAACCGTCCAGCCGCAGCGTTTGCATTCGCGCAAGGTAGTGCGAAAGGCTCGCCTCCCCCATGCGTTCGCCAAAGCGCGCCTGCTGGCGGAACTGCTGGATCACGCCCATGCCGTTGATCACTTCGTTAAAGCCGTCGTTGATATCCGCCAGATAGCTGCGCACGCGGCGCACGATCGGCGTGCTGTAGCGCTGGTAGATCACCATCACGATCAGCACCGCCGGGAAGATGGTGATGGCGACGAGCGCCATGCGCCAGTCGAGGCTGAACATTGCCACCAGCATCGCGCCGATCAGCGCCGCGCTTCGCAGTACGGTCGCAACAACCGTCACGTACAGATCGCGGATCACTTCCGTGTCGTTGGTGACGCGGGAAATTAGCTGCCCGACAGGCTGGGTATCGAAGGCGCTCAGCGGCTGGCGCAGGGCGGCGTCCATTACGTCGGTTCGCAGCTTCTGCACCACGCCAACGGCGGCTTGGTTAAACAGCAGCGCCTGCCAGTAGTGCAGACCGGCGGCGGTTATCGACAGCAGCAGGTAGGCCGTGGCAAGCCCGGCCACCAGCGCAATCGGCATACGGTTCTGCGAAACCATGTTATCGATGAAGTAGCTAACGAGGATCGGGCCGGTGACCTCCGCCGCCGCCGCAATCCACAGCATAACGACCGCGCCCGCGAGCGGCTTGCGCCACGGCGAGCCGTAGGCCAGCAGGCGTTTAATCGTCGGCCACTGCTTCTGTAACTTACGCATTGGCTTGCTCCTCTTCGCTAGCCGCTTCCGGCGCGTCGTCAAGCGCTGCCTCTAACTGCTGATAGCGATACATGTCGCGATACCATCCCGGCTGGGAGGCCAGCGCCTCGTGGTTGCCACGCTGCACAACGTGCCCGTGCTGCATCACCAGAATTTCGCTGGCTTCCGTCAGCGCCGACAGACGGTGCGCGCTGATAATCACCGTGCGGTTTTCACCCCACTGGCGCAGGTTGTGCAGGATCTGGTGCTCGGTGCGCCCGTCCACCGCCGACAGCGCGTCGTCGAGGATGAGGATTTCCGCATCCAGCAGCAGCGCGCGGGCGATGGAAATACGCTGTTTCTGGCCGCCGGAGAGCATAACGCCGCGCTCGCCAACTTCCGTTTCGTAGCCCTGCGGCAGGCGCAGAATGTCCTCATGAACGCTTGCCAGGCGGGCAACGTGTTCGATTTCCTGCTGGGTCGCGTTTGGCTTGCCCAGCGCAATGTTGTTCGCCACCGTATCGGAGAACAGGAACGGCGTCTGGTTAACGACCGCAAGGCGGCTGCGCCAGGCGTCGAGCTGCATCTGCACCAGCGGAATATCGTGGAAACGGATGTCGCCCTGGTCGATATCAAAATGACGCTGTAACAATGACAGGATGGTGCTTTTACCGGCGCCCGTTGGGCCACACAGCCCGAGCATGCCGCCAGGTTTTAGCGTGAAGCTCACGTTTTCAAGGGTGGGCTGCGCCGTTTGCGGATAGTGGAACAGGCGAATATTCGCCTGCAACGTGCCGCGCCCCTGCGGCGCAACTTTATCGCCATCCTTCACGGACGGCGCTTCTTCCAGCATGCTGCGGATGCGGCTGTACGCCGCGCTGCCGCGCTCGACGATGTTAAACATCCACGCCAGCGCCAGCATCGGCCAGATCATCAGGCCAAGATACATCACGAAGCTGGTAAGCTGCCCGAGCGTTAAGGTGCCCTGCATGACCATCCAGCTGCCGCCGCCCACCGCCAGCAGGTTTGCGGTGCCGATGGCGATATAGATTGTTGGGTCAAAACGGGCGTCCACGCGGGCGACGCGCATGTTTTTTGCCCCGGCGTCCTGCGCCTCGGAGGCAAATAGCGCCGACTGGCGATCTTCCAGGCCAAACGCTTTGATCATGCGGATGCTGGTCAGGCTTTCCTGGGTACGGTCGTTGAGCGTGGAAAACGCCGCCTGGGCCAGTTTAAAGCGCTGGTGGAGCTGGTCGCCGTAGCGTTTGATCACCAGCGCCATTACCGGCATCGGCAGCAGCGCCAGCAGGGTGAGCTGCCAGCTAATCTGCGTTGACATAACGATCAGCACCGCGCAGCCCATCACCAGGGAATCCACTAGCGTCAGCACGCCCTCGCCCGCCGCAAAGACCACGCGGTCAACGTCGTTGGTAGCGCGCGCCATCAGGTCGCCGGTGCGGTGGCGGAGGTAAAATTCAGGATGCTGGCGGCTGAGCTGGCGGTAGTAGTCTTCGCGCAGTTCAACGGCGAGCTGGTAGGACGCGCCGAACAGCAGCACGCGCCACACGTAGCGCAGGGCGTAAACCACGATAGCAATGGCGATCATCACCCCGAGCCACATCAGCACCTGCTGGCCTGACATTCGCTGCTGGGTGACGCCATCCACGATCACGCCCACCAGTTTTGGCGGCACGAGCTGCAGAATGGCAATGATGATAAGCAGGGCCACCGCCCCGAGATAGCGTCGCCATTCACGGGTGAAGTACCAGCTTAATTGAGCAAATAATCGCACGCGGTTTTATTCCTGATTAGGTCTGCCGACGAGGGCGGTAAAGAAGTAGCGATAAAAGGCAATGCGCTTAAGGATTAACCGTTTATCGGTAAAGCTGTGGTGTATTTTATCTGTTCCATGGCGAAACTCGAAGTCACATCGCTTAGGCCCGGAATACCGTTGACCAGCCGTTTGTAAAAATCATCGTAGCTTTTCATGTCCGCAACCTGCACGCGCATCAGGTAATCGTACTCACCTGCCATGCGCCAGAAACCAAGGACTTCCGGCATGTCTTGCACCACGGAGACAAATTTGCAGTACCACTCGCTGCTGTGATGCTGGGTTTTGATCAGCACAAAAGCCGTGAGGGCAAGGCCGAGTTTTTCTGGGTCCAGCAGGGCGACTTTCGCTCGCACAATGCCGTCGTCTTCGAGTTTTTTCAGGCGCTTCCAGCACGGAGTGGTGGTCAGATTAACGGCATCCGCCAGCGCCTGCAAAGAGAGGGTGCAGTCTTCCTGCAATAAGGATAACAGCTTACGGTCAATTTTATCTAACATAGCGGCCTACAGGAGAAAGATTTTCTCTATTTAAAGGCTCACAAAGGCTAAATGGCAACTTTTTTATCCTGCTTTTGCTTTACGCTAAGCACAAATAGACAAACGGATCTCGACCATGACCAGCACCTGGGTAAACCACGCTATTAGCGAAATTAACGCCGACTATCAGCGCTCGGCGGACACGCACCTTATTCGCCTCGCCCTGCCCGGGTTTCCCGGCATTCAGCTGTATCTGAAAGATGAAAGCACCCATCCGACGGGCAGCCTGAAGCACCGTCTGGCGCGTTCGCTGTTTCTCTACGGCCTTTGTAACGGCTGGATCAAAGAAGGCACCACGATTATTGAGGCGTCTTCAGGCTCCACCGCCGTGTCGGAAGCCTATTTTGCCCGTCTGCTGGGGCTGCCTTTTATCGCCGTGATGCCCGCCTGCACCGCGAAGCGTAAGGTCGAGCAAATCGAGTTTTACGGCGGCCGCTGTCATTTTGTCGAGAGCGCCTGCGAGATTTACGCCGCATCCGAAATGCTGGCCCGCGAGCTTAACGGCCACTATATGGACCAGTTCACCTACGCCGAGCGCGCCACCGACTGGCGCGGTAACAACAATATCGCCGACAGTATTTTCCGCCAGATGGAGCACGAGCCGCATCCGGTGCCGGATTACATCGTAATGAGCGCCGGTACGGGCGGGACGTCCGCCACCATTGGCCGCTACCTGCGCTATCTCGGTTACCCAACTCGGCTGCTGGTGGTCGATCCGCAAAACTCGGTGTTTATGGATTACTGGCAGCAGCGTGATTGTAGCCTGACCAGCAAAGTCGGCAGCAAAATTGAGGGCATCGGGCGTCCGCGCTGCGAGCCGTCGTTTATCCCTGACGTGATCGACGAAATGCTGCGCGTGCCGGACGCAGCGAGCGTTGCCACCATGCAGTGGCTGGAGTCAATTTTGGGGCGCAAAGTTGGCGCGTCCACGGGCACAAATATGTGGGGAGCGCTGCAAATGGCGGCACGCATGCGCGACGAAGGCCGCACCGGTTCGATTGTGACCCTGCTTTGCGACAGCGGCGAGCGCTACCTGGAAACCTATTACAACGAGGAATGGGTGAAGGCGAATATCGGCGACGTTCTGCCGTGGCGCGCGACGATTGCGGATTTACTGAAATAAAAAAAGCCGGGCAGCTGCCCGGCTGGCTAAAGCCTGGTCATTCGGGGGAATAAGTCAGGTGTGGTGTATCGAGCCAATGCGTCAAATAGTGTGAAACGGCCTGGTTACCGCAGTGACCAATGACCGGCAGATGAGGCAAATCTTCTTTCAGCTGGGCCATCGCGTTGCCCATGATCAAACCGTGACCGACCGAGGAAAGCATTTCGCGGTCGTTCATCGCGTCGCCAAACGCCATGCAATCCTTCATTGACAGGCCGAGATGCTGGCTCAAAATGCCCAGCGCCGAGCCTTTGTTGCAGCCAACCGGCAGCACTTCCAGACAGTCGACCGCCGAGAAGCACAGGAAAGCGCTGTCGCCCAACGCCTCGTCTAGCTGAACCTTTAGGCCGAGCAAATCCTCGTGATCGCCGCAGAAGCAGATTTTGGTCACTTCATCGGTGGGCAGGCTTTTTAGGTCGGTAAGGCGATAGCGGAAGCCGCTGTAAACGTGGGCGTGGAGCAGCTGCGGAATGTCGTACTGCGTCAGCCAGCCGGTGTCGTTGAACACGTGCATGCTGGCCTGGGTAGCCCAGTCGCGGTGAATAACGGTTTCGGCGGCGCTCGGGGCAAGATCCTGACGGTGCATGAGTTCGCCGTCCAGGCTGTGGATACGTGTACCGTTGCCGGTGATCAGGAAGGCTTCGAGGTCGAGCGAACCTAAAACGTGGCGCATTTCGAGCACGTGACGTCCGGTGGCAAAAGCGAGGGTCATCTGCCGCTCTACGCGCAGGCGTTTTAGCGTGCGCAGCGTTTCCTCACCAAGACGGTGGTTGGGCAGCAGCAGCGTGCCGTCCATATCAAATGCAGCCAGACGTGCCATAAAAACTCCCCAATGTGACCTCACCAACATGAGCCACAGTATTGCCTGGCATATACGGAACTAATAGTGAATACTTCGTGAAAATTGTTCCGGGTTTATCCTATGCGTCAGCTAAATCGCCTGAATCAATACCAGAGACTGTGGCAGCCCTCGGCGGGCGAGCCGGTACAGGCAACCGTCGCGGAGCTTGCGGGCCGCTGTTTTTGCAGCGAGCGCCATGTACGAACCCTGCTTAACCAACTACAGGACGCGGGATGGCTGACGTGGCGCGCGCGGTCCGGACGAGGCAAACGCGGCGAGCTGACCTTCCTGGTCACCCCGGAGAGCGTGCGTTCGGGCATGATGGAGGACGTGCTGCACAAAGGGCAGCACCAGAACGCGCTGGAGCTGGCGCAGATTGCCCCCGAACAGCTGCGGCATCTGCTGCAACCTTTTCTTGGCGGCCAGTGGCAGAACGATACGCCGACGCTGCGTATCCCATACTATCGCCCCCTCGAACCGTTACGGCCGGGCTTTATGCCGGGGCGCGCCGAGCAGCATCTTGCCGGGCAAATCTTCTCGGGCCTGACGCGTTTTGACACCCATAGCACGCAGCCACAGCCCGATCTTGCCCATCACTGGCAGGTTTCCGCCGACGGGTTGAGCTGGCTGTTCTTCATTCGCTCGACCCTGCACTGGCATAACGGCGAGGCGGTAGAAACCGCACAGCTGCAGGAGCGGCTGCTGATGCTGCTTACCCTGCCCGCAATGCGCCGTCTGTTTATCAGCGTGAAAACCGTCGAACAGCCGCATGCCCGCTGCCTGCGCTTCGTTTTGCACAATCCGGATTACTGGCTGCCGTACCGTCTGGCGAGCTATTGCAGCCGCTTGGCCCACCCAGTCGATACGCAGATGGGATCGGGCGCTTTCCGCATTGCCAGTTATAAAGAAAACCTCGTGCGCATCGAAAGCCATGAAAGCTATCACCTTAGCCATCCGCTGCTGAAGGCGGTTGAATATTGGATCACCCCGCAGCTTTTTGACACGGCGCTCGGCACCAGCTGCCGCCACCCGGTGCAGATCGCCATCGGCCAGCAGGATGAGCTGGTACACCTCAGGCCGGTGAAGAACAGCATCAGCCTCGGCTTCTGCTATCTGGCGGTGAAACAGCGCGGGCATCTGACGCCGGACCAGGCGCGTACGCTGATGCAGATCGTGCGGCGCTATGAGGTGATCGGCTCGCTGCCGGTAGAAGAGTCGCTGATCGCGCCCAGCACGGAGATGATCCCCGGCTGGACGATGCCGGAGTGGGAAAGCCAGCCCGAGGTGCCATTACCACGTCGGCTGACGCTTATCTACCATCTGCCAATGGAGCTTCACGTGATGGCGCAGCAGCTAAAACAGTATCTGGCCACGCTCGGCTGCGAGCTTACGCTTATTTTCCACGACGCGAAAAACTGGGCGGGCTGCGATAAGCTCGCCGAGGCGGATTTGGTTATGGGCGACAGGCTTATCGGCGAGGCACCTGAATACACGCTTGAGCAGTGGTTGCGCAGCGACATCCTTTGGTCGCACGTGTTAAACGGCGGCCAGTATGCGCATCTTCAGGCGACGCTTGACGCGGTGCAGATTCATCCCGATGACCGGGCGCGCTATGCCGGTTTACGTGAAGTCTTCAGCACGTTGATGGAGGACGCCATAATTACGCCGCTCTTCAACTATCGCTATCAGATTAGCGCCCCGCCGGGGGTGAACGGTATCGAACTAAACGCCTGGGGCTGGTTTGATTTCACTCAAGCATGGCTGCCGCCGCCGTCAATGACGTGAAGAAGCTGGGCAGCCAACCGCGTGGGCGTTACCATAGCGCCGAAACGTTAATTTTTTGATTACAGGATTACTCATGAAACGTGCAGTCGTCGTCTTCAGTGGCGGGCAAGATTCCACAACCTGCCTGATTCAGGCTTTGCAGCAGTACGATGAAGTTCACTGCGTGACGTTTGATTATGGTCAGCGCCACCGCGCCGAGATTGACGTTGCCCGTGAACTGGCGCTGAAGCTGGGTGCCCGCGCCCATAAGGTGCTGGATGTGACCCTGCTGAACGAACTAGCGGTCAGCAGCCTGACCCGCGACAGCATCCCGGTGCCAAATTACGATCCGAGTGAAAGCGGCATCCCAAGCACCTTTGTGCCGGGCCGTAATATTCTGTTCCTGACCCTGACGGCGATTTATGCCTATCAGGTCGAGGCCGAAGCGGTGATCACGGGCGTGTGCGAAACCGACTTCTCCGGCTACCCGGACTGCCGCGACGAGTTCGTTAAAGCGCTGAACCATGCGGTAAGCCTGGGTATGGCTCGCGATATTCGCTTTGAGACGCCGCTGATGTGGCTCGATAAAGCCGAAACCTGGGCGCTTGCTGACTACTGGCAGCAGCTGGATTTGGTGCGCCGCGACACGCTTACCTGCTACAACGGCATTCAGGGCGACGGGTGCGGCGAGTGTGCGGCATGTAACCTGCGTTCCAACGGCCTGAACCATTATCTTGCCGATAAGCCAGGCGTTATGGCGGCGATGAAACGTAAAACCGGCCTTAAATAACGGCAGTAAGGGCGTGGAACCTACCACGCCCCGCCTATCATCCCATCATTTGCTCGAGCTTTTCGCGCAGTTCCCCCTCAATCGGCACCGACTTCTGCGTTTTCAGATCGATACAAACGAAGGTCAGCAACGCGTCGGCCACCGCCTGCCCTTCCGGCTCAAGCGTTACGACCTGGCTTAGCACGCCGCTTTTGCCGTTTAGCTGTTCAAGCTTGCTGGTAATGCGCAGCACGTCACCCAGCACGGCGGGACGGCGATAGCTGATGTTAATGTTGACGACGATAAAGGCGATGTTCCGTTCTGTCATCCACTGAAAACCGGTGGTGTTCTCAAGCCCTTCCCAGCGGGCCTCTTCAAGAAACTCCAGATAGCGTGCGTTATTCACATGTTGATAAACATCCATGTGGTAACCACGGACTTTGATTTGTGTCTGCATAGCGCGATGACCTTCTCATTTTAATAGGCAGGTAAAATGAACGGGCCGCACCAACTGGTACGACCTGTTATTTAGCGTAGCAAATTTTCCTGACTACGCGAGCGGGTGCGCACTATCCCTCAAAGTTTTATGCGCGCGCGGTTGCGTTCTACCAACGCGCTGCCGATCCCTGGCACCTCCTGAAGCTGTTCAAGTTCTTTAAACGGGCCGTATTCATCACGGTAGCTGACGATGGACTGAGCCTTTTTCAAGCCAACGCCGTTCATGACGCGGGCCAGATCCTCCGCGCTTGCCGTGTTGATACTCACCACGCCATCGTTGGCATCATCCGTTTTTGCCTCGCTGGCCTTAAGCCCCGGCGCTTTGGCTGCGCCTGCTTCAGCAGGGGTTGTGACCTGAGCGGTGGCATCAGTTTTGGCACCCGCCGTAGCCGCGTGAGACGGCGTGCAGGTGCTGATACCGATGATGGATAAGGCGAGATATAACGCTTTGATTCCTGATTTCATGCTGTTTCCTCCTTGGGTGTTTTTCAGCGAAGCCACCATACCAGGAGAAAAAAACCGGAACAAATGCCGATGTTAAAATGTGGAAAAGGCCGCGAAAGCGGCCTTTAGTTGTTGCACTACGTTGCAATGATTTGCGAGAGACGCCGAGGATTATTGCTGATCGACGATGTCACCCATTTTGATTTTCGCTTCTTTGCGCAGGTTGGTCATCAGCGCTTCAAAGGCGATTTGGGCATTGTTCTGGGTGATCCCCTGCACCATCGCTTTCTTCTGCTCGGCAGGCATGGTGCCCGCTTTCACTTCGTCGAAAGCTAACAGCACAACGTTGCCCTGCATATCGTTAGCCACGCCGTAGCTTGCTTTGTCTTTCGCAGGGAGTGGCAAGGTGAACGCTGCCTGGCTCACAGGATCCTGACCAGAACGCTTCAGAGTTTTAGCTTCGCCGAAGCTTAGACCGGCAGCTTTCATCGCCGCATCGCCTTTGCCCAGCTTCAGTTCGTTGAGCAGCTTGTCGGCCTGCAGTTTCGCCTGCTGTTCCGCTTTCTGCTGTTTAACCTGGGCAATCACCTGCTCACGCACTTCTGCCAGAGGTTTAACCGCTTCGGCTTTGTGCTCTGTTACGCGCAGAACGAACGCGCGGTCACCGTCAACGGTGATGATGTCAGAGTTGCTGCCCGGCGTGCCGTTTTCGCCAACAAGGCCACCGTTAAAGATAGCGTCAGAGACAGGCTTGAAGTTCAGCTCGGCAGGCAGATTGTCGTGACCGAACCAGCCGGTCTGCACGGCTTTAACGCCCGCAACCTGCTCGGCACCTGCCAGAGATTCATTATCGTTGCTTGCCGCGTCGCTAACTTTCTGCTGCAGCGCGTAGTAGGCATCGACCGCTTTCTCTTGCTTCACTTTGTCAGCGATTGCGTCGTGCACTTCGGTCAGAGGCTTGGTCTGGGCAGGCTGGATATCGTCCAGGCGAACCACGAGGAAGCCAACGGAGGATTTGATAACGCCAGACAGCTGGCCTTTGTCTTTCAGACCGGCGTTTTTCAGCTCGTCCGGCGTCGTGGCAGGCTCCAGCCAGCCCATGTCGCCGCCGTTACGGGCAGAGATAATGTCAGCTGATTTTGCTTTTGCCAGGGCCGCGAAGTCGCCGCCTTTGGTCAGCTCGTCCAGTACCGCTTTTGCTTCCGCTTCAGTTTTGGTCTGAATGACGCTGTAGCGATTACGCTGCGGCTGGGTGAACTCATCCTGATGCTGATCGTAGTAGGACTGGATTTCTGCATCGGTCGCCTTTTCCTGCATGGAGGCCGCATCCAGTTTGATGTAGCTCACCTTGAACTGCTCAGGCGCAATATAGTGGTTCTTGTTCTGATCGTAGCTGCTGGTAATTTCCTGCTCGGAAACTTCCTGCTTAGCAGCCAGCGCGTTGACATCAATGGTTGCTTCACGCACCACGCGTTCTTGTGCGACCAGCGCCGCTAGCTCATCGGTTTCGCCGGTCAGCATGAAGTCAGTGCCCACAACGGCGTTGATCAGCTGCTGCGTGGTCAGCTGGTTACGCAGAGCCTGCGCATACTGATCGGCTGTCATACCCATGTTGCTGATGATGGCGTTATAACGGGCGTTGTCGAATTTGCCGTTACTCTGGAAAGCCGGCTCTTTGAAGATGGCCTGCTTGATTTGTTCATCGCTAATGCCAAGGCCCAAGTGCTTAGCATACTGGTCCATTAAGGCTTCATCGATCAAGCGGGACAGCACCTGCTGGCGCATCTGCTTCATGTAGCCTTCGTTGGCCGCAAGCGCTGAGAACTGATCGCCTAACTGCTGCTGCTGACGATTGCGTTCGCTGGCGACGGCATTTTCATACTGCCCGCGACCGATTTCCTGGCCATTCACTTTTGCGGCATAGTTGGCACCGCCGCCGGTCAGGTATCCACCCACGCCAGTCAAAATGAATGACACGATAATGATACCGAAGATTATCTTGAGTACGACGTGGTTTGCCGCCGTACGTAAATTGTCCATCATGGTGTAACAACACTCCACTGTAGTGTGAATGGTAAACCCTGCGCAGTCGCTAAATGGCATCCCTGATAACGCGTACTGCTGTACCGCTGCGCGCAAGGGGGTATTGTGACAAGAAACCCGCCTCAAATCATCAAGCAAGCGTAAAATTAGGGCACCAAAAACAAAAAAGGCACATCTAACGATGCGCCCCTGACAAAGCTTTACGGTTTAGATCGGTTAACGGGTCAAAAACTCAGTTAACCGCGTCTTTCAGCGCTTTACCCGCACGGAAGCCTGGGACTTTCGCAGCAGCGATGGTGATTTCTTTACCTGTCTGAGGGTTGCGGCCTGTACGGGCAGCGCGCTCTTTAACAGCAAAAGTACCAAAGCCTACCAGCGCTACGTCTTCCCCGGACTGCAGAGATTCGGTAACAGAAGCGATAACAGCATCTAACGCACGTCCAGCCGCAGCTTTAGAAATATCAGCACCTGCGGCAATTTTGTCTATCAGTTGAGATTTATTCACTCTTCTCTTCCTCTCGTTATTATTTATATCGTACCCATATCCTTCAAAGCACGACCGCGCAGCAGTTATATCAGGCCTGTCATGCCCGCACAACATCCGTTGTACGTGACAACCCTTACCGCTGTCTAACTTAGCGACACAAAAAAAAGCTGGCAAGTGACAATTCACCTACCAGCTCCGTTTTTATTGACTGTATTTGCGTCAGGTCACTATTTTGCGGTTACAACCTGCATTCCGTAAGGCTCATTCTGCAAGGCAAGCGCCAGAACTTCTTCAATGCGCTTTACAGGATGGATGTCCAGATCGGCAATAACGTTGTCCGGAATCTCTTCCAGATCGCGCTTGTTTTCGTCCGGAATCAGAACGGTTTTAATACCGCCGCGGTGTGCAGCCAGCAGTTTTTCTTTCAAACCACCGATTGGCAGAACCTGACCACGCAGCGTGATTTCACCGGTCATCGCTACATCTGCGCGCACCGGGTTACCCGTCAGACAGGAAACCAGCGCGGTACACATTGCGATACCCGCACTTGGGCCATCTTTCGGCGTTGCGCCTTCCGGTACGTGAACGTGAATATCACGTTTTTCATAGAAGTCGCCGTTGATGCCCAGTTTTTCAGCACGAGCGCGTACGACTGTCAGCGCGGCCTGAATAGATTCCTGCATCACTTCACCGAGGGATCCGGTGTAGGTCAGCTTGCCTTTGCCCGGAACGCATGCGGTTTCGATGGTCAGCAGATCGCCGCCAACTTCCGTCCACGCAAGGCCAGTCACCTGCCCAACGCGGTTTTCGCTGTCCGCACGGCCATAGTCAAAGCGCTGAACCCCAAGGAAGTCCTTCAGGTTATCGCCGTTGATGGTGATGTGCTTAAGCGTTTTATCCAGCAGCAGCTGCTTCACCGCTTTACGGCACAGCTTGGAAATTTCACGTTCCAGGCTACGCACGCCGGCTTCACGCGTGTAATAACGAATGATGCCGCTAATCGCGCTGTCTTCAACGGTGATCTCACCTTTTTTCAGGGCGTTGCGCTCGATTTGCTTAGGCAGCAGGTGCTGCTTGGCGATGTTCAGCTTTTCATCTTCGGTGTAGCCGGACAGGCGAATCACTTCCATACGATCCAACAGCGGAGCCGGGATGTTCATGGAGTTAGAGGTCGCAACAAACATCACGTCGCTGAGATCGTAATCCACTTCCAGATAGTGGTCGTTGAACGCCACGTTCTGTTCAGGGTCGAGCACTTCCAGTAGTGCGGAAGCCGGATCGCCGCGCATATCCGAAGACATTTTGTCGATTTCATCCAGCAGGAATAATGGGTTTTTAACCCCTACTTTCGCCATTTTCTGGATAAGTTTGCCCGGCATCGAACCAATATAGGTACGACGGTGGCCGCGAATTTCAGCTTCATCGCGCACGCCGCCCAGCGCCATACGGATGTATTTACGTCCGGTTGCTCGCGCAATGGACTGGCCCAAGGAGGTTTTACCCACGCCCGGAGGCCCAACCAGGCACAAAATTGGCCCTTTGAGCTTGTTCACGCGGCTCTGCACTGCGAGGTATTCCAGGATGCGGTCTTTCACGCGTTCCAGGCCGTAGTGGTCGGTATCCAGAACTTCCTGAGCCTGACGCAGGTCTTTTTTAACCTTGCTGCGCGCGTTCCACGGTACCTGAACCATCCAGTCGATATAGCCGCGCACTACGGTTGCTTCCGCAGACATTGGCGACATCATTTTCAGCTTTTGCAGTTCCGCTTCGGTTTTTTCGCGCGCTTCTTTCGGCATTTTTGCCGCGTCGATTTTGCGTTTCAGCGCTTCATTTTCGTCCGGCGCGTCGTCCATTTCGCCCAGTTCTTTCTGAATAGCCTTCATTTGCTCATTCAGATAGTACTCGCGCTGGCTCTTTTCCATCTGCTTTTTAACGCGGTTGCGAATACGTTTCTCAACCTGTAGCAGATCGATTTCAGACTCCATCATCGCCATCAGATATTCGAGACGTTCGTTAATATCTGACATCTCAAGCACGGACTGTTTGTCCGTTAACTTCAATGGCATATGTGCGGCGATGGTGTCTGCCAGACGTGCAGGATCGTCGATGCTGTTGAGCGACGTCAGCACTTCTGGCGGGATTTTTTTGTTCAGCTTGATGTAGCCTTCAAACTGATTAATGGCAGTGCGTACAAGGACTTCCTGCTCGCGCTCTTCAATGACCGGCGAGTCGAGGTATTCGGCCTGTGCGGCAAAATGGTCGCCATTGTCAGACAACGTGGTGATACGCGCACGCTGCAGGCCTTCAACCAGCACTTTTACGGTGCCGTCTGGCAGTTTCAGCATCTGCAAAATGGATGCAACGGTACCCACAGAGAACAGGTCATTAACACCCGGCTCGTCCGTTGAAGCCTCTTTTTGCGCCACCAGCATGATTTTTTTATCGTGGTCCATGGCCGCTTCCAGGCAGCGAATGGATTTTTCGCGCCCGACAAACAGTGGAATAACCATGTGCGGATAAACCACCACATCGCGCAACGGCAATACGGGGATTTCAATGCGTTCAGAACGCTCAGGATTCATAGAGCTCTCTCTTAGTTTAATTTCCGCCAGGTGATGGGGCGATGCCTTCGCTCTCATGTGGCATCACCAGCAAGTAAGTCAGTATATTGGGATGTTTCCCGCACATTCAATGGCAGGAATGAAGGAAAAATAAAAGGGGGATAAAAATCCCCCCTTTTTGACTAACTGACTGGTTATTTTGGCGAATTATTCACCGGATGCTTGTTGAGCTTCCGGCTTACCATAAATTAGCAGCGGCTCAGACTGGCCGTCGATGACGGACTCATCGATAACCACTTTTTCAACGTCTTCCATAGAAGGCAGATCGTACATGGTATCGAGCAGCGCGCCTTCCACGATAGAACGCAGGCCACGAGCACCGGTTTTACGCGCCATGGCTTTCTTCGCGATGGCGTCCAGCGCCTCGTCACGGAATTCCAGCTCAACGCCTTCCAGATTGAACAGCGCCTGATACTGCTTGGTCAGGGCGTTTTTCGGCTCTTTCAGGATTTGAATCAGGGCTTCTTCGCTCAGCTCGCTCAAGGTTGCAACGACCGGCAGACGACCGATGAACTCAGGGATCAAACCGAATTTGATCAGATCTTCTGGCTCAACCTGGCCGAGCAGCTGGCCTTCGCTCGCTTTCTCGGACTTGCCTTTAACCGTTGCGCCAAAGCCAATGCCAGAACCGGTTTCAACACGGTTAGCAATCACTTTGTCAAGACCGGCAAACGCACCGCCACAGATAAACAGAATCTTGGAGGTATCAACCTGCAGGAACTCTTGCTGCGGATGTTTACGGCCACCCTGTGGTGGAACCGCAGCCACGGTACCTTCGATCAGCTTCAGCAACGCCTGCTGCACGCCTTCACCGGATACGTCGCGGGTGATGGACGGGTTGTCAGATTTGCGGGAGATTTTGTCAATCTCATCGATATAGACGATACCGCGCTGCGCTTTCTGCACATCGTAGTCGCATTTCTGCAGCAGTTTTTGAATGATGTTTTCTACGTCTTCACCCACGTAACCCGCTTCGGTCAGCGTAGTGGCATCGGCCATGGTGAAAGGAACATCCAGCAAACGCGCCAGGGTTTCAGCCAGCAGGGTTTTACCGCTACCGGTCGGCCCGATGAGCAGGATGTTACTTTTGCCCAGCTCAATGCCGTTGGTGCTATCGCCGTTGCGCAGACGTTTGTAGTGGTTATAAACCGCCACCGCCAGAACCTTTTTCGCCTGTTCCTGACCGATAACATAGTCATCAAGGTGGTGACGAATTTCGTGTGGAGTTGGCAACGCGCTACGTTCACGGTGCGGTGCCACCTCTTTAATCTCTTCGCGAATGATGTCGTTACATAAGTCGACACACTCATCGCAGATATACACTGACGGCCCGGCAATCAGTTTGCGCACTTCATGCTGGCTTTTGCCGCAAAAAGAGCAGTACAGCAGTTTGCCTGAACCGTCTTTGCGCTTATCTGTCATAAAGTCAAAACCTCTTATCTGTTTCTTTGCACCGTTTCAGGACGACGCAAGTGCCTTTGATGCGGCACAGCCAATCGTATGCGTGAAGTTGAGCCACTACTTTACTATAGCCTATGGCCCACTGTTTTCGGGCATTAGTTACGGTGCGTCAGGATCGAGTCAACTAAGCCATACTCTACCGCTTCACTGGCAGCGAGGAAACGGTCACGCTCGGTGTCTCTTTCTATTTCTTCAAGAGATTTACCCGTATGTTGCGCCATAAGTTCGTTCATGCGCGCTTTCACCTTCAGGATTTCACGGGCGTGGATTTCGATGTCCGTTGCCTGACCCTGGTAGCCGCCCAGCGGTTGGTGAATCATTACGCGCGAGTTCGGCAGGCAGAAACGCTTGCCCTTCGCACCAGCAGTCAGCAGGAAAGCACCCATTGAACAGGCCTGACCCATACAGATGGTGCTGACGTCCGGTTTAATAAATTGCATAGTGTCGTAAATAGACATACCCGCCGTAATTACGCCACCCGGTGAGTTAATGTAGAGATAGATGTCTTTTTCCGGGTTTTCCGCTTCCAGAAACAGCATCTGCGCCACAATCAGGTTAGCCATATGATCTTCGACCTGTCCGGTCATGAAGATGACACGTTCCTTGAGCAGACGGGAATAAATATCGTATGAACGCTCACCACGCGATGTCTGTTCAACAACCATCGGCACCAGGGCCATATGGGGTGCTAATTGATCTCGTTCGCCACTGTATGACATTTCCGTCTCCTGGAGTAATTAAGCCTTCTAACCTACTGTACTGATTCTACTTGAGACGCGAAAAGAAGACTACGCTCCTTGCGCCCGTTACCTGTAATGGACGGATTATCAGTCAGGGTCGTATTGTGGAGCCATGCCCTACTTTATGGGGATGGCTTCGCCCTGTTTCAAGCATAACAACCTTTTCTTGTTACGCTAACCCTGAAACTTCGTTTTATTCAACGTTCAGACTCGGCCTGGGCGATAAAAAAAGCCCGCCACCTGTGGGTGACGGGCTTGATGCAGCGAAATTTTGGCGGTGATGCCAAAAATAATGCTTACGCCTGCTGGTTCATCAGTTCGCTGAAGGAAGTCGCTTTTTCAGAAACTTTCGCTTTCGCCAGAACTGCTTCTACAGCCTGTTCTTCCAGAGCAACATTACGCATGTTGTCCATCAGTTCTTTGTTCTTGCTGTAGAACTCGATAACTTCTTTCGGATCTTCGTAGGCAGAAGCCATTTCTTCGATCAGACCGTTAACGCGTGCTTCGTCAGCTTTCAGCTCGTGGGTACGAATCACTTCGCCCAGCAGCAGACCAACGACAACGCGGCGTTTAGCTTGTTCTTCGAACAGCTCACGCGGCAGTTCCAGAGCCTGCTGCTCGTTGCCACCGAAACGCTGTGCAGCCTGGCGACGCAGAACGTCGATTTCGCCGTCGATAAGCGCAGCTGGCACGTCGATGTTGTTGGCGTTAACCAGACCGTCGATTGCCTGAGACTTGATGCGGTTACGCACCGCGCCTTTCAGCTCGCGATCCATGTTTTTACGCACTTCGGTACGCAGACCAGCAACGGAACCATCTTCAACGCCGAAACGTTTGATGAATTCTTCTGTGAATTCTGGCAGTTCACGCTCTTCAACTTTCTTCAGAACGATGTCGAACTTAGCCGCTTTACCTTTCAGGTTTTCAGCGTGGTAATCTTCCGGGAAGGTCACTTCGATAGTGAACTCTTCGCCAGCTTTGTGACCCACAACGCCGTCTTCGAAGCCTGGGATCATACGACCCTGGCCCATTGCCAGTACGAAGTCAGATGCTTTACCGCCTTCGAATACTTCGCCGTCAACGGAACCGGTGAAGTCGATGGTTACGCGGTCTTCAGCGGTAGCTGCTGCGTCAGTTTCTTTCCAGGTTGCCTGCTGCTTACGCAGGGTGTCCAACATGGTGTCAACGTCTTCATCAGTCACTTCTACAACGGGTTTTTCAACTTCGATTGCTTCCAGACCCTGCAGTTCTACTTCTGGGTACACTTCAAACTCTACGGAGTAGGTGAAGTCTTCGCCCATTTTGTATTCGCCTGGGATGTAGTTAGGCGCGCCTGCTGGATTGATTTTTTCTTTGATGATCGCATCAATGAAGTTGCGGCTCATCAGTTCGCCCAGCACGTCCTGGCGAACAGAAGCGCCATAACGTTGAGCGACAACAGTCATCGGTACTTTGCCCTTGCGGAAGCCGTCAATACGGACTTTTTTTGCCACGTTGACCAGCTCGCTTTTTACAGCGGTTTCGATGCTGTCTGCAGCGATAGTAATCGTGAGACGGCGGCCAAGGCCCTGAGTGGTTTCAACTGAAACTTGCATCTTGTTACCTCAAAAAATCACAGTGCTCGGTCAACTCTGGAAGCCCTCTATATTGCTTCACAGAACCGGGATGCCTTCTGTATCAGAATCACAATCCCTGTCGTCAGAATCGTCCCGAAGACATTCCGAAAAATAAGACGCAGCATTATAGCGGCATCACTTAGGTGAGTCGAGAACGGCGACGTAACGTCGCTGCGGCCTTTTTCACAATTTGTTGGAATATTTTGCCTCAACCCTGCAAAAGTGCCGGGTATCTGAGACAAAACAAAACGGCCCGCAGGCCGTTTCGAGAAATACAGTAAACAGAGAGCAACATAAAGGAAAAGTTCCCTCGGTTGCAAACCCGGAAAGGTTATTTTCAGGCGATGGAGCCAGCCCCACGGCATGGCGGTGATGCAAAAATGGTGTCCTGCAGCCCTTCCCACTCTTTAATGGTGTAGGTATGCAGAGCCAGAGCGTGAACGGTGCTGGCCAATTCTTCACTGAGCGTGCCATAAATCATGCGATGGCGATTAAGAAAACGTTCTCCTACAAAGCGATCGCTGACTAACACAACCTTGAAATGGCTTTCTGAACCAGCCGGGACATTGTGACGATAGCTTTCATCCACGACTTCCAGGAACACGGGTTCGAACGCAGCCCTTAGTTTTGTTTCTATTTGCTCGCGTATCATCATGAACTTTCTCCTCAACTACGCAGAGATGCCACTCATCCCTTTAAATGTTAGCCGCTTTTAACCGTTTTAATAACGTAATTCCAACAATTATTTAGCTTTCGTTCGATTTCCTACGCCAGGCCTCTGTAGCCTAACGTGTTAGGGCACTATTGACGGCTAAAAAGGTCTGATAGCTTTGTTGATGCTTAATAAAAGCGCAACGCGATGAAATTCCGTGCGTTAAGCCCTTCCACTGGGCAACCGCAGTGTTATGATGGCGTGTTTTTTTCTGCCCGCCCTTTTGAGTACATTGAGATAGCGAACATGTTAAAAAAATTATTCTTCCCGCTGGTCGCCATTTTTATGCTGGCCAGCTGTGCAACACCACCAACCACCATTGAAGTGTCACCAACCATCAACCTGCCACAGCAGGATCCAAGCCTGATGGGCGTGACGGTCAGCATCAACGGCGCGGATCAACGCACCGATCAGGCGCTGGCTAAAGTCACCCGTGATAACCAGCTGGTTACCCTGACCCCGTCCCGCGACCTGCGTTTCCTGCTGCAAGAAGTGCTGGAAAAACAGATGACCGCACGCGGCTATATGATCGGCCCAAGCAGCCCGGTTGCTTTGCAGATCGTGGTGAACAAGCTGTATGCAGACGTGTCACAGGGTAACGTGCGCTACAACATCGCCACCAAAGCGGATATCTCTATTATTGCCACCGCGCAGAACGGCAATAAGATGACCAAAAACTACCGCTCCAGCTACAACGTGGAAGGTGCGTTCCAGGCTACCAACAAGAATATCGCCAACGCGGTTAACTCCGTGCTGACCGATACCATTGCCGATATGGCCCAGGACACCAGCGTTCACGAATTTATTAAGTCGAACGCCCGTTAATTTATCCTCATAAGCCCGCTCCATGCGGGCTTTTGTATGCCCGAGCTAAGCATGTCCAATCAGTATTTACGCATCTTCCAGCAGCCGAAATCAGCCATTTTACTGATCCTTGGTTTTGCCTCAGGACTTCCCCTCGCGCTCACCTCCGGCACCTTGCAGGCCTGGATGACGGTCGAAAATATCGATCTGAAAACCATCGGCTTCTTCTCGCTGGTTGGTCAGGCGTACGTGTTTAAGTTCCTTTGGTCGCCGGTGATGGACAGGTACACGCCGCCGCTGCTCGGCCGTCGCCGTGGCTGGCTGCTGATTACGCAAATTCTGCTGCTGATTGCCATTGCCGCGATGGGCTTTCTTGAGCCGGGCAGCCAGCTTCGCTGGATGGCCGCGCTGGCGGTTATTATCGCCTTCTGCTCCGCCTCGCAGGACATCGTTTTCGACGCCTGGAAAACTGACGTGCTTTCTGCCGAAGAACGCGGAGCCGGTGCGGCAATCAGCGTGCTCGGCTATCGCCTGGGGATGCTGGTTTCAGGCGGCCTCGCGCTCTGGCTGGCGGACCGCTATCTTGGCTGGCAGGGAATGTACTGGCTGATGGCGGCGCTGCTGCTGCCCTGTATCGTTGCAACGATTCTTGCCCCAGAACCCACTGATGCCATTCCCGTCCCGCGCAGTCTTGAGCAGGCCGTCGTCGCCCCGCTCAAGGACTTTTTTGGCCGTAACAACGCCTGGCTGATCCTGCTGCTTATCGTCATGTACAAGCTTGGCGACGCGTTCGCCATGAGCCTGACCACCACCTTCCTGATTCGCGGCGTGGGTTTTGATGCGGGCGAAGTGGGCGTAGTGAATAAAACCCTTGGCCTGTTCGCCACCATTCTTGGCGCGCTGTACGGTGGCGTACTGATGCAACGTCTGACCCTGTTCCGCGCGCTGCTGATTTTCGGCATTTTGCAGGGCATTTCAAACGCCGGTTACTGGCTGCTGTCCATTACCGACAAGCACATTTTCAGCATGGCCGCCGCCGTATTCTTTGAAAACCTGTGCGGCGGGATGGGCACCGCGGCGTTCGTCGCGCTGCTGATGACGCTGTGCAACAAATCGTTTTCCGCCACGCAGTTTGCGCTGCTTTCCGCGCTTTCCGCCGTTGGCCGCGTGTACGTTGGGCCGATTGCGGGCTGGTTTGTGGAAGCGCACGGCTGGCCAACATTTTATTTGTTCTCGGTCTTTGCGGCGGTGCCGGGCATTTTGCTGCTGCTGTTATGCAAATCTACCCTCGAATACACCCAGAAAACCGAAAGCTTTATGCCGCGCAGCGAGTTCGCTCCGGCCTATCGTTTTGCGCTACGTGCGCTAACCTTAGGCTGCTGTCTGCTCGCCGTATGGCTGGTTATCCTGATTACCAACTCGACGGGCCTGACAGACTGGGCGTTCAGCATCCAATTTTTGGAATGGGGCGCGCTGTTTGCCATCGGTGGTGTCGTTCTAGGCGCGCTGTTGGACTATCTGGCGCTGCGCAAAACGGCGCTGATCTAAGGCGTGGGAACAGGTTACCGCGCCTTATTTATTTAGCACCGTTATTATTGCGGCCAAATAAACGACAACACATTCGAACCGTGAATTATTAATTCACACTTAACTCTGTTTTTTAAAATTATTAGCAGGGTGGTAATCGCACGTTTTCACTTTAACGATTCAGCCCGGTACGAAATTAATTTGATAATTTTTCGTTTCTCAATTGATACCAATTTGTTAATTCATGGTTCATTAAAGGATTGGTTATACCAATTGACCCTGCATATTTCTGCTAAAATAGGTTTTTGTTATAAATCGCTGGAGAAGGCGTCGGATGCGCGATTTTACAAATTTGTTGCATTTCGTGTGACATTGACGGCAGAAGCCAGTAACACCCCACTGACACTATGCCATTCATGTTTACAGTAATGTAACCTTCCCGTAAAATGCCGGCACACTTTAAACGACAATAGAGCTCCCTGGAATTGAGGTCGTTAAATGAGACTCAGGAAATACAATAAAAGTTTGGGATGGTTGTCATTAATCGCAGGTACTTTTTTACTTAGTGGCTGTGATTCTGCACTGCTTGACCCCAAAGGACAGATTGGACTGGAACAACGTTCACTGATACTGACAGCTCTCGGGCTGATGTTGATTGTCGTTATCCCAGCTATCGCGATGGCTATCGGTTTTGCCTGGAAGTATCGGGCATCAAACAAAGACGCCAAATACAGCCCCAACTGGTCACACTCCAACAAAGTTGAAGCTGTAGTCTGGACGATTCCCATCCTCATCATCATTTTCCTCGCGGTTCTGACCTGGAAAACCACTCACGCCCTTGAGCCTAGCCGTCCGCTGGTTCACGAAGCGAAGCCGGTGACCATTGAAGTTATCGCTATGGACTGGAAATGGTTCTTCATCTATCCGGAGCAGGGTATCGCCACGGTTAATGAAATCGCCTTCCCGGCCAACACCCCGGTGGAATTCAAAATCACCTCTAACTCGGTGATGAACTCCTTCTTTATTCCGCGCCTGGGTAGCCAAATCTACGCAATGGCAGGTATGCAGACCAAACTGCACCTGATTGCCGACGAAGCGGGCACCTACGACGGTATTTCGTCTAACTACAGCGGTAAAGGTTTCTCCGGCATGAAGTTCAAGGCAATCGCCACGCCGGACATGGACACCTTTAACCAATGGGTAGCCAAAGCCAAGCAGTCTCCGGAAGTCATGAACGATATGGCGACCTACGAGAAGCTGGCCGCACCAAGCGAATACAACAAAGTCGAATACTTCTCCGCTGTTAAACCTGATTTGTTCAAAGCCGTTATCGACAAATTCATGGGGCACGGGAAGAGCATGGACATGACCCAGCCAGAAGGTGAGCACGCAGCACACGAAGGTATGGAAGGCATGGACATGAGTCACGCGGAAACCTCTCACTAAGGGGCCGAGGAATAAAAATGTTCGGAAAACTTACACTGGATGCAGTCCCATACCATGAACCCATTATCATGGTTACGGTGGCGGCAATTATCGTCGGGGGACTGGCGCTAGTTGCAGCTATCACTTACTTCGGTAAGTGGGAATATTTATGGAAAGAGTGGCTCACCTCGGTTGACCACAAACGTCTTGGCGTGATGTACGTCATCGTCGCTATCGTCATGCTGCTGCGCGGCTTTGCCGACGCCATCATGATGCGTAGCCAACAGGTGCTGGCCTCGGCTGGCGAAGCGGGCTTCCTGCCACCTCATCACTACGATCAGATCTTTACCGCCCACGGCGTAATCATGATCTTCTTCGTGGCGATGCCATTTGTTATCGGCCTGATGAACCTCGTCGTGCCGTTGCAGATTGGTGCGCGTGACGTTGCCTTCCCGTTCCTGAACAACCTGAGCTTCTGGTTCACCGTTGTAGGCGTGGTGCTGGTTAACCTTTCTCTTGGGGTGGGCGAATTTGCTCAGACCGGTTGGGTTGCCTATCCGCCGCTTTCGGGCATTGAGTACAGTCCGGGGGTCGGCGTCGACTACTGGATCTGGGCACTTCAGCTCTCAGGGATTGGTACGACGCTGACGGGTATTAACTTCTTCGTTACTATCCTGAACATGCGTACCCCTGGCATGACGATGTTCAAAATGCCGGTGTTTACCTGGGCTTCGCTGTGTACCAACGTTCTGATTATCGCTGCGTTCCCAATCTTCACCGTGACCGTCGCGCTGTTAACCCTTGACCGCTACCTTGGCACCCATTTCTTTACCAACGATATGGGTGGCAACATGATGATGTACATCAACCTCATCTGGGCATGGGGCCACCCGGAAGTTTATATCCTGGTGCTGCCGGTGTTTGGTGTGTTCTCAGAAGTGGTTGCGACGTTCTCTAAAAAGCGCCTGTTCGGTTACACCTCTCTGGTGTGGGCGACTATCGCTATTACCGTACTGTCGTTCATCGTTTGGCTGCACCACTTCTTCACCATGGGTAGCGGCGCGAACGTAAACGCCTTCTTCGGTATCGCCACGATGATTATCGCCATCCCAACAGGGGTGAAGATCTTCAACTGGCTGTTCACCATGTATCAGGGCCGTATCGTCTTCAACTCCGCGATGCTGTGGACCATTGGCTTCGTTGTCACCTTCTCTATTGGTGGCATGACCGGTGTTCTGTTAGCCGTACCGGGTGCTGACTTCGTACTGCACAATAGCCTGTTCCTGATTGCCCACTTCCATAACGTTATTATCGGTGGTGTGGTATTCGGTTGCTTCGCAGGCCTGACCTACTGGTGGCCGAAAGCCTTTGGCTTTACCCTGAACGAAACCTGGGGCAAACGCGCCTTCTGGTTCTGGATCATCGGCTTCTTCGTGGCGTTTATGCCGCTGTACGTGCTGGGCTTCATGGGTATGACCCGTCGCCTGAGCCAGCAGATCGATCCACAGTTCCACACCCTGCTGGTTGTTGCAGCCTGCGGTGCGGCGCTGATTGCTCTGGGTATCCTCTGCCAGCTGATTCAGTTCTACGTCTCTATTCGTGACCGTGAGCAGAACCGCGATCTGACCGGTGACCCATGGGGTGGCCGTACGCTGGAGTGGGCAACTTCTTCTCCACCGCCGTTCTACAACTTTGCTCATCTGCCAGAAGTTCACGAACGTGATGCTTTCTGGGAAATGAAAGAGAAAGGCGAAGCGTATAAGCAGCCAACTCATTACGAAGAAATCCACATGCCGCGTAACAGCGCTGCGGGCATCATCATTGCCGCATTCGCTACGGTATTTGGCTTCGCAATGATCTGGCACATCTGGTGGATGGCGATTATCGGCTTTGCCGGCATGATCGTGACCTGGATTGCGAAAAGCTTCGACGAAGATGTGGATTACTACGTTCCGGTTGCGGAAGTCGAAAAACTGGAAAACCAGCATTTCGATGAAATTACCAAAGCAGGGCTGAAAAATGTCAACTGAAACTCTGACACAGACACACGCCCACGCCGCTGAGCATGGGCACCACGATGCGGGAACCAATAAGGTCTTTGGTTTCTGGATCTACCTGATGAGCGACTGCATTCTTTTCTGTTGCTTGTTTGCTACCTATGCCGTTCTGGTGAACGGCACTGCCGGCGGTCCGGCAGGGAAAGACATTTTCGAACTGCCGTTTGTGCTGGTCGAAACTGCCCTGCTGCTGTTCAGCTCCATCACTTACGGCATGGCGATCATCGCCATGAACAAAGGCAACAAAAGCCAGGTTATCTCCTGGCTGGCGCTGACCTTCCTGTTCGGTGCGGGCTTCGTCGGGATGGAAATCTATGAATTCCATCATCTGATCGCTGAAGGCTTCGGGCCGGATCGCAGCGGCTTCCTGTCAGGGTTCTTTGCTCTGGTAGGCACCCACGGTCTGCACGTGACTTCCGGTCTGGTGTGGATGGCGTTCATGATGATTCACGTGGCGCGTCGCGGTTTGACTAACACCAACCGCGCTCGCCTGATGTGCCTGAGCCTGTTCTGGCACTTCCTGGACGTAGTTTGGATCTGCGTATTCTCGGTCGTTTATCTGATGGGGGCGATGTAATGAGTCATTCAACTGAACACAGCGGCGCCCACCACGGTAGCGTTAAAACCTATATGACCGGTTTTATCCTGTCTATCATCCTGACGGCTATCCCGTTCTGGATGGTCATGTCAGGTACCGCCTCCCACGCCACTATTCTGGGCGTGGTGCTGGTTACCGCAGTCGTACAGATTCTGGTGCACCTCGTGTGCTTCCTGCATCTGAACACCTCGTCGAGTGAGCGTTGGAACCTGGTGGCCTTCGCCTTTACGGTGCTGATTATTGCCATTCTGGTGGTCGGCTCGATCTGGATTATGTGGAACCTCAACCAGAACATGATGGTTCACTAAGAGCGACGTGTATGATTAAGCAATACCTGCAAGTAACAAAACCAGGAATTATTTTCGGTAATTTAATTTCTGTCATTGGGGGATTTTTACTGGCCTCGAAGGGCAGTATTGATTATCCCCTGTTTCTCTACACCCTGGTGGGGGTGTCGCTGGTGGTGGCATCAGGTTGTGTTTACAACAACTTCATCGACCGCGATATCGACCGCAAGATGGAGAGAACCAGGAATCGGGTGCTGGTTAAAGGCCTGATCTCGCCGAAATCCTCGCTGGTATACGCCACCTTGTTGGGTATTGCTGGTTTCATGCTGCTGTGGTTTGGCGCGAATCCGTTAGCCATGTGGCTTGGCGTGATGGGCTTTGTGGTTTATGTCGGCATCTACAGCCTGTACATGAAGCGCAAATCCGTTTACGGCACGCTGATTGGCAGCCTGTCCGGCGCGGCTCCTCCGGTTATCGGCTACTGCGCCGTCACCAACGAGTTCGACGCCGGTGCCCTGATCCTGCTGGCTATCTTTAGCCTGTGGCAGATGCCGCACTCCTATGCGATTGCCATCTTCCGCTTTAAAGATTACCAGGCCGCCAACATTCCGGTGTTGCCGGTGGTTAAAGGGATTTCGGTCGCAAAAAACCATATCACCGTGTACATCATCGCCTTCGCCGTTGCCACGCTGATGCTGTCCCTGGGCGGCTACGCTGGCTACAAATACCTGATTGTCGCCGCCGCCGTAAGCGTGTGGTGGCTGGGTATGGCGCTGAAGGGCTACAAGGTGGAAGACGATAAGGTCTGGGCGCGCAAGCTGTTCGTCTTTTCTATCGTCGCCATCACCTCGCTTTCCGTGATGATGTCCGTCGATTTCATGGTGCCAGATTCACACAATCTGCTGACCTACGTCTGGTAGGTTGATAAAGGCATAAAAGGGCGCGTTCGCGCCCTTTTTTATTAGTATCATCAATAATTCCGCGCTGTAATATTTATTAAATAACCAGACGTTTACCCTCCCCTCCCTACGCACTACACTATGTCCGGTTTTTCATCTGAGGTGGTAATGAACGATTACAAAATGACGCCCGTCGAGCTACGTGCGACGTGGGGTTTAGGCACGGTGTTTTCACTGCGCATGCTCGGCATGTTTATGGTGCTGCCGGTTCTTACCACTTACGGAATGGCGCTACAGGGCGCAAGCGAAGCGCTGATTGGCCTGGCAATTGGCATCTATGGCCTGGCGCAGGCGATTTTTCAGATCCCCTTTGGCCTCGTTTCTGACCGCATTGGCCGCAAGCCGCTTATCATCGGCGGATTACTCATTTTCGTACTCGGCAGCGTCATTGCAGCGCTCTCGACTTCCATCTATGGCGTTATCCTTGGCCGCGCGCTACAGGGTTCCGGGGCAATTGCCGCCGCCGTAATGGCATTACTTTCCGACTTAACCCGCGAACAAAACCGCACCAAAGCAATGGCGTTTATCGGCGTCAGCTTTGGCGTAACCTTCGCCATCGCCATGGTGCTCGGCCCGATCGTCACCCATTCACTCGGCCTGAACGCGCTGTTCTGGATGATTGCGGTTCTGGCCGCCTCCGGCATTTTGATTACCCTTTGGGTGGTGCCGAACACCGATAACCACGTGCTTAACCGCGAATCCGGCATGGTAAAAGGCTGCTTCCGCAAGGTTATCGTCGAGCCAAAACTGCTGAAGCTGAACTTTGGCATTATGTGTCTGCACATCATGCTGATGTCCACCTTCGTTGCCCTGCCGGGCCAGCTTGAACAGGCGGGATTCCCCGCCGCGCAGCACTGGAAAATCTATCTTTGCACCATGCTGATAGCCTTTGCCTCCGTTGTGCCTTTCATTATCTATGCCGAAGTGAAGCGCCGCATGAAGCGGGTATTTGTCGGCTGCGTGGCGCTGCTGCTGATTGCCGAAATCGTGCTGTGGGGCTCAGGCCCGCACTTCTGGGAGCTGGTCATCGGCGTGCAGCTGTTCTTCCTCGCCTTTAACCTGATGGAAGCTATCCTGCCGTCGCTTATCAGCAAAGAGTCCCCCGCGGGCTACAAAGGCACGGCGATGGGGATTTATTCCACCAGCCAGTTTATCGGCGTGGCCATCGGCGGCTCGCTGGGCGGCTGGCTCGACGGGATGTTTGATTCACAAACGGTATTTTTAGCGGGCGCGCTGCTGGCGATGGTCTGGCTGCTGGTGAGTTCCACCATGAAAGAGCCGCCGTACGTGACCAGCCTGCGCATTGAACTACCTGAAAATGCAGCAAACGATGCGCAGCTTAAGGCGAGACTGCTCGCGGCTCCGGGCGTGAGCGACGCGAATATCATCGCGCAGGAGCGCAGCGCCTACGTGAAGATCGACAGTAAGTTAACGAACAGATTTGAAGTAGAGCAGTTGGTGAAAGGAAAGCTGTAAAAGGCGGATGGCGCTGGGCTAACCCGCCCTACATTTGATACCTGGGGTGGATAAGCGTTGAGCGCCATCCACCCGCATGATCAGTCGCGGAAGTTCTTGAACTGGAACGGCTGTCCCAAATCACCGCCACGAACCAGCGCCATTGCGGCCTGCAGATCGTCACGAGATTTCCCCGTTACGCGCAGCTCTTCGCCCTGGATTTGCACCTGAACCTTCGCCTTGCTGTCTTTAATCAGCTTAACGATTTTCTTGGCGATGGCGGATTCGATGCCCTGCTTGAGCTTCGCTTCCACGCTCCAGGTTTTACCGCTGTGCACGAACTCTTCCGGCACGTCGATGGAAGCGCCTTCGATACCGCGCTTGAGCAGCTTGGCACGAAGAATATCCAGCAGTTGGTTAACCTGGAAATCGGATTCGCTGGCAACTTTAATAGACTGATTTTTCTCATTCAGCTCAAAAGTGGCCGGCACGTTGCGGAAGTCGAAACGAGTTGCAACCTCACGTTCCGCGTTTTCAATCGCGTTACGGACTTCCTGGATATCAATTTCAGACACGATGTCAAAAGATGGCATGTTTTCTTCTCCCTCTCTTTTTTGTTGCGTTGCATAATACCCGCTGGGCCGCGCAAAACAACCCGTTAAAGCACGAGAGAGCCCTATATAATATAGATTAAGCAAAACATCTGCGCAGTTTGCAGGTGGGGAGGCAAAATGAAAATCACCGTATTGGGTTGCGGTGCGCTAGGCCAACTGTGGCTGGCATCACTTTATAAGCAGGGACATGAAGTCCAGGGCTGGCTACGGGTGCCGCAGCCTTTCTGCCATGTCAATCTGGTGGAAACGAACGGCAGCGTCTTTAACGAATCCCTCACCGCTAACGATCCTGAGTTTCTTGCCAGCAGCGATATGCTGCTGGTTACGCTGAAGGCCTGGCAGGTTTCCGTGGCGGTTAAAACGCTGGCCGCGTCGCTGCCCGCCTCAAGCCCGATACTCCTGCTGCATAACGGCATGGGGACGCTGGAAGAACTTACCTCGCTTCACCAGCCGTTGCTTCTGGGCGTGACAACTCACGCCGCAAAGCGCGACGGTAACGTCATCGTACACGTGGCAAATGGCACCACCCACATAGGGCCGGGTAACGCGGCGGGTAGCGATTTCAGCGGGCTGGCGGATATCCTGCACCACGCCCTGCCGGACGTCGCCTGGCACGACAATATTATTCCGGCGAGCTGGAAAAAACTCGCGGTTAACTGCGTGGTCAATCCGCTGACCGCCCTTTATAACTGCCCAAACGGCGAGCTGAAGCACCATCACGACGAAGTGGTCAGCATTTGCAACGAGGTGGCGCTGGTGATGGAGCGCGACGGGCACCACACCTCGTCAGAAAGCCTTCTCTACTACGTAGACCAGGTTATCGACAGCACGGCGGCGAACATTTCGTCGATGCTGCAGGACGTGCGCGTACAGCGCCACACTGAAATAGACTATATCACCGGGTATTTACTACAGCGCGCGCGGGCCCACGGCCTTGCGGTGCCGTTCAATAGCCGCCTGTATGAGCTGATTAAGCGTAAGGAGAATGAATATGAGCGCTCAAGCTCTGGTCTGTCTGGCTCCTGGGACTGAGGAGATGGAAGCCGTTACCACCATTGATTTGTTGGTACGCGGCGGCATCAGGGTCACTACGGCAAGCGTCGCAAGCAGCGGCGAGCTTACGGTGACCTGTTCGCGGGGCGTAAAACTGGTTGCCGACGCGCCGCTGGTTGAAGTCGCCGACGGGGATTTCGATATAATCGTCCTGCCCGGCGGCTTAAAGGGCGCGGAATGCTTCCGCGACAGCCCGCTGCTGGTGGAAACCGTACGTCAGTTTCATCTGTCCGGGCGCATCGTTGCCACCATCTGCGCCGCGGCGGGCACGGTGCTGGTGCCGCACGAACTCTTCCCGATCGGCAATATGACCGGCTACCCGGGCTTAAAAGACAGCATTCCGGAAGATCAGTGGCAGGATAAGCGCGTCGTCTGGGATCCGCGGGTGAATTTACTTACCAGTCAGGGGCCGGGCACGGCGATAGATTTTGGCCTGAAAATTATCGATCTGCTGGTCGGGCGCGAGAAAGCGCACGAGGTGTCGCAGCAGCTGGTAATGGCGGCGGGGATTTATAGCTACAGGGATTATCAGTAGAGATAGCGTCGGGTAGCGGCTTGCGCCTTACCCGACCTACGGCATTTCGTAGGGTGGATAACTTGCGCCATCCACCTTCCGACTTTAAGCGCGGTAAACCTTCACGTTATTAAAGCCCTGCTCGCGCAGATACAGCGCCTGCAGGCGGCTCATCACACCACGCTCGCACCACAGCAGGTAGGTTTTGCTCTGATCGAGATCGCCAAACTTAGTGCTCAGCTTGTAGAACGGCAGCGAGGCAACCGTCACGCCTTCTGGCTTGAACGGCTTCTCATCCTGCTCGTCGATAGAGCGGATATCCAGCAGCACGTCGTTCGGGCCAAATTCGCCTACCGTTTCGACTTCAGTAACCACTTCTTTAGTCTGGGTCGCGATATCGCGGATATCGATGTTGGTCGCTTCTTCGATAACCTTATCGAGGATAGAGAAATCGAAGTTAGCTTCTTCCGCCTCAATCTTCGCCTTCACCGCCTTCACGGTTGGGCTTTTTGAGATCACGCCGCAGTATTCCGGCATGGTACGGGCGAAGTCAGCGGTGCCGATTTCGCGTGCCAGATCGATAATGTGCTCTTTGTCGTGGGAGATCAGCGGGCGCAGAATCAGGGTATCGGAAACATTATCGATAAGGCGCAGGTTGGTCAGCGTCTGGCTGGAAACCTGGCCCAGCGCTTCACCCGTAACCAGCGCCTGCACGCCGTAACGCTCGGCCACGCGGGACGCCGCGCGAACAAACATACGTTTGAGCACCACGCCCATCTGGCCGTCTTCGACTTTCTCGAGGATTTCGCCAACCACCGGCTCGAAGTTAATCGCCACAAAGCGCACGCGGTGGGAGCTGCCGAAGCGGCTCCACAGGTAATGCGCCACCTGCTTCACGCCGATTTCGTGAGCCGCGCCGCCGAGGTTAAAGAAGCAGTAATGCACGCGGCAGCCGCGGCGCATCAGCATATAGCTGGAAACGCCGGAGTCGAAGCCGCCGGAAATCAGCGACAGCACGTCTTCCTGGGTGCCGATTGGGAAACCACCGATACCTTCATAGCGGCCTTTAACCAGCAGCAGGCGATCGTTTTCGATCTCCAGATTTACCGTTACTTCCGGGTGGGTCAGCTTCACGCGCGCGGACTCGATATGCTGGTTTAAACCGCCGCCAACATAGCGTTCCACTTCAATAGAGCTAAACTCATGCTTACCGCGACGCTTAACGCGCACGCAGAAAGTTTTGCCTTCCAGCCGATCGCGATAGAGTTCCAGCGCCTGTTCGAAAATGTTGTGCAGGTCGGTATAGGGCACATCTTCGACTTCAAGAATATGGTGGATGCCCGGAATACGGGTTAAGGCTTCGCGGATAGCGATACGCTTGCCTTCATCTTTGGCGCGAACTTCGATATTGTCCCAGTGGCGAACGACCGCCAGGTCTTCATCGTAGTGTTTTAAAACGTTACGAATGTTCCCGGTGAGCATCTTAATAAAGCGTATGCGCACAGATTGGCTCTTGATGGTGATTTCCGGGAACAATTTAATGATAAACTTCATGGCGCTCATGATTTGTTGGTGAGCCATGCATGAGATGAATCATGCGGGCTGGAAGACTTAAAGATTTGCAGAAGCGTGCGCCCCTACATCCGAGGCGCGAAAGTATATCACTAACGCCTGCTAACCGACATGCCCATGCTTGCTTACTTGCTTATACGATTGAGTCCGCTACCATGGCGGCGTCGCACAATCATTTATTAGAGTCAGACATTCATATGCCGAAAAAAACCGAAGTCCCCGCCAGCTTTGAAACCGCGCTTGTGGAACTTGAGCAGATTGTCACTCGTCTGGAAGGCGGCGAGCTGCCTTTAGAAGACGCGTTAAATGAGTTTGAACGCGGGGTGCAGCTGGCCCGCCAGGGTCAGGTAAAGCTGCAGCAGGCCGAACAGCGCGTGCAGATCCTGCTTAGCGATAACGAAGACGCACCGCTCAAGTCATTCACGCCGGACGCCGAGTAAAAATGGATTTAAATCACGAACTTCAGGCCCATGCTGAGCGGGCCAACGACGCTCTGCTGCGCTTCTTAACGCCGCTACCGTTTCAGAACAGTCCACTGGTTCAGGCGATGCATTACGGCGCATTATTGGGCGGTAAACGCCTGCGTCCGTTCCTGGTTTACGCGACCGGGAAAATGTTCGCCGTGAACGACGTTGCGCTGGACGCGCCTGCTGCGGCAGTTGAATGTATCCACGCCTACTCGCTGATCCACGACGATCTTCCCGCCATGGACGATGACGATTTACGCCGCGGGCAGCCGACCTGTCACGTCAAATACGGCGAAGCGACGGCGATTCTTGCCGGTGACGCCCTGCAAACGCTGGCGTTCTCTATACTGAGTGATGCGCCAATGCCCGGCGTGGCAATAACCGACCGCCTGGCGATGGTAAAAGAACTCGCTACCTCAAGCGGCGTAGCGGGTATCTGTATTGGACAGGCTCTGGACCTCGATGGCGAAGATAAGCAGCTGGATCTTGCGGCGCTTGAGCAAATTCACCGCCATAAAACCGGCGTATTGATCCGTGCCGCCGTTCGCCTTGGCGCATTAAGCGCGGGTGAAGCAGGCCGCAAAGCGTTACCCCTGCTCGACCGCTACGCCGAAAGCATTGGTCTGGCCTATCAGGTGCAGGACGATATTCTCGATGTGATTGGCGATACTGCGACGCTCGGCAAACGTAAAGGTGTCGACGCCAGCCACGGTAAAAGCACCTACCCGGCGCTGCTCGGGCTGGAAAATGCCAAAACAAAAGCGTGGGATCTCTATCAGGAATCTCTCCAGGCGCTGGACGAACTTGCAAGCCAGTCGTTAGACACAACGACACTGAAAGCGTTAGCGAGCTATATCATCCAGCGCGATAAATAATATTAATTTAGCCTTCGCATCCGCGCTGCGTGCAGCCGAAGCCAGAAGGATAAAAATGAGTTTCTAATTGATGAGCTTTGATATTGCCAAATACCCGACCCTTGCACTGGTAGACTCCACCCAGGAGCTGCGCCTGCTGCCTAAAGAAAGCTTACCGAAGCTGTGCGACGAGCTGCGTCGTTACCTGCTCGACAGCGTGAGCCGCTCCAGCGGGCACTTTGCCTCCGGGCTTGGCACGGTTGAACTGACCGTGGCGCTGCACTATGTCTATAACACGCCGTTCGATCAGCTGGTCTGGGACGTTGGCCATCAGGCTTATCCGCATAAAATCCTGACCGGACGCCGCGATCGCATCGGCACCATCCGTCAGAAAGACGGCCTGCACCCGTTCCCGTGGCGTGCAGAAAGCGAATATGACGTGCTGAGCGTAGGCCACTCTTCTACCTCTATCAGCGCGGGTATCGGGATTGCCGTAGCGGCGGGTAAAGAAGGCAAAGATCGCCGCACGGTTTGCGTGATCGGCGACGGCGCAATTACCGCAGGCATGGCGTTTGAAGCGATGAACCACGCCGGGGATATTCGCCCCGATATGCTGGTGGTGCTTAACGACAATGAAATGTCGATCTCCGAAAACGTCGGCGCGCTCAACAACCATCTGGCGCAAATCCTTTCCGGCAAACTTTACTCGACCCTGCGCGAAGGCGGCAAAAAGGTCTTTTCCGGCGTGCCGCCGATCAAAGAGCTGCTTAAGCGTACCGAAGAACACATCAAAGGCATGGTCGTGCCGGGCACCTTGTTTGAAGAGCTGGGCTTCAACTATATCGGGCCGGTAGACGGCCACGACGTCGTTGGTCTGGTCAACACGCTGAAAAACATGCGCAGCCTGACCGGCCCACAGTTCCTGCACGTGATGACCAAAAAGGGCCGCGGCTACGCGCCCGCTGAAAAAGATCCGATCAGCTTCCACGCGGTGCCAAAATTCGATCCGAAGAGCGGAACGCTGCCGAAAAGCGCGGGCGGCCTGCCGAGCTACTCAAAAATCTTCGGCAACTGGCTGTGTGAAACCGCAGCCCACGACGAAAAACTGATGGCCGTGACGCCAGCCATGCGCGAAGGCTCCGGTATGGTGGAGTTCTCGCGCCAGTATCCGCAGCAGTATTTCGACGTAGCCATCGCCGAGCAGCACGCGGTGACCTTCGCCGCAGGCCTTGCGATCGGTGGCTACAAGCCGGTTGTCGCTATTTATTCGACCTTCCTGCAGCGCGCGTACGATCAGGTCATTCACGACGTGGCGATCCAAAAGCTACCGGTGCTGTTCGCCATTGACCGCGCGGGCATCGTCGGGGCCGACGGGCAAACCCACCAAGGCGCCTTCGACCTCTCCTTCCTGCGCTGCATACCGGACATGGTCATCATGACGCCAAGCGACGAGAACGAATGTCGCCTGATGCTCCATACGGGCTATCACTATAATGACGGCCCAAGCGCGGTGCGCTACCCGCGCGGCAACGGTACGGGTGCCGAAATGCAGCCGCTGGCATCGCTGCCGATTGGCAAAGGCGTGAAAAAGCGTGAAGGCGAGAAAATCGCGCTGCTGAACTTCGGCACCCTGCTGGAAGAAGCCACCGCGGTGGCCGAAGCGATGAACGCAACGCTTGTTGATATGCGCTTCGTGAAGCCGCTCGACGAGTCGCTGATTCTGGAGCTGGCCGCCAGCCACGATTCGCTGGTCACCATCGAAGAGAACGCCATAATGGGCGGCGCGGGCAGCGGAGTTAACGAAGTGCTGATGGCGCATCGCAAAGCCGTTCCCGTCCTCAACGTTGGGCTGCCCGATTTCTTTATTCCGCAGGGCACCCAGGAAGAGGCGCGCGAGGCGATTGGCCTTGATGCCGCAGGCATGGAAGCGAAGATCCGCGCCTGGCTTAACTAACCCCCTCCTCCACTCCTGCTATGCTTAAAGCATCTAAATAGCAGGAGTGGAACCATGCAATACAACACGTTAGGAAAAACAGACCTCAGGGTTTCCCGCCTTTGCCTGGGCTGTATGACCTTTGGCGAGCCAGACCGGGGCAAACACGCCTGGACGCTTCCCGAAGAGAGCAGCCGCCTCATCATCAAGCACGCCGTCGATAACGGCATTAATTTCTTTGATACCGCCAACAGCTATTCCGACGGTAGCAGCGAAGAGATTGTCGGGCGCGCGCTGAAAGACTTCACCCGCCGCGAAGACGTGGTTATCGCCACCAAGGTCTATCACCAGGTGGGCGACCTGCCGGAAGGCCTGTCGCGCGCGCAGATCCTGCGCTCCATCGATGACAGCCTGAAAAGGCTTGGCACCGACTATGTTGACCTGCTGCAAATCCACCGCTGGGACTACAACACGCCGATAGAAGAAACGCTGGAAGCGCTGAACGACGTGGTTAAAGCGGGGAAAGCGCGCTACATCGGCGCGTCGTCGATGCACAGCGAACAGTTTGCCGAGGCGCTGGCGTTACAGGATCGGCACGGCTGGGCGCGGTTTGCCACCATGCAGGATCACTACAATCTGATCTACCGCGAAGAAGAGCTGGGCATGCTGCCGCTCTGCTATCGCGAAGGCGTTGCCGTGATCCCGTGGAGCCCGCTGGCCCGCGGCAAGCTGACCCGCCCGTGGGGCGATACCACGGCGCGCTCGGTGTCCGACGAGTTCGGCAAAACGCTCTATGAGGGAAGCAGGGATAACGACGCGGTGATTGCCGAGCGGCTGGCGAACGTCGCCGCAGACAGAGGCGTATCGCGCGCTCAGGTTGCGCTGGCCTGGCTGCTAAGCAAGCCGGGCATTGCCGCGCCGATAATCGGCACCTCGCGCCAGGAGCAGCTGGATGACCTGCTGGGCGCGGTGGATTTAACGCTCAGGCCCGAAGAAATCGCCGAGCTGGAAACGCCCTACCAGCCGCACCAGGTTGTGGGATTCAAATAAGCAAAATGCCCTCGTTTGAGGGCGTTTTTTTAAATCAAACCTATTGGCCAGTGGTGGCCTACCAGGTAAATAATCCCCGCCGAAAACACCCCGGCGACGATATCATCCACCATGATCCCCATCCCGCCGTGAACGTTGCGGTCAAACCAGCGGATCGGCCACGGCTTCCAGATATCAAGGATGCGGAAAATCAGGAAGCCTGCGGCAACCCAGCGCCAGTCATTGATCGGCAGCGCCATCAGCGTAATCCACATGCCGATAAACTCGTCCCACACGATGCTGCCGTGGTCGTGAACGCCCATGTCGCGCGCGGTCTGATGGCACAGATAAACGCCGATACAGATGCCCAGCATCACCACCATGGAATAGAGCTGCCACGGCAGGAATGTCATGAGATACCAGAACGGGATCGCCACAAGCGAGCCTGCCGTTCCCGGCATGATTGGGCTTAGGCCGCTGCCGAAGCCGGTCGCCAGCAGATGCCACGGATTGAGCAGGTTAAGGCGGCTTTTTGCCACATCCTTAGAGCGAGGCAAAATGGTCATATCCTTTTAAATCAACGGTAACAGGCTTGCCGTTCTCGAAGAATTGCAGCCCTTCAGAAGCCGGGCCAACCTGCCCGATGCAGGTAAACGGCACGCCCAGATTGCCGATGGCGACGTCTAACGCGCCGCGATTGAGCTCCGGAACCGTGAAGCAAAGCTCGTAGTCTTCGCCGCCGGAAAGCGCCCATTTCAACGCCTGTTCAGGCGAGACGTTTTCACGCATCGCGTCGGAATAAGGCAGAGAATCCAGAGTGATGCGCGCCCCGCAGTCGCTGGCTTTCAGGATGTGTCCGAGATCGGAAACCAGGCCGTCGGAAAGATCGATAGCGCTGCTCGCCAGGTCTCGTAACGCCTGACCGTGCAGCACGCGCGGTTTTGGCCTCAGATGGCGCTTCACCAGATAGTCTGCCTGCTGCGCGTTCGCCACCTTCAGCCGATCCTGCAAAATCGCAAGGCCTGCGGCGCTATCGCCCGGCGTACCGGTGATATAAATCCAGTCGCCGGCGCGGGCACCGCTGCGCTTCAGCGCGCGTCCTGCCGGAACCAAACCGTGAATACCCAGCGTCATCGACAGCGGCCCACGCGTGGTATCGCCGCCAATCAGCTGCATATCGTAGTAATCAAGCTGTTCAAAGAGACTGTCGCTAAAGGCTTCAAGCCAAGACTCGTCGACTTCCGGGAGGGTGATGGCTAGCGTTAACCAGCTGGGATCGGCGCCCATGGCGGCCAAATCGCTTAAGTTAACAGCCAGTGCTTTGTAGCCCAGATCGCGCGGATCGATGTCCGGCAGGAAGTGAATACCCGAAACGAGCGTGTCGGTGCTTATCGCCAGCAGCTGTTTATCAGCTACCGTCAGCAGCGCGCAGTCGTCGCCAATACCGGTTTCAACATCTCGACGGGCGCTTCGTACGCGATCGAAATAACGGGCAATTAAGGAAAACTCACCGCATGCCATGCGTTATGCCTCTGAATATACCTATCATCCTTCAAGTTGAAGGGGTGTTGGCTGCAACTCGAATGCTAAAGGGTAAAAAATAAAGAACAGGCCGGGATTAACCGGCCAGAGAGATTACTTTCTGTGGGGACGGATCTGCGGAGCGGCTTTATCGAGTACACCGTTGACGAACTTGTGGCTATCTTCGGCACCGAAGGTTTTCGCCAGATCGATGGCTTCGTTAATCGCCACTTTGTACGGCACATCATCACGTTTTGACAGTTCAAACAGTGCGATACGCAGAACCGCTTTTTCTACCTGGCCCAGCTCTTCAAGCTGACGTGACAGGTAAGGCTTCATCAGCCCATCCAGATACGCGCTGTTAGTAGCCACCCCGCTCAGCAGTTCGCGGAAATAGTTAACGTCAACGTCTTTGACGTCTTGTTCCGCCAGGAACTGGTATTCGACATCGGCGATGTCGTTGCGAGATAACTGCCAGGAGTAAAGCGCCTGAACGGCACACTCACGGGCACGGCGACGAGCAGCAGGTTTCACAGATTTCCCCTTACAAAAAAATCAGGCCTTAATGGCCTTCAATACATTAATCATTTCAAGCGCGGTCAGTGCAGCTTCTGCACCTTTGTTACCAGCTTTTGTGCCAGCGCGTTCGATTGCTTGTTCAATACTTTCGGTGGTCAGCACGCCGAAGGCCACTGGAATCCCAGTTTCCTGCGCGACGTGAGCCAGGCCGTTGCTGGCACCGCCGGCAACGTATTCGAAGTGAGCAGTGCCACCGCGAATAACCGTACCCAGCGCAATAACCGCGTCGTAACGCTTGGTTTTTGCCAGCGCGTCGGCGGCAAGCGGCAGCTCATAAGCACCCGGAACCCAGACGACGGTAATGTTTTCATCTTTAACCTGGCCGATACGCTTCAGGGCGTCGATAGCACCTTCCAGCAGGCTGTCATTGATGAAGTTGTTAAAACGCGCGATGGTGATGGCGACGCGAGCGTCTGGAGTAGCAACGGCTGCTTCAATAATGTTCATAATCTTCCTTTACGGGTTCTGTTTAGCCCCGCAGGGGGGCGGATTTTATCATAATCTTTCGGCGACTGCTTACGTTTTACAGGGTCTAATAAAGCGGCGTCAAATGCAGGCACAGATCCGGCCCAACCTGCCGTACGGTGCTGAATGTAAACTCGGGCGCGTCGGCTAATTTATCAAGCCCCGGCAGGTTGCACAGGCCGCGCGCATCGTTGCCTAACAGCTTAGGGGCGACGTAGACGATAAGCTCATCGACCAGCCCCGCCTGGAGCAGCGCGCCGCCAAGCGTTGCGCCCGCTTCCACCCACACGGAGTTAACCTGGCGTTTGCCGAGCAGCATCATCATCACCACTAAATCCAGGTGACCGTTGTGCTCAGGCACGATGAACTGCTCCACGCCTTGCGGCCAGGTGTGTTCATCTGCGCGGCGGCGGGCAAGCCAGGTTTCCCCCGGCTGCGAGACAAGCTTATGCTGCGGCGTGACGCGGTTTTGGCTATCGATAATAATGCGCGTTGGCTGGCGTAGGTTCTCTTCGGCGTAGATTTCCCGCGTGGTGCTATCTAATTCATTCCAGCGAACCGTCAGCGAAGGATCGTCCGCCAGCACGGTTGCGCTGCTGCTGAGGATGGCGGCGCTTTGCGCCCGCAGACGCTGCACGTCGCGGCGGGATTCGGGAGAGGTAATCCACTGGCTTTCGCCGTTTGACAGTGCGGTGCGGCCATCAAGCGAGGCACCCAGCTTAAGCTGGATGTACGGGAAGCCGGTGCGCATGCGCTTGAGGAAGCCGCGATTCAGGGCTTCCGCCTCGTCCATCATCAGCCCGTGGCTTACGTCGATGCCCGCCTGCTGCAGGCGGTACAACCCACGCCCGGCAACCTGCGGATTCGGGTCCTGCATCGCCGCAACAACGCGCGTTACGCCTGCGGCGATTAAGGCATCGCAGCACGGCGGCGTGCGCCCGTGATGGCTGCAAGGCTCGAGCGTAACGTAGGCGGTTGCGCCACGCGCCTTTTCACCCGCCATACGCAGCGCGTGAACTTCCGCATGCGGTTCGCCCGCCCGGAAGTGATACCCCTCGCCCACGATCTCGCCATCTTTAGCAATCACGCACCCGACATTAGGATTTGGCATGGTGGTAAAGCGGCCGCGTTTGGCAAGCTGCATCGCGCGGGCCATGAATTTTTCGTCAAGCGACATCAGGGTCAGTCCTGTAAGCGGGCGATTTCTTCGCCAAATTCGCGGATATCTTCAAAGCTGCGGTAAACGGAGGCAAAGCGGATATAGGCCACTTTATCGAGCTTTTTAAGCTGTTCCATCACCAGATTGCCGATCATTTTGCTCGGCACTTCGCGCTCGCCGGTGCCGCGCAGCTGCGATTTGATGTGGTTGACCGCCATTTCTACGTCGTCAGAGCTTACCGGCCGTTTCTCCAGCGCTTTCAGAATACCGCTGCGCAGCTTGTCTTCATTGAAGGGTTCGCGAACGTCGTTGCTCTTCACCACGCGCGGCATCACAAGTTCGGCCACTTCAAAGGTCGTGAAGCGTTCGTGGCAAACCAGGCACTGCCGGCGGCGACGCACGGAAGATCCTTCGCCAACAAGACGGGAGTCGATCACTTTGGTGTCTACTGCGAAACAGAATGGGCAATGCATGGCGCGTCCTGTGGGATTATACAATTGGGCAACAGTTTACCGCGAAGTTACGGGAGTACAAAGGTAACGACTGGCGTAAGCGGTGAAATATGACTTTTTCTCCGCAAAGAGCTACGCTTAACAAAGGATTATCGTGTAAGGAATTACAAGCCATGACAAAGACTTACCTAAGATTTTTCCTGGTAGGCAGCCTGATGAGCCTCACCGCATGCGCCCAGCAAACCGAAGTGCGCCAGATGCGACACGAGGTGGGTTCTCTGAACCAGGAAATGATGAAGCTTAGCGACCAGACGGTGAAGCTCACCCAGCAGAACGCGCTGAACGCCAAATCCACTACCGGCGTTTATCTGCTGCCGGGCTCCAATACGCCAGCGCGCCTGAACAGCCAGATCGGCAATTTGCAGATGTCATTGAGCAACGTCGCAGCGGAGGCTAACGGCACGCGGGCCACGCTGACGATTAAAGGCGAGTCCAACGAGCCGCTCCCGGCGTTTACGGGGAAAGTGGAATGGGGCCAGATCCAGGGCACCACGGACAGCTTCCAGGAAGTCAACGTGCAAACACAGCAGATCGACGCTCCGGCCAGCATTCTGGCGCCGAGCGATGTCACCCTTCCTTTGCGCCTGTCGGGAATTACGCCAGACCAGCTCGGTTTTATACGGATTCACGATATTCAGCCTGTGCAGTAATAAACCGCATTAGCGCCGTCTGCCACAAAATGCCGGACGGCGCTGGCACTTATCCGACCCGCCCCAGCCAAAGCATGCTGTTACATATTCCCGCACCTTTCGCTAAGCAATTTATCATTTCCTTCTCTTATCGCACTTCGTGACACCCATCACATTTACTTGTAACGCCCGGACATCGATTTGCTTAATTTGATGAACCCGGTACAATCGCGCCGTTTTTAATGTGCGCAATCGTGAACGCAATCGATTACGTGTGTGATGATAATGTGAAATGAAACATATTTTTGTGAGCAGGGATTTCTATAATAGGCGCGCCAATTAAAAACCAGGTGAATGGTTGATGGCTTCGGGTGGCGACTCACCTCCTCCCCTCACGGGAATCATGTAAACAGTGGCAAATAATATGAAAAAAATTATTCTGGCGGCCGGCACCGTTCTGGCACTTTCAAGCTCTTTCTCCGCAAGCGCGGAAGACACTAAAAGCAGCGAATACCTTTCCGACTGGTGGCACCAGAGCGTAAACGTGGTGGGCAGCTACCACACCCGCTTCGGGCCGCAGATCCGCAACGACACCTATCTGGAATATGAAGCTTTCGCCAAAAAAGACTGGTTCGATTTTTACGGCTATATGGATGCGCCGGTTTTCTTCGGCGGTAACACCGACGCGAAGGGTATCTGGAACCACGGTTCGCCACTGTTTATGGAAATTGAGCCTCGCTTCTCTATTGATAAGCTGACCGGTGCCGACCTGAGCTTCGGCCCGTTCAAAGAATGGTACGTGGCTAACAACTATATCTACGACATGGGCCGCAACAAGTCCGGTCGTCAGAGCACCTGGTACATGGGTCTGGGTACCGACATCGACACCGGTCTGCCAATGAGCCTGTCGATGAACGTGTATGCCAAATACCAGTGGCAGAACTACGGTGCCGCAAACGAAAACGAATGGGACGGTTACCGCTTCAAGGTGAAATACTTCGTGCCGATTACCTCCCTGTGGGGCGGTAACCTGAGCTATATCGGCTTCACCAACTTCGACTGGGGTTCCGATCTTGGCAACGACGACTTCCGCGACCTGAACGGCCGTAAAGCACGTACCAATGATTCTATCGCCTCTAGCCACATCCTTGCGCTGAACTACGATCACTGGCACTACTCGGTGGTTGCCCGTTACTGGCACAACGGCGGTCAGTGGAACGACGACGCTAGCCTGAACTTCGGCAACGGCGACTTCAGCGTTCGCTCTACAGGCTGGGGTGGTTACCTGGTTGTGGGCTATAACTTCTAAGACCTGCTATGTCGGGTGACGCTGCGCTTACCCGACCTACGAGCCCTGAATTTGTAGGGTAGATAAGCGAATACGCCACCCGACATAACAGCTAAAGCCAGCTTAACCGCTGGCTTTTTTACATCTGTCGCATGCTTCAGGCGAAAAAAAACCGCAGCACGTTGGCTGCGGTTTTATCTGACATCAAATCAATCAAGGCAGAATGGACGGCTGGTCCGCGCCTTCTTTCTCTACTTTCTGCTGCAGCATGTGCTCGCGCTTCATGCCAAGCTTCAGCGCCAACGCGGACGCAACGTAGATAGAAGAAGCTGTACCGATCGACACACCGATTAGCATCGTCAGGGAGAAGCCTTTCAGCATCGCACCACCGAAGAGATACAGCATCAGGATAACCACTAATGTGGTACCGGATGTGATCAATGTACGGTGCAGCGTCTGGGTCAGGGAAACGTTAAAGATTTCGTAAGGCGTACCGCGACGGATCTTGCGGAAGTTCTCACGAATACGGTCCGATACCACGATGCTGTCGTTAAGCGAGTAGCCGATAACCGACATCAGTGACGCGACGATGGTTAAATCGATTTCGATATGGAACAGCGACAGCACGCCCATGGTGATCACCACGTCGTGCGCCAGCGCGATAACCACACCGGCCGCCAGGCGCCATTCGAAGCGGAACCCAACGTAAACCAGGATGGAAATCAGCGCGGCCAGCAGAGCCAGCGCGCCGTTCTGCGCCAGATCGGCACCCACGCTAGGCCCCACGAATTCAATACGCTTAACGGCGGCGTTTTGGCTGGTCGCTTCGTTAATCACGCTCAGCACCTTGCTGCCCAGCACCTGCCCGCCGGTTTCACCCTGAGCAGGAGGCATGCGCACCATGATGTCACGGCTGCTACCGAAGTTCTGAACCAGCGGCTCAGCGAAGCCCGCCTTTTCTAACGCCTGGCGCATCTGGTCCAAATCCGCTGGTTTTTCCAGCGAGATTTCGATGACCGTACCGCCGGTGAAGTCCAGACCCCAGTTAAAGCCCTTCACGCCGATAATCACCACGGAAAGGATTAGCAGGAGTCCGGAGATACCGAACGCCCAGAAATCCCAGCGCATAAAGTCGTAGACTTTACGGCCATGGTTTAATTGTTCAACAGTATATTCCTGTGCCACAACGCACTCCTCAGATAGACAGCTTGGTGATGCGTTTGCCGCCGTACACCAGGTTTACGATGGCACGGGTACCGACGATCGCGGTAAACATGGACGTCGCTACACCAATACCGGTCGTGATCGCAAAGCCTTTAATAGCCCCGGTGCCTACGGCATACAGGATGATGACCTTGATAAGCGTCGTGATGTTGGCATCGAAAATCGAGCTGAACGCGCCCTGATAACCTTCGTTGATAGCCTGCTGTACCGAACGGCCGTTACTAAGTTCTTCCTTAATACGTTCGTTAATCAGTACGTTAGCATCGACCGCCACCGCAAGGGTTAGGACGATACCCGCAATACCCGGCATGGTAAGCGTCGCTCCCGGCAGCAGGGACATAATACCGACGATAAGTATCAGGTTTACCAGCAGCGCAGAGGTCGCAATCAGGCCAAACTTCTTATAGAAGAACAGCATGAAGATGATGGAAACCGCAAGACCAGCAAGACACGCTTCCAGACCCTGTTTGATGTTTTCCATACCAAGCGTTGGGCCGATGGTACGTTCTTCAACAATTTGAATCGGCGCAATCAGCGCACCGGCGCGCAGCAGCAGAGAGAGCTGACGAGCTTCATTCGGGTTGTTAATACCGGTGATGCGGAAGCTGTTACCTAAGCGCGACTGAATGTTCGCCACGTTGATAACTTCTTCTTGTTTCACCAGCACGGAACGACCGGCTGCGTCTTTCTTACCGCTGTCTTTATACTCCACGAACAGGGTCGCCATCGGTTTACCGATGTTGTCCTTGGTGAAGTTAGACATGATGTTACCGCCAGCGCCGTCCAGGGAAATATTAACCTGCGGCTGGTTGTACTCATCGGTGCTGGAAGTGGAGTCGGTGATATGGTCACCGGTGAGGATCACACGCTTGTAAATAACAATCGGCTGGCCTTCACGGGTTTGCTTCACTTCGGAATCACCCGGCACGCGGCCTGAAGCGGCTGCGGACTGGTCAACGTTGGTGTTTACCAGACGGAATTCCAGCGTTGCGGTCGCGCCCAGAATTTCTTTCGCACGCGCGGTGTCCTGGATACCAGGCAGCTCAACGACGATACGATCGGCACCCTGACGCTGAACCAGCGGCTCGGCAACACCAAGCTGGTTTACGCGGTTACGCAGGATGTTGATGTTCTGCTGAACCGCATATTCACGCGCTTCGCTCAGACGAGCATCGGACATCACGGCGCGCATCACGTTGCTGCCCTGGTTGGAAATCACCAGGTCGCGATGGCGCGGGGCCAGGTAAGCGGCTGCCGCATCGCGGGCTGCGCTATCGCGAAAGACAACGTCGACACCATAGTTATCGGCTTTACGCACGTTGGTGTAGGCAATGCCTTTTTCACGCAGGTCGCTACGCAGGCCTTCAATGGTTTGTTCCTGCAGTTTGCCAAGCGCGGTGTCCATGTCTACTTCCATCAGGAAGTGTACGCCGCCACGCAGGTCAAGACCGAGTTTCATCGGCTCTGCAGCAATTTTAGTTAACCAGTAAGGGGTTGCCGGGGCGAGGTTAAGTGCAACGACATATTTGTCGCCCAATACGCTCATCAGCGCTTCACGCGCGCGCAGCTGCGTATCGGTGGTGTCAAAGCGTGCAAGAATCGCACCCTCTTCCAGAGCCACAGACTTAGCGGTAATTTTTTCTTCTTTTAAGGTGTTCTGGACCTGGATCAGCGTTTGTTCACTGGCGGCGACTCCGCGCGCACCAGTGATCTGTACTGCCGGATCCTCACCATATAGGTTGGGAAGTGCGTATAGCAGGCCGACGATAATCACGACGACCAGCATGATGTACTTCCACAAAGGATAGCGGTTTAACACGGTAGTTCCCTTAGGGAAAACGAATATTACAGCGCCTTCATGGTGCCTTTCGGCAGAACGGCAGCTACGAAATCACGTTTGATGACCACTTCAGTGGTATCGTTCAGGGCAATAGCGATGTAGCCAGTATCAGCAACTTTCACTACGCGACCTACCAGACCACCGGTTGTCAGCACTTCATCACCTTTACCGATGGAGTCCATCAGTTTCTTGTGCTCTTTGGTACGTTTTTGTTGCGGACGCAGGATCATGAAATAGAAAATCAGACCAAACACCACCAGCATCAGGATCAAAGAGTACGGGCTACCCTGCGCTGGAGCACCTGTTGCAGCTACCGCATCAGAAATGAAAAAGCTCATTAAAATTCCCTCATTATTAAATTAATCAACGTTCAAAGGTGGAACTGGTTTACCCGTCCGCTCGTAGAAATCACTCACGAAGTGCTCTAATTTACCCTCTTCGATAGCCTTGCGTAAACCAGCCATTAAGCGTTGGTAATAGCGCAGGTTATGAATGGTATTGAGCCGTGCGCCGAGTATTTCGTTGCAACGGTCAAGATGATGCAAGTAGGCACGTGAATAATTGCGACATGTATAGCAATCACACTCGGCGTCCAGCGTAGAAGTATCGTCCTTGTGCTTCGCATTGCGAATTTTCACCACGCCATCGGTGACAAAGAGGTGACCGTTACGCGCATTACGCGTTGGCATAACGCAGTCAAACATATCAATACCGCGACGTACGCCTTCGACCAGGTCTTCCGGTTTCCCTACGCCCATCAGGTAACGAGGCTTGTCAGCAGGGATTTGCGGGCAGACATGCTCCAGAATGCGGTGCATATCGTCCTTAGGTTCGCCTACAGCCAGGCCGCCGACAGCGTAGCCATCAAAGCCAATCTCTACCAGACCTTTTACCGAGATATCTCGTAAATCTTCGTAAACGCTGCCCTGGATAATGCCGAACAGCGCATTTTTATTACCAAGCGAATCAAAGCGATCGCGGCTACGCTTCGCCCAGCGCAGGGACATTTCCATTGAACGCTTCGCGTAATCCCAGTCCGCCGGGTACGGCGTACATTCGTCGAAAATCATCACGATGTCGGAACCGAGATCGTATTGAATTTCCATCGATTTTTCTGGATCGAGGAAGATCGAATCGCCGTTGATTGGGTTGCGGAAATGCACGCCCGCTTCGGTGATCTTACGGATATCCCCAAGGCTGAAGACCTGGAAGCCGCCGGAATCGGTCAGAATCGGGCCTTTCCACTGCATAAAATCGTGCAGGTCGCCGTGCAGCTTCATGATTTCCTGACCAGGGCGCAGCCACAGGTGGAAGGTATTACCGAGGATAATTTGCGCCCCGGTATCCTGCACCTCTTCCGGCGTCATCCCTTTAACGGTGCCGTAAGTGCCCACAGGCATGAAGGCTGGCGTTTCAACTACGCCACGGTCAAACACCAGGCGGCCACGGCGTGCGTGTCCGTCGGTGGTATCTAATTCAAATTTCACATTTCCTCCAGCATCAGAGAGACAGTCTGATGATTAAGACAAAAACGCCGTCGGGATAGCCGGCGGCGCGGTATTCGTTTTAAGCGCCGGGGCGCTCGTTAATCGCCTGCGGATTGTACGTGATATACATCGCATCGCCGTAACTAAAAAATCGATATTCAGCATTTACAGCGGCCTGGTAGGCATTCATGGTGTGTTTGTAGCCCGCAAAAGCGGACACCAGCATGATGAGCGTTGATTCCGGCAGGTGGAAATTGGTCACCAGCGCGTCGATAACTTTGTACTGATAGCCCGGATAGATAAAGATTTGCGTGTCGCCAAAGAACGGTTCAATCACGTCTTTTTTGGCTGCCTGCGCGGCGCTTTCCAGCGAACGCACGGACGTGGTGCCCACGGCGATAACGCGGTTGCCGCGCGCTTTACAGGCCAGCACGGCGTCTACGACATCCTGGGGCACCTCGGCGTATTCGGAGTGCATGATGTGGTCTTCAATGCTGTCGACGCGCACCGGCTGGAACGTCCCCGCCCCGACGTGCAGCGTGACAAACGCCATATCAATGCCTTTATTACGCAGCGCTTCCAGCAGCGGCTCGTCAAAGTGCAGGCCCGCTGTTGGTGCCGCAACCGCGCCGGGCTTCTGGCTATAAACGGTTTGATAAAGCTCGCGGTCTGCCTCTTCATCAGGGCGGTCGATATACGGCGGCAGCGGCATATGGCCGATGCTGTTGAGGATATCCAGCACGCTGCGTTCATCTTCAAACTGCACTTCGAACAGCGCGTCGTGGCGCGCAACCATGGTGGCGTGTACGCTTTCATCATCGCCCAGCAGCAGTTCAGCACCCGGCTTGGGAGCTTTTGAAGCGCGGATATGCGCGAGGATGCGTTTGTCATCCAGCATGCGCTCCACCAGCACCTCAATCTTGCCGCCGCTGGCCTTGCGGCCAAACAGGCGCGCGGGGATCACGCGGGTATTGTTAAAGACCAGCAGATCGCCAGGGTTGAGCTTATCCAGCAAATCGGTGAAAGTGCCATGCGTTAAATCACCCGTTGGCCCGTCGAGCGACAGCAGTCGGCACCCGCTGCGTTGCGCCTGCGGATAGTGAGCAATCAGGGATTCTGGTAATTCAAAGGAGAAATCGGCAACACGCATGGCTTAAAAACTCAGACTCAAAAAGTGGCGGTACAGTCTAGTGCCAGGGGGCATTCCCTGCAACCAATAAGCCGCCTAAAGCTCAATACGGACAAAGTAATTTATGAATTTTCTCGCCCATTTGCATCTCGCAAGCCTCGCGCACAGCTCGCTGCTGGGCAACATTCTGGCGGATTTTGTTCGCGGCAATCCGGATGAAAGCTTTGCACCGGATATCGTGGCAGGCATTTATATGCACCGACGCGTAGACGTGTTGACGGACGCGCTGCCGGAAGTCGCGACCGCCAAACAATGGTTTCGCCCCGAAACGCGCCGCGTTTCACCCATTACGCTCGACGTCATGTGGGACCACTTCGTTTCACGCCACTGGTCGAAACTCAGCCCGGAAATCGACCTGGTGGATTTTATCGCGCACGCCAGGGCAAGCATTGAACCGCACCTGCCGGATACGCCGCCGCGCTTTATCAATCTGAATAATTATCTCTGGCAAGAGCGCTGGCTGGAGCGCTACAGCGACATGGCATTTATTGCCAACGTTCTCAATGGCATGGCGTCGCGTAGACCAAAACTCGACGCACTGCGAGCCTCCTGGCAAGACCTGGACGCGCATTATGACAAGCTTGAAGTCCTGTTCTGGCAGTTTTATCCGCGCATGATGGCGTTGGCAGAACAAAAAAGTTTGTAAGCGATCCCAAGCCGGGCATTAACTTCTTGCCCTTTTACAAAAAAGGGCTATTTTGGATGGCTGCTCTGCAAATATTCGATTTTTGATAGGCAAATCCTATCTGATTAATCGGTGCAGGACGCTTGAGTTGCAGGGAATGCAGCCCCTATACTCCCCCCCGTTGCGTTAACATTCACTTTAACAAAATTAACAGGAGTACATATGGTCCTGGTTACTCGTCCAGCCCCTGACTTTACCGCAGCTGCCGTACTTGGCAGTGGCGAAATCGTTGAAAACTTCAACTTCAAAGCACACACCAATGGTAAACCAACCGTTGTGTTCTTCTGGCCTATGGACTTCACCTTCGTTTGCCCGTCTGAACTGATTGCGTTCGACAAGCGTTACGAAGAATTCCAGAAACGTGGCGTAGAAGTCGTTGGTGTATCTTTTGACTCCGAATTCGTTCACAACGCATGGCGTAAAACCCCTGTTGAAAACGGCGGCATCGGCGAAGTGAAATACGCGATGGTTGCAGACGTTAAGCGTGAAATCCAGAAAGCTTACGGCATCGAACACCCGGAAGCGGGCGTTGCGCTGCGCGGCTCCTTCCTGATCGACAAAGCCGGTATCGTGCGCCACCAGGTTGTTAACGACCTGCCGCTGGGCCGTAATATCGACGAAATGCTGCGCATGGTAGACGCGCTGCAGTTCCACGAAGAGCACGGCGAAGTGTGCCCGGCTCAGTGGGAAAAAGGGAAAGAAGGCATGAACGCGTCTCCGGACGGCGTTGCCAAGTACCTGAGCGAAAACGTTGCTAAACTATAATCGCTAAAAGCATTGAAGAAAGGCCGCGCAAGCGGCCTTTTTTATTGCTCAATTCGCCTGATATGTCGGGTGGCGTTGCGCTCACCCGGCCTACGCCACGTAGCTTTGACAAGCGAAGCGCCATCAAACAACTAACCTACAAACTCCGCCACACCGCCACGGACACGCCCGGCAACGAAAGCTCGCGATTGTCCAACCCTGCCTCGCCCTCCAGCTGTGTCCAGGCCCTGCCGCTCAGCAGCGGGTTCCAGGGCAGCGTAATACTGGCCTGCGGGCCGCGGTTTATCGCCACCAGCACGCGTTCGTTTTGATACACGCGTACAAACACCACCACGTCACCTTCGGCATACACCACCTGGCAGCCGCCCTGGCGTAGCGCCCTGCTTTGACGGCGCAGCTTGCCCAGCCGCTGATAAAGCCCGAACAGATCCAAATCCCATTCGCGCTTGTTCCACGGGAACGGCTTGCGGCAGAACGGATCGTTGTTGCCGTCCAGCCCCACCTCATCGCCGTAATACACGCACGGTACGCCCGGCCAACAATACAGCCACACCACCGCCAGCGGCAGGCGGGCTACGTCCTTGCCAAGAATCGACTTGAAGCGCGCCGTATCGTGGCTGTCGAGCTGGTTAAACATGCGCAGCTGCTGCTGGTGCGACAGGCTGGCGCGATATTGGTCCATCCACGCCACGGTCGTTTGGGCGTCGATATGCTGCGGATCGTAGGAGATATCGGTGTTCGCGAGGAATCCCCAAAGCGGGAAGGTGAAGCCACGGTAGTTCATCGCCGCATCTTCTGCATCCACCTGTAGCCACTGGCGCGCGTCGCCAAAATGCTCGCCCAGCACGTAGGCATCCGGCCTGGTCTCTTTCGCCGCTTTGGTAATGCCGCTCACGTGCAGCAGGTTATTCTTCGCGCCGCCCGCTTCGCCCAGCATATGCACCACGTCCAGACGCCAGCCGTCCATGCCCCACGGCTCGCGCAGCCAGTGGCGCACCACGCTGTCCTCGCCCTGGTAAATCTCATCAACGAGGTTTTCTGAACGATAATCAAGCTTCGGCAGGCTGGAATAGCCGAGCCAGTCCAGCGCCCGCCCTTCCTCAGAGAAGCTGTAGAAGTCACGCCACGGCGACTGCGGATTGTTGCACGCGCCGGCTTCGGCATCCTGGTGGCGGTCAAACCACGGGTGCGTATCGCCGCTGTGGTTAAACACGCCGTCCAGCACGAGGCGCATCCCCTGCTGCTGCGTGTTGTTACGCAGGCGCAGCAGCGCGTGGTCGCCGCCAAACTGCTCGTCGACGTGGCGATAGTCCTGCGTATCGTATTTATGCACGCTCGGCGCGGTAAACACCGGGTTGAGGTACAGCGCCGTGATGCCGAGCTTTTTAAGGTACGGCAGCTTCTCGCTAATACCGTCCAAATCCCCGCCGTAAAACGTTGAGCCGCCCGCCTCGCCTTCCAGCGGATCGTCCCAGTCGCGCAGGATGATTTCTCGCCTTGCGGCGTGGTGATAGTAGATTTTGTCCTGCCCCGGCTTGCGCGGCTGGCTGCGGGCGAAACGGTCGGGGAAGATCTGATAAAACACCTGATCCTGCACCCACTGCGGCCCTTCATCCGGCGCATCGAAAGCAAACTGTTCCAGGCGCGCAGGCGGGATTTTCCCCAGCCCCAGCGGGGTAAGCCAACGTTGTTTATCAAGCCACAGCAGCTTAAAGCCGTAGCGACGGCGCGGCTGGCCGTGGCTCAGGTCAATCGCTCCGCTCCAGGCCACCACGCCCTCGTAGGGCGCGTTCTTCTGGCGGATCATGGTCACCGATGTCTCTTCGTTGTCTCTTTCGCAGCGCATCACGACGCGTTCCGGCAGGTCGTCGCCGGAGAGCCAAAGGGTGATATGCAGCTTTTCTTTGCGGATTTGAACGAAGGGTGCGACCGGAAGGTGCCAGGCATTCAACATAGTAACTTCCCCAGGATTAAAATTGACGCCACCTTGCCACAGAGGTGCGCTGAGTCACTCCTCATTATCATCAAAATTGGGGGCGGAAGGCGGGGGCGGAGAGACAAGTTTAGTCGCAAAAGGATAAACGCTCTATGCAGAAGACAGAATCAACGATATTAAAAGTTAAGATAACTTAAATCATTATTAATGAGCGGTTAATTATCCATTCATTAACCTAATATCATTCATTTTATATAAGTATCATTTTTGTCAATAACCCATAATCACCGATGATTCCAAAACAGAAAACCTTATACCTCAACACATTAAGAAAATTCTTACGCAAAAAGGAGAATACAAAAACATCCCTTTCTATGAATCCACGAAATTATGTGAGATACACCCAACATTTATATAACATTTTCACTGCACTTATGGACATTAGTTCGATTGACAGGCATGGCAATCTTCCGCAAAATCCCGTCATTCATAGCTTTTCATGATAAGAACCGAAATTAACTAATATACAAATTATGCATAAATAACATGCACACCATTGCCGATAGTTAATAACCCCCCGAAATACATAATTCAAAATTATTATTTCGCCTGTTTGTTATCCCAAATGGACAATTTATATCAACACCTAAGCTTATGGATGTAGCGCAGTTGTGAATGACAGGAAAATCTATTCCCGCCGTTAATCCCACACGCTTGGTTATTATCCTGGCTAGCAGAGACCTACCCTAAATTCGGTTTATCGTTTTGGTATCGAAGAAATACGCCTGATATCAACCGACAGATTTCATTAATGCATCACTCTTTACTGCGAGATTCTTTATGGAAGAAAGTAACCCGTGGCCAACGTTCGTTGACGCATTTTCAACGGTACTGTGTATTTTTATCTTTTTGATGCTGATCTTCGTGCTTAACAGCATGCTGATTATGTTTGAAAGCTCAAAAAAACATTACGTGCCAAATACCGGCGCCACCCACTCCCAGGCTGCCAATATCACGTCCACAGACCCAACCGATTCGCCATCGGTAAGCCCTGAAGATCTGGAAGCTGATAAGTCCAGCGCATCAGGCGCGCAGGCTGACAACACGCCGAGCAAACCTGTTCAGCTCAGCAAGCAGGCGATCAAATCAGAAGTGTTAAGCCAGAAAAGCCAGTCGGAAACGCTGTCGCAGGCAACGACCGATAACACCACGGCGCAGGACAGCAACACCGAAAGTGAAAAAGACCCTACGCAAACGGTTATCGCCCTCGCGCAAAACCAGCGTTCTGCCGACATCAAAGGTTTAGAAACCGGGCGTTTTGATACAACAGAAAAGACGCCGCGCACGCATGAAATTAAAGGTGACCAGTTCATCATTTATTTCAAACAGGCTGAGCAGGGCTATACCGCCGAGGTAATGGAAGAATTAAGCAAATGGCTCGCGGCGACGGGTAAAAAGCCTGTTTCCGTCACCCTCTATACCCCAAATATCCCTTCAGTATCGGTTTCTGACGCCATGCGTTTAGCCTACCAGCGCGGGATTATTCTGCTTAAAACGGTGAAAAAACCGTATCCAGGGCAGGAAGTTTCTATTTCGGTTGTTAACGATTCCAGCATCGTTAACTGCGCCATCGTCACAGTGAGTGAATAAAATGAATTTTTTAAGAAATCATAAAGAGCTGTTTGTTTCCCTTCTATGCGCCGCGTTGCCGCTGATCGCGATCCTATTCCCGTCGATTCGTGAATATGTCATCGGAAACTATTATGTTTCAGCCACCTATAACACGGCGATTATTTTTGTTTATTTAGTCGGCTGTTTCCTGGTCTTCTTCTCATTCCTGGAACTGACTAAATGCACCGTTATCCTGCAACAAAAGAACAGCAGCAACCCCGCGCCTTTATTGGGTGATGCGAACAAAATCGTTTTCTCCCCGAACCACGGTCAAAGCGATGACACGCTAGCCTCGCTCTATGAAAGCATGAAAGAGAGCGTTAACAGGAAACAGCAGCATCGCCTGTCGGCGATTCAGAACTGCGCCAACATTTCCACCATGATCGGCCTGCTGGGGACCTTCGCCGGTCTGTCCATCACCATCGCGTCCGTTATCACCCTGCTCGAGCGTTCACAGATTAGCGGCAACACCAACGACGCCGATATGCTCGGCGTTATCGTAAACGTGGTGTCCTCGCTGTCTGAGCCGCTCAAAGGGATGAACACCGCGTTTGTATCCTCGATTTACGGGGTGGTCAGCGCCATTCTGCTGGGCATCATGTGCTCATTTTTACGCAGCTCCTTTAACAAGCTGAGCGTTACGCTGCGCGATGCGAACCTCGATTTTCTGCGCGAAGTGAAGACCCGCCAGGTCGACGGCAAAGTACGTATTTTGCAGATCGAAACGGTGGTTGACGAACTCGTGCGCGAGATGAAAACAGACCTCACCGCCTTCCACCAGTCGACGCTTGCCCTACAGCAGGAAAAACGCGGCCTTCTGGTTTTACTGATCGAAAAAATGGACGAGTCCCACCAGCGCCGCGCCGCGTTTGAAGACAGCCTTCTCACAAGCGTCGGCTATCACGCCGAAGGTCTTGGCTACATCAGGGAAGCCGTTGACTGCGCCAATCAGCAGCTGGCTACCCAGCACCTTGTCGTTGAGCAGATCAAAGACAACGGAACCGAGCAAAACAAAGCGCTTAACCTGATTAATGAGCAGCAAAATCAACTTGTTGAGTTGGAAATAAGCCAGCAGGAAACCCTTGCGCACTATCAGCAGGCAAACGTTGAAAACCATCAGCGTACCCAGGCGACGCTTGAAAGCCACGTCGAGACTTTCCCACCGCTCTTTAGCCAGGTTGCAGGCATGCAGCAGTCGCTGACAAAAGACATCATTATGTTGAAAAACAAGGAATAATAATGAAAAGGAAACTTCTTGCATCCTGCATGGCGCTGCTGATGAGCCCGCTTGCAGGCCACTGCGCTACCGCTGATGACCAACCGCTGTTATCCCTGAACCTGCTGGTGCAGCACGCGCTGGAAGCGCAGCCTTCGGTGGCGATTGCGTCGTACGAAATTGAACGACGCAGCCAGGAAACCAACATGTCGAAAGCTGCGCTGTACCCGACGCTTGATATCAGCTCCGAAGCGTCGCAAAAGAACACCAGCGACAGCGGCAACGAGCAGAATATCGAAAACAGGGCAGCGCTAAACTATCGCATCACCGATTTTGGCGTGCGCAGTTCGACTATCGAAAAATCCGAGCATATCGAAGACAGCAGCCGCTTCGATTTTATGCAGACGACCATGCTGACCTCCAGCCAGACGGCCGCCAGCTTTATGCGCATCGAAAAGCTGAAGAAAATCCTCGCCATTATCGAGCAGGAGAAAGTTTTCTATAAAAAAATGCTCGGTGATTTTTCAGAACTGATCGGCTCTGGCGTAGCGATGCAGTCCGATATGCGTAAAGTTCAGGTTTCCATTGATACGCTCAGCACCCAGGAGCTGGGCTATCGCTCACAGCTGGAAACCGAAATTGCGAAAATGCGCAATTTAACCGGCGATAGCGTGACGGAAAATAACACCCAGCGCCTGCCTGATATCTTCGAAAAGTATAAGTTCGTCACTAACAAGCAGGAAGTGATGGATGAGATCAAGCACGACAGCAATACCTACAGGTCGCTTGCAAAAAATATTGACGCGGCCAAAGCCGATATTGAAGCAGCGAAAAGCAGTAATTACCCAACCATTGACGCAAGCGCGGGCTATAGCAAAAACAACCCCTCCTCCAGCGCCAACCCGGATGATTACAAAGACGAATTCAAAGTCGGTATTAAAGTCGGTTTAAATATCTTTAACGGTTTTAAAAACCAGTCTGAAGTCGGCAAGTTTTCGGCGCGCTACGCCCAGTCAAAGCTTGAGCTGGACGAGTTTTTAATCAAAACCCAAAATGATATTGATGCGAACCAGTCAAAATATCAGGCCAACGTGCAGGCGATGGAAATAGCCAAGCGCTCTTACGAAAACGCCGACAAACTGACTGAGCTTTATAAAGAAGAGTTTAAGCTGGGGCAAAAATCACTGCTCGATTTAGTGTCCAGCCGCAGCGAATCTTTCCAGGCACACATCACGATAATCGAAACAACCTACGGCATCTACGAAATGAAGCTGGAGCAGATGACGCAGCTGTCAACGCTGCTTACGCAGCTTGCCATAGACAATAAAAACCTCCGCATTGGCTCGAGGTCTTTACTGCGATGAACCGTAAAGAGAGCGATTATCTGATGATGATCATCATGGCGATGACGCTGCTGATAATCTTTTTGTTTAGCGTGATAAAGATAAACGCCGTGGTGCACGGTGCTGGCGTTATTATCACTAAAGACAATACGCAGATCGTATCGCTCTCTAAGGGCGGTACGATTAAACGCATCTTCGTCGCGGAAGGTGACTTCGTAAAAAAAGGCCAGGTGCTTGCCGAAACGGCAAACCTGGACCTTAAAAAAGAGTACGAACACCATAAGGTGCAGGCCACCTATCTGCAGGGCTACACCCACGAACTAAACCTCGTGCTTAGCCATACAGGCCCGGCTTATGAAGCCGATATCAGCAAGCTTAAAGACAAGAAAATCATCAGCAATATCCAGTCCGTAAAAAGCAGAGTCGCCACTAAAGACGTCAAAATCAACGGCCTTTCTTCGGACATCATCGGTATGGAAATCACGCGCATCAGCAAACAGAGTGAAATGAACCTGCTGCGTGAAGAAATAAACATACTTCGTCCACTCGTGAAGAAAGGCATCAGTTCTTACACCAACCTGCTCAATAAAAAGCAGATGGAAATACGTTTAAAGTCAGAGATCTCAGACATCGACAATCAAATTTCATCCAAAAAAGATGAAACGCGAGTGGTGCAAAACGAGATTAAAAATGACGACTTCGAATTTCGTCATCTGCTTTCAAAAGACCTCACGGACGCGCAAAAAGAATTAAGCATGAGCGAGTCTGCGCTCCAGATCTTAAACCAGCAGGTTGAAGAGGCCAGCGTCGCCTCGCCGGTGGATGGTATTATTTATCGTATAAATAAAAATGCCTCAACCCAAGGCGGGGTAATTCAGGCCGCAGATTCGCTTTTCGAAATAAAGCCGCTGTCTACGACAGTACTGGCGGAAGTTAAAATACAGCCTAAAGACAGGGATCAAATTTATATTGACGGTGACGTTAATATCAACGTCCTGTCCTATTTGCGATCCGGCACCAAGCCGTATCAGGGCACTATCGAACAAATCAGTCCCGACTCCTATGAAGAGTCGGTTAATGGATCGATGGTGCGTTATTACAAAATGGTCGTGAAGTTTAACGTCACCGCAAAAGAATTAACGATGGTTAAACCCGGCATGACGGTAGACGCCAGCGTTATCACAGGGAAGCATAGCATCTTGCAATATTTGGCCTCGCCTCTTTTAAAAGGGTTCAATCATACTTTTTCTGAACCCGTCCTGCCCGCTAACAAATTAAATGCTAATTAATGCCTGGAAGGTAATATCATGATTAATAAAACTATATTCATTAACGATAGTTCTAATGTCGATTTATCTGCCTTCGGCAGCATGAAAAAGGCAAGTTTAACTATTAGCGGCACCGACCTGACTTTTATTTTTGATGCTGCCACCACCGTCAACATTGTTAACGGCGCGCTCTATTCCAGCCTTGAAAATAGCCAGGTCACCTTTAAGTTTAGCGACGGCTCCGTCGTAGCGGGCAAAGAGCTGCTGAAATCCATCGACCTGAGCCACCTTGAGCTGGAAAGACTCGACGCCTCCCTTTCGGAAAGCCGTCAGGAACGCGTGATTCAGGGCAACCTCGAACAAACCGTTGCAGAGCAGGAAAAGCGCCTCGAAGAGATTAAAAAAGAGGCGCAGGAAGTAAAAAAAGAAGCAGAAAAAATGCAGGCCGAAGCGCAGGAATCACGCAACGCCGCGCAGGAAATTGAAGAACAGCTTCAGGAAGTCCTCGAAGAGCAGAGCAAGAAAAAAATCATCACCAGCAGCAGCGGCCAGAGCGAGATTGAAGGTGACGATCCCTTCGCCCTCGGTAAAAAAACCAAGAAATATGATGACGATGCGGTAGATATTGCCCGCCAGCTGAAGCTCAATGACGATTCTTCCTCCTCGTCATCGTCCTCCTCTGCCTCGAAATCGTCTGAATCCGATGTCGTGGTTGAGAAAAAAATCGATATCAGCCTCAAGCTTGATGAGGCCAGCGACAGCGGCATTAAAAACGACCGTATCACCAACGTGACGTCGCCGGTCTTTGTCGGTTCCACCGAACCCAATCTGACCCTCTCCTTCAAGGTAGACGGCATCGTCGTCGGGACTGAAGTTTCTGATGCGATGGGCAATTTCTCCTTCACCTACCCCGGCACCCTCGTCGACGGCGAATATACGGTAGAGGTTGAAGTCACCGACGGCAAAGGTGGACGCGGCACCGCGTCGGTTGCGGTAACTATCGATACCCTGACCGATACGCCAACCTTCGAGCTGGACGCGCAGTACGGCATTCCTCTTGAAGATCAGATCCCCGGCGAAAACCTGACGCGTTTCCCGGACGCGCAAATCAACGGTACCGCCGAAGCCAACACCCAGGTTGATGTCCAGGTCAACGGCAAATCGGTCGCTACCGTAGCCGTCAACGGTGAAGGGAAATGGAGCTATCAGTTCAGCGCCAACCAGCTGGCAGAAGGCGAAAACGCCATTGAAATCATCGCGGAAGATAAAGCAGGCAACCGCGCCTCTGTCGACGGTCTGATCACGCTCGACACCATTCCGCCCGAACAGCCCTCCATCATTCTTGATGAAGCGAGCGACAGCGGCACCTGGCATGACGACAGGCTGACTAACGACACCACCCCCGCCTTCCACGGAACCGGCGAGCCTAACAGCAAGCTTGAGCTGTTTATCGATAACAAGAAAATCGCGAATGTCGTCGCCGATGGCTACGGCAAATGGAGCTATGTTCTCAGCGATAATATCGCGCTGGCTGACGGCCTCTATCGCGTTGAAGTAGTAGCAAAAGACCGCGCCGGCAACAGCGCTAAACAAGCGCTCGAGGTTGAAATCGACACCGATATCGATCTCTTCACTATCAAAATGGATAACGCCAGCGACAGCGGCATCGCGGGGGATAACTACACCAATAACGTTACGCCGGGCTTCTCCGGTAAAACCGATCCCTCAGGCCTGATCAAAGTCACCAATATCACCACCGGCGAGAGCATTGAGGTGCAGGCCTCAGAGTCCGGGAATTTCTCATTTACCAGCCCGGGCACCTCGGTTGAAGGCCTCAACGAGCTGAGCATTTCCGTCACCGACCTTGCCGGAAACAGCGCCACCTACAGCGTGTCGTACACCATTGATACCGTGCCGCCCGAGGCACCAACGCTTGTGCTGGAAGAGTACGTCAATTCGCAAACGGGCAAAATTCTCACCAGAGACACCACCCCGACGCTGACCGGCACGGCGGAAGCGGGCAGCAAAGTCATCATTTATCTCGATGGCAAAGCCATTGACAGCGTCACCGCCGATGCCAATCAGCAGTGGAGCTACACGCCAACGTCTACCTTTAACGAAGGCGAACACACGTTAAGCGCCGTCGCCCAGGATTTGGCGGGCAACAATTCGCCGCCGTCGCCCGACTACACTTTCTCCGTCGATACCATGACGCAGGCACCGCAGGCGCAGCTTGACGCCAGCGACGACACCGGCGCGCGCCAGAACGACTGGATCACCAACCACAACGATAACCTGCTGGTGAACGGCAGCGCTGAGCCCTACGCGTCGCTGACCCTCAAAATCGACAATGAGGTTGTCGGCACCGCAACGGCGGATGCCAGCGGCCGGTGGAGCTTCGAAATCGATCCAAACCCCGCGCTCGCGGACAAAGTCTACGAACTTACCGTTACCGCTACCGATGAGGTGGGCAACCAGGCCTCCAGCAGCTTCCAGCTCACCATCGATACCATGACCCAAACGCCGATCGTACAGCTAGACGCCAGCTCGGACACCGGCAGCGCCAGCGATGACGCCATCACCAAAGACAGCCAGCCCCTGCTAAAAGGCACCGCCGAAGCGGGCGCGCAGGTGGAAGTCTTTATCGACGGCGTTTCCTGCGGTTCGGTGATTGCCAACTCGGAAGGGGTATGGAACTACCGCGTGCCGGGCGCCAGCAAGCTCGCGGACGGTGACCATTCGGTGACGGTCACCGCAACGGACGTGGCCGGTAACGTTGCCAACTCCATCCCGTTCCAGCTGCACATCGATACGAAAATTGACCAGCCAACCGTCACGCTGTCCAACGATAGCGGCGACAGCAGCAGCGATCTGCTGACTAACGAAAAGCTGCCTGCTTTCCGGGGCGAGGCTGAACCGTTCTCGAGCCTTGTGCTCTACCGCGACGGCGTTAGCGTCGCCAAAATGAGCGCTAACGCTTCCGGCCAGTGGCAGTACGTCTTCAACGACACGCAGGCGCTTGACGACGGGAGCTACATTTTTTACGTCGTTGCGACCGACATCGCGGGCAACAGCGCCACGTCCGAACGCATTCAGGTTGTGGTGGACACCACGATTGCCATGCCGGTGGTCGATCTGGACAGCTCGTCCGACTCCGGCTATCTGAACGACGATCGCCTGACCAACGACACCACCCCGACGTTCATCCTGACCAAAGTCGATCCTGACGTTACGCACGTGCAGATTAGCGTCGACGGCGTGAGCTACGACGCAACGCTCAACGCGGGCGTTTGGACGCTCACCCTGCCTACGGCCCTGAGCGAGGGCCAACATCAGATTACGGCAACGGCGACCGACAGCGCGGGCAACAGCGCCACCTCGACCGTGCTCGATATCCGGGTTGATACGCAAACCAGCTCGCCGCTGATTACGCTCACCGATGATACCGGCGTTAAGGGTGACAACGTGTCAAACGACACCACGCCGGGCTTTGCTATCGTTACCGACCGCGACGTCATGCAGGTTAGCGTGTCGATGGACGGTGGTGCCGCCGTTGTCGCGACGCAGGACAGCGAAGGCAGCTGGCACTACAACATGACCGAGGATCTGACCGACGGCGCGCATACCCTGTCCGTCACGGTGACCGACGCCGCGGGCAACACCCAGCAAAATAGCCTGACGTTTACCATTGATACCCAGCTGCAAACGCCGACCATCGATCTGGTAGACAGCGCCGACACCGGCGTCAGCAGCGCGGATGACCGCACCAAAAACACGCAGCCGTCTTTTGCCCTGGGTAACATGGACGCCGACGTGGTCGCCGTGGAGGTGCTGATCGACGGCGTCAGCTACAGCGCGGTCAATACGGCCGGTACCTGGAGCTTCACGCCGGATGCTCCTCTGCCGGACGCGGTTTACAGCTTCCAGGTGCGGGCGACCGACGCGGCGGGAAACAGCCGAACCTCCAGTCCGCTGCTGGTCACGATTGACACCGTCACCGCTGCGCCAGCCATCACCCTGACCGATGACAGCGGCCAGCCCGGCGATAATTTAACCAATGTCGTTACCCCAGGTTTCGCTATCACCACCGACGGCGACGTCGTGCAGGTTAGCGCGATTCTCGATAACGGCACCGCGCTTGCGGCAACGCAGGACGGCGAAGGCCGCTGGCATTTCTCTCCCCCGAGCGCGCTCGCAGACGGCACGCACAGCCTGACGGTGACCGTGACAGACAGCGCGGGCAATACCAATCAAAATACCCTGGCGTTCTCGGTGGATACGCAGCTGCAAACGGCAACGGTAGACCTGGTTGACGCCTCCGACAGCGGCATTAGCGCTACGGACAACTGGACGCAGGACTCTACGCCAACCTTCGCACTTGGCAACGTGGATAGCGACGCGGCCTCCGTCGAGGTTCTCATCAACGGCATAAGCTATGCGGCGGAAAAAAATGGCGCCAGCTGGAGCTTCACGCCGAACCCGGCCCTGCCTGACGCGGTTTACGACGTCCAGGTCCGCGTAACGGATATCGCGGGCAACGTGACCACCTCCGCCCCGATGCCGGTGACGATTGATACCACCACGGCCCTGCCAGCCATCACCCTGAGCGACGACACCGGCGTGCTGGGCGACAACCTCAGCAATAACGTTACGCCGGGCTTTAGCATTGCGACGGATGTCGACGTCGTTGAAGTGATGGTGCAGTTGGACAACGGTGCCGCCGTTGCCGCGACGAAAACCCGCGACGGCCAGTGGCAGTACACCGTGCCTGCCGCGCTGTCGGACGGGGCGCACACGCTGTCCGTAAGCGTGATGGATGGGGCGGGCAACAGCCGTCAAAACGCCCTGTCGTTTAACATCGACACCCGGCTTGCGACGCCAACGCTCGATCTGATTAACGCATCCGACACCGGCAACAGCGCATCCGACGGCTGGACCCGCGACGCGACCCCGTCCTTCGCCATTGGCAATATCGACGCCGACGCCGTGAACGTGGAAGTGCTGATTAACGGCGTCAGTCATAAGGCGACGCAGGATAATAACGGCAGCTGGGAATTCACGCCGGACAGCGCGCTGCCGGACGCCCGCTACGACGTGCAGGTTCGCGTGACCGACGCCGCGGGCAACGTCGCCGCCTCCTCCACGCTGCAGGTGACCATTGATACCGTCACCGCCGCGCCGGACATCACGCTTAACGACGATACCGGCGTGAAAGACGACAACCTGACCAATAGCGTGACGCCGGGCTTCGCCATTGCCACCGACGCCGACGTGGTGCGCGCCACCGTCACTCTCGACAACGGCACGCCGGTTTCGGCGGTCAAAGACAGCGATGGGCACTGGCATTACAACGTCCCGGCCGCGCTGACCGAAGGGGAACATACCCTGACCGTCACCGTTACCGACGGCGCGGGCAACACCAACCAGAACTCGCTGTCGTTCACCGTCGATGTGGCGTTACGCACGCCGACCGTCGATCTGCTGGACGGCTCCGACACGGGCACCAGCAGCACGGACAACCTGACCCGCGACACCACGCCGTCGTTTGCCATCGGCGATATCGACAGCGACGTGATTAGCGTCGACGTGCTGGTTGACGGCACCCGCTACGCCGCCACCAAAACGGGCGATGCGTGGAGCTTCACTCCGGCTACCCCGCTGTCCGACGGCGAGCATGAGATTCAGGTTCAGGTAGCCGATGCGGCAGGCAACACCGCCACGTCAGCTGCGCTGACCATCACCGTCGACACCGTCACCGCCGCGCCCGTTATCACCCTTAGCGATGATACCGGCGTTAAAGGCGACAACATCACCAACGACACCACGCCGGGCTTTGCCATCGCCACCGACGATGACGCGGCGCAGGTGACGGTGACGCTGGATAACGGCACGGCATTCGCCGCCACCAAAGACAGCGACGGACGCTGGCATTACAACGTGCCCACGGAGCTTGCCGACGGGGCGCACACGCTGACGGTCAACGTCACGGACGGGGCGGGCAACACCAGCCAGAACGCGCTGGCCTTCTCGGTCGATACCACTATCAGTATCCCGACGGTCGATCTGCTCGACGCCTCCGACAGCGGCACCAGCCGCACCGACAACTGGACGAACAGCACCCTGCCGGGCTTTGCCATCGGCAACGTCGACGCCGACGTGGTCACCGTGGACGTGCTGATCGACGGCGTCAGCTACAGCGCGGTCAATACGGCCGGTAGCTGGAGCTTCAGCGCGACCTCCGCGCTGGCGGACGGCGATCACAGCGTGCAGATCAGAGCCACCGACGCGGCGGGCAACACCGCAACGTCGGCCTCGCTGACCATCAATGTCGACACGGTTACCGCCGCACCGGGCATCACGCTGAGCGATGACTCCGGCATTAAAGGCGACAACGTCACCAACAGCACTAAACCAGGCTTCGCTATCACGACCGATACCGACGCGGCGCAGGTCATGGTGACGCTGGATAACGGCACCGCCCTCGCCGCCACCAAAGACAGCGACGGCCTGTGGCGCTTCGCGGCCCCGGCGACCTTAACCGACGGCGCACACTCCCTGTCCGTCACCGTTACCGACGGCGCGGGCAACGCCAATCAAAGCTCGCTCTCCTTCACCATCGACACGCAGATCCAGACGCCAACCGTCGATATGCTTGATAGCGCCGACAGCGGCGTAAGCAGTACCGACAACTGGACGAACAACGCGAAGCCGACCTTCAGCGCCGGTAACCTCGACGCCGACGTGGTGGCCGTGGAAGTGCTGATCGACGGCACAAGCTACAACGCCGTCAACGCAAACGGCAGCTGGAGCTTTACCCCGAACGCGCCGCTGCCGGACGGCGACCGCCAGATTCAGGTCAGAGCCACGGATGCGGCGGGCAACACCGCAACCTCCGCAACGCTTGTCGTTAAGGTCGATACCGTCACCGCCGCGCCTGCGATTACCCTCACCGACGACAGCGGCGTCAAAGGCGACAACATTACTAACGACACGACGCCGGGCTTCGGCATCGTGACGGACAGCGACGTCGCAACCGTCATGGTTTCCATCGACGGCGGCGCGGCCGTTGCCGCCGTGAAAGACAGCGATGGCCGCTGGCATTACAACGTTCCCGCCGCGCTCGGCGACGGCGAGCACGATATCCAGGTCATGGCGACCGACGGCGCGGGCAACACCAGCCAAAGCTCGCGGGCGTTCACCGTTGATACCGGCATCACCGCGCCGACTATCGATCTGGTCGATTCCTCCGACTCGGGCATCAGCACGTCGGATAACTGGACGAGCGACACGACGCCAACCTTCGCCATCGGCAACGTTCAGCCGGACGTGGTGAACATTGACGTGCTGATTGACGGCGTCAGCTATCCGGCAATTAAGAGCGGCGACAGCTGGAGCTTCACGCCGGGCACGGCCCTGAACGACGCGACCTACAGCGTGCAGGTTCGCGCGACCGATGCCGCAGGCAACGTGATTACGTCGGCCCCGCTGTCCGTCACGGTCGATACCGTCACGGCCGCGCCCGCGATTACGCTCAGCGACGACACCGGCGTAAAAGGCGACAACCTGACCAACGACACCACGCCGGGCTTCGCTATCACAACCGACACCGACGCCGTGCAGGTGCTTGTCTCGCTGGATAACGGTACGCCGGTCGCGGCGCTTAAAGGTAGCGACGGCAACTGGCAGTTCTCCGTGCCCGCCGCGCTGGCAGAAGGCGATCACGCGCTATCCGTAACGGTCACCGACCGGGCCGGAAATACCCAGCAAAGCTCGCTGTCATTCAGCGTGGATACCACGCTGTCTCTCCCAACGCTTGCGATCGCCGTGAGCGACGATTCCGGCTACAGCGACAACGACGGGATCACCCGCGAAACGAAGCCAAAATTTGTCATCGGCAACGTCGACGCCGACGTGCACAGCGTGAAGCTGAATATTGGCGGCGTTGAGTATCAGGCCGTGAACAACGCGGGCGTCTGGTCGTTTACGCCGGGCACCGCCCTGCCGGAAGCAACCTACGACGTTACGCTCACGGTCACCGACGACGCGGGTAACCAGAAAACCGTCACCCAGACCGTCAAAATCGACACCCACACCAGCGTGGACAGCGTTACGCTTACGGATGACACCGGCTTACAGAATGACTGGCGCACCAATAAAAAAGACTCGGCCTTTAGTATTGACGCGCCTGCCGACGCCTATACGGTAACCGTTGCGCTGGACAACGGCCAAAGCCGCAGCGCGGTGCTGATCGGCGGCAAGTGGGTCTTTACGCTGTCGGACACCACCGCCGACGGCACGCACGTTCTGCACATCACGGTGAGCGATCTGGCGGGCAATAGCGCCACGCTCGATCAAAACTTCGTCGTTGATACCGAGCTGTCCCCGCTGACCATCGATCTGCTGACCGCCGACGACAGCGCAAACGCCACGGACAACATCACCAACGTGAGAACGCCGCGCTTCGCGTTCGGCAACATTCCTGCGGACGTGATAAGCGTGACCGTTACGCTTGACGGGCAGACCACGGTGATACGCCCGCAAAGCGACGGTACCTACACGTTTATGCCGTCGGTCGCCTTAGCCGACAACAGCTACGAGCTGGTGGTGAACGTGACCGATACCGCGGGAAACACGCGCAGCAGCTCCCTGAGTTTTGAAGTGGATACCGTCACCGCCGTCAACACCATCACGCTGATGAACGACTCCGGGGATTCCGCGACCGACAACGTGACAAACGCCAGCCTGCCGAAATTCTCGGTGACCACACCTGCGGACGTGCAAACCGTTGTAGCAACGCTCAACGGCCTGCCTTGCACCGTTACGCAAACCGGCAGTGGCGTGTGGGAAGTCACCGCCCCGACGCTCACCTCGAGCGGGGATTACACCCTGGTCGTCGTCGCGACGGACGTTGCGGGCAACCAGGCGACCAGCAGCAAAACCATCACCTTTGATAACCAGATCTCGCTTCCGACCATCGCGCTTGCCAGCGCCGATGACACCGGCTTTGACGCAAACGACCGGCTGACCATGAACACCCGCCCCTCGTTCGTCATGACCAACGTCGATGCCGACGTGACCCGCATGATGGTCACGCTGAAAGGCAACACCGTTGAAGTCACGAAAGACGCTAGCGGCAACTGGATTTATCGCCCCGCCAACAACCTGACGGACGACACTTACACCCTGCAGGTTGAAGTGCGGGACGCGGCGGGCAACACCCGCAGCAACAGCCTGGATTTTGTAGTCGATACCCGTGTTAACGCACCGGTTATCGACATGCTCACCGCATCCGATACCGGCGACAGCAGCAGCGATAATAAAACCCGTAACACCACGCCGCAGTTCTCATTCAGCAATCTGGATACCGACGTGCACACGCTGCAGGTATCGCTGAATAACGTCACCTACAACATCGTGAAGGACGCGGGCGGCAACTGGTCATGGACCGCGCCAGCCCTGACCGACGGCAACTATAAGTTAGTCGCCACCGCGACGGACAAAGCGGGCAACGTTGCCAACGCCGAGCTGAACTTCGAGATCGATACCGCCGTCACCATCAACAACGTGGTGATGACCGTGGACAGCGGCTACGCCGACAGCGACCGCCTGACCAACGACACCAGCCCTTCGTTTGAGATTCAGGTGCCTGCCGACGTCACCCACGTTTCCGTCAAGCTGGACAACGGATCGGAAATCGATCTGGTCAAAACGGGCGGCAAGTGGACCTTCCCTTGCAGCGCCTTAGGCGACGGCGCGCATACGCTGCTGGTGACCGCGCAGGACGACGCGGGCAACAGTACCTCGCAGACCATCTCCTTTGAGATCGACACCACGCTGCTGCCCGTCACCAGCGATCTGCGCGATGCGGATGATACCGGCATCAGCGCTACGGATAACTACACCAGCAACGGGCAGCCGACCTTCCTGTTCACCAACGTCCCAACGGATGCCTGGAGCATGAGCGTTCGGCTGAACGGTCAGGACTATCCGGTATCGCTTAGCACGCTGCCGGTAAGCTTTAAGCCTTCGGCACCGCTTGCCGACGGCAGCTACACGCTGGTCACCACGATTACCGATAAAGCGGGCAACACCGCAGAAAGCTCGCTGACCTTTACCGTGGACACCACCACCACCGTCGCCGTTGATTTTATCGAAGGCGACGATACCGGCTATTCCAACAGCGACAACTACACCAGCGTCAATGCCCCAACCTTCGAGATTTCGGTACCGGCGGACGTGGTTTCCGTGACCGCCGTGCTTAACGGCGTGTCCTCGGTCGTCACCAAAAATCCGTCAGGAAAATGGATGTTTACCGCGCCGACCCTGACCGAAGGCGACCACACGCTGGTGGTGAACGTCACCGATCGCGCGGGCAATAACGCCAGCACGACGCTGCCGTTCACGGTGGATAAAACCATTGAAACCCCGGCACTCGATTTGGACACCAGCAGCGACACCGGCTACTCGTCAACGGATAACCAGACCAAGGACACCACGCCGTCCTTTACCGTCACCGGCGTAGGCGCTGCGGATATTCACCTGGTCACCATTACGCTTAACGGCAAGGTTTACGACGTGCAGAAGACCGGCGGTCAGTGGACCTTCCAGCTGCCCTCCGCCGACGCGCTTGCTGACGGCCAGTACGACGTTTCGGTGCGCTCCGAGGACAACGCGGGTAACAGCAAAACCGGCAGCATGACGATCGTCGTCGACACCCAGTGCCCTGAGCCTGTCGTTGCGATGCGCGATGCGGATAACACCGGCGTCATCACCGACACCATCACCTATCAGAAGCACCCGCGCTTTACCATCGGCGGCGCGCCGTCAGACCTCAACAGCATTACCGTTGAGCTGAACGGCCAAAGCTATAACGTGAGTAAAAGCGCCACCTGGTGGGATGTTCCGGCTAACGTGAACCTGAGCGACGGCGATTACGAGCTGAGGGTGACCTTCACCGATAACGTCGGCAACCGTGGCACCACCAGCTATAACTTCACGCTGGATACCGCAGTCCAGGGCGCGGAAATCGTGCTAATGGATGATTCAGGGAGCAACGCCAAAGATAACCTGACCAACGTTAACGTGCCGCGTTTCGAAGTGCGGGCCGGGGAGCCGCTGTCGGCCGTCACCGCTACGCTGAACGGGAGCACGGTGCAGCTGACGAAGAATGCCCAGGGACGCTGGATTTACACCGCAGAACGCACGCTGAGCGACGGCACCTACACGCTGGTTACCGAACTGACCGACGTGGCGGGTAACAAGACGCAAAGCAGCCTGACCTTTACCATTGATACCCAGATCCCGACGCCAACTATTGATATGAATAGCAGCAGCGACACCGGTATCAGCTCGTCGGATAACCTGACGAAAAACAATCAGCCGATCTTCACGCTCAATAACATCCCGTCGGACATCGACAGGGTGCAGGTCGCCATTGGCGGTTCGAACTTTAACGCCACGCAAAACGGCCAGGGCGTGTGGACCGTACAGCCGAGCAGGCTCAGCGACGGCAGCTACACCGCCGTCGTGACCGCCACCGATAAGGCCGGTAACCAGGCGCAAAGCAGCCTCAGCTTTACCATCGATACCACGATTGTGCTGTCGGTCGATCTGGCGGCATCATCGGATTCAGGGGTCTCGCAAAACGACAAGCTCACCAACGACACCACGCCAACCCTCCAGGGCATGACGGATGCGGGCGCGACGCTGCAGCTGACCGTTCGCGACAAGCAGGGCGCACAGGTGGCGACGCAAAACGTCACGCCTAACCCGGACGGAAGCTGGAGCGCGACGCTTAACGCGCTGGCCGAAGGCGAGTACACGGTGACGGTGAGAGCGGAAGACGCCGCGGGCAACGAGAAAACGCAAAGCCTGAATATTGTTATCGATACCACGACCGCGACGCCTTCCGTGGCGCTGACGATGTCCGACCCGTCCAACATGCATGAAGCGCTCGACCTGACGCCGGAATTTAGCGGCGTTGCCGAGGCGGGCGCGACGCTGCGCATCAAGATTGACGGCGTAGCGGTCGCAAGCGTTACGGTGGACAGCACCGGCACATGGCAATGGACGCCGCCGGATGCCCTGCTTTCCGGCGATCACCTGGTGACGGTGCAGGCCACCGACCGGGCGGGCAACGTTTCGCCGGAAGCCTCGTTCGACTTTATTATTCCGATTGTCGATATCACGCCGCCTTCGCTGATGCTCGTTAACTCAACGGATTCCGGCGCGCTGGGCGATTTTATTACTAAATTCAGCGCCCCTACGCTCACCGGGGTTACGCTGCCGGGCACCACCGTCACCGTTTACCTTAACGGCCGGGCGGCGGGCACGACGCAAACGGACTCAACGGGCCGCTACAGCTTCGCGCTGCCGGCCCAGGCCGAGGGCACCTATTCGGTTAAAGTCAGCATCACCGACCCGAACACCAAGCTGCCGATTGATTCCGACGTTGCCCAGCTGGTGATTGATACCCACGTCAATGATATGACGTGGAACATCCCGGCGCTGAACGAGAACGGCTATCTGAATGACAAAACGCCGCTCGTCAACGGCGTTTCTGAAGCGGGCGCGCGCATCGCCGTGATGGTTGACGGCAACGTGGTGATTGATACCGCCACCGCCAACGACGGATCGTGGTCGGTCACGCTGCCGAACATGGGCGCGGACGGCGCGCATAACATCAGCCTAAGAGTCACCGACGTTGCCGGAAACGTGCGCACCTTCCCGGCTCAGAATGTCGTGCTGGATACGCAGATGGCGGCGCTGACGGTCAGCCTGCGTGCGGCTGACGACACGGGTGCCAGCAACAGCGACCGTATTACCAGCAAAACGTCCGTCACCCTGGAAGGCACCGCCGAAGCCAATGCGAAGGTAACTATCTTTAACGCAGCGGGAACCGCCATCGGCAGCGTAACCGCGGGTGCAAACGGCAGCTGGTCGCGTCAGATAACCTTAACGAAGGGCCAAAATAATTTTGTGGTGAAGGCGGAAGACGCCGCGGGCAACGCCACGCAGAAAAACTTCAGCATTGAGTGCGATACCCAAAACGACATTACCGACATCAGCCTTACCCGCGACAGCAACAGCGGCGACGTCTACGACCTGATCACCAACGACAAAACGCCTTCGGTATCCGCGCTGACCGACCCCGCCGCGTCCGTGGATGTCTACGTCAATAATGTCAAAGTGACCACGATCGTCGCCGATGCCAGCGGCATTGCGACCTACAGCCTGGGCAACCGCGCTGACGGCGCATACAGCGTCAAATTTATCTCAACCGACCTTGCCGGAAACGTTGCCGAGTCGAATGTCGCAACGGTAGTCGTCGACAGCGTGATTAGCGACTTTACCGTCAGCTCGCTGCCCGCGCTGACCAAATCGCAGGCACAAACGATGAGCGGCACCGGGGAAGTGGGTGCGCGAGTGCAGGTAACGGTCAACGGCAAAGTGGCCGCGGAAACCAACGTTGGGAACAACGGCGAATGGTCGATTCCGGTGGTGCTTAAAAACGACGGCGATTATACAGTTTCGGTCACCATCACCGATATTGCCGGTAACCAGGAAACCAGCCCTGAACAATCGATTAAGCTCGACAGCCGTACTGCCTACCCCACCATTTTGCTGGACGATAGCGCCAACTCGGGCAGCAAAAGCGACCTGATCACCAACGTCAAAATGCCGTCCTTCCACGGTACCGCCGAAGCGGGCGCAACGGTGTCGATTCTGATCAATGAGCGGGTCGTTGATACCGTTACCGCCGACGGCAACGGCCAATGGACGTGGCAGCAGCCGAACAATCTGGCGGACGGTGAATATTCAGTTCGCGTCGTCGCCGAAGACGCCGCGCTGAACACCGCCGACTCGTCGCGACTGCTGGTGGTCATCGACACCGTTACGGAAATCAGCATCACCAAGTTCACCAGCGATAACGGCATTTATAGCGATGACCGCGTAACCAACGCTAGCCGTCCGGTCTTTGAGATCCAGGGCGAAGTGGGGCAGCCGGTGCGGGTCACCATCGACGGCGTTTATATCGAAACGGTAACCCTGAGCGGCCGAAGCCTGAGATACACCGCCCCTACCGCGCTTGCCGACGGCCAGCACAACATCGAATTTTCCATTACCGATGCGGCGGGCAACACGGCCAGCAGCGGCAGCTATAGCTTCACGGTGGACACCGTTAACAACACGCCGATTACCCTTGATACCGTGAACGGTTCAGACGCGGCGGACCTGACCACAGGCGGCGTTATCTATATCAACGACGTTTCCCAGAATCTGCAGCTGTCCGGGCTTGCGGAAGCCGGAAGCATGGTGCGGATCGCGTTCAACGGCCTGCAGGTGGGTGAGGTCTGGGCGAACGCCCAGGGGCGCTGGTCGACAAGCGTGAATAAAATTGCCCTTGCCGAAGGGGATATCAGCGTCACCGTGTCCTCTAATGACCGCGCGGGGAATGCTAAATCGGCCTCCTTCAGCATGGTTGTCGATACCCAAATCAGCGAGTTCACCGTGGACGTCACGGATAACAAAGGCACGTCTGATAAATGGGCGGTAAACAGCGCCACCACGACCTACTTTGGCCGCGGCGAGGCGGGCGCGACCGTTACGCTGATGCTGGCGGGCGCGATCGTTGCCTCGGTAGCGATTGCCGCAGACGGCACCTGGCAGCTGACCGCACCGGCCTTAAGCGAAGGGGATCATTCGCTCACCTTTACTATGACCGATAAGGCACGCAATACCCAGACGCTCGATCGCGACATCCTGGTGGACTGGACTGCGCCAAACGTGCCGACGATTAGCAGCTCAACCTATATCGAAGACAGCGGACTTTGGGTGTTCTCCGGTAAAGGCGAAGTCGGTTCTACGCTGGTTATCAAGGACGGCCGGGGTAACGAAATTACCTCGACCAAAGTGGACGGCACGGGGAGCTGGCTTGCGGTGTTTGACTATCCGGCAGACGGCAAGCTGACGCTTGTGATGCAGGACGAGGCCGGAAACGCCAGCAGCCCGTTACAAATCGACGATATGGAAACCCATCCGGAAATCCAGATGTCGGCGGCTTCGGACAGCGGCGTGGCGGGCGATATGCGCACCAACGACACCACGCCGACCTTCATGCTGAGCAACATCGACAGCGATGTTACTGAGGTCAGGGTCTCGCTTAACGGCAATGACTATCAGGCAACGCTTGAGAACGGCAGCTGGCAGTTCACGCCGATAGCTGCGCTGGCGGACGGGCAATATACCCTGAACGTCACGGCCACGGACGGTAGCGGCAACAGCACCAGCAGCCGTGTCGATTTCACCGTTGATACCACGGCAGAAGCGGCCAGCGTTTCTTCGGCGGACGATGCTGACGGCACGGCAGGCGCGCCGCTGGTGCTGGAAAGCAGCCAGCCGACGCTGCAGTTTGACTTCCCGGCGGATACCCAGCAGGCAAGCGTGACGTTCAACACCGAGCAGCACAGCCTGACGCTCGACGCTAACCATCAGGCCATCTTCGAGATACCGACCGCCCTTCTCGACGGGCCGTACAGCCTGACCGTTAGCTCAACCGACACCGCCGGAAACAGCCAGATGCAAACCGTCGAATTTACCATCGACACCTCGTCGGGCCAGATTCTGAAAGCGATGGCCGACGAGCCGAAGGAAGACCAGGTTGAAGCCTCACAGACGGGTAATCCTGCCGTAAATCAGCAGATCTTTGTTAACGAAGCAATGAGCTCGCTGCCGGTCGATGAATTAACCGACGGCGACCATCACGCATAACGGGGCTGAAAGCTCAGACGACATAACCTCTGCCGCTCCGGCGGCAGAGGCATAAGGAAATAGGTTCATGAATATCGATCTGTCCAGCTACGATCTCAAACTAAACGGAGCGCTGGCCTATATTGCTCGCAGCCACGGCTCGAGTATTGAAATTAATGACGAGCAAACGTCTATCGACCTTAAAGAATATGTTCAAGGCAACTTTGAGCACGATACGCAGATAAAAAACCATTTTCTGTCCCTCGGCCTGTCGATAAACAGCGTGTTTTTTTCACAGGCTGACGACCTGCTAAATGAAAGCATGCCGCTGCTGCTGTTGACCCCTTCGCTACAGTGGCTGGTTTGCGTCGGCTGCATTGAAGGGCAGCTACAGCTGGTAACGCCCGACCAGGAAACCGAGCTGGTTTCGCTTGAGCCGCAGGCGCTAAGGCAGCTCGCCGCCTACACGCTCCAGCCGCTGACCAACGTGGTCGACAGCATCCAGCTGGGCCATATCCTGAAAAAGGGGCTGAAGGAAAACAAAACCTTCTACGCGAAGTATTTTTTCTCTTCGCTGTTTATGGCGCTTTTCGCCCTGACCATCCCGGTTTTCAGCAACCTCTATTATGACAAGCTGGTGCCCAGCGCCTCCTATTCGTCGCTGTTTGGCGTCGCCGCCATCGTGCTGGTATTCATTATTTTTGAATTTCTGCTGCGCTCGTCAAAAGATATCTATCAGTCCATCGTTTCGCGCCGCGAAGATATCAGCATTGATGTCTCTTTTCTGGAAGCCCTTTTCTACAACGGAAAAAAAGGCGGCTCGATGTCCTCGGCGTTTATTTTGTGGAATGAATTTCAAAAAATTAAACCCGTCCTGCTCAACTCGCTCTTTCAGCGCGCCGCGGATATTCCCATATTTCTAATTTTCGTCATCGTTATTTATATCAACCTTGGCGTGCTGGTCGTCGTGCCGCTGCTTATTCTTGCCCTTTCGTTAGGCATGGCGTATCTGAATTACCGTTACACCAACGTGTTGATGGATCGGGTTAAAGACAACCAGTCCAACCGCAACGTGTTCATCACCGAAGTGCTTTATTCCATTCGCATGATCCACACGATGAACAACCGCAGCCTGATGACCAGCTGGGTGAACAGCTCCAACGAGCAGTCCTTCCTCAGCCTGCAAATCCGTAAAGCCAACGTGTTTTACCAAAGCGGGCTGGCGGCGCTGTCTAACCTCAATCAGATCCTGTTGATGCTGTTCGCCTTCTTTATGGTGATTCGCGGGGAAATTACTACCGGCGCGATTATCTCTTCGGTCATCGTTTCCGGGCGCATGTCCGGCATTATTTCCGGCATGTCGTCCACGCTGCTGACCGTGTTTACCTCGCGTAAAAGCATCAACGATCTGATGAAGATCTTTCTTCCGCAAACCGACCAGGAGCCGGTGGTTTTGCAAACCGTGGGGAGCGTAGAGGGGAATATTTCGCTTAAGGGCGTCAGCTATCAGTACGACCCGCAGACGCCGCTCGTTATCGATAACCTTAATCTGGAGATCCCTGCCGGGCAGAAAGTGGCGATTATCGGCGAATGCGGCGCGGGAAAAAGCTCGCTGATGTCGCTGCTTTCCGGTTTCTGCATGCCGACGCAGGGCGTGGTGATGTACGACGGTTTTAACACCCGCCACCTGGCGCAGAACTTCTACTCGCAGTTTATCAGCATGGTCACCAACCACGACGCGCTGTTTACCGGCACCGTGGAGAGCAACCTGCAGCTGAAGAGCGGCAGCGATCGTCAAAAAGTGGTCGCCGCGCTACAGGCCGCCCGCTGCGGTTTCGTGCTGCAACACCCGATGGGGCTGCGCTATCCGGTAAGCTTTATGGCCAAAAACCTGTCATCGGGCCAGAGCCAGCAGCTGCTTCTTGCGCGCAGCCTGAGCAGCGACGCCCGCGTTTTCCTATGGGATGAGCCGACCTCAAACCTCGACGAGCAGACCGAGCAGCATATTTTCGATAATCTCGACCAGTTCATCGGCGGGAAAACGCTGCTGATGGTGACGCACCGCCGCTACCTGTTGAAATACTTTGACCGTGTGCTGGTGGTTAAAAACGGCAAAGTGATCCGAGACTGCGCCCCGGATAAGCTGCTGGCACAGAACGCGCCGAAAGCGCAGGTGACGGTCGTACCGCTAAAATAAAAAAGGCCTCGAGCGAGGCCTTTCAGAGTGAAGATCATTTTCGGCGGATGGCGCTTCGCCCCGTTGTAGGGCGGATAAACGCAGCGCCATCCGCCGCAAGTTTCAGCCCTGGCAAAAAGCCCGCCACGTCCAACCCAAAGTCCGAGCCGTAGGGCGGATAAGCGCAGCGCCATCCGCCATTAAGCTCAGAACTTACCGGCTTTCGCAGGCCACCGCGCGGCGGCGTTTAAACACCCATCCCACCAGCAGCAGGGCAATCCACGCACAGCCGACGTACAGCGAAATGCGGGTTTCCGGGTGCCAGCCGATCAGCGCGATGATAAACACCAGGAACACGAGGCCAACAACGGTGGTTGCCACGCCGCCCGGCACCGGGAACTTCAGCTCCTTCGCCTCTTCTTTTGACAGCCTGCGGCGGAAGGCAATCTGGGAAAGCAGGATCATAATCCACACCCAAACCGTCGCGAAGGTGGCAAGGGACGCAATCACCAGGAAGACGTTTTCCGGCATGATGTAGTTGAGGTACACCGCCAGCAGCATGGCGAGGCTCATCACCAGCACGGTAACGAACGGAATGCCGTTGCGGGAAGTCTTAGCAAACACCTTAGGCGCGCTGCCCTGCTCCGCCATCCCGTGCAGCATACGGCCAACGCCGAACACGTCGCTGTTAATCGCAGAAAGCGACGCGGTGATCACCACGAAGTTCAGGATCCCCGCCGCGATGGTAATACCCATATGCTGGAAGGTCAGCACGAACGGGCTGCCGGAGGTGCCCACCTGGTTCCACGGATAAATGGACATAATCACAAACAGCGTGCCCACGTAGAACACCAGGATACGCAGCGGAACGGAGTTAATGGCGCGCGGAATGGATTTCTGCGGGTCTTTTGCTTCCCCGGCGGTGATACCGATGATTTCGATACCGCCGTAGGCGAACATCACCATCTGGAGCGACATCACCATGCCTATCCAGCCGTTGCTGAAGAAGCCGCCGTTGGTCCACAGGTTGTGAATGCCCGTCGCCTGGCCGCCGTTGCCGATACCCCAAACGATAATGCCGATCCCGGCAAGAATCATAATGATGATGGTGGCGACCTTAAAGAACGAGAACCAGAACTCCAGCTCGCCGAACACCTTGACGCTCATCAGGTTGACGGCGCAGATAATCAGCACCACGCTCAGCACCCACACCCAGTGCGGCACCGCCGGGAACCAGACGCCCATATAAATCCCGAACGCGGTGACGTCGGCGATGGCGACAATCAGAATCTCAAAGCAGTAGGTCCAGCCGGTAATGTACCCGGCAAGCGGCCCCAGGTTGTCCTGAGCGTAACGGGAAAACGAGCTGGCCGCCGGGTTATGCACCGACATCTCGCCCAGCGCGCGCATGATGATATAAGCCGCCACGCCGCCGATAATGTAAGCCAGCAGCACGCTCGGGCCCGCCATCTTGATGGCGTCTGCCGAACCGTAAAACAACCCCGTGCCAATTGCTGAACCCAGCGCCATAAAGCGTATGTGCCGGGTGCTCAAACCACGCTTGAGCTTATTCTGGTTTTCCATCGTTCCGTACACTCTCAACAAATAAAAAACCACGGAGCATTGCCCCGTGGTTAAACAACAAACAAATTTTTAGTGGGCGTTCGAAGTAACCTGTCGCCCTGCTGCGCGGTCCCAAACCACGGCGATGACAACCATCGCGACGGTCGGTAATACCCACGCTAAACCTTGATCCGCAAGCGGTAAGCGCGCAGTCCATGCTGGCAGCATATCGCTGATGGCCGAAGCCTTGATCCCGTCAATGATACCAAACAATGTGCTGATGAGCATCGCCGGTGCGATCACACGCGTTGAGTTGTGCCACCACGGACGGGTAAAGCTCAACACCACCAGCGCGATACATGGCGGATAAATCGCCGTCAGCACCGGAATGGAAACCTGAATCAGGTGGCTTAAGCCGAGGTTCGACACCACCATGGAGAACAGGCCGAGGATAAAGACCAGCGAGCGGTAGGACAGCGGCAGATACTGGCTAAAGAACTCTGCGCAGGCGCAGGTCAGGCCAACCGCCGTCACCATACAGGCGAGGAAAATCAGCGCGGCGAGGAAGAAGCTGCCCGCGCCGCCGAAGGTGTGCGCTACGTAAGCGTGCAGGATCGTCGCGCCGTTAGCGTTCTGGTCAGCAACCAGCGTCGCGCTGTCGGAACCCAGACGGAACAGCGTCAGGTAAATCAGCGTTAAGCCAACGCCTGCAATCAGGCCAGCCCAGATGGTGTAGCGCGTCAGCAGACGGGATTCGGTCACGCCGCGAGAGCGAGCGGCGTTCACAATGACGATACCAAACACCAGCGAGGCCAGGGTATCCATCGTCAGGTAACCGTTAACAAAGCCGTTGGAGAACGCCGCGTTCTGATAGGCTTCGGTCGCGGTGCTCACGCCACCGGCAGGCCACAGCAGCGCGCCCGCAGACAGCACCAGCAGCGCCACGATTTTCACCGGGGCCAGCACGTGGCCGACGGTATCCAGCAGCTTGCCGGGATAAAGGGAAATGCCGATAACCATCGCGAAATAGACCAGGCTGTAGATAAACAGCGGCAGCTCGCCCGCGCCGGTCAGCGGCGCAATCCCCACTTCAAAAGAAACGGTTGCGGTACGCGGCGTGGCGAACAGCGGGCCTACGGCCAGATAGCAAATCGTTGCCAGCAGCACGCCTGCGCGGCGGCCAATCGGCGAGCTTAGGCTATCAATGCCGCCGCCCACGCGGGCAATAGCGACGATGGTCAGCACCGGCAGACCTACCGCGGTCACCAGGAAGCCAAGAGAAGCCCACCAGACGTGCTCACCGGCCTGCAAGCCAACCATAGGGGGGAAAATGATGTTGCCCGCACCGACGAAGAGCGCAAAGGTCATAAAGCCCAGTGCGATGATGTCGCGAGATTTTAAATGATGGGTCATAAAATATTTGCAGCCTGTGGATGTGTGGTGTTGAAAGTATTCAAATTTTTCTGCCGTCCAGCGTGGCAAAAAAGTGGCAGTTGCAGATGACGACCGCAGAAAACACTGTTCCCGATCGGTGGCGAAGAATAGTTGGTCGAATTACCACGCAAATTCAGTCGTATGCTAATGCCAGGGGCGCAATTAAAACGCTTATAGCGTTTGAAGACAAGAAGGGATCCGGAAACCAGATTGATATCCTTAAATTAACCACAAACATAGTGGATAAATTCAATTATTAGAAATTATTATGGTGCATCATGCGGTCAAAACTTCGCCAGAAGACGCGTTTTGGTTAACGAGAGGGTAAAAAACGCGCAGCGGGAGAGAAATGGAAAGGGAGATTGACAGTTTTGGTCAATAAATGTTCAGCGCGCGTTAACCTGTTGGGCGAATAACGCAGGTCGGATAACGTAAGCCGAATACCGTAGGTCGGATAAGCGCCAGCGCCATCCGACGCAATCGTTGGACAGCGCAACTTCATTACTCCCCCGGCGCAATCAGCACCTTAGGTTGAATAACGTAGGTCGGATAAGCGCCAGCGCCATCCGACGCAATCGTTGGATAGCGCAACTTCATTACTCCCCCGGCGCAATCAGCACCTTAGGCTGAATAACGTAGGTCGGATAAGCGCCAGCGCCATCCGACGCAATCGTTGGATGGCGCTACTTCATTACTCCCCCGGCGCAATCAGCCGCTCGGGCAGCACAAAAGAAAACGTCGTCCCCTTGCCGAGCCTGCTTTCAATATCCAGCCGCGCCTCGTGATGGCTCAGGGCGTGTTTAACTATCGCCAGCCCCAGCCCGCTGCCGCCGGTCTGGCGAGAACGCGCTTTGTCCACGCGGTAGAAACGCTCGGTCAGGCGCGGAATGTGCTCCGCCGAAATGCCCGGCCCGTTGTCCGCCACGCTGAACTTCGCGCCCTGCGCCGTTTTGTGCCAGCTCACCGTAATGTGCGTGCCTTCCGGCGTGTGGTTTACCGCGTTGTAGACCAGGTTGGAGATGGCGCTGCGCAGCTGTTCTTCATTGCCGAACACGCGCAGCGACGGATCGACGTCAAACTGTAACGTCTGTTTCTGCTGGCTTAGCGTCTGCGCCTCGCGTTCCACGACGCGCAGCATCAGCGGTACGTCGATTTTTTCATTAAGCACCATCGCCGGCGCCGCCTCGATGCGCGAAAGCGTCAGCAGCTGCTTCACCAGCCCCTCCATGCGCGACGTCTGCTCGCGCATGGTGCCAAGCGCTTTATCCCGCAGCGGCCCTTCCAGGCTCTGGTCCTGCATCATCTCCAGGTAACCTTGCAGCACGGTTAAAGGCGTGCGCAGCTCGTGGCTGACGTTGGCAAAAAAGTTGCGCCGCGCGCCTTCCAGCTGGTGCATCTGCGTCACGTCGCGCGCGACCAGCAGCCACTGCTCGTCGCTGTAGGGCATCACGCGGAATTCCAGATGACGACCGTTATTCAGCACCAGCGTCAGCGGGCGAGTGAACTCTTTGGCGGTCAGATAGCGGGTAAATTCGGGGTAGCGCAGCAGGTTTAAAATATTCTGCCCGTTATCGTCCGGCCAGCGCAGGCCGAGATGCTGCTGCGCCAGGCCGTTGCACCAGAAAATCGTCCCTTCATGGGTAGTCAGCACCACCGCGTCCGGCAGGGATTCCGCCCCGCTGCGAAAGCGCTTAATCAGGCTGCCCAGCTCCTTGCGCCGCTTTTTATTGCGCAGCTGCATCTGATGCAGGCCGTAAAGCAGGGGTTCCCAGCTGCCGCGCCCCGGCGGCGGCGTCATGCTGCGGTCAACCCACAGCCACCAGGACAGGCGCAGTAAATTCCAGAAATGCCAGGCCAGCAGCGCAACAACCGCGCCGAGTAAAAACCAGGGAAGATGGCCGAAAATCAGCCCGAGGATGGCGGCCGGGATGCAGCAGAGCAGCAGCTCCAGCACCAGCCTTTTCCATGACAACCGTTCCAGCACGCGTCACACTCCTTTTGGGAAACTAAAAACGGGTCGAAAAGCGATAACCCGTGCCGCGTACCGTTTGTACCATGCGGTCGTGACCGCTCGTCTCCAGCGCCTTGCGCAAACGTCGGATATGCACGTCCACCGTGCGATCCTCAACGTACACATTGGTGCCCCACACGTGGTTAAGCAGCTGCTCGCGGCTGTAAACGCGCTCCGGGTGCGTCATAAAAAAGTGCAGTAGCTTGAATTCGGTCGGGCCCATATCGAGCGGGTTTTCGCCGGTCATCACGCGGTGCGAGGACGGGTCGAGGCTCAGCCCCTGCATTTCGATAACCTCTTCCACCGCCATCGGCGATATACGGCGCATCACGGCTTTGATACGCGCCACCAGCTCTTTAGGGGAAAACGGCTTGGTGATGTAGTCGTCGGCGCCCACCTCAAGGCCGCGCACGCGGTCTTCTTCTTCGCCACGGGCGGTCAACATCATTACGGGGATTTCACGGGTCAGCGCTTCGCGCTTGAGGTGTTTAATAAACTGAATGCCGGAACCGCCGGGTAGCATCCAGTCCAGCAGAATCAGGTCGGGGAAAGGCTCAATTAATAGATTTACCGCACTGTCATAGTCTTCTGCTTCTACCGGCTGAAAACCGTTTTGTTCGAGCACAAAGCTCACCATTTCGCGAATTGGAGCTTCATCTTCTACGACTAAAATGCGTCTTGCCATGATTTACCCTGTTGAAAAGAGGCCGACTCTTAGTGATTGTGCGCCAGTATGCGTCAGATTTGTTACAGATTTATGAAAAGTATGACGGCCAGATGACTCAACGTTTTTAATTATGACGTGTCGATGGGCCGTGGGCAGCGACTCCTTTATAATCCCCCTCACGCTTTTTTGCCACAGGACGGATTATGCGCATCATCCACACATCGGACTGGCACCTCGGTCAGAACTTTTACACCAAAAGCCGCGGGCCGGAACATCAGGCTTTCCTCGACTGGCTGCTGCAGGCTGTCGTTCTTCATAGCGTGGATGCGATAATCGTGGCGGGCGATATTTTTGATACCGGCTCGCCGCCGAGCTACGCCCGCGAGCTGTACAACCGTTTTGTGGTGCAGCTGCAAAGCACCGGCTGCCAGTTGGTGGTACTCGCCGGAAACCACGACTCCGTGGCGACGCTCAACGAATCCCGCGAGCTGCTCGCCTGCCTGAACGCCCGCGTTATCGCAAGCGTACGGCACGACGCCTGCGAACAAACTTTAGTCCTGAATAAGAAAGACGGCACGCCGGGCGCGATCCTCTGCCCGATCCCGTTCCTGCGCCCGCGCGACATTCAGAGCAGCCGGGCGGGGCTTAGCGGCCATGAAAAACAGCGCTCGCTGATGGAAGCCATCACCGAACATTATCAGCAGTGTCACGCCGCGGCCGTCGCCGCGCGCGGCGAGCAGAAGCTGCCGATCATCTCCACCGGGCATTTAACCACCGTCGGCGTCACCAAAACGGACGCGGTGCGCGACATCTATATCGGCACGCTCGACGCCTTCCCGGCGCAAAACTTCCCGCCCGCCGACTACATCGCGCTTGGGCATATCCATCGCGCCCAGCTTATCGGCGGCACGGAACACATTCGCTACAGCGGCTCCCCCATCCCGCTCAGCTTCGACGAAACCGGCAGGCCGAAAAGCGTTTACCTGGTTGAATTTGCCGACGGCGCTTTAAAAGAAGTGACCGCGCTCCCCGTTCCCGTCAGCCAGCCGCTGGCGGTGATAAAAGGCTCGCTCGCTGAAATCGAAAAGCAGCTGGAACAGTGGCGCGACGCGGCCCCGGAGCCAAAGGTCTGGCTGGATATCGAAATCGCCACCGACGAATACCTGCACGACATGCAGCGCCACATCCAGCAGCTCACCGAAAGCCTGCCCGTAGAGGTTGTGCTGCTGCGCCGCAGCCGCGAACAGCGCGAACGGGTCATCGCCCGCCAGCATAAAGAAACGCTGAGCGAGCTAACCGTGGAAGAGGTGTTTGAGCGCCGCCTGGCGCAGGAAGAAACAACCGAAGAACGCTCCCAGCGCCTGCGTACCCTGTTCGCACAGACCGTAGCAGGCCTGCACGACGCGGAGGAGCAAGCATGAAAATCCTCAGCCTGCGCCTGAAAAACCTCAACTCGCTGAAGGGCGAGTGGAAAATCGACTTTACCCAGGAGCCGTTCGCCAGCAACGGCCTGTTTGCCATTACCGGGCCAACCGGCGCGGGGAAAACCACGCTGCTGGACGCCATCTGCCTTGCGCTCTACCACAAAACGCCGCGCCTCAATACCCTTTCCCAGTCGCAGAACGACCTGATGACGCGCGACACCGCCGAGTGTCTGGCGGAGGTAGAGTTTGAAGTCAAAGGCGTGGCCTACCGCGCCTTCTGGAGCCAGAACCGCGCGCGCAACGCGGCGAACGGCAACCTCCAGGCCCCGCGCGTAGAGCTGGCCGAGGTCGAAACCGGCAAAATCGTCGCCGATAAGGTAAAAGACAAGCTCGACGCCACGGCCAAACTCACCGGCCTGGACTACGACCGCTTCACCCGCTCGATGATGCTCTCGCAGGGGCAGTTCGCGGCCTTTTTAAACGCCGATGCCAACGACCGCGCTTCGCTGCTCGAAGAGCTAACCGGCACCGAGATATACGGCACCGTCTCCGCCGCGGTGTTTGAAAATCACAAGAACGTGCGCGGCCAGCTTGAGAACCTACAGGCGCAGGCCGCAGGCGTCGCCCTGCTAGGTGAAGAGCAACAGCAGCAGCTTACGACAGGTTTGCAGGCGCTTACTCTGGAGGAGAAAACGCTGCTGGAAGAACAGCAGAAACTCCAGCAAAACCAGCAGTGGCTGAGCCAGCTGGCCCAGCTTACGGGCGGCCATCAGCAGGCAAAACAGGCGCTTAGCGCATCTGAACAGGCGCTGCAGGACGCGGCACCGTGGCTTGAAAAACTGACCCGCGCCCAGCCCGCAGAAAAGCTGCGCCCGCACTGGCAAAGCTTACAGGAGCATCAAAAAACGCTGCAAAGTACGCGGGCTAAGAGTGATGAAGTAAATGCTCGCTTACGGCAGGCAACCCAGCGCCGCCAGCAAATCCGCCAGCTTGCGGCCAGCCAGTCGGCAAAGCTCAGGGATGAAAGCGAACGACTGCACGCGTGGTTAAAAATGCACGACAGGTTCAGGCTGTGGGGCGCGGAGCTTGCCGGGTGGCGCATGGCGTTTACCCAGCAGCAGCGCGACGCCGCCCAGCTCGAGGCGTTAAGCCGCGACATTGCCGCAGGCCAGCAGCAGCTTCAGGCGCAGCCTGCGGTTGAGCTTGTTCTCGCAGGGGAAGAAGTAAGCGCTCATTTACAGGCGATAACCGCCGCCCGCCCTAAGCGCCAGCAGCTCGCCACGCTACAGCCGCAGTTCGCCTCGCTGGCCAGGCGCAAATCTCAGCATTTGCAGGAGATCGCCGCTCTCGACCAGCAGATCGCCCAGGGCGACGCGGAGCTGGCGATCAAGCGCCAGCAGTACAAAGAGAAGCGCAGGCACGAAGAGGATCTGGCGAAGGTCTGCGAGCTGGAGCGGCGAATCGTCAGCCTCGAAGCCGAGCGCGCGCATCTTCAGCCCGACCAGCCCTGCCCGCTCTGCGGTTCCACGCAGCACCCGGCGGTGGCGGAATATCAGGCCATGCATCCCGGCGAGAACCAGCGGCGGCTGGTCGCCCTCCAGCAGGAGGTATCGGCCCTTGCAGAACAGGGTTCGGCGGCCAAAGCCCTGTTGGACGCCCAGCGACAGCAGCAGGAGAAAATCACCGCCGCCGCCAGGACGCTCGATGAAGAAGAGGCCACGCTGCGCGCCCGCTGGCAGCAGCTTTGCGCGGAGCTGCACATTGCCCTGACGCCGGAGGACGATCTCAACGAGTGGCTGGAAGGCGAAGAGCGCCGCGAGCAGCAGCTCAATCAGCTAAGCCAGCGGCTTGTCCTTGAAGAGCAGCTTGCGAAAGCGCAGCTTCAGCACGGCAGGCTGGAAGCCGAAATCGCCTCCGGGCGTAGCGAACTGAACGCCGCACTCGAAAAAGCAGGCTTGCAGCACCCCGCCCACGGCGAAGAGAACGCCTGGCTTGCACAGCGGCAGCAGGAATCCCAAAAGTGGCAGCAGCACCACGAACGCCTGCCGCAGCTCCAGCAGCAGCTTGCCACGCTGGATAGCGTGCTGGAGGCGTTTGCCGATGACGGCAGCGCGCCGCCTGCGCTAACGGAGGCGGAACAGGCCCAGGCGCTGCAAGGCTGGCACAGGCTTCACGCCGAATGCATCTCGCTGGAAAGCGAGTGGAAAACGCTAGGGCAGCAGCGCGAGCAGGAAGAGGCGCGCGTCGCCCAGGCGCGTGAACAGTTCATCAACGCGCTGGCCGACAGCCCGTTCAGCGATGCGCAAGCCTTCCAGGCCGCGCTGCTGGACGAGGGCGAACGCCAGCGGCTCGAGCTGAAAAAACAGCAGCTTGAACAGCAGCACCAGCAGCAGACGATTCTTTGCCAGCAGGCGGAAAAAGCGCTGGCCGAGCATCTGGCCGCCCGCCCAACGGCGCTTGCGGATGACGCGGAGCTTGCCGCCCTGCAACAGCAGCTCCAGCAGCTAAACCAGCAGCTGCGCGACAACACGACGCGGCAGGGGCAAATCCAGCAGCAGCTTCGCCACGACGCGGAAAACCGCCAGCGCCAGCAGGGGCTGATGCTGGCCATCGCCGAATGCCAGCAGCAGGTGGAGGACTGGGGCTATCTCAACGCGCTGATTGGCTCCAAAGAGGGGGACAAATTCCGCAAGTTCGCCCAGGGGCTAACGCTCGACAATCTGGTGTGGCTGGCGAACAACCAGCTTACCCGCCTGCACGGCCGCTACCTGCTCCAGCGCAAGGACAGCGAGGCGCTGGAGCTACAGGTGGTGGACACCTGGCAGGCGGACGCGGTGCGCGACACCCGCACGCTGTCCGGCGGCGAAAGCTTCCTGGTGAGCCTTGCGCTGGCGCTGGCGCTGTCGGATCTGGTGAGCCACAAAACGCGCATCGACTCGCTGTTCCTCGACGAAGGCTTCGGCACGCTGGATGCGGAAACGCTCGACACCGCGCTCGACGCGCTGGATACCCTGAACGCCAGCGGCAAAACCATCGGCGTGATAAGCCACGTCGAGGCGATGAAGGAGCGTATCCCGGTGCAAATTAAGGTGAAGAAGATTAACGGGCTGGGGGTCAGCCGTTTAGCGAAGGAGTTTGCCGTCGGGTGACTTGCGCAGTGTCGGATGGCGCTTCGCTTATCCGACCTACGTCAGGCCTGGTATTTGTAGGGTGGATGGCGCTTGCGCCATCCACCTTATAAATCTTACTTCTCCACCGGCCAAAGCCACGCCGCGCCGCGCACGCCGCTGGAATCGCCGTGTACCGCCTTGCGGATCGGCGTTTCAAATTCGCCGCCAAACACCCACGGCTTCACCAGCTGCGGCACCGTCTTGTAAAGGCGCTCGACGTTACTCATGCCGCCGCCCAGCACGATGACGTCCGGATCGAGGATATTAACGATGTGGGCCAGCGATTTCGCGAGGCGCGTTTCGTAGCGGCTAATCGCCAGCTCCGCGAGCGGGTCCTGCTGCTCGGCGAGGTGCATAATCTCGTTGCCCTTAAGCTGTTTTCCGCTCAGGCGCTGGTAATCAAGCGCAAAACCGGTGCCGGACACGAAGGTTTCGATGCAGCCCTGCTTGCCGCAGTAGCACGGTACCTCTTCGCGATGGCGCAGCTCGTCTTCGTCCATCCACGGCAGCGGGTTGTGCCCCCACTCCCCGGCCGTACCGTTGCCGCCAATCAGGCTGCGGCCGTTGATGGCGATACCCGCACCGCAGCCGGTGCCGATAATCACCGCAAAGACCATTCCCGCGCCCGCCGCCGCGCCGTCGATGGCTTCGGAAACGGCGAGACAGTTTGCGTCGTTGGCGAGACGCACTTCGCGCTGCAGGGCGTCGGACAAATCTTTATCGAAAGGCTGGCCGTTAAGCCAGGTTGAGTTAGCGTTTTTCACCACGCGGGTGTACGGCGAAATAGACCCTGGAATGCCAAGCCCTACCGTACCGCGCTCGCCCGTCGCCTCTTCGGCCAGACGCACCAGCTCGACAATCGTCGCGATGGTTTGCTGATAATCATTTTTGGGAGTGGGCAGGCGGTGGCGAAAGCGCTGTTTGCCGTCGTCCGCAAGCGCAATCACCTCGGTTTTGGTGCCGCCTAAATCAATGCCTATACGCACAGAAAATTCCTCATTTGATGAGCATTATCAACAGAGTAGAAGTACAGCGCCGTTTAGGCAATGAAACCCGGCGGCTGATTCGCTATCATGCCCGCTGCGTTTCACTGACCTGACCGGGAAAAAATCATGCTGTGGTTCAAAAATTTAATGGTTTACCGTTTAAGCCGCGACATCACGCTTAACGCTGATGAAATGGAAAAACAGTTGGCCGCCTTCACCTTCAGCCCTTGCGGCAGCCAGGATATGGCAAAAACCGGCTGGGTGCCACCGATGGGCTCGCACAGTGATGCATTAACCCACGCCAATAACGGGCAGATTGTGATTTGCGCCCGCAAAGAAGAAAAAATCCTCCCGTCGCCGGTTATCAAACAGGCGCTGGAAGCCAAAATCGGCAAGCTCGAAGCCGACCAGGGCCGCAAGCTGAAGAAAACCGAGAAAGATTCCCTGAAGGACGAAGTGCTGCACTCTCTGCTGCCGCGCGCCTTTAGCCGCTTCAGTCAGACCATGATGTGGATCGACACCGTTAACGGCCTGATCATGGTTGACTGCGCGAGCGCCAAAAAAGCCGAAGACACGCTGGCCCTGCTGCGTAAAAGCTTAGGTTCACTGCCGGTTGTGCCGCTGGCGCTGGAAACGCCAATCGAACTGACGCTCACCGAATGGGTGCGTTCCGGGGACGTGCCGGCAGGCTTCGCGTTGATGGATGAAGCCGAGCTGAAAGCGATTCTTGAAGGCGGCGGCGTTATCCGCTGCAAGCAGCAGGATCTGGTGTGCGACGAAATAGCCACCCACATCGAAGCGGGGAAAGTGGTCACTAAGCTGGCGCTGGACTGGCAGGAGCGCATTCAGTTCCTGATCGCGGACGACGGCTCCATCAAGCGTCTGAAGTTTGCCGATACGCTGCGCGAGCAGAACGACGATATCGACCGCGAAGACTTCGGCCAGCGTTTTGATGCTGATTTTATTCTGATGACCGGCGAGCTTGCGGCGCTGATTAAGAATCTGGTTGAGGCGTTGGGCGGGGAAGCACAGAAGTAATCACGTAAAGAGCGGTTCGCCCTCACCCCGCCCCTCTCCCCCAGGAGAGGGAGGATAAACGGAGTGAGGGTAAAATGATTATTTATCAGCCAGGTAGCGGCAAAGATAAGAGGTTGGCTCAGCGACCTGCAGATGGAACTCGCTGTGGCCCGGCACGTTGAAAACATCGCCTGCCGAGTAGGTCTTCCACTCGGTTTCCCCCGGCAGCAGAACGTGCAGCGCGCCGCTGACCACGGTCATCTCTTCAGGCTGTGCGGTACCGAAGTTATATTCCCCTTCCGCCATTACCCCTACGCTTGCTCGGCCAGTGCTGCTGCTGGTAAATCCAATGGATTTCACTTTGCCTGAGAAGTACTCATTACTTTGTAGCATGGACTGGTCCTTTTAAAAATTGTTCAGAAAAACAATATAGAGGCCAACCTTAGAGGCTGTCACGCGAATTGTTGCCCGCCGTCAGGCAAGCAGTTCCGAGGCCAGGCGAGCAACCAGAACGTTCGATAACAATACCGGCACTTCCAGCGCTTTTTGCAGCATATCGCGGTGCTTTTGGTGATAGCCAAGGCAGTCCAGCACCAGCACATCCGCGCCCGCAAAGAGCAGTTTTCGCGCCGCATTGAGCAAATCTTCGTCCGTACCGTGTACCGGATTCGCCAGCTCGTAAAGCGGCTGATGCTTCAGCTGCTGCCATTTTTTATGCTGCGATTTCAGCAGTTCCGGGATAGGTAAAATTATGCCTACCTGGTGCCCGTCGACAATCGAGGCCACCAGCGGTGGAATAATGCGTTCAGGCTCCAGCAGAATGCCGTTGCGCGCTGAGAGATTGCTGAAGCGCTCGGTGCTCATCAGCAAAATAACGTCGTAATCCTGTTTATCCAGCAGCGCGATCACGCCCTGCAAAGCCTGTTCGACCCGGAGTTTGCTGACGTGAATGATGGTGCGGTCAGACAGCAGGGTAAGGATCTCTTCTTCGCCCGGCTGCGGGCCAAATTCAGCGGTCACGTCCTCACGCGACATGTTGCCCAACAGCGTAACGTGTTTAATCTGCTCTTCAGAAATATGTTCGGTTAACAGCGGCAGAATTTCACTGACGGGAACCACGCCGATGGTGAGAATGGCCAATGCTGGTTTCATGTTTCGTTCCGCCTCTATCTCGTATCAGCCCCTTGTGCTGCGCTGGTACTTTTTCCACTTGATGATGTTGGCCGCAGGGGTCGCTTTATTATTAACCACAAAGCGTAGCAGCATATCGCAGGCGCATCCCCGATCCTTTAACGAAACGTCAATGACATCTCTACATAACATTATCGTAATGATTTTTTAACTGTATAAGGGGATAAAAAATGTGATTGCGCAGTGGGAGAGCATTTTTTTGAGATAATTCGCGGGAGAGTTTCGGCATCCGTGCCGGTGTGCATCAGGTTTTATCCGGGTCTTCATAACGCCGTTTGGCATCCAGCGCTTCCTGCTCGGACTGATGTTCGCTGATCAGCGTATCCGGGTGGGGATGGTCAGCCCTAAGTTGATACCAGGTCACGGTTTCGGTTTGTGAACCCTTCTGGACTTCAACTATGCGCGCCTGTCGCGGGTATGGAGGTTTGCTCGCCATCGCTCTTCCTTCAGTCATGGATGAGCGTTAAGTATAGACGAGGATTAACTGGCGCGGGCCATCTGCAAAGCGGCAAGTACCGCATCTACAACGGCTTCCGGCGTGCGGGCAGCATCAATGACGTGATGCGCGGCCTGGCGATAGAGCGCTTCGCGGGCGGCCAATACCTCGACGATTTCGTCGGTAATCGGCTTGCCGGTTAACGTTGGGCGCTGCCCTTCTTCAGGGAAAGCTTCGAGGCGATCAGCGAGGATTTGCGCCGGAGCGCGCAGGTAGATCACCACGCCCTGCTCGCGCATAAACTGGCGATTGCCTTCGGCCAGCACCATACCGCCACCGGTCGCCACCACCACGCCCGGCGCGGTGACGCTTTTTAGCGCCTGAGATTCACGCGCGCGAAAACCGTCCCATCCTTCCTGCGCCACGATATCCGCCACGCTCATGTTGGTGCTGGTCAGCAGGTAGTTATCGGTATCGACAAAATCGCGGCCCAACGCCTGCGCTAAAGCCGTGCCAACGGTGGTTTTACCGCAGCCGCGCGCGCCGACCAGAAAAATGGGTTGAGTCATCAGGAGCTATTCCTCAGCAGTAAGCCTGGGTGGTAATCACTATGTCTAAAAACGAGCCCATCATACCAGCAAACTAGTACGCGAGATAGGTGTAAGAAAAACGTTACAAACAACATTTCTGCTACATCGCTTTTACAGAAAAGCTTGCGGCAGCAAGCCTGAAACCTGTAAAGGAAATCTACCAGTAAATCTGTGCGCCACCTTACTTGAAAGCCCCGGTGAAAAACAACCCCAAAGAAGTTGGGATCCAGTAACACATTTCTGCACAGCTTTACCCTCGTCCGATTTTACAGATGACGATTCTGAACCAGACTGAAGTGTGAGAACTCATGATGACAGAGGAATGAACCATGCAATCTGAAGAGCAACGTCTGATAGACGGGCTTTTTGGCCGTCTGAAACAGGCCGAAGAGAACAGCAGCCCGCGGGACAGCGCCGCAGAACAGCTTATCGCTCAACATCTTGCCCAGCAGCCGGGAGCCGCCTATTACATGGCGCAAACGATCCTGATTCAGGAAGCGGCGATGAAACAGCTCAACGCGCGCGTTCAGGGGCTGGAAGGCCAGATAGCACAGCTCCAGCATGCGGCACGCCAGCAGCAGAGCAGCGGCGGATTCCTGGCCGGGCTGTTTGGTTCAGGTTCTTCGCGTGTTGCGGACCCTATCCCCGGCGCGCAGCAGTACCAGAACATGCAGCCCGGCAGCTATAACGCACCGCAGCAAACGGCACCGGGCTACGCCGCCGCGCCGCGCGGAAACGGCTTTATGGCCGGGGCGCTGCAAACGGCTGCGGGCGTGGCAGGCGGGGTGATTATGGCGGATATGCTGACCAGCATGTTCCACCACACGCAGCCCGAGGAGCTGGTGAACATTATCAACGAACCGGCCCAGCCGGTGGACAACTCGGCGGTCAACGCCGTTGAAGACTACAACCAGGCGGACGACAGCCAGTTCCTCAATCAGGACGCGGGCCTGCCGCAGGACGACGCCAACGACTATTACGATCCGGGAAACGACGATTTTGGCAATGACGACGACAGTTTGATTTAAGCTTTTTTGGCCCGCGCGGCGGCCAGCAGCCATTTTTCCAACTCGTTGGCAAACTGCTGGCGGTCGCGCTGGTTCAGGCTGTCCGGCCCGCCCGTCTGCACGCCGCTCGCCCGCAGGGTATCCATAAAATCACGCATGGTTAACCGTTCGCGAATGGTGGCGGGCGTATAGCGTTCGCCGCGAGGATTCAGCGCCACGGCGCCCTTTTCAATGACGTCTGCGGCGAGAGGAATATCGGCGGTGATCACCAGATCGCCGCTTTCGCAGCGGCGCACGATTTCGTTATCCGCCACGTCAAAACCCGTCGCCACCTGAAGCGTGCGAATAAAGCGCGACGGCGGCGTTTTCAGGCCCTGATTCGCCACCAGCGTCACCATAATCTGCGCGCGGTCGGCGGCGCGAAAAAGCACTTCCTTGATGACTTTTGGACACGCGTCGGCGTCCACCCAAATTTGCATTACGACTCCTGATCTTCAGCGGGAATGATGGCGATCTTGCCGTTCTTTTCCAGAATGGCAAATTTTATCTGATCCATCCGTTCCAACCCCTGGCTTATGCGCGCCGAAGAGAGAATGTCCTCATCGGAAATGCCCGCCTTGCGCATTCGCTTGCCGAGCGGCCGCCCGTGCTCCACCAGAATCAGCGGCGATCCGTCGATAAACAGCTCGACCTTCGGAAAGCGCTCTTTGATTTTGCCAAACACGATATCCATCGCGATCAGCGTGATAATGGTGATCGCAGCCCCGGTAAAGGAAAAGTCATCCCCCAGCAGCGCCTGCTGCGTGGCCTCGCTGATTATCAGCAGCAGAATAAAATCAAACGATGTCATCTCCAGCAGCGTGCGTCGCCCGGCGATTTTCAGCACGATCATCAGCAAAACGTACATGCCCACGGCACGTAATACGCTATCCATGTTCGATTCCTTAGGGGAGAACCCACTGGCTTAACGTCACGGGTTCCGCCCCTTTGTGGGTGATAGTGGAAGTGAAATGCCCGGAAGACTGCGGCTGCGCGGTTAGCCACATCGCCTGTTCGCGGTTCGGGCTGGCGGGCCAGGTCAGCACCATCTCATGCAGGCTGGTATGGGTGACCAGCGGCTGCGGCTGTAGCGTTTCGATTTCAAAGTTATCCATAAAGTCGCGCCCGAGGGTCAGTACCGTCGGCTCGCCGGTCAGGGCCTTAATGCGAAAGGTGTAGGTTTCATTGGTCATCGCGCGCATCACCCGCTGGTATTCAACGCTCAGCGTCCCGTCTTTGTTGACCGCCGTGGTTTGGCTTAGCGGCCCGTCGGAAAATGCTCCGAATAGCGCCAGTATCACCAGCGCAATCAGCACCCTGCTGCCCCACTTCTCCAGCTGCCACTCCTTCATTTGCCAGTGCATATCTTCCTGCACCGGGCTGCTGCGGCTGGCGTATTCATCTTGAACGCGCTTTCCCATGGCTTACCTCCGACTGTTTTGCTTAAGCGTAGCCGAATCGCCTGAAAGCGCGTTAAGCTATAGCCCTGCAAACATCACAGACATGGAGCGACGCTTTGGACAAGAAAATTGGTTTTATTGGCTGCGGCAATATGGGCAAGGCCATTCTGGGAGGCTTAATCGCCAGCAAACAGGTGCTGCCGGGCAACATCTGGGTCTACACCCCGTCGCCGGATAAAGTAGACGCGCTGCGCGAAGAGTTCGGCGTCAACGCCGCGCAGAGCGCCCAGGAAGTCGCGCAGATTGCCGACATCGTTTTTGGCGCGGTGAAGCCTAATGTGATGCTAAAAGTGCTCGGCGAAGTCACCTCCAGCCTGAACAAAGACACGGTGGTTATCTCTATCGCCGCGGGCATCACGCTCGACTCGCTGGCAACCGCGCTGGGTCACGACCGTAAAATCATTCGCGCGATGCCAAATACCCCCGCGCTGGTCAACGCCGGCATGACGTCGATCACGCCAAACGCGCTGGTCACGCCGGAAGACATCGCCGACGCGGTCAACATCTTCCGCAGCTTCGGCCAGGCCGAAGTGGTCAACGAAGCGATGATCCACCCGGTCGTCGGCGTCAGCGGCTCGGCCCCGGCCTACGTGTTTATGTTTATCGAAGCGATGGCGGATGCGGCAGTCCTCGGCGGAATGCCGCGTAAGCAGGCCTACCAGTTCGCCGCGCAGGCGGTGATGGGTTCCGCGAAAATGGTGCTGGAAACCGGCAAGCATCCGGCAGAGCTTAAAGACATGGTTTGCTCACCGGGCGGCACCACCATTGAAGCGGTAAAAGTGCTGGAAGAGAAAGGCTTCCGCGCCGCGGTGATGGAAGCGATGGTGAAGTGCATGGCGAAGTCAGAGCAGTTGGGTAAGTCTTAATTTCTGTTGATGGCGCTCTCCCCTCTCACTCCGGGAGAGCGGTAGTTTTGTAGGGCGGGTAAGCGCAAGCACCGCCCGCAAATAGGTGGATGGCGCGTGCGCATATCCACCCTACGTTTTCCTCAATCCCCCCTTTCACAAAGCAAAACCCGTCAGGCGGCGGCTTCGATGCGCCCGCGTCCGGCATTTTTTGCTTTGTAAAGAGCGACGTCCGCGGCTTTTAACCACTCGCGATAGCTTGTCATCCGATGGTCGAACTCCGCCACGCCCACGCTAATCTGCAACGTGACCTGCGGCGCGCACGGCAGTCGGAAGGTGTCCAGGTGCTCGCAGACGCGGATCATCGCCTGGATTGCGCTGTCCTGCGCCGTACCGGACATGATCACCCCGAACTCATCGCCGCCGAACCGCCCCACCACGTCCGTCATGCGCAGGGTAAGCTGCAGGTGATCGGTGATGGCGACGATCGCCTCATCGCCCACGTCGTGGCCGAAGGTATCGTTGATGGATTTGAAGTGATCGATATCGATCAGTAAGAGGGTAGCGTTGCGCTCGTATCGCTTGCAGTTGTCGTACTCGCCGTGCAGCAGGTGTTCCCAATGCCGTCGGTTGTAGACGCCCGTCATGCCGTCGCGCGTGCTGAGATGCATCAGCCGTCGCTTATGCTCCGCGAGCTTGATTGCCGTTCGATAGCTGACCAGCCCGTAGTACACCGGGTAGATAATCAGCATCGGCAGGCAGATCCACACCTGGGAAGGCATGGTTTCCAGATTGAGCGGAATATGCGACAGGCCCAGGGTTATCGCGCAGGCGCAGGCCAGCAGCCCGAGGCCGGACATGAACAGCTTTACGCCGCCGCAGCCCATATTGTTCATTCCCATCATGGCGACGATAAGCGCCGACGGCAGCGCGTTTAGCCCCATCACGGCGACCCACACGCCGCCCATCAGCGAATCGATCAGCAGGTTGCGGATCTCGGCCTTTGCCGGGTCGGCCGCGCGGTCTGCGATTTGCCAGGCCAGATGCGGCCAGATAAAGCCGTTCGCCACCAGCAGCAGCCACCACCAGCCGGAAATCGGCTGCTGAACCATCACCGAAGCGACGCAGAAAAACCCCGTTGCCAGCCCTATGACTCTGGGCAGATAGACCCTGCGGGCAAATCGCCGCGCTGAGCGATGCCTGTCTTCATTGAGGTGGGTCGGGCAGTCCATAGATCCCCCGGAAAACCATCGTCTGAAATCGTATTCATCGCTCATGATAATTAGGAACATTCTGAAACATTTGCCGTAATTATAGGAAGGGGTTGGCGGAGGGAAGTATGATATTTCGGGTGAGCCAGCGGGCCGGCTCACCCATTGGGACTACTTAGCTTATTTTTTCAGGCAGTTACTCATGAAGGTTTTTCTCGCATCGCCGGTCAGGGTTTGCTTGCCCGCCTCTGCGTTACAGGCCTTCATTTTTTGCTGCTGGGGGGTGAGGCTTTTTTCCGCAGGAGCTGACTGGCTGTTCTTCAGGCAGTTGCTCATATAGGTTTTACGCTCGTCCCCTTTCATGGTCTTCGCCGTAGCCTGCTGATTACAGGTCGTCATGCGCTGCTGCTGCGGGGTCATGGCTTTATCCGCCGCGGCCGCCGAGCCGACTACGCCTGCCAGTAACACCATCACTAAAGCAATTTTCATAGCACCGTCCTTTTTGTTATATGGCGCTTTAATTCTGGTCGGCAGCGGACAAAAAGGCCAATCCCGACCAGAAGCTTTTAGACATTACCGCGAAAAACGCTTTCGCTTACGGCAGTTCCATCGCCGCCTTCATGGTGTAGAACAAATCGGTTTGATCGGTCAGGCCAACGACGTTTGCCGCGTGCGGGCCGTAGGCCGCGATACGCAGCTGGGTGCCGGTATGCTCCTGCGATTCCCCTTCCGAGTTACCGTAGCTGATGACCATTACCGAGCCGTCTTTGGTGTTCAACGCCTGGGTCAGGCCCGGTGCCTTGGTATCCGGGGCGACGATTTGGCTGGAGTGGGCGTGGTCGGCGGTGACCACCACCAGCGTGTTGCCATCCTGACGGGCGAACTCCAGCGCTTTCTGTACCGCCTCGTCCAGATCGACGGTTTCACCAATCTGGCCGCAAGGGTTTGCCGCGTGGTCCTGCTTATCAATCGACGCGCCTTCCACCTGCAGGAAGAAGCCCTTCTCGTTGCCTTTGAGCAGCTCGATGGCTTTGTCCGTCATCTGGGCGAGCGTCGGCACGCTGGCATCGCGCTTCGGATTTGGCGTACAGGTTACGGCAGGCTGGTCGATGTTGCCGTGATAACTGGCCTTCGGCCCTTCCCAGCGCACCGGCATATTGCCCGGCGCGAACATGCCAATCAGCGGTTTTTGCTGGTTGGCTTCGGTGATGGCCGCAAGGCCTGCGGCGTTATCCGCCCACTGGTAGCCGCGAATATCCGCCTGCTCGCGCAGCGTCTTGCCGTTCCATTCGCCTGCTTTCGCGGTTTCAGAGAAGGTTTTCGCCCCGCCGCCGAGCGTCACGTCTGCCCTTGCGTTCAGCAGCTGCTCGGTAATCGAGCCTTTGCCGCCGTTTTCCAACGCGTTGGCCGCGCACTGCTCGCTGGTGACCGTCGGGCCGTAGCATTTACGCGAGGTCACGTGGGATATCAGCGCCGCCGGGGTCGCATCCTGAATTTCAGCGGTCGAAACGTTGCCGGTGGCTTTGCCCGCCGCTTTCGCCAGCTCAAGGATGGTGACGTGGTCCTTGCCGTTGACGTCCACGCCCAGCGCGCCGTTGTAGGTTTTCACGCCGGTGCTCCAGGCGGTGGCCGAGGCGGCAGAATCCGTCACGTAATCCGGCTTGTGGGATTTTTTATCCAGCGAGTAATGCGTGTACTGACCGGTAAGCGGCAGCGCGTCGATCCCTTTGAAGAAACCGCCCGCCCCTTCGGCATAGTTACGCGCGGCGGTAATTTCCGAATCGCCCATGCCGTCGCCGATCAGTAAAATGACGTTCTTCGCGGGCTTGTTGATTAACGAAGCGCGTAGCGCTTCTGTCCGATCGCTATTAATACGGCGCGCGCCGCCGGGCTGGGTGATATCCCCTTGAGCCGCACGCGTATCCAGAGGAGATGATATATTTTCTGCCAGCGCTGCCGGGCCGCTTAACAGCAAAGGGAATAAACTTATAATTATGGCGCTCTGTTTCACTTTATTTCTCCGTGTAAAAACTACAGGCTTAAATAAAAACAGAGCAACCATATAAATATTGCGTGACAGAAAAATGACAGTTTAAAGGATTCAGCTGCGGGGGTGTGTCAGCAGCTTCTCTAAATATTGCTGTAATAATTCAGTGTCATGGGGCGAGACTTCCTTCTTTGGCTGTGCATCGTGCATAGCCGCCTCGATACTGGTAATCAGAGCCTGTTGTTCACTCTTTTCCATACGGCGCAGCAAGGCGGTCACCACAATTTCCAGGGCTTCAATCTGTGCAACAAACTCTTTCGACTCTTCTTCTTTTTCGGCGAGTTTAACCAGTAACTCAGCAATGAGGTTTTTCATGGCGCATGTCCCTAAGGAGTTGAAGCCAGACGGTAACATTACGTTTTGAACATGCCTAGTGGGCGGCACGACTATTTTTATATGACAGTGAAATATTGTGCGAGACCGCAAAAAATACAGGACTATTTTTGCAAAATAACCACGCGCGCTGCGGTAATTATTCCATTTTTCTAATGACGAAGAATAATAACGTGAGTGAGCGTTTATTTAGACGCTGCTCGCAAACGCAAATACAAAAGCCGCGCTTATTTCCGCGCGGCCCACAGGATTAACGCTGTTGTTTTCGCTGTTCGTCTTTTTGACGCTTGCGCCGCAGGGCAACGCCCAGCTGCCAGACGTTTATCAGCACCACCAGGGCGGTGGCAACAAACACCCAGCGGAACCCGGCCATTGCGGAAACCCCTGCGCCCATCAGCGGCCCCACCACGTTGCCAAGATACATAAACGACTGGTTATAGCCGAATATTCGCCCGGTCACCTGGTCGCTTGAATATTTGACCAGCAGCGTCTGCACCGCGGGCAGCATCGCCCCGTCGGCAAAGCCCAGCAGGAAGCGCAGCACCGCAAGCTGCATTGGCGAGGTGACGAACGACATGGCGAAAAACAGCACCACGGCGAAGACAAGCGTCGCCATTAAGACCCGCGCGGTGCCGATTCTGTCTCCCAGCTTGCCAAGCTTGGGCGCGGCGATGAGCGCGGAAATCCCTGGAACGGCGGCGATAAATCCGCTCATGAAGGCAATATTCGAACTGTCGGGGGAAAGGTGTTTGATAAACAGCGCCAGAATCGGGCCGATCGAGCCGTTGCAAAGCTGGATCACAAGCGTGGTGACAAACAGGCTCAGCATCAGCCACGGGTAGGGCAAGGTAGCGAATACCGCCTTGCCGGAGAGCCTTTCAGACTTGCTGATACGCGGCCGCACGCCTTCTTTTATCAGCAGCAGCGTGACCGTAAAGCTCACCATCAGCAGGGCGGCGGTGACGAAAAAAACCATCCGCAGCCCGAGATGGTCGGCCATATAACCGCCCATCAGCGGGCCGACGATCACCCCGCTGATTTGCGCGGTGGAAAGCGTGCTGAGCGCCCAGCCGCTGCGCTCGCGCGGCACCTGCGAGGCCACCAGCGCCATGGCGTTCGGAATATAGCCGGAGGTCAGCCCCATAATGGCGCGCAGGATAAACAGCTGCCAGACGTTGGTGGCGAAGGCCTGAAGCAAAATCGCCACCGCCATGCCGAGGGAGGCGCGCAGCAGCATCAGCTTGCGGCCTTTGCGGTCGGCGAGGCTGCCCCACATCGGCGAAACGATGGCGGAAACCAGGAACGTCACGCTGAAGGTCAGCCCCGACCACATCGACAGCGCCTCGTGCGAGGTGACGCCAAGCTGCTCGACGTAGAGCGGCAGGAAGGGAAGAATTTGGCTGATGGCAAGCCCGGTAAAAAAGCAGCCGAACCACACCGAGATAATATTGACCTTCCAGGATTCCATACTTTTGCGCTTATTTATTAGAGTGATGATAATAACGTCTGCAATAACCGAAGTTTATCATACAAATTTGCTTTATCGACACAGCCCGTAGCCGCGCATGCCGAGGTGAAAATGGTTGGCGTGGGCCGCGTTATAATCCGGGCCGAGCGAGTTGCCAAAGAACGGGCAGCCGCCGTCGAAAACGGCATGCAGGAATCCCCCGCCCTTGCCGGTGGCGTTCCACCCCTTCAGCACGCTCACCTGCTGCCCGTTGGCGAAGCCGAAGCCGCTGACGTCCAGCGCGTCTGCCGTGGCGTGTTCGCTGAGCCTTGCCCCCGGCCGGTTGTAAATATTGCGGCACGCGTAGCTGCCGAGGTGGTTAACCTGCGTCAACCGGCTGCCGAACTCCGCCTGCGCCAGCGGCACGGCGCGCTGATGGATAAACATCGTGCTGCTTAACGCCAGTGGACAGCTGGCGAGAAAGCTGCTGCTGAGCCGCACGTTGCCGAAGCTCTGCACCCGCACCACGTCGCTCAAAGGACAGTTTCCGGCCACGTTCGGTACGGTTCGAAAACTCAGCTGCCTGCGCTCTTCAGCCTGTTGCAAAAGTGCGAGGCAGGCCGCAGGATTGTTCACCATCTGGCGCAACTTGTAGCGCGTGACGAGCGTCGGCGGGTCGTCGATCGACAGCGGAGCAAATGGGTTGTACTGCGCGGGCAGGCGCTCGTAGAGCCAAAATCCCGCCAGCGCGGTCACGGTTAATCCCAGCAAAATTTTTACTCCTTTCGCCATTCCCCGGCCCTTATTTGCTTAATGAATAATCAGTATAGAAGTCAGGGCGTTTTAAGCGGCAGGAAGCACATGAATCCGCGTTATGAGCGTGGTATGTTGTCCGCCTTCGTAATGATTAAGGATGGGTTCGGGCATGGCAAAACTGCGGGTTGGTATCGTGTTTGGTGGCAAATCGGCGGAACACGAGGTGTCGTTGCAGTCGGCAAAAAATATCGTCGACGCCATTGATAAATCGAAGTTTGACGTCGTGCTGCTGGGCATCGATAAACAGGGCCAGTGGCATATCAACGACGCCTCCAACTATCTGCTCAACGCGCAGAACCCGGCGCTTATCGCCCTGAACCGCTCCGAGAAAAACGTCGCTCTGGTGCCTGGGCAGACGCACAGCCAGCTGATCGAATCCAGCTCCGCCGAGCAGCTTGCGCAGATCGACGTGATTTTCCCTATCGTTCACGGCACGCTCGGCGAAGACGGTTCGCTACAGGGCATGCTGCGCGTGGCGAACCTGCCGTTCGTCGGCTCCGGCGTGCTGGGCTCGGCGGTGAGCATGGATAAAGACGTCACCAAACGCCTGCTGCGCGACGCCGGTCTGAACGTCGCACCGTTTATCACCCTCACCCGCGCTAACCGCGGCAAAATCAGCTTTGCGGAAGTGGAAAGCAGGCTCGGCCTGCCGCTGTTTATCAAACCGGCAAACCAGGGCTCGTCCGTGGGCGTAAGCAAGGTAAACAACGCGCAGCAGTATGAAACCGCCGTCGCGCTGGCCTTCGAATTCGATCATAAGGTCGTGGTAGAAACGGGCATTAAAGGCCGTGAAATCGAGTGTGCCGTGCTCGGCAACGATGACCCGCAGGCGAGCACCTGCGGCGAAGTGGTGGTCAACAGCGACTTCTACTCCTACGACACCAAATACATCGACGACAAAGGCGCGCAGGTTGTGGTGCCAGCGGCGCTGTCTGCGGAAATTAACGATAAGATCCGCGACATCGCCGTGCGCGCCTACCAGACGCTGGAATGCAGCGGCATGGCGCGCGTCGACGTGTTCCTGACCGAAGATGACGAAGTGATTATCAACGAAATCAACACGCTGCCTGGCTTTACCAACATCAGCATGTATCCAAAACTATGGCAGGCGAGCGGCCTGGACTATCAGACGCTTATCACCCGCCTGATTGAGCTGGCGCTGGAACGCCACCGCGCAGACGGCGCGCTGAAAAGCTCCATCACCGCCTAAGTATTACTCTTTTGCCGCGCCCGGCTGCGCTTCAGGCTCCGGGCGACGGCGAATGACCAGCCCCGCAAGCCAGAAACAGATAACCCACGTCACCAGCCCCACCGCGTAGCTCTGCCAGCCCTCGGTTTTCAGGCCCAGCAGGCCAATCACCCCGTTCATGATGAATATCAGGCCGATCGCTACCGCATAGTAGTGCCAGTCGCGACGCATTTTTAAGCTCAGGGTTTTCGCAGTCATGTGTCATCCATCAGATGAATAGGTTTGGCGCATTGTCGCATAGCCTACGACGAGAAAGCGCACGTTAATCGCCCACGGCGGGCGATAATGTTACAAAAATTTCATTTAAGTTACAGAAATGTGAGTTCCTGCAAAAAATAGCGATTCAGGACGATTCCACCTGCCAAATTACCAACAATCTGATATTGACAATGCTGATGACCTGCCACACTTCGCTTTAATCATCGGGCGAAAACCCGAGCGGCGTTAGGGTTCACTGGGAGGTCATGATGGCTGAAATCACTCTGTCGAAACGCGTTGTCCCGGCAACGATCCCCGTTTCTGCGACGAAATCAGGTGGCGCAACCCTGAGCAATATCGCCTACGCGGTATTTATCCTGTTCTGCTTCTGGGTCGGTTCCCAGCTGCTCAACCTTGTGGTTCACGCCCCCGGCGTGCTGGAACATCTGGCACAGGGTAACGACGCAACGCGCCCGCGCATTGAAATGGGCCTCGCCGTCAGCACGGTATTTGGGCTGGTGCCCTTCCTGCTAGGCTGCGCGCTGCTTGGCGTGATTGCCCTGGCGGTCAAATATCGTCACCGACACTACTACTATTAAGATGGCGTCGGGTGGCGCTGCGCTTGCCCGACCTACAATTTTCTCGCCAGATTCCGCTACTTCCCCTGCACTACGGTCTGAAATCCAGCGGCGCATTTTTGAAAACCTGATAGACACCGTCATTTTTGGGCGCAGGGAACGTTGTTTCAGCTACGGCTTTCACTGCCGCCTGGCAAAGTGCGGGATCGCCGCCCGTCGCTTTAACGTCTAGCAGCATACCGTCTGGTGCGAGCCTGATGTGAAGGTTGCAGGCCTTGCCTCGGTAGGCATCTATATTTGTAAAACTCTTCTCGACCGCCTTTTTTACCAGGCTGGCATATTCGCTCAGCTCGGCTTCTGATGCCACATGTGGCGGGACAGGGCTGCTTGCGGCGAGCTGTTGGCCTGATTTGTGCGGGCTACAGGCGCTTAGCGCTAATGCAGATATAGCTATCATTATGAATTTTTTCATTATTATTCTCTTACCGGCAAAGGCGAATTACAGATTATCGGCGACAACCCGGCCTGGTAGGGTGGATAAGCGCCAGCGCCATCCACCGCTTATTCCCTCGTTTTACAGTTTCATGCACGCCGCGCGGCGGTCATCGACCCGTTTTGCAAACCATGCGGTGGTGAGGCTGCGGGTGATTTTCGGGCTTTCCAGCGTAATGCCCGGCAGCATTTCTCGCGGCAGCTTCTTGCCGGTTTTCTTCTCCGCGATGGCGTAGACCTGCTCGTAGAGATCGGTTTTCTCGAAGTCGATGCTGTCGCCTTTTTGCAGCGCGCGGTGGATCTGGCTGTCGCTCATGTCCAGCCTGGCGGCGAGCTTGCGAACCGCCAGCTCGGTGCTGCCCGGCTTGTCCGTGTTGTAAAGAATCAGATCGCCGTCCAGCGCCAGCTTTGTGCCCGTCGCTTTGCTTACCGCGTTCTGGAAAGCGGCGTTGCGGCTCGCATACCAGCCGGCGTTAAAGTCCGCAAAGCGATACAGCGGCTGGGTGTAGTTCGCCGGGTAGTTCAGCAGATGGTACGTCCCGAACCACAGCCCGCCGCGACGGGTAAAGACTTCCTGGCGCACCGTGCCTTCCATTTTCCACGGATAGCCGCCGGTGTGCTGTTCGGCAAAGGCGATGCTGACCTGCATCGGCCCGCCGGTATGCACCGGGTTAAGGCTGCCGAACAGCTTCTGCCCCATCGGCACCATGTCGATGAAATCGTCGAAAATCGCGCTCAGCTGCCCTTCGGTTTTGACGTTATCGAGCCGCTCGCTGTAGCTTTTGCCGTTCGGGGACTTGATAAGCAGCGCGGTGCGCACCAGGAACGACGGGATGTGCATTTTTTCCGCCCGCCGGTCGATCTCTTTCCAGGCGATTTTATTGAGATTCGGCACCGCCGGGTCGGCCACGAGGTTGGACTCCTGCTGCGCCACGGCCAGCACCGAACAGATGTTTTCTTCGCTTGGCGCGATGTCCTGACTCTTGAACGTCGTCGCGAGATCTTTGGCCCAGCTGCTGCGGTCTTTCTGGCTCGCCGGAAGCTTACGCTTCACCACCGTTTCGACATCCACCGGCTTGGCGGTTTCAGAAACCGGCGCGGTGGATTTGCTGGTACAGCCCGCAAGCCACATCATGGCAAGAAAACTCAGGCAAACCGCCGGACGCGGCGCGCTGAAAATGTTGACCGTCATAACATCCCTTTCCCTTAAAAATCAGACGCCCTAACCCTGCCAGTTTTTCACTCCGTGCGATAGCGGAAATTCCCTGATTGACAAATAGATGCCTGGTCAGTAATTTCACTCGCAATTACTGACCAGGCAAATATCATGAGTAACCATCCGGGTATTATCAACAGCAAGCTTCATCTCGGTCTGCTTATCCATCTGGCAAACCAGTTTAAAGACCAGCTTATCGGCCAATACTTCTCCGGCGCGGATATCACCGCTCCGCAGTTTAAGGTGCTGATTAGCATATATAAAGGTTTCACCAGCCCGGTTGAAATCAGTAAAAATCTGGTGATGGACGCCGGTGCCATGAGCCGCATGGTGGACCGCATGGTGAAGCGCGAGCTGATCCTGCGCACCCCCAATCCGCAGGATAAACGCCAGGTGATTCTGGCGCTGACGGATAAAGGCCTGGCCATCTGCGATCGCTTTGAGAAAGAGGCGCTGACCTCGATAATCGGCGACCTCACCGTACGCCTCACCCCCGACGAATCCCGTTTGCTGGTACAGCTCATCGCAAAAATGCTGCCGGACGAGATCCTCGCTCCTCATCGCTAAGTCTTCATAAAGGTCGTCACAAGATGGAAACCACATCTGCAGAGCAGGTCCAGCGCGGCAGCAAGCGCAAACGTAACTTACTCATTTTACTGTTGATCCTGGTGCTGGCCGCCGCAGGCTGCCTGGCGTGGTATCTGCTGTATGCCCGCTACTACGAATCCACCGACGACGCCTACGTCAACGGCAACCAGGTGACCTTAACGCCGCAAATCGGCGGCACGGTAACGCAGGTCACGGTAGACGAAGGTGATTTTGTCCAGAAGGGGCAGCCGCTGGTGCTGCTCGACCCGAGCGATACCGAAATCGCCCTACAGCAGGCGGAAGCCAACCTCGCCAACACGGTTCGCCAGGTGCGCGGGCTGTACAGCACGGCGGATAACTACCGCGCGCAGGTCGCGGCGAAGCAGGTTGCCCTGCAAACGGCGCAAAACGACTATGCGCGGCGTCAGAAGATCTTCTCAACCGGCGCTATCGCCGCGGAAGATTTGTCGCACTATCGCGACGCGGTAACCAGCGCGCAGAACGACCTGGTGGCAGCGAAACAGGCGTTACAAACCAATTTTGCGATGGTGGATGACACGGTGATCGACAGCCATCCGGAAATCAAAAGCGCCGTCGCCACTCTGCGCCAGCGTTTCCTGGAAAACTCGCGCAGCACGATTGTCGCGCCGGTTAGCGGCTACGTTGCCAAGCGCGCGGTGCAGCTCGGCATGCGCGTCGATTCCGGCACTACGCTGCTTGCGATCGTCCCGCTGAATGAAGTGTGGGTGGACGCTAACTTCAAGGAAAGCCAGATGAAAACCATGCGTTTGGGGCAGAAAGTGACGCTCAGCGCGGATCTCTATGGCGACGACGTGGAGTACAAAGGCACCATTGAAAGCCTCGGCATCGGCACCGGCAGCGCCTTCTCGCTGCTGCCCGCGCAGAACGCCAGCGGCAACTGGATCAAGATCGTTCAGCGCCTGCCGGTGCGCATTACGCTCGATCCGCACGACATGCAGAAGCACCCGCTGCGGATCGGCCTGTCGATGAACGCGCAGGTTGATATCCGCAATACCGACGGACATCTGCTGCCGCAGCAAACGGTTAGCGCCCCGCGTTTCACCACGGATGTGTATCAAAACCCGCTGGCAGAAGCGGATAAGCTGGTGGCAAAAATCCTCCACGACAACAGCAAACCGGCAGCCGTAAGCGCCCGTTAAGAGAGACGTTATGCAAGATAAGGCGGCGTTTACGCCCCCTAGCCTGTGGCTTGCGACGCTCGCGCTGTCGCTGGCGACCTTTATGCAGGTGCTGGATTCCACCATCGCTAACGTCGCGCTGCCCACCATCGCCGGAAACCTCGGCGTCAGCGCCGATCAGGGCACCTGGGTTATCACCTCGTTCGCGGTGTGTAACGCCATCGCCCTGCCGCTGACCGGCTGGTTCACGCGGCGCTTTGGGCAGCTCAAGCTGTTTATCGGCTCGGTGGCGATGTTCACCCTCACCTCGTTCCTGTGCGGCTTCGCCCACAGCATGACCGAGCTGATTATCTTCCGCGCCATGCAGGGCTTTTTCGCCGGGCCGATGTTCCCGATGTGCCAGACGCTGCTGCTGGTGATTTTCCCGCCGATGAAACGCGGCATGGCGCTGGCGCTGCTGTCGATGGTGACCGTCGTTGCGCCCATCGTCGGGCCGATTACCGGCGGCTGGATCACCGATAACTACTCCTGGCCGTGGATTTTTTACATCAACGTGCCGATTGGGATTTTCGCCGCCCTCGTGGTCTGGGCGCAGCTGCGCGACCGGGAAGAAACGACGACGACCTCGCCCATCGACTACATCGGCATTGGCCTGCTGATTATCGGCGTGGGGCTGCTGCAGGTGGTGCTGGATAAGGGCAACGATCTCGACTGGTTCGCCTCACCGGAAATTATCATCATGTCGGCGATCTCGGCGATTGGCCTGGTGGCGTTTGTTATCTGGGAGCTGGGCGAGCGCCATCCGATAGTCAACCTGCGGCTGTTCAAGGAGCGCAACTTTGCCATCGGCACGGTTTCGCTGATGCTGGGCTACGCGGCGTTCTTCGCCATCAACATTATTCTGCCGCAGTGGCTGCAAACGCAGATGGGCTATACCGCCATTTGGGCCGGGATGGCCGCCGCCCCGATGGGCTTCCTGCCGCTGCTGCTGACGCCGATCGTTGGGCGCTACGCGGGCCGAGTGGATTTGCGTATTCTCGCCTCGCTGTCGTTCCTGACGATGGGCGCGTCCTGTCTGCTTCGCGCGCAGTTCAACACCAGCGTGGACTTCCGCACCATTGCGGAGGTGCAGATGTTTATGGGCATCGGCGTGGCGTTCTTCTTTATGCCGCTGACCACCATTATTCTGTCGAACCTGCAGGGCGCGGAGGTCGCGGAAGGCTCTGGGCTTGCAACCTTCTTCCGCGTGCTCGGCGGCTCGTTCGCCTCGTCGCTGACCACGTGGATCTGGTCACGTCGGGAGGTGTTCCACCACGCGAACCTTACCGAGAGCGTGTCGATTTATAACCCGGCGGCGGTGGACTACCTGCACAAAATGGGCGGCGCGACGCAGCAGCACATGGCGGCGATAGACAAGACCATCGAGCAGCAGGCGTACATGATGTCGACCATCGACTACTTCTGGATTTTAGGCTGGGGGTTTATGGGGCTGATCGTGATTATCTGGTTCGCCCGCCCGCCGTTTATTCGTTCGGGTGCGCCAGGTGCGCCGGCGGCGGGACATTAAACTATGCTGATTATCCCCGAGAGAATACCGGACGATCCCCTCTCCCTTAGGGAGAGGGTTAGGGTGAGGGGGACGTTCAGAACGCCCTCATCCCAGCCTTCTCCCCCAGGAGAAGGAGAAGATCGGTGATGATTGCTGGTTACAACACTTCGCCCGTCTGCGGCACCGGAATATCCTGCAACGTATGCTCAAAGCTGCGCAGACGTTTGTAGATAGACATCAGCTCCACAAGCGTGGTCCACGAGCTAATCAAATACTGGAACGAGCTGCGCACCTGTCCAAAGGCGTTGGTGATCTGCTGCATCAGGCCCAGCGTGATGGCCCCGGCAACGATCGACGGGAACAGCAGGAACAGGCCAAACACGTTATCCACCTGCAGATAAAGAATGCGCGCAATGTTGAAGTAGGTGTAATGGAAATAGAGGCGGAAGTAGTTGTGGCGCACCGCGGCGAAAAGCTCTTTAACCGTTGGCGGCGCCGCGCGTGACGCGTCGTCTTCGCCGTAAACCAGCTCCTTACGATACGCCGCTTCCACTTTCTGATTGTTAAACTGCAGCCCCGGCAGCTTGATGCCCACCACCGCCAGCACGCCGGTTCCCACTAATGACCAGACAATCGCCGCAATCACCAGGCCGTAAGGAATATGGCCGATAATCGGCAGCTCCTGCACGTGCGGCGACAGCGCCACCAGCACCGGCAGGAAGGCAATCAGCGTCATAATCGACTGCAGCAGGCTCACGCCCATATCTTCTAACGTCGCCGCGAAACGCATGGTGTCTTCCTGCACACGCTGGGCAGCACCTTCGATATGGCGCAGCATCTGCCAGTGTTCCATATAGTATTCGTTCATCGCGGTACGCCAGCGGAACACGTAATGGCTAATGAAGAAGTTGTTCAGCACGGCGACCGTCACCGAAATCAAAGCGATGCCGAGGAACACGCCGGTTTCCCGGTAAAACTGGCCGATAGTGACCTTGTGCGGCGAACTGAGCGCCGTCTGGATCAGGTCAAAGAACGGCGCATACCAGGCGTTCACCGCCACACCAACCTCGACCAGGAACCAGGTCACGAAGACGATAAGCGCGGAGCCAAGAATCGACCAGTTTTGCCAGCGGTGCGGGCTGTAGATAAACCAGAACAGCGCAAACAGGCCGACGCAGGCGGCGTAATAGGCATAAAAGACCAGCGCTTTTAGCGTCCAGAAACGCGTTGCGTTAATAGGAATCTGCTGGCTTGCGCCGACGAAATCTTCCAGCCAACGGCCCCCGCCAGCCTGCCAGAAAATCACTGCTAACAGTGCCCAAATAAATGCCGACAAGAAAAACGCCGTCGGGCGCGGGAAAAACGACTTGAACATTACGACACTCCTGAACTCACATTCTTGTAGTTATACGGTTGTTCGAACCGCCTGGTTATAGCAGATCCCGGCACAATAAGGCTTGAGGAATGTTGTTTCAAGGAGTGAAGGCGTCCGAAAAAGTCTATCTTAGCGGGGTAGCTGGCGGCTAAGTGCATGTAGTCACTCGCCGCCAGACGATCAAGCGGTGTAGAGTTTATCCTTGCCGAACGGACGGGTTTTGAAACGGCGATGCAGCCACAGATACTGCTCCGGCGCGCGCATGATCTCGTGTTCGATTTTACGGTTCATGTACTCGGCGGCGGCCTGTTCGTCGTCGACCGGGTAGTCGGCAAGCTCGGGTTCAATCACCAGCTGGTAGCCGGAGCCGTCGGCTTTGCGAATCAGCACGGTGGTCAGAATAGCGGGCTTCGCGAGGCGGGCGATGGTGTAGGTGCCGTTAGTGGTAGCTGCCTGCTGCACCGCGAAGAACGATGCAAACGAGCTGCCTTTCGGGCCGTAGTCCTGGTCAGGCGCGAACCACACGGCCTCGCCGGATTTCAGCGCTTTCACCATGCCTTTCAGGTTGCGTCTGTCGATCATTGCTTTATTAGAGCGCGAGCGGCCGAGGGTCTGCACAAACTCCATCGCTTTGTTATTGTGCGGGCGGTACATCGCCATCATTGGGCGGCAGATGCCCATCACGCGGCCACCGAGTTCCAGCGACATGAAATGCACGCCGATAACCATCACGCCACGGCCTTTTTCGCAGGCGGCGTTCAGGTTTTCCAGGCCGCGCACGTCAAACCATTTGCGCACGCGTTCATCGGACCAGAACCAGGCCATGCCGGTTTCAATCAGGCCCATGCCCAGCGAGGCAAAGTTTTGCTTAACGATCGCGTTAATGTGCGCATCGGAATAATGCGGGAAACAGAGTTTCAGGTTCTGGCGTGCGATAGACACGCGGCGCTTTAAAAAGCGCATCGAAAATTCGCCGATCAGGCGACCCATCTTGAGAAGTACGGGGTAAGGCAGCTGTACCCAGAGCCACAAAATGGCCAGGCCAAACCAGGTCAACCAATAACGTGGATGAAGCATAGATTTGCAAAACAGCGGTTTAGTAGACATATATCAGCTTCTTAATGCATGGAAATTGCGTATCGCCTATGGGACTGAATCATTAGCGGTACAGCAGAGGACTGTTACTTAGACGCCAGCAGACGTGGATAGTTGCAGTACAGTAATAAACTTGCGTGATGATATCCGTTTTCTGCTAAGGCTATGTATAGGACATGTCAGTTTTTTTACGTCTTTTCTCACTTTTGGTAAGAAGCGCCTTTTATACCTGCTTAATCGCTCATAAAACAAACAATAAAAGTTATGATTTCGGATTTTTCAGCTAATACTTAGAGTGCCTCCCTACACATAACAGGAACCCAAAAGATGAAAAAAATCACTCTGGCTTTACTCTCGGGCACTTTCCTTTTCGCAGCCGCAGGCGCGATGGCGCAGAACCCGGCCAACAGCACCTCTACCATGCAGGCTGAAAAAGAGCAGCTGAACAATCCGGGCCATATTATCGACGACTGCCGTGCGACCGAAGGTCAGGCAAAAACGGACTGCAAGTCGGCCCACGAAATGAAAAAAGAGCATAAAAACGACGATAAAATGCTCAAGCAAGGCGATACCAAAGACGACGTAGAGCAGCAGGATACCCAAAAAACGAACTAACGTTCAGGCGCACGTTCGGCGTGCGCCTGGCCTTAAATAAGCTTCGTAATGCCGCGTTACGCTTTTTCTTCTCACAATCCTGCATTTCCCCGTTTGCGCAGCGCCAGAGAGTAGTATAAATACGGTGAATCTCGCCCCACTTTGTTAAATGGATTACTCGCGTTGAAAATTCGACTCCCGCGCATCGCCGCGCTAGCCCTTGCCGTGCTGCCCATTTTAGGTTTTGCCCAAACCTCTCCCGACCCCGTTTTCGCCTCAGAAATTGCCGAGCGCTACGCCAACCATATTTTCTATGGCAGCGGCGCTACGGGCATGGCGATGGTGGTGATTGACGGCAACCAGCGCGTCTTCCACAGCTTCGGTGAAACGCGCCCCGGTAATAACGTGCGTCCGCAGCTGGATTCGGTGATCCGCATCGCCTCGCTGACCAAGCTGATGACCAGCGAAATGCTGGTAAAAATGCTCGATCAGGGCAAGGTAAAGCTTAACGATCCGCTGAGCAAATACGCCCCAGCCGGCTCCCGCGTGCCGACATTTAATGGCCAACCTATTACTTTGGTGAATCTGGCGACCCATACCAGCGCCCTGCCCCGCGAACAGCCTGGCGGCGCGGCGCACCGTACCGTCTTCACCTGGCCGACGTACAACCAGCGCTGGAACTGGCTTTCGACCGCTACCCTGAAAGCCGCGCCGGGTTCTATCGCTTCGTATTCCAACCTGGCGTTCGACCTGCTCGCCGATGCCCTTTCCCGCGCAGCGGGCAAGCCCTACGCCGCGCTGTTCGATGAGCAAATCGCCCGTCCGCTTGGCATGAAGGACACCACCTTCACCCCTTCGCCGGACCAGTGCAAACGCCTGATGGTGGCGGAAAAAGGCGCAAGCCCGTGTGACAACACGCTGGCCGCCGTCGGCAGCGGCGGAGTTTATTCGACGCCCGACGACATGATGCGCTGGATGCAGCAGTTCCTGAGCTCCGACTTCCACAAGCGCAACAATCAGGCCGACCGCATGCAAACCCTGATTTATCAGCGCCACCAGCTTCACAAGGTGATCGGCATGGACGTGCCGGGCAAGGCGGACGCGCTGGGCATGGGCTGGGTCTATATGGCACCGAAGAACGGCCGGCCGGGCATCGTGCAGAAAACCGGCGGTGGCGGCGGCTTTATCACCTACATGGCGATGGTTCCGCAGTCTAACGTCGGGGTCTTCGTGGTGATCACCCGTTCGCCGCTCACGCGCTTCGTTAATATGAGCGACGGGGTGAACGATCTGGTGACGGAATTAAGCGGTTACGGCCAGCCACAGCTCATTCCAACCTCATAGTTCTACAGCGGCGGGCTTGGCGTTTAAGCCTGCCGTATTAATATTGTTGCGGGAGCCGGTTCACGCTGACGAGTTTGCCTTTATTCATTTCGATATACCCGCCTTTGCGCAAAGCGGAGAGCATTTCCGCAATGACCGAGCGAGAGATTTTCGTTTTCTTTTGAATAAAGCTAATCACGCCAATCTTCTCACGCATTCCCGGGTTCCATTGCTCCATCGTCAAAAGAGTTGTTCTTATCTGCGAGTAACAGCTGGCGCCTACAAAGCGCATATCCCGCAGCTCCAGACTGCGAACGATATAAGAAAGCCATATCGATAAAGATTCCCAAAGCTGATGGCTGTTAATTAACTCTCTGGCCTTTTCTAAGCTGAGGGAAAATCCTTGGCATGGGGTGTTAGTCACGATGGTGTAGTAATATTTTTGCGGATAGAGAATGCTGACGATGCCCAATATCCAGGGGGAGTTAATGACGTCGATGAGTAAATCATCTTCCTGACGATATAAAAAAACGCTCCCGCTATTCAGAAACCAAATAGTTGGCTCGCTGTTAAACCGTGAAGTATTGAGTTCATATCCCTGCGGTACGGTAAACGCCTTACCAAAAGCCGATAAACAATCCCGCAATTGTTCCAATTGTGGTAATGGCTTCATTAACATTACTGGCCACTCCATTGCCGTTATCAATAAAATGCCCATCTTTCCCAGACGGGCATTGGTTCAGGTTGGTTTATTTCAGCGAAGTAAAAGCCACGGCTCGCGCCGTGGCTAACGCGTCTTTATTACCAGATGTATTTAACACCCACGTTAGCAGACCAATCCTGATCGACGTCACCGCCGCCCAGATAATTGGTATCTGCATAGGCACCAAAGTTTTTAGCGAAGTCGAACTGACCGCCTAAACCAACGCGCACGGCGGAACCTTTAACACCGTTGTCGATGTCATCGCCATTCACATCAGCGCTATTGCTGGCGTCGTCGTAAACATAGGCCAGTTTAAAGTACGGCGTCATCGCCTGGTCACCGAAGTTCATGGTGTAACCCGCGTCCATACCCACTTCGTAACGCATGCTATCGTAAGACTGGCTGCCGACCTTCATGCTGTTGCTCAGCTTATAGCTATCACCGTCCTGGAACAGGCCGGAAATAGAGGCATACGGCGTCAGATAAGCCTGCTGGTTAATCAGCCAGTCGTAGCCCATTTTAACACCAAGACCCCATGCATCAGAAGAAACGTCACCGCTAACCGCATCGCCGTTGCTCATGGTCGCGGTCAGATCGTTGCTGTAATGGCTGTAGCTCAGGGTTGAATCCAGGAAGACATTGTTCTGGAAACGCGCTGACGAGTAAATGCGCGCAGACTGGCTGTCCTGATCGACGCTGCCGCTGTTGTCGCTGATATCGCCTTTAGCAAAGCCTGCCGCCGCACCGAGCGTCCATTTCGCATAGTTGCCGTCGATCTGCTTATCCAGGCCGACCATGATGCCATTCACATCCTGATCGTAATTTATCGTACCGTTGTCGCCGGAGAAGCCGCCGCCAAGATAAGTCACCCACGCACCGCCGGTATCACCCGCTGGCGTATGACGACCGTTTGCCAGGCGAGTTGCCAGCGCGTCCTGCTCCAGATTCCAGATATTGGCGTTCGCGGAAGGAATGCTCAGCGCCATGTTAGCGTAGTCGGTCAGGTTATCTTGCTTCAGTACAACGGTGTCGCCCTGCTGCTGTGCTTCATAGGTGTAAGCACCCAGGTCCGCACGGTTTGCCGCGGTGAAAGCCGCCTGGGTGTTAGCATTGTTGTCGTAAACACGCACGATTTCGTTGTTTTTGTAATCCGCAACGGAACCTGCGCCGGTGGCATTATCAATACGAACTTTGTAGTTACCCGCCACATCGCCGGTCACCGCCAGATGGCCGTCGGAGTTCAGCGCGACAACACCGTAGTCATAGGCAGCCTGATGAATATCGTTCGTGACATAGCGACCGTTGTTGAGGTCTGAATTCAGAACATAATCGCGGCTAGCAACATTCAGCACGCCGCCATCGGTCAATACGACGTTATCAGCGTCAACCTGCCCCATGCCCAGCGCCAGTTCACCGCGGTTAGAAACGGTGATGGTGTTGGCGTAAAGCTCTGCGGTTTCTTCGGTCAGGTTAACCTTGCTGTAGCTATCAACGTTCAGCGCGTTGGTCGCAACGGAGCCGGAATCACCGATGTTCATTGAAGAGCTGTTGGTAAGCGCGATGCTGTCAGCCAGCAGGCTTGAGTTTTCAACGTTGACCTGTGAGGCATTATTAACGGTCAGCGCGTCGATATTCGACTCTTTGCGGGTATCCCACTCAGAGCCGTTATTGAGCGCAACGTTGAAGATACCGCTCTGGTATACAGCGTTGCCAGAAACATGGCTGGCTTCGTTATAGGCGCTGTGCTGGTCATCAATCCCATACACGGAACCTGGCCAGATGCTGTTCGCATTTACGCTGTACAGCTCAGCGGTAGCTTCCACATCGGAGACAGCCGCACCCACCCATTTGCTGCCGTTGTTCAGGGTCAGATCCAGGCGGTCAGTACCATCCCAGCCGTTTGAATCCAGCACGCCATCGGCGTTGAGATCCCAGGCGTTAACGTGAGTGGTCGTGCTCATGCCGTTCGCGTCAACGGTGGTGCGGTTGTAGCCACCAAAATTCTCATCAAAGGTACTGACGAAAACCACATCGCCGGAAAGCGTAGAGTTATCGAAGGTCGCCGCAGTCTGCATCGCATTGTCAGCCGCAGAGTTGGCAACAACCGCCAACGCAACGTCATCCGCGGTGTAGCTGTTGTCGTAGTCGCTGGCTTTACCCGTGTGGCCGTAGAATCCACTGGTCCCCTGATCGCTCAAAGAGCCGGAAGTAACGACGGAATCTTTAACGGTAAGGGTGTTATTAAAAACTTCAGCGCTGTTAGCGCCGTCGGTAAAGCTTACGTCGTTATGATCTTCCCACTCGTAGCCTTGCGCCAGAGTAATACCCGCAACGTGGGAGTTATTCTGGATAACGATATCAGACTCTTGATCGAGGGTGATTGCGGTGCCCAGGCCAAAGGTGTCTAAGGTCGTGGTGTTATAAGTGCCATCACCGTTCGCGCTGTAATAATTAAAATGCTCAAAATCATCATCGATGGTTGAATTATCAACGGTCAAGGCCAGGCGGTCGTAGACATAACCGTCGGTGGTGCGTGCCGTGCAGTCGGTGGTCATGCACTCGGAGGTGATCATGCCGTGGATATTGCTGTTGCTAATCGTTAAGGCATTCGGATTCGTATTGGTCGCAACGCCGTTATCCAGATAATAAGTGGAAATAACGCCATTTACGCTTGAGTTATTTATAACTGGATAAATGTTGCCATTGTAAATGCTGTCCGTACCGTAGTTATTCCAACCGGCATAGCCCTGATACTGCGCGCCACCCGTTGCATCATAGTAAAAAGTATCAAACGATTTGTTGGAGATATCTGCTGCTGAAGCCTGAGAAGCGATGGCCATAGAGCAGGCTAATGCTAATTGTGATAATACGAGTTTGCTTTTCCAAGAGTGCATTTGTCATCCCTCCTCAGGGATATAATCTTATGTTGTTCCATCAATACAAAATGCATTTCGCCCATACACAAAGTTATATAAGCGGCCGAATTATGAGATTAAAAAACCTTAATGGACAATTAACTTTTCTTAAAAAGTCCGAATCCGAACACATCTAAAACAGGCTTGCTTTCTTTAACAGACAAATACCTGAGAACATGAACCCCATTAATTAAACACTCTTGATAAAAAACCAAAATGTATTAAAAAAGACTTTTAAAGAATAAATATATCATTCGCTTTTCAAACATCCACGAAACATTATATAAGTCACAACCAATTTCAGATGTATATTATTATCTATTAAAATTTCACAAACTATTCAAAAAATTCAAATAAACACCATTACATTTCCAATAAATATAAAAAATGCAGGATTTACAGGGCATGGAAAAATCTATGGACATTTAAGAGAAATATCCGCTTCCGATTCTTTCCAGCCGGTTCTATGCTTAAGCCATGGAAAAATTAGCTGAATTAAAACGAACCAAGCGCCTGGCGCTTTCTTTGTTGCTGATTGCTGCGGCAGTTTTTGTGACGACCCTCTTCTTACCGCCGAGTTTTTGGGTGAGCGGGCTAAAGGCGATTGCCGAAGCGGCAATGGTCGGCGCGCTTGCCGACTGGTTCGCGGTGGTGGCGCTGTTTCGCCGCGTGCCCATCCCGTTTATCGCGCGCCACACGGCGATTATCCCGCGCAATAAAGACCGCATCGGCGAAAACCTCGGTCATTTCGTGCAGGAAAAATTCCTCGACACCCAGTCGCTCATCGCCCTGATCCGTCGCCACGAACCGGCGCAGATGATAGGCGTGTGGTTCAGCAAGCCGGACAACGCCCAGCGCGTCGGCCAGCACCTGCTGCAAATCATGAGCGGCTTTCTGGATATGACGGACGATTCAAGGATTCAGGGGCTGCTGCGGCGCGCGGTGCACAAGGCCATCGACAAGGTGGATCTCACCCGCACCAGCGCCCTGATGCTGGAGAGCATGACCAAAAATAACCGCCACCAGGTGCTGCTCGACTCGATGATTGCCCAGCTGCTGGCGCTGCTTAACCGCGACAGCACGCGGGAGTTTATCGCCCGCCAGATCGTACACTGGCTGGAAACCGAGCATCCGCGCAAATCACGGGTGCTGCCCACCGAATGGCTGGGCGAGCACAGCGCGGATATGGTCGCCAGCGCCGTGAACTCGCTGCTTGACGACGTGAGCGAGGACCAGGGCCACCAGCTGCGCCTCGCCTTTGACCGCGCCATGGTCAAACTCATCGACAGGCTGAAAAGCGACCCTGAAATGGCGGAGAAAGCCGATAGCATCAAAAGCTATCTCAAAGAGGACGAGGCCTTTAACCGCTACCTGAGCGAGCTGTGGGGCGACCTGCGACGCTGGCTGAAGGACGACATGAACAGCGAGGATTCGCGCATCAGGCAGCGCATTGCCGAAGCGGGACAGTGGTTTGGCGAAACGCTGGTTAACGATGGCGCGCTGCGCGCCTCGCTCAACGAACATCTTGAGCAGGCGGTCAGCAAAGTCGCGCCGGAGTTCGCGGCCTTCCTGACGAAGCACATCAGCGATACGGTAAAAAGCTGGGACGCGCGCGATATGTCGCAGCAGATCGAGCTGAACATCGGTAAAGACCTGCAGTTCATTCGCATCAACGGCACGCTGGTCGGCGGCACCATTGGCCTGGTGCTTTACCTGCTTTCGCAGATCCCGCTGCTGGTAGCCTTGGTGAGGGGCTGAGGGCTGGCGAAAATGTCGGATGGCGCTGTGCTTATCCGACCTACAGCTCCATCAGCAATCATCGCAAATTGTCGGATGGCGCTGCGCTTATCCGACCTACAGCTCCATCAGCGACCATCCTAAATTGTCGGATGGCGCTGCGCTTATCCGACCTACAGATCCATCAGCAACCATCGCAAAATGTCGGATGGCGCTGCGCTTATCCGACCTACATCTCCATCAGCGACCATCCTAAATTGTCGGATGGCGCTGCGCTTATCCGACCTAAAACTCCCCCACTACCCGCCTTTCAAAACCCCGCCCCATCGGCGATAATCACCGTTTGCCCTAATTTGGCGGGAGTACGGTGAGCGACGCACAACAACACCCGGCGGCGAATAAACGCCCCATGAAACTGAGCACCTCCGTCACGCTGATGCTGTGCGGCGTGATTGGCTCCGTCCTGCTGGTGGTTTTCGCGCTCTATTTCGTGCAGATCAGCAAGGCGACGCGCGATGGCGTAAAAGAAACGGCGCTGGCCGTAGCCCGCACGCTCGCTTCATCGCCGCTGGTGAGAGAGGGCCTCGAGCAGCCTTCCGAAAAAACAATCATTCAGCCGCTGGCTGAAAGCGTGCGCGAGCGCAACGACCTGCTGTTTGTGGTGGTCACCGACATGAACGGCATCCGCTACTCGCACCCGAACGCGGGCACCATCGGCTCGCGCTTTATCGGCGATGACCTGCTCCCCGCGCTGCAGGGCAATGAAAATGTCTCGGTTAACCACGGCGTGCTGGCCGAAGCGCTGCGCGTCTTCACCCCGGTTTACGACGGGAACCACCGCCAGATTGGCGTGGTCGCCATCGGCATCACGCTCAGTAAAGTCGAGCAGCAAATCAACCGCGCGCGCTGGAGCGCCCTGTGGACGCTGCTGTTCAGCGCGCTGGTCGGCAGCCTGGGCACCTGGGCGCTGGTGCGCGTGCTCAAGCGCATCCTGTTCGGCCTGGAACCCTACGAGATCTCCGCGCTGTTCGAGCAGCGCCAGGCGATGCTGCAATCCATGAAGGAAGGCGTGATCGCCGTTGACCGCGACGGGCGCGTGACGCTAATCAACCACGCCGCGCGCAAAATGCTGCTCTCGCCGAGCGACTTTATGGCGGGCAAAGGCGTCGCCCCAGGGCCGCTGGTCGCCAATCTGTGCGAAGTTCTGCGCACCGGCGTGGCGGTTCACGATAAAGAAATCATCAGCTACGGGCGGCTGGTGCTGTGCAACGCGGTGCCGATCCGCAGCGGTGACAGGATAATCGGCGCGATCAGCACCTTCCGCGACAAAACGGAAATCAGCCAGCTGATGCAGCGCATGGACGGCATGGTGAACTACGTCGACGCGCTGCGCGAACGCTCGCACGAATTTATGAACAAGCTGCACGTTATCCTCGGCCTGCTGCACATGAAGCGCTACGACAAGCTCGAGGATTATATTCTGCAAACCGCCGACAGCTACCAGGAAGAGATCGGCGCGCTGCAAAGCAAAATCAAATCGCCGGTGGTCGCGGGCTTCCTGCTCAGCAAAATCAACCGCGCAAGGGAAAGCGGGCAGATGCTAACGCTCGCCGACGACTGCCTGGTGCCGGACAATCCGAACGAGCAGCAGGTCACCGTGCTTATCACCGTGCTCGGCAATCTCATCGAAAACGCGCTCGACGCGATGGCCGACCAGAAGGACGGCGAAATCGACGTGCTGCTGCATTACGAGCAGGACAGGCTGATTGTTGAGGTCAGCGACGACGGCCCCGGCATTGCGCCTGAGCATATTCAGGCTATTTTTGAGAAAGGCTACTCCACGAAAGGCGAACAGCGCGGCGTCGGGCTATTCCTCGCGAAGCAGCAGCTTGAAAGCCTCGGCGGCAGCATCGCGGTAGAGTCCGAGCCGGGCGTGTTTACCCAATTTTATGTTCAGCTACCCTGGGATAGTGAAAGGAAGAGTGCGTGATAAATGTATTAATTGTTGACGACGATGCGATGGTTGCCGAACTGAACCGGGCTTACGTCACCCAAATCCCGGGCTTCACCTGCATTGGCAGCGCGTCTAACCTCGCTCAGGCGCGGGCGATGATTAGCGATCCGGCGTTGACCATCGATCTTATTTTGCTCGATGTTTACATGCAGCAGGACAACGGGCTGGATCTGCTCCCTTCCCTGCGCGAAGCCGGAAAATCGATCGACGTGATCGTCATCTCTTCCGCCTCCGATGCGGCAACCATTCAGAAATCGCTGCACTACGGCGTGGTGGACTATCTGATCAAACCCTTCCAGTTCCCGCGCTTTGAAGAGGCGTTGACCGGCTGGCGCGAAAAGAAAGACCTGATGGGCACCCATAAATACTACGAGCAGGCCGACGTAGACCGGCTGATGCACGGCGGCGCGCCTGCGGTAGCGGACGCCAAACGCCTGCCGAAGGGGCTGACCCCGCAGACGCTGCGCACCATTTGCCTGTGGATTGACGCCCACCCGGCGGAGGAATTTTCTACCGACGAGCTGGCCGCTGCGGTAAATATTTCCCGCGTGTCCTGCCGTAAATACCTGATCTGGCTGGCCCAGGTCAGCATTCTGTTCACCAGCATTCATTACGGCATGACCGGCCGCCCGGTTTATCGCTATCGGCTGCAGGCGGAGCAGATTGGCCTGCTCAAGCAGTACTGCCAGTAACCAGCCGGTAGCCGTCGTCCAGCAGCGTAAAGCGGAACAGGTCTGCGGACGACAGCACCACCTCCCCGCCCTTAGTGACAAAAATCGCCTCGATGTCGGGGCGGTTTCGCAGCGCCCGGCAGCCCTTCTCAACGCCCATCCCGTAGGCAAGCGTGGTCCAGATATCGCCGTCGATGGAGTCGGTGGAAACGATCGTTACGCTGTCGAGCTCGTTGTCCAGCGGGTAGCCCGTGCGCGGGTCGAGGATATGGTGATAGCGCCTGCCGTCCTGCTCGAAGAAGCGCTCGTACACGCCCGACGTCACCACCGATTTGTTCGCCACCTCAATGGAGCCAATCAGCGCGTCGGCGGCGGCAAACGGCTTTTTCAGGCCGATTGACCAGCCGCCCTCCGGCGAGCCGAGCGTCTGCACGTTGCCGCCGAGGTTAATCAGCCCCTGCTGCACGCCGCGGCGCGCTAAGAAGTCGCGCACCCGGTCGGCGATATAGCCTTTGGCGATGGCCCCGAGATCGATTTCCATGCCCGGCTGCGTGAGGAACACCGTTCCGGCGTCGCTATCCAGAACGACGTTTTCCGGGCGCGTGCGCGGCAGCAAAGCGGCAATCTCCTCGGCGGGCGGCACGCTGTCGCCCTTAAAGCCGATGCGCCAGCGTTTCACCAGCGGGCCGATGGCAAGATTGAAGGCGCTGCCGGGCACCGTGCTGGCGGCTTTGGCGCATTTAACGAGTTCGAACACCGGGCGGCTTACCGCCACGGGATTGCGCCCGGCGGCGTGGTTAATATCCATCACCTCGGAGGCCGCGCGGTTGACGGTCAGCAGGTCTTCATATTGTTTGATCAGGCGAAACGCGTCGGCGGCGAGCGCCTCGTTGTGCTCGAAGAGCTTGAGGAGAATGGGGGAGCCCATTAATACGGCGGAATAGCTGTAAACGCGTGCGGTTTGCGGCATGGCGGCCCCTTTTTGGATGCGTCGGGTGGCGTTTGGCGGGTCGTGTTTATCGGGTGGCTTTTGTCGGGTGGCGCTCACGCTTACCCGACCTACAAACCCATTCCAGCAGTTCGGGTAAGCGCAGCGCCACCCGACCGACAAAACCAACCATAACGCAAATGTGCAAAACGTACGTCGGGTAAGGCGTGAGCCGCCACCCGACCGATAAAACCAACCATAACGCAAATGTGCAAAACGTAGGTCGGGTAAGGCGTGAGCCGCCACCCGACCGGTAAACCAACCATAACGCAAATGTGCAAAACGTACGTCGGATAAGGCGTGAGCCGCCACCCGACCGACAAAACCAACCATAACGCAAATGTGCAAAATGTAGGTCGGGTAAGGCGTGAGCCGCCACCCGACGCTATCACATAAACTACCGTTTCGCCCAGCTCGCCGCCTGGCTGCCCGCCAGCGTGCCGAACAGGATAATATCCGCTACCGCGTTGCCGCCGATGCGGTTACCGCCGTGAACGCCGCCTGCCACTTCCCCTGCGGCATACGCGCCCGGAATCACCTGCTGCTGTTTATCCAACACTTCGGTCTGCGCGTTAATGGTCACGCCGCCCATGGTGTGGTGCACCCCCGGCGCGATGCGGATCGCGTGGAACGGCCCGTCTTTGATCGGGTTACGCAACGCGGTCTTACGGCCAAACTCCTCGTCGAACTGCTTCTCGACCGCGCCGTTGTAGCGTTCAAGCGTGGCGAGGAAGGTGTGATAATCCATCCCCAGCTTTTCCGACAGCTCGCGCGGGCCTGCGGCGCTCACGACAAAGCCCTTGGCGATGTATTCGTCGGCGGCCTTGTTTTTAGCGCGGACGTTTTCATCAAACACGATATAGGCATATTTTTCCGGCAGGGCGATGATCTGCGCGGAAACCTTGTCGCGGGTATCCATCTCATTGTAGAAGCGCGCGCCCTGCTGGTTCACCAGAATCGCACCGCCGCCGCGAATGGATTCGGAAATCAGGTAGGAGGTGGTCTGCTCTACGGTCGGGTGGATCTGAATTTCGCCCATGTCCACGGTGCCCGCGCCGATTTTCTCCAGCAGCGCGATGCCGCCGCCGGTTGCTCCCCTGTGGTTGGTGGTGACGAAGCCTTCCAGATCCGGGCGGTATTTCACCACCATCTGGCTGTTGGCGCTAAAGCCGCCGGTCGCCATCACGACGCTCTTCGCGTGGATGGTCAGGGCTTCTTTCTCTTCTGTCAGCAGCTGCACGCCGCTTACCGCGCCCTGCTCGAAGAGGATTTCGGTCACCGCGGTGTCCATCATCACGTCGATGTTGCGCTTGTTGATGTTGCGCAGCAGGCCGCTAATCAGGTAGCCGCCAACCGCCGATCCGTCACGCGGACGGTGGGTACGGTCGATGCTCATGCCGCCGGTGGTGGTGATATCGTTCAGCATGATGCCGCGATCCGCCAGCCACTCAATCGCCAGCGGCGCGTTTTCCACGAAGCGGTGCAGCAGCTCGGGGTTATTCTTGTTGTAGCCGCCCTTCAGGGTTTCGGCATAGAACAGCTCTTTGCTGTCGTGGATGCCCTTCACGCGCTGGAAGCGGGTTTCGGCAGCGTTCATCCCGGCGGAAGCCTTGACGGTATTACCGCCGATGGACGGCATTTTCTCAACGATCAGCACGCTCGCGCCTTCGTCACACGCCTGAATCGCCGCCGCAAGGCCCGCGCCGCCGCTGCCGACCACAACCACGTCATAGCTTTTCGTCACGGCCTGGCCGCCGCTTTCCTCAAAGGCCTGCTGCTTGCTGGATTTCACCATCGCTTTGGAAACGGCTTTTTTCACCGCCTCGCTCTGGGAGGTCGCGCCGGAAATCGCGTCCACGAACGGCGAATTGGCGGTCAGGATGCGGGTGCGGATCTCTTCGAAGTTGGTGGTGAACTCCACGTCGCCCTGCGGGCCGGATGCCAGTTCAATCTCGGCAATGCGATCGGTTTCGAGGCTGACGTTGATCGTCAGCTCGTTAACGTCGTCGTGCACGGTTTCTTCGAACACGCCCGGCTTAAATTTGCCGACGTTCATGCTCATATCGCGGATCATCGCCTCCACCAGCGAGAAGCGCCACAGCGGTTCCGGGATGGTCAGCTCTTCGCGTTTGGTGCTGTCCATAAACAGCTCCAGCGCTTCGCCGTTGGCAATGCGTTCGGCCCAGTCCGGGTAAGCGATGCAGGCGCGGCCGACGGCAATCAGATCGTAGCCGTGCTCCAACGCCGCGGCGGCGTCGGCTTCGTTAACGATACCGCCCACGCCCATCACCGGGATCTGCGCCAGGGTTTCGGAACGCAGCTCGCAGTATTTGCTGATAAGCGGCGTGGGATCGTCGGTTTCCACGATGGACGGACGCAGCGCGTAGCCCAGCGAGAAGTGCAGGTAGTCCAGGCCGCGCGCGGCCAGTTTTTCCAGCAGATACATGGTGTCGTCGAAGCGGATGCCGGGCACTTCCAGCTCTTCCGGCGAGAAGCGGTAGCCGATAATAAAGGAGTCATCCGCGTACTGGCGCACCATCTGATGGGTGATATCCAGCACGGCGAGCGGGAATTTCGCGCGGTTATCGCGGCTGCCGCCCCATTCGTCGTCGCGCTGGTTGGAGTTCGGGGAGTAGAACTGCTGAATCAGGTAGGTGTTGGCACCGTGGATCTCCACGCCGTCGAAGCCCGCCTGAATCGCGCGGCGCACGCCTTCACCAAATTTCACCACCATGTCCGCCACTTCCTGCGTGGTTAACGCGGCGGGGGTTGCCGCGCCGTCACGCGGGGCCGCCAGCGCGCTTGGCGCAACCGGCGTGCGGCCACCGATAAGCTTAGGTTCGACCATGCGCCCACCGTGGTAAATCTGCAGCACGGCGCGGGAGCCTTCGGCCTTGATGGCGGCGGCGATTTTCGCCAGCCCGGCAATTTTCTCGTCGTTGTCGATGCCGATTGCGCCAGGGAAGGCGAGGCCGAGATCGTCGATAAAGCAGCATTCCACCACGATTGTGCCGATGCTGCCCGCTCGGGCGCGGTAGTATTCCACCAGTTCGCTGGTGACGGTGCCGTCAAAGTAGCCGGTACAGGTTGTCATCGGCGCCATCAGCAAACGGTTTTTTAATGCGGTTCCATTGGGTAAAGTAAATGGGCTAAACATGCGCTCTTTACTGCTCATAATATCCACTCCAAACTTTTAAAATTTAAACTTGCGAATTCGGTTGCGGGCGTTATTTTCGTTATGGTTATTTGCCTGATGCATGCAACCAATATAATTCTATTTTTAGTTACAAAAGTATTTACGTTAGTTATAAAACTATTAAATGAAGCTAATAACAGAGTTACTCCCAAGTGGTTATACATTTAAAAATAAACCCATTACATCCCACTTATTTAATTTAACTTTTGCATTACTTCATCACTTTGTGTGGCACAGCGCCCCGCGCCGCGCCAGACAAGGCACGCATGAACCTCAAGCCGTTCAGCACCAATAACAGAAGATTAACAACTCACTTCTATTGATAATTATTATCACTAATTAACCTTATATTTAGATGGAGTATTAATTATTTTTAAAATAGCCACATCTCTGCCAATTATTGATTTTGATCAATTGCAACCTACCCCGAAAGCGCAATATATAAATATCACTTTATTTTTATTCACCGCATGAAAAATGCGCTGAATCGCTATTTCCTGAACAGACTAACCGCACTCTTTAATTAATAAAGAAAGTTAAAAAACTAAAGAAAGTGAATTATCAGGAAACAGTAAAACGAATCCTTAACTACTTATAACGGTGTTTTTATGACTGTAATGACCACCAATCTGCCGCCCGCGAAAGCGGAAGGCGCTAAAGCGAGGAAAAACAGCCGCTGGCTAATGATGGCGCTGCCGTTTATCGTTGCCGCGCTGCTGATGCTTGTTCCTGTTCCGGCGGGGCTTTCGCCTTACGCCTGGCACTTCTTCGCTATCTTCGTCGGCGTGATCGTCGGCCTGATCTTTGAACCGCTGCCGGGGGCCGTTATCGGCATGACCGGTATCGTGGTGATTGCGCTCGGCAGCCAGTGGCTGCTGTTTAGCCCGGAACAGATGGCGGCACCCGGCTTTAAGCTTGCGGGCGCTTCCTTCAAGTGGGCGGTGAGCGGCTTTAGCAACTCCACCGTGTGGCTTATCTTCGGCGCGTTTATGTTTGCCGCCGGCTACGATAAAACCCAGTTCGGCCGCCGTCTGGCGCTGATTCTGGTGAAATACCTTGGCCGCCGCAGCCTGACGCTGGGCTACGCCATCGCGTTTGCCGACCTGCTGCTGGCTCCGTTTACCCCGTCCAATACCGCGCGCAGCGGCGGGACAATCTACCCGATTATCGCCAACCTGCCGCCGCTGTACGGTTCAAAACCCAACGACCCAAGCGCGCGTAAAATCGGCTCTTACCTGATGTGGGTGGCGATTACCGCAGCCTGTATCACCAGCTCCATGTTCCTCTCCGCGCTGGCCCCTAACCTGCTGGCGCTGGCGCTGGTGAAAAGCATCGTCGGCATTAACATCTCCTGGGGCATGTGGTTCCTGGCGTTCCTGCCGCTCGGCCTGCTTCTTCTGCTGACCATGCCGCTGCTGGCCTACTGGCTCTACCCGCCGGAAGTCAAAGTCAACGACGAAGTGCCGAAGTGGGCAAGCCGCGAGCTGGAAAAACTGGGCAAGCTGTCCCGCAATGAAATCCTGCTGCTGGTGTTCGTGTGCTCGGCGCTGATGATGTGGATCTTCGCCGCCAGCTGGATTGAACCGGCGCTGGCCGCCCTGCTGGTTATCGTCCTGATGCTGTGGACCGGCGTGCTGAACTGGAACGACATCACCGGCAACAAGGCCGCGTGGAACACCTTCGTGTGGTTTGCAACGCTGGTTGCGCTGGCCGACGGCCTCTCTTCCACCGGCTTCATCGGCTGGCTGGGTAAAGAAGGCGGCGTGCTGATGAGCGGTATCTCCCCGGGCACGGCGACCATCGTCCTGCTGCTGGCGTTCTACCTGCTGCACTACCTGTTTGCCAGCACCACCGCGCACACCACCGCGCTGCTGCCGGCCATGCTGACCATCGCCTCCACCATTCCGGGCATGAACATGGAAGTGTTCTGTCTGCTGATGGTGACTTCACTCGGCGTGATGGGGATTATCACCCCGTACGGCACCGGCCCAAGCCCGATTTACTACGGCAGCGGCTACCTGCCAACCAAAGACTACTGGCGTCTTGGCACCATCTTCGGTGCCATCTTCCTGGCGGCGCTGCTGGTGATTGGCTACCCGTGGATGTCGATGATCTTCTGATTCAAAACCGCTGGAGGGCAACTTCCGGCGGTTAATTTTTATGGAGTAATGCGCTATGTCGAACAAACCCTTTTACTACCAGAACCCCTTCCCGCTCGCGAAAGACGAAACCGAATACTATCTGCTGACCCGCGATCACGTTTCCGTAAGCGAATTCGAAGGCCAGCCCGTGCTGAAGGTTGAGCCGCAGGCGCTGACCCTGCTGGCTGAACAGGCCTTCCACGACGCCTCTTTCATGCTGCGCCCCGACCACCAGCAGCAGGTCGCCGATATTCTTCACGACCCGGAAGCCAGCGAAAACGATAAGTACGTCGCGCTCCAGTTCCTGCGCAACTCCGAGATTGCCGCGAAGGGCATTCTGCCGACCTGCCAGGACACCGGCACCGCCATCATCATGGGCAAAAAAGGCCAGCGCGTGTGGACCGGCGGCGGCGACGAGGCCGCGCTGTCGCAGGGCGTGTACAACACCTTTATCAACAATAACCTGCGCTACTCGCAGAACGCCGCGCTGGACATGTACAAAGAGGTGAACACCGGCACCAACCTGCCCGCGCAAATCGACCTGTATAGCGTCGACGGCGACGAGTACAAGTTCCTGTGCGTGGCAAAAGGCGGCGGCTCCGCGAACAAAACCTATCTGTATCAGGAAACCAAAGCGCTGATCACGCCTGCGAAGCTGAAGGATTATCTGGTTGAGAAAATGCGCACGCTGGGCACCGCGGCCTGCCCGCCGTACCACGTTGCTTTTGTTATCGGCGGCACCTCGGCGGAATCGACGCTGAAAACCGTTAAGCTCGCCTCCACCCACTACTACGACGGCCTGCCAACCGAAGGCAACGAGCACGGCCAAGCGTTCCGCGACGTGCAGCTCGAACAGGCGCTGTTGGAAGAAGCGCAGAAGCTCGGCCTCGGCGCGCAGTTCGGCGGTAAATACTTCGCGCACGATATCCGCGTCGTTCGCCTGCCGCGCCACGGCGCGTCCTGCCCGGTAGGCATGGGCGTCTCCTGCTCCGCCGACCGCAACATCAAGGCGAAAATCAACAAAGACGGCATCTGGATCGAAAAGCTGGAAAGCAACCCTGGCAAATACATCCCAGAAGCGCTGCGTCAGGCGGGCGAAGGGGAAGCCGTGCAGGTTGACCTGAACCGCCCGATGAAAGAGATTCTGGCGCAGCTTTCCCAGTACCCGGTCTCCACGCGCCTGTCCCTGAGCGGCACGATCATCGTTGGCCGCGACATCGCCCACGCCAAGCTGAAAGAGCGCCTGGACAACGGCGAAGGCCTGCCGCAGTACGTGAAAGATCACCCGATTTACTACGCTGGCCCGGCGAAAACGCCGGAAGGCTATGCGTCAGGCTCGCTCGGCCCGACCACCGCAGGACGCATGGATTCCTACGTGGATCAGCTACAGGAAAACGGCGGCAGCATGATCATGCTGGCGAAAGGCAACCGCAGCAAGCAGGTGACGGACGCCTGCCACAAGCACGGCGGCTTCTACCTCGGCAGCATCGGCGGCCCGGCGGCGGTGCTGGCGCAGCAGAGTATCAAGAGCCTTGAGCTGGTGGAATACCCGGAGCTGGGAATGGAGGCTATCTGGAAAATCGAGGTGGAGAACTTCCCGGCGTTTATCCTCGTGGATGACAAGGGCAACGACTTCTTCGAGCAGATTCAGAACAAGCAGTGCGCGGGCTGCGCCAAGCGCTAGTCGCTAATCCGTAAAAAAACGGCGTCTGGGTTTTAGCCCAGACGCCGTTTTTATTTCTGCGACCTACAGCTGCGCTAAAGGCACGCGAACGATGCTGTCCGGGCCTTTCGTGGAGTGGTCTTTGTTAAAGCCCTGCTTGACGGTGACGTACAGGGTTTGCCCGTCCGCCGACAGCAGCAGGCTGTTCGGGTGCGGCGGTAGGTCGAGCGTTTTCTTCACCGCGTAGCGGGTGCCGTCGAGGATCAGCAGCTTGCCGGACTCGCGCTGGGTGAGGTAAATCTCGTTGCGTTTGGCGTTAAACTTCACCGCCAGCGTATCGCCCGTCGCCAGGTCTTTCAGCACCTCGCCGGTTTTGATATCCAGCACCAGCGTGGTTTTCGCCTTCGAGTTGTCGGTGACGAACAGGCGGCCCGTCGCCGGGTCTTCCGCCATGTTCAGCAGCAGCGCCTCTTTCTCGCCGAGCGGCTTCCAGCGTTTCTCGATACGGTTGGTTTTCGGGTTAATGACCAGGATCTCGCCGCCGCCGTTGGCCGCATAGATACGCTGGGTTTGCTCGGAGTACAGCAGGCCGGTCACCCATTTACCCGCGTTGTTAATGCGCTTCTTAAGCTTCATGGTTTTCGCATCAACGACCCAAATCACCGCCGGGTCGGCCACGCCGCCGACGTACAGCAGGCCTTCGTGCAGGATGATTTCACGCGCGCCAAACGGTAAACCCTTCTCGTTGCGGTCGGTAAACATCAGGCGGCTTAAGACCTTGCCGTCCTCAACGTTAATCGCGCTGATACCACCGTCCAGCGAGTTGGTGACGTACAGCGTCTCCCCGGTCGGGTCCATCACCGCGCCGAAATTTTTCAGGTCGGTGTGCGACCGGCCGGTGGTTTTCAGCGAAACCGGGTCAAGCTTGTAGACCACCCCGCCCTGCACGTCCTTAAAGCCCTGGGCGGTCGCGACATACAGCGCGCCGCTGCGCTGGCTGATGGCCATTTCGTACACGCCTTCCGACAGCTCGCGTTTTTCAAGCGGGCTTTTCTGCTCGGCGGCCACCGCCGGAGCGGGCTTGGCGGTAGAGGTTTTGTGCGCGCTACAGCCGGTCAGCGCCAGCGCCACCAGCAGAGCCAGCGCCGTTGTTTTCTTATTCATTAAAGCATCCCTTTGAAACGTAATAATTTACCGCGCCGGTGAAATACCGCTGCGGCATAAATGCAAATGAGAAACATAAGCATTTATTGTTTGAATGTAAAACGTTATCGCCGGGACGCGGAATCTTAGTCGACCGCACTTAACATCCTCGCGGTGGATGCGCTGAAAGCTATCGAAAGCGAGTTAAAAGCGGGCTAAGCCAGCTGCGGCAGCGGGCCATTCCCGCTGCCAGGCTCGCCTAGTGGTGCAGCATATCGTCCACGACCTGCGCTTTGGTCATGTTGTACGGATAGTAGGTCGGCCAGTTATCCATCTCTTTGAGCAGCGCGTCCTGCGAGGTGTTTCCCATAAAGATATGGAAATGCTGGGACTGGCGCGGGGCGATGGTATGGTCGCTAAACTGCACGAATTTCGGCGCGCCGGATTTGGCGTCTTTGCACTCAAACAGGTAGCGCACGCCCTTCTTGCCCGAGGTGTAGGTGAGGATTTTGTAGCCCGCGTAGTCGTACTGGCAGGACTTCACCTCTTTACCGACGTGGAATTCCATCACGCTGTTTTCGATGCCAATCATCTCAACGTCCGTCGCATAGCCCTTTTTATAATATTCACGATATTCCTCGACGGTTTTGTCGCCCTTTTTCGCCTTTTTCGCCAGAACCGGGTCCAGATCCCCGTTCAGCAGATAGGTGTTCACCGACTGCCACACGCCGTCCCAGTCTGAAAGCGGCCTGTCCTTGACGTCTTTGTTATCAAACACGCCTTCGCTCGCCCTGCGCTCAATCTCCGTCAGCGGTTTGCCGTGGTGATGGCCGTGCGCAAAGGCCTGGCTGCCGCTCAGTAAAACCCCCATGCCGAGTAAAAAAGCCGACTTCTTCATAATCATAACGTTTTCCCTGGTGATGACCGACAAATAAGTTATACGTTATAACATAACAATAAACGATAAAAAAGAGAGGAAGCCGTACGGCTCCCCCACGGCAATCTAAATATCTTCCAGGTCGAGTCCCCTGGTTTTCGGCCCGAAAATGCCGATGGTCAACATGACGATCAGCATACTGACGACGATAAAAGCGATAACGCCGGTCGAGCCGCTGTATTGCAGGATCAGGCCAATAAGAAGGCTGCTAAAAACCGTGGACAGGCGGCTGAAGGAGTAACAAAAGCCGACGGCTCTGGCGCGGATCCGGGTGGGAAACACCTCCGACTGGTAGGAATGGTAGCTGTAGGTAAGCCAGGCGTTGGACCAGGTGATAAAGAAGCCGCAAAGAACCAGCCACACGGGGTTGTTTTGCATCGCAAACAGCGAACCAAACACCACGGTGGTCAGGCAGGAGAAGACGATCTGCCATTTATTCTCCATCCTGTCCGCATAGCGGCTACAGACAAGCGAGCCTAACGGATAGGCAAGCGTAATAAAGAAGGCGTAGAGCAGGCTGTGGGTGACGGATGCGCCCTGGCCTGACAGCAGCGCCGGGAGCCAGTTTCCGAAGCCAAAGAAGCCGATCGCCTGAAAGAAGTTCATCACCACCAGCATCACGGTGCGCCCCCGGTAGCGCGGTGACCAGATATCCCTGAACCGCCCTTTTTCAGGCGCCTGATGCGATGCTGCCTGCCGCCGAACGGGGAACGGGGCGGCGTCAGGCAGCCCGCAGCGCGCCTCCATCGCCCACATCACCTCCCGCGCCTCCTGATAGCGCTTCTGCTGAATCAGCCAGCGGGGCGACTCGGGCAGCCCTTTGCGCACCAGCCAGATAATCATCGAAGCCAGCGCCCCCGCGATAACCACATAGCGCCAGCCGCTCAGGCCCAGGATGGTCTGCGGCACCAGCCACCAGGACATCAGCGCCACGGCGGGCACCGAGAGAAACTGAATGAAAAACGCGAAGGCAAACGCCCGGGTTCGCAGATGCGCCGGGGCCCACTCGGTGAGATAGGTGTCGATGGTCACCAGCTCAATCCCAAGCCCTACGCCCACCAGAAAGCGAAAGAAGATGATCCACTCCGCCTGATGCTGGAAAGCCATCAGCAGGGAAAACAAGCCGTACCAGGCGAGGGCAAACATGAAGGTGGCCCGCCGTCCCAGGCGGTCTGCCCACGGGCTAAGCAGGCTGGCACCGATAAACAGGCCGAGGAACGTGGCGGAGGCAAACGCGGCCTGATCGGCTATACCAAACACGCCCCGGCTCCCCGCGTGAAAGATGCCGTCGGCCAGCAGCCCGCTGCTGATATAGCCGGTTTGAAAGAGATCGTAGAGTTCAAAAAAGCCGCCCAGCGACAGCAGCATAATAAACCGCCATAGCCCGGCGGACGCGGGTAAGGCGTCGATCCTTGCGGCTAAATCCTGCTCGTGCAGCGTTGACCGATCGCCGCCGCCCGTATCCGCAACCAAAACATCACTCATCGTTTACCTCTTGGTAACATTTAACCCTGCAGCTATGCTAGTGGCTGCGCCGTGGATTTAAATTTTTATTTCTTCAGCTATAAAAACAAAATAAGAATAAAAAACTACCGCTTCCCCTTTTGGGGGTGAGATTAAATCTCTTTATCTTTGCGTAAAACGCCAGAAGCTATTTCGCGTTTCTTTCTCAACAAAAAACAACGGCTTTATGAAAGAATATATCCTTGACCCGCCCGCGCAGTTTTGGCACTAATTATCAGGTCGCTTAACGGTTCCTGTGTGCAGGTGTGAAATGGAAAGGGTCGAGAACTTAATTCCTATGGTCGTTTTCGCCAGGGTGGTAGAAACGTTAAGCTTTACCGAGGCAGCGCTTTCTTTGGGGATGTCCAAATCCTCCGTCAGCCGCGATATTGCCGCGCTTGAGAAGCGTATTGGCGCGATGCTGTTAAAGCGCACCACGAGAAAAATAGAAATAACCGAGTTAGGGCTGAGCTATTACCAGCACTGCTTTCGTATATTAAATGAGCTAAGAGCATCCGAGCGCTTTATTAAAGAGTATTACGAAGAACCCACCGGCACGATTAAAATTCTGGCACCGGTTACCTTTGGTAAGCAATATATCGTCCCGGCGTTAAACTCTTATTTAGACCGCAACCTGATGGCCAACGTCGATTTGGATCTGTCTGACAAAGAGGTGGATATTAAAGACGGCGCTTACGACCTGGCGATTACCATTTCTCAGGATACGCCCACCCACGAACATACGAAGTTTTTGTGCTCAATACACTGGGGGCTATACGCCACCCCGCAGTGTATTGCGACCATGAAGCCGATCCTGACGCCCAAAGATCTGCCTTCGCATAATTACATTCTGTTCCGAGGCGTTGCCCGCACCGTGTCGCTGACCTTTCGCAAAGAAAAACAGAAGGTCAGCATCGACGTGCCGAGCCGCTTTCGCAGCAACAACAGCGTCGCGCTGGTAAATATGGCGCTGTCCGGCTTAGGGATCGCCTATCTGCCGAACTATATCGCCCGCGAGCACGTTGCCGCCGGTAATTTGTCGCGGATATTGCCCGGCTGGCAGATGGACGAATATAAAGTGTGGCTGCTGTCGAAATCGAAAAGCACCATCACCTCCGGAATCAAACGCTTTAGCGACGAGCTACAGCAGCGCATCAGCAGCACCGAATCTAAAGAAAATCGCTGATATCAAGCTCGCCCGGCCGAATCAGGGTGACGATATCGTTCAGCAGGGAGATGTGCGTCGTCGCCTGCCGACAGGTATTTTTGCTGTTGGAAGGCACGACCAGATCGACGATATCCCCCAGCCCCTCGCGGGCGAGCGTAAAGCTCACCAGCGGCCCTTTTTCCGCGAGGCTTGCCGCTGGAATAACCACCAGCGGATGGTCAAACGCCGCGATGATGCCCCTCAGCAGGGTGTTCTTCACGCAAACGACGGAAAGCTCGTCCCCCGCGGGCGAATAGGGCAGCACGCCCCTTTGCCTGCGCAAGGTCATTTTCAGCGCGCCGGGCCAGTACAGCTGGCTTAGCAACTCTATTTTCAGGCGCTGCCAGGGCGTGACCTCTATCCAGCGCCATATCCCGCTGACCTCGTTGAAGCAGTAGGTCATCTCATCCACCCGCAGCGTTTGCTGCAGCGCGGCGAGCTTTTCCATGGCGTGCTGGCAAAGCGGATTGGCCGCTAAAGCATAGTGGGTATCCGTAGGCACCAGGATCACCCCTTCGTTTCTCAGAACCGTAACCGCTTTTTCAATGAATGACATAACGATCCCGCAGACGCCAGCGCGCCACAAGGTGGATTAATAGTAGTCGCCGTGACGGTAATCCCAGCTGTTAAAGCGCGCGGACATGAGGTTAATAATTTTATTCACGTCCAGCCCTTTGCGAATTAATACCGGGCAAGGCTTAACCTTGCGCTCACCGGCCTGTTCCGGCACCAGCCTGCCTTCTTTATCGACCATCGACACCATGACGCCCTGCTCGTAGCGGCTGTCCTGGCTTTCTTCCGGCTGGATTGATTTCACGTAGTCGTTGGCGCAGACGATTAAATCAGCCCGCTCTTCGATGCGTTCGCCAATATATTCAACCATTCCGCGGTTCCCTTTGCCCGACGGGTTGGCGGAGCTGGCGAAGGTGAATTTTCCATGATCTTCCCACAGGGATTTAGCAATCATTTCGCCGGGTTTGCCAAACTTAATGACGAAGCAGCTGGTTTCACGGCCGTCCATCATTAATTCCCGCAGGCCGTCGTCCGGCAGATTATTAATCGCCTCTTTTTTCCACGGCAGGATGCAACCCAGCAGAATATCCGCGTCCCAATGGCTTTGATAAAAAGCTTCGATTTCAGGATTCAGCTCGGCCAGGGATTTCAGCTGCTCCATGCTGCCGCACAGCACCACGCCGGGCTTGTTGCGGTTGCGCTGCTTCGCTTCGAATTTACGCTCCAGCCCCTGTTTATCGGACGTCATAATGATGTAGCCCACCTTCGTCGGGCAGACGATCATCCCGCCCTCCGCGCGCAAAATGTCCATCGCTTCCGGCTGGATGCCGCCATTCCAGTTTACTTTTTTCGTCGCCATAGCTGTTCCTGTCTCGCTGGTATCGGGGAGTGAGAGGCAGCATGAATTTTTCAAAAGCCTGGCGCAATCGAAGCGCCCGTTTGCCCGGAATTGTTTCCGTGCTGGAACAGTAATGCGCTATTCCAGCCAAATAACGCCGCTTTCCTGATTCCATTACCGGGCGGGTAATCAATCAGTTACCAATATGTTCGTGCGCAGAATTTCGCATCTATAAACCCACTCAGGAGTTCATCATGCAATTAACGGTAACGGGCCTTGCCCCCTACGGCTTTCTTGGCAAAGAAAATGAATTTAACGCCTTCGGCGGTAACGGCGAGAATATTTCCCCGGCGTTAGACTGGGAAAACGTCCCGGAAAATACCAAAAGCTTCGCCATCACGGTTTACGATCCGGACGCCCCAACCGGCAGCGGCTTTTGGCACTGGGTGGCATACGATATTCCCCGCACCGCGCGCGGACTTGCCGCAGGCGCAGGCAGCCAGGTTGAGATTGCAGGCCAGGCGATTCGTCAGGCGAAATCCGACTTCGGCCAGCCTGGCTACGGCGGCTGTTGCCCGCCGGAGGGCGCGCAGGCGCACCGCTACATTTTCACCCTGCACGCCCTCGGATGTGAAAACCTGGGCATCGACGCGGAAATGCCGAACGCGGTTATCCGCTTCATGATCCAGATGAACAGCCTCCAAAGCGCAAGCGCTGTCACGCTCTACCAGCGTTAACGGACGACGTGTGGAAAATCGCATTAAGCAGACCCTTTCCGGGGTGCCGAAAAAGAAAGCCGTCGTGGCGGGCGGCGTGCTTGTCGCGCTGGTCGTCACCTTCTGTTACCTGGGCGGCGGCACCACCAGCAAAGAGGCTTTTATTAACGGACGCCTGCTGACGGTGCTTTCGCCGCTGCCGGGCGTGCTCAGCATGGCGAAGGCCATGGCCCCCGGCGACAGCGTGCGCGCGGGCCAGCGCCTCGGGGAAGTGGTGACCACGGAGGCGAACGATCAGATCCCCCAGCTTATGGCGCAGCGCAGCCTGCTGGATATTGAACTGGCCGGGCTTGATAAGCAGGTCGCGGGGCTGGATAGCCGCCTGTCCCGCTACCAGGGCCAGCTGGTTCAGTACCGGGCGGAAAGCCAGGTGCAGCATGACCTGGGCAAAAAGCAGAGCGCGGCGACCTTTCAGCAGCTGAAACAGGAGCTGAAGGCCATCCGCGCGCAGACGGCATTTTCAAGCCAGCAGCTAAAAAGCTACGAGGATCTCTATCAGCGCCATTTCATCAGCCGTATCGAGTTTGAACAGCGCAGGAGCGAGAATCTGGTTCTCAAGGCCAGCCAGCAGGCCAAGGCGGCCGAGCTTGAACAGCGCCTGCTGGATCAGGATGCCGCGCTCTCCGGGTTACAGCTCAGCGGCCCGCGCACGCTGGATGCTCCCCAGCAAAACCAGCGCGATTTAGCGCTGACCATCGAAAACATGACGCAGGAAAAGTTACGGCTGCTGGCGCAGCAGGCCGCCACGCGGGAGAACCTTCGGCAAATCGTGGCGCTGTTAGCCTCACGTCAGCAGGCGGCGCTGCAAAGCTCCGCAAGCGGCGTGGTCTGGAACGTGGTGGCGGAAAACGGCGCAAGCGTGCAGGCCGGAGGGCCGGTTATGCAGGTGCTGGACTGCCAGTCCCGCTGGGTCGAAGCCTTCTTTGACGAGGCGGACGCAGGGAAGCTCAGGCCGGGGCGGCAGGTGAAGGTCAAACTCACCGCATCCCCGGATTCGCAGTGGGCGGGCACCATCAGAACGGTTCGCGCAGGTTCGGGGCGGGTAGCGGTTGGCGAGCGGACGGCCCTGCCGCCGCCTGAAATCGCCCGCCGCCAGCTGCCGGTAAAAGTGGTCACCGCCCATATCGATATCGACTGGAAAACCGCGCCGGAACCGGCAACATTTTGCCTGACCGGCCGTAGCGTTACGGTCGCTCTTTAACTAAGGAAAACAATGAATCACGTTGAAAATACGGTTGCCGCCCTGCGGCGCGGGGACGTTGTGCTGGTGCCAACCGACACCAATTACGCGCTGGCCGCAGACCCCTGGAACGAGCAGGCCTGCAAAAAAATCTTCGATCTCAAAAAGCGCGATAGGAATAAGCCGCTGACGCTGTTCGTCGCCGAACCGGAGGACGTCTGGCGCTACACCGACCTCACGAAGCTCAGTCAGCGGATCCTGCTGGAAAAGCTGGTCGCCTCGATGCCGGGGGCAATCAATCTGGTGGTGCCGAAATCCGCTAACGCGCCGGCTCACCCTTTTATCAAGCCGGATTCTGTCTCCATCGTCTGCAATAAGCAGTCCGTGCTGCGCGAGGTTATCCGCCGGTTTGGCCGACCGCTGGGCATGAGCTCGGCCAATCTTTCCGGCATCGAAGCCACGACGCTGATTGATATTGAGCAGGCCCGCGAAACCTTCGGAGGGCGGGTCGGCTATATTCTTCCCGCTTCTGAAACGCCCACCGCTACGGTGTCGAGCACGATTGTTTCGCTGTTGGGAAGCGAGATCGAAACGATCCGCGCGGGCGATATTAACGTCATGGCCCTGCTGTGCTAGCGAGTGACGTCCTCCGTCGGGAAGAACGGAAAAATCAGCATCTATTCTTCGCCTACCGGGTGATTTCGCGCTGCTATTTTCATTTGCCGGTACTGCTGTTTTATTTCTGGAACATTGAGATCGGCATGTACCGCATCATCTTTCTGCTGGCTATTTATGGTCTGGCAAGCACCTTCAGCGCCGGGATCACCGCCGGGCTGCTTAAGGCGTTCTCCCCGCGACGCATCGTCGCGGCGGGCGAGCTGACAAAAGCGCTCGGGCTGCTGCTTTTGCTGTGGAGCACGCGGCAGAGCGAGGTGAATCTCCCTGCGCTCGCGCTTGCGCAAATTGTGGGCGGCGTTGGCTTTACCGTTGCCCTGACCACGGATGCCGGGCTGCTGCGGCAGGTGACCGGAGGGGATCAGGCGCGGTTTATGCAGATGCAAAGCGCCTCGCAAAGCTGGATGTTTATCGCCACGCTCGTCGCCGGATCGCTTGGCAGCGTGCTGTTTGACTACAACCCCCAGTGGCCGTTTCTCGCCGCTGTAGTGATGAGCCTGCTTGCCGCTGGCTGCATCCTGGCCATCGGCATTGAAGAGATCGCGCCCGGCCCGGCGACGACCGGCGTGCCACAAAAGCTGGCGGTGAGAAAAGATCAGCGCTTCTGGATGCTGTTCTACGCCATCTCACGGGCCTTTACCCTCGCGCCCTTCATCGGCTTTATTCCGTTCTATTTCATTATGGTCAACGTCGATCCGCTGCTGTTTGGCGCCGTGCTGAGCTGCTTCACCCTCTCGGCGTGGGCGGCTATCAAAGCGGGCCAACTCATTCTTTCCCGCTACGGCGTCACCGCCCTTCTGGCGCTCACCGCCCTGCTGATGATTGGCTCACTCTGGATGTTCGGCAGCAGCGAACGGCTGGCAGGCCTGGGCATCGACTATTTTCTTACCGGCCTGATAGCCCTGGCGCTGCTTGGCTTTGGCTCTGGCGCCATTCGCCCCGTGACCATGGCTAACCTTGATTTATCCGCCAATACGCCCGCTGAGCGAACGCAGATCTTCTCCCGCATGGAGCTGGACTTTGGCATCGCCAACGCGCTGCTGCTGGCGATCGGCGGCTGGCTGCTCGTCGAGCACGGCATTTTCCAGCTCATGCAGACGTTCGCCGGGCTTTATATTTTAACCGTCGGCCTGCTGGCCGCGATGAACGCCAAAAAATAATTCACCGTTCCAGTTAAGCAACAATTCATCCTCACAATGAAACTAACGATCGTTCTGAGGGAATAACGTTGAGTGCCCCTTTCTTTTCGGTTGTAATTTATTATGAAATACTTACAAAAGGGTACGCGATGAAATTTCATGATAAAAATAACGCCTGCACCGAAAAGCAGGAAACGGGCATGACGTTAACCGAAAAAATATTAGCCCGTGCGGCCGGTCGTGAAAAAGTTTCACCGGGTGAAGTGATATTTGTGAAGGTTGATGTGCTTATGTCACACGATCCCTGCACGCCCGGCGTCGCCAGCGTATTTAAAAAAGAATTTGGTGAGAATGCAAAAGTCTGGAACGCGGATCGTTTTATTATGATCCCTGACCATTTTACCTATTCCGCCGATCCGCAGGCGAATCAGAATATCCGCGTAATGCGTGAATTCGCCAAAGAGCAAAATATAAAATATTTTTACGATGTCGGCACCCCGGAATATAAAGGCGTTTGCCATATTGGCCTCGCGGAAGGCGGCCATACGCGCCCCGGCGAAGTGCTGCTGGGAACGGATTCCCACACCGTTACCGCAGGCGCGTTCGGCACCTTTGCCATTGGCGTCGGCATTACCGACGGTGCTTTTGCGCTGGGAAGCGGTGAAATCCCCTTAATGGTGCCGAAAACCCTGCGCGTAAATTACGTCGGCAAGAAAAAGCAAAGCGTGCAGGCTAAAGATTTAATTTTAGCCTTAATGAAAATACTCGGCGTGGCCGGGGCGACCTATAACGCCATCGAATTCGGCGGCAGCGTCATCGACGAGCTGTCGGTGGAAGAGCGCATGACCATTTGCAATATGGTCGTCGAATGCGGTGCCAAGAACGGCATTATGGTGCCCAACCAGGCGACCCTTGACTACTTAGCGCAGCGCACGCAGGAGCCGTGGTCTGTGGTTCGCCCGGACAACAACGCGGTTTATGAAAGGACCATCGAGATTGACGTTACGTTATTAACCAGCCAGATCGCCCGCCCCCATACGCCGGACAACGTTACGCCGGTGACCGAGCTGGAAAACGTTGCTATCTCGCAGGCCTATATCGGCTCCTGCACCGGCGGGAAAACCGAGGATTTCATCGCGGCGGCGAAAGTGCTGAACGGCAGGAAAGTCACTATCCCGACCTTTGCCGTTCCGGCGACAAAAGAGGTGTTCCATAACCTGATTACCACCCGCATTGGCGATCTCTCCGTCTATGAAATCCTGACGCGCGCGGGCGTAAAGCTTTCGTCGGAGCCGGGCTGTGCCGCCTGCTGCGGCGGGCCTGCGGACACGTTCGGGCGCGTCAACGATCCTATCAGCGTTATCTCGACCACCAATCGCAACTTTGTGGGCAGAATGGGGCATAAGGGCGCGATGGTTTATTTAGCCTCGCCCTATGCCGTCGCGGCGGCGGCCATCGGCGGCGCTATCACTAACCCGGAGCGGTACTTAAACAATGACTAATCAAACTGTTTTACGCGGCAAGGTTTACGTGCTGGGCGATAACATCGACACGGATCAGATTATCAGCGCGGAATACCTGAAGGTTAACCCGGCCTCCCCGGAGGGGCGCGTCCAGCTTGCCGCCCTCGCCATGTGCGGCCTGCCGGAAGGCTCGGCGCCGTTTATCGACCCGGCAACCGGCGTGTCCGCCTACGACATTATCGTCGCGGGGAAAAATTTTGGCTGCGGCTCGTCGCGCGAGCATGCGGTCGTAGCGCTCGGCGCGTCGGGTGTAAAAGCGGTGGTGGCGGAATCTTTTGCGCGGATATTTTTCAGAAACTGCGTGTCGACCGGCCAGCTGATGCCGGTATCGCTGGAGTCGGGCCAGCACGCTGACGGTTTGAAAACCGGCGATACCATTGAAATAGACTTAGAGGCTCATCGCATCAGCACCGCTGATGGGGCTCTTTTGACGGCTCCCGTAGGAGAATTAGCGAACATTGTCGCCGCCGGTGGCCTGTTCGCCTATGCAAGACAGGTTGGCAAGATGTAATCCCTCACTTCACAAAAAACTCAAAACAAGGCGCCTTACTTTCTCAGGGTGCAGCGCCTGTTTTGAGCGAACATAAGGCAATCATAATATGATCACCCAGCTAGAGTTTAACGATCTTCAAAAAGATGAGCTATCAAAACTTATCGGCAGCGTCACCGTGAGTCCTTATAAAGATTATAAAGCCTTTAAACAGGCAATTACCCACTTAATTACTAATGGATTAGTGCCGACTTTTTTTAGCGAAGCCTGCCTGCGCGTAAAACAGGAACGCGAGGAAAGCGGAATTAATGCCCATTTACTGAGGAATGTTCCTCTTGATGCCATTATTCCGGAATTCGATCAGGCCGATCCGGTCAATGATAAATACGCCAAGAAATTAACCTTTATTGGCGAAGGGCTGCTGGAAATGTTCGCCCAGTTGACCAACTCTCCGCTGCTGGCCTATCGCACGCGTAATAACGGCGATTTTTTCCATGACGTCTACGCCCATAAAAAATACAGCAATACCCAAACGCAAAAGACCGATGGAGAACTCTATTTTCATAATGACCGCACCGCGCATCCCGTCCGGGCGGATTTTCTGAGTCTGTTAGGCATGCGCTGCAGCGAGGCAAACCTGATTTTTACCGGCTATCTCGACGGTAAGGCCATTCTGGACCACCTGAAGCCCGAATCGCAGGCCTGGCTGAGAAAAGCCCTGTTCATGACGCCGTTTGATGAATATTCCCGCGATTCGAACACCACGCAGGTGGATTCGGATTTGCACCCGATACTGGAAAATATCCATACCTTCCGCTATTACGACACCAGAACCACCTACGCGCCGGATGCTCCGGCGGAAGCGGTCAAAGCGCTGGTCGACCTTAAGGTGGCGATCACCAAAGCGACCAAAGGCCGGGTGGCCATCAATAAAGGCGACCTGTTCTCGTTTGCCAATCAGGACTCGTTGCATAACCGGGAAATCATCCAGGTCAACGACCCCTATAGCGCGGAGAAGCGCTGGCTGCTGAAAACCTACAGCTTCCGCAACCCGGAGGTGATGCAGCGCTACAACGACTTTTTCGAAACGGATTTACCCGGCTTTGTCGTAGCCGAATAGGCCCACGTTGAAATCTGCTCCGTGCGGATAAAACGGCTTAGGGGGCAAACGCCCCCTGAAATTTAGGGGCAATCTGTGGGAGAGGTGCTCAATTCTGGACAGTTGTGAGCATCGATGTAGGCAATAATCGCATCGCGAGTTTCCGTGTAATGTTCAGCAGAGACAAATTTCTCCAGCAAATAACATTCCTGGGGATGTAAAACGGCCATATCATCACCCTCAATTATTGTTCTCTGGCGGAACAAACACGCTGCCTTTGTCATCACGCTTCAGCAGCTTCCAGCAGGCACGATGCTGCTTGCCGTATTTATCCACAAAGGTCGGCATTTTCTGCCCTTCGCGCGTCTGGATATACTCGGTGGTGCCGTTAACAATCGTTGCCCACTGTCCGGCGTGGGGCGCTATTTCGTCGGTCCAGCGGGTGATGCGTACCATTTTTTCCTGCTGACGATCCTGCTCACGCTGCGGCCAGCTATAGAGCTCTTCTGGCTTTCCTGCCGGGAAAAAACCTTCCCGGGGGACGTCGATAAATTCGCCTTCGACACGGCGAATCAGCGTCCAGCCGGTTTTGGCCCATTCGGATTCTTTCCAGCTAAAATTACGTTTTCCCTCCTTACTGACATAATCACTGCGCTTGACTCCAAGCCAAGTTTCTGGAGGCTCTCCAAAATCTGCTGGAATAAAGCGAGCTGGAGCAAAATAAATATCTGGAAGGTAAAATCCTGTTTGTACTGGATTGTCACCGTTCTCAATGCGAATAGATGGATCTAGTACATAACGAGGTATTTGTGAGGGAATATCTTCAAGGGTATAGATACCGGGGACACCACAATAAGTTAGCTCCCCTTCATTCCACGTTGCATCCAATGTAGTGGATAAACGCATATCCAGTTCGGAAGCAGCACTTTCAAGTGCAGATATTTTCTCTATTTCCTCGTCGGTCATCCAGCCGTTCCAAAACTCCACAATACCTTTGCGAATATTGCTCATGGCATGACCGATATTAAACGCCTTAATATCTTCATGCGTTCGCAGAATATAGGCCTGCATATAACGATCTTTCATCGGTCGGAGGTTAGGCATGACCCGATTTTCCCACACGATATCCGCCTGTTGCGGGAGTGGACGACTGCGGATATTGAGCGGCATGTCCTTTTTAAAGCGTGCCAGTGCCGCTTCATGGGCATCGATGTAGGCAATAATCGCATCGCGAGTTTCCGCGTAGTGTTCAGCAGAGATAAATTTCTCCAGCAAATAACATTCCTGAGGGTGTAAAACGGCCATATCATCACCCTCAATTATTGTTCTCTGGCAGAACATACACGCTGCCTTTGTCATCACGCTTCAGCAGCTTCCAGCAGGCACGATGCTGCTTGCCGTATTTATCCACAAAGGTCGGCATTTTCTGCCCTTCGCGCGTCTGGATATACTCGGTGGTGCCGTTAACAATCGTTGCCCACTGTCCGGCGTGGGGCGCTATTTCGTCGGTCCAGCGGGTGATGCGTACCATTTTTTCCTGCTGACTTTCCTGCTCACGCTGCGGCCAGCTATAGAGCTCTTCTGGCTTTCCTTCCGGGAAAAAACCTTCCCGGGGGACGTCGATAAATTCGCCTTCGACACGGCGAATCAGCGTCCAGCCGGTTTTGGCCCATTCGGATTCTTTCCAGCTATAGTCCTTTTTACCAGTTCTATTGACATAATCGCTACGCTTGATCCCCTGCCGAACTTCTTGAGGATGAACACGATCGGCGACGATAAAACATGCTGATGCAAAATTGATGTCAGGTAAATAAATACCTGTTTGCAAAGGTATTTCACCCTGTTCAATGCGCACAGAATGATCTAATTCATAGCAAGGTATTTGTGCTGGCAGGGGAAAATAAGAGAGGATGTCTTCTCCATCATAGGTCAAATCACCTTCTAACCAAGTCCCGCTCACAGTAATAGACAAACGCCGATCCAGTTGTGACGCGCTATATTCGAGATTGGCTATAAACAATCCTTCTTCTTCTGTCATCCAGCCATCCCAGAACTCCACAACACCTTTGCGTATATTGCTCATGGCGTGACCGATATTAAATGCCTTGATGTCATTATGTGTTCGCAGAATATAGGCCTGCATATAACGATCTTTCATCGGCCGGAGGTTAGGCATCACCCGATTTTCCCACACGATATCCGCCTGTTGCGGGAGTGGAAGACTGCGGATATTGAGCGGCATGTCCTTTTTAAAGCGTGCCAGCGCCGCTTCATGGGCATCGATGTAGGCAATAATCGCATCGCGAGTTTCCGCGTAGTGTTCAGCAGAGACAAATTTCTCCAGCAAATAACATTCCTGGGGGTGTAAAACGGCCATTATTTTTTATCCTTAGGTTCATACCAGCTATGGGTGGTTTCCAGTTGCGGCAGCCCCTGGTAAGGATATGCCGGGTCGCTCGCTGCATCGCCGTAGCCCCAGCCCGTCTTCTGACGTGGGCCGGTGTACTCTTTTTTCAACTGCGACGGGTCGAGCACTATCTGGTTCCAACCGCCTTCCAGCGAATACTCTTCCACATTGTTATTTATCTGAGTAGCGGCACGCCCCTCCCAGACCTTCAGCGGTTGACCGGGAGGAACGGTGTAGGTGACAAACTCACCATTTTCGTTCCAGCTTTTCCATACCGCAAAATGCCTGCGCCAGTCACTTTTACTGGTCAGCTTGTCGAACTCAGTCTTATGCATCCAACAAATACTGTTATCACCGGAGGAAGGGTCAACCACACGATAAATCACCGTTCCCGGAGGGATTTCAACTGCCCGCATAGAATCATCAAAGGTATCAAATTTACCGTTTAAGGGCGTTTTCCTTCCTGGCTCATCGGCTATATCCGGCCAGCCATCAGCAATTGCTTCTTTATCTTTGAATTTTTTTATGGCTGGAAATTTCTCCTTACTGGCCCCAACATCCACCCAGTCCGGTTTCTCACGTTTGAAGAATTCAAGCTCTTCACTGGCGCGAACACCTCCGTATAGGTGTGCGTTATCACCAACATGAGCACGAAAAGCACTGTCCCCCTCCACTCGCAGACGGTTCGCCAGGAGCTCCAGTAAATCAGTCAATGGCTTCAGGGCGCTGGCCAGCATACCGTTGGCTTTGCTGCGTACGGCCACCAGCACGCTCCATAACTCCGCTACCGGTCGTTTCAGAGAAGCGGGGCCCCAGTCGGCCACCGTATCGAGCAGCCTGCGCGTCACCTGCATCAGTTTATCCATCACCTCAAGCAGGGCGGCGGTACTCAGCAGATCTTTTAGCTCATCCAGCTTTCCGGCCAGATAATGATACGGGTTGTAGATTTTCAGTACCCGCAGCGTCTTACGGACAGACGGATTGTCCAGATAACGGTTTAGCTGCGTGATGGCCCCGTCCAGCAAGCGGCCGTAGTTTCCGGCTTTGCTCAGTTCATTAAAATGGGCTTTACGAAGTGAAAGGAACATCACCTTAGCGCAACCTTTGGTCAGGGAACCTAACACTGGGAAGCACCCCACCAGAGTCAGCCCCAGGCAAACCCACGCCCAGGTATTGCTGTCGTCTTCTTTGATTTTTCTCCCGTTGGCAATGAGATCGCGCACGTCGCAGAGTTGGTCAACCAAGGGGATCATCGAGATAATAGTCCCGGCGACAATCTGCCCGGTGGTCTGTTGCTCGTTAAAATCCCCCTGAATTGTCTCCCACAGCCATTCACCGGCTGCTGTAACCTTATCTGCCTGTTGCTGATACCAGCTTTTAGGCGGCGGCCGGTAAAAGGCCAGCGCGTGTTGTAGTTCTGCATCAATCATTTATTTTGCATCCCTGCTGTTACCGACTTTAGCGAGTAGCGCTTCCCATGTGTCCCATACTTTTTCCATATCGGGTGGAGGTAGCTGGTATTCCACCGTTGCAGACTCAAATGGCACGTTTTTGTGCAGGGCATATCCCTGTTCATTTAGGATGCCCGGCAGTTGACTACCTCCTTCGAAGTGAATGACATACGACGCTTTTGCAATGGGTGCCAGGCTATCGGCAAAGTTGAGTGCCAGATCATATTGACCCGTTCCCGGCAGGTAGGGCATTTTCATCGGCATACTCTGCGCCGCAGCAGCAAACATCGTCCTCTTCACCCGCCGCATATAAGTTGCCGTCGTGCCGTATTCGACTTTTCCCTGCTCAAGTTTCAGGTAGCTGCCGCCGCCAATCAGCGTGATGCGTTTTTTTCCAGTAAACGAGATGTCGGCTTCAGACGTCAGAGTGAGCTTTTGCTCGGCAAACAGACGCATATTGCCGTTCTGGGCCTGCACCTCAATCGGGCCTTCGCTGGCTTTCAGGCTCATCTGCCCGGTGCGGGCAAACATGCCAAGTTTGTCACCTGCCAGTGCGGTCATATTGCCCATCACGCCCACGCTGATATCACCGCCTGCGTTAATGGCGACATTCTTGCTGGCGGCAAGCTGCATATGCTCACCGCTGGTAAACGCCATACCTTCGGGGGCGGAAAAATGCAGTACTTCGTTGAGCGGTTTTAGCCTTTGTTCAAACATGCGTATCTGTGCGTCAACATCGGCTTTCAGGGCCTGCGCCTGTTCTGCTGCCATCTCCAGCTGTTGTATCTGTTGCAGGCAGATATCGATTTCTTTCAGCGCGGCGTCCATATCCAGCACCTCGCCCACGGCTTTGGGTTGCCCATCAGCGCTGATGAACAATCCTTTTGCTCCACGTATCACACCGCGTTCATCAGTGCGCAGCTCAAACCCCTTTCCGCGAGGTTTATCCTGCGTATCGACGATATGCCCTTGGCTGAGTTGAGTTTTTCCATATTCGGTTGAAAGGTGGATATGCTCTTCACCGCGCTTGTCTTCCAAGCGCAGTTCATTGTGGGCAGCGGTGCGCAGGATATTTTGGCTGCGGTTGTCGCGGTTCACAATATCGCCGTGTTCAGAATCGTGCATGGCATGTGAAATGTACGGCAGGTCGATATCACCGTTGCTGTAGGCAATCGCCACTTCCGTACCGTCAGTCAGCGGCGTATGCCAGCCGTACCGATCTCCGGTATACGGCTTTGCCATACGCAACCACAGATAACCGTAGCCCTGCTCGCGGTCGTTACGGTCGAAATTCAGCTTCACGCGGTAACGCCCGAATTCATCGAGGTGTGCATAAATGTCATGTTTTTCGCGGCTTTCAATATGGGCAGGCAACGTACCGTGAATTTCAGGGCGTTCAGGGCAGACAGGACGAAAGCAATAGCGTTCGGTATAGGGTTGCCCCCACACGGAGACATGCAAACGCGAATCGCGTGCGCCAATAAACGTCACCAGCGTCATAAGCACGCCTTCTTTCAATGCGCTGATGATATTGCCCTGCGGCTCCAGCACCTGGCCTGGCGTGAGATTTGATGCGTTGCTAAAAAGATGAAGTCGGGCGGATTTGTTCAACTCACGTTCATGATGCAGGCGCGCATAGAACGCCCCGCTTTCTGTCGCGGGCTCCGGGTCGGTATCGTCACCGTCTTCCCGAAACGGTTCGCCGTAGCGGTAATGCTCACCCGTTGTAACGGCATCATTGCGCACCGACACATGTGCATTTAGCGGGGTGGCGGCGGTTCGGTAGTGGTAAGTCTTCGCATGAACCTCACCAGGCACCACGGCGTTCCAGGTGCGCACACCCCAGACACATTCTTCTGCAGACAAACCTGATGGCTCACGGTAAGGCAGTTTCACATCAAATACGTACTGAAGCTGGGTATCACCAAAAATGACGATATCCAGTTCCGTGAAGGCATTCATTTCATAACGGAACCAGATCCCCACTTCCGCCAGAATACGTTGAATAAATTCAAGGTCGCTTTCACGCCACTGGGTGATAACCTCACGCACCGGATAGTCTCGCGACAGGCGGAATTCAAAATCCTGCCCTTCCAAACCGTGCGCCCATAAAATCTGTTCCACCACTTCCGGTACGGACTTGTCGAGAAAAACGGCACTGCGGTGGGTACGAGAAAAGAGTGCAAGGCGGGATTCAAGCGTAACCCTGTAATGAGACCGCTCGGCAGTGCTCGACAGCCAATCCATGCGGGTGACAATGCCGTGAACCACCTTGCCCCCCAACATTCTGAAACTGGCAAACTTCATCAATACCTGTTCAGGTCTGACACTGCCGGATGCCGAGGTGAACTCAATTTTCCATGAAAAGGGCTCGCTTAACGCTTCGCGCCCGCGAAAGCGCAGTACATCAGTGGAGAAGTCGGCATTCAGGATATCCAGCGAATAGCCTGACCGTGATTCAATGCGGGTAGACAATGTTCCTTCCTTGAGCCATCCGGCAAAAATTCATGATGAAAATCATGGGTGTCCCTTATCTAAACGGATGAATAGTTGCACGAATTAAACCGCTATTCCAGTGTGGTTATTTGAAAGGAAGTTAAAATGGAGATCGGGTGAAATGACGACAGTAAAGTGCATTGGAAACCCGTAAGGTTCCAGCAATTTCACTCGGGTGCGATGACTGAGAAATATCGTATTAATACTCACCGTTATTAACAGGCTCTATGCCGTTCACATATAGAGATCTTACTCCCCCTCCCCCTCCCCCACGAATCAAGACTATTCCCAACGCCCGTGGCGTCTATCCTTAAATGCTCCCTATAAACCACGGGCGTAAGCCTCGACCTATTTTTTAACTTTTGAATACTGGAGGCCCGGCATGAGCAATCCTGGGAACCACCCTGCAACAGGCAGCGCTGAACGCAACGATTCGCCGATGACTCCGCCGCCGGAGAAGTCCCGCGTGTCGTTCACGGTCAACGGCGAAGAACGAAATCTGGAAGTTGATACGCGCACGACCTTACTGGACGCGCTGCGCGAAAACCTGCACCTCACCGGCACCAAAAAAGGCTGCGACCACGGCCAGTGCGGCGCCTGCACCGTTATCGTGGACGGGCGGCGCATCAACTCGTGCCTGACCCTCGCGGTGATGCAGCAGGACGCCGAGATCACCACCATCGAAGGGCTGGGCACGCCGGAGGATCTGCACCCGATGCAGGCGGCGTTCGTCAAGCACGACGGCTACCAGTGCGGCTACTGCACGCCGGGGCAAATCTGCTCGTCGGTCGCCGTTTTGCGGGAAATCGAAGACGGCATTCCCAGCCACGTCACGCTCGACCTCGTTTCCCCTCCGCAGGCCACGGCGGACGAACTGCGCGAGCGCATGAGCGGCAACATCTGCCGCTGCGGGGCCTACGCCAATATTCTTGCCGCGATTGAAGACGTCGCCGGGGGGCAGAAATCATGAAGGCCTTTACCTATCAACGCGTAAAAACGCCCGCTGAAGCGGCGGAAAGCGCCCGGCAAAAGCCCGGCGCAAAGTTTATTGCCGGCGGCACCAACCTGCTCGATCTGATGAAGCTTGAGATCGAAACGCCGACGCACCTGATTGACGTCAACGATCTCGCGCTGGATAGCATTGAGCCGACGGACGAAGGCGGGCTGCGGATCGGCGCGCTGGTGCGCAATACCGATCTGGCGGCGGATAACAGGGTGCGGCGCGACTACGCAGTGCTGTCGCGGGCGCTGCTCGCCGGGGCTTCCGGCCAGTTGCGTAACCAGGCCACCACCGCCGGGAACCTGCTTCAGCGCACGCGCTGCCCCTATTTTTACGATACCAACCAGCCCTGCAATAAGCGCCAGCCGGGCAGCGGCTGCGCGGCGCTCGGCGGGTTTAGCCGCCAGCATGCGGTCATTGGGGCAAGCCCGGCGTGTATCGCCACCCATCCCAGCGATATGGCCGTCGCCATGCGCCTGCTCGACGCGGTGATTGAAACCGTAAGCCCCGACGGCGGCACGCGCGTTATCCCCATCGCCGAGTTCTACCGCGCGCCGGGTGAAACACCACATCTGGAAACCAACCTGTCGCCCGGCGAGCTGATTACGGCGGTCACGCTGCCGCCGCCGCTTGGCGGGACGCATATTTATCGCAAAGTGCGCGACCGCGCCTCCTACGCCTTTGCGCTGGTGTCGGTTGCCGCCGTGGTGCAGGACGACGGCAGCGGCCGCGTGGCGCTGGGCGGCGTGGCGCACCAGCCCTGGCGGCGGGAGGAAGCCGATGCCGAGCTGCCCCACGGCGCTCGGCAGGTCTACAACACACTGTTTGCGGGCGCGCAGCCGACCCCGGAAAACGAATTTAAGCTGACCCTGGCGAAGCGCACGCTCGCCTCGGTGCTGACGGAAGCGAGGGCGTAAGCGATGAAATTTGACCATCCCGCAGGGCACAACCCCATCGACCAGCTGAAGGTCGTCGGCCAGCCGCACGCGCGCATCGACGGCCCGCTGAAAACCACCGGCATGGCCCGTTACGCCTATGAATGGCACGACGAAGTCCCGGACGCGGCCTATGGCTACGTGCTCGGCTCCGCCATCGCCAAAGGACGCATCGGCTCGATGAATATCGACGCTGCCAAAACCGCGCCGGGCGTGCTTGCCGTGGTAACCGCCGATAACGCAGGCCCGCTTGGCAAAGGGGAAAATAACGCCGCCACGCTGCTGGGCGGCCCGGACATCGAACACTATCACCAGGCCATCGCCTTGGTGGTCGCGGAAACCTTCGAGCAGGCGCGCACGGCGGCGGCGCTGATTGAGGTTGATTATGAGCGCGAGGACGGCAGCTACAGCCTGGCGAAGGAAAAACCGTCCGTCACCGCGCCGCCCGAAAGCAAGCCGGACAAGCGCACGGGCGATTTTGAAAGCGCCTTTGCCGGTTCGGCGGTAAAGCATGACGCCCTTTACACCACGCCCGACCAGAGCCATATGGCGATGGAGCCGCACGCGTCGCTTGCGGTCTGGCAGGGCGACAGGCTTATTCTGCGCACCTCCAACCAGATGGTGGACTCGTGCCGCAGCGAGCTGGCCGCCACGCTTAAGATCCCGACGGAAAAAGTGCGGGTGATTTCGCCCTACATCGGCGGCGGCTTCGGCGGGAAGCTGTTCCTGCGCAGCGATGCCGTGCTGGCGGCGCTCGGCGCGCGCGCGGCAAAACGCCCGGTGAAGGTTGCGCTGCAAAGGCCGCTCATCGCCAATAACACCACCCACCGTCCGGCGACAATCCAGCACATCCGCATCGGCACCGACGCGTCCGGGAAAATTAGCGCCATCGCCCACGAAAGCTGGTCCGGCAACCTGCCAGGCGGCGAGCCGGAGCTGGCCGTTCAGCAAAGCGAGCTGCTTTACGCCGGGGCCAACCGCTTTACCGGGCTGCGTCTGGCGGAGCTTGATTTGCCGGAAGGCAACGCCATGCGCGCGCCGGGCGAAGCGCCGGGGCTGATGGCGCTGGAAATCGCCATCGACGAGATGGCCGAAAAAGCAGGCCTCGACCCGATCGATTTTCGCATCCTCAACGATACCCAGGTCGACCCGGCTAACCCGGAGCGGCCCTTCTCCCGCCGCCAGCTCGTCGAATGCCTGCAAACCGGGGCGAAACGCTTTGGCTGGCAGGCCCGCAAGGCCCGGCCGGGGCAGGTTCGCGACGGGCGCTGGCTGGTCGGCACCGGCGTTGCGGCAGGCTTTCGCAATAACCTGGTGATGCAGTCAGGCGCGCGCGTACACCTTGACGCGCAGGGCGTGGTGACGGTTGAAACCGACATGACGGACATCGGCACCGGCAGCTACACCATCATCGCCCAGACGGCGGCGGAGATGCTCGGCGTGCCGCTGGCAGGCGTCGTGGTGCGGCTGGGTGATTCGGACTTCCCGGTTTCCGCCGGTTCGGGCGGGCAATGGGGGGCGAACAGCTCAACCGCCGGGGTGTACGCGGCCTGCGTCAAGCTGCGCGAGGCGGTGGCAAAAAAACTAGGCTTTGACGCGAGCAAATCGCAGTTTGTCGACGGGCACGTTATCGACGGCGAACGCCGCGCGCGGCTCGCGCAGGCCGCCGCAGACGGCACGCTGACCGTCGAAGACAGCATCGAATTTGGCGATCTGGACGAAAAATTCCAGCAGTCCACCTTCGCCGGGCACTTCGTGGAGGTCGGCGTGGACGCCTTCACCGGTGAAATTCGCGTGCGGCGCATGCTGGCGGTTTGCGCAGCCGGACGCATACTTAATCCTAAGACCGCCCGCAGCCAGGTGATCGGCGCGATGACCATGGGCGTGGGCGCGGCGCTGATGGAGGAGCTGTCCGTTGACGAGCGCCAGGGGTACTTCGTGAACCACGATCTGGCGGCCTACGAGGTGCCGGTGCACGCCGATATCCCCGAGCAGGAGGTGATTTTCCTCGACGATACCGACCCGGTTTCTTCACCGATGAAGGCCAAAGGCGTAGGCGAGCTGGGGCTGTGCGGCGTGAGCGCCGCCATCGCCAATGCCGTCTACAACGCTACCGGCGTGCGGGTCAGGGAATATCCCGTCAAGCTCGACAGTTTGCTGAAAGCGTTACCAGAACTGCCCTGAACTACCCGCGAGGGTGGCGCAAGACAAGGACATGATAAAAATAATGAGGGGTGAACAGCTATGAAGAAGGTTGCCATTATCGGCGCGGGCCCAACGGGTATTTATACCTTTTACTCGCTCCTACGCAGCAAAAAGCCGCTTGCGGTGACTATTTACGAGCAGGCAAGCGAGGCGGGCGTGGGCATGCCGTACAGTAACGAAGATAACTCGCGAATGATGCTGGCGAATATCGCCAGCATTGAAATCCCGCCCATTCTTATCACCTATCTCGACTGGCTGAAGGGCCAGAGCGCGGAACATCTGGCGCGCTACGGCGTCGACCCCGAGTCGCTGCATGTCCGCCAGTTTCTGCCGCGTATCCTGCTGGGCGAGTACTTCCGCGACCGCTTTCAGGAGCTGGTCAGGCGGGCCTGCCAGCAGGGTTTTGAGGTGAGCGTCCGTGAGTCCTGCGCGGTGACCGACCTTGAGGCAACGCCCGAGGGCGTGCGCCTGTGGGCGCAGGACAGCGCGGAGCCGGAGCGGTTTGACCTTGCGGTCATCGCCACCGGACACGTCTGGCCGGAAGAGAGCGAAACCACGCGCAGCTACTTCCCAAGCCCGTGGTCCGGGCTGATGGCGGCCAAAATCCCGGCGTGCAAAATCGGCATTCTGGGCACCTCGCTCAGCGCCATAGACGCGGCGATGGCGGTCGTCGTGCAGCACGGCAACTTTGTCGGCGACGACGAAGAGCAGCTTGAGTTCAGGCTCGACGCGGGCAGCGAGGCGCTGAAAATCGTGCTGATGTCCCGCTCCGGCATTATTCCGGAAGCCGATTTTTACTGCCCGATTCCCTACGAGCCGCTCGGCATCGTGACGGAAGAGGTCATTGAAAGAGAGATCGCCGCCGGTCCAGACGGCCTGCTCGACCGTGTTTTCGCCCTGATGGTGGAAGAAATTACGCTCGCCGACCCGACGTGGAGCGAGCACATCTCCTTAAGCTCGCTGAACGTCGATAGCTTCCCGGAGGCGTGGTTTGCCGACCGGCATAAGTTCGGCCCGTTCCGCTGGGCGCAGGCGAATCTCAACGAGGTTGAGCGCAACAAGCGCGACAGGCGCACGGTGCCGTGGCGCTACGCTATCCTGCGCCTGCACGAGGTGGTGCAGGAAATCGTTCCGCATCTCGACGAGCGGGACAGCGAGCGGTTCAGCGCCGGGCTTGCCCGCGTGTTTATCGATAACTATGCGGCGATTCCGTCGCAGTCTATCCGCAGGCTGCTAGCGCTGCGCGAGGCGGGGATTATCAGCGTTCTCGAGCTGGGAAATGATTACGAGCTTGACGTTAAAGAGAACAAAACGGTGATTAACGCGCAGGGGAAAACCCATGAGTACGAGGTGTTTATCGACGCGCGCGGGCAGAAGCCGCTGAAGACAAAAGACCTGCCGTTTGCGACGTTAAGAAAGCAGCTTGAGGCCTGCGGCGATGAGATCCCGGACGTTGGCAGCGATTACACGCTGCTTTCACCGGACTGCGCGCGCGGGCGAATCGCGTTTGGCGCGCTGCCTTATCTTATGCACGACCAGCCGTTTGTGCAGGGGCTGACGGTGTGCGCGGAAATCGGCGCGGCGATAGCGAAAGCGACGGAGGAAACGCCGTCCCGGCCCCGTCGGCGTCTGCCCTATCTGGAGCTGTAGCGGCGTAAAATGGGGAATACGTCCCGTATTCCCCCTGCGGATTTATTCGAAGTAAACCTGCGGGTTTTCGGCCAGCGAAACGAAGGCTTTGCTGTTTTTGTCGAGCGCGCGAATCATGCCGCTTTCGATATCGTAGACCCAGCCGTGCAGGCGAATCGCGCTGTCGCGCAGGCCGACCGCAACGGACGGATGCGTTTTAATGTTGTTGAGCTGGGCGATGACGTTCTCTTCCACCATCGCGTTGACCTTGTCGGTTTCGTTACCCCAGGTTTTCTTCTCGACAACCGCTTTCGCCGCGTCGGCGTAGCGCAGCCAGTGGGATACCGCTGGCATATGATCAAGACACTGGCAGGACGCAACCGCCTTCATCGCGCCGCAGTTGGAATGGCCGCAGATGACGATATCCGTCACGCCCAGCGCGACGACCGCGTATTCGATGGTGGCGGAAACGCCGCCCGGCTCGGGGCCAAACGAGGGAACGATATTGCCCGCGTTACGGATCACAAAAAGCTGTCCCGGCTCCTGCTGCGTGACCAGCTCAGGCACGAGGCGGCTGTCAGAGCAGGAGATGAACAGCGCTTTGGGATTCTGGCTGGACGCCAGGCTTTTAAACAGCTCTTTACGCTGCGGGAAAACCTCTTTCTGGAAGTTGAGGAAGCCCTCAATGATGTGCTGCATAGCGAGATCTCTTATAGGAAAGGACAACGTTATGATAAAGATCACATTTTGTTAGTCTAGTGTCACTGAAAAATTTCTCTGCTGCGGGCAGCGCGCTGATGGCGCTGCCCGCGCGGGCGGTGGCTACACGGCCAGTTCGTTAACCACCTCGGCGACGCTTTTTATGGCACGGATGCTGCCGATGCCGGTGCCGAGCGAGATATAGCCTTCGTCGGTATTGCCTTCCAGCATGCCCACACGCAGGCCGCGCAGGCCGCCCATCGTTTTGCCAAGCTCCTCGTTGCTGGCGCCCGCTTTATCCATCTGCACCAGCTTTTCCGCCAGCCTGCCGGGGAGCGAACGGTAATAATCGGGCAGCGTGCGGAACAGCAGCATATCCAGGCCGTCCGCAGCGACGATTTTGTCTTTGACCGTCTGCGGCACGCGGCTCTCGACGGTGCTGATAAACACCGATCCGGCAAACACTCCGCTTGCCCCTAATGCGTGCGCGGCGCGGGCGGTGCGGCCGTCGGTGATACCACCAGCGGCGAGCACGGGGATATTGTTAACCGCGTCGGCGATCAGCGGCACGATGGAAAACGTGCCGAGCGCTTTGCCCGGCAGCGTTCCGCCTTCGTCAAACCCCGTGGCGACAATAATATCGGCCCCAGCGGCCTCGGCGAGGCGGGTGTTTTCAGGCGTCGGATTAATGTCGCGGTAGATGATGTTGATGCCCGCGTCTTTCAGTTCGTCAAACAGCGCGGGGATAATTGCCCCTTCGCCATAGCCCGTGTAGACCACCGCCCTCACTCCTTCTTCTTTGATAACCTTCACGATAGGCGGCGTCCAGACGTCATTCTCAGGCGTTGGGATCAGGTTTACGCCAAACGGTTTTTCGGTAAGCCTTTTGGTTTTACGGATTTCTTCCCGCATTTTTTCAGCGGTTTCTTCCGGCGTGGAGACGGCGGTTTCCGCCGTTAGGCCCGCGTTTGGCCCCAGCACGCCAAGCCCACCGGCGTTACTGACGGCGGCGACTAAGCGGGCATCGGTAAGCCAGGACAACGGCCCTTGAATAACCGGTTTTTCAATGCCCAGGATCTGACAAATACGATTGTTTTGCATGGCGGTATTTCCTTAAACAGAGGCTTCAACGCTTTTGCGTTTCGATGGGACAGAGTTTAAGGCGGCATATTGTTCGGAAAAATAGCGAAAATAATTCATCACTATTATTAAATGAGTAACAATACGCCCATCGACTCTCTCGCTTTCGCCGCTAAAGAAGCCCGCTATGCAAATCAATCTTTTTGAATCAATTAAGATTTTTATCGAAATCGTCGAGTCGGGTAGCCTTACCCAGGCGGCGGAAAACCTGCAAATTCACCGCCCGGCCGTGACCAGGGCGCTACAGCAGCTGGAGCAGCACAGCGGCGTTCGCCTGATGCAGCGCACGACGCGCCGCATCAGCCTGACGCCCGACGGGGAGGAATTTTATCGCCGCAGCAAGCCGCTGCTGGCTCAGGCGGATGATTTACTGGAGTCGTTTGCGCCCGACCGACCGCTGTGCGGCCAGCTGCGCGTGGATATGCCCATCGCTTTCGCAACGCTGCTGGTGGTGCCCAACCTGGCCGATTTTTACCGCGTCCATCCCGATATCGAGATTATCCTCAGCAGCTCCGACCGCCGTCAGGATATGCTGCGCGACGGCCTGGACTGCGTGCTGCGCGTGGGCGCGCTGGAAGACGGCGATTATATTGCCAGGCCTTTGGGGAATATAAAAATGACCACCTGCGCAAGCCCGGCGTATCTCAACGCGCGGGGTACGCCGAAAACGCCGGACGATTTGCAGCAGCACCGGGCCGTGAACTGGATTAACAGCAGCAGCCGCCAGATCATGCCGTGGACGTTTGAAACGCCCGAGGGAATAGCCGAGATTTATCTTCCCGGCAGCCTGGTGCTGGACAACTCCCAAGCGTATACGGCGGCGGGCGTGGCCGGGCTGGGGCTGCTACAGGGTATGAATCTGTTTTTGCAGCCCTATCTCGACAGCGGTCGCCTGGTGGAGGTGCTGCCCGACTACCCAACGCCGCCGCGCAGGCTGTCGCTGCTCTACCCGCATCGCCATCTCTCGCGCAAGGTTCGCGTTTTTGCCGAGTGGCTGGAAGGGCTGCTGGCCTGTGGGAACGCTCCGCGCCAGCCCTAACAGCGGGGCGCGATGCCGTTTAGCCGTGCAGTTCTGCAACGGTCATCGTGAAGATAAGCTCGTCCTGGCTGTCGTTAGCGTACTGATGCGGGAGATCCGTTCTGGCGACGGCCGAACAGCCCGCCGGGACGAGCAGCGTTTTATCGTCGATAACGAGCTGAAGCATCCCTTTTTCAACTTGGAACAGTTCACGCGTGCCGACAGGGTGACCGGGCGTGACGTGCCGACGCTGGAACTGGCGGCAGGGCGTCAGAACCCGGCTCAGCGTCGAAAGCCAGCAGATGTGGTTTATCCTCGAAAGCCTGCCCGAGATGCCCCTGGCGGCCTTACGCGAAGCCGGAGAAATGCTGGTTAAGGGACTGCACGAGATGATGCCCGGAGCGGAAATTCAGCAGCAGCTTATTGGGCACGAAGCCTAATCATCACTTTTGAACCCCGCCGAGCTGACCTTTCAGTTTAACCTTAAGGCGGGGTGAGCATTACTCTGCCAGGCTTAGTCCTTTCTCTTTATAAGGACGCTAAGCTTGAAACGTTTATTTCTGTCGATTTTTTCAAGTCCCGAATCGCTGCTCCAGGTCATAAGCCATCAGGAAATTATTGAGGCCGTCGAGGACGGCGATCGCATTATTATCGACCAGGACGGCAGCGCCTCCGTCAATATTAAAAGCAAAGAGGTGCAGCAGGATTTCCTGCGCCATGTTAACGCTCTGAAGAGGGCATAATATGGGAACGGCGATATTTATGGTGCTGATGGTGTGCGGATATTGGTACACAAGCCGCGACCTCTCCACCCGCTTTAAGATTAAACGCTCCTTCGGCTGGGACGTCTATTTTCTGGTCGCGCTTTACGGCTGTATCTTCGTGTTGCAGGGCGTGCTCGCCACCGGATTGCTGTGGCTACTGCTGCTCGGCCTCTCCCTCGCCGCCAACACCTTCCACCTTACCTCGCATAACTATGCCAACTGGCAAATGGAGTTTATGAACTGGAGCTTTTTGGGCATCCAGGCTCCGGTCGTCATCATGCTGGCGTTTGCGATACTGTTTTGCCTGTACCGATCTAACTGGGCCGGCAGCGCCAGGCTAGACGACGAGGGCAGGAAAAAGCTTTATAAGCGCCTGGCGCGTTCGAGCGGTATCGAACAGCTGCTTTATCAGTGTATGGAAGAAGGCGAGCTGGCGCTGGTGACGCTCAAGTCGGGGCGGATTTATGTCGGCATGGTACATACCGCGACCCTGGAATATGAAAAGACGGCCAATATCGTGCTGATCCCGATGCTGAGCGGCTACCGCGACGGGCATGAAATGAGTCTGCGCGTGGAGCACAATTACAGCAAATGGTATGCTGACCACGATATTACGCTCGATTCAGAACCCAAGAGCGCGATGGCGTTCAGAAAGGTGATTATGCTGACGCAGATTGAGAGCCTTTCGTTCTTCGATCCCGCCAGCGCTAATTCGCTGCCAATGGAGCAATGCGTTGAGTGAATCGTCAGGAGTCTGTTGCAGACTCCTGACGGTTATTATATTTGTGGGGGCGTTGAGCGGAAATGACTGGCTTATTCCGGAGGCTATTATTTTATTTCGCCGCCCACGATAGCCTTGCTCATATTGACACCCGTAATATAAAAACCGCTCGCCTCATAGACATGTCTGGCGCGAGCATTATCACCCGCAACGCGCAGCCTCATCTCCGTAACGCCTTTATTACGTAGATATTCTTCGTAAGCACGGAGGGTCTTTTTGCCAAGCCCCAGCCCCTGGTAGGCGCTGAAAATATGAAAATCGTAGATAAACGCGCTGCCCTTAGCCGTATCGGGTTTATACCAGAGATAGCCTATATGCCTGTCAGTGTGATCTGAACGTTCAACCAGGCACAGTAACACCTGTCCAGGAGTATTAACGCCCTCGGGGAGCGATTCCGATATTTCCTTCCTGGCCCTTAAAAGGGAATCACTTATAGAGAGCCCGTAGTTTGAAGCAATTTCATCTGCATAGTCAGGAATAAAATATTCAAGATAGGCAGGATACTCTTCCTCAGTCATTGGACGGAACGCAATCATCTCTTACTCCTTTGCGATAGATCCTACTTAACGATCGTAATGTGTTTAACCGCGCATATCGAAGCGGGATTTTTCAAAATCTCTAAAGACTTCCGGATTGTGAAAGGCTGGGAATTTGGCTTTAAGGGCCGCTGATTTTAATGCTTCACAATATGCTTTATTGCCGTTGCTGGTTGATACGTTTAAAGCCGTGCCATCCTGGGCAAACTCTAGATGGAGCCTGCATTTTTTCCCCTCCCAAATTTGCGGATCGGTAAGGTTGGCATTTATAGCTGACCTGATTGCCCGAGCTTGCGCTCCCCATTCATCCCGATCGTCCCAGCGGCCAGAGCTGCAACTCCCTATCGCCGTGGTTTTATGGCATCCGGAAGGCTCTAACGGTGCGCAACCTGCGGTAAGACCCGCCACAGCTGCTAACACTAAGATTTTCATTACCATTTTTGTGCTCCCGCTTTTAACACTCTCGGTGCTCTTACAAGCCATAGTGCTATACGGCCCTCTACTGCGCCTGTCTTTTTTACACATGTCGCCCCGGTATTTGGCTGGGATGAGATCTGTAAACCTGAGATTTTCCATTCACCCGTAAGTCTGGTTATCTCTGCAACCGCTGCGAACGGTGAACGTATTAAGGGGATTAACAGCATCCCCTTAATAATCCTGCCGCCCGGCAGGTAAATCGCCGCTAAAGCGGTAAACCCCGGCTTTATCCCCAACATGCAGGGTCGTTCGCGATGCGTTTATTCGCCACATTCTGTGACGAACCACTTCGTGGCCAACGCAAGCGTTGTTCAAAAATGTCTCTGACATTTTAGTCCGACGCTCGCTCTCTGGCGCTGTTCCCGACAGCACCACCCTGTCTGAAGGGGCAAATCCGGAGCGATTTAAGCCGGGAAACAGGGTGTCGCTGTGAGTGAAAATTGTATGTAAGTTCTGAGCGGCTTCATGTTTTGTAGGGCGGGTAAGCGCACGCGCCACCCGCCGGAGACGTCGAACGGAGTTTAAGCCTCACAGTGTGACGCCCTGTTTTCCTGGCCTACAGGCTAACGGCTTTCGCCTGGGTTAAACAGCAGCTCGTGCGTTGTTTTTCTGAACGCCGTCACGCCCTGCGCATCGGGCAGAGCCGTTAGCGCCCCCTTTGCGGTGGTTGCCAGCGCTCCGCAGGCGCTAGCCTGCGTCAAAGCGTGCTTGAGCGGCTCCAGGCCGTCTAGCCCGTTGCCCAGCGCCACGCTAGCCAACAGCCCGGCCATAAAGGCATCGCCCGCGCCGGTCGTATCGATACTTTCTACATCGTAGGCGCTTACCTGAATCACCCGATCCTGCCAGAGCGCAATTGACCCTTCGGAGCCGCACGTCACCACCTTCAGGCGTGACGGATAGCCGCTTAAGATGCTCAGCGCTTTTTCATGATCCGTGGTGCCAGCCAGCCAGTACAGCTCCTCCAGTGAAAGCTTGAGAATATCCGCCTGGCGCGCAAAATGGCGCACGGTGTCTGACATCTCCTGCGCGTCCGGCCACATCTGCTCGCGCAGGTTGATGTCAAAACTCAGCAGGCCGCCGCCCTGCTTGATGCTGCCAATCGCGCGCACCAGCGTTTCGCGGCAGGCCGTGGCGACCAGCGCCAGAGAGCAAAAGTGCAGAATGTCGTTGCCTAATTCCGGGAGGCTGTCGGCCGTCAAAAACTGGTCGGCTGACGGGTCGACCAAAAAGGTAAAGCTGCGGTCGCCCTCGTCACCGAGGGAAACCAGCACGGTGCTGGTCCGGTGCTGCGCATCAAACTGCATATAGCGGGTATCCACGCCCTGCTCGGCCAGCGTTTTTTGCAGAAAATGGCCGAACGGATCGTCGCCGGTTCGGCCGATAAAACCGCAGTCGCATCCCAGACGCGCGGCCCCGACGGCCACATTGACCGGCGCGCCGCCCGCGCAGGCGCTGAACTGCATATCCCCCTGCGGCAGTAAATCAATCACCGCGTCGCCTAATGCCCAGACCTTCATAATTTCCCCTTAATATAAAACAGATATCAGAACAGATATTTAAAGCGAATCCGTGCGCCGTAGCGTTCGTCGTTACTGCCGCTTTCAGACGCCGATGAATCAAGCCAGGAGGCGTAGGCCCCGAGGTAAATAATGAAATTGGGCATGTCCATAATGTTCGGCAACTGCCATGAAGTATGGATGGTGTGAATGTCGTAGCGGCCCGGCGCGAGGATCGCGCAGTCGTCGTTACAGTCGGCGCTTACGCCCGCCATATTGAACCTGTCGATTTTGTTGTGGGCATAGATGTAGCCGAGTTCGACGCGGTGCCATAACGCGTTGATACCGGCGCTGAAGTCCTTTTCATCCGCCGCATTGAGGTAAGCCGTGCTCAAATTGACTACCGCGCCGTTGTCCGCGTCGGTTTTCAAGGTGTTCCAGCTCATCGTCATACCGTACCCGGTGCGGCTGGACTTGTCTTCGAAGCGGCCGTTTTCCTGCTGATAGCCGTAGGCGTTATTCACCAGATTGCTTTCCATGGCGGCGGCTACCGACCACGGGCCGGACTGCCAGGCCGCCACCGGACGGACATACACCACGTTTTTACGGTTATCGAGCGCGTTACCGTGGTAGCGCCCATCGACAAAGAGCGAGCTGCCGTCTTCCACCAGCGTATTGACCTCGAAATACCAGTTATCGATATTCTTGCTGAGCAGAAAATTGCCGCCGCTGTTGCTGCGCCCGCGCCCTTCTTTCATCATGTAGATATAGCCGTAACCGTCGCTGTAGAGATCGTTGGCGGTATTTCCGGAATATTCAATAAAGGTATCCTGATTTAACGGGAACATATCCCACGCTTCAAAACGACCAATTTTAATTTTCCAGTCGTCCTGCTGGCCGAAGAAAAACGCCGCGTCGTCGAGATTCATTTTCCCGCTCATATCCGCCAGCGGCTGCACGCTGAAACCGGCATATTTTCCGTCAGCGCCTTTTCTCATCCCGTCAAAACCCAGAAGAATGCGGCCGTTAATATCCCAGCGTTCTTTTTCACCGGGCGTCCAGTTTTTATTGGCGCTCGTTTTAAGCGAGGTAAGGCCGCCGGTGCGGCTGGCACCGTCCATATTAAATTCAACGTCGCCATAGAATTTCAAATCGCCGCCGTCATTAACCTGTAGCGAGGGTTTTGCCGGTGCGCTGCTGGCGATGGCGCGTGGCTCCTTCTGCTTTAAGGTGCGGATTTCGGCCTCTGCGCTGGCGGCGCGCGCTTCGGTGGCTTTCAGCCGGTTTTCCATTTGCGCCAGCCGTTCTTCAAGAGAGAGGCCGCCCTGCGCGCAGGCTACGCCGCTAAATACGGACGTCAACACACAACCGATTAAGAGTATTTTCATCGGGAAACCTTTTTTATTATTGCGTTAATCATTCATTAATTGCGTAGGGGAATATTCCGGCGAGAAAGACAGCAATAACCCGCCCGTCGCCGGGGGCGGGTTATTGTTAATCCCTGTTTTATTTATTCAAGCTGCCATGCACCGCCGTCAAATAACGAAGCGCTGCCGCTCCAGGCAAATAAACGTAATTCCCGACGTTCGGCGTCCGGATATATACGGCTGCTGAGGCACGCCTCGCCGTTATTGACGAAGACTTCAACGGACGAGCTGTCGATAAACAGCCGCAGATGCAGGTCGCGATCGAGTGTTAACGGCACGCTGCGCGTCCCGCATAAACCGTGCTGCGGATAGTGGCGCTCCAGCACCAGGCGCTGCTGCTGGGCATCAACGTATACCCGCAGCCCGTCGCCGAGGCTCAGGCCATATTGCTCAGCGCTGCTGTCGGCCGTTTTCCAGTTGAGCACCACCTCCATGGCTTCGGCATTTTCCGCCACGCCGATCTGCTGATTGTTGAGCGTGCTGACCGGCCACGGGAACCAGCTTTGACGCAGGCTTTCCACCTCTTTGGCCGGGCGCATTTGCAGACGATTATCGGCGCTGAGGCTCAGCTCGCGCGGCAGGGACAGCATGCCGGCCCAGCCATCGGCCTGCTCCGGCAGCGGCGATTCCCACATATCCAGCCAGCCAATGACGATGCGGCGGCCGTCAGGCGTCAGGAAACTCTGCGGGGCGTAAAAGTCGTGGCCGTGGTCCATTTCGACAAAGCTACCGTCGCGAACGAACGGCTGCCCCGGCTGCCAGTCACCCAGCAGATAGCCGCTCTGGAACAGATTGCGATTGTTGTAACCCTGCGCGGCCATGCCCTGCGGGGAGAACATCAGCACGCGCCGGTTACCCAGGGTGAAGAAGTCCGGGCATTCCCACATGAAGCCCATTCCCGCTTCCGCTTCATCCAGCACGCCCTCTTCCTGCCACTGGCGCAGATCCGGGGAGCGATACAAACGCACCTGCCCGGTGTCGCCCACGCGTGAGCCGACGATCATGTACCAGCTGTCTCCCTCGCGCCAGACTTTCGGGTCGCGGAAGTGGTGCACGCCCGGCGGCGTGTCCACCACGATGCCGTGGCGCTCAAAGTGAATGCCGTCGCGGCTGGTTGCCAGGCACTGCACCTGATAGAGGTTGTCTTCATTTCCGGCGTCACCGTGGAATTTATGGCCGGTGTAGATCAGCGCCAGGGTGTCGCCGTCCACCACCGCCGAGCCGGAAAAGCAGCCGTCTTTGTCTTCCGGCCCTTCCGGCGCAATCGCGACGGGTAAATGCTCCCAGTGCAGCAGATCCTTACTGCGCGCGTGCCCCCAGTGCATCGGCCCCCATTGGGTGGAATAAGGATGATGCTGGTAAAAGGCGTGATACCAGCCGTCGAACCACACCAGCCCGTTAGGATCGTTCATCCAGCCCGCTCGGGCGGCCAGGTGGTAGCGCGGATACCAGCGCAGGTTGAGCGCGTCGCGCTTCGCTTTAAGTTCCTGTTCAGCTTCAGCAATTGAGTAGGTCATCATTTACACTCTTTTCGTTCAGATAGCGGAAAGTTTTGAGAGGGGTGAATTCGCCGAAGCGCTGCCGTTTCGCAGTAAAAATACGGAGATAAAGGTGATGCAGAACACCAGCGTGCCCATAAACAGGTAGGATTCAGCGAAGCCGTATTTTTCGTAGCTGTAGCCCGCCAGAGGCGACAGCACCGAGGCGATCACCGAACTGGTGCAGGCGAAGCCCACCAGATAGAGCGTGGATGACAGGCGCTTGTCGAAATTCAGGCTGTTGTATTTGAAGATCGCCACCAGCAGCACCGGCAGCTCGACGGCGTGCAGCAGTTTGGTGATGGAAATCAGCAGCGGCCCTTCCACCAGCCCGGAGGCGATCATGCGCATCGCCATCACCATGCCCGCAAAGATCAGGCCGTTTTTAGCGCCCACGCGGTTCACCAGCCACGGCGCGCAAAACATCCCGACCGCCTCAAGGAATACCTGGAACGAGTTCAGGTAGCCGTACATCGCGTTGCCTTCCTGCGGCGTGGCGAACTGCGACGAGAAATACACCGGGAACTGCTGGTCGTAAACGCTGTAAATACAGGTGCCGACGACGAAGAACACCAGCGCCCAGAAGCGCGGCAGGGTCAGCAGGCGCAGCGCGTCCTGCAGCGTTACTTTGCCACCCGCCACGGCTTCCTGCATGGCATGGGGCGCAGAGGAGACCCGCAGCCGGGCGAGCAGCAGCAAAAACACCAGCCCGGAGCAGCTGGCCACCGCGAAATTCAGCTTCGGATCGATGTTAAACAGCAGCCCGGCGAAAAACGTCGCCACCGCCCAGCCCAGCGATCCCCACATCCGCGCTTTGCCGAATTCGAACTGGCTCTGGCGTGCCACCCGCTCGGTATAGGATTCCAGCACACCGATGCCGCCGTTAAAGGTCAGGCCGATGTAAATGCCGCCGAACACGCTGCCGAGCAGGACGTTGATTTTCAGCAGGTGACCGAACAGCAAAAAGGCCGGCCCGGAAAGGATCAGCATCGCCGTGAGATACCAAAGAAGATTTTTGCGCAGGCCAAGCTTGTCCTGGATAAAGCCGTAGCAAATCTGCGCGAACAGCGCGGAGACCGACAGCACCGCATAAATAATCCCCGTGTCCCCCGCCTTCAGCCCGATTTCCTGATGCAGCCAGATGGAAAGCAGCGAGCCTGAGGAGGACCAGGTGACGAAAAAGAAGAACAGCAGGGCACTGAGTAAAGGATAACTGCGTGAATGATGGACTTTCATCATGGCGATCTCATGTGTGGTCAATGCTCGAATGGTAACGTTAACAAAATGGTTCCATCACGCCGTTTCGTTGGCATTTATGATGTTAATCACAAAAGTTAACGTTAACATAACAGGAATGAGATCGCGATCAACCCGCGTGGCGAAAGGTTTGCGACACGCCCGAAAAAGAATAGCGTATGATCCTTTCACATCAGCAACTTAGTTATAATGCCAGAGCAACGCGGCAATGATGGAGTAAGACAATGGCCTCCCTGAAAGATGTGGCAAAACTGGCAAACGTATCGCTGATGACCGTGTCCCGCGCGCTCAACAGCCCGGAGCGGCTAAAACCTGACACCCTGGCCCGCGTGCAAAAGGCTATTGAGCAGACGAACTATGTGCCGGATCTGTCAGCAAAGAAGATTCGCGGTGCGCATGCCTCCCCCAGCACCATCGGCGTTCTTGCGCTGGATACCGTGACCACGCCGTTCTCGGTGGAAATCACGCTATCTATTGAAGAAACCGCCCGCGCCCACGGCTGGAACAGTTTTGTGGTCAATATGTTTTCCGACGACAGCCCGGAAACCATGGTCGATCTGCTGCTCTCCCACCGTCCGGACGGCATTATCTATACCACCATGGGCCTGCGGCAGGTGCCGCTGCCCGCCAAGCTGCTGACGCTGCCCTGCGTGCTGGCGAACTGCGAGAGCCTGCACGACCCGGTGGCGAGCTACATCCCGGACGATGAACAGGGTCAGTACAGCGCGGTGAAGGCGCTGCTGGCCGCGGGGTATCGTCGCCCGCTCTGTCTGCACCTCCCGGCGAAACATCTGGCAACCGTCCGCCGCCGTCAGGGGCTGGAGCGCGCGTGCCGCGAGGCCGGTGTCGATCCGGACACGCTCGACCACGCGTATATGGCGTTCGGCGATGAGCACTATCGCGATATCCCCGGCGTGCTGCTGGCGCATATTCAACACGGCAGGCCGCGCTACGATTCGGTGATCTGCGGTAACGATCGCATCGCGTTTATGGTTTATCAGACGCTGCTGGCGCAGGGGCTACGCATCCCGCAGGACGTGGCGGTGTTGGGCTACGACAATATGGTGGGGATTGGCGATCTGTTCCTGCCGCCGCTGTCGACGGTGCAGCTGCCGCACTATGAGATTGGCCGCCTGAGCGCGCTGCACATCATTAATCAGCAAACGCATAGCGATACCATTCGCGTGGAAAGCCCGCTGCTGCTGCGCGAGTCGCTGTAACAGCGCCCCCGACCGTGCGGGAGCGCGTAACGGGGTGATTACTCTTTCGCAATCGGCGTGGCATTTTCGGCGATTTTCTTATCGCCCTGAATGGCGGCAATTTTCTTCTCGACGTCCGCCACCTGCTCGCCGTTGTGCAGCAAGGTGTAGGTCAGATCGAACTGCGTGCTGGCGCCCGGCTGCAGCTGCTTCACGCGCTTCTGCTCGCGTTCAATAGTAACCGGATAGGCGTAGCTGGTGCCTGGCTCAATGCCGGTCACGTAGCCCTGCTTCACGGTGTCGGTATTTTTCCATAACGTCAGCACCGGCAGCTGGCGGGTATCAAACTGGATGGCTGCGCCCTTGTCACCCGCTTTATTCACGACGACCGCCACAGTCTGATGATCCTCACCTGCCAGCGGCTGGATATTAAAGACCATTTCATCAAAGCCTTTGGTTGGCCCGGCGTAAGTCTGCCAGGTTTTAAGGCCGTCTTTGGCATAGTCATTAAACGGGCTGATGCTGGACATGGCGGCGAGGAAGCGCGCGCCCTCTTCGAGGATCGGCATCCCAAAGTTGCTGTGATAGATGATCTGATAATCGTGCGGATAATCCGCGTGGTTGGTCAGCACATCGTGCAGGCTGAAGCTGTTGCTGCCGGGCACATAGCGCAGCTCGGTCATGGTCTGCAAATCGGCTTTTTTGAAGGTGCTTTCTTTCACCAGCCCGCGAATGCGGATTTCATGCGGCGCGGCGTCAGCTACCTCGACCTCAACCTGCGATGCCGGAGTGTTGCCCGCCTTGCCGTGCAGGGTATAAATTTGACCGTCAGCGGCGACCGGGTGGCCGGTCCACTCATAGCCACAGCGCACCATCATTTCGTTGAAGCCTTCCAGCCACCCCAGGCCGTTGCGGCTTTCCAGGTTAATAAACGCCGGGTTCACCACTTCCTTAACCGGCGAATCCCAACCCATTTTTGAGCCGAAGCCTTCAACGCGCAGCAGGTTCATGCCGCGCGTCGGGCTTAGCGTGATGGTCAGCCCGTTATTGCTGGTAATGACGAGGATTTTGCTGCCTTCCTGCTTGCCGCCGTGCAGCAGTTTTTGCTCAATGCTGAACGGCTGGTCTTTAATTTTCAGCTCGTCGCTGGAAATCTTCCAGTTTCCTTTATCCACGCCCTGTTCAGCGCTGGTCAGCACCCAGGTTTTTGCCGCCGCCTGACTCGACACCATCACTGCAAGCACGATTAAAGCCAATTTGGTTTTCATTTTTCTTCCCTTTTGCTGAATCGATTAATATCGGACAGGGGAAAATCTACTGATTAGCAGGTTAAGGAAATGTGACGAGCTTCACCTGATGGAAGATTGCGCGTTTTTAACAGGATTCTTGCGGTTGAGATCGCTTTTTTAATGAAATTAGCGCTAAGCATTGCTTAAAAAGTGCGGTGTAAAATAGCTTTTGCTTTATCGTTTCAGCTTAAGTGGATTGTTAATTTAACGCTGGCTTTTGAGTTAGACGCTTTTTGTTTTTATTTCGATGAAGGTAAAAACCCTCAGGCGGTTTCGTGAGATCGCGGATAGGGGTTTGTCTTGTGGAATCTGCTTTGAGGGGGATGTATCTATGGGGAAGAAATATGCCGCTTAAGGTTAATGAAGGGCGGTATCTGGCACGGCGTTGTGCGTGTGAATGCTAGAGAAGGAAGGTCTGTTATGAGGGAGGAGCGGACCTTATCTAAGTCCTCCTTCCCTCTCAAATTTATGATAGTAATCAGTTATAAACCTCAACGATTTCACCAACATCGTACTTTCTAAATTTCTATGAAAGAGGTATTTATCGAGCTGTCGACGATATATATTTTCCGAAATTTATATGAGTTCGGGTGCAGCATCAAATAGCTGTTTGAGCTCTGGATGAAATGAGCTTTGTCGCTTCATCTCATTCCAAACTGTAGGATGGTGACGACCGTTAATCTCAGTTTTTCTTATGAGTAGTTGATCATTTGTTGCACCATTTATTTTTTTATTAACATAAGTTTCCAGGGAGTCTTTAAAACTATGGAAAGCATGTTTTCTCGCATTTACTAGATAATCACGAGAGTTTAGCCCCAGTGTTTCTATTGTGTATTTTGCCCGAGCCATCTCAATTGCGCCTTTACCGGGGAAGGGAATGAAAATGAATGTATTTAGGTCAAGAATTATAAAATCCAAGGGGTTTTCCTTTTTTGGATTAATGAAAACACTATTTCCATTTCGAGGAGGAATAACAGCCCCGCCTGTTTTTCTCGAAACATCAATAACATTGTTTTGTTGGTCGAAAATAGCGTATTTATTATTTTTAGGGCCATTGCAAGGACCACAAGAATATAAATAATTTTCGCTTTTGAAACAAGCATCAGGATATAGGCTTTTGGGCTTAATATGTTCAACCTCATCAGCTACAGAATCTTCACAATAATTACATCGGCGTGAACCAACACACATTTTGTCCAGAACAGTCCTGATATCATCAAAATGTTTCTTCGATTTTGACTTCCATAAATTATCAGCTTTTACTACTTTGTCTGGATAGCTTGTCTCATTGTTTATTTCCTGCTGTTTCAAATTTAAATGTGTCTCTGTTGTAGCAAGAAAATTATGAGCAGTCATGATGATCATCAGATTCTTATCCTTTAGATGTTAAATTTGAATTACTTCCAAAAATAGCTTGTAAGTCCATCCTTCTTTCTTTTTGATCTTCATTTAACTCTTGAATCATGGCTTGAATGTTCAAATTTGCCAATTCTTCCATAAGTGAATTTGCATCATCTGAACGTTTTATTTCATTACCAAACGCGCCAGTGCTAATTGCTTCAAGTAAGTCGCCGTAAATTAATCTATTAAAGGCATTACCAGTAATTCTTTCACCTGAATAATGTGGAGAGGGTAACTTCCAGATTGATCCGGGGTTTGCACTTTGGCAGATTAATGCACTATGTGTGCTTACTATAAACTGTATTTCAGGAAAGTGAGAGGTCAACCATTTCCCTATTGTTCTTTGCCATTTGGGATGTAGATGAACATCAATTTCATCGATGAATACCACGCCTGGTTTTATTATTGTTTTTAGATCAGGTGAAAATATCGCATCTGTATCATAGCAAATAGTCATCTGCCGAATTAACTCTAACATCATGCTTAATACTGTTCGATATCCGTCACTTAAAGAGTTAATGTCTACGATATTTTCGAAACCATCAATAAATGTTATCCCATCAGAGGTTACTTCATTTAACTTTACAGAGTTCGGCAATAAGTCATCTTGGTTAATAAAATCAATTATGTTTTTGAGAAGTTCGGATTTTTTTGCGCCATTTGTTTCAAGCGACTTAAATTTCAATTCTTTAAGCCAGTCAAGTGTTTCACTCAATGCAATATCCTCGCCAAAAACACTTAAATGCCGAGCAAGAAGCGGAGCCGAATAGAAAAGCTTTTGGTAATCAGAAGAGCCACCGGTAAACCTTCTGTAAGGGCCATAAGCGGCAGAAAACCAGCCAGTTTTACCCCCCCAGACGTGCCGAGTTGGCGATGGATTACCATGATGCGTTAATTCTCCATTAGAGCTAAGTTTTAAAGAGAACTTTAGATTTTCACTTTGCTGTTTACCTTTTCCTGCCCAGTTGTCTATTTTCGTATGCTGGATTTCTAAACGAATGAAGCCTGCTGATGAGCCCTGCTTAACCCATTCGCCAAAAGGAACTTTTGTTCTTTTAGCATCTGTCGTACCTAATAAAGCTAAAGATACAGACTTAATAAATGTTGATTTTCCTGAACCATTATCGCCAAGGATTACATGCCAGCCAACTGGATTTTCTTCATCTTCAAGATGCCAAGTGAAGTTTTTGAATGATTTAATGTTTTCTAATTGAATTTTTCTAATATACATAGAATTTATCCCTTTCCAGAATAATGGGTATCCCTTATTATATATTAAATTACGCCGCCATGAAAGAAAACTTTAATTATAATTAGCTGACTAGCTTATTAAATCAATTTTAATATAATTTGGGATTAACCTGGAAAATTGATGTATGCTTAATTTGAATTAACTTAATGGCCATACCGAATTATAGATTACTTGAAGGAAACTCAACCGGATTTTTGCCATCTGATCAATTGCCAATTGCCGCTAAACTGACCTGCTCCCATTTAGCTAACATAGTACGATATAAGCAACTTCCGCTTCTGGCAAAAACCCGCCCACAACAACCTCCCCAACCTCCACCTGCAGCCAACACAACCTCCCTACCACCCTAAAACCGCACCCACATTGCCACCCGCCGCTCCGGATCGAAACCTTCTGCGATCTCATCTTCGATCGTACGGATCAAATGTGGCGGTCTTTCATGGCCTTCCACAATATTAAAACCCAACGTGGCGTAAAATCTGGCGTTGAAAGCGGCTATGCCGTCCGTTGTCAGCGTCGCACCCGCAAGGCCGCGCTGCAGCCCGGTACGCAGAAGCGACCGCATGAGCCGTCTGCCGATTCCGTGGCGCTGCCAGTCCGGATGCACATCAATTTCAGCAACGTGCAGCCATTCGTCTTCAACCTTGCCTGCCGCAAAACCTACGGGAACTGAATCAGGCGCCAGGGCTGCAAGCAGCAGACCGTTGCGGCTGAAATCGCTCAGTTCCTCGAGGCTACTTGCGCAGGCCGGGCCTGTCACCGCACCCGCATCCCGCAGCGTTTCAAAAGCCGCCAGCTCAAGGGCGCGCAGCATGCCAAAGTGCTCCGGCCGCGCGGGGCCAATCGTGAAATCCATGACGTAGTTCTCCGTGATTGTGGCGATCCTACCCGCTGCGCTTCAGGCAGCGCGTTTTATGCATTATCAGTATCCAAAAGCGACGTACCGTAAGAATTGTCGATGGTGCAAAGCCAGCGACCATCGCTTTCCTGCCGAAATACGTAGGTTGCGCGGCGCGTGGTTTCAACCGTTCCGCCATGGTCATCGGGGAAACGAAGCACTGTTTCCATGATAACAAGCGCGTTGCCGCCGCCTTCTACGACCTGCATCTCCCCCTGCTCAACGACCAGCCGATCCTGAAAATAATCAGAGATGGCAATAAACGCATTGCGGATATTATCTTTACCTTTAACAATCATTCCTGGCTTAACCACCAGAGCAGCATCTTCGGAATAGTTTTCCATCAGAGCGTCATAGTCTTTAGCGGTAATCGCCCTGTCGCAGGCTTCTACGATCTGACGTAGCGGATGTGCGTGCATAATTATGCTCCTTATTAAGTGTTCACCCGTTATCGCTAACGAATGTAAGAAACTAAAACAGCACCAGAGAGGGTTATGTGATTCAATCCACTTAGTCGCTGGGCCGTCATGTACAAAAAGCATACACGTTTAAACAGGAGAAAGCCGATGATTTCAAAGGACAATGCGGAGCATTATGTCTGGGGCGACAATTGTGACGGTTGGTATTTGTTAAACCGCCCGGACATGTTAATCATTCATGAAAAGATGCCTGCCGACACTCTCGAAAAACGACACTTTCACTCCGTTTCCAGACAGTTCTTCTTTGTGCTGCAGGGAGTCCTGACGATGGAGCTTGATGGTAATAAACATGAACTCAAAGCCCAGCAGGGATTAGAAATTCCGCCGGGAGTAAAGCATCAGGCCAGAAACGACGGTCAATCTTGCGTAGAATTTATTGTCATTTCTCACCCGACGACGCGAGGCGATCGTTCAGATATTTCATCCTGATGACGATACATAAAGCTACACGCGGCGGCATCTTAAGCGTCTGCGCCGGACCCGGCCGCTGCCCGCTCGGATTGCCCCCCGTGTCGGGTCAGGAAGCCGCGGCCTTAGGGAAGATCTCAAGATATTTGTTCGAGCCGTACATAGGAATTACGAGAAACGCCAGACCAGCGCCGCCCTGTTCGTATTGCACGGCGAGATCCGCGCTGCGGGTTATAAACAGCCTGTAGTTCCACCACTGGCAGCCGACGCTCATATCCGGCGTGCAGTTTTTTGTTTTCTTTGCCAGCTCGCCATCTTTAGTCAGATAGATATATCTGACGTTCTCCCCCGCAGGCGCTGCGTCAGACTCATCGAGCAGAATATAGGTTTGCTCCTTTAGCACGTTATTTTGGGCATCCCGCGCGGTGGCAAGCAATGTTTTAGCGGGATAGTTGAAGGCCAGCTCAATAACGGTCGCCTTTGCGTCGATGACATAAAATAGCTGCGCCAGGTCCCCCGCTCCCCAATATTTTTCCCCGCTGGGCTTCATCGGTTTTGTCGCAAAACGATAAACGCTCTGCTTGCGAATATCCTGACGCTGGGAATATTCCGTCTCATACTGCGTTTGTTGCGGTGAACTGCTCCCGCATCCCGCAAGTAATGCCGCAACCAGCAGAACCATTAATTTACGCATTCGCCTCTCCCGCAAGCGTTAATCCCAAATCACAGAACGAGTATGTCCTTTAACCAGATTTATTAAAGCCGCGACGGGCTACTAAAAAAGGTAGCAGCAATGGACAAACGGGCCGGGTCGGCGCTGCTACTTTTATAGCAAACCTGACGAGCAACGAGGACCACCGATGATCGTATTATGCAAAGCCTGCGGCACATCGTATGAAACCGCCGGTTCTCATCCGGAACGCTGCAAGATCTGCGAAGATGAACGCCAGTACGTGCCCGTCGGCGGGCAGGAGTGGGTCGCGCTGGACGCGCTTGTCGCTGCGCATTCCAATAAGTGGCAACGGCACGAGCCAGACCTGCTCAGCATCCAGACGGTGCCGGAATTTGCGATTGGCCAGCGCGCTTTTATCGTCAGAACGCCGGAAGGCAACATTTTGTGGGACTGCGTAGCCAATCTCGACGACGCCACGAAAGCGCTCGTCGCCTCGCTCGGCGGGCTTAAGGCCATCGCCATTTCCCACCCCCATTACTACACCACCATGCAGGACTGGGCCGCCGAATTTGACGCGCCGATTTACCTGCATGTCAGCGATCGCCAGTGGATTATGCGCAACAGCCCGCACCTGAAGCTGTGGGAAGGTGACGCCCTTGACCTTGGCGCTGGCGTCACCCTGCTTCGCCTCGGCGGCCACTTCGCCGGCGGCAGCGTTCTTCACTGGAAGAAGGATGAAGGGATGCTGCTGGCGGGAGATATCCTGCAGGTCACGCCGGGTGCGGATGCCGTCTCCTTCATGTGGAGCTATCCAAATATGCTGCCGCTGCCGGCGGCTACGGTCAGCGACATCACGCGTCGCCTGGACGGGGTGAAGTTTAAAAAGCTGTACGGCGCGTTTGCCGGGCAAAATATCAAGGACAACGCCGATGACATCGTGCGCCGCTCGGGCGAGAAGTATATTGCCTGCCTCAGGTAAGCGGCTGTTTGCATAGCATTGAGCGGATGTTCGAAGCGTAATTGTGGAAGAAAAGAATAACGGCTGGATGAAAATTGGTTATTATCCGCACCCACTCTCCAGCCGGGCTGCCTGATGTCTACGATTATCGATACCTTTATTGCCCCGCCCTGCCACGACGAGATAGAAATACGCTATCAGGACGAGCACCTGGTGCTGATCGATAAGCCGACCGGGCTGCTCAGCCTGTCGGGCAAAAATCCGCAAAATCTTGATTCGGTACACCATCGGCTGGTGAAGATTTTCCCCGGCTGCACGCTTATCCACCGCCTTGATTTCGGGACTTCAGGGCTGATGGTGGTCGCCCGTAATAAGACGATTAACGCCGCGCTGTGCCAGCAGTTTAGCCAGCGCGCGGTGACCAAAGCCTACGGCGCGCTGCTCTGCGGGCACGTTGCCGATAACGAAGGGGTGATTGACGCGGCGATAGCCAAAGACCCGGCGCTGTTCCCGCTGATGTCGATCTGCGCGGTCAGCGGCAAGCCCGCCCGCTCGCGCTACCGGGTGGTTGAGCGCTTTGTTCGCGAGCAGGATGACGGAACGTTACTGCCGTTAACGCGGGTCGAGCTAACCCCGGAAACCGGCCGCACCCACCAGCTGCGCATTCACTGCCAGCAGCTCGGCCACCCTATTTTGGGCTGTGACCTGTACGGCGGCTGCCTGCTGCCGGGCACCGGGGCGGCGCCGAGGCTGATGCTGCACGCAAGCGAGCTGCATTTTGTTCACCCCGTCAGCGGAGAGCCGATTCAGGCCCGCAGCGCCAGCCCGTTCTGAGAGCGGGTGCCAGCGGCCATTACCACATCAGATCGTCAGGCACCTTAAAGTCTGCATACGGATCGTCTTCGTCCTGCTCTTCCTGACTCAGGGCGCTGTTCAACACAATGCTGTCCGCATCGCGCTGCGCAATTTTGTCAGCCACGCTCGCGGGGATGATGGCATATTGCGGCTCTGCGCTGCTATCCACAACCAGGCGGGCAATGGCAAGACGGCCGCTAATCAGCTGCGCCTGGGTGAGCTTATCCACCACAACTTTTTTAATTACGTTGTTGTCCGTGAAGTTAAACGTAATATCGCCTCTTGAAATGTCGATGCGGTTCATTTCAATAAGCTGCTTAACCTGGGCTTTATATTCCTTCGAAAGCGCCGCCTGCTTTTGCTGCTCGCTCAGCTGCTTATCGCGCTCAAGCTGGGCTTTTTTATTTTCCTCAACCGCCTCTCTGGCCTCGCGGGCCTGAACGCGTGATTTCTTCGCCGTTCTTTGCACCTTAGCCATTTTCTTGCTGCTGACCAGGCCAGCCTTGAGCATCTGCTCTTGTAGGGTGAGTTTTGTCATCTTCGTCTCTAAATTCGTTGCGTGGTTTGCTGGATTATACCTGTAATTTTTGAGGCTGTTCCAGGTTAGGGAGCTGTTCGCCGCGGCGATTTAACCAAAGGCTGGCGGGAAGGGTTATCCGGACGGGCTGCTGCCATAAAAAAAGCCGATCGAACGATCGGCTTTGTTGTTTCTTCGCGTTGGCTTACGCGTTGGTTACCGGCTTTTGCTCCGGCTTCGTCTGCACGTTTTCCAGCATGCGGCGCACCGGCACGATCAGCACCAGCAGCACGGCGGCGCAGATCAGCAGCGCGACGGAGCAGCGGGCAAACAGATCCGGCAGCATATCCAACTGGTCGGCCTTAACGTGGCCGCCGATCAGGCCCGCCGCCAGGTTACCCAGCGCGCTTGCGCAGAACCACAGGCCCATCATCTGGCCGCGCATTCTTTCCGGCGCCAGCAGCGTCATGGTCGCAAGGCCAATCGGGCTAAGGCACAGCTCGCCGAGCGTCAGCATCAGGATGCTGCCCACCAGCCAGAACGGCGATACGCCAGCCCCGCCGCTGTTCAGCACGTTTTCCGCCGCCAGCATCATCAGCCCGAAGCCCGCCGCGGCGCACAGAATACCGATGACAAACTTGGTGATGCTGCTTGGGCGCACGCCTTTGCGCGCCAGCATCGGCCATGCCCAGCTAAATACCGGGGCCAGCAGGATGATAAACAGCGCGTTGATGGACTGGAACCACACGGCGGGGATTTCAAAATCGCCAATCATGCGGTTGGTGTAGTCGTTAGCGAACAGGTTGAACGAGGTTGGCTTCTGCTCGAATGCGGACCAGAAGAACGCGGCGGAAACCAGCAGAATAAAGCAGACCAGCAGCCTGGCGCGCTCTTTGCGGTTTAGACCGGCAAACACAAACAGATAGATAAAGTAGAGCGCAACGGAAGCCGCAATCACGTAAACCAGCACGCTGGCCACCGCGACCGGGTTAATGACAATGACGCCCTGCGCAATCAGCGTCACCACAACGGCCACGCCAACCGCCAGCGCCAGCAGCCACGCGCCCACGCCGTTTTTCTTCGCCACCGGGCTGTTCCAGGTGGAATCCAGGCCAACTTCGCTGTCGTAGCGCTTCATCGACGGCACGGCGAACACGCGGAAGATCACCAGCGCCACCAGCATCCCGATGCCGCCGATGCCGAAGCCCCAGTGCCAGCCGTGGGTTTTAATCAGCCAGCCGGAAATCAGCGGCGCGATAAACGACCCCATGTTGATGCCCATATAAAACAGCGAGAAGCCGCCGTCGCGGCGCGCATCGCCTTTTTTATACAGCGTCCCGACCATTACCGAGATACAGGTTTTGAACAGCCCGGAGCCGAGCACGATAAACATCAGGCCGATGAAGAACAGGCTGTCGCCCATAAACGCCGAGAGCGCGATGGACAGGTGGCCGAGCGCGATAAGAATGGAGCCGTACCACACCGCACGCTGCTGGCCGAGCCAGTTATCCGCCAGCCAGCCGCCCGGCAGCGCGGCCAGGTACATGCTGCCCGCAAAGATCCCGACGATGGCCGATGCGTTTTCACGCGCAAGCCCCATGCCGCCGTCATAAACCGTCGCCGCCATAAACAGAATCAGCAGCGGACGTATGCCGTAAAACGAGAACCGCTCCCACATTTCAGTGAAGAACAGCGAGCCTAGCGGATAAGGATGGCCGAAGAAGGTCCGGCTTTCGTTTTTGTTAACAGAGGAATGCATAAATTCTCCAGGGAAGTGTGTCGGCGTGCCTGTAAGCACCAGAATGCGTGGCGGCTATTTATCTTTCTGCCGCTCTTTAACATTCAGCAATTATTATTTAACCATTTGATAACCAGTTACTGGTTTTGTCTAGTGCCAGATGCAGGACTTTAAGACGAAAAGTCGACGATTGTCTACTTTTTCAGATTTTTTATCGGGGTTCCGGGGAGAGATATTGACATTGTGAGGCAGAGGGAATCGCAATTAATTTCATTTATAAAACATAACGTTAATGTATAAAGACGAGGTTTTTACGGGTTTTGAGGCGGCTTTAAAGAGAGTGAAGGGAATCTGCTGCGTAAAGGCGTAAAACAACCTGAATTTGCAGGGGTATGTTTGTGAAGGCGTAGAAAATTCACACATGGTAGGTGTAGTAGATTTCCTCCTGTCCACTGTAGTTAATTCTGTAGAAATTGAACTCAGCGCTTTTAAGCGTCTGCCCTGTGGCTACAGCCTTGAACAAATACGGCGATGAACTGCCAATCTCTTTGGTGAAGTTAAAAGAGCAGTGTTGGCGGGAGCCAGTGACTTTACCGGTGAGGGGATCTGTAGGGATAATAACTCCGTGCTGCAAACTGCGTCGTTCTATACTCCCATCACGCCCATGAACATCACACGATCCCATAATCTGCGATCCGCCATCGTCTTTCAAAATTAGGTGAACAGGTACAGCCATTTATTAAGCTCCTTGGAATTAATCGTATAACCATTTCCCGGCTTTAGCCGATTTAATAAACATCTCAATTGTGAAAGCTGGAACATCCACGGGATCGGGTTTTTTAAATGGATTCCATGAATGTTTTACTTCGGGGTAGTAGGTTTCAAGATGGAAATTCGACATATCAACGCCAAATTCTTTTGCAAAATCTTCATTCAATTCTTCTACTTCGTCCTGATCTAATTGCACATCGAAGTGAATATTTGATTCTGCCGTAAATGTGTCATGCTTCTGTTTCCTAAACGGGTAATAACTGCTGTGTCTGGTGATTAAAGCAATTACACGCTGCTCGATATCATCACTGCCTGACTGCTTTTCGTGTGCGCTATTTTGCGTTACGACTTTAAGGTAAAGTCACTTTCTGATTTTCAGCCAGGCAACAACGATGACAGCAGTGTTTTCGACCGAATCTTTCAGCAGCATCGTCCATTTCGTGACTGCCGCAAATTCAGGCAGCTTCACCGAAGCAGCTGAAAAACTGGGCGTATCGAAATCGGCAATAGGTAAGAGTATTCAGCGACTTGAGCATAGTCTCGGTATTTCCTTGTTTAATCGCACAACGCGGAAAATCAGCCTCACCACCGAAGGAGAAGCCTATCTGGCAAGCTGCCAGAGTGCGCTTGAAACCCTGCAGATGGCAGAAATGGCGCTGCGTTCAAAGCTTACGGAACCCTCCGGCACAGTCAGGATAGATCTGCCTGCTGCATTTGGCCGCTCGGTGATGATGCCGGTTCTGATGGATATGACGAAACGCTATCCGTATCTAAAGCTGACTATCACTTTCAATGATCGAATTATTGATCCGCTGGATGTTGGTTTCGACCTCGCCATCCGTTTTGGTCCGGTGAAAGACACCACCGATCTCATTGCCCGTAAACTGAACGATCAACATCTGATTATCTGCGCATCTCCCGGCTATCTCTCTAATTTCGGCACGCCTGAAACGCTGGCCGAGCTGGCTCATCACCGCTGTATTCTCGCCTGGCGCGGGGGAGCCCCACTTAGCTGGCTGATACGTGACGAGCACGGAAAGGACATCAGATTCAAACCTGCACCTTTTCATCAAATCAGCGATGGCGATGCAATGATTGATGCCTGTATTGCCGGAGCCGGTTTGATTCAGTTTCCCGAGGCATTACTGCGGCAATACATACAGAACGGTGAGTTAGTGCCACTGCTTGCTGCCTGTAATCCTGCTCCCACCGAGCTCAATGTGATATGGCCGCGCGCGCGCCATCTGCTGCCCGGCGTACGCTTTATCATTGATGAATTGTTGGCGTTAGCCGCACAAAAAGCATTCGAATGATTGTAGAATTTAACTCTACACTCTGTCCTCTTTTAGCCTGTTTATCCACTTCCGTTATCAGCGTAGGATTCCTTCAACGTCAGGTTATCTGACAATTCATACACTTATGAAGGGGTTCTACCATACCAGTAGTTAATATCCAGATGTTCGACGGCCGTGATGATGCAAAACCTGCTATCGCTAAAGCAGTGACAGAAGCTATCGCAACACATGCCAAAGTTGATCCGCAGTATGTCTATGTCATTTTCAACGACGTAACCACCGACAACTGGGCAATTTCAGGTGAGCTTTTTTCTGAAACACTGAAAAAATCGAGCTGACGCAAAGCACTCTTTAGTCACAGTCGCCGTTATGCTCCCGCGCTTAACGGCATATTCCCTTGCGGTGAATGTCTTTCTCTTTTCGTACTGGTTCACCTGCCCCCACAGTTCCGGAGATGACGATGAAAAATGAAATTACCTGCGTGTTTAACCTGGCCGTCAAGGACGGACAATTCCCGGCATTTAAAGAATTAGTCTCACGCGTGGTAGACGCCACCAGTAAGGAACCCGGTACGCTGAGTTACGTCTACAGCGTCAGTGAAGATCAGCAAACGGCACACATTGTTGAGCGGTATCGTCAGCAGGATCTGGTGAGCCATGTTGATCACACGTTCGCTCCTTTCGCCGAAACCTTTCTCTCTTTAGTCACCATTACCAGCCTGACCGTTTATGGTGAACCCGATGAGGATATCCGCAGGCGGTTAGATCCTTTTGGTGCCGTGTATATGAAACCTTTCGACGGATTCACTCGTTAATTTTAAAGATTAAATAATCAAAGACGTTGCTATGAAACTTTATGTTTACGATCACTGCCCGTTTTGCGTACGTTCACGCATGATTTTTGGCCTGAAAGATGTTTCGTGTGAAATCATTACGCTGCCAAATGATGATGAAGAAACGCCAACACGCCTCATTGGCAAAAAAATGCTCCCCGTACTGGTCACTGAAAGCGGTGATGCGATCGGTGAGAGCCTGGACATCGTCAAATACATTGATGAGACCTTTGGTTCGTCTGTACTGACAGTGGCTGACAATCCAGCAATCGAAGCCTGGATGGAAGAGGCGACAAAACTGATTTATCCGCTGGCGATCCCGCGCTGGGCAAGTTCTGACTTTGAAGAGTTCCGTCAGGATGCGGCAAGACAATACTTCATCAACAAGAAAGAGGCCGTTTTCGGCCCCTTTACGCGCTTGCTGGAACAAACCGAAACTATGGTTAGTGAGATAAATGCAAAACTTGAGATTCTTGATGATTTATTAGTACGGCAAGAGAGAAATGCCGAACGTTACTCACTCACAGATATTCGCCTTTTCCCTTTGCTGCGCTCGTTATCCATTGTTAAAGGAATTTCCTGGCCACCACGGGTTCAAGAATGGATGAAAGAGATGGCCGTGAGATCGCGGGTTAATCTCAATGACAATATCGCTGTCTGAGTCCGCGTCTGACACCCTTTAAATACTGGAGTTAATGCTCTCCGTTTGAGCAATAAGGAGTATGTTAATGAATAAAATTTTCAGAAGCCTTATGGCACTTTGCATGTTTTCCGTTTCGGTACAGGCTGCCCTCATTCAGCCAAATCAATCTTTACACTGGTTCGGACAACAGCCAAACAGCTACCAGAGCGCCACCCCTTACGGCAACAACACTAAGGCGGGACATTATGTACGGTCTGGAGATGCAAAAATTTATTATGAAGTCTATGGCGCCGGTGACCCCGTGGTGCTGTTGCACGGGGGGATTGTGGGCTCCATGACTGAAATGGGCGAATTTGCTGACAAACTTAAAGACAACCATCTGGTCATTTTGGTGAATACGCGTGGGCACGGAAAATCGGATATTGGTAAAGTCCTGCCAACCTATAAGCAAAAAGCGAAAGATCTGCATGTGATTCTTTCGGCGTTAAACATTTCTAAAGCTGATGTAATTGGTTTTAGCGATGGCGCCTATACGGGGTACCAGTTTGCCGCAGATTACCCGCAGCAGATCGGCAAACTTGTCGCGATTGGCGCCGGTGAATGGGCAAAAGGCTTTGTTCAGGGTGGGCATAAAGACCGTAATACCCCCTTACGGTCCGTTATTGACCTCGATCCCCGATACTGGGCAGAGCAAGCCGAAATACGTCCACAGCACGATAAAATAACGGAATGGTATAAACAAGCTAATCAACAATACGATCAGACTATCGTCGGCAAGTCATTGTTCCAGGCTATCCATGCTCCGGTGCTGGTTCTGGCAGGTGAAAAGGATATGAATGCGCCACTCGATACCGTAATTGCAGCCTACAAAATGCTGCCGAATGCTCAGCTCGCAATCATTCCTGGAGCCCCACATCCTGCTTTCGTTGCCAATTTCGATGCTGTCTGGGCAAGTATCGCGCCTTTTCTGGAAAGTAAATAAGGCGAAAGGCAAACGGGCTAGAAACCGCAGTATATGGGCTTTTAGTTGGTCGTTAATAGGAACATAACACACCACATATATTCCTTGATAAATATAACTATTTTCTTGTTTCATCTTTATAAATGTCCCCTTTTGTGCCCCCACCTTGTTTTTCATGCGACTCGATGAGACTTTCATCGAGTCGTTAATCTCATCAAATTCTTCACGTATCGTGGAAACCTTCGCAGATCTCCATCCCCTCACAGCCGTGATCGGCTAAGAACTGTAGTGGTTTACTGAATTTGGCCACCTGAACAGAGGTGATATGCTCACCTCAGAACATTACAGGTGCCCCAATGAAAAAAAGAAATTTCAGCGCAAAGTTTAAACGCGAATCCGCTCAACTGGTCCTTGATCAGAACTACACCGTTGCAGCCGCGGCCAGTGCTATGGACGTGGGGCTTTCTACCATGACGCGATGGGTAAAGCAGTTGCGGGATGAACGACAGGGCAAAATACCTAAAGCCTCCCCTATAACCCCGGAACAGATTGAAATACGTGAGCTAAAGAAAAAGCTGCAACGCATTGAAATGGAAAACGACATATTAAAAAAGGCTACCGCGCTCTTGATGTCAGACTCCCTGAACAGTTCTCGTTAATCGGGAAACTCAGAGCGCAGTATCCTGTGGTCACACTCTGCCACGTGTTCGGGGTTCATCGCAGTAGCTACAAATACTGGGAAAAAAGCTCCGTAAAACCAGACGGCTGGCGAGCAGTGTTACGCAGTCATGTTCGGGAATTGCATAACATCAGCCATGGCTCTGCTGGCGCAAGAAGTATCGCCATTATGGCAACCCTGAGGGGCTTCAGAATGGGGCGCTGGCTTGCTGGCAGGCTCATGAAAGAACTGGGGCTGGTGAGTTGTCAGCAACCTACCCACCGGTATAAACGGGGTGGTCATGAACACATCGCTATCCCGAATCGCCTTGAGCGACAGTTCGCAGTGACAGAACCTAACCAGGTGTGGTGCGGCGATGTGACGTATATCTGGACAGGCAAGCGTTGGGCCTACCTTGCTGTTGTTCTCGATCTGTTCGCAAGAAAACCTGTGGGCTGGGCAATGTCATTCTCGCCGGACAGCAAGCTGACCATCAGATCGCTGGAAATGGCGTGGGAAGCTCGCGGTAAACCAGCCGGAGTGATGTTCCACAGTGACCAGGGTAGCCACTATACAAGCAGGCATTTCCGGCAGTTACTGTGGCGTTGCCGGATCAGGCAGAGTATGAGTCGACGCGGAAACTGTTGGGACAACAGCCCGATGGAACGTTTCTTCAGAAGTCTTAAAAACGAGTGGGTGCCAGTGACAGGTTATATAAACTTTAGCGAAGCTGCTCATGCGATCACAGACTATATCGTCGGGTATTACAGCTCGATAAGGCCGCATGACTATAACGGTGGGTTACCCCCAAACGAATCGGAAAACCGATACTGGAAAAAATCTAAAGTGGTGGCCAGTTTTAGTTGACCATTACAACAGCGCTTAGCTTAGTCCGGTTGCTGGTTATTGAGTTGAGCATCTTTACGACGATCTTCTTTGATTTTGAAATACAGATTGGTCAGGTAGGTAACCAGCCCCAGAAATATACTCACCAGCACACCTATAGCAGCCCACTGGCTAGGGCTGACTTTATCGAGAAGCTGAAGCAGCCAGAAACCACCGCTGCCAATAGAAGTTACATAGGACGCTCCCGCCGCTATGTCTGAATGGTTGTTCATCCTCATGCCTCACCCCCGAAGGGAAACTGTATGTGTTGTGAGACCGAGAGTACTGCCGTGACATGGTCGGCATCCCGACCAAAACAAGTGTTCACTAGGTGAGCGATTATTAATTTTCAGACTTTAGAGTGTTATGTGTGTCGTTTGTTTTAAGGTGTTTACTTTTGGAAAATATTTTTTTCCTCAGAGCTTCTGACTGCCGCTCAACTAATAGATACATCAATATCCCAAACGCAAACACCGACAGCCACATAATGGCTGATGAAATAAAATTGTATCCCACTGATGGCTTAACCGCCATGTAAATATAGTTATACAAATATATTGAGAATGACGCCGAGCCGATATAAGACAGTCCACTAACAAACGAGCCATTCCAATTCATTGAAATCATCTTCAACATCAGAAGCCCAAAAGTCACGGAGACGACGAGTTCATACGGCCTAATGCTATTGTCGTAACCAATGCCTTTATATGAAAGCAGCACTATAAAAGCAGGAAGCAAAACATATGTTAGTTTATATTTATTTATTATCTCCAGCAATTCATACTGACTCATATTGAGTATATACCCAAAAATAAACAACGGAAGATATACTGGCAACCCCCAGTTATACAACGAGCTTAATCCAGAATAAAATGTAAACAATGATAACGATATACTTAAAAAAAGTAGCATCCAGGCATGTAACGGTTGTTTCATCACAGAGAGAAGGATGGGGAGCAGTAAATAGAATTGCATTTCCACCGCTATAGTCCAAAAAACCCCAGAAATACTAAACAAAGTTGTGTGCGTAAAATTATGAGTGAAGGTTAAGTGAGTCACTATATCAGCTAAAGACGTTCCCTTCTCAGCGATACCATATAAATCAATTATGCAAACCCATAGAAATATTGACACATAGTAAGGCGGGGCTATTCTGAGAAATCTCTTTGCTACATATCTAAGGAAGCTACCAGCAGAAATACCTTGTGAAAAATCACGCGCAGTAGATATCCCCATACAATATCCGGATATAACAAAGAAAACCCCTACCCCAACCCATCCATTTCCCATGAACCCCAGGAGATCGAAAGCCCCCACGGGATAGGATGGACGCCCTGTATCCCTCCATATATGAAAGGTTGCGACAAGCATCACAGCTATCGCTCTTGACACGTCTAATAGGGCGTTTCTATTCACCAAATCCATCTCCATAATTTTTACTCTATGGCTGTTATCCTATCATAACAGCAAGGCGCACAGACATAGTTGAGGTAGAGTTGGTATGCAAACACAAGTGATGAGGACGATGATGACCCATTCAGATATCTTATAAAACGCATATCAGGATATATGTTAGAGCCTCCAGTCGCCTGAATATCCATACAAATAGCAAGCTCTCCAGTTGCCGGAATATAAGGAAGACTTAAAAATGATATAGTTATTTGATTAACATTTGTATTCGACAAATCCAGATTTGAAGAGTAAAAAATGGCTCTATTGCCATGTCCATTACCCTACATCAATGAAACTCGTTTACGTTCTATATTGGTAATCGATGAAAATCCTGTGAAAGGAACCCCTATCGAATCCCCAATTGTTGAGAGTTCTCCAGATGATAGGGTTCCCGCAGTCAGCATGCGAAATCCGTAAGAACCATATCCCACCGTATATTTAATATTATTTCTTGCTCCTGAAGCTAACACCAGCCCAGTAGACGGATTCCCTTCAGAGTCATTCCCTCCTGCAAAGTCGGAAGCAGTACCACCAATTATTTTATTATCAGACCCAGCAACCCATATCCCTGTACCAGATCGTGATTCAGATACTGTTCCACGATAGACATCAATGACGGCTGTGTTTCTTGTGCCGCCAAAATAAATACATATACCATTATATTCACTAGTCTCTTGCGTTACCTGAATAGAGCTAAATGTGCTTGGCTTTGCATCCCCTTCAATAATAAGAACGGGTGTCTTTGAGAAAGTAGAGAACACAGGGAGATGCCCCGAGCATTCATGAACATCTAGAATGCCGCCCTGGATATACGCCCGTTTTTTGAAATGAGCTCCAATCAAGCAACTTTCTGAGATAATATGATCATATTTAAGCCTTATATTAAAGACTGTGGTGTTCGGCCCAACCACTAAACCATAACCACCGTAGTTTCCATAAAAATGCATCCGCCCCAATTCCACAGTAGCCAAAATACGCATACATGCCACACGCTCAGTAGGGTCAACAAATGAACGCAAATCATTAGTTGAGTTGCTGCCGTATCCTGCGCCCATAATTTCAATGTCATCAATATACTGGTCTGGTATTCCACCATAATGCCAGCAATCATTTCCACACTTCGCTATACGAATCCCGTCAATTTTACCAATAAATGGAACCGCCCAATCAGGTAAGACAGCATCAAATTGCGAGCGACTGGTAACATTTCCCTCAGTTCTTAAGCCAATTCCAGGTGCATAAATAATCCCAACATCCTGATAAATTTGCTCACGTCCAAAATGAAGCACTCCATAACCTGCGCTAATAGAAGGAGTTCCACTATAATTCTGTAAGTTGCCGTGGACAGTTAGTCCTATGCAACCACAAACATACGCACCAACCCCCGAAGGATTGGTATAGCATGACACCGGTTATCTCTGAGACTGACCTGATTAACATCAAAGAGGTTGAGCGCTCTGTTGGCCTGAAAAAATCCAGCATTTACGAGCGTATCAGTAATAACGAGTTTCCGAGGCCTAAGAAGCTCGGGAGCAGAACCTCCCGCTGGGTACGCGGAGAAGTCGAAGCATGGGAAAAGCAATTCCTATAACTTGGTAAAGCCTGGTAAAAAAGTCATGAAGCGAATTAATAGTTTTATTGGCTGTGGCATACCCTCTGTCACCTCGTCAATAGTTGGCATTCTTCGACTGGCGTCTTTTATAACGGCACGAAGAAAATTAACATCGGGACTAAGTTCGATCTCTTCATCTAGTGCTTTAAGTTTTATTTTTATTTCTGATATTTCAGATAGCCCATGAGTTATAACTTCATTACTTTGCACCTCTGAGAGTATACGTCTTTCATGGTAGCTTAATTGTTCTCGAAGAAACAAAGCCATACTGGCTTTTTTTACTAGCAACTCCATTTCTTTCCTTTTTTCTCGAGCTCAACCAATTCATCTTGAGTCAATGTCTTATCGGTTTGAAGAACCTTTAATTCTGCTATGGTTTTTGTTATTGATTGAAGGGATGACGTTTCAATTTGTTCAAGGTCAGATTGGGTAATAGAGGGTTTCGTCAATGCGTATATACAGACGACAGTCATGATAAAGCCAATAATAGCCATACCTGCTAAATAATCGGATAAAATATTATTATCGAAATAAACCCATATCCCGCCAACAAAAAAATAAAGGATACTAACCCAAGCTAAAACCTTACAAAATTACCGCATACTATCCCCTCAGAGCAAAGTGATTTTATCAATATAATCCGCATATCACTGCATCATTTCCCGACGCCCATCCATGTACAGGGCATGGTTATAAACCCCACGTATATTGTTCTTGTCCACGTGAGCGATCTGGAGTTCAACCCAGTCAGAGTTGAATCCTTTATCGTTCAGTATGGTGCTGAACGTATGCCGGAAGCCATGCCCTACTACTCTTCCCTTATACCCCAGCATGTGGATCATCCTGTTTATTGTATTCTCGCTCATGACTTTTGACGGGTCATTCCTGCCAGGGAACATATTAACGTATCGACCTGTCAGACCGTGCAACTCTTTTAGCAGGACAACAAGCTGAGCGGAAAGCGGTACTAGGTGCGGGCGGTCCATCTTCATAAATTCGGCGGGTATCGCCCATAGCCGATTATCAAAATCTACCCATTCCCATTTCGAGTGCCGCAGTTCGTAAGTGCGCAGTCCTGCCAGCATCATGATCTGCAAACCCAGCCGGGGGAGCGGACTCCCCTTGTAAATCTCAAGCGCCGCCAGAAAATCGGGCAGCTCTTCGGCCGTCAGGAACGGGAAGGATTCCCCTTTATGGCCGGTCATGGCGCTATTCAGTTCGCTGACAGGATTGTACTTTGCACGTCCGGTGGCTACGGCATAGCTGAATACCTCACCACACCACCGGCGCGTTTTGGCTGCTTTCTCGGTTGCGCCGCGATTCTCAATTTTACGCAAGGCCGTTAACATCTGGACGGGCTCAATCTCAGCAACTGGCAATTTGCCAACCGCAGGGAAGATGTCTTTGTTAAATGCTTCGAGAATGTCAGAGGCATAGCCAGGCGACCAGCGCGGCTTCTTGAATTCGTGCCATTCTATGGCAATCTCTTTAAACGTGATCGTCTTCGCTGCGGCAGCGGCAACGTGGCTTTTGACCTTCACCGGGTCGACCCCCGCCGCAACGTTCCGCCGGGCCTCGTCTCGCTTTTCGCGAGCGGCCGCCAGTGAAACAGCCGGGTACACACCGAGCGCCAGCATCTTTTCTTTACCGGCGAAGGTATAGCGATAACGCCAGTATTTTGCTCCACTGGCTTTCACCAGCAGAATAAGCCCGTTGCCGTCCGGCAGCTTGTAGTCTTTCTCAGCAGGCTTTGCCGTCTCGACCTGTCGCGCATTTAGTTTCATAGGTACCCGCCTCAAACTCAGATACCCGATTATGTACCCGTTTTGAGTTTCGATTGCAACGGCAAAAGGCGGATGATGCCGGACAAATAAAACAGCCAACACCGCATAAAATAAAGAAAAATGGACAGTAGGGGATTATGGTGGAGTAACTAGTGGTGCGATAATAGGAACATAACACAACCTACAAAACCATTGATAAATATAGATATTTTCTTGTTTCATCTTTATAAATGCCCCTTTTTTGTGCCCCCACCTTGTTTTTCATGCGACTCGATGAGGTTTTCATCGAGTCGTTAATTTCATCAAACTCTTCACGTATCGTGGAAACCTTCTCAGATCTCCATCCCCTCACAGCCGTGATCGGCTAAGAACAATATTACTTACCTCCCTGTATGAACACCGGGCCATCAGCCCGCACGCTTTCCTGGTATGAAGAATGTCTGTCGCAGTCAAATATGGAGCTTGTAACTGTGAGGTAAATCCATTGCGATCGATACGAACTAACTCATATTTATCTACCAGAAAGTTCACGGCATTAGCCAGAGTGATACCGGCATCAATATGCTCCTTTATAACGGTTTCATCACTAAAAGGTGTGTCGCTTAGCATCAGACCATAGTGCTGTTCAAGCAGACGAGTAAGTAACATTTGCCAGATAGTCACGGGCGACAGTGACCTGCCCCCAGTATTAGATACAACCGTTAGTTAGTAATGTCGGTTTGTTTATCTTCACATTTTCCATTCCGCCACCGTGCTGCAAACTCTGATGGCGTCTGATAATTCAGTGCTGAATGTGGGCGACACTCGTTATAATCCTGCCGCCAGTTATTAATGATTTTCCTTGCATGAACGATATCGCTGAACCAGTGCTCATTCAGACATTCATCGCGAAATCGTCCGTTAAAGCTCTCAATAAATCCGTTCTGCGTTGGCTTGCCCGGCTAGATTAAGCGCAACTCAACACCATGCTCAAAAGCCCATTGATCCAGTGCGCGGCAAGTGAACTCCGGCCCCTGGTCAGTTCTTATCGTCGCCGGATAGCCCCGGAACAGTGCAATGCTGTCCAGAATTCGCGTGACCTGAACGCCTGAAATGCCGAATGCGATGGTAATTGTCAGACACTCCTTCGTGAAGTCGTCCACACAGGTCAGGCACTTGATCCTGCGACCGGTGGCCAGTGCGTCCATGACAAAATCCATCGACCAGGTCAGGTTGGGTGCCGCCGGGCGGAGCAGAGGCAGACGTTCTGTTGCCAGCCCTTTACGACGTCGCCTGCGTTTTACGCCCAGCCCGCTCAGATGATAAAGGCGGTACACGCGCTTATGATTAACATGAAGGCCTTCACGGCGCAGTAACTGCCAGATGCGGCGGTAGCCAAAACGCCTGCGCTCCAGTGCCAGCTCAGTGATGCGCCCTGATAAATGCGCATCAGCCGCCGGACGCTGAGCCTCATAGCGGCAGGTCGACAGGGACAAACCTGTAAGCCTGCAGGCACGACGTTGCGACAGACCGGTCGCATCACACATAAACTCAACGGCTTCCCGCTTCTGGTCTGTCGTCAGTACTTTCGCCCCAGTGCCACCTGAAGTGCCTCCTTATCCAGCATGGCTTCGGCAAGCAGCTTCTTGAGTCTGACGTTCTCTTCCTCAAGCAACTTCAGGCGCTTAACCTCGGGTACTTCCATGCCGCCATACTTCTTGCGCCAGGTATAAAAGGTGGCGTCGGAAATGGCGTGCTTGCGGCAGAGCTCACGGGCAGAAACCCCGGCTTCAGCCTCGCGGAGAATACTGATGATCTGTTCGTCGGAAAAACGCTTCTTCATGGAGGTGTCCTCATGTGGCTTATGAAGACATTACTAACATCGCGGTGTATTAATCAACGGGGAGCAGGTCAACAGGCATGGCTTCGCCGCCCGCATGTTTCTTGCAGGTAGAAATTTCATTTTTGCTCTCGTGTATTTAATTAGCGTTGGGTTGGGTAAACGGCGATGTATACGTAGCCGCAACTACCAAGTGTGTCAGCTTCGCAAGTGAGCCCATTGTTATATAGCGTGACGCAGTGCTGATACTGGGGATTGAGCTTACCGCTGGTCAGCATTAGTTCAAGTTGTTTGAGTATCAAGGGAAAAGCTTGGTCCAGGCGCAACGCATCCTTGCCGCTGAAAGCACCGTTAAACCCGGCCCGGTCAGCAAGAAAATGCAGGCGATTGCCTTCCTGCACCAGACGAGCGCCAAAACAGGGAGTGATCGTACTCTGTAATCCCCACTGCTGGCAGGCGGTATTCTCCGGCCTGGTACCGGATTCGGAGCGATTATTCATTTTTGTTCCTGATTAAAGGGAAGGATTATTGAGAGTGACGCTTCGAAGAATGACATAGGGACCATTGCGGTCCTGACGGCGTTCAGCAAATACGGCCAGAACGCCGCGTATGTTCTGCACCTCGCGACCAGCATAATGGCAGACACTGCCTGACCATTTATATTTGCCCGTACTGAAGCGAAACAGTCGGGAGCCAGGATGCTGTCGGTACAGGGTCATGGCCTGGCGTTGACTGATGATTTTCATACCCAGCCTCGCTCGGCAAACGACACAATGTCTTCTGAGCCGATGACCAGATGATCAAGCGTTTTCACATCAACGAGCGCCAATACTTCTTTTAGCCTACCCGTAATATTACGATCGCATTGGCTGGGCTCCGGGTCGCCTGAAGGATGGTTATGCGCCAGCACGACTGCTGCAGCATTGAAGCGAAGCGCTGACTTCACCACCTCACGGGGATGGACCTGGACATGGTTAACCGAACCGGCAAATAGCGTTTCGCTCTCCAGTAAACGGTGCTGGTTATCGAGATAGAGCACCATAAACACTTCCCGTTCTTGTCCTGCCAGCTGTAACCGAAGCCAGTCACGGGCTGCCGTACTTGAAGTAAAGGATATACCGGGCTGGCGCAGATATTTATCCAGCAGATTGATAGCCCGGCGAATGGTCCGTTGGGCATAGGGTGTCAATCCTGATGTCGCGGGGAGCAGACAACCATGCTGGGCCATAACCGTCAGAGGAAAGAGTTCAGGCTGTGATAACATCGGGGATAATGCGGTATTCATGTCAGGCATTCCTCAGTCGATTAGATGCATAATGGCGCTGCATTCCGGATGATTCAGCGCGTAGTCGCGTAAGCGATAATAATGCTCTGTCATCGCGTCACACTCGGTGCGACAGGCGTGGCGGCTGTATGTCATCAGGCAGGAGACTATCCCTGCCGCTTCGCCAGTAAGTTCCGCGCCGTTGCCGTTCATGCTGTTGAGCAATGTCCACTCCTCATCGCTCTCTGTCTCAGGAGCTATAAAAGCGCCGCCGTTGCTGAGCGTTGAAAAGAGCCAGATACCACCGTGATAATCGGTACACAGTCGGTCCATCTAGGCAAAGATTCTGGGCTCAAGGGTTATCCAATGCGGGATGGACCCAAAGTGCTGTGGCCAGAAGCCGATTCGCTGCTCGTCTTCAACGACGGTCGCGGTAATGGTTAGTTCAGGTGTGTTGTTGATCATGGTCTCTCCGGAAATAAAAAAGCCAGCGATCAGGCTGGCAGGTCAGGGGAAAATGAATGAGTGGTATTGCGGTTAAAAAGACGGGTGGCTGAGAGAGTCCCGCAGGAGGCCGTATCCCGGATGTATGCATTGAGCCCGATCCCAGACTCCGACTCGAAATTCCAGGCCCGCCACAGCATTCGGCCATCCGCATCACGCAGAATCAGCCGGAAATGGCTTCCCTGGTCATCCTCGATGAAGATATTCCGGTATGCCGCTGAAACGCATTCAGCCTGCTGGCGGGTGAACGGTCCTACCGGAAGCTGGCTAAAGCCCCTCTCCTTCCGAATGGTCATGATACGAGTTCCAGCATATTTTCAGCCATCACCCACAGGGCGCGGTTGAGCTTCACATCGCCATCGATGCCTTTCACCGCGCGGGTATGTGCTCGCTTGCCTTTAGTCGTTCTCCCAGACAGACGGCCTTTAATGAGGTTTTCCTGTATACGCTGGTAGGTGGTCCACAAGTCATTACTCTCATCCTGCCAGCGGCGTGGGGAAAGTATCTGCGATCCCGTCACAGGCTGATGCTCTTCGCCAAAGCGATAGGTTAATGCTGCTTTAGCCATTGCCTGCTGAACTGGTGGCGGTAACATTAGCGACTGCATGGCATCGCGTTTCTCTTCCACCCGGTCAAATATCCCCAGTACTTCGTAGGCCCCTTCAATTACTTTCTCAACCACGTTACCTTTATGGGGAACACGTACCTCCCCAAAGCTTTCGCCACAGACAAGGCCATTCTGACAAACAAAGCGAAACAGGCCCGGCAGCATCTGGTATGAACTTGAGCCGTCGTGGCTGTTCAGCAGAATAATTTCCGGTACTTGCATGCCTGTAATTTGCCTCTCACGGCGAAGGCGCAGCATATGTTTGGTATGTTCACGTTTGCTTTGATCGCGCACGCGGGTTTGACAGGCAAAGAATGGCTGAAAGCCCTCACGCTGCAGATTTTCCAGCAGGGTTATAGTGGGGATGTATGTATAGCGATCTGAACGTGATACATGTTTATCTTCCCCGAACACGCTGGGGACGATCTGCATCATCTCCTCACGAGTTAACGGACGGTCGCGGCGTATCTGGTTGATTTGCCCAAAACGGCTGGCTAATTTCATTAAAAAATTCCTTATAAAAAACAAAAGGCCATGCCCTTACGGGTCATGACCTTTTCGTTTTCTGGTGTAGTTATATCAAAGGGTTAATGATAGTGCTGATACCGAAATCACTTGCGGAGTGAATGAGTGAAACAACATATACAATGACATCATTCAGGTTTAAATGTGAACGTACCTTTGTTTGTCTCCACAACCAGCTCAAGCAATTGACACTTAGAAAAATTTTCATCCGTTGTCACGTTAAACTTTAGCGTATCACCAAATTTCAGTGGAACATTAAAGCGGTCACCATTCCCGTTCGGGCGGAGAGTGCAATTACCGCGATTCATAATGGCATTTTTTACAATGATATTATTACCGACACTGGTCAAAGTAATACGCCAGTTCGGGAACTGGTTAACAAGATAGAAATGCTCTGTAGAAACTTTAATGACAGGCTGGTCACTCACGTCCTCATCTGGCGTATTATTGGTCGTATCCCCGGTATGCGACACTTGTTTCTCCATACCGGCAATACCGTTCGTTAATAACCCGTTCGCTACTTTAATGGTGCCTGGCATACAGGAGATACTTTTGGTTTCATTACCCAATAAATTTATCTCTGTATAGCCTGCTGATTTCACACCTTTATGTTCGGCATAAGTAATGGCAACAGCCCCTTCAATCTCTTCTCCGGTACCACGCAGGTTGAAAAATTTCTCGTGAAAAACAGGTCGGGAACCAACGGTCTGAACCGCTTCTCCCGATGGAACATCTAACTTAATGACCGCCCCTTCACTTTCTGCATCTCCTGGGTTCGTAAAGCCGATATAGACAGTCTGAGCACTATGTGAAAGCGTCATGATACTTTTATCAGCCAGCGTACATTTCAGATCAAAATCAGCAGCAGCACAGGCAGTGGTAAACAGAGTAGACAGGGTAAAAATTACTTTAGGTAGGGTTTTCACAGGGAAATTCCTTGTTTGATTAAAAGCCATCTTGTTCAACAACATCGTCATTCTGAAGGTCATAACCGATTACATTGACGACAGCGGCAGGTTCGAGAGGAATATCAGCTTTGCGATGGCCGACTTCAGACTCTTCCCGTTATACGGTGAGGCTGGCAAAGAATTGCCCCTCATTACTGATTTCCTCTGAAACCTGGTAGCGGACATGTATGTCTCCTTACAAAGGTGCGTCAGAATGCGTGTCTGGTGACCAGATACATCCGTCATGTTTGATTATTTACAGATAAATCAGCAGGTTGTATTTACCTCGTGAAATCTTATATCCCTTCGGATTGAAGGTATAATGAGATAATCAGATCGTATCGATCGACAAAATCGATCATTGATAAACAAACTTGTTCGTAAGAAGAGGGACTGGCGAAGAAAAAGGTCACGGGAAGTCATTAGAAGAACCAGTGCCAGAGTGTTGAAGCGGCGCTGGCGAGGCTTTCACGGATAGCGTGGAGTCGGTCCTTCAGTGCCTCTGGTAATGGCACCGCGTCAATAATGCGGCTTAGTAACACCCCCACCAGTTCACCAAAGTCCTGTCGAACCACCTGCTCAGCGTCAGATGTACGATGAATTTCTTTTATCTGACAGAACACACCGCTGCTGGCTGATGCTGGCAGGGCACTGACAAGGGTTTCGACCAGAAGAGGCAGGTTATAACCGGTGCTGGCGGAAACGGCATGTACCGGATGAAGGGTATGGAAGTGATGTGATACTGCGCTGCACCTGGCCGTAAGGGTGAGCCGTTGCTCTGCAGAGGGTGTGCCCGTTTCACGACACCACTCCAGCGAGGGTTCGGCCTTGTCGGCCTGATTGATGACAAACACAATGCAGTCTGGTGAGACTCCGCATTCCAACAGGAACTGATAAAAATCCTCATCAGTAGAGCAAGCCCGATCGTCGGCTTTCATCACCCAGAGAATGAGGTTAAGGTCTGGTATAAGCGACTGATAGAGCTTGCGATATTCTTTGTCATACGCAAGACTTTCCCCTGCTCCGGGTAAATCTATCAGCGTCATCCTTCGTTCGCCAGCATCACATCTGAAATACAGGGCTTCACGGGTACAGCCAGCAACATTACTTACGGGGCTCAGGGGCTGCTGAAAAAGTGCATTAACCAGACTGGACTTGCCCGACCCGGTTTTGCCCATGATGCCAATGACGGGTTCATAGGCGATAGTCTCTCGTATTTTATTAAGTACTTCATATCTTAAGAATTCAGGGCAAAGTGAAAGGTGAAGGCCTAACAGTTCTAACCCGCTCTGTTTCTCACTACTCATTAAATATCTCCCGGTAAATAGAAATCATCTGATTCATATCTAACGGGTGATATAGACTTAAAAAATATTAAATTCTAAAAATAAACTACAGTTACTTCAAAGTCTTATAGCGGCGTCCAGAGTTTGTTCTGAATCCGTTATTTGTTTTTTCGCCATAAATTACTGAAAATCGTTCACTAACTGAACGATGGTCTACGCCAAGAATAATACATTTCGCAACTTCGACATCATCTATACCAACCCCTTTGATTTTATCATCAGCAATTCTGTGTTGGAAATTTGAACTGGCATCAGAGACAGGTATGAAAAAAGCGCCATCTTTATATTTCTCATCAAATATAGGGGCAAGCATTTTGACCCTACCGGTTCTGTTTTGTATCATTAAATCGTAATAACTGTAGTATTTTATTTTAAAGAAATCATAACAACCATCATATTTTAACCATTCCTTTTCAGACACTCTTATTAAGGCAACCTTAACGTTATAGCTTACTCTTAAAGAACCAGCTTCAGTTTTTTGATAAACACCTTTAATTAAAGTCCTTAACAATACAAAGCAGGCGTTTTTTAGATATTCTGGGTTATCCTTCAACTGTTTCCTGATAATATCTCTAAAACTGGAAATGATACTTTCCGTTGCCTGCGACATCACATATTTGTGGATGTCTGATTTTGCAGTTAGGACGTCACATTCAAATACCCCACTGCAACCAAACGGGACTTCTGTGTAACAAGGTTTATGCAGGACAAGTGTTGGCTCGCTCGATTTCCCGGATACTGATGCTGCCTCTTTTTCAACCAGACTTCCCAGGTATCTGGATTTTGACATACCTTTCTCCTCGGCTGACCGCTCAACAAATTCCTGTAACCCCTGCGCTGGAAGGTACGCAGTCTCCTTAAATTTTCCCGGCATATGCCCTCTTCTACATGAGTGTGTTCCTTTTGATGAAAAGGTACCTTACTTTTTGTGTAATTCATATAAATCAATACATTAATAATTCTTATTTTCCGTGAACGTTATCACCATCAAGGTATCGCCTTAGGGGGTAGTGAAAAAAAACTGGCATCCCTATTATGCGTAAGACCGATCACGTCCGCTCCCGGATTAGCCTGATGACACGATGAGAGTCCGACCTGAACAGGTACTCACTTCAGGAATAGATGGGGCAACGCACAGTGAAACCACAAGGTTCCTGGTCTTAACTAACTTGCGGGTAAAAAAAGTGGCAGGAAAAGCATAATGGTTCTTTTTCTTCTTCTATTGGTTTTTTACTCTCACAACCGATTTCTTTGCCGGACTAATAATATATAACAGATATATAACCATACATATAACAAGACACATATGACCAAACAGACCATTACACTAGGCAGCAGATACTAATGCAAGACTGTTTACGCCCCCTCATCTCTGACCATTATTAAAACAAAATCTTACTGCCTTTCCCATGTAATGAATTTTTAAGAACAGAGGTGAAAGCAATGGAAGACTATTCAGAACGCTATGGGGATATGAGTGAGGAGTATCTTAAGCGGACTCAGGAGAGTATCAGTAAAGCTCAGCAGGAGTACCCCCGCTTACTGGCTATCAGAGTGGATTTTCGTTTACCCATACAAAAAGAGAAACAGGAGAAAGCAAAAGTCGATTCTTCGGTTATCACGCGTTGTATGAAATCTCTGAAGGAGCGTATTAAGGCGGATTTGAAACGTAAAAAGAAAGCAGGTAAGCGGACCTACCCCTGTCGGCTTCGTTATGTATGGGTGAGAGAGTTTAATCTTGAAGGGAAAAAACATTACCACGCCCTGCTTCTCCTGAATAAAGACGCTTACTTTCATCCAGGAGATTTCAACAAAGACAGTGGGACTTTAGCGTCAATGATAGCCGGAGCCTGGGTGAGCTCTCTGGGGCTTTCATATCCTGAGGACAGAGGTCTGGTTCACTTTCCAACAAATGGTTACTACCACCTGAACAGCAAAGGTGAAAAGGAATTTAATACCCCGATGAACACGAAAATGGATGAGCTGATGTTTCGTAGTGCCTATCTGGCAAAACTGAGATCGAAATGTAATGAAGACGGCGAACGCAACTTTGGCTGCAGCCAGAACTAAAAATTATTAATTACTGAGAAACGGATGATTATGGCGGAGTGATAGGCGATATCAAAAATGATTGAACCTCGAGCTCCTGTCTTTCAACTCATAAAGACAAGAGAAAACGTCATGACCATGCAAAGCAACAACATTGACCTAATGAACGACAAACTGGTGGATATGGTATTCATTACCGAATTTACAGGACTGAGCGATAAGTGGTTCTACAAGCTGATAAGCGAAGGTAAGTTTCCGAAACCGATTAAGCCAGGACGTAGCTCCCGCTGGAAGGAAAGTGAACTGAAGGAATGGCTAAAGGAGCGTATTGAACAATCGCGTGACTGATTGACTCAAATGTTGACGAAAATCCTGTAGCCAAGGATACAAACCTCCAATGGCTTCTCCGGCTCTCATACAAAACTATTGATGAATTCCATTCATAATCTCTATCCCTCCCCCATAATTATCAATGTTCACAAACCCGTTAACATACCCCTATCTCTTCATGTCCAACGGATCTCCATGCTTAATCAACAGGCACGTACACAGTCAGCTACAGCCAAAAAAACCGGTCTATCATTTCTACTCATTCTCAGCGCCCTGATGGCTGTTACCTCTTTATCAACCGACATCTATCTTCCCGCTATGCCCATCATGGCGAAAGATTTACAGGGTGATGCAGAGCTGACAATCACTGGATTCCTTATCGGCTTTTGCATCGCACAATTGATTTGGGGACCGATCAGCGATCGTTATGGGCGTCGACTGCCGCTGTTTATCGGTTTAGGCCTGTTCATCATCGGCTCGGTGGGCTGCGCGTTATCAACGGATATCGGGCAAATTGTTTTCTGGCGTGTTTTTCAGGCGTTAGGTGCCTGTACCGGCCCGATGCTGGCCAGAGCAATGATCCGCGATCTCTTTAGCCGCACTCGTGCAGCACAAATGCTTTCGACCCTGATGATCATCATGGCCATCGCGCCGATTGCCGGGCCCCTGATCGGCGGGCAAATGATTAAAGTCACCTCGTGGCACGCCATTTTCTGGCTACTGGCGATTATCGGAACATTAATGCTGATGTCTTTATTCTGGTTACCGGAGACATTACCCGCTGAGAAACGCTCGCAAGCCTCCGTAACCAAAGCCTTTCAAAACTACTTTGCCTTACTAGCAAACACCAGATACATGCGGTTTACTCTGTGCCTGACCTTCTATTACGTCGCAGCATACGCCTTTATCACGGGCTCACCGTTTGTGTACATCACCTACTTCGGTATTGATCCGCAGCACTACGGTTGGCTGTTTGCCGTAAATATTGTGGGATTAATGGCTGTGAGTATGGTCAACAGACGCCTGGTTCACCGTTATCCTCTGGAAATGCTACTCAAGAATGCCGTATTCATTGCCACTCTTTCCGCAATAGTGCTAGCGGTCACAACCGGCCTGGGCATAGGTGGAATAACCGTAATTGTGGGGACCGTATTCGTCTTCTTCTCCATGAACGGCATCATCGCAGCAACGTCCACAGCTTGCGCACTTGACGCAGTGCCTAATGTTGCAGGTTCAGCGTCGGCATTAATGGGAGCGTTGCAATACGGCAGTGGCATCATCTCTTCGTTGCTTCTGGCACTCTTTAGCGACGGCACGCCATGGACAATGGGCTGGATCATTGCGGTCTTTACGGCTGCCAGCGCCTTGATGGCACTGACTATTCAGGTAAAAAAATAACCATCACTTGCCCGACTGTTTATGAATTCCATTCATAGCGGCTATTTAATGTGCGTAATTATCTTTTTTCCCGACTCCGTTAATCTGAATGATAAATACGGGATAAGTCGATACCCCTGCGGGGTATCGACAGATGCGGATTAAATATTTTTATTAAAGAAGACATCTAACTTTTGCATCGCCTGGTCAACGTATTTTGGCACCCAATACGTCTCGATATGGGTAGCGCCATCGATGAGGAAGAGTTCTTTGTCCTTCGTACCGGTGGCTTTCGCGAACGCATCTTCAGTCATATAGAGCGTATCCGCTTTTGTACCGGCAATCATCAGCAGCGGTTTATTGATGAGATTGATATGGTCCGTTACGTCAAAGCTCATCAAATCCAGAAGACTGCTGGTGGTGTATTTAAACGTGGAATTCGGGTGCGCGTGAGTTTTCCAGTAGTACTCGTAACCCTGGCGATACAAGGCAAAAGGTAATTTAGCAATCTGTTCATCAGTCAGGTTGGCATCGCCGGAGTAAAGCACTTCGCCTCCGGCTGCTTCCTGAGCACGTGCGTCAGAAGCCTGCTGAAGACGCTGCTGGATAGTATCCAGCTGTGAATCCTGCATACCGTTACGGCGCACAAGGCCTGAATTAAACATGCTGATGGTTGCAATCGATTTGAACCGTTTGTCAGTTTCAGCCGCAACAAGTGAATAACCGCCGCCTCCGCAAATGCCCAGCAGACCAAGGCGCGCGGTATCGACACCAGGATACTGACTGATGTAGTCAGCCATGCCGTGGATATCCTCTATGCGATTAGCGGGTTTATCCACGCTGCGAGGCATCCCACCGCTAGCGCCCTGATAAGCCGCGTCGGCGGTAATCGTGATGTAGCCCTGCTCGGCGAGACGCTGGGCATACAACCCGGCAACCTGTTCTTTTACGCCACCATTAGGATGCGCGACCACCACCGCAGGGTATTTTTTGGCGGGATCGTAGTTAGCAGGGGTATAGACATTCGCAGCAATCTGGATGCCATGCAGATCGTATTTCACCGGATGAATGTTGACCTTGCCTTTGACGTTCTCAGTGATGGCACCGTCATAGGCCAGTGTGAAAGGGTTTTGTTTGTAATCAGCCGCATTGACTGAGGTCACCCCGGCCATTGCCGTGAGTAGCATTGCACTGATAAGCGTGAATTTCATGGTCTCTCCCGATGAGTGTCGGCCTGGTTATTCAGGCTCGCGGAATCAAATTTGCAGGCTCAGATTAGGCGGAGAGGGCTGTCAGCTTCGTGACCGGGAAATAACATTTTTGTCAGGAAAGGGACTGAGATGGGAAAGCATTTCTGACAGCGCTGTCAGGTAGCCGTCAGCTTTATGTTGGCAATCCGAAGGCAGAATGGTCCCGCTTAAATGAGAGTCATGTTTAATTTTCTGAGTAACGGAGCGATCGATGAAAAGCCAGAATGCCCCAACAATGCCAGAGCGGCGCAAGCTATTAGTCGCCGGGGCCGGTATTGCCGCCGCCTCGCTGATTCCGCACGTATCGGCAGCGAGCCAAACCTCTCAGGTCGATTTATCCAGACACCCCAGCCAACGCAACGCTGCTCCGGGCAAGCGTAAACTCGGGAAGCTGGAAGTTTCTGCCGTCGGTCTGGGCGTGCAGAACATGAGTCGCAAATATGACACGTCCGTTCCCTGGCGTCCCGAGATGATCAATGTTATCCACCGGGCATTTGATGAAGGGGTAACGTTCTTCGACGCTGCTGAAGCCTACGGCCCGTTTGAAGTCGAAAAAATTCTCGGGGAAGGCGTCGCCCCGTTCAGGGACAAAATCGTTATCGCCACCAAGTTTGGCTGGAACATTGACCAACAGACGGGTAAGCGTCTGCCGGGCCTTAACAGCAGGCCTGAGCATATCAGGCAGGTCGTCGACAATATGCTCAAACGCCTGCGTACCGATCGCATCGATTTACTGTATCAACACCGGGTTGATCCGCAGATCCCGATCGAAGATGTCGCCGGTGTGGTTAAGGATTTAATGGATCAAGGGAAAATCCTGCACTGGGGTCTGTCTGAAATGGGCATCAACACATTGAGACGCGCCCATGCCGCATTGCCCGTTACCACCGTGCAAAGTGAATACTCCATGCTCTGGCGCGGCCCTGAAAAACAGGCGCTTCCGGTGTGTGAAGAGCTGGGCATTGGGTTCGTGCCATGGAGTCCACTCGGCGTGCAGTTTTTAACGGGCTGGATTGATGAGAATACCCGGTTCGCTGCCGGAGATATACGTGCTATAGAAACGCGTTTCTCGCCTGAAAACTTGCCACACAACTTACAGCTGGTTGAACTACTGAAATCCTGGGCAATACGAAAAAATGCCGCACCGGGACAGATTGCGCTGGCATGGCTGCTGGCCCGCAAACCCTGGATTGTTCCCATCCCTGGCACCACCAATAAAGACCATATGCTGCAAAACACAGCGGCTACCGGCGTGTCGCTGACTCTCGCCGAGATAACCGAACTCACCCGCTCACTGGACGCCATCACTATCCAGGGTCAACGTCTGCCGGATGCTGTGCAGGTTTATTCCGATGTTGAAGCACCGATGAAAAGTTAAGAGGAAGTCCCGTTATGCGCCTGTTGTTAGTCGAAGATGAAGAAAAAACGTCAACCTATCTCAACCGTGCGTTGAGTGAGTCCGGATTTACGGTAGATGTCTCTGCAGATGGCGCTGAAGGTCTTCATTACGCTCTGGAGTTCGACTACGACGCGATAATACTGGATGTGATGCTGCCGGGGATGGATGGTTACCGGGTACTTGAGGGTGTGCGGGCAGCCAAACAGACGCCGGTACTAATGCTCTCTGCACGAGGTTCGGTTGATGAGCGCGTTAAAGGGCTGCGTCTTGGCGCGGATGATTATCTCCCCAAGCCCTTCTCTCTTATCGAACTGGTGGCGCGTATTCAGGCACTGGTACGTCGCCGCGCTACGGATGGCGTAGACATCACCCAACTGCAAATTCACGACCTGCATCTCGACCTGCTGGCTCGCCGCGTATTTCGTGCCGGAACGCGACTGGAGCTGACCGCGAAAGAGTTTTCCCTGTTGAGCCTTCTGGCCCGGCATCAGGGGGAGATTCTGTCAAAGATGATGATTGCCGAGCAGGTATGGGACATGAATTTTGACAGCGATGCCAACGTGGTTGAAGTAGCCATTAAACGACTTCGCGCCAAAGTTGATGCCCCGTTCGACGTCAAGCTATTACATACCGTTCGTGGTATGGGTTATGTCCTCGAAGTCCGGTCCGAATAATGAAGGGGATAAGCATGCCTAAGCGCTCCATCTCCGTTCACCTGGCGCTGATGTTTGCCCTGTCCGCGCTACTGATTGTTTCCGTTATCGGTATCCTGCTGAGAAGCTCTTTGCATGACTCTTTGCAAAAGCAAATGCACAACGAGCTGCTGTTCCGGGAATCATTAATGAGCCCGTGGATCACCGCACGAACCTCGGCTGACGGCTGGTCATTGCTTGCCAATAAATTCACCGTGTTAACCAATTCTGAAGGTGAACGCGTTCGCTACTGGATAGTGAGCGATAACCCACGCTTTAGCATGGGGGGAACACCACCGGTAGGTGTTCAGTGGTCTTCTTTGCGGGAAGGCTTTAATAAAGTGCCCGGTGCATCAGAAGGTGCATGCTCGCTGTTTCTGTTAGTGAAAACGATCCCCGCCAACGGTGAGCGGCCTGAGCTGCGCTATGTGGTTGCCATCGACTCCACGCCGTATATGGGCACACTCGATGCGTTCACGCGGACATTGCTGATCATTACCGCACTGGGCGTCGTGATTGTCGCCTTACTGGGATACGTCGTGTCAAGGATCGGTCTTCGTCCCGTTGGGGCGCTCAGTAAACAGGCTCGGCAACTCGCTCCTGGGGACCATGGTCAGCGCCTGAATACCGAAGCATTACCTGACGAATTACAGCAGTTAGCATCATCTTTTAATGGCGTGCTGGAACGGCAGGAGGTCGCCTGGCGGCAGCTCGAAAGCTTTAATGCCGATGTTGCGCATGAACTCCGGACTCCGCTGACTAACCTGATCGGCCAGACGCAGCTGGGGCTTTCGCGCCGACGTTCACATGATGAACTGGAAGAGTTACTGGGTTCCAATCTGGAAGAACTTGAGCGCATGACGTCGATCGTTAACGACATGCTGTTCCTGTCTCATGCTCACGCAGGTGAGCATGCTTCCCAGCTTACGCAGGTGTCCTTGCGCGAAGAAACCCTTAAAACAGCGGAGTATGTGGAACCCTCTTTTGCTGAAAAACAGCTCTCTCTGGATGTTCAGGGCGACGTCACGGCGCATATCGACCGACGACTGTTCCACCGCTCACTGGCAAATTTACTGGAAAATAGCGCAAGACACTCACCCTCCAACAGCACGATTACGGTGCGCTTAAGCGAAAAAAACAATCAAGCCTGTGTTGAAGTTTCAAACCCAGGCGATCCGATAGCACCAGAGCATTTACACCGGCTTTTCGAGCGGTTCTATCGCGTCGACACCTCCCGAGCCAGGAGTGATACCCATCATGGACTGGGCCTGTCGATCGTACGCGCGGTTGCCATTATGCACCGGGGAGATGTCTTTGCGCGGAGTGAAGGTGGCATCAATACTTTTGGCCTCACCTTTGCGGTACAAGCGGATAAAGCGGCAGGCAATGCTCAATCCGGCGCTGAGCCGGGACCAGGGTTAACTGACAGAATTGTCAGGGGGGCGTCAGCCTGACGTCATTACCCCCTCGATAAAATCATCGCAGGCAATCCCCTCTTCATTGATAAGGACGCTTTGCATGATCGGACATTTACGTTACCTCGGGCTGGTACTGCCCTTCTTCACATTTTCATCCTGGGCAGCGGAGCAAAATCCCGCTGTCCATATCGCCCCCGCAGGAAGTCAGAACGCGGTGTTCGGGCCAGCCGAGAACTTTACCGGTCGCGTCAGGGTTGATCCTCTCTTCAAACCGGATAACGACATCCCTGTTTCCGGGGCTTATGTCTCGTTTGAACCCGGCGCTCGTTCCGCCTGGCATACGCATCCGGCAGGTCAGCGGCTGATTGTGACCTCTGGTGTTGGGCTCACCCAACAAGAAGGCCAGCCGGTGCAGGTTATCCGCGCCGGTGACGTTGTCTCTTGCCCGGCGGGCGTCAAACACTGGCACGGGGCGGCCCCCGGCAGCGCGATGACGCATCTGGCGATAACCAGGATTGTGGATGGCAAAAGCGTTAACTGGAAGGAGTTAGTGACAGATGAACAATACCACGCCCATTAAGGCATTAGCGGCAGCGGTACTGCTGACCTTTGGTTTTGGTCTCGCCGCACATGCTGCCCCCGTCAATAAAGGAGCCTCAGAAATGAACCACGAACAAACGGTTTCAGATACGCTGTCAGCCAGCCAACAGGCTATCCCGTTGATTGCGGCATCGATGGCCAGCAGTCAGATGGATAAGCTGAATGCCGCCCTGAATCAGGGACTGGATGCCGGGCTCACGATAAACGAAACCAAAGAGATCCTCGTCCAGCTTTATGCCTATACGGGCTTCCCCCGTAGCCTGAATGCGCTTAATGAACTGATGAAGGTCGTCGAAGCACGTCAACAACGTGGTATCAAAGACGTTGAGGGTAAAGAACCGGTTGCCCCGATCCCTGTCGGGGATGAGCTTCGCCGCGTCGGTACCGCAAATCAGACGAAAATCTCAGGCGCGCCCGTCCAGGGCCCGCTGTTTGATTTTGCCCCGGTGATTAACCAGTTCCTGCAAACGCATCTTTTCGGCGACATTTTCGCCCGCGATAACCTCGACTGGCAAAGCCGCGAGCTGGCAACGGTTGGCGCATTAGCGGCCACACCAGGCGTTGAAGCCCAGTTGCTATCGCATACACGAGCAAGCATGCGGGTCGGCCTGACGGCAGCGCAGCTGCGCCAGCTGGCACAGGTTCTGCGTGAACATGGCGAAAGTGATGCAGCAACGCGAGCTGAAAAGGCGCTGCAGCAGGCGCTCGCAAACTAACAGGAGCAGGTTATGGAGCATGATCCCAACCGCAGAATGTTAATCACCGCACTTGCCGGGCTCACGCTGGCGAACGTTTCCCTGGCATCAGCTGCCACCGGTACCGCAAACGTGCAGGGTAAAAGCCGTGTTCTGGTGGCGTACTTTTCCCGTAGCGGAAATACACGGGTGATTGCGGGCGTCATTCACCGCAGCCTGAATACCGATCTGTTTGAAATCGAACCGGCTACGCCTTATCCGGAAAACTATTTTCAGACCGTTGAACAGGCGAAAAATGAGCGTGAGCGGGGAGTAAAACCCGCATTGAAAAATAGCGTCGCAGATATCTCACGCTACGAGACCCTGTATTTAGGCTTTCCGATCTGGGGGACCAGCGTGCCGCCTTTAGTGCAAGCATTTCTCAGCAGCCACAACCTTGCGGGCAAATTACTCATCCCCTTCATTACTCACGGTGGCTACGGTAAAGGAGACAGCGACGACATCCTTACCCGTCTCGCCCCAACTGCGCGTCGGGAAAAACCGCTGGTTATTGAATGCGACCAGGAGCGAAGAACTACTGAAACGGTCACCAGCTGGTTAGAGACAATACGCAGTTAATCGTCCGCATTCATGAGTCTGCCAAATAAGGGCAATCAGGGGGGCTAAATAATTAACGCTGACAACTCAGATATGATCTAACGGCAAACATAACAGAGGATGTAATCTTGAAGACAATCTTAAAAACGCTGGCCATCTGCATGATGGCGGGTGGCCTGGTGGCTCAGTCGGTATACGCCGAGCCGCTGGTCATTCAGGAACAGGGAAGCTTTTCTGCTGGTGGCACCATCATCAACGCACCAGGAAAATTTGACGCGAAAAAGCCGCTGGATTCAGCTGGCCAGACTTATCATGGCGATCATGCCTCTGTGTTCTACCAAATCCCGGAGAATCCGCATAAATACCCTATCGTCATGCTGCACGGCGCAGGTCAATTCTCTCGTACCTGGGAAAGCACGCCGGATGGCCGTGAAGGGTTCCAGAACATATTCCTGCGTCGTGGATTCTCAACCTATCTGGTCGATCAGCCACGCCGGGGCAGCGCCGGGCGCACGACTGTAGAAGGTACTGTTACACCTAAACCGGATGAACAGATGTGGTTCAACCAGTTCCGCGTTGGCGTGTGGCCAGAGTATTTTAAGGGCGTTCAGTTTTCTCACGACAAAGAAGCGTTGAACCAGTATTTCCGTCAGATGACCCCAAATACCGGGCCGTTTGATATCAATGTTATCTCTGATGCGATGTCCGCCGTCGTGGATAAATCCGGCCCCGCTATCCTCTTCACCCACTCTCAGGGTGGCGGACCAGGCTGGTATACGGCGATGAAAAACAACAAGGTCAAAGCCATTGTCGCCTTCGAGCCAGGAAGCAGCTTTGTCTTCCCGGAAAAAGAACTCCCAGACCCTATGCCAAGCGCGTTCGACACGCTGAAGGGTGAGCCTGTGCCGATGGAGCAGTTTATGGCTCTGACCAAAATCCCTATTCTGATTATTTACGGCGATAACATACCGGATAAACCTGTCGCCATGCCCGCGCAGGACAGCTGGCGCGTACGTCTGGCGATGGCTCGCGAGTGGCGTGAAGTGGTGAACAAGCATGGCGGGGATGTGACAGTGACGCATCTGCCTGAGGTGGGGATCAAAGGGAATACCCACTTCCCGTTCTCTGATTTAAATAATGTGCAGATTGCTGATTTAGTGAGTAAATTTTTGAAGGATAAAAATCTACAATAGATGCCGTGGCCTGAGTGGATACCAGCAATATGGAAAGAACCAGGCAAGCAGGTTTCATCATTCACTCCTGTAAGGAAAAAGCACAGGGTGAGCCGGGAAAAGTGGAAAAGTGGAAAAGTGGAAAAGCAGCAAACAAACAGAAATGAGGATTTGAAAGTTAGGTTAAAAAATGTAACGTAATGATTGTTATAAATCTAGCCTATCGGAGAGTAACCACAATGACGCTCTTAAGCACCGATCCACTCACCCAGCTCGCTTTCTCCGTTCACGAAAATAAAGGGGTTTTTGCTGTTCTTTTAGGTTCTGGGTTATCCCGAACGGCACAAATACCCACGGGCTGGGAAATTACTCTCGATCTCATCAAACGCATTGCCGCCGCGCAGGACGTTGAAGAACAAACGGACTGGGCGCAATGGTACCGTGACAAAACAGGTAACGAACCCGACTACTCAAAACTATTAGAAGACCTGACGATTTCGCCTGCTGAACGCCGCTCTATTTTGCACAACTACATTGAGCCGAATGAAGAAGAAAAAGAAGAGGGTAAAAAATTACCCACGCCAGCACATCAGGCCATTGCCAGGCTTGTTCGCTCAGGCCATATTCGGGTCATCCTCACAACCAACTTTGACCGATTAATGGAAAATGCGCTGCGGGAACAGGGGGTTGAACCAACCGTGATTTCCTCCGTGGATTCTCTTTCAGGCGCAGAACCCTTGACACATTCTCAATGTTATTTGTTCAAGCTGCATGGCGACTACAAAGATGCAAGGATTCTCAACACCGATAATGAACTGGCAAGCTATCCCGTTGAATACAACCAGTTGCTTGACCGAATCATTGATGAACACGGCCTAATCATTTGCGGCTGGTCTGGTGAGTGGGATCATGCTTTGCGTGCAGCAATACTGCGGGCGCCCAACAAAAGATATCCCATGTTCTGGGCAGCAAAAAATCCGCCGGGCACAAACACCCAGGATCTTATCTCCCATCGGCAGGCAAAAATTATGGAAATCACCGGTGCCGATGATTTCTTCAACACACTTCAGCAACGAGTAACCATTCTTGAACAAAGCCGAAAACAAAACCCATTAAGCGTCGAACTGTTAACCAACAGTACAAAAAAATATCTGGCTAAAGCAGAATTTCGCATTCAACTTGATGAGCTCTTTTCAGGTGAGTTTGAGCGTTTATTAGAAGCAATGAATTCAGACACACTCTCCCCTAACGGCCGATGGAGTCCTGAAGAGTTCAGTCAACGGGTATCAACTTATGAATCGATAACAGAGCCATTAGGTCGTATGGCCGGAATACTGGGTCGTTGGGGAGAGGATAAACATAAAGAATTAATATTTGATATCATTAATAACATCATCAGCCATTCCAAAAACCACAACGGTGGGCTGAGTGCATGGATAAATCTGCGCACTTACCCGGCAGTGATGATTATGACAGCGTATGCGCTTGGCTTAATCCGTTCTCGCCGATGGGGCACATTACACGAGCTGTTTTTGAAAAAAATAGTGATCCCCCATCACGAACCGTGCAGCATCATTATGCTTTTATTTTTATGGTCGTGGGAAGGCGGTGGTGATATCTGGAAGCAATTGGATGGGCTAGACAGAAGAAAAACAGCGTTAAGCGATCATCTTTTGACGATTATGGATGAATGGAAATCCAGCTTCATCGGAACAACCGCCAACTTCGAACTCTCTTACGACCGATATGAAACGTTAGCATCACTGGCATACTTTGAGGAACAACTGTCAACATATCCGGATAAAACCCAAATTGACATACAATACTTCCGTATGCCTGTTGGCCGGGTTGGCTGGAATAGTTCTTCCTACCGCATACTCACCCAGGAATTGAAAGATACAAACATCCTTGATGATTTGTTAACGCATGGTTTTGCCGACAATAGCGAAGAAGACCTGGCTCTGTTTTTACGATGTTTCGAAAGCATCGCAGGACGCATGAGCTGGTAAAGTGAGCAGAGGAAGAGATGCGGATTGCATCTCTTCTTGAGACTGTAATTAAAATTTTGTAATTGCCTGATTTTGATATGTTCAATCCAGTAACGGAGACAGGAAATTATGGACGAAAAGAAACTCAAAGCCCTTGCGGCTGAACTGGCTAAAGGCCTTAAAACCGAAGCCGACCTCAATGCTTTTTCCCGCATGTTGACGAAGCTTACCGTCGAAACGGCGCTTAATACGGAGCTGACTGACCACCTCGGGCATGAGAAAAATGCGCCCAAAACAGGCTCAAACACTCGCAATGGCTACTCGTCAAAAACGGTGTTATGCGACATTACTAACAACAACGGGGAGCAGTAACCGCTTCCCAACCCGTTATTTCAGCGTGCCGTACTGTTTGTTCTTCAGTGCATATAGTCGGTCGAACTCAGCATAGGGCTCTCCCGTTTCAGCGGCGTGCCTGGTTTTAGCATCCAGAAGGTCGGGCAAAGGGATTCCATGACTCAGTGAGTGGTAAAGATCATAACCACTGACACAGATAACGCGCTTCCCTTTACCAAAAGCCGTCAGGCCTTCAGGCGTAAACCCCATCCAACTGATAAAAACGCCGCGTGTCCAGGTTGCCTTGGTACTGAGCTTTCCTTCAAATACATGGAGATCGGCAGCCGACGTTCTTTTCTGATGCCACTTTGCCTCCATCAGGTAAAATTCATCATTCAGTCGGAAACTTCCGTCAATCTGTTCGCCTGTATTTCGGAAAGACGAACGGGGAGCAAGCTTAAAGATACTGAACAGTTCAGCAAGCCAGGCTTCAAACCGAAAACCACGTGGATGTGGCGGCAGAGATTTCATCTCGTTCATTTCAGCGATAAGTGAAGGCCAGTCAACACCATGCCATGCCTGGACAGGCTTTACGCCTTTGGCTTCATCGGTGTCAGCGTTTTCTAAGCGGGAAATCAGTGCGTAATAGTCATTACGGCTTTGTTCAGCCTGTTCAGGCATGGATTCTGTTTTATACTGCCAGAGAGCGCCAAGAACCCGCAGAGCGGTCTCACGATCAGCCTGTTTCAGCAAGCATCTAACTCGTTTGGCTTTTGACGTCCCCTCTTCCTGATAACGTTCATCATCAATATCAATGTTCAGTTCTTCATCAAAAAAAGCAGACAAGGTGCGGTTAGAGAAATCCAGTATCCAACCAGGATCGCTCTCAAACACGAGATTAAACAGCCTCAAATCCTGCATTTTCAGTTTCACGCCTACCTCCTTTTTTTCACAGTATAACGGGATGAAAGTGGAGGAGGAAATGAGTCAGCCCCTGTACACCAGCATTAGTGTGTTCCGCTATTGGCACATAGCCGACCTTCTCCCCCTCTAAATTAATGAACAGTTCTAATAAACCCTAGTTAATTCCCCTATCTAATCGAATAAATCACTTTGCGTTATGCTTTTCCAACACAACAGCTTAAGGATAACGTCATGCAAACTGTAAAACTGAACAATGGTATTGAAATGCCCCTGCTGGGCTTTGGTGTCTTCCAGATGACGGATGCCGCCGAATGCGAAAGAGCCGTTATTGATGCGATCGATACGGGATACCGCCTGATCGATACCGCAGCGTCTTACCAGAATGAAACCCAGGTCGGAAGCGCACTGAAACAGACCGGTATCGCCCGCAACGAACTCTTTGTAACAACAAAGCTGTGGCTGCAGGATACTCATTACGAAGGCGCTAAAGCCCAGTTCGAACGCTCCCTGAATCGGCTGCAACTTGATTATGTTGACCTGTACTTGATTCACCAGCCTTACGGTGATGTCCATGGAGCCTGGCGAGCCATGGAAGAACTGCATCAGGCAGGCAAAATTCGCGCCATTGGTGTCAGCAATTTCCACCCTGACCGATTGGCTGACCTTATCGCCTTCAACAAAGTGGCCCCGGCGGTAAACCAGATTGAAGTTAACACTTTCAACCAGCAGCTACATGCTGTTCCATGGAATCAAAGCCGTGGCATTCAGCCGGAAGCCTGGGCACCGTTCGCTGAGGGTAAAAATGGCCTGTTCCAGCATCCGGTGTTAACGGCAATTGGTCAGAAGTACGGCAAAAGCGTGGGTCAGGTTGTGCTGCGTTGGATCTTCCAGCGAGGCATCGTTTCGCTGGCGAAATCGGTGCGTAGAGAACGCATGGAAGAGAACATCAACATTCTCGATTTTGAACTCAGCTCTGAAGATATGCTGCAGATTGCTGCCCTCGACACTGCAACCAGCGCCTTCTTCTCTCACCGCGACCCGGCGATGGTGGAATGGCTGACTGGCCGCAAACTTGATGTTTAAGTCGCGATAAAAGAGGTATTCATTCAATGCAAAAACGTTATCTGGGTAAATCCCGACTCGAAGTCTCCGCGCTTGGGCTCGGTTGCATGGGATTAAGCCACGGCTATGGCCCGGCGACCGATACCCGACAGGCTATCGAGCTCATTCGCGCAGCGGTTGAACGTGGCGTCACCTTCTTCGATACTGCTGAAGTGTATGGCCCCTTCCTTAATGAAGAAGTAGTCGGCGAAGCCTTAAAACCGTTTCGTGACCGCGTGGTCATCGCCACTAAGTTTGGTTTTACTTTTGGCGACGACGGCAAGCAGCAGATTTTAAATAGCCGTCCGGAGCATATCCGTGAAGCTGTGGAAGGATCATTACGCCGTCTTAAGACTGATGTCATTGACCTGCTGTATCAACACCGTGTCGATCCGGATGTCCCGATTGAAGATGTTGCGGGTACGGTAAAAGATCTGATCGCTGAAGGCAAAGTTAAACATTTCGGTCTGTCCGAAGCAGGTGCGCAAACCATTCGTCGTGCGCATGCCGTACAACCTGTCACTGCCCTGCAAAGCGAATACTCAATGTGGTGGCGCGAGCCTGAGCAGGAGATCCTACCGTTACTGGAGGAACTGGGCATTGGTTTCGTTCCCTTCAGCCCATTAGGCAAAGGCTTCCTGACGGGCTCGATTAAGCCAGGAACCACTTTTGGCAAAGATGATTACCGCAGCACGGTGCCGCGTTTCGCCGAGCAGGCGATTGAAGCCAATGAAAAGCTGGTCTCATTGCTGGGTGAACTGGCGGCAGAGAAAGGTGTGACGTCTGCACAAATCGCTCTGGCATGGCTGCTGGCACAAAAGCCGTGGATTGTGCCTATCCCTAGCACCACGAAACTGCACCGGCTGGAAGAAAATCTGGGGGCTGCTGACATCATTCTTTCGCAGGATGACTCACGGCAGATAACCCAGGCGCTTGAAACGATTAAAATCGTCGGCGAACGTTACTCTCCTGAGCACCAGGCCCGAGTAGGCCGTTAATATCCGGACGGGTCTACGGACCCGTTATTCCTGGTAGCGAAGTGCATCGATCATCAGCGCAAAAGCGGGGGGATGCTGCTTGCGGCTCGGGTAGTAGAGGTAATATCCGGGGAAAGATGGGCACCAGTCCTGCAGAATCTGAATAAGCTCTCCTGACTTTATATAATCCTGCACCCTGTCTTCAGGTATACAGGCGATGCCAAAACCGGATAAAGCAGCATCAATCCTTTCCGCCTGCAGATTAAACGTTAGCTGCCCTTCCACTCTGACCCGTAGCGGTTTCCCTTCCTTCTCAAACTCCCAGTGGTAAAGCCCACCGGCTGTCGGCAGGCGCATATTGATGCACCGGTGATTTTGTAGCTCGTGCGGCGTTTCAGGTGCAGGATTTGCAGCGAAATAAGACGGCGCTCCTACCACAGCCATTCTCATGTCCGGGCCAATTCTTACCGCAATCATGTCCTTATCCACGCTTTCGCCCAGGCGGATCCCGGCATCAAAACGCCCCTCAACAATATCGACAAAGCCGTTATCAACCACCAGTTCGAGATTAATTTCGGGATATTCCCTGAGGAAGGGTTTTAGCTTCGGCCATACCAGACTTCGCGCGGCATGCTCCCCGGCAGATAAACGGATATTGCCGGAGGCGGTGCCGTTCAGCTGAACCAGCGATTCCAGTTCCTGCTCGAGATCGGCAATACGGGGTTCAAGGCAGGCAATAATTCGCTCACCGGCTTCCGTAGGGGCAACGCTTCGGGTCGTGCGGGTCAAGAGGCGGATATTCAGCCTTTCCTCCAGGGCCTTCATCGCGTGGCTGAGTGCAGACTGAGAAACGCCCAGTTTGCCCGCTGCTTTGGTAAAACTTCGCTCCCTTGCCACCACAAGAAAGATTTGCAGTTCGTTGAAATTTTCTTTGAGCATCGGCGATTTCCTTATGGAGGCATTCCCTTCATCGCACACTCATGAAGGGTGTTCATAGACACAATCATTTTAGCCCCATTACTGACATTAATGATAATTGATATTCTGACCGTATCGAAAATAAATCTGAATTATCAGTAGGTTTATCATGAGAATACTCGTTGCAGGGGCGACAGGAAGTATTGGCCTTCATGTCGTCAATACCGCTATCAAAATGGGCCATCAGCCTGTAGCGCTGATCCGAAATAAGCGCAAAGTGAAATCGCTTCCTCGGGGAACAGATATTTTTTACGGCGATGTTTCATTGCCTGAAACACTCACCGAATTACCGAAAGATATTGATGCCATCATCTTTACGCTCGGTTCCGATGGTCAGGGTCGTATTGGTGCCAGGGCGATAGATTATGGCGGAGTGCGCAATATTTTACGAATATTCAGGGATGTATCTGTTCGTATCAGCCTGATGACCACGATTGGCGTGACTGAACGACTCAGCACCTGGAATCAACGCACTGAGGTTCATGACTGGAAAAGGCGTGCCGAGCGTCTGGTCAGGGCCAGTGGTCACCCCTATACCATCGTCAGGCCCGGCTGGTTTGATTACAACAATGATGATGAACACCGAATCGTTATGCTTCAGGGAGATCGTCGCCATGCAGGAACACCGGAAGATGGTGTGATATCCCGGGAGCAAATCGCCCAGGTTCTGGTCAGTGCCCTGACCCACGACGAGGCAAAAAATAAAACGTTCGAACTGGTGGCTGAACGAGGTGAAGCACAGCAGGATCTTACCCCACTGTATGCAGACCTGCAGGCTGATGATCCACAAAAAAATGATGGGGTTCTGGACATAGACAATATGCCTCTGCGTGAAGAACCTGACTGCATTATTAACGAGCTGAATTTGTATTCAAAAAAATTAGCCAATCGACAACCCTGACAATTTTGTCATATAGCCGTCAGCCTCATGACAGCTTAAGTCTGTATATTTGAATACACAGATGGAGGAAGTTACTCCTGATACAAGTCCAGTTTCAAGCATATTGTTAAAGAGGTACTAGATATGAAAGCACTACTTATTACTACATTGGTCATGGGATTTATTTCCGTAAATGCCGCATCTGCCGCTCAGGAAATTAACCATGCAGATGGGAAAGAAAAGATTGGTGTAGTCTCAACCAGTAATGCCTATACGCTTGATGATTTATCGAATGCGCTCTCTCGTAAGGCTGATGAGCAAGGAGCAACATCGTTCAAAATCCTTTCGACAACGGGGGGTAACAGGCTACATGGAGTTGCTGAAATATATAAGTAAATCATTAGCATCCCAAACAGGATGTATCACAGCCCTCTTATAGTGAGCGTCGATTTATGTTCAGAACAGAAGACTGAATCGCCACGGGTTTAACAGACACCTCGGAGTCATTTAAGATGACTTAAAGAGAGGTGCCCATGAGCGGTAAACGTTATCCCGAAGAGTTTAAAATTTAAGCAGTCAAACAGCTGTTGATCGTGGTCATTCTTTTTCCAGCGTGGCAACACGTCTCGATATCACCACCCACAGTCATTACGCCTGGATAAAGAAGTACGGGCCGGACGCTTCCAATAACAAAGAATTGTCAGATGTTCAGGCCGAGATCCGCCAACTCCAGAAGGAACTGAAGCGGGTTGCTGACGAACGGGACATATTAAATAAAGCCGCGGCGTACTTCGCAAAGCTGTCCGACGATAGCTGCCGGGTATTCCTCAGTACCAAAGCCCAACGTAATTTTTAACCTTAATCTGAACAAAAGAGACGAGGTCAGCTCCATGTAGTCCAAGTTTCATTAACTGATAGCGGGGATTATTATCTAAAACAAAAAATAAATGAGAAGTCTCGATGTGGAGCACTTCCCTGAGGAAGCGCTCTACTGGTAATTTACCCTTTTCCTTAAAAGAAAAATCCCGCCAATAACAATTATTATTAAGAGGCAAGTATTAGTTTCGACTTCCCTAATTGACTTATGTAATCCGCATACCACTGCATCATCTCCCTACGTCCTTCCAGATACAACGCATGGTTATACGTCCCACGAATCGCATTCTTATCAACGTGAGCCAGCTGGGTCTCAATCCACGCTGTATTGAACCCTTCCTCATGCAAAATCGTACTCATCGTGTGGCGGAAACCATGCCCCGTTACCTTCCCCGTATATCCAATCCGCTTAAACACCTGATTAATACTCGCTTCACTCATCGTCTTGCGGGGATCATTACGTCCCGGGAACACCAGTGGATATTGCCCTGACATCACTTTGAGTTGCTGTACGATTTCCAGTGCTTGGGTAGAGAGGGGCACCAGGTGAGGCCGTTTCATCTTCATACGCTCTGCAGGTATTTCCCACACCGCTTTTTCAAGATCAAACTCACTCCAGAAAGCACCTCGAAGCTCGCCGGTGCGAACTCCCGTAAGGATCAGCAAACGTGCGGCAAGAACAACCAGCGGGCTGCCTGTATAGCCAGATAGAGCTTTAAAGAAGTCTGGTAACTCCTCAACGGTAAGGAAGGGATAATGCTTCGATTCATGCCCTGACATCGCGCTGGTAAGATCCGCTGCAGGGTTATATTCCGCACGACCGGTAACGATGGCGTAGCGAAAGACTTCACTGCAACGCTGGCGAACCTTCTTGGCCTTCTCTGTCGCGCCACGGCTTTCCATTCGACGCAGCACATTAAGCAGAACCAGCGGTTTGATTTCATTCACCGGCTGCTGGCCGATATAGGGGAAAATATCTTTATTGAAAGCTTCGATAATGTCGGAGGCATAACCTTCTGACCATCGGCTTACCTTCGTTCCGTGCCATTCAAGCGCCACAGACTGGAACGTGTTGTTGAGCTGCACATCCCGAACCAGCTTTTCTTCTTTCTTGGCAAATGATGGATCGATACCCTCAGCCAGCTTTTTCTTGGCTTCATCACGCAGCGCCCTCGCTTGTGCCAGGGACACTGCCGGATAGACCCCAAAAGCCATACGCTTCTCTTTTCCATTGAAGCGATATTTCATCCGCCAGTATCGGGAACCTGAGGGAACGACTTCAAGATACAAACCAGCACCATCTGCCAGCTTGTAGGCTTTCTCTCTGGGTTTAGCTGCATCTACCTGTCGCGCATTTAGCTTCATTGGGGGCATCTCCCTGGACCGAACACAGAATGCCCCCACTTATGCCCCCAACTGTAACTTGATTTCGGTTGAGTCCAGTTGATAACAGGAGATAAAATACGGGCTATAAACCGCATTATACGGGCTTTAAGTTGATTTCGGTAGACTTGGGAAGAGTTTGAAATGGTGCCGATAATAGGAATCGAACCTACGACCTTCGCGTTACGAGTGCGCTGCTCTACCTACTGAGCTATATCGGCTTTCAGGAGATAGTCACGGGCGTGACTACGGTGCAAAAGATTAAGAAAAACGTGCAGGCTCGTCAACCACTCTGTTGTGCAGTTGCTGTTTATTAGAGCGTCACGCCGCGAAATCCGCACAAATTGCGCGTCATAATTTATCCGCCAGGCGGCATGGTTTATCGTGCCGCTCAATTCATATCGCACTGCTAAATATGTTGTTTAGCGGGTATGTAACTGTAACGAATGTGATTTTTGCAGTTTATCAAAGAAATGCGAGGCACCTCGCAGGGTTATGACGAGAAAAATAATATCGCGATTTAGCTATTGTCACCTGAAAACCACTATGGGTATTCTGTACACGCACCAGCAAAATCTGGTGCCGGGTGTAGGAACCTGATTCACTCTATGGCGACAATTGACGTTCATGACGTATTTTCCATTGTCGCAGCATCAACACACCTTTATTCTTATCAACGGTGGCGCTGGTGTGGCAGCCTTCGGGCTGACCGATATCCATAGAGGTCGGTTCCTACCCTCATCAGCGTCACCACCCATAAGTGTAGGAACTCCGGTGGTGGTGATTTAATTACTCTATGGAGAATTCCGTCATGATGACTTCTGATAATCAAATTACAACAAGCTCTTCCCCGGTCTATATGAGCTTCGATTTATTCGAACTGCTGGACGCCTGTGAAACGCTAACCGATACGCTTATTGAATGCCGCAATCCGAAAGATCGACAGCATTTATATCTCCGTCTGGCAGAATGCCTGAAAGCAATGGAAACCGAGCTTGAAAAGCCCTTGCCGCCCTATCTTATTGAACGCCTGACGGCCGAGAAACTTGTTGCCACCCAGCCTCAGCAGGTCGCCGGGGACTCAGAACTTCTGCGCCAGTACTGCTACGCGTTAACGAAGATGCTGATAGGACAAAAGCAGGAACAGCAGCTGAATGAAGCGTTAAACGCCCTGCTGTTTGAACTGGTGAATTTATTAATTGAAGATTTGCTGGCACCGCGCTTTACGCGAGTGAACGTCGGTTGAATAAGTAACGTTGCGTTATTTGTAAGGCGGATAAAGGTAGTGCCATCCGCCATATATATTTCCCGCCGTTACGGTGGATGGCGCTTGCGCTTATCCACCGTACATAAATGAATAAGCGCAACGGCATACAGGTAATACGCCAGCAATAATCATCTTTAACTACTGGCGCATGACTTTTATTTCAATCAGGCGCGGATCGTATCGTCGCCGAAACCGATCCACTTGTAGGTGGTTAACGCTTCAAGCCCCATCGGGCCGCGGGCGTGCAGTTTCTGCGTGCTCACGGCGACTTCAGCACCCAGGCCGAACTGGCCGCCGTCGGTGAAGCGTGTGGAGGCGTTAACGTACACCGCCGAGGAATCGACTTCGTTCACGAAGCGGTTCGCATTGCGCAGCGTGCGGGTGAGAATCGCGTCCGAGTGCTGAGTGCCGTGTTCGCGGATGTGGGCGATTGCATCGTCCAGATCGTCCACCACCTTCACGTTCAGGTGCAGCGATAGCCACTCGTCGTCGTACTCTTCGGCCTTCACCGGCAGCACTTCTGCCGGGCCATTTTGCAGCAGCGGCAGGGATTTCTCATCCGCATGCAGCGTGACGCCGGATTCCGCCATCTGCTTGCCGAGCGCGGGCAGGAAGGTATCCGCAATGCCGTGATGCACCAGCAGCGTTTCCACCGTGTTGCAGGTGCTTGGGCGCTGGGTTTTAGCGTTGACGATGATTTTCAGCGCCGGTTCGATCTCCGCCGAGTCGTCCACAACAATGTGGCAGACGCCAATCCCGCCGGTAATGACCGGGATGGTGGACTGTTCACGGCACAGCTTGTGCAGGCCCGCGCCGCCGCGTGGGATGAGCATGTCGACGTAGCGATCCATTTTCAGCAGCTCGTTGACCAGCGCGCGGTCCGGGCTTTCAATCGCCTGCACCGCCGCGGCCGGCAGGCCGCATTCCACCAGCGCCTGCTGGATGACTTTTACGGTTGCCGCGTTGGTGCGCCACGTTTCTTTGCCACCGCGCAGAATCGCCGCGTTGCCGGTTTTCAGGCACAGCGAGGCGACGTCTACCGTTACGTTCGGGCGCGCTTCGTAAATGACGCCGATCACGCCCAGCGGTACGCGGCGTCGTTCCAGACGCAGGCCGCTGTCCAGCAGCCCGCCGTCAATCACCTGCCCTACCGGATCGGCCAGATTACAAACCTGGCGCACGTCGTCCGCGATGCCCTTCAGGCGCGCGGGGGTGAGCTGCAGGCGGTCGAGCATGGCTTCGCTCAGGCCATTGGTGCGCGCTTCGGCGACATCCTGCTCGTTGGCGATGAGGATCTGTTCCGCCTGTTCCAGCAGATAGTCCGCGATGCGTTCCAGCACGCGGTTTTTCTCATGGCTTGAGAGCAGCGCCAGCCTGTAAGAAGCCGCTTTGGCGTCTTTGCCCATTTGTTCCAGCATAGCCCGCTCCTTAGTTAACGATCATATCATCACGATGCACGGCAACCGGGCCGTATTCATAGCCGAGGATGGCATCGATCTGCTGTGAGTGGTGGCCCGCGATGCGGCGCAGCGCGTCGCTGTTGTAGCGGCTTACGCCGTGGGCAACGTCGCGCCCTTCGAGGCTGCGGATGCGGATGACTTCCCCACGGGAGAAGTTGCCGGACACGCTTTTAATGCCTTTTGGCAGCAACGAGCTGCCGCGTTCGAGGATGGCAGACAGCGCGCCGTCGTCTACGGTTATTTCGCCCGCTGGCGGCGCGCCGAAGATCCAGCGCTTGCGGTTTTCAAGCGGAGACTGCTGCGCGTGGAAGCGCGTGCCGACCGGCGTTCCCGCCATCACGTCGCCGATCACGCCAGGCTTGCTGCCTGCGGCAATGATGACGTCGATGCCCGCGCGGCAGGCGACGTCCGCCGCCTGCAGTTTGGTGCCCATGCCGCCGGTGCCGAGGCCGGATACGCTGTCGCCCGCAACCGCGCGCAGAGCGTCGTCGATGCCGTGGACTTCTTTAATCAGCTCCGCCGCCGGGTTATTTCGCGGGTCGGCGGTGTACAGACCTTGCTGATCGGTGAGCAGCAGCAGCTTGTCTGCCCCGGCCAGAATAGCGGCCAGCGCTGAGAGGTTGTCGTTGTCGCCGACTTTGATTTCCGCCGTGGCGACGGCGTCGTTTTCGTTAATCACCGGCACGATGTTGTTGTCGAGCAGCGCGCGCAGGGTATCGCGCGCGTTCAGGAAGCGTTCGCGGTCTTCCATGTCTGCGCGGGTCAGCAGCATCTGGCCGATATGAATCCCGTAAATAGAAAAGAGCTGTTCCCAGAGCTGGATCAGGCGGCTTTGCCCGACCGCCGCCAGAAGCTGCTTGGAGGCGATGGTTGCCGGAAGCTCCGGATAGCCGAGATGCTCGCGCCCTGCGGCAATCGCCCCAGAGGTGACAATAACGATGCGATGCCCGCTCGCGTGGAGCTGCGCGCACTGGCGCACAAGCTCAACGATGTGGGCGCGGTTCAGGCGGCGTGAGCCACCGGTTAATACGCTGGTGCCAAGTTTTACCACCAGCGTCTGGCTGTCACTCATGATTCTCTGCCGTTTTAGCGTAATAGGAAAAATTAAAGATCAGATCACGTTTTAGCAGGACTGACGCGGCTTGCCAACAGGCTCGGAGGGAAAAGCACCAACTTAACGAGGCAGATCATTAAGCGTAGCGGTAAAGTTTGACAATTTTGTGACGGAGAAACTTTATTACGTTTATTTAAACTTTATCTCAAAGTGTCATAAATCTTTCATCTCCAGACGATAAAACTCTCTGCGTTTTTAAACGGGATATCGCCCGATTAAATTTAGCGCGTTTACACATTGGGATGAAAAATGAAAAAGACCACTCTGGCATTAATGGTAATGGGCGTTGTTGCTTCAGCTTCTTCACAGGCTGCGGAAATTTATAATAAGGACGGCAACAAGCTTAACGTTTATGGCAAAGTCAAAGCGATGCATTATATCAGCGACGATGCCACAAAAGACGGCGACCAGACCTATGTGCGTTTTGGTTTTAAAGGCGAAACACAGATTAACGATAAGCTGACCGGTTATGGTCAGTGGGAAGCAGAATTCTCCGGCAATAAAGACGAAAGCAATTCCACAACGAAAACCCGTTACGCTTTCGCCGGTATTAAATATGCCAACTTCGGCTCGTTTGATTATGGCCGTAGCCTGGGCGCGTTATACGACGTGGAAGCCTGGACCGATATGTTCCCGGAATTTGGCGGCGACTCTTCAGCCAGAACCGATAACTTCATGACCAAGCGCGCATCCGGCCTTGCCACCTTCCGCAGCACCGATCTGTTCGGCGTGGTAGACGGTCTGAACATGACTCTGCAATACCAGGGCAAAAACGAAAGCCGCGACGTGAGCAAGCAGAATGGCGATGGCTACGGCACGGCGTTGACCTATGACTTCGGCGGCAGCGACTTCCAGATCGGCGGCGCATACACCAGCTCTGACCGCACCAACGCGCAACAGGCGCTGGCACGCGGCAACGGCGACAAAGCCGACTCCTGGGCTACCGGCGTGAAATATGACGCAAACAATCTTTATGTCGCTTCAATGTATTCCGAAACGCGTAATATGACGCCAATCTCCGGCGGCTTTGCGAATAAAACACAAAGTTTCGAAGCCGTGGTGCAATATCAATTTGATTTCGGCCTGCGTCCGTCGCTGGGCTATGTTCAGCAGAAAGGGAAAGATATTGAAGGCATTGGCGATGCGGATCTGGTGAAATATATTGATGTGGGCGCAACCTACTACTTCAATAAAAACATGTCAGCATTTGTTGACTATAAAATTAACCAGCTGGACGATGATAACCCGCTGGCTATTAATAACGATGATATCGTTGCGCTGGGTATGGTTTATCAGTTCTAATTTATTTGATGGTTTTGTCGGTGGCGCTGCGCTTACCCGAACTACAAATTCAGTGTTGTAGGGTGGATAAGCGAATGCGTCATCCATCGAAATTATCGGCAAAATACTTTATTGAGTCGCCCTTCCTGGAAAGGAAGGGCGTTTTTATTTATGCGGAAAGCTTTACGGGCTTGTCGGCAAAATTTTCGGCAGGCACCAGATCGAGATCCAGCGTTTTTAACAGGTCGCGTAAACGTTCGTGGAATCCACGCAGGGTTTGCTCCAGTCGGTCATCCACTTCCTTGTCTTTCGATGGGGTTGTCGTCCATTTACCGCTTTTGTCGAACAGACCAAAGTGGTAGGTGTAGGTAAATTGCTTTTCCTGTGCTTCCAGCTCCATCCACCATCCCCAGAATTCACGCAGCTCTGGAGCAGGTTTCACGTTGACGCACACCGCCAGGCAGTCAAAGAAGAAGCGATTATCTTCACACTGCTCTTCCCGAATATACGGGCCAAGGGCGGCAAATTTTTTGATCAGTCTACCTTTCGGGTGTCCACTCGGTAACGTCATTGTGATCTCCTGTTATGAAGCAACTGTTTTACCAAACCGATAAAATTTAGCAAATTTTTAACGTAATCTTTGTTTGATCCAATCGGTGATTTCTTGCAAAGCCTTGTCAAAATTTTTATACACCGGGTTAAAGGGTATCGACAACAGTTTGCCGTCCGCGGATGACGAAGTTATCAACCGCGATTCCTCTTCCGGGCTGAACGGGTCGTTGGCCCAGAAGCCCGAGAGCATGGGCGTTGGGCAGCGTCGGCCAAGCAATCCCTGGGTCTTGAGCGAGTAGCGATTTAGCTCGACGCTCAGCGCGCTGTCCGAGGCGTCGTTCATGCCGAGGCGGCTCGCCAGCACGTCAATATACATTTCCGGCACCAGCTCCTGGCGCTTAGGGTCGCTTAACAGACTGTGGACCACCGGGCCAAGGCAGGCGACGGCTTTAAGGCGAGGCGCTTCGAGGTAAGCCAGGCGAACCGCAACGTTCGCGCCGAAGCGAAAACCAAAGGCGGCGACGCGGGTGTGATCGACCCACGGAATATTCGGCAGCGCCTTAAGAACGTGCTGGTGCAGCTGGCTGGAATCCTGAGTGAGCTTCCATTTGGAGGAGTAGCCGACCGACGGCATGTCGATGGTCAGCATCGCGATACCCTGCGGGGCAAGGTACTTTTCAAACAGGGTGTAGTAGTCGCTTTGCAGCGCATCCAGACCACCGCACATCAGCACCGTAGGGAACGGCCCTTCTTTGCCCTTCGGCATATGCAGGAAGCCGGTAATCGCCCCGCCGCCGGTGATGGTGAATTCGAGTTCGCGCAGGTTGCCGGAAAGGCGCGGAGCCGCCTCTTCGAAGGCCCGGTTAGCGAGCACCTGCGCCTGTTCGGCTAGCGCGTCCCCCTTCAGGTGCGGGTAGGCCGCGATGCTGTAGAGGTTTGCCGCCTGCAGCCAGTATTTCCCAATCTTCGCCTCGTCGGTTTCCTGATTGGCCTTTTGCTGCCACATCATCGCCTGCTTCGACCACTCGTAAATCCAGTTGCCGCCGCGATAGCCGACTACGGTGTCATACAGCTCTTCGTCCGTATGCTCTTCTTTGCAGCAGGCGATGCGGGCCTGCACGTCCAGAATTTCACGCGGGTCCACGCCGCGCCAGATCCACATCAGGCGGTTAACCATGCGGTACCAGTGGGGAACGGCTTTACCGTCCAGCGCGGACTGAATGTTTGGGGCAGCGTGGTGCGAAGAGCGACGAACGAGCGTCGATGTCTCCGGATGCTTAAAGCGGGGTTTGAACAGGACTTCACTAAGATTAGCCTGGGACATCGTTTCTGCCTCCGTGAAAACGTCAGGAATGCAGGTATTGTACTCGGTCAGCGGCCAAATAACAGAAACGCCCGGCATAGCCGGGCGTAAATGAATGCAAATCATCAATTTTTAATAGACTAAATCATTTGAGTTACGGGTAGGCGGCAAGGGAGTAAATCCCCAGGAGTGAAGCCAACACCCCTGTAGCTCAAAGGATGACGGCTATTAGCGGCCTGCTAACGGCGGGACAAATACAACGCCCATATCCCAAGGCTGTTCGATCCAGGTATCCTGTGGGATATCAATCACATAGTCGTCAACCAGCGGTTGACCGGCCGGTTTGGCGAAGATAGTGACGAAATGCGCCTTCGGATACATTTCGCGGATAGCAACGGCGGTGCCGCCGGTATCGACCAGATCGTCAATCACAATGAAGCCTTCGCCGTCGCCTTCAGCGCGTTTGAGCACGGTCAGCTCGCGCTGGTTGTCGTGGTCGTAGCTGGAGATACAAACGGTATCAACATGACGAATACCCAGTTCACGCGCCAGCAGCGCGCCCGGAACCAGACCACCACGGCTAACGGCAATAATGCCTTTCCACTGTTCGGCAGGCAGCAGGCGGCTTGCCAGTTTGCGGGCGTGAATCTGCAACATGTCCCAGGTGACGACGTATTTTTCGCTCATGTGAAGTGTCCCAGCCTATTATTAACGGCTTAAAAATGTTCAAAGGGGTTTTGGTTGCGCGAGATTATAGAGATCTGACGCACTAAAAACCAGTGGAACGGCACGGCCATGGCGGTTTTTACGTGGATTGGGTCGTCAGGCGCAAAGAGTTAGTGGTATTCTCAGACCATCGCGCAAGCCCTGCTTGTGGTGTACACCCGGCAGGTCAACCCAAGACCTGTGTGCCAAAAAAAATCTTCGCCGAGTCGATGTCAAGGAGACCTAACGTGTCTGAATTGTCTCAATTATCTCCGCAGCCGCTGTGGGATATTTTTGCCAAAATCTGTTCTATTCCGCACCCTTCATACCATGAAGAGCAACTGGCGGAACACATCCTGTCCTGGGCAAAAGAAAAAGGGCTGCACGTTGAACGCGACCAGGTCGGCAACATCCTGATCCGCAAACCTGCCACCGCAGGGATGGAAAACCGCAAAGCGGTCGTTCTGCAGGCACACCTTGATATGGTGCCGCAGAAAAACAACGATACCGTCCACGACTTCACTAAAGATCCCATCCAACCGTACGTTGACGGCGAGTGGGTAAAAGCGCGCGGTACCACGCTGGGTGCCGATAACGGCATCGGTATGGCTTCCGCGCTGGCGGTGCTGGCTGACGATAAAGTGGCGCATGGCCCGCTGGAAGTGCTGCTGACCATGACCGAAGAAGCCGGTATGGACGGCGCTTTTGGCCTGCAGGCCAACTGGCTACAGGCAGATATCCTGATCAACACCGACTCTGAAGAAGAAGGTGAGATCTACATGGGCTGCGCGGGCGGGATTGATTTCATCACCACGCTGCCGCTGCAACGCGAAGCGATTCCGGCCGGTTTTGAGACCTTCAAGCTGACCGTGAAAGGCCTGAAGGGCGGCCATTCCGGCGGTGATATTCACCTTGGTCTGGGCAACGCGAACAAGCTGCTGGCCCGTTTCCTGTTCGCCCACGCGGCAGAACTCGACGCCCGCCTGCTGGATCTGAACGGCGGTACGCTGCGCAACGCTATCCCTCGTGAAGCCTTCGCAACGCTTGCCGTACCGGCAGACAAAGCGGCCCAGTTGAAGTCGCTGGCTACGGAATTCCTCGCGATTCTGAAAAACGAACTGGCTGCCGTTGAGAAGAACGTCAACGTGCTGGTTGAGTCCGTAAGCAGCGATAAAGCCGCGCTGACGGCGAAAAGCCGCGACGCGTTCCTCGGCCTGCTAAACGCCACGCCAAACGGCGTTATCCGCAACTCTGACGCGGTAAAAGGCGTGGTAGAAACCTCTCTGAACGTCGGCGTGGTGACGACGAGCGACGACAGCGCGGAAATCATCTGCCTGATCCGCTCTCTTATCGATACCGGTAAAGATTACGTGGTGGGCATGCTGCACGCGCTTGGCCAGCTCGCCGGTGCGCAGACCAATGCGAAGGGCAGTTACCCAGGCTGGCAGCCGGATGCTAACTCTCCGGTTATGCACCTGGTGCGCGAAACCTACCAGAAGCTGTTTAACAAAACGCCGAACATCATGGTAATCCACGCGGGCCTGGAGTGCGGTCTGTTCAAGAAACCTTATCCGGACATGGACATGGTTTCTATCGGGCCAACCATCACCGGTCCTCACTCCCCGGATGAGCAGGTGCATATCGAAAGCGTGGGCCAGTATTGGATCCTGCTGACCGAGCTGCTAAAAGCGATTCCAGCGAAGTAAGCACTTTGAGCGTTAGCGCTATCCGGCGAAACTGTCGGGTGGCGCTGCGCTTACCCGACCTACGGATTCGGTGTTGTAGGGTGAATAAGCCGATGCTCTATCCGCTGAAACTGTCGGGTGGCGCTGCGCTTACACGACCTACGGGTTCGGTGTTGTAGGGTGAATAAGCCGATGCTCTATCCGGTGAAACTGTCGGGTGGCGCTGCGCTTACCCGACCTACGGTTTCGGTGTTGTAGGGTGGATAAGCCGATGCGCTATCCGCTGAAACTGTCGGGTGGCGCTGCGCTTACCCGACCTACGGGTTCGGTGTTTGCGTGGTTCGCGCCATCCGTCATACAAGTTCGGTGTTGTAGGGTGGATAAGCGAATGCGCCATCCACCAACAATCTCCTGCCCTCACAACCCCAACAGCAGCTGCCGCTCAATCTGCGGGTCCAGCAGCGTGACGTGTAACCCCACCAGCCTCACCCCCCGCCCTCCCCGGCGATCGTTCCAGGTATTTTTTGCCGTGGCGATCAAATCTTCTTTATTAAGCTGCGGCCAGACGTGCTCTTGGGTCGTTTGCTGGAAATCATTAAACTTGAGCTTTACCCCCTGACGGGCGATCAGCAGGTCGGGCTTCACGTTCTTCAACCGCCTTTCAAGCTCGGGATACAGCTGTTCGATAATCGCTTCGCACTCTTCCCAGCGGTGAATATCTTCGGCCAGCGTTTTTTCAACGCCGACGGATTTGCGCTGCCTTTCGTTGCTGATTTCTCGCTCGTCGATGCCCTGGCTTCGCTCCCAGATAACCCGGCCAAACTTCCCGAAGCGCTTTAGCAGCGAGGCTAAATCGGTTTTCTGCACGTCGGCACAGGTGCGCAGGCCGAGGCTTTCGAGCTTGCCGGCGGTGACCTTGCCCACGCCGGGGATTTTGCCCAGCGGCAGAGTTTCCAAAAAGGCCGGAACCTCGTCAGGCGTGATCACATATTGCCCGTTCGGCTTGTTAAGGTCGGAGGCGATTTTGGCGAGGAACTTTACCGGCGCGATACCGGCGGAGGCGGTGAGATTCAGCTCGTCAGAAATAGCCTGGCGGATCTCCCGCGCCATCAGCGTAGCCGAGCCGTAGCAGTGCGGGCTGGCGGAAACGTCGAGATAGGCTTCGTCGAGCGACAGCGGTTCAATCAAGGGGGTGTAGCGGGAGAAGATTTCACGGATGTGGTTCGAGGCTTCTTTATAGGCATCGAAGCGGCCAGGCAGTAACGTCAAATGCGGGCAGAGCTTGAGCGCCATTGCGGTGGACATCGCGCTGTGGACGCCGTATTTACGCGCCGGGTAGTTCGCCGTGCTGATGACCCCGCGCCGCTGTGCGCTGCCGCCGATAGCCAGAGGGATATCGCGCAGGGCTGGATTATCACGCATCTCAACGGCGGCAAAGAAGCAGTCCATATCAACATGAATGATTTTACGCATGCTCATCCAACCCTATTATTTACTGGATAAGTATACAGTCAAGTTGGGAAATGTGTGAAGGGAAATGTCGGGTGGCGCTGCGCTTACCCGACCTACCTAAGCGTGGAATTTCGATGTGGATTGTCGGGTGGCGCTGCGCTCACCCGACCTACCTAAGCGTGGGATTTTGATGTGGATTGTCGGGGGGCGCCACGCTTACCCAACCTACCAAACCAGCGTAGGTCAGATAAGCGAAGCGCCATCTGACAAATCTAAAGGATTTGTCCGGACTTAAATTTCGCCTCGCGCGCTTCCCGCGCCATGCGTTTTTTACGCGCGTCGCACGGTTCGGGGCAGTTGCACACCTTCTCCATTCCCAGCGCTGCAATGCCGCCGCAGCTGCCCTGAATGGATTTACGCTTGACGATAAAGCCCAGCGACATGCCGAAAATTACCAGCACGAAGACGGCAAAGGTGGCAATAAACACGATAAGCATAGTGGCTCCCGTCAGCCGCCAAAGTCGTCGAGCATGATGTTTTCATCCTCTACGCCCAGGTCTTTGAGCATTTTAATTACCGCCGCGTTCATCATCGGTGGCCCGCACATATAGAACTCGCAGTCTTCCGGCGCGGGATGGTTGCGCAGGTAGTTTTCCAGCAGAACGTTGTGGATGAAGCCGGTATACCCCGTCCAGTTGTCTTCCGGCTGCGGATCGGAAAGCGCGACGTTAAAGGTGAAGTTCGGGTTTTCCTGCGCCAGCTTTTCAAACTCATCTTCGTAGAACATTTCACGCAGCGAGCGCGCGCCGTACCAGAAGCTGATTTTGCGCGTGCTGTGCAGGCGCTTGAGCTGGTCGAAGATGTGGGAACGCATCGGTGCCATGCCCGCACCGCCGCCGATAAAGACCATTTCGGCATCGGTATCTTTGGCAAAGAATTCACCAAACGGCCCGGAAATGGTGACTTTATCACCCGCCTTTAACGACCAGATATAGGAAGACATAATCCCCGGCGGCGCGTCCGGCACGTTCGGCGGCGGCGTGGCGATACGCACGTTGAGCATAATAATGCCCTCTTCTTCCGGGTAGTTCGCCATGGAGTAAGCGCGTACACAGGGTTCGTTCACCACGGACTGGAAGCGGAACAGGTTAAATTTGTCCCAGTCGCCGCGATACTCGTCCGGCACGTCGAAGTCGGCATAGCTAACCTGATGCGGTGGCGATTCAATTTGAATGTAGCCCCCGGCGCGGAACGGCACCACGTCACCGTCAGGAATGCGTAGCTTCAGCTCTTTGATAAACGTCGCTTTGTTATCGTTAGAGATAACCTCGCATTCCCATTTTTTGACGCCGAATATCTCTTCCGGCAGCTCAATCTTCATGTCCTGCTTAACGGCAACCTGACAGGCCAGACGGCAGCCCTCTTTGGCCTCGCGTTTGGTAATGTGCGAAAGCTCGGTTGGCAGAATATCGCCGCCGCCCTCTTTGATTTTCACACGGCACTGGCCGCACGAGCCGCCGCCGCCGCAGGCCGAGGAGATAAAGATCCCCTGGCTTGAAAGGGTGTTCAGCAGCTTATCGCCTGCGGGCGCGTGGAACTGCTTGTCCGCATCGCCATTAACTTCGATCAGCACGTCGCCGGAGTTCACAAGCTTCGATTTTGCGAACAAAATCATCAGCGCCAGCGCCAGGACGATCAGCGTAAACATCACTACGCCAAGAATAATTTCCATAAATTTCCGCCCTTACAGCTGCACACCGGAGAAGGACATAAAGCCCAGCGCCATCAAACCGGTGGTGATAAAGGTTATCCCTAAGCCGCGCAGTCCTGCGGGCACGTTGGCGTATTTCATCTTCTCGCGGATACCGGCCATGGCAACGATCGCCAGCATCCAGCCGATGCCGGAGCCGAAGCCATAAACGATGGATTCGCCAAAGCCATAGTCACGTTGCACCATGAAGGAGACACCGCCAAAGATGGCGCAGTTCACGGTGATCAGAGGCAGGAAGATGCCCAGCGCGTTGTACAGCGCCGGGAAGAAACGATCGAGGATCATTTCAAGGATTTGCACCAGGGCCGCAATAACGCCGATAAAGGTGATGAAGTTCAGGAAGCTAAGATCCACCCCTTCCACCAGCGCGCCGTCGCGCAGCACCAGGTTATAAACCAGGTTGTTAACCGGCACTGAAATCCCCAGCACCACGGTTACCGCAATGCCAAGCCCAAAGGCCGTAGAGACTTTCTTCGACACGGCAAGGAAAGTACACATGCCGAGGAAGAAGGCGAGCGCCATGTTTTCAACAAACACCGCTCGCACAAACAGACTAATCATATGTTCCATCGTCTGTTAATCCTTTTCCTGTTGAGCAGGCTTCCAGGTACGCAGCGCCCAAATCAACAATCCGATAATAAAGAACGCGCTGGGTGCCAGCAGGAACAGCCCGTTCGGCTGATACCAGCCGCCGTTTTGCACGGTGTCCAGCACGGTGATGCCAAACAGCTTGCCGCTGCCGATAAGCTCACGAATAAAGCCAACCAGCAGCAGGATCACGCCGTAGCCCAGGCCGTTGCCGATGCCGTCCATAAAGCTCGCCAGCGGCGGTGACTTCATGGCGTAGGCTTCCGCACGACCCATTACGATACAGTTGGTGATAATCAAACCAACGAATACCGAAAGCTGTTTTGAGATCTCATAGGCGTAGGCCCGCAGGATCTGATCGACTACGATCACCAGCGAAGCGATGATCGCCATCTGCACGATAATGCGCACGCTGTTGGGAATGTAGTTGCGGATCATCGAGATAAACATGCTGGAAAACGCCGTAACCACGGTGACGGCAATCGTCATCACGAACGCCGTTTCCAGCTTGGTGGTGACCGCCAACGCCGAGCAAACCCCGAGGATTTGCAGCGCAATCGGGTTGTTGTCCACCAGCGGGCTAACCAGTACCCGCTTAACTTCTTTCATGCCTGACATATCAGCCATTATTAAGCGCTCCTTCCCGTACTTGTTTCAGGAACGGGCCAAAACCCAGCTCGCCCATCCAGAAATCGAAAGTGTGTTGTACCCCGTTGGCGGTTAACGTTGCGCCGGACAGGCCGTCAACGCCGTATTCATCGCCCTGACGAGCTCCGCCCTTCACAACGCGCAGCGCAGGCTGGCCGTTGTCGTCAAGCAGCTTTTTGCCAATCCACTGGGCGCGCCAGTTCGGGTTTTCAATTTCGCCGCCGAGGCCCGGCGTTTCACCCTGGTCGTAATAGGTGATGCCTTTCACGGTGCGGCCATCGGTTTGCAGCGCCACGAAGGCGTACATCATCGACCACAGGCCGTTGCCGTACACCGGCAGAACCACTTCCTGCACTTTGTTTTGCTCGTCGCGAACCAGATAGATTTCGACGATGTTGCTACGGCGCTTGATGCCCGCGCGGTCTTCGCTTGCGGAGAGCGTCAGGCTTTGTTCCGGGTCGCGCAGCGCGGCTGCCGGGTCAAATTTTGCCGGGTCTTTATCAAGCATTTTGCCGCTCGCCAGATCCAGCAGGCGCGGCGTGATGCGCGCGTCGAAGGTGGCTTTCACCTCGTCACCGCTCATCTTTGGCGTTGCCAGGCCCGCGACATCAAGAATGTTGCGCTGTTTATCGAGCGCCTTTTGCTCCTGCTGGCGCGACTTCAGGCCGACGGCGGAACCCGCCACGACCACCGAGCACACCAGACAAAGCACCAGCACCACCAGCAGCGTTCTGCCGATGCTATCGTTACCTTTTACCTCAGCCACGCGATTTCCTCCGCTTGATATTGGCCTGCACCACTACGTAATCGAACAGCGGCGCAAAGAGGTTAGCGAACAGGATCGCCAACATCATCCCTTCCGGATAGGCTGGATTGACCACACGAATCAGCACGCACATCACGCCGATAAGCGCGCCGTACCACCACTTTCCTTTATTAGTAAAGGAGGCGGAAACCGGGTCGGTGGCCATAAACATCATGCCGAACGCGAAGCCGCCGAGCACCAGATGCCAGTACCACGGCATGGCGAACAGCGGGTTGGTGTCGGAACCGATGAAGTTAAACAGGGTCGCGGTGGCAATCATGCCGATCATCACGCCCGCCACGATGCGCCAGGAGGCGACGCGGCCAAACAGAATAATGGCGCCGCCAATCAGGATCATCAGCGTAGAGACTTCGCCAATCGAACCGGGGATGTTGCCCAGGAAGGCGTCCATCCAGGTCACCGGCTGGCCGGATACCACGTTAACCAACGCCTCGCCGCCGCCGTGCGACCACTGCGAAAGCGGGGTTGCGCCGGAGAAGCCGTCTGCGGCAGTCCACACTAAATCGCCGGAGATTTGCGCCGGATAGGCAAAGAACAGAAACGCGCGCCCGGCAAGCGCTGGGTTCAGGAAGTTACGCCCCGTCCCGCCGAAGATCTCTTTGGCGATAACCACGCCAAAGCTGATGCCCAGCGCGGCCTGCCACAGCGGCAGCGTAGGCGGCACCACCAGCGCAAACAGGATGGAGGTAACGAAGAAGCCTTCATTAATTTCATGTTTGCGGATGATGGAAAACAGCACTTCCCAGAAGCCACCCACCAGGAACACGGTGATGTAAATCGGCAGGAAGAAGACCGCGCCAAGCGTCATCATGCTCAGCCAGCCCGCGTCCGGCGCGAAGCTCACGCCGAGCATCTGCGCCACGGCATAGTGCCAGTCGGCGGAAATGACCTGCTGAAGCTGTTCCGGCCCGTAGAGCTTGTTAAGCGCGGGAATGGTTTGCATCCCGACGTTGTACATGCCCCAGAACATGGCCGGGAAGACCGCGAACCAGACCAGAATCATCATGCGTTTTAGATCGATGGCGTCGCGCACGTGGGATGCGCCCGGCGTGACCTGCCCCGGCGTGTAGAACAGCGTCGCCGTCGCTTCAAAGAGCGGGTAATACTTTTCTAATTTGCCGCCACGGGTGAAGTGCGGCTCCATTTTTTCAAACAGGTGTTTTAAGCCCATGAGTTATCCTTCCTGCTCGATGCGGGTTAACACTTCACGCAGCACCGGACCGTATTCGTATTTCCCCGGGCAGACATAGGTGCACAGCGCCAGATCTTCTTCATCCAGCTCCAGGCAGCCCAAAGCCTGCGCACTTTCGGTATCGCCCGCCAGCAAATCACGCAGCAGCATGGTCGGCAGGATATCCAGCGGCATCACGCGTTCATAGTTGCCGATCGGCACCATCGCACGCTCGCCGCCGTTGGTATCGGTGGAGAAGTTGAACAGCTTGCGCTTAAGGAAGTGGCCGAGCGTGGTGCGCGTAATGGAAAATTTATCGGCCCCCGGCATGACCCAGCCAAACAGCTCTTTCTCGCGCCCTTCTTTCAGCGCGGTGACCTGCAGGTGAAAACGCCCCAGCCAGGCACGCGGGCCGCTGGCCTGCACGCCGCTCAGCACGGAACCGGAAACAACGCGGTTATCGCCATCCAGCAGTTCGCCTGCGGTGAGAGCGTCAATGGAAGCCCCCAAACGCGTGCGGATCAAACGCGGCTGTTTCACCTGCGGGCCCGCCAGCGCAATCACGCGCTCGGTCCACAGCTCGCCTTCAATAAAAAGTTTGCCGACCGCGATAACGTCCTGGTAATTCAGGTGCCAGACCTGCTTTTGCAGGCTAACCGGTTCGATAAAGTGAATGTGAGTACCCGCCAACCCGGCAGGATGCGGCCCGGCGAACTCGTTAAAGGTAATCTGCGCGACGGGATGCCCGCCCAGCTTGCCGCCGCTGGCCTGGCAAACGTGGACTCTGCCGTCCGTCAGACGTGACAGGAGCGTGAGGCCCGCATCAAACATCTGGCGATGCGCGAGTATGATTGGCTCAGGATTGGCCGCCAGCGGGTTGGTGTCCATGGCGGTAACGAAAATAGCGGCGGGTACGGAACCCGGCTGCGGCGCTTTGCTGAACGGACGCGTGCGTAATGCGGTCCACAAGCCTGACGACAGCAGCTGCGCCTGCACCGTTTCACGCGGCAGCGTTGCCAGGGATTCAGGCGCATGACGTTCAAAAACAACCGCTTCGTCACCCTGAACCTCGATAACGACCGATTGCAGCACGCGGCGCTCACCACGATGTATGGCGATGACCGTTCCACCGGCCGGCGCGGTAAACATCACGCCCGGATTTCTTTTATCTTCAAAGAGGGGCTGGCCTTTCAGTACGCTGTCGCCTTCTTTTACCAACATAGAAGGACGCATCCCGACGTACTCTTCTCCAAGCAACGCCACCTGGGGAATTGCTGGGCCATCATAGATTTGCGGTTCGGGAAGTCCCGCAATAGGCAAATCAAGACCTTTTCTGATTTTTATCATAAGGTTATCACGTATAAAATAGGCTATTACAAACCGACAAAAACGCTAGCCGACAACGAACGGGCCGAGTCAGTGCTCAACCGCTACGACGTGCCAGACAGGTAAGAAAGAGATGTAGTGCATCCGTTCGTCACGCTTGGTGGATTAAGTCATCTGGCGGTGCCAGATAAAACTGACTTAGGGTAAGCGTCCTTTCTTATCCGCAGGTCAACATGCGGCGCGATTTTAGCATTATTGATTGGCAGAAGGTGGGATAAATCTTACGTTTTAAGCCCGCGATGCTCACTATTACAAAAAAGGACAAAGCATCCTCCGATGGCCTAAATGAAATGATATCCTTTTTTGGAAACTCGCCAGTCTGCGCTTGCGAAAATTAACGATGGTGCTAATGTGAGCGCACCTAATCCAGATTACTCTGAATTCGGGTCTCTTTTGCCGTCCTGGCATTTGGTTACAGGTTTATCAAGGAATCAAGCAGTATGCCTAAGATCGCACTCATTATTGCGATGCTTCTGATGCCGTGTATGTCGTTTGCCAGCTTGCTTAATAGCAGCACGTCGCCCACGCCAGTCAGCAAAGAATTCAAGCAGCAGTTAATGGGCTCTCCCGTTTATATTCAAATCTTTAAAGAAGAGCGCACGCTTGAGCTGTACGTCAAAATGGGCGAACAGTATCAGCTGTTAGACAGCTACCGTATCTGTAACTATTCAGGTGGTCTGGGGCCAAAACAGCGCCAGGGCGACTTTAAAAGCCCGGAAGGATTTTATAGCGTTGAACGCCGTCAGTTAAAACCTGACAGCCGCTTCTATAAAGCGATTAACATCGGCTTCCCGAATGAATTTGACCGTTCACATGGTTATCAGGGGCAATACCTGATGATTCACGGCGCCTGCGTTTCCGTTGGCTGCTACGCGATGACGGATCAAAACATTGATGAGATTTTCCAGTTCGTGACCGGCGCGTTGGTGTTTGGCCAGCCGAAGGTGCAGGTAAGCATCTATCCGTTCCGCATGACGGATGCAAACATGCAGCGCCACAAGTATTCCTACTACATCAATTTCTGGAAGCAGCTCAAGCCTGGTTATGACTACTTTATGGCGAACCACCAGCCGCCAGCGGTTTCCGTTGTCAGCGGCAGCTACGTGGTGAGCAAGCCGGTTGCACCAACGGCACAACCGCAGCTTGCCTCAAACTACACGCTCACCGAGACAAAATAGCACCGACTCGCCTGGCGCAATCTTGTGCCAGGTTTCGTTTCCGGTCAGCGGCTGCGTAGCAATGACGGTGACCACATCGTTCGGTGTGGTCTCTTCCTGAAAGTCGATTTCCACATCCTGATCCAACAGTTTTGCCACGCCGAACGGTGCCCGACGGGTTATCCAGTAAAGGTTGGTGGAGCAGAACGCCATCACGTAGCGCCCGTCAGAAAGCAGCATGTTAAACACGCCCTTTTCGCGCAGCTCGCCCGCCAGCTCGGTAATGTAGCGGAACACCGCCTGCATATTGCCAGGCGTACGCGGATAGCGCTGCGTCAGCTTGTGCAGCAGCCAGCAAAACGCCTGCTCGCTGTCGGTTTCGCCAATCGGACGAAACGGGCCGGTATCAAAAGTACGATGGCCTTTAAGCTGCCCGTTGTGCGCGTAGGTCCAGTTGCGGCCCCACAGCTCGCGGGTAAACGGATGGGTATTTTCGAGCGCGACCTTGCCACGGTTGGCCTGGCGAATGTGCGCCACCACCGAGCAGGATTTAATCGGATAGTCCTGTACCAGACGCGCAATGGGGGAATTAAAGCTCGGCTGCGGATCTTTGAACGTGCGACAGCCTTTGCCTTCGTAGAAGGTTATGCCCCAACCATCTTTGTGAGGCCCTGTTCCGCCGCCGCGCTGCACCAGTCCGGTAAAACTAAAGCAGATATCCGTTGGCACGTTGGCGCTCATCCCGAGCAGTTCGCACATAGTTTTCTCCCCCTACTGTCTACCTCTCCTCAAGTGTTTTGTAGGGTGGATAAGCGCAAGCGCCATCCACCACTTACGCATCGGCGGCGGATGGCGCAGGCTTATCCGCCCTACAAAATCACCGGGAGACTGAAGCTTAAGCCTTAACCATCTCTTTTTCGATCAGCTGAATCAGGATATGAATCACTTTAATGTGGATTTCCTGAATGCGGTCAGCGTAGCCGAAGTGCGGCACGCGAATTTCGATATCCGCCGTCCCCGCCATTTTGCCGCCGTCTTTACCGGTCAGCGTAATCACCTTCATGCCCTTCGCGCGCGCGGCTTCGATAGCTTTAATGACGTTAGCAGAGTTGCCGGAGGTGGAGATCCCCAGCAGCACGTCGCCCTCACGACCTACCGCTTCGAGATAGCGTGAGAAAATGTAGTCGTAGCCAAAATCGTTGCTGACGCAGGAGATGTGGCTCACGTCAGAAATAGCAATTGCCGGGTAGCCCGGACGGTTTTCGCGGTAGCGACCCGTCAGCTCTTCGGCGAAGTGCATGGCGTCGCAGTGGGAGCCGCCGTTGCCGCATGACAGCACTTTACCGCCTGCTTTAAAGCTGTCCGCCAGCAGAACCGCCGCGCGCTGAATGGCGTGGATGTTAGCGTCATCTTTCAGGAAGTTAGCCAGCGTCTCGGCTGCTTCATTCAATTCGTTACGAATAAGATCCTGGTACATGAGGATGTCCTTCAGTATTTATTGATTGAGTAAACTCCAGCAGTTTACCGGATAGCGCGAGAAGCGCCATAACCTGGTGCTTTTATGGATCCGTGCGGCAACAATGTGAGCAAGGTTGTAATTATTTTGTAAACACATTGATAAAAAAATGCACATGCACTAAAACCAATACATCACAAGTGGTCAGACCTCCTACAAGCAAGGGAGCTTTCTTTATGTTGATTTTGAGTGTTGTTGCAACCGTAGTGCTGCTCGGCGTGCTGTTTTATCACCAGGTCAATTTGCTGCTCAGCAGCGCGATTCTCCTGGCGTGGACGGCCGCATTAGGTTTCGCCGGTATCTGGTCATTCTGGGTGCTGGTTCCCGTCGCCATCGTGCTGTTCCCGCTGGTATTCACGCCGCTGCGTAAAGCGTTGATTTCCGCGCCGGTGTTCAAGGGCTTCCGTAAAGTCATGCCGCCGATGTCGCGTACTGAAAAAGAGGCGATTGACGCGGGCACCACCTGGTGGGAAGGCGATCTGTTCCGCGGCAAGCCGGACTGGGAAAAGCTGCATAACTACCCGCAGCCGAAGCTGACCGCCGAAGAACAGGCGTTTATCGACGGCCCGGTTGAAGAAGCCTGCCGCATGGCGAACGACTACCAGATTACCCACGAGCTGGCCGATTTGCCGCCGGAGCTGTGGGCGTACCTCAAAGAGCATCGCTTCTTCGCGATGATCATCAAGAAAGAGTACGGCGGGCTGGAGTTCTCGGCCTACGCTCAGGCTCGCGTGCTGCAAAAACTGTCCGGCGTTTCCGGGATCCTCGCGATCACCGTCGGCGTGCCTAACTCCTTAGGCCCGGGCGAGCTGCTCCAGCATTACGGGACACAAGAGCAGAAAGATCACTATTTACCGCGCCTGGCCCGCGGGCAGGAGATCCCTTGCTTCGCGCTGACCAGCCCGGAAGCAGGTTCAGACGCCGGTGCGATTCCGGATACCGGCGTGGTGTGCATGGGCGAATGGCAGGGCAAGCAGGTGCTGGGCATGCGCCTGACCTGGAACAAGCGCTACATTACGCTTGCACCAATCGCCACCGTGCTGGGCCTGGCTTTCAAGCTTTCCGACCCGGACCATCTGCTGGGTAAAGAAGAAGACCTCGGCATTACCTGCGCGCTGATCCCAACGCACACGCCGGGCGTCGAAATCGGCAAGCGCCACTTCCCGCTCAACGTACCGTTCCAGAACGGCCCGACGCGCGGCAAAGATATCTTCGTGCCTATCGACTTTATTATCGGCGGGCCGGAAATGGCGGGCCAGGGCTGGCGCATGCTGGTGGAATGTCTGTCGGTCGGGCGCGGCATCACCCTGCCGTCTAACTCTACGGGCAGCCTGAAATCCATCGCCATGGCGACCGGCGCGTATGCCCACATTCGCCGCCAGTTCAGAATCTCCATCGGCAAAATGGAAGGTATCGAAGAGCCGCTGGCGCGCATTGCGGGTAACGCATACGTCATGGACGCCGCCGCCTCGCTGATTACCTACGGGATCGTGCTCGGTGAAAAACCGGCGGTGCTGTCGGCAATTGTGAAATATCACTGTACCCACCGCGGCCAGCGCGCCATCCTCGACGCGATGGATATCGTCGGCGGGAAAGGCATCATGCTCGGCGAGTCTAACTTCGTGGCCCGTGCCTACCAGGGCGCGCCGATCGCTATCACGGTTGAAGGCGCGAACATCCTGACCCGCAGCATGATCATCTTCGGCCAGGGGGCGATTCGCTGCCACCCTTACGTGCTCGAAGAAATGGCCGCCGCGCAGAACAACGATGTGAAAGCCTTCGACAGACTGCTGTTTAAACACATCGGCCACGTTGGCAGCAACAAGATGCGTAGCCTGTGGCTGGGCCTGACCAACGGCCTGACCAGCGCTACGCCAACCCGTGACGCCACCAAGCGCTACTACCAGCACCTGAACCGCCTGAGCGCCAACCTTGCGCTGCTGTCGGATGTCTCTATGGCGGTGCTGGGCGGCAGCCTGAAGCGTCGCGAACGCATCTCCGCCCGCTTAGGCGACGTGCTGAGCCAGCTCTATCTGGCTTCCGCCGTGCTGAAACGCTACGAAGATGAAGGCCGCAACGAGGCGGATCTGCCGCTGGTCCACTGGGGCGTGCAGGATGCGCTCTTCCAGGCCGAGCAGGCGATTGACGATCTGCTGCGTAACTTCCCGAACGGCTTCGTGGCAGGCGTGTTGCGCTTCGCCATCTTCCCGATGGGCCGCCGTTACGACGCGCCGTCTGACAAACTGGACCACAAGCTCGCGAAGATTATGCAGGTGCCTTCAGCCACGCGTTCACGCATTGGCCGCGGCCAGTACCTGACGCCGAGCGAGTTCAACCCGGCCGGTCTGCTGGAGCAGGCGCTGATGGACGTCATGGCCGCCGAGCCAATCCACCTGCGCGTCTGCAAAGAAACGAACCGCAACCTGCCGTTCACGCGTCTTGATGAGCAGGCCAAAATTTGGCTGGCGGAAGGGAAAATCAGCGCCGACGAGGCCGCTATTCTCACCAAAGCGGAAGCCAGCCGTCTGCGCAGCATCAACGTTGACGAGTTTGACCCGGAGGCGCTGGCTACCCAGCCGGTAAAGCTGCCGGAAAAACTCCGCAAAATTGAAGCCGCGTAAGCTGTCCTGGCGCTCAAAACCCCGCTCTGCGGGGTTTTTTATTGCCCACAAAAGCCGGTGAACTCATGCTACAGTGAAAGAAATAGCGTAATTTATGGGGCCGCTCATCGTGTCTGGTTTGAAAATTTCACTTCTGCAACAGCCGCTTGTCTGGATGGATGGCGCGGCCAACCTGCGTCATTTTGACGTGCTGCTCGACGGCATTCGCGGTCGCGACCTGATTATTCTGCCCGAGATGTTCACCACCGGTTTCGCGATGGAGGCGGCGAAGCAGTCGCTGGCGGAAGAGGAGGTGATCGACTGGATGCAGTTTAAGGCGCAGCAAACCCAGGCGATGATCGCGGGCAGCGCCGCGCTGCAAACCGAACGCGGGCCGGTGAACCGCTTCCTGCTGGTGCAGCCGGACGGCAAGGTTCACTTCTACGACAAGCGCCACCTGTTCCGCATGGCGGACGAGCACCATCATTATCAGGCGGGCGTTGATCGCGTGGTGGTGGAGTGGCGCGGCTGGCGCATTCTGCCGCTGGTCTGCTACGACCTACGTTTCCCGGTCTGGTCGCGCAACCGTAACGATTACGATCTCGCGCTCTACGTCGCCAACTGGCCCGCCCCGCGCTCCCTGCACTGGCAAAGCCTGCTGGTGGCCCGCGCTATCGAAAACCAGGCCTACGTCGCGGGCTGCAACCGCGTCGGCACCGACGGCAACGGGCACCACTATCGCGGCGACAGCAAAATCATCAGCCCGCAGGGCGAAATCCTCGCCCACGCCGAAGCGCACCAGGCCACAAGGCTTGATGCGGATTTATCGCTGATTGCGTTGCAGGAATACCGGGAGAAGTTCCCGGCCTGGCAGGATGCGGATCCGTTTAGTCTGTAGGTCGGATAAGCGCAGCGCCAACCGACATGTTGCGGCGGGTGGCGCTAACGCTTACCCGCCCTACGAAAAAACAAATCAATACACCAAAGCCTGCCCGTCCTTACGGCTTTCCGTCGCGGCGATATAGTGCCCCTCCGGCGCGCGCACGATAATCTGCGCGCCGCCGAAGTTGTAGGCCTGCAGCGGGTCTTCCACCACGACGGTATGGCCCCGCTCGCGCAGCGCGGCGATGGTATTGCGATCCATCGTTGATTCCACCACCACCTCTCTGCCCTGCACCACGCGCCAGCGCGGCGCATCGATGGCCGCCTGCGGGTTCTGCTTGTGCAGCATAATGCGGATCGCCATTTGCAGATGCCCCTGCGCCTGCATCGGCCCGCCCATCACGCCGAACGACATCAGCGGCTGCCCGTCCTTATCCAGCGCGAACGCGGGAATAATGGTGTGGAACGGGCGCTTGCTGCCCGCCACGCAGTTCGGGTGATCTTTATCCGTCACGAACCCCGCGCCGCGGTTTTGCAGGCTGATGCCGGTGCCCGGCACCACGATGCCGGAGCCGAAGCCCATAAAGTTAGACTGGATAAACGACACCATCATGCCGCTGGCGTCGGCGGTGGACAGATAAACCGTGCCGCTCTGGGTCGGCGAACCGAAGGTAAAATCGCTCACCTTCTCCGCGTCGATAAGCTTCGCGCGCATCTTCAGGTACTCGTCGCTCAGCAGGTGTTTCGCCGCGAACTCCATGTGATCTTCGTCCGCCACGTAGCGGTCGAGATCCGCCAGCGCCAGCTTCATCGCCTCGATGGACAGGTGCAGCGTCTCCACGGAATCCGCGCCGTAGCGGCCGATATCCCACTGCTCCAGAATTCCCAACGCGATAAGCGTCGCGATGCCCTGCCCGTTCGGCGGCAGCTCGTGTACGGAACCGTCGGCAAAGTCCTTCGACAGCAGCTCAACCCAGTCGGCCTTATGGTTCGCCAGATCGTCTTTGCTCAGATGCGCGCCGTGCTCCTGCGCAAAGGCCGCGATTTTCTGCGCCAGCTCGCCGTGGTAGAAGGCTTCGCCGTTGGTGGCGGCTATTTTTTCCAGCGTATCGGCCTGCGCCGGGTTACGGAATATCTCGCCTATTTTCGGCGCTCGCCCCTGCGGCGCGAAGCATTCGCTAAAGCCCGGCTGGTCTTTTAATTTTTTGTAGCCGCGCTCCCAAAGCTCGCCGATTAGCGGTGAAACCGGGAAGCCGCCGCGCGCGTATTCAATCGCAGGCTCGGCAAGCGTGGTCAGCGGCAGCGTGCCGAAGCGCTCCGCCAGCGCCACCCAGCCGGACACCGCGCCCGGCACGGTGACCGCGTCCCAGCCGATTTCCGGCATGGTTTTATGCTGCGCGAAATGGTCGTGGTGCCAGGCCGCCGGCGCGCGGCCGGTGGCGTTCAGCGCGTGAAGCTGCTTGCCGTCCCAGACGATGGCGTAAGCGTCGCTGCCGATGCCGCAGCCGGTCGGCTCCACCACGGTTAGCGCCATGGCGCTGGCAATCGCGGCGTCCACGGCGTTGCCGCCCTGGAGCAGCATGCGCAGACCCGCCTGTGCCGCCAGCGGCTGCGAGGTAGTAACGGCGTTGCGGCCCATCATGGCCGGACGATAAGAGGGATAGCCCACCTGAAAATCGATTGTTTCTTTCATCACGACTCCTGCGTGTTAATCGTTGCGAGGGTCAAGCGCGTCGCGCAGCCCGTCGCCCAATAGGTTGAAACCCTGTACCGTCAGAAAAATGGCGACGCCGGGGAAAATCGACATCCACGGAGCCTGCTCCAGGAAGCCTTTTGCGGTGTTAAGCATCGCCCCCCAGGAAGGGTTTGGCGGCTGCTGGCCGAGGCCGAGAAACGACAGGCTCGCCTCGGTGATGATCGCGGCGGCAATCGCAAGCGTGGACTGCACCAGAATCGGCGACATCACGTTGGGCAGCACGTAGCGGATGATTATCCAGCGGTCCGGCAGGCCGATGGCCCGCGCGCCGTCGATATACTCTTCGTTGCGAATGGCGATCACCTGCCCGCGCGTCAGGCGGGCGAAGATCGGCATCGCCGACAGGCCGATGGCGATCATCGCGTTGCTCAGGCTCGGGCCTAAAAACGCCCCCAGCGCGATCGCCATGATCAGAAACGGGCAGGCAAGCAGCGCTTCGATAAACCGCGAGATAACCCCGTCCCAGATCCCCTGAAAATAGCCGGCGATCAGACCGAGCGGCACGCCGATAACCACGGCGATCAGCACGGAAATGCAGCCCGCCAGCAGCGACGTTCGCGCACCCCAGACGATGCGGGAGAGAATGTCGCGACCCAGCTCGTCGGTGCCAAACCAGTAAAGCTCTGAAGGCGGCTTGCGCACCGCCAGGAAGTTAGCCTTCACCGGATCGAACGGCGCGATCCACGGCGCAAGCAGCGCGATGAGCACGAAGACGCCGACGATCGCCGCGCCAATCATCGCGCTCTTATTCGCGAGGAACTTCTTCAGCACGCGGTTGGGCGTTTTCGGCGCGCTTACCGCCACGCCGGTTATGGTCAGTTCAGCCATGCTTAGCTCCGCATTTTCGGGTTGATAAGGACATAGAGCACGTCCGCCGCCAGGTTGAGCACCAGGAAGCCGATGGCGACCACCAGCACCACGCCCTGCACCACGGCGTAGTCGCGGTTAAACACCGAGTCGACGATCATTTTGCCGAAGCCGGGAATGGTGAACACCTGCTCGGTGAGCACCGCGCCGCCCAGCAGTTCGCCAAACAACAGCGTGGTGAGCGTGATAACCGGCACCAGCGCGTTGCGGAACGCGTGCTTGAGAATGACGCGCTTCGGCAGCAGCCCTTTGGCGCGAGCGGTACGGATATAGTCGGCTTTGAGAACGGCGATCATCGACGCCCTGGTGTGGCGCATTAACGTCGCCGCAAGCCCCGTTCCCAGCACCAGCGCGGGCAGCAGCAGCGTGCGCAGGTTTTGCAGCGCGTCCTCGCTAAACGGCACGAAGCCGGAAGCGGGCAGCCACTGGAGGTTGACCGAAAAGACGAGGATCAGCAGGATGCCGAGCCAGAAGTGCGGCACCGAGATCCCCGAGATCGCCACAAAGTTCGTCCCGTGGTCGATCCAGCTATTTTTGTGCACCGCCGCGACGATCCCCATGCTGATGCCCACCAGCAGCGCGATAATCATCGCCAGCAGCGACAGCTCAAGCGTCACCGGCAGCTTGCTGGCAATCAGCGTGGTGACCGGCTCGTGGGTGCGCAGCGACATGCCCAGATCGCCCTGCAGCGCGTTGGTCAGCCAGTGAAAATATTGCAGCGGTATCGGGTCGTTGAGGTGCAGCTCTTCACGCAGCTGGGCGATCACCGCCGGGTCGCGCTCCTCCCCCGCCATGGCGATCAGCGGATCGCCCGGCAGCAGCTTTTGCAGGCCAAAGACCATTACGCTGACGATAAGCAGCGTCGGAATGGCCAGCAGCAGGCGTTTGCATATCAGTTCCAGCATAAGGTCTCCAGGCCGCTTGGGTTATTGGGCGAGCGTCAGGCCAGCCAGACGCACGATGCCGTCCGGGTACGGCTTAAAGCCCTGCACCTTTTTGTTCAGCCCGAAAATGCGCGGCTCAAAATAGAGGTAGGCAATCGGCGTATCGGTTTGCAGCTGCTTGACCACTTTGTCGTACAGCGCCTGGCGGGTGGCCGGATCGTTGCTCTGACGCGCCTGAATCAGCCATTCGTCCACCTGCGGGCTGCTGTAGCGCCCGTCGTTGAGGTTGCCTTTGCTGTTGATAAACGCGAACAGGCTGCCGTCCGGATCGGGGCGACCGGACCAGCCGGACAGGCTCAGCTGATAGTCCCCGCTCTGCTGGCGGTCGAGCAGCGTGGCGAACTCGGTCATTTGCAGATTAAGGTTAATGCCCGCTTCGGCGGTCATCGCCTGTAGCACCTGGCCCACCTGCTGCGACGTCGGGTTGTTCGGCACCAGCAGCGACACGTTCAGCGGCCCATTGATGCCCGCTTCCTTAAGCAGCGCTTTGGCTTTCTCCACGTCGCGCGGCGCGACCGGTAGCTTCACGTGGTAAGGGCTAACGGTGGATAAACCCTGGTTGGACGGCGCGTACAGCCCTTCAAATACCACCTGGTTGAGCGCATCGCGGTCGATGGCAAGCGAGAACGCTTCGCGCACGCGGGCGTCTTTGAACGGATCGTTAGTCGGCACCTTGCCGTTGTTGATGTTGAAGGTGATGCCCTGATAGCCGAGGCCGGTCACTTTCGCGAGGCTCAGCCTGCCGTCGGCCTCCACGGTTTTCACATCGCTTGCGGCGATGCCTTCGGTAACGTCGAGGTCGCCCGCGCGCAGGTTGGCAAGGCGCACGGAGGCGTCAGGGATCGGCAGGAAAACCACCTTATCGAAGTGGTATGCGCCCTTGTTCCAGTAGTTATCAAAGCGCTTGAGCACGATGCGGTCCTGCGACACGCGGCTTTCAAACTGGTACGGGCCGGAACAAACCGGGTGCGCGGCAAAATCCGCTTTGGCCGCCGCTTTTGGCGCAAGCATCGCCCCCGCGCGGTCGGTAAGCTGGCTCAGCAGCGCCGCGTCCGGCGATTTCAGGTGCAGCACCACCTGCGTCGGGGTTTTCACCTCCACGGACGCCACGGACGACAGGTCGCTTTTGCGCAGCGAGCCGGGCATGGTCATCGCGCGGTCGAGGTTGTACTTCACCGCTTCGGCGTCAAACTTTTCGCCGTCGTGGAAGGTCACGCCCTCGCGCAGGTTCAGGGTCAGCGTTTTGCCCTCGTCGTTCCACGTCCAGTCCTTTGCAAGGCCCGGCACCACCTTCAGATTTTCATCCACGTCCACCAGTCGGTCACACATCGCGGCAAACACAAAGCGCCCGTAGTAGGTGCGCGCCTGATGGGGGTCGAGCATGTCCGGGTCAGCGCCCAAACCGATGCGCAGCACGCTTTCGGCATACGTCTGGGCGCTCGCGCCCAGCAACAACACACTTCCCAGCGCGGTCACGACGGCTTTTTGCAATTTCATTGTTGTTCTTCTCCAGAGGGGTCAGGATTGTTGAGATGCCGCCTGTTCAAACAGCGCGCGGCGACGCAAGAAAGCGCTCGACGGCGGCGCAATGTGGATAACGCTGCGGTCGCGGTTAATTTCCTGCCAGCGGTGGCAGGCCACCTGCCGCCCGCCGTCCAGCACCTGCACGATCGGCTCACGCTGGGTGCACTCTTCTTTGGCGTGCGGGCAGCGGGTGTGAAAACGGCAGCCGCTCGGCGGGTCGGACGGGTTCGGTAAATCGCCCTGAAGCAAAGGCGCCTGACGCGGCGCGCCGGGCTGCATCTGCGGGGCGGAGGCGATCAGCGCCTGGGTGTAAGGGTGTAAAGGCGCATCGAAGATGTCATCGACGTGGGCCAGCTCGACAATCTGCCCGAGATACATCACCGCCACGCGGTCGCTCATGTGGCGGATCACCGCCAGCCCGTGGGCGACGATAATCATCGTCAGGCCGAACTGCTCCTTAAGGCTTTCCAGCAGGTTCACCACCTGCGCCTGCACGGAAACGTCGAGCGCTGAAACCGGCTCATCGCCCAGCAGCAGCTTCGGGCCGGACGCCAGCGCGCGGGCGATGCCGATACGCTGACGCTGGCCGCCGGAAAACTCGTGCGGATAGCGCCGGGACCAGGCCGCGGGCAGGCCAACGGTTTTCAGCAGCTCGGCCACGCGGTGCGTGCGGTCAGCCCGGCTCATTTTCTGGTGCAGCCACAGCGGCTCGCCCACGATATCTTCCACGGTCATGCGCGGGTTAAGCGAGGCAAACGGGTCCTGGAAAATGATTTGCAGCTCGCGGCGCAGCTGGTTTAAACGGGCCGCGTCAACCTGAGTAATGTCCTCGCCCTGGTAGAAAACCTGCCCCTGCGTCGGAGCCAGCAGGCGCAGCAGCAGCCTGCCGAGCGTGGATTTTCCGGAGCCGGATTCGCCGACGATCGCCAGCGTTTCGCCCGGCCAGACCTTCAGCGAAATGCGATCGACCGCCGTCACCTGCGTGTTGCGGGTAAACAGCCGCTTCGGCCCGGCAAAGGCTTTGCTCAGTTCCAGACATTCAAGGATCGGCGTCGTCATGCGATTTCTCCCAGCGCGATGTGCTGTTCAAGCGGCGCGCGGAAGCAGGCCACCTGGTGATGAGCGCCCATGTTTTGCAGCGCGGGCTTGTGCTGATGGCAGCGGGGTTCGGCAAACGGGCAGCGGGTTGCAAACCGGCAGCCTTTCGGCATCGCTTCCGGTAAAGGAACCGAGCCGGGAATAGTGGCAAGCGCGCCTTTACGGGCACCGAGGGAAGGAATCGACCCCATCAGGCCGATGGTGTAAGGATGCTGCGGATCGGCAAAAATCGTCTCCACGCTGCCGCTTTCCACCACCTGTCCTGCGTACATCACGGCGACGTGCTGGGCGACTTCCGCCACCACGCCCAGATCGTGGGTGATCATCAGCACCGCCGTGCCGGTTTCTTCTTTTAGGGTATTGAGCAGGGAAAGGATCTGCGCCTGGATCGTGACGTCCAGCGCGGTGGTTGGCTCATCGGCAATCAGCAGCTGCGGGCGGTTGATCAGCGCCATGGCGATCATCACGCGCTGGCGCATGCCGCCGGAAAGCTGGTGCGGATAGGCTTTCAGGCGCATGGCCGGAGCCGGGATCTGTACCTTTTCCAGAATCGCCAGCGCCGCCGCCATCGCCTCACGGCGGTTCACCCTGCGGTGGCGCATCACCGCCTCGCTAAGCTGGTCGCCCAGCGTAAAAGCCGGGTTTAGCGATGTCATCGGCTCCTGGAAAATCATTGCCAGCTCGTTGCCGCGAATGTCGGCGTACTCGCGCGGCGACAGGCTGCGCAGGTCGTAATGGTTAAACTGCATCTCCCCGCTGACAATCTGCGCGCTTGCGGGCAGCAGGCCCATCAGCGCAAGGGAGGTAATGCTTTTGCCGCAGCCGGACTCTCCCACCAGCGCCAGCGTTTCCCCGGCTTTCAGCGTCAGGGTTATGCCGTCCAGCACGCTGACCGGCGAGCCGCTAAATTTTACGTTCAGGTTGCGCAGACGCAGGACCGGCGCGGGCGGATTCAGAGGGATCGTCGTCATAGGCTGGTGATTTCCTGATGGTTGATGGCCTGAATAAGCGCCTGCTGCAAATCAAGGAGGTGTTCGTGCATCGCGGCCGCCGCTTCTACGGGCTGGCGCGCGGCGATGTGTTTGAGGATATTCTGATGATGATCGTCATAGCGGGTGACGCGCGCCGGGGTACGGGCCAGCTCGCGCAGGTGCTGCCAGCTCGGCTCGCGGCGCACGGCGTCAATCGCATCAAACAGGCCGAGCATCAGCCGGTTGCCCGCCGCTTCGGCAATCGCCCGGTGAAAGGCGCTGTCCCACAGCTCGTTGAGATCCGGGTCGCTCGGGCTGACCTGCTCGATGCGCTCGATCAGGCGTGCCATCAGCGCAATCTGCTCGCCGGTGGCGCGCAGTGCCGCCAGACGGGCAAGCCCGGGTTCAAGCTGTAGGCGCGCTTCCATCACCTCGTGCAGATTGGTTTGCTGTAGCAAGCCTTGAAGCGCAAGGGGTTCGACGGGCGCGGCGGGGCCGATAAACGTCCCTTTCCCCTGCTTGCGCCAGATGCGCCCCTCTTCTTCCAGCACGTCCAGCGCGCGGCGGATTTCACGACGCCCCACGCCCAGCCTTTCGCTAAGCTCGCGCTCGGTGGGCAAAGAGATCCCCGGCGTCGATTCATGGGATTGGATCAACGCCCGCAGCTGTTCTAACGCGGAACTGGAATTTGCCAGAAACCGGGAGGTTTTTGTCATAGGATTGCCTGCTATCGTCGGTCATCACTTTTATTTATAGTTTTTAAACAATAAGTTATGGGCCATTGGCCTCATTGCTTACCGTGCTAATGACTTGCAATAGTCGAACCAATTTCTAAATGGTTCATAAAAAAACCAATAAAAATCACTAAACGACTGATAATAAAGTGAAATTATTTATTTAGATTGGTTCACAGGGATGAGTAAGCGCGTTATCAAGAGCATAAAACGCACAAAAACAGTGCAAATAACGCACCAATGATGTGCAAATGTTAACTTATTGGATCTTAATGATGCGCAATTGTTTTATATTTGTTAAATACAGCGGCGCGACGAAACGGCGCGCGCTGCTGTAACAAGATATTTAGCGGAAAGGTTCAGGACGCTTCGGGCAGGCGGCGGCGTGAGGGGAACAGGCGGGTATTGAAAAGAATATTCAGCACAAATGCGACCAGGCAGGTGGCGCTGATACCGGAATGCAGCAGCGTGTGAACCCAGTCGGGGAAGCGGTCGTAGAAGGTCGGCATCACGATGGGGATCATGCCAAACGCCAGCGCCGTGGCGACGACGACAAGGTTCATGTTTTCCCGATAGTCCACCTTCGCCAGCGTGCGGATGCCGCTTGCCGCCACCGAGCCAAAAAGCACCACGCCCGCGCCGCCCAATACCGGCATCGGAATGCAGGCGATGATTCTGCCCAGCACCGGCAGCAGGCCCAGTACCACGAGGATCGCCCCGCCCGCGCTCACCACAAAGCGGCTTTTGATGCCCGTCAGCGCGACCAGGCCGATATTCTGCGCGAAGGCGCTTTGCGGGAAGGAGTTAAACACCGGCGCAATCGCGCTGGTCAGCATGTCGGCACGCAGGCCGTTGGCGATGCGCCTGCCGTCCACCTCGGTGCCAACGATTTCGCCAATCGCCATCAGCCCGGCGGTTGTCTCCGTGAGCAGCACCAGAACTATCAGAAACATCGACAGTATCGCCGCGCCGTTAAATACCGGCGAACCGAAGGCGAACAGCGTCGGCATCGCCAGCCAGTCGCCGTCGAACACGCCGCTGAAGTTCGCCTGTCCCGTTGCCACCGCCACCAGCGTGCCGATTACCATCGCCGCCAGCACCGCAATCCGCGTTACGCTGCCGCGCCCGAGGCGGTTAAGCAGCAGAATCACGCCGAGCGTCAGCGCCGCAAGGCCGATATTGGAAGGCGCGCCCCAGTCAGCCGCCTTCATGTTGCCGCCCATCGCCCAGCGTGCGGCAACCGGCATCAGCGACAGGCCGATCACGGTGATCACGCAGCCGGTCACCACCGGCGGGAAGAAGCGAATAATCTGCGCGAAAAAAGGCGTGATGAGCAGGCCGAGGACTGAAGAGGCGATAACCGCCCCGAACACCACCGGCAGCCCGCCGCCGCCGCTCACCAGCGTGACCATCGTCGCCACGCCCGCAAAAGAAACGCCCTGCACCAGCGGCAGGCGCGAACCAAAAAAGGGCAGCCCGAAGGATTGCAGCAGCGTGGATAGCCCGCTGATAAACAAAGCCGCGGTGACCAGCAGGCCAATGTCAGCCGCACCCAGCCCCGCCGCGCTGCCGATGATTAACGGCGGAGCGATGATCCCGCCGTACATCGTCAATACGTGTTGTAACCCCCAGGCAAAGGTCTTCACCGCCGGGTAACGCTGGTCTTCCGGGTGCGCGCAGGCGCGAGTGTTTTGTTTCATGCTGCCCTTCCGTTTGTGAATGTGAATCAGCTGCCGCGGTAGGTTGACCACGACCAGGGAGAGATCAGGAACGGCAGGTGGTAGTGCCCGCCGCTTTCAGGAATGACAAAATCGATTTGCGCGGTGGGATACAGCGTTTCGCGCAGCGTGGCGGCGAAATACAGGCCGATCTCCGCCGTCAGCCGATAGCGCCCGGCGTTAAGCGGGGCGGAAACCAGATCTTTAAGCCGTCCGTCGGCGTCCGTCTGGCCTTCGCCGATGATTTCCCAGCCGTGCGCAAGCTGGTATTCAAGGCGGATGGCAACCCCGACGGCGGGTTTGCCAAGCGCGGTATCGAGCACGTGGGTGCTGAGCTGGCTCATCGGGCTAAAGCTCCTTCAAGACGTAGCAAGGTTATCTGGCGCAGCTGTTCGAGCGCCTCGGCCTCTTCGTGTTCGGGCGAGTTATTCAGGCGGCGATGCAGCTCCGCGAGGATTTCTTCGCCCGTGCGGCCGCTGGCGCGAATCAAAAAGACGCGGCCAAATCGCGCTTCGTACCGCGCATTTCCCTGAGCAAGAGCCAGTGTGAGCGCGTCGTTCTGGCTATTCACGGCGGCCTGCTCGCCGCGAGAAAGCGCGGCTTCCTGGCTGCTGCCCTGCGGCTTTTCGCCAATGCGCGGGTGCGTGGAAAGCGCGAGCCGGAGGTCGTGACGTCCCCAGGGGCGCGAGAGCCGCTCGGCGTGCGTTAATAAATCATCAAGCGAGTCGTAGGGCCGCGCGTCGACCACGCTTTTTGTCCAGGCCGGCAGCGCCACGCACGGCGCGATCAGGCCCAGCGCTTCCGCTTCTGACATGGCGTTAAAGGCGCTAAGCGGGGAGCGGGCCAGCCGCACAACGGCCTGGGTATAGGCCGTTACCGCGAGCGCCACGTCGGATTCCATAACCGCTTCCGCCGGATGATGGCTGATGCCCCGGTCGCAGCGCACGAACAGCATGCCCACCGGCCAGCGGTCGGCAATCGCAATAGCGTCGTGACCCGCGCCGCTCGGCAGCAACAGGCTTCTGCCCTGCACTTCACCCAGCGCGGCGCAAAGCTGCGCCCGTAGCGAGGCGTCACACGGTGTCGCCGGGATCGAGTAGTAGGTTTCCGAGCTAAAGGTGATTCCGCGCTCGGCGGCAATGACGTCGGCTTCGGCAAGCAGCCCGTCGAGCAGGGCATCCAGGCTGGCATCCTGCGGGCTGCGCACGTCCAGCGTCAGCTGCACCTCGCCGGGAATGACGTTCACCGCCCCCGGCGCGCAGCGTATCGTGCCGACGGTGGCAACGAGATCCGGGCCGTGCTCGCGGGTGATATTTTCGACCGCGACCATCCACTTCGCGGCGGCGGCCAGCGCGTCTTTGCGAATCGACATCGGCACCGTTCCGGCGTGCCCGGCCTCGCCGGTAAAGCGGCAGTGCAGACGGCGCGCGCCGTTGATGGCGGTGACGACGCCAAGGGCGAGATCTTCCCGCTCCAGCACCGGCCCCTGTTCGATGTGCAGCTCCAGGTAGGCGCTGAACGCTTCCGGACGACGGGCGGCGCTGCCGATGCGCGACGGGTCGAGCCCGGCGTTCACCAGCGCCTGTGCCACGCTAATCCCCGCGGCGTCTTCGCAGGCGAGCCAGCCGTCGGGCCAGGTGCCGGTAATGCCCCGGCTGCCCAGCAGCGTGACGCCAAATCGCGTGCCCTCTTCATCGCCGAAGCCGACGATTTCAATCGCCTGCTCCAGCTGCATATCGTGCCGATAAAGAAAGGCGACGACCTCAAGCGCGGCCAGCACGCCGAGCATGCCGTCGTAGCGCCCGGCGTTGCGCACGGTATCCAGATGCGAGCCAAGCAGGATGGCGGGCGCGCCCTCGCCTGCCCCTTCGTAGCGGCCGCAGACGTTGCCCACCGCGTCCTGCCAGGTGGTCATGCCGATTTGTTCCATCCAGCCCGCCACCAGGCGGTTGGCGTGCAGATGCTCCGGCGAAAGGTAGACGCGCGTCAGGCCGTCCGGCGTTTCGCTGATTGCCGCAAGCTCGTCCGCCCGCAGCATGACGCGACGGGCCGCCGCGGCGGCCTCATCGGGACTCATCATAAGTTTGACCATCAGCGGGTTTCCCGTGCGTAGACGTCCCATGCCGCCTGCATCGCCGCGCCCTGCGTCGATTTGAACCCAAGCCGGTTCAGCACCGCTTCGAGCGCGGTCAGCGTTTGCAGCACGCAGTCTTTGCGGGCGTTATAGCCCATGGTGCCGATGCGCCAGATTTTGCCCTGCAGCGGCCCGAACGAGGTGCCGATTTCGATGTGGAAGTCTTCCAGCAGCATTTTGCGCACCTCCTCGCCGTGTACCGCCGAAGGGATAACCACGCCGAGGACGTTGTTCATTTTGTGGTTCAGGTCGCCGAAGGTTTCAAGGCCCATCCCCTGGATACCGGCGAGCAGCGCGCGGCCGTTAAGTTCGTGACGGGCAATGCCGCGCTCCAACCCTTCTTCCAGGATCACGCGCGCGCATTCGCGGGCGGCAAACAGCATGCTGGTGGCTTCGGTGTGATGGTTTAAGCGCTCCGGCCCCCAGTAGTCCATCACCATGCCGAGATCGAAATAGTTGGAGTAGATCATTTCGTCGTCGCCGTCCCGGTGCGAGGCGTTGCGGATGCCCTCTTCAACGCATTTACGGCGGCGAATGACCTGTTCCATTTTTTCGCTCAGGGTAATCGGCGAGCTGCCGGACGGGCCGCCGAGGCATTTTTGCAGCCCGGCGGATACCGCATCCAGGCCCCAGGCGTCGGTTTCGAGCGCGTTGCCGCCGAATGAGGCGGTCGCATCGGTGTAAAACAGCACGCCGTGGCGGCGGCAAATGTCGCCCAGCTCCGCGAGCGGTTGCAGCATGGTGGTCGACGTATCGCCCTGCACCGTCAGCAGCAGGCGCGGCTTCACGGTTTTGATCGCGTCTTCTATCTGCTCCGGCGTAAAGACCTGGCCCCACGGCACTTCAATCGTGTGAACCTCCGCGCGGCAGCGGCGGGCAATCTCGCACAGCAGATGTCCGAAGCGACCAAACACCGGCACCAGCACCCGGTCGCCGGGGCGAATAGCGGAAACTAAAATCGCTTCGATGCCCGCGCGCGAGGTGCCGTCCACCAGCATGGTCCAGCGGTTTTGCGTGCGGAAAAGCTCGCGGTACAGCGCCATCACTTCGTTCATGTAGCCGGTCATTACCGGGTCGTACTGCCCGACAAGCTGGCTTGCCATCGCGCGCAGCACGCGCGGGTCGGCGTTAATCGGCCCCGGCCCCATGAGCAGGCGGTGCGGCGGGTTGACCTGTGAATACTCCTGATGAGTCGACATGGCAGTTCCTTTTATTCTGTATGAAACAAAAGATTCTTAGGGGAGGGTTTTGCAACTAATGTGCCACGACGCGGGAAAAGTGACCAGAAATTATGTGGGGCAGGAAGGCGCGGGTAATTCAGGCGTTTCGCCAGATGTAAGGGTTACTGAAGGGTGAACCAGAACGGCTCACCCGCAGCGTGCAATCGCACCTTTTCGGTGCGCTAGCGCTGTTCCAGCTCGTCGAGTTCGCCGTAGAGATCGGCAATCTGATGGATGCGCTGCCGCCCGGTGGTCAGCGCCTCGTGCAGCACGGCGTTCGCCAGCAGATTGACGAGGCTCATCGCGCTGCTGTAGCTGTCGAAGGCGGACACGCTTTCCAGCGGCGCGGCCAGATGCCAGCGGCAATGTGCCGAAAGACCCGACGCCTGCGCCTCGCTCATCACCAATAGCGGAACGCCGCGCGCGTGGAGGTTTTCCAGCAGCGGCCTGATGATGCGCGGACGGCGGCGAAACGCAATCACCACCACGCAGTCCTGCTCGCCGATATCTACCAGCTCCTCGCCCAGCGTCTGCCCCGGCTGCGGCAGCAGGTAAACGTCGCTGCGGCTTTGCAAAAGCTGCTGGCGCAGGTGCATCGCCACCGGCCACGAGTTGCGCATTCCGATGATAAACACGCGCCTGCCGTTCACAAGTGCTGCCACCACTTCGGCAAACTGCTGGGTATCCAGCGCGTTCACCCAGTGCGTCAGGTTCGCCATTTCCTGCTTGTAATGACGGGCCAGCAGGGTGTTGCCCTGCACCGCGTCACGGTTTTCGGTGAGCGGCATTCCGCTCTGGCGCAGGGTACGCAGCTCCTCGCGCATGTCCTTGTAGCGGTCGTAGCCGAGGCGCTTGAACAGGCGGCTCACCGTGGCCTTGGAGACGCCGGATAGGCGCGCAAGCTCGGCGCTATTGTAGCTAATCAGGTCATCAAAATGATCGACGATAAACGACGCAACCCGTTGTTCCTGTGGGGAAAGCTGGTCGTATGAAGCGCGCAGCCGCTCATCTAACTGTTTCACAATGACTCCTGTAACTTTTGTTTCATGCGAGCCTGACACACGCCTGCGCCGCCCGTCAACCTGGAACAGCTCTTGCTTGGCTTAACGCCTGGCCCCCTGCTGCAAAGAGATAACAACGGATGCAAAGCAATATGGCGCCCTCGGGCATGGCGGTAACGCCGCACCATCTCGCCAGTGAAACGGCGCTTTCTGTCTTACGCCACGGCGGCGACGCAATCGAGGCGATGGTGGCCGCCGCCGCAACCATCGCCGTCGTTTATCCGCACATGAACGGCATTGGCGGCGACGGCTTCTGGCTTATCGTGCCGCCCGAGGGCGAGCCGATTGCCATTGACGCCAGCGGCGCGGCGGGCTCGCTCGCCACCTTCGATTTTTATTCCGGAGAGCAGACGATCCCCCACCGTGGGCCAAAGTCTGCATTAACCGTGCCGGGAACGATAAGCGGCTGGGAGGAGGCGCTGAAGGTCTCCGCGCAGCTTGGCGGCGGGCAGCTTCCCCTTTCCCGACTGCTGGCGGATGCGATTCGCTACGCCGCCGACGGCATTCCCGTAACCCAGTCGCAGACGGACGCCACGCACGGCAAGTACGCCGAGCTGGTGGAGATGCCGGGCTTTGCGGAAACCTTTCTCGCGCGCGGCGAAATTCCCCGCCCCGGCAGCCGCTTTACCCAGCCGAAGCTAGCTGAAACGCTGTCACGTCTGACCGTTGAGGGGCTTGAAAGCTTTTATCGTGGCCCGCTCGCCGCGCTGATGGCCGAGGAGCTGAGCGGTCTGGGAATGCCGATAAGCTATCAGGATCTTGCCGCCCAGCGTGCAAAGCGCCGCATTCCGCTGCACCTGAACCACCGGCATGGCGATATCTACAATATGACGCCGCCGACCCAGGGGCTGGTGTCGCTGGCGATCCTCGGCATCACCGATAGTCTGGCGATGGACGAAGCCGACGAGGCGCAGACCGTGCACCGCATCGTGGAGGCGACCAAAAAAGCCTTCGCGCTGCGCGACCGCTATATCACCGACCCGCGCCATATCACCACCTCGATTCAGAGCCTGCTGGAGCCGGAGCCGCTCGCCGCCCTTGCCGGGCAAATCGACGATGGCAAAGCCGCCGCGTGGGGCTCCGGCAAAGGCCCCGGCGACACGGTGTGGATGGGCGTTATCGACAACGGCGGGCTGGCGGTGTCGTTTATCCAGAGCATTTACCACGAGTTTGGCAGCGGCGTGGTGCTGCCGAAAAGCGGCGTGCTGTGGCAAAACCGCGGCGCGGCGTTCAGCCTCAATCCTCAACACCTACTGGCGCTTGCGCCGGGCAAACAGCCTTTTCACACGCTTAACCCCGCCGCGGCGCGGCTCGCCGATGGGCGCGTGATGGTTTACGGATCGATGGGCGGCGACGGGCAGCCGCAGACCCAGGCCGCCATTTTCACCCGCCACGTCGTTCAGGGCATGCCGCTTCAGTCTGTGGTCAGCGCCCCGCGCTGGCTGCTGGGCCGAACCTGGGGCCAGGCCTCCGACAGCCTGAAGCTTGAGGACAGATTCAGCCCCGAAACCTTCGCCACCCTGCGCAGCCTGGGCCACGACGTAGAGACGCTGCCCGCCTTTAGCGAGGCGGTAGGCCACGCCGGTGCCATCGTGCGCCACACCAACGGCATGCTCGAAGGCGCGTGGGACCCGCGCAGCAACGGCAGCGCCGCCGGATTCTAAGGAGAAAACAATGACGCAATCACTCGACTGGCCCACCTATATCAATCTGATGGAGCAGCTTCTCAACGTGCCGCTGGACGACGAGCGCCGCGCGGAGCTGGCGGTGCAGCTTGCCCGCATGGCGACGCTCGCCGAACCGCTGCTGGCCTTTGGGCTGCCGCAGCGCCAGGAAGTCGCCGGGGTATACAAGCTATGAGCGCGCTGTCGATACGCGAGATCCAGCAGGGGCTGGCGCTGGGCAGCTTTTCCGCCCGGGAGCTGGCGCAGCAAACCCTGGCCGCCATCGAGCGGGACAATCCGTCGCTTAACGCTTTTACCGGGCTGACGCTACAGCGCATGCTGGAAGAAGCCGCCGCCGTCGATGGTCTGCGCGCGCGGGGCGAAACCCTGCCGCCGCTCGCGGGCGTGCCCTACGCGGTGAAAAATCTGTTTGATATTAAAGGCGTGACGACGCTTGCGGGAGCCGAACTGTTTAGCGATCTGCCCCCCGCCGCCGCCGACGCGTTTGCCATCACCCGGCTAAACAAAGCGGGGGCGACGCTTGCCGGCGCGCTGAACATGGACGCCTATGCCTATGGCTTCACCACGGAGAACAGCTTTTACGGGGCCACGCGCAATCCGCGGGATCTTTCACGCGTTGCGGGCGGATCTTCCGGCGGGTCGGCGGCGGCCGTCGCGGCAGGCCTGGTGAACTTCACGTTAGGCACGGACACCAACGGCTCGATTCGCGTTCCCGCCTCGCTGTGCGGCGTGCTGGGCCTTAAGCCGACCTTCGGGCGGCTTTCGCGCGCTGGCAGCCAGCCGTTTGTCGCAAGCCTCGATCATATCGGCCCGCTCGCCCGCAGCGTGGATGACTTAGCGCTGGTCTACGATATGCTTCAGGGAGCGGACGGTGCGGATGATTTCCAGTCCGCGCGCGCCGCAGAGCCGGTCACCGATAAGCTCAGTAACCCACGCGGGCTGCGCTGCGCGGTGCTCGGCGGCTTTTTCGAAATCTGGTGCGACGGCGCGGCGAAAAACGCCGTGGCGACGGCGGCGCAGGCGCTGAATGCACAGGATTATGTTGAAATGCCGCAGGCGGAGCTTGCGCGCTCGGCGGCCTTTTTGCTGACCGCCGCCGAAGGGGGGAATCACTATTTGCCCGCCCTGCGCGACCGGCCGCGGCGCTTCGAGCCTCATTCCCGGGAACGCCTGTTAGCTGGCGCTATGACTCCGTCGGCATGGTACACTCAGGCACAGCGTTTCCGCGCGTGGTTCCGTGACCAGACTCTGCCCCTGTTTGACTCGTTTGATGTGTTAATAGCGCCCGCAACGCCCTGTTGCGCAACGCTTATTGGTCAGCAAACGATGCAAATCAACGGGGTAGATCTGCCGGTAAAAGCCAGTATGGGAATGCTCACCCAGCCGATTTCATTTCTGGGTTTACCGGTGGTGACGGTGCCCTTGCCGACCACCAGCGGCCTGCCGATTGGCATACAGCTGATAGCCGCCCCGTGGCGCGAAGAAGACTGTTTGCAGGCCGCCCGACTGCTCGAACTGCAGGGAATCGTAGACGTGAAGGTGATGTAAAATGACGCGTGACAATATTGACCGTCCGGCCATTCTTAACGAGGTACGGGCGGCGTTTTATCGCTATGAACAGGCGCTGATCGGCAACGATATCGCCGTGCTGGACGAACTTTTCTGGGACGACGCGCGCACCGTGCGCTACGGCGTGACGGAGAATCTGTACGGCATTGAAGAGATCCGCGCTTTCCGCACCGGCCGCTCGTCGCAGGGGTTGGAACGGCTGCTGGATAACACGACCATCACCACCTACGGCGACGATATGGCCGTGGCGAGCACCGAATTTACCCGCGACGGCAGCGAGCGAATCGGCCGCCAGATGCAGACGTGGGTGAAGTTCCCCTACGGCTGGCGCATCGTGGCGGCGCACGTAAGTTTGATGGGGTAGGCTCAGCCGCAAATGTCGGATGGCGCTTCGCTTATCCGACCTACAACATCTCTCCCCGGCTGAATGGGTGCTCCCGCGCCCAGTGCTCCGCGATTTCCTGGCGGCGGCAAATCCACACGTCGTCAAACTGACCAATGTAATCCAGAAAGCGCTGTAGGGCGCGGAAGCGGCCGGGACGGCCGAGTAGGCGGCAGTGCATGCCGATCGACATCATTTTTGGTGCCGTTTCCCCCTCTTCGTACAGCACGTCAAAGCTGTCTTTCAGATAGGTGTAAAACTGCTCGGCGGTGTTAAAGCCCTGCGCGGTGGCGAAGCGCATGTCGTTGGCGTCGAGCGTGTAGGGCACGATGAGGTGCGGTTTCACCGTACCGTCTTCGCAGGTGACCTCGCTCCAGAACGGCAGGTCGTCACCGTAGTAGTCGCTGTCGTAGAGAAAACCGCCGTTTTCCACCAGCAGCCGCCGGGTGTTGGGGCTGTCGCGCCCGGTGTACCAGCCGAGCGGCCTGCTGCCGAACAGGTCGGTGAGGATTTCGATGGCCTGGTGCATGTGCTGGCGTTCGGTGGCGGCGTCGAGGTGCTGATAGTGGATCCAGCGCCAGCCGTGGCTGACAACGTCGTAATCCGCGGCTTTGATGGCTTCGACAATTGCCGGGTTGCGCGCCAGCGCCATCGCCACGCCGAACACGGTGAGCGTCAGGCCACGCTTTTGAAACTCGTCGTGGATGCGCCAGAAACCGGCCCGCGAGCCGTATTCATATAAAGAATCCATCGACATATGGCGATCCGGATAGCTCGCCGCGCCGATGATATCGGACAGAAACTGCTCGGAGCCGTCGTCGCCGTGCAGCACGTGGTTTTCACCGCCCTCTTCAAAATTCAGCACAAACTGAACGGCGAGTCGTGCGTTGCCGGGCCACCGGGCGTGCGGCGGACGCCCGGCGTAGCCCTTCATGTCGCGCGGATAGTTTTCGGTAAAGCTGTAGGTTTTTTTGGCTTCGGCCTGCATGGTTGAGTTCCTTTTTGCGCCGAGCCGCACGTCAGCTCAGCATGTCAAAACAGCCGGATAGCGGCTTTTTATTCGGATACGCGAGGTCGCCGTGCTTGCTGGTGCCGAGGCCGAGCGCGAGAAGGGATTCCACCATTTTCACCGCTGCGGTTACGCCGTCTATCACCGGAACGCCCAGTTCAGCGGTTAGCTCCCGCGCCAGATTCGCCATCCCGCCACAGCCGAGCACGATGGCCCCGCTGTTGTCCTCTTTTATCGCCCGTATGCAACGCTCGCGTACCTTTTCCTGAGCAAGACCCGTGCCATCTTCTAAAGCCAGTACCGGCAGGTCGATGGCGTGGAGCGCGGCGCAGTGGTGTTCAAAGCCGTACTGCTGGAGAAGATGGCGGGCGATAATCAGCGTGCGCGGCAGCGTAGTGACGATGGAAAAGCGCGTGGCGACAAACGTTGCGGCGTGCATCGCGGCTTCGGCAATGCCGATAACCGGGCCGCTCGCCATCTCGCGCGCCGCCAGCAGGCCGGGGTCGCCAAAGCAGGCAATCACGTGGCCGTGGACGCCCTGCTCTTTGCCAAGCCTGATTTGCTCCAGCACGCCAATGGCGGCAATTGCCTCGTCGAAATGGCCTTCAATCGATTCCACGCCCTGCGAGGGGCAAACCGCGATGATTTTGCTTGAGGGGGCGGCCACGCTGCGCGCCGCCTCGGCGATGGTATGGGTCATCGCCACGCTGGTATTGGGATTGATTACCTGAATCAAATGTTGCGTCATGCTCGCTCCTGTTAGCCTTTTTACCCGGCGGTGGAGCACCACCTGCGGGCATTGCTCGCTTTATCTGCACTAAGATAATGCATGTTAAGTATCAATATTGCTTTGTTAAGGCGGTATTTTGCCGCGGAACGCCCTTTGTTTCTTCAAAAATGAAACCTGGCCTGGTTCATGCAACGAAAGTTGCAGACATTCCGTCAGCATCTGTTTTTGAAAGGAGCAGATTTCATGCCAAACGTTGAACATACCCATTCAGCCATGCCCGACGGCGCTAACGCTGGCTACAGCCCGCGCCTGTGTAACGAGGATCTCGCGCCGACGCGCAACCAGAGCTGGTCCTGGTACAATATTTTTTCTTTCTGGATGTCAGACGTCCACAGCATGGGCGGCTACGTAGTTGCCGCCAGCTTCTTCACGCTGGGGCTGGCGAGCTGGCAGGTGCTGCTTTGCCTGCTGGTGGGGATCTGCATCGTGCAGCTTTGCGCGAACCTGGTCGCCAAGCCTAGCCAGATGGCGGGCGTGCCCTATGCGGTCATTTGCCGCCAGGCGTTTGGCGTGTTCGGGGCTAATATTCCGGCGGTGATCCGCGGGCTTATCGCTTTTGCATGGTACGGCATCCAGACTTGGCTCGCCGCCAACGCGCTGATGCTGGTGATTTTGAAGTTCTGGCCTGCGCTTGCGCCGATGACCGTCGGGCATTTTCTCGGCCTTTCACATCTGGGCTGGGTGTGCTTCGGCATTATGTGGGTGCTGCAGGCGATGGTGTTCTGGCGCGGCATGAACGCGATTAAGCGCTTTATTGATATCGCCGGGCCTGCGGTTTACGTGGTGATGATGGCGCTGGCGGGGTGGATCCTCTACCAGACCGGCTTTGACGGCATTTCCTTTACCCTTGCCAGCAAGCAGCTGACCTCCGGCGAGCAGGCCTGGCAGATGCTGACCGCCACCGCGCTGGTCGTCTCATACTTCTCCGGCCCGCTGCTGAACTTCGGCGACTTTTCGCGCTACGGCAAGAGCATGAAGGAAATCCGCCGCGGCAACCGCTGGGGGCTGCCGTTTAACTTCCTGCTGTTTTCGATCGTGACGGTGGTGATTGTTTCCGGCACCCAGTCGCTGTTCGGCAAGATGATCACCGATCCTATCGAAACCGTGAGCCACGTGGGTAACAGCCTGGCGATGGCGATTGGCCTGCTGACGATGATCACCGCCACCATCGGCATTAATATCGTCGCCAACTTTGTGTCGCCCGCCTTTGATTTTTCTAACTGTTCGCCGCAGAAGATCAGCTTCCGCACCGGCGGGATGATTGCTGCCGTGGGGTCCGTGCTGCTGACGCCGTGGAACCTGTTCCAGTCGCCGGAGCTGATTCACTACACGCTGGACGTGCTGGGTTCCTTTATCGGGCCGCTGTTCGGAATTCTGCTCACCGATTTCTACATCATCAAGCGCAGCAAGGTGTACGTGGACGATCTGTTTGATGATTCACCGAAGGGGCGCTACTGGTACAAGGGCGGCTTTAACCCGAAGGCAATTGCAGCGCTTGTGCCGTCGGTAGCGGTTTGCCTGACGATTAGCTTTATTCCTTCTCTGCACGAGATCGCTAACTTCAGCTGGTTTATCGGCGCGTTTCTGAGCGCGGGCTGCTATAACCTGCTGGCGCGCAGTGAGAAAGAGAATGAGGTGGCGGGATATACGGCGCAGGTTGTCGTGTCGAAAGATCGGCTTTAAACGCCAGAAACGACAAAGGCCTGAATCATTGCTGATTCAGGCCTTTTGAATTGTGGCGGAACGGACGGGACTCGAACCCGCGACCCCCTGCGTGACAGGCAGGTATTCTAACCGACTGAACTACCGCTCCGCATTGTCCCCCGTCGGGAACGAAGCGGATATTACGGACTGGCCCGCAGGCCGTCAACGGTTTTTCTTACAAAGTGAATCGTTTGCCGCAAAAATCGGCTGAATGCTCTTTTTTAGAGCGTTCTCACTGGTTTAAATGCGCCACAGGCAGCTGCCGCCTTTTTTCTGTACCAGATCGAGACGCGATTCGTGGGCCGCCACTTCTTCGTCGCTTGCCTGAATCACGCGGAGGCCGCTTGCGCCTCTAACCACGCGCTGAATGCCGTCACCGCCCTGCTTCTGCTGAATGTCGCCTTCCATAGAGAAGGTCAGCGTAGTCTGGCCGCCGGTCATCATCAGATAGACGTCGGCCAGAATCTGGGCATCGAGCAACGCGCCGTGCAGCGTACGCTTGCTGTTGTCTATTTCGTAGCGTGAGCAAAGCGCATCGAGGCTATTACGTTTGCCCGGAAACATCTTACGGGCGAGCGCCAGGCTGTCGGTAATTTTGCAGAAGGTGTCGGTTTTCGGGATATCGCGTTTGAGCATGCCAAACTCGTAATCCATAAAGCCGATATCAAACGAGGCGTTGTGGATGACAAGTTCCGCGCCGCGAATGTAGTCCATGAACGAATCGGCAACCTGGTCGAAGGTCGGTTTATCTGCCAGGAACTCATCCGCGATGCCGTGAACGCCGAATGCCTCCGGGTCCACCAGCCGGTCGGGCTTGAGATAGACGTGGAAGTTATTGCCGGTCAGGCGGCGGTTAACCACTTCGACGGCACCGATTTCAATGATGCGATGGCCTTCGTAGTGAGCGCCGATCTGGTTCATACCGGTGGTTTCGGTATCGAGGACGATCTGTCGTGTAATTGGTGTGCTCATAACGCTCGTTTATGTCAGACTTGGATTTTTAATCACAGGAAGTCTACCAGAGATGCGTAAACAGGTAGAAATATTCACCGATGGTTCTTGCCTCGGTAACCCAGGGCCGGGTGGATACGGCGCTATTCTACGTTATAAGCAGCATGAAAAAATATTCAGCGTTGGCTACCGTTTGACCACCAATAACCGGATGGAGATGATGGCGGCCATCGTCGCGCTTGAGGCGCTGATTGAGCCTTGTGACATCGTGCTCAGTACCGATAGCCAGTACGTGCGCCAGGGGATCACCCAGTGGATCCACAACTGGAAAAAGCGCGGCTGGAAAACGGCGGATAAAAAGCCGGTGAAGAACGTCGATTTATGGCAGCGCCTGGACGCCGCCCTGCAGGAACATAAAATTAGCTGGGAGTGGGTAAAAGGCCACGCGGGCCATCCGGAAAACGAACGCTGCGACGAGCTTGCGCGCGAGGCCGCGTCCAATCCTACTCTTGAGGATGTTGGCTACCTGCCGGACGTGAAGGCTTAATTTCTTCACGATACTGACGGGTTGCCCCGACCGCCGAGCGAATTTGTGATTTCGCTTGGCGGTTTTTCATCGGATTTAGCGTTAACGGCAGCGTACGCTTGCGCGCCACGATCACATGCATGCACCCTAATGCCGGAAGGTGGGTACTAAGCATTTTCCCGCCCTGCTTTTGCCACGGTAAAACCTGAAAACCGCGCTGATACATCACTTCGAAATTGAGCAGCGAGAGCCAGTCACACTGGCGCATCGGCGTAAACATGCGGCTGTTGTAAGGCACGCGCTTGCGCAGGTAGGGGATCGTTTTCCCAAGACCCAGCAGGCTAACCGGGTTGAAGCTGCTGATGATAAGCCAGCCGTCGTCGATCAGGACACGATCCGCCTCGCGCAACAGGCCGTGCGGGTCAGCACTCCAGGGCAGCGTATGCGCCAGCAGGCAGGCATCGACGGATTTAGAAGCAAAGGGCAGATGCAGCGGGTCGGCCATGACCTGGAGCTGCGAACCTTGCGAAGCGACGTTAACCTGATGTGAAATAGCGCAGGCGCTGGTGTCGATTTCTGCGCTAAGGTTGCCTATTTTCAGTAGGTGAAAGCCGAACATTTTAGCAAGCCAGGGGCGCAGCTGATTTTCCAGCGCCTCGCGGTAGTATTCCCCCCAGGGCAGCTGTCCCCAATGATGCGGTGAAGTGAAATTGTCAGGTATCCTTGCCGGTTTCATCACTACCTTCTAATCGCTTTGCCGAGAGGTTGAATTATGAATCTTAACAGTATTCCCGCCTTCCAGGATAACTACATCTGGGTTCTCAATGACGAACAGGGCAAATGTATTATTGTCGACCCAGGCGAAGCGGCCCCGGTGCTGAAAGCCATCGCTGAGAATCACTGGCAGCCGGAAGCCATTTTGCTCACCCACCATCATCATGACCACGTTGGCGGCGTGAAAGAACTTCTGCAAAACTTCCCAGACCTTGTGGTGTATGGCCCCGAGGAGACACGAGATAAGGGAACGAACCGGGTAGTGGGTGAAGGCGATAAGGTCAATATTTTGAAGTATGAATTTAGTGTAATTGCCACACCCGGTCACACTTTAGGACATATCTGTTATTTTAATTTTCCTTATCTTTTTTGCGGCGACACGATGTTTTCCGGCGGCTGCGGCAGACTTTTCGAAGGCACACCAGAGCAAATGTATCAATCATTTCAAAAGATTAACTCACTGCCCGCCGAAACGTTAATTTGTTGTGCACATGAATACACATTATCCAACATTCAATTTGCCTTAAGTATTTTACCGAAGGATGAGGGTTTAACCCGATACTATCGAAAAGTTAAGGAGTTACGTGCAAAAAACCAATCAACTCTGCCGACTACGTTACAATTAGAACGTGAAATTAATGTTTTTTTGAAAACAGAAGATACTGATTTAAAAGAAATAATTGGAAAAGAAACAAACTTGCAACAACCACAGCAGATATTCGCCTGGTTACGCGCAAAGAAAGATAGCTTCTGAATTTTCTGGTTGTGTTGTCGAACGGTCAAATGTATTCTTGCTCGTCTTTTAAGCAACCATTGACACACACATGAAGGCAAAAGCGATATTACTCGCCACTGTCCTGCTTGTGGGGTGCCAGGCGTCAAAGCATGACGCTAACATCCAACAGCATGCGCAGAGTCTGTCTGCGGCTGGTCAAGGTGAAGCAGGAAAGTACACTGGTCGAGCGACCTCGGCGCGATGGATGGACGATGGGACATTCCTCGCGCAAGATCAGAACCTGTGGAACTTCATCGGCGACGAGCTAAAGATGGGGATACCGGAAAATACCCGGATCCGCGAACAGAAACAGAAGTACCTAAGCAATAAGAGCTATCTCCACGATGTAACATTACGGGCAGAGCCGTATATGTACTGGATTGCCGGGCAAGTTAAAAAACGTAACATGCCGATGGAACTAGTACTGCTACCCATAGTGGAGAGCGCTTTTGACCCCCACGCGACGTCTGGCGCAAATGCAGCTGGCATTTGGCAGATTATTCCAAGTACGGGGCGCAATTACGGTCTTAAGCAGACCAAAGCGTACGATGCACGCCGTGACGTAGTGGCTTCCACCACCGCAGCACTGGACATGATGCAGCGTTTGAACAAGATGTTTGACGGTGACTGGTTACTCACTGTAGCAGCGTACAACAGCGGTGAAGGCCGCGTGATGAACGCCATTAAAGCGAACAAATCCCGCGGTAAACCAACGGACTTCTGGTCGCTTTCACTGCCGCAGGAAACCAAGATTTACGTGCCGAAGATGCTGGCCTTGAGCGATATTCTCAAGAACAGTCAAAAATACGGTGTACGTTTGCCGACCACCGACGAAAGCCGTGCTTTAGCACGTGTTGAAGTCAGCAATCCCGTCGAGCTGACGCAGGTTGCGGAGATGGCCGGGATTTCACTTTCATCGTTGAAAACGTTCAACGCAGGCGTAAAAACGTCTACCGTTGGCAAAAATCAGCGTTATGTGATGGTGCCGAAGAAGCATGCCGACCAGCTAAAAGCTTCTCTCGCATCGGGTGAGATCGCAGCCGTACAGCCAACATTGATGGCGGATAACCGCCTCAGCGCTGGCAGCAACAAATCTTACAAGGTTCGTTCGGGTGATACCCTTTCGAGCATCGCTTCTCGCTTAGGCGTAAGCGCTAAAGATTTGCAGAGCTGGAACGGTATTCGCGGTGCGCATATTAAGGTTGGCCAAACTCTTAGCGTTAAAAACGGCGGTGAGCGTTTAGCCAACAACGATAGCATCACCTATAAGGTGCGCAAGGGCGACTCCTTGTCGAGTATTGCGAAGCGTCACGGTGTGAACATCAAAGATGTTTTGCGCTGGAACGACGATACGGATAATTTGAAACCGGGCGATCAGTTAACGCTGTTTGTTAGCAACAACTCTACGCCAGATACGTGATTGTTAATCAAAGAAAAAGGCACCTTTTTAGGTGCCTTTTTTGTTTTTCATCTCAAGGCTTCGTCGCCTCAAGCATGACGATGTCGCTGCTAAACGAGCCATCGTTCTGCAGTTCAAAGTAGCGCTGGACCTCATCTGATGCGCTTTGCTGGTAGGTGCGAATGGCTTCGGCCAGTACCGCTGGGGTTCTCATTCTTGCGATCCAGCTCGAAAACTCCAGGTGCAGACGGTCGCACAGCAGGTTCTGCGTGACGAGGCCCGCGTCATTAAACATGCTCAGCCATTCGCCGCTTGAGTAGTCACGCACGTGGGACGTATCGCGCAGGGCTTCCACCGTTTGCAGCCAGATATCCAGCACGGAATGTCCAGGCGACATTACATCCATAAAGATGACCACCCCGCCCGGCTTAAGCACGCGCTTAACCTCACGCAGCGCTTTGCCGACGTCGTGCCAGTGATGGGCTGAATAGCGGCTGATGACAACGTCGAAAGTTTCATCGTCGAACGGCAGGATTTCCGCATAGCCTTGCTGCGTGGTGATGTTTTCTAATCCGCGCGTTTGCGCCGCATCGCTGACAACGCCCAGCATCTTTTCTGAAAGATCGTAAGCAACCACCTCTCTCACCTGCGCCGCCGCAATGAAACTGGCGTGTCCAGCCCCGCATCCCATATCGAGCAGTTTTGCCTGCGGGAAAGCCGCCAGACGAGCGCTCAGACGCTCGAGATCGCGTCCAGCAGCGTGTACAGCGCTTTTCAGGTAAGCGCTGGCCTGCGATCCAAACTGTTGATCGACTTTATCGTGGTGAGACTGTGTTGCCATCGTATTGTCCTTGCGTTTGAGTAATTGAAAGGGCAGCACACGGGTCTGCCCACCGGCAGACCTGACTAACCTTACTTCAGCTCAGGCTTGCCGGGACGAAATTCGACGAGTAGCGGGTTGTGATCGGAAGCGCGGGTCACCAACACCGATGCTTCGGTGACGTTCAGACCACGGTAGAAAACGAAGTCCAGCGGACGGCCAAAAGCACGACGGCGATGATCGTCGGTGAAACGCACTTCACGCAGCGACATTTCACGCGCGAAGCGGTACAGCGCATTCATACGCGGACGGCTCCAGGCATTGAAATCCCCGGCCATGATCACCGGGCCATTGTGATGGCCAATCTGATCGCCTATAGGGCCGAGCTGTTTGCTGTACACGTCCACGCCCAGACTAAAATTCACCGCGTGAATATTTACCACCATTAATAGGCGGCCATCGGGTAAGGGATAGACGGTGACTAGGGCAGATTTGGAGAGGCGAAGAATGGGCTCGCGCTCCCTCAACGGGCAACAATATACAGGATGAGCTGCGGACAGCGTCATCACGCCGGAGGGATGCTGAGGCAGAACAAATGCTGGAACCTGATCCGCTGCCAGATAGTTGCTGGTCGCGAAGGTCACCAGCTCAGGGGTCGTTTGCGCTTCCTGCAGCAGAACCAGATGGGCATCTTTGCCGAAGTTCTGCAACACCGAAAGCCAGTCGGCTCGCTGCTGTTTGAAAATATTCCACACCAGAACGCGCAGGTTACCTTCGCCAGGTAAGGGCTCGCCGGGTGGCAATGCCTGACCAATAGTCGCAAATGAACCAGGCGGCAGGATACGTTCTGCGGGCTGACCGGCGACATACCGCATGGCATAGGTATTTTTACGCACGTTAGACTAACGACCTCTGTAACGAAAGTGCCCTCTGACGGAGGGCGGTCTTTCAGTTATAGGGACTTTATCGCAGAGTTTCAATGACCATTACAAACCGTTGACGGAGAAGAGCGTAACAAAATACTCACGCCCTCCCCCTTGTCGTTAGCCAATGGCGACTTCGCTTCGTTTGTCCAGGCGCCCGCTGACGCCAATCAGCAGCAGCGCGCCGACGACGATAACTGCACCGATCCACGGGGTTTGATCGAGGCCGTAGCTTTGCACTGTCTGCCCGCCAATGACCGACCCCATCGCAATCCCGATGTTAAAAGCTGCGATATTCAGGCCAGAAGCAACATCTACGGCATTTGGCGTGAACTCTTCGGCCTTCTGAACTACGTAAACCTGAAGACCGGGGACGTTACCGAAAGCGAAGATGCCCATCACCAGAACCGTAACCAACGCGGCAATATGCGAACTGGCGGTAAACTGGAATACCAGTAGCAGTACTGCCAGAGCGGCAAATATAAATGTCAAAGCGGGAACAGCACCGTGACGATCCGCAAGCTTGCCACCCCATATATTTCCGATGGCAACCGAGACGCCATATCCCAACAGAATCCAGCTTACCGCCGCCGGGGAATAGCCGGCAAGATCCTGCATCATCGGTGCCAGGAAGGTAAATGCGGTGAATACGCCGCCATATCCCAGCGCGGTGATGGCATAGATAATGACCAAGCGAGGATGGGTCAATACCTTGAGCTGATCTTTCAGACTCGCAACGGCGCGGGTCGGAATATTTTTCGGTACCAGAATCATACTGGTGAACAATGCAATAACACCGATGAATGAAACGGCGAGGAAGGTTTCACGCCAGCCAAAATGCTGACCGATGAAAGTCCCTAACGGCACGCCGGTGACCAGCGCAACGGTGAGGCCACCAAACATGATAGCAATTGCGGAGGCGGCTTTTTCCTTCGGGACAAGGCTAGTTGCGATGGTAGACCCAATCGAGAAGAACACGCCGTGGGCAAGCCCCGTTAACAGGCGGGCGATGACCAGCGTTTCATAGTTTGGCGAAAGCCATGCCAGGAGATTGCCTGCGGTGAATAACACCATCAGGCCAATCAGCAGCTGTTTACGCGGTAGCTTAGCTGTTATGGCGGTCAGCACCGGCGCACCAACGGCGACGCCCAGCGCATAGATTGAAACGAGCAGCCCGGCAGAGGGCAGTGAAATAGAAAGCTGCTCGGCGATGGTAGGAACCAGGCCAACAATAACAAACTCGGTAGTACCGATTGCGAACGCACTGATAGTCAGTGCCAGAAGCGCCAGAGGCATAATTTACTCCATAGCAGGTGTCTTTTGATGACACGTAGTATGGCGAGATGGTTAAATAACAAAAATATGCAAAATATCAATATAATTTTGCTTCAGGAGCAACAATGAAGGCGACATCTGAAGAACTGGCGATCTTTGTCGCCGTTGTTGAAAGCGGGAGCTTTAGCCGGGCGGCGGAACAGCTGGGCCAGGCCAATTCGGCCGTGAGCCGCGCGGTGAAGAAGCTCGAGATGAAGCTCGGCGTAAGCTTGCTAAACCGAACAACCCGGCAGTTGAGTCTGACAGAAGAAGGCGAGCGCTACTTCCGCCGCGTGCAGCAAATCCTGCAGGAGATGGCGGCAGCGGAGAACGAGCTAATGGAAACCCGGCAGACTCCTCGCGGGCTTTTACGCATTGACGCAGCGACGCCGGTTATGCTGCACCTGCTGATGCCGCTGGTTAAGCCATTCCGCGAGCGCTATCCCGAGATGACGCTTTCGCTTATCTCATCAGAAACATTCATCAACCTAATCGAACGCAAGGTGGATGTTGCTATCCGAGCCGGAACGTTAACGGATTCGAGCCTTCGCGCCAGGCCGCTATTTGCCAGTTATCGAAAGATTATTGCTTCTCCGGAATACCTTGCTGAATATGGCGTGCCGCAGAGTGCAGAGGATCTAAAGGATCATGTGTGCCTTGGGTTTTCAGAAACGGCAAGCCTCAATCGCTGGCCGGTAGCGCAGGTTGACGGGCAGCTCTACGATATTAAGCCCGGCATTACCTCAAATAGCGGTGAAACGCTAAAACAGCTTTGCCTGATGGGCAACGGTATTGCCTGTCTTTCGGACTATATGATTAATCAGGAAATTAGCGAGGGCAGTTTTGTGGAACTGATGGTTGATAAACTTTTGCCTGTCGAGATGCCTTTCAGCGCCGTGTACTACAGCGACCGGGCGGTGAGTACGCGGATTAGGGCATTTATAGATTTTTTAAGCGAGCACGTGAAGCAGCCCCCGCAGGGGCTGTAAGGGAAATTAATCCCACTGAGGAGCCAGTCCTTCCGGGCTGACAAGGCGGTCATTACACTCCAGCGCCGCAATGGCCGTCATATCTTCAGGATCCAATCTCAATGCCTGTGCCTGAAGGTTACTCTGCAGGTTTTCACGCTTCGTAGAAGATGGAATAACCGCATAGCCCAGCTGTATCGCCCATGCCAGAATGACCTGCGCAGGGGTTGCACCGTGTTTTTTACCAATCCCGCCAATCACTTCGTCAGCCAGCGCTTTGCCATAAGCCAGGGTCATATAAGACGTGATATGAATACCGTGTTGCTCTGCCCATTCAACGACTTTCGTGTTTTGCAAATAGGGTGAAAGTTCGATCTGGTTGGTGGCAATATTTTCTGCGCCCACCGCGTCAATTGCCTTATGCATCAGATCGATAGTGAAGTTAGAGATACCAATCTGACGCGTTAAGCCTTCTTTCTTCGCTTCCAGAAGGGCCTGCATACACTCGGCCACGGGCACGGCGTCGTTTGGCGATGGCCAGTGGATTAGCGTGAGATCGACATAGTCGGTACGCAGTTTACGCAGGCTTTCTTTCAGGCTTGGAATCAGGTTGTCTTTGCTGAGGTTTTCAATCCAGATTTTGGTAGTAATAAACAGGTCACTACGCGCTACACCGCTCTCTTCAATAGCCTGTCCAACGGCCGCTTCGTTGTCATAGATTTGTGCGGTATCGATAGCACGGTAGCCGAGTTCTAATGCTGTTTTAACCGATGCGATTACCACGTCATCTTTTAAGCGAAAAGTACCTAAGCCAAATGCAGGAATTGTCATTATTTACCTCGAATGGGGATATGTGTTTGTATTACGAGGAGTATGAGGCAGATAACTATGGCGAAAAAGGGAGGTAAATGCAGAAGATAATTGCGTTATTAGCAATAATGGAGTTTTTTTTCAGGAATTTAGACAAGAAAAAAGCCCTGAGTCTTATGACTCAGGGCTTAATAAGTGGCGGAACGGACGGGACTCGAACCCGCGACCCCCTGCGTGACAGGCAGGTATTCTAACCGACTGAACTACCGCTCCACCGAATTTCTTACAGCACCAGATTTTACTCCGGTTTTACTTCTGAATTTAGAGCCTGGCAGTTCCCTACTCTCGCATGGGGAGACCCCACACTACCATCGGCGCTACGGCGTTTCACTTCTGAGTTCGGCATGGGGTCAGGTGGGACCACCGCGCTAGTGCCGCCAGGCATATTCTGTTTATCAACCGTTACGTTATCCACGTAACCATTGATTCAATCTCGGACCAGCTGAAAATTATATCGTCTCTCTCACCAAAACACCTTCGGTGTTGTAAGGTTAAGCCTCACGGATCATTAGTACTGGTTAGCTCAACGTATCGCTACGCTTACACACCCAGCCTATCAACGTCGTAGTCTTCAACGTTCCTTCAGGACTCTCAGGGAGTCAGGGAGAATTCATCTCGGGGCAAGTTTCGCGCTTAGATGCTTTCAGCGCTTATCTCTTCCGCATTTAGCTACCGGGCAATGCCATTGGCATGACAACCCGAACACCAGTGATGCGTCCACTCCGGTCCTCTCGTACTAGGAGCAGCCCCCCTCAATTCTCCAGCGCCCACGGCAGATAGGGACCGAACTGTCTCACGACGTTCTAAACCCAGCTCGCGTACCACTTTAAATGGCGAACAGCCATACCCTTGGGACCTACTTCAGCCCCAGGATGTGATGAGCCGACATCGAGGTGCCAAACACCGCCGTCGATATGAACTCTTGGGCGGTATCAGCCTGTTATCCCCGGAGTACCTTTTATCCGTTGAGCGATGGCCCTTCCATTCAGAACCACCGGATCACTAAGACCTGCTTTCGCACCTGCTCGAGCCGTCACTCTCGCAGTCAAGCTAGCTTATGCCTTTGCACTAACCTCACGATGTCCGACCGTGATTAGCTAACCTTCGTGCTCCTCCGTTACGCTTTAGGAGGAGACCGCCCCAGTCAAACTACCCACCAGACACTGTCCGCAACCCGGATAACGGGTCTACGTTAGAACACCAGCCATTAAAGGGTGGTATTTCAAGGTTGGCTCCACGCAGACTGGCGTCCACGCTTCAAAGCCTCCCACCTATCCTACACATCAAGGACCAGTGTTCAGTGTCAAGCTATAGTAAAGGTTCACGGGGTCTTTCCGTCTTGCCGCGGGTACACTGCATCTTCACAGCGAGTTCAATTTCACTGAGTCTCGGGTGGAGACAGCCTGGCCATCATTACGCCATTCGTGCAGGTCGGAACTTACCCGACAAGGAATTTCGCTACCTTAGGACCGTTATAGTTACGGCCGCCGTTTACCGGGGCTTCGATCAAGAGCTTCGCCTTGCGGCTGACCCCATCAATTAACCTTCCGGCACCGGGCAGGCGTCACACCGTATACGTCCACTTTCGTGTTTGCACAGTGCTGTGTTTTTAATAAACAGTTGCAGCCAGCTGGTATCTTCGACTGCCTTCAGCTCCACGAGTAAATCGCTTCACCTAACGACAGCGTGCCTTCTCCCGAAGTTACGGCACCATTTTGCCTAGTTCCTTCACCCGAGTTCTCTCAAGCGCCTTGGTATTCTCTACCTGACCACCTGTGTCGGTTTGGGGTACGATTTGATGTTACCTGATGCTTAGAGGCTTTTCCTGGAAGCAGGGCATTTGTTACTTCAGCACCGTAGTGCCTCGTCATCACACCTCAGCGTTTAATAAGAGTCCGGATTTACCTAAACTCTCCGCCTACATGCTTAAACCGGGACAACCGTCGCCCGGCTAACATAGCCTTCTCCGTCCCCCCTTCGCAGTAACACCGAGTACAGGAATATTAACCTGTTTCCCATCGACTACGCCTTTCGGCCTCGCCTTAGGGGTCGACTCACCCTGCCCCGATTAACGTTGGACAGGAACCCTTGGTCTTCCGGCGAGCGGGCTTTTCACCCGCTTTATCGTTACTTATGTCAGCATTCGCACTTCTGATACCTCCAGCAAACCTCACAGTTCACCTTCGACGGCTTACAGAACGCTCCCCTACCCAACAACACATAGTGTCGCTGCCGCAGCTTCGGTGCATGGTTTAGCCCCGTTACATCTTCCGCGCAGGCCGACTCGACCAGTGAGCTATTACGCTTTCTTTAAATGATGGCTGCTTCTAAGCCAACATCCTGGCTGTCTGTGCCTTCCCACATCGTTTCCCACTTAACCATGACTTTGGGACCTTAGCTGGCGGTCTGGGTTGTTTCCCTCTTCACGACGGACGTTAGCACCCGCCGTGTGTCTCCCGTGATAACATTCTTCGGTATTCGTAGTTTGCATCGGGTTGGTAAGCCGGGATGGCCCCCTAGCCGAAACAGTGCTCTACCCCCGAAGATGAGTTCACGAGGCGCTACCTAAATAGCTTTCGGGGAGAACCAGCTATCTCCCGGTTTGATTGGCCTTTCACCCCCAGCCACAAGTCATCCGCTAATTTTTCAACATTAGTCGGTTCGGTCCTCCAGTTAGTGTTACCCAACCTTCAACCTGCCCATGGCTAGATCACCGGGTTTCGGGTCTATACCCTGCAACTTAACGCCCAGTTAAGACTCGGTTTCCCTGCGGCTCCCCTATACGGTTAACCTTGCTACAGAATATAAGTCGCTGACCCATTATACAAAAGGTACGCAGTCACCCCATAAATGAGGCTCCCACTGCTTGTACGTACACGGTTTCAGGTTCTGTTTCACTCCCCTCGCCGGGGTTCTTTTCGCCTTTCCCTCACGGTACTGGTTCACTATCGGTCAGTCAGGAGTATTTAGCCTTGGAGGATGGTCCCCCCATATTCAGACAGGATACCACGTGTCCCGCCCTACTCTTCGAACTCACAGAATATGCATTTTAGTGTACGGGAGTATCACCCTGTACCCTGCGACTTTCCAGACGCTTCCACTAACACACAAACTGATTCAGGTTCTGGGCTGCTCCCCGTTCGCTCGCCGCTACTGGGGGAATCTCGGTTGATTTCTTTTCCTCGGGGTACTTAGATGTTTCAGTTCCCCCGGTTCGCTTCGTTAAGTTATGTATTGGCTTAACGATAGTGTGACGAATCACACTGGGTTTCCCCATTCGGAAATCGCCGGTTATAACGGTTCATATCACCTTACCGACGCTTATCGCAGATTAGCACGTCCTTCATCGCCTCTGACTGCCAGGGCATCCACCGTGTACGCTTAGTCGCTTAACCTCACAACCCGAAGGTGTCTCGTAAGACACAATCGACGTTGTGAAAATTTGAGAGACTCGAACATATCGTATTCCCATTCCTTATTACGGAGGAATGAGACGACATGTCGTTTCAATTTTCAGCTTGTTCCGGATTTTTAAAGAGCAAATACTTCGCAGTACACCGCTGTACGGTACACTCGGAAGTATTGTGTGAGCGTGAAATGATGGTGGAGCTAAGCGGGATCGAACCGCTGACCTCCTGCGTGCAAGGCAGGCGCTCTCCCAGCTGAGCTATAGCCCCATCGATTTCGTAAAACCTTATGTTACCTTAACTTCTTTACAGGCAAGGCGCGTCACCGCGAAGCATACTTGAGTATGTGAGCGGGGGCGCAACACAGCATGGAGAGAAGTTTGGTAGGCCTGAGTGGACTTGAACCACCGACCTCACCCTTATCAGGGGTGCGCTCTAACCACCTGAGCTACAAGCCTATAAGGTTTTACTGCTCGTTTTCTATCAGACAATCTGTGTGAGCACTACGCGGGTTGTATCTATTAGGTAAGGAGGTGATCCAACCGCAGGTTCCCCTACGGTTACCTTGTTACGACTTCACCCCAGTCATGAATCACAAAGTGGTAAGCGCCCTCCCGAAGGTTAAGCTACCTACTTCTTTTGCAACCCACTCCCATGGTGTGACGGGCGGTGTGTACAAGGCCCGGGAACGTATTCACCGTGGCATTCTGATCCACGATTACTAGCGATTCCGACTTCACGGAGTCGAGTTGCAGACTCCGATCCGGACTACGACGCACTTTATGAGGTCCGCTTGCTCTCGCGAGGTCGCTTCTCTTTGTATGCGCCATTGTAGCACGTGTGTAGCCCTACTCGTAAGGGCCATGATGACTTGACGTCATCCCCACCTTCCTCCAGTTTATCACTGGCAGTCTCCTTTGAGTTCCCGGCCGAACCGCTGGCAACAAAGGATAAGGGTTGCGCTCGTTGCGGGACTTAACCCAACATTTCACAACACGAGCTGACGACAGCCATGCAGCACCTGTCTCACAGTTCCCGAAGGCACTAAGGTATCTCTACCGAATTCTGTGGATGTCAAGAGTAGGTAAGGTTCTTCGCGTTGCATCGAATTAAACCACATGCTCCACCGCTTGTGCGGGCCCCCGTCAATTCATTTGAGTTTTAACCTTGCGGCCGTACTCCCCAGGCGGTCGACTTAACGCGTTAGCTCCGGAAGCCACTCCTCAAGGGAACAACCTCCAAGTCGACATCGTTTACGGCGTGGACTACCAGGGTATCTAATCCTGTTTGCTCCCCACGCTTTCGCACCTGAGCGTCAGTCTTTGTCCAGGGGGCCGCCTTCGCCACCGGTATTCCTCCAGATCTCTACGCATTTCACCGCTACACCTGGAATTCTACCCCCCTCTACAAGACTCAAGCTTGCCAGTTTCAAATGCAGTTCCCAGGTTGAGCCCGGGGATTTCACATCTGACTTAACAAACCGCCTGCGTGCGCTTTACGCCCAGTAATTCCGATTAACGCTTGCACCCTCCGTATTACCGCGGCTGCTGGCACGGAGTTAGCCGGTGCTTCTTCTGCGAGTAACGTCAATCACTGCGGTTATTAACCACAATGCCTTCCTCCTCGCTGAAAGTACTTTACAACCCGAAGGCCTTCTTCATACACGCGGCATGGCTGCATCAGGCTTGCGCCCATTGTGCAATATTCCCCACTGCTGCCTCCCGTAGGAGTCTGGACCGTGTCTCAGTTCCAGTGTGGCTGGTCATCCTCTCAGACCAGCTAGGGATCGTCGCCTAGGTGAGCCATTACCCCACCTACTAGCTAATCCCATCTGGGCACATCTGATGGCAAGAGGCCCGAAGGTCCCCCTCTTTGGTCTTGCGACGTTATGCGGTATTAGCTACCGTTTCCAGTAGTTATCCCCCTCCATCAGGCAGTTTCCCAGACATTACTCACCCGTCCGCCGCTCGCCGGCAAAGTAGCAAGCTACTTTCCGCTGCCGCTCGACTTGCATGTGTTAGGCCTGCCGCCAGCGTTCAATCTGAGCCATGATCAAACTCTTCAATTAAAAGCTTGATTTGCTTCAACTCGTGAAGCGGTGCTCAAAAATTAACTTTCGTAATAATTCAACTAAATGAATTACTGCTTGGTCACTCTTCAAGACTTGATATTTTTTTGTACCCGAAGGTACCGAGATATCAACCCTGCGAGTGCCCACACAGATTGTCTGATAAATTGTTAAAGAGCAGTGAGTTAGCCGCTTTCGCCGGGTAACTCGAGGTGGCGTATATTACGCTTTCCTCTTTCAGAGTCAAGCGTTTATTTTCGCTTTCGTCTGACTGACGGGCCGGTTTGTAAGCCGTTGTGCCGTGTCAGTGGAGGCGCAGTATAGGGATTTTTCGGAGGCTGACAACCCCTAAATTCAAAATAATTTCCGACCGCGTATTTTTTAATCGTTACGCTGATTTTTGACGCGCTTTAATGGCTTTTGGCAGGTCAGCGAGACTATTAATCACCAAATCTGCCGCCGCTTCACCCTCTTCAGTAACTGGCTTGCCGCTGCGCACCAGTACTTTTGTTCCTACCTGAGCTGCTGCGGCTGCCTGAATGTCTTCAATTTTGTCACCAACCATATAAGAAGAAGCCATATCGATGTGCAGATAGTCACGCGCAGACAGAAGCATGCCCGGCTGCGGCTTGCGGCAGTCGCAGGTTTGGCGAAACTCTTCTACTATTGCCTCGGGATGATGCGGGCAGTAATAGATGCCATCGAGATCGACGCCACGGTCTGCCAGAGACCAGTCCATCCATTCGGTGAGGTTCTCGAAATCATCTTCGGTGAACATACCGCGCGCGATACCCGACTGGTTCGTCACCAGCACCAGGGCATAGCCCATCTCTTTTAGTTCACGCATGGCATCGATTGCGCCATCGATGAATTCAAACTGGTCGACTTCATGGACGTAACCATGATCAACATTAATTGTGCCGTCTCGGTCGAGGAAGATAGCGGGGACAGACTGTGCCACTTGGTAACTCCTGATACTGAATAGTTGTGCTTAGTATCGCATGATTTGGGGTGCCTGAGAGAACAGACAATCACGCCCCGATTGATTTAGACGTCTGGATGCCTTAACATCCATATCGATGACGGTCATCGCCCGTTATCGGCAGTAGAAAATGCCACGGCTAACTCTTATACGATAATAAATAACCTAATGATTAAACTTTCAAACATCACCAAAGTGTTTCAGCAAGGGAACCGCAACATACAGGCGTTGAATAACGTCAGTCTGCACGTTCCTGCTGGGCAAATTTATGGCGTGATTGGCGCATCTGGCGCGGGTAAAAGTACCCTGATCCGCTGCGTGAACCTGCTTGAGCGTCCAACGCAAGGCTCCGTGCTGGTTGATGGCCAGGAGTTGACGACGCTGTCAGAAGGTCAATTAACGAAAGCACGCCGCCAGATTGGTATGATCTTCCAGCACTTTAACCTGCTCTCATCCCGCACGGTGTTCGGTAACGTTGCCTTGCCGCTAGAGCTGGACAACACGCCACGCGAAGAAGTTAACCGCCGCGTGAAGGAGCTGCTTGATCTTGTTGGCTTAAGCGAAAAGCATGATGTCTACCCGGCAAACCTGTCCGGCGGGCAGAAACAGCGCGTAGCGATTGCCCGTGCGCTGGCCAGCAATCCAAAAGTGCTGCTGTGTGATGAAGCCACCAGCGCGCTGGATCCGGCAACCACTCGCTCCATCCTGGAATTACTGAAAGACATTAACCGTCGCCTGGGATTGACCATCCTGCTGATCACTCATGAAATGGATGTAGTTAAGCGTATTTGCGATTGCGTCGCGGTTATCAGCGACGGCGAGCTTATCGAGCAGGATACGGTGAGCGAAGTGTTCTCTCATCCTAAAACGCCTCTCGCGCAGCAGTTTATTCAGTCCACGCTGCACCTGGATATCCCAGAAGATTACGCCCAGCGCCTGAGCAGTGACAAACAGGGTGAGGCGGTGCCGCTTCTGCGCCTTGAGTTCACCGGCCAGTCTGTTGATGCTCCGCTGCTGTCCGAAACCGCCCGCACCTTTAATGTGAATAGCAACATTATCAGCGCGCAGATGGATTACGCCGGCGGCGTGAAGTTCGGCATTATGCTGTGCGAGATGCACGGCGAACATCACAACACGGAAGCTGCCATTGCCTGGCTGAAAGAACAACACGTAAAAGTAGAGGTGCTGGGTTATGTCTGAGCCAATGATGTGGTTGCTGTTAAAAGGCGTGTATGAAACGCTGGCGATGACGTTTGTTTCCGGTTTCTTCGGCTTTGTTATCGGCCTGCCAGTGGGTGTGCTTCTGTATATTACGCGTCCCGGCCAAATCAGCGCCAACGCGAAGCTTTATCGCGGCATGTCCGCGCTGGTGAACATCTTCCGTTCCATTCCTTTCATCATTCTGCTGGTGTGGATGATTCCGTTTACTCGCGCGATCGTCGGCACGTCCATCGGTCTCCAGGCGGCTATCGTTCCTTTAACCGTCGGCGCGGCACCGTTCATCGCTCGTATGGTGGAAAATGCCCTGCTTGAGATCCCATCAGGCCTGATTGAAGCCTCCCGTGCAATGGGCGCAACGCCGATGCAAATTATCCGCAAGGTTCTGTTGCCTGAAGCGCTGCCGGGTCTGGTTAATGCTGCAACCATTACGCTCATCACGCTGGTTGGCTACTCGGCCATGGGTGGCGCGGTTGGTGCAGGCGGCTTAGGCCAGATTGGTTATCAGTACGGTTATATCGGTTATAACGCTACCGTGATGAATACGGTATTAGTGTTATTGGTTGTATTAGTGTATTTAATTCAGCTATCTGGCGATCGCATCGTCCGGGCTGTGACTCACAAATAAGACGTTCATCACAACATCGTTTACTCAAGTAAGGAAGGGATATGTCTTTTAAATTTAAAACCTTTGCAGCTGTTGGTGCTCTGATTGGTTCCCTCGCTCTGGTGGGTTGTGGCCAGGACGAAAAAGATCCGAACCATATTAAAGTCGGCGTGATTGTGGGTGCTGAGCAGCAGGTTGCTGAAGTCGCGCAGAAAGTAGCAAAAGAGAAGTATGGCCTCGACGTTGAGCTGGTCACCTTTAACGATTACGTGCTGCCAAACGAAGCGCTGAGCAAAGGCGACATCGACGCGAATGCCTTCCAGCACAAACCTTACCTGGACCAGCAGATCAAAGATCGCGGCTACAAGCTGGTTTCCGTGGGCAATACCTTCGTTTACCCAATTGCGGGCTACTCCAAGAAAATCAAATCTCTGGATGAGCTGCAAAACGGCGCCCAGATTGCTCTGCCAAACGACCCTACTAACCTTGGCCGTTCCCTGCTGCTGCTGCAAAAACAGGGTCTGATTAAACTGAAAGACGGCGTAGGTCTGCTGCCAACCGTGCTGGACGTCACCGAGAACCCTAAAAATCTGAAACTGGTTGAGCTGGAAGCGCCTCAGTTGCCACGCTCCCTGGACGATGCTCAGATTGCGCTGGCGGTTATCAACACCACCTACGCAAGCCAAATTGGCCTGACTCCAGCAAAAGACGGTATCTTTGTTGAAGACAAAGACTCCCCGTATGTGAACATGATCGTTTCTCGCGAAGACAATAAAGATGCTGAGAACGTGAAGAAATTCGTTGAGGCCTACCAGTCTGATGAAGTTTACGAAGCAGCCAACAAAGTCTTCAACGGCGGCGCCGTTAAAGGCTGGTAAGCTTCCTCCAGCAGTTTTTGCGTAAATAATTTAAGACGGGCTCATGCCCGTCTTGTTATTTGTGCGAGAGCTTGATTCAATATTCCCGATTGATCATTCATTGAGGAAAAATTATGCGTGCTTTACCGATCTGTTTATTAGCAGTCATGCTGAGCGGCTGTTCTATGTTAGACAGATCCCCAGTACAACCCGTCCAAAGCACCGCAGTCCCAGCGAAAACTGAGCCAGCGAAAGCCAAGGCCCCGCGCCCGGCACCGGTAAGAATCTATACCAAAGCAGAAGATTTGATCGGAAGCCCGTTCCGCGATCTTGGTGAAGTCAGCGGCGAGTCATGCCAGGCAAGCAATCAGGATTCACCACCGAACATCCCAACCGCACGCAAGCGTATGCAGATTAACGCCTCAAAAATGAAAGCAAACGCGGTTCTGTTACACAGCTGCGACGTTACCAGCGGTACGCCGGGCTGCTACCGCCAGGCTGTCTGCGTTGGCTCCGCGCTTAACGTATCGGCAAAATGACAGCATTTAGCTTCGAACAAATTGGCGTAATTCGTTCCCCGTATAAAGAAAAGTTCGCCGTTCCGCGCCAGCCGGGTCTGGTGGCAGACGGGGGCGGTGAACTCCATCTGCTGCCGCCATACAATCAGGCCGATGCCGTACGCGGTCTTGAAGGTTTTAGCCACCTGTGGCTGCTGTTCGTCTTCCATCAAACGATGGAAGGCGGCTGGCGGCCCACTGTGCGCCCTCCCCGCCTTGGCGGCAACGCACGTATGGGTGTTTTTGCCACACGTTCAACTTTCCGTCCCAACCCCATCGGCATGTCCCTGGTAGAGCTAAAAGGCGTAAGCTGCCAGAAGGATCGGGTTATATTGCAGCTCGGCAGCCTTGACCTGGTAGACGGCACGCCGATTGTCGATATCAAACCCTATCTCCCCTTTGCCGAAGCCTTGCCTCACGCGGTTGCGGGCTATGCCCAAAACGCTCCGGAAGCGAACATGCCGGTTTACTTCACCGACGAAGTTCAGCCCCAGCTTGGGCGTTTAGAAAAAAACCATCCCAATATTGCGCGCTTTATCCAACAAGTATTGGCACAGGACCCTCGTCCAGCTTATCGTAAGGGCGAAGATACCGGTAAAACCTATGCCGTATTACTGCTGGATTTCAATGTGCGCTGGCGCGTGACGGAGCAGGGTTCTGAAGTGTTCGCAATCGAAGAACGCTAATTTATCCCCCCTCTCTTTTGACATCCCTGCCACACTGGTAAACTAAACCACTTTTTTTGAAGCAGGCTGCCTTGCAGCCGGTTAACAGCCGTTCAAATGGAACCGTAACAACATGCGTACTAGCCAATACCTGCTCTCCACTCTGAAGGAGACACCTGCCGACGCCGAAGTCATCAGCCACCAGCTGATGCTGCGCGCCGGGATGATCCGCAAACTCGCCTCCGGTTTATATACCTGGTTGCCGACCGGTCTGCGCGTCCTGAAAAAAGTCGAAAATATCGTGCGTGAAGAGATGAACAACGCCGGTGCCATCGAGATGTGCATGCCCGTGGTTCAGCCCGCAGATTTGTGGCAGGAGAGCGGTCGTTGGGAACAGTACGGCCCAGAGCTGCTGCGCTTTGTCGATCGTGGCGATCGTCCGTTTGTGCTCGGCCCAACTCACGAAGAAGTGATCACCGACCTGATTCGTAACGAGCTGAGCTCTTACAAACAGCTGCCGCTGAACTTCTTCCAGATCCAGACCAAATTCCGTGATGAAGTACGCCCGCGTTTCGGCGTGATGCGTTCCCGCGAATTCCTGATGAAAGATGCCTATTCTTTCCATACCACTCAGGAATCTCTGCAGGAAACCTATGATGCGATGTACCAGGCCTATAGCAAAATCTTCAGCCGTATGGGTCTGGATTTCCGTGCCGTAGAAGCGGACACCGGGTCAATCGGCGGTAGCGCATCCCACGAATTCCAGGTGCTGGCAGAAAGTGGTGAAGATGACGTGATCTTCTCTACCGAGTCTGACTTCGCGGCGAACATCGAATTTGCAGAAGCCTTAGCCCCTGTTGGCGGGCGTGCAGCGCCAACCGTTGAAATGACGCAGATTGATACCCCGGACGCGAAAACCATCGCCGAGCTGGTCGAGCAGTTCAATCTGCCGATTGAGAAGACCGTTAAAACTCTGCTGGTTAAAGCGACCGAAGGCAGCGCTTATCCACTGGTTGCCCTGCTGGTTCGCGGCGATCACGAACTGAACGAAGTCAAAGCCGAAAAACTGCCGCAGGTTGCCAGCCCGCTGACCTTTGCTACTGAAGCAGAAATTCGCGCCGTAGCCAACGCAGGCCCAGGCTCTCTTGGTCCTGTAAATCTGCCGGTTCCGGTTGTGGTTGACCGCACCGTTGCAGCCATGAGCGACTTCGCCGCAGGCGCTAACGTTGACGGTAAACACTTCGTTGGCATCAACTGGGAACGCGACGTTGCCCTGCCGGAAGTTGCGGACATTCGTAACGTGGTGGAAGGCGATCCAAGCCCGGACGGCAAAGGCACGCTGCTGATCAAACGCGGTATTGAAGTGGGCCACATCTTCCAGTTGGGCACCAAATATTCCGAAGCGATGAAAGCTGCGGTTCAGGGTGAAGACGGCCGCAACCAAACGCTGACCATGGGTTGCTACGGTATCGGCGTGACTCGCGTTGTTGCAGCGGCAATCGAGCAGAACAACGACGAGCGCGGCATTCTGTGGCCTGACGCGATTGCACCTTTCCAGGTTGCTATCCTGCCAATGAACATGCACAAGTCTTTCCGCGTGAAAGAGCTGGCTGAAGAGCTGTACGCGACCCTGCGCGCTAAGGGCATCGACGTGCTGATGGACGATCGTAAAGAGCGTCCGGGCGTGATGTTTGCCGATATGGAACTGATCGGCATTCCGCACACCGTGGTTATCGGCGACCGCAATCTAGATAGCGAAGAAGTGGAATATAAAAACCGCCGTATCGGCGAGAAGCAGATGATCAAAACGGGTGAAATCATTGATTTCCTGGTAAGCCAGATCAAACGCTAATACCGTTATAGCAGTATCCAAAACGCCCTGATTTTTCAGGGCGTTTTGTTAAGGGATAATTTTATAAAGGATTATATGATGCCCCAGCCATCACCGTTCGCCCTGCGCGTAACCCTGCTAGCAGCACTCTTATCGGGTGGCTGCACAATGGATGTCTCGCTTTCCAAACCACAAGAAACCTCCGTATTACCTGTCGGCATTCAGCTACGGCAACCAGGTTCAGCCCCCCGCAATATTTTGATCGATATTACCCAGGCAGACCTGCGTGCTGGCGACCTGCTGCTTTCATCCTCCATCAGCCTGACTTCCGTAGGCATTCGCGTTTTCAGCACCTCGGCGGTGAGCCACGTTGCGCTCTACATTGGGGAAGGTGAAGTCGCGGAGGCCGTTGGCGGCGGCGTGCAAATCGTCACGATCGACGAGGCAATGAAGCACAGCGATAAAATTCTGGCGCTGCGCATGACGGATCTAACCCAAGAAGAGGCGCAGAAGGTCCGCCAGTTTGCACAGCAAAAGGCAGGCAGCGGATATAACTACAAAGGGATTATCGAAATGGCCCCCTTTATGGTGACTAAGCAGCTCTGCTCGTTAAATCCCTTCTCGAAGGAATTCAGGCAGCAGTGTGTCAGGGGGTTAGCGGCAGCGCAGCTCAGCACGCCAACCGGGAGCGAATCTCGTTATTTCTGCTCGCAGTTTGTTATTGCCGCTTACGAACAGGCGGGGCACCCGTTAACGGTGGCGTCTGCCAGCTGGGTTAGCCCCGGCGACCTGCTGCATATGCGCGAGGGGGATGTGGCTACGCTGGCAGCCAATCAGCCGCTGCTGTACGTAGGGCATCTCAAGCCGGGGATTTATTATAAGGCGCGGGAACTGGTCAACATGAATTAATGCCCTGCATCCGGCAGGGCATTTCCGTCACTCTTCGCAATTTTTACCGGGTTTGAAGGCTGCGCCTTTATCGGCCACCAGCGTTTTGCGCATTTCGCCGCTGTCCGGGGAAGCCTGTAGGGTAAAGTGCGCTTCAATCATCAGCAGTACCGGCTGGGAATCCTCGCCGCGCGCCGCTGCGTAACCGCGTTCCAAGTCTGCATTGCTGGCAACGGCAAACGTACGCCCGGTTGCACAATCCTTGAAGACCGCCGCGTCGGCCATGTATTTATACATGCCCTTCATTGCCATTGGCGTGGCTGGAAGCGCATCGTCGGTCGGTTTGAGGGTGTAATTAAACTGGGATTCGATGGCCTGGCCCTCGCGATCAAGCATCTCCAGACCGTCGGTTTTAGGGCGGAAATAGAGCTTCTCGCCGTCGCTTTCGGTCAATACCAGCTTATCAGCCGTGCGTGCCCAGGTGCCGTAAGTGGCGAATACCGAAGGTGTTTTTGCGCCTTCATAGCGCTGGTTCATTACCCAGGTTCCGTCTTTTTCCAGGAATAACGACGTTTCGATTCCTTCGCAATCGGCGCACGGCAGCAGGCCCTTATAGCTCTGCTGCATCGGTTTTAATTCCGCAGCCTGCGTTGGCTGTAAAGTCTGCACCTCGGCGCGATTATTGCAGCCAAAGAGGGCAAGTAGGCTTAACGCAGCTACCGTTGATAACAATAATTTCTTCACCGTCTGTTCCTTTTGCTGGTTACTTTTGCGCCCTTCATCACTCGGGGCGGCGGACTTTTCCGCGCAGCGATTTGGTTGTCGATTTTTGTGCTTTTGAAGCCAGCCGACGCTCTTTTGAAGCTCGCGTCGGCTTGGTGGCCCGGCGGCTTTTCTGCTCGGCGGTTAATTCTTTAATCAGTGAGATCAGGCGAGCCACGGCGGCTTCTCGGTTCATTTCCTGGCTACGGTATTCCTGCGCCTTAATCACCACCACGCCCTCCGGCGTAATCAGATGATGGCTCGCCGCAAGCAGACGCTCTTTATAATATTCTGGCAAGCTGGAGGCGCGAATGTCAAAGCGGAGATGAATAGCCGTTGAGGTCTTGTTCACGTGCTGGCCGCCCGCGCCCTGCGCGCGGATCGCCGTAATAGTGACTTCTTGGTCGGGTATCTCTACCGACCGGGAAATGCTAATCATTAATGACGAAGCCACGGCGTAAAGTGGATTTCAACGTTGTTCTCGGCGTCCGAGAGCCAAATCGCCCCATCCTGAATGGTCGCCTGCAGGTTCATCGTACGCGTCCCAAACTCGCTCAGCTTCGCCAGCTGTTCATCGTCCAGATACCAGATGCTTAAGTTTTTAAACTGGCTCAGTTTGTTCTGGTTTTGCTGCCACCAGATCTCTGCCGCACGACTGTTGTAGGTAAACAGCGCCACTTCCGCAGACTGGCTACAGGCTTTTTTTACGCGACGCTCTTCCGGCAGACCCAGTTCAATCCACAGGTCGATGCCCATATGGTCGTTACGCTGCCAGATTTCCGGCTCGTCTTCCGCGCTTAAACCGCGTGAAAATTGCAGTCGCTCATCGGCATATTTAATCCATGCCAGCAGGCGCAGCATCATGCGTTCCTGGGTTTCCGAAGGATGGCGCGCCAGCGTCAGGTTGCTATCCAGGAACTTATTGCGATCGAGATCGGCAACGTTCACCACCGCTTTATAAATTGTCGCTTTTAACGCCATCATACTTCTCCAGTCTTCATTGGCGCTCATTGTAGCGAAAACGGCGCTAAAACGCTGTTATCTATTCACAAGGCCCGATATGCAGCCTGCTGATATCGGTTTCATGGCTGTGGTATAGTCACCTTGCTAAACAGAGTTTATCTTCGTAGGCTTAGACTGCATCCACGAAAAAGTCTGTAGTCGAGACTCTGACAGGAGGGCGTGTGGAAAAGTATTGTGAATTAGTTCGACAACGCTACGCGGAAATCGCGAGCGGTGATTTAGGTTACATTCCGGATGCGTTAGGTTGTGTCCTGAAGGTGCTGAATGAAGTGGCCTGTAATGAAGCACAGCCTGAATCAATCAGGGAACAGGCAGCTTATGCTGCCGCGAACTTACTGGTGAGCGATTATGTCAATGAATGATGCCTATCAACCCATCAATTGTGATGACTATGACAATCTCGAGCTCGCCTGCCAGCATCACTTAGTACTGACGCTGGAACTGAAGAGCGGAGAGATTTTAAAAGCGAAAGCAGGCGACCTGGTGTCTCGTAAAAACGTCGAATATTTGATTATCGAAGATGCAGGCAGCACGCGAGAAGTTCGGCTCGATAAAATCACCAGCTTCAGTCATCCTGAAATTGGAACCGTCGTGGTAAGTGAATCCTGACGCGAACGGTGCAAGATAAGCGGGTAGCCAAACGGCTGCCCGTTTTTTTTGTGTTGTCGAATTAAGGTTTCATGGAGGCGTAGTAGGCGGCGAGGTTACTGATATCCTCGTCGGACAGGCCGCTGACGTAGGCCTTCATGATTTCAGCCTGCCCGCCGCTGCGCTCGCCTTTTTTATAGGCCTGCAGCGAATGCTCGAGGTATTTTTCGTTCTGCCCCGCAAGGTTTGGGTACATAGGAACGGACACTTTACCGTTCACGCCATGGCAGGCCACGCACATCACCGCTTTTTGCTCGCCCGCCTGCACGTCGCCGTTTGCGAAGGTTTGAAAACTGCACATCGCGAGTCCGACCAGGACTACTGCTCTTCTCATTGCTGATTCTCCTTTTGCCAGTCTATATGCCAGCATGATTCACTCGTTGCCTGCCCTTCACGCGTCACAAAGATGCCGGGGGCGGTAATTAACCGTTCGCCGTAAAACACCAGCGGCGTGGTATCCCGCTGCCAGGAGGGGACTTGCAGCTCCTGCCAGATTTTCTTGAGGCTCCTGCCGCGATCGCGCCCGACGATATGCAATAGGCCGCCAGCCTTGAAACGCACGGTCACCCGTTCATCATCGCGCGGCGCGCGTACGGCCTGGCCGCTTGCGTTGAGCTTAAGAACGCCCAACCCGGCGGGTAATTTCAACGGTTCGTAAGGCGCGCTCCAGTGCAAAATGTTATCGCCCTGTCTAGCCGAGGGTAAAACCCAATACAGCGCCCCCTGATAGCGGCGAACTTCATGATTTCCCAGCTGCATGCGCGGATTTGCGTCCTCGCGGCTGCACGCCACCTCATCCCAGACGCGCTGTAACGCCGATCGAGAGGGCATTGCGGAACTGTGCCACGCAAACCACCGCCGCAGCAAAGCCGCGCGCCGTGCATCGCTGACATTAACAAGCGGCGCTATGCGTAGCGCACCGTCCGGCTGCATCGAAGCGGCAAGTTGTTCAGCAAGCAGCTCGTCGAGAAGCTGTTCCTGCTCGCCGCAAAGCTCTGCGCTACGGGCCACGCTGCGGGCAAAGTGCGGCCAGCGCTGCTGCAGCTCCGGCAAAATGCGCAGGCGCAGAAAATTTCTATCGTAGGCATCATCCTGATTGCTTTCATCTTCGATCCAGGCGAGCCGGTGCGCTGCCGCCCATTCCTCAAGAGCCGCCCTGCTCTGCCCGAGCAGCGGTCGGAGCAACGTCGTTCCCGCGAAGTCGAGCCGGGCGGGCATCGCCGCAAGCCCCGCAGGCCCGCTGCCCCGCTTCAAAGCCAGCAAAAACGTTTCGCACTGATCGTCCAGATGTTGGGCGGTAAGCAGCACCTCGCCCGGCTGCAAAGCTTGGGATAATACCTGATAGCGCGCGGTGCGAGCCTGCGCTTCGGTACCCTGCCCGTCGTCGGCCAGTTTCACCTTTGCGGCTGCAAACGGCACATTCCAGCTCGCGCTAACCCGCTCACAGTGGTTCAGCCACTTATCGGCATTGGCACTGATTCCATGATGAATATGCATAGCGCGAAGTTGCAGCTCGGGCGCAAGCCCATCGCGAAGCGTGACCAACTGATGCAGCAAAACCGTGGAGTCCAGCCCACCGCTAAACGCCACCAGCAGTTTCTGGTGCGGATGAATAAAAGACAGCAGCGGGCGAAGATCCATAGTCAATATTTTACGTGGGGGTTTGCCCGGCACGTTACCGGGCAACGAGGAGAGAGGCAAGAGTTACTGCTGGTAAAGTTCCAGCGGCAGGCCGTCGGGGTCGGCAAAGAAGGTAAAACGCCTGTCGGTAAACGGATCGATACGAATGGGTTCGCAGGTGACGCCGTGCTTTTCAAGATGCTGAACGGCCAGGTCAAGATCGTCAACGCTGAACGCCAGATGTCGCAGGCCGCAGGCTTCCGGGCGGCTCGGGCGTGCAGGTGGAAACGGGAAGGAAAAGAGTTCAATGACGTACTGCCCGTTTAGCGCCAGATCGCCTTTCCAGGAATCCCGCTCTTCGCGATACGCCTCCGCCTGAAGAGTGAATCCGAGGATATCGCAGTAAAACTGCTTACTGACCTGGTAATCCGAGGCGATGATAGCGATGTGGTGAACCTGCTTTAAGCCCAGCATAAATGCTCCTTTGTTTTTGGCACGTTAACCACCGCGCTCCGGCAAATCAAGACGCTACAGCGTTTTTAAGACTCGTACCCGATAAATGCCATCTTCGCCAAGTTTGGCACCGTGGATGTCGGTTTCAAAGCCGGGATAATGCTCCCCAACCGAACAAAGCATAAGCAGGAAGTCCAGCACGGCGCGGCTTTCGTTAGTGATCATCTCACCCGGCATGACGACGGGTACGCCCGGCGGATAAGGCAGGATCATCGTCGCCGAAACCCGGTTCAACAGCTGTTCAATTTCAACCGTTTCGACGTTGCCCTTGACCTGCTGCTGCCAGGATTCGTGGGGCGTCATTTTCATTTCAGGCAGAACGTCAAAGGCGCGCAGCATAAGATCGGGCAGGTTGTGTTGCCTAATCAGCTTATGGATCCCCTGCGCCAGATCCTGAATGCGCATGTTGCGGTAGAAGTCGGGATCTTCCGCGTAGAGGTCCGGCAGCATGTTTTTAACCCGCAGATTGAGATCGTAGGAGCGCTTGAACTCGGTCAGGCCGCGCAGCAGGCTGAGCGCCTTGGTTTTGTCGATGCCGATGCTGAACAGGAACAGCAGGTTGTACGGCCCGGTTTTCTCGACCACCACGCCGCGTTCATCGAGGAATTTTGCCACCAGCGCCGCGGGAATGCCTTCGTCCGCCATTTCGCCCAGCTCGCTCATACCCGGCGTCAGGATCGTCACTTTGATCGGGTCAAGGTACATGTGATCGGCGTCGGCATCCCTAAACCCGTGCCAGTCTTCTTCGCCCGGCGAGATAGGCCAGCAGGCCGCTTCGTCGATAAATTCCGGCTGCCAGATATCGAAGAACCAGTCCTCTGACTCTTCGCGCAGACGCTGGACTTCGCGGCGGAAATGCAGCGCACGCTCAATGGAGCGGTTAATCAAACGCTTGCCCGGATTGCCGCGCAGCATCGCCGCGGCGGTTTCTATCGACGCCACCAGCGGATAGCTCGGGGACGTGGTGGTGTGCATCATGTACGCTTCGTTAAAGGCGTCTTCGTCGTACTCGCCCTTAATGTGAATTAGCGAGGCCTGCGAAAGTGCGGCCAGCAGCTTGTGGGTAGACTGCGTTTCATAAATCACCTTGCCGGGAACGCGATCCCCGCTCATGCCGCTCTTGCCCTGATAAATCGGGTGAAAATTGGTGTAAGGCACCCATGCAGAATCAAAGTGAATCGACGGCACGTCCAGGGCCTGCTTGATGAAATCCGTGTTGTACAGCAGCCCGTCATAGGTTGAGTTGGTGATTACGGCGTGTACCGGCCACTGGGCGTCTTTCGTCGCAGCGACTTTCTTTTCGATGCTGTCACGCAAAAACTCGCGCCTGGGGATGCCGCCAAGAATGCCCAACGCGTTGCGCGTAGGCTTAAGCCAGATGGGCACGAGGTCGGTCATCATCAGCAGATGCGTGAGTGATTTATGGCAGTTGCGGTCGATCAAAACGGTGCTGCCGGACGGCGCGGCATACATGCCGACGATTTTGTTCGACGTTGAAGTGCCGTTGGTCACCATATAGCTTTGTTCAGCGCCAAAGGTACGGGCGATGTACTCTTCGGCCTCGAGGTGCGGCCCGGTGTGGTCGAGCAGGGATCCCAGTTCGGTGACCGATATCGACACGTCCGCTTTTAAGGTGTTCCCGCCGAAGAAATCGTAAAACAGGCAGCCAACCGGGCTTTTCTGATAGGCGGTGCCGGCCATATGCCCCGGCGTGCAAAAGGTGTATTTCCCTTCTTTCACGTAGGTGAACAGCGCCTTGGTCAACGGCGGCGTAATGGTGTCGAGATATTCGTTGGTGTACTGCTTGATACGCACGGCGATGTCGTCCGCGGCGCTGAGGGCATATTCAAAGAACCACAGTGCCATGCGCATCTCGTTGACGCTAACGTCCAGCGACGAGTGGGTGTTAATAAAGGCATACAGCGGGAGATACTCGTTAAGCAGGTTGATTTCACTGCACAAATCCAGACTGTATTCGTCCCAGTCGAAGATCACGCCGCAGATGCGTGGGTTGTGTTCGATGAGTTTCAGCAGGTCGTTACTGTTGGTGGGGTAAATGAGCTGGAAGCCCTGTTTTTCGAGTTCCTGATGCAGCTCCTTCAGCGGCTCGTCTTTGTAAAAAACGCCCTGCGGTCCCATAACGGCGATGATATTCACAGCTTACCTCCTGGAAAAAGTCTTCGGTAAGCATAGTTGATGAAGCACACGCCAACGGCAAGCGTTGGCGTGTAAAGGTTTTTAAAGCGCGGTCCAGGCATCGGTCCAGGAAAGGCCAACCCCCGGTTCGTAGTGCTCCGGTGCGCTGTTGCACCATGCGCCATACGGGTACGGCTTACACTGGAATAGCGCACCGTGGTTATTCACGATATCACCTGATTTCCACTGCTGGTTCACGTTCCACGCAGGGTACTCACCCGGTGCGGTTTCGTCCGCCGGGGTGGTTTCATCCTGCGCGGCCTTCGCCTTAACGTTCAGCGTATAGCTTGCGTGGCTGCTCAGCGTGCCGTCGCTCACTTCCAGACTAATCGCATACTGAGCATCGGTGCTCTTTTCCGGCGCGTTAAACGTCACAACGGATTTATCCTTGCCGCTGATTACCGTACCGTTCGGGAAGGTCCAACGGTAGCTAAGCTCGTCGCCGTTTGCATCGGTGGATGCAGCCGCGCTAAGCGATACGGCACTTCCCGCGTCAACCATGCCGACCGGGCCTGCAATATTCGCGACCGGCGCAACGTTTGCTTCCGGCCCTGGCTGCGGCTCAGGCGTGTTGTCCTTCTCGTCATCGCCGCCGCCTACGATCGTTACATTATAGAAATGCTCGACGCACTTGCTGTAATCACCTTCTTTAAAGGCGCTGAACGGCGTCTGGTAGCCCACCAGCTGGCAGGAATAAGACAGCCCACCCGGATTTGCGCCGTTAAAGCCCCAGTCCTGTTCCCAATAGATTGGCAGTGCGCCCGCGCCGCCGTCGTCGAACTGCTTCATATTTTTACAGCCGAGCACTTCATCCGCAGGAACCGGTACTTTCAGATAGTTAGCAAACTCTTTGTAGTAGGTAATACGGTTCAGCGACTGATCCTTTTCTTGTGAACCGCCGCACTCTACGCCGCCGTTGATAATCTGAATAGTTACGCCGAAGCCCGGCACCAGCCCATTCGCTCTATCACGGTCATTCGGTTGCCAGGTGCCGTCAATAACGTGCAGCATGCTTGGTTTAGGCGGCTGTGGGTAAACGTAGAAGAACAGCGCGCTGGCGAGATTCAGCCAGGTGTCGCCAACCAGCTCGGGTTTATCCAGCAGCGTGCGAACATCACCAAACATCGCTTCAGAGAAAGGACCGTAGTTGTAGTTATAAGAAAGCTGCTTCGCGCCGCGGCCAAAATAGCTCAGGAAGTCGCCGTCTTTGTCTTTACCGCACGGCCAGGTTTGGCCCTGCCAGGTGCTCGGATTACATTCACCGTTATAGCCGCCCTTCTGACCTTCGGTCCAGCCTACCTCGCGCAGGTAAACCAGCGCCTGGCGCCATTCACCAATATCGCGCCAGTTTTCATGGCCGCCGGTTTCCTGAGCGAAATGCGCGAACATTGTCGCCAGCGATTTACGGCAGATGGCGTCGCTGTCGCGGCCATCGGTATAGGAACCGCAGATCGCCGGGAATTTGCCGACCGCTTTCAAGAAGTTGGTATAGGTGTATTCCGGCGCGCGCAGCGGGAACAGGTAGTCCCAGTCCTGAGCGGAAATAATGCTCTCAACGCGTTTTACGTTTGCGGGATTGGCCGCGCGGCCCGGTACGATTTGTTCGACCTCTGCGTTATCCAGCGTGCGGATAGAATCCTTGACGGCCTGCATCATGGGGAAACCGGTGAGTTCCTGTTCTCTCTTTTGCAGATCGCTGGCTTTCATTTCGAACGGCGTAGTGCTTGTCGCCATGGGTGCCGCGTGAGCCGCCGAGAAAGTGAGTGCTATGCCCGCTGCAAGCGTGCTTAGCATCATAATATTTTTATTCGTCATTGCTGTTCTCCTTGTGGAATGAATATCGTCTTTGGCGCTCAATGCACCTTTCGGGACGGCACTCTAAAAAGAATCCACGCGGAAAACCTGTCAAATTAGCTCATTGCGAGCCTCACGAAACCTCATCGGATATCACAAAAAAAAGGACCGGAAAATCCGGCCCTTATCGTTTATCAGTGAGATGAAATTAGGCGTAGCCGTAGCTCATCAAACGCTGATAACGGCGGTTTAGCAGTTCGTCTTTGTTCAGCACGTCCAGATCGGCAAGATCGGCAAGCAGCTGCGCTTTCAACGACGCGGCCATCGCCTCAGGATTGCGATGCGCGCCGCCCAAAGGTTCAGGAATAACGGTATCGACAAGCTTCAGCTCTTTAAGACGCGGAGCGATAATACCCATTGCTTCCGCAGCCAATGGCGCTTTGTCCGCGCTTTTCCACAGAATGGAAGCACAGCCTTCCGGGGAGATAACGGAATAGGTGCTGTACTGCAGCATATTCACTTTATCGCCAACGCCGATAGCCAGCGCGCCGCCGGAACCGCCTTCGCCGATAACCGTACAAATGACCGGCACCTTCAGGCGAGACATTTCACGCAGGTTGCGCGCGATAGCTTCAGACTGGCCGCGTTCTTCCGCGCCCACGCCCGGATATGCCCCAGGGGTGTCGATGAAGGTGATGATTGGCATGTTAAAACGCTCAGCCATCTCCATCAGGCGCAGCGCTTTACGATAGCCTTCCGGCGCAGGCATACCGAAGTTGCGACGGATTTTCTCTTTGGTTTCACGACCTTTTTGGTGACCAATGATCATCACCGGACGGCCATCAAGACGCGCGATGCCACCAACGATAGCCTTATCGTCGGCATAGGCACGGTCGCCCGCCAGTTCGTCAAACTCATCAAATGCCAGACGGAGATAGTCTAACGTGTAAGGGCGCTGTGGATGGCGCGCCAGTTGAGCAATTTGCCATGCTCCTAAATCGGCGAAGATTTTACGAGTGAGTTCTACGCTTTTTTCACGCAGACGCTGCACTTCTTCGTCCAGATTAATATCCAATTTTTCATCCTGACGGCTAACGGCGGTCAGGGAATCGATTTTCGCTTCCAGCTCTGCAATCGGCTGTTCGAAATCAAGGAAATTCAGACTCATAGTATTCCTGTATTAGTCAAACTCCAGTTCCACCTGCTCCGAACCAATCAGCGTCCTGAGATCGTTGAGTAAACGATCGCTGGGGGAAACACGCCAAGCTGCGCCAAAGCGCAGCCGTGCTCGTGCATCTTCCCTCTGATAGTAGAGGTGTACCGGAATTGTCCCCGAACGGTGGGGTTCCAGAGACTGACGGAGACGGTTTAAAAGCTGGTCATCAATTTGCCTGTCCGTCAGCGAGATAGCAAGCCCGCGCGCATACTTTTCACGGGCTTCGTCGATGTCCATCAGTTCACGAGCGGTCATTTTAAGGCCGCCGCTGAAGTCATCAAAGCTGACCTGTCCGCTGACGATCAGGATACGGTCTTTTTCCAGCAGATGCTGGTACTTTTCTAACGCATCTGTGAATAACATCACTTCCAGACGACCAGAACGATCGTCGAGAGTACAGATGCCAATGCGATTGCCTCGCTTGGTCACCATGACCCGTGAGGCAATCACCAGACCCGCAGCCGTGGTCATTTTACCACGTTCTGTCGGGTGCATCTCTTTCAGGCGCATGCCGCCGACATAGCGCTCAATTTCTTTCAGGTACTGATTGATCGGGTGCCCGGTAAGATACAGCCCCAGGGTTTCACGTTCACCATCCAGTACTACCTGCTCCGGCCACGGGATGACGCTGGCGTAAGATTGTTCGACCTGTTCCGGCTCGTCGGCCAGTACGCCAAACATATCAGCCTGACCAATAGCTTCTGCTTTCGCATGCTGGTCGGCGGCCTTAAGCGCGTCGCCAAGCGCGTTCATCAGCGCGGCGCGGTGCGGCCCGAGGCGGTCAAACGCCCCGGACATAATTAGTTTTTCCAGCACGCGGCGGTTGAGCTTTTTAATATCGGAGCGCGCGCACAAATCAAAGAGATCGAGGAAATGCCCGCCCTGATTACGCGCCTCAATAATGGCTTCGATCGGGCCTTCACCCACGCCTTTAATCGCCCCGATGCCGTAAACAATTTCGCCGTCGTCGTTGACGTGGAAATGGTAAAGACCAGAGTTGATGTCCGGCGATAGGACCTTCAGCCCCATGCGCCAGCATTCGTCCACCAGACCCACGACCTTCTCGGTGTTGTCCATATCGGCGGTCATTACGGCCGCCATAAACTCTGCCGGGTAGTGCGCTTTCAGCCACAGCGTCTGGTAGGAAACCAGCGCATAGGCGGCGGAGTGGGATTTGTTAAAGCCGTAACCGGCGAACTTTTCCACCAGGTCGAAGATTTTAATCGCCAGTTCGCCGTCGATGCCGTTGGCCTTCGCGCCGTCTTCAAAGCTGGAACGCTGCTTCGCCATCTCCTCCGGCTTCTTTTTACCCATCGCACGACGCAGCATGTCCGCGCCGCCGAGAGTATAGCCGGACAGCACCTGGGCGATCTGCATGACCTGTTCCTGGTACAGGATGATGCCGTATGTAGGCTCCAGCACCGGCTTCAGGCTTTCGTGCTGCCACTGAATATCCGGGTAGGAAATCGCCTCGCGGCCATGCTTACGGTCGATGAAGTTATCCACCATGCCAGACTGTAGCGGGCCAGGGCGGAACAGGGCCACCAGGGCTATCATATCTTCGAAGCAGTCGGGCTGCAGGCGCTTGATCAGATCTTTCATGCCGCGGGATTCAAGCTGGAAGACCGCGGTGGTTTCCGAGCGTTGCAGCATGTCGAAGCTTTTCTTATCGTCGAGCGGGATAGCCGCGATATCAATCGGCTCCAGTCCCTGTTTTGCCCGACGCGGGTTAATCATTTTCAGCGCCCAGTCGATGATGGTGAGCGTACGTAAGCCAAGGAAGTCGAACTTCACCAGGCCCGCGTATTCCACGTCGTTTTTGTCGAACTGGGTGACCGGGTTTTGCCCCTGGTCGTCGCAGTAGAGCGGCGCGAAATCGGTAATTTTGGTAGGCGCGATAACCACGCCGCCAGCGTGTTTACCGGCGTTACGCGTGACGCCTTCGAGCTTGCGCGCCATGTCGATCAGCGCTTTTACTTCTTCATCCGCTTCGTAGATCTGCGGCAGCTGCGGCTCGGCCTCGAAGGCTTTGGCAAGCGTCATGCCCGGATCCGGTGGGATCAGCTTAGAGATACGATCGACAAAGCCGTAAGGATGGCCCAGCACGCGGCCCACGTCGCGGATAACCGCTTTCGCCGCCATCGTACCGAAGGTGATGATCTGTGATACCGCATCGCGGCCGTACATTTCGGCCACGTGATCGATTACCCGGTCGCGCTTTTCCATGCAGAAGTCGATGTCGAAATCGGGCATCGAGACACGTTCCGGGTTAAGGAAACGTTCAAACAGCAGGTCGAACTCAAGCGGATCGAGGTCGGTGATCTTCAGCGCGTAGGCCACAAGCGACCCCGCACCTGAACCACGGCCCGGGCCTACCGGCACGCCGTTATCCTTCGACCACTGGATAAACTCCATTACGATCAGGAAGTAGCCGGGGAAGCCCATCTGATTGATAACTTCGAGTTCGATGTCCAGGCGCTCGTCATACGGCGGGCGCTTTTCAGCGCGCTCTGCCGGGTCCGGGAACAGAAACTCAAGTCGCTCTTCCAGACCTTCCTTCGATTTCACGACGAGGAAGTCTTCGGTGGTCATTTCGCCCGTCGGGAACTGCGGCAGGAAGTACTCGCCAAGCCTGACGGTGACGTTGCAACGCCTTGCGATCTCAACGCTGTTTTCCAGCGCTTCCGGGATATCAGCGAACAGCTCGCACATCTCTTCTTCGCTGCGCATATATTGCTGCGTCGAGTAGTTGCGCGGACGTTTTGGATCGTCGAGCGTGAAGCCGTCGTGGATGGCGACGCGGATCTCGTGGGCATCAAAGTCGGTTGTGTCAATAAAACGCACATCGTTGGTTGCGACAACCGGTAGACCCCGCTCTTCAGCAAGGGCAACGGCGGCATGCAGATAGTTTTCTTCGTCGGCTCGCCCGGTGCGGATCAGCTCCAGGTAGAAGCGATCGGCAAAATACTGCTGGTAGAACTCCAGGCACTGATCGACCTGAGTAGGGTTCCCACGCAACAGATTTTTGCCAATATCCCCCATCCGCCCGCCGGAAATCAGGATCAGCCCTTCGTTGAGTTCCGCAAGCCAGCCGCGATCGATAACCGGCCCGGCCGCGCCATAGCCGCGCTGATAGGCTTTCGAGATCAGAAGAGTCAGGTTTTGATAGCCAACATTATTGGCAGCAAGCACGGTCAGATGGCTAAGTTCGTCACCCAGCAGTTCATTGGCAACGTTAAAATCTGCGCCAATAATCGGCTTGATGCCAGCGCCATGAGCGCCGCCATAGAACTTCACCAGGCCACAGAGGTTGGTAAAATCGGTGATCGCTAAAGCCGGCATGTTCAGCGCCGCGGCTTTTTTCACCAGCGGCCCTATTTTTGCCAGCCCATCAATCATGGAATAGTCACTGTGCACCCGCAGGTGCACGAAACGTGGTTCAGCCATTTCTCATTCCGATTAAATGTGTACCAGATACCCGCAGGTCAGGACGCAAGCCCAAGAGCGCGTTTGACCGGAGCAAAACTACGACGATGATGCTCGGTGGCACCGTGCTGCGCCAGCTTTTCCAGATGGAAAGCCGTTGGGTAGCCCTTGTGTTGGGCAAATCCGTACTGCGGGAAACTTAGATCCAACGTGGCCATTTCGCGGTCACGCGTAACTTTAGCAAGGATTGAAGCGGCGCTAATCTCTGCAACCCGGCTATCCCCTTTTACCACCGCAAGTGAAGGCATAGGTAATGCCGGACAGCGGTTACCGTCGATCAGTACGTATTCCGGGGCAATGGCCAGGCCAGCAACCGCTCGCTGCATCGCAAGCATAGTGGCGTGCAGAATATTGAGCTGGTCGATTTCAGCCGGTTCGGCGCGCCCGAGGCTCCAGGCTAGCGCCTTCTCAACGATTTCATCATAAAGCGCGTTGCGTCGTTTTTCTGAAAGCTTCTTGGAATCCGCAAGACCCAGGATAGGTTTTGCCGGATCGAGGATGACGGCGGCCGTTACCACGGCACCGACCAGCGGGCCACGACCCACTTCATCCACACCCGCAACCAGGTGCGTGTGCGGATAGATAAATTCGATCATTGTGCTAACTCCAGCACGGCGTCTGCCGCCTGTTCGTCTGCGTTACAGCGGATTTGTTGATGCAGGGCGCGGAAAGTTTCATGCATTTGATGGCTCTGCGCGCCGTCTTCAAGCAGCGGCTCAAGGGCCGCTGCAAGCGCTGCAGGTTCACACTCTTCCTGCAGCAGCTCTTTGACGAGTTCGCGCCCGGCAAGGAGGTTTGGCAGCGAAACATAATCTGTTTTCACCAGGCGCTTCGCGAGCCAGAAGGTGAAGGGCTTCATGCGATAGCCGACGACCATCGGACATTTGGCCAGCATGCACTCAAGCGCAGCCGTGCCGGAAGCCAGTAACGCCGCGTCGCTTGCGACCATCGCCTCGCGGCCCATGCCGTCCAGCATATGAACTTTAAGCTCTGGGGCGATTTCCGCTTTAATGTGTTCGAACTGCTCGCGACGTTTGGCATTGACCAGCGGCACGACGATTTCAAGGTCCGGGAAGCGGCTACGCAATAGCTGCGCGGTGCGCAAGAAGTCGGCGCTGAGCATTTCGACCTCTGCGCCACGGCTCCCCGGCAGCAGAGCCAGACATTTTACATCGGGTGAGATACCGAGCGTTGCGCGCGCCGCGTTTTTATCGGGGTCGAGCGGCATGGCGTCGGCCATAGTGTGGCCGATAAAGCGGCAGGGTACGTTAAATCTGTCATAAAACGCTTTTTCGAAAGGCAGAAACGCGAGCACCAGGTCGGTTGCTCTGCCAATTTTGAAAACGCGTTTTTGACGCCAGGCCCAGACGGACGGGCTGACGTAATGAATAGTGCGAATGCCCTGTTTTTTGAGGTTGCCTTCCAGCGTGATATTGAAATCAGGCGCGTCGATGCCGACGAACACATCTGGCTGCAGCTCGGCAAAGCGGCGGGTTAAATCAGCGCGGATATGCAACAGGCGACGCAGGCGACCGAGCACTTCAACAATGCCCATTACCGCCAGCTCCTCCATTTCATACCAGGCTTCGCAGCCTTCGGCCTGCATGCGCGGACCGGCTACGCCCACAAAGCGGGCATCAGGGTGGCGAGCCTTCAGGGCGCGAATTAAACCGGCACCAAGAATATCGCCGGAAGTTTCTCCGGCGACCAGGGCAATCGTTAGGGGACGACCAGGCTTCATTTAGCGAATCAAGCCGCGCGTGGAGCGCGCAAAGAATTCAACAAATGCGTTTACTTCCGGATGCTGTTTAGCAAGCTCAGCGATTTCCGGTTTTGCCTCGTCGAGGGTTTTGCCGCTGCGGTACAGCAGTTTGTAAGCGTTACGAATTGCGTGTAGCGCTTCTTTGCTGAAACCACGGCGTTTAAGCCCTTCGAGATTGACGCCAAACGGCGTCGCGTGGTTGCCCTGCGCGATAACGTACGGCGGAACATCCTGTGCTACGCCGGAGCAGCCGCCTACCATCACGTGCGCACCGATAATGCAGAACTGGTGCACCGCGGTCATGCCACCGATGATCGCAAAATCATCGACAGAAACGTGACCGGCAAGCGTGGCGTTATTTGCGAGGATACAGCGATTCCCAACGGTACAATCGTGCGCGATGTGCGCGTTGATCATCAGCAGGTTATCGCTGCCCACCTTCGTCAAACCACCGCCCTGTTCTGTGCCACGATGGATGGTGACGCTTTCGCGGATGCGGTTGCGATCGCCAATTTCCACGCGAGTAGGTTCACCCGCATATTTAAGGTCCTGGTTAACTTCACCAATGGAGGCAAACTGATAAATCTCGTTATCACGGCCAATGATCGTATGACCATTTACCACAACGTGAGACTTCAGTACGGTACCCTCGCCGATCTCAACATGCGGACCAACAACACAAAACGGGCCAATGTGAACGTTGGCACCAATAACGGCGCCCTCTTCCACAATGGATGATGGATGAATAAAGGCGGATTTATCAATCACGTATCAGCTCTCCCGGCTGCGGGCACACATCATGGTTGCTTCGCAGACAATTTTACCGTCAACGGTTGCCACGCCTTTAAAGCGCGTCAGACCACGGCGGGTTTTTTCGAAAGTTACTTCCATGACCATCTGGTCACCAGGCACAACCGGACGCTTGAAGCGCGCTTCGTCGATACCCGCAAAGTAATACAGTTCGCCAGGCTCCAGTTTCCCTACGCTTTTAAACGCCAGAATACCGGTAGCTTGCGCCATTGCTTCAAGAATCAGCACGCCCGGAAAAATAGGTTTGCCAGGGAAGTGGCCCTGGAAGAATGGCTCGTTAACGGAGACATTTTTTACTGCGCGCAGAAAACGACCTTCTTCAAAGTCCAGCACGCGGTCTACCAGTAAGAACGGGTAACGGTGCGGCAGAAGCTCTAAAATCTCTTCAATGTGCAGAGTATGAGTGTCGGTAGTCAAAATACTCTTCCTGTCCAAATGTACTAAATGACAATAATAACACGGCCTGCGGCTATCAGGAGATAGCTTGCAGGCCGCAAATCAGTTAACTCGCGAGAGTTAAAACTAAGCTTTAAGGCTGGCGATGATTAGTCTTGTTGATTGACCTTACGCTCAATGGTCTTCAAGCGCTTGTTCATTTCATCGATGTTCATCACCAGCGCGGCGGTTTTGCGCCAAACTTTATTCGGCTGCAGCGGAATACCGGAAGAGTACACCCCAGGCTCGGTAATTGGGCGCATGACCATGCCCATACCTGTCACGGTGACCTTATCGCAGATTTCCATGTGGCCGTTGATGACGCTAGCGCCGCCAATCATGCAGTAGCGCCCAATTTTCAGGCTGCCCGCCATGATGACGCCACCGGCAACGGCAGTATTGTCGCCAATCACAACGTTATGTGCAATCTGGCACTGGTTATCAATGATAACACCATTACCGATAATCGTATCGTCGAGTGCGCCACGGTCAATCGTCGTACAGGCACCGATTTCAACGCGGTCGCCAATAATCACCCGGCCAAGCTGAGGGATCTTCACCCAGTTGCCGCGATCGTTAGCATAACCAAAACCATCCGCACCGATAACCGTGCTCGACTGGATAAGGCAAAGCTCGCCAATCTGGATTTCATGGTAAACCGAGACATTCGCCCACAGACGCGTACCGGCACCGATTTTAGTATTTTTACCGACAAAGCAGCCTGGGCCAATGACGACGTTATCACCCAGCACAACGCCGGATTCGATAACAGCATTGGCACCAATCGCCACGTTGTTGCCCACCGTCGCAGTCGTATCGACCACCGCGCTAGGCGCGATGTTTTGTGCAGGCTGCGGCGTGGAATCAAGAATTTGTGCCATGCGGGCATAGGTCAGGTAGGGATTCTTCACTACCAGAGCCGCGCTTTTGGCAAAAGGAAGGTCGGCTTCAGTCATTACGACGGCGGAAGCCTGGCAAGACGCCAGTTGTTCATGATAACGCGGGTTAACGATGAACGTGATGTGGCCTGCCTGGGCCGTTTGCATAGATGCAACGCCGGTGATGACGATATCGCCATCACCGTGCAATTCTGCATCCAACTGCTGGGCTAATTCAGCCAGTCGAATTGAAGACATTACTTATTTAACCTGTTTCAGTACATCTGCAGTGATGTCTTTTACGCCGCTACCTGCATAGGCAACAGTGTTGGTGTCCAGCACCACGTCGTAGCCTTTGTCGTCAGCAACTTTCTTCACTGCGCTCTGGATACGAGTAACCAGTTTGCCGCGCTCTTCGCCGGAACGACGTTGACGATCTTGTTCAAAAGCCTGAGCTTTTGTAGAGAAAGTCTGGCGCTGAGCCATTACGTCTTTTTCCAGCTTGCTACGATCGCTAGCTTTCATGGTGGAGCCATCGCGCTGCAGACGCTGCATTTTGGATTGCAGATCGTTTTCCATTCCCTGAAGTTCAGTGGCACGGCCTTTGAACTCGTTTTCCAGGGTCTTAGAAACACCGGTATTCTGCGCAACTTGTTGGAACAGGTTGCCCATGTTTACAACAGCGATACTTTCTGCTGCTTGAACGCTGGCTGATGCAGCCATAGCGATGCCAAGACCTGCGGCAAATAACCACTTTTTCACAATAAACTCCTTACCATCCCAAATGTGTCCGAAGACACTGTCTTTTGCGTGTACCAGCCCAGAGCATTCCGGACCGGTACCAACGCTTCACTGCTTATCGCATTCCTTCGCGCAGAAGAATTACCAGGTTTTACCAATGTTAAACTGGAACTGTTCCGCTTTGTCGCCATCGTATTTTTTGAACGGCTGGGCATAGGAGAAGACCAATGGCCCCAATGGTGACATCCACTGCAATGCTAAACCGGCAGACATACGAATGTTGCTCGGGTCACTGTAATCAGGCACCCCGGCAGCTTTCATCTGTGCGGTGTTTTCCCAGTTGGTATCCCACACGGTACCGGCATCCACAAACAGGGATGTACGAACCGAGTTGGCATACTTCTCACTAAGGAACGGCGTAGGGGTAATCAGCTCGAAGCTTGCCACACCCATGGCGTTACCGCCCACCGCATCGTCAGAACCACAAACGTCATTCGAAGAGGACTTATTACAGTTGTCGGTATCGTTACCGCCGTAATAAACCGCCTTAGGACCGATGTTGTTCGACTGGAAACCACGCACGGTGCTGGAACCACCGGCATAGAAGTTTTCATAGAACGGCAGTTCTTTACCGCCTAAGCCATCACCATAGCCCCAACGGGTACGGCCCAACACGACCCACGTATGGTCTTCGTTGATTGGGAAGTAGCTCGCGGTATCGAGGGTAATTTTATAGAACTCGTTATCGGAGCCCGGCATGGTGACTTTACCGTTCAGGTTGACACGCGAACCGTCCGTCGGGAAGAACCCGCGATCCAGCTTGTTGTATGTCCAACCATAGTTCAGGGTGAAGTCATCTGCCGCAAAACCATTGTCATCAGATGATTTAGATGTGCTCTGACCCACAGAATCCAGGTAACGCCACATTGCCACCTGCGGCTGCATATTGGACAGGTCGTTATGCACATAACCTAAGCCCAGACGCAAGGTATTGTATTCGTTAACCGGGAAGCCGAGCGTACCGTCCACACCGTAACTGGTGTTGGTATAGTCGGACAGATCCGCGTCATCTGCCTTAAAGTCGTTATAGAACAGACGGCCACCGAGGCTCACGCCATCGACGGTGAAGTACGGATCGGTAACGGACAGTTCTGCATAGGTCTGGTAATCGTTCTTCGTACCGTTGATGCCAACGGAGTAGCCGGTACCTAACCAGTTATCCTGCTGAACACCGACCTGGAAGCTTACGCCGCTTTCAGTACCGTAACCAACCCCGAAGTTGAAGCTACCGGTGTTACGTTCTTTCACCTTGTAAACAACGTCTACCTGATCCGGGCTACCGGAAACACGCTGGGTATCGACGTCAACGGTTTCAAAGTAGCCGAGACGGTTCAAACGCTCTTTACCCTGATCGACGAGATCGCTACCTAACCATGCACCTTCCATCTGGCGCATTTCGCGGCGCAGAACGGAGTCTTTACTGGTGTCGTTGCCTTCGAAGCGAACTTTACGCACGTAGTAGCGGTTACCGGAATCTACGCTTACGTGCAGTTTAACGGTCTTGTCCGCATCGTTGATTTCAGGCTGAGTCTGCACGCGTGGATAGGCATATCCATAACGACCCAAGAGTTTCTTGATATCGTCTTCCATCTTGGTGACTTTCGTACCGTTATACAGCTCGCCCGGCTTCAGCTTGGTCAGGCTTTCAATTTCCGCCGAGTGCCCCGCTAAGTTGCCGTTTACCGTTACGCCAGCAATTTTGTACTGATCGCCTTCAGTAATGTTCACCGTCACATAGATGCTTTTCTTGTCCGGCGTCAGGCTGACCTGCGTGGAGTCAATGTTAAAGCGAGCGTAACCGCGATCCAGGTAGTAGCTGCGCAGGGTTTCAAGGTCACCCGCCAGTTTCTGCTTCTGGTATTTACGATCGCCCACCACGTTCCACCATGGCACTTCGTCGCGCAGCTGGAAGTGAGAGATTAGCTCTTCGGTAGAGAACGCGTGGTTGCCGACGATGTTGATTTGCTGAATTTTGGCTGAGACGCCTTCCTGGAATACCAGTTTCAGGTCAACACGGTTACGCGGCAGTGGCGTAACCACGGCTTTAACGCTGGCACTGTACTTACCAACGCTGTAGTAGAAGTCTTCTAACCCTTTCTCGATATCCGAGAGGGTGGTGCGGTCCAATGATTCGCCGACACGCACGCCAGAAGCCTCAAGGTTCTGCTTAAGCATGTCGTCCTTCACGGACTTGTTACCAGAGAAAGTAATACTTGCGATTGTTGGACGCTCTTTTACCTGAACGACCAGCGTCTCGCCGTCACGCAGCACCCGGACATCTTCGAAGTTCCCGGTAGCAAACAGTGAACGGATAGTATTACTGATATCCTCGTCAGAGACAGTATCGCCTACGCGAACTGGCATGCTGAGGAGGGCCGCACCGACGGCGACTCGCTGCAGGCCTTCGAAATGAATGTCTTTCACTACGAACCCGTCTGCACCGTATACGGTGGCGCTGCTAAACAGCAGCGACGCTATGAGCAACTTTTTCATCGCCATCGTTGTTATGCGTTCTTCCTAACCTAATTCTCTCTAAAACCGAGAGAAATCATTGAAAAGTGCAAGCCCCATTAACAGCACCAGCAAGATAGAGCCGATGCGGTAACTAAAGTCTTGAACTCGCTCGGAAACCGGCCCGCCCTTCAGTTTCTCAATCGCCAAAAAGAGCAGATGTCCACCGTCAAGAACGGGAAGCGGAAAGAGGTTGATAATGCCTAAGTTGACGCTGATAAGCGCCAGGAACATTAGATAGTAAATCAACCCAAATTCCGCTGACATACCTGCACCTTGAGCTATGGAGATTGGCCCACTGAGGTTGTTCAGTTTTACGTCACCGGTTATTAATTTCCCCAGCATGTTTACCGTCAGCTTCATCAGTTGCCAGGTTTTATCCGTAGCTTCTGCAACAGCGACAAACGGCCCATACTGGCGCACTGTCTTGTACTCATCCGGCAGCGGGATAACCTTTGGAACTACACCCGCGAACCCTTCAGCCTTTGCTTTACCCGGCTTTGTATCCGGTATCAGCGTTAAAGACAAGGAACGCCCCTGTCTTTCTACTTCAACAGCCAAAGCCTGACCAGGGTTATCACGTACCTGGCTGACAAAATCTGTCCATTGGCTAATAGGCGCACCGTTGACTTTAACGATCCTGTCCCCGGCTTGCAAACCGGCCTTGTTGGCTGCCGACTGTGGTTGAACTTCTTCGAGCACTGTCTCAACCTGCGGACCACGCGGCCTGATGCCTAACGAGACAATAGGATCTTCTCTGTCTGGTTCAAACTGCCAGTTCCGTAAATCGAGCGTTTTCTCGCTGGTCTGATTAGTGCCGAAAGGTGCCAGAGTAACCCGAGCATTTTCATCACCAATCTTCGCCACCAGAGCAAGACGAACTGCATCCCAATCAGGCGTTTCGATACCATCTATCGCTTTAAGTTCCGTACCTGGTGCAATTTGTGCGCTAGCCGCTATCGAGTTGGGCGTTATTTCGCCAACAACCGGACGAATGCTAGGGACACCAATAATAAACACCAGCCAGTAGGCAAAAATAGCGAAGATGAAGTTGGCAACCGGCCCGGCGGCAATAATGGCTGCGCGCTGGGAAACGGTTTTGTTATTGAAGGCATAATGGCGCAGTTCCGGGCTAACCGGCTCAACGCGCTCATCAAGCATTTTGACGTAGCCGCCCAGGGGAATAAGGGCGATAACAAATTCAGTGCCATGGCGATCGGAGCGACGCCAAAGCGCTTTACCAAAACCGATGGAAAAACGCTCAACGCGAACGCCACAGCGGCGGGCAACCCAAAAATGGCCGAACTCATGCACGGTGATTAAGACACCCAGCGCAACGATAAATGCAGCCAAATTCCAGAGTATGCCCAGCATAAAACCTTCCGTTAAATCGTCCTGAAAACGAGCAAAAGCAGACAGGCAAATACCGGCACTGCGGCTGTGAGACTGTCAATGCGATCAAGGATACCACCATGTCCGGGGATCATGTGACCGCTATCTTTAATCCCTGCTTCACGCTTAAACATACTTTCGGTTAAATCACCCAGCACGGAAGCTAGCGCGGCGATGACCGAGCACACGAGAAGAATCGAAGGCGTTACCTGCAGATTCGCCCACATGCCGAACATCAGCGAGATGATAGCCGAGGTAAACAGGCCACCAATAAAGCCTTGCCAGGTTTTCCCCGGAGAAACTTTAGGCGCAAGCTTATGCTTGCCGAACATTTTGCCAAACAGGTATGCGCCGGAATCCGCTCCCCAAACGAGGATCATCACATACAGCAGCCACATGGCCCCGGTATAGTGATTGACGTCGTAATGCCAGCTGCGCAGTACCACCATGCCCCAGAAGAACGGCACGATAGTCAGCAAACCAAATATCAGCCGCAACGTTCTGGAATTACGCCAGAAACCTGCAGAAGCGGGATAGAACAGCACCAGCAGCAAAGCGGCAATCCACCAGACAAGCGACGCCCAAAGCGAATACTCGATCAATGGGATGTGTACCGTGCGGCGGTATTCCGGCAATGCAAATAGCATTCCCGCTAATAGCAATCCACAAAGTACCGCCAGCCATACCCGCTGGGAACGCGCTTTAAATCCAGCCAGTTGCCCCCATTCCCACGCGGCTAACATGCACACGACGAGGGTGGTAATGGCAAAACCGACCGGCGGAAGTAAAAACAGCGCGGCAATGACAACAGGTATTAAAATAAACGCGGAAATCAGGCGATACTTCAGCAAAAGTGACCCCCAACAGGCTTATTCGCCACCAGGTGCAGTGCCGCCAAAACGACGCTCTCGATTCGCAAAAGCATTTAGCGCACCTTCAAAATCTTGTTCATCGAAATCAGGCCAAAGAACATCTGTAAAGTAAAGCTCTGCATAGGCGATCTGCCAAATCAGAAAGTTACTGATGCGATGCTCCCCTCCTGTCCTAATTACTAAATCAACGGGGGCCAGTTCATTCATGCAGATTTGCTGGCTCAGCAACTCTTCATCAATCTGGTCCGGGCGCAATAACCCTTCCTGCACCTGTTCGGCAAGATGCCGAACGCCCTGGATAATATCCCAACGACCACCATAGTTCGCGGCGATGTTGAGCGTCAAACCTGTATTTTGACTGGTCTTCGCTTCGGCTTTATTGATACGTTCTTGCAGGCGCGAGTTAAATCGGCTGGTGTCGCCGATAATACGCAGGCGAACATTGTGACGATGTAGACTTTTGACTTCGCTGTCTAAAGCCCACACGAACAGTTCCATCAGCGCACTCACTTCCTGAGCCGGGCGATTCCAGTTTTCACTACTAAAAGCATAAAGCGTCAGCGCCTCAATGCCGTTATTCGCGGCAAAACTGACGGCACGGCGAACGGATTTCGCCCCTGCTTTATGGCCGAAGACCCTCATTTTCCCTTGTCGTTTAGCCCAACGACCATTGCCATCCATAATTATGGCAACATGGCGTGCGCCATGCGCGGCTGCGGTTTCGCTTAATTGTTGGTTTGCTGACAACATAACGCGTAATAATTCCCTGATAAGGATTAAGCGGTACTCAAGAATGACTTAGGCCTTCACACAAAAAAGCCGTGCTATGACACGGCTTTCCGCCTTTCAATCAGTCATATCTGAGAGAAAGGTGGCGCAGACTATATCACTGAAGCACAACGCTAACAAATAGCGGGACGCCAGCCGATTGAATAATCATCGGTAAGCGACGCGCGTCACCAGTTTTCTGGCGATTTCACGCGCCGTTGCATCCACCGCCTGCACCTCATCGACACTTTGCGGTTCCGTCAGATCGGCCTGTTCCAGCACTGCGCGATTCAGGGCGGCAATATCCGTAAAACGCAAACGATCGTGCAGGAAAGCATCCACTACAATCTCGTTTGCCGCATTCAGGACGGTTGTCGCTGCCTGTCCCTGCTCAAATGCTTCAATCGCAAGCTTGAGGCAAGGATAGCGGTGATAGTCTGGCTCCATAAAGGTAAAGGTGCCGATCTTGCAGAAATCGAGCGGCTCTACGCCCGAAACTACGCGCTCCGGGAACGCCATCGCATGAGCGATAGGGGTGCGCATATCGGGCGCTCCCAGCTGTGCCAGAACGCTCCCATCCCGATAACGGACCATCGAATGGATAACGGACTGCGGATGGATCAGCACTTCCATTTGTTCAGCGCGGGCATTAAACAGCCAGCGGGCTTCAATATACTCGAGACCTTTGTTCATCATGGTGGCGGAGTCGACGGAGATTTTGCGCCCCATCGACCAGTTCGGATGGCAACATGCCTGGTCTGGCGACATTGCCGCCAGCTCGCCAATCGGCGTTTCACGAAATGGGCCACCTGACCCGGTGAGGATAATAGACGATACGCCATTATCTTCCAGCCCAGCGTATCCCAGGTTCTGTTGAATTGTTTCCGGTAAACTCTGAAAAATAGCGTTATGTTCGCTGTCGATGGGTAATAATTGTGCCCCGCTACGCTGCACAGCGTCCATGAACAGACGCCCGCAGGTGACCAGCGATTCTTTATTAGCCAGCAAAACCTGCTTGCCCGCCGCAATCGCAGCAAGCGTTGGCAGCAGACCAGCCGCCCCGACGATGGCCGCCATGACCTGATCCACCTCATCCAGCGCGGCCATTTCACAGGCCGCCTTCTGCCCTGCCAGCACCTTGGTCGCACAGCCCCGGCTTTGCAAAATCTCGCGCAGCTGTTGGGCACAGGCGTCATCGTCCATTACCGCCCAGCTCGGTCGAAACTCAAGGCACTGCTCTGCCATACGCGCGACGTTCTTCCCGGCCACCAGTGCAGTAACTGAGAATTGCTCGGGATTGTGACGGACGACGCTTAGGGTGCTGTTACCGATAGAACCGGTGGAACCGAGGATGGTCAGCTGCTTCATGAGGGACTCTGGATTGTAGTAGTAAAAACACGAATAAGTGTGCGGCGGCAGACGGAGCTTGTCTATGCCTTTGACCGAAAAGCAAAACGCCGTAAACAAAACCCGTGAAGCGAATCACGGCCTGCGTACGGCGTTTGGTCAGTCACGGGGACTTTAGAACTGCATCAGCTCAGTTTCTTTGTCTGTCAGAGCCGCATCAATTTTCTTGATTGCTGCATCGGTCAGTTTCTGAACGTCGTCCTGGGAACGACGATCATCATCTTCACTGATTTCTTTTTCTTTCAGCAGCGCTTTAACTTTATCGTTAGCATCGCGACGTACGTTGCGTACCGCAACGCGCGCGCCTTCGGCTTCGCCGCGCACAACTTTGATCAGATCTTTACGACGTTCTTCAGTCAGCGCCGGCAGTGGAACGCGAATATCGCTACCTGCAGAGCTTGGGTTCAGACCGAGGTCAGAAGTCATGATCGCTTTCTCAACGGCCGGGCTCATAGAGCGGTCGAACACGTTGATTTTCAGCGTACGGGAGTCTTCAACCGTCACACTTGCCAGCTGACGCAGCGGGGTTGGCGTGCCGTAATATTCCACAACGATGCCATCCAGCAGGCTTGGGGAAGCACGGCCAGTACGCACTTTGCTGATTTGGGTTTTGAACGCTTCAACGCATTTTTCCATGCGTACTTCAGCATCTTTTCTGATATCGCTAATCACGTTACGAATCCTTGAAAACTGGTTTAAGGCAGACCACGCTTGCCATCGCAGCACCGAAGCTGCGCGCTAAGTATAGCCCTGTTTAATCTTGGGTGCAGTTTAAGCCAATCTTACCTTGATTAAGCTTTCACTGAAATTACTCAGTGATCAGAGTGCCTTCTTTTTCACCCATAACCACACGGCGCAGCGCGCCTGGCTTGTTCATGTTGAAGACACGAATCGGCAGTTTGTGGTCACGCGCAAGGGTAAAGGCCGCCAGATCCATCACTTTCAGCTCTTTATCCAGCACTTCCGTATAGGTCAGCTGCTCGTAGAGAGTCGCTGTTGGATCTTTAACCGGGTCAGCCGTGAAAACACCGTCAACTTTCGTGGCTTTCAAAACCACATCCGCTTCAATCTCGATCCCGCGCAGACAGGCGGCAGAATCCGTCGTGAAGAATGGGTTGCCAGTACCGGCAGAGAGAATCACTACACGGTTGTTACGCAGCAGACTGATAGCTTCAGCCCAGCTGTAGTTGTCGCAAACGCCATTCAATGGAATAGCGGACATCAGGCGGGCGTTCACATAGGCGCGATGGAGCGCGTCACGCATCGCCAGGCCGTTCATCACGGTTGCCAGCATGCCCATGTGGTCGCCCACAACGCGGTTCATACCTGCTTTCGCAAGGCCCGCACCGCGGAATAAGTTGCCACCGCCAATCACCACCCCGACCTGAATACCCAGTTCAACCAGCTCTTTAATTTCCTGAGCCATACGATCCAGTATGCTCGCATCAATACCGAAACCTTCGGTGCCCTGCAGGGCCTCGCCGCTCAGCTTGAGTAGAATGCGTTTATAGACGGGTTTTGCATTGGTAGCCATGTTTCTTTCCTGAGAACAGTCAACGAATGGGGATGGATAAATCTGGCGACATTGTGTCGCATATCAGCAAGAACTGTATCAGATCAGACTGATATTTGAGGCTGGATAAAAAGGAACCGCCATCTGGCGGCTCCTTTTTTAAAAATTAAGACTGCTTGGACATTGCAGCAACTTCTGCTGCGAAGTCAGTCTCAACTTTCTGGATGCCTTCGCCCACTTCAAAGCGGATGAAGTTAGTCACGTCAGCGTTGTTCTCTTTCAGGAACTGGCCAACGGTTTTGCTTGGGTCAATAACGAAAGGCTGACCAGTCAGAGAAACTTCGCCGGTGAATTTCTTCATGCGGCCTTCAACCATTTTCTCTGCGATTTCTTTAGGCTTGCCAGACTGCATGGCGATGTCCAGCTGAACCTGGTACTCTTTCTCAACCACTTCAGCAGAAACATCTTCAGGCTTAACGAATTCAGGCTTGCTAGCTGCAACGTGCATTGCAATTTGCTTAACCAGATCTTCGTTAGCGCCGGTAGCAGCAATCAGAACACCGATACGTGCGCCGTGCAGATAGCTACCCAGCACATCGCCTTCCAGGGAAGCAACGCGACGGATGTTGATGTTTTCACCGATTTTAGCAACCAGTGCAACGCGTTCTTCTTCGAACTGTGCTTTCAGCACTTCAACGTCGGTGATTTTGCCAGCCAGTGCAGCATCCAGCACTTTATCAGCGAACGCCTGGAAACCGCCGTCTTTAGCAACGAAGTCAGTCTGGCAGTTTACTTCCAGAATCACACCGTAGTTGCCTTCGATTTTGGTTTTGATCACGCCGTCAGCAGCAACGTTACCTGCTTTCTTAGCAGCTTTGATAGCGCCAGATTTACGCATGTTTTCGATTGCCAGCTCGATGTCGCCGTTAGCTTCAGTCAGTGCTTTTTTGCAATCCATCATGCCTGCGCCAGTACGCTCACGCAGTTCTTTTACCAGAGCAGCGGTAATTTCAGCCATTCTTTAATCCTCGGTTATCTCGTGAAGAGAGATAAGCCCTGGTTCACGTGTGGGCGAACCCTGGCTCAAAATAAAAAGGGGGCCTGAGACAGGCCCCCTAACCAAACTATGCAATACCTGGTTAATAAGGGCTCAAATAAGAGCGAACCTTATTATTCAGCTTCTACGAAGCTTTCTTCTGCCTGAGCAGCCAGATCCTGAGAACGGCCTTCACGCACGGTAGCTGCAACAGCACCCAGGTACAGGGTAACAGCGCGGATTGCGTCGTCGTTACCTGGGATTACGAAATCAACGCCATCTGGATCGGAGTTGGTATCAACGATAGAGAACACTGGGATACCCAGGTTGTTAGCTTCTTTGATAGCAATGTGTTCGTGATCTGCATCGATTACGAACAGAGCATCCGGCAGGCCGCCCATGTCTTTGATACCGCCCAGGCTGTTTTCCAGCTTGTCCAGTTCACGGGTGCGCATCAGCGCTTCTTTCTTGGTCAGTTTTTCGAAGGTACCGTCCTGAGACTGAGTTTCCAGATCTTTCAGACGTTTGATGGACTGACGAACGGTTTTCCAGTTAGTCAGCATACCGCCCAACCAGCGATGGTTCACGAAGAACTGATCGCAGCTAAGAGCAGCTTCTTTTACTGGTTCGCTTGCAGCGCGCTTAGTACCAACGAAAAGGATTTTGCCTTTACGAGAAGAAATCTTGCTCAGCTCAGCCAGGGCTTCGTTGAACATAGGTACAGTTTTCTCAAGGTTGATGATGTGAACTTTGTTACGTGCGCCGAAGATGAAAGGCTTCATTTTCGGGTTCCAGTAACGGGTCTGGTGACCAAAGTGAACACCAGCCTTGAGCATGTCGCGCATGGAAACAGTTGCCATGTTTAAAACCTCTATAAGTAAATTGGGGTTAAGCCTCCACGCATCCCATATTACCGACCCCTAAGGGCACCCCGGAATATGTGTCGATACGTGTGTGTTATTTACACAAAGTGAGAGTGTTGGCTGTACCCGAAAAATCGGAGTACAAGTCCGGCGCGCTTTATACCACAAAACAGACACAGACTCCAATAGTTGTTCGCAGACGCAGCGACCGCCCATTCTCAATTTGGCACTGTCTGTACGCCCTGATAACATTGACCTACACCTGCTCAATTATTGTCGATAACGTCGACACCTGCGGACAGAATTAATGGCTATCTCAATTAAAACACCAGAAGAAATCGAAAAAATGCGCATCGCGGGCGCTCTTGCCGCTGAAGTGCTGGAAATGATCGAACCCCACGTACAGCCCGGCGTCACCACCGGCGAGCTTGACCGTATCTGTAATGACTACATCGTCAATAAGCAGCAAGCGGTCTCCGCGTGCCTGGGCTACCACGGCTTCCCTAAATCCGTGTGCATCTCCATTAATGAAGTGGTTTGTCACGGCATCCCGGACGACGAAAAAACCCTCAAAGATGGCGACATCGTCAACATCGACGTGACCGTCATTAAAGACGAATACCACGGCGACACCTCCAAAATGTTTATCGTGGGCAAACCCACTATTTTGGGCGAGCGCCTGTGCCGCATTACTCAGGAAAGCCTGTATCTGGCCCTGCGAATGGTTAAACCAGGCATTCGCCTGCGCACGCTGGGCGCGGCTATTCAGAAATTCGTCGAAGCGGAAGGTTTCTCCGTTGTGCGCGAATACTGCGGCCACGGCATCGGCCGCGTCTTCCACGAAGAGCCGCAGGTGCTGCATTACGATGCGGATGACGGCGGCGTGGTGCTGCAACCGGGCATGACGTTCACTATCGAACCGATGGTCAACGCTGGCGACTACCGCATCCGCACCATGAAAGACGGCTGGACGGTGAAAACCAAAGATCGCAGCTTGTCTGCACAATACGAGCATACTATTGTGGTGACAGATAACGGCTGCGAAATTCTCACGTTGCGCAAGGATGACACCATCCCGAACGTCATTTCGCATAACGAGTGATTCTCCTGACGCAAGTCAGCAATCAAAGCCGGCAAATGCCGGCTTTTTTTATGGATGTCGAACATGACCCAGAGTTTACCCGAGCAGTATGCAAACACCGTGCTTCCTGAGATTTCCGGGCAACCTGACAACCCCGCCAGCTGGCCCGCAAGCGAACTCAGCTGTGGCCAGATCAAAACACATCTCGACGTCTTCCAGCGCTGGCTTGGGGAAGCTTTCGACAACGGTATTTCTGCCGAACAGCTCATTGACGCCCGCACCGAATTTATTGACCAGCTGCTTCAGCGCCTGTGGCTGCACTACGGATTCGGCGAAGTGCCGGAAGCCGCGCTGGTTGCCGTCGGCGGCTATGGACGAGGTGAGCTGCATCCGCTTTCTGACATCGATTTATTAATCCTCAGCCGCAAACGATTGACCGACGCTCAGGCGCAAAAAATCGGCGAGCTGCTGACGCTGCTATGGGACGTTAAGCTCGAAGTCGGCCACAGCGTACGCACGCTGGAAGAGTGCCTTCTGGAGGGGCTTTCTGATTTAACCGTTGCCACCAACCTGATTGAATCACGCCTGCTGATCGGCGACGTCGCCCTGTTCCTCGAGCTGCAAAAACACGTCTTCAGCGAGGGTTTTTGGCCGTCGGCTAGGTTCTTTGCCGCCAAAATCGACGAGCAGGAAGAACGACATCGCCGCTATCACGGCACCAGCTATAACCTTGAGCCAGACATTAAAAGCAGCCCCGGCGGCCTGCGTGACATCCACACTTTACAGTGGGTTGCCCGCCGCCACTTCGGCGCAACGTCGCTGAGCGAAATGGTCGGCTTCGGTTTTTTAACCGAGGCGGAGCGCAACGAGCTGGACGAGTGCCAGCACCTGCTGTGGCGCATCCGCTTTGCGCTGCATCTTGAGGTCAATCGCTACGACAATCGCCTGCTGTTCGACAGACAGCTCAGCGTCGCCCAGCGCCTCAACTATAGCGGCGAAGGCAACGAGCCGGTCGAACACATGATGAAGGATTTCTACCGCGTCACGCGTCGGGTAGGCGAGCTAAATCAGATGCTGTTACAGCTTTTCGACGAAGCGATTCTCGCGCTGGATGCCAGCGAAAAGCCTCGACCGCTGGACGACGATTTCCAGCTTCGCGGCACCCTTATCGATCTGCGTGATGAAACGCTGTTTATGCGCGAGCCGCAGGCCATTCTGCGCATGTTTTACATGATGGTGCGCAATCGTGACATCACCGGCATTTACTCCACCACCCTGCGCCATCTGCGCCACGCCCGTCGCCATCTGGCGCAGCCGCTCTGTTATATTCCCGAGGCGCGCGCGCTTTTTCTGTCGATCCTGCGCCATCCGGGCGCCGTCAGCCGTGCGCTGGTGCCCATGCACCGCCACAGCGTGCTGTGGGCCTACATGCCGCAGTGGTCGCATATCGTCGGCCAGATGCAGTTTGACCTCTTCCACGCCTACACGGTGGATGAGCACACTATTCGCGTACTGCAAAAACTGGAAAGCTTCTCGCACGAGGAAACGCGCCAGAAGCATCCGCTGTGTGTGGACCTGTGGCCGCGCCTTGCGCATCCGGAACTGCTGCTGATTGCCGCGCTGTTCCACGATATTGCCAAAGGACGCGGGGGCGACCATTCGGTGCTCGGCGCGCAGGACATCCTTAAATTCGCCGAGCTACACGGCCTTAATTCGCGGGAAACCCAGCTCGTCGCCTGGCTGGTACGCCAGCACCTGCTGATGTCCGTCACCGCCCAGCGTCGTGACATTCAGGACCCGGAGGTCATCAAGCAGTTTGCCGAAGAGGTGCAGACCGAAAACCGCCTGCGCTACCTGGTCTGCCTGACGGTAGCCGACATCTGTGCCACCAACGAAACCCTGTGGAACAGCTGGAAGCAGAGCCTGCTGCGCGAGCTGTACTTCGCCACCGAAAAACAGCTTCGCCGCGGCATGCAAAACAGCCCGGATATGCGCGAACGCGTGCGCCATCACCAGCTTCAGGCGCTCGCGCTGCTGCGCATGGACAACATCAACGAAGAGGCGCTGCACAATATTTGGCGGCGCTGTCGGGCAAACTACTTTGTGCGCCATACGCCAAACCAGCTCGCCTGGCACGCGCGGCACCTGCTCAAGCACGATCTTACCCAACCGCTGATCCTGCTTAGCCCGCAGGCAACGCGCGGCGGAACGGAGATCTTCATCTGGAGCCCGGATCGCCCTTACCTGTTTGCCGCCGTCTGCGCCGAGCTGGATCGTCGCAACCTCAGCGTGCACGACGCGCAGATCTTCACCACCCGCGACGGCATGGCGATGGACACCTTTATCGTACTGGAACCGGACGGCAGCCCGCTGTCCGGCGATCGTCACGAGCTGATTCGCCACAGCCTGGAGCAGGCCATCTCGCAAACCAGCTGGCAGCCGCCGCAGCCGCGCCGCCAGTCGGCCAAATTGCGCCACTTTACCGTCGATACCGAGGTCAACTTCCTGCCCACGCATACCGACAGGCGCACGTTCCTTGAACTGATTGCGCTCGATCAGCCAGGTCTGCTGGCACGCGTTGGGGAAGTGTTCGCAGACCTGGGGATTTCGCTCCACGGGGCGAGAATTACGACAATTGGCGAGCGAGTAGAAGATTTATTTATAATCGCGACGGCCGACCGGCGTGCACTTAATAATGTGCTGCAACAAGAGGTTCAACAACGGTTGACAGCAGCCCTTAATCCAAACGATAAATAACAGTCTGTTAATTTCGTCACAATCAGGAAGCTTTATAATGCAGCAGCTACAGAACGTCATTGAGTCCGCTTTCGAGCGCCGCGCCGAGATCACTCCGGCAAACGTTGATACCGTTACCCGTGAAGCGGTAAACCAGGTTATCTCCCTGCTCGACAGCGGCGCGCTGCGCGTTGCCGAAAAAATTGACGGCCAGTGGGTTACCCACCAGTGGCTGAAAAAAGCCGTTCTGCTCTCTTTCCGCATTAATGACAACCAGGTCATGGAAGGCGCAGAAAGCCGTTACTTCGACAAAGTCCCAATGAAATTTGCTCACTACGACGAAGCACGCTTCCAGAAAGAAGGCTTCCGCGTGGTGCCACCAGCCGCCGTTCGCCAGGGCGCATTTATCGCTCGCAACACCGTGCTGATGCCTTCCTACGTGAACATCGGCGCGTACGTTGATGAAGGTTCCATGGTAGATACCTGGGCGACCGTCGGCTCCTGCGCGCAGATCGGTAAAAACGTTCACCTGTCCGGCGGCGTTGGCATCGGCGGCGTGCTGGAACCGCTGCAGGCTAACCCTACCATCATCGAAGACAACTGCTTCATTGGCGCACGTTCAGAGGTGGTTGAAGGTGTTATCGTCGAAGAAGGCTCCGTTATCTCTATGGGCGTATACATCGGCCAGAGCACCCGTATTTACGATCGCGAAACCGGCGAAGTGCATTATGGCCGCGTACCGGCTGGCTCCGTCGTGGTTTCCGGCAACCTGCCGTCTAAGGATGGCAAATACAGCCTGTACTGTGCGGTTATCGTGAAGAAAGTTGACGCGAAAACCCGTGGTAAAGTCGGTATTAACGAACTGCTTCGTACCATCGACTAAAAATAAATGTTCAAAAGGCGGGGTAACCCGCCTTTTTTGCATCCGGGACTGGCGGGAAAGAAACTTTCCGTTGATTATCTATAGGTTAATGATATCGAAAAGGTAACGCTATGTACGATAACTTGAAAAGTCTGGGTATTACCAATCCTGATGAAATCGATCGTTACAGCCTCCGGCAGGAAGCCAACAACGATATCCTGAAAATCTATTTCCAGAAGGATAAGGGCGAGTTCTTTGCGAAAAGCGTGAAATTTAAATATCCACGCCAGCGCAAAACCGTTGTCGCCGATGGCGTAGGTCAGGGTTACAAAGAAGTGCAGGAAATCAGTCCGAACCTGCGCTACGTGATTGACGAATTAGATCAGCTTTGCAAACGCGACCGTACCGAAGTGGATCTGAAGCGCAAGATCCTCGACGATCTGCGTCACCTGGAATCGGTTGTCACCAATAAAATCTCTGAGATCGAAGCCGATCTGGAAAAGCTTACCCGCAATAAATAAGTCCCCGGCGGATGGCGCTTGCGCTTATCCGCCCTACGTTGCTGCGGAATGTAGGGCGGATAAGCGCAAGCGCCATCCGCCCTCTTTTATCTCTGTTCGTCCAGCTGCAAAGCCACGTACAGCAGCAGACGATCGTCGAAATTTCCTAGATCCAATCCCGTCAGCTCAGAAATGCGGTTAAGCCGGTATTCCAGCGTATTGCGATGGATAAACAGCGCTTTTGAGGTCGCCAGCGGCTGCACGTTATGGCGGAACCAGGCGCTCAACGTTCTGCGCAGCAGCCCGTTGTTATCCATGGATTTGAGCCGCGCCAGCGGACGGGCCAGTTCGTTGGCCTGCCAACCGCCGCGCAGGCTGTCGAGCAGCACAGGCAGCATTAAATCCTGATAAAAATAGCTGCGGTTTTCCGGCATGCGCTGTTTGCCGACCATCATGGTGGTGCGGGCGGTTCGGTAGGAGCGGGCGATGCTGCCAGGGCCGGTAAAATAGTTGCCCAGCGCGACGCGAAAACGGAGCTGGCCGTTTTCCTTCAGGCGGTTGATGAGCTGCTCGACGCGCTTACGGTGATCCTCCGCGTCCCAGCGGCCAAACTGGTTTAGTGCGGGCTTGAGCACCACCATTTCCGTCAGGGAAACAATCGCAATCAGGTTGTTACGCTCGGGCGTGGTTAACGCGTTTTGCAGCTGCTGAAGCTCCTCCATAGCGCTGTCGACACCCAGCTGACCGCTGTCGACCTCTACCACCGCGACCACGCGCGGCTGGTTAAGGTCGATACCCAATCTTTGCGCCCACTCCGTCAGCGCGGGCGTGTGCTCTTCGGCCTGAATAAGGTTCATTACCAGCTCTTCACGCAGGCGGCTATCCTGTGCCAGCAGGTGCATCAGGCGGGACTGCTCAAGCATCATCTCGGCGGTCATGCACACCAGCTCACCGTATTTGCGCAGCGATTCCGGCTCGCCCGTCAGGCCGATAACGCCCACAATCTCGCCGTCAATACGCAGCGGCAGGTTAATCCCCTGACGCACACCGTGCAAATGCCGGGCGACGGCGTCGTCAATGTCCACCACCCGCCCCTGCGAGAGCACCAGCAGCGCCCCTTCGTGCAGCTCACCGATACGCTCTTTGTCACCGCTGCCGATAATCCTTCCACGGGCATCCATGACGTTAATATTGGTATCGATGATGGTCATGGTGCGCGCCACAATGTCCTGCGCCATTTTGGTATCAAGATGCCAGCCCGCCATTAATCACTCTCCACATCGTGCTAATCGCCCAGCATAGGCGACTGTAATAGCCACGGCATTGTGCAAATGCCCAAAGCGCCCATTCAGAGTGTGGAGTTGTGGAAAGCCTCACAAAAAAAGGGCCGCTATTGCGGCCCTTTACTACAAGGAGGGATAACGACTGGAGTCAGCGATTACTGCATCAGCAGGTAAATGGTGGTGTCACCGCGCTGAATGTTAAGCGCCATTACCGCAGGCTTGGTGTCGAGAATTTTACGCAGTTCGGCGATGTTGTTCACGGGCTGCTGGTTCACGCCGATGATAATGTCGCCCTTTTTCAGGCCGATACGCGCAGCAGGCGTATTGCCTTTAACCGCATTAACGATCACGCCCTTCTCATCTTTACCGCTGCGGTTGCTCATTTCAGCCCCCTCGATGCCGTTAAAGATCGTGGCGGAATCAACCTGAGTCTGGCTGCTCTGCTGAAGCTCCAGGTTTACGGAAACAGGCTTACCGTCGCGCAGCAGGCCGAGGGTAATTTTGCTGCCCACCGGCATAGAGCCGACTTCTGCACGCAGCGCTGCAAAGCTGCTGATCGCCTTACCGTTCATGGAAACCACTACGTCACCGGCTTTAATGCCCGCTTTCGCCGCAGAGGAGTTAGCCATAACCTGGCTTACGAACGCACCGCGTTGCGCATCAACCTTCATGGCCTTCGCCAGTTCGGAGTTCAGCTCGGTGCCCATGATACCCAGTTCGCCGCGCTTAACCTGGCCGTACTGCACCATCTGAGCGGTCAGGTTTTTCACCATGTTGCTTGGGATCGCAAAGCCGATACCGATGTTGCCGCCGTCCGGCGCGAGGATCGCGGTGTTGATACCAATCAGCTCGCCGTTCAGGTTAACCAGCGCGCCGCCGGAGTTACCGCGGTTGATCGCCGCATCCGTCTGGATGAAGTTTTCGTAGTTTTCAATGTTCAGGCCGCTACGGCCCAGCGCCGAAACGATCCCCGAGGTCACGGTTTCGCCCAGGCCATACGGGTTACCGATTGCCACGGTGTAGTCACCCACGCGCAGAGAATCGGAATCGGCCATTTTAATTGCCGTCAGGTTTTTCGGCTCCTGCAGCTGCAGCAGCGCGATGTCGGAGCGCGGGTCTTTACCCACGACTTTTGCATCGAACTTGCGGCCATCGCTCAGGGAAACCTGAATCTTGGTGGCGTTATCCACCACGTGGTTGTTGGTCACCACGTAGCCTTTAGCGGCATCAATGATTACGCCGGAGCCCAGCGCGGCAAATTTCTGCTGCTGGGAACCGCCTTCAGCGCCGCCGCCAGGACCACCCTGACAGAACGGAGAGCTCTGGAACGGTGAACCTTCCTGGCAGAACGGGGAGTTGTCGCCAAAGAACTGTTGGAAATTGCGCCCCATGCGCGGGGTGTTAACGGTGGTGCTCCCCTCAACGTTAATACTCACCACTGATGGCATTACTTTTTCCAGCATAGGTGCGAGGCTTGGCAGCGGTTGCGCTGCGGATGCAGAAGAAGCCGTCTCAGCGGCGAAAGCGGACACAGGTCCCAGCGCCAAACCCAGACTCAGAGCCAGCGCGCTCATTGCTAAAGTCGTTTTTTTCATGTCTTTCAATCTCAAGTTAAATAAGTCACGCATAATTGCTGTGTAGGCCTTTATAGAGTGAAGTTATTGCACTAAGTTCCGCAGATAACCCACTGGAAAAAGTAAATAATTATTGTCGGTCTTTACAAAACTAAACGGCAGTTATTCCACGGCCATCAATCGCCGATATTCATCCCAGGCGTATAAGTCAGTCATTCCGCTGATATAGTCCTGGATAAGCCTGCAGCGATAATAAAATTCCCAGATGGCAAACTCCGGGTTCGATGGCACCAAAGCATTCACAGCCTCAATATAAGCAAGCCGATGTTTGGTCGATAACTTATGATAAAGCCGCGTTTCGATAGGCAGACGGCGCAAACTCTCTTTTTCCACCAGCTCAGCAAAATCCTCACCGGCTATATTGAGCAGCGGACTGTAAATTTCAAGTAATCCGCTTATTACTCTATAGCCCTGTAATTCCAGCTGTTCCACTTCGGGATGGTTGAATACCTGACGAATAGCGACCTGCTTATAGAGTTCCAGCAGACGAGCGAACGGGCTATCGTCCTCTAATAAAGCGTGATTAAACTCGCCGGAATAAATCTCCGGCAGGTTATCGATAAATCGCTGGGCCGCGTAGGGAACCAGCTGGTTTAAGGTATTAACGCGCAAATACATAAAGAACTGGTCTTCGGTGCTGCGGCGCATCTGATTGGTGCTCGATTTACGCCATGCCTCGTTCACCACCTCTTCAAATAGATCGTCCGGGCGATGCTCGCCCCAGGCCTCGCAAAGATGCTGATAAAGCTGCTCGACGCTGAAAATATTCTTCTCAACCGCATCCTCCAGATCCGCCACGCAGTAGGAGATATCGTCAGCGGCCTCCATTATCCACGTCAGCGGGAAACGGCTGTATTCACCGAGCTGAAGCTCCGCGCGCAGCCGCTTGATGTACGCCTCTTCAGAGAGATAAAAACCCGGTTTCTTCATCAGATAAGCGTGACTTTCCGGCGGCTTGCCCACAAACCACGCCGGGCGAGTATATTTCAGGATGCAGCCCACCTGCGCCCAGGTCAGGTTCATGCGCAGCAGGCTGTGAACCAGGCGAATACCCTGCGCGTTGCCTTCAAACTGGCATAGATCCTGGCGCACGTTGCGGCGCAACTCGTTCAGGCGGTCCTCGCCTTCCCGCAGCTGTAGCGCGTTTACCTTACAGCGGTCGTCACTGCGCGGCTGGCTTCCCGCATCGCTCGGGAAAAGCCGCTGGCGAAACCAGTCATTGATGGCGGATTCACCAAAATGGCCGAACGGCGGGTTGCCGATATCGTGCATCAGGCAGGCCATCTCGACGATGCTCTCAAACGGCCCGGTGAGTTCGTCTAGCCCATATTTCTCGAGGCTTTGCTGCTCTTTCAGGCGGCTGAGCACCTCTTTGGCGATATAGCGCCCGACCTGCTGAACTTCCATGGAATGCGTAAGCCGGGTGCGCACCGAGGCGTTACGCTCGAGAGGGAAAACCTGCGTTTTTTGCTGCAGCCGACGAATAGCCGGTGAGTTTATAATGCGCCCGCGATCGCTTTCGAAGATGCGCAAAATCTCATGCTCATTTTTGACGCCTTCAGGCGATCGGAAACGGCGGTGCCAGTTAATTTTCCTGCGGAAATCTATTTCACTCATGCCCTCTCCTTCGCCCAGCTCACGAGCGGATTAATTCCTTCCTGCATGCCATGATAGACTATGCATCCTAACTATCACGATTGCGAGTATCACTATGAAAGCAGGCATTATTGGTGCAATGGATGAAGAAGTTACGCTGCTGCGTGACAAAATCGAAAACCGTCAAACGCTCAAACTGGCCGGGTTAGAAATTTATACCGGCACCCTGAACGGCGTGGAAGTGGCGCTCCTGAAATCCGGCATTGGTAAAGTTTCCGCGGCCATGGGCGCAACTCTGCTGCTGGAGCATTGCAAGCCAGACGTGGTTATCAACACCGGCTCCGCAGGCGGCCTTGCTGCAACGCTAAAAGTGGGCGATATCGTCGTTTCCGACGAAGCGCGCTACCACGATGCGGACGTGACCGCCTTCGGTTACGAATACGGCCAGCTGCCGGGCTGCCCTGCCGGCTTTGCCGCAGACGCCAGGCTGATTGCGGCGGCTGAAGAGTGCATCACCGAGCTGAACCTGCACGCGGTGCGCGGCCTGGTAGTCAGCGGCGACGCGTTTATTAACGGTTCCGTTGCGCTGGCAAAAATCCGTCACAACTTCCCGCAGGCCGTTGCGGTAGAAATGGAAGCAACCGCCGTGGCGCACGTTTGCCATAGCTTCGGCACGCCGTTCGTGGTGGTTCGCGCCATCTCCGACGTAGCCGACCAGCAGTCGCACCTGAGCTTTGACGAGTTCCTTGCGGTGGCGGCTAAACAGTCCACCCTGATGGTTGAGAAACTGGTGCAGAAACTGGCTCGTGGTTAACCGAATCTTCTGGCGCAGAATCTGCGCCATTCTTTTCTTCGCCCCATCGCTGCTGTTTGCCGCACCGCGCGTTATCTCCCTGTCGCCGAGCAATACCGAGCTCGCCTTTGCGGCCGGAATTACGCCGGTGGCGGTGAGCGCCTGGTCGGACTATCCCGAACAGGCTAAAACAATCGAGCAGGTGGCGAACTGGCAGGGCATGAACCTCGAACGCATCGTGGCGTTAAAGCCGGATGTCATTCTCGCGTGGCGCGCCGGAAACGCCGAACGGCAGGTTAACCAGCTGGCAGCACTGGGCATAAAAGTCGTCTGGCTGGACCCAACCACGGTCGAAGGCGTTGTTGCAGCGCTCCGCCAGCTCGGCCAGTACAGCACCACGCCCGAAAAGGCTAACCAGGCCGCCGATAAACTGGCTAAAGACTTCAGCGAGCTAAAAGCCAGGTACGCGCAAACGACCAGCAAAAAGGTGTTCCTCCAGTTTGGGCAGCATCCCCTTTTCACCTCCGGAAAAGGCTCGCTGCAAAACGAAATCCTCGAAACGTGCGGTGGGCAAAATATCTTCGCCGATAGCCGCGTTCCCTGGCCGCAGGTCAGCCGCGAGCAGGTGCTCATCCGCAGCCCACAGGCTATTATCATCGCTGGCGATGCGACCCAGATCCCACCGGTGCAAGAATTCTGGCATACCCAGCTAACTATTCCGGTTATTGCGGTGAATGATGACTGGTTTAGCCGCTCCGGCCCGCGTATTATCCTCGCCGCAAAACAGCTCTGTTCGGAGCTGGCGAAACGTTAGCGTCTTCTCTGAGGGTAATAAATGCTGGTCTACTGGCTGGATATTATTGGCACAGCTGTCTTTGCAATCTCCGGCGTTCTGCTCGCCGGTAAACTCCGCATGGACCCTTTTGGCGTGCTGGTTCTGGGCGTGGTAACGGCGGTAGGCGGCGGGACTATCCGTGATATGGCGCTGGCAAACGGCCCGGTATTCTGGGTAAAAGATGCTACAGACCTGGTGGTGGCGATGGTCACCTGCCTGCTGACCATTCTGCTGGTGCGCCAGCCGCGTCGCCTGCCGAAGTGGGTTCTCCCGGTGCTGGATGCCGTGGGGCTTGCGGTGTTTGTTGGTATCGGCGTCAACAAGGCCTTTCTGGCCGGCACCAGCCCGCTTATCGCCATCTGCATGGGCGTGTTAACGGGCGTGGGCGGCGGGATAATTCGCGACGTGCTGGCGCGTGAAATCCCGATGATCCTGCGAACGGAAATCTACGCCACCGCCTGTATTATCGGCGGTATCGTGCATGCCACCGCTTTTTATACCTTCAAGGTGCCGCTGGAACAGGCGAGCATGATCGGCATGGTCGTGACGCTCGCCATACGCCTGGCGGCAATCCGCTGGCACCTTAAGCTGCCGACCTTCGCCCTCGAAGACAAATAACAGACGTAAAAAAGCCGGGTACAGAAACCCGGCTTTTTATTTCCCGCGCGCTTACACGCTAAAGGAAGAACCGCACCCGCAGGTGCTTTTGGCGTTCGGGTTGCTCACCACGAAGCGAGAACCTTCCAGGCCTTCGGTGTAGTCCACCGCGCCGCCGACCAGGTATTGCAGGCTCATCGGGTCAACCACCAGCGCGACGCCTTGTTTTTCGATGGTCATATCGCCGTCGTTAATCTGGTCATCAAAGGTGAAACCATACTGGAAGCCGCTGCAACCACCACCGGTGATGTAGACGCGCAGTTTGAGATTCGGATTCTCTTCATCTGCGATCAGGCTTTTTACTTTATTGGCTGCTGCTTCCGTAAACTGGAGGGGCAGCGCTACGACGTCATCACTCATTTTTTGCTCCCAACGAAATAAGAAGTCGGATAAATTTTAACCCGATCTTTGGGGTCATTATCTAATACCCTGGTAAATCGTTCAAGTATTCTCCCCGGCCGGGGTTTGCTGCGCTTTCGCCCGCTCTTCGGCTTCCTGCTTAGCCAGGGTGCGCTCAAGTATCGAAGAATAAAGCGGTTTTCCGCCGAGGAACTGGGCAAGCAGTGTCGCGCCGAGGCAGGTAATAATCATTGGCAAAATGAGCTGATAATTATCAGTCATTTCCAGTACCAGCACGATACCGGTCAGCGGCGCGCGCACCGATGCGGCAAACAGCGCCCCCATCCCCGCAATGGCAAAGGTCCCAACATCAAGATGATACGCGGGGAACCAGGCCGCGCAGCCGGTGCCGAAAGCCGTGCCGAGCAGCGTGCCGAGCGCCAGCATCGGGGCAAAAATCCCCCCCGGCGCGCCGGAAGAAAAACATAAAAGCGTGGTCACAATGCGTGCGATGAAAATAAACAGCAGCATGCCGATGGTGTAATTACCCGCCGCCGCTATAGGGATAAGGTTCGAGCCGCCGCCCGCTGCCGCCGGTTCAATTAGCCCCAGCACGCCGCAGAGGCCGCCGAGCAGACCGCCAATCACCACCCATTTGCCGATGTTCCCGCCGTGAATACGGAAAAACATATCCTGCACGCGGAACACCAGCGAGTTAAACACTACGCCCACCACGCCGAACACCATGCCCAGCACCAGGTAAAGCCACAGCGTATTAACCGGGGCGTTGGAGAGCTTACCGACTTCGATAACCGCGCTTTCGCCATTAAAGATGCGGAAGACAACGCTCGACATAATCACGCCGATAAATACCGCCTTTATGGAGATCAGGTTGTAGCGGAACTGTGGGCGCATCTCTTCGATGATGAACAGAATGCCCGCCAAAGGCGCGTTAAACGCGGCGGAAAGCCCGGCTGCCGCCCCCGTCGCCAGCAGGGAATGGCGCGCTTCGGCACCGCGCACGCGGAAAATATCCAACACCATGCGGCCGATATTCCCGCCCATCTGCACCGTCGGGCCTTCGCGCCCCAGCACCATGCCCGCGCCAAGCGTGCCCATGCCGCCGATGAATTTTACCGGAATCACGCGCCACCAGCGTACCGGGCGCAGCTCCTCCAGAGCGCCTTCAATTTCGGGGATGCCCGACCCGCCCGCCTCGGGCGCAAAGCGCCGCACGAGATAATAGCCAAGTCCCGCCAGCAGCACGGAGCTAAGAAACGCCAGCGGCCACACCAGCAGCGAAGAATCCGCGACGTGGGCCAGCATCGCCAGGCGGTTTTGCTGGATCCAGGTCACAGCTTTTTCGAAAGCCACGCCGACAAGCCCGGCGAGCGTGCCGACAATGGCCGCCATAAACAGAATCGCCACCGGGGTTTTGTCCTGACGGATCAGGCGACGCACGATGTCGCTCCTGCGCAAACGCACGGCTTCCTGTGCCTCAAACGATGGATGAAGTGGGTTCATGAGCGTAATCATTAATAAGTAATACAAATCAAGCGGGCATTCTACCCGCTCGGCGCGTTGGGGCAAAACTTTCATAACGGCGGGGCTTTCCCTTAGAATAGCCCGTTGCCACCATTTCCACGAATCAGGAGCCGATTCATGAGTAAGTCAGAAAACCTGTACGATGCCGCCCGCAAAGTCATCCCTGGCGGGGTGAACTCACCGGTACGTGCTTTTACCGGAGTCGGCGGCGTGCCGCTGTTTGTTGAACGCGCGGACGGCGCCTACCTGTACGACGCCGACGGCAAAGCCTATATCGATTACGTCGGTTCCTGGGGTCCGATGATCCTCGGTCATAACCATCCGGCGATCCGCAACGCGGTTATCGAAGCCGTAGAGCGCGGCCTGAGCTTCGGCGCGCCGACCGAAATGGAAGTCAAAATGGCGGAGCTGGTGACCGAACTGGTGCCGACGATGGACATGGTTCGCATGGTCAACTCCGGCACCGAAGCCACCATGAGCGCCATTCGCCTGGCGCGCGGCTTCACCGGCCGCGACAAAATCATTAAGTTTGAAGGCTGCTATCACGGCCACGCCGACTGCCTGCTGGTGAAAGCCGGTTCCGGCGCGCTGACGCTGGGCCAGCCGAACTCTCCGGGCGTACCGGCTGATTTCGCCAAACACACCCTGACCTGCACCTATAACGATCTTGCTTCGGTGCGCGAAGCGTTCGAGCAGTATCCGCAGGACGTGGCCTGCATCATCGTTGAGCCAGTCGCGGGCAACATGAACTGCATTCCACCAAACGACGACTTCCTGCCGGGCCTGCGCGCGCTGTGCGACGAATTCGGCGCGCTGCTGATCATCGATGAAGTCATGACCGGCTTCCGCGTCGCGCTGGCTGGCGCTCAGTCTTATTACGACGTGGAGCCAGACCTGACCTGCCTTGGCAAAATCATCGGCGGCGGCATGCCGGTGGGCGCCTTTGGCGGCCGTCGTGAAATCATGGACGCGCTGGCACCTACCGGCCCGGTTTACCAGGCGGGTACGCTGTCCGGTAACCCAATCGCCATGGCCGCGGGCTATGCCTGTCTGACGGAAGTTTCCCAGCCGGGTATTCACCAGACGCTGACCGAACTGACGGAAATGCTGGCAAGCGGCCTGCTGAATGCGGCAAAAGAAGAAAATATCCCGCTGGTGGTGAATAACGTTGGCGGCATGTTCGGCCTGTTCTTTACCGATGCGCCAACCGTGACCAACTACAAAGACGTGATGGCGTGCGACGTGGAGCGCTTCAAGAAGTTCTTCCACCTGATGCTGGAAGAAGGCGTGTACCTCGCCCCTTCCGCGTTTGAAGCAGGCTTTATGTCGGTTGCGCACTCGAAAGAAGATATTCAGAAAACCATCGACGCCGCGCGCCGGGTGTTTGCGAAGCTTTAATTGAGGAGTAGCGGTGGATGGCGCCTGCGCTTATCCACCCTACAAAATCGCACTGCGCCGTCTTTTCGTAAACAATCACGGTGGATGGCGCGTTCGATATGTTTTCGTAGGTCGGGTAAGGCGCAAGCCGCCACCCGACGCTCGGCAAATCTAGCGACTCTGTTTCCGCAATAAATATACAAAATAAGGCGCGCCGATAAACGTCGCCAGCAGCCCGGCAGGCACCTGATCCGGGAACATCAGCATCCTTCCGCACCAGTCCGCAGCCACCATCAGCATGCCACCGAACAGCGCGGCCATGACCAGCTGTGGCATCGCGCGGCGGAAGCCCAGCATACGTGCGATATGCGGAGCCATCAGCCCGACAAAGCTCAGCGGCCCGACGGTCAGCGTCGCGGCGGCGGTAAGCGTCGCAGCCAGCAGGAGCAGGCCAAATCTTGACTGCGTCAGCGCCATCCCCACCGCGCGCGCGGTTGCACCGCCCAGCGGCAGGATCGTCAGCCAGCGGCGGCACAGCGGCGTAAGCGCAAGCAGCAGCACCATCAGAATCAGCGTTTTCACCGCCTGATCGCCGCTAACGCCATAGGTCGAACCGGAAATCCACGTCAGAATCCCCGCCATGCGAGGATCGCCGCTTGCCAGAAGCAGCATCAGCAGCATGGTGAACGCGGTGCTCAGCGCCATCCCCGCCAGCAGCATGCGCTGGGGCGAGAACCCGCCGCGCCCGGCGGCAACCATAATCACCAGCAGCGTGACGGCCGCGCCCAGGCTACCCGCCGGGAACAGCCAGCTGAACGCATTGCCCGGCACGATAAACAGCATGACAACCACGCCGAAAGCGGCACCGGAACTGATGCCCAGCACTTCCGGGCTCGCCATCGCATTACCCGTCAGGCGCTGGATCACGCAGCCCGCCACCGCCAGCATCATCCCGGCGCTCAGCGCCGCCAGCATACGCGGCCAGCGCCACGGCAGCAGGTCGTGGAACATCGCGCCGTTAACCCAGTTCCAGCCGTGCGCGTCGCGGCCGAGCGTTAACGCCGTGACGATGACCAGCGCCAGCAGGCCGGAGCCAACGAGTACCCACCAGCCAACGTGCTGGCGTTCAGCGGGAACGTTATCACCCGCGTTCATGGCAGGCGAGCCGACCGTACGCAGGCGCGGCAGCAGCCACAGCAGCAGCGGCGCGCCAATCAGCGCGGTCACCGTGCCGGTTGAAATTTCACGCCACGCGTCGGTCAGCCAGATAACCGCCTGATCGGAAATCCACAGGATCAGCGCCCCAATCAGCGGCGCGAGGAAAAGGCGGGCCACCAGGCGACGTGCGCCCAGCATCTTCGCCAGCAGCGGCGCAAACAGGCCGATAAACCCAACGATCCCCACCGCGTTCACCAGCAGCGCGCTGATCGCGATGGCGAGAATCAGGGTCGCAAACCGTACCAGAGACAGCGCGAGGCCCAGGTTACGGGCAACGCCGTCGTCAAGCCCCATCAGCGTCAGCGGGCGCAACAGCAGCAGCGTCAGCAGCAGCCCGCCGACCAGCCGCGGCCACAGGCCGTTGACGATGCTCCAGTCCTGCTGGTTCAACGCGCCGGTGCTCCACAGGAACATATTTTGCAGCTGATCGTGGTGGAAAATGGCTAACAGCTGGTTCACAGCGCCGCAGTACAGGCTGAGCACCAGACCTGCCAGAATGAGCGTCACGGGCGAAAGCCGCTTGCCCCACGCCACGCCAAACACCAGCAGCCCGACAACGCCCGCGCCGATCAGCGCGGCAAACTGCTGCGTTTCAAAGCCGCCCGGCAGCGCCCAAAGGGTGGCAACCGTAACGCCAAGCTGAGCGCCGCTCGCCACGCCGAGGGTAGTCGGCTCGGCAAGCGGGTTACGCAGCACCTGCTGGAACAGCACGCCGACCAGCCCCAGCCCCGCGCCGACCAGCAGCGAAACCGCAAGCCGTGGCAGCAGGCTGTAGTGGAACAGCATCTGGTTGATATCGTCGATATTGGGCTGCCACAGGGCTTTTGACCACTGGGACGAAGGCAGCTGCGCGCCAAGGTTTTGCAGCGTCAGCGCGCAGGCCGCAACAAAGAGTAAGGCCAGCAGCGCGGCGGGGAAAAAAGCATGATGACGTTTCACGCGGCGCTCCCTACGGCTTTCGCCAGCATTTTAGTGAAGTTCATCGCCGAAATTGTCGCGCCGTACAGCCACACGGCGGGCACGCGCTGAAAACGGTTCTGACGCACGAACGGCATGGCCTTCCACAGCGGTGAAGCCATCACTTTTTCCATTTCGGCATCGTTGTTGTGGTCGAAGCAGATCACGTCGGCATTTTTCACGGCGGCAAGGCGCTCCAGGCCGATAACCGCCGTGCCCCAGAAGTTGGTTTCGCCGTGCCAGGCATTTTTCACGCCCAGCAGATCCATGACTTCCTGGAACAGGCTGTTTTCGCCCACGACCAGCGCGTGGCGCGGATCGAGCAGCGTCATCAGCAGAACCGGGCGATCGCCCCGCTCGGTAAAGCGCGGCTTCATCTCGGCGATAAAGCGATCGAAATGCGCCAGGTGATCCTGTGCCGCCTGCGGCATGCCCAGCCTGTCGCCCAGCTCAACCAGCGATCGGCGCGCCACGGTAAGCGGCTTGCCCGAGCCATCGTTAAAGTTAAAGCCCAGCCCTGGTGCTATGCGCGACATTTTCTCGGGCGCCGGGCCGTAGCCCGCAGAATAGAGGATCAGCGACGGCTTAAGCTGGGTCAGCAGCTCCAGGTTCGGCTCGGTGCGCAGGCCAACGTCGATAACGCTCGCCGGGAGTTCAGGCTCGCCAACCCAGGCGCGGTAGTTGGTCATGTCCGCCACCGCCATCGGCGTCACGCCAAGCGCGAGCATCAGCTCCACCGGCAGCCATTCGAGGGCGACAACGCGATGAGGATCGATAGACGCAGCGTGAGCCGTGCCCATCCTGAATAACAGCGGCGAGAGCGCCAGCGCCGCCACAAGCTGGCGACGGCTAAGGGAAGGATTGATTACGTCCGGCATCAGTAGACAAAGCTCACTGGTGCGCTGCCCGCCGGGTGCGGCAGGATGCCCATCGGAATGCCGTAGATATGCTCGAGCGTTTCGCTCTTCATAATTTCAGCCGGGCTGCCCTGGGCAATCATTTCGCCACCGCGCAGCGCCACCAGGTGGTCGCAGTAGCGCGCGGCCATATTGATGTCGTGCAGCACGGCAATCACCGTCAGGCCGCGCTCCTGGCTCAAACGATGGATGAGCGCCAGCACGTCAACCTGATGGGCGATATCCAGCGCGGAGGTAGGCTCATCGAGCAGCAGGCAGCGGCTGTCCTGCGCCACCAGCATGGCGATCCACGCCCGCTGGCGCTCGCCGCCGGAAAGGCTGTCTACCAGGCGATGGGCAAAAGGCTTCAGGCCGACCAGCGTAATCGCTTCATCCACCAGCTCCCTGTCGGCCACGCCAAACCGCCCCAGCGCGCCGTGCCACGGATAGCGACCGATCGCCACCAGCTCGCGCACTGTCATCCCTTCTGCCGCCGGAAGCTGCTGCGGTAGGTAAGCCACTTGGCGAGCAAACGCCTTGCTGCTCCAGCTATCGAGCGGCTGATCGTTAAGGCGCACTTCGCCGTCCGACGGTTTCTGATGGCGTCCGAGCATTTTGAGCAGCGTGGATTTGCCCGAACCGTTATGGCCGATAAGACCGGTCACTTTGCCAACGGGAAAGGTTAGAGAAAGCGGGTGAAGCAGGGTGCGGCCCGGCACCCGGAAGGTGACGTCAGAGAGGCTGAAAGTGGTATCGGGAGAGGTGTGTTTGTCGTGCATGATAGCCCAACTTGTTGAAGGGCACGGCGAACCGTGCCCAAAGTTTGCTTAAAAAATTAGAAGCGGAAGGTCGCGGTCGCAACCACCTGACGTTCCGCGCCCCAGTAGCAGGCGTAATCGCGGTAGCAGCTGGAAACGTACTCACGATCGAACAGGTTGTTAACGTTGACGGCAACGGATGAGCCCGGCAGACCGAAGCGGCCCAGGTCGTATTTCACCATCGCGTCGGCAACCGTGTAGCTCGCTACGTTAAAGGACTCATTGGTCTGAGGGCCCGTAGTATAGAAGCTCGACGTTGAGCCAACGTAACGCGCGCCGGCACCGAAGGTAAAGCCGCTGAGCGCCGTTTCGTGGAAGGTGTAATCCGCCCACAGGGAAGCCATGTTGCGCGGCACTTCTGCCGGACGCTGGCCTTCATACAGCGTGTCGTGGGTGTATTCCGCGTCGGTGAAGGTGTAGCCCGCCGTCACGTTGATGTTTGCGTTAACGGCAGCCTTCGCTTCCAGCTCGAAGCCGCGTGAACGAATTTCGCCGCCCTGCACGCTGAAAGCGATATCGCTTGGATCGGCGGTCAGGTTCTTATCTTTGGTGAGCTGATAAACGGCGGCGGTAACGGTAATCGGCAGATCTTTAGGAACGTATTTCACGCCCGCTTCGTACTGCTTGCCTTTCGACGGGTCAAACGGCTTGCCCTGCTTGCTGGCACCGGAAACCGGCTCGAAGGATTCGCTGTAGCTGATGTACGGCGCGATGCCGTTATCGAACACGTAGTTCAGGCCGCCGCGCCAGGTGAACTGTTCGTCGTTAATCTCTGCGGTGGTGCTGCTGGAGCGGGTAAACGTCGAGGTTTTGGCGAAGTCATAGCGGCCGCCCAGGGTCAGAACGAACTTGTTCCATTCCGCCTGGTCCTGCATATACAGGCCGGTTTGCTCCTGACGGTTGATAACCTCATAAGGGAAGAAGGTCACCACGTTCGCGTTGCCGTAAACCGGGTTATGCATATCGATCGGGTTGGCAGAGCCGTAGTCCGCATCGATGTCGTTACGCATACGCATGTAGTCAACGCCGGTCAGCAGCGTGTGATCTACCGCGCCGGTAGCGAATTTGGTCTGCGCCTGGGTATCAACGGTGAAGTTGTTCAGGTCTTCATCAGAGCGCACGTAGGCGCGGCTGATCTGCCCCGGAGCAATGTAGCCATTACCGTAGACGGAATCATACAGGGTATGAATACGCGTGTAGCGCAGGTTCTGGCGCACGGTCCAGGTATCGTTAAATTCGTGAGCGAAGCTGTAGCCAACCATCTGCTGACGGCGGGACATCTTGTTGTTTTGCTCGCCTTCGTTGAAGTCGGTCGGCAGCTTGTGCGCGTTGCCGTTAGCATCAACGTAAGGGACAACGGTGCCCTGACGCGGCAGCCAGCCGTAGTAACCGGCGTCCGGATCGCTCTGGAAGTTGCTCAGGAAGGTGAAGTCGGTTTTGTCATCCGGACGCCAGCTGAAGGAAGGCGCAATCGCGTAGCGGGTGGATTTAACCATTTCCTGCTGCTCGTTCTCGCTGCGGCCAAGGCCGGTCAGACGGTAAGAGAACTCGCCGTTGTCGTCCAGCGCGTCGCTGAAGTCGAAGCCGGTCTGCCACAGGTTGTTGGTGCCCATTTTGAACTGAACTTCTTTTAGCGGTTCAGTCGTTGGGCGCTTGCTGACCATGCTCACGACGCCGCCCGGATGGCTTTTACCATACAGTACGGAAACCGGGCCGCGCAGCAGCTCAACGCGCTCGAGGAAATACGGGTCCATCGAGGCTTCGGAATAGTTATCGCCCTGTAATTTCATGCCGTCCAGATACTGGTTGGTGTTTACAGTCGACGAAGTCGTAAAGCCGCGAATAGCGACCACATCATAGGTAGAAGAGCTACCGCGCGTTGAGAAGACGCTTGGGGTGTAGTTCAGCGCTTCTTTCACGGTCAGCGGCTGTTTGGCGTCCATCTCGTCACGCGTCACCACGGAAATAGACTGCGGCGTCTTTTCAATCGGCGTGTCGGTCTTGGTCGCGGTAGCGGTGCGTTTAGCCGCAACGGTCGGCGCAGGTCCCCACGCGCTCTCCTGCGGAGCCGCAGCGGTTACGGTGATGGTGTCTTCTTTTTTAGCTGTGGTATCTGCAGCAAAGCTTGATGCGCTGACCCCGCCAACGGCGGCAGCGACGAAAAGTGCAAGCTTGCGAATAGCGGTGTTGGCTGGCTGGCCGATGGTTGAACGCGCCATTGTATAATCTCTGATGATGTGAGGAATGATAACGTAAACGATAATTATTATTATGCCCGCAGGATAATAGACGAAACGGAAAGTGCATAGCAAGCGGATCACATCCCTTGGGAGACTAAGGGAATAATAATTAACCAGAGTAAGTTTCAGGGATTAACAAAAAGAAAACCCCCGAACGAATCGGGGGTTTTTGGCCTATCTATAACGCAGACTAATTGCTGCCGAACATGTCCTTGATCCAGCCCGCTACGCCATCGCTCTTTTCCTGCTGCTGAGGCGGTTGCTGCTGTTGTTGCTGCTGCTGCGGCTGCTGTTGAGGCTCGCCGGAGGACTGGTCGAACGGATTATTATTCTGCTGTTGCTGCATGCTCTGCTGGCACAGCGCGTCCGGGTTGGTCGTCCAGACCGGCAGGGTGCGCACTGCACCGCCGGCACACTGGAAGTTACCCACGTCGTCCACGCCCATATCCACGATATCTTCCGGCGGCGTCAGCGTCAGCGGGATCGGCGTCTGGTTTGCCAGATAACGCTGATACAGCGCCATCGCGCCGCTCGCGCCGTACAGCTTGGTCGGCTGGTTGTTATCGCGCCCAACCCAGGTGATGGTCACCTCTTTGCCGTCGATGCCCGCAAACCAGGTATCCACGTTGTTGTTGGTGGTCCCCGTTTTACCGGCAAGATGCAGGTTAGGATATTTACCGCCCAGCGCACGCCCGGTACCACGCGCCATAACCTGCTGCATGGTGAAGAGCGTCATGTACGCCGCCTGCGGTGGAACAGCCTGCTCCGCCTGCGGGAAGCTCTGATACAGCACCGTGCCGTCTTCCGCGATAACCGAACGCAGCGCGGAAAGCGTTGCGCGGTTGCCGCCGCTGGCGATGGTCTGGAACGCCTGCGCGACCTGAATCGGCGTCAGGTTCAGCGCCCCCAGAATCATCGCCGGAACCGGGTTCAGCTGGTCTTTCGGCACGCCGAGCTTGGTCCAGGTGTCGGTGATGGCCGGTAGGCCAAGCGACATACCTAAGTTCACGGTCGGCACGTTCATGGAGCGGGTTAGCGCATCCACCAGCATGACCTGGCCGCTGAAGCGATGATCGTCGTTCTGCGGCGACCACACCTGCCCGTTCGGCTGCGGCAGCGAGATCGGCGCATCGGCGATAATCGTGTTCAGACGATATTTATCCGGCTGGCTCAGCGCCGTCAAATAGGTTGCCGGTTTTGCCAGCGAGCCGATGGAGCGGCGGGCCTGCAGCGCGCGGTTAAAGCCCGCATACTGCGTTTCCGCCCCGCCAACAACCGCACGCACTTCGCCGGTATACCTGTCGACGATAACCATCGCCGCTTCAAGATCTTTCAGCTTGCGGGAAGCGCGCAGCACCGGCACACCTTCACTGACCGCTTTTTCTGCCGCATCCTGTGAAACCGAGTCAAAGGTGGTGAAGATCTTCACGCCGGAGAGATCTTTCACCTTGTCGCCGAGCTTCGCCTGCAGCTCGTTACGCACCATCTGCATAAACGCCGGCTGCGGTGAAATCACCCCGCCGCGCGGCTGCACGCCCAGAGGACGAGCGCTCAGCATGTCGTACAGCTCCTGATCGATCACCTTCTGCTCCTGCAGCAGGCGCAGCACCAGGTTACGACGTTCGAGGGCGAGTTTCGGGTTGCGCCACGGGTTATACAGCGACGCGCCTTTCACCATGCCCACCAGCAGCGCCTGCTGGTCGAGGCTCAGCTCGTCCACCGGACGGCCAAAGTAGTACAGGCTCGCCAGCGGGAAGCCGCGGATCTGCTCGTCGCCGCTCTGGCCGAGATACACCTCGTTAAGATACAGCTCGAGGATGCGGTCTTTGCCGTAGCGGGCGTCCATGATCAGCGCCATGTACGCTTCGTTGGCTTTACGCCACAGGGTGCGTTTGTTGGTCAGGAACAGGTTTTTCACCAGCTGCTGGGTCAACGTACTGCCGCCCTGCACCGCTCGGCCCGCCGTTAGGTTGGCGACCACGGCACGGCCGATGGAATAAACGCTAATCCCGTCATGCTCGTAGAAATGGCGGTCTTCGGTGGCGATCAGCGTATCCACCAGCAGATCCGGGAAGCCCGTGCGCGGCACGAACAGGCGCTGCTCGCCGTTTGGCGAAGAGAGCATGGTGATCAGGCGCGGGTCTAAACGGAAGAAACCGAAGCTGCGGTTGCTGTCCATATTCTGGATGGATTCCAGACGCTCGCCATCAAAGACCAGCCGCGCGCGGATCTGCCCTTCTTTACTATCCGGGAAATCGAACGGGCGACGGATCATCTCAATGCTGTTGGCCTGCACGGTAAATTCGCCCGGACGCGTCATGCGCGTGACCTGGCGATACTGCGTGGCTTCCAGCAGGTTAACCATCTCTTTTTTGCTGTACGGCATGTCTGGCTCAAGGTTAACCATGCGGCCATACACCGCCGCAGGTAGCTGCCAGACTTTACCGTCGATACGGTTGCGAATCTGCTGATCCAGGTAGACGCCGTAAATCACAAACAGCACCACAAAGACCACAAACAGCTTCACTAAGAACCATAGCCAGCGGCGTTTTTTACGCGGCGGACGGCCGTTACCGCCGCCCTTTCCTTTACGTGGCGGCATCGGCTCCTCGTCGTCGTAATCATCATCGTAATCGTCGTCGTACTCTTCATCCCTGAGTCGACGACGGCTTACCTTCTCTTTCGCGGGACGAGCAGGTCTTCCTTTACGTCCAATAGGTTCGCGGTCATTCCCCGCCATTGCTTTCTCCACCAAATAATAAGGCGCACGGCCTGATTCTCCTTTCTTCCGCACCGAGCGAAAGAAGAAATCTCTCAAAGTCACTGATACTTCTTAGTGCGCCGCGTCGGCTGCGCCTGGCCCGGATCGTCCGGCCACACGTGTTTCGGGTAGCGCCCTTTCATCTCTTTTTGCACCTCCCGGTAAGCGCCTTTCCAGAACGCGGTTAAATCACGCGTAATCTGTAACGGACGCTGCGCCGGGGAGAGCAGTTCAAGCACCAGCGGCACGCGCCCTTCGGCGATCGCCGGGGTTTGCGCTTCGCCAAACATCTCCTGCATGCGCACCGCTAAAACGGGCGGATTCTCTTCGTCGTAGCGAAGGGAAATCTGGCTTCCGGTCGGCACAGTGTAATGAGTTGGCAGCGCACTATCCAGATGTTGCCGTTGTGACCACTCAAGCAGATTTTGTAACGCTCGTGTGACGTCGATGTTTTTCAGCGCCCGCAGCGAATGCACGCCGTGCATTTCCGGCAGCAGCCATTTGTCTAAATCCCGCAGCAGCGCTTCATCGCTGACGTCAGGCCAGTTTTTTTCCGGCAGCCATTTCGCCGCGCATGCCAGGCGAACCCGCAGCTGCTGCGCCTGGGGCGACCAGTTGAGCACGCCAAGGCCGCGATCGCGAATGCCGTTGAGCATCGCCTGGTGCAGCTCGTCCTGCGACGGTTTCGCCAGCGGCTGGACTTTGACGACCAGCTGCCCAATCTGCGAGCGGCGGAAGGCTTTTAACGTCCCCAGCGCCTCGTCCCATTCGACGGAATCGCTCTGCGTTAACAGACCCGGCGCGCGGGCTACCAGCGCTTCGATATCCAGCGGCAGCGCCTGGAGCATGCGCGCGTCCGGCGTCTGGCTACCCTGTAAAAGCAGCGGGGCCAGCAGCCATTCGTAGCGGGTCAGCGCGTCGTCCTGATTGAGCATCGCGCCCGTGCCGTTAGCCAGCTGGTAGCGCCCTTCCTGACCGCGCCTGCGGGCGATGCGGTCGGCAAACGCCTGCGCAAGCAGCGGGCCAGCCAGGTCAATATCCGCCTGCCCGCCCCGGCTGTTTAAACGCCTGAGAAGCTGGTTTGCGCGCTGCTGCCAGTTGTCCTGGCGGCGGCTGAACGCGTTGCGTAAATCGCTGTCCTGCCCACGCGGCGGCTCTTCCAGAATCGCGACCAGACGCGCGGCGGTTGCCTGCTCGTCAGGCGTTTTCGCCGCGATCAGCATGGCGGCAAAGCGCGGATCGTTGCCCATCTGCGCCATCTTTTGGCCCGCTGGCGTCAGGCGATGCCGTTCGTCCAGCGCGCCGAGCTGGCGCAGAAGCTGCCGCGCCGCGTGAAGATTAGCCGCTGGCGGCAGATCCAGCCAGGTGAGCTGCGCCGGGTCGTTGCAGCCCCACTGTAAAAGCTCAAGCAGCAGGCCCGAGAGATCGCTTTGCAAAATTTCCGGTTCGCCCTGTGCCGCGGCGCGTTCCGCCTGTTCAGCGCTGGTCAGATGCAGGCAGATACCCGGCTCAAGCCGCCCGGCACGCCCGGCGCGCTGGGTCATTGATGCCTGGCTCACGCGCTGGGTGACCAGCCGCGTCAGGCCGGAACGCACGTCGAAGCGTGCCACCCGCTCCTGGGCGCAGTCCACCACCAGCCGGATGCCTTCGATAGTCAGACTCGTTTCGGCGATGTTGGTCGCCAGCACCACCTTACGCGTGCCGGGCGCTGCCGGGAGGATGGCTTTGCGCTGTTCGCTAAGCGGCAACGCGCCATAAAGGGGGCAAAGCTGCACGTCGCCCGCGACGCGTTCCTGGAGCTGCTGCTGCACGCGCTGGATTTCGCCGACGCCGGGAAGGAATAAAAGCAGCGAGCCGGACTCTTCGCGCAAAAGGTTTGCCACCGCAATGGCAACGGCTTCGTCGAAACGCTGGTGGGACGCAAGCGGGCCGTAGCGACGCTCGACCGGATAAGCACGCCCTTCGGAGCTCACCACCGGCGCCTGCGCAAGCGTGCGCTGTAGCCGCTGGTTATCAAGCGTAGCGGACATGATGAGCAGCTTAAGATCGTCGCGCAGCCCCTGCTGCACGTCGAGCAGCAGCGCCAGGGCGAGGTCTGCCTGCAGGCTGCGCTCGTGGAATTCATCGAGGATCACAAGCCCAACGCCGTCGAGTTCGGGGTCGTGTTGGATCGTCCGCGTCAGGATACCTTCGGTGACCACCTCAAGCCGGGTATTCGGGCCGACGCAGGTTTCAGCCCGCATCCGGTAACCGACCGTTTCACCGGGCTTTTCACCCAGCAGCTCCGCCAGCCGCTGCGCAACGTTGCGTGCGGCAAGACGCCGCGGCTCAAGCAGCAGAATGCGCCCTTTGATGACGCCAGATTTCAGGATTTCCAAAGGCAGCCAGGTGGATTTCCCCGCCCCGGTAGGCGCGTTAAGCAGCACCTGAGGCGCGGTTTGCAAAGCGTTGAGGAGATCGGGTAGCACCGCAGCGACCGGTAATGACGACACAAACAGCTCCAAAGGGTTAACATTCGCAGTCGCGCATTGTAGCATCCCGCCAAACCTTAACAGAGACAGCTTTTTATGGCCGATACCCGCCGCCTGTTTTTTGCCCTTGAGATGCCCGATGATGTCCAGCGGCAGATCGTTCAGTGGCGCGCAGAAAACTTCCCGGACGATGCGGGTCGCCCGGTCGCGGCGGCTAATCTGCATCTGACCCTCGCCTTTTTAGGTGAGGTGAGCGCCGAAAAGCAAAAGGCGCTTTGCCAGCTCGCGGGGCGCATTCAGCAGCAGGGCTTTACGATAACGCTCGATGATGCCGGGCTTTGGGCCCGCTCGCGCGTAGTCTGGCTCGGCCCACGCCACGCCTCGCTCGGCCTGATTCAGCTGGCAAACATGCTCCGCGCGCAGGCGGCTCGCAACGGATGCTACCAAAGCCCGCAGCCGTATCATCCGCACGTCACGCTTTATCGCAACGCAAGCCAGACGGTCGCTATCCCGCAGCCCAACTTTCGCTGGCAGTTTAAGGTGGAAGAGTTTGTGCTGTATGAATCCGTGTTCGAAAAAGGACGCACCCGCTACCGGCCGCTGCAGCGCTGGCCGCTCGGCATACGCACCAGTAAGGAAGAGTGATGGAATTTTCACCGGCGCTACAGCGCGCCACGCTAATCAAACGCTACAAGCGCTTTCTTGCAGACGTCGTTACCCCTACGGGTGAATTATTAACGCTTCACTGTCCAAATACCGGAGCGATGACCGGCTGCGCCACGCCCGGCGATACCGTCTGGTATTCAACGTCGGACAATCTGAAGCGCAAATATCCCCACACCTGGGAAATAACTGAAACGCAAAGCGGCGCATTTATTTGTGTGAATACTCTTCAGGCAAATAAAGTGGTTAAGGAAGCTCTGAAGGAAAATCGGCTTAAAGAATTAAACGGTTACACAAATATTCTTAGCGAAGTGAAATACGGAGCGGAGCGTAGCCGCATCGATTTTATGCTACAGGCAGATAACAAAGTTAACTGCTATATTGAAGTGAAATCAGTCACGTTATCCGAACAGGGAAGTGGCTTTTTCCCTGATGCCGTCAGCCTTCGCGGGCAGAAGCATCTGCGGGAATTGATGAACGTGGTTATGCAAGGAGAGCGCGCAGTGCTGCTGTTTGCGGTATTACATTCCGCCATCACTCGTGTCTCCCCGGCACGCCACATCGACGCGAAATATGCGCAACTTTTATGCGAGGCGCAGGAATGCGGGGTAGAAATTGTTGCTTACCGGGCAGAACTTTCTGCTAAAAAGCTCACTCTAACTTCGCCGTTGCCTGTCTGTTTATAACGTACGTTTTATAAAGAGCAGTTAACGTATTGTATGTTTTGTGTTCTGGCCGCTCGCGTAAATACGCTTTTCTTCACAGGGTTGTCAAGAGAGGAATTTATATAATTGCCATCCTGAAAAGCATCTGCTATTTATAGCGGCCTGATTTTCCCCCAACAGGGGACCGATAGTGCGTGTTAAGGAGAAGCAACATGCAAGAAGGGCAAAAGCGTAAAACATCGTCCCTGAGTATCCTCGCCATCGCTGGGGTGGAGCCATACCAGGAGAAAGCGGGCGAAGAATACATGAACGAAGCCCAGCTGTCGCACTTCAGACGTATTCTTGAAGCCTGGCGTAACCAGCTTATGGATGAAGTTGATCGTACCGTCACGCACATGCAGGATGAAGCAGCTAACTTCCCTGACCCGGTAGACCGTGCCGCACAGGAAGAAGAGTTCAGCCTGGAACTGCGTAACCGTGACCGCGAACGTAAACTGATCAAGAAGATCGAGAAAACGCTTAAGAAAGTAGAAGACGAAGATTTCGGCTACTGCGAATCTTGTGGCGTTGAAATTGGTATCCGCCGCCTTGAGGCTCGTCCGACAGCTGATTTGTGTATCGACTGTAAAACGTTGGCAGAGATTCGCGAAAAACAGATGGCCGGCTAAGCGGCCCGCAATTTCACCACTCTTTAAAGGCGGGAGTCTCTCCCGCCTTTATTATTTGTAGCGCAAGCAACCATGACGGATCCTCAGTACATCGGGCGTTTTGCCCCTTCGCCTTCGGGTGAACTCCATTTCGGCTCGCTGATTGCCGCCCTTGGCAGCTATTTGCAGGCCCGCGCGCATCAAGGCCAGTGGCTGGTGCGCATCGAAGATATCGATCCCCCGCGTGAAGTCCCCGGTGCCGCACAAACCATATTGCGCCAGCTTGAACATTACGGCCTGCGCTGGGACGGCGAAGTCATGTGGCAATCCCAGCGCCACGACGCCTACCGCGAAGCGCTGGCATGGCTGCGTAAGCAGGATTTAAGCTATTACTGCACCTGCACCCGCAGCCGTATTCAGCAAATCGGCGGTTTTTACGATGGCCACTGCCGCACGCTTAACCACGGCCCGGAAAACGCCGCGATGCGCCTGGTGCAAACGCATCCGGTATTGAGCTTTGAAGATAGGCTGCGCGGCAGGCTCATCGCCGACGAAAACCTGGCCCGCGAAGATTTCATTATCCACCGTCGCGACGGGCTGTTTGCCTATAATCTGGCCGTTGTGGTGGACGATAATCAGCAGGGCGTAACGGAAATCGTGCGCGGTGCCGATTTAATCGAGCCGACGGTGCGGCAGATTTCGCTTTATCAACAGTTTGGCTGGCGCGTGCCGGATTACGTGCATCTGCCGCTGGCGCTCAACGAGCAGGGCAATAAATTATCCAAGCAAAATCATGCTCCCGCGCTGCCTGCGGGCGATCCGCGCCCGGTGCTGATTGCCGCATTATCTTTCTTAAACCAGCCGGTTATCAGCCACTGGCAGGACCTCTCGCTTGAAGCTCTGCTAAACGAAGCGGTGGAAAATTGGGCGCTTGCAAAGGTGCCGTTAATTATGCAAACGAATACGTCATTCTCAAATGCCGCACACTGAGCTATGATTAGCCGCTGTTTTTTTTGTCCCTAATGATTGACACTGCCGAGGTGTACTATTTTTACCCGAGTCGCTAATTTTTGCCGCAAGGTGCTTAACCGCGATGATGTCGTGGCTGAGGAGATCGACGATCTCCCGAAAATCACGGTTATACCGCGTGACCAGCATGCTATCTCCCGCAAAGATATCAGTGAAAATGCCCTCAAGGTGCTCTACCGTCTGAACAAAGCGGGCTACGAGGCTTATCTTGTCGGCGGCGGCGTCCGTGACCTTCTGCTGGGCAAAAAACCGAAAGATTTTGACGTCACCACCAGCGCCACGCCGGATCAGGTTCGTAAACTGTTCCGCAACTGCCGCCTCGTTGGTCGTCGTTTCCGCTTAGCCCACGTCATGTTCGGGCCGGAAATCATCGAAGTTGCCACCTTCCGTGGTCACCACGAAGAGCAAAAAACCGACCGTCAGACCTCGCAAACGGGGCAGAACGGCATGCTGCTGCGCGATAACATCTTCGGCTCCATCGAAGAAGACGCCCAGCGCCGCGACTTCACCATCAACAGCCTTTATTACAGCGTGGCGGATTTCTCCGTTCGCGATTACGTCGGCGGCCTGCGCGACTTACGCAACGGCGTGATTCGCCTGATTGGCGATCCGGAAACGCGCTACCGTGAAGATCCGGTGCGCATGCTGCGCGCCGTGCGCTTTGCCGCCAAGCTGAATATGACCATCAGCCCGGAAACCGGCGAACCGATCCCACGCCTCGCGACCCTGATTAACGACGTGCCGCCCGCGCGCCTGTTTGAAGAGTCGCTCAAGCTGCTGCAGGCGGGCCACGGTTATGCAACCTACGAACTGCTGCGCGAATATCACCTGTTCCAGCCGCTGTTCCCGATCATCACCCGCTACTTTACCGAGCAGGGCGACAGCCCGATGGAGCACATGGTTGCTCAGGTGCTGAAGAACACCGATAACCGTATTCAGAACGACATGCGCGTTAACCCGGCCTTCCTGTTCTCCGCCATGTTCTGGTATCCGCAGCTTGAGATGGCACAGAAGCTCACCCAGGAAAGCGGCCTCGCCTATATGGACGCCTTCGCACTGGCGATGAACGAAGTGCTGGACGAAGCCTGCCGCGCGCTGGCTATTCCAAAACGTATTACTACGCTTGTGCGCGATATCTGGGGCTTACAGCTCCGCCTGTCACGCCGCCAGGGCAAACGCGCCTGGAAGCTGATGGAACATCCTAAGTTCCGCGCCGCCTACGATCTGCTGGCCTTACGTGCGGAAGTGGAAAACAACCAGGAACTGCTGCGCCTGACCAAATGGTGGGGCGAATTCCAGGTTGCGGCACCTCCGGCGCAGAAAGATATGCTTAACGATCTGGGTGACGAACCGGCTGCACGCCGTCGCCATCGCCGTCCGCGCAAACGCGCGCCGCGCACCGGTGGCAGTGCATGACGCTGGCGTTTATCGCCCTCGGCAGTAACCAGGCGTCGCCGCTTGAGCAGGTTGCTCAGGCGCTGGACGCCATAGCGGCCATCCCGCAAAGTCGGGTGGTCGCCACCTCCTCGTATTACAGAACGAAGCCCCTCGGCCCGCAGGATCAGCCCGACTACCTGAACGCCGCCGTGGCGCTGGAAACAGACCTGTCCCCGGAAGCCCTTCTTGACCATACTCAACGCATTGAGCTTGAGCAGGGCCGCGTACGCAAAGCGGAACGCTGGGGGCCAAGAACGCTGGATCTGGACATCATGCTGTTCGGCGATTTAACCCTTTCTACGCCACGTCTGACCGTGCCCCATTACGATATGAAAAACCGGGCGTTTATGCTGGTGCCGCTGGTGGAAATCGCCCCCGACAGCCGGTTCCCGGACGGCACGCGCGTGGCCGACGTGCTGGCAAACCTGTCCCGCGCGGGCATCACTTACTGGTAACACCAAACTTGTTGCTTTGCTAAAGTAGCCATCGTTTACTCTCCCTAACCCTTCTACTCCAGGGACTGCCATGAAACCAACCACAATGTCTCAGTTGCGCCAATGGAAGCAGGCTCAACGTAAATTCGCCACCATCACCGCGTATGACTTCAGCTTTGCCAAGCTGTTTGCCGAAGAGGGCATCGGCGTGCTGCTGGTGGGCGATTCATTAGGGATGACCGTTCAGGGGCACGACTCCACGCTGCCGGTAACCGTCGCCGACATCGCCTACCACACGCGGGCCGTACGTCGCGGTGCGCCGAACGCTCTGCTGCTGGCCGACCTGCCGTTTATGGCCTACGCCACGCCGGAGCAGGCTTTTGTTAATTCGGCGGAAGTGATGCGCGCCGGGGCCAACATGGTGAAAATCGAAGGCGGAAGATGGCTGGTGGACACCGTCAAAATGCTCACCGAGCGCGCCGTTCCGGTGTGCGGGCATCTTGGTCTGACGCCGCAGTCGGTCAATATCTTCGGCGGCTATAAGGTGCAGGGGCGCGACGAAGCCGCGGCCCAGACGCTGTTTGACGACGCCGTCGCCCTCGAAGCCGCGGGCATTCAGCTGCTGGTGCTGGAATGCGTGCCGGTTGCGCTTGCCAAACGCATCACCGAAGCGCTGACCATCCCGGTTATCGGCATCGGCGCGGGCAACGTTACCGACGGCCAGATTCTGGTGATGCACGATGCGTTCGGCATTACCGGCGGGCACATTCCAAAGTTTGCGAAAAACTTCCTGGCCGAGGCGGGCGATATGCGCGCAGCCGTTCGCCAGTACGCCGCCGAAGTTGAGTCCGGGGCCTATCCGGGCGAAGAGCACAGTTTCCACTGACAGGAGAAAGGTTGTGTTGATTATCGAGACGTTACCGCAGCTCCGCCTGCAAATTCGCCGCTGGCGCCAGGAAGGCAAACGCATCGCGCTGGTGCCGACCATGGGCAACCTGCACGACGGGCACATGACGCTGGTCGAAGAGGCGAAAGCCGCGGCCGACGTGGTAGTGGTGAGCATTTTTGTTAACCCGATGCAGTTCGACCGGCCGGAAGACCTGGCGCGCTACCCGCGCACCCTGCAGGAAGACTGCGAGAAGCTCAACCGCCGCAAGGTCGATCTGGTCTTCGCCCCTGCCCCGTCGGACGTTTATCCGCAGGGCATGGACACACAGACCTTTGTCGACGTGCCGGGTATCTCCACGATCCTCGAAGGCGCGAGCCGTCCGGGGCATTTCCGCGGCGTGTCCACCATCGTCAGCAAGCTGTTTAACCTTGTCCAGCCGGACGTCGCCTGCTTTGGCGAGAAGGACTATCAGCAGCTTCAGCTTATCCGCAAAATGGTTGCCGATATGGGCTACGACATCGACATCGTCGGCGTGCCAACCGTGCGCGCCAAAGACGGCCTGGCGTTAAGCTCCCGCAACGGCTATCTAACCGCCGAGCAGCGTAAAATCGCCCCTAACCTTGCTAAGGTCATGAACGCCCTCGCGGATAAACTGCGCGCCGGGGAACGCGACGTTGAAGAGATGCTGGCTATCGCCGCAAGCGAGCTGAACGAAAAAGGCTTCCGTTCAGATGACCTGCAAATCCGCGATGCTGACACCCTGCTGGAGCTTTCAGCCGACAGTAAACGCGCGGTGATCCTGATGGCCGCCTGGCTTGGTCAGGCGCGCCTGATTGATAATATTCAGGTTGATTTGGCACAGTAGACAGCCCCTGTAAAACGGGCAATACTGCTGCAATATATTCATGGAACCGATGAACGTCGGTTCTGTTTTAGGCCAGTAACAAAGGTTTAATTTTATGATTCGCACCATGCTGCAAGGCAAGCTGCACCGCGTGAAAGTGACCCAGGCGGACTTGCACTATGAAGGCTCCTGCGCCATCGACCAGGACTTCCTGGAGGCGGCAGGCATTCTGGAATATGAAGCCATTGATATCTACAACGTGACCAACGGCAAGCGTTTTTCCACCTACGCTATTGCCGGTGAGCGCGGCTCTAAGATTATCTCGGTGAATGGTGCCGCCGCGCACTGCGCCGACGTGGGCGACATTCTGATTATCGCCACCTACGTGACGATGCCGGAAGAGCAGGCCCGTACCTGGCAGCCGAAGGTGGCCTATTTTGACGGCGACAACGAAATGAAACGCCTGGCGAAAGCCGTGCCGGTTCAGGTGGCCTAATCAGGCAGTAGCGGTGGATGGCGCTTGCGCTTATCCACCCTACACACCGCAAAGCGCCGCCTTTGCGTAGGTCGGTTAAGGCGCATGCCGCCACCCGACATTTACCCTCACCCCATCAAGACTCCGGCTGATTGGTTATCAACCGCGCCATCGTCTCCAAAGAATCCGTGCGCAGAATATAAAGCCGCTTAAGCAGATACGGATTGTCCCCCGGCTTCACCTTGCCTCTTACCGTCGTTACCGCCATATGGAACCCCGCGTCGTTTGCCGCCTTTACCGCCATGTCGTTATAGCCGCCGAACGGGTAGGACAGATACAGCACGTGCGGATTGAACTGTGCCAGCGCGCGCCTTGAGCGCTCAAAATCAAACAGAATGTTGTGGTAGCTGCGGGTGAGCAGAATCGGGCGATGGTAGTAATCAACGCGGTGCAGGAAGTGGGTGTGCGACTGCACGTCAAACACATCCTGGGTTTCCTGCAGTTCCGAAATGCTCATAAACTGCAGCGCCTTCGGGTTCCACTGCTGCGGGTGGCGCTTAATGCGCGACGAGATAATAAACGCCGTCGCCTTGAAGCCGTATTCCTTGAGAATCGGGTACGCGTAGCGGTACACCGATTTTAGCCCGTCATCAAAGGTAATCACCACCGAGCGCGCCGGCAGATTCATGCGGTTTCGCACGTAGCCCTCGAGCTGGTACATCGTCAGCGTGGTGTAGCCCATATCGCGCAGCCAGGTCATCTGGTTGCTGAAGGCGACGACCGAGGTGGTGGTCGACGTATGGCGAAAGCGGGTATTTTCCTCGTCGCGCAGAATGTGGTGGTAAGTCAGCACCGGAATGCCGTTATCCTGCTGCGCGTCGAGGCTGCTCACATAGCCCAGGCGGTTGCCGATTCGGATTTGAAACCAGGTCTGGTTGAGGCGGTCTTTCAGGCGCGCGCTGATAGGGTAGCGCAGGTTTTCCGCCAGCGTTCCAAAGGGCGCGCTGCCGGTATCCGGCGCGTTATAAATCCGCACGTCCCGAAAGGTGACGAGATTTTGATTGCTCAACGGCTTGTTCAAATCGCCGAGCCTGTCCTCCACGCGCTGCCTGCCCGCCACCGGGCCGAGATGCGTTTTATCGATAAAGCCGGTGCCAAAGCCAAAGCGGAACTCGTAGTAGTCAGCCGCCGTCGGCACCACCGCGATGATTTGCCCCTCTTCGATGGTGCCCACCGAAATCACTTTGTCGCCAACCTGCGCCCAAACGACGGCGTCTTCGGTGGTCTGCATGTACTGTGCGGGAAGACCGTGGCTGCTAAGCAGGCTGGCATGAAGCGAACCGACGCAAAAGAACATCAGCAGGCAGAAAACGAGGCGAGCTTTCATAAAAGGTTTGATAGCACTTTTTGCACAACGAGGGGAAGAAGCGGTTAGTTTAGCAAAAGCCCTGCTAATACCAACCTTTGAGATCAATTATGGTGCAGTAAGACGAAGGGCGGGTTCTTCTGCTGCTGATGCCAGAGGCTTGTCACCTCGCTTCCGCCCTCCTCCACGATGAGCTGGCGGAAAGCCTCGCTTGATAGCGACTCACGCTTCGCGCGCATGGCAAAAAGCAGCGGCAGGGTGACGCCGGAGATGACCTCACAGTGGGAGTGTTTATGGCTGAGCTGAGCTGCGGTTCGATAAGGCGCCGCGCCGGTTTTGTCGGTGAGGAAGATAACGCCATCCCCGGAATCGCATTTGTAGAGCGCGTCGCACAGCATGCGGCTGAGCATGTTGGTGCTAAGCCCTTTCCAGAAATTGACGGCATAACACTGCGGCTGCGGGCCAAAACGCTTTTCGATAGCGTCCAGAATGTCCTGCGCGTAGTAATCGTGTCCGGCGATGACCCAACCCAGCATAATGCCTCTCCTGTTTTCGGAGCGCCAGTGTGCCAGAAAGCGTAAAAAGCAGACTGATGTTTATCAAATATGGAATGAAAACCTCCCCATTTAGGGGAGGTTTGGATACTCAGTTTTAGCTACGCAGGCCGCGACCGCGCTGGATCAGATACCAGCAGAGCAGATAAAACGCGGCAATGAAGATAACCAGCACGCCTACGGTGGTGGCCAGCGGCACGTCGGTAATGCCGAGGAAGCCAAAGCGGAAGCCGCTGATCATGTAGACGATGGGGTTCAGATGCGACAGCGCCTGCCAGAACGGCGGCAGCAGCGTCAGCGAATAGAACACGCCGCCCAGATAGGTCAGCGGGGTAAGCACGAACGTGGGGATCAGGCTGATATCATCGAAGGTCTTGGCAAACACGGCGTTCAGCAGCCCCGCCAGCGAGAACAGAATCGCGGTCAGCACCAGCGTCAGTGCCACGAACAGCCAGGAGTGAACCTGGAACGGCACGAAGAACAGCGAGATAGCCGTAACCAGCACGCCCACGCACAGGCCGCGCGCCACGCCGCCGCCGACGTAACCGGCAATGATCACGTGCGTTGGCACCGGCGCCACCAGCAGCTCTTCGATATTACGCTGGAACTTCGCGCTGAAGAACGACGAGGCGACGTTGGCGTAGGCGTTGGTGATCACCGCCATCATGATCAGGCCCGGCACGATAAACTGCATATAGCTAAAGCCGTGCATCTCGCCGATGCGCGAGCCAATCAGGTTACCGAAGATAATGAAATACAGCGTCATCGTAATAACGGGCGGGACGAGGGTTTGGATCCAGATGCGGGTAAAACGGTGGATCTCTTTAGTCCAGATGCTTTTTAACGCCACCCAATAAAGATGCATCATGCGTGGGCTCCTTTTTTATTGACCAGCGTGACGAACAGCTCTTCCAGACGGTTGGCCTTGTTACGCATGCTTAATACCTGAATCCCCTGCGCGCTCAGCTGGCTGAACACGCTGTTAATGCCCTGCTCGCGCAGCACTTCAACCTCAAGCGTGGAGGTGTCGACCAGCCGGTACTGATAGCCGTCGAGCTTCGGCAGCGGGCTTCTGGGGGCCAGGTCCAGAATAAAGGTTTCTGACTTCAGCTTGGAAAGCAGCGACTTCATGGAGGTGTTTTCTACAAGCTCGCCGCTCTGGATGATGCCGATGTTGCGGCACAGCATTTCCGCCTCTTCCAGATAGTGCGTGGTCAGAATAATGGTGGTGCCTTTGTCGTTAAGGTCTTTTAAGAAGCCCCACATGGAACGACGCAGTTCGATGTCCACACCAGCGGTTGGCTCATCGAGAATCAGCAGCTTAGGCTCGTGCATCAGCGCGCGGGCGATCATCAGGCGACGTTTCATACCACCGGAGAGCATGCGGGCGCGTTCGCCGCGTTTTTCCCACAGGTCGAGCTGCTTAAGATATTTTTCACTGCGCGCAATCGCTTCGTCGCGCTCCACGCCGTAGTAGCCCGCCTGATGAACGACAATCTGCTGCACGGTTTCAAACGGGTTGAAGTTAAACTCCTGCGGCACCAGCCCAAGCTGGCGTTTGGCGTTTACCACGTCCTGCTGGAGGTCGTAACCGAAGACCCGCACGCGGCCAGAGGTTTTGTTGACCAGCGAGCTGATGATCCCGATGGTGGTGGATTTACCTGCGCCGTTCGGGCCTAGTAAGGCGTAAAAATCCCCCGCCTCAACGCGAAGATCTATGCCACGCAGCGCCTGAACGCCACCGGGATAGGTTTTCGTGAGCTTTTCCAGTTCTAATGCAATGGTCATTGTTTAGGGTTACCTTGTACGGTGCAAATTTGTTAAGCAGTTTTAAAATTTAGCGAGTTGCCCTATATTACCTCAACGCACTTCTGCGGTTACAGGTTGTTAACCTCCATGAATGACATAGATACCCTTATCAGCAATAACCAGCTCTGGTCAAAACTGATGGAGGAAGAAGACCCCGGTTTTTTTGAACGTCTTGCGTTAGCCCAAAAACCCCGCTTTCTTTGGATTGGCTGCTCCGATAGCCGCGTACCGGCCGAGCGTTTGACCGGCCTTGAGCCAGGCGAACTTTTCGTTCACCGCAACGTGGCAAACCTCGTCATTCATACCGACCTGAACTGCCTGTCCGTCGTGCAATACGCGGTGGACGTGCTGGAAGTCGAACACATTATTATCTGCGGTCACTACGGCTGCGGCGGCGTGCAGGCTGCGGTTGAAAACCCGGACTTGGGGCTTATCAACAACTGGCTGCTGCACATTCGCGACATCTGGTTCAAGCATAGTTCGCTGCTGGGAGAACTCCCGCCGGAACAACGTCTTGATACGCTTTGCGAGCTGAACGTGATGGAACAGGTGTATAACCTCGGCCATTCAACGATTATGCAGTCTGCCTGGAAACGCGGGCAGAAGGTGACGATACACGGCTGGGCCTACGGCATTCACGACGGTCGCTTGCGCGATCTTGAAGTGACAGCAACCAGCCGCGAGTCTTTAGAGCAGGGATACCGCAGCGGGATTTCCAACCTCAAGCTCGCCCACAGCAGCCACAAGCATAGAACGCCTTCCCAGTAAGACAGATAGCAAAAAGGGCCGTTAAGGCCCTTTTGCTATTGTAGGTCGAGTAAGGTGCAAGCCGTCATCCGACGATTTGTGTTGCCATCACCTGCGGGACGCCCTCATCCCGGCCTTCTCCCCCAGGAGAAGGAGAAAGGGCTAGCACGTAGGTCAGGTAAGGCGCAAGCCGCCACCCGACAACTCCCGACTATTCTTTTCTACTCGTCCAGCAGCACAACCTTGCCAACGTACGGCAGATGGCGATAGCGCTGCGCGTAGTCGATACCGTAACCCACCACGAACTCATCAGGGATTGAGAAGCCAACCCATTCAACGGTGACGTCCACTTCGCGGCGCTCTGGCTTATCCAGCAGCGTACAGATGGCGAGGGATTTTGGCTCGCGCAGGCGGAGAATCTCACGCACTTTGCTCAACGTGTTGCCGGAATCAATGATGTCTTCAACGATCAGCACGTCTTTGCCACGGATGTCTTCATCCAGGTCTTTAAGGATCTTCACGTCGCGGGTGGTGGACATGCCGCTGCCGTAGCTGGAAGCCGTCATAAAATCGACTTCGTGGGGCACGTGCACCTGACGGCACAGGTCAGCCATGAACATAAACGAGCCGCGCAGCAGGCCAACCAGCACCATGTCGCTACCGCTATCACGATAGTGTTCAGTTATTTGACGCCCCAGTTCAGCGATACGGTCTTTGATCTCCGCTTCCGGGATCATCACTTCAACAGTATGTTTCATATCTTTAACCATATGATTTAAAAACAAATCATTCGATGCTGGTTAACCTGCAGCCAACACAAAATATTCAGGCCAGCAGTATAACAGCAAAAGACATTCGCTTCCGCTATCAGTAAAAAAGCCATTTATGTGATGAAAGTCACACTTGTTAATAACTATAATGAATTGCTATCAAACTTTTAAGAGCGTGATAATTGTGAAAACAAATAACTCAGGTTCGCGAGCGATCGCGGCCTTAACAGCCCTGTTTGCGGTACTTACCGGGCTGTATTTACTTATTGGCGGGATATGGTTAGTGGCAATTGGCGGGTCCTGGTACTACCCAATTGCAGGCGTGGTGATGTTAATCACCGCATGGTTACTCTGGCAACGCAAAGCCCTGGCCCTGTGGCTGTACGCCGCATTCTTGCTTTGCACCCTGGCATGGAGCGTCTGGGAAGTCGGCTTTGACTTCTGGGCGTTAACCCCGCGCCTGGACGTCGTATTCTTCTTTGGCGTGTGGCTGCTGCTGCCGTTTGTCTATCGTCAGTTTATCCTGCCTTCCGCTGGCGCGAAGCCTGCGCTGGGTGCGGTACTTGCGGTAACCGTGGTCGCCCTGGTCTGGGCGGTGTTTAACGATCCGCAGGAAATCAACGGCACGCTGAGCGCGGATGCAAACGCGCCAGCTGCGACGGCAACGTCTTCTATTCCTGATGCAGACTGGCCGGCATATGGCCGCAACCAGGAAGGCCAGCGCTATTCGCCGCTCAAGCAGATCAACGATAAGAACGTCGGTCAGCTGAAAGAGGCCTGGTCGTTCCAGACCGGCGACGTGAAGCGTGCAACCGATCCGGGCGAAATCACCAACGAAGTCACCCCGATTAAAATCCGCGACACGCTTTACCTGTGTACCGCGCACCAGCAGCTGTTTGCGCTGGACGCCGCAACCGGCAAGCAGAAGTGGAAATTCGACCCGCGTCTGGATACCAACCCTTCGTTCCAGCACGTGACCTGTCGCGGCGTTTCTTATCATGAAGCCACGGCGGATAACGCCAGCCCGGACGTCGTTTCTGACTGCCCGCGCCGCATCATCCTTCCGGTGAACGACGGTCGCCTGTTTGCAATCAACGCCGACAACGGCCAGCTGTGCGAAAGCTTTGCTAACAAAGGCATTCTGAATCTGCAAACCAACATGCCGGTCACCACGCCGGGCATGTACGAGCCGACTTCCCCACCGATTATCACCGATAAGGTGATTGTCATTGCCGGTGCTGTAACGGACAACTACTCCACGCGCGAGCCGTCTGGCGTGATCCGTGGCTTCGATGTCAACAGCGGTAAACTGCTGTGGGCGTTCGATCCGGGTGCGAAAGATCCGAACGCAATTCCCGGTGACGAGCATCACTTCAGCCTGAACTCGCCGAACTCCTGGGCTCCGGCCGCGTATGACGCGAAGCTGGATCTGGTCTATCTGCCGATGGGCGTTACCACGCCGGATATCTGGGGCGGCAACCGCACGCCAGAGCAAGAGCGTTATGCGAGCAGCATCGTCGCCCTGAACGCGACGACCGGCAAGCTGGCCTGGTCCTATCAGACCGTGCACCACGACCTGTGGGACATGGATATGCCTTCTCAGCCAACGCTTGCGGATATTACCGATAAAAACGGCAACACCGTTCCGGTCATTTACGCCCCGGCGAAAACCGGCAACATCTTTGTGCTTGACCGCCGTGACGGCAAGCTGGTTGTTCCCGCTCCGGAAAAACCGGTGCCGCAGGGCGCTGCGAAAGGCGACTACGTGACGCCAACCCAACCCTTCTCCGATCTGAGCTTCCGTCCGAAGAAAGATCTGAGCGGCGCGGATATGTGGGGCGCAACGATGTATGACCAGCTGGTCTGCCGCGTGATCTTCCACAAGCTGCGTTATGAAGGCATCTTCACGCCGCCGTCCGAGCAGGGCACGCTGGTGTTCCCGGGTAACCTGGGGATGTTCGAGTGGGGCGGTATCTCAGTCGATCCTAACCGCCAGGTCGCTATCGCTAACCCAATGGCGCTGCCGTTTGTCTCTAAGCTGATGCCGCGCGGCCCGGGCAACCCGATGGAGCCGCCGAAAGACGCGAAAGGCTCAGGCACTGAAACAGGCATTCAGCCGCAGTACGGCGTGCCGTATGGCGTGACGCTGAACCCGTTCCTCTCACCGTTCGGCTTACCTTGTAAGCAGCCGGCGTGGGGCTACATTTCTGCGGTTGATTTGAAAACCAACGAAGTGGTGTGGAAAAAACGTATCGGGACAGTGCGCGACAGCTCGCCGCTTCCGCTGCCGTTTAAAATGGGGATGCCAATGCTGGGCGGCCCAATTTCCACCGCGGGCAACGTGCTGTTCATCGGCGCTACCGCAGATAACTACCTGCGCGCGTATAACATGAGCAACGGTGAAAAACTGTGGGAAGCCCGTCTGCCGGCCGGTGGCCAGGCAACGCCAATGACCTATGAAGTGAACGGCAAGCAGTACGTCGTGATCTCCGCGGGCGGCCACGGCTCCTTCGGCACGAAGATGGGTGACTATATCGTCGCTTACGCTTTGCCGGACGACGCGAAGTAAAATGAAGAGTGTCGGATGGCGCTTGCGCTTATCCGACCTACTGTAGGGCGGATAAGCGCAAGCGCCATCCGCCTTTTTTACGCCACCGTAAACCCGAGCATCATGCCGGTATCTTCATGTTCCAGCAGGTGGCAATGCGCCATATAAGCGTGCTCTTTTGCAGCCGTATGATCGAACCGCACCAGCACCTCGCTACGCCCGCCTTCCACACGAACCGTATCCTTCCAGCCCTGACGATGTGCTGCAACCGGCTGCCCGTTCTCGCTTAAAATGCGGAACTGCGTGCCGTGAATGTGGAACGGATGCAGCATCATGTCGCCCTCCCCCGAAATCGTCCACTTCTCATATTTGCCCTTCTCGGCGGCAAACGCGGGCGCGTTCATATCGAAAGCCTTACCGTTAATCTTGTTGGCGTCGTAGATGTCGAAACCGCTCTTGCCGTGATTCATACCGCCGTGGCCCATGTGCTTCATACCGCCGCCCATGTTCCCCATATTGCCGTGCCCGGGCATGCTCATGCCCGCCATCGCCTGCTCGCCGTATTTGTCCATCAGCGCCTGCATGCCCATCATGTCGAGCATCGGGTCCATCATCAGCTGCAGCCAGCGTTCGGTCAGGCCATCAAGGGCCGGGAGCGCGGGCATGTTGACCAACCTGTCAGGCAGTTCGCCGGACGCGGCGATGCGCAGCGGCTGAATGCGGGCAACGGGAACGGGTTTATCAAACGGGGCGACGGTCATGCCCATCTGCCTGACGGGCAGCGTGACGATATCAAAGGCTTTACCGTCGCTCGTATCCACCAGCACCTCAAAGCGTTCGCCCATCAGCATCGGTAGCTCCGTCACCTTTACCGGCTCGGCCAGCAGGCCGCCGTCGCTGGCAATGACATAGAGCGGACGATTGTCGCTGGCGGCGATGTTCAGCGAGCGGGCGTTACAGCCGTTGAGCAGCCGCAGGCGCAGCCAGCCACGCGGGTTGGCGTGCTGCGGGTAGCGCGCGCCGTTGCACAGTAAGGTGTCGCCAAACCAGCCTACCGCCGCGCTCATGACGTCGAGCCGGTAGTCAATCTGGCCGTCAGCGGAAAAACGTTTGTCCTGGATAATCAGCGGCACGTCGTCGATGCCCCACTGCTTGGGCAGCATCAGCTGGCGGCTTTCGGTGTCTTCAATCAGCACCAGCCCGGCAAGCCCCATCGCCACCTGATGCCCGGTTTTGCCGTGCTGATGAGGGTGGAACCAGCAGGTCGCGGCACGCTGTTCGGGGGTGAAGCTAACGGTGCGTTTCCCGCCTGCGGCAATCACGCCGTGCGGCCCGCCGTCGACATCGCCCGGTACTTCCAGACCGTGCCAGTGCACCGTAGTTTCTTCAGCCAGGCTATTATAAATATCTACGGTAACCTTTTCGCCCTTCGTCAGCCGCAGGGCGGGGCCAAGCAGATTGCCGTTATAGCCCCAGGTGGTGGCCGATTTTGCGCCGAAGGCAGTCTTGCCGGATTGCGCGGTCAGACGCAGGCTACTTTTCGCATCAGGGGTCAACAAAGCAGGGATCGGTAAGGCTGGGCGATCCGCCGCCAGCGCCGTACGGCTCCAGAGCGGCAGCGCGCTAAAAGCGCCTAATGCCGCAGAATATTTTAGAAAGTCACGACGATGCATTTGCAATTCCTTTAGTCAGCAGGCGTGCGGTGAGCATAAACCTTTCCCCAACGGGAAGGTCAAGTTTGCAGCAGAGAATAAATCTCGTCGTGGTCCAATTAACTGTGATAACGTTTCGCATCTAATGAAAAGTGGTAGACGTGATGAAGATGGGAGTTAGGGCGTTAATGTTGGGTGCTTTGCTGGCGTTTTCTACCAGCAGTCAGGCACTTAGCGAATCCGAAGCAGAAGATATGGCCGATCTGACTGCGGTGTTTGTGTTTCTGAAAAATGATTGCGGCTATCAAAACCTCCCTAATGGACAGATTCGTCGCGCGCTGGTCTTTTTTGCTCAGCAAAATCAGTGGGATTTAAGCAACTACGATAGCTTCAACATTAAGGCGCTTGGTGAGGACAGCTACCGCGATCTGAGCGGCATCGCCATTCCAAAGGCGAACAAGTGCAAATCGTTGGCCCGTGATTCATTAAGCCTGCTCGCCTACGTTAAGTAATCCGCCCTCTCCAAACCTCTGCTGAAACTTTAGCCGTGCACTCACGGCTATTGTTAGCTACCATGTTGCACCCATTTTTCAAGGTTGTTAACAAAGAGGTGTATCCCCAATGACCGATAAAAAAGTGTGGCAGGAAACGCTGCACGATAGCTTTGGCCAGTACTTTGCCATCGACAACGTGCTGTATCACGAGAAGACCGAGCATCAGGATTTGGTCATCTTCGAAAACGCCGCCTTTGGCCGCGTCATGGCGCTGGATGGCGTGGTGCAAACTACCGAACGCGACGAGTTTATCTATCACGAAATGATGACCCATGTGCCGCTGCTGGCGCACGGGCAGGCAAAACACGTGCTGATCATCGGCGGCGGCGACGGCGCCATGCTGCGCGAAGTGACCCGCCACAAAAGCGTTGAAAGCATCACGATGGTGGAAATCGATGCGGGCGTGGTGTCGTTCTGCCGCCAGTATCTGCCAAACCATAACGCCGGAAGCTATGACGATCCGCGCTTTAAGCTGGTTATCGACGACGGCGTCAATTTTGTTAATCAGACGACGCAAACGTTTGACGTGATAATTTCCGACTGCACCGATCCGATCGGGCCGGGTGAAAGCCTGTTTACCTCCGCGTTCTACGAGGGCTGCAAACGCTGCCTGAACCCCGGCGGAATTTTCGTCGCGCAAAACGGCGTCTGCTTCCTCCAGCAGGATGAGGCCGTCGACAGCCACCGCAAGCTTAGCAACTACTTCAGCGACGTCAGCTTTTACCAGGCGGCCATCCCGACCTATTTCGGCGGCATTATGACTTTCGCCTGGGCAACCGATAACAACGCGCTGCGCCACATGCCTGGCGAAACCCTGCAGGCCCGCTTCCATAAGGCTGATATAGCCTGCCGCTACTACAACCCGGCAATCCACACGGCAGCCTTTGCCCTGCCGCAATATTTGCAAGATGCGCTGGCAAACCAGTCATCCTAAGGAGGTGATAAAAATTGAAAAAGCTGAAACTGCACGGCTTTAACAACCTGACGAAAAGCCTGAGTTTTTGTATCTACGATATTTGCTATGCCAAAACCGCCGAAGAGCGCGACGGGTATATTGCGTATATTGATGAGCTGTATAACGCGAACCGTTTGACGGAGATCCTCAGCGAAACCTGCTCGATAATTGGCGCGAATATCCTGAATATCGCCCGCCAGGACTATGAACCCCAGGGTGCCAGCGTCACGATTCTGGTCAGCGAAGAGCCGGTCGACCCGCAAAACATCGACAACTCCGAACATCCCGGCCCGCTGCCGGACGCCATCGTCGCCCATCTTGATAAAAGCCATATCTGCGTCCACACCTATCCGGAAAGCCACCCGGAAGGCGGCCTGTGTACCTTCAGGGCGGATATCGAAGTGTCGACCTGCGGGGTGATTTCACCGCTCAAGGCGCTCAATTACCTGATTCACCAGCTGGAATCCGATATCGTCACCGTGGACTACCGCGTGCGCGGCTTCACCCGCGATGTGAACGGCATGAAGCACTTTATTGACCACGAGATAAATTCGATTCAGAACTTTATGTCAGACGATATGAAGGCGCTCTACGACATGCTGGACGTGAACGTTTATCAGGAAAATATCTTCCACACCAAGATGCTGCTTAAAGAGTTCGATCTGAAGCACTACATGTTCCACACCCGCCCGGAGGATCTGAGCGAAGAGGAACGCAGAACGATTACGGATTTACTCTGGAAAGAGATGCGCGAAATTTATTACGGTCGCAATATTCCACACATCTGACGTGATGGCGGCGGGTAGCGCATGCCTACCCGCCCAAAAATTAGCGCTGATTCACAAACTCGCGGTAGGCCGTTACCACCTGCAGAAAATCCTCTACGCCGCAGAACGACAGGCTTTCTTCGTCGTAATAGCTCATCCCGTCTTCCATCTCGTCGCCGGAAATTTCCAGCTGATTGGCGCGGATAATCACCTCTTCACCGTCCAGCCACAGGGTGTATTCATGCCCGGTACGCTGCCACTGGCGCTCGCTCCCTTTAACGGACTGCGCGGCCTGCTCAACCTCATCAAGCAGCGCCAGATTGTCTTTTACTTCTTCATTGAACCAATGGCCCACCACCTCGTGGCCCATCGACATACGCACTTTCACAAGTCCTGTGACGTCACGCAAAAATTCATATTCCATGGTGTTTTCCTCTGCAAGGCGAGGGAAAGTCAGCACCCCTTCGCGTATAGCGTAATTATCGCAGCAAAGTTGGCGAAAAAACAGCGTGGAGCACGTCAAACAGTCACTTTCTTTTGGCCACTAGGGTTGAGCAAGGTATTTATTAACTATATCCGGGTCTGGCATCGTGAAATCGAGCGTTATGGGTAAGTGACCTTTACGGTAGAGAAAAATACCGCAGGAAAAATCCATTTGCGGTTGTATCCGATCGGTATCGAAAATTATCCGGCGGTTATCAGCTAAGGTGATTAAGAAACGGTGCTGATCACTTTTGATGACAGGTACATGTACCGACTCAAAAAAATCGTATTGGTTCATGGCGTAAAACGCCCAATCGTCCATTACGGTGCTGTAGTCTTGCGCTTCAGTTGAGTTTTCATCAGCAAATTCTTTAACTGGCGGAGTAATCAGGACCGCGGTCGTTTCTTTTAACTCCAGCACATCATCAGGAACAGTCGCTTGTGTAAAGGGCTCATATTTTGTGACCACAGTTTCAGCCCTGGCGCTAAGAGTGACCATCAAAGAGAGATAGAAGAAAAGAATTCCTTTCAACATTTACTTTGCTTCCTTTAAAAGAAATAGATTATCCAACAAGAGTGGCGTGTGATGCCGCTGGCTTAATGCCAATAATAGATCCCCACCGACGGTGACTTTTTTGCCGATAAGGTCTTTCAATGATTCACGTTCTTCTGCGGTTAAAACCAACTGCATTTGCCGATTCCAGTCTGAATTATGCTTATCCGCATCTCTGACACAGGCGAATGGGCTATCTGGATTAATGACCCAGAATATTTCGCCATTATTATTTTTTTCTTCAAGCGTGCCGCTCAGTAGTACGGAATCACCTTCCAGCGCGCATCGTTGCTGGCTCTTTTCTAGCTGAGTGACAAGGAAATCGTTGGTAAGCTCATCATGGATGTTTACACAGGCTGAAAAGGATGTTTGCTGACTCAATACCGCTGGCGCTGGCGTCCATTTCCTTCCCGTTTCTTTCTTTAAGATGGTTTCCACAGAGCTTTCTTCATAATTGTAAGGACTGGAAATGTCACCGCTGGCGTGGCCACAAAAATAGGCGTAATCGTTAGTGACACATAGCCGATTCACAATAAATTTTACTGTGGGAATATCGCCGTTTAATTGGTGCTGATTGCTATCACCAACGTAGCTTGCACGCAGGCTATCCAGAATCTCTTTTCTTCGCGGGTCCGATTTACCTACCGGCTGGCAGATTTCCTCCCGGTTCATATCTGCTGCCATTTGTTGACGATTATTATCAGCTTTGGGTAATAAAGCTATATTCTCGGCAAATGAATTGCCGACAACCATAAACATAAAAAATAAATAACGAAGCATCATGGTTCCATCGATAAAAAAAATCCTGAGATTATAATAAACGTTATTGTCTCTATCGTGAGTCTGATTTTAATGCTTCGCTTTATATTTATTTTCAATTTATTGCTGATAACGTCCAGCCCTGCCTTTGCCAATGATAGCGCGTGGGGAGATATAAATGGCTCCATTCAACTGTTAAAACAAAATGATGTCAGTATGGCGAAAGAACGCCTCCTGATCGGAACCGATCGTATAAATGTCGATTACGTTTTTATCAACCGCAGCAAGCAAGACATCACGGTCCCCGTGAGCTTTCCTATGCCAGAAGTGGTGCTGTACTCCCCCGTCGATCGTTCTGCGGGCATTATGAATTTTAAATTGAGTGTGGATGGCAAACCTGTGGCAACAGAGTCCCGCTGGGTCGTCACGCGCATTGATAATAAGGGAAATAAAAAGGAGGACATCACCGCAAAGGTAGCTCAGGCAGGCTGGAGCGTTGAGAAATTAATCGCGGTTTTCCAGAGTGATTCTCCGGTCGACACGCTCCCGGAAGGGCTTCTGCCCTTACCTGCGCAATGGGTTATCGACGGGCTGCCGCAGTTTACTATCCAGCAGCATTTTGTCTGGCAGCAGCGCTTTCCGGCGCAAAAAGAAGTGGTGATCCACCATTCCTACACCCCCAGTACATCCGGCGGAGTACCGACAGCGCTTAGCTATATTATGGGTGACGAAAAGAATAATCTTGCTGGCGATGAATGCCTAACGCCGACAAGCCTGGAGCAGTTACAACGCCTGGATAAGCAGCTACAAAAAATTGAAGGGCAAGAAGAGGGTCAAATTGGCTGGGAAGAACTGAGGTATATCCTGACGACCGGTGCGAACTGGAAAGATAGCGTTATTGGTGATTTCACGCTGCGTATCCATAAAAACGCACCGCAGGATGTGGTTGTGACCTGCTTTAAGCACCCGATGAAGCAGGTGGATGATACAACCCTTGAGTTCCATCAAAAAAATTTCCAACCGGAAGAGGATCTAAAAATAACAGTCTATTCAGATGCCTTCAGATAGCATGAAAAAGGGAAGCCCGCTGGCTTCCCTTAATTTTATTACACGGCGGTCTGGAAAATCACCCCGTCGGCTTTCTCGGTGTACTGAGAAAGCTGGTCGAAGTTCAGATAACGGTAGGTGTCTACCGCCGTCTTATCGACCTGCGCCATAAAGGTTTGGTACTCGTCAGGCGTTGGCAGTTTACCCAGCAGAGAAGCCACGGCGGCAAGCTCGGCGGAGGCCAGGAAGACGTTTGCACCGGTCCCTAAACGGTTAGGGAAGTTACGGGTAGAGGTGGAAACCACCGTCGCGCCGTCTGCCACACGCGCCTGGTTACCCATGCACAGGGAACAGCCTGGGATCTCAATACGCGCCCCGCTCTTGCCAAAGACGCTGTAATAGCCTTCTTCGGTGAGCTGTGCGGCATCCATACGCGTTGGCGGCGCAACCCACAGGCGGGTCGGCAGCTGGCCTTTGTGGCTGTCCAGCAGCTTACCGGCGGCGCGGAAGTGGCCGATGTTGGTCATACAGGAGCCGATAAACACTTCGTCGATTTTCTCGCCCTGAACGTCAGACAGCAGGCGCGCGTCGTCCGGATCGTTTGGCGCGCACAGGATCGGCTCTTTGATATCGTTCAGATCGATGTCGATCACGGCCGCGTATTCCGCGTCCGCGTCGGCTTCAAGCAGCTGCGGATCGGCCAGCCATTTTTCCATGCCCTGGATGCGGCGCTCGAGCGTGCGGCGGTCGCCGTAGCCTTCGGCAATCATCCACTTCAGCAGCACGATGTTGGAGTTCAGATACTCTTCGATCGGCTCGCGGTCGAGCTTGATGGTACAGCCTGCGGCAGAACGCTCGGCGGAGGCATCGGTCAGCTCAAACGCCTGCTCAACTTTCAGCGTCGGCAGCCCTTCGATTTCCAGGATGCGGCCGGAGAAGATATTTTTCTTACCTTTCTTCTCAACGGTCAGCAGGCCCTGCTTGATGGCATACAGCGGAATGGCGTGAACCAGGTCGCGCAGGGTGATCCCCGGCTGCATTTTGCCTTTGAAGCGCACCAGCACGGACTCTGGCATATCAAGCGGCATCACGCCGGTTGCCGCAGCAAACGCCACCAGGCCGGAACCCGCCGGGAAGGAAATCCCGATTGGGAAACGGGTGTGGGAGTCACCGCCGGTACCCACGGTATCCGGCAGCAGCATACGGTTCAGCCAAGAGTGAATAACGCCGTCGCCCGGACGCAGGGACACGCCGCCACGGTTCATGATGAAGTCCGGCAGCGTGTGGTGCGTGGTGACGTCCACAGGCTTAGGATAGGCCGCGGTGTGGCAGAAGGACTGCATCACCAGGTCGGCGGAGAAGCCGAGGCACGCCAGGTCTTTCAGCTCATCGCGGGTCATTGGGCCAGTGGTGTCCTGAGAGCCCACGGAGGTCATTTTTGGCTCGCAGTACTGGTTCGGGCGAATGCCTTCCACGCCACACGCGCGGCCAACCATTTTCTGTGCGAGCGAGAAGCCACGGGTGCTGGCAACCACGTCTTTCGCCTGCACGAACACGTCGCTTTGCGGCAGATTCAGCGCTTCACGCGCTTTGGTTGTCAGGCCACGGCCGATGATCAGCGGGATACGGCCGCCGGCGCGAACTTCGTCCAGCAGCACGTCGGTTTTCAGCTCAAAGTTAGCGATAAGCTCGTTGGTGTCGTGGTTACGCACTTCGCCTTTGTACGGGTAGATGTCGATAACATCGCCCATGTTAAGGCCGTTCACGTCTACTTCGATTGGCAGAGCACCGGCATCTTCCATGGTATTAAAGAAGATTGGCGCGATTTTGCCGCCGAGCACCACGCCGCCGCCGCGCTTGTTCGGTACGTTCGGGATGTCGTCGCCCATGAACCACAGCACGGAGTTGGTCGCCGATTTACGGGAAGACCCGGTGCCCACTACGTCGCCAACATAGGCCAGCGGGAAACCTTTTTTGTTCAGTGCTTCAATCTGCCTAATCGGGCCGACGCTGCCAGGCTGGTCCGGCTCAATGCCTTCGCGGACGTTTTTCAGCATCGCCAGAGCGTGCAGCGGAATGTCCGGGCGTGACCATGCGTCCGGCGCCGGAGACAGGTCATCGGTGTTGGTTTCGCCGGTGACTTTGAAAACGGTAACGGTAATTTTTTCAGCAAGTTTAGGACGAGACAGGAACCATTCTGCGTCAGCCCAGGACTTCAGCACCTGCTGCGCGTGGACGTTGCCCGCTTTCGCTTTTTCTTCTACATCGTAGAAGTTATCGAACATCAGCAGCGTGTGGGACAGCGCTTTAGCCGCAATCGGGGCCAGCTTTTCGTTATCCAGCGCGTCAATCAGCGGGTGAATGTTGTAACCGCCCTGCATGGTGCCCAGCAGTTCGACCGCTTTCTCAGGGGAGATTAATGGGGAGGTGGCGTCGCCTTTGGCGAGGGCAGCCAGGAAACCGGCTTTAACATAGGCGGCTTCATCAACGCCTGGGGGTACACGATTGGTAATCAGATCTAACAGAAATGCTTCTTCACCCTTAGGCGGAGTTTTCAGCAGCTCAACCAGTGCGGCCATTTGGGTTGCATCAAGAGGTTTTGCAACAATCCCTTCTGCGGCACGTTCAGCTACGTGCTTACGGTATTCTTCTAGCACGACGGTTCTCCTCGCTCTCATTGTCATTGTGGCGCCAGGCTTAATCTCTTCACGCTCCTGTGAGACAGCAGTTTGTAGGGTAAATGCCCGGATCCGCGACGGCAGCATAGCAGGATTTCAGGGGGGTGTTAATCCGTTTACAAAAAAGCAACATTAAATCCTTGCTGAATCGTTACGGACAAAAGATTACTTTTTGATATGACCGTCGGGGCGGTTTTTGGTCGATTGGCAGGTTGTATTTAACACTGCCAAAACGACTCATAACGGCATCACGATGCAATATCACAACAGCTCAGAACTGTCCATTTAATGAACGATTCGCCATAAGCGCCCCCTTCTATGTGATATTCTGCTCCAGAACCCCTTTAATACGACCTGTTGAATATTAAAGAATCTTAAGCCAGCTATCATTCAATATTTACATCCTACCAGTAAAGACTGCTTTATTATAAAGGGTCGCGAAGAAAGTAAGCAGGTTAGGGATATCACTAATTTAATAGGGAGAATGAAATGAATATCATACAGAAAAGATCGTTCCGCTTTTCGCAATATGCACTTCAGAATAATGGAGGCTGGTGTTATGGAATTAGTACAGCAATTCTTACTCACCTTCATGAAAATATCGACGGGGTTATTTCACCCAATGAAGCCTACGGCTATACGGAAACCTACGCCAGAATGTTGAAGTCATCCTATAACAAGGTGATAAGCAGCATTACCCCGGGGTTTCATGCCCTCCGGAAAAGTATTTTTGCCATCCAAAATGATCAAAACAATCCTTTCAAAAAACCGGGAGCGAATGTATATAGCTTTGACAGATGTGGCAGCTGTGTGCTTTTGGTAAATATTAATAGCTCAAACTTGGGGTATGGCGATTTATTCCAGGGACGTTTTTCATTTTTTAGCGAACCCGCCAATCATGCAGCCGTTATTATTTGGGCACCGAATGAGATTTTCATTTTTGATCCAAACTGCGGTGGCGTTTTATTCACATGGAATGGGGGCGACAGTTCACAGAGCATGCCGAGGATTATAGATATGATGTTGGAGCAAATGTACTGCCTTTACGATCGAATGCAGGGTGCCCGTAAGGCGAATGCGGTGTCAGGTTTGATCCTTGATAAACTTTGTTTTGGTCGTGTTTAAACCTATCTGCAAAATTTGGCTGGCACGGAACTCTCTTTCTGGCGCGTAAAAGAAAAAAACGGCCCCGCAGGGCCGTTTCGTCAAACGCGGAAAGTTACTTTTTCTTCGCTTTCGGGTTTGGCAGGTCGGTGATGCTGCCTTCGAAGATCTCAGCGGCAAGGCCAACGGACTCGTGCAGAGTCGGGTGCGCGTGGATGGTGAGCGCGATGTCTTCAGCGTCACAGCCCATTTCAATAGCCAGACCGATTTCGCCCAGCAGCTCGCCGCCGTTCGTCCCGACAATCGCACCACCGATAACGCGGTGAGTTTCTTTGTCGAAAATCAGTTTGGTCATGCCGTCCGCGCAGTCGGAAGCGATAGCACGGCCAGAAGCAGCCCACGGGAAGGTGGCGGTTTCGTAGCTGATGCCTTTTTCTTTCGCTTCTTTCTCGGTCAAACCAACCCATGCAACTTCTGGTTCGGTATAGGCGATGGATGGGATCACTTTCGGGTCGAAGTAGTGTTTCTTGCCCGCGATAACTTCAGCGGCAACGTGGCCTTCGTGAACACCTTTGTGAGCCAGCATCGGCTGACCAACGATATCACCGATAGCGTAGATGTGCGGCACGTTGGTGCGCATCTGCTTGTCAGTGCGGATGAAGCCACGGTCGTCAACTTCAACGCCAGCAGCGCCCGCATCCAGCAGCTTACCGTTAGGTACGCGGCCGATAGCCACCAGAACCGCGTCATAACGCTGTGGTTCTGCCGGCGCTTTTTTACCTTCCATCGTGACATAGATGCCGTCTTCTTTGGCTTCAACCGCGGTCACTTTGGTTTCCAGCATCAGATTGAACTGCTTGCTGATGCGCTTGGTGAACACTTTCACCACGTCTTTGTCGGCAGCCGGGATCACCTGGTCGAACATTTCAACCACGTCAATCTCTGAACCCAGCGCATGGTAAACGGTACCCATTTCCAGACCGATGATACCGCCGCCCATAACCAGCATACGTTTTGGTACGGATTTCAGCTCCAGCGCGTCGGTGGAATCCCATACGCGTGGGTCTTCATGCGGAATGAACGGCAGCTGAATCGGACGGGAACCCGCCGCGATGATGGCGTTATCAAAGTTGATGGTGGTTGGGCCGTTTTCGCCTTCAACAACCAGGGTGTTAGCGCCGGTGAATTTGCCCAGGCCGTTAACAACTTTAACTTTACGACCTTTCGCCATACCGGACAGGCCGCCAGTCAACTGGTTGATTACCTTTTCTTTCCAGGTACGGATTTTGTCGATGTCGGTTTTTGGCTCGCCGAAAACGATGCCGTGTTCAGCCAAAGCTTTCGCTTCTTCGATCACTTTAGCAACGTGCAGCAGGGCTTTAGAAGGGATACAACCAACGTTCAGGCAAACACCGCCGAGGGTGCTGTAACGTTCAACGATTACGGTTTCCAGACCTAAATCCGCGGCGCGGAATGCTGCGGAATAACCTGCCGGGCCTGCCCCAAGTACTACGACCTGAGTTTTGATTTCTGTGCTCATCATGACCTCTTAATTTATACCCGTCGTCCACCGGGTCGTTCTATCCGCCCGCATTTTACAAAATTGTTAACAATTTTGAAACAACAAACGGCTCATGAATTTTTGCTTACGCCAGCAACCTCAACAACATCATGAGATTATCAGAAAAAAGCCGGCCGTTTGGCCGGCTTTCTGGCTTACATCACCAGGCGGCGAATGTCTGACAGCATGTTGTTGATGATGGTGATGAAGCGAGCCCCATCAGCACCGTCAATCACGCGGTGGTCGAAGGAAAGAGACATCGGCATCATCAGACGCGGTGCGAACTCTTTACCGTTCCAGACCGGCTCCATCGCAGACTTGGAGACACCCAGGATAGCCACTTCCGGCGCGTTAACGATTGGCGCGAAGTGAGTCGTCCCGATACCGCCGAGGCTTGAAATGGTGAAGCAACCGCCCTGCATTTCGCCTGCGGTCAGCTTGCCGTCGCGCGCTTTCTTGGAGATAGCCATCAGTTCGCGAGACAGTTCAGTGATGCTCTTCTTGTTCACATCTTTGAACACTGGCACAACCAGACCGTTTGGCGTATCAACCGCAACACCGATGTTGATGTATTTTTTCAGCGTCAGCTTCTGGCCGTCTTCGGACAGGGAGCTGTTGAAGCGTGGCATCTGCTCAAGGGCTGCTGCAACGGCTTTCATGATGAACACAACAGGTGTGAACTTCACGTCCAGCTTACGCTTAGCCGCTTCGTCGTTCTGCTGCTTGCGGAACGCTTCCAGATCGGTGATATCGGTTTTGTCGAAGTGCGTAACGTGCGGGATCATCACCCAGTTACGGCTCAGGTTCGCGCCAGAGATTTTCTGGATGCGGCCCAGTTCAACTTCTTCGATTTCGCCGAACTTGCTGAAATCAACTTTCGGCCATGGCAGCATGCCTGGCAGACCGCCGCCGCTCGCCGCTGCTGGTGCAGTTTCAGCGCGCTTAACAGCGTCTTTCACGTATGCCTGAACGTCTTCGCGCAGGATACGGCCTTTGCGGCCAGTGCCTTTCACTTTCGCCAGGTTAACACCAAACTCGCGCGCCAGACGGCGAATCAGCGGGGTGGCGTGAACGTAAGCGTCGTTTTCAGCGAAGTCAGATTTGCCTTCGGCTTTCGCAGGTGCCGCAGCCGGTTTTTCAGCTTTCGCCGCAGGAGCCGGAGCCGCTGCTTCCTGTTTTGCTGCCGGAGCCGCAGGTGCAGCGCCTTCAACTTCGAAGACCATAATCAGGGAGCCGGTGGACACTTTGTCGCCGGTGCTGATTTTGATTTCTTTCACAACGCCCGCGAACGGCGCAGGGACTTCCATAGAAGCTTTGTCACCTTCAACGGTGATCAGTGACTGTTCAGCGGCAACTTTATCGCCCACTTTCACCATCACTTCGGTCACTTCTACTTCATCGCCGCCGATATCCGGCACGTTAACTTCTTTAGAGCCGGAAGCGGCTGGCGCGGCCTGAGCCGGTGCAGCTTCAGCTTTGGTTTCAGCAGCGGCAGGTGCAGCACCCGCTACTTCGAAGACCATGATCAGGGAGCCGGTAGACACTTTGTCGCCGGTGCTGATTTTGATTTCTTTCACAACGCCCGCGAACGGCGCAGGAACTTCCATAGACGCTTTGTCACCTTCAACGGTGATGAGGCTTTGCTCTGCTTCTACTTTGTCGCCCACTTTTACCATGATCTCAGTGACTTCTACTTCGTCACCGCCGATGTCCGGCACGTTCACTTCTTTCGCTGCCGCGGCCGCTGGGGCTGCTGCAGGCGCTGCTTCTTTCTTCTCTTCTGCCTTGGCAGGCGCAGCGTCAGCTGCACCGTCGGCGGAATCGAAAATCATGATAAGTGCACCGGTCTCGGTTTTGTCGCCAACAGAGACTTTGATCTCTTTAACAACGCCAGCCTTTGGAGACGGAACTTCCATAGAAGCCTTGTCACCTTCCACGGTGATCAGCGACTGTTCAGCTTCAACTTTGTCGCCAACTTTGACCAGGATCTCGGTGATTTCAACTTCATCAGCCCCGATGTCCGGTACTTTGATTTCGATAGCCATTATATTCTTTACCTCTTATGCCAGACGCGGGTTGACTTTATCTGCATCGATATTGAATTTGGCGATAGCATCAGCCACCACTTTCTTATCGATTTCGCCACGTTTAGCCAGTTCGCCCAGCGCTGCTACAACCACGTAAGAAGAGTCAACTTCGAAGTGGTGACGCAGGTTTTCGCGGCTGTCTGAACGACCGAAGCCATCAGTACCCAGTACGCGATAATCGCTTGCCGGGATGAAGTTACGGATCTGCTCAGCGAACAGTTTCATATAGTCAGTAGATGCCACGGCAGGTGCATCGCTCAGAACCTGAGCAACGTAAGGCACGCGTGGTTCTTCAGTTGGGTGCAGCATGTTCCAGCGCTCACAGTCCTGACCGTCACGAGCCAGTTCAGTGAAGGAAGTGACGCTGAATACGTCAGAGCCTACGCCGTAGTCTTTCGCCAGGATCTGAGCCGCTTCACGTACGTGACGCAGGATAGAACCGGAGCCCATCAGCTGAACTTTACCTTTACTACCTTCAACGGTTTCCAGCTTGTAGATACCTTTACGGATACCTTCTTCCGCACCCTGCGGCATCGCAGGCATGTGGTAGTTTTCGTTCAGCGTGGTGATGTAGTAGTAAATGTTCTCTTGTTTCTCACCGTACATACGCTCCAGACCGTCGTGCATGATCACGGCAACTTCGTACGCGTAAGAAGGATCGTAAGAGATACAGTTCGGGATAGTCAGAGACTGAATATGGCTGTGGCCATCTTCGTGCTGCAGACCTTCGCCGTTAAGCGTGGTACGACCGGAAGTACCGCCGATCAGGAAGCCACGAGCCTGTTGGTCACCCGCTGCCCAGCACAGGTCGCCGATACGCTGGAAACCGAACATGGAGTAGTAGATGTAGAACGGGATCATCGGCAGGTTGTTGGTGCTATAAGAGGTAGCAGCCGCCAGCCATGATGAACCTGCGCCCAGTTCGTTGATGCCTTCCTGCAGGATCTGACCTTTTTCGTCTTCTTTGTAGTAAGCAACCTGCTCACGGTCCTGCGGGGTGTACTGCTGGCCGTTCGGGCTGTAAATACCGATCTGACGGAACAGGCCTTCCATACCGAAAGTACGCGCTTCGTCGGCGATGATTGGAACCAGACGGTCTTTAATAGACGGGTTCTTCAGCATCACGTTCAGGGCACGAACGAAAGCGATAGTGGTGGAGATCTCTTTGTTTTGCTCTTCCAGCAGCTGGCTGAAGTCTTCAAGCTTAGGCAGCTCGAGTTTTTCAGTGAACTTAGGCATGCGGGACGGCAGGTAACCGTTCAGCTTCTGACGCTGGCCGTGCAGGTAGTTGTACTCTTCGCTGCCTTCTTCGAACTTAACGTATGGCAGTTTTTCGATGTCGGCATCAGCCACAGGCACATTGAAACGGTCACGCACGTAACGTACGCCGTCCATGTTCATTTTCTTAACCTGGTGAGCGATGTTTTTACCTTCGGCGGTGTCACCCATGCCATACCCTTTGATGGTATGAGCAAGAATTACGGTAGCTTTGCCTTTGGTTTCCTGCGCTTTTTTCAGTGCAGCGTAGACTTTCTTCGGATCGTGGCCGCCACGGTTCAGGGCCCAAATCTGCTCGTCAGTCCAGTCAGCAACCAGAGCGGCAGTTTCCGGATATTTACCGAAGAAGTGCTCACGCACGTAGGCGCCGTCTTTGGATTTGAAGGTCTGATAGTCGCCGTCAACGGTTTCGTTCATCAGCTGAATCAGTTTACCGCTGGTATCTTTACGCAGCAGTTCGTCCCAACGGGAACCCCACATCACTTTAATTACGTTCCAGCCAGCACCTGCGAAGATGCCTTCCAGTTCGTTGATGATTTTGCCGTTGCCGGTAACCGGGCCATCAAGGCGCTGCAGGTTACAGTTGATGATGAAGCACAGGTTGTCCAGCTTCTCACGAGTTGCGATGGTGATCGCACCTTTGGATTCGGGCTCATCCATCTCACCGTCGCCCAGGAACGCGTAAACGCGCTGCGCGGAGGTGTCTTTCAGACCACGGTGTTCCAGGTATTTCTGGAATTTAGCCTGGTAAATCGCACCGATCGGGCCCAGACCCATAGATACGGTCGGGAACTGCCAGAATTCTGGCATCAGTTTCGGGTGCGGATAAGAAGACAGGCCGTTGCCGTGAACTTCCTGACGGAAGTTGTTCATCTGCTCTTCGGTCAGACGACCTTCCAGGAAGGCACGCGCGTACACGCCCGGAGAGATGTGGCCCTGGAAGTACACCAGATCGCCGCCATCTTTTTCAGTGCGCGCACGGAAGAAGTGGTTGAAGCACACGTCATAAACGGTTGCAGAAGACTGGAAGGATGCCATGTGGCCGCCCAGCTCGAGGTCTTTTTTAGACGCACGCAGCACGGTCATGATGGCGTTCCAGCGAATAGCAGAACGAATACGGCGTTCCAGCTCCAGATTGCCCGGGTATTCCGGTTCATCTTCAACGGCAATAGTGTTGACGTAGTTGGCTACACCAGTACCAGATGCCACTTTAACGCCGCCTTTGCGGGCTTCGGACAGTAACTGGTCGATGAGATACTGAGCACGCTCAACACCTTCTTCACGGATGACCGATTCGATCGCCTGTTGCCAGTCGCGAGTTTCGATCGGATCCACGTCATTTGGGAAACGTTCTGACATGGGTGGTATTCCTTATCTGTGTCTAATACGTTGATTATCTGGAACCTGTCCCATTGTGCTTTCCTTTAAAAAGCACAATAAGACAGGTTCTGCGTTTAGTTGCCGCGCTCTAAAAATGGCGCTTAGAACCAGTTCTGGCTCTTATTCCTTACGTTGCTGTAAGCGCCGAAGAGAACGCTCTCGACGGCTCTCTTCGCGGCTGCGATCCAGCAATATTTCCTCAATAAACGCCAGGTGACGGTGCGAGGCTTCACGCGCCTGCTCCGGCTGACGAGCCATAATCGCCGCGAAAATGCTGGCGCGATGGCTGCTCACTTGCGCCAGCATTTCACGGCGCGCGTAGAGCAATTCAAAATTCTGACGAACGTTTTGTTCGAGCATCGGTTCCATGCAGCGCAGGAGGTGAAGGAGCACCACGTTGTGGGCGGCTTCGGTCACTGCGATTTGATATTGCATAACGGCGTCCGCTTCCGCGTCTAAATCACCGGATTCCTGCGCCTGCTGAATAGCGATATGGCAATCGCCAATGCGCTTAAGATCGTCGTCGGTTCCGCGTAATGCGGCGTAGTACGCAGCGATCCCTTCCAGTGCATGGCGGGTTTCAAGCAGGTCAAACTGGGATTCAGGATGGTCAGATAACAGCTCAACGAGCGGATCGCTCAGGCTCTGCCAAAGGCTGTTTTGGACAAAAGTGCCACCGCCCTGACGACGAAGCAGTAATCCTTTTGCTTCGAGACGCTGTATAGCCTCGCGCAGTGAAGGACGGGAAACGTCGAACTGTTTTGCCAGCTCGCGCTCGGGTGGGAGTTTTTCGCCGGGACGCAATGTTCCCTCAAGGATAAGAAACTCCAACTGCTGCTCGATCACATCGGATAGTTTTGGTTGGCGAATTTTGCTGTAGGCCATTCTTCCCTTTCTTAAGCCGTTTGTCTTAAGCCATTTGCCCGGAGTCAATTGGTATGACCAATTGCACATTCGTGACGCTAAAGTAACAAAGTATTCACCTTCTGTCCATATTGGTTTTGATTGAAATCAGTAAAGCGGGCACTTTTTAACAACATTACAGAAACAACGTTTCAAACATGTAACTTTGCACAAATCTTATGTTTACCCCCTTTGAGGGAGTTTTAACTTTATTGAAACGAGATGAAGTGGTTGTTCTTGCAATCTGAACCGATTCATCACTTTAAAATATGAATATAAATTCAGGTATATCGCTTAGGGTCGGTTAATAAAGTCGGACATCAACGTGATGCCTTTATTAAAGCTGGCTTCTTTTTATCCAACTCGTCACGGCGTTAAAAGAAAGCAGGTGCAAACGCTGGCGCTTACCACTATTCTTTGCGCTGCGGTAGTCCATTACGCAAAATACTGGATTCCAAAACCGTAAAACAAAGACTACACCTTACGGAACTACATACTTACAAGCGCCGTTACGAGCGCATAAAACAACCACACTCACGAGGTTTCAAAATGGATGGTCAACTGCAAGGCGACACGCTGAAGCGCGGCCTGAAAAACCGCCATATTCAGCTTATTGCGCTGGGTGGAGCTATCGGAACTGGCCTGTTTCTGGGCAGTGCCTCCGTTATTCAGTCTGCGGGCCCGGGGATTATTCTCGGCTACGCTATCGCCGGGTTTATCGCCTTCTTAATTATGCGCCAGCTGGGCGAGATGGTGGTTGAAGAGCCGGTAGCCGGTTCATTTAGCCACTTTGCCTATAAGTACTGGGGCGGGTTTGCCGGTTTTGCCTCCGGCTGGAACTACTGGGTTTTGTACGTTCTGGTGGCGATGGCCGAGCTTACCGCCGTCGGTAAATACGTGCAGTTCTGGTGGCCTGAGATCCCAACCTGGGCCTCTGCGGCCGCCTTCTTCGTGCTGATCAACGCCATCAACCTCACCAACGTAAAAGTGTTTGGCGAGATGGAGTTCTGGTTCGCCATCATCAAAGTCGTCGCCGTTGTTGCGATGATCCTGTTCGGCGGCTGGCTGCTGTTTAGCGACAGCGCGGGCCCGCAGGCCACGGTGCGCAACCTTTGGGAACAGGGCGGTTTCCTGCCGCACGGCATGACGGGGCTGGTCATGATGATGGCGATCATCATGTTCTCCTTCGGCGGCCTTGAGCTGGTCGGCATCACCGCAGCCGAAGCGGACAACCCGGAGGTCAGCATTCCGAAAGCGACCAACCAGGTTATCTACCGTATTCTGATTTTCTACGTGGGTTCACTGGCGGTACTGCTTTCCCTGATGCCGTGGACGCGCGTCACCGCCGACACCAGCCCGTTCGTGCTTATCTTCCACGAGCTGGGTGATTCACTGGTCGCCAACGCCCTGAACGTGGTGATCCTGACGGCGGCGCTGTCCGTCTACAACAGCTGCGTTTACTGCAACAGCCGCATGCTGTTCGGCCTTGCCCAGCAGGGTAACGCGCCGAAAGCACTGCTGAAAGTCGACCGCCGCGGCGTGCCGGTTACCACCATTCTCGTGTCCGCCGTCGCCACCGCGCTGTGCGTGCTGATTAACTACCTGATGCCCGGCGAAGCCTTCGGCCTGCTGATGGCGCTGGTGGTTTCTGCCCTCGTGATCAACTGGGCCATGATTAGCCTCGCGCACATCAAATTCCGCCGTAAGAAAGACCAGCAGGGCGTAAAAACCCGCTTCCCTGCCCTGTTCTATCCGTTGGGGAACTGGATCTGCCTGCTGTTTATGGCCGGCATTCTGGTGATTATGGCTATCACGCCGGGCATGGCGATTTCCGTCTGGCTGATCCCGGTTTGGGTACTGATCCTCGGCATCGGCTACTGGATTAAAACCCAGCGCGGCGGCAAAACCGTTAAGGCCTGAATGTAATTTGTCACTCGCAGGCGCCCCGCACCGCCGGGGCGCTTTGTTATCCGCCTCACACTTTCCCCCTGACGACACGATTGTCCATCTCTGCGACGGATTCCTGCTGCGCAAATTTAATTCATCAGACCAATAATCTTGTCCATATTCTGGTCAGGAGCTTGGGTAATGGAAAACGGTAAGTTATCTATCAAAGAAAAAATCGGCTACGGAATGGGTGACGCCGGATGCAACATTATCTTCGGCGCCATCATGCTGTTTGTGAACTATTTTTACACCGACATATTTGGCCTGGCACCGGCGCTGGTTGGCGTAATGCTGCTTTCAATCCGCGTGATTGATGCGGTAACCGATCCGATAATGGGCGCTATTGCCGATCGTACACAAAGTCGCTATGGGCGTTTTCGTCCATGGATTTTGTGGATTGCCTTCCCGTTCGCCCTGTTCAGTTTCCTGATGTTCACCACGCCGGAGTGGAGCTACAGCAGCAAAGTTATCTATGCCTTTGTCACCTACTTCCTCTTCTCTCTCACCTACACCGCGATCAATATTCCCTACTGCTCTTTAGGCGGCGTTATCACCAACGACCCGCAGGAGCGCGTCGCGTGTCAGTCCTACCGTTTTGTCATGGTCGGCATCGCCACGTTAATCCTGTCACTGAGCCTGTTGCCTATGGTGGATTGGTTCGGAAACGGCGACAAAGCGAAAGGCTATCAGTGGGCGATGGGCGTGCTGGCGCTGATAGGCATGTGCATGTTTCTGTTCTGCTTCTCAAGCGTGCGGGAACGCATTCGCCCTGCGGTGCCAAGCAACGACGATCTTAAAGCCGATATGAAGGACGTGTGGAAAAACGACCAGTGGGTGCGCATTCTGCTGCTTACCCTGTGCAACGTCTGCCCGGGCTTTATCCGCATGGCCGCCACCATGTATTACGTGACCTGGGTAATGCAGCAAAGTACCAGCTTCGCCACCCTGTTTATCAGCCTTGGCGTTATCGGCATGATGGGCGGCAGCATGCTGGCGAAAGTGCTGACCGACCGCTTCTGCAAGCTGAAGGTGTTCTTCTGGACCAACATCGTGCTGGCGATTTTCTCCAGCGGCTTCTATTTCCTGGACCCGCACGCCACCACGCTTATCGTGGTGATGTACTTCCTGCTTAACGTGCTGCACCAGATCCCTTCCCCGCTGCACTGGTCGCTGATGGCCGACGTGGACGACTACGGCGAATGGAAAACGGGCAAGCGCATCACCGGCATTAGCTTCTCCGGCAACCTCTTCTTCCTGAAGGTTGGCCTCGCGGTGGCGGGCGCGATGGTCGGATTCCTGCTTTCCTGGTACGGCTACGACGCCAGCGCGAAGCAGCAAAGCCCGGACGCGATCAACGGCATCATCATGCTGTTCACCATTATTCCCGGCGTCGGATATTTGATCACCGCAGGCGTGGTAAGGCTACTGAAAGTCGACCGCGAACTGATGAAGCAAATTCAGGCCGATCTCGAAAAACGCCGTATTAACTACCGTGAACTCAACGACTACCGCGACAGTAAGACTATCGAAGCTAAACCTTAAGGAACACAAGATGACGCAGAGCCAGTGGCCAAATCCCTTTATCGAACAGCGGGCCGACCCGTTCATTTTGCTGCACGAAGGAGCGTACTACTTTATTGCCTCGGTTCCCGAGTACGACAGGCTGGAAATCCGCCGAGCGGCGACCATCGAAGAGCTGCCGCAGGCGTCGCCCGTCGTGGTATGGCGCAAGCCGGAAACCGGCCCGATGAGCAAGCTTATCTGGGCGCCGGAACTGCATCATATTCAGGGGAAATGGTACATCTACTTCGCCGCCAGCCACACGCAGGCGCTGGACGAGCTGAATATGTTCCAGCACCGCATGTTTGCCCTGGAATGCGCGGACGCTGACCCGCTGACGGGTAAGTGGGTTGAAAAAGGCCTGGTCAAAACGCCGTTCGATAGCTTCTGCCTGGACGCCACCACGTTCCACCATCAGGGCAAGCAGTGGTATCTGTGGGCACAAAAAGACCCGGCGATTCCCGGCAACTCAAATATCTATCTTGCGGAAATGGCAACGCCCTGGTCCATTAAGGGCGAACCTGTGATGCTAAGCAAACCGGAGCTGGAATGGGAATGCCGGGGATTCAAGGTTAACGAAGGCCCGGCGGTCATCACCCACGGCGAAAGGCTGTTTGTCAGCTATTCGGCAAGCGCCACGGATGAAAATTACTGCCTGGGGCTGCTGTGGATTGACCTGGCAGCCGATCCCACAAAAGTAGAGAACTGGCATAAATCCCCCCGGCCGGTCTTTACCACCAGCTATGAAAATAGGCAGTACGGCCCCGGCCATAACAGCTTTACCAAAACGAAGGAGGGGGAAGACGTGCTGGTCTATCACGCGAGGAATTACACGGAAATTGAAGGCGACCCGCTTTACGATCCGAACCGCCACACGCGCCTGAAAACAATATGCTGGGATGAAAACGGCATGCCGGTCTTTGGCGTGCCGCCTGCCGAGTAGGTTTACTGCGGCGGGTGGCGCTATCGTTAACCCGCCCAACGAAATTATGGGCGGATAAACGCAGTGCCATCCACCAAAAGCGTTAAACCAGCGTGCCGTAAATCGTCAGCAGCGCCACCACGACCACAATCACCAGTGACGTTTTCTTCGCCATAGATACGGCTGCCTTTGGTGTTTTAACCTTGTCGAGATGCGGCTCGCGCGCCAGAGAGTACTGGGCCAGTTGGGTCAGCACCTGATACTGCGAGGTATGACGATCGGCAAGGGAAGCAAACCATGCCGGCAGCGCCCGCTCGCCGTGCCCGAGCAGCGCGTAAGCCACCCCAGCAAGACGCACCGGAACCCAGTCCAGAACGTGCAAAATCGCATCAATGCCGGAAAGCAGACGCTGGTGCGGCGAATGGTGACGGGCAAGCCAGGTTTGCCACGCGCGCAGGAAAGCGTAGCCCGCAAGGGTGACCGGCCCCCAAATGCCGCCAACGATGAACCAGAACAGCGGCGCAAGGTAATAACGGAAGTTAATCCACAGCAGCGCGTTTTGCAGCTCTTTGAGATATTCGCGCTCGTCGCAGTCGGGCGGCACGCCGTGGATCAGCGTCAGCTCATTGGCCATCGCATCGCGCGCGTGCAGATCGTCGTGGCTGGCCGCCTGTAAATAGGCGTGATAGTGCAAGCGCACCTGCCCCGCCCCGATACACAGCACGCCCAGCGCAATCCAGAACACCAGCAGCGGAACGTTGAAGAACAGCCCCTGCAAACCGCGTACGCAAAGGAAAACGACGAGCATACACAGCGCCGTCATCAGCAGCGTGCGCAACATCGAAAAATGCTTAACCCGCTGGAAAACGACTTCCAGCCGGTGGTCCAGCTGCCAGTGCTCGCCCATTTTGAACAGGCGTTCCCAGATCATGACCAATAACAGCGTAAAAAGCGTCATGTCATCTCCTTATTCGACGTGGCTTCTACCGACTGACGAAAACGGTGCCAGTCAAATGCGGGGCCGGGGTCAGTTTTACGCCCGGGTGCGATATCGCTATGGCCTGTCATATTGTCGGCAATGGAAGGATATTGCTGAATTAACAGGCGGGTAAGTGCTGCGAGCTGGTGATACTGCTCGTCAGTGTAAGACTGCGTGTCCGTCCCTTCCAGCTCGATACCGATGGAAAAATCGTTGCAGCGCTCGCGGCCCTGATAGAGCGAAATGCCCGCGTGCCAAGCGCGTTTATTAAACGGAACGTACTGCACAATTTCACCGTCACGGCGAATCAAACAGTGCGCGGAAACGCGCAGATGGGAAATATCGGCAAAATAGGGGTGCGCGTCAGGATCGAGAGTGCCGGTAAACAATGCGTCAATCCACGGACCGCCAAACTCGCCCGGCGGCAAACTGATGTTATGCACCACCAGCAGTGAGGGGTTTTCATCCTCCGGTCGGCAATCGAAATGTGGGGAAGGGACATGCTTCACGCCCACCAGCCAGCCGTCTAAAAGCCGCATGCGTGGTTCTCCTCTCTAGTGGTACTCGGCGTCGCATCAGAGTAGCATGTTTCGACCTTAACTTTGCCATTTCGGAGTTTTATCATGCCGCCCCGCCGTTATAACCCAGACCGCCGACGTGACGAGCTTCTCGAACGTATCAATCTTGATATTCCTCAGGCCGTAGCCACCGCCCTGCGCGAAGATCTTGGCGGTGACGTCGATCCTAACAAAGATATTACCGCGCAACTGTTGCCAGAAAATCACACCTCCCATGCGGTGGTGATCACCCGTGAAGACGGCGTGTTTTGCGGTAAACGATGGGTTGAAGAAGTCTTTATCCAGCTGGGCGGGGATGTCCTGGTGAAATGGCACGTGGAAGATGGCCAGGCGGTAACGGCCAACCAGCCGCTGTTCGAACTCGATGGCCCATCGCGCGTTCTGCTCACCGGCGAGCGCACCGCGCTGAACTTCGTGCAAACACTTTCCGGCGTGGCGAGCGAAGTACGCACCTACGTCGACTTGCTGAACGGCACCAACACGCAGTTGCTCGATACCCGTAAAACCCTGCCCGGCCTGCGTACCGCCCTGAAATACGCCGTACTTTGCGGCGGTGGCAGCAATCACCGACTGGGTCTGTCCGACGCGTTTCTGATTAAAGAAAACCACATTATCTCCTCCGGTTCGATTCGCCAGGCGGTTGAAAAAGCGTTCTGGCTGCATCCGGACGTGCCGGTAGAAGTGGAAGTCGAGTCCCTTGATGAGCTGGAGCAGGCGCTGAAAGCCGGTGCTGACATCATCATGCTCGATAACTTCGACGTGGAGAAAATGCGCCAGGCCGTCGCGCTGACGGCGGGCAAAGCGCGGCTGGAAGTTTCCGGAAACGTGACGAAAGAAACGATCCGTGAATTTGCCGAAACCGGCGTTGATTTCATCTCCGTAGGGGCATTGACCAAGCACGTTCACGCCCTCGATCTCTCCATGCGTTTCCGCTAGCCACTTCTTAAAAGATGGGTCCTTCGGCCCATCTTCTCTTCATTTTGCGAAATACCCCGCATCTCTACCGTTTACTTTTGCAACTTCATAAAAAACTCTGGAAAGCACCTTCCTGAAATCTTTTTTGCTTCTCGTAAGCCTTGAATCAAGCTGAGAAAGTGTCGCCTCTTTAAACAAGGAGCGACCCATGAAAAAGCAAAAAGGATTTACCCTGATCGAGCTGATGGTGGTGATTGGCATCATTGCGATTCTGAGCGCCGTCGGCATTCCGGCCTACCAAAACTACCTGCGAAAAGCTGCGCTCACCGACATGCTGCAAACCTTTGTCCCCTACAGAACGGCGGTGGAACTGTGCGCCATCGAACGAGGCGGGATTACGCCTTGTGATGCAGGCAGCAATAGCATTCCGTCTGCCAAAAGGACGCGTTACGTCGGCAGCATGAGCGTGGCGAAAGGCGTTGTTACCCTGACAGGCCAGGAAACGCTTAACGGTCTAACGGTTTCGCTCACTCCCGTCTGGAAAGACGCCGAAGGCGTTGAAGGCTGGACCCGCAGCTGTACGGTGGCAAATGACGGCTCGCTAAAACAATCCTGTGACGAAGTTTTCCGCTTTGACGACCAGACGCCCGGCGCACCGGTTGGGGGCTGATCGTGTCTAATCGCCAGCAGCTCCTTGCCCTCTGCGCGCAGTATCAAGCGGTACTGCTTGGGGAAGATGAAAACCGCTTACGCATCGCCGTGGCGCCTAACCCTCCGACGCAGCTATTTGAGTCTCTGCGCTTCATCTGCGATAAGCACGTTGATGTCGAGTTTTGGTCCGCGGAACGCCTTGAAAAGGTGAAGCACCTGCCCCTGTCCTCAGGCAACGAGCAGGTTGCAGAAAACGGTATATCCGTCGTTTCGCTGCTGAACGAAACGCTGCAAAAAGCGATTCAGGTGCGTGCGTCGGATATCCATTTCGAACCCGCAGAAGATCGCTACCGGATCAGACTGCGCATTGATGGCGTACTGCAATTGCAGCCGCTGCTGCCGGCGAGCATGGCGGCACCGCTAACGGCGCGTCTCAAAGTGCTGGGGAATCTGGACATTGCCGAACGCCGTTTGCCGCAGGACGGGCAGATGGACGTTAGCACCGGGGAGTGGAAGGCCTCGTTTCGTATTTCAACGCTCCCCGTTCGACACGGGGAGAAGGTTGTCCTGCGTTTACTCCAGCAAACCGAACAGCCGCTGGAACTGGCGGCCCTGGGCATGTCCCCGGAGGGCCGCAGCGCTTTCGAGTCTGCGCTTACCCATCCGCAGGGTATGATTTTGGTCACCGGCCCAACCGGTAGCGGTAAAACCATCACGCTGTACAGCGCGCTAAACGCGCTGAATCAGGCGGGTGTTAACCTGTGCAGCGTCGAGGACCCGGTGGAAATCCCGCTATCGGGGTTCAACCAAACGCAGGTGAATACCAAAGCCGGGCTTACGTTTCAGAACGTCCTTCGCGCGCTGTTACGCCAGGACCCGGATGTCATTATGGTCGGTGAAATCAGGGATAGCGAAACGGCAGAAATCGCCATTAAAGCGGCGCAAACCGGGCACCTTGTGCTCTCCACGCTGCATACCAACTCGACGATTGAAACCGTCGTACGCCTTGAGCAAATGGGGATCGCACGCTGGATGCTGGCTTCGGCCGTTCAAATGGTTGTAGCGCAGCGGCTGGTTCGCAAGCTTTGTCCCCACTGCAAAAAACGGCTGGATGACGATATCACCCTACCGAGGCAGCTATGGCCTGCTCCGTTACCCAATCTGCAGGCCGTTGGCTGCGAGCGGTGCTACGGCGGGTTTTATGGCCGAACCGCGCTGTTCGAAATCCTCACTGTCGACCGCGCCCTGCGCGGGGCCATCGCGAGCGGCGTGCAGGCCGCTGAAATCGAAACGCTTGCCCGTGAACAAGGCCTGGTCACCCTCTTCGAAAGCGGCTGCCGGGCCGTATCCCAAGGATTGACCACGCTTGAGGAGGTCTATCGCGTGCTGGGTGTTCCCCATGGCTAGCGTGACGTTCTGGCACTGGAAAGCCATCGACGGCCAGGGGCAGATTAGCCAAGGCACCATGCTTGCCGACAATCTGTCGGCGGTGGGCGCACGGCTTTTTGAACAGCAGCTGCAGCTGCTGAGCGCGAAAAAGAACGCCAGCACCCGGCGGGGGTGCTGGCACATCCAACAAAAAATTCAGATATTCCGCCAGCTGGCAACGCTGCTTCAGGCGGGGATCTCTCTCGCAGACGGGCTGGCGCTGATGGCAAACCAGCATCCCTATCGGGAATGGCGGGCGTTGCTGGAGCATATTCAGCAGCAGGTTTCGCAGGGGATCCCTTTTTCTGCCGCGCTGCGCCAGTGGCCACGTATTTTCCCGCCGCTTTTTGTCGCGCTGGTTCATATGGGCGAGCTGACGGGCAAGCTGGATGAATGCTGTCGGCGGCTGGCGGACCAGCAGGAGCAGCTGTATCGCCTGCATAAAAAGGTGGTAAAGGCGCTACGTTATCCGCTGTTTATTCTGGTTGTTGCAATAGCTGTGACCGCCGGAATGATGGGCTTTGTTCTGCCCGAATTTGCAGCGATATACAGCTCGTTCAATGCCCCCCTACCGGCCATCACGCTTGCGGTGATGGCGATTTCCGGCTGGGTAACATCCCAAGGGGGATGGTGGCTGCTTGCAGTAATAGTGTTAGCGGGATGTTGGCTAACCCTGCGCCAGCGTAACCCGCACTGGAAAGAGTACGAGCAAAAGCTGCTACTCAAGCTACCGCTGGTGGCAAACTTATGGCGCGGGCAAATCCTCAGCCAGATTTACACCACGCTTTCGCTTTCACAGCAGGCGGGCATTCCGCTGCTGCAAGGGCTGGCGGCGGTCGAGCAGACGTTAACGCACCTGCTGTGGAAAAAGATCATTTCACGGATGGCCACTCAGGTTGCGGAAGGTATACCGCTCTGGCAAACGCTGGATGAGGCTGATCGGTTTACGCCTCTGTGTTCACAGCTGATCCGAATTGGGGAGGAATCTGGAGCACTGGATCTGATGCTGGAAAAGCTTGCAATCTGGCATCATGACCATACGCAGGAGCTGGCGGACAGCCTGGCCGCAGCGCTAGAGCCGCTGATGATGGTGGTCATTGGCATGATAATCGGCACGCTGGTGATTGCGATGTATTTACCGATTTTCCAGCTTGGGGATGCGATGAGCGGGGGATAACGGCGCAGCGGACGCTGCGCCATTGATAGCTTACAGGCTATTGAAAACGCGGTTTTCCTGCTCCGCTACGCGGATAAAGGTGGTGCGTTTGGTCAGTTCTTTCAAACGGGAAGCGCCCACGTAGGTGCAGGCAGAACGCAGGCCGCCAAGGACGTCGCGCGCGGTGTTCTCAACCGGGCCACGCAGCGGGAGCTTAACGGTTTTACCTTCTGCTGCCCGATACTGCGCAACGCCGCCGACGTGGCGAGTCATTGCGGATTCAGAGCTCATGCCGTAGAACAGCATGAACTTCTCGCCGTTCTCTTCAACGACGGTGCCGCCGCTTTCTTCGTGCCCTGCCAGCATACCGCCCAGCATCACAAAGTCTGCGCCACCGCCAAACGCTTTAGCCACGTCGCCCGGCACGGTGCAGCCGCCGTCGCTAACGATTTGACCGCCCAGCCCGTGGGCTGCATCGGCGCATTCAATCACTGCGGACAGCTGGGGATAGCCAACGCCGGTTTTAACGCGAGTGGTGCATACGGAGCCAGGGCCGATGCCCACTTTAACGATATCGGCACCGGAGAGAATCAGCTCTTCACACATCTCGCCGGTCACAACGTTACCAGCACAGATGGTTTTGCCCGGCCAGGCTTCACGGGCTTTGCTGACAAACTGGGTGAAATGTTCGGAATAGCCGTTCGCGACATCGATACAGATAAAGTTCAGGCCAGGGTGCAAAGCCAGTATCTGCTTGGTTTTGGTGAAGTCGGCTTCAGACGTACCGGTAGACACCATGATATGGCGCAGCACGCTTTCTGGAGCAGATTTCACGAAGTCGCTCCACTGCTCTACCGTGTAGTGTTTGTGAACCGCGGTGAGGATGTCAAAGGAGGCCAGCGCTTGCGCCATGGCGAAGGTACCGACGGTATCCATGTTCGCCGCAATAATCGGCACACCAGACCACGCAATACCAGAATGTTTGAATGTGAATTCGCGCTCTAGCTGTACGTCAGAGCGGCTCTTTAAAGTGGAACGTTTCGGGCGAATAAGAACGTCTTTAAAACCTAACTTCAAATCTTCTTCAATACGCATGTTGCGGATTCCTGGTAATGGCGATGGACGCGGGAACGTTATCGGCGACGGCTCTAAATAATTCAAGTTGCAGAAAGGCGGCAAACTCTTGAATACCCCCAGGAGCTTACTTAAGTAAGTGACTAGGGTGAGAGAATGCAGCTAACGCGCCTGCAGCTTGAAGTATGACGAGCGTACAGCTGCCAACTCCAGTGACGCTATCATACGCACTAATAATGGCTCCGCAAGACTGCGAAAACAGTCTTTTTTAAGCTACAATCGTTAAAATTTACCTGAGAAACAGGCCAGAATAAGCGGGAAGAAAAAGGCTTTCATTTTTTGTCGCTTTTTCTCTTGATTATCTCAGGCAAGAAAATGCTATATCTGTCTGATTAAAATAAGTTTAAGGTCCAGCTCTTATGGTTTATACGGTGGCGTTAACGGGTGGGATTGGCAGCGGAAAAAGCACTGTCGCCAACACTTTTGCCCGATTAGGGATCGCCGTAATCGATGCCGATGTGATAGCGCGGCAGGTTGTTGAACCCGGTCAGCCTGCACTGAATGCTATTTCGGAACATTTTGGAAAAGAGATCCTGCTGCCAGATGGCTCACTGAATCGCCGGATCCTGCGTGAAAAGATCTTTTCTTCCCCCGCTGAAAAGCAGTGGCTGAATGAGCTGTTGCACCCGCTAATTCACCAACTCACCCAAACCGAAATCAACCATGCCCGCTCGCCCTATGTACTCTGGGTGGTGCCTTTACTGGTGGAAAATCATCTACAGCATAAAGCCGATCGCGTGCTGGTTGTCGATGTCTCCCCAGAGGTACAGATCGCACGGACTATCAGCCGTGATAACGTCAGTCGCCAGCATGCAGAGCAGATCCTTGCCGCCCAGGCGACGCGAGACGAGCGGCTGGCGGTGGCTGATGATGTGATTAATAATGACGGCTCGCCTGATCGGGTAGCTGTTCATGTTGACCGTCTGCATCGCCAGTATCTGAAACTGGCTCATCAGGCCGCACAACAGGATAAAGAATAATGAGCACTCAGATCCTTTTTGAGCATCCACTAAATGAAAAAATGCGCACCTGGCTGCGCATTGAGTTCTTAATCCAGCAGCTTGAAGTGTCGCTGCCGATTACGGAAAGCGCTGACGCACTGCACTTTTTCCGCAATATCGGCGATCTGCTGGACGTTTTTGAGCGCGGCGAAATCCGCACGGATATTCTCAAAGAGCTTGAACGCCAGCAGCGTAAGCTGCTGAGCTGGTCGGAAGTGCCGGGCGTTGATATGCAGCGCATTGACTCGCTTCGCGCTCAGCTGAAAGAACGCGGCAGCGTGTTGATGTCCGCCCCGCGTATAGGGCAAACGCTGCGTGAAGATCGTTTGATTGCGTTGGTTCGCCAACGCTTGAGCATTCCCGGCGGCTGCTGTAGCTTCGATCTTCCGACGTTGCACATCTGGCTCCACCTGCCGCAGGCGCAGCGCGATGAGCAGGTTAATTTTTGGCTGGCAAGCCTTCAGCCGCTGCGACAATCCCTGGATTTGCTGCTTGATATCATTCGTAATTCCGCTCCGTTCCGCAAACAGACAAGCCTCAACGGTTTTTACCAGGATAACGGCGATGACGCTGATTTGCTGCGCCTGCAGATAGATCTCGCGTATCAGCTCTACCCGCAAATTTCCGGGCATAAAAGCCGTTTTGCGATCCGCTTCCTGCCGCTGGACAGCGAGCGCGGAACCATCCCTGAACGCCTCGATTTTGAACTGGCGTGCTGTTAAGGAGAAAAGATGTCTGAACCTACCGTTGTGAACTGTCCCGGCTGCGGCAAAGCCGTTATCTGGAACGAAACCAGCCCCTACCGCCCGTTTTGCAGCAAGCGCTGCCAGCTTATCGATCTAGGCGAATGGGCCGCAGAAGAGAAACGTATCCCGAGCAGTAGCGATCTCTCTGACACGGATGGCTGGAGCGAAGGAGAGCAGCCTTAAGGCTGCTGAAGCTTCTTAATAACGGGCTCGTTAGCCGGTGGAAAATCATCGGCTTTCAAATCCTGCTGCGGTATCCACTGTCCCGGCTGCCCTTCTTTACCCCAAGGCTCACCTTCCCAGCCTTCTACCAGGAAAAACCACAGCGTGATATGCCTGTCGGGGAACTGGTAGGCCAGCTTCTCAAACTGCACGTAGCGCGTCGCGGCGATCCCGACCTCTTCCTGCAGCTCGCGTACCAGAGCCTGTTCGGGCGTTTCCCCTGCTTCGATTTTACCGCCCGGAAATTCCAGCTTGTTGGCCATGTGCGCATCGGCGGCTCGACGCGTAATGAATATCTCGCCCTGTGCATTGCGAACGATCCCGACGGCGATTTGCAGTTGTTTCATTTTTGTTCAGATGCTCCATAAAGAAAAGGCGCAGCAAGCTGCGCCTTTATCAGTCATTAAGTGCTTAGCTCAGACGGCCGTGGCACTGCTTGAATTTTTTACCGGAACCGCACGGGCACGGGTCGTTACGGCCAACTTTACGCTCGCCGGTTTCACCAGCCAGTTCCTGTGCGGCCTGAGTCTCGGCATCAACGTGGCTCAGTTGCTGCATTTGCGCCAGACGCTCTGCTTCTTCGCGGCGCTGCTGCTCCATCGCTTCTACTTCTTCAGGCATGCGCACCTGAACCTTGCTCAGGGTGCTGATCACTTCGTACTTCAGCGACTCAAGCATGGCGGCGAACATGGAGAAGGATTCGCGTTTGTATTCCTGCTTCGGATCTTTCTGCGCGTAGCCACGCAGGTGAATGCCCTGACGCAGGTAGTCCATTGCCGCCAGGTGTTCTTTCCACAGGGAATCAAGCGTTTGCAGCATGACGCCTTTTTCAAAGTGACGCATCATCTCTGCGCCAACAACCTCTTCTTTGCGCTGATACACTTCGATGGCGTTTTGCAGAATACGCTCGCGCAGCGTTTCTTCATGCAGCTCCGGCTCTTTGTCCAGCCACTCTTTGATCGGCATTTCCAGGTCGAAGTCGTTTTTCAAACGTTCTTCAAGCCCTGGAATATCCCACATCTCTTCAAGAGACTGCGGCGGGATGTGCGCATCAATAGTGGTCTTGAACACATCTTCACGGATGCTATTGATGGTTTCGCTTACGTCACTCACGTCCAGCAGTTCATTACGCTGGCTGTAAATCGCGCGGCGCTGGTCGTTAGCCACATCATCGTATTCCAGCAGTTGCTTACGAATATCGAAGTTACGGCTTTCAACTTTACGCTGTGCGTTAGCAATCGCTTTGGTAACCCATGGGTGCTCGATGGCCTCACCTGGTTTCATACCCAGTTTACGCATCATGCCAGACACGCGATCCGAGGCGAAGATACGCATCAGGGCATCTTCCATAGACAGGTAGAAGCGGGAAGAACCGGCATCACCCTGGCGACCAGAACGACCACGCAGCTGGTTATCGATACGGCGAGATTCGTGGCGTTCGGTACCGATGATGTGTAAACCGCCGGAAGCCAGCACCGCCTCGTGGCGTTTCTGCCAGTCCGCTTTAATCTGCGCAATTTGCTCAGGAGTAGGGTCTTCCAGCTCGGCCACTTCTGCCTGCCAGCTACCGCCCAGCACGATGTCCGTACCACGACCCGCCATGTTGGTTGCAATTGTTACCGCAGCAGGATAACCCGCCTGTGCAACGATGCCCGCTTCATTGGCGTGGAATTTGGCGTTCAGCACGTTGTGCTTGATGCCCGCTTTAGTCAGCTCGGCAGAAACTACTTCGGATTTCTCGATGGAGATTGTCCCCACCAGAACCGGCTGGCCGTTTGCCGTACGCTCTTTGATGTCTTCGATAATCGCGCCGATTTTGTCCATTTCGGTCATGTAAACCAGATCCGGCATATCTTTACGGATCATCGGACGGTTGGTCGGAACGACGATAGTGTCGAGTTTGTAGATAGAGCTGAATTCGAACGCTTCGGTGTCTGCGGTGCCGGTCATACCGGCAAGTTTCTCGTACAGACGGAAGTAGTTCTGGAAGGTGATGGAAGCCAGCGTCTGGTTCTCATTCTGGATATCAACGCCTTCTTTGGCTTCCACTGCCTGATGCAGACCATCGGACCAGCGGCGGCCCTGCATGGTACGACCGGTGTGCTCATCAACGATAATGACTTCGCCATCTTTAACGATGTAGTCAACGTCACGAGTAAACAGCACGTGTGCGCGCAGCGCGGCGGTAACGTGGTGCATCAGCATGATGTTGGTTGGAGAATACAGCGACTCGCCTTCCTCCATGATGCCTTCGCGAACCAGCAGTTCTTCAACCAGCACCAGACCACGCTCGGTGATGTTTACCTGGCGAGATTTTTCATCCACGGAGAAGTGGCCTTCACCCTGGAAGGTGTCGGAGTCTTCTTTTTCCTGACGGATCAGGTGCGGGATGATCTTGTTTACTTTTTTGTACATCTCGGAGCTGTCTTCAGCCGGACCGGAGATGATAAGCGGCGTACGAGCTTCATCGATAAGGATGGAGTCCACCTCATCCACCAGCGCGTAATGCAGTTTGCGCTGTACGCGTTCTTCAGGGCTGAACGCCATGTTGTCACGCAGGTAGTCAAAGCCGTATTCGTTGTTTGTTCCGTAGGTGATATCTGCGGCATAAGCTTCACGCTTGGCCGGAGCTGGCATGTTCGGCAGGTTGATACCCACGCTCAGGCCAAGGAACTCGAACAGCGGACGGTTATTTTCCGCATCACGCTGGGCCAGATAGTCGTTCACTGTAACCACGTGAACACCTTTGCCGCTTAAGGCGTTGAGGTATGCTGGCAGCGTTGCCGTCAGGGTTTTACCTTCACCTGTACGCATTTCAGCGATGCAGCGATCGTTTAGCACCATACCGCCCAGCAGCTGGACGTCGAAATGGCGCATGCCGAATACGCGCTTACTTGCTTCGCGCACCACGGCGAAAGCTTCAGGAATTAAGGTTTCTAGCACTTCGCCTTTTTCAAGACGGGCACGGAACTCGTTGGTTTTAGCTTTCAGCTCATCGTCGGACAGCTTCTCCATTTGTGGTTCCATGCCGTTGATCATGGTGACCACTTTACGCATACGGCGTAGGGTACGGTCGTTACGACTGCCGAAAACTTTAGTTAACATTTTGATTAGCATAATTAATTCTCAAACGCCTGCCACAAAGCAGATCTACAAAAAGTGTTATAATTTAAAGGTACTTTTTTGCTTAACTGAGGCGTTGTGGCCCGGCGCGGATGCCCTGCACCTGGCTAATCCAGAGAGCGGTACTGAATGTCGCCACGGCAGGACGCTGCCAGAGAGAAATATGGCGGACGATGACAGGGGGTTTGCTTTCCTGGGTTAATAACGCATTGAGCGTATCCAACAAAGCCAGATGCTGAGCCTGAAGCGGCAAACTCTCTTGTACAACCGGCAGCGTTTGCGGTGCCATTGCAAAAGAGAGATGGCGGATTACGGTACGAATGGCATGCTGATGCCAGTAATCCACATTAAATGACGGGCGACGAGTGCTTTCCTGCAATAATACCAGGCTATCGAAGCTAACCTGGTTAAGATGGTCCTGACTGCTGGCGGAGGTTTCCGCTGGAGTGGTATGGTCGGTATTTCCGCTGAACGCAGGCATGCCAAAACTCGCCGCGACCATCCCCAATAGGAGATGCGGCCAGAAATAACGTCTGCCAAGTTGTCGCCAACGATTTAGAATACCAATCACTTTTTCCGCCGGAGCTTATAGTATGCGCGATAGTCGCCCGCAATCTTTAGAGAATCTTTTCGACGACGCCGGTGCTCAAAGCATGCTGCAAAATGTGCAACAGCGAGCGGCTGCCCTACTGCGGCTAAACCGGGCAGTGAGAGGAATATTACCTGCTCAACTGCACCCCTGGTGTCGAGTCGCGAATTTCCGACAGGGGGTCCTCGTACTTGAAACGGCGAATGCCAGCTGGTTGATGCGCTTACGCTATGAACAATCCACGCTGCTGAGTGCATTACGCGCACAAATATTACCATCATTGACGTCAATCGACATCAGGATTAATCCAACGCTTGCAGCAATTGGACAGGATTCCGTACAAGAAAGCAGCAATCAGGTGGTAAACAAGAAATTTGAGGTAAATCGAGAATTGAGCGCGCACAGCGCGGAGGCATTACGAGAAGTGGCGAAGCGTAGCCCAGAGAAGTTAAGAGCAGCAATAGAACGACTGGCTTCATTGGCCGGAGAGAGTACCAATAAAAACCAGTCGTAATCGAGAGTCAGGCGTTACGCCAGCACCATAGTAGGTGCTTTGAATGCCAGCGGAAGTTCAGCGTCATCTTCGAAGGTTGCCCATTCCCAGGCTTCCTGCTTCGCTAAAACTGCCTGCAACAGTTTGTTGTTCAGCGCATGACCAGATTTATAGGCGGTAAACGCGCCGATAATGTTGTGGCCACACATGAACAAGTCACCGATAGCATCCAGCATTTTGTGACGAACGAATTCATCTTCAAAACGCAGGCCGTCTTCGTTCAGTACGCGATAATCGTCAACAACGATGGCACAATCGAAGCTGCCGCCCAGGCACAAACCACGGGACTGCAGATATTCGATATCACGCATAAAACCGAAAGTACGAGCGCGGCTGATCTGGCGCATAAACGCGTCCGCAGAGAAATTCATGCGGTAACGCTGGGTGCTGGCATCAATCGCCGGATGGTTAAAGTCGATGGTAAAGTCCAACGAGAAACCATTGTACGGCTTGAATTCAGCCCATTTATCGCCGTCTTCAACACGAACCGTCTCTTTGACGCGCACAAATTTCTTCGCGCAGTTCAGTTCATCAATCCCGGCATCAAGCAGCAGGTAGACGAATGGCGCTGCGCTACCGTCCATGATTGGGATTTCTGGCGCATCGACTTCAATAACAATGTTGTCGATACCCAGCCCAGCCAGGGCAGCGTTAAGGTGCTCAACGGTAGAAATCCGCACATCGTGCTCGTTCACCAGGCAAGTACAGAGCATGGTATCACGCACAGATTTGGCATCTGCCGGAAAATCTACCGGAGGATTCAAGTCGGTGCGACGATAGATGACCCCGGTATTTGCCGGCGCAGGGCGTAACGTCAGTGTGACCTTTTTGCCGGTATGTAAACCGACGCCAGTCGCCTGAACGATACGTTTAAGTGTCCTTTGTTTGATCATCGTATAATCTCGCCAAATTACCTATCCAACCGAAGTGTATATCACAATCGGCAGGCCAGTTTAGCACAAAGAGCGGAGATGCCCAACTTCCGGTTTATTCTTAATCAGCTTGCTTACGCAAGAATGCTGGAATATCCAGGTAGTCCGGTTCTTTCGCTGTTTGTGGCGTGTTGTCGTTAACGACTTTGGCCGCAGGCTTTTGTTCCTGAGTCAGAGGCGCCATACCGTGCTGCTGATAGCGGTCCATCACAGGCTGCTGAGTCTGTTTGTTCGTCACCAGGGTGATTTCTGGACGCTTGTCCATGCCAATACCGGTAGCAACAACGGTTACGCGCAGCTCATCGTTCATCTCTGGATCCAGAGAGGTACCGATAACTACGGTTGCGTTATCAGAAGCAAACGCACGGATGGTGTTACCCACGGTTTCGAACTCATCCAGACGCAGATCAAAGCCAGCGGTGATGTTGACCAGCACGCCGCGTGCGCCGGACAGGTCGATATCTTCCAGCAGCGGGCTGGAAATTGCCATTTCTGCTGCTTCTTCAGCACGGTCTTCACCGCTTGCCACACCAGAGCCCATCATGGCATAACCCATTTCGGACATGACGGTGCGCACGTCAGCAAAGTCGACGTTCATCAGGCCCGGACGGGTAATCAGTTCAGCGATACCCTGCACTGCGCCTTTAAGCACATCGTTTGCCGCACCAAAAGCGTCGAGCAAGGAGATGCCACGACCAAGCACTTTCAGCAGCTTGTCGTTTGGAATAGTGATCAGAGAATCCACGTGCTTAGACAGCTCGGCGATACCCTGCTCCGCGAACGCCATACGCTTTTTGCCTTCGAAGTTGAAAGGCTTAGTCACGACGGCTACGGTCAGAATACCGAGGTCTTTAGCGACTTCCGCAACGACAGGGGCGGCACCTGTACCGGTACCACCGCCCATACCTGCGGCGATAAACACCATGTCTGCCCCTTCAAGCGCGGCGCGCAGTGCATCGCGATCTTCATCGGCTGCGGAACGACCTACTTCAGGGTTAGCTCCAGCGCCCAGACCTTTGGTAATGCCATTACCAATCTGGATCGTCTGGCCTACTGCAGTTTTACGCAACGCCTGCGCGTCGGTGTTCACTGCGAAGAATTCAACGCCTTCGATGCGCTCGCGCACCATGTGTTCAACGGCATTACCGCCGCCGCCACCGACGCCGATGACTTTAATCACCGCGTCGTTGGTCAGTTCCATAGGTTCAAACATAGTTTCTCTCCGTTTTGTGCCTGTCGCCTGAGACCGCTAATTTTGTCCGGTCTCTTATAAAATTTAAAACTCTTTTCTCAGCCAGCTGTTGATTCGCTTAAACCATGAGCCGACAGAGGTCCGTTTTTCCACTTCAGCTTCACCACTGAGATGAGATTCTTTCCCGTAGTGCAGCAAGCCGACTGCAGTCGAATAGTACGACTCCTGGGCATAATCAGTCAGGCCAGTAATATTTAACGGCTGTCCGATACGCACCTGCGTATGGAAAACGCGCTGAGCACAGGCTGCCAGACCTTCAATTTGTGCTGCGCCGCCGGTTAACACAATCCCCGCCGCCAGGTGGTGCTTCACACCCTGCTGGCGAAGCTGTTCTTGTAACTGCAAAATCTCTTCGTTGACCAGGTTGAGCAGCTCGGTGTAACGCGGCTCAATAACCTCTGCAAGCGTCTGGCGCTGCAGACTACGCGGCGGACGTCCACCCACGCTCGGCACTTCAACGTTCTCATCTTTGCCAACAATCGACCCAAGCGCGCAGCCGTGGCGTACTTTAATGGCTTCTGCATCGCTTGGCGGCGTGCCGAAGGCATAGGCGATATCGCTGGTGACTACATTTCCTGCATAAGGAATAACTTTGGTGTGGCGCAGCGCGCCGCCAGTGTATACCGCGATATCCATTGTACCACCACCGATATCCACCACGCAGACGCCCAGTTCACGTTCGTCTTCGGTCAATACCGAGTAGCTTGCAGCAAGGCCTGCAAAAATGAGTTGGTCAACTTTCAGGCCACATCGTTCAACGGCTTTAACAATGTTTTTCGCCATATCGTTGTGGCAGGTGATCAAGTGGACCTTGGCCTGCATACGCACGCCAGATAACCCTACCGGATTTTTGATCCCTTCCTGATAATCGATTGCATATTCTTGCGGGATTACGTGCAGAACGCGATGTTCATCACGCACGCGCACCGACTTAGCGGTATGAACGACGTTTTCCACGTCCTCCTGCGTTACCTCTTCTTCTGAGATAGGCACCATACCAATTTCATTCTGGCAGCTAATGTGCTTGCCGGACAGCGCCAGGTAAACCGAAGAAATCTGGCAGTCCGCCATGAGTTCGGCCTGATCGATGGCGCGCTGCACGCACTTTACTACCGATTCAAGGTCGTTAACGCCGCCTTTGTCCATACCCCGGGACGGGCAACTGCCCACGCCGATAATATTAACCATACCGTCGGGCAGAACTTCCCCTACTAAAGCGGCGACCTTCGCGGTCCCGATCTCCAGTCCTACTACCAGTTTTCTGTCCGTCGCCTTGATCATTGTTGTTCTGCCTGTGCCTGATTCTGTTGCTGATTAGGATTAGGTTCCTGTACGGGAGCGGGCTGCCAGCCTACCGCCGCGCCAGAGTCATACCGCAGGTCGACATAGCTGACGACTTTATTGTCAGCCAGCCCCTGCTGCTGCAGAACCGGATAGAGTTCCACAAAGCGACTCAGGCGTTTCATCGTATCGCCCCGGCCCAGGTTGAGCTTAATACCGTTATTCAGCGTCAACTGCCAGGAACGACGGGCGGTCATCGCCGCCTCGTTCAACGTGAATTTATCCTTTGCCAGCACTTCGCCCATTGCGCGATAGCCCTGCAGCACTTCACCCTCACTTCCTTCCGGGCCCGATAACATCGGTAAAGTCTGCTTTCCCGTACGCTCTGCCGGAACACTGAAGGAATTTCCTTCCGCGTCTATCATGTGTTGGTCATTCCAACGCGCTATGGGCACATATTCAACCAGATGAATCTTCAATTCGTCCGGCCACTGCTTTCTAACGCTCGCCTGCTTGATCCACGGCAAACGCTCAATCTGTTGCTGGATGATGTTCACATCCTGCGTCATAAAGGTGCCCGGTGGGCCCAGCGCCAGAATGGACTGGCGAACATCATCATTGCGCGTGTAGTGCCGATCGCCGGTTAACACCAGTTTGGAAAGCGGCAGACGCTGAGCATCTTCCATCCAGCCGACCACAATCCAGCCGCCGATAAACACGGTAAATAGCACTATACTCAGGAAGATAATCCCGGCCAGCCGTCCGCCGTTGCTACGACGGGTGCTGGTCGGTTCTTCCTGGCGATTACGCGCATTCAGGGCTGCTTGCGACATATCAGTCCGCCAACTCCAGAATACGTACTACCAGTTGGGAGAAGGTCATGCCCGCCTGCCGTGCCGCCATCGGCACCAGGCTATGGCTGGTCATGCCCGGTGACGTGTTCACTTCCAGCAGATAAAACTGCCCATCGCTATCCTGCATAACGTCCACACGACCCCAACCGCTACAGCCCAAAACCTGCCAGGCCTGTAGCACTAATGCCTGCAATTCCTGCTCGCGCTGCTCAATTAAACCGCTCGGACAGAAATATTGAGTCTCATCAGAGAGATACTTCGCCTCATAATCATAGAAGGTTCCAGCAGGTTGGATACGAATTGACGGTAATATTTCCTCACCGAGGATCGCCACCGTATATTCAGGCCCGCTTAACCATTTTTCGATCAGCACTTCTTCATCATGTTTGAAGGCTAATTCCAGCGCTGCGGGCAGCGCGGCGGCGCTATCCACCTTCGACATCCCCACGCTTGAACCTTCACGGCTAGGCTTGACGATAACCGGCAAACCCAGCTCTGCAATACGTTCTGACGTTGCGGCCGCTATACCCGATTCAATATCACGACGCGTCAACGCCACCCACGGCGCTACCGGCAAACCCGCACCTTGCCACAGCAGCTTGGTGCGCAGTTTATCCATCGTGATAGCTGAAGCCATCACGCCGCTGCCGGTATAAGGCAGCCCCAGAAACTCTAAAAGCCCCTGCAACGTACCGTCTTCGCCGCCGCGCCCGTGCAGCGCGATGAAAATCTTGTTGAACCCCAGCGCTTTCAGCTCGGTTGCGACAGTATCTTTTAGATCGACACCGTGCGCGTTGACGCCACCCTCTATCAAACCAGCCAGTACGGCAGCACCGGACTGCAAGGAAACCTCACGTTCGGCGGACGTGCCCCCCAACAGGACAGCGATTTTATCAGCCATGTTGGTCTTCCTCTTTAGGTTGAGGCTGTAATTTGATTTCAGCCAGGTTGCGCGCGATTTTGCCGATGTTCCCTGCACCTTGCACGAGAATCAGGTCGTTTCCTGTTAAGACCGGCGCAAGCATATCTGCAACCTGGCTCGCTTCTGGCACCAGAATCGGGTCGACTTTGCCACGGCTGCGAATGGTACGGCATAGCGAGCGGCTATCAGCACCAGGGATTGGCGCTTCCCCGGCAGCATAAACATCCAGCATCAGTAGCGAATCTACCTGCGACAATACGTTAGCAAAGTCGTCGTATAAATCGCGAGTACGCGTATAACGATGCGGCTGGAAGACCATCACCAGATTTTTGTCCGGCCAGCCCGCGCGGGCGGCTTTGATCGTCGCGTCCACTTCCGTTGGGTGGTGACCATAATCATCCACCAGCATGGCGCTGCCTGCTTTGCCATTTACCGGCTCAAGCGGGTATTCGCCGAGGAAATCAAAGCGACGACCAGTACCCTGGAAGCTTTCCAGCGCGCGTAAAATCGCTTCGTCTTCGATTCCTTCTTCTGTTGCGACGGCAACGGCGGCGGCAGCGTTCAGGGCGTTATGGCGGCCCGGCGCATTCAGCGTCACATGCAGCTCAGGCCTGTCAAGGCGCACGATGGTGAAGTGCCCCTGCGCTCCTGTCTGACGATAGTTCTCAAGACGTACATCCGCGTCGTCGCTAAAACCATAAGTAGTGGTTTGACGGCCCACGCGCGGCAATAGCTCGCGAATTACCGGATCGTCCACGCACATCACAGCACGACCATAAAACGGCAAATTGTGCAGAAAATTAATAAACGTCTGCTTCAAATTTTCGAAGTCGCCCTGGTAAGTATCCATGTGATCGGCTTCGATATTCGTCACAACGGAGACCATCGGCTGCAAATGCAGGAACGACGCATCGCTCTCATCCGCTTCAGCAATCAAATAACGACTGTGGCCCAGGCGTGCATGGGTTCCCGCAGCCTTTACCAGCCCGCCGTTAACAAACGTTGGATCCAGACCCGCTTCGGCGTAAATGCTGGAAACCATCGCTGTCGTCGTTGTTTTACCGTGCGTACCCGCGATGGCGATGCCGTGGCGAAAACGCATTAATTCAGCAAGCATTTCCGCGCGACGGATAACCGGAATACGCGCTTCATGGGCGGCGACGATCTCCGGGTTATCCGCAGAAATCGCCGTAGAAACTACCACCACGCTGGCGTCCAGTACGTTCTCCGGACGGTGGTTGAAATAAATAGTGGCACCCAGTGCCGACAACTGTTGCGTGACCGGGTTCGGCGCCAGATCGGATCCGCTAATCTGGTAACCTTCATTGGCTAAAACTTCGGCAATACCGCCCATACCGGCGCCGCCGATGCCAACAAAGTGAATGTGCCGGACGCGACGCATCTCGGGCACGATAGAACGCAGTTTCGCCAGTTGTTGTGTATTCATTCTCTAACCTGCAGCGCCAAGCGCCATTACATCAAAAATTCACGGGTGAAACTCACCACCCACAACCATTACGCCAGTGCTGCGGCGCTCACTTCTTTGGCTACCCGCTCGGTCGCATCAGGAATGGACGCAGCGCGCGCGCGTTCGGCCATAGCCAGCAGCGTCACTCTGTCCCACCCGGCGAGCGTTTCGGTAACGGCATCCACGGTAAACTGCGGTTGCTCCAGTATTTTGGCAGCTCCGGCCTTTTCCAGCGGCAGCGCGTTCCAATATTGCTGCCGGTCTTTATGCTGGAAGGGAACAAACAGTGCAGGCAATCCAGCGGCCGCAATCTCGCTCACGGTTAACGCCCCTGAGCGACAGACTACGACATCGGCCCACGCATAAGCGGCGGCCATATCATCAATAAATTCGGTCACTTTGTGCTGAGGCTGCGCGGCTTCGGCATAGGCCTGCTGAACAACCGCCTGACCGCCTTTACCACACTGATGCCAGATAGTCACAGCATCGCCAAGACGCCCAGCCACCTGCGGCATAGTCTGGTTTAGGACGCGAGCGCCCTGCGAACCACCAACGACCAGCACGCGCACCGGGCCTTCACGCCCTGCAAAACGTTCCTGCGGCAGCGGCAGCGCCAGCACGTCAGTGCGCACCGGATTACCCACTACGTCCGCTTTCGGGAACGCACCCGGGAAAGCCTGCATCACCTTTTTGGCGATTTTTGCCAGCCACTTGTTGGTCAGGCCCGCAATGCCGTTCTGCTCGTGAAGAACAACCGGAATGCCGAGGGACCACGCGGCCAGGCCACCGGGGCCGGATACATAGCCGCCCATACCGAGGACAACATCCGGACGATAGGCCTTCATGATCGCCCGCGCCTGACGCCACGCGTTGAAGATACGCAACGGTGCCAGCAGTAAAGCCTTCACGCCTTTTCCACGCAGGCCAGAAATGCGGATAAAGTCGATTTCAATGCCGTGTTTCGGCACCAGGTCCGCTTCCATACGATCGGCGGTACCGAGCCAGCGCACCTGCCAGCCCTCAGCCATCAGATGATGAGCTACGGCAAGGCCCGGGAAAACGTGTCCACCGGTACCGCCCGCCATCACCATTAACCGCCGGGATTGATTGCTCATCGCACACCCCGTGTAAACGCCTGGGCTTTAGCCAGACGTGTTTCATAATCAATACGCAGCAACATCATGATTGCCGTAGACATTATCAACAAACTCGAACCACCATAACTGATGAGCGGCAATGTCAGGCCTTTCGTCGGCAGCATACCCGCCGCCGCGCCCACGTTAACTAACGCCTGGAAGCTGAACCAGATACCGATGGAACATGCGAGGAAGCCCGCAAAACGTTGATCCATTTCCAGCGCGCGTTTGCCGATGGACATCGCACGAAAAGCGACGAAGAATACCATCAATAAAGCCAGTACCACACCGATATATCCCAGTTCTTCGCCGATGATGGAGAAGATAAAGTCAGTGTGCGCTTCCGGCAGATACTCCAGTTTTTGTACCGAGTTGCCTAAGCCCTGGCCCCACAATTCGCCGCGCCCGAAAGCCATCAGCGATTGTGTCAGCTGATAGCCGCTGCCAAACGGATCTTCCCACGGGTTCCAGAATGAGGTGACGCGGCGGATACGATACGGCTCGGCAAGGATCAGCAGGATAACCGCTGAAATACCCATGCCGATGATCGCGATGAACTGCCACAGTTTCGCACCCGCAAGGAACAGCATCGCAAGCGTAGTGACAAAGAGTACAACAACCGTACCAAGGTCAGGCTGGGCCAGCAGCAGCACCGCCATCACCAGAATCACGCCCATCGGCTTAAGGAAGCCGCGCAGGTTGTTACGCACCTCATCAACCTTACGCACCAGGTAGTTGGCGAGATAGCAGAACAGCGACAGCTTGGTGAACTCCGCAGGCTGAATACGCAGCGGGCCGAAGGCAATCCAGCGCGACGCACCGTTAACCGAGCTACCCACCACCAGTACAATCAGCAGCATAGCGATAGAAAGCAGCAGCATGGCCGTGCTGTGCCGCTGCCAGAACTCCATCGGCAGGCGCAGGGTAATCAGCGACAGGGCAAACGCCAGCACGATGTATAAACCGTCACGTTTAGCAAACAGGAAAGGATCGTTTGCCAGGCGTTGGCCTACCGGCATCGACGCCGACGTCACCATGATAAAACCGATGGCGGCAAGGCCAAAGGTCAACCACAGCAGAGTGCGGTCGTAGAGCACCATGCTGTTAGAGTCGGCTTCACGAGAGCCCATCACCCAGCCTTTCAGCGCGGTCGACACCCATGACAGGATGGCAAATCCTGGAATACGTGGCATACGCAGGCGAGGGAGTGATAAACGCATCAGCCTAGCTCCTTCGCAAGACGGGCAAAGAGATCGCCACGCTGTTCAAAGTTTTTAAACTGATCGAGGCTGGCACAGGCCGGTGACAGCAGCACCATGTCCCCTGGCTTAACGCGCGGGCCAATAAGCTCCATCGCCTGCGCCATGGTTTCGGTTTGCTCTGCCACTTCTGGGCGCAGCGCAGCCAGTTCAGCCCCGTCGCGGCCAAAGCAGTACAGACGAACGTTCGGCCCTTGCAAATACTGGGCAAGCGATGAGAAATCAGCGGATTTCCCGTCACCGCCGAGCAGCAGATGCAGCGTACCGTCAACGCGCAGACCATTCAGCGCGGCTTCGGTGCTGCCGACGTTGGTCGCTTTTGAGTCGTTAATCCAGCGCACGCCGTTGTGTTCCCAGGCCAACTGGAAACGGTGCGCCAGGCCGGTAAACGTGGTTAGCGCCTTCAGGCTGCTGGAACGCGGGAGTTTCACCGCATCGGCCAGCGCCAGCGCGGCCAGCGCGTTGGTGTAGTTATGCTGGCCTACCAGCTTCATTTCGTTGGTATTAAGCACCTTTTCGCCCTTGACGCGCAGCCAGGTATCCCCCTGCTGGCGGTTAAGGTGATAGTCGCCGACATCGACGCCAAAGCTGATGCAGCGCTCGTCCGCGCCGCGAACCGGCATGGTCAGAGCATCATCCGCGTTGACGACGCAAACGGCCGCATTCTCGTAAACGCGCAGCTTGGCCGCCCGATACTGCTGCAGACCAAACGGATACCGATCCATGTGATCTTCAGTAACGTTCAGGATCGTGGCCGCCGCCGCTTTCAGGCTAAGGGTAGTTTCGAGCTGGAAGCTAGAAAGTTCGAGCACGTACAGTTCGCGGTTTGGCTCAAGCAGCATCAGCGCGGGCAGACCAATGTTTCCACCTACTCCGACGTTTACGCCAGCGGCTTTTGCCATCTCGCCGACCAGAGTCGTCACGGTGCTTTTGCCGTTAGAGCCGGTAATGGCCACGATAGGAGCCTGAGCCTCGCGGCAAAACAGTTCGATATCGCCGATAATTTCCACCCCGGCTTCCGCCGCGGTGCTTAACGCAGGATGCGCCAGCGCAATGCCAGGGCTGGCAATAATCAAATCGGCAGCCAGTAGCCAGTCTTCATTCAGCGCACCAAGGTGGCGCTCTACCGCTTCAGGCAGTTTGTCCAGGCCTGGCGGTGAGGTGCGGGTGTCCATCACGCGCGGCGTAACACCGCGCGCAAGGAAGAAATCCACGCAGGACAGGCCGGTTAAACCCAGCCCAATGATGACGACTTTTTTACCCTGGTAATCTGCCATTATTAACGCACCTTCAGCGTAGCCAGGCCTATCAGGACCAGCATCAGCGAGATAATCCAGAAGCGCACGATAACGCGCGGCTCTGGCCAGCCTTTCAATTCATAGTGGTGATGGATAGGCGCCATGCGGAAAATACGCTGTCCGCGCAGCTTAAAGGAGCCAACCTGCAGGATAACGGAGAGCGTTTCGACCACGAACACGCCGCCCATGATCACCAACAGGAACTCCTGGCGCAGCAGAACCGCGATGGTGCCCAGCGCGCCGCCCAAAGCCAGCGAGCCAACGTCGCCCATAAAGACCTGAGCCGGGTAGGTGTTAAACCACAGGAAGCCCAGACCCGCGCCGACGATCGCCGTACAGACAATCACCAGCTCACCCGCGTGACGAAGGTAAGGGATGTGCAGGTAGCCCGCAAAGTTCATGTTACCGGTAGCCCAGGCCACCAGCGCGAATCCACCTGCCACCAGTACGGTCGGCATAATCGCCAGGCCATCAAGGCCATCGGTCAGGTTCACCGCATTGCCGGTGCCGACAATAACGAAGTACGCCAGCAGAACGTAGAACAGACCAAGCTGCGGCATCACGTCTTTAAAGAACGGCACAACCAGCTCGGTGGCTGGCGTTCCTTTTCCGGCGATGTACATGGTGAAGGCAACGGCAAGAGCAATCACCGACATCCAGAAGTACTTCCAGCGCGCGATCAGGCCCTTCGTGTCTTTACGGACAACCTTGCGGTAGTCGTCGACAAATCCTATCGCCCCGTAGCCGACCAGCACGAAGAGCACGCACCAGACATAGGGGTTAGAAGGATAGGCCCACAGCAAAACTGAAATGACGATAGAGGTCAGGATCATGATCCCCCCCATCGTCGGCGTGCCGCGTTTACTGAAGTGCGATTCAGGACCGTCATTGCGGACGACCTGGCCGAAAGAAAGTTGCTGTAAACGAGCGATCATGCGCGGGCCCATCCACAAAGAGATAAACAGCGCGGTCAGCAGGCTGACGATGGCGCGAAACGTCAGATAGGAAAAGACGTTAAAGCCGGAATAATATTTGACCAAATGTTCGGCCAGCCAAACTAACATGTCCCAATCTCCTGTAATGCGTGCACCACCTCTTCCATGGCAGCACTACGTGAACCTTTCACTAAAATGGTGATAATTGAATGCTCGGCAAGTAGCGCCTTCAGGCGGGCTATTGCGGCTTTTTTATCGGTAAAATGCTCGCCAACGCCAGAGGCCTGGCTGATGGTTTCGCTCAGTACGCCAACGCTTAATACGCAGTCGATACCCGCGGCTTTTGCGGCTTCGCCAACCTGACGATGGCAATCTTGCGCCTCCGCCCCCAGCTCGCCCATATCGCCAACAACCATCACGCGATAGCCCGGCATCTCAGACAGAACCTGGGCGGCGGCGGTCATCGAACCGACGTTGGCGTTGTAGCTGTCATCGAGCAGCAGCTGCGTTTCGGCAAGCTGAATGGGATACAGGCGGCCCGGCACGGCCTTCAGCTCTGCAAGGCCTTTTTTTACAGCATCAAGCGGTGCGCCGACGGCCATCGCAAGCGCGGTTGCTGCCAACGCATTGGCGATATTGTGACGGCCCGGCAACGGCATCACCACGTCTACATCGCCCGTAGGGGTCTGCAGCGTGAATTCCGTACCGTGAGAGGTGATATGCACGTTTGTCGCGGTGAAATCGCTACCGGACGCATTCGGCGAGAAGCGCCAGGTTTTGCGATCGCCAATTACGTTCTGCCAGTTAAGCCAGTCGTTATTGTCGGCGTTCATGATCGCAATGCCGTTCACAGGCAAACCGGTGAAGATTTCCCCTTTCGCCTTCGCAACCCCAGCCAAAGAGCCAAAGCCTTCGAGGTGTGCGGCTGCGAGGTTATTTACCAGAGCGGCTTCCGGGCGGGTGAGTCCTACGGTCCAGGCGATTTCACCCTGGTGGTTTGCACCCAGTTCGATGACCGCATAATCATATTCAGGCGTCAGGCGCAGCAGCGTCATCGGCACGCCGATGTCGTTATTCAGGTTACCGGCGGTGTAGAGCGTGTTGCCGCACTGGCGAAGAATGGCCGCCGTCATCTCTTTTACGGAGGTTTTACCGGACGAGCCGGTCAACGCAACGACCCGCGTTGGCACCTGCTGGCGTACCCACGCAGCAAGTTCACCAAAGGCCAGACGCGTATCCTCAACGACGAGCTGAGGCACATCAATCGGCAGGCTGCGGCTGACAAGCAGCGCACCGGCACCGCCTTTGACGGCCTCTTCAGCAAAGTCATGTGCGTCAAAACGTTCGCCCTTAAGCGCCACGAACAGGCAGCCCGGCGTTAATTTACGTGTATCGGTAGTGACATCGATGATGTTGGCATCCGCGCCATGCAGCTGCCCGCGCAGAATACCGGCGAGTTGGCGTAATGAAACGCGAATCATGCCACAACCCCCAGCAGGCGGGCTGCGGTAACGCGGTCGGAGTAGTCCAGGCGGCGGTTGCCAACGATTTGATAATCTTCATGGCCTTTACCAGCCACCAGCACCACGTCGTTTTCTTTAGCCTGCATGATTGCGTTGGTGACGGCTTCTGCACGCCCCAGCACCACGTAAGCGCGACCAGCATCCAGCATGCCAGCGAGGATATCTTCTACGATAGCCTTTGGTTCTTCCGTACGCGGGTTGTCGTCGGTAACGACGACCACGTCGGCGTACTGTTCCGCAATAGCGCCCATCATCGGGCGTTTGCCCTTGTCGCGGTCCCCGCCGCAGCCGAACACGCACCAGAGCTTGCCGGTACAGTGCAGACGCGCGGCCTGAAGCGCTTTTTCCAGCGCGTCCGGTGTATGGGCGTAATCCACCACTACCGTGGTTTTACCCGGCGCGGTGAAGACTTCCATGCGCCCGCAAACCGGCTGCAGGCATTCTGCCGTTGTCAGCAGATCCGCAAGCGGATAACCGAGCGCCAGCAGCGTCGCCAGCGCGAGCAGCAGATTGCTGACGTTAAACGCGCCCATAAGACGACTTTCAAATTCGCCGTCGCCCCACGATGAGCTGAAGTGTATCGTCGCGCCGCCGTCGTGATAGTGAACGTTTGTCGCCTTCAGCCAGCGGCCCCGGCAGCCGGGCTGCAGATTATCTTCCATGGTCACCGCAACGGCATCCGGTAAACGAGCCAGCCATTTGCGCCCGACTTCGTCGTCGGCGTTGATGATGGCCTGTCCGGCTTCGTGCTCGGAGAACAGCAGCCACTTGGCGGCTTCATAGCCCGCCATGTCGCCGTGATAGTCGAGGTGGTCACGACTCAGGTTGGTGAATACGGATGCGGCAAATTTTAGTGCCGCCACGCGGTGCTGCACTAGCCCGTGGGAGGAGACTTCCATCGCGGCAAACGTCGCGCCCTGCCCGTGCAGGTTAGCAAGCACTTGCTGTACGTCGACGGCTGAACCGGTGGTATTTTCAGTTGGGATAACCTGATTGAGCAGACCGTTGCCCACGGTCCCCATCACCGCGCTGGTTTCACCCAACAGCTGCGCCCACTGGGCAAGAAGCTGTGTTGTGGTGGTTTTACCGTTGGTGCCCGTTACGCCGACCAGACGCAGCGCGTCGGAAGGTTCGTGGTAGAAACGCCCCGCCAGCGCGGAGAGTCGTTGATGCAGTTGGCTAAGATAGATAACCGGCACGCCGTGCATTTCACGGATTTCGCCGTCGCTTGCTTCGCCTTCCGCTTCAGCTACGACAGCGGCTACGCCTTGCGCAATCGCCTGCGGGATATATCGACGCCCGTCCGCCTGATGACCGACCACCGCCACAAAAAGGTCGCCCGAAGCCGCCACGCGGCTATCGAGTGTCATCTCTCGCAGTGCTCTCTCCGGTGCCGTTGGCACCCACGGAGCGAGAAGGTCGCGCAAATTACGATCTGCCACCTGATCCCTCTTTCTGATTAATTACAAATTCGCTTTTTTCACCGGTTGCCAGCGCGTCCGGTTCGATGTTCATGGTACGCAGAACGCCGCCCATGATGGCACCAAACACAGGTGCGGAAACGGCACCACCGTAGTATTTACCTGCCTGCGGATCGTTTATCACCACCACCAACGCAAAGCGTGGGTTGCTGGCAGGTGCTACGCCCGCGGTGTAAGCAATGTATTTGTTGATGTATTTTCCGTCCGGGCCGACTTTCTTCGCCGTACCGGTTTTAATCGCGATACGGTAGCCTTTGATAGCCGCTTTCACACCGCCGCCGCCAGGCAGGGCCACGCTTTCCATCATATGAACGACGGTGCGCACGGTGGATTCCGGGAAGATACGTTCGCCGGGGACCGGCGGATCAACTTTGGTAATCGACAGCGGACGGTAAACCCCGTAGCTGCCGATGGTTGCGTAGACTCGCGCTAGCTGTAACGGCGTTACCATTAGCCCGTAGCCGAAAGAGAAGGTGGCCCTCTCTATGTCAGACCACCGTTGTTTTTGAGGATATAAGCCACTGCGTTCCCCGACCAACCCCAAATTGGTCGCTTTTCCCAGTCCAAAACGTGAGTAAGTATCTACTAACGCTGAGGAGGGCATCGCTAACGCCAGTTTGGAAACCCCGACGTTACTCGACTTCTGTAATACCCCGGTGAGGGTTAATTCGCTGTAGCGCGCCACATCCTTAATCTCATGACCATTGATGCGGTACGGAATGGTATTCAGTACGGTGTTTTCCTGCACCACGCCGCGCTGGAGTGCGGTCATAACCACCATCGGCTTAACGGTTGAACCAGGTTCAAACACGTCGGTGATGGTGCGGTTACGCATGATGTCTTTTGCGGTGCCGGTCAGGTTGTTCGGGTTATAAGACGGGCTGTTCGCCATCGCCAGTACTTCACCGGTGTTTACATCTACCAGCACGGCGCTGCCTGATTCAGCTTTGTTAAACGCCACGGCGTTGTTGAGCTCGCGGTAAACCAGCGCCTGCAGGCGCTCATCAATGCTCAAAGCTAGGTTATGAGCGGCCTGGCTGTCGGTAGACGAAATATCTTCGATAACGCGGCCGTATCGGTCTTTACGCACGATGCGCTCGCCGGGCTGGCCGGTTAGCCATTTATCAAAGCTTTTTTCAACGCCTTCAATGCCCTGACTGTCGACGTTGGTGAATCCGATGAGGTGAGCGGTTACTTCGCCGGAAGGATAGTAGCGGCGTGATTCTTCACGCAGGTGAATCCCCGGTAGCTTCAGCTTCTTGATGTAATCGCCGATATCCGGGTTAACCTGACGCGCAAGATAGATAAAGCGGCCTTTTGGGTTGCTGTTGACGCGTGAAGCAAGCTGGTCGAGCGGCATTTTCAGCGCGTCTGCCAGGGCCTTCCAGCGGTTATCAAGGGTGATACCGCCAGCCTCATGCAGCTCTTTCGGGTCGGCCCAAATCGCTTTTACCGGCACGCTCACCGCCAGCGGGCGGCCTGCGCGGTCGCTTATCATGCCGCGTGAAGTTGACACTTCCTGCACGCGCAGGGAACGCATGTCCCCCTGGCGCACCAGCATATCCGGGGCGATAATCTGCAGCCAGGCAACGCGTCCTAACAGAAATGTCAGCGCCAACAAGATACAACCGCAAAGCAACGCAAAACGCCAACCGATAAAGTTGGCCTGCTCTTCCTGGCGTTTTGGTTTAAGCGTTTTTGCCGCTGCTCTCATCTGTCACGCGATTCCTTATTGCTGAACTACGATGTTTTCCTGCGATGGATCGACATGCTGCAATTGCAGCTTTTCCGTCGCGATCCGCTCCACACGGCTGTGATCGCCGAGTGCGTTTTCTTCTAAAATCAGGTTGCGCCATTCGATATCCAACGCGTCGCGCTCAACGACCATTTGTTCACGTTGCGCCGTGAGCAGACGGGTGTGGTGCGCGGTCGTTACGACAGAAATGGCGGTAAAAATGATCGCAATAAACAGACAGAGTGGCAGTTTGCCGTGGCGCAGGAGATCTCCGCCAATGACCGTTGGCAGCGCATGACGCTCGTTGCTGCCAAGCTGGGTCACTTTCCCCAGGGCTTCTGTCACTCTGCCGATCATGCGTTAGTCCTCTCAGCGATGCGCAGCACCGAACTGCGCGCGCGCGGGTTTTCCGCCACTTCTTCCTCACCCGGCATCATTTTGCCGAGCGCTTTCAGGTAGCGACCACCGAGTTTGTTTAACTGCGCTTCCGTCATCGGCAGGCCGGCGGGCACCTGCGGGCCACGGCTATTTTCGCGCATAAAGCGCTTCACGATGCGGTCTTCAAGGGAGTGGAAGCTAATGATCGACAGGCGGCCGCCCGGCGATAAAGCCTCAATGGAACCTTTCAGCGCGTTTTCGATTTCTTCCAGCTCGCTGTTGATCCAGATACGAATGGCCTGGAAGGTGCGCGTTGCCGGATGCTTGAATTTGTCTTTCACCGGCATGGCCGCAGCCACCACCGTTGCCAGCTCTTTGGTGCGCGTCATTGGCTGTTCGCGATTGCGCTCAACGATGGCGCGGGCAATACGCTTGCCAAACTTCTCTTCGCCGAAGGTTTTAATGACCCAGGCAATATCGGCTTCGTCAGCGGTCATCAACCACTGTGCGGCAGATTGTCCACGGGTGGGGTCCATGCGCATGTCCAGCGGACCGTCGCGCATAAATGAGAAGCCGCGCTCTGCATCATCAAGCTGCGGAGAGGAAACGCCAAGGTCGAGCAAAATACCGTCGATTTTGCCCTGCAGATCGCGTTCGCGCACATATTCAGCCAGTTCGGAAAACGGGCCGTGAATGATGGAGAAGCGCGGGTCATCGATGGCCTGCGCCGCGGCAATGGCCTGCGGATCGCGATCGATAGCCAGCAGGCGGCCTTCTGCCCCCAACTGGGAAAGAATCAGCCGTGAATGACCACCGCGACCAAAAGTGCCATCAATGTAGATGCCATCGTGACGAATATTGAGACCGTTCACGGCCTCATCAAGCAGCACCGTAGTGTGTTTAAAATTTTCCATCATTACTTATAGTGACAGGTCCTGCAGGCGATCCGACAAACCGGTCGTCTCCTGCTCAGCGTCGATGTCTTCCTTGATCTGTTGATGCCAGGTCGTTTCATCCCACAGTTCAAACTTATTGAACTGCCCGACCAGCATGACTTCTTTGGTCAGCCCGGCGTGCTGGCGTAAAACAGGCGCCAACAGTAATCGCCCGGCACTATCCATTTGACACTCACTGGCATGGCCAAGTAACAGACGCTGAACGCGGCGTTCTACAGGATTCATGCTCGACAAACGGGCTAGCTTTTGTTCAATAATTTCCCACTCGGGGAGGGTATAGAGCAGCAGGCATGGGTGATGGATGTCGATGGTGCAAACCATCTGACCTTCAGAGATGTCGATCAGCTTTTCCCGGTATCGGGTAGGCACGGCAAGCCGCCCCTTGCTGTCGAGATTGACTAACGTTGCCCCTCGGAACATGCCAGCCTCACCCTAAATTGCCTCATTCCACCACTTTACCCCACAAATTCCCACATAAAGGAGTTTACGGAGCGGAGGAAAAGCTTGTCAAGCAAGCCTCGCGGCGGAGGGAAATAAAAAACCCCACCTAAGCGATTGATTAATGGCTGGCATGAAAAGCGCGGCACTTGCGAAGCTGAAATTAACGTTATGAATATTTGAAAGAAAAGAGACGAATAAACATATAGCTCGTTAAATCGACTGAAAACCTGATAGAGAAAATATGAAGTACTCAGTTTGCGACGCGGTCGGCATTTTAAGGTATTTCCCAGCACTATGACAGCGCCAGATGCAGGCTAAACGCAGTGCGGGGGCGGGTTTGGGCGGGATGAATTCGCTATTGTTTAATTATCCGACACTTTTTATCCATTCGTATGTAACAAAATAATACAGTGTCGGAATTTATTACTTTTAAGGTTTAACTTCTTTACATTTAAGACCCCGAATTAATTACCTGAAATTAAGAAGGGGAATTAATAGAAGAAAAATCTTAATTAACAAAGGCAGCCGAAACTGCCTTAAGAACTTAGTGGCGACTTAAGCTGCCGCGGCGATAAAGATTGCGGCGAATCCGGGTCAGTCCAGGTTTAGGTTTACGCGGCTCATCCAGGTTTGCGAGAACCAGTTCCAGCACGCGTTCGGCCACATCCCGATGGCGCTGCGCCACGGCCAGCACCGGGCATTGCAGGAAATCCAGCAGTTCGTGATCGCCAAAAGTAGCGATAGCCAGCTCAGACGGCAAACGCCCTTCGCGGCGTAAAGTAACGTCCATCACGCCCTGAAGAAGCGCAAACGAAGTGGTAAACAACGCCTGTGGCATCGGATGGGTTTCAAGCCATTTTTCGAAGAGCTGCCCTGCGGCTTCGCGTTCGTAGCTGTTGGCATATAAGAAATGGACTTCGCGGGGATCGTCTTTCCAGGCCGTACGGAACCCTTGTTCACGCAGATAGCTGACGGAAAGCTCCGGCAGTGCGCCCAGATAAAGAATCGTGTCGCCAGGGAATTTGCGCAGCTCTTCTGCCAGCATTTCCGCATCGTCCTGGTCCGCGCCAACGACGCTAGTGAAGTGTTCACGATCCAGCGCACGGTCGAGGGCGATGATCGGGAACGGGTCATTTGCCCAGCGCTGATAGAAGGGGTGCTCCGGAGGCAGGGATGTTGAAACGATTATGGCATCGACCTGGCGCTGTAAAAGATGTTCGATGCAGCGCATTTCATTGTCGGGCTGGTCTTCTGAACAGGCGATCAGCAGCTGATAACCGCGCTGACGCGCCTGCCGTTCAAGATAGTTAGCAATACGGGTATAACTGGTGTTTTCCAGATCCGGGATAACGAGCCCAATGGAGCGCGTACGCCCCGCTCGCAAACCCGCTGCCACCGCGTTTGGGTGGTAGTTATGTTCGCGTACAACCGCCATGACTTTCTCAACGGTCTTGTCACTGACACGATACTGCTTTGCTTTACCGTTGATGACGTAGCTCGCCGTGGTGCGCGAAACTCCAGCCAGGCGCGCGATTTCATCCAATTTCACAGTAGCCCCTTAATCAGTAAGTTTTCCATAACCATACCCTGGTCATGGTTACAACGTTGACATCTAAGCGCAGAATAATAACTCCGGCAACCGCTTTTACTGGCAGTTGTTGAATCCTTTGCAAAAAAAAGCCCGGTAGCGATTACCGGGCCTGTGAGATAGATCACGTTTCGTGCCTAGCGCATAATCTTATCGCCGCGCGAAACACCGACAATGCCGGACCGCGCGACTTCTACGATATTCGCAACTTCGCGAATAGTATTCAAAAAAGCATCAAGCTTATCGCTGGTTCCGGCGAGCTGAACCGTATACAGCGTCGGGGTAACGTCAATGATTTGCCCACGGAAAATTTCCGCGCTGCGTTTCACCTCTTCACGCCCATATCCGCTGGCCTGAACTTTTACCAGCATGATCTCGCGCTCGACGTGAGCGCCCTGCCCCAGCTCGCTCACGCGCAGCACGTCTACCAGCTTATGCAGCTGCTTTTCGATCTGCTCAAGAACCTTAGCGTCACCCACCGTTTGGATGGTCATGCGTGACAAGGTCGGATCGTCCGTTGGCGCAACGGTCAAGCTTTCGATGTTGTAGCCGCGCTGTGAGAACAGGCCGATGACCCGGGAGAGCGCCCCGGATTCGTTTTCCAGTAAGACAGATAATATCCGGCGCATCAGGTTCTCTCCGTTTTGCTTAACCACATTTCGTCCATTCCACCGCCGCGAATCTGCATCGGATAAACGTGTTCCGTACCGTCAACCGTCACATCCACGAACACCAGACGCTGGTTCTTCACGGTTTCCAGCGCTTGCGTCAGCTTGCTTTCCAACTCTTCAGGCTGGGTAATGCTGATCCCAACGTGCCCATAAGCTTCCGCCAGGCGAACGAAATCAGGCAGCGATTCCATATACGACTGTGAATGACGGCCGGAATAAATCATGTCCTGCCACTGTTTAACCATCCCGAGATAGCGGTTGTTCAGGTTTAACACCAGCACCGGCAGCCCGTACTGCAGCGCGGTGGAAAGTTCCTGAATATTCATCTGGATACTGCCGTCGCCGGTCACGCAAACCACGGTTTCATCCGGTAGCGCCAGCTTAACGCCTAGCGCGGCCGGTAAACCGAAGCCCATGGTGCCAAGGCCGCCGGAGTTAATCCAACGTCGCGGCTGGTCAAAGGTGTAATAAAGGGCGGCAAACATCTGGTGCTGGCCGACGTCGGAGGTAACGTACGCCTCGCCGTTGGTGAGCTTATAAATCGTTTCGATAACGGCCTGAGGCTTAATTTTCCCGCTTTCGCGATCGAACTCGAGGCACTGTCTGGCACGCCAGTGTTCAATTTGCTGCCACCAGTCGCGAATGTCATCGCACGACTGCTGGGTTTCTTCCTGCGAAAGCAGTTCGAGCATCTGCTGCAAGACCCGTCGCGCATCGCCCACGATGGGAACATCCGCGCCAACGGTCTTAGAAATGGAGGTAGGATCGATATCAATGTGCAGCACGGTAGCGTTCGGGCAATATTTTGCCAGATTATTGGTCGTGCGATCGTCAAACCTCACGCCCACGCCGAAGATCACGTCAGAATTGTGCATGACCATATTGGCTTCATAGGTTCCGTGCATACCCAGCATGCCAAGCGCCTGCCGATGCGTACCCGGAAATGCCCCTAACCCCATCAAAGAAGAAACGACAGGAATGTTAAGCTTTTCGGCTAGCTCGCGCAGTTCCCTTTCACAGGCTGAAGTAATTGCCCCGCCGCCCACGTACATCACCGGTTTTTTTGCCGCAAGTAGCGTCTGCAAAGCGCGCTTAATTTGCCCTTTATGGCCCTGCGTGGTCGGATTATAGGAACGCATGCTCACCGTTTCCGGGTAGCTATAAGGGAATTTGTTCGCCGGGCTCATGATGTCCTTCGGCAAATCAACGACCACCGGGCCAGGCCGGCCGCTTGCCGCAAGCCAGAAAGCTTTTTTAATGATGCCGGGGATGTCTTCCGCCTGCTTCACCAGAAAGCTGTGTTTTACGACCGGGCGTGAGATCCCCACCATGTCGCATTCCTGGAAAGCATCGTAGCCAATAAGAGAAGTTGCTACCTGGCCTGATAGCACCACCAGAGGAATAGAATCCATATAGGCGGTAGCGATACCGGTGATGGCATTCGTGGCACCTGGCCCAGACGTCACCAGCACGACGCCAACCTCGCCGGTTGCGCGCGCCAGGCCATCAGCCATATGTACGGCGGCTTGTTCATGGCGAACCAGCACATGATCAATTCCACCGATGGTATGGAGCGCATCGTAAATGTCGAGTACAGCGCCCCCCGGATAGCCGAATACATGCTTAACGCCCTGATCGATTAACGATCGGACGACCATCTCGGCTCCTGACAACATCTCCATGGTTGGCCTCCAGGCTCACGTTTTGACTGACGGCAGAAATCATTTCCACCCGGTCATTAAGGCAGCGTCACAATGCGCTGTCTGAGTTTTTAATTTTAGGTTTCCTTCCTAACATAACCGTTGAAAATCAGGCAATCAATCGCCCTACAAGTCGGCTATCCGCCTGGTTTTAACATGATTACTACAAAATAGCGGTGCAACGGAGTTAAGTTCTATATATAAGCAAAGATGATTGCTGAATATGTTAAGAAAGGAAGAATTAAAGGTGGAATCTAATTATAGGCGCTCGTTAGCATCAATAACGAAACGGCGGTTAGAAAGTGCTACAGCATAAAATGCTACTGAGGAAGGTAGAAAAAGAAAAACCGACCAGTTTTCACCGATCGGTCTATTTCGTAATCAGGTAGGAAATTACTTGCTACAAATAGAAGTCAGTAATTCGCCCATCCATTGGTGACCTTTATCTCTGCCTGCCGCTTCATGCCACGACAGGTAACAGGTACGGGTATTTTCATCGAGAGGCAATTCAAAAACTTTCAGGTTTAAGCTTTCGGTAAACTCTTCAGCTAACCAACGCGGCGCAATAGCAACCAACTGCGTCTGGGAAACGACATTCAATACGCTGGTCATCGCCATTCCTTGATAGGAAATGCAGGCTTGCCTTTGCGGAGTTTGATACCAAATTGCGCTAAATGAAGCAAAGCGATCTAATGAAACCACCGCATGCTGTTCGTTATATACATCTTCTTCGGTCAGCGGGGCCAGCAGACGAGGGTGTTTTTGGTTAGCAACAAGCACCATTTCATCTTTAAATAAAGGCACACATGTAAATTCCGGACGACGAAACTCATCATAGCTGATAACAAATTCCGTTTCCTGATAACGTAGCTGATGTTCAATATCCTTGTTGAGGCAGGATTTAAACAACAGTTGAATATTTGGTGCAGAATTTCTGACGTTATTGAAAATCACTGAAGTCAGCAGATTATCAAGAGGGCTGCTCACGCAAAGATGGAAAACGCGTTCGCTGTCAGAGGGTTCGAAACCGGTGCCTGGAAGTTCATTCTGCACAAGCTGCAATGCTTGACGCACCGCGCCAAAGAGCTGAAAAGCTCGCGCCGTTGGCTGAATACCGCGACCATAGCGTACAAACAGCTCGTCATTAAACATCAGCTTCAGGCGTGCTACCGCGTTACTGACCGCTGGCTGCGACATACCGAGCAGTTGGGCCGCTTTAGTGATGTTTTGCATTTGCATGACCGCATCAAAAACAGTCAATAAATTTAAATCAACGGTTCTTAATTGGCATTTATTACCGTCATTTGTAGGTGGTTTTTCAATATAATCGTTAGACATGTAATACTCCAGTGATAGGGCAATTCCATCTGCACAGAGAAACTGCGTGCAATTCCATTTAAACCTTTCTAATAAAGTTGATAGCAACAATTGGCAGGATCTATCGATATAGAATTCATCGACTCTATACTGAAGTATCTGACACATACGGAGTGTGTTATTGCTGCAACAATTCTCTCACAATAACTGGGGCAACTTGTGCGTTCATCAACCTGCCTTACGGCTAAGGCGAATAAAATCATAAAACGAAAGAATGCACAATAATTCACACGACGAATAATATATTAAGCGTTGATAAACATTTAAGATAAAATCTTAAGTCCAGATAGGGTTAAACTGCTTAAAAAAACATCCCGCTTAACAAATTGGAAAAAGATGCGTAGATATCTTTTAATTATCATAAAGATAGCCAATGTCATAAAACACAGCAATTGATCAATTATTATTTCAACAAGTATCTTTTTGCGAACATATGATAAAAACGTCGGTAATTTAAGCATTAGTATATTTTTGGATCTTTAGCATTTCCAGCACAATTAGCTCCCCCTTTTCTCATCATTTCCCCCGTTTATTGCTCGCCTGCAATCACTGAGGGTTGACATGGCAAAGCGGATCAAGTACCAATAAATGCATAACGCAAACACTTGAGGCTTGAAACATGATTCGCAGCTACCGCCTACTCGTTCTACTACTAAACGCATCTTATTTGCGCGGTAGACTGGTGGGCGACATCAAGCGTTGATTCAAGCCATCAGACTGAAAAAACCCGCGCCGCTGCGCGGGTTTTTTTATGTCCGCAGCAACGGTGCCTAAGACCAAACAAGGACCATAACATGAGCCAACAAGTCATTATTTTTGATACGACCTTACGTGATGGCGAGCAAGCGCTGCAGGCAAGCTTAAGTGTTAAAGAGAAGCTGCAAATCGCAATGGCGCTGGAGCGTATGGGGGTTGATGTTATGGAAGTCGGCTTCCCGGTTTCCTCGCCCGGCGATTTCGAATCCGTTCAGACCATCGCGCGCAACATTAAAAACAGCCGCGTTTGTGGCCTGGCACGCTGTGTGGACAAAGACATCGATGTCGCCGCCGAAGCGCTGAAGATTGCTGAAGCCTTTCGCATCCACGTCTTCCTGGCGACGTCCACGATGCACATCGAAACGAAACTGCGCAGCACCTTTGACGATGTGTTAGCCCGCGCGGTGCATTCCGTGAAGCGCGCTCGCAACTATACCGATGACGTTGAATTCTCCTGCGAAGATGCAGGCCGCACGCCGATTGATAACCTGTGCCGCATCGTTGAAGCAGCCATTGGCGCTGGCGCAACCACCATTAATATTCCCGACACCGTGGGCTACACCACTCCAGTACAGTTCGGCGGCATCATTCAGACCTTGTATAACCGCGTGCCAAATATTGATAAGGCGATTATCTCCGTCCACTGCCACGATGACCTGGGCATGGCAACGGGTAACTCCATCGCCGCGATTCAGGCAGGTGCGCGTCAGGTAGAAGGCACCTTGAACGGCATCGGCGAACGCGCCGGTAACACCGCGCTGGAAGAAGTTATCATGGCTATCAAGGTTCGCGGCCAGATGCTGGGCGTGCATACCGATATTAATCATCATGAAATCTATCGCACCAGCCAGATTGTCAGCCAGCTGTGCAACATGCCTATTCCGGCAAACAAAGCGGTTGTCGGCTCCAACGCCTTCGCGCACTCCTCCGGCATCCACCAGGACGGCGTGCTGAAAAACCGCGAAAACTACGAAATTATGACCCCGGAAACCATCGGTCTGAATCAGGTGCAGCTGAACCTGACCTCACGCTCTGGCCGCGCCGCCGTTAAACACCGCATGGAAGAGATGGGTTACAAAGAAGCAGATTACAACCTGGATTCGCTGTACGACGCCTTCCTGAAGCTGGCCGACAAAAAAGGCCAGGTCTTTGATTACGACCTGGAAGCCCTGGCATTCATCGGTAAACAGCAGGAAGAACCGGAACATTTCAGCCTGGAATACTTCAGCGTGCAGTCCGGCTCCACCGTGATGTCCACCGCATCAGTCCAGCTGCACTGCGGTGAAGAAATGCATTCCGAAGCGGCGACCGGCAACGGCCCGGTTGACGCAGTTTACCAGGCCATCAACCGCATTACCCATTACGACGTAGAGCTGGTGAAATATCAGCTGACCGCGAAGGGCCAGGGTAAAGACGCGCTGGGCCAGGTTGATATCGTTGTCACCCATAAAGGCCGCCGCTTCCACGGCGTTGGCCTGGCGACAGATATCGTTGAATCATCAGCGAAAGCGATGATTAACGTGCTGAACAACATCTGGCGCGCCGGTGAAGTCGAAAAAGAATTGCAACGCAAAGCACATAATAATGAAAACACTCAGGAAACCGTGTGACATGTCAAAATCTCATCATATAGCAGTATTGCCGGGTGACGGCATTGGCCCAGAAGTGATGGCGCAGGCGATGAAGGTGCTGGATGCCGTTCGTGCGCGCTTCGATATGCGCATCACTACCAGCTCCTATGACGTCGGCGGTATCGCCATCGACCGTCATGGCAACCCGCTGCCTCCGGTTACCGTTGAAGGCTGCGAGCAGGCGGACGCAATCCTGTTTGGCTCCGTTGGCGGCCCGAAATGGGAGCATCTGCCGCCGACGCAGCAGCCAGAGCGCGGTGCCCTGCTGCCGCTGCGTAAACATTTCAAACTGTTCAGCAACCTGCGTCCCGCGCGTCTTTACCAGGGGCTGGAAGAGTTTTGCCCGCTGCGCGCCGATATCGCCGCAAAAGGCTTCGATATCCTGTGCGTACGTGAGCTGACCGGCGGTATTTATTTCGGCCAGCCGAAAGGTCGCGAAGGTTCCGGCATGCACGAAAAGGCTTTCGATACCGAGGTTTATCACCGCTTTGAGATCGAGCGTATCGCCCGCATTGCCTTTGAATCCGCACGCAAACGTCGCAATCGTGTGACCTCGATTGATAAAGCGAACGTGCTGCAAACCTCCGTTATGTGGCGTGAAATCGTCAACGAGATCTCCAACGAGTATCCGGACGTTACGCTGACCCATATGTATATCGACAACGCCACCATGCAGCTGATTAAAGACCCGTCGCAGTTCGACGTGCTGCTGTGCTCCAACCTGTTTGGCGACATCCTGTCGGACGAGTGCGCGATGATCACCGGCTCCATGGGGATGCTGCCCTCTGCCAGCCTGAACGAACAGGGCTTCGGCCTGTACGAACCTGCCGGCGGCTCCGCGCCGGATATCGCGGGCAAAAATATCGCTAACCCTATTGCGCAGATCCTGTCACTGGCCCTGTTACTGCGCTACAGCCTGGACGCTGAAGAGGCCGCCGTGGCCATCGAAAACGCCATCAATCTCGCGCTGGAAGAAGGTTTCCGCACCGGCGACCTGGCGCGCGATGGCAAAGCAATCAGCACCGACGAAATGGGCGACACCATCGCTCGCTTCGTGGCTCAGGGGAAATAATCATGGCTAAGACGTTATATCAAAAGCTGTACGATGCTCACGTTGTGTACGAGGCGGTGGATGAAACCCCACTGCTGTACATCGACCGCCATCTGGTCCATGAAGTGACTTCGCCGCAGGCGTTTGACGGCCTGCGCGCGCACAAGCGCCCGGTGCGTCAGCCGGGCAAAACCTTCGCGACCATGGATCACAACGTCTCCACGCAGACCAAAGACATCAACGCCTCCGGCGAAATGGCCCGCATTCAGATGCAGGAGCTGATGAAAAACTGCAAAGAGTTTAGCGTGGAGCTGTACGACCTGAACCACCCGTTCCAGGGCATCGTTCACGTAATGGGGCCAGAGCAGGGCATCACCCTGCCGGGGATGACTATCGTCTGCGGCGACTCCCATACCGCGACCCACGGCGCGTTTGGCGCGCTGGCGTTTGGCATCGGCACCTCAGAAGTCGAACACGTGCTGGCAACGCAAACCCTGAAACAGGGCCGTGCCAAAACCATGAAGATTGAAGTTAAAGGCACCGCGGCACCGGGCATCACCGCAAAAGACATCGTGCTGGCAATCATCGGCAAAACCGGCAGCGCGGGCGGCACCGGTCACGTAGTGGAATTCTGCGGCAGCGCGATTCAGGCGCTGTCTATGGAAGGGCGCATGACCCTGTGCAACATGGCGATTGAGATGGGCGCGAAAGCCGGTATCGTTGCGCCGGACGAAACAACCTTCAACTATGTAAAAGGCCGTCTGCACGCGCCAAAAGCCGCAGACTGGGATGAAGCCGTCGCGTACTGGAAAACCTTTGTCACCGACGAAGGCGCTACATTTGATACGGTCGTCACGCTGGAAGCCGCAGATATCGCCCCACAGGTCACCTGGGGTACTAACCCGGGCCAGGTAATTTCCGTCACCGAAAACATTCCAAATCCCGACTCCTTCGCCGACCCGGTAGAGCGCGCGTCCGCTGAAAAAGCGCTGGCCTACATGGGCCTGAAGCCGGGCATCCCGTTAACCGACGTGGCTATAGACAAAGTATTTATCGGTTCCTGCACCAACTCGCGCATCGAAGATTTACGCGCGGCGGCAGAAATTGCCAAAGGCCGTAAGGTAGCCCCCGGCGTGCAGGCATTAGTGGTGCCGGGTTCTGGCCCGGTCAAGGCTCAGGCAGAAGAAGAAGGCCTGGACAAAATCTTTATCGAAGCGGGCTTTGAATGGCGCTTGCCGGGCTGCTCAATGTGCCTGGCGATGAATAACGATCGTCTGGAGCCGGGTGAACGCTGCGCCTCTACCAGCAACCGTAACTTCGAAGGCCGTCAGGGCCGCGGCGGGCGCACGCACCTGGTTAGCCCTGCGATGGCCGCCGCCGCTGCCGTATCCGGTCACTTTGCTGACATCCGTACGTTGAAATAAGGGAAAACACCATGGCAGAGAAATTTATCCAACATACCGGCCTGGTCGTTCCGCTGGATGCTGCAAACGTCGATACCGACGCCATCATACCCAAGCAATTTTTGCAGAAGGTAACGCGCACCGGCTTTGGCGCGCACCTGTTCAACGACTGGCGTTTTCTGGACGACGGCGGCCAGCAGCCAAACCCAGATTTCGTGCTGAACTTCCCGGAGTTTAAAGGTGCCTCTATCCTGCTGGCGCGCGAAAACTTCGGCTGCGGCTCCTCTCGCGAGCACGCGCCGTGGGCATTGACGGATTACGGCTTCAAAGTGGTGATCGCGCCTAGCTTCGCCGATATCTTCTATGGCAACTCGTTCAACAACCAGCTGCTGCCGGTTACGCTTAGTGAAGAAGAAGTCGACGAGCTGTTCAAAGTGGTTGCGGCAAACCCGGGCGTTAAGTTTGTCGTCGACCTGGAAGCGCAAACCGTACAGGCGGGCGACAAAACCTATTCGTTTAATATCGATACCTTCCGCCGCCACTGCATGCTGGAAGGGCTGGACAGCATCGGCCTGACGCTGCAGCACGAAGGCGCTATCTCAAGCTACGAGCAGAAACAACCGGCGTTTATGCGCTAATGCTTTAGGGCGGGGAGTGTTGAGGGTTCCCCGCCCTGCACATTTCTAAACATCATCTTAAAGCGTTATTTAGCTTCCTTGATATGATAATTTCCTTTGTTGGAGTGATATTTTTATATTTTCTCTCAAGGAAATCATTAATTTCCATCATCGGATACTGGGTGTCCGCTCTGAATAAACCATAGTTGGGCTCGAGGAATAACGTGTCGTGCTCGGCTATACGAAACGCCGCCACGGCGTGCGCCCCCTGCTTGCCAGAGGTGTGTATAAACTTAAACGTAATGATAACTCCCGTTAACGTATCCTTATTGTTTAAGTCATCCACCCCTTTGCATAAAATGAAATGGCTACGGGGGATAGAACGGTAAACCAGCCCCGGAACGCCGGAAATCGTCTCTTTTTCTAGCTCATGTTCATTCTTGTAATTTACCATGATTTCATCATGAGTTAATTTACACTTGCGTCCCGTTCTATATTCACTATAGCGTTTCTTATAATTAACCTGCTTCCTGAACGCGCGTTCAAAAAGCTGAATTAAACGAGCCGACTCTGAAGGCAACAAGGCTTTCATAGCGGGAGTTTGTTGCGGAGAAGAATAAAACCAGCTCGCAAGCCAGCCTTTTGGCTTCTCTTCCGGCCGTGCTTTTAAAATATCTCCCAGCCATGTCAGGCAAAGCCCCATGCAAACACCACGGCTGTTATGCTCATCAAGATAGGATTTATATAAATTCCTTGTATTCAAAAGGGGCAGCATACTCAAAAGTTCCTTTTATTTAATATTAGGCATGAATAATAAAAGCATTTTTATTATCAACAAAATCCTTTCCGACTGAAAAAGCGCATACATGTCAATCACAAACGATAAAGACGAACCGGGAATATCCAATCGTAAAAAATCAAGCCATTGAATAATTTACATTTTTAATTAATCGTCTTGATACTCTAATTTCTGTTCTTGGAGTTGCTTCAATATACTGTCTTTTGAGGTGAGAAATTATTTCCATCATTGGGTATTTTGTACATGTTTTAAACAAGCCAAAATTAGGATCAAAGAATAACGTTTCGAATTCATCAACGCGAAATGCCGCCACGGCGTGGCCTGCATAGGCACCGCCAGGAGCCAGCCTAAGTTTAAAAGTAATAATAACCCCCGTTAAAATATCCTTATCGTTATAGGTATCCAGCCCCCTGTAAAACATAAAGTTATTATATTTACTAGAGTGATACGTCAAACCCGGAATGCCAGACGCACGCTCCCTTTCTAACTGGAGTTGGTTCTTATGATTTATTGTGACTTCATCATAAGTCAGCTGGCTGAACCCGCCGTCCTTTTGTTCCTGATAACGTTTTATATAATTATTATGCTTCCTGAATGCGCGTTCAAAAAGCTGAGTCAAACGCGCTGCCTCAGAAGGCAATAAGGCCTTAGAAGCAGGCGTCTGTTTTGCTGTTGAGTAAAACCAGTTTGAAAGCCAGCCGCCCGACTGCTCGTTCGGTCGGTCTTTCAAAATATCACCCAGCCACGTCAGGCAAAGGCCCATGCAAACACCTGGACTTTGATTTTTTTCCAGGAATGAAATATATAAATTTCTTATATTTAATAGAGGTGTCATATTAAAAAACTCCATTTCTTTAAGATTAATCTCTGATAATAAAAAAAAGCCCCGCGCCTTGCCAGAAAAAACATTCAGCCACTATTTAAAGATATACTCACAAATATATTATTTGCCATATCAATATTTAGAACGTAAAAAAGCCAGCAGATAATCTGCTGGCTGGTGAAAAGCACCAATACTCAGTCACACGTGATGAAGGCGATTTAGTCGCTCACGGCCGTCGGGGTCGTAACCTCCCACTGCATTAAGTCTTCGAGCATCCTCAAACGTTGCCCAGCCGTCAGGCGAGCCAGCCATCCGGCACCCACGCCTTTCGTTTTCACGAACTGCGTCGCGGCAAAGTAATCTTGGTAAAACTCAACAGGTGATGACCGTTTCATATGCCCCTCCTCGCTTTCATCGTTGATGATTATTGGCGTAATATAGGGAAAGTTAAATTGATGAGTTTCTGCCTGGAGTTCCTCTTTTATGTCATCCGGTCGTTTACAACAGCAGTTCATTCGTCTGTGGCAGTGCTGTGACGGAAAGCCGCAGGAAACCACGCTCAACGATCTGGCCGAACTGCTCAACTGTTCGCGCCGCCACATGCGTACGCTGCTCAACGCGATGCAGGAAAAGGGCTGGCTTAGCTGGAAGGCGGAAGCCGGGCGCGGCAAGCGTTCGCAGCTCGAATTCTTATACACCGGGCTTGCCCTCCAGCAGCAGCGGGCCGAGGATCTTCTTGAGCAGGATCGCATCGATCAGCTGGTGCAAATTGTCGGCGACAAGGCCGCCGTCCGCCAAATGCTTATTTCCCACCTCGGCCGCAGCTTCCGCCAGGGCCGCCACATCCTGCGCGTGCTCTATTACCGCCCACTGCTAAACCTGCTGCCCGGCTCCGCGCTGCGCCGGTCTGAAACGCATATCGCCCGGCAGATTTTCAGCGGCCTGACGCGTATAAATGAGGAAAATGGGGAACTGGAAGCGGATATCGCCCACCACTGGCAGCAAATTTCCCCTTTACACTGGCGCTTCTACCTTCGCCCCGGCATCCATTTTCACCACGGCCGCGAGCTGGACATGCTGGATATCATCACCTCGCTGCAGCGCATCAACGCCCTGCCGCTGTTCGCACATATCTCGCAGATCGCCTCGCCGACCACCTGGACGCTGGATATTCATCTCAGCCAGCCGGACGACTGGCTACCCTGGCTGCTGGGCAGCGTCAACGCCATGATTCTGCCGCGTGAATGGACGACGATGGCGGATTTCGCCAGCCAGCCGGTCGGTACCGGCCCCTACTCTGTCGCCCGCAACAACCGCAACCAGCTAAAAATCCACGCCTTCGACGATTACTTCGGGTTCCGGGCGCTTATCGATGAGGTTAACTTCTGGGTTTTGCCGGAGGTAGGCGAAGAGTCGAGCTGCGGCGTGCAGCTACAGGGCATGCCGGACAGCGAAAAGGCGGTGGAAAGCCGCCCGGAAGAAGGGTGTTACTACCTGCTGTTCGACAGCCGTTCGGGGCTCGGTGCCCACACGGGCGTTCGGCAGTGGGTCGGGCATGTTCTGTCCCCCGTCAACCTTATCTACAGCGCGGCGGAACAGTATCAGCAGTACTGGTTCCCGGCCTATGGCCTGCTCCCGCGCTGGCACCATTCACGCACCGGGCCGTTGGTAGCTAAACCCGCGGGGCTTGAGAGCATCACCCTCACCTATTATCGCGACCACGTAGAACACCGGGTCATCAGCAGTATCATGAGCGAGCTGCTGGCGAAGCAGGGCGTAAAGCTCATCATTCAGGAAATTAGCTACGATGAGTGGCACCAGGGCGACGTGGAAAGCGATATCTGGCTTAACAGCGTCAACTTCACCCTGCCGCTGGAATATTCGCTGTTCGCCCAGCTCTACGAAGTGCCGCTGATTCAAAAATGCATGCCGATTGACTGGGAGGGCGACGCCCGCCGCTGGCACAGTAAAACGCTGGCGCTGCCGGAATGGTGCAAGCAAATGCTCGATCGCGACGACATTATCCCGCTGATCCACCACTGGCTGCGCATTGAAGGCCAGCGCAGCATGCGCGGCGTGCGCATGAACACCCTCGGCTGGTTTGACTTCAAATCCGCCTGGTTTGCGCCGCCGGAACCATAGTTCTTTCGGAACGTTCACAGAATCATTACAATGTTGCGTGCTCAACGGGGTGCCAGGACTTTTTGTCCGCGCTGAGATAATACCCGTCGAACCTGATCCGGATAACGCCGGCGAAGGGATTTGAGGCTCACCGCTCAAAGTCCTTTGCCACCCCTAATTTAAGAGGTGCAAAGTGTTCAAGAAATTACTGCCGCTGCTGGTTCTTATTGCAGCCCCCGCTTTCGCAAAACCCCTGCTGACCGTCTATACCTATGACTCCTTTGCCGCTGACTGGGGCCCCGGGCCTGCGGTAAAAAAAGCCTTCGAAGCCGACTGTAGCTGCGAGCTGAAATTTGTGGCGCTGGAAGACGGCGTATCGCTGCTCAACCGCCTGCGCATGGAAGGTAAAAACAGCAAGGCCGACGTGGTGCTGGGGCTGGACAATAATCTTCTGGAAGCCGCGTCGCAGACCAAACTCTTCGCGCCGAGCAACGTTGACGCCAGCGCCCTGAAAATCCCCGGCGGCTGGAAGAACGATACATTTGTGCCGTTCGACTACGGCTACTTCGCCTTCGTCTACGATAAAAACAAACTCAAAAATCCGCCGAAAAGCCTGAAAGAGATGGTTGATAGCGACCAGAAATGGAAAGTGATTTATCAAGACCCGCGCACCAGCACGCCGGGCCTTGGCCTGCTGCTGTGGATGCAAAAAGTCTACGGCGATAAAGCACCCGAAGCCTGGCAGAAGCTGGCGGGCAAAACCGTTACCGTCACGAAAGGCTGGTCAGAGGCCTACGGTCTGTTCTTAAAAGGCGAAGCCGACCTGGTGCTGAGCTACACCACCTCCCCGGCCTATCACATTATCGAAGAGAAGAAAGATAACTACGCGGCGGCGGATTTCAGCGAGGGGCACTACCTGCAGGTTGAAGTCGCCGGTCGTCTGGCGGCAAGCAGGCAGCCGGAGCTGGCTGAGAAATTCATGAAATTCATCACCACGCCGGGTTTCCAGAATACCGTTCCAACCGGCAACTGGATGTACCCGGTTGCCGAGGTGAAGCTCCCGGAAGGCTTCAGCACGCTTCCTAAACCGCAGACCGCGCTGGAGTTCACACCGCAGCAGGTTGCTGAACATCGTGCCGGCTGGATTAGCGCATGGCTTCGCGCCACCAGCCGCTAATACCAGGCTGGCTGTTCCCAGGGCTGTTCGCCGCCATGCTTGTGGTGGCGGTAGCCCTGACGGCTTTTCTGTCGCTGTGGTTTAACGCGCCGCAGACCGATATCCGCGCCCTGCTGCAGGACAGCTATCTGTGGCACGTGCTGCGCTTCTCGTTCTGGCAGGCGTTTCTTTCCGCCTTGCTTTCCGTTCTCCCAGCCATTTTCCTCGCCCGCGCGCTCTACCGTCGCCGCTTCCCCGGCCGCCTTGCGCTGCTGCGCCTGTGCGCGATGACGCTGGTGCTGCCGGTTTTAGTCGCCGTCTTCGGCATTCTGACCGTTTATGGCCGCGTTGGCTGGATCGCCTCACTGTGCGCGTGGTTCGGCGTGGAGTGGACGTTTTCGCCGTACGGCCTGCAGGGCATTCTGCTGGCGCACATCTTCTTTAATATGCCGATGGCGACCCGCCTGCTGCTCCAGGCGCTGGAGAGCATCCCCGGCGAACAACGCCAGCTTGCCGCCCAGCTCGGCATGCGCGGCTGGAACTTCTTCCGCTTCGTAGAGTGGCCGTGGCTGCGCCGCCAGATTCTGCCTGCCGCCGCGCTGATATTCATGCTCTGCTTCGCAAGCTTCGCAACGGTGCTATCGCTCGGCGGCGGGCCGCAGGCGACCACCATCGAACTGGCGATCTTCCAGGCGCTGAGCTTCGATTACGACCCTGCCCGCGCGGCGCTCCTCGCCATTATCCAGATGATCTGCTGTCTGGGCTTGGTGCTGCTGAGCCAGCGCCTGGGCAAAGCGATTCCGGTAGGCGTAAGCCAGGTGCAGGGCTGGCGCGACCGTCAGGACAACCTGCGCCGCAGGCTGTGCGACGGCCTGTTTATCGCCCTTGCCCTACTGCTGCTGCTGCCCCCGCTGCTGGCCGTCATTATTGATGGCGTCAATAGCGGATTTCGCAGCGTGGTGTCGCAGCCAATCCTCTGGCAGGCGCTTTTCACCTCGCTGCGCATCGCCGTTGCCGCCGGTATTATTTGCGTAACGCTAACCATGATGCTGCTGTGGAGCTCGCGCGAACTGCGGCTGCGCAGCCACGCCTTCGCAGGCCAGGCGCTGGAGCTGAGCGGCATGCTGATCCTCGCTATGCCGGGCATCGTGCTGGCGACGGGCTTCTTCCTGCTGCTCAACAATACCGTCGGCCTGCCGCAGTCTGCCGACGGCATCGTGATCTTCACCAACGCGCTGATGGCTATCCCCTACGCGCTGAAGGTGCTGGAAAACCCGATGCTGGACGCGGCTGAGCGCTACGGCAGGCTGTGCCGGTCGCTGGATATTAAAGGGCTAAACCGCCTGCGTTTCATCGAGCTGCGGGCGCTGAAAATCCCGCTTGCCCAGGCGCTGGCGTTTGCCTGCGTGCTGTCTATTGGCGATTTCGGCGTGGTGGCGCTGTTTGGCAACGAGGATTTCCGCACCCTGCCGTTCTATCTCTACCAGCAGATTGGTTCGTACCGCAGCCAGGACGGCGCGGTGACCGCGCTCATCCTGCTGACGCTTTGCTTTGCTCTGTTCACCCTGATTGAAAAACTACCGGGACGCCATGCTAACGCTGACTAATGTAACCTGGCTCTATCATCACCTGCCGATGCGCTTTTCGCTCAACGTGGCGGCGGGCGAACGCGTCGCCATTCTTGGGCCGAGCGGTGCCGGGAAAAGCACCCTGCTAAGCCTGATCGCCGGTTTTCTGAAGCCCGCCCAGGGGGAAATCATGCTGGATGGCGAAGACCATACCCACAGCGCCCCCGCGCGGCGCCCGGTCTCCATGCTGTTTCAGGAAAACAACCTCTTCACGCACCTGACGGTACGGCAGAATATCGGCCTGGGCATGCACCCGGGGCTGAAGCTGAATCAGGACCAGCTGGCGCGGCTGGAAACCATCGCCGGGCAGATGGCGATTGGCGACCTGCTGGACAGGCTGCCGTCGCAGCTTTCCGGCGGGCAGCGGCAGCGCGTCGCCCTGGCGCGTTGCCTGGTCCGCAAACAGCCGGTTTTGCTGCTCGACGAGCCTTTTTCCGCCCTCGATCCGGCGCTGCGCCAGGAGATGCTGCAGCTGCTTGACGAGCTTTGCAAACGGCAACAGCTCACGCTGCTGATGGTTTCCCACAGCATTGAGGACGCGGCGCGCATCGCGCCAAGAAGCTTAGTCGTGGTGGATGGCCGCATCTTTTGGGATGGCGATACGGCCACGTTGCTGAGCGGCGAAGCGAGCGCCTCGTCGCTGCTCGGCATTACCGGCTAGTGCTGGCCGGTTAACACCTTCCAGAGAATTTTCAGGTAGATAGGCATCAACGGGTGCATCTGTAACGCCACGAAGCTGCCGATTGCCACCACCAGCATGGCGGGAGCAAGCCAGTGCAGACGCCCGCGCGGCAGAAAACTCGTCAGACTGTCGGTGCCGGACTTGCCGCTGCGCCACCAGCGCCAGCACAGCCACGCCGCCACCCAGATCAGCAACGCTACGCCCAGCAGGAGCCACTTAAAGCTGCTGCTTTGCATATCCGCCGGAATGTCGATGGCCGCACCGGCCAGAATGCCGGGCATAAAGTAGAGCGGCGGCCAGAACAGGCAGCCGATAATATTGGGAACGATAAACTTCGCCAGCGGCAGGTCGAGCATCCCCGCCACCATCGGTACCAGCGGACGCGTAGGGCCGACAAAGCGCCCGATGAGAATCGTGAACATGCTGTGCCGGTGCAGCGCGTGCTCGGTTTTATCCAGCAGCGCCTTGTTTTTCTTCATAAACGACCAGCGGTGCAGCGGCCCTTTAAAGCGTCGCCCAAGCCAGAACGAGATCCAGTCGCCGAGCAGGCAGCCGATAATCCCCGCGCCCCACGCCTGATAGAAATCCACCTGACCGCTGCCGATAAGCGCGCCTAAGCCCGCCATCATGACCGTGCCCGGCAGAATCAGCCCGACCAGCGCCAGCGACTCGAGAAAGGCCACCAGCATCACCGCGAGGAGCGAATACGCCACGGACTGAGTAATAAAGTGTTCCAGCAAAGCTTCCATAAAGCATCCGTCGAGAAACGAGTGGGCGATTCTCCTGAGTGGGCAGACAACCGTCAAGGCATCATTTGTATGAATCAATAATAGCGGTTATTCACAGCCCGCACGAAACTCGCTCGGGCTTGCCCCGGTACACTTTTTGAAAACCCGCGAAAAGTAGAGCTGATCCTCAAAGCCCACGTTGCGCCCAACGCTTGCAATCGGCATCCGCGTGGTGCTGAGCAGCAGCTTCGCCTGGCTGATGCGCTGATCTTCGCGCCAGCTCAAAACGCTGACGCCGAGCTGCTGGCGGAAAAGGTGCGACAGGCGCGACGGCGACAGGCAGACGTGCTGCGCCACGCTTGCGATATCAAAATGGCTATCGGCAAGGTGGTCGCTGATGTACTGGCAGGCGTCCCGCACGCGGTTATCGAGCGGCGGATTGAGCGAGGCGCTTAGCACCTCCATGCGGCGCAGCAGAAGCTGTTCCAGCAGATTAATCGCCAGCAGTTCGGCGTAGCGCCCCTGCGCCTGCCCGGCGTCGATAATCTGCTGAAAAAGTTGCGAAAAGCCTGCCTGATGGGCGTCGTCCGGGCGATAAAAACCTGTGTGGGCGAAAATCGGCTCCCAGTTTAGCCACTCCTGCCAGTAGGCGCGCGGGCGGAAATAAACCCACTGGTGATACCACTCTTTGCTTTCCGGCGCGCGCCCGTAGTGGTGCACCTCGCCCGGCGGAAACAGCAGCATGTCGCCGGGGCGGCACACGTAGTTTTTCCCCTGGTTGTTGATAACCCCCTCGCCGCGCACGGTGAGGTTGAGGATATAGCCCTTCATGCCCAGCGGCCGGTCGATGAAAAAATCGAGCGGCCCCAGCGCCTCAATGGGCGTTAATCCCGCCACCAGATGAGCGTTAAAGGAGTAGCCGGGTAACAGGGGATCGTTTTGCAGTTCAGGCATCGTCACGCTCGCTCTTAAAAGGGATCAACAGAAACAATTTGTCCATATCCATGCTTAACGTCTTATCCCCCTCAACGGCATCTAAGCGAACAGGCTGATTTTTATCATAAAGCCGTAACCGATAAGCACCTACGCTTTTTAAGCGGCAACCACAGGCTTTTGTGATGACAACCAAAGTGTCTATAACGACGGCAGAAAAGTCCACATCGAATATTTGCGGAGCGTCACATTTCACGATGCCACAGCAATATTCTCCATAACTACAGCGATTACGACCTGACGTTTTTTTTCTGCAAAACCTACTGTTCACTGCATGAATGATTACCCGTGGAGTGAGAAAATGTCGATTGCGCTGGGCCTCGATTTTGGCAGCGATTCTGTGCGCGCCTTAGCGGTGGATTGTGAGAACGGGGCCGAACTGGCCACGAGCGTTGAATGGTATCGGCGCTGGCAGGAAGGCCGCTACTGCGACGCGCCCAACAACCAGTTCCGCCACCATCCGCAGGACTATATTGATTCAATGGAGCAGGCGCTGAAAACCGTGCTGGCAGAGCTTAGCCCGCAACAGCGCGCCGCCATTTGCGGCATTGGCGTAGACAGCACCGGCTCAACGCCCGCGCCGATAGACGCCAACGGCCGCGTGCTGGCCCTCACCCCTGAATTCGCCGACAACCCGAACGCCATGTTCGTGCTGTGGAAAGACCACACCTCGGTTGAAGAAGCCGAGGCCATTACCCGCCTGTGCCATCAGCCCGGCAAAAACGATTATTCGCGCTACATCGGCGGCATTTATTCCAGCGAGTGGTTCTGGGCCAAAATCCTGCACGTCACCCGCGCCGATCCGCAGGTTGCCCAAGCTGCAGTCTCGTGGATCGAACTGTGCGACTGGGTTCCCGCCCTGCTTTCCGGCACCACCCACCCACAGGACATTCGCCGCGGGCGCTGTAGCGCAGGCCACAAATCTCTGTGGCACGAGGACTGGGGCGGCCTGCCTCCCGCCGCCTTCTTCGACGAGCTCGACCCGATCATCAACCAGCATCTTGAGTACCCGATGTTCAGCGAAACCTGGACGGCGGACATTCCGGTCGGCAATCTTTCCGCCGAATGGGCGGAACGCCTGGGCCTGCCGCAAAGCGTGGTGATTTCCGGCGGCGCGTTTGACTGCCATATGGGGGCCGTGGGCGCCGGGGCGCAGCCGAACACGCTGGTCAAAGTCATCGGCACTTCCACCTGCGATATCCTGATTGCCGACAAGCCCACCGTGGGCGACCGCGCGGTAAAAGGCATCTGCGGCCAGGTCGACGGCAGCGTGATCCCAGATTTTATTGGCCTGGAGGCGGGGCAGTCCGCCTTTGGCGATATCTACGCCTGGTTTGGCCGCGTGCTCGGCTGGCCGCTTGAGCAGCTTGCGTGTGCGCACCCGGAGCTGCGCAGCCAAATCAACGCCAGCAAAAAACAGCTGCTGCCCGCGCTGACCGAAGCCTGGGCCAAAAACCCCTCCCTTGAACATCTGCCGGTGGTGCTCGACTGGTTCAACGGCCGCCGCACGCCGAATGCCAACCAGCGCCTGAAAGGCGTGATTACCGATTTGAATCTGGCAACCGACGCCCCCGCGCTGTTCGGCGGGCTGATTGCCGCCACCGCCTTTGGCGCGCGCGCCATTATGGAATGCTTCACCGAGCAGGGTATTCCGGTGACCAACGTGATGGCGCTGGGCGGCATCGCCCGTAAATCACCGGTCATCATGCAGGTGTGCTGCGATGTGCTGAACCGGCCGCTGCAAATCGTCGCCTCCGATCAGTGCTGCGCGCTCGGCGCTGCCATTTTTGCCGCCGTGGCGGCGGGCCAGCACACGAATATTTCGCAGGCCCAGCAGGCGATGGCAAGCCAGATCGAAAGCACCCTTGAACCGAATCCGCAACGTGCTGAGCGCTTCGAGCAGCTTTATCGCCGCTACCAGCAGTGGGCCACCAGCGCGGAACACCATTATCTCCCTTCAGCCCCTGTAGCGGCAGCGCCCGCCCAACGGGCCGCGACTTCCCATTAAGGACATGACGATGAACATTTTTGAACAGTATGAAGTGTGGTTTGTAATTGGCAGCCAGCATCTCTACGGCCCGGAAACGCTACGCCAGGTGACGCAGAATGCCGAAAAGGTGGTGAACGAGCTGAATAAAGAAGCCCGCCTGCCGTGCAAGATGGTGCTTAAGCCGCTGGGAACGACGCCAGACGAAATCACCGCTATCTGCCGCGACGCCAGCTACAACGACAGGTGCGCCGGGATGGTGGTCTGGCTGCACACCTTCTCACCGGCCAAAATGTGGATTAACGGCCTGAGTATTCTGACCAAGCCGCTGCTGCAGTTCCACACCCAGTTCAACGCGCAGATCCCGTGGGGCACCATCGACATGGACTTCATGAACCTGAACCAGACCGCGCACGGCGGCCGCGAGTTCGGGTTTATCGGTGCCCGTATGCGCCAGCAGCACACCGTAGTCACCGGCCACTGGCAGGATCCGCAGGCGCACAAGCGTATCGGTGCGTGGATGCGTCAGGCCGTTTCTAAGCAGGATACCCGTCAGCTAAAAGTGGTGCGTTTCGGCGACAACATGCGTGAAGTGGCGGTCACCGACGGCGACAAAGTCGCGGCGCAGATGAAGTTCGGCTTCGCGGTAAATACCTACGCCGTGGGCGATTTGGTTGCGGTAGTCAACGCGGTGAGCGATGGCGACGTGAGCGCGTTAGTGGATGAATATGAAAGCAGCTACCGCCTGACGCCGGCCGCGCAGCTCAACGGCGACAAGCGACAGAACGTGCTGGACGCCGCGCGCATCGAACTTGGCATGAAGCGCTTCCTCGAAGACGGCGGGTTCCACGCGTTCACCACCACCTTTGAAGATCTGCACGGCCTGAAGCAGCTTCCGGGCCTTGCCGTACAGCGCCTGATGCAGCAGGGCTACGGCTTTGCGGGGGAAGGCGACTGGAAAACCGCCGCCCTGCTTCGCATTATGAAGGTGATGTCCAGCGGCCTTGCGGGCGGCACCTCCTTTATGGAGGACTACACCTACAACTTTGAAAACGGTAACGACATGGTGCTCGGCTCGCACATGCTGGAAGTGTGCCCGACGATTGCGACCGCGGAAAAACCGATCCTCGACGTTCAACACCTCGGCATCGGCGGCAAAGCGGATCCCGCGCGCCTGATCTTCTCCACTAAAACCGGCCCGGCGGTGAACGCCAGCCTTATCGATCTTGGCGATCGCTTCCGCCTGCTGGTCAACTGCGTTGATGCGGTTGAAGCTCCGCACCAGTTGCCGAAGCTGCCTGTCGCCAACGCGCTGTGGAAGGCCCAGCCGGATCTGCCAACCGCCTCCGAAGCCTGGATTCTGGCGGGCGGCGCGCACCACACCGTCTTCAGCCAGTCCCTGACGCTTGACGATATGCGCCTGTTCGCCGAGCTGCACGGCATCGAGCTTACGGTTATCGATAACGAAACCCGTCTGCCCGCGTTCAAGGACGCCCTGCGCTGGAACGAGGTTTATTACGGCTTTAAACGCTAATGGGTATCGCCCTCACCCCGACCCTCTCCCCCAGGCGAGGGCGGATTTTGTCCCCTCTCCCAGGAGAGGGTTAGGGTGAGGGTGGCCTTCAGGCTAAGGATTCAACATGTTAGAAGATCTCAAACGCCAGGTGCTCGAAGCCAACCTGGCACTGCCGCAGCACCATCTTGTTACCCTGACCTGGGGCAACGTCAGCGCGGTGGATCGCGAACGCGGCGTGCTGATCATCAAGCCGTCGGGCGTGGATTACGGCGTTATGACCGCTGAAGATATGGTGGTGGTAAGCCTGGAAACGGGCGAAGTTGTTGAAGGCACTAAAAAACCGTCTTCCGATACTCCAACCCACCGGCTGCTGTACCAGCACTTCCCGCACATCGGCGGCATTGTCCACACCCATTCCCGCCATGCCACCATCTGGGCGCAGGCCGGGCAGTCCATCCCCGCCACCGGCACCACCCACGCCGACTATTTCTACGGCTCCATTCCCTGCACCCGCAAAATGACCGATGAAGAGATAAACGGCGACTACGAATGGCAAACCGGCGAGGTGATCGTCAAAACCTTTGCGGAACGCGGCATCGACGCGCTGCAAATGCCCGGCGTGCTGGTGCATTCCCACGGCCCGTTTGCGTGGGGGAAAGATCCGCTGGATGCGGTTCATAACGCCATCGTGCTGGAAGAAGTCGCCTATATGGGCATCTTCTGCCGCCAGCTGGCGCCGGAACTTCCGGACATGCAGCAGACCCTGCTCGACAAGCACTACCTGCGCAAGCACGGCGCGAAGGCCTATTACGGCCAATAAGCACTGTACATAAAAGCAGTAATTAACGGCGAAGTGGTCTATAATCAGACCACTTTTCCTTTATGAGAATGTAGCGTGTCGCAAGCTCGTCAGGGGTTTCTGCTCACGCGTCACTGGCGCGACACCCCACGTGGTACCGAAGTTGATTTCTGGCTGGCAACGGACGATGGCCCGGTTAAAGTGCGCCTGCCGTACCAGGAATCCGTCGCGTTCATTCCCCAGCAGCAGCAGGCCCAGGCCGCGCGCCTGTTAGCCAACGAAAGCCAGTATCGGCTAACGCCCCTTTCCCTGAAAGATTTCCATCGCCAGCCCGTCTGCGGGCTGTACTGCCGCCAGCACCGCCAGCTCATGCGCATGGAAAAGCTGCTGCGCGACGGTGGCGTCACGGTTTATGAAGCCGATATCCGCCCGCCGGAACGTTTTTTGATGGAGCGCTTTATCACCGCGCCCGTCTGGTTTAGCGGCGAAGACGGCAGCGGCGTGATAGCTGAAACCAGGCTCAAGCCCGCGCCGGAGTACCGCCCGCCGCTGAAATGGGTGTCGCTGGATATCGAAACCAACCGCCACGGCGAGCTATACTGCATCGGGCTTGAAGGCTGCGGGCAGCGCATCGTCTATATGCTCGGGCCGGAAAACGGCGACGCCCGCGGCCTGGACTTTACCCTCGAATACGTCGCCAGCCGCCCGCTGCTGATTGAAAAGCTTAACGCCTGGTTTGTGCAGCACGATCCCGACGTGCTGATCGGCTGGAACGTGGTTCAGTTCGACCTACGGGTGCTGCAAAAAATGGCGGACCGCTATCAGGTGCCGCTGCGCCTCGGGCGCGAAAGCAGCCTGCTGGAATGGCGCGAGCACGGTTTTAAACAGGGCGTTTTCTTCGCGCAGGCCGCCGGGCGCGTCATCATCGACGGCATCGACGCGCTGAAGTCGGCCTTCTGGAATTTCTCATCGTTTGCGCTGGAGGCGGTTTCACGCGAGCTGCTCGGGGAAGGGAAATCGATAGACAACCCGTGGGACAGAATGGACGAGATTAACCGCCGTTTTGCCGAGGACAAGCCCGCGCTTGCGAAGTACAACCTCAAAGACTGCGAGCTGGTGACGAGAATTTTCCACAAAACCGAGCTGATGCCGTTCCTGCTGGAACGCGCCACGGTTAACGGCCTGCCCCTCGACAGGCACGGCGGCTCGGTCGCGGCGTTTGGGTACCTTTATATTCCACGCATGCACCGCGCCGGTTACGTTGCGCCAAACCTCGGCGAAATTCCGCCGCAGGCAAGCCCGGGCGGCTATGTAATGGATTCGCGCCCCGGCCTGTACGACTCCGTGCTGGTGCTCGACTACAAAAGCCTGTACCCGTCGATCATCCGCACCTTTCTGATTGACCCGGTTGGCCTGGTTGAAGGCATGGCGCAGCCCGATGCCGAACACGCGGTGGAAGGCTTTATCGGCGCGTATTTTTCCAGAACCACGCACTGCCTGCCGGAGATCGTCAGCCAGATCTGGCACGGCCGCGACGAGGCAAAGCGCCACGGCAACAAGCCGCTTTCCCAGGCGCTGAAGATCATTATGAACGCCTTTTACGGCGTGCTGGGCACCAGCGCCTGCCGCTTCTTCGATCCTCGCCTCGCCTCGTCGATCACCATGCGCGGGCACCAGATCATGCTGAAAACCAAGGAGCTTATCGAATCTCAGGGCTTCGACGTGATTTACGGCGATACCGACTCAACCTTCGTCTGGCTGAAAAAGGCCCATTCGGAGGAAGACGCGGAGCGTATCGGCAAACGGCTCGTGGCCCACGTGAACAGCTGGTGGACGCAGCATTTGCAGGAAACGCAGCAAATCACCAGCGCGCTTGAAATCGAATACGAATCCCATTTCTGCCGCTTCCTGATGCCCACCATTCGCGGCACGGTTGAAGGCAGCAAGAAGCGCTACGCGGGGATGATCCAGGAAGGGGATAAGCAGCGCATGGTCTTTAAGGGGCTGGAAACGGTGCGCACCGACTGGACGCCGCTTGCCCAGCAGTTTCAGCAGGCGCTGTATCTGAAGATCTTCCGCAACGAGCCGTATCAGGATTACATCCGCGAAACGATCGCCAGCCTGATGGCGGGCGAGCTGGACGCCCAGCTGGTGTACCGCAAAAGGCTGCGTCGGCCGCTGAGTGAATATCAGAAGAACGTTCCGCCGCACGTGCGCGCCGCGAGGCTTGCGGACGAGCATAATCAGCGCCTGGGGCGGCCCGCGCAGTATCAGAATCGCGGGACCATCAAATACGTTATGACGCTAGGCGGCCCGGAACCCGTGGACTACCAGCAGTCGCCGCTTGATTACGACCATTACCTTACGCGCCAGCTCCAGCCGGTGGCGGAAGGAATTTTACCTTTCCTGGAGGATGACTTTGCTACACTGATGACTGGGCAACTGGGGCTATTTTGACATCCTCTAAATAATTCGAGTTGCGGGTGGGCGGCAAGGGAGAGAATCTCCAGGAGCTTACTTAGGTAAGTGACCGGGGTGAGGGAGTGCCGCCAACGCCCCTGCAACTTGAAGTATGACGAGTAGGTGACGAACGCGTTGCCTTCCAGTACCATAGCGCCCTCCTGAAACACCCAGACATCTACTTTTGAACTACCGCCCCACTTTGTGCGCGGTGGTTATGCTATTGCCTGCATATCTTAGTCACTGAAAATAGAGCCGAAATCTTATGCCTTTTACACTTGGTCAACGTTGGATCAGCGATACCGAAAGCGAACTGGGACTTGGAACCGTCGTTGCTTTAGACCCACGAATGGTAACCCTGCTTTTCCCTGCCACCGGTGAAAATCGCCTGTACGCCAGAAACGACTCGCCTATTACCCGCGTGATGTTTAATCCGGGCGACACCGTCACCAGCCATGAAGGCTGGCAACTCAAAGTTGATGAAGTTAAAGAAGAAAATGGCTTGCTAGCCTATATCGGCACCCGTCTGGACACCGAAGAAGCCAACGCGATGCTGCGCGAAGTGTTCCTCGACAGCAAGCTGGTGTTCAGCAAGCCGCAGGACCGTCTGTTTGCCGGTCAGATTGACCGCATGGATCGTTTTGCCCTGCGCTATCGCGCCCGCAAATACCAGAGCGAACAGTATCGTCAGCCGTGGAGCGGCCTGCGCGGCATGCGCACCAGCCTCATCCCGCACCAGCTGAATATCGCCCACGACGTGGGTCGCCGCCATGCGCCGCGCGTGCTGCTGGCGGACGAGGTTGGCCTGGGTAAAACCATCGAAGCCGGGATGATCCTGCACCAGCAGCTGCTGGCCGGCAGCGCCGAACGCGTGCTAATCGTGGTGCCAGAAACGCTGCAACACCAGTGGCTGGTGGAAATGCTGCGCCGCTTTAACCTGCGCTTTGCCCTGTTCGACGACGAACGCTACGCCGAAGCCCAGCACGACAGCGATAACCCGTTCGAAACCGAACAGCTGGTTATCTGCTCGCTGGACTTCGTGCGCCGCAGCAAGCAGCGCCTTGAGCACCTGTGCGACGCCGAGTGGGATCTGATGGTGGTCGACGAAGCTCACCACCTGGTGTGGAGCGAAGACGCGCCAAGCCGTGAATATCAGGCCATCGAACAGCTCGCCGAGCGCGTGCCGGGCGTGCTACTGCTGACCGCTACACCAGAACAGCTGGGGATGGAAAGCCACTTCGCGCGCCTGCGCCTGCTGGACCCGAGCCGTTTCCACGACTTCGAGCAGTTCGTTGAAGAACAGCAAAATTACCGCCCGGTTGCGGACGCCGTTGCCCTGCTGCTGGCCGGTAACCCGCTGACCAACGATCAGCTGAACGCCCTGGGCGAGCTTATCGGTGAGCAGGATATCGAGCCGCTGCTGCAAACCGCAAACAGCGATCGCGACGGCAGCGACGCCGCGCGCCAGGAGCTGATTTCCATGCTGATGGACCGCCACGGCACCAGCCGCGTGCTGTTCCGTAACACCCGTAACGGCGTAAAAGGCTTCCCGAAACGCGAGCTGCATACCATTCGCCTGCCGCTGCCAACGCAGTATCAGACGGCGATCAAAGTCTCCGGCATTATGAGCGCGCGCAAATCGGTTGAAGACCGCGCCCGCGATATGCTCTATCCGGAGCAGATTTATCAGGAGTTTGAAGGCGATTCCGGCACCTGGTGGAACTTCGATCCGCGCGTCGAATGGCTGATGGGCTACCTGACCAGTCACCGCTCCCACAAAGTGCTGGTGATTTGCGCCAAGGCCGCTACCGCTCTGCAGCTTGAGCAGGTTCTGCGCGAGCGCGAAGGCATCCGCGCCGCCGTGTTCCACGAAGGCATGTCGATCATTGAACGCGACCGCGCCGCCGCCTGGTTTGCGGAAGAAGACACCGGCGCGCAGGTGCTGCTGTGCTCGGAAATCGGCTCAGAGGGCCGTAACTTCCAGTTTGCCAGCAACCTGGTGATGTTCGACCTGCCGTTTAACCCGGATCTGCTGGAGCAGCGTATTGGCCGTCTGGACCGTATCGGCCAAGCGCACGATATTCAGATTCACGTGCCTTATCTGGAAAAAACCGCCCAGTCCGTGCTGGTGCAGTGGTTCCACGAAGGGCTGGATGCCTTCGAGCACACCTGCCCGACGGGCCGCGCGATCTACGATAACGTCTACACGCAGCTTATCGAGTACCTCGCCGCGCCGGAAAACACTGACGGCTTCGAGACGCTGATCAAGCATTGCCGCGAACAGCATGACGCGCTGAAGCTGCAGCTTGAGCAGGGCCGCGACCGCCTGCTGGAGATCCACTCCAACGGCGGCGAAAAATCCCAGGCGCTGGCGCAGGCGATTTCCGAGCAGGATAACGATACCGGCCTGGTGAACTTCGCCATGAACCTGTTTGATATCGTCGGTATTAACCAGGACGACCGCGGCGATAACATGGTCGTGCTGACGCCGTCCGATCATATGCTGGTGCCGGATTTCCCTGGCCTGCCCGAAGATGGCTGCACCATTACCTTCGAGCGCGACGTCGCCCTTTCCCGCGAAGACGCGCAGTTCGTGACCTGGGAACACCCAATCATCCGCAACGGTCTGGATTTGATTCTTTCCGGCGATACCGGCAGCTGCGCGCTGTCGCTGCTGAAGAACAAAGCGCTGCCCGTCGGCACGCTGCTCGTTGAGCTGGTGTACGTGGTTGAAGCGAAAGCGCCGAAGCAGCTGCAGCTCAACCGCTTCCTGCCGCCAACGCCGGTTCGTATGCTGGTGGACAAAAACGGCACCAACCTCGCCGCGCAGGTGGAGTTCGAAAGCTTTAACCGCCAGCTTAGCGCCGTTAACCGCCACACCGGCAGCAAACTGGTCAACGCGGTTCAGCCAGACGTTCACGCTATCTTGCAGTTGGCAGAACAGAAGGTTGAAGAAGCGGCCCAGGTGCTGATCAAAGCGGCGCGCGAAGAGGCAGACGAGAAGCTGAGCGCGGAACTGTCGCGCCTTGAGGCCCTGAAGGCCGTTAACCCCAACATTCGCGATGACGAGCTGGAAGCCATCGAAATCAACCGTCTGCAGGTGCTGGAAAGCCTCGCGCAGGCGAACTGGCGACTGGATGCGCTGCGTCTGATCGTTGTGACGCACCAGTAATGATTATGGAACCCTATAACCCGCCACAGGATCCCTGGCTGGTCATCCTTTATCAGGATGACCACATTATGGTGGTCAACAAGCCTTCGGGGCTGCTGTCCGTGCCGGGGCGTCTTGAGGAGCATAAAGACAGCGTGATGACGCGCATCCAGCGCGACTTCCCGCAGGCAGAATCGGTGCACCGTCTGGACATGGCAACCAGCGGCGTTATCGCCGTGGCGCTGACCAAGGCGGCAGAGCGCGAGCTGAAGCGTCAGTTTCGCGAGCGTGAGCCGAAGAAGCAGTATGTGGCGCGGGTTTGGGGCCATCCTCAGCCGGAAGAAGGCCTGGTGGATTTACCGCTGATTTGCGACTGGCCAAACCGGCCGATGCAGAAGGTGTGTCATGAAACCGGCAAGTCGGCGCAGACGGAATATCAGGTGCTGGAGTATGCGGCGGATAACACCGCCCGCATTCTGCTCAAACCGATCACCGGCCGTTCGCACCAGCTGCGCGTGCATATGCAGGCGCTGGGCCATCCAATTCTTGGCGATCGTTTTTACGCGACGCCGGAAGCGCTGGCAATGGCGCCACGTTTGCAGCTGCATGCGGAGATGCTGACCATCACCCATCCCGCTTACGGGACGCCGATGACCTTTAAGGCGCCTGCGGATTTCTGATGCCCGTAATTGTCGGGTGGCGGCTTCGCCTTACCCGACCTACGTTGTTTAGGATTGTAGGGTGGATAAGCGCATGCGCCATCCACCGCTTTCTTTGCTTAACCCTGGGTTATTTGAACCCTTTCGCCGTTTTAATCAAATCGTAGGCTTTCTGGATTTCCTGGGCTTTTTGCTTCGCCATCTGCATCATTTCCGGCGGCAGGCCTTTGGCGACCAGCTTGTCGGGGTGATGCTCGCTCATTAATTTGCGGTAGGCGCGCTTGATAACCGTCGGATCGTCATCGCTTTTCACGCCAAGCACGTTGCAGGCATCCTCAAGCGTTGGGCCGCGCTGCTGCTGGAAGCCGCCGCCCTGCGACTGATTGTAACCGCCGCCGAACTGCTGACCGCCTTCCATCATGTGCAGGAACTGGTCGAACTGCATGCGCGAGATGCCTAACTCTTCGGCAATTACGTACAGCACCTGGCGCTCGTTGGGATGCAGCGAGCCGTCGGCATACGCCGCCTGGATTTGGATTTCCAGAAACATCCTAATCAGATCGAAGCGGCCAAAGCAGACGCTGCGCAGCTGGCGCATTTTCTCACGCAGCGGGTAACCGTTCTCTTTCCCGATGCGGAAGGCGTTCTGTGCCGCACTTCTCGCTGTGCCGTGCAGCTGCATACGGTCCATCAGCAGTGACGCGATCTGAATATCCGCTTCGGAGACACGACCTTTCGATTTGGTGAGATGCCCCATCACTTCAAAGGTGGTGCTGAAAAACAGCGACTGACGCTGCTGCTGGTTCGAAAACCACGCGCTGCGGCGGCTGCGCATCTTGTCGATTGAATGACCAATCAGCAGTCCTAACACCACGCCCCAGAAGCCACCGCCTAAAATAAGTGCTATTGCGACACCGAGTACTTTTCCCCAATACTGCATATACTCCCCAAATCGTCATGCTGTCGGCTAGAATTTGCTTTATCATACCCGTCATTGATAGCGGTGCCTAACGGCAGACTGCTGAACGGGCAGGATTAACACTAGCGCTGTGGTGATGAGTAAGTTAGTCTCTGACCGTTTGCCGACGCTAAGCCATTGATGATGGAACAACGAATAACACGTATGAAAAAACGTATTCCCACCTTGCTGGCCACCCTGATTGGCTCAGCGCTTTATAGCCAACAAGGTCTGGCTGCCGATCTTGCCTCGCAGTGTATGCTTGGCGTGCCCAGCTACAACCGCCCCCTGATCGAAGGCGACACTAATAACCTACCGGTTACGATTACTGCTGACCACGCAAAAGGAAATTACCCTGAGAACGCGGTCTTTACCGGTAATGTGGACATTCAGCAAGGTAATAGCCGCCTGCAGTCTGATGAAGTTCAACTGCACCAAAAGCAGGTTGAAGGCCAGGCGGATCCTGTACGCACGGTAGACGCTCTCGGTAATGTGCATTACGACGATAATCAGGTCATCCTGAAAGGTCCGAAAGCGTGGTCCAACCTCAATACCAAGGATACCAACGTCTGGGAAGGCGACTACCAGATGGTCGACAGGCAGGGCCGTGGCAAAGCCGACGTAATGAAACAGCGTGGCAATAACCGCTACACCATCCTTGATAACGGCTCGTTCACCTCCTGTCTACCGGGTTCAAATACCTGGAGCGTCGTTGGCAGCACGGTGATTCAGGACCGCCAGGAAGAAGTGGCTGAAATCTGGAACGCCCGCTTCAAGCTGGGCCCGGTACCGGTGTTTTATAGCCCCTATTTGCAGCTGCCGATCGGCGACAAGCGCCGCTCTGGTTTCCTGATCCCAAGCGCCAAATACAGCACGACGAACTATTTTGAGTTCTCGCTTCCGTACTACTGGAACATCGCCCCCAACTTTGATGCCACCATCACGCCGCACTATATTGATAAGCGTGGCGGCATCCAATGGCAGAACGAATTCCGTTACCTGACCAAGGCGGGTGCGGGCATCATGGAATTCGACTACTTGCCTTCTGACGATGAATACAAAAGCGAATCTGGCGTACAGCCGGGCGACAGCGATCGTCGCTGGTTGTTCTACTGGAACCACAGCGGCGTAATGGACCAGGTGTGGCGCTTCAACGCCGACTACACCAAAGTCAGCGACGATAAGTATTTTAACGACTTTACCTCGCAGTACGGGTCAAGCACCGACGGCTACGCCACCCAGAAATTTAGCGTTGGTTACGCAGTTCAAAACTTCGATGCAACGCTTTCGACCAAGCAGTTCCAGGTCTTTGACTCACAGCGCACCAGGAACTCCTACCGCGCCGAACCGCAGCTTGACGTCAACTACTACCAGAATGACGTCGGCCCGTTCGACACGCGTATTTACGGCCAGGCGGTGAAGTTCACCAACGTCAACGAAAACCTGCCGGAAGCCACGCGTCTGCACGTTGAGCCAACCATCAGCCTGCCGTTATCCAACGGTTGGGCAAGCCTGAACACCGAAGCCAAAGTCATGGCGACGCACTATCAGCAGACGAACCTCGACGAATATCGTAACTACGTCAAAGGGAATGCGACTAACCTCGCCAGCGCCAACAAGCTGGATGGCACCGTTAACCGTACCCTGCCGCAGTTCAAAATGGACGGTAAGCTGATCTTCGATCGTGATATGGACTCCGCCGCAGGCTGGACGCAAACGCTTGAACCGCGCGCGCAGTACCTCTACGTGCCGTACAAAGACCAAAGCAATATCAATAACTACGACTCAGCCCTGCTGCAGTCAGACTATAACGGTCTGTTCCGCGATCGTACCTACGGCGGTCTTGACCGTATTGCTTCCGCAAACCAGGTGACTACCGGCGTAACTTCTCGCATTTATGATGATGCCGCCATTGAACGTTTTAACGTATCCGTAGGTCAAATCTACTACTTCACGAAGTCGCGCACCGGTGATGAAACGATCAACAGCGAAAAAGGTGATGAAACCGGCTCAGTTGTTTGGGCGGGTGATACCTACTGGCGCATGACCGATCGCTGGGGCTTACGTGGTGGCGTGCAGTACGATACTCGCCTCGATAACGTCGCAACCGGCAACGGCGCGATTGAATATCGTCGCGATACCGACCGCATGGTGCAGTTGAACTACCGTTATGCCAGCCCGGAATACATCAGCGCAACGATCCCCGGCATCAATACCAATGCCGATCAGTACAAAGATGGCATCTCGCAGGTGGGTATGGCAGCAAGCTGGCCGATTGTCGATCGCTGGTCCGTCGTAGGTGCGTATTATTACGATACCAACGCGCAGCAGTCCGCAGACTCCATGCTTGCGGTGCAGTACAGCTCCTGCTGTTATGCGATTCGTGTTGGTTACGAACGTAAAATTAACGGTTGGGAAGATAATCAGAGCAAATACGACAACGTATTCGGCTTTAACATCGAGTTACGCGGCCTGAGTTCTAACTACGGTCTGGGCACACAGCAGATGTTGCGTTCTAACATCCTGCCGTATCAAAGCTCGATGTAATTCACTTTGACTTGAAAACGTAATCCGCTTTGCGGCTAAGTAAAAATGGAAAAAGTATGAAGAACTGGAGAACGCTGCTTCTCGGTTTCGCCCTCGTGGCGAATACCACCTTCGCGGCGCCACAAGTGGTCGACAAAGTAGCAGCCGTTGTGAACAACGGCGTAGTACTCGAAAGCGATGTCGACGGCTTAATGCAGTCGGTAAAATTAAACGCCCAGCAGGCGGGCCAGCAGTTGCCAGATGACAGCACGCTGCGTCACCAGATTCTGGAACGTCTGATCATGGACCAAATCGTCCTTCAGATGGGTCAGAAAATGGGTGTGAAAATCACCGACGATCAGCTCGACAAAGCCATTGCTGACATTGCCGCACAGAACAAAATGAGCATGGATCAGATGCGCAGTCGTCTGGCCTATGACGGCATCAATTACAACACGTACCGCAGTCAGATCCGCAAAGAAATGACGATCTCCGAAGTGCGTAACAACGAAGTGCGCCGTCGCGTGACCATTCTGCCGCAGGAAGTCGATTCTCTGGCGCAGCAGGTCGGCAGTCAAAACGACAGCAGCACCGAGCTGAACCTGAGCCACATCCTGATTCCCCTGCCGGAAAATCCAACGTCTGGCCAGGTAGACGAGGCTGAAAAACAGGCGCGTGACATCGTTTCTCAGGCGCAAAACGGCGCTGACTTCGGCAAGCTGGCCATCACCTATTCGGCAGACCAGCAGGCGCTGAAGGGCGGACAGATGGGCTGGGGCCGAATTCAGGAACTGCCTTCTATCTTTGCCCAGGCGCTTGCTACCGCGAAAAAAGGTGAGATTGTTGGGCCCGTTCGTTCCGGCGTCGGCTTCCACATTCTGAAGGTGAACGACCTGCGCGGTCAGAGCCAGAGCATCTCCGTTACCGAAGTGCATGCTCGCCACATTCTGCTTAAGCCGTCACCTATCATGACCGACGACCAGGCACGCGTGAAACTTGAACAGATCGCAGCAGACATCAAAAGTGGCAAAACCACCTTTGAGAAAGCGGCGAAAGAGTTCTCCGACGATCCGGGCTCTGCCAACCAGGGCGGCGATTTGGGTTGGGCGTCTCCAGATATCTACGATCCGGCATTCCGTGATGCGATCATGAAACTGAGCAAAGGCCAAACCAGCACCCCGGTGCATTCATCCTTTGGCTGGCATTTAATTCAGCTGCTGGATACCCGCAAAGTCGATAAGACCGACGCGGCGCAGAAAGATCGTGCCTACCGCATGCTGTTTAACCGTAAGTTCTCGGAAGAAGCGCAGACCTGGATGCAGGAACAGCGCGCCAGTGCCTACGTGAAGATAATCGGCAGCAATGGCTAATGTCGCTCGTGTGACCCTCACTCCCGGCGAACCTGCCGGGATTGGTCCCGACCTGGTTGTCGCGCTCGCGCAGCGTGACTGGCCCGTTGAACTGGTCGTCTGCGCAGCCCCCGAACTACTTCTCGAACGTGCAGCACTGCTTGGCCTCCCGCTAACGCTTCAGCCCTATCAGCCCCATCTTCCGGCGACACCGCAGGCAGCAGGCACGCTGACAATCCTACCCGTCGCGCTGCGAGCACCCGTGGTTGCTGGCCAACTGGACGTGCGCAACAGCCCGTATGTTGTCGAAATGCTGGCTCGCGCCTGCGATGGCTGTATCAGCGGCGAATTTGCGGCGCTGGTTACCGGCCCGGTACATAAAGGCATCATCAACGATGCCGGTATCCCGTTTATCGGCCATACCGAATTCTTTGAAGAGCGCTCGCACAGCGAAAAAGTCGTGATGATGCTGGCAACCGAAGAGCTACGCGTCGCGTTGGCTACGACTCATCTGCCGTTAAAAGCGATTAGTGAGGCCATCACGCCAGAATTATTACGCCAGATAATCTCCATCCTGTATCATGACCTGCAAACCAAGTTTGGTATCGCGCAGCCTCACGTGCTGGTATGCGGCCTGAACCCCCACGCGGGCGAAGGCGGACATATGGGCATGGAAGAGATTGATACGATTATTCCAGTACTCGACGAGATGCGCGCGCGCGGGATGAACCTCACCGGCCCGCTACCGGCTGATACGCTCTTTCAGCCCAAGTATCTCGACCACGCCGATGCGGTACTGGCGATGTATCACGACCAGGGTTTACCGGTATTGAAGTACCAGGGCTTTGGTCGTGCGGTGAATATCACCTTAGGCTTACCTTTTATCCGCACCTCGGTTGACCACGGGACCGCACTTGAACTTGCAGCCCAGGGCAAAGCCGACGTCGGCAGTTTTATTACGGCGCTTAATCTCGCCATCAAAATGATTACGAATACTCAATGAATACTCGCGTCCACCAGGGCCACCTTGCCCGCAAACGTTTTGGACAAAACTTCCTTAATGACCAGTTCGTTATCGACAGTATTGTCTCCGCTATTAATCCGCAGAAAGGCCAGGCGATGGTTGAAATCGGCCCCGGCCTCGGTGCATTAACCGAGCCTGTGGGTGAACGCCTGGACGAAATGACCGTTATCGAGCTCGACCGCGATCTGGCAGCCCGCCTGCAGACGCACCCGTTCCTGGCCCCGAAGCTGACGATTTATCAGCAGGATGCAATGACCATGGACTTCGGCGAGCTGTCAAAAAAAATCGGCCAGCCGCTGCGCGTTTTTGGCAACCTGCCGTATAACATCTCTACGCCGTTGATGTTCCATCTCTTTAGCTATACTGATGCCATTGCGGACATGCATTTCATGCTGCAAAAAGAAGTGGTGAACCGTCTGGTTGCCGGGCCGAACAGTAAAGCGTATGGTCGTTTATCAGTCATGGCGCAATATTACTGCAACGTGATCCCGGTGCTGGAAGTGCCGCCAACGGCCTTTACGCCAGCGCCAAAAGTGGATTCCGCCGTCGTACGCCTGGTGCCGCATGCGGCGATTCCGCACCCGGTAAAAGAGCTGCGCGTGCTGAGCCGCATCACCACCGAAGCGTTTAACAAACGCCGCAAAACGATTCGCAACAGCCTTGGCCATCTATTCAGCGCAGACGTCATGGCGGAGCTGGGTATCGATGCAACCCTGCGTGCTGAGAACATCTCAGTCGCCCAGTACTGCAAGCTGGCAAACTATTTGGCTGACCACCCCGAGCAGCCGAAGGAGAGTTAACGATGTTAAATTCGCCCCGCGTATGTGTTCAGGTACAAAGCGTGTATATCGAATCACAGTCCTCCCCGGAGAATGAACGTTTCGTCTTTGCTTATACCGTGACCATCAGGAATTTGGGGCGAACACCGGTGCAGCTGCTGGGTCGTTACTGGCTGATTACCAACGGCAACGGTCACGAAACCGAAGTTCAGGGCGAGGGCGTGATAGGCGTTCAGCCCCATATCGAACCGGGTAACGAATACAGCTATACCAGCGGCGCCGTGCTAGAAACGCCGCTGGGCACCATGCAAGGCCATTATGAAATGGTCGATTATCAGGGCGATGCCTTCCGCGTCGCCATTCCGGTCTTCCGTCTGGCCATTCCAGCCTTCATTCACTGATACGATGTCTACATACCTGATTGGCGACGTTCACGGCTGCTACGATGAGCTGATCGCCCTGCTGCAACAGGTTGAGTTTACGCCTGGCAAAGATACTTTATGGCTCACCGGCGATCTCGTCGCGCGCGGCCCGGGCTCTCTTGAGGTTCTGCGCTATGTCCGTGGTTTAGGCGACAGCGTGCGCCTGGTGCTCGGCAACCACGATCTGCACCTGCTTGCGGTTTACGCGGGCATCAGCCGTAATAAACCGAAAGACCGCGTTTCCCAACTGCTCGAAGCACCGGACGCGGATGAACTGCTTAACTGGCTGCGTCGTCAGCCGCTGATACAGGTTGATGAAGAGAAAAAGCTGGTGATGGCGCATGCGGGCATTACGCCGCAGTGGGATATCGACACCGCCATCGCCTGCGCGCGCGACGCGGAGGCGGTGCTTTCAAGCGACAGCTATCCGCTGTTCCTCGACGCCATGTACGGCGACATGCCAAACAACTGGTCGCAGGATCTTAGCGGGCTTGCCCGCCTGCGGTTCATTACCAACGCCCTCACCCGCATGCGCTACTGCTTCCCGAACGGGCAGCTGGATATGTACTGCAAAGACACGCCGGAAAGCGCGCCCGCGCCGCTCAAGCCGTGGTTTGCTATTCCCGGCCCGGTGACGGACGCGTACTCGGTAGTCTTTGGTCATTGGGCATCGCTTGAAGGCAAAGGCACGCCGGAAGGCATTTACGGGCTGGATACCGGCTGCTGCTGGGGCGGGGATCTCACCTGCCTGCGCTGGGAAGATAAGGCTTATTTCGTCCAGCCGTCGAACCGGAAGAAAGATACCGGCGAGGGTGAAGTCGCGGTTGCGTGATACCAAGTATTCGCGCGGTTTGTCGGGTGGCGCTTGCGCTTACCCGACCTACAAAACACCCAGCGTCAAATAATTGTAGGGTGGCGCTGCGCTTACCCGGCCCGCAAATCGCTCAAATTGTAGGGTGGATTAGCGCAAGCGCCATCCACCCTAACTTTAGCGACGCTCCAGAATCTCGAAGCAATAGCCGTGCGAGTTCTGCTCGTCCGCATCATGAAACTCGCTAAAGGTAGACTGCCACTCGTCCGGATCGTAATCCGGGAAGTGCGTGTCGCCTTCCACTTCCGCATCAATGTGCGTCAGATACAGGCGCTGCGCTTTTGGCAGGAACTGCTCATAGACGCGCCCGCCGCCGATCACCATGATCTCTTCGGCATCGCCGCATGCTTTAATCGCCTCGTCAACGGAGCTCACCCACTCAACGCGATCGTCGGTGCCGGGCTTGCTGCTGATGACGATGTTCTTACGGCCAGGCAATGGGCGACCGATGGACTCCCACGTCAAACGCCCCATCACAACCGGTTTGTTTAACGTTGTACGCTTAAACCAGGCCAGATCGGCAGGCAGGTTCCAGGGCATGGCGTTTTCCATGCCAATAACGCGATCTACCGCTAATGCAGCAATCAGACTGATCATTCTATTAACCCAAGGGTGGTGAAAAAATTGCCGCCACTATACGTAAAGCGCATTCTTTCGTCGACTGCCCTTACGCGGCAGGAGCACAAATTTTTTCGTTCTGCTACGCCGGGATCGGCGGGCGCTAACGCGAACAAGGCGTTAGCGCAACTCATGGCTTTAATCCGGCTTCACCGGCGGTTCGTCCGCGAGCTTCCCGGAGTGAACGCCCTCATCCGTTCCCTGCCAGCCGTGGCGCTGAATAACGTTCAGGTGCGCGCGGTCCTCGTTGATCACTTCCGTCAGCATGGCGCTATTGCGTTTAAACACGTCCGCCCTTGCCGCCGATGCATCGTCCGTGGGCACCATCTCTTCAAGCATTTGCAGGTTGAAGCGCCGGAAGTGGTCGGCACGCTCGCGCGCCTCATAGCTTCCCACGCCCAGCCCTTCGAGCGCCCGGCGGCCAATCTTAAGCGAGCTTTCGAACGTTTCACGTTCTGGCATCTCAACCCCGGCCTGCCGCAGGCGGATGTAGTGATTGATGTCCCGCGCGCGGGCCAGGATTTGCAGATGCGGAAAATGCTCCTGCGCCATTTCGGTAAGCTGCATGTTGGCATCCGGATCGTCGATGGCGTTGATAAGCACTTCCGCCCCAGCCGCACCGGCGGACTCCAGCAGGTCAACGCGGGTGGCATCGCCGTAAAATACCTTGGTACCAAACTTGCGCAACGTTTCGATGTGGTCAGGATCGTGATCCAGAATCACCACGTTCACCCCGCTGGTCAGCAACAGACGACCGGCGATCTGCCCGAAGCGCCCGAAGCCCGCGATAATGACGCGCGGCTGTTCCTCATCGATCTCGTCAGCCTCATGGGACTGGTCTTTGCCCGATTTCTCAAGGCGACCCAGCAGCACCAGCAGCAGCGGCGTAGCCGCCATCGATAGCGCCACGGCAAGCGTCAGGGATTTCGCCCAGCTATCGTCGAGCACCTCCGCCATGCGCGCGGTGCCGAAGATCACAAAGGCGAATTCACTGCCCTGCCCCAGCAGCACGGCAAACCAGCGGCGCTGCCTGCCCGGCACCTTCAGCGGCCGGGCGATAAGCCAGAGCATCAGCGTTTTAATCACCAGGAAGCCCGCGAGAAGCGCGATAATGCGCAGCGGGTTATCCACCAGCGTGCCGAAGTCTATCGACATCCCCACGCCGATAAAGAACAGCCCGAGCAGCAGGCCTTTAAAAGGCTCGATGTCGCTTTCCAGCGCGTGGCGGTACTCCGAGCTTGCCAGCAGTACGCCCGCCAGGAACGCCCCCATCGCCATCGACAGCCCCGCTTCCTCAAGCAGCAGGCCGAAGCCGAACACCAGGAACAGCGCCACGGCGCTGAAAACTTCGCGCAGGCCGGAACGGGCAACGAACCGCAGCACGGGACGCGTAACGTAACGGCCGAGCAGCACGACCAGCGCCAGCGCGCCGACCACCTTCAGCGCCGAAATTGAAAACGCCGCAATCGTCGTGGTTGCGCCGCTGCTGGCGAGAAGCGGGATCATCGCCACCAGCGGGATTGCCGCAATGTCCTGGAACAACAGCACGGCGAAGGCGCTGCGCCCCATCGGCGAGATCGTCAGGTTACGCTCGTTCATCGCCTGCATGGCGATGGCCGTAGAAGAAAGCGCAAGCGTCAGGCCGATCAGCACGGCAACCTGCCAGCGCAGCCCCATCAGCATGCAGAACAGGCCAAGCGCTAGTCCGCAGGTCGCCATTTGCAAAAAGCCGCCGCCAAACACCGAGGCGCGCAGCGTCCACAGTCGCCGCGGGTCAAGCTCAAGCCCGATAACAAACAGCATCAGCACAACGCCGATTTCAGCAAAATGCAGAATGGTTTCCGCGTCGGTCACAAGCCTCAGCCCCCACGGGCCGATGATACAGCCGGCAATCAGGTAGCCGAGCACCGAGCCTAAGCCCAGGCGCACCGCGATGGGCACGATAAGCGCGGCGGAGCCGAGGTAAATCAACGCCTGAATCAGGCTGTGGCTATCCATGGTATGCCTCCTGCCAGTCGGCTAGACGCTGAAGGTACTGTTCGGCCTGCACCTCAAGGGTGTTTTCATCGCATACGAAGGTGAAGTGGATTGCAAAGCTCGGCAGCCAACGCATGCCGCAGTAAAGCGCCGTCGCCTGTAGCGGCTGCCCCAGCACGTCGAAGCCGGGATGATCGCCCAGCTCAAAATGCCCTTCGCCGCCGCCCGTCGTTACCGCCCACATCACGTTTTTACCGTGCAGCGCCTTTGCGCCGTGGCCGTAGGCCCAGCCGTGCGAAAGAACCTTATCGATCCACAGCTTCATCAGCGGCGGCATGCTGTACCACTGCATCGGATGCTGCCAGATGACCAGATCGGCGCGGCTTAACGCCTCCTGCTCGGCGGCAATATCGATGTTGAAATCAGGGTAAAGCTCGTAGAGCGAACGCACTTCTACGTCAGGCAACCGCGTGGCCTGCTCTATCATCTTTCGGTTGGCGTGGGAGTGTTGCGGGTACGGATGTGCATAAATAATCAGAATCATGCCGGTCTCATCATGAGGAACGCTTTCAAAAGCATATGACGCTTATGCTAAAAAAACAGCGGATCGGAAAGATAAAGAGTGCCAGCTTTGCGAAAAGAAGAAATTAAAAATATTTAACCAACTTATACAGATATATACCCTAAATAATTCAAGTTGTGGGTCGGCGGCCACCCAGGAGCTTACTAAAGTAAGCGGCTGGGGTTTGTGAGTGCAGCCAACTTCTCCACGACTTGAAGTATGACGGGTATACAAAACAAAGGCCGGAAGCATCTGCCCCCGGCCTTTGTAGTATTACCTACGCTCGATTACTGACAGGCACCTAAATCCTGCCAGATGCTTCCCGTTCCCGGCGTGTTCCCCTGGCTCCAGTAAGCGGCCTTCCACTGATGGCCGTTGTAGCTGACTTTGGCACCCTGGGCGTAGGCCGCAAGGCTGTTCCACGGTAGCGTCACGTTGCTGACCAGCTCCCACTGTTCGGCGGTCGCGCTCGGCTCGTTGTTTTGCGTCCAGTACTTCGCCTTCCACACCAGGTCGCGATAGCTGGCAATGTCCCCGGTGTTGTAGACCTTGGACGATGTCCACGTCGGGTAGTTAGCCGCATTCGGATCCTGTGGAATACCGCATGAACCCCCAGCTGAAACCGGTTGCACCGTTAGCGTCGTGCTGCCCGCCGTCGAGCTTTTGCCGTCGGAAACCGAAACGCTCAGCGTGTAGCTGGTTGCGCTGGTTACGGTCGGCGCGGTAATGGTCACCGAGCTGCCCGTTAGCGAAGGCGCGGTAAGACCGGTCGGCAGCGTCCATTGGTAGGTCAGCGCGTCGTTATCCTGATCGCTTGCCTGCGCCACAACGGTGATGCTCTTGCCCGATTCTACGCTCTGCGCGGCTGGCATGGTGACCTGCGGCGGACGGTTGGCCTGCGGCGCTTTGTTGGTGACCTGCACCTGGGCGGTAGAGCTTAGCCCCGCCGTGTCGGTAGTTTTCAGCTCGAATACCCACACCTGGTCGGCGGTGGTTTGCGCCACGCTGAAGGTTGCTTTTGCCTGATTAGCCTGACTTATCGTTACGTCCGGGCCGCTCACCTTGCGCCACGCGTAGGTCAATGCGCCCCCTTCCGGATCGCGGGACAGCGAACCGTCCAGCGTCACCGTCGCCGGGCCTGAAACCTGTTGGCTGGTGCCCGCGCTGGTCATCGGCGGCTGGTTTACCGGCGTGCCGCCGCTGCCGTTGCCGAGGCTTTCGTTCATCGCGTTGAGGATGTCGCCGTTATCGGCGTCGATTTCCCAGGCGAACAGGCCGCCGAGCTTATTGGTTTGGACATACTGCCCTTTTGCCGCCACCGAACGGGCATCGTCATAGGTAATCAGATCGCCGGAGGAGGCTTTGAACAGATACGGAGCCTGGGCCGCCGTGTCGTAGCTGTACTGCCACTCCCCGGAGGCTTTCATGGTGGCGAGCTGGCGGTAATCGACGATGCCGTTTTCCCAGGTGCCTTTCGTCGGGCCGGTAGCCGTTCCGGTGAAAGGATCGTTGTTCTGATAGCCGTGAACGCCGGTCCAGCCGCGCCCGTACATCGCCGCGCCGACGACGATTTTGCCCGGCGTTACGCCCTGGGCAAGCAGCGCCTGAACGCCGTGGTCGGTGGTGTAATCCGTGTCGGGTTTAGAAGCCGAGCCGTAGAGCGCCGTCTGGTGGCCGAGCGTGGTCAGAGAAAACGCGCCGTAGAAGTCATAGCTCATCAGGAAGATGTGGTCCATATACTGCTGGGCCGCCTGATAATCCACCTTGGCGATTTTGTCGCGACCGGCGCTAATCGCCGAGCTTAACTCATAGGTTTTGCCGGTTTCGGCGGAGAGCTGATCGAGCATGGCGCGCAGATCGTGCATCAGCTGCACGTAGGTTGCGCCGTCGGTCGGGCTGCCCAGCGTCACGTTCTGCCCGCCGCCGCCCGGAAACTCCCAGTCGATATCCACGCCGTCAAAGAACTTCCAGGTTTTGAGGAATTCCTTCACCGAGGCGACGAAGGTATCGCGCTTGGTTTTATCGCCCATGAAGTGGAACGGGTCGGAAAGCGTCCAGCCGCCGACCGATGGGATAATCTTCAGGTTAGGGTTGGCCTGCTTGAGCGCCATCAGCTGGCCGAAGTTGCCTTTGTAAGGCGCGGCCCAGTCGCTCACGCCCTGCTGCGGCATCTGCACCGCGGCCCACGGATCGTGAATCGCGACTTTAAAATCGGCGCGTCCGGCGCAGGCGCGCTGTAGCGCCTGGAAACTTCCCTCGATGCTCTTCAGGCTGTCATTAATGCCGTCGCCGCCGCAGATTGGCGTAAAGCCGTAGAGGATGTGCGTCAGGTTTTGCGCCGGGATTTTGTCCACCGGGAATGCGCGCCCGTAAACGCCCCACTCGACAAAGTAAGCCCCGACGACCTTGCCTGACTTATTGCTGTAAGGCTTGTTGTTTTCGCGCAGCGGGGTTTGTAGAGGCAGCAGATGGCTGCCGTCGGTATCGGCCACCACGATCTGCTTGCTGTCGCTGGTGGTACAGCCTTCGCTGTTGCACAGCGCCACCTGCATCGCGTAGCGCCCGCCTTTGTTGACCTTAAAGGTCGCGCTGCCGGAGGCCGATGACGGCCCCGTCCAGACCTGACTGCCGTCAAGCAGCACTTTTGCGGTCTGGCCCGCGTCGCCGTTCCACAGGCTCCAGGTGACGCTAACGTCCGCCGCGTCTTTTACCTTTACCAGGCTTTGATAGGCGCTAGCCGCCTGATCGACCTCAACAATGGCGAAGGTAGTTTCGTCCGCGCCGAGCGTGGGCTTGCCCGGCAGGGCGGCATATAGGGAAGGAGAAAGAGAGCCTGCAACCAGGCAGGTGAGCAGTGAAAGTTTGGTTCTTAACATTGATGACCTCGACGGTTTGCTGAAAAGAGAGCAGCGAAAGGGGCGATGTCGCCGCGCGACGGCCCTGAGGTCATTATGGTTTCAGAACAATTTATTTACATTTAATAACATCACTAAAACATTTACACCGATCACAAATTTATCAAATATATCAACTAGATATAATTACGGTGAATATATTAAGTGTGACTAACATGCACTTTAGTGCCAATAAACTCCCGTCAGCAGGCATTAAAAAAGCCCACAGATGTGAATCTGCGGGCCTTATGGGAAGCTAAGAGCGCGTTGGGATTAGTTATCCAGCTCGCTCATATTTTTCACCTGATCGCGATTGATCTGTTCGGTTTTGCCGGTTTCGGCATTTTTGTAGGATACCAGGCCGGTTTCGTCATCTACCTGCGGCTTGCCGTCGGTAACGATCGTTTTACCATCGGTGGTTTTCACCGCCTGGTTGGACGAACAGCCCGCGACGGTAAACAGAGTTGCTGCTGCGAAAATAGAAGCCACGAGAATCTTGTTTTGCATGTCGATCTCCCTAAAGAAAGTCATTTCTTATCATTTGAGTATTAAATGTAGTTCGTTTTGCCAACTTTGGGAGTAAATACAGAACACTCTGAAGGCGGGTCGTCGACAAACAGGCAGCTTATACCGAATAAAAAACCCGCCGAAGCGGGTTTTGCGAGGGATGCGAAGCGGTTATTTGGTGATTTGCGCGTGCATTTCCTGCACCGAAATAACTTTTTCGGTAGCGTCGGCGTTCAGCGCCATCGCGGTGGCGAAGCCGCCGTTAAGCGTGGTGTCGTAATGCACCTTGTACTGCAGCGCGCTGCGGCGGATGAGTTTGGAATCCTCAATCGCCTGACGCCCGGCGGTGGTGTTGATGATGTAGGTGTACTCGCCGTTCTTGATGCGGTCCTGAATGTGCGGACGCCCTTCGTGCACCTTGTTCACCAGGCGCGGGTTGATGCCCGCTTCGCCCAGCACGATAGCCGTGCCGTGGGTCGCGTCCAGCTCGAAGCCCTGCTTCAGGAGCTTGGCGGCAAGGTCCACCACGCGCTCTTTGTCGCCTTCGCGAACAGAGAGCAGCGCGCGGCCCGGCTTACGCATCGTGGACTGACTGCCCAGCATCGCTTTCGAGAAAGCTTCCGCAAAGGTGCGGCCCACGCCCATCACTTCACCGGTCGAGCGCATTTCTGGCCCTAACAGCGGGTCGACGCCCGGGAACTTGTTGAACGGCAGCACCACTTCTTTGACGGAGTAGTACGGCGGGATGATTTCTTTCGTCATGCCCTGTTCAACCAGCGTTTGCCCAACCATCACGCGCGCGGCGACTTTCGCAAGCGCCATGCCGGTGGCTTTAGAGACAAACGGCACGGTACGCGCGGCGCGTGGGTTCACCTCAATCAGGTAAACCTCGTTGTCTTTTACCGCAAACTGCACGTTCATCAGGCCGCGAACCTGCAGCTCGAAGGCCAGCTTCTGCACCTGCTGACGCATCACGTCCTGGATTTCCTGGCTCAGCGTATAGGCTGGCAGAGAACACGCGGAGTCGCCGGAGTGCACGCCCGCCTGCTCGATGTGCTCCATGATGCCGCCAATCAGCACGGTTTCGCCGTCGCAGATGGCGTCCACGTCCACCTCTACCGCATCGTCGAGGAAGCGGTCGAGCAGAACCGGCGCATCGTTGGAAACGCTAACCGCGGTCTGGAAGTAGCGGCGTAAATCCACTTCATCATAGACGATTTCCATCGCGCGGCCGCCCAGCACGTATGACGGACGAACCACCAGCGGATAGCCAATCTGCGCCGCCTTTTCTACCGCCATTTCGATGGTGGTGACGGTGGCGTTTGCAGGCTGTTTCAGCTTCAGGCGGTCAACCGCGTGCTGGAAACGCTCGCGGTCTTCGGCGCGGTCAATGGCGTCCGGGCTGGTGCCGATAATCGGCACGCCAGCGGCTTCCAGCTCACGCGCAAGCTTCAGCGGGGTCTGGCCGCCGTACTGCACGATGACGCCTTTTGGCTTCTCAACGCGCACGATTTCCAGCACGTCTTCGAGGGTAACCGGCTCGAAGTACAGGCGGTCGGAGGTGTCGTAGTCGGTAGACACGGTTTCCGGGTTGCAGTTGACCATGATGGTTTCGTAACCGTCTTCGCGCAGCGCCAGAGAGGCGTGAACGCAGCAGTAGTCAAACTCGATGCCCTGGCCGATGCGGTTTGGCCCGCCGCCCAGCACCATGATTTTGTCACGGTCGTTGTTCGGGTTCGCTTCGCACTCGTCTTCATAGGTGGAGTACATGTACGCGGTGTCGGTGGAGAACTCCGCCGCGCAGGTATCCACACGCTTGTAAACCGGGTGCAGATTGTGCTGCTCGCGCAGCTTGCGGATTTCGGATTCACGAACGCCCGCAAGCTTCGCCAGGCGCGCATCGGCAAAGCCCTTACGCTTAAGCATGCGCAGGAAGCCGTAGTCCAGGCCGGTGATGCCAACTTCTTCGACTTTCTCTTCCAGGCGCACCAGCTCTTCGATTTGCACCAGGAACCAGCGGTCGATGTTGGTCAGGTTGAACACGCCGTCGACGGACAGGCCCGCGCGGAAGGCGTCGGCCACGTACCAGATGCGCTCGGCACCGGCATCCTTCAGCTCGCGGCGAATTTTGGTCAGCGCTTCCGGGTCGTCCAGATTCACTTTCGGGTCAAAGCCGGTTGCGCCCACTTCCAGGCCGCGCAGCGCTTTTTGCAGCGATTCCTGCTGGGTACGGCCAATCGCCATCACTTCGCCGACGGATTTCATCTGCGTGGTCAGGCGGTCGTTTGCGCCGACGAACTTCTCGAAGTTAAAGCGAGGAATTTTCGTTACAACGTAGTCGATCGACGGTTCGAACGACGCAGGCGTTTTGCCGCCGGTGATGTCGTTCATCAGCTCGTCGAGGGTGTAGCCCACCGCCAGCTTCGCGGCCACTTTGGCAATCGGGAAGCCGGTTGCTTTAGAGGCGAGCGCGGAGGAGCGGGACACGCGCGGGTTCATTTCGATAACGATCAGGCGGCCGGTCTTAGGGTTCACCGAGAACTGTACGTTGGAGCCGCCGGTTTCGACGCCGATTTCACGCAGCACCGCCATCGAGGCGTTACGCATGATTTGGTACTCTTTATCGGTCAGCGTCTGGGCCGGGGCGACGGTGATGGAGTCACCGGTGTGGATGCCCATCGGGTCAAAGTTTTCAATCGAGCAGACGATGATGCAGTTGTCGTTTTTATCGCGCACCACCTCCATCTCGTACTCTTTCCAGCCGATCAGCGACTCGTCAATCAGCAGCTCTTTGGTTGGGGAAAGATCCAGACCGCGCTCGCAGATTTCTTCGAACTCTTCGCGGTTGTAGGCGATGCCGCCGCCGGTGCCGCCCATGGTGAACGAAGGGCGGATAATGCACGGATAGCCCACGTCAGCGGCAACCGCCAGCGCTTCTTCCATGTTGTGCGCGATGCCGGAGCGCGCGGTGTCTAAACCGATTTTTTTCATCGCCACGTCAAAGCGGCGGCGGTCTTCGGCTTTATCAATCGCGTCGGCGGTTGCGCCAATCATCGTGACGCCGAACTCGGCAAGCACGCCCTGGCGCTCAAGTTCCAGCGCGCAGTTCAGCGCCGTCTGGCCGCCCATGGTTGGCAGCACCGCATCCGGGCGCTCTTTTTCGATGATTTTGCGCACCACTTCCCAGTGAATCGGCTCAATGTAGGTGGCATCGGCCATTTCTGGGTCGGTCATGATGGTCGCCGGGTTGGAGTTCACCAGAATGACGCGGTAACCCTCTTCACGCAGCGCTTTACACGCCTGGGCACCGGAGTAGTCGAACTCACACGCCTGGCCGATAACAATCGGGCCTGCACCAAGGATCAGGATGCTTTTTATATCTGTACGTTTTGGCATTTTCTCGGCTCCTGATTATTTAGCAGTAGTGCGGTAGTGCTTAATCAAATCGATAAAGTGGTCGAACAGCGGCGCGGCGTCGTGCGGGCCCGGGCTCGCTTCAGGGTGGCCCTGGAAGCTGAACGCGGGTTTATCCGTGCGATGAATGCCCTGCAGCGTGCCGTCGAACAGCGACTTGTGGGTTACGCGCAGGTTTGCCGGTAACGTGGTTTCGTCCACCGCAAAACCGTGGTTCTGGGCGGTAATCATCACGCAGTCGCGGTCTAAATCTTTTACCGGGTGGTTGCCGCCGTGGTGGCCGAACTTCATCTTCACGGTTTTCGCACCGCTTGCCAGCGCCAGCAGCTGGTGGCCGAGGCAGATGCCGAACACCGGAACGTCGGTTTCCAGGAAGGATTCGATGGCGCTGATGGCGTAGTCGCACGGCGCCGGGTCGCCGGGGCCGTTGGAGAGGAAGATGCCGTCCGGGTTCATCTTCAGCACTTCCGCCGCCGGGGTCTGCGCCGGAACAACCGTCAGGCGGCAGCCGCGGTCTACCAGCATACGCAGGATATTGCGCTTCACGCCGTAGTCGTAGGCCACCACGTGGAACGGTAAATCTTCTTCTTTTGCCGCTTCCGGCAGTTCGCCTTCAAGCGTCCAGCTCCCCTGCTGCCACGCGTAGGCTTCTTTGGTGGTGACTTCTTTCGCCAGGTCCATGCCGTTCAGGCCCGGGAAGGCTTTCGCCCGCTCGTGCGCAAGCGTCGCATCGATGTTGTCACCGGCAATAATGCAGCCGTTCTGCGCGCCTTTCTCACGCAGCAGGCGGGTCAGCTTACGAGTATCGATATCGGCAATCGCCACGATGTTATGGCGTTTCAGGTAGGAAGAGAGGTCCTCGGTATTGCGGTAGTTGCTGGCAATCAGCGGCAGGTCACGAATGACGAGGCCTTGCGCATGTACCTGGGAGGATTCTTCGTCAGCGGAGTTGGTGCCGACATTGCCGATATGAGGATAGGTAAGAGTGACGATCTGGCGGGAGTAGGAAGGATCAGTGAGGATTTCTTGATAGCCGGTCATTGATGTGTTGAAAACGACTTCTCCCACTGCCTGACCCGATGCCCCAATGGCCCGACCGTGGAATTGGGTTCCGTCTTCCAGAACCAATATTGCTGACTTAATCAAAACGTCCTCCAGGGGAATAAACATTCAATTTATTCGCATATTAATTCAAAACCTATGCCTGAATCAAATGCAAAACAGCCTGTCATTTGGATTTTTGACAAACGGCGGCATTCTAAGGACAAGATGGGCAAAAGTCTACCTTAAGGCGAACTTTTTATGTCTATTTTACCGCTCTGGTTAAAAAGATCGGCATTGAGAGGTGAAATGAACAGCAAAAGTAACACAGGTAATCGATTGCGAGGCAGGAAGAATAAAAATTTCGTCAATGGCACGCAAAAAAGTGGACCAGATGGTCAAAATTAACATTAAGACAACAGAAAATGGAGGATAAAGTTATGATTATGGAGTTTTCAGATAAAAAACACATCTAAACACCAAAAATAAAAAAGGGCAATAAACTATTGCCCCACCAATCAAACACTTATGATTGAAATAACCACATCACGAAGGGTAACTCTTTTTACAAACTATTAAGATTCAGCACATCTTGCATGTCGAAAAGACCTTTTTTCTTACCGCTTAGCCACAAAGCGGAACGAACCGCGCCATTTGCGAAGGTCATGCGGCTTGAAGCCTTGTGGCTGATTTCAATGCGCTCGCCGATATCCGCAAACATCGCGGTGTGTTCACCTACAATGTCGCCCGCCCGCACCGTGGCGAAGCCGATGGTTCCAGGCACTCGCTCGCCGGTGTAGCCTTCGCGGGAATAGACGGCGCACTGTTTTAAATCTTTGTCCATCGCCTGAGCAATGGCTTCGCCCATCGCAAGCGCGGTCCCGGACGGCGCGTCCACCTTGTGGCGGTGGTGCGCTTCAATGATTTCGATATCGGTGTAGTCGCCCATGACCTTAGCCGCTTTCTCAAGCAGCTTGAGCATGACGTTCACCCCAACGCTAAAGTTGGCCGCGAAGACGACCGGGATATCAGCGGCGGCATCTTGAATCGCCTTTTTGCCCGCGTCATCAAAACCCGTGGTGCCGATGACCATGCCCTTGCCGTGCTGGCGGCAGAACGCCAGATGGCTCAGGGTGCCTTCCGGACGAGTGAAATCGATAAACACGTCAAAATCGTTGACCACCTTCTCAAGGCTATCGCTCACGGTGACGCCGGTTTTCGCAACGCCTGCCAGTTCGCCCGCGTCGCTGCCGACAAGGGATGAGCCCGCGCGCTCAAGGGCGGCGCCAAGCTGCACGCCTTCAAGCGCCAGGGCCGCCTGAATAAGTTGTCGTCCCATACGACCGCCCGCGCCCGCAATCGCGACGCGGATCTGTGCTTCGTCCATATTCACTCTCTTTAATTAATCTGCTAACAAAACATTTTCAGGTTACCAGCCCGTTGCAAGGCTGCCAGCCGAAAACACCGATAATTAGAAATTTATGTCAAACCGCGGCAGTTATCAGTAAAAGACTTCATTCCCCTGATAAATGTAGGCCTTACTTAAACCCGCATGATTCACGCACCACCAGCGTAGGCGGAAGGATAATGCGCTTTGGCGGCTCGTCGTTGCCCTGAATGCGACTAAACAGCAGCTCCCCCGCCTTGCGGCCAATCTCCTTGGCGGCGACGGAAACCGTCGTCAGGGCGGGCTGCACCAGCGCGGCCTCGGTAATATCGTCGAACCCCACCAGCGCAAAGTCCTGCCCCGGCGTGCGGCCCATTCTGCGTAAAGTCTGCATAACGCCCAGCGCCACAATGTCCTGATAACAAACCGCAGCGGTGATTTCCGGGTAACGCTGGAACAGCGCCTCCGCCACCCTCGCGCCGTCGCTTTGGCTCGCGGCGCAGGCCACTACCCACTCGCCTTTAGGCTGAATGCGGTTTTCCAGCAGCCTGCTGCTGTAGCCGCCGATGCGCTGCGCGCGGCTGATAGAGTTTTCGCTGCCGCCGATAAAAGCGATGTTTCGGTGGCCCAGCCGGATCAGGTGCTGCGTCGCCAGCTGCGTGCCGAGGAAGTTATCCGTGCCGACAAAATCAAAATCCACGTCGTCCAGCGGGCGCACCACCATTATCGCCGGAATGTTGCGGCGTTTGAGCGTTTCAAAGAACAGCGGCGGCGTTTCGCGGGCGGCGCAAAGCACCATGCCGCAGGCGTTGTTGCGCATCAGGGAATCAACAAACTTCTGCTGCCGCTCGCCGGACTCTTCGCTGTTGGCGAGAAACAGCAGCAGATCGTGGCGCTCCATCTCCTGGCTAAGTCCGGCCGTCATCTCGCCGTAGAACGGGTTGGTGATGTCGTGCAGCAGCAGCCCGACCATGTTGCTGGTGCGGTTACGCAGGTTGGCGGCGGTCTGGTTGTAGACGTAGCCCAGCTCGTCAAGCGCCTGGAGTACCCGCTGCCGCGTGGCGTCGGAGATGCGCCCGCGATTGTGCAACACCATCGAGACGGTAGCCGTGGAGACGGACGCGCGCTGCGCCACCTGGGCGAGTGTAACGGTGCTCATTTTGTTTCCTTAATCGAAGCCAATGCAGACAGATTAATCGAATAACCAAAAATTTGCATTTTCACCTGTGAATACCGTCACAGATAACCGCCAAAGCCGGCGAAGATTGCCAAAAGTGGCGGGTTAATCGCGTTTACCACGCTGTTCAAAAAAGGTTAATCGATTAATCTTAGGCTATCGACATCAGGGAGCCATTTATGAATCACGCCGCATACGATAAATATCCCGAAGTACGGGTTTCGGGTTTTGATAGCCATGCCCGGCAGGGTTGGGATGCCATCAGAAACGCCCTTCACAGCAGGCTTGCCGGGAAAAGCAAAACCGTGCTTGTCATCGACTGCTACCCCGGCGTTCGCCTTGCAGAACTGCACGAACAGCTGGTCGCGCATCTCAACCCTACTCTGGCAATCAACGCTGAATACGCCCGCCTGAGCGAGGGGGATCTGCACGATCTGCTGGCGCAAAACCTGACGGACGACCGCGTGTTCGGCGTGCTTTCCTGCCATCAGCTTGGCGAATTTTTCTGCCACGAAACGCTTGCGCAGATGCGGCAAGAGGTGGACGACGCGGGCGGCCTGGTGGTGGTTTACGGGCCCGGCGCTTCGCTGGTGCATCAGGGCGATATGCTTATCTATGCCGATCTGGCGCGCTGGGAGATCCAGCAGCGTTTCCGCAGCGGCGAGCTGGGCAACTGGGGGGCAAATAACGAAAGCGAAGACATCCTGCGCCGCTACAAGCGCGCCTTTTTCATCGAATGGCGCGTGTTCGACCGCCATAAAACCCCACTGCTCAAGCGCGCCGACTTCCTGCTGGATACCAATAACGCGGATGCCCCGGCGATGGTCAGCGGCGAAGCACTGCGCCACGCCCTGCAACAAACCACGCAGCGGCCGTTCCGCGTGGTGCCGTTCTTCGACCCCGGCGTCTGGGGCGGACAATGGATGAAAGACAAGTTCGATCTCGATCCCTCGAAGCCAAACTACGCATGGTGTTTTGACTGTGTGCCCGAGGAGAACAGCCTGTTACTGCGTTTTGGTGACGTGCGGATCGAGATCCCCTCTCAGGATCTGGTGCTGCTCCACCCCCGCTCGCTGCTGGGCGAAAAGGTTCACGCGCGCTTTGGCGCGGAGTTCCCGATCCGTTTTGATTTCCTCGATACCATCGGCGGGCAGAATCTTAGCTTCCAGGTGCATCCGCTGACTGAATACATCCAGCAGCATTTCGGCATGCACTACACCCAGGACGAAAGCTATTACCTGCTGGAGGCCGAGCCGGGAGCGGAAGTCTATCTCGGCACCAAAACGGGCATCTCGCCGCAGGAAATGCTCGACGATCTGGCGAGCGCCCAGCGCGGCGAAAAAGCGTTTGATGATGAAAAATTCGTTAACCGCTTCCCGGCCCGTAAGCACGATCACTTCCTGATCCCGGCGGGAACGGTGCACTGCTCAGGCGCAGGCGCGATGGTGCTGGAGATCAGCGCAACGCCCTACATCTTCACCTTCAAGCTGTGGGACTGGGGCCGCCTGGGCCTCGACGACCTGCCGCGCCCGGTGCACCTGGCGCACGGCGCAGAAGTTATCGACTGGCAGCGCGATACCCGGTGGGTCACGGAGCATCTGGTTAACCATGTTGAGCCGATAGCCGAGGGAGACGGCTGGCGGGAAGAGCGCACCGGCCTGCACGAACGCGAGTTTATTGAAACCCGCCGCCACTGGTTCACAAAACCAGTTACCCACCACACGCGCGGCGGCGTAAACGTGCTTAATCTGGTGGAGGGCAGCGAAGCGCTGGTAGAAAGCCCGAGCAACGCCTTTAAGCCTTTTGTCGTGCACTACGCCGAAACCTTTATCGTGCCTGCGGCAGTAGGCGAATACCGCATTTCACCGCATGGGCCGGGCGTCGGACAGCAGCTCGCCACCATGAAAGCCTGGGTAAGAGGATAACGATATGATCAACATCATTCTGGCAACACACGGCGCGCTCGCGGAGGCGATGATCGCCAGCGCGCGCATGGTTTACGGCGAGCTGCCGCACGTTCATCCGGTAATGCTCAGCGAAACCAAAGGCATCAACAGCTTTCGCGACGAGTTTGCCGCCGTGCTGAAGCAGGCGGCTAAGAAGGCCGATGGCGTGCTGGTGCTGTGCGACCTGCAAAGCGGCACGCCGTGGAACGTCGCCTGCCACCACGCTTTCGATCCGCAAACCACGCCGCCGATGGCGGTGATCGGCGGCGTCAACTTTCCGATGCTGCTGCTCACCGATGAGCTAACCGAACTGGACGACGTACAGCAGGCCGCCGCGCGGCTGCTGGCGCACAGCCGCGAGTCGCTGGTGCAGGCCAGGCTTGTGGAAACCACGCAGTCCGACGATTTCTAAGGGGGCACGATGAGCATTTCATTTGTACGCATAGATGACCGGGTGATCCACGGCCAGCTCGTGACCCGCTGGGCGAAAGAGCTGCCGTGCGACGGTATCGTCGCCATCGACGACGCGGTTGCCGCCGACCCGCTGCTCTCTTCGGTGATGAAAGGCGCGGTGCAGGACATCAAGGTCTGGCTGTTTGATACCGCCACGGCCATCGAGAAGCTGCCGAAAATCATCGCCAGCGAAAAGCGCTACTTCGTGATCGGCAAATCGCCGGTCACCCTGAAGCGCATTGAAGAGGCGGGCATCAGCCTGCAAAACGCCAATCGCAAAATCAACGTCGGGCCGATGAGCGCCCGCGCCAATACCACCACCATCGGGCCAAACCAGTCGGTCAGCCCGGAAGAAGCGGCGGCCTTTGATTTTCTCACCGGTCGCGGGCACCAGATTGATTTTCGTCTGGTGCCGGACGCGAGCGGCTACAGCTGGCAGGACGCCCGTCAAAAAATCAAATAACGAGGTGCATTATGGCTTTTGAAGCTGCGTTAATCGGCATCCTCTGTTACCTCGGTGCGCTGAGCAGCCCCTGGCTGCTGGGGCTCACCGGCGGCTGGTATCTGATTACCCGCCCGCTGGTTTCAGGGATGCTGGTAGGCTTTATTCTCGGCGATGTGCAAACCGGGATTATCATCGGCGTCGCCGTGCAGGCGGTGTACATTGCGATGGTAACCCCCGGTGGCTCAATGCCCGCTGACCTGAACTTTGTCGCTTTCCCCGCCATCGCGCTGGGCATTTTATCCAACAAAGGGCCGGAGGTAGCCGTTGCCCTGGCGGCGACCATCGGCATCGCGGGCACCGTGTTGTTTAACGCGATGCTGGTGCTGAACTCCTGGTGGAACCACCGGGCGGACGTGGCGCTTGAGAAGGGCGACGAGCGCGGCGTCTATCTCAACAGCGCCATCTGGCCGCAGGCCACCAATTTCCTGATGCGCTTTATCCCGACGTTTATCGCCGTCTATTTTGGCGCGCAGTACATCAACGCCTTTATGGACAGCCTGCCGCACATCGTGCTGGCGACCATGAACGTGCTCGGCGGCATTCTGCCCGCCGTGGGTATTGCCATCCTGCTTAAGCAAATCATCAAAAACTACAGCATGCTGATTTACTTCCTGGTGGGCTTTATCTGCATCGTGTTCTTAAAGCTCAACATGGTGGCGCTGGTGATCGTAGGCAGCCTGCTCGCGCTTATCCATTACAACTACAAGCCAGAGCCGCAGGCGGCAAAAGCGGCGCTGCCGGCTGATGACGAGGACGAATTCTAATGGAAGAACGTAAGCTGACCCGCCAGGATTTACGCCGCTGCTGGCGTAGCTGGATGATGTACAACCTCTCCTCCATGAGCTTTGAACGCCTTGAGTCCTTCGGCTTTTGCCTGAGCATGCTGCCGGTGGCGAAAAAGCTCTATCCGGACCCGCAGGAGCGCAAAGAGATGCTCAAGCGCCACGCTTCGTTTTACAACACCGAACCGCAGCTTGGGGCGATTGTGAACGGCATGGTGCTGGGGCTTGAGGAGAAGCGCGCCAACGGCGAGCCAATAGACGGCGAAACCATCAACACGCTAAAAGTCGGCCTGATGGGGCCGGTGGCCGGGATCGGCGATTCGATGATTCCCGGCATGCTGATCCCGATTTTGCTGAGCATCGGTATGGCGCTGGCGGCGGGCGGCAACGTGCTCGGCCCGCTGTTTTACTGCGTTGCCTGGCTGGCGATTATCGTCCCCGGCTCGTGGTTCCTGTTTTTGAAGGGCTACCGCATGGGCTCCACGTCGGTGGAGATGCTGGTTAGTAGCAAATCGACCCGCCTGCGCGAGGCGCTGTCGCTGCTCGGCGTGTTCGTGATGGGCGGCGTGGCGGCGAGCTATGTGAAGCTTGGCACCGGGCTGGAGTTCGTGACCAAAGACGGGGTGAACATTCACCTGCAGCAGATGCTGGACGGCATTTTCCCGCAGCTCCTACCGCTGGTGGTGGTGATTGGCACCTGGTATCTGATGGCGAAGCGCGGCCTGTCGCCGGTTAAAGCCATGTTGATGCTGCTGGTTCTGGCAGCGGCTGGCGTGGCGGTGGGGCTGTTTGCTTAATAACCTGTGTCGGGTGGCGGCTTCGCCTTACCCGACCTACGAAACATTGTCGGTAGCCGTTCGTAGGTTGGACAAGCGCTAGCGCCATCCAACACGGCATTAACGGCGGGTGGCGGCTTACGCCTTTCCCGCCCTACGAAACATTGTCGGTAGCCGTTCGTAGGTTGGATAAGCGCTAGCGCCATCCAACACGGCATTAACGGCGGGTGGCGGCTTACGCCTTTCCCGCCCTACGTTTGTCATCGTTTTATGGATGGAAATTCACCCACTTCTGCGCCGCCATTCCCGGCTTCGAAATGAACTGAAAGCGAGCCGGGTCGGCAATAAACTGCTGATAAAGCGGCTCTTCAGTAATGCCAAACTCGCTGTACTGACGCGGGGAAGTCACCTGCAAACGCCCCGGCATATAGCGGCGGTTATGCTGCCAGACGATATTCTCATCCTGCAAAATGGGGTACCACGCAAGCCCCTTGTAGGCCCGCACCGCTTCGTACTCAAAACCATATTCCCGATCGCACCATGCGCCGAAGGTCAGCGGCTCGTCCGGTGAGGCGGAGATGGTCGCGTGCGCCCAGCCCGGCGGCACCAGCACCTTTTCCCCCGGCCCGGCAGATATGGCAAAGCAGCGCCCCGGATCGTCAGCAACCTGTTCCTGCATATAGATGATGGCCCTGCCCTGCCAGATTTCGTACAGCTCCGGCGGCGACCAGCCGCTGTGCTCGCTGATGCGGTGGACGTGCCCCTGGCTGCGGATCGGCTCGTCGCCCAACCGCCCGGAAGCGTAGGTCACCACGCCAAACAGCAGCATGCGCTTTTTAAGCTCCTCGCGATCGGCCAGGCGAGCAACGTCCATGGCGATCGCGTACACGTCTTCCGGCCCGGCACACTGGGGATCGCGCAGCGAGGCGCGGATCTGATCGAGCCTGCGGATCTCCGGCACCGGCCCGATCGTCTCTTCGCCGTAGCTAAATCCCATCGGCCGATGGTGAACCTGCATATCGAGGCCAAAACCAAGCTGTCGTTCAGCCATTTTGCACCTCCTTTGCAAAGATCTTCCCTTCCCGATCCAAAACGCGTAACGCAAACCCCCGCTCCAGCGCCGCGTAGTCATGCCCGGCCGTGCTCGGCCATACCGCGAGCGCGGAAAGAACGTCGCTTCCCGTGTTTATCAGGCGATGGGCGGTAAAGCCGGGAATGACGTGAACGGAGCCGGGGAATACCTTTTCGAGCCAGGGTTTTCTCGCTTCGTTTTGCAGAAGCAGCAGGCCGCTTCCACGTAGCCCAAAGTAGACTTCGCCCTGCTCGCGACGCTGATGGAAATGGCCGCGTGTCATGTAAAACTCGTCGCCAACGCGCCCCGGCTGCAGGTGCGTGGTGCCGACGAATAGCTCACCTTCGCCCTGCGGCGAGCTCAGCATTTCGACTTCATAGACGGGAGTATCGGGAGGGATCGTCTGCCAGGCGGCGCGATCGTGAAAGACGCCGCTGAGATCGCCGCAGCGCGTGGTTTTCTTAATAATATCGTCAGCCGTAAATTGCCCGGCCAGGAATGCCACGCTCGGCGGCATGTTGAAAGAGATAGCCATAGATTGTCTCCGGCCCAAGGAGAACTGCATAACAAGTATAGCGGGTTAATCGATTAACCGAGTAACCGGACCGGAGAAAGTCGATCCGCATCGCGTTTTTATCAGGGGGCAAGCGCCAGCACTTCGGCAACCCAGGCCTGGAAGCCGGGAACATCAAGCCCAAGCGCAACCTGCGCGTTAGCCGGGCGCTGATAGCGATTTTCAAGGTCGACAACCGTCGTGCCCGAGGTGTATTCGCCGTGGGTTTCAACCGCCACAAAGCATGGCTGCATTTTGAAAAGCTCTGGCTTAACGAGCCAGGCAATGGCGCACAGATCGTGCATCCGCAGGCCGGTCGCCATGCTCCCGCTGCGGTAGTGGCTAAACAGGGCGTGAAGCATTTTGCCGGTCTGATTCACATGCGGCAGTTGGGCAAGAAATTCGGGGCTCAGCATCGCCTGATTGGTGACGTCCAGCCCGCACATCACGATCTCCAGCCCGCTTTCAAATACGCGCGCGGCGGCTTCCGGATCGATGGCGATGTTAAATTCGGCGTTCGGCGTGAAGTTCCCGCGCCCGGCAGATCCGCCCATCATCACCAGCCGTTTTATTTTACTTTTACACGCCGGGTGCTGCGTTAACAGCAGCGCGATATTGGTCAGCGGCCCGATGGTGACAAGCGTGATCGACTCGGCGCTGGCGTTAAGCCGTTGATAGGTAGCCTCGCAGGCGGTCAGCTCCAGCGGCCTGCGCTGGTGCTCAACGAAAGCGTAGCCTTCCATGCCCGACTCGCCGTGAACGTAGGCGGCATCGCGCAGCTTGCGCACCAGCGGCGCGGCCGCGCCTTGAGCAACCGGGACGTCTTTTCCCCAGAAGTGCATCAGCTGCAGCGCGTTGCGGGTGGTTTTTTCGACCGAGACGTTCCCGGCAACGGTAGTGATAAGCTTCAAATCAAGCTGCGGGGCGAAGAGCGCGGCGGCAATCGCGACCGCGTCGTCGATGCCGGGATCGGTGTCCAGAATGATGGGGGTGATGCTCATGCTTTTCTCCATAAAAAATGCCAGACGGTTTTACCCGACTGGCATCTTCTCATTTTCGTAAGCGGCGTGCGTTACTCTACTTCACGAACATCCATACGCAGCTCGCGCGGCACTTCGAAAACGATATTTTCTTCGCGCCCCGTTAGCTCACGGGTTTCGCTGCCGCCCAGCTCACGCAGGCGGGCCAGCACGTTCTGCACCAGCACGTCCGGCGCGGAAGCCCCGGCGGTGACGCCAACGCAGCCAGCCGCTTTCACCCACTCTTCCTGGATATCCGTCGCATCATCAATCAGATACGCGGCTTTCCCCATACGCTGAGCAAGCTCGGCGAGACGGTTGGAGTTGGAGGAGTTCTTCGAGCCGACCACCAGCACCACGTCCGCTTCGTCAGCCAGCGCGCGCACGGCTTCCTGGCGGTTGGTGGTGGCGTAGCAGATGTCGTCTTTGCGCGGGCCGATGATTTTCGGGAAGCGTTGGCGCAGCGCGTCAATCACGTCCGAAGTGTCATCAACGGAGAGCGTGGTTTGCGTCATGAATGACAGGCGCGCCTCGTCTTTCACCGTCAGCCTGCTGACGTCTTCCGGCGATTCGACCAGGTACATGCCCCCTTTCGGGTTGTTGTACTGGCCCATGGTGCCCTCCACTTCCGGGTGGCCCGCGTGGCCAATCAGAATGGATTCTTCACCACGGCGGCTGGCGCGCGCGACTTCCATATGCACTTTGGTCACCAGCGGGCAGGTTGCGTCGAACACCGTAAGGTCACGGCCTTTGGCTTCGTTGCGTACTGCCTGGGAAACCCCGTGCGCGGAGAAAATCAGGATCGCGCCGTCCGGCACTTCGCTGATTTGCTCGATGAAAATCGCGCCGCGTTCGCGCAGGCTGTCGACCACGTAGCGGTTATGCACCACTTCGTGACGCACATAAATCGGCGCGCCGTAAATCGCCAGCGCGTTTTCAACAATGCTGATAGCGCGGTCGACCCCGGCGCAGAAGCCGCGTGGGTTAGCCAACAGGATCTGCATTCAACGCCTCCAGTACCGGGTTAATTTCCAGTACTTCGATATCAAAATGAATGGTTTGCCCGGCAAGCGGATGGTTAAAGTCAACGGTGATAGAATCGCCGTTAACTTCACGCACCACACCCGGCATCTCGCTGCCATCCATTGCGGTGAAAAGCATGATCGCGCCCGGCTCCGGCTCGCCCGCGTCAACGAATTCGCGACGCGAGAAATACTGGATCATGTCCGGGCTGGGTATGCCAAAAGCGGACTCCGGTGCCAGAGAAAATGCCTTTTTGTCCCCGGCCTTCAGGCCAACGAGCTGGTCTTCCATGCCCGGCGACAGAGTTTCGTCGCCAAGCGTGAAGAGTGCCGGTTTACCGTTATTGCGGGTGGACTCAGCGGTGGAGCCATCTTCGAGCTTCAGCGTGAAATGCACCAGAACCCTGCTGTTACCCTGTATAGACTCAGCCATTTGTTACCCTTTTTGCTTTGCAGGCTTGTCGGAGGAGACGAAGAAGCCCTCCAGCACGATGAGCGCCGCGCCGATGCAGATTGCGGTATCGGCCAGGTTGAAGGTGGCAAAGTGCCAGTCGCCGACGTAGAAGTCGATCATGTCGACCACAAAGCCGTGCCACAGCCTGTCGAACAGGTTGCCAAGCGCCCCGCCGATAATTAAAGCATAGGCGATATTGTTGAGCTTCTGGCTCGCTTTAGCGCGGTACATCAATACCGCCAGCACTACGCAGATACCGATAGCGATACCCGCGAAGAACCAGCGCTGCCAGCCGCCTTTATCAGCAAGGAAGCTAAACGCAGCGCCATAGTTACGGGCGTAGTGCAGGTTCAGCGACGGGAACAGGGATACGGTGTCCCCCAGCATGAAATGCTGGAGGATTAGGTATTTGCTGCCCAGATCGACGATTAACACCACGACCACCAGCCACAGCCAGCGCAGGCCGGTAGAAAGAATCGGTTTACTCATCAGGCAAATTTACGCTTTTCGCCGTCACCGGCTACGTTGCTGACACAGCGGCCGCAAATTTCTGCGTGTTCCGCTACCTTGCCAACGTCGGTAGTGTAATGCCAGCAACGCGGGCATTTCTCACCGTCGGCTTTACGCAGAGCGACTTTCAGACCTTTGAGAATTTCGCTGGCCTGAGCGTCTTCACCTGCCTGCGCATAATCCGCAACTTCGGCTTCGGAGGTCAACAGGACAAATCGTAATTCTTCGCCAAGGCTGTTCAGCTTCGCCGCCAGTTCGTTATCGGCGTACAGCGTGACCGCCGCTTCCAGAGAACCGCCTACACGTTTGTCAGCGCGAGCCTGCTCGATGACTTTGTTCACTTCGCCACGTACGGTCAGCAGGGTGTCCCAGTAGTCGTTGTTCATCGCTTCGCTGTCGGCCAGGCCGAACAGGCCTTCGTACCATTCACCGGTAAAGACGTATTGCTCGCGTTTGCCCGGCAGGTAGGCCCAGATTTCATCCGCGGTAAAGGACATGATCGGTGCCATCCAGCGAACCAGCGCTTCTGCGATGTGGAACAGCGCGGTCTGGCAGCTGCGGCGCGCCACGCTGTCGGCCTTCGCGGTGTACTGGCGATCTTTGATGATGTCGAGGTAGAACGAGCCCATTTCTACGGAGCAGAAGCGCATCAGGCGCTGAACCACTTCGTGGAAATCGTAGTTTTCGTAGGAAGCCAGGATATCGGCCTGCGCTTCTTGCGCACAGCCTACCGCCCAGCGGTCCAGGATAACCATATCTTCTGGTTTCACCATGTCGGTTTCAGGATTGAAGCCGTTCAGGTTGGCCAGCAGGAAACGCGCGGTGTTGCGGATACGGCGATAAGAGTCTGCCGCACGCTTGAGGATTTCGTCAGAAACCGCCATTTCACCGGTGTAATCGGTAGAAGCTACCCACAGACGCAGGATGTCCGCGCCCAGCTTGTTCATCACGTCCTGCGGAGAAACCGTGTTGCCGATGGATTTGGACATTTTGCGGCCCTGTCCATCAACGGTGAAGCCGTGGGTCAGCACCTGGCGGTACGGCGCTTTGCCCTTCATGGCGGTGGAGATCATCAGCGACGACATGAACCAGCCGCGATGCTGATCCGAACCTTCAAGATACATATCCGCCGCGTGGCCGTTGAATTCAGGGCGCACGTCTACCACGGAGGAATGGGTTGAGCCGGAGTCGAACCATACGTCCAGGGTGTCTGGCACTTTGGTATAGAGGTCGGCGTCGTCACCCATGATGTCGCGCGGGTCGAGATCCCACCACGCCTGGATGCCGTCTTGTTCAACGCGCTTGGCGACTTCTTCCATCAGTTCCAACGTGCGCGGGTGCAGTTCTTCCGTCTCTTTATGGACGAACAGGGACATTGGCACGCCCCAGGTACGCTGACGAGAGATACACCAGTCCGGGCGGTTAGCAACCATGGATTCGATGCGCGCCTGACCCCAGTCAGGGATCCACTGCACGTCTTTGATCTCTTTAAGAGACTGCGCGCGCAGCCCTTTTTGATCCATGCTGATAAACCACTGCGGCGTGGCGCGGAAGATGATCGGCGTTTTGTGACGCCAGCAGTGCGGGTAGCTGTGCAGCAGTTTTTCAACGTGCAGCAGCGCGCCTTTATCACGCAGGATATTGACGATCAGATCATTCGCCTTGAAGACCTGCACGCCGTCCAGACCTTCGTAGGTGCCAGGCAGGTAGCAGCCGTCAGGGCCAACCGGGTTGGCGATTTCCAGATTGTATTTCTGGCTGATCACGTAGTCGTCAGGGCCATGGCCGCCTGCGGTATGCACCGCGCCGGTACCCGCTTCCAGCGTAACGTGGTCGCCCAGGATCGCCGGAACGTCGAAGTTTAAGAATGGATGCTTATAGCGCGTCAGTTCCAGATCGGCACCCTTAGCGGTGCCCAGAACGGTCCACTCGGCGATTGCCGCGTTCTTCATTACGCTTTCGAGCAGATCTTTAGCCACGATCAGCGCCTGGCCTTCAACCTGCACCAGCACGTATTCGAATTCCGCATTGAGGGAAACCGCGCGGTTAGCTGGCAGGGTCCACGGCGTGGTGGTCCAGATGACCAGTGAAACCGGGCCGTTAACCTGCTCTGCGCCAAACTTCGCTTTCACCGCATCGGCATCAACGGCCTGGAAGTTGACGAAGATGGATGGTGAGGTTTTGTCGTAGTACTCAACTTCCGCTTCAGCAAGCGCTGAACGGCAGTCGACGCACCAGTGCACCGGTTTTGCACCTTTATGCAGGTGACCGTTGCCGATGATTTTGCCGAGCGCACGGATGATGTTCGCTTCGGTGTTGAAATCCATGGTCAGGTAAGGACGTGACCAGTCGCCCAGCACGCCTAAACGGATGAAGTCTTCACGCTGGCCGTTAACCTGCTCTGCCGCGTACTTGCGGCATTCCGCACGGAATTCCGCTGCGGTGACTTTCTCGCCTGGCTTACCGATCAGCTGCTCAACCTTCAGCTCGATTGGCAGACCGTGACAGTCCCAGCCCGGCACATACGGGGAATCAAAACCGGAAAGCCCTTTGGACTTCACGATAATGTCTTTCAGAATCTTGTTAACCGAGTGACCAATGTGAATGCTGCCGTTCGCGTAGGGAGGGCCATCATGCAGAATGAAGGATTTTTTGCCTTTTTTTGCATTACGGATGATGCCGTACAGGTCATCATCGTTCCAGCGCGCCAGCATGCCCGGTTCGCGTTTGGCGAGATCGCCACGCATCGGGAACCCTGTTTCCGGCAGGTTCAGGGTAGATTTAAAGTCACTCATTAGATTCTCGGTTCCGTATTCGGTGTTGAGGAAAGTCTGCTCAGGTGTTTGACCCGAAAAACTCGCGGGCTGTTACCACGTCTTTTGCGATTTGCGCCTTAAGTTCGTCAAGCGAGGCAAAGCGCTGTTCATTGCGTATCTTTTTACGCAGCACTACATCTATATGGCGCCCATACAGGTCCATTACAACGTCCAGTAAATGGACTTCTAACTGCTGGCGCATTCCCGCAACCGTTGGGCGGGTGCCAATGTTGGCGACGCCAGGAAGCAACTTATCGCCGAGGCCCGCTACTTCTACCGCATAAACCCCTTTAACCGGGGAAACCTGACGACGCAGCGGTAAGTTCGCCGTCGGGAAACCTATGGTGCGGCCCAGTTCATCACCGTGCACGACGCGCCCTGAGATGATGAACGGATGTCCAAGCAGGCTTTCGGCTAGCTGAAGATCGTCATCGGCCAGCGCCTGGCGCACCGCAGTACTGCTGATGCGCACGCCACCTTCACAAAAGGTCTGCGTGCTGGTGACGTCAAAACCGTATTCCAGGCCAGCCTTCTGTAATAACAAGAAATCCCCCTGGCGACCAGCGCCAAAGCGGAAATCATCCCCTACCGCGAGGAATTTCACCCCGAGGCGGTCGACCAGAAGATCGCTGACAAAGTTTTGCGCCGTTAGCGCGGCGAAGCGGCGGTCAAACCGAACGCAGAGCACGTAGTCCACGCCGCATTCGGCCAGGTAACGAAGCTTTTCGCGCAGCCTGGTGAGGCGGGCTGGCGATTTACCGGCGGCAAAAAGCTCGAGCGGCTGCGGTTCGAATATCATGACCATGACGGGCAGATTGCGCGCACGCCCTTCCGCACACAGGCCTTGTAGCAGAGACTTGTGGCCTCGATGCACGCCATCAAAATTACCAATGGTGAGGACACACCCGTGGTGACTCTGGCGTAAATTATGTATGCCGCGTATCAGCTTCATGGCTGGCTCAAAACAGTGGAAATCGGCGGATTATATCAACTACCACGATGAACGTTAACCAACGATTGACCCCTTTGGCATAAAGCTTTAAGGATTTCATTATGCTGACGGCAACTTTCCATGAGAAAGCGCGCCATTGAACGAATTTTGTTAGCGAAAGGCTGTATTCGCAGTCGTGAAGCTGGTAGAATCCGCGCCATCACAACGTAAGAGGTGCCCGAAGTTTAACGGCGCTTATTTGCACAAATCCATTGACAAAAGAAGGCTAACCGGGCATATTCCTCGGCCTTTGAATTGTCCACATAGATCATATTTGGGAGTTGGACCTTGGCTAATATCAAATCAGCTAAGAAACGTGCTGTACAGTCTGAAAAGGCTCGTAAGCACAACGCAAGCCGTCGCTCTATGATGCGTACTTTCATCAAGAAAGTATACGCAGCGATTGAAACTGGCGACAAAGCTGCTGCACAGAAAGCATTTAACGAAATGCAACCAATCGTGGATCGTCAGGCTAGCAAAGGTCTGATCCACAAAAACAAAGCTGCGCGTCATAAGGCTAACCTTACTGCGCAAATCAACAAACTGGCTTAATCGCCTTTCTGTTGTCAGCTTAAAAAAAACCGGCTAACGCCGGTTTTTTTATGCCTGAAATTCAGCTCTCTTTGAACAACGCCGAGTAATCCCTTTTACAGACGCGCTGCACCGCCGGGTGCTGAATCATGCGTTCCGCAAAGATGGCGTGATACTCCTCCATCACGTTCTCAATCCGCCCAATTTCCACAATATTTTCGTCGCTGTAAATGTCCTGCCCGTAGAGCGTTGGCGCAACGAAAATGGCGTTATGCGCGGCTCCGAAGGCTTTCATCAGGGCGGCATCGTCAAACTCACCCAGAATTTCAACTTTTAGCCCTTGGGTGTTAATCCAGTTGAGGATTTTGCGCCCGAGCATCGAGCGGCGGCCCGGAATCAGCAGACGCCTCGTTTCAAGACAGGCCGGGAACGGCAGCTCCGGCAGGGGGTTCTGACACCAGAAGCTGATCCCACACTCGCCAATTTTGACCGAGAACAGCCCCTCCTGCTGGGTTGAGTCAATCGGGCAATCGGAGATGATCATATCCAACTTATGCTGGCTGAGCTGTTCGAGCAGCATTTCGTGAGTGGACTCGAAGCAGCGCAGGTGGATTTGTTCATCTTCAACAACCGCGGCATCTAACACGCCGCTTACCAGACGCTTGGAAAGCGCATCGGCAATGCCGACATCGAATAGCAGACTGGATTCTTTGCGGTAGTTGACGATATCGAGCATTTCCTGGCTGAGGGTAAACATGCGGTCCGCATAGCGGAAAACCAGCTGCCCCAGCTCCGAAGGCTCAAGCCCGCGCCCTTTTCGCTTGAATAGCTTGCCGTCAAGACGTTCTTCCAGCGCTTTGATTTGGCCGGTGATAGTTTGCGGCGTCAGATACAGCGCTTCCGCAGCGCCGACCACCGAGCCTTCTTTACAGACCTGCCAGAAATAGTAGAGATGATTGTAATTGATGTGCGACACGCGCCGTCACTCCCTGAATGATTGTCCATTAACGGGCGGCAGCTGCCCGCCGCCCGCGTGAAAATTAGTTTTGCCCAGCTGATGATGAAAATCGATTTCTTAGCATACTGTACCCCACCACAGCGGAAAGCAACGATCCGAGAAGGATGCCGAGTTTCGCCCAGACGATAAGCGCCGGGTCAACGTCGCTGAAAGCAAGTGATGCAATGAAGATCGACATCGTAAACCCGATCCCGCACAGCACGCCCACGGCCATAATATCTTTAAACGTTGTGCCTTCCGGCAGGCTCGCCAGCTTCAGTTTCAAAGCAGCGAGGCTGAACAGGCCGATTCCCAGCGGCTTGCCGATAAACAGCCCGGCAATTATCCCCATCGGCAGCAATGATGTCAGCCCTTCCAGCGTCACGCCTGTCAGAGAAACGCCCGCGTTAGCAAACGCAAACAGCGGCAGAATCAAAAAGGCTACCCACGGGTGCAATATATGCTCAAGCTCGCGCGCGGGTGAGCGCCCTTCTTTTTCTTTCAGTGGGATAAGGAAACCAATAATCACCCCGGCAAGCGTTGCGTGAACGCCCGATTTAAGTACCGCCGTCCACAGCACCACGCCCACCATAATATAGAGACCCGTACGGCGGATGTTGCAGACATTCAATAATATCAGCACGGCAATGGCTCCTGCCGCAACGGCAAGCGACAGCAGCGACAAATCGCTGGTGTAAAACAGGGCGATGATAATGATTGCGCCAAGATCGTCGATAATGGCAAGCGCCATCAGGAAGACCTTTAACGCAACGGGTACGCGATTGCCCAACAGCGCCAGAATACCCAGCGCAAACGCAATGTCCGTTGCGGCCGGAATCGCCCAGCCTTCACGGGTAATGGGGTCCTGATAGTTGAAGATCAAATAGATTGCCGCAGGGATAACCATTCCACCGAGGGCTGCAATCATTGGGAAAGCGGCCTGACGACGGCTGGCCAACGATCCTTCAACCATTTCACGTTTTACCTCCAGGCCAATCATCAAAAAGAAGACAGCCATCAGCGCGTCGTTTACCCACAGCAGCAGGTTTTTACTGATATCCAGTGAACCGATGCGCACTTCGACAGGCGTTTCCAAAAAGGCCTGATAAAACCCGCTGGTAGAACCGAGGTTGGCTAATACCATTGCCATTACGGCGGCAACGATCAGCATGATGCCGCTTGCGGCATCGCCATGGAAAAAACGTTGTAGAGTTTTCGTCATTTTTTCATCCTAATTCAAGCAGCAGAAACAGTTACGCCACTGCCAGGTCGCCAAAATAACACCCGCGACACATCGAAAAAAGTAGATTATTTATGCTTTAATGATCGTTAATTGCGAACAATTCAATGAAACAACTCGGAATTAACGGGGATGGCGGGCGTGAACAAAGCTTAGTGAGAGATCGCTTGAAATGAGTCAAAAAAAATCAAAAAGCCCCGATAAAAATCGGGGCTGAATCGTAATGCTAACCGTATGGCAGATTAATAGGCGCCGAGATCGGTCCACGCCTTGGCCTGGCCGCAGTTCAGATCCGGCTGGTCGCCCTGGCTCCAGAAGTTAACAATGTAGTTGTGACCCTTCCAGCTAACGGTTTCAAACACGCCCCAATCCTGACCGTAGACGGTGTTTACATCCCACTGCGGGAATTCAGAAGCACCGGTGTCTGGAACTGGATCCGGCGTTGGTTCTGGAGTTGGTTCTGGAGTCGGTTCCGGCGTTGGCTCTGGAGTCGGTTCAACTTCAGTAGAAAGCGCAGGCATAACCGTTACGTCAAAACGCTGCTGTGAAGACGGCAGATTCTTGCTGTCGCGCACGAACAGGGTGAACTGGTAAGTCGTCTTTTCAGCCACCGCAGGAACGGTGAGCTCGATAACTGCTGCAGTTTTATCTGCAACGGTAATCGCCGCCGGTACGCCCCAGCTGTAGGTCAGCGCATCTTTATCTTCGTCGCTTGAACCTTTACCTGAAAGCTGCAGGGTAGAACCCCCAACGATGCTCATTTCGATAAGCGCAACTGGCGCATGGTTAACAACCGGTGCTGGCTCCTGATCTTCGTCGCCGGTGATGTTGATGCCTTCAAAATAGAATGGCTTCATATCGACAACCTGATCGATCACCTGGCAGCCGAGACCTTCACGGGCGGCGTTAACCAGCACGCCGTTATCCTGATCGATAGTCCAGGTGAACAGGCCGCCGAGGTTACGGCTTGCCGCATATTCGCCTTTTACCTTCACGGAACGTGGGGTATCAAGGGACATATACAGTTTGCTTTCTGGGTTGTAGAGGTAGTCAGCGTCAGCAACTTTGTCGGTATAAACGTTGAAGCCGTTACGGCCGCGCTGGTTTTCCAGATCCAGGTAGTTATAGATGGTGTCATACCATTCCGTAGAGCCTGACTCGAAGGTGCCGGTGGTGGTACCGGTGCCCGCTGAGTAAGTCCCTTTCAGTGGAGAGAACGTTTCAATTTCAGCATTACGTGCGTTACGTGAGTAAGCAGCATAGCCGATGTTAATGCGGTCAGACGGGAAGCCTTCAGCAATCAGGTAATCCACGACGGAATCAATGCCCCAGCCATCTTTAACCAGCGCTTTCAGGTTAGTGTGGTGAGTCAGGGATTCAGCCCAAGGCGTACCGAAGAAGTCATAGGTCATTACGTTAATGGCGTACAGGCCTGCGTCCAGCAGCGCTTTAACGTTGGAGTGACCCAGCACATCTACAACCGCAGAGCTTGCGATAGAAATTTTCACATCGCTGCGGCCAATGGCGGCCAGCTCTTTTTTGAGGTCGGCAATCAGCAGCGCGTAGTTGGCGCCGTCTTCCGGGCCAAACGGGTTGTTGTTACCCGCGTTGTTTGGATATTCCCAGTCGATGTCGACTTCGCTAAACATTGGGAACTGGTTAAACAGTTTTGCGACACCTTTAGCAAAAATGGTGCGGCTTGCAGCATCTTTAGACATGTTATGGAAGCCGTTACTCATGGTCCAGCCGCCGATGCTCATAGACAGCGCCAGTTCATGACCCTGCTGTTTAGCCGCAGCCTGCAGATTGCGCAGGCCACCGATCAGGCCTTTTGCCTGAGCCTGGGTTACCGTTGCGGGAGTAATATCAACCCAGCCAGCATCAACGTTACAGTTGGTGGTGGACTGGAAATCACCCCATGAATCCAGGAATGTTGGCTCAAAAGTCACTTTACCGAACTCGGCAGCTGCCGTTTGGATAGTCGCCTGTTTTTCGCCTTTATCACCGACGATGCCAATGAAGCCAAAAATGATTTTGTCATAGGCGGTTGGGGATACTTTCGCGAGGTCGAAACCGCGGCCACGGCCAGCAGGATTATCGTTATTCTGCAAACGACCGTCGTACTGGGACCAGTCGGTGAAATAACCGAACACTTTTGGCTTACCCGCTACGTTATATTTGTTGTAAACGGGATTCTGTACGCGAGCTGAAGTGTAGCTATATTTCTGCACTTCTACCGCTGGGTTAAAACCGTCTGCAGCGTTGCTGATTTCTGTGTAGGCATCGCCTTTAATTAACTTGCTAGTACTCATGATATTTACCTTAATTTAAAAGTTTATTGGGCAGCCCTTTGCTGCTGGGGAGCATCATGTCCTTAATCCCGCCACCTCACCAATCACTCCCACTCACATCACCTCATTTCTGTTTCAATGAATTATTTGAGGGATATAAATAGCGCTCAAAGGCCCATCAACGGGCAGCATCCGTCCAGATGAGGTAACAGATAACCCATTTTGATTAGAAAAATCCTTATGAATTAAATCCAATTTAACCGCAAATTAAGTCCAGTTTAATTAGGTGCGAAATTTGTGAGCCAGATCATTTATAGGACAAAAGATTAGCGGCTAATTTTGTTTCGCTGTGGATCCTTTTCATCCTCATTCTTAATATTCACTCACTCGCTGGCCAATTCCGGTCAACATGAAAAACAATCAGGAATAAAAATGAATAGGTATCTTATTAATCAAAACTGTGTGTATAACGAAGATAAGAATGAGCTGAAGAAAGCGGATAACTCTTGCGTCGTTAAAATGACATCCATGCGTTCACGCTGCTTAAGCTACATAATATCGCACGCTAAAAATGGCATTATCGAAAAAAGCCAGCTTACGACCGAACTGTGGGGCAATCGCGGACAGTTTGTTAGCGATGCAAACCTCACACAGATTCTTTATCTTATTCGCCGTGACTTAAAGTCATTGGGCATTAACGATCTGTTCGTCACCATCCCAAGGCAGGGTATTAAGGTTAACGACAGCATCAGCATCGATTGCATCGAAGACGAACAGAAAACGAAATTCAATATTAACCGCTGGCAGGTGGCCTTTATTGTCACACTGATCACGACGATTATTTCTCTGTTTAGCATTGTCGATATTACTTATTTCTAAACTCTCAATTAAGGTTAAAAAAATGAACAATCCCGTGATTGACGGCATCCTCACGCTTGAAGGTGGCTACGTAAATAATCCAGCTGATAAAGGTGGAGCAACGCATTGGGGCATCACTGAATCAACGGCGCGCGCCCACGGTTTCAAGGGTGACATGCGCGAGCTGACCCGCGATGAAGCCTATAGCATCATCGAACAGGATTACTGGATTAAGCCTGGGTTTGATAAACTTGCGCAGCTGTCTTTACCGCTAGCGTTTAAACTGTGCGATGCCGGAGTTAACATCGGCCCCGCTTATCCTGGTCGCTGGCTTCAGCAGTGGCTAAATCTATTTAATAAATGCCAAAAGAAATATGCTGATATCACCGTTGACGGTGCGCTGGGGCAAAAAACAATGCAGGCCCTGCAGGCGTTTTTATCCTGGAGAGGAAAGGAAGGTGAAGAGGTGCTGTTAAAGGCAATTAACTGTAGCCAGGGGCACTATTATCTTTCGATAACTGAAAAAAGAGAGGCCAACGAAGAGTTCATTTACGGCTGGTTAAAAGAAAGAGTAACGATTGAAGCTCGCTAGGCAAATCGTTAACGGGATACCGGGTATCCCGTTAACGATCGTTCACATAAACTTCTCCAGCAGTTTTTTTACCCGCTCGCCAAGTAGATTCAGAATAGGCGTAGCAAAAACGCCCCCTACTCCGGCAATCATGATAACCATGTAGATACTCATGTTGCGTTCTATAGCAATGGCACTGAGAATGAAACCTGTAAAACATGAGATAACAACGCTTGTTAAGCACTGTATAATGTTTTGATGTTTTTCATTCTTGCGGGCCTTTATCAAAAAGCCTACCACTCCACCCCAGCCGCTAATAATCATAACCGTGGTCAGCACTTCTAATTCAAGCAGCAGGACTTTTGTCCCTTCAATCTGTGTCGATACGTTCATAAAATCCTCAGTCAACTCTACGGACCCATTCCGCGAGGCGGTAAAGTAGCGCGTATAGACCGATCGGGAAAATCAAGAACAATCAAAAATCACTTAAGTATTATCGTTGAGGTGAATAACACAATAAAAGACGTGCTGCATTGCGCCATATATCACTTTCGAAATGATGCAAGCGTCTGAATCATACTTACAAACTCTTTAACGTAGACCGCTTTTTCACTTTGTCGGTGCCAGGAGGCATAAATTGGAACGGGTTTAAAGACCAGTTCAGCCGGGAGTTTGACCAGAGAAATTCTGGCGTTGTGTTTAGACTGGTAGAATTTAGCCAGCTTAAGAGGCAGCACCGCAATCATCGACGTATTTTCTATGACGTTGACAATACCGTGCAAGGAATCTGAACGATAGCCTATCTTCCTCACTCCGGTAAACAAATGATTAGAGTGGATAACGTCAAGTTCATCATTGTAATTAGATGTTTGAAGCGTGGAGTGATAAACCGCATGCAAATGGGAATAAAAATTATATAAATTCATGGAGTTGATTTCTGATAACGGATTATCGCTGCTGCAAATAGCTGTGTACTTCGAGAATTTATCAATTTTTAGGGTTTCGATATCAATGTCGGCCATTGATGTAGTGCTCACGACTAAATCGATATCCCCCACCAGCAGGAATTCTTTAATCTTATCGCTGGAGTAATTGCGGCCATGGAAATGGCTAATGCTAAATCGCTCGAAGGCCTCCATGCTGTGCATCTGGGATATATAATATTCTTGGCTGACTTCGCCACCCAAGATGGTGATGTTATGCAATGCGTGCGCTTGTTCAGCCATTTCTAATGTGGACTGAATACTCGTCATGACGTGAGAGAAAACACGATGAATCTCTTTTGCACGAACGGTTGGTGTCAGCCCCTGACGAGTTCTGATAAATAATTGTTCACTATAAAGATCTTGCAAACGCTGCATGGCAAAAGTAACGGCCGCTGGCGTGACCTGCAATCTTTGCGAGGCACGTTTGGCATTGCCCGCAGAAACGACAGCATCAAATATTTTGATTAAATTAAAATCAAATTCCTTTAGAGCGTTCTTACTCGTCACCGTTATATCACCACTTCTAGTGAGAAAGTGCTAAAAGTAGATATTAATTTGGGGAAAAGAAAATCTTCTTCTAACAAGTCAGGAGTTTAGTACACATCTACATAAGAAGATAACAATCACTCAAAAATCATTTAATTTTTATTTCCATCACTAAGATAATCCTTAAGCATAAATAAGTATTAGACGTTAAATCAAACGAAGTAATTATTCGAAGAGTTTACAAATAGTGGACGAAAAAAAAGCCTGATTTGCTCACAGTGGAACAAATCAGGCTTAAATGAAGATGCCTGCGGGCCAATCCCGAGGCGGGATCAGCTCGTCAAATCATCAAAGAACTTTTTAACGCCATCAAAGAAGCTTTTGGAACGCGGGCTGTTTTTCTCACCGCTTGGTCCGCCAAAGCTTTCATCCAAATCGCGCAGCAGCTGTTTCTGCTTTTCATTCAGGCTGACCGGCGTTTCCACGACGACGCGGCACAGCAGATCGCCCTGTGCACCACCACGAACGGATTTAACGCCTTTGCCACGCATTCTGAACAGTTTGCCCGTCTGCGTTTCGCCAGGCACTTTCAGCTTCACGCGACCATCAAGCGTAGGCACTTCAATCTCGCCGCCAAGGGCTGCCATAGCAAAGTTAATTGGCACTTCGCAATACAGGTTGTTGCCTTCACGTTCGAAGATCGGGTGCTGTTTGACCTGAACCTGAACATACAGATCGCCCGACGGCGCGCCGTGCTCACCTGCTTCACCTTCACCCGCCAGACGAATACGATCGCCGGTATCCACGCCAGCCGGAATTTTCACCGACAGGGTTTTGGTTTTTTCTACACGACCGTGGCCGTGACAGGTGTTGCAAGGATCTTTGATAATGGTGCCGCGACCCTGACAGTGCGGGCAGCTTTGCTGTACGGTGAAGAAGCCCTGGCGCATCTGCACCTGGCCTGCACCGTGACAGGTTGGACAAGTCTGCGGTTTAGAACCGGCCTTCGCACCGCTGCCGTGGCAAACATCGCACTCTTCAAGCGTTGGGATACGGATCTCTTTGGTGACGCCACGAACGGCTTCTTCAAGCGTCAGGTCCATGTTGTAGCGTAAATCGGAACCGCGAGAAGCGCGTTGACGACGGCCACCGCCGAAAATGTCACCGAATACGTCGCCAAAGATATCGCCAAAGTCGGCACCACCGCCGCCAAAGCCACCGTTGAAGCCGCCACCGCCGCCCATGCCACCTTGTTCAAACGCCGCATGACCATACTGGTCGTAGGCCGCGCGTTTTTGCTCGTCGGTGAGGATTTCGTAAGCTTCTTTGATCTCTTTAAACTTACCTTCGGCCTCTTTATCACCCTGGTTACGGTCCGGGTGGAATTTCATTGCGAGGCGCTTGTAAGCTTTTTTGATTTCACGCTCGTCCGCTGACTTCGGGACGCCCAAAACCTCGTAATAGTCTCTTTTCGCCATCTCTTTTTTCTGCCCTTAACATACGAGCACGGGCGTGGAGTAAACTCCGACGCCCGTGCCAGTTAATTACCCTGCATCAGGGCGATTATTTTTTGTCTTTAACTTCTTCGAACTCAGCGTCAACAACATCGTCTTCTTTGCCGGCGTTGGTCGCGTCTGCCGCGTTACCCGCCTGCTGTTCAGCGTGCTGCTGCTGTGCCAGTTCCATCAGCTTCTGGGAAACCTGCGCCAGAGCCTGCATTTTCGCTTCGATATCCGCTTTGTCTTCGCCTTTCAGAGAAGTTTCCAGCGCGCCCAGAGCAGATTCGATCGCAGTTTTGTCTTCAGCCGGCAGTTTGTCACCAGCTTCTTCAACCTGCTTACGCGTGCTGTGCAGCAAGTGGTCGCCCTGGTTGCGGGTCTGAACCAGCTCTTCGAACTTACGGTCAGATTCTGCGTTCGCTTCCGCGTCGCGTACCATTTTCTGGATTTCTTCTTCGTTCAGGCCAGAAGAAGCCTTGATGGTGATCTTCTGCTCTTTACCGCTGTTTTTGTCTTTAGCGGAAACGTGCAGGATACCATCGGCATCGATATCGAAGGTGACTTCGATTTGCGGCATGCCGCGCGGTGCCGGGCTGATACCATCCAGGTTGAACTGACCCAGAGACTTGTTATCAGACGCACGTTTACGTTCACCCTGAATCACATGGATGGTTACCGCAGACTGGTTGTCTTCAGCGGTAGAGAACACCTGGCTGTGTTTCGTTGGGATTGTGGTGTTTTTGTTGATGAGTGCAGTCATAACGCCGCCCATGGTTTCGATACCCAGAGACAGTGGGGTAACGTCCAGCAGCAGTACGTCTTTCACTTCACCCGTCAGAACACCACCCTGAACGGCCGCACCGATTGCAACGGCTTCGTCCGGGTTAACGTCTTTACGTGGTTCTTTACCAAAGAACTCTGCAACTTTTTTCTGCACCATTGGCATACGAGTCTGACCACCGACCAGGATAACGTCCTGGATGTCGGATACGGACAGGCCAGCATCCTGCAGCGCAACTTTCAGCGGATCGATTGAACGGTTTACCAGGTCTTCGACCAGGGATTCCAGTTTCGCACGCGTCACTTTGATGTTCATGTGTTTTGGACCGGTCGCGTCTGCAGTGATGTACGGCAGGTTCACGTCGGTCTGCTGTGCAGAAGACAGTTCGATTTTCGCTTTTTCAGCAGCTTCTTTCAGACGCTGCATCGCCAGCGGATCGTTACGCAGATCGATACCCTGATCTTTCTTGAACTCTTCTACCAGGTAGTTGATCAGACGGCTGTCGAAGTCTTCACCACCAAGGTGGGTATCACCGTTGGTTGCCAGAACTTCGAATGTTTTTTCGCCATCAACTTCATCGATTTCGATAATAGAGATATCGAAGGTACCACCACCCAGGTCGTAAACCGCGATGGTACGGTTGCCGACTTCTTTATCCAGACCGTAGGCCAGCGCCGCTGCGGTTGGTTCGTTGATGATACGTTTTACTTCCAGACCTGCGATACGACCGGCGTCTTTAGTTGCCTGACGCTGAGCATCGTTAAAGTATGCAGGAACGGTGATAACCGCTTCAGTTACCGGCTCACCCAGGTAATCTTCAGCCGTTTTCTTCATTTTCTTCAGCACTTCAGCAGAGATCTGCGGCGGTGCCATTTTCTGGCCTTTCACGTCAATCCATGCGTCGCCGTTGTCAGCGCCGATGATTTTGTACGGCATGATAGCTTCGTCACGCTGTACTTCTTCGTCCTGGAAACGACGGCCAATCAGGCGCTTAATCGCAAACAGGGTGTTCTGCGGGTTAGTCACTGCCTGACGTTTAGCCGGCTGACCAACCAGAGTTTCGCCATCCTGGGTATAAGCAATGATAGAAGGAGTGGTGCGGTCGCCCTCGGCGTTCTCCAGCACACGAGCCTTGTTACCATCCATGATTGCTACACAAGAGTTAGTTGTACCCAGGTCGATACCAATAATTTTACCCATCTAAACGTCTCCACTTAAAATTTGTTCGTCATGTGGTTGTGAACCTGTTATGCGGGCAAACAAGAGTGTTTCAACTGCCCAAACGTGTTTTTTTCCAGGTCCATCAACTGCGGTTGCATACAAGATGGGGTCAGCCAGCCCGCCATCAAGGGGCAAAGCAAAAAAAATTTTCATCACCACACCTGTTTAGATCATGGACTCTGGCCTGCCGCCTGATTATGATGCCGCGCCCCGCAGCCCTTTAATGGCTACGTGGCCTTAATACACACAATTAAACAGATGAATTTTTCAGAGGAACTATGGGCAACACTAAGTTGGCTAATCCAGCTCCCCTGGGCTTAATGGGCTTCGGCATGACCACCATTTTGCTCAACTTAACCAACAGCGGCTTGTTTGGTTTTGATATCACGATCCTGAGCATGGGGATCTTTTACGGTGGTTTGGCACAGATTTTTGCCGGTCTGATGGAGTACAAAAAAGGCAACACCTTTGGTGTGACCGCCTTTACCTCCTACGGCTCATTCTGGCTGACGTTAGTTGCCATTTTCCTGATGCCAAAAATGGGCCTGGGCGACGCGGCTAACGCGCACTTCCTCGGTGCCTACCTTGGCCTGTGGGGCGTGTTCACAGCGTTCATGTTCTTCGGCACCCTGCAAGCTGCTCGTATGCTCCAGTTCGTGTTCGCAAGCCTGACCGTGCTGTTTGCCCTGCTGTCTATCGGCCACTTTGCCGACAGCGAGAGCATTATTCACGTTGCTGGATGGGTTGGCCTGGTGTGTGGCGCAAGCGCTATTTACCTGGCGATGGGCGAAGTGCTCAACGAGCAGTTTGGCCGTACCGTGCTGCCAATCGGTGAAAAACACTAATTTTGCCCTTTAGGTAGAAACAAAAATGCGGAGGCTGGCCTCCGCATTTTTTTTAGGAATGTTGCAGCGGTCTTTCCACCACCACGTCCTCATGATTCAAATCCTTTCGCAGCCAAATCCCCAGCGCTAGCCCAACTAACGCCAGCGCCAGAACATACCAGGCCGGAGCCATCGGCGAAACGCCCATAAGCATGGTGACGAAGATTGGCGTCAGCCCGCCGAAAATAGCGTAGGAAACGTTGTAAGAGAACGAGATGCCGGTGAAGCGAACTTCGGCCGGAAATGCGCGCACCATAACAAAAGGCACCGCGCCTACCACTCCAACGCTTAGCCCAACCAGCCCGTAAAGCAGGAAGAGGTGTTCCGGGTGGCTCGCCGTCAGGTGATAAAACATCCAGCTGCACACCGCCAGCAGCAGGCTGCCGATGATAAAAGTTTTGCTCGCGCCGATACGGTCAATAACTAGCCCCGCCATGATACAGCCGATGCACAGCATAATCGTGGCGATGCTGTTCGCCTGAAGCGTCAGCGCCGGGGCAATGCCAAGCTGTTTTTGCAGCCAGGTGGGTGCCATCAGGATCACCACCACAATCCCCGCCGACAGCAGCCAGGTGAGCAGCATGGAAATCACCACGGCCTTTTTGTGATTCACCACCACCGACTTCAGCGGCAGCTCTTCGGCCAGCGCTTTGCGTTTTTGCATCTCGATAAAGATCGGCGTTTCCTGCAGCCAGCGGCGCAGGTACATCGCCACCAGCCCAAAGACGCCGCCGATAAAGAACGGGATACGCCAGCCGCCGTCGTGAATAGCCTCCTGGGTCATCGCCGTGTTGATGATGGTGGCGACGACTGAACCTAGCAAAATGCCGACGGTTAAACCCGCCGTCAGCGCTCCGCAGGCAATGCCGATACGTTTATAGGGAACGTGTTCAGCAACGAACACCCAAGCTCCCGGCACTTCACCGCCGATGGCCGCGCCCTGAAGCACGCGCATCAGGAGCAATAAAAGAGGTGCGGCGATGCCAAGCGTGGCGTAGGTCGGCAGCAGTCCGATGGCGAGCGTCGGTAGCGCCATCAGCAAAATGCTCAGGGTGAACATTTTTTTGCGCCCGACGAGATCGCCAAAGTGCGCCATCACGATGCCGCCCAGCGGGCGAGCCAGATAACCGGCGGCAAAAATACCAAAGGTCTGCACCTGACGGAGCCATTCGGGAATATCCGCAGGGAAGAAAAGCGCCCCGACTACGGTGGCGAAAAAGACGAAGATAATGAAGTCGTAGAATTCGAGCGCACCGCCGAGGGCGGCGAGGGTCAGGGTTTTATAATCCTGACGGTTCAGAGGTCTTGCCTGTTGTGATAAAGCTGGCCGTGCTGCAGAAGTTTGTATCGACATAAGAAACCGCGCGTAAAGAGGAGTGTGATAATTATTTTCCGTTTAGCTGTAAAGCAAACATGACTATAACGGTTAAATATCAACACTCCATAGGCGCTGCATTTTATATCAGAAACACCATGACTTTAGGATTTTGTCTCGCGACGCGCGCTCTTAGGGCGAAAAGCTGCTACTACGTCGTCATTTGTTTCGACGTATGGCCCATCCAGAAGCTGTACACAATACGGTACACTCGCAAAAATTCCCGGCACCACGACCTTGCCGTTCTCATCTTTCACCCCTTCCAGCGTTTCCTGGATGGACTTCGGCTGGCCCGGTAAATTCAGGATCAGCGCCTGTTTGCGAATAACGCCAACCTGGCGGGAAAGAATCGCCGTCGGCACAAAGTGCAGGCTGATCTGGCGCATCTGCTCGCCGAAGCCCGGCATTTCGCGGTCGGCGATGGCAAGCGTCGCGTCAGGCGTGACGTCGCGCCGCGCCGGGCCGGTTCCACCCGTGGTCAGCACGAGATGACAGGCCATTTCATCCACCAGCTCGCACAGCGTTTGTTCGATGATCGGCTGCTCGTCTGGGATCAGGCGGGTTTCAATCTGGAAAGGAGTGGTCAGGGTACGTTCCAGCCATTCGGCAAGCGCCGGAATGCCTTTGTCCTGATAAACGCCGCTTGAGGCGCGGTCAGAGATGGAAACTAAACCAATGCGTAAGGTATTCATATCATTCCCGGGAAATCAGCAAACTTGAGCGGAATGATACACGGTGGGGGGAGTTGCAGACAGGGTATAACGCTAAAAAGCGCGGCCGGTAAACCCGGCCACGCCAATGATTACAGCAGGTCGCCGATCATTTTTTCCAGTTTTTCCTGGTCGATAGCAAACTTACGGATACCGTCCGCCAGTTTATCAACGGCCATTGGATCCTGGTTGTGCTGCCACAGGAACTGGGATTCGGTGATGCGCTCAGGGCGTGCTTTCACATCGCCGCTGTAGGCCAGCTTACGCTCAACTGCGCCTTCGCTTTCAGCCAGCTCTTTAAGCAGCGCTGGAGCGATAGTCAGACGGTCACAGCCTGCCAGCTCAAGAATTTCACCCAGGTTACGGAAGCTTGCGCCCATTACGACAGTTTCGTAGCCGTGCTGTTTGTAGTACTGGTAGATTTCAGCAACGGACACCACGCCAGGATCTTCCTGCGGCGCGTACTCTTTCTTGTCGGTGTTAGCTTTGTACCAGTCGAGGATACGGCCAACAAACGGTGAAATCAGGAACACGCCAGCTTCCGCACAGGCGCGAGCCTGAGCGAAGGAGAACAGCAGTGTCAGGTTACAGTTGATGCCTTCTTTTTCCAGCTGCTCAGCGGCACGGATGCCCTGCCAGGTAGAAGCCAGTTTGATCAGAATGCGATCGTTGCTGATGCCCGCGTCGTTATACAGTTTGATCAGACGTTTGGCTTTCGCGATGCTGGCTTCGGTGTCGTAGGACAGACGAGCATCCACTTCTGTAGAGATGCGGCCCGGGATCAGTTTCAGGATTTCCAGACCAATGTTCACAGCCAGTTTGTCAGTTGCGTCTACAACCTGCTGAGCGCGATCGCTGCTCTGCTCGCGCGCCCACGCCACCGCATCGTCAATCAGCTTGCGGTATTCAGGGATCTGCGCGGCGTTCAGAATCAGGGAAGGGTTAGTAGTAGCATCCTGCGGCTGGTACAGCTTCATTGCCGCGATATCCCCGGTGTCCGCAACCACTGTGGTTAGCTGACGCAGGGAGGTCAATTTATCCGTCATGATAGTGTTTCTCGTTAGGTGTAACTTGTTAGGGGGATGTAACCGGTCTTGCCTGATGATATCACGACGCAAGTCAGGTGCAACCGTAGCAATACGCCCCCAGCCGGTCGAAGGATATATGATAAACTCGCTATAATATTTGCCTGCGATGTAATGGACTGCGCGTTGTCGACGCCTCATGGTCGAGCTCATCACGCATCGACAAGAGGGATGTTAATGATCGATTTTCTTCAGTTTATCAACGAGGTGCTCTGGGGCTCGGTGCTGATTTATCTGCTACTGGGCGCGGGCATCTGGTTTACCTTCCGCTGCGGTTTTGTGCAGCTACGTTATTTGAAGCAGTGGCGTTCGCTCATCTGCCCGCCGCAGGCACCGGATAAATCCGGGATTTCCCCCTTTCAGGCTCTTTGCACCAGCCTTGCCGCACGCGTCGGCAGCGGCAACCTTACGGGCGTGGCGCTGGCGCTCACCATCGGCGGGCCGGGCGCGATTTTCTGGATGTGGGTCGTGGCGTTCATCGGTATGGCGACCTCGTTCGCTGAATGCTCGCTGGCCCAGCTCTACAAAAGCCGCGACAGCGAAGGCAACTATCGCGGCGGCCCGGCCTGGTATATGGATCGCGGCCTTGGCATGCGCTGGATGGGGGTAATGTTCTCCGTCTTTCTGATGCTCGCCTTCGGCCTTATCTTCAATGCCGTGCAGGCAAACTCCATCGCCAGCGCGGTCAACCACGCGTTTGCCATCCCCAGAACCTGGGTCGGCATCCTTCTGGTGATCCTGACCGGCGGCGTTATCTGGGGCGGCCTGCGCGGCGTGGCGCGTCTTTCGCAATACCTGATGCCGTTCATGTCCGTAGCCTGGATCCTGATGAGCCTGTACGTGGTGGCGCTACATATTGAACGCCTGCCGGACGTCGTGACGCTGGTGATTAAAAGCGCCTTTGGCTGGCATCAGGCGGCCTCCGGCGCGCTGGCGTTTACCCTCAGCCAGGCCATTACCACAGGCTTCCAGCGCGGGATGTTTTCAAACGAAGCGGGCATGGGCTCCACGCCCAACGCCGCCGCTGCCGCATCCGCCTGGCCGCCGCATCCCGCCGCGCAGGGGCTGGTGCAAATGTTCGGCGTACTGATTGATACCGTCATTATCTGCTCGGCCACGGCGGCAATCGTGCTTTTCTCCGGCATGCTCGACGGCGGCACCACCAATGCAGGCGGCGTTGCCCTCGTGCAAATCGCGCTTAGCAGCATGATTGGTAGCTGGGCGTCAGGCTTTATCGCCTTCATCGTGTTTTTATTCGCCTTCACCTCTATCGTGGCGAACTACGCCTACGCCGAAAACAACCTTTTCTTCCTGCGTAAAAACGGCCCTTTCGCGCTGGTGCTTTTCCGCTGCCTGGCCTTAGTGATGGTGATGTTCGGAACGCTTTCGCCTCTGCCGCTGGTCTGGCAGCTAGCCGACGTGGCAATGGCGTTTATGGCGATGACGAATCTAAGCGCTATCCTGCTGCTGTCGCCTGTAGTTCGTGACTTAGCCAGAGACTATCTGCGCCAGCAGCGTCTTGGCGTCACGCCCGTTTTTGACCCGAATCGCTTCCCTGAAATTAAAAGCCAGCTTGCGCCCGGCGTGTGGGAAGCGCCGTCGACGACAAAACCCCGGCGTTAATTGCAGCCATTGGCCGATACTTTCAGGAAATTTGCTAAAGTAGCCGGTAAAAACCGCAAGGAGCAAACATGCTAATTGTCATTTCACCTGCTAAAACACTTGATTATCAAAGCGATATTCCTACAAATCGCTATACGCAGCCGGAGCTGCTCGAGCATTCTCAGCAGCTTATCGGCATTGCCCGTAAGCTGAGCGCGCCGCAAATCTCCACGCTAATGAGCATCAGCGACAAGCTGGCCTCGCTTAACGCAACGCGATTCCATGACTGGCACCCGGACTTCATCCCGCAGAATGCCCGCCAGGCGATTCTGGCTTTTAAGGGCGACGTCTATACCGGCCTTAAGGCGGAAGAGTTCAGCGAAGCTGATTTTGATTTTGCCCAACGGCATTTGCGCATGCTTTCCGGCCTTTACGGCGTGCTGCGCCCGCTGGACCTGATGCAGCCGTACCGGCTTGAAATGGGCATTCGACTGGAAAACCCGAAAGGCAAAGATCTCTATCAGTTCTGGGGCGATACCATCACCGACAAGCTGAACCAGACGCTGGCGTCCCAAGGCGATAACATCCTGATTAACCTGGCCTCAGACGAGTATTTCAAATCGGTTAAGCCGAAGAAGCTGCAGGCTGAAATTATCAAGCCCGTGTTCCTGGATGAGAAGAACGGCAAGTTTAAAGTGATCAGCTTCTACGCCAAAAAGGCGCGCGGTTTGATGAGCCGCTATATCATCGAAAACCGGCTCACCAAGCCCGAACAGCTGACCGCGTTTAACACCGATGGCTACTTCTTTGATGAAGCTGCCTCCAGCAAAAACGACCTGGTGTTCAAGCGCCACGAGCAATAAAGCGCTGCGGGCGAGCAATTTCACCCGCCCTGCTCTCAGTGATGGTGCCGATCGCGATCGTGATGACCATTATCATGACGATCGCGATCGCGGTGGTCGTCATGATGGCCATGCGGCTGCCAGCGGTTTTCACGCCATTCGTAATGATTCCCCCACCAGCTACGGTCGCGCCAGTGGCCGCCGTCCCAGTAGTTGCCGTGTCTGTCCTGGTCACCGATCTGCAGTTTTACCGCAGGCAGCAGCGTGATTTCGGAAGCCTGTACGGCAAGAGGAGTCACCACCAGAATCGATAACGCCAAAGCAATTGATTTCAACATAAGTCACTCCTTAAAAATTCATACCCGCTATGGGTCGTTAGAGAGAGCTTATGACGATCGGCGCGGTGTTGTTATCCTCTGCAATCCTAATATCTAAGTGCCCGCATTTTATGGGAATTTCTGCTATTTCCCTCCTCGATTTCTGCTTAATTCCTCCATAATTGAGGCGAAAAAAAACCACCCATTAGGGTGGTTTGCATTGTCGTTATTGCGCCCTTAAGCCTTCGCCATCATCAGCTTGCGCAGCTCGGCGAAATCGGCAGGAAGATTATGCGAGAGCAGCGGCAGATCGGCGCGGGACGCCAGCTCTTGCGGCAGCGCCAGCGGTTCGCCGAGGATCTCTTCCACGCTCTCTTTAAACTTCGCCGGATGCGCGGTTCCGAGGAACAGGCCGTATTCGCCCGGCTGCAGCTGGTCGCGCAGCGCACGGTAGGCAATCGCCGCGTGAGGTTCAGAAACGTAGCCCACGGCTTTCAGCTCGTGCATCGTCGCCTTCGTCGTTTCATCGCTTACCGCCGCATAGCCGAGATCGGTCAAACGCCAGATTTTACGGCGGAACAGCTCCTCAACGCGCGGCCAGTTGTTTGGCTGGCTAACGTCCATCGCGTTGGAAAGCGTGGCAACGGTCGTTTTCGGCGTCCATTTTCCGTCGGCCAGGAAGCGTGGAACGGTGTCGTTGGCGTTGGTCGCGGCGATAAAGCGCTTGATCGGCAGGCCGAGCGACTTCGCCAACAGGCCCGCCGTCAGGTCGCCAAAGTTACCGCTCGGGACGGAAACCACCAGCTGGTTGCGGGCTTCCTGCGGCAGCTGCGCAACCGCTTCGAAGTAGTAGCAAATCTGCGCCAGCAGGCGGCTGATATTAATGGAGTTGGCGGAGTTGAGCCCCAGCGCAACCTTCAGCTCTTCATCGTCGAACGCCTGCTTGACCAGCGCCTGGCAGGCATCAAAATCGCCGTCGATAGCCACGGTTTCAATGTTGCCGCCCAGGGTGCAGAACAGCTTTTCCTGCAGCGGGCTGATTTTGCCACGCGGGTAGAGAATAACGACGCGCACGTTTTTCAGGCCGTAGAAGGCATGAGCCACCGCAGCACCCGTATCGCCGGAGGTTGCGGTAAGAATCGTTACCGGCTTATCGCCGCTGATGTGGGTCAGCATCTGCGCCATAAAGCGCCCGCCGAAATCTTTGAAGGCAAGCGTCGGGCCGTGGAACAGCTCAAGGCAGCCGATGTCCGGCTCAACGCTTTTCACCGGAGCCGGGAAGGCGAAGGCGGCACGCACGCGCGCTTCAAGCTGATCCTGCGGAATTTCATCACCGATAAATGCGGAGAGGATCTTGCTGCTGCGCGTGACGAAATCCATTTTCAGCATTTCGTCGATTTCGGTCAGTTCGAACTCTGGCAGATCGTGGGGGAAAAACAGCCCCTGCTGCCTGCCCAGGCCCTGCGTGATCGCCTGGGCGAAGTTGACCTGCTCGTTATGATCTTTAAGGTTATACAGTTTCATTCGTTATCCCAGAACTCGTGCGCCAGCCGTATCCAGACGGCAGATATGTACAAAACCTTCCTGGTTCTGCAAATAATGTTGGCTGAGCCAGTCAGCCACGCGTTGTGCGGTGTCGGTGTTATCGCACAGCGCAAATAAGGTTGGGCCAGAGCCCGAGATGCCGCTTGCCAGAGCGCCGATATCCGCCGCAGCCTGGCGCGCTTCGTTAAAGCGAGGCAGGAGCTTGGCCCGATAAGGCTCGGCAATGACATCACGCATCAGCTTGGCTGCAAGCTGAGGCTGACGGGTATGGCAGGCATGAATGAAGCCCGCCAGATGGCGGCCGTGGCTAATGCAGTCCTGCCGGCGATACTGCGCCGGAAGAATCGCGCGTGCTTCAGCGGTGGAGACTTTAATCCCCGGGTACGCCAGCACCCACAGCCACTCGTTAAAGCCCGGTACCGGCTGGCTGATAATGCCGTTTTCTTCAATCATCAGCTGCATGCCGCCAAGGAAGCACGGCGCCACGTTGTCGTAGTGCACGCTGCCGGAAATGCGCCCTTCCAACTCGCCCATCAGGCTGAGCAATCGGGTATCGCTGAGCGGCTTGCCGCAGTATTCATTCATCGCCATCAGGCCTGCAACGACGGAGCAGGCGCTGGACCCGAGGCCCGAACCAATCGGCATGCTTTTTTCCAGCGTCATCGCCACGGGAATGTTTTTGCCGATTTCCTGGCAGAAGCGCTCCCAGCACTGGTAAACAATGTTCTCGCGCGGTTCTGCCGGAAGCTTGCTGGCGAAGCGCCCAATATTGTTCAGGCTGAACGACTCCGCCGCTTCAACCGTGACGTAATCGCCCAGCAGCGAGCCATCGATAGGCGAAACCGCCGCCCCCAGCACATCAAACCCGACGCTCATGTTGGCGCTGCTGGCCGGGGCGTATACTTTAACCATCTTAAACTCCTAACTTCCATGACAGGGTGCGCAGTAAATCCGCAAAGACACCGGCAGCCGTCACATCGTTGCCCGCACCGTAACCGCGCAGCACAAGGGGCAGCGGCTGATAATAGTGGCTATAGAAGGCCAGAGCGTTCTCGCCGTTTTTTACTTTATACAGTGGATCGTTACCGTCCACGGCGTCAATTTTAACTTTGCAGCTGCCGTCTTCTTCGATCGCACCCACAAAACGCAGCACCTTGCCTTCATCACGCGCTTTCGCCACGCGGGCGGCAAAATCATCGTCCAGCTGCGACAGGCGAGCCATAAACGACTCGACGTCGCCGGTTGAATCAAAAGATTTCGGCAGGACGGGTTCGATAACAATGTCTGAAAGCTCAAGGTTGCTGCCGGTTTCACGGGCCAGAATCAGCAGCTTGCGCGCTACGTCCATGCCGGAAAGATCGTCGCGCGGATCCGGCTCGGTGTAGCCCATTTCACGCGCCACGCGGGTCGCTTCCGACAGGCTCATGCCTTCATCCAGCTTGCCGAAGATAAAGGACAGAGAGCCGGACAGAATGCCGCTGAAGCGGCGAAGCTCGTCGCCCGCGTTGAGAAGGTTTTGCAGGTTTTCGATAACCGGCAGGCCCGCGCCTACGTTCGTGTCGTAGAGGAATTTACGACGCGATTTTGCCGCGGCGTTACGCATCTGGTGGTAGTAATTCATCGTCGAGGTGTTGGCCTTTTTGTTCGGCGTCACCACGTGGAAGCCTTCACCCAGGAAATCGGCATACTGATCGGCTACCGCCTGGCTGGAGGTACAGTCGACGATGACCGGGTTCAGCAGGTGATACTCTTTGGCAAGGCGAATCAGGCGGCCCAGGTTAAACGGCTCTTTGGCTTCGGCAAGCGCCGTCTGCCAGTTTTCCAGATCCAGCCCGTGAACGTTGGTCAGCAGCGCTTTGGAGTTCGCCACGCCGCACACGCGCAGATCGATGTGCTTCTTCTTAAGCCATTCCTGCTGGCGCTTAACCTGCTCAAGCAGCGCGGCCCCCACGCCGCCGACGCCAATCAGGAACAGTTCGATGACCTGATCGGTGTTAAACAGCATCTGGTGAGTGACGCGCACGCCGGTCACCGCATCGTCGTTGCTGACGACGACGGAAATTGAACGCTCGGAAGAACCCTGCGCGATCGCCACAATGTTGATGTTCGCGCGCGCCAGCGCCGCAAAGAACTTGGCGGAGATACCGCGCAGCGTGCGCATGCCGTCGCCGACGACGGAGATGATCGCCAGATGCTCCATGATAGCCAGCGGCTCGAGCAGGCCCTCTTTCAGCTCAAGATAGAACTCTTCTTCCATCGCGCGGCGGGCGCGCTTGCAGTCGCCCTGCGGCACGCAGAAGCTGATGCTGTATTCCGAAGAAGACTGGGTAATCAGCACCACGGAAATGCCCGCGCCCGACATCGCCGCGAACACACGAGCCGCCATCCCGACCATACCCTTCATGCCTGGGCCTGAGACGTTGAACATCGCCATATTATTCAGATTGGTGATGCCTTTTACCGGCAGGCTTTCGTCGTCGCTTTCCGCGCCAATCAGGGTGCCTGGCGCTTGCGGGTTTCCGGTGTTTTTGATGAGGCAAGGAATCTGAAACTGGGCGATAGGGGCAATGGTGCGGGGGTGAAGAACTTTAGCGCCGAAGTAGGAAAGCTCCATGGCTTCCTGATACGACATCGACTTCAGCAGCCTGGCGTCGGGAACCTGGCGCGGGTCGCAGGTATAAACGCCGTCGACGTCAGTCCAGATCTCGCAGCAGTCCGCGCGTAAACACGCCGCCAGCACGGCCGCCGAATAGTCGGAACCGTTGCGGCCAAGCACCACCAGCTCGCCTTTGTCATTGCCAGCGGTAAAGCCCGCCATCAACACCATATGGTCTGCCGGAATGCGGCTGGCAGCGATGCGGCGGGTGGATTCGGTAATATCTACGGTGGATTCAAGGTAATGCCCAACGGCGAGAAGTTTTTCGACCGGATCGATTACGGTCACGTTATGGCCACGCGCTTCCAGCAGCGCCGCCATGATAGCAATGGAGAGCTTTTCACCACGGCAGATGATGGCCGCGTTGATGCTGTCCGGGCACTGGCCAAGCAGGCTGATACCGTGCAGGACGTGCTTCAGCTGGGCAAATTCCTGCTCGACAAACGCTTTAAGCTTTGCCAGCGGGAGGCCGGGCTGCGCTTCGGCAAGGCCGTTCAACAGCTCGCTAAAAATACGTTCCGCATCGCTAATGTTCGGCAGCGCATCCTGCCCACCGATGGTTTTTTCGATCATCGCCACCAGGTGGTTGGTAATTTTTGCCGGGGCAGACAGCACTGTCGCCACCTGCCCCTGTTTGGCATTACTTTCCAGGATGTCGGCAACGCGCAGGAATCGCTCCGCATTTGCCACTGAAGTACCGCCGAATTTCAACACTCGCATTGGATATTACCCCTTGATTTTTAGTCGAAAAAAAAGCCCGCACTGTTCAGGTGCGGGCTTTTTTTGTTTTTCCTTTATGCGTCAGCCCGCACCGTTACCTGTGGTAATGGTGGTTGTAATAATTGTGGTCATCAGGCTGAAGCGAGTCATGGATGTTGTGTGCTCTTAATAGGAATTACCTATATTGGTTAAAGTATCCGACCTGCTAAGTCAATTTAATTTTGTTTTTAGCAGGCCGGGAAACGTTCAACCATCGCGCTGCGAAACGGCGAAAAATTGGCATAATCGCGCTGTTTCCAACCGCCGATCACCTATCTTTTTCACTGCCATCAGCTAATTTTTCAGAACTATCCGCTGGAAGATTTATTTCAATATCGTGGAGCAAACGGTGCAGCATTGCCGTGTCCCGCTGTGCTAAAAGGCCCAGACGCTGGTGGAGCCAGTCGGCCATTTTCCGATCGTCTGCGACGTCAAGACGGGCGGTGAGCGCGTTGATACGCTGGCGTAAAGCGCTCAATTGTTGCGCATCCGCTTCCTGTTTTGGCACTGGCGGGAGCTGCATAAGCGCCGAAAGCTGATAGCAATACACCATGACCGCCTGACCTAAATTGAGCGAGGGGTAATCCGCCACCATCGGCACGCCCGTCAGCACGTCGGCAAGCTCCAGTTCTTCGTTCGTCAGCCCCGAATCCTCACGGCCAAAGACCAGCGCTGCGGTGCCCACCCACTCGCGCTTTTCTTCCAAAATCGGCACCAGCTCCTGCGGTGTAACGTAGTAATGGAATTTTGCCCGGCTGCGGGCAGTGGTCGCGACGGTGAAATTCACGTCGTGAAGCGCCTCGGCGAGCGTTGCAAAATGCTGGACGTTATCAAGGATATCGCCCGAGCCGTGAGCCACCCAGCGCGCTTCAGGTTTGAGGTGCGCTTCGCTGTCTACGATACGCATTTCTGTGAAGCCCATGGTTTTCATTGCACGGGCGGCTGCACCGACGTTTTCAGGCCTGGCGGGAGACACCAAAATGATGGGTAAACGCATCAAAACTCTCTTAAAAATATCCAATTCCGGACGAATACCGGCAAGCAAATGATAATGCGTGTCACAAATTTACTTTATTGCAACATTCAGCATCGCAATTTAAGTTATAAACACATCAATGATACGCATAAGTTTTCTGAAGTTACACTTGTCCTGAACAAATTAAATTCAGTGATATCTAACTGTTTATTATAGTTAAAACACTATTAATTATCATAAGTAAATCACATTACCGAGGATGAATGATTTATAGGCGTAACTACGTTGATTATTAAAAAATTGTGACGCAAGCTAGCATTACGCTACGATGATTTCATCAAACTGTTAACGTGCTACAATTGGAATTGATATATGTCAACGAAGCGTAGTTTTATCAGATGTCTAAAGCGGTCGTGCCTGTTATGTTGCTGTTAAAATGGTTAGGATAATAGCCGTTTTTGACACCGTCGGGTCCAGAGGGAAAAGCACCCACGACCAAGCTAATGATGTTGTTGACGTTGATGGAAAGTGCATCAAGAACGCAATTACGTACTTTAGTCATGTTAAGCCCGGCATGTTAATTTTTCACATGCAGCAGGCAGGTCAGGGACTTTTGTACTTCCTGTTTCGATTTAGTTGGCAATTTAGGTAGCAAACATGCAGACCCCGCACATTCTTATCGTCGAAGACGAGTTAGTAACACGCAACACGTTAAAAAGCATTTTCGAAGCTGAAGGCTACGATGTCTTTGAAGCGACTGATGGCGCAGAGATGCATCAAATCCTTTCAGATAATGACATTAACCTGGTCATTATGGATATCAACCTGCCGGGCAAAAATGGCCTGCTGCTGGCGCGCGAACTGCGCGAGCAAGCCAACGTGGCACTGATGTTCCTGACTGGCCGTGATAACGAAGTAGACAAGATCCTCGGTCTTGAAATCGGCGCAGATGATTACATCACTAAGCCATTCAACCCGCGTGAACTGACTATCCGTGCCCGCAACCTGCTGTCCCGTACCATGAATCTGGGTGCGATCAGCGAAGAGCGCCGCTCGGTTGAAAGCTACAAGTTCAACGGTTGGGAGCTTGATATCAATAGTCGTTCGCTGGTTAGCCCGAACGGTGAACAGTATAAGCTGCCGCGCAGTGAATTCCGTGCCATGCTGCACTTCTGCGAAAACCCAGGCAAAATTCAGTCTCGTGCTGAACTGCTGAAGAAAATGACCGGCCGTGAGCTTAAGCCACACGACCGTACTGTTGACGTGACCATCCGCCGCATTCGTAAGCATTTCGAATCCACGCCGGATACCCCTGAAATCATCGCCACGATTCACGGCGAAGGTTATCGTTTCTGCGGCGACCTGCAGGAATAACTCAGCTTCACCAGCAGTCATAATTGCGAAAGGGCGGATTATCCGCCCTTTTTCTTTTTCCGAACTCGCTAGCCCGCATCCGAGGCCTTCTTGCCCACGCCGTACCAGTCGATATTGCGCGTCAGCAGCATAATCGCCGAGAGTGCCGCGAACAGGACGCCGGTGCCAATCAGCAGCGCGCTGTCCTCCGATTGCAGCAGCTGCCAGAGCACCGCATCCAGCAACAGTAACCCTACGCTGAACGTCGCACCCGCCTTCCAGCTTTTCATTACCGCCTTAAGATAAAAACCGTTTATCCCCGCGCAGACCAGGCTCGCCAGCAGCCAGGCGGCGTTAAACCCGGTATGTTCTGATACCGCCAGCAGCACGAGATAAAACATCACCAGCGACAGGCCAACCAATAAATACTGCATCGGGTGAACGCGCAGCCCGGTCAGCGTTTCGAGCAGGAAGAAGCTCATAAACGTCAGGCCAATCAGCAGAACGGCGTACTTAATGGCACGATCCGTCAGCTGATACTGATCGACAGGATTCGCTACGCTCACGCTAAACGCAGGCAGGTTTTTCACGTTAATCTGCAGCGCGTCTGCAAAGCTGGCGTTTATATTATTGGCAAACCACGTGCTCTGCCAGCTAGCGGTAAAGCCGGAGTCGGCAATCGCGCGCTGCTGCGGGAGAAAATCACCGATAAAGTTAGGATGCGGCCAGTTGCTGGACAGCGTGAACTGGCTATTGCGGCCAAGCGGCACCACGGCAAGCTGTTTTGTGCCCAGCAGATCGAGCGTAAAGCTAAGCGTCAGCTTTTCATCCTTTAGCCGCTCTCCGGGAAGGGTGGCATGCAGCCCCTGCTCCAGGCCCGGCAAATTGCTGCCCGGCTCAATTGAATAGGCCGTACCGTTGATATCCAGCTCGCCCACCTTGCCAATGCCGCGAGAATCGCCCACCGCGAACACGACGTAGGGCGCGCCAAATAGGGTATCGACGCCCTTATCTTCGGCAAGCTGCTGACGATTAAAGGTCGCGTTGAGCGTAAGCGCCGTGCGCCAGATTTGCCCCTCGTAGATGCCGATATGCCGAGGCTCAACCACCTGCTTTCCCACCACGTTCAGGCTCTCCGGCAAATAATATCGGATAAACCTGCTCTCTCTTTTTATCTCTTTATCGTCTTGCATCACGGTGGTGATTTGCGTCACCGGGATGGCAATTAGCGGGCCGATGATGGTTTGCGGGCCGCTGGTGCTCTGGCGCAGCGACTGCTCAACGTCGTCGCGGTAGCTGCTGCGCTCATCGATTAACGAGCTCAGCATGCTCAGCGGAATTAACAGCAGAACCATACATCCCAACAGGGTCATCACTTTCCAGAACAGCGCAGATCTCAACATAATCCCCTCCATTTTTGATGCGGCGAGGATAGCGGGCGTATGTGGGCGCTAAATGAAGCTATGTGAAGGGACGGTGAAGTGGAGGAATTAATTCATCGACAGGGTCAGCCGGGCCTGCGCGCCGCCTTCGGGGAGATTATCCAGGGTGACGGTGCCGCGGTGCAGGCGCGCCACTTCCTGAACAAACGCCAGCCCAAGCCCGCTGCTTTTCTGCCCGTTGCTGCGCGGCAGGGAATAGAACCGTTCGAAAATGCGGCCCTGCGCGTAATCCGGGATACCGCTCCCGGTATCCGTCACGACGATGGCGATCTCTCCGTCAGCCTGCTCGACGCCAAGCGTAATCCTGCCGCCGGGCGGGGTGAAGTCGAGCGCGTTATCCAGCAAATTGCCGATTGCCTGTTCAAGCAGGTCGGCATCGCCCCGCACGCTGGCAGTTTTCAGCAAGCTTTCGTTAACCTCAAGCGTGACCTGCTTGCCGCGCGCCACGGCTTCCCGGTTATCGCATAGCGTTGCAAACAGCCCGGCAAGCTGAACGCTTTGGGTTTGAATCTCTGCCCGGCTTTCAAGCTTTGCCTGGCGCAGCAGGTTATCCACCAGCTGCTGCATACGCAGATTCTGCTGCAAAATATTGGTGGAGAATTTTTCCACAACCTCCGGCGGCGGGCCTTCCCGCAGGATTTCTGCCGCCCCGCGAATGGCCGCCAGCGGGCTTTTCAGCTCGTGGGTCAGCGCATGAACGTACTGCTCAATGTAGCTTTTACCTTCGAGCTTCAGGCGCATGCTTTCCAGCGCCATCGCCAGCTTGCGCAGTTCGCTGCTGGCCGGTTTCGGCAGCGGCAAAGGGTGTTCTTCCGTGACGGAATCGGCATAGCGCACCAGCTTGCCGATGGCGCGGTTTATCCACACCACGAAGCCAAACCCAATCAGCAAAGCGATACCGAGCAGCGCCACGCCCGCCCAAAGAATGCGCCGTTCGCTGCGGCGAATAACCGGCTCCATCGCGCTATTGGGCTTGCCGACGCTGAGCACGCCGACGATCGCCCCGCTCTCTCGCACCGGCGCGGCAACATACATCACCGTGCTGTCAGGATTGCCGGGGTTAAGCGCCGTGCTGCGTGCGCCATACTTGCCCTGTAGCGTCAGCCACACGTCGTTCCAGCGCGAATAGTCCTGCCCCACGGCCTTGCCGCTCGAGTCGAACAGCACGATGCCTTTTGCATCGGTCAGGTACACGCGGTACTCGTTTCGGGATTTAGTGATGCCGCTGATGTTGGCGCGAAAACCGTGCTGATTGAGATGGGAAAACGCCTGCGCAAGCTGTCCGTTGGCGGGATTGCCAGCCTGCATATCCGCCCGCGCAAACTCGGCGAGCAGCGTGGCCGTATCGATGAGCGTCCCTTCGGTCGCGCGCCGCACGCCGGGTTTCACCTCCTGCAAAAAAATCGACAGCACAAACCAGGCGGCGATCGCCACGATCAGAAAATAGCCCAGCAGCAGGCGCATGCCGATACGCATCAGCTCACGACCAGGCTGTAGCCTAAGCCACGGTGAGTATTGATCGGCGAGCGATCCGGGTCGATCGCGCGTAGCTTGGCGCGCAGGGTTTTGATGTGCGTATCCACCGTTCGGTCAAAGCTCTCTTCCGCGCTGCTCCATACCAAATCCATCAGCTGCTGGCGCGAGAAAACGCGGTTCGGCCATTGCAGGAAGGTCTTTAGCATCAGGTATTCATAGCGGGTAAGCAAAAGCGGCTGCTGGCACCAGCTAATCTGCGCCGCCATCTCGTTCAGCTCAAACAGGCCAATTTGCCGCGTGTCCTGCACCTGCACCTGCCGTTGTTTTTGCAGACGGCGTAACACCGTTCGCACCCTGGCGCACACTTCGCGGGGTGAAAACGGCTTGGCGATATAATCATCGGCACCAATTTCCAGGCCAATCAGCCTGTCGACCTCTTCGCTGCGTGCCGTCAAAAACAGCAGCGGCAGATGCGGGTAATCCGCCAGCAGTCGGCGGCACAGCTCAAAGCCGTTAATGTCCGGCAGCCCAACGTCCAATATAGCCAAATCGGGCAGGCCAGCGCGCGCGGCATCCAGGACAGGCAAACCGCGCTCGAAGCCGCGCACGGTAAAGCCTTCCTGTTGGAGCATGTAAATGAGGGTATCGGCGATACTGGCCTCATCCTCCACTAGCCAGACGACGGTTTCGCTCATGATTCGCTATCCGTTAGTGCCACGGCATGATCGGCACGGCGCTCAGGGCGTTTTTTCGGCGAACCGTCGACCACTTTGTCGGAGTAAGCGAGGTAGGCCAGCGTATTGCGCTTCGCGTCGTAAAAACGCACCACCTGAAGCTTTTTGAACACCAGCGAGGTGCGTTTCTGGAACACCACTTCGCCCTGCGATTTACCGGCTTTGATCTTGTCGCTTAGCTCGACCGGCCCAACCTGCTGGCAGGAGATCGCCGCGTCGGAGGTGTCTTCAGCCAGGCCCAGGCCACCTTTGATACCGCCGGTTTTCGCGCGGCTGATGTAACAGGTGACGTTTTTAACATCCGGATCGTCGAACGCTTCAACGACGATTTTATGATCCGGCCCAAAAACTTTGAACACCGTATCCACGGAACCTATTTGTTCGGCAAATGTACCCTGAGAGAACATCAACAAAGCGCCTACAGCTGCTAAAACTTTATATTTCATATTGTTACCATTAATGAAGATTGCCCCGATTGATTATTCAGCCGTGGGGGAAAAACTCGTTTAATATCACATTATTAAATAATTCCTACGGCTGACAGGCTGATTTTGGCACAACTAGTCAAAAAAAACTCTGAATGCCATAAGAACAAAAAGTGCTATTATCCGACCATAATTACAGCATTCGCGCTGTCAGGATGAGGATATTTTATGGATCAGGCTGCGATCATTCGCGATCTGCTTACCTGGCTGGAAAGCCATCTGGATCAACCGCTTGCTCTTGATAATGTGGCGGCTAAAGCAGGTTATTCCAAGTGGCATCTACAAAGGATGTTTAAAGACGTCACGGGCCACGCCATTGGTGCCTATATCCGTGCTCGTCGCTTGTCAAAATCCGCCGTCGCGCTGCGTCTTACCGCACGCCCTATACTCGATATCGCTTTACAGTACCGCTTCGATTCTCAGCAGACGTTTACGCGCGCCTTTAAGAAACAGTTTTCTCAAACGCCAGCGCTGTATCGCCGCTCGCCGGACTGGAGCGCGTTTGGTATGCGTCCGCCGCTTCGCTTAGGCGAATTTACGCCACCGCAGGCGCATTTTGTCACGCTGCCGGAAACGCATCTGGTCGGCGTTACGCAGAGCTACAGCTGTACGCTTGAGCAGATTTCAGATTTCCGTAATGAAATGCGGATTCAGTTCTGGACGCAGTTCCTCGGCAACGCGCCGACGCTGCCGCGCGTGCTGTACGGCCTGCACGAACCGCGCCCAAGCATTGAGAAAGATGACGAGCAGGAGGTGTTCTATACCACCGCTCTGACGCCTGAACTGGCGAACGGCTATCTGCCGGATTCGCATCCGCTGACGCTTGAAGGCGGTGACTACGTGCAGTTTAACTATGAAGGGCCGGGCACGGGCCTGCAGGACTTCATTCTGACCGTCTATGGCACCTGCATGCCGTCGTTGAACCTGACGCGCCGCCGGGGCCATGACATCGAACGCTTCTTCCCGCAGGATGAAGTCAGGGATCAGGACAGGCCGATGCAAATCCGCTGTGAATACCTGATCCCCGTTCGCCGCTAGCGCTGCAGCTCGTCTAACGCAGGGGCATCTAAATGCGAGATGTCCCCTGCCGTTTCAACCACCCAACCGGGCGCAAGCCACGGGCTTTCCTGATGGTCCACGCGCGAAATAGAGCAGTTGCGTAGCCGCAGGCGGCGCTCCGCCCACGCCGGTAATCCCAGAATCGTACTGACCAGGCAGCCCAGCGCCATTCCGTGACTCACCAACAGCGGGCGGCTCCCGGCGGGCAGTTCGCGACAGGCGTTCAGCGCGGCGTGCATGCGGTTGCTCATTTCCAGCATCGATTCGCCTTGCGGAATGCGTCCGTCCGGCGTGCCGTTAACCAGCCGACGACGCCAGCCTTCCTCTTCTTCGCTAAGCGTATCCAGATGGCGTTTTTCAAGCACGCCCATATCCAGTTCGCGCAGGCGCGGATCGAGCTGCACTTCGCAGCCGCAGGCCTGGGCGATAATCTCGGCGGTCTGCCGCGTGCGCCCCAGGTCACTGGCAATAATGTGCGTGATGCCAAGTGACTTCACTCGTTCGGCCACCTGCCAGGCCTGACGCTCCCCTTTTTCCGTCAGCGCGCTGTCTGACTGGCCCTGAATGCGGCGCTCCGCATTCCACTGCGTTTCACCATGGCGAACAAGGTATACCTGTAACATGCGTTTTATCCGTTATACTGCTGCACAAAATTTTTGGAGTTTCAGTGATTATGTACCATGTCGTCTGCGCCACAACCAATCCTTCCAAAATTCAGGCTATTCTGCAGGCATTTGACGAAATCTATGGCGAAGGATCCTGCCATATTGAGTCCGTGGCCGTCGATAGCGGCGTGCCCGAACAGCCCTTCGGAAGCATTGAAACGCGAAGTGGCGCACGCTGCCGCATCATGAACGCCCGTCAGGTTCGACCGGAAGCAGATTTTTGGGTGGCGATTGAGGCGGGCATCGACGAAGGCAGCACCTTTAGCTGGGTGGTCATTGAAAATAACGCCACGCGCGGCGAAGCGCGTTCGGCCACGCTGCCGCTGCCGGAAGTGATTCTGGAAAAGGTAAAAGCGGGCGAGGCGCTTGGCCCGGTGATGTCGGCGTACACCGGCATTGATGAGATTGGCCGCAAAGAAGGTGCGATTGGGGTATTTACCGCCGGTAAGCTCACGCGCAGCAGCGTTTATCACCAGGCGGTAATTCTTGCTTTAAGCCCTTTCCACAACGCTATATACCGCTAGTCCGCGCTGCGTAACAGCTCCTGCTCCAGCCACTGGCACAGCTCAGGCGGAGCAGACTTCAGGCTGTTCGAACCGCGGGTAATCGTCGCAATGCCCGCGCCAAGCTCGTTTTTCAGCTCGCGCTGGCTCATCTCGCCTTTCAGCAACTCTTCGATAATTCGAACGCGAGTGCCTAAAGCGGTCCGTTCATCCGGCGTGAGCAGCAGCGCTAAAAGCGGTAAATGCAGCTGTTTATCAAAGGATTTTTGCAGCAGATCCACAAAGCGGAGCCACTCCTGGTTGCTTTGCTCGGCCTGCTCCGCCGAGTACTGAGAGAGCTGAGTCATGTCACGCCACCATACTATTTAACTAGTACAGCAGCATAACATAAACTCACGCAAATCAATAACGGCGCTGCCACTCGGCGTTGGTCAACAGCGGCGCTGATTTCCCCATGAAATACTGGTAGTACGCGTCGTATGCCAGCACGTTCTTCACATATCCGCGCGTCTCGGAGAAAGGAATGCTTTCAACAAAGGCGACCGCGTCAATGCGCCCAGCGCTGTTGCCAAGCCAGGTTCTGACTCGCCCCGGCCCCGCGTTGTACGCCGCAGACGAGAAGATACGGTTGTTATCAAACTGCTGGTACACCGACTCCAGATAGGTCGTACCAATGTTGATATTCATATCCGGGTCAAGCAGCTGGCCTGGGCTTGAGTAGCCTGCAATACCAAACTTCTGCGCGGTATGCGACGCGGTTGCTGGCATCACCTGCATCAGGCCGCTGGCCCCCACCGGCGATCGCACCTTCGGGTTCCACGCGCTTTCCTGACGGGCAATCGCCATCGCATAGCTTTGCGAGATATCTTTGTCGCTCACGTAGCGCGCGAAGGTCTCTTTGTAGGCCAGCGGGAAACGCTCTTCGAGATGATCCCACAGCTTGCCTGCGATCGTCGCCTGCACGCTAAGATCCCACCAGTTTTGCTCGAACGCATAGCGCGCAAGCCCTTCCTGCTCGGGCTTAGTACGGCTGGTAATCAGGTTTGCCCATTCGCTGCGGGCGGTGTTGTCCATGTTCCAGTACATCAGCTCGCGCACGCGCGCCATTTCCGGCCCCTGCACCAGCGCCTGGTTCACCGCGACGGCTTTATCCACGCGCAGCGGATACGCTTCGCCGAGCCGCTGTGCGGCGATCATCGGATAGAAGCCGCGCTGCTGCATCAGCGAATGAAGGATCTCTTTCGCTTCGTCTTCACGCCCGCGCTCCAGCAGCAAATCCGCCTGCCAGTAACGCCATTCGTCTTTTTCTTTGGCCTCCATCGGCAGACGCGCAAGCCAGGTGTTCAGCCCTGCCCGGTCGCCCGCGCCAAGCGCCATGCGCACGCGGCGTTCAACCAGCGACGTAGACTGGGAGCGCATAATCACATCGTCGCGCCAGCTGGCCTGCTCGGGAGTAACATCGTTGCCCATAAACCGCCAGGCGACAGTCTCTTTAAGCTCCAGGGCCTGGTCGTCGGTAAGCTGCTGCGCCTGCACCAGAGAAGGGATCATCAGGCGGGCGTTTTCGACATCCTGACGGGCAATGCGCGTAAAGGCTATCGCAGCCGCCTGGCGCGTAAAGTCCGTCGCCCCCACGGTGCGGGCAAACGTCAGCACGGTATTCGGATCGTTTTGCAGGCTGATAAGCGCGTTGGCAATCGTCTGGTAATCGGCGGGCATCTGGTTGGCGAGGCTGTTGACAAGCGAGGTGTTGCCCTCTTTCATCGCGAGGCGGATACGCTCCAGGTAAGCCCGCGGATCCTGCGTGCCGGACGATCGCCACGCAGAGAACAGACGATCGCAGCTCGACGGCAGATTTTTGCCGTTTAGCCACAGCTCTTTCGCCCCACTCCACGCGGCATCGGCCTGGCCGGTGTTCCACTTGGCGTAGTAATAATTACATTTCGATTCGGTGGTGCCGGGCGGCTCTGGGCTAAACGCCAGCAAACCGCGCCAATCCTCACGTCTTGCCAGCTCGTTGACGAAGCGGGTCTTCAGCGTGCGCGCCGGGGGTAAAGTAGGATTGGCCTGGATAAACTGGCTGACGGCGACCGTCGGCTCGTTCATCAGGTCATCGGTCAGCAGGCGGTACTGTAAATAAGGATAGAGCGGGTAGTCTTGCAAACCGGGCAGCATCTGCTGCACCACGTCCATTTGCTTGTTGTCCCACGCCTGTTTAATTTGTGCATAACGGTTACGCTGCTCGTCGAGCGAATCAGCCCGGGCGACGCCGGCGAGCGTTGCCAGGCAAACGCCCGCAGCCAACATTCGCCATACGACTTGTTTGGCATTCCCCACAAGTTCTCCTCACATGTTTCCAGGCGGCATCATGCCACCACGCTACATTCATGCTAACCAGGGGGGAGCCGTTGCGCCACGCCCGATTGGTATATTTTGTTAAATACGGCACAAAGGACGCCAGGGCTAACACAACTGGCTCCCTTCGCTGGGATTACCGGGTGAAAACGGCTACACTTCGCCACTGAAACGCATCATCTTAAATCACGAAAAAGAGGCGAAGTCGCACTGTGGCTCAATTCGTTTATACCATGCATCGTGTCGGCAAAGTTGTCCCGCCGAAACGCCATATTTTGAAAAATATCTCGCTCAGTTTCTTCCCTGGCGCCAAGATCGGCGTACTGGGTCTGAACGGTGCCGGTAAATCTACTCTGCTGCGCATCATGGCCGGCATTGACACTGAGATCGAAGGCGAAGCCCGTCCGCAGCCCGGTCTGAAAATTGGCTATCTGCCTCAGGAACCGAAGCTCAACGTTGAGCACACGGTTCGTGAGTCCGTTGAAGAAGCGGTTTCCGAAGTCGTTAACGCGCTGAAAGGTCTGGATGAAGTGTACGCGCTGTACGCCGAGCCGGACGCAGACTTCGATAAGCTTGCCGCACAGCAGGGCAAGTACGAAGAAATTATCCAGGCGCACGACGGCCATAACCTGAACGTGCAGCTGGAACGCGCCGCCGACGCGCTGCGTCTGCCAGACTGGGATGCGAAAATCGCTAACCTGTCCGGTGGTGAACGCCGCCGCGTGGCGCTGTGTCGTCTGCTGCTTGAAAAGCCAGACATGCTGCTGCTTGACGAACCAACCAACCACCTGGATGCCGAATCCGTGGCCTGGCTGGAACGCTTCCTGCACGACTTCGAAGGCACCGTTGTGGCGATTACCCACGACCGTTACTTCCTCGACAACGTGGCAGGCTGGATTCTGGAACTTGACCGCGGCGAAGGTATTCCGTGGGAAGGCAACTACTCCTCCTGGCTTGAGCAGAAAGACCAACGTCTGGCTCAGGAAGCCTCTCAGGAAGCGGCTCGCCGTAAATCCATTGAGAAAGAGCTTGAGTGGGTACGTCAGGGCGCGAAAGGCCGCCAGTCAAAAGGTAAGGCACGTCTGGCCCGCTTTGAAGAGCTTAACAACACCGAATACCAGAAACGTAACGAAACCAACGAACTGTTTATTCCACCTGGCCCGCGCCTGGGCGATAAAGTCGTTGAGGTTACCAACCTGCGTAAATCCTACGGCGACCGCCTGCTGATCGACGATCTGTCCTTCTCCGTGCCAAAAGGCGCGATTGTCGGCATCATCGGTCCGAACGGCGCGGGTAAATCTACCCTGTTCCGCATGATGTCCGGTCAGGAACAGCCTGACAGCGGCACCATCGAACTGGGTGAAACCGTGAAGCTGGCCTCCGTCGATCAGTTCCGTGACGCGATGGACAACAGCAAAACCGTGTGGGAAGAAGTTTCTGGCGGCCAGGACATCATGCGTATCGGCAACACCGAAATGCCAAGCCGTGCCTACGTTGGCCGCTTTAACTTTAAGGGCGTGGACCAGGGCAAACGCGTTGGCGAGCTGTCCGGCGGTGAGCGCGGTCGTCTGCATCTGGCTAAGCTGCTGCAGGTTGGCGGCAACATGCTGCTGCTCGATGAACCAACCAACGACCTGGATATCGAAACCCTGCGCGCGCTGGAAAACGCCCTGCTGGAGTTCCCGGGCTGCGCGATGGTTATCTCGCACGACCGCTGGTTCCTTGACCGTATCGCTACCCACATTCTGGATTACCAGGATGAAGGCAAGGTTGAATTCTTCGAAGGCAACTTTACCGAATACGAAGAGTACAAAAAACGCACCCTCGGTGCGGATGCGCTGGAACCAAAGCGTATCAAGTACAAACGTATTACCAAGTAATTGTTGTAACGCCCTCACCCTAACCCTCTCCCGCAGGAGAGGGAACCGATCGGTTTTCTCCCTCTCCCTGAGGGAGAGGGCCGGGGTGAGGGTGGTTTTACGCTCCCTGCCCGCCAATCATTTCCTTCACCAGCTCCACGCAGCGCAGGAAACGGGAATCGTAGTCCGACTCCTCCACGTGCACGTAGCTGATATTGTTCTCTTCCAGCATCTCGACCAGCAGGTTCTGGAACGACTTCCTGTCCACGTCGCTGCCGAGGCTGCGCAGTCCGTCGGCCACCCACGGCGTGTTGTTCTCGAGCAGGATCACCAGATCGAAGCGGTATTCATCAATCAGCGCCTGCACAAACGGGTGCTCGCGCCCTTCGTACTTCTTGCAGAACGCCTGGGTGGTTACAAAATCGGTATCGATAAACGCCACCTTGTTGGCGTACTTCACAGCAAAGTCGACGTACTGGGCGTGGCCGATCGCAATCTTGTCGTAGTCGGAATACTGTAACGCCATTTCGTCGCCGCCGAGATGGGAAAAGACGTAATCCCGGCCATACTCCCAGGCGCTGGTGGTATTAAAAATATTGGCGAGCTTGTTGACCATCCACGACTTGCCGCTCGACTCGCCGCCGAGGATCGCCACCGTGCGCACGAAGAAGGGTTTAACCTCGGTCGGAATGTATTCCCAGTAGCGGAACGGGTTTTCGCGGATCTGCCCGCCGCTGATGTTCATAAAGGTGCGCTTCGGGTCGATAAGCACCGTTTCAATGCCGAGCTGCTCGGTGAAGCGCGGCGCATCGCTCTCTTCCGAGGTGTAAATGCGGTCGGCGTTGATGCCTTTGCTTTCCATAAAGGCTTTAATGCCGCGGCTCCACACGTCCCAGCCGTGCGGATACGGCTCCATGCCTTCTTCGTTAAAGGAATGGATACGGATATTCTTTTGGTATTTGAAGGTTTGAAGCAGCCAGCGCAGGCGGTCGCCGGTGGTTGGCTGCTGCGACATCGCGCTGTCTTCAAACAGCAGGCGGTCACGGGTTTCGTCGTAGCCCATGATGATATGCAGCTCGTCAACCTGGCTTGCGGCGCGCTGAATCAGATAGATATGCCCGGTATGCAGCGGGTAAAACTTGCCGAACACCACGCCGACGGTTTTCTCGCGCCTTGGGAACTCAAGGCCCAAAAAACGGTGTAACGCTTCCAGCTTCTGGGCGCTCGGGCTTTTAATTTTGGCGTTCAAAAGCTGGCTTAAATAGCCCTTTGTCATGCCGCAGGCTTCCGCGACCTGCTGCAGCGTAACGCTCTGCTGACGAATCGCGGTCTTCAGATAATCGAAAGACGACATGCTGCCTCCTGCAAAAATGGGCGAATAATCAATTATAAGTCGTCAAAGACCGACAGCGCATCCGAGAGTTTCTTCACGCCAAACACCTGCATCCCTTCCGGCAGCTTTTTCGGCACGTTTGCCTGGGGGACGATTGCGCGCTTAAAGCCGTGTTTTGCGGCTTCCGAAATTCGCTCCTGCCCGCTCGGCACCGGGCGAATTTCCCCGGCAAGCCCAACCTCACCAAACACCACTAAATCCTGCGGCAGCGCCCGGTTGCGAAGGCTTGAAACCATCGCCAGCAGCAGGGCCAGATCGGCGCTGGTTTCCGTGACCTTCACGCCGCCTACGACGTTTACGAACACGTCCTGATCGGCCATTTGCAGGCCGCCATGGCGGTGCAGAACGGCAAGCAGAATCGCGAGGCGGTTTTGTTCAAGGCCTACGGCCACGCGGCGCGGGTTGGACATCATCGACTGATCCACCAGCGCCTGGATTTCTACCAACAGCGGGCGCGTGCCTTCCCAGACCACCATCACCGAGCTGCCCGGCGTGATTTCATCGCCCCGGCTGAGGAAGATAGCGGAAGGGTTGCTGACCTCGCGCAGGCCCTGTTCCGTCATCGCAAAAACGCCCAGCTCGTTCACCGCGCCAAAGCGGTTCTTGTGGCTGCGCAGCGTGCGGAAGCGGGAATCGGCATCGCCGTCCAGCATGACCGAACAGTCGATACAGTGTTCAAGCACTTTTGGCCCGGCGAGCGAGCCGTCCTTGGTGACGTGACCAACCATGATGATCGCCACGCCCCGCGTCTTGGCAAAGCGCGTCAGGTAAGCGGCGGATTCACGCACCTGCGCCACGCTGCCCGGCGAGGACTGGACGTCCGCCATGTGCATGACCTGGATGGAGTCGATAACCATCAGCTTCGGCGCTTCCTCTTCGGCAATCATGCAGATTTGCTCGATGCCGGTTTCCGAAAGCATGTTCAGGTTAGCCGTCGGCAGCCCCAGACGGTGAGCGCGCATCGCAACCTGCTGCAACGACTCTTCGCCTGTGACGTACAGCGTTTTCATCTGTTCACTGAGCTTGCAAAGGGTTTGCAGCAGCAGAGTGGATTTACCCGCACCAGGGTTGCCGCCAATCAGAATAGCGCTGCCCGGCACCACGCCGCCGCCCAGCACGCGGTCGAACTCTTTAAAGCCGGTTGAGAAACGCGGCAGCTCCTCGAGGCTGATCTCGGAGAGCTTCTGGACTTTGCTGACGCCCGCGCTGCCCGCATAGCCGGACAGGCGCTCGTTGCGCGCAACGGTTGGCGAGGCGGCGATGCGCACTTCCGTGATGGTATTCCATGCATGGCAGGCGCTGCACTGCCCCTGCCAGCGCGGATAATCCGCACCACATTCGTTACAGACAAATGCGCGTTTTGGAGCTTTCGCCACCTTGATACCTCTTCGCTTAGCGTTCTTCCTGAATCAGGCTGCCGGACAGAATACAGAACACGCCCATCAGGTCGGCGTGACGGATGGTGATTTCTGTTTTCTCATTGACCTTCGGCTTGGCATGATAAGCAACGCCCAGCCCGGCGGCCTGAATCATCGGTAAATCATTCGCCCCATCGCCGATAGCCACGGTTTGCTCGGCGGGGATGTCGTATTTGGTCGCGAGGCGCTTAAGCGTCTCGGCTTTAAACTGCGCGTCAACAATCTGACCAATCACTTCGCCGGTCAGCTTGCCATCGCAGATTTCGAGCTCGTTCGCCACCACGGTGGTGAGATGCAGCTTTTCGCGCAGGTATTCCGCGAAGAAGGTGAAGCCGCCGGACGCGATCGCAACCTTCCAGCCGAGGGCTTCCAGCTTTAGCACCAGCGACGTCAAGCCAGGCATCAACGGCAGCTCATCGCGCACCTGGCGCAGAATAGAAGCATCGGCGCCTTTTAACGTGCCGACGCGCTGTTTTAGGCTTGCGGTAAAGTCCAGCTCGCCGCGCATCGCGCGTTCGGTGACTTCAGCGACCATTTCGCCCGTCCCGGCGAGCTTCGCGATTTCATCGATACACTCGATTTGAATCGCCGTGGAATCCATGTCCATGACCAGCAGACCCGGCGTGCGCAGGTGCGGGATTTTGCCCAGCGGAGCCACGTCCAGCCCGTGCTCATGAGCCAGTTTAGTCGCTCTTGGCGTTAATGAGCCCGCCAGGCGGATAACCTGGTAATCTTCCACGCACCAGGCCGTCACGATAACCATCGCGGCACCCAGCTTACGCTGATAGCGGTTGAGGCACGACTTATCGAGATTGCGACCATACAGGAGCCAGCCGCTGCGCCCAGCGCGGTAGTCCAGCGGCATGACCTCATCACCGCTTAACGAAAGCGGCAACCCAGGCCAGAGGGCAACATCGTTGGGCAGGTCGCACCAGGTCATACTATTTGGCATTACAGCTCCTGAATAAATTGTAGATACCCTTTAGCATTCGAATTTCAGGCAGGCGGCAAGGGAGCTTATCCCCAGTCACCTACTTCAGTAAGTGACTGGGGTAACTGAGTGCAGCTAACACACCTGTAAGTTTGAAGGATGAAGGGTATCCCGGACAAAACAACGCATGAGGCTACCTTGTCCGCGCCGCTTCTGGCAACATTAATGTAAGCAATTTTCCTAAGGTGCATTATGGCTCGGGCAAAAATGAAATTCAGGCTTCATCGTGCAGTGATTGTGCTTATCTGCCTCGCACTTTTGGTGGCGCTCATGCAGGGCGCATCCTGGTTTAGTCAGGGCCATCAGCAGGCCCGTAACGTCCAGCTTGAAGAGCTGGCCCGCACGCTCGCACGCCAGGTAAGCTTCAACCTGATTCCGCTGATGAAATCTGAAAATCCGGATGAAAAACGCATCAATACCGTCCTCACGCTGCTCACCCGCGACAGCCGTATTCTTGATGCCGCAGTCTACGATGATGAAGGCGATCAGGTGGCGCGCGCGGGGGAAGGCATCAACGTGCGCGACCGCCTGGCGCTGGACGGTAAAAAAGCCGGCAGCTACTTCAACCAGCAAATCGTCGAGCCGATTATCGATAAAGACAGCCCGATCGGCTATCTGCGCATCACGCTTGATACCCACACCCTGCCCACCGAAGCCAAACAGGTGGATAACACCACCAATATTTTGCGCCTGATGATGCTGCTGGCGCTGGCCATTGGCATCGTGCTGACCCGCACGCTTCTGCAGGGCAAACGCACCCGCTGGCAGCAGTCGCCTTTCCTTCTTACCGCCAATACCGAGGTCAAAGAAGATGAAGACGACAAACCCGCTAACCCTTAATAAGAAAGGACTTCTGTATGTCGACGCTACGCCTGCTTATTTCTGATTCGCACGATCCCTGGTTCAACCTGGCCGTTGAAGAGTGTATTTTCCGCCAGATGCCCGCCACCCAGCGCGTACTGTTTTTATGGCGCAACGCCGATACGGTAGTCATTGGCCGGGCGCAAAACCCGTGGAAAGAGTGCAACACGCGGCGTATGGAAGAAGACAACGTGCGGCTGGCAAGGCGCAGCAGCGGCGGCGGCGCGGTGTTTCACGATCTCGGCAACACCTGCTTCACGTTTATGGCCGGTAAGCCGGAGTACGATAAAAGCGTCTCAACGGCGATTGTGGTCAACGCACTGAATTCACTTGGGATAAGCGCCACCGCTTCCGGGCGTAACGATCTGGAAGTCCTGACGCCAGAAGGCGCGCGCAAGGTTTCAGGTTCGGCCTATAAAGAAACCATGGATCGCGGCTTCCACCACGGCACGCTGCTGCTTAACGCCGACCTCAGCCGCCTGGCAAACTACCTCAATCCGGACCCGAAAAAACTCCAGGCGAAAGGCATTACCTCCGTGCGCGGGCGCGTCACCAACCTTATCGATCTGCTGCCTGGCCTGACCTACGAAGATATCTTTGCCGCAGTACGCGAAGCCTTCTTTGACTACTACGGCGAACGCGTCGAGGCGGAACACATCTCGCCAGATGCCCTGCCCGACCTGCCGGGCTTCGCCGAAACCTTCGCCCGCCAAAGCAGCTGGGAATGGAATTTCGGCCAGGCGCCCGCCTTCAGCCACCTGCTGGACCAGCGCTTCAAATGGGGTGGCGTCGAGCTGCATTTTGACGTCGAAAAAGGCCACATTACCCGCACGCAAATCTTCACCGATAGCCTGAACCCGGCACCGTTGGAAGCCCTCGCCGCACGCCTGCAGGGCTGCCTGTATCGCAGCGATATGCTGCAACAGCAGTGCGAAACGCTGATTGCCGACTTCCCGGAACAGGAGGCCGAACTACGGGAGCTGAGCGCGTGGATTGACGAGGCGGTACGCTGAAGGTGAATTCAGGCCAGACGCTGAATACACGCCGCCACATCACTCAGTTCCTGCTCCATTTTCACCGCCAGCATGCGGAAGTTTTCGCTTATCTGCTCATGCTCGCTAACCTGCCGCCAAAACGTTTTGGCGGTCGGGAGCATCTCTGCCCACACGGCCTGCGGAATGACGGGATCTATCTGCGGGGTAATCGCCTCTTCGCGCATATTGCCCGACCTGCCCGGTGCAAACGCCATGGGCAGCATGTCGTAAACTGGCGCGACCTCCAGCGGAAAATCGGCGACAAAAAAGGAAAGATTTCCGGCATGCATATCGCTGTTAGCAATCAATCTTCCGAAGGCCCATATACGCTGAATGCGCTGTAATCCGGCCTCATCGATAACGTTCTGTGCTTTCATTCTTAAGGCTGCCGCTGGCCAGTTCTGTGGCCCGGCAATAAATTCACCCTGCACGGCTTCCAGCGAAACAATTCCTCTTCGCCCCAGCGCCCCCACGCAGTCGAACCGTTTCACTTCCAGAAAAGTCTGGCCGCTTTCATCAACCAGCGTTCGAGCACGAGCGGCGGGAATAGCAACCTGATTAAGTAACGCCAGAGCGATGGATTCCGCCTGCAGTAAATCGGCCCAGCGCCGCTGATTCGCATTTTGCGTCGGTGGAGTAAACTTCACGATCGTGGGCACGGCCTCCGTGCCGGTGAGCGCGTAGCAGGTAAATTTCGGCTGCTCGCCGCCCGCAGACGAGCCAGCGGTAACGCCTGCAAGCGCCGTTGCCGCTAACGCCCTATAAGCCGCTTGCCTGTTTTCTTCGCCGATCGCCAAGGGGGCTTGAGCCGCGAACCAGCGTCGATAGCTTTCCTCACCGACAAGCCAGCCGCCGAGGTTTTCAGGCGCGTGCATTGAAAGCGCTAACAGCACGTCCTCCTCCTGCCAGAGCCTTATATCCTCCTGAAGATCGGCCTGCTGGGCCATGCGCCTTCCCCACGCTCTTCCCAAAAAGCCCTGGGGACGGAGGTCGGTTAAATACCACGGTAAACCATCAAACCACTGCCAGCTGCCGTTGTTCAGCTCTACGAGGCAGCTGCCCTGCGGCCAGACGGGATACAACACGCCGAATGACCAGGCTTTTCCCTTGTCATCGATCTGCCATAGTGGAAATTCGCGGATCTGCCGCACCGGGCGGCTTAATGCATAGCGCGTGGCCCGCGCGCTTCCGAATTTTATAATGCCGGGTTCAGCTTCTACCCTGCGAGAAAAGGTCGCCTGGCTTATCGACAGGCGTTGGCGTAAAACCGGGGCGGACTCGGGTCCGTGCAGCAGTAAGTCAGTCAGCGCGCTCATATGAATAGATTTATGAATAGATACTTGAATAGATATATACCGCTAATTAGCTGAAGGGTAAAGGGCTGACAGAAAGGTTAATGGGGATTGTGAATAGATAAAAGGGCGCAAAACGCGCCCTTGAGGAGTGTGAATCTGTTAGGTCGGATAAACGCAAGCGCCATCCGACACAACGGACGATTACTCTTTATCGCCTAACAATACGGACTCAAGCGCAATCTTGATCATATCGTTGAAGGTGGTCTGGCGTTCTGCCGCGGTGGTCTGCTCGTGGGTACGGATATGGTCAGACACGGTGCAGATGGTCAGGGCTTTCGCGCCGTATTCTGCCGCCACGCCGTAGATACCTGCCGCTTCCATTTCCACGCCCAGGATGCCGTATTTTTCCATCACGTCAAACATGGACGGGTCCGGCGTGTAGAACAGATCTGCGGAGAAGATGTTGCCCACGCGAGCGTCTACGCCCAGCGCTTTAGCCGCATCAACCGCGTTACGCACCATGTCAAAGTCGGCGATTGCCGCGAAGTCATGGTCTTTGAAGCGCAGACGGTTCACTTTTGAATCGGTACATGCACCCATGCCGATAACCACGTCACGCAGTTTTACATCGGCACGCACCGCACCGCAGGAGCCGACGCGAATGATTTTCTTCACGCCGAAGTCAGTGATCAGCTCTTTGGTGTAGATGGAGCAGGATGGGATACCCATGCCGTGACCCATAACGGAAACCTTACGGCCTTTGTAAGTCCCGGTGTAACCCAGCATGCCGCGCACGTTGTTAACTTCACGCACGTCTTCGAAGAAGGTTTCAGCGATGTGCTTTGCGCGCAGCGGGTCGCCCGGCATCAGCACGACGTCTGCGAAATCACCCATCTCTGCATTAATATGTGGCGTTGCCATCTTTGTTATTCCTTGATGTTAAGAGGTTACGTCTGGGTGGAATCTAACTCATCCACCCAAAGGTATAATTTACATACCCAAAATAATTCGAGTTGCAGGTAGGCGGCAAAAAAATGAATCCCCAGGAGCTTACTAAAGTAAGTGACTGGGGTGAGTTTTTGCAGCCAACACCCCTGCGGCTCGAAGTATGACGGGTATCACAGCATGTTTTTGCCGTAGTCCATATCGCTGAGACCGAAATATTTCGCGACTGTCTGGCCGATGTCGGCGAAGGTTTCGCGGTGGCCCAGCGAGCCTGGCTTCACTTTCGGGCCGTAAACCAGCACCGGGATATGCTCACGGGTGTGGTCGGTGCCTTTCCAGGTCGGGTCGCAGCCGTGGTCTGCGGTAAGGATCAGAATGTCATCCTCTTTCAGCAGCTCCATCAGCTCCGGCAGACGGCGGTCAAACAGCTCCAGACCGGCTGCATAACCGGCTACGTCGCGGCGGTGGCCCCATGAAGAGTCGAAATCTACGAAGTTGGTGAACACGATGGTGTCATCGCCCGCTTCTTTCATCTCTTTGATGGTGGCATCAAACAGCGCGTCAAGGCCGGTCGCCTTCACTTTTTTCGTGATGCCGACGTTTGCGTAGATGTCCGCGATTTTACCCACGGAAACCACCTGGCCGTTTTTCTCTTCGACCAGTTTCTTCAGCACGGTAGGAGCCGGTGGCTCAACCGCCAGGTCGTGACGGTTACCGGTACGCTGGAAGTTACCCGGCTTGTCGCCGATAAACGGACGCGCGATAACGCGGCCGATGTTGTAGCCGCCTTCGGTCAGCTCTTCGCGTGCGATTTCGCACAGTTCGTAAAGCTTATCCAGGCCGTAGGTTTCTTCGTGGCAGGCAATCTGGAACACGGAGTCGGCGGAGGTGTAGAAAATCGGCTTGCCGGTTTTCATGTGCTCTTCGCCCAGCTCGTCCAGAATAACGGTGCCGGAAGAGTGGCAGTTGCCGAGGTAGCCCGGCAGGTTTGCGCGCTCTACCAGCTTGTCGAGCAACTCCTGCGGGAAGCTGTTTTGCGTGTCTGAGAAGTAGCCCCAGTCGAACAGCACGGGCACGCCCGCGATTTCCCAGTGGCCAGACGGGGTGTCTTTACCGGAAGAAAGCTCGTGGGCCCAGCCGTAAGCGCCGATGACTTCAGCGTTGCCGTCCATGCCCGCCGGGATCTTACCGGTGGAACCTTCTGCCGCCTTCACTAAACCAAGGCTTGTCAGGTTTGGCAGAGTCAGCGGCCCTTTACGGCCTTTGTCCGCCTCGCCATTCGCACATGCTTGTGCAATGTGCCCAAATGTATCAGAACCGACGTCGCCAAAGCGGTCAGCATCTTCAGTCGCGCCGATGCCAAAAGAGTCCAGCACCATGATAAATGCACGTTTCATAATTTCTCCTGCGTCATTGCGCCTGAAACGTCCGAAGACGTTTCAAAAAGTGATCAGATCAGTATGCCATTTATTGACTAATTCTGCGATAAACGACCGGCGTTTCTGTCGGTGCGGTCTCGTTAACTTTGATTGCCGCCTTCACGGCGCGGGCCGCGTCCTGCCATTGCGCTTCGCTTGCCGCATGAATCACCGCCAGCGGACGTGACGTATCCACGCTGTCGCCGAGGCGGGCCATGTCGGTAAAGCCGACGCTGTAATCAATGGTATCGGAAGCCTGGCGACGGCCGCCGCCCATGGAAACCACCGCCATGCCCAGCGCACGGGTGTCCATTTCGCTGACAAAACCGGTACGGTCTGCGTAAACCGCTTTGCTCAACACCGCGGTTGGCAGGTATTTCGCGTAGTTTTCCACGAAATCAGCCGGGCCTTTTTGCGCGGCGACCATGCGGCCAAAGACTTCCGCCGCTTTGCCGTTGTCGAGCACCGCCTGTAGCTTGCCGCGAGCTTCCGCGTCATCTTTGGCGAGGTTGCCGGAAAGCAGCATTTCCACACAAAGCGCCATGGTCACTTCATGCAGGCGTGGATTCACGTATTCGCCGGTCAGGAACTGCACGGCTTCGCGCACTTCAACCGCGTTGCCCGCGCTGGAAGCCAGAACCTGGTTCATGTCGGTCAGCAGCGCCGTGGTTTTCACGCCCGCGCCGTTGGCGACGCCCACAATCGCTTCCGCCAGTTCGGCAGAAAGTTCGTAGGTCGGCATAAACGCGCCGCTGCCTACCTTAACGTCCATCACCAGCGCGTCTAAACCTTCGGCCAGCTTCTTGGCAAGGATGGAGCCGGTGATCAGCGGGATGGAGTCTACGGTCGCGGTAATGTCACGCGTGGCGTAGAAACGCTTGTCCGCCGGAGCCAGCGAGTTGGTCTGGCCGATAATCGCTACGCCGACGTTTTTGATGATGTCGCGGAAACGGTTATCGTCCGGGAAAATGTCAAAGCCGGGGATAGCTTCGAGCTTATCGAGCGTGCCGCCGGTGTGGCCCAGACCACGGCCAGAGATCATTGGGATGTAGCCGCCGCATGCCGCCACCATCGGGCCGAGCATCAGAGAAGTCACATCGCCCACGCCGCCGGTGGAGTGTTTATCCACAATCGGGCCATTAAGATCGAGGCTTTTCCAGTCCAGAACGGTACCTGAATCTCGCATCGCCATGGTCAGCGACACGCGTTCCGGCATGGTCATATCGTGGAAGAAGATGGTCATAGCAAGCGCGGCAATCTGTCCTTCGGAAACGGTGTTATCGCGAATGCCGTTAATGAAGAAGCGAATTTCTTCGTCGCTTAGCTGCAGACCGTCACGTTTTTTACGAATAATTTCTTGAGCGAGAAACAAGGTAACCCCCATGAGAACCAGGGTGAAAGGTTGGCGGGTGGCGCGAGGCTTACCCGCCCTACGATCCGATAGGCCGGATGAGCAGAGCGTCATCCGGCAATTTAGGGCTTAGTAGCTGCTGGCGCTTTTGCCGTCGCCGTGGCCCAGCGCTTTGAGCAGGCTGGCTAACAGGCTGGATGCACCGAAGCGGTAATGGCGTGAATCCGCCCAGTCAGCGCCGAACAGTTCGTCAGCGATGGACAGGAACAGAGCCGCATCTTCTGCGCTACGCACGCCGCCCGCGGGCTTGAAGCCAACGGTTTTCTCAACGCCCATATCACGGATAACTTCCATCATGATGCGCGCGCTTTCCGGCGTGGCGTTTACCGGCACTTTACCGGTAGACGTCTTGATGAAGTCAGCGCCCGCTTTGATAGAGATTTCAGACGCTTTACGGATAAGCCGCTCTTCTTTCAGCTCGCCGGTTTCAATGATGACTTTCAGCAGAACGTTTGCCGCTGCACAGGCTTCTTTACAGGCTTTCACCAGGTCAAAACCAACCTGCTCGTTGCCCGCAATCAGCGCGCGGTACGGGAACACAACGTCCACTTCGTCCGCGCCGTAAGCGATAGCGGCACGGGTTTCGGCCAGGGCGATTTCGATGTCGTCATTGCCGTGCGGGAAGTTAGTCACGGTTGCGATGCGGATATCCGGCGTGCCCTGCTCTTTCAGAGTCTTACGCGCAATCGGGATAAAGCGTGGGTAGATGCAAATCGCTGCGGTGTTGCCTACCGCGGTTTTGGCCTGATGGCAGAGCGCGATGACTTTTTCATTGGTGTCATCGTCGTTCAGGGTAGTCAGGTCCATCAGTTTCAGGGCGCGCAGGCTGCTTGCAGTTAAATCGGTCATAACACTCTCCAACAAAAGATATTACCCCTAAATAATTCGAGTGCGGCCAACACACATGCAGCTCGAAGTATGACGGGGAGAAGTCTCAGGCTTTCGAAACTCAACACGTTGGAGCGGACTTGGTTCCATGAAGAGGAGAGGCAACCCGGGTCGCCATCACGTTGAGATCCTTCTCACCGCACATTGCCAGTAGCAATGTTATAATTCTAACACTCACTCGCTGAGCAATTTTGTGTATTGCTTCACAAAAGCCAAAGGCAGGATTACATGCTTTCCACAGTATATGTGATTTAACGAACAAAATAACGCGTTAAAGTGGCGGTTTGAGGTGAAATCCGGCGGGACACGCGCCCGCCGTAGGTTTGCGGCCAATGTTAGAATTTTAACATTGGCCATTTTTATTACAGCGCGAGGAAGACGCCCGCGATGGTCGCACTCATCAGGTTCGACAGCGTGCCCGCCGCCACCGCCTTCAGGCCTAGCTGGGCTATCTCATGACGACGGTTTGGCGCCATGCTGCCGAGGCCGCCGATCAGAATCGCTATAGAAGAAAGGTTAGCAAACCCACACAGCGCGAAGGAAATAATTGCCTTACTGTGGTCAGAAAGCACCTGTAAACCTGCCGCCGCCACGGTCGCGTCGTCCTTCAGGTATTCACCAAAGTTCAGGTAGGCCACGAATTCGTTGATGATGAGCTTCTGGCCGATGAACGAGCCGGCCACGTTGGCTTCCGCCCAGGGTACGCCAATCAGCCACGCCAGCGGCGCGAACACCCAGCCCAGAATCAGCTCCATGGAAAGCTGCGGATAGTTAAACCAGCCGCCGATCCCGGAAAGCATGCCGTTTAGCAGAGCGATCAAAGCGACAAACGCCAGCAGCATCGCGCCGACGTTCAGCGCCAGCTGCATGCCGGAAGCGGCACCCGAAGCGGCGGCATCCAGCACGTTGGCCGGGCGGTCCGGATCGTTTTTCATCGATTCCAGCTGCGGCGCATCGTTCGGCGTTTCGGTTTCCGGCAGCATGATTTTGGCGAACAGCAGGCCGCCGGGAGCCGCCATAAACGACGCGGCAATCAGGTATTCCAGCGGCACGCCCATCTGCGCGTAGCCCGCCAGTACGGAACCGGCAACCGACGCCAGGCCGCCGCACATCACGGCGAACAGCTCGGAGCGAGTCATGGTGGCGATATAAGGGCGAACAACCAGCGGCGCCTCGGTCTGCCCAACGAAGATATTCGCGGTGGCGGACAGGGATTCGGTACGGGAAGTTTTCAACACCTTACGCAGGCCGCCGCCGAGAATACGGATAACCAGCTGCATGATACCGAGGTAGTAAAGCACCGCAATCAGCGAGGAGAAGAAGACGATAATAGGCAGCACGCGCAGCGCGAAGATAAAGCCGCCGCCGCCAAATAATTCGAACATTTTGTCGGAAGCAAGCCCGCCGAACAGGAATGAGATCCCCGCATTGCCGTAGGCAATAACGTTTGCGACCCCTTCTGACATGGCTAACAGCACTTTGCGCCCGACCGGCACATAAAGAATTAACGCACCGATACCGACCTGAATCAGCCAGGCCCCGAGCACGGTTCGCAGATTAATAGCCTTACGGTTGCTGGAGAGTAAAACTGCGATCAGCAGCAGCACGATCATGCCGATCAGTCCCATGAGGATTTGCATACAGAGTCCCTGTGTATTTGTGAAATAGAAAAGCGCAGCGGCTTTTGCTCAACGCGCGGATTATAGCCGCAGGCGTCGAGCGAACTGCCATCGCTATCACGTATTTCTACAAATTGAGAGAAACGTTTGTCCAGTAAAGTGACGCGGATCACAACAAAAGGCGGGTAATTACCACTGAAATAATTTGTCTGCGTTGTAAATCAATGCATTAGCGATCTCTTCCGGGGCTTCCTTGCGCAGTTCGCACAGCGTTTTGAAGACGTCAGCGACGCGTTCCGGGCGGTTTGGCTGCCCCTGCCAGCCGTTAAGCGGCATATCCGGAGCGTCGGTTTCCAGCAGCAGCGCCGAAAGGGGAAGCTGGGACATCACGTTGCGCGTTTTGCTGGCCCGCGGGTAGGTAATGGTGCCACCGACGCCGATAAAATAGCCCATATCGACAAAACGCTCGGCCTGCTGGAGGCTGCCCGCAAAGCCGTGAACGACGCCGGTGCGCGGCAACGCGTGGCGCTTGAGGTGCATTGCCAGCCTGTCGTGGGTACGGCGCGAATGAAGGATTACCGGCAGGTCGTAGCGCTTCGCAAGCTTAAACTGCGCGTCCAGCATCGCCTCCTGCTTCTCAAACATCGGGTCGTCCATAAACAGGTCGAGGCCGATTTCGCCAATCGCCACCAGCTTCTCGGCACGCTGCTGAAGATGGTGTTCGAGCAGCGCCAGCGAAGCATCCTGATGCTTATGAATCACGATGGGATGCAGGCCAAGCGCGGCGTGCAACGCAGAATGCTGCCCGGCGAGGGACAGCACGGTAGCAAAGCGTTCGGCTTCAATCGCCGGAACAATAATTTTCTCCACCCCTGCCGCGAGCGCGCGCTCGAGGCTTTCCGGCTCATCGCCGGTGAACGGCGGGAAATCGAAATGGCAGTGGGTATCGTAGAACCTGAACGTCACGCGGAATCCTCGTTAGTGAACGAGGCGTCGTTCGCCTCGACGGCTTCCACCACGGTTTTGATCAGCGGTTCGTTTGCCACGGCGGCAGGCGGCACAACCAGCGGCCCAGGCGTGACGATGCGCGGGCGATGACGTTTAAGCGGCGGCGTCGCCACAAGCTGCCGGGCGACCGTGGCGAGGAAGTAGCGCCCGCACAGGCGGCCCGTTTTGTAATCCGCATTCAGGGCAGGCAGACGGCTGCCCAGGGCGCTGCTGAGCAGCGGCTTCGGCGGATAAATTTCGAAAATGCGCAGGTTGCCCGGCGGCTTCTCGATAAAGCTTTGGATCTCGCGATAGCTTGCTTCATGGTGCTGCACCAGGTTCAGCAGCGGCTGCAGGCTGCTGGTGCCCAACAGGCGTTCCATGCGCTTGAACCACTCCGGCGTGTAGTACATCTGCGACGGCACCGTGCGGATCACCACCAGCGTATCGGCCCCAAGGCGCGCGGCTTCGCGCACCGGAATCGCGTCGCTGATGCCGCCGTCTTGATAGCTGATGCCGCCGATATCCACGCCGCTGCGATAGAAGCCCGGAATCGCGCTTGAGGCCTTGATAATATTGAGCCAGGTATCGCTGGTTGGCGAGAAATAGCCCGGCGAATAGTCGTCGCTGCGGCAGGCGCACATGTAAAACTGCTTGCCGCTTTCAAACAGCTTTTCCGCAGAGGACATGGATAACGGGATTTTCGCCGCGGTGGATTCCACCAGCCAGTCGAGGTCGATAAGGTTGCCCCCGCGCACAAAGCGCAGCGGGTTGAAGAAGTCGCGGGTGGTGGTGAAGCGGGTGATCACGCGGCGAGCGTAGCCGGGCTGGTTGCAAACGTAGGCTGAAAGGTTTTGTGCACCGGCGGAGGTGCCGAGGAACAGGTCAAAGGGGTTGAATTCGGCGCGCATAAACTCATCCAGCACCCCGGCAGTGAAGATCCCGCGCTGCCCGCCACCTTCGCAAATAATGGCGAGTTTTCCGGGACGAAACGGCTTAGACGCAAGCGGCGCGATATTGCCGAGCGTTACGGGTATACGTTGTCCCACCCTGCTTTCCTAATTAATTATTTTTAATAACGGCTTGTCATTGTTTTTGGTGAAATGCTTTGCGCCGTCCGCCGTGAAAAACGGTGGATGGCACTTTATTTATCCACCCTGCGACCTCAGAACATTGTAGGTAGATTGTAGGTCGGATAACCGTTAGCGCCGCTCGACATAGTCGGCTGTTGATAATTCGTTTACTTATCCTACGGTTTCGGTCGGCATAAGTCGGATAAGCGTCAGTGCCATCCGACAAAAAACGGTGGATGGCACTTCGTTTATCCACCCTACGACCTCACTGTAGGTCGGATAAGCGTCAGCGCCATCCGACAAAAAACGGTGGATGGCACTTCGTTTACCCACCCTACGAACTCAGTGTAGGTCGGATAAGCGTCAGCGCCATCCGACAAAAAACGGTGGATGGCACTTCGTTTATCCACCCTACGACCTCACTGTAGGTCGGATAAGCGTCAGCGCCATCCGACAAAAAACCTTAACGTCCAAAAACGCGAGAGCCAGTCATAAATGACTGGCTCTCTGGTCGGTCTCTAACTGTTATAGCACGTATCGTACGCTATGGACGTCTACGGCCCATAAACAGGCTGACCAGGAACAGAATAATACCTACCACGAAGACAATTTTTGCCGCGCCTGCTGCTGTACCTGCCAGGCCGCCAAAGCCCAACGCTGCTGCAATCAACGCGATAACCAGAAAAATAATGCCCCAACGAAACATAAGCCTCTCCTTAAACCATAGTGAACTCGAACCGCTTCTTAATGAGTGCCATCAGGCGTGCCCACTGGCGATATATGAGTAACGGTAGTGCTGACTGACTCCCCCGGTCATCCCAGAGGAGAGAGTTTCGGTATGCTGCTACTTCTCGATCTTCAGATCGTTTTTAACGCTTTTCACGCCATCAACCGCTTTGGCGATGCTTTCCGCACGCTCGGACTGCGCGTTGGATTTCACATGCCCTGACAGCTGTACAACGCCATCTGTGGTTTCTACTTTCACATTACGAGACGGAACGATGTCGTCTGCTAACAGTTTAGCTTTGATTTCGCTAGTCGTAGCGGTATCGCCAGCGTAGCCGCTTACCGATTTGTCTTTACCGTCGCGAACGTGGAGCTTGTCGCTTACGGAGGTCACGCCTTCAACGCGTTTAGCAACGGCGACGGCCTGTTCAGCCTGTGCCTGGCTCTCAACGAAGCCGCTCAGCGTTACTACTTTCTTATCGGTTTTCACCGAAATATCGGTGCTTTTAATGTTCTCATCGTCTACCAGCGCTGCTTTAACTTTAGCAGTGATGGAGCTGTCGTCCATGAAATTACCGACTTTATTCATAGAGTTATCGATTTTTTGCCCGGCAGAATCAGCTGTTGATTCAGTTTTGTTGAGCATTTTGTCTTCTGCCAGTGCGCTGCCGCTTGCCAGAATTGAACCCAATACAACCGCCAGCAGAGTTTTCGAAATCTTAGTCGTAGTCATCGATTTATTCCTGTAGTTTTGCTCATAATTTGAGCTCTAAGCCACAACGTGGCAGCTATGCTGAAAAGGCCGCTAGGCCTGAGCTTTGCTCTCAGTCTGTGACTTCAGTGATAACCTAAACTTATCGCTCTCACGCCCTTCATGAGTTAAAGCAGTTATTAATATCGTGATAATCAACCTTCTCTGAAAAACATCCCGCGAAAATCGATTCGTCAGGGATATTTATCCATGTCACTTGTCATCACTTTGTTAAATATAGATCACAATCGCAAAATTGCATGATGCGGTCGGTTGAAAAATGGGCGAATGAGGGGGAAATGGCGGAAATTAAGAACAATCCGTAAGGGGTTAATAAGACAGGAAAAGTAGCAGGACGCGACGGCTGCCGCGCCCTGCGAGGGGATTTAAACGTTATTGTTTAACCCAAGCATCCTGCCAGTTACTTCCCGTGGCGGGTGCGTAGGCCCACGCGGCCCCGGCGCACCATCCGGAATAAGGGAAAGGCTTGCATTGATAGACGTGACCATCGGTGGCCATCACTTTTGTCCCGGCGGCGTATTTGCTGATTTGCGCAGGATAAACATAGTCATAGCCTGCATCCGGCGCAGGCGTTGGCTCCGGTTTATCCTTAGCGTTAATCTGCAGCACGGTATTACCAGTGGCGGACAGGCGGGTCTGATCGGTGACGCTCACCGCAAGCGACAGAGATTTCGTCGTGGAGGCTTCGGGTACCGATACGACCAGCGTATTGCTATTCACCCCGCCGACTACCGTCAGCTCGGCAGGCACCGTCCATTGCCAGGAAAGCTGCTGCGCGGAACTGTCGGCGTCGGTAGCGTTAGCTACGATAGTGACCTGGCTACCCGCCGTCACCTGCTGGGTTTGCGGTACGGAAAGCGTCGGCGCTACGGGCTGGCTTAGGTTTACAACAGATACCGTGGTATCAGACGTGGACGTCAGCTTGCCGTCGCCTACCGTCAGGCGGAATGCGTAAGTGGCCTGCTGCAGCGGAGAAGGTAAGCTAAAGGTTGCGCGGGACGTTTGCGCATCAGCAAGCCTAACCGCCGGGCCGCTAATCTGCATCCACTGACAGGTTAACGCATCGTTATCCGGATCGCTTGAAGCAGTACCATCAAGCAGGACGGTACCCAGTTTGTTAATGCTTTGGTTCACGCCCGCATTGGCAACCGGCGGACGGTTGCCGGACGGTACCGCGCTATTGTTGGTGAACGGCGAGAAAACGTCGCTGTAGCCATAGGCAGGTACCTGCTGGGCGGTCATACCGCTGTGTTCAGGAGAAACCTGTTTTTCAACGCCGGGACGATCGCGCATCATCGACCAAATCCCGATCATGCCCAGACCGCGATCTCTGGCGTGCTGATATACACGCTGCGCATCGGAAAGATAGAACACCTCGCCCTGAACGTCGTTGTAGCCAATCATCGGCGTGGTGCCCAGCATCGCGTAAACTTCGCTACTGCTCTTCTCAGGCCAGATGGCTTTCACCTGGCTATAAAGGTTATCAACGGCCGAAGTGGCACATTTGCTGTGGATGTCCTGTCCTTCTTTATCTGCGGACTGGCAAATCGCGTTGCCGTAGTCCATTGTCATGACATTCACCCCGGCAAGCGCTACGCCCTTCGCTTTCGCATCCTGCAGAACGTAAACCCCTTCAGGCGTCAGGCCGGTAGGCAGAATCGGCAGGGTGTACCAAACGGCCACGTTACGCCCTTCCTTCTTCCACTGCTCCTGAACCGCTTTCACCGCCTGGTTGCGGCGCTGGATGGATTCATGATCGGCAACCCAGGTTCCTTCAATATCAAAGTCCAACACCTTCAGGTTGAGGTTATCGACGATATCGTAATAATGCTGTTGCAGGTCGGCGACGTTCTTACAGCTTGCCGCGAGCGGGCTGTTGTTTGCCCCGCCGATGGACACCATTACGTCGCCACCCGCGTCGCGCAGCGCTTTAATTTTGCTGTATTGCGTGTAGTCGCCCATGTTGTAGGCCGTGCCCCAGGTAGGGATACAGGTGTTTGCGTCTTTTGACACCACAAATGCCAGCGTGTAATGCGTAATGTTTTTGCTCTGCGCAAGCGCGGCCATATCCGGAATGCTGTTCAGGGTGAAGTCAACGTACGGCGCGTAGAACTGCTTCGGCCAGTCGGATTTAGGGGTTCCAACGCGTGACTTCGCATTGCCCCAGTCAACGTAGGCGCGCCACGGGGAAACCGCATCCGGCGTAACGTTCTTCACCTGCCACTGAGCGACGTAAGGCGTGCCGTTGAAGGTCGCCAGGCTATCGGGCTGATAAAGCGTCGCGAGATTCATCGCCGGAGCCGCTTTTGCCTGTTCTGCGGTAACGGTGGACGTTTTACCTAAAGGATACCAGGGCTGGCCGTTATTTTTGGTTGGGTTTTGATTAGCAATTAAAGACGGGTCAGCATTATTGGTATAAAACAGCGCCTGATAAGACTGGCCGTTGCGGGTAACAATATCACCGCCGTTATAAACGGTGCCCATGGTCCATTCAGGCGTTGGCTGCCAGAGTTTCCATGGATTACTTTTGCCTGGAATAAAAGAATAAGGTTCTACCGCAGCGCTTGTTTTATAGGCCGTGCCGTCAACGGTAACTTTATCGCCGGCAATATAAGTCTGTACTGGATTAAATTCCGGAAGCGTCGTATCCGTACTGCCGCCTGCAATATCGCAGCTTACGGTGTTACCGTACAACGACAGTTCCTGTGCGGTTGCCGGGCGAACGAGGCGCCACGGGTTGTTACCCTGATCTTGTTTTGCGGTGCCCGGACACTGGGCCGCGCCTACCCACCAGCTGTTGGTATAGACGTTACCGTTATAAATCACTTCAAAATTTGCGCTGCCCTCCTGACCATTCCAGGCCTCCAGCGCCCATGTCGATGATGCAATACACAAAGCCCCCATACCAACTAAGGTACGAGTTAATTTATTAATCCGCATAATTTAATCCTTTAGATATTTAACGATCGGCCGCGATGCGGTAAGCATCAGGAGGAAGTTACCATAACCCGTAATGGCTATTACACCGTCAAATATAGAATTAATTAATTACCAACAAAGTCGAGAAGTTTATTATTAAGCCGAAATAAAATAACAGCCAATCATAATTAAGATGGATGAAATGTGAGATGTAAAATACAAAATATGAATATAAAAAGGCCCCCTGAATAAGGAGGCCAGAAGAGATATTAGTGCTCGCGAGTTTTACGGAATACCACATCCGGATAACGGTCTTGCGTCAGGTTAAGGTTAACCATGGTCGGCGCGATATAGGCGAGATTGTCACCACCGTCGAGCGCAAGCTGCACTTCGTTTTTGCGTTTGAACTCTTCAAATTTCTTCACGTCGCTGCATTCAACCCAGCGCGCGGTGGACACGTTGACGGATTCGTAAATCGCCTCAACGTTGTATTCACTTTTCAGACGAGCGACCACCACGTCAAACTGCAGCACGCCGACCGCACCAACAATCAGATCGTTATTGGTGATAGGACGGAATACCTGCACCGCGCCCTCTTCGGAAAGCTGAACCAGCCCTTTGAGAAGCTGCTTCTGTTTAAGCGGGTCACGCAGGCGAATACGGCGGAACAGCTCCGGCGCGAAGTTCGGGATACCGGTGAACTTCATCATTTCGCCCTGGGTGAAGGTATCACCAATCTGAATGGTGCCGTGGTTGTGCAGGCCGATGATGTCGCCCGGATACGCTTCTTCGACGTGCGAACGGTCGCCCGCCATAAAGGTCAGCGCGTCGGAAATCACCACGTCTTTACCGGTACGCACCTGGCGCAGCTTCATGCCCTTTTCGTATTTACCGGAAACCACGCGCATAAAGGCCACGCGGTCGCGGTGTTTCGGGTCCATATTGGCCTGAATCTTAAACACGAAGCCGGTGAACTTCTCTTCGGCGGCCTCAACTTCGCGGGTGTCGGTTTTACGCGGCATAGGCGCAGGCGCCCATTCCACCAGGCCGTCCAGCATGTGGTCAACGCCGAAGTTACCCAGCGCGGTACCGAAGAAGACCGGCGTCAGCTCGCCTTCCAGGAACAGTTCGCGATCAAACTCGTGGGACGCGCCCTGCACCAGCTCAAGCTCATCGCGCAGCTGGCCCGCTAGCTCTTCGCCAACGGCGGCATCGAGATCCGGGTTGTTCAGCCCTTTCACGATGCGCACTTCCTGAATGGTGTGACCTTTACCGGTCTGGTAAAGATAGGTTTCGTCTTTATAAAGGTGGTAAACGCCTTTGAACAGCTTGCCGCAGCCGATTGGCCAGGTGATAGGCGAGCAGGCAATTTTCAGTTCGCGCTCAACTTCATCCATCACTTCCATCGGGTCGCGGATGTCGCGGTCCAGTTTGTTCATAAAGGTGAGGATTGGCGTATCGCGCAGGCGGGTAACTTCCATCAGCTTGCGGGTACGGTCTTCTACACCTTTTGCGGCGTCGATAACCATCAGACAGCAGTCAACCGCCGTCAGGGTACGGTAGGTATCTTCCGAGAAGTCTTCGTGCCCTGGGGTATCAAGCAGGTTGACCAGGCTGTCGCGGTACGGGAACTGCATAACGGACGTGGTGATGGAAATACCACGCTGCTTTTCCATTTCCATCCAGTCAGATTTCGCATGCTGGCTGGAGCCACGGCCTTTTACGGTACCGGCGGTCTGAATCGCCTGTCCGAACAGCAGCACTTTTTCGGTAATGGTGGTTTTACCGGCATCGGGGTGAGAAATGATCGCAAAGGTGCGACGTTTCCCCACTTCCTGTAAATAAGGAGACAAAGTCATAATCGTATCTTCTGTGAATGCGCGCGGCCTTGAGCCACGCGGCAAGTAAACGTATTTTGGCGGCTATTTTACCCATCAAGTTGGGTTTAACAATCAACAATCATGGCTTACACAACAGTTGCTCCAGTTCACTCAGCGAGGTGACCTGCCAGGTCGGATGAATGCCTTCCGGCAGGCTACGGCCATGGGCATTCAGCCAGCAGGTCGCCAGACCCGCGTTCATCCCGCCCAGAATGTCAGATTCCGCCGTATCGCCGACCATCATTACGCGTTCGCGCGGCGGGTTGCCCATTTGCTCTAAAGCATAATCAAAAATTCGACGATCTGGCTTAGCGATGCCGACCTGCTCGGAAATAACCAGCAGGTCGAAAAAGTCCCGTAGGCCGGTGCGTTCAAGGCGGATTTGCTGGAGCGCGGTAAAACCATTGGTAATAATGCCGAGCTTAACCTTGCCTTTCAGGGCATTAAGCAGCGAGATAGCCCCCGGCAGCGGCGCGCAGATTTCGGCCATCGCATTTAAAAACGCGGCGTTGAGATCGCCCGCCGGGACGTTCAGCCGTGCGGCCCAGCCTTCAAAACGCTGGTGCTGGAGCTGAAGCGCGGTGATGGCGCCGTTCTGGTAATCGACCCACAGCGGCTTGTTAACGGCCTGGTAGTCATGGAAATCTTCAGCGGTGAACGTCACGCTATAGTCGAGAAACATCCGCTGTAGGCCGCCGAAAGCGTCAAAGGTAAACAGCGTTTCGTCGGCATCAAATAAAATCCAGTCCCAGTTCATTAATACACCTTGTTTAAATCAATACCCTAAACAATTCGAGTTGCAGCCAATACCGCTGCGGCTCGAACAATGACGGGTATTTCAGCCTATTGGTAGCGCCATGATAATGGCGTCTTCCCTGCCCTCTTTGGTCGGGTAATAGTTGCGGCGTATGGTCGCCTCGTTGAAGCCCAGGCTCTCGTAGAGCGCAATAGCCGCGTGGTTCGAGGCGCGCACTTCAAGCCACAGGGTAAAGACGTCCTGCGCTTCCAGCTCGCGGATGAGATGCTCCAGAAGCTGTCGGCCAAGCCCTCTGCGCTGATACGCGGGATCGACCGCAATATTGAACAGCGTTGCCTCATCAAGCACAACCTGAGTGACGGCAAACGCCGCCATCTCGCCGTCGACGTCCAGGCGGAGATTGAAATAGCGATCGCCCTGGTTGCTGGCGAAGGTTTTTTCACTCCATGGGAAAGCATGGCTGCGCAGTTCGATGGCGTAGGCCGCCGCTAAGTCACTCTGCTTCAGGGAAGAAATCGTGTTCATATTTGCAAATTTGCTGCCACAGCGCCTGACGCGCCGTGCCGTTGTGATAAAGCTCGTTTAAGGCGGGAGTCGCCAGCTGCGCACCGGGAAGCGAAAGCGGCTCGTCAACGCCCAGTCGCCAGCTGTTGCAGCGGGTATCGGCTGGCAGCATCGCCGCACGTTCCGGCGTCAGCTGCAAAACCTGCTGGGGCATAAGCGCCAGGCTGCGTAACACATCGCTAATCAGGGGATCGCTTAACGCCGGGAGGTCGTTTGCGACCATCACCAGACGGGTGTTTGCCTGCAGTGAAACGGCAATTTCACCCTGCAACACCAACGGTCGCCGCAGCTCCCACTGGGTAATGCCCAGTTGCTGTAACAGCCAGTCGCGTCGCGAAGTCATAGCGAAACCTTTTGAGAGTGCCAATTGGGGCGCAAATATAGCAAATACATCGAATACGCGCCATTAAAGCTCTATAATCGCGGATCTGATTTATCCTGGAGTAATTTGATGACTGCGTTAACCCCGGCAAGCGAAGTGCTGCTGCGCCACAGCGATGATTTTACCGAAAGCCGCGTACTGTTTGCCGGTGACCTGCAAGACGATCTGCCCGCCCGTTTCGATACCGCGCAAAGCCGCGCCCATACCCAGCAATTCCACCATTGGCAGGTGCTAAGCGCCCAGATGGGCGAAAACGCGCAGTATGGCCTGGTGGCGGACGCCGAGATCGTCGGCGACAGCGACACGCTGATTTACTACTGGCCGAAGAACAAGCCGGAAGCGCAATTCCAGCTGATGAACATTCTCTCGCGCATGCCGGTAGGCTGCGACGTGTTCGTCGTCGGTGAAAACCGCAGCGGCGTGCGCAGCGCAGAACAAATTCTCGAAGATTTTTGCCCGCTGACCAAAATCGACAGCGCGCGCCGCTGCGGCCTGTATCACGGTCGCCTTGAAACGCAGCCGCAGTTCGACGAGCAGGCGTGGTGGGACGAATACGATCACGAAGGCATGACGGTGAAAACCCTGCCGGGCGTGTTTAGCCGCGATGGCCTTGATACCGGCAGCAAGCTGCTGCTCTCCACCCTGACCGCGCATACCAAAGGCAAAGTGCTGGACGTAGGCTGCGGCGCGGGCGTGCTGGCCATCACGCTGAAAAGCCATTCGCCGAAGGTTCGCCTGACGCTGTGTGACGTGAGCGCCCCGGCGGTTGAAGCCAGCCGCGCAACGCTTGCCGCTAACGGCATCGAGGGTGAAGTCATCGCCAGCAACGTCTATTCCGAGATCAATGGCCGTTTCGACATGATTATCTCCAACCCGCCGTTCCACGACGGCATGCAAACCAGCCTGGATGCAGCCCACCAGCTTATCCGCGGCGCGGCCCGTCATCTGAACATGGGTGGCGAGTTACGCATCGTGGCAAACGCCTTCCTGGCGTACCCGAACGTGCTGGACGAAATCTTTGGCAGTCATGAAGTTATCGCGCAAACCGGTCGCTTTAAGGTTTATCGTGCCGTGCTGGCGCGCGCGGCGAAGAAACGCTAATCACGCCCCAACGCCGTTTTTTGCAGCAAATGCTGAAGCGGCGCTAAATTAACTGTTGACGAAGCGCAGAAAACATCTAGAATGCGCCTCCGTGGTTGTGATACTTCGGTATTACAGGTATGCGAAGGTGGCGGAATTGGTAGACGCGCTAGCTTCAGGTGTTAGTGTTCTTACGGACGTGAGGGTTCAAGTCCCTCTCTTCGCACCACCAACAACCACGAGATATCGTTCGCACTGCGCGAAGGTGGCGGAATTGGTAGACGCGCTAGCTTCAGGTGTTAGTGTTCTTACGGACGTGAGGGTTCAAGTCCCTCTCTTCGCACCAATGCGATGACGATATCAAAACTCTTAAGCGCAAGCTTAAAACCTGTGCGAAGGTGGCGGAATTGGTAGACGCGCTAGCTTCAGGTGTTAGTGTCCTTACGGACGTGAGGGTTCAAGTCCCTCTCTTCGCACCACTTCTTAGCTGTTCCCCGTAATTCAAGCTTCCTGCTTATCTCATCACACCAAGATTCATCATCACCAACGCAAGCCCGCTGGCAAAGGCAATGCCTGACGGCAGCAACACAAAATGCCGCAGCCGCTTGTGATAAAGCATCGCCGTTGACGCAACCAGCCCTAGCACCACCAGCACGCGCCATTGGCTAAAAGAAAGATCCGCATACGCCAGAACGGCGACCAGCAATCCCGGTACCACAATCCCCCAGGCGCTTCCAAGCTGTCGTTGCAACATAGTGGCTATCTCATCAATCGGTAATGATAACCAATATCATATGATAAAATTTCTCATCTGTCAGCTCGATATCGGCGATACTGCGCCGTCCTGTATGAGCTTTACTCAACAGCGGATGACATAATTTCACGAAGATGGTAGATTGGCCCCAACGTTAATAAAACTCATCAATAAATTATCCATAACGTTAACGTCTCTTCGCAAACCGATATTAATGCCACTGCAAACACGCAAATCCGACATCTGACCGAAAAGAATTATTTTAGATATGACTGCAAAGAACTGGCGGGCCTTACTTAAAGGGAAGCATCAGCTCTCTTCACGTTTATTTTTATTGCTCAATGCGATCTCTGCCGGCTTCAGCATGGCAAGCCCTATCTACCACACGCAGAGCCTGACGGTGCCTGTCATTCTGGTGCTGGTGCTGAGCATTTCTTTGCTGGTCTGGCAATTCGCTGATAAACAAAGACTAATTAATATTAACTTAGTGTCATTATTACTGGGCGTATTATGGGCGTGGCACATCGTTATTAAAAATAGCGCGATACCCAATACCGACGCATCCTTTTTGATAATTGCGCTTATGACCATATTATTTATTGGATCTATCTCTTTTATCAATAATATACAGGCGTTCATCGTCCACTGTATCCCGGTTACGCTCACGGTGCTGTGGCTCGACGGCGGCCAGCACTGGCTGCGCGTGCTTTACTCAATCGCCCTGCCCGGCGTTGGCATCACCATTCAGCACATGATCCAACGGCGCAACGACAAGTTCACCCAGCGGCTAATGAATAAGCTGCTGGAAGAGAAAGAAACCCTTAACGATCTGAGCATGCTCGACCCGCTCACCGGCCTCTACAACCGTCGCGGTTTTCAGAACCGGCTGGAGAACGTTATGTCTGTCGGCAGCGGCCATCACTTCGTGCTGCTGCTGGATATCGACCACTTCAAGGCCTACAACGATAACTATGGCCACAGCATGGGCGACCAGGCGCTGATCCGCGTATCGGCAGCCATTCGCGATGCGGTGCGATCCAGAGACATCGTCACGCGCTACGGCGGCGAGGAGTTTATGGTGCTGCTCACCAATCTCGACGCCGAAACGGCGATGCAAACCGCCGAGCGCATCCGCCAGCGGGTTTACGACCTGCGCATCCTGCACCTGTTTAACGAGCAGGTTGCCACTAACGTCACCATCAGCATTGGCCTTGCCCCGCTTGGCGAAGAGGGCGTTGATGAAGCGCTAAGGCTCGCCGACAAAGCACTCTACCGAGCTAAAAACCAGGGCCGCAACAGCATCCTCACCAGCGATTCGCTACAGGCGGCGTAAATCACGCCGCGCTTCCCCACAGAGCGCACATTTTCACCTTGCTAACGGCTTTCCCTATAGTTAGGATTGGCAATCATTATCATTTAGATTACCGGTCGTATCAGGCGATGGCATTCCAGTCCTCACAGTTTATTGACGATCACGCGTGGCAGGCCCCATTCGGGCGCGCCGAAGCCACGCTTGCGGACGAGCTACGCGAACGCTTTACGGCGCATCGCGCGTACTTTAACGACATCATCAAGCTCAATGAACTGGTGCCTGATAGCGCCCTGACCTTTTACCAGTGGGCGCAGCCAGCGACGTTAACCACGCTGATGGCGACCTATGCAGACCACATCTACCGCAACCAGCCGCAGCAGCCGCGCGAAGGCAAACCGCTGAAGTCCCTGTGGGCGCAGTGGTATCTTGGGCTGCTGGTACCGCCGCTGTTTATGGCGCTGGTCACCCACCCGCGCGCGCTGGATATCGACCCGGCGCTGGTTCGCGTGGAGTTTCATGAAACGGGGCGGGCGGCAACCTTCTGGCTGGACGTGCATGAAGATGTTCAGGCGACCGTCATGCCGCTACGGCAGCGCGTAGAAAAGCTTATCGTTACGGGCATTACGCCAATTGTTGATGCACTGGAAGACAGCGGCGACATCAACGGCAAGCTCATCTGGGCGAACACCGGCTATCTCATCAACTGGCTGCTGGGCGAAATTAAAGGCCTGCTCGGCGACGAGGCCGTTGCCGAACTGCGCCAGGCGTGCTTCTTCGACAAACAGCTTTCTACCGGCCAGGGCAATCCGCTTTACCGCACCGTCGTACCGCGCGAAGGGCTACTGGTGCGCCGCACCTGCTGCCAGCGTTACAAGCTGCCGGACGTACAGGGCTGCGGCGACTGCACGCTGAAATAGTTTGAGATCGGCGGGTGGCGCTTCGCTTATCCACCCTACAACGCTCTCCCACAACGTAAAACGGCGGGTTTCCCCGCCGTCTTCCACTCTAAAACGCTTATGCGACCTGCTGGCTCTCGCCGTCGGTGAGCTTCTGCGCTTCTTCGGCTTCCTGCTCCAGCAGCTGCTTCTCGTACACTTTAAAGAACGGGAAGTAGATGATGGCGGAAACCACGGCCAGCAGCACGACCAGAATCGCCGCACGGAAATCCCAGCCCAGCGCCCAGGCCGCACCAATTGGCGCAGGCGCGGTCCACGGCACCACGGAAATCACGCGGCCAATCAGGTCCATTTTCATTGCGCCCCACGCCAGCACGGCGTTCACCATCGGTGCCAGCAGGAATGGAATGAAGAACACCGGGTTCATCACGATTGGCGTACCGAAAATTACCGGCTCGTTAATGTTAAAGCAGGTTGGGACGATGCTCAGTCGCCCGATAGAACGCAGGTGCGCGGACTTACTGCGTAGATAGCAGATCACCAGCCCCATGGTGGCACCCGAGCCGCCAACCACGATAAAGAACGTCCAGAACGCTTCCATAAAGATGTGCGGCAGCGGAGCACCCTGCGCCAGCGCGCTCTGGTTCATACCGAGGTTCGTCAGCCAGAACATTTGCAGCATCCCGGAGACAATCGCCGCGCCGTGGATCCCCGCAAACCACAGCAGGTGCCCAATCAGCACCGCCAGCAAAATCGCCGGCAGGGAGTCCGCTGCGGAAACCAGCGGTTTAAACAGGGACATAATGGCCTGTGGGATCAGCATATCGAACTGGGACTGAATCAACAGGCTCAGCGGATACAGCGTCAGCACGACAACCAGCACCGGAATCAGCAGATCGAAGGAGTTCTTGATCATCGGCGGAACCTGGTCCGGCAGCTTGATGCCAATGTTGTGCGCCTTCAGGAAACGCATCATCTCAACGCAGTAAATCGCTACCAGAATGGCGGTGAAAATCCCCGTGCCGCCCAGGCTATCTACCGGCAGCGTCCCTTTGGTTTTGGGTGCCGCAACCAGCAGGAAGGCCATCAGCGAAAGCATGGCGCACATGAACGGATCCAGGCCGTGAGACTTCACGTAATGCTTGCCGAGGTTGTAGGAAATCGCCATACAGATGTAGATAGACATTATGCCCATCGTCATATCAAACGGCGTAAGGATCTGCCCTTCAAAAACTTTCGCCGCGTCCAGCCACGCGCGGGCGAATCCCCAGGTGGTGGTTGGCGAAAAAGGCGGATAGGCAAAGACCAGCAGGAAAGAGCCGACAATCATAAACGGCATGGCGGAAATAAAGCCGTCACGAATAGCCATTACGTGGCGCTGGGATGAAATACGCCCCGCGACCGGACTGACATAGTTTTCAACAAAACGGAAAATCAAATTAAAGGCGGCATGGTTAGAAGACATAGTCGTTCTCCAGTCAGGCTATCAACGCGAGTGCATCAGCGAGAATCTTGTCGCCGCGCATCATTCCGTAATCCATAGAGTTGATCACCGTGACCGGGATCTGTTTAGGTGCTGCCTGCGCTTTGAAATCCTCCAGACGATATTTGATTTGTGGCCCGAGCAAACAGCAATCATAACCGGGCATAACATCGGTGAACTCTTCAATGCCTACCGCTTTGATTTCGACGTCAATCTGTTGCACTAAAGCGGCTTGCTTCATCCTGTTCACGACCATGCTGGTAGACATACCAGCGGCACAGCATAAAAGGATACGTTTCATAGACTGCTCTTATTATTAGGTACAGGGGGGTTACGATTCTTAGTATTCATCGCTCTTCGATGCTCTGCAACCGGTTACTGTAACCGGTTGCAGTGAATGTGAAGGAGATCGAGGATTCAGGGAAATAAATAAAGAGGACACGTTGATTATAAGCGGTTTACATAAAGCACAAGCTTATGCGAAATTATTTGCGGCCTTCATCAGGAGAAACTCATGAGTCTGCAGTCCGTGCGGCAATTCTTTGCCGACAACGCCCCCGATATCGACATCATCGAACTGAATCAAAGCACGGCAACCGTTGCCCTCGCCGCTCGCGCGCACAACGTCGAGCCGGGGCAAATTGCCAAGACATTATCGTTAAAGATTAAAAATGATGTCGTGCTGGTGGTAGCAAAAGGCGATGCGCGCCTGGATAACAAAAAGCTAAAAGCCGCTTTTGGCGCGAAAGCCCGCATGCTAAGCACCGATGAAGTCGTCAGCTGGACCGGCCATCCCGTCGGCGGCGTCTGCCCGTTCGGGCTGGAAAACCCCCTCGCCGTCTACTGTGATATTTCGCTCAAGCAGTACGACGAAGTGCTGCCCGCAGCGGGTGCCATTCACAGCGCGGTACGCATCGCGCCGGAACGGCTCGCCGAACTTACCGCTGCCAAATGGGTCGATGTCTGCCTTTAAAGGCAGAGCAAGGATAAGGGCTGCTACCAGCCCTTAAGGGTGCTGACAAAGAAGGAAAAAGCGTGGTTTTTCCTTCTTTGTGGTTATCAGCCGAAAATCAATGAATTGATTTTCCATAATATTTTTCGGTGGCTTATGCTCGTACTATAAACGTATGAGGTTTGTCATCAGTCTCAAGGGCTGCTACCAGCCCTTTTTTTACGCCTGCTGTAAATCGCACTCGCGTTGCGGCAGCTGCATTTCAAGCCCGTCGGCGCACTCCGTCGTGAGTGCCGAAGACGAAAGTTCACGGCCCCCTCTTTCGCTCACCATCCACGCATACATTTCAGCATCGTTTTTTAAAGCAAGCCTGCGCATCGCGCTATTTTTTTGGGCGCTAACGGTTTTGTTATTTCTGTTCAAGAGCGCGGCAATTTGATTGATTCGCCAGCCTTTGCTTAGCAGACGCATCACACGGCGCTCGGCAAACGTCAGCTGGAACTCGTATTCCCCAACCGGCGCTTCGGCCGCTAGTTTTTCGCTTAACAGTTCGCTGCTGATGCTGCCCGGCCCCAGGCCGCCGTTGAACATGCAGTTGAGAAAATTATCGATGGGCTCACTGACCGACAGCAGCGAGGTGTGCGCTCGGAATAACCTTTCTATCGCAGCATCAATAAGATAAGTCGGCACGATAAATATCCAGCGAATGTAATTGAACTGCGACTGTAAGGGATTGACTATCCGGCATATTTCATTGAACTCGACCAGCCCGCCGCTTAGCTCAGTCAACACAACATCCATTTTTTCCAGCCGTTCCGGTGTTAATAATGCCAGCGATGAGAGATTGCTTAACGTTGCCTGGCTGGATTCATTTTTCATCAACACTCTTACCCCTTCGCACAGCAACGGTTTCTTACTGACGACCACCGCACGGCAGAGAGGATATCGTAAAAATTTACTCACTTTTCTTCCTTGCATATTACGCTCCATGACTCCGGCTATTAGGCGACTAGCTCATGCCCAAGACTATGAATATCCCTTTCACACAGCAGGCCCAGTTTCTCCATCGCGCGTCGTTTATGAGAACTGATAGTGCGCACATCGCGGCCTAATGATTTAGCCACCTCGCTGACGCTTTCACCGATGAACAATTTGCCCATCACCTCAGCTTCTTTTGGTGTGAGAAAGGTAGGGAATTCCCCATTCATAATATTGTCAACCACCGGACTCAGAATTATTCTTTCACTGTTCAGGGAGTTTAGTATCAGAGTCCGAAAGACGCTCAATGGCTCGAACTGAGAAATTATGGCGGTCAGGCCCAGCGCATAAAGGTAGTTGAGTACGTTACGCTTATGATTAGCGGTAAATGCCACTACAGAAAGATCCGACGGGTTGGAACAATACCAGTGAATAAAATTCACCATCTCCAACAGCCGGGGTGAAACATCATCCAATTCAATAATTAACGTTGCCTGAGGATAACGAAACACCGCTTTTAACGCCTCGTTATAGCTCTGTACGCAATGAATAATATCATTCCCATACAAAAGGTTACGTAAACTATCTCGTATACCGACTTTGGTAAGCTCGCAGGTCGCATAAATGATAAAACATTTATCGCCTTTATTAATTTCACTCATCACTCAAATTCACCACACTAGATCACCACGATAAATAATACAAAATAAATATATGGGATAGCATATATTTACCAAATGAATGTTCAAAATTATTAAAACCCGGCAATAGAATAAGGGATTTCTGCACTAATGAAAAAGGGAAAGTTTATTTCACACACGATTAATCAAAGAAGAAGAGTTACTTTATTTTATTAGAAGCACATTCATTATTAACGTGCGTAATAGCACGATGCAAGAATGATAAATTTTTTGCATTGCGCGTCAGCTTAAAACAATAAATGTTAATGTCCAGACGTTAAATGAAAGACTAATAAGGATAGGTCATATCCCTTAAAGACGTACTGCGGAACGTCTTAGGCGTGCTGCCCGCATAGCGGCGAAAGAAGCGCGAAAAATAGGTGGCATCGCTAAAGCCCAGATAATCAGAAATCTGGCTGATGGTCATGCTGGTATAAAGGAGGTTGCGCCGCGCCTCCAGCAAAATTCGCTGATGTAAAACGCCAAGGGCGCTACAGCCGTGGAACTCGTGGCACAGCGTATTGAGATGCACGTTCGATAGCCCAATGAGCTTCGCATAATGGGCAATGGGCAGATGCTCGCGATAATGATTTTCTACCAGCTGATTAAACCGATGCACGACGCTGCGCCTGCGTTCCAGCCTATCGCTACTGGCCTGAGCCGGGCAACCCTGCCGGTTCACCCAGACCAGCAGCGCGCTAATTAACGAATGGATCATCATGTCTCGGGCTTCACCGTCGCCTTCATATTCATCCTGGAGGGTTTGAAAAAGGGTATTAATTTGCCGACGCGAACCTTTTACCGGGATACAGCTCGGCTGGGTCAAAATCTGCAGCGGTCGCCCAAACTGCTGCTCAAACTGCGCCATCAGCGGTGCGGAAAACGACAGCGAAAATCCCTGCGTCCCCGGCGAAAAGCGGAATCCATGAATGCACAGCGCGGGCACGATTTGCAGGCAGGATCCCTCCACGCGCCGCTTCGTCCCTTCAATCTCAATTTCCACCAGCCCCTTATGCACGTACAGCAGCTGCACCAGATCGGCATGCTGATGCGCGCGGATATGCCATTCGTACAGGCTGCTGCGGCTGTGAATGGACTCACAGTGCAGCAAATCGGACGTCGGCCAGCTGCGGCTTTCACCATAAAGTTTAAAGACGGGAATGGTTTCGTTCAGGCTCATGGCTCGCTCATTCGGTCAACGGAGCGACGCTTTGCCGCCCCGCTTAAGTGTAGCGTATGCAGCGGTGACCGCCGCTCAGCGCACCTCTTCAAAAGGCAGGCCGACATAGTTCTCGGCGATGGTCGTCATGCCCGCCCGTGAACCGAGATAGTATTCGCGGTCGGCCTGCTGCATTTTGCGGTCAAATGCGTTAATGCCTTCAAAATCATGCAAAAGATTGGTCATAAACCAGCTAAAGCGCTCGCCTTTCCAGACGCGGCGCAGCGCCATGGGCGAATAGGTTTCCAGCAGGTCGACGCGGCCTTCGCGATAAACCTTTTTCAGGATGCGGTAGAGATAGTTAACGTCGGATGCAGCGAGGTTCAGCCCCTTCGCGCCGGTAGGCGGAACGATATGCGCGGCGTCGCCGACCAGAAAAAGATTGCCGTACTGCATCGGCTCGACGACAAAGCTCCGCAGCGGCGCGATGCTCTTCTCAAGTGAGTGACCAGTCACTAACTTTTCGCCCAACGCCGTAGGAAGCCGCCGCTTAAGCTCGCCCCAAAAGCGTTCGTCCGACCAGTCTTCAACCTTGTCGCTCAGCGGTACCTGCAAATAGTAACGGCTTCGTGTTAGTGAGCGCTGACTACACAACACAAACCCGCGCGCATGATGGGCGTAAATCAGCTCGTGGTTCACCGGCGGCGTATCAGAAAGCAGCCCCAGCCAACCGAACGGGTAAACGCGTTCGTACTCGCGCAGAATCTCCTTTGGGATGACCTGACGGGACACGCCGTGGAAGCCGTCGCACCCGGCAATATAGTCGCACTCGATGCGGCAGGTTTCGCCCTGCTTTTCAAAAGTGACCGAAGGCGTATCGCTCCGCACGTCAAAAAGCTGCACGTTGCTCACGCCATAAATCGAAATCGCCCCGGCCTCGCCGCGTGCCTCCATCAAATCGCGAGTGACTTCCGTCTGGCCGTAAACCATCACCGTTTTTCCGCCGGTCAGCGCCTTGAGCGGCACCGGGATCCGCCTGCCGTCGAACAAAAACTCCACGCCGTCGTGCACCAGCCCCTTCGGCATCCATGCGCCGGCTAACGCCCGCTTCGCGCAGCAAATCCACCGTGCCGTTTTCGAGGATGCCCGCGCGAATGCGCCCGAGCACATAGTCAGGAGACTGCCGTTCAAGAATCACATTGCCGATGCCCGCGTTATGCAGCAGCTGGCCAAGCAGCAGCCCGGACGGCCCGGCGCCGATAATCACAACCTGAGTTTTCATAGGGTACGCTCGCTAAAATATTCTGTTATTTAATTGTTGTAATTGTGTTTATAAATTGAGTGACATGGCATTTTTGTCATCCTGACGGGGAAAAAGAAGGTCAAATCCTCGCTAAAACGTGCACTTTTCGAAACTCGCGCAGAACTGTGGGCCGCTTCAAAGTTTGATGAAAAAGCGTTCAGACGTCTTTTTCTGGATAAAGATTGATCTGAAGCGTCTGAGTACCGCTGGGGGCTTATGCTAATAATGGAAGGTATTTTTTGAGCGGCTAACGTCGCCCCTTCATCTTCCAGGGTCAGGCATGCAGACAGACGACAACGTGCAGCGGGAAGTCACCCGCCTGTGCATTCAGTGCGCGCTTTTTTTGCTGCAACACGGAGCAGAAAGCGCGCTGGTAGAGGAGCTTTCCACCCGCCTTGGCATCGCGCTGGGCATGGACAGCGTTGAAAGCTCAATTTCAGCGAACGCAATCGTGTTAAGCACCATCAAAAACAACCAGTGCCTGACGACCACGCGCAAAAATATCGACCGCGGCATCAATATGCACGTCGTTACCGAAGTGCAGCATATCGTGATCATGGCGGAACATAAGCTGCTGGATCCGAAAGACGTTTTGAAACGCTTCGCGCACATCAAGCCGCTGCGTTACCCGCGCTGGCTGGTGGTGCTGATGGTCGGATTATCCTGCGGCTGCTTCTGTAAGCTGAACAACGGCGGCTGGGACGGGGCGTTCGTCGCCTTTGTGGCAAGCTCGATGGCAATGTACGTCCGCCAGGTGCTGACCCAGCGCCACATGCACCCGCAAATCAACTTTTGCATCACCGCCTTTATCGCGACCACGGTATCCGGCCTGCTGATCGCCAAAGGGCCGTTTGCCACCACGTCCAACATCGCGATGGCGGCGAGCGTGCTGCTGCTGGTGCCGGGGTTCCCGCTGATTAACGCCGTCGCCGACATGTTCAAAGGCCACGTCAATACCGGCCTTGCGCGCTGGGCAATGGCGAGCCTGCTAACGCTTGCCACCTGTATCGGCGTGGTCATGGCGATGGCGATGTGGGGGCTGCGCGGATGGGCATAATCGATTTCATACTTGCGCTTATGCAGGACATGGCGCTGGCGGCCATTCCCGCGCTGGGCTTCGCGCTGGTGTTCAACGTGCCGCAGCGGGCGCTGCCCTACTGCGCGCTGCTGGGGGCGATAGGCCACGGCTCGCGCATGGCGATGATGACGGCGGGCGTGAACATCGAATGGAGTTCGTTTATGGCGGCTATTCTGGTCGGCATGATTGGCATCCAGTGGTCGCGCTGGTATCTCGCGCACCCGAAGGTCTTTACCGTGGCGGCGGTGATCCCGATGTTCCCTGGAATTTCCGCCTACACCGCGATGATCTCCGCCGTGAAAATGAGCCACTTCGGCTACAGCGAAGATCTGCTCATCCAGCTGGTAACCAACTTCCTGAAGGCGTCGTTTATCGTGGGCGCGCTGTCGATTGGCCTGTCGCTGCCAGGCCTGTGGCTCTACCGCAAACGCCCACGGGTCTAACTTTTTACGCCCCCTCGCGCTCGGTCAGGGCGAGGGGCGGGGCGAGCGGAGCCTCACGCGACTGCCTGCTTTCCGCCATTCCCTTCGCTAAAAGGCCCAGCGCCGTGATCGCCGCCGGAATGGCCAGCAGCAGGAACACCGTCTTAAACGCCAGCCCCATCGACATCATTTCCGCCCCGGCAAACGCGCTCAAAATCGCCCCGATGCGGCCAATGCCGTGCATCCAGCTTGAGCCGGTGGCGCGCGCCTCGGTCGGGTAAAAGCTTGCCGACAGCGCATTCATGCCGGTGTTCGCGCCGTTCAGGCACGAGCCGCAGAAGAACGCCAGCAGGCCGAGCAGCCCGAAGCTGTGCCCGGCAAACCCGATAACCAGCGTCATCGCGCCGCCGGTCGCGTAGATCAGGCACAGCGCCCAGTGCGGGTTAATCCTGTCCATCAGCCAACCCGCAAACAGCGACCCGACCGTGCCGCCCGCCTGATACAGCGCGGCAATCACCGCCGCCTGCGCCACCGTCAGGCCGATTTCCTTCACCATCGACGGCAGCCAGCTGCCCAGCACGTAGACCAGAAACAGCCCCATAAAATAGGCCAGCCACAGCATCAGGGTGCCGAAACGGTACTGCGGGGAAAGCACAATCGCCATCGCGCCGCGCTTCACGGCAGGCTGCGGCGGGATCATAAATTCGGTACTGGCATCCACCGCCGTCGGATAGAGTTTGCGGACGATCTCGCGAATACGGCGCTGATCGGCGCGCTTGGCCACCAAAAAGCGCACCGATTCGGGCAGCTTCCATAGCAGCAGCGGCACAAAAATCAGCGGCAAAATCCCACCCAGCGCCATCAGCGAATGCCAGCCCCAGTTGGGGATCATCCACGACGCCGCAAACCCGCCGCTCGCCGCGCCGAAGGTAAAGCCGCAGAAAATCACCGTAATGATAAAGGAGCGTTTTCGCTCCGGCGCATACTCCGACACCAGCGTGCCCATATTGGGCATCGCCGCGCCCAGGCCCAGCCCGGTCATAAAGCGGAAGAAAATCATCTGCTCAACGTTGTGGGAAAAGGCGGTGGCGATGGTCCAGAAGCCGAAGAAAAACACGCTGTTAATAATAATTTTCTTGCGCCCCAGCCAGTCGGCCAGGGGCCCGGAAAGCATCGCGCCGAGCGCAAGGCCTATCAGCGCCGCGCTTATCACAAAGCCCAGCTCGTGGTTGGTCACGCCCCAGCTTTCCTTCAGCACCGGGGCGATGAAACCCATAATGGCGATATCAAATCCGTCGAGGGCAATGACGCAGAACCCCAGCAGCACGATCAGCTTCTGATACCTGCCGAGCGGGCTGTGATTAATTAACTCTCTTACATCCATGACTTTTGCATCTGACATAGTGGATCTCCTGCGGCGGACAGTCGCCGCATCGGTGATGTTATTCGATGAACGCCGCGCAGCCAAACGCGCCCGCGCGAATTCATTCAGGGAATGAGCACTATTAAGGGGTATCTTCCCTGAGCGTCAGCAACGACGCGGGGGAACAGCAGATGTTAAGGGCGAGCAGCGTCGCAGGTCGGATAAGCGCCAGCGCACGAGCTGCTTTGTAGGTCGGATAAGCGCCAGCGCCATCCGACAAAACGCTACACCAGCGCGCGGGCAGCGTCGTAAAGCAGCTTTGCTCGCTCGTGGGCCGGGCGTTTACCGTCAGCGCCCGCAAGCGGTACCTCGACGGAAACGGGCAGATCCGACGGCAGCGCGGCAAGCAGTCCGTGTAGATCCAGGCCGCCGCTGCCGGGGATCATCCGGGCGGCACGCGCCTGATAAATCAGGGTTTCTTCGTCCTGCGGCCTCTCGGCGGGGGCATCGCAAAGCTGCACGTACTTGAGCATGGAACGCGGGATCGCCCCGAGCGAGGCAAGCGACTCGTCGGCGCGATCGAAATGAATCGCATCGATCAGGATCGCCAGATCCTCACGGCCCGCCGCAAGGATCAGCCGCCGCGCGTCGGCAATATTGCGCACCGCCGTCCACGGCATAGGCTCGACGTTCATGGTCAGCCCAAAGCCCGCGCCAAGCTCCGCAAGCTGGGCAAGATTGTCCGCCGCGCGGGAAAAGTCAGCGTCGTTGCCCGCCACCAGCACCTGACCTGCGCCAAACCGCGCGGCGGTTTCAAACACCACTTCAAAGTCGCTGGCCCGCATTTCAGGCGTTAACCGCAGGATTTCAACATCGGAAACTTTTACGCCGGTCTGCTGCAGGGCGCTAAGCGTGTCGCGCACCATCGGCGTGTGGCCAATCATGTCGTAATGAGGCTCGCTGGCGGTAGCGGGCACCAGGCGCAGGCCAACGTGGCTAAAGCCCGCCTCGGCCGCGCAGTGCACCTGCTGCGCTGGCGGAACGTCCAGCACGGTCAGGGCCGCCAGTGAAAGGGTACGTGGGTTCATTGCTCTCTCCAGTCCTGTTTGCAGGTGTTAATAATGGTTTTATTGCCGTTCCGTGGCGCTAACAAAAGCTAGTGCAAAAGATAAGCAACCGCCTTGCAGGAGATCACACTTTAAAAACATTTTATTCACAAATCGAATCTAATGGTTCAATAACCAAAGGCTATGATTTCTATCACTTTTCATACAAAGTAATCGCCAGGTTATCAGTTTGTATCATTCCCAGGTCGGGTAAGCGCCGCCTGTAGGTCGAGTTAGCGCAGTCTGTAGGTCGGGTAAGGCGTAAGCCGCCACCCGACAACCCACGCCCAACCCACGCCCGACCCAACTCAACACAAAAATCCCCCTACTCCCCGCCCAGCGCTTTCCCCACCAGATACCCAAAGGTCATCGCCGGGCCAAGCGTAATACCGCCGCTGGGGTAATGCCCGTTCATCACGCTCGCCATATCGTTACCCACCGCGTACAGGCCGGGAATAGGCTGTTGCCGCTCGTCCAGCACCCGCGCCCGCTCGTCCGTCAGCAACCCGGCAAACGATCCTAAGCTGCCCGGCAAAATCTTCACCGCGTAAAACGGCGCTTTTATAAGCTCGCCAAGCGAGGGATTTGGCCGGTGGGCAGCATCCCCCTGGGCGCGGTTATACGCGGAATCCCCCCGCTTAAACGCCGGATCGCAGCCGTTGCGCGCAAACTCGTTAAACTGCTCAACCGTCTGGCGCAAATTTGCGGCATTGATCCCGCATTTCTGCGCCAGCTCCTCAAGCGTAGCGCCGCGGGTCAAATAGCCGCCCCGCTCGTACAGCGAAGCCGGGAACGGAAAAGGCTTCGACCAGCCGAGGCCATAGCGCCGCCGGGCGCGGGCGTCGCCTATCAGCCAGGCGTAGGGCGCGTCCCCTGCGGGCGTGGCGTCCAGCAGCCCTTTGATAAAATCGTGGTAGGAATCGGCCTCGTTCACGAAGCGGTTGCCGTCGGCCCGCACCGCCAGAAACCCCGGCTTGGCGCGCTCGACGAGGTGCGGAAACGCAAGCCGGTTGCCCGCAGGCCCGGTCACCATCGACACCGGTGACCACGCCATCGGGTTGGCAAGATCTGCCGTAACCCGCCCGCCCGCGCTTTCCCCCAGCCGTATCCCCTCGCCCTGGTTCGCCGGCGGCGCGGCGGAAAAATGCCCGTAGCCGGATTTTGCGTGCGGCACCAGCGCGTCCAGCCGCTGCCTGTCATGCGGGAAACCGCCGCTCGCCAGGATCACCCCCCTGCGGGCGACGATGTCCTCCACGCCCAGATCGGTTTTGATCCGCGCCCCGCGGATCGTCCCGCCGTCCTCAAGCAGCCCGATGACCGGCGCGCTAAAGCGGATCTCCACGTTTAGATCGAGCGCCGATCGCAGCAGGCGGGCGATCAGCGCGTTGCCGTTTACCAGGTGCTGGCCGCGCCCGTAGCGCAGGCGATGATAGAAATGGCGCGAAAGGCGGCGCGTGGCGTAAAACGCCGAACGCGGGGAGCGCGTCGCGTTGAAGAAATGCCCCATGTCCGCGCCGCCCGCAATGCCCATTCCCGCCAGGCTTATCACCTCCAGCGGCGGGCGCAGCCTGGCAAGCCACGGCCCCAGCCGCCGCCCGTCATAGGGCTTTGCGGTAACCGAACGCCCGCCGGTTCTGCTCCCCGGCCCGTCGTGGAAATCGGGCATCCTGCTGCCCGAAAGAAACTCCACGGCGGTGTTCCTGCGGAAGAAATCCACCATTTCCGGGCCAAAGCGTAACAGGGCGCGCAGCCGGGCATCGGCGGGCTGTCCGGCCATTTCGTGTTGCAGATAGGCGAGCGGATCGGCCTCAGGCTCGACGATCCCCTCTTCGACCGCCAGCGGATTATGCGGCACCCACAGCCAGCCGCCGGACCAGGCGCTGGTGCCGCCCAGCACCGCCTCCTTCTCAACCAGCAGGACGCGAGCCCCGTGCCAGGCCGCGCTCACCGCCGCCGCCAGCCCGCCCGCGCCGCTGCCCATCACCAGCACGTCGTAATCGCGATGCTCACCCATCTTCGCGCCCCTACTGCAACGGTGAAAAATCGGTAGGACGCAGCAGCACGGACTCGAGGCGTTCCACCGCCGCCAGCTCGCGGTTTTTGCGCGAGAAGGTCAGCCAGCGCTCGTCCTGCGCCATACGCCCACGGCGCGCCAGGCGGTCGTCGAGGCTTTCATAGGCCCAGATATGAACCACCTGATTCACCACGCCGATTTCGGTAAAGAAGAAGCCGATCAGCTTGCCGAGATGCTCGGTCTGCACCGCGTAAGCATCGCTTTTGTACAGCGCCAGCCAGTCGGCCATTTTCAGCGGGTTGATGGTGTAGGTGCGTTTTTCGTAAATCATGATGAATCTCCTGTCAGTGGTTTTGGGATTTGAGGTGCGCCATGTGCGTGGCGGCAAGGTAGCCAAAGGTCAGCGCCGGGCCGAGGGTGATGCCGGGGCCGGGATAGGTGCCCGCCATCAGCGAGTTCATATCGTTGCCGACGGCATACAGCCCCGGAATGGCGGTGCCCTGCTCGTCCTGTACGTTGGCGTGTCGGTCGGTGACCAGCCCGCGAGAGGAGCCGAGATCGCCGGTGAAAAGTTTGATCGCGTAGAAAGGCGCTTTGCCCAGCGGCGCGTTGCAGGCGTTGGGAAGGTGTGCGGCGTCGCCCATCGCGCGGTTGTAGCTGTTGCCGCCTTTGCCAAACTCGCCGTCCACGCCTTCACGCGCATCGCGGTTGTAGCGCTGCACGGTTTCTTCGAGCGTCGCCGCATCCAGGCCGAGCCGCTGCGCAAGTTTGGCAAGCGTCGGCGCTTCAATCAGATACCCCGCCTTCACCAGCCCGCCGTTATTGACCGGGCTGGGCCGCGCAAGGCCAAGGCCGTAGCTGCTCATCGCTTTTGCATCGCAAAGCAGGTAGCACGGCGCGTTGTCCGGGCTTTGCTGCATGGCGCTGGCAAAGTGGTGATAGGAGTTGGATTCGTTTACAAAGCGCTTTGCACGCTGGTTGACGGCGATGACGCCGGGCTTGGCGCGGTCGGTCACCAGGTGCGGAAAGCGCTCCTCGCGCCCGTCGGCGTGGCGCAGCACGGAAACCGGTGCCCAGAAGAAATTCGAAGGCAAACCCGCCCCCTGCCGGGCGCTAAACGGCGCGGCGAGCCGGAACGCGCTGCCGTCGTTGGTCGCAGGCGACAGGGTGTAATGCTCGCGGGTCTGCGGGCGGAAGCGGGCCGCCATTTCGCCCGCCGCAAAACCGCCTGCGGCAAACACCACGCCCGAGCGGGCGCGCCAGGTTTGCTCCTGCCCTGCAATCACCGCCTTTACGCCCGCCGCGCGGCCATCTTCGCGAATCAGCGAGGTTACCGTGGCGCCGAGCCTGAGCTGCATCCCCTTGTCAAAGCACAGCTTCGCCATGCGCGCCACCAGCGCGTTGCCCATCACCAGCCGCGTGCCGCGCGGGTATTTCATACGGTCGCGCCCGTAGCGCAGCAGCTGGCGACAGCAGTGGCGGAATGAGGCAAACGAACGGCGCACGTCGAGGAAATGCTGGATATCGACGCGGTTGACCATCATGCCGCCGAACAGCAGCATGCCCTCCGGCGGCGAGCGTAGCGTACGGAAATTCTCTCCCAGCAGGCGTCCGTCGTATTCAACCACCTCAAGCGCGCGCCCGACGTCAACGCCGCCGGGTTCGTCCGGATAATAATCCGGCGACAGCGGCCGCAGGCTATAGCGCACCGCGCCCTGCTGCTCAAGAAACTGCATAGCCTCGCGCCCGCGATCGACAAACGCATCCACCAGATCGGCGCGGTAGTTTTCCAGGCCGACGATCGCCTTCAGATAGGTTTTGATGGCCTCGGGCGAGCCGCTTTTGCCCAGCGCGCGGGCCTGATCCGTATCGTTGATCCACACCGCGCCGCCGGAAATCGCCGAGGTGCCGCCATAAAATTCCGCCTTTTCAAGCATCAGCACGGAAAGCCCACGACACAGGGCGGTTGCCGCCGCCGCAAAGCCCGCCGCGCCGCTGCCGATCACAATCACATCAACGCTCTGCTCGCTCATGACGCCGCTCCCGCAGGCTGTAGCTCAGGCATTGCGCCGATGAACATTCCCATCTCGAACAGCTGGGCGTAGGCCATTTCCGGGCCGGTCTGAACGGCGCAGCCAAGCCTGTGGGCAAGCGTCAGGAACGGGGTGATCTCCGGCGCGGTCACCACGTCGGCGGCGAGAGCGGCGGGATTAAGCGAAGCGATCAGATCCTCGCAGAGAGGCAGAAGATCGAAACCGTTCATGCCCGCAGGCGTGGCGTTCACCACCAGATCGCGATCGTTTAGCGTTGCGGGGAGCGTGTCGAGATGAACCTCCGGGAAGTGGGTCGCCAGGCGATTGTGCAGCAGCTGCACCGACTGCGGCTCTCTGTCGTGCAGGGCAAGACGCGAAATTCCGGCCTCGCACAGCCCCCAGGCGATGGCGCTGCCCACGCCACCGCAGCCCACCACCAGCGCGGATCTCCCGGCGGCGTCAAAACCGTGCCTGCGCGCCGCGCGGATAAACCCGACGCCGTCCAGCATATCGCCGCTGAGCGTGCCGTCCGCCTCGCGGCGCACCACGTTTACCGCGTTGAGATGGCGGGCGCGGGGCGTCAGGGCGTCGAGCAATTCGGCCGCGCGCTGCTTGTGCGGCACCGTCACCACCACGCCGCTCAGGTTGTTCCAGCCGCGCAGGCTTTGCATAAACGCGCCGAGCCGTTCAGCGACGATATCCACCGGAATCATCACCCGGTTCATCTCATGCTCCGCGAAGTAGCGGTTGAAGTTCTCCGGCGACTTCACCTGGGCTATCGGCGTGCCGATTATCGCCACCACCTGCGTTGAACCCTTGACCATCCTGCACCCCTTATCGCAATAAGTTGTTAACGAAATGTTCGTGCAAAAGTATTTCAACGCCAGCGCCGCGCGACAACGCAGAATTTGAGCGATTCGCTTGTTAATCGCACGGACGCTGCGATAATCGCGCTATTCGGCCAATTTTGTTGCAGGAATGTGAAGGATGAAGGAAACGAGGGTGCATCAGCGCGACCTGATCGCCGGTTTGCAAAAAGGCCTGGCGCTTATCCAGCTGTTTTCTAAAGAAAATCCAAAACTGACGGTGCCGATGGTCGCCAAAATGAATGCCATGACGCAAAGCGCGGCGCGGCGCTTTCTGCTCACCCTGTGGCATGAAAACTACGTCGAAACGGACGGGCGCTATTACTGGCTGACCGCGCGCGTGCTGCGGCTGGGGCAGGCCTACGTCGACTCCGCGCAGTTCCCGCGCATGGTGCGCCCGATCGTGGAATACGTGGCGAGCCGCAGCCACGAACACGCCTCGGTCGGCGTGGCGGACGGCGAGGATCTGATATATATCGCCCGCAGCAAACACACGCCGCTAAACTCCACGTCGGTAAGGCTTGGCGAGCGCGTGCCGATCCACTGCACGGCGGGCGGCAGGCTGTGGCTCGCTTCATTAACGCCGCAGGAAGCCGAGGCATTCTTAAAAAAAGCGACTATTGAACCGCGCACGCCCTACACCGTGACGGATATCCCGCAATTGCTGGCAATCGTTGATAAAATTCGCGCCCAGGGCTACGCCACGGTGACCCAGGAGTTTGAGGTCGGCATGAACGTGCTGGCGGTGCCGCTGTCAGACCGACAGGGACAGTTCTGGGGCGCGCTCAGCCTGACCACCCACCAGTCCCGCGCCACGTTAGAAGAGCTTTGCCGCGATAATCTTGATTTAATGTACGAAGCCCAGGCCATGCTACGTACCTGATAACCCTAAGGAGCCCGCGTGGAAACCCACGAAATCTATCTGCCGGAACGTTTCGATGAGGCGAGCCTGAAAGAAAAGATCTTTTTTAGCGCCATTACCCTGTTCGCCGAATTTGGCCTCAACGGCGCGCGCATGGAGCAAATCGCCGAGAAGGCGGGCACCACCAAGCGCATGGTGGTGTATCACTTTAAGAGCAAAGAGCTGCTTTACGTGCAGGTGCTGGAATACGTCTACACGCAGATACGCGGCTCGGAACGCCAGCTAAATCTTGCCGACCGGCCGCCGGTTGAGGCGATGGTACAGCTCGTCGAATGGACGTTTGATTTCCACGCCACGCACCCGGACTTCATCCGTATTATCTGCATGGAAAACATGCAGCGCGGGCGCTTCGTAAAAGAATCCACCTACCTGCGCGAGATAAACCGCAGCGCGCTGGAGCTGCTCGAAGACATTCTGACGCGCGGCCAAGAAAAACAGCTGTTTAACCGCACGGTCAACGCTAAAGACGTCCACCGCCTGATCAGCAGCTTCAGCTTCTACCACGTCGCCAACAGCTATACCTTTTCCAACCTGTTCGAAGAGGGCGGCGACCCGGCGGAGCACACCGACCACTACCGCGAAATGGCGGTAAAAGTGGTGCTGCGCTATATCGGGCCTTAGTCCGGCGAGATACAGGCGTTAGGCGAGATACAGGCGCTGCTGCTTCCAGTATTCAATGCCGCCCAGAATGCCGTCCGCCCTGAGCCATGCCCTGGCAATCAGAATCTGCAAATGCGGTTCGTTCAGGGCGCTGACGATCTGCGCGCTTTCGGTGAGCAGCCGCACGATATAGGTGACGACATAATCCCCCGAATCCAGATGCCCCCTGTGCCGCTGCCGCTCTTTAAAAACGCTGTGGCTGCCTTTTGGCCAGCGCCGCCGCAGCGCGGTCAGTAAAATATCGACGTAGTTAAGGTTCGCAAGCACCAGGTCTGCGATGCGATCTTCTTCCCGCGCGGTGCTGCGTTCGATGAGATAAAAACCGGGAATAGCCGGGCCATGCGGAGTGTAGAAGCTCGGCGGGCTGTTTTCGTGGAACAGCAGATTCCACACCTCGCCAAATGAAAATACCTCATCATCACAAAAAAGGGCCGCCCGGCGGATGCCCTGTAGCGTCAGCCTCCCCTGCAGATAGAGCGGCAGACTGTCGCCCTCCAGCCGCATGAAAAACTTGAAAAATAATCCGCTGACGCCTTCACCCACACGACGCAGCGGTTTGCTGCGCCAGGCCCGCCATCGCTGCCAGCGTTCCGCGATGTCTAAAACACAGGAAAAAGCGTCGATTTGCTCATCCGGCGAGGGCCTGCGATGCCCCTTCAGGAACTGGGCCAGGTAGACCAAAAGCGCTCTGGCAGGCTTTCCCCTGGCACGGATCAGGCCGGTGCGGTTCACCTTTCTGGCCTCTTCGCGCGGCGTTTTGAGATAGCTCTGTACCCACAGCGCCCCGGCGATAAACCCGCGCGAGTAGTAAATCTCGGCTTCAAAAGGTGCCAGTAAATCGTCGTTCTCCAGCTCGCGCTTCAGGCAGCGCAACTGCTCCTCTGCGAGCTGCCCAAGACCGATGGAAGCGGCGAGCCGCGTGCCGGTGAGGTACTTTTCTTTCTCCGTTGGAACGTAATAATCCGCGATGGCGGTACGCCACCAGTCGGCGCTCTCCACCACGTTGGGCGATGCTTTGCGGGTAATGCCGAGCAGGGCCGTAAGCAGGATTGAGGTTGGCCCGTACTCGACCTTCATGCCGCCAAACGCGCCCTGCCAGTAAACTCGCGGCTCGCGGGTATCCCTGTCTTTCAACTGCCAAATCTCTTCCAGCACTTTTTCCCGATGGTCGATCCATACCAGCCGGGTATCGCGCTTGCCGTTCCAGCGCTCGCGTATCCAGTGGTTGATATCAAAATGGTCGGTGCCGCTATAGCCCGCGACGACCATTAAATCTGCCTGCTGCGTGACGCGCTCAAGCAGCGTTTTGAACACCTCCGGCAGCCCGTGCTCCAAATCGGCAAGCGTTGCCCCAAGCCCCACACAGCCGTGCTCAATCGTGCCGTGAACCTTGATGATGCCCCAGTCTTCGCCGTATTCGCGATGCAGGATATCGAAAGCTTTGGTTTCGGGGTCGATAACATGTACCGGGATTTGATGGTTACCGGCCTGCTCGATGCAGTTGTCAAAATTGGTGGTGATGCACCAGCCGCGCTGCTCTATCAGGTAATCGGCAATCAGCCGGTGGTTGGCGTTCGGCTGCCGCCCGGAAAAAATGCGCAGCACTTCACGCGCGGCGCCGCTGCGCTCTACGCCTTCGATAGCGGACGGCTCGAAGGCTTTATCCAGGACGTGCTCAAGGCGCGGCAGACTGCGGCCCATCCACGGCTCGCATTTGCCAAAAACGCTTTTGATTTCGGAGGCCGCGCGGTCGTCCAGCAGGTGATCGAGCAGCGCCTCGGTCAGCGCATAGCCGCCGGGCAGCCGCGTGGGTGCTTCTATGGAAATCCCTGCACCAACCATCAGCACAACTTTCCCAGGGCAGGGCCGTTCGGGCGTAAAGCCCTTCCAGCCAAACCACCAGTCGTCCATTTCCATCGCTTCCCCCCTCCGGGCTATCGTTGAATGATTATTAATGCCTTAATAACATTGGCAATTCAAACCACTAAAAATCGCACAATAATTTAACTTGCAATTAAATCGTGCACTACCTATATTCAAAGCATGAAGACGACACCGAAAACACCCAACGCGCTGCTGCTGGATAACCAGCTTTGCTTTGCGCTCTATTCCGCCAACCTGGCGGTGAACAAGCTCTACCGGCAGCTGCTGGCCCCGCTTGGGCTGACCTATCCGCAGTATCTGGTGATGCTGGTGTTGTGGGAAAAAGACGACGTGACGGTGTCGGAAATCGGCGAGCGCCTGTTTCTGGATTCGGCAACCCTGACGCCGCTGCTCAAGCGCCTTGAAGCCGCGGGCCTGCTGCTGCGCAGCCGCTCCCGCCAGGACGAGCGCCAGGTCGCCGTCACGCTGACCGACGAAGGTAAAGCGCTTCAGGCAAAAGCCACGGCCATCCCGGATTCGGTGCTTTGCGCCTCGGCGTGCAGCGTCGATACGCTGCTGGAATTAAAGAACCAGCTCGAAACGCTGCGTCAGAACCTCGGCCAATAATCACGCGCCATGCGTATTCGTACGGATGGCGTAACGGCAACAAATATATAGCACGCGATTTTATCGCATACACAATAAGTAAGATAAGGAACCTGCCATGTCTTTAGAAAAAGTTGTTTATACCGCAAAAGCCAAAGCAACCGGCGGCCGTGATGGCCGTGCAACCTCTTCCGACGGCGTGCTTGACGTGAAGCTGGGTGTGCCAAAAGAGATGGGCGGCGCGGGCGGTGAAGCCACCAACCCGGAACAGCTGTTCGCGGCGGGCTACTCCGCCTGCTTCCTCGGCGCGATGAAATTTGTCTCCGCCCGCGACAAAATCACTATGCCAAAAGACGCGTTTATCGAAGGCGAAGTGGGTATCGGCCCGTTGCCAACCGGCTTTGGTATCGAAGCGAAGCTGAACATCAACCTGCCGGGCATGGACGCGGCCGAAGCGAAAAAGCTGGTCGACGCGGCCCATATCGTTTGCCCGTATTCCAACGCCACGCGCGGCAACATTGATGTGACGCTGAATATCATCAATTAATCATTTTTGCCTGCACGAAAGAGGGGGAATCATTCCCCCTCTTTATCGATCGTTTTAAACGATCGATTCCCGCTTATTGATCTATACAAACAATTATCTTTTGTAGGGTTATCCCCGCTAAACTCCCGCTAAATCATCCGGTTAACGATCTCCCTTTTTAACGGTATCTCTTCATCCGTGGCGTTGCTACGCCCGTAGAAAAGTCCCGGAATCGGCACCGGCTTCTCTCCCGCAAGCAAAAGAAATTAACTATGCACAACGCCCCGCTGGCTTTGCCCTTTCTGTTGGTTATTGCGATTTATATTCGTGCAGGCCTGCGCGTGTCGCGGCCCCACAAGGTGCTGCACCAGACGCTGGTGCTGAGCGCGCTTTTGCTGACGCTCGGCCAGATTACCGGCCCGCTAATGCGTAACCTGCTGGCGCTGCCTTTACTTACGCTGGTGGCGCTGAACGTTACGCTGTCGCAGTTTGCCTGGCGGGAGTACCGCTCCATGTTTAGCTACGGCTTTGCGCTAAGCATTCTCGACACCACTCGCCGGGAGGCGCTGGGCATGCTGGGCGTTTTCCGGCGCTACGTGACGCGCTTCGCCGCGCTGCTTGCCGTCATGCTGCTGGCGGTTAACGTCACGCCGGTGCAGCAAGCGCCCTGGCCGATGTGGATGCTGCTGCTTTGCCTGGCGGCGCTGGGGATACAGGCGGCGGTTCACCACCTGCGTAAAAACAGCATCAGCAGCCCGTGGCAGCGCATTATTTCTGACCTGCCGGTGCACAACCTCAACCCGTTTTTGCAGGCTCTGCGGGACAAGCGCACGATTGCGGCGGTATCGCGCACCGTCCCTGATTACGCGTTAACGCTTACCGAAACCGGAATCGAAAATTACGTCGTGGTGATTGGCGAATCCGCCCGAGCGGGCAATATGAGCGTGTACGGCTATCCGCGCCCCACAACGCCGGAGCTTGAGGCGCGGCGGGACAGCCTGCTGCTCTTCACCCAGGCGATAAGCGCAACGCCGGTCACCGCCACGGCGATTCCGCTCGCGCTTACCGCCGCCACGCTCGCCAAACCTGACGTTCGCCGCTACGCGGATAACCTGGTCAACCTCGCCAACGGGGCGGGTTTCGAGACGCACTGGTACAGCCGTCAGGGCATGTACGGCGATTACAGCAACGCCATCACCGGCATCGCCATGAACGCCCACAGCCACCGCTGGCTGGACGACGGCTACGACGACGCGCTGCTGCCGCTGCTGGAGCAGGCGCTGCACCGGCCCGGAAAGAAACTCATCGTGCTGCATCTTTACGGCTGCCACGAACCGACGCATACACGCTACCCCGACGAACGGGCCTTTTTCCCCACCGACCGCGGCGATCCGGATGCCTGCTACGACAACGCCCTGCGCTTTACCGACAGCCTGACGGCCCGCGTGCTCACCCTGCTGGAAGCTTCCCGCGCCTCGCTGTTCTACTTTTCCGACCACGCCGTGGAGCGCGATCTCACCCGCCGCGTGGTCTATCAGCACGGCGGCGTTAAGCCCTCGCAGCAGGCGTTTCACGTGCCGATGTACCTGTGGTTTAGCCCTTTAGTCGATGAAGATGCCCGCCTGGCGGGACGTTACGACGCGCCCTGGAGCACCGTCGATAACTACGCGCTGATGTCGGCCTGGCTTGGCATCGCGCAAAACAACCGTCAGGCCGAGCCGCTGCGCGCCTATCTTGCGCGGCATGAAACGCGGCAGGTGCCGGTCGAAGTCATGGATACCACGGGGCGGGTCTACGCGTGGCACGAGCTGAAGGAGGCAAGGTGAAAATCGCGCTGGTGGTAATCGGTATCGTTGTTTTGTGGCTGTTGATAGGCCTTTTCTGGAACCGCCTGCACCCGGACGAAGAGGCCGAATCCGAAGAGTGCCCGTACGATTAAGAACACTCTTAATCCCGGCCTACCCGCCCGGCGCGTTATACTCCAGGCTGACTTCTCCTGCTAAGCAGGCTATCAAAAAGAGTATAACGAGATGAAAGCAAGCAATCGGATGGTATGCGCCCTCGCGTTAGCGACAACGGTTTTCGCTGGACAGGCAGCGGCGGCAAGCTGGCAGGATCAGCTGTCCAGCGCGGCAAACGAGCTGAGCAAAAGCAACACCGCGTCCACCAGCGGCACGCAGAGCGGCGGCCTTTCCCTCTCTTCGCTGACCGGCCTGCTTAACGGCGGCAACCAGGCGCTGAGTTCCAACAGCATGACCAACGCCGCGGGCGTGATGGAATACTGCGCGAAGAACAAGCTGGCCTCCGCCACCAGCACCGAAAACATCAAAAGCCAGCTGATGAACAAGCTCGGCCTACAGGACACCACTAAACCGGCCGACACCCCGGACTACAATCAGGGCCTGCTGGGCCTGCTCAACACCGGCAAAGGCCAGCAGCTGGATCTGAACACCATCGGCAGCTCGCCGCTGGCGGAAAAAGTGAAAACTAAAGCCTGTGATTTAGTGCTCAAGCAGGCGGCGAATTACATTTCCTGATTTGCCGTGGGATGTCGCGTGGCGCTGCGCTTACGCGACCTACGGCCAGGTAAGATGAAATGTAGGTTGGGTAAGCGCAGCGCCACCCAACATCAGGCTGCCCTACGGGCAGCCTTTTTATTTTTGCAGCGCGCAGCCGTAATCAAGGATCTCCCCGGCGCTGCCGAGATTGAGGTCCGCCACCTTGAGACGGTTAGCCAGCAGCACAAACTCGCCGTTCTCGGTGAGGGTCACCGCCAGGCCGTACTTCGCGATATCGTCGCCGTGCTGCTGCACGTAGTTATTCAGCAGGGTAAACGGGCTTTGCTTCTCGAAGGTTGCGGCGGGGATTTTCATCGCCAGATAGTCGTGGCCCTTAAGCGTAACGCCCAGCGGCTGCCAGCTGTCGCCGATAAGCCCGTCGCGCTGGCTAAGCGTTTGATAAACATCGGGGCGCAGGCAGGCAAGATGGATATGCAGCTGGTTCTGGGAACGCCCGTACCAGGAGTTGACCGCAAGGCCCAGATAGCGGTCATTAAGCGGCTTTTCCGCCATCTTCTTTAAGCGGTCGCGCTCGAGCCAGGCGTCATAAAGATAGTTCGGCGCGTCCGGCTTTTGAATCGCCGGGCTTTCGATGCCGGTGATTTCCTCGGTGGGCATCACCAGCGTGTGCAGCGGCCCTTTCGCATCTTTAAACACCACGAAATGCTTTTCCAGATTGACCTCTAAACAGGGCGCGGGATCGTGGCGCTGCTGCTGGTTCGGCACGCACTGTTCGCTGACAATCTTCCACAACGCGTCGCTGTTGGCGTGGATCTTCAGCAGCCAGGCGGCGGCGGCCACGATGATAACAACCAGCAGAATAGCAATGAGGCGGAGGGGTTTCTTCATGAAGGCTAACGTCCTTTGTTATCGATATTTTTATTCAGTGTAACTTTTTTTGCTGCAACGCTTTAGCAATCAGCTGAAAACAGGCTTCGATCTGCGGGGGAAACGCCTGCTGGCCGCTGCGCATCAGCGCGACGGTGCGGCTGAGCGACGGCTGCTGGAGATGAATCACCGTCAGCTCCTTGTCCTGCAAATGCGTGGTGTACAGCTCCGGCAAAATGGCGATGGCGAGGCGCGAGCGCGCGAGGCCATAGAGCGTTTCAATAAAATCGACCTGATAGCGCGCCGTGAGGTTCAGGCGCTGGCTTTCCGCCATTGCGGCCACCAGGCGGCTGATATTGCCTTTGGAAAACACGGCGATATCGCGGCGGGACAGGTGCCGCCACGGAACGTGGCTTGAGGCGCTCAGGGGGTCGTCGCGGTGCATGACCGCCACAAAGGGATCTTCCTGTAGCGGGTAGATCTCAAGCGTGGCGGGCACCGAGCTGTCCAGCGCGCCGATGCCAAAATCCAGCTGGCCGTTCTCAAGCTGGGCGATCAGCGAATCGTTGGTGCGATCGTGGAACTCGACGCGCAGGCGCGGAAAGCGCTCTGCCAGCAGGCGGGGAATATCCGCAAACAGCAGGCTGCCGACGGAAGGCACAAGGCCGATACGCAGCGTGCCCTCGCCGCCGTCCTGTACGATGCGCTGCATGTCATCAAACGAGCGCTGGGCGACGTACAGCACGCGCTCCGCGTGGGGCAAAATCGCCGCGCCCAGCTCGGTGAGCGTTACCGCCGAGGCGGTGCGGTTAACCAGCTTCCCCCCAAGCACCGACTCAATCTGGCGCAGCGCGCTGCTCAGCGCCGGCTGGCTAATCGCAAGGCGGTTTGCGGTATCGGTAAAATGGCGCAGCCGGGCCAGCGTCACAAAATACTGAATCTGTTTTAACGAGAGGGCGGGCAGTCGCTGCCAGGGTTCAGCCATGATGGTGTCAGGGTTCGCAAGGTAAACGTTTGCTATAGGATAAACGTTTCTTATGGGCCGATAAATTAAATCATCTGGGCAAATGTATGCCGCCTGCCTAGAGTAGCTTTCCCGTGTTCCTGCCGGACGGTAAAACCATGAACTCAACTGTATCCGCGAACCTGCGCCGCCGGGCGGTAAAGGCCGCGCTGGGCGAAGCGCCCTTTGACCTGCTGCTGACCCAAGCGAACCTGATTGATATGGCGACCGGCGAAATTCGCCTGGTCGACGTCGGCGTCGTCGGCTCGCTCATCGCCAGCGTCCACCCCTGCGGCATCCGCGCTGATGCCGCAGAAACGCACGATCTGGCGGGCGCGTATCTCAGCCCAGGGCTGATGGACACCCACGTTCACGTCGAAAGCTCCCACCTGCCCCCGGCCCGCTATGCGGAAATCGTCGTCGCCCAGGGCACCACCACGATTTTTTGGGACCCGCACGAGCTGGCGAACGTGCTGGGCGTGGCGGGCGTGCGCTATGCCGTGGAGGCAAGCCGTAATCTGCCGCTGCGCGTGATCTGCGCCGCGCCGTCGAGCGTGCCTTCCACGCCGGGGCTGGAAATGTCCGGTGCCGACTTTGCCGGTAAAGAGATGGAAACCATGCTCGCCTGGCCCGAGGTGGCGGGCGTCGCGGAAGTCATGGACATGCACGGCGTGCTGAACGGCAGCGAGCGCATGCTGGAGATCCTCAACGCCGGGCTGAACAGCGGCAAACTGATCGAAGGCCATGCGCGAGGCCTGAGCGGCGCGCAGCTGCAGGCGTATCTTGCCGCTGGCGTCACCTCGGATCACGAACTGACCTCCGGCGCCGATGCGCTGGAAAAACTCCGCGCCGGGCTGACGGTGGAAATCCGTGGCTCGCACCCGTACCTGCTGCCGGAAATCGTCGCGGCGCTTAACGGCCTGCCGCATCTCTCTTCCCAGGTCACGGTCTGCACCGACGACGTGCCGCCGGACATTCTGCTCGAAAAAGGCGGCATTATTGCCCTGCTGAACCTGCTGATTGAACACGGCATGAAGGCCACCGACGCGCTGCGCCTGGCGACGCTTAACGCCGCCATCCGCCTGCAGCGCGGCGATCTGGGGCTGGTCGCCGCCGGGCGCACGGCGGATCTGGTGGTCTTCGACTCGCTTGAGGTACTCCAGGCGAAAGCCGTTTACGTGGCGGGTAAACGCGTCGCGCTTAACGGCAAACTGCTTGAGCCGGTCGGCGCGCCGGATGTCCTGCCGCCGCGCGATACCGTTCGCCTTAAGCCGCTGTCGGCCAGCGACTTTGTGCTGAATGTGCCGGTCAGCCACGGCACCGCGACGCTGCGCCACATCAAGGGCGCGCGCTTCACGCAGTGGAACGAAACCACCGTCGACGTGCGCGACGGCAGGGTGCAGCTCCCGGACGGCTTTAGCCTGATTTGGGTGCAGCATCGCCACGGACGCCACGAGGCCACGCCGCAGCTCGCGCTGCTGGAAGGCTGGGGCGAACTGCGCGGCGCGATTGCCACCACCTACTCCCACGACTCCCACAATCTGGTGGTGCTGGGCCGCGATCCCGCCGACATGGCGCTGGCGGCGAACGCGCTGATTGCCAGCGGCGGCGGCATGGCGCTCAGCCAGCGCGGCGAGATCCTGGCCCACGTCGCGATGCCGATTGCGGGCATGCTTTCCGATTTACCCGCCGGGGAGCTTGCGCGGCAGTTCCGCGAGCTTCGCGAGCTGAGCAACAACGTCGCCGACTGGGAGCCGCCGTACCGCGTGTTCAAAGCGATTGAGGGCACCTGCCTCGCCTGCAACGCCGGGCCGCACCTCACCGACCTCGGCCTGACGGACGGCACCACGCGCCAGATTATCGACCCGCTCGTCGCCTGCCGGGAAACCCCGGCGGCGTAACCCAACACACAACGATGAGATAGCAAAGGAGAGCCACACAATGGCCGAAAACTCAGTTAGTCAGGCGGCGTCGGGCAGCTGGCTGGAGCGCCGCTTCCAGCTTCAGGCGCGGCAAAGCAGGGTAAAAACCGAATGTCTGGCGGGGATCACCGGCTTTCTTGCCGCCGCCTACCTGCTGGTGGTCATCCCCGGCCTGCTCGCCGTGGGCGGGATGGATAAAGGCGCGGCGACCACCGGCACGATTCTGGTGTTCGTCGCGGGCACCCTGCTGATGGCGTTTTACGGCAACCTGCCGTTTATCGTCGGCCCCGGCATCGGCGGCTCGGTGCTGGTGGGCGTGACGCTTGCGGGCAGCGAAGGCATCGGCTGGCAGATTGGCCTCGGCATCGCCTGCTGGTCGGGCATTCTCTTTTTCGCCCTGACGAGGCTTGGCCTGCGCGAGGTCGTCACCCGCTCGGTTCCGCAGTCGATCAAGCTTGGGCTAACGGCCTCCATCGGGCTGTTCGTTGCCGTGCTCGGCTTTCGCAACGCGGGCCTGGTGCTGGCGAACGCCAAAACGAACGCGCTGATGATGGGGGATTTCACCGCGCCCGGCGCGCTGGTGGCGCTGTGCGGGCTGTTCCTTGCCATCGCCCTTCAGGCGCGGCGCATTCCCGGCGCCATTCTGTGGGCGATTTTGTTCGCCACGCTGGTCGGCATTCCGTTTGGCGTCACCCATCTGCCCCACGGCTTTATCGCCATGCCGCACTCCCTTGCGCCGGTGTTCGGCCACGTGGATATGATTGGCGCGCTGAATATCGCCTTCCTGCCGTACCTGTTTGTGTTTTTCGCCTCGGAGTTTTTCTCCACCATGGGCACGACGCTTGCGGTAGGCGGCGAAGCGGGCCTGCTGGATGAACACGGCAATATGCCGCACATCAACCGTCCGTTTATGGTGGATTCCATCGCCGCAGCACTCGGGCCTTGGGTGGGCATTCCGGCGGCGACGGCGCTGATCGAATCTTCCGCCGCGGCGGAGGCCGGTGGCAAAACCGGGCTGACCGCGCTGGCGGCGGCAGTCATGTTCCTGCTGATGCTGCTGTTCACGCCGGTGGCGCTGATGATCCCAAAAGAGGCCACCGCCCCCGCGCTGATCCTTATCGGCCTGAATATGTTCAGCGGGCTGCGCAAGGTGGATTTAGGCAACTTCACCGACGGCCTGCCGGTATTGATGATGGTGATGATTACGCTGATTGCCAACAGCTTCGGCACCGGCATCGCGGGCGGCCTGCTGTTCTATATCATCATTAAGGTGATTGCCGGGAAGTGGCGCGAGATCCCGGTTGGGCTATATCTGCTGGCGATCCCGCTGGTATATTACTTTGCGACGCTTGTGCGGCATTGAGTAGCAGGACGCCCTCTCTTCCACGAGAGGGAGAGTCTGATGCCCGTGTATGAGTATGGAAAGAGAGGAAAAAAAACATGTATAAAATTCTCGTGACGGCGGGCATTTTTCTTTTAACGGGCTGTGTCGTCGCTGATATGGATTCAACTAACTATGCCTATTTCCCCTATGTGCAAACATTCCAGAAACCGGCAACCCTCGGACATACTGATGTTGAACAGCGTAGACAGGATCTTTACGCCTGCGGTGTAGACAGGAAATACCCGCTTGGCTCAAATGACGAGACCTGGCGAAGAAATACTGTCGTCAAGGGAGAGTCTGACACTCAGTTCGATGCGCGTGTATCAGGTGTTGAAAGCTGTATGAAGGATAAAGGATACGTCGTGCTCGATTGGGCTCAATGCGGCCCTCTTAAAAAACCGACTGGCCGGTGTAATTAAACTATTCAGGCATAAAGTCCCCCTTTCTATCGGTGGCTCCCTCCGCCCACATGTCATTAGGGATGCTGGATGGCGCTGACGCTTATCCAACTTACATAATGCTGGAGCGCCATTAAGGAACATAATGCCCTCACCCCGGCCCTCTCCCCCAGGAGAGGGAGAAAACCGAACGATCCCCTCTCTTGGGGGAGAGAGGGGGAAAAGCTACCGTAAAAATGCCTCCGTCAGCTTCACCCAATAGGTCGCACCGGTGGAAATGCACGCATCGTTAAACTGGTAGAGCGGGTGATGCACCGAATAGTCGTCTTTGCCCGTCGCGGTGCCCAGCCACAGGTAGCAGCCCGGCACTTCTTCGAGCATGAACGAGAAGTCTTCGCTGCCCATCATGCTTTTTACCTGCTGCGGGTCGGCTACCCTGTCCGCGCCGAACGCGTCGCGGGCGACCTGGAGCGCAAATTCCGTCTGCGCCGCATCGTTGATCGTCACCGGATAGCCGAAATCCACGTCTATCGTCGCCTTCACGCCGAAGCTTTCCGCCTGCGCGTGGACCAGCGTCTGCACGCGCTGCTTCACCGCTTCGCGCACCTCCGCCTTAAAGGTTCGCATGTTCAGCTTCAGCACCGCGCTGTGCGGGATGATGTTGTGGATGCTGCCGCTTTGCAGGCTGCCCACCGTTACCACCGCCGAATCCTGCGGATCGACGTTGCGCGACACGATAGTTTGCAGCGCCATGACGATCGCCGCCCCGGCGACGGTGGGATCGATACAGTGCTCCGGCATCGATCCGTGGCCGCCCTTGCCTTCAAGGGTGATGGTCATGCTGTCCGACGAGGCCATCAGCGCGCCGGGCTTGGTGACGATCTGCCCGGCGGGGATCAACGGGAAGTTATGCAGGCCGAACACGGCGTCGCACGGGAAAAGCGTAAACAGGCCATCGTCGATCATGCGTTTCGCCCCGCCGATCTTCTCCTCGGACGGCTGGAAGATCAGGTGCAGCGTGCCGCTAAACGGGCGATGCAGGGCCAGATAGCGCGCCGCCGACAGCAGAATAGCGCAGTGCCCGTCGTGGCCGCAGGCGTGCATTTTGCCATCGACCTTGCTCGCCCACGGCAGGCCGGTCTGCTCCTGCATCGGCAGCGCGTCCATATCGGCGCGAATGCCCAGACGTTTGCCGCCGCTGCCCACCTTCAGCGTGCCGACCACGCCGGTTCCGCCGAGGCCGCGATGCACCTCGTAGCCCCACTGCGTCAGCAGCTCGGCGATGCGGTCGCTGGTGCGGAACTCTTCAAATCCCAGCTCGGGATGCTGGTGGAAGTCGCGGCGGATGGCGATCATCTCTTCTTCGTGGTCGAGGATCTCTTTAATCAGCATAGGGTTTCCTTTTCGTGTTCTTAGTCTTCAGAGGAGGCGTTGGCGCGCTCGCGCCAGGCGATCAGCGCGGCCAGCGATACTGCCGAACAAAACATCAGATACCAGGCCGGGGCCATCGGCTGGTTGGTCACCTTCAGCAGCCAGGTGACGTTAAACTGGGCAAAGCCGCCGAACAGCGTAACGCCCACCGCATAAACCAGAGCCATACCGGAGGCGCGAACCGCTTTCGGGAAGGCTTCGAGGATCAGCAGGAAGAAGGCGACCGCGCTGACGTTCGCCAGAACCTGATCGACGGCAATCAGCGCAATCGTCACGCCCAGCGGCACGCCGTAAAGAATAGTGGCGAAGATCGGCCAGATCAGCACGAAGGATCCGATCGCGCAGGCGAGCAGGATCGGCCTGCGCTTTGGCAGGCGGTCGGCCAGCCTGCCGCCGAAAAACGGGATCAGCAGCGTGAGCAGGGCGGCGGTCAGGCTCACCCAGTAGGAGGTGCTGGCGGGCATGTGCAGCGTGTTGACCATATAGGCAGGCATGTAATAGATGATGATGTAAAAGGTGGTGGTGCTTTTCATCACCAGCAGGATGCCGAGCAGCAGCGCGCGGCGATGCTCGCGCCAGAGCGTCAGCGCGGGGCTGGCGCAGGCGGTGGCGGGCGTCGCGCTGTGGGTTTCCGGCAGCTGGCGGCGAATGTAGAGGCCAATCGGCATAATCGCCAGGCCGAGGATAAACGGCACGCGCCAGCCCCAGGCATACAGCTCCTGTTCGGTAAGGAAGTGGCTCAGCCCCGCGCCCATCGCCGCCCCCAGCAGCGCCGCCCCGCCCTGGCTCGTCATCTGCCAGCTCACGCGCACGCCGCGCCGTGAAGTGCCTCCGGCCTCCATCAGCCAGGTGGTGGCCGCACCGACCTCCCCACCGGCGGAAAAGCCCTGCAGCAGGCGGCCCGCAATCAGCACTATCGGGGCGAGGATGCCCGCCTGGGCGTAGGTGGGCGCGAAGGCCACCATCATTACGCCTAGCGACATGAGGCTCAGGATCAGCGTCATCGCCGCCTTGCGCCCGTGGCGGTCGGCGTAGTTGCCCAACACCAGGCTGCCCAGCGGGCGCATCACAAAGCCGACGCCGAAGGTCGCCACCGCCAGCAGCAGCGAGGTGTAGTCGTTGCTGGCCGGGAAGAACAGGTGGCCGATGATCACCGAAAAGAAGCTGTATACGGCAAAATCGTAGATTTCGAGGCCGTTGCCGAGGGTAACGGCAATCAGGGATTTAACGCTGGTACGATCCGCTTCAGGTACAGCAAGAGGAAGCGAGGCCGTGAGTTCGGCTTGCGCCGGGGCATAGCTGGCAGTCGGTTTCATGCTCACTTCCTTTTATGTTACACAGATGTGAATATTGAGCGATATATTCACTATTTGCATAAAAAAAGAACATCGCAATCATAAAAATTCGTTATGCCTTTGGTTATCAAATTTGTATTGTAAGAGAGCAAAATTTGCACCACGACGGTGACTCACGCGGCGAGCCAAAATGAAAATCAAATTAAATCAATTAGATATTTTGTTAGAGGTTGCCGCTCAGGGCAGCATCGGTAAAGCCGCGAAGGCGCTAAACCTGACCCAGCCGGCCATTTCGAAAACCATTCAGGAGATGGAGGCGGAAATCGGCATGCCGATTCTGCAACGCTCGTCACGCGGCGTGACCTTAAACGAGTATGGCCAGGTGCTGCTGCGCCACGCGCGCGATATCGACCGCTCGCTGCACCAGGCGCGTGACGAAATCGACCACCTGCTCGGCAAGGCCATGCGCCAGCTGCGCGTCGGCTTTACCGCCGCCGCCTCGTATGGGCCATTCACACAGACAATGATTCAGTACCAGGCGCGCTTCCCCGGCGTGAAGCTGGTTGCGATGGAAGGCCGCCCGCAGCAAATGCGCGACGCCCTCGAAAACCAGCGGCTGGATTTGGCGGTGATTACCGCCGCCAGCGGCACCAGCCTGTCGGGGATGTATTACGAGGTGCTGTATGCGCTCAGCAACACGGTCATTGCCGGGGAGCGGCACCCGATCACGCACACCACAACGCTGAAAAACCTGATGAGCTACCCGTGGCTCGACTGGGATGAACCGGGCGAGCATTCGATTCTGACGCAGGTTTTTCGCCGCTATAACCTGCCGCTGCCGGAAAATATCGTCCACTGTTCGTCGCCGTGGATCATGGCGCGCATGATGGAACAGGCGGATATGGTCAGCCTGTGGACCTCGGTGCGCCTGCGTTTTCCGGGCTATAACGTCAACCTGCGCCCGCTCGCGCTGCGCGAAGTGCTGCCCGCCACCAGCATTGGCATTTTGTGCCCTAATATTGGCCGCCTCTCCACCGCCGGGCACGCCTTTATGGAAATGCTAAGGATAAATTCACGCGACTGGCTACAGGATAGCGATGCCCTGGAAATGGTGGTGCGAGGTTAATAATTTTAATAAAAATAAGACCGCAAATAACAATTTCGATCTATTTTTGAGCAGCCAGGAAAGCACCTGGCGATAAGTCATCCGCGACGAGTTATGAATTAAGTCGGCAGATATTCATTAGCCGAAGGATTTTTACTATGCTCTTTTTACGGTTTATTTTACAAAGAGGGTTTTATGCTTACTGTTGCCATCAGGGAAAGAAACAGCCATTTCGCTCACGGGTTAAAAATTATTGTTGAGCGGATATGCAATCGCCGCCATGAGGCCTTCCATTTTTTAGCACCAGAGCATCACGACGTCGCTGATATGGTATTTATTTGTCTTGAAGATAACTGGGTAAGCGCCGACTGTTATAAAATCCCTCAAACCACAAAAGCCCAGCGCGTTATTCTTATCTGCCGCAGGCATGAACACGAAAAGCTGATGTTTCGCCCCTGCCTGTATATGCTGCCGGTCATTTATCGGGAGGATGAAGTCGAAGAGGTCACCCGTAAAATCGCCCATTGGTCCGAGCCAGCCCGACGCGGCAAGAACACCCGCGCCGTGCCAACAAGTGTCTGTAAGTATTGTACAACCCGCCATTTTTCGGTCACCGAACGCGAGCTGTTAAAACACATCGCCTGCGGCCATACGCTTTCCGACGCCGCCCACCTGATGAACATTGACGAAGACATGGCACGCGAGCACCGGCAGGCGATCATGAAAAAACTCAGCATCAATAATCAGCACGGCTTAATAAGATTTATAAGAGTTAATCTGCTTTTTTTACTTGAATAACTTCGCTACCACCGCCATTCCCGAACGACACCGCCATTTCTTATTTAAGAAGTTACGCCTTTTATATAATATCAACTATTAAGAAATTTCTTTAGCCAGCTTAAGCCGCGCCCAATATCCAGTTTCAGCCTTCGCTGCCAGAATAACCTGACACCGACATAATCAGAAACTGTGTTCCATTCAGTTTCTGATTAATCTCTCGCTATCATTACGCCGCCTGTCCTACGACATTCACCGTTAGCGAAAAAATGATGAAGACTTTTCATGTAACCGCTCCACTCTTTGACATACTGGCAATGGACAGGCAGCAATTTTTTATCCGCAAAGAGATACCTGACCGGTCAACCAGTGAGTGAGCATTTGCATTTAGCCGCGCGAAAAAAAAGGCCTCGGCGAATCAAGCACGATGGCCCCGTCTATCCGTGTGGCCTGGCGATTCCGACGATTTTTGACCGTCTGGAGGTTTTGCAACAGCAGATCCGCGCGGTCCGCCCGCAAAAGCCGGTGGAGATGCTGCTGGTCACCAACGACAGGTATCTTTCGCTGGCGCTCACCCAGTACCTTTTTAAGCGCACAAGAACGCTCATCTGCTCGACGCTGGAAGAGGTCGAGAGCTACTTTGAGCAGACGCCGCTTCCGCACGTGGTGATCGATCTTGATTGCATCGCCATCCCGATTATTCACGTGCTGGATACGATACGCGCATGGCACCGGGTGCGCCCCGACATAGCCTTTACCCTGCTTACCGCAAGCCGCAGCCCGGAGGCCTCATGCTTTATCGTCGCCGCGGCGACCTGCCGGGTCCTCGAACGGCGTCTTGAAATCGGGATTCTGTCATTTTTATTGATGCAACCACCTTGTTCCCCGTCACCGGCTCAGGCTAACTATACGCGGCAAAATGACGCCCTTTCCGCGCGGGAGTGGAACATTCTTATGGAGGTGGCAAAGGGCCATACGCTGAAGTCCATCGCCCAGTCATTAAAGAAGCCGTATCACTACGTGGTTTATACCCTAGGGCGGCTGTCGGCGAGGATTGGACTAAGCAGCAGGAAGGCGTTGATACATTTGTTACATGAATTATCTGTCACCTCCTCCGAGCGTAATAGCTAAGGCCGCTGACCGAGTTTCAGATGAAAGTTAGGAAATTACTTATTTTCAATATTAAAAATTTGTTAAATTAGATCATCACATTAACAGTTATAATAATTCCTGGATTGCGTTAAGCGCTTATCCTGCAACGCTTAAGCATGAAATTCGGCCGTTTTTCCCGCCCATAACCGTTAACAAACACCCTACAATCCAGAGTAAAAACTATTTTTAAATATTAAAATAAACTTTTAGACCAAATGTTTTCGTTAGTCTGGGAATATCCGCTATATCAAAAAACGCTTCTCGCGAGATTCAGAACTTAATAGGGCTTAAGCCGCCCTCTGATAACACCAGACTTTCTCTCATATAATATGAATGTATAATCACCCCAACTTATTAACCATTACTGACAGACATTTTTAACAATATTTAACGTACGAATTTTCATGACCCCTATAACTTTTTAGAATTAAAATCCCCACATGGAATCAGTAAATTTAATGGAGAAAACTACACGCCAATTGAAGAAGTCTACCGAATAACATTTCATAACTTTCGCTGCCATTGACTTTAGGTCAACGCGATGTTTTCCTCAAACAATCCGAGGCAAAAAAAATGAAACCTGCATCCGTAATTATTATGGACGAGCACCCTATTGTCCGCATGTCGATAGAAGTGCTGCTACAGAAAAATAAAGATATTAATGTCGTGCTAAAAACCGATGATGGCCGCCAGGTCATTGACTATATGCGCACTCATCCGGTCGATCTGGTGATCCTGGACATTGAGCTACCCGGCGTAGATGGCTTTACTTTGCTCAAAAGAATCAAAAGCATACAGGAAGACACTAAGATCCTGTTTCTCTCGTCAAAGTCGGAAAGATTTTACGCTGGCCGGGCCATTCAGGCCGGGGCGAACGGGTTTGTCAGTAAAAGAAAAGAGCAGGAAGACATCTACAACGCGGTGGAAATGCTGCTTTCGGGATACTCGTTTTTCCCGTCAGACACCCTGCATTTTATCAGCCAGCCTAACTCACGCAAAGGCGCAGTCGATGATATGCCGCTTTCGAACCGTGAGGTGACGGTATTACGCTATCTGGCGAACGGTTTATCAAATAAAGAAATTGCCGAACAGCTGCTGTTAAGCAACAAAACGATAAGCGCACATAAAGCAAATATATTCTCCAAGCTGCGCGTTTCATCTATCGTCGAGCTAATCGATTATGCTCGCGTCAAAGAATTATTATAAGAGCGCTCTCGGCGAGCCAAAATGAAAAAAACCGGTTGCTTTCACACCGGTTTTTTTTCATATGTTCAGAATCTTCTGATCTGGTCAGTAATAATTAATCATAAAGGTCGCATCCGCGTCGGCTTTACCGGGCTGCGGGTTATCCGCGATGGCGATGTAGTTGGCGTAGAAGCTCAGCGTCGCGTCGCCGTTGGCGTCCACCGCGACGTCCTGGCTCGCCTGGTCCAGCGGCAGCTGGGTTTTGTCTTTATCCCGCAGCTGAACCGCCACGTTGGTCGCGCTGCTGGCGTCGTTGAGCGCCAGCAGCGCCGGATTCCCCGCCACGTTCTTGCCCGAAAAGGTAATCGACGCCGATCCCGGCGGGCAGCCGTTCAGCTTCACCGTGAACGGGATGCTTTGCGTGGTGCTGCCGGCGGTGCGCAGCTGTTTGGTCGGCCAAGTGCCAAGCTGGACGGTTTTGTTGTCCTGCCCGGTTTCGACGTAGCAGGCGTAATCCACCACGGTGCCGTGCAGCTCAATGTTGATTTCCCCAAGCGGGGAGTCAGCGCTCGCCGGGCCTGCGGCCAGCGCCGCGAGCAGCGCGATGTGCCGAATTTTAGTCATAGTCCACCCGCAAATAGCCCCGCGCTAAGAACGGCCCTTCCGCCGGTTTTTTACCGGTGACGCTGACCGGCCAGGCGCGCACGCCGACCCGCGCCTGGGAAGCGTCGTCGAGCCGGAAGTTGATTTTGCTGGCAAGGTTATTCGGCGTCAGCGGCGCGCCGCTGCTGTCCGAAACGATAAAGCCGATGTCGCTGTTGTCGGAAACCATCATGTTGCCGGAGATTTTTTCCGCCTCCAGGCGCAGGGACAGATAGGCCTGCGCGTCGACGTTGGTGCATTTAATGCCAACGGTTTTGGTTAACGGCGACACGCCCGTTGGACGGTTGCCCGCCCCCGCCTGGCTGAACATTGCCGCACCGATGATCCCAAAATCAAACTCCACGATTTGGCCCGCGTTGATCTCGCAGGTTTGCGGCACCTCTACCTTGCCGCTGTAGCTGATGGTGTAGACCGGCGTGGTCAGCGGGTCGGTATTGCGCGTGGTGACGTAGACCGAGAACATCGTCTGTTTCGGGATCGGCACCATGTTAATGAAGCGGCGGGTGACCTTCAGGCGGAAGATGAGGTTGGAATCCCTGACGCCAAACGGCTTCTGCTTGGAAACGTTCGGGTGGCTGCCCATCTGGATGAAGTCGCGCGGCGGGTAAAACGCGCCCGCGTAGCTGTCGGTGATCTTCATGCCGCCGTTCAGATAATCATTTATTTTGAGGTATTTATAGCCGTCTATCGTTTCCTGAACGGGCAAGGTGGTGACGTAGCTGCGCATCGTAGTGTTGCCGCTGGTGCCCGCAGGACAGATCGCGTTGACGCCAACCCACTGCGACTTTTCCGCGAGCGTGACGATTTGCCCGACCTGGTTGTTGGAGCTGTTAAAGGTGTTCGACAGATCGTAGGAGATCTCCGTCGGCACGCCGGTTGAGTTGTAGCAAACCGTGGCAAACGCCGGGGTTGCGCAGGCCAGCAGCACGGCACCGGCCAGAGAGTTTTTCGCTTTCATCATGAGCTTCCTGAGTCGTGCCTTCGCTATGAGCAGGTGGCGGTCGCGACGACCACGGCCTGCTTCAGGCTTTCGTTTGGCAGCGTGTACGGGGCAAAACACTGGGAGCCTTTGCCGTCGCCCCACTGGATGAGCAGCTTGCCGTTGAGCGGCAGGCCGCTCAGGTAAATCTGCCCTTCGTCGCCAACCATGCTTGTCGCGCCGCTGGTTTCTTCACGCACCACCGCGCCAAACGGCACCGCGCGGTCGCCACGTTTGACGGTGATAATCGCCCGCACGCCGATGCGCGCGTTAAACGAGGCCCGCACCAGCGCGCCCTGCGTTGGCACCACGCTGCTGACGTTGTTTTCGATGTCGGTGTGGTTGTCCATGGTGTTGGTGTCCAGCGCGATGCGGTTGTAGCGGTAGACCGTGGCGTAAGGCATGACGGCGTAGCCGCGCCAGTCGGTTTTCACCCCGGTCTGGTTTTCAACGCTGACGCCGGACGCGCCCGGCGCTTTGATCAGCACGTTGGTGTCGCCCAGCGGCTGGCTGAAGGTTACGCCGTCGGCATGGCCCACGACGCCTCCGGAGGCCTGCCAGTTAAATTCATGCTGGTCGCGATCGTAGTTGTAGCCGAGGCCCAGCGTGCCGTAGGTCGCCTGCCAGTTGGCGCTCGCGCTGCCGCTGTAGCCGTTGGTGCTGGTGTGCCCCTGGGTGACGCTGTAGTTGAGGTTGCGCCCTTCGAGCAGCGTGCCGCCCACGCCGGTTTGGACGGTGTTTTTGCCGTCGGAGTTGCGGCTGGCGGCAAAGGTGGCGTAGGCGCGGTCGATGGCCCTGTCGCGCGAGTAGCCGTGGCCCAGCAGCGTGCTGAACGGCACGGAAAGGTTGAAGGCGACGATGCGATCGTTGTCCGCAAGCCCGACCGATTTGCTCCACGAGGCGGAAACCGAATAGCTGATGCCGCGCCAGCCGCTGGCGTAGCCCGCCTGATACCAGGTGTTGTCCTGGTCCGTTCCCCAGTAGGTTTGCTGGCTGCCGGAAACGTACAGCGAGCCGTAGTCGCCGAGCGACTGGGAGATGTTGACCTGGAAGCGCCCACGCTTGCTGTAGCGCAGGTTGTGGTAGCTCTGCGCCACCGGCACCTTGACGTGGCTGTCGTCCTCTTCCATTTCGTACTGGTAGCCTTCCATATTTTTGTAGGCCACCTCGTCGAGCGTGTAGAAACCGCGCGTGGAATAGCGGTAGCCGAGCAGCTGGAAGTTGGTGCCGTAGCCGCTCAGGGATTTGGCGTACAGGAAGCGCAGCGACTGACCGGTGTGCGAGCTGTCGTCGGCAAGCTTGCTGGAGGCGTGAGTGACATCCATGGAAACCGCGCCCCACTCGCCGAGGTTTTTACCCAGCCCAAGCGCCGCCGAGGTGTAGCGTTCCGCAAGCTGGGTGCCGCCGTAGGCGGTGTAGCCGTTTGGCAAACCGGCAATCAGCGTGCCCTGGGTAAAGAAGGGTTTCTCCTGCTGGCTGTTGCCGCTGCGGAAATCACCGGCCACGAGATCGTACTTAAACCGTCCTTCACGCTGTAGCAGCGGTACGGTGGAATACGGCACGGTGTACTGCTGCTGGCTGCCGTCTTTTTCTTCAAGCGTTACCTCAAGGTCACCGCTCGACGAGGTCGGGTTCAGGTCGCTAATCGCGAACGCGCCGGGCGAGACATAGCTCTGATAAATAACAAAGCCGTTCTGGCGAATGGTGATTTTGGCGTTGGTGCGGGCGATACCGCGCACCGTCGGCGCGTAGCCCTGCAGGCTGTCGGGGTACATGCTGTCCGAGGAGTAAAGGCGCGCGCCCCGGAAGCCCAGGCTGTCGAACACGTCGGAGCCGGTGTTGCTGTCGCCCATGACCAGCTCGCCCTTGAGCGGGACGATCGTGCGCTGCACGTAGGTGCTGATGTTTTTCCAGCTGTTGCTGCTGTAGCCGCTGCCGCTGGTGTAGCTCCACGCGCCGTTGTTGCGCAGCCGCCACGGGCCGTAATTCAGGCCGCTTTGCAGGCTGAGATAGTAGCTGTCGTCGTTGGAGCTGCGGTTACCGGTGAAGGAGTAGTTCAGCAGCGCCGCCGGGATGCCTTCGTCCCACTGGTCCGGCGGAATGTAGCCGCGCGCGCTGTTGAGCAGCGACGCCTGCGGCAGGCTGATGTCCAGACGCAGCCTGGCGAAATCAAAGGCCGTTTCCGAGCCAGGGATCGCCTCGGCCATCGGCACGCATTCACCGGCTTTATATTTCACCAGGTCAGGATAGGCGAGCATGTTCAGCCCGAGCCGCTTGAGCCACTCCACGTCTAAACAGGGCGTCAGGCCGCCGGAGCGGGCGCCTTCACCCGGCTCGCTTTTTGCCGCTTCGACAAACGGCAGATCTTCGGTGGCAATGAACTCATCGTTACGCCAGATATCCACGCGATATTCGCCCGGCGGCTGATGGCTGCCTTTTTCAAAACGCGACAGGTCCGCCACGGAGGCGGCATCCTCGGATAAAAAGGCGGGGTTGAAGTAGCTTTCCGCAGCACTTACCCCCGGCCAAAGCGCCGCCATCACCGTCGCCGCCAGAGGGGCGGCGTTGCGCGTAGGCTGCGTAAACGACTTTTTCATCATTTCCCTGCTTTCCTGATTGCGGCCTGCGGCATTACTTCATGACGCCAGCTTGCACCGGCGTGACCGCACCATAGTCATTTACGGTCTGGAAGGAGATTCGCCCGGATGCGCCCGCCGGTACGGCTACCTTCGCCTCGCTCTTCGGTGCGACCATGGTGTTCGGCAGCTTTTCGTTGCCGACGCTGAGATTGACCGTCGAGATGTAGTACGGCGACGGGTTATGCAGAATCAGATGGCCGCCGCTGCGTTCAAAGCGCAGCTGTTTCACCGCCTCTTCCGGCTGCATCTGGAGGTTTTTCGGACGCACGAACAGCTTGATGCGCGACAGAATGGCTATTTGCAGCACGTTGCTGCTATCAACAAGATTTTTGTCCACCGACGGAATGGCTTTGACGTTCATCCAGAAAATGGATTCGCGATCCGCAGGCAGCGGCTGGCCGACGTAAATAATGCGCAGCGTGTTTTCGCTTTTCGGCTCGCTGACGAACAGCGGCGGCGTGACGATAAAACTTTTGTCTTTTTGGCCGAGGTTGTTTTCCACCCACGAGTTCACCAGATAGCGCTCTTTCGTATCGCTATTGGTAATGGAAAGAGAGGTCTGCTTTGCGTCGGCGGGGTAAATCACGCGCGTTGCGCCAAGGCCGATGCCCCCTGCCGCCTGGGCGGAAAAAGCGGTAAATAGCAGGCATAGCACGGCGGTCACACCTGATTTAAAAAGAGTTTTCATCACGACAGTTACCATCAAAAGTGCGTTGTGAATAATTGCGGCTCAGGGATAAACCAGCGTGAACCAGACGTCTGTTTTCAGGTGTCCGGGGCTGAGGTCTTCAGTCACCGAACGGTAGCGGGCGGTAAAGCTCAGCGTCATTTCCTCGGTTTTTATCGGCGCGAAATAGCCCGGCAGGCTATTGGGAATGATGAGCTGTTGCTGGCTGTCAAAGAGGGCAAGCCCTACGCCGCTGCTGGCGTCATTGCCGTTTACGCTGGTCGCCGCGAGAAACACCTGCGGGTCTTCTACCGGGGTCGCGCCCTGAAAGGCGATACCCACATGTTCTGAAACTTCGCGAAGGCATCCGACAAGCCGGATAGCAAAAGGAATGCTGACGGGCGCATAGCTGCCCACGCCGCTAAACAGCGAACTGCGGTATTGGCCCATCTGCACGGTCATATCCTGACTTTCGCGCGCCACCGCGCACGCGCCGTTAACCAGCGTTCCCTGCATATGGACTTTGCCGCCGTCGATCACGACGACCTGCTTCGCCAGTACCGGACTTCCCGCAATCAGTATCAGGAGGAACAGGATTTTCCTTTTCATGCTCGCCTTCTCAGGATTAACGTGGAATCTGCCTCTTCCCTGAGGCATCGGTCGTCCTTGCGTCAGTCGATTACTCGTACTTCATGACGAAAGTAGCGTCAGCGTTTGCCTGACCCGCAGTTGCGGTAGCAGCCGTTGCTTTATAACGCGCGGTGAACGGCAGGGTGTTGGTGCCGTCGGTCAGGTTCTGCGCGGTAGAGAAGGTCGCGCCGTCTGGGGTCAGCACTTTAGACGCGCGGTCGAGGATTTCGATACCCACGCCTTTTGCAGTGGTGCTGTTACCGCCGGAGTTGACCGCCAGCAGAGTTGGGTCAGTCGCGTCAGCCTGGCCTGCGAAGGCAACGGCTGCGGTAGATGCAACGGTGCTGTCACAGTCGTTCAGAACGATAGTGAAAGGGATCTGCGCGGAGGTATCGCCCACTTTAGTGAAGGCAGCAGTACGGTACTGGCCCAGTTTTACGATCTGATCGGAAGACTTGGTGCTTACCGCACAGGCCGCGTTTACCAGGTCACCCTGGAAGTGCACGGTGCCGCCGTTAACGGTCACTGGAGTTGGGTCTTCCGCGTGAGCCGCGCCGCTCATCAGTACGATACCGGCAACCAGAGAAGAGGCAATTTTGCTGAATTTCATGAGTATTCCTTCAAGTATTAAACGCACATCCGGATAATGCTTCCTTCATTATTCCGTTTGAATCATCATCGGCCCGAAACAGACCCGTTGAATACTCCCCATTCCCTGCGGAGCTATTGAATGCATTTCCCAGTATTTATTAATTACGCCTCAGGGACGCACCCACCGGCCGATAAGGCAGACCAGCGCGCCGGTGTTTCCACGTAAAAAGGGTAATTAATTAAATATTAAAAGCGCCATGCGGCGACGGGAGATAAATTAAGCAAAATTTAGGTTAAGAGATAGACGCAAAATCTTTATATTTCCTAGGCGAAGGCTTATAGAAACCTAAGAAATCGCACAGCAGCGGACGGCCGCCAGGATATAAAAAACGGCTAACTCGTTATTTTTAAGGAAATAAAGCAGAATCCTGCAATCTAGGACGTTTGTTTGTTTTTTGTTAAACAATAACGATATTTGTTAATGTAGGAATAAACTCCCCTCTCCAGAAATCCGCGCGTTCGCTCAAGATTTTTCAAGGAAAAGGCTCCCAGAAAAGCGGTTAACGGTTCCTAAAATTCGCTAACAAATTTGGTCAATTTTTTGTACCTGCCACCTTCCCAAATCAATTTTCAGCTATTTGATTGACGATACAATAATGACGTAACGCAATCTTTCGGCCTTATTTAACACAAATAAAACATTTCCCAGCAAATAGTTAACATCAAACTTCCGCGAACTGACCATTTTTTGACTTTTCGTGCTGTCACTTTTTAGGCAATTACCAGCAGTTTTCTAGGAAAATTCCTGGAAGCAGGGGGTAAAAATCTTAACACTTCATCATTAACGTTCGCTCATCAAGGAATTGCCGAGCTTTTAACGGCGCTTTTTTGCTCATCTTCGCCCACACGGGCGGTCTGGCTGTCCTTAAGATTTTTCCATGAAATAGTGATTTGTTAATAATCAAAACAAAAGTTGTCACATTAGCCTGAGCTGAATAATATGGCCCCACAGCTTACAAGCAATAAAACACTTAAGGGTGTTCTGATAATATGGAACGCAGAATAACTGAAAAGCCGTTCTGCCTGAGTTGCCATTTTCATTGTGAGATAGATGACGAACCATCAATAAAAATGCGTAACTGCATGGAAAAACAATATTGCGTATGGCCTGCCGGAAATGAATATTTGAAAGCAGGAGTGATTAATTCACTTATTAATACACACTATAATTTTCTGAGCAGTGGGTTTATTTTTATTGATTTCTCACGCTACCACATCAAGCTTTTTCTCACGGATGCGTGGATCAGGCATCTGACCCGCTCAGGCCTGCGCCTGATCGTGATAGCGGACAAAACAATGGAGGCGTTGGCAGCATACTGGCATAACCATAGCCCCCAGATTGCAACGGTTATCTATGCCAATGACAGTCGGCAAATAATTGCTAAAAAGATAGAAAGTACGTTTTCAGGACGCCGTATTGATGATATTCGGCGGCGCAGGTTAACGCCTATCGAACTTAGCGTACTTAATTTATTACTTTCCGAAACCTCGATTACGGAAATCGCCGCGCGGTTAGATATTAGCGCCAAGCGCGCCTACAGCATCAAAGGCAGCATGCAGAAAAAAATGGGAGGCAGGTTAAATAGCATCATTTCAGGTTGAACGTAAATTTGATTTTTAATACGCAAAACTCCTGTAAAGGAAAACATCATTCTTTATTTTAAGGACATAACAATGAAAAAGTTAGTATTAGCTGGTTGTGCAGTAGCGGCGCTCGTTTCTTCCAACGCCATGGCCGACGTTACGGCTTCCGCAACCGCAAGCTGGGATGCAAACGCGACCAAAGACACCACCAGCGCGCTGGTTGTTACTCCGCTGAAATCGCTGAGCTTCCAGTACGCGGAAGGCATCGAAGCCTTCAACACGCAGAACGGCGCATTCGACATTACTATTCAGGGCCAGTCTGGCGCGACGGACTTCGCGCTGACCTCACAGGTGGTCAGCAATACGCTGTCCCGCAGCACTGACGCCTCAACCCTGGGCGTAGGCGTGGCGTGGAACGGTACCGCGCTGTCCAAAACGACCCCGACCACCATGATCGACACGGCGAACAGCGTTTCCGCAGGCCTCGACGCGCTGGCGGTTGCCACCGCCTACGCCGGCGCTGACCGCGTGAGCACCCAGGGTAACTTCACCTTCTCCGTGGATTCGGCTACCACCGACGGCACCACCGCCGCCGAGTTTAAAGATCTGACCGACGGCTACTGGAGCGGCGACGTGAAGGTTCAGTTCACCGCGGTGTGGACCGTTTAATTCCCCCCAAGATTTTGCAAAGCAATCTAAAGGAGGTCTTTGACCTCCTTAGATTGCTGACAAAGAAGGAAAAAGCGTGGTTTTTCCTTCTTTGTGGTTATCAGCCGAAAATCAATGAATTGATTTTCCTTGTTATTTGTTCGGTGACAAAGGTTCATATCGTGCGGGTATGAGGTTTGTCATCAGTCTCAGGAGGTCTTTGACCTCCTTTTAAGGACGCCCGATGAAATTACGCAGCCGCTTCTTTTTAATCAGCCTCATCGCCCCGTTTTATGCCCAGGCCATTAACGTCGGGGAAGTGACGTCGATGATGCCGCCGGACGCCTCGAGCCTCGCAAAGGAGATAGCCAACCCCACCGATACCGCGCGCTACGTCAGCGTGAACGTGGAGCGCATTTCTTCCCCCATGGCGGGCGGCGTAGTGATTCCGATGGAGAGCAAAGGCGAGCTGCTTTCTACCCCCGCGAGCCTGATTATGCCCGGCATGGCGCGCGAGAACTTCCGCTTCTTTTACAAAGGCCCGCAGGACGACAAAGAGCGCTATTACCGCCTCTCCTGGACGGACGAGCCGGTGACGGAATATGACGCAAGCCGGAGCGAGAAGCTGGGCCAGGCCACCACGTCCGCGGAAATCGGCACCATTCTGGTGGTCGCCCCGCGTAAAGAACGTTTTGATTTTAAGCGCCAGGGCGACACGGTAACCAATACCGGCAACGCCTCTTTCAGGGTGATTTCCTACGGTCCCTGCCGCGATAAAAGTAAAGATTTAGGTCAAGGCTGCCGCGAGCGTTATTACGTGATGCCCGGCGTCAGCGCCAAAATTAAATATACCGACCTCACGAATAAGAAAACCCGTATCGGCATCTGGCACGGCGCAGAATATATAAATGTGAATTAGAGAATAACTTATGGATAAGTTGGAATACGTTAAGGGAACATTTTTCGTCGGATTACTGTTAACCGCTCAACATGCATTTCCAGCCAGTCCGAACGCGCCCGTGCGGGTTAATAACTATGTCGTGCCTGCGGTATTTGCCAGCGCCCTGAGTCAGGGAATGACCGTGCCGGTATTTATACGCTACCAGGGCGACAGCAGCACCGACCGCAGCCGCCAGAAAATTGCCGACGCCGTGCTTTCCATCGCCGACGGCGAGTTTCAAATTAACCAGATATCCCTGAGCGACCTGCCCGAGCGCACCGAGCTGTCGCCGCAGATGAAAACGCTGCTTGCCTCGCTGAAAGAGCGGCGCTTTGGCGACGGCACCACGTTATTCCTTAATAAAGACGCCACGCTGTCTCTCGATACGCGCTCGTTTTACCTCGAGCTTGCCGTAAACCGGGAGGCGATGGCGGCGGCGATCCTGCCGCGCAGTTCGATGCTCGGCGACTCGTCGGCGGCGAACGTTTCCAACGTGCTCAACTACACCGTCGGCAGCTATTACAACCAGTACAACAATATGAACAGCGCCAGCAGCTTTATCACGCTGGATAACACGACGGCGCTGCGCGAGCACCACGTCAATCTCAACGGCTCGCTGTACGGCCTCGGCACCGGCGATCAAAACGGCGAGCTGTATCGCGCGATGTACGAACGTGATTTCCAGGGCCACCGCCTGGCGATGGGCATGGTGGATACCTGGAACCTACAGTCGATAGCCAGCATGAGCGCGCTGAACTCCAGCCGCATTTACGGCATGAGCTACGGCAACAAAAGCAGCACGCAAATCGAAGACAACACGCTTTCGCTGGTGCCGGTGACGGTATTTTTACCCGCCGCGGGCGAAGTACACGTTTCCCGCGACGGCAAGCTGCTCAGCATTCAAAACTTCTCGATGGGCAGCTACGAGGTGGATACCTCGCGCCTGCCGTTCGGGGTGTACAACGTTGACGTGCAGGTCATCGTCAACGGCCGGGTCGTTAGCTCGCGCAGCGCGCAAATCAATAAAACCTTCGCCCGGAAGTCGAGCGTCACCGGCAGCCTTTCCTGGCAGATGTTCGGCGGCATGTTGGAGTACAACAGGATGGACTATCGCCGCCATGAAAACGTCAGCTACGGGAAAACCAACACCTGGATTTCCGGCGTTGCGGCGGCCATCAGCCAGCCGTGGCTGTCGGGAGTTAACCTCAAATCGACGCTTTACGGCTTTGATAACAACGGGGTGAACGAAACCGAAGCCAACGTCGCCTTTAACGATACGCTGAGCGTTAACCAGCAGGTGCTGCTGGCGACCGACAGCAGCTGGCAAAGCATCAGCACGCTGAATCTTAACGTGCCGGGCGGCTATGGCTCGCTGTGGGGATCGCGCGAGTTCAGTTCGATCGGCAACCGCCTACCGATGCAAAAAGGGGATTTTTTCTCGCTGGGCGTGACCGCCAACCTCAATAAAATCACGCCGTGGCTCGGCACGCTTTCGGTAAGCAGAACGAATAATAAATACACCGGCAACACCTATACCAACGCCGACTACAGCCAGTCGCTGTTTGCAAACCGCTATGCGACGGTATCGCTGCGCACCGGCGTGCAGCGTTACGACTACGATAACCGCAACGGCCTGAGCGATAAGTACGTGAACCTGGATATTTCGCTGCCGCTCTCGACGTGGTTTAGCGCGGGCGTTTCCAGCGAAAGCGGCAATATGCTGGCTAACGCCACGCTGCGCAAAGGCTTCGACGATAGCGCGATTACCCAGGTGGGCGCGTCGGTGTCTAAACGCATTAAGAGCGGTGACGACAATAACCGCAGCCGGTCTGACGACTACGCGGCGAACGGCTATGTCGCCTACGACACGAAATATAACGCGGGCACCGTCGCCGTAACCCGTTCCTCCGACCACAGCTCCAACTTCAGCCTTAGCTCGCAGGGCAGCGTCGCCTGGACAAAGGACAACGTGGCGCTTGGCAAGGGCACGCAGCGATCCGGCGTGATGGTCAACACCAACTTCAGCGAGAAAGGGAAAATGATCGCCCAGATCAACGGGCGCAACTACCCGCTGACCGGCAAGAGCAACTACATCAGCCTGCCGCCCTACGCGCGCTACAAGGTGGAGCTGATGAACGACAAAAACGCCGAGGACAGCGTGGATATCGTCAGCGGGCGGAGCAGCAGCGTGGTGCTTTATCCCGGCAACGTCAGCGTGATTAACCCCGAGGTGAAGCAGCTCGTCACGGTGTTTGGCCGCCTGAAAACGCCGGCCGGCGGGATTTATGCCAACACGGCGATTCATAACCATATCGGCAAAACCAAAACCGACGAACGCGGCGAGTTCGCCATGGACGTCGATAAACGCTATCCGACGATCGCGCTGATCGACAGCCGGGGCGGCGTTTGCGAGGCGGATCTCGATCTGCACGACGCGCGCGGCGCGGTGTGGGTCGGCGATATTCAGTGCGAAGTGCAGGAACAGCTGGCCTCGCGTGCAGGAGAGGGAAATAATCATGTCTATTAACTGGAAGGCGCTGGCCTTCGGCGCGGTATGCCTGTTTGGCGCGGGTCACGCGCTCGCCGTGACGGCAACCAACAGCGGCTCGGGCAGCAATACCTATTTGTTTATCGATAACGGCGTCGATAACGAATACTTTATTACCCCCGGCTCGCTCGACCCACGCTTTTCCGGCGCGAATATCTGGACGCGCTATTCCACCAGCCAGCGCAGCCTGGCCTATATGGGTTTTGTCGGATGGGCGTACGCGAACCGCTATTTCGATATGTGGCTCACCGATTCCCCCATCAGCAGCCCGTTTGTCGGCATTCGCTGCATGACCAACGGCAGCACCTGCCCTTCGACCGGCTATATCGCGGCGGACATCACCGACGGCGAAGGCTTCTACCACGCGCGCTCCGGCAGCAGCGTGTATAACGGCAGCTACGGCTTCGCCTCGTTCGGCCCCGCCGCCTTCGAATACTTCCGCAACCAGTCCGTCGGGGCCAGCGATGCCTTTACGCTGAACATTTGCTACACCACCACCGACTACGACTACGCCTCCGGCGCGCGCTGCAAAGACCTGCCGAGCGGCGCAAACTGGCGCTACTACACCATGACGCTCACCAAGGTCGGCCATCTAAATTTACGCAGCACCGGCTCGCTGTCCGAAATCTGGATTGCCAGCGACGGCACGCCGAGCGTCAATAGCGGCAACGATCTGTGCCAGGTCGGCGTCGCCAACAATACCTCCGGCATGATCTGCAAGATGGTGTCCTATTCGCTTCAGCAGACCCAGCGCGTCACGGCCTCGCTGAATTTCAAAATGGTGGTGGACACGGCGGCGCTGGGCTTTACGCCTGCCGCAGCGGAAGTCATGTACAGCGGCGACGCCGCAAGCTGGACGCGCTACAGTTCGAGCACCACCTACACCAACGTCTTCACCCCCGGCGGCGAGTACGTTTACGTCTTCCTCTCCAACGCGTTCTTCAAAAAGGTGCTGACCTCCGGCAAAGATTTGACCAACAAAGACTCGCTGTTCACCTTCAACTTCGACAACGCGGTGACGCCCGAGTCCGGCTTCTATCAGTTCACCGCCTCCAGCCAGCTGAACATCATTCCTAAGGAATACGGCATCAGCATCGTTTCCACCGACGGCAGCTCGCGCCCGAGCAGCTCGGGCAAAATCGGCGACGAAAACCCGATTGAGTTTGAATACCGGGTGACGACGTCCGCCTCGCGCCAGGCCGACAGCATTACCGCCCAGGTCGTCGGCGACAGCACGACGCTTGCCGGGGTTCCGTACTGCCTGTTCACCTCCACCGACGGCGCGCTGAGCGTGCCTATTCCGGCGTACCTTTCGTATACCTCGCAGGCCGGGGCCGTGGTTAAAAAGCGCAATAGCTGCGGCGAAAGCCCGATAGAGATGACGGACGCCAACTGGGTGCAGACGGCGTGGAACGCGGCGGTGGACGACGGCTTTTTCTTTACCACCAACCTGAAGCTGCAGTTCCCGATGAACGATTCCCGCTCGCAGTTCACCACCAGCGGCGTGGACTGGATTGGCAACGTGAGCGCCAGCGGCGAGGTGAAGGTCACCGCGACCTGGATTGGCGTGGACAGATAAAGGAGCGACCGATGACGAAGAAAACGAGCTTTTGCTATGCGATGCTTTGCCTGCTGTCGAGCGTTCAGCCCGCGTCGGCCGCCTATTTTGATTCGCTGATTTATGACATGACGGCGGACCGGACGTTTATTTCTCGCCCGATGGTTAACGACACGGACCGCACCAACCTTTATACCCTGACCGCCTATAAAATCGACAGGCCGGGAAAAGGCGGCGAGAACCGCATCAGCGGCGGCGAAATGGAAGTGGTGTATACGCCGCTGAAATTTACCGTGCAGCCCGGCGGTAAAGAATATTTCAAACTGTTTTACCGCGGGCCGCAGGATAATATCGAGCGTTACTATCGCGTGATATTTAAAGAATCGCCGATACGGCTTTTCCCGTTCAAAAATCAGCAGCAGAATACGGATATTATTCCGGTTGTCGCCATGAGCACGCTGCTGGTTGTTCGCCCGCGAAAAACCAACCTGGCGTTTGAAGTCGATGAAAAGACCGGCGTGATACGCAATACGGGAAATACCTTTTTTCGCGTAATTATCCAGCAGGGCTGCAACGGTAATGACGAAAGCTCGCAACAATTTTATATGCTGCCCGGCGAGACCTGGCGCAATGCCAGCGCGCGTGCGAACAATAAAAAATTTATTGTCGCGCTGGGCCGTTATTACCCGGTAGGCAACGGCTGTTTTCCGGCAGCTTAGCCGGTAATTAATTCAGGCTCATTGGATAATTCAATGAGTGCTACAGACACAGCTTAAGCATGGGCAGCGTCATCATGCCGCCAAATTTCCTACGCAGCGACGCCGCGTGTTGGTAAACGTTTTTCACGCGGCTATCCAGCCTTTCGGCTATCTGCGTAAACGAATAGCCGCGCAGGCGCATGTTGAGCACGGTCATCTCGCGTGCGGTAACCGCGGGCATTTTTTTGGCATCGCACGCGCCGCCGTAGAGGATCTTTTTGGCCTTTTTTCTGAACCCCGCCCGCCCCTCATGCGGGATAAGAATGGCGCGGATCGCCTTCGAACGCCCGAACCAGTAATTCGCCAGCGGCAGCATATCCCTGTCGGCAATAAGCACCAGGCTCATTTCGGTTTTCACCAGAAATTTCAGCCATTCATCGTTGATAAAATAGAGAATATTGTTGAGTGAAAAATCGATAAAGACGACGCCTTCGGCGAGATAGCAGCGGTATTCTTTAAAAATGAGTTCGTTGATTGCCAGTTTGAAATAGTGATTTTTATCCGGCCAGACGGCGAGCCTGCTGTCATTACAAAAACGAATATTGATACGTTCGCTATAGTCAACCCGGCAACCCATTCCGCATCCCATGCAATTTAGCCTCCGATTAAAATTCGTGGCAGTCATTAATCCTCCCTGCTATTACTACATTTAAAACAAGATATTTAATAGCATGATACCCGTAAATATATCCTCGTGAAAACGCTGCACATAACTTTATGTTTATTTACTTTGCATAAGGCTGAGTGCTTATATTTACAGCAAAATGGTCATCACAAAGTTAAATTGATTTCGATCAATTAAAATTAGCGTTACGCGACTGATTAATATTGTTAACGTTCCGCCGCTAAGATTTATAATAAGCAGCGAAACTAATGCAGCTGAAATATTACCGAAATATTCGACAAATAAAAAATTAACCCTGTCCGGCGATAACGCATCCTATCCGCCATAAAGTTGCCAAAACGTTAAATTCGTCACACTGGCGGTGGTACACTGTGCGGCTTCTCGCAAAACGTATCAGGTAATAAAATGAGTGAACATATTGATGTACAAATCCAGCCGGGGGCCGTCACCCGCCCCAACTGGTCGGCGGTTTTTGCCGTGGCGTTTTGCGTCGCCTGCCTGATAACCGTTGAGTTTTTACCGGTGAGCCTGCTGACGCCGATGGCGCAGGAGCTGGGAATTTCCGAAGGGGTGGCGGGCCAGTCGGTGACCGTCACGGCGTTTGTCGCGATGTTCGCCAGCCTGTTTGTCACCACCGTTATCCGCTCGGCGGACAGGCGCTACGTGGTGTTCCTGTTTGCCATCCTGCTCACCCTTTCCTGCCTGCTGGTTTCCTTCGCGGAAAATTTCACGCTGCTGCTGCTGGGCCGCGCCTGCCTGGGCCTTGCGCTGGGCGGCTTCTGGGCGATGTCCGCGTCATTAACCATGCGACTGGTGCCTGCCAGAACGGTGCCAAAGGCGCTGTCGGTGATCTTTGGCGCGGTTTCGATTGCGCTGGTGATCGCCGCCCCGCTGGGCAGCTTCCTGGGGGGAATTATCGGCTGGCGCAACGTATTCAACGGCGCGGCGCTGATGGGCGTGGTGTGCATTATCTGGGTGTGGAAAGCGCTGCCGTCGCTGCCGGGGGAAACGACCCAGCATAAGCAAAACATGTTCGGGCTGCTGAAACGCCCCGGCGTGCTGGCCGGTATGGCGGCGATTTTTATGGCCTTCGCCGGGCAGTTCGCCTTCTTCACCTATATTCGCCCGGTTTATATGACCATGGCAGGCTTTGACGTGGATGGCCTGACGCTGGTCCTGCTGAGCTTCGGTATCGCAAGCTTTGTGGGCACGTCGCTTTCCGCCGTGTTCCTCAAGCGTTCGCTCAAACTCGCGCTAACCGTCGCCCCGCTGGTGCTGGCGCTGAGCGCGCTGGTTCTTGTGCTATGGGGATCGGATAAGATCGTGGCTTCGGCCATCGCCATTGTCTGGGGCTTCGCGTTCGCGCTGGTGCCGGTCGGCTGGTCAACGTGGATCACCCGCTCGCTTGCCGATCAGGCGGAAAAAGCGGGCTCTATTCAGGTCGCTGTGATTCAGCTCGCCAATACCTGCGGCGCGGCGGTAGGCGGTTACGCGCTGGATAATCTGGGGCTGCTCTCGCCGCTGGTGCTGTCCGGCAGCCTGATGCTGCTGACGGCGGCGCTGGTGGCGTTGAAGGTGCGGGTAAAGTAGGCCATGTCGGATGGCGCAGGCTTATCCGACCTACAAGTTAGAGTGTTTTTTGTAGGTTGGATAAGCGAAAGCGCCATCCAACACAAAAACCAGGACGGCGTTATTCGTGGGCTAGATAAGCCCCCCCTCCCTCAGGCCAAATACCTCTGAATCTCAACCAGAGAAATATAGAGGTTACGCCCAAAGTCAAATCAATTTATACAACGGAAAATCTTCAAATTTTTTTCAGCATGATTATTAAAAATCAATAGGTTAATCCTGATTGTTTCACTTCCAATGGTGGCAGTAATATGGTCCGTATACAGTAAAAACACTAAAGGATTTCCCCCTCAATATGGATGATAAACAGCCTAACGCGCGCTCTATATCCGCTGCACAAGAGCAGTCGATTAAAATTCTCGACTACTGGCACAAGATAGAATTTTTCGAATCTACCGATATCAGAGAGCTGGAGGACAATGCGCCAAGCGTGCTCAGACTCGAAGCTGAAGACCTTCTCGACCCCCTTAGCCTCCCCTGGATTACACCTGCGCGAATAAGTAGCGTTGTTAACGATTTCAGCCCAAAGAAGAAATACCGTTATACGGTTTATTTCGGCATCTTCGATCGCAGCGAAATATTTCAGCAGGCTGAGAAAATCTATCCTCACGCTGGCGAACATTCCGCAGAGCAAAATCAGGATCAGGGGCGGACATGTTCGATAAGGGTAAAACTAAATCCGCAGGGAGTAATCGACCCTACAAGCTTCGAGTTTTCCACGGTAACCTGGGCTTTGGGCAAGCTACAGGAAAATAAATTAGATGGAATTTCCATGGATGCCTACGAGGAGGCCACGGAACGTCTTAAGACCCGCTTTTACGAAATTATCGCTGCCGCAGAAAAGCTAAAGCAACAGCATCAGCTGCCTCTCTTTTTGACCACCTTCGAGATTATTGAATTTCTGAAATGCATGGAACGCTGGACCATTTTCAGCCCACAGACCCCAGTACCAGCCTTGTATGTCAGCGTGGCCGAAGATAAATCGGAGGATAAAAAACCCGACGCAACCTTTGATGCCGAGCGAATTTCGCTACAGCCTCTGGAAGCATTGCCCTCTATGCTAAACCAGCGACAAAAAATCACCGTCGGCGAGGGACAGAAAATAAGTCCGCAGGATGCGGAGGATGAGATAGCCATTCTGAACAGCTTCTATATTCGTGATATAGAGCGCGTGATGAAGGATATTAAAGATTCGGGCCTCAGCGAGCGCTCGGCTTTAGGCCGCTATTTGAGCGGAGACTGTGATAAAAAAGAAGACCTGCTGACCGCCGCTGGAAAACCACAGATCCTGGAAATGCTGCGCCTCGATAAATTACCGGCGGGCCGCTGGCCTTCTGATAAAGCACACAGCATGAGCCTGATGCAGCAGTTTGCTATCAATACGCTTGAAGAAACCCTGGCTCCCCGCGGGCTTTATTCTGTTAACGGCCCACCGGGTACGGGCAAAACCACCATGCTCAGGGATGTGATTGCCAATAATATCGTCAAACGCGCGCAGGTGCTGGCAACGCTATCTGAAGCAAGAGAAGCCTTTAGCGGCGAGTTAACCCTGCGGGGGAAAACTATTCACCGCCTTATCCCTTCCTTAACCGGCTACGAAATGGTGGTGGTTTCAAGCAATAACGCCGCGGTGGAAAATATTTCCCAGGAGTTGCCGCAGACCAAAAGCCTGGGAGCGGACTGGCAGGATATCGCCTACCTGAAACCAGTCGCTGAGAAACTGGCGGCAAAACACGCCAAACCACCACAGCACAACAGAGAAAAAGAGATTAAGTCCGTCATTACCCCATTGGCCCCTGAAGAGGCATGCTGGGGCCTCATCGCCAGCGCTTTAGGCAAGTACAAAAATCGCAGTCAGTTTGGGCAACGCATTTTTTATCATTCCATCACGCAATGTCTGGCTCCCCGGCCTGCAGACGGCTACAGGACTCTGGTTCCCGCCATTAATGAGCTGTCGGCGCTCTCTTTTGAAGACGCAAAGAGCGCTTTTATTACGGCCCGCGAAAATCTTGAGCGAATTCTTGAGGAGCTGGAAAAACTGCAAAATCTGGCGGATCGGGAAAAAGAGTGCAGGCTTCAGGAGAATAAGGCCCAGAATAAAAATCGTCGAAGTTTAAAGCTCACTGCCCGCATGGCGAAATGGCAGGAGAGAAAACCCCAATGGTGGTCGTTAAATATCCGGCAAAAATGCCGCCATCAGGCTATTTCTGACGGTTTTTCTCGGCGCGTTAATAGCGCAGAAGCCGAGTACCAGGTTGAGCACAATGCCTGGCAGGAGCTTCAGCATAAATTACTTCAGGTACGTCAGGAGTGCGCTGCCGTTGCGAAAAAATATCCGCAGGCCACCTTCCCTGCGGCCGCCGTCGATCTTGAAGAGCCAGCACTTCAACGTCACGCCTTTGGCCAGTGTCCGGAGCTGAACCAGGCCCGCAGCCAGCTCACCGTAAAAGCGCTGGAGCTTCATCAGGCCTGGCTGGCAAACGCTCATAAAGAGCTGAAACTCTACGACACCCTTTCAGCCATACCTGCGGCGGTAAATGGAAAGATAGCGGATAAAGAGGTGGCAAAGGCGGCGTGGCAACTGCTGTTTATGATTGTGCCCGTCGTCTCATCCACCTTTGCTTCTGTCGCGGTACAGTTCAAAAACTTCGCTAAAGAAGAGTTCGGCTGGCTATTCATTGATGAAGCAGGCCAGGCAAATCCCCAGCAGGCCGTCGGTGCCCTGTGGCGCGCAAAAAGAGCCGTCGCGGTTGGCGATCCTTTACAAATCGAACCGGTGTTTACCATTCCGCCCAATTTTGTTGAAACTATTGCGCAGGCAGAACTAGGCGCAGTATGGAAGGCGTGGTCGCCAGGCGCGCAGTCCGTACAAACTCTGGCCGACAGAGTGAACCCCTACGGCACCCGACAAATCGCCAAAGGCATCTGGCTGGGCAGCCCCCTTCGCGTTCACAGGCGCTGCGACGATCCTATGTTCACCCTTGCCAACGCCATTGCCTACAACAACAAAATGCTGCACGGTCGTGACAATATCAGCGACCAGGATGACTTTGTGTGGGGGGCGAGCTGCTGGTTTGATATACAAGGGGAGCGGGAAGGTAAACATTTTATTCCCGCACAGGCACGCCACGTTCTGCAAATGATCGAAGCCTATTACGAGCAGCATCAAAAATTGCCGGATGCCTACATTATTACCCCCTTCAAAGAGATAAAAAAATCGCTGAAATCCTTTTTGAAAAATCGCATGAAGAACGTATCCGGCCACGATAAATGGCTTAAGGAACGCATTGGAACCGTGCATACATTTCAGGGGAAAGAAGAGAAAAACGTTATTTTTGTGCTTGGCCTGTGCGCCGAAAGCCCGGGCGCGGCCGGTTGGGCGTCTGAAAAACCAAACCTGCTGAATGTTGCGGTTACCCGCGCGCAAAAACGGATTTATATCATCGGTAGCGCAGATATCTGGGGAGGCTGTCCCTATTTTGAGACTGCTTTCACCCTTCTGCCGCAGCGTATGGCCTGTGAATATGCATCGCGACAATACAGTCTTGTGAACGCGTAAAAGTACGGGAACCCATAGCCTAAAATGAGGGTAGCGTCGGATGGCGCAGGCTTATCCGACCTACAAACTTGCTGGCGCCATCCAACTGCTTTTCCTCAAATCATCCCCGATAAAAAGGCTTATCCCCAAGAATCGTTGCGCGGTGCATAACGCGCCGGGCCGGGAGGTAATCGGCGTTGGCGTAGTGCTGCGTCACGCGGTTGTCCCAGATGGCGATGTCGTTTTCCTGCCAGCGCCAGCGTACCTGGAATTCCGGTTTGGTGACGTGCGCGAACAGGAAGGCCAGCAGCGTATCGCTCTCTTTTTGCGATAGGTCGACAATGCGCGTGGTGAAACCTTCGTTGACGAACAGCGCCTGTCTGCCGCTGACCGGATGGGTGCGCACCACCGGGTGGTTGAGCGGCGGGTTGTTGGCGACCGCTTCATGCCAGCGCTGATGCTCGGCCTCGCTGCGGGTATGTTTGTATTCCGGGAACGACTTCCTGAAATCGTGCTCCGCTTCAAGGCCCGAAAGCAGACGTTTGAACGGCTCGGAGAGCGCTTCATAGGCCGCTATGCCGCTGGTCCACAACGTATCGCCCCCGGTTGCCGGAAGCTGTTTTGCTGCCAGAATGGCCCCGGCGGGCGGCGTGTCGATAAAGGTCACGTCGGTGTGCCAGTTGTCGTTATCCGGCGGGTTATCGTTGTGGGTATCCAACACGATGATTTCCTCGACGCCTTCCGCGTGCGGGTAAACCGGGTGGATATGCAGATCGCCAAAACGTAAAGCCAGCCCGCGCTGCTGCGCCGGGGTTACCGGCTGGTCGCGGAAGAACAGCACCTGGTGGCGAATCAGCGCGTGGTATAGCTGTTCGAACTGGTTGTCGCTCAGCCCGCGCGTTAAATCCACCCCGCTCACCAGCCCGCCGATGTACGGCCCCAGCGGTACAATATTCACTTTTTCACTCATTGCCCTTCTCCATGCCATGGGGTTAACCGGCGCTGCAAGGCGCGTAAACCCAGCTCTAAACAGAATGCGATAACGGCAATCACGCCGATGCCGGCGAGCACCACGTCGGTTGCCAGGAATTCACCGGCGGACTGCACCATAAAGCCCAGGCCGCGCGTGGCGGCGATAAGCTCCGCCGCGACGAGCGTTGACCAACCCACGCCAAGCCCGATGCGGAAACCGGTCAGGATTTCCGGCAGCGCGCCGGGCAGAATTACATGCCACACGACCTGAGCGCGGGATGCCCCAAGCGCGCGGGCCGCACGAATACGAACCTGCTGGGCGCTGCGCACGCCGGCCATCGTCGACATCGCCACCGGGGCGAAAATCGCGAGGTAAATCAGCAGGATTTTGGAGGTTTCACCGATGCCGAACCAGATCACCATCAGCGGCAGATAGGCCAGCGGCGGCACCGGGCGATAGAGTTCAATAAGCGGGTCGAGAATGCCGCGCACCGTCGGGCTTAGGCCCATGGCGATGCCGACCGGGATGCCGATCAGCACGGCGGCGGCAAGCGCGGTGAGAATGCGCAGCAGGCTGGCGGCGAGATGCTGCCACAGCGTCGCGTCCATAAAGCCTTCCGGCCCGGCGATGGTTATCAGCTTGCTCAGCACCTGCCCCGGCGGCGGCAGAAACAGCGGGCTAATCCACTGCTCGGCGGCAACCCACCACCACAGCAGCACGATCGTGGTGATGGTGGCGAGGCTTAGGGTTATCTGGCGCGAGAACGGCCAGCGCAGGGCCAGGCGGACACGGCGGGCTTTATCCTGAATCACGATGCTCATAAAAAGCCCTCACGTTGTTCGAACACGCGCTCGAGCACGTACTCGCGTTTGGCGATAAATTCGGGGTCGGATTTGATGCTGCGGCAGGGTTCGCCTGCGGCAAAGCGTCTGCCGAAGTCGAGCGGCAGGCGTTCCAGCACGCGGCCCGGCCCCGGCGAGAGCAGCACAAGTTCGGTGGCGAGGAACACCGCTTCTTCGATGTCGTGGGTGATAAGCAGCACCTGGCGGCGGCTTTCGTGCCACAGCTTCAGCAGCAGGGTTTGCATCTGCTCACGGGTGAAGGCGTCCAGCGCGCCGAAGGGTTCGTCTAACAGCAGCAGCTGCGGCTTCGTCGCCAGCGCCCGGGCAATGCCGACACGCTGCCGCTGCCCGCCGGAGAGCTGCCAGATGGCGCGTTTCGCCTTATCTTCCAGGCCGACTTTGCGCAGCATATCGAGCGCGATTTCTTCACGCTGCGGTTTGGGCTGACCAGCAAGCTGCAGGCCAAAGGCGACGTTATCCAGCACGGTTCGCCACGGCAGCAGCCCTTCATTTTGAAAGACCACGCCGCGCTCCGCGCCCGGCCCGGTCACCTGCTTGCCCGCCAGGGTAATCGAACCGGTATCATAAGGAACAAAGCCCGCTATCAGGTTCAGCAGCGTCGTTTTCCCGCAGCCGGACGGGCCGAGCACCACCATCAGCTCGCCTTCGTCCACCGTCAGGCTGATGTCGCTGAGGACCGTTTTGCCGCCGTAGTCGGCGCTCAGATGCGTCACCTGTAACATGGCTAACTCCTTACTGCGCCTGGGTTTTCACGAAGCGGTCGGTGACGAACTGGCTGTAGTCCGCGGCCACCGCCGGGACTTTGCCCTGCGCCTTGAGGAACTGCGCGGTGTCGACAATCGCTTTGTTGACCGGGCCGCTAAGCTGCTCGGTTTGCTGGCTGGCGGTGAGGTAGGTGTTGCCCTTCACCAGCCCCGGCACGTCGCCTTCCGGCACGCCGCTCAGGCGGGAGAGTTTGCTGAGGTTTTCAGGCTGCTTGAGCCATTCGTCGGGATTATCGATGTAGCCTTTCTGCGCGGCGAGCGCGCTTTTGGCGAAGGCGGCCACAACGTCAGGATGCTGCTGGGCAAAGTCTTTACGCACGACCCACACGTCAAGCGTTGGCGCGCCCCACTTGCCCACCTGCGCGGAATCGGTCAGCACGGTGCCGTCCTTTTCCAGCTCGTTTACCGCAGGCGCCCAGACATAGGCACCGTCAATGTCGCCGCGCTGCCAGGCCGCGATAATCGCCGGGGGCTGAAGGTTAAGGATTTGCACCTGGCCGGGCTTGATGCCCCAGTGTTTGAGCGCCGCCAGCAGGCTGTAATGGGTGGTCGAGATAAACGGAACGGCAATGCGCTTGCCAATCAGATCTTTAGGATCGGTAATGCCCTTTTTCACCACCAGCGCCTCGGAGTTGCCGAGCTGGGAGGCGAGCAGGAATACCTCAATCGGCACGTTTTGGCTTGCGGCAACGGCAAGCGGGCTGGAGCCGATATTACCGATCTGCACGTCGCCAGAAGCCAGCGCCCGCACCACGGATGCGCCGCTGTCGAACTTGCGCCATTCCACCTTCGCGCCGCTGTCTTTGGCAAAGGTGTTGTCGGCCTGCGCGACCTTGGCAGGCTCTGCGGATGTTTGATACGCCACGGTAACGTCCACCGCAAAGGCCGGTGCGGCGATGAGGGCAAGCGTTGCCAGCCAGAGGGAATGTCGTTTTGCTACCATGATGTCTGCTCCTGTTTCGATGATGGGAGCAGTATTTCCGGATGGCGGGATGACATAAAAGAATTAAAAATTATCGCTAATGCTTTTATGTCCTTAGATGAGATTTAGCTTTGGATAGTTGCAGGGTGGGATTGGGAAAATAACGCTTAACGTAGGTTTGATAAGCGCCAGCGCCATCAAACATTTCGGCGGGCGGCGACTCGCGCTCACCCGCTCTACAAGGCCGTTCTTCAGCTCAAATCAACATTCTTACTGCCGAAGAACCAGGTCACCACAAATCCCGCCAGATACGAGATTAGTATGCCCGCCACGTAAACCGCCATGCCGGCAAAAATCCCCTGGTGTGAGGTCATCAGCGGGATAGATACCAGGCCTGACGGGCCGAACACGGTGTTCAGGCCGACCGGCAGGCCGAGCCATGCGACGAGGCCAATAAAGAAGCCGCCCACGCCGCCGCCGATGCAGGCGGTGATAAACGGCTTCAGGCGCGGCAGCGTGACGCCATAAATCAGCGGCTCGCCAATGCCCAGCAGGCCGGGGAAGATCGCGCCTTTAATCTGGTTGCGCAGCGTCGAGCCTTTTGGCGAACGCGCGTACAGCGCCAGCGCCGCGCCCACCTGCCCCGCTCCGGCCATCGCAAGTATTGGGAACAGGGAGTTGAAGCCCTGGGCGTCCATCAGCGCGAAGTAGACCGGCACGAAGCCCTGATGGATGCCGAACACGACGGCAATCAGGAACAGCCCGGCGAGAATAGCGGTGCCGAACGGGTTGCCGTTGAGGTGCAAGAACAGCCAGGACATGCCTTTAAACAGCTCGCCGCCGAGGGGCATAATTGCCACGAAGGTCACCGCGCCGGTGATTAATAGCGTCACGGTCGAGGTGAGGATCATATCCAGATTATCCGGCACGATTTTGCGCACCTGACGTTCGATCCACGCGCCGAAAATACAGGCCAATAGCACGCCGATGATGTTGCCGCGCGGGTCGATGGACAGCCCGAAGAAGGTATCCATGCCCGCGTAATAGCCCACCGTCCCTTCCGGCACGTAGCGCAGAATAAACAGCGAGGCGATGATGGCCCCGTTAACGCCGGTGCCGCCAAACGCCTTCTGCGTGTTAAAGCCGATCAGTATGCTCAGGAAGGTGAACAGGCCAATGCTGAACACCTTCATATACGCGATGAGCTGCGTCAGCCATGCGGCGGGCGCAACCCCTTCCACGATAAGCGTTTGTTGCAGCAGCGTGGCTATCCCAAGCATCAGGCCCGCGGCGATAAAGCCCGGGATCAGCGGCGTAAAGATAGTGGCGAATTTGGTGAGAAAATTATGCACCGCGCTGTTCTGCTTCGCCTTCATCTGCTGCTTGTTCTGGTGGGCGAGCTTGCCGAGATCGGCATTTTCATCAGCCTGCGGCGCGGTGCGTTCACCGGCCCCCAGCATGGCGTTCATCAGCTCGCTGGCCGTTTGCGCCTTGCCTGGGCCAAGAATGATTTGCAGCTGATCGTCGCCGTTGACGACCCCCATCACGCCGGGGATCTTTTTTAGCTCCTCGTGATCCACGCGCTGGCGGTCTTTGAGCGTCAGGCGCAGGCGCGTCATGCAGTTGCCGCACACGAGGACATTTTCGCTCCCGCCGGTAAGGTGCAAAATCTGTTCGATGGTCGAGCCGGTGATTTTCGCCATGGTTAACTCGTTATCTCCTGGAGCGCCCTGCGGATAAAGCCCTGATGTTTGGCGAGCAGCGCGCTCGCCCGCTCGGCGGTTAGGCCGCTTAGCATCATCAGGATGGCGGTTTTGCAGTGACGGTTGCAGCCGTCAAGCGCCAGGGTGGCCTCTTCCGGCGAGCAGTCCGTTGCCTCTACCACGATGTTCACCTGTCGCTGAAGCAGCTTGGCGTTGGTCGCCTCCACGTCAACCATCAGGTTGCCGTAGACCTTGCCGCTGCGGATCATCGCACCGGTGGTGATCATATTCAGCACCAGCTTCTGCGCCGTGCCCGCCTTCATACGCGAGGAGCCGGTCACCACCTCCGCGCCGACGACCGGTTCGATGGCGATATCCGCCGCCTGGCTCATTTCGCTGTTCGGGTTGCAGGAGATGGCGGCCACGGTTGCGCCAACGCCTTTTGCATAGGCCATCGCGCCCAGCACGTACGGCGTACGCCCGCTGGCGGCGATGCCCACCAGCACGTCGCGGGAATTGAAATTAAGGTTACGCAGATCCTGCTCGCCCATTTCGCGGTTGTCTTCAGCGTTTTCAACCGCCTGCAGGATGGCAGGATGGCCGCCGGCAATTAGCCCGACCACCTGCTCACGCGGCGTGCCGTAGGTTGGCGGGCATTCACTCGCATCTAAAATGCCCAGACGCCCCGACGTGCCCGCGCCGCAGTAAATCAACCTGCCGCCGCAGGCGAATGCTTCCACAACCCGATCGACAACCTGCGCGATTTGCGGCAACGTGGCCTCCACCGCTACCGGCACCTTTTTATCTTCACGGTTGATCGTCGCGAGCATGTCAAGCGTAGGCAGGGTATCGATTTCCGCGCTGGCCGGGTTGCGGCTTTCGGTCGTCAGCTTGCTTAAATTAATCTTCATCAGTTTGTCCATCTGGTTGCCCGATCGGCATGGTAAGGAATTATTTATTCAATGGCTGTGATAATTATCACGAGAGAAGATTTTATACCAGAGGGCCGATGGGACAAGGGATGTAAAAGCATCGAGATTGTGGCTGATGTTTTGCGGCAGGCTCTACTGATGTCATAGCGCAGCGCTAAGCCTGCAAAAAGTGGAATAAATTATTACTACTGTTTGACGGTAAAGGGGTGAGGGCTTTATAGGGTAGCCTATGCCACCCCTTTCAAAGAGAACTTCAACGAAGGGAACTACACAACCGGGCATCAACCGAAGCACTTTCGTGGAAGTAGCTGGCCATCTGTTTTACCAGGGTGGAAAAGAACTGATTATTCAACGCGGTTTTATTATAAATCATATAAACAGGAAGCGGCGCTATAGTGTAATCCAGACTTAAGGTTTTAATATTAAAAGAATCCTTAAATTTTTCATAAAAACGCTGAGGGACGATTGCCAGCGAATCTGATGCTTCCACCATCGCGACTATTGTTAATAACGAAGGGCTGGAGAAATGATATTGTTTTTCACGTTGCAGATAAGCGTCCACGTTGAGTTTTTCAATAAGAACATTAGTGCTTTCAGTGTCAAGGAACACGTGTTTTTCTTGAGCCGATTGCTTAGGACTTAGAAAAGTATCTAATCTAGGATGATCCTTGCGACAAATAACTACCGGCTGCTCGGTGTAGATTTCCTGGCTCACACGGGAGTGACTTAGATGAGGATGCGCATCAAAAACAATATCTGTTTTCCGGAAAAGTAATGCTTCTTCGACTTCTGTTATTGAATTGTTATTACTAACATGAACAATTTCACAATCAGGCGCAATGCCGTCCAGTATATTTCGCATGACGTTAATCGTGAACATGGATGTATAAGGAGAAGCATTAACGATAAGACGTGTAGGTACTGATGAAAAGTAAACGTTTTGCAGCTTCGCCATCAGGTTATCGTAAGCTTCATAAATGCTTTCATGAATGCCCATCGCAACGCTGGTAGGCGCTAGATTCTTCCCATCACGAATAAATAGCGGGTCGTTATAGTAGTCCCGCAGGCGGCCTAACGCCTGGCTTACAGCGGAAGGAGTAATGCCCAACACATCGGCGGCTTTCGCGCCGCTTCGATGAATAAAGACGGCCTCAAACGTTGTTAACAGATTGAGATCAAAGCTCTTTATAGTTTTGAATCTGTCAACAAGCGCATTTTCTTTCATTGTAGAAAGCCTCTTGAGTTCGGATGAAATACCGAGCCCTGCATTCTCTTTTTTAATCATCAATAAGGCCTCTACGTTTGTTAACATCTACCGGATTAAAAATCCCCATAACCCATTGAAAAACAAAATAACAGCTCCGTTATCCTAAAGTTAATTATTAACAAGAGGGGTGAGGAAACAGACTATAGAATAATTGTCACTCAAATTTAACATCTGATATGCCAGTTCGAGTAAAATGTTATGAAAATTAGATAAAGTATCTCTAAAAACTGATAAAAAAACCCACTACCTATATGCTGCCATGATGAATACAGCGAATCCAATTAGATTTCAAATAAGTCCAGAAATATAACTATTATACATTAAGTTGATCTCTTTGTTACATTCTGTTAATGCAATCCTAAGAAAAACCTCAAACCTATTAGTCCACGTAATGCTTGAAATGATATTGCCCTTTTTTCATAAATATTACATCCATATTAAGTTAATTAAACTATGAATTAAGAAGATGGCATGGAGTATTACATCGAAGCTATGAATAATAGGTCCACGAGAGAAAACCTTAAGGATTCTCTTAAACCCCCTGATTCTCACTGATTGAGAATTATTGTTTCAAATAAAGGAATAACCATGAAAATGACTTCGTTCTTCAAAATGAGTGTACTGGCTGCCGGTATGGTTGCTGCAATGGGCGCAAATGCTGCTGACGGTAAACTGCAAGTTACTGGTACCGTCATTCAGGGTGCTTGTGCAGTTGATGCAAGCAGCACCACTGATGTTTCCTTCGACGAAATTCAAGGCACTACTTTTAACGCAGTAGGTGCGGTTTCTCAGAAAAAAGACATTACTTTGAATCTGACCGGTTGCCCAACTGCACAAACAGGTGTCATGTTTACTGCTGGCGGTGCTGTTCATGCTGACAATGACCAGCTGCTGGCAATTTCTTCCCCTTCAGTAACAGGCTTGGGTATCGCAATCTATAACAAGGGCGGCGAAATCATCCCAATGCGTTCTACTTCTGCTCCAGCAGCAATCGATCCAGACAGCGGTACTGCAACTATCAACCTGGAAGCGGCAGCAATGTCTACCGCTGCTGCGGTTACCGGTGGTGATTTCACCGCAACCTCTAGCTTCGTGCTGACATATAATTAATAACACCCCATTCTTGACGTGGTGAAAATTATTTCATCAGGTACATTAAATCTGGTTATAAAGGATTAAACCAATTATGAACATGAAAAAATTAAGTGCTGCTGTAGTTATTATGCTGGGTCTGGGTGTTTCTGCGGCGCAGGCAGACGATGGCTCTCTGAATTTCTCTGGTAAAGTTGTTAACGGTACTTGCTCTGTAGATGCTGGCTCAAGCGCTATCCCGGTTGCTTTTAACAGCATCCCAGCCGCTACTCTGGATGCCCTGGCTCAAGGCGAAACCACTACCTCACTGCAAAAACCTTTCTCTATTAAACTGACCGGTTGCACAGCAGGCGTTGTTGCTAACGTTATGTTTGACGGCCCAAATACCTCTGGCCGTGTACCTAATGCCTTTGCGACCCCAGCTAACTACGTTGGTGTGATCATCTCTGATGCTGGCACTGGTGCTGCTGTTACTCCTAAAACAGCTGTAGCGACGTCTAAAGCTATCGTTGCGGGCGACAACTCCCTCGACTATCTGCTGAGCCTGACTAAGACTGCAACTAAAAACCAAGATACCGGTGCTAACGGTGCTGGTGCAACTGTGACAGATATGGGTACCGAAATTAACTTCACTATGAGCTATCAGTAATTTTATAGCTAAGTAAAGTTTCGACATAAACATGGAACTGGCCGGATTAACTCCAGTCAGTTCCATTTTTTTATCTCTTTATTATCAAATTGAGGCGAAAAGTGTTTTCTTTAAAAAGCGTCATATCAAGTCTTTTAATTGTTATGGTTTCTAGCCCCTGTTTTGCTGGCCTTTCAGTAGGCGCAACAAGGGTGGTTTACGATGGAAGTATGAAAGAAGCCATGCTTTCCGTTAATAATACTGAAGATTCCAATGTTTATCTTATCCGTTCCTGGGTAAGTTCTGACAATAAAAATGACAAGCCACCCTTTATCGTTACGCCGCCGCTATTCCGTATTGAGCCTGGCCAGAATAATGATGTGCGCATTACGCAAACTTCGTCAAATCTGCCACAAGACAGAGAAACGGCCTATTGGTTGAATACGCTGGCTATTCCGCCAAAAACTGATACAAAAAACGCTCTGCAATTTTCGATTAATACGCGTATAAAGCTGTTCTACCGCCCAACAGCACTTAGTAATAAAGAAGCTGTAGCTAAAGCCTATCAGCAACTTACATTCTCGCGCGCATCTGGTGCTTTGACAGTAAATAACCCTACGCCTTATTACGTTAGTCTAACCAAAGTGACAATTAACGGAAAAGAACTGAAAGAAGGTTTAATGGTTGCACCAAAATCTTCTTCAAAAATTGAAAATGCACCCGCGGGTAACTCAATAACCTGGCAGGCTATTAATGATTTCGGTGGTCTGACAGAGAAGGCGAAGGCATCAATTTGAGGCAAAATGAGTTGCCAATATAATTTCTTATAAAAATGGAATGTAATTTTATTATGGAAAATAATAATATTAAAAATTATCAGATACAAAGTAACATAAGAAAAAAAGGTCTACATACGAAGAGTCATGCGGCCAGCAATAATGTTACTAGCTACTCTTTCTTATTGAAACCCTTATCATTTTTCATATTATTATCTCTGCCAAGTTTTGCACTTAACGCTGAAACTTTCAACGCTGATATGTTAAAAGCAGTGGGTGATGGTGCCGATCTGCAAAACGTTAATCTCGATTATTTTGCCGAAAAAGGCGGGCAGATGCCCGGTAACTATAAAGTGGATATCTACCTCAATAACCAACAGGTAGATACCCGCAGCATAGAGTTTGTTAGCCTTCCAGACGCACCGGGTAAACTTTATGGCGAGCTTACGCCTGCCGAATTAGCCGAGTATGGCGTTAAACTGGATGTCTTCCCGGAACTTAACGCAGCGGCAGCGGAAGCGAAGCTAACTAAACCGCTCAAGGCTTATGTTCCTGACGCGACGGAAAATCTCGATTTAAACCGCCGGCGCTACGATATTACCGTTCCACAGATCGGCGTTAACCTGCGTCCGCGTAATTCTGTTGACCCTAAGCGCTGGGATCACGGCATCCCTGCTTTTTTGCTCAACTATAGTTATTCAGGTTCTACCACCGACCATGACAATAGCGGCCAGTCGCAAAGTAACTACGTGAACCTGCGCAGCGGGGCGAACCTGGGTGCATGGCGTTTGCGTAATTACTCGACCTATAACCAGCAACATACCGATGGCGCGAACGGTGGAAGTGGCTCAAGTACAAGCAAATATCAGTCCATTAACACCTATTTACAGCGCGACGTGCGTTTCCTGCAGGGCGGGCAGCTGACCCTCGGCGAATACTCCACGCCATCAGACGTGTTTGACAGCATACAGTTTTCCGGGGCGCAGCTTGCTTCGGATAACCTGATGCTGCCGGATTCAATGAACCAGTTTGCGCCGACGGTGCGAGGCATTGCCAAGACCAATGCCCAAGTCAGCATCAAGCAAAACGGCTACGTCATTTATCAGACCAACGTCGCGCCAGGTCCCTTCGCCATAACTGACCTTTACCCTTCCGGTAACGGTGGTGAAATGGAAGTGACGGTGACGGAGTCTGACGGTACAAAATCATCTTTCCGTATTGCAAGTAGCTCGGTGCCCATCCTGCAACGAGAGGGACGCTATAAATATAATCTGGCACTGGGTGAATACCGCAGCGGCAACGACGACACAGAAACGCCGAAATTTATTCAGTTCTCAAATATTTACGGTCTTACTTCCCGCACCACAGTGTACGGCGGCGTCCAGTACGCGGATAACTACCGTTCCGGTGCGGTGGGTGTAGGTGTCGACCTCGGTTCCGTTGGTGCGGTGTCTTTTGATGCCACACAGGCAACCAGCGAATTTGACGGACCCATGGGCACGAAAAAGGGCCAGTCCTACCGCGCAATGTACGCCAAAAACTTTGACCAAACGGATACCAACCTGCAGATCGCAGGCTACCGTTATTCAACAAAAGGCTACTACGGCTTCCGCGACGTGCAGGATTACCAAAAAGAGACTGACAGCGATTTCGACAATTACAACCGCTCGCACAACCAGCGCAGTAAATTACAGCTTTCTATCAACCAAAGCCTGGGAAATTACGGCTCCATCTACTTCTCCGGCAGCCAGCAGGATTACTGGGGCGGCGACGGTAAAGAGAAATTGTTACAGCTGGGCTATAACACCAATCTTTACGGCATCACCTATGGCCTGAACTACAACTATTCGAAAAACCCAGGTATGACCGAAGCGGATCAAATTTTCGCCTTCAACATGTCTGTACCGCTGGATAAATTCATGGGGCCTGCGGGCACATGGGCCACTTACAGCATGAGCACCAAGCGCCACGGCTCTACCACCCAGCAGGCAGGAATCAGCGGTACGCTTTTGGAACAAAGAAACCTCAGCTATTCCGCGCAACAAGGCTATGAGGGCCAGGGCCATGGTGCTTCCGGCAACGCAAGCATGGACTATAAAGGCGGTTCAGGTGAAAGCAGCTTGGGTTATAGCTACGATCAGGATAGCCATCAGTGGAGCTATGGTTTACAAGGCGGCATATTGATCCATTCTGATGGCGTCACTCTTTCGCAGCCGTTGACTGACACCATTGCGCTAGTTAAAGCCCCGGGAGCTGGCGGCGTTAACTTACAAAACAACACCGGCGTTAACACTGACTGGCGCGGCTACGCGGTGGTGCCTTCCGTGCAGCCTTACCGTAAAAACACCGTCGGTCTGGATACCCAGAGCTTTGGGAACGATATCGATATGGACATTAACAGCCAAACTGTTATTCCAACCCGCGGTGCCGTGGTGCGCGCAGACTTCAAAACGCGCGTCGGCCAGCGCGCCCTTGTACAGCTGATGTTTATGGGTAAACCGGTACCGTTCGGCGCAACGGCAAGCCTGATTGACGACGAAAGTACCGTTACCGGCATTGTCAGTGACAACGGAGAAGTGTACCTGACCGGCCTGCCAGACAGCGGAACCATCAAGGTGAAATGGGGCGACAGCAGTTCTGAACAGTGCCAGGGCAGTTACTCCCTGATCCACAGCAATGCGAACGACGCTTCAGCGCTGATCAAACAAATTACGGCGCAGTGTCGGTAACGGCGGCGCGGAGACTACTGGCAATGAACAAATTAAAAATAAGTCTGTTATTGAGCATGGTAGGCGCGAGCTTGTTTTCAAGCCAGGCGCTGGCAGGCTGTAGTGTGGTAAAGGATTTAATAAATCAGTCCGTGCATTTTGGTGCAACCGTAGTGCAGCGTGATTTAACAGTTAATGGCGGTATTGCAAATAAAACCGTTCCAGCGGGGAATATCATTATAGCTGAAGGCTGTGATGACATAATACGCCAACGCGTTGCCGTTAACGTGGCAAGTTACCCGATGATGAGCGGCGGTATTTTTGCAACCGGTGTACAGGGCGTAGGGATGCGTATCAGGATCAATGACGTAGACTTAACGACTGCAACATCTTTCACTGAATATAGCGCTACAACCGGCGCTAATCTCACGCGATATAACCCTAAAATAGAAGTGACCCTGTTTAAAACCGGCACGATTGTTCCCGGCCCAATGAACCTCGGCAATTTTCTGACCGTTGCTAAATATAGCGGGACACAATTTGTCGATGCACTAAGTTACAATATTGCTTCAGGCGTGATCACCCAGTCATCCTGTGAACTTACCGGTGCCAGCGCTATTCCAGTCAATATGGGTGAGGTAAAGGGAAATGATTTTAACGGTAAAGGTTCCACGCTGAAGCCAGTAGAAATTAAGATTCCATTACAGTGTGATGCTGGCACGAGGGTCAATATCAACCTGGACGCAACCTCTTCGCAAGGTAACGGCATTATTGATTTAGCCAAAGGCGGCGCGGAAGGTGTCGGCATCCAGCTAAAAGTGAATGATACCCCAGCACTTTTCAATCGCAGGATATTTATAGCGGAAGCCACCGAGCAAGGGGCATTTAATATTCCACTAACGGCCGCTTATATACAAACCGATGACATCATTAGAAGTGGTAATGTGAGTGCCATTGCAAACTTCACTATAACCTACGAATAGAAATTTATTTTAGGTAAAAGGCCGGGATGGTTTAAACGTCCCGGTCTTTTTTATATCTGACTTATTCTCATGTTGGAAAGCTTAAAAGCCAGTGCTTGTGCAGGTTTTTAGAATCGCTATGCTTGCACGGTATCCAAAATGGGAGTGTGTGATGAAAATCCTCAAAAGCGGCATTCGTGACGTAAAAGCAGGCGAAAACGTAACGGTAGTCGAACCGGTAAATCTCTACGAGTGTACCCTGCACGACGGCGTATTTGTCGGTCCGTTTGTCGAAATCCAGCGCAACTGCATCATAGGCACAGGCACGCGCATTCAGTCACATTCCTTTCTCTGCGAAAAAATAACCATCGGCAAAAACTGCTTTATCGGCCACGGCGTAACCTTCGCCAACGATCTGTTTCACAGCGGCAAACCCGATGCAAACCCCGAGAACTGGATAAGCATCACGCTGGGCGACAACGTGGTCATCGGCAGCGGCAGCGCCATCCTGACGAAGTTTATCTGTAGCGGCACGGTGATAGGCGCCGGCAGCGTGGTGACGAAAGACATCGTAAAGCCGGGAATTTATGCAGGGAACCCGGCTCGCTGGCTGCGGGCGGTGGATTAGCCCTTCATTCGAGAAGTCTTCGCTTTAATCTGCCCTAAAAGCTGGGTCTTATCTTCTGCTGATAACTTAGTCCAGCAGAGCGTCAGTTCGGCCAGCTCGTCATCCACCATGTAGAAATAAGCCAGCGGCACTTCCAGCGCGGAAGCCAGCTGCTGGGCGATCTCTATATTGGCCTGGTGAACGCCCTTCTCGTAGCGATTAATTCGAGTGCTTGCCACGAACTCATCTATCCCGGCAAGAATGCCAAGGTTCTTTTGAGAAAGCCCTTTGGCAAGACGTGCAGCCTTGAGACGCTGGCAAAAAATATCTGGGTAATTTATAGAAGTATTCATCGCTACGATACTCGTAGCTTTAGAGCGTAGCAGATACTACGAGTTACGTAGTGTCGTAACAGACAGGCTTTAACTGGGGAGATTAGCGAATAATCTTTAAAAGCTCTTCTCTGATGTGTGATGACGATCGCCTAAAAGCTAATATCAGCTCGGCTAAATCATCTTCTTCTGCATAAAAGTAAGCGGTAGGAATATTTAATACAAACGCCAAACGATGCGCAGTTTTAATATCAACTTCATGAATTCCAAGCTCATAACGATTGATGCGAGTACTAGCAACAAATTCATCAATACCCGCTAAAATACCCAGACTCCTTTGCGATAACCCACATGCCTGGCGAGCAGCCTTAAGCCTTTTGCAGAAAATTTCACGGTAATTTGGTGTAGTTCGCATAACTACGATATTCGTAGTTATCTTCTTTTCACGATACTACGAATAACGTAGCATTGATTTTGTAGCAGTTTCATTTACAGGTAATCGTCAGGAGGGAATCATGACAAAGGGCTGGCACAAAGCGGACATCATCGCAGGATTACATAAGAGGGATACATCTCTGGCAGCGTTATTGCGAGAAGCTGTGCTGAGTTCTTCAACGCTCGCTAACGCACTTACACGCCCCTGGCCCAAAGGGGAGTTTCTGATCGCTGATGCGCTTGGGGTGCATCCGAGCGATATTTGGCCCGAGCGGTATTTTGGGGCTGATGGGGGGTTGGTGGATCGAAGCCGTTTGATGCGAAATCGTACTAAACGGGAAGTGGGTTAAAAGCGGTACGGCGATATTGGCATTAGGTTTAAAAAAGCTGCCTGTGGCAGCTTTGAATATGTTGATGGCCGGACTCATACAAAAATCAGACACCGCCAGCAGGCAAGAAGCCATAGCAGTAAAATACCACTATGGCGGCCGAGACAAGGACTAAGCAGGTATGAATGTTTTCTTGAGAGGAACCAAAAGCTTGGTCTCAATATCAACTTGCTCGTAGTTTTCGATAAGGGCTCTCACCAGATCATCCAATGTCCAAAGTGTCAAAGGTATCGTCGAGCGATCGGCCTCATAGCGAGCATCCTTACTAAAGCCTCCGGTACTTACATAGAGTCCGCGATCGTCTTTATGGCGGCCACCAATAAAGCTGCGTATCTGTTGGCTTCCCATCTGCTCTCTACGATGTTTCACCTCAACAATAATACGTGGATTTTCAAAACCGAATCCATCAGGTGAAGCAATGATGTCCTTACCCCGGTCGGCCCCCGCAGGTGAAACCTGCGTTTTATACCCCATGCTGCGTAGGACTCCGGCAACAAGATTTTGCATCTCATCCCAATCGAGAGAATTGATTCGATCTTTAATGCCCTCAAACGCCAACATTTCCATATCACGAAGCGGATCAGAAATAACTTCATCCTCATCCAGTGTAATGGAAACCTGAGGAACAGCATCGGCTGTAGGTTTCTTATCCTGTAGTAGCTCTTCTAATGCATATTCCGGAAGCTGGAAAACCGTAAGCGTGGAACCTAATGTATTTTTTGTTGCGGTAGACAACCTGTCACGGTCAATCTCTTCCCCGTTCCATTTGACCTGCCGGGCAATCCCCATTCCGTCTTCAATCCATTCTGGATGATACTGGAAGTCGGATATTACCTTTCCTAACAGGTAAGTACGGTTGGCAGGAGAATATGTGATGACCCAATCGCCCTTTTGAATCTCATTCACAAAACGCCATACTTGGGATGCACCAGAACGAGCAGTACCTAATTTGGTTAGCGGATCGGCTTCTCGATATAAGGCGAGTAGCTGAGCTCGGGATAGGCCCGGTTTAACCAAAGGTGCAAGCAAAGACCAACCAATACCTACAATTTGTTTATCGCGAAAATCCTCATAGAGCTTGCCGCCATCGCCGCGAATCATCCACATTTTATTGCCCATACCTGTCCCTTCAAGAATAAAATAAATTAAGGCGGATCATATGCTTGTTAGCTAAAGGCGTCAAAAATCTACACAATTATCCGCTGACATTTCCTGATAATTGGAGGTGGACCTCCTAAAGGTTCTTATGACACTGGCCGCGAACCTGAGTATCCATCAAGGTCATAATGCCGGATATCATTACCAGGTTATGCCAGATACTGCCATCTATATTGCGGGGGATAGCAGGCAAAGCTTTCTCCACCTTTTCTGTCAGCCAGCTATCGTGGCGATGTATAGCTTTCTTCACCCAATATCGCGTCGCCATGCTACCGATTACCGATGTTTATTGGGATACCGCATCAAGCTACTGGATGGGTTGCTCAACCTGTAAAATGCGCAATCACGACCACGGACTATATGTTGATTAATGTTAGAAAGGATAAGCTCGTTGTGTTCCGTTAGCACATCAGGTTCTGTTTGCATCTTGAAGTCTCCCCGCTGGCAAGGAGCTCTTATCAAACGTACAATCAAAAACCTAAAATAGCCCTTTACGAAAAAAATTGCTTTTAACAGGACTTATAGTGAATAAACAGCAACTTGCGGCAAAAATCTGGGAATCAGCCAACCAGATGCGTTCTAAAATTGAAGCCAATGAATACAAAGATTACATACTCGGCTTTATCTTCTACAAGTACCTAAGCGACCAGCTAGTGCAGTTTGTCACCAGACAGGGTATGACGCCCGAAGACATCAAAGCCCTCAATGAAGAAGACGCCGACACCGTTAAATTCGTGCAAGACAGCCTGGGCTACTTTATAGCCTACGATAATCTGTTTTCTACATGGATTGATCCAACATCCGAATTTGATGAGTCTAACGTGCGTGATGCGCTCTCCGCCTTTAGCCGTTTGATTTCGCCAACTTACAAAAAACTGTTCGATGGCATTTTTACCACCTTAGAAACAGGTTTGAGCAAACTGGGTGAAAGCGCAGGCAAACGCACTAAAGCCATTAGCGACTTACTGCACCTGATCAAAAGCATCCCGATGAATAGCAATCAAGGGTATGACGTACTGGGCTACATTTACGAATACCTGATTGAAAAATTTGCCGCGAACGCAGGTAAAAAAGCCGGTGAGTTTTACACGCCTCATGAAGTTTCGGTACTCATGTCGAACATCATCGCCCATGAGTTAAAACACAAAGATACCATCAAAATTTACGACCCTACTTCCGGCTCTGGTTCGTTGCTGATCAATATCGGTGAGGCGGTCGAGAAATACGCTAAAAATAAAGACAGCATCACCTATTTCGCCCAAGAGTTAAAAGCCAACACCTACAACCTAACCCGTATGAACCTCATCATGCGTGGTATCAAAGCCAGCAACATTAAAACCCGTAATGGCGATACCTTAGAAGACGATTGGCCGTATTTTGATGAAAGCGATCCACAAGGCTCTTACTACGCCTTGCATGTCGATGCTGTAGTTTCCAACCCGCCTTATTCACAAAACTGGGACCCCAGCTTTAAAGACAGCGATCCACGCTATTCACGTTTTGGCCTTGCACCTAAAACCAAAGCCGATTTTGCTTTTTTGCTGCACGATCTCTACCACCTAAAACCCGATGGCATTATGGCTATTGTGCTGCCCCATGGTGTCTTATTCCGTGGCGGTGAAGAAGGTGAAATTCGCAAGCAACTCATTGAGCAGAATCACATTGATATTGTTATCGGTTTACCGGCCAATATCTTTTTTGGCACCGGCATTCCCACGGTGATTTTAGTACTCAAGCAAAAACGCCAAAACACCGATGTATTGGTGGTCGATGCCTCCAAACACTTTATGAAAGAAGGCAAAAATAACAAACTGCAAGCCAGCGACATCAAGCGCATTACTGATGCGGTGATTAACCGCGAAAGTATCGACAAGTTCTCGCAACTGGTGAGCAAACAAACCCTGCGCGACAACGCTTACAACCTCAACATACCGCGCTATGTGGATTCCTCTGCACCAGCACCAAGCTGGGATTTACACGCCACCATGCTCGGCGGCATTCCCAACAGCGAAATTGCCGAGCTACACAATTTTTGGCAATCCTTCCCGCAATTGCACGGTGCCCTGTTTAAGCCAAAATCAGCCGCTTACAGTGAACTGGCCATTGCCAAAAAAGACGTTAACGCCTGCATTAGCACGCACCCGCAAGTGTTAGCGTTTATCAGTGCCTACAACCAAGCCTTCAATGGCTTTGATGACCAGCTACACGCCCAGCTAATACAAAACTGGAAAAGCGTACAGCGTAACCAACAAGAGGCGGCATTAAGTGCCGAGCTATTTGCTCGTTTAGCTCCGATTGCCTTAATCGACAAATATCAGGCTTTCCAATTTCTGAACAACCAATGGCAAACCATCAGCGCCGATTTAGAGATGATGCAAACCGAAGGCTTTGCCGCCACCAAACAAGTTGACCCTAATATTGTCATCAAGAAGAAAGACGGCAAAGACACCGAAGTACAAGACGGCTGGAAAGGTCACATACTGCCCTTTGATTTAGTGCAACAAACTTATTTGAGTCATGACTTAAAAGCTTTGGCAGATAAAGAAACACGCCTGGCAGAAATCGCTAGCGCGCTGGAAGAAATTTTAGAATCTCTGACCGAAGAAGAAAAAGAACAAGATACGGTAAAAGAGAGTAAAGACGGCTTTGCCAATGCCGAGTTAAGCAAAGCCGCCAAGGCCTTCATGAAAGAACAAAAAGACAGCAAAGTTAAATTCGCAGAAGAAAGCTATGAAGCCAAAGTCATTCGCGCAAGCAAATTAATCGATGAAGAAAAAGCCCTGAAAAAAACGGTTAAAGAGGCCGCCACTGCCCTGCACTTAAAAACCAAAACAACCATAGAAACCTTAATCGATGAGCAAGTGAACAACCTGCTGCACCTTAAATGGATTGCGCCATTAAGCACCGAACTGGCTGCTATGCCAAACGCCGTGATTAGCCAATTGACTAGCCAGGTGCAAGCCCTTGCTGATAAATACGCCGTCACTTACTCACAGGTGGCCAATGAGATAAAAACCACCGAGCAAGCACTGGCGGAAATGATGGGCGAGCTCACGGGTAATGAGTTTGATCTGCAAGGCTTGGCTGAACTCACCAACTTATTGAAGGGTGAATAAGATGAGTGTGGATAACAAGATGCCGGAGATTCGGTTTAAGGGGTTTAGTGAGGCGTGGGAGAAATACCCACTGGTCACATTTATAAGCACACTGGATGCTGGTGTAAGCGTAAACTCTGGTGATAGACCTGCTAACGAAAACGAGTTTGGTATTCTCAAAACAAGTTGTGTAACCAATGGATTTTTTGAACCGAACGAAAATAAGGTTGTATTTAAGACGGAAGAAATAAGTCGTTTAAAAGAACCAGTATTAGAAAATACAATCATCATTAGCAGAATGAATACTCCTGCATTAGTAGGAGCCAATGCATATATCAGCAAAAGCTACGCTAACTATTTCTTACCTGACAGACTTTGGGCTGCAAAACCATCGTCTATAGGTGACTTGAAATTCCTAGCCTACATATTGGGTTCAGATAAAGGACGACGAGCTCTATCGGATTTGGCCACAGGAACCTCAGGTTCAATGAAAAACATCTCAAAGCCAGCAGTCCTTGAATTAGAGTTTCGGACGCCGGCGAAAGAAAAAGAACAAATCCAAATCGGCAACTACTTCCAAAAACTAGATGTCCTGATCAACCAACACCAACAAAAGCATGACAAACTCAGCAGCATTAAAAAAGCCATGCTGGAAAAAATGTTTCCCAAAAAGGGCGAAGCCATCCCAGAAATTCGCTTTAAAGGGTTTAATGGGGAGTGGGTGGAACGCAGTTGGAGCGATACGGTTGATATTTCAACAAACATGGTAGATCCGAGAAACTGCCAGTATGGTGAGTTATTTCATGTCGGCCCAGGAAATATCGAATCTTTCACGGGAAGATTTTACAATAATGTATTGAAAGTAAAAGATAGCAATTTAATAAGCGGAAAATTCCATTTTAATAAGGGTGATATAATTTATGGAAAAATCAACCCCCAACTAGCAAAGTATGTTATCGCACCTTTTGAAGGGCTTGCTAGTGCAGATGCATATGTATTGAATACCAAAAATGGAGTAGTTCAAAACTATTTATTTGCAATTCTTCATACCGAAGACTTTTACAAATATACGGTTTCAGTTTCGTCGCGCACGGGCATGCCAAAGATAAATAGGGATGAACTGAATATTTATAGTTATATGGCGCCTTCTGAGTCAGAACAAACCCAAATCGGCAACTACTTCCAAAAGCTCGACGCATTGATCAATCAACACCAACAACAAGTCACCAAACTCAATAACATTAAGCAGGCCTGCTTAAGCAAAATGTTTGTCTAACAGGGAGCGCCATCATGATTACCTTTAAAACCGAAGCGCAATTTGAGCAGGCCTTTATTGAAGTACTGACCCATAAAGGCTGGGAAACAGAGATACTCAAAAACAAAACTGAAGCCGATTTGCTGCAAAATTGGGCAAACATTTTGTTTGAAAATAATCGCCAACGGGATCGCTTAAATGATGTGCCGTTAACCAATACGGAAATGCAGCAAATTATTGAGCAAATCAAAGAGCTTAAAACCCCGCTCAAGCTCAACGGCTTAATTAACGGTAAAACCGTGGCAATTAAGCGCGATAACCCAGCCGATACCTTGCATATGGGCAAAGAGGTCAGCTTAAAAATATACGATCGTCAGGAAATCGCCGCCGGCCAGAGCCGTTACCAAATTGTGCAACAGCCAAAATTTGAACGCGGAAGCCCTTTACGTAACGACCGACGCGGCGATGTGCTGTTACTGATCAACGGGATGCCGGTGATCCATGTAGAGTTGAAGCGCAGTGCTATTCCGGTTAGCCAGGCAGTAAACCAAATTGAAAAATACAGCAAAGAGGGTGTATTTAGCGGCTTGCTTTCGCTTATCCAGGTCTATGTGGCAATGGAACCAAATGAGACAAAATACTTTGCCAACCCCGGGCTAGACGGCAAGTTTAACCCGGACTATCAGTTTAACTGGGCCGATTTTAATAACGAGCCCATGAACCACTGGAAAGACATCGCCTCTACCTTGCTGTCTATCCCCATGGCACACCAGTTGATTGGCTTTTATACCGTTGCCGACGATACCGACGGCGTGCTGAAAGTCATGCGCAGCTATCAGTATTACGCCGCCAATGCGATATCTGACAAAGTCGCCAAAACCAACTGGCAACAACTGGGTAGCGCGGCCAATAACCCCGATCGCCTCGGGGGATATGTGTGGCATACCACGGGTTCGGGTAAAACCATGACCAGCTTTAAATCGGCACAGTTGATTGCGCAATCGAAAGACGCCGATAAAGTGATTTTTTTAATGGATAGGATTGAGCTGGGCACCCAGTCACTCGCGGAATACCGCAATTTTGCTGGTGATGGTGAAGACGTTCAAGCCACCGAAAATACGCACGTACTCATTACCAAACTAAAAAGCACCGCCCCCGCCGATACGTTAATTGTTAGCTCTATTCAAAAAATGAGTAATATTTTTGAAGCGGTAGACGATGAAGGTACGGCCACAAACTCTGCGGATATTGAAAAAATTCGCGCTAAGCGTTTGGTGTTTATTGTCGATGAGGCGCATCGCTCTACCTTTGGCGACATGCTGATTATTATTAAGCGTACCTTTCCGCGCGCCCTGTTTTTTGGCTTTACCGGTACACCAATTCAAGAAGAAAACGAAAAAAACGGCAATACCACCAGTACCGTATTTGGCAACGAGCTACACCGCTATAGCATTGCCGATGGCATACGCGATGGCAACGTACTTGGTTTTGACCCTTACAAAGTGCCCACCTTTAGAGACAGTGATCTAAGACAAGCGGTCGCGTTAGAGCAAGCCAAAGCCAACTCGGTGATGGAGGCCATGGATAACCCGGCCAAAAAGAAAAAGTTTAACCACTTTATGAAAGATGTACCTATGGCTGGCTATAAAGACGCCACAGGCAAGTACCACAAAGGCATTGAGGACTATGTGCCTAAAAGCCAATATTTAACTGATACCCACCAAGAAAAAGTCGTGAGTGACATCTTGGATAAATGGGATGTGCTCAGCCAAGGCAATAAATTTCACGCTATTTTGGCGACTAACAGCATTGCCGAAGCCATTGACTATTACCGCCGTTTAAAAGCCGCTAAACCTGAACTTAAAGTATCGACTTTGTTTGACCCAAATATTGATAACGACGGCAGTGGCGACCGTGGCCCCACCTTTAAAGGCGATGGCCTGGAAGAGATTATGGCCGACTATAACGCGCGTTATGGCCAGGATTTTGATTTTGCCCGCCATGCAGCCTTTAAAAAAGATTTAGCGGCACGCCTTGCCCATAAAAAGCCCTACGAGCGCATTCACACAGAGCCTTCAAAGCAATTAGATTTATTGATCGTGGTGGATCAAATGCTCACTGGCTTTGACTCTAAATGGCTTAATACCTTGTATTTAGACAAAGTGATTAAATACCAAAATATTATTCAAGCGTTCTCGCGCACCAATCGCTTGTTTGGCCCCGACAAACCCCACGGCATCATCCGTTATTATCGCTATCCACACACCATGGAGCAGCACATTAACGATGCGGTAAAACTCTATTCCGGCGATAGACCTATCGGCTTATTTGTTGATAGGTTAGAAAGCAATCTTAAAGCCATGAATGAATTAGTAGTGGAAATTACCGAGCTGTTTACCAGTACGGGTGTTGAGAACTTTGAAAAACTGCCAGACGATATAGAAGCCTGTGCTCAATTCGCCAAATTATTTAACACCTTTAGCCAGCACCTGGAAGCGGCTAAAGTACAAGGTTTGCATTGGGAACAGTCAGTCTATTCCTTTACTGAAAATGATATAGAACATGAGGTAACGCTGGACATAGACGAACAAACTTACCTGAGCCTGGTCCTGCGCTATAAAGAGTTAATAGCCAAAGGTGATAGCGATGGCGCAGGTGGCGGCGATGTGCCTTTTGATATCAGTGGTTATTTAACTGAAATAGATACTGGCAAAATTGATGCAGACTATATGAACAGCCGCTTTGATAAATATTTAAAAGAGCTGAACCAACATCAAGACTCGACGAGCATCGAAACCACATTAAATGAGCTGCATAAGTCATTTGCATCACTCACCCAAAGTGAGCAAAAGTACGCCAAGCTTTTCTTGCACGACTTGCAACGTGGCGATGCGCAGTTAGTTGAAGGCCATACTTTTAGAGACTACATCAACACCTACAAAGATAACGCTGAAAATGCGCAATTAAACGCGGTGGTTGATGCTCTTGCTTTAGATAAAGGGCTACTCATCGCATTAATGGCTGATAGTGTTAATGATAAGAATCTCAACGAGTTTGGTCGCTTCGACGCATTAAAAGATTCGGTAGATAAGGCAAAAGCCAAGATCTATTTTGAAAAACAAGACGGTGTAATCATACCTCCATTTAAATTGAATATACGCATAGATCAGTTTTTAAAGCAGTTTATCTTTGCACAAACGAATGATTTCCTAAGTGACAAAGATGTTGTTGGTGTCGTGATGTAAAGAAGACCCAACCCTGTACATTATTCTAAGTAACCTTAATCGAATTTATATAGGTGATCGCTCAAGCGGTCACCTAACACCATAATAAAATGCCTCATTGCCGCATAGTACATATTTTCAAAGCATCCTTAATCGTCAAGTAAATCCCTTACCGCATCAAGTAAATTTCTAATTATCAGTCTTTCTTTAAACGATTAACAAAATCTACCATGTCCGAGTGGTTTACCACGCGACCGTAATCCACATCTGCAAGACCAGCCAGGATGCTCTGGTGACACCGTTCTCTTTCAGCCATAAAATTGATCAACGACTCCTTAATAATCCAGCTCTTAGAACGATCCAATTCAATAGCGAGATTTTCTACGGCTATGGCTAGCTCAACTGGTATCTGTGCGCTGATAGTTTGCTTTTTAGTAAGCGGACCCATAGGGGCTACCTCGTTTAATAACATTTAATAATTTCTATTAAATTTAGCATAGCTATGCTTACAAAAACATCAGCCTCTTTTCACTGGCAACGCCATCGGATACTGCTTCCCCACAAGTTCCAGACAGTGCCAACTCCCATTCTGAAAATAGCGAATGGTGTATAGACGTCATCAAAAGTTGAGAGGGAAATCGCAAGAGGCCTCATATGGCGCGGATTTCAGGCACAAAAAAAGCCACCCGTAGGTAGCTTGATTTGCATATCGTTGGTGCCGAAGGCCGGACTCGAACCGGCACGTATTTCTACGGTTGATTTTGAATCAACTGCGTCTACCGATTTCGCCACTTCGGCACGAAGGGTATGCGGAAAACGTTGTGGATTATACCTGTCGCTCGCTACCTTGCAAGCTCCGCTCTGCGTAACTTGCGCTAACTGCTGAAAAATACAGCGCCTCACTCAATGTCCCTCTGACGCTGCTGCTCCGTTCTCTTACCGCGCCGCTTCACAAATTCACGAAATCTATTCCTGCGCCGTTTACATCACCTTTCATTTGTTATGTGATCCCGTTACGGGTTTTAGTAATTACCCCCCCTTCTGCTTTGCCAAATCTTAACCAGGAATCGTGTATGCGTTTTTACCAGGCCGACCCCACGCTTGAAAGCTACTGGCGCGGCGTCATCCTTTTTGGAAGCAACTTCGCAACTTACAAGTTTGCTCTGGCGCATGCGCTATACGACGTGGAGCGCCATAACGCGCTTATCCTGCTTGAGGATCTGGCGGTGCCGTTCAGCAGGCACATCTGCGAACACCTGAAGCAGGCACCCAAGCAAATCCTCAACGTGAAAAATCCCGGCAGGTTTCTTACCGCCTGCATGCAGTTCAATAACGGCGAGATATCCCCGGAGCAGCTCCGACAGATGACGGTGCGCTACGGGTTCTCGGTGGTGCTGGATAAGTTTCACAACGTGAAAGGCGGCGAAATCGAGAAGCGCTTTTACGTTAAGCAAGGCGGGGCGAGTAAAGCTATTTTTCTGACGGATGAGTTCTATCGGCTCGCTGAATCTGCTCAGTTTGATAACCTGGTTCACGAAACGGACGCGCGCTGGCGCCTGGTGGAAAAGGCGTGGGAGATGGCGCTGCCGCCGAAACTGCTGGACGTACATTACGACGAGAATCAGCAGGTGCTTTTTACGCAGCTTAAGAACGACAGAATCACGCTGACAAGCTGCCGCAACAGCCTGAATGGCTATCAGAAGGGCTACTGTTTTTACTGCAACGCGCCGATTAGCCTGCATTCCGGAGATGCGCAGCTTGCGGAAGTGGATCATTTTATCCCGCTGATGGCGCAAAAAGCCCTGCCGGGGATAAACCTGAACGGCGTCTGGAACCTGGTGCTGGCGTGCCGGGAGTGCAATCGCGGGCCGAACGGGAAGCACGCGCAGATCCCAAGCCTGGATCTGCTGGAGCGGCTTAACACGCGCAATGAGTATTTTATTAACAGTAAACTGCCGCTGCACGAGGCGATTAAAAACCAGACAGGCGGGCATGAGATCCTGCGTAGGCGCTTTTTAAACGCGCAGTGGAACGTCGCCGCCATCGGTACGCGCGTGCCCTGGAAACCTTCCACAAATGGGGAACTGATACTCTGATGTCGATTAATTACTATCAAACCTACGCCCGGACATTTTTCGATGGCACGGTCAATGTCGATATGACGACCCTTTACGAATCTTTCACCCGACACCTTGCGCCAGGCGCGCGGGTTTTGGACGTAGGCTGCGGTTCCGGGCGTGATGCAAAGGCATTTTCCGAGATGGGTTACCGGGTTGAAGCGTTCGATGCTTCCTCCGAAATGGTCGCGCTGGCGCGGCAGCATACCGGGCTTCCGGTACAGCAAATGACATTCGCGGACGTGAACGTCGAACAGCATTACGACGGCATCTGGTGCTGCGCCTCCCTGCTTCACGTGTCCGCGTCCGAGCTTCCCAAAGTGATGCAGAAACTCGCTCGTGCGCTTAAGTCCGGCGGCATCTGGTATGTGTCGTTTAAATACGGCGAAGGCGAGCGCGAAAAGGATGGCCGCAGGTTTACCGATATGAATGAGGCAGGTTTGCAGGCTTTGCTTGAGGCGACTCCAGGGATAGCATCAGTCTCGCTTTGGACGACGCAGGATAAGCGGCCAGGGCGCGATGAGGTGTGGTTGAATGCGGTGTTGAGAAAGGGATAGGTACGCCCTCCCCCCAATCCTCTCCCCCAGGAAAGGGAGTAGATCGAGGTTCCCACTGCAGTGCCCCCCCTCCATACCGCACATCCTGCAATCCCCCCTGACTCCCGTCATGCTCTACACTTCCTTGCTGAACCAACGCTAAGGAAATCACATGTCTAAGATAAAAAGTTACGCCGCCTCTAAGGCCGGTGCAGAACTTGAGCTTTACGAATTCGACGCGGGTGAACTGCTGCCAGAGGACGTTGAAATCAAGGTGGAATACTGCGGGATCTGCCACTCCGACCTGTCGATGATCGATAACGAATGGGGCGTGTCACAGTACCCGTTAGTGCCGGGCCACGAGGTGGTTGGGCGCGTGCATGCGCTCGGCAGCGCGGCGCAGGATAAAGGGCTGAAGGTTGGCCAGCGCGTGGGCATCGGCTGGACGGCGCGCAGCTGCGGGCACTGCGATGCGTGCATCAGCGGCAACCAGGTGAACTGTCAGGAAGGCAGCGTGGCGACGATCGCCAACCGCGGCGGCTTTGCCGATAAAATTCGTGCGGACTGGCAGTGGGTCATTCCACTACCGGACGCGATTGATATCGAAACCGCAGGCCCGCTGCTGTGCGGCGGTATCACGGTGTTTAAACCGCTGCTGATCCACAACGTGACGGCCACCAGCCGCGTGGGCGTTATCGGTATCGGCGGCCTTGGGCATATCGCCATCAAGCTGCTGCACGCCATGGGCTGCGAGGTGACGGCGTTCAGCTCCAATCCGGCAAAAGAGCAGGAGATCCTGAAAATGGGCGCGGATAAGGTGGTGAACAGCCGCGATCCGCAGGCGCTGACGGCGCTCGCCGGGCAGTTCGATCTCATCATTAATACCGTAAACGTCGATTTGGACTGGCTGCCGTACTTCGAAGCGTTGGCCTACGGCGGCAAGTTCCACACCGTCGGCGCGGTGATGAAGCCGTTCGCCGTTCCGGCTTTTAAGCTGATTTCAGGCGACCGCAGCGTTACCGGTTCCGCGACCGGCTCCCCGCACGAGCTGCGCACGCTGATGAAGCTGGCGGGCCGCGCGAAGGTTGCACCGCAGACCGAGCTGTTCCCGATGTCGAAAATCAACGAAGCTATCCAGCACGTGCGCGACGGCAAGGCCCGTTACCGCGTGGTGTTGAAGGCGGATTTTTGATGTTAAAAAGGCTCCTGTGAAGGAGCCTTAGATGTGAGTCGCGGATGGGATTGTCGGGTGGGATGTCGGATGGCGGCGTTGCCTTATCCGACCTACAACCCAGCTTTAACCAGTGCAGCAAACACCTCGGCAACGGCAACCGCGCCGGGGTCTTTTACCCCTTCCAGGCTATTGCTGTTGACGTAGGACGAGCGTCCCGCATTGGCTTTTTGCATTTTCGCCGTGGCCTCCGCACCTTCTGCTGCGGCTTTCGCTGCGGCCTTCAGGTCTTTATCACGCAGGGCTTCTAGCGCCGGCTGTAGGGCGTCGATGAGCGTTCTGTCGCCCAAATCCGCGCCGCCGTAGCGTTTCATCTGCTCCAGGCCAAACAGCAGAGACTCGGCCAGCGGCTGTTGCTCACCGATCTTCTGCCCTGCGGCGGTGAAGAAGATGGACATCAGCACGCCGCTTGAGCCGCCCATCACCGTTGCCAGGCGGTCGCCCACCAGCTCCAGCAGCGCGGCGGCATCGTTGAGCGGCAGCTTGCCGCCGTCGTTCAGCTCCGCAATATCCCGCGCGCCTTCGGCAAAGGTCGAACCGGTATCGCCATCGCCCACTTTGGCATCCAGCGCATTCAGGTGGTTTTCCTGCTCGATAAGCGTTTTCGCCACGCTTGCCACCACCGCCTTAACGGCAGCGTTATCGGACGGCGTGATTTCCACGTCGCGGCGCAGGACGCTGTGTTTTTGCGTCGGCATCACGTGGTGCTTCACCATCGGCAGCCAGCCTGCGGTTTCCACGTCGGCCTTCAACGCCTTCGTGAAGGTGTCGTTGAGGGCGATAACCGACAGCGAGAAGCCCTTCATGTCCAGCGCGCTCACCAGCGGCGCGGGGCCAATCAGGTATTCAAGCTGATCTTTAAGATCGGAGTGCGCCAGCTCTTTGGTCAGCAGCGCCATCTCAAGGGAGGACACGCCGCCCAGGTTGTTGATCAGCACCGCCAGCTTCGCCTCGTTGCCGGTTTTTTTACGCAGGTGTTCAACCAGCGTGGCGATAATCTCTTTGCTGTTCTGCGTGTCTACCGTGCTGGCACCCGGCTCACCGTGAATGCCCAGCCCCAGCTCGACGTGGCCGCCTTTGATGCGCCCTTCTTCATCGTCGTCTTCGCTGCCCGGCAGGTTGCAGGTCTGCATCGCCACGCCCATGCTCGCGATATTCTCGCAGGCCTGCTGCGCAAGGGCTTTAACGTCGCTCAGGGATTTGCCCTGCTCCGCGGCGAAGCCCGCAATTTTATGCACCAGAGCGGTACCGGCAATGCCGCGCGGCTGCTTATTGTCCGGCAGCGAGATGTCGTCGCCGACGATCACCATCTCGACCTTCAGGCCGTGCTTTTTGGCTTTCTCCGCCGCCAGGCCAAAGTTCAGTCGGTCGCCGGTGTAATTTTTGACTATCAGCAGGCAGCCGCGGTCGCCGGTGACCGCAACGATGGCGTTCAGCACGGCGTCCACGCTCGGCGAGGCGAACAGGTCACCGCACACGGCGGCGGTAAGCATGCCTTTACCCACAAAGCCCACGTGGGCCGGTTCGTGGCCGGAGCCGCCGCCGGAGATTATCGCGACTTTACTTTTGTCCCAGTCGTTGCGGACGACAACGCGGATGGCGGGGTCTATCTCGAGGCGCGTCAGGTTGCGGTAGCGGGAACTGATAATAACGCCTTCGATGGCGTCGTTGACCAGCTGTTTGCGGTCGTTAAAGAAGAATCTGGACATAGTTTCCTGATTTTTTGTAAGACGTATGAAAAGCATAGTCCCTCGTGCGAGAGATGCCGCAACCTTGGGAATATGCTGATGACGTTCTCTATGCGATTGCTATGCTTATGGAAATGTCGCCACAGGGAAACCATCATGACCGCGCCGCTGCTTATTGCCAGAACTATCGATAAAGAACTGCATTTACTGCCCAATATGGCTAACCGCCACGGGCTGATCACCGGCGCGACGGGCACGGGCAAGACCGTCACGCTGCAAAAGCTGGCGGAATCCTTCAGCGAAATCGGCGTTCCGGTGTTTATGGCGGACGTAAAAGGCGATTTAACCGGCGTGGCGGAAGAAGGCGCGGAGTCAGAAAGGCTGTCAGCAAGGCTTGCGAAAATCGGCGTCACGGACTGGTCGCCGCACGGCAATCCGGTGGTACTGTGGGATATCTTCGGCGAAAAGGGCCACCCGGTGCGGGCCACGGTGTCAGACCTTGGGCCGCTGCTGCTCGCCCGCCTGCTAAATCTAAACGATATCCAGTCCGGCGTACTGCAAATCATCTTCCGCATTGCTGATGACCAGGGCCTGCTGCTGTTGGATTTCAAAGACCTGCGCGCCGCCACGCAGTACATCGGCGACAACGCGAAGTCGTTCCAGAATCAGTACGGCAATATCAGCAGCGCGTCGGTGGGCGCTATCCAGCGCGGGCTGCTGCAGCTTGAGCAACAGGGCGCGGAGTACTTCTTCGGCGAGCCGATGCTCGACATCAAAGACTGGATGCGCACCGATGCGAACGGCAAAGGCGTCATTAATATCCTCTCGGCCGAAAAGCTCTACCAGATGCCGAAGCTGTACGCCGCAAGCCTGCTGTGGATGCTCTCCGAGGTGTACGAACAGCTCCCGGAAGCGGGCGATCTCGAAAAGCCCAAGCTCGTGTTCTTCTTTGACGAAGCGCACCTGCTGTTTAGCGATGCTCCGCAGGTGCTGCTGGATAAAATCGAACAGGTGATTCGGCTTATCCGCTCGAAAGGCGTCGGCGTTTATTTTGTCTCGCAGAACCCGTCGGATATCCCGGATACCGTGCTGGGGCAGCTCGGCAACCGCGTTCAGCACGCGCTTCGCGCCTTCACGCCGAAGGATCAAAAGGCGGTGAAAGCCGCAGCGCAGACCATGCGCGCCAACCCGGCGTTCGATACCGAAAAAGCGATTCAGGAGCTGGGCACCGGCGAGGCGCTGGTGTCCTTCCTCGACGAAAAAGGCAGTCCGACGGTGGTGGAACGCGCCATGGTGATTGCGCCCTGCTCGCGCATGGGGCCGGTCACGGAGGACGAGCGCAACGGCCTGCTGAACCACTCGCCGCTGTACGGCAAATACGATGAGGCGGTAGACCGCGAATCCGCCTATGAAAAGCTGCAAAAAGGCGTGCAGGCGGCGGGCGAGCAGCAGGACGCGCCGCCGGCAAAAGGCGGATCGGTCGCCGTGGACGACGGCATTCTTGGCGGGCTAAAGGACATTCTGTTCGGCACCACCGGGCCGCGCGGCGGCAAGAAGGACGGCGTGGTGCAAACCATGGCGAAGAGCGCGGCGCGGCAGGTGACTAACCAGATCGTTCGCGGCGTGCTGGGCAGTATTCTGGGCGGGCGTAAACGCTGAGAGATCCTCTCCCGTTAAGGGAGAGGAAAGAGCAAGACGTGGGGGTTCGCTATCAGAAGTAATATTTAAACCGTAAGCGGCCGCCGTAGCGGGCATCGTTGTTGCTGCCGCCGTTGTTCTTCGCGTCGGCATTCACCCACGAGGCGTAGGCACCGAGGTAAATATTGAAGTTCGGCATGCCCATCACGTTCGGGAACTGGTAGGACGAATGAACGGTGTGGATATCGTAGGTGCCCGGGTCGGTTATCCAGCAGTCGTTATCGCAGGTTCTGAACGCCGAGGCGTCGAAACGATCGATGTCGTTGTGCGCGTAGATATAGCCCAGCTCGAAGCGGCGCCACAGGGCGTTGATCCCGGCGGTGAAGTCGGTTTCGTCGGTGGCGTCCAGATAAGCGGTGTTCAGGTTAGCCACGATGCCGTCATCCGGATCGTTTTTCTGGCCGTTCCAGGTCATGGTCAGGCCGTAGCCCGTACGGTCAGACTGATCGACCCACTGCCCGTTTGCATCACGGAAGCCGTAGGCGTTGTTCACGACGTTGGTTTCCATCGCCGCCGCAACCGAGAAGGCGTCCTGCGACCAGGCGATCACCGGGCGCAGATAGGCGACGTTTTTGTCGTTTTTCAGCTCGCGCCCGTGGTAGGACTTATCAACAAACAGCGAACTGCCGTCTTCCAGCAGGGTATTAAGTTCGAAGTACCAGCTGTCGATATTCTTGCTCATCAGGAAGCTGCCGCCCGCGTCACTGCGCCCGCGCCCTTCTTTCATCATGTAGATGTAGCCGTAGCCGTCGTCGTAGAGGTCGTTTGCGGTGTTGCCGGAATACTCGACGAAGGTGTCCTGGTTGAGCGGGAACATGTCATAGGCTTCGAAGCGGCCAACTTTGATTTTCCAGTCATTTTCGTGACCAAAGAAGAATACCGCGTCATCAAGATTCATTGAGCCGGTCAGGTCTGCGAGGGGCTGCGCGGAGAAACCGGCAAAATTGCCGTTATCCATACGGCGATAGCCGTCAAAGCCTAACAGCAGACGGCCGTTAATATCCCAGCGCTCATTATTACCCGACGCCCAATCGTTATTGGCGCTATTACGTAATGAGGTTAAACCTGCGCTGCGGCTTGCGGCGTCCATATTAAATTCGACGTCGCCATATATTTTAAGATCGCCATAGCCGTTGAGCGTTAATTGTGGAGCGTTATTACTGGAAGGGTTATTTAATGGCTGTTCGCTTTTAACGATTACCGGCGCGGTTTGTGCAGGCATGGGCGCAGGGGTCGCCTTAAGCTGTTTGATTTCTGCTTCAGCGCTGGCGGCACGCTGTTCGGCCATCTGCAGACGCTGCTCTAGCTGGTTAAGCCGTTGCTCGAGCGCGCTTTCGCTGGTTTTTGCCATCGCTCCGGACGAGATTAAAGCCCCAATCAATAAGGCTAGTGAATTTATTTTTAAACTCATTTCATATCCTTATAAAGTTTATTATTTTCCATTAGGCACCAAGAAATATTTTCTTTGCGCTAAGGGGGCAAAGAAATAGATATTTCTAATTAACGGTATAGTTCTTCAGGTTAAATATACGAGGAGCAACATAACAACTTTGTATTCCATTGACAAAACGAAGTGATGATAATCCTTGCTGCGTCACAATCATCTATATTAACGCTCGAAAAATAGCTTTATCTATTTCTCGCAAAAATATTGAACCGGGAATATATATCGTTAACTTCTTTTATTTGTGTAAATACAGCGCTGAAAACGAAAAATCATAATAAATTTCGCCCATAGCCTTTTCTAAAGCCGGGCGGCGAAAAAGCAGTTCTTTGAATCCCGTCACAATCGCTCGATCTCGTTTTCCCATTCGGCGTTTATGTAGCTAAATTGTTAACTCATCCGACCACATAACTATTATAAATTTCTGGAAGAGACTATGAGCTATCCGTCGCTGTTCGCCCCGCTCGATCTGGGCTTCACCACCTTAAAAAACCGCGTGCTGATGGGTTCGATGCACACCGGGCTTGAAGAACACCCAAACGGCGCCGAGCGGCTGGCGGCGTTTTATGCCGAACGCGCGCGTCACGGCGTGGCGCTGATCGTCACCGGCGGCGTGGCTCCCTCGCCTTCGGGCGTCGGCGTGGAAAGCGGCGCGGTGTTGAACGATGCCAGCCAGCTTGCGCACCATCAGGTGGTGACCGATGCCGTGCATCGCGAAGGCGGCAAGATCGCCCTGCAAATTCTGCATACCGGGCGCTACAGCTACCAGCCCAACCCGGTTGCCCCGTCGGCCATTCAGGCACCGATCAACCGCTTCAAGCCCCACGCCTTAACGCACGGCGAGATCCTTGCGCTGATTGATGACTTCGCCAGCTGCGCAAGCCTCGCGCGGCAGGCCGGGTACGACGGCGTGGAGATCATGGGCTCGGAAGGCTATCTGATTAACCAGTTTTTAGCCGCGCGCACCAACCAGCGCGACGACGAATGGGGCGGCGACTACCCGCGTCGCATGCGCTTTGCCGTTGAGGTGGTACGCGCCGTGCGCGAGAAGGTCGGGCCGGACTTCATCATTATTTATCGCCTTTCGATGCTCGATCTGGTGGACGGCGGCGGCACGTTTGACGAAGCCGTGCAGCTGGCAAAAGCCATCGAAGGGGCTGGCGCAACGCTGATTAACACCGGCATCGGCTGGCACGAAGCGCGGATCCCGACCATCGCCACGCCCGTTCCGCGCGGTGCGTTCAGCTGGGTAACACGCAAGCTTAAAGGCCTGGTGTCGATCCCGCTGGTGACGACCAACCGCATCAACGATCCGCGAACCGCCGAGGAGATCCTGGCAAACGGCGACGCGGACATGGTGTCGATGGCGCGCCCGTTCCTCGCGGACGCGGAGCTGGTATCCAAGGCGCAGCAGGGCCGCGAAGACGAGATCAACACCTGCATCGGCTGCAACCAGGCGTGCCTGGACCAGATTTTCCTCGGCAAGGTGACGTCCTGCCTGGTGAACCCGCGCGCCTGTCACGAAACCAAAATGCCGATTGTCCCGGCTAAAACGACCAAAAACCTGGCGGTGGTTGGCGCGGGCCCGGCCGGTCTTGCGTTCGCGGTGAACGCCGCCGGGCGCGGGCATAAGGTCACCCTCTTCGACGCGGCGGCGGAAATCGGCGGGCAGTTTAATATCGCCAAGCAGATCCCCGGCAAGGAAGAGTTTTACGAAACGCTGCGCTATTACCGCCGCATGCTGGCGCTGACGGGCGTGGACGTTCGGCTAAATCAGCACGTAAATGCTCCAATGCTGCAGGCGTTCGACGAGGTGATCCTCGCCTGCGGCATTGAACCACGCATGCCGCTCATCGACGGGATTACGCATCCTAAGGTGCTGAGCTATATCGACGTGCTGCGCGACAAGGCTCCGGTTGGCGAGCGCGTGGCGATTATCGGCGCGGGCGGCATCGGCTTCGACGCGGCGATGTACCTCAGCCAGCAGGGCCAGTCCACCAGCCAGAATATCGCCGAGTTCTGCGTGGAATGGGGCATCGATACCAGCCTGCAACACGCGGGTGGGCTGCGCCCGGAAGGCGTTCACCTGACCAAAAGCCCGCGACAGATTGTTATGCTACAGCGTAAAACCAGCAAACCCGGCGAAGGCCTCGGCAAAACAACGGGCTGGATCCACCGCACTACGCTTCTGGCGCGCGGCGTGAAGATGCTGGCGGGCGTGGGCTACGAACGTATTGATGACGAAGGGCTGCACATTACGATTAGCGGCGAACCGCAGCTGCTGGCGGTGGATAACGTGATTATCTGCGCCGGGCAGGATCCTCGTCGCGAACTGGTCGAGCCGCTACGCGAGCTGGGTAAAACGTTGCATTTGATTGGCGGGGCGGACGTGGCGATGGAGCTGGATGCCCGGCGCGCGATTGCGCAGGGCACCCGTTTAGCGCTGGAGATTTAGCGGCGACGGCCTAGCTTCACGGCCTTGAGCACCACGAATTTGGTGTTCGAGGCGACCGTGTCGCAGTTGCCGAAGATTTTCTTCAGCTTGCGGAAGTAGTCCAGGTGGCGGTTTGCCACGATATACAGCGCGCCGTTGTTCACGAGGCAGCGGCGGGCATGGTGGAACATTTCCCACGCAACCTGGTCGGTCAGCGCGTGCTGCTGGTGGAACGGCGGGTTGCACAGAATAGTGTTGTAGCGGTACGGCTCCACGCCCGACAGCGCGTTGTTGATCATAAACTCGCAGCGGTCGAGGTTTTCCGGCATGTTGGTTTCAACGTTCAGGCGGCTTGAGGCCACCGCCATCGGCGATTCGTCCACAAACACCACCTGCGCTTCCGGGTTCTGGTCGAGCAGGTGCAGACCGACTACGCCGTTGCCGCAGCCCAGGTCCACAATTTCCCCTTCCAGACCCGTCGGCAGATTCTCGATAAAAAAGCGTGCGCCGATATCCAGACCGGTGCGGGAGAAGACGTTCGCGTGGTTGTGAATCGTCCACGGCGTGCCGTCCAGCTTCCAGCTCAGGGTTTCCGGGGCGTCTTTCAGATCCGGGTTGGTGAAGGTGCCATTAATCAGGCGCGCCTTTTTCCATGCCAGCGTGGTGGTGGTCGGGCCGAGGATCTTCTCGAACAGCTCAAGCGTGGAGTTATGAATATCGCGGGCTTTTGCGCCAGCGAGAATACGCGTTTCAGGCGTCACAACCTTGCGCAGGGCGCGCAGCTGCTGTTCGAGCAGTGCCAACGTTTTTGGAATTTTGATAAGCACGGTGCCCGGCGCCTGCGGATAAGGCGCGGTGCTGTCCAGGAACGTCACGTTAGATTCAATGATGTCGTTGTTGTTCAGGTTCTGGCGCGTCGCCAGTTCGCTGAGGTACGAATCGCTGATGCTGTATGGCTTGTGCTCGGCCAACACGGTGGCCAGCGTGCCAAAGGTGTCGTTAAAAATCAGGACCGGGCCGCTGATTTCGGTGTCGTCCAGCTGTTGCAGCAGATACTCATCCGCCGCTTCCCACGCCTGAAGCGGGTTGACGTCGTCCGTTTCCGGGAAACGTTTTAGTGTCAGTGAACGGAAACCGTTGTCTAATTGGCTCATCGGCCCTCCTGGATGGTAAAATTTCGGCGTTATCCCCGAATGGGGGCGAGAGTATACCCTTTTTTCCCTCAACCTGAGACAAGCATGAGCGAACTGATTTATTTAAGCGGCTATCCCGAGCATTTGCTTTCGCAGGTTCGCACGCTGATCGCCGAGCAGCGGCTTGGCGAAGTGCTGGAAAAGCGTTACCCGGACAGCCACAACGTCGCCACGGACAAGGCGCTTTACGCTTATACCCAGGATCTGAAAAGCCAATATCTGCGCAACGCGCCGCCGATCAATAAGGTCGCTTACGACAGCAAAATTCACGTTCTGAATAACGCGCTGGGCCTGCACACGGCGATTTCACGCGTGCAGGGCGGCAAGCTGAAGGCAAAAGCGGAGATCCGCGTGGCGACGGTGTTTAAATCCGCGCCCGAAGCCTTTCTGAGAATGATCGTGGTGCACGAGTTAGCGCACCTGAAAGAGAAAGATCACAACAAGGCGTTTTACTCGCTGTGCTGCCATATGGAGCCGCAGTATCATCAGTTTGAGTTTGATACGCGCCTGTGGCTCACGCAGCTGGCGTTAAAAGGTTCTGCTTAACGAATCGGTGGATGGCGCTAACGCTTATCCACCCTACGCGTCCTGCACGGGTGGGAGCTGAACGCGCCCGCCATTAACGATAAACCTCTTACCTGGACCCATTTATGATTCGATTTGCCGTGGTTGGAACTAACTGGATCACCCGACAGTTCGTCGATGCCGCCCACGAAAGTGGTCACTATAAGCTTACCGCCGTTTACTCCCGCACCCTCGAACAGGCGCAGGCTTTTGCCAACGATTATCCCGTTGAGCACCTGTTTACCGACCTCGACGCCATGGCGCAGAGCGATGCGATTGACGCAGTGTATATCGCAAGCCCGAACGCCCTGCACGCGCCGCAAAGTATCCTCTTCTTAAACCACAAGAAGCACGTGATCTGCGAGAAGCCGCTGGCCTCGAACATTCGCGAGGTCGAAGCCGCCATTGCCTGCGCGCGTGATAATCAGGTCGTGCTGTTCGAAGCGTTCAAAACCGCGAGCCTGCCGAACTTTATCGCCCTGCAGCAGGCGCTGCCAAAAATCGGCAAAGTCCGCAAGGCGCTGCTCAACTACTGCCAGTATTCCTCCCGCTATCAGCGCTACCTGGACGGCGAAAACCCGAACACCTTTAACCCGGCCTGGTCGAACGGCTCGATCATGGATATCGGTTTCTACACGCTGGCCACGGCCGTCGCGCTCTGGGGCGAGCCGCATTCCGTACACGCCACCGCGACGCTGCTGGAAAGCGGCGTCGATGCCCACGGTTCGGTGCAGATGAACTACGGCGAGTTCGACGTGAACCTGCTGCACTCCAAGGTGAGCGATTCGGTGATTCCGAGCGAAATTCAGGGTGAAGCGGGCTCGCTGGTCATCGAGAAGATTTCCGAGTGCCAGCGCATCACCTTCGTGCCGCGCGGCGGTAAGCCGCAGGATCTGTCACTGCCGCAGCACATCAATACTATGCTGTATGAAGCCGAAACCTTTGCTCGCCTGGTGGCAGACAACGAAGTGAATCATGCAGGGCTTGTCACGTCGCGTATTACCTCAACGCTTGCCACGGAAATACGTGCGCAGACGGGGGTGAAATTCCCGGCGGACGATGTGCCCGCGACCCTCACGGCGTAAAGCTGTGTAAAAGGCAGGTTACGAGATATTGACCGAAATGATATGTCGTAATATTTTGTTACCTGCAAAGGGGAGTAACTTCATTGCCGGTTAATCGTCATTACGGTGCGCAAGCACCCGGTTGCCGGGCAATGCGAATGGTTTTTTTCACTAAAATCCATTCCGCGTTGTAAGTGAGACCTTGCCGGAAGGCGAGATCCCTGTTGCAAGCGAAAGCGGCTGGCGTCTTCCGACGTTGGCCGTTTTTGTTTTTGAAGGAATCTCTTATGAATAGTGTTGGCACGCCGTTACTGTGGGGCGGCTTCGCCGTCGTCGTTGTCATCATGCTGGCAATCGACCTCCTGCTTCAGGGCCGTAAAGGCTCGCATACCATGTCGATGAAGCAGGCCGCCGCCTGGTCTCTGGTGTGGGTTACGCTTTCCCTGCTGTTTAACGCCGCCTTCTGGTGGTATCTCACCGGTACCTCCGGGCGCGAAGTGGCGGACACCCAGGCACTCGCCTTCCTCACCGGTTATCTGATTGAAAAAGCCCTGGCGGTGGATAACGTCTTCGTCTGGCTGATGCTGTTTAGCTATTTCTCGGTGCCTGCCGCCCTCCAGCGCCGCGTGCTGGTTTACGGCGTGCTGGGCGCGATTATCTTGCGTACGGTGATGATTTTCGCGGGCAGTTGGCTGATTACCCAGTTCGAATGGCTGCTGTACGTCTTCGGCGCGTTCCTGCTGTTCACCGGTATCAAGATGGCGCTGGCGAAAGAGGATGAAGGCGGTATCGGCGACAAGCCGCTGGTGCGCTGGCTGCGCGGCCATCTGCGCATGACGGATAAAATCGAAGGCGAGCATTTCTTCGTGCGCAAAAACGGCCTGCTGTTTGCCACGCCGCTGCTGCTGGTGCTGATTCTGGTGGAGCTGAGCGACGTGATTTTCGCGGTCGACAGCATTCCGGCTATCTTCGCGGTGACCACCGACCCGTTCATCGTGCTGACGTCTAACCTGTTCGCCATCCTCGGCCTGCGCGCCATGTACTTCCTGCTGGCCGGCGTGGCGGAACGCTTCTCGATGCTGAAGTACGGCCTGTCGGTGATCCTGGTGTTTATCGGCGTGAAGATGCTGATTGTTGATTTCTACCATATCCCGATTGCGATTTCGCTGGGCGTGGTGGGCGGTATTCTGGCGCTAACGCTGGTGATTAACGCCGTGGTGAACGCGCGTAACGATCGCAGGAAATTAGCGAAGTAATTGTGTCGGGTGGAGAAACGTAAGCGCCATCCGCCGAAAATGTCGGGTGGCGGCATTCGCCTTACCCGACCTACACGATCAACACAACCGTAGGGCGGATAAGCGGTAGCGCCATCCGCCGGAAATGTCGGGTGGCGGAATTCGTCTTACCCGACCTACACGATCAACACAACCGTAGGGCGGATAAGCGGTAGCGCCATCCGCCGAAAATGTCGGGTGGCGGCATTCGCCTTACCCGACCTACACGATCAACACAACCGCAGGGCGGATAAGCGGTAGCGCCATCCGCCGGAAATGTCGGGTGCCGGCATTCGCCTTACCCGACCTACACGATCAACACAACCGTAGGGCGGATAAGCGGTAGCGCCATCCGCCGGAAATGTCGGGTGGCGGCATTCGCCTTACCCGACCTACACGATCAACACAACCGCAGGGCGGATAAGCGCTAGCGCCATCCGCCGGAAATGTCGGGTGGCGGAATTCGTCTTACCCGACCTACACGATCAACACAACCGTAGGGCGGATAAGCGGTAGCGCCATCCGCCGAGAAAACAACGTCCTTCACTGCATCTGTCGACAATGTCACAACATTGTTAATGATCAGTTATAAAACCTGGATGTGAACGTAATATTTGGTTTTTAACGCTTCCTGGCCCCTGGCTTTTCCTTATACTCCACCGTGCAAACACATTTTCTTACATCCACACGGCAAAACGCCTCAGAGCGCAGATGTGGATTTGGACGACGGACATTACAGGAAGGTAACGCATGGCAAAACAATCCCCAGGACTTTTCGCAAAGCTCGCCCACGGCAGCCTGGTTAAACAAATTCTTATCGGCCTGGTGCTGGGCATCGCCCTCGCGCTGGTCTCAAAACCCGCCGCAATCGCCGCGGGCCTGTTGGGCACGCTATTCGTTGGCGCGCTGAAGGCCGTGGCACCGGTGCTGGTGCTGACGCTGGTCATGGCGTCGATCACCAACCACCAGCACGGGGCAAAAACCAATATCCGCCCGATTCTGGTGCTTTACGTCTTCGGCACCTTCGCCGCGGCGCTCACCGCCGTGGTGATAAGCTTCCTGTTCCCTTCAACGCTGCATCTCGCCACCGGCGCGACGGATATCACCCCGCCATCGGGCATCGTCGAGGTGATGCAGGGTCTGCTGATGAGCATTATCGCCAACCCAATCCACGCGCTGCTGAACGCCAACTACATCGGGATTCTGGTGTGGGCCGTCGGCCTCGGCTTTGCGCTGCGTCACGGCAGCGAAACCACCAAGAGCCTGATTAACGATCTGTCCACCGCCGTAACCTTTATCGTGAAGGTAGTGATTCGCTTTGCGCCGATCGGTATCTTTGGCCTGGTGGCCTCAACGCTTGCCACTACCGGCTTCTCCACGCTGTGGAGCTACGCGCAGCTGCTGCTGGTGCTGCTGGGCTGCATGTTCGGCGTGGCGCTGGTTATTAACCCGCTGCTGGTGTTTATCACCACGCGCCGTAACCCGTATCCGCTGGTGTTCGCCTGCCTGCGTGAAAGCGGCGTCACCGCGTTCTTCACCCGCAGCTCGGCGGCCAACATTCCGGTGAACATGGCGATGTGCGAGAAGATGAATCTCGACCGCGATACCTATTCCGTGTCCATTCCGCTGGGCGCGACCATTAACATGGCCGGTGCGGCGATTACCATTACGGTGCTGACGCTGGCGGCGGTGCATACGCTGGGCGTGCCGGTCGATATGCTGACGGCGGTGCTGCTGAGCGTGGTCGCGGCGCTGTGCGCCTGTGGGGCTTCCGGCGTGGCGGGCGGCTCGCTGCTGCTGATCCCGCTGGCCTGCGGCCTGTTTGGCATCCCGAACGAGATTGCCATGCAGGTGGTGGCGGTCGGCTTTATCATCGGCGTGCTGCAGGATTCCTGCGAGACGGCGCTCAACTCCTCTACCGACGTGCTGTTTACCGCAGCGGTTTGTCAGGCGGAGGACGCGCGTCTTGCCGACGACCAGCCTCTACGCTCGCGCGGTTAATCCTCCCCTTCTCCCCGCCGCTCCGGTGGGGAGATTTATTCCTGGCTTTGCACCTGCTTCTCCGCGCTAAACGGGTCAATCCCGCGTCGCTGCATGCGCCAGAAGCGAATGATATTCAGGCCGTTCATCACCAGGAAACTCCCTTCTATTAGCGTCCCGCCAATCGACCCCAACCAGAAGTTGTGCGTTACCCAGCAGGCCGTCGAACACCACATCACGCAGCGCGTCGTAAGCCCGGAGCAGCGAAACAGCGCCCAGGTGCTGGCGACGGTGCCCAGTATCGGCAGCAGTTCGATGAGATGATTGAATTTGGCAAGCCCGAAGCCAAGGGTCAGAGCGATAAACAGCGCCATCACCCACAGGCTGCGGGTGCGTAGGGAAATGACGGTGCGGATAGCGTTAAGCTCGGCGCTCATGCCCGCCGGGCTTGCGCCCATCAGAAAAAAGTGGATGCCGATGATGGCGCTGTAGGCCGCCAGCTGGAGCTTGAAGCGCCGCTCGTCGCGGTTGATGAAGGTGGTGATTCCGATCAGAAAGGCGAGTACACCGACGCCCTGGGCTACCCAATACGCGGATATCATCCGTGCCAGTCCTGTTGTCCAGGGTGGACGGGCGGCCACGCCCTCCACCAAAAATATCGGCGGGTGGCCTGATGCTTACCCGCCCTGCATGCCCGGCCTACAGCGTCACGCCGCTTTTGAAGATGGCCAGTTCGCGGAAGTCGTTGCGTTCGTTACAGGTTTTTTTGCCGTTGGCGATGTCAACGATAGTATCAATAAACTGGCTTAACAACGTTGGCATGTCGCTGCCGTGCAGCAGCTTTCCGGCGTCGAAGTCAATCCAGTGCGGCTTTTTGGTCGCCAGCTCGCTGTTGGTAGCGATTTTCACCGTTGGTACAAATCCGCCGTACGGCGTGCCGCGCCCGGTGCTGAACAGCACCATGTGGCAGCCCGCTCCGGCGAGCGCGCTGGTCGCGACCGCGTCGTTGCCCGGCGCGCTGAGCAGGTTCAGTCCCGGCGTTTTCAGCCGTTCGCCGTAGCGCAGCACGTCCACCACTTCGCTTTCCCCGGCCTTTTGCGTGCAGCCAAGGGATTTTTCCTCAAGCGTCGTGATGCCACCGGCTTTGTTACCCGGCGACGGGTTTTCGTAGATCGGCTGGTTGTGCGCGATAAAGTACTGTTTGAAGTCGTTGACCATGGTGACGGTCTTTTCAAAGGTGGATTCGTCACGGCAGTGGCTCATCAAAATACGTTCCGCGCCGAACATTTCAGGCACCTCGGTCAGCACCGTTGTGCCACCGTTCGCCACCATGTAGTCGGAGAAGCGGCCTAACATCGGGTTCGCGGTGATGCCGGACAGGCCGTCTGACCCGCCGCATTCCAGGCCGAATTTAAGCTCGCTGAGCTTGCCCGGCTGGCGCTTGTCGTGACGCATGACTTCATACAGCTGCTGTAGCTGTTCCAGCCCCGCTTCCACCTCGTCGTCCTGCTGCTGGCAGATCATAAAGTGGACGCGTTCCGCATCGTATTCGCCCAGCGTGTCGCGGAAGGCATTCACCTGGTTGTTTTCGCAGCCGAGGCCAATCACCAGCACCGCGCCCGCGTTCGGATGGCGCACCATGTTTTGCAGCATGGTTCGGGTATTTATGTGGTCATCGCCAAGCTGCGAACAGCCAAACTGATGGCCGAAGAGAAACACGCCGTCGATGTCTTCCGCGTCGTTATTCTGCTTAAGAAAACGATTCTGGATCTGGCGCGCGATGCCGTTGACGCAGCCCACCGTCGGCAGGATCCACAGCTCGTTACGCACGCCCACCGCGCCGTTGCTGCGGCGGTAAACGTTGACGTCGCGATCCGCCGCCTGTTGTGCAAGCGGCTGAAAATCGGGTTGATAGCGATACTCGTCCAGATCGCTCAGATTGGTGCGGGCATTGTGCGAGTGAATGTGTTCACCCGCCGCAATTGCCGCCAGCGCGTGGCCGATCGGCAGCCCGTACTTAATGATGTTCTCATCCTGAGCGATGGTGCACAGCGCAAACTTATGGCCGCGCACAACCGGCTGGCGCAGGGTAACTTCCACGCCTTCCACATTCACAACTTCGCCTTCTGCCAGGTCCACTAACGCGACGGCGACGTTGTCCTGCGAATGGATCTTGATGTATTGCATATCAACCTCGAGCCGGATCAGTTCAGTTCAATGCCGAAGTAATCACGGGCATTGTTAAAGCAGATGTTTCTCACCATTTCACCCAGCAGGTTTATGTCGGCTGGCGCTTCGCCCGCGGCGACCCAGCGGCCAATCATCTGGCAGAGAATGCGGCGGAAATATTCGTGACGCGTATAGGACAGGAAGCTGCGGCTGTCGGTCAGCATGCCGACGAAGCGGCTCAGCAGGCCAAGCTGCGCAAGCTGGGTCATCTGGCGTTCCATACCGTCTTTCTGATCGTTGAACCACCAGCCGGAGCCGAACTGCATTTTGCCCGGCATCCCTTCGCCCTGGAAGTTGCCGACCATGGTGCCGATCACTTCGTTATCACGCGGGTTCAGGCAGTAAAGAATGGTTTTTGGCAGCTCGTTGTTTTCGTTCTGCTTGCTCAGCAGGCGGGAGAGTTCGATGGCCATCGGGCGGTCGTTGATGGAGTCGAAGCCCACGTCTGCGCCCAGCAGTTTGAACTGGCGCTGGTTGTTATTGCGCAGCGCGCCGATGTGGTACTGCTGCACCCAGCCGCGACGGCTGTACTGCGCGCCCAGCCAGACCAGCACGGCGGTTTTGAACTGCGCGACTTCGTGCTCGCTCAGTTCGTTGCCGGACAGGCGGCTTGCCAGGATGCCGTCGAGCGTCGCTTCGTCAGCTTCGGCAAACAGCACGACGTCCAGCGCGTGGTCCGACACCTTACAGCCGTGCTCGGCGAAGTGGTCAAGACGTTTGTTCAGAGCAGACAGCAGATCGCTGAAGCGGCGAATGTCGGTATCGGAGACGTCCGCCAGCTTGCTCATGTAATCGGCAAAGGTCGGCTGTTCGATGTTGAAGGCTTTATCCGGACGCCAGCTTGGCAGCACTTTAATGTCGAAACCGTCTTCGGCCACCTGGCGGTGGTAGCGCAGGTCGTCGATCGGGTCGTCGGTGGTGCCGACCATTTTCACGTTCATCTGCTTCATGATGCCACGCGCGGTGAAGTCATCCTGCGCCAGCAGGTCGTTGCACTGGTTCCAGATTTCATCTGCGGTAGCGGGGGAAAGCAGCTTGCCGGTAATGCCGAACGGGCGGCGCAGCTCGAGGTGAGTCCAGTGATAGAGCGGGTTGCCGATGGTGTGCGGAACGGTCGCGGCCCAGGCATCGAACTTCTCGCGGTCGCTTGCGTCGCCGGTACACAGACGCTCGGCCACGCCGTTGGTGCGCATCGCACGCCACTTGTAGTGGTCGCCTTTTAACCAGATGTCATACAGGTTTTTGAAGCGGTAGTTTTCCGCAACCTGCTGCGGCGGTAAATGGCAGTGGTAGTCGAAAATCGGCTGATCTTTAGCGTAGTCGTGGAACAGACGGCGGGCGAATTCGGTATCGAGAAGAAAATCTTCAGTCATAAACGCGGTCATGTGTGTGATTCCTCTGTACGTAACAGTTCGATGCTTGCGCATAATGACGACAAAGTTATCACACCAATTTCCACAGACCGACTGAATTTTTGCGTGATTCATCACAAAAACCACACTTTTATTGTTAATACTCTGTATAAAAATCGCCATAAACCCGCGCCATTACTGGCCTTCAGGCCGCTAACCCCTAAGAGTGAGCTGAAAAACGCTTTTGTGATGTCACTCAACTTTTAAAGATGTATGACAAGTTATCTTGCAGCCGTCGCAATACCTCTTAAGGGATAGCAACAGACGCTGGCCTCACTAACAGCGCAAAAACGGTACGGACACCGGGAATTGCCAAAGGCATTTTTTTAACTGGCAAGATACGGGTCTTACCGGGCACTGCTCCCGGCATGAACCCCTCATAGAACTAACGCTCAGGCAAAAGCCTGACGTACAGCCAGCAGCATGGCTGTTTATAAGACGGGATGAGGTTCGAAATGCGAAAGATTAAAGGCTTACGCTGGTACATGATTGCGTTAGTAACGCTGGGCACCGTGCTGGGCTATCTTACTCGTAATACCGTGGCAGCCGCCGCGCCGACGCTGATGCAGGAGCTGAACATCTCCACTCAGCAATATTCCTATATTATCGCGGCCTATTCGGCCTGTTACACCATCATGCAGCCCGTTGCGGGCTACGTCCTTGATATTCTCGGCACCAAAATCGGCTATGCGTTCTTTGCTATCGCCTGGGCCATTTTCTGCGGCGCGACCGCGCTTGCGGGAAGCTGGGGCGGCCTGGCCGTGGCGCGTGGCGCGGTCGGTGCGGCGGAAGCGGCGATGATTCCTGCGGGCCTGAAGGCGAGCAGCGAGTGGTTCCCGGCGAAAGAACGTTCTATTGCCGTGGGCTACTTTAACGTCGGCTCTTCTATTGGTGCGATGATTGCGCCGCCGCTGGTGGTGTGGGCAATCCTGATGCACAGCTGGCAGATGGCGTTTGTGATTTCCGGCGTGCTGAGCTTCGCCTGGGCCCTCGCCTGGCTGTTCTTCTACAAGCACCCGCGCGACCAGAAAAAGTTAACCGAAGAAGAGCGTGAGTACATCATTGGCGGGCAGGAAGCCCATCACCAGACCAACAACAGCAAGAAGATGTCCGCCTGGCAGATCGTTCAGAACCGTCAGTTCTGGGGTATCGCCCTGCCGCGCTTCCTGGCAGAACCGGCCTGGGGGACGTTCAACGCCTGGATCCCGCTGTTTATGTTTAAAGTCTACGGCTTTAACCTAAAAGAGATCGCGATGTTTGCCTGGATGCCGATGCTGTTTGCCGACCTCGGCTGTATCCTCGGCGGCTATCTGCCACCGCTGTTCCAGCGCTGGTTTGGCGTGAACCTTATCGTGTCGCGCAAAATGGTGGTGACCATGGGCGCGGTGCTGATGATTGGGCCGGGAACTATCGGTCTGTTTACCAGCCCGTACGCGGCGATTGCCCTGCTGTGCGTCGGCGGCTTCGCTCACCAGGCGCTTTCCGGTGCGCTGATTACACTGTCTTCCGACGTCTTCGGCCGTAACGAAGTGGCAACCGCGAACGGCCTGACCGGCATGGCGGCGTGGACGGCAAGTACGCTGTTTGCCCTGGTGGTCGGCGCGCTCGCCGATACCCTTGGCTTCAGCCCGCTGTTTGCTGCGCTGGCGGTGTTTGACCTGCTCGGTGCCATCGTTATCTGGACGGTGCTTAAAAACAAACCGATCAGCGAGCTGGTCGATACGCCGAGTAGTAACGCTCCGGCGACCCAGTCTTAACGCTCCCCACTAAGCCGCCTTCCGGGCGGCTTTTCATTTCTGCGCATCCTTCTTCAAACTCCTTTTTTACACTTTCGGACGCCCGCGTCGCGGTGGAGCACAGATGAGAAAAGTGGTATAACAAATCAAGTCATCCCCGCAGTATCTCCCGGAGCCACGTATGGAAGTCATGGAACCTCGCCGCCTGTATCAGCAGCTGGCCGCAGAGCTAAAACACCGCATTGAAAACGGCGTATACCAGGTGGGCGAAAAGCTTCCGGCAGAGCGTTTTATTGCCGAAGAGAAGAACGTCAGCCGCACCGTGGTGCGCGAAGCGATCATCATGCTTGAGGTTGAAGGCTACGTGGAGGTGCGCAAGGGGTCGGGTATTCACGTCATGTCCAGCCAGGCAAAGCATACCAACCTGCCGGATGAGCGTTTTGAGTTCGCAAGCTTCGGGCCGTTTGAGCTGCTGCAGGCGCGTCAGCTTATCGAAAGCAATATCGCCGAGTTTGCAGCTACACAGGTGACGAAGCAGGATATCGTCAAGCTGATGGAAATCCAGGAGATGGCGCGTAACGAGCAGAGCTTCCGCGATTCAGAGTGGGATCTCCATTTCCATACGCAGGTTGCCCTCGCCACCCAGAACAGCGCCCTCGCCGCTATCGTGGAAAAGATGTGGAGCCAGCGTATTCACAACCCGTACTGGAAAAAGCTGCACGAGCACATCGATAAACGTACCGTTGATAACTGGTGCGACGACCACGACAGCATTCTTAAAGCGTTGATCCGTAAAGATTCTCATGCAGCCAAGCTGGCGATGTGGCAGCACCTCGAAAACACTAAGCAAATGCTGTTTAACGCCACCAGCGATGATTTTGAATTCAATGCCGATCGCTATCTCTTTGCTGAAAATCCGGTAGTTCACCTGGATACGGCGGCAAACGGTCAAAAATAGTCATTTTCCTGCCCGAGGGTAAGCAAACCAACCAATAGTGTCAGCGTTTGTAAATACCCTCGCCAGCCCCTCCCCCAGTAAGCAAAATCATTCATCAACAAAGCACAAATACTGTGACGCATTACTCATGCCTTTGTTACAATTAGATGCAATTTCACTGTCAGTGAGGGCCTTTATCCTCCACCCGTCTCCATCGCATACACAAGGATTTGTGGCGACAGGCTTAATCAGATAGTGACTAAGACGGCTTAATAAAAACCCTAACAGTGCCGTTATTCCTCTTTACCCGATTTAAACCGGCGACCTTAACGATGTGCCAGGAATAGTGAATGGAACTTTTGACGCAACTGCTTACCGCTCTCTGGAGCCAGGATTTTGAAACGCTCGCCAATCCGGGGATGATTGGCATGCTTTATTTCGTGTTATTCATGATTCTCTTTCTGGAAAATGGATTACTTCCAGCAGCCTTCCTCCCCGGCGACAGTCTTCTCGTTTTAGTGGGCGTACTTATTGCCAAAGGGGCAATGGGTTTCCCGGAAACCATCTTATTACTCACCGCCGCCGCAAGCCTCGGCTGCTGGTTGAGCTATATTCAAGGACGCTGGCTCGGCAATACGCGCACCGTGCAAAACTGGCTTTCGCACCTGCCGGCCCATTATCACCAGCGTGCGCACAGCCTTTTCCATAAGCACGGCCTGTCCGCACTGCTGCTCGGTAGATTCATTGCATTTGTTCGCACCCTGTTACCAACTATTGCGGGTTTATCGGGTCTGAGTAATGCGCGCTTCCAGTTCTTTAACTGGATGAGCGGTCTGCTTTGGGTGCTAATCCTGACCACTCTGGGATATTTGCTCGGCAAAACGCCGGTATTCCTGAAGTATGAAGATGCCTTGATGTCCTGCCTGATGCTGCTGCCGGTGGTGCTGCTGGTGTTTGGCCTGATCGGTTCGTTAATTGTGCTTTGGCGTAAGAAATACGGTAACCGCGGCTAGGGGATTACGATGAAATTAGAATTTAACCGTCGCCTGAAGGTGGCGCTGCTGGTCGGCGGTCTTGCCGTATGCGCGCTGCTTATCTGGTCCGGAATGCAAAGGACAGAGTCCACCTTGCAGATCCGCGCGAGCCACCAGGGTGTCAGCATGCCGGACGGTTTTTTGGTCTGGCATCACCTGGATGCTAACGGCATTCGCTTTAACAGTATTACCCCGGATAACGACGCGTTATTAATTAAGTTTGATTCCAGCGTGCAGAGCGAAGCCGCCAAAGCGGTGCTGTACAGAACGCTGCCCCACGGCTACGTCATCGCCCAGCAGGATGATGATAACAGCGCCACTACCTGGCTTTCACGCCTGCGTACTCAAGCCGACCGCATTGGCTAATCCCCCTCCAGAATTCTGAATTTGTAAACGGAAATTGGGTTTTTACCCAATTTCTGACTATGCTTGTGTTGGCATTAACCGCTACAAATCAGCGTCTTTATCGGAATAACTGGACTATGGGTGTGCAGCTTTGCGGCAATACACACATTCACAATGGAAGGTCACTATCATGAACTACCGTACCGTACTGGCTCTTGCCCTGTTATCACTGACCTCTGCTACGCAGGCGGCTTCGCTGTGCGGCGAAAAAGAGGCGGACATACAGCGTGAAATTGGCTATGCGGAAAAGCACAACAATCAGCACCGTATTGACGGGCTGAATAAAGCGCTTAAGGAAGTCCGCGCAAACTGCAGCGACAGCAGCCTGCGAGCTGATCACCAGAAAAAAATCACCAAACAAAAGGAAGAGATCGCTGAACGTAAAGCGGATCTTCAGGAAGCCCGCCAGAAAGGCGACGCTGACAAAATTACCAAGCGTGAACAAAAGCTATCTGAAGCAGAGCACGAGCTGAAAGCACTGGAAGCCCGTGATTACTAAAGTCTAAGGATTAACACCTCAAACACCTGGAGAGCACCATGTCAAAAGATACTACATCAGAACATTTGCGCGCTGAGTTGAAATCCCTGGCAGATACCCTTGAAGAGGTGCTGAGCGCATCGACGGATAAGTCTAAAAACGAGCTGGAAAAACTGCGCGGCAAAGCTGAAAAAGCGTTGAAAGAGAGCCGCCACCGCCTTGGCGAAACCAGCGACGTGATTGCCAAACAAACGCGTGAAGCGGCGTCAAAAGCGGATGATTACGTGCGTGAAAATCCATGGACCGGCGTCGGGATCGGGGCCGCGGTCGGCATCGTCATCGGCGTTCTGATGTCGCGTCGCTGATTATGGCTGATTCTCGTCAACCTCAAGGGCCGGGTAAAAGCGTCCTCGGTATCGGCCAGCGCCTGGTGACCATCATTGTCGGAATGGTGGAGACTCGTGTACGCCTCGCGGTGGTTGAACTGGAGGAAGAAAAGGCTCACATCGTCCAGCTGCTGTTGATGCTGGGGTTAACCATGCTGTTTGCTGCCTTTGGGCTGATGAGTCTGATGGTGCTGGTTATCTGGGCAATCGATCCGCAGTATCGTCTTAATGCGATGATTGCCACCACCGTCGTGCTGCTGGCGCTTGCGCTGATAGGCGGTATCTGGACGCTCACCAAATCTCGCAAATCCACGCTGCTGCGCCATACCCGCCGCGAGCTGGAAAATGATCGCGAGCTGCTGGAGGACGATAAGTCATGAGTGACCGGGAACGCGATAAGCGTAAGGCGTTGCTGCTAAGCCGCATCCAGCAGCAAAGGCTGGATCTCAGCGCGGGAAAACGCGACTGGCTGGAAGCAACCGGGGCTTACGATCGCGGCTGGATTACTCTGGTTAGCCTGCGCAGCTACGCGCTGATTGCAAGCAGCGTGCTGGCAATCTGGAGCGTTCGTCACCCCAGCATGCTGATGCGCTGGGGCAAGCGTGGCTTCGGTGCCTGGAGCGCCTGGCGGCTGATTCGCAACACGGTTCAGCAGCAAACGCACTAAACAACGTGCCGTCCTCAGGGGCGGCATTTTTTTTACCCCTCCGCTTGCTCAAGATATTTGAAGTAGATTGTCGATTATCCTTGCTAACAATCACCCACCGTCACGTTTAATATCCCCTCCATCGACAGCAACTGCCGGTAACTACCGGAAATTGCGAAGACAATCATCCCCGGGTTGATAGCGCCCTTAAAAGAATCGTTGGAGAGTAAAATGAAAAAATTAGATGATGCTGGTGTTCTGTTAGCACGTATCCTGATGCCAATCCTGTTTATCGTTGCAGGCTGGGGCAAAATTACGGGCTATGCCGGCACGCAACAATACATGGAAGCGATGGGCGTTCCTGGCTTCCTGCTCCCGTTGACCATTCTGCTTGAGTTCGGCGGCGGCCTGGCGATTCTGTTCGGCTTCCTGACCCGTACCACGGCAATCATTACCGCGGTGTTTACCCTGCTGACCGCATTCCTGTTCCACAGTGACTTCGCCCAGGGCCCGAACTCCATTATGTTCATGAAGAACTTCACCATCGCGGGTGGCTACCTGCTGCTGGCTATCTTCGGACCGGGCGCGTACAGCATCGACCGTCTGCTGAATAAAAAATGGTAAGCGTTCTATAATGAATTGTTATGTCGGATGGCGCTCATCCGTCATCCGAATGACACATCAAGCGGGGTTGTCCCCGCTTTTTGCACATCTTGAGGGGGAAACATGGGACAGCTCATCGACGGCGTCTGGCACGATAACTGGTACGACACCAAGTCCACCGGCGGGCGTTTTAAGCGTTCGGAATCCGCGTTCCGCAACTGGCTGACCGCCGATGGCGAGCCGGGGCCAACGGGCAAAGGCGGTTTTGCCGCCGAGAAAGGCCGTTACCACCTCTATGTTTCTCTTGCCTGCCCGTGGGCGCACCGCACGCTGATTATGCGCGCGCTCAAGGGGCTGGAATCCTTTATCTCCGTCTCGGTGGTGAATCCGCTGATGCTTGAGGACGGCTGGACGTTCGCCGATGACTTCCCGGACGCCACCGGCGACGGGCTTTATCAGCACGAATACCTTTATCAGCTCTATCTTCAGGCCGATCCGGACTACACCGGTCGCGTCACCGTACCCGTTCTTTGGGATAAGAAAACCCAGACCGTGGTCAGCAACGAGTCCGCGGAAATTATCCGCATGCTCAATACCGCGTTCGACGCGCAGGGCGCACGCGCCGGTGACTATTACCCTCCGCAGCTGCGCGGGCAGATCGACGAGCTGAACGGCTGGATTTATGACACCGTAAATAACGGCGTGTACAAAGCCGGATTTGCCACCACGCAGGAAGCCTACGACGAAGCGGTGGGCAAGCTCTTCGATTCGCTGGCGCGCCTGGAGCAGATTCTCGACAAGCACCGCTACCTTACCGGCAACGGCCTTACCGAAGCCGATATCCGCCTGTGGACGACGCTGGTGCGCTTCGACCCGGTTTACGTTACCCACTTCAAGTGCGATAAACACCGTATCAGCGATTACCCGAATCTTTATGGCTTCCTGCGCGACCTTTATCAGACGCCGGGCGTTGCGGAAACCGTTAACTTCGCGCACATCCGCAACCACTATTACCGCAGCCATAAAACCATCAACCCGACCGGAATTATTTCAGTTGGCCCCGCGCAGGATCTCGATGAGCCGCACGGGCGCGACGTGCGGTTTAGAAAAGGTTGATAAGATTCAGTGAGCTGAAGATTTACGTGTAATTCATTCGCGGCTATTCTTGGAAGAGATCGCTTAGAGATCAAGTGATTGACGACTACTCAAGGCAGGCCGCAAATGGATTGGTATTTCAAAGTTTTAAGAAATTATATTGGTTTTGGCGGACGCGCGCGCCGCAAAGAATATTGGATGTTTATCCTCGTCAACCTGGTGTTGACCGGCGTGCTATCCATTCTGGATAAAATGCTGGGCCTGCGCGTTGCGGGCGATGAAGGGATACTGACCACGGTTTACGGGCTGTTCGTGATGATTCCGTCCTGGGCGGTACAGTTCCGCCGCCTGCACGACACCGATCGTTCCGCCTGGTGGCTGCTGCTGGTGCTAATCCCAATCGTCGGCTGGCTGATCATTCTGGCGTTTAACTGCCAGAAAGGCACGCCGGGTGAGAACCGATTCGGCGCAGATCCTTTGGCCGTTGGCCCTAAAAGTATTGTCGAATAACACACTTCAACAGAATTTCCCCCTCACCCTAGCCCTCTCCCTCAGGGAGAGGGGATTTGATTGGAGTTCCCCCTCTCCTGGGGGAGAGGGCCGGGGAGAGGGCGTCCGGATTACTTCAAGAGCTTAGGAATTTCCCGCAGGCACCATGCCTTCGCTTCGCCCATGCTGTCACGCCGCCACGCCATAATAATGTCGATTTCGTTGGTGTATTCCGGGCTGACCACGCGTAAACGCCCTTCGGCAATGTCCTGCTCGACAAGCGGATACGGCATCGTCGCCACGCCCAAACCTGCCAGCAGCGCCAGGCGTTTATCTTCGATGGTGCTCACCGTCAGGCGCGGCTGCTTGTCTAATAGCTGCACCGTTAACACCGGGCGTTCGCGGGCGGTATCCGCTACCGCAATGCCGCGATACTTCACGCGGGTCACCTCCGACAGCGGCTCGGGTTCGCTGTGGATAGGATGGTCGGGCGCGGCGACATAAACGTTCATCAGGGTATAGAGCTTGCGCGAGTTAATTTCTGAAGACGAACGGAAGTGCATATCGGGCGCGATCACGATATCCGCCCTGCCCTGCTCCAGCCTTTCCCATGCGCCGGCCAGCACTTCGGTAATAATGGAAAGCTGGGTATCGGCTTTGTCCGCCAGCTTGTCGATCAGCGGGAACAGTTTCCCCGTGGGAACCAATGCTTCGGTAACGATGGTGAGATGGGTTTCCCAACCGCGCGCCAGGGCTTCGGCGTCCGTCGTCAGCTTGTCTGCGGCTTCGAGCAGCACGCGCCCGCGCTCGAGAAGCATGCGGCCTACGTTGGTGAATTTTGTTCGATGTCCAGAGCGGTCAAACAGCACCACGTCCAATTCTTCTTCTAATTTTTGCATGGTGTAGCTCAGGGCCGACGGAACGCGCCCCAGCTCGTCTGCCGCGGCGGCGAAGCTGCCACGGCGGTCTATTGCGTCCATGACCCGCAACGCCTCAAGCGTCAATGCTCTCTCTTTAGCCATCTCGTTCTCATTCAGGAAATTTGAACATACCGAGCAGATTAACTGGCTAACAATGCAGCGTCCAGACCTTTACCATGGGTTTAGTGTAAAAAGAGGTCAAGATATTATGATTACGCCAAGAAGTGCCAAACAATGCGGGAAAGCGGACTACGGGTGGCTGCAGGCGCGCTATACGTTTTCCTTTGGACATTATTTCGACCCGAAATTGCTGGGCTATGCCTCTTTGCGCGTACTCAACCAGGAAGTGCTTGCGCCAGGCGCGTCGTTCCAGCCGCGAACCTACCCGAAGGTGGATATCCTCAACCTGATTCTGGAAGGTGAAGCCGAATACCGCGACAGCGAAGGCAACCACGTGCAGGCCAGGGCCGGGGAAGCGCTGCTGCTTTCGACCCAGCAGGGCATCAGCTACAGCGAACATAACCTCAGCAAAGAGAAACCGCTGACCCGCATGCAGCTGTGGCTTGACGCCTGCCCGGAGCGTGAAAATGCCCTGGTGCAGAAAATCGAACTCGCCGACGTAGCCCAGCAGCTCATCGCCTCGCCGGACGGCAGCAAAGAGAGTTTGCAGCTGCGCCAGCAGGTTTGGATCCACCATATCGAGCTGGAAAAAGGCGAACAGCTGAGCTTCCAGCTGCACGGCCCGCGCGCCTATCTGCAGTCGATTCACGGCACCGTTCACGCGCAAACGCACACGGAAGAGAAGGAAGCCCTGACCTGCGGCGACGGCGCTTTTATCCGTGACGAGGCTAACATTACGCTGGTTGCAGATACCTCGCTGCGCGCATTGCTGATAGATTTACCGGTGTAAAGCCTGAATCACGCTGTTAAAACCGGGAGAAATCAGTGAGTAAGAAATCAACCGCCAGGAAAAATAGCCCAAAAGCAGTGCTATCCCCTCTGCCAGCGGTGGCCGTCAACACCGCGGCCACCGAGCTGAGCTACGACCAGATGTTAAGCGAGCTTGAAGCCATCGTTATCGAAGCGGACGTGCGGCTGGCGGAGGAAGAAGTCAGCCTGTAGGGATCTACCCCGGCATGACCGGGGTGAGTTTTTTAGGCGTTTTTGTTCGCCATGATTTCAATGATTTGCCGGTCGGTGTGCTGCATCGCATGGCTCGCCAGCGCGCAAAGATTGCTGATAGATTGCTCGACGTCATCGGCCACAATCCCTTCATTTCCCGTTACGCAGGTGTTGTCCAACGCCATCAGCACCGCTTTCCACGCAGCCGCCGCGCTTGTGGAAACTTTCATCGCGCAGCTGTTTGATGCGCCATCGCAAATCATGCCGCTAACGTCGCCGATCATGCTGCCGATCGCCATCGACAGTGTGCGATAGCTGCCGTCAATGAGCCATGCCATGCCTGCCGCCGCGCCCATGGCTGCGGTGGTCGCCGCGCACAGAGCGGATAACGCAGGAAGCTGATGGTGAATATAGATAGCCGTTAAGTGCGAGAGAATGAGCGCCCGCGCCAGCTTTTCACGATCGCAGCCGAGGTATTCCGCCACGACAACGACCGGCATCGTCGCCGTTATGCCCTGATTGCCAGAGCCGGAGTTGCTCATCGCGGGCAGGCAAGCCCCGCCCATGCGGGCATCGGACGCGCTTGAGGTACGAATCATAATGTCGGTTAGGAGATCCTTTGCCAGCAGGCCTCTACCCTGCTGGCGCAGAAGCGTGGAGCCGATATGCAAACCGTACTGTGCCCGTAGCCCTTCTCGCGACAGCTCGCCGTTGAGCAGCGCGGCATCGAGGATAAACGCTATCTTCTCAAGCGGAGCGCTCTGGGCAAATTCAACGATCTGTTCAAGGGTAAAGCTTTCCAGGCGGCACGCTGGCGCGGTTTCCTCCGTTTTAACGCCGCTGTCTGCGCTAAACAGCACGACGCCGTCCTTTTCAATTCTGGAAACCTGAGTGTGCCCGCCGGAAATAACGACGGTAGCCTTTCCATCGGCGGTAAAAACCGTCGCGCTGGCATAAAGAATATCGTCGCAAGGCTCCTGCATCGTCACTGAAACCCTGCCGCTCGCCAACAGCAGCTTGCCTGCGGCAATTGCTTTTACCGGCACCGATTTTAACACCTCAAGCCCGGCGAGCGGATCGCCCCCCAGCGCCCCTACCGCCGCCGCGATGGGCAGGCCTACCATCCCCGTTCCGGGAACGGTAACGCCCATGCCGTTTTTCATCAGGTTAGGCGAAACCTTTGCTTCGATTCGCTCCACGCTCCCCGCGAGATGCGATGCCGCCATCGCGCTGGCAAGCGCCAGGGATACCGGCTCGGTGCAGCCTACCGCAGGCTTCACGTTCATTTTTACGGCCCTGATGAGTTCTTCCCAGGCCGGGTTTAATTCAGAATTTGCCATTTTTTAGCCTTTACGCTTTATACAATACTGCAAACTACCGCTATCAGGAGAATGCAAGGAATGGAGAAATACACAGCAGCAGGCCGGTGATAATAATAATGACCAGGGATACGCCTTTATATTTGTGAAGCGCCGGGACTTTATAAACCAGCCATGCCGGGATCAGGCAGCCCACCATGCCAAATATGGGGCTACAGATAGAGGTAAAACTCAGCACCGGGGCGTTAAGCACGATCGCGCTCCAGGCGAGGAGGATGGCGAAGACCATAATGCCGCGCTGCACCAGCTTCTCATTAATTTTCTCAGCGGGCATTCTGCGGCGCAGAATATTAATAACGATGCCCTGCGTGGCTTCACGGAAGCCAAGATATACGCCAAAGAAAGCCGTCATTACCGCAAAGATATTCAGGATGACGCTGACCACCGTCACCCATGAACCGTTACCGCCGTTAATAAACTGGGCGGCAATTGCCAGCGCGGAAATGTTTTGCTCATAGGCTTTAACCGCTTCTTCGTGTCCCATCGCCAGAGTGAAGGAAACCGCATAAAAGAAGACGGTGACAAACAGAACGCCAAAAGCGATGTTCATGGCGCGCAGCGCCTTATAGCGGGCAACTTCCCGTGATTTTTCCCGTGACCGATAGGAGATAACCATCGGGCTTAGGGTTTGAATAAACAGAATAGAGGTCAGGGTGAAAGGCAGGGTTATAATCGCGTTTTTCACCAACAGCCCCATCGGCGGAAGCGACCCGGCATTGTATAAATGCCAAAGCCCAACCATCGATACGCCAAGCGCCGCAACGACCAGCAGCTTGGTCAGCACCATAAAGCTTGAGACTTTAAACAGCAGCTTTTCGCCGCGCGAGGAGATCGCCACCAGAATGCAGATGAGCGCCAGCCCATAAAAAGGATTTTCGGACAGCAGATCGTCGGTAACACCAAAGGTGTGCAGATAGGATGCGCTATCGTTGGTGATCGCCGTTGAATAAACAAACATCCAAATAACCAGCATCACAAAATAGAGCGCGCCTAATAATATTCCCCAGTTCTTTCCTAAATAACCGCTGATAACGCTGGGATAGTCTTTGCACTCCGGTGATTCCGCCAGAGTATTAATAAATAATCTCTGGAAGAGATACATGGCGGGATAGCCCACTATTGAGGAAAGCAAAAATACCCATAGCCCCATTAAGCCAACCTGCACCGGTAAAAATACGATCCCGGCACCGATTGCCATTCCGATACTCATAATGATCCAACCGACGTCGTTACCGTCGAATTTTATCGCCGCCTGCCATTCACTTTCTGTCATTCCCGCCCGGCCTGCCGCCGGACGTGAAATAGGTGCAACCGTTACCGTTTCCATATCAATACTCGCTCAGCTATGTAGGTTTAATTGTGATTTTTAAGTACAGAGTTTTCCGCGGCCGATGGCGATACCGAGGTTTATTATTTGCAGGTTCTTTTATGGCGGAAATGATAGCGCTTGGCCGGGAGAAAAAATTTGCAACCCGTGAGAGAGAGGCGGGGTTAAAGAGAAAATAATTCTCCATTAAGCGGGAAATATTAGTTTTGGTTTTCTTTTTCAGTTACAGAAGAGGAATAAATTATCAGGCGCTTTTTTGGATATTTATAACTGTATGTTTTTAAAAGAGATGCTAATCAATGCGGCGAATGGGATGTCTCGTTGCCCGATCAAACTGTGATGGCGCACTCGCTTGTGTGTTAATGAGTTGTGTTACTGGCGGCGGCAAAAAATGATCGGCTTCACACAAAGCGCGGCAGACAGCATAAAACACTAAAGATTGTAGGGATAAAGTAACAGCTCAGCATCTTACGCTGATAAAAAAACCGGGGGAGCCCCCGGTTTTCTTAAGAGAGGCTTACTCGCTGCCTTTCACACGCTCGATTTTCGCACCCAGCGCCTGAAGCTTGTCTTCAATGCGCTCGTAGCCGCGATCGATGTGGTAGATACGGTCAACGATGGTAGTGCCTTCAGCGATGCAGCCCGCCAGCACCAGGCTTGCGGAAGCTCGCAGGTCGGTCGCCATGACCTGCGCGCCGGAGAGTTTCTCAACGCCGTGGCAGATGACCGTATTGCTTTCGATTTCCGCGTGCGCGCCCATACGGATCAGCTCCGGCACGTGCATGAAGCGGTTTTCGAAAATGGTTTCAGTGATAACGCCGGTGCCTTCAGCCACCAGGTTTAGCAGGGTAAACTGCGCCTGCATGTCCGTTGGGAAGCCAGGATGCGGTGCGGTACGCACGGTGACGCCCTTCGGACGCTTGCCGTGCATGTCGAGGCTGATCCAGTCTTCGCCAACTTCGATATCAGCACCCGCTTCGCGCAGCTTGGCAAGAACCGCATCCAGCGTGTCCGGCTGCGCGTTACGGCACATGATTTTGCCGCGAGAGATGGCCGCTGCCACCAGGAAAGTCCCGGTTTCGATACGGTCTGGCAGCACGCGATAAACGCCGCCGCCCAGGCGCTTAACGCCTTCGATGGTGATGCGGTCGCTTCCTGCGCCGCTGATTTTGGCACCCAGCGTGTTCAGGAAGTTTGCGGTATCAACGATTTCTGGCTCACGCGCCGCGTTCTCGATGATGGTCGTGCCTTCCGCAAGCGTCGCCGCGCTCATGATGGTGACGGTAGCGCCAACGCTTACTTTATCCATCACGATGTGCGCGCCCTTCAGGCGACCATTTACGGAAGCTTTAACGTAGCCTTCTTCCAGTTTGATTTCCGCACCCAGCTGCTCCAGGCCGGTAATGTGCAGGTCAACCGGACGCGCGCCGATAGCGCAGCCGCCCGGTAAAGAAACCTGACCCTGACCAAAACGCGCCACCAGCGGGCCAAGCGCCCAGATGGATGCGCGCATGGTTTTCACCAGGTCGTACGGCGCGCAGAAGATATTCACTTCGCTTGCGTCAATCCACACCGAGCCATTGCGTTCTACTTTGGTACCCAGCTGGCTGAGCAGCTTCATCGTGGTATCGATGTCTTTCAGTTTTGGAACGTTCTGGATCTCAACCGGCTCTTCTGCCAACAGGGCAGCGAACAGGATCGGCAGCGCGGCATTTTTTGCCCCGGAGATCGTGACTTCACCGCTTAGCTGGGTCGGACCCTGCACACGAAATTTATCCATTGCAACAGCTCTCTTTTAAATTCAACTCGTTACAACACGCGCCCGGCGTGCTGCTCAAAAACCATTTAGCTTGCGATCGCGATCCCACTCTTGCGGGGTATACGTCTTGATCGATACGGCGTGAATGCGGTTATCGGCGATGAACTCCATCAGCGGCGCATAAACCGTTTGCTGCTTTTTCACGCGACTTAACTCGCCGAACAGCTCACCCACCGCAATCACCTGAAAGTGGCTACCGTCGCCGGAAACGTGGACTTCCTGGAGGGGCAGTGCGTTCATCAGCACTGTCTGAATTTCATGATTTTCCATGGGATATATATTCGTCGGTTATTGAATTAGCCACACATCTTAGAGGAAAGTGGCGTCGGCTTAAATAAGCAAAAAGCCCCCGATCTCAAGAGATCGGGGGCATGAACAGTAACGCTATGAAAACACTAGCTTGCAAAGGCAGGTAACAGGCCGTCTGGCAGGTTATAAAGTTTGACCAGCGTTTGCAGTTTGTCGCTCGCGCCCCGCAGGGCTACTTCGCTGCCCTGCTTTCTGGCAAGCGCGACCAGGTGAATAATCAGCGCAAGACCGGCGGTGTCCACGCGCGTCAACCCTGCCAGGTCAACGATCTGAGCGCCGCTCATGGCTGCCACGCGCTCCTGCCACAGAGGCTGGACGGTATCGCCGTCCAGTTCACCGGCCAGAGTCAGCACGTTACCGTCGCGTTTCCAACTCAGCTCTTCCATTACTTTTTGTTGTCCAGAGTAATCGGCTGACGAGAAATGGACTGCAGCTGCGCGGTCAGGCCGTCGATGCCTTTGGTACGCAGGATATCGCTCCACTCGTTTTGCTTGGTGGTGATCATGCTGACGCCTTCGGCGATCATGTCGTAAGCCTGCCAGTTACCGGTCTGGCTGTTTTTACGCCACTGGAAGTCCAGACGTACCGGCGGGCGGCCGTTTGGATCGACGATGGTCACACGGATAGCCACGATATCTGCATTGCCGAGCGGCTGTTCCGGCGCAATCTGGTAGGTCTGGCCGTTGTACATTGCCAGCGCCTGGCCGTAAGCCTGCTTCAGATACTCTTCAAAGGCTTTGAAGTAGGCATCACGCTGTGCCGGGGTCGCCTCTTTATAGTAGCGGCCCAGCACCAGCGCACCGGCGTATTTTACCTGTACGTACGGCAGCAGTTCCTGGCCGACGATATCGCGCAGGTAGTTTGGATTCTGACGAATTTTAGGCTGTTCGTTTTTCAGACGGTCGAAGGTTTTCTGTGCCGCTTCGCCCATCTGTTTGTAAGGATTGGTCTGGTCTGCTGCCATCGCCAGAGGCGCAATCACCAGCATGGCGATCATCACGAGACGTTTAAACATAATAATATCCTCTTTAATTAGTTCGTCGTGCCAGGCTGCGGCGCTGCTTCATTATTCTGCTCTGGCGCCGGGTGGGAATCGTCGGAACCCTGATTATCGCCATTGCCGCTCTTATACAAGAACTGGCCGATCAGGTCTTCGAGCACCAGCGCGGATTTCGTATCCTGAATGGTGCCACCGTCCTTAAGGATAGACGAGCCCAGCTCCGGGTCGTCAAAACCAAGATTCATCGCAAGATATTGTTCGCCCAGCAGGCCGGAGGTGCGAATAGCGAGCGAGCTGGTATCCGGAATGTGGTCGTAGCGCTTTTCGATTTCCATCGTGACGCGCGGCAGGTAGGTTTTCTCATCAAGCGAGATATCGTCCACGCGGCCAATGACCACGCCGCCCAGGCGAACCGGGGAGCTGATTTTCAAGCCACCGATGTTATCGAAGGTGGCGTACACGCGGTAGGTAGGCTCGCTGCGCAGCGAGGTGACGTTGGCCACTTTCAAACACAGGAAGATGATTGCCACCAGCGCAACCAGCATGAACGCCCCAACCCAAATTTCAAATTTCTTTGTTTGCATGAACTCAATTCCCAAACATCAGTGCGGTGAGCACAAAATCAAGACCAAGAACGGCCAGCGAAGCGTGCACAACGGTACGTGTCGTTGCCCGGCTAATCCCTGCGGACGTCGGAATAGCATCGTAACCATTGAATAACGCAATCCACGTTACTGTAATGGCGAACACCACGCTCTTAATGACACAGTTTACTAAATCGAGACGCCAGTTAACGGCATTCTGCATGGCAGACCAGAAGAAGCCAGCGTCAATGCCTTTCCAGTTCACGCCGACCAGCGCACCGCCCCAAATACCGACGGCCACGAAAATCAGCGTCAGCAGCGGCAGTGAGATAACCCCGGCCCAGAAGCGCGGTGAAACGACGCGCCTGAGCGGGTCGACGGCCATCATTTCCATGCTGGAAAGCTGTTCGGTCGCGCGCATCAGGCCGATTTCGGCAGTCAGCGCTGAACCGGCGCGGCCGGCAAACAGCAGCGCCGCAACCACCGGGCCAAGTTCACGCAGCAGAGAAAGCGCGACCAGCATGCCAAGGCTTGATTCCGCGCTGTAGGTGGTCAGCACCAGGTAACCCTGCAGGCCAAGCACCATGCCGATAAACAGCCCGGACACCATGATAATAATCATCGACAGCACGCCGACATTATAAAGCTGGCGCACCAGCAGCGGCGCGTGCTTGCGGAATTCCGGTTTACCGACCAGCGCGTTAAAGAGCATCAACCCGGCACGACCAAACGAGGCGCAGGTTTTTAAGCCGCGTCGCCCGAACGATGCCAGTGCGTTAAAGAGCATGATCCACTAACTCCCTGTTTCTGATAAGAGATCGGTTTGGTAGTCCGATGCGGGGTAGCGGAATGGCACGGGGCCATCCGCGATACCGTCGAGGAACTGGCGCACGCGCGGATCGTGGTTTTCACGCAGCGCTTCAGGGCTGCCCTCCGCCACGATGTGCCGATCCGCTGCAATATAAGCATAGTCAGCGATGCTCAGCACCTCGGGCACGTCGTGGGAGACAACGATACAGGTCACCCCTAACGCGTCGTTCAGTTCGGAGATAAGCTTCACCAGCACGCCCATGGTGATTGGGTCCTGGCCAACAAACGGCTCATCGAACATGATGAGATCGGGTTCGAGGGCAATAGCGCGAGCCAGCGCCGCGCGGCGTGCCATACCGCCTGACAGTTCAGAAGGCATGAGCTTTGCTGCACCGCGCAGGCCAACCGCTTCAAGCTTCATCATCACGGTGCTGTGCAGCAGCGGCTCCGGCAGGCGGCGATGTTCGCGCAGCGGATAGGCGACGTTTTCAAAGACGTTGAGATCGGTAAAAAGAGCCCCTGACTGGAAGAGCATGCTCATGCGTTTGCGCACGGTAAACAGGCGCGAACGCGACATGGCAGGAACGTTTTCGCCATCAAACAGAATTTCACCGCTATCTGGCTGGATCTGACCGCCAATCAGGCGAAGCAGCGTGGTCTTCCCTATCCCGGAAGGCCCCATTATGGCAGTGATCTTGCCTCGCGGTACGGTCAGAGAGATATTGTCGAAAATGCGCCGATCGCCCCGGGAAAAACTCACCCCACGGATGTCGACCAGATTCGTCTCTTCCTGGCTCATCATCCTTCCTTTTAAAGAGTCTGTTGATTCAGCATGGTTAAATCGCAGCGGAAACCCATCATTTTTACAGAATATTACCTGCTGCACTTAGCGAAAGCTGGCATTTGTTTTACTTTTCGGACGCATAAAGTCAGAATTAAGCACGATTGCCACCCCCTTCAGATCTGTACGCAAGCCGGGATTTACCAGGCCAGGACCGGCGATTATACCTTAATAAAGGATTTTGCATGCTGTTAGCTACGGCTCTGTTAATTATCGGTTTGCTGCTTGTGGTCTACGGTGCCGACCGCCTGGTGTTTGCCGCTTCTATACTCTGCCGCAATTTTGGGATCCCGCCGTTAATTATCGGTATGACCGTGGTAAGTATCGGCACATCTTTGCCAGAGATGATAGTCGCAGGCTCCGCCGCGCTGCACGGGCAGCTGGATTTAGCCGTCGGTACCGCGCTGGGATCCAATATCACCAACATCATGTTAATTCTTGGGCTTGCGGCGCTTTTACACCCATTTACCGTGAATTCCGATATCCTACGTCGTGAATTGCCCCTAATGTTACTCTTTAGCATCGCTGCGGGACTTTTCCTGTTCGACAGCAGTCTCAGCCGTATTGGCGGCATATTGCTGATTGCGATGGCCGTGTTGTACCTGCTGTTTATCGTCAAGATTGCGCTTCTGGCCGAGCGCCAGGGCCACGACAGCCTGACGCGCGAGCAGGTCGCGGAATTACCCCGCGACGGCAGCCGTTCGGTGGCGTTTCTTTGGCTCGCCGTGGCGCTGATTATTCTGCCCATGGCAACACGCATGGTTATCGACAACGCCACGGTTCTGGCGAACTTTTTCGGCGTAAGCCAGCTGGTTATCGGCCTGACGATAATTTCCGTCGGCACCAGCCTTCCGGAACTGGCGACTACCATAGCCGGTGCCCGTAAGGGCGAAGATGACATTGCCATCGGTAATATTATTGGCTCGAACATTTTTAATATCGCGTTTGTGCTGGGCATTCCAGCGCTGATCGCTCCGGGCGATATTGACCCGCTGGCCTTCGCCCGTGACTACTGGGTGATGTTGGCGGTAAGTGCCATTTTCGCCGTGCTTTGCTGGCGCAAGCCTCGCTCTATCGGCAAGGCGGCGGGCGCTCTGTTAACATGTGGTTTCTTGGTATGGATCGTGGTGCTGTGGTTTGTGGCATCACCAGTCGTGGGATAAAGGGGAAACGGAACTATGTCACAGATAGATTTACAGCCGGGTTTTGACTTTCAACAGGCAGGCAAGGACGTGCTGAACATTGAACGTGAAGGCCTGGCGCAGCTCGATCAATACATTAATGCCGACTTTTCCGAGGCATGTGAAAAGATTTTCTACTGCCCCGGCAAAGTGGTGGTTATGGGAATGGGGAAATCAGGCCATATCGGTAAGAAAATGGCGGCAACCTTCGCCAGTACCGGCACGCCTGCTTTCTTTGTTCATCCTGGCGAAGCGAGCCACGGCGATTTAGGCATGGTCACCGCGCAGGACGTGGTGATTGCGATTTCCAACTCCGGTGAATCCAACGAAATTCTGGCGCTGATCCCCGTTCTTAAACGCCTTCAGGTGCCGCTGATTTGCATGACCGGCCGCCCGGAAAGCGCGATGGGCCGCGCCGCTGATATCCATCTGTGCATCAAAGTCCCGCAGGAAGCCTGCCCGCTGGGCCTTGCGCCAACCACCAGCACCACGGCGACGCTGGTCATGGGCGATGCGCTGGCGGTTGCCCTGCTGAAAGCCCGCGGCTTTACCCAAGAAGATTTCGCACTTTCCCATCCGGGCGGTGCGCTGGGTCGTAAACTGTTATTACGCGTTAACGACATCATGCACACCGGCGATGAAATCCCTCACGTCAGCAAAGAGGCTTCTTTACGCGACGCGCTGCTGGAAATTACCCGTAAAAATATGGGTATGACGGTGATTTGCGATGACCTGATGAAAATCCAGGGTATCTTCACCGATGGCGACCTGCGCCGCGTCTTCGATATGGGCGTTGATTTACACACGCTTAATATCGCGGATGTGATGACCGCAGGCGGCATTCGCGTCCGTCCGGGTACGCTGGCAGTTGATGCCTTAAACCTGATGCAGTCCCGCCATATTACTTCAGTACTGGTTGCCGATGGCGACCAACTGCTCGGTGTGGTACATATGCACGACATGCTGCGCGCAGGCGTGGTTTAACAAAGGATTAGACTTAATGAGTAACCATGAAGCGTCACTCGATACCTGTTATGGGCCGGTGAGTGCTCGCGTGATGGAGCGGGCGGCCAACGTACGCCTGCTTATTCTGGATGTCGACGGCGTGATGTCTGACGGCCTTATCTACATGGGCAACAGCGGCGAAGAGCTGAAGGCCTTTAATGTGCGAGATGGCTACGGCATTCGCTGCGCCCTCACCTCCGGAATCGAAGTCGCTATTATTACCGGTCGCAAAGCCAAGCTGCTTGAAGACCGCTGCGAGACGTTGGGGATTACCCATCTTTATCAGGGCCAATCCGACAAGCTGCTGGCTTTTCGCGATCTGTTGGATAAACTCGCCGTCGCGCCGGAACAGGTGGCCTATATCGGTGATGACCTCATCGACTGGCCGGTGATGGCACAGGTTGGCGTGAGCGTTGCCGTTGCCGACGCCCATCCACTGCTGACGCCGCGCGCGGATTACGTCACACGAATCAACGGTGGGCGCGGAGCGGTACGCGAAGTCTGCGATCTTTTACTCCTTGCGCAGGGGAAGCTTGATGAGGCCAAAGGGCTATCCATATGAGTAAAACAAGGCGTTGGTTTATCATCCTGCTGGCACTGATAGCGCTCGTGCTGATCGGCATTAATCTGGCCGACCAGGATGCCGTGTCGCCCACGACCGTGAACGCTAACGAGCCAACCTATAAAAGCGAACACTCCACCACCGTGGTTTATAACCCTGAAGGGGCGCTGAACTACCGGTTAGTCGCGGAACACGTTGAATATTTCTCAGATACGGCCATTTCCTGGTTCACCAACCCGATAATGACGCAGTACGATGAAAATAAAGTAGCGACCTGGTCATTACGCTCAGATCGCGCCAAACTGACTAATGACCGAATGCTGTATCTGTACGGGAACGTTGTTCTCACGGCGCTGACGCCCGATTCGCAGCTACGCAAAATTACCACAGACAATGCGCAGGTTAACTTGATCACTCAGGATGTTGCGTCTGATGATTTGGTGACGCTGTACGGTACCAGCTTTAACTCCAGCGGCCTGAAAATGCGCGGTAATTTGCGCAGCAAGAACGCCGAGCTGATTGAAAAGGTTAGAACATCCTATGAAATCCAGAATAAACAAACTCAGCCGTAATTTAGTACTGACCAGTACGCTTTTGGCCGCCAGCTTTTCGGCCTTCGCGCTGACCGGTGATACCGATCAGCCGATTCATATTGAATCAGATCAGCAGTCGCTGGATATGCAAAGCAACATCGTTACCTTTACCGGCAACGTGGTCGTCACGCAGGGCAGTATCAAGATCAACGCCGATAAGGTTGTGGTCACGCGTCCGGGCGGCGAGCAGGGCAAAGAAGTGATCGATGGTTACGGTAATCCGGCCACCTTCTATCAGATGCAGGACAGCGGCAAGCCGGTAAAAGGCCACGCTTCCAAGATGCACTATGAGCTGCAAAACGACTTTGTGGTGTTAACCGGGGACGCGTTCCTGGAACAGCTCGACAGCAATATCAAAGGCGACAAGATTACCTATCTGGTCAAAGAACAGAAAATGCAGGCGTTTAGCGAAAAAGGTAAGCGCGTAACCACGATTCTGGTGCCTTCACAATTGCAGAATAAAGACGGCAAGGCGGCACCCGCTCCAGCACCGAAAAAGAGTAACTAATTCGTTATGGCAACTTTAATCGCGAAGAACCTCGCCAAGGCTTATAAAGGCCGCCGCGTGGTGGAAGACGTAAGTCTGACCGTTAAATCCGGCGAAATTGTCGGCCTGCTCGGCCCGAACGGCGCGGGTAAGACCACGACGTTTTATATGGTTGTGGGCATCGTCTCGCGCGATGCGGGCAATATCATTATCGATGATGAAGATATCTCCATGCTGCCGCTGCACGCGCGCGCGCGCCGTGGCATCGGCTATTTGCCGCAGGAAGCTTCCATTTTCCGCCGTCTGAGCGTGTTTGATAACCTGATGGCCGTGCTGCAAATCCGTGACGATCTCACGCCCGAGCAGCGCGACGACCGCGCAAACGAGCTGATGGAAGAGTTCCACATCGAGCATTTGCGTAACAACCTCGGCCAGTCGCTGTCCGGTGGTGAACGCCGTCGCGTGGAAATCGCTCGCGCTTTAGCGGCGAATCCAAAATTTATTCTGCTCGATGAACCTTTTGCGGGCGTTGACCCCATTTCGGTCATCGACATCAAGCGAATTATCGAACACCTGCGCGACAGCGGGCTCGGTGTGCTGATTACTGACCATAACGTACGTGAAACCCTCGCGGTTTGTGAACGCGCTTATATCGTCAGCCAGGGCCACCTAATCGCCCACGGCGCGCCAGCAGAAATTCTGGAAGATGAGCACGTTAAGCGCGTCTATCTGGGCGAAGAGTTCAGACTCTGATAGGGTAGGAAGAATTAAACTGTAGATCTGAGGATACCCGCTCTGAATATGAAGCAAGGTTTGCAGCTTAGGCTTAGCCAACAGCTTGCTATGACTCCCCAGCTGCAACAGGCCATCCGCCTGCTGCAGCTGTCGACGTTGGAGTTACAGCAGGAACTTCAGCAAGCGCTGGAAAGTAACCCACTGCTTGAGCAAACCGACCTGCATGAAGAAATCGACTCCCTCGAAGCGCGCGAAGAAGAAGCGGCGCTGGACACCCGTGAGGCTCTGGAACAAAAAGAGATGCCTGACGAACTCCCGCTGGACGCGAGCTGGGACGAAATCTACACCGCAGGAACCCCTTCCGGCACCGGCACCGACTACATCGACGACGAGCTGCCTGTTTATCAGGGCGAAACCACCCAGTCGCTTCAGGATTACCTGATGTGGCAAGTAGATCTCACTCCTTTTACCGAAACCGACATTGCTATCGCCACGTCCATCGTCGACGCCGTTGACGAAACGGGCTACCTCACCGTACCGCTGGAAGACATTCTGGAAAGCATGGGCAACGACGAGGTCAGCCTTGATGAGATCGAGGCGGTGCTTAAGCGCATTCAGCGTTTCGACCCGGTTGGCGTCGCCGCGCGCGATCTGCGCGACTGCCTGCTGATTCAGCTATCCCAATACGCGAAAGAAACGCCGTGGCTGAGCGAAGCCCGTCTTATCGTAAGCGAGCATCTGGATCTGCTGGCAAACCACGATTTCCGCAGCCTGATGCGCGTCACCCGCCTCAAAGAAGAAGTGCTGAAAGAGGCGATGTGTCTGATTCAATCTCTGGATCCGCGCCCCGGCCAGTCCATCCAAACCGGCGAACCCGAATACGTAATCCCGGACGTGCTGGTCCGTAAAGCACAGGGAAAATGGACCGTGGAGCTCAATTCAGATAGCATTCCACGCCTGAAAATAAACCAGCAGTATGCCGCGCTCGGCACCAGCAGCAGAAGCGACAGCGATTCGCAGTACATCCGCAGCAATCTGCAGGATGCGAAATGGCTGATCAAAAGCCTGGAAAGCCGTAACGATACGCTGCTGCGCGTCAGCCGTTGTATCGTCGAGCAGCAGCAAGGTTTTTTTGAGCACGGCGAAGAACACATGAAGCCGATGGTGCTGGCCGATATCGCGCAGGCGGTGGAAATGCACGAGTCCACCATATCGCGCGTAACGACGCAGAAATATCTGCACAGCCCGCGAGGCATTTTTGAACTGAAGTATTTCTTCTCGAGTCACGTGAATACCGAAGGCGGTGGCGAAGCCTCCTCCACGGCGATTCGCGCGCTGGTGAAGAAGTTAATTGCTGCGGAAAACCCCGCGAAACCTCTTAGCGACAGCAAGTTAACGACTATGCTGTCAGATCAGGGGATCATGGTGGCACGCCGCACTGTTGCGAAGTATCGAGAGTCTTTATCCATACCACCGTCAAACCAGCGTAAGCAGCTGGTGTGACCCAACTGATAAGGAAGACACTATGCAGCTCAACATTACAGGACAAAATGTCGAAATCACCGACGCGTTACGCGATTTTGTGAATGCGAAATTTGCCAAACTGGAGCAGTACTTCGAACGCATTAATCAGGTCTACATTGTGTTAAAAGTGGAAAAAGTCACCCACCTTGCAGATGCGACGCTGCACGTGAACGGGGGTGAGCTGCATGCCAGTGCCGAAGGGCAGGACATGTACGCGGCCATTGATGGCCTGATCGATAAACTGGCTCGCCAGTTAACTAAACATAAAGATAAACTAAAACAACATTGATAATCCGGGTGTCTGTTTACGCCTCGACGGCTCGTTGTCCCAAGGTCAACGGGCCGTTAGCTTAACAGGGTGCTCAGGTGAACTTATGATGAACAACGATTCCGTTCTACAACTTAGTCATGTCCTTAACCAGGAATGTACCCGAAGTGGTGTCCACTGCCAGAGCAAGAAACGCGCTTTGGAAATCATCAGCGAACTGGCTGCAAAACAGCTCGGTCTACCGCCGCAGGTCGTGTTTGAAGCGGTGCTGACACGCGAACGCATGGGGAGTACCGGCATCGGCAATGGTATCGCCATTCCTCACGGGAAACTTGAAGAGGATACCCTGCGCGCCGTGGGGGTGTTCATCCAGCTGGAGACGCCAATCGCCTTTGATGCAATTGATAACCAGCCGGTCGACCTGCTGTTTGCCCTGCTGGTGCCAGCGGATCAGACCAAGACGCATCTGCACACCTTGTCACTGGTGGCTAAACGCCTGGCGGACAAAACCATTTGCCGCCGCCTGCGGGCTGCACTTAGCGACGAAGAGCTTTATCAGATCATTACCGATACCGAAAACGGTAGTGAAAGTGAATAATCTGGCCGCGGTATCGTCTATGCCGCAGCTTGAGAAGTCGGGGGAGTAAAGACATGGTGCTGATGATTGTCAGCGGCCGCTCTGGTTCAGGGAAGTCTGTAGCCTTGCGTGCACTGGAAGATATGGGGTTCTACTGCGTGGATAACCTGCCAGTAGTGCTACTGCCGGAACTGGCAAAAACCCTCGCGGAACGGCAAATCTCGGCGGCGGTCAGCATCGACGTGCGCAACATGCCGGAAAACCCGGAGATTTTCGAGCAGGCGATGACCAATCTGCCTGATACGTTTTCCCCGCAGCTCCTGTTCCTCGACGCGGACCGCAACACGTTGATCCGCCGCTACAGCGACACCCGCCGTTTACACCCGCTTTCAAGCAAGAACCTGTCGCTGGAAAGCGCCATCGATGAAGAAAGCGATCTGCTCGAACCGCTGAAGTCGCGCGCGGATTTGATCATCGACACCTCAGAAATGTCGGTGCACGAGCTGGCTGAAATGCTGCGTACCCGCCTGCTGGGCAAACGCGAACGCGAGCTGACGATGGTCTTTGAATCCTTCGGCTTCAAGCACGGTATTCCCATCGATGCCGATTACGTGTTTGACGTACGCTTCCTGCCGAACCCGCACTGGGACCCGAAACTGCGTCCGATGACCGGTTTGGATCGCCCGGTCGCCGCGTTCCTCGACCGCCACACGGAAGTGCACAATTTTATTTACCAGACGCGCAGCTATCTTGAGCTATGGTTACCGATGCTGGAAACCAACAACCGCAGCTACCTGACCGTAGCCATCGGCTGTACCGGCGGTAAGCACCGTTCGGTTTACATCGCCGAGCAGTTGGCCGACTACTTCCGCTCGCGCGGCAAGAACGTTCAGTCTCGTCACCGTACGCTGGAAAAACGCAAAACATGACCGTAAAACATACCGTTGAGATCACCAATAAGCTGGGCATGCACGCGCGCCCGGCCATGAAGCTCTTTGAGCTGGTGCAGAGTTTTGATGCAGAAGTGATGCTGCGGAATGAAGCGGGAACCGAGGCGGAAGCCAGCAGCGTCATCGCGCTGCTGATGCTCGATTCTGCCAAGGGCGGGCAAATCGAAATCGAAGTGACCGGCCCGCAGGAAGAGCAGGCGCTGGCAGCGGTTATCGCGCTGTTCAACGCCGGGTTCGACGAAGACTAATCTATTTTAAATCGTGCTGCGCCAGGAAAGGCTCCCCGCCCAGCTGGCGCATCTGCCGCAAAATCCACTGCTGACGCTGACGCACGTAGCCTGACGGCGCGTTCGCTTTAAAACGGATCGGGTTAGGCAGCACGGCGGCAAGCATGGCCGCTTCCGAAGCACTCAGCCGGCTGGCGGGCTTGTGGAAATAACGCTGCGCGGCGGCTTCCACCCCGAAAGTCCCTTCCCCGAATTCCGCGATATTGAGATAAACCGTCAGAATGCGGCGCTTGCTCCACACCATTTCCATGCCCACCGTTAGCCCCGCCTCCAGACCTTTGCGTATCCAGCTTCTTCCATCCCACAGAAACAGGTTTTTCGCCGTTTGCTGCGATATCGTCGACGCCCCGCGCACGCGCTTTTCGTTACGCTCGTTATGCGAAATGGCCTTCTCGATAGAATCCATGTCAAAGCCCCAGTGTTCGGGGAATTTCTGGTCTTCGGCCGCAATCACCGCAAGCGGCATCCACGGCGAGATCTCGTCCATGCTCACCCAGTCCGAATGCGCTACGTAGCCGAAATCTCCGCTGAGCCAGGCGCTAAGCTGGCGCTCCGCCATGACGGCTGAGAAGGGAACCGGTAAAAAGCTAAAGAGGAGGATGCCCGCAACCCACAGCCCGGCGACGGCCAGCACGGCCCGCAACACCCAGCGCTTGAAGAATGTCCCGAGCGCAAAACGCCCTTTCCTCATGCGCTAAGGTCCAGTACGCGCGCCACTAGCTTTTCGATACCCGCCGCGGCTTCATCAATGCGCGTCGCCAGCATGTAGGCCGGTGTGGTGACGACCTTGTGCTCTTCATCGACCACGATATCATCCACCGGGCAAGGTACGTGCTCGGCGCCCATCACTTCGAGCATTTCCGCGAGGTCGATATCGGTGCCGATAGTCAGGCGCACCGGCATAGCCAAAATTTTAGGCAGCATGGCCGGGGCAATGCACATGAAGCCCAGCGGCTTGCCCTGCGCGTGCAGGTCGCAAGCCAGCCGACGCAGATCGCTATCAACAAGGCAGTCGATACCGCTGGCGGCAAAGCTGCTGAGGTTTTTCGCCGCGCCGAAGCCGCCGGGAACAATCAGCGCATCCAGCTCATTTGCATTGGCCTCCGCAAGAGGCGTTATCGCGCCACGGGTAATTCTCGCGGCTTCGACCAGAACGTTTCGCCCTTCGCCCGTTGCGTCATTTGTCAGGTGATTGATTACGTCTGCTTGAGTTTTATCGGGTGCAAAGCAGACGGCTTCAGCGCCAGAACGCGCAATCGCCAGCAGCGTAATTACCGCCTCGTGAATCTCGCTGCCGTCGTAGACGCCGCAGCCGCTGAGCACCACGCCAACCTTCTTCATATGGCCTTTCCTTTTCCGTCCGGCGACCATAATTATCAGTTATGGTAATTAGGCCGCTATGGTTCACACATTTTACTGATTCACGTAACAAACTTTTTAGGATTTGCTATCTTAATTGCTGAGCAGCCCGCGATTTGCCGGTTGTGCCTTTTAACGCCCAATAATTAATAATCGGCGCAACCCTAATTTTCCCTGGTGTTGGCGCAGTATTCGCGCACCCCGGTTTATCCGGGGTCATTTTTTAGGGGCGTTTGCCACCCAGGCTTTCAGCACATCAACATCGTGCTGCCATTCCTGCTTCAGCTCTTCGATCCATTCACCAACATTATCTGACCAGGCTGGAAGATCCGGCGACTGAATCTGCTGGGCAACCTGCTGTAAATGACGCAGGCCAACCGAGCCCGCCGCGCCTTTAATTTTATGCCCTTCTTCCACCACGCCTTTGTTATCGCGGGCAGTCATATTTGATTCAAGAATGCTAATGTATCCCGGCATCATTTTTTCAAACATCGCCAGCCCATCGGTAATCAGTTTCGGACCGACTAATTCCATGTACTGCTCGAGCATCGGTATATCGAGTAACGCTTGCTGTTTATCGCTATCAACTTGGGTCATTACGGATTCCTTCTCGGTGTCAGACTGTTGGTTATCCCAGAATTTCTGGATCACGGCCATCAGCGCCGGTACGGCAAGCGGCTTGCTCAGTACGTCATCCATTCCTGCATCCAGATACTCTTTTTTGTCTTTCAGCACGTTCGCCGTCAACGCCACCAGCGGCGGGAGATCTTCCTTGGCGAAGCGAACGTTCAGCTCGCGGGAAATATCCAGCCCGGTCATGTCCGGCAGCTGGATATCCAGCAGCACCAGGTCGTACTCGCCCGGCGTGAATTTTTCCAGCGCCTCTTTGCCCGTCATGGCAACGTCTACACTATTGCCCAGCTTCTCAAGCACCGAGCGGGCGACGATCACGTTCAGCTCGATATCTTCCACCAGCAGCACGTGCAGCGCAGGCAGCGGCATATCGTCATCGTCCAGCGTATCTTCCACCTCATCGGCCACGCGCGGCGCTTTTATAGTGAGGGTGAAAAGCGAGCCTTCGCCCGGGCTGCTGCTGACGGTGATATCCCCGCCCATGCTTTTCGCCAGGCGACGGGAAACCGCAAGCCCGATGCCGGTACCGGTAGCCGGTTTACCGCCGTTGATATCCTTCACCTGATAATACATGGCGAAGATTTTGTCCTGCTCGTTCTGCGGAATGCCAATACCGGAATCCTGCACTTCGAAGCGCAGCGTCTCTTCGTCCTCACAGCGCACGCGCACCGAAACCTGCCCGCCCTTCGGCGTAAACTTCACGGCGTTGCTGATCAGATTCCAGAGGATCTGGCGCAGGCGCGTGCCGTCCGTCACCACCTTGTGCGGCAGCGGCAGCGTCGGATCCATAATAAACGTCAGCCCCTTCTGCTGCGCCTGCAGCCCGGAGAGGTTTTCAAGGTCGGCCAGGAAGCCGGTGAAATCAACCTGCTGGTTATCCAGCTGAACCTTGTGCCGTTCAAGCTTATCCATGTCGATAATATCGTTGAAGATATTGCCGAGGGTGATGGCGGAAACGTGGATGGTTTTCAGGTAGTTGGTCTGCTCGGCGTTCAGCTCGGTATCCAGCAGGATACGGCTCAGGCCGACGATGCCGTTAAGCGGCGTACGCAGCTCGTGGCTGATGGTAGAGATAAAGGTGGTCTTGTCCCGGCTGGCGCGCTCCAGCGCATCCTGATAGCGCTTACGCTCCGTGATATCGCGCCCAAAGCCCATCAGGCCGTGGCGCTTGCCCACGCGGTCATAATAGGGAACCTTACGAATTTCGAAGCACGCTTTGCGCCCGTCAGGATAGTCCAGCCACTGTTCGTAGGTCAGAGAAACGTTGTGGCGGAAGACCTTTTCATCGGTTTCGATAACCTTTTGCGCCGCCTCCGGCGAGTAGACATCCTGCGGCTTCAGGTTAACCAGCTGCTTCTCGCTTTTGCCGGTCAGCAGCTCCATCGCGCGGTTGCAGCCGGAGAATTCTTTATCTTCATTGCGATAGAAAACGAGGTCCGGCGAGGCGTCGAGGAACGAACGCAGGAATGAAGACTGCTGCTCGAGGCGAATCTGCGTTTCCTCACGCTCCTGCATCTCTACCTTGAGCTGCTCCAGCATGGTCTGGCGTTCGTCTTCCGCCTTAACACGGTCGGCGATTTCCTGATTCAGCTGGGCGATATTGTCCTTGAGCTGCACGTTCAGCTTGAGATCGCGCTCGCGCATCTCTTCGAGCTTATCGACAAGCTTCGACAGCCGCTGGCGCGACTCCTCAAGCTGCTCAACCACGACCGAAAGGAAATAGACCGCCCAGGGCGTAATCAGCAGGCCAAAGAAGATGGAACGCACCACATCGATGCTCTCGACTTCGCCGCGCAGCAGCATGGTGACCGCCATCTGCACGAAGATGGCGAGCACCACCAGCGCCGAGGCCAGCAGGAGCGAGAAGCGCACGAGCCCGAGCTTCACCATTAAATCAACGTAATACTGCGCCAGTAACCGGATTTGCTTCATGGAACGTTTCCTTCGCCAACAATCCGCTAAATATACCGCAAAAAGGCGTAACGCTCAGGAATTACGAGATAAGAGTGGGATCCCACGGGGTGCCAAGCGCCGATCCCTGCGGGCCGTGCTCGAGCAAATACCTGTCGATTTCGACCATGCCGGTCCAGCGGTTTTCGCACCACAGCGGGGCCAGCAGCGTAGGGCGGCGGGCGCTGGCGGAGATGCGATGGTAGACGACATCAAGCGGCGTGTGGCGAATCATCTCCCCCGCCGTCACCGTATATTCTTCCAGCTCAATGCCCTGTAGCCGCCCGGCCTGCCAGCTTTTTGCCATGGTGCTGCCCGCAACGATATGCAGCGGATGAAGCTTGATGCCGTCCACGCCGGTCTCAACAACTTTCTCCAGCGTTTCCATGCAGTGCGTCTGCCCTTCTCCCGGCAGGCCGACGATAAGGTGGCTGCACACCCGCAGGCCACGCTCGCGGGCGCGGCGGGTGGTTTCCTGATAGCAGGCAAAGTCGTGGCCGCGGTTGATGCGGTGCAGGGTTTTGTCGTGCGCGGTTTGCAGGCCCAGCTCCAGCCAGACCTCGTAGCCCCGCTCGTGATATTCGCTGAGCAAATCCAGCACGCTGTCCGGCACGCAGTCGGGCCGCGTGCCCACGCACAGGCCGACGATATTCGCCTGGCCGATAGCCTGCTGGTACATGGAGCGCAGCACCTGAACCTCTGCCCAGGTGCTGGTGTAGGCCTGGAAGTAAGCAAGATAGTGCTGGGCGCGGTTAACCTGCTTCGCCTGGTGCGCGAGCTGTTCGGCAATCGAGTTATGCTGCTGCGCTTCGTCAGCAAAGGAGGCGACGTTGCAAAACGTACAGCCGCCGCGGCCGATGGTGCCGTCGCGGTTGGGGCAGCTAAAACCGCCGTGCAGCGTGAGTTTATGGACTTTATGCCCGTGGCGGCGAGTAAGATCCCCACCAAACATATTGACTAATTTCTGTAACTGCATAATCTGATGGGCCGGCCCGAAAAAGGGGCTTAGCCTGCCATTTTCTGCGTTAATCGGCGATGACCTGGATCAATCGCTCTGGCGCAGCTTTATCTATTGCATAATCAAGCAAAATAAGTGCAACACTATTCACCCAGCAATGCCATTACATTTGCTTATATACACGTCGATTATTGAAAGAATATGACGGCTGGTGAAAAACAGTGTCATGCTGCACGCCAACGACGGATAGCAGCACAACGTGCTGGCAATATCAGCATAGTCAGCATGGTCTGGACTTTTGCTGGCTTGCAGACAGTGAGAGAGATCACATAACCCGCCTCGTTCCCCGGCCATGCAATCAGCCCCAAAAAGACAAAATAACCTTTATCATCAGCCAGTTAATCACCTCTTAGCACAATTACGTATAAATAAGAATGCCATTTGACCTGTCCCAGCTTTCCCGATAACTTGGAAATCCGCTGGAAGCTTTCTGGATGGGTTCTGTGCCCATCATATTTATGCAGTAATTTAGATTCCCTCTAAAGCAAGTCCTCAACACTTGTGACACCGGATGCGTTGGACATGAAGAGGGCGACACGCGAGGTAAGCGTAGATGCGCAAACCCCGTCGCCATGCCCTTGCTGCGCCCACGCGCAAACGGTATCGGGAATCACGTAGAGCCTGGGGAGGTTCACTGATATGTTGTACGATAAATCCCTTGAGAAGGATAACTGTGGTTTCGGCCTGATCGCCCACATAGAAGGCGAACCTAGCCACAAGGTAGTGCGTACCGCTATTCACGCACTGGCCCGAATGCAGCACCGTGGTGCAATACTCGCCGATGGCAAAACCGGCGACGGTTGCGGCCTGCTATTACAAAAGCCCGACCGTTTCTTCCGCATCGTTGCCGAAGAGCGCGGCTGGCGTTTGGCTAAAAACTATGCCGTAGGCATGATTTTCTTAAGCAAGGACCCCGTTCTTGCCGAAGCAAGCCGCCGTATTGTTGAAGAAGAGCTACAGAACGAAACCCTGTCGATCGTTGGCTGGCGCGAAGTGCCGACCAACGAAGACGTGCTCGGTGAAATCGCCCTCTCCTCCAAGCCTCGCATCGAACAAATTTTTGTTAATGCACCTGCCGGCTGGCGCCCGCGCGATATGGAACGTCGCCTGTTTATCGCCCGTCGCCGCATTGAAAAACGCATCCAGGATGATAAAGACTTCTACGTTTGTAGCCTGTCAAACCTGGTTAACATCTATAAAGGTCTGTGTATGCCGGCGGATTTGCCGCGCTTTTACCTGGACCTGGCGGACCTGCGTCTGGAATCGGCCATTTGCCTGTTCCACCAGCGCTTCTCCACCAACACCGTGCCGCGCTGGCCGCTGGCACAGCCGTTCCGCTACCTGGCCCATAACGGTGAGATCAACACCATCACCGGTAACCGCCAGTGGGCGCGCGCGCGTACCTACAAATTCCAGACCCCGCTGATCCCCGATCTGCACGATGCTGCGCCATTCGTTAACGAAACCGGCTCGGACTCCAGCTCGATGGATAACATGCTTGAACTGCTGTTAGCGGGCGGCATGGACATCGTGCGCGCCATGCGCCTGCTTGTTCCGCCAGCCTGGCAGAACAACCCGAACATGGACCCGGAGCTGCGCGCGTTCTTCGACTTTAACTCCATGCACATGGAGCCGTGGGACGGCCCGGCCGGTATCGTTATGTCCGACGGGCGTTTCGCCGCCTGTAACCTTGACCGTAACGGCCTGCGCCCTGCCCGCTACGTCATCACCAAAGACAAGCTCATTACCTGCGCCTCAGAAGTCGGCATCTGGGACTACCAGCCGGACGAAGTGGTGGAAAAAGGCCGCGTAGGCCCGGGCGAGCTTATGGTTATCGACACCCGCGTGGGCCGCATCCTTCACTCCGCGGAAACCGATGACGACTTAAAGAGCCGCCACCCTTATAAAGAGTGGATGGAAAACAACGTCCGTCGCCTGGTGCCGTTTGAAGACCTGCCGGACGAAGAAGTGGGCACGCGCGAACTGGATGACGATACGCTCGCCAGCTTCCAGAAGCAGTTTAACTACAGCAGCGAAGAGCTGGATTCCATCCTGCGCGTGCTGGGCGAAAACGGCCAGGAAGCGGTTGGCTCGATGGGCGACGATACGCCGTTTGCCGTGCTTTCCAGCCAGCCTCGTATTATCTACGACTACTTCCGCCAGCAGTTTGCGCAGGTGACCAACCCGCCTATCGATCCGCTGCGTGAAGCCCACGTAATGTCGCTTGCCACCAGCATCGGCCGCGAAATGAACGTCTTCTGCGAAGCGGAAGGCCAGGCGCACCGCCTGAGCTTCAAATCGCCGATCCTGCTGTGGTCTGATTTCCAGCAGCTTACGCAGCTCGAAGAGCAGCATTACCGCGCCGACACGCTGGACATCACCTACGACGTCACCACCCAATCGCTGCACGAAACCGTCAGCGCCCTGTGCGACGAGGCCGAGCGCATGGTGCGCAGCGGCACCGTTCTGCTGGTGCTGTCTGACCGCAACATTGCCAAAAACCGCCTGCCGGTTCCGGCCCCGATGGCGGTCGGTGCGATCCAGACTCGCCTCGTTGAGAAGAGCCTACGCTGCGACGCCAACATCATCGTTGAAACCGCCTCCGCCCGCGACCCGCACCACTTCGCCGTGCTGCTGGGCTTTGGCGCAACGGCAATTTACCCGTACCTCGCCTACGAATCGCTGGCAAGGCTGGTCGATACCGGCGCTATCGACAAAAACTACCGCAGCGTGATGCAGAACTACCGCAACGGCATCAACAAAGGGCTGTACAAGATCATGTCCAAAATGGGCATCTCGACTATCGCCTCCTACCGCTGCTCAAAGCTGTTCGAAGCAGTCGGCCTGCATAAAGAAGTCTCCGAACTGTGCTTCCAGGGCGTGGTCAGCCGCATCGGCGGTGCGGGCTTTAACGACTTCCAGCAGGATTTGCTGAACCTTTCCAAGCGCGCGTGGCTGGTCCGCAAGCCGCTGGATCAGGGTGGCCAGCTGAAGTTCGTCCACGGCGGCGAATATCACGCCTACAACCCGGACGTGGTGCAGACGCTGCAAAAAGCCGTGAACAGCGGCGAGTACAAAGATTATCAAGAGTACGCGAAGCTTGTGAACGAACGCCCGGTGGCAACGCTGCGCGATATGCTGGCGCTGAATCCGCAGGGTGAAAGCGTACGCATTGAAGACGTTGAGCCAGCCGCCGAGCTGTACAAACGCTTCGACACCGCCGCCATGTCCATCGGCGCGTTAAGCCCGGAAGCGCACGAATCCTTAGCTGAAGCGATGAACAGCATCGGCGGGAACTCCAACTCCGGCGAAGGCGGCGAAGACCCGGCGCGCTACGGCACCAACAAAGTGTCGCGCATCAAGCAGGTCGCTTCCGGCCGCTTCGGCGTGACGCCAGCCTACCTGGTCAACGCCGACGTTATTCAGATTAAAGTGGCCCAGGGCGCGAAACCTGGCGAAGGCGGTCAGCTGCCCGGCGATAAAGTTACGCCATACATCGCCAAGCTGCGCTATTCCGTGCCGGGCGTGACGCTGATTTCACCTCCGCCACATCACGATATCTATTCGATTGAAGACCTGGCACAGCTGATTTTCGACCTGAAACAGGTTAACCCGAAGGCGATGATTTCCGTGAAGCTGGTTTCCGAACCGGGCGTCGGCACCATCGCCACCGGCGTGGCAAAAGCCTATGCGGACCTGATTACTATCGCGGGCTACGACGGCGGCACGGGCGCAAGCCCGCTCTCTTCCGTGAAGTACGCGGGCTGTCCGTGGGAGCTGGGCCTTGTGGAAACACAGCAGGCGCTGGTCGCTAACGGCTTACGCCATAAGATCCGCCTGCAGGTTGATGGCGGCCTGAAAACCGGCCTCGACATCATCAAAGCGGCGATCCTCGGCGCTGAAAGCTTCGGCTTCGGTACCGGCCCGATGGTGGCACTGGGCTGCAAATACCTGCGTATTTGCCACCTCAACAACTGCGCGACGGGCGTTGCAACCCAGGACGAAAAGCTGCGTAAGAACCACTATCACGGCCTGCCGTTCAAAGTGACCAACTACTTTGAGTTTATCGCGCGCGAAACGCGTGAGCTGATGGCGCAGCTGGGCGTAAAGCGCCTGGTGGATCTGATTGGCCGCACCGACCTGCTCAAAGAGCTGGACGGCTTCACCGCCAAGCAGCAAAACCTCGACCTGTCGAACCTGCTGAAAACGGCGGAGCCAATGCCGGGCAAAGCGGTTTACTGCACCGAGCACAACCCGCCGTTTGATAAAGGCGATCTGAACGCGCAGCTGCTGGCTCAGGCTAAGCAGTACGTGGACGACAAGCAGAGCAAAACGTTCTGGTTTGATATCCGCAACACCGACCGTTCGGTAGGGGCGATGCTTTCTGGCTATATCGCGCAGCACAACGGCGACCAGGGGCTGGCGGCAGATCCAATCAAAGCGCACTTTAGCGGAACCGCGGGCCAGAGCTTCGGCGTGTGGAACGCGGGCGGCGTTGAGCTGCACCTGACCGGCGATGCCAACGACTACGTGGGCAAAGGCATGGCGGGCGGCCTGATCTCCCTGCGTCCTCCGGTAGGCTCAGCCTTCCGCAGCCATGAAGCGACGATCATCGGCAACACCTGCCTGTACGGCGCAACCGGCGGCAAGCTTTACGCCGCAGGCCGCGCGGGCGAACGTTTCGCGGTGCGTAACTCCGGTGCTATCACCGTGGTTGAAGGCATTGGCGATAACGGCTGTGAATACATGACCGGCGGCATCGTCTGCGTCATCGGCAAAACCGGCGTCAACTTCGGCGCGGGCATGACCGGCGGCTTCGCCTACGTGCTCGACGAAGACGGCGATTTCCGTAAGCGCGTTAACCCTGAGCTTGTTGAGCTGCTCAGCGTTGAAGATCTGGCGATCCACGAAGAGCACCTGCGCGGCATGATTACCGAGCACGTGCAGCTGACGGGCTCCCAGCGCGGCGAAGAGATCCTGGCGAACTGGCCAACCTTCGCGGCGAAATTCACGCTGGTTAAACCGAAGTCCAGTGATGTCAAAGCATTGTTGGGTCACCGTAGTCGTTCCGCAGCCGAGCTGCGGGTGCAGGCGCAGTAAGAGGTCACGATGAGTCAAAACGTATATCAATTTATCGACTTACAGCGCGTTGATCCGCCAAAGAAACCGCTCAAGATCCGTAAGATCGAATTTGTAGAAATTTATGAGCCGTTCTCGGAAGGCCAGGCCAAAGCACAGGCAGACCGCTGCCTGTCCTGCGGCAACCCGTACTGCGAATGGAAATGCCCGGTTCATAACTACATTCCTAACTGGCTGAAGCTTGCCAACGAAGGGCGCATTATCGAAGCGGCTGAATTGTCTCACCAGACGAACAGCCTGCCAGAAGTGTGCGGCCGCGTTTGCCCGCAGGACCGCCTGTGTGAAGGCTCCTGCACGCTGAACGACGAGTTTGGCGCGGTCACCATCGGCAACATCGAGCGCTATATCAACGATAAAGCGATCGAGATGGGCTGGAAGCCGGATCTGACCGGCGTGAAGCAAACCGGCAAACGCGTGGCGATTATCGGCGCGGGCCCGGCGGGCCTGGCCTGTGCGGACGTGCTGGCGCGCAACGGGGTGAAGGCGGTGGTTTATGACCGCCATCCGGAAATCGGCGGCCTGCTGACCTTCGGTATTCCGGCGTTCAAGCTGGAAAAAGAAGTGATGACCAAACGCCGCGAAATCTTCAGCGGCATGGGTATCGAATTCAAACTCAATACCGAAGTGGGCCGCGACGTCCACATCGACGACCTGCTGAGCGAGTTTGACTCCGTGTTCCTGGGCGTGGGCACCTATCAGTCCATGCGCGGCGGTTTAGAGAATGAAGATGCGCCAGGCGTGTTCGACGCGCTGCCGTTCCTCATCGCCAATACCAAGCAGATCATGGGCTTCGGGGATTCTGCCGAAGAGCCGTACGTGAATATGGAAGGTAAACGCGTGGTGGTGCTGGGCGGCGGTGATACCGCGATGGACTGCGTGCGCACTTCCGTTCGCCAGGGCGCAACGCACGTTATCTGTGCCTATCGCCGTGACGAGGAGAACATGCCGGGCTCACGCCGCGAGGTTAAAAACGCGCGTGAAGAAGGCGTGGAATTCCAGTTCAACGTGCAGCCGCTGGGCGTGGAGATTAACGCAAACGGTAAGGTATCAGGCGTGAAGTTTGCCCGTACCGAACTGGGCGCGCCGGATGCCAACGGCCGCCGTCGCCCGGAAATCGTCGCCGGTTCCGAGCACGTGGTGCCTGCCGATGCGGTGGTGATGGCGTTTGGCTTCCGTCCGCACAGCATGCAGTGGCTTGAGAAGCACAGCGTCGAGCTGGACAGCCAGGGCCGCATTATCGCCCCGGAAGGCAGCGAGAACGCGTTCCAGACCAGCAACCCGAAAATCTTCGCCGGTGGCGATGCGGTGCGCGGATCCGACCTTGTGGTGACGGCGATTGCCGAAGGCCGCAAGGCGGCAGACGGGATTTTGAATTTCCTCGAGGTGTAGTTTGTGTCGGGTGGCGCATTATTAACCAGCCGACAAACCTCGTAAAAACGTAGGGTGGATAAGCGTAAGCGCCATCCACCAACTTTGTTAAAAAGCCCGGAAGTAATCCTCCGGGCTTTTTTTATCCCTCAAGCACGCTGCGGTGCACCTTTATCACCACTTTCTTAATCTCCTCCGACTCGTCCACTACGCACCCCGGCCTGTGGGGCTCAAGCGGCATAAACACGGCGAACTGGCCCGGGCGCAGCGTGAGCGTTTGTTCCGCTCCTATGCGGCTACACAGCTGGTAGTCCTCTTCGACGTGTAACTCTTCACAGCCTCGCGCGCTTTCATACAGGCCATAAAAAATCCGCTCGCTGCCCTTTAGCAGCACCTGAATATCGATGTACTCGCGATGCTGCTCGGCTTTTTTCTCTTCGGCCGGCCGGGTGGCGAACTCCATTACGTTCATAAACATCGTTTCGCCCTGTAGCGGATAGCTTCCCGGCGCCTTGTGCTGCGGATTTTCCGCCAGCGCCAGGCGAATGGCTTTGATCAATGCCGCGGGCAATCCTGCGGACTCAGGGTAGAGGCTCTCTCCGATAATCATGATATGACTTCCTGTGCTAAAAGCGCGGCCCCGAGGAGGCCGGCATTGTGTTGATGGCGAGCAGCGAGCAGCGGAACGCGATAGATTGCAGGCTCCTCTTGAAGACAGGTGCGAACCGCATCGAGATACCCTTCGCTCAGGCCGACACTGCCGCCGATAACGACGCGCTGGCAGTCGGTTGTTGCCTTCACATCGGCAATCAGCCTCGCCAGCACCTGGGCCGAGCGCTGCTTTAACGCGGTGGCCTGTGCATGTCCCCGCGCCGCGAGGGAAAAGATCGATTTGGCATCTTTTCCTGCCAAATCACCCGTTGCCCCAGCCGCGATGCCGCGCCCGGAGGCGATTGCCTCTACGCAGCCTGTGCGCCCGCAGCCGCAGCGCGGCCCGTTTGGGTCGGCAAGCGTATGGCCGAGGTGGCCCGCAAGCCCGCCCGCGCCCGGCAGCAGCCTGCCGCCGCTGATGATGCCGCCCCCGACGCCCGTTGAAACCGTTAGAAAGACCATCTCTTCGATATCTTCCCGCAGTGAACGATACTCCGCCCAGGCCGCAGCCTGTGCATCGTTCACCGCGATGCAGGGCAATCGGGCCAGGCGCGCCACCGTTTCAACCAGCGGGAAGCGGGCAAGGCCGCCGAGATTTTCCGGGTTAATGGCGTTAAGCACGCCATTTTGAATGATTCCCGTGGAGGCGATCGCCACACGCTGCGCCCCCGCTACCAGCGGAGCGATCAGTTCTGCAAGGCTCGCCTCGAGCGCGTCTGGCGTTTTGCTGGCAGGCGTGGGTAGCTCACGCCTTGCGATAATATTCTGCTGACCGTCTACCCGCGCGGCGGCGAGTTTAGTGCCGCCGAGGTCGATAGCTAACGTGCTCATTTCACCACCTTGTGAACCAGAGCCGCTTTACGGGCTGGCTGCCGCGCACCGCTAAACGGCCTGCCGTCTACGGCATCATGGGTGCGAACGGCCTGCGGATGTATCCAGCGCTGGATGCGCGACGGCATATCAAGGCCGATAAGCAGGATCACCACAAAGGTCAGGCTGAACGACAGCGAGGCCAGCGCGGTGCCTAAATCAAGGCGTTGGGCGATGGTCGCGCCGATGACCGGTGCAAGCGCCCCGCCGAGCGCGCCGACGTTATAGGTGAAGCCCAGGCCTGCCGCGCGCTGTTCGGTATCGAAATATCCCCCGATAAGCTTGGGCAGAATGCCGGATATCCCCTGGCCGAGCATCTGCTGGAAGAACAGCAGCAGGCCCAGCACCCAGATGTTTCCGCCGCCAATGGCGAACACCGGAATTATCAGCAGCTGCGAAACCAGCAGGCTGCAAACGTAGGCTTTTCGCGTGCCCAGCCAGTCGCCGAGGAAGCCGCCCACGCAGCAGCCAACCGCCGCGCCGAAGCCGCTAAAGAACAGCACGTGGGCAACCGTCGCGGGATCGTAGAGCAGTTCAGTTTTCAGATAAGTGGGCAGCAGCGCCTGAATCGGCCAGGAGTAGAGGAAGGCGAAGAACACCACCACCATCAGCGTGACGCCCGTCGGCCAGCGCTTGCCGCTGCTTTGCACCATAAAGCTGATGAAAACCCCGGCACAGATAAGCCCCAGTACGGCAATCAGCGCCGCGTTGCCCAGATTGCCCGCGAAGCAGAAGTAGAGCGCGGCCGCAACCACGCCGGTCAGGGCGATGTTAAGGATTCTGTGTTCACCGCGATAAAGAATATCAACCATGGTTTTAACCGGTTTTTTATCGGCAAACTTCTCGTGCCAGTCTTCCGCCTCGGGGATATTTTTCCGCAGCCACAGGGCGAAGATAATCGGCAGAATGCCGATGAAAAACAGGGCGCGCCAGCCCCACACCGGGACCACAACGCTGTAGACCTGAGCGGCCAGCACGGCGCCAACGGAGAAGCCGGAGATTAAAAAACCGCTCGCTTTGTTGCGCAGGTGCTTTGGCCAGCTTTCGATAACGTAGGTCGCGCTGGAGCCGTATTCCCCCGCCATCCCCATGCCGATCACCAGGCGGGCGATAAACATTGTCGTAAAGCCAGGCGCAAAGCCGCAGGCCAGGGTGCCCACGGAGAACAGGACGATGCTGGTGATCATCGCAAGCTTGCGCCCGTAGCGGTCGCCCATCGCGCCAAGCACCAGGCCGCCAAACCAGCGGGAGATAAACGCCGCCGAGATAAGGCTCGCGGCCTGTACGGTGGTCAGGCCAAATTCACTTTGTATTTCGGTAAGGACTAACGCTATCAGGACAAAATCAAAACCATCCAGCAAGTAGCCGATCCAGGCGGCGGAAAAGGCCTTCCACTGCGGCTTTGTTAAATGGCGATACCACGGGATCTGTTGGGTAGTGTTATTCATAAAGCACTCCCGGCGCGGAGGGGAAATCCGCCCTTTGGTTAAGTCTGATTAGGGGTGAGAGATGCCGGTTGCCCGGCATCGTTTATCAGAAGGTTGCGCGTTCAGCCTGCAGTTCAGCCGCCAGCGCTTTCAGCTCAGGCAGGTACTGCTCGTCCACGGGCGCGAAAGGCTTGCGACACAGCGGCACGGCGACGATATCCATATAGTGCAGCAGCGTTTTCAGCCCACGGAAGACGCCGACTTTAATCAGCAGATCGATAACTTTGTTGCACTCGCTTTGCAGCCGCATGGCGCGCTGTACATCGCCTTCCTGCACCGCACGCCTGATGGCCAGATAACGCCAGCCCATAACGTTGTAAGTGCTGCCAATGCCGCCGTCTGCGCCAGCCATCAGCCCGGAGGCAAAGATCTCGTCGTAGCCGTTGTAGAGCACCAGATCGGGATGCGCGCGGCGGATCTTTTCCATCTCGTAGAGATCGCCGGAGGTTTGCTTCAGCGCGCCAACGCCCGGCAGGCCGATAAGCGTTCCGATTTGCTCGAGCGTCAGCCTGACGCCGCTCAGCGCAGGAATGTTGTAGACCACCATCGGCAGACCGCCGGAGGCGTCAATGACCGCGCGATAGTGGTCGCAGTGTTCGTTAAAGCTGAAAGGATAGTAGAAAGGCGTGACGGCGGAGACGGCGTCAAAACCGTAGCGGTGCGCCGCGCCTGCCAGCGTCTGGCTTTCCTGGGTGCTGATTGCGCCGACGTGGGCAATCAGCGTCACCTTCCCTTTTGCCTCTTCGGCGACGATTTCCAATACCTGCTCGCGCTCTTTTGCGTTCTGCAGGAACGCCTCCCCCGTCGAACCACCGACGTAAAGACCGTCTACGCCCTGCTCAACGTTGAAACGCACCAGGCGGCGCAGGCTATCGACGTCGATCTGCTGCTGCTGGTTGAAAGGGGTAAGCAGTGCGGGCATCACGCCCCGGAGATTGTGTTTCATAAACGCCTCTTTATTGTCTGGTTTTTAAACATAAAGATATACCTTTATACCTGTTATACCAGATCGAAAAGTAAACACCACATTCTCGGATCGTCAGGATGTGATCCTGTTCATATGAAATTATTATGGGTGTTCGGGCGTTGCCGTAAAACTTGTGATGAAGAACAGCTAACGGCGCTACTTCTTATCTCCGCGCCTGCGTGGGGAAGCGTAGTAAGCAGCAAAGACGCTTTTTAGGTGGGCCTTTAGCGCGGCGTCGGCCGCATCGGGATCGCGTGCCTGAATCGCTTTGAAGATCGCAATATGCTGCTGATAGCTGACGTTGTTATGCGCGTACAGCTCTTCCTGAGGAACGGAAGGACGGGCCGCGATCAGCCAGTCCAGCAGCGCAATGTGTACGGCCATAAATATGGGGTTTGCCGGGATTTCTGCCAGTTCGCGGTGGAATTCGATATCGGATCTGATAAACAGATCGTTGTCGTCCAGCGCCTGGCTGTTCATTTCCAGCGCCTGCCCAAGACGCGCGATTTGTTCTTCGGTGGCAAATTCCGCCGCGTAGCGAACCAGGCTGGACTCGAAAAACATCCTCAGCTGTTCGAAATGGGCGATACCGCCGGGACGGGCGAGAAAGTCTTTCGCAACGCCGGACAGCTCGCCAATGATCGTATCTGCCGAAGGGCGTGAAACGCGGGCGCGTTCGCCGTTGCTTATCTGCACCAGGCCTTTACGCTTAAGGGCGGCCAGCGCTTCGCGAACGGAGGGACGACCGACGTTGAAGAAGGCCATCAGCTCGCGCTCGGAGGGCAGCTGTTCGCCTTCGCCAAACTCACGGCGGCGAATCATCTGCTCTAGCTCTTCTTCCACCATTTCTGAGAGCTTTTTACGCGCGAGCGGGCGACGGCGCATCGCTTGTCCGATGGTTTCAGTCGTCTGTGCTGGCTGGTCGTCAAATTTGCTCATAGCGTCAGAATAAGGCCGTTTAGGTGGGAGTGAGTAAGAAATATGCTTTTAAATCATAACACAGCAAACCCGGACTTACGAAGCGAGCGGCCTGGCGGGATTGCGGCAATAAAAAAGCCAGTCATCAGACTGGCTTTCGGGATTACTTCACTACGCGCAGAGCCGGGCGGCCGCCGCGCGGAGGAGGATCGTCGTCCGGGCTGTTGTCGTCTTCATCGTGATCCGGGCGATCGCCATCAATCACCTGCATCACCGTTTCCGACTCGGCTGGAGCATGCTCGTCATCGTTATGACTTGTGACTTCATCGTCATAGCTGGCTTCCGGCTCGAACATGGTGCCAGCACCATTTTCACGCGCGTAGATTGCCAGTACCGCCGCCATAGGAACGTAAACCTGGCGCGGAACACCGCCGAAGCGAGCGTTAAAAGTCACTTCTTTGTTGGCCAGCTCCAGGTTGCCTACAGCACGCGGTGCGATATTCAGAACAATTTGCCCGTCGCGCGCATATTCCATTGGGACATGCACGCCTGGCAATGTCACATCCACAACCAGGTGCGGCGTGAGCTGGTTATCCAATAGCCACTCGTAAAAAGCACGGAGCAGATAGGGACGACGCGGTGACAATTGCGACATATCCATCAATTAACCTCGGGTCTGAAGACGCATTTCGCGCTCAGGTTCGGTCAAAGAGGCGAGGAAGGAATCACGCTCGAATACGCGAGTCATGTAGCCTTTCATCTCTTTAGAACCTGCGCCAGTCAGCTCGATACCCATCTGCGGCAAACGCCACAGCAGCGGTGCCAGATAGCAGTCAACCAGGCTGAACTCGTCGCTCAGGAAGAATGGCTTCTGGGTAAAGACCGGTGCAATCGCCAGCAGCTCTTCACGCAGCTGCTTACGCGCCGTTTCGGCTTCCTGTGCTGAACCGTTCATTACGGTGTTCATCAGGGTGTACCAGTCTTTTTCGATACGTTGCATGTACAGACGGCTTTCACCACGTGCCACAGGGTAAACCGGCATCAGCGGTGGGTGCGGGAAACGCTCATCAAGATATTCCATGATGATGCGGGATTCCCACAGGGTCAGTTCGCGGTCAACCAGGGTCGGTACGCTGTGATTTGGGTTGAGGTCAATCAGATCCTGAGGCAGGTTATCCGTTTCCACATGCTCAATTTCAACGCTAACACCCTTTTCAGCCAGCACGATACGTACCTGATGGCTATAGATGTCAGTAGGACCGGAAAACAGCGTCATCACCGAACGTTTGTTGGCAGCGACAGCCATGAAAACCTCCAAGTTTATTCAGAATAATTACTGCTAATAGCCGCAAGCGGCGACTAACCTGACTGTTTATTACCCAACTCACTCGGACTACCATCAGACGCCAGAAAACAAGGCGAAAACAGACTGATGCCGACATTTGGGCAGAAAATTGGTTGATAGTTTACCAGATTTTACTGGTTTTGTGGGGAACGCATCCAGAATTTGCGAGAAAGATGATAAGAATCAAGTAGTTAAAAGCAATAATATAAATTTCAGACATAAAAAAACCCGGTACAAGACCGGGTTTTTTGCCAATTGCCTTTCTGCGTAAGCAGAGAACAATTAACGTTTGGAGAACTGAGGACGACGACGTGCTTTACGCAGGCCGACTTTCTTACGTTCAACTTCACGAGCATCACGAGTAACGAAGCCAGCTTTACGCAGTTCGCCACGCAGGGACTCGTCGTACTCCATCAGAGCGCGGGTGATACCGTGACGGATCGCACCAGCCTGACCAGAAGTACCACCACCTTTCACGGTGATGTACAGATCGAATTTCTCAACCATATCAACCAGTTCCAGCGGCTGACGAACTACCATGCGGGCAGTTTCACGACCGAAGTACTGTTCCAGAGAACGTTGGTTGATAACGATTTTGCCGCTGCCCGGTTTGATAAACACACGAGCTGCGGAACTTTTGCGGCGACCAGTGCCGTAGTATTGATTTTCAGCCATTGCCATTAATCCCGATTAAATGTCCAGAACTTGCGGTTGCTGCGCCGCGTGGTTGTGCTCGGTGCCCGCGTAAACTTTCAGTTTACGGAACATAGCACGACCCAGAGGGCCTTTCGGCAGCATGCCTTTAACCGCGATTTCAATCACACGCTCAGGACGGCGGGCAATCATCTCTTCAAAGGTCGCTTGTTTGATACCACCGATGTGGCCGGTGTGATGGTAATACACTTTGTCAGTACGCTTGTTGCCGGTTACAGCAACTTTTTCTGCGTTCAGAACGATGATGTAATCACCAGTATCAACGTGCGGAGTGTATTCCGCTTTGTGCTTACCGCGCAGACGGCGAGCCAATTCAGTAGCCAGGCGACCTAAGGTCTTGCCGTCAGCGTCAACAACGAACCAGTCGCGCTGTACGGTTTCTGGTTTAGCTGTAAAAGTTTTCATTAAAAGCTTACCCAATATATAGTTACACGTTGGTGAACACCCAAACGTTTAAAATCAGTTGAGGTTCACGCGACATTGTCCAGCAAACCTACCCCTTCGAATAGCCTATGCCGGCACGACAAAAGTTTTGGGAAAAAAACTTTGGTTGTAACGTGGGGTCGCAAGATTATAGAGAAGTCGTTCCCAAAGATCGACCTTAATTTGCCTTTCCAATGACATATCGGCTTTTACGGCATATGCGACAGGCGCAAATACTCTTCGCTTTGCATTTCCTGCAGGCGCGACAGACAGCGCTGGAACTCAAACTTAAGCCTTTCCCCTTGATAGATATCGAATAATTCCGCTTGGGCAGAAACCACCAGCTTCACGTGGCGCTCATAAAACTCATCCACCAGCGCAATAAATCGGCGGGCCTCGTTTTCGGTTGTGACGGTCATTACGGGGACGTTGTACAGCATCACAGTGTGGAAAAGCCGCGATAAGGCGATGTAATCGTGCTGGCTACGCGCGTCAACGCACAGCGTTTTGTAATCCACCGCCAGCGTTTGATTGGCCGTGCCCAGCGTGGCCAGCGGGCGATGGTTGATTTCAAGCACCGGTTCGCCTTCACGGGGCGTGCCCGCAAGCGCGGCGTATAAGCGCTCCATTTGCTGTGCCGTTGCGTCATCCAGTGGCGAAAGCCATAGATGCGCCTGAGTCAACGTCCGCAGCCGGTAATCAATGCCCGCATCCACGTTCATCACGTCACAGTGGCGTTTGATTGCATCGATCGCGGGCATGAAGCGCGGACGCTGCAGGCCGTTGCGATAAAGCTCGTCCGGCGGAATGTTAGACGTTGCGACGAGGGTGATGCCGCGCGCAAACAGCGCTTTCATTAATGTACCGAGCAGCATGGCATCGGTGATATCCGAAACGAAGAATTCGTCAAAGCACAGGATATCTGTTTCGGCCTTAAAACCATCGGCGACGATTTCCAGCGGGTCGGTATGCCCCTGAAGCTGTGTCAGCTCTTCGTGAACGCGGAGCATAAAACGGTGGAAATGCAGCCGCAGCTTGCGCTCGCCAGGTAAACTCTGAAAGAACATGTCCATCAGCCAGGTTTTCCCGCGCCCCACCCCTCCCCACATATATAATCCACGAACGGGTTCGGCATCCGTTGCCGCCGGGCGTTTACCCAACAGTTTGCCAAATTTCGCCATCAAACCACCGCCGGAAGCCGTTACAGTACTTTTATTTGTAAGCTCCTGATAAATGGCTTCGAGGCGCGTAACGGCCTCGCGCTGGACGTCGTCGGGTTGGTAGCTGCCCTGGGCGAGAGCCTGCTGGTAGCGCGATGTAGGGGAGAGATTTTGCATGGTATTATGGTATTCCCTTAGAAATCGTATTGCCGTTTACTGTTGTTCTTAAAGCACGGATGTCGAAAAAAAGGTCGTTCTACCCTAAGCGATGCCGCGTCAGGATTCCACTTCTCTTAGGTTAGCGGTTATAGTGGCTACATTACCCTACGGATTCACAAGATAACGGGAGAAGTACATGACCTGGGAATATGCGCTAATTGGGTTAGTTGTCGGAATTATTGTTGGTGCCGTTGGCATGCGTTTCGGCAACCGCAAGCTTCGCCAACAGCAGGCTTTGCAGTACGAGCTTGAGAAAAACAAGGCCGAGTTGGAAGAGTACCGCGAAGAGCTCGTTAGCCACTTTGCACGTAGTGCAGAGCTGCTCGACAATATGGCGGATGACTATCGCCAGCTTTATCAGCACATGGCGAAAAGCTCCAGCAGCCTGCTGCCAGAAATGTCAGCGGAGGCCAATCCGTTCCGCAACCGTCTGGCTGAATCCGAAGCCAGCAACGATCAGGCGCCGGTGCAAATGCCGCGCGACTATTCGGAAGGGGCGTCCGGCCTGCTGCGTACCGAGCGCGCAAAACGCGATTAATCACAGTTGTAAGATATTTTTCCCGGGGCACGCGTTTCGTGCCCCAAATCTCCTCCCGGCACAGCTATCATTTAATAGTCTTATCTCTTCCAATAACAACATTGTTACCCGGTTGATATTTCAATAACATCGGAGTGTTATCCGGTTTTCCTTTTTCCAGGTCACGAGAGCAAGCCATCAATGAAGAAACCAATAAGATTGTTGAGTGCGATAGCGTTAAGTGTCGGGTTAGCTCTGGGCGCAGCACCGTTTGCCGCCGCATCGTTGCCTGCGCAGGTTCCCGGCCAGGCCGCGTTACCAAGCCTTGCGCCGATGCTGGAAAAAGTCCTGCCCGCCGTGGTAAGCGTTCAGGTTGAAGGCACGGCCGCCGCCCCGACGCAGAAAATCCCGGAAGAATTAAAGAAATATTTTGGCGACGATCAGCCTCCCGCCGAAGCCCAGCCGTTTGAAGGCCTGGGGTCAGGCGTAATCATCGACGCGGCGAAAGGTTATGTCCTGACGAACAACCACGTAATCAGCCACGCCGAGAAAATCAGCGTCCAGCTGAACGACGGGCGCGAGTTTGACGCAAAACTGATCGGCGGCGATGACCAGAGCGATATCGCCCTTATCCAGCTGCAAAATGCCACCGGGCTTACGCAAATCGCCGTGGCGGATTCAGACAAGCTGCGCGTAGGCGACTTCGCCGTGGCGGTAGGCAACCCGTTCGGGCTCGGCCAGACGGCCACATCGGGTATCGTTTCCGCTCTGGGCCGCAGCGGCCTGAACCTTGAAGGGCTTGAAAACTTCATTCAGACGGATGCCTCAATCAACCGGGGTAACTCCGGCGGTGCGCTGCTAAACCTTAACGGCGAGCTTATCGGTATCAATACCGCGATTCTGGCACCGAGCGGCGGCAGCGTGGGCATTGGTTTTGCTATTCCCAGCAATATGGCGCAGACGCTGGCAAAACAGCTGATGCAGTTTGGCGAAATCAAACGCGGCCTCCTTGGTATCAAGGGCATGGAGATGAGTGCCGATATCGCTAAGGCCTTTAACCTGGGCACCCAGCGTGGTGCCTTCGTCAGCGAAGTGCTGCCGCAGTCCGGCTCGGCTAAAGCGGGCATCAAAGCGGGTGATGTCATCACCACGCTGAACGGTAAAACGCTTAACAGCTTTGCGGAACTGCGCGCCAAAATCGCCACCACGGAGCCGGGCACGGTGGTCAAGCTTGGCCTGCTGCGCGACGGCAAACCGCTGGAAGTCAGCGTAACGCTTGATAAAAGTACCGCTTCGTCGGCTAACGCTGAACTGATTATCCCGGCGCTGCAGGGGGCATCGCTGAGCGATGGGCAGCTGAAAGACGGTGCGAAAGGCGTGAAGCTCGATAGCGTTGAAAAAGGCACGCCGGCCGCGCAGATTGGCCTGCACAAAGACGACGTGATCATCGGTATTAACCGCGACCGCGTCCATACCATTGCGGAAATGCGCAAAATATTGGAAAGCAAACCTGCGGTCATTGCGCTGCACGTGGTGCGCGGTGAAGACAGCCTTTATTTGCTGTTGCGTTAAATTGGTCAGTTATCGGACATCGCGAGTGCGGTGTCCGATTAACTCATGCTATTCTGCGTTCGATTTCTCACAGATTAATTTAAACCCATGTTTCTAAAGATTTTACGATCGGTAGCGATCGGCCTGATTGTGGCGGCTATTCTGTTGTTTTCCCTGCCTTCACTGCGTCAGAAAATCGCGCCGCTTGCGCCTTCAAAGTTCGACAGTGCCGACGAAACGCCGCTGAGCTATAACAGCGCGGTGCGCCGTGCCGCGCCTGCCGTGGTAAACGTCTATAACCGCAGCGTGGGAAGCAACGCCCAGAACCAGTTGCAAATTAAAACCCTCGGCTCCGGGGTGATCATGGACGAACGCGGCTACATCATCACCAACAAACATGTCATTAACGATGCCGAGCAGATTATCGTTGCCCTGCAGGACGGCCGCGTGTTTGAGGCGCTGCTGGTGGGCTCCGACAGCCTGACCGATCTGGCGGTGTTAAAGATTAACGCTACCGGCCTGCCGCTTATTCCTATTAACAGCAAGCGCCAGCCGCACATCGGCGATGTAGTAATGGCTATCGGCAACCCCTACAACCTTGGACAAACCATCACGCAGGGGATTATCAGCGCAACCGGACGTATTGGCCTCAGCCCATCTGGCCGCCAGTCTTTCCTGCAAACCGATGCCTCCATCAACCATGGTAACTCCGGCGGCGCGCTGGTGAACTCGCTGGGCGAGCTGATGGGTATCAACACCTTATCCTTCGATAAGAGCAACGACGGCGAGACGCCTGAAGGTATCGGCTTTGCGATCCCAACGCAGCTGGCGACCAAAATCATGGATAAACTTATCCGCGACGGGCGCGTCATCCGCGGCTATATCGGCATCGGCGGTCGTGAAATCACTCCGCTTCACGGCCCGGCAACCGGCATCGATCAGATCCAGGGGATCATCGTCAATGAAGTGTCACCGGACGGCCCAGCGGCGCAGGCGGGTATTCAGGTCAACGACGTGATCGTGTCCGTGAATAACAAACCTGCGATCTCGGCGATTGAAACCATGGATCAGGTGGCTGAAATCCGCCCTGGCTCAATCATTCCGGTTGAAGTCATGCGTGAGGATAAAAAGCTCACGATGCAGGTTACGATTCAGGAATACCCGGCGGGGAACTGATTTTCAGGCATAAAAAAACCGGAACGATTGTTCCGGTTTTTTTCATCTATCAGATATCACTTATTAACGAATTCTTCACCAAGCGTGATGTCTTTCTTCAACGTATCCAGCATGCCTTCCAACGCCTGATGCTCAAACGCGCTCAGTTTGCCGTAGGATTTGTGCTCGGCGATACCGTTTTTACCCAGCAGCAGCGGCTGAGAGAAGAAGCGAGCGTGCTGACCGTCGCCTTCTACATAGGCGCATTCAACAACGTTGCTCTCGCCCTGAAGGGCGCGTACCAGTGACAGACCGAAACGTGCAGCGGCCTGGCCCATAGACAGGGTCGCTGACCCGCCGCCGGCCTTCGCTTCAACCACTTCAGTACCCGCGTTCTGGATACGTTTGGTCAGGTCAGCAACTTCCTGCTCGGTGAAGCTAACGCCCGGGATCTGGGACAGCAGCGGCAGAATGGTCACGCCAGAGTGGCCGCCGATAACCGGCACTTCGATATCAGTAGGCTGTTTGCCTTTGAGTTCCGCAACAAAGGTGTTGGAGCGGATGATGTCCAGCGTGGTCACGCCAAACAGTTTGTTCTTATCGTAAACGCCCGCTTTTTTCAGCACTTCAGCAGCGATAGCCACCGTGGTGTTCACCGGGTTAGTGATGATACCAATACAGGCTTTTGGACAGGTTTTAGCGATCTGTTGAACCAGGTTTTTCACGATCCCTGCGTTGACGTTGAACAGGTCGGAACGGTCCATACCCGGTTTACGCGCAACGCCTGCGGAGATCAGCACAACGTCCGCACCCACGAGGGCTGGGGTTGCGTCTTCACCGCTGAAACCTTTGATTTTCACATCTGTAGGGATATGACTAAGGTCAACCGCTACCCCTGGGGTAACTGGCGCAATGTCATACAGAGAGAGTTCTGAACCTGAAGGCAGTTGGGTCTTGAGTAGAAGGGCAAGCGCCTGGCCGATACCGCCTGCCGCGCCGAGGACTGCAACTTTCATCCTAAACTCCTTATTATGGTTAGCAAAAACGTGCCGTAACTCCATAGGGTGGCGACCATAATCCAGAGATGGGGTAATTACAATATTCCCGCCCTCAGATTGCGATATTACGCATTCATCGCGCGTTACTTCTGCATTTACTCGCCGGGTGGAAACGACGCCTGAGCGCCCGGTCACGACCTGATGTTGTCACATCAACAGGGCGTTACATTACACCTTAGGCGCGCATCAAAACAACATCATTTTGATAACATTTGGTTTACTTAATGGCTTATTTGCGAGTCGTGACACAGGCATGTTTCTCGATAACGAAATTTGATAAAATTCGTCTCTTTCATAACATTATTTCAGGCTTCAATCCCGCCAGTTATGCCCCTTAGCATTTGAGTTGCAGGACAAAAACACGAGGTGTTTTTGAACAGCTAAAAGCTGGCCCCGCAGGGGCGAGGCTGCTGCCGATTAACGCGACAAGGGAACTCATCCCCGGGAGCTTACTAAAGTAAGTGACTGGGGTGAGAGAGTGCAGTCAACACCCCTGCAGCTCAAAGGATATGGGCATATTGCATAAAAATTCATTTAAATGCATAATAATGTTATCCGTTTACCTTCATACAGGTGACTTATGCGTAACTCTTCAAAACAAGAAGAATTAATTAAAGCCTTTAAATCCCTTTTAAAAGAAGAGAAATTTAGCTCGCAGGGCGAAATCGTTCACGCCTTGCAGAACGACGGCTTCGAGAACATCAACCAATCTAAAGTCTCACGTATGCTGACCAAGTTCGGCGCGGTACGCACCCGCAATGCGAAAATGGAGATGGTCTACTGTCTGCCCGCAGAGCTTGGCGTGCCAACGACTTCCAGCCCGCTGAAGAATCTGGTGCTGGATATCGACTACAACGATGCGGTCGTTGTGATTCATACAAGCCCGGGCGCAGCGCAGCTGATTGCCCGCCTGCTCGACTCGCTTGGTAAAGCAGAGGGTATTTTGGGAACCATCGCAGGCGATGACACTATCTTTACCACGCCAGCCAACGACTTCACGGTTAAAGAACTGTACGAAGCGATTCTGGTGCTGTTCGAGCAAGAACTTTAATCTGCATTATTACCCGTCATTCCTGGGGCGGGTAACTCTCCTTCGCACGCCCGCCTCATCCTCAAAAAACCGCTCTGCTTCTCTTAAGCAGGGGTAAAAGCGGTCTTTTTCTATTTACGACGTCAATTGTTCTGTCTCAACCGCACAAATAATCAAAGATTTCTATCCATATGATTTTGCTTATATTTAACAAAAAATTAGCAATAAATGACCATTTTTAATAACCAAATGTAATAAAAAATTATTCTATAAACGTAAAGTTTCATTGTGAACTGTTAGCAGGGTATTAATTTTTCCCGTTACTAGTGTATACTTGATTTTGTGATGAGGGTCACGAAACGATGACCCAAACAAAAGAATACGACGAGGTAAAAATTATGAACATGAAAAACACATTAGTAGCTGCAAGCCTGCTCTCCATGCTGTCATTCGGCGCTTTTGCCGCAACGTCCATCAACGCTGACCAGGCGCAAAACCGCGAAGCAGTGGGCACCGTTTCCGTGAGCGGAATCGGTAGTTCACCAATGGATATGCACCAGAAACTGGAGCAGAAAGCCGCAGATCAGGGCGCTTCTTCTTACCGCATCATTGAAGCGCGTAGCGGTGACCAGTGGCACGCAACTGCTGAGCTGTATAAATAACAGCCCGAAACATACGTATTAGTAATAGATAGCAAAATTACCCAGCTCGACGGCCCCAAGAACAAAAATCGCTATTTAGCCCTTCCGGCCGTTGGGAAAATCATTCAGGAGTCGACATTATGAAAACCAAATTAACCATCGCAGCCCTTAGCCTTTTCTCCGTTATCTCTTTTGGCGCTAACGCAGCAGCGCAGCAGATTACCAACGAGCAGGCACAGGGGATGCAATCAATGGGCAGCATCTCCGTAAGCCAGGTGGGCAGCGCACCTATGGATATGCGTCATGAGTTATCGCAGAAAGCGACACAGGAAGGTGCTTCAGCCTATCGCATTACCGAAGCGCGTACCGGCGATTCCTGGCATGCTACCGCTGAGCTGTATAAATAAACCCTCGTCGTCACGTCCGACGACTTTGCCCCCGCTCGCGGGGGCTTTTTTATAGCTGCTATCCTCGAACGTTAAAGCGCAGCTGCCCTTCCAGCTCTTCTTCCGCCTCATCAAACAGCAGAATCAGCGCGCCATAGCGCCGCCTGAGCATCTCCGGCAGGTGAATAAACTCAATCTCCGCCGGGAGCGGAAACTCTTCACCCACCACGACGTCCCATAGGCTATCCAGATCGTGCACCCGCTTTTTGTCGAGGGAAAACTGTTGGGTAAAGTGGCGATAGAATCCCGACTGATCCTCTATCTGACTAAAATCAAAAGTGTACTTCTTCATCTTCTGCCACTCCCGCCAGAGCAAACCGCAACGCTGTTGATTTACAGGCCACCGATATGCAGCGTTTTGACTTCCAGAAACTCATCCAGCCCCAGCACGGAGCCTTCGCGGCCGAGCCCGGACTCTTTCACCCCGCCAAACGGCGCAAGCTCGGTTGATACCGCGCATTCGTTAATACCGATCATGCCGCTTTCAAGCGCCTGAGAAACGCGGAACACGCGCTGCAAATTCTGAGTATAGAAGTAAGCGGCCAGACCGAATGGCGTATTGTTTGCGCGCTCAACGGCCTCTTCTTCCGTTTTGAAGCGGAAACAGGCGGCGAGCGGGCCGAAAGTTTCTTCCTGCGCCAGTTTCATATCGTCATTCGCGTCGATGATGACGGTAGGCTGCCAGAAATTGCCGCCGAGCTCGTGGCTCTTACCGCCCACCAGCGCTTTGCCGCCTTTGGCAACGGCGTCCTCGACGTGCTCACGGACTTTATCTACGGCAGATTTTTCGATAAGCGGCCCGACAACGACGCCTTCATCCATGCCGTTCCCCACCTTCAGCGCTTTGACCGCTTCCGCCAGCTTGTTGACGAACTGGTCGTAAACCCCCTCCTGAATGAAGAAGCGGTTAACGCTCACGCACACCTGGCCCGCGTTGCGGAATTTGTTGGCGATTGCGCCTTTAACGGCGGCATCAATGTCGGCGTCGTCAAAAACGATATACGGAGCGTTGCCGCCCAGCTCCATTGAAACCTTTTTCATGGTTTCTGCGGCGTTGCGCACCAGCGTTTTACCGACGGCGGTGGAGCCGGTGAAGGATATTTTGCGCACCTCGTGGCTGGCCATGATAGCGTCGCTAATTTCCTGCGTATTTCCCGCAACCGCGTTGAGCACACCGTCCGGTATGCCAGCCTGTTTTGCCAGCGTCAGCAATGCAAAGGCCGATAAGGGGGTATTGTTGGCAGGCTTAATAACGCCGGTACAGCCCGCGGCAAGCGCCGGGCCGAGCTTGCGGGTCAGCATCGCCATCGGGAAGTTCCACGGGGTAATGGCCGCCACCACGCCCACAGGCTCCCGCGTTGCGAAAATGCGCGAGCCCGCTTTCGCTGGCGGAATGACTTCGCCGTTGGCTCGCTTAGCCTGCTCGGCAAACCACTGGATAAAGCTCGCCGCGTAGTCGACTTCTCCTTCCGCTTCCTTAAGCGGCTTGCCCTGTTCGGCGGTCATCAAACGTCCGAGCCAGCTTTTGTTTTCAACGATCAGCTCATACCAGCGATAAAGTAGGGCGGAACGTTCTTTGGCGGTTTTTGCGCGCCACGCGGGGAAAGCCTTAGCGGCAGCGGCAATCGCCTCTTCCGTTTCTTTCTTTCCTGCCTTTGCGACCTTTGCTATCACTTCGCCCGTGGCGGGATTCAGCACGTCAAAGGTGCTGTCGGACTTATGCCATTCGCCGTTAATCAGATAGCCGGTGTTAAAGAGCTCGCTTTGTTGGAGTTCTGCTGCAGACATAGTGCTCTCCTTATTAAAGGGATGTAAACGCTATAAATAAGGTTAGCACATCATAACGGCTGCGAATTTGAAACGCTCATATTGTCAAAACGCGCCCGGAGGCGCGTTGATAAAATGTTATTGAGGGAATGTTAGAATTTCAGATCCATCATATAACTCCAATATTTATTGTCGCCTTTATTGGTTGGGAAATAACCATAACCACCAGTCGAATCCACGCTATTCAGTGAAAAAATTTCCGTATCACCATTATAAGGATTCAAATAAATATACATGTCACCCAATTTACCCGTCTTATCCTTGCCACTCCAATGTTTATAAAGATCTAACATTTTAGCATTGCCCGCTGCACGAGACTTATTCGTACCAAGATAGGTCCACCAGGTATTATTTTTCTTCGTTATCGGGAAATACCAATAGCGTAGGTCCCCACCAAGTCGAGTTAGCTTAAAGTATTCAGTTTCATGATTGTAAGGGTTACTGTATTCAAAAATGCTATTAATTTCAGCTTTTCTGTCATTGCCACCCCATTTAAATTTCTGCTGAGTGAAAAGTTGCGCGCCAGGATAGATGGATTGAATCCATTTAGCGTATTTAGCAAGGGCGACGCCTTCGGTAATATCACTGTTTTCCCATGAAATGGGTCCACGCGTGGTAGCAATAATCATCTTCATACCGTTATGATCCTGCCACCATGCACTTCCACTGTCCATTCTGTCTGGACGTGCCCATAAATCTGTTTCGCCAGAAGGCTCAAACGTTGTCATGAGTAAATTGTTTTCTGTACTGACCTCTGTAATTTTACTCATTCCCCACGCACGGCGCGGTAGAGGCCTTGGGACATAGTTACCGCTTACGTCCCTGCCTACGCCCCAAAATCCATATCCTGCGAATTCAACATTCTTATTTAAGACATTATTATTATCATAAATAACAGGTTGAACCCCTGCTTTATTATTACTGTCTACCATAGATTTAATAGTAGGAATTTTAACTAAAGCAATATCCGAACCACCGCTGCCTGTTTCCAGCCGCTCCTGTGGAATGTAGACGTAACTCTCTCCCTCAGCCCAGGTGACTGAACCTGTAGGCGTGTTGGTACTAAAGCTTTCTCCAATCGGTCTGGTGCTTTCCCAGTTACCATAGCAGTGAGCAGCAGTCAGTACCCATGTATAATCTTCACTCTCACCTAGCCAGGTTCCAGTACAGCCTACGGTTGTGACCATCCCAACTAAATGAAAAGGCTGCTGGTAGGTGGCCTGACGTAAAGGCTCATAACCCTTCGTTAAGGTGTCCTGCATGCGATTAATATCGCCGCCGTTTTTAATAAACACCTGTTCGTTAATCACCACGGCTTGTGCAGCAGTAGTAATAATTCCCGCCAGCGCAAAAACCAGCTTTATATTCATTCTAAACCTCCATGTTGACAAATAAATAAGGCTGATGAATGTCTTCATCAGCCTTAATTCTACGTTTAAATTACAGCGCGTGTCTTGAGTTTTAAATATGGATTCCCTGAATTAATTTTTATCGATTAGGCATCTATCAATGTGTGCTGATATTTATGCAGCATATCCGCCAGCCTTTTTACCGGTTCGGTCACCTGTAACGGCGCATCCCAAACCTTTAATTTTTCCTGATAAATCTCAAGTTCGCCCAGCAGCTGTTTATAGTAGCGTCGCCGCTTATCGTCGCTGGAGGCCGATGTCACCCGGTCTGCGGTGTTGCGCAGCTGGCGGTGAAAGGCAGATAAATCAGCATTTACCGGAATTGGCGCATCGCGCAGGCGCTGGTGAGCAATAATCAGCGTCAGCGCCAGGCGGTAGCGATCGATATCACCTGGGAACATGCTTAGCAGCAGTTGAAGCTGCCTGTACAACGCCGGAAGGTGATTCTCTTTGCGACGATTCTTATTCGTCGTCAGCGCCGAAACCGCCGCCGAAACGAACTGGTTAAGCAGCGTGCGCCCGGTGCGTTCCTGCGTATTATCGCGAATCAGCAAAATCACCATCATCGCCAGGAAGCAGCCGACGATTTGACCCAGCGCGCTGTCCAGGAAGGAGCTGAAGTGGAAGGTCATCGGGTTATCAAGCACGATAACGTTAATCGTCCCGGCCAGCGCGCCCATTGAGCCGAGCCGCCGTTTTTGCACCTCAATACCAATAAAGAAGCCCAGCAGCGCAAGGCTGATACACAGCAGCAGCATGCTTTGCTGCGTTGACGGAATGATGACCAGGAAATAAAGCGCGCCCAGCGGCAGCGCCACCAGCATCCCGTAGAGGAAGTCGAGCGAAACCATGCGCGGATTGGGCAAACGCATCGCAAGGGAGGTGACGACGGCGATCATCACCATCGCCCCGCTGCCCGACGTCCAGCCGGTCCACAGCCAGAAAAGGCTGCCCAGCAGGCAGGAAATGGTGGTGCGCCAGAAGTTGATCATCGCGTGGTGGCGCTCGGCGGACTGCACGTTAATGACCACTTCGTCAGTCAGTATCTCTTCTTCAACCGCGTTGATTCGGGTGTTGGTAATCACGCCCCGTTTTAACAGCTGGAAGCGGGTAGCCGCACCAACCCACGAGCTAATAGTGATTGGCGTGTTCTTTTCGCCGGTTGAAGAGATAAAACGTCTTAGCATTTTCAGCTGTTTGTGAACGTCTGCCGCCGTTTCTACCGGCATCTCGAACAGCATTCTGAATTCCGGCGTGACGAATTCCGGGCGCGTATTTTGAATCAGGAAGGTTTCGCAGGCCTGGGTGATTAACGTGAACGACAGCGAGTTAATCGCCTTAAGACGGCGGTTGGCCTGGCCCCAGCGCGCGGACTCGATCTTCAGATTACTGCGCATTCCCTCAAGCGCCGTGGTGCGGCGCACCATGCCGCTCCAGGATTTATCCACCTCTTCTTTGTCGCCGTGCGCGATGCACAGCTGCATCAGGCGATAATGGTCCACCAGCAGATTATCCAGCTCGCGGTCAATTTCCTGTTTGATGGAGCGCGGGGAAAACAGCAGGTCAGCAAGGATCGCACAGACGATACCAATGACAATTTCACTGCAGCGCTCAACGGCAAACTGCGGCGTGGTGACCGGGTTCATCTGGATGGTGACGACGATAATTAGCGCAGTGTAGCCGGAAAGACCCCAGGCGTAGGAGTTTTCGACTTTCACCAGTGAAGAGATCCAGGTACAGAAGCCCGCCCAGATACAGCACACCAGCAGCATCACGACCGGTGCGCGAATCATCGAGGTGATGATCACCAGCGCCGCCACGCAGCCGATAAACGTACCGATGATGCGCAGCATGCCGCGATAGCGAATGGCACCTGAATACGGCTCGCCGCCTGCGGCAAACGCCGGGCCAGCGGCCACAATCGCGGCGGTTAAAACCGCCCAGCGAGGCGTTTCCAGCTGAAAGTGGAAGCCGACAAACAGCGCCAGCACGATGGCAAACGCCAGCTTGAATGCAAAGCGCAGATGCAGTCGGGAAATAGAATACATAGTCGCCTGGCTTATCCAAACTCACGCAGACGATGCATGAATTTCATAAATACGGAGTCATGCTCGGTGTCGCGGTCTTTTGCTCCGGTCACGACGACGGTAGCCGTAGTACCCGCCGGGTAGAGGTTCCCCTGCTGTTCGTCCAGATGAATGCGGACCGGCACGCGCTGTGCCAGGCGCACCCACTCAAGGTTGGAATCTACCGTCGCCATCCCTTTCGCATCGCTGGTACTGCTGGCGTTCGTTACGCCAGCGGAGATGCTGTCCACGGTACCGCGCAACACGCGGTTGCTGCCCAGCGGGGTGATTTGCACACGATAGCCCGGGCGAATGCCCTCAAGCTTGGTTTCTTCCATGTAGGCAAGGATGTAGAACGTATGCTGCTTCACCAGCGCAACGACCGGCGAGCCGCGGGTAATAAATTCGCCGCCATGAACGTTGAGGTTAGTCACCCAGCCGTCGGCCGGGGCGCGAACAACGGTACGCTCGAGGTCGAGTTTCGCCAGATCGCGCGTTGCCTCAGCTTTCGCCAGCTGATGCAGCACGGTTTGCAGCAGGTTGTTTGACTGGTCGATCTCTTCGCGCGACATCGCCTGCACGCCAAGGGTATTTCGGCGCCCAGCCTCACGGCGTTTTTCACTCGCCAATGCCTGATAGTAGGCCACGTCGGCCTGCGCTTCTTCCAGCGCCTTTTGATAGCGCGGCTGGTCGATGGTGAACAGCACCTGGCCTTTCTTAACCAGCTGGTTGTCATGCACCTCAACGGCGGTAATCAGCCCGGAAACGTCAGGCGCGATAGCGACGACATCGGCGGTAAAGCGCGCGTCACGCGTCCACGGCGACTCGGTGTAAAACACCCAGGCGCGAAAGATTGCGATAAAGGCCAGCAGCACAAGAATCAGCGTGATGGCGGTACGGGTCATTTTTCTTGTCAGTGTTTTCACATCAACCTCAAACGAACAGCTGCGAGATGAGATAGAACAGGCAGCAGTAAAGCGCTGTATTGAATAATGCCGGATGCCAGACAAAGTCATAGATCCCCGTCGGGGTCAGCAGGCGGCGCACCAGCCAGAAAGCGGCCAGCGAAATAATCAGCTCAAAGAATATCGGTGGAAAGGAAAGACCGAATACCACGATAACCGGAAATAAACTCATGTTAACCTTGTTAGGATAGTGCAGGTGACACAGTCCCTGGACAGTTATCCGCGACTTAAAGTTGCCGGGAACGGCAGGCGAGAGCGCGGTGTAGGCTGTGCTAATAATAATATATTAACGTAACTGTTACCCTGTTATCTATAATATGTGATCTAAATCACTTTTAACTCAGAGTGAACAATGGAAAGACTTAAACGCATGTCGGTTTTTGCCAAAGTCGTCGATTTGGGCTCTTTTACCGCCGCTGCCAGGCAACTACAGATGAGCGTATCGTCCATCAGCCAGACGGTTTCTAAGCTTGAAGATGAACTGCAGGTAAAGCTGTTAAACCGCAGCACCCGTAGCATTGGCCTCACCGAAGCGGGCAAGATTTACTACCTCGGCTGTCGCAAGATGTTGCATGAAGCTCAGGAAGTCCATGAACAACTTTACGCGTTTAACAACACGCCTATCGGCACCCTGCGCATCGGCAGTTCTTCAACCATGGCACAGAATGTCCTCGCCAACATGACGGCGGAGATGCTCAAAGAGTACCCGGGGCTGACGGTAAATTTGGTTACCGGCATCCCCGCCCCGGATTTAATCGCCGATGGCCTGGACCTGGTGATCCGCGTCGGCGCGCTCCAGGATTCCAGCCTGTTCTCCAAACGGCTTGGGTCGATGCCGATGGTGATTTGCGCCTCGAAAAGCTATCTCCAGCAAAACGGCATACCGGAAAAACCGGCGGATCTGGCGAACCATTCGTGGCTGGAATACAGCGTCCGCCCGGACAACGAATTCGAGCTGATCGCCCCGGAAGGTATCTCCACGCGCATGATCCCGCAGGGGCGGTTTGTGACCAACGACCCGATGACCCTCTCCCGCTGGCTGAAGGTCGGGGCAGGCATCGCCTACGTGCCGCTGATGTGGGTGATCGACGAGATCAACAGCGGCGAGCTGGAGATCCTGTTCCCGCGCTATCAGTCCGATCCACGCCCGGTGTACGCGCTGTACACCGAAAAGGACAAGCTGCCGCTAAAGGTGCAGGTGTGTATTAACTATCTGACGGAGTATTTCGTGAAGGTGGCCCAGCTGTATCAGGGCGTGCGGGAAAGAAACGGGCGGGGAAAAGAAAAATAGCCGGGCGTTATCCGGCTATTTTTTGGTGGATGGCGCATTCGCTTATCCACCCTACGAATAGAATCAGCCCCCCCCGGATGTAGGTCGGGTAAGGCGTACGCCGCCACCCGACAATCCGAACTTTAAGCGGTGCCGCCAACCGTCAGGTTATCGACTTTCAGCGTAGGCTGCCCAACGCCAACCGGCAGGCTCTGGCCTTCTTTGCCGCAGACGCCAACGCCGTTATCCAGCGCCAGGTCGTTTCCGACCATTGAAATCTGCTGCATGGTTTCGATGCCGGAGCCGATAAGCGTTGCCCCTTTCACCGGCTTAGTCACCTTGCCCTTCTCGATCAGATAGGCTTCGGAAGTGGAGAACACGAATTTGCCCGAGGTGATATCCACCTGGCCGCCGCCGAAGTTTGGCGCGTAGATGCCGTACTCAACGGATTCGATGATCTCCTGCGGAGTCGACTTGCCCGCCAGCATATAGGTGTTGGTCATGCGCGGCATCGGCAAATGCGCGTAGGACTCGCGGCGACCGTTGCCGGTAGGCGCAACGCCCATCAGGCGCGCGTTCAGCTTGTCCTGCATATAGCCTTTCAGGATGCCATTTTCGATCAGCACGTTGTACTGGCCCGGCACGCCTTCATCGTCGATGGCCACGGAGCCACGGCGGTTCGCCATGGTGCCGTCATCAACAACGGTGCATAGCTCAGAGGCAACGAGCTGGCCCATCTGGCCGCTGAATACCGACGTGCCGCGACGGTTGAAATCGCCTTCCAGACCGTGGCCCACCGCTTCGTGCAGCAGTACGCCAGGCCAGCCCGCGCCGAGCACCACCGGGAACATACCCGCAGGTGCCGCAACGGCAGACAGGGTGATCAGCGCCATACGCACGGCTTCTTTTGCCCACGCATCGGCACGCACTTCACCGTCGATAGTTTCAAGGAAGTAGTCATAGCCAAAACGACCGCCGCCGCCGCTGGAGCCGCGCTCGCGCTTGCCGTCCTCTTCGACCTGGACGCTGACGGACAGACGCACCAGCGGGCGAACGTCCGCCGCAAGCGTACCGTCGGTAGCGGCCACCAGAATAAGTTCATACACGCCGGTCAGGCTGGCGGTAACTTCCTGCACGCGCGGGTCCGCAGCGCGCGCTACGCTGTCCACACGTTTCAGGATGTCGAGTTTCTCTTCGCGGGTCATGCTTTGCAGCGGATCGGCGCTGGTGTACAGCGCGCTGTGCTGCACCGCGCCAAGCGTGCGCGAACTGCCATCGCCTTGTTCACGCACGATGCTGCGCGCCGCGTGGGAGCTTTGCTCAAGCGCCAGCAGGCTGATTTGGTCGGCATAGGCAAAGCCGGTTTTCTCGCCGCTAACCGCGCGAACGCCTACGCCCTGATCGATGTTGTAAGAACCATCTTTAATAATGCGGTCTTCTAAAACCCAGGATTCGTGATAACTGGACTGGAAATAGAGATCCCCATAGTCGAGCCGACGCTCGGACAGCTGCCCGAGAATGGAAAACAGATCTTGATGGGTTAAGCCATTCGCAGACAGCAACTGCTCACTTACCAGGTTCAGACTCATCGTTTCGCTACTCTTATTACAGACCATTTCGAGGTGCCCTAAATAGTTCAAGTCTGAGGAAGGCGGCAAGCTCGTGAGTCCCCCGGAACATACAAAATATGTAACCGGGGTGAACGAGCGCAGCCAACGCGCCAGAGGCTTGAAATATGACGGGCATATCTATTGAGCTTGCGGCAATTAATTGCCCGCGTCAAATCACTTAGCTTCCTTGACGCGCGGCTGGCGCAGCACTTCGTTGATTTGTGGTTTGTCGATTGGCCCGGTGATGTGGTAGCGCAGCACGGAGATTTTACTCCACAGCGGCCCAAGCACCTTGCTGGCGGCAAACACGGCGGCACCGACAATCGGGTTCACCGCGAAGGCGGCGGCCACGCCGACCGTTGCGGAGATTTCCGGCGCAACTACGGCTTCCATATTGAGCTGGCGGCGGACGAGATCCACGGAGCCTTTCATCGCAATGTCGGCTTCAAGGCCGTCCACCAGCGTGTCATCGGTATGCAGAACGCCATCCTTGATCCACGCCGTGCTGCGAATGGAGTCGAAATAGAAACCGTCGCCGAAGGTATCGCTGAAGTCGAAACGCAGCTTGCGCATCAGGGCATCAAAGCTGACAAGGCGCAGCAGCTGCCCGGCATGGCCGGTGCCAAGATCGGCGATTTGCCCTTTGCCCAGGCGGGCATGCAGGATGCCGTTAAGCGTTTTCTCTTCCGGCTTCCACGGCACGGCGCGCCAGTGCAGATCGTAATCGACATCGAACGACGAGCCCTGAATAGGCGTTTTAACGCCAAAGAAGTTGGTCGCGGCATCCAGCTTTTTACCCTTCAGCTTGCCCTTCAGCGAGGTGCGCATGTCCGCCGGGCTGTTAACCCATTCCCCGTCTGCCGTCAGGCGGGCAAATCCGGTATCGATCAGGCCGTTATTGAGCTTGAGGGTATGGCCTTTGATAGCCATATCAGCATCGATGCGGCCATATTTTTGGCCCCACAGCCAGCATTCGGCGCAGCGCAGCTGCACGTCGGGCCAGTCGCGGAAGCTAATCGCGTCATTGTCAGCCAAAGGCGATTTGCCGCTGGCTGGCGTATCGGAATTCACCACGCTCCAGACCGGGTTGAAATAAAGGTACTTGATTGCCGCCTGCCACGGCGCGTTATCGCGCATGTTCAGCGTGGCGTTGATTTCGCGGCCCTGGGCGTCAACCTGCGTGCCGGTTGGCGTCGCTCGCGACACCAGGCTGAGGTTGTTCCACTGCTGTCCGCCAAGCGTTAACGCAGGCGTTCTGAGCGTAATATTCGACGGGAGCGCCGCCGACTGGCTAACGCCGGAGGTTGCGCTCCCGCTAAACAGCGCTAACCACTGCGCGCCATCCATCGCGGGCAGATCCAGCTCCAGCCCCGGCTGCTCGGGTAAAGGAGGAACGGTATGACTGTCCGTCGCCCAGATAGCACGGTCGAGCGTCAGCTTTTTATTTAGCAGCCAGCGGCTGGAGAATCGGCTGGAGTCCCCGGCGCTGCCGGTCAGATTAAAGCCTTTGAGATCGCCTTTTACCGCCACTTTCACCGGCAGCGGCTTGCCCGCAGCTTTGTCGACCGGCGCAGGTAAGTGACTGCTTACATTCTTCAGGTCCGCGTCCAGATCTACCTTGTAGGTCGGGCTACCACGGTAAGGCAGCGTGATGCCCACCACGCCTTTCCACGCCGCGCTGCCTTTCAGCGCCTTGTTGATCTGTTCTGGCAGCACGCCCGTTTTGTCCGGCTGCCAGTCGCCGTTGAGATTGACGCCTATCTGGTAGTCTTTCTCACCGGTTTTGGTATTAAAATCAATATTTACCGGCTGGTTAAACCAGGTGGCGCGCAGCGGCTCACTTTGCAAATCGCCGTTCACGAAGCTGAACTTCCCGCTCAGGTTATGCAGCGTGCTGGAAAGGGGTTTGATCAGCAGCGTGTTGTTATTCAGCACCACGTCGCCTTTCGCCGTGGTCATTTCACCATCCAGCGGGATATCAAGATGTAAGCGAGCATTCACATCGCCGCCAATCTGGAGTTCATCGAGGGCTGCGGCCAGGGAATCATCCAGCGGCGTGTCTTTGAAGTACGGCCCGACGGCGCTGCCAGGCCCGCTAATGTCGGAATCAATCAGCAGCTTCTCTTTGGAATAATCCGGGATGATGGCGGTGAGATTGCGGGCGGTCACGCCGCCGAGCTTCACCTCGTCGGATTTCATCCACAGGCCGTCGTTAATAAAGTCGAGCTGTATGTCGAGGTTCTCGAGCGCGGGCCAGTCCGGCTGGAAGGCAAACTTCGCGTTACGCAGCGGTACGAATACCTCGAACTGCCCTTCGTTGTGCTTGTAGGGGAAAAGGTGCGGGTTGCCGCCGTAGACCAGCGTGGCATCTTGAGCCTGGCCGCCCTGAATCGCGCCGCTCAGGTAATCCACCAGCGCTTTGCCCATCAGGTTTTCTGGGAAGTAACGCCAAGCATCCGCGCCGTTGCTGGTGTTGATACCGGCCAGAATGCTTAACCAGGGATCGCCTTTTTCGGGCTGGTAGTAGCGGAAATCGCCGCGCGCCCAGACCGAACGGGCTTTGACATCAAGGTCTTTTCCGTCCAGCTGAAAGCCTGCCGCGTTGTTCTGCCACTCAAGCGTGGCAACGCCGCGTTCAATTTCCAGCGGGGCGCGGAACACCGTCTCATACGGCATCTTTGCATCTGTGACCTGCGCCGTAAGCTGACCGTGCTCAACGCTACCGGTAACCGAACCCGAGAAGTGCTCGGTGCCCGGCAGCATCTTCCACTGGTTCCAGCTAAGGTCCTTCCAGCGCGCCTGCATGCGCGTTTTTTCCGTTTGCTGCAGCGGGATATCTACCGCCAGCACGTCGATATGGCCTTTTGGCTTCAGGGTATTCCAGATTTCATTCAGGTTCGGTGAAATTTTGGCGGTCATTGGAATCAGGCCGTTGAAGCTTTCCAGCTCCATGTTCGTTGCGCGAACGCGCAGTTCGTCGCTGCGCTGGCTTTGTTTGCCACCAACGTCCTGAGGCCCTATCCATGCGAGCGTCAGGGAGCCTTTCGGCCAGGTTTGGTCATCAAGCGTGATATTGGTGGACGGAATCGCCAGATTCCAGCCCGTCGCCGAGCGGTCCACGTGCGCCATCAGGTTATCGACGGACAGGTGATGCGTGGTTTGGTCGCCCTTCCAGCTGCTGCCGCCTTTCTTAAGCCAGATGTTGCCACCCGCGATGTCGCCCGCCTTGACGTCCATCCAGGCTTCAAGGCTGAATTCGGCGCTTTGCAGGTCGATGTTGTCCTGCATCCAGCGGCCAAGCCACGGCTTAACGTCGACGTTATCCGCCTGCAGCCACACCTTGCCGGTATTGAGAAGGCCGTTGTCGTCGCGCAGATCCATCCTGACGTTTGCCACGCCGTGCTGCCCGTTAAAGCTCGACAGGCTTACCTGCCCTTCGGCGCGGTGGCGGTCTTTGGCGTTAACCCAGGTCAGTTGGGGAATGGCGAGTTCGGCGCGCTGGCCGGAGAGCGTCAGGAAGCTAAGCGAGCTGTCGCGCAGATCGAAATGATCGAACTGGCGCAGGAAGAGATCGTTGATTTTACCGGTTTCGAGCTTACCGTCGCTGCCGTTCTGGCTCAGCGGGGTGTTGGTGCGCATGTGAAGCTGGTAGAAGGTGAGATCGCGGAACTGCCAGCGGGCGTGCAGCAGGCTTTGCCAAACGTCCAGCGCCAGGGTGACGCGTTTGATGCTGAGCTCACCGCCGTCTTTCAGGCCCGCTTTGATATCGCGAACGTCAAGCGTGGGGCCGAAATTCTGCCAGCTTGCCTGAATCTGGCTGGCGTCCACCGGCGTGCCGGTCATCGACTCAATCTTGTCGAGCAGCGCCGGGCGCCAGGCATCCAGATGCGGCAAAACGAGCCGCAGGCCGCTCACCAGCAGTGCGACGATAACAATCAGCGTTGCGCCTGTGAGCAGCAGAATGCCGGGCAGTCGCCTCACATATCTCTCCTTGTCTGCCTTACGGCAAGGTCACCCTAAAAAGTACAACCCGCGTAACGGGTTACATCATGACGACGTCAAACTGCTCCTGATTATAGAGCGGTTCGATCTGTACTTTTACCTGCTTGCCGACAAAGATTTCTACCTCTGCCAGCGCGTGAGATTCTTCGCTTTTCAGCGCTTCGCCAACCGCCGGGGAGGCGTAAACCAGGAAGCGGTCTGAATCATAGGCGTGATGAACGCGCACGATTTCGCGCATGATTTCATAGCACACCGTTTCGACGGTTTTGACCGTGCCGCGCCCGTGGCACGTTGGACAACCTGCGCATAGCACGTGCTCCACGCTTTCGCGGGTGCGCTTGCGCGTCATCTCAACGAGGCCCAGCTGCGAGAAACCGTTGACGCTGGTTTTTACGCGGTCTTTGCTGAGCGCCTGCTCCAGCGAGTGCAGCACGCGGCGGCGGTGGTCTTCATTACTCATATCGATAAAGTCGATGATGATAATGCCGCCAAGATTACGCAGTCGAAGCTGGCGGGCGATGGCCTGCGTAGCTTCGATGTTGGTGTTGAAAATAGTATCGTCGAGGTTGCGATGGCCGACAAACGCGCCGGTGTTTATATCGACGGTGGTCATGGCTTCGGTTTGATCGATAACCAGATAGCCGCCGGATTTCAGCTCAACCTTGCGCTCCAGCGCACGCTGGATTTCATTTTCGACGTCGAACAGGTCGAAGATCGGCTGACGGCCGCTGTAGTGTTCGATTTTGCTGTTCATCTCCGGCATATATTCGGCGGTGAAGTCCAGCAGCATTTCGTAGGTCAGACGCGAGTCGACGCGAATTCTGTCGAGCGCCGCATCGGCAAAATCACGCAGCACGCGCTGCGCAAGCGCCAGTTCGCCGTACAGCTGGCAGCGGGTTTTGTTACGCTTTTTGCGTTCGCTGACCTTCGTCCACACGCGTTTCAGGTAGGCGGCATCGGAAGACAAATCTTCTTCACACACGCCTTCCGCCGCGGTACGAATGATAAACCCGCCCTGCTCGTCGCAGTAGGCGTTGACCACGCGTTTTAAACGTTCGCGCTCTTCTTCGCTTTCGATACGCTGGGAAACCCCAACGTGCGAAGCGCCGGGCATAAATACCAGGTAGCGCGACGGCAGAGTAATATCCGTTGTCAGACGAGCGCCTTTGGTGCCCAGCGGATCTTTCACCACCTGCACCATCAGGTCCTGGCCCTGACGAACCAGCTCGGAGATGTCGCGCACCGTGAAGTTCTTACGCTCTTCCCCGGCAACGCATTCGGTATGAGGCATGATGTCAGAGGCGTGAAGAAACGCTGCCTTATCAAGGCCAATATCTACAAATGCCGCCTGCATCCCCGGTAGCACCCGGCTAACACGACCTTTGTAGATATTCCCTACGATCCCCCGGCGCGCTTCGCGCTCGATGTGGATCTCCTGCAGTATTCCGCCGTCAATATAGGCTACCCGCGTCTCTGAAGGGGTAACATTGACCAGTAATTCAGCCGTCATCTTTTCCTCGTCCATCACGCAGCGCGTGAAAATTACTCAGTAATTCATACGTTTCTACCAGCGGCAATCCGACAACGGCGTGATAACTGCCGTTTATCTTCCTGACGAAGCAGCCACCAAGGCCCTGAATACCGTATGCCCCTGCTTTATCCATCGGTTCACCGCTGGCGACGTAAGCGGCGATATCCTGTTCTGATAAGCTTCGGAAAGTCACTTCTGTCACCACGAGGCAGTCGAGCACCGTCTGGCTATCGGCCAGCGCAACGGCGGTCATGACCTGATGCTGATGACCAGACAGTAATCGTAGCATCTCATGCGCATGTTGTTGATCGCGCGGCTTTTCCAAAACTTCACCATTGTAGATAACAATAGTGTCTGCCCCTAACACCGGTAAATCCTGCGGCGCCTGCGCCACGCCCGCCTGAGCTTTGTCTCGTGCCAGGCGGCGAACGTACTGTTCAGCGCTTTCATGTGCCAGACGCTTCTCTTCTACGTCTGTCACTATGCGTTCAAAAGACACGCCGAGCTGGGTGAGAAGTTCCTGGCGGCGTGGAGAACCGGAGGCAAGGTATAAAGCTGTCATGATGAATCCTACTGCACGGCAAATTGTTGACGAATTTTTCGCATCAACAGGAAAATCCACGGCCAAAGCACGCCGTTGACCACGCTACTCCAGAACACTTCCGGTCGGAAGGAGACGTTGATCACCAAAAACTCTGACCAGAAAACAATGACATCGGTTAGCAGTGACAAAAGCATCACCACCAGCGCCTGCTGCCAGAGCGCAAGGTTACGGAACAGCTGGAATTTAAGTGCGGCCAGGTAGGCGACGATACTCAGTGACAGGGCGCGAACGCCCAGCGTGGAGCCACTTATCAGATCCAGTATGGCACCCATCACAAAACCCGTGCCGACATTTACGCGATGCGGAAGCGCCAGGATCCAGTAAAGCAGAATCAGTAATACCCAGTCCGGACGATAGACTTTTAAATCGTCCGGCCAGGGCATGACCTGCAAGAGCAGAGCGACCAGAAATGACAGCCAGATAACCCAACGGCCCTGGCTACGATAACTCCCCACTACTGCCCTCCCTGGGTGACGGTGGCAGGCGCTGGGCTTGCCGCCGCGGGCACATGCGGCATACCTGTCGCCGGTGGCGGAACAGGCGCTGGCGGCCCGACGGAATCAGCCGAAGGCAGAACTTGCGGCATCATCTGCATCAAACGTTCGTTAGCCACGCGATGAACTTCTTCCGGCGGCATCGGCGTCTGACCTTCGCGGTCCGCGCCCCACAGCAGCAGCAGATAGCGCAGGCGCTGTAGGCCAGCCGTTGGACGAGCCTGAATCACGGTATAGGCGCGCTGGGTGTCCAGCTTCACGGAGGAAACGACGCCCACCGGGTAGCCTTCCGGGAAACGACCGCCCAGACCGGACGTCACCAGCACGTCGCCGACACGGATATCCGTATTGGCAGGCAGATGTTCCAGCTGCAGATCGTCTGTGCAGCCGTTACCGGCCGCAATCACGCGGATGTCGTTACGCAGCACCTGAATCGGCAGCGCATGGGTTGCATCACAAATCAGCAGCACGCGGCTGGTGAGTTTCGCGACGGCAACAACCTGACCGACGACGCCTTTGTCACTGATGACCGGCTGGCCTTCGTAAACACCGTTTACGCTGCCTTTATCAATGACAACCTGGTCGCTGTAGGGATCGTTTACGGTAGAGATGACCTGCGTCACCATCTTCTGCTCATCCTGTCGCAGCGGGGAGCCAAGCAGTTCACGCAGGCGTGCGTTTTCCTGTCGGTACTGGCCCAACATCAGCAGTTCGCTGTTTTTCAGGATCAGTTCCTGACGTAACGCACGGTTTTCAAGTTCCAACTGGTCACGGGAAGCGAGCGTTTGCGACACGCTATCAAGCAATTCACGGGGACCATTTGAGACAAAATAGAAAGGACTGACGGCAGTATCCATGTACGTTCGAATCTGGCTGAACGTACCGAGGCGGCTGTCGGCGATAATGACACCAATCGCCACCAGCAACGCCAGGATCAGGCGAAACTGCAGCGACGGGCCACGGCTAAAAATGGGCTTCATAGGCTATGCGTATTCCCAGGCCAACAAGAAGGGGAAGCCGATGACTCCCCCTTACCTGCGGCTGATTACTCTTCGCTGAACAAGTCGCCGCCGTGCATGTCGATCATTTCCAGTGCCTTGCCACCGCCACGGGCCACGCAAGTCAATGGATCTTCTGCAACCACTACAGGAATACCGGTTTCTTCCATCAGCAGACGGTCGAGGTTACGCAACAGTGCGCCACCGCCGGTCAATACCATACCGCGCTCGGAGATGTCGGAAGCCAGTTCTGGCGGGCATTGTTCCAGTGCAACCATCACCGCGCTGACGATACCGGTCAGCGGCTCCTGCAGGGCTTCGAGGATTTCGTTGGAGTTCAGAGTGAAGCCACGCGGCACACCTTCAGCCAGGTTACGGCCACGAACTTCGATCTCACGAACTTCATCGCCAGGATAGGCAGAACCGATTTCGTGCTTGATACGTTCGGCAGTTGCTTCACCAATCAGGGAGCCGTAGTTACGACGCACATAATTAATGATGGCTTCATCGAAGCGGTCACCGCCGATACGAACAGAAGAGGAATAAACCACGCCGTTCAGGGAGATAACGGCAACTTCGGTAGTACCACCACCGATATCCACAACCATAGAACCGGTTGCTTCAGAAACGGGCAGGCCTGCACCGATGGCCGCAGCCATTGGCTCTTCAATCAGGAACACTTCACGAGCACCAGCACCCTGGGCGGATTCACGAATAGCACGACGTTCAACCTGCGTTGCGCCAACCGGCACACAAACCAGCACGCGCGGGCTTGGGCGCATGAAGCTGTTGCTGTGAACCTGCTTGATGAAGTGTTGCAGCATTTTTTCAGTCACGAAAAAGTCAGCGATAACGCCGTCTTTCATTGGACGAATAGCCGCGATGTTGCCAGGCGTACGGCCCAGCATCTGTTTTGCGTCATGACCGACGGCAGCAACGCTTTTCGGTGAACCGGCACGATCCTGGCGAATGGCCACGACGGAGGGCTCATTCAGTACGATGCCTTGTCCTTTTACATAAATCAGGGTATTCGCGGTACCCAGGTCAATGGACAGGTCATTGGAAAACATGCCACGAAATTTTTTCAACATACTAAGGGATAATCCTGAAAGCTGGGGCGGAAACAAAATCCGCTTACTTTACCAACCACACATTGCAGCGACAAGGCGCAAAAAATGTTCTGCAACGGTGAAAATTTGTGCAGTTTGCTTTACCTGTCTCACCTACAAACCTTTGTTCCCAAACCGCCTGGTAAGTGAACAAACGCGGTAGATTTAACGAACAGGGCAATGCAGCAAACCCATACATTGCATGCTGCGACATTCTGACCGGCAGACGCACGCGCCCCCTTGAGATGCAGCGCGCGTTATTCTACGTGAAATATTAATAAACGGCAGGTTAAACCGAGTATCTTTGAGAATATTTTTTCACGTTGCTATCCAGAGGTGCGGAGGCGGCAAAGAAATCACCCTGAGCGCCGCTTACCCCTTTTTCGACCAGCGTCTGCCATTCGCCACGCTTCCTTACGCCGGTAGCAAATACCTGAGTTTGCGTCCCGTTACAGGCCTCAACGAGGCTCTGTACAAACAGCTGATTTTCGGTTCGCTTCTCAATATTGTGCACCAGCCCCGGATGCAGCTTGATCAGCTCAACATCCAGATCCTTGATATATGTTGTACTAACAACGGTTAAGCCAGCCTGAACGATAGCTACCCGCACGCCCAAAGCCTGTACCAACCGTATAACCGGCTGCAACCGGCTGATGTGTTGACAAACATCCGCCTCCGCAAGTTCAAAAATAATTCGTTTTCGCAGCGATTTTTCACACTGCATTAACGTATCCCGCAGCCAGCGCTGGAAAGGGACGCGAATCAGTGCGTCAACGGTTACCTGAACGGCCAGTGTTTCCTCTGGCCAGAAGCGGAGAAGAGGCAGCGTTCGCGTCAGGACCTGGCGGTCGTACTGCTCAGACAGGCCGAACTGTTTCACCATCGGCATATATTCCGCCGACAGCACCTCCTGTTCACCATCAAAGATGCGGCACAGGATCTCTCGATGATGGGTATAACCATCGCGCATAACGGCAGGCTTTTGATAGAAGCGCGGGCCGCCACGCTGTAGCGCCTGTTCAATCAGCGTACGCCACTTAACGTTTCCGCGCCCCTTTTCCGGCAATTTATCGTCATATACCGACCAGCTGTTGGTTCCCTGCAAGGAGGCGTTGCGGGTGGCGACTTCCACATCTTCCATCACCTGCTCTTTCGTCTGCCCGCTTCGCCAGGCGCAAATACCGATATGCAGCATATCGTTATGGTCGACCATGCGGGTGGCTGGCAGGGTATCGACGGCCTTCAAAAGCTGGCTTGCGATGCTGTCGGCTTCTTTTAAGGTGCGATGCGGTAGCAGAACGGCGAAGTCGCTGCGGAAATAGCGGGCCAGCAGCGCGCCGGGATAGCGCATCACAAACGTCGACAACATATTGATAAGCGTAAAGAGATACTCTTCTACGGCCGCCCGGCCCCAGGTATCGTGCAGGGTGTCAAAATCAGGCAGGCGAATCATCATCACCACGCCGTGCGCCCCAACCTGTTCATGATCTTCCAGCAGCATTGCCAGCTGGTTGTCAAAGAACATGCGGTTATTCAGGCCGGTTTTCGCGTCCTGAGCGGCGAAGGCGCGGATCAGGGTATCCATTCTGCTGCGCTGTTCGCTGACGTTGTGCAAATCAGAAAGCAGCAGGTCGAGGGCGCTGCTCGCCCTGGTCGGCCATTCAAGAACCGACCCCCGAACCTGCGCCCCGCGCTCACCGTTAAGAATTCGCGTTGCGCGACTTTCAAGCAGCTCTTCGCCGGCAAGCTGCTTTTTGACCCAGCGAACGGCAAAAAACAGCACCACCAGCATTATCCCAATGGCGATGGTCAGCGGTACGGTGGTGAAAATGGAGTTGTAGTAGTTGGCGACCGGATCGCGGAATGTCAGGCTGACAAACATTCCCGGGTGCTTCATTAGCTCGACAGTGACGCTTCTAAAGCCAAGCTGTGCGCCACCGCCCGGGGTATAAGCCTGCTTGAGCGTGTGGGCGTAAACCTCTTTGTCACCCATGCGCAGACGGATTTCGGTGATATCGACCGGAACCATGACTTCATTGAGGCGGGTAAGTAAAAGCTGGGGAGAAGAGGTGACTAATTCATTATCAATGATGGTAGCGACCGCGAGCACTCGCTGGTTCACTTTGTCATGTGCGGCGTTAAAAAAACTCAGCGAACAGCCTATGAGCGTCACGAAAATCGCAAGCCCCGTTAGTAAGGTCATGAAAGCTGAAAGTTTCGTCGTTAATCGCATCCTTGTGTTAACTCCGTATGATGAAAAATGCCGCCTGTAGCCGGGCCAGGATTGACGCGGCATTACATAGCAAAAGGCAATGCCAGGCAAATACCCACAGTCAAAATATCGCCATTTATTGCGGCAAACGGGTATTCCGCGCCAATTAGCGAGTATAGACCCCAGCATTCGTTTGCCAATGTAAAGGCAGGCGGGTCAGCGGAGCGGCGGGTCAAATTTCAATTTTCTGTGACATATTCGCCGGGAAGCGACTTCTCCGTCATGCTTAGTTAAAAGCCCTGCTGGAGATAGTCATGAAGAAGGTCACTGCCCTCACCGAAGCGGACGTTACGCCGGAATCCGTTTTTATGCTCAAGCGTCGTCAGGTTCTTAAAGCCCTGGGTATTAGCGCTGCGGCGCTGAGCCTTCCGCGCACGGCTGAGGCCGATATTCTTTCGTGGTTTAAAGGTAACGATCGACCGCCTGCGCCAGCCGGAAAGGCGCTGGACTTCAACAAGCCCGCGCAGTGGCAGGCCAAGCTTGCCATGACGCCGGAGGATAAGGTCACCGGATACAATAACTTCTACGAGTTTGGTCTGGACAAAGCCGACCCGGCTGCGAACGCGGGCAGCCTGAAAACCGATCCCTGGCAGGTGAAAATCAGCGGTGAAGTGGCAAAGCCGATGACGCTCGATCTGGATGATTTATACAAACGCTTCCCGCTCGAAGAACGCATTTATCGCATGCGCTGCGTAGAAGCGTGGTCGATGGTGGTGCCGTGGATTGGCTTCCCGCTCAGCAAGCTTTTAGCGCTCGTGGAACCAAACAGCAGCGCCAAATACGTCGCTTTTGAAACGCTCTACGATCCGGAGCAGATGCCAGGCCAAAAAGACCGGTTTATCGGCGGCGGTTTGAAATATCCCTACGTTGAAGGGCTGCGCCTTGATGAAGCGATGCACCCACTGACGATGCTGACCGTCGGCGTCTACGGCAAAGCGCTGCCGCCGCAGAACGGCGCACCGATTCGCCTGACCGTACCGTGGAAATATGGCTTCAAGGGCATTAAGTCGATAGTCAGCATTAAGCTGGTGCGCGAACTGCCGCCCACAACCTGGAATATGGCCGCGCCCGACGAATACGGTTTTTATGCCAACGTGAACCCGCACGTCGATCATCCGCGCTGGTCGCAGGCATCGGAAAGGTTTATCGGCGCAGGCGGCGTGCTGGAGGTGAAACGTCAGCCAACGCTGCTGTTTAACGGCTATGCCGATCAGGTGGCGTCGCTGTATCGCGGCTTGAATTTAAAGGAGAACTTCTGAGTGCGATTAACGGCGAAGCAAATCACATGGCTTAAGGTGGTGCTGCATCTTGCCGCCTTTCTACCTTTTATATGGCTGGTGTACGCCGCAAGCCAGGGGCTGTTTAGCGCCGATCCGGCGAAAGATATTCAGCATTTTACCGGCAGGATGGCCCTGAAGCTGCTGCTCGCGACGCTGCTTATCACTCCGCTTGCCCGCTATGCTAAACAACCGCTGCTGATCCGCACCCGGCGGCTGCTTGGCGTATGGTGTTTTGCCTGGGCTACGCTGCATCTTGTCAGCTATTCCCTGCTTGAGTTAGGGATAAGCAATCTTGGCCTGCTTGGGCAGGAGCTGGTAACGCGCCCTTATCTGATGCTGGGGATTATCAGTTGGGTGATTCTGCTTGCATTAGCCGTGACCTCGACCCAGCGCGCACAGCGTAAATTAGGTTCACGCTGGCAAAAATTGCACAACTTCGTCTATCTGGTCGCCATCCTTGCCCCTATTCATTATCTTTGGTCGGTGAAGATTATCTCCCCTCAGCCCTTGCTTTATGCATTGGGTGCCGTCATTCTCCTCGCCCTGCGTTACAAGAAGTTCCGCCAGTGGTGGCGCTAATTATAAAAGTGCGCCCCGCTTTGCAAAATACGCCCGCCAACGGGCGTTGAACGCCATATGGGTTGATCATCTTCCCTGATAAGACCAGTATTTAGCTGCCAAATGCTACGAAATCGTTATAATGTGCGACTTTGGTTTTTCCAGAGGGGCAATTTTAGGCTCTGAAGGTGACAACCGAGCAACTTAGGTATATTTTGTTAAATGCCTACAAATTGCGGGAGATGGCAGCACGATGTCGGGTAAATTTCACATTTTGCTTTTGAACGGTCCTAATCTGAACATGCTGGGAACACGCGAACCGGACAAGTACGGTAGCCAAACCCTGGAACAGATTGTTAACACGCTTGAGAACGAAGCGAAAACCCTCAATGTGTCGCTCAGCCACCTGCAATCGAATGCGGAATATGCGCTAATCGACCGAATTCATCAGGCTAAAGACAACGTGGACTTTATCCTAATCAATCCGGCCGCGTTTACGCATACAAGCGTTGCGCTGCGTGATGCCCTGCTGGCGGTGAGTATCCCGTTTATCGAGATCCACCTGAGCAATGTGCACGCACGTGAACCGTTCCGCCATCATTCATATCTTTCTGATAAAGCTGTCGGTGTGATCTGCGGTTTAGGCGCTGACGGTTATTCATATGCACTACAGACGGCGGTAAAACGCCTGTCACAATCCATCTAAACAAGAGTACGGAACCCACTCATGGATATTCGTAAGATTAAAAAACTGATCGAGCTGGTTGAAGAATCAGGCATCTCCGAACTGGAAATTTCTGAAGGCGAAGAATCTGTTCGCATCAGCCGTAGCGCGCCAAACGCGGGCTATCCGATGATGCAACAGGCTTACGCTGCACCAATGTACCAGCCGCAGCCGCAACCAGGCCTGTCCAACGCTGTTGCTCCTGCCACCACCCCGGCAATGGAAGCGCCAGCGGCTGCTGAAGTCAGTGGTCACATCGTACGTTCCCCGATGGTCGGTACTTTCTACCGCACCCCAAGCCCGGATGCGAAAGCGTTTGTTGAAGTTGGCCAGAAAGTTAACGTTGGCGACACCCTGTGCATCGTTGAAGCAATGAAAATGATGAACCAGATCGAAGCTGACAAAGCCGGTGTGGTGAAAGCCATTCTGGTTGAAAACGGCCAACCGGTAGAATATGACGAGCCGCTGGTCGTCATCGAGTAACGAGGCGAACATGCTGGATAAAATTGTTATCGCTAACCGTGGTGAGATCGCTCTGCGTATTCTTCGTGCCTGTAAAGAACTGGGCATCAAGACCGTCGCTGTGCACTCAAGCGCGGACCGCGACTTAAAACACGTATTACTGGCGGATGAAACGGTCTGTATCGGCCCGGCTCCTTCCGTAAAAAGCTATCTGAATATCCCGGCAATTATCTCTGCCGCCGAAATTACCGGCGCAGTAGCGATTCACCCGGGCTACGGCTTCCTGTCTGAAAACGCCAACTTTGCCGAGCAGGTTGAGCGTTCAGGCTTTATCTTCATTGGCCCGCGTGCCGAAACTATCCGCCTGATGGGCGATAAAGTTTCCGCAATCAACGCGATGAAGAAAGCTGGCGTACCTTGCGTACCAGGTTCTGACGGCCCACTCGACGGCGATATGGATAAAAACCGTGCCCATGCCAAGCGCATCGGTTATCCGGTTATTATCAAAGCGTCCGGCGGCGGCGGCGGTCGCGGTATGCGCGTAGTTCGTAGCGATGCCGAGCTTGAGCAATCCATTAATATGACCCGTGCGGAAGCAAAAGCTGCTTTCAACAACGACATGGTCTATATGGAGAAGTACCTCGAAAACCCACGCCATATCGAAATTCAGGTACTGGCTGACGGTCAGGGTAAAGCCATCTATCTGGCAGAACGCGACTGTTCCATGCAGCGTCGTCACCAGAAAGTCGTCGAAGAAGCGCCAGCGCCGGGCATCACGCCGGAACTGCGTAAGTTCATCGGCGAGCGCTGCGCGAAAGCCTGTGTCGATATCAACTATCGCGGCGCGGGCACCTTCGAGTTCCTGTTCGAGAACGGTGAGTTCTACTTCATTGAAATGAACACCCGTATTCAGGTTGAGCACCCGGTAACAGAAATGATCACCGGCGTTGACCTGATCAAAGAACAGCTGCGCATTGCTGCGGGTCAGCCGCTGTCAATCAAGCAAGAAGAAGTGATCGTCAAAGGCCATGCGGTGGAATGCCGTATTAACGCCGAAGACCCGAACACCTTCCTGCCAAGCCCTGGCAAAATCACCCGCTTCCATGCGCCCGGTGGTTTTGGTGTGCGCTGGGAATCACATATTTACGCCGGCTACACCGTACCGCCGTATTATGATTCCATGATTGGCAAATTGATTTGCTACGGCGAAACCCGTGAAGTGGCGATCTCCCGTATGAAGAACGCGCTGGCGGAACTGATCATCGACGGCATCAAAACCAACGTTGATTTGCAGACCCGTATCATGAACGACGAACACTTCCAGCACGGTGGGACTAACATCCACTATCTGGAGAAAAAGCTCGGTCTTCAGGACTAAGTTTTTCCGTTACGTCGCTTAATAAGGCCGGGGAAACCCGGCCTTTTTCTTTTTTGATCCCCCGCCCGATTTGATGCGTTACAATCGCCGCTTTCCGCGAACTCAAGGGATAATAATGGACACGCGTTTTGTTCAGGCCAATAAAGAAGCGCGCTGGGCGCTGTGGCTTACCCTGGCCTATCTTGCAGCTTGGTTAGTGGCTGCTTACTTACCTGGCGACGAAATTGGCCCCACCGGCCTGCCGCACTGGTTCGAGATGGCCTGTCTGCTGGTTCCTCTGGTCTTTATCGTGCTGTGCTGGGCGATGGTGAAGTTTATCTTCCGCGACATTTCCCTGGAGGATGACCATGCAGCTTGAAGTTATCGCCGTCCTGGTTATTTACCTGTTTGTCGTTTTCGGCCTTTCCGTTTATGCAATGCGTAAGCGCAGCACCGGCACGTTCCTGAGCGAGTATTTCCTTGGCAGTCGTTCTATGGGCGGGTTCGTTTTGGCCATGACCCTGACGGCAACGTACATCAGCGCCAGCTCGTTTATCGGCGGCCCCGGCGCGGCGTATAAATACGGGCTCGGCTGGGTGCTGCTGGCGATGATCCAAATCCCAACTATTTGGCTTTCGCTGGGGATACTTGGTAAGAAATTCGCGATTCTTGCTCGCCGCTATAACGCCATTACGCTCAACGACATGCTGCAGGCCCGCTATCAAAACCGTGCGGTCGTCTGGATTGCAAGCGTTAGCCTGCTGGTCGCCTTTGTCGGGGCAATCGCCGTGCAGTTTATTGGCGGTGCGCGCCTGCTGGAAACCGCTGCGGGCATAAAGTATGAGAACGGTTTGCTGATCTTCGGCATTACCATCGCTTTGTATACCGCCTTTGGCGGCTTTCGCGCCAGCGTGCTCAACGACACGATGCAGGGTATGGTGATGCTTATCGGCACCATCGTGCTGCTAGTGGGCGTCGTTCATGCGGCTGGCGGCCTGCATAGCGCGGTGGACAAACTTCAACAGATCGACCCGCAGCTGGTGAGCCCGCAAGGCGCGGAGGGATTCCTCACGCCGACATTTATGGCTTCATTTTGGGTGCTGGTGTGCTTTGGCGTCATCGGTCTGCCTCATACGGCCGTGCGCTGTATTTCTTACAAAGACAGCAAGGCCGTACATCGCGGAATTATTATCGGCACCGTTGTGGTGGCAATCCTGATGCTGGGCATGCACCTTGCCGGGGCGCTTGGGCGCGCCGTTTTACCTCATCTTACGGTGCCGGACCAGGTCATCCCCACGCTGATGATGCAGGTGCTTCCACCGTGGGCTGCCGGTCTTTTTCTTGCTGCGCCAATGGCCGCCATCATGTCAAACGTAAACGCCCATTTGCTGCAGGCATCGGCTACGATCGTCAAAGATCTTTGGTTAAGCGCCAATCCAACAAAGGTTCACAGGGAACAGCGCCTGAAACGCATTTCAACCATCACCACGCTGGTGTTGGGCGTACTAATGATGCTGGCCGCCTGGCGCCCGCCCGAGATGATTATCTGGTTAAACCTGCTGGCTTTCGGCGGTCTTGAAGCCGTGTTCCTTTGGCCGTTAGTTCTTGGCCTGTATTGGGAAAAAGCCAATGCGGCAGGTGCGCTGAGCGGAATGATAGTCGGCGGCGTTCTTTACGCCGTGCTGGCGAGCTTTAGCATTCAGCTGCTCGGTTTCCACCCGATCGTTCCTTCACTATTATTAAGTTTGCTGGCCTTCATCATCGGCAACCGCTTTGGCCATACGGTGCCGGAGCCAGCGCTTGTTTCAACTACTGATAAATAAAGAGTTTCGCCATGCCATGGATTCAACTGAAGATTAATACCACCGGCGCCAACGCTGAAGAGCTAGGCGATGCCCTGATTGAAAGCGGATCGGTATCCGTGACGTTTCAGGACACGCACGACACGCCGGTATTTGAACCCCTGCCGGGTGAAACTCGTCTGTGGGGCGATACCAATGTGACCGGCCTGTTTGACGCCGAAGCCGACATGAAAGAAGTCGTCGCCATCCTCGAAAATCATCCGCTGCTGGGTGAGGGCTTCCACCACAAGATTGAACAGCTGGAAGACAAAGACTGGGAGCGCGAGTGGATGGATAACTTCCACCCGATGCGCTTCGGCAAACGTCTGTGGATCTGCCCGAGCTGGCGCGACGTGCCGGATGCGACGGCGGTTAACGTTATGCTCGATCCGGGCCTTGCTTTCGGTACGGGCACGCACCCGACGACGTCATTGTGTCTGGAATGGTTAGATGGGCTCGACCTGGAAGGCAAAACCGTTATCGACTTCGGCTGTGGCTCGGGCATTCTTGCCATTGCTGCGCTGAAGCTGGGCGCGGCTAAAGCTATCGGTATCGATATCGACCCGCAGGCGATTCAGGCCAGCCGCGATAATGCCCAGCGTAACGGCGTATCCGAGCGCCTCGAGCTTTATCTGCCGAAAGACCAGCCTGAGGCAATGAGCGCCGATGTGGTGGTCGCGAATATCCTTGCTGGCCCGTTACGCGAGCTTGCACCGCTTATTAGCGTGCTGCCTGTTCAGGGCGGCTTGCTGGGGCTGTCTGGCATACTGGCAAGCCAGGCGGAGAGCGTTTGTGAAGCCTATGCGGACAAATTCACGCTCGATCCGGTCGCTGAAAAAGAAGAATGGTGCCGCATCACCGGCATCAAGCAGCGATAATTTTCGCGCTATTACGCGGCCTTCGGGCCGCGTTAGTTATTACAATCTCCCCTATCTCCGCCATTTTTTGCCTCTCTTCCCCGTGAATTTGAATTTATAATATATCGCCTTAATCTATTGATTAAGAGAATAATATTTCAAAAACACAATCAGGGAATGAATATATGAAAACTACACTACGCGCCGTGGCGCTGCTCACTATGGGCATGCTGCCCGCTTTTGCTATGGCTTCTCACTGGAGCTATGAAGGTGAGGGTTCCCCAGAGCACTGGGGCGAAATGAGCGCTGAAAACCAGCTGTGCAAAAAGGGTATGAACCAGTCGCCGATTGATATCAAAGAAACGCTGAACGCGCACATCAACCCCCTCAAAGCCAGCTATATCGATTCCCCCCTCAATATTACCAACAACGGCCATACCGTTCAGGCAGGTTTTGCTGACGGTGCGAAAGACGTTGTGATGATTGACGGCGTGGTCTTCCAGCTCCAGCAGATGCACTTCCACGCACCGAGCGAAAATACCCTTCATGGCAAACATTACGCGATGGAAATGCACATGGTGCATAAGAACGCCGAGGGCGATGTAGCCGTCGTTGCCGTAATGTTTGATACCGGGGCTGCTAATAGCGAGCTGTCGAAACTTTGGGGTGCAATGCCGGGCAAGGTGGATGAAACCAAAGCGCTGAGCCAAAAAATTGATATCAACAAGCTGCTGCCAAAAGATTTGTCTCACTACCGCTTCAGCGGCTCCCTGACTACGCCTCCGTGTACAGAGGGCGTGCGCTGGCTGGTGATGAAGCATCCGCTGACCCTTTCTGAATCCCAACTGAAACAATTCACGGAAGTTATGCATCACAACAACAACCGTCCGGTTCAGCCTTTACATGGCCGCGTCGTTGTAGAGTAAATCTCTCAGAAGCGGGGCGAAAGCTCCGCTTTTACGATGTTTTATCCGCAAAAAATGACCGCACTTCTCCGCAACATAATGTGACATTCCTCGCATAAAAACGTTGAAAAAGGTGAAGAAAGCAGCAGTTTATAGTGCGGCACGGCGCTAAATTGCGGTTAATTGCTACTGTTTTTCAGTTAATTTGAACCGATTGAAAATTAATCAACTCATCTTAACATTATGAAATTAAAAACAAATATTTCCAAGGTCTTATACGGCTTAATGATTCATTGATCTGCGACAGCGGATTGCTCAAAGTTTGTCCTTTCATCTCGGGTAAAAAATGCGTAATATACGCCGCCTTGCAGGTACAGTATGGTCATTTCTTAACTCATGCGCATCGGACACCACCAGCTCAGAAATCGCCTTATTGCAGCACCGATGGCTGGCATCACTGACAGACCATTCAGGACGCTGTGTTACGAGATGGGAGCAGGTTTAACCGTTTCCGAGATGATGTCTTCAAACCCAGAAGTTTGGGCGAGCGACAAATCCCGCTTACGGATGGTGCATGTCGATGAACCAGGTATCCGCACCGTGCAAATTGCCGGAAGCGATCCTGAAGAAATGGCAGAAGCCGCACGCATTAACGTGGCTAATGGCGCTCAGATTATTGATATCAATATGGGGTGCCCGGCCAAGAAAGTGAATCGCAAACTGGCAGGTTCAGCCCTTCTGCAGTACCCGAGTCTGGTGAAGTCTATCGTGACGACGGTGGTGAAGGCAGTGGACGTTCCTGTGACGTTAAAGATTCGCACTGGTTGGGACACGGCGCACCGTAACTGTGTAGAGATTGCCCAACTGGCTGAAGAGTGTGGCATTCAGGCCCTGACAATTCATGGACGCACCCGCGCCTGTTTATTCCAGGGAGACGCTGAGTACGACAGTATTCGGGCAGTTAAGCAGAAAGTTTCCATTCCGATTATCGCGAATGGTGACATTACTGACCCGCTTAAAGCCAGAGCTGTGCTCGACTATACAGGGGCTGATGCTCTGATGATAGGACGTGCAGCTCAGGGAAGACCCTGGATCTTTCGGGAAATCCAGCACTATCTGGACACTGGAGAGTTGCTTCCGCCCTTGCCTCTGGCAGAGGTGAAGAACTTACTTTGTGCACACATTCGGGAACTCCATGACTTTTATGGTCAGGTAAAGGGATACCGAATTGCGCGCAAACACGTTTCCTGGTATCTCCAGGAACACGCTCCGGATGACCAGTTTCGGCGCACATTCAACGCCATTGAAGATGCAGGCGAACAGCTTGCGGCGTTGGAGGCATACTTCGAAAATTTTGCGTAAACAGAAATAAAGAGCTGACAGAACTATGTTCGAACAACGCGTAAATTCTGACGTACTGACCGTTTCTACCGTTAACTCTCAGGACCAGGTTACCCAAAAACCCCTGCGTGACTCCGTGAAACAGGCACTGAAGAACTATTTTGCTCAACTGAATGGTCAAGATGTTAACGATCTGTATGAGCTGGTACTGGCTGAAGTAGAGCAGCCATTGTTGGACATGGTGATGCAATACACCCGTGGCAACCAAACCCGTGCTGCCCTGATGATGGGCATCAACCGTGGTACGCTGCGCAAAAAATTGAAAAAATACGGCATGAACTGATACTAATCAGTTAGTGTTGTTTAGAAAGGCGCTCTTCGGCATGGGGAAGCGCCTTTTTTATCATCCGAATCCTGGCTTTTGATCCTTATTTTCTCCACAATTTTGCGCCCGGGTTTTGTTTCCTCCACTTTGTTTACATTCCACATGAATTGACATTATTCCCTCCTCCTTACGGGGTGATGGCGGTGATAAAATCAGCGCATTCACACCGAGGTGGCATTTGTGAAGACTCAGTGCCCGTACCGCGCACCAGTGAGAGTTATCCCTGCCTCGGGGATCGAGTCAATGAGGTTTAAATATGAAAAAGTTAATTGCCGCAGCGCTACTTTCAACGCTTCTGGCGGGTTGTGCGACCAACTCACCTTGTGTACCGGTTTATGACGATCAGGGTCGTCTGGTGCATACCAATACCTGTATGAAAGGCACCACTCAGGATAACTGGGAAACCGCGGGCGCCATCGCCGGCGGCGCGGCAGCTCTTGCTGGACTGACGCTGGGTATCGTTGCTTTAACGAAATAAAGCTAAATATGTGAGCCAGAAAAGCGCGACTAACCTCGCGCTTTTTTTGTTTTGCATTATTTAAGTGCAGATTTTGTCAATGAGAGAAAAGCTCCCTGCCCCCGAACCGATTTGGTTAACGGGCAAACGTGAAACAAATCACTCAGTTCTCACCAACTCCCTTTCATTGCATGCCGCTTCGTGATTATTCTCACATCCCCGCCGTATCGCTACCCCCGCTACTATTAACGCCTGAAACTACTTCTTTTTACATGATCTAATCCTGAAACTTTTTTGCTCTGAAATGTGGCGCAGGTTTCAGTTTTGCACCGCTGCGGGGCGTTGAGCGCACCTTTTCCTGTCTACACTCAGCTTATTGCGGCAAGCGTACACGCAATACGCATGCTGCAATTCTGGCACTCCCTTTGCTTAACAGAGACTGGCAGATGCCACAGACAGGTAACGGCGCCTCCCGGACGCCAAAAATATAACGATAATTTCGCCACACAGGATGCATTATGAAAAAGATGACGATCGCCACTCTGGTTGCAGCCGGTTCGTTGTTGGGCCTGGCAAACCAGGCGCATGCTGGAACCTCGCTTGATGCAGTGAAAAAGAAAGGCTTTGTGCAATGCGGTATCAGTGACGGCCTGCCGGGTTTTTCCTACGCGGACGCGAGCGGTAAATTTACTGGTATAGATGTGGACGTTTGCCGTGGCGTCGCCGCAGCTGTGTTCGGAGATGCCACAAAAGTTAAGTACACCCCGCTCACCGCCAAAGAACGTTTTACCGCACTGCAGTCTGGCGAGGTCGACATCCTTTCTCGTAATACAACCTGGACCTCCTCGCGCGATGCGGGCATGGGCATGATTTTCACCGGCGTCACCTATTACGACGGCATCGGCTTCCTGACGCATAACAAAGCGGGCCTGAAGAGCGCGAAAGAGCTGGATGGCGCAACGGTTTGTATTCAGGCAGGTACGGATACCGAGCTGAACGTCGCGGATTACTTTAAAGCGAACAATATGAAGTACACACCGGTGACGTTCGACCGTTCCGATGAATCTGCCAAGGCGCTGGAATCAGGACGCTGCGATACCCTCGCCTCCGACCAGTCGCAGCTCTACGCCCTGCGCATCAAGTTGAGCAACCCGGGCGAGTGGATCGTTCTGCCAGAGGTTATTTCTAAAGAGCCTCTAGGGCCGGTCGTACGCCGTGGCGATGAAGACTGGTTCGCCATCGTACGCTGGACGCTGTTCGCCATGCTGAACGCTGAAGAAATGGGCGTAGATTCTAAAAACGTCGACCAGATGGCCGCTAACCCTACCACACCTGATATGGCGCACCTGCTAGGCAAAGAGGGCGACTTCGGTAAGGATCTGAAGCTCGACAACAAATGGGCATATAACATCGTTAAGCAGGTCGGTAACTACGCTGAAATCTTTGAAAATAACGTTGGGGCCAACAGTCCGCTGAAAATCAAACGTGGACAGAACAACCTGTGGAACAAAGGTGGCATCCAGTACGCTCCGCCAGTTCGCTAAGCGAAACGTCAGGTATGGGCACCGCTGCGGCGGTGTCCATGGATTGAGTTTATGTTACTGAGGTTTGCTTATGCTCCAACGCCGCCCAACCGTAAAAGGAGAGCTCTCCTTTTCTAATCCCGCGGTTCGTGCCTGGCTGTACCAGATTGTCGCCGTTGCTATCGTCGTTGGCATTGCGGCTTACCTGATACACAACACCGTCACCAACCTTAATAATCGTGGCATTACCTCAGGTTTTGCGTTTCTTGACCGTGCTGCCGGGTTTGGCATCGTGCAGCACCTTATAGATTACGAGCAGGGCGATACCTATGGCCGCGTGTTCGTCGTCGGGCTATTGAACACGCTTTTGGTATCCGCGTTATGCATCGTGTTTGCATCTATCATCGGCTTCTTTCTCGGACTCGCACGTTTGTCTGAAAACTGGCTGCTACGCAAGCTCTCGACCATCTATATTGAGACATTCCGCAATATCCCGCCGCTGCTGCAAATATTCTTCTGGTATTTTGCCGTACTGCGCAATTTGCCAGGGCCGCGCCAGGCGGTGAATGCCTTTGACCTGCTTTTTCTCAGTAACCGCGGGCTTTATATTCCTTCACCTATTATGGGCGAAGGGGCGCTGGCTTTTGTCGCAGCTATCGCTATCGCAGTGCTCATTTCTATAGGCCTGTTTCGCTACAACAAGCTGCATCAAATCAAAACCGGCCAGCTCAGGCGCACGTGGCCAGCCGCGCTTGGCCTGCTGATTTTGTTACCCGTACTGGCGCATTTGATATTTGGGGCGGCACTGCATTGGGACGTACCTGCTCTGCGGGGGTTTAACTTCCGGGGTGGCATGGTGCTCATCCCGGAACTCGCGGCACTCACGCTGGCGCTGTCGGTATACACCTCGGCATTTATCGCCGAGATCATCCGCTCCGGCATTCAGTCGGTGCCTTATGGCCAGCATGAGGCGGCGCGATCTCTCGCGCTACCGCATACGGTGACGTTACGTCAGGTCATTATTCCGCAGGCCATGCGCGTCATCATTCCACCGCTGACCAGCCAGTATCTCAACATCGTGAAGAACTCATCGCTGGCGGCGGCAATTGGCTATCCGGATATGGTGTCGCTGTTTGCCGGTACGGTGCTGAACCAAACCGGGCAGGCTATCGAAACCATTGCCATCACCATGTCGGTTTACCTGATTATCAGTCTGACTATTTCTCTGCTGATGAATATCTATAACCGCCGCATCGCCCTGGTTGAGCGCTAAGGATCCATGATGACGAAAGCACTACTATCACATCAGGCGCCCCCGAAGGCCGTTCGATCCGGGCCGGTACAGTGGGCGCGTAAAAACCTGTTTTCGAGCTGGTCGAATAGCCTGCTCACCCTTTTCTGCTTCTGGGCGATCTGGGAACTGGTTCCCCCACTGCTTAACTGGGCAATTTTTCAGGCTAACTGGTTCGGGGAAACGCGTGCCGACTGTACTAAAGAAGGTGCGTGCTGGGTCTTTATTCACGCGCGCTTCGGGCAGTTCATGTACGGCCTTTACCCGCACGATCAGCGTTGGCGCATCAATCTTGCATTGGTTATCGGGCTACTCTCTATTGTGCCCATGTTCTGGAACGCCATGCCGCGCCGCGGGCGATACATTGCCGTATGGGCCGTCGTATATCCGCTGATTGTCTGGTGGCTAATGTATGGGGGTGTTCTGGGGCTGGATCGCGTGGAAACCCGGCAGTGGGGTGGGCTGACGCTGACGCTTATCATCGCTTCGGTAGGGATTGCGGGCGCTCTGCCGCTCGGAATATTACTCGCGCTGGGCCGCCGTTCCCGCATGCCGGTCGTCAGGATTCTATCAGTCGTTTTTATCGAATTCTGGCGCGGCGTGCCGTTAATTACCGTGCTGTTTATGTCATCGGTGATGCTGCCGCTTTTTCTGTCAGAAGGAACCAGCATCGATAAGCTGATACGAGCGCTGGTTGGGGTGATCCTCTTCCAGTCAGCCTATGTTGCGGAGGTTGTAAGAGGCGGCCTGCAGGCTCTACCAAAAGGCCAATACGAAGCGGCAGAATCCTTAGCTTTAGGCTACTGGAAAACGCAGGGGCTGGTGATTTTACCCCAGGCATTAAAAATGGTGATCCCGGGCCTGGTCAACACGATCATCGCATTGTTTAAGGATACAAGCCTTGTGATCATCATCGGCCTGTTCGATCTGTTTAGCAGCGTTCAGCAGGCAACGGTCGATCCCGCATGGCTCGGAATGTCTACCGAAGGTTATGTCTTTGCCGCCCTGATCTACTGGGCTTTTTGTTTCAGCATGTCGCGCTATAGCCAGCATCTGGAAAAGCGCTTTAACACCGGGCGATCACCGCACTGAGGATAAAAATGAACCCAATCACTTTGCAACCTGCCGACGCGATGATCTCGCTTGAGAACGTCAATAAATGGTTCGGGCAGTTTCACGTGCTAAAGGATATCAATTTAAAGGTTAAGCAAGGCGAACGTATCGTACTCTGCGGGCCGTCGGGTTCGGGAAAGTCGACCACGATCCGCTGCATCAACCATCTCGAAGAGCATCAAAAAGGCCGTATTATTGTTGATGGAACAGAGCTGAATGATGATTTGCGCAATATAGAAAAAGTGCGCACGGAGGTAGGAATGGTATTTCAACACTTCAACCTTTTTCCTCATCTTACGGTGCTGCAAAACTGCACTTTGGCACCGATTTGGGTAAAAAAGATGCCCAGGAAAGAGGCCGAAGAGCTTGGGATGCATTACCTGGAACGCGTTCGTATCGCTGAGCATGCTCATAAATTCCCTGGCCAAATCTCCGGCGGGCAGCAGCAGCGCGTGGCAATTGCCCGTTCGCTGTGCATGAAACCAAAAATCATGCTCTTTGATGAGCCCACTTCCGCACTCGACCCGGAGATGGTCAAAGAAGTGCTGGATACCATGATTGGTCTGGCCCAGTCGGGTATGACGATGCTGTGTGTGACACACGAAATGGGTTTTGCCAGAACGGTTGCCGACAGGGTGATCTTTATGGATCGCGGGGAGATTGTAGAACAGGCACCGCCCGATGAATTCTTTGCTCATCCAAAGTCAGAACGTACCCGAGCGTTTCTTTCGCAGGTTATTCATTGATATGAAAAGACCGCCGATGCGGTCTTTTCTTCAATGCAAAACAAAAAGGCCATCCTTTCGGATGGCCTTGATGCTTTATTTGAAGCCTGGCAGTTCCCTACTCTCGCATGGGGAGACCCCACACTACCATCGGCGCTACGGCGTTTCACTTCTGAGTTCGGCATGGGGTCAGGTGGGACCACCGCGCTAGTGCCGCCAGGCAAATTCTTTACTAAATCGCCGAACTTTAACCTAAAAACTGGTGCTGATACCCAGAGTCGAACTGGGGACCTCACCCTTACCAAGGGTGCGCTCTACCAACTGAGCCATATCAGCACGCTAATTCTTTAACAGCCTGCTTAAAGAGCAAACCGTTTAAATTGAAGCCTGGCAGTTCCCTACTCTCGCATGGGGAGACCCCACACTACCATCGGCGCTACGGCGTTTCACTTCTGAGTTCGGCATGGGGTCAGGTGGGACCACCGCGCTAGTGCCGCCAGGCATATTCTGTCTATCAACCGTTACGTTGTCCACGTAACCATTGATTTAATCTCGGACCAGCTGAAAATTATATCGTCTCTCTCACCAAAACACCTTCGGTGTTGTAAGGTTAAGCCTCACGGATCATTAGTACTGGTTAGCTCAACGTATCGCTACGCTTACACACCCAGCCTATCAACGTCGTAGTCTTCAACGTTCCTTCAGGACTCTCAGGGAGTCAGGGAGAATTCATCTCGGGGCAAGTTTCGCGCTTAGATGCTTTCAGCGCTTATCTCTTCCGCATTTAGCTACCGGGCAATGCCATTGGCATGACAACCCGAACACCAGTGATGCGTCCACTCCGGTCCTCTCGTACTAGGAGCAGCCCCCCTCAATTCTCCAGCGCCCACGGCAGATAGGGACCGAACTGTCTCACGACGTTCTAAACCCAGCTCGCGTACCACTTTAAATGGCGAACAGCCATACCCTTGGGACCTACTTCAGCCCCAGGATGTGATGAGCCGACATCGAGGTGCCAAACACCGCCGTCGATATGAACTCTTGGGCGGTATCAGCCTGTTATCCCCGGAGTACCTTTTATCCGTTGAGCGATGGCCCTTCCATTCAGAACCACCGGATCACTAAGACCTGCTTTCGCACCTGCTCGAGCCGTCACTCTCGCAGTCAAGCTAGCTTATGCCTTTGCACTAACCTCACGATGTCCGACCGTGATTAGCTAACCTTCGTGCTCCTCCGTTACGCTTTAGGAGGAGACCGCCCCAGTCAAACTACCCACCAGACACTGTCCGCAACCCGGATAACGGGTCTACGTTAGAACACCAGCCATTAAAGGGTGGTATTTCAAGGTTGGCTCCACGCAGACTGGCGTCCACGCTTCAAAGCCTCCCACCTATCCTACACATCAAGGACCAGTGTTCAGTGTCAAGCTATAGTAAAGGTTCACGGGGTCTTTCCGTCTTGCCGCGGGTACACTGCATCTTCACAGCGAGTTCAATTTCACTGAGTCTCGGGTGGAGACAGCCTGGCCATCATTACGCCATTCGTGCAGGTCGGAACTTACCCGACAAGGAATTTCGCTACCTTAGGACCGTTATAGTTACGGCCGCCGTTTACCGGGGCTTCGATCAAGAGCTTCGCCTTGCGGCTGACCCCATCAATTAACCTTCCGGCACCGGGCAGGCGTCACACCGTATACGTCCACTTTCGTGTTTGCACAGTGCTGTGTTTTTAATAAACAGTTGCAGCCAGCTGGTATCTTCGACTGCCTTCAGCTCCACGAGTAAATCGCTTCACCTAACGACAGCGTGCCTTCTCCCGAAGTTACGGCACCATTTTGCCTAGTTCCTTCACCCGAGTTCTCTCAAGCGCCTTGGTATTCTCTACCTGACCACCTGTGTCGGTTTGGGGTACGATTTGATGTTACCTGATGCTTAGAGGCTTTTCCTGGAAGCAGGGCATTTGTTACTTCAGCACCGTAGTGCCTCGTCATCACACCTCAGCGTTTAATAAGAGTCCGGATTTACCTAAACTCTCCGCCTACATGCTTAAACCGGGACAACCGTCGCCCGGCTAACATAGCCTTCTCCGTCCCCCCTTCGCAGTAACACCGAGTACAGGAATATTAACCTGTTTCCCATCGACTACGCCTTTCGGCCTCGCCTTAGGGGTCGACTCACCCTGCCCCGATTAACGTTGGACAGGAACCCTTGGTCTTCCGGCGAGCGGGCTTTTCACCCGCTTTATCGTTACTTATGTCAGCATTCGCACTTCTGATACCTCCAGCAAACCTCACAGTTCACCTTCGACGGCTTACAGAACGCTCCCCTACCCAACAACACATAGTGTCGCTGCCGCAGCTTCGGTGCATGGTTTAGCCCCGTTACATCTTCCGCGCAGGCCGACTCGACCAGTGAGCTATTACGCTTTCTTTAAATGATGGCTGCTTCTAAGCCAACATCCTGGCTGTCTGTGCCTTCCCACATCGTTTCCCACTTAACCATGACTTTGGGACCTTAGCTGGCGGTCTGGGTTGTTTCCCTCTTCACGACGGACGTTAGCACCCGCCGTGTGTCTCCCGTGATAACATTCTTCGGTATTCGTAGTTTGCATCGGGTTGGTAAGCCGGGATGGCCCCCTAGCCGAAACAGTGCTCTACCCCCGAAGATGAGTTCACGAGGCGCTACCTAAATAGCTTTCGGGGAGAACCAGCTATCTCCCGGTTTGATTGGCCTTTCACCCCCAGCCACAAGTCATCCGCTAATTTTTCAACATTAGTCGGTTCGGTCCTCCAGTTAGTGTTACCCAACCTTCAACCTGCCCATGGCTAGATCACCGGGTTTCGGGTCTATACCCTGCAACTTAACGCCCAGTTAAGACTCGGTTTCCCTGCGGCTCCCCTATACGGTTAACCTTGCTACAGAATATAAGTCGCTGACCCATTATACAAAAGGTACGCAGTCACCCCATAAATGAGGCTCCCACTGCTTGTACGTACACGGTTTCAGGTTCTGTTTCACTCCCCTCGCCGGGGTTCTTTTCGCCTTTCCCTCACGGTACTGGTTCACTATCGGTCAGTCAGGAGTATTTAGCCTTGGAGGATGGTCCCCCCATATTCAGACAGGATACCACGTGTCCCGCCCTACTCTTCGAACTCACAGAATATGCATTTTAGTGTACGGGAGTATCACCCTGTACCCTGCGACTTTCCAGACGCTTCCACTAACACACAAACTGATTCAGGTTCTGGGCTGCTCCCCGTTCGCTCGCCGCTACTGGGGGAATCTCGGTTGATTTCTTTTCCTCGGGGTACTTAGATGTTTCAGTTCCCCCGGTTCGCTTCGTTAAGTTATGTATTGGCTTAACGATAGTGTGACGAATCACACTGGGTTTCCCCATTCGGAAATCGCCGGTTATAACGGTTCATATCACCTTACCGACGCTTATCGCAGATTAGCACGTCCTTCATCGCCTCTGACTGCCAGGGCATCCACCGTGTACGCTTAGTCGCTTAACCTCACAACCCGAAGGTGTCTCGTAAGACACAATCGACGTTGTGAAAATTTGAGAGACTCGAACATATCGTATTCCCATTCCTTATTACGGAGGAATGAGACGACATGTCGTTTCAATTTTCAGCTTGTTCCGGATTTTTAAAGAGCAAATACTTCGCAGTACACCGCTGTACGGTACACTCGGAAGTATTGTGTGAGCGTGAAATGATGGTGGAGCTAAGCGGGATCGAACCGCTGACCTCCTGCGTGCAAGGCAGGCGCTCTCCCAGCTGAGCTATAGCCCCATCGATTTCGTAAAACCTTATGTTACCTTAACTTCTTTACAGGCAAGGCGCGTCACCGCGAAGCATACTTGAGTATGTGAGCGGGGGCGCAACACAGCATGGAGAGAAGTTTGGTAGGCCTGAGTGGACTTGAACCACCGACCTCACCCTTATCAGGGGTGCGCTCTAACCACCTGAGCTACAAGCCTATAAGGTTTTACTGCTCGTTTTCTATCAGACAATCTGTGTGAGCACTACGCGGGTTGTATCTATTAGGTAAGGAGGTGATCCAACCGCAGGTTCCCCTACGGTTACCTTGTTACGACTTCACCCCAGTCATGAATCACAAAGTGGTAAGCGCCCTCCCGAAGGTTAAGCTACCTACTTCTTTTGCAACCCACTCCCATGGTGTGACGGGCGGTGTGTACAAGGCCCGGGAACGTATTCACCGTGGCATTCTGATCCACGATTACTAGCGATTCCGACTTCACGGAGTCGAGTTGCAGACTCCGATCCGGACTACGACGCACTTTATGAGGTCCGCTTGCTCTCGCGAGGTCGCTTCTCTTTGTATGCGCCATTGTAGCACGTGTGTAGCCCTACTCGTAAGGGCCATGATGACTTGACGTCATCCCCACCTTCCTCCAGTTTATCACTGGCAGTCTCCTTTGAGTTCCCGGCCGAACCGCTGGCAACAAAGGATAAGGGTTGCGCTCGTTGCGGGACTTAACCCAACATTTCACAACACGAGCTGACGACAGCCATGCAGCACCTGTCTCACAGTTCCCGAAGGCACTAAGGTATCTCTACCGAATTCTGTGGATGTCAAGAGTAGGTAAGGTTCTTCGCGTTGCATCGAATTAAACCACATGCTCCACCGCTTGTGCGGGCCCCCGTCAATTCATTTGAGTTTTAACCTTGCGGCCGTACTCCCCAGGCGGTCGACTTAACGCGTTAGCTCCGGAAGCCACTCCTCAAGGGAACAACCTCCAAGTCGACATCGTTTACGGCGTGGACTACCAGGGTATCTAATCCTGTTTGCTCCCCACGCTTTCGCACCTGAGCGTCAGTCTTTGTCCAGGGGGCCGCCTTCGCCACCGGTATTCCTCCAGATCTCTACGCATTTCACCGCTACACCTGGAATTCTACCCCCCTCTACAAGACTCAAGCTTGCCAGTTTCAAATGCAGTTCCCAGGTTGAGCCCGGGGATTTCACATCTGACTTAACAAACCGCCTGCGTGCGCTTTACGCCCAGTAATTCCGATTAACGCTTGCACCCTCCGTATTACCGCGGCTGCTGGCACGGAGTTAGCCGGTGCTTCTTCTGCGAGTAACGTCAATCACTGTGGTTATTAACCACAATGCCTTCCTCCTCGCTGAAAGTACTTTACAACCCGAAGGCCTTCTTCATACACGCGGCATGGCTGCATCAGGCTTGCGCCCATTGTGCAATATTCCCCACTGCTGCCTCCCGTAGGAGTCTGGACCGTGTCTCAGTTCCAGTGTGGCTGGTCATCCTCTCAGACCAGCTAGGGATCGTCGCCTAGGTGAGCCATTACCCCACCTACTAGCTAATCCCATCTGGGCACATCTGATGGCAAGAGGCCCGAAGGTCCCCCTCTTTGGTCTTGCGACGTTATGCGGTATTAGCTACCGTTTCCAGTAGTTATCCCCCTCCATCAGGCAGTTTCCCAGACATTACTCACCCGTCCGCCGCTCGCCGGCAAAGTAGCAAGCTACTTTCCGCTGCCGCTCGACTTGCATGTGTTAGGCCTGCCGCCAGCGTTCAATCTGAGCCATGATCAAACTCTTCAATTAAAAGCTTGATTTGCTTCAACTCGTGAAGCGGTGCTCAAAAATTAACTTTCGTAATAATTCAACTAAATGAATTACTGCTTGGTCACTCTTCAAGACTTGATATTTTTTTGTACCCGAAGGTACTGAGATATCAATCCTGCGAGTGCCCACACAGATTGTCTGATAAATTGTTAAAGAGCAGTGAGTTAGCCGCTTTCGCCGGGTAACTCGAGGTGGCGTATATTACGCTTTCCTCTTTCAGAGTCAAGTCTAAATTTCAGAACTTTTTCTCTTTATCGACCCGGCTGTTTGTGTGAAGTGATTCACATCCGCCGTGTCGATGGAGGCGCATTATAGGGATCCCGTTTTTTTGCACAAGCATTTTTTCGATCTTTTCTCTCAAACGTTTAGTTTTCAGCCTTTTCGATGAGATCTTGCCCGATCCGCCCCCTTTGTCATGGTTTCCCTGCTTGCTAATGGTTAAAAAAGCAGCCAAAGTTTATCTATCAAATGAATTTCCTGAGGTTGTTATGTCCGCTGTATTACGTTCATTCCAGAAAATATCCCCAAAAGTAGGTCAACGAGTGATGCTGGATCCTTCTAGTGTAGTGATTGGCGATGTGCGTCTATCCGATGATGTCAGTATCTGGCCTTTAGTTGCGATACGCGGCGACGTTAACTATGTGCAGATCGGGGCGCGAACGAATATCCAGGATGGCAGCGTCCTGCATGTCACGCACAAGTCTTCTTATAATCCGGAAGGTAACCCGCTTATCGTTGGCGAGGACGTTACCGTTGGGCACAAAGTTATGCTCCACGGCTGCACGATCGGAAATCGGGTTCTGGTCGGGATGGGATCGATTCTGCTGGATGGTGTAGTAATAGAAGATGACGTAATGATCGGCGCCGGTAGCCTGGTTCCACAGAACAAGCGTTTAGAAAGCGGCTTCTTATACCTGGGTAGCCCGGTGAAGCAGATTCGGCCATTAAAAGAGGCGGAGCTAGAAGGGCTGAGATACTCGGCAAACAACTATGTGCGTTGGAAAAACGAATATCTTGCTCAGGATAACCAATACCATCCCTGATGGTCTTCTTGTTCATCAAGGATCAGCGTTTGCGCTTCTTCTTCCAGGTCCCAGCGGTGCGTTCGAAACATACCAAGCCACCCCTGAGGACTGTCGCCGCCGTAACGGCTGGCGACAGTTTCACCTGAAATGGCGCAGGTCACATGGAAACCATTCACCAACGCCGGGAAACAGATGGCGCTCAGCCGATCGTCCCAGGTTTCGCGATCGGGAAACTGAATCGCCTGGTTCACTTCGCCATTTCCTGTTTCAGCTTTTCAATTACAGGGGTAATTTCTGGCAGCACCCCGTGCCAGAGCAGAAACGCGTGTGCCGCCTGGCCCACCAGCATCCCCAACCCGTCCGCATAATTTTGCACACCGTGCTGCGTGCTCCATGCAAGGAAAGAGGTCAGCCCCTTCTGATAGAACATGTCATAGCAACTGACGTGATGGGAAAGCAGAGATGCAGGAATGGCTGGAATACCGCCGTCAACGCCGCTGGATGTCGCATTAATAATTAAATCGAACTCATGCCCATCCAGATTATGCTGCTCCACGGCCTGTACGCTTCCGGTATGGCTGAACAGTTTGGCAAGCTCTTCGGCCCGCCCAAAAGTGCGGTTAGTAATTGTCACCGCGCAGTCCAGAGAGAGCAAAGGCAATAAAACGCCGCGCGCAGCCCCACCAGCCCCCAGCAGGAGAATACGATATCCGGGTTTAATCAGGGATAGACGTTCCAGATCGCTTAGTAAACCTATGCCATCCGTGTTATCCCCAAGAAGACGCCCGTCATCCAAACGCTTTAACGTATTAACCGCGCCAGCCAGCGCGGCACGTTCGGTCAGCTCGTCAGAACGGGCAAATGCCTGCTCTTTGAAAGGCATTGTGATGTTCGCCCCTTTGCCACCAGCCTTGAAGAATATTTCCAGCGTTTCGACGAAGGCATCCATTGGTGCAAGAATGCGGCCATAGGGATGTTCAATATTCCGCTGTTCGGCAAACAGCTTATGTATCTGCGGCGATTTGCTATGTTGAATCGGGTTACCGAAGACGGCGAAGGTTTCCATTGTTTACCCCTGACGGAAGAGTTCGCCGGTTAGGGCGTCACGAATTTCAGAAGGATTCTGGCGGCCGCCGGTTTCGCCACGCAGCACCGGGAAAGCATCGCCAAATTGTTCCAGCACTTCCTGAGCTGTACGGCACGGCGGCAGCCCGGAAAGGTTAGCGCTGGTTGATACCAGCGGTTTACCAAATTCCAGACAAAGCGCTTTTACCAACGGATGATCCGTAACTCTTACAGCCAGAGAATCAAATCGCCCGGTCAGCCAGCGAGGCGTCGAAGACAAAGCAGGAAAGACAAAGGTTACCGGGCCTGGCCAGCGCGAGAAAACAGCTTCACGCTGGGCTGCGGATAATGCCTCTTCGTCTATATAGGGTTGTAGCTGTTCAAAATTTGCGGCAATCAGGATTAAACCTTTATCTACCGGACGTTGTTTTAATTCGAGCAAACGGGAAACCGCCAGCTCGCTATCTGGATCGCAACCGACGCCAAAGACGGCTTCAGTTGGATAGGCGATGACATTTTTATTTTTCAGAGCAGCTACGATTTCCGCGAGCGGCCCCTGTTGCAGGCTATTGTTCACAATCTTATTCCGCCGAAACCGGCTTTCCACATTGTTTACTGGCACACTGGCATTTAACGCCCTGAGCCGTTTTCTTTTCGATTAATAACGGATACTGGCACGCGGGACAAATGCCCGCGATAGGCTTGAAGTTGATGACAAACTGGCAATCGGGGTAGCGATCGCAAGACCAGAAGGTTTTGCCGTAGCGCGATCGACGTTGAACCAGTTGGCCTTGCTGGCACTGCGGGCAGGTTATCGCCGTCTCGTCTGGCTTATCAATGACTTCGGTATGCCCGCATTCCGGGTAATTGCTGCAGCCGATGAACATCCCAAACCGCCCTTGGCGCAGCACGAGCGTGGCCTGGCATTCAGGACAATGCTGACCTTCCAGTACTTTAACGATATGCCCATCCGACTGGCCTTTTAATGGCCGCACATAATCGCATTCCGGATAATGAGAACAGCCCAGGAAAGGACCATTTTTACCGGAACGAATGACTAACTCTGCCCCACATTGGGGGCAGGGTTCATTTTTAGGCACCGTGAAGAGTGCTGATCTGGTCATAACATCTCATGCCGCACAAAATTTTAATGCAGCATACCTTCATTTACTTCGAAGAGTAATTCTTCCATCTGTTGATATGCGTTTTCACAGCCCGGGATATTGAACAGCACCATTAACACCACCCACTTTAAGTCTTCCAACTCAAATTCGGCCGTGTCGAGCGCCAACACGCGTTCAATCACCATTTCTCGGGTTTCGAGGTTCAACACCTGAATCTGCTCAAGGAAGAGTAAAAATCCCCGGCAGCTGGCATCCAGACGCAGGCTTTCTTCTTCCGTGTAGATGCGCATGGAGAGTGGGTCGGCGGCTAATTGCATCGGCTCGGTGAGCCCTTCCTGATAATCAGCCAGCTTTTCGAGCCATACCAACGCGTTATAAATGTCTTCGCGATCAAAACCGGCATCGGTGAGATCGCGCGTCAATTTATCTTGATCAACGCGCATTTCCGCTTCGTTATGGATGTAGGTTTCAAATAAGTACATTAGTACGTCGAACATGGCATGCCCTCCTCAATCGGACATAGCCGCCGGGTACAGCTGCGATCCATCCTGCTAACTCCAGTTCGAGCAGTTGGGCTACCGTCTCTGGCACAGGTTGGCCGGCACGTTCAGCGACGACGTCAACAGGTGTAACCTCATCTCCTACGTTAGCCAACAGCTCAGGAAATGGCAATGTGTGTTCCCCTTCATCGCGTGAATATATTAGGGTTTTGTGCGGTGACGGAAGCCACTGCAATTCACTTTCCAGGTACTCGAGAATGTCTAACGGATGGCTGACGAGCATGGCACCTTGTTTAATCAGCCAATGCGGGCCTTCGCTGCCCGGGCTGCCAACCGGCCCCGGCAGCGCGAAGACTTCCCTTCCCTGTTCGAGGGCGTATCTGGCGCTAACCAACGAACCGCTTCTTTCTGACGCCTCGACAACAAATACAGCTCTACTCAAGCCGCTAATAATACGATTGCGGCGAGGGAAGTTGCTCGGCCATGGCGTGGTGGCTAATGGGAATTCAGAAACAAGCGTACCGCCATTATCCAAAATGTTGTGCGCTAGCTGCTTATGGCGCTTAGGGTAGATATCCCCCAGACCATTTCCCAGTACGGCAACGGTTTTACCGTGAACATGCAAAGCCGCCCGGTGAGCGACGGCGTCAATGCCTAACGCAAGGCCGCTGGTTATCGTCAGGCCTGCCGTAGCTAAAGGTTCACAAAACATGCGACACCACCTTTCGCCATACAGGGAAAGGTTACGGCTACCGACCACGGCGAGCTGATTGCTGGAGAGAAGTTCAATATCCCCGGCGACGAACAGCGCCGCAGGAAAGCAGTCTATCGCCCGAAGCTGTTCCGGATAACTTGGGTTGAGTGCGGTAAGAAGGCGTTGACTTGGCTCTTCAAGCCATGCGTATGTCGCATCCAGTTCCCGTTCACTAACGGCTGAAAACTGTTTTATCTGGCGAGTGGACATCCCTGCATTTGCCAGCGCCGCGGGGCTGCAATCGGAATGAGTTTCCAGTAAATGCGCTATTTCCAGCAGCTTATCGCCACTCAGGCTGTTAACCGCCATCAGGCGTAACCAAATCTCCGTTGGTAGCACAGTTTCCCCTTGCCATAAGCTATTAAAGCAATCCTTGCGATTGGTCACTGATGCTGTCAATCAAGGGGGGTTTTGTCTAGAATAGAGAGAATAATCCTTTCATCAATTGAACACAGCTCTGGATAAATATGTCAGTTTTGCAGGTATTACATTTTCCGGACGAGCGCCTTCGCACTGTGGCGGCTCCGGTCAAAGAGGTGAATGCTGAGATTCAGCGTATTGTCGACGATATGTTCGAGACAATGTACGCCGAAGAGGGCATCGGCCTTGCGGCAACACAGGTCGATATTCATCAGCGCATTATTGTGATTGATGTTTCTGAAAACCGCGATGAACGCCTGGTATTAATCAATCCTGAACTGCTCGAAAAAAGCGGTGAAACCGGTATTGAGGAAGGCTGCCTTTCTATTCCCGAGCAGCGTGCTCTGGTCCCGCGTGCAGAAACAGTAAAAATCCGCGCGCTCGACCGTGACGGCAAATCCTATGAACTGGAAGCAGACGGTCTTCTGGCTATCTGTATTCAGCACGAGATGGATCACCTGGTCGGCAAACTGTTTGTCGATTACCTCTCGCCGATGAAGCGCCAGCGCATTCGTCAGAAACTGGAAAAAATGGCTCGTCTAAACAAGAGCGCTTAATCCATCACAAAAGGGAATAATGTGTCTGATTCTTTGCGTATTATTTTCGCTGGTACCCCCGACTTTGCAGCGCGTCATCTTGACGCGCTGTTGTCATCTGAGCATCAGGTAGTTGGCGTTTTTACACAGCCGGATCGCCCTGCAGGACGCGGCAAGAAACTGATGCCGAGCCCGGTTAAAATGCTGGCCTGCGAAAAAGAAATCCCTGTTTTTCAACCTGCGTCTTTACGCCCAGCGGAAAATCAGCAGCTGATTGCGGATTTAAATGCAGATGTAATGGTTGTTGTGGCCTATGGCCTGATCTTGCCAAAAACCGTGCTTGATATGCCACGCCTCGGCTGCATTAACGTGCATGGTTCACTGCTGCCGCGCTGGCGTGGCGCCGCGCCTATTCAGCGTTCTTTATGGGCGGGCGACGCGAAAACCGGCGTGACTATCATGCAAATGGACGTCGGCCTGGATACTGGCGATATGCTATACAAGCTTGCTTGTGATATCAGGCCGGAAGATACCAGCGCGACGCTCTACGACAAGCTTGCTGACTTAGGCCCACAAGGCCTACTTGAAACATTGAGCCAGCTGGCATCAGGCTCGGTTAGCCCAGAAGTTCAGGACGAAACGCTGGTCACCTACGCAGAAAAGCTTAGCAAAGAAGAGGCTCGCATTGACTGGTCGCTTTCTGCCGTGCAGCTCGAGCGCTGTATCCGCGCTTTTAACCCGTGGCCAATGAGCTGGTTAGAGATTGACGGGCAGCCGGTCAAAGTCTGGCGCGCCTCTGCTATCGAAAAGCAAACCAGCGCGGCTCCAGGGACAATCCTTGACGCTAACAAGCAGGGTATCCAAGTGGCAACCGCTGACGGCATTTTGAATCTTGAAGAGCTTCAGCCGGCGGGCAAAAAAGCGATGAAAGCGCAGGATCTGCTGAACTCTCGTCGCGAATGGTTTGAACCAGGCGCATTGCTCGCCTGACTAAATAAATATTATACGCCCAGGTTTTGCCTGGGCATTTTTGTTTTTAAGCGCCGGAAAACAGAGCGTGGCTATGAAAAAATCTCTTAATCTTCGCAGTCTGGCAGCCCAGACCATTGAACAGGTTGTTGAAAAAGGGCAGTCATTGAGTAATGTACTGCCGCCAGTGCAGCAAAAAGTCTCTGATAAAGACAAAGCGCTACTGCAAGAGCTATGCTTTGGCGTGTTACGCACGCTGCCGCAGCTCGAGTGGCTGGTAGGTAAGCTAATGTCCCGCCCGATGACCGGTAAACAGCGCACCATCCACTACCTGATCATGGTAGGTTTTTATCAGCTGCTTTATACACGCATTCCCGCTCACGCCGCGCTAGCCGAAACCGTTGAAGGTGCTGTTGCAATCAAGCGTCAGAATTTAAAGGGGTTAATCAACGGGGTTTTGCGCCAGTTCCAGCGTCAGCAGGAAGAGCTGATGGCTGAAGCAGCGAATCATCAAAGCCGCTTCCTTCACCCGTCATGGCTGATTCAACGCATCAAGAAAGCCTACCCAAGCCAATGGCAAAGCATTATCGAAGCAAATAACCTGCGTCCTCCGATGTGGCTGCGCGTTAATCGTCAGCATCATTCGCGTGATGAATGGCTCAAGCTGCTTCAAGAGGCTGGCCTTGAGGGGCAGCCGCACGAGCGCTATCCCGATGCCGTCCGTCTTGGTACGCCAGCGTCGGTTCATGTATTACCTGGTTTTGAGCAAGGCTGGGTTACCGTGCAGGATGCCTCCGCTCAGGGTTGCGTCGATCTGCTTGATCCCAAGGATGGCGAATCGATCCTGGATTTATGCGCAGCGCCAGGCGGTAAAACCACCCATATTCTCGAAGCCGCGCCGGGGGCCAGGGTCATGGCCGTGGACGTTGACCCGCAGCGCCTTAAGCGCGTACACGAAAACCTGGAGCGCCTTGGTATGCAGGCAGAAGTTAAACAGGGCGATGGACGCTTCCCTGCGCAGTGGTGCGGCACGCAGCAGTTCGATCGTATTCTGCTTGATGCTCCCTGTTCAGCTACGGGCGTAATCCGCCGCCATCCAGATATAAAATGGCTGCGTCGCGATAGAGATATAGCCGAGCTGGCAGAACTGCAAAAAGAGATTCTGGAAGCTATCTGGCAGCATCTAAAAACGGGTGGCACGCTGCTGTATGCAACCTGTTCGATCCTGCCGGAGGAGAATAGCCAGCAGGTCAGCGCTTTCCTTGCACGGCACCCTGAAGCAAAGCTTGTGGAAACCGGCACGTCAGAACAGCCTGGCATTCAGAATTTGCCTGCGGAGCATGAAGGCGACGGCTTCTTTTACGCTAAGCTTATTAAAAACTGACTCACGCTTCACTGAGTCGTTAGTTGCATCATCAATGAAGCTATAAACAATGAAAATAATCATTCTGGGTGCCGGCCAGGTCGGCGGCACTCTGGCAGAAAACCTGGTCGGCGAAAACAATGACATTACCGTTGTGGATACCAATCAGGATCGCCTGCGCAGCCTGCAGGACAAGTTTGATCTTCGTGTCGTTCAGGGCCACGGCTCGCATCCACGTGTGCTGCGTGAAGCCGGGGCAGATGATGCCGACATGCTCGTCGCGGTTACCAGCTCTGATGAAACGAATATGATTGCCTGCCAGGTAGCCTATTCCCTGTTTAATACGCCTAACCGCATTGCGCGCATCCGTGCGCCAGATTATGTACGTGATGCTGAACGTCTGTTTAATGCGGAAGCCGTGCCTATCGATCATCTCATCGCGCCAGAACAGTTGGTTATCGATAACATCTATCGCCTTATTGAGTATCCTGGTGCGCTGCAGGTCGTTAACTTTGCGGAAGGAAAGGTAAGTCTCGCAGTAGTGAAGGCCTACTACGGTGGGCCACTCGTGGGAAATGCTCTTTCGACGATGCGGGAGCATATGCCACATATTGAGACGCGAGTTGCCGCCATTTTCCGCCATGACCACCCTATCCGCCCGCAGGGTTCAACCATTGTTGAAGCCGGTGACGAAGTTTTTTTCATTGCCGCGTCCCAAAATATTCGCGCTGTGATGAGTGAACTTCAACGACTTGAAAAGCCTTATAAGCGAATCATGTTGGTTGGCGGTGGTAACATCGGCGCGGGGCTGGCACAGCGCCTGGAAAAAGATTACAGCGTTAAGCTTATAGAACGCGATCCACAGCGCGCGGCTGAATTAGCGGAAATGCTGCAGAATACTATCGTTTTCTACGGTGATGCATCCGATCAGGAGCTGCTGGCGGAAGAGCATATCGAACAGGTCGATTTGTTTATTGCAGTCACTAATGACGACGAAGCGAATATCATGTCCGCGATGCTCGCGAAACGGATGGGTGCCAAGAAAGTCATGGTGCTAATACAGCGCCGCGCCTATGTAGACCTCGTTCAGGGCAGCGTCATTGACATCGCTATTTCACCACAGCAGGCGACAATATCAGCCCTGCTAGGTCACGTGCGTAAAGCCGATATAGTGGGTGTTTCGTCTTTACGTCGAGGCGTTGCGGAGGCCATCGAGGCCGTTGCTCATGGAGATGAGAGTACATCAAGGGTTGTCGGACGTGTGATCGACGAGATTAAACTCCCGCCTGGCACCATTATTGGCGCGGTAGTCCGTGGAAACGATGTCATGATAGCTAATGACAATCTCAGAATTGAGCAAGGCGATCACGTTATTATGTTCCTGACAGATAAGAAGTTTGTTAGCGACGTTGAACGTCTTTTCCAGCCAAGTCCGTTCTTCCTTTAATCACATCTGGGCAGAGAGTTGTTCTGCCCATTTCACCTTCACAATCAAAAAACCTTCTTATATTTAAGGAATTGGGCCGCAATTCTTATTTCACCGTGTAATGGAAATCGAGTCAGCATTTGTTAGACTTATTAACGTCAGCCAGTACAAGGAGAGAAAAATGAGCATGTTGAAAGAATTCCGCGAGTTCGCGATGCGCGGGAATGTTGTTGATTTGGCAGTGGGTGTGATCATTGGTGCCGCTTTCGGGAAAATAGTCTCTTCACTTGTTGCGGATATTATTATGCCGCCGCTCGGGTTGTTGATTGGTGGCGTTGATTTTAAACAATTTGCTCTTACGTTAAGACCGGCAGTCGGAGATATTCCCGCTGTGGTAATGCATTACGGCGTGTTCATTCAGAACATTTTTGATTTCCTGATCGTTGCCTTTGCTATCTTTATGGCAATTAAAGTGATCAATAAGCTGAACCGTAAGAAAAAAGAAGAACCGGCGGCACCGCCTGCGCCATCTAAAGAAGAAGTTTTGCTGAGTGAAATTCGCGATCTGCTTAAACAACAGAATGAAAGAATTTAATACTGCTCGATAAAAAGTGGAAGGCCAGTGGTAAAAAAGCAGACTGCTTGTTTGCCACTGGCCTCCCAGTTACCCCGTTTGCCATGTTTTACATTACGTTGATAGCTGCCTTTCCCTTTCTTGTTTTTCTCAACCCTTTGACGAAACAACGGGTCGTGCAACAAAGCTTCAATAGCATTATCTTTTATAATGCCTTTCTTGTGCTGATACTGACTCATAAAAAACTCCAGTTGGTTAAAATAACGGCGAGATTTTATTCCTGTACCTTACCGTGTGCAATAATTATTTGGTGCTGCTCGCTCCCTGCTCTAGCGCCTCCAGTATCGAACAAAAAACACTACTATGTGCGCTGCCACAGCAGGCATCATTTAATCGCTGTAGCGAGCGACGCATATGTTCCAGTTCAACAATTTTTGACTCGACTTCTTTCAAACGGCATTGGACGATACCTTTGGATTCCTGGCAGGTGTGATGCTCAGGATCGACGCGGATCGAAAGCAGCTCACGTATTGTTTCCAGCGTAAAACCAAGCTGCTTAGCATAACGAATAAATTTAAGCCTTTGCAGATCCTTTTCACTGTACAAGCGAAATCCCCCCTCCGTTCGGACTTCATGATCCATCATCTGCTGCTTTTCATAGTAGCGAATGGTATCTGGAGTCACATCCGCCAGCCGGGCCAGCTCACCAATACGGTACATACTTAATCCTCATCAAATTTGTGAAGCAAACTTTCTGCATATTCACCGTGCAGAAAGTCAGTATTAACTCCAGCCTGACGCAACTTGAGTTCAAGAAGAGTAAGTTTTTTACTGATTGCCTGATAGTCCGGATGCTGCTGATTAATGGACTTTAGAAGATCGCTTAATTCAATCGCATCTTTACGCTGCTGTAATTCAGGTGGCAAACAACCCGCATTCTTTAAGAGTCGATAAGACACTCGCAGTTCAGCGGGGATGTGTGAGTCATCATCCAACTCTAGCGGCAAGCCGGAACCATGCAGGTTATCCAGGTCGCCTTTTTTCAAGGCTTCGGCAATATGAAGCTCAGCCCACTGATCGAGTAACCACATAACTTATTTTGATAGAGTGAGATTAAAGAAGGATACGACGGATAGGTGCAGGAGGGAAATCACAGATATAAAAAAACCGGGCAAGCCCGGTTTTTCTACGTTACTACAGATTACTCTGCAGCAGCTTCTGTTTGAGACTCGGCGCGATCAACCAGCTCGATGTAAGCCATCGGAGCATTGTCACCAGCACGGAAGCCACACTTAAGAATACGAGTGTAACCACCAGTACGGCTCGCAAAACGCGGACCCAGTTCATTAAACAGTTTTGCCACGATCTCGTTATCACGAGTACGGGCGAATGCCAGACGACGATTAGCAACGCTATCAGTCTTGGCAAGAGTAATCAGCGGCTCAACTACGCGACGCAGCTCTTTCGCTTTAGGCAGGGTCGTCTTGATGATCTCATGACGAACCAGTGAACCTGCCATGTTGCGGAACATAGCCTGGCGATGGCTGCTGTTGCGGTTCAGTTGACGACCACTCTTACGATGGCGCATGACCTTATCCTTCTCAGTAAAACCTTAACCTGTGATCCGGTTACTCGTCAGCGATGCTTGCCGGTGGCCAGTTTTCCAGGCGCATGCCCAGAGACAGTCCACGGGAAGCCAGCACGTCTTTAATCTCAGTAAGAGATTTTTTACCAAGGTTAGGCGTTTTGAGCAGCTCAACCTCGGTACGCTGTACCAGATCACCGATATAGTGGATAGCTTCTGCCTTAAGGCAGTTAGCAGAGCGGACAGTCAATTCCAGATCGTCAACAGGGCGCAGCAAGATCGGATCGAATTCTGGTTTCTCTTCTTTCACTTCCGGCTGACGTACATCACGTAAGTCAACGAAAGCTTCAAGTTGTTCAGCCAGAATGGTTGCCGCACGACGAATCGCCTCTTCAGGATCGATTGTGCCGTTGGTTTCCATTTCGATGACCAGCTTGTCCAGGTCGGTACGCTGCTCAACACGAGCTGCTTCAACATTGTAGGCAATACGCTCTACAGGGCTGTAGCAGGCGTCGACCAGCAGACGGCCGATTGGGCGCTCATCTTCTTCCGAATGAATTCGGGCAGAGGCCGGCACATAACCGCGACCGCGCTGAACTTTGATACGCATACTAATAGATGCGTTCTCATCGGTCAGGTGGCAGATCACATGCTGCGGCTTGACGATTTCGACATCACCATCATGGGTGATATCGGCTGCAGTCACAGGGCCAATGCCAGATTTATTCAGGGTAAGAATAACTTCATCTTTACCTTGAACTCTCACCGCCAGCCCTTTCAGGTTGAGCAGGATCTCCAGGATATCTTCCTGAACGCCTTCTTTGGTGCTGTACTCATGTAGTACACCATCAATCTCAACCTCAGTCACCGCGCAACCCGGCATAGACGAAAGCAGAATACGGCGCAGTGCGTTACCAAGAGTATGGCCAAAGCCACGCTCTAAAGGCTCAAGGGTCACCTTGGCGTGCGTCGAACTCACTTGCTCGATATCTACCAGGCGCGGTTTTAGAAACTCTGTCACAGAACCCTGCATTGTGTCCTCTCTTTGGTACTAAGCTTTACTTGGAGTAAAGCTCGACGATCAGGTGTTCGTTAATGTCCGCGGACAGATCAGTACGCTCAGGCTTACGCTTGAACACACCTTCCATCTTAGCAGCATCAACTTCCAGCCAGGTTGGCTTTTCACGCTGTTCAGCCAGCTCCAGAGCGGCCTTCACGCGAGATTGCTTTTTGGCTTTCTCACGGATGCTGACTACGTCATTCGGAGTTACCTGATAAGAAGCGATGTTAACAACGCGACCGTTTACCATAACTGACTTGTGGCTAACCAGCTGACGTGCTTCTGCACGAGTAGCGCCAAAGCCCATACGATAAACAACGTTGTCCAGACGACCTTCCAGCAGAGCCAACAGGTTTTCACCGGTGTTGCCTTTCAGACGAGCTGCTTCTTTATAGTAGTTACGGAACTGACGCTCCAGCACACCGTAGATACGGCGAACTTTTTGCTTTTCACGCAACTGCACACCATAGTCAGACAGACGCGGTTTACGCGCACCGTGCTGGCCAGGAGCTTGTTCAATTTTACACTTGGTATCGATCGCGCGAACGCCAGACTTAAGGAATAAGTCGGTGCCCTCACGACGGCTCAGCTTGAGCTTAGGACCCAAATATCTTGCCATTTTCTTTCTCCAACAAACCTAAAAAAACGGGCGTTATACGCGGCGTTTTTTCGGCGGACGACAACCGTTGTGAGGGATCGGAGTCACATCAGTAATATTAGTGATGCGGAAACCAGCGGCGTTCAGAGCACGAATAGTAGATTCGCGACCTGGACCCGGTCCCTTAACCATAACTTCCAGGTTCTTGATACCGTATTCTTTCACGGCTTCTGCGCAACGCTCTGCTGCAACCTGAGCTGCGAACGGAGTTGATTTGCGAGAACCACGGAAACCGGAACCACCGGCAGTTGCCCAACCCAAAGCGTTACCCTGACGATCAGTAATAGTAACGATTGTGTTGTTGAAAGAAGCATGGACATGAGCCACGCCGTCAGAGACTTGTTTTCTTACACGCTTACGTGCACGAACTGGTGCCTTTGCCATTATTCAATCACCCCGATTATTTCTTGATCGGTTTGCGCGGACCCTTACGGGTACGGGCGTTGGTCTTGGTACGCTGACCGCGTACTGGAAGACCACGACGATGACGCAAACCGCGATAGCAACCAAGGTCCATCAGACGCTTGATGCTCATGCTCACTTCACGGCGCAGATCACCTTCAACGACAAATTTGGCAACTTCGTCACGCAGCGTGTCGATTTGTTCTTCAGACAGCTCACTGATCTTAACATCTTCAGCGATACCCGCAGAGGCACAGATGGCCTTGGAGCGAGTCTTGCCGACACCGTAAATCGAAGTCAATGCGATTACGGCATGTTTCTGATCAGGAATGTTAATGCCTGCTATACGGGCCACTATGCACTCCTACTATTTTGATTATGCGCTCCATACCGAAAAGCCCGTTTTCAGGATACTCAAATGGAAACGCATAGACATACAAAAGATTGGCTGGCTAATCTAGCCAGCTCAACCCAACTTTGCAAGAAAAATATGCGAGATAATCAGCCTTGACGCTGTTTATGCTTCGGCTCGGCGCTGCAAATCACGCGAATAACACCGTCACGCTTAACGATTTTGCAGTTACGACATAATTTCTTGACGGAAGCACGAACTTTCATTTTTACTCTCCGTAACTTCTCAAGCGACGATTAACGGCCGTAGCCTTTCAGGTTCGCTTTCTTCAATGCAGACTCGTACTGACTTGACATCATTAGAGTTTGCACTTGAGCCATAAAGTCCATGATGACAACGACGACAATAAGCAGTGAGGTCCCACCGAAGTAGAACGGCACTTTCATCGCATCACGCATGAACTCCGGGATTAGGCAGATAAAGGTAATGTAAAGCGCACCAACCAAAGTCAGGCGGGTCATTACTTTATCAATATACTTCGCCGTTTGTTCTCCCGGACGAATTCCTGGTACAAATGCACCGGACTTCTTCAGGTTATCTGCTGTTTCACGCGGGTTGAAAACCAACGCCGTATAGAAGAAACAGAAGAAGATGATTGCAGACGCATAGAGTAACACATAAAGCGGTTGCCCAGGCTGCAAATACAGCGAAATTGTTGTCAGCCAGTTCCAACCGGTACCGCCCCCGAACCAAGACGCAATGGTCGCAGGGAACAGAATAATACTGGAAGCAAAGATCGCCGGGATAACCCCTGCCATGTTCACTTTCAGCGGTAAATGCGTGCTCTGCGCAGCATAGACACGACGACCCTGTTGACGTTTTGCGTAGTTAACCACAATGCGGCGCTGGCCACGCTCAACAAAAACAACGAAGAAGGTCACTGCGAATACTAATACTGCAACCAACAGCAACAGGAGGAAGTGCAGGTCGCCTTGCCGCGCTTGCTCGATGGTATGGCCAATGGCCGGCGGTAAACCCGCAACGATACCAGCGAAGATTATGATTGAAATACCGTTGCCGATACCACGTTCAGTAATCTGTTCGCCAAGCCACATCAGGAACATAGTCCCAGTGACTAGACTCACAACAGCGGTGAAATAGAATGCAAAGCTTGGGTTTAACACCAAGCCTTGCATACCAGGCATATTCGGTAAACCGGTAGCAATACCGATTGATTGGAATATTGCCAACACCAGAGTGCCGTAACGAGTGTACTGGCTGATCTTACGACGACCAGACTCCCCTTCTTTCTTCAACTCTGCTAACGCTGGATGAACCACCGTCAGCAGTTGGATAATAATCGATGCCGAAATATACGGCATGATACCCAATGCAAAGATTGAAGCACGGCTGAGGGCACCACCAGAGAACATGTTAAACATTTCAATGATAGTGCCTCGCTGTTGTTCAAGCAGTTTGGCAAGTACAGCGGCATCAATACCAGGGATCGGAATAAAAGAGCCAATGCGGAACACAATCAGCGCACCGATAACAAACATCAGTCTGCGTTTCAGCTCGCCAAGCCCACCTTTAGCACTTTGAAAATCTAATCCCGGTTGCTTTGCCATCTGCTACTTATTCCTCGATTTTACCGCCAGCAGCTTCGATAGCAGCACGAGCGCCTTTGGTGACACGCAGGCCGCTAACAGTTACCGGACGAGAAACCTCGCCAGACAGGATCACTTTCGCGAACTCAATCTGAATACCGATAATGTTTGCTGCTTTCAGCGTGTTCAGGTCAACTACGTCGCCTTCAACTTTCGCCAGATCAGACAGACGAATCTCTGCAGTGATCATTGCTTTGCGAGAGGTGAAACCGAATTTCGGCAGACGACGGTACAACGGCATCTGACCACCTTCGAACCCACGACGTACGCCACCGCCAGAACGAGAGTTCTGACCTTTGTGACCACGACCGCCGGTTTTGCCGAGGCCAGAACCGATACCACGACCCAGACGCTTGGAAGCGTGCTTAGACCCTTCGGCCGGAGACAGAGTATTTAAACGCATCTCTTACTCCTCAACTTTAACCATGTAGGAAACCGCGTTGACCATACCACGTACAGCAGGAGTATCCTCGCGCTCTACGGTGTGGCCAATACGACGCAGACCCAGGCCAAGCAGCGTTGCCTTATGCTTAGGCAGACGGCCGATCGCACTGCGGGTTTGTGTAATTTTAATAGTCTTTGCCATGGTCAATTACCCCAGAATTTCTTCAACGGATTTACCACGCTTGGCAGCGACCATTTCCGGAGATTTCATATTCGCCAGGCCATCAATAGTTGCACGAACCACGTTGATCGGGTTGGTGGAACCATATGCTTTAGCCAGAACGTTATGAACTCCAGCGACTTCCAGAACGGCGCGCATTGCACCACCGGCGATGATACCGGTACCTTCGGAAGCCGGCTGCATGAACACACGAGAACCTGTGTGCACACCTTTAACAGGGTGCTGCAGGGTGCCGTGGTTCAGCGCGACGTTAATCATGTTGCGACGGGCTTTTTCCATCGCTTTCTGGATCGCTGCTGGAACTTCACGCGCTTTACCGTAACCAAAACCAATGCGACCGTTACCATCACCTACCACTGTCAGAGCAGTGAAGGAGAAAATACGACCACCTTTAACGGTTTTAGATACGCGATTTACCGCGATCAGCTTTTCCTGCAGTTCGCCAGCTTGTTTTTCGATGTGAGCCATCTTACACCTCTACCTTAGAACTGAAGGCCAGCATCACGGGCAGCATCTGCCAGTGCCTGGACACGACCATGATATTGGAAACCAGCACGGTCAAAAGCAACTACAGTGATGCCTTTTTCCAGCGCGCGCTCTGCAACAGCTTTACCCACAGCTGCAGCGGCGTCTTTGTTTCCAGTGTACTTCAGTTGCTCAGCGATAGCTTTCTCTACAGTAGATGCAGCTACCAGGACTTCTGAACCGTTCGGTGCGATAACCTGTGCGTAAATGTGACGCGGGGTACGATGTACCACCAGACGAGTCGCACCCAGTTCTTTAAGCTTGTGACGTGCGCGGGTCGCACGACGGATACGAGCAGATTTCTTATCCATAGTGTTACCTTACTTCTTCTTAGCCTCTTTGGTACGCACGACTTCGTCGGCGTAACGAACACCCTTGCCTTTATATGGCTCAGGACGACGGTAGGCACGCAGGTCAGCAGCTACTTGGCCGATCATCTGTTTATCAGCGCCTTTCAGCACGATTTCAGTTTGAGTCGGACATTCAGCAGTGATACCCGCCGGCAGCTGATGCTCAACAGGATGAGAGAAGCCCAGGGCTAAATTCACCACATCGCCTTTAACTGCTGCACGATAACCTACACCAACCAGCTGCAGCTTCTTAGTGAAGCCTTCGGTAACACCGACAACCATTGCATTCAACAACGCACGAGTGGTACCCGCTTGGGCCCACGCGTTTGCAAAGCCTTCGCGTGGAGCGAAAGTCAGAGCATTTTCAGCGTGTTTAACTTCAACAGCATCGTTGATAGTACGAGTCAGCTCGCCGTTCTTACCTTTGATCGAAATAACCTGACCGTTGAGTTTTACCTCTACGCCAGCAGGAATAACGACCGGTGCTTTAGCAACACGAGACATTTTATTCCTCCAATTAGGCTACGTAGCAGATAATTTCGCCACCAAGACCAGCTTGGCGCGCTGCACGATCAGTCATAACACCTTTAGAGGTAGAAACGACAGCAATACCCATACCGGCCATAACTTTAGGCAGCTCATCTTTTTTCTTATAGATGCGCAGACCTGGGCGGCTGACTCGCTGAATGCTCTCTACCACAGCCTTGCCCTGGAAATACTTAAGAGTAAGTTCCAGTTCAGGCTTAGTGTCGCCTTCAATTTTAAAATCTTCGATATAGCCTTCTTCTTTCAGCACGTTGGCAATTGCCAATTTCAGCTTGGAGGAAGGCATGGTGACCGCAACTTTATTCGCGGCTTGACCGTTACGGATACGGGTCAGCATATCCGCGATCGGATCTTGCATGCTCATCTGTCTTTACTCCCGTGATTCAATTGGTGACAATTACCAGCTAGCCTTCTTAAGACCCGGAATTTCACCGCGCATAGCGGCTTCACGGACCTTAATACGGCTCAACCCGAACTTCCGCAGGAAAGCGTGCGGACGACCAGTTTGACGGCAGCGGTTACGCTGACGAGACGGGCTGGAATCACGCGGCAGGGACTGCAGCTTAAGAACTGCATCCCAACGTTCTTCGTCGGATGAGTTCACACCAGAGATAATAGCTTTCAATTCCTCGCGTTTAGCGCGGTACTTGTCAGCCAGTTTTACGCGAACGACTTCGCGTGCTTTCATGGATTGCTTAGCCATTAGTAACCCTACCTTACTTGCGGAATGGGAAGTTAAAGGCAGCCAGCAGAGCACGGCCTTCATCATCAGATTTCGCAGTAGTGGTAATGGTAATATCCAAACCACGAACGCGATCGACTTTGTCATAGTCGATTTCTGGGAAGATGATCTGCTCACGGACACCCATGCTGTAGTTACCACGGCCATCGAATGACTTAGCGGACAAGCCACGGAAGTCACGGATACGCGGTACAGCAATGGAGATCAGGCGCTCAAGAAACTCCCACATGCGTTCGCCACGCAGAGTTACTTTACAGCCGATCGGATAGCCCTGACGGATTTTGAAGCCTGCAACAGATTTGCGTGCTTTGGTGATCAACGGCTTTTGACCGGAGATTGCTGTCAGATCAGCTGCTGCATTATCCAGCAGTTTCTTGTCAGCGATCGCTTCACCAACACCCATATTCAGGGTGATCTTCTCGACCCGAGGGACTTGCATGACAGAATTGTAGCTAAACTCAGTCATGAGTTTTTTAACTACTTCGTCTTTGTAGTAATCATGCAGTTTCGCCATCGTACTACTCCAAATTACTTGATAGTTTCGCTGTTAGACTTGAAGAAACGGACTTTTTTACCGTCTTCGAATCTAAAGCCTACACGGTCAGCCTTGCCGGTTGCCGCATTGAAGAGTGCAACGTTAGAAACTTGAATTGCAGCTTCTTTTTCAACGATGCCACCTGGTTGGTTCAGGGCCGGAACCGGCTTCTGATGTTTCTTAACCAGGTTGATACCTTCAACGACGAGCTTGCCGGAAGACAAGACATTCTTAACTTTACCGCGTTTACCTTTATCTTTACCGGTTAACACGATAACTTCGTCATCACGACGGATTTTCGCTGCCATGATTCGCTCCTTAGAGTACTTCTGGTGCCAGAGAGATAATTTTCATGAACTTCTCATTACGCAGTTCACGAGTTACCGGCCCAAAAATACGCGTGCCGATTGGCTGCTCGCTGTTATTGTTTAAAATAACGCATGCATTACCATCGAAGCGAATGACAGAACCGTCCGGGCGACGAACACCCTTCTTGGTGCGCACCACTACCGCTTTCAGGACATCGCCTTTCTTCACCTTACCGCGAGGAATTGCTTCCTTGATGGTAATTTTGATGATGTCGCCGACGCCTGCGTAGCGACGGTGCGAGCCACCCAGAACCTTGATACACATTACGCGACGCGCGCCGGAGTTGTCGGCCACGGTCAGCATAGTCTGTTCTTGGATCATTTCAGTGCTCCGCTAATGTCAACTACTACTTCGGGACCTGGAATTCAGGTCGTTAAAAAGCCCCATAAACGAGGGCGCGGCATTATAACACCGGTTCCTGAATATGGGTAGAAAAAATAAACGGCCCACTACTGAGCCGTTTATTAGTTTGAGAAGGCTTACTGTATTACAGAACCGCTTTCTCTACAACGCGAACCAGCGTCCAGGACTTAGTCTTGGACAGTGGACGGCATTCGCGGATTTCAACCACGTCACCGATACCACATTCGTTGTTCTCGTCATGTACGTGCAGTTTGGTCGTACGCTTGATGAATTTACCGTAGATTGGGTGTTTCACAAAACGTTCGATGGCAACAACAATGGATTTCTCCATTTTATCGCTGACAACGCGACCTTGCAGAGTACGGATTTTATCGGTCATTACGCACCCGCCTTCTGAGTCAATAAAGTCTTAACACGTGCAACATCACGACGCACTTGCTTAAGCAGGTGAGTCTGTTGCAGCTGGCCACTGGCAGCTTGCATGCGCAGGTTGAACTGCTCGCGCAGCAGGTTCAGCAGCTCGGTGTTCAGCTCTTCAACGCTCTTTTCACGCAGCTCTTTTGCTTTCATTACATCACCGTCTTAGTTACAAAGGTGGTTTTGATCGGCAGTTTCGCTGCTGCCAGCTTGAATGCTTCACGGGCCAGCTCTTCAGGTACACCGTCCATTTCATACAGGACTTTACCTGGCTGAATCAAGGCAACCCAATACTCCACGTTACCTTTACCTTTACCCATACGCACTTCAAGCGGCTTTTCGGTGATCGGTTTGTCCGGGAATACACGGATCCAGATCTTACCCTGACGCTTAACTGCACGGGTCATTGCACGACGTGCTGCTTCGATCTGACGTGCAGTCAGACGACCACGGCCAACAGCTTTCAGACCGAAAGTGCCGAAGCTAACATCCGTACCGGCAGCCAGACCACGGTTGCGGCCTTTGTGCACTTTACGGAATTTTGTACGCTTTGGTTGTAACATCAGCGACTCTCCTTACTTACGGCCTTTACGCTGCTGCTTTTTAGGTTGAGCAGCCGGTTTTTCCGGTTGTTCAACAGCAGCCATCCCACCCAGGATCTCACCTTTGAAGATCCACACTTTAACGCCGATTACACCATAAGTGGTGTGCGCTTCAGAGGTGTTGTAGTCGATGTCAGCACGCAGAGTGTGCAACGGCACGCGACCTTCACGGTACCATTCGGTACGTGCGATCTCGGCGCCGCCCAGACGGCCGCTAACTTCAACTTTGATACCTTTCGCGCCCAGACGCATTGCGTTCTGAACAGCACGCTTCATAGCACGACGGAACATAACACGACGTTCCAGCTGAGAAGTGATGCTGTCAGCAACCAATTTTGCGTCCAGTTCAGGCTTACGTACTTCGGCGATATTGATCTGTGCAGGAACGCCAGCGATATCCGCTACGACCTTGCGCAGTTTTTCTACGTCTTCGCCTTTCTTACCGATCACGATGCCAGGGCGAGCAGTGTGAATAGTCACACGGATGCTCTTAGCTGGACGCTCGATAACGATACGAGATACAGACGCCTTCGCCAGTTCCTTAGTCAGGTACTGACGAACTTTAAAATCGCTGTCCAGGTTGTCAGCGAATTCTTTGGTGTTCGCAAACCAAGTAGAGTTCCATGGTTTTACAATACCTAGGCGAATACCATTAGGATGTACTTTCTGACCCATTGCTAGTCTCCAGAGTCTCAGCGATCGGACACAACCACAGTAATGTGGCTGGTGCGCTTCAGGATGCGATCTGCACGACCTTTTGCACGCGGCATAATGCGCTTCATGCTAGGGCCTTCGTCTACGAAGATTTTCGCGACTTTCAGATCGTCAATGTCAGCGCCATCGTTGTGTTCAGCGTTAGCAATGGCAGATTCCAGAACTTTCTTGACCAATACAGCCGCTTTCTTGTTGGTGTAGGTCAAAATGTCCAGTGCCTGCGACACTTTCTTACCGCGAATAAGGTCAGCAACAAGGCGAACCTTCTGAGCAGAAGAACGAGCGTGGCGATGTTGAGCTAAAGTTTCCATCTCTTCCTCCTACTTATTTCTTCTTGGCTTTTTTATCAGCAGCGTGACCGCGATAAGTACGTGTCGGTGCAAATTCACCCAGTTTGTGACCGACCATTTCGTCGGAAACAAATACCGGAACATGCTGACGACCATTATGGACAGCGATGGTCAAACCGATCATGTTTGGAAAGATCGTTGAACGACGGGACCAAGTGCGCAGGGGCTTCTTGTCACCGCTTTCCACCGCTTTCTCTACCTTCTTCAGCAAGTGCAGGTCAATAAAAGGACCTTTCTTGAGAGAACGTGGCATGGCTTATCCTCTAAAATTATTTGCTACGGCGACGTACGATGAATTTATCAGTACGCTTGTTGCTGCGGGTCTTCTTACCTTTGGTCTGAACGCCCCACGGAGTTACCGGGTGCTTACCAAAGTTACGACCTTCACCACCACCATGTGGGTGATCTACTGGGTTCATCGCAGTACCGCGAACGGTAGGACGAACACCACGCCAGCGAGCAGCACCCGCTTTACCCAGAACGCGCAGCATATGCTCAGCATTGCCAACTTCGCCCAGTGTTGCGCGGCAGTCAGCTTCGACTTTACGCATTTCACCAGAACGCAGACGCAGGGTAACGTAAGCACCATCACGTGCAACGATCTGCACATAGGTACCAGCGGAACGTGCCAGCTGACCGCCTTTACCAGGTTTCATTTCTACGTTATGAACAGTAGAACCAACCGGGATGTTGCGCATCGGCAGGGTGTTACCAGCTTTGATTGCAGCATCAACGCCAGATTGAATCTGGTCGCCAGCTTTCAGGCCTTTAGGGGCCAGGATGTAACGGCGTTCGCCATCTTTGTACAGAACCAGTGCGATGTTCGCAGAACGGTTCGGATCGTACTCAAGACGCTCAACAATTGCCGGGATACCGTCTTTGTTGCGTTTGAAGTCAACAATACGATAAGCCTGCTTGTGACCACCACCAATGTGACGAGTGGTGATACGGCCATTGTTGTTACGGCCACCGGATTTGCTGTTTTTTTCAACCAGCGGAGCAAAAGGTTTGCCCTTATGCAGCTCAGGGTTGACCACTTTAACAACGTGGCGACGACCCGGAGATGTCGGTTTACATTTAACAACTGCCATTGTCTTTCTCCTCCGACTTACTCAGCGCCGCCGACGAAGTCCAGATTCTGGCCTTCCTTCAGGGTGACGTAAGCTTTTTTCCAGTCGCTACGACGACCAATACGCTGTCCGTGACGTTTAGTTTTCCCTTTAACTACCAGGGTGTTAACGTCTTTAACTTCAACTTCGAACAGTTTCTCAACAGCAGCAACGATCTCTGCTTTGGTCGCGTCTTTTGCAACTTTGAGAACGATGGTATTGGTTTTTTCCATCGCCATGGATGCTTTTTCAGATACGTGCGGCGCGCGCAGTACTTTCAGCAGACGTTCTTCACGGATCATGCCAGCATCTCCTCAACTTGCTTAACTGCTTCCGCAGTCATAACGACTTTGTCGAAGGCGATCAGGCTAACCGGGTCGATAGCTGCTACATCGCGCACGTCAACCTTATGCAGGTTACGCGCAGCCAGGAACAGATTCTCATCCAGTTCGCCGGTGATGATCAGCACATCTTCCAGAGCCATGTCTTTCAGTTTCTGAGCCAGCAGCTTAGTTTTAGGCGCTTCAACAGAGAACTGTTCGACAACGATCAGACGGTCTTGACGTACCAGTTCGGACAGGATGCTTTTCAGCGCGCCGCGGTACATCTTTTTGTTTACTTTTTGACTGTGGTCCTGCGGACGAGCAGCGAAGGTCACGCCACCGGAACGCCAGATCGGGCTCTTGATAGAACCTGAACGCGCACGGCCGGTACCTTTCTGGCGCCACGGTTTTTTACCGGAACCAGTTACTTCAGCACGGGTCTTCTGAGCACGAGTACCTTGACGGGCACCAGCTGCATAAGCAACTACAACCTGATGTACCAGCGCTTCGTTGAAATCACGACCGAAGGTAGTTTCGGAAACAGTCAGCGCGCTTTGCGCGTCTTTCAATACTAATTCCATTGCTATCCCCTTACGCCTTCACAGCTGGTTTAACGATCAGGTCGCTACCGGTTGCACCCGGAACAGCACCTTTCACCAGCAGCAGGTTGCGCTCAGCGTCAACGCGTACTACGTCCAGGCTCTGAACGGTTACACGTTCGTTACCCAGTTGGCCTGCCATTTTCTTGCCTTTGAACACTTTGCCCGGAGTCTGGTTCTGACCGATAGAACCCGGTACGCGGTGAGACAAGGAGTTACCGTGAGTTGCGTCCTGGGTACGGAAGTTCCAGCGCTTAACGGTACCTGCGAAACCTTTACCTTTAGAGGTGCCAGTTACGTCAACTTTTTTAACTTCAGCAAACAGCTCAACGCTAATGTCCTGACCTACGGTGAACTCTTCGCCTTCAGCAAGACGGAATTCCCACAGACCACGGCCAGCTTCAACGCCAGCTTTAGCAAAGTGACCAGCTTCCGGCTTGGTTACACGGTTTGCTTTTTTAGCACCAGTGGTCACCTGAACAGCACGGTAGCCGTCGTTAGCCAAGTCTTTAACCTGAGTAACACGGTTTGCTTCTACTTCGATAACGGTTACTGGGATAGAGACACCATCTTCAGTGAAGATACGGGTCATACCCACTTTTTTACCGACTAAACCAATCATTGTTTCAACCTCTCAATCGTCAATGACCTGATTAACCCAGGCTGATCTGCACGTCTACACCGGCAGCCAGATCCAGACGCATCAGAGCATCAACGGTTTTCTCAGTTGGCTCAACGATGTCAACCAGACGCTTGTGAGTGCGGATTTCGTACTGATCACGCGCGTCTTTGTTGACGTGCGGGGAGATCAGAACAGTAAAGCGCTCTTTGCGGGTCGGCAGCGGGATCGGACCACGGACTTGCGCACCAGTGCGCTTAGCAGTCTCGACGATTTCCGCAGTTGATTGATCGATCAGACGATGATCAAACGCTTTAAGGCGGATACGGATTCTTTGGCTCTGCATGAGACCATAGCTCCAATTATTTTATAGACGAAAAAAATTACTACTCGCACCCATTACGATTGATGGGAGAGTGTAATCGTTCATACATAGCCCCCCTGTTGGGGACATTGTTGGCAGCAACTTCGCTACCGGTTCATATCGAACCAGCCATCGATTAAGACAGGCCCGCGCATTATACGCACTGGGCGTAACTATGCAAGCTGGTCGGACTAAAAATTAGCCTGCTATACCACAATAAAAACTAAGGCTCTTTCGACGCCGCCTCTTTTTGCATTTCTTCCAACGCTTGCGACACTCGTAATTTGAGGGAATCGTAGTCCTGAGAGTCACTAACTGACTGATTATTCGAGATAGGCTCCAATTTCGGCGCATTTTCAATGTCAAATTGAGGGTCGACCGGTAAAACAGGGACTTCGTTAGCTGGCAGTGGCCTTTTTTTAAAAATATAGTGGATATCGGAAACAACATAGTCAGGAGCCGGGACTGCGGTCACTGTAGAAGGCTCTTCCTTTACGAAATGGATGTTCCAGCCTGTATGCCCATAATAGCCCAGCAAGAGTGCCAGTCCCCCCCAAGCGCCCCAACATAGGAGGTTGGAGCAGCGATACAAATATTCCCACCCTGTCGTTTTGATTCGCCGTGGCTGCCCATCGCTAAGACTTGCTGTATATGCCGCAAAAATTCTCAACATCTCATTTGTCTCCTTTGACTGAAGGCTGCTCGACTAACAATCGCGGAGCTTCACCGCTGCCTTGCCAAAGACGCGTTAATGTTGTTTTGCCTACCTTGCCATCTGCGTTAAGGCCATTTTTATTCTGAAACATCGTGATCTTTTCTTTAAGGAGAGGAGTCCACTGGCCTGAAGGCGTTCCAGTCAGCATCAAGCTTTTATTAAGCATCGCCTCGAGCCAGGTTATCGACTCAGGGGAGCTTTTACTGCTTAAGCCCGTACTGCCATCCGGAGCAGGTTTCCAGAAGGCGGTGAACTCACCTTTCCAATATTTCTCGAACCAGGCTTTGTTAACTGTCCAGGTTGTATCATTGATCAGGAGGTCTACGTCTTGCTCCCCTACTCTAATTACAACCGCGAACAGGATATTATTTTCGAAATGGAGCTCTGCAAGCCAGGGAAGCTGCTGTTCAACCAATGCGGATAATGATGCCGTGCCCTTGGTACAGCTAAGCCATGTTTTGAATCCTTCAGCGCAACCCACAGCCTCCTGCGTTGAGACTTCGTAGCCCCAGACATTAAATAATCTTGCCAGCCCCTCCCTCTCAGTCATCCTCTGCTCTTCTAATACGGGAGGAGTATCCGCTTGTGCAGTGACAACAACCTTTTTCTCCATCCAGGCCGGAACGGGTAATTGCCATGGCACCTTGTTTTGTAGAAGCCAGCCCAAAGCGCAGCCTATGAGCAGATAGAGACATAAGAACATTATCGATAGGCGGTTAATGCTTCTGCGTCCAACCACGGATTGCACGGCCATTTTTTGCTGCCGACCGTTAAGCGAAGTACTCTGCTCTGCTAGGCGAATTTGATTTGCCTGTTCAAGAATACGTTTTGCAAAACGCAGATTGCCCTTCGAGGCGAGTTGAAGTCTATAAAGGAAAGAAGTATCCAATTGCGGCCCTTCGGCGCCTTCAGATATTTGTAACTTTGAAGCAAATTCGCGGTAGTCACATTTTTTTAGTTTGGGCATCTCAACACTGGTAACGCTGGACTTTCTTATCACATAGTTTTTTTGCAAAAAATCCTTGCCTACCAGCAGCAATGCATGGCCTCGACGATGAGCACTGAATTGATTCCACGTAGCGAACAGATCGCCCAATCGGTGAGAAATTAGCTGCGCATCGTCAATAACGATAAGCGTAGGCTGATTCATGCTCATGGCTTCTGGCAGTTGATCGCTTATAAATGTATTGAGAGTGAGAGGCTGCTGACTCTGTGAAGGGTGAACATTGATCAGCAAGGGTTCATCGTTGGGCCTACGTATTGCGGTGTACAGCTGTGCTTCCCCCCCACATAACTGGCTTAACGCATTAACGATAGTTGACTTACCCGAACCTTCTATTCCAGTAAGAACGCAAGTTTGGCCTTTTCCTAATTCATATTGTAGGAACTCCAATATCAAGGCATTACAAGACAACATCTCTTCTGAGATATCTATTGATTTACTGAATATTAAATTCATTTAATTACACCATAAATATCATGCAATTCATTCACAACATGAATATATAAGAGCCATTTGCTGAATGCTATTAAGGTTATTTCCCGCCGTTAAAATTCAACTTGCTGGGCGTTCGGATTAGTCATACTATGCAATTAATTCCGCCAGGACAATCTTTCACTGTTTCATTCCAGAGCATTAAGCATCGTGTCTAATCTAATAATGTTAGCCAATGGCATTACAAAAAAACTCGTTTCCTACCAGAGTTTACTGATAATTTCACTGGTGACATTTGGTTTATCCATTAATGAATTTGCGATCTTCGAGCTGCAAAATACGCATCCCTTTGGCAGGGAACAGCTTAATGAGCCCGCGAAAGATAAACCAGCCTCGGGAACAAAAGAGGCTTTCCACTTTGCTCTGCCGCACACGAATTCTGCGGTTACAGCCTCTGCCTCGCCACGGCCCGCATCATTGCCATCGCTTACCATCAATGGGATTCTCGCCAGTTCTCATCCCAGCCAGTCTATTGTCATTATTTCCTCGCCGGATGGCCAGCGTACTTACAAAGAGGGTGAGCTGTTGTCTGGATCATCTCAATATAGAATAAAGACAATTAATCCCAATTCTATTGTGGTTATTGACAGTGCATCACAGACTCAAGAAATTGAATTCTTAAAGGATCACGTTGTCCGCCAACCTGGCACGCATGAATCGGCTACACAGCATGACAACAGCATTGCGAAAACAGCCTCGCTTGCAGACTACATAACAGCAAACCCTATTTATAAAAAAGGCACCCTCAAAGGGTTACGCCTCAACCCCGGGAAAGATGAAAAGCTCTTTTCTGCATGGGGACTTGCACGTGGTGATGTGGCAGTAAAAATAAACAACTTCATTTTATCTAATGACACGCAACTTCAGAATGCATTAGCAGACTTATCTTTCTTAAGAAGTGCACAATTGACCATTATTAGAAATGAACAATCACATTTAATTAATATCAACCTGGACACTTCCGCTAATCACACGGATGAAAGCAAGTGAAACATAAATTCAAATTATTAGCATTCACACTTATCCCTTCCCTCTTTATTACCACAGGGAATGTGCATGCTGCAGATTACAGCGCTAACTTTAAAGATGCTGATATTAAAGAATTTGTTGATACCGTTAGCAAAAACTTGGGTAAAACTATCCTTATCGATCCGTCAGTACAGGGAACGATTTCGGTTCGCAGCTACGATATTTTCAGCGATGCGGAATATTACCAATTCTTCCTCAGCGTGCTTGATATTTACGGCTACTCCATCGTCACGCTGGATAATGGCTTGCTGAAGGTTGTCCGTTCAGCCGCTTTGAAAACGGCACCCGGCGCCCTGGCCGATGCGGCACGTCCCGGTATCGGTGATGAAATCGTCACACGCGTGATATCGCTAAAACACGTCCCCGTGCGTGAATTAGCGCCCTTACTACGCCAAATGATCGATGGTGGTAGCGTAGGCAACGTTGTGCATTATGACCCGTCCAACGTACTGTTGCTCACCGGCAAAGCCTCAACGGTTAGTCGCCTGATAGAAGTCGTTAAACGCGTTGATGTTATGGGTACGCAGGACAGACAAATCATTCCGTTGAAATTCGCCTCGGCCGTCGACCTTGCCGAAGTGCTCAACAATATGGTGCGTGAAGAATCAAAGGAGCAACCGTCACAATTATTGCTACCGAAGATTGTCGCCGATAAACGCACCAATGCGCTCATCGTCAGCGGCCCTGAGAATGTTCGGGCGCGTATTGTCGCGCTGGTTCAAAAGCTAGATAACGATCGCATCAATCAAGGCAATACGCGCGTGTTTTACCTCAAATATGCAAAGGCAAACAAGCTTGCGGAAGTATTAACCGGCGTATCCGCGAAGCTGACCGAGGGAAAAGAGAGCGCTCCGCAGGCAGCGACCACCGGCAGCAACGACAAGCTATCCATTACCGCGGATGAGCAAACCAACTCTCTGGTGATTACCGCCGACCAGGACATCATGCAGCAGTTGGAAAATGTAATCGCTAAGCTTGATATTCGTCGCGCTCAGGTGCTGGTCGAAGCGATTATTGTTGAAGTGCAGGATGGTAATGGTCTCAATCTTGGCGTGCAGTGGGCAAACAACAATGTTGGCGGAACACAGTTCACCAGCACGGGTTTACCGATATTCAATGCCGCGCAGGGCGTTCAGCAGTATAAAAAAGACGGCGGCATGACCAGCGACAACCCAATATATAAAACCTTGGGTTCTTTCAACGGGCTCGCTGCCGGGTTCTTTGAAGGGGACTGGAGCGTATTGCTCACCGCTCTGGCAACTAACAGCAAAAACGATATTCTTGCCACACCGAGCATCGTGACGCTGGATAATAAAGAAGCCGCGTTCAACGTCGGTCAGGATGTCCCTGTCCTGTCAGGCTCGCAAACAACGTCTGGCGACAACGTCTTCAACACCGTTGAGCGCAAAACCATCGGTACCAAGCTGAAAGTCACCCCACAGATAAACGAGGGGGATTCCGTGCTGATGGAAATCGAGCAGGAAGTTTCCAGCGTCGACAGCTCAAGCGCTTCGTCAAGCCTTGGCCCGACCTTCAATACTCGTACTATCCAAAATGCCGTGTTGGTTAAAAGCGGTGAAACGGTCGTTCTGGGCGGCCTTATTGACGACACGACCAAAGAGCAGGTTTCCAAAGTCCCTTTGCTGGGCGATATCCCGCTTCTTGGGCAGCTATTCCGTTACACCTCAACGGACAGCGCCAAACGTAACCTGATGGTCTTTATCCGTCCTACCATCATTCGGGATGACGACCTCTATCGCTCAATTTCTAAAGAGAAATATACGCACTTCAAAGCGCTGCAACAGCAGCGTGTAGACGGCGCAACTAAAGGGCTTATCAAAGCGGATACCCACCAACTTCTTGAAGAGGACACCTTCGACAAGTCCTCCAGTTCGCTCCCCGCAGCTAACGAACCCGTTAGCAGCAAACCGCGTAATCCGTTTCGTGGGTAATAGCCATGAATGAAAGCTGGAACGAGCAAAATACAGCGCCGACATCGGCGCTTGGCTACTCTCAGGCGCGTAAGCTTGGCATTGCGATCGATAACGATGAGCTTATCTACCGGAAAAACGTCACGCTGGAGGTCCTTCTTGAGGCACGCCGCGTCGCGCCACACTGCACACATTTTACGGTGCTGGATGAGCAACTATTTGACGAAAGAATTGCTGTCTTATTCCAACAGAACGCGGTGGGTTCTCAGCAAATTGCCCAGGATATTCATCAGGACATCGATCTCCTTTCATTAACCGAAGATATCCCGGACAACGAGGATCTGCTGTCTGATGACAACAGCGCCCCGGTGATTCGCCTCATCAACGCCATTCTTGGCGAGGCGGTAAAAGAGGGCGCATCGGATATCCACATTGAAACCTTCGAAAAACGTCTGAATATTCGATTTCGGGTGGATGGCGTTCTGCGGCCCATTCTGCAGCCGAGTAAAAAGCTGGCGCCCTTACTGCTTTCGCGTATCAAAGTCATGGCCAAGCTCGACATTGCCGAGAAGCGTCTGCCGCAGGACGGCCGTATCTCCCTACGCTTTGGGCAGCGGCAGATCGATGTCCGTGTTTCTACCCTGCCCTCTCAGCACGGAGAGCGCGCCGTACTGCGTCTTCTGGATAAAAATAGCCTTCGTCTGTCACTGGATAAGCTCAACATGTCTTCTGCCGATAACCAGCAGATGGCGCATCTTATTCAGCAGCCGCACGGCATTATCCTGGTAACTGGCCCGACAGGTTCGGGGAAAAGTACCACTCTGTATGCCGTTCTGTCGGCTCTCAACAGCCACGAGCGCAACATCCTGACGGTAGAAGATCCCATCGAGTACGAGCTTGAAGGAATTGGGCAAACCCAGGTCAATACCAGAGTCGATATGTCGTTCGCGCGCGGCTTACGCGCCATTCTGCGCCAGGACCCGGATGTGGTGATGGTCGGCGAGATACGCGATAACGAAACGGCGCAGATTGCAGTGCAGGCATCCCTGACCGGGCACCTGGTGCTTTCAACACTCCACACCAACAGCGCAAGCGGTGCCGTAACGCGCCTGCGTGACATGGGCATTGAGCCTTTCCTGCTTTCCTCATCTTTATTAGGCGTCATTGCCCAGCGGCTGGTACGCCGTCTGTGCCCGGACTGCAAACAGCAGGTAGAACCCGATGCGCAACAGCGGGCAATTTTTGCTTCAACAGGAAACGTTCCGGCCCTGCTGCCAAAAGCCGTAGGTTGCCCCGCGTGCCGGCAGAGCGGTTTTAAAGGCAGGCTTGCGATCCACGAAATCATGGTGATTAGCAAAGATATCCGCCGTGCGATCCACCAAAACGATAACGAACAGGCAATTGAAATTTTATTGCGCCAGCAAAGCCACAGCCTGCTGGAAAATGGTCTGCTGAAAGTAGCAGCTGGCGAGACGACATTAGAAGAAGTTATGCGTGTAACCGCCCAGAACGTCGTCACAGAGGAAGCGGAACCATGATTTTCAACTGGCAAGCGCAGAATAATAAGGGTGAACTGATCCGCGGCCAGATTGATGCCGCCACTCCCCGTGATGCCCGCCAGCAGCTGAGGGATAAGGGCTTAATCCCCCTCGCACTCGAAGAGAAGAAAGCCTCTGCTTTCCAACGCTCGCCGGGTACGCGGATTAAGATAAAAAGCGCCGATCTGGCGTTGTTTACCCGCCAGCTTGCAACGCTCACTACCGCCGCATTACCCCTTGAAGAGGCTTTGGCCGTCATAGCAAAGCAGAACAAAGGTAAGCGGATTGGACAGGTCGTAGAGGCGATTCGTGAACAGGTCATTTCCGGCCATACGCTTGCCGATGCGCTTGCGGCCTGGCCGCGCGTGTTTGACAGCATTTATCGCACGCTGGTGAAGGCGGGTGAAAAAGGCGGGCTGCTTGGGCCGGTGCTGGAAAAACTCGCCGACTATAACGAACTGCGCGAACAGCTCAGAGCGAAGCTCACTCAAGCACTCATCTACCCAACCATGCTGACGCTGGTCGCAATTGGCGTGGTGACTATTTTGCTCACCACCGTGGTTCCCAAGGTCGTTGAGCAATTTATCCATATGAAGCAACAGCTGCCGCTCACAACGCGAAGCCTGCTCGCCATCAGCGATGCGTTAAGAAACTATGGCCCCTGGTTCCTCGCTGCGGTTTTTGCTGTCAGCGTGGCATTCCATTTTTGGTTACGCCCTACCGCAAACCGCTTCCGATTCCATCAAAAGCTTTTAAGCGTCATTTTGTGCGGCAACCTCATTCGTGCCGTCAACAGCGCGCGCTATTTGAGAACGCTGAGCATTCTGGAATCCAGCGGCGTGCCGCTACTTGACGGTATGAACGTGTCGCTAGAAGGCATTAACAACCTTGCGGTACGCGAAGCGCTTAAAGAAGCGAGCAATAAGGTGCAGCAGGGTAACTCCTTCCACGCAGCACTTGAGCAAACCGACCTTTTTCCTCCCATGATGCTTTACATGATTGCCTCCGGGGAAAAGAGCGGGCAGCTCAGCTCGCTCATGGCGCGCGCCGCCGATAACCAGGATACGCAACTGCAGAACAGGATCGCCTTTGTGCTGGCGCTTTTTGAGCCTGCGCTGATTATCTCCATGGCCTGTATCGTGCTGTTTATCGTCGCCTCCGTTATGCAACCCATCCTGCAACTCAACACTTTGATCAGTTAAGGAAGATATCTATGAAACATAGCCAGAAAAGCAAACAAAAGGGTTTTACCCTATTAGAACTGATGGTCGTTATCGTCATCCTCGGCGTGCTGGCTAGCCTCATCGTGCCAAACCTGATGGGCAACAAAGAGAAGGCAGACCGCCAAAAAGCCGTGAGCGATATCGTCGCGCTGGAAAACGCGCTCGACATGTACAAGCTGGATAACCATCGCTACCCAACCACAAGCCAGGGCCTGAATGCGCTTATAGAAAAACCGACTACTAACCCGCTGCCGGCTAACTACAACGAATCAGGCTATATCAAGCGTTTGCCTACCGATCCGTGGGGTAATGACTATCTGTTAGTCAGTCCGGGCGAGCATGGCGCCTTCGATCTCTCTGCAAGCGGCCCGGACGGTGAAGCTGGCACGGCTGACGACATCAATAACTGGGAATTGGGTAAAGCTAAAAAATAATGCGTAAGGGAAATGCTAAGGGTTTTACGCTGCTCGAAGTGATGCTGGTGCTGGTCGTCATTGCGGTTGGATCGATGCTCATCATGCCTTCCTGGCGGAGCGAAGACAAAACGGCGCTTCAGGAAGGCGAACGCATTAAGGCCCAGATAGAGTATCTTTCGGACAGAGCTGCCATGGAGGGCAGGCCTTTCGCATTTTCCGTCGCCACTGACGGCTGGCAGCTGCTAAGCCTTAAATCCGATCCCCAGGATGAGGACAAGCTGTCCTGGGCTCCCTTTAGCATGACTTCATCGCTAAGTATGGCAAGCCGCTGGCCGGAAGACTGGCATATTAAACTCGCCCCGCAAGGGATGGTCAGGCTTGCGCGCAGCCTGCAACCGCAGATTTACATTCTGCCTGACGGGCAAATTACACCCTTCACGCTAAGCGTCATCGACCGCAATACCAGAAAACCACTCTTTACCCTCACCTCGATGGGGACCCTCCCCCTTCGCATCGTCGGAGGAGCGAAATGACCCGTTCTGCTCAAAAGGGATTCACCCTGCTGGAAGTCCTGCTGGCGCTGGTTATCTTTGCCGGGGCGTCGCTGGCCCTTATCAGTAGCCTCAACGGCCAAATGCAGGCCAGCAGTCAAATTCAGGAGCTGACGATGGGTGGCTGGGTCGCTGACAACTATTTAGCGGAACAGCAGCTAAATCCCGTTAGCGAAGACGGTAGCACCAAGGGCAAAACCGAGATGGCGGGCAGAAGTTGGTCATGGGAAAGCAAAGTTAGCCACCGGGACGAGCTAGCGGTGGAGACCATCACCATAACGCTTGAAAACGGGCAGAAGAAAACGTTAGAACGGCTTTCACCTGCCCAGACCGAGATCGAAAAATGAGCCAGACGACGGATAAACAAGGAGGGTTTACCTTACTTGAAGTCTTACTGGCTATGGCCATTTTTGCGGCGCTGAGCCTGATGGCCTACCAGTTGCTCTCGCTCACCCTTGAAACGCACCAGCGCACTAGGGCGGCAAATGAACAATTTGCCGCACTACAGCGAACGGTTAACTGGATGGGTAATGATTTTCATCAGATAGTGGCCCGCAAATCCCGAAATATGACCGCCATCCTTCAGACGGATCCCAACAGCATCGCCTTCACCACCCAGACCTGGGAAAATGATTTCGGTAACTGTTGCGTACCCTCGCTGCAAAGCGTTACGTGGTATCTGAAAGACGGCACCCTGCACCGTACGGTGATGAACGGCCCTGACGGGCTTCAGACACAGCTTGATATTGCTCTACTGAGCAAAGTCCAGAACCTGCGGGTGCGCTATTACGAAGCCGGCTGGCAGGATGCGGCTCCTCTCGACACGCTGCCTAAAGCGCTTGAAATAACGATTGATGTCGTCGGGTTTGGGGAAATCAGGCGCGTTTATATCCTTCCCGCCCCCTGGCCGGTGCCCGAAACAGAGCAGACTGACGGCAAGCAGCAAAACGACGGCACGACTACCCAATCTGCAGGAGATGGCGTATGAACCTGCGGCATAAGGGGGTTGCACTGGTTGTGGTCATGATGCTGATCGCTATCATGGCCGCGCTGGCAGCGGAAATGACGGTAGGCTTCCGCATCAATCTTCGTCGTACCGATTACCAGCAGATGCAACAGCAGCATTGGTGGTATTTGAATCTCGCCGAGACAAAAGCCCTCGACGTTCTTAAACAGGATTTACTCGATAACCCAAAGACCCTTACGCTAAAACAGTACTGGGCGCAAAAAGCAGAATTGCCGCTTGAAGGGGATAAAAAGGTACGCTGGCAGCTTTACGATGGGCAGGCGTGTTTCAACGTCAACGCTCTGGCGAGCCTGCCTGCCGACTCTCTGGAAAAAAGGCCGATGATTGCCGAAGTTTTCGAAACGCTGATCAAGCTTGCCGGCAACGAAACCGGCAGAGCCGAAGCGATTACCGACTCCATCGCCGATTATATTGATGCTGATAATAAGCCGCGCCGCTTCGGTGCCGAAGATGAGTTCTATCGTACGGCGCAGCCGCCGAGAATGACGGCAAACCAGCGCCTTTTTGCGATATCCGAACTAAAACAGGTAAACGGTATCACGCCAAAAATTTATCAGGCGTTGGCTTCACAGGTCTGCGCGCTGCCGAGCGACTCCCTGCAAATCAATATTAATACCCTAACGGAAAAACAGGCACCTTTGCTCTCGGCGTTATTCCTCGAAAAGCTTTCGGTTGAAGATGCGGCAGGCATATTAGCGAAAAGGCCGACTACAGGCTGGTCTACCGTCGAAGCTTTTATGCAGCAGGTCGAGAAAGCATTTCCGGTTAAGGCGGATGAAACCGCGGGCATCAAAGCCATGCTCTCTACCAACAGCCAATTTTTTAACCTTGAAAGCAGAGTCACGGAAAATGAACAGGCTAGCGCTCTACAGAGCAGAATTTACTTCGACTCCAGGACTTCAGAAGCCGTCATATATTCACGCCGCTTTGTCATGGCAAGTGAATAGTCAAAGGATATGAATATGACACAATCATTGGTTATTCGCCCTCTGAGCAAAAATCTCTATCCGCTCGAATGGTATCTGCCAGATGCTGGCGTAGTAGAAAAACACATCCTGGAAGACGCCGGGGGAAATGAACCTACTGCAAAAGAAAATACCTGCCTGTTGGTTTCGCCTGCGCGACTGATTTTCCGTGAGCTAACGCTGCCCGCCGGACAAAAAAAAATAACTCAAAAGCTCATCGGCTGGCTCGCCGAGGAAACCACAACCGGCGACGGGGAAAGTTTTCACTGGACGGTTATCGCGCAGGAGGACAATCAGCTTCATGTGGTTGGCATGGAAAAAAACCTTTTGCTGCAGTACCTGGCCAGCGCCCAAGCCGCAGGATTCAACGTTACGGCAATTAAGCCCGACGGCCACAATCTGCCATGGCATGAAGCCAGTTGGACAGCACAAAAACAGGGTGAATACTGGCTGATGCGCAATGCGAGGTACCAGCTTTGCGAGCTTGACGAACGCTGGTTTCGACAGCTGCTGATTTCACATGCGCCGGGCATAATTTATTGCGACACGCCTGTTCCTGTCGCGTCGACGGAAACCGAGGTTCGCTCCATGCCGATGGATGCTCAGCAACCCCACTTCGAAATCAATATGCTGCACGGTGAATTTATTGCAAAGCCGATGACGAAACCCGCGCCCCTCTGGCTACGTAAGACCGCAATAGGGTGCTGTATTGGCGCGCTGGCGTGTGTACTGCTGGTTAAAGGGATTATATTTTGGCAGCTCAGCAGCCAGACAAGCGATCTGAAAATGGCGATGCAAAATCGCTATCAGCAATTTTTCCCGCAGGAAAAAAGGCATAACAACTTCAAATTCTATTTTGATCAGCAGGTTAAGCACTATCGCCCCGATGCGCTAACGCAGTTAAAGCGTATTGAGGACTATCTGACTCCATTACCCGACATTCAAATCAACCTTTTCGACTATCGCCAACAGGATGGCGCACTGAAGCTACAGGTAACCTCTGCCGATTATCAGCAGGTAGCTCAGCTTGCAGAACCCTTGCAGCTTCAGGTGAGCCCTAATCCGCAAAGTGAAGGAAGCTACAGTATTTCCGGGGAGATGAAATGATGAAGAGCTGGTGGCAGAACAAAAATCCCCGCGAGCAGTTGCTCATAAAAATCATGCTGGCAGCAGTGCTGGTGGCCGTTTATTGGTATGGCGCTGTCGTCCCGCTTAATGACGCCATCGAGAAACAGGGCAGAGAAAACCATACTCTTTCGCGAAATCTGAAGGCCATGGACAGTTCAGCGCAGAATATTGGCTTAACCAAAGCAAAAAAACGCACCGTTTCTGTTGATAAGGTTATCAACGAATCAGCGCAGCGCGCAGGACTGAATATCCAGCTTCAGCCTTCAGAGCAGGCCTGGACTGTCTCTCTGACAGAAACCGAATTATCCCCTTTTATCGCCTGGCTCGAAGACCTGAAAAATAATGAGGGGATCTATCCTGCCGATTTAAAGTTAACGGCTCAAGCCAACAACCGGGTGAAGGTTGAGAAGCTGGTGTTAAAGCAGGCGGGTTTCAGTGACTGATCTCAATACCTATTGGCTCATTTGGATGCTGCTGGCTGGCCTGTTGACGGGTAGCTTTATGAACGTGGTTATCTGCCGCCTGCCGGTGATGATCGCCCAGGAAACAGATGATAATGCCGCAGATTACAACCTGCTCGTCCCACGATCCCATTGCCCCTGCTGCAAACGGACCATAAGCTGGTATGACAATATTCCGTTATTGAGCTGGCTGCGTTTAAAAGGCCGGTGCCGACATTGCCAGACAGAAATCCCCTGGCTTTATCCGGCGGTGGAAGTGGGATGTGCGATTGGTTTCCTTGCTATTGCAGGGGTATTTCCACCCGGACAGCTTGCGGCAGGCGTCGCGCTTTTCTTCTGGTTTTCGATGGCAATGAGCATCATCGACTTACGCACCCTGCTGTTGCCCGACAAACTTACGCTGTCTCTGCTATGGCTTGGGCTGCTGTTCAATACGTTTACGCAATTCACCCCGGTCACCGATGCGATCCTGGGTGCCGTTGCAGGGTATCTCAGCCTCTGGTGCGTCTTTTGGGGATTCAAACTGATCACGGGGCGTGAAGGTCTGGGCTACGGGGACTTTAAACTACTGGCGGCCGTAGGCGCGTGGTGCGGCTGGCAAAATCTCCCGCTCGTTCTGCTGCTTGCGTCACTGCTGGGTCTGGTTTATTCGCTGGCTATCATCGTTCTATCTCGCAGAAAGCGAATTGAACAAGCAATTGCGTTTGGCCCATGGTTGGCGCTGGCTGGCTGGGGGATGTTCGTGTGGCAGGCTTGGCTAACGGTGAATTAAGAGAGGCAGATCGCCTCTCTTAAAGGTCGATCAATGTCATGACGCTTCTTCACGTATCTGCGACTGAATGTAGTTCTGCAAACCAATCTTGGAAATCAGATCGAGTTCGGTCTCAAGCCAGTCAATATGGTGTTCTTCCTCCACCAGGATTTGGATCATCATATCGCGACTAGCGTAATCGTGGATGGTATCTGCATAGGCTATCGCCTCACGCAGATCTTTCGCCCCTTCAAGTTCAAGATTAAGATCGGATTGCAGCATCTCTTCGACATCTTCGCCAATGTGAAGCTTGCCCAGGTCCTGCAGGTTAGGAATACCCTCAAGAAATAAAATACGTTCGATATACTTATCGGCGTGCTTCATTTCATCGATGGATTCGTGGTACTCAACATTGTTGAGGCGCATCAAGCCCCAGTTCTTGAACATTCTCGCATGGAGAAAATACTGATTTATCGCGACAAGCTCATTTCCCAATAATTTATTGAGATAATTTATTATCTTAATATCACCTTTCATTTTAACTCCCTCCGCTTCCACTACATGAAGCGTAGATGTAGCACGGAGTAAGTCAAAAAAAAGTGACGGGCTTAAGCGATCTCTTTGAATTCCGGGATCTGCAGCAGTTCTTCCTGCATGATCTCACGCGCGGCGCGAATGCACTTTCCGCATTGGTTTCCAACGGGAATAAACTTGCGGAGCTGCTGAAAGGATTGTGGCTGAAACTGGCGCACTGCCTGACGAATTTTTTTATCACTTACACCGTTACACAAGCAAACGTACATATGCACTCCCGTTCAAAATCTGCGCAAAGTGTAAATGAGAATAGTTATGATTACAATAGCACAAGCATGTCAGACGCACTTCTCAGCGGTTAAAAAATGTAAAAAAAAAGAGCGCCTGAGCGCTCTTTTTTAATTTAAAGATATCAGCGATTAAGCGATAACTTTAGCAACAACACCAGCGCCTACAGTACGGCCGCCTTCGCGGATTGCGAAACGCAGACCGTCGTCCATTGCGATTGGGTGGATCAGGGTAACAACCATTTTGATGTTGTCGCCCGGCATTACCATCTCAACGCCTTCTGGCAGTTCGATGGTACCAGTCACGTCAGTTGTACGGAAGTAGAACTGTGGACGGTAGCCTTTGAAGAACGGAGTATGACGGCCGCCTTCGTCTTTGGACAGGATATAAACTTCAGATTCGAACTTGGTGTGTGGCTTGATAGAGCCTGGCTTAGCCAGTACCTGACCACGTTCGATTTCTTCACGTTTGATACCACGCAGCAGAACACCAACGTTCTCACCAGCACGGCCTTCGTCCAGCAGTTTGCGGAACATTTCAACGCCGGTACAGGTAGATTTCGCAGTATCTTTGATACCAACGATTTCAACTTCTTCACCAACTTTAACGATACCGCGCTCTACACGACCGGTAACAACAGTACCACGGCCGGAGATGGAGAATACGTCTTCGATTGGCAGCAGGAACGGCTTGTCGATAGCACGCTCTGGTTCTGGGATGTAAGAATCCAGGTAGCCAGCCAGTTCAACAATCTTAGCTTCCCACTCAGCTTCGCCTTCCAGCGCTTTCAGAGCAGAACCGCGAACGATTGGAGTGTCGTCGCCCGGGAAATCGTACTGAGACAGAAGTTCACGAACTTCCATTTCTACCAGTTCCAGCAGCTCTTCGTCATCAACCATGTCGCATTTGTTCAGGAACACGATGATGAAAGGAACGCCTACCTGACGACCCAGCAGGATGTGCTCACGGGTCTGTGGCATAGGGCCATCAGTCGCAGCAACAACCAGGATAGCGCCGTCCATCTGAGCAGCACCGGTGATCATGTTTTTAACGTAGTCGGCGTGCCCTGGGCAGTCAACGTGCGCGTAGTGACGAGTCGGGGTGTCATATTCAACGTGGGAAGTGTTGATGGTGATACCACGAGCTTTTTCTTCTGGCGCGTTATCGATCTGGTCGAATGCACGTGCAGAACCGCCGTAGGTTTTAGCCAGAACGGTGGTGATTGCAGCTGTCAGGGTAGTTTTACCATGGTCAACGTGGCCGATTGTGCCGACGTTAACGTGCGGTTTTGTACGTTCAAATTTTTCTTTAGACACGGCTATATTCCTTACTGTTGTGCTCTCCTCTTAAGGAGAGCACGGGATCATTGTTTTAAAAGCCTTGGCTTATTTACCACGGGCTTCGATTACGGCCTGAGCAACGTTGTTCGGCGCATCATCATACTTCAGGAATTCCATGGAGTAAGATGCACGACCTTTGGTCAGAGAACGCAATTGAGTTGCGTATCCGAACATTTCTGACAACGGAACTTCAGCATGAATCTGAACACCAGTAGCGTTAGATTCCTGACCTTTCAGCTGACCACGACGACGGCTAAGGTCACCGATAACATCACCGGTGTTCTCTTCCGGAGTTTCAACTTCAACCTTCATGATAGGCTCAAGCAGAACTGGTTTCGCTTTCTTAAAGCCATCTTTAAAGGCAATAGAAGCGGCCAGTTTAAACGCCAGCTCGGAGGAGTCAACGTCGTGGTAAGAACCGAAGTGCAGACGCACACCGAGGTCTACTACCGGGTAACCTGCCAGAGGACCAGACTTAAGCTGCTCCTGGATGCCTTTATCAACAGCAGGGATGTATTCACCAGGAATTACACCACCTTTAATGTCGTTGATGAACTCGTAACCTTTCGGATTTGAGCCCGGCTCCAATGGGTACATGTCGATAACAACATGACCGTACTGACCACGACCACCAGACTGCTTGGCGTGTTTACCTTCAACATCGGTAACTTTCGCACGAATCGCTTCACGGTAAGCAACCTGAGGTTTACCCACGTTTGCTTCAACGTTGAATTCACGTTTCATACGGTCAACGATGATATCGAGGTGCAGTTCACCCATACCAGCGATGATGGTCTGGTTAGACTCTTCATCAGTCCATACGCGGAATGATGGATCTTCTTTAGCCAGACGGCCCAGAGCCAGACCCATTTTTTCTTGGTCAGCTTTGGTTTTCGGCTCAACGGCGATGGAGATAACCGGTTCAGGGAATTCCATACGCTCCAGAATGATAACGTTGTCTGGATCACACATAGTGTCACCAGTAGTCACGTCTTTCAGACCGATTGCCGCAGCAATGTCACCTGCACGAACTTCTTTGATTTCTTCACGCTTGTTAGCGTGCATCTGTACGATACGGCCCAGACGCTCACGAGCAGACTTAACCGGGTTGTACACGGTGTCACCGGAGTTAACAACGCCTGAGTATACGCGGAAGAAGGTCAGGTTACCCACGAATGGGTCGGTAGCAATTTTGAACGCCAGCGCAGCAAACGGCTCGTTGTCATCGGAGTGACGAACAGCCGGAGTGTCTTTACCATCGTCCAGAATACCGTTAATCGCAGTAACGTCAGTCGGTGCTGGCAGATATTCAATAACTGCATCCAGCATCGCCTGAACACCTTTGTTCTTAAATGCAGAACCACAGGTAACCAGGATGATTTCGTTGTTCAGAACGCGCTTACGCAGAGATGCTTTGATCTCTTCTTCAGTCAGTTCTTCACCACCGAAGAATTTCTCCATCAGCTCATCAGAGCCTTCAGCTGCTGCTTCAACCAGTTTCTGGCGCCATTCTTCAGCCAGTTCCTGCATATCAGCTGGGATATCTTCGTAAACGAAGGTAACGCCTGCATCTGCATCGTTCCAGTTGATGGCTTTCATCTTGATCAGGTCAACAACGCCGGTAAATTTCTCTTCAGCGCCGATAGCCAGCTGCAGAGGAACCGGAGTTGCGCCCAGACGAGTTTCAATCTGGCCTACAACTTTCAGGAAGTTAGCACCCATGCGGTCCATTTTGTTAACGAACGCGATGCGTGGAACTTTATATTTGTTAGCCTGACGCCATACGGTCTCAGACTGTGGCTGAACACCACCGACTGCGCAGTAAACCATTACCGCACCGTCGAGCACACGCATGGAACGTTCAACTTCAATGGTGAAGTCAACGTGCCCTGGGGTGTCGATGATGTTTACGCGGTGTGGTTCGAACTGACCAGCCATACCAGACCAGAAAGCGGTAGTCGCTGCGGAGGTGATGGTAATACCACGCTCCTGCTCCTGAGCCATCCAGTCCATGGTAGCCGCGCCGTCATGAACTTCACCGATTTTGTGGTTTACACCGGTGTAGAACAGAATACGTTCGGTAGTAGTGGTTTTACCGGCGTCGATGTGTGCACTGATACCAATGTTACGGTAGCGTGCAATGGGTGTTGTACGAGCCATTTGATTCCTCTATATCCTGGGACGTTCAATTTAAGTAACCCAAAGCGGGCAGCTTTTTTGAAGCGCCCGCCTGGTGACTAACACTACCTTGGAAAGATTACCAGCGGTAGTGAGCGAACGCCTTGTTGGCTTCAGCCATACGGTGAACGTCTTCACGTTTCTTAACTGCAGTACCTTTGTTCTCTGCAGCATCAGAAAGTTCGTTCGCCAGGCGAAGAGCCATGGATTTATCACCGCGTTTACGAGCAGCTTCTACGATCCAACGCATTGCCAGGGCATTACGACGAACCGGACGTACTTCAACTGGAACCTGATAAGTAGAACCACCTACACGGCGGGACTTAACTTCGACAGTCGGACGAACGTTGTCCAGAGCGACTTCGAAAGCTTCCAGTTCGTTTTTACCAGAACGCTGAGCCAGGGTCTCCAGCGCGGTATAGACGATAGCTTCTGCAGTAGATTTTTTACCATCTACCATCAGGATGTTTACAAATTTGGCCAGCAGTTCTGATCCGAACTTAGGATCCGGCAGAATTTTACGTTGACCAATGACGCGACGACGTGGCATGGGAATACTCCGTTGTTAATTCAGGGTTGTCCAAAACTCTATTGAGTTTGACATTTAGTTAAAACGTTTGGCCTTACTTAACGGAGAACCATTAAGCCTTAGGACGCTTCACGCCGTACTTAGAACGAGATTGCTTACGGTCTTTAACGCCGGAGCAGTCAAGTGCACCACGAACGGTGTGGTAACGAACACCTGGCAAGTCTTTTACACGACCACCACGGATCAGGATCACGGAGTGTTCCTGCAGGTTGTGACCTTCACCACCGATGTAGGAGGTAACTTCAAAACCGTTAGTCAAACGCACACGGCATACTTTACGCAGTGCGGAGTTTGGTTTCTTAGGAGTGGTAGTATATACACGAGTACATACACCACGTTTCTGCGGGCAGGCTTCCAGCGCAGGCACGTTGCTTTTTGCAACTTTGCGAGCGCGTGGTTTGCGAACCAGCTGGTTAACTGTTGCCATTAAATAGCTCCTGGTTTTAGCTTTTGCTTCGTAAACACGTAATAAAACGACCTCATATAATATGAGGACGCAGAATTTTAGGGCTGAGCCGAAAAGGTGTCAAGAAATATACAGCGATCCTGGATTACCAGGTTATCTGCCGGTCGTGTTTAACCGTCAATCTGACGACATCATTATAGCTGACGGCGTCGATTTTGGATGAAATTTGAGCAGCCAAGCCGCGTGCTTCGAGATCTTCTCGCAGAGCGCTGATAGATATGGGGGCAACCAACAGCAAATCAAGGTAACGCGACCCTTTTAATGCGGCAACCACACCGTCTTGCAGTAACAGCAAATCATCACCCGCCTTAACGCAGCGCAAAAGTGCAGCAAGGTCAGTGTGAAAAGGTGATTTGCTCAGAATATGCAGCATTTATGCCTCAGAAAGTTAGAACAACATCAAACTGATGCAGCGTTTCCCGTAGCGTGTCAGGGTCCATGAGTTTAACGTCCACAACCCAGCCGCTGTTTTCATCAAGCCCGCGCTCGCGCGCCGACTCGGTGCAAAGGTAGCATTGTTCGATATCGTAAAGCGGCAGGACGCGAAACGTCGCGATGTAATCCCGCGCGAGGATTTTGTCGGGCTGCTGGCCCGGTAAAATCTGAAAAACGCCATCGCCCACGAAAAACACGCCAATATCTTCCGACAGTGCGGAAGTCGCGAGCAACGCATCAAGTCCTTCACGCCCGGCGGAAGAGCCATGCGGAGCAGATTTAAAGACAAACGCCACGCGCTTCATCAGAATTGCACCATTCTTTCGCAGGTCAGCGCAGCTTCAGCAAGCGCACCTAGCCCACTTAGTGTAAAGCCTGCCTGAAGGTTGCTTGAGCTAAGCGCGTGCTGTTTGGCTTCGACTTCATCCACCACGCCACGACGCAGCGCCGCGGCCACACAAATGTGCAGCTCAACGCCATGCTGGTCGTGAAGCTGCTGCCATGCTCTTACCACATCGACTTCGTCATTGGCGGGCATGGTGAGGGCATTCGCGTTCAAAACGCCCTCGCGATAGAAAAAGACGCTGCTCAAGGTATGTCCTTCGGCGATCACCGCTCGGGCAAACTGCAGCGCGCTGCTTGCCTGCTGCGTTCCATAGGCCGGGCCGGTCACCATCATGGCAAAACGCATTTACCTTTCCTGCCCCAGGAAATCACCGTTTTTGAACTGGCGGATATAGAGATAAACCGTGTGTTTCGAGATATTTAAACGGTCGGCGACCTGGTTGATAGCGTCTTTGATATCAAAAATCCCTTTCTCGTACAGATTGAGGACAATCTGACGATTCTTGGCGTTGTTGGAAACGTTACGGTCCGCGTTCACTTCTTCGATAGTGAACTCCAACGTCTGCGTAACCAAATCTTCCACCGAGGACGCAAAGTTCACGGACGAAGGCACTTCCTGGGTCTCAGGCGGCGTAAAGGTCGCCATAATTTGCGAGAAAGGCACATCGAGATTCATGTTGATGCACAGCAGCCCAATGACGCGCTGGTCGCGATTACGAATGGCAATTGTCACGGATTTCATCAGCACGCCGCTTTTCGCGCGGGTGAAATAGCACTTAGATACGCTGCTGTCGGCCCCGGTCATATCGTGGAGCATTCGAAGCGCTAGATCGGTAATCGGTGAGCCAATTTTTCGCCCGGTATGTTCACCGTTCGCGATGCGGATCGCTGAACACTTTAAATCCTGAAGGGAATGCAGAACGATTTCGCAATGGGAACCAATCAGCATCGCTAGCCCATCAACGACCGCCTCATAAGATTTTAATATTTCGAAGTCGGTTTGTTCAAAGGGACGCTGGTCCAGCAGGTCAAGCTCGCTGGTTTCGTTGGTTAAAAGCGAATTGGACATTTAAAAATACCACCCTCTACAGAGAGCCTGTCGCGCTTTAGTGGTGTCAGGGCAGACTCAAACTCAATTGAAACGCTGGCCGCTAAGGTAATACACCGTAAGACCCCCTTTCCAGTCTTTATTATTATATCCCGCTACAAATAAAAAACCGCCGCCCCTGAGGACGGCGGTTAATCACTGATTACTTGCCTTTGGCAGCGTCGTCAGCTTTAGCATCTGGCGCGGCTTCGGCTGCCTGCGCGTCTGCTTTAGGATCGGCCTTTGGTGCTGGCTTAACGTCCAGCAGCTCTACTTCAAAGACCAGCGTGGAGTTTGCCGGAATACCCGGAACGCCAGTTTTGCCATAGGCCAGGTCTGGTGGGATGACCAGCTTGATTTTGCCGCCTTTCTGGACATTTTTCAGACCTTCGGTCCAGCCTGGGATAACACCGTCAAGACGGAAGGAAAGCGGTTCGCCACGGGTGTAAGAGTTATCGAACTCTTTACCGTCGATCAGCGTGCCTTTGTAGTTCACAACAACGGTATCGCTGTCTTTCGCGGTTTCGCCTTTACCTGCTTTCTCGACTTTATAAAGCAGACCGGTTGAAGAGGTTTTTACGCCTTTCTCTTTAGCGAAAGCATCACGGAAGGCTTTGCCTTTTTCAGCATTTTCCTTCGCGTCTTTTTCCATCTTCGCCTGAGCAGAAGCCTTCACGCGGGTTTCGAATGCCTGCAAAGTCTGCTCGATTTCCTGGTCAGTCAGCTTGCTCTTGTCAGCAAACGCATCCTGGACGCCAGCGATCAGCTGCTCTTTATCCAGTTTGATGCCCAGTTTTTCTTGTTCTTTCAGGGAGTTTTCCATGTAACGACCAAGGGAAGCACCCAGGGCGTATGCGGATTTCTGATCGTCATTTTTGAAGGCTGCGCTGCTTGCAGCAGGCGCTGCAGCGGCATCTTTAGCGGCAGCGGCCGGAGCAGCAAACGCCGGGGCGCTCAGGGCAACGGCCATCGTGGCCGCCAAAAGCGTTACTTTAAACATTGATTTCATCCATTTCTCCAGGGCCGGGGCCTCTAACCCCAAGGTTATTTTCAACTTAAGGACGTACTATAACGTCGTGAGAGAAATCTACACAATCTCTGCGCCCGTTATCGAGTCAAATTCAGACCCTTTTTGTATAAAGAAGTTTCGCGCCGGGCTAAATGACGCTGTATCACACGGGGAATTTCAGTAGAATCGCGGGAAAATGTCCATCTGCAGGCCAGAAGGGGTAAGCCATGCAACAAAAATCGACCGAACAACGTCTGGAAGAGCTTGAGAGTCGTCTCGCCTTCCAGGAGATAACGATAGAAGAGTTAAATCAAACGGTAACGGCGCACGAACTGGAGATGGTCAAACTGCGCGAGCATTTCCGCCTGTTGGTAGAAAAACTGAAAGCCAGCCAGCCGTCGATGATTGCGTCACAGGCCGAAGAAACGCCGCCGCCGCATTATTGATGCTCCAATAAAAGAAAAGGCGTGTCTCAGACACGCCTTTTTTATCGCTTCAAGCTTAGTGGCAGCCGCAGCCGCCGTTACCGCCGCAACCACCTTTACCGTGGTCATGGTCGTGATCGTGGCCGTGACCACCGCAGCAGCCGTCACCATGGTCGTGATCGTGGTGATGATCGTGCTCACCGTGAACGTGGCCGTGAGCCAGTTCTTCAGCGGTTGCTTCACGAATTGCGATAACTTCAACGTTGAAGTTCAGATTCTGGCCAGCCAGCATGTGGTTACCGTCAACCACAACGTGCTCGTCTTCAACTTCGGTGATTTCAACCGGGACCGGGCCCTGGTCAGTTTCAGCCATGAAGCGCATGCCAACCTGAAGTTCATCAACGCCCATGAAGACGTCTTTCGGTACGCGCTGCACCAGGTTTTCGTCATACTGACCGTAAGCGTCGTTAGCACCAACGGATACGTCAAACTTATCGCCAACTACGTGACCTTCCAGCGCTGTTTCCAGGCCAGTGATCAGGGAACCGTGACCATGCAGGTAGTCCAGCGGCGCACTCACCGGAGACTCATCAACCAACACACCGTCTTCTGTACGTACCTGGTAGGCCAGGCTGACCACCAGGTCTTTTGCTACTTTCATGATATCTCCTGAGCGAGCGTGGGGAAAAAAACTGGCGACGATTGTAGCGGAATTCTACGCCGCTGTACCCTTAAGCTTAAAAAAACTCGGGGGATCTCGCTAGTCGGGATGGAAAATGCCGATCACCTGCTCTTGTTCACGCACGTGCTCGCGAGCCTGTTTATCCGCTTCTCGCATCTGGTGCCCACACTTAACGCACTCAACGATATCAATATTATTCTCGCGCCACATCGCCAGAGAATCCTGCGCCTGGCAATGAGGGCATACCGCCCCGGCAATAAAACGTTTGCGCACTGACATTGGCTTCACCTTCTATTCAAATTCGTCCCAGCCATCAAGCTGGCGACGCTCTTGTTGCATTTCACGTTCGAAAATCTCTTCCAGCTCCCGCCGCGCCTCTTTCACCCTGGAAATTTGCGCGGTATCGGTGTGGATTGGCATAAGTTCACGCAGCATACGCATATCCAGACGTCTGAAGTGCAACTGGGCACGGTGCGCCTGATGCGGATGCATACCGAGCGTCATCAGCGCCTTGCGCCCTAACTCCAGCGCGCTGGAGAAAGTCTCGCGCGAGAACTGCTTTACGCCCGCCTGCAAAAGCTCGTGCGCTTCCACACGCCCACGGGCTCGCGCCAGGATCGACAAATGTGGAAAGTGTTGTTGACACAAATGCACGATTTTCAACGTATCTTCCGGCTCGTTACAGGTAATAACGATGGATTTCGCCTCTTCAGCCCCCGCCGAGCGCAGCAGCTCAAGCTCGGTCGCGTCGCCGTAGTAAACCTTGTAGCCGTACTTACGCATCAGGCTAACCGAGCTGATGTCGCGTTCCAGAACCGTAATGCGCATTTTATTCGCCATCAGCAGACGGCCAATCACCTGCCCAAAACGCCCGAAGCCCACGATAATCACCTGCGGATGATCGTCTTCCACATACGGCTTCTCGTCCATCTCTTCATCGCTGTTAAAACGCCGCGCGAGGATTGCATCCACGCCCTTCATTAATAGCGGCGTGGTCATCATCGACAGCGTCACGGTGACCAACAGCAGCGGCATCTGGTCGCCATGAAACAGCTTTTGCGACGAGGCGAGCGAAAAGAGCACGAAGGCGAATTCGCCGCTCTGGCTGAGCACGCCGGAAAACTGTAGCCGCTCGGAGCTGCGCATGCCGTAAACGTGCGAGATGCCGTACAGCACGGCGAACTTCACGGCCACCAGCGCAATAACGCCGAAAATCACAAAAAGTAAATGGGTATAGAGCACGCCCAGATTCAGCGCCATACCCACCGAAATAAAGAACAGGCCCAGCAGCAATCCCTTAAAGGGATCGATAGCGATTTCCAGCTCGTGGCGGTACTCGCTTTCCGCCAGCAGCACGCCTGCGATAAAGGTTCCCAGCGCCATGGAAAGCCCCAGCGCATCCATGAACAGCGCGGAGCCCAGCACCAGCAGCAGCGCCGCCGCCGTAAACACCTCGCGCACGCCCGAACCGGCGATAAACCGGAACAGTGGCCGCAAAAGATAACGCCCGCCAATCAGCATGCCCGCAAACGCCAGCACCTTGAAGCCGACTTTTATCCAGTCCGTATGACCCTCGTCATTGCCTGCAAGCAGCGGAACCAGAGCAAGCGCAGGAATAACCGCCAGGTCCTGAAACAGCAGAACGGAAAAGCCGAGCTGCCCCGCTTCGTTGCGGTTCATGCCCTTGTCGCGCATCAACTGCAATGCCATCGCCGTTGAGGACATCGCCAGCCCAATACCGCCAATCACCGCCGCCTGCCAGGAAAACTTCGTCAGGATGAGAAGCCCCGCAAGAATGGCCGCGCTGAGAAGAACCTGCGCCGCGCCGACGCCAAAAATAGAGCGTCTAAGCTCCCAAAGCTTTGCCGGATTCAGCTCAAGCCCGATGATAAACATCAGGAAAACCACGCCCAGCTCGGAAAAATGCAGGATCTCGTCCACGTCGCTAATAAAGGCCAGGCCCCACGGGCCGATGGCAATACCCGCCAGCAAATAGCCAAGCACCGCGCCGATGCCCAGCCTGGCGGCAATCGGCACCGCGACCACCGCCGCAAACAGGAACAGCACGCCGGCGAGCAGCAAATCAGAACCTTCCATCAGCGTCCTCCCGGCGGTAACGGTGAAGCGAGCCATTCGCCATAGGCTTTGGCGTGGCTTGCCAGCTCAAGGGGAGACTGCCGACGCGCCCAGTAAACGATAATCGGGTTCATCCAGTGCATGCGGCACATGGCCGCCGTTAGCTCAAAGGGCCGAAGAATATCGGTCAGCGGGAAACGGTTAAAACCATCGTGGCGATACGCACCCTCCGGCTCGCCGGTGGTGATAACGCTACGCCAGTACTTTCCCGCGAGAGCCGTGCCTCCGACGCCGCTGGCAAAGCCACGGCTTAACACGCGGTCGAGCCACTCTTTAAGTAGCGCCGGGCAGCTATAGGTATAAAGCGGGTGTTGGAAGACGATGACATCGTGCTCGAGCAGTAATGCCTGTTCGTGGTAAATATCGATAAAAAAGTCGGGATAGTGCGCATAAAGATCGTGCACGGTGACATTTTCAAGCTGCTGAGCCGGTTGGAGCAAAACCCGGTTCGCGACCGAGTCCTGTGATTCCGGATGGGCATACAGCAGCAAAACTTTCGGCGGCTGCGACATCATTACCCTCCAGGGCGTCGTCATAGTGATTTTTTTGGGCTACCATGCAGCCCGACGCGGTGCCCTAAGCATCACGTTACCTTAATATAATGACAATTTAACATACTCTGAACATACGGCGCTTTATGATTGTTTTCTCCTCGTTACAAATTCGTCGCGGCACCCGCGTTCTGTTGGATAACGCCACCGCCACCATTAACCCAGGCCAGAAAGTCGGTCTCGTGGGTAAAAACGGCTGCGGAAAATCCACGCTGCTGGCGCTATTAAAGAACGAGATAAGCGCCGATGGCGGCAGTATGACCTTCCCGGCTAACTGGGCGCTGGCCTGGGTTAACCAGGAAACCCCGGCGCTTGAAATGCCGGCCATTGAATACGTGATCGACGGCGATCGTGAATTCCGCCAGCTTGAGACCGAACTCGCGCAGGCCAACGAACGCAACGACGGGCACGCCATCGCGCTCGTTCACGGCAAGCTTGATGCGGTCGACGCGTGGACTATCCGCTCCCGCGCCTCAAGCCTGCTGCACGGGCTGGGCTTTAGCAACGAACAGCTTGAACGCCCGGTCAGCGACTTCTCCGGCGGCTGGCGTATGCGTCTCAACCTTGCGCAGGCGCTGATCTGCCGTTCGGACCTCCTGCTGCTTGATGAACCGACCAACCACCTGGACCTGGACGCGGTGATCTGGCTGGAACGCTGGCTGAAGAACTATCCCGGCACGCTGATCCTTATCTCGCACGACCGTGACTTCCTCGATCCGGTGGTCGGCAAAATCATTCATATCGAACAGCAAAGCATGTTCGAGTACACCGGCAACTACTCCTCGTTCGAAGGACAGCGCGCGACGCGCCTCGCCCAGCAGCAGTCGATGTATGAAAGCCAGCAGGAACGCGTGGCGCATCTGCAAAGCTTTATCGACCGCTTCAAAGCAAAAGCCTCCAAGGCGAAGCAGGCACAAAGCCGCGTCAAAATGCTCGAACGCATGGAGCTGATTGCCCCGGCGCACGTCGATAACCCGTTCCACTTTAGCTTCCGCGCGCCGGAAAGCCTGCCGAACCCGCTGCTGCGTATGGAAAAGGTCAGCGCGGGCTACGGCGATCGCGTGATACTCAACTCCATCAAGCTGAACCTGGTGCCCGGATCGCGCATTGGCCTTTTGGGCCGCAACGGCGCGGGTAAATCCACCTTAATCAAGCTGCTGGCCGGTGAACTGGCCCCGCTGCAGGGGGATATTGGCCTCGCAAAAGGCATCAAGCTTGGCTACTTCGCCCAGCATCAGCTCGAATACCTTCGCGCGGATGAATCGCCGCTTCAGCACCTGGCGCGCATTGCGCCGAAAGAGCTGGAACAGCAGCTGCGCGATTATCTCGGCGGCTTTGGCTTCCAGGGCGATAAGGTCACCGAGCAAACGGCGCGCTTCTCCGGCGGCGAAAAAGCCCGCCTGGTGCTGGCGCTCGTCGTCTGGCAGCGCCCTAACCTGCTGCTGCTCGATGAACCCACCAACCACCTGGATCTCGACATGCGTCAGGCGCTGACCGAAGCGCTGATTGATTTCGAAGGCGCGCTGGTCGTGGTTTCGCACGACCGTCATCTGCTGCGTTCCACCACCGACGATCTCTACCTTGTCCACGATCAGAAGGTCGAAGCCTTCGACGGCGATCTGGAAGACTACCAGCAGTGGCTCAGCGACCTGCAAAAGCAGGACAACCAGCAGGAAGACGGCGCGAAAGACAACGTCAACAGCGCGCAGGCGCGTAAAGACCAGAAGCGCCGCGAAGCAGAGCTGCGCACGCAAACCCAGCCGCTGCGTAAACAAATCACCCAGCTTGAAAAGCAGATGGAAAAGCTGAACGCGCAGCTTGCTGAAGTTGAAGAGAAGCTGGCTGACAGCGCCATTTACGATCAAAGCCGCAAAGCTGAGATGACCGAATGCCTGCAAACCCAGGTGAAGGTGAAATCGGCGCTGGAAGAGTGTGAAATGGAGTGGCTGGACGCGCACGAACAGCTTGAGCAAATGATGCAGTCCGAATAACGCCATCCGACATTTTTGGTGGATAGCGCTAACGCTTATCCACCCTACGATTCGCGAATAGGTCGGGTAAGGCGCTATCGCTTATCTTCGCTACGGTTCGCATGTAGGTCGGGTAAGGCGTAAGCCGCCACCCGACAAATAACGCGCGGGCTAACGCCAGATCAGCAGCACGCAGGCGGCGGTTAGCAGGCCCATAAATACGTTAAAAATCGCCCAAGCGCGGCGGCTGCGCAGCAGCTTGCCTATCAGGCTGCCGAAGGCAATCCAGATAACGCCTGCCACAATATTCACCAGCGCAATGCCGATGCTGATTAGCACCACCGAATGCAGATACTGTGAACCCGCAAGGCTGAAGCTCGCTACCGCACCCAGCGCCATGAGCCACGCTTTTGGGTTGATGACCTGAAGCAGGCCGCCCTGCCAGAAGGGAATAGGCGCAGGCGGCGGGGAATCGGTTTCTAAACGCTCGTAGCTCGCCGTACCAATTTTCCAGGCCAGCCACAAAAGATAAATGCTCCCGGCAATCTTGAGGATAAGGTGCAGGGCGGGGTAAATCAGAATCAGGCTGCCCACGCCGCAGGCCACCAGCAGCAGGATGCACTGCATGCCGAGCATGATGCCAATCATCAGCGGCAGGCTGCGGATAAAACCGTAATTAGCCCCTGATGAGGTAAGTAACGTATTATTGGGGCCAGGGGTAATCGCTGCCACCCAAAGAAAGCCGAGCATTGAGAAAAAAAGCGTTTCCATGAAAGGGGTGCTCCACACCCAAAGAATTGATTAGCAAACTAAATGAAACTAACAGTGTGATATGGATCAGACAAGTCCTGCAGAATTGAATTTTAATCATGATGACGGCCAGCAATTCCGCCCTATGCGCGGAATGAGTAACCCTCACCTGCAAACCATGTTGCCGCGTGTTATCCGCCGTCGAGTCAAATTTAAGCCCCACTGGCAGCGTCTTGATATGCCGGACGGGGATTTTGTCGATCTCGCGTGGAGCGAAGACCCGCGCCTGGCGGCGCATAAGCCGCGCCTGGTGGTCTTTCACGGTCTGGAAGGCAGCCTGCACAGCCCCTACGCACACGGCCTGATCGAGGCCGCGCAGAATCGCGGCTGGCTGGGCGTGGTGATGCACTTCCGGGGATGCAGCGGCGTACCAAACCGCATGAAGCGCATCTACCACTCCGGCGAAACCGAGGACGGCACCTACTTCCTCAGCTGGCTGAACCAGCGCTATGGCGAAGTGCCAACGGCGGCGGTCGGCTTCTCGCTGGGGGGCAACATGCTGGCCTGCCTGATGGCAAAACAGGGAGCGGACTGCACCCTAAAAGCCGGCGTCGTTGTCTCCGCGCCGCTGATGCTCGAGCAGTGCTGCTATCACATGGAGCAAGGCTTCTCGCGGTTCTACCAGCGCTATCTTCTCAACCTGCTGAAAAAGAACGCCGCGCGCAAGCTGCGCAGCTATCCCGGCACGCTGCCGGTGGACTTAAGGCAGCTCAAGGGCGTGCGCCGCATCCGCGAGTTTGACGATCTTATCACCTCCAAAATCCACGGCTTTGCCGACGCGCTGGACTATTATCGCCAGTGCAGCGCCATGCCGCTGCTGCCGGACATCGCCAAGCCGACGCTCATCATCCACGCCAAAGACGATCCCTTTATGGATCACCACGTCATTCCTGATAAAGCATCGTTACCCGCAAATATTGAATATCAGCTCACAAGCCACGGCGGACACGTCGGCTTTGTGGGCGGCACGCTGCGCAAACCGGAAATGTGGCTCGAGCAGCGTATCCCTGACTGGTTAACAAGATATCTGGACAACTGAGATGATTATTCCCTGGCAAGACATTGACGCCGAGACCCTCGACAATCTCATCGAATCCTTTGTATTACGCGAAGGTACAGATTATGGTGAACAAGAGCGCTCGCTGTCGCAGAAGGTTGCCGACGTGAAGCGACAGCTACAAAGCGGCGAAGCGGTGCTGGTGTGGTCAGAGCTGCATGAGACGGTAAATATCATGCCTCGCGGGCAGTTTCGCGGCTAATCTAAAGCAATAAAATCATCTTCAGGCCCTTCGTCGGGTGGATACGTGCATTCGCCATCCACCCGCTGTGACAGTCCCTTCGAATATCCATGGAGTTGTTGCCTTATGTCAGCCAAACATCCGGTTATTGCCGTCACGGGTTCCAGCGGTGCAGGAACGACCACCACAAGCCTTGCGTTTCGTAAGATATTTCAACAGCTCAACCTGCGCGCCGCCGAAGTCGAAGGCGACAGCTTCCATCGCTATACCCGCCCAGAAATGGACATGGCGATTCGTAAAGCGCGCGACCTGGGCCGTCACATCAGCTATTTCGGGCCAGAGGCCAATGACTTCGGGCTGCTCGAGCAGACGTTTGCCGAATACGGGCGCAGCGGCCAGGGGAAATCCCGCAAGTATCTCCACACCTATGACGAAGCCGTGCCGTGGAACCAAATCCCCGGGACTTTCACGCCCTGGCAGCCGCTGCCTGAACCTACAGACGTGCTGTTTTACGAAGGGCTGCACGGCGGTGTGGTCACCCCGCAGCACGACGTAGCCAACTATGTGGATTTGCTGGTCGGCGTGGTGCCCATCGTTAACCTGGAGTGGATTCAGAAGCTGGTGCGCGACACCAGCGAACGCGGCCATTCACGGGAGGCGGTGATGGATTCCGTGGTCAGATCGATGGATGACTACATCAACTTTATTACGCCGCAGTTTTCCCGCACCCATATCAACTTCCAGCGCGTCCCGACGGTAGACACCTCTAACCCGTTTGCCGCGCGCGGCATTCCGTCGCTGGACGAAAGCTTCGTTGTGATTCACTTCCGCGGGCTGGATAACATCGACTTCCCGTACCTGCTGGCGATGCTGCAAGGCTCTTTCATTTCACACATCAATACGTTGGTGGTGCCGGGGGGCAAAATGGGGCTGGCAATGGAGCTGATAATGACGCCGCTGGTGCAACGGCTGGCGGAAGGCAGAAAAGTCGTTTAGGGCGGCAAAATACCGCCCAGGACACGTATTACAGTTCAATCACTTCATAGCTGTGCGTGATGTTTGCGGCTTTCTCAAGCATCAACGCCACCGAGCAATACTTCTCCGCCGACAGGTCGACGGCGCGGGACACGGCATTGTCCTTCAGATCTTTGCCGGTCACGATGAAATGCAGATTGATGTGGGTGAACAGGCGCGGCGCTTCTTCGCGGCGCTCGGAGGTCAGCTTCACTTCGCAATCCGTCACGTTATGGCGGCCTTTTTGCAAAATAGACACCACATCAATGGCGCTACAGCCGCCGACCGACATCAGGACCATCTCCATCGGGCTGGGTGCTTTATCGCCTGAATTTCCGTCCATCAGGATCTGGTGACCCGACGCCGATTCGCCCAGGAAAGTTAACCCCTCAACCCATTTAACTCGTGCCTGCATTTTGCTTACTCCTGTTAAGAAATTTCCTTCCAGAGTACGCGGATGCAGCAATTGTCGCAACGGAAGGCGACCTGCGTCATGCTGAAACGAGACAATAGGAGACACTTGCCAAAAGCTATGCTAAAACAATCCGGATGCTACATTCGATACATTGACGTGATGTATGTATGCATTGGACATCACTAATTACAGGCGGCAAGATTGACTTGCTGGCCATTTCCCCCAGGTGGGAAATATTCTAACGATTGCAACGCCGGGCAGGAGGTTTTGCATCCTGTCTTTGGTAGCCAGTTTATAACAGAGGATAACCGCGCATGGTGCTTGGCAAACCGCAAACAGACCCGACTCTCGAATGGTTCTTGTCCCATTGCCACATTCATAAGTATCCATCGAAGAGCACGCTGATTCACCAGGGTGAAAAAGCAGAGACGCTGTACTACATCGTCAAAGGCTCCGTGGCCGTGCTGATCAAAGATGAAGAGGGCAAGGAAATGATCCTCTCCTATCTGAACCAGGGTGACTTCATCGGTGAATTAGGCCTGTTTGAAGAAGGCCAGGAGCGCAGTGCCTGGGTTCGCGCGAAAACCGCGTGCGAAGTGGCTGAAATTTCCTATAAAAAATTCCGCCAGCTTATCCAGGTTAACCCAGACATCCTGATGCGCCTCTCTTCCCAGATGGCCCGTCGCCTGCAGGTCACGTCAGAGAAAGTGGGCAACCTTGCCTTCCTCGACGTAACCGGCCGTATCGCTCAAACGCTGCTGAACCTTGCGAAACAGCCAGACGCCATGACCCACCCGGACGGTATGCAGATTAAAATCACCCGCCAGGAAATCGGTCAGATCGTGGGTTGCTCCCGTGAAACCGTAGGCCGCATTCTGAAAATGCTGGAAGATCAAAATCTGATCTCCGCGCACGGTAAAACGATCGTCGTTTACGGTACTCGTTAATTTCCGTTTCCAAAAAGGCGTATCGCTTCGGCAATACGCCTTTTTTGTCTCTAAAACTCCCTTTGCCCGCTCTAAATAATTCGAGTTACAGGTCGGCGGCAAGGGAGGGAGTCCCCAGGAGCTTACTCCAGTAAGTGACCGGGGCGAGTGAGTGCAGCCAACACCCCTGTAACTTGAAGTATGACGAGTCTATGTGGCGCCGACTTATTTATCATCCTGAGGTTAACTACGCACTGCGTCAGACGCTGGTGTTATGTTTACCCGTGGCCGTCGGCCTGGTGCTGGGCAGCCTGCAAAACGGCCTGCTTTTCTCGTTAGTTCCCGCCTGCTGCAACATTGCTGGCCTGGACACCCCCCATCGACGCTTCTTCAAGCGGCTGATTATCGGCGGCAGCCTGTTTGCGCTCAGCAGCCTGATCATGCAGCTTCTTCTGCTCTACACCTCGATCCCGCTGCCCATAATTCTGATGGTGATGGCGCTGATGCTCGGGGTAACCGCGGAAATCAGCGCCCTGCACGCCCGCCTGCTCCCCGCCTCGCTGATTGCGGCGATCTTCACCCTCAGCATGGCCGGGAACATGCCTATCTGGAAACCGATGCTGCTGTATGTTTCCGGCACCATCTGGTACGGCGTCTTTAACTGGTTCTGGTTCTGGATGTGGCGCGAGCAGCCGCTTCGCGAATCCCTGAGCCTGCTCTACCGCCAGCTTGCCGAATACTGCGAAGCAAAATACGGCATGCTGACGCAGCACACCGATCCGGAAAAGGCGCTGCCCCCGCTGCTGGCCCGCCAGCAAAAAGCCGTCGATCTGATTACCGTCTGCTATCAGCAGCTGCACATGCTGGCGGCTAACCAGCAGAACGGCTACAAACGCCTGCTGCGCGCTTTCCAGGTGGCGCTCGACCTCCAGGAGCACATCTCCGTCAGCCTGCACCAGCCCGAAGAGGTGCAGAAACTCGTTGAACAAAGCCACGCCGAAGCGGTGATCCGCTGGAACGCGCAAACCATCGCGTCTCGCCTGCGCGTGCTGGCGGACGACATCCTTTATCACCGCTACCCCAGACGCTTTGATATGGATAAACAGATCGCGGCGCTGGAAAAAATCGCCCGCCAAAACCCGGACAACCCGGTCGGGCAATTCTGCCACTACCACTTCAGCCGTATCGCGCGCGTGCTGCGCACCCAGCGCCCTTTATACGTCCGCGATCTGATGGAAGATCGCCAGCGCCGCCTGCCGCTGTGGCCCGCGCTAAAAAGCTATCTCTCCTTCAAATCGGCGGCGCTGCGCAACGCCGCACGGCTGGGCGTCATGCTCACCGTCGCCAGCCTGCTGGGCGCATCTTTACATCTGCCCAAGCCCTACTGGATCCTGATGACCATCATGTTCGTCACGCAAAACGGCTATGGCGCGACGCGCGTGCGGATTCTGCACCGTTCGGCGGGCACCATGGCGGGCCTGACGATTGCCGGGATCACTCTCCACTTCCACGTTCCGGAAAGCTACACGCTGGTGGCGATGCTGCTCATTACGCTGGTGAGCTACCTGTTTATCCGCAAAAGCTACGGCTGGGCCACCATCGGCTTTACCGTCACCGCGGTATACACGCTGCAGCTGATTACGCTTAGCGCCGAGCAATACATCGTGCCGCGTCTGATCGATACCCTGCTCGGCTGCCTGATTGCCTTTGGCGGCATGATCTGGCTGTGGCCGCAGTGGCAAAGCGGCCTGCTGCGCCAGAACGCCCACGACGCGCTGGAAACCGACCAGGAAGCAATACGGCTGATCCTAAGCCACGACCCGCAGCCGACGCCGCTGGCCTGGCAGCGCATGAAGGTCAACCAGGCGCACAACGCGTTGTTTAACTCGCTCAACCAGGCGATGCAGGAGCCGGGCTTCAACTCGCACTATCTGGATGACATGAAGCTATGGGTGACGCACAGCCAGTTTATCGTCGAGCATATCAACGCGATGACGACGCTTGCCCGCGAGCACAATATGCTGACGCCGGACCTGGCGCAGCGCTACCTGCAAGCCTGTGAAGTCGCGCTGCAAAGGTGCCAGCAGCGTCTGGAATATGACGGACCGGGGGAAACGAAAGACGCGGTGATTCTGGATTCAGAGGCGCTGCCGACCGGGCCGCTAAGCACGATGGAACAGCATTTACAGCGGGTTCTGGGGCACCTCAACACCATGCACACCATTTCGTCAGTGGCATGGCGTCAGCGCCCGCATCATGGCATTTGGCTCAGCAGACGCTTGCGACGTTCGTAGGGTGGATAAGCGGCAGCGCCATCCACCGAATTCCGCAAATATCTACCCTTTAACAATCTTCGCGACGGCGCTCGCAAAACGCTGCATACCCTCGGCAATATCCGCCTCTTCAACGATAAGCGACGGCGCGAAGCGCATCACGTCCGGCCCCGCGTTCAGCACCATAACGCCTTCCTGTGCGGCTGCATAAAGGAACTCACGCGCGCGGCCCTTGTACTGCGGCTTAAGCTCCGCGCCAATCAGCAGGCCCATGCCGCGAATATCGCTGAACACGTCGTATTCTTTGTCGATCTGCTGCAAATGCTCAACGAACTTTTCGCGTTTTGCCGTTACGCCTTTCAGCACTTCCGGCGTATTGATGATATCAAAGGCCGCACCCGCCACCGCGCAGGCCAGCGGGTTGCCGCCGTAGGTGGAACCGTGCGTCCCGACGTGGAAAGCTGAAGCAATCTCCTGCGTAGTCAGCATGACGCTTACCGGGAATCCGCCGCCGAGGGCTTTGGCGCTGGTCAGAATGTCCGGCGTCACGCCGTAGTGCATGTAGGCAAACAGCTCGCCGATACGGCCCATGCCGCACTGCACTTCGTCGAACACCAGCAGCGCTTTGTGCTCGTCGCACAGCGCGCGCAATCCCTTGAGGAATTCCGGCGTAGCGGCGGTGACGCCACCTTCGCCCTGAATAGGCTCCACGACGACCGCACAGGTATGGTCGTCCATCACGGCTTTCACCGCGTGAAGATCGTTAAACGGAACGTGGATGATGTCGGCGGGCTTGGGGCCAAAGCCGTCGGAATACTTGGGCTGTCCACCCACCGAAACGGTAAACAGCGAGCGGCCGTGGAAGGCGTTATGGAAAGCGATAATCTTGGTTTTATACGGGCTGTGGCGGGTGGACGCATAGTAGCGCGCCAGCTTAAAGGCGGTTTCGTTGGCCTCGGTGCCGGAGTTCATAAACAGGACGCGCTCGGCAAAGGTGGCGTCAATCAGCCTGCGGCCCAGGCGCAGAGCGGGTTCGTTGGTGAAAACGTTGCTGGTGTGCCACAGCGTTTCCCCCTGGGTTTTCAGCGCTTCCACAAGCTTAGGATGGCAGTGCCCCAGGGCGGTAACCGCGATGCCGCCCGCGAAATCAACGTATTCCTTGCCCTGCTGATCCCAAACGCGGCTGCCTTTTCCTTTCACCGGGATAAACTCGGCCGGTGCATAAATCGGCAGAATCACTTCATCGAAAGTTGCGCGAGTAATTGCTGATTGTTCAGTTGCCATTAAGTCCCCATCCCGTATTTATGCTGTAGCCATTCATGAAAATATAATCACGAAATATGCATAAAAACGCATCTTATGGCAATAAGAAATCAACGATTGAGGAAATTGCCCAGCAGCTGGTGCCCCTGTTCGCTCAGAATGCTTTCCGGATGGAACTGCACGCCTTCGAGATCCCACTCGCGGTGGCGAATCCCCATGATCTCGTTTTTGTCGGTCCATGCCGTGACTTCAAAGCCGTCGGGCAAGGTCGCGGGATCGATAAGCAGCGAGTGGTAGCGCGTAACGGTGAGCGGATTATTCAGGCCGCTGAACACGCCGCTGCCGTTATGGGAAATGGCGGAGGTTTTGCCGTGCATGACCTTTTCGGCGCGGATAATCGTTGCGCCAAAAGCCTGCGCGATGGCCTGGTGGCCGAGGCAAACGCCCAGAATCGGCAGTTGGCCGGCGAATCGTTCGATTGCGGCCAGCGAAATCCCCGCCTCGGTTGGCGTGCAGGGACCGGGCGAAATCACCAGCTTCTCGGGGGCCAGGGCGGCGATATCCGCGAGCGTGATTTCATCGTTACGCTTCACCACCACTTCGGCCCCGAGCTCGCAAAAATACTGGTACAGGTTCCAGGTGAAAGAATCGTAGTTGTCGATAAGCAGTAGCATGGCGGCTCCGGCAGAAAAAGAACCGCGCTATTCTATTCGCTTTCCCGCGCTTCGCTCACCACTTTAGTGAATATCTCAATAAGAGGTGCCAGATCGCCCAGCGCGCCGGCCTGATTTGCCGCCTGCCACGCCTGCGGATCGACGACGCTCCAGTCCAGCACGTAGCCCGCGTGAATCGCCAGCTGTTCGAAGAACACGCGCTGCGCCCGGCCGCTGCCGACAAAGAACGGATGCAGGACGTTGATTTCGCAGTAATAGTGCGCCAGACGCTCGATAAACTCGGCTTTGGGCAGCTCGGCAAGATAATGCTCGTCCTCCAGCTCCTGCATCAGATCGTTGCCTTCGTTTTCGATGTACTCGAAATGGCAGAAGCGGGTGTCGCCGCGCGAAATATCCACCTCGCGCAGCTCACCGGCCCAGTCGTAGGCATCCTGGAATAGCTGCTGATGGATGGAGCACAGCCACGGAAGGCCACGGTGCAGCGGGCCAAGCTCAATGGCCGCTGCTCGCTTTGCGAAAAGCTCATCCTGCGCGTGAGGCTCAAGCACGTCGAGCCGGCAGCTGGCCTCAAACGAACGGCCACGCAGCTGTTCCCACAGACGGATTTTTTGCTTTTCGGTGAGTTTCTTGCCCATATCGCCTCCCTTAATGCGTCACTGTTTTGCCACAAGTATAAGCAGCATTCTGCACAGCTGCCGGGAAGCGGGCAGAGCGCGGGCTGCAACAACCCGCGCGCAGGAAATTATGGCAGGACTTTCGCGGAGAGGATAACTATCGGTTTTGATGGAACATTCTGGTATGGGCCGACGTCGTGGGACTGAACCTGGGAGATCTTGTCCGCTACGTCCATGCCTTTCACAACTTTACCAAATACCGCATAGCCGAAGTCGCGCTGGCCGTGATCGAGGAAGGCGTTGTCCGCCACGTTGATAAAGAACTGGCTGGTCGCGCTGTCTTTGTCGGCGGTGCGCGCCATAGAAACGGTGCCACGGGTGTTACGCAGGCCGTTATCCGCTTCGTTTTTAATCGGTGGGTTTGGCTGCTTCTGGTTCATATCTTCCGTAAAGCCGCCGCCCTGAATCATAAAGCCCGGGATCACGCGGTGGAAGGTGGTGTTGTTGTAGAAGCCGCTGTTGACGTAATCAACGAAGTTCTTCACCGATACGGGAGCTTTTTGACTGTTTAATTCAAGCTCAATATTACCGGCGGAGGTGGTCAGAAGAACATGGGGGTCACCGCTTGCCGCCAGTGCAGCAGGAGAAATGGCCGAGATGGCGAACACAGCTGCAACAGCCGCCAGAGTCGATTTGAGCATCAGGAATTCCTTACGAAGGCAGTGAGTGAAGCAAGTTGCTAGATTGTAAAGAGGAGGGGCTAACTGCGCCAGCCCTTTACCGTTTTTTACTTTTCGGGAAATCAATAACTTGCATGAATGAATCTATTTTACAGGTTGAAATATGTGAGCTGATTCATGAAACGAAAGGTAATATCCAAACATAATTACAATGAATGTTTAAATCGATCACATTCACGGATAAAATTCACTCGCCCACAGCGCTGTCAACGCGCTTTACACTTCTATTCACAGGCAAGATATGACTAACAGCAATCGTACCAAGCTGCTATGGATCAGCTTTTTCTCCTACGCCCTGACCGGTGCGTTGGTGATTGTCACCGGGATGGTGATGGGGAACATCGCAGAGTACTTCCAACTGCCGGTTTCCAGCATGAGTAACACCTTCACCTTCCTGAACGCGGGCATCCTGATCTCAATTTTCCTGAACGCCTGGCTGATGGAAATCGTGCCGCTGAAAACCCAGCTGCGTTTTGGATTCCTGCTGATGGTGCTGGCCGTAGCCGGGCTTATCCTGGGCCATAACCTGATGATCTTCTCCGCCTCCATGTTCGTTCTGGGTCTGGTAAGCGGGATCACCATGTCGATCGGTACTTTCCTTATCACCCACATGTACGAAGGCCGTCAGCGCGGTTCACGCCTGCTGTTCACCGACTCCTTCTTCAGCATGGCCGGGATGATCTTCCCGATGGTGGCCGCAATTCTGCTGGCGCGCAGCATCAACTGGTACTGGGTCTACGTCTGCATCGGCCTCGTGTACGTCGCCATCTTCCTGCTGACCCTGGGCTGCGAATTCCCGGCGCTGGGCAAACACGCGAAGAAAGACGAAACTGCGCCCGTCGCGAAAGAAAAATGGGGCATCGGCGTGCTGTTCCTGTCCATCGCGGCGCTTTGCTACATTCTTGGCCAGCTGGGCTTCATCTCCTGGGTGCCTGAGTATGCGAAAAGCATCGGCATGAACCTCAACGACGCGGGCAAGCTGGTCAGTGACTTCTGGATGTCGTACATGGTGGGGATGTGGGTATTCAGCTTCGTGCTGCGTTTCTTCGATCTGCAGCGCATTCTGATGGTGCTCGCGGGCGCGGCAACCGTGCTGATGTATCTGTTCAACACCGGCGAACCTGCACACCTGGCGTGGTTTATCCTGGCCCTGGGCTTCTTCTCCAGCGCGATTTACACCACCATCATTACGCTTGGCTCTCTGCAAACCAAAATCGCCTCGCCGAAGCTGGTTAACTTCGTGCTGACCTGCGGCACCATCGGCACCATGCTGACCTTCGTGGTGACCGGCCCGATCGTTGCCCACAGCGGCCCGCACGCGGCGCTGCAAACCGCAAACGGCCTGTACGCGGTGGTCTTCGTGATGTGCGTGGTGCTCGGTCTGGTGACCAAACACCGCCAGCATAACGCGGCGGCAGCGGCTCACTAAGTTCCCGTTGAGTAGCGGCGGGTGGCGCTTCGCTTACCCGCCTTACAAAACAGGCTTTAACGAGGAGAAGGCCCGGCGTACTTAATCTCTTCCGCTTCGCCCAGCATCACCCAGGTTTGCGAAAGCTGCGTCGTCGCAATCACCCTTCCCTCGCGCACCGACCAGCGCACCGGCACTTGACGCCGCACCGCATCAAACCCGCTTTCCGCTGGCAGAATGATAAGATTCGCAGGCTTCCCTTCTTCGATACCGTACTCCTGCACGCCAAACGTCCGCGCGCCGTTTTCCGTAATCAGCTTCAGGCCTTCGTCGATTTGCTGATAGCCCATCATCTGGCAGACGTGCAGCCCCATATGCAGCACCTGCAGCATGTTCGCGGTGCCCAGCGGATACCACGGGTCAAACACATCGTCGTGACCGAAGCAGACGTTTATCCCCGCCTCCAGCAGCTCTTTTACGCGGGTCACGCCGCGCCGTTTGGGGTAATCATCGAACCGCCCCTGCAGATGGATATTCACCAGCGGGTTAGCGACAAAGTTAATGCCGGACAGCTTCAACAGGCGGAACAGGCGCGAGGTGTAAGCGCCGTTGTAGGAGTGCATCGCCGTGGTGTGGCTGGCGGTAACGCGATCGCCGATGCCGTCACGATGCGCCAGCGCGGCAACGGTTTCGACAAAGCGCGACTGCTCGTCGTCGATTTCATCGCAGTGAACGTCCACGCGGCGGCCATATTTCTGCGCCAGCGCGAAGGTTTTGTGCAGCGACTCGACGCCGTACTCGCGGGTGAATTCGAAATGCGGGATTGCGCCGACCACGTCAGCGCCCAGCCGAAGCGCCTCTTCCAGCAAAGCCTCACCGTTCGGATAGGAAAGAATCCCCTCCTGTGGGAAGGCGACTATCTGTAGCTCGACCCAGGGCGCAACCTCCTGCCTCACCTCAAGCATCGCTTTCAGGGCGGTCAGCGACGGATCGGAAACATCCACATGGGTACGCACATACTGAATACCGTTGGCTATCTGCCATTTCAGCGTCTGCCACGCGCGCTGCTTCACGTCTTCATGGTTAAGCAACGCCTTGCGTTCGGCCCAGCGTTCGATGCCTTCAAACAGCGTACCGGACTGGTTCCAGCTCGGCTGCCCGGCGGTTTGCGTGGTGTCCAGATGGATATGCGGCTCGATAAACGGCGCTATCGCCAGCCCGCCGCGCCCGTCGAGCACTCGCTCGCTTTCCCGCTGCGTTTCGCCCATCGGCGAAATCTTCTTGATGCGTCCGTCCGCAATAGCGATTTGCCAGAAGCCCGGGCGACCGGCCAGGCGAACGTTTTGGATCTGTTGCAGCGTTTCGTGACTCATTTTCTCTCCGATGCGCAGGGTTTCCTTACTTCATAGCACACTCCTTCCTTTAGTAGCCGAATTTCTACCAATGATGAAAAACCAACCAATTCCGTCACTTATAAAAATCCTCTTAAATCAATCATATACCCCTTAATGGGTATATAAAGGTGTAATTGATTTGCATCAATAATCGCCCTTGCTGAATCGTTAAGGTAGGCGGTAATAGAAAAGAAATTGAGGCAATTATGAGCAAAGTCAGAATCGCAATTATCGGTAATGGCATGGTCGGCCATCGCTTTATCGAGGACTTACTTGATAAAGCCCAGCCAGGCCAGTTTGAGATTACCGTCTTTTGTGAAGAGCCGCGCAAAGCCTACGACCGCGTGCATCTCTCTTCCTATTTTTCCCACCATACCGCTGAAGAATTATCCCTGGTCCGCGACGGCTTCTACGAGAAGCACGGCGTAAACGTGCTGGTTGGCGAACGCGCCATCACCATTAACCGCCAGGAAAAAGTCATCCACTCGAATACCGGCCGCACCGTGTATTACGACAAGCTGGTGATGGCGACAGGCTCCTACCCGTGGATCCCGCCAATCAAAGGCTCCGAAACCCAGGACTGCTTCGTCTACCGCACCATTGAAGACCTCAACGCCATCGAAGCCTGCGCGCGTCGCAGCAAGCGTGGTGCCGTGGTGGGCGGTGGCCTGCTCGGTCTGGAAGCGGCTGGCGCGCTCAAAAACCTCGGCGTGGAAACGCACGTTATCGAATTCGCACCGATGCTGATGGCCGAGCAGCTCGACCGCATGGGCGGCGAACAGCTCCGCAATAAAATCGAAAGCATGGGCGTGCGCGTGCACACCAGCAAGAACACCCAGGAAATCGTTCAGGAAGGCACCGAGGCGCGTAAAACCATGCGCTTTGCCGACGGCAGCGAGCTGGAAATCGACTTTATCGTCTTCTCAACCGGCATCCGCCCGCGCGACAAGCTGGCAACCCAGTGCGGCCTGGCGACGGCAAGCCGTGGCGGCATCGTGATCAACGACAGCTGTCAGACGTCTGACCCGGACATCTACGCCATCGGCGAATGCGCAAGCTGGAACAACCGCGTGTTCGGCCTCGTCGCCCCCGGCTACAAAATGGCGCAGGTTACGGCCGACCACCTGTTAGGCAGCGAAAACGCCTTCGAAGGCGCGGACATGAGCGCCAAGCTGAAGCTGCTGGGCGTGGACGTTGGCGGGATTGGCGACGCGCACGGCCGCACGCCAAAGGCGCGCAGCTACGTTTATCTGGACGAAAGCAAAGAAGTCTACAAACGCCTGGTGGTTAGCGAAGACAACAAAACCCTGCTGGGCGCGGTGCTGGTTGGCGATACCAGCGACTACGGCAACCTGCTGCAGCTGGTGCTAAACGCCATCGAACTGCCGGAAAACCCGGATTCGCTGATCCTGCCTGCGCATGCGGGCAGCGGCAAACCGTCCATCGGCGTCGACAAGCTGCCGGACAGCGCGCAAATCTGCTCCTGCTTCGACGTCACCAAAGGCGATCTGGTGAAAGCCATCAACGGCGGCTGCCACACCGTGGCGATGCTGAAAGCCGAAACCAAAGCCGGAACCGGCTGCGGCGGCTGTATTCCGCTGGTGACCCAGGTGCTCAACGCCGAACTGGCGAAACAGGGCATCGAAGTGAACAACAACCTGTGCGAGCACTTCGCCTTCTCTCGCCAGGAGCTGTACCACCTCATCCGCGTGGAGGGCATCAAATCCTTCGACGAGCTGCTGACCAAATACGGCAAGGGCTACGGCTGTGAAGTCTGTAAACCTACCGTCGGCTCCCTGCTCGCCTCCTGCTGGAACGACTACGTGCTGGAACCTCAGCACACGCCGTTGCAGGACACCAACGACAACTTCCTCGGCAACATCCAGAAAGACGGCACCTACTCGGTGATCCCGCGCTCCGCCGGCGGCGAAATCACGCCGGAAGGCCTGATGGAAGTTGGCCGCATCGCCCGCGAATACAACCTCTATACCAAGATCACCGGCTCCCAGCGCATCGGCCTGTTCGGCGCGCAGAAAGACGACCTGCCGGAAATCTGGCGTCAGCTGATTGAAGCCGGTTTCGAAACCGGCCACGCCTACGCCAAAGCGCTGCGCATGGCGAAAACCTGCGTCGGCAGCACCTGGTGCCGCTACGGCGTGGGCGACAGCGTGGGCTTCGGCGTCGAGCTGGAAAATCGTTACAAAGGCATCCGCACCCCACACAAAATGAAGTTCGGCGTGTCCGGCTGTACCCGTGAATGTGCGGAAGCGCAGGGCAAAGACGTGGGTATCATCGCCACCGAGAAAGGCTGGAACCTCTACGTCTGCGGCAACGGCGGCATGAAGCCGCGCCATGCGGATCTGCTGGCGGCCGACCTCGACCAGGAAACCCTGGTGAAGTACCTCGACCGCTTCATGATGTTCTACATCCGCACCGCCGATAAGCTGACGCGTACCTCCGTGTGGCTGGAAAACCTCGAAGGCGGCATCGATTATCTGAAGAAAGTCATTATCGAAGATAAGCTCGGCCTGAACGACCAGCTCGAAGCGGAGCTGTCGCGCCTGCGCGAGAAAGTGATCTGCGAGTGGACCGAAACGGTGAACACGCCGGAAGCCCAGGTACGCTTCAAGCACTTTATCAACAGCCCGCAGCGCGATCCGAACGTGCAGATTGTGCCCGAGCGCCAGCAGCATCGTCCGGCCACGCCGTACGAGCGCATTCCCGTCACCCTGGTAGAAGCGGAGGAGATCGTATGAGCCAGTGGACCACCGTTTGTCAGCTAAACGACATCCTGCCAGCAACCGGCGTTTGCGCGCTGCTGGGCAACCAGCAGGTGGCGATTTTCCGCCCGCGTAACGACGAGCAGGTTTACGCCATCAGCAATATCGACCCGTTCTTCGGGGCAAGCGTGCTGTCACGCGGGCTTATCGCCGAACACCAGAACGAACTGTGGGTTGCCAGCCCGCTGAAAAAACAGCGCTTCCGCCTGCGTGACGGGCTGTGCCTGGAAGATGAAAGCCGCTCCGTCGCGCATTTTGCCGCGCGCGTGCAGGACGGCATGGTTCAGATAAAAGCCTAATAAAACCACCCTCACCCCGGCCCTCTCCCCCAGGAGAGGGAGAAAGTCAAAAAGGCTTCTCCGGACAATCCCTCTCCTAACTGGTGAGGGATTGGGTGAGGGTGAAAAACACATTCTTTTCTTAATTTTTTACTTTTCTTTCAATTTGTTGGGATAACAAAAATGTTCACCGATACTATTAATAAATGTGCGGCGAATGCCGCGCGCATTGCCCGTCTGTCGAGAAACAATCCATTCGGCTTTTGGGTCAGTTCTGCCATGGCCGGGGCGTACGTTGGCCTTGGCATCATCCTGATCTTCACCCTTGGTAATCTTCTCGACCCGTCCGTGCGTCCGCTGGTGATGGGGGCGACCTTCGGGATTGCCCTGACGCTTGTGATTATCGCCGGTTCCGAGCTGTTCACCGGCCACACCATGTTCCTGACCTTCGGCGTGAAGGCCGGTACGATTTCCCACGGCCAGATGTGGGCTATTCTGCCGCAAACCTGGCTGGGCAACCTTATTGGCTCAGTGTTTGTCGCACTTCTGTACTGCTGGGGCGGCGGTAGCCTGCTGCCGGTAGACACCAGCCTCATTCACACCGTGGCGCTGGCAAAAACCACCGCACCGGCGATGACGCTGTTCTTTAAGGGCGCGCTGTGTAACTGGCTGGTTTGTCTGGCGATCTGGATGGCAATCCGTACCGAAGGCGCGGCAAAGTTCATCGCTATCTGGTGGTGCCTGCTGGCGTTTATCGCCTCCGGCTACGAGCACTCCGTTGCCAATATGACGCTGTTCGCCCTCTCCTGGTTTGGCCATCACAGCGAGGCCTACACGCTTGCTGGCATCGGTCACAACCTGCTGTGGGTAACGCTGGGTAATACCCTTTCCGGCGCGGTATTCATGGGTCTGGGTTATTGGTATGCTACGCCGAAAGCCGACCGCCCACAGCCTGAGCGTATCGCGGTACCCGAGGCCGCACGTCAATAATTGAGGATTTACCGTGGATCACCTGCCTATATTTTGTCAGCTACGAGATCGCGCCTGCCTGCTGGTTGGCGGTGGCGATGTCGCAGAACGTAAAGCACGTTTATTGATGGAGGCAGGTGCTCGCGTCACCGTTAATGCCCTGGAATTCACCCCGCAGTTTATCGCCTGGGCTGAACAGGGCATGCTCACCCTTGAAAAGGGCGAATTCTCCCCTTCACTGCTCGACGTTAGCTGGCTCGCGATTGCCGCCACCGACGACGACGCGGTGAATCAGTTAGTCAGCGATACGTGCGAATCCCGCCGTATTTTCTGCAACGTGGTCGATGCGCCGAAGCAGGCCAGCTTTATCATGCCGTCGATTATCGACCGTTCGCCGCTGATGGTGGCCGTCTCTTCCGGCGGCACCTCTCCGGTGCTGGCCCGCCTGCTGCGCGAAAAGCTCGAATCCATTCTGCCGCTGCATTTAGGTAAAATCGCCGGTTACGCGGGCACGCTGCGCGGCCGCGTGAAAGCGAAGTTTGCCACCATGGGCGAACGCCGCCGTTTCTGGGAAAAGTTCTTCACCAACGACCGCCTCGCGCAGTACCTGGCAAACGAAGACCAGAAGGCCATCGACCAGGAAACCGAATCGCTGTTCTCCGCCCCGCTGGATAACCGTGGCGAAGTGGTGCTGGTGGGCGCGGGGCCGGGCGATGCCGGGCTGCTAACCCTCAAAGGGCTACAGCAGATTCAGCAGGCGGACGTGGTGGTTTACGACAGGCTGGTGTCAGACGACATCATGAACCTGGTGCGCCGCGACGCCGATCGCGTGTTTGTCGGCAAGCGCGCGGGCTTCCACTGCGTACCGCAGGAAGAAATTAACCAAATCCTGCTGCGCGAAGCCCAGAAAGGCAAACGCGTGGTGCGCCTGAAAGGCGGCGATCCCTTTATCTTCGGGCGCGGCGGCGAAGAGCTGGAAACCCTGTGCAGCGGCGGCATTCCTTTCTCCGTCGTGCCGGGCATTACCGCGGCATCCGGCTGCTCCGCCTATTCCGGCATTCCGTTAACCCACCGCGACTACGCGCAAAGCGTACGCCTGGTCACCGGCCACCTGAAAACCGGCGGCGAGCTGGACTGGCCAAGCCTTGCGGCAGAAAAACAGACGCTGGTGTTTTATATGGGCCTGAACCAGGCGTCGGCCATTCAGGAAAACCTGATCGCTCACGGTATGCCAGCCGATATGCCGGTGGCGCTGGTGGAAAACGGCACCGCCGTTAAGCAGCGCGTGGTGAGCGGGGCGCTCAGCGAGTTAGGCAAGCTGGCGACGCAGGTGCAAAGCCCGTCGCTGATTATCGTCGGCCGCGTCGTTGCGCTGCGCGATAAGCTGAACTGGTTTTCGAATCACTAAATCAATTTAATATTCAAGAAGCCCGCACATTATTATGTGCGGGCTTTTTTATAACTAAACAATAAGCAACTTTTATTACGGACGACACCTGTCTTAATCCGGACTTAGCAATGTTATTCGCTCGCCCTATACTTAGCCGCCTCGTTTGAAAAGCTAAATAAGTCCGTAATATTTATGATAGGGAATATCAATGATCAAGTTCTTTAAAATTGCTTCTGTTGTAGTTGTATTATCCAGCCTGACCGCGTGCACCGGTCACATTGAAAACAAAAGCAAAGATTGTAGCTACGACTACTTATTACATCCTGCGATTTCAATTTCTAAAATCATCGGCGGCTGCGGCCCAACCGACAAGTAATATTGAAAAGTCGGAAGTCATATTAATGCCCTCGTTCGCGAGGGCATTTTTTTATAAATCAGAACAGCTCTCACGCAATATACGTAATACCGTCTGCGCCCCGCTACGATTTGGATTAATGCGGATCATGCGATCTTCAAGAGTAGGATCGGACTGGCGGAAGGTGCCGGACACCCGGTAAAACAGCGGCGGGATTTCGTACTTCGACTCAGCCCCTACAGGATAAGGCAAAGCGCCTAGCCGGTGCGCCGCGTCCAGCACCTGTTGCGCTATCGGGCGATGAAACTCAACCAGCAGAACCTTCGACTGGGCGTTGGCGATAAACGCGCGCTTCACCTGCGGGATCGCGCCGCCTTTCAGCTCTTCCACCAGGCTGTCGTTAACCTGGGCCTGCACCGCGTGCATGACTGGCGCAAATACCAACCCGCGCAGCGCTTCCATCGCCTGGCCGCCCTGCACCTGGCTGCCGCCCGAATACATGCTTTTGCGCACCGCGCTTACCGCGTCTTTATCACCGACGACCACGCCCACGCCCGGCGGCCCGAAAAGCTTGAAGCAGGAAAACGTCGACAGCGTCGCGCCGCATTCGTTGCCAATCCGCTCAACCTTCATCACCGCGTAGTTATCGTCCGTCAATGACGGCAGGTCGTAGTGGTTAAAGCAGCCGATAACCTCGTGCAGCGAATAGGCGTCGTCCAGCTTCTGGCGGGTATGCTGAATCAGCGCGGCCCGTGGGCGATGCAGCTCAATCGCCTTGCTCACCTCGTCCAGCTGATTGAAATCGGCGCGGATAAGCCGCAGGCCCATCTGTTCAGCGATAACGGCGGTGGTGGGATAAAGCGGCGCATCGTGAATCAGCAAACTGTTGCCCGCCACAAGTAGCGCGGCAAGCCCGCTGCGAATCGCGCCGGTGCCAGCGCCCTGCACCAGCGCGGCTGCCGGGGCGGAAAAGAAGTCGGCAATCACCGCCTCTACTCGCTGGGTCATCTGCGGCTGGTTAAGACCGGGCACCAGGCCAAAGTCACCGCCGCTCAGGAAGTCGCTGCCGGGGAAATGGCGGCAGATGATATCGACCAGCTGGAACTGTTTGTGCTGCGCCTGCTCCATCGTCAGGCTTTGCAAAGGCCAGGTTTTCACAATGTTTACTCCATGAAAGCCTGCCGCAGGGTGCGCGGCAGGCATCTGTCAGGATCAGACCGGAACGAACAGGCCGCAGTAGAAGAGAATGTTGAGCACGAAGCCGGTGATCAGCACCGCTACGACCGGAGAAGCCATCTTCTGCACCGGACGGCCCAGCGATTCGTTCAGGAAGTAGAGCGCCGCGGCGATGGTGAAGCCGGTGTAGCCCGCCATTTTGATAGCCGCGAAGATGGAGCCGACCAGCAGCGCCATTTCCATCAGCATGTTCATCGCGTTACGGATGTTGTCCGAAGCGTTGCGCACGGAAGGATAGCGGCCCAGCCATTTGCCGATGGAGCGCAGCAGCAGCACCTCGGCGGAAATCACCGCCGCGCCGACGAAGAACGCGATCAGCGGGTTGGAGATCAGATAACCTGCGGCAAACACGAAGGTGAAACCGGCTACGGCATATACACCGGTTGCCAGCGCCGTGGTGGCGATCATCGGCACGAAGCCTAAGCCACGCATAAATTCAGCCAGCGCCGCCTGGTTGATCAGCGTTTGCGACTGGGCGGGATCCAGCCCTGCGGTATAGGCCTTTTCCAGCGTGAAGATGGAGACTTCAGAACCGGCGAAAATCTTCATGCTGGCAACGGTGGCAATCAGGCCGCCCACGATGGCGATATACGGCAGGTTTTTGATGATGCGCGAAGTGCGCTCCTCAAAGACCGAGCTTCCGCCGTCGTCGTCGCGTTCACCCCGCGTACGGTGATCCTGAGTAATCGCAATGCCCAGCAGCATTACCATGCCGACGAAAATCTCGATGGATTCAGGGTTCAGATGCGGGAAGTAGCGCACGATAAGCACGCGCGTCATCAGCACGACAACCGCGGCGAACAGGCTATTCTTCCAGCCAAACTGATAGAAAATGGCGACCAGCGGGAACAGCGCGAACGCTGAAACCACGGGAGAACTTAGCTCGCCGAGCGAGCCCAGCACGTCGACCGGCAGCGCCGTCAGTAGATGGTTTACCGGCAGCAGACAGGTGAGGATCAGAACGCCCCAGATTGCCCCCAGGCCGAACGCCATCGCGCCGTTAAAGGCCAGCACGCCCAGAATATCGGTAGGCAAAAACAGCAGCCAGCTGTTCAGCAGGCCGGTTTTCAGGGTGAAGGAAATGCCCACCGAGGCCACAAAGCCAATGCTCAGACCAAACGCGATGCTCCCCGCCTCGCGGCGGTTCATATTGCCTTCAATGAGCTGCGGCAGGATCGGGCGTATACCGTCGTGGAACACCGCCGCCGACTTATGTGCCAGCAGCGCGGTCATCCCGGTCAGGCAGGCCACCACCAAAATTTGAATATAGAAATCCATAGCGCTGCCTTTACTTTAAATGGGCAATCAGCATCGGGATGGCATGTTCGATATGCTCAACCGACAGGCCAAAGGCGATTTTGCCGTCCGCGACCATTTTGGCGATCTGCTCGTCCTTCGCCTTAATGCCCGGCTTGGCAATGGTGCCGCTCTTGTTGTAGCCAATCACCGCAATGGCAATGGACAGCGCCGCACCGGCACCGGTATTACAGGCGCCGATGTAGTAGTCGAGCTGGCCGGACTTCACCTTCATCGCGGCTTCCATATCGTTATAAATGAACACTTCAAAGCAGCCCGGAGCGGCGGTTTCGATAGTTTTTTTAATGAGTTCGCGCTGTAAGCCAGCAACACCAATCTTTTTCATGGGAAATCCTTATTTAAAGAAGACAGAGGGGTTGTCACGTAACATCAAATCAACGTCGGCCTGAGTGAAGCCAGCCTCCTGCAACAAAGGCACAAACGTTGTCAGCAAATAGTCGAAGCCGAGGCCGCCATTGGCTTTCAGATGGGAACGACGGGTAATGTCCATGGAGAGCATGACGTGGTCGAGCAGGCCGCGACCGGCAATTTCTTGCAGCATCGCCACGCGCTTTTCGTCCGGGTAATAGTTGTTTTTGCCGATGGTATCGAACTGGACGTAGGCGCCCTGGTCAATCATCCGCAGAATGTTGTCGAGGTTGTCCTTCAGGTCGCAGTGGCCGACGACAACGCGTGAGAGATCCACGCCGTGCTTTTTCAGCAGCGCCAGCTGCTCAAGGCCCATCGTGCTAAACGAGGTATGTGTAGAGATCGGGCGGCCGGTTTCCCGGTGCGCCAGCGCGGCGGCGGCAAATACCTTCGCCTCAACGTCGGTGATAACGTCAACGCTTGAGCCGATTTCCGCAATAATGCCCGCCTTCAGCCCGGTGCCGTCGATGCCGATTTCAATTTCATCGATCATCTCTTTTGCCAGCTTCTCAACGCTTGTGGTAGCGACATGGGCCGGGAAGAAATCATGCTGGTAATAGCCGGTGCAGGCCACCACGTTCATGCCGGTATCGCGCATAATATCGAGCATAAACTGCGGGTTACGCCCCATATAGCGGTTGGTCATTTCAATGATGTTGCGCACGCCCTGGGCATACAGCGACGTCATCTCGTCGCGAATCAGCTCGTAGCAATCCAGGCGGCAGTCAACGTTGTTTTTGAATGACGACAGGTCGATATGCAGATGCTCGTGGGCGTAGGTGTAGCCCGACGCGTCAATATGCGTTTGCTCAGTCATGATGGCCTCCGGTTTCAGCGGTAGTTAACTGCGAAAGGAATGAAGTCCCGTTCTGCGGCGCGGCGGCGTTGAAGTAGTCGCACACCGTTGCGCCCACGTCAGAGAGCGTTTTTCTTAGGCCAAGCTGCGCCGGAGCGATGCCCGGCTGCCAGACCAGCAGCGGCACGTTTTCACGCGTGTGCTTGCTGTGCCCGATGGTCGGGTCGTTGCCGTGATCCGCCATCACCACCAGGCAATCGCCGGGGGTCAGGGCCTGCATCAGGCGGTCAAGATTTTCGTCCACGAGCTGGAGCCGCTCGGCGTAGCGCTCCGCGTCCTGCGCGTGCCCGGCGAGATCGGTTTCCTGGATGTTGGTGCAGATAAACGCGTCGCCCGGCCTGTTCACCTCTTCCAGGGTGATGTCCATGATGCGCTGGCTGTCGACGAGGTTCTGGTAGCTCACGCCGTGCGGGTTGATGGCGATATCCGCCACTTTGCCTACCAGCACCGTTTTAATGCCCGATTCGTGCAGCTTCTGCGGCACCTGAACGGTGGCATCAACGCCAAAGCCCATGTGCACAACCTGGAAACCGTTCTTATAAACGCCGGAACGCGGGGCGTTAATGCCGACGTAAATCCCCTGCTTTTCTTCGGCGGCATCCTGGATTTTCTGGCTGCTTTCCAGCACGCCGCCGAAAGCGATTACGCGGCCAACCTGAACGCAACGACGGACGATTTCGCCAATATTTCGCACCTCTTCGAAAGAGATAGCGGCAAGATTGGCGCTGATATTAAATACTTGTCCAAGATCGGCTTCGAGATTGTCGCCAACCGCAACCGCCTGGTTCACCCACAGGTACTGCAATTCGTGGCCGATGCGCTCCACCTGCCAGCCGTCCGCCAGCAGCGCCTGCTCCACCTCGTCAATCACCGCTGAAAACGGCATGCGCAGCGGAGCCTTCGGGAAGGTGCCGAGAATTTCCTGATGCCCCATGAAGGTGTCGCCCCCTTCGTGCTGCAGCTCGGCGGTGCCGTAGGCCGCGCTGGCGGAGGCTTTCATCGCACCCACTTCAAAGCCAAGCGCGTTCATCAGGCCGAGCTTTTCCAGCACGGGCAAACGCAGCTGCGGATACTGGGCCAGAATATGCCCGCAGGTGTTTGCGCCGATATCCTGAGGGCGCACCTGCGGCACGTCGTCCATCGCGCCCACGCCAAAACTGTCTACCACCACGACCACAAACTTACTCACGTAGACCTCCTGAGATGGGGTTACCGAGACTGTCATACAGCGCTTCGAGCACCGGCTCCCCGGAAGCGATACCGGAAACCAGCGCGACGTCGCTGCGCGTTACAAAAACCTGGGTGCGGAAGCACATCACCACCGGGCTGCCCACGGGGAATTCACCGGCCAGCGGGATGTGATAGTCGATGCTGCTGTCGTCGACGGGCAACAGGCTGGCCGCGACGGCTTCGCTGCCCTGCTGCGGATAAACCAGCGCGTTTTGCGCGTGCCCACGGCGGTAGTAGCCGCCGCCAAAACAGTAGCTATTGCCCTGAAACTGATGGGAAACCTCGGTGAGATACAGCATGGCGATGCCTTCGGGCTGGTCGCCGTGCTGGTTGGCCGGAATGGTGCCAGTTAGCGCGTGCCCCGGCTCCGCGTGGGTTACGCCGTGCTCGGCGAGCAGCGGTAACGTGCTGCAACTCGAGGCGGAGGGCGCGTTCACCTGCTCAATCTCAATGCCCTGCGCCGCTAAACGATCGCGTGCCTGTAACAGCGTGCGCAGGTTCGGCGTCGGCAGGGTTTGCTGCTGCGCCTCATCCCACAACAGGCAGGGGAAGTGGGTCAGCCCCGCGAGTTTGATACCGGGAAGCGTGCGCAGAACGTTCACCACCTCATCCAGCACGGAAAGCGGGAAACCGGCTTCCTGACCGGGATAAAGCCTGTCCTGCTCGTCGAAAATTTTGAGCATGATGGGCTGAACTCGCCCCGCCGCCTGCGCCGCAGCGGAGATTTCCCGCGCTTTTTCCAGCGAGAAAACGGTGATCATTTCCGTTGGCGACATGACGCTTTCCGCCACCTGGCTTTTCGGCACCTGCACCAGATGGCCAACGTGGGAAACCAGCACATCGGCATTGCGCAGCGTGCGCGCCTCTTTGAAGTCCACCGCTACCGTGCCGTGGAAGCCCAGTTCGATAAGCTTCTTCGCAAGCAGAGGATTTCGCCCCAGCTGTTTGGTCATCAGATACAGCGTGATGCCGTAGCGCTGCGCCACTTCCAGCAGACGACGGCCGTTTTCCATCACCCGGTCAACGTCGATGACGTAGGTGTCCGGCAGAATGTCGCCCTGCTGCCAAAGCTTGCGTGCCGCCTGAATCAGTGCCGGGTTTTGCGCCTTGAGTGCTTTTATAAACATGCCCTTGCCTCTCGACTCCATGCTGATGATTAAAATCCTAAATCATCATTTTTTTGAATATTTAAGGCGATATCATTCACGCCCAACGCATCATTTAGCCTTTGCTGACCATCCACAGGCTAAAGAGGTTCGCCAGCAGGTAGCCTTCCTCGTTGGGATGAAGCTGCACGTCAAACGGAGCAAGCAGCGCCTGGTGGATCGGCTGCAGATGCGGCCAGGCCTCGGAGGTCACAATCTCTTGCAGAAGATCTTCATCCAGCGGGCCGACTTCTTCGCCACGGCGGCTGCGCATCAGCGCGTTCGCCATATGGGTAATCGCCATCTCACCCTGCTCATTGCGCACCGGCAGCTGCCACACGGTTTCGAGCTGCGTGACGACGACCAGCATGCCGTCACAGATATCCTTATCGATAATCCCTGCGTCACACAGCAGGTTTAGTCTGTCTTCCATTGCCTTACCTCTTGAAAATTTTCAGTAACTTGGTTCCTGAAGCCCCGCCAGCACGCGCTGCTGATGGGCTAACAATTCGGTTTTATTCACCACCGTGCGCAGCAGCTGCTGGATGGGGATATCGTCGGCTCGGGTCAACACCACCGCTTCTGAAGCATCCGTAAAGCGCACGTCGTCGGTCAGCGATTTAGCTACCAGGCCGTGAGATTCGAGATCGATCTCGTTGGTGACGTTCCAGATCACCGCGTCGATATCGCCTTTGGCGATGCGGTGCAAACACTCGTGGTACGGCACGTCGAGCAGCTCAACCGGCTTTTCGGAGAAATAAACGTCCGTCATGATGCGCTGGTCCGCCGAGCGCGGGTCGATGCCCACCCGCTTGATTTGCTGCTCGCCCGCACGACAAATCAGTTTATGTTCACCGACGTAGGTGTGCGGGCCAAGCTCCAGCGCCATGCACACATCGTCTTTATCGAGATAACTTTTCGCCGCCAGGCGGGAAACCACCGCCAGGTCGTAAACGCCGTTGAGCAGGCATTCCACGCGGACATCCGAGCCGCGCATATGGGCGTAATAAAACGGGATGCCGTCGAACTGCGCCTTGAGCCCGCTCGCTAAACCTTCGTACAGACGGGTGTAGGGCAAGGGCATGGCACAGACTACGGTGCCGATATCCGCAAACGCCAATAGGGCTTTGTTATCCATACTGACAAGGTAGCTGCCGTTGCGCCCGCGACGTTCGACCGTTACGGCCCCGGCTTTTTCCAGCGTTTTCAACGCCGCCTGAATCAATCCCACGGAGAAGCGGCATTCGGTCGCCAGCTCGTCAATGGTTTTCAATCTGTTACCGCTTTTCTCGCCCAGCAAATAGCGCGCCAGGCTGGCCTGGGCGACACCTTCTTTTTTGATAAAGCTACGGCTCATAGTTAATCTTCATTTTATTGAACGGATATATCTTCATAAAAATGAATATAAATGGCAAACGGGGAAGATGCAAAAGGAGAATGGCGTCACAAAAAGAAAAAACCCGCCGTGGAGGCGGGTCGGTAGCTAGCGAAGGAGGAGATTATGGATGTGGAACGAACCCAATGACTTCGTAGACTTTTTTCAGCGTCGCGCTGGCGTGAGAGCGGGCTTTCTCAGCGCCGTCTTTCATCACCTGCTGGAGGAAGGCTTCGTCATTACGGAAGCGATAGTAGCGCTCCTGAAGCTCAACCAGCATGCCGGAAACCGCGTCGGCAACGTCGCCCTTCAGGTGGCCGTACATCTTGCCTTCAAAGTGCTGCTCAAGCTCGGCGATAGTTTTACCGGTCACGCCCGCCATGATATCCAGCAGGTTGGAAACCCCAGCTTTGTTCGCCACGTCGTAACGCACGACAGGCGGCTCGTCGGAATCGGTCACCGCGCGTTTGAGCTTTTTAACGACCGCTTTCGGGTCTTCCAGCAGGCCGATAACGTTGTTGCGGTTATCGTCAGATTTGGACATTTTTTTGGTCGGCTCGAGCAGGGACATCACGCGCGCGCCGGACTTAGGAATAAACGGCTCCGGCACTTTGAACACGTCGCCATACAGCGCGTTGAAGCGCGCGGCGATATCGCGGCTCAGCTCCAGGTGCTGCTTCTGGTCTTCGCCAACCGGCACCAGGTTGGTCTGGTACAGAAGGATATCGGCGGCCATCAGCACCGGATAGTCAAACAGACCGGCGTTGATGTTCTCGGCGTAGCGAGAGGATTTGTCTTTGAACTGGGTCATGCGGCTCAGCTCGCCGAAATAGGTGTAGCAGTTCAACACCCAGCTCAGCTGCGCGTGTTCAGGCACGTGGGACTGAACGAAAATGGTGCTTTTTTCCGGGTCGATCCCGCAGGCCAGGTACAGCGCCAGAGTATCAAGCGTGGCTTTACGCAGCGCGTTCGCATCCTGACGCACGGTGATCGCGTGCTGGTCAACGATGCAATAGATGCAGTGGTAATCGTCCTGCATGTGAACCCACTGACGCAGCGCACCCATGTAGTTACCGATGGTTAATTCACCTGAAGGCTGCGCGCCGCTAAAAACGATGGGTTTACTCATGTTCTGATTCCTGATTTTCTTTGCAAGGGAGCCCAAGAGCGGGCAATAAGTCACTGAACTTTTCAAACACGACGTCCGGTTTGCTCAGCTCAATGGCTTCACCATAGTTGTAACCGTAGGTCATACCCACGCTCGGGCAGCCGGCAGCCTGGGCGGCAAGAATATCATTGCGGGAATCGCCCACAAACAGCAACTCTTCGGCGCTCAGATTCAGGGTTTCCATAACCTTGAACAGCGGCTCGGGGTGCGGCTTCTTGTTTTCGACATCATCGCCACCGATAACGACCTGGAAATACTGCGCGATGCCCAGTTTTTCAAGCAGCGGCATGACGAACGGCGTTGGCTTGTTGGTCACCAGCCCAAGCGGCAGGCCTTTTTCCGCGAGCGCCGCCAGCGTGCTAGCCACGTGCGGGAACAGGAAGCTGCCTTCATCGACCGTTTGCGCATAGTAGCGGTCGAACAGTTTACGGGCCATCAGGCACTGGTCGAAGCGCGGCTCCTGGCCTTTTAATGCCCAGGTCAGCGCGCGCTGCACCAGCACGTCCGCACCGTTGCCGATCCACTTCTCAACGTTTTCTTCACCCGCCGTTGGCAGCTCAAGCGCGTAGAGCGCCTGATCCATTGCCTGAGACAGGCCGAGCGCGGTATCAACCAGCGTGCCGTCTAAATCAAACGCGACGCCGCGAATTTTTTCAAACTTATCCATGACTTACCTTTGCCAGCTCATCGCGCATACGGTCGATGACTGTTTTATAATCAGGCTGACTGAAGATAGCCGAACCGGCGACAAACATGTCCGCGCCCGCCGCGGCAATCTCCGCAATATTATCAACTTTAACGCCGCCATCGACTTCAAGACGAATGTCGTAGCCGGAAGCATCGATGCGTTCACGCACCTGACGCAGCTTTTCCAGCGTATGGGGAATAAACGATTGCCCGCCAAAGCCCGGGTTAACGGACATCAGCAAAATGACGTCCAGCTTGTCCATCACGTGATCGAGCCAGCTTAGCGACGTGGCCGGGTTAAACACCAGCCCTGCCTTACAGCCGTGCTCTTTAATCAGCTGCAGGGAACGGTCGACGTGCTCGGATGCTTCAGGGTGGAAGGTGATGATGCTGGCACCCGCCTCGGCGAAATCCGGGATGATGCGGTCGACGGGCTTGACCATCAGATGCACGTCAATGGGCGCGGTGATGCCGTAATCACGCAGTGATTTCAGCACCATCGGCCCGATAGTCAGGTTGGGAACATAATGGTTATCCATAACATCGAAATGGACGACGTCGCTACCTGCGGCCAACACTTTGGCCGTGTCTTCACCCAGGCGGGCAAAATCGGCAGACAGGATTGAGGGGGCGATCAAATACTGTTTCATCCGCTTCTCCAATAGTTTTTTATTTTTGAGGCGAACGAAAGTGCTCAGGCTACGCCATAGAGCGCCAGCAGTTCGTCCACCTTGTTACGCGTTCCGCCATTTCTGCTGATGCTGCGTCTTACCTGCAGCTTGTGCAGCTTCGCCTGCTGATACCACAACCGGGTAAGCTCGGTATCATGGTTTGAAATCAGCACCGGGATACGGTTTCCCTGCAAACTTTCCGCAAGCTCGGCCAGATGCTGTTGCTGCACCATGCTGAAGCTGTCGGTATGGTAAGCCGTGAAATTCGCCGTGGCGGACAACGGGGCATACGGCGGATCGCAGTACACCACCGAGCCTGCGGCCACGTCGGTCATGCTGATATCATACGACTGGCAGACAAAAGTGGCCTGTTGCGCACGCTCGGCAAAATGGTACAGCTCCTCTTCCGGGAAGTAGGGCTTGCTGTAGCGGCCAAACGGCACGTTGAATTCACCGCGCAGGTTATAACGGCAAAGGCCGTTGTAACAATGGCGATTGAGGTATAAAAACAGCACCGCACGACGAAAAGCATCGTTGCACTGATTAAACTCAAGGCGAAAACGGTAAAACGCTTCGCTGTCGTTAAGCTCGGGCGTAAACAGGCCGCGGGCTTCCTGAACATACTCGTCGGTTCGCGCTTTGACAATGTTGTACAGGTTAATCAGATCGCTGTTGATATCCGCGAGAATATAGCGTGAATAGTCAGTGTTAAGAAAGACGGAGCCTGCGCCAACAAACGGCTCAATCAGACAATCACCTTCCGGCAGGTACTTCTTTATGTCGTCAAGCAGGGGGTATTTCCCCCCTGCCCATTTCAGAAAAGCGCGATTTTTTTTCATGCTGTCTAACTATTTACACCTTCTCCAGCTGTGGAAAGGTTCCGACAGCGACTGCGCTTGTTCATCACTTCAGATCGGACTGAACCTGATGAATGGGTTTTGCCCAAGGATTCTTCGCTTGCACGTCAGCTGGCAGAGTTGAAACGGCACGTTTCGCCTCGTCTTTGCTGGCGTATACGCCGCTAACCAGCACATACCACGGCTGACCGTTACGCACAGTCTGGTAAACCATGTAGTGTTGCAGATTCTCTTTCTTCGCCCAGGCGTTCAGATTCGCCGAGTTGGAAGAGGAGCTAAGCTGCAGCGTGTAATGGCTGCCCGGCGCGCCTTTGATAGCGCTGGCATCACCGGTAACGGTAGCGCCACCTGCTGCAGGAGCAGCGGTGCTGGCGGTGGCGGCAGGGGCTGCGGCTTTCGGCGCAGGTGTTGCCGCTGGTGCTTTAACGGGTTCCTTAACCGGCGCGCTTACCGCAGGCTCGCTGCGTTTTGCGGTGGTTACAGGTTTCGGCTCTGCAACAGGGGTTTTTGCCGTGGCCTGTGGCTTAGCCTGCGCTGGCTGAGTTTTTTGTGGCTCAATCACCGCGTGCTTGCGTTCCTGACGAGCGGCTGGCTGACGGACAGGCTCGCTTTTTGGCGCAGCGTTTGCCGTCGTTTTAGCAGGCTCCGAGGCCACATTGCTCCCCGCGATACGAGCAACCGTTGCAGGCTGAGTCGGCAGCGTAGAACCGCTCGCTGCGTTATCGATTTGGCCCTGCTGCTGGGTAAGCGCGTTATTCAGATCGCCCGGAACTTCCACGCGCTGCTGGCCTTCTGGCGTTGGCTGCGCTTGTGCTTCAGTTGGGGTTGAGGAAATCGGCGGTAGGTTCACTTCCTGCGGCTGTGCGCCCGCATTAGCGGTTTGATTAGCAACGTTTGATTCGCCCGGCTGCGGCTGCGCGCCGTTAGCCTGATTAGCCGTATCGTTAGCACCGGACAGATCGATATTCTTCTCGGCGTTTGGATTTTTGTTTGCCGTTTCGGTATCGGTTGAAGGCGACTTGAGCGCGGAACCAATACCAATGACCAGCAGCAACAGAACCAGAATGCCAATGCCCATCATCAAATGCTGACGTGAGACTGGGACTTTCTGTCTTGGGGCTTTTCGACCGCGAGCCGGACGACGCTCGGCGGCTTCAACCTTCATGCCGTCATCGCCTTCGTACTCCTCTTCTTCGTCGCGAGGACGACGCGAGCGCGAGGTACGAGGCTCATCAGCATCAAGATCGACATCGTCGACGTTAATCTGCGGTTCTTTATCGAACTCGTCAGAGTTGCGAGAACGATCCCGACGACGATCGCTGAGATCGGGTTTCAGCTCGTCTTCCGGTTTGAATTCATCCATTTAACACCCCACTCAAAGGCTTATGCCAGCGATACGAACTTTGCACATCACCCGAAGTTATAAATCGCCCGACTGCGGCGACCAATCATTTCTAATAATTAAGCCTGCTGACAATCAGCAATGGCGGACAGAACGATATTGTGTGGAACTCCGCCACGGACTTCACTCTTCCCGATAGCCAGCGGCAGCACAAGGCGCAGCTCACCAGCCAAGACTTTCTTGTCGCGCATCATGTGGGGCATATACGCGTCTGCTGACATTTCCTGCGGCCCGGTAACGGGCAGCCCGGCACGCTGTAACAACGCGATCACGCGCTCGACATCGGCTTCACTGAATTGCCCCAAACGAAACGCGGTACGAGCGGCCATGACCATACCGGCAGATACCGCTTCGCCGTGCAGCCAATTGCCATAGCCCATTTCGGCTTCAATCGCGTGACCAAAGGTATGGCCCAGATTGAGTAAAGCACGTAAGCCGCTTTCGCGCTCGTCGGCTGCAACAACTTCGGCCTTCAGCTCACAACAACGGCGAATACAGTAAGCCATCGCTTTACCGTCAAGAGCCAGTAATGCATCGAGATTATCCTCAAGCCAGCTAAAGAACGCCGCGTCGAGAATAATGCCGTATTTAATAACTTCAGCCAGGCCCGATGCCAGCTCTCGTTTCGGTAACGTGCTAAGACAGTCGAGATCCACCACCACCGAAGCCGGCTGGTAGAACGCGCCAATCATATTTTTACCGAGAGGATGGTTAACGGCCGTTTTGCCGCCAACGGAGGAGTCCACCTGCGAAAGCAAAGTGGTCGGAACCTGAATAAAGCGTACGCCACGCTGATAGCTCGCCGCTGCAAAACCGGTCAGATCGCCAATCACGCCGCCGCCAAGGGCAATAAGCGTTGTGTCGCGACCGTGCGGTTTTTCCAGCAGAGCCGTAAAGACGGTATCGAGTACAGCCAGACTTTTGAATTTTTCGCCATCCGGAAGGATGACGCAATCGACTTTAACGCCCGCTTGCTCAAGCAAACCACGAACCTTATCAAGGTAAAGTGGCGCAAGGGTCTCGTTGGTTACCAGCATCGTCTGGTCGCCAGCTTTCAGCGGCCAAAAGGACGCCGAGTCATTAAATAACCCGGCAGCGATGGTGATAGGGTAACTACGTTCCCCGAGAGTAACAGCTAACCTCTCCATAACGCGAAGTCCACCTTAAGAAGCTTTGCCCGCAGGCGTTTCTCGATTAAACCAGAATCAGTTGCTTTCCAACATATGAATAATCTGGTTAGCAACCACTTTGGCACTTTGGTCGTCAGTACGAATCGTCACATCGGCAATCTCTTCGTAAAGAGGATTGCGTTCTTGTGCCAGGGCCTCAAGAACTTCACGCGGTGGCGTTTCAACCTGCAGCAACGGGCGCTTTTTATCGCGCTGAGTGCGAGCAAGCTGCTTTTCAATTGTGGTTTCAAGATACACCACAACGCCACGGGCCGAGAGACGGTTACGGGTTTCGCGAGACTTCACAGAGCCGCCACCAGTCGCCAGCACAATGCCCTGTTTTTCAGTGAGTTCGTTAATGATTTTTTCTTCGCGATCGCGGAAGCCTTCTTCGCCTTCAACGTCGAATACCCAGCCCACATCAGCTCCGGTACGTTTCTCAATCTCTTGATCAGAATCGAAAAATTCCATATTGAGTTGCTGAGCTAACTGACGCCCAATAGTGCTTTTGCCGGCACCCATAGGCCCAACCAGAAAGATATTGCGTTTCTCTGCCATTTTTTCGGTACTACTAAGACAATTCGTTGATGATAAACCCACCCGGTAACAACCTGCTGCGGCGGGACATGAACTGAAACCTCATAAGCGATAGTGCGAGAGTCAGACTAAAAATTATCTCAACACTCAAGGTAGTTTGGCAACCGATTAAATCACTCAACGTCTTCAGTAGAGAGATGTAATGCATAAATCAGGCTTATCGGCCGCAGGAATTCATACCCTGCCTCTCGAAACGGTACACCTTGTAAGCTAATTCCTCTCTGCCGTCAAACACCTGTACAACGATTACGAGAAAAATCCGCACTGCGCTTTATAAAAAGCTACGGAATCGGGATAAGTCGGGGCGTGATAAAAACCACCAGCTCACGGCGCTGATGATCCTTCGCATCGTGACGGAACAGCCCACCAAGCAGCGGCACATCGCCCAGCAGCGGGATGGCGTCACGACTGTCTTTGTTATGTTGCTGAAAAATACCGCCTAATGCGAGCGTTTCGCCATCCTTCACCGACACCACGGTTTCGATTTCCTGCTTATCTATAGCCAGGACTTCGCCATCCGTCTGCTGAATACTTCGCCCCGGCATATTTTGGCTAATTCGCAATTTCAAACGAATGCTGCCATTTGACTGAATGGTCGGCGTGACCTCCATGCCCAGCACGGCTTCTTTAAATTCCACCGAGGTTGCGCCGCTTTCGCCGCTCGAAACCTGGTATGGGATCTCCGTACCCTGCTTGATGCTAGCAGGTTGCTGGTGAGCCGCCATTAATCGCGGGCTGGCAATAATTTCAAGCTGCTGCTGTTGCTCCAGCGCCGACAGCTCCATTTCGAGCAGACGCCCGTCGATACGCGCAATATTAAAACCGACGCGCGTTGACGCCGTACCCACCGAAACATCGGCCCCCAGGGTGGTTAGCTGATGCAGCCCCGCGCCTTCCTCATTCTGCGCAAGACTCCACTTCACGCCCAGCTCGTGCAGCTTGTTCTGATTGATGGTCACGATATGCGCGGCCAGTTCAACCTGCCCCATAGGCAGATCCATTTCAGCGACCCAGGCAGCAACCTGCCCAAGCGCCGCTTTGTTATCGCGCACGATAAGACGATTGGTGCGTTTATCAACGGTCACGGTGCCGAGCGCGCTTAACAGCTTTTCGCCCCCCGCCTTAAGCCCTGCGGCCAGCTCGCCCGCATCGGCATGTGCGGGTGAAAACACTTGATTCAACAATGGCTGCTTAAGCGCCTGCTGCTTGCGCTGCTCCTCCTGCGCCGCCCGCTGCTGCACAAGCCGCTCGTTGGGAACAATTTGCACCACGTTCCCTTCGCGTGACTGGCTAAGATCGGCAGCTTTAAGCACCAGTTGAAAAGCCTGCTTGAGGGGAATGTTGATGAGATGGAGCGATATCGCCCCTTCGACCCCGGGCCCCACTAGCAGATTTAGGTTCTGGTTTTCTGCCAGCGCCTGTAACACCTGCACCACCGGCGCGTTATCCAGCACCAGCGATACATTTTTATTTGCGACGCATGCCAGCGGCCACGCCGCCAGCAGAGCTATCACGCGCATCCATGCCATGTTGTTTTCCTTTTATTTCCCATGAGTAAACCGACGGCCCGCATTCTGCTGGCAGCCTGGCTGATACGATTTTTTGGCTGATGTCGACAATTTCCGCGCTGGGTTCCGCTAACTGCCCCACGGCGATACGCCGCCACGCTTTCTGCGGATCTTGCATTAGGGCCACCTGCCCTTTTTCCGAGCTGATAACGCCGTGCAGCCTCCACTGCTCCAGCCTGCTAAACAGAGCGTCGCATGGCGTAACCAAAGGCTGAAAAGGGTTGCGGGGCGAGCCTGCCGCCGTTTGGGCGACAATGAGTAAGGCCAGCAGCAGGCTACGGTTCATCGTTGAAATCCAGCGCTATAGTCAGGCGCAGCATGCCGCCCGCTGGCTCCACGTTGAAACCCTGCGGGGAAACCGCGCGATAGCCGGAAAGATGGGTGAAAAAGAGCGGCAGCTTTTCCCACGCCAGCAGCATTTCCAGCGACCCCTGATTGTGCTCCGGCTGCCACTTATCAAGCTTCGCGCCGCTGCGCTGGGCAAGCCCCATCACGGAGAAATGCGGCGGTTTCCCGGCATCAAAGAGCGGCTTTGCCTCGCGGAGCGATGTAACAAGAGCGACGACCCCGTGGCGCAGCGCCTGGCTCTTTCCCGCGTTCTGCTGGTTTTGCACAAGCGCGTCGCGCAGCGCCGCCTGCCGCGGATGCACAAGGAGTCGCTCCATTATCAGCAGCGTCACGCCGCAGAGCGCGCCAAGACAGAGATACTTCAGCCATGTCGGGCTTTTTAGCCAGCGTTCAAGCCACATCGCTCACCCCCGTCAGCGTAAGGGTAAAAATAAAGCTCAGTTGGCCTTTCGCGTCACGCTCCAGCCCCTCGGCTTTTACGCCCGAAATGCCTTCGAGCTGCCGCAGGCTATGCTCCAGAGCCTGAACATCTAACGTGCTTTCCGCCTTGCCATTGATGACCATTTGTCCGCCTCGAACGGAAAGAGAGGTCAACCAGACGGTGTCAGGAAGCAGGCCAGCGAGAGCGGTCAGCCTCGCGTCCCACGCCTGGATCATCTGCCGCTCGGCATCACGTTCCGCCTGTATTTTTCGCGCTTTCTCCTGCTCCAGCGCCTGCTGATACCGACGCTGTAAAGACGCATTGAGCACGGCCAGATATTCGCTATTTATATGCTGCTGCTCCATCTGCCAGGCAAACAGCGCGGGCCTGCAAACGCCTGCGAATATTGCCGAAGTCAGGCAGCCTGCGGACAGCAAAAGCCAGTAGCGAAGCTGCCGCTTCCGTTCCCGCCTGCGCCAGGGCAGCAAATTGACTAAGGGCGTCATCGGTTCACCCGCCCTATCGCCAGACCAATCGCAACGGTGAAGCTCCCGCCCTGCTTCGGCAGCGGCGGCTGGAGCCGAACCAGCGCGCGCCACGCGTCCAGCGGCGTCACGCCTTCCGGCAGAGGCACAAACTCCGCGCTGCTGAAGGCGACGTCCTGCGGCTCAACGGTAAGCTGCTGGCAGACATCCGAAAAACGGGGTGCCTGGCGCGCGTCTAGCCATCCCCAGCCCGGTACTTCGCTTAACGTTGCCCAAAGCCAATGGTCGCGCTCACGATGCACCAGATAGCGCGGGCTTTTCGGATGGCATAACGCACCGAGAATGGGCAGAACGCTTGCGCCCGGCGTAAGCGTCGCGGGAAACAGCCGCTGCGCCGTAAAGCAGGCAAGTAGCCCCTGCACTTCGCCGTGGCGCGCGGCAATCACCCGCGTTTGTGCGGCCTCCTGCGGCATGGGCGTGTAGTCCCAGCTCAGCTGGTCGGGCAGCATTTGTAGCTGCCTGGCCGCAGCGTGGGCAAGATAGCCTTCGCGGGCGGGTTCCTGCAGGCGGTTGTCCGGGCTGGGCACCGGGCGCTGCAGCGTGCGCTGAGTCGGAAATGCAACGCGGAGCTGGTGGCGCAGAGGAAGCTCGCGCCGCCACTGCGCCAGCACATTGTTCAGGTTTTCAGGCGCTTGCAGAACGCCCTCGCGAAAGGTGTTATCAGGCAGCGGAAGCTGCCACCACTGGCGCAGCTGCCACCCTTGCCGCTGGCGCTGCACCGCCACCGCACGCAGCGTTTCGTGTTGAATTTCCAGGCCTATTTGCCAGGTTTGCAAAACCATCGTGACGATCTCCTTATCGTTCGGGTTTGAATTTGACATATCAAACCTCCTGGCTTGCCTTTATACTACCGCGCGGTTGTTTAGAAACTGCCCAAGTGAAACGTAATGGGAAAATTAAGGTGAAGTTCGTAAAGTATTTATTAATCCTTGCAGTCTGTTGCATTCTGCTGGGAGCCGGCTCGATTTACGGGTTATACAAATATATCGAGCCGCAGCTGCCTGATGTCGCCACGCTGAAAGACGTGCGGCTGCAGATTCCAATGCAGGTTTACAGCGCTGACGGGGAACTGATTGCCCAATACGGCGAAAAACGTCGTATTCCGCTGACGCTGAACCAAATTCCACCGGTCATGGTGAAAGCGTTCATCGCCACCGAAGACAGTCGCTTCTACGAGCATCACGGCGTCGATCCTGTGGGGATTTTCCGTGCGGCAAGCGTTGCGCTGTTCTCCGGCCATGCTTCACAGGGCGCAAGTACCATTACGCAGCAGCTCGCGCGTAACTTCTTCCTGAGCCCCGAACGCACCATGATGCGTAAGATTAAGGAAGTTTTCCTCGCGGTGCGCATTGAGCAGCTGCTGAGCAAAGACGAAATCCTCGAACTCTATCTGAATAAAATCTATCTCGGGTATCGCGCCTACGGCGTGGGCGCTGCGGCACAGGTTTATTTCGGCAAAACGGTCGACCAGCTTACGCTTAGCGAAATAGCGGTAATTGCCGGTTTGCCTAAAGCGCCGTCGACCTTTAACCCGCTGTATTCGCTACCAAGATCGACTTCCCGACGTAACGTAGTGCTCTCGCGTATGCTGAGCGAAAACTACATTACCCAGGCGCAGTACGATGAAGCTCGCGCCCAGCCGATTGACGCGAACTACCACGCGCCGGAAATCGCCTTCTCCGCGCCGTATCTTTCCGAGCTGGTTCGTCAGGATTTGGTTGCCCGCTACGGCGACAAAGCCTACGAAGACGGCTACAAGGTCTACACCACCATCACGCGCAAGATTCAGCAGGGCGCGCAGCAGGCGGTACGCAATAACGTCATGGCTTACGATATGCGCCACGGCTACCGCGGCCCGTCCAACGTGCTGTGGAAGGTCGGTGAAAGCGCGTGGGATGAGAAGAAAATCCTTGATTCCCTGAAGAATCTGCCGGTTTATGGCCCGCTGTTCCCGGCAGTAGTTACCAACGCCAACCCAACCGAAGCAACGGCACTGATGGCCGACGGCACCTCCGTGTCGCTGGGCATGAGCGGCATCCGCTGGGCGCGCCCGTATCGTTCCGATACCTCACAAGGCCCGACGCCGCGCAAGGTCACCGACGTTGTGCAGACAGGCCAGCAGATTTGGGTTCGCAAGGTGGATGACGCATGGTGGCTAGGCCAGGTGCCGGACGTAAACTCCGCGCTGGTCTCTATCAATCCGCGCGACGGGGCGGTGATGGCCCTGGTCGGCGGCTTCGACTTCAACCAAAGCAAGTTTAACCGCGCCACCCAGGCGCTGCGCCAGGTCGGCTCGAACATCAAGCCGTTCCTCTACACGGCGGCGATGGACAAAGGCCTGACGCTTGCCAGCATTCTTAACGACGTGCCGATTTCGCGCTGGGACGCGGGTGCCGGTTCTGACTGGCGTCCTAAAAACTCCCCGCCGGAATATGCCGGGCCAATCCGCCTGCGCCAGGGCCTGGGCCAGTCGAAGAACGTGGTGATGGTTCGTGCGATGCGCGCGATGGGCGTGGACTACGCGGCTGAATATCTGCAGCGTTTCGGCTTCCCGGCGCAGAACATCGTGCATACCGAATCCTTAGCGCTTGGCTCCGCGTCGTTTACCCCGATGCAGGTTGCGCGCGGCTACTCGGTGATGGCAAACGGCGGCTTCCTGGTCGACCCGTACTTCATCACCAAAATCGTGGACGACAATAACCAGACCGTATTCGAAGCGAAGCCGAAAGTGGCCTGCCCGGAATGCGACCTGCCGGTTATCTACGGCGAAACGCAGAAATCTAACGTGCTGGAAAATCAGGACGTGGAGGACGTGGCGATTTCTCAGGAGCAGCAAAACTCCGCCGTGCCGATGCCGAAACTCGAGCAGGCCAACAACGAGCTGGTCGCGCAAACCACCGCGCCGGAATATGCTCCGCACGTGATCAACACCCCGCTCACCTTCCTGATTAAAAGCGCCCTTAATACCAATATTTACGGTGAGCCGGGCTGGCAGGGAACGGGCTGGCGCGCGGGCCGTGATCTGAAACGCCGCGACATCGGCGGCAAAACCGGTACGACCAACAGCTCGAAAGACGCGTGGTTCTCGGGCTATGGGCCGGGCGTCGTGACGTCCGTCTGGATTGGCTTTGACGATCATCGCCGCAATCTTGGCCGCACCTCCGCAAGCGGCGCGATCAAAGACCAGATTTCAGGCTACGAAGGCGGTGCGAAGAGCGCCCAGCCGGCGTGGGATGATTTCATGAAGGTCGCGCTGGACGGCGTACCGGAAGAGCCGTTAACCCCGCCGCCGGGTATCGTGACGGTAAATATCGACCGCAGCACCGGGCAGTTGGCCAACGGTGGCAACAGTCGTGAAGAGTATTTCATTGAAGGCACGCAGCCTACGCAGCAGGCGGTGCATGAGGTGGGTACGACGATTATTGATAACGGCGAAGCGCACGAGCTGTTCTGATTTCACGCCCCCTCGCTGAGGGGGCAATCTTTGCTGGCGCCTGTCAAACCAACGCTACAAGCGCCCTTGCTCTCTCAGCCATTCCCGCACCAGGAACAGCGCGCTAACGTTGCGCGCCTCGTTGAAATCATCTTCATCCAGCAAATCCATCAGCGACGCCAGCGGCCAGCGAACCTGCGGCAGCTCTTCCGGCTCGTCGCCTTCCAGCGATTCAGGGTAGAGGTCTTGCGCTATCACGATATTCATTTTGCTGGAGAAATAGGACGGCGCCATGGTGAGCTTTTTGAGGAACGTCAGCTCGTTTGCGCCAAACCCCACCTCTTCTTTCAGCTCGCGGTTAGCCGCTTCGAACACGGTTTCGCCCGGATCGATAAGCCCTTTGGAAAATCCGAGTTCGTAAGATTCTGTACCAACTGCATATTCTCGGATCAGGATCACATGATCGTCCACGATTGGGACTATCATCACCGCTTCGCGAGAGGAAGGCCGCATGCGCTCATAAACGCGCCGCACGCCGTTGCTAAACTCCAGGTCCACCGTTTCGACATTAAACAGACGTGAACGGGCCACGGTTTCAACATGTAAAATGGTCGGTTTTATTAAGGATTTGCTCATGGTGACTGGATTTGACAGTGGGAACAGGCAGCTATTGTGCGGTATGCCACACATCTCGCGCAATGCACATCAGTTATTATTTACATTTCTGTAACCTTGTGGACTTATTATCGACGCCGATGTATCTGTCAATAGATGGCTTTGAAATAGGAATTTGCTGATATTTACTCGGAAGTCGCTTTGCTAACATCAGTTTACCGCAGGTCGTGCCCTTATAAATATGTCTCAAGTTCTTATTCCTACCTGCCGATAACAACTCTTACACCCATAACTTTTAAGGGGTGCACCTGGCTGTGCTTGAACAAAAAAACGGTTATTTGATGGGGAAAGCATGAGCACCTTATTACTTCTTTTAGCTGCTATGCTCGCCTGCGCACTGATTGCCGGATGGTTGGTCTGGCGTAGCCTGCGGTTGCGATCCACGCGCCCCTACACGGCAACATTCACCGGCGCAAGCTCGCGGAAGATAACCGCCGAAGAACGCACCGCCGTTGAAAACTACATTGAGACGCTTACCCGTACCCAGGATATCGTCGGGCCCTCTGGTGCCAGCACCGCGCCGGTCAAGCTTGTGCTCAACGCGCAGAGCAACACGGTTCTCTCCCTGACCCGCTCCATCACCCGCTACGGGCTGTCCACCGATGACGCCAACAAATGGCGCTACTACCTCGACTCCGTTGAAGTCCACCTGCCGCCCTTCTGGGAACAGTACATCACCAACGACAACAGCGTTGAGCTTATCCGTACTGAAACCGTGCCGCTGGTTATCTCGCTTAACGGCCATACGCTGATTGAAGACAGCGGCGAAAGCCGGGGCTTCGCGCTTGAACGCACCACGGACACCCAGGCCTCGATTCGCGGCGAAGAAAGCGAACAAATTGAACTGCTGAACATTCGCCAGGAAACGCCGGAAGAAGCCGCCCTGAGCCGCCCGGACGGGCTGCGCGAAGCGATTCTGATGAGCGTCGCGTTTGTGATGCTATTCCTGTGCCTGGTCAGCCCGTCCGTCGTGCTGCCCTGGCTGTTTGGCGGCGCGGTTATGCTGCTGGCAGCAAGCCTGTGGGGGCTGTTTGCGCCTCCGGCTAAAAATACCCTGCGTGAAATACACTGCCTGCGCGGCACGCCAAAGCGCTGGGGTCTGTTCGGTGAATCCAACCAGGATCAGATCAACAATATCTCCCTCGGCATTATTGATTTGATTTATCCCCCGCACTGGCAGCCCTACGTCGTGCAGGATCTGGGGCAAAAAACCGATATCGATATTTACCTCGATCGCAACGTCGTGCGCCAGGGGCGCTTCCTGTCGCTGCACGATGAGGTGAAAAACTTCCCTATCCAGCACTGGATGCGCAACATGGTGATCGCCACCGGCGCGCTGGTCGTGTTGCTGATGCTGATGATTTGGGTGCCGCTCGAAATGCCGCTAAAGCTCAGCATCTCCTGGCTGAAAGGCGCGCAAACCGTCGAAGCCACAAGCGTTAGCGATTTGGACAAAACCACTTTGCGCGTCGGCGATACGCTGCGCGTGAAGGGCACCGGCATGTGTAACATCCATCTGCCGGGCGCGTACAACACCAAGCAGAATACTCCTTTCACACCGTTCGACTGCTCGCAGATCGTCTGGAACACAGCGCGTCCTCTGCCGCTGCCGGAATCGGACATCATGGATAAAGCCACCGCACTGATTCAGGCGGTCAGCGGCCAGATTCATCCGCAGACCGAAGCCGATTCGAAGGTGAACCCGCAGCTGCGCACCGCCATTCAGAAATCCGGCATGGTGCTGCTGGATGATTTCGCGGGCATCGTACAAAAAACCCAGGCGCTGTGTACCGCCAGCGACGAATGCGTGCGGCTGAAAAACGCGCTGGTGAACCTCGGCAATACCAAAGACTGGGACTCGCTCATCAAGCGGGCTGACGCGGGCAAGCTCGACGGCGTTAACGTCCTGCTGCGCCCGGTGAGCGCCGAATCGCTGGATAACCTGGTCACCACCTCCACCGCGCCGTTCTTTATTCGCGAAACCTCCCGCGCGGCGCAGAAGCTCAATAGCCCGGCCCCCGGCGGATTTATTATTATCAGCGACGAAGGCAGCGACCTTGTAGACCAGCCGCTGCCGCCGGTTTCGCTGTATGACTATCCGGCCCAGGAGCAGTGGGAAGAGTTCCAGCGCCTGGCCGAAATGCTGCTCCAGACGCCGTTTAGCGCCGAGGGCATTATCACCGGCCTGAGCACCGACGCGAACGGCACGCAGCACGTTACGCTGCACCGCATCCCGGACAGCAGCGGCCTGTGGCGCTATATCTGCACGACCCTGCTGCTGTTCACCATGCTGTTGTGCTTCGTGGTCAACGGCGTACTGGCCTTAAGGCGCTACCGCCGCAGCCGCAATCGTCTGGCGCAAATTCAGCAGTACTATGAAAGCTGCATCAACCCCTCGTTAACGCCTCTCCCGGCGGTACGGTCGCTGTTCTAAACGTCACGCGGCAGGTTGTGCTAACCTGTCGCGCAGTTTTCCCTCAATCAGGTTTACCCCATGCATATTGATATTGCCTGGCAGGATGTCGACACCGTTCTGCTTGATATGGACGGCACGCTGCTGGATCTGGCGTTCGACACCCACTTCTGGCAGAAGCTGGTTCCGCAGACTCTGAGCCATGAGCGCGGCATTCCCCTTGAGGAAGCGCACCGGCTGATCGGCGCTGAATATCACGCCGTGCAGCATACGCTAAACTGGTACTGTCTGGATTACTGGAGCGAACGGCTGGGATTGGACATCACGTCGATGACCACCACCCAGGGGCCAAACGCCGTACTGCGCGAAGACACCGTCCCGTTCCTCGAGGCGTTAAAAGCCTGTGGCAAAAGGCGAATTCTGCTCACCAACGCGCATCCGCATAACCTGGCGGTCAAACTTGAACACACGGGTTTGGGGCAGCACCTTGATTTATTGCTTTCCACCCACACATTTGGTTATCCGAAAGAAGATCGGCGTTTGTGGCAGGCGGTTGCGGCCCATACGGGGCTGGATGAAGCCAGAACGGTATTTATCGACGACAGCGAGCCGATTCTCGATGCGGCGGCAGCGTTTGGTATTCGCTACTGCCTGGGCGTCACCAATCCGGATTCCGGCATGGCTGACAAAACGTATCTCCGCCACCCCGCGTTGAACGACTATCGTCGCCTGATCCCCTCGCTATCCGTTAAGGAGTAGCCATGAAAGAAAAAGCGTCCGAAGGCACACGCCTCGACAAATGGCTTTGGGCAGCACGCTTCTATAAAACGCGCGCCGTGGCGCGGGAAATGATTGAAGGCGGCAAGGTGCACTACAACGGACAGCGCAGCAAGCCCAGCAAAATTGTTGAACTGAACGCCATGCTCACGCTGCGCCAGGGCAACGACGAACGCACGGTGAAGGTGCTCGGCATTACCGAGCAGCGCCGCCCGGCCACGGAAGCCACCCTGCTTTACGAAGAGACGACGGAAAGCGTCGAAAAACGGGAAAAAATGGCGCTGGCCCGCAAGATGAACTCGCTGACCATGCCGCACCCGGACCGTCGCCCGGACAAAAAAGAACGCCGGGATTTGATGAAATTTAAACACGGCGGCAACGACTAGCTGCCGCCTGACTGAGAGAAAATTATGGCTCAACACGACCAACTCCATCGTTACCTGTTTGAAAACTATGCCGTGCGCGGCGAACTGGTAACGGTTTCTGAAACCTGGCAGCACATCATGGAAAACCATGACTACCCGCAGCCGGTTAAAAAAATCCTCGGCGAGCTTCTGGTCGCGACCAGCCTGCTGACGGCTACCCTGAAGTTTGACGGCGACATCACCGTGCAACTGCAGGGCGACGGCCCGATGAACCTTGCGGTGATCAACGGCAACAACAGGCAGCAGATGCGCGGTGTTGCCCGCGTACAGGGCGAAATCCCGGCCGATGCGGATCTGAAAACCCTGGTCGGCAACGGCTACCTGGTGATCACCATCACCCCAAGTGAAGGCGAGCGCTATCAGGGCGTGGTTGGGCTGGAAGGCGATACGCTGGCGGCCTGCCTGGAAGACTACTTCCTGCGCTCCGAACAGCTGCCGACGCGCCTGTTTATCCGCACTGGCGACGTGAACGGCCAGGCGGCTGCGGGCGGCATGCTGCTGCAGGTTCTGCCCGCGCAAAACGCGCAGGCCGACGACTTCAGCCACCTCGCGACGCTGACCGAAACCATCACCGCGGAAGAGCTGCTGACCCTGCCGGCTAACGACGTGCTGTGGCGTCTGTATCACGAAGAAGAAGTGACGCTGTACGACCCGCAGGCCGTTGAGTTCAAGTGCACCTGCTCGCGCGAGCGCTGCGCCGATGCCCTGAAAACGCTGCCGGAAGAAGAAATTAACAGCATCATCGAGGAAGACGGCGAAATCGACATGAACTGTGATTACTGCGGTAACCACTACGTGTTCGACTCCATGGACATCACCGCGATCCGCAACAACGCTTCTCCGGCGGATCCTCAGGTTCACTGAGTTTCCCCTCACTGAGCGAGTAGATGTAGGGTGGATAAGCGAATGCGCCATCCACCAAAATTGTCGGGTGGCGCTTCGCTTACCCGACCTACTCCGCGTTCTTTGCGTTAAAATTTCACTCGTTTCTCTCTCAACGCGCGTTCGATCACACCCCGTCCGTTTATCGCACTATTTTTTAACATATTCGGAATATTTTCCCCGACGCTAAGTCAATTCCTGCCATACTCTCACCCCGTTGTGACTAGCTTCACAGCGTTTTCCGCTACCCGAAATGAGTCGGATGCTCAAATCTATGAGTTTGGTCGCGGTTAACAACCAATAAACAACCCTACAATCTCAGGCAGTACAAATTGGCTAAGGAGTAGTGACATGCGAGTTAAAGGCATAACCCCGCAGGATCTCAAGGCTTATGGTATTCACGACGTGAGTGAAGTGCTTTACAACCCCGATTACGACACTCTGTATCGCGAAGAGCTGGATCCCAGTCTGGAAGGCTTTGAACGTGGCGTAGAAACAAATCTTGGCGCAGTCGCCGTTGACACCGGCATCTTTACCGGTCGTTCGCCGAAGGATAAATACATCGTTCGCGACGACACAACCCGCGACACGCTCTGGTGGGCGGATAATGGTAAAGGCAAGAACGACAACAAACCTCTCTCCGAAGAGACCTGGCAAAGCCTGAAAGGTCTCGTCACCGAACAGCTCTCTGGTAAACGTTTGTTCATTGTCGACGCGTTCTGCGGCGCCAATGCCGACACGCGTCTCTCGGTACGTTTTATTACCGAAGTGGCCTGGCAGGCTCATTTCGTTAAGAACATGTTTATCCGCCCAACCGAAGAAGAGCTGGCAACATTTAAACCTGACTTTGTGGTGATGAACGGTGCCAAATGCACTAACCCACGCTGGCAGGAGCAGGGGCTGAACTCCGAAAACTTCATCGCCTTTAACCTCACCGAACGGATGCAGCTGATTGGCGGCACCTGGTACGGCGGCGAAATGAAGAAAGGCATGTTCTCCATCATGAATTATCTGCTGCCGTTAAAAGGCGTTGCTTCTATGCACTGCTCGGCTAACGTCGGCGAAAAAGGCGATGTAGCGGTGTTCTTCGGGCTATCCGGCACCGGTAAAACCACCCTGTCCACCGACCCGAAACGCCGCCTGATTGGCGATGACGAACACGGCTGGGACGACGACGGCGTGTTTAACTTCGAAGGCGGCTGCTACGCGAAGACCATTCGTCTTTCCGAAGAGGCCGAGCCGGATATCTACCACGCGATCCGCCGCGATGCGCTGCTGGAAAACGTCACGGTGCGCGCCGACGGCTCTATCGACTTCGACGACAGCTCGAAAACCGAAAACACCCGCGTGTCGTATCCGATTTACCATATCGACAACATCGTGAAGCCGGTTTCCAAAGCGGGCCACGCCACCAAGGTTATCTTCCTGACGGCTGACGCGTTCGGCGTTTTACCGCCGGTTTCACGGCTGACGGCAAACCAGACTCAGTACCACTTCCTGTCCGGCTTCACCGCCAAGCTTGCGGGAACCGAGCGCGGCGTAACCGAACCGACGCCAACCTTCTCGGCGTGCTTCGGCGCGGCGTTCCTCTCGCTGCACCCAACGCAGTATGCGGAAGTGCTGGTGAAGCGCATGCAGGCTTCCGGCGCGCAGGCGTATCTGGTGAACACCGGCTGGAACGGCACCGGCAAGCGTATCTCCATCAAAGATACGCGCGCGATTATCGATGCGATTCTGGACGGCTCTTTGGATGACGCGGAAACCTTCACGCTGCCGATGTTTGATTTGGCGATCCCGACCGAGCTTGCCGGCGTCGACAGCCACATTCTGGACCCGCGTAACACCTACGCGTCCCCGGAACAGTGGCAGGAGAAAGCCGAGCAGCTGGCGAAGCTGTTCGTGTCTAACTTCGAGAAGTACACCGATACCCCGGCCGGGGCAGCGCTGGTGAGTGCAGGGCCTAAGCTTTAAACCCGGCGGTGGGAGCGTGTATGCGGTGGACGGCGCTATGCTTATCCACCCTACGAACCTATTGCAGGTCGGATATGCGTAGCGCCATCCGACAATACCTATAAAAAAAACGAACCCCTGGGGGTTCGTTTTTTTATGCCGGTTTACTTTCTTTGCTCTGGTGGACGACTTTGCTTATCGGCAAAGGCAAATAAGCCTTAATCCGCAGCCCGCCCCGTTCGCTCACGCCGATATCGAGCAAACCGTTGTGGTTGTCGATGATGCGCTGCACGATAGCCAGCCCAAGCCCGGTGCCGCTGGTGCTGCGCGCGCTGTCGCCGCGAACAAACGGCTGGAACAGGTGCTTAAGCTGCTCCGGCTTGATGCCCGGCCCGTCGTCTTCCACCTGGAACCAGGCGCGGTTTAGCTCGCCGCCGCTGCTGACTTTGATCCAGCCGTTGCCGTAGCGGGCCGCATTGACCACCATGTTAGCCACGGCGCGCTTAATCGACAGCGGGTGAATATTCACCAACAGCTCGCCCGCCTGCAGATCGGTTTCTATTTCACGTTCATAACCGCTTTCCGCCGCAATCACCTCGCCCAACACGCCGTTGAGATCGGCGGTTTCCAGCGGCATCTCCTGCCCGGTGCGCAGGTAGTCGATGAACTGTTCGATAATCGCGTTACATTCTTCGATATCTTTGTTGATCGACTCGGCAAGATAGCCGTCCTCCTGGCCCATCATTTCGGTCGCCAGACGGATACGCGTCAGCGGCGTGCGCAGATCGTGGCTGACGCCCGCCATCAGCAGCGTTCGGTCATCCGCCAGCTGCTTGACGCCCGCGGCCATATGGTTAAATGCTCGTGTCACAGAACGCACCTCTGAAGCACCGTATTCCCTCAACGGCGGTGGAATAATTCCTTTTCCTACCTGCAAAGCAGCGTGTTCCAGATCGACAAGGGGTCGGTTCTGGATACGAATAAATAGCCACGCCCCCCCTATCGCCAACAGCATAATCGCCAGCGTATAGCGGAACAGCGGGGAGAAATCGCCCTGATGGATTTCCGTCAGCGGCACGCGAACCCAGATATTCGGCGACAGCCAGGTTTTCAGCCAGACAACGGGCGAGCTTTTGTTGACCTCAACGCGCACTTCCGTCGGGCCACCAAGCTGCTGCGCCATCTGCTGGCTTAAAAATTCATAGTGCTGCGCCCAACGCAGGCCAGCGTCTTCTGCCGCTTCGTTGGAATAGAGGGAAATACCCAGCTCGCGGTAAATCTCGCGGCGAAAAGCCGGTGGCACCACCAGCTGGGTGCCGTCCTCAAGCTGCAGTTTGTCGGTCATCAGCATACGAACTTCGTAGGCGAGAACCTTATTAAATTGCTGCAGGCTCGGCAGAATCGCGAAGTTGAGCACCACAAGATAGGTCGTCACCAGGCTGACGAACAGCAGGGTGACGATCAGGAGCAGCGTACGGGCAAAGGAGCTTCTGGGGGAGAAGCGGACTCGCCTCATGCCTTAGAACCGTCCGGCACGAATACGTAGCCCAGGCCCCATACGGTCTGGATATAACGCGGGTGCGCCGGATCTTCTTCCACCATGCGACGCAGGCGGGAGATTTGCACATCAATGGAACGTTCCATGGCGCTGTATTCGCGACCACGGGCGAGGTTCATCAGCTTATCGCGGGAAAGCGGCTCGCGCGGATGGCTCACCAGCGCTTTCAGCACCGCGAACTCACCGCTGGTCAGCGGCATAGGCTCGTCTTCACGGAACATCTCGCGGGTGCCGAGGTTCAGCTTAAACTTACCGAAGGCGATAACGGCTTCTTCCTGAGAAGGCGCGCCCGGCAGTTCGTTCGCCTGGCGACGCAGAACGGCACGGATACGGGCCAGCAGTTCACGCGGGTTAAACGGTTTTGGAATGTAGTCATCGGCACCGATTTCGAGGCCAACGATACGGTCAACTTCTTCACCCTTCGCGGTCACCATGATGATCGGCATTGGGTTACTTTGGCTGCGCAGACGGCGGCAAATAGACAGGCCATCCTCGCCCGGCAGCATGAGATCCAGCACCATCAGGTGGAAGGACTCACGGGTCAGCAGGCGATCCATCTGTTCAGCGTTCGCGACGCTACGGACCTGGAAGCCCTGCTCGGTGAGATAACGCTCTAACAGCGCACGAAGACGCATGTCGTCATCAACAACCAGAATCTTATAATTCTCTTGCATTCTTATACTCCCAAAGGCACGTACAGTTGAGTGCGTATTCTTAAAAAACTGCGCCGATACGACCAGTCAATTCTGGTATACATTCTAGTCGAAATTGTTACAAAGCATATTAAACAGGCGGTTATAGTCATTTATTTGCCAAAACGATGACCGGCTTCTCACTATGCCAGCATTGCCATCGTGCTGATATATCGGTTTAAATCACCATAAAGCTATCCACATTGAAGGCCCGACCATGAAAACGCCCTTAATTACCCGTGAAGGCTACGAAAAGCTTAAACAAGAAAAGGACTACCTGTGGCGCGAAGAGCGGCCGGAAGTGACCAAAAAGGTCACCTGGGCGGCAAGCCTTGGCGATCGCAGTGAAAACGCCGACTATCAGTACAACAAAAAACGGCTGCGCGAGATAGACCGCCGGGTACGTTATCTGACGAAATGCCTCGAAAACCTCAAGATCGTCGATTATTCCCCGCAGCAGGAAGGCAAAGTCTTCTTTGGCGCGTGGGTCGAAATTGAAAATGACGAAGGTAACCAGTTACGTTTTCGCATCGTTGGTTACGATGAAATTTTTGGCCGCAAAGATTACATCTCTATCGATTCGCCGATGGCCCGTGCCCTGCTAAAAAAAGAAGTCGGCGATCTGGCCACTGTGCAAACGCCCGGCGGCGAGGCGCAGTGGTACGTGAATAAAATCGAGTATGTGAAATAGACCACATGTCGGTCACAGAACAGTCCGATTCAGTTCGCCTCGGGCGCGGTGGCTGGCATTCTTGCCCTCCAATCCGTATAACTGTGCACTGAAATTTTCCGCACTACACAGATGAAAAAGCCATGATGAATGATTCACTCAGCCGCATTATTGCCGGCGAGCTTAAGGCCCGCGAGGAACAGGTTGACGCTGCCGTTCGCCTGCTCGATGAAGGGAATACCGTGCCGTTTATCGCGCGTTATCGTAAGGAAGTCACCGGCGGCCTGGATGATACGCAGCTGCGTCAGTTGGAAACCCGTCTAAGCTACCTGCGCGAGCTGTCCGATCGCCGCCAGGCCATTCTGAAATCTATCGACGAGCAGGGCAAACTCAGCGACGAACTGGCGAACGCCATTAACGGCACGCTGAGCAAAACCGAGCTTGAAGATTTGTACCTGCCGTACAAGCCAAAACGCCGCACGCGCGGGCAAATCGCCATTGAAGCGGGCCTTGAGCCGCTGGCCGATCTGCTGTGGAACGAGCCATCCCACAATCCTGAAGAAGAAGCCGCCCGCTACGTTGACGCCGACAAAGGCGTTGCCGACACCAAAGCCGCGCTGGACGGTGCCCGCTACATCCTGATGGAACGCTTCGCGGAAGACGCCGCTCTGCTGGCAAAAGTGCGTAACTACCTGTGGAAGAACGCCCACCTGGTGGCAACCGTGGTCAGCGGTAAAGAAGAGGAAGGCGCGAAATTCCGCGACTACTTCGACCACCACGAGCCTATCGCAACCGCCCCTTCCCACCGCGCGCTCGCCATGTTCCGTGGCCGCAACGAAGGCATTTTACAGCTCGCCCTGAATGCCGATCCGCAGCACGACGAACCGCCGCGCGAAAGCTACTGCGAGCAGATTATTATCGACCACCTCGGCCTGCGCCTGAACAACGCCCCCGCAGACGCCTGGCGTCGCGGCGTGGTGAGCTGGACCTGGCGCATCAAAGTGCTGATGCACCTCGAAACCGAGCTGATGGGCACCGTGCGCGAACGCGCCGAAGAAGAAGCGATCAACGTATTCGCCCGTAACCTGCACGACCTGCTGATGGCCGCGCCTGCTGGCCTGCGCGCCACTATGGGTCTCGATCCGGGCCTGCGTACCGGCGTAAAAGTCGCGGTGGTTGACTCCACCGGCAAGCTGGTCGCCACCGACACGATTTATCCGCACACCGGCCAGGCCGCAAAAGCCGCGGTCGCCGTGGCGGCGCTGTGCGAAAAACATAACGTCGAGCTGGTGGCAATCGGCAACGGTACCGCCTCTCGCGAAACCGAGCGTTTCTTCCTCGACGTGCAGCAGCAGTTCCCGAAAGTCACCGCCCAGAAAGTGATCGTCAGCGAAGCGGGCGCGTCCGTTTATTCCGCCTCCGAGCTGGCGGCGCTGGAATTCCCGGATCTGGACGTGTCGATTCGCGGCGCGGTTTCCATCGCCCGCCGCCTTCAGGACCCCCTCGCCGAGCTGGTGAAAATCGATCCAAAATCCATCGGCGTGGGCCAGTACCAGCACGACGTCAGCCAGTCGCAGCTTGCGAAGAAGCTGGATGCCGTGGTGGAAGACTGCGTGAACGCCGTGGGCGTGGATCTGAACACCGCCTCCGTGCCGCTGCTGACCCGCGTTGCGGGCCTGACGCGCATGATGGCGCAGAACATCGTTAACTGGCGCGACGAAAATGGGCGTTTCCAGGACCGCCAGCAGTTGCTGAAAGTGAGCCGCCTCGGGCCGAAAGCCTTCGAGCAGTGCGCGGGCTTCCTGCGCATCAACCACGGCAACAACCCGCTCGACGCCTCCACCGTTCACCCGGAAGCCTACCCTGTTGTTGAACGTATTCTGGCGGCCACCGAGCAGGCACTGGCCGACCTGATGGGCAACGGCGAAGCGCTGCGCGGCCTGAAGGCGAGCGAGTTTACCGACGAGCGCTTCGGCGTGCCAACGGTCACCGACATCATCAAAGAGCTGGAAAAACCGGGCCGCGACCCGCGTCCGGAGTTCAAAACCGCGAAGTTCGCCGACGGCGTCGAAACCATGAACGACCTGCAGCCGGGCATGGTGCTGGAAGGCGCGGTGACCAACGTCACCAACTTTGGCGCGTTCGTGGATATCGGCGTGCATCAGGACGGCCTGGTCCACATCTCCTCGCTTTCCGATAAGTTCATCGACGATCCGCACAAGGTGGTGAAGGCCGGTGATATCGTTAAAGTGAAGGTGATGGAAGTTGACCTGGCGCGTAAGCGCATCGCGCTGACCATGCGTCTTGACGAGCAGCCGGGTGAATCCAACAGCCGCCGCAGCAGTGCCGCACCGCGTGAGCAAAACAACGCTCGCCGCCCGGCGCAGCAGCAGGCAAAACCGCGTGGCCGCGACAGCACCAGCAGCGGTAACAGCGCGATGAGCGATGCGCTGGCTGCGGCTTTAGGTAAGAAACGCTAGAAAAAAATCGTGTTTGTAGGGTGGATAAGCGCATGCGCCATCCACCAAAAATGTCGGGTGGCGCTTCGCTTACCCGACCTACACGAAGGCAGTTTTAAAGGCCAGTCGTCATTCCGCACAAATTGTTCTTATTCGCACTCGCCCCCACCCCAAATAACATTTCATTATCAGCCGCATTAAATCTCTTATTAATATAACGCGTTCCAAAAAATGAAACTTTCTTACCATGCTCATTATTGAAACCATCGAGCATCATTTGCGTAACACATGAAATATTAAGGCAACATTAATTCAGGAAAAATAATCGCGTTACGCTTTATTCACTTTCTTAACTGATTGTTATTATTTGATTAAATTAATAGCAGATGCTAAAAATTCACCATTGCAATTCGACATTGCTTGTTGCATTTAAATATTCAAAACGCGACGTTATTCATAAAATAGTTATTGAAGATAGAAACCATTCTCATTATCATTGTATTGATTGTTATTTCTCCATTTACCAAAAAGATACCGGTTTTCGCCGCGCAACGGGACGTGCCGGTGATTAAATAGCAGTTCCGTCAGCAACAAATCAGAGTCTTGCTCTAAGAAGGTCCTATGCAATTCTTACCGAAAAGCACGTGGAAAATTACCGGCTTCGCCCGCGAAATTAGCCCGGCATATCGTCAGAAATTATTATCCCTCGGCATGCTGCCCGGCTCCTCATTTAACGTCGTGCGCGTCGCCCCCCTTGGTGACCCGGTTCATATCGAAACCCGCCGCGTAAGCCTGGTTCTGCGTAAAAAAGATCTCGATTTATTAAACGTCGAAGCTATTGCCTGATAAATGGGATGGGCGCTTGCGCTCCGGTTTTCACTCTCTTTAGTTCACGAAAAAAATGAAAAACTTAACCATAGGTTTAATCGGTAATCCTAATTCAGGGAAAACCACGCTGTTTAACCAGCTTACTGGTTCACGTCAGCGCGTCGGTAACTGGGCCGGGGTCACCGTCGAACGAAAAGAAGGACAGTTTTCAACCCTGACCCACCAGGTCACGCTGGTTGACCTGCCGGGGACATACTCTCTTACCACGATTTCCTCGCAGACGTCGCTCGATGAGCAAATCGCCTGCCACTACATTCTGAGCGGCGAAGCCGACCTGCTGATTAACGTCGTCGATGCCTCAAACCTTGAGCGCAACCTCTACCTGACGCTCCAGCTGCTGGAGCTCGGCATCCCGTGCGTCGTTGCGCTAAACATGCTCGATATCGCCGAAAAGCAGGATATCCGCATTGATATCGACGCCCTTAGCGCGCGCCTCGGCTGCCCGGTGATTCCGCTGGTATCCACCCGTGGGCGCGGCATCGAAGGGCTGAAATTAGCCATCGACCGCCGTCAGCCAAACGCCGCGTCAGAGCTGGTGCTTTACCCGCAGGCGCTGCTTGAAGGCGTCGGCGACCTCGCCGCAGAAATGCCGGATGACATGCCGGAACAGCAGCGCCGCTGGCTGGCGCTGCAAATGCTCGAAGGCGATATTTATAGCCAGGCCTTTGCGGGCAGCGCGGCGGACAAGCTCGAAAACGTTCGCATAAGCCTCACCAAAACCATCGAAGACCCGGCCCTGCTGATTGCCGACGCGCGCTACCAGTGCATCGCCGCCATCTGCGACACGGTGAGCAACAGCCTGACCGCCGAGCCGCACCGCCTGACCGCCATGATGGATAAAATTATCCTCAACCGCTTCCTCGGCCTGCCGGTCTTTATGCTGGTGATGTACCTGATGTTCCTGCTGGCGATTAACATCGGCGGCGCGCTACAGCCTATCTTCGACGGTGGTTCCGCCGCTATCTTCATCCACGGCATTCAGTGGATCGGCTACACGCTGCATTTCCCGGACTGGCTGACCATCTTCCTTGCCCAGGGGATTGGCGGCGGGATCAATACCGTGCTGCCGCTGGTGCCGCAAATCGGCATGATGTACCTGTTCCTCTCCTTCCTTGAGGATTCCGGCTATATGGCCCGCGCGGCCTTCGTGATGGACAGGCTAATGCAGTCCCTCGGCCTGCCGGGTAAATCCTTCGTGCCGCTGATCGTCGGCTTCGGCTGTAACGTGCCGTCGGTCATGGGCGCACGCACGCTGGACGCCCCGCGTGAACGCCTGATGACCATCATGATGGCACCGTTTATGTCCTGCGGCGCACGCCTGGCTATCTTCGCGGTATTCGCCGCGGCGTTCTTCGGCCAGCAGGGCGCGCTCGTCGTCTTCTCCCTTTATATGCTCGGCATCGTGATGGCTATCCTCACCGGCCTGATGCTCAAGCACACCATCATGCGCGGCGAAGCCTCGCCGTTCGTAATGGAGCTGCCGGTCTACCACGTGCCGCACCTGAAAAGCCTGCTGCTGCAAACCTGGCAACGCCTGAAAGGCTTCGTGCTGCGCGCCGGTAAGGTGATTGTCATCGTCAGTATTTTCATCGGCGCGCTCAACAGCTTCTCGTTCAGCGGCAAAACCGTCGATAACATCAACGACTCCGCGCTTGCCTCCGTCAGCCGCGTGCTAACTCCGCTGCTCAAGCCAATCGGCGTTCACGAAGATAACTGGCAGGCCACCGTCGGGCTGTTTACCGGCGCGATGGCGAAAGAAGTGGTCGTGGGGACGCTAAACACGCTCTATACCGCGGAAGACATGCATAACGAAGCCTTCGACGCGGAAAACTTCAGCCTGGTCGATGAGCTCGGTGCCGCCGCCGGTGAAACCTGGCAGAGCCTGAAAGACACCTTCAGCCTGAGCGTGCTCGCCAACCCTATCGAAGCCAGCAAAGGCGACGGTGAGATGGCAACGGGCGCAATGGGCGTGATGAGCAGCAAGTTCGGCAGCCCGGCCGCCGCCTACAGCTACCTGATCTTCGTGCTGCTTTATATTCCGTGCATCTCGGTGATGGGTGCGGTCGCCCGCGAATCCAGCCGCGGCTGGATGACCTTCTCGGTGCTGTGGGGGCTGAACATCGCCTACTCGCTGTCCACGCTCTACTACCAGACGGTGACGTTTAAGGCGCATCCGCAGTACAGCCTGGTCTGCATTCTTGCCGTGCTGCTGTTCAACGTGGTGCTAATTGGCGGCCTGCGCCGGGCGCGCAGCCGTGTGGACGTCAGCCTGCTGGCGACGCGTAAAACCGCCGCCGCAGCCTGCTGCGAATCCAGCACCGGCGACTGCCACTAGGGGGAATCATGGCGAGCTTAATCGAAATCCGTAACGCGCTGGCGCTGCAGGGCCGCCTGGACGCCACGCAGATAAGCCAACAGCTTGCCACTCCGCTGCCGCTGGTCAACGCCATGCTCGGGCGGTTAGAAGCCATGGGTAAAGCGACGCGCATGAAGGAAGACCCAAACGATTGTCTGACGGGCAGCTGCAAAAGCTGTCCTGAAGGGAAGAAGTGTATTCGGGAAGTGTGGACGCTGGCGGGTTAAGAGTAAAAAGGCGGGGAAACCCGCCTTTTCTACATCATTCGTCTTACTTATAAACGTCCGCCGTGGCGTGAACGTCCTTGGTGTATTTCTCACCGCTGGTGACCACGAAATATTTGCCGCCCAGCTCGTCGGCTTTCTTGGACAGATCGTGCTTAGCGTCCATTGGTGAAGAGGTGCTGTCGGTAACGATGGTGCCGACTTTAGTCAGATTCATGTCTTTGACTTTGCTTTTTTCCAGCTCTTTCGCGGCCATTGCGCCAAAAGATACGGCCCCGATCAGTAACGAAGTAACAATGCCTGTAACTAGTTTCATAATCTCATCTCTCCATAGGTACCATGTAGACTGCAACCGGGCTGATCCCGTAATAATTTTAGCCCACTGCTTTCGTCAGTGAACTATTTGAGTATTAGCGGGAAAATCGGTTTTCGCCACAGACAGCCTCTTATTCTTCCAGAACATTTTTCAATGTGACGAGCGCGGAACAGAAGTCTGCCGGATGGGAGATGAACGGCGCGTGGGCCGCTTTAGGGAAGATAATGCACTCGCTCGCCGGGTAGCGCTCGTCGAGCAAAGCGGCGACTTTGCGCGGCACCAGCCCGTCGAGATAACCGTACATACGCAGGAACGGCATCGCAAGCTGGGTCAGCTGATCGCGTAAATCGGCGGTTTTCAGGATCTCCAACCCGCCGTTAAGCACCTCAACCTCCGGCATTGGCTGTTCCAGCACCACGGCTTTTAACAGGCGCGCGTCCTGGCGGGCGCTTTCGGTACCGAGGGTTTGCAGCGCCAGAAAACGCTCCACCGTGCGCTGGAAATTTTCACTCAGCTGCTGCTGGAAGCCTGCCAGCACTTCCGGCTTGATGCCCGGCCAATCCTCTCTTGCGGCGAAGCACGGCGATGACGCCACGGTAACCAGCGCGCGCGCGCGTTCGGGATGGGTCAGCGCAATCTGGCTTGCCACCAGCCCGCCCAGGCTCCAGCCAAGATAAATCGCCTTTTCAGGAGCCTGCGCCAGCACCGCTTCGGCCATTTCCGGGAGCGTCAGCGCGCCAAAGTCCTGACTGCGGCCATATCCCGGCAGATCGACCAGGTGCAGACGAAAATGCGAGCCGAGTTCCGCGCTTATGCAATGCCATACCTCGGCGTTCAGCCCCCATCCGTGCAGCAGCACAAGATTGACATCGCCCTCACCTTTTGTCTGCCACCAAAGCTTGCTCATCGGTTACTGTTCTCGTTTTTCAAAGCATGGAAGCGAATATGCTAACAATCCCAGGGCTGTGTTGGCTATGCCGGATGCCGCTCGCCTGTCCAGGCTGGGGGATTTGCTCGCGCTGCTCGGCCGCGCTGCCGACTCCGCCGTCCTGCTGCCCCCGCTGCGGATTACCCGCCGCCGAGGGCGTTTTACTCTGCGGGCGCTGTATTCAGAACCCGCCGCCGTGGGACAGGCTGCTGTTCGTCACGGATTACTGCCCGCCGCTCAACGGCCTGGTTCACCGGCTGAAATTTGCCGATACCACCGCGCTTGCTCCGGCACTGGCCCGGCTCATGCTGCTAAAAGCCCGTTTGGCAATACGTGCCGGTTTGCTCCCTCAGCCGGACACGCTCGTCAGCGTGCCGCTGCATGCCCGTCGCGCGTGGCGACGCGGCTTTAACCAGAGCGCCCTGCTCGCGGCACCGCTTGCCCGCTGGCTGCAATGCGATTATCACGCAGGCTCCGTCAGCCGGATCCGCGCCACGGCAAACCAGCACCAGCTCAGCGCGAGGCTGCGGCGCGGCAATCTCAAAGGGGCGTTCAGGGTTGAATTTTCAGCGGCGGGTCGCCATATGGTCATTGTGGATGATGTCGTCACGACGGGCAGTACTGTGGCGGAAATTGCGCGGTTGCTTAAGCAGCAGGGCGCGGCGACTATCCAGGTATGGTGCCTTTGTCGAACCTTGTAGACCCTCGATGATGGGCGTATTATAACCGACTAAAATAGTCAACTATTGAGCAATCGTTATGATCCGTATTTCCGATACTGCACAATCTCACTTTGCCAAACTGCTGGCAGGTCAGGAAGAAGGGACGCAAATCCGCGTATTCGTTATCAATCCTGGTACTCCTAATGCGGAGTGCGGGGTGTCCTATTGTCCGCCGGATGCGGTTGAAGCAAGTGACACAGCGTTAAAATTCGAGCAGCTGACCGCCTATGTCGATGAGCTGAGCGCGCCCTACCTCGAAGACGCAGAAATCGATTTCGTGACCGACCAGCTCGGTTCCCAGCTGACGCTGAAAGCGCCGAACGCCAAAATGCGCAAAGTTTCCGACGACGCCCCGCTGATGGAGCGCGTGGAATACATGCTGCAGGCCACGGTTAACCCGCAGCTCGCAGGCCACGGCGGACGCGTAACGCTGATGGAAATCACCGATGAAGGCTATGCGATCCTGCAATTTGGCGGCGGCTGCAACGGCTGTTCCATGGTCGACGTGACGCTGAAAGAAGGCATCGAGAAACAGCTGCTGGCCGAATTCCCGGAACTGAAGGGCGTTCGCGATTTGACCGAACACCAGCGCGGTGAGCACTCTTACTACTGATGCGAAATAGCGGTGGATGGCGCTTGCGCTTATCCACCCTACAACACCAATTTCGTAGGTCGGGTAAGCGCAGCGCCACCCGACATATCATTCAACCCCTATCCCTTCCTGCGCCGCTTATCCAAATCCTTCAGCAGCTTGTTCACTTCGCCATCGGCAAACATTTTCTCAAGGGATGTCGATAGCTTGCGGCGCCAGTTTTTGTACTGATAGCTGGTACCCGGAATATTCACCGGCTCCGCCATGCCCAGCCAGTCTTCCGGCTGTAGGCCGAGCAGCGCGCTGTTGCTGTCGGCGATATAGCGCTGCATAGCGCGGTTGAGGGTTGCGGTCATCGCCATCAACGATGCCTTATGCCCCGCCCGTTTTGGCAGGCAGCCGTATTCATGCAGGCTGTCGAGCAGGCCCTGTTTGGCGCGCTCGCGGTCCAGATACAGCCCGGAGAGTACGTCTTCGTCCGGATACAGCCCCAGCGTTTTGCCGAGCGTCAGATCGCCGCTTTCCCAGTAGCCGCGCAGCGTCGGCAGGTCGTGCGTGGTCGCCACCGCCATCGACTGGCGCGGCCAGGCCTTCGGCGCGCGGAACTGCTTCTCGTTGTCATGCTCAAAGTAAAGCACCTTGTACGAGTAAACCCCGCTGTCGCGCAGCTTGCCGACGATCTCAACCGGCACCGTCCCCAGATCTTCGCCGATCACCATACAGTTATGGCGCTTGCTCTCCAGAGCCAGGATCGACAGCAGATCGTCCACCGGGTAGTGCACGTACGCGCCTTTATCCGCCGTTTCACCGTACGGGATCCACCACAGGCGCAGCATCGACATGACGTGGTCGATGCGCAGCGCGCCGCAGTTGGTCATATTGGCGCGCAGCAGGTCGATGTACGGCGCGTAGGCGCGCGCGGTAATCACGTGCGGGTCCATCGGCGGCAGGCCCCAGTTCTGACCGAGCGGGCCGAGGATATCCGGCGGCGCGCCCACGGACGCCTTCAGGCAGTACAGCTCGCGGTCGCACCAGGTTTCCGAGCCGCCTTCCGCCACGCCAACCGCCAGATCGCGGTACAGGCCGATAGGCATCTTAAAGCCCTGGCTGGTCTGCCAGCAGGCCTCAAACTGGATGTGCGCCAGATACTGTAGCCAGAGGAAGAAGTTCACCTCGTCGCTATGCTCGCCGCAGAACTTTTTCACTTCCGGACTATGCGCGTCGCGGAAGCCTTCCGGCCATACCGGCCAGCCCCAGCGCATTTCATCTTCTTTCACCTGATACGCATGCAGCGCGTCGAAAGCGGCCTGGAAATAAAGGCTATCGCCGCCGTCCGCCACAAATGCCTGGAACGCCTGCACCTGCTCGTCGCGCGCGGTACGCTGCGAGAACTGCCTCCACGCCATGCGCAGCGCTGCCATTTTCAGCACGGTGACGGTGGCGTAGTCGACCCATTGTGCATCGCGAACCTGGCCGAGCGTGTGCTGCGTGGTCGGCATGCTCCACCAGGCCTGCGCTTCGTCGCTAAGCAGGAAATCATCCACGGCGTTAACGTCGATATAGATAACGTTCAGCCAGCGGCGCGACGACGGGCTGTACGGGCTGGCGCTTTCCGGGTTCGCCGGGTAAAGCGCGTGAATCGGGTTCAGGCCGATAAATGACCCGCCGCGTTTGGCGACGTCCACCAGCATGCGCTGCAAATCGCCAAAGTCGCCGATGCCCCAGTTATGGGCGGAACGCAGCGTGTAGAGCTGCACGCACGCGCCCCACAGCTTCTTGTCCTGCAGCAGCGCCTCCGGTTCATAGCAGCGCTTGGGGGCGACGATCACCCGGCACTGCCAGCGATGCTCGTTCTGGCTAACGGTCAGCTCGTGATAGCCTTCCGGCAGCTTCGCGGGCAGCGCCAGCTTCTTACCCGCTTGAGCGTGCCCCTTGTGTTCTTTCCCTTCTTCCGTCGTCAGCAGCCAGGTAAATTCACCGTGGCCCTCCAGCGGCAGCGCCATTTTCGTCCCGGCGGTAAACACCTGCACGTTGGGCAAAGGGGTGACCGCCACCTTTTTAGGGGCGGCGGTGCGGCTCATGGCCTCCAGCAGGCGCAGCTTGGTATCCGCCGGAATCGCCTGCGGCAAACCGTGCGCGTTGATGTAGTTCGGGCTAATTCCTGCCGCCAGCGCGGCGTTATCAAGGCGTTTGCTGTCCATGTCGATCCCTTAGCGTTTAGCTTGCCAGATGCGTTGCTGGTAATCGCGAATCGAGCGGTCGGAGCTGAACATGCCGCAGCGCGCGGTGTTCAGAATCGCGGCACGGGTCCAGGCTTCCTGGTCGAGATACAGCTTATCGGCAAGCTTCTGCGCCTCGGCGTAGGCGGTGAAGTCAGCCATCACCAGATACGGGTCGCCGCCCTCTTTGCCGATGCTGTGCAGCATCTGGTCAAACGCGTGCTTGTCGCCGTCTGCATAAACGCCCTTTTCCAACTCTTTGAGCACCGCGTCCAGCGCCTTGTCTTTCTTACGCCATTTCACCGGATCGTAGCCTTTGGCCTTGAGCGCCTTCACCTGTTCGACGGTGTGGCCAAAGATAAAGATGTTTTCCTCGCCCACCTTCTCGGCGATTTCGACGTTTGCCCCGTCCAGCGTGCCGACGGTCAGCGCGCCGTTCAGCGCCAGCTTCATGTTGCCGGTGCCGGATGCCTCTTTGCCCGCGGTAGAAATCTGCTCGGAGATATCCGCCGCCGGGATCATGATCTCCGCTGCGGAAACGCAGTAGTCCGGCAGGAACACGACCTTAAGCCTGTCGCCAACGACCGGATCGTTATTGATCGCCTCGGCCACCTTGTTGATGGCGAAGATAATATTTTTTGCCAGGTAGTAGCCCGGCGCCGCTTTCGCACCGAACAGGTACACGCGCGGCACGCGGTCGGCCTGCGGGTTTTCACGGATTTCTTTGTACTGCGCGAGGATGTGCAGCAGGTTCAGGTGCTGGCGCTTGTACTCGTGCAGGCGCTTAATCTGCACGTCGAACAGCGCGTCGGGGCTGATGACGATGCCGGTGCGCGCCTTCACAAAGGCGGCCAGCTTCACTTTGTTCTGGTATTTGATATCGCGGTATTCCTTGCGGAATTTCGCATCGTCGGCAAATTTTTCCAGGCCTTCCAGCACGTCCAGATCGTTCGCCCACTCTTTCTTGAGCTTTTTGTCGAGCAGCGCGGACAGCGCCGGGTTGCACTGTTTAATCCAGCGGCGCGGCGTGATGCCGTTAGTGACGTTGTGGAACTTGTTCGGCCAAAGCTGGTGATACTCCGGGAACAGGTCTTTCACCACCAGGTCGGAGTGCAGCGCGGCCACGCCGTTCACCGCGAATCCGCTCACCACGCACATGTTCGCCATGCGCACCTGCCTGCCGTGCACGACCGCAAGCTTCTCCCAGACGGCCTCGTCGCCCGGCCAGGTTTTGTCCACCAGCTTTTTGAAGCGGGCGTTGATTTCGTTGACGATCTGCATGTGGCGCGGCAGCAGCGCCTTCACCAGCTTCTCGTCCCAGCACTCCAGCGCTTCCGGCATCAGCGTATGGTTGGTGTAGGCGAAGGTTTTGCTGGTGATGGCCCAGGCGTCGTCCCAGCTCAGCTGATGCTCGTCGATCAGCACGCGCAGCAGTTCAGGAATGGCGATGGTTGGGTGAGTATCGTTAAGCTGAATGACTTCGTAATCCGCCAGCTCCGCCAGCCTGCGGCCCGCGAGGTGATGACGACGTAAAATATCCGCCACCGAACAGGCGCACTGGAAGTACTGCTGCATCAGGCGCAGCTTTTTGCCGTTCAGATGGTTATCGTTCGGGTAAAGAACTTTGGTCAGTTTCTCGGCGTCGATGCCCTGTTGTTCCGCCTTCAGGAAATCGCCGTTGTTGAATTTGGTGAGGTCGAACGGATGGGCGTGTTTTGCCTGCCACAGGCGCAGCGGCTGCGCCACGCCGTTGCGGTAGCCCAGCACCGGCAGATCCCAGGCTTCGCCCTGGAAGACAAACGCCGGTTCCCAGCGGATGTTTTTGCCGTCTTTCACCACCTTGCCGCCTACGCCAACCTGCACATCGAGCGCCGCGTTGTGCTGGAACCACGGATAGCTGCCGCGCTTCCAGTCGTCCGGGGCTTCCATCTGCTGGCCGTCCTTAAACGACTGGCGGAACAGGCCGTACTGGTAGTTCAGGCCGTAGCCAATCGCCGACTGGCCGACCGTCGCCATTGAATCCAGGAAACAGGCCGCCAGACGCCCCAGGCCGCCGTTGCCCAGCGCCGGGTCGGTCTCTTCTTCAAGCAGATCGGTCAGGTTGATATCAAAGGCTTCCAGCTCGTCCGCCACCTCCTGATACCAGCCGAGATTCAGCAGATTGTTGCCGGTCAGGCGACCAATCAGAAACTCCATTGAGATGTAGTTTACGTGGCGCTGCTTCGCCTGCGGTTTCGCCACCGGCTGTGCGGCCAGCAGCTCAGCCAGCGCGCCGCTCACGGCGTGCCACCACTGGTGCTGCGTCATTTCGCTGGCGGCTTGAAGACCGTAACGCTGCCACTGACGGGTCAGTGCAGCCTGAAACTGTTCTTTTTTGAAGGTCGGCTGTGACATAGAGAATCGGGTCCTGTGATGTTCAAAAATGCATTGCCCGCTAGTGTGCCGGGCGGCCTGGGCTTATTCCTCATCCTGAGGGGGATTAGACAGGGATGAGTGGCGGGGATGAGCTAAAAGTGTGATCGCGACCACCTAACGCTCGGCTGGCAGAAGAAAACCCCCGCCCAAATTCGGACAACATTTAACCTTTTACGTTCCTGTAACGCCGGTGCAGCCGTTTCGGCTGAAACCGTTTTCTTTCCAGCAATGGCGCGGAAAACGCGCGCTTATTTATCGTGAAAAAAGTATGACTAGCATGAAACCCATTCGATAAAAATATGGAATTGTGACAAGGTGCAACTTACCAGGCACAGAAAGTTCAACAATCTTGCAATAAAACTCAAACTGGCCGACCTTTACGGTAAGCATTAATTACGAAGCGTAAAAAAATTCATCCCTAATGTCTTTTCCCCTCATAAATCGCGTTGCAGCACGTCGCTGCGGCTCGAATTTTGACGGGAAATTTCACACAGTGAAGTGACTGACTATGTTGATCCCATCCAAATTGAGTCGCCCGGTACGTCTGGAAAATACCGTGGTTCGCGACCGTCTGTTGGTGAAGTTATCAACCGCCGCTAACTATCGGCTGGCGTTGATCACAAGCCCGGCAGGCTATGGCAAAACCACACTGGTCTCCCAGTGGGCAGCAGGGAAAAATGAGTTAGGTTGGTACTCCCTCGATGAGGGTGACAACCAACAGGAACGCTTTGCCAGTTATCTCATCACGGCTCTCCAGCAGGCCACCGGCGGCCATTGCCAGAGCAGTGAAGTTATGGCGCAAAAACGCCAGTACGCGAGCCTTTCGTCGCTGTTTGCCCAGCTTTTTATCGAGCTGGCGGAGTGGCATCTGCCGGTCTTTTTAGTCATAGATGATTACCATTTGATCAACAATCCGGTGATCCACGAGGCGATGCGCTTTTTCATCCGCCATCAGCCGGAAAACCTGACGCTGGTGGTGCTGTCGCGCAACCTGCCGCAGCTTGGCATTGCTAACCTGCGCGTGCGCGACCAGCTGCTGGAGATCGGCAGCCAGCAGCTCGCCTTCACCCACCAGGAGGCGAAGCAGTTTTTCGACTGCCGCCTGAACACGCCTATCGAGCCTGCCGACAGCAGCCGCCTGTGCGACGACGTTGCCGGCTGGGCGACGGCCCTCCAGCTCATCGCCCTGTCCGCCCGCCAGAGCAACACGCCCGCGCACCACTCCGCGCGCCGACTTTCCGGCATCAACGCCAGCCATCTGTCGGATTATCTGGTGGATGAAGTGCTCGATAACGTGGACGCGGACACCCGCAACTTCCTGCTGCGCAGCTCGATTCTGCGCTCGATGAACGACGCGCTGATCGTGCGCGTCACCGGCGAAGAAAACGGCCAGATGCGCCTCGAGGAAACCGAACGCCAGGGGCTGTTCCTGCAACGCATGGATGACTCGGGCGAATGGTTCTGCTTCCACCCGCTGTTCGGCAGCTTCCTGCGCCAGCGCTGCCAGTGGGAGCTTGCCGCCGAGCTGCCCGACATTCACCGCGCCGCCGCCGAAAGCTGGATGGCACAGGGCTTCCCGAGCGAAGCCATCCACCACGCCCTTGCCGCAGGCGACGCCAGCATGCTGCGCGATATCCTGCTGCATCACGCCTGGGCGCTGTTCAACCACAGCGAACTCACGCTGCTGGAAGAGTCCCTGAAGGCGCTGCCGTGGGAAAGCCTGCTGGAAAATCCGAAGCTGGTGCTGCTCCAGGCGTGGCTGATGCAAAGCCAGCACCGCTACAGCGAAGTGAACACCCTGCTGGCCCGCGCCGAGCAGGAAATGAATCTGGTGATGGACGACACGCTGCACGGGGAATTTAACGCCCTGCGCGCGCAGGTCGCCATCAACGACGGCGATCCGGTCGAAGCCGAGCGGCTGGCGATGATCGCCCTCGATATGCTCCCGCTGGCGAACTATTACAGCCGCATCGTCGCCACTTCGGTGCACGGCGAAGTGCTGCACTGCAAGGGCGATCTCACCAAATCCCTGTCGGTGATGCAGCAGACCGAACAGATGGCCCGCCGTCACGACGTCTGGCACTACGCGCTGTGGAGCCTGATCCAGCAAAGCGAAATTCTCCTCGCACAAGGGTTCTTACAGGCCGCGTGGGAAACGCAGGAAAAAGCCTTTATTTTGATCCGCGAGCAGCACCTGGAGCAGCTCCCGCTGCACGAGTTTCTGCTGCGCATCCGCGCCCAGCTGCTGTGGGCCTGGTCGCGCCTGGACGAGGCCGAAGCCTCCGCGCGCTACGGCGTGGAAGTGCTCGCCGGTTACCAGCCGCAGCAGCAGCTACAGTGCCTGGCGCTGTTGGTGCAGTGCTCGCTGGCGCGCGGCGATCTGGATAACGCCCGCAGCCACCTGAACCGCCTCGAAAACCTGCTCGGCAACGGGCCGTACCACAGCGACTGGGTGTCCAACGCCGACAAGGTGCGGGTGATTTACTGGCAGATGATTGGCGATAAAAAATCGGCCGCCAACTGGCTGCGCCAGACGCCGAAACCGGAGTTTGCCAACAACCACTTCCTGCAAAGCCAATGGCGCAATATCGCCCGCGCGCAGATCCTCCTGGGCGAGTTTGACCCGGCGGAAATGGTGCTGGAAGAGCTAAACGAAAACGCGCGCAGCCTGCGCCTGATGAGCGATCTCAACCGCAACCTGCTGCTGCTAAACCAGCTTTACTGGCAGGCCGGGCGCAAAAGCGACGCGCAGCGCGTGCTGCTCGAAGCGCTGGCGCTCGCCAACCGCACAGGATTTATCAGCCACTTTGTCATTGAAGGCGAAGCGATGGCGCAGCAGCTGCGTCAGCTTATTCAGCTTAACACGCTGCCGGAGCTGGACCAGCACCGCGCCCAGCGCATTCTGCGCGAGATTAACCAGCACCACCGCCACAAGTTCGCCCACTTCGACGAAAGCTTCGTGAACCGTCTGCTGACGCACCCGGAAGTCCCGGAGCTTATCCGCACCAGCCCGCTGACCCAGCGCGAATGGCAGGTGCTGGGACTGATTTATTCGGGCTATAGCAACGATCAAATCGCGGGCGAGCTGGACGTGGCGGCCACCACTATCAAAACGCACATTCGCAATTTGTACCAGAAGCTCGGCGTCGCGCATCGCCAGGACGCGGTGCAGCACGCGCAGAAGCTCTTGAAGATGATGGGATATGGGGTGTAGATAAATGTCAGGTGGATAAGCGCTTAGCGCCATCCACCGCTTACTTAAGAAGCCAAAGACAGCGACGGCTTACCCGCCCGCTTTGCCAGCCACTGCGCCACCCGCGCCTGCTGTTCGTCGGTTAACCACATGCCCAGCTTGGTGCGTCGCCAGATTGCATCCTCCACGCGGCGTACCCACTCGTGCTCGACCAGGTAGCGCAGCTCGGCTTCATACAGCTCGTGCCCGAAGTGCTCGCCCAAATCCTCAATGGACTTCGCCTCTTTAAGAATCAGCTCGCTGTTGCTGCCGTAGGTGCGGGCAAAGCGGCGCGCCAGGCCTTCGCTCAGGAACGAGTAGCGGCGGCGCAGCTGGGCGGCGAAATCGTCGCGGTCGCCGGAGATATCCCCGCCCGGCAGTTTGCTGCCCTTGGTCCACGCCGGGCCAATCGCCGGGTAATAAGTTTGCAGCTTGTCCATCGCGTGCTCGGCGAGCTTGCGGTAGGTCGTCAGCTTGCCGCCAAATACCGACAGCAGCGGCGCTTTGCCGTTCTCGTCGTGGATATCGAGCGTGTAGTCGCGGGTGATCGCCTGCGGTGAATCGGATTCGTCGTCGCAAAGCGGACGCACGCCGGAATAGGTCCACACCACATCCTCACGGGAAAGCGTCTTCTTGAAGTGCTCGTTGTAAACGTCCAGCAGGTATTTCACCTCGCTTTCGTCGATGTGCACCGCTTTCGGATCGCCTTTGTACTCCACGTCGGTGGTACCGATAATCGAAAACTCGTCCATCCACGGAATGACAAACACGATGCGCTTATCTTCGTTTTGCAGAATGTAGGCCTGCTTCTGCTTGTGTACGCGCGGCACCACGATGTGGCTGCCTTTGATCAGGCGGATGCCGTACGGCGACGGCAGCTTCAGGCCATCGTCAAAGAAGTCTTTGACCCACGGGCCGGTTGCGTTGACCAGGCCGCGCGCGCGCCAGGTGAAGGTTTCGCCGGTATCGATGTCCTGCGCCTCAACGATCCACATACCGTTTTCGCGCCGGGCGCTGGTTGCGCGGGTGCGGGTTTTCACTTCGCCGCCCTTGCGCGTCACCATCTGCGCGTTCGCAAGCACCAGACGAGCATCATCCACCCAGCAGTCGGAATATTCGAAACCGCGCACGATTTCAGGCTTCAGGACCGAATCTGCGCCAAAACGCAAGCCGGTTGAGGCTGGCAGGCTGGTGCGTTTGCCGAGGTGGTCGTACATAAACAGGCCGATGCGAATCATCCATGCCGGACGGAGGTGCGGGCGGTGCGGCAGGCGGAAGCGCATCGGGAAGGCGATATGCGGGGCCATATTCAGCAGCACTTCGCGTTCGGCCAGCGCTTCGCTGACCAGGCGGAATTCGTAGTGTTCCAGATAGCGCAGGCCGCCGTGGATAAGCTTAGAGCTGGCGGAGGACGTCGCGCAGGCAAGGTCTTGCCCCTCCAACATTAATACAGACAGGCCACGGCCTGCTGCATCTGCCGCGATACCGGCACCGTTGATGCCGCCGCCAATGACAATCAGATCTTTGGTTTCCATGCTGCCCTCACACACTTTCGTTAAAGCTCATAAATGTTCGTTATCGCTCATAATAGCAAGTGACCGGCATTTTGGTAACGAAAAAAAAACATTTCTGCGTGATATGGATAACATAATGACGTTAATATCAGCGGCCAGCGGCGGGTTTCGCTTAGTATGACGCCCAGGCCCCCCTTTCCTTTATCTGTATACGAGCAAGCTATGGATCAATTTGAATGTATTGGTGTGGAAGAAGCGCACCAGAAGCTGCACCAGAAACTGGCGGTATTAGTGGATATCCGCGATCCGCAAAGCTATGCGATGGGCCACACGCCGGGCGCTTTCCACCTGACCAACGACCGCCTGGTGGAATTTCTGCGTCAGACCGATTTTGACACGCCGGTGATGGTGATGTGCTACCACGGCAACAGCAGCAAGGGTGCAGCGCAGTACCTGCTGCAACAGGGTTACGACAGCGTTTACAGCGTGGACGGCGGGTTCGATGCGTGGCATCGCCATTTCCCGGCGGAAGTCGCGCACGGCACAGCATAAGGTTCAGCAAAGCCGCTCGTTGCAGGTATACTGCTCCCTTTTGTACGGATTTGGTTGAAACCTATGATCATGATCACCTCGTTTGCCAACCCGCGCGTCGCGCAGGCGTTTGTCGACTATATGGCGACGCAGGGCGTTATCCTCACGATTCAACAGCATAATCAAAGCGACGTCTGGCTGGCGGATGACAGCCAGGAAGCCCGCGTCCGCCACGAGCTGGAGCAGTTCCTTACCAACCCCGGCGACGCGCGCTATCTGGCGGCAAGCTGGGCGGCGGGCGATACCGCAAGCGGCCTGCGCTATCAGCGCTACCCGTTTATGGCGACCATTCAGCAAAAGGCCGGGCCGTTTACCCTGCTGATGATCGCCGCCTGCGTGCTGGTTTACCTGGCGATGCAGGTGCTGGGCGATCGCAACGTGATGGTCCTGCTGGCATGGCCCTACGACGACAGCCTGCGCTATGAATTCTGGCGCTATTTCACCCACGCTCTGATGCATTTTTCCCTGCTGCATATCACCTTCAACCTGCTATGGTGGTGGTATCTCGGCGGCCCGCTGGAGAAGCGTCTGGGGAGCGGAAAACTCATTACGCTGACGATTATCTCTGCGCTGCTGAGCGGCTATGTGCAGGCCAAATTCAGCGGCCCGCTGTTCGGCGGCTTGTCCGGTTCGGTCTACGCGCTGATGGGCTATGTCTGGCTGCGCGGCGAACGCGATCCAGAAAGCGGCATCTACATGCAGCGCGGCCTGATGGCCTTTGCGGTGCTGTGGATTGTGCTGGGCTTCTTCAATATTTTAGGTTTGTCGATTGCCAACGCCGCCCACGTTACCGGGTTACTGGTAGGCCTGGCGATGGCGCTGGTCGATACTTTGCATGCGCGAAAACGAACATAAGAATCAGGAGTAGAGCAGCGTGAAGCAAACACAACGTCATGATGCGATTGTTGAACTGGTTAAAAAGCAGGGATATGTCAGCACCGAAGAGCTGGTAGAGCAGTTTGCGGTTAGCCCACAGACCATTCGCCGCGATCTGAACGACCTTGCCGACCAGAACATGATTATGCGCCACCACGGCGGCGCGGCGCTGCCGTCCAGCTCGGTGAACACCTCGTGGCACGACCGCAAGGCGACCCAAACGGCGGAAAAAGAACGTATCGCCCGCAAGGTGGCCAGCCAAATCCCCAACGGCGCCACGCTGTTTATTGATATCGGCACCACGCCGGAAGCCGTCGCCCACGCGCTGCTGGACCACAGCAACCTGCGCGTGGTGACCAACAACCTGAACGTCGCCAACACGCTGATGGTGAAAGAAGATTTCCGCATTATTCTGGCGGGCGGCGAGTTGCGCAGCCGCGACGGCGGCATCATCGGCGAAGCCACGCTGGACTTCATTTCCCAGTTCCGCCTTGATTTCGGCATTCTCGGCATCAGCGGCATCGACGGCGATGGTTCGCTGCTGGAGTTTGACTACCACGAAGTGCGCACCAAGCGCGCCATCATCGACAACTCGCGCTGCGTGATGCTGGTCGTCGACCACTCCAAGTTTGGCCGCAACGCGATGGTCAACCTCGGCAGTATTAGCCTCGTCGATCAGGTTTATACGGATATTTTGCCGCCGGCGGGCGTGATGAAGGTGATCACAGATAATAACGTGCAGCTTGAGCTTTGCTAGCGACATATCAAATAGATAATTCTTCCAAATAAATTCACCCTTAATATGAGTTAGGGGTGAATCATCATTTAATTTTTATTAAGCATTAGTTAACCAACAATTCAATAAGTTCTAAGCCGGTAAAGCCAACACCTCGTATAAAATCCCTTTCGCTTTATATTTACCTTCTCATTAAATTTCAAAGTAAAGGATTTACTATGAAAAAACTGGCTTATTTAATTCCTCTATTATTATTGCCCACGGCTGCAAAATCGGCCCCTGAAACATTGGCATTTCTCAGCCCTGCGTCTCTTGTTCAAAATACAACAGGTACGCTGCCGGGCACGGTTAAAGTCGCCCAAACGCACACTATCGATCCTGCGCCAGGTACAAGCGATTCCCCGCACCTGATCGCTGCCCGCGAAACGCTGGTTATCTTTATTCCTTCTACGACGACATCACAAAAAATTAGCGTGGAAGCCTACGACAAGGCTGGCAAAAAGCTGGGCACCGTTGAAATGGCACCGCCTGCATCGCTCCCGCTAAGCGATAATCCACATCCGCAGGATGCCGTAAAACCTGATGTTATCTATGCGAAAAACGCATGGACGGCCAACCTGCCGTGGCAGTGGGTGCAGCCGGGGCTGACGCTGACCTTCAAAAATGATCGTTCGGAAACCGGCAGGCTGACCAATATTGAGGTCGGTGCCGAAAACCACATGATGATTCAAAACACCCGTCTTGGGATGTTAACCCTTCCCGTTGCGAAAAATGACCTGGAGCAGAATAAACAGCTGGCTGCAGATTATTTCCAAAAACTTCCGATATCACTGCTCACCGTCGGTAATTATTCAGAAATCCATTTTCCTAAAATAGTCCTACCCGATGGCACAACCTATAGGAATCCCCAAACAAGCAAAACTACGGGTGATGACTTTAGCGGGGACATGCGCGGATATATCGCCAAAGAACTGGTCTCAATTGGTATTGATAATGCCAACTATGGCGTTAACGTTTCCGGCGGCGGCTCTCAGTGGCAGCCGCAATATTTCAACCTGGTGACCGACCATATTGCCAGGGGCGCTTATATCAACGGTGTTGTTGAACATGGCTACAGCGGTGGCGGAGGTATAGCGACGCTTCATGAAACCAAGGGGAACGAATTTAGCCACGAGCTTGGCCACCATTACGGCCTGGGGCACTATCCTGCAAATGGCAGAGGCTCCCTGCATGGCCCGCACACCGGCTGGGGCTGGGACGCATATAAACAGCGCTTTATTGCCAACTTCTTCTGGGACAGAGGGGGCAATGCCTCGGTGGGCAGCGATACCGTGGCACCTTTTGCCGGGTTATATCGCTATAACAACGACCCGATGGCCGACGGCTCCCCTAGCTCGCCGCTTTCGCAATACACGCTGCCAACGCTTTACACGCAAAAGATCATTCAAGCATTCTTCGAAAATACCGGCATTCAGGATCTCTCCTCTTCAACCGGCTACCGTGTATGGGACCCGGCGCAGAAAAAAATGGTTGAGAAAAATATCGCTGATATGCGTAAACCGGTTAAAGCAGGTGTCCCGGTTGTCACGCTGGTCGGCTTCTACGATCCGCAGGGCGTGCTACCGAGCTACGTCTATCCGGCTCTGTTTGGCAGCTACGGCAATACGTTTGCCGCAGACCCGTTAGCAAATATCACCAAATGCGTTTTGCAGGTCGATTATCAGCAGAAGGCCAGCGACCTGTACAAGCTGCAAACCAGCCGAATCAGCGGCAACATGATGAATAAGTTCCATATCAACGTCGAGCGCGCGCTCATGCCGACGACTGCCAGCGTTATCTGCGGCGGTAAAACGCTTTCCAGCCAGATGATTATCGCGCCTGACGTGGAACCTGTTTCTGCAATAGTGATTGGTAAAGAGCATGGCTACGTCGCGGCTCTGGATGCAATGCCGTTGCTGAAGGACAATCACGTTCTGCAAAACAAAAGATTCAAAACGCCAGAAGCATTAGAAAACGAGCTGAGTGCAACCTATGGTCCGCTGAAAGGTATTTTTGCGGGCACAGGGACTTATCAGGATAAAGCGGGCTCTTTATTCCGCGATAAAAACTTCAATTACTACTATCTCAAAACCACGGCGCGCGTGGGCCAGCCTAAGGCTCAGGCATCGGATAATAACTGGAAGTTTTTAGGCAATGCGTCAGGGCTTATCAACTTTAAGCCACACCCGCTGCAGCTGGATATCCATGCACGGAAAACCCCGGAAGAATTGGTGAAGTACTATTTCAATAGTTCGAAAGTTTACGACTGGGGCGAACGGGCCAAAACCAAGGAATCCCGCCTGCCCTTTGTCTATAACAATGGCTACAACGGCAAAACCGAATATTTCCTGCAAAAATTTGCTGGAAAAGGCTGGTACTTCCCTACCAATCAGAAAGATAACGCAGACTGGATTTACCTCGGCAACGCCGAGCAAATCAAAAGCGCGGAAGGTTTCCTGAAGCATTATTACAACGCGAACGCCATTCTTGAGTGGGGAGAAAGATCTAAAACCACTCAGGACCGCCAGCTGTTTATCTACAACAACCCTTATAACAAAAAGGCGGAGTACTTCTTGCAGAAAACTGCCGCCACGGGCCACTACTTCCCAAGCAATCAGAAGGATAATGACGACTGGATTTATCTCGGTAACAACGATGAGCTAACGCGCTTAACCAAAAGCAGGGTTGATAAAAACCAGTTTGATGCGCTGATGGCGCAGTGGTACGGCCAGGCGAAGCTGCTCGACTGGGGAGTTAGAGATCTTGAAAGCAACGTGGGTAAAATCTTCTTCTACGATTCCGGTAACCCGGTTCGCAGAGACTATTTTGAGCTGAAAGTTAAAAACGGTTGGTATTTCCCGACTAACCAGGCCAGCAATGAAGACTGGACCTATGTAGGCACCTACCAGTAAAAAAATTATCCCCAGCAGGCTCTGCTGGGGATTTTTTTATAACCGCACCGGCTTGATATGCCAGATCTCGTCGGCGTATTCCTGAATCGTCCTGTCGGACGAGAAATAGCCCATATTGGCAATATTGTGTATGGTGCGGATCGTCCACTCTTCCGGCTGGCGGTACAGCTCGTCCACCTTATCCTGACAGTCCACGTAGCTGCGGTAGTCTGCCAGCACCTGATAGTGATCCCCGAAGTTAATCAGTGAATCCAGCAGGTCGCGGTAGCGGGTTGGCTCGCCGGGGCTGAAGGTGCCGGTGCCGATTTGCGTCAGCACCTGGTGCAGCTCTTCGTCTTTTTCGTAGTACTCGCGCGGTTTGTAGCCCTTGCGCCTCAGCTCTTCGACCTCTTCCGCCGTGTTGCCAAAGATAAAGATATTCTCGGCGCCAACGTGCTCCAGCATCTCAACGTTCGCGCCGTCCAGCGTGCCGATGGTCAGCGCGCCGTTTAAGGCAAACTTCATGTTGCTGGTGCCCGACGCTTCCGTCCCCGCCAGCGAAATCTGCTCGGAGAGATCCGCCGCCGGAATGATTATCTGCGCAAGGCTCACGCTGTAGTTCGGGATGAATACCACCTTCAGACGATCTTTAACGTCCGGATCGTTGTTGATCACCGCCGCCACGTCGTTGATAAGGTGAATGATGTGCTTCGCCATGTAATACGCCGACGCCGCCTTACCCGCGAAGATATTCACGCGCGGCACCCATTCCGCCGTCGGGTCGGCTTTGATGCGGTTGTAGCGCGTGATGACGTGCAGCACGTTCATCAGCTGGCGCTTGTATTCGTGGATGCGCTTAATCTGCACGTCGAACAGCGCGTTCGGGTTCACCACCACGTTGAGCTGCTGGCCGATGTAGTCCGCCAGCCGCTTTTTGTTGGCGAGCTTCGCTTTGCGCACGTCCTGATGCACGGTCGGATAATCGATATGCTGCTTGAGGTCGTTCAGCTGGCTAAGATCGGTGCGCCAGGTGCGGCCAATATTTTCGTCCAGCACTTCCGAAAGCGGCGGGTTTGCCAGCGCCAGCCAGCGCCTCGGCGTCACGCCGTTGGTTTTGTTACAGAAGCGCATCGGGAAGATGGCGGCAAAATCCGCAAACAGCGACTGCACCATCAGGTCGGAGTGCAGCGCGGAAACGCCGTTCACCTTGTGGCTGGCAACTACCGCAAGCCACGCCATTCGCACGCGGCGGCCGTTGGACTCGTCGATGATCGACGTGCGCCCCAGCAGGCCGGTATCGTTCGGATACTGCTCCTGCAGGGTCTTCAGGAAGAAGTCGTTAATCTCGAAAATAATCTGCAGGTGGCGCGGCAGGATTTTGCCCAGCATGTCCACCGGCCAGGTTTCCAGCGCTTCGCTCATCAGCGTGTGGTTGGTGTAGGAGAACACCTGGCAGGTCACCTCAAAGGCATCCTCCCAACTGAACTTGTGATCGTCGATCAGCACGCGCATCAGTTCGGGAATGGACAGCACCGGGTGGGTGTCATTGAGGTGAATAGCGATTTTGTCCGCCAGATTGGCGTAGGTTTTATGCAGCTGATAGTGGCGGCTTAAAATATCCTGAATGGTCGCGGAGACCAGGAAATATTCCTGCCGCAGGCGCAGCTCGCGCCCGGAATAGGTCGAGTCATCCGGATAGAGCACGCGCGAAACGTTTTCCGAATGGTTTTTATCTTCTACCGCCGCGAAGTAGTCGCCCTGGTTGAACTTGCCGAGGTTGATTTCGCTGCTGGCCTGGGCGTTCCACAGGCGTAGGGTGTTGGTCGCGTCGGTATCGTAGCCGGGAATAATTTGGTCGTAGGCGACGGCGAGAATCTCTTCGGTTTCAACCCAGCGGGATTTCTTGCCTTCGAGCTGCACGCGCCCGCCGAAGCGTACCTTGTAGCGCGTGTTATGGCGCTTGAACTCCCACGGGTTGCCGTATTCCAGCCAGTAGTCCGGGGACTCTTTCTGGCGGCCATCAACGATGTTCTGCTTGAACATGCCGTAGTCGTAGCGGATACCGTAGCCGCGCCCCGGCAGGCCGAGCGTCGCCAGCGAGTCCAGGAAGCAGGCGGCAAGACGCCCGAGGCCGCCGTTGCCGAGGCCGGGGTCGTTTTCTTCGTCGATAAGCTCTTCCAGGTCGAGCCCCATCTCCTCAAGCGCGTTTTTTACGTCGTCGTAAATGCCCAATGAAAGCAGCGCGTTGGAGAGCGTGCGGCCAATCAGAAACTCCATCGACAGGTAGTAAACCTGGCGCACTTCCTGGGAAAGCTGCGCGCGGTTGGAGCGCAGCCAGCGTTCGACCAGACGGTCGCGCACCGCGAACAGCGTGGCGTTAAGCCACTCGTGCTTGTTGGCGATGGCAGGGTCTTTCCCCACGGTAAACATCAGCTTGTAGGCGATCGAATGCTTTAACGCCTCGACGCTTAGCGTGGGTGATGCATAGGAAAAGGGTGCGTTCATATCGGTGATTCCTGGATGATTACATCAAGCGTTGATAAAGGTCGCGATAAGACTGCGCCGCCACCTGCCAGCTAAAATCCATACCCATGGCCTGGCGCTGAACAAAACGCCACAGCGACGGGCGGGACCACAACACGAAGGCACGCCGAATCGCTCTTAGCAGCGACCAGGCATTGCTGTCCTCAAACACGAATCCGCTGGCGATGCCGTCCGCCAGGTTTTCCAGCGAGCTGTCCGCCACGGTATCCGCAAGCCCGCCGGTGCGCCTAACCAGCGGCAGCGTGCCGTACTTCAGCCCGTAAAGCTGGGTTAGCCCGCACGGCTCAAAGCGGCTCGGCACCAGAATCACGTCCGCGCCGCCCATAATCCGGTGGGAGAAGGCTTCGTGATAGCCAATTTGTACGCCGACCTGGCCGGGGTGTTCCGCCGCGGCGGCGAGAAAACCCTCCTGCAAAACCGGGTCACCCGCGCCGAGCAGCGCAAGCTGGCCGCCCTGCTCCAGCAGACCCGGCAGCGCCTCGAGCACCAAATCCAGCCCTTTCTGGCTAGTCAACCGGCTCACCACCGCAAACAGCGGCGCCTTGTCGTTGACCTTCAGCCCCATCGCCACCTGCAGCTGGCGCTTGTTCTCGGCCTTGTCCTCCAGCCGGTCGCGGTTATAGCGCGAGGCGAGCAGCAGGTCGTGGGCCGGGTCCCAAATCTTTTCATCGACGCCGTTGAGGATGCCGGACAGGCGACCTTCACGGTGACGCTGGCGCAGCAGCCCTTCCATGCCGTAGGCAAACTGCGGCTCGGTGATCTCCCGCGCGTAGGTCGGGCTGACCGCCGTAATATGATCAGCATAGTAAAGGCCCGCTTTCAAGTACGAAATTTGACCGTTGAACTCGAGGCCGTTCATGTCATAGAACGTCCAGGGCAGGTCAATTTCATGCATGTGATGGGCGTAAAACAGCCCCTGATAGGCCAGGTTATGGACGGTAAAAACGGATTTCGCCGGGTTGCCGCGCGCGCGTAAATAGGCCGGCGTTAACCCCGCGTGCCAGTCGTGCGCATGCACGATATCCGGGCGCCAGAAGGGATCCAGCCCGCACGCCATTTCGCTACCCACCCAGCCGAGCAGCGCAAAACGCAGCACGTTATCCGGGTAGGCGAACTGGTTGGTATCGTGGTACGGGCTTCCCGGCCTGTCGTACAAATGGGGCGCGTCGATCAGGTAAATCCCTACGCCGTTGAAGTGGCCGTATAACAAAGTCATATGACCCGCGAAGGTATCCCGATGGGCGACGATCTGCACATCGGCAATACCGCGACGGATATCCGGGAACGCGGGCAGCAGAACACGAGTTTCTACGCCGCCTGCGATTTGGGCGGCGGGCAAAGCGCCTAAGACATCCGCAAGGCCACCGGTTTTCAGCAGTGGAAAGATTTCAGAACATACATGTAGGACCTGCATTATCGCTCCCGTATGGCAAGTCGCGGCGCTTTTCTAAAGAGGTGAGGCGCCAATCGAAAAATGACCACGCGCGGCACGCGCCGCGCATGGGTCAATCCTTACTTCCTAACCTTGCAGCTTGGCCAGCATGTCCCGAGTCACCAGCACAATGCCCTCTTCCGAGCGGTAAAAACGACGCCCGTCTTCTTCAGCATTTTCGCCAATCACCATGCCTTCCGGGATTTCGCAGGCCCGATCGATGATGCAGCGACGCAGTCGGCACGAGCGCCCGACCTTGACGTCCGGCAGCAGGACCGATGAATCGATATTACAGAACGAGTTAATGCGCACGCGCGGGAACAGCACCGACTGCACCACCACCGAACCCGAGATAATGCACCCGCCGGAAACCAGCGAGTTCAGCGTCATGCCGTGGCTGCCCGAGCGGTCCTGCACAAACTTCGCCGGAGGCAGCGGTTCCATGTGGGTGCGAATCGGCCATTCCTGGTCGTACATATCCAGCTCCGGCGTCACCGAGGCGAGGTCGAGGTTGGCTTTCCAGTAGGCCTCCAGCGTCCCCACGTCGCGCCAGTACGGCTCCGCGTCCGGGTCAGACTGCACGCAGGAAAGCGGGAACGGGTGGGCGAACGCCTGGCCGGACTTCATGACGTAAGGGATGATGTCTTTGCCGAAGTCGTGACTTGAGTTTTCGTCTTTGTCATCGGCTTCCAGCAGCTCGTAGAGATAGTCGGCATCGAAGACGTAAATCCCCATGCTGGCTAGCGCTTTGCTGTCGTCACCCGGCATCGACGGCGGGTTGGCGGGCTTTTCGACGAACTCGATAATCTTGTCTTCTTCGTCAACCGCCATGACGCCAAAAGCCGTCGCCTCGTGCAGCGGTACCGGCATGCAGGCCACCGTGCAGCGCGCGCCCTTTTCGACGTGGTCGATAAGCATGCGCGAATAGTCCTGCTTGTAGATATGGTCACCGGCGAGGATCACCACGTATTCAGCCTTGTAGCGACGAATAATATCGAGGTTCTGGGTGACCGCATCCGCGGTGCCGCGATACCAGTTTTCACCATGTACGCGCTGCTGCGCGGGCAGGAGATCGACAAACTCGTTCATCTCTTCGCTGAAAAACGACCAGCCGCGCTGGATGTGCTGCACCAGCGTGTGCGACTGATACTGGGTGATAACGCCAATGCGGCGAATACCCGAGTTAATACAGTTAGATAACGCAAAATCGATAATACGGAACTTGCCACCGAAGTGGACAGCAGGCTTAGCACGCGTGGCAGTAAGGTCCTTCAACCGTGTACCGCGACCGCCAGCCAAAATCAGGGCTACAGATTTGTTCGGCAATTGTCTTGCCAGCATCAGAGGATCGTTCTTCTCAAACCTAACCATGACTGACTCCTTTTTATGACTTCTGGAACACGCAAACTCCATGCGCGGGCCCATGCCATACCGCCATCACAACCGGGTTATCCTCCCCGGCAAACGGAGGAATGGCGTGCCATTCCCCATCAGGTAATACGATATCGGTCACTTCTTCGGTGGCGTTTATCGTAATAAGCCAACGATCTGACAGCTGGATTTGCAGGAGATGAATCCCGTTTTGCCATTCATCAGCACTCAGAGGACGCGCCTCTTTGTTTAACCAGCGAACGTTGTCATCGCCTTCCTCCCACCAGCTATTTCGGGTCAGGGCCGGAATAGACTGGCGCAGATGAATCAGCGCCGCGGTAAAGGTGGTTAACCCCTCGTTGCAGTGTTCCCAGTCAAGCCACGTCAGGGCGTTGTCCTGGCAGTAGGCGTTGTTGTTACCGTGCTGGCTGTGGCCGTGTTCGTCACCGGCGAGCAGCATCGGCGTGCCCTGGGAAAGCAGCAGCGTGGTGAGCAGAGCGTGAACGCTGTCGCGCCGCCGCTCTTTGATAGTCAAACTGGCTTCCAGGCCTTCAAATCCGTAGTTGTTGCTGTAGTTATTGCTCGTGCCGTCGCGGTTATCCTCGCCGTTCGCTTCGTTATGCTTCTGGTTGAAGCTAACGCAGTCGCGCAGGGTAAAACCGTCGTGGGCGGTGATTAAGTTAATGCTGGTAGAGGGAAGCCGTTCGCCGTGACGATAGACGTCGCTTGAACCGGCAAACCGGCAGGCAAAGCCCCCGAGGGAGAGGTCCCTTTGCAGCCAGAAGCGGCGCATCCCGTCGCGGAAATGGTCGTTCCATTCCGCAAACAGCGGCGGATAGTTACCCACCTGGTAGCCTCCCTGGCCGATATCCCACGGCTCGGCGATCAGTTTGATCTGCGAGAGCACGGGATCGTTTTTGATCGCCTCAAACAGCGGCGCATCCTGGCGAAATTCCGGAGTGCGCCCCATGACCGAGGCCAGATCGAAGCGGAAACCGTCGACGTGGCAGCTATCGACCCAAAAACGCAGGCAGTCCACCATCTGGTCAACGACGCCGGGCGTACTCAAATTCAGCGTATTCCCGCAGCCGGTCCAGTTTTGGTAATCGCCGTTGTCCATTAACCAATAATAGCTACGGTTATCGATTCCGCTCAGCGACAGGGTTGGGCCATCGCGATCCAGCTCCGCGCTGTGGTTAAGTACGATATCGAGGATCACCTCGATGCCTGCCTGGTGCAGCGCCTTCACCGCCCCGCGCAGCTCGTTGGCGGCGTTGTGCGGATCCTGGTTAATCGCGTAATAGCCTTCAACGGCGTAGAACGCGCGCGGGTTGTAGCCCCAGTAGTTGCTCAATCCGAGGCGCGCAACGCGCGGTTCGGTGACAAAGTGCGCTACCGGCATCAGCTCAAGCGCCGTAATCCCCAGCCGCTTGAAGTAGTTAATCATCGTCGGGTGGCCAAGCGCCCCGTAGGTCCCGCGCAGCTCCTGCGGAATGCCGGGGTGAAGCAGCGTTAGGCCGCGAACGTTGGCCTCGTAAATAACGGTATTGCCCCACGGTGTGCGCGGATGCTCGTCGTCTTCCCAGTCGAATTTCTCCTGCACCACCACGCATTTCGCCATGTGCGGCGCGCTGTCTTCGAGGTTTGGCTCGTCGTAGCCGCCGTGCATATGCGGGTGGTCGTTCGCCCCGCCAACAACCAGGCGCGCGCACGGGTCGAGCAGCAGCTTCGCCGGGTTGAAACGGTGCCCGTTTTGCGGCTCCCACGGGCCGTGAACGCGGTAGCCATAGTGCAAACCGGGCTTCGCGTTCGGCAGATAGCCGTGCCAGATATCGCCGCTGCGCGTCGGCAGGTCGTAGCGTCGCTCGTGGCCCTTTTCGTCAAACACGCACAGCTCCACCCTTTCGGCATTCGCCGAGAACAGCGTGAAGTTCACCCCTTTGCCGTCGTAGAAAGCGCCGTACGGAGCCGGATTCCCGGCGGTTAGCTGCGTCATTCGTCGCCCTCCCGAACCAGCCAGACGGTGGCAAGCGGCGGCAGCGTCAGGCTCAGGGAGTTTTCGCGCCCGTGGCTTGGGATCGCGTCGCTGTGCACCACGCCGCTGTTGCCGGTATTGCTGCCGTGATAGTGCATCGAGTCGGTGTTCAGCTCTTCGCGCCAGCGGCCCGGCTGGTTAATGCCGAAGCGGTAGTTGTAGCGCGGCACCGGCGTGAAGTTGCTGGCGACGATCAGTTCGTTGCCCTTTGAATCACGGCGCACGAAGATGAACACGGAGTTGACCTTGTCCTCGACCACCAGCCATTCGAAGCCGTAGCCGTCAAAGTCCAGCTCGTGCAGCGCGGCGTGGTGGCGATAGGTGTGGTTCAGGTCGCGAACCAGGCGCTGTATGCCGTGGTGCCAGTTGTCGCCGCCTTCCAGCAGGTGCCAGTCGAGGCTGCGGTCGTGGTTCCATTCGCGCCCCTGCGCAAATTCGTTGCCCATAAACAGCAGCTTTTTGCCGGGGAACGCCCACATCCAGCCGTAGTAGGCGCGCAGGTTGGCGAACTTCTGCCACGCGTCGCCCGGCATGCGGTCGAGAATCGATTTCTTGCCGTGCACCACCTCGTCGTGCGAAAGCGGCAGCACGAAGTTTTCGGTGCTGTTGTAAAGCATGCCAAAGGTCATTTTGTCGTGGTGATACTGGCGGTGCACCGGGTCAAGCTTCATGTAGTCGAGGGTGTCGTGCATCCAGCCCAGGTTCCACTTGAACCAGAAGCCCAGCCCGCCCATCGACGGCGGACGCGACACGCCGGTAAAGTCAGTGGACTCTTCCGCCATGGTAACTGCGCCCGGCGTTTGCTCGCCGATAATGCGGTTGGTGCTGCGCAGAAATTCGATAGCTTCTAAGTTTTCGCGCCCGCCTTTATCGTTAGGTATCCATTCCCCCGGCTTGCGGCTGTAGTCGCGGTAGATCATCGAGGCCACGGCATCAACGCGCAGGCCGTCGATCCCGAAGCGCTCAATCCAGTAAAGGGCGTTGCCCACCAGATAGTTACTGACCTCACGCCGCCCGTAGTTGTAGATCAGCGTGTTCCAGTCCTGGTGGTAGCCCTCGCGCGGGTCGCCGTGTTCGTAAAGCGAGGTGCCGTCGAACTTCGCAAGCCCCGCGTCGTCCGTCGGGAAGTGGCCCGGCACCCAGTCGAGCAGGACGTTCAGCCCCGCCGCGTGGGCGGCATTGATGAAATAGCGGAAGTCTTCGCGCGTGCCGAAACGCCGCGTCGGCGCGTAAAGCCCCTGCGGCTGGTAGCCCCAGCTGCCGTCGAACGGGTGTTCGTTAATCGGCAGCAGTTCGAGGTGGCTGAAGCCCATCTCTTTGACGTACGGCACCAGCTGGTCCGCCAGGTCGCGGTAGCTGAGCCAAAAATTGTTGTCGGCATGGCGACGCCACGAACCGAGATGCACCTCATAAATCGAGATCGGCTGGTCAAAGCCGTTGGCCTTCTGCCTTGCGGGACTCAGGGTGGTTTTCTCCGGCAGGCCGCAAATCAGCGAGGCGGTTTCCGGGCGCATCTGCGATTCAAACGCGTACGGGTCGGCTTTCAGGCGCAGGTGGCCTTCGATGTCGATCAGCTCAAATTTATAAAGCTGGCCGGGGTGCGCGCCGGGGATAAACAGCTCCCAAATGCCGCTTTCACGGCGCAGGCGCATCGGGTGGCGGCGGCCGTCCCAGTAGTTAAACTGCCCGACGACGGACACGCGGCGGGCGTTCGGTGCCCAGACCGAGAAGCGCGTCCCCGTTACGCCGTCCATGGTATCGGCATGCGCGCCAAGCGTTTCATACGGCCGCAGGTGCGTGCCTTCAGAAAGCAGCCAGCTGTCCATTTCCTGAATCAGCGGGCCAAAGCGATAAGGATCGTCTATCAGGTTTTCGTGGCCGTGCCAGATAACGGCCAGCTGATAGCGGAAAGGATTTTTACGACGCGGGATCAGGCCACAGAAAAAGCCACGCGAGTCGAGGCATTCAAGCTTGCCGACTTTGCGCCCGGTTTTTGGTTCGATAACCCATACTTCGGTTGCGTCAGGTAACAGCGCGCGCACTTCCAGCCCGGCTTCCGTCTTGTGCATCCCCAGCAGGGAAAAGGGGTCAGCGAAATGACCCGCAATAAGCGCATTAATCACGTCTTTATCGGGAAGAACAGACATGGTATTCGTCCTGTTTATTGTGTGTGCCACGCGACCCGGCACTTATCATTGACCCTAACGGACAGCGAAAAAACCCCCTGTAAGCTGTTCCGCCCAACTAACCATCATGACGGTTTCTACCGCCCTGACTTAAGCATAGCCAACGTATTGTTTTACTCCTGCGAATTAAGCGAATACACCATCTATGACGCGAAAAAAAAGGGGCTGCAATGCCCCTTTAGTATGTAAGTGTAATTATGCGAGCAATCGCAACATTCTGCGCAACGGCTCGGCGGCACCCCACAAAAGCTGATCGCCGACGGTGAATGCGGAAAGATACTCCGGCCCCATGTTCAGCTTGCGCAGGCGGCCAACAGGCGTGGTCAGCGTGCCGGTCACGGCGGCTGGCGTCAGTTCGCGCATGGTGATGTCGCGGTCGTTTGGCACCACTTTCGCCCACGGGTTGTGCGCCGCCAGCAGTTCTTCGATGGTTGGGATAGAGACATCTTTTTTCAGCTTGATGGTGAACGCCTGGCTGTGGCAGCGCAGCGCGCCCACGCGAACGCACAGGCCATCAACCGGGATCGCGGTGCGGGTGTTGAGAATTTTGTTGGTTTCCGCCTGGCCCTTCCACTCTTCGCGGCTCTGGCCGTTATCGAGCTGTTTGTCGATCCACGGAATCAGGCTGCCCGCTAAAGGCACGCCGAAGTTGTCGACCGGCAGGTTGCCGCTGCGGCCAAGTTCGGTGACCTTACGTTCGATATCAAGGATGGCGGAAGCCGGGTTGGCAAGCTCGGTGGAGACTTCGTTATACAGCTGGCCCATCTGGTTTAACAGCTCGCGCATGTGGCGCGCGCCGCCGCCGGATGCCGCCTGGTAGGTCGCGACAGATACCCAGTCAACCAGGTCGTTGGCGAAGAGGCCGCCCAGCGACATCAGCATCAGGCTGACGGTGCAGTTGCCACCAACAAAGGTTTTCACGCCTTTGTTCAGGCCGTCCTGAATAACGTGCTGGTTCACCGGGTCGAGAATAATAATGGCGTCGTCTTTCATGCGCAGCGAAGAGGCCGCATCAATCCAATACCCCTGCCAGCCGCTTTCACGGAGCTTTGGATAGATTTCATTGGTATAATCGCCGCCCTGGCAAGTAATGATGATATCCAGCGCCTTCAAAGCTTCCAGAGAGTAGGCGTCCTGCAGCGTGCCGTTCGTCTGGCCCGCAAAAGCAGGAGCGGCCTGACCAAGCTGGGAAGTAGAGAAGAACACGGGATGAATGGCGTCAAAGTCACGCTCTTCTACCATGCGTTGCATGAGTACAGAGCCGACCATACCGCGCCAGCCAATAAAACCTACATTTTTCATAGCGACTTATCCTGCAGAGGTGTTTGCGTTGTGTGCATTAATTGAGACTGCCATCCACCTTACAAAATGCAGCCAAAGTCGCAAGTGAAATTAATCAATGATATCCGCTGTATTAGCAACGGAACTTATTTGTTCGATTTTCGGGGATGACAGATGAATGAAATTATATCCGCGGCGGTCTTGCTGATCCTGATTATGGACCCGCTGGGCAACCTGCCGATTTTTATGTCGGTGCTCAAACACACCGAACCCAAGCGCCGCCGGAAGATTATGATCCGCGAGCTGCTGATAGCGCTCGGGCTGATGCTTATCTTCCTGTTCGCCGGTGAAAAAATCCTCGCCTTCCTCAACCTGCGAGCGGAAACCGTGTCGATTTCAGGCGGGATTATCCTGTTCCTGATCGCCATTAAGATGATTTTCCCAAGCCAGGAAGGCAGCACCACCGGCCTGCCCGCCGGGGAAGAGCCGTTTATCGTGCCGCTGGCCATTCCGCTGGTCGCCGGGCCGTCGCTGCTGGCAACGTTAATGCTGCTGTCGCATCAGTATCCAAACCAGATGGGGCATTTGGTCGCGGCGCTGATGCTGGCCTGGGGCGGCACGGTGGCGATTCTACTGCAGTCGTCGCTGTTCCTGCGCCTGCTGGGTGAAAAGGGTGTGAACGCGCTGGAACGCCTGATGGGCCTGGTGCTGATCATGATTTCCACCCAGATGTTTCTCGACGGCATCCGGACGTGGATGCAGGGGTAGGAATTGAGGCGGGTGGCGCAGGCTGCCCGCCTTGCGGTGGTTTAGTGGGGGCCGGGCGCTTTCTCACCGCTAGTCATTATTAACCCGGCTCCGGTAAGCACAAAGCACGGAGCTTTTAAATCCTCAACCAGAACGTTCACACTTTCAAACTAATATGTTCCCGCAGCTCTTCCGACTGTTACTGATTCAGGAGCAACATCGTGAGCGCCGAGCAGTATTCACGCGGCGTTTCTGCATCCGCTGAAAGCGGGCAGCGATAGTCATTTGAATCGTCCAGATTTAGGGTACGCAGTTCGATTAAATGCTGGGGAAGCGGCGCAATAAGCGAGCAGCGCAATATCTCCAGCCCGGCCAGCAAAGACCGCACAGCGCCATGCTCTCCGTCTTGCTTTCATTTTCTATTTACGCTTCAGCATAAAGCTGACAGCCGTCGAGTATCGGAATAGATCCATCGTTGCGCCCAACGGCTTTTTTAAAAGCGTGACGATGAGACAAGGGCTAAGTTTATTTTTGCCGCCGTTCGCGCTGAAATTAAACCTCGGCAAAAGGAGAAGAAGTCTTCAGCGCCTCAGCGTTAATGTCCAAACCCCCTTCTGACCGATTCATTATTTTCTGCGTTAGCTGATGCTAATTAATCTTGAGGTGCAGGTTCGTATGACTTACCGAGTTCATCTTTATCCAGCAGTGCGCTGGCCTCATCGAAACGCCTGTACCACTTCATAGTGGAGTCCTTGTCGAACTGATGTCCTTCATATGCTGAGTAGAAATGAAGAGATCTTGATTTATCAAACCGCACCGGTTTAATGAGCTGGTTAACTTTGACCAGAAGTGGCGACAATCCCTCGGATTTTATTTCACCCAAGGGCGGAGGAAGCGCACCGGCTTTGAGGATCACCCCGTTGCTATAGGAAAGCAGGCTTATTTCAGGGTTTTTGGCCAAACGATGCGTTAATTTTTCCGTGCCCCCCAATTTTTCGAGCCATGGCATGCCCAGAATGGTGTACCAGCAGGCACCTTTCAGGCCAATGACGGCTCCTCTACCTTCAAGCGTGCCAAGAGAATCCACCATCACACCTGAAAAACGCTGCGCCAGGGCAAATTCATACGGAAACATTCGCTCACGGGAATAAGGGAGTGCAAACGACAGTCCGGCATAACCACTTTCCACCGAAAATGTGTCACACAGCCACATCAGCCAGCCTTCATAACGCTTTTTGCCGTCAGGCTCTTTCAGCAGTGACAATGGGAGTGTTAGCTTAATGACTGAGCGATCGCTGTCATTATGAAAAATTCGCTTGCCCATAATTAAAATACTGTAATCAGGAGCAAAAAAATCCTGCTCTGCGCTACCCAGATACCAGGAAAAAATCTCTTCGGGCGTTGAATCGAGGATCTCCTGCCGCTTTTTCGCGTAATTCTTCTCAGTAATACCGACCCAGTTTTTGGTGATCGTTTTTTTCAACCAGGGTTTAAATTCGCCGTAAAAACGATCCACGCACTCAACCATCCTGCGGCGAACTTCCGGCGTATGTCCGTCTTTAAAAAAGACGGTGATAATCAGACCGAGATTGACCGCCGGGCTGCCGTCTTTGTATTTCACGGAGGCTTCCGGCAGCCATTTCTCGATGTAGTTCAGATCCATATGAAAATGCCTTGATGTAATCATTCAGGAATAATAAAAACGCTTCCTTTATCATCGCGTTTCAACAGCGACCAGCGGGCGCGATGTTTTTTGCCATATTTATCCTCGAATGCTGGCATCTTCTGCCCTTCACGCGTCTGGATGTATTTGGTGGTTCCGTGAACGATAGCGGCCCATTCCCCCGCATAAGGTGCAATCTCGTCTGTCCAGCATTTGATGCGCACAGGTTCGTATGACTTACCAAGTTCATCTTTATCTAGCAGGGCGCTGGCCTCATCGAAGCGCCTGTACCACTTCATGGTGGATTCCTTATCGAACTGATGTCCTTCATATGCTGAGTAGAAATGAAGAGATCTTGATTTATCAAACCGCACCGGTTTAATGAGCTGGTTAACTTTGACCAGAAGTGGCGACAATCCCTCGGATTTTATTTCGCCTAATGGCGGAGGAAGCGCACCGGCTTTGATGATCACCCCGTTGCTATAGGGAAGCAGGCTTATTTCAGGGTTTTTGGCCAAACGATGCGTTAATTTTTCCATGCCCCCCAATTTTTCGAGCCATGGCATGCCCAGAATGGTGTACCAGCACGCACCTTTCAGGCCAATGACGGCTCCGTCACCTTCAAGCGTGCCAATGGAATCCACCATTACGCCGGAAAAACGCTGCGCCAGGGCGAATTCATAGGGAAACATTCGCTCACGGGAATAAGGAAGTGCAAACGACAGTCCGGCATAACCACTTTCCACCGAAAAGGTGTCACATAGCCACATCAACCAAGCTTCATAACGCTGCTTTCCATCAGCTTCTTTCAGCAGTGACAACGGGAGTGTTAGCTTAATGACTGAGCGATCGCTGTCATTATGAAAAATTCTTTCCCCCATAATCAAAACGCTGTAATCAGGGGCCAAAAAATCCTTCTCTGCGCTACCCAGATACCAGGAAAAAATCTCCTCGGGCGTTGAGTCGAGGATCTCCTGCCGCTTTTTGGCGTAATTCTTCTCAGTAATACCCACCCACTTTTGGGTGATCGTTTTTTTCAACCAGGGTTTAAACTCGCCGTAAAAGCGATCCACGCACTCAACCATCCTGCGGCGAACTTCCGGCGCATGCCCGTTCTTAAAAAAGACGGTAATAATCAAACCGAGATTGACCGCCGGGCTGCCGTCTTTATATTTAACGGAAGCTTCCGGAAGCCATTTCTCGATGTAGTTCAGCTCAAAATCCTGCAATTCCATACCTGCTCCTTTTTAACCGGCTGCCAGTGCCGCCGTACCCGTACCGAGAATAGCCGCCAGTGTTACCCAGGCGCTTATTGCCAGACGAACAATCAGTAAAAACGCGCCAATAATGGCTTCCGGGATACCCAGGGTTACCACCAGAACGCCGAGACCCACGGCAACCAAAATAACGCCGACCGTTTTCGCGACGTTGGTTAAAACCTGTACCCAGTCCACCTGTTTCAGCATATCCAGCGTCATATCGGTGGCGTGCTGTATTTCTGCCCAGGCCGCACGTATCTGGGCGTTGGTCCATGACTTCACCGATTTACCGGTTTTGCTGGCCCAGACCCAAGCCTCGCTTCCCTGCCGGTAAACCCACTCGCCGCCGTCGTTAAGCCAGCTGGCCGCGGAATTCAGGACCTGCTGCGCCTCTTTTGACAGTGCATTCCAGCCTTCGGCTACGCCACGCACCGCGCCCTCACTGAGGTCGGCCACGGCTTTACCGGCGTAAGTCCAGGGTTCGATTCTGGCGGCAACGGGTGTGGAGGGCGGACGGGGCATAAAGACTGGCGGGTAGAGAACCAGCGGCCAATACTTCGCGCCGCTGGTCTGCCAGGCCTTCATCGTCACGTTAACCACCTGGTCAACCCACTGCTGCTCTTGCGGGCGGCAGTCGTGGATCTCAAGAATGGTCATGCGAGCTTCATGACCAATTCCGCCCACAATCTTCATATATTCTTTATATTGATCTTCATACAGCGTATCCCCCGGAAACTTCACCTCCACCAGGCGGGCCAGATTATCACCGTGCATATTGCCTTCGGTATCCGGCCCTGCCAGACCCGGCCAGCGATCCTGCTTGTTCTTAACAATAATCACGTCAGGGCGTCGGTATATCCCCTTGCCGGGCACCGGAAAGGGATTGGTGGTGTGGCGACGGCCGGGGCCGTCTTTTTTTAGCAGCGTACTGCTCAGAAAAGGACGGGGCGGCGTGGTACGCATATCAAACGCCACTTCCGCCTTGTAGTACCAGCAGTAGTTTCGCGCTATTTCATCCACGCGAATAAGACCACTCATCATGGTCTGCTTTAGGCTCATCCGGTAAGTTTTACCTTCCCGACGAATATGTGCCGACAGTTGCGGAAAACGCATGGCGTATTCCACCTTGATATGCAGGTACTGACGGTTTTCCGCCGTCGGCAGACGTGACTGTTTCTCGACCATTTCGACGCCCGTCGTGGTGCAGTCCCACGGCTGGTTTGTCGCCCCGGTGGGAGTATCCGGTGTCGGTGTATCGGGTAAATCGGGCATTTCCATTATGATTAGCTCTCCCTGAGTTCGGTTTCCAGTTGCTGCGTATCGGTTTCCCCCACAAACCACATTAGTTCTTCCGGCTGTGGTTTCTTAACAATAACGTGCAGCTCAACGTCTTCCTGTTTGCGGGTGTAAACCGGTACGGTGCGACCTTCGCTATCGCTGTAACCCGCTGCCGACTGCCCGGATGGGGTAGTGAGGCGATAGGCCGTATTGACCAGAATATTGCCGTGTTTGTCCTGTAGCTGATACATGGCCGAGTAGAGATGAGAGGTGCCCACGCGGGGTATATTCAGCGGCAATGTCGCCGCCCCCGCCGCCATCGTCCGCTTCACCCTGCGCATATAGGTCGCCGTGGTGCCGTACTCCACCCTCCCCGCCTCAAGCTTCAGGTAGCTGCCGCCGCCTATCAGCGTGATGCGTTTCTTGCCGGCAAACGAGATGTCACTTTCTGAGGTCAGGGTCAGCTTTTTCTCAGCAAACAGGCGCATATTAGCGTTCTGCGCCTGCACGTCTATCGGGCCCTCGCTGGCCTTCAGGCTCAGCTGCCCGGTGCGGGCAAACATTCCCAGCTTTTCCCCGACAAGCGCCGTCATATTGCCCATCACGCCGACGCTGATATCGCCCCCGGCGTTGATGGCGACGTTTTTCGCGGCCGCTATCTGCATATGCTCGCCGCTGGTGAGGGCCATGCCTTCCGGCGCGGAGAACAGTATCGCCTCGTTAAGCGGCTTCAGCCTTTGCTCAAACATCGCAATCTGGCTGTCGATATCCGCCTTCAGCGCCTGCGCCTGTTCTGCGGCCATCTCCAGCTGCTGCAGCTGCCGGTTGAGCCGGTCGATTTCCGCAAGCGCGGCGTCCATATCCAGCGCTTCGCCCTGCGCTTTTGGCTGGGCATCGGCGCTGATAAACAGCCCTTTCCCGGCGCGGATGGTGCCCCGATCGTCGGTGCGCAGCTCGGCGCCCGCGCCGCGCGGTTTGCCCTGCGCGTCCACGATATGCCCGGTGTTGAGCTGGGTCTTGCCGTACTCCGTGGCGAGCTTGATATGCTCCTCGCCGCGCCTGTCCTCCATCCGCAGCTTGTTGTTGGCAGGCGTCCTCAGGACGTTGCGGGTGTGATTGTCGCGGTTAACGAGGTCGGGGTGTGCGGAGTCGTGCATGGCGTGGGAGATGTACGGCAGGTCGATGTCGCCGTTGCCGTACGCAATCGCCACCCCGGTGCCGTCGGTAAGCGGCATATGCCAGCCGTACCGCTCTCCGGCATACGGCTTCGCCATGCGCAGCCACAGATAGCCGTAACCCTGCTCGCTGTCGTTGCGGTCAAAGTCCAGCCTGACGCGGTAGCGTCCGTGCGCATCCAGGTGCGCGTAGATGTCGTTTTTCTCGCGGCTCTCAACGCGGGCGGGCAGCGTGCCGTGGATTTCCGGGCGCGCGGGTCGGTACGGGCGAAAGCAGTAGCGCTCGGTGTAGGGCTGGCCCCACACGCAGACGCGCAGCCGCGAATCGCGCGCGCCGCTGAAGGCCACCATCGTCGTCACCGCGCCCTCTTTCAGCGCGGAAATCACGTTGCCCTGCGGCTCCAGCACCTGGCCGGGCGTGAGGCGCGAGGCGTTGCTGAACAGGCGGACGCGGGCAGATTTGTTCAGCTCGCGCTCGTGGTGGATGCGGGCATAGAACGCGCCGCTTTCGGTGACAGGCTCCGGGTCGCTGTCATCCCCCGCTTCACTGTACGGCTCACCGTAGCGGTAGTGTTCTCCCGTCGTCGCCGCATCATTGCGAACTGAAACGACCGCATCCAGCGGCGTGGTGGCGGTGCGGTAGTTGTAGTCACGCGTGGCGACAGTGCCGGTGACCACCTTATTCTGTGTCAGCACGCCCCAGACGGATTCCCTCGCACCGTCGTACAGGCCGGACGGCTCGCCGTAGGGCAGTTTCACATCAAAAACGTACTGCCTCTGGCTGTCGGCAAAAATCACCGTTTCCAGCGCCGTTGCCGGGTTCATTTCAAAGCGAAACCAGATGCCTACCTCCGCAAGAATGCGGCGGATAAACCCGAGGTCGGTTTCGCGCCACTGGGTGATGACTTCGCGCGGCGGGTAGTCGCGGGAGAGGCGGAATTCAAAGTCCGGACCTTCCAGCCCGTGGGCGCGCAGCACCTGCTCCACCACCTGCGGCACGGAGTCATTCTGGTATACGGCGCAGCGGCGGGTGCGGGAAAGCAGGGCAAGGCGGGGTTCGAGAATGACGGAATAATGCGCCTGGTCGGCCGAGGTTGAGAGCCATTCCAGGCGGGTGATAATGCCGTGCACCGTTTTGCCGTCGCGCATGCTGAAGGTGGCAAACTTCATCAGCGCCTGTTCGGGCCGCAGGTTGCCCTGCGGCGAGGTGAACTCAATCGCCCAGCGAAACGGTTTGCTAAACGCTTCCCGGCCGCGAAAGCGCAGCACGTCCGGAGCTATGCCGCCGTCATGAATATTCAGTTTGTAGTGATTGTGGGAAGGGCTATCACCCTCAAGTACGCTATCCATAGCTATATCATCCGATCCTATAAAAGGAACCCATAATAATCCTTAAATTTCAATAGAATTATTGTGCTTGGTACTTTTCATAAACACAATTAATTTGGCGATGTAAAACTGAAATCCGCACTCTGCAAAATAATTAGTGCACATCGATTATTTTAAATATATGTAAGAACGCACATTCATTCACCCAGGCAATATCAATGCCGATAATAATTGGTAACTATTCTTTATAAGTATTGGCACTCAAATTTCACCCCCGCCATAAAATATTAGTTGCGGTAGATCATCTCTTTTCCGGCGATTTAGTATACTTTTGCTTTTCAATGCATTAGCGAATTTTATACGTTGCTTTTATATTTCTTCACTGAAAAGGGAATTACTATGGCTGGAAATTTCATTGTCCCCGGAAAAACGTTTCATGGGATCGGTTCATTTGCGCAGTTATCAACAATTATTGGAAAGAAAGCCCTGATAGTAACGGGGCAAGGTTCAATGAAACGTTCAGGCTATATTGAAAAAGCCGCTGAACTTCTCGGGAAAAACGGTATTGCGGTGGAGGTGTTTGACGGCGTTGAGGCGGACCCGTCAATTGAAACCGTGATGAAAGGTTTCGACGTGATGATGCGCTTCCAGCCGGACTGGATTATCGGGCTTGGCGGCTGCTCCGCAATAGATGCGGCCAAGGCTATGTGGGTATTTTATGAATATCCCGAGACAACGTTTGCAGAGATTATCCCGCCCTTTACCATTAAACCCCTGCGCAATAAGGCTCGCTTTATCGCCATTCCGTCAACGTCAGGCACGGGCACGGAAGCGACCTGCGTTTCCGTGATTACCGACCGCAATAAAGGCACGAAGTACCCGCTTGTTTCCTACGAGCTTTGCCCGGATATCGCTATCGTCGACGGCGAGATTTGCCGCTCCATGCCTGCGCACGTTACGGCAAATACCGGGCTGGATGCCCTGACGCACGCGCTGGAAGCCTATGTGACCCCGCTTGCCGATGCCTACACCGACAGCCTTGCCGAACGGGCGGTCGTCGATATTTTTGCGGCGCTGCCAACGGCGGTTGAAAACGGCGATGATCTGGACGCGCGGCAGACAATGCATGATGCTTCCTGCCTTGCGGGAATGTCGTTCAGCAATGCGTTGCTGGGCATCGTGCATTCTCTGGCCCATCAGGTTGGTGGCATGTTCGGCGTGCCACACGGCCGCGCCAACGCCATTTTGCTGCCTAACGTCATTCGCTTTAACGCCACTGTCGCAGAGGCCAAATACATCAAGCTGGCCTCCTTGATTGATGAAGAAAGCGCTGAAGGGCTGGCGGTGAAAATTGAAAAGCTGCGTGAGAGCGTGAATGTCGATGCTTCTTTCAAAGATTACGGCATTAACGAACGGGAGTGGGCTGAAAAGCTGACGGTTATGGCTGAACACGCCATGCAGGACGCCTGCACCGGCTGCAATCCGCGAGCGCCGTCATTGCAGGATATGATGGATATTCTTACCGCCTGCTATCACGGCAAAATTTATACTATCGCCGACTGAAAATAAGCCTTCCTCATCAATAAAAAAGGCGGATGCCCGAAGGAATCCGCCTTTTTATGACCGCTAAAAACTCAGCTCAAAAGCGTAAACGCAATCATCCCGACGATGGCACCGACGGTGCCGAGGATGGTTTCCATCATCGTCCAGGTTTTCAGGGTTTGCCCTTCGGTCGCGCCGGTAAATTTACCGAACAGCCAGAAACCGGCGTCGTTCACGTGGCTGACCACGATAGAGCCGCCCGCGATGCAGATAGACAGCGCCGCCATCTGCGCGCCGCTGTAGTGCAGCTGTTCAATCACCGGCATCACCAGGCCAACGGCCGTCAGGCAGGCGACGGTGGCAGAACCCTGAATGATGCGCACCGCGGCCGCCAGCACGAAGCAGGTTACCGCAATCGGCAGGCCCATGCCGGTCAGCGCTTCGCCGAGCGCCGGGCCAACGCCTGAATCCACCAGCACCTGCTTGAAGACGCCGCCCGCACCGATAACCAGCAGGATGATGCCCGCAGGCTGTAAGGCGTGGCCGCAGATTTCCATGACCTTTTCTTTCGCCATGCCCTGACGGTACGCCAGGCCATAGATAGCAACCAGGCACGCCACCAGAATCGCGGTGAACGGGTGGCCGATAAACTCCAGCCATTCGTACAGGGCCGAGCCTTCAACGGTGAAGCGCGCGGCGATGGTTTTCAGGCCGACAAGCACCAGCGGCAGCAGGATCAGCGACAGGCTGAAGCCGAACGACGGCAGCTTGCCTTCGCCCAGGTGCGGCTCGGAGATATCCTCAGGGATTTTCAGCTCGACGTGTTTGCTGATGAAGTTGCCGAACAGCGGCCCGGCGATAATCATGCCGGGGATCGCCGCGCACAGGCCAATCAGGATCATCCAGCCGAAGTCGGCGTGCATCTGCGAGGCCAGCAGCATCGGCGCAGGCCCTGGCAGCAGGAAGGCTGCGGCCGCCGCGACGCCGGCAAACAGCGGAATAACCAGCTTAACGAGGTTGGTGCCGGTGTGGCGCGCCATCGAAAACGCAACGCTAATCAGCAGCACAATCGCCACTTCAAAGAACAGCGGCAGCGCGCAAATCAGACCGGCGAGGCCAATCGCATAGTGCGCGCGGCTATGGCCGAAGGACTTGAGCATCTTGACCGCAATCTGGTCAACCGCGCCCGTCTCGTGAAGAATTTTGCCGAACATCGCGCCGAGCGCGACGACGATAGCCAGGAAGCCCAGCGTACCGCCCATCCCTTTTTCCATGGTGGTCGCGATTTTGTCGAGCGGCATCCCGGAAAACAGCCCTGCACCAATAGAAACCACCATCAGAGCAACGAAGGCGTGCATGCGCGCCTTCATCACTAAAAACAGCAGCAGCAAAACGGAGCCAACTGCTGTTAAAACAAGCGTTAATGTACTCACTGCGCACTGCCTTTGTTGATTACTGCGATTGTGCTGGCGACAACGCCGTCCAGCGGCTGGTCGATATCGACAACCAGCACGTCCTGTTCTTCCACCTGCGGCTCTTCGAGCGTTTCGAACTGGGTGACCAGCATCTGGGTTTTGAAGAAGTGGCCTTTGCGCGCCTTCAGGCGGCTTTCGATGACATCGAAATCCCCTTTCATGTAGATGAAAGAGAGGTTCGGGTTGCCATCGCGCAGCTGGTCGCGATAGACCTTTTTCAGCGCGGAGCAGACGATAAGGGAGACTTTGTTGGTGCGCTGCATCGCGAAGGCGGCATCGTTAAGCGCCTGCAGCCACGGCTTGCGGTCATTGTCATTGAGCGGCTCACCGGAGGCCATTTTCATGATGTTGCTGCGCGGATGCAGGAAGTCGCCGTCGAGGAACGCGGCCTTCAGCTGGTGTGCCACTTCACTTGCGACAGCAGACTTGCCGCTGCCAGAAACGCCCATCAGGACATAGATGTGGTGGTCATGGTTGGTAGTGCTCATAGCGTAGCTCCGACTGGCACAATGATTACGGAATTATCAGCCACCGCGTGAAATCCTGCTGTTACGGGTAACTGTTATCGGTAACATTTTCTGGCCTGGCTGCGCAATAAGCAATAACCATTAGCTTGCAAAGCGTATAACTGTGAACTGCGTCAACTTTTGTTACGGCTAGATCGAGCCGCCCGGCGACAGGGTAAAGCCCAGGTCGAGCATCTGCGGCGTAACGGTTTCACCGCGAATTCTGGCCAGCAGGCGTTCGGCACCGATACGGCCCATGCGTTCGCGCGGCGTCAGGACGCTCGCCAGACGCGGCTCCATCACCTGCCCGATGTCATGACCGTGGAAACCGGCGATCGCCATATCCTGCGGGATGCGCAGACCCTGGCGCTGGCATTCAAACGCCGCGCCGATCGCTAAGTCATCGTTGGTACAGAAGATGCTGTCGAGCTGCGGGTATTCGCGTTTTGCCTGGCGGAACAGCTCAATGCCGGTGGAATAGGAAGAGGACTGTTCGACCATCACGCTGTACGGCACAAGGCCCGCGTCGCGCATTCCCTGCTCGTAGCCGAGCTGTTTGATAACGGTACGCTCATCAAGACGCGCGCCGAGGTAGGCCACGTGGCGGTGGCCGCGGGCGATAATCGCCGCCGTCATCTGGCGCGCGGCTTCAAAGTTGTCGAAGCCTACGGCGATATCCAGGCACGGCGAAACGCTGTCCATCAGCTCGACGACCGGGATGCCCGCTACTTCAATCATCTTGAGGGTGCGCGGCGTGTGGCTGCGCTCGGTGAGGATCAGGCCGTCGATGTTCCAGGAAAGCATGGATTCCAGGCGCTCTTCTTCCAGCTCCGGCTTGTAGCCGTAGTGGGCGAGCATGGTCTGATAGCCGTAGGCGTCGATGACGTTTTCAATGCCGCGCAGCACTTCCGCAAACACCTGGTTGGTGAGCGAGGGCAGCAAAACGCCGATGGCGCGACTGGTGGAGTTGGAGAGAATATCGGGGGCACGGTTGGGGATATAGCCCAGTTCGTCGAGGGCGGCGGCAATTTTTACCTGCAGCGCGGCGGACACCTGGTCGGGGTTACGCAGAAAACGGCTCACCGTCATTTTGGTGATCCCTACGCGATCGGCAACGTCCTGTAGTACCGGTCTTTTCTTTTTCATGGTCCGTGCGAGCCCTCTCAATATTGACAGGGAAGTTTAGCACGGAGACCGCACATCCTTCCCCTGTAATAGAGGAAGGATGTGACGGGTAACTCTTCGCTATTCATACCCAAAATCATTCGAGTTGCAGGTAGGCGGCAAGGGAATGAGTCCCCAGGAGCTTACTTGAGTAAGTGACTGTGGTGAATTCCTGCAGCCAACACCCCTGCGGCTCGCAGGATGACGGGTATTACACTGGTGGCAGATCGAAAAGCAGAATTTCACTCGCTTCATTGGCGTGAACGGAAATCGCCTGTTCGTCCCACACGGCGACCGCGTCGCTGGTTTTGGCCGTCGTGCCGTTGATCGACACTTCGCCCTTCACCACCTGCACCCAGATGCGGCGATCGGCCGGGATCTGATAAACAGACTGCTCGTCTTTCGCCAGCGCCCAGCGGGAAAGCTCCATATCCTGATTCACCTTCAGGGAACCGTCGCGTGCATCCGGCGAAAGCACCAGCTGGCGGCCCTGCGGCGCGTCAAAACGACGCTGGTCGTAGCGCGGCGTGATGCCGGTTTTTTCTGGAATGATCCAGATTTGATACAGACGCAGGCGTTCGGTGGAACTTGGGTTGTACTCGGAGTGCGTGATGCCCGTCCCGGCGCTCATGATCTGGAATTCGCCCGCCGGTACTTTCTCTTCGTTACCCATGCTGTCCCGATGCGCAACCGCGCCTTCCAGCACGTAGGTCAGGATTTCCATGTCTTTGTGCGGGTGAGTGCCGAAGCCTTCACCGGCTTCCACCACGTCTTCGTTAATCACGCGCAGCGCCGAGAAACCCATAAAGTTGGCGTCGTAATAGTTGGCAAAAGAGAAGGTGTGCCAGCTATCCAACCAACCATGATTCGCATGACCACGTTCTTCGGCTTTTCTTAAGTAGATCATTTCACTTCTCCTCAATTCGTTTGATGGGATAAGTGTGGACCCGATTGGGAAACGATCATAGAGGGTGAAGTTTGACGCCTCTGTTCAAAAAAAGTGAACAAGTTTGAGGCGTCGATTAATTCGTCAGGCAAGCGTAATCGTTGACGGAGAGGCCTGCTCGAACCCGCGTTCTAAGATTTCAAGATTGGTCAGCGCTTCAATTTCTCTGACGAAATTCGGCTTACCGTTGACGATGGTTTCATACAGCGCGTCATACACGCGGCCATAGTCGCCCTGCTCCGGCTTCATCTCTTCGCGCACCGTTTCACCGGCGTCGTTGACGTACTCAAGCTGGCCGATGCTGCTGTCTGCCGCAAAGCCCGGCTCGCCCGGCATGATGTACGCCTTCAGGCTGGTTTCCTGCTGGTCGATGCCGTACTTCACGAACGAGCCTTTGCTGCCGTGGACAATAAATTTCGGGTAGTCGATTTTCACCAGGTGGCTGGTTTTGACGATGGCCTTCATGTCGCCGTAGAACAGCTGCGCTTCAAAGGTGTCGTCCGGATTGGCCTTATTGCGCACGCTGCGGATGTCGTAGGCGACGTGATCCGGGCGGCCAAACAGCGAAATAATCTGGTCCATGGTGTGAACGCCAAGGCCATAGAACGCGCCGTCGGCGGGCAGGCCTGGCTTGGTTTCCGCTTCCGGGCGATACATATCAAAGTGGCTTTCAATTTCGACGATGTTGCCAAGCTTGCCGCTTTCGATGGCTTTTTTCATGGTCAGGAAGCAGGAGTCAAAACGGCGGTTCTGGTAAGGGGATACGGTCAGCCCCTTCGCGCGCGCCAGCTCGAAAAGTTCTTTTGCTTCGGCAAGCGTCGGGGTGAACGGCTTTTCTACCAGCACGTTTTTACCGGCCTCCAGCGCGCGCTTCGCGTACTCGAAGTGGCTGTCCGCGTGGGTACACACCACTACCAGCTTGACCTTTTGATCGCCAAGCACGTCGTCCAGCTGGCTGGTGAAATGAATATGGCCGTACTGAGGCTGCTGCTCAACTTCCGGCTTTTCATGACGGCGGAAGATGTGGGCAACGTGGAATTTGTCTTTGCGAACCAGAACGTAGGGCAGATGGTAGCGGGTAGTGCTTTTACCAAAACCGATAAATGCGACGTGTAGGGTCATTTCGTTGTCCTTTTGATTTGAACTGCAATAACCCTACTGCAAACGCCGGCCAATAACACCACGCAATTTTGTAGGTCGGATAAGGCGCAGGCCGCCATCCGACATTCCGGCGGGTTGGGCAAACTCAGGCCCACGTATTCTGTAGGTCGGATAAGGCGTAAGCCGCCATCCGACATTTCCGGCGGGTTGGGCAAACTCAGTCCCACGTATTCTGTAGGTCGGATAAGGCGTAAGCCGCCATCCGACATTCCGGCGGTTTGGGCAAACTCAGGCCCACGTATTCTGTAGGTCGGATAAGGCGTAAGCCGCCATCCGACATTTCCGGCGGATGGCACTTCGTTTATCCGCCCTACGATTTCAGACGCACATCTGCCCTAATTATTTGGAGTTGTAGCAAGGCGGCAAGGGAGCGAACCCCGATGAGCTTACTTTGGTAAGTGATTCGGGTGAGGGAGTGCAGCCAACGCAGCTACAGATTCAAATAAGACGGGCAAAAAAAAAGCCAGCACCCGGCTGGCTAAAGTAATACTGGAAGCAATGTGAGCAATGTCGTGCTTTCAGGATGTCTCCGTAGGGGTCTCCCCTGAACGCATGGCAATAATAATCATTATCATTCGCACTTGTAAAGCTAAATTTCAAAAAATGTGCAGTTGACAGCGAAGTCAAAGTCAATGATGTTTAAAGGGATTATCTAACCCATTGAGGAGAAAAGGATGAACGAAATCGTAGTACGTCACGCTGAAATCGGCGACGCTCAGGCGCTGCATGAAATCTATTCCCAACCCGCGCTCATCCGTGACACGCTACATCTTCCTCATCCTTCGCTAAAACTGTTCACCGACCGCCTGACCGACCTGAAGCCCGGCAGCCGCAACCTGGTGGCCTGCATCGACGGCAGGGTCGTCGGGCAGCTGATGCTAACGGTGGAACCCTCTCCGCGCCGCAGCCACGTCGCCACCTTCGGCATGGGCGTCGACAGCCGCTATCAGGGCAAAGGCGTTGCCAGCGCGCTGATGCAGGAGATGGTCAACCTGTGCGACAACTGGCTGCGCATCGATCGCATCGAGCTGACGGTTTTCACCGATAACGCCGCGGCGCTGGCCACCTACCGCAAGTTCGGCTTTGAGGTGGAAGGCACCGGCAAGAACTTTGCCCTGCGCGACGGCGTGTATGTGGACGCGTATTTTATGGCGCGGTTTAAAGCGGTGTAATCCGGTGTAGAAAGGCGGATGGCGCAAGCGCCATCCACCACATTCCTCAATACCCCGCCGTCAAATCATCCACCGTACGCGGGTCGGAAGCGCCGTGCAGCGCGCCGTCTTGCCCAATCATAATGCTTTGCGTGCTGCCCATCGCCTCTTTTACCGCCACCTTCTGGCCCTTCACTTCCAGCAGCTTCAGGGTGTCCGGGCTAAAGCCTTTTTCGACTCTTAGTTCGTCCGGCAGCCACTGATGGTGGAAGCGCGGCGCGTTGGTCGCTTCGGCGACGTTCATCCCGAAGTCGATGCTGTTGACCACCATTTGCAGCACGGTGGTGATAATACGGCTGCCACCGGGGCTACCGGTGACCAGCCAGGTTTTGCCGTCTTTCACCACGATAGTGGGCGACATCGACGACAGCGGGCGCTTGTGCGGCCCCACCGCGTTTGCATTGCCGCCGACCAGGCCATAAACGTTCGGCACGCCCGGCTTGGCGGAGAAGTCGTCCATCTCGTTGTTCATCAGGATACCGGTGTTGCCCGCCACGATGCCGGTGCCGAAGACGGTGTTGAGCGTATAGGTCACCGCCACGGCGTTACCGTCTTTATCAACCACCGAGAAATGCGTGGTCTGGTTGCTTTCATAGGGTTCAAGCTTGCCCGGCTTGATGTCGCTCGACGGGCGCGCCTTGTTGAGGTCGATTTTCTCGGCCAGCGATTTGGCGTAGGCCTTGTTGGTCAGCGCCTGCCACGGGACGCTGACAAAATCCGGGTCGCCGAGGTATTCCGAGCGGTCGGCGTAGGCGTACTTTTCCGCCTCCGCCATTATCTGCATCGCGTCGGCGCTGCCGAAGCCGTATTTCGCGAGGTCGAAGTTTTCGAGGATATTGAGGATCTGCACGATGTGGATCCCGCCGGAGGACGGCGGCGGCATGGAAAAGACTTCGTAGCCGCGATACTGCCCGCCGATTGGCGTGCGCTCAACGGCTTTATAGTTCGCCAGATCCGCTTTGCTCATCAGGCCGCCGTTCTTGGCCATTTCGTCAGCGATTTGCTCGGCAATCGCGCCTTTGTAGAAGGCGTCCGGCCCGTTTTCGGCAATCATTTCCAGGCTTTTAGCGAGGTTGGCCTGCACCAGCCTGTCGCCCTTTTGCAGCGGGCTGCCGTCGGCTTTCCAGAAGATGGCCCTGCTATTTTCGTGATTCGGGATGACTTCCGCGCCGTACTGCTTCAGGTCGTCCGCCAGCGCGTCGTTGACGGTGATGCCGTCCTGCGCCAGCTTAATGGCGGGCTGCACCACTTTATTGAGCGGCATGGTGCCGTATTTTTGCAGCGCGAGGCTAAATCCGGCCACCGTGCCGGGCGTGCCCGAAGCGAGATGGGAAGTGAGGGATTTTTTGCTGTCGGCATTCCCCTGTTCATCGAGGAACATATCGCGGGTAGCCTTTTCCGGGGCCATTTCGCGGAAGTCTATCGCGGTGGTTTTACCGTCTTTAGTACGCAGCATCATAAAGCCGCCGCCGCCCAGGTTCCCCGCCTGCGGATGGGTGACCGCCAGCGCGTAGCCCACCGCCACGGCCGCATCCACCGCGTTACCGCCCTGTTTGAGAATATCGACGCCCACCTGCGTTGCCTGCGCGTCCACGGAGGCGACCATCCCATGCTGCGCGCGAACCGGATGGAAGACATCGGCCTCAACGCCATAGGATACGGGCGCGGGCGCGGCGACCGGCGGCGGTGCGGCCCCAGCCGCAAAACAAAGCGCCATCGTCAGCGCGGGAACGGCAAGCCAGCGCTTCGTTTTCAGAATAATTTTCCACGGCTTCATCGTCAGTTTCTCCAGGCTTTTCAGGGGCAATCCCCAGATAAGCCTGGTCTATAAATCTTAAATAACCATCGGGGTGGTGGAAAACGAGTAAACTTAGAAGATCCCCCACATCGAGGAGGTGAAAATGAAAAAGCTATTACTGATGGCGGCCCTGCTGCCTTTTGCAAGCATGGCACAGCCCCTGAATACCATGAATAACCCGAACATGCCGGATTATCAGATCCCCAGCCAGCAGCGCATGCAGGTTCAGATGCAAACGCAGCAGGCGCAGCAAAAGGGAATGTTGAACCAGCAGCTTCAGACCCAGACGCGGGTGCAGCAGCAGCACCTGGAATCGCAGATTAACAATAATACGCAACGGACGTTGCGCGTGCAGAACGAGCTGGATACGCAGTCCCAGCAGGTGCTGCCGAACAGCGGCGGCGGCATGTTGAGCAACGGCGGACGGGCGGCGCAGCAGGATCACATGCTGCAACCTAAAACCAACGGCAGCATGCTGAATAACTCCGCGGCGCCGCAGCCGAGCATTCCGCTGAAGACGATTGGGCCTTAAGGATAGCGGTGGATGGCGCTAGCGCTTATCCATCCTACAAACCACACGGCATCGGAAGTTCGTAGGTCGGGTAAGGCGTGAGCCGCCACCCGACGTCCGGCGCGATTACGCGCTAAAATCTGGCCCGATCTCGTCAATCCTGTCGGTGCAAATGGCATCCACGCCCCAGCGCAGCAGCGTTTGCGCGCGCTGGGGAATGTTCACGGTATAAACCAGAATATGCAGCCCCGCCGCCTTGAGTTCGCGCGTTCTCGCCTCGTTGAGCAGCTTGTGATTGAGATGGATGGAGATGCAGCCGAGCCTGTCGGTCAGCTCGCGCCAGTCGTCGCGCCAGTCGTCTAATAACAGCCCGCGCGGCAGTTCCGGCGCGGCAGCCTGCGCTGCTTCCAACGCTTCGATGGCAAACGACGACAGCAGCGGCGCGGTTTGCCCCTGCCAGAGTTCGCGAGCCGCTAGCGCCACGGCTTTGCCCGTCTGGATTTCCGTGCCGGTCGTCGGCTTAATTTCGATATTCGCCATCATTCCGTGCTGCCGACAGCGCTCCGCCACCTGCGAAAGCAGCGGCAGCGGTTCGCCTTTGAAGCCCTTGCCGAACCAGCTCCCCGCGTCGACGTTGAGCAGCTTGTCCCAGGGTAAATCCCCCGCCACGCCCCAGCCGTTGCTGGTGCGCTCCAGCGTGTCGTCGTGCAGCAGGAAGATCTGCCCGTCTTTTGACAGCTTGGCGTCAAACTCAATCATCGTATGGCCGTAACGCGCCCCGACGTCGATGGCGGCGAGGGTGTTTTCCGGTGCCAGCTTGCCGCCGCCGCGGTGGGCGACGATGCGGGGATAGGGCCAGTTGCTCATAAACGTTGTCCATTTTCCTTACTAAAGAAGTGCAGATGATTTTCCGGCACGTCCAGCCACAGCGTGCTGCCGGCCTGCGGCCTTTGCTGGTGGGACAGACGCACCACCAGCTTCTGCGCCCCCCAGCGGCCGTGCACTAAATTGTCTGCGCCGAGCATCTCCAGCGTGTCGACGACCAGCGGGATGCCGCCTGCGGCCTGTGAGCTTAGCGCAATATGTTCCGGGCGGATACCCAGGGTCACCGCCCTGCCCGCCCAGGCCAGGCGCTGGCTGCCAAGCGGCAGCGCATGGCCGCCCTCCAGCTCAAACCGCCAGCCGTCGATGCTTACTTTGCCCTCCAGCAGGTTCATCGCCGGAGAGCCGATAAAGCTCGCCACAAAGCGGCTGGCGGGGCGCTCGTAAACGTCCACCGGCGTGCCGATCTGTTCGGCAACGCCTTTGTTCATCACCATTACGCGCTGGGCCAGCGTCATCGCCTCCACCTGATCGTGTGTGACGTACAGGCTGGTGGTTTTCAGGCGGCGGTGCAGGTCCTGTAGCTCAAGGCGCATCTGCACGCGCAGCTTGGCGTCGAGGTTGGAGAGCGGTTCGTCGAACAGGAATACCGCCGGGTCGCGCACGATTGCACGCCCCATGGCAACGCGCTGGCGCTGGCCGCCGGAAAGCTCGCGCGGGCGGCGTTTTAGCAGGCCGTCCAGCTCCAGAATGCGCGCCGCTTCCGCGACCTTCTGCTGAATGTGCCCCTTGCCCATCCCGCGGATTTTCAGGCCCCACGCCATGTTTTCTTCGACGCTCATGTGCGGATAAAGCGCGTAGTTCTGAAAGACCATGGCGATGCCGCGCTCTTTGGGCTCCATGTCGGTTACGCGCTGCCTGTCGATCCAGATGTCGCCGCTCGTCACCTTCTCAAGCCCCGCCACCATGCGCAGCAGGGTGGACTTTCCGCAGCCGGACGGGCCGACCATCACGATAAATTCGCCGTCCGCCACGTCGACCGTCAGCGGCTGAATCACCTGGGTTTTACCATCCCAGCTCTTGCTTACTGCCTGTAATTTCAATCCTGCCATGGGCTATTTCTCACTGTCGACCAGGCCACGCACGAAGGCGCGCTGCATCACTAAAACGATAATTACCGGGGGAATAAGGGTCAGCAACATGGCCGCCATCACCTGGTTCCATTGGGTGGTGCCTTCGCCGGAGGACATCATCCCTTTGATGCCCGCCACCGCCGTGCCGAGGTTCGCATCGCTGATTATCAGCAGCGGCCAGAGATACTGGTTCCAGCCGTAGATAAAGGTGATGACGAACAGCGCCGCGAGGTTCGTTTTGGACAGCGGCAGCACGATGTCGCGGAAGAAGCGCATGGGCGACGCGCCGTCGATACGCGCCGCTTCCATCAGCTCGTCGGGTAGCGTCATGAAGAACTGGCGGAACAGGAAGGTGGCGGTGGCCGACGCCATCAGCGGCAGCGTCAGGCCGGTGTAGCTGTCGAGCATCTTGAGGTTGGAAATCACCTCCACCGTCGGGAAGATTCGCACCTCAACCGGCAGCATCAGGGTGATAAAAATCATCCAGAAGAACAGGTTGCGCAGCGGGAAGCGGAACCAGACGATGGCGAAGGCCGACAGCATCGAAACGGTGATTTTGCCGATGGTGATTACCATCGCCATGACGAAGCTGTTGAACAGCATCAGGCCGAACGGCGCGCTGTTGGCCCCCACGCCGTTAATCCAGATGTTGGTCATGTTTTCCAGCAGGTGGCCGCCTGGAATCAACGTCATCGGCGTTTCGAACACCGCTTTGTTATCAAGCGTGGCCGCCACAAAAGCGACGTACAGCGGGAACAGGATCACGATGATGCCGAGGATCAGCATGGTGTGGCTGAAAATAGTCAGCCCGCGACGGTTCTCAATCATTGGTAGCGCACCTTACGTTCCACGAAGCGAAACTGGACCACGGTCAGGACGATCACTAAGAACATCAGCACGACGGACTGCGCGGCCGACGCCGACAGGTCGAGTCCGGCAAAACCTTCCCGATAGATCTTGTAGATAAGCGTGGTGGTGGCCTGCACCGGGCCGCCGCCGGTTGCGGCGTCGATAACGGGGAAGGTGTCGAAGAACGCGTAAACCAGGTTGACCACCAGCAGAAAGAAGCTCACCGGGGCAATCAGCGGCAGCGACAGCTTAAAGAAGCGGCGCACCGGCCCTGCGCCGTCAATCGCGGCGGCCTCCACCAGCGAGCGGGGAATAGACTGTAGGGCGGCGAAGAAGAACAGGAAGTTGTAGCTTACCTGCTTCCACACCGAGGCAAATACCACGAGGAACATCGCCTGGCCGCTGTTTTGCGCGTGGTTCCAGTGGTAGCCAAACTGCTCCAGCACGTGGGTGAGCAGGCCGCGACCGGGGTTAAACAGGAAGATCCACAGCACCGCCGCAATCGCCGGGGCAACCGCATAGGGCAGCAGCATCAGCGTCTGGTAAAGGCGACTGCCGCGCACCACGTAATCGACCAGCGCCGCGAAGAAAAGCGACACCAGCAGGCCGCTGCCCGCCACCAGCCCGCTGAAAATCAGCGTGGTGTAGAACGAGTCGAGATAGTAGCCGTCGTGAAACAGCTGCCGGAAATTGTCCAGCCCGACGAAGGTGCTGGAAAGCCCAAAGGGATCGACGCTTTGCAGCGAATACCACAGCGCCTCGCCCGCGGGCCAGATGAAAAAGATGACGGTGATAATCAGCTGCGGGAGCACTAACGCGTAGGGAAGCCAGCCTGAGCGGAACACCGGACGAGATGAGGACATAGGGCAACTCTTGTAAACAGTAGCGGTGGATGGCGCGTGCGCTTATCCACCCTACGGGCAGAAAATGTAGGTCGGATAAGCGGAGCGCCATCCGACACAATTACGATTAAGACTTCGTTGACTGCTCAAACCGGCGCAGCAGCAGATTCCCGCGCTCAACCGCGCTGTCCAAAGCCTGCTGAGGCGTTTTCTTCCCGGTCCACACCGACTCCAGCTCTTCGTCCACGATGGTGCGAATCTGCGGCATGTTGCCCAGGCGCAGGCCTTTGGTAAACGGCAACGGCGGCTTGTTCAGCATCTGGCGCGTGGCGATATCCGCCCCTGGATTTTTGTCGTAGAAGCCTTGTTTACGGGTCAGATCGTAAGCGGCGGTGGTAATCGGCAGGTAGCCCGTCTTCTGGTGCCACTCCGCGGCGATTTCAGGCTGGGCGAGGAACTGCATAAACTCGGCAACGCCTTTGTAGGTCGCCGGGTCTTTACCCTGCATTACCCACAGGCTGGCCCCGCCGATGATGGCGTTCTGCGGCGCGCCCTTCACGTCTGCGTCGTACGGCATCATGCCCACGCCGTAGTTGAATTTGGCGTACTGGCGGATGTCGGCAAGCGACCCGGAAGAGGCGGTGGTGATCGCGCAGTCGCCGTTGTAGAACTTCTCGGTGGATTCGTCTTTGCGGCCAAAGTAGCTGAAGTCGCCCTTCTTGTTCAGCTCTTCAAGCAGAGCGATGTGCTTAACCTGCTCCGGCTTGTTGAATTCCAGCACCGCGTCGGTGCCGTCGAAGCCGTTGTTTTTGGTGGCGACCGGCAGGCCGTGCCAGGCGCTGAAGTTTTCAATCTGGATCCAGCCCTGCCAGCCGCTGGCGTAGCCGCACTTCATGCCGGCCGCTTTCAGCTTGGCGGTGTACTCCGCCAGCTCCTGCCAGGTTTTTGGCGGCTGGTCAGGGTTCAGACCGGCTTTTTTGAAGGCGTCTTTGTTGTAGTACAGCACCGGGGTGGAGCTGTTAAAGGGCTGGGAAAGAAGGTGGCCGCTTTTCGCATCGGTGTAGTAACCGGAAACCGTTGGCACAAACTGGGATTCGTCGAACTTGATGCCCGCATCGTTAAACACTTCGTACACCGGCTTGATCGCTTTGGAAGCCATCATGGTGGCGGTGCCCACTTCGTAGACCTGCAAAATAGCCGGGGCGTTACCGGAGCGGAATGCCGCGATGCCCGCCGCCAGGTTCTGCTCGTAGTTGCCTTTATAGACCGGGACAATTTTGTAATCAGGGTGGGTTTCGTTAAAGCGGGTCGCCAGAGAATTCACTTCTTTGCCTAACTCCCCTTCCATCGAATGCCAGAAAGGAATGGAGGTTGCGGCGAATGCGTTGCTGCTGAGTGCACATCCAAGCGCCATGCAAAGGGCTGTACGTCGTAACGATGCAGTCATGTCTTATCTCTCTTGTTATGTGGCTAAAAGCGCGAAAACACGCGATTTTGTTCGCAACACAACATGACACGCGCGAATGACAGAAAAATAACCGGGAGGTGACAGAAAAATGACAGTTAAAAGACAGGGCGGTAGAGCAACACACCGCCCGAGGCATCAGCGGTTACGTATTTTATCTATTTCCTGATATCGACGCTTATCTTCACGGCGCCGCTTTTCACGTTCGATGTCGGAATGGTTACTCCCCGCCTCAGGGCAAACCGATGACTGGAAGAACTCACACCGCTTTTGACTTTGTTCAGCGGTAAGTTCTGGGGGCTGTTCTTGCCAGATAGAGGGATCGGCAGGATCGAAATCGTTGCTTTTATCGAAGGCCAGCGCGGGTGCGACGGCGGAAAGGCAAAAAAAGATAGTTATCAACAGGCGCTTCATGACGCACTCCTTGTCGTCTTAATAAGGTATCGGCAATTAAAAATCGCCTGTTAAATTAACACGGCGGCTTTAATTTAGATTAAAAAATAAACTTTTTTAACGGCAAGACTAGCCGCCCAAATAAGCGCTGCGAGCCGCTTCGTTAGCCAGCAGCGCGTCGCCGGTGTCTTCCAGCACCACGTGGCCGTTATCAAGCGCGTAGCCCCAATCGGCAAGCAGATCGAAAACACGCGTTTTTGTTCGCAACACAATATGACACGCGCGAATGATAGAAAAATACGCATTAGGTTACAAAATGGTGACAGGGAAGGGGGAAATAAATAAGCAGAAAATCATCATAAACTTACAACTTATGGGGAATGCAAATACAATAAACAGCCATTTTTAAAAGGATATTGGAAATGAATCACTTAGATTTATACGCAGCCAACTTCGCCCGAATTGCCGCCCAAACCAAAGGTGAAGGGTACCTGAAGCTTTCAGCTTTGATGTGCTGGGATGCAGTTAGGTATTGCGCATTGAAAGCAAATATTATTGATTTAGCTGAGTTTAATCTTCTCGCCGGGAGAAGAGACATGGTGACCATAGCAGATTCACGAATTGTGGGTAAAAATGCCATGCAGGGATTACCGCAGGGACATGCCATTGGGTTCTTTAACGGTAATACATTGATTCACTCAATGATTTCACTAGGACGGGGCAAAGCTGCCGGCAATAAAAATGATTGTGTGGGCCTCGGTAAGCCTGTTGGTTGGGAAATATTAGAACTCAGCCAGCTTCAATGGCGTTCAGATGGCAATATAGATATTCCCCGGGGGATAGTGATAGGAAATCGTGGGCAACATACGATTCCAGTCACCCTACGGGCACGCCCTTTATCAATGATGCGCTATGCCGGAAATAAATAGCCTACAAACGCCATAGCCAAAATTATTCCTGGTGATGGGAAAAGTGGCACGAATATAAAAATATGCATCTTGAAAAATAATAAAAAACCGCAAAGCTTCAGCTCTGCGGTTTTTTATTGATTGCTTACATCTTTTTAAAACTATAAGCAGGTTTATGCGCCGAGATAAGCCGCACGCACCGCTTCGTTAGCCAGCAGCGCGTCGCCGGTGTCTTCCAGCACCACGTGGCCGTTTTCAAGCACGTAGCCGCGGTCGGCGAGCTTCAGCGCCTGGTTGGCGTTCTGCTCGACGAGGAAGATGGTCATGCCTTCTTTGCGCAGCTGTTCGATGGTGTCGAAAATCTGCTGGATGATGATCGGCGCGAGGCCGAGCGACGGCTCGTCGAGCAGCAGCAGGCGCGGCTGGCTCATCAGCGCGCGGCCAATCGCCAGCATCTGCTGTTCGCCGCCGGACATGGTGCCCGCACGCTGGATGCGGCGTTCATACAGGCGCGGGAACAGTTCGTAGACGCGCTTGATGCGCTCCTGGAACTGGTCGCGCTCGGCGAAGAAGCCGCCCATCGCCAGGTTTTCTTCCACCGTCATGCGTGAAAACACGCGGCGGCCTTCGGGCACAATCGCTACCGCTTCACGCATGATGCGCGCGGTATGCCAGTCGGTAATATCTTTGCCATCAAAGGTAATTTTGCCGCTGGTGGCGCGCGGGTCGCCGCACAGCGTACCGAGCAGCGTGGTTTTACCCGCGCCGTTCGCGCCGATAAGCGTCACTATCTCACCCTGTTTGATGTGCAGGCTGACCTCGTGGAGCGCCTGGATCTTGCCGTAGTGGGCGCTTACCTGGTCAAAAGACAACATTATATTTTCCATTTATGCCTCTATGCCTCACCCAAATAGGCGCGGATAACGTCAGGGTTGTTGCGGATTTGCTCCGGCGTGCCGTTGGCTAACGGCGTTCCCTGGTTTACCACGTAAATACGATCGGAAATGCCCATCACCAGCTTCATGTCGTGCTCAATCAGCAGCACGGTCGTGTTGTGGTGGTTACGAAGCTCCATAATCAGCTCATCGAGTTCGTGGGTCTCTTTCGGGTTAAGGCCAGCTGCAGGCTCATCGAGCATCAGGATTTCCGGCTGCGTCACCATGCAGCGGGCGATCTCCAGACGACGCTGATCGCCATACGCCAGGTTGCTCGCCTGGCGGTTTGCCTGCTCCAGCAGTCCGATACGGGCAAGCCAGGTGGCGGCGCGGTCAAGCGCTTCGCTTTGCGCACGGCGGAAGCCAGGCGTTTTCAGCAGGCCGGAAAACACGCCGGTTTTCAGCTGCATATGCTGCGCCACCAGCAGGTTTTCGATCACCGTCATTTCACGGAACAAACGCACGTGCTGGAAGGTACGCACCACGCCCATGCGGGCGATTTGCTGGCCCGGCAGGCCTTCAAGATGCTGGTCGCGCAGCATGATGGTGCCGCCGGTTGGCTTGTAGAAGCCGGTCAGGCAGTTGAACACCGTGGTTTTACCGGCGCCGTTCGGGCCGATTAACGAGACGATTTCCTGTGGATGCAGCTCGAGCGCAACGTTGTTAACGGCGAGCAGGCCGCCGAAACGCATCATCAGGCCGTTTACAGATAACAGTGGCTGACTCATGCCTGCTCTCCTTTCACTTGTTCAACCTGCTCTTTCTTCAGCTTAAGCTGCGGGCGGGTCATCGGCAGCAGGCCCTGCGGACGCCAGATCATCATCAGCACCATCAGACCGCCCAGCACCAGCATGCTGTATTCGTTCAGGTCACGCATCAGCTCGCGGGAAACCACCAGCAGGATGGCGGCGAGGATAACGGCGAACTGCGAGCCCATACCCCCCAGCACGACAATCGCCAGCACGAACGCCGATTCGGCGAAGGTGAAGGATTCCGGGCTGACGAAGCCCTGGCGCGCGGCAAACAGCGTGCCGGCAAAGCCCGCGAACGCGGCGCTGATGGTGAACGCCGTCAGCTTGATGCGCGTCGGATTCAGGCCCAGCGAGCGGCAGGCGATTTCATCTTCGCGCAGCGCTTCCCACGCCCGGCCCAGCGGCATGCGCAGCAGGCGGTTAATCACGAACAGCGACAGCACGACCAGCAGCAGCGCCACCAGGTAAAGGAAGATAATCCTGTCGCCGGGGTTGTAGGCGACGTTGAAGAAGTTGCTAAAGGTGTCCCAGCCCCCTTCACGCGCGGTGCGGCTGAACTCCAGGCCAAACAGCGTCGGTTTTGGGATCTGGCTGATGCCGTTCGGGCCGCCGGTGATTTCGGTGTTGTTCAGCAGCAGAATACGAACGATTTCCCCGAAGCCGAGCGTCACAATCGCCAGGTAGTCCCCGCGCAGGCGCAGCACCGGGAAGCCCAGCAGGAAACCCGCGGCGGCGGATACCAGGCCCGCCAGCGGCAGACACGTCCAGAAGCCCAGTCCGTAATAGTGATTAAGCAGCGCGAAGGTGTACGCGCCGATGGCGTAGAAGCCACCGTAGCCCAGCACCAGCAGGCCGGACAGCCCGACGACCACGTTCAGGCCGAGGCCTAAAATAATGTAGATCATGGTCAGCGTGGCGATATCCACCGTGCCACGTGACACCATAAACGGCCAGGCGACGGCGAGGATCAGCAGCGCGAACAGGAAGATTTTTTGCTTTGGCGTGGAGCCGTCAAGCGCGGGCAGCACGAACTTCGGCCCGGTGACTCTCTTCATGCCCTTCTGGAACAGGGGGCGCAGAAGCTGGAACACAAACACCACGGCGGTGCCGATCCAGACCCATTCCCAGCGCACGGTTTCGGCGCTGTTGACCACCAGTTTGGTGCCGTCCAGGCTCAGCTGAACGCCCATAAAGACGCCCGCCAGCACGAAGAACATAACGGCGGAAAGCGCGGAAAAGACGATGTGCATCGGTTTCATACTTTTTCGACCTCCGGACGGCCCAGGATACCGGTAGGCATCACCAGCAGCACCACGATCAGCAGGGCGAAGGAGACAACATCTTTATATTCGGTGCTCAGATAGGCCGAGGTCAGCGCTTCCGCCACGCCCAGAATCAGGCCGCCGATCATCGCCCCTGGAATGCTGCCGATGCCGCCGAGAACCGCTGCGGTAAAGGCCTTCATGCCCGCCATAAAGCCGATGTACGGGTTGATTACGCCGTAGAATTGGCCGAGCAGTACGCCCGCAACCGCCGCCATCGCCGCGCCGATCACGAACGTCAGCGAGATCACGCGGTCGGTGTTAATACCGAGCAGGCTCGCCATTTTCAGGTCTTCGGCACAGGCGCGGCACGCGCGGCCCATGCGGGAATAGCGGATGAAGAGCGTCAGCGCCAGCATCGCGAGGAACGTCACGACCCAGATAACGAGCTGCATGGTGGTGATGGTGGCGGTGAAGTTTTCGCTCGTGCCCAGCACCCACTGGCCGTTGAACAGGCTTGGCAGCGCGATGTCGCGCGAGCCTTCGGTGAGGCTGACGTAGTTTTGCAGGAAGATGGACATCCCGATGGCGGAGATCAGCGCAATCAGGCGCTTGGAGTTACGCACCGGCTTGTAGGCCACGCGTTCGATGCTCCAGCCGTAGGCGCTGGCGATAATAATCGCACCGATGAAACCCGCCCCGACCAGCATCCAGCCCGCATCAATGCCCATCATCATCAGTGCTGCGATGATCATAAACGAGACGTAGCTGCCAATCATATACACCTCGCCGTGGGCGAAGTTGATCATGCCGATAATGCCGTAGACCATGGTATAGCCGATGGCGATCAGCGCATAGGTGCTGCCCAGCGTGACGCCGTTAAACATCTGCTGAAGGAAATAGAGAAACTGCTCGGACATAACTTAACCTTTCAAATGCCTTCCGGGTTTTGCGCCCGGAAGGTGGGATGACCCATGGTGACTGGTCAATACCCAATGGATTTCAAGTTGCAGGAAGGCGGCTTGTGAACGAATCCCGATGAGCTTAGTAAACTAAGTGATTCGGGTAAGTGAACGCAGCCAACGCGTCTGCAACCTGAAAGACGACGGGTGTTTATTTCGCCACGGAGGACGAACCGTCGGCATGCCATTGGAAGACACCAAATTCGAATCCCTTCAGATCGCCTTTCTCATCCCAGTTCAGCGGCCCAATCACGGTTTTAGCCCCGTTTGCTTTCAGATCTTTTACTAAATCAGCAGGTTCTGCGCTGCCGGTGCGCTCAAGCGCGGTCGCCAGAGACTGGACCGCCGCGTAGGTGATCCAAACGTACGGGCCGCTTGGGTCTTTTTTCTCGGCCTTCAGCGCGTCTACGATAGCTTTGTTTGCCGGGTCCTGGTCATAGCGTTTTGGCATAGTCACCAGCATGCCTTCACCGGCCGGGCCAGCGATATTAGACAGCGACGCGTTGCCCACGCCTTCCGGCCCCATGAACTGGGTTTTCAGGCCAACGGCGCGGGCCTGGCGCAGAATCTGGCCCATTTCCGGGTAGTAGCCGCCGTAGTAAACGAAGTCGATATTTTCTTTTTGCAGACGGGCAACCAGGGTGGAGAAGTCTTTGTCGCCTGCGGTGATGCCGTCAAAGAAGACGATATTCGCACCGGCTTTCTTCAGGCCGTCCTGAACGGAACGCGCCAGACCTTCGCCGTACTGCTGTTTGTCATGAATGATGGCGATGCGCGCGGGCTTCACGTGCTCAAGAATATATTTAGATGCGGTTGGCCCCTGGGAGGAGTCCAGGCCTGCGGTACGCATGATCATCTGGTAGCCACGGCTGGTCAGCTCTGGGTTGGTCGCGCCAGGGGTGATCATCAGGATGCCTTCGTCTTCGTAGATATCAGACGCGGGCTGGGTCGAGGATGAGCAAAGGTGGCCGATAACGTACTTCACGCCGTCGTTAACGATTTTGTTGGCAACGGCAACGGCCTGTTTTGGATCGCAGGCGTCGTCATATTCAACCGCGACGAGTTTGTCCCCTTTGATGCCGCCTTTCGCGTTGATGTCTTTGATCGCCTGGCGTGCACCGTTGAACTCCATGTCACCCCATTGCGCGACCGGGCCGGACATCGCCCCGACAACAGCAACTTTAATATCTGCAGCGGCTGCCGCGTGAGACACCGCCAAAGCAACGATCCCGGCGAGTAATGTCTTCGCGTTCATTTTCATCCGTTCAATCCCCGTTTGTTTCGTGATTTTGTGGTTTTTTGCTGGCTAAAAAGCACGCTGTACTTTTTGTAATCAAAAACGATTTTTACCAGTGCCTTTAATGGCTTAGCGCTAAAATTTACAATTTTTTCGACTAAAAGCTCTATTTTTCAGTCGATTAAGCAGAGATATTATTCTGTATTTGAGCAGAGTGAAACAAAAAAAAGCACCATTTTCAGCATAAAATAGCGGTACAAAGAGCGGAATAATTCACTGGCTTTCAGGGTTTTATACTGAACACTTTTCAATCTGACGCGTTTCGAACTGCCTGAGGTTTGTCACATAATGTATTCGGCTGCCGAGAGGCGAAAAAAAGATAAAGCGTCTGAGGCAAATAAATTGGTTACACTCGGGGTTTTCCCGCTTTTTGGTTAGCTCCCTTATGAAACTCACCATCATTCGTCTGTTTGAGTGTAGTGCGCAGGATGAGATCGATCTCGCTAAGATCTGGCCGGAATATTCCAGCGCTTCGCTTACGCTCAGCGATACCCATCGCATTTATGCTGCAAAATTTAATGACCGCCTGCTGGGCGCGGTTCGCGTTACGCTGACCGGGACGCAGGGCGCGCTGGATTCGCTGCGGGTGCGCGAAGTCACGCGTCGGCGCGGCGTGGGGCAATATCTGCTCGAAGAAGTGTTACGCGATAATCCGCAGGTAAATCAGTGGTGGATGGCGGATGCGGGCGTTGAAGACCGCAACGTGATGGCGGCGTTTATGCAGACGTTAGGATTTAGGGCGCAGACGGGCGGTTGGGAAAAGGTGTAGACGTGAACGTCGGATGGCGCTGCGCTTATCCGACCTACGATCGCGTGAACAAAAGTAGGTCGGGTAAGCGCAGCGCCACCCGACAGGTTTTACTTAGCGTCGGTCGCCGTACCGTTCGCATGCCAGGTGAACACGCCGAACTCAAAGCCCTTCAGATCGCCCTTCTCATCCCAGGACAGCGGCCCCATCACGGTCTCAACCTTCGCGCCTTTCAGGTATTTTGCGATTTCAGCCGGATCTTCCGACTGGTTCAGGCCTGCCGCCAGCGATTGCAGCGCGGCGTAGGTTGTCCAGACGAACGCGCCGCTTGGATCCTGTTTCTTCGCTTTAATCGCGTCTACAACCGGTTTGTTCGCCGGAACCTGATCGTAGTTCTTAGGCTTGGTGACTAACATGCCTTCGGCAGAATCACCGGCGATGTTAGACAGCGACACGTTCGCCACGCCTTCCGGGCCCATGAACTGGGTTTTCAGACCGGCGGCACGGGACTGGCGCAGGATCTGGCCCATTTCCGGGTGATAGCCGCCGTAATAAACGAAATCGATATTTTCTTTCTTCAGACGCGCCACAAGGGTGGAGAAGTCTTTCTCGCCCGCGGTGATACCGTCAAAGAACACCACGTTTGCGCCGCCTTTTTTCAGGTTATCCTGCACGGAGCGCGCAAGGCCTTCACCGTACTGCTGCTTATCGTGAATCACGGCGATGTTCTTCGGCTTCACGTGCTCAAGAATGTATTTCGCCGCCGTCGGGCCCTGGTCAGAATCCAGGCCGGTGGTGCGCAGAATCAGCTTATAGCCGCGCGACGTCAGCTCCGGAGCGGTTGCCGCCGGGGTGATCATCAGTACGCCTTCGTCTTCATAGATATCGGACGCGGGCTGCGTGGAGGAAGAACACAGGTGACCGATGACGTATTTGATACCGTCGTTAATCACTTTGTTGGCTACCGCTACCGCCTGTTTTGGGTCGCAGGCATCGTCATATTTGGTGATAACCAGCTTGTCGCCTTTAATGCCGCCTTTGGCGTTGATATCAGCAACCGCCTGCTCTGCGCCGGTAAATTCCTGGTCGCCGTACTGCGCAACCGGGCCAGACATGGCGCCGACTACCGCAACTTTAATGTCCTTTGCAAATGCCGCATTGCTCATCGCCAGCGCAATACAGCCAGCCAGTAACGCTTTGCCCTTCATTTTCATCCTGAGGATCCCCATTCTTGTTGTGATTGGTGTTTGTTGTGTTGTTTTGGCATGTTTTATTGTTTAGGAAGGGCCGCGTATGCCCTGGCAGCACTCCGTGCTAAAAACATACCCGATTTTGCGGCTTTTGGAATAACAATTTTGTCACATGGGAAAAGGCTGAATAGCGGGCATAAAAAAACCGCCCCGAGAGGCGGTTTTTATCTGACCGGTGAGACTTAGGCTTCGATAGCCATACGCAATTTTTTCATCGCGTTCTTTTCAAGCTGGCGAACGCGCTCTGCGGATACGCCGTAGCGGTCTGCAAGCTCTTGCAGCGTGCTCTTGTTGTCTTCGTCGAGCCAGCGCGCGCGGATGATATCCTGGCTGCGCTCGTCGAGGCCAAGCATGGCGTCGCTGAGTTTATCGGCGGCGTGTGATTCCCAGTTGTCGTCTTCGATGCCGTCGGCAAAGTTAGACGATTTATCCTGCAGGAACAGCACGGGTGCCATTGGCGCGCTTTCAGAGTCGTCGTCATTACCCATATCAAAGGTCATGTCCTGCGCCGCCATGCGGGATTCCATCTCTCGCACGTCTTTGCTGGTGACGCCAAGCTCCTGAGCGACCATTTCCACTTCGTCCTGGTTGAACCAACCCAGACGCTGTTTAGTTTTGCGCAGGTTAAAGAACAGCTTACGCTGTGCTTTGGTGGTTGCCACCTTCACGATACGCCAGTTACGCAGCACGTATTCGTGAATTTCAGCCTTGATCCAGTGCACGGCAAAGGAAACCAGGCGGACACCCACTTCCGGGTTGAAGCGGCGCACCGCTTTCATCAGGCCGATATTACCTTCCTGAATCAGGTCAGCCTGCGGCAGACCATAGCCCGAATAATTACGAGCGATGTGAACAACAAAGCGCAGGTGAGACAGGATCAGCCTTTTCGCTGCTTCCAGATCGCCCTGGTAATGCAGCTTTTCAGCCAGCTCCTTCTCTTCCTCTGCCGTCAACATCGGCCAGGAATTTGCGGCCCGGATATAAGATTCCAGGTTACCGACAGGGGCTAAAGCTAAATTTTGCATTTCTTTGGTCATTCAAACCCTCTCTTAGAGACTAACGTACAGGTTGCCACAACGATTCTTCACAGGGCACAGGCACCGACTTCACGTCAGGGCGCCAAACCGTACCATCCACACTACTCTCAGACAGTGATCTTATCCACAAGTTCAATGTATGGCTGTGTATAGATTACACACAAAATGTGACAGCGCAATGAAGCAGGCAGGAGAAACGGAGCCAAAAGGTGGGACTGTATCCCCTGCTGACGGAAACATCGTAGCAGGGGACAAGTATATCAAAAATTTTTTACTCTGGGGTAAAGCGACGTAAATGTTGCACGGTGGCAATCCAGGCTGCCGCCCAGCCGATCATTCCTGAAACCAGCAGCAGGAGCAGACATTCGTCGAACCCTAAGCCCGAAATATCAAACCTGGTACCGAATACCTGCGCAACATCCGTGACCGCAGACGAAAGCCGCAGCACCAGAATCTCTGACAGGATGAGCGATAAAAACGCCCCGCTAAAGCCAAGCAGCGCGCCGCCGTACAGGAACGGACGCAGGATAAAGCCATCCGTCGCCCCGATCAGCTTCTGTACGTTGATGGTATCGCGGCGGGCGAAAATGCTCAGCCTGACGCTGTTGCCAATCACCAGGAACACGGCGGCAACCATCAGAATGCCGATCATCGCCGCAACGCGCCCCACCAGCCCGGTTAACGCGGCCAGACGAGCGAACCAGCTGTCGTCCATGCGCACTTCGTCCACGCCCTGAATCTTCGCGACGCGATCGCGCAGGGTGTTTAGGTGGTCGGTGCTCTGGAAGTCGAGCTTCGGATTTACCACGGCAACCGCAGGCAGCGGGTTCTCTTCAAGCATATCCAGCGCGCCGCCAAAGCCTGACCAGTTACGGAACTCGCCAAGCGCTTCGTCGCGGGAAAGATAGTTAACTTTATCTACGCCTTCTTCGGCCTGAATCGCGCCGACCACCTGCTGCGCGGCGTTATCGTCCAGCGCCTTGTCCAGGTAAACGGTAATTTGCGGCGAAGGATAATACTGCGTCGCGGCCTGGTTAACGTTTTTGTACACCATGTAGCAGACGCTCGGCAGCGTAAGCGAAATGGCGATAACCATAACCGTCAGGAACGTTGCGAGCGGCTTGCTCTTAAGGTCCTGCAGCGCGCCTTCCCAGGCGTAGCGGAACTGCTCGTTCACGCCGCCCTTTAACGAACGGCTTTTGGACTGCGGCCCTTTGCCGCGTTTTTTCACCGAGCGGCCTAAATCCCCGAGCTTATTCAGCTTGTTGATTTTATCCAGCCTGTTGCTGAAGCGCTTGATGTGATTGATCGCAGTGCGTTTATTCACCTGCCAGGCCTCCATGCAAATGGCCATCGCTTAACGTCAGCATACGGTAGTTGCGACGGGAGATAAGCCCCATATCGTGAGTCGCCATCAGAACCGTTACGCCCACGCGGTTAAACTCTTCGAACAGGCGCAAAATGCCTTCCGAAAGCGCGTCGTCCAGGTTACCGGTTGGTTCATCCGCCAGCAGCACGGCGGGCTTGTTGACCACCGCACGGGCAATGCCCACGCGCTGCTGTTCACCGCCTGAAAGCTGAATGGGGAAGTTCTTCGCTTTGTCCAGCAGCCCGACCTTATCAAGTGCTGCGCTCACGCGGCGGCGAATGTCTTCCCCGCTGGCACCGGCGATAATCAGCGGGATCGCCACGTTGTCATAGACCGTGCGGTCCATCAGCAGGTGGTGATCCTGGAAAATCATGCCGATCTGGCGCCGCAGAAACGGCACCTCACGGCTTTTTAAGCGGCTAATATCGTGGCCGCTAAAAGAGATCTTCCCGGCGCTGGGCCGTTCGATACCGCAGATAAGCTTGAGCAGGGTACTTTTCCCCGCGCCAGAGTGGCCGGTCAGGAAGGCCATCTCGCCGGGCTGCATATGGAATGTCACTCCCTGCAGCGCTTGTCTTCCACCGAGATAGGCTTTACTGACGTGTTCAAAGCGAATCATTGTTAATCCTCTCGGGCAAAAAGTGCCTCTATAAAATCGTCCGCCTTAAACGGACGCAAATCTTCAATTCGTTCGCCAACGCCGATGTAGCGAATTGGAATGCCAAACTGATCGGCAACGGAGAAAATCACGCCGCCTTTGGCAGTGCCGTCCAGTTTAGTCAGCGTAATGCCCGTTAGCCCAACGGCTTCATGGAACAGTTTCGCCTGGCTGACCGCATTCTGACCGGTGCTGGCATCGATGGTGAGCATAACCTCATGCGGGGCATCAACGTCCAGCTTTTTCATCACGCGGACGATTTTCTTCAGCTCTTCCATCAGGTGCGCTTTATTCTGCAAACGCCCTGCGGTATCGGCCAGCAGCACGTCAACGCCGCGCGCCTTCGCCGCCTGAATCGCATCGAAAATCACCGAGGCGGAATCCGCGCCGGTATGCTGAGCGACAACAGGAATATTGTTGCGCTGGCCCCAAACCTGGAGCTGCTCTACGGCTGCGGCACGGAAGGTATCGCCCGCCGCCAGCATCACCGATTTGCCTTCCTGCTGGAACTGACGCGCCAGCTTGCCGATAGTGGTGGTTTTACCTACGCCGTTAACGCCAACCATCAGGATAACGAACGGCGTCTTGCCTTCAACGTTCAGCGGCTCATCGACCTTTGCCAGAATCTCGCCCATTTCGTCTTTCAGCAGGCCGTACAGCGCTTCGGCATCGCGTAAATCTTTACGGCTCGCGCCTTCGGTCAGATTGCTGATGATTTTGCGGGTCGTTTCCACGCCCACGTCGGCAATCAGCAGCTGCTCTTCCAGCTCTTCAAAAAGATCGTCGTCGATTTTCTTGCCGCGGAACAGACTGATAAATCCGGAACCGAGATTCTGCTTGGTTTTCAGCAGGCTGCGCTTCAGGCGGGCGAAGAAACCTTCTTTGGTTGGCTTCTCTTGCTCCTGCTGCGCGTCGTCCTGAGGCGCTTCTTCTTCGACGTCAGCTACGGCTTCTGGCTCTTCAACCGGCGACTCCTGCGCAGGCGCGTAATCCACGTGCGCGGCAATCACTTCTTCGATTTCAGCGACGGTTTCGTCGACGATATGCTCTTGCTCTGCCTGCCACTCTTCGGCTTCAGGCTCGCTGTCGATCACCTCTTCCGGCAGCGGCAGCTCTTCGTGCTCGATAACGGCCTGCGGTTCAGGTTCAGGTTCAACGGCCTGCACCGGTTCAGTAACGATTTCTTCCGCTTCGATAACCGGTTCCGGTTCGATAACAGGTTCCGGTTCGATAATAGGTTCCGGTTCGCTGACCGCAACGGGCGCTTCGCTTTCCGCAAGCTTTTCGCTGACTTCAACGATCTCTTCGGCGAAGGCTTCGGTTTCCTGTTCGGTATGGGCAGCGGACGGCTCAACAACCGTTTCCGGCGGGGTGATTTCCTCTACCGTACGCGCCTGTTCTGGCTCGGTGATTTGCTCAGCGGACTGCTCAATAACATCATCAGCAACCGGTTGTTCCTGCTCTACTTTTTGTTCTGATTCTTGTTCCGGTTCCTGCTCTTTCTGACCAAAGCCCAACCAGGAAAAAAAGCCACGTTTTTTCTCTTTCGCCATTTGCGAATGTACTCCTCGCTGTTGATTCATGGCACAGACCCGACGGTACTGGCTGCGGGCGCTGAAAATAATTATCGATTGAATATGTTAGTCTATCACTTTCCCACAGCCAGCGGCACTCTGGCGGAATAAGGTTTCCCCGCCTCCCGCGCGCCGCTAGAATAGCCGAAAAAAATCGCATCGCAGTGAGTCTCATGAAGAAACCCCAATCCTCAGGCGCGGGCCAGATCCGCATCATCGGCGGCCAATGGCGCGGCCGTAAACTTCCCGTTCCCGACAGCCCGGGCCTGCGCCCAACGACCGATCGCGTCCGCGAAACCTTGTTCAACTGGCTGGCTCCGTCAATGGTCGACGCCACGGTGCTGGACTGCTTCGCGGGCAGCGGCGCGCTAGGATTGGAAGCGCTGTCCCGTTACGCGGCAAACGCCACGCTTCTGGAAATGGATCGCGCCGTATCGCAGCAGCTGCAAAAGAATCTGGTGACGCTGAAAGCCGCAAACGGCCAGGTGGTTAACACCAACACGCTGAATTATCTGGCGCAGCCGGGCAAACCGCATACCATCGTGTTCGTCGACCCACCGTTCCGCAAGGGGCTGTTGGAAGAAACGCTCACCCTGTTGGAAGGAAACGGCTGGCTGGCGGACGATGCGCTGATCTACGTTGAAAGCGAAGTGGAAAACGGCATGCCGCCGGTACCGGCAGGCTGGACGCTGCACCGTGAAAAAGTGGCCGGCCAGGTCGCCTATCGCCTTTATCACCGCGAAACACCCTAAGCACACTGAAGCAACATAAGGAAAAATATCATGCTGATTAATCTGGGAAGGCTGTTAATGCTCTGCGTGTGGGCCTTTTTGCTACTGAATATTTTCCACCCGTTTCCGCGACCGCTGAATATCTTCGTCAACGTGGCGCTGATTTTTATGGCCATCATGCACGCCATGCAGCTGGCGCTGCTGAAATCGACGCAGCCGAAGGACGGCCCGCCGCTCAGCCACGTTCAGCAGCTTAAAATCTTTGTCTTCGGCGTGTTCGAACTGCTTGCCTGGCAGAAAACGCTGCGTAAAGGTAAGTGACCCCGCCGGTCTGCCACTTTTCGCAGTAGCTCCCACGTCAGGGCGTTGTCATCTGGCAGCGTTGACCACTAGACTGAGTTAAGGTGGAGAAACGCTATCCGCCGCATAATGACTTTCTGGCGGGTGGCGCTAACGCTTACCCGCCCTACGTAAACAGGGACTCCGCCATGCTTTGGTCTTTTATCGCCGTATTCTTTTCCGGGTGGCTTTACGTTGATGCATCCTATCGCGGTCCCACCTGGCAGCGCTGGGTGTTTAAGCCGGTCACGCTGCTCTTGCTCCTGCTGCTTGCCTGGCAGGCTCCCATGTTTGAAGCCACCGGCTACCTGATTCTGGCCGGGCTGGTCGCAACGCTTATTGGCGATGCCCTTACCCTGCTGCCGACGCAGCGCATGCTGTACGCCATCGGCGCATTCTTCCTGTCGCATTTACTCTATGCGCTCTATTTCGCAAGCCAGATGACGCTGTCGTTCTTCTGGCCGCTGCCGCTCGTCCTGCTGGTGATTGGCGCGCTGCTGGTCGCCGTTATCTGGACGCGGCTGGAAACCTTCCGCTGGCCGATCATGACGTTTATCGGCATGACGCTGGTGATGGTGTGGCTGGCGGGCGAGCTGTACTTCTTCCGCCCGACCAGCACCAGCTTCTCCGGCTTTGTTGGCGCGACGCTCCTGCTCCTGGGCAACATCGTCTGGCTGGGTAGCCACTATCGCCGCCGCTTCACCGCCGACAGCGCTATCGCCGCCGCCTGCTATTTTGCCGGGCACTTTATGATTGTCCGCGCGCTGTATATTTAATGTTCCGCTGTCGGGTGGCGCTGCGCTTACCCGACCTACCTTTCCTTAGGCTAGATAAGCAAAGCGCCCCAAGCCATCTCTCTTTTCCCGTAGGGTGGATAAGCGCTAGCGCCATCCACCGTGCCATCCACCATAAAACCCTAAAAGCATTTACCTCTTGACTCTGGAGTAAGCTCCAGAGTGTAACATCGGTAATGAGAACTTTATCATTACCCAGGAGGGCACATGCTCAACTCTAAAAAACCCCCGCAGTTTGCGAAGGCGAAACTCAGCCCGCTGCCGGCCGAAGCCCCCTCCTGCTGCACCGATGAGCAGTGTTCGAGCGCGCCCGCAGCAGAAATAATTCCGGATAACGGCGAGCGTTACACCTGGCTGGTCGCGGGCATGGACTGCGCCGCCTGCGCGCGCAAAGTCGAAAACGCGGCGAAGCAGGTTCCCGGCGTCGAGCACGTCCAGGTTCTTTTCGCGACGGAAAAGCTCCTCGTCACCGCGCCGCGCGACGTCCGCATGGAAGTCGAAAAAGCCGTTAAGGCCGCCGGATATACCCTGCGCGACAGCGCCGCCCCGGCCGCCGCCGCGCCTTCAGGCTGGCGCGAAAACCTGCCGCTCATCACCCTGATCGTCATGATGGCGATAAGCTGGGGGCTTGAGCAGGCGAACCATCCGTTTGGCAATATGGCGTTTATCGTCACCACGCTCGTTGGCCTGTGGCCTATCGCGCGCCAGGCCGTGCGCCTGATCCGCAGCGGCAACTGGTTTGCTATCGAAACGCTGATGAGCGTCGCCGCCATCGGCGCGCTGTTTATCGGCGCTACCGCCGAAGCGGCCATGGTGCTGCTGCTGTTCCTGGTTGGCGAACGTCTGGAATCCTACGCCGCCAGCCGCGCGCGGCGCGGGGTTAGCGCACTGATGGCCCTGAAACCGGAAGTGGCAACCCGAATCCGCAACGGCGAACGCGAAAGCGTAGCGCTCGGCGATCTCCGTCCCGGCGACGTGATAGAAGTCTCCGCCGGCGGGCGTCTGCCTGCGGATGGCCGCCTGCTGAGCGAAACCGCCAGCTTCGACGAAAGCGCCTTAACCGGCGAGTCGGTGCCGGTAGAGCGCGAACGCAACGAGAAAGTCCCGGCGGGCAGCACCAGCGTTGACAGGCTAGTGCAGCTCGAGGTGATTTCTGAACCGGGCGACAGCGCCATTGACCGCATCCTGCGCCTCATCGAAGAGGCCGACGAACGCCGCGCGCCCATTGAACGCTTTATTGACCGCTTCAGCCGCATCTACACGCCGATTATTATGGCGATAGCGCTGCTGGCCGCCGTCGTTCCGCCGCTGCTGTTTGGGCAAAGCTGGAGCGAATGGATTTACAAAGGGCTGGCGCTGCTGCTGATTGGCTGCCCGTGTGCGCTGGTGATATCGACTCCGGCCGCCATCACATCCGGCCTTGCCGCCGCCGCCCGTCGTGGTGCGCTGATTAAAGGCGGGGCGGCGCTGGAACGCCTCGGCCAGATCCAGCAAATCGCCTTCGATAAAACCGGCACGCTGACGGCGGGCAAGCCGCAGGTAACGGCCGTTGAAGCACTGGCTGCGGTCGGCGAAAACGAACTGCTGACGCTGGCGGCTGCCGTAGAACAAGGCTCCACCCACCCGCTGGCGCAGGCCATCGTTCGAGAAGCCGAAAGGCGTACGCTCGCCCTGCCGGTAACTCAATCGCACCGCGCCCTGGCGGGGATCGGCGTTGAGGCCGTCATCAACGGCGAAACGCTGCTGCTAAGCTCCCCGACAAAACTTGCCGCGGGCGTGCTGGATGAAGCCTGGCAGCAGCGCATCACCCAGCTTGAAGCCGAAGGCCAGACGGTGATTGCCGCGGTGCGCCAAAACCAGCTTCTGGGGATAATTGCCCTGCGCGACACGCTGCGTAGCGACGCCAAAGAAGCCGTTGCCGCCCTGAAAAACATCGGCGTACACGGCGTAATGCTGACGGGCGACAACCCGCGCGCCGCCGCCGCTATCGCAAACGAGCTGGGCATGGACTACCGCGCCAGCCTGCTACCGGCGGACAAAGTGAGCGCCGTGAACGAGCTTAACGCCCGGCAAAAGCTGGCCATGGTCGGCGACGGCATCAACGATGCCCCGGCGATGAAGGCCGCCACCCTCGGCATTGCAATGGGCAGCGGGACGGACGTCGCCCTGGAAACCGCCGACGCGGCGCTCACGCACAACCGCCTGACTGAGCTTGCGAACATGATTAGCCTGGCCCGCGCCACGCATAACAACATTCGCCAGAACATCAGCATCGCGCTGGGCCTAAAAGCGATATTCCTCGTCACCACGCTGCTGGGCCTCACCGGCCTGTGGCTGGCGGTGCTCGCGGATTCAGGCGCGACCGCGCTGGTGACGGCTAACGCGTTAAGGCTGCTGCGGAAGAAATGAAGAAATAAAGTCGGATGGCGCTGGCGCTCATCCGGCCTATCTTGCCAGTGTTTTCGTAGGGTGGGTAAGCGCACGCGCCATCCACCGGGCGACCCTGAACTGAAGCTCAATTCATTCCCAGGGCGTGCGGCAGCCACAGCGAAACCGCCGGGATGTAGGTGACCATCGCCAGCACCACCAGCAGCATGGCGTAGAACGGCAGCATCGCTTTCACCACCACCTCTATCTTCTGCTTGCTCACCGCGCTTGCCACAAACAGCACCGATCCCACCGGCGGGGTGATCAGGCCAATCCCCAGGTTGACCATCATGATCATCCCGAAGTGCACCGGATCGATGCCCAGCGAGTTGGTCACCGGCAGCAGAACCGGGGTAAGGATCAGGATGATCGGCGCCATGTCCATCAGGGTGCCGATTAGCAGCAGCATGATGTTCAGGTACATCAGGATCACGTACTTGTTATCTGACAGCGAAGTGAAGAACTCGGTAATGCGCGAGGGCAACTGCATGTAAGTCATCACCGCGCCAAACGCCGCCGCAAAGCCAATCAAAATCATCACGATAGAGACGGTTTTGACCGTGCGGAACATTAGCTTCGGCAGCTCGCTCCACTTATAGTCGCGGTAGATAAACATCGTCACAAAGAACGCCCAGACGCAGGCCACCGCCGCCGACTCCGTTGCGGTAAACACGCCGGTGAGAATGCCGCCGAGGATGATAACCACCGTCATCAGTCCCCAGAGCGCGTCGAAGAAGATTTTCAGCGCCTGCCGGAAGGGGATGCGTTCGCCCTTCGGGTAGCCGCGTTTATGGGCGAAGCCAAGGCAGAGGATCATCAGGCAAAATCCCAGCAGCAGCCCCGGCAGGACGCCCGCGATAAACAGCGTGGCGATGGACACCGTGCCGCCCGCCGCCAGCGAATAAATCACCGAGTTGTGGCTCGGCGGGATCAGAATCGCCTGCACCGAACCGCTCGCCGTCACCGCCGCCGCGTATTCGCGCGGGTAGCCCTTCTTCTCCATTTCCGGGATCATCACGCTGCCGATCGAAGCGGTATCTGCCACCGACGACCCTGAAATCGCGCCGAAAAACGTCGAGGCGACGATGTTGACCAGCGACAGACCGCCGCGAATGAAGCCAACGAAGATATAGGCAAAATTCACCAGCCGCCGGGCGATGCCGCCTTCCGCCATGATAGCTCCCGCGAGGATAAAGAACGGGATCGCCAGCAGCGTGAATTTATTCACCCCGCTGGTGATTTGAATCATGATTGCCTCAAGCGGCAGGTCGATCCACAGCGCCCCGGCGATGGCGCTAAGCCCCACCGCAAAGGCCACCGGCATGCCTACCGCCAGCAGCACGCCGAGCGTGGCTAACAAAATAAATGCGTCCATAGTCGTTTCCCCCGCCTCTAACCGTGATTACCAAGCAGCACCACCGGACGGTTCTCCTGGGAACCAAACAGCAATCGCTCGACGACGAACAGAATCAGCAACACCGCGCCGACCGGCAGCGGCAGGTAGGTCTGGCCGGAGGTTAACACCGGGAACTCCGCGACCGGCTGCTCCCATAAATCCGCGCACAGAAAATAGCTGTAGTAAAACATCACCACGGAAATCAGCAGCATCAGCAGGTCCACCAGGCGTGCGCAGAGCGATTGCAGCCCCTGCGGCAGCCGGTCGGTGAGCATATTGACCGCGATGTGGGAACCGGCGCGGTAGCTCACCGCCGCGCCGATAAAGGTAAAAGTCACCATGCAGATGATCGCCACCGGCTCAGGCCAGGACTCCCCGCGGTTGAGCACATAGCGCGAGAAAATGCCGATCGGAATAATCACGGTCATGATAAGCAGCGACAGCCCGGCGACGACCATCGCCGCCAGGTAGGCTTTATCCATCCAGTTCGAATAGTTCTGGGACATACGTCCTCCGGGAAAGCGTGAGCAGCTGGGGTTACTGGACGTCGGCGATGGCCTGCATCAGCTCCTGATGCCTGTCGCCATACTGCTTACGCACCGGCTCGGTCGCCTTCACGAACCACGCCCTGTCGATATCGTGGAACTGCACGCCGCCCGCCTTCATTTTTTCCAGCGCCTGGGCGTTGTAGGCGTTCCACAGCTCGCGCTGCTCCATCTGCGCTTCACGGGCGAGCTTAAGGATTTTCTGCTGATCTTCCGGGCTGAGCTTGTCCCATTTCACCTTCGAGTAGAGCAGCATTTCCGGGGTGATAAAGTGGCCGCTCAGCGTGTAGTTTTTGGCGACCGGCATATAGTTGTGGGCGATAAACGTCGGCGGATTGTTTTCCGCGCCGTCGATAACCCCGGTCTGCATCCCGCTGTACACCTCGCTCACGCCCATCGCCACCGAGTTTGCGCCCATATCTTTGAGCGTAGCGAGCGCGACGGGGCTGCCCTGCACGCGAATTTTCATGCCGTGCAGGTCATCAGGCTTCACCACCGGGCTCTTGGTAATCAGGTTACGCGTGCCGGAATCCATCCAGCCGAGGAACACCAGGCGGGATTTCGAGTTGTCGGTGAGCTTGTCGCCGATCTGCCTGCCGATGTCACCGTCGATCACCTTGTGCATATGATCTTCATCGCGGAACACGTACGGCAGGGTAAAGACTTCAACATCCGGCAGAATCGCCGCCACCGGCGCCATCGACACGCGGATCATGTCGATAGCCCCCATCTGCGCCTGCTCAATCATCTGCTTCTCATCCCCCAGCACGCCGCTGGGGAACACCTTAATCTCCAGCTCCCCGTTAGTTTGTTGCTTGAGCTTTTCCCCCATGTTCTGAACCGCCACCACGTTCGGGTAGCCCTCAGGATGGACGTCGGCGGCTTTGATCACCTGCGCATAGGCGCTTTGCGCAAACAGCAGTGACGCGGCGGACAGGCACAGGCCCGCGAAAGCAGGCATTAAGGTCTTCTTCATCGAGTCGCTCCAGCAGATATTGAGTAAGGTAGGTAAGAAATAAAACAACGTTTTAATTGTCGATTAAAGCTAGTAGACGGGAGAAAAAGCGGAGGTGAAGCAGTTCACAAAAGCAACAATTTATGAAATGGGGGTTCAGGAAGGATGCAAAGAGGGTTCAAAGCCCTGCGCGGGAGCACAGGGCCGAAGGGTTACTGACCTTTACGCAGCAGGTAGCGGTAAGGCAGCGACTCAACTTCTTGAGCGATAAGCTCGTGTTCCATGAAACGGCAAAAACCGGGAATATCACGGGTGGTGGCCGGATCGTCGGCTATCACCAGCAGCGTTTCGCCGGGCTGCATATTGCGCACGGTTTTGCGCACCATCATCACCGGCTCGGGGCAACGCAGGCCTAGAGCATCAAGGGTTTGGTCCGGGTTTGCGAATAGATCGGTCATGGCAGTCTCGAATTTAAAAAAACCGCGCTAGTTTACGCCCGGTAAATTCTTGCGCAAGCGACGTGAACGATTGCGTTAAAATTAACCATTGCAAAGCGAGGCTAAAGCAGTATCATCGCCGTCCTCTCGGGCTTGCTAAGCCGGGAATTACTTACTGGGTTCCCTCACCCCATTCATTAAAAAGGCTAAAAAATGACGCAGTTCAATTCTCATCAGCGCATGAAAGCGCTGTTCTGGCTATCGCTATTCCATTTGCTGGTGATCACCTCCAGTAACTATCTGGTGCAGCTTCCGGTTTCCGTTTTCGGGTTCCACACTACGTGGGGCGCGTTCAGCTTCCCGTTTATCTTCCTGGCAACCGATCTGACGGTACGCATTTTTGGTGCCCCGCTTGCGCGCCGCATTATCTTCGCGGTGATGCTCCCGGCGCTGGTGATTTCCTACGGCATTTCGGCACTGTTTTATATGGGTAGCTGGCAGGGTTTCGAGGCGCTGGCGCACTTCAACCTGTTCGTCGCACGCATCGCCGCCGCAAGCTTTATGGCCTACGCGCTGGGGCAGATTCTTGATGTCCACGTCTTTAACCGCCTGCGCCAAAGCAAGCGCTGGTGGCTCGCGCCGACCGCCTCTACGCTGTTTGGCAACGTCAGCGATACGCTCTCCTTCTTCTTCATCGCCTTCTGGCGCAGTCCGGACGCCTTCATGGCGCAGCATTGGGTAGAGATCGCCATCGTCGATTACTGCTTTAAAGTGTTAATCAGCATCGTCTTCTTCCTGCCGATGTACGGCGTGCTGCTCAATATGCTGATGAAGCGTCTGGCAGACAAATCTGAAATGTCGAGGTTACAGCCCGGTTGACCGTCCTTGAATTATCTTGTGCTAAGATGCTGTGATCGGCCTGAAAGGCTTGTTAACCCAAAGGATGAAGTCATGCGTAACCTGGTTAAATATGTCGGTATCGGCCTGCTGGTGCTTGGTCTTGCCGCCTGCGACAACAACGACACCAAAACCCCAGCCGAAGGGGCCGCAGCGGAAAGCAACGCCAGCGGTCAGCCGGTGAGCCTGCTTGATGGCAAGGTGAGTTTCGCTCTTCCAGCGGATATGACGGACCAGAGCGGCAAGCTCGGCACGCAGGCGAATAACATGCACGTCTATTCCGATGCGACCGGCCAGAAAGCGGTAATTGTGATTGTCGGCGACAACACCACCGAAGACCTGTCCGCGCTGGCTAAGCGCCTGGAAGATCAGCAGCGCGCGCGCGACCCGCAGCTGCAGGTCGTCACCAACAAAACTATCGAGATCAAAGGCCACAGCCTCCAGCAGCTCGACACCATCATCTCCGCTAAGGGCCAAACCGCGTACTCCTCGGTTATCCTGAGCAAAGTCGATGACAAGCTGCTGACCATGCAGATTACTCTGCCTGCGGACAACCAGCAGCAGGCGCAGACCGCCGCTGAGAACATCATCAATACGCTGACGATCAAATAAAAGCGCTTTAACAACACGGCCTCCGGTTGCACAACCGGGGGCTTTTTTTTGCGTTATTGCTTTTCAGACTCGCCTTGCGGGTAACCGGCAAACGAAGCGCTACACTATGAAGATTGCTTATAAAAGGAATTCCCCCATGCGCGCGCTCCCCCCTGAAACCGACAAAGCCGGGCTTCACATCCTGCTGAAACTCTCAGCCCTGGTGATCATTCTTGCCGGTATCCACGCGGCGGGGGACATCATTGTGCAACTGCTGATGGCGCTGTTTTTCGCCATCGTGCTTAACCCGCTCGTCACCTGGTTTATCCGCCGCGGCGTAAGCCGCCCATTGGCGATCAGCATCGTCGTGTTTGCGATGCTGATTATGCTGACGCTGCTGGTTGGCGTGCTTGCGGCGTCGATGAATGACTTCCTGGCGCTGCTGCCGAAGTACAACAAAATGCTGACGCAAAAAGTGCTGGAAATAGAGCGGATGATTCCGTTTATGCACCTGCGCCTCTCGCCGGAACGCATGCTCCAGCGGCTGGATTCCGAGAAGGTGATGTCCTTTGCCACCACGTTAATGACCGGGCTTTCCGGCGCGATGGCGAGCGTCCTGCTGCTGGTGATGACCGTGGTGTTTATGCTGTTTGAAGTGCGCCACGTGCCGTACAAACTGCGTTTCGCCCTCTCCAACCCGCAGATTCATATCGCCGGGATGCACCGCGCGCTCAAGGGCGTGACGCACTACCTGGCGCTGAAAACGCTGATAAGCCTGTGGACCGGGGTGATTATCTGGGCAGGCCTTGCGCTGATGGGGGTGCAGTTCGCGCTGATGTGGGGCGTGCTGGGCTTCCTGCTGAACTACATTCCGAACATCGGCTCGGTGATTTCCGCCATTCCGCCGATGATTCAGGCCTTCCTGTTCAACGGCACCTACGAAATGTTTATGGTCGGCGCGCTGTTCCTCGCCGTACACATGGTGCTGGGTAACATCGTCGAACCGCGCATGATGGGCCGAGGCCTTGGCATGTCGACGTTTGTCGTGTTCCTCTCGTTGCTCTTTTGGGGATGGCTGCTCGGCCCGGTCGGCATGCTGCTCTCCGTGCCGCTGACCAGCGTGTGCAAAATCCTGATGGAAACCACCAAGGGCGGCGCGAAGCTGGCAATCCTACTCGGGCCTGGGCGGCCAAAATCAAGATTGCCAGGCTAAACGCAACGGGGCGGGAGCTAGCGCTTGCGCTCCGGCAGGCACACCAGCAGCAGGCCGATAAAAATCACGCTGACCCCCGCCAGCTTCCCGGCGCTAAAGCGTTCGTTCAGCCACGGCAGCCAAATTGCCGCCGCCCACACCAGCACGTAGCTCAGGCTTAACAGCGGGTAGGCTTTGCTTAAGGCTATATGCCGTAGCGCCAGGAACCAGCAAACCATCGAAAGCGCGTAGGCCAGGATGCCCGCGCACAGCGCCAGCGCGCCGTTGCTCAGGCCCAGCAGCGCGTTGAGCATTTCCTGCGGGTGGCTAACCGGCGGCAGCGTCACCATCGCCCATTTCATGACGAGCTGCGCGCCGCTCACCAGCAGCACGCTCATCAGCCCCCAAACGTAGCCCATCAGACGCTGACTCCCAGAGTGATAATGCCCGCAATAATCAGCGCAACGCCCAGCCAGTGGCGGGGCGAAACCCGCTCATGCCAGATAAAACGCGCCGCAAGCGTAATGAAGATGAAGTTCAGGCTTAGCATCGGATAGGCCACGCTCACCGGCACGTCCTGCAGCACCAGCAGCCAGACCAGCAGGCCGCAGCCGAGCAGGAACACGCCCAGCGCGAGCCAGAACAACACCAGCCGGGCACGAGCGCTCTGCGCCGCCTGTTTCTGGCAAAGCTGGCCGCCGCAGCTCAGCAGGCTGGCAAGCAGGATAGGCAGATAGCTCATCGCCAGGGGCCTGCCGGGAAGTGTCGGGTGGCGGCATCCGCCTTACCCGACCTACAAACCGTAGGGTGGATAAGCGCAAGCGCCATCCACCACAGCTGTCGGGTGGCGGCATTCGCCTTACCCGACCTACAAACCCTAGGGTGGATAAGCGCAAGCGTCATCCACCACAGCTGTCGGGTGGCGGCATTCGCCTTACCCGACCTACAAACCGTAGGGTGGATAAGCGTTAGCGCCATCCACCGCAGCTGTCGGGTGGCGGCATTCGCCATACCCGACCTACAAACCCTAGGGTGGATAAGCGTTAGCGCCACCCACCGCAGCTGTCGGGTGGCGGCATTCGTCATACCCGACCTACAAATCGTAGGGTGGATAAGCGCAAGCGTCATCCACCACAGCTGTCGGGTGGCGGCATTCGCCTTACCCGACCTACAAACCGTAGGGTGGATAAGCGTTAGCGCCATCCACCGCAGCTGGCGGGTCGCGGTACCCGCCATACCCGACCTACAAACCGTAGGATGGATAAGCGCAAGCGCCATCCACCACAGCTGTCGGGTGGCGGCATCCGCCTTACCCGACCTACAAACCGTAGGGTGGATAAGCGTTAGCGCCATCCACCACAGCTGTCGGATGGCGGCATCCGCCATACCCGACCTACAAACCGTAGGGTGGATAAGCGTTAGCGCCATCCACCGGAGCTGTCGGGTCGCGGCATTCGCCATACCCGACCGACAAACCGTAGGGTGGATAAGCGTTAGCGCCATCCACCGCCTGGTGGCGAGATTATCCATCATGGCGATTTTTCATACATAAACATAACGAAGCGCCCCTTGCGGTACACGTAGTCCGCCACCGGCAGGTCTTTGTCCTCCGGCAGGGCATCTTTGGCAAGCAGCAGCACCAGCGACACCGCGCCCTCTTTGCGATGCTCCGCAAGCCAGCCGGGGAAATCCTCGCGGGAGACAAAGTTATCCTTCGCGTCCGCATAGTTCGTCAGGCCGTAGCTCAGCTCGCCGTGGCGCTGGTACATCATGATATCGCTGCGCTTAAGCTCCCAGGCGATGCCCGCGCCGACGCCAACGCTGTCCGCCAGAACGTAGCGGCTGGCGGCCAGATCCGGCTGCACCTCGCGGATAAACGGCTGCGGCAGTTTGGAATAAATCACCTTGTCCGGCAGCACGCTCCCAACCAACAGCGCCAGCCCGAGCGGGCAAAGCGCCGCCCACTGCCAGCGCCGCGCGCTATGGCGAGAGGTATACAGCCCGACCAGCGCCCACGCCAGAAACGCGAGGCCCGCCAGCAGCACCTTCACCACCTCGTGCTTCGCGTAAAGCGGATGTTTTACCAGCCCCCACGGCGCCAGCACCAGCAGCACCGCAAGCAGGCACAGCCCGCCGAACAGGACGTTTATCCAGCCGTTAATTTTCAGCGTGCGCGAGGAAACCAGCTGCGTTGCACGGCGCGCCAGCAGAATCGCCAGCGGCGCAAAACACGGCAGAATATAGGTCGGCAGCTTGCCCTTGGCGATGCTGAAAAACAGCAGCGGCATCACCACCCAGCCCAGCAGGTAGAGCGATCCGCTTTGCGTTTTGCGCTCCTGCCAGCCGCCTTTTAACGCGCCCGGCAGCAGCGCCAGCCACGGCAGACTCCCGGCTATCAGGAACGGAATGTAGTACCAGAACGGAGCCTTGTGCTGCGCGTCGTCCTCAGCGAAGCGCTGAATATGCTCGACCCAGAAGAAGTAGTGCCAGAAATCCGGCTCCGCTTTGGCTATCGCCAGCGCCCAGGGCAGCGTAATCGCGATGGCGCTGACGATCGCCAGCGGGCCGAACAGCAGCACCTCTTTCCAGCGCTTCTGGGCGATAACCCACGGCAGCACGCCAAGCACCGGCACCGCCAGGGCAAGAAAACCTTTGGTCATCACGCCCATGCCGCAGGCGAGGCCAAGAAGAAGATAGCCCCCCGCTTTGCCGGCCGTGGTTTGCGCGTTCGCCCCCAGCCAGAAGCTGCACATGGCGGCAACCAGCCACAGGGTGATCATCGGGTCGAGCACCGCATAGCTGCCCACGCCGTAGACCAGCAGACAGGTCAGGAAAATCACCCCGGACATCACCGCCGTGGTTTTATCGCGCCACAGGCGCAAGGCCAGCCAGCCGACCAGCAGCGCGGTAACGGTAACGGAAAACACCGAGCCGAAGCGCACGGCAAAGTTGTTATGCCCGAAAACGAGCTGGCTAAGATTGTTGATCCAGTAGCCCGCGACGGGCTTTTCGAAATAGCGCACGTCGAGGAAGTGCGGCACTATCCAGTTGCCCGCCGCCAGCATCTCGCGGCTAATTTCCGCGTAACGGGTTTCATCCGGCTGCCACAGCGCGCGGAACTCAATCGGCAGCAGGTAAAGCAGGGCAAACCCCGCGATAAGAAGCAGCGTGTTGGTGGTTAATTTCATCCGTTTATGGCTCGATATATTGTTGGCAACCCAGCCAGCCTTCCCGGCCAGGGATCGTGCCGCGCACCACTTTCCCCAGCGGCAACGTGGTTAAATCTTCCGGCAGCAGCTCGCTTAACGGGCAAAAGGCGATACCCTCGGCGGCGGCCATGGTCAGCAGTTCGCTGAAGTCTTCGCGCATGGCAATCCCTTCGACCTCAGCGTGAATGGTGTACACCGGCGTGCCGGAGTCCTGCCTGATGCGGTCGAGAATAAAGCGGTTGTACCCTTCACGGCTGACGCCATCCCCGATGACTTCATCCCAGGTCGGCAGCGTCACGGGGATTTGCACGGTGCCCGTTGACCCATCCGCCAGCTGCGGGCGGAACGGGCCGCTTCCGCGACAGTCGCTGTTATAGTGAAAACCAAAGGATTCTTTCGCGCGCACTACCCGCTGGTCGGCCCGCCAGCCCGCAACGGCCGAGCAGGTCACCGGCCGCTTGATGATGGCCGCCAGCGCGTCGTGCCCCAGGCGAATTTGCTTTTGCAGCGTCGCCTTATCCCAGACGCCCGCCCAGGTTTGCCACGCGAAGTGATCCCACGCGTGCAGGCCGACCTCGTGACGATCCGCCGTGGCGGCCACGATCTCCGCGTTGCCCGCGCCGATCCTGCGCCCCGGCCACGCCGTTCCCGCCAGCAAAATATCCCAGCCGTACAGCGACGCCGCGTTGGAGCGCAGCATTTTCCACAGGAACTTCGGCTTTATAAGCCGCCACAGGTGACGGCCCATATTGTCCGGGCCGACGCTAAAGAAGAAGCTTGCCTGGATACCGTGCAGGCGCAGGGTTTCAAGCAGCTGCGGCACGCCTTTGCGGGTGCCGCGCCAGGTATCTACGTCAATGCGTAGACCCACTTTTCTCATGATTTCGCATCCGTCAGCTCAACGGTTTTCAGGAAGAAATCCAGCGTTTCGTCGATGGTCTTTTCCATCTCGACCGTTGGCGTCCAGCCCAGAAGACGCTGGGCGTTGCGGATGCTCGGCTTACGGTGCTCCACGTCCTGATAACCTTTGCCGTAGTAGGTGCTGCTTTCCACTTCGCGGAAGCCGGCGAACGGCGGGAAGTGGCCGCGCAGCGGGTGTTTTTCAAAGCTCGCCAGCAGCATCTCGGCCAGTTCTTTAATGCTCGCCTCGTTGTCCGGGTTGCCAATGTTGACGATCTGCCCGTCGCAGTTGTCGTTTTTGTTCTCGATGATGCGGAACAGCGCTTCGATACCGTCGCTGATATCAGTAAAGCAGCGTTTCTGTTTCCCGCCATCAATCAGCTTAATTGGCGAACCTTCTACTAGGTTAAGGATGAGCTGGGTAATGGCGCGCGAGCTGCCGATGCGCGCGGCGTTCAGGTTATCGAGGCGCGGCCCCATCCAGTTGAACGGGCGGAACAGCGTAAAGCGCAGCCCCTCTTTTTCGCCGTAGGCCCAGATAACGCGGTCAAGAAGCTGCTTGGAGACGGAGTAAATCCAGCGCTGCTTGTTGATCGGCCCGACGATCAGGTTCGAGCTGTCCTCGTCGAACACTTTGTCGGTACACATGCCGTACACTTCTGACGTCGACGGGAAGATGATGCGCTTCTGGTACTTCACGCAGTCGCGGATAATCTTGAGGTTTTCCTCGAAATCCAGCTCAAACACGCGCAGCGGGTTGCGGGTGTATTCAATCGGCGTGGCGATCGCCACCAGCGGCAGCACCACGTCGCACTTCTTGATATGGTATTCAATCCACTCGGAGTGAATGCTGATATCGCCTTCCACAAAGTGGAAGCGCGCGTTGCCGAGGAAGCGGCTGATGGCGTCGGAGCCGATGTCCAGCCCGTAAACCTCGAAATTATCGTCCTGTAACAGGCGTTCGGTGAGATGGTTGCCGATGAAGCCGTTTACGCCGAGGATGAGCACACGTTTGCGGCGTTTCACCGCAGATACCGGCTGGCTGCTCAACAGCGCGCCTTCCACCAGACCCAGGGTTTGCACCAGCTGGGAACCCTGCATATACACGCCGTTTTCCGTCTGCCCGGCGAGGATTTCCAGCGCGTCTTCACCGGCGGCCACGATAAGCGGGCTGACCGACAGCACGGTGCCCGCTTTGGCACCCGCGGCGTTCGCCACCACACGCCCTTTCCAGACGATGAATTTGGTGCCGCCCACATAGCTAAACGCGCCCGGCCACGGATCGGTTACCGCGCGAATCAGGTTGTTGATTTCGGTAGCGGAATTTGACCAGTCGATGCGCCCGTCCTGCGGGGTACGGCGGCCAAAATAGCTGCCCTGGCTGATGTCCTGTTCGTGCTGCGGGAAGTCCCCGGTTTTGATGATGGGAAGGATGTCACGCAGCAGCGTGGTCGCCGCCTCGCGCTGTTTGTGATGCAGCGTAAGCGCCGTTTCTTCCGGGGTGATTTCCACGCGCTGCTGGGCGACGATGGCCCCGGCATCCGCGCGGGCAACCATGCGGTGCAGCGTAACGCCGGTTTCCGTTTCGCCGTTCACCAGCACCCAGTTAAGCGGGGCGCGGCCGCGGTATTTCGGCAGCAGCGAGCCGTGCAGGTTAAACGCCCCCACCGTCGCGCTCGACAGAATTTCATCGCACAGCAGATTGCGGTAGTAGAACGAGAAAATCACCTCGGGCGCGCTGGATTTGATGCGGTCAACCCACAGCGGATGGTTGACGTCTTCCGGCGCGTAAACGGGAATGCCGTGTTCCGCCGCCGTGCGCGCGACCGAGCCGAAGAAATGGTTCTCCGACGGCGCGTCCGGATGCGTGTAGATAGCGGTAATTTCATATCCGGCTTCTACCAGCGCGTTAACGCCCGCGCACCCAATATCGTGATAGGCAAAAACAACGGCTTTCATTGACGATTTTCCTCTGAAGTTGAAACTGACTCGCGGCTAACCACGCGCTGAATAAAGTAACGAGGGCGCGCGCGCACATCGTTGTAAATACGGCCTATGTACTCGCCGAGCAGGCCCATGCCGACAAACTGCGCGCCGATAAACATAAACAGCACCGCAAACAGCATGAACACCCCTTCTGCCGCCCACTGCGGGCCAAAAGCGAGGCGCAGCACGACCAGCAGCACCGACAGCGCAAACCCGAGCAGCGCGATCACGCTGCCAAACACGCTGAGCATGCGCAGCGGCGTGGTGGTCAGGCAGGTCACCAGGTCGTACATCAGGTTAATCAGCCGCATAAAGCTGTATTTGGAATCGCCAAACTCGCGCTCGGCGTGGTGCACCGGGATTTCGATGGCCTTACGGGCGAAGGTGTTGGCAAGGATCGGGATAAAGGTGCTGCGTTCGTGGCAGTGCAGCATGGCGTCGACGATATGGCGGCGATAGGCGCGCAGCATGCAGCCGTAATCGCCCATCGCTTTGCCGGTGGTGCTTTGGATCATGCGGTTAATCAGGCGCGAGGCGCGCTTGCGGAACCAGCTGTCCTGGCGGTTCTGACGCACGGTGCCCACCACGTCGTAGCCTTCATCGGCCTTGGCGACCAGGCGCGGGATCTCCTCCGGCGGGTTTTGCAGATCCGCGTCGAGAGTGACGACCAGATCCCCGGTGACGTGGTTAAAGCCCGCCATAATCGCCGAGTGCTGGCCGTAGTTTCTGTTGAGCAGCACCGCGACGATGTGGCTGCCTGGCGCTTCGGCGGCGTCGACCAGCATGGCGGCAGATTCATCGCTGCTGCCGTCGTCCACCAGCAGGATTTCATAGTCGCGGCCCAGCTTTTCGCAGGCGTCGGTGGTGCGGCGAATCAGCTCGGGCAGGCTGTCCTGCTCGTTATAAACCGGAATGACCACCGAAACTTTATTAATGGGTTCTACCTTGGTCATCTTATTTTCCTGCAATTTCACGCAGCGCGTGGATAACGCGCGCGGCATCGTCGTCGCTCATGGTCGGGAATAACGGCAGCGAGCAAATCCGCTCGCTGTTCCATTCGCTGTTGGGTAAAGAAAGGCCCGGGAAACGCTCGCGGTAATATTTCTGCGTATGCGCCGCGCGGAAATGCAGGCCGGTGCCAATCCCCCGGCTTTTTAATGCCTCCATCAGGCCGTTGCGCGATATCCCGCAGCGCGCTTCGTCGACGCGAATAATAAACAGATGCCAGGCGTGTTTATGCGGCCACGCGGGCTGCGCGAGGGGCAAAAATGGTGTGTCGGCTAATTCGGTTAAATAACGCTGCGCGATTTCGGCGCGGCGGGCATTCAGCTGATTGAGCTTGCCCAGCTGCACGAGGGCAATCGCGGCGTTGATATCCGCCAGGTTGTATTTGTACCCCGGCGTAATCACTTCCGCCTGCGGCGCGCGTCCGTGGGTTTGTCTGTCAAAAGCGTCGACGCCGAGGCCGTGAAACTTCAGGCTGCGCATGCGGTTAGCCAGCTTTTCGTCGTCGGTGACGATAAGCCCGCCTTCGGCGCAGGTCATATTTTTGATGGCGTGGAAGGAGAAAATCGCGGTGCCCCGCGCGCCGACGTGCTGGCCTTTGTAATGGGTTCCGGCGGCGTGGGCCGCATCTTCAATCACCGGTATGCCGTGGCGTTCAGCGACGGCGCGGAGAGCGTCGATATCGGCGGGCGCTCCGGCATAGTGCACGGGAACAATGGCGCGGGTGCGCGGCGTAATCGCCGCTTCAACAGCTTGCGGCGTCACCATCAGCGTGTCGCGGTCAACGTCGATCATCACCGGCCGCGCGCCGAGCAGCACAATCATGTTTAGCGTGGAAACCCAGGTCAGCGAAGGCGTGATCACCTCATCCCCCGGCTGTAAATCCAGCGCCATCAACGCCACGTGCATGCCCGCCGTGGCGGAGCTAACCGCAATGGCGTGCCGGTTGCCGGTCAGTTCGGTAAAGGCCTGTTCTAGCGCCTGGTTTTTTGGCCCGGTCGTTATCCAGCCGGACTGTAAAACGTCGTTCACGGCGGCCAGCTCTTCAGCACCAAGCGCCGGACGGGAAAAGGGTAAAAACTCGCTCATTGAAGATTTCCCTAAGTTAAAAAAGCCCGCTGAAGCGATAAACCATGGTTTTCCTTCCCCGGGTGAAGCAAAGCAAATTTAATAGTGCAGCGAACAATTTAAATAAAATGACAACGTCATTAACTCAGCGCGGCGTTATCTAAACGAAGGCTAAATTAAAGACAAGCTAGCAGATGTTTCTTAGAGAAATATTAAGAAAAAATTCTCGCAGGGAAAAAGAATGCGTCTGGAAGGACGGGGAGGCAATGACACCTAATCTTCAAAAAAGGATCACAGCAGGTTCATCTATATTTCGTTAGTAATTAACTTCTGGCTCATCAAGGATATATTAAGGTTAATTTAATATTGCCGATATTCGTCGCAAAAAAAAGAACAGCATACGCTGTTCTTTCAAGTAGATGGATATATTCGTCGCGGCGGTTAGCGCAGATTGTTTGGGAAATCCGCCGGTAATTCGCTGGCCGCACAGGCAATCACGCTTTCGTTGTTTTCGCCGCAGTCACGAATAAAGGTGATGGTGGCAAACTCATCGATGACTTCCGTTGGATAAGCCGGGCCAGCCTCGCGCAGCGCTTCCATTTTGGCGATATGGTCGTTCTGGAAGCAGACGGTTTTTTCCGGATTGTTCATCACCCAGCGCGGGAAGAATATCGTGCCGTGGAACAGTTTGTCGCCCAGGTTCACAATCAGGCTGACGTCCGTCCCGGTCGGCTCGGTCCAGGAAATTTTGTAGATGCTTTCCCCGACGCGGACGATATGGGCGAACTGGTCTTTCACCCAACGGTTGGCGACGAGACCGCTGTGAATACGGTAATCCAGCGTCGTGCCGTTTTTCACGTAAATTTCGTAGTTCCAGCCGTTATCGTAGGTGTAGACCACATGTTTACCGATGAAACCGCTCAAATCATTTTTATCAAAGGTGCTCATTTTTTCTCTCCTTCGTTGCAATGGAGATAGCTTACTCCTTCACTTTTTGCATGAATAACGCTAATTTTACATCAAACTCATTCAAAAATTAGATGATTGATGCACAAAACCACCCTCGAACAATGGGCGCTACTGGAGCAGGTAGTGGAGATGGGCAGCTTTGCCAGGGCGGCGGAGGCGACCCACCGCAGCCAGTCTTCGGTGAGCTACAACCTGGCGCTGCTCCAGGAAAGGCTGGGCGTGGCGCTGCTGCATCCCGAAGGCCGCAAAGCGGTGCTCACTCCCGCAGGCGAACTGCTGCTCGCCCAGGTCAGGCCGCTTCTTAAAGCCTTTCACTACGTCGAGGCGCGGGCGACTTCGCTGCAAAACGGCGTGCGCACGCGGCTGGATCTGGTCGTCGATAGCATCTTCCCGCGCGGCAGGCTGTTCGCCATTTTGCGCAGGTTTCAGCAGCTGCACCCGCTCACCCAGGTGCATTTGACCGAAGTTCTGGAAAACGACGAGCCGGCAATTGCCGATGCGGACGTGATGGTGCTGACCCGCCGCCAGGATATGACCGGGCGCGGCGAGTGGCTGATGAACATTGATTTTGTCGCCGTCGCCCACCGCGATCACCCGCTGCATGAGGCTACGGCTCCGATCGGCGACGACGAGCTGGCGCGCTATCCGCTTATCCGCATCGCCGACCGGGATACGCAGCCGCTGCAGGACGCTCCGGCGGAGTCATGGACGTTTTCCACCATCGAGGCCGCCGTTGAGGCGGTGATGTATCAGGTTGGCTACGGCTGGCTGCCCGAAGAGCGCATCGCCCGCCCGCTGGCCGAAGGGGCGCTGATCGCGCTGCCGCTTAGCCACGGGGCAAGGCGCGCAACGCCGCTGCACCTGATCGTCAAAAAGGATCTGACCCCGCTCGACGAGCAGGTGGAAACGCTGCTGCGGCTGTTTAAGGAAAGGGAGTAAAGGGGATTATTTGCGGAGGCTGTTCATCGCCTCGCCCATCGCCTTGCCCATCGCCACGTCGCCCTGCTTCATCAGCCCGCTTGCCGCGCCGGTAATGTCCTCGCGGCTTTTGTTCTGGCCGAGCTTCATGATGCCGGCAAGCTCCGTCACGACGATTTCAACGCCGACAATCGCCTTCACCATCGCATCGATATAGTCCTGCGGCGCATCGCTCATCTTCCAGGGCTTTTCCTGCCCCGCTTCGTGAATGTGCGTAAGCTTCTCAAGGCCTGCGCGCAGATAGCGCTCGTCGTCGTGAACCACCAGCCGCCCGCGCGCGCGCACCGCCTGATAGTTCCACGTCGGCACCTGGCGATGGTGCTCCTGCTTGCTGGGATACCAGCCCGGCGAAATATAACCGTCCGCGCCCGTGAATATCACCATTACCGTATCGTGCGCGCTCACGCTGCGCCAGACGGGGTTGGCGCGGGCGACATGGGTATGCAAATTCCCCGACTCGTCGAACATAAAGGGCAAATGGTACGCATCCGGGCCGTGGAGGCCGCACAGGGTAAGAACGCCGAGCGGGTGCGCCGCGATAAAAGCGCTTAGCGCCTGCGGATCGGTTTCCTGAAAGGGACGAGGTGGGTACATGGCTTGCTCCGGCACGCTTGTGAGAATGCTTACTTTATCCGCAAAGTGGTTTACCCTATAGAACCAGTATCTTTATTTATCAGCAGGCCAGAATAGATGTCGAGAAAAGCAAAAGTTACGGATATCCCGGCAATCGGCGAACTGGATCGCCAGGCTGGCCTGTTGAGCCTCCAGCTGGCTAAAGCGCTGCGCGGTGCCATTCACAAAGGCGAGCTTAAAACCGGCGACCTTCTTCCCTCCACGCGCAGCCTCGCCGCCGCGCTGGGCCTGTCACGCGGCACGGTGCTGGAAGCCTTCGAACAGCTGGTTGCCGAAGGGTTTTTGGAGTCGAAGCACGGCTCGGGCACGCGCGTCGCGTTCGCCCCGGAAATCCCCGCCAGCAGGAAGATGAAGCCTGCCAGCGAAATTGCCCTCACCGAAAGCGCCCAGGCCTTCGCCCGCGTTACCAATCGCATAAAAACGCTCTCGCCGAGGCCGTTCGCCGTGTCGGTGCCGATAGGCGATACCGCGCCGGACGACATCTGGCGCAAGCTCGGCAACCGCATTCGCGCGCGCGGGCCCGGTGCGCCTTCCGGCTACGGCGACCCGCAGGGAGCCAAACCCCTGCGCGAAGCTATCTGCGAATACGTGCGCAAGTCGCGCTCCGTCCACTGCACGCCCGAACAAATCATCATCACCTCCGGCACCCAGCAGGGGCTGTACCTCGCCGCGCAGGTGCTGCTGGACAGTGGCGACACCGCCTGGGTTGAAGACCCCGGCTATCCTGGCACCACGGACATTTTCGAAACCGCCCTGCGCGACAGGAAAATGGCCCGCGTGCCGGTCGATGCCGAAGGGCTGGACGTCGAGGCCGGGAAGCTCATCGCACCGCAGGCGAAAGCCGCTTTTGTGACGCCGTCGCACCAGTATCCGCTCGGCATGCCGCTCAGCATGTCGCGCCGGGCCGCGCTGCTGGAGTGGGCAAAGGCGAATCGCGCGTGGATCGTCGAGGACGACTACGACAGCGAAATGCGCTACTCCGGGCATCCGTTCCCGTCGCTCCAGGGGCTGGGGCCGGATAACGTGATTTACCTCGGCACCTTCAGCAAGATTCTCTTCCCCTCGCTGCGGCTGGGCTACGTTATTGCGCCCGAACCGCTGGTCAGCGCGTTTTGCGGCGCGCGGATCCTGATGGACAGACACCCGCCCGGTGCCGATCAGTACGTGCTGGCAAGCTTTATGGCGGAAGGCCACCTCGACCGGCATTTGCGCAAAATTCGCGGCGTTTATGCCGAGAAGCGCCGCGTCCTGATGGAAGCGGTAACGACCTGGATCGACCCGCGCCTCGCCACGCTCCAGCCGTGCGACCAGGGCATGCACATGGTGCTGTGGCTCAACGAGGGGCTAGACGACGCGCTGGTGGTGCGTAAAGGCGTCGAGGCGGGGATTTCCCTGCGCTCGGTGTCGCACATGTACAGCGCGGGCAGCGGCCGGTCGGGCGTGCTGCTCGGGCTGGGCGGATTTACCGAAGAGGAAATTTGCGCCGCGGTGCGCAGGCTCAACCTCGTTATTCTGGCGTCCGTGCCGCAGGCTAAGCGAAGCGCTTAGCGCCGAAAACGCAGGCCAGCACGCCGCACATCACCGCTATCATCGACGGCTCGACGGTTTCGTGCAGCGCAAAGGCGGCGAGCAGCAGCCCAAAAAACGGCTGCAAAAGCTGGAGCTGGCCCACGGCGGCAATCCCGCCCTGCGCCAGCCCGCGATACCAGAAGATAAAGCCAACCCACATGCTGAACAGCGAGACATAGCCCAGCGAAAACCACGCGCCGAAGCTGACTATTGGGAAGCTTTTCGGCGCGGTGAAAAAAGCCGCCGCCGCGGTTAACGGCAGGGCCAGCGCCAGCGCCCACGAGATAACCTGCCAGCCGCCCAGCCGACGCGTCAGCACCGCCCCTTCCGCATAGCCAAGCCCGCAGAGCAGCACCGCCGCCACCATCAGCATGTCGCCGCGCCATGCGCCGCCCGAGCCGTGGCTCAGGGCAAACGCCGCGACCAGCGCGCTGCCGCTTACGGAAAATATCCAGAAGGCGGGCCGGGGCCGCTCGCCGCCCCTGATGACCCCGAAGCAGGCGGTCGCCAGCGGCAGCAGGCCGATATATACCAGCGAATGGGCGGAGGTAGTGTGCTGAAGGGCCAACGCCGTCAGCAGCGGGAAACCGATAACCACCCCGACGGCGACGAAAAGCAGCGGCAGGATATCCGCTCCGGCAGGCAGTTTTTGACGCGTGAGGCGCAAAACGAGAATGGCGAGCAGGGCCGCAATCACGCCCCGAATAGCGGTGAGAAAAATGGGATCGAATTCGAGCACGGCCACCCGCGTGGCGGGCAGCGATCCGCTGAAAATCAGCATCCCCAGAAAGCCGTTCAGCCAGCCCTGGGCGGTCTCGCTTAGCCCCGCCTTCTCATTAATATGTTCCATCGTTTCCACTTTGCCCGGCGTTAAGGTTAAACCGCCATTCTGCGCATTAAGTGGTTTGGACGTAGATCCACATATTATGAGTTTTGCCAGGCCACCTGGTTCCTCTACCTAAGCTTGCGCTACTGCTCGGCCAGCGCCTGCGCACAGGCCCAGGCGGAGCTCCATGCCCACTGGAAGTTATAGCCGCCGAGCCAGCCGGTGACGTCCATCACTTCGCCAATAAAGTAGAGGCCGGGGACTTTTTTGGCCTCCATGGTGCGCGAGCTTAGCTCGTTGGTGTCCACGCCGCCCAGGGTGACTTCCGCCGTGCGGTAGCCTTCGGTGCCGTTGGGCTGCACTCGCCAGGCCTGAAGCGTTTCCAGAAGCTCGCCTTGCTGACGCGCGTTAAGCTGCCTGAGCGTGACGTCCGGGATTTGCTCAAGCTGCTGCAGGCATTCCACCAGGCGTTTTGGCAGCAGCATGGCGAGCGTGTTTTTCAGGCTTTGATTAGGATGGGCGGTGCGCTGTTCGTTCAGGAAGCCGTCCAGATCGGTATCGGGAAGTAAGTTAACGCTCACATACTCACCGGGCTGCCAGTAGCTGGAGAGCTGTAAAACCGCCGGGCCGGAAAGCCCACGGTGGGTGAACAACAGGCTTTCGCGGAAGCTGACGCCGTTTTCCGCCGTGATAACCGACGGCACGGAAACGCCGGACAGCACCTGGAGCTGTTCGAGAAGCGGTTTGTGCAGGGTAAAGGGCACGAGGCCCGCACGGGTTGGCAACACCTTCAGACCAAACTGCTCGGCGACCCTGTAGCCGAACGGGGTCGCGCCCAGGCCCGGCATAGAAAGCCCGCCGGATGCGATAACCAACCTGCCCGTCTGCACGTCGTCGCCGTTGAGCTTGAGGGTAAAGCCCTCTTCGCCGCGTTCGATGCCGAGCACCTCGCTGCGCAGCCGGGTCGTGACCTGGCCTTTTTCGCACTCGGCCACCAGCATCTCAACAATCTGCTGCGCGGAGTCGTCACAAAACAGCTGGCCGAGCGTTTTTTCATGCCAGGCGATGCCGTGTTTACCGACCATATCGATGAAATCCCACTGGGTATAACGCGCCAGGGCAGATTTGCAGAAATGCGGGTTTTGGCTCAGATACGCCGCGGGTTCGGTATAAAGGTTAGTAAAGTTGCAGCGGCCCCCGCCAGACATGAGGATTTTGCGGCCCGGCTTTTTACCATTATCAATAAGTAACACGCGACGGCCCGCCTGCCCGGCCATTGCCGCACAGAACATTCCTGCGGCCCCCGCACCAATAATAACGGCATCAAACTTTTCCACGACCGACTCCCGACTATGCTTAAGGGGGGGAATTGTAAAGATTGAACGCTGGTCACACCAGCCTTAAGAGGCTTTACGTTTGCAGGTAGTTGAAAAACAAAATGTAAATTCTTTTCTTGTTGCGAGCCAACACGATAAACATCAAGAAAAGTCTATATTTCACTTGGCGCATCAAGCCGTTGTCTTACATAATGCGCCGCGTTCATGTCCTCATAAATGGCGTAACGTCTATGCTACATTTGTTTGCCGGCCTCGATATGCATACGGGGCTTTTGTTATTACTTGCTCTGGCATTTGTTCTCTTCTACGAAGCGATCAACGGCTTCCATGACACTGCAAACGCAGTGGCAACGGTCATCTACACCCGCGCAATGCGATCGCAACTGGCGGTGGCAATGGCTGCGTTATTCAACTTCCTCGGCGTTCTGCTCGGCGGGCTGAGCGTGGCGTATGCGATTGTGCATATGCTGCCAACTGATCTGCTGTTGAACGTAGGGTCCGCACATGGCCTCGCCATGGTGTTCTCTATGTTACTGGCCGCTATTATCTGGAACCTCGGCACCTGGTACTTCGGTCTGCCGGCCTCCAGCTCCCATACGCTTATCGGTGCCATCATTGGTATCGGTTTGACCAACGCATTGATGACCGGAACGTCCGTAGTCGATGCGCTTAATATTCCGAAAGTTATCGGGATATTTATGTCGTTAATCCTCTCCCCGATCGTGGGTCTGGTGATTGCGGGCGGACTTATCTTTTTGCTGCGTCGCTACTGGAGCGGCACCAAGAAAAAGCGTCGAATTCACCTCACGCCTGCTGAACGTGAAAAGCAAGACGGCAAGAAAAAACCTCCATTCTGGACGCGTATCGCCCTGATTCTTTCCGCCATCGGCGTGAGTTTCTCCCACGGCGCAAACGACGGTCAGAAAGGTATCGGTCTGATCATGCTGGTATTGATCGGCGTGGCGCCTGCGGGCTTTGTGGTCAATATGAATGCCTCCGGCTACGATATTGCCCGCACCCGTGATGCCATCACGCACCTTGAGCAATACTACGCACAGCATGGCGATGCGATTAAGCACGTTGTCGATCTCAACCCGGCTATCCCTACCCCAGAAGAAGTTCAGGGCCAGGACAAACCGGCAGAGTTCCACTGCGATGCCAGCCGCGCCATGATTGCCGTACAGCGTGCGAAAGAGCTGCTGGGCAATATCGACAGCTACGACAAGCTCAGCGTTGAGCAGCGCAGCCATATGCGTCGCCTGCTGCTGTGTATCTCTGATACCGCTGACAAAGCCGCTAATCTGCCGGAAACCAAACCGGACGATAAACGCTTCTTAAAAGAGCTGAAAACCGACCTGCTGTACACCATCGAGTACGCGCCTATCTGGATTATCATGGCGGTCGCTCTGGCGCTCGGCATCGGTACGATGATCGGCTGGCGTCGCGTGGCGACCACTATCGGTGAGAAGATTGGCAAGAAAGGCATGACCTATGCGCAGGGTATGTCCGCGCAAATGACGGCCGCAGTCTCCATCGGTATTGCCAGCTACACCGGGATGCCGGTTTCCACCACTCACGTACTCTCTTCCTCCGTTGCGGGGACGATGGTGGTTGACGGTGGCGGCCTGCAGCGTAAGACGGTTACCAATATCCTGATGGCGTGGGTGTTTACCCTGCCGGTCTCGATTTTGCTGTCGGGCGTGCTGTACTGGATTTCTCTGCACTTTATCTAATTTGGTGATGGCTGAATGTCGGGTGGCGGCTAACGCCTTACCCGACCTACGAACATAGGTTTGTTGTCGGGTGGCGGCTAACGCCTTACCCAACCTACGAATAAGGGTTTGATGTCGGGTGGCGCTAACGCTTACCCGACCTACAAAATCATTAATATCGTAGGGTGGATAAGCGAAAGCGCCATCCACCGCAAAACCTCTACCATAGATAAAACAAAAGCGGGTCAGTTAACTGGCCCGCTTTTTTATTGCTGCTCTCAAACCCTAGTGCCAAATCATCAACCCAACGAGGCTAATAACCACTAACCCGCACAGCGCGCTGGTTAGCACGAACTGGCGGCGAAGCCGTTCGCATCGGCGGATAAACTCATCGTCGTGATGATCCAGATAGCGTTGGGCATAGATGTAGCGCACCAGACGGATCTGCTTACTGGGTTGACCATGTGATGTGAAAAATCCCCCACCGTCCACGTACTGATAAAGCAGCGGGTCACAGCCACGAAGCACCACTAACAAGGCGCGCAATGAAGAGTAGTACCGCGCCATATTCACCACACAAACTACACATAGCGCCCAAAATAGCGCGACGGTGCTGATCATGTTCCCCTCCCGGCGTAGCCACAGAGCATCGCTCCGGGACAACCGCTCACCCCGAAAACGTCGACAGACAGTTCAGCATTCTCAAAAAAAGCCGCCGGGTCACAGATATTTTCCGGAACGGCTTATTTAATAGTGTAGGAGATCCGTTAATTTTTTCGCCACTACGTTATTCATTATCAATACGGCTGGAGCCATTTTTGGCTTGAATGTTTAAAACAGTGGCGCATTGACGGTTTTTATCATTCGGGATAGGGTAGAAATATCATCTACAATATGAAGTCGTTACGCCGGATTCCGACTACGCGCGGAAACATCTTATGGAAGGAGTGCAATTATGGCTTATAAACACATTCTTATCGCGGTAGACCTCTCACCTGAGAGCAAAGTACTGGTGGAAAAAGCAGTTTCAATGGCTCGCCCTTACAACGCGAAGGTTTCCCTGATTCATGTCGATGTTAATTACTCCGATCTCTACACCGGCCTTATCGACGTGAATCTTGGCGACATGCAAAAGCGCATCTCCGAAGAAACTCACCACGCGCTGAGCGAACTCTCCACCGGCGCGGGCTATCCGATCACCGAAACCCTGAGCGGCAGCGGTGACCTGGGCCAGGTGCTGGTCGATGCCATCAAGAAATACGATATGGACCTGGTCGTCTGCGGCCACCATCAGGACTTCTGGAGCAAGCTGATGTCCTCAGCCCGCCAGCTCATCAACACCGTGCACATCGACATGCTGATCGTGCCGCTGCGTGATGAAGAGGAAGAATAAGGTTCGCCATCAGTTTGAAGCCCCGCAATGCGGGGCTTTTTCTTTTCGTCAGTAGCCATTTATCAAGAAATCAACGGCGTCCCGAAGCTTATGCCCGTCAGAGCTTAAATCCTGAACGGGGTAACCTATCTCTTTGCAAGGTATGCCTGCCATCATATGGGTTAGCGCCACACAGTTCTGTCCTGCAATGTTGACTACCGGGCAAACCTTCTTCGGCACCACCACGCCATTTATCAGCCCCGTAACGGGGATCACTAAGGAGTGGTTTAGCTCGTTTGCTATGGGATGCTGCATGTTGATCAGATAGGGGTAAGTTCTTCTGTCACCCCCTTTGTTTTCATAGGCAACAAACTGCTCCATCAGAACGTCCTATGAAAATCGCTAAACGACCCGTTTTCCTCAGCAAATTTGTTGAGCGCTTCGATGGCTTCTCGATTTTCTTCATACCAGACAGAAACCGGGTTCGCCTGAGGCTTTTCGTGCAAAACCTCAGGTAATCGCGAAGAGGGGTTAACGGCTATTTCTCTTTTCCCAGGCATGTTGTCCTCCATGAATATGCGGTGTGTTTTACCGCTGCGGGATGAGATTGCGCTTTTCTGAAAAGAACCAAAAGGGTGTGATCTGGATTTTTCGGGGACTCTCGTAAAAAAGTTATGCATCAGACAGCAACATGAGATTTTTTTGCGAGATCCCTCCAAAGAAAAGAATAGTTACTCCGCCGTCCCGGAATAAATATCAAAACGGTGCCCCTTGGTGACCACGGCGTTCGGGGTTTCTACGCCGCCGAGCGGTGGAGCATAGTCCGGGCGCTTTACGACCACGCGTTTGGTTGCCAGCAGCCGGGCGGGGGCCAGCAGGCCGTCGGCGTCTTCATCCGGGCCGACCAGCGACTGAAACACGCGCATCTCTTTTTTCACCAGCGCGCTTTTCTGCTTGTGCGGGAACATCGGGTCGAGATAGACGACTTCTGGGCGCGGGGTGATATCGCTTAGCGCCGTCAGGCTCGAGGCGTGAATAAGCTGTAGCCGCTCCCGTAGCCAGCCGCCGATTTCCGCATCCTGATAGCCGCGGCGCAGGCCGTCGTCCAGCAGCGCGGCAACCACCGGGTTGCGCTCCAGCATCCTCACGCGGCAGCCAACGGAGGCCAGCACGAAGGCGTCCCGCCCTAATCCCGCCGTTGCGTCCACCACGTTTGGCAGATAGCCGCTTTTGATGCCCACGGCCTTGGCGACCGCTTCGCCCCTTCCGCCGCCGAACTTACGGCGATGCGCCATCGCGCCGGAGACAAAATCGACAAAGATGCCGCCGAGCTTCGGCTCGTCGCGCTTGCGCAGTTCGAGGCGTTCCGGGGTGAGCACCAGCGCCATCAGCGCCTCTTCGTCGTGCTCAAGGTGCCAGTGCTCGCTCAAAAGAGATAAGGCGCCGGAGTCGGCGCCTGATTCAGTTAATAAACAGATTTTCACGAAGCGGATCAGCCCTTGATGCCGTAATGGGCCAGCATCGCGTCAAGCTGCGGCTCGCGGCCACGGAAGCGTTTGAACAGCTCCATCGGCTCTTCGGAACCCCCGCGCGTCAGGATGTTATCGAGGAACGACTGGCCGGTTTCGCGGTTGAAGATGCCCTCTTCTTCGAAGCGGGAGAACGCGTCCGCCGCCAGCACGTCGGCCCACAGGTAGCTGTAGTAGCCCGCCGCGTAGCCGCCAGCAAAGATATGGCTGAAGGCGTGCGGGAAGCGGCCCCACTTCGGCGTTGGCACCACGGCAACCAGCTTCTTAATCTCGGCCAGCGTTTCCAGCACCTTAGCGCCCTGCTGCGGGTTAAACTCGGCATGCAGGCGGAAGTCGAACAGGCCGAACTCCAGCTGACGGAGGATAAACAGCGCAGCCTGGTAGTTTTTCGCCGCCAGCATTTTATCCAGCAGCGCTTTTGGCAGCGGCTCGCCGGTTTCATAGTGGCCGGAGATAAACGCCAGCGCGTCCGGCTCCCAGCACCAGTTTTCCATAAACTGGCTCGGCAGCTCGACGGCATCCCACGGCACGCCGTTGATCCCGGAAACGCCCGCCGTTTCGACTTTGGTCAGCATGTGGTGCAGGCCGTGGCCGAACTCGTGGAACAGGGTGATCACTTCGTCATGGGTGAACAGCGCGGGCTTGCCGTTAACCGGGCGGTTAAAGTTACAGGTCAGGTAGGCGACCGGCTTTTGCAGCGTGCCGTCGGCTTTGCGCATCTGGCCGACGCAGTCGTCCATCCATGCCCCGCCGCGCTTGTTTTCGCGGGCGTACAGGTCGAGATAGAAGCTGCCGCGCAGGTCGCCCTGCTCGTCGTACAGCTCGAAGAAGCGCACGTCCTGGTGCCAGACGTCGACGTCTTTGCGCTCTTTGGCGGTAATGCCGTAGATGCGCTTAACGACTTCGAACAGGCCCGCTACCGCGCGCTCTTCAGGGAAGTACGGGCGCAGCTGCTCGTCGCTGATGCTGTACAGGTGCTGTTTCTGCTTTTCGCTGTAGTAGGTGATGTCCCACGGCTCCAGCTCGTCAACGTTGAACTCTTTTTTCGCGAAGGCGCGCAGCTGGGCCAGCTCGGCCTCACCCTGCGGACGGGCGCGTTTTGCGAGGTCGGTCAGGAATTCCAGCACCTGCTGCGGGTTTTCCGCCATTTTGGTGGCCAGCGATTTTTCAGCGTAGTTGCCAAAGCCCAGCAGCTCCGCCAGCTCGTGGCGCAGGGCAAGAATCTCTTCCATCACCGGCGTGTTGTCCCACTTGCCCGCGTTTGGCCCCTGATCGGAGGCGCGGGTACCGTAGGCGCGATACATTTCTTCACGCAGCTCGCGGTTGTCGCAGTAAGTAAGCACTGGCAAATAGCTTGGGATATCCAGCGTCAGCAGCCAGCCTTCCTGCTCTTTGGCTTCGGCCTGGGCGCGCGCCGCCGCCAGCGCGCTTTCCGGCATCCCGGAGAGCTGGGCTTCGTCGGTAATCAGTTTCGTCCAGCCCATGGTCGCATCCAGCACGTTGTTGCTGTAGGTGGAGCCAAGCTCGGACAGGCGCGCGGCGATTTCACCGTAGCGCTTTTGTTTCTCTTTCGGCAGGCCGATACCGGACAGTTCGAAGTCGCGCAGCGCGTTATCGACGGCTTTTTTCTCGGCCACGCTCAGGTCGGCGTAGTTCGCGCCGTCGCGTAAATCACGGTACGCCTGATACAGGCCTTCGTGCTGGCCTACCCAGGTGCTGTATTCGGACAGCAGCGGCAGCGTCTGCTCGTAGGCTTCGCGCAGTTCCGGGCTGTTCTGTACGGAGTTTAAATGGCTTACCGGCGAGAACACGCGGCCCAGACGATCGTCCACTTCCGCCAGCGGCTGGCAGAGGTTTTCCCAGCTATAGGGCGCGCCCTGCGCTACCACGCTTTCGACTTTGGCGCGGCAGTCGTCCAGCGCTTTTTGCACGGCTGGGACAACATGTTCAGGCTTGAGGGAAGAAAACGGAGGCAGATCGAAAGGGGTCAATAATGGATTGGTCATAAGCGCGATTCCTGGTATCCGATAAGTGGAGCGCGCAACGCGCGCTGCAAAGGCAATCTAACTAACATGAGGCTTAGTGTAGTTAATTTCAATGCCCGGAGGGAGGAGTAAAGGGCGCCAGAGGGTAGCGCCCTTGTCTTTCACGCAACGTCGCGGAGGATTAACGCTCGGTCAGCGCGAAGCGGGCCTCCTGATAAAGCGCCGGGGGATCGAAGCGGCTGCCGCGCATGCGCAGGGCGTAGTTCACCAGCGCGTTGTTGAGCATATACAGCCTGCCGTCGTTTTCGTCTTTCACCGGCGCGCAGTTATCGACCACCCATTGCAGGGCCGATTTCCCTTCGTACAGCGCCGTGGGCTGGAAGACCTTTTCGGCGCAGCCGATTTCCCCCAGCATGGTCAGCGAATAGCTCAGCGGATACGGGCGGTTAACCTCATCCGCCGCCGTCTGGTTCATGTGGAAGAAGGCATCCGCCGCGCGTTCGGTGATGGTGCTGTCTATCAGGTCACGGCGGCCGGTCAGCATGGCGGTTTCCATGATGTAGGCGTAGGAAATGCCGTGCAGGAAGTAGTTCTCGCTCGGGGTGATGGTCGCCGTTTGCTGCACCAGCTCGTCAATAAGCTCCACGATCGCAATGTAGTTATCCTGGGCCAGGCCAAGGTTATACAGCGCGATGATGTAATACAGCCCCATGTGGGTGCGCTCGACGGGGGTGATCTCGCGCAGTAGCTGTTTCACCTCTTTGATCCTGTCTTTGCCCCAGAACAGATAGTCTTTGTTGCCGGTCAGCGCAATGGCGTTGAGCATGGTCAGCAGCGGGTAAATCTTGACGAACGCCTGCGACATCGGCTGCGGGAAGGCAGGATGAAGGTTCAGCTCGTCGGCACGATCCATATAGCTGAGCGTTTCGCGCAGATAGTCCCTGCCGGTGGACGAAATATAGTCCTGGTAGCCCAGCAGCGAAATCACGGAAAAGAGCATCGCGCCGCCCCGCCCGCGGAAAAACGGCGAGGGAATATTTTCCAGCGTGTTCAGGGCGTCGAGAATAAAGTTACGTTTATCGCTAACCAGCTGCTCGTGGCGATGCAGAAGGCCAACCGATAAAAGCACCGAAGTATATGCCGATAATTTTTCGTAGTCGCCGTGACGCCCGGCGTTTTCATCCCTGATCTGATTGGGCTTAATTTTATCGAGCGACTGGAACATCAGCGCCACAATATCTACCTGGCGCAGAAGCTGCTGCTCAATATGCAGCTTGGCCGCCACGTCCACCAGAATGCCCATCTGCATAATTCGCCGATAGGGATTTGGCTCATCCTGAATGACAAACAGAATGTTTTTAATATAGGTCATGATATAGCCGTCCGAGAGCGTCGATTTCGGTGCGGCGAGTAATAAAATTAAGTCGCAGAGCAGCGAAGAGGCGTTAACGTAGCCGTTAGAGAAATTCGTTTTCTCTTTCAGATAATCAAAGGCCTCCTGAATCCATAATGAAACGTTTTCGTCGTAATCACAGGTGTGCTGCCCAAGCCCGAGGCCGCGGACAATACGGCTCCAGGGCGTAGCAATCACGCGCGTTTCATTACTTAATAATTTCAGTGAGGTTAACAGTTCATTTCGCTGCTGGGATTGATTAACGTTTTGCATAATTAAATCGCCTCGGCTGCCATATATTTAAGTGCAGGAACCTGAATGCCTAAAAATTCGCTACGCGTGCCTTCGAGCATTTCCAGCGCCCAGTTCAGCCACTTGATGCCTTCGCAATAAATGGCGACCGGGCGGCGCTGCGTGTGGTAATTGTCGATTAACGTGCCGTCCATTTCCGATACGAAATGGAACGGCGGCATGGCGGTAAAATGCGTGCCCATCATAAAGACGAAGCGAATAAGCCAGTACGGATCTTCTTTCACATAGCGTGAATCGGGATTATCCAGGTCATAGACGGTGGACATCACCTGCGAGAAATAGGCCTCCATGCCGTTAGCGGAATGAATCTCGCGCTGGCTAAGCCTGCGCGCCGCCGCATCCACCACGTTGTAGGCTTTCTGGAACGGGTTGCCTTCCGCAAAGTTAACGCGCACGCTCGGTGTTGCCCCTTCCAGCGTCAGGCTGAGGTCGAAAAGCTCGTTGTGCAGTTCGTCATAGTGGCCGATGGCGTTGTGCCACGGCTTGTTGTCGTACATCGCGTCGTCGCGGCAGGTTGCCCCGTCGCTGTTGTAGCCGATAGCGCGCGGATCGAGGAAACGAATTTCCATCGAGGCGGCGGTGATATTGCGCAAAGCCTTCTCGATTTCCTCTTCGCTGCTGTTCGCGCTAATGGCGTGATGGGCGGCGAGCAGCGGCGCAATATTGCCGATTTTAATGTTCTCGGTGTTGGTATCGCCCATCACCAGCGAGTGGTATTTCGGCTCCAGCACCTTGCAGAATTCCGGACGCGAGCGGAACGCGGCGAGCAGCCCCTTCACGTTCAGATAGTTCACGCCGTTAATGACGATTTTATCCGCGTTGAGCAAAGCCGAATTAAACGTCTGCGGCGCGGTTTTTTTACACAGCGTCAGACGATCCTCAATCTTTTTAAAATACGAAGATTCAAGGGTATTTCCCGGCGCTATTACCTTGTTCACCGAATGAATATTGTCGCGCAGGAAAATCATGATCTGCTCGTAGATTTTCGCCACCACGCGGGCGCAGGGCTGGTACTTCATCACGAACTGCCCGACCTCTTCCCCCGGCACGTAGCTCATCTCATAGATGACTTCTTTGCAGGTCGATTTGCCGACGCGCTGCTGGTTTGGCGGCGTGGGAATATCGCGCTCGACAACGTCATAAACGCGCGGGAAATACGGCTGCACCGAGGCGGGCAGCGCGCGTAAATAATCCACCTGCTTGGCGGCCTTCGCGAACGGCGGCAGCATCACGCCCTTGCCGGTGGCGCTCCATTTCGCGGCGGTTAGCGCCTCGCTGAGTATTTTGCGCACCACGATCTCTTTGCTGTCGTCGCGCAGAATAAACATGGTCATCGATTCGCTGCCGCCGTTGCAGAACTGCAGGATCTCCTCGCCCTGGTTGACGTAGGAGTTAATCGTGCTGCACAGAAGACGTCTTCTCAGCGCGTAGTTGAGCACCTTTTCGTTGTCGTCGGTGATGTTGGAGGTGGAAAACAGCTCGAGGTTATCCAGCGCCGGGTTGCTGCCCTTTTGCCAGACGTCGGCAAGCGTTACCACCGAGGTAATTTCGGCGTGGTAGCCCTCGTTAATCACGCTATCTTCGGCAAGCTCTTCGCCCATCGACAGAATATTGAGGTTACAGTTGAGATTAATTCTGACTTTGCCGGTGCTCTGCTCGTCGAGAATAATTTTATAGGTCACGTCAGCCAGATCTTTGCGCGCCTGAATCGGCGTGCCGGAAAGGGAGATCACCGGCACTTCGGCTCTTTTCAACGTGCCGACAAACTCCGTCACCAGCTGCCACGAAGAGGGCTGCGAGGCGCCAGGCGTGTAGTATTGCAGCGCGAAGTCCAGCACGTTGCCAAGCGTCGCCGCCCCCGAAGCCACGAGGGAAACCAGCCAGCCCAGCACGTCTGACGCGCAAAGATAGTAGTTATCGTTATGCAGAATCGACGGGCGCAGCGTTTTCATCGACTCGATCATAATGACCTGATGCAGAATGCGGCTGAGCGCCATAATGCCGGTGGTCGGCTTTTTCTGACGGTCATAGAGGAAGCTGTCGAGCAGCTGCTGAATAGACAGGCGCTCGCGGATTTTTTCTTTAATGCTGAGCGGCAGCTCGGCGGTTTCAAAATCATACAGGCTTGAGAACACGTCATGATTGCTCATGCTGTCCAGCCCGGAGAAATAGACCACGGTATTTTCCGGGTGGCGAATATTCTCGGTCGTTTTGTAATACACGCCGCCTTCGCGGGAGAGCACCTTCAGTTCGGCATACACCATCGCACCGTTATCCCCTTTGCGGGAATAATCGCGCTTAAGCCTTGCCGAGAGCACCAGCTCGCCGTTATCCAGATCGATAAAATCTTTATAGCGGTAGGTATTTTTAAATACCCGCTCCATATTCGAATAATAGAGATCGTTTTTGATCGCCGGGTTGTCGATCTTCGCCTTAATGATCTGAATAATTTTGTTGTACATCATGTCATTGGCGAAGACTTTACTTTGTGCGAGGCGGAAAATTTCCCGCAGAGCGTTAAACAGCAGCTCGTTATTATTTTGGTTTGCGATAGCCCCGGACACCACGCAGGCATCCAGAATTTCCGCGGTTTCCCTTTGCGTGCCCGAATAGGCAAAGAAAGGCGTGCGCATATCGTTATCCGCCATAAGTTTGATGGATTTCTCGCCGGGGCCAAATTCGATAACGTAGTCGGCCTTCATTTTGTCGGCAATCTGGCAGGTGCATTGGGAGCTCATCACTTCATCGATAATGGCCAGCACGCCGTGTTTAATTTCGGCGGCGGTGGTCAAGGTGCCCGTGCCGTTATTTGAAATCACCGCCGTGTGCGGCGTGTGGAAAACAATGTGGTTTTGCGCCAAAAACTGCTCAAAGACGCTGCACAGCACGCTGAGATGGCGGGAGTGCGTCAGGAAGCGAGTCGGCGGCTTAAGCTGAACAAGTTTGATCTGTGGATAGTTCTTAAGAAAAAGTTCAAGAATAGGTTTAATGCTCGCACGGATATAAATATTCACCTGCGTCTGGCTATAGTATTTATGAATGCAGACGTCCGTGCAGTCAAAATGGTTGCCGATGGCATCCAGCGTTTCGTTTAATTCTGAATATTTGCCCGAAATCGCAGAAACGTAATATGGCTCGTCGATGAGCACGCGGCTTTTTAATTCGGCCGGGAAGTAGCTCAATACCGACTGGCTGAACGCGTCGTAGTGCTCTTTTTCTGAGGCCAGCAGGATGAGCGGCGTGAAGAACTGCGCGATTTTGGCTCCGTCAGCGTAGCTCAGCGAACCGCTGGCCACGGCCGCGGTAATAATGCCGAAGCTTTCGCCGGTATAGGCCTGCACCTGCATGGCAATATTGCGTTCACTGGCGCGCGAGCGCAGATTTGCCTCCAGCGCCAGGCTGTGTACCAGAATTGCCGCGCCGATAAATCCCTGCTGCTCCATGCGCAGCTGCGGGAAATTTTCGTCGTTTAAAATAAGTTTTTCCGGCGCATCCGGGAAGCCCAATGCCGCCGCTGCATCTGAATAAATCTTTTTAACTAAGCGTGAACCGTTCCTTAATAAATTGTCGTCGATATTTTTATATGCCTGACGACTACCTAAACCTGGGAAAAAGCCAATAATATTATTGCTGTGCATTGCTTCATTTTCAATGCATCCCATTGATATGTTATTTACCATTTGTGAAAGCCCTTCTTTATTTATTATCCGAGCTATGGATGTTAAATGCGGCGCGAGCGAGGGGAAATACGGTCAGAATTACCTGACCGTACTGCCATTTGGCTAACGCTAGCTAATATCAAAACATGCAGAAAAGATGAGTCAGCGTCAGGAATTAACCCTGTGCTTTAGCTTTATTAGTATTGGCTGACGCAAAAGTTCTGACGCTTCCTGAGAAGAGAACGATAAAGGCGAACAGGGACAGACCCGCGCCAACCCACAGAGGAGAAACAAAACCGTAGCCGCTTTGCAGCGCCATGCCGCCAAGCCATGCGCCCACCGCGTTACCGATATTAAAGGCGGCGATGTTGGCACCGGACGCCACGTTCGGCGCGTCGCTGGCGTGGCTCATAATACGCAGTTGCAGACCAGGCGCGGTCGCCAGACCCACGGTTCCCATCAGCAGCAGGCAAATCACGGTCATAATCTGGCTTTGTGCGGTCAGGGCGAAGACGGCCAGCACGGCGGTCAGCAGCAGCAGGATAATCCCCAATGATTTATTCAGCGATTTATCCGCAGCTTTGCCGCCGTAAATATTGCCGATAAACGTCCCGACGCCGAACAGCACTAATAACCACGGTACGGTGGACGTCGCGAATTTAGACACTTCGGTTAAGGTGAAGGCGATATAGGTAAAGCCGCCAATCACGCCGCCGAAGGCAAGCACGCTCACCAGCGCGGAAATCCACACCTGTGGGCGGCGGAATACGCCGAATTCGCGACCAAGATTGGTTGTCAGGTCGGCTTTAATTACCGGCACCAGGCCACGCACGCCGACCATGGTAATAACGCCGATCACCGCCAGCGCCCAGAACGTTGAACGCCAGCCCATTTCCAGCCCGAGGAACGTTCCCAGCGGCACGCCGACGATATTCGAAACGGTAAGCCCGGCGAACATTAATGAAATCGCACCCGCTTTTTTATTGGCGGCCACCATATCCGAGGCCACAACCGCGCCGACGCTAAAGAATGCGCCGTGGCACAGCGCCGCCACGATACGGCCCGCCAGCAGCGTGTCGTAGCTGGTTGAAAGCGCCGACATCAGGTTGCCGATAATAAATAAACCTAACAGCAGCAGCAGCGTCAGGCGGCGTTCCATACGAATCATCAGCGCCGTCAGGCCGACCGCGCCAATGGCAACGCTTAATGCATAACCGGAAACCAGATAACCTGCGACCTGCTCGGTCACGTTAAATTCAGCAGCGATTTGTGGAAGCAGGCCGACAATACCGAATTCAGTCAGACCGATCCCAAATGCTCCCAGCGCTAAGGCTAAAAGTCCAATTGGCATTTACTACTCCTGTTCATTTAGAGGGAATTTAATTAATCGATGCTATTATTCAGACGATAAAAAGCCGTTTATTTCTTCAGGGAAGAAATAATTATCTTTAACGTCTTAAAAAATTAAACATCGGAGGTGCTTGAAGAATATATTCTTTTAAGCCTTTTTTAAGCCATAATGCTCCAGTGAGACGATGATTTTACTCGGCCTCGTTTAATTGGATGTTACGAAGGTGTAATGTATAGTTGAAATGATTTTGCGCTATACCAGGTATTACTATGACTAATCTCAGGAAGCTTGACCTCAATCTTTTGCTGACGCTGGATGCACTTCTAAAAGAGCCGAATGTCACCCATGCTGCCAAAACATTGAACCTGTCTCAGCCATCGGTGAGCGTTCATCTTGCGAAGCTGCGTGAAAAACTAGACGACCCGCTCTTTCTGCCGGGTCCGCGAGGCATGCGCCCAACCGCGCGCGCCGAAATGCTTAAAGAGCCGTTAAGTCAGGCACTTGAAATGCTCAGCCAGGTCATTGCCTCCCCCGGTCCCTTTGAACCGGCAGGCTCAAAACGGACCTGGAGAATCATCGCGGCCGACTACTGCCAGGCGGCGGTGATCGTCCCTTTGCTGCGCAATTTGCGCATAGAAGCGCCCGATACAAAGCTGGCAATATTGGGAACCACCCCTTCAAATATAGCTAGCGCCACCGAACATAATAAAGTCGATTTGGTATTTCATATTCGCGAAGAGGCCCCTCTGGGATTACGCAGCCGCACGCTATTTTCTGAGAAATATTTATTAGTTTGTCGCGTTGGTCACCCGACGCTTACGAAAAATCCAGGTCTGAAACAATTTCTTGAGCTGGATTATGTGATGGTTTCGCCGGACGGCGGAGGCTTCGTCGGAAATACCGATCATGTGCTCACATCGATGGGGCTTGCGCGTAAAGTCGTGCTTTCCGTTCCCCATTTTATGTTTGCCGTTTCCGTTATTTCACAAACGAATCTGGTCGCCATGCTGCCCTCTCGCCTGGTGAAAGATAATCCGCTGCTGCAATCGTTCGAGGCGCCTATCGATATTCCAGGCTTTGAAATGAATATGATGTGGCACGAAAAGCTGCACCGCGAGCCGTCACACAAATGGCTGCGCGAGCTGATTATGCAATCCATCCCCTGAGCGCCCGCCGCTGATTAAACGACACGCATCCCCGATGCCGTCCACTTTCCGGTATACTGTGCACAATACGTAGTCCTTCTTAGTCTTTTGGAAACCCTGCAAGCATGCTCAGTTACCGCCACAGCTTCCACGCCGGCAACCACGCCGACGTACTGAAACACACCGTTCAAAGCCTGATCATTGAATCCCTGAAAGAGAAAGAGAAGCCGTTTCTCTACCTCGACACCCATGCAGGCGCGGGCCGCTACAAGCTGAGCGGCGAGCACGCCGAGCGCACCGGTGAATACCTGGAAGGGATCGCCCGCATCTGGCAGCAGGACGACCTGCCCGCCGAGCTTGAGCCGTATATCAGCTCGGTTAAAGCCTTCAACCAAAGCGGCCAGCTGCGCTACTACCCAGGCTCCCCGCTGATTGCGCGCCACCTGCTGCGCGAACAGGACAGCCTGCAGCTTACCGAACTGCACCCGTCGGACTTCCCGCTGCTGCGCTCCGAATTCCAGAAAGACAATCGCGCCCGCGTCGAGCGCGCCGACGGCTACACCCAGCTGAAGTCAAAGCTGCCGCCGGTTTCCCGTCGCGGCCTGATCCTTATCGACCCGCCGTACGAAATTAAAACCGACTACCAGGACGTGGTGAAAGGCATCAGCGAAGGCTACAAACGCTTCGCCACCGGCACCTACGCGCTGTGGTATCCGGTTGTGCTGCGCCAGCAGATCAAACGCATGCTCCGCGATCTGGAAGAAACCGGCATCCGCCGCATTCTGCAAATCGAACTGGCGGTGCGCCCTGACAGCGACCAGCGCGGCATGACGGCTTCCGGCATGATCGTCATCAACCCGCCGTGGAAGCTCGAACAGCAGATGGCAAACGTGCTGCCGTGGCTGCACAAAACGCTGGTGCCTACCGGCAACGGTTCGACCACGCTGAGCTGGGTTGTGCCGGAGTAGCCCACCACTCAATAATTCACGTTGCAGATAGGCGGTGAGGGAGTGCAGCCAACGCCCCTGCAGGGTGAAGTATGACGTGGCTATCGCAGCCATCGGTGGAACCTTTAACTCGTCGCGTTACAATCGCGGATATTTTTTCGACTCAATAGGGAAACATCATGACCAAACATTATGACTACCTCGCCATTGGCGGCGGCAGCGGCGGTATTGCCTCCATTAACCGTGCGGCGATGTATGGGAAGAAATGCGCACTCGTTGAGGCGAAAGATTTAGGCGGCACCTGCGTAAACGTGGGCTGCGTCCCGAAAAAGGTGATGTGGCACGCGGCGCAAATCGCCGAGGCTATCCACAACTACGGCCCGGACTACGGTTTTGACACCACGGTGAACAACTTCGACTGGGACAAACTGATCGCCAGCCGCACCGCCTACATCGACCGTATCCACACCTCCTACGACAACGTGCTGGGCAAAAACAACGTTGACGTGATTCGCGGCTTCGCCAAATTTGTCGATGCGCATACCGTGGAAGTTAACGGTGAAACTATCACCGCCGACCATATCCTGATCGCCACCGGCGGCCGCCCAAGCCACCCGAACATTCCGGGCGTGGAATACGGTATTGATTCCGACGGCTTCTTCGCCCTGCCCGCGCTGCCAAAACGCGTTGCGGTAGTGGGCGCGGGCTATATCGCCGTGGAAATCGCTGGCGTGGTTAACGCGCTGGGTTCGCAAACGCATCTGTTCGTGCGCCAGCACGCGCCGCTGCGCAGCTTCGATCCGCTGATCGTTGAAACCCTGCTGGAAGTGATCAACACCGAAGGCCCAACGCTTCACACCCAGGCGGTGCCAAAAGCGGTAGAGAAAAACGCCGACGGCAGCCTGACGCTGCACCTGGAAGACGGCCGCTCCGAAACCGTGGACTGCCTGATCTGGGCCATTGGCCGCGAACCGGCCACCGACAACTTCAACCTGGCGGTTACCGGCGTAAAAACCAACGCCCGTGGCTACATTGAAGTCGATAAATTCCAGAACACCAGCGTGCCGGGCATCTACGCGGTAGGCGATAACACGGGCGCGGTTGAGCTGACCCCTGTTGCCGTCGCGGCCGGTCGTCGCCTCTCCGAACGCCTGTTTAACAACAAGCCGGACGAGCATCTGGACTACAGCAACGTGCCAACCGTGGTGTTCAGCCACCCGCCAATCGGCACCGTGGGCCTGACCGAACCGCAGGCGCGCGAGCAGTACGGCGACGACAACGTGAAGGTCTATAAATCCTCCTTCACCGCCATGTACACCGCCGTTACCTCTCATCGCCAGCCGTGCCGCATGAAGCTGGTCTGCGCGGGCGCGGACGAAAAAATCGTCGGCATCCACGGCATCGGCTACGGCATGGACGAAATGCTGCAGGGCTTTGCGGTAGCGCTGAAAATGGGTGCCACCAAGAAAGATTTCGATAACACCGTGGCGATTCACCCGACCGGTGCGGAAGAGTTTGTGACCATGCGTTAATGATGTCGATGTTGTGTCGGGTGGCGCTAGCGCCACCCGATATTGATGCAAATATTTAGAACGTATATTTCAAACCGGCGTTAATCATATAGTTACTGTGTTCTATCCCGCTGGCGCTGGCGGAAGACTCGGATACGCCTTCACCATAGTCATACGACGACATATTACCTTTTTTATTCATCATGCGGTTCCACGTCCCTTCGACGAATACTTTCGCATTGTCCGTGACGTAATATCCTGCCGAACCGGTCAGGGAATAATAATCCTGATTTCTTACCTTATCTTTAAAGGTGGTCGTTCTGGAATAGTGTTCGTCATTATCAGAGGCATGCACCCAGCCGCTGTATTTTAATGACCCGGCCAGCTCGAACTTCTCGTAGCGATATAGCCCCGTCAGGCCGATATAGGGAATTTTAAATTTCTGGCTGTAGTCAATAGCCCGCTCGCCGTCAGCAACATTTCCGATATCCGTGCCTTCATCATAATTATAGCTTCCGCCCCTGCTGCTCCAGCTGTAGGAGGTTTGCTTATAGCCCGCAACCAGGCCAAGACGGTACTGCTCTTCTTTTAATACCCAGCCCGTCATGCTGATATCGAATTCATTACCGTAATTTAATGTCGTGTCGGGGTGCGTTGAACGATCCGTCCAGCCGTTTTTATCCGCCTTCATCCAGTCGAAGTCATCCATATGACCCCCTTTACCGGCAAGCGTTGTCCAGCCGCTAAAACCCAGCGTGGCGCGCGGAGCTACGTCCCAGTTAAGCCCTCCTTTAATAATCGCGGCATTGCTGTATTTCCAGTTGAGCTGGCTAACCTTGCGTCCCCCTTCAGACGGGGCGTAAACGCGCTCTTTGGCCTCGCCGCTGAGCATCCCCAGAGACAGGTCGGCACTCACCTTGCCGTCCGTAAACAGGCTGTTGAAACTGTCGTTTGCAAAACCTGCCAGCGGTGCGGCTAATAAAACGGTTAATACACTTATTCTAATCATTATTCTTCCTTAAATAATTATGCGTAGGTCGAGCGGGAGATAAATCTTATCTTTTATTTCTGCAATGCGCGTTCATTTTCAGCATTACTTATTTACGCGACAAAGGGAATATAAGTTTTATAAACGAAAGCGCAACGAGATGATAATCAACCCTCGTTATGATTCAGTTGTTATATGAATTATTGAGAGATATTCACCATAAAAATAAGACCCGCATAAACGGGCCTTATTTTTCGCTAATCGATTAAATCAAAACGCCACGGAAGCCTGCACAAACCAGGTTCTTGGCTCACCCACGTATTTACCGGAGTTATTATCCGTAGAACGGGTGTAATAGCGCTGGTCGAAGAGGTTTTTAATCCCCGCGCCCACCTTCAGATTTGACCAGCTCGGGCCAAAGTCATATTCGGCGCGGCCGTTCCAGACCATGTACCCCGCGATATCGCCATACTGTCCGTCGGCGCTTTCCTGGGTGATATAGCCCATGCCGGAATCCGCAGAGCCGGGCGAACGCTGGCCGGACTGGGCAAAGCTGTCCAGGTTCCACACCCAGCTACCGGTGGCGTAGCGGGTGCCGACGGTGAACACCTGGCGCGAATAGAACGGCAGATCTTTTCCGGAGAACGCGCCGCTGGAGCTGGTCGCCTTGGTGTAGGTATAGGTGGTGTAAACGCTCGCCCCGTCCAGCACCGGCGCGACTTCGCCCAGATCGTAGCTTAACGCCAGCTCGATGCCCTTATGCTCGGTCGCGCCGAGCGTGGTCCAGCCGATGGTGTTGTTGATGTACTGCAGCTGGTTGTCGAAGTCGATGTAGAACGCCGTCAGCTCGGCCTTCAGCGCCGTGTCGTCGTAGCGCGTGCCCACCTCATAGGTGTGCGCTTTTTCCGGCTGCAGGCCGGGCGCAGGCTGCCCGTGGTTGCCGCCGCGCGTGAGCTGGAAATATTGCAGGCTGCCAAACGAGGTGTTGGCGTTGGCGAACAGCTTCCATTCACTCGATAAATGGTACATCACGTTAAGGGACGGCAGCGGCTCGCTGTACTGCTTCTCGCGCGAAATATCCGCAAAGGCGTCATCGACGTGGGTGCGGATGCTTTCATAGCGCAGGCCCGGCGTGATCGTCCAGTCGCCGACGTTGACCGCATCGTCGATGTAGGCCGCGTGCGCTTCGGTGCCGCCGGAGGTGTGCTGGTAGTAGTTCGCGCGGGAATCCGGCGCGGAGGTTTGCGTCGTCGGGTCGTACCAGCCGGAGCGATAGCCCTTCTCGTCCGCCGTTTCGTTCAGGTAGCGATAGCCCACCGTCACCTCGTGCGCGGTGTCCCAAAGGTGGAAAAGCTGCGAATACGTCGGTTCGATGGCGTAGGTGGTGTAGTGACGCGGCGCGGCGGCAAAGCGGCGTTTGCCTTCGTTGGCCCCTTCGCCGTCGGATTCAATGTCGCTGCTGCGGAAGCTCTTGGTGAAGTAGGTCAGCAGCTCGAACTGGCTGGTCTCTTCCTGGTGGCGATACTTGAAGGACATATCCTGACGGCGGCCTTCAAACTGGTCCCACGGGCGCACGGACTGGAACGGGTTGTCGGCGTATTCGGCCTTCGTCAGGCCGCCCGGCATGCCCGCCTGCGCGGTGTAGTAATGGAAGTTCGCCAGCAGCTGGTCTTTCGCGGTGAAGTCATACTTCGTTTTCAGCATGAAATCGTCGATGTCGGTGTTGTCGTTATTTTCGCGATAGCCCTGGCCGTGCAGGCCGGAATAAAGCAGCTCCGCGCCGAAGCCGTTATCGGACGTGCCGCCCACCGAGGCGCTGGTCAGGGTTTTCAGCCCGCCGTGCGCCGCCCCTTCCGTCTGGGTGCTCACCGCGCCGCCAAAATCTTGCGGGATATCTTTGGTGACGAAGTTGATCACGCCGCCGACGTTTTGCGGCCCGTAGCGCACCGCCGCGCCGCCGCGAACCACGTCGATAGACTGAATGTTGCCCATCGACAGCGGGGCCATCGAAAGCTGCGGCTGGCCGTAAGGCGCAACGGCAAGCGGCACGCCGTCCTGCATAATCGTTGAGCGCGGCGACAGGCGGGAGGTAAGGCCGCGCACGCCGACGTTAAGGGAAATATCGCTCCCGCCGGTACCGTTGTTTTCCTGCGCCTGCACGCCCGGAATGCCGCGCAGCGCTTCGGCGACGGTTTCCGCCCCGCGCTCTTTCACCTGCTCAGAGGTGACGATGGTGCGCGCGCCGGGGTGATCCAAAAGAATCGTGTCGTTATCGGTGGTATCAAGCCAGTTGCCGACCACGGTAACGGTTTCAGGACGATCTTCTGAGGGGGTTTTCGTGTCGGTTCCGGCGGCGTAGCACGGGAGGGCCATCGCAACCGCGGTCGCCACGACGGAAAAACGGTAATACCTTGCCATAAAACGATTTTCCATTTTAAAAGAGGGGATTTTCCACAATTGTGGAGATATTAATGATAATTGTAATGAGAATTGTTTTTATTATAATGATTGCGCAGCGAAACCGTAAATACCTATTTCTATAGGCCTTTTGTATAAATTGCGTTCAATCGCCAACGCCTCATCCGCAACGTCAGGAAAATCACCATGGCTGTAAAAGCGTTATCGACCGTCTTACTGGCGTGGACTGCCAGCGTGCTGTTTTCTTTCGCGCAGGCCGCGCCCGTCACGCTGACCGATATTGCGGGCAGGCAGGTGGTACTCGAAAAGCCCGCAGAACGCATTATTCTGGCCGACGCCCGCGCGTTGCAGGCATTCGAAATCGTCCACCCTAAAGAGCCGTTTAAAGGGGTTATCGCCTGGGACGACACGCTGAAAACCAAAGCGCCGGACCTGTTTGCCGTCTATAAAAAACGCTTCCCGGAACTGAGCGAGCTGCCGATGCTGGAAAACGCCTATCTGAGCGACTTCAGCGTCGAGCGGGCCGTGCAGCTTAAACCGGATCTGATCGTTTTTGATTTTGGCGTGCTGGGCAAGCTGAAGGAGAGCAGCGTGCTCGCGCAGCTTGAGAAGGTCGGCATCCCGGTGATGTTTATCGATTTCCGACTGCGCCCGCTGGCGAACACCGTGCCGAGCCTCCGCATTCTTGGCAAGGCGCTCGGCGGCGAAGCGCAGGCCGAGGCCTATATCCGCTTCTATCAGCAGCGCCTCGACACCATTATGCAGCGCGTTGCCACCCTAAAACCCGAGCAAAAACCAGCCGTCTTTATTGAGCGCCACGCCGGGATGACCGGCGAAGAGTGCTGCTTCACCTACGGCAAAGGCAGCTTCGGCGAGTTTATTGAGGCGGCGGGCGGCAAGAACGTCGGCAGCGCCCTGTTTGCGGGCAAAAGCGGTACCATCAACCTGGAGCAGCTGATCGCCAGCAACCCGCAGGCGTACCTGATGACGGGAGCCGACTGGAGCAGCAACTTTAAGCAGAGCATTGGCGTGCCGCTGGGCTACGGCGCGGATAAGGCGCTGGCGGAAAAACGCCTCGCGGCGCTGATGGCGCGCAACGGCGTGAACGTGCTGGAAGCGATAAAAAACCGCCGCGTGATGGTCGTGTACCACCAGTATTACGACAGCCCGCTGAACATCTTCGCCGTCGAGTCCATCGCCAAATTCCTGCACCCGGCGCTGTTCAACGATTTGGACCCGCAGGCGGATATCGAACAGGCGCACCGGCAGTTCCTTTCCCAGCCGTATACCGGGCTGTTTTGGCTGGCGGCGAAGTAATTTATCCCCTCACCCTCTCCCCAGGAGAGGGGACTGTACGGTTTTCTCCCTCTCCTGGGGGAGAGGGCCGGGGTGAGGGCGTTCTAACCCGACACAACTTCAACGCATCGCGTTATAAATTTCCCGGTGAATCTCCACCTCGGTTTTATCGACCGGCTCCCCCGCCCGGCCCTGCGCCTTCGCCTCGTCGAAGCGTTTTTGCGCCGCCGCCTGGCGCAGCATCGCCCTTTCCAACTCTTCCTGCTGGCGCTTCACGGTGGTCGGCGAGCTGCAAAACGTCTTCAGGAACTGCCTGCGCAGGGGCGTCAGGCTTTGCCCGTCTTTCATCGCCTGGCTGATGGTGTTGACCATGCGGCGGCACGGGCGTAGCTCGTCCATCTGCGTGCGGTACTGGAGCAGCGTGGTCAGCGCGTCGCGGTAGTCGGCGCTCAGCGCGGATTCGGCAAAAGACGCTTTCCAGTTCATCCCGCCCTGCATAAACAGCCGGATCACCCGCGAATCGCCGCGTTCGATGGCCGAGCGCAGGCTGTTTTCGTCCCAGGTGATACCCATATTGGCCAGCATATCGCGCGGGCTGTCTTTGTCGAGAGAACGCTCGTCGGCCATTACGCCGGTCGGCGTTTTCGGCGCGGAAACCGTCTGCGCGGGGCGAGCCATATCGCCGACGACAAACAGCCCGAAAATAACCATCGCCAGAACCGCGACCCCGACCGCAGCCCACAGCGCCACGGAGGCCGTTTGGGCCGCGTCGTGCTTTTTGCCGCTGGCGCGCAGGTTCGGGCGCTCGATGGTGTCCCTGATTTCATCCGCGTCCCCGCCCTGCGCCGCAAATTTTTTCTGCGCCAGGGCGACGTATTCCTCGAGCTGCATCTCGTCGCCCGCAAGCAGCGCCGCAGGGTTCACTTTGCTACGCCCTTCGTCGAACGCGCGCTGCACCGGCGCGCTGCTTTCACGGTAATAGTTATCCAGCAGGGCGATTTGCACGGTGCTAAGCGGGCGCTTGTGCATCAGCTCATTGCGGATCTGACGGACGTCATCAAGGAAGGTTTGCAGGGTTTTGCGCTGGTCGATAAGCAGGCTGAGCTGGGGAGCATTCTGGTAGATCGGCGCGTAGTGCCGCGCAAACTCTTTCTTATCCACCACCAGCAGCGCAAGTTCGCTAAAACGCAGGCCGCTCAGAATATCCCCGCGATCGGCATTTTTCAGCCAGCGTCGCACCTGTTCGCCGCCAAACTGGGATTTGAGCTGATTCACCAGCTGCGGCTGGCTGCTCCAGGCGCTGTTAATCAGCCCGCGCAGCATCATCTCCAGCGCGCGAATCTGCCGCTTCGCGGTCTGCTGCTGCGCCTCGCCGTCGCTGGATAAATCGGTGGAGTAGCCCAGCAGCGGCTGCTTGCTGCGCACGAGTTCGAGATAGCGAATAAAGCGCAGCGCGGCGATAAGCTGGTTATCGCTCACCTCCTGCCCGCTTTCATACTGCGGCACGAGCTGCTGGAAGTGGCGCAGCGCCAGGGTGAACTGCGAGATTTCCGCATCGTTCAGGTTCAGCCGCCGCGCCACCGCGGCCCAGCTGCCCATGCTCTGCCGGGCCTGTTCAAGCTGTTGATAGAACCACTGCGGGTCTTTGCCGTCGGCGGCACGAATTTTCAGTAGCGGTAGGATTTGTAGCGAGGCCTGACGGACAATATTCAGGCAAGTCTCAAACTTATCCCGTACAGCCAGTGCAGTACTGGTCATGATTATCCTTTAAAGGTAAGAGGCGCGAGCGCCTGACGCGGTTTGCCCCGCGCCGTCCATCAGCGATGGTCGTTTTTATGATTGTTAGCTTTCGGGTACAGATGCGCCCGGTGCCGAGTGTAGCGCACCGGCACCGGAGCAATGCTCAAAAAAGAGGGGGAAAATTAAGCGTTTTCCAACACTTCGCTCAGCACTTCACCCAGCCTGCGCAGCGCGGCTTCCATGTTGGCGTCGAGCGGCAAAGCGTAGTTCAGGCGCAGGCAGTTGCGGTACTTTCCGGAGGCGGAAAGCAGCGAGCCGACGGCGATATGAATGTGCTGCTCCCGCAGCGCGCAGCAGATCGGCACGATATCGATATTTTCCGGCAGCTCGACCCACATCATAAATCCGCCCTGCGGACGGCTAACGCAGATGCCGCACGGGAAATACTGGCGCACCCGGCAGGTAAAAATATCGAGGTTTTTCTGGTATTGCTGGCGCATCCGCCGCAGGTGACGATGGTAGTTACCGTTGCGGATAAACTCCGCCACCGCCAGCTGCGAAAAGGAGTTGGTGCTGCCGGTGACGATGTATTTCATGTGCAGCGCGCGGTCAAGATAGCGGCCCGGCACCATCCAGCCCACGCGCAGCCCCGGCGCGAGAGTTTTCGAAAACGAGCTGCAAAGCAGCACGCGGCCGTCGACATCCAGCGACTTAATCGTCATCGGGCGCGGGTATTCGTACGCCAGCTCGCCGTACACGTCGTCTTCAATAATGGCGATATCAAACCGTTGGGCAAGGTTAAGCACCGCACGTTTGCGCGCTTCCGGCATGATAAACCCGAGCGGGTTGTTGCAGTTGGGCACCAGAATCACCGCTTTGATCGGCCACTGCTCCAGCGCCAGCTCGAGCGCCTCTACGCTTATCCCCGTCACCGAATCCGTTGGGATTTCAACCACCTTGATGCCCAGGGCGCGCAGCATCTGCATCGTGCCGTGGAACGACGGCGACTCCACCGCCACGATGTCCCCGGCCTGGCAAACGGCGCGGATGCCGATCGACAGCGCCTCGTGGCAGCCGTTGGTGATCAGAATGTCGTCGGCGGTCACCACGCAGCCGCTGTCCAGCATCTGGCGGGAAATCTGCTCGCGCAGCGTTCGCATGCCGTGAATGCTGTCATAGCCAAGCAGGTCGGGATTCTGGTACTGCGCCATGCGGCTCACCTCGCGCCACAGGGGCTTGATGGTGGGCTGCGTCACGTCCGGCGAGCCGTTACCGAAAGCGACAATATCGCAGTCGTCGCGCGCCACAAGCTGCTCCAGCACCGCGTCCCACTGCGTCACTTCGACGGGGCGCTGCACCGGGCGGGTCAGCGGCGGCACCGGCGGCTGCGCCTTGCGATGGCTGACGAAATAGCCTGAACGCGGCTGCGGGGAAATAAGCTGCCGATCTTCGAGAATATGATAGGCCTGCTGGACGGTGCTGATACTGACGCCGTGCTCGCTGCTCAGGCTGCGTACCGACGGCAGCCGTTCGCCGCTGCGGTACAGGCCCTGCTCGATGCGTTCCGCCAGCAAAGTGGCGAGATGTTGGTAGCGCGTCATGCTGTATCCTCACGGTTAACCATACAGAACCCAAAACCAGTACAGAGCGATGGCAAAAGCACCATTCAGTTCATGTTTTAGCGCCTCTGTATGTTAAATAAAAGTAATTTTTGTCTCTATAGGCAAACTGTATGGCGGCGCATGATAAACCTCGAATCCACAACGGGAGCAGGATCATGGGCTTTGAAGAAAATCGTCCCCACAAACCTTTTTACGGCTTTGTGATGATTTACCGCTATTTCCGCCAGCGCTGGCTCCAGCGCCAGACGGCCCACACGTTACGGGCGCTGAGTAAGGAACAATTACGCGATATTGGACTGACACCGGATGATCTACCACGCTGGAAATAACCCGCCATAACGGTGCCAGATATTGGCACCGTTATTAATAACTGCTATCAAGGGATTACCCCCATAGCCGAGTTGCCGTCATGTTCCCACTCATCACCCCACGCCTTACCCTTACGCAAATCACCGAGCGGGAATGGCCGTTCTTCCTGCGCCTGCAGCTCGACCCGCAGGTTATGCAGTATGTGACGATGGACCGCACGGAAGCCGAGATCCGCCAGACCTATAACGATCGCCTGGTGCCGTGGGACAAGCGCAGCCGCCACTGGCTGTGCCTTGCAATGCGCGATAAACAAACCGGCGCTCTCATCGGCGTTACCGGCTTTGAGCGCAACGAAGAAGACCAGGCGGAAGTCGGCTATATGCTCGACCCGGCCTATTACGGCCAGGGCTACGGCACCGAGTCGCTGCACGCGATTTGCCGCTTTGCCTTCAAAGAGTGCGCCATCCGCAGGCTGACCGCCACGGTCACCGTCGGGAATATCGGCTCAAGAAAAGTGCTGGAAAAAACGGGGTTCCAGCTTGAAGGCACGCTGCGGGAAAACTACCTGATTAGCGGCGTCTGGCACGACGACTGGATCTTTGGGCTGCTCCGCCGCGAGTTCAACGCCCGCGGGTAAATATGACGCTTTCCTGACCTTATGCCAGGCTTAAAGGGTCTACCCCGAAGCTGAAGCTTAAGGAGAATCCATGAAGAAAGTTCTGGTGATAGCTGGACTGAGCGCCATATTGAGCCTGCCCGTAATGGCAGACGACCAGGGCGGTTTCAAAACCGACGCCGCGCCGCCGCCGCCCCACGCCATGGATAAAGGCTATCGCGGCATGGAAGATGCCAAAAGTATGACCGTGGTGCAGGCGAAAGCCATGCACGACGGGGCAAGCATTTCGCTCACCGGTAACATCATTAAGAAAACCGGCGATGACAGATACCAGTTCAGGGATAAAACCGGCACCCTGGACGTGGCAATCCCGCTCGCTATTTTCGACGGACGTAAATTAAGCCCCGACGAGCTGGTCGCCATTAACGGCACGCTGGATAAAAAGCAGAAGCCGTTCGTGATGAACGTCGATCATTTCCAGAAGCAGTAGGTAATAGACTGCGGCGGGTAGGCCACGCTTACCCGCCTTATAAAAGGGTGTGCAAATCAATAAATGTTAGCACCATTAAATTATAAATTAACCCTCCATTAATTAACTTAATTCTTAATAATTTCCGCTTGCGCGCGCGCAGATTTTATTATCAGATCGTCGAAATTAACCTGCCCACCCATAAACTTAACGCAAAGGATGCGAAAGGATGCGATGAAAAATTTTCTTAACTCCAGGGAAACTAAAAATATTCTTAACCAATGGGCTAACCGCCCCGACCACTATAAAATCATTCATGCTGTATCAGAAAATAACACCGCCTCGCGGCTTTACAATACCCGGGCAGAAGTTCTTTTTAGAGAATGGGACGTTATTTCTGCTTCTCTGATCAACTGTGAATATACACAAGCGCAGCGCAGCGGAAAAAAAACCGATAAACCCTCCCATCCATGGAAAATTTATACCGGCCTGGCTTTTGAAATAGGCTTTGAGCTGGATGTCAAACCGCAAAACATTCTCGGCACGCACTGCCACGACGTATGGTTCCCTAACCACGCTGGCCGCGTTGGCGATCGACCAACGGGAAAACTGGAGAACCGCATGGCCCTTGCAGACGCCATTCTATCCGGTAAAGGGATGGCAGACGGGGAGATCCTCTGGCCCGAAAAACAAAAAAATAGCTATAACTATTTGCTTACGCCGGCAGAGGTGCTGAATAAAACCATACACGAACACTATAACGAAATATTAATTATGGGGAGGCCGGACATTCGCGCCTATGCTGATTTCCCGGCAACCATGCCTGTAAAAGTAAAAAACATTATCGTTTCTTTTGTAGAAAACAAATTAAACGGCAGGGCCCGCGACGGGAATCAGAGGGATATCTACCGGATGGTGGATAAATTAAAACAGTTGAATCCCAACGTGCCGGTCGTTGAAATTTAAATAATGTAACGCTGCGCTTACCCACCCTACAACCCAGCCGTTTAGATTGGATAAGCGAAGCGCCATCCAACAATGGATTAAAGGAACATCCCGCCGGAAACCTCGATGCGCTGCGCGTTCGCCCAGGCCATCTCATCGCTCAACAACGCCGCAATCGCATTGCCGATATCATCCGGCTGCCCCACGCGGCCAAGCGCGGTTTGCGCCGCGATATGCCCGCTGACCTGCGGATTGTCGCGCACCACGCCGCCGCCGAAATCGGTCGCAATCGCGCCCGGCGCAATAATGTTCACTGAAATCCCGCGCGCGCCCAGCTCTTTGGCCTGATAGCGCGTCAGCACCTCCATCGCCCCTTTCATGGTGGCATAGGCGGCTTTACCCGGCAGCGCGAAGCGGGTCAGCCCGGTTGACACGTTAAGAATGCGGCCACCGTTTTTAATCAGCGGCAGAAGATGCTGCGTCAGGAAAAATGGCCCCTTCAGGTGGATGTTCATTAATTCATCAAACTGCGCTTCCGTCGTTTTTTCGTACGGCATATCCAGGCCGATACCGGCATTGTTCAATAAATAATCAAACGAGTCGCGCTGCCAGACGTGCTTCAGCTGCTGCTTCACCTCTGTCGCAAAATCTGCAAATCCCGCACTTTTACCGACGTTCAGCTGAATAGCCACGGCTTTCACGCCTTTTAGCTCAATTTCGTTTACCACCTGCTGCGCTTCCGCCTGCCTGCTGTTATAGGTCAGAATAATATTCACGCCTTTCTCAGCGAGCTTCAGCGCTGCGTTTTTACCTAATCCGCGGCTTCCGCCGGTCACTAAAGCAATGGTTTGACTCATGATAAACCTCGTTGGTGGCTGTTCGGTGATTGAGATAGAGCTTATTAGCTGCTACAAAATCAATAAAGACTGCGAAATACGTATCACTGTTTCATTACCAACAACAATGTGGGGAATGAGTGGATAAAATACAGGCAATGCAGCTGTTCATTCGGGTGGCTGAACTGGAAAGTTTTACCCGCGCCGCCGACACCCTGGGCCTTCCTAAAGGTAGCGTATCGCGGCAGATTGCGGCGCTGGAAAGCGCACTGGGCACGCGTTTGCTCTATCGCACCACCCGTCGCGTACAGCTCACCCAGGACGGCATGGTCTACTACGAGCGCTGCAAGGATCTGCTGGCGAACATCGAAGAGCTGGATGGTCTTTTTTTGCACGATCCCTCTACCATCAGCGGCAGGCTGCGCGTCGACATGCCGGTTTCGGTGGCGAAGAATCTCGTCATGCCGAAGCTGCCGACGTTTTTACACCAGTACCCCGGCATCGAACTGGAGCTTTCCAGCAGCGACAGAATGGTGGACGTGGTGCGCGAAGGGTTCGACTGCGTGGTGCGGGTCGGCCAGCTCAAAGACTCAGGGCTGGTGGCGAGAAACCTCGGCAGACTTACGCAGATAAACTGTGCAAGCCCGGACTATCTGGCGCGGTTTGGCTACCCCGAAAACTTAGACGACCTCGCCTCGCACGCGGTGGTGCACTATGCCCTCAACCTCGGCACGCGCCCGCAGGGTTTTGAAATTCAGGACGATAAAAGCGCGCGCTGGATTAAGACCGGCGGGACGATCACCGTCAACAGCACCGAAACCTATCAGGCCGCGTGCCTTGCGGGGCTGGGGATTATTCAGGTGCCGCGCATCGGCGTGAAAGAGCTGCTAAAAAGCAAGAAACTCATCGAGATCCTGCCGCAGTATCGCGCGGCCCCGATGCCCGTTTCGCTGCTTTATCCCCATCGTCGCAACCTGTCGCGCCGCGTCCATTTGTTCATGGAATGGTTAACTGACGTAATGAAAGGCTATGTCGACTAGCGTCCAGGCTATAATTTCTTTAACAATCTGTTCAGCCTTAAGGAAAAAAGAGCCTGATGACCACATCGGATAACAGCGAAAAGCGCCCAACCCATTCTCTCGACTACGAGCCGGTCGCCCAGTTCCAGACGGAACCGGCGCCTGAACCCACGGCCGCCGAACAGCACGATGAGGCCGAGCCGTTGGTCAAAATCAAAACCAGCAACGAAACGGTCAACAGCACCATAGACACCGTGAATAAGGCGGTACGACGCCCGATGGTGGCGCACCTTCTGCGGGCCACGGAGCGTTTTAACGATCGCCTGGGCAACCAGTTTGGCGCGGCGATAACCTACTTTTCGTTCCTGTCGCTGATTCCCATCATGATGGTCGCCTTCGCCGCCGGGGGGTTCGTGCTCGCCTCGCACCCTACGCTGCTGCAGGACATCTTCAATAAGATCCTCGAAAACGTCAGCGACCCGACGCTTGCCACCACGCTGAAAAGCACGATCAACACCGCCGTGCAGCAGCGTACGACGGTCGGTCTGGTCGGTCTGCTGATTGCCCTGTATTCCGGCATCAACTGGATGGGCAACCTGCGCGAGGCGGTGCGCGCCCAGTCGCGTGACCAATGGGAGCGCAATCCGAAGGACGAAGAGAAGTTCTGGGTGAAATACCTGCGCGACTTTATATCGCTGATTGGCCTGCTGGTGGCGCTGATCGTCACGCTCTCTATTACGTCTATCGCGGGTTCCGCGCAGGCGACGATCATCAGCTTCCTGCACCTTGACTACATCGAGTGGCTGAAGCCCGCCTGGCACCTGATCGGCCTCGCCATCTCCATCTTCGCCAACTACCTGCTGTTCTTCTGGATTTTCTGGCGTCTGCCGCGCCACCGCCCGCGCAGAAAAGCGCTGATTCGCGGCACCTTTATCGCCGCCATCGGCTTTGAGGTGATCAAAATCATCATGACCTACAGCCTGCCAAAACTGGTCAGCTCGCCGTCCGGCGCGGCCTTTGGTTCGGTGTTAGGGCTGATGGCGTTCTTTTACTTCTTTGCCCGCCTGACGCTGTTCTGCGCCGCGTGGATCGCCACCGCCGAATATAAAGATGACCCGCGCATGCCTGGGAAATCGCATAAATAAGCTTCCGCCAGGCTTTCTCCTTCTCCCCCAGGAGAAGGAGAAGATAACCGCAGCATATAAATCCAACCCGTAACTTTTATTTAACCAAAAACCAGTTTTATCCTCTGACTTTTTAATTCTGTGAAGCATTCCATAGAAGTTTCCAACCGAGACTGAAAATTATCCACTTATTGGGCGAATTTCACACAGGCTGCGGGCGGGCGGCGCGTTGAAATGAGGCTTTTGCTGTGCGTAATATGGCCCTTCGTTCGTCTAATAAATAAGAAAAAATTATGCAAGCATCCATTGCCACAACCGTTGATAGCGAAGCCGAAGCGACGCCAGTGAACTCACGGGGAAAAGTGGTCGTTGCCTCTCTGGTCGGCACGGCTATCGAGTTCTTCGATTTTTATATCTATGCCACCGCGGCGGTGATCGTCTTCCCGCACATCTTCTTCCCGCAGGGCGACCCGACGGCGGCAACGCTACAGTCGCTCGCCACCTTCGCCATCGCGTTCGTTGCGCGCCCGATTGGCTCCGCGCTGTTTGGCCACTTCGGCGACCGCGTGGGCCGCAAGGTGACGCTTGTCGCCTCGCTGCTGACGATGGGGATTTCCACGGTGATAATCGGCCTGCTGCCGAGCTATGCGACCATCGGCATCTTTGCGCCGCTGCTGCTGGCGCTGGCGCGCTTTGGGCAGGGCCTGGGGCTAGGCGGAGAATGGGGCGGCGCGGCGCTGCTGGCGACGGAAAACGCGCCGCCGCGCAAGCGCGCGCTGTACGGTTCATTCCCGCAGCTCGGCGCGCCGATTGGCTTCTTCTTTGCTAACGGTACCTTCCTGCTGCTCTCCTGGCTGCTGACCGACGAGCAGTTCATGTCCTGGGGCTGGCGCGTGCCGTTTATTCTTTCTGCGGTGCTGGTCATCATCGGCCTGTACGTGCGCGTGTCGCTGCACGAAACGCCGGTATTCGCCAAAATCGCCAAAGCGGGCAAGCAGGTGAAAGTGCCGATGGGTACCCTGCTCAGCAAACACCTGAAGGCGACGATTCTGGGCACCTTTATCATGCTCGCCACCTACACGCTGTTCTACATCATGACGGTCTACTCGATGACGTACAGCACCGCCGCCGCGCCGGTGGGCCTCGGCTTCTCGCGCAACGACGTGCTGTGGATGCTGATGATGGCGGTGATTGGCTTTGGCGTGATGGTGCCGATTGCAGGCTATCTGGCCGACGCGTTTGGCCGTCGCAAAAGCATGATTGTCATCACCAGCCTGATTATTATCTTCGCGCTGTTCGTCTTCCAGCCGCTGTTAGGCTCCGGTAGCCCGGCGATGGTGATGGCGTTTCTGCTGATTGGCCTGAGCCTGATGGGCCTGACCTTCGGCCCGATGGGGGCGCTGTTACCAGAGCTGTTCCCGACCGAAGTGCGCTATACCGGTGCCTCCTTCTCGTACAACATGTCGTCGATTCTGGGCGCGTCAGTTGCGCCGTACATCGCCACCTGGCTGCAGGCAAACTACGGCCTGTTCTACGTCGGCGTATATCTCGCCGCGATGGCCGCCTTAACGCTGATCGCCCTGCTGCTGACGAAAGAGACTCGGCATCAGTCGCTGTAAGACCTTCGGTGGATGGCGCTACGCTTATCCACCCTACGTTCCTGACCTTGTAGGGCGGGTAAGCGCAAGCGCCACCCGCCGCCTCACTTAAATCACTTCTTCATCTGCCCCAAAATATTCTGGCACTGATTCTGATTCCCCTCGGAAGGTGAAACCAGCGCCAGCAGCGCGGCGGCCGGGGTGACAAGCGTTGCCAGCGCGGCGGCGACCGCGCCACGGGCGATCAGCGGCCCGGCCTTCACGCCCGCGTCCGGATTTTTAAAGGTGCCGCGCACGTAGAGCGGCGAGCGCAGGGTAATAATACGAATCCCCTTACTCTCCGGATCGATGGTTAAATCGAGGCGCTCGCTGGCGAAGTTGGTGGTGCCGGTCACGTTAATCAGCGCGTTCTCGGTATCGAACGCGAAGATGCGCGGCGTGGCGACCCCGCCCCGCAGATCCAGGTTCGCGGCGGCGCAGTTAATCCGCACCTCGTCGTCGCCAAAGATCTGCCCGACGATGTAGTTACCGACGTTCAGGCCGACGATTTCCATCAGGTTGCGGCTGATCAGACCGTCGTTCATCAACAGCTTGAGATTACCGTCGCTGCTGCCCAGCAGCGCGGCGACCGAGTTCCCGCGCCCGCGAATATCCGCGTCGCCGTTAAGCTCGCCTAGGGTTTTCTGCATCGACTCCACCTTCGGCATCAGCTGTTTGAGCTGTAGGCGACGCGCTTTGATGTCCGCCGTGCCCTGCATCGGCTTTTTATCGCCTTCCAGATGAATGTTGGCGCTGATGGTGCCGCCCGCCATGCCGAACTTCAGCGGTTGGAGCCTCAGGTCGGCGTTTTTCAGGATCACGTGGGTCGACAGGTCGCTGAGCGGCAGCGTGCCGCTGTGTTCGATACGCCCGCCCTTAAAGCGCACGTCGGCGTCCATCACGTCCCACTTGTCGGTTTCGAAGCGGTCATACGGCAGCACTTTGTCGGCCGGCTGCACCGTTTTCTCGCCTTTTTTCTCTTCGGCTTTTTTGCTCTGCTGCGCGCCCTTGCCGGAATCGACGCCGATAAGCGGGCCTAAGTCCGCAAGACGCAGCTGTTTGGACTCAAGATCGCCCTCAAGCTTAGGACGCGGTTTGCCCTGCGAATAGGTCAGCGAGCCGTGAATGTCGCTGTCGCCAATTCGGCCGTTGAAGTTCTGATAGCGGAACACCGAGCCTTTTTCGGTATCGATTTTCGCCAGCAGGCGGCCGTCGGTTTCAAACGGCGGCGTGTCCGGCAGCAGTACGCCGGTCAGGTCATAGAGGTTGCCCAGCGAATCGCCGGAGAATTTCAACCGCAGATCGACGCCGCCCATTTTCATCGGGTCGTTGATGGTGCCGATTAACGCCACGCGCGAGCTGCCGGAACGCACGTCCGCCTGCACCGGGAACGCCGTGTCCCCTTCGCTGCGCAGCGCCAGCATGCCGCCGATTTTACCGGTGCCTTCGAGCGGTTCGCCGTTATAGCGCCCCTGCAGCTTCAGGCCAAAGACATAATCGCCCGCTTTGGCGGCGTCTTTGCCGGTCGGTTTGGCGCCCGAGACTTCGCTAAACGGCAGCGGTTTGCCGAGCGGATCGACGATAATTTCGATATCCGCCTTCGTCACCTTGTCATCCACGGTGATGCGGCCTTTATCGAAAAGAATGTTGTCCATGCGGAACGACCAGGCGGAGGGCTGCTTGTCCGCTTCTTTGTCATCGGCACCGGCCAGCTTGAACGTCCAGTTGTCGTTTTTGTCCGATAGGCGGATAAGACGCGCGTCGGGCTGCACCAGCTTGATCCACGGGATATATACGGTTTTGGTGAGCAGCGCCAGCGGCGCGAGCGTCGCGTCAACGCGCGGCAGATGCACCATGGTGACTTCAGGAATTTCTGGCGGGTTACCGAGAATAATATCCTCGGCGTGAACGTGCGGCCACGGCACCCAGCTGCGCCAGCCGTTTTCTTCTTTATTCCGTTCCCATACCACCCCTAAATCACCGCGTATCGCGAAGGGACGGTTGAGCTCCGTCGAGACTTTTTGGTTGATGGTCGGCTTGAGTCGATTCCAGTCAAACGTCGCAATCACGATGATTACCACCACAACCAACAACAATAAAATCCCTACAACCCAACTGATTACCTTGCCTGTCTTTGTCATGCCTTTCACCTACCTGAGTGGCTTCCCTTTAACTAAAGATAGTTGAGGGTCAGCAAAACGGCATCAGGGAAGTCGAATCAGCACGTTTTCCAGGTGTTCGAACGGTACGGGGCGGGAGAGATAATAGCCCTGCGCGGCATAAGCCGGAGATGCCTGAACGTCGCGCCATTCATCAAGCGTTTCAATGCCTTCGACGATCACGCCCTTGCAGTAGCGGTTCATCAGCTGCAGGAGCATGGTGAACAGCGTGCGGCCCTCTTCGCTTTTGCGCAGCATGATGAACAGGTCGCGCGCGACTTTGATGTAGTCATAGCGCACTTCGCTCAGCGCCGAGAAGTTCGCCATGCCGGTGCCGAAGTCGTCCAGCCACAGCGGGCCAAACTCGTGCATGCGGGCAAGCGTGGCGGCCTGCGGCTGGGTGATGTGCTCCACCAGCTCAAAGCGCACCCACGGCAGCCTGTCGATGAGCATCAGTATTGGCTGATGGTATTTCATCGCCATCAGCGTCGGGCCGTCGACGTTTACCGAGGCCAGAATGCCGTGCCCCAGAAACGTCGTCTGCCACGTTTCCAGCAGCCGCAGCTGTTCTTCGATGACCAGCAGGCGGCTGCGGGTAGAAATAGACGCGAAATAGCGATCCGGCGGAATGCGGATATCCGCCTCGCTCGGATGCGTGACCACCGTCAGCAGCTCGACCGCCATTAACGTGCCGTCAATCTTATAGATCGGCTGAAAGGTGTACTGCCGCTGGCACTGCAGCCAGAACCGCCGTTCCTGCAAACTTTCGATACTCGCTTCAGCCGTGTTAAGCCGGTGAGTAATCTGCTTCAACTTCATCCTGTACGTCCTGTTTGACTTGATAACTCAATGGCCCGTCGAGAGGTTATCGGCGTGGCGATTGATAACTTTATGTCCATCATGGGCGCAATGTGGCGTTGAGAGATTTCCGTCACGGCATCAATAAGCTGGCATAGCTCAAAGTTTTCTGGAACGTCGTTTTAAAATGTTTGACTCGTTTTTGACCGCGCTTCACACTAGCGGCAACTCCTTAAATTCAGGTTCTCAGCTCATGCCAACGCGTAAAATTGCCGTTATCGGCGAATGTATGATTGAACTGTCGCAAAAGGGCGCGGACGTCAGCCGTGGCTTTGGCGGCGACACGCTTAACACCTCGGTTTATATCGCCCGCCAGGTCAACGAAAACGATCTTGCGGTGCACTACGTCACCGCACTTGGCGAAGATAATTTCAGCCAGCAGATGCTCGACGCGTGGCATGAAGAGAACGTGCAGACCAGCCTAACCCAGCGCCTGGAGCACCGCCTGCCCGGCCTCTACTACATCGAAACCGACGCCACCGGCGAGCGCACCTTCTACTACTGGCGCAACGAAGCCGCCGCCCGTTTCTGGCTGGAAAGCGAACAGGCCGAGGCGATTTGCGCCGAACTGGCGCAGTTTGATTATCTGTATCTGAGCGGCATCAGCCTTGCCATCCTCAACGCGGCCAGCCGCGAAAAACTGATGGCGCTGCTGCATAAGGCACGCGCCAACGGCTGCAAAGTGATTTTCGATAACAACTATCGTCCGCGCCTGTGGGCCAGCCGCGAAGAAACGCAGAAGGTTTATCAGCAGATGCTGAGCTGCACGGACATCGCCTTCCTGACGCTGGACGACGAAGACCTGCTGTGGGGCGAAAAGCCGGTCGAAGAGGTGATTGCCCGTACCCAGGCCGCTGGCGTGCAGGAAATTGTGATTAAGCGCGGCGCGGATTCGTGCCTGGTCGCGATGGCCGGCGAGCCGCTGCTGGAAGTACCGGCGGTGAAGCTGCCGAAAGAGAAAGTGGTGGATACCACCGCCGCCGGGGACTCCTTCAGCGCCGGTTATCTAGCCGTTCGCCTGACCGGCGGCAGCGCCGAAGAGGCCGCAAAACGCGGGCACCTCACGGCGAGCACCGTGATTCAGTATCGCGGGGCTATTATTCCTAAAGCGGCAATGCCTGCCTAAGCTCGTAAGCTGGCGGGTGGCGCTTTGCTTACCCGCCCTACAGCGACCCGTAGGGTGGAAAAGCGCAAGCGCCATCCACCTTCTTTCTGTTCACACGCGCTACTGAACCGGCGGAATATCCGACACGTCCTGCTTAGGGCTGTCCGACAGCGGCTGCGTCTGCGGCGGCGTCATCACCTTATCCCACGTTGCCTTAAGCTCTTTCATATTCAGCTCCGGCTCGCCCTTCGGCTGCAGCAGCACCAGCGACATATCCTGGGACAGCTGCTGGCGCAGGTCCTGGTTAAGCATCGTCACCGTCAGGCTGTTCAGGAAGTCCTGGCGCAGCTTCTGATACTGCTCGGGCGCGATATCCACCACCTGGTTTTGCAGCGAGCGTAAGCGCTGGCTAATCAGCACGTCGGTATCGGTGCGGGCGTAGGTAGCGAACAGCTTGGTCAGCTCCATGGTCTTTTGCGCGATCAGCGCGTCAAACTCTTCCTGCGCAAGGCCTTTGTCCCTCACGCGCACCAGTTCGCGGCCCACCGTTGCCAGGTTGGCGTTGAGCTTATCGTTTGGCGTTTCAAGATTAATGCCGCACTGCGCGCGCTGGTAGAGCACGCGGCAGTCAAAGCTCAGGTTGAGATCTTTGGCGCTGCCCTTGCTGAGGTTCTGCTGTACGTGCCAGAACAGCGCTTCACGGGCAAGATCCGCGCGCCAGTAGCGCAGCAGGGCCGCGGAATCACGAATCGGCTGCCACGGGGTATCCCACATCAGCGAAAGGCGGTCCTGGCGCACGCTGTCGGTCATCAGGCTGACCGGCTCCTGCTTGAGCGGGGAAAGCGTTGGTACCGGGGCCGGCGTTTCGCGTTTGCCCTTCAGCTCGCCGAAGGTTTTGCTGATTTGCTCTGCGATGTTGCGGCTATCGACGTTGCCGACAACGATGAGGGTCATCGCATCCGGGGTGTACCATTTCTGGTAATAGGCCTTGAGCTGCTCGGCATCAACCGGCTGCTTAAGGCTTTCAGAGGGATCGTGCCCCAGCAGCGTGGAGCCTTTCAGACGATAGCGCCACCAGCTGTCCTGGGTATCCATCGGCCATGTCGCCACCATATCCTGCGTTTGCAGCGCGGCATTCACGGTTTCCGGCGTCACCGCCATATTCCGGCTGCTGTCTGCCAGAAACGTGAGCGCTTCTTTTAGCAGATCGTTGCGGTTGTTCGGCAGGCTGAGGTTAAACATCGTGTAGTCGTAGGAGACAATGACGGGCGGCAGGGGACTGGTTGGATTAACGCTTTGCTGCCATAAAGAACGTGCCTGCAACGGTTGCAGGCTGCCATGCTGGGTCAAAGCCAGCCGTGGCAAAAAGTGGCTGTAGCCGGTCTGTTGGGTACTCTCAGTTAAGGAGCCGGTATTCACCATCAGACGGATTTCTACACGATCGCTTGGGCGCTGCGGCGTGGCGAGAACCTGCCATTGAAAACCATTTGCAAGCTGGCCCTGTTGCCATGCCGGGTCGGGCTGTAGTGCTTCTGCCTGCACATTACTGGCGGCGGCGACCAACAGCAATCCGCCAGCTAAGAGTCGAATTTTGGTGCCCTGCATGTGAACCCCTGAGAAACATTCCTGGTTAAAAAGTATAACGACGGCGAAGCCTTAGGCTTAACAAGCCGACGTTGGTGACGTTTCACCATTCCGTTTGACCGCATTAGCGCGAAAACGTCACATAAGAAGAGAAAAAATAAGCATATGAGGGGGATTATGCCGACTCGCCCGCAGCGAGGGCAAGTCGCTGCGGGCAATTGGAGGGGGTTAAGGGGCGACTTCGGTCACTTTTTTGGCGGAATGTTTGTTATCCAGCGTTTCTTTAAGCTGTTTCTCATCGAGCTGCTTAACCCATTTCGCCACCACCACCGTCGCCACGCCGTTACCGACCAGGTTGGTCAGCGCGCGCGCCTCGGACATGAAACGGTCGATGCCCAGAATCAGCGCCAGGCCCGCCACCGGTAAATGCCCCACGGCGGAAATCGTCGCCGCCAGCACGATAAACCCGCTGCCGGTCACGCCCGCCGCGCCCTTGGAAGAGAGCAGCAGCACCACCAGCAGCGTGATCTGGTGGAAGATATCCATGTGGCTGTTCGTCGCCTGGGCGATAAACACCGCCGCCATCGTCAGGTAGATTGACGTGCCGTCGAGGTTAAACGAGTAGCCGGTAGGGATCACCAGCCCCACCACCGATTTGCGGCAGCCGAGCTTCTCCATCTTATCGAGCATGCGCGGCAGCGCGGATTCAGAAGACGAGGTGCCGAGCACGATCAGCAGCTCTTCTTTGATGTAGCGGATGAACTTGAAGATGCTAAAGCCGGTCGCGCGGGCAATCGACCCGAGCACCACCACCACGAACAGAATACAGGTGATGTAGAAGCAGATAATCAGCTGGCCGAGCTGCACCAGCGTGCCGACGCCGTATTTGCCGATGGTAAACGCCATCGCCCCGAACGCGCCGATAGGCGCCAGGCGCATGATCATATTGATGATGCCGAAAATCACCTGCGAGAAGCTTTCGATAACGTTGAAAATCAGCTGGCCCTTGTGGCCCAGGCGGTGTAGCGCAAAGCCGAACAGCACGGCGAACAGCAGCACCTGAAGGATGTTACCGCTGGCAAAAGCGCCGATCACGCTGCCGGGAATCACGTCCATCAGGAAGGCGACAATCCCCTGCTGCTGCGCCTGTTCGGCGTACATGGCCACGGCCTTGGCATCAAGCGTGGCGGGGTCTACGTTCATGCCCGCGCCCGGCTGCACCAGGTTTACGATAATCAGGCCGATAATCAGCGCGATGGTGCTGACCACTTCGAAATAGAGCAGCGCGACCGCACCGGTGCGCCCGACGGCCTTCATGCTTTCCATGCCCGCAATGCCGGTGACCACGGTACAGAAGATAACGGGCGCGATGATCATTTTAATCAGCTTAACGAAGGCGTCGCCAAGCGGCTTCATCTGCGCGCCCACCTCAGGATAGAAGTGCCCGAGCAAAATACCCACGGCAATGGCGGTCAGCACCTGGAAGTAGAGGCTTTTGAAGAGAGTGATTTTCATAGGGTGTCCTTGAGAGGAAAAATTCCGCAGCGCCGCCGATTTGCCTTACGGCCTGCGGGGGGAAAATTACCACTCATGGATTATTTGAGACGTGATGCAGCGCTAATTTGTAAACAAAATTGTTAAATTATTGAGCTGACTCGCGCCAGCCCAATAACATTTGCAACAATGGTGTTACTCGATGTGCGCCGACAGATAGCGGGATTCAAACTCTTCGAGCGTCAATGCCTTAGCGAACAGATAGCCTTGCGCTACCGTCACCCCTTGGGCCACCAGCCAGTCGCGCTGGGCGGTGTGCTCTACTCCTTCGGCAACAAGCTTCAGGTCGAGCGTCTTCGCCATTGCAACAATAACGCTTACCATTGCGCCGTCCTCCGGCAGGCCGTCGACGAAGCTCTTGTCGATTTTCAGCGCGTCGATGGGCAGCGACTTCAGATGATGCAGATGGCGCAGGCTGGCGTAGCCCATACCAAAATCATCCAGCGCGATCCTAACCCCGGCCTTACGCAGCGGACGCAGGATTTTCACCGCCGCGTCCGGGTCGTCAATGCGGCGGCTTTCCGTCACTTCCAGAATCAGCGTACCCGGCTGAATGCGATAGCGGGTCAGCATCTCCAGCAGCGACGGCACCATGGTTTCGTGCATCAATTGCAACGCCGACAGGTTGACGGAGAGCGGCAGGGTAATGCCGCGCGTTTGCCACGCCGACAGCGTGCGGCAGGACTCTTCGAGGATCCACGTGCCGATGGTCACCATCAGCCCGCAGGCTTCGATGCGGTCAATCAGGCCGTCCGGCAGCGCCCATGAACCGTCGGGCTGCTTCATGCGCAGCAGCACTTCGGCGCTGACCGTCGCGCCGGTTAGCATGTTCACCTGCGGCTGGAGCCAAACCGCCAGATGCTGATTTTCCAGCGCGCTCATCAGGTCGTGCTCTTCGGTGAGGCGGCGCTGGGCCTTTTCCATCTGCTCCGGGTCGAAGAACTGAATCTGGTTTTTACCGTGACGGCGGGCGGAAAACGCGGCGGACACCGCGCGGCGATAAAGCTGTTCCGCGCTCAGGCCGCCGTGATACATGGCGATGCCGATGCTGGCGGTCGGCTTAAGCTGTAAATCGCCGATCGGCAGCTTCTCGTTAAGCGCCGCCATGATCTGCTGGGCCAGCGCCATGGTGTACCAGGAATCCTTCGCGCCGTGGGCGATAATCCCGAAGTCGTTGCCGCTCAGCTGCGCCAGCACCATGCTCGGCGGCAGCACGCTTTTGATTTTGCTCACCATGGTCAGCAGCAGGGTTTCGCGCTGCTCTTCGTTGAGCACCCCGGCGGCGTCGTTCAGCGTTTCGCAGGCGATAATCATCAGCGCGCTGCTTTTCTCGTTCACCACCGTCTGTTCGAGCAGCGCCAGCAGCAGGGCTTTATTCGGCAGGTCGGTCACCGCGTGGCGGGTGCTCATCGCGCCCATTTCCTGATGCAGCCGCAGCGCCATCTGCTGATTGCGGTTGTAGCTGCGCACCATCATGCCGATTTCATCGTCGTGGTGCAGCGGCGGTAGCTTGAGCTGATGGGCCGCCGCGTCCTGCGGGCTGAGGCTGTCCAGCTCGCGGGCAATCTTACGTAACGGGTGGATAATCAGGCGGTTAATCGACCAGCTGATCGCCACGGAAAGAATCAGCGCCAGCAGCAGATAGGTGGTAAGCAGGGTCGAAATGGTGCTGATAATGAATTTGTACATCCGCCAGGAATCGGCCTGCAGAACGAGATAGGCCAGCGGCTGCGGGTTTGCCGGGCGTTCAAGCGAATAAAGCGGCAGGGAAATCTGCACCGGCAGCTCAAACAGACGGGCAATCCACATCGGGATCGGGCGTTCCGGCGTGAAGCTTTTGCGCAGGGCCTGGAACTGGTTTGGCAGCACAACGTCCGCCCGGCTGATAATGCCGGAAGGTTGAATTTGGCTAAGAATCGACTCGGCCTGCGGGATATCGGCCTTCAGGATGGCTTCGGACAGGGGTAAACGCACCGAATGGGCGATTTTTTCCATCTGGCTTGCCGTGTCGTAGCGACTTTGCTGCACGAAGTGGAACAGCTGCACGACGATAAAAATGAAGATAAACACCACGGAAACGGCTGACACCATCGCCATCTGTTTTATCGTTAGGGAACGACTGACTCGCAAGCTTACTCTCCGCTCTGTTTCAACCCGCCTAAGCATTGTCTTATGCGGGCTGAGTATACTTTATCTCAGCGCGGAAGGCGTTGCACTTATCCGCTTCGCGAATAGTTTATCTGGCTTTGAGAAGCTTGCGGCGGGTGGCGCTGCGCTTACCCGCCCTACCGGCTCATTCCCGTAGGTTGGATAAGCGTCAGCGCCATCCAACATTCAAATCACTTATACACCATCAAAAATCGGCGTAGGGCACCAACGGCTGCGGCGGCATGTTCATATCGCCCTGCCAGCCCGCGAGCGAATAGCGCACGAAGACCAGCGCGTGGCTTGGGGTGTAATCTTTCGCTTCCTGAATATCTATCCCCGCGCCAATCGACCAGTGGGAATCGATGCGACGTTCGACCAGCGCCCGCGCCGTGTAGCCGAAGCCGTTGCTGCTGCCGCCGTTCGACGGCGCGTCCCGGTCGTCATACTCGCCGTTGTTCGGCACCAGGCTTGAAACAGGATAGCGCCGCCCGTCTTTGGATTTGGAATACGACCACGAGCCGGAGCCGCCCAGCTCCCACGACCAGTTTTCCGTGCGCTGCCGCCAGATAACCGGAACCGCAAACGACACGTACTGCTGCGGGCTGTAATAGCCGCCCTGGCCGAGGAAATACTCGCTGAGATCCTTATCGTAGTGCCAGAGCATATTGCTCAGCCCGACGGTCAGACGGCGGTTGTTCTCGTTGATGAGCTTATAGTAGTAGCCGGTCATAAAGCGCACCCGCCAGTTATCCTCGACGTTTTTCCCGGTGAGCTGGTCGCCGCTGAGGCTCGCCCAGACGCCGTTCGCCTCGCCCTTGTCGTAGCTGGTGCTGACGCCGACGCCCGTTGCGCGCACCCCGCCCCACACCGTGTTGGTATTCGGGTCGCGCTGTCCGGCAAACGACAGCATCGAGCTGGAGATCGGTCGCCGATGGGCGTTAAGCGTGTAGCCCAGCGGGCCGAGATCGCTGCTGTAGCTCACGCCGCCGACCACGTCCACCACGTCAAAACCGAGCGGCGTGGTGCCAATATCGGTTTCCCAGGTGTCGTTTTTCCAGCCCACGGCGAGGCTTGCCCCGTTGGCGCGCTGCTGGTTGCTGCCGGAGCAGGTGTGTTCGTTACAGGTGCCCCAGCGTTCGTTGTAGCCGCCGTCGCCGGTGTCTTTAAAACTGCCCGCGTCCATGTTCACAATGTCGGTGCGGAACCACATCCGCCCGTCGCTTAGCGGCGCGTCCGCCTGCAGCATCGTGGTGTGCGCCTGCAGGTCGGAATACCCCGGCGTACCGCTCGAACCCCAGTAGTCGTGGTCGAGCGTGACGTTCACATCCTGCTGGCGATAAAGATCCGCCGCGTCGCCGCGCACGCCGCGTTTGAGCCAATCGTCTTTAGCGTCGTTGCGCGTCAGCCGCGTGAAGGTGTCGTTATCCATCGGGCGCTGCGCGGCGACGCCGGAAGCGACCATCGCGTCTTTGTAGGTTTCCAGCGCCTGCTGCGGCTGCCGGTTAGCCGCGAGGAAGCGCGCCCCGTCGCGCAGCACCAGCGCGCTTTCCATCGACGGCGGCGCGTTTTTGGCGGCGGGAATAATCTTCGCAAAGGTCTGCTGCGCCTGGGCGTTTTCGCCCACGCCAGCCTGAATATTGGCGATGCGCCGCGCGGTATTAAGCGATGGCGGCTCGGCGTTCGGCGCGGGCTTCAACAGGGCAATCTGCTCGCGCGCCTGGGCTTTGTCGCCCTGCGCCGCATACTCTTCCGCAAGCCCCAGCCGCGCGTCGGCGTTCTGCGCATCGCGCTGGAGAACCTGCTGATAGAGCGCCTCGGCGGTTTTGCCGTCGCCCCGCTGCGTCGCCCAGTCGGCAAGCGTTAAATCGATACGGTCGGACTGCGGCTGCTGTTTTAGCAGCGCGATGGCGTCCGCCTCCTGGCCGCCGTCGCGCAGGCGGTTTGCCGTTTCCATCACGCGGTTGCTTTGCAGGCGGTCGGCCAGCTCGTTGATATTGGCGTTCCATTCGCTTCGCGGCAGCGTATTGAGATGGGCAAGCGCCGCGTCGTCCTGATTGTTGCCGGACAGGTACAGCCCGTTGGCGTACACCTGCTCCGGGTCGCCGGGCCTGCGCGTTGCCAGTCCGCCCATCAGCGCGTCCGCTTCGCGGCGCTTACCCGCCGCCACAAGGTCTTTGCCGAGGCGATAGGTAATCCACACGCTGTCCGGGTCGAGCTTCAGCCGCTGGCGCTGCGCCTCTACGGCCTGCGCCCACTGCCCCTGGTTTTCAAGCTCGGTGGCCTGCTGCGCGAGGCGGTCGCCCTCAAGGCTGCGGGAGATGTCGTCGATGCTGCGCCGCTGGCTGGCGGAAAGCGTCTGGATAAAGGCCGTTGCCCGCTCCGGCGACTGGCGGCGATAGACGTTTGCCAGCCCGCGCACCGCGTTGGCGTTGCCGCTGTCCATGCGCAGCGCCTGCCGGTAATAGCGTTCGGCGGCGGCGTCGTCTTTGCGCGTAACCGCCACGTCCCCAAGCCCGAGCACGGCGTAGCTGTCGCTATTATCCACGCCTCGCGCCTGCTGGTATTTCTGCTGCGCGCCCGCCAGGCTGTTGGCCTTGAGCTGCGCGTCGCCCTGCTCGATCAGCAGCCAGTAACGGTTGGTTTGCAGCAGGCTGTCCCACTTGCTGCGGCTGTCGCTGTCAGGCTCCATGGCGATGGCTTTTTCAAACTGCTGGACGGCCTGCGCCCGCTTGCCCTGCCGGGAATACGCCTCGCCCTGAGCGCCCGCAATTTCGGCCGGGTTGTTGGCCTTCGCGACGGCAATCTCCTGCTCTTTTTTCTGCTCGGCAATCTTGAGGCGCGCCGGGTCCTGCGCCAGCACCGCCTGATATTCCGCCGCCAGATCGTCCGGCGGCGGATTGCCGTTAAGCAGCGTTTGCCAGGCGGCTATCGCCTCCACGGCGTGCCCGGTCGTCGCCAGCAAACGCGCCTGCTGAAGCTGCTGGCGGCCCTCCGGCGTGGCGAGCGTCATGGTGACCTGCGACTGCCGGTACGCCCGGGAAGACGGCGCGAGCGTTGATAATCGGTCGAGCTGTTTCTTCGCCCCGTCGCTGTCGCCCTGCCGCAGCAGATAGCGCAGGCGGGCGGCGATAACGTCCGGGTTATTCGGGTCCATCAGCTCCAGCCGATACAGCGACTGGCGCACCAAATCCTCACGCTTGCTGCTTTCGCCCAGCCGCACCTGATCGAGCAGCTGCTGCTGGGGCGTGACGGCCAGGGCCGACAGCGGCATCAGCGCAAGCCCAAGCGACAGGCTGATGATATTTAATGAAAATCTGCGCATAGCGTGCCTCCGCTGGTCACCGCTCTTACTCGTCATCCGGGTCGATACGGCGGCGGCTCAGAATACGCAGAATGCGCCACAGCACCCACGCCAGCAGCACGACGCTGATTGCGGCAAAGAAGGCCAGCAGCACCGGATGGTTTGAAAGCGCGTACCACACGCGTTCGAACCACGGCAGGTGTCCGACGTAGTAAATATCCCCCACGCGGATGCCGTTTACGCCGGATTCGCGGATCACCGCCACCGAGCCGGACATCGCCGCGCGCTTGCCGCTGTCGTTCATCGCGTTATTCAGCAGCTCGTAGCCGCGCGGGCTGTCGGCAAGCAGCGCAATCACGCTGCGCTGGTCGTTGTACGGCGACTGGAAGCCGACGACCGCCGCCATCGCGCCCTGGGAAGAAACCGTGGTTTGCGCGTCCGCCGCGCGGTCGATTTCGTCGGACATCGCGGTTTGCAGCACAGACTGCCGCATCGGGGTTTTCACCCAGCTTTTCGCGGCATCCACCAGCAGGTCGATGCGCTTATCGTCTTTCAGCTTGTCGGGAATCGTGCCGATTATCATGATATCGGCGTCTTTTCCCTGAATCGTGCTGGCATCGTCGGTCACCGTGACGTTAACCGCCGGGAAACCGGTCTGCGCGCCGATGGTGCCCAGCGCGTCCAGCATGGCGGTCACCTGCGCGGGCTTCGGCGCTTTGTTCACCACCACGATGGACTGCGACAGGTCGGCCATGCGGCTGAACGGGAAGCCCGCGTTGGCAAACGAACGCAGGTCAGGCATGGCGATAAAGTGGTAGTAGCTGGAGAAGTCGATGGTGGACTCGTCCTCGATAACCACGTGGTTCTGCACCGGCTGGAAGGTAATACAGTTGTCGATAGAGCCGCCCGGCATCGGGTTCATGTAGGCGAAATCGAAGCGCAGCTGGTTTGCCGCGCCGAGGCGCAGCGCCGGAATTGCCACGTCGTTTTTACCGTCCAGCAGGCCTTGCAGCACCGGCAGGCGCAGCAGCAGCTTGCTGTTTTCTTCGTTCGGCTTCAGGTCGAACGACTGCAGGAACTGGTTATTGAGGCTGATATCCATGCGCGAGCTGTCTTTGATCGGCGGCGCGGTGTAGCGGTATTTCAGGTCCATGTCGATGCCGTTGCTGCGCAGCAGGTACAGGTCAGGCGGCAGGTTGAGCGTGACGTTAATCGCCGTTGGCTCAAGGCCCGTGGACTGGAGCTGCTCCTCGTAGCTTTTCAGCTCGCCGAGCGTGATTGGCCGGTCGGTGCGCACCCAGTTCGGCGCGTCGTAGGGCTGGCGGGCCAGCAGCGGCTTGACGTCATCGACGGTCACGCTGCTGCCGCGAAACAGCACGTTGCCCTGGGCAATGCCTTTCGCCGCCTGAATCAGGTCTTTATCGTCGCGGCCCAGCACCACCAGCAGCTTCACGTAAGGGTTGTCCGGGTGGCTTATCATCTCAACCGTCGGCGCGTTAACCGGCGGGTGGTCGCGCAGGAAATCCGGGCGGCTGGCGTTGGTGGCAAAGATGATGCCGTTGCGGTCTGGAAGCTGGTTGTAGAGCACCGGGAACCGCTGGCCGCGCCACACGGTGCGCGAGCCGAACCATGAGGCGATGATCCCCGCCGCACGCTGCTGGTCAACGTCCGGCGCGGCGGCAAAGACCATCGGCAGCACCAGCGGGCGGTCGTCGCGGCTGTCGAAGAACGGGATCGGGAAGTGGGACAGATCGTTTTGCACCGGCAGGCGCTGGTAGGTCAGCGCCAGCGAGCTGCCGCGCCCGACGTCCAGCCACAGCGTGGAGTTCGCCGGGTTTTCGCAGATGTCGCGGTAGTGGCCGACAAACTCCATGCGCACGCGGTTAAAGTCGGTGATATACAGCGGGTCGATGGGCACCTGGGCGAGGGTTTTCTTGCCGAGCTGCTCTTTGGTGACCGGCAGCACGCCCATCAGCTCGTCGTTAAGATAGACCTTAAGCTGCGACTGCACCGGCAGCAGCGCGGGCGACGGGGTGTACTCCAGATTCAGCATCGCCTTCGACACCACTTCATCGCTGCGCATACCGAACTCCACCGCCCCGGTCGGGTTGACGCCGCGCAGCACCATGCTGCCCGGCGGCGGGGCGATCTGCGCGAAGTTCAGCTTCACGTCGCGGGAAGGCGCGCCGTCGTCCACGATCGGCGCGTTGGCACGGGCCACGCCCGGCAGCACCTGGCCTACGGGCTGTTCGGCCGTAGCCGTCGGTGCGGCCGCGTCCGGAGCCGCCGCAACGGGCGCGGCAGGCGTCGCCTCATCGGCCGCATTCACTGTCGTTGTCGGCAGGACGTTAAGCCCCAGCGCCGCTGCGCATAACCAGCTAATTTTTCTTTTCATCGCGTTTTCATCATTGTGGTTGGGCCAATGCAGACGGGGGCCGCAGCCGGGTTTTCTCCGGGCTCCGCGGAATAAATGACACAATCCAGTCCACCAGCGTCGTGAGGGTATGGAAAACAAACTTCAGCGACGGAGGGGCAAACTCCGCCAGGTGTCGGTAGCCCCGGAAGCCGAGCTTGAGGATATCGAGCAGGCTTTCGAGCGGCTTATCTTCCGGGAAGCTGTCCTGCCACAGCGCCCAGGTATCGGCACGGGCGAAGGTACACTGAATAAAATCGATGTGCTGACGGGTGGTCATGTCCGCAAGCTGGATGCCCACCTCGTCGCCAAACACGCGCACCACGCGCGCCGGGAAGAAGTACTCCTGCTGGCCGCGCTTGAGCAGCAGGTTTACCTTTTGCCCTTCCAGCACGTTGGCCGGGCCGTGAACCTTGATGCCCACCCCGCCGTCGGAATAGTCGTGTACCGTGCAGGGGAACAGGTGGCCGTCCTCGCGGGCGATGGCCGCAGGCATGGCGATCTCAACGCGGTGCGCGCGCCGCACCTGCTTGCTCTCAACCGATACCGCCACCGCGCCGCCCAAAATAATCAGGTTGTAAAACACCCACACCAGGCTCACCACCACGGTTAACACCTCGTCCTGCGGGCCGTTGAAGAAGCGCCAGACGCCGAAGGCGATGCCGAGAATATTGAGCATCACCAGCCACAGGTAGGGCTTGCTAATCACCCAGTCGACGTATTCGTTCTCCACCAGACCGCCCTTCGCGGTGACGTTGAACTTGCCTTTGTGCGGGTTAAACAGCGCCACCAGCGTCGGCTGGGCAATGTACCAGGCGAGCACCGTTTCGTAGATTTCGCTCCAGAACGAATGGCGATATTTGCCCTGAATCTTCGAGTTGGTGAGGCTCGCGTGAATCATGTGCGGCAGAACGAAGAGCGCGATCATCAGCGCCGGGGCGTAAATGATGTAGGCGTGGAGCAGCAGAAACGCCAGCGGCGCGGTCAGGAATATCAGCCGTGGTATGCCGGACAGGAAGTGGAACATGGCGTTGGCGTAGCACAGGCGCTGGGCGAACTTCAGCCCCTTGCCGAACAGCGGATTATCCAGCCTGAAAATCTGCGTCATGCCCCGCGCCCAGCGAATGCGCTGCCCAATGTGGGCGGAGAGGCTTTCGGTCGCCAGCCCCGCCGCCTGCGGGATGCGCAGGTAGGCTGACGTCCAGCCGCGACGGTGCAGGCGCAGCGAGGTGTGGGCGTCTTCGGTCACCGTTTCTACGGCGATGCCGCCGATGGCGTCCAGCGGCTCGCGGCGGATCACCGCGCAGGAGCCGCAGAAGAAGGTCGCGTCCCACATATCGTTGCCGTCCTGAACCAGGCCGTAGAACAGCGTGCCCTCGTTCGGGGTTTTGCGGAAACGCCCGAGGTTGCGCTCGAACGGGTCAGGCGAGAAAAAGTGGTGCGGCGTCTGCATCATCGCCAGCTGTTTCTCCTTGAAGAACCAGCCCATGGTCAGCTGCAGGAAGGAGCGCGTCGGCACGTGGTCGCAGTCGAAAATCGCTACAAACTCGCCGGTGGCGTGCTTCAGGGCGTTGTTGATGTTCCCGGCCTTCGCGTGCTCGTGCGTTGGACGCGCGATGTACTTCACCCCCACCTGGTCTGCAAACTGGCGAAACTCCTCGCGCCCGCCGTCGTCCAGAATCCAGATGTTGAGCCTGTCCTTCGGCCAGTCGATGCCGAGCGAGGCGTAAATCGTGCCCTTCACCACGCTCAGGTCTTCGTTGTAGGTCGGCACAAAAATATCCACCACCGGCCAGGTGTTGGTGTCCTTCGGCATCGGCACCGGCTGGCGGTTCAGCGGCCAGACCACCTGGAAGTAGCCCATCACCAGCACCAGCCAGGCGTAGGTTTCGGCGAACAGCAGCACCAGGCCGCACACCAGGCTCACCGGATCGTTCCAGTTCAGCGTCGAGGTGTAGCGCCACCAGATGTAGCGGCAGGAAACGGTGAGCGACAGAACGATCATCATCAGCGCCGAGAAGCGCCCCGGCAGCCGCCGGACAAGCAGCGCTACGCCCCACAGCAGAATCAGGAAGGTGAACTGCGCCAGCGGGTTAAACGGCTGGGTGATGCACAGCAGCGCCAGCAGGCCGGAAAACACCACGATGACGCCGAGGATAACCCGCCGCAGCACGTGGTTGAGATGCCCCAGCTCCTTTTCGTTATCCAGATGGCGCGTGCTGTGGCTAAAGCGATTGGGCAGCGCGTCCAGCCAGCCGTGCCAGCCCGCGCGCCACGCCTGCACCCGGTCGAAGGACTTCAGGCGCGACCACTGGCCTTGCCGCCTGTCCGGCGCGCGAACCAGCAGCCACAGGCTTTGCAGCGCGTAGCGCAGGGCGTCCAGCGGGCGCGGACGCGAGGGATTGATATGCGGATAAAGCCGGTCGTGCTGGGCGCGGATGCCGCTCCAGCGCGGGTTTTCCAGCGGCAGCAGCGCCCACGCGAGGGTAAACCACAGGCAGCCGAGCGCGGCGCTAAATGGCGGCGAGCCGCTGCGGCGATAGGTGCGATAGCGCGCGCCAAGCCGCTCGCTGGCGGCGGGCAGCAGCAGCCAGTTGGCGAGCGTGCTCACGCTCTGGCCCCGGAATAGTTCAGCAGGCACCAGCTGGCGAGCGTCATCAGCTCTTCGGCGGCGAGCGAGCCGGGGCGGTATTCGCCCAGCGGCTGCTTGATGGCGGCGGACTCCGCCATCGCCTCGTCGCGGTGAACCACGACGGGGATCATGTCGCGCTGGCTTTGCAGCCAGACCTGGTAGATATCATCCTGCAGCTGGCTTGCCACCAGCAGATAGTTGACCAGAATCTGCGCCCCGTGCGGCAGCGTTTGCTGGTGCAGGCGCGTGTGGCAGTTGGTATCCGGCTTCACCACGGTAATGACGTGGTCGATGCGGGTTAAAAGCTGGCGCGTGAGGGGGTCGTAGCCGTAAGGCAAATCCACCAGAATCCACGGGTAGCGCCCGCTGGACTTGAGTTCTTCGAGGGAATGGCTGAAGCCGCCGAGGGCTTTTTCAAGCGAGGTGAAGGTTTCGCGCTCGTCGTGGGTAAGCTGACCGAACGGCAGCACGTCGAGCCTTGTCGTGTAGTTCCACGCCGCGTCGTGCCAGTTTTGGTTATCCAGCAGCGCGCGCGCCCAGCCGCCGCGCTGCGCGAAGTCGATGTTGAAATTCAGGCGCAGCAAATTGTCCGGCGAGGCGTCCACCACCAGAACCGATTCGCCCAACTGCTGCAAGGCCCACCCAAGCGCTGCGGTGATAGAGGTGGTTCCCACGCCACCACGCAACCCCTGTAACCCAACGATCGCCATCAGGCACTCCCTATTGTTGCGTTAATTCCGCCAGCAGCGGCCAGCGTTTAAACGCGGCGGCCAGCTGTTCCCGCTGTGATATATCGGTGTAATCTATTTCGGGCAGTGAAAATGCTTTGCTGAGCGCTAAAAAATCATTCTGAAAAGCATAAACAAGGGTAGGTTCCCCAACATTTACCGGGTCAATTTCTTGCATATTGGTTAAGGTTCCTTAGCCACGCCCAAGCCGTAGGAAGTGGGCAAATGTTCGGAAAACGAAATTTGACTTACAATGTTAAAAGCACGCTGTTTATTTTTAATGTTAGGTTTATTTCCTGGCTTTCGCTAGTAAACTGACATACATACTAATTTATAATCAAGGGGACGCCATGGAACCCATATTTTCGCTCGGCATCCGTTCATTGTGGGACGAATTGCGACATATGCCAGCGGGTGGCGTCTGGTGGCTAAACGCTGAGCGTCAGGAAGACGCGATACGCTTAGTAAATCAAACGATTAGCGCACAAGGTACTCATACAAAAGTTGCGGTTATCACCATGGATTCTAAACCCCGCGAGAAGATTAATCTGGAGGCGGATCACGGCCCGGAAAAAATTCGCCTATACAGCATGCCAAATTCGCAGAATAGTCTAAAATCCTTGCGCCGCGATCTGATGTGCAGCATTAATCCTGAACATTACTTATTTATTGTTCTGGGCGCGCCCAACGCCTGGGATAATATATCAACGGCAGATTTAAGAAAATGGCTAGGGAACATCAGTAAATGGACGCAACGCTATAAATGCACACTCCTGTTCATCAATACAGGGAATAATAGCGACAAACAGCGTTCTTTATTAGTTAGCGAACACCAAATGCTTAACGGCCTCGCCAGCCTGCGCTATCAGGGCGATATTTATCGCTACGACGTTTCGTTCTGGTGTAATGAGAAAGGCGTCAGCGCCCAGCAGCAGCTCGATCTGCAATGGGACAACGGCTGGCGGCTGGTGGAAACCACCGAAACCGTGCTCCAGCCGCGCAGCGACGAAAAGCAAATTCTCAGCCATGTCGCCATTCTGGAAGGCGCGCCGCCGCTGTCGGAACACTGGCAGACGTTCGACTCCAACGAAGCCCTGTTCGAAACCGCCCGCAGCGCCCAGGCGGCTACCGTTATCTTCTCGCTTTCGAAAAACAATCAGATAGACAGCATCGCCCGCCAGATTCATACCCTGCGCCGCCAGCGCGGCAGCGCGCTCAAAATTATCGTGCGGGAAAATATCGCCAGCCTGCGCGCCACCGACGAACGCCTGCTGCTCGGCTGCGGCGCGACGCTTATCATCCCGTGGAACGCGCCGCTGTCGCGCAGCCTGACGCTGATTGAAAGCGTGCAGGGCCAGCAGTTCAGCCGCCACGTGCCGGAAGACATCAACCTGCTTATCGACCAGATGCAGCCGCTCAAGCTGCGCGGATACCAGCCGTGGGGCGAGTTTTGCAGCGCTATTTCGGCATTAATGAACAACACGCTTCTGCCGCAGGACGGCAAAGGCGTGATGGTTGCCCTGCGCCCGGTGCCGGGTCTGCGCGCCGAGCAGGCGCTTACCCTGTGCCGCACTAACCGCATGGGCGATATCGTCACCATCGGCGAAAACCGCCTGATCCTGTTTTTATCGTTCTGCCGTATCAACGACCTCGACACCGCCCTGGGCCACATTTTCCCGCTGCCGGTGGGGGACATTTTCTCCAACCGCATGGTGTGGTACGAGGATAACCAGATAGCCGCCGAGCTGGTGCAGATGCAGGCGCTCAACCCGGAAAAATGGGCGAAACCGCTGGCTGTCTCCGCCGACATTAGCGAAGCGCGCAGGGCCAAGCGCGGCGGCGAGGCGGTGCGCCGCATTCCTACGCCCGTCACCCTCCTGAAAGGGCCGAAGCGGGAGCAGGCACAATCATGATGAACCTCACCGATATCCTCCAGCTGGTGCTGCTGTGCGCGGTAATTTTTATCCCGCTGGGCTACTGGGCGCACCGCTGGCTACCGCGATTGACCGCGCTTATCCGGCTGCTCTTTTTAAAGCCACGTTACGTTAAACCGGCCGGCACGCTGCGCCGTTCTTCCGTCAGGGCAGACCATCGAAATGACTAAAAAACCAAAAGCGGTAACGCCGCTCGCCCCCCTGTGGCAAAACTGGCGCGGCCTCGGCGGCTGGAACTACTATTTCCTGCTGAAGTTCGGCCTGCTGTGGACCGGCTACCTCAACTTTCACCCGCTCGCCAACCTGGTGTTCGTCGCCTTTCTGCTGCTGCCGCTGCCGAGCCTGAAGCTGCACCGCCTGCGCAACTGGATTGCGCTGCCCGTCGGGATCGGCCTGTTCTGGCACGACACCTGGCTGCCCGGCCCGGAAAGCATCATGAGCCAGGGCTCGCAGCTGGCGGGCTTTAGCCTCGATTACGTGGTCGATTTAGTCACCCGCTTTATCAACTGGCAGATGGTGGGCGCCGCCTTCGTGCTGCTCGTGCTGTGGCTGTTTCTCTCCCAGTGGCTGCGCATCACGGTGTTCGTGGTGGCAGCGCTTATCTGGCTGAACGTGTTGACGATTGCAGGCCCGGCCCTGTCGCTGTTCCCTGCCGCTCCAGCGGCTGCCACGGCGGGTGCTACGGCAACGGCGACCGAAACCGGTGCGGCGGTAGCCCCGGTTCCCGGCGATATTCCCGCGCAGACCGCGCCGCCCACCACGCAAAACCTCACGGCCTGGCTGAATAACTTCTACGCGGCCGAGGCGAAGCGCGTGACCAAATTCCCCACCGAGCTGCCTGCCGACGCGCAGCCGTTTGAGCTGCTGGTGATCAACATCTGTTCGCTCTCGTGGGCGGATATCGAAGCGGCGGGGCTTAGCTCGCACCCGCTGTGGAAACACTTCGATATCCTGTTTAAAAACTTCAACTCCGCGACCTCCTACAGCGGCCCGGCGGCGATTCGCCTGCTGCGCGCCAGCTGCGGCCAGCAATCGCATAAAGATCTTTATCAGCCCACGGGCAACCAGTGCTATCTGTTTGAAAATCTGGCTAAGCTCGGCTTCAGCCAGCACCTGATGCTCGACCACAACGGCGCGTTTGGCGGCTTCCTGCAGGAGGTTCGCGAGGACGGCGGCATGCAGGCACCGCTGATGAACCAGGCGGGCCTGCCTGCCGGGCTGCTGTCGTTTGATAACTCGCCGGTGTACGACGACACGGCGGTGCTCGACCGCTGGCTGGAAGGCGAGGAGCGCCAGAACAACCCGCGCAGCGCCACCTTCTTCAACCTGCTGCCGCTGCACGACGGCAACCATTATCCGGGCAACAATAAAACCGCCGACTACAAGGCCCGCGCCCAGAAGCTGTTCGACGAGCTGGACGCCTTCCTGACGCAGCTCGAAAAATCCGACCGCAGGGTGATGGTGGTCATCGTGCCGGAACACGGCGCGGCGCTGCAGGGCGACAAGATGCAGGTGTCCGGGCTGCGGGATATTCCAAGCCCGGCGATCACCCACGTTCCGGCAGGGGTGAAGTTTGTCGGCATGAAGGCACCGCACGAGGGTAACGCCATCGAAATCGCCCAGCCGAGCAGCATGCTGGCGATTTCCGAACTGGTGGCGCGCTCGGTGGACGGCAAAAACTTCGTGGCCGATCGCGTGGACTGGGAGGCGTTAACGCGCGGCCTGCCGCAGACCGCCGCGGTGTCCGAGAACTCGAACGCGATTGTGATTCAGTACCAGGACAAGCCGTACGTGCGCCTCGGCGGCGGGGATTGGGTGCCTTATCCGCAGTGATTTTTTTGGCGTAGGGACGCCCTCACCCCGGCCCTCTCCCCCAGGAGAAGGAGAAGTCAGAAAGGCTTCTCCGGACATTCCCCCCTCCCTCAGCGAAAGGGAGCAAAAGAAAATCCCCTCTCCCGGCGGGAGAGGGTTAGGGTGAGGGTGGTTTAGCTAAACCTCGCCACCGCCCACTCGATAAACACCCGCAGCTTGGCGCTAAGGTGGCGGTTCGACGGATAAACCAGGAACATATGCTCCTTTGGCGGCTGCCAGTCGCCCAGCACGCTGACCAGCTCGCCGCTTTGCAGATGGGCTTCGGTCATAAAACGCAGCGTCTGAATAATCCCCAGCCCCGCCAGCGCCGACGCCAGCAGCGCGTTCCCCTCGTTAACGCTCACCTGATAGCGATGCAGCAGCTCGATGGTTTTGCCGCGGTCAACGAAGCGCAGCGGCAGCACGCGGTCGTTAACCGCGTGGCGATAGTGGGTCAGCGGGAAGCCCTGCTCCAGCTCCGCCGGGTGTTTTGGCGTGCCGTAACGGGCCAGATAGTCCGGCGAGGCGCAGGTTACCCACTCCAGCTCGAACAGGCGGCGGGCGATAAGCGTGGAGTCGGCGAGCGGGCCGCTGCGGATCACGCAGTCCGCGCTGTCGTTGATCAGGTCGATATTGCGGTCGCCAACGCCCAGATCGATCTGGATTTGCGGATAGCGCTCTAAAAACTCTCCTAGCGCAGGCAGCAGAACGTGCTTTGCCGTGCCGCCGCCAACGTCAATGCGCAGCACGCCCTGCGGCGCGCTTTGTGATTCGGTCATGCAGCCTTCCATCTGCTCCAAATCCGCCAGCCACTTCACGGTGCGGCGGTAGTAGCACTCGCCCTCCGGCGTCACCGACACGCTGCGCGTCGTGCGCTGAAACAGCTTGGTTTGCAGATGGTCTTCCAGGCTTTTAATCAGCTTGGTAAAGGTGGCCTTCGGCATGCGCAGCGAGTCGGCCGCGCGGGTAAAACCGCCGGTTTCCACCACCCGGTTAAACACGCGAATAGCCAGTAGATGATGATCCATAGCGCTCTCTGTGGCAGCCCCCGAGCGGGCCGGGGACTGTTTATCAACGGGAATAATCGTTATGACTGTTTAGCGCTAATCATGTTACTGCGCAAGGAAAGCCCGAACACCAGCGCGGCGGAAAGAATCAGCGCCCCGCCGAACAACATCGCGCTGCTCACACCCTGCCAGTCCACCACTTCCCCGCCCAGCAAAGCGCCGGATGCCAGCGCGGTCTGAATCACACACACCAGCAGCGCCTGCCCGGCTTCGGGCGCCTGCGGCACGGTGGCGAACATCCAGTTGGTGGCACACACCGGCACCGCGCCAAACGCCAGCCCCCAGACCAGCACCATCAGGGTGGCGCCGGCGAGGCCGCTCAGCAGAGGCGAGACGATCAGAATGCCCGCAAGCATCGCGGCGACGAGGATAAAGGTTGCACGCAGGCTGTGCTCGGCGAGGCGCTCCCCGGCAAAGGTGCCCAACAGCCCCACCGCGCCGTAGGCCAACAGCTGTACGGAAATCGCCGACGGGCTAAGCACGAACACCTGCTGCAACAGCGGGCGCAGGTAGGTATAGGCGGCGAAATGGCCGATGAACAGCAGCACGATGGCAATCAGCCCGATGCGCGCCATCGGCAGGCGGAACGGCAGCAGCAGGTCCTGCGGCGTCACCGGGCGGCTCGGCGGAACGGGGGTAAGCAGGCGCAGCTGGGCAGCAAACACGCCAACGGCAAGCGCCGCGCTGCCGAAGAACGCCGCGCGCCAGCCGAACAGATCGCCAATCAGCGCCCCTGCGGGCACGCCGCAGACGGCACCGACGGACACGCCGCTGATGATCAGCGCCACCGCGCGGCCCTGGCTCGCTTCCGGCACCAGATGACGGCCGTAGTTCATCGAAAATGACCAGAAGCCGCCGACGCAGACGCCGAGCAGCACGCGGCCCAGCAGCATCATCGGGAAGTTAACGGCCACGGCGGAAATCAGGTTGGACACCACCAGCAGCGCGGACAGGCCGATCATCAGCAGGCGGCGGTCAAGGCGGCCGGAAATCAGGCTTAATACGGGAGCCGCCACGGCGGCGACAACGCCCGGCGTAGTGACCATCAGCCCCGCGGTGCCGGTGCTCACGCCGAGAGAAGGTGCGATGTTGGTCAGCAGGCCGATAGGCAGAAACTCGGTGGTGACCATCACAAAGCAGGCGACGGTCAGCGAAAAGACCGCCAGCCACGAGGTGATTGCAGGTTTATCTTTATTATTCAGCATAGTAACGCCCGTCTGTTTGATTTGCAGAGCCAGAAAGTGACAGGGATCACAATCTACGCAGGGAGCGACGAGGGATAAATCCGTCTGGGCGGATTTCACTGTTTCCATGGGTGAACAATGGCGAACGCCGCCCCGCGCGCGGTTTGCAAGGCTATTGCCGGAATGTGGATAAGGTTGGGAGGAATTGGTGGAAGGGGAATGTCGGGTTGAAGGTGAAATGTCGGGTTGAATGTGAAATGTCGGGTTGAATGTGAAATGTCGGGTGGCGCTGCGCTTACCCGACCTACAAAACCAGCATTTGTAGGGTGGATAAGCGCAGCGCCATCCACCATCTAACGCTTGCGCCTTACCCGACCTACGAAACTGCGCCAAGCCATGACGCCTGAAGAACAGCAGATGTGGTGGCTCCTGCGGAACCGCCGTTTTGCAGGTTACAAATTCAGAAGGCAGCAGCCGGTGGGGGCTTTTATTCTCGATTTTGCCTGCTATCGGGCAAAGCTCGTGGTTGAGCTTGATGGCGGTCAGCACGATGAAAATCGTGATTATGACCGGGCAAGGACGCAATGGCTGGAGAAGAGAGGCTGGACGGTTTTGCGCTTTTGGAATAATGAGTTCAGGGGGAACGAGGAGGGGGTGTTGATGGTGATACTTGAAGCGCTGGCGTCGCTTTCAGGTCAGGACGCCCTCACCCCGGCCCTCTCCCCCAGGAGAGGGAGAAAGAAAGTCTCCGCTTCTGTAGGAGAGGGAGAAGGAAATAATCCGCACCGTACAATCTCCTCTCCTGGGGGAGAAGGTGAAGGAGATAATCTGCACCGTACAATCCCCTCTCCTGGGGGAGAGGGAGAAGGCAATAATCCGCACCGTACAATCCCCTCTCCTGGGGGAGAGGGTTAGGGTGAGGGCGTCCCAATCTCACAAACTATCACCGCGCCAAACCCACCAGCATCTTCAGGCTCGCGGAATAATAATCCTCCTGCGCTCCGATGGCAGGCTCGCCTGCGGGGAGCTGGCCAAGCACCAGATCCCGCACCGCGAGCAGGCCGCCGTCCATCATATAGGGCGCGGGGTCGCCGGTGGTGACGTTCACCCAGGCAGGCGTTTGCGTGCGCGAGAAGCGGCCCCACCAGGCTTTATACGGGTCCAGCAGCGGGCTGGACGGGTTGAACCACTTCACGTACAGCGGCACGCGGATCGCGTCGTAGCTAAACCTTGCCGGCCACTCTTTGGCGGGCGTTACGTGCCCGTCGGCGTAGAGCGAAACCCAGTCGGCCGGAAGCTGCGTGTTGCCAAAGCGCATTTTCACCAGCAGCTTTTGCCCGTCGCTCATCAGCTCCTGCCATACCGCCAGGTGGCTGCGGTTGGCGAAGTCCTGCCAGGCCGGAAAGACGAAGTAGGACGGATTGAGGTTCACGTAGCTGTTGAGGTTAAAGCCTTTCGCGCCCGGCAGCATCACGCGGTAGCCGCCAAAGCGGATGACGTTGTGCGCCACCAGCGCCTTCACGATGGCGTCCGAGGCCTTGAGATAGCCGTCGTTATGCCACTGCTCGCCCGCCTTCAGCAGCGCCCAGGCGATAAAGGTGTCGCCGTCCGTCGCGTTGTTTTTATCCGCTATCGGCTCGGCGGCCGCCGGATCGTAGCGCCAGTAGAACAGGCCGTTATCCGGGTTTCTGAGGGTTTTATCCGTCCAGCGCCAGATTTTGTCGAAGCCTTCGCGGTCGTTGTTTCTCACCGCCATCATCATCGCGAAGCCCTGGCCTTCGGTGTGGCTGACGCTGTTGTTGGCGGTGTCGATGATGCGCCCGTCGGCCATCAGAAAGCGGGATTTATAGCTGTCCCACGCCTCGCCCGCCAGCGCCTGCTGGCTGATAGCCATCGCCAGCACCGCCACGATCAGCATTTTGCATCGCTGCAACATTCCTGTACCCCTACCGGCTGTTTTGATATCTGAAATGAACCACCGTGGCGGACGGCGATGCCTCGCGCCACAGCGATACGTGGGATTTTCCACCCTGGTCGCGCAGCCAGCAGGCATACAGCCCTTCCAGCACCGCGCTAAAAGCGTGATTCCAGGCGGCCTGCTGCGCCTCAACGGGCGGCACCGGCAGCGCCATATGACGAATGCGCATCGCCGTTTCGCTGGCCTCGATATCAATATAGCCCCAGTTGAAGGCGGCGAGCTGAACATTTATCTGCGCCTCCAGTTCGCCCACGGTGCGCGCAGGCGCAAGCGGAAAACGCGCGCCCAGCGTGTCGCCCATCTGCACCAGGAAAGGCCGACTCTGCGCCTCGCCGACGTTGGTCACCATGCCGTCAATCATGATGTGGATTAGCGTAAACCAGCCCGGCTGCGCCTGCTGGTTCTGGAAATAGCTCAGAAGCCGTTGATCATTCATCATTTGTTCCCCAGCAGGTAGCGGAAGTAAACCTGCGCGGTGCTTTCGTTGTAGTCGCCAAAGGTGTCGTAACCGACCTGTCCACCCATGGTCATGTCTTTGTTGATTTTGTAGTCGGCGTTGGCGCGCAGGTTATAGCCGAGGCCGTTCTGGCTGCTGCCGCTGTAGAACGCCTCTTTGGCGAAGCCCTTCGCGACGTAGTCTTCAAGCTGGCCCTGCATCGCCGAGTCACCTGGGAAGTACGGGCTTTCGTCCTGGGTATAGGACTGATAGCCGAGCGACGCGCCGACGCCGAGCTTCCAGCTGTCGAACTTCTGGCTGTAGTCCACCGGGAAGGAGACGCTCACGTAGTCCTGCGGGCTGAAGTAGCCACCCTGGCCGTAGCTGAAGTAGCTCAGGTTTTTGGAGAAGTTCATGTAGCTCATGCTGATGCCGGTTTTCAGCTCGCGGTCCTCAAAGTGGAACGGACGCAGGTAGACGCCCGCCGACCCGTTGACGCTATTGTTGCTCGGCACGTTCTCGCCCAGGTAGTTATACAGCCCGAACCCGGCGTAGAACCCGGCGTCGCCGTTATCGTAGCTAAGCTGCGCCCCGCCGCCGTTCTTCGTCACCTGGCCCCATTTCTTGCCGCTGTATTTGTCTTCGACGCCGACGTAGGACAGCAGGCTATCGACAACGGCGCGGCGTTCGCCGGTCAGCACCAGCTTGAGGTAGTCCGTCAGCTGCGGCGACCACTGCACGCCGCCAACCACGGTGTTGAGATCCTGGCCGAGCGGCGTGGAGCCGACGTCAATCTTGTAGCGATCGCCGGTCAGCGCCATGCCGACTTCTACGCCGGAAGCGCTCTGGGAACCCTGCGACGGCACCTTGATTTTGTCGAGATTGGGAAGGGATTTCGGCGTGTCGGTGGAGGCGTTGTACACCTCCTCGCCCGCCGCGCCCTGAATCAGCGCCCCGCTGCCAAAGCGGCGGCTCGACTCGTCGGAGGAACTGCCGGCGTTGAGGCTGATTGGCGTGACGTTGATATCAAAGCGCGAGTCGCCAAACGGCACGGTCGACCACTGGAGCGGCGATTTGATCTCGGTGAGCTTGCTAAGGCCGCTTTCGCCGTCGCGCCCGCGAACGGCAACCGCGCCTCGCGCCCAGGTAGCGGTTTTGTCGGTCAGCTGCTCCATCAAGTTATCCACCTGGCGCAGGGTGCCTGCCCGAGCGCTTTCGACGGGCAGGTCGGCGCGCGTGGTGCCGGGCGGCGCGGTCTGCGGGTTACGCGCAAGCTGCGCCTCCTGCCACGGCATCGCCTCGCCGTACAGCGAAACGGACGTTGGCTGGGCGCTGCGGCCCGAGGTGCCGACAAACGGGTTATCCGCAAGCGCTAAACCGCCGAGCATCGGTGCGGTTTCGCCGTTCGCGCCCTGGAGGCCGAGCAGCTTACCGCGCGCGGTGCGCAGGTAGCTCATCGCCTGCTGGTGGTTGCCCTCGGCTTCCGAAACGCGCGCCATCAGCAGCAGGCGGTCCGGCGAGTCGTCGCTATGCAGACCGGCGGCGAGCTGCTTCGCCTTGTCCACGTTGTTGCTGGCGAGCGCCACGTCGATGGCCCCGGCGCGCGCGTCCTGCTGCGGCGTGTCGCGGGTCATCAGGTAGTCGTAGACCACGCCCGCCTCTTTGTTCATTTTGCCGGACTGGTAGAGCCGCGCCATGGCGAACATCAGGTCGGTGTTCTGCGGGTCGCTTTGCATCGCGCGGATCAGCCTGTCGTAGGCCGCCGCGTAGTTGCCCTGGGTGCGGAGCTGGTCGGCCTCGTTGATCACGTAGCCGTTGCGAATGCTCGCCAGCTGCGTGGTGGTGCTGCGCGACTGTAGCTCCGGGCTTCCAAGCCACGCCTGCGCCTCGCGGCCCAGCCCGGCCTGGTTGAGCACGGTGACCTGATCGGCATAGTCGCCCGCGTTGCCCTGCACGCCACGGCGCATGTTGTCACGCACGACGGCGACGGCGGTATTCACATCGCCGCTCTGCGCCAGCATCCGCGCCAGCCTGCCCGCGTCTGCCGGACTTTGCGGCGGCCGCACCGCCAGCGCCTTCAGCGTGTTGGCGGCGGCTGCGGTATCGCCCTGCGCCAGATAGCGTTCGGCAACCGTCATCTGCATGTTGTAGTTCACGCGCTGGGAAAGCTCGCGCATGTCGCCGTTCTGGCTTGACAGCGGAATGCGCGACAGCAGGGTCTGCGCCTGCTGCCAGGCGCTGTTTTCGCTGGCAAACAGCGCGGCGGCATACAGCTCGGTGTTGCTGGCGTTCGGGCGGAACGACGGGGCCATCACGTTGGCGGCCTCGGCGCTGCGCCCCTGTTTTTGCAGCTGGCGGGCTAAATCCAGGCGCAGCCACGGGTCGGACGGATACTGCGCCACGCCCTGCTGGAGAATGGCGACCGCGCGCTGCGGGTCGCCGCCCGCCGCCGCCTGCTGCGCCTGGCGACGCAGCGGATCGGTTGGATTGCCGCCGGACACGCGCGGGGCGAGCTTCGCCTGTAGGCCTGCGGGCAGCGTTTGAAGCATTGCCTGCGCCTGCGCCGTTTTATTCTGCTCGCGCAGAACGTAGTAGAGATTTTCCCGCGCGGCGGCGTTGTTCGGCTGCTCGTCCAGCACGCCGCGCAGCGTCTGTTCGGCGGCGGTGTAGTCTTTGTTGTGGCGCTGCACGTCGGCGCGGAACAGCTTTGCCGAGGTGCCCTGTTCGCCGCCAAGCTGCGCCAGCGGCGCGCTCAGCGCCAGCGCCTGGCTGACGTTGCCCTGCTTAAACGCCGCCTGCGCGCCGGCAAGCTGGCCGTAAAACTCGGCGTCGGCGGCCTGCTGTTTACGTTCGGCGGAATCCGCCCCGCCCAGGCCTGCCGCACGGTTCAGGTACTGTGCGCCCGCCGCGTAATCGCCCTTGCGCAGCGCGACGTAGCCCATCCCCGCCAGCGCGTCGGCGTCCTCCGGGTTGGTCTGTAAAACCTGTTCGAACTGGCTGCGCGCCGCGTCGGCGTTGCCGCTGTTCAGGGCGTTAAAGCCTTCCCCCTTCGCGGTGCCGCCGATGCTTTTACGGAAGTAGTCCTGCACGGCGGTATCTTTCGGGTGGCGCTGCAGGAAGGTCTGATAATACGCGTCGTCGCCCGCCTGCGGCCCGAGCCACAGCAGGGCCTGGCGCAGGGATTTGTCCGCGTCCGGGCTGCCGCTCGCCATCCCCTGTAGCAGGTCGATGCCTTCGCGGCGCGTGCTTTCCTGGTAGGTCAGCACTTTGCCCAGCGCGATGCGCGCGCCGTTGTCCTGCGGGTACCGGGCGGCGAGCTGGCGCAGGCCGCTGACCGCCTGCGGGTAGAGCGATTTGTCGCCCGCCATCGTCAGATAGTATTCCGGCGCAAGGCTCGGCGGCGGCACCTCGCCGGTGAACAGCGAGCGCCAGGTGGCAAGCGCGGCCGGAACGTTGCCGCTGCGCGCCTGCTGGCGGGCCAGTTCGAGCTGCCCGCGCGGCACCTGCTGCATCTGTTTGGCGTTGTCCAGCGCCTGGAGATTACCGTCCTGCGGGGAAACCGTCGCCAGACGCTCGCGCCACTGCGCCGCCCCCTTGAGATCCCCCGCCTGCTGCGACCACAGCGCCATGAGATACAGCGCCTGGGCGTTGCTGGCGTCCACCATCAGCACTTTTTTCAGCGATTCCATGGCGAGGTCGTCGTGTGACTTTTCGTGCCAGTAGTTCGCCTGGTCGAACAGCGCTTTTAGCGCCGGGCTGTTGTCCGCCGCGTGCGCGCCGACCGTCCCCATCGCCAGGCCGCCGAACAGGCAGAGCGTGGTCAGGTTGACGGCGGTTTTTTTCTTATTATTCATTTTGCTATCACCCTTACTCACGGTTGTCGTCCTGCGGGTTGAGGCGCTTACGGGCGCGCTGTTTCAGCAGGGCGTAGAGACTCAGACCGATAATCGTCGCGAACAGCAGGCCGAAGATCGCAAGCAGGGCCGAGTGCTGGTTGGCGTACCAGACCACCATCATGTACCAGGGCATCTGGCCGCTCGGGAACTGCGGGCCGACGCGGAAGCTGCGCACGCCGTTTTCGTCGGTGACGATCGCCGCGTCGCCGCGAATTCCGGCGTTGATGCGCGCGGAGCTAAGGTCGCCGTGCAGGCGCGAGAGCTGCTCGTCGTTGCTGCCGATAGCCATCACCACCAGGCGCGACGGGTTCCACTGCGAGCGGAAGCTGACAAACCCGCGCCAGGCCTCGTTCGAGGAGAAGTAGCGGTCGGCGTCGACGCCCGCCGCGTTCCAGTCCCCTTCCAGCCAGCGCTGCACTTTTTCCCACGTCGTCGGCTCGCGCACGCCGAAGGTGTGTTCGTTGCTGGTAAACGACGACTGCGCCAGCAGCGCGCGGTTGAACGCGGCTTGCTCAAGCGTGGACACCGCCAGCACGTCGCTTTCGCTCAGGTGTTGCAGGTTCGCGCCGCCGGACGGCAGGCCAAACATCACGCGGTTGTTGTTCAGCGCGGTGCCGGTGGCGTTGCCGGAACGGGCCGCCAGGTCCAGCAGCGTGCCAATCTCGCTTTCGCTCGGATTTTCCGGCAGCAGCAGCACGGTCTGCGAGTAGTCCGCCATGCGGGTGAACGGGAACGACGCCCCCACGAAGTACGACAGGTTCGGCAGCAGCGCAAAGTGGCGCGTTTTGCTCAGGTCGATCCATGAGTCCTCGTCGATGCGGCTCTTGATGTTGTTATTGAGCAGCACGCCGCACGGCGCGTTTTCCTTTGGTTCGATCTTGAAGTAGAGCGCCAGCTGGTTGTCGCCGTAAATCAGGTACGGCTCGAGCGGCATGTCGTAGCTTTCCTGGCGGGCGTCGCCGCCGACCTTGTGCCACAGCGTTTCCAGCGCGCCCTGCTTGTTGACCGGCAGGTTGTGCAGGAAGGTGCCGTTGAAGGTCATCGACAGGTAAGAGCGATCTTCGTCGATCCAGGATTCCGACGGGAAGCGGTAGCCGATCTTCAGCGGGATGGTGTCGCCGTCCCACATAAACAGATCGGGCGCGGCGCGGAACGCCAGGCGCAGGGCGTCGTGCCAGATGCCGGTGGCGGTCATGCTTTGATCTTTGCGCAACAGCGCGCTCAGGCGCACCGGGCGGTCGGTTGAGATCCAGCGCGGCGCGTCGTACGGCTTGCTCAGCGGGATGGTTTGCAGGTCAACCGGCGTGCTGGCCGTCAGGGTTTTAAACTGCCCGCGGGTCAGACGCCACGCGGCGCTGCGCAGCTGCTGGTCGTTGTTGCCGACCACCAGCAGAAGCTTGTAAACCGGGTTGCCGGGGTTGTCGATGATTTGCAGCATCGGCCCTTGGCTTACGGGCAGCGTCAGGCCGCCGATGGACTCGCCCGGCCTGCCGAACAGGATGCCGTTTTTCTCCGGCAGCTGGTCGCGCAGCGCGTCAAAGGAGATGCCGCGATAGTCGGCCTGGATGCCGAGCCACGAGGCGACGAGCGCCGCCGCGCCAACCTGCTCCGGCTGGGTTTTCGCCGGGAAGGAGAACGCCATGGTGGCGGGCGTCATCTGCATTTCGTCGAAGAACGGGCGCGGGAAGTGGCTGAGATCGGCACCGATGTTCAGCTGCTGGGATTCCAGGTCGAGCCGCGTGGTCGGCATGATGGTGACCTGGTATTTGTCCGACAGGTCGCGCTGGCACAGGAGCGCGTCGCCGTCGTTAATCTTGAAGCTGATGTTGTTGCGCGACACGACCATCGCCGCCGGGATCTCCAGCTGGTAGCTTGAAACGTTGCTGTCCGCCGAGCCGAGCGGCACGGTGCCCAGCGGCTGGCCGTTGAGCATCAGCTGGAGCGTGGTGTTACGCGCCGCCATCGCGGGCGACACTTTCAGGTTGAGCGCCAGCTGCGCGTTGGTCACCACCTGGTCGGCGGAAAGCGTGAAGTCGATGCCGCCCTGCAGCTGGCCGCCGCTGAGCACCACGCCGAGCGGCTGGCCCATCTGCGCGACGGTAATGCTGCTGACGTTGCCCGGCGTGAACGACGAAGGCGAGATCGGGGGGGCCGCGTCGGCTGCCGGTGCGGGTTCAGCCACCGGCGGGAAATCTACCGGCAGCTCCGGCTCCTGCGCCATGACCGGCAGGCTCAGCGCCAGCCACATCAGGCAGGCTTTGTAGGTCATCCGTTTCATACCGCGCTGTCCTCGTTGGCAATGTCCTGACGGCGGGCTTCTTCGTGGCGACGGCGGCGGTTTTCGCGGCGCGATGTCCAGGTCAGCCAGAAGAGATCAAACACGCTGCGGATGATGGTCAGCAGCGAGCGGAACGGGTTGTCCTGCGGCTTCGGCGGATGGATCCACGCGTCGGCGCGCGCCAGCACCACGCGCACCAGTTCGCGGCGGCGGGCAAGCGGGATCTCTTCGAACATCAGGCGAACCGACTTCTCGTCGCTGGCAATCACCTTCACCGGAATGCTTATCGCTCCGGACTGAAGCTGGAGTTCAACCTCTTCGATTTCATCGTTCAGGTGGCGTTCGTCCACCACCGCCACGCGGCAGCCGCCCATCGATAAATCCAGGGTCTGGCTGCGCGACGAGATGCCGCTGGCGTAGTGAATCACCACCGGCACGGTGACGTCGATACGGATGGTTTTGCGCGTCTGGCGGGTTTCCCGCGCCACGGCAATCGCCGCCAGAAGGAAGATCAGGCTGTACAGCCCCCAGCCGACGTTCAGGGCGATAACCATCGGGTCGACGCCGAAATAGTCGTGGGCGCAGGCGCGCACAATCCCGGCGATGACGCCGATGGCGAGCAGCACGGCAATGATCAGGTGCGGGCGCACGATGCTGAAGTCGAAATAGCCCACGTCGAGCAGCGCGCCTTTATCGGTAACGTTGAACTTGCCGCGCTTGGGGAAAATCATCGTGATCATGGTCGGCAGGATCAGGTGGAACGCCAGCACCAGGTCGTAGATTTCGCCCCAGAAGCTGTAGCGGAAGCGCCCGTTGAGCCGCGAGTTCAGATAGATGCACAGGAACAGGTGCGGCAGCATGTAGGCGAAGATCAGGCTCGCCGACGAGTGGATAATATTCAGGTTAAACAGCAGGTAAGCCAGCGGCGCGGTCAAAAACGCCACGCGCGGCAGGGCGAACTGGAACGACAGCATGGCGTTCAGATAGCACAGGCGCTGCTGCCACTTCAGCCCACGGCCAAACAGCGGGTTGTCGAGGCGGAATATCTGCGTCATGCCGCGCGCCCAGCGGGTTCGCTGAATGACGTGCAGCACCAGGCGTTCGGTGGCAAGACCCGCCGCCAGCGGAATGTCGAGATAGGCGGACTTCCAGCCCAGGCGCTGCATTTTCAGCGCGGTGTGGGCGTCTTCGGTCACCGTTTCCACGGCGAAGCCGCCGATCTCTTCCAGCGCGCTGCGGCGGATAACCGCGCAGGAGCCGCAGAAGAAGGTCGCGTTCCAGTTGTCGTTGCCGCGCTGGATTTGCCCGTAGAACAGCTGGCCTTCGTTAGGAATATTGCGGCCAACGGACAGGTTGCGCTCAAACGGATCCGGCGAGTAGAAGTAGTGCGGCGTCTGCATCAGCGCAAGCTTCGGATCGACCAGGAACGCGCCGACGGTGGCCTGCAGGAAGATGCGCGTGGCAACGTGGTCGCAGTCGAAGACGCAGATCAGCTCGCCTTTGGTGAGCTTCATGGCGTGGTTGAGGTTGCCCGCCTTGGCGTGGGAGTTGTCGTTACGGGTAATGTAGCCCACGCCGACGTTTGCGGCGAACACCGCAAATTCGCTGCGCTTGCCGTCGTCGAGCAGGTAGATTTTGAGCTTATCCGCCGGGTAGTCGAGGCACTGCGCCGCCAGCACGGTGTCGCGCACCACTTCCAGGCTTTCGTTGTAGCTCGGAATATAGACGTCGACCGTTGGCCACTGCGAGGTGTCGTCCGGCAGCGGCACGATGGTGCGCTTGAGCGGGAAGAGGTTTTGCAGGTAGCTCAACATGATAACGATCCAGATGTAGAGCTCTGCTAAAAATAGCCCGACCCCCAGAATGGCTTCTATTTCTGAATTAAAGTGCAGGGTCTGCGTCGCGCGAAAATAGATATATCGCGTCGACATTAAGACCGCCACCACCATCATGATCACGGAAATGCTGTGCTTTTTACTGAAGCCCAGTAAAAACAAAATGCCGATGCTGAGTAAGCCAAAAATATACTGCTTCTGGCTGTCCATCGGCGTAATAACGATCAGTACCGCTATCGGCGCTAATACCAATAGCAGTAAATAAAACAGGGCCTTTTTCATAGGTCGTCCTGAAGCTGTGGTCAGAAATGAGAGTTTTTCAGACTGGCGTGTACCGCACCGTCACCGATTTTTATGCCGAGAATGCCCGCCACGCGCTTGCTCACCAGCTCAATATCAAACGCCGCCGCCGAGGCCGCGCTGAAATCAAATATCGACTGCTGTGAGGCGTTGGCTTCGGCCACGCTTTCATCGCGGTTGATAATGCCGATCAGGCGGTCGCCGAGGCGCTGCTGCATAAAAGCGGTGACGTCGCGGCTGATGTGGCGGCGGCTGTCGCTTTGGTTGAGAAGGAAGTAGTACCCGGCCTTGTTGTTCATCGGCTCGCCGCCGGTCAGACGGTGGCTTTCGATGTGCGGCAGCAGCGACAGCGAAGCGGTGTCGGTCAGCAGGGTTATCAGGTGCAAATCGGCAAGCTGTGACATCGCCTTCAGCGCCGGGTTTGGCCCTGGCGGGAAGTCGGCAAGAATCACGAGGCCCGGGTAGTTCAGCAGCGTGCTCAGGCCACGCAGCAGGAAGTGGGGGTCGGTGGCGAGGCGGTGTTCAAAATCCAGGCGCTGCTCTTCGCTGACGTCGCCATAGGGCAGCACGAACATGTTGCTGCCGGCGGTGAGCACCGACTGGCTCCAGTCAGCCGATTCCCCGGCGCGGGCCACGAAGCCGCGCCCGTCGGACAGCGGCACGCCAAAGTGCAGGCGCAGGGCGTTTTGCACGTCGAAGTCGATAGCCAGCACTTTGCTACCGGAACGCGCCAGCGCGTAGGCAAGGTTGGCGGTAACGGTGGTTTTTCCTACGCCGCCTTTTGGCGAGCAAACACAAACTAGCGGCATGAAGCGATCGTCTCCAGGAGCGGTTGTAACGGCAGGTCTTTAGAAGGATTGCTGTCGGCAGGGGCCGTTTTAGCGGCGAAAAGCTGCTCAAAGCGAATCGGTTCAGCCTGCGGCAGCGCGGAAAGCGGCGCTTTTGGCAGTTGAGCGGGGGCTGGGGTGGCATCTGCGGGCGCAGCGGCAGCGGGAGCAAGCTGCTCGAACAGCGAAGCCGGAGCGGTTTTTTCTTCCGCGAGCGGCCGTTCAGCGGCCTTTTCAACGGGCATCGCCGCGCTCAGGCTGTTCATTATCGAGCGCTGGGCAGGTGACGGTTCGGCGGCCGGAGCCTGTAAGGGTTTAGCAACAGCGGCATCGAACTCGCCCGGCTTTACCGCCTGCGGAACGGGCACGGCCACGCTCCCGGCCTGCGCCAGCATCGTGTCGTCACTGCCACCGGAGAGCTGTTGAATAATCGGCCAGCTACTGGTGTTGAGCTGCTGGTTCTGCGCCGACATATCCTTGAAGTCGATGGCGCCCGTGCGTGTCTTATCCTTGAAACGCTGCAAATCATCATAGTTCTTCATCACTTTACTCATGATTTACAAGAGATTAACTGAATTCACGCACGGCTCAGGGTCTTGCCTTTAAGAGGGCAATGTTGCTTTCGCGCGCAATAATTAAAAAAAGCATCGCCGTCTTCCGCTCATTATGATTACGGAAGGTAATCGTTACAGTGTGTATTAGTTATTATAAAAAATGGATGGCAGGTATTTTGCGCCAATATATCGAGATCGACCGATCATCCACCATCTTTTTTTCGTATTCTTTTCCATCTAAGTTGAAATGCCTGTCTTGAGGTTGGATGTTGGTTTTAAGTGGATGAGTTAAAGCAAATTTCTGGATTATTCATTCGCATTTAATTATAAAAAAAGCATAACATCATGCAACATAAAAACCACAAGGAAATTAAACGTTACCCTGAGAAATATTTGGAAATAACTTCCTGATAGTTAGAAACGATATATTTTCACTAAGTGCTTATCGGGATTGAGTATTGTGGCGGCGAGGTAGATTTTTAGGGATTTACAGGCTATGGCAAACTGGATTTGTGGGAGCGCTCTTTTTTGGGGGTTGGGGAGTGGCGGGTGGCGCTGCGCTTACCCGCCCTACGAATTCGTTTTGTAGGTTTGATAAGCGTAAGCGCCATCAAACATTTGCAGCGGGTGGTGTTTCGCTTACCTGCCCTACGAATTCGTTTTGTAGGTTTGATAAGCGTATGCGCCATCAAACATTTGCAGCGGGTGGCGCTGCGCTTACCCGCCCTACGAATTCGTTTTGTAGGTTTGATAAGCGTAGCGCCATCAAATATTTGCAGCGGGTGGTGTTTCGCTTGCTTGCCCTTCGAAAATCAGTCCCGGCGGCAGCTATGCAGAAACGTCAGCATATCTGTGCCGTCTTTACTGACGTAGAAGCTCACCATTCTGTCGTTAAATTCCTGCGCCCTTGCAGCGGGTACGCTGATCGGATCGTAGCCATGTTTCATGAGCCAGCCATTCATCATATGGCGGCTGGTGCGCTTATTTCCGTCAAAGAAGAATTGTTGCAGCGCGCCAAAGAGGAACATGACAAGCGCCCCTTCAAACGGTGGTAATGTTTTGATGAACTCCACGCCTTCGGAATAAACGCGGTTGAGTTCAGGGGCACCGGGAAGCGTGGGTAATGGGCGGTGCTCACCTTTTTCGCCAAGTGCAACATAAGGTGAATACGTCGTTTCTTCGCCTTCACCTCTGAATACCCCCCATTCCAGGGCTTCATTACGGGCAATGATGGTATGCAGAAGAAGGATTGTCGGCTTATCCAGATCAAAACGATCCGTCTTGACCAGCTCCACCAGTTTTTTGCTGCTGTCAGCCAGGTTCGTTACCTGCTCGGCGTCGGACAGCTTGTGTCCTCCAACGGTCACACCATCAAGAAGCGTTTGCACTTCAACGAATGTAAAAGGATTATTCTCGAGTTTGGCTGCATCCCACACAAAAGAGGCCAGCTGCTGCTGATAAATCGCCAACGCCCGACGCGTACTCCCCGGGCTCACCGTTGGTAGTATGTTGGCATTCCAGGTGAAGCCAAGCGGCGTGGAATTTTGTGTGCTCAAGGGTCGCTCCTTTATGTATCTCGGCCTGTAATTTACAGCAGTGGGGCTAGTGATTCAAAAATGTATCACGTTCACTGAAGGCGGGTGGCATATCCGCCCACCCGCCCTACGATAATCAGTGAATTAATGCTTCCCCATCCCCGCTTATCATCACCAGGCCCGCATCAGTTCGAACAAAACGTGGGGCTTTCAAATCCTCGACCAGGACGTTGATCAATTCGAATAATAATCCGGTGATGTGCTCTTCTTGCTCCAGCGGCTGCTGGCGCTGTAAAAGCACTAAGGTTAGCGCCGCGCAGTATTCCCGCAGGGTTTCTGAATCCGTTGAAAGCGGGCTGCGGTAGTTGTCCGGCTCCGCCGCATCTACGGTCAGGCGCTGGATGAGGTGTTCAGGTAAAGGCGCGTTCAGACCCACTTTCAGCATTTCCAGCCCGGCACACAAACGGCCGCACAGCGCCATGCGCTCGGTGTTGTTATCGTTTTCGATAAGGGCATCGGCGTGCAGCTGGCAGCAGTCGAGAATCTGGAACAGATCCATAGAGATAGCGAGCGGGGTTTTTAACAGTGTGGTGACGGCAGGCTCGATTTCAGGGCGAGCGATTGTGTTACTATCGGCGTTAGCCATAGCTGTTACCTCGATTAACGGTTGTGGTTAGCCCTCGTAAGGTACTCCAATACCTTGCGGGGGCGTTTTTTTTGCAAGGGGCATCATGATAAGATGTCACCTGACAACTAAAACTAATAAATTGGTGGCCTCATGTCAATCACTTCGCGAGATAAAAAACCTAAAGGTGGGGGCCAGTCTCCACAATTTAAAATGCGTATCGATCCCGCACTACGGGAGCAGTTAGATGTCGAAGCCGCAGAGCAAGGAATAAGCCTGGCGAACTGGTTTAAGAACCTGGCGCGCGAGGCTTTGAAGCAGAAAGGGATTGAGCCGAAGGGTTAAAAATTGGGTTTGAATTTTGTAGGTTTGATAAGCGTAGCGCCATCAAACAACTATGGTTGGCGGCCTTGTTATCAGCCTATCCGAACAGGAAAAGACCACGTTCCCGCTTCTCCCCCGCCAAGGTATATCCCATTGACATATCCCATATCTTCGCTATGCTTATTTGTATGTTAGATGAGCGTTCAGGAGGTCATTATGGAAAAAACGACCGTCTTCAAAAGCAACCGTAGCCAGGCCGTTCGCCTGCCTAAAGCCGTTGCCTTACCAGAAGATGTTAAGCATGTGGAAATTGTCGCAATCGGCAGAACTCGCATCATCACTCCTGCGGGAGAAGGTTGGGACGAGTGGTTTAGCGGCGAGAGCGTCACCGCAGACTTTATGTCCGAAAGAGACCAGCCGGGTGAACAAATCAGGGAAGATTTTTAATGCTCAAATACATGTTAGATACCAATATTTGTATCTTCACTATAAAGAATAAACCGCAAGAGGTGCGTGAAGCGTTCAATCGCTTTTACGGGCAGATGTGCATCAGCTCTATCACGCTGATGGAGCTGATTTATGGTGCAGAGAAATCAGCTAACCCAGAAAAGAACCTGGCTGTGATCGAAAGTTTTGCAGCGCGACTTGAGGTGCTGAACTTTGGTTCTGAAGCTGCGGCCCACAGTGGCCAGGTCAGGGCTGAGCTCGCCAAAAAAGGAGCGCCCATCGGCCCCTATGACAATATGATCGCCGGCCACGCCCGTTCGCTTGGTTTAACCGTGGTGACAAATAATCTACGGGAGTTTGAGCGTGTTGCAGGGATTCGGGTGGAGGATTGGACTAACCGAGAATGATTTTTCAGAGTATAGCGCCATCAAACATTGTCAAATAAAAAAGCCGGGAAACTTCCCGGCTTTATCTTTTAACGAATCTCCCCGTTCTCATCCTGGTCAACGGCGAAACAGGCCACCAGCTGACCGCCGTAGTCTTTCAACTGCGGCTGAAGCTGCGTGCACGGACCGAAGCGGCGGCGGCAGCGGGCGTTAAAGGCGCAGCCCGGCGGTGGGTTCAGCGGGCTTGGCAGCTCGCCGGTTAGCTTGATGCGCTCACGGCGGTCGTCCGGGTTCAGGCGCGGCGTGGCCGACAGCAGCGCCTGGGTGTACGGGTGGCGCGGGTTGGAGAAGATCTGGTCTTTGGTGCCCTTCTCCACGCAGCGGCCCAGGTACATCACCATCACCTCGTCGGCGATGTGTTCAACCACCGACAGGTCGTGAGAGATGAACACGTACGACAGCCCCATGTCCTGCTGCAAATCCATCATCAGGTTCAGCACCTGCGCGCGTACGGACACGTCCAGCGCGGAGACCGGTTCGTCGGCTATCACCACGTCCGGGTCGAGCATCAGGCCGCGGGCGATGGCGATACGCTGGCGCTGGCCGCCGGAGAACATGTGCGGATAGCGGTCGTAATGTTCGGTTTTCAGGCCGACTTTCGCCATCATCGCCAGCGCTTTTTCCCGGCGCTCGGCCTTGCTCAGGCTGGTGTTGATTTGCAGCGGCTCTTCCAGAATCTGCCCTACTTTCTTGCGCGGATTCAGGGAGCCGTACGGGTTCTGGAAGACGATCTGGATTTTCTGACGCCTAAGCTTTTCGGCCGTGGCGTCGGGCTTTAAAAGGTCCTGCCCCTGGTAGTACAGCTCGCCGCCGGTCGGGATTTCGATCATCGTTAGCAGGCGGCCCAGCGTGGATTTCCCACAGCCGGATTCGCCCACCACCGCCAGCGTTTTGCCGCGCTCAAGCGTGAACGATACGCCGTCCAGCGCCTTCACCAGGCGTTCCTGGCCGAAAATGCCTTTCTTGACCGGGTAATGTTTTTTCAGATCGATGGCCTGCAACAGCGGTTGCGTGGTGGCCTTTTCGGTACTCATAGGGTTGGCCTCCCGGCATCATCGAGTGGGTAGTGGCATTTGGACTGACGCCCGTGGTCCACGAGGTTTAGCTCTGGCTCTTCGGCCCGGCAGCGGTCGGTGGCGTACGGGCAGCGCGGGTTCAGCAGGCAGCCGTTTGGACGGTCGTATTTGCCCGGCACCACGCCCGGCAGGGAAGCCAGACGCGCTTTGTCCTGCGCGAACTCCGGCAGCGCGCGCAGCAGCGCCTGGGTGTAAGGGTGGCGCGGCGCACGGAAGATATCCTTCGCTTCGCCGGTTTCCACTACCTGGCCTGCGTACATCACGATGATTTTGTGGGCCGCCTCGGCCACCAGCGCAAGGTCATGGGTGATGAGGATCAGCGCCATGTTCTCTTTTTGCTGTAGCTCCAGCAGCAGCTCGATAATCTGCGCCTGGATGGTCACGTCCAGCGCGGTGGTCGGCTCATCGGCAATCAGCAGCTTAGGCCGACAGGCAATCGCCATAGCGATCATCACGCGCTGGCTCATGCCGCCGGAAAGCTGGTGCGGGTAGACGTCGAGGCGCGAGGCCGCGTCGGGAATGCCCACCAGGTTCAGCAGGTCGATTGCGCGCTGGCGGCGGGTGCTTTTGTTGCCGCCCTGGTGCACCTTGATGGCTTCCATAATCTGGAAGCCCACGGTGTAGCACGGGTTGAGGCTGGTCATCGGGTCCTGGAAGATCATCGCCACTTCGGCACCAACCAGGTTGCGACGCTCTTTTTCGGAGATCTTTTGCAGGTCCTGGCCGTTGAACTCAAGCTTGTCCGCCATCACGCGGCCGGGGTAGTCAATCAGCCCCATAATCGCCAGCGAGCTGACGGATTTACCGGAGCCGGATTCGCCCACGATACCGACGACTTCGCCCTGATTAACGCTGTAACTGATGCGGTCAACCGCGCGGAACGGGGTGCCTTCGTCGCCGAAGTGCACCGATAATTTATCTACATTTAATAACGCCATCTCGAACCTCTTACTGCTTCAGTTTAGGATCGAGGGCGTCACGCAGCCCGTCACCCATCAGGTTAAATGCCAGCACCGTTAGCAGGATTGCAAGACCGGGGAAGGTCACAACCCACCAGGCGCTTTGCGCGAACTGCAACACGTCGGAGAGCATGGTGCCCCACTCCGGTGTTGGCGGCTGCGCACCCATGCCGAGGAAGCCAAGGGCGGCCATGTCGAGAATGGCGTTCGAGAAGCCAAGAGAAGCCTGCACGATCAGCGGTGCGAGGCAGTTCGGTAAAATGTTGACGAACATCTGGCGCATCGGGCTTGCGCCCGCCACGCGGGAGGCGGTCACGTAGTCGCGGTTCACTTCAACAAGCACCGCGCCGCGCGTCAGTCGCACATAGTGCGGCAGGGCAACGAACGTCAGGGCAAGCGAGGCGTTGACTATCGACGGGCCGAATATCGCCACCAGCACCAGCGCCAGCAGCAGGCTCGGCAGGGCCAGCATGATATCGACGATACGCATGATGATGTTGTCGATGATGCCGCCGAAGTAGCCGGCGATAAGCCCGAGCACCACGCCCATAATCAGCGACAGCACAACCACCAGGCAGCCCACCAGCAGCGACAGGCGCGCGCCGTACATCAGGCGAGCCATGATGTCGCGGCCCACGTCGTCGGTACCGAGGATAAACTGCCAGCTGCCGCCTTCCTGCCAGACCGGCGGGTGCAGCAGCGCGTCGCGGAACTGCTCGGCCGGGCCGTGCGGGGAGATGACGTTGGCGAAGACGGCAATCAGGATCATGATGGTGACGTACACCAGCCCGACCACCGCGCCTTTGTTGCGTTTAAAGTAGTGCCAGAATTCCTGGAATGGCGTCATCGGCTTCGGTGCCGCCACCGCTTTTGTTTCAGTAATTTGCGTCATGATGGCCCCTTATTTCTTATGGCGGATACGCGGGTTCACCACGCCGTACAGTAGGTCGACGATCAGGTTAACGAGGATAATCATCGTCGCCACCAGCAGCACGCCGCCCTGCACTACCGGGTAGTCGCGGCGCTGAAGCGCGTCAATTAACCAGCGGCCAAGTCCCGGCCAGGAGAAGATGGTTTCCGTCAGAATCGCACCGGCGAGCAGCGTACCGACCTGCAGGCCGATAACCGTCACCACCGGCAGCATGGCGTTGCGCAGGGCATGCACCACGATAACGCGCATGCGGGTCAGGCCTTTGGCGCGGGCGGTGCGGATGTAGTCCTCGCCCAGCACTTCAAGCATCGCCGAGCGGGTCATACGCACGATTACCGCCAGCGGGATGGTGCCGAGCACCACGGCGGGCAGGATCATGTGCGCCAGCGCGTCGATAAAGTCGCCCGATTCGCCCCATATCGCCGTGTCTATCAGCATAAAGCCGGTAAGCGGTAGGGTGTCGTCGAGGAATACCGTGTCGCTGACGCGCCCGGAGACCGGGGTCAGGTTCCAGTACACCGACACCAGCATGATCAGCATCATGCCCCACCAGAAGATAGGCATCGAGTAGCCGGTCAGCGCGAGGCCAACGGCGGTGTGGTCGAACACGGAACCGCGCTTCACGGCGGCCAGCACGCCGACCGGGATACCCACGGCAACGGCGAAGATCATGGCGCACACGCCGAGTTCCATCGTCGCCTTAAAGCGCGGCACGAACTCATCCCAAACCGGGAGGCGGCTTTTTAATGAAATACCGAGGTCGCCATGCATTACGCCCCAAATGTAATGGAGGTACTGCTGCCACATCGGCTTGTCGAGGCCAAGCTCGGCCAGCAGCTGGGCATGACGTTCAGGAGAGATACCACGCTCGCCGGCCATAATCATCACCGGGTCACCGGGGATCATATGCACAAAGGCGAAGGTGAGTAGGGTAATACCGATAAACGTGGGGATCACAAGACCCAGACGTCGGAGGATGAACTGCAACATATCCCGGATTCTCTGTAGTGACGGAAGGCCTGGTGACTCGCCGTCTGTATTGCTCACAAATCTTTCCCTCGACTGGAGGGAATAAGTAATTCACCCGAAGCGATAAACGGCTAAAACGTAGGGCGGATAAGCTGCGCGCCACCCGCTAAACCCACATAAGTGGTGGATGGCGCTATCGCTTATCCACCCTACGGTTCAGCTAGCTTCGGGTTGGTTCCGTTTTATTATTCGACTGACACGTTCTCAAAGTGGTGTTTGCCCAACGGATCGACCACGTAGCCTTTCACCTCTTTACGAACCGGCTCGTACACGGTGGAGTGGGCAACGATCAGCGCCGGAGCCTGGTCATGCATCACTACCTGAGCCTGTTTGTAGAGTTCGATACGCTTGTTGTGGTCGTCGGTTGCGCGAGCCGGTTGAATCAGGTCTTCAAACGGCTTGTAGCACCAGCGTGAGTAGTTGGAGCCGTCTTTCGCTGCCGCACAGCTGAACAGGGTGGCGAAGAAGTTATCCGGATCCCCGTTGTCGCCGGTCCAGCCCATCATAACGGTCTGGTGCTCGCCAGCTTTGGCGCGCTTCAGGTACTCGCCCCACTCGTAGGTAACGATTTTGGCGGTAACGCCGACTTTCGCCCAGTCTGCCTGAATCATCTCGGCCATACGGCGAGCGTTCGGGTTGTAAGGACGCTGAACGGGCATCGCCCACAGATCAACGGAGAAGCCGTCAGCGTGGCCGGATTCTTTCAGCAGCGCTTTTGCCTTCTCAGGATCGTAGGTGTAGTCCTTCACGTCATCGTTGTAGCCCCACATGGTTGGCGGGATCAGGTTTTTAGCCGCGGTGCCCGCGCCCTGATAAACGGCTTTGATGATCGCTTCTTTGTTCACCGCGTAGGTCAGCGCCTGACGCACTTTCACGTCGTCAAACGGCTTTTTCTCGGTGTTGAAGGAGAGGTAACCAACGTTCAGGCCAGCCTGCTCCATCAGGTTGATGTTCTTATCCTGCTTCATACGCGCGATGTCGGCCGGGTTCGGGAACGGCATAACCTGGCACTCGTTTTTCTGCAGTTTGGCGTAGCGCACGGACGCATCAGGCGTGATGGAGAACACCAGGCGGTCGATCTGCGGCTTGGTGCCCCAGTAGCCAGGGAACGCTTTGTACAGAATGCGGGAGTCTTTCTGGTATTGCAGCAGCTGGAACGGACCGGTACCGATTGGGTTCAGGTCGGTTTTTTCCGGCGTGCCGGCCTTCAGCATGTTGTCGGCATATTCTTTTGACAGGATGGAAGCGAAGTCCATCGCAAGGTCAGCCAGGAACGGTGCTTCCGGGCGCGCCAGCACGAACTGAACGGTGTTGTCATCAACCTTTTTGATTTCGGTGATCAGGTCAGGCAGGCCCATGCCTTCGAAGTATTCGTAGCTGCCGCCGGAGACTTTATGGTACGGGTTCTGGGCGTTTTTCTGACGATCGAAGGAGAACACCACGTCGTCGGCGTTCAGGTCACGCGTGGGTTTGAAATCTTTATTGTCCTGCCACTTCACGCCTTTACGCAGGTGGAAGGTGTAGGTTTTGCCGTCTTCGCTCACTTCCCACTTTTCAGCAAGGCCAGGAATGATTTCGGTGGTGCCGATTTTGAATTCGACCAGACGGTTATAGATAGGCACCGAGCTGGCATCGTAGGTGGTGCCAGAGGTGAACAACTGCGGGTTAAAACCTTCTGGGGAACCTTCTGAACAATAAACCAGGGTTTTGGCCTGAACGCTGGCTGCAACGGTCAGAGCGACCAGGCTCAGACCAAATTTCAGCATCCCTGACTTCTTCAAGGAAATACTCATTCTTCTGCTCCAATGTGAGATGTGTGTTGTTATTTTTCCGTTAGACCTTTGTTATTTGAGTGCGGTCTGTTCGGGGGTGCCCGGAGGCGGCGGTGAGGCCAGGGGTTCCTTTCGTCAGGCAAGCTGTGTGGTAGTGCGGACTGTCCATAAAGTGCCCCTCACGCCCTACAATCTGTCAACAGATTGTATAAACGTCAATACAGGTGTCGGGGATTTACAACCGGGGTGAGAAACGGCAAACAAAGTTAAAAAAAAGCCAGTTGGGACATTTCCAGCAGGGAAATTTATGCTACCGGCTTGTTACCAGAATATTACACTGCTTAATTTGCAACCGATAGCGGTAAACGGTTGCGCGCATTTTAAAAAATTTCTTGCCGGATGATGATTATATGAACGATTTGTTTTGTGATCGGCGTCTCTTACAGCGAATCATGCTGGAACAAAACATAAGCAATGGCGCAAAAAACCACGGTTTTTCATAACAAAATACAATGGAATATGTCACAAAATCATATAAAGACGCGCGTTGGGCGATGGAGTGGGCATTTTGGCGAGCGGAAGGTTTTGTAGGGCGGATAAACAGCGTGCCATCCGCCGATTTTCGGGAATCACCGTTGGATGGCGCTGACGCTTATCCAACCTACGTTTCCAGGAATTGCAGATGCAAAAAGGCCAGCTCTAAGAGCTGGCCTTTTCTGAATGTGGTCGGCGAGAGAGGATTCGAACCTCCGACCCACTGGTCCCAAACCAGTTGCGCTACCAAGCTGCGCTACTCGCCGAATGCGGAGCGCATCTTACTGCGCACCGTTTTAGCCGTCAATCCCTTAACTTAAAAATCCCTACCGTTTGCTTCAAAAGCAAGCGCTTGTATCTTAAATGTTACTGCGCAGCCTTCTGCGGCACGTGGCACCAGTTGTTGTTCTCGTTAATCCCGCCGTTTGGCGAGGTGTAACCGAGGCAACCCATGATGGTGTCGTACAGCTCAACGTGGCGATGCGGAACCTTCATCGCCGCCTGCTCTTTCATATGTTCGAACGAGCGGGCGCGGTCAGGGTCTTCAAGATACTTATCGGACGCCCAAACCATCAGCGGAACGCGGAACTGCTCTGGCGGCGCCATTTCACGCGGCGTGCCGTGCAGGTGCTTGTGCTCGCTGATGGATTCACCGTGGTCAGAGGCATAGAAGATAATCGCGCGCTTATCACGCAGCTGGTTGATAACGTCGGAGATCACCGTGTCGGTATACAACACGGAGTTATCGAAGGCGTTAATCAGCTGCTCTTTGCTGCACTCTTTATCGATGCTCACGCATTCCGGCGTCCATTTCGCAAAGCTGCGCGGATAGCGCTGCACGTACGAGAAGTGCGAGCCTTTGGTGTGCAGAATAATCAGGTGCTTGCCTTTTGGATGCTGGTCGATAGAGCGCTTCATTTCTTCCACCAGCAGCATGTCATCCACCTGCTTGCCGCTGTTGCGCGGTTCGGCGGCGATCTGCTCGCGGTAGGAGAAGTTATCGGCCATGGTGTTGCCGTAGAACCACACTTCGCTTTGCATTGCGTACAGGTTCGACGAGAAGCCGAGCTGCTTAAGGACGGCAAAGACGTTCTGCTCTTTTAAGGTACGCTGCGGGTTATCTTCCGCCCCGCCCTCGCGCACGAACATGCAGCGCAGAGAAAGCTTGGTCGCGGTGTCGCAGGACTCGCCGCGGAAGGCAACCAGGTTTTTCTCCTTGGCGAGCTTCGGCGTGGTGTCGCGGTCATAGCCGAGAATCCCCATGTGATCCCAGCGCGTGGTTTCACCGATGATGAACACCATATAGGTATCGTCGATGCCCTTCGGCGCGACGTAGGTGAATTTCTTCGCCGGATCCATCAGGGATTTGTTGTCGCTGGATTCATCCACCTGCGCCCAGGCAAACAGGCCCAGCGCGGAAATCCAGTTGGAAGGCAGATACGAGTTCGCCACCACGCCGCCGTAGCTTGGCATATCGACGGTGGAGCGTTTTTCGATGCGGTTTTGCTGCTTGTCGAGGAAGCGCAGCGGTGCCCAAACCATCAGGCCCGCGAGCAGTACAATCGCCACGCTCTTCACGCGGTGGCCGCGCGTTTGCAGCTGTTTAAGCAGCGTGTAGCGGCAGGTGTTGCTCCAGATAAGCACCAGCGGGATTGCGCTTACCAGCACCATCCACAGCACGAAGTGGTAGCCGACAATCTCTTTTGAGAGGTCGATATCCGTGGTCATTACCGACGCGATGATGCCGTAACCGATAACCACGTTGAGGAATGTCATGTAGTAGCTTGCGCCTACGGAGCACAGCACGACGAAGGTAGTAAGGACTCGCCAGGCCAGGCGGCCAAACAGCGAAAGTACCCGCAGGAGGAAGAAAGTGACTAATACCGTGGCACACATTTCCGCAACGGCGGCAAACGCTTTCCAGGCGTTAAGATCATGCGCTAATCCGTCAAAACGGTGATAAAAAACCGAGATGTTCAAAAACAGGCCGATGTATACCGCTAACAGAAAGCATAATTTCTGCTGGGTCATCGATTTAATGTAATTCATTCAGGGTGTCCTGGCGCAAAAAATAGAAGACGTATAAAACGTTACTCAGACAATCCTTAAGACAATGAGTTCTCTCAGAAAGAAAGCGTTGGTTCGAATCGGGATGATTCTTAGGCCTGGCAGGAGCCACGGCGCGGGCTAGTAGAGCACAGAGGTCATAAAAAGTATCGTCCAAAAACGCGAAATACCCATAAATTTACACATTCCATCGATAATCAGCACGATTAAATAATAAACAACGGCACGCTTACTCGCTTTCCAGAAAAACAGATAAAAAAAACCGCCGGGCGCTAACCCAGCGGCATCTTTACGGTGCTACCTATTTTCAGGCGTGAGCGTGTTCGTGCTGCACGGTTTCACGCGCCGGCTGGCGAATGGTGGTGGACAGCGCGAGGGAGAGAATCAGCAGGGCGAAGATCACGCAGAAGGTGACGTAGAAGCCGCCGAACAGCGAGGCGATAATTGACCCGCAGATGCTGCCGATGCCGAAGCCCAGATAAATCACCCCGTAGTTTTTAGTCAGGTTGTTCAGGCCGAAGAACTCGCTTACCAGCGAAGGATAAACGGTGATGGTGCCGCCGAAGTTAAAGGCGACGCAGGCGATTGCCGCAAAGAAGGTCGCTTCGTTCAGCGGCGCGAACAGCAGTGCTGCCATCCCCACCAGGGAAATGACCTGGCCCAGGGTAATCACGCGGATGCGGGCAATTTTGTCGGACAGGATGCCCAGCACCAGGCGGCCGCTCAGGTTAGCAATCGCAATCACGGTCACGGCGTTCGCGGCGGACTCGGCGGTCAAATGCACCATGCCCTGCGCAATATCCTTCGCCACGCCAATGACGTACAGGCCGCTCATGCAGGCGGTCAGGAACATCACCGCCAGCATCCAGTACTGCGGTTTACGCATAGATTCTGCCAGGGTGTAGTCTTTTTCGGTTACGCCGTTGACGGTCTGCGCTTCGTGAACCGGCGCGTCTTTCATAAGCGTTGCGCCGAACAGAATCATCACCATCGCCAGCGCGCCCCAGATCATAAAGGTGTTTTCCAGGCCGTAGGTCGCCAGAAGATGGGTGTCGATGTATTTAAAGCCGAGGCTGCCAAGGCCGTAAGAGCCAATCGCAAAGGCGGAGATAAGCCCTTTACGCTCCGGGAACCACTTCACGCAGTTGGACAGCGTTAACAGGTAGCCCGCGCCGTCCGCAAGCCCAACCAGCACGCCCGCGCTCAGCCATAGCATAATCAGGTTGTTTGAATGCGCGGTGAGGAAGAAGCCCACGCCCAGCAGCACGCCCGCCGCCATCGTGACCTTACGCACGCCGAAGCGTTCCTGCAACTTACCGGCAACGGATGAAGAGATAGCAAGCCCGAGGCTTAACAGGCCGAAGGAGAAAGCGACCTGGCTAATCGGTTCGTTGAGCTTTTCGGATAACGCGCTGTTGAACAGGCTCCAGGTATAAACGGACCCCAACGCGAACTGGGTAATGATTGTCCCGATAAGGGTTAACCAGCGAGTACGGTTGTATTGAGCAGTATTCATGGCAGATGTCCTGCAAATCTAAGGGAAGTTATCTGCCGACTAGGTTAACGAAGCGCATTTTATTCCAGGAGAAAACGGCATGAAGTGCCCCACACGCGGAATGAAATGCATCCCAGCGGGAATGAATGACCTTAATTCATCATTATGATGAATGTATGTGAGCGATCACTATCAATGAAAGGCGCGCAAATGCTGTATACACAATGTTAAATTATACTGTGACGAGGTTAACAAAATGGGCATTTTGTTGATGGTTAGGGTGGGATGGCGGATTGGGCGGGATGTCGGATGGCGCTGCGCTTATCCGACCTACAGGTCGCCGCCGGTCGAATTCGTAGGCCGGGTAAGCACCTCTGGATGTCGGATGGCGCTGCGCTTATCCGACCTACAGGTCGCCGCCGGTCGAATTCGTAGGCCGGGTAAGCACCTCTGGATGTCGGATAGCGCTGCGCTTATCCGACCTACAGGTCGCCGCCGGTCGAATTCGTAGGCCGGGTAAGCACCTCTGGATGTCGGATGGCGCTGCGTTTATCCGACCTACGGGCCGCCGCCGGTCGAATTCGTAGGCCGGGTAAGCGCAGCGCCACCCGGCGTAATTGCTAATGTGCGACACAAAAAAGTAAGCGAGTACTTACTTTTTTACTACATGAACCCTCAAAACCGCGCGCTGACCCCGAGGTTGTACATATACCCTTCGCCGGTGGAAAGCCCTTCGGCCTGCGACATTGACGCGAACGCCGCGACGTTTTTGCCTATTGGCACGTCGGCCCCGACGGTGACGTCCGTCCAGCTGGTGTCCTGCGCGCTTGCCGCGTTCGGGCGCGACCCCATCTGCGCTTTCCAGATATTGTCGCCATACTGGTGGTTGTAGCTCACCTGCGCCCACGGGCGAAGGTAGCCGACGGAAGAATCCAGCCGCCAGCCGACGGTGGAAACGCTGGCGTGCCAGAGCTGGTCGTTGTAGCGTGAGGCTATCACGCTGTCGCCGTACTCGTTGTAGATGCCGGTTGAGCTGCCGTCCCAGCTGTATTCTGCGGTCGGGCCGGTGGTAATGTTGCCCATTACCGGGAACGTCCAGCCGATGCCGAGGCGTGCATTGTCGCCGAGAGCGCTATCATTACCGGCGGAATAATTAAGGCCCGGCGAGTTGTCCAAAGCCTGCGAAGAATTAATGCGTTCGGCGAGAATATCGTTATAGCTTGGCGCGCGCTCGCTGTCCCAGGTATAACGGTCCTGCCCGTCACCCGTTGATTCATCAGCAATATATTCTTGCTGCCACGCCAGGACGTGGCCAGCATGAAGCAGGCATAAAAAAGCCAGCGCCGTTTCAAGAGCCACACGGCGACCACTGCGTATAGAAGATATAGTCATCAACCGACTCCAGAGAAGAGCCAAATCCGGCGTTATTTTTAGTGTTTTTGACGGGCTTGCGGATACCCCTGAATTAACTATTGTCTCTTTATCAGGCACGTCAAGCTGGCTCACAACTATTTATCAGAGGGAACAGACTATGCAGCGATGCGGATGGGTTACACAGGACCCGCTTTACCTTGAATACCACGATAAGGAATGGGGCGTGCCGGTCACGGACGGGCAAAAACTGTTCGAGATGATCTGCCTGGAAGGCCAGCAGGCGGGGCTGTCGTGGATAACCGTACTGAAGAAGCGCGAAAACTATCGCCGCTGCTTTAAAAACTTCGATCCGCAGGCCGTGGCGCTTTTCCGCCAGGAAGATATCGACGAGCTGGTGCTGGATGCGGGAATTATCCGCCATCGCGGCAAAATCGAGGCGATCGTCAACAACGCCAAAGCGTACCTGGCGATGGAAGCGAACGGCGAGAAATTCCCCGAATTCGTCTGGTCGTTTGTGGATAACAAGCCGCAGGTAACCAACGCCGCTACGATGGCGGAAATCGCCACCACCACCCCCGATTCCGACGCGCTCTCAAAGGCGTTAAAAAAGCGCGGCTTTAAGTTTGTTGGCTCAACCATCTGCTACTCGTTTATGCAGGCGTGCGGGCTGGTGAACGATCACGTCACCGCGTGTTTCTGCCACCCAGACAACCACAAATGATTCGCCCGCTGCTCGCCGGTGAAATGGACGTGCTGATCGCGCTGTGGCTTGCCAGCACTATCCACGCGCACCCGTTTATCGCTGAAACCTACTGGCGGGAAAGCGAGTCGATCGTGCGCAACGTTTATATCCCGCAGTCGCAGACCTGGGTTTACGAAGAGCAGGGGCGCGTCGTCGGGTTTATCAGCATTCTGGACGAACGTTTTGTCGGCGCGCTGTTTGTTGACGAGCGTTACAGCGGCCAAGGCGTCGGCGGCGCGCTTATCGGCCATGTCAAAGCGCGCTTCCCGGAGCTGAGTCTTGAGGTATATCAGAAGAACCAGCGGGCGGTGCATTTCTACCATAAACAGGGCTTTCGCATTGAAGAAAGCGCCTGGCAGGAGGAAACGCGCCACCCGACGTGGATTATGGGCTGGCGGGTGGATCGAATGCCGTAACGGTCGGCACCGGGCCGGTGTATTTTTCGGCCCATACTAAAGACGAGTTTGCCGCACAGCCGTTAGCCAGCCGCGACGTGGGAATATCCAGCGTCAGCACGTTTACCGCGCCGTTTTTACACAGCTTATCGCCGTCCAGATCGGGCCAGGCGCCTTCATGGATGCAGACCACGCCGGGCTTGATGCCGTCGGTGATCAGCGCCCCGACCAGCACCTGGCCGCGGTGGTTCCAGACGCGCACCAGGTCGCCGTCGCTGATCCCGCGGGATTTTGCGTCCTGCGGGTGCAGCGTCAGCGGTTCGCGCCCGGCGATAGCATATTTATCCCGCAGCGCCGCATAGTTGAGCTGGCTGTGCAGACGGTGCGCCGGGTGCGCGGAAAGCAGCTGAAGCTGGTCTTTTTCGGCGTTGCCCTGCCATTCGTCCGGCTCAAGCCAGGTTGGGTGCGGCGGGCAATCGCCGTAGCCGAAAGCGGCGATGCGCTCGGAATAAATTTCGATTTTCCCGCTCGGGGTTTTTAACGGATTAGCTTGCGGATCGGCGCGGAAATCGCTGAAGCGAACAAAATCGTTATTCTTCTCGCTTTCCGGCATTTCTATCAGCCGGTTAGCTTCCCAAAATTCGCTAAAGTTCGGCAGCGTAACCTGCTGCGCCGCGCCCCGGCTTTGCGCCATCTCATAGAAGCTTTCCAGCCACTGCATCTCGCTTTTCTCTTCGGTAAAGCGCGCGCCGCCGCCCTGCTCCCACAGCTCGCTGAGCGCGGCAAAAACGTCAAAATCGTTGCGCGCTTCGCCCTGCGACGCGACAACCTGCTTCATCGGCACCAGATGCTGGTTGCTGTAGTCGCCGGTCATCGTCATGTCGTTGCGCTCAAACGAGGTGGTAATCGGCAGCACGATATCCGCGTGCTTTGCCGCCGCCGTCCAGAAGCATTCGGAAATCACCACCAGCTCCGGCTTTTGCCAGGCCTTAATCAGGCGGTTGGTGTCCTGATGATGGGTAAAGTTACCGCCGCCCGCCCACCACAGCATGCGGATGTCCGGGAAGGTTTTTTCCATGCCGTTGTGCTGATAGCGCGCGCCGGGGTTTTCCAGCGCCTCAACGATGCGCGCGACGGGAATTTTTTCCACCGCGTCCGTGCCGCCCGCGACCATACCCTGGAGGGAACCGGGCACCGCCGCACGCCTCGTCGGGTTGCCGCCGTTGGCAAAGTGGTAGGAAAGCCCGAAGCCCGCGCCGGGCGTGCCAATCTGCCCGAGCATGGCCGCCAGCGTCACCAGCATCCAGTGCTTCTGCTCGCCGTACTGCTGGCGCTGCATTCCCCAGCCCGACATCAGCATGGTGCGGTTGCTGCTAAACAGCTGCGCCAGATATTCGATGGTCTGTACCGGCACGCCGCAGATTTTCGCCGCCCAGTCGGCGTTCTTCGGCTGGCCGTCGGTTTCGCCCATCAGGTAGGCGCAGAATTTATCGAAGCCGTAGGTGCAGCGCTGCAGGAAGTCCGCGTCGTGCCAGCCGTGCCTGACCAGCGTGTGGGCGATGCCGAGCATCAGCGCCACGTCGGTGCCCATATTCGGGGCGATCCACTGGACGCGTTCGCCAAAGAAATCCACCGTTTCCGATCTCATCGGATCGATGGCGATCACCGTTTTGCCGCTGTTTTTCAGCTGCTCGAAATACTTCACGCCCTGCTCGTCGCTGGCGTTCCAGGCAATTTTCAGCGTGTTCAGCGGGTTAGCGCTCCACAGCACCACCACATCGCTGTGTTCCAACACCAGCGGCCAGCTGGTTTGCTGCTGGTAAACCTCATTGGAGCCGACGACATACGGCATGATCACCTGCGCCGCGCCGGTGGAATAATCCCCCAGGTGGCCGGTGTAGCCGCCCGCGAGGCTCATATAACGCTGTAGCAACGTCGCGGCTTTGTGCAGGATCCCGTTCGAACGCCAGCCGTAAGAACCGGCAAAGATAGAGGCCGGACCATAACTTGAGCGAATACGTTGATGCTGCTGATGAATCAGTTTTAAGGCCTCGTCCCAGCTAATGCGCACGTACTCATCCTCGCCGCGCACGCCCTGAGGCGCATCCGGCGACGCCAGAAAACCCTTACGCGCCATCGGAAACTGCACGCGTGCCTTGCTGTGTACCTGATCGGGAACGGCCTGCTGAAGGGAGTTTTCATGAGCGGTTTCCAGCGCGCCTTTCGAACCAAGCACGCGTTCGCCGTCGGTTTCGACCAGCATTGGGCCCCAGTGGGCGGCGGTTAAAACCTGTTTAATTGTCGAGGATGTCTTAGCCAATTCGGGCTCCGGTGTTTGCAGGTGGCGGCCTGTGGCCGCTCAATATTGTTTACAAATTTCAGACGACTCTGGGGAAATTTCTACACATTCACACGGCATAATCAACCGCCGCTTAGACAGCGCGTCACAGCTCTATAATTCACAAAGGAAATGAGATGAAAAATCGCGTCATGATTGCCGCCCTGGTTTGCGGCACGTTAGCAGTTTCTGGCTGTACGACCAACCCCTACACGGGCGAAAGAGAAGCGGGTAAATCCGGAATCGGTGCCGGGCTTGGCTCGCTGGTCGGCGCGGGCGTTGGCGTATTGTCATCCTCTAAAAAAGATCGCGGCAAGGGCGCGCTGATTGGCGCGGCGGCCGGTGCGGCGCTCGGCGGCGGCGTCGGCTATTACATGGACGCGCAGGAAGCCAAACTGCGCGACAAAATGCAGGGAACGGGCGTGAGCGTGACGCGAAACGGCGACAATATCGTGCTGAATATGCCAAACAACGTCACCTTCGACAGCAGCAGCGCAACGCTTAAGCCTGCGGGCGCGAACACCCTGACCGGCGTGGCGATGGTGCTGAAAGAGTATCCAAAAACCGCCGTTAACATTGTGGGCTACACCGACAGCACCGGCAGCCAGGAGCTGAACATGAAGCTCTCCCAGCAGCGTGCCGACGGCGTGGGCAGCGCGCTGATTACCCAGGGCGTGGACGCCAGCCGCGTGCGCACCACCGGCGCAGGCCCGGCGAACCCAATCGCCAGCAACAGCACCGCCGAAGGCAAGGCGCAAAACCGTCGCGTAGAGATTACGCTAAGCCCGCTTTCCTAAAAATCGGCGGATGGCGTTTCACTTATCCGCCCTACGCGTTCCCATAACGTAGGGTGGATAAGCGCAAGCGCCATCCACCAACAGCCGCCAAATTTTATGTTACTCTCCAGAAAGTTACCCCCTCCTGGAGACGGACATGAACGGCAAGGCTGCGCGCCCCACGATAAGCGACGTCGCGAAAGCGGCAAAAACCGGTAAAACCAGCGTTTCCCGCTATCTGAACGGCGAGCAGAGCGTGCTGTCCGACGACCTGCGCACCCGCATCGAAACCGCCATCGCCGACCTCGACTATCGCCCAAACCAGATGGCGCGCGGGCTGAAGCGTGGCCGCACCCGCCTGATTGGCCTGATCATCGCCGACATAACCAACCCCTACTCCGTTGACGTGCTGAGCGGCATCGAGGCCGCCTGCCGTGAAAAGGGCTTTACGCCGTTGGTCTGTAACACCAATAACGAGTTAGACCAGGAGCTGCACTACCTCGATCTGCTGCGCAGCTACCAGGTGGAGGGCATCGTGGTAAACGCCGTCGGCATGCGCGAAGAGGGCTTAAACCGGCTTCAGCAGTCGGCGCTGCCGATGGTGCTAATCGACCGCAAAATCCCGGATTTTGCCTGCGACGTCGTAGGGCTGGATAACATTCAGGCGGCGACAACCGCCACCGAACACCTTGTCGAACAAGGCTTTGAAGCGATTCTGTTTTTAAGCGAGCCGCTCGGCATGGTCAACACCCGCCGCGAGCGTCTGCGCGCCTTTCGCAGCACCCTCGATCGCTACCCCGGCATCGTGGCGGAAAACGCCGAAATCCCGCTGCACGAGGCCGACGCGTTGGACAACACGCTGCGCCAGTTCCACACGCAGCACCGCGGCATGCGCAAAGCGGTGATCTCCGCCAACGGCGCGCTCACTTTGCAGGTTGCCCGCTCCCTGCGCCGCATCGGCCTGCACTGGGGCAGCGATATCGGCCTGCTCGGCTTCGACGAACTCGAATGGGCGGAGCTTGCGGGCGTAGGCATCACCACCCTCAAACAGCCGACGTGGCAGATTGGCTACGCCGCGCTTGAGCAGGTCGTCCGGCGCATTGACGGGGCCGCAGACGGCGTGCGCGAACAGGTCTTTTCCGGCGAGCTCATCATCCGCGGCTCCACCGCCCGCTAAATATTTTCTTCGTGATAGCGATCATAAATTCAGCACGGCTGGCTTCTCTTTGGAACCGGTTCCATCTAGCGTAATAGTTATGTTATGTAGCTGTTACCGTGATGGAGCTTTCCATGTCGCGCAAAATCTTTGTCGTTACCGCCGCCTACGGGCATGACCGCATCGCCGCGCTTGGCGGGCAGCAGGCGCTGCTGCCGATTATCGCCGGGGCCGGGGCAGACGGCGTAGAAATCCGCCGCGAGCTGTTGAGCAATAGCCAGCTGGATGCCCTGCCGGAGCTGGCGCAGCAGATTGCAAACCACGGGCTTGAGGCCTGCTATTCCGCGCCGGAGCCGCTGTTCGCCGAAGACGGCAGGCTCAACCCGTTAATCCCCTCTTTGCTACGTGAAGCAGACCTGCTCAACGCGGGCTGGCTGAAGCTTTCGCTCGGCGAGTTTCGCGGCAGCCAGCAGTTTTCGCTCCTGCAGCAGTGGCTTGCGCAAAGCGACGTCACGCTGGTGGTCGAAAACGATCAGACCGCCTGCGGGAAGCTCGCCCCGATGCAGCGCTTCCAGGCCGCGAGCGGCGCGCTAAATCTGCCCGTGAAGCTAACCTTTGATATGGCCAACTGGCTTTGGGTGGACGACTCGCCCGAAGCGGCGGCCCGCGCGCTGGCCGCAAGCGTCGGCTATGTCCACGTCAAAGCCGCCACGCCGCACCATTATCACTACCGCGCAATCGCGCTGGATGACGCCGAACCGCGCTGGATGGCGCTGTTAAAACTGCTGCCTGGCGACGCGCCGCGCGGCATCGAGTTCCCGCTCGAGGGCCGCGACCTGACGGCCGTCACCCGCCATTACGTTAACCTGTTACGCGAGGAGTAAGGAATGCACAACCCGCTTGATGTCATCACCATCGGCGAAGCGATGGCGATGTTTGTGGCAACCGAAACCGGCGATCTGGCGGCGGCGGAGAAATTCGTTAAGCGCGTCGCGGGCGCGGAGCTGAACGTGGCGACGGGCCTCGCGCGCCTTGGCCTGAAGGTGGGCTGGGTGAGCCGCGTGGGCAACGATTCCTTCGGCCGCTACGTGCTGCAACAGCTCGCCAAAGAGCAGATCGACAGCCGGGGCGTCACGACCGACGAGCGTTTTGCGACCGGCTTTCAGCTCAAATCTAAAGTCGAAGATGGAACCGATCCCATCGTGGAATATTTCCGCAAAGGCTCGGCGGCCAGCCACCTTTCAGTAGAGGATTTCAACGAGGATTACTTCTCTAGCGCACGCCACCTGCACCTGAGCGGCGTGGCGGCAGCGCTGTCGGCGACCTCGCTTGAGCTGCTTAACCACACCGCTAAGGCCATGAAGGCGAAGGGGAAAACCATTTCGTTCGACCCGAACCTGCGCCCGGTGCTGTGGAAAAGCGAGGCCGAAATGGTCAAGCAGCTCAACCAGCTGGCTTTCCAGGCCGACTGGGTGCTGCCGGGCGTCAAAGAAGGGGTGATTCTCACCGGGCAGAAAACCCCGGAGGCGATTGCCGATTTCTATCTCGAGCGCGGCGTGAAAACCGTGGTGTTGAAAACCGGCGCGGACGGCGCGTGGTTTAAAACGTCGGGCGGAGAAAAAGGCGCGGTCCCCGCCGTCAGGGTGGACAACGTGGTTGATACCGTTGGAGCCGGTGACGGCTTTGCGGTCGGGGTGATTAGCGCCCTGCTGGAAGGGAAATCCTTGCAACACGCGGTGAGCCGGGGGAACAAAATCGGCTCGCTGGCGATACAGGTCATCGGCGATAGCGAAGGGTTGCCAACCCGAAGCGCGCTGGGCGAATAAACGAAAACGGCATCGGCTGTACCCTACATGCGGCACGGTGCGACTCTCCTCAACACAGAGGCCAGCCTTATGAAAACCAGTACAATTGCGCCAAAACGTTGGTGGTATATCATGCCGATCGTGTTTATCACGTACAGCCTGGCCTACCTCGACCGTGCCAACTTTAGCTTTGCCTCCGCCGCCGGGATTAACGAAGACCTCGGCATCACCAAAGGCATTTCGTCCCTGCTGGGGGCGCTGTTCTTCCTCGGCTACTTCTTCTTCCAGATCCCCGGCGCGATGTACGCCGAGCGCCGCAGCGTGCGCAAACTTATCTTCGTCTGCCTGATTTTGTGGGGCGGCTGCGCGTCGCTGACCGGCATCGTCAGCAACATCCCCGCGCTTGCGGCGATTCGCTTCGTGCTGGGTGTGGTGGAAGCGGCGGTCATGCCCGCGATGCTGATTTACATCAGCAACTGGTTTACCAAGTCCGAGCGCTCGCGCGCCAACACCTTCCTGATCCTCGGCAACCCGGTCACCGTGCTGTGGATGTCGGTGGTGTCCGGCTACCTGATTCAGGCATTCGGCTGGCGTGAAATGTTTATCTTCGAGGGCATTCCGGCGGTGATCTGGGCGTTTGCCTGGTGGGTGCTGGTGAAGGACAAACCTGCGCAGGTGGGCTGGCTGTCCGCAGCCGAGAAGGCCGCGCTGCAGGCGCAGCTCGAGAAAGAGCAGGAAGGCATCAAGGCGGTGCGCAACTACGGCGAGGCGTTCCGCTCCCGCAACGTGGTGCTGCTGTGCATGCAATATTTCTGCTGGAGCATCGGCGTGTACGGCTTCGTGCTGTGGCTGCCGTCGATTATTCGCGGCGCGGGCACCGCGGGCATGGGCATGGTTGAAGTGGGCTGGCTGTCGTCGGTGCCCTATCTGGCCGCGACTATCGCGATGATCGCCGTGTCCTGGGCCTCGGACAAAATGCAGAACCGCAAGCTATTCGTCTGGCCGCTGCTGCTGATCGGCGCGCTGGCGTTCCTCGGCTCCTGGCTGGTGGGCGCGAACCACTTCTGGGTTTCCTACACCCTGCTGGTGATTGCCGGTGCCGCGATGTACGCGCCGTACGGGCCGTTCTTCGCCATTATCCCGGAAATGCTGCCCAGAAACGTCGCCGGTGGCGCGATGGCGCTGATTAACAGCATGGGCGCGCTCGGCTCGTTTGTCGGCTCGTGGTTTGTCGGCTACCTCAACGGCGCCACCGGCAGCCCGTCCGCGTCCTACATTTTTATGGGGCTGGCGCTGCTCGCCTCGGTGTGGCTAACTCTGATAGTGAAACCGACGGCGAACCAGCAGCTGCCGGTGGGTGCTCGCCATGCCTGAACTCAAACCAGGCGTCGTTATACCCTAAATAATTCGAGTTGTGGGTAGGCGGCAAGGGAGCTTATCCCCAGGAGCTTACTTTAGTAAGTGACTGGGGTGAGCGAGTGCAGCCAACACCCCCACAGCTTGAAGTATGACGGGTATATGCGCCCGGTCAGTCTTTAAATTTATTACGGAGAACACTATGAAGCCGTCCGTCATCCTCTACAAAAAGCTACCTGACGACCTGCTCGCCCGCCTCGAAAGCCACTTCAGCGTCACGCAGCTCGGCGATTTAAGCCCGGAAACCGTAAAACAGAACGCGGACGTTTTTGCCAAAGCGGAAGGGATTCTTGGCTCCAGCGAGAAGGTGGATAAAGCGTTTTTGGAACACACGCCAAAGCTGCGCGCGGCGTCGACCGTTTCCGTTGGCTATGACAATTTTGACGTTGATGCCCTGACCGAGCGCCATATCGCGCTGATGCACACCCCAACGGTGCTGACCGAAACCGTCGCGGACACCATGATGACGCTGGTGCTGGCAACGGCGCGCCGCGCGGTAGAAGTGGCGGAAAGAGTGAAAGCGGGCGAATGGCAGGGCAGCATCGGCGCGGACTGGTTCGGCATCGACGTGCACCACAAAACCCTCGGGATTCTTGGCATGGGCCGCATCGGCCTGGCGCTGGCCCAGCGCGCGCACTTCGGTTTTAGCATGCCGATTCTTTACAACGCCCGCCGCCATCACAAAGAGGCGGAAGAGCGCTTCGACGCCCGCTACTGCGACCTGGACACCTTGCTGGCAGAATCCGATTTCGTCTGCATATCCCTGCCGCTGACGGAAGAAACTCACCATCTGATTGGCGCAGAGCAGCTGGCGAAAATGAAATCGTCGGCGATTCTGATCAACGCGGGACGCGGCCCGGTCGTGGACGAAAAAGCCCTGATTCAGGCGCTAAAAGACGGGAAAATCCACGCCGCGGGTCTCGACGTTTTCGAGCAGGAGCCGCTGCCGGTGGACTCCCCGCTGCTAAAAATGCCAAACGTCGTCGCCCTGCCGCACATCGGCTCCGCCACGCACGAAACGCGTTACAACATGGCGGCCTGCGCGGTGGATAACCTGATTGCCGCACTCGCCGGTGAGGTGAAAGAGAACTGCGTGAATCCGCAGGTGTTGAAGTAGCTTATTGCGGCGGATGGCGCTTTCGCTTATCCGCCCTACGATTCGCAAGTAGGCCGGGTAAGGCGCACGTAGTCATCCAACACAATCACATCCATCGTGTAGGTCAGGTAAGGCGCACGCCGCCACCCGACAACATCACAGCGCGGAAATTAAAACTCGGTGCGGGAAAAACCTGTCATCTCTTCGAGGTCCATTTCGCGGCCTAGCGCCGTCATTGGATGCACCACGACCAGGCCGCGCACGGCTTTCTTTAGCTTGCCGAGGTCGGCCTGCTCTTTCTTGGTGATTGGGCGTTTGTACGGCATCGCCATCAGCTTTTGCGCTTCTTTGCTCAGCTTCTGGTTGCGTACCGCCTGCAGGCGCACGATTTCAATTTCCAGCTTCGCTTTTTCTTTTTCCAGCTCGGCGTATTTTTCCGCTTCGTTGATCAGGTGCAGCTCGGGCATTTCGTGACGGATAGCGTCCAGGCGGTCGCTAAGGCGTTTAATTTCTGCTTTTTCGATTTCTTTCATTTTTGATTAACCGTGAATAAAGTGCTTTGCGGCAAGGATACACCATTCGCGCTAAGAGGGCGAAAAGCGACTGTGCGGGAGATTACTTCTGGAAGGCTTTTTTTAAGCTGATCCGTGAGATCAGCTCGGTGAGGGAAAGTACCATCGTGGAACGAACGATTTGCTGGTAACGCTGCCGCTGCATGGCTTCCAGCTCCGGGTCGCCGCCGTGGGCAATGGTGGGCGCAGGGGGAAAAGCCGCCACGCAGTGCAGTTCACCAAACGGGCCGAGGATTTCGTCGTCGGTGAAATTGTACTCGTTACCGTCGTGGTTTAGCTCTTCGCGCAGCGCCATCAGCAGCTCGCAGTCTTCATACTCGGCGCGATTCATCACCCCAAGCCCGTAGATCAGCTTCATGCGCACGGAGAGATCGCCCAGCGGGCCATCGCCGTCCAGCAGCGGCTCAACGGCGTATTTCACCGCGTAATCATCCTTGCGAAATACCTGTAGCACCAGAATATTGATGGCTTCGGTGAGAAGCTCAACGGCGGCAATCAGCAGACTTCGCACGGTTTTGCCGGCATTCAGACGCTCAAGCACTCGGTTTTCAAAGGCCTGTGTTTCTTCCATCTTTGCCTGCATCACTGAATTTTAGTGTGGGGCGCGGGTAAGCCGCGCCCATTCTCCATTACGCTGTCGCGTTGTAGGCCTCTACCGCCTGAGCGACGACGTCGCTGTTGGCATCAAGTCCAGATACCTGAGCAAGCGCGGCCTGCGGGCCAAGGTCTGCCAGCAGCGCAACCAGCTCCTGCGCCTGCGGGTCCTGCTCGCTGCGATAGTGCATGGCGGCGGCAATCCCTTTGACCAGGTTCGCGTGCGGCAGGCCGTACTCGAGGGTGCCCAGCAGCGGCTTGATCAGACGGTCGCCCGCGCTTAGCTTACGCAGCGGCTGACGGCCCACGCGCTCCACGTCATCTTTCAGATACGGGTTTTCAAAACGGCCAAGGATTTTCTGGATATAGGCCGCGTGTTTGTCGGCATCAAAGCCGTAGCGCTTAATCAGCACCGCGCCGCTCTCGTCCATCGCCCCTTTCACCACGGCGCGGATTTTCTCATCCAGAATCGCATCGCGAATGGTCTGATGGCCGGCCTGCTGGCCGAGGTACGCGGTTATAGCATGCCCGGTGTTAAGCGTGAAGAGCTTGCGTTCCACAAACGCCATAAGGTTATCAGTAAGTTCCATGCCAGGAATGTTCGGCAGCTCACCTTTAAACTGGGTTTTATCAACAATCCACTCGCTGAAGGTTTCAACGGTGACTTCCAGCGGGTCGTTGGTGGCGGATTCTGACGGCGGCACGATGCGGTCAACGGCGGAATCCACGAAGCCGACGTGCTGCTCAACCCACGCCCGATCGTCAGCGGAGAGCGCTTTCATCACGTGAGCCTTAAGCTGGGAGGTGCCGCGCACCATGTTTTCACAGGCGATGATATTGAGCGGATTTTCGTTGCCGTTCGCGCGGCGCAGCACCAGGCCTTTCGCCACGGAAGGGGCGATACGCTCCAGCACAACCGGGCCGACGGCGGTAGTCACCAGTTCCACGTCGGCAATCAGGTCAATCACCTCGTCGCCGATGCTGCTGACGGCATTCACGTTGGAGACGGTATCAACCTGCTCCTGCTCGCCAACCACATGCACCTGATAGCTGTGGCGCGCGTTCAGCGCGTCCAGCACGACCTGGTTTACGTCGGCGAACGTCAGCCCAATGCCCGCATCTGCCAGCAGTTTGCCGATAAAGCCACGTCCGATATTACCTGCGCCAAAATGTAATGCTTTCATGTCGTTAACCTTCTTAAATTTGAATCACCCGAAGGGGCTGGGGTGAGGAGGTTCGTGGTATTAACCACCCTCACCCTAGCCCTCTCCCTGAGGGAGAGGGATAAGTTGGTGGATGGCGCTTCGCTTATCCACCCTACGTAGGGCGGGTAAGCGGGAGCGCCACCCGCCGATTTGAGGTATTACTTCTTACCCGCCAGCAGGTCGAGCACTTCCTGTACGCTTGTGGTATTCGCCAGGCGTTCAATCACCGAGTCGTCGTCCAGCGCGTTGGTCAAGCTGGTGATAACCTGGATGTGTTCGTTATTGCGAGCGGCGATACCGATAACCAAGCGAGCCACGTCTTCCGGCTCTTCGCCGAAGTGAACGCCCGCAGGGTACTGGCAGAACACGATACCGGTTTTCAGCACGCGGTCTTTCGCTTCAACGGTGCCGTGTGGAACCGCAATGCCTTCGCCCAGGTAGGTCGGGGTCAGTTTTTCACGTTCGAACATCGCATCCACGTATTCCGGCTGCACGTAGCCGCCGTTCACCAGCTGCTCGCCGGCAAAGCGAATCGCCTCTTCTTTGGTATTGGCTTTCAGGCCGAGGAAAATATTGCCCGCGCCGAGGCGGAACAGCCCTTCTTCGCTTGGCACAAAGCTGTCTTCCAGGCTGCTCATCACCTTCACTTCTTTCTCGCTCAGGTTTTGGGAAGCGACTAGACGCTCGGTCAGGTTGCTGTACAGGCTGCTGTCGAGGAAGTTAGTCAGGGAGATATGCTGCGCCTGTGGCACCTGGCGCATGGCGCGCTCGGTCAGGTCGCGGTGCGTAATCACCAGGTCAACGTCTTCCGGCAGGCTGTTGATAGCGCAGTTGGTGACGGAGATGTTTTTCAGGCCCGCGTCGCTCACTTTCTTACGCAGCACGCCAGCACCCATCGCGCTTGAACCCATACCGGCGTCGCAGGCAACGATAATTTTACGCACGTGGCTCAGGTCGTTAGACAGACCCGCGCCCACCGCCAGCGGAGCCGCGCCGCCTTTAGATTCCGCTTTCATCTCCTGCATACGGCGAGCCGCTGCTTCGATGTCGTCTTCTTCTTTCACTTTGCTGGTTTTCAGCAGAATCGCAGAAACCACGAAGGAAACGAGGGTTGCCGCAACGATTGCCGCGATGTTCGCGAAGTATGCGCCTTTTGGCGTCATCGCCAGAACGGCCAGGATTGAACCAGGGGAAGCCGGGGAAACCAGGCCACCGTTCAGGATGGTCAGGGTGAACACGCCGGTCATACCGCCGAGGATAACGGCCAGGATCAGACGTGGGTTCATCAGCACGTACGGGAAGTAAATTTCGTGGATACCGCCCAGGAAGTGGATGATTGCCGCGCCGCCCGCAGACTGCTTGGCGTTACCGCGACCGAAGAACATGTACGCCAGCAGCACGCCCATACCCGGGCCTGGGTTGGCTTCAATCAGGAAGAAGATTGATTTGCCCAGCTCGTGGGACTGCTGAATACCCAGCGGCGAGAAGATACCGTGGTTGATGGCGTTGTTAAGGAACAGGATTTTCGCCGGTTCAACGAAGATAGACGCCAGCGGCAGCATGTCATGGACAACCATGAAGTTAACGCCCGCCGCCAGCACTTTGGAGAGCACTTCAACAGCCGGGCCGATACCCATGAACGCCAGAATCGCGAGGATCATACCGATGATGCCCGCGGAGAAGTTATTCACCAGCATTTCAAAGCCGGATTTGATTTTGCCGTCTACCCAGGCGTCGAAATGTTTAATCGCCCAGCCGCCCAGCGGGCCAGCAATCATCGCGCCGAGGAACATCGGCATATCAGCACCGACGATAACGCCCATCGTGGTGATAGCACCGACCACGCCACCGCGATCGCCACCGATTAAGCGACCACCGGTATAACCGATGAGCAGCGGCAGCAGATAGGTGATCATCGGGCCTACCAGCTTCGCCAGCGTCTCGTTTGGCAACCATCCGGTCGGAATAAATAACGCTGTGATAATACCCCAGGCAATAAATGCGCCGATGTTTGGCATGACCATATTGCTGAGGAAACGACCAAAGCTTTGCACCTTGATCTTGATATCGGATGACATACGCACACCCCTTGTTGTGTTTACGCGCTGGAAAGCAGCCCGAGGTTTATTGTTAACGTGGCGACAGGGACTTGCCTGCCAGATGCTCTAAGTGAGGCGAATCTGGCACGTGAGCGGGAAACTGTCCAGTGAGGGGATTTTTATGTGATTCAGATCACCTGAAATCACGTCAAAGGGGGATGCCGCAGGTGATCCGCGTCACAAAACTTCTGTGTAAAAATAATACAGCGATGATTTTTCAGCCGCCAAACGCCGCTATTTGTGACACTAATCACATTTTTAAGGCGGGGCTTTGTTATTTATTTGTGATCTCACTCACAAAGTATTTTCAGCCGTTTTTGGCCAGTGTGATCCAGAACACTCTGTATTATTCCGATTATTTCCGGATGTAAGTTTATTACAGCGAGCCGGGCGGCGGGCTTGACCCAATCTGTTCCCCGGCTATCGGAATGGTAGGGTGGATAAGCGTCAGCGCCATCCACCAGCTGTACGGTCAGGTCACTCGCCGGTCACCGCAGCCCGCGCCTGGGCAAACAGCTTCTGATAATGCTGCTGGCTATCGGTAATGTCCTCCTCCACCCCAATCGTGTTGAAGAGGTAGGTGATTTTGGTCTCGGCAATGCCCAAATAGCCCCCGGCGCTGGTGAGATAGTCGGACATATTCTTTTCCCAACCATACTTCACGTAGCCTTCCTCTGAACCGCCCACCAGCGCGACCCAGTGGACTCGTCTGGCCGGAAAGCCCTTGCCGCCGTAGGCCAGGCCGTGATTCCACACGCGATCAAGATAGCCTTTCAGCATCGCCGGGAAGCTGTACCACCACACCGGGAACACCAGCACCACGGTATCGTTCTGCGCCATCTCGTTGAACAGACGGTGGACTTCCGGCGAGTGCTGCTTGTCCGGGTTGCTCCAGTCAGGCTCGTCCTCCACGCCGAGCGCCGGATTAAAGCCGATGCGGTAAAGGTCGAGGGTGGAAACCTTCGTTCCCTGCTCCTGCGCTTCGCCCTGGATTTCCTTGACCACCTGCGCGGTCAATGAATCAACGCGTGGATGCGCCCATACGATATACATATTCTCTGATTTCATGGAGTTATCTCAATCTAAGTAGAAGTAGCATTCACTTTACGGCCGCGAGATAGTTCTGTAAAACGTATGTATTGAGATGGGTTAATGAAGGATTTTCACTAATGCGGCTGAACTTTTCCGACTTCGCGACGTTCATTGCGGTGGCGCGCCACAAAAGCTTTCGCGCGGCGGGCGACGAACTTGGCCTCTCCCCTTCGGCCATCAGTCACGGCATCAAACAGCTTGAGCAGCGGCTGAAGGTTCGCCTGTTTAACCGCACTACCCGCAGCGTGTCGCTCACCGAGGCGGGGCAAAACCTGTTCGAACGCCTGCGCCCGGCCTTCGACGAAATCAACACCATGCTTGATGAGGTGAACTGCTTTCGCGAAACGCCGATGGGCACGCTGAAAATCAACTCATCCAGGCTCGCCTCGCGCATGGTATTAATGCCGCTGGTTGCCGGATTCACCCGTGAATACCCGGACATCAGGGTGGAAGTCACCACCGACGACAGGCTGGTGGACATCGTGCAGCAGCAGTACGACGCGGGAATTCGCCTGAGCACCACGGTTGAAAAAGATATGATCGCCGTGCCGATTGGCCCGCAGATGAAGCTCGCCGTCGTCGCCACGCCGGAATACTTCGCCCGCCACCCCGCGCCCGCGCACCCGCGTGAGGTGATCAATCACCAGAGCGTGGTTTACCGCTTCCACAGCGGCCGCCGCTACCACTGGGAGTTTGAAGGCCCGGACGGCAAGTTCGAAGTCCTGCCCTCTGGAAACATCCTGGTCGACGACATGGATTCGGAAATGGAAGCGGTGCTGGCCGGCGCGGGGCTGGGCTATCTTTACCACCAGCAGGTCGCCGAGCATCTGGCGAGCGGCAGGCTGGTGGCGGTATTAAACGACTGGCTGCCGGTGCGCCCCAGCCTCCAGCTTTACTACCCTAACCGCCAATACATGACCTGCGGGCTGCGCGCGTTTCTCGACTACATCAAATCGCCGTCGGCGGTAATCTGAACCATACTTAGCTTTTGTTGGCTTAAAACGGACGATGTAATGAAACTTATCGGCAATTACACCAGCCCCTACGTGCGCAAAATTTCGGTCATCCTGCTGGAAAAAGGCATCACCTTCGAGTTTGTGAACGACAATCCGTGGGTCGCCGAAAGCAAGACGCCGCACTACAACCCGCTGGGCAAAGTCCCGGCGCTGGTCACGGCGGATGGCGAGTACTGGTTTGATTCTCCGGTGATTGCGGAATACCTCGAGCTGCTCGACATCGCGCCCGCGCTCATCCCGCGCGAGCCGAAGGACGCGCTGAAAATGCGCCAGGTGGAAGCGCTTGCCGACGGCATCATGGACGCGTCGCTGGCGTCGGTGCGCGAACAGCAGCGCCCGCCAGCCCAGCAGTCCGAAACGGAACTCCTGCGCAGCCGGGAGAAAATCAGCCGCGGGCTGGACATGCTTGAAAAGCTCGCCGCCGATAAAACGCTGGTTGCCGAACCGCTGTCGGTCGCCAGCATCGCCGCCGCCTGCGCCGTGGGCTACATCAACTTCCGCCGCGTCTCGCCCGGCTGGTGCGTTGACCGCCCGCATCTCATCAAGCTGGTCGAAACGCTTTTCCAACGTGAGAGCTTCGCCCGCACCGAACCGCCAACAGCATGATCTCCCTTCATGACAGGGGGTTTACTCCCCCTGTAAACTAACGCCACATTTCCCAACCCGACGGCTTGCCATGACCTCCGATCGTACCTTGTATAGCCAACTTCCGGCGACAGACCGCCTGCTGCGCGACGCCTCCTTCGGCCCCCTGCTGAACGTTTTCGGCCATACCCGCGTGGTCAGCACCCTGCGCGAAATGCTCGACGCCGCGCGTGAACATATCCGCACCCAGGACAGGCTGCCGCCGTGGAACGATGATTGGGCAAGCCAGGCGACGCAAAGACTTGAGGCCAGCCAACGCAGCGCGCTGTTGCCCGTTTTTAACCTGACCGGCACGGTGCTGCACACCAACCTTGGCCGCGCGCTACAGGCCGAAGCCGCCGTTGAGGCGGTGTCGCAGGTGATGCGCTCCCCGATAACCCTGGAATACGATCTCGACGGCGCCGCGCGCGGCCACCGCGACCGGGCGCTGGCAGATTTGCTGTGCGAGCTAACCGGCGCGGAAGACGCCTGCATCGTCAATAACAACGCCGCTGCGGTGCTGCTTATGCTTGCCGCGTGTGCGGACGGCGGCGAAGTCGTGGTGTCCCGTGGCGAACTGGTGGAAATCGGCGGCGCGTTCCGCATTCCGGACGTCATGCGCCAGGCGGGCTGCCGGCTCGTCGAGGTCGGCACCACCAACCGCACGCACCTGAAGGACTATCGCCAGGCCGCCGCCGCGGGCAACACCGCCCTGCTGATGAAGGTGCACACCAGCAACTATCAGATTGAAGGCTTCACCAAAGCGGTCAGCGAGGCCGAGCTTGCGGCGCTGGGCCGCGAGCTGGACATTCCGGTGGTGAGCGATTTGGGCAGCGGCTCGCTGGTCGATCTCAGCCAGTGGGATTTGCCGCCGGAGCCGATGCCGAAGCAGCTAATAGCCGCAGGCGTCAGCCTGGTAAGCTTCTCCGGGGATAAGCTGCTCGGCGGGCCGCAGGCGGGGATTATCGTCGGCAAAAAAGAGCTGATCGCCCGCATTCAGAGCCACCCGCTCAAGCGTGCCCTGCGCGCCGATAAAATGACGCTCGCGGCGCTGGAAGCCACGCTGCGCCTGTACCAGCACCCGGAAACGCTCGTTGAGCGGCTGCCGACGCTGCGCCTGCTCACCCGCAGCGCGGCGTCGATCGGCGAACAGGCGCAACGTCTGCTGCCCGCGCTGCAAACGCATTTTGGCGAACGGTTTGCCGTGCGGGTCGAACCCTGCCTGTCACAGATTGGCAGCGGCTCGCTGCCGGTCGACAGGCTGCCGAGCGCGGCCATCACCCTCACGCCAAAAGACGGGCGCGGCACCACGCTTGCAGAGCTAACGCAGCGGCTGCGCAACCTGCCAAAACCGACGATCGGCCGCATCAGCGACGGTCGCCTGTGGCTGGATTTACGCTGCCTGGAAGATGAAACGGGCTTTATGGAGATGCTAAGCCAATGATTATCGCCACCGCCGGGCACGTCGACCACGGCAAAACCACCCTGCTGCAGGCCTTAACGGGCGTTAACGCCGACCGCCTGCCGGAAGAGAAAAAGCGCGGCATGACCATCGACCTCGGCTACGCCTACTGGCCGCAGCCGGACGGACGCATCATCGGTTTTATCGACGTGCCGGGACACGAAAAATTCCTCGCCAACATGCTGGCGGGCGTCGGCGGCATCGACCGCGCGCTGCTGGTCGTCGCCTGCGATGACGGCGTGATGGCGCAAACCCGCGAGCACCTCGCCATTTTGCAGCTGACCGGCCAACCGGCGATTACCGTGGCGCTGACCAAGGCGGATCGGGTGAGCGAGGAGCGCATAAGCGAAGTCCGCAGCCAGATAAACGCCCTGCTGGGCAACGTGCCGGTGTTTATCACCGCCGCGACGGACGGGCTGGGCATCGACGAGCTGCGCCAGCATATTCAGGCGCTGCCGGAACGCCCGCACCCGCGCCAGCACCGTTTTCGCCTGGCGATTGACCGTGCCTTCACCGTGAAGGGCGCGGGGCTGGTGGTGACCGGCACGTCGCTTGGCGGCGAGGTAAACGTTGGCGATACCCTGTGGCTGACGGGCGCGGATAAACCCATGCGCGTGCGCGGCCTGCACGCGCAAAACCAGCAGACCGAGAGCGCCTATGCCGGGCAGCGCATCGCCCTAAACATCAGCGGTGACGCCCAAAAAGTGGACATCAGCCGCGGCGACTGGCTGCTGGCCGAAAAGCCGTTGCAGGCGGTCGAGCGCGTTATCGTCCAGCTTGAGGCCCACACGGCGCTCAGCCAGTGGCAGCCGCTGCACGTTCACCACGCCGCGAGCCACGTCACCGGGCGCATCTCGCTGCTGGAAGGCGACCTTGCAGAGCTGGTGCTGGACGTGCCGCTGTGGCTGGCGGACAACGACCGGCTGGTGCTGCGCGATATCGCCGCCCGCACCACGCTTGGCGGCGCGCGGGCGCTACGGCTCCATGCGCCACGGCGCGGCAAACGCCAGCCCGCCTTTCTGGAATGGCTGCACCGCCTTAAACACGCCGAAGGCGATCGGCAGGCGCTGGACGTGCTGCTACAGCGCGGGGCCGTTTCCCTGAGCGCCTTCGCCTGGGCGCGGCAGCTCACGCCCGCGGGCCTGCAGGCGTTGCTCAGCCAGCCGGGGTACATTCAGGCGGGCGACAGCCTGCTCAGCGACGAGGTCGCCGCCCGCTGGCAGCAAAAGCTGCTCGACGTGCTCGATCGCTACCACCAGCAGCACGACGATCAGCCGGGGCCGGGGCGCGAACGCCTGCGCCGCATGGCTCTGCCGGCGGAGGACGAACCGCTGGTGCTCGCGCTGATTGAGAAAATGCGCCGCGAGGGCACGATAGTCAGCCGCCAGGGCTGGCTGCACCTGCCGGACCACAACCCCGGCTTTTCAGCCGAGCAGCAGGCGATATGGGAAAAAATCGACGCCCTGTTCGGCGACGACCCGTGGTGGGTGCGCGACCTGGCCGCAGAAATCAGTGAGGATGAACAAAGGGTGCGCCAGCTGCTGCGCTTTGCCGCCCAGCTCGGCCTGGTGACGGCGATCTTAAAAGATCGTTATTACCGCAACGATCGGATTCAGGCGTTTGCCGATTTGATCCGCGAATTGGATCAAACCCAGGGCGCGACCAGCGCGGCGGATTTCCGCGACAGGCTGGGCATCGGCCGCAAGCTGGCGGTGCAAATCCTCGAATATTTCGACCGTATAGGGTTCACCCGCCGCCGTGGCAACGACCATTTATTGCGGGATAAGGCGTTGTTTCAGAGGGAATAGTTTTTCGACCGCGGTGGGTGGCGCTGCGCTTACCCACCCTACAGCCCCAATCCCGTAGGTCGGATAAGCGTCAGCGCCATCCGACTTTTGCACAACACCAATCACTTCTGCTTCGCCAACCAAACCGCGCCTAACATCCCGGCCTTGTTGCCGAGCTTGCACGGCCGAATCGGCACCTTCAGCACGTCCCAGAACTTGAAGCCCTCAAGATGGCGTTCCAGCATCGGATAAAGCATCGGCTGGGTGCTAACGCCGCCGCCGAGCAAAATCGCCTGCGGGTCGAACAGCGACACCACGCTGTAAATGCCGCGCGCCAGGTATTTCACCCAGTTATCAATCACACCCTGAATGTGTAAATCCGTCTCAGCGCGCGCAAAAATATCCTGGCCGTGAATTTTTTCGTCCGCCGGGATATTCATCTCGCGGCGGCAGGCGTCCATCAGCCCTTTGGCCGAGGCGAGCTGGTGCATGTCTTCACCGTACTGGCCGACGGGCAGCACGCCGAACTCCCCGGCGCGGAAGTGCGAGCCGCGCATTAATTCGCGATTAACGATAATGCCGCCGCCGATGCCGGTGCCGATGGTCACGCACACCAGCGAATCGTATTCGTTGCCCGCGCCGAGCCACATCTCACCGAGCGCCGCGCAGTTGGCGTCATTTTCCACGGTGATGGGTAAATCGGTCAGCTCGCCAAACACTTCCAGCAGGTTGCAGCCGTCGAGAAAGGTCAGCGCGCCAGCCTTGGGGACGCTGCCGGTGTGCGGGTTAATGTAGCCAGGAAAACTAATGGCGATACCGGCGATTTCGTTGTGCTGCCGGTAGCCCGCCACCACGCTTTGCCAGGCGTCAAGAAACAGCTGGCGGTCGTAGTGGGTATCGTATTCTTCAGCGATCAGCACCTCCCCCTCTTCTGTGAATAAACCATGTTTTACATGGGTACCGCCTACATCAAAACCAATAAACAGGCGCATGAGCAATCCTTTTGGCGAAACGGGAAAAAGGTAATCCTAAAGTATGTATCAAATCACTCAGGCTGCTGGTCGATTACTCTGAATCGACAAAATTTAATCCGTGAGCCGTGTCGTAAAGCCTTCAAACGCTGGCGAAGAAACCAGCACTGGCGACTAACCTTGAAGGGCAACCACGACAGGAGAACACCATGACAAATAATCCTCCCGATACCCGAATCATTCCCGGCGAGTATGGTTTTCCGCTAAAGCTCAAACCCCGTTACGACAACTACATCGGCGGCCAGTGGGTGCCGCCGGTAGACGGCAAATACTACGAAAACCTCACCCCGGTCACCGGCCAGCCGCTGTGTGAAATCGCCAGCTCCGGCAAGGGCGATATCGATCTGGCGCTGGACGCCGCGCACGAAGCCAAAGCGGCCTGGGGCGGCATGTCCGTGCAGGAGCGCGCCAATATTCTGCTCAAAATTGCCGACCGCATGGAGCAGAATATCGACCTGCTCGCCGCCGCCGAAACCTGGGACAACGGTAAGCCCATCCGCGAAACCAGCGGTGCCGACGTGCCGCTAGCCGTCGACCACTTCCGCTATTTTGCCTCCTGTATCCGCGCACAGGAGGGCGGGATCAGCGAAGTTGACGGCGAAACCGTGGCCTATCACTTCCACGAGCCGCTCGGCGTGGTCGCGCAGATCATCCCGTGGAACTTCCCGCTGCTGATGGCGAGCTGGAAGATGGCCCCTGCGCTGGCCGCGGGCAACTGCATCGTGCTGAAACCGGCGCGCCTGACGCCGCTGTCCGTGCTGCTATTGATGGAGCTGGTGGGCGATTTGCTGCCGCCGGGCGTCATCAACGTGGTCAACGGCGCGGGCGGCGAAATCGGCGAATATCTCGCCACCTCAAAACGCATCGCCAAAGTCGCCTTTACCGGCTCGACCGAGGTCGGCCAGCAGATCATGCAGTACGCCACGCAGAACATCATCCCGGTGACGCTCGAGCTGGGCGGCAAATCGCCGAACATCTTCTTTGCCGACGTGATGGACGAAGAGGACGCCTTCTTCGACAAGGCGCTGGAGGGCTTTGCGCTGTTCGCCTTCAACCAGGGCGAAGTCTGCACCTGCCCGAGCCGCGCGCTGGTGCAGGAATCCATTTACGAACGCTTTATGGAACGCGCCATCCGCCGCGTGGAATCCATCCGCAGTGGCAACCCGCTGGACGCCAGCACGCAAATGGGCGCGCAGGTTTCCCAGGGCCAAATGGAAACCATCCTTAACTACATCGATATCGGCAAAAAAGAGGGCGCGGACGTGCTAACCGGCGGACGCCGCAAAGCGCTGGAAGGTGGCCTGAAAGACGGCTATTACCTGGAGCCAACCATTCTGTTTGGCAAAAACAACATGCGCGTTTTCCAGGAAGAAATCTTCGGCCCGGTGCTGGCGGTCACCACGTTCAAAACCATGGAGGAGGCGCTGGAGCTGGCGAACGACACCGAATACGGCCTCGGCGCGGGCGTCTGGAGCCGCAACGGCAACATCGCCTACAAAATGGGCCGCGGCATCCAGGCGGGCCGAGTGTGGACCAACTGCTACCACGCCTACCCGGCCCACGCGGCGTTTGGCGGCTACAAACAGTCCGGCATCGGGCGAGAAACCCACAAGATGATGCTGGAGCACTATCAGCAGACCAAGTGCCTGCTGGTGAGCTATTCCGATAAACCGTTGGGGCTGTTTTAAGGGTTAGCCGGTGAGTATGTCGAGTGACGGCTTAGGCCTTACCCGAGCCGGCGATGAACTATGCCGGGTGGCGCTAAGCTTACCCGGCCTACCGACGCCGATCTACTAACGCATTGACGTGCAGGTCGGATAAGCGCAGCGCCACTCGACGTTTAAATCTGCTGTTCCTCGCGACTCTCTGTTTTCTCTACGCAACTAAACATTATTTTCTTCGAGCCATCCCGTATTTGGCCCATTCCATCAATGACGCGGCAACGCCATTGCCGTAACGTAACCGCTTCATCAAAGTGTGATGTGTATAGTGTGTACATAACCCAGGGAAGGGAGTAGAGTGAAAAGTGCCGAGCTGATTGCATTGTTGAAGAAAAACGGCTGGATACCGGTACGCGTGAAAGGTAGCCATTATCAATTTCGGCATCCAGATTTTGCCGGGATTGTGACCGTGCCACATCCGCGTCAGGATCTTAAGCCAGGTACGCTGCATCAAATTCTGAAGCACGCTCGCCTCAAATAGCCTATCTGTTAAGGAGAAAGTATGTTTTATCCCGCTTATGTACATTCTGATGCGGACGGTAGCGCCAGCGGCTTTTTCCCGGATGTGCCGGGCTGCTTTTTTGCTGGGCGTTCACTGGATGATGCCTTTCGCGATGCTCACGGCGCGCTAAATGCCCATTTTGAACTGCTGTGCGAGATGGACCAGCCGATTCCAGATACACTTGCCGTTGAGCAGCATGTGCAGAATACGCCGGAAGAGTTTGTCGGCGGGAGCTGGCTGCTGGTTGATATCAATCTGGATAAATTTGATAGCCGTGCAGAACGCATCAATATCACCCTGCCGCACCGTCTTCTGACCCTGATTGATGGCTACGTGAAAAAAAATGCGGACTTCGCCAGCCGCAGCGCTTTTCTCGCTGAGGCCGCGCGGCGTGTCCTGAAAAGCGGTAAATAGCCAAAAACGTCCGCTCATCCTTCCTTTATATAGTCACTAATTATCTCCAGCATCTGATCGAGAATATACTGCACGCGGTAAGGCTGATATTCTCGCTTTTTAAAGATAACAATGAGTTCAAGTTGCCACTGTATATTATTTTCAAAACACGGAATTAATATCCCCGCATCCAAATCTTTCTTAACGCTTTGCCGTGGAGCGAAAACTATCCCCAGCCCGTGGCGGGCTAATTCAATGGCCGTATTGGTATTATCGCAAATATATTTACCGGTGACGCTATAATCTTTTTCCGCGCAATCTGCCTGCTGGCTAAATTTCCAGATATTGGTGTCATTAATTAACATCGACTGCATCAAAATACATGAATGATTGGCCAACTCTTCCGGGCTGTAAATGGGATTTTGTTGGAGATAATCCGGGCTTGCAAAACCGGTCACCGAAAATGAAGTCAGCGTTGTGGCAACGAGCGATTCGTCTTTTGGCATGGCGTAGGTCAGCATAATATCCGCGTCGGGGGGGAAGTTTAATCCGTCATAAAACTCATTGCGCTCGAGATTATAGGTTCTCAGCGCCAGCGTAATATCGCCCGTATCGCTTAACGCCGGGAGCACCTTTTGCGACATAAAATTGACGATGCCTGTTGGGGCGAAGATGGTGACCTTGCCGATTTTTTCTCTTTTGTAATCAGTAATAAATCTTTCAAGCTCGTGTGTTTGCGCCAAATAGCCGTCCACTTTCACCAGCAGTGATTCGCCAAACGGCGTAAGGGATATTCGCCGGGTTGAGCGCTCGAAAATTTTCAGGCCAATCCGCGCTTCAAAATCGCTAATGGATTTACTGATATTCGCCTGCGCCACGCCTAAAATGACGGCGGCCTGGCTCAGGCTGCCGCAGGAAGCAACCACCGAAACGATCTTTAGCTCATTCAATTTAAATCGAATATTGCCCATTATGCTGTTTGCCTCATTTTCCGTATTTATATATTTTTCATATATTACTATATAAATATACGCATTGCGTAACCCATTGCCGCGCAAATAGAATACGCGACAACTTCTTGATCTGGCAAATGGAACGATCGCATGAATCTCAGAGCATATCTTTTACTGGCGCTTGCGGGGCTAACCATAAATACTGCGCGCGCCAATGAACTCACTCTGGGAGCTGGCGGAATATATCACCAGACACCCTATAAAGAATATAATGATGATGTAAAAGCCATTCCTTTTGCCCATTATGAAAGCAATAAAATATATATCCGTGAAACGTCGCTAGGTTATATTCTGGCAAAAGATCGAAAAAACGAATTCAGCGCCATACTTTCTTATTTACCGTACGCGTTCGATCCGAGCGATAGTGACAATAAAGCGCTGCAGAAGCTGGATAAACGCGAAGCCACCGCGCTTGCGGGCCTGGCGTTTTATCACCATGAAACCTGGGGCACGCTGAAAGCCAGCCTGTCCGGGGATATTCTGGACAAAAGCAACGGCCTTATCGGCGAGCTGTCCTATCTGCGGGTAATAAAACTCGGCGCGATAAGGATTATTCCTTCCGCCGGGGTCACCTGGTACGACGATAAATTAACCCAATATTACTATGGCGTGTCGGATGACGAGGCTAAGCGCAGCGGTTTATCAAGCTATCAGCCGGGCGCAAGCTGGAACCCGTTTCTTGGCCTAAGCCTGAGCTACAGCCTCACGCCGCAGCTAACCCTGCTGACCAGCGCCCGCTACACGTTGATGGATAGCCAAATCGCAGACAGTCCGATGGCCGATAAAGACCATGACGCAAGCGTAATGGGCGGAGTTTCCTGGGCGTTCTGATTAGATACCCTCTCCGTTTGGAGAGGGTATAACAACACCTAACCCTTCTTATTCAACATCGCCTTCAAATCAGCAAACGGGTTGTATGTCGCTTCGCCGACGTCCTTCTGCGCGTCTTCGCCGGCGATAACCGTTGAGCCGTACTGATCCGCTTCGGTGTATTTTGAGTGCTCGTGGTCGTGGCAATAAAGGCACAAAAGCTCCCAGTTGCTGCCGTCTTCCGGGTTATTGGTGTGGTCGTGATCCATGTGGTGGACGGTTAGCTCGCGCAGATTCGAATAGACGAACTCGCGGGAACAGCGCCCGCAGACCCACGGGAAGAGCTTGAGCGCTTTTTCACGGTAGCCGCTTTCCAGCCGCGTGTAGTTTTTCGGGATAATTGCCATGTGTGATACCTGGTAAAAAATGTAGGGTTATAGCAAGTTTCAGGCTAAATCCCCTCTTTATCAATCCCCAAACGCTTCATGCGTGACAGCAGCGTTGTGCGTTTCAGCCCCAATCGCTGCGCCGCGCCGCGCGGGCCCGCCACTACGCCGTTGGTTTCCTTCAATACGCGCAAGATGCGCGCGGCCTCGTCTTCCCCTTCGCGGATTTCTTCATTCACGACAAGCGGCACGGTTTTTTCTTCCGGCGGACGGTAGTCCATTTCCGGCAGTGACAGGTGCAGCACGTTGCCGCGCGTCAGCAGCACCGCGCGTTCAACCACGTTTTCCAGCTCGCGCACGTTGCCCGGCCACTCCATGCGGCTTAAGGCGCGCAGGGTTTCCGCCGGGATGCTGTCGATATTGCGGTTCATGCGGTGGGCGATTTTAAAGGTGAAGGATTTCACCAGCAGCGGGATATCCTCCGGGCGCTCGCGCAGCGGCGGCAAAGTTATCGGGAAGACGTTCAGGCGATAGTAGAGGTCGCTGCGAAATTCCCTTTCGGCCACCATTTCCTTCAGGTTGCGGTTGGTGGCGGCAATCAGACGCACGTCCACCTGCTGGATTTTGTTGCTGCCGAGGCGCTCAAACTCCTGCTCCTGAAGGACGCGCAGCAGCTTCGGCTGGAGTTCCAGCGGCATATCGCCCACCTCATCGAGGAACAGCGAGCTTTTGTCCGCCAGCTCGAAGCGCCCGATGCGCTGGGTATTCGCGCCGGTAAACGCGCCGCGCTCGTGGCCGAACAGGTCGCTTTCCAGCAGCCCGGCGGGCATGGCGGCGCAGTTAATTTTCACCATCCGGCGGCTGTTGCGTTCGCTGAGGTTGTGAATCGCGCGGGCGATAAGCTCTTTGCCCGTCCCCGTTTCGCCGAGGATCAGCACCGTACTGTCGCTTTTCGCGACCATCTCCACCTGTTTGAGTACGTTCGACATCACTTCGCTGCGGCCAATAATCTCGCCAAAATCGCTGGCGACGTTATTGATCTGCTCGGTGAGATAGAGGTTCTCATCGACAAGATTTTCTTTTAAGCGATTGATTTCCTGATAGGCGAGCGCGTTATCCACCGCGATGGCGATACGTTCGGCAATCTGGCGCAGCAGCTTGAGGTTCGCCGGGGTAAACACGCCCGCCTCGCACTGGGCAAGCTTCAGCACGCCGAGCATGTTGTTGCCGAAATTGAGCGGCAGCAAGCACAGCGTCTGGATCTGGTTGCCCCACATTTCGAACAGCATCCGTTCATATGGCGCGAGCTGGTCGCCCTGATGCAGGTTAAGCAGCAGCATTTCGCCGCTTTTAAACACGCGTTCGGACAGCGTGCCCGGCTCGGCGACGTCGCTCTGGTCGTGGATGGGCGAGCGCTCATCGACAAAGTGGGTGGAGTAAATCGTCAGGCGATCTTTGCGGTTGCCGCGCAGGACGATGCTGATCGAATCGATCGAAAAGTAGTGGTGGATCTCACGAGCGATTTCGCTGATCAGTTCGTCAAGATCGAGCTTCGACAGCACGGCGTTGGTGACCGCCACCAGAATGCGGAAGTCATCGCGCTCGCGGCACAGCAGGTTGTAGTCCTGGTTCGAGCTAATGCGGCTCTGGATTTGTTCTGCCACCAGCCCCACAACCTGGGCCAGCGTGTGCAGGCGGTCCAGCTCTTTGTCGGTCCAGGCGGCGTCGTTATTGCGGATAAACTCGCAGCCGCCGAAAATTTTGCCTTCCGCCGCCAGCGGCAGCAGGCAGTAGCGGCCAAAGGGCGCATACAGTTCGAGGTTCATCACCTGCGGCCAGGTTTCGTTAAACTCTTCCTGGGTGCAGATTAGCGCTTCCGGGCGCGACAGCACGCGGCGCACCGGGCCGTTCGCCAGCACCATTTCATCTTCGTAGTGCAGCCCCTGGCCATGTTTGTCCATGCCATAAAAACCCACGCGCTGGTGCAGCGGGTGATAAAGCAGCACGTTAACCCGATCCGCAAGCGCGCCCTGCCTGGCTAACTGAGTCAGACAGTAAGCGAGCGCCGGAAGATCGGGCTGTTGCAGCAGAGTCCGCGTGATGTCGAATAGCCCCTGCTGCCCGAGATCGCTCATCGGTGTGTATGGCATTTTGCATATCCATAAAAGAGACCCGCGAGGGTGCGGGTCAACAAAGTATTTGTCATATAAATCGCGCTTAAGTGTAGCCAGGGGATCGCGGGCGGTTCCTGGCTTACGTCAACAAATGCGCGGGAGAGGTTCCGAGTGCGGCAGATCCAGCGTGCGTTTCACGCCGTACAGGCCCGCCACGCGCACGCCCTTGCGCTCGACAACCTCACCAATAATGGCTGCATTTTGTCCAAGCGGGTGCGCTTGTAAAGCAGCGAGTACGTTTTGTGCGGCATGCCTCGCAACGGCAATAATAAGTTTGCCTTCATTGGCAAAATTCAGCGCGTCCAGGCCGAGCAGTTCGCAAACGCCGCGTACCGCCGGGTTAAGCGGCAGCTGGCTTTCGCTGATTTCCATGCCGCAGCCGCTTGAGGCGGCAAACTCGTGGAGCACCGCATTCACGCCGCCGCGCGTTGCATCGCGCAGTGCCTTCACGCCGGGGATATTCACCAGCGGCGCAATTAACGGAGCCAGCACCGCACAGTCGCTGACCAGCGCGCCTTCCATTCCTAATGATTCCCGCAGGTTAAGAATAGTCGCTCCGTGGTCGCCCAACGTGCCGCTGACCAGCAAAACGTCACCCACGCCTATCTGCGATGCACCCCAGTTAAGGCCCGCAGGGATGGCGCCGATGCCCGCCGTATTGATGAAAATCTTGTCCGCCGCGCCGCGCTGCACGACCTTGGTGTCGCCGGTGACGACGGTGACGCCCGCTTCTTTTGCCGTGGCCGCCATGCTGGTCACCACGTGCTCCAGGGTTTCCAGCGGCAGCCCTTCTTCAAGGATAAATCCGCAGGAGAGCCAGCGCGGGGTGGCGCCGCTCACCGCCACGTCGTTCGCCGTGCCGCACACGGCAATTTTGCCGATGTCACCGCCGGGGAAGAACAGCGGGTCGATGACGTAGCTGTCGGTTGAGAATGCGAGCCGGTCGCCGCCTGCGGTGAGTTCGGCCAGCGGCAGGCGCGCCTGGTCTTCCTGTTCGGCGAGGTAAGGGTTATCAAACGCCAGCATAAAGAGATCGGCGATGAGTTTTTGCATTGCCTGGCCGCCGCTGCCGTGGGCGAGTTCGATGGTTTTCATATATTTACCTGTGTCGGGAAGCACGTCGTTTACCCGACCTACATGCGGATCGTAGGGTGGATAAGCATTAGCGCCATCCACCAAATCTTGTCGGGTGGCACTTCGTTTACCCGACCTACATGCGGATCGTAGGGGGGATAAGCGTTAGCGCCATCCACCAAATCTTGTCGGGGAGCACTTCGTTTACCCGACCTACATGCGGATCGTAGGGTGGATAAGCGTTAGCGCCATCCACCGTTTTTAGGCTTCACATTCCTGGGAACGGTATTGATACCACGCCGCGCAGGCCCCTTCGGAGGAGACCATCAGCGCGCCAAAGGCGTTTTGCGGATTGCAGGTTTTGCCGAACATCGGACACTGATGCGGCTTGCATCGCCCGGTTAACACGTCGCCACAGCGGGCGCGCGGATCGTCATAAACCTGCTGCGGCGCGGGTTTAAAATGTTCTTCCGCGTCGAACTGGCGATAGCCTTCGGTAAGGCGCACGCCGGATTCGCTTATCGTCCCCAGGCCCCGCCATTCTGAATCGCCGCGCACGGCAAACACTTCCGCAATCGCCCGCTGGGCGAGCGCGTTGCCTTCATCCGGCACCACGCGCCTGTACTGGTTTTCCACCGCGCTTTGCTGGCGGATTTTTTGCTCCACCAGCATCACCACGCCCTGCAGGAGATCCAGCGGCTCAAAGCCCGCCACCACCAGCGGGCGCTGATGTTGGGTGGCGATAAAATCATACGCCGCCGTGCCGATCACCATGCTGACGTGGCCGGGGGCGAGGAACGCGTCGATGCCGTTATCCGGCTGTTCGAGCAGGCTGCGCAGGGTCGGGATCAGCGTGATGTGCTGGCAGAAAAAGTAGAAGTTGTTCACGCCCTGCGCCTTCGCCTGCTGTAGCAGAATGGCGGTGGCGGGCATGGTGGTTTCGAAGCCGAGGCCAAAGAACACCACCTTGCGCGCCGGGTTTTCTTTCGCCAGCGCCAGCGCGTCCAGCGGCGAATAGACCACGCGTACGTCCGCGCCGCGGGCTTTGGCCTGCATCAGCGATCCGCTTTTACCCGGTACGCGCATCGCGTCGCCAAAGGTGCAGAAAATCACCTCCGGGTGGCTTGCGATCTCAATGCAGGTATCGATGCGGCCCATCGGCAGCACGCACACCGGGCAGCCAGGCCCATGAATAAACTCGATATTTTCCGGCAGCAGCTGGTCGAGGCCGAACTTGAAGATGGCGTGGGTATGGCCGCCGCAGACTTCCATAATGCGCAGCGGGCGCTCGGCGGTGTAGCCCAGCTTCGGCGCGCGTTCGCGCAGCACGTCAATAAGCTGCATGACTTTTTCGGGGGCGCGGTATTCATCGACAAAACGCATCAGCCGCGCTCCTCGCCGAACAGCAGGCCGCCAACGTCCGGCTCTACTTCGAACATGTTTTGCAGCGCGTCCAGCGTGTCGCGGGCCTCCTGCTCGTCGATTATCGCCATCGCAAAACCTACGTGTACCAGCACCCACTGGCCGATTTGTGCGTCGCCCACCAGCATCAGGTTTACATCGCGCTTGATGCCGCAGACGTCCACCTTCGCGCTGCCGTCGGCCAGACGTTCAACGATTTGACCGGGGATGCCTATGCACATCGCTGCGCCTCCAGCCAGGCCAGCCACTTGTCCATGCCTTCGCCGCTGGTGGCGGACACCAGCAGGATTTCGATGTTCGGGTTCACCTGGCGGGCGTAATCGAGACATTTTTCTACGTCGAACTGCAAATAGGGCAGCAGGTCGATTTTGTTGAGCAGCATCAGCGAGGCGGCGGCGAACATATGCGGATATTTCAGCGGTTTGTCCTCGCCCTCGGTCACCGACAGCACCGCAACCTTATGGCGTTCGCCAAGGTCAAAGCTCGCCGGGCAAACGAGGTTGCCGACGTTTTCGATAAACAGAATGCCGCTGCGTTCGAGCGGCAGGCGCTGCACGGCGTCGCGGATCATCTGCGCGTCGAGGTGGCAGCCTTTGCCGGTGTTCACCTGAATGGCGGGCGTGCCGGTGGCGCGGATGCGCGCGGCGTCGTTAACGGTCTGCTGATCGCCTTCGATAACCGCGCAGGGCACGTTACCGTGCAGGCGTTTCAGGGTTTCGGTCAGCAGGGTGGTTTTACCGGAGCCGGGGCTGGAAACGAGGTTCAGCACCAGCTGCTGGCGTTTCGCAAACTGCTCGCGGTTGTAGACGGCGAGCTGGTTGTTTTTATCCAGCACGTTGAGTTCGATTTCCAGCATGCGGCGCTGGGTTATGCCCGGCGCGTGGGTGCCCGCCGCGCCGTGGCCGTAATGCAGGTCGCCCTGCTCGTCGGCGGTGGGCGCAAACTTCACGCCGGTGATTTGCATGGCCGGACGCGTTGCCGGGGCGAAAGGCGCGCTGCGGAATCCGGAATGCGGGTTACGCTCGTCGCCTTCTATATACAGGTTGCCTTCGGCGCAACCGCAGGTGCTACACATGGTTTGTCTCCTCTACTTCCAAACGCTTGATCTGCACGCCGTCATCCGCCACTACGCGCAGGTTGCTCCCCTCACACAGCGGGCAGCGCCGCACCAGCGAGGACAAAAGCTGGACGTGCTGCTGGCAGTCGTGGCACCAGCATTCCGCTTCCTGTTGATGAATGTGAAGCTGGCAGCCTTCGGCGAGCGTGTCGCGGCAAACCAGTTCGAAACAGAACTCCAGCGCGCTTTTCTCGACGCAGGAGAAAGCGCCAACTTCCAGCCACACGCCGGTCACGCGCAGCGCGCCGTGCCGTTTTGCCTGAGCTTCGATGAGTTCCAGTGCGCGTTGGCAGAGGGTGATTTCGTGCATAGTGCCTCCGGGGTATCTGGCGGAGGTAATGCAAGGAAGATGCCAGGTCGGGAGGATGGGTGATTGGGGTGGGATTGGGACGCCCTCAGGCCACTCCGATCGGCTCCCTCTCATGCGGAGAGGGTTAGGGAGAGGGCGTCCAATGCCGCTGTCGCCCGGTGGCAAAGATGTCGAAATGACATGTCATGCCCACCGTCACTTCCGCATCGAAAACCATAAAATCCAATAAAAACATCATATTAAAAAATTGGCACGAAACATGCTCTGTGGGGGTATCAGCACAAACAGAGTGATTTAAAGATGAACATTTGGGAACTGAGCGAAAAAGCCGACTACATCGCCGACAAACACCAGCGCCTGCTCGCGCAGTGGCAGAACTACTGTAACACCCTGATTCAGGGCATCACCCTCTCGAAAGCCAAGCTGCATCACGCGGTGGGCTGCAATCCGGACGACTCCCTGCGCTTCTTTTTATTCGACCACTTCGTTATCCACATCGCGCTTGCGGAAGGCTTTAACAGCCACACCATCGAGTACTACGTCGAAAAGCGTGACGGTCAAGACAAAGTACTGATTGCTAAAGCCATTCTTGATGACGATGGCCGCGTGGACGCCAGCATCAGCAACCGTAATCGTGAGCAGGTGCTTGAACACTATCTCGAAAAAATCCGCCCGGTTTACGAATGCCTGTATCGCGCCGTGCATGACGATGCGCCCGTATCGCTGGTGCCGCTCCAGAGTCAGGCGCGGGCCTAGCGCCTGCCGGGTGTCGAAAACTGTCGAAATGGCAGGCTTCGGCACGGTTTCGTCAAAAATGATGATATGCCCCAAGGAACGATAGTGAACCGTTTTGTAATCGCAGATTCCAAACTTTGTATGGGCTGCCACACCTGTGAGGCGGCCTGTTCGGAGATCCACCGCCTGCACGGCCTGCAGTCCATGCCGCGCCTGAAACTCATGCGCAACGCCGCCGAATCGGCACCGCAGATGTGCCACCACTGTGAAGACGCCCCGTGCGCCGGGGTGTGCCCGGTTAACGCCATCACCCGCGTAGACGGCGCGGTGCAGCTTAACGAAAGCCTGTGCGTCAGCTGCAAGCTGTGCGGCATCGCCTGCCCGTTCGGCGCGATTGAGTTTTCCGGCAGCCGTCCGATTCATATTCCCGCTAACGCCAACAGCCCGAAGGCGCCGCCTGCGCCACCGGCACCGGCCCGCGTGAGCACCCTGCTCGACTGGGTTCCCGGCGTTCGCGCAATCGCGGTGAAATGCGATTTATGCAGCTTTGACGAAGGCGGCCCGGCCTGCGTCCGCACCTGCCCGACCAAAGCGCTGCGCGTGGTTGATAACAAAGATCTCAGCGCCGCCAACAGGCGCAAACGTCAGTTAACGCTTGGCGTTTCCCTTGGCGATCTCACTTCGTTTACCCAGCCTGAGGCAAAAAAATGAGTGCTTTTATTCTGATTCATTGGGCGCTGCTGGGCTTTGTGGCAAGCGCCGTTCTTGCCGCCGCAACCCGCTTCCATAAGCCGCTGAGCGGCGTAATTGCCGGTCTTGGCGGCGCGGGCAGTTCGCTGCTGACGCTGCTGGCGGGCGTTATCGCCCTCGGCGGGCTAAACGGCGAGGCGCAAATCTGGCACTGGCAGATTGAACTGAACGCCTTCAACGGCGTGTGGCTCGCCACCGTCGGCCTGTCGGGGCTGTTTATCTCGCTGTTTAACATCGACTGGCACCGCCATCACGCGGTGCGCGCCAACGGCTTCCTGCTTAACGTGGTGATGGCCGCATCGGTGACCGCGCTGGTGGCGACCAATTTCGTGACGCTGGTGGCGATGGCGGAGATCGTCTGTCTTGCCGGGTACTTCCTGACCGGCTGCCAGCAGTCCGGCAAGCTGTGGTTCGCCCTTGGCCGCCTCGGCACCGTGCTGCTGGCGATTGCCTGCTGGCTGCTGTGGCAGCAGTACGGCACGCTGAACTTCGGCGAGCTGCACCGGCAGGCATTCACCGTTCCGGTTAGCTCAACCATCTGGCTGCTTGGCCTGGTGGGCTTCGGCTTTATGTCGGGGATTATTCCGCTGCACGGCTGGGTGCCTCAGGCGCACGCCAACGCTTCTGCTCCCGCCGCCGCCGCGTTCTCGGCGGTGGTGATGAAAATCGGCCTGTACGGCATTATGTGCTTCTCGCTTATCGGCAACGTGATGCCGCTGTGGTGGGGCGTGCTGGTAGTGGTGCTCGGCATGGTCACCGCGTTTATCGGCGGGCTGTACGCGCTGATGGAACACAACATCAACCGCCTGCTGGCTTACCACACTCTGGAAAACATCGGCATTATTCTGCTCGGCCTCGGCTGTAGCCTGATTGGCTTTGCGCTCCGCGAACCGACGCTTATCGCGCTCGGCATGGTGGGCGGCCTGTATCACCTGTTCAACCATAGCCTGTTCAAAACCACGCTGTTGCTCGGCGCGGGGGCGGTATGGTTCCGTACCGGGCATCGCGATATCGAGAAGCTCGGCGGTATCGGCAAACGTATGCCGCTGATTTCTTTGGCGATGCTGGTTGGCCTGATGGCGATGGCCGCCCTGCCGCCGCTGAACGGCTTTGCCGGTGAATGGCTGATTTACCAGTCGTTCTTCCACCTTGGCACCCTGCCGTCGTTCGTCGCCCGCTTCCTCGGGCCGCTGCTGGCGATGGGGCTTGCGATTACCGGCGCGCTGGCCGTGATGTGCGTGGCGAAAGTTTATGGCGTGACCTTCCTCGGCGCGCCGCGCACCCCGGAAGCGGAAAGCGCAACCTCCGCGCCGTGGCTGATGAACCTGAGCGTTGCCGCAATGGCGCTGTGCTGCGTGGCGGCGGGCGTTGCCGCACCGTGGTTTATCCCGCTAGTGCAGAACGCAATCCCGCTTCCGCTGCAAACCGCCAACACCACCGTATCGCAGCCGATGATCGCCCTGCTGCTGATCGCCTGCCCGCTTCTGCCGTTCATTCTGATGGTGGCGTTTCGCGGCGACCGTCTGCCCAACCGCACGCGCGGCGCGGCGTGGGTTTGCGGTTACGATCACGAACAGGCAATGGTGATTACCGCCACCGGTTTCGCCCAGCCCGTCAAAGCGGCGTTCGCTCCGCTTATCAAGCTGCGTAAAACCCTTAACCCGGTGAAATGGGTGCCTGGCTGGCAGTGCGACTGTCTCGCCGGCACGTTCCGTAAGCTGGCCATCATCGAACTGGCCGTGCTGCTGGTTGCGGTCATCGCCTGAGGAGCCTGACATGAACACAATTTTCTTCTCGTTGATTCAGGCGCTGGTGCTGTTCGCCGTCGCGCCTTTGCTGTCCGGTATCACCCGCGTCACCCGCGCCCGCATGCACAACCGCCGTGGGCCGGGCGTGATGCAGGAATACCGCGACCTGTTCAAACTGCTGGGCCGCCAGAGCGTGGCCCCCGCCGCCTCCGGCTGGGTGTTCCGCCTGATGCCGTTCGTGATGGTGGGCGTGATGCTGACCATCGCCACCGCGCTGCCGGTGGTGACGCTCTCTTCACCGCTGCCGTGGCTTGGCGATCTCATCACCCTGATTTACCTGTTTGCCATCGCCCGCTTCTTCTTTGCCATCGCAGGCCTGGATACCGGTAGCCCGTTTACCGCCATCGGCGCGAGCCGCGAAGCGATGCTGGGCGTGCTGGTGGAGCCGATTCTGCTGCTCGGCCTGTGGGTTGCCGCCCAGGTGGCGGGCAGCACGCATATCAGCAATATCACCGCCACGATTTACCACTGGCCCGTCGCGCAGTCGTTAACCCTGCTGCTGGCGTTTGCCGCCTGCGCGTTCGCCACCTTTATCGAAATGGGCAAGCTGCCGTTCGATTTGGCCGAAGCCGAGCAGGAGCTGCAGGAAGGCCCGCTGACCGAATACAGCGGCGCGGGTTTCGCGGTGCTGAAATGGGGGATTTCCCTCAAGCAGCTGGTGGTTCTGCAAATGTTTGTCGGCGTTTTCCTGCCGTGGGGCCAGATGAGCGCCTTTAGCTGGGGCGGGCTGGCTATCGCCGTCGTGCTGGCGGCCGTAAAGCTGGTTGCCGGCGTACTGATTATCGCGCTGTTCGAAAACAGCATGGCGCGCCTGCGGATGCTTGAAACCTCGCGCATTACCTGGGCCGGTTTTGGCTTTGCCTTTTTAGCCTTCGTCTCCTTGCTGGCGGCGTGATTTAAGAGAATTTAACAATGTCTGAAGAAAAGATTGGTCAACATTATCTCGCCGCGCTGCATAAGCAGTTCCCCCATGCGGTGATTGACGAAGCGTGGCAGACCAAAGATCAAATCACCGTCACCGTGAAGCTGAATATGCTACCGGAAGTGGTGGAATGGCTGTATTACCAGCAGGGCGGCTGGCTGTCGGTGCTGTTCGGCAACGATGAGCGCCAGCTGTGCGGCAGCTATGCGGTTTACTACGTGCTGTCGATGGAAACCGGCGTGAAGTGCTGGATCACCGTGCGTGTGGAAGTGGACGCCGATAAGCCAGAATTCCCGTCCGTCACGCCGCGCGTGCCTGCCGCCGTGTGGGGCGAGCGCGAGGTGCGCGATATGTACGGCCTCCAGCCCGTTGGCCTGCCGGACGAGCGCCGCCTGGTGCTGCCGGACGACTGGCCGGACGATCTCTACCCGCTGCGCAAAGACAGCATGGACTACCGCCAGCGCCCTGCGCCAACCGGCGACCAGGAAACCTACGAGTTCATCAACGAGCTGGGCAGTAAGAAAAACAACGTGGTGCCGATTGGCCCGCTGCACGTCACATCTGATGAACCGGGCCACTTCCGCCTGTTCGTCGACGGCGAGAACATTATCGACGCCGATTACCGCCTGTTCTACGTCCATCGCGGCATGGAAAAGCTGGCGGAAACCCGCATGGGCTACAACGAAGTCACCTTCCTGTCTGACCGCGTGTGCGGCATCTGCGGCTTCGCCCACAGCACCGCCTACACCACGTCGGTTGAAAACGCGATGGGCATCGTGGTGCCGGAACGCGCGCAGATGATCCGCGCGATTTTGCTGGAAGTTGAGCGCCTGCACAGCCACCTGCTGAACCTCGGCCTCGCCTGCCACTTCGTCGGCTTCGACTCCGGGTTTATGCAGTTCTTCCGCGTGCGCGAAATGTCGATGAAGATGGCGGAAATCCTCACCGGGGCGCGCAAAACCTACGGCCTGAACCTGATCGGCGGGATTCGTCGCGATCTGCTGAAAGACGACATGATCCAGACCCGCCAGCTCGCCCAACAGATGCGCCGCGAGGTGAAAGACCTGGTGGATATTCTGCTGAGTACGCCAAACATCGAACAGCGCACCGTGGGCATCGGCCGCCTCGACCCGCAGATCGCCCGCGATTTCAGCAACGTCGGCCCGATGGTGCGCGCCAGCGGCCACGCCCGCGATACCCGCGCCGACCACCCGTTTGTCGGCTACGGCCTGCTGCCAATGGAAGTGCACAGCCTCGACGGTTGCGACGTGCTATCGCGACTCAAAGTGCGCATTAACGAGGTCTACACCGCGCTGAACATGATCGACTTCGGGCTGGATAACCTCCCCGGCGGCCCGCTTGCGGTGGAAGGCTTTACCTATATTCCAAACCGCTTCGCGCTCGGCTTCTCGGAAGCGCCGCGCGGCGACGATATCCACTGGAGCATGACCGGCGACAACCAGAAGCTCTACCGCTGGCGCTGCCGTGCCGCGACCTACGCCAACTGGCCGACCCTGCGCTACATGCTGCGTGGCAATACGGTTTCCGACGCGCCGCTGATTATCGGCAGCCTCGACCCTTGCTACTCGTGCACCGACCGCATGACGGTGGTGGACGTGCGCAAGCGCAAAACCAAAGTGGTGCCGTACAAAGAGCTTGAGCGCTACAGCATCGAGCGTACCAATTCGCCGCTGAAATGATTTTGATGCCTTCCCGCGAGCTTTTGTCGGATGGCGCAGGGCTTACCCGACCTACAAATTTTACGCGTAGGTCGGATAAGCGCAGCGCCATCCGACGCGAAAACCCCGGGAAGGCAAAGCAAAGGAACGACCATGTTTAACTTCATCAAAAAAGCCATTAAGGGCGGCGTCGCCACCGAGTCGTACCCGCTGCAGCCCATCGCCGTGGACCCGAACTTTCGCGGCAAGCCGGAGCACAACCCGCAGCAATGCATCGGCTGCGCGGCGTGCGTGAACGCCTGCCCGTCGAACGCGCTGAGCGTGGAAACCGACCTGGTGAACGGCCAGCTGGCGTGGAGCTTTAACCTCGGGCGCTGCATTTTCTGCGCGCGCTGCGAAGAGGTTTGCCCGACCGCCGCCATCACCCTGTCCCAGCAGTACGAGCTGGCGGTGTGGAACAAAGCGGATTTCCTGCAGCAGGCGCGCTTCGACCTGTGTAACTGCCGCGAATGCGGCAGGCCGTACGCGGTGCAAAAAGAGATCGATTACGCCATCGCGCTGCTAGCCCACAACGGCGACAAGCGCGCCGAATCGCATCGCGCGTCGTTTGAAACCTGCCCGGACTGCAAGCGCCAACAGGGGCTGGCTTCATCCGACCAAATTAACTTTAGCCGCCAGATGAGAGAGGCCAGCTAATGAGCAATCTACTTGGCCCACGCGACGATAAAGGCATGCCGGTGCCAATGACGGTGGACGAATCCATCGCCGCCATGAAGGCGTCGCTGCTGAAAAACATCAAACGTTCCGCCTACGTTTACCGCGTGGACTGCGGCGGCTGCAACGGCTGCGAAATTGAAATTTTCGCCACGCTTTCACCACTTTTCGACGCAGAACGCTTCGGGATTAAAGTTGTCCCGTCGCCGCGACATGCCGATATCCTGCTGTTTACCGGGGCGGTTACCCGCGCCATGCGCTCGCCCGCGCTGCGCGCCTGGGAATCCGCACCCGACCCGAAAATCTGTATTTCCTACGGGGCCTGCGGCAACAGCGGCGGCATCTTCCACGATCTGTACTGCGTGTGGGGCGGCACCGACAAAATCGTGCCGGTTGACGTGTATATCCCCGGCTGCCCGCCGACGCCTGCCGCCACGCTGTACGGCTTCGCGATGGCGCTGGGCCTGCTGGAGCAGAAAATCCACGCCCGCGATGCCAGCGAGCTGGACGCCCAGCCCGCGCAAATTCTGCACCCGGACATGGTTCAGCCGCTGCGCGTGCGCATCGACCGCGCCGCTCGCCGCCTGGCGGGCTATCGCTACGGCCGTCAGATTGCCGACAGCTATATGAACAACCTCACCGCGGGCGGCGACGCCGTGCAGCAGTGGCTGGCGACGGAGAACGATCCGCGCCTGAACGAGATCGTCGCAAACCTTGAGGCCGTCGTGCAGCAGGAGCGTGCGTAATGAGCGAATCGGTGGTGTTTTGCCAGCTCAGCCGCAAGTTTGTCGACGAGAACGACAATACCCCGGCGGACGCGCAGCAGGTGGTCTATTACAGCCTGGCCATCGGCCACCATCTGGGCGTAATCGACTGCCTGAAAGAGAATCTGGTCTGTCCGTTTGAAGCCTACCGGGCGTGGATTGCCACGCTCGAAGAGGGGAGCGAAGCGCGGCGAAAAATGGAAGGCGTGCCGCGCTACGGCGAAATCGTTATCGACCAGAGCCACGTCGTTTTGCTAGCCAAAGCCTTTGACGCGGCCAAAACAACCCAAACGCCGGAGCAGCAGAAATGGAGCCAGGAGTTGCTCGACATGCTGCAGGCGATACAACTGGAACCCGCCGTCTATCTGATGGTTCGGAGGCGCTATGACTAACGTTTTACTTTGTGTCGGCAACAGCATGATGGGCGACGACGGCGCGGGCCCGCTGCTCGCGGAAATGTGCCAGGCCGCCCCGCAGGGCGACTGGGTGGTGATAGACGGCGGCACGGCCCCTGAAAACGACGTGGTGGCGATTCGCGAGCTGCGTCCGGATCGCCTGTTGCTGGTCGACGCCACGGACATGGGCCTCAACTCCGGCGAGATCCGCATTATCGACCCGGACGACATCGCCGAGATGTTTATGATGACGACCCACAATATGCCGCTGAACTACCTGATCGATCGGCTTAAAGAGGATGTTGGAGAAGTGATTTTCCTCGGCATTCAGCCGGATATCGTCGGGTTTTATTACCCGATGACCGAAGCGGTGAAAGAAGCGGTAAAAACGGTGCATCAACGGCTGGCAGGTTGGGAAGGTAACGGCGGCTTCGCCGAGCTGGAAGCGCCCGAGTTTTGTTGAGCGGCTTTGGCGGGGAACGGGTGGATGGCGCTGCGGTTATCTATCCTGCGATTTATGTCCAACAATTCGGTGGATGGCGCATTCGCTTATCCACCCTACGGTTCGCGTGTCGCGTGTAGGTCGGATAAACGACGTGCCATCCGACAATTTCAATTCACGTGTCGGTCGGGTAAACGGCGCGCCACCCGACAATTTCAATTCACGTGTAGGTCGGATAAGCGTTAGCGCCATCCGACAATTTCGCTAAACATAGCGGATATTTAATGAAATTTTTGCGCCGCAGGCCGAAGCATAGCGTTCAAGCGTTTTCATGCTCACGCTGAAAGGGTTTTTCTCAAGGCGATTAATACTGGATGAATTTATACCTAACTTATCGGCAAGCTCGCTTTTAGTCAGCCCCGAGCGTTCACGCATCTCATACAGAGCCTGAATCAAAGCAAGCTCCCGATCGGCATCGTCATAGGCCTGAAGGGACTCATCGTCAGAGAGCATTCTGGTTTTCAGTTCATCAAGAGACACTGGTTTCACTTTAAAAACTCCTTCAGTCTTAACCGCGCGATTTCAATGGCACCTGCCGGTGTTTTGGCCGTCTTTTTCGTGAAGGCATGCAGAATAAAGATGGTTTGCACATGACTAAAAGCATAGACCGTACGAGCGATATCTTTATCCCCGACGCGTAGCTCAAAAAGCCCGTTACCGATGACCCGACTATGGGGAATCCTGAGCTGGTTTCCTTCCAACGCCAGCCGCTCAATCAAACGAAACATACGGCCTCGCAGCTGCGAGGGTAGAGCACTTAATTCAACTGCTGCCGCTTCATGCGTCAAAATTGTATACATTCTAACCCCTCCGTTGGCTAAAACATATCAACCTTCATTACTTTCCCTAACCTGAATCTGCGTTGACGAAAAGGAATTGCGAGATGCTTTCCAACTCCTCGTTATTTGCTGAATTACGGTGGATGGCGCTTGCGCTTATCTACCCTGCGATTTATGTCCGACAATTCGGTGGATGGCGCTAACGCTTATCCACCCTACGGTTCGCGTGTAGCGTGTAGGTCGGGTAAACGACGTGCCACCCGACAATTTCAGTTCGCGTGTCGGTCGGGTAAACGACGTGCCACCCGACAATTTCACTTCACGTGTAGGTCGGGTAAACGACGTGCCACCCGACAATTTCAGTTCACGTGTAGGTCGGGTAAACGAAGTGCCATCCGACAATTTCAATTCACGTGTAGGTCGGATAAGCGTTAGCGCCATCCGACATGATTCCACGTCCTCTGTCATTTGCCCAAATGACATCGTCATAAGTGTCGATGTCACTGTCATCCCGCCCCGGATCAATGCTCAACCCCTTGAATAGCGCTAGCTTCAAACCTGGCACGCTTTATGTATATCAATGCCCACAATAACAATCTCACCAGGAGCTTATGATGAACCGCTTCATCATTGCTGATTCGAGCAAATGTATCGGCTGCCGCACTTGTGAAGTCGCCTGCGTCGTCTCCCATCAGGAAGATCAGGACTGCGCGTCGTTAACGCCGCAGGCCTTCCTTCCGCGTATTCACGTCGTAAAAGGCATGAATATTTCTACCGCCATGATGTGCCGCCAGTGCGAAGACGCACCCTGTGCGAACGTCTGCCCGAACGGGGCCATCAGCCGCGAACACGGCTTTGTGAACGTGATGCAGGAACGCTGCATCGGCTGCAAAACCTGCGTTGTCGCCTGCCCTTACGGGGCGATGGAAGTGGTCGTTCGCCCGGTGGTGCGCAACAGCGGCGCGGGCCTGAACGTGCTGGCTGAAAAAGCCGAAGCGAACAAGTGCGACCTCTGCCACCACCGCGAAACGGGCCCCGCCTGCATGGAAGCCTGCCCGACCAACGCCATCCTGCTGGTCGATCGCAATAAACTCGAACAGATGAGTGCCGAAAAACGCCGCCGTGCCGCTTTCGATGCCACTTCGTCTTTGATTTTTTAATCCCTTATCTTCAGCTTTTAACAGGTCTGTTACTGATGAAAAAAATTACCAGCGTCTGCCCATACTGCGGTGCGGGCTGCAAACTGAAACTCGTTGTCGACAATAACAAAATTATCCGTGCCGAAGCCGCCGAAGGCGTGACCAACCAGAACGAACTTTGCCTGAAAGGCTATTACGGCTGGGATTTCCTCAACGACACCAAGCTGCTGACGCCGCGCCTGACGCAGCCGATGATCCGCTATGAAAAAGGCGGCAAGCTCCAGCCGGCGAGCTGGGAAGAAGCTATTCGCTACACCGCAAAACGCCTCAAGGACATCAAAGAGCAGTTTGGCCCACGTGCGATCATGACCACCGGTTCGTCACGCGGGACGGGCAACGAAACCAACTACGTGATGCAGAAATTTGCGCGCGGCGTGCTGAACACCAACAACGTGGACTGCTGCGCTCGCGTGTGTCACGGGCCGTCGGTAGCCGGTTTGCAGGTGACGCTGGGCAACGGCGCAATGAGCAACTCCATCGGCGATATCGAAAACTCAAAATGCCTGCTGGTCTTTGGCTATAACTGCGCCGATTCACACCCGATCGTGGCGCGTCGCGTCATTAAAGCGAAGGAAAACGGCGCAAAAATCATCGTTTGCGATCCGCGTCGCATCGAAACGGCGCGCATTGCCGATCAGCATTTGCAGCTGAAAAATGGCTGCAATATGGCGCTGGTCAACGCCTTTGCGTACGTGCTGCTCGAAGAGAATCTCTACGATAAAGAGTACGTCGCGAAATTTACCGAAGGGCTGGACGCCTACCGCGAAATCGTTAAGGGCTACGCGCCGGAAGACGTGGAACACCTGACCGGCGTTCCGGCCCAGCAGGTTCGTCAGGCGATGCGCACCTTCGCCGCCGCGCCTTCCGCCACCATCATGTGGGGCATGGGCGTCACCCAGTTTGGCCAGGCGGTGGACGTGGTGAAAGGGCTTTCGAGCCTCGCGCTGCTGACCGGCAACCTGGGGCGCGAAAACGTCGGCGTCGGCCCGGTTCGCGGGCAGAATAACGTGCAGGGCGCCTGCGACATGGGCGTGCTGCCAAACCAGTTCCCCGGCTATCAGGACGTGGTTAACCCGGAGGTGAGGGCTAAGTTCGCCAACGCCTGGGGCATTAACGCCGCAGATATGGACGCCGAAGTGGGCGTGCGTATTACCGAGGTACCGCACCTGGCGCTGGAAGGCAAAATCAAGGCCTATTACATCATGGGCGAAGACCCTTTGCAGACCGAAGCGGACCTGGGCCTGGTGCGCAGCGGCTTCGAGGCGCTCGACTTCGTGGTGGTACAGGACATCTTCATGACCAAAACCGCCGAGGTGGCCGACGTGCTGCTGCCCGCCACCTCCTGGGGCGAGCACGGCGGCGTGTTCACCTGCGCGGATCGCGGCTTCCAGCGTTTTGAAAAGGCCATCGAGCCGAAGTACAACGTCAAGCGCGACTGGGAAATCATCAGCCTGCTCGCCACCGAAATGGGCTACCCGATGCGCTACGACAGCAACCAGAAAATCTGGGACGAGATGCGCGAACTGTGCCCGCTGTTCTACGGCGTGACCTACGAAAAAATGGGCGATATGGGCCACGTGCAGTGGCCTTGCCCAACGCTTGACCATCCCGGCACGCCTTATCTCTACAAGGACAGCAGGTTCGATACGCCAACCGGCAAAGGCCAGCTGTTTGCCGCCGAGTGGCGCGCGCCTGCGGAAGTGCCGGACGAGGATTATCCGCTGGTGCTCTGTACCGTGCGCGAAGTGGGCCATTACTCCTGCCGTTCGATGACCGGCAACTGCGCCGCGCTGCAAACCCTCGCCGACGAACCGGGCTTCGTGCAGATGCACCCGGAAGACGCGATGCGCCTCGGCGTGAAGGACAAACAGCTGGTGTGGGTCAGCTCCCGGCGCGGCAAGGTGATCAGCCGCGCGGACGTGAACGAGCGCATCAACAAAGGCTCGGTGTACATGACCTATCAGTGGTGGATCGGCGCGTGCAACGAGCTGACGCAGGATAATCTCGACCCGATTTCCAAAACGCCGGAAACCAAATATTGCGCGGTGAACGTCAGCCATATTGCCGACCAGCAGTGGGCCGAAACGTACGCGCAGACGACGTACAGCGATATGAAGGCGAGGTTGCGCCAGGCGGTTGAGGCGTAATTTCATCCTGGTAAGCGGTGGATGGCGCTGGCGCTTATCCACCCTACGAAGGTTGAGCGGATGTAGGTCGGATAAGCGTTAGCGCCATCCGACGTCCGCCACTTGAATTTTCAACATCTTACAGGATAAAACGTGAATTTTAACGGCGTGATGCTGCGCATTCGCGGCAAAGTGCAGGGCGTTGGCTTCCGGCCTTTTGTCTGGCAGCTGGCCCAGCGGCTCAAGCTCTGCGGCGACGTCTGCAACGACGGCGCGGGGGTTATCGTGCGCCTCGCGGCAGATGCACACGAGTTTGTCGCCCAGCTTCACGCCCACTGCCCGCCGCTGGCGCGTATTGACGACATTTCGTCATCGGCCATGCGCTGGGAAACCCTGCCGCAGGATTTCACTATTCGCCACAGCGATACCGGCACGATGGATACGCAGATCGTTCCGGATGCCGCTACGTGCCCGGACTGCCTGCGCGAGCTAAACGACCCTGCCGACCGCCGCTATCGCTACCCGTTTATCAACTGCACCCACTGCGGGCCGCGCTTTACGATAATCCACAGCATGCCGTATGACCGGCCTAAAACGGCGATGGCGGCTTTTCCCCTCTGCCCGGCCTGCGACGCCGAATATCGTCATCCGATGGACCGACGCTTTCACGCCCAGCCGGTGGCCTGCCCCGACTGCGGGCCGCAGCTTTTCTGGCAAAGCGGCGAGCAGCATCTGGCGCGCGGGCTGGCGTTGCAGGAAGCGGTTTCGGCCCTTAAGGCCGGGCAAATAGTCGCGGTTAAGGGCCTCGGCGGTTTTCATCTCGCCGTGGATGCGCGCAACGGCGCGGCGGTACGGCGGCTGCGCGAGCGCAAGCGTCGCCCTACCAAGCCGCTGGCGGTGATGCTGGCGAACGGCAACGGCCTGCCTGCCGACGTCATGGCGCTGCTCAACGCTCCCGCCGCGCCCATCGTTCTGCTGGATAAATCATCGTTGAGCGAGTTAAGCGACGCTATCGCGCCGGGCCTGACGGAAGTCGGTGTGATGCTGCCCGCGAACCCGCTACAACACCTGCTGATGCAGGACTTTGGCGGGCCGCTGGTGATGACCTCCGGCAACCTGAACGGCAGGCCGCCCGCGCTGACCAACGAGCAGGCGCTGGCCGATCTGGCAGATATCGCCGACGGCTGGCTGCTGCATAATCGCGATATCGTTCAGCGCATGGACGACTCGGTAGTGCGCGCCAGCGGTGAAATGCTGCGCCGCGCGCGGGGCTTTGTGCCGGACGCCCTGCCGCTGCCGCCGGGCTTTAACGATCTGCCGCCGATACTGGCGACGGGTTCGGATCTGAAAAACACGTTCTGCCTGCTGCGCGGCGGCCAGGCGGTGCTCAGCCAGCATCTTGGCGATCTCGCCGAAGAGGGCGTTGCGCAGCACTGGCAGCGGGCGCGGGCGCTGATGTGTCAAACCTATGATTTCACCCCGCAGCACGTGGCCGTTGACGCGCATCCCGGCTATCACAGCGCCAGACTGGGCCGCGAGCTGGGCGCGCCCGTTAGCGAAGTTTTGCATCATCACGCCCATGCCGCCGCCTGCCTTGCGGAACACGACTGGCCGCTGGACGGCCCGGAGGTGATTGCGCTGACGCTGGACGGCATCGGCATGGGGGCGAATAACGCGCTGTGGGGCGGCGAATGCCTGCGGGTGAGCTATCGGCGGTGTGAGCATCTCGGCGGTCTGCCCGCCGTCGCGCTGCCGGGCGGCGATCTGGCGGCGCGCCAGCCGTGGCGCAATCTGCTCGCGCACTGTCTGGACTTCGTTCCGGACTGGCAGCAGCGGTCAGAAACGGCGGCGGTTCGCGAGCAAAACTGGCAGCCGCTGGCGAACGCCGTGGGTCGTGGCATCAATTCGCCACCGGCTTCCTCTACGGGACGATTGTTTGACGCGGCGGCCTGCGCGCTGAACTGCACGCCGCAAAGCCTTAGCTACGAAGGGGAAGCGGCCTGCGCACTTGAAGCGCTGGCATCGCAAAGCGCCGAGTGCCTGCATCCCGTCACCCTGCCGCTTCTCGACGCCAGGCTAGATTTAGCGACCTTCTGGCAGCAGTGGCTCAGCTGGTGCGAACCGGCCCCGGTGCGCGCCTGGGCTTTTCACGATGCGCTGGCGAAAGGTTTTGCCGATCTCGCCCGCCTGCATGCCGAAAAGCTGGGCATTAAAACGATTATTTTTAGCGGCGGCGTGCTGCATAACCGCCTGATGCGCGAGCGTTTTAGCCATCATCTCGCCGATTTCACGCTGCTTTTCCCAAGCCTGCTGCCCGCGGGCGACGGTGCCCTCTCATTCGGCCAGGCCGTCATTGCCGCCGCCCGTTTAACCCCCGCTTCTCAAGGATAAAAAGATGTTCGTGCGTGTACTTCGCAATAATCCCCGCGCCGCTGCGCTGCTGGCGGTGCTTGCCGCCGCCAATCTTGCCGCCTGGGCATGGGCGCTGGCATCGTTTCACCACAGTACGGCGCTGATGGCCGCGAGCCTGCTGGCCTGGTGCTACGGCCTGCGCCACGCCGTGGATGCCGACCACATTGCCGCGATCGATAACGTGACGCGCAAGATGATGCAGCAGGGCAAGCGTCCGTTCGGCGTTGGCGCGTGGTTCTCGCTCGGCCATTCGAGCATTGTGGTGCTGGCCTCGATCGCCATTGCCGCCACCGCTGCCGCATTCCAGAGCAAAATGGACTGGTTCCACGACGTTGGCGGCGCGATCGGCACGGCGGTTTCCGCCTGTTTTCTGCTGGCGATGGCGCTGGTGAATCTGGTGATTCTGCGCGGCGTGTGGCGCAGTTTTCGCAGGCTCAAGCGCGGCAAACCGCTGGCGGAAGCGGAAACGGATTTCAACGGCGGCGGCATGATGAGCTGGCTGTTCCGCTCCACCTTCCGGCTTATCGGCAAAAGCTGGCATATGTATCTGGTGGGCTTTCTGTTTGGCCTCGGCTTCGATACCGCTACCGAAATTGGCGTGCTGGGAATTTCGGCCGCCAGCGCGTCGAGCGGCATGTCGATCTGGTCGATTTTGGTCTTTCCGGCGCTGTTTGCCAGCGGCATGGCGCTGGTGGACACGCTCGATAACGTGATCATGGTCGGCGCTTACGGCTGGGCGTTCAACAAACCGCAGCGCAAAATCTATTACAACATGACGATCACCGGCACCTCCGTCGTCGTAGCGCTGTTTATCGGCGGCCTGGAAGCGCTGGGGCTGCTGGCGGACAGGTTCGATCTGCATACCGGCGCTTGGCGCTGGGTGAACATGCTTAACGATAACCTCGGCAACGCGGGCTTCGCGGTGGTTGGGCTGTTTATCGTCTGCTGGGGTATTTCGATGCTTAATTATCGCCTGAAAGGGTACGACGCTTTGCCCGTTATTCACTGATCGAGGGGCAAGATATTTTCTTGCCCAAAACCGCTTAATAGATTCCAGATTATTGTCAGAATTAACTTAAACACGTTATTCCCTATTGCTGAGATTAATGTCCATATAAATACATAGATTGTTCACCCTCTCTATATTGATTAGATTGTGAAAGCCGGATTTTCCGGCTTCATGCGTTTTATTTGAATTAACTATTTATATTATCAATTATATTGAGGATATGTATGAATATACGTAATTGCGTTATTTCATCTATTATATTGGCCTCACCAATATATTCATGGGCACACGGTTATATCTCATCGCCGGAAAGCCGTGTTTATAGCTGTAGCCTGAACCACAATTCCGGCTGCGGCTCCGCGCAGTATGAACCACAGAGTATGGAAGCGCCGAGCGGGTTCCCGGCAAGCGGCCCCGCTGACGGCAGCCTCGCCAGCGCCGGGCACAGCAACTTTTCTGACGTAGACGAGCAAACCGCAGGCCGCTGGGCAAAACAGCCGATGAGCGCGGGCCAGCATAACTTTGTCTGGACCCACACCGCCCCGCATCGCACCGCAAACTGGCGCTATTACATCACTAAACAGGACTGGTCCCCTAACCAGCCGCTGTCCCGCGCGGCCTTTGAAAGCAAGCCGTTCTGCCAGTACGAAGGCTACGGCGACGCGCCTAATTCCACGGTCACCCACAGCTGTAACGTCCCTTCGCGCACCGGCTATCAGGTCATTTATGGCGTATGGGAAATCGCGGATACCTCCAACAGCTTCTATCAGGTTATTGACGTTGATTTCGGCGGCGGAAGCACGGTAGTGGATCAGTGGAGTAAACAGATTGGCCAGATTCAGCCGCGTGAAGATCTGAATACCGGCGATAAGGTGATTGCCCGTTTATTCGATAATACTTCTGAACTTACCGCTCAGAATATTACCTGGACGGTGCCAAACGCCACGCAGGGAAAAGCCAGCAGCTGGGGTTATAATTTCGCCAGCCAAATAAATAAATCGAGCAATACTTTACGCGCGGGCGTGAAAGACGGTGCTGGAAATATTTCTCCAACTTATGGAGATAACAATATTTATACAGCTGCAAACGGTAATCTGAGCCGGGTTGAAATTGAGATCCAGCCGCAGGCACCGGTTAATGTGAACAGCTTCACGCTGTCTAATCTCAACCAGGATTACGACGCGGCACGTAAAACGCTCAGCCTGAAATATGACGTGGCGGTGAAGGGCTCTTTAGATTTGACGATGAGCGTTTTTGGCGCGGATAACAGCCAAAAAGCGCAGCAGAAGGCCGCGGTGACCAACAACACCGTGACCTACACGCTTCCTGTCAGCAATGTCTCGCCGGGCAATTATACGCTGGTGGTGGTAGCAAAAGACGCGGCCGGCACGCTGTCGCAGCAAAGCCAGGCCTTTAGCCTGACGGACAGCGCCGCAGGCGGAAAATACGACTACGTGTTCCCGCAGGGCCTGTCGAGCTACAAAGCCGGTACCCGCGTTCTGCAGCCTAAGGACAATAAGGTTTATCAGTGCCGTCCGCTGCCTTATGCAGGCTACTGCAAGCAGTGGTCGAAAAGCGCGTTTGGCTATGAGCCTGGCTACGGTTTCGCCTGGCAACAGGCCTGGACGCTAGCGAAGTAACAAAAAAAGCGGGAGCATCCTCCCGCTTTTTTTATGGTTCATTTCCTGCTGCGGGCGGCGGCGACGCCTTACCCGCCCTACTCAATTCCCTTGGTCCGCTTCGGCCCAGGCTCGTTCGATTTCTTCCGCCAGAATCTTCACGCCCGCCTCTATCTTTTCTGGATCCGGCACGTAGTTCATGCGCATGCACTGGTGCGTGTGCGGCCACGGCTTATCCAGACCAGGGAAGAAGTAATCCCCCGGCACCATCAGCACGCCGCGCTTTTTCAGGCGCTGGTAGAGCAGTTCGGTGGTGATCGGCAAATCCTTAAACCACAGCCAAAGGAAAATCGCCCCTTCTGGCTTGTGGATCAGGCAGCGTTCCGGGGACAGGTAGCGGCGAATAACGGCGATAGTTTCCTGAACGCGCTGATAATAGAAGGGTTTGATGACGTTTTCGGAAAGGTGTAGCAGATCGTTACGCTTGATCATCTCGGTTGCCATCGCGGGGCCAATGCCGCCCGGCGCCAGGCTGATGATGCCGTTCATGTTGCTGACGGCGGAGATGATTTTTTCGTTGGCGATGATGATACCGCAGCGGGTGCCCGGCAGGCCTAGCTTCGACAGGCTCATGCACAGCACGATATTCGGATTCCACAGCGGGCGGGCTTCCGTAAAGATAATGCCGGGGAAAGGCACGCCGTAAGCGTTGTCGATAACCAGTGGGATCCCGTGCTGATGGGCCAGCGCGTCGAGCTTAATCAGCTCTTCGTCGGTGATGACGTTGCCCGTCGGGTTGGTCGGACGCGAGACGCAGATCATGCCGGTGTCTTCGCCGATGTGCAGATGCTCGAAATCGACGTGGTATTTAAACTGGCCTTCCGGCAGCAGTTCGATGTTAGGACGCGCCGAGACAAACAGGTCCTCCTCAAGGCCCGAATCACCGTAACCAATGTATTCAGGCGCAAGCGGGAAGAGCACTTTTTTAGTGCTGCCATCCGCATGGCGACCGGCAAACAGGTTAAACAAGTAGAAAAATGCGCTTTGGCTGCCGTTTGTCAGTGCAATATTCTGTGGTTCGATATCCCAGCCTAATTCGCTGCGCAGCATCGCGGCAAGCGCGTTCAGAAGCTCACTTTTCCCCTGCGGACCGTCGTAGTTGCATAGCGCGTCGGTCATTTTCCCGCTCGCCAGCATGTCTGCCAGCAGGTTTTGAAAATAATCGTTCATCGCTGGAATCTGTGCCGGGTTACCCCCGCCGAGCATGATCGCGCCCGGCGTACGTAAACCGTCGTTGAGGTCCTCCATCAGGCGCGTGATGCCTGCGTGGCGGGTAAATTTGTCGCCGAAAAGTGAAAACGTCATAACGTAAATCTGTCGCTTGCTGTCGAAAAGAGGCTAACCATAACGCCGTGAAAGACGCGGTGCAAACTTAGCAGACGCGGCCTCAACCGTCGCAATCTCTAATAAAGTGGGTTTAGTCAGCGAAATATGCTGAAAAGAAAGTTTCAATGGCAGCCCTTGAGCCGGGCGGAAATTGCATAACGTTAAGCAGAAGTGAATCTTTTATTTACTGTATCTAGCTGACTGTCTGGACTAACCTTGTCCGCTCTTGAGTATAGCAGCCGCGTTTTACGCCGCTTTTTAACACGCACGGAGCGTCCACACCATAAGGCACCTTCATGGATGAAAAAGTCAACGTTACTCATGCTGGCGTTACTGCTAACGCCCGCAGTGCAGGCCAAATGTTACGATCGCGCAGGAAAAGCCTTTAACATCGAACCCGATCTCCTTCGCGCGATTTCGTTTCGCGAATCCTCCTGGCGAGCCGACGCGCTAAACGTTATTTCCCCCACCGAATACGCCGTGGGGTATATGCAAATCCATTCGCAAAACTTTAAGCATCTGGAAAAGCTCGGCATCACGCCGGAAGATTTGCGCACGGATGCCTGCCTGAATATCCATGCCGGAGCCTATTATCTCGCGCTGGCGTTTAAGCGCTGGGGCGTGAGCTGGCGAGCCGTAGGTGCCTATAACGCAGGCTTCCGCGAGACGGCTAAGCAGGAAGCCAAACGCCGTAAATACGCCCGTGAAGTTCAGGCTATTTACAAAGAGATCCGTAAATCTAACCCGCTTCAAAGCGCCAAGCGCTGAGGCTTTTACGGGTTGCCCGCCCAAACCACCATGATTTTGTCATCGCCCGCCTGGCGGCTAAACCCGTATCCCTCTTTCATGCTGAGGGTGTTTTGTTTACCGGACCCCACCGCCGGGTGACGCGCGCGGAACTGGCTGATTTTCTCCCAGTGCGCGAGCGTGGCGGCATTTTTCCCCCAGTTCATATCGGAACGCGTGCCCTGTAGCGGGTCGGATCCCGTTGGGCCAAACGGCCGCTCGGTTTCGTCGCCATAGAAGATCTGCACCGCGCCCGGAGCCAGCAGCAGCAGTTCTGCCGCCCGCTGGCCGCCTTCGCGGAACAGGCGGGTATCGTGCGAGGAAAGGTAGCTAAGTACGTTGAAATCCTGCAGTTTGTCGGCCATCTGCTGCCATGTGAGATCGATGTTCGACAGGCAGTCGACAGCTTTTGCCGCCTGCTCCTGATAGTCAAAGTTGATCATCGCGTCGAAGCCGCTGTTGTAATAGTCGCTTCGCATGACGCCGTGGCCCCAGGATTCGCCCGTCATCCAGAACGGCGAGTCGTCCATCGCCTTGTCCGGGTTGGCTTTCTTCCACGCCCCTAGCGCCTCAACCGACTGCGCTTTCAGCTGCTTCCACGCCTCTTTTTCCACGTGTTTTGCCGTATCAACCCGGAAGCCGTCGATGCCGTAGTCGCGCACCCACTGGCTGAGCCAGTGCGTCATGTAATCGCGCACCGTGTACCCCGCAATCTCTTTAGCGTTGGTGTCCGGCTTGTGGCGGTAAAACACCGGCAGCCCGGCGACCTTCGTGGACTCGGTTTTTATATCCGGCAGGAATGCGAGGGACATGGTGATGTCGTCAAAACCGGGGTTGTCGTAATCGCCGATGTCGGTGCGTATCCAGTTCTTGCCCCACCAGTCTTGCCAGGCGGTTTTGTCGCTGAAATTGATGTAATCATTGAAGGTGTGCCAGCTTTGGCCCGGGCCGGGCTGCCAGTCGGTCCAGCGTTTGCCGAGGGTTTTAGTTATTTCATCGCCCTTGAGATACAGCGCGCCGAACTGATACTCCTGCATGTCGGCAAGCGTGGCATAGCCGGTGTGGTTCATGACGATATCAAACAGGATGCGAATGCCGCGCCTGTGGGCTTCGTCCACCAGCTTGCGCAGGTCGTCTGCGGTGCCCATGTTGGCGTCGAGCTTCGTCCAGTCCATCGTGTAGTAGCCGTGATAGGCGTAATGCGGGAAGTCGCCTTTGGTGCCGCCACCGACCCAGCCGTGAATCTGCTCAAGCGGCGAACTTATCCACAGCGCGTTCACGCCGAGATTTTGCAGGTAGTCTAGCCTGCTGGTTAGGCCCGCCAGGTCCCCGCCGTGGAAGGTGGCAATTTCGTCCATGCCGTCTTTGTGGCGGCCGTAGCTGTGGTCGTTGTTCGGGTTGCCGTTTTCGAAACGGTCGGTCAGCACGAAGTAGACCGTCGCGTTGTGCCAGCTAAACGGCGCGATTTTCTCCGTCGACGCGCTTTCCAGCAGCAGCAGTCCGTTGCCGTTTGCCGCAGGCATCATGCTTATCTGGCCCTGCTTAACGGTGGCCGTCTGGCCGCTGTAGAAATCACGCACCCGCTGGCCTTCGGCGAAAGTTTTGCTGACGTCCAGCGTCAGGGGCTTGCCGTCCCATTTCGGGCACTGGCGGGTGACGTCAACGGGCGCGGCGGCTGCGGTGCTTTTTACGCTCAGCATCAGGGTTGGCGTGCCGCTTCGCGTGTCGATTTGCACCTGATAGTCCCCGGCGCGGAAAAGCTTCCACTGCGGCGCGTCGCCTTCACAGGGTTTGAGCGAGAGCATCTGATTGAGCCTGATGGTTTCGGCGGGCTGCCAACATGCCTGGTCAAGCTTCAGGCTAAGCGGCAGCGCCCCTTTTTCAAGCTTTGAATCGCTCACAAATAGCCCAGGGCTTTGTTCTTTAAAGCTTTCCAACCCCGCAGCGGACCAGTTGGCCAACGCGAGCCCCGGGAACAGCAAAAGCAGCAGAGGAATTTTTTTCATTTTTTTTGCCCATGGGTATCTTTTAACCAGTGTGGCATTGTTTTCGCTTGGGATATTCATCCTGAAAAGGGGCTGCGGAGGGAGGAGAGAGCAGGATGAGTGATCTGGGTATCATTTCGTTAAAATATGCGATAACTCTCGCATATTGCGATACTTTTCGCCGTCATAAGAAGATCGTACGTGACAACGTTTCAGATTGGGATTATTTCTTTTGGTGCCCTGGCAGGTTATTTTTGTTAGTATTCGCCTTTACTTTTTCCGAATCCTTTGACGATTAAGGCACACGAGACGCAACGATCCGCCCAGGAGATCTAATGATATCAACCCCAATCCGACGATTTGGGGCTGCGATACTTATGTTACTCACCTTCAGTTTTTCAACTGGGGTAATAGCAAGTAAACATGAGCCAAAATCGCATAAAGCCCATGTAGTTAAAACAAAAAGTACCAAGATACACAGCACGAAAAAACCAAGTAAGAAACTGGCAAGTAGTAAGAAAGAGTATTCTCGCAATAGTGAATTGGCATCGCTCCCTGATTTGCGAAAATACCCTTCCGGAACACCTAGAAAAAAAGCGTTTCTCCGGACGGTCATGCCATACATTACTAGTCAAAATGCTGCTATCACCGCCGATCGTAACTGGCTTGTCTCTAAGCAGTACGAAAAGCGCTGGTCGCCGTCTGAGCGCACGCGCCTGAAAGGCATTACTCAGCGCTACAAAATTGCATGGAACGGTAATACCAGCCGTGTGCCGTGGAATCAGCTGATGGAAAAAGTCGACATCATCCCTACCAACATGGTGGCAACGATGGCGGCGGCTGAGAGCGGTTGGGGTACGTCCAAACTTGCGCGCAGCAACAATAACCTTTTCGGCATGAAATGCGGCACGCGTCACTGCAACAGCGGTTCCGGCAAGGTAAAAGGTTACCAGCATTACGATTCAGTGAAGGAAGGCGTGAGCGCTTACGTTACTAATCTGAATACGCATGCGGCATACAAATCATTCCGTAAATCGCGCGCGCAGCTGCGTAAAGCCGATCAGGAAGTAACGGCCAGCAATATGATTCATAAGCTGAAAGGCTACTCGACGAAAGGTAATAGCTATAACAATTATCTGTTTGCTATGTATCAGAGTAACCAGCGATTAATGGCTGCTAACTAATTACAAAAATAGCGTTGTTAAAACTAAGTTAATAATAATAGATACATTTGAACGCCTTCCTTCAGAAGGCGTTTTTTTTTATTTAAACCATAATCTCGCTGTAGCGTTCGCGGTGATCTTTCGGCGTGGCGTCATACTCTTTTTTAAATACCGAATAGAAATACTGCAAAGACGGATAGCCGCACATTTGCGATATCTCGTTGATCGACAAGGACGTGGAAATCAATAAACTCCGCGCTTTCTCAAGCTTTTCCGCATGAATGACCGCGTGAATGGTTTCACCCACCTCTTCTTTGAAGCGCTTTTCCAGATTGGACCGTGAAATGCCCACCGCGTCCAAAACCTGCTCCACCTTAATGCCCTTGCAGGCATGATTGCGGATGTAGTGCATCGCCTGAATCACCGCCGGATCGTGCAGCGAGCGGTAATCCGTCGAGCGCCGTTCCACCACCCGCACCGGCGGCACCAGCACCCGTTGCAGCGGCAGCGCTTCGTTATCCAGCAGGCGATGCAGTAGTTTGGCGGCCTGATAGCCCATCTGCCTGGTGCCTTGCGCCACGGAAGACAGCGCCACGCGCGACAGGTAGCGCGTCAGCTCCTCGTTATCAATACCGATAACGCACAGCTTTTCCGGCACCGGAATATGCAGATGCTCGCAGACCTGTAGCAAATGGCGCGCCCTGGCATCGGTGACCGCGATAATCCCCGTCTGCGGCGGCAGGGTTTGCACCCAGTCTGCCAGCCTGTTTTGCGCGTGCTGCCAGTTTTCCGGCGCGGTTTCGATTCCCTGATACACCACGCCGCGATACTTTTCCTCCGCAACCAGCTCGCGGAAGGCGTGTTCACGCTCGACGGCCCAGCGCTTATTGCTGGAGCCAGGCAGCCCGTAAAACGCGAAACGATGCACGCCCTTTTCTTTCAAATGCAAAAACGCGCTCTGCACCAGGGCATGGTTGTCCGTGGCGATGTAATGCACCGGCGGATAATGCTCAGGCCGATGGTAGGAGCCGCCTACGCCGACAATCGGCACGTTAGCGCCTTTGAGCAATCTTTCAATTTCCGTATCGTCGAAATCTGCAATCACGCCGTCGCCCAACTCCTTTATGTTGTCGATACGCGCGCGAAAGTCCTCTTCGATAAAAATGTCCCATTCTGATTGAGACGCCTGCAAATATTCGCCCACGCCTTCGACCACCTGGCGGTCGTAGGCCTTATTGGCATTGAATAACAACGTAATGCGATGACGTTTCTCAAACATGCTAAAGATTCCCAAAATCACCCCGTGTTTGAATACCACAGCGACGGCAAAGCCGGGGAAGATTGCCCCGGCATTGTGATCGCTTACACACTCTCAGGCCCGGCGTTTCGTTGCCGAGTCCATCCATACCGCCAACAGCAAAATGGCCCCTTTGACGATGTACTGCCAGAACGTCGGGACGTCCATCATACTCATGCCGTTGTCGAGAGAGGCCATAATAAATGCGCCCATCACCGCTCCGGCGACGCTGCCCACGCCCCCGGCGAGGCTGGTGCCGCCAATAACGCAGGCGGCGATAGCATCCAGCTCGGCGATGTTCCCCGCCGAGGGAGAACCGGCCCCCAGGCGCGAGCTGAGGATCAGCCCGGCGATTGCCACCATCAGGCCATTAATGGCAAAGACGGCGAGCTTGGTGCGCTCAACGTTGATGCCCGAAAGGCGCGCCGCCTCGATGTTGCCGCCGATGGCGTAGATTCTGCGGCCAAAGGCGGTACGCGTCGCCATAAACATGCCCGCAAGCAGCAGCAGCGCCAGAATCAGCACCGGCGTCGGCACGCCGCGATAATCGTTCAACAGCCAGATAGCGCCAAGCACAATAACCGCGGTGATAGCCTGACGCCCGACCACGCCGGTGGACGCAGGTGCAGCAAGCCCAAGCGCCTGGCGACGTACCCGCAGCCTCCACTGCCACGCCACGAACGCCATCAGCCCCAACACGCCGACGCCGAAACCTATCCCATCCGGCAAATAGCTTTGGCCAATCTGCGACATCGCCGCGCTGGTTGGCGAAACCGTGGTGCCGTTGGTGATCCCAATCAGCACGCCGCGAAACGCCAGCATGCCTGCGAGAGTCACAATAAAGGATGGAACCTTGCGATACGCCACCCACCAGCCGTTCCAGGCCCCCAACAGCAGGCCGAGCGCGAGCGTCACCGCGATGGTCAGCGGCAGCGGCCAGCCCAGCCAGACGTCGAAAATCGCCGCCACGCCGCCCAGCAGGCCCATCATCGAGCCAACCGACAGGTCGATTTCCGCCGAGATAATCACAAACACCATGCCGACGGCTAGAATCCCGGTGATCGCCGTCTGGCGCAGCAGGTTGGAGATGTTACGCGCGCTGAGATACGAGCCGTCCGTCATCCAGGTAAAAAACAGCATGATGACGATAATGGCGGCAATCATTACAAACACCTGCAGGTTCAAGGACTTCAGGCCGCCAAACGACAGCCCCGGCCCGGACGCGGCAAGTTTGATTTCAGACGGGTTGGTTTTCGACATGATGGTCACTCCTCAGTGCCGCTTCCATGACCTGTTCCTGGGTCAGGTTGTGGTTAATCAGGTTGGCTTTGATACGCCCCTCGTGCATTACCAGCACCCGGTCGCTCAGGCCGAGCACCTCGGGCAGTTCGGAAGAAATTACAATCACCGCAATTCCCTGCTGAACCAGGAGATTAATGAGCTTGTAGATTTCGTATTTCGCGCCAATATCGATGCCGCGCGTGGGCTCATCAAGAATGAGAATGCGCGGGTTAAGCAGCAGGCAGCGGGCAAGAATCGCCTTTTGCTGATTGCCGCCGCTAAGCCGCCCGATGGCCAGCGCCGGGGAAGACGTTTTAACCTTCAGCCGCTGGATGAACTGCAAAATGCAGTTCTGTTCTGCGGCGTCGTCAAGGTGGCTCAACGCGCCGGAGAACTGGCCGAGCGAGGCGAGCGTGATGTTCTGCCCCACCGCCATCACCGGCACGATGCCATCTCTTTTGCGATCTTCCGGCACCATGGCGATACCGTGGGCGATAGCCTGCTGGCAGCGGGTAATAGTGACCGGCTGGTTGTCGATGTAGACCTTTCCTTCCGATTTACCCGGCCATACGCCAAACAGGCACTGCACCGCTTCGGTACGCCCCGCGCCCACCAGCCCCGCGATGCCGAGAATTTCCCCCTTGCGCAGCGAGAACGAAATATCGTTTACCCGTTTGATGTGCCGGTTAACCGGGTGCCAGGCGGTAAGATGCTCAACGCGCAGAATCTCCTCGCCCGTTTGGTGCGGTTCGCTCGGGTACAGCGCCGTCAGTTCGCGGCCCACCATCATGGTGATAATGTCCGCCTCGCTCATGAGCTCCGCATCGCGCGTGCCGATGGGCTGCCCGTCGCGGATCACGCAGATGGAATCCGAGATGGCTTTCACTTCATTGAGCTTGTGGGAGATGTAAATGCAGGCGATGCCGTGATCCTGCAAATCGCGGATTATCCGCAGCAGCACCGCCGTTTCCTGTTCGGTCAGCGAGGCCGTTGGCTCATCCAGAATCAGCAGGCGCACCTGTTTGTTCAGCGCTTTGGCTATCTCAACAAGCTGCTGTTGCCCAAGGCCTAAATCCCCCACGCGGGTATCCGGCGAAAGCGTCAGGTTTACCTGCGCCAGCAGCTTCTGGCAGCGCAGCGTCATGCTGTCATAGTCCAGCACGCCGAAACGCGACATTTCCGCGCCGAGGAAAATATTCTCCAGAATGGTCAGATGCTTCACCAGCGCCAGCTCCTGGTGAATGATGGCGATCCCTTTGCGTTCGGTATCGCGGATGTGGCTCGCCTCAAGCTTCTCCCCGGCAAACCAGATTTCGCCCTCATAGCTGCCGTAGGGATAGATGCCGCACAGCACCTTCATCAGCGTCGACTTGCCGGAGCCGTTTTCGCCGCACAGCGACATCACTTCCCCGGCGTTAACCGCAAGGCTGACGTTATCCACCGCCTTCACCACGCCAAAAGCCTTGGTGATATTTTTCATTTCCAGCAGGTAAGCCATAACTCCCCCGTATTTAAAGATTGCCGCCCGCAGCGGACCGCGGGCGATATGGGTTAGAGCTCGCTCTTTTTATGGAAGCCGTCGGCAACCACGGTGCTGTCGATATTGGCTTTATCCACTTCGACAGGCGTTAACAGGCGGGACGGAACGTCTTTCAGGCCGTTATTAAGCACGGCGTCGGACGCGGGCTGCTTGCCTTCGCCTAATTCCACGGCAATTTCCGCGGCGGTATTTGCCAGTTTGACGATGGGCTTATAGACCGTCATAGTTTGCGTTCCGGCGATAATGCGCTTCACGCCCGCAAGATCCGCATCCTGGCCGGATATCGCCACCTTGCCCGCCAGCCCCTGCGCGCTCAGCGCCTGAATTGCACCGCCCGCCGTGGCATCGTTGGAGGCGACAACCGCATCGATTTTGTTATTGTTCGCCGTCAGGGCATTTTCCATAATTTTCAGCGCGTTTTCCGGCAGCCAGCCATCCGCCCACTGATCGCCGACAACGTTAATTTTTCCGCTGTCGATATAGGGTTTTAATACTTTCATCTGGCCTGCGCGGAACAGTTTGGCATTATTATCAACCGGCGAGCCGCCCATTAAGAAATAATTCCCGGACGGGACTTTATCGACGAGACTTTGCGCCTGTAATTCACCAACTTTTTCATTATCAAACGAGATATAAAAATCGATATCCGCGTTATTAATCATGCGGTCATAGGCTAATACTTTTATGCCCTCGCGCTTTGCTTCGGCGACAACGTTACTTAATACCTGGCCGTTGTAGGGAATAATAACCAGCACGTCTACGCCACGATTGATCATGTTTTCAATTTGCGACATTTGGGTTTCTTCGTTGCCGTTCGCCGACTGGACAAATACTTTTGCGCCCAGCGACTCGGCCTTTTTAACAAAAATATCGCGGTCCTTCTGCCAGCGCTCAAGGCGCAGGTCGTCTATCGCCATGCCGATTTTCACTTCTTTAGCGATGCCGCTCATGCTGGTAAGAACGAGCGAGGCACACAGAGTCAGTAAGATGTTCTTAATCTTCATATTATTTTTACCTGTAGGGTGGCCCGTTATACTTCGAGCTGTAGGGGTGTTAGCTACTCTCACTTACCCCAGTCACTTACTGAAGTAAGCTCCTGGGGATAAGCTCCCTTGCCGCCAACCTACAACTTGAAATATTTAGGGCCTGATTATTCGGATTTAAGAATGAAATATTTCCGCAGACCGAACGAATTGTTGTCGCTGAATGAAAAAGCGGCAATTACAGATTTTCATCTTCCCATTATGGAATTTGGTTTAATTCTCAATTTATGATGGGGATCTTCTTTTAAATTAGCGCGCTCATCATTTTGCTTAATTTTTGGAATAGAGCTCGAATGATTTCTTTGTATATTTTCACCAGTTTTTGCGAGGTGGCGCACATTTGGGTATTCTCTAAAGCGCAGTGTGAAATAACGTAATTGAGCAACGGCGATGGAAAACCCAGGATAAGTACACATTCGCCTGGCAGCAGTTTTCCTGATTACGGAGTCCACTATGCAAGCCTATTTCGACCAACTCGATCGCGTTCGTTTCGAAGGCACCAAAACCACCAACCCGCTGGCGTTCCGCCACTACAACCCGGACGAGCTGGTGCTCGGTAAACGCATGGAAGAACACCTGCGCTTTGCCGCCTGTTACTGGCACACCTTCTGCTGGAACGGCGCGGATATGTTCGGCGTCGGTGCCTTTGAGCGCCCATGGCAGCAGGCCGGTGACGCAATGGCGCTGGCAAAACGTAAGGCCGACGTCGCCTTTGAATTTTTCCACAAGCTGAACGTGCCGTATTACTGCTTCCACGACGTGGACGTGTCGCCGGAAGGTGCCTCCCTCAAGGAATATCAAAACAACTTCGCGCAGATGACCGAAGTGCTGGCGCAAAAACAGCAGGAAACCGGCGTGAAGCTGCTGTGGGGCACGGCAAACTGCTTTACTAACCCTCGCTACGGCGCGGGTGCGGCCACCAACCCGGACCCGGAAGTGTTCTCCTGGGCGGCTTCGCAGGTGGTTGCGGCGATGAACGCAACGCACCAGCTGGGCGGCGAAAACTACGTGCTGTGGGGCGGGCGTGAAGGCTACGAATCCCTGCTGAATACCGATCTGCGTCAGGAACGCGAGCAAATTGGCCGCTTCATGCAGATGGTGGTTGAACACAAACACAAAATTGGCTTCCGCGGCACTCTGCTAATCGAACCGAAACCGCAGGAACCTACCAAGCACCAGTACGATTACGACGTCGCGACGGTGTACGGCTTCCTGAAACAGTTTGGTCTGGAAAAAGAGATCAAGGTAAACATCGAGGCGAACCACGCCACGCTTGCAGGCCACTCTTTCCATCACGAAATCGCCAGCGCCATTGCCCTGGGAATCTTCGGCTCGGTGGATGCCAACCGTGGCGATGCGCAGCTGGGCTGGGATACCGACCAGTTCCCGAACAGCGTTGAAGAAAACTCGCTGGTGATGTACGAGATCCTCAAGGCGGGCGGCTTCTCCACCGGCGGGCTGAACTTTGATGCCAAAGTGCGTCGCCAGAGCACCGACAAATATGACCTGTTCTACGGCCATATCGGCGCGATGGACGTGATGGCGCTGTCGCTGAAAATCGCCGCGCGCATGATTGAAGACGGCGAGCTGGATAAGCGTGTCGCGAAACGTTACGCAGGCTGGAATGGTGAACTGGGCCAGCAAATTCTGAAAGGACAGATGTCGCTGGCGCAGATTGCGCAGTACGCTGAACAGCATAATCTGGCACCACAGCACCAGAGCGGCCACCAGGAGCTGCTGGAAAACCTGGTAAATCACTACCTGTTCGACAAATAACCCCAGGCCTTAGTAGCGGTGGATGGCGCTAACGCTTATCCACCCTACGAATATTTCATAGGTCGGGTAAACGAAGTGCCACCCGACATGATGTGGTAGATGGCACTAAAGTTTATTCACCCTACGGATATTTCATAGGTCGGGTAAACGAAGTGCCACCCGACATGATGTGGTAGATGGCACTAAAGTTTATTCACCCTACGGATATTTCGTAGGTCGGGTAAACGAAGTGCCACCCGACATGATGTGGTGGATGACACTAACATTTATCTACCCTACGGATATTTCGTAGGTCGGGTAAACGAAGTGCCACCCGACATGATGTGGTGGATGACACTAACATTTATCTACCCTACGGATATTTCGTAGGTCGGGTAAACGAAGTGCCACCCGACATTTAGCGCCAGGCCTTCAGCAATCTAGTCGGTTTTAAGGAACTGCCATTATGTATATCGGAATCGATCTCGGAACCTCGGGCGTAAAAGCGATTTTGCTCGGCGAGCAGGGCGAGGTATTGGCCTCGTGCACTGAACCGCTAACCGTTTCGCGCCCGCATCCGCTGTGGTCGGAACAGGATCCAGAGGACTGGTGGCAGGCAACCGACCGGGCAATGAAAGCGCTTGGCGAACAGCATTCTCTTACGGGCGTGAAAGCGTTGGGTATTGCCGGGCAAATGCACGGCGCAACGCTTATCGACAGCAAGCAGCAGGTGCTGCGCCCGGCGATTTTATGGAACGATGGCCGCAGCGGCGAAGAGTGCGCCCTGCTAGAAGCCAACGTTGAAGATTCCCGCAGCATCACCGGCAACCTGATGATGCCGGGCTTTACCGCGCCAAAACTGCTGTGGGTTGAACGCCACGAGCCGGATATCTTTGCGCAGATCAACAAGGTTCTACTGCCGAAAGACTATCTGCGCATGCGCATGACAGGCAAGTTCGCAAGCGACATGTCCGATGCGGCTGGCACCATGTGGCTGGACGTGGCAAAACGCGACTGGAGCGACACCATGCTCGACGCCTGTCGCCTGAGCCGCCAGCACATGCCAGAACTCTTTGAAGGCAGCGAAATCACCGGCGTTCTGAAAGCCGAGGTGGCCGAGGCGTGGAAAATGTCTGCCGTGCCCGTGGTGGCCGGCGGCGGCGATAATGCAGCAGGCGCCGTTGGCGTTGGCATGGTAGACGCGGGCCAGGCGATGCTATCGCTCGGTACGTCCGGCGTTTATTTCGCGGTCAGCGACGGTTTTCGGAGCAAGCCAGAAAGCGCGGTGCACAGCTTCTGCCACGCGCTTCCCAACCGCTGGCATTTAATGTCCGTGATGCTCAGCGCCGCGTCCTGCCTGGACTGGGCGGCAAAACTCACCGGCTTAGGCTCGGTTCCCGCCCTGCTGGCGGCGGCGGAAAAAGCTAACGAAGATGCGGGCGTTGTCTGGTTCCTACCTTATCTGTCCGGGGAACGTACACCGCACAATAACCCACAGGCAAAAGGCGTGTTCTTTGGCTTAACGCATCAGCACGGCCCGGCGGAGCTTGCGCGATCGGTGCTGGAAGGCGTGGGCTACGCGCTGGCAGACGGCATGGACGTAGTGCATTCCTGCGGCATCACGCCGAAAAGCATTACGCTTATCGGCGGCGGCGCGCGCAGCCCGTACTGGCGGCAAATGCTGGCGGATATCAGCGGGCAAACGTTGGATTACCGCACCGGCGGCGACGTAGGCCCGGCGCTCGGCGCGGCGCGCCTGGCGCAAATTGCGATGTCACCGGGAAAATCCCTGCAATCTCTGCTGCCACAGCTGGAGCTGGAACAGCAGCACATCCCGGATATGGCACGTCACCAGCGCTATGCCGGGCGTCGGCAGGTATTTAACCAGATTTACCAGCAGCTTCTGCCGCTGATGTCCTGATTTAACCCGTAGCGGTGGATGGCGCTTGCGCTTATCCACCCTACAAAATCCTCGATTCCGTATAACCGTAGGTCGCGTAAGCGCAAGCGCCATCCACCCTACAATACCCTCGATTCCGTATAGCCGTAGGTCGCGTAAGCGAAGCGCCATCCACCCTACAAAATCCTCGATTCCGTATAGCCGTAGGTCGCGTAAGCGAAGCGCCATCCACCCCACAAAATCCTTGATTCCGTATAGCCGTAGGTCGCGTAAGCGAAGCGCCATCCACCCCACAAAACCCTCGATTCCGTATCGTCGTAGGTCGGATAAGCGCAAGCGCCATCCGACACTGCCACAAGCAAATCCGCAAACTCGTCCCGATTCACCCTCACCCTGTCCGTTTTTGGTATTAGCAACCGCGATACCCCTTGTCACAATGTAATCCTACCCACCGACGAGGAGTCCGAAAATGTCACGTTCCGCGCTTATTAATATTGATACGCAGCAGTCCTTCTTTCACCGTGACTACTGGCAGGAGGACGACGTGCCGGCTTTTCAGCAGGCGATTTTGCGGCTGATTTCCGGCTGTCAGGATTTGGGCGTGCCGGTGGTGGATATCTTCCACGTTGATGATGAAGGCCCGTTCTCGCTGGCCTCGGGCTCGGTGAAGGCGATGCCGTTCCTCAGCCATAAAGCGGACGTCACGTTCGAGAAGCACGTGCACAACGCGTTTACCGATACCGGGCTGGATTACTGGCTGCGGACGCAAGGTATCAACCACCTGATTATCTGCGGGCTGCGCACGGAACAGTGCTGCGAAACCACAACCCGCGTGGCGTCGGACCTCGGCTATCGCGTTTCTTTTGTCAGCGAGGCTATGCTCACCTTCCCGATGCGCTGGAAAGGCGTTACGCTGGACGCCGCAACCCTGCGCCACCGTACTGAAACGGTGCTGGCGGGGCGTTTTGCGGATGTTCAAACCGTCGCCGAGTGCCTGGAGTCTTTATCGTGAGTGTTGGGGTCTGGTTCGTTGTTTTGCCTGGTGTACTGTCGCTCGATCTCACGGGGCCTGCGGAAACGCTGACGCTTGCCGGGGACGCGTTTCACCTGCATTTCATTGGCCCCGACCCGCAGGTAACAACCTCTATCGGGCTGAGCTTTGGCGGCATTGAACCGCTGCCGGAAAGCTTCCCGCCCGGTAGCCTTCTTGTGCTGCCGGGCGTTTGCGACTCCAACCGCTATTTTGATACCCCTCAGGCCGAGGAGGTGCGCCGCTGGCTCACCCGCCTGCAGCCGCAGATCCACAGCCAGCGGCTCAATCTGATGTGCGTTTGCTCCGGCTCGCTTCTGGCGGCGAAGGCCGGGCTGATGAACGGCGTGCAGTGCACCACCCATCACGACGTGCTGGCAAGGCTGCGCGCCGCAGCCCCCACCGCTCAGGTGAAAGATAACCGTATTTTTGTTGAAGACCGGAGCATCTGGACCAGCGCGGGGATCACTTCAGGCATTGATCTGTCGCTGCACCTGATAAACCGCTACTGCGGGCCGAAAGCGGCGCTGGACGTGGCCCGCGAGATGGTGGTGTGGTTCCGCCGTTCGGGCGACGACCCGCAGCTTTCGCCGTGGTTGCGCTATCGCAATCATATTCACCCGGCGGTGCATCGCGCGCAGGATCTGCTTTCTGCCGCCCCGGAACTGGCCTGGGGCGTAGAGGAAATAGCCGATAAGGTGCACGTAAGCGCGCGCCATTTATCGCGGCTTTTTCAGCAACATCTTGGGATATCGGTGCGGGACTATCTTGAACAGCTTCGTCTGGCGGTCGCCGAACAGCGTTTATTGCAGGGCCAGCGCATGGAGCAGGCGGCGGTGGCGGCCGGGTTTTCCTCACCTCGCCAGCTGCACCGCGCCCGCGCCCGTAATGCCTAACTCACCAGCTTGCGCGTGTCGATGCGCTGTAATCCCATCGACAGCAACAGGCTACAGGCCAGCGTCATGCCGAAGATCCACAGAATATCCAGCACCGGCGAGCCGGTGATTTGGTAGCCGTGGGTGCGCAGGAAGTGAATAATCAGCGCGTGAAACCCGTAGATGCCGAGCGAGTGGCGCGAGATAAACGCCAGCCCCGGCAGCGGGCGGGAGTTCAGCGTGTTCTTCACCAGCACCAGCAGGCTGATAGCGGCGATAAAGACCAGCGGGCCACAGTAAACGTAAAAGGTATCCGCAAAATTACCGTTGATTTCCAGCTGCTTATGCGTGCCCATTGATATCGACACCACGCAAAGGGCGAACAGCCCGCCCGCCAGTCCGCTGATCCAGCCCTTTTCGGTTTCAAGCATGCCTATCGCCCGGCCCAGCAGGCCATACAGCACGTAATAGAAGGTGTCGCCGCGAATGTAGAGGTTGATCGGCAGCCATTTTACGCCTTCCAGCGTCTGCGGCACGGTGTTGGGGTTGGCGATAACGCCCAGCAAAACCATCAGCCCGAGCACGGTCACGGCGCTGACTTTTTTCACCTGTATCAGCGGCGAGAGCAGGTAAATCACGATAATCGCGAAGAAGAACCACAGGTGATAAAACACCGGTTTTTGCAGGATGTAGCGCAGAGAAAGCCCGGCGTTAATCGGCGTGAAGAAGTGGATATAAATCAGCGAAATGACGCTATAAAACAGCAAACATAGCGCAATGCGCAGGAAATGGCGCTGCTGGGCGCTGCGTTCGCCGAAGAACAGGTAGCCGGATATCATAAAGAACAGCGGCACGCTCACCCGCGAGGCGGAATTCAGCACGTTGGAGAAGTCCCAGCTAAACGGAGTGACAAGGCTCGCGTTGGTGATGTACCAGCTCGTGGTGTGAATCATCACCACCATCAGACAGGCGATGCCGCGAAGGTTATCAATCCAGTTAATTTTTTGCTGCATGCGTTCCTCTGTTCGCAATCTACAAAAGCAAAAGGGCGTTTTGCGTTTGCAGAATATAAATAGCTGGTAAATAGTGAATAACAATAATTATTTTAACGTAGCGTAAGCTAATGATGATGCGACAGATAAAAAATACCCGTTGGGCGTTAGCCCTTACCGTTTTCCTGCTGAGCGCCTGTAGTTCGCCGGAACAGCACACCCAGTTTGCCCAGCAGGCTCACGCCCCAGCGGTACAAAGCAGCGCAATGGTGGAAACCTGCAAGCAGGAGGCCGCGCACCGTTATAACACCCGCGCCCAGCGGGTAAGCGTCATTGATATCGAACAGTACCAGGGAAGTTACGAGATAAAGGGCAGCACCGCGCGTCAGGAAGGTTTCACCTGCTCCTTCGACGAAAGTGGTCAATTCTTACACCTTTCGACGACATAAAGCCGCAACCATAGGCAAACAGCCCCTTAATGCGCGCGGATTCGGGCTGTATATCTTGCGGTCAACGGGTATACTGACCGCTTCTCTTTAAACCCACTCGAACGCGTGCGAAATCAACATGCAAAAGTTTGATACCAAGACCTTTCAAGGCCTGATCCTGACTTTACAGGACTACTGGGCTCGCCAGGGCTGCACCATTGTTCAACCTCTGGACATGGAAGTCGGCGCCGGTACCTCTCACCCAATGACCTGCCTGCGGGCTTTAGGGCCAGAACCGATGGCTACCGCCTACGTGCAGCCGTCCCGCCGTCCTACCGATGGCCGCTACGGTGAGAACCCGAACCGCCTGCAGCACTACTATCAGTTCCAGGTGGTGATTAAGCCGTCACCGGACAATATTCAGGAACTGTACCTCGGGTCTCTTAAAGAGCTGGGTATGGATCCGACCATTCACGATATTCGCTTCGTAGAAGACAACTGGGAAAACCCAACGCTGGGTGCCTGGGGTCTGGGTTGGGAAGTGTGGCTCAACGGCATGGAAGTGACGCAGTTCACCTACTTCCAGCAGGTTGGCGGCCTGGAATGTAAGCCTGTCACCGGGGAAATCACCTACGGTTTAGAGCGCCTGGCGATGTATATCCAGGGCGTGGACAGCGTTTACGATCTGGTCTGGAGCGACGGCCCGTTGGGTAAAACCACCTACGGCGACGTGTTCCACCAGAACGAAGTTGAGCAGTCCACTTATAACTTCGAACACGCCGATGTGGATTTCCTGTTCTCCTGCTTCGAGCAGTATGAGAAAGAGGCGCAGCACCTGCTGGCGCTGGAAAACCCGCTGCCTCTGCCAGCTTACGAACGCATTCTGAAAGCGGCGCACAGCTTTAACCTGCTGGATGCGCGTAAAGCCATCTCGGTAACCGAGCGTCAGCGCTACATTCTGCGTATTCGTACCCTGACCAAAGCCGTGGCCGAAGCCTATTACGCTTCTCGTGAAGCGCTTGGCTTCCCGATGTGCAATAAGAATAAATAAGAGGCTGCCATGTCTGAAAAAACTTTTCTGGTGGAGATCGGCACTGAAGAGCTGCCACCAAAAGCCCTGCGCAGCCTGGCGGAATCCTTTGCTGCGAACGTAACGGCGGAACTGGACGCGGCAAACGTCGCGCACGGTGAAGTGAAATGGTTTGCGGCTCCGCGTCGCCTGGCGCTGAAAATCGCCAACCTTGCCGCCGCACAGCCCGATCGCGAAGTTGAAAAGCGCGGCCCGGCTATCTCCGCCGCTTTTGATGCAGAAGGCAAACCGAGCAAGGCCGCTGAAGGCTGGGCTCGCGGCTGCGGCATCACGGTCGATCAGGCAGAACGCCTGGCAACCGACAAAGGCGAGTGGCTGATGTACCGCGCGCACGTCAAAGGCGAAAGCGTGCAGGCACTTCTGCCAGCCATGATCGCCACGGCGCTGACCAAACTGCCCATTCCTAAGCTGATGCGCTGGGGTGACAAAAACACCCAGTTCGTGCGTCCTGTTCACACCGTGACCCTGCTGCTGGGCGAAGAAGTGATTCCGGCCACCATTCTCGGCATTGCGTCCGATCGCGTGATTCGCGGCCACCGCTTTATGGGCGAGCAGGAATTCACCATCGATAACGCCGACCAGTATCCGCAAATCCTGCTGGAGCGCGGCAAAGTTATCGCCGACTACGAACAGCGTAAAGCGGCCATCAAAGCCGGTGCGGAAGAAGCGGCGCGCAAAATTGGCGGCAACGCCGATCTGAGCGAAAGCCTGCTGGAAGAAGTCACTTCTCTGGTGGAATGGCCGGTGGTTCTGACCGCGAAATTCGAAGAGAAATTCCTCGCGGTGCCTGCGGAAGCGCTGGTTCACACCATGAAAGGTGACCAGAAGTACTTCCCTGTTTACGCAAACGACGGCAAGCTGCTGCCAAACTTTATCTTCGTCGCCAACATCGAATCGAAAGATCCGGTGCAGATTATCTCCGGTAACGAGAAGGTCGTTCGTCCGCGCCTGGCGGATGCCGAGTTCTTCTTCAATACCGACCGCAAAAAGCGTCTGGAAGATAACCTGCCGCGTCTGGAAACCGTGCTGTTCCAACAGCAGCTCGGTACGCTGCGCGACAAAACTAACCGCATCGAAGCGCTCTCAGGCTGGATTGCCGGGCAGATTGGCGCGGACGTAAACCACGCGACCCGCGCTGGCCTGCTGTCCAAGTGCGACCTGATGACCAACATGGTGTTCGAGTTCACCGACACTCAGGGCGTGATGGGCATGCACTACGCGCGTCACGACGGCGAAGCCGAAGACGTAGCCGTTGCGCTGAACGAACAGTATCAGCCGCGTTTTGCGGGCGATGCGCTGCCGTCTAACCTCGTGGCCTGCGCCGTAGCGATTGCCGATAAGATGGACACCCTCGCGGGCATCTTCGGCATCGGCCAGCATCCAAAAGGCGACAAAGACCCGTTTGCCCTGCGTCGTGCCGCCCTTGGTGTGCTGCGCATCATCGTTGAGAAAAACCTGCCGCTGGATCTGCAAACCCTGACCGAAGAAGCCGTGCGCCTCTACGGCAGCAAGCTGACCAACGAGAAGGTTGTCGACGAGGTGATCGACTTTATGCTGGGCCGTTTCCGCGCCTGGTATCAGGAAGAAGGCCACAGCGTGGATACCATCCAGGCCGTGCTGGCACGTCGTCCAACCAAACCGGCAGACTTCGACGCGCGCATGAAGGCCGTTTCCCACTTCCGTACCCTGGAAGCGGCAGCGGCGCTGGCGGCGGCAAATAAACGCGTTTCCAACATTCTGGCGAAGTCAGACGAACAGCTGAACGACCACGTTCACGCGTCCGTGCTGAAAGAGGCCGAAGAGATTCGCCTCGCGACTAACCTGGTCGTGCTGCGCGACAAGCTGGAGCCGTTCTTTGCCGAAGGCCGTTACCAGGAAGCCCTGGAAGAGCTGGCCAACCTGCGCGAGCCGGTTGACGAATTCTTCGATAAGGTGATGGTTAACGCGGAAGATAAAGACCTGCGTATCAACCGCCTGACGCTGCTGTCCAAGCTGCGCGAGCTGTTCTTGAAGGTTGCGGATATCTCCCTGCTGCAATAATCCTGACGCTTGACGATAAACCCGCTTCGGCGGGTTTTTTTTGCGATTTAATTACCTTACGTTATCAACGCATTAACACCCAGCCCACGCCACGGCGATTAAAGTAAACATTAGTAACACCGATATGTTTACTATCTCCCTTAATTACAGGCGTGTTGCGCACCATGAAAAATATCAAAGTTATCACCGGGATCATTATCACGCTGGCCATTTTCAGCGTGTTGCTGCTGGTCACCGGCTCGCTGTTCTACTCCTCCGTCAGCAACGATCGGCAAAACTTCCAGAATACCGGCATGCTGAACTACCAGCAGCAGCAGCTCGGCGGCAGCTTCCAGACGCTGGTGGAAACCCGCGTCACGATTAACCGCGTTGCCATCCGCATGCTGAAAAACCAGCGCGATCCGGCTTCGCTTGAGGCGATGAACAAGCTGCTGGCGACGGCTGGCGTCTCGCTGGGTAAGGCGGAAAAATACTTCGCCAACTATATGAATTCCCCGGACGTTAACGGCCAGGACAGCGCGCTGGATAGCAAAGCGGAAGTTGGCTTTAACAAATTGCACGACGTGCTCAAGCAGTCGATTGCCTTCCTACAGGCCGATAACTACGCGGCCTACGGCAACCTCGACGCCCAGCAGGCGCAGGACGACATGAAGGCCATTTACGATGAGTGGCTGGTTCAAAATACCCGCCTGCTGAAGGCGGCGAGCGAAGAAAACCAGCGCAGCTTCACCGGCATGCAGTGGACGCTCGGCACCATTCTGCTGATTGTTATCGCCGTTATCGTGCTGATCTGGCTCGGCCTGCAGCGCGTGCTGCTGCGCCCTCTGCAGGGGGTGATGGAGCATATTCAGGCGATTTCCGAAGGCGATCTGACGCGCCGCATTGACGCCGAGGGCCGCAGCGAGATGAGCAAGCTTGCCGCCGGGCTGAGCGTTATGCAGCAGTCTCTGGTGCGTACCGTCAGCACCGTGCGCGACAACGCCGATTCGATCTACACCGGCGCGAGCGAAATCTCTGCGGGCAGCAACGACCTTTCTTCCCGCACCGAGCAGCAGGCTGCGTCACTCGAGGAAACCGCCGCCAGCATGGAGCAGCTCACCGCGACCGTGAAGCAAAATACCGATAACGCCCGCCAGGCGACGGGGCTTGCTAAAAACGCCTCTGAAACCGCGCTTAAAGGCGGCCGCGTGGTGGATAACGTGGTGAGCACGATGAGCGAAATCGCCGAGAGTTCCGAGAAAATCGTTGATATTACCAGCGTGATCGACGGCATTGCCTTCCAGACTAACATTCTGGCGCTGAACGCGGCGGTAGAAGCCGCTCGCGCGGGCGAGCAGGGTCGAGGATTTGCGGTGGTCGCAGGCGAAGTGCGCACGCTGGCAAGCCGCAGCGCGCAGGCGGCGAAAGAAATCAAAGTGCTGATCGAAAACTCGGTCGCGCGTATCGGCACCGGCTCAAGCCAGGTGCGCGAGGCGGGCGATACCATGAAGGAAATCGTTTCGGCGGTGACGCGCGTGACCGATATTATGGGTGAAATCGCCTCCGCGTCGGACGAACAAAGCAAAGGGATTGAGCAGGTCGCGCTCGCCGTTTCAGAAATGGATAGCGTGACGCAGCAGAACGCCGCGCTGGTCGAAGAGTCGGCGGCAGCGGCGGCGGCGCTGGAAAGCCAGGCCAGCCAGCTTCGTGAAGCCGTGGCAGCGTTCCGTATTCAGCAGGCAGAGAAACGAGCGATTACGACGGTGGCAACGCTGCGTCCCAAACCAACGGCTTTAAAACCGCAGGCCATAAACGCGGGTTCAGATGCAAACTGGGAAACGTTTTAAGCGTTAGTCGGCTTTTTTACGGCGGGTGGCACTTGTTCTACTCGCCTTGAAAATAGCGCCACCCGGCCAGTCAGTTCATCAACGCACAACCAGCACCGAGCATTTCGCATGGCGGACAACCGCGGCGGCGTTCGAGCCGAGGAGATAGGTCGACATGCTCGGCCTGTGGGACGCCAGGATCACAACATCGGCATCAATATCTTCAGCCAGTTGCAAAATGTGGTCTTTCGGCGTGCCGCTCATAACGTGCTTTTCAACACGGTCAGCGGGCAGGTTGAACTTAGCGACGATGTCGCCTAACGCCTCCATGGCTGCGGCCTCCCGTTCTTTGACGTCGGGCGCAATCGACGCGTAGCCCAGGCCGTAGGCGGCAAAATAGGTATAGTCAGGGATGACGGCCAGGAAGTGGATCGTGGCATCGTCGATCTTCGCGTAGTTTTCAACGTGGGGAATGACCTGCTGGGTAAGTTCCATTTCTGAGATATCGATAGGAACCAGGATTTTCTTAGACATACAACCTCCTTTTGCTTGCTTGGTAATAACCCTCACTTAGTTATGGCTAAAATTTGCCGTTTGGGTCGTGACCCATGTCCGGTTTCGGGGAATTTAGAAAACGACTTTAGCCATAGAGGCCCGGATAGTGTGGTTGTCTATATCCACCCCTTTGTGGCGGTCGGGGGTATAATCTAGCGCCGGCATGATCTGTCGAATACTGTATGAGGAGCGCACGCTGCCGAGATATCCCGTCACCTGGATATTTTTATAACCCAGCTTTCGCATTTCTTCAGCCAGCAGTTGGGCGAAAGAAGCCTCGACGCCCTCTTTGTTTGGGACAATGCCACTGCCGCAGGCAAAAACGCGTAAATCGATAAAATTAAATGGCAGCTTTTCGCGTATTAAGAGTAACGCCAACTCCAGGGGACTGTATTTTTTTAAGGTGCCGCCAGTCCATTGCGTAATACCGCGCACGACAATTTTCCTATTGCCCCTGTCTGCGCCGATAAAAGACGAACCTGTTGCAGCGCCATGAGAAAGAATATAGAGCTTGTCCTGAGGCGTGAGCCGATGCAAAACACCCCCGCCAAAATGACGCCGCGCGGACTTTAATAAGCCTGAGTGTTGATTAAATAAGATGGGATAAGAAGTTTTGCCCTTGGCTTTTTGCCCGTTGGCCCAGTCGCTGCAAAACTCCATCATTTCGGTTGTTGGGACGGGGAGATAAATATAGCCTGCCATAATGTATACCCCTTATTATATCCTTGAAATATATAAATAATCCATTAAGCGCTGCCTTATAATACATAACTCAGCGGGGGATTGATTATTTTTGTGCGGAAGGGATATCGGTAGGGGAGCGCCACACCCGAATGCGCTGGAACCGGTCCAGCGCTGGGTGCAGATTATTTTAGACTGTTACTATTCCATCAACTGCTTACTAAGCATCGGATTCGCCTGGATGAGGCGCATCAGCTTCAGTTCGGTACTGGAGGGTCTGATTCGTTTTGATTCCCACTCCTGCACCATCGAAACGCTGACTCCCATGACGCGCGCGAAATCGTCGATTTTCAATCCTGTACTCTTACGCAGCTGCTCGAATTCAGAAAACGCGTTGGGTTTGTTTTTGAAAGCTATCGTCTCATTTTTAAAAACTATCTGCTCTAGGCTGCTCAGCAGTTCAATCATTGGATCTTTATATTCCATTGAGAACTCCTCATAAATCACACATTGACCTCGTGAAGGTTAAGAAGCCCCTTAAGCGTAGACGGAAAAAAGTGTGCTGATGATTTCCCATGAAACTATTTTCTATTCGAAGCGCTGCTTATGCGTTTCAGCTGAAAATTTAATCGGTGTAACAGATTGAAATTCAAGCCGGGGAAGGTGCTTAGTATAAATTTGTAAATAGTTATGCATTTTCGCCTACGGCGGTGAGTTTCGCCCCACCGCCGTTTGAGGGAAAATCACGCCTTTTGCGTGGCCTTATCCAGTTCGCTGTTGCCAAGATGATTTTCGCGCGGCGCGCGCGTTGCCGCCCAGGATTTCACCATTAAAGCGATGGCGGAGAGCACCGCCGGAATTGCCAGCAGCATGAAGATGGTTTTGAAGGACAGCTCGGCCTGCATCAGGAACGCGCCGCTAAATGCTCCGAGTATCCCGCCGAAGCGGCCAAGGCCCAGCATCCACGCCACGCCGGTGGCGCGGCCCTGCGTTGGGTAAAACCCGGCGGCAAGTGCGGGCATCGAAGACTGCGCCCCGTTCATGATGGTGCCCGCGATAAACACCATGACGCCCATAAGCACCAGGCTTGACGTCGAGAAGCCAACGAGGCAGACGAACAGGCCGGTCAATAAATAGCCCACCGCCACGACCTTGTTCGGGTTCAGCTTGTCCATCAGCGCGCCGATGATTAGCACGCCAATGCCGCCGCCAAGCGGGAACAGGGCGGTGATGATAGAAGCCTGGCTTAGGGACGCGCCGGTTTCGCGGATCAGCAGCGGCAGCCAGCTGGTCAGGAGGTAGAAAATCAGCAGGCCCATAAAGTACGTCAGACACAGCATCAGGGTGCCGACCAGGTAGCGCGGCGAGAAAATCACGCCCAGCGCCGTCTTGTCTTTTATATGTCCGCCCGCTTCGTTGAGCACAAAACGCACGTTATCGCCCGCCGGGAGCGGAGCAATGCGTTTCAAAATGGCGGCGATGTCCTTTTGCGGCTTGTTTTTTACCACCAGATAACGAGCGGATTCCGGCAGCCAGAAAATCAGCACGACGGAGAGAATCAGCGGCATCACGCCGCCGAGAACCAGCACGCTCTGCCAGCCAAAATGCGGGATCATCCACGCCGAGATGAAGCCGCCCATCGAAGAGCCAATCGGGAAACCAACGAACATCAGGTTTACCAGCAACGCGCGCTTGCGCTCGGGGGCATATTCAGACATGAGCGTTGCCGCGTTGGGCATCGCCGCGCCCAGACCAAGGCCGGTGAGAAAGCGCAGCAGCGCGAGCATGGTCAGGTTAGTGGCGAAGGCCGTCAGCAGGCTGAAGCCCCCAAAGACCAGAATCGACAGCACCAGCACCTTTTTACGCCCGATGCGGTCAGCCATCGGCCCTGCCGTAAGCGCGCCGACCGCCAGCCCCACGAGTGCGGCGCTCATGACCGGGCCGAGGTCAGATTTCTGCACGCCCCACTCCTGCACGAGGTCGGAGGCGATAAAACCAATAATTGCGGTATCGAATCCGTCCATCGCGACGGTGACAAAGCAGAGGACAAGAATCATCCACTGGAATTTAGAAAAACGGTGCTCGTTGATAAATGCCTGAATATCGGTGGTTGAATTTGTCATAAGGCAAGTCCTGCGAAGGCAGCAAGCCACGGCCAATTGTAGGGTGAGCCGAAGCGGGCCAGAGTTAAGCAAATGTGCGATTATCGAACAAAGATTCGTTAATCGTTCGTTAAATCAAACCATTCGTCAGGCTATTCGGCAATCATCCGGCGGGTGTAAGTGTACGATTATCGTACTGACAGGGGCATCAAAGCCGTAACGTAAGAAATAATATATTAAATATTAATAAGTTAAATTCAGACTCGCGCAACGTATCGCAGCACGGATTTGTGAGTAGGTTAACATTTACGCAACAATCAACCTTTTGTGCGAAAGGCGATAAAAGGCGGCCGAAAAAGCCCATAACGCCACGGTTGCCGCGTTTATTTGCCCTAAAGAGATTGCTGCGAAAGGGTATCTTGCGAGGGCGGCTTGGACTATTCTTAGCAACATTATCGGGTACGCTTCGTGCGTAAGCTTTGAATGGTGAAAGGAGTAAAAAAGATGGCGACAGGTAAGTCCTGCTCTCGCTGGTTTGCGCCGCTTGCGGCGTTATTGATGGTGGTGAGCCTGAGCGGTTGCTTCGACAAAGAAGGCGATCAGCGTAAGGCGTTTATCGATTTTCTGCAAAACACGGCTATGCGTAGCGGCGAACGTCTGCCAACGCTGACTGCCGATCAGAAGAAACAGTTCGGCCCGCTGGTTTCTGATTATGCCGTGCTGTACGGCTTCTCTCAGCAGGTTAGCCAGGCGATGGACGAAGGCATGAAGCCGGTTGTCGATAGCGTGAACAGTATCCGCGTTCCGCAGGATTATATGAATCAGCGTGATGCGCTGCGCCAGGCGAACGGCTCTCTTAACGTGCTGGGTCAGCAGGTGCAGAATGCAAAAATGCAGGCGGATAGCGCGCGTTCGACGCTGAAACAGCCTGACGATCTGAAAACCGTTTACGACCAGGTGTATCAGAAAGTGGTTACCGCTCCGGCAAACGCTATGGCTCCGCTGATCCCAGCCGCGCAGACGTTTACTCAGCAGCTGGTGCAGGTGGGTGATTTCATTCAGCAGCAGGGAACGCAGGTTGCCTTCTCCGCAGGTGGCATCCAATTCCCAACCTCGCAGCAGGCTAGCCAGTACAACACACTGATCGGCCCGCTGGCCTCGCAGCATCAGGCATTTATGCAGGCTTACTCAAGCGCGCAGAACGCCATGCAGTAATGAATTTCCCCGTCGCAAGGCGGGGATTTTTAGGGCGGCTTTAGCTCCAGCCCTATGGATGGCTGAAATAGTTCTTGTCATCCATACGTTAAATATGCGTTAATGCCTCCATCGGTTTGACATACAGACCTTTCGAGCAGTCTAGTAAAGCAGTCCTCCAAGAGTTATCCCTAGATACCCTTCGACGTGCGCTTATCCTTTCTCGCTTTAAAAAATCTGTAAGCACACCAATGCACTACGCCGAAAGGCAAACTCAATCTAAAAGGTAATATCTATGTCTGCTAAAATGACTGGTCTGGTAAAATGGTTCAACTCTGACAAAGGCTTCGGCTTCATCACTCCTGACGATGGCTCTAAAGATGTGTTCGTACACTTCTCTGCTATCCAGAACGATGGCTACAAGTCCCTGGACGAAGGCCAGAAAGTATCTTTCACCATCGAAAGTGGTGCTAAAGGTCCAGCAGCTGGTAACGTAACTAGCCTGTAAGCCTCGCTTAAAAGCAAAAATTCTAAAACCCGCCTTTGGCGGGTTTTTTCGTTTCTGAGATCTGCAAACCTATCTGCCCACCAGCCGCCGCGAATTATCTTCCATTTTTCCTGAAAGACGACGTTTCTGCATGGTGCGCGTCCAGCTCGTCGACAGCCCAGCCGCCGACAGCAGGCGATGATACTGCTCATCATCAAATGGCATATGCCAGGCGATTGCGATAGCCTCCGCCACGCTGACGTCACTTACGCGCGATACCAGCTCAAGCCTTGAGTCCGTAGAAACATTGCCCGCCATCACCACGCGATACAACCAGCCGCAGTACCCCGACTTCTGCATTAACGCCGCCATATCGCTGACGCCAAAATGATAGTTAAGCTTAAAGCACGGCGAGCGAGGCTGCGTGACCTGAATCAGCGCGTTCCCCCAGCGGAAAATATCGCCGATATAGACGTCTTTTTCCGTCATTCCCTCGATTGAGAGGTTTTCGCCAAAGGCCGGTGCGGTAAACAGTTCGGCCTGTTCGGGAAATTCCCGAGCCCAATAGCGGTAGTGTTCGCGAGGATAGTGACACAGCGCGCGGTCAGGCCCGCCGTGAATGACTTTCTCAGCCTGCTGGTCGCCCTCCAGGCCCAGCTCGTTCAGGCGCAGCTCGCCGTCGACCTGATATTTGGCAATCGCGCTTGGCCGGCTGCCTTCATAGTCGCGAACCTTGCCGATAAAAACCTGTAGCGGATAGTGCATCTGCTCCTCCCTGTTCCTGCAACAGACATAAAAATCGAGTCCACAGGCTCGCCTGTCGCCTGGCGCAATGCAACAGATTTTTTAACCCCGGCTCCCCGGCGGACTCCTTTACTGGAAACTACTGGAACCATTAATTTCATTAAAATACGAATGCGAAATTTGTGAAATTGCATTTCAATATATTCCATTCTGTGCCACTTTCGAGGCCGGAGTGGCAACCATAGAAAGGTTTAACCGGGGCGCATAACGTATTTTCACGCTGAAATTAACTCATGATGAGGCTCAGATGAAATTACTACGGATAGTCACGGTGTTTTTATGTTGCGTTGCCTTCACCCCCTTCTCTACCTCCGCCAAAACCGTTCTCCGCCTGGCTTACGCGGAAAACAGCCAGCCGGTTAAAGATGCCCTGCGCTTCCTCGGCCAACAAATCGAAGAGAAAACCCACGGCGACGTTCAGGTGATGTTTTTCCCGGACGGCCAGCTGGGCGGCGAACGCGAGCTGGTTGAGCTGGCTCAGGCGGGTGTGGTGGACATCACCAAGGTTTCGTCCGGCCTAATGGAAAGCTTCTCACCCCTTTACGGCGTATTTTCTCTGCCCTACCTGTTCGCCGATAAAACCGAGTTTTACCGGGTGATGGACAACGACGCGTTGATGGGCCCGGTGTATCAGTCCACCGCCGCGCAGGGCTTCGTGGGCGTCGGCTGGTATGACTCCGGGTCGCGTAACTTTTACATGAGCAAAGCGCCGATTCGCAGCATCGACGACCTCAAGGGCAAGAAAATCCGCGTCATGCAAAGCGACACGGCGATCCGCACCCTCAAGATGCTCGGCGCTTCGCCTATCGCGATGAGCCAGGCTGAGGTTTACACCTCGTTGCAGCAGGGCATTCTCGACGGCGCTGAAAACAACGAGTTCGCGCTGACCATCGCGCGCCACGGCGAAGTCGCCCGTTTCTACACCTACGACATGCACACCCGTATCCCCGACATCCTTCTGATGAGCTCGCTCACCTTTGAAAAGCTCACTCCCGCGCAGCTTGGCGTGATCCGCGAAGCGATTAAAGACTCCATCGAGTTTGAAAAAGCCGCCTGGGAAGCCGAAATAGAAAAAACCAAAAAAGAAGCGGTAGAAAACTTCAACGTTGAGTTCTTCGACATCGATAAAAAACCCTTCCAGCAGGCCGTGCAGCCTATCTATGAAGGGTTGAAGAAAAATCCCCAGCTCGACGGTCTTTACCAGGCCATTCAGTCAGCAAAATAAACAGCCCCACAGGAAAAACAATGGAAACGATAAGAAAAGGATTCGACAGACTGCTCGAGGCCGTCTGTAGCGTGTTACTGGCCTTAATGGTCTGCGTATCGTGCTGGCAGGTTATCAGCCGCTACGTGGTGGGGGTGCCCAGTACGGTCACCGAAGAAATGCTGCGCTTCTCGCTGGTCTGGCTTTCCATGCTCGGCATGGCCTACGTTGCCGGTAAACAGCAGCACATCAGCCTGACGCTGATGGTCGATAAAGTCTCGCCAACGGTTCGCGCCTGGTGGACGGTGGCCCTGCAGATGGTGTTTATCGCCTTCTCTGTCTGGATTTTGATTATCGGCGGCCTGCGCATCTCGTCGATTTCGATGCTGCAAATCTCCCCTGCGCTGGGCGTGCCGATGGGCCAGATTTACTACGCCCTTCCGGTATCAGGCGCGCTGATCATTATCTACAGCGTGATGAACATCATCGACATCCTCCGCACGCGCTTTGCGCCTGCGAACGCCTCCGCTATGCCTCTGGAGAATCAACATGATTGATCCCGTTTACGCCTCGTTCATTCTCATCGCCGTCTTTGTGGTGCTGCTGGCGCTGAGTGCGCCTATCGGTATTTGTATCGTTATCGCCTCGTGCAGCACGATGATGCTGGTGTTGCCGTTCGAAATTTCCATGTTTGCCACCGCGCAAAAAATGTTCTCAAGCCTCGACAGCTTTGCCCTGCTGGCGGTGCCGTTCTTCGTGCTTTCCGGGGTGATCATGAACAGCGGCGGCATCGCAAGCCGCCTGGTGAACTTTGCCAAGCTGTTTACCGGCAGGCTGCCCGGCTCCCTTTCCTATACCAACATCATCGGCAATATGATGTTTGGCGCAATTTCCGGCTCGGCAATCGCGGCCTCTACGTCTATCGGCGGCGTTATGGTGCCGATGAGCGCGAAAGAGGGCTACAACCGCGGATTCGCCTCGGCGGTAAACATTGCTTCAGCGCCAACGGGAATGCTGATCCCACCGACCACCGCTTTTATTCTCTATGCGTTAGCCAGCGGCGGCACGTCGATTGCGGCGCTGTTTGCAGGCGGCATGGTTGCCGGGACGCTCTGGGGAATTGGCTGCATGGTCGTCACCTGGGTGGTGGCGAAGCGTAATAACTACCGCGTGTTTTTCGCGCTGCAAAAGGGCGTGGCGCTAAAAGTGACCGCCGAAGCCGTGCCAAGCCTGCTGCTGATCGTCATTATCGTCGGCGGGATTGTGCAGGGGATATTTACCGCTATCGAAGCCTCGGCCATCGCCGTGGTATACACGCTGTTCCTGACCGTCGTCCTCTATAAAACCTTAAAGCTCAAAGACCTGCCGTCTATTCTTGTGCAAACCACGGTAATGACCGGCATTATTATGTTCCTGCTGGCCACCTCGTCGGCAATGTCGTTTTCCATGTCGATAACCAATATCCCGACCGCCCTGAGCAACATGATTTTGGGCATCTCGGAGAATAAGATGGTTATCCTGCTGGTGATCACCGTCTTCCTGCTGGTGATCGGCGCATTTATGGATATCGGCCCGGCGATTCTGATTTTCACCCCGATACTGCTGCCCATCATGATTAAGCTTGGCGTAGACCCGGTTCACTTCGGTATTCTGATGGTTTACAACCTGGCTATCGGCACCATTACGCCGCCGGTTGGCAGCGGCCTTTACGTCGGGGCAAGCGTCGGGAAGGTTAAAGTAGAAGAAGTGATTAAACCGCTGATGCCGTTTTATGTCGCCATTATCAGCGTCCTGCTGCTGATAACGTTCATTCCGGAAATGACGTTATTCTTACCAAGACTGCTTGGTGTAATGTAATTACGTTTTAGCGAGATAAAAAAATCCGGTTGTTTATAAGCAACCGGATAAAATCACAAGCGAAAACAAGTAAGGACCTTACATTTAAATCAGTTTTTAATTATCAGAACGTATAACCTAAGCCGATGCGGAAACGCGTCTGGCGCTCATCGGTATTGCTTCTTACGCCCACGTTACCCACTTCAACAAACGGCGACCACGCGTCAATTAAATAGGCCGTTCTGAAGTTATATTCGTAATTATCTTTACCGCCGTCATACAGATCGTATTTATCGGCTTTCTTATAAATGCCTTCAACAACCCAGTCAAAGTTACCCCACTTATATCCGGCCCACACGTCCATATGGTTAATGGTGTCATCTTCGCGGGTGTCAGACTCGGCCGAGCGGCGAATATATTCGAAGCGGTAGCGGGCGCCGAGCCACCAGGCGTCGTTGAGTGTCCAGGTTGCACGCAGATAAGGCTTATAAACCGAATAGCCATTGCCCGTTTCCAACACTGCGCCCGGCTGCCAGGCCACGGAGCCGGTAGTAAACTGGTAGCTGGCGGTATATTCATTGCCCTGCACTTCCATATCGTTGAAGGCTTTGTTGGTGTCGTCACCGCCAGATTTAGAAATGGCTTCAATCGCGAAGCCAAAGCCGCTGCCAAAGCGATGGGAAATATAGGCACGATCGTAGTTTGCTTTGCTGTCATCTAAATATTCATGACGAACGTCAACGTAAACCGCATGCGCGCTTGTTACAACAAGAGGTAATAATAACAGGAGAGCTTTTTTCATTAGAATTTCCCTATAAAATATTCACTAAGTGAATAATGCATTGAATGATACCCAACGCTAAAACTACCCTCGTTGAAATAATGTTTCAATATAAGTAAAAGGTTTAATGGAAAAATTGAATGCGCATCATAAATAGAGAAAAAGACGCTAAAACCTTTGTTTTATTGCCAGGGGGAATCGGTTTATGTCTTTAAGCTTAAGGCAAAATGAGAATATAAAAAAAACCCCTGCGTTTATTACGCAAGGGCTGAATAAGCTTAAAGTAAAGGCTTATTTTTTAGCAGCGAAACGTGCTGCTGCTTCGTCCCAGTTAACTACATCCCAGAATGCTTTGATGTAGTCAGGGCGACGGTTTTGGAATTTCAGGTAGTAAGCGTGTTCCCACACGTCCAGGCCCACGATTGGGAAGCCAGAAACGCCGGAAACGGCTTCGCCCATCAGCGGGCTGTCCTGGTTTGCGGTAGAAACCACGGCCAGTTTGTCACCTTTCAGAACCAGCCACGCCCAGCCGGAGCCGAAACGGGTAGCGGCTGCTTTTTCAAACTCAGCCTTGAAGTTGTCAACGCTACCGAAGTCGCGCTCGATAGCCGCTTTCAGGTCGCCCTGCAGGGTGGTACCGGTTTTCAGGCCTTTCCAGAAGAAGCTGTGGTTAGCGTGGCCGCCGGCGTTGTTACGCAGAACGGTTTTCTTGTCTGCTGGCAGCTGGTCAAGCTTAGCGATCAGCTCTTCAACAGGCAGGCTTGCGAACTCAGGCAGGGATTCCAGCGCTGCGTTAGCGTTGTTGACATACGCCTGGTGGTGTTTGCTGTGATGGATTTCCATCGTTTGCTTGTCGAAGTGTGGTTCCAGGGCGTCGTAGGCGTAAGGCAGGGATGGCAGTGTATAACTCATGTTCATCATCTCCATTATTGTCGGGCGGCGCGGAAGCTGTTAACGCCGCGTAATCAGTTGGTTCATTATAGTTAATTAAATGATATTGAAAATGTTTATCAATGCCGCACTTTTAATAAGGTTATAACTTTTTGTCATGATTAAGAAAAAATGAGTCTTGTCATGACGATAAAAGCCTCTGCCGCACCGCCTCATTCCTTTTTCATCACCTTCGCGAAATTATCCTGACGCGAAGAACTAAAAAATTGTGATCGCAAACCTCCCCACTCGCTGAATATTGCCAAAATCACCGCCGCGACGGCAGCCCGCCGAAGGTGCACCAGTTGCTCACTCTTTAGACTCAATGACATTGGGGTCGTCAGCGGTCGCCCCTGTGTTTTTTCAATAAAACTAAAGGGATAGAAAATGAGTAACGCGATAACCATGGGGATACTTTGGCATCTGGTCGGTGCGGCGAGCGCCGCCTGCTTCTACGCCCCGTTCAAAAAAGTGCAGCGCTGGTCCTGGGAGACCATGTGGGCGATTGGCGGTTTCGTCTCGTGGATAATCCTGCCGTGGCTGGTCAGCGCTATCCTGCTGCCTGATTTCTGGGCCTACTACGGTTCATTCAACCTCTCTACCCTGCTGCCGGTGTTCCTGTTCGGCGCGATGTGGGGCATCGGCAACATCAACTACGGCCTGACGATGCGCTATCTCGGCATGTCGATGGGCATCGGCATCGCCATTGGCATCACGCTTATCGTCGGCACGTTAATGACGCCGATCCTCGCCGGGAAGTTTGACGTGCTGATTGGCACTCCGGGCGGGCGCATGACGCTGCTGGGCGTGCTGGTCGCCGTTATCGGCGTTGGCATTGTGACCCGCGCAGGCCAGCTAAAAGAGCGCGAAATGGGCATCAAGGCGGAAGACTTTAATCTTAAAAAAGGTCTGATCCTGGCCGTGCTGTGCGGCATTTTCTCCGCCGGTATGTCATTTGCGATGGACGCCGCAAAACCGATGCACGAGGCGGCGGCGGCGCTTGGCGTTGACCCACTCTACGTTGCGCTACCAAGCTATGTGATCATCATGGGCGGCGGCGCGGTGATTAACCTCGGCTTCTGCTTCATTCGTCTGGCAAAAGTTAAAAACCTGTCGGTAAAAGCAGACTTCTCACTGGCAAAACCGCTGATTATCAGCAACGTGCTGTTCGCCGCGCTCGGTGGCACCATGTGGTATTTACAATTCTTCTTCTACGCCTGGGGCCACGCAAAAATCCCACCGCAGTACGATTACATCAGCTGGATGCTGCACATGAGCTTCTACGTGCTGTGCGGCGGCATCGTTGGCCTGATTATGAAGGAGTGGAAATCGGCGGGTCGCCGTCCGGTTGGCGTGCTGAGCCTGGGCTGCGTGGTGATTATCCTCGCGGCGAATATCGTCGGCCTCGGCATGGCGAACTGATCAGGCTTCTAACGTGTACCTCTGACGCCACATTCGTGGCGTCATTCCCGTCTCTTTAGTAAACACCACCGAAAAGTAGTTACTGTCCTCAAAGCCGCAGCGCGTGGCGACGTCGCCGATGAGCATTTCGCTATGGCGCAACAAATCCTGCGCCTGGCAGATGCGCAGCTGGCGCAGATACTGGCTAACGGTCATGCCGGTTTGCTGACGGAAAAGCTGACGCAGATGGCGTTCGGTCACCTGATGCTGCTGGCAAAACTGCTGGATATCAAAAGACGTTTCCAGGCTTTTGCCCAGCGCCGCCATCAGTAAATCCAGCGTTTCGCCGCTGTCCGGTCCGGCGGCATCAAGCATCTGATAGCGGTGGCGGCGCAGCAAAATGCACAGCTGCAGGAACAGGCTTTCGGTCAGGCACAGCGACAGCGCGTCCTGCTTCGGGCTTTCGTGCTCCAGCTGGCCGATGAGCTGGCGGGCCTGCGCCATTCCCTGGCTGCAAAGCCGCCAGCGCGGGTCTTTGCCCTGCGCCGTGTGGCTGTGCAGCAGATCGTTCCAGTCGACGTTGAGCTTGAGCCGTTCGGGGCAATAAATGATGTTGTGCAAGACGAGATCGTTCACCGATTCGTAGCTGTGGCGGTCTTCAGCGCGGATATAAAACAGGTCGCCGCAGGTGATGCGATAAGGCCGGTCGTTAAGCACGTGCAGCCCGTTGCCGCGCCAGACCAGCACCAGCTCGCAGAAGTCGTGGGTGTGCTCGGCAAAGACGTTTTGCGGATAGCGGTCGGCCACCGCCACGGGCTGGGCGGCTGACGCAAAGAAATCCATTTTCTTCAGAATGAGGTGTTCGGCCACCGTTTTATCTCCATGCCAACGTCCAAAAAGGGGATGGCGCTGCGCTTACCCGCCCTACAAAACCGACAAAACATCGAACCGGGAAGTATTGGCGTTATCGCGCAAAAAAACGGTGATTCCCTTCGCGATTACAGCATCTGCACATCCCGGCCCTGGCGGATCTCGCGCGGTGACCAGGCAAACTCGCGTTTGAACAGCGTGGAGAAGTGGTTACTGTCGCCAAAACCGCACTGGAAGGCGATTTCGGTGACGCTTTCTTCCCCGTGGCGCAGCAGATGGCGGGCCTTCATCAGACGCAGACGGTTGAGATAGCGCTGCGGCGTGAGGCCGGTTTGCTGCTTTAGCTGGCGGTGCAGCGTGCGCAGGGAAAGCGTGAACTGCGAAGCCAGCTGGTCCCAGCAAATTTCCTCGGCGAAATGATCTTCCAGCCAGGCCATCAGCTGGTTTAAGCGCCCTTCGCTGTTCGTCGCCCCTTCGACCATGCTGCCTTTGCGCAGCAGCACCAGCAGCTGCATGAAGAGGATTTCACGGTTGGCGACGGCATGGGTTTCGCCGCTGTCGCCAATACGTTCAAACTGTTCAATTAGCCCGCGCACCTGCTGCAAAACGGACTGGCTCACCCGCCAGTGCGACGGATAGTTGCCGTCCTGCTCCTGCGGCAGCAGCTTATCCAGCCCGGACAGGAAGCAAAACGCATCCGGCGCGCGGTAGAGGACGTTGGTCAGGCACAGGTTTTCGGTGTGCTCGTACAGATGGCGGTCGTGATCGCGCACGAAGCAAACCGACCCGCCGCTCAGGGTGTAAGGTAGGCCGTTAAAAACGTGCGTGCCGGTGCCGTGTTCCACGATCACAATTTCATAAAAGTCGTGGTGGTGTTCTGGAAACGCCGCCTGCGGCAGGCGAGGTTCAATCGCTACCGACGCCTTTCCTGACGGGAAGAAATCAAAGCCGTGCAATATTGTCATTTTCATACCCACCACGCTGATTAACACCCGGCAGATAGTAGAGAACCCTTCTCATTCCCACCTTGAATTTTCGACACAAAAATCGCTAAAAACCGTCCTTTTTTCAAGAAAAGGCGGGAATTATCCGGAAATGCGGGAAGCGTCACAGGCCGTGCTTTCCGCTTGCAGATATTTATTTGTGACATGGCTCACGTTCATCTTTGCTTCTTTGCCAGCGGTGCATTTGCGCTGTCCGCTACGAGAAGGTGTACGCCAGCGTTACTTTTTAGAGTGGGGGCAATTAATTCTGCAAGGACCCCACAATGACTCTTCGCCATAGTGTTGCGGTTGATCTCGGCGCCTCAAGCGGCCGCGTTATGCTGGCTCGCTTCGAACGTGCAACCCGCGGCATCAGCCTGCGTGAAATCCACCGCTTTTCAAACAGCCTCAAGCAGGTCGACGGTTTTACGACCTGGGATTTGGACGCGCTGGAACACGAAATTCGTACCGGCCTGCAAAAAGCCTGCGATGAAGGCATCAAAATCGACAGCATCGGTATTGATACCTGGGGCGTTGACTACGTGCTGATTGACCGCGACGGCAACCGCGTCGGGCTGCCCGTTTCCTATCGCGATAACCGCACCGAAGGCGTGATGGAAACGGCGTTCAGCCAGCTGGGCCGTGAAGATATTTATCGTCGCACCGGCATTCAGTTCCTGCCTTTTAATACCCTTTACCAGCTCCGCGCCTTTGCCGAAGAACAGCCTGAACTGCTTGATAAGGTCGAACACGCGCTGCTGATCCCGGACTACTTCTGTTACCGCCTGACCGGCGCGCTTAACTGGGAATACACCAACGCCACCACCACCCAGCTTATCAATATCAACAGCGATAGCTGGGACGAAACGTTGCTCGACTGGGTCGGTGTGCCGCAAAAATGGTTCGGCACGCCGACGCATCCAGGCAACGTTATCGGCCAGTGGGTTTGCCGTGAAGGCAACAAAATCCCGGTTGTTTCGGTGGCGACCCACGACACCGCAAGTGCGGTCATCGGCGCGCCGTTGAAAGATAAAAATGCTGCCTATCTCTCGTCCGGCACCTGGTCGCTGATGGGCTTCGAGAGCAAAACGCCGTACGCCAGCTGCCAGGCGCTGGCCGCCAACATCACCAATGAAGGCGGGGCGGAAGGCCGCTACCGGGTGCTGAAAAATATCATGGGCCTGTGGCTGTTACAGCGCGTGACCAAAGAGCTGGCGATAACCGATCTGGCTGACCTCATCGCCCGTACGCAGACCATTCCGGCCTGCACGTTCGTGATCAATCCGAACGACGAGCGCTTTATCAACCCAGAAAACATGACCCGCGAAATCCAGGCCGCCTGCCGTGAAAGCCACCAGCCGATCCCGCAAAGCGACAGCGAAATCGCGCGCTGCATTTTCGACAGCTTGGCGCTGCTGTACGCCGACATTCTGCGCGAGCTTGCCGACCTGCGCGGCCAGCCGGTGAGCTGCCTGCACATCGTGGGCGGCGGCAGCCAGAACGCGCTGTTAAACCAGCTTTGCGCTGATGCCTGCGGCGTGCCGGTGCTGGCCGGGCCGATTGAAGCCTCCACGCTCGGCAATATCGGCTGCCAGCTCATGGCGCTGGACGAAATTACCGACGTCGACGACTTCCGCAACATCGTCGCCGCCAGCTACCAACTCAAATCTTTTACCCCACAAACAGACAGCGAAATTGCCCGCTACGTGGCGCAGTTAACGCACAACCGTCAAACCTGTAAGGAGTTTTGCGCATGACCACACCTATTGATCAAGCCTGGGAACTGGCAAAGCAGCGCTTTGCTGCCGTCGGCGTTGACGTCGAAGAGGCGCTGCGCCAGCTCGACCGCCTGCCCGTTTCTATGCACTGCTGGCAGGGCGATGACGTTGCTGGATTCGAAAACCCGGAAGGCGCGCTGAGCGGCGGCATTCAGGCAACCGGTAACTACCCTGGCAAAGCGCGCAACGCGGGCGAACTCCGCGCCGATCTGGAACAGGCGCTGAGCCTGATCCCAGGGCCAAAACGCCTGAACCTGCACGCCATTTATCTCGAATCCGACACGCCGGTTTCCCGCGACAAAATCAAGCCGGAACACTTCAAGAACTGGGTGGAATGGGCGAAATCCAACAGGCTGGGCCTGGACTTTAACCCGTCATGCTTCTCGCACCCGCTGAGCGCCGACGGTTTTACCCTCTCCCACGCGGACGATAAAACCCGCCAGTTCTGGATCGACCACGTGAAGGCGAGCCGCAAAGTCTCTGCCTACTTTGGCGAGCAGCTCGGCACGCCGTCGGTGATGAATATCTGGATCCCGGACGGCATGAAAGACATCACCGTTGACCGCCTGGCTCCGCGCCAGCGCCTGATGGCTGCGCTCGACGAAGCCATCAGCGAGAAGCTGAACCCGGCGCACCACATCGACGCCGTAGAAAGCAAGCTGTTCGGCATCGGCGCTGAAAGCTACACCGTCGGCTCCAACGAGTTCTACTTCGGCTATGCCACCAGCCGCCAGACCGCGCTGTGCCTGGATGCGGGCCACTTCCACCCGACCGAAGTGATCTCCGACAAAATCTCCAGCGCCATGCTCTACGTGCCGCGCCTGCTGCTGCACGTAAGCCGCCCGGTACGCTGGGACAGCGACCACGTGGTGCTGTTGGACGATGAAACCCAGGCGATTGCCAGCGAAATCATCCGTCACGACCTGTTCGACCGCGTTCACATCGGCCTCGACTTCTTCGATGCGTCCATCAACCGCATCGCGGCGTGGGTTATCGGCACCCGCAACATGAAGAAAGCCCTGCTGCGCGCCCTGCTGGAGCCAACCGCAACCCTGAAACGCCTGGAAAACGAAGGCGATTACACCGCGCGCCTGGCGCTGCTCGAAGAGCAGAAATGCCTGCCGTGGCAGGCCGTGTGGGAAATGTACTGCCAGCGTCACGACACCCCGGTGGATGCGCAGTGGCTGGAAAACGTGCGCGGCTACGAGAAAGACGTTTTAAGCCAGCGCGGGTAATGAACTTGCGGTGGATGGCGCTCGCGCTTATCCCCCCTACGAAGGTTGAGCGGGTGTAGGTCGGATAAGCGTGAGCGCCATCCGACGTCTGCCACCCGACATTCAAAGATTAAGGAATCACAAGACTATGCAAAACATCCTCAACGCCTGGTTTGTAGAAGGCATGATCAAAGCAACGAGCGATGCCTGGCTGAAAGGCTGGGATGAACGCAACGGCGGCAACATCACTATGCGCCTGAGCGAAGCGGACATCGCGCCTTTCCAGGCTGATTTCCACGCCGAGCCGCGCTATATCGCGCTGAGCCAAACCATGCCGGAACTCGCCAACACGCCGTTTATCGTTACCGGCTCCGGCAAATTCTTCCGCAACGTGCAGCTCGCCCCGGCCGCCAATATCGGCGTGGTGAAAGTGGACAGCAAAGGTACGGGTTACCACATTCTGTGGGGTCTGGAAAACGAAGCGGTGCCAACCTCCGAGCTGGCCGCGCACTTCCAGTCGCACTGCGTTCGCATTAAAGCGACCGACGGTCGCGACCGCGTGATCATGCACTGCCACGCCACCAACCTGATCGCCCTGACCTACGTGCTGGAAAATCGCACCGACGTCATCACCCGCAAACTGTGGGAAGGCAGCACCGAGTGTCTGGTGGTGTTCCCGGACGGCGTGGGCATCCTGCCGTGGATGGTGCCGGGCACCGACGAAATCGGTAACGCCACCGCCGACGAAATGGCAAAACATTCTCTCGTGCTGTGGCCGTTCCACGGCGTCTTCGGCACAGGCCCTACGCTTGACGAAGCCTTTGGCTTGATCGACACCGCCGAAAAATCTGCGGAAGTCCTGGTGAAAGTCATTTCGATGGGCGGCATGAAGCAGACCATCAGCCGCGATGAGCTTATCGCACTCGGCAAACGCTTCAACGTCACCCCATTAGCTAGCGCATTAGAGCTTTAACCCTGTTTTCCCCCTCTCCTCTATGGGGAGAGGGCCGGGTGAGGGGCAAGCACTCAAAACAGCAATATTAAGGAAAATAACCATGAGCTTTATGTTGGCCTTACCAAAAATCAGCCTTCACGGCGCGGGTGCAATCGGCGATATGGTGAAGCTGATCGCAGGAAAAAACTGGGGTAAAGCGCTGGTCGTTACCGACGGGCAGCTGGTGAAAATGGGCCTGCTCGACAGCCTGTTCACCGCCCTTGACGTTCACCAGCTCTCCTGGGAGCTGTTTGATGAAGTCTTCCCGAACCCGACTGAAGAGCTGGTGCAAAAAGGCTTTGCCGCTTATCAGGCGGCAGACTGCGACTACATCATCGCCTTCGGGGGCGGCAGCCCAATCGATACCGCCAAAGCAGTCAAAATTCTGACCGCCAACCCAGGCCCGTCAACCGCCTATTCCGGCGTCGGCAAAGTTGTCCACGCGGGCGTGCCGCTGGTCGCGATTAACACCACCGCAGGCACCGCCGCTGAAATGACCAGCAACGCGGTGATCATCGACTCGCAGCGCCAGGTTAAAGAAGTGATTATCGACGCGAACATCATCCCGGATATCGCCGTTGACGACGCCAGCGTGATGCTCGACATCCCGCCAGCCGTCACCGCCGCCACGGGCATGGACGCGCTGACCCACGCCATCGAAGCCTATGTTTCCGTTGGCGCGCACCCGCTCACCGACGCCAACGCGCTGGAATCCATCCGTCTTATCAGCGAGTGGCTGCCGAAGGCCGTGGATGACGGGCATAACCTGGAAGCGCGCGAAATGATGGCCTTCGGGCAATATCTGGCGGGCATGGCGTTCAACAGCGCGGGCCTTGGCCTGGTACACGCTCTGGCGCATCAGCCAGGCGCAACGCACAACCTGCCGCACGGCGTATGTAACGCCATCCTGCTGCCGATTATCGAAGCCTTTAACCGCCCGCAGGCCGTGGCCCGCTTTGCGAAAATCGCCGTAGCGATGGGTGTGAACACACAGGGCATGAGCGAAGATCAGGCCAGCCTGAAGGCGATCGAAGCGATCCGCGCGCTGTCCACCCGCGTGGGGATACCTTCAGGCTTCAGCGAGCTTGGCGTGAAATCGTCCGACATTGAAGGCTGGCTGGACAAAGCCCTCGCCGACCCGTGCGCACCGTGCAATCCGCGCACGGCGACGCGTGAACAGGTGCGCGAGCTGTACCTGGAGGCACTATGATCCGTAAAGCCTTCGTTATGCAGGTGAACCCCGACGCGCACGAAGAATATGAGCGTCGCCACACGCCGATCTGGCCTGAGCTTGAGGAGGTTCTTAAGCGGCACGGCGCTCACCACTACGTTATTTATCTCGACACGAAGCGCCATCTGCTTTTTGCCACGGTAGAAATTGAGTCCGAAGAGCGCTGGAACGCGGTAGCCCAAACGGAAGTCTGCCAGCGCTGGTGGAAACACATGGCCGATATTATGCCGAGCAATCCGGATAAAAGCCCGGTCAGTGCAGAATTAAAAGAAGTATTTTATTTAGAATAAATTTCTCTCTAATTGCCTCGTGGGATGGCCACGGGGTAATTTCTTTTTAATATCATTCACCCGCCGTTATAAATATTCTCTCCATCCAAAACTTAAGCATAGCTTAAACAACATTGTTTTTTTCAAAGAAAATAATAAGTGAGAAAATTAATTTCCATTGATGCAAATGAATAAGGAAATTATATGTTTCTTAAATTAAACACGGCCGCATTTCTGACGTTATCCTGCCTTGCAGGTGCTGCTAATGCTCAGGTAATCAGCGAACACGTATTTTTGAAAAATGGAGGTGATTTAAATAATATTACCGGAACTATTGTTGCTGCCAATGAATCACTTAGAGAAAAGAGTTACGACCCAGCGTTTAATGCCGTCGGCCACATTTATGGCTGTACCGCAACCTGGTTAGGCGACGATGCAGAATGGGTTTATATCCTCTCTGCGGCACACTGCAATAAAGCCACTGCCGATCTAGCGCAGACGACTTATAAATTCTATGCCGATGATGATAAAACGGTGATTGCCTCCGGCGGCACGATTCACACCGTTCCACAGCGCAATAATCGCCCTGCAGGTTACGGCGGCGCTTCAACCGATCTTGAAATTCTAAAATTAAAGAAAATCGCCGACTATCGCGATAAAAATGGCAAGAAAATCGCCAAGCCCGTGCTGTATGACGGTAAAGACGAAATGGGGTCGCCGGTGACTTTTGTAGGCTACGGTCTGTGGGGCGTTAACGCCGCCAGCAGTGAAAACTACTCACCTAAAACCGGGCAGCGCCGCCTGACCAGCATGAGCATTATCGATGATATTTTCGAACAAAATCACGGGATCGGTGCAGGATACGAGCCGGTTAAAGAAAGCGCTAAATGGGGGCGCGTTTCCCCAGGCGATAGCGGCTCCGCGTGGTGGCAAACCCACATGAATATTCCAACCATTATTGCGGTAACGAACGGTCATGGCAAAGGCAGCACCGGAGCCCGAGTTTCCCAGTATATTGACTGGATCAAATCCGTTTATCCTGAAGTCGACGTTCTTTCTGAACATGCGTTTAATTGGGAAGATAACGATCAGAAAGGGATTGTGGGTACGCTCTATCACTATGCAAACCCTATTAACGGCGATACCGAATATTTCATGCTTAAGAATACGTCATACAGCCATTTCCCTACCGATAAAACTAATAACCAGGACTGGGTTTATTTAGGCACGGATAAGAAAAAGGCGCTGCGAAATATTCAAATGCTTAATCTGTATAAGCGTTGGGATGGCACCAACCAGGTTGGGAGAGCAGAAGATCTGTATATCTACTTCAACCCGAATAACTATGCTACCGAAATATTCTCTCTGAAAGAGTCAGAAAATTATGGTTACTTCCCTGTAAACCACCGCGATAACGATGAGTGGTATTACTTCGGCGATATTACCTTTAAATAATATGTTCGGTTAGCCCCCTTCGATGGGGGCTATTTTTTTACTCCATCCTCAAGATCAATTCAGCGCAGCATCCTCCAGCGCTTTATGAATGACCGCCGAAAGCTCATTCACATCGAACTTCGCCACGTAACCGTTGGCACCGACCTTGCGGACGTGATCTTCGTTGGCGCTGCCCGACAGGGACGAGTGAATCACAACCGGGATCTGCTTTAAGGTCGCGTCGGTTTTGATGTTGCGCGTCAGGGTAAAGCCGTCCATTTCCGGCATTTCGATATCGGTGAGCACCATACCGATGCGGTCGGTGATCGGCTGGCCTGCGGATTTGGCCTCTGCCGCGATGACCTTAATCTTCTCCCAGGCTTCCAGGCCCGTGGAGTGCATGATGGCCGGGATACCCATGCCTTTCAGGCCCTGTTCCAGCATCGAACGGGCGACTTTGGAATCCTCCGCCACAATGGCTACCGCGCCAGGCTTCAGGGTGTAGGTTTTTTCTTCGATGGCCGACACGTCCACGTCGCGCCCGGCGGGGATGATGTCATAAAGGATTTGTTCGACGTCCAGCACCAGGGCAAGGTCGCCCTTGTACTCGTCGCTATCAAGCTGGGCGATGCTGGTGATGTTGCGGCTGCTGACGCCCGATTCGGCGGCGTGCACCTGGCTCCAGTCCAGACGGATAATGTTCTCAACGGATTCCACCGCGAAGGCCTGCGTGCTGCGGGCGTATTCGGTGATGAGCAGCAGGTTCAGGCCGGTTTGCGGCGTACAGCCGGTGACGGCAGGTAAGTCGATAACAGGGATAATCTGGTCGCGGATATTTGCCATGCCCAGCAGCGGCGACTCCATGCCCGCCGCGCGGTTGATTTTCGGCATCGGCACGATTTCGCGCAGTTTAAAAACGTTTATGCCGTACAGCTCAGACTTGTCGGCGTGCTGACCTTTCCCTAACCGGAACAATAACAGCTCAAATTTGTTGGATAACGCGAGGTTAGCCCTCTCATCGATATCTTTCTGAAAACTATCCATTTTAACCTCGATTGATAACCCGGCGGGTCATGTCGCTCTGCGTTGCAGATGCCCTGTATAAGTTATCGGCAGAATGAGGAAAAAGTAGAGTCTGGCGGGCGAAATGTGCGGAAAAGAAAACACCCGGCGGGCCGGGTGTTTTAAAGAAGAGGGATTTTTTTAACGCTTATGCAGCAGGCTTAGCCGTCGGTGCTACAGCCGGTTTAGCGGCTTTTTTGTGGTGTTTTTTAGCGGCCTGGGCTTTCTGAGCGGCAGGTTTAGTCGCTTTTTTGTGGTGCTTTTTAGCAGCCTGCGCTTTCTGCGCTGCAGGGGCCTTATGGTGTTTTTTATGGTGCACTGTGGTGGTGTGTTTAACTGGAGCAGGCGCTGCGGTGGTGTCAGCGGCGAAAGCTACAGAGGACAGACCCATTACAGCGACAGCAATCAGCGTTAATACTTTTTTCATTTTGGTCGTCTCGTCTTTGTTTATAGGTGAACCTGTCGGCCCGGTGAAATAACTCTATTCCACTAAACAAAAACGTTCCGTGAGTGATTGGTGTCGGTAAGTAACGGAATGTACAACTCGTTAACAAAGACGCTGAGGATGAGTATAAACCGTGGCGCGGCCCGGTTTGCTAAAGCCCACCAGCGTGAGGTTACAGCGCTGCGCGACATCGACGGCAAGCGTCGTCGCGGCAGAAACGGCAAACAGGATCTCGACGCCGCACTGCGCGGATTTCTGCACCATTTCGTAGCTGGCGCGGCTGGACACCAGCACCGCGCCGTTTTGCCAGCCCTGCCCGGCGCGTGCGCCGAGCAGTTTATCCAGCGCCACGTGGCGGCCAATGTCTTCCCGGCCATCCTGAATTTCGCCCTGCTCGTTCAGCCAAAGCGCGACGTGCGTGCAGCCCGTCAGCTCGCCCACCGGCTGGTAGCCGCGCATTTTGCTGATTGCAGCGTCAAGCTGGCTCAGGTCAAAAGTCTGGGTAAAGGGCAGTGGCGCGATGGGCCGACCGATGTCGTTAAGCTGTTCAACGCCACATACGCCGCAGCCGGTGCGCCCGGCAAGAGAGCGGCGACGCTCTTTGAGGCCCATAAAGCGGCGGCTGGACAGCTCGATCTGCACTTCAATACCGTTGCAAACCGGCACAACGTCAATGCCAAAGATATCCGCCGGCGTCTCTATAATCCCTTCGGATAAGGAGAACCCAACGGCGAACAGTTCCAGGTCTTTGGGCGAAGCCATCATCACGACGTGGGAAATCCCGTTGTAAACCAGAGCCACCGGCACTTCTTCAGCCAGCCAGTCCGCCTTTGCGTGCTGCAAATCGCCTCGTTGCCATAATTCGACCGAATGGGTTCCTGTGACTTTGTTCACATTATTGTCCTGATTAAGATGGATATTGTTCACTTTGTTTTAACCTGGTTAGAACAGCCTTAATACCAATGTGGTATTCTTGAAGCACTGTCCCTTCTGGAAGGAGGGGTATCACCAGTTTCGGGGTCAATTGTGAACCTTTGCGATTACCACCGCAAAAATTAAACCTATAAATATTGTGAAAATGTCGATTAAGGAGCAATCCATGCAGGTCAGCAGAAGACAGTTCTTTAAGATCTGTGCTGGCGGTATGGCAGGCACCACGGCAGCTGCGCTGGGCTTTGCCCCGGGCGTGGCGCTTGCGGAAACACGGCAATATAAACTGCTGCGCACCCGTGAAACCCGTAATACCTGTACATACTGTTCCGTTGGTTGTGGGCTACTGATGTATAGCCTCGGCGACGGCGCGAGAAATGCCAAAGCATCTATCTTCCATATCGAAGGTGACCCCGATCACCCGGTCAACCGGGGTGCGCTCTGCCCTAAAGGGGCTGGCCTTGTGGACTTTATCCACAGCGAAAGCCGCCTAAAATACCCTTCTTACCGTGCGCCCGGCTCGGATAAGTGGGAGCAAATCAGCTGGGAAACGGCGTTTGACCGCATCGCCAAGCTGATGAAAGAAGACCGCGACGCCAACTTCATTGAAAAGAACGAGCAGGGAACCACGGTTAACCGCTGGCTCTCTACCGGCATGCTTTGCGCGTCAGCTTCAAGTAACGAAACCGGCTATTTAACCCAGAAATTTACCCGCGCCCTCGGCATGCTTGCCGTGGATAACCAGGCGCGTGTCTGACACGGACCAACGGTAGCAAGTCTTGCTCCAACATTTGGTCGCGGTGCGATGACCAACCACTGGGTTGATATGAAGAACGCCAACCTCATCATTGTGATGGGAGGGAACGCGGCAGAAGCGCATCCGGTGGGGTTCCGCTGGGCGATGGAAGCCAAAATCCACAACGGCGCGAAGCTGATTGTTATCGATCCTCGCTTTACGCGAACCGCGTCGGTGGCGGATTTCTATACCCCGATTCGTTCCGGTACTGACATTGCCTTCCTGTCAGGCGTGCTGCTGTACCTGATCAACAACAATAAATTCAACCGCGAGTACGTTGAGGCCTATACCAACGCCAACCTGATTGTGCGTGAGGATTACAGCTTCGACGACGGCCTGTTCTCCGGCTACGACGCGGCAAATCGCAAGTACGATAAGACCACCTGGAACTACGAGCTGGATGAGAAAGGCTTCGCGAAGCGCGATCTGACGCTAAGCCACCCGCGCTGCGTGTGGAACCTGCTTAAAGAGCACGTTTCCCGCTACACGCCGGACGTGGTTTCCAACGTCTGCGGCACGCCAAAAGACGATTTCCTGAAGGTCTGCGAATACATCGCTGAAACCAGCGTTAAAGACAAAACCGCCTCGTTCCTGTACGCGCTGGGCTGGACGCAGCACTCCGTGGGGGCGCAGAACATCCGCACCATGGCGATGATCCAGCTGCTGCTCGGCAATATGGGCATGGCGGGCGGCGGCGTGAACGCCCTGCGCGGCCACTCCAACATTCAGGGTCTGACCGACCTCGGCCTGCTGTCCACCAGCCTGCCGGGTTATATGAACCTGCCGAGCGAAAAGCAGACGGATATCCAGACCTATCTTGCCGCCAACACGCCTAAGCCGCTGCTGGAAGGCCAGGTCAACTACTGGGGCAACTATCCGAAGTTCTTCATTTCGATGATGAAAGCCTTCTACGGCGACAAATCCACCGCGGAAAACAGCTGGGGCTATGACTGGCTGCCGAAGTGGGACAAGCCGTACGACGTGCTGCAATACTTCGAGATGATGAACCAGGGCAAGGTGAACGGCTATTTGTGCCAGGGCTTCAACCCGGTGGCATCTTTCCCGAACAAAAATAAGGTGATCGCGTCGCTGTCGAAGCTGAAGTTCCTCGTCACCATCGACCCGCTGAACACCGAAACCTCGAACTTCTGGCAGAACCACGGCGAGATGAACGACGTTGACCCGTCGAAAATCCAGACCGAGGTGTTCCGCCTGCCGTCCACCTGCTTCGCCGAAGAGAACGGCTCGATCGTGAACTCCGGCCGCTGGCTGCAGTGGCACTGGAAGGGTGCGGACGCCCCGGGGGAAGCGCTGAACGACGGCGAAATCCTCTCCGGCATCTTTACCCGCCTGCGCCATATGTACCTGCGCGAAGGCGGCAAGGTGCCTGAGCAGGTGCTGAACATGACCTGGAACTACCTGACGCCTGACAACCCGGCGCCGGAAGAAGTGGCGATGGAGAGCAACGGTAAAGCGTTGCAGGACGTCGTCGACCCGGCAACCGGCGGCGTGCTGGTGAAAAAAGGCCAGCAGCTTAGCTCGTTCGCCCAGCTGCGCGACGACGGCACCACCTCAAGCGGCTGCTGGATCTTCGCCGGGAGCTGGACGCCGGACGGCAACCAGATGGCGCGTCGCGACAACGCTGACCCGTCGGGCCTTGGCAACACGCTGGGCTGGGCATGGGCGTGGCCGCTCAACCGCCGCATTCTGTATAACCGCGCTTCTGCCGATCCGGCGGGTAAACCCTGGGATGAAAAACGCCGTCTGATTTCCTGGGACGGCGCGAAGTGGGGCGGTGCGGATATTGCAGACTACAGCACCGCCGCACCGGGCACCGATGTTGGGCCGTTTATCATGCAGCCGGAGGGCTTAGGCCGCCTGTTCGCTATCGATAAAATGGCGGAAGGGCCGTTCCCGGAGCACTACGAGCCGTTTGAAACGCCGCTGGGCACCAACCCGCTGCACCCGAACGTTGTCTCCAACCCGGCCGCCCGCGTGTTTAAAGGCGACCTGGAAGCGATGGGCAAGCACGATAAGTTCCCGTATGTCGGCACCACCTATCGCCTGACCGAGCACTTCCACTACTGGACGAAGCACGCGCTGTTAAACGCCATCGCCCAGCCGGAGCAGTTCATTGAGATAGGCGAGAAGCTCGCCAACTCGCTGGGCATCGCGCACGGCGACACGGTGAAAGTCACCTCCAATCGCGGCTTTATTAAGGCCAAAGCGGTGGTGACCAAGCGTATTCGCCAGCTGGATGTGAACGGGCAAAAGGTGGACACCATCGGCATTCCTATCCACTGGGGCTACGAAGGGGTGGCGAAAAAAGGCTTTATTGCCAACACCCTGACGCCGTTCGTCGGTGATGCCAACACGCAAACGCCGGAGTTTAAGGCGTTCCTGGTCAATGTGGAAAAGGTGTAACGGAGACGAATTATGGCTTATCAATCTCAGGACATTATCCGTCGTTCCGCTACTAACGGCTTCACTCCCGCGCCGCGCGCGCGGGAACATCAGGAAGAGGTCGCCAAGCTTATCGACGTCACCACCTGCATCGGCTGCAAGGCCTGTCAGGTGGCGTGTTCGGAATGGAACGATATCCGCGATGAGGTCGGGCACAACGTCGGGGTTTACGATAACCCGGCGGATCTGACCGCCAAATCCTGGACGGTGATGCGCTTCTCGGAAGTGGAGCAAAACGACAAGCTGGAGTGGCTTATCCGCAAGGACGGCTGCATGCACTGCGCGGATCCGGGCTGCTTAAAGGCCTGTCCGTCGGAAGGGGCGATCATTCAGTATGCCAACGGCATCGTCGACTTCCAGTCCGAGCAGTGCATCGGCTGCGGCTATTGTATTGCGGGCTGCCCGTTTGACGTGCCGCGCCTGAACCCGGAGGACAACCGCGTCTACAAATGCACCCTGTGCGTAGACCGCGTGACCGTCGGCCAGGAGCCTGCCTGCGTGAAGACCTGCCCAACAGGGGCGATTCATTTCGGCTCGAAAGACGATATGAAAACCCTGGCTGGCGAACGCGTGGCGGAGTTGAAAACGCGCGGCTACGACAACGCAGGCCTTTACGATCCGGCAGGCGTAGGCGGTACGCACGTGATGTACGTGCTGCATCACGCGGACAAGCCGACGCTGTATCACGGCCTGCCGGAGAATCCGTCCATCAGCCCAACGGTGAAATTCTGGAAAGGCGTCTGGAAGCCGCTGGCCGCCATCGGCTTTGCTGCGACCTTTGCCGCGAGCGTTTTCCACTATGTTGGGGTCGGCCCGAACCGCGCCGAAGAAGAGGACGATAACCTGCACCATGACGATGACGAGGTGCGCAAACCATGAAAAAACAAGTGACCATTCAGCGCTACAGCGCGCCTGAACGTATCAACCACTGGATCACCGCCTTCTGCTTTGTGCTGGCGGCGGTGAGCGGGCTGGGCTTTTTCTTCCCGTCTTTCAACTGGTTGATGCATATTCTTGGCACGCCGCAGCTGGCGCGCATCCTGCACCCGTTCGTGGGCGTGGTGATGTTTGCCTCGTTTATCATCATGTTCTTCCGTTACTGGCACCATAATCTAATCAATCGGGATGATATCTTTTGGGCGAAGAATATTCGTAAGATCGTCGTCAACGAGGAAGTAGGTGACACCGGGCGGTATAACTTCGGCCAGAAATGCGTGTTCTGGGCGGCGATTATCTTCCTGGTGCTGTTGCTGGCCAGCGGCGTGGTTATCTGGCGTCCGTACTTTGCCCCTGCTTTCTCAATCCCGGTGATTCGCGTAGCGCTGATGGTGCATTCATTTGCCGCCGTGGCGTTAATTGTGGTTATTATGGTCCACATCTACGCAGCCCTATGGGTGAAAGGCACGATTACCGCAATGGTGGAAGGCTGGGTCACCACGACCTGGGCGAAAAAACACCATCCGAAGTGGTATCGTGAAGTTCGCCAGAAACAGGAAAAAAGATCGGAATGAGTATTCGCATAATCCCGCAAGATCAGCTGGAGAAGAGCGATAAACGCACGGCGGAGATGATTCCGCCGTTGTTGTTCCCCAGGCTGAAAAATCTCTACAACCGCCGCGCAGAACGCCTGCGCGAGCTGGCAACCAATAATCCATTGGGCGACTACCTGCGCTTCGCCGCGCTTATCGCCCACGCGCAGGAAGTGGTGCTTTACGATCACCCGCTGCAGATGGATTTAACCGCGCTGATTGAAAAGTCCGCCGAAACCGGCAAGCCGCCGCTGGATATTCACGTGCTGCCGCGCGATCCGCACTGGCAGCGCCTGCTGAATTCGCTGATTGCCGAGCTGAAGCCAGAAATGGACGGCCAGGCGTTGGCGGTCATCGAAAACCTTGAGAAAGCGTCTTCGCTTGAGCTTGAGGAGATGGCGACGGCCTTGTTCAACGCCGACTTCGCGCTGGTTAGCAGCGATAAAGCCCCGTTCATCTGGGCCGCGCTGTCGCTTTACTGGGCGCAAATGGCAAGCCTGATCCCCGGCAAAGCGAAAGCGGAATACGGCGAACAGCGCCAGTTCTGCCCGGTTTGCGGATCGATGCCGGTTTCCAGCATCGTGCAAATCGGTACGACCAACGGCCTGCGCTATTTGCACTGCAACCTGTGCGAAACCGAATGGCACGTGGTGCGCATCAAGTGCAGCAACTGCGAGCAAACCCGCGATTTGAACTACTGGTCGCTGGACAGCGAGCAGTCGGCGATTAAAGCCGAAAGCTGCGGCGACTGCGGCACCTACCTGAAGATCCTTTATCAGGAAAAGGATGCCAAAGTTGAGGCCGTGGCGGACGACTTAGCGACGCTGGTGCTGGACGCGCGCATGGAGCAAGAAGGCTTTGCCCGTAGCAGCATCAATCCTTTCCTGTTCCCGGGCGAAGGTGAGTAGTTATTAAGGCGGTTAGCGGTGGATGGCGTTTGCGCTTATCCACCCTATTCGTTCGTAAGCTCATCATAAAGATTGCGTAGACGCGTCCTGAGATACAGCACGGCTTTGTGTTTCCGGGACAGCAGCGCCTGGACGCTAACGCCGGTTTCTTCCGCCAGCGCCTTGAAGCTGTAGCCCTGGAGTTCGGTTTTCTCGAACGCCTCGCGCTGCGCTATGGGAAGCCCCGATAGCGCGTCCTCCAGCTCGTTCCACAGCAGCTCTCGCAGATACTCGTCTTCAGGCGTTTGCGGGACGCCGAACAGCGTTTCCGCCAGTTCGTCTTCCACCAGAAAGCCATCGTCGTCGCTAGAAAAGTAGTCAGCCAGCGGCAGCTCGCGCTTTTTACGCGCCCGGTCGGTCATTTCGTTGCGCGCCGCGCGAAACAGCCAGGCGGCGACGTTTTCCACGGGCTGTTCGACCTTCATCAGCTGCCAGGTCACTTCCTGCAGAATATCGTCGGCATCGGCCCGGACGGCGGTGCGGCCGACGATAAAAGCTTTCAGCCTTGATCGACACGCGTTGAGCGCAGACATTACCAGCGAATTTCCCGCCGCACCGGCTTTCATTGCGGTCACTCAGCGTCCGTCGGTTTCGGAGCGCCGTCCTCCGGCTTTTGACGAGAATGCTCGTGTTCACCGCAACGCTCGTGGTGGCCGCCGTGATGTTCACCGTGGCGAGAATGGCAATGCCCGCGGCCATGGCCCCGGAAGCCGCCCCGACGCTGCTGGACGAACTGTTCGCGTTCTTCCGGCGACATCTGCATCCAGCGCTCATGCATACGGCGACGTTCGCGGCCACCGAACATGCCGGGGCGGAACCCAAGGCCGCCGAACAGAATGCGGCACAAAACTAACAGCCCCAGCGCCTGCCAGTAGCCGATGCTTTTTACGCCAATAATCCCCGGCAGTAGCGCGTTCCACAGCGACATTACCACAAGGCCCAGCACCGCAAACAAAACAGCGCCAATCACCAGAGGTTTCGCCATGGGATGGCCGCCAAACCCGTGACCGTGGCCCCGGCCATGTCCGTGCATATCAAAATTTCTCATTTTCTACTCCTCAGCAGATTCGTTGATTATCGCTTCTGATGAGGTAGACGAATGAGAAAAGAAAATATTGTCGGGAAAAGAAAACTTTTTTGAATGTCGGGTGAGCACGATGTCACCCGACATGCGTTAGATTACGCGTGAGAACTGCTGCAGGCGCGCTTTCTGCCTGAGGTAGACATCAAAACACATGCAGATATTGCGTATCAGCAGGCGGCCTTTGGCGGTGACCTGGATGTGGTGCTCGTCAACAACCACCAGCCCGTCTTTTGCAAGCGGGGCCAGCAGCTTGAGGTCTTCCGCGAAGTATTCCGCAAAATCCACGTCCCACAGCCGTTCAACGTCGGCAAACTTCAGCTGGAAGTTACAGATCAGCCATTTGATAACGTCGCGGCGGATGCAGTCATCGCGCGTTAACGCGAGGCCGCGCCACAGCGCATCGCCACGCTCGTCAACCTGCTGGTAGTAGGCTTTCAGCTCTTTCTGGTTTTGCGCGTAGCAGTCGCCAATCATGCTGATGGCGGAAACACCCATGCCGAGCAGGTCGGTGTCGCCCTGCGTGGTGTAGCCCTGGAAATTGCGATGCAGTTTTCCTTCGCGCTGGGCGATGGCCAGTTCGTCATTCGGGCGGGCAAAGTGATCCATACCGATAAACTGGTAGCCTGCCGCCGTCAGCGAGCCGATGGTTTCCTGCAGGATATCGAGCTTCTGCTGAGCGTTCGGCAGGTCTGCGTCTTTGATTTTGCGCTGCGCGGCGAACAGCGTCGGCAGGTGGGCATAGTTGAAGACGCTGAGGCGGTCCGGGCTGAGCTCGGCAACGCGGTTTAAGGTGAACGCGAAGCTTTCCGGCGTTTGCTTGGGCAGGCCGTAAATCAAATCGATATTCGTCGAGGTAAAACCGAGGTCGCGGGCGCGCTTAATCAGGGCAAAGATAAACTCTTCGTCCTGCTCGCGGTTCACCAGGCGCTGCACTTCTTTGTTGAAATCCTGCACGCCCATGCTCAGGCGCGTGAAGCCTTCGTGACGCAGATGATCGAGCACATCAAGCTCGATTTCGCGCGGGTCCACTTCAATCGACAGCTCGGCGTCATCGTTAAAGTCAAAATGGCCGCGTAGCAGGCCCATCAGGCGACTGATTTGCTCTTTGCTAAGGTAGGTAGGCGTTCCGCCACCCCAGTGCATCTGGCTTACGTGACGGCCTTTAAAGAGCGGTGCGCGATGGGCTATCTCTTGCTCAAGCGCGTCCAGATACTGGTCTGCCTTGTGGGTCTGGCGGGTGACAATTTTATTGCAGCCGCAGAAGTAGCAGAGCTTGTGGCAAAACGGGATGTGAACGTAAAGCGACAGCGGGCGCTCGGGATAACGGGCAACCGCCTGTAGAAACGCCGCCTCGCCGAAGTCTTCAGAAAACTCCAGCGCGGTGGGATAAGAGGTGTAACGCGGCCCTGAATAATTATATTTCTGGATCAGGGCCAGATCCCAGTCGATTAACTGCTCAGACATACTCACTCCTTCCGGTGATGCCGCCTGCGTTGACGAAGCGTTGGCGGCACGCCCTTCCTTTGGGCGAAGAGCCTACGGCGCAACGAATTTTGCAATCGCGACAACCGCCGTAGTTTAACGAATAACCACAGCAGATAACACACCAGCGGAATAACCATGAAAAAAACAGGTAATCCCATAGGAGTACCGCTAGTTACCGCCCTTCAGCAAACGCATCAGGTCGTCGGTCTTCTCTTCGTCTTCTTCTTCGTCATCATAAGAGATGCCGAGTTCTTCCATCAGCGCATCGATACGGTCGAGTTTGGCATTAACCCAGGATTGCTCTTCCGCGCTTAACGCTTCGCCTTCTTCAAGGCGTTCCAGCAGCGCGTCCAGGCGCTCATCGTTCTCCAGCAAATCCAGCTCGGCCTGTGGTGTTAGCATAGGTTTCTCGCTCTTTGGTTTGTGCTGTTTTGGTTTTGCAGCAGGCGTTTCGGTTACGCCCAGTGCGATAGGTTTTTTGCTGCCGATACGCGGATCTTTTGGCTGTCCTGCACCTTTGCCACCCTGAGCCGAAGTACCACCAGTGGCACGGCTACCCGCCGAGTGACCACGGTGTTTCTTCTGACGCTTACGGTCGCGTGCTTCCTGGTCTATCTCTTCGCGTGATTTACGACGAACTTTCGCCGGTTTGCTGCCTTGTGGTGCTGAGTTTTGTTGCTTCATGGTGAGTTGTCTTAAGCCGTTTCATTCAGTATAGAATTGCGGCGGAATCTAGCAGAAAGCAAGCAAAGAAAAAAGGCGGCAGGTTAACCTGTCGCCTTTTTCTTGTCTCTCGACCCATTTGGGTCACGCAATCCGTGTCAGCTATCAACGCCCTGTTCTTTCCTTCGCTAACAACTTCCGGTGTTGTGTCCTTATCCTTTTACAGCATCTCCTGACGCTCGCTCCTGCGATTTCCCAGTTCTCCGCCATCCTGGCGTTCCTGAACCCTCGTCCTGAGTTGATATCCTTTCCGGCTCCCTTGCCTGTGCCGCTTACTTTACGCTTACCCCTAATTTCAGCAAGGCTATGATTTACGATAAGTACGAGGTCGTGTAAGAGTCATTAGGCTAATTCATTGTTATTTAATATATAAGTTATAATTTTCATTCGAAAGTAACCGCGATCTCTGTCAGCTACTATGGCAAATGTCTTACACGGGAGAAGGGAATATCTGCACAACGTGAGAAACACGGTCTTTTCTGCCCGTTCAGGTATAATCCCCCCAATGCTCATCCTGACGGAGACAACCTTTTGACAAACTGGAACTATCAACTGACTCACTTCGTGCTTAGCGCACCGGACATTCGCCATTTACCTTCTGATACCGGTATTGAGGTTGCTTTCGCAGGCCGCTCCAACGCGGGGAAATCGAGCGCATTAAACACGCTGACCAATCAGAAAGGCCTGGCGCGAACCAGTAAAACGCCGGGGCGAACGCAGCTTATCAACCTGTTCGAGGTTGCCGATGGCAAACGTCTGGTGGATTTGCCGGGTTACGGCTATGCCGAAGTGCCGGAAGAAGTAAAACTCAAATGGCAGCGCGCGCTTGGCGAATATCTGCAAAAGCGTAATAGCCTGAAGGGTCTGGTAGTGCTGATGGACATTCGTCACCCGCTTAAGGATCTCGATCAGCAGATGATTCAATGGGCCGTGGCGAGCGATATTCAGGTAATGCTGCTGCTGACCAAAGCAGACAAACTGGCTTCCGGCGCGCGTAAAGCCCAGCTCAATATGGTGCGTGAAGCGGCGGTGTCGTTCGGCGGGGATATCGAAATTGAAGTGTTCTCTTCGCTCAAAAAGATCGGCGTCGACAAGCTGCGCCACAAGCTGGACAGCTGGTACAACGACATCCCACCAGCGGTAGAAGAAGAAATTGCAGAAGAGTAAAAACTGACGGGGAATCCCGTCTTTTTTTTGGCTCGCGCCCAATAAAAAACGCCCCAGTCATTACTGACTGGGGCGGCTAAAATATTCAGCCAAATCCGATTACGTGAAGTAAAAGGTCTGAAAGATAGAACATCTTACCTCTGTACCCTACGCGAATAACTCTACTCCTTTTTATCCGGTTGAAAAAGCATTTTTTGTAGTTTTTTTTCACTATTTACATACCGTTCTTGAAGCATCATCACAAAAAGCTATGACTTATGTTGCTTAGTTACAAAAAAGCAAAATCAAAACTGCTGCATTAATGCGCTTCATCCCAGTTGGCACCGCTGCCGACCTCAACCAGTAATGGCACGTCCAGCTTCATGCTGCCTTCCATAAGTTCATGAACTTTTTTGGACACGGCTTCAACGTCGTCTTTATGCACCTCGAACACCAGCTCATCGTGTACCTGCATTATCAGCTTCACGCGCGGCTTGTCTTTTTGCAGCCAGCCATCAACGGCGATCATAGCCCGTTTGATGATGTCTGCCGCCGTCCCCTGCATAGGGGCGTTGATCGCTGCACGTTCAGCGCCAGCGCGGCGTGCGGCATTGCTGGAGTTGATGTCCGGCAGGTATAAACGGCGGCCATCCAGCGTCTCGACGTAGCCCTTCTCCTTGGCCTGCGCGCGGGTACGCTCCATGTATTCCAGCACGCCAGGATAACGTTCAAAGTAGAGATCCATATACTTCTGGGACTCTTTACGCGGAATGTTGAGCTGACGCGACAGGCCGAAAGCGCTCATGCCGTAAATCAGACCGAAGTTAATCGCTTTCGCGCTGCGGCGCTGCTCGCCAGATACGCTGTCCAGCGGCAGGCCGAATACTTCTGCCGCCGTAGCACGGTGGATATCCTTACCTTCGGCAAACGCCGTCAGCAGGCCTTTATCACGTGACAGATGCGCCATGATGCGCAGCTCAATCTGCGAGTAGTCGGCGGAAACAATCACGTAATCTTCCGGCGCGATAAACGCCTGACGGATACGTCGCCCTTCTTCGTTGCGCACCGGGATGTTTTGCAGATTCGGATCGGTTGACGACAGGCGCCCCGTGGCCGCAACGGCCTGATGGTAAGAGGTATGCACGCGGCCGGTTTTCGGGTTGATCATCAGTGGCAGCTTGTCGGTGTAGGTCGACTTTAGCTTGGCGAGGCCGCGATGCTCCAGAATGACCTTCGGCAGCGGATAATCCAACGCCAGCTCTTCAAGCACTTCTTCCGAGGTGGACGGCGCGCCGCCCGGCGTTTTTTTCAGCGGCTTAATACCCTGCTTTTCGAACAGGATCGTTTGCAGCTGCTTCGGCGATGAAAGGTTAAACGGCTCGCCCGCGATTTCGTGCGCCTTAAGCTCAAGCTCGGCAAGGCGTTTGGTGAGCTGCTCGGAATGCGTGTGCAGAATCGCCGGATCGATTTTCACGCCGTTACGTTCGATGCGCGAAAGTACCGGCACCAGCGGCATTTCGATATTGTTGAAGACGTTCAGCGGCCCTTCGCTTTTCTCAAGTTTTGGCCACATTTTGAGATGCAGCTGAAGCGTAACGTCGGCGTCTTCTGCGGCGTAACGGCCCGCCTGCTCCAGATCGATCTGGTTGAAGGTGAGCTGTTTTTTGCCTTTGCCGGCAATCTCTTCGAAGGTGATGGTTTTATGCTTGAGCCAGCGATCGGACAGGCTATCCATGTCATGGCGACCCGCCACGCTGTCGAGAATGTAGGATTCGAGCATGGTATCAAAGGCGATGCCGCGTAGCTCAATGCCGTAGTTTCCAACGATGCCGCGATCGAATTTCAGATTCTGGCCGACCTTAAGGGCTTTTTCGTCTTCCAGCAGCGGCTTGAGTAATTCAAGCACGCGATCGAGCGGAAGCTGGTCTGGCGCATCGATATAATCATGGCCAACCGGAATGTAGCAGGCAACGCCCGGTTCAGTGGCAAACGAAAGCCCAACCAGATTTGCGCTGACGTTATCCAGGCTGTCGGTTTCGGTATCAAAAGCAAAGAAAGGCGCTTTTTTCAGGCGTTCGATCCATTCAACCAGCACGCTTTCTTCAAGGACAGTGACGTAATTCTCATGAGAAAGAACCGCGGCAGCTTCTTCCGGCTCAGCTTCAGCTTCAATCGTTTTCTGAGGCTGTGCGGCAGCTTTCGCGCCTTTGGCCTGGAGCCACTTACCCGCTTCAACATCGGTGATCCAGCGTTTGAACTCATAATGTTTGAACAGGCCAAGCAGCTCTTCTGCTGCGGGCTGCTGCACTTCAAGCTGCTCGCAGGTGAGCTCCAGCTCAACGTCAGTTTTAATGGTCGCCAGCTGGTAAGAGAGGTAAGCCACCTCTTTATTTTGCTCAAGCTTGGCGGCCATGGTTTTCGCGCCGCGGAAGCTCAAATCAGCAATTTTTTCAGGATTAGCGTATAGCGTATCCAGCCCACCCAGGCCTTGCAGCAGAGCCTGAGCCGTTTTCTCGCCCACGCCCGGAACGCCCGGAATGTTGTCTGAGGAATCCCCCATTAGCGCCAGGAAATCAATAATGAGCTCTGGCGGCACGCCGTATTTAGTACCGACTTCTTCTGGCCCGAGGATCGTGTTGGTCATGGTGTTGATGAGCGTCACGCCAGGCGTGACCAGCTGCGCCATGTCTTTATCGCCGGTGCTGATTAGAACCGGCCGCCCCGCCTTTTCGGCTTCCAACGCCAGCGTACCGATCACATCGTCAGCTTCGACGCCAGAAACCGCTAACAGCGGCAGGCCCATTGCTTTCACCATGGCATGCAGGGGTTCGATCTGCGCGCGCAGGTCGTCCGGCATCGGCGGGCGATGGGATTTATAGTGCTCAAATAGCTCGTCGCGGAAGGTTTTGCCCTTCGCATCGAAAACAACGGCAGCATGGGTCGGCTGATATTGCAGAAGCAGACTGCGCAGCATGTTTAATACGCCATACATCGCGCCTGTCGGTTCGCCACGACTGTTGGTCAGCGGGGGGAAGGCGTGATAGGCCCGATAAAGATAGGAGGAGCCATCAACGAGGATAAGCGGGTTTTGCGCGATCTGAACCATAGTGTTCCGTTCCATGCCTGGTTTTTAATTTATGGGTAAAGGATGCCATAGCCTGGCCAAAAACATGAGCTTTTGGGGCAGATTAGGTAAAAACTTTTCCCGATCCGCGAGATCTCACGCAAGATCAAGATTGTGGATAACTTTGTGCATAGTTTTATAACCAACTAATATCTTGAGATAATTAGCTTCAGAGGCCAATCTTAAGGCAATAAAAATCAATAGGTTATGAATTATTATACGAACACGGAATACGATCTTATATAGCGCACCAATGTGGATATAAAAACAATTTGCGTTATAAGGCACGAGCTTTTTCGCTTATCACGAATCCAGATGGTGCCAACCGCATCTTTTTGAGTAAGGGCGGCTGACGATCTCTGATAAAATTCTTCACTTATTGCCTTTTATCCGCCAACCGCGCTATCTAACCTTCTGAAATTTATCTTTATGTCGAGATTGCTTGCCGCGATCACATTGTTTTTCAGTGTCGCTCTCACCATCGTACTTACGGTTGCTTGCTCCGTGCCCATTATTATTGCTGGCGTAATCAAGCTGCTTTTGCCGGTGCCTGCAGTCTGGCGTTCCATCTCTTTGTTTGCTGATTTTATGATGTCCTGCTGGTGCGCCGGCCTCGCCGTGCTGCTACGCCTTAATCCGCGCCTTAAGTGGGATGTTCAGGGGCTTGAAGGTCTGGATAAGAAAAGCTGGTATCTGCTGATTTGCAATCACCGCAGCTGGGCAGACATCGTGATTCTGTGCGTACTGTTCCGCAACCATATTCCGATGAACAAGTACTTTCTAAAACAGCAGCTGGCATGGGTGCCCTTTATGGGGCTCGCCTGTTGGGCGCTCGACATGCCGTTTATGCGGCGCTATACGCGCGGCTATCTGCTTCGCCACCCAGAACGTCGCGGGAAGGATGTCCAAACAACGCGCCGGTCCTGTGAAAAATTCCGCTCTCATCCCACGACCATCGTTAACTTTGCAGAAGGTTCACGTTTTACTCAGGATAAACGGCTTGAGACACATTCGGTATTTCAGAACCTGTTGCCGCCGAAAGCGGCTGGAATTGCGATGGCGCTTAGCGTGCTGGGAGAGCAATTCGATAATTTGCTGGACGTTACGCTCTGCTATCCGGAGAACATGGGTTCTCCGTTTTACGACATGCTTTCCGGGAAGATGACGAGAGTTGTGGTACGCGTTTCGCTCATACCTGTGTCGGAAGATCTGCACGGGGATTACGTCAATGACAAAAGCTTCAAACACCACTTCCAGACCTGGCTTAATACGCTTTGGCATGAGAAAGATGGCTTGCTGGGCAGCATGATGCAAAAAAACAAAGCCGGTCAGTGACCGGCTTTTTAATTACTTCTTCTCAACCAGGAATTTGGTGACGTCTGCGTACTGCTTGACCATCGCATCCATACTGCTGGTGTCCATACCCTGCGGGTTCAGCTGGTATTTGCCGTTAACAAAGATAGCTGGCACACCCTGCAGCTGCAGATCGGCTGCGGCTTTCTCTTGTTGAGCAACCAGAGATTTCACCACGAAGCTGTTCCATGCCGCGTCGTACTCTTCCGGCTTCACACCTGCATCAATGAAGACCTGGCGGATATCCGCTACGTTCTGCACGGTCTGCGTTTTCTGCACGGCTTCAAACATAGGAGCGGTGATTTTATCTTCCACGCCCAGAGCCTGCGCTACGGCCCATGCCTGAGTCAGATCTTTGCCCAATGGGCCAAGGAACTCGACGTGGTACTTGGTCATTTTCGTGCCTTCCGGCAGATTTTTCTTCACGTTGTCGGAAACATGAAGCACTTCTTCAAACTGATAACAGTGCGGGCAGTAGAAAGAGAAAAACTCTAACACTTGCGGTTCGCCTGCTACGGGTTTATCGATGGTGACGTATTCTTTACCATCGGTGAACTGGGCAGCCGAGGCACTGAATGCCAGAATCATGCCCGCTAGTGCCAGCCAAATCTTTTTCATAATCCACTTTCTCCTGAATTGTACTGATTAATACATTGGCGTTAATTTTAAAGGGGGTTCACGTAGAACCCGGACCTGCTCTGTAAAAGTTGCAGTCTGTGTTCTCCAATAATCTTCCTCGGTAAGCCAGGGGAAGTTTCTGGGAAAAGCGGGATCATCCCAGCGCCGCATAATCCACGCGAGATAATAAACCATGCGCATCGCCCGTAAAGGTTCGATGAGCGCAATTTCATCGGAATCGAACGGCGCGAACTCTTCATAGGCTTCAATGATAGTTTCAAGCTGCATGCGCTGTTCAGCTTTATCGCCGTTGAGCAGCATCCAGATATCCTGTACGGCCGGGCCATTGCGTGCGTCATCAAGGTCGACAAACAGCGGGCCATCTCGCCAGAGGATGTTCCCTGGATGACAGTCGCCGTGCAATCGCAGCGCATCGAACCCGTCGTGCCAGTGCAGTTTTACTTCATCTATTAAAGCATCTGTAGCCTTAAGGAAAGCGGGCTTCAGCGCAGCGGGAACAAGAGAGGTTTGCTCAAACAGGGCTCGCGGCTCATGCAGATATTCATCAAGCCCGATCGTTGGACGCTTTTCAAAAAGCTGACGGCGCCCGGTCTGATGAATGCGGCCCAGATAGCGCCCAACCCATTCCATCTGATCGATATTGTCGGTTTCATACTGGCGGCCTCCCAGGCTTGGGAAAACGGCGAACATAAAGCCCTGGTGTCTGAGTAAAGTCTTGCCGGAATAGGTAAGAGGAGCGGCGACCGGAACTTCATCAGCCAACAGCTCAATGGCGTACTGATGCTCTTCTTCGATCTGTTCTGCGGACCAGCGGTGAGGCCGATAAAACTTCACCACATAGCGTTTGCGATCCTCGTCCTGAAATTGATAGACGCGGTTCTCAAAGCTATTTAAAGGAGTCAGCCCGGAATCCACCCGTATACCCTGTTCGAAAAGGGCATCCATGATGGTATCCGGATGTAGAGTTTGAAAATTGAAAGCGCTGTCCGTCATCCAGGCAACCGGCGGTAAATACGAATAGTTCAGGATAACATTTCGTAGCCGCTTAAGCGGCCTGGCTTACAAGCTTTTACTCTTTAATTACGCCGCGTGCGCGCAGCAGGGCAGTTTTGAAATCTTCTTCGTAATCTTTCTTAAGGCCCGGGATTACCGCATCTTTTTCAGAATCACGCATTTTCAGATGATAGATCAGCACATCATCAGTCAAATCGGTCAACTCGCCGGTATAGCCTGACTCTTTACTGAGTTTCTGTAAAAATTGAATCAGGTTTAGATCCGGCTCTTTTTGCCACGCGGGCTGCAGCAGCTCGAGCAGTTCGTTCAGACGCTTACATTTCATGATAGGGCTCCTTTCACTTGCGAGATGTCACACGTTAGCAGGCTCAATCCCACATTAAAAGAGGCGATATTGGTGAGACGTTTAATAGAAGTCACAGGGGTTGTTTTAGCCGGTGGGCGTGCAACCCGAATGGGTGGACAGGACAAGGGGCTGGTGAAGCTAAATGGGCTACCTATGTTCAAACATGTCGTAAACAGGCTTGCCCCGCAGGTTGGAAATATGGCGATCAGTGCCAACCGGAATGTTGAGATATATCAGCAGGCGGGTTTAGAAGTAGTGAACGATACGCTGGCCGACTATCCTGGCCCCCTGGCTGGCATGCTTTCCGCGATGCAGAAGTTGGATAGCGACTGGTTTCTCTTCTGCCCCTGCGACACGCCGATGATTCCCGACGATCTCGCTGGCCGTCTTTGGGCGCAACGGGGCCAGTATCCCGCAGTGTGGGTTAACGATGGGGAACGCGATCACCCAACAATTGTTCTGATGCACCGGAAACTGATATCCCCGCTGGAAAACTATCTGGCCGCAGGCGAAAGGCGCGTGATGTTCTTCCTGCGCGAGGCGGGCGGCCATGCGATTGCTTTCCCGGATCGGCAGCAAAACTTCATCAATGTTAACTCCCCTGAAGACCTCTCGCAGTGGGAGGGGCGCTAATGCTGCCTTTATTAGCTTTTGCAGCCTGGAGCGGAACGGGTAAGACTACGTTACTGAAACGGCTCATTCCTTTGCTTATTGAGCGTGGTATCCGCCCTGGGCTTATAAAACATACCCATCACGATATGGATGTTGATAAGCCCGGCAAAGACAGTTACGAGCTGCGTAAAGCAGGCGCAACGCAAACTATAGTAGCTAGCCAGAAACGCTGGGCGCTGATGACCGAAACGCCTGAAGAACCCGAACTGAATTTACGTGGGCTCGCAGGCCGCATGGACCGAACTTCACTGGATCTGATTTTGGTAGAAGGTTTTAAGCACGAAGAAGTACCGAAGATCCTGCTTTATCGTAAAGGGGGTTCACACGCTTTTGAAGAGTTAGAGATCGATGCTCATGTTATCGCTATCGCTTGCGATGTGAACCCGGGAACGCAAAAGGCACCCGTTCTGGATATAAATAATCCCGTCCAAATCGCGGATTTCATAATGGAATGGGTTAAGAAGTAGAGTTTTTGGGCGGATAGGCGGGCTGCACCATCTGACACCGCAGCCCGGCCCCCCTGCCGGGGATGGCACTTCGTTTAACCGCCCCACGACAGAGCGTACGTAAACTGCAGACGGCAAAAAGCCCTGCACATCGTGCAGGGCTTTTCACTTGTTTGAAGCCTGGCAGTTCCCTACTCTCGCATGGGGAGACCCCACACTACCATCGGCGCTACGGCGTTTCACTTCTGAGTTCGGCATGGGGTCAGGTGGGACCACCGCGCTAGTGCCGCCAGGCATATTCTGTCTATCAACCGTTACGTTATCCACGTAACCATTGATTTAATCTCGGACCAGCTGAAAATTATATCGTCTCTCTCACCAAAACACCTTCGGTGTTGTAAGGTTAAGCCTCACGGATCATTAGTACTGGTTAGCTCAACGTATCGCTACGCTTACACACCCAGCCTATCAACGTCGTAGTCTTCAACGTTCCTTCAGGACTCTCAGGGAGTCAGGGAGAATTCATCTCGGGGCAAGTTTCGCGCTTAGATGCTTTCAGCGCTTATCTCTTCCGCATTTAGCTACCGGGCAATGCCATTGGCATGACAACCCGAACACCAGTGATGCGTCCACTCCGGTCCTCTCGTACTAGGAGCAGCCCCCCTCAATTCTCCAGCGCCCACGGCAGATAGGGACCGAACTGTCTCACGACGTTCTAAACCCAGCTCGCGTACCACTTTAAATGGCGAACAGCCATACCCTTGGGACCTACTTCAGCCCCAGGATGTGATGAGCCGACATCGAGGTGCCAAACACCGCCGTCGATATGAACTCTTGGGCGGTATCAGCCTGTTATCCCCGGAGTACCTTTTATCCGTTGAGCGATGGCCCTTCCATTCAGAACCACCGGATCACTAAGACCTGCTTTCGCACCTGCTCGAGCCGTCACTCTCGCAGTCAAGCTAGCTTATGCCTTTGCACTAACCTCACGATGTCCGACCGTGATTAGCTAACCTTCGTGCTCCTCCGTTACGCTTTAGGAGGAGACCGCCCCAGTCAAACTACCCACCAGACACTGTCCGCAACCCGGATCACGGGTCTACGTTAGAACACCAGCCATTAAAGGGTGGTATTTCAAGGTTGGCTCCACGCAGACTGGCGTCCACGCTTCAAAGCCTCCCACCTATCCTACACATCAAGGACCAGTGTTCAGTGTCAAGCTATAGTAAAGGTTCACGGGGTCTTTCCGTCTTGCCGCGGGTACACTGCATCTTCACAGCGAGTTCAATTTCACTGAGTCTCGGGTGGAGACAGCCTGGCCATCATTACGCCATTCGTGCAGGTCGGAACTTACCCGACAAGGAATTTCGCTACCTTAGGACCGTTATAGTTACGGCCGCCGTTTACCGGGGCTTCGATCAAGAGCTTCGCCTTGCGGCTGACCCCATCAATTAACCTTCCGGCACCGGGCAGGCGTCACACCGTATACGTCCACTTTCGTGTTTGCACAGTGCTGTGTTTTTAATAAACAGTTGCAGCCAGCTGGTATCTTCGACTGCCTTCAGCTCCACGAGTAAATCGCTTCACCTAACGACAGCGTGCCTTCTCCCGAAGTTACGGCACCATTTTGCCTAGTTCCTTCACCCGAGTTCTCTCAAGCGCCTTGGTATTCTCTACCTGACCACCTGTGTCGGTTTGGGGTACGATTTGATGTTACCTGATGCTTAGAGGCTTTTCCTGGAAGCAGGGCATTTGTTACTTCAGCACCGTAGTGCCTCGTCATCACACCTCAGCGTTTAATAAGAGTCCGGATTTACCTAAACTCTCCGCCTACATGCTTAAACCGGGACAACCGTCGCCCGGCTAACATAGCCTTCTCCGTCCCCCCTTCGCAGTAACACCGAGTACAGGAATATTAACCTGTTTCCCATCGACTACGCCTTTCGGCCTCGCCTTAGGGGTCGACTCACCCTGCCCCGATTAACGTTGGACAGGAACCCTTGGTCTTCCGGCGAGCGGGCTTTTCACCCGCTTTATCGTTACTTATGTCAGCATTCGCACTTCTGATACCTCCAGCAAACCTCACAGTTCACCTTCGACGGCTTACAGAACGCTCCCCTACCCAACAACACATAGTGTCGCTGCCGCAGCTTCGGTGCATGGTTTAGCCCCGTTACATCTTCCGCGCAGGCCGACTCGACCAGTGAGCTATTACGCTTTCTTTAAATGATGGCTGCTTCTAAGCCAACATCCTGGCTGTCTGTGCCTTCCCACATCGTTTCCCACTTAACCATGACTTTGGGACCTTAGCTGGCGGTCTGGGTTGTTTCCCTCTTCACGACGGACGTTAGCACCCGCCGTGTGTCTCCCGTGATAACATTCTTCGGTATTCGTAGTTTGCATCGGGTTGGTAAGCCGGGATGGCCCCCTAGCCGAAACAGTGCTCTACCCCCGAAGATGAGTTCACGAGGCGCTACCTAAATAGCTTTCGGGGAGAACCAGCTATCTCCCGGTTTGATTGGCCTTTCACCCCCAGCCACAAGTCATCCGCTAATTTTTCAACATTAGTCGGTTCGGTCCTCCAGTTAGTGTTACCCAACCTTCAACCTGCCCATGGCTAGATCACCGGGTTTCGGGTCTATACCCTGCAACTTAACGCCCAGTTAAGACTCGGTTTCCCTGCGGCTCCCCTATACGGTTAACCTTGCTACAGAATATAAGTCGCTGACCCATTATACAAAAGGTACGCAGTCACCCCATAAATGAGGCTCCCACTGCTTGTACGTACACGGTTTCAGGTTCTGTTTCACTCCCCTCGCCGGGGTTCTTTTCGCCTTTCCCTCACGGTACTGGTTCACTATCGGTCAGTCAGGAGTATTTAGCCTTGGAGGATGGTCCCCCCATATTCAGACAGGATACCACGTGTCCCGCCCTACTCTTCGAACTCACAGAATGTGCATTTTAGTGTACGGGAGTATCACCCTGTACCCTGCGACTTTCCAGACGCTTCCACTAACACACAAACTGATTCAGGTTCTGGGCTGCTCCCCGTTCGCTCGCCGCTACTGGGGGAATCTCGGTTGATTTCTTTTCCTCGGGGTACTTAGATGTTTCAGTTCCCCCGGTTCGCTTCGTTAAGTTATGTATTGGCTTAACGATAGTGCAACGAATTGCACTGGGTTTCCCCATTCGGAAATCGCCGGTTATAACGGTTCATATCACCTTACCGACGCTTATCGCAGATTAGCACGTCCTTCATCGCCTCTGACTGCCAGGGCATCCACCGTGTACGCTTAGTCGCTTAACCTCACAACCCGAAGGTGTCTCGTAAGACACAATCGACGTTGTGAAAATTTGAGAGACTCGAACATATCGTATTCCCATTCCTTATTACGGAGGAATGAGACGACATGTCGTTTCAATTTTCAGCTTGTTCCGGATTTTTAAAGAGCAAATATCTCAAACATAACTCTACAGAGTCAGTTTTGAGATATTGAGGTCGGCGACTTTCACTCACAAACCAGCAAGTGGCGTCCCCTAGGGGATTCGAACCCCTGTTACCGCCGTGAAAGGGCGGTGTCCTGGGCCTCTAGACGAAGGGGACACTGAAGTCTCAATCGCAAGACGCCTTGCTTCTTTACATCTATCAGACAATCTGTGTGAGCACTACGCGGGTTGTATCTATTAGGTAAGGAGGTGATCCAACCGCAGGTTCCCCTACGGTTACCTTGTTACGACTTCACCCCAGTCATGAATCACAAAGTGGTAAGCGCCCTCCCGAAGGTTAAGCTACCTACTTCTTTTGCAACCCACTCCCATGGTGTGACGGGCGGTGTGTACAAGGCCCGGGAACGTATTCACCGTGGCATTCTGATCCACGATTACTAGCGATTCCGACTTCACGGAGTCGAGTTGCAGACTCCGATCCGGACTACGACGCACTTTATGAGGTCCGCTTGCTCTCGCGAGGTCGCTTCTCTTTGTATGCGCCATTGTAGCACGTGTGTAGCCCTACTCGTAAGGGCCATGATGACTTGACGTCATCCCCACCTTCCTCCAGTTTATCACTGGCAGTCTCCTTTGAGTTCCCGGCCGAACCGCTGGCAACAAAGGATAAGGGTTGCGCTCGTTGCGGGACTTAACCCAACATTTCACAACACGAGCTGACGACAGCCATGCAGCACCTGTCTCACAGTTCCCGAAGGCACTAAGGTATCTCTACCGAATTCTGTGGATGTCAAGAGTAGGTAAGGTTCTTCGCGTTGCATCGAATTAAACCACATGCTCCACCGCTTGTGCGGGCCCCCGTCAATTCATTTGAGTTTTAACCTTGCGGCCGTACTCCCCAGGCGGTCGACTTAACGCGTTAGCTCCGGAAGCCACTCCTCAAGGGAACAACCTCCAAGTCGACATCGTTTACGGCGTGGACTACCAGGGTATCTAATCCTGTTTGCTCCCCACGCTTTCGCACCTGAGCGTCAGTCTTTGTCCAGGGGGCCGCCTTCGCCACCGGTATTCCTCCAGATCTCTACGCATTTCACCGCTACACCTGGAATTCTACCCCCCTCTACAAGACTCAAGCTTGCCAGTTTCAAATGCAGTTCCCAGGTTGAGCCCGGGGATTTCACATCTGACTTAACAAACCGCCTGCGTGCGCTTTACGCCCAGTAATTCCGATTAACGCTTGCACCCTCCGTATTACCGCGGCTGCTGGCACGGAGTTAGCCGGTGCTTCTTCTGCGAGTAACGTCAATCACTGCGGTTATTAGCCACAATGCCTTCCTCCTCGCTGAAAGTACTTTACAACCCGAAGGCCTTCTTCATACACGCGGCATGGCTGCATCAGGCTTGCGCCCATTGTGCAATATTCCCCACTGCTGCCTCCCGTAGGAGTCTGGACCGTGTCTCAGTTCCAGTGTGGCTGGTCATCCTCTCAGACCAGCTAGGGATCGTCGCCTAGGTGAGCCATTACCCCACCTACTAGCTAATCCCATCTGGGCACATCTGATGGCAAGAGGCCCGAAGGTCCCCCTCTTTGGTCTTGCGACGTTATGCGGTATTAGCTACCGTTTCCAGTAGTTATCCCCCTCCATCAGGCAGTTTCCCAGACATTACTCACCCGTCCGCCGCTCGCCGGCAAAGTAGCAAGCTACTTTCCGCTGCCGCTCGACTTGCATGTGTTAGGCCTGCCGCCAGCGTTCAATCTGAGCCATGATCAAACTCTTCAATTAAAAGCTTGATTTGCTTCAACTCGTGAAGCGGTGCTCAAAAATTAACTTTCGTAATAATTCAACTAAATGAATTACTGCTTGGTCACTCTTCAAGACTTGATATTTTTTTGTACCCGAAGGTACTGAGATATCAATCCTGCGAGTGCCCACACAGATTGTCTGATAAATTGTTAAAGAGCAGTGAGTTAGCCGCTTTCGCTGGCTTTCTCGAGGTGGCGTATATTACGCTTTCCTCTTTCAGAGTCAAGCGTTTATTTTCGCTTTCGTCTGACTGACGGGCCGGTTTGTAAGCCGTTGTGCCGTGTCAGTGGAGGCGCAGTATAGGGATTTTTCGGAGGCTGACAAGGGTTTATTGCAAATAAATTACCAAGCGCCTTTTTTTTCATCAAATACGCTGTAAAAGGCGCGCAATACGGGATATTTGCTGTTTTTAGCATCAGAAAGAGATCGGCAATGGCATACTACAAAGAGAAAAATAGCTAAAGGAATTCCCCATGTCTTTATCTGCACAACAACTCGCTGCACAAAAGAACCTGTCTTACGTTCTTGCCGAGAAGCTGGCACAGCGCATTCTCAGAGGAGAATACGAAGCGGGGAGCATTTTGCCCGGCGAGATAGAGTTGGGCGAACTGTTTGGCGTGAGCCGCACCGCCGTACGCGAAGCAGTAAAGACATTAACAGCAAAAGGGATGGTTTTACCGCGCCCGCGCATTGGCACCCGAGTAATGCCTCGCGGCCACTGGAACTTCCTTGATAAGGAACTCCTCACCTGGTGGATGACCGAGGAGAACTTTAATGATGTTGTCGAATACTTCCTTGTGATGCGTAATAGCCTCGAACCCCAGGCCTGTGCGCTAGCCGCAATAAATGGAAGCCGCGAACAGAAAGCCAGTCTCAATGAGATGATGGCGGAAATGGTGAAGTTGAAAAGCGCATTTGACCGCGAACGCTGGGTAGAGGTCGATATGGCCTACCACGAGCACATCTATGAAATGAGCGGTAACCCTTTCCTGTGTTCTTTCGCTAACTTATTCCGTTCTATTTATTACAATTACTTCACCGCGATAACCGATAACGAAGTGATTAAACTCGATTTGCACCAGGCAATCGTTGATGCCATTTCCCAGGGAGATAGCCAGGCTGCGCTAGCGGCAGGCCAGGCATTATTAAAAGAGCCCTTCTCTCACGGGTAAAATCACGTATTCCTGGCTGCTTTAAAACATCAGGATTCTAATGACCAAATCTGCTCGCAATATGGCCGGGCTGCCGTGGATTGCGGCGATGGCCTTCTTTATGCAGGCGCTGGATGCCACCATCCTTAACACCGCCCTCCCCGCTATCGCCCACAGCCTTGGCCGCTCGCCGCTGGCGATGCAGTCCGCGATTATCAGCTACACGCTTACCGTTGCGATGCTGATCCCGGTAAGCGGCTGGCTCGCCGACCGCTTCGGCACCCGTCGCGTGTTTATGGTTGCGGTTTCTCTCTTTACGCTCGGTTCGTTCGCCTGCGCCATGTCGGGCTCGCTAAGCCAGCTGGTTATCTTCCGCGTCATCCAGGGTATTGGCGGCGCAATGATGATGCCCGTTGCACGCCTGGCTTTACTGCGCGCCTATCCGCGCAGCGAACTGTTGCCGGTACTGAACTTCGTGACGATGCCAGGCCTGGTCGGCCCGATTCTGGGGCCGCTGCTGGGTGGGGTACTGGTGACATGGGCGAGCTGGCACTGGATCTTCCTTATTAATATTCCTATCGGTATTCTCGGCCTGCTCTACGCGCGCAAATACATGCCAAACTTCACGACGCCGCGCCGCAGCTTCGATATGACAGGCTTCCTGCTGTTCGGCATAAGCCTGGTTGCCATCTCAAGCGGCATGGAGCTGTTCGGCGAACGCATCGTGGCAAGCTATATCGGCATTCTGATTATCTTCGGAGGGCTGGCTTTGCTCGCGGCTTATATATGGCACGCGCGCCGCCACCCGACGCCCCTTATCGCTCTGCCGATGTTTAAAACCCGAACCTTCTCGATAGGCATCATTGGCAACCTCGCCTCACGCCTGGGCACCGGGTGCGTGCCCTTCCTGATGCCTTTAATGCTGCAGGTCGGGTTTGGCTATACGGCATTAATTGCGGGCTGCATGATGGCACCAACCGCCTTCGGCTCGCTGCTGGCAAAATCAACCGTGACTCAGGTACTGCGCTGGTTCGGCTACAGGAAGACGTTGGTCGGCATCACGCTGGTGATTGGTCTGCTGATTGGGCAGTTTTCCTTGCAGTCGCCGGGAATGGAGGTTTGGCTGCTGATCCTGCCGCTGTTTATTCTGGGGATGGCGATGTCCACACAGTTTACCGCCATGAACACCATTACGCTTGCCGACCTGACGGATGAAAACGCCAGCAGCGGTAACAGCGTGCTGGCCGTAACTCAGCAGCTCTCTATTAGCCTTGGCGTGGCGGTGAGCGCCGCGGTGCTCCGTCTTTATGAGGGAATCGACAGCATTAACACCGTCGAGCAGTTCCATTATACGTTCCTGACGATGGGCGCGGTGACGCTGGTTTCCGCGATGGTGTTCCTGCTGCTACGCCCGAAGGACGGGCGCAACCTGATAAAAGAACGCCACAGGCGCTAAACCGAACCGCGCTCCACCAGCTCCGGCGTCAGCAGCAGGCGCTGCTGCGCGAGGGTGGGCTGCGCCATACGATGAATCAACACATCCACGGCTAGCTCGCCCAGCTCGTCTTTTGGCTGATGGATGGTCGTCAGCGGCGGCGTCATGTAGCGCGCCAGCTCAATGTCATCGTATCCCACAACGGCCATATTACCCGGCACGCTCAACCCGGCTTGGTAAAGCGCGTGATAAGCACCCACCGCCATCGCATCGTTGCCGGTAAAGACCGCATGCGGCGGCTGATCCAACGACAGCAGCGAGTTCATGGCCGTAAATCCGCCCTGAAACTCAAAGTCACCGATGATTTCATACCCAGGATGGATCTCAAGCCCGGCGGCCAGCATCGCTTTGCGATAGCCTTCGAGGCGCAGCCGCGCGGGGGTTTTATCCTGCGGCCCGGCTATACAGGCAATGCGCGTGTATCCATTATCGATAAGATGCTGAGTCGCCATTTCGCCGCCCAGCAGGGAGTTATCCTGAATCACATCGCTTTCGCCTTCGAATGGCGCCCAGTCCATCATCACGGTGGGAATAGAAGGATAGCGATTCATGATCTCCGCAGAAGGGAGATGAGTTTCGGTACACAGCAGCAGCAGCCCGTCGACGCGTTTTTGCATCAGCGTTTCGAGGTTGCGGTTCATGCGCTGCTCGTCGCCTTCCGTATTACAAAGCACCAGGCTGTAACCACGCTCAAAGCAGCTACGCTCTACGCCGCGCACCAGCTCAGAATAGAACGGGTTGCTGCTGGCGGTGATCAGCATGCCGATGGTATGCGTTTGATTAAGCTTGAGGCTACGCGCCAGAGCGGAAGGCGCGTAGTTCAGCGTTTTGATCGCAGCGTCGACCTTCTCGCGAATCGCCTCGCTCACGAACCGGTCGTTATTAATGACGTGTGAAACCGTCGAGGTGGAGACGCCCGCGAGGCGAGCGACATCTTTCATGGTGGCCAAGATTACCCCTGCTGCTGCAAGAACTCGTCAATTTCGTTGCGCCACGGCACGGAGGGCTGGGCACCTTTACGGGTGACGGCGATTGCGGCCGCGGCGTGTGCAAAGCGAATAGCCTCAGCCATAGGCTTATCTTCCAGCAGCGCCGTCACCAGCGCACCGTTAAAGGTGTCGCCTGCGGCAATGGTATCCACGGCTTTAACCTTAAAGCCCGGAACGCGCTGTCCCTTACCCCGATCGCTCAGCCATACGCCACGGCTGCCAAGCGTAATAATGACGGTTTCGATGCCTTTGCCGTGCAGCGCCTGCGCGGCTTTTTCCGCATCTTCGTCATTTTCAACACGAATACCGGTAAGCTTTTCCGCTTCGGTTTCGTTCGGGGTGATCATATCCACCAGCCCCAGCAGCTCGTCCGACAGCTCGCAGGCGGGCGCGGGGTTAAGCACGACTTTAGTCTGGTTCTGATGAGCAATTTTAGCCGCAGCCAGCACGCTTTCCAGCGGCGACTCCAGCTGCATTAATAACGCGGAGGCGTCGGCAATTTTCTGCTGCTGCGCGTTCACCAGCGCAGGCGTCAGCGCGCCGTTGGCTCCGGCATGAATGCCAATCACGTTTTCACCTGCACCGTTTACGAAGATCAGCGCAACGCCAGTGGCGGCGTCTTTGATAGTGCTGATAGGCGCGGTGTCGATATTATCGCTGGCCAACTGCTTGCACACGCGACTGCCGGTATCGTCGTCACCCACGCAGGCAATAAAGGCTATGTCTGCACCGCTACGCCCGGCTGCTACGGCCTGGTTAGCACCCTTCCCACCAAACGCCACCTGATACTCCTGCCCGGTGACGGTTTCACCCGGCGTGGGAAAGTGTTCAAGGTTGAGGATATGGTCTGCGTTGATACTGCCGAGGACGACGAGACTGCCTTTGCTTTTCATTATGTATGTCCAGTTAAGTGCGCCACCTCTATTTATAAGGTGGCGCGATGCCCTGCTTTTCTTTTATTCGTCTTATTTAGTAACCAGCTTCAGGTCAACCGGGATTTTCGCGTCGACTTTCTCGCCCTTCAACACTTTATCCGCAGTTTCTACGCCGATGACGCCGATTTGGTCAGCCATTTGCGCGACCGTTGCGCCCAGCTTGCCGCCTTCAACTGCCTTCACGCCGTCTGCGGTGCCGTCAAAGCCCACCACCAGCACATCGGTTTTACCTGCAGTTTGCAGCGCACGCAGCGCGCCCAGCGCCATTTCGTCGTTTTGAGCAAACACCGCCTGCACGTCAGGATGCGCGGTCAGCAGGTTCTGCATGACGTTCAGACCTTTTGTACGGTCGAAGTCCGCAGGCTGGCTCGCCAGAACGGTAAATTTGTGGGCTGCCGTTGCCTGCTTGAAGCCTTCGCCACGTTCGCGCGCGGCGGAAGCACCGGCGATCCCCTGCAGCTCGATAACCTTCGCGCCGTCACCGACTTTCTTGGCGATGAAGTCACCGGCCATTTTGCCGCCCGCGACGTTATCAGAAGCAATGTGGCTGACCACGGTGCCCTGGTTTGCCATACGGTCCAGGGTAATTACCGGGATTTTGGCCTGGTTGGCCATTTTCACCGCGTTGCCTACCGCATCGGAATCGGTTGGGTTAATCAGCATAAGCTTGGTGCCACGAACCGTCAGGTCCTGCACGTTCGCCAGCTCTTTAGCCGGGTTGTTCTGCGAATCCAGCACGACCAGGTTGTAGCCCAGCTTGTCGGCTTCTTTCTGCGCGCCGTCTTTCAGGGAAACGAAGAACGGGTTATTGAGCGTGGATACAACCAGCGCGATGGTGTCTTTCGCCATGGCGTTTGCGCTAACGGTGGCGCTCAGTGCAACAGCGGAAACCAGGGTAGCCAGCTTTTTCATATTCATAGTCAGATGTCCTGTAGGGTTATGATTTACTGCTTTTTGTTGTCCACCAGCACCGCCAGCAAAATAACCACTGCTTTGACGATCATCTGGTAATAAGAAGAAACACCTAATAGGTTCAGCCCGTTGTTCAGGAAGCCCAGGATCAGCGCGCCGATCAGCGTCCCGACAATACGCCCCTTGCCGCCCGCAAGGCTGGTACCGCCAAGCACAACGGCGGCGATAGCGTCCAGCTCGTAGCCGGTGCCTGCCGTAGGCTGTGCGGAGGAAAGCCGCGCCACTTCGATGATCCCGGCAAGCGAAGCCAGCAGACCACAGAGTGAGTAAACGATAATTTTGACTTTGTTAACGCTGATGCCGGACAGGCGCGTCGCCGCCTCGTTGCCGCCAAGCGCGTAGATGTAACGGCCCAGACGAGTATGGTGCAGCATGTACCAGGCGGCCAGGAACACCACACCCATAATCCATACCGGCGTTGGAATACCCAGCGGGCGGCCGATACCAAACCAGCCAAACACGTCGGCGTTGTCAGAGAAGCCCGTATTTACCGGGCTGCCGTTGGTATACACCATGGTTACCCCGCGCAGCAGCAGCATCATCACCAGCGTCGCGATAAACGCCTGCACCCGCCCTTTCGCAACGATAACGCCAGTCACGGCCCCGATTGCGGCACCCAGCGCCAGCGCCGCGGCAACCGCCACCAGCGCATTCACTTCAAGGCCAACAATCGAGGCGGCCACCGCCCCGGTCAGCGCCAGCAAAGAACCGACGGACAGGTCGATCCCGGAGGTCAGAATGACCAGCGTCATCCCCACCGCCATGATGGCGTTCACGGAGGTTTGCTGCAGGATGTTAAACAGGTTATTGACGGTAAAGAAGTTCGGGCTCAGGCTCGAGACAATCGCAATCAGCACCAGCAGCGCGATCAGCGATTTTTGATCCAACAACCACGCTTTAGTGAACCAGCGGCGGGTAGAAACAGACTGGGTACTCATTTATGCAGACTCCTGATTCACGCGATTAAGCTTACCGACGGCCGCCGCCATCAATGTTTCCTGGGTGGCCTCTTCGCGGGTAAAGACTCCGCCAAGGTGCCCTTCATGCATCACCATGATGCGGTCGCTCATGCCCAGCACCTCAGGCATTTCCGACGAAACGAGGATGATGCTCAGCCCATCGGCTTTAAACTGGTTGATTAACTGATAAATCTCTTTCTTTGCGCCAACGTCTACGCCACGGGTCGGCTCGTCCAGAATCAGCACTTTCGGGCGCGTCATCAGCCCGCGCGCAATGGCGACCTTTTGCTGGTTGCCGCCGGAGAGCAGGCCAATCGGCTGCTCGATTGACGGCGTTTTAACGTTGAACAGACGGACAAAGTCCTGCACCGCCTGCTGCTCATCTTTATGCTTCAGGCTGCCGACGTTATGGCTAAAATAGCGCAGCGCGGTCAGCGACATGTTCTCTTTCACCGACATGCCGAGCACCAGCCCGTCGCGCTTGCGGTCCTCGGAGATATACACGATGCCGTTCGCCAGGCCGTCCTGCGGGGAACGCGCCACCACTTCGCGGCCATCCAGCGCAACGTAGCCGCCGGTACGCGACAGCGCGCCGTACAGCACCTTCATTAATTCTGTACGCCCAGCACCCATCAGCCCGGCCACGCCGAGGATTTCGCCTTTGCGCAGGGTGAAGCTAACGTCGTTTACGCCCGGCCCGGAGAGGTTATCGACGCGCAGACGAATCTCGCCCGGCTCTTTATTCAGGCGCGGGTACTGGTCTTCAAGCTTGCGTCCGACCATCATTTCAATCAGCGAGTCTTCGGTGAGCGACGCCACCTCGCGTTCGGCAATGAACTGGCCGTCGCGGAAGACGGTGACGTCATCGCAAATCTCGAAAATCTCTTTCATGCGGTGGGAAATATAGACGATGCCGCGCCCTTGGCCTTTCAGCTCGCGGATCACGCGGAACAGCGATTCCGTTTCGGTATCGGTCAGCGCATCCGTCGGCTCGTCCATCACGATGACTTTGGATTCGAAGCTCAGCACCTTGGCGATTTCAACCATCTGCTGGTCGCCAATCGACAGATCGCCCACCAGCCGCTGGCTGTTAAAGCGCAGGTTAAGCTTCAGCAGCAGCTTGTCCGCCTCGGCGTACATTTTCTTCCAGTCGATCTTGCCGAAGCGGTTAACGAACTCGCGCCCGAGGAAGATGTTTTCCGCAATGCTGAGCTGCGGGATCAGGTTGAGCTCCTGATGAATAATGCCGATCCCCGCTTCCTGCGAAGATTTCGGGCCGTTGAACGTGGTTTCCTGCCCAAGCCATAAGAGCGAACCGGCATCGCGTTGATAAATGCCGGTTAACACTTTCATCATGGTGGATTTGCCCGCGCCGTTCTCGCCCACCAGCGCCATCACGCGTCCGGGATAAACGTTCAGCGCGGCGCCAGAAAGAGCTTTTACGCCTGGGAACGCTTTATCGATCCCTTTGAGTTGCAGTAACGGTTCCATGCCGGCCTCAGAAAGTTACGCCAGCGCAGAGAATGACATTCGCATACGGGGAACACTCCCCGCTGCGAATAACCGCATGTGCCTGCGCGGTGTGCTGCTTAAACTGCTCGTGACTGATATAGCGAATAGAAATGGTGTTTCCCTGGTGTTGTTGCAGCTGTTCGATGTGTTTGAGCAGCGTTTCGTGGAGCTCTGGATTATGTTGTTGGATTTCCTGAGCAAGGATCGCCGCTTCAACCTGCATCTCCTGCGTTACGACATCCACGACCTGCATAAAGCCGGGTACGCCGTGTGTCAGCGCCAAATCAATGCGCTGCGTGCTGCGCGGAATGGGCAACCCGGCATCGGCAACCACCAGCATGTCGGTGTGGCCAAGACGGGAAATAACGGACGAGATATCAGCGTTGAGAACGGTGCCTTTCTTCATTTTCTTACTCCACTAGCGAAACGTTTCGCTGATTCGGAGTGTAGGAAATGTCATGGCGACAAAACAACCACCAGGTTATGAAAATGTGATCGGTATCGAAACGTTTCGCTCATCATTTTCACAAGCGGTTAAATGAGAGCGCGCTCGGCCACAATAAAAAACGCCCCTTCGGTTGAAGAGGCGTTCTCGTTAAATCTCGACCTGGGTGCCCAGCTCGATAACCCTGTTCGGCGGGATCTCAAACTGGTCCGGTGCCCGCAGGGCGTTGCGCTGAAGCGCCAGGAACAACTTGCCGCGCAGGCGCAGATACCATGGCCGTTTACCGATAATCAGCGACTCGTGGGACATAAAGAACGATGTCTCGGTCATCCTGCAGCTCAGCCCTTCCAGGCCGCAGCGGTGGAAGATTTCCTCAACGTTCGGCGTTTCGCGCCAGCCGTAGCTTGCCACCACGCGCCAGAAGGTCGGCGAAAGCTGCTCGATGGAAACGCGCTTAACGTTGTGAACGTACGGCGCATCTTCGGTTCGCAGCGTCAGCAGCACCACGCGCTCGTGCAGCACCTTGTTGTGCTTGAGGTTATGCAGCATCGCAAAAGGAATGACGTTCAGCGCGCGAGACATGTAAACCGCGGTGCCCGGCACGCGTACCGGCGGCGACTTTTCAAGTGAGGCGATCATCGCTTCCAGAGAGTTGCCGTGTTCATGCATACGCCGCAGCAGGCGGAAACGCTCGCTTTTCCAGGTCGTCATGATGATGAACATCACCAGCGCCAGGCTAAGCGGCAGCCAGCCGCCGGAGAAGATTTTCACGGCGTTGGCGGAGAACAGCGGGATATCAATGCACAGGAAACCGACGCCCATCAGCAGCACGCCGATTTTGTTCCAGTGCCAGTTTTTACGCGCCACGGTACAGACAAGAATAGACGTCAGCACCATGGTGCCGGTGACCGCAATCCCGTAAGCCGCCGCCAGGTTACTGGAATGCTCGAAGCTAACGATGACGATAACCACGGAGATATAGAGGATCCAGTTAATCGCTGGAACGTAAATCTGCCCGGACTCCATTTCCGAGGTGTGGATAATGCGCATCGGCGACAGGTAGCCCAGGCGCACGGCCTGGCGAGTCAGCGAGAAGACGCCGGAGATAACCGCCTGGGAGGCGATAACCGTGGCAAGGGTCGCCAGAATCATCAGCGGAATCAGCGCCCAGTCGGGGGCCAGCAGGAAGAACGGGTTTTTAATCGCTTCCGGCGTTGTCAGCAGCAGCGCGCCCTGGCCGAAGTAGTTCAGCACCAGCGACGGCAGCACGACGGCGAACCACGCGATACGAATCGGGAATTTGCCGAAGTGCCCCATATCCGCATACAGCGCTTCCACGCCGGTAATAGAAAGCACGACCGCGCCCAGCGCAAAGAACGACACGGTTTTATATTCGAGGAAGAAGTGAACCGCCCAGGCCGGATTCAGCGCCTGAAGCACTTCCGGGTTAGCGATAATACTGCGCGCGCCAAGAACGGCGAGCACCAGGAACCACAGCAGCATCACCGGGGCGAACAGCTTGCCCACCATGCCGGTGCCGTGTTTTTGAATCATAAACAGCAGCGTCAGCACGATTATCGACAGCGGGACGATATAGGCATCCAGCGACGGCGCGGCTATCTCAAGCCCCTCTATCGCAGACATGACCGATATCGCCGGGGTTATCACCACCTCGCCATAGAAGAAGCTGCCGCCGATAAGCCCCATGATCACCAGCACCGAGGTCATTCTTGCCGAGGTGTTACGCCCGGCCAAAGACATCAGCGTCAGGATCCCACCTTCACCGGCGTTATCCGCACGCATGACAAAGGTGAGGTACTTCACGGAAACGACAAGAATCAGCAGCCAAAAAATTAAGGACAAAAATCCGAACACGGCGTCGCGTTCTACGCCAAAACCAAACTGACCGGACAGACATTCACGAAGGGTATAAAGCGGGCTGGTACCGATATCGCCGTACACCACCCCAATTGCAGCCAGCGTAATCGCGGGCAATGATTGTTTATTATCAGCGCTCATAGACTAATCTTTTGTTGGAATCCTGAAAGCGTGTGCTTAGTCCCTTGGCCCACAAAAAGGCGCACAGTATGCACGATAATCAAGGAAATCGTACCCCTAAATGCAGTTGGCTTATCTTTGGTCAGACAAAAAAGGTCAGCTCATCAATCGTTAACGAGCTCAGGTAGAAACGATATACTCGGCCCCCCGCACAGCGATAACCGCCTAAGGATGCAAAGCTAATTATGGCTCAATCACATTTATTGGCTGAAAGAATTTCTCGACTCAGCCAGGCGCTTGAAAAAGGACTTTTTGAACGTCAACACGCCATTCGACTTTGCCTGCTGGCGGCCTTAAGCGGGGAAAGCGTCTTTTTACTCGGGCCGCCGGGAATTGCCAAAAGCCTGATCGCCCGTCGCCTTAAGTTCGCCTTCAAGCATGCCCGCGCTTTTGAATACCTGATGACACGCTTCTCAACGCCCGAAGAGGTATTTGGGCCGCTGTCGATTCAGGCTCTGAAAGACGAAGGGCGATATGAACGTCTGACCGCAGGCTATCTGCCGGAAGCCGAAATCGTGTTTCTGGATGAAATCTGGAAGGCGGGGCCGGCCATTCTGAACACCCTGCTCACCGCCATCAACGAACGCCGCTTCCGCAACGGGGCAAGCGAAGAAAAAATCCCCATGCGCCTGCTGGTGGCTGCCTCCAACGAACTTCCGGAGGCGGATAGCAGCCTCGAAGCGCTGTATGACCGCATGCTGATCCGCCTGTGGCTCGACAAAGTGCAGGAGAAAGGCAATTTCCGCTCCATGTTGGTCAGCCAGCATGATGAAAACGACAACCCGGTGGCGGAAAGTCTCCAGGTCAGCGACGAGGAATACTTCAGCTGGCAGCAGGAGATTGGCCAGGTCGCGCTGCCCGATAACGTTTTTGAGCTGATCTTCACGCTGCGCCAGCAGCTTGAGGAGATTTCCGGCGCGCCCTACGTTTCCGACCGCCGCTGGAAAAAGGCGATTCGCCTGCTGCAGGCCAGCGCCTTCTTCAGCGGCAGGCACGCCGTCGCGCCTATCGATCTGATCCTGCTGAAAGACTGTCTGTGGCACGACACGGCGGCCATGAACCTGATGCAGCAGCAGCTCGAAATATTGATGACCGGGCAGGCCTGGCAGCAGCACGCCATGCTGAGCAAGCTAGGGGCTATCATGCAGCGCCGTATCCAGCTGCAACAGCAGCACAGCGACCGTGAAGCCATTACGGTCAGCAAGCAGAGCGGGATGTTCAGCCGTCGGCCGCAGTATCAGCTTCCGGACTACCTCAACGGGGAATCACTGACGCTGCTGCTTCAGCAGCCGCTGAAACTGCACGATATCGAGGTTATCCATATCGCGATTTCACGTGAAACGCTGGCGCAGTGGCTGGTGAAAGGCGGGGAAATTCGCGGCAAGCTTAACGGCATTGGCTTTGCGCAGGCGCTGAATCTGGAAGTCGACGCCACGCAGCACCTGGTGATCCGCGACGTCAGCCTGCAGGGCACCCGCCTGGTGATGCCGGGCAAAGAGCAAAAAGGGATGCCTGGCGAAATCAAACAGCAGCTCGACGATCTCGAGGCCGCGCTCCACCAGCAGCACGAATACTTCAACGATCAGCAAAAATGCCTGTTTATCCACAGCGACTGGCTGGGCAAGATAGAAGCCAGCCTGCAGGACGTCGCCGCACAGATTAAGCAGGCCCGGCAATAATGCTGAGCCTTGAGACGCTCGACGTCATCCTGGCTATCAGCGAAGCAGAATTGATAGAAGAGCTGATATTAACCCTGCTGGCGGCGCCGCAGCTGGCGGTATTCTTCGAGAAATTCCCCCGGCTAAAAAATGCCGTCACCCAGGATATTCCGCGCTGGCGCGAGCTGCTCAAGGCGCGTATCCACGACGCAAAGGTGCCTCCGGGGCTTGCAAGCGAAGTGCTGTGCTATCAGGAAAGCCAGCTGCTTTCGACCAGCCAGCTTGTCGTTAAGCTGCCGGAAATCCTTTCGCGGTTAAAAAGCGTTGAGTCGCCTTTTTACGGGCAGGCCCAGGCGCTGGTCGCAGAACATCCTCATTTTACACCCGCCCAGCAAACGCTGTTTCTTCAGCGCTGGCGGCTAAGCCTTGTCGTACAGGCGACCTCCTTAAACCAGGAACTGCTGGAAGAAGAGCGCGATCGGCTGCTGGCTGAGGTACAGCAGCGCCTGGCGTTGAGCGGCCAACTGGAACCCGTGCTTTCTGAAAACGACAACGCGGCAGGTCGTCTGTGGGATATGAGCGCCGGGACGCTCGGCCGCGGTGACTATCAGCTGATAGTGCAGTACGGGGAGTTTCTGGCAAGCCAGCCCGAATTGTTAAAGCTTGCCGAACAGCTGGGGCGTTCGAAGGAAGCTAAGGCGGTACCGAGAAAGGACTCGCCGATGGAAACCTGGCGCATGATGGTTCGCGAGCCTGCAACGGTACCTGAACAGGTAGACGGCCTGCAGCGAAGCGACGACATTCTGCGCCTGCTGCCGCCGGAGCTGGCAACGCTTGGCATTACCGAACTTGAGTTTGAGTTTTACCGGCGGCTGGTGGAGAAGCAGCTGCTCACCTACCGGCTGCACGGTGATGCCTGGCGTGAAAAGGTGGTTGAGCGCCCGGTGGTGCATCAGGATTTCGACGAGCAGCCGCGCGGCCCGTTTATCGTCTGCGTGGATACCTCCGGCTCCATGGGCGGCTTCAACGAACAATGCGCTAAGGCGTTTTGCCTGGCGCTGATGCGCATCGCACTGGCCGATAACCGGCGCTGTTTCATTATGCTGTTTTCCAGCGAAGTGGTGCGCTACGAAGTCTGCGGCCGGGACGGCATCGAGCAGGCGATCCGCTTCCTGAGCCAGCGCTTTCGCGGCGGCACCGATCTGGCGAGCTGCTTCCGTTCGATCGTCGAAAAAATGCAGGGCAGCGAATGGTTTGATGCCGACGCGGTGGTCATTTCGGATTTTATCGCGCAGCGGCTGCCGGACGATGTGGTGAATAAGGTGAAGGGGTTACAGCAGGCGCATCAGCACCGTTTTCACGCCGTGGCGATGTCCGGACACGGCAAACCCGGCATCATGCGCATTTTCGATCATATCTGGCGCTTTGATACCGGGATGCGTAGCCGCCTGCTAAGACGCTGGCAGCGTTAATTTCATGCTTATAGCAGAGCGGATACTTTGGCCTGGACTTCCGCAGGCCATACGCCGCACTGAACCTGGCCGATGTGCGGCTGTTGCAGCAGCAGCATGGTCAGACGTGACTGCCCAATCCCGCCGCCGATAGTCTGCGGCATTTCACCCTGCAGCAAAGACTGATGCCATTCGAGCTGTAAACGATCTTCATCACAGGTCACCGCCAACTGGCGTTTCAGGGTTTCGGCGTCCACGCGGATCCCCATTGAAGAGAGCTCAAAAGCATCTTCCAGCACGGTGTTCCACACCAGAATATCGCCGTTCAGGCCGGAGAAACCGCCTTCGCTGCTTGTTGACCAGTCATCATAATCCGGTGCGCGAACGTCATGACGTTTGCCATCGCCCAGCTTGCCGCCGATACCAATCAGGAATACCGCGCCCAGCTCTTTGGCGATTGCACGTTCGCGCCCTTTTGCATCTAAATCCGGGAAACGCTGCTGGAGCTCTTCGCTGTGAACGAAGTGAATTTTCTCCGGCAGGGCAGCCACCAGACCATACTGTTCGCTGACCGCGGCTTCCGTGGCTTTCATTGCCGCCCAGATGCTTTCTACGGTTTGCTTTAGCGTGCCGAGATGGCGTTCACCGTCGCCCATCACACGTTCCCAGTCCCACTGATCGACATAGACGGAGTGGATAGGCGTCAGGCGGTCTTCATCGGGGCGAAGGGCTTTCATGTGCGTGTAAAGCCCTTCGCCCGCGCTGAAGTCATGCTGGCCGAGCGTTTTTCTTTTCCATTTGGCCAGGGAATGCACCACTTCAAACTGTGCCTCAGGCAAGGTCTTCACCTTGACCTGTACCGCTTTTTCACAGCCAGACAGGTTGTCCTGTGTACCATCACCCACACGGCTGAGAATCGGTGCCTGTACTTCAATCAGACCCAATTTTTCTTCAAGCTGGCGGGAGAAATGGGATTTCACAAAACTAATCTGGCGCTGTTTAGCGATGTAGGCGGTTTTCATGGCTCTTCTCTTTTTTGCTGTGTTGTTTCAGTACCGACGATTAAGCAACAGAATGGACACCATATTCAATAATCAATAATAAAAAAGGCCACCCTCTTTTTAATCGGTTAATTTCAGGCTATAAAAACTGAATATTCGTAATTAATCATAGGAAAAAGTGATGGATAATTATCAAATCGACAATCTGGATCGCGGCATTCTTGAAGCTTTAATGGCAAATGCGCGCACGGCCTATGCCGAACTGGCCAAGCAATTTGCCGTAAGCCCCGGCACCATTCACGTACGCGTCGAGAAGATGAAGCAGGCGGGAATTATCACCGGAGCGCGTATCGACATTAGCCCCAAGCAGCTCGGCTACGACGTTTGCTGCTTTATCGGCATCATTTTGAAAAGCGCCAAGGATTACCCGTCGGCGCTGGCTAAACTCGAAAGCCTCGAAGAAGTGACCGAGGCCTACTACACCACCGGGCACTACAGCATCTTTATTAAGGTAATGTGCCGATCCATCGACGCTCTCCAGCAGGTACTTATCAACAAGATCCAAACAATCGATGAAATTCAGTCCACCGAAACGCTGATCTCCCTGCAGAACCCGATTATGCGCACCATCAAGCCCTAGCCGCTAAATGTAATACCCATATTATCCACAGGTAGATCGCAGGCCTTACACAGCGTACAATGCAACTCGTTTTGAAAAGGCGGGATCGCAATGGCAGACATTACTCTGATTAGTGGCAGTACGCTTGGCAGCGCTGAATATGTGGCAGAACACCTGGCTGAGAAGCTGGAAGAAGCCGGTTTTTCAACGGAAACGCTGCACGGGCCGCTGCTTGAGGATCTGCAAACCAGCGGTGTCTGGCTTATCGTATCTTCTACGCACGGCGCGGGAGATCTGCCGGATAACCTGCAGCCGCTTTACGATGCAATAAAGGAAGAAAATCCGGATCTGAGCAATGTTCACTACGGCGCGGTGGGTATTGGCAGCCGTGAGTACGACACTTTTTGCGGTGCCATTGAGAAAATGGACGCTTTGCTCAGCGCGTGCGGTGCAAAAAGAGTGGGCTCTTTACTGAAGGTGAACATCCTCGATCATGACATTCCTGAAGATCCAGCTGAAGTTTGGGTCGGATCGTGGAAAGAATTAATCCAGGATTTGTAAAGATCGCACTTTCTTCTGTGTATAACTATGCTTAAAAGCTCGTAGTAAGCAGTAGTTATCCAAAGAACAACTGCTGTACACTTTTTGAGTTGTGCATAACCCTCGATTTTGATCCCAGCTTATACGGCGTGGGATCACCGATCATTCACAGCAAACGATCTATCCCAATCACTTGATCTCTTTAGCTTAAAAGCGGTTATCCACAGCACAGGGCGATCCTAATAAGAGATCATAATAAAGAGATCTTTAAATAAAAAAGATCTTCTTTTAATTAGTGAAGATCCCGGTACTTTCTCGATCGACTAAAGTTGAGTAGAATCGCCAACCCGGGAATCAGTCACCCTCCCGTTTAACCACGAGGCAGTCACCATGTTTTATCCAGATCCTTTTGACGTCATCATCATTGGCGGGGGTCATGCAGGCACCGAGGCCGCTATGGCCGCAGCCCGTATGGGTCAACAGACCCTTCTTCTGACACACAATATCGACACGCTGGGACAAATGTCCTGTAACCCGGCGATCGGCGGTATTGGCAAGGGACATCTGGTTAAAGAAGTGGACGCACTGGGCGGATTGATGGCGAAAGCGATCGATCATGCAGGCATTCAGTTTAGAATACTAAACGCCAGCAAAGGCCCAGCCGTACGGGCGACTCGTGCACAGGCTGACCGTGTGTTATACCGGCAGGCCGTTCGCACCGCGCTGGAAAATCAGCCGAACCTAATGATCTTCCAGCAGGCGGTTGAAGATCTGATTGTGGAAAACGATCGGGTTGTCGGCGCCGTGACCCAGATGGGCCTGAAGTTCCGCGCAAAAGCCGTTGTGCTCACGGTCGGGACTTTCCTCGATGGCAAAATTCATATCGGACTGGATAACTACAGCGGTGGCCGTGCAGGCGATCCGCCGTCCATTTCGCTTTCACGCCGCCTTCGTGAACTGCCGCTGCGCGTTAGCCGCCTGAAAACGGGCACACCTCCGCGTATCGATGCGCGCACTATCGATTTCAGCGTACTTGCGCAACAAAATGGCGATACCCCGATGCCGGTGTTCTCGTTCATGGGAAATGTGAACCAGCATCCTGCGCAGGTACCGTGCTACATCACTTACACCAACGAGAAGACCCACGACGTTATTCGTAATAACCTCGATCGCAGCCCGATGTATGCGGGTGTTATCGAAGGGATTGGTCCTCGTTACTGCCCGTCCATCGAAGATAAGGTGATGCGCTTTGCCGATCGCAACCAGCATCAAATCTTCCTTGAGCCTGAAGGGCTGACCAGCAACGAAATTTACCCGAACGGCATCTCCACCAGCCTGCCGTTCGACGTGCAGATGCAGATCGTCCGTTCCATGCAGGGCATGGAAAACGCGAAGATCGTCCGTCCGGGCTATGCCATCGAGTATGATTTCTTCGATCCTCGCGATCTGAAGCCAACGCTTGAAAGCAAATATATCCAGGGCCTGTTCTTTGCCGGACAGATCAACGGCACCACCGGTTACGAAGAGGCTGCAGCCCAAGGCCTGCTAGCTGGCCTGAACGCAGGCCGCTACTCCGCCGAGAAAGAAGGCTGGGCGCCCGGTCGCTCCCAGGCATACCTCGGCGTGCTGGTGGACGATCTTTGCACCCTCGGTACGAAAGAGCCGTACCGCATGTTCACCTCGCGTGCTGAATATCGCCTGATGCTGCGTGAAGATAACGCCGACCTGCGTTTAACCGCCGCCGGTCGCGAAATGGGCCTGGTGGATGATGAGCGCTGGGCGCGCTTCAACGAGAAGCTTGAGAACATCGAACGCGAGCGTCAGCGCCTGAAAGACATCTGGCTGCACCCGCACTCGCCGCAGGTTGAAGAAGTCAACGCGAAGCTGAGCGCGCCGCTGTCACGCGAGGCAAACGGCGAAGATCTGCTGCGTCGCCCGGAAATGACCTATGCTGAGATGATGCAACTTTCAGCGTTCGCCCCAGGGCTTGAAGATCCGCAGTCTGCCGAACAGGTGGAAATCCAGGTTAAGTACGAGGGATATATCGCTCGTCAGCAGGATGAGATCGACAAGCAGCAGCGCAACGAGAATACCGTGTTGCCAGCTACGCTTGACTACCGTCAGGTGAGCGGGCTTTCTAACGAAGTGATCGCAAAGCTCAACGATCATAAACCTGTCTCGATCGGGCAAGCCTCGCGTATCTCAGGGATTACCCCTGCGGCGATTTCCATCCTGCTTGTCTGGCTAAAAAAACAAGGGCTGCTGCGCCGCAGCGCCTGATAAAGCGTTAATCAGGGCCGGGATATCCTGGCCCGTTTTTTTATGGGTACTGAGAACCGTGTTAAACAAACTGAATCATCTGTTGGACAACGCTTGCATCACGCTTCCTGAAAACCAGAAGCTGCAACTGGTGGGCTACGTTGAGCTGCTCCACAAATGGAACAAAGCGTATAACCTGACATCGGTACGCGATCCTGGCGAAATGCTGGTGCGTCATATTCTCGATAGCATCGTCGTGGAGCCACACCTGCAGGGAACGCGTTTTATCGATGTTGGTACAGGCCCTGGCCTGCCAGGCATACCGCTTGCCATCGTGCGTCCGGATGCTCATTTCACGCTGCTTGATAGCCTGGGCAAGCGCGTTCGCTTCCTGCGTCAGGTTCAGCATGAGCTTCACCTGGAGAACATCATGCCGGTACAAAGCCGCGTTGAAGAATTCCCGGCCGAACCTGGTTTTGATGGCGTTATCAGCCGTGCATTTGCATCAATGACGGACATGGTGAGCTGGTGCCACCATCTGCCAGCAGAGAATGGCCGCTTCTACGCGCTCAAGGGACAACGCCCGGATGACGAAATTGCCGTGCTGCCCGCAGAGTTCAGCATCGAGGAAATCGTGCGTTTACGGGTTCCGCAACTGGATGGCGAACGTCATCTGGTGGTGATTAAGCCAAACAGAAATTAATTTTTATCAAAAAAAGTGAAATTAGGGATGTTTCACCCAGGTTAAAAATACAGGATATTTTTACCGACACCATTGGTTACATTTAACTAAAATACTACAAACTGCTTTCGAGCTATTAACCTGATTACCGTTATTAAAGATTAAAATAGTCACTGTTGAAAATATTATCGTGCTAAAAATACATGCGTCGAACAGGATGCAAACTTGTTAAAAGTTAATTGAGTATGTCAATAAAAGGTTTTTGCGGTGTTGCGCTTTATTTTCAAAAAAGTTGGGCGCAATCAGCTTATTTATCAGACATATGAGATTCGCACTTTATGAGACAGCCTAAAGTGCAATGAATGTAAGATTGTGAATCTGTGATCGGGTGCACGCTTTGTTGTACGGTAATTAGGCTTATTTGCACTTTTCTCAGAAGAGGCCAAGATTCATCAAAAGTTGAAAAATAAGTGGGCAGAAAATTATTTAAACATTTGTTCACCTTTTTGCTACTTAATGTTTGAAATCACGGGGCCGCACCGTATAATTTGCTCGCTTTTTGAGGCTTGACTCTGAGTCGCAAAGACAGTTTTATACGACACGCGACATACCTCTTAGGGAGCAGGAGAAGTTATCGTCATGTCAGTGTCGCTCTTAAGTTGGAACATGGCCCGTAAGCTTCTGTCCATCCAGCTTCTGGCAGTGATAACAGCAGGACTGCTGTTTTGCCTCAAAGACCCCTCTTGGGGCGCTTCTGCTTTTGGCGGAGGCCTGGCAGCCTGGTTGCCAAACGTATTATTTATGATTTTTGCCTGGCGCCATCAGGCGCATACACCTGCTAAAGGCCGTGTGGCCTGGACATTCGCCATCGGTGAAGTGCTAAAGGTGGTTGCGAGTTTTATCATTCTGGTGGTGGCGCTGGTAGGCTTTAAGGCGGTGGTTTTACCGCTGATAGTGAGCTGGTTATCGGTGCTGGTTGTGCAGATACTCGCACCAGCTGTAATTAACAACAAAGGGTAAGAGGCATCATGTCTGCAGGAGAAATCTCTACACCGCAGGAGTATATAGGCCACCACCTGAATAACCTTCAGTTGGACCTGCGTACTTTCTCGCTGGTGGATCCGCATAACCCCCCGGCCACCTTCTGGACGCTCAACATTGACTCCATGTTCTTCTCAGTGGTCCTGGGTCTCTTGTTCCTGGTTATTTTCCGCAAGGTCGCGAAAACGGCTACCAGCGGCGTACCAGGTAAATTCCAGACCGCGATTGAGCTGATTATTGGCTTTGTACATGGCAGCGTTAAAGACATGTACCATGGCAAAAGCAAGGTTATCGCTCCACTGGCCCTGACGATTTTCGTCTGGGTATTCCTGATGAACCTGATGGACTTGCTGCCAATCGATCTGCTGCCTTACATCGGTGAGCATATCTTCGGCCTGCCAGCACTGCGCGTGGTACCGTCTGCGGACGTGAACATCACCCTGTCTATGGCGCTTGGCGTATTCATCCTTATTCTGTTCTACAGCATCAAAATGAAAGGCATTGGCGGCTTCACGAAAGAGCTGACGCTGCAGCCGTTCAATCACTGGGCATTTATTCCTGTCAACTTAATCCTTGAAGGGGTAAGCCTGCTGTCAAAACCTGTATCGCTGGGTCTGCGACTGTTCGGCAACATGTATGCCGGTGAGCTGATTTTCATTCTGATTGCTGGTCTGTTGCCGTGGTGGTCACAGTGGATTCTTAATGTGCCTTGGGCCATTTTCCACATCCTGATCATTACGCTGCAAGCCTTCATCTTCATGGTTCTGACGATTGTCTATCTGTCGATGGCATCCGAAGAGCATTGATTTTACTTACCACTACTGCGTTTTAACTGAAATAAACTGGAGACTGTCATGGAAAACCTGAATATGGATCTGCTGTACATGGCTGCCGCTATTATGATGGGTCTTGCGGCAATCGGTGCTGCGATCGGTATCGGCATCCTCGGGGGCAAATTCCTGGAAGGCGCAGCGCGTCAACCGGATCTGATTCCTCTGCTGCGTACTCAGTTCTTTATCGTAATGGGTCTGGTGGATGCTATCCCAATGATCGCTGTTGGTCTGGGTTTGTACGTGATGTTCGCCGTCGCGTAGTGAGCGTTGCTTAAGATACCAAGCAATATCAGAACGTTAACTAACAAAGAGGCATTGTGCTGTGAATCTTAACGCAACAATCCTCGGCCAGGCCATCGCGTTTGTCCTGTTTGTTCTGTTCTGCATGAAGTACGTATGGCCGCCATTAATGGCAGCCATCGAGAAACGTCAAAAAGAGATTGCTGACGGCCTCGCTTCTGCAGAACGTGCTCACAAGGACCTTGACCTTGCAAAGGCCAGCGCGACCGACCAGCTGAAAAAAGCCAAAGCGGAAGCTCAGGTGATTATCGAGCAGGCAAACAAACGCCGTGCTCAAATCGTTGAAGAAGCTAAAACCGAGGCAGAGCAGGAACGTAACAAAATCGTCGCACAGGCTCAGGCTGAGATCGACGCAGAGCGTAAACGCGCTCGCGAAGAACTGCGTAAGCAAGTTGCTCTGCTGGCAATCGCTGGCGCCGAGAAGATCATTGAACGTTCCGTAGATGAAGCTGCTAACAGCGACATCGTTGATAAACTGGTCGCTGAACTGTAAGGAGGGAGGGGCTGATGTCTGAATTTGTAACTGTAGCTCGCCCCTACGCCAAAGCAGCTTTTGACTTTGCCGTCGAACACCAGAGCATCGATAACTGGCAGTCCATGCTAGCTTTCGCCGCCGAGGTGTCTAAAAACGAAGAAATGGCAGAGCTTCTCTCCGGTGCCCTGGCACCGGAAACGCTCTCTGAGTCGTTTATTACTATCTGTGGTGACCAACTCGACGCAAGCGGCCAGAACCTGATTCGGGTAATGGCTGAGAATGGGCGTCTGAGGGTTCTTCCTGATGTTCTTGAGCAATTCGTGCAACTGCGTGCAGCCCAGGAGGCCACGGTTGAAGTCGAAGTGACTTCCGCTAGCGCACTGAGCGAAGCACAGCTCTCGAAAATCAGCGCCGCGATGGAAAAACGTCTGTCACGCAAAGTGAAGCTGAATTGCAAAATTGATAAGTCTGTAATGGCAGGTGTCATCATCCGTGCGGGTGATATGGTCATTGATGGTAGCGTACGCGGCCGTCTTGATCGCCTGACAGACGTCTTGCAGTCTTAAGGGGACTGGAGCATGCAACTGAATTCCACCGAAATCAGCGAACTGATCAAGCAGCGCATTGCTCAGTTCAATGTGGTGAGCGAAGCTCACAACGAAGGTACTATTGTTTCCGTAAGTGACGGTATCATCCGCGTACACGGCCTGGCCGATGTCATGCAGGGTGAGATGATTTCCCTGCCGGGTAACCGTTACGCCATTGCACTGAACCTCGAGCGCGACTCTGTAGGTGCGGTAGTAATGGGTCCGTACGCTGACCTTGCCGAAGGCATGAAAGTTAAGTGTACTGGCCGTATTCTTGAAGTTCCTGTCGGTCGTGGCCTGCTGGGCCGCGTGGTGAACACCCTGGGTGCACCAATCGACGGTAAAGGTCCACTTGAGCATGACGGCTTCTCTGCCGTTGAAGCGATTGCACCGGGCGTAATCGAGCGTCAGTCCGTAGATGAGCCAGTTCAGACCGGCTATAAATCTGTTGATGCCATGATTCCAATCGGCCGTGGTCAGCGTGAGCTGGTCATCGGTGACCGTCAGACCGGTAAAACCGCTCTGGCGATCGATGCCATCATCAACCAGCGTGATTCCGGCATCAAATGTATCTATGTTGCTATCGGCCAGAAAGCGTCAACCATCGCTAACGTGGTTCGTAAACTGGAAGAGCACGGCGCACTGGCTAACACCATCGTGGTTGTGGCTACTGCTTCTGAATCCGCAGCACTGCAATACCTGGCACCATATGCCGGTTGCGCAATGGGCGAATACTTCCGTGACCGCGGTGAAGATGCACTGATCGTATACGATGACCTGTCTAAACAGGCCGTTGCTTACCGCCAGATCTCCCTGCTGCTTCGTCGTCCACCAGGTCGTGAAGCATTCCCAGGCGACGTATTCTACCTCCACTCCCGTCTGCTGGAGCGTGCTGCGCGTGTAAACGCCGAATACGTTGAAGCTTTCACCAAAGGTGAAGTGAAAGGGAAAACCGGTTCTCTGACCGCGCTGCCAATTATCGAAACGCAAGCTGGTGACGTTTCCGCGTTCGTTCCGACCAACGTAATTTCCATTACCGATGGTCAGATCTTCCTGGAATCCAACCTGTTTAACGCCGGTATTCGTCCAGCGGTTAACCCGGGTATCTCCGTATCCCGTGTTGGTGGTGCAGCTCAGACCAAGATCATGAAAAAACTGTCCGGTGGTATTCGTACCGCTCTGGCACAGTATCGTGAACTGGCTGCGTTCTCTCAGTTTGCATCTGACCTTGACGATGCGACCCGTAAGCAGTTGAGCCACGGTCAGAAAGTGACCGAGCTTCTGAAACAGAAACAGTATGCGCCGATGTCCGTTGCGCAGCAGTCTCTGGTTCTGTTCGCTGCTGAACGCGGTTACCTCGAAGATGTGGAACTGGCTAAAATCGGTAGCTTCGAAGCCGCTCTGATGGCTTACGTTGACCGTGACCATGCTCCGCTGATGCAAGAAATCAACCAATCTGGTGGCTATAACGACGAAATCGAAGGCAAGCTGAAAGGCATCCTCGATTCCTTCAAAGCAACTCAGTCCTGGTAAAGTCTGGCGGCTTGTCTTAGGGCAAGCCGCAAGGCATTGAGGAGAAGCTCATGGCCGGCGCAAAAGAGATACGTAGTAAGATCGCAAGCGTCCAGAACACGCAGAAGATCACCAAAGCAATGGAAATGGTCGCCGCGTCCAAAATGCGTAAATCGCAGGAACGCATGGCAGCCAGCCGTCCTTACGCAGACACCATGCGTAAAGTGATTGGTCATCTTGCTCTGGGTAATCTTGAATACAAACACCCATACCTGGATGAACGCGAAGTTAAACGCGTGGGCTACCTGGTGGTGTCCACTGACCGTGGTCTGTGCGGTGGCTTGAACATTAACTTGTTCAAAAAGCTGCTGGCTGACATGAAAGAATGGTCCGATAAAGGCGTTCAGAGCGAAATCGCAATGATCGGCTCTAAGGGCGTCTCTTTCTTCAACTCCGTGGGCGGCAATGTTGTTGCTCAGGTGACTGGTATGGGCGATAACCCTTCCCTGTCCGAGTTGATTGGCCCGGTGAAAGTGATGTTGCAGGCCTATGATGAAGGCCGTCTGGACAAGCTGTATGTTGTCAGCAACAAATTTATAAACACTATGTCTCAGGTTCCGACAATCACCCAACTGCTGCCGTTACCGCCAGCAGAAGACGGTGAGCTGAAAACGAAATCCTGGGATTATCTGTATGAACCTGATCCTAAAGCGCTGCTGGATACCCTTCTGCGTCGTTATGTGGAATCTCAGGTTTATCAGGGCGTCGTAGAAAACCTGGCCAGCGAGCAGGCCGCACGAATGGTGGCGATGAAAGCCGCTACCGACAATGGCGGCAGCCTGATTAAAGAGCTGCAGTTGGTATACAACAAAGCTCGTCAGGCCAGCATTACTCAGGAACTCACCGAAATCGTCGGTGGCGCGTCCGCGGTATAACCAGGTTTACGAATTACGTAGAGGATTCAACAAGATGGCTACTGGAAAGATTATCCAGGTAATCGGCGCCGTGGTGGACGTCGAGTTCCCTCAGGATGCCGTACCAAAAGTGTACGACGCCCTCGAGGTTACAAACGGTAGTGACCGTCTGGTGCTGGAAGTGCAGCAACAGCTCGGTGGTGGCGTGGTGCGTACCATCGCCATGGGTACTTCTGACGGTCTGCGTCGCGGTCTGGTTGTAACCAACCTCGATCACCCAATCGAAGTACCAGTAGGTAAAGCCACTCTGGGCCGTATCATGAACGTATTGGGTGACCCAATCGACATGAAAGGCGACATCGGTGAAGAAGAGCGTTGGGCTATCCACCGCGCGGCACCTAGCTACGAAGAGCTGGCAAGTTCCCAGGATCTGCTGGAAACGGGCATCAAAGTTATCGACCTGATGTGTCCGTTCGCTAAGGGCGGTAAAGTTGGTCTGTTCGGCGGTGCGGGCGTTGGTAAAACCGTAAACATGATGGAGCTGATCCGTAACATCGCGATCGAGCACTCCGGTTACTCAGTGTTTGCAGGTGTTGGTGAACGTACTCGTGAGGGTAACGACTTCTACCACGAAATGACCGACTCCAACGTTCTGGACAAAGTATCCCTTGTGTATGGCCAGATGAACGAGCCACCAGGTAACCGTCTGCGCGTTGCACTGACCGGTCTGACCATGGCGGAAAAATTCCGTGATGAAGGCCGTGACGTTCTGCTGTTCGTCGATAACATCTACCGTTATACCCTGGCCGGTACAGAAGTATCTGCACTGCTGGGTCGTATGCCATCTGCGGTAGGTTATCAGCCAACTCTGGCAGAAGAGATGGGTGTTCTTCAGGAGCGTATCACCTCCACGAAGACCGGCTCTATCACCTCTGTTCAAGCGGTATACGTACCTGCGGATGACTTGACTGACCCATCACCAGCCACCACCTTTGCTCACTTGGATGCAACCGTGGTACTGAGCCGTCAGATCGCTTCTCTGGGTATCTACCCGGCAGTAGACCCGCTGGATTCCACCAGCCGTCAGCTGGATCCACTGGTTGTGGGTCAGGAACACTACGACACCGCGCGTGGCGTGCAGTCTATTCTGCAGCGTTACCAGGAACTGAAAGACATCATCGCCATCCTTGGTATGGACGAACTGTCTGAAGAAGATAAATTGGTTGTAGCACGTGCGCGTAAGATCCAGCGCTTCCTGTCTCAGCCATTCTTCGTAGCAGAAGTCTTTACCGGTTCTCCAGGCAAATATGTGTCGCTGAAAGATACCATCCGTGGCTTTAAAGGCATCATGGACGGCGAATACGACCATCTGCCAGAGCAGGCGTTCTACATGGTTGGCTCTATCGACGAAGCCGTTGAGAAAGCTAAAAAACTTTAACGCCTTAATCGGAGGGTGATATGGCAATGACTTACCACCTGGACGTCGTCAGCGCGGAGCAACAGATGTTCTCCGGTCTGGTCGAGAAGATCCAGGTAACGGGTAGCGAAGGTGAGCTGGGTATTTTCCCAGGCCACGCCCCGCTGCTCACCGCCATTAAGCCTGGTATGATCCGCATCGTTAAACAGCACGGACACGAAGAGTACATCTACCTGTCCGGTGGTGTGTTGGAAGTGCAGCCTGGCACGGTAACCGTGCTGGCTGATACCGCAATTCGCGGCCAGGATCTCGACGAAGCGCGAGCCCTGGAAGCGAAGCGTAAAGCGGAAGAGCACATCCATAGCTCCCACGGTGATGTGGACTACGCTCAGGCTTCTGCTGAGCTGGCTAAAGCGATCGCGAAACTGCGCGTTATCGAGTTGACCAGAAAAGCGATGTAACTACCTGCTTGAAAGATAAATGCCAGCCAGGCCGCCTGACTGGCATTTTTTTCGCCTGTTATTCTTTGCTCAGAAACGAACCCGTATTAAAAGTGCCATCGGCGTTACGTTGCAAAGGCTCCGGCAGCGTCACCGACTGGTAATCTTTCGCGCTCAACGCCTTGCCCTCCCCGTTTTCGGTTTTACCCTCCCGAATGAAGTAGTTGCTGTTATCCACTCGCCCTGCGACCGCATCGTCGTACCTGCCCTCTTTATCGCGCAGCGAGAGGTTATCGGTAAATATTCCCTGCGTTTCAGCGCTGCCGTAAGGGCTTGGTCGGAAAATAAAGTTAAAGCGCTGGTTATCGACGGCTACGTTGTTGGCGACCACCAGCGCGCCCGGATTGAAGTTATCGGTAAAGCCATCAAGATGGTTACCGATAGCGATGCTGCTATGGATTTGATGAGCGACCGGCTGCCCTTCCCCGCCGAGCTTGAACCCGTTGCTGGTATTGTTGCGGGCAATAGAATTCTCGATGGTCACCACCCCGTTCGGGCCATCCTCTATCTTATTGAACAGGTCGAAACCGTCATCGATATTGTCGTGTGAATAACATCCTTCAAGGAGATTGCCTTCGCCCACCCGCATTTTCACGGCAAAGCCATCGGCATTAATCTTGCCGGGATCTTCATTACTGAAGGACTCGGAATTCACCACGCGGTTGAAGCTTGCCCAGAGCGGGCGCGGCACGTCTGCGGGCGACGATATCTGAATGCCCGTGTCGTCGTTTTTATAGGCCGTGACGTTTTCTATCAGATTATGGCTGCCCTGCACGCGCAGGCTTTTGTCCGTGACGTCTATTCCCTTCAGATGCCAGTAGCTGCCGTCCAGCAGCAGGCCGTGAATTACCGCTTTACCTTCGGCTTCCAGCGTTTTCATTTTTCCTTTCAGACCGCTGGCGGTAATTGGGATGGCCGCCTGCGCGTAGTCCCCGCTGGCCAGTATGATTTTCCCACCCGGCGGAACGAGTGAAACAGCGCTTGCCAAATCGAGCGGGGATGCCTGCGTTCCTTCGCGATCGGCTTTGCCGTCTGGCGCGACGTACAGCGTATGGCCTTTTACGTTCTCGATTTGTTCTACCGTAAAGTCATGAACCACCGGAGCGCGGTCTTTTCCCGCGGCAGGCGTGAATGTCACCGTAAAACGGTTTGTCTCTTTTAAGGTTGTAGGCAGGGTGAACGGCTCGCCGGCAGCGGCGGCTTTATCCTGACCGATCACAATTTCATCCTGACGCACGGTGAAGCTGCCGTCGTAGCTCGCTCGCGCCTGGATGACGTATTGGCCGGTGGTGCTTTTTTCCGGCGAGGCGATTTGCATGATGACCGGCCATTCCTTCGCTACAAAAGGCGCTGAGGCAACGATCTGTGCCGCGCTTGTTGCCAGCGAGGCATCGCGCACCGTGATTTTTGCATTACGGGAAGCGAAGAAGCCGACGTAATACCGATCCTTATCCTGCACGGTGACGCTATCGGCGCCCTTCACGGTCTGCGAAACCCACGCCTGTGTACCCTCTGGTGCCCATGAGGTGATAAACCCGTTGTTGGTGCGTTCCAGCTTCATACGGAAGGTCGGCGTTTTGCTCAGGTCTATCTCTTCCTGATAGCTCTTGCGGGAAATAGCCGAGCCCGTATTGCCCCAGGGCTGCGTGATTCCGTCACGGGCAATGGCCTGCATTTTTACACGCCGCGCGTCTTTCTTATCCTGGGTCATAATGACGTTCATCACCATGTTGGACGCTGCGGGGAATTCCTCATAGCCCTCTTTAAGCGGCTCCTGGCGCGGGTTACCGAGCACATCGCGCACCAGCATTCCTGCCCCTTCCTGAGCGGCAGGCTTAGCCCCGTTTTCCGGGCCAAACTGTTCGACGGTTACCGTCGCCTGCAGTACGAAATTCTCATTGCTGGGTATGGCCGTATAGAAGAAGGTCAGTCCGTCATGGGAATTGGCTATTTTGCCGCCCCGGCTTTCAATGGTGACCGGCCGGGAAAGATCGACACCGTCATCATGCTTAAGCGTTTTTCCGTCGATGGTGACGTTATTTACACCCACTTTTTCAGGCAGTACGTTTGATGAAAAGTTAACATCGGTAGATTGCCCAAAGGCGATGGCGTGCCAGACGGGCTGCTGCGCGCCAGCGGACAGGGTAAAAGCCGCGCTGCATAGGGTAAGGGCCAAAGGTAATTTTGACGCCATGTTATTCTCCTTATAAATGGTTGGCGCCATTATGAGTAAAAATGAAACAGTGTTTCTTTTATGTGTGTCACAAACGTTCATTTTTAAAACAAAACCACCATAAACGGTAGGCCGCTTTATTCCAGACTGAAAAGAAGCCGTAATCCAAAGAGATGGGGCAATATCAGTCGATTGGGTGTACTTATTTGCTCTGAATCTGCCTACACTTGGGCACAAAGATAGTTGAAAAGACGGGTCGGCGTGCGAATTTCCGCCAACGTGTTTTTTGATGCAAAATATGTAGAATTTTCAACGTTAAAACGCTTAACTTCTCTCACAAATTATAGTCAGGACGCGTATGTCAAACAGTGCGATGAGCGTGGTTATCCTTGCCGCTGGTAAAGGAACCCGTATGTATTCCGATCTCCCGAAGGTGCTTCATACCCTCGCCGGGAAACCTATGGTGCAACATGTTATTGATGCGGCGAATAATTTAGGCGCGCAGCGTGTGCATCTGGTGTACGGTCACGGCGGCGATCTGCTGAAACAAACGCTGAGCGATGACTCGCTCAACTGGGTCCTGCAGGCGGAACAGTTGGGCACCGGTCATGCGATGCAGCAGGCCGCGCCGTTCTTTGCCGACGACGAAGACATTCTGATGCTCTACGGCGACGTGCCGCTGATTTCCGTGGAAACGTTGCAGCGCCTGCGTGAAGCAAAACCGCAGGGCGGCATCGGCCTGCTGACGGTAAAACTCGACGATCCAACCGGCTATGGCCGTATCGCGCGTGAAAACGGTAACGTAGTTGGCATCGTTGAGCACAAAGACGCCTCGGACGAGCAGCGCAAAATCAACGAAATCAACACCGGCATTTTGATCGCCAACGGCGCGGATCTCAAACGCTGGCTGGGCAAGCTCGACAACAACAACGCTCAGGGCGAGTTCTACATCACCGATATCATCGCGCTGGCGCATCAGGAAGGACATTCCATCACTGCGGTTCACCCGGACAGGCTCAGCGAAGTGGAAGGCGTGAACAACCGCCTTCAGCTTTCCCGCCTGGAACGCGTATATCAGACCGAACAGGCAGACAAACTGCTGCTGGCGGGCGTGATGCTGCGCGATCCGCAGCGTTTCGATCTGCGCGGCGAGCTGAGCCACGGGCGTGATGTGGAAATCGATACTAATGTGATTATTGAAGGCAAGGTCACTTTAGGCCATCGCGTGAAGATCGGCAGCGGCTGCGTGCTTAAAGACTGCTCGATTGGCGATGACTGCGAAATCAGCCCTTACTCCGTCGTGGAAGACGCCACGCTTGCGGCTGCCTGCACCATCGGTCCGTTTGCCCGTCTGCGCCCTGGCGCTGAGCTGGCAGAGGGCGCGCACGTTGGCAACTTCGTGGAAATGAAAAAAGCGCGCCTCGGTAAAGGCTCAAAGGCGGGGCACCTGAGCTACCTCGGCGATGCTGAAATCGGCGACAACGTTAACATCGGCGCGGGCACCATCACCTGCAACTACGATGGCGCGAACAAGCACAAAACTATCATCGGTAACGATGTGTTTGTCGGTTCCGACACCCAGCTGGTGGCCCCGGTTACCGTCGCGAATGGCGTAACCATTGGCGCAGGTACCACGGTGACGCGCAACGTCGCAGAAAACGAATTAGTCATTAGCCGCGTTAAGCAAACCCATATTGCGGGCTGGCAGCGACCGGTGAAGAAGTAATGCCAAAGCGGTGGGTGGCACCTTGCTTACCCACCCTACGAATCCAGCGTAGGTCGGGTAAGCGCAGCGCCACCCGACAAATCAGCCCATAAAATTTTGGCGAGGGGAAACCATAATTCCTCCGCCCATTAGCAGTACCAAAACTATAACCCCACTCTCTACAAGGCTCGGGGCTCCGGAAAAACCGGAAAATACAGGTCAGCGACAACACATGGCGGAATCGCCATTATCAGGAATTAACTACTATGTGTGGAATTGTTGGCGCGGTCGCGCAACGTGATATCGCTGAGATCCTTCTCGAAGGATTACGTCGTCTGGAATACCGCGGCTATGACTCCGCGGGGCTGGCCGTCGTAGACGAACAGGGTCACATGACCCGCCTGCGTCGTCTGGGTAAAGTACAAAAACTGGCGGAAGCTGCCGAAGAAACCGCGCTGCACGGCGGCACAGGTATTGCCCACACCCGTTGGGCAACCCATGGCGAACCTTCTGAAGTGAACGCTCACCCGCATGTGTCCGACCATATCGTGGTTGTCCACAACGGCATTATTGAAAACCACGAACCGCTGCGTGAAGCATTGCAGGCGCGCGGCTACACGTTTGTTTCTCAGACCGATACCGAAGTAATCGCTCACTTAGTGCACTGGGAGCTGGAACAGGGCGGCTCGCTGCGCGAAGCCGTGCTGCGCACCATTCCTCAGCTGCGCGGTGCCTACGGTACGGTGATCATGGATACCCGTAATCCGGGCGTTCTGCTGGCCGCGCGCTCCGGTAGCCCGATGGTTATCGGTCTCGGCATGGGCGAAAACTTTATCGCGTCCGACCAGCTGGCGCTGCTGCCGGTGACACGTCGCTTTATCTTCCTGGAAGAAGGCGATATCGCCGAAGTGACCCGCCGTGCCGTTACCGTGTTCGACACCAAAGGCGAACAGGTGGAGCGTCCGGACATCGAATCTAATCTGCAGTACGACGCGGGCGACAAAGGCATTTATCGCCACTACATGCAGAAAGAGATCTACGAACAGCCTAACGCCATCAAAAACACCCTGGCCGGGCGCATCAGCCACGGCGAAGTCGATTTGACCGAGCTTGGCCCGCAGGCCAACGAAATGCTCTCTCAGGTTGAGCACATTCAGATTGTCGCCTGCGGCACCTCCTATAACTCAGGGATGGTTTCTCGCTACTGGTTTGAAGCTTTAGCGGGCGTGCCTTGCGACGTGGAAATCGCCTCTGAATTCCGCTACCGCAAATCCGCGGTGCGCCGTAACAGCCTGATGATCACCCTTTCCCAGTCCGGGGAAACGGCGGATACCCTGGCAGCGCTGCGCCTGTCTAAAGAGCTGGGCTACCTGGGGTCGCTGGCGATTTGTAACGTGCCGGGCTCATCCCTCGTGCGCGAATCCGATCTGGCGCTGATGACCAACGCGGGCACCGAAATCGGCGTAGCGTCCACCAAGGCGTTCACCACCCAGCTGACCGTTCTACTGATGCTGGTGGCGAAACTTAGCCGCCTGAAAGGTGCCGATGCGCAGATTGAGCACGACATCGTGCACGGCCTGCAGGCCCTGCCGAGCCGCATCGAGCAGATGCTGTCGCAGGACAAACGCATCGAAGCGCTGGCGGAAGATTTCTCCGACAAGCATCACGCGCTGTTCTTAGGCCGTGGCGATCAGTATCCGATCGCGATGGAAGGCGCGCTGAAGCTCAAAGAGATCTCCTACATTCATGCGGAAGCCTACGCGGCGGGCGAGCTGAAACACGGCCCGCTGGCGCTGATTGACGCGGATATGCCGGTAATCGTGGTGGCTCCAAACAATGAGCTGCTGGAAAAACTGAAGTCCAACATCGAAGAAGTGCGCGCGCGCGGCGGCCAGCTGTACGTATTTGCCGACCGCGATGCAGGCTTTGCCAGCAGCGATAATATGCACATTATCGAGATGCCACATGTAGAAGAGGTCATTGCGCCAATCTTCTACACCGTGCCGTTGCAGCTGCTGTCTTACCACGTTGCGCTGATCAAAGGCACCGATGTGGACCAGCCGCGCAACCTCGCAAAATCGGTTACCGTGGAATAATTTCTGGACCCGATTTGTTTCTAAAAGCTGCCTTTTGGCAGCTTTTTTATTATCGGGATAATATTTGTAAGTGGTTGTTTAATATTGGATAAATTTAATTATTTCGCTTAAGTGACACCGTCTAAGAGGGTTGTCATAAAACTGTCATAATTCGTACATTTAACTGTCACCAAACTGTCCTATTTTCTATCCTGCAACGACTTAACAACGAATTACGTTTATCACCTCTGCAGGAGACATTATGAAAGTTATGCGTACCACTGTCGCAACTGTTGTCGCCGCGACCTTATCCCTGACTGCTTTTGGCGCATCTGCCGCTGCAAGCCTGACTGGTGCCGGTGCAACATTCCCTGCGCCGGTGTATGCCAAATGGGCAGATACCTACCAAAAATCAACTGGTAACAAAGTAAACTACCAGGGTATCGGCTCCTCAGGTGGCGTTAAACAAATTATTGCTAATACCGTGGATTTCGGTGCGTCTGATGCCCCACTGGCTGACGACAAGCTGCAGCAGGAAGGCCTGTTCCAGTTCCCGACCGTCATCGGCGGCGTGGTGCTGGCGGTTAACCTGCCGGGCGTGAAGTCCGGTGAGCTGGTGCTCGACGGCAAAACCCTGGGCGATATCTACCTCGGCAAAATCAAAAAATGGGATGACGAAGCTATCGCTAAACTCAACCCAGGCATGAAGCTTCCACAGCAGAACATCGCGGTTGTGCGTCGTGCTGACGGCTCCGGTACTTCCTTCGTCTTCACCAGCTACCTGGCGAAAGTGAACGAAGAGTGGAAATCCAAAATCGGCGCGGGCTCTACCGTTAACTGGCCAACCGGCTTGGGCGGCAAGGGTAACGACGGTATCGCCGCCTTCGTTCAACGTCTGCCGGGTTCCATTGGTTACGTTGAATATGCTTACGCTAAGCAGAACAACCTCGCTTACACCAAGCTGATTTCAGCCGACGGCAAGCCGGTCGCCCCTTCTGAAGAAAACTTTGCTAACGCCGCCAAAGGCGCTGACTGGAGCAAATCTTTCGCTCAGGATCTAACTAACCAGAAAGGTGCGGAAGCGTGGCCTATCACCTCCACCACCTTCATCCTGGTTCACAAAGAGCAGAAGAATCCGCAGCAGGGCGCTGAAGTGCTGAAGTTCTTCGACTGGGCATATAAAGAGGGTGCAAAACAGGCTAACGACCTGGATTACGCTTCCCTGCCAGATGCCGTGGTTGAGCAGGTTCGCGCTGCATGGAAAACCAACGTCAAAGACAGCTCCGGTAAGGCGTTGTATTAATTTAGCATTATGACGAAAATGTCGGGTAAGCGTAGCGACACCCGACATTTCGTAAGAAACGTATTCAAACTAAAAGAGTAATTTATGGCGGTAAGTAAGCCGACGTTCAAAGCCCCTGGTAAACAAGGCGATGTCATCTTCAGTGCGCTGGTAAAACTGGCTGCGCTGATTGTGCTATTTCTGCTGGGCGGCATTATCATCTCGCTCATCATCTCCTCCTGGCCAAGCATTCAGAAGTTTGGCTTCGCGTTCCTGTGGACCAAAGAGTGGGATGCCCCTAACGATATCTATGGTGCGCTGGTGCCGATTTACGGCACGCTGGTCACCTCGTTTATCGCACTGCTGATTGCCGTGCCGGTGAGCTTTGGTATCGCCCTGTTCCTGACCGAACTGGCGCCCGGCTGGCTGCGTCGCCCGTTAGGCATCGCCATTGAGCTGCTGGCCGCCATTCCCAGTATCGTTTACGGCATGTGGGGCCTGTTTATCTTTGCACCGCTGTTTGCGAAGTACTTCCAGGAGCCGGTTGGCAACGTGCTTTCCTCCGTGCCGATTGTCGGCGCGCTGTTCTCCGGCCCGGCGTTTGGTATCGGTATTCTCGCCGCAGGCGTAATTCTGGCCATCATGATCATTCCCTACATCGCCTCGGTTATGCGCGATGTGTTTGAACAAACGCCGGTGATGATGAAAGAGTCGGCCTACGGCATCGGCTGCACCACCTGGGAAGTTATCTGGCGCATCGTCCTGCCGTTCACCAAAAACGGCGTGATCGGCGGCGTAATGCTGGGCCTTGGCCGCGCGCTGGGCGAAACCATGGCGGTGACCTTTATCATCGGCAACACCTACCAGCTCGACAGCGCCTCGCTGTACATGCCGGGCAACAGCATTACCTCTGCGCTAGCGAACGAATTTGCCGAAGCGGAATCTGGCCTGCATACCGCAGCGCTGATGGAGCTTGGCCTGATCCTGTTTGTTATCACCTTTATCGTGCTGGCGATCTCTAAGTTCATGATCATGCGCCTGGCGAAGAACGAGGGGACGCGCTCGTGACCACAATGGAAATGCAACCTAAAGCACAGCTGGCGGAATCGCGCCGCAAGATGCAGGCGCGTCGCCGCATGAAAAACCGTATCGCCCTGACGCTCTCCATGGGCACCATGGCGTTCGGCCTGTTCTGGCTGGTGTGGATTCTTTTCTCGACAATTACGCGCGGTATCGACGGCATGTCGCTTGCGCTGTTCACCGAAATGACGCCGCCGCCGAACACCGCAGGCGGTGGCCTTGCTAACGCCCTGGCGGGCAGCGGCCTGTTGATTCTCTGGGCGACCGTGTTTGGTACGCCGCTTGGCATCATGGCCGGGATTTATCTTGCCGAATACGGCCGCAAATCCTGGCTGGCGGAGGTGATTCGTTTTATTAACGACATCCTACTTTCCGCGCCGTCGATTGTTGTGGGCCTGTTCGTCTACACCGTGGTGGTGGCGAAGATGCAGCACTTCTCCGGCTGGGCCGGGGTGATCGCCCTGGCGCTGCTGCAAATCCCGATTGTCATTCGTACCACCGAAAATATGATGAAACTGGTGCCGGACAGCCTGCGTGAAGCGGCCTACGCGCTGGGAACGCCAAAATGGAAAATGATTTCCGCCATTACGCTTAAAGCCTCTGTTTCCGGGATTATCACCGGGGTGCTGTTGGCGATTGCGCGTATCGCGGGTGAAACCGCCCCGCTGCTGTTCACCTCCCTCTCCAACCAGTTCTGGAGCACGGATATGATGCAGCCGCTGGCTAACCTGCCGGTGACGATTTTCAAATTCGCCATGAGCCCGTTTGCCGAATGGCAGCAGCTGGCGTGGGCTGGGGTACTGATTATTACCCTGTGCGTTCTGCTGTTGAACATTCTGGCGCGTGTGATTTTCTCAAAGAGTAAACACGGTTAAATTTTGCGGCGCGGCACAGGCGGCGTCGGACGGAGATTAAGAAACAGATGAGTATGGTTGATACTGCCCCGGGCAAAATTCAGGTTCGCGATTTGAACTTCTTCTACGGGAAGTTCCATGCCCTGAAAAACATCAATCTGGATATCGCGAAGAACCAGGTTACCGCTTTCATTGGTCCATCAGGCTGTGGCAAATCCACCCTGCTGCGTACTTTTAACAAAATGTACTCGCTCTACCCGGAGCAGCGCGCCGAAGGCGTAATCCTGCTGGATGGGGAAAATATTCTCACCCAGAGCCAGGATATCGCCCTGCTGCGCGCCAAAGTCGGCATGGTTTTCCAGAAGCCGACGCCGTTCCCGATGTCGATATATGACAACATCGCCTTCGGCGTGCGCCTGTTTGAGAAGCTCTCGCGCAGCGATATGGACGAGCGCGTGCAGTGGGCTTTGACCAAAGCCGCATTATGGAATGAAACCAAAGATAAATTGCACCAGAGCGGATACAGTCTCTCCGGCGGTCAGCAGCAGCGCCTGTGCATCGCGCGCGGCATCGCTATTCGCCCGGACGTGCTGCTGCTTGATGAGCCGTGTTCGGCCCTCGACCCGATCTCAACCGGGCGCATCGAGGAGCTTATCACCGAGCTGAAACAGGATTACACCGTGGTGATTGTGACCCACAACATGCAGCAGGCGGCGCGCTGTTCCGACCATACGGCGTTTATGTATCTGGGCGAGCTTATCGAATTTAGCGAAACCGACACGCTGTTTACCACCCCTGCTAAGAAACAGACCGAAGACTACATTACTGGCCGCTACGGTTGATTTGGAGAACACGATGGACAGCCTCAATCTCAACAAACACATTTCCGGTCAGTTTAACGCTGAGCTGGAATACATCCGCACTCAGGTGATGACCATGGGCGGGCTGGTGGAACAACAGCTCTCCGACGCCATCACGGCGATGCATAATCAGGACAGCGAGCTGGCAAAGCGCGTCATCGAAGGCGACCAGAAGGTCAACATGATGGAGGTGGCGATCGACGAAGCCTGCGTGCGCATCATCGCCAAACGCCAGCCGACCGCCAGCGACCTGCGACTGGTGATGGCCATTATCAAGACGATTTCCGAGCTGGAACGCATCGGCGACGTGGCGGACAAAATCTGCCGCACGGCGCTTGAGAAGTTTTCCCAGCAGCACCAGCCGCTGCTGGTGAGCCTGGAATCTCTGGGCCGCCACACGGTGCAGATGCTGCACGACGTGCTGGACGCCTTTGCGCGCATGGATCTGGACGAAGCGGTGCGCATCTACCGCGAAGATAAGAAAGTTGACCAGGAATATGAAGGCATCGTGCGCCAGCTGATGACCTACATGATGGAAGACTCGCGCACCATTCCAAGCGTGCTGACAGCGCTGTTTTGCGCCCGCTCCATCGAGCGTATCGGCGATCGCTGCCAGAATATCTGCGAATTTATTTTCTACTTTGTGAAGGGCCAGGATTTCCGTCACGTGGGCGGCGACGAGCTGGATAAGCTGCTGGCGGGAAAAGATCCGAAAGAGTGATTCCCCTCACCCCGGCCCTCTCCCCCCAAGAGAGGGAGAAAAGAAAGTCCCCTCTCCTGGGGGAGAGGGTTAGGGTGAGGGCGTTATGCTTAACCCGTAATATCCCAGCCGCGAGCACGCCATAATTCCGGCAATTGCGATAAATCCGTGAACGTGGTGACTTTTGGATGGTCGATCGGCCTGTTGTGCTTCACTTTGAATACACCGGAAACGCCATCCGTGGTGATCCGGTGGGGCAGGTATCGGATGTTATGGTAAATCCGCAATCCTGTAATTATCCTTACGGGATATAATCCGTTACTTGCTCAGGTAAAAGATCAGGCATCGCAGTAGTTCGCCCTTCATCATCAACAAATTCAACCATGTAAGCCAGATATGGTTTTTCATGTATGAATACTATGGTACCCACCATGCCTTTAGTTAACCCCTCATTCGGCAAATCTTCCGCTAACACAACCACTTCAAACTCTTCTCTTCTCATGGCCTGTATCTCACTTAACAAAAATCGTCGTCATGCGTGGAACGACGGCATCAGGTTCATATATCCAACCAGTGCGTACTATCACAGTCTCACCGTTAGCGCCTAATATCGGCATGTCTACGGCCATTCGCTGCCCGTGTAGGTTTGCGTCCAAAACCTTAGCCGGGGCGGTTAATATGCCCTCCTGGACTCTACTCGCTAACACATCAGAATTTGTCGGGTTATAACCCAGCGCTGACTGGAATACTCTAGCCTTATGCCCCCCTTTCGGGTGGGTAACATCTAAGGAGTAAGTGGATAGTTTTCTGTAATCTACAACGGCGTGTTCGGCATTTAGTAATGTGCCTGAATTTGAGGTAAACCCCTTTAAAGCGGGAGATTCAAATGTTGGAATTTTGCTGTAATTAGATATTTCACTAATCTCATTTGCACCTCCCAAGCGACCAAGGCCAAGACCCGCCGCAACAGAGGCTCCCGCAATAATCAGTCCCTTGTTATCCATGACCTGATCGTAACCTGCTGGCGCATCGCCGCCTAGCTGTTTGGCTGTCTGATGAAACCCTTCAATATTACCATTATAGATACCGCCAGCCGCCAGAAGTCGTCCCGCAGCCTTGCTGTTGATGGTTTTCGCTGCCTGTGCGTGTTGCACTGGTGCATCGCCGTAATTCGCCTGCTTTACAGTCGGTGCGGGTTTACGTCCGTTGTGGTTGTTGAGACACTTTTCATAAGCCTTTCTCACTTCGCTTTCGAACCACTCGTGATAGTGATCCATAAAACAGTCATAGACTAAATTGCTGTCTTCATCGAAAGAGAACGGATTGCGGCGATTGTCCCACTGGGCGTGAGTGTCGATGCCGATGATCCAGCCCTCGTCGATATTTCGCTGCGTATCGTAGTAAATGTTATCGGCATAACCCCTCTGACGGCGCTTATCAGGCGCGGAAAACAGGCTCAGATTTCCGCTTTTGCGTCGGGGGACGTCATGGCAGGAAATGTTATCGGGGTAATGATAATGATCGCTACTGATTTCGTAGAATATTCGCGCTTGGCTGAAAGCATCCCGCGGAGACAAAATGTACTGAAAATCAGCCGGAGAAAGCTCTCTTTCTGCATCCCATGCTCTTAGTAACCTGAACATCCATGCTCCCTGTTCCCATTTTTAAATTAAGGTTATTAAACTTTCAAATAAAGCACCAGGCAAGACATGTCTTATGTTCGTGGTAAAAACACTAAAAGATGGTGTGCCTAAAAGAGTTTGAAGCCCAATCGTACGAGATCGTACGCCAAGTACATCTTTTGGGTATGCTGGGCGAGTAAATAAAACGAGGGTTTTTAAACCCCGCCAGAGAGTGTTTCTGTCTTAGTCCATTCAAAGTACCTGGTATTTCTGACTGGAGTCGTGAGAAATCAATCATTCATGCACGGAAAGAGCTAATAGAGGCTAATTCTCTAGTTAGGGTAAAATGTGGGAGGATTGCCGTGCCAGCGCGGTAGTTGTAGGGCGGATAAGCTTGTGTCATCCGCCATCTTTGTTAACCCGTAATATCCCAGCCGCGAGCACGCCATAATTCAGGCAATTGCGCTAAATCAGTAAACGTGGTGACTTTTGGATGGTCGATCGGCCTGTTGTGCGGATCGGCGCAGAAATAGAACACTTCCATGCCTGCCGCTACGCCCGACTGCGCGCCCGCCATCGAATCGTCCACCAGCACGCAGTTTTGTACCTCAACGCCCATCGCTTTGGCCGCGTGGAACATGAGCGCCGGGTCCGGCTTCCAGCACTGGATATCGTAGCCGCTAAACAGTTTGTCCGGGAAATGGTGGAGCATGCCGGTTTTGCCCAGCGAATGCTGCATTTTGCTCACCGGGCCGTTGGAGACGATGCACATCGGCACTTTCACCTGGTCAATCAGCGTCGCGGCACCGGGGATTTCCTGAAGTTCGCTGTCGAAGAGCCTTGCGACCTCCGCGCGGTAAATCGCTTCCAGCTCCGGTTTTGCCAGGGTGACGTCATACCGCTCGCTTATGGTGTCGATGATCTCGTAGAGCTTCACGCCCTTAAAGGTCTTGAATACCTCTTCAAGCGCAAGTTCGATGCCGTATTGCGCAAACATGTGTACGTAGGCTTTGGAGCAAATTACTTCACTGTCGACCAGCGTGCCATCGCAGTCGAAGAACACCGCATCTATCCGGGACATGCCGCTTCCTTTTCTAAAAGTGAATGACCATCTTACCCAATTTGCGCAATTTTTGTGGTACGCAATCGTTGCCGTATAAGCAAATTCAATGAAAAAAAGTCGATATCGACCATCAACATTGTGGGTTTTTGGTATAGGATAACGACGGATTTTTCCCTCTCCTGTTCGGAACAAGACTAATGAGCCAACCACAATCTACTCCGGCTGCAAATCCGGGGCTGCTCGAGCGCGTGTTTAAACTGCGCGAACACGGCACCACCGTACGCACCGAAGCGATCGCCGGTCTAACGACCTTCCTGACGATGGTGTATATCGTATTCGTCAACCCGCAGATCCTCGGCGCCGCCGGCATGGATACCCAGGCCGTCTTCGTTACAACCTGTTTAATTGCCGCATTGGGTAGCATCCTGATGGGGATTTTCGCCAACCTTCCGGTGGCTCTGGCACCGGCGATGGGGCTGAACGCCTTCTTCGCCTTTGTGGTCGTAGGCGCGATGGGCTTGTCCTGGCAAGTGGGCATGGGCGCTATCTTCTGGGGCGCAATCGGCCTGTTGCTGCTGACTATTTTCCGCGTACGCTACTGGATGATTGCCAATATCCCAGTAAGCCTGCGCGTGGGCATTACCAGCGGTATCGGCCTGTTTATCGGCATGATGGGGCTGAAAAACGCCGGTATTATCGTTGCCAACAAAGACACGCTGGTGAGCATCGGCCACCTGACGTCTCACAGCGTGCTGCTGGGCGCGCTGGGCTTCTTTATCATCGCGGTTTTGGCTTCCCGTAATATTCATGCCGCGGTGCTGGTGTCTATCGTGGTGACAACGCTGCTGGGCTGGCTGATGGGCGACGTGCAGTATCACGGCATCGTTTCTGCGCCGCCGAGCGTCATGACGGTTGTGGGTCAGGTAGATTTAGCCGGTTCGCTGAACATTGGCCTGGCGGGCGTCATCTTCTCCTTCATGCTCGTCAACCTGTTCGACTCCTCCGGTACGCTGATCGGCGTGACGGACAAAGCCGGGCTAACGGACGAGAAGGGTAAATTCCCACGCATGAAGCAGGCGCTGTACGTTGACAGTATTTCGTCCGTTGCGGGTTCTTTCATCGGCACCTCTTCCGTCACCGCGTATATCGAAAGCTCATCCGGCGTCTCCGTGGGTGGCCGCACCGGTCTGACCGCGGTTATCGTCGGCCTGATGTTCCTGCTGGTTATCTTCCTGTCGCCGCTGGCGGCGATGGTGCCGGGCTACGCGGCCGCCGGTGCGCTGATTTACGTTGGCGTTTTGATGACCTCAAGCCTGTCGCGCGTGAAGTGGGACGACCTGACCGAAGCGGTTCCGGCGTTTGTCACCGCAGTCATGATGCCGTTCAGCTTCTCGATTACCGAAGGTATCGCGCTTGGCTTTATTTCCTACCTGGTGATGAAGCTGGGGACGGGACGCTGGCGTGAACTCAGCCCGTGCGTGATTGTGGTGGCGCTGCTGTTTATCCTGAAGATTGCTTTTATCGACTGATTTTATTGTCGGGTAGCGCTTCGCTACCCGATTTATTCCGTATTAGCCCTTCACGCGCTTGATGTAGTCGCCAAACGCCGTGAGCTGGCCGGTCAGATGATCAAGCGTGCTTTGATCGACCACTTCCCCCGTTTGCGTATCCACTTTGTTCTGAATCACCCCGCCCATAAACTCCGGCTTGTTCATGACCATCGCATCAAGGAAGACCAGGATCTGACGCAGATGGTACTGACAGCGCGCCCCGCCGATTGCGCCCATCGAGCTGGTCTGAATCAGCACGGGTTTGCCGGCCAGCGGCTGCTCCGGCAGGCGCGACAGCCAGTCGATAGCGTTCTTCAGGCCGCCCGGTACCGAATAGTTATATTCAGGCGTGACGATCACCACGCCGTCCGCGCTGCGAATCTGCTCGGCAATGGCTTCAACCGTCTGCGGGAAGCCCTCTTCCTGCTGCATGTCCGCATCGTACAAAGGAATATCGGCAATGGACGGCAGCGCGTCAATGCTCATACCCGCCGGAGCGATTTTCGGCAGCGTGCGTGCCACCATGGCGTTGAATGAGCCTTTGCGCAGGCTCCCCAGCAGCGTAACTATCTTTAACGAATCGGACATGGATACTCCTATTTGTCTGACGTTCAGGAAAGGTTAGTGTGGAAATAAGGCTTTTTCATAGGGCTGACTGGTAAAGCGTATGATGCGACCGTCAGGATCGCTACGTCGGGACTGCACATCTTTCAGGCTTTGCCAGCCTTCACGGCTGTCGTACTCCCACAGATTCAGCTTCTCAACCGCCGGGGAAACCGTGCAGGCCCAGACCAGAATGTCCTCTGCATCGCTAATCGCTTCGATATGCGTTTGGTTTACCACCCGCATCCGGCCTGCGCCGGGGATCAGCTGTAGCCCTTCATCGTTACCGGTGAGCTTAAAGACGCTCTGGCGCAGCGCGCGCAGCTGGGCGCGGGCCTCGTTGGTATCGTTTTGATTGTTGATCCAGATTGATTCGTTGCTGCTAAAGGTGGAGGTATGGAAGCCAGGCGGGGTGGGGCCAAACGAGCGTGGGAGCTCCATATCAAGACCGCATCGCCCCTCCGTGGTTACCACTACGCCAACCGTATTACCGGCATAGGCGATGCTGAAATCGGTCAACGAACTGTCGGCGAAGTGAGGGCGACCCGCAACCGTAGTGATAATTTTTGGCAGCTGCTGGATGCCGTAGAGCATAAAGAGCAGTTCGGCCAGCAGCGTACGGGATGCCAGAAACCGTGCGCGGCGACGTTCCGGCAGGCTGTGGGCATAGATGAAAGTGTCTTCGCTGAGGCGGGAAGGGCTTGGGTACGTAGAATTGATTGTCCATCGTGCAAAATGCGTTGCCATTTTTCGCTCCATGATAATGGTCAATGGGACACCGTGATCAATTGTAAGGCCTTTAGCCTTACAACGCACGGTCGGAAAGGTGTAAAAAACCGTCAAGAGTGACACCTTTACCGGCTCGCGCTGGCGTTAAATCGCACGATGCTGCTGAACCGAGTTGCCCAAAATCATGCGGCTGCCTAGCTGAATATTGTAAACCGGCGCGTCCGGCTGCATGGCCCGCAGCTGGAGCTGGCGGACGGATTCCCGGCCCAGCTCCTCGCGCGGTACGTATACGGCCGTAAGTTTGGTGTCGCCTCTGTGCAGCAGGTTCGCCCCGTCCATGCTCATTACCGACATCTGTTTCGGCACGCTGATGCCGTACTTCTGCAGCACGTCTATCACGCCGTAGGCCAGAAAGTCCCCGCCGCAGAGCATCGCCGTTGGCATCAGATCTTTTTGGGTATTGGCGAGGATGTGCTCCATGGCTCTTTTCCCCTCCTCCATGCTGAAATCCTCGGCGGCGCAAAGGTGCTGCCGCTCATCAAAGGCCAGGTGATTGTCGCTGAACGCCGCGCGGATGCCCTGTAAACGCTGGAACAGCGTATCTCTGGGCAAGCAAAGCAGCGAAACGATGCGCGTATGGCCCGCTTTTATCAGATAGTCCGCGCTGTAATAGCCGATGGTGCGGTGGTCTGGCGAGATGGAGTCGAGGATCATGTGCGGGTTGTAGGCATTGATCATCACGCAGGGCTTCTGCGCGTTCGCGGCGATTTCGTGAACCAGAGGATCGTCAATACCAATGAGAATGGCCGCTTCGTTTGGCGGCGTTAGCAACGCTTTCATAAAGCCCGGCAGGTCGCTATTCACCTCCGTCATACCGTGGAAGCGGATATGCACATCCCGCTCGGCAAGCTGCGCGGTGATGGTGCTGATAATGGCGTGATAAAAGAGATCGGTTCGAACATCGAAGGCCCGGTGCGGCGCAAAAATAGTGAGATGGTTGAACAACACCCTTTCAGACAGTAACGATTCAAAAATGCCCTGAGCGCTGGCGCAGGCAATGACCTTTTGACGCGCCTGCTCGCTGGTTTTTCCCTGCCCGGATAAGACGCGGGATACCGTGCTGGTGGATAATCCCGTTTCCTTAGCTATCTCTTTGATTTTTAATGAACCTTTCATTTTGAGATCCACTTCACAGTTCGTTATGGGCACATTCCCATGAAATTTAATTCAATATAAACAATATTTTACTGTTTATTATTCAGTTATTAACCCTGATGTTGGGAATACTACCATTCTTTCTCGTTGCTCGCTGTCGGGTGCGTCACTACTCTGTCATTCATTCGGAACAGTTTTATTTATGGCTATCGTTCCTGTCTTTTATTATGAGAGTAATGAATTATGATCAACGACACTTCTGTTGTTTCCGTTCAGGTATGTGACACGTCTGATTTCTTTGGTCCGGTATTTACCTGGCAACACGCTGGCAATAATCATCTTACCTTTAAGTGTGATGATAATCATATTGCTCACGTTTATATTCTGGAAGAAGATATCATTCGCGTAATGGTTCTGCCGAATGCGGAGCAGCATGTTTCAAATACCTGGGCGGTAGTGGCGGGCGCGGAAGACGTCGCTTACGAAGGGCGCGAAAAAGTAGACCTCTCGCCGTTTACCCTCCCGGAATATCAGCTTCACGCTGAGGGCGATATAGTGCATATCGCTACGCAAAAAATTAAGCTAGCAATTAATTTAAAAGGATTTTTCTGCCATTGGTCAGTGCTGACCCACAGCGGCTGGCAGGACGCGGCCCAGGACCGTCCGACCCAAAGCTATAACTTCAATTTCTGGGATCACCGCGTCTACCATTATTTAAAACGTTCTTCCGACGAGATGTATTTTGGCCTGGGGGAGAAAAGCGGTGAGGCAAACCGTCACGGTAAACTTTATCGCATGATGAATACGGATGCGGCATATTATAATGCCAACACCTCCGACCCTCTTTATAAACATTTTCCGTTCTATTTAACCGTTAATAAAAATACCCAGGCCACCTTCGGTATTTTTTACGACACCTATTCCGACTGCCTGTTTGATATGGGCAAAGAGATGGACGATTACAACGGCTTCTTCCGTTCATTTATCGCGGAGACGGGCGATTTAGACTATTACTTTATTGCGGGTTTAGATAATTCAGAAGTAGTAAAACGCTTCACCTGGCTTACCGGCAAACCGGTATTCCCGCCAAAATGGAGCCTCGGCTACTCCGGCTCGACTATGACCTACACCGATGCGCCAAACGCGCAGGAAAGAATGGGGGAATTCCTCGACCGCTGCGAGCAGCATGACATCCTGTGCGACTCCTTCCATCTGTCGTCCGGCTATACGTCTATCGACGGCAAGCGCTACGTCTTTAACTGGAATACCGACAAATTCCCGGACGCTAAAGCATTTATCCAGCATTACCGTGACCACGGCGTGCGGCTGGTTGCCAACATCAAACCTGCCCTGCTGACGTCACACCCGCTCTACCAGGCCGTTGCCGCAGAAGGGCTGTTCGTGCGCAACGCCAAAGACACGGCGCTGGAGCTGCCGTTCTGGGGCGGCAAAGCGTCCTACGTGGATTTCACTCGCCCGGAAGCTATCCAGTGGTGGAAAACCTCTATCACCAGCGCGCTGCTTGATTACGGCATTGCCTCCATGTGGAACGACAACAACGAGTTCGAAGTGAAGGATGCTCGTTCAACCTCCTGCTACTTTGGGCAAAAGGTTGCCGGCCATACCATCAAGCCACTGCAAACCCTGATGATGCTCAAAGCCTCCTTTGAAGCGCAGAAAGAGTACCAGCCGGAAGTTCGCCAATTCTCCGTCTCCCGTGCGGGCGTGGCGGGTATGCAGCGTTACGTGCAAACCTGGTCCGGTGACAACTACACCTCCTGGGAAACGCTGAAGTTTAATATCCGCATGGGCACGGGGCTGGCAATGTCCGGCATGTCGAATACCGGCCACGACGTGGGTGGCTTCTTTGGGCCGGTGCCGGATCCCGAGCTGTTCATGCGCTGGATCCAGTTTGGCGTTTTCCTGCCGCGCTTTAGCATCCATTCGTGCAACAGCGAAGGCGAAAGCGTGACCGAGCCGTGGATGTACCCGGAGATCACTCCGCAGATCCGCGAGATGATCAAGCTGCGTTATTCCCTGCTGCCGTATTACTACCACCTGCTGTGGCGTTCCCATCAGTACTTTGAGCCGATTATGCGCCCGACGTACTACAGCTATCCGGGCGATCAAAACTGCTACGCCGAAAACGACGAAATGATGATTGGCGATAGCCTGCTGATTGCCGCCGTTGTCGAACCGGGCCAAACGACGCGAACCCTTTATCTGCCTCAGGGCGACAGCTGGGTCGACTTCTGGCGTGGCGAACATTATGCGGGCGGCCAGCAGGTGACGCTGCCAGCGCCGTGGGATAAACCGGTCGTGCTGGTGCGCGCAGGCAGCGCTCTGCCGCTTAACGTTGCCGAGCAGCATTTCAACGCCCGCCGTGACGAACGCGGATTTATGATCTTCCCACATAAGGGCTGCGGCGAATATACCGCGGGGTGTTACGAAGACGACGGCGAAACCTACGGCTATCAACAGGGCCGCTGCGGGGAATGGCAGCTGCACGTCAGCAGCAGCGAAAGCCAAATCGAAGTGGAAATTGAATTTGCCGGTGACCAGCAGTTCAAGTCTGAACAGCTAATAGTGAAACTTCCGGCTGGCGAAACCCGCCCGCTGGTGGTGCGCAATAAAAAAGCAGAGTGGCAAAAAGACCACTGGAGCATTACCTGCTGAAAAAGGATTAGCCTCACACGCTGGTGTGGGGCTTTTTGATAGTCTCTGAATACCGAGGTCTCTATGTCTGTCTCTATGCAACAAGCTTCCTGCGCTGTCGCCAGCCGCCCAAAAGGCTGGAGGCGCAACCTCCGCTGGTATTTCGTTATCCTGTTTATGCTGGGCGTGGTGTTGAACTACGTCACGCGTAACTCGCTTGGCGTGCTGGCTCCTGAACTGATGACCGAAATGGGCATGACCACCGAACAGTACTCGTGGGTGGTTGCCGCGTTTCAAACGGCGTACATCATCTTTCAGCCCATCTGCGGCTGGTTTATGGATGTGGTTGGCTTAAAAATTGGTTTTGGCGTGCTGGCTTTGCTTTGGTCGCTGATCTGTGTTTTCCACGCCGGAGCAGGCAACTGGATCCAACTCGCCGTACTGCGCTTCTTTATGGGCAGCACCGAGGCCGCGTCCGGCCCGGCTAACATGAAGGTAATGACCGAATGGTTCCCGCGTAAAGAACGCTCCATCGCTAACGGCTGGGGTGGCGTGGGCTTCTCGCTGGGCGCGATGATTGCGCCGCCGCTGATCGTCGTCATTCATATGTACTGGGGCTGGCAGGCCGCGTTCGTCGTACCGGGTATTGTCGGCGTGCTTTGGGTCGGGCTGTGGTTCTGGGTGTGTGATACGCCAGCGAAAAGTAAGCATCTGAGCGAAGAAGAGCGTAACTACATTCTGTCCGACCAGGACCCGCCTTCCGGCAACATGAAGCAATCGCTGTGGCGCGCGCTCTGGTCTTTGCTGAAGGTGAAAAAGTTCTACGGCATTGCGCTGCCCGCGTTTATGGCTGAACCCGCGTGGCAGGCACTGAGCTTCTGGGTGCCTATTTATATGATGAACGATCGCGGCATGTCGCTGAAAGAAATAGCGATGTTTGGCTGGCTCCCCTTCCTGCTGGCTGACTTCGGAAGCATTGCCGCCGGGCACGTCACTCAGTGGCTGCATCAGCGCTTTAACATCACGCGCATTAACTCCGCCGTCCTGACGTCGTGTTCAGGGGCGCTGATCATGACCAGCATGATGAGCCTGGGCTTTATCGCCAACCCTTACATTGTGATTTTCATTATCTCTCTGGCCGGGTTTGCCCATACGGTGATCTCAGGGATGCTGGGCGTGCTGGTGATGGAATCCTTTGAGGCGAACCAGGTGGCAACGGTAAACGGCCTGCGCGGAACCTTCGCCTGGATTGGCGGCTGTATCTTCTCACTGCTGATTGGCGCGCTATACACTACCGTCGGCTTTACGCCGCTGTTTAGTGCGCTTGGCCTGTTTGACGTGATTGGTGCGGTGATCATGGTAGGGATTCTCTACCAGTGGGGAACCGGCAAGAAAGCGGCTGCAAGCGTGTAATTTTGTGGAAACCTTGTTAGCGGACAAGCCGCTAACAAGGTGAATACCTGCTAACCAGAAATCATTTCCCGATACAGAAGCTGGAGAAGATTCTTCCCAGCAGATCGTCAGACGTAAACTCCCCGGTAATTTCGCTCAGGCTCTGCTGTGACAGACGCAGCTCTTCCGCCAACAGTTCACCTGCCCATGCGCCTAAAAGCTGTGCCTTGCCCTGTTGGAGGTGTTGGGCTGCCTGCTCCAGCGCCTGCAGATGGCGGCGACGCGCTAAGAAGCCGCCTTCCATGTTGGTTTCAAAGCCCATGCTCTGTTTTAGGTGATCGCGCAGCACATCTATGCCTTCACCGGTACGCGCGGAAAGGCGTACAAGTGAGTGACCGTTCACATCACTGAGGCCCAGAGTCTCGCCCGTGACGTCCGCTTTGTTACGCACGACGGTAATCGGCAGGCGCTCCGGCAGGCGAGCGATAAAGTCTGGCCAAATGGCCGCCGGGTCGGTGGCGTCCGTCGTTGTGCCGTCAACCATAAATAGCACGCGGTCGGCCTGTTCGATCTCATTCCACGCGCGTTCGATACCGATGCGTTCTACTTCGTCGCTCGCTTCGCGCAGACCGGCGGTATCGATGATGTGCAGCGGCATGCCGTCGATGTGGATATGCTCGCGCAGCACGTCGCGCGTTGTACCCGCAATGTCCGTGACGATAGCGGCTTCGCGCCCGGCCAGCGCGTTTAGCAGGCTCGATTTCCCGGCGTTTGGACGCCCGGCAATCACCACCTTCATGCCTTCGCGCAGCAGGCTGCCCTGGCGTGCTTCGGCGCGTACCGCATCGAGATCGTTAATGACCTGATTGAGCTGGGCTTCGATTTTACCGTCGGACAGGAAGTCGATTTCTTCGTCCGGAAAGTCGATGGCCGCCTCAACGTAAATTCGCAGGTGGGTTAACGCTTCGACCAGGTGATTTACACGAGCCGAAAATGCGCCCTGCAAAGAGTTAAGCGCCGAACGAGCGGCCTGCTCCGAGCTTGCGTCAATCAGATCGGCGATGGCTTCCGCCTGCGCCAAATCCAGTTTGTCATTGAGGAATGCACGTTCGGAAAATTCGCCGGGCCTTGCGATACGCACGCCGGGCAATGCCAGAATACGTTTTAGCAGCAGGTCGAGGATCACCGGGCCGCCGTGGCCCTGCAGCTCCAGCACGTCTTCGCCGGTAAAGGAATTAGGGCCAGGGAACCACAGCGCGATGCCCTGATCGAGCGTCGTGCCGTCGCCATCGCGAAACGGCAGGTAATCGGCATGGCGCGGTTTAGGAAGCTTGCCCAGAATCGCCTGTGCGACGTCGCGAGCATGGAGGCCTGAGACGCGCAGGATACCGACCCCACCACGTCCCGGCGGTGTCGCCTGGGCAACGATTGTCTCGTTATGGCTCATTACTGTCCCTTCGTGATTGCTGGTGGATGGCGCTTTGCTTAGCCACCCGACGAAAAAAAGAAGGCGGTCAATTGACCGCCTTCCGTGTGCTTAAGCTTAATCGCTATCAGGTCTTTTTCTTGTCGCGGCTGTGTAAGCCACGTTTTTCCAGACCGCGATAAATCAGCTGCTGCTGGATGATGGTCACCGTGTTACTGACGATATAGTACAGCACCAGACCAGACGGGAACCACAGGAAGAACACCGTGAAGATGACCGGCATAAAGGTCATGATCTTCTGCTGCATCGGGTCGGTCACGGTGGTTGGCGACATCTTCTGGATGAAGAACATCGTCAGGCCCATCAGGATCGGCAGGATGTAGTACGGGTCTTGTGCGGACAGGTCATGGATCCACAGTGCGAACGGCGCATGGCGCAGCTCAACGGAGCCCATCAGCATGTAGTACAACGCCAGGAAGATTGGCATCTGGATAACCAGCGGGAGACAGCCGCCCAGCGGGTTAACCTTCTCGGCTTTATACAGCGCCATCATTTCCTGACTCTGACGCTGCTTATCGTCACCAATACGCTCACGCATCGCGGCCAGTTTAGGCTGCAGCATGCGCATCTTCGCCATGGAGGTGTACTGCGCTTTGGTCAGCGGGTACATGATGCCACGAACGATAAAGGTGATAACGATAATGGAGAAGCCCCAGTTACCGACGAAGCTGTGGATAAACTTCAGTAGCTTGAACAGCGGCTGAGAGATAAACCACAACCAACCGTAATCCACCGTCAGGTCAAGGTGTGGCGCCACGGCTGCCATTTTGTCCTGAATTTCCGGGCCGACCCACAGGGTGCTACCCAGTTGAGCGGTCTGGCCAGGCTGAACCAGCTGCGGTGCGGATTTATAACCAATCGCCGCCACGTCGTTGTTCAGTTTGGTGGTATAGAAGTTGTTGGTGCCCTGATTACGTGGAACCCATGCTGTTGCGAAGTATTGCTGCAGCATAGCAACCCAACCGTTGTTGGCGTTGACGTTCAGGTTTTCACCGTCTGCGATGGTATCGAATTTATATTTTTCGTATTTCGCATCAGGCGTGGAGTACGCGGCACCGCGGAAAGTGTGCAACGCAAAGTTGCTGCTTCCGGTATCACGATGAGACGGCAGATTGATGGACTGCTTCAACTGACCAAAGGTTGCCAGCTCCAGCGGTTTCTCACCGGCGTTCTTCACGTTGTAATCCACGCTAACCGCGAACTCGCCGCGTTTTAAGGTGAAGGACTTGGTGAAGACGTTGCCTGCCGCATCGGTATAGGTCATAGGGATAACCAGCTCGTTCTGACCGTCGGCCAGTTGGAAGGTATCGCTATCAACGTTATACAGAGGACGTGCACCGTTAGCTGGATTGTCCGGACCATCACGACCCGTCAGGCCGCTTTGCGCCTGATAGATAAATTCTGGTGTCGTTTCCAGTAACTGGAATGGCTCGTTTGATTTGAGCTCTTTCGGGTAGGTCAACAGCAGCGCCTGCTCAACATCACCACCACGGGTGTTGATGGAAAGTTCGAGGACGTCAGTTTTAACCGTGATGATTTTTCCCTGGCCACTGGCCGGCACGCCCTGGCTTGCGGCATCACCCGCTGCGGTGGTCGTAGTCTGCGTGGTCTGCTGCACCTGAGGTTGCGGAGCGTGGTCCTGCTCCCAGGCTTGCCAGATCATGAAAGACACGAACAACAAAGCGATGAGAAAGAGATTGCGTTGCGAATCCATCGTTAGTGTTCTCTGGTATCAATTGGTCCAGGTGGGACGGGATCGTCACCACCGGGGTTTAAAGGATGGCATTTTAATACGCGTTTCACCGTCAACCAACTGCCTTTTAGCACCCCAAACCTGCGTAATGCCTCAATTCCGTAGTGAGAACAGGTTGGAGTGAAACGGCAGTGCGGCCCAAGAAGTGGGCTTATCAAGCGCTGATAGACCTTTATCAGGCCAATCAGGAGCCGTGAGACAGGCGACAGTGACGGCGCCATAATTTTTCCAATGCTTCCGATAAAGCCCGGTTATCCAGGTCACCCACACCTTTCTTAGCCACTACCACGAAATCCATTGGAGGCAATTCGTGCTGACGCAGACGAAAGCTTTCACGCGTCAGACGTTTAATCCGATTGCGTTCATGCGCGCGTTTGACGTTTTTCTTAGCGACGGTAAGACCGATGCGGGGATGCCCCAGCGAATTCAGGCGGCCGAGGATGGTGATTTGCGGCGTGCCAGCTCTTTGAGGTTGCTGGAAGACGAAAGTGAAATGAGTGGGAGTTAACAAGCGTAACTCCCTGGGAAATGCGAGCTTAACCACTCAGGGGTTAGCTTTTATTACTTAGAAACGGTCAGACGAGAACGGCCTTTAGCACGACGACGTGCCAGAACCTGACGACCATTTTTAGTTGCCATACGAGCACGGAAGCCGTGTGAACGGTTGCGCTTCAGTACGGACGGTTGAAAAGTGCGTTTCATGGCGATTTCTACCTAAACTTGGATAAATTTCACTGGGTTAGCATAACGCCCTGCAGAAACTGCAACGACTTACGCCTCAGTGTGGCTGATTAAAGAGGCCGGATTGTAATAATTGTACACTCCGGAGTCAATTCTCTTTCCTTAATTCCCGCGCCTGAATCCCTCTTCCGACCCTAAAAATGCCCAGGATCTGACAAGTCAAACACAGTGTCGATACGCGACGGGTGGGGAATTATACGGCGTCCCCATTAAAGCGCAAGGATCGACAGGGATCTTCCTTAGATCTCTTCAGTCTGATTTTGGCTATGGTCATTAAATTTTCCAATATGAGCGCGCAAAGCACAGCACGCCCGCCAGGATCGATTACACTAAACCTGCTCAAAACTGCCCTGTGGATAAATCGGGAAGAAACTGTGAGAAACAGAAGATCTCTGCGGCGCTTTAGGCTATGATCCGCGGTCCCGATCGTGATCCAATACCGTTCACCTTGAGGGTAAACCGCAGATAGCGGTTCGCACGCTTCCCGTACCGGGATCCCAGCGGGGAGAGTCGGCGTGTGTCAACAATCATGAATGTAAAACTTTCAGTCTTCGTCTTTTTATCGACTTTGTTCGAGTGGAGTCCGCCGTGTCACTTTCGCTTTGGCAGCAGTGTCTTGCCCGATTGCAGGATGAGTTACCAGCCACAGAATTCAGTATGTGGATACGCCCCCTACAGGCGGAACTGAGTGATAACACGCTGGCCCTTTATGCGCCAAACCGTTTTGTACTCGACTGGGTAAGGGATAAATACCTAAATAATATCAATGGATTGCTGAACGATTTCTGCGGCAACGATGCCCCTTTACTGCGCTTTGAAGTCGGCAGTAAACCCGTCAGCCAGACCCAAAATCAGCAAGCGGTTGCTACCGCAGCCCCTGCACAAACTGCCCGCGCAGCCGCGCCC